>NZ_MTIV01000027.1 GCF_002019695.1 Evansella clarkii | reverse complement strand
TTAAATTGTAGAAACCCCTAAATTTTTGCATGGAATTAGGGGTTTTTCATTATTAATTTTTTATTTTTAATTTCCTAAAGGACTACACTACATTTAAGTACAATCTTTCACAATTGATGATCCTACCTACTTACATTAGATTTTTATAATAAATTATTGTTGCATCGAATTGACCATTTTCAGAAAGGGCATAAGCAGGTATCCGTCCAGCCTTAATGTATCCTAATGAAATGTATAGTATATTCGATGGGTCTCCTTCCCTGGTATCTAGAACCAGCAATGTTTTACCCATTTCTAAAGCTGTGTCATGAGCATTCTCCATTAATAATCGACCAATGCCATGCCTCTGGTAATTTGGATGAGTCATTAACTTTGCAACTTCAGCTCTATGTAAACCATTCTGTTTTGAACATAGATGTAATTGCACGCTACCTACTATTTTGCTGTTAACCTTTGCAACAAGAAGGATTACGTTAGGATTAAGAACGCTTTCCCAATACTTTTTTGCTTCTAAAGGTTCTAGTGGTGGTAGCATTCCAATAGAAGCTCCATCCTCAACAACATCTATCAAAAGGCTAATAAGTTCATTTATATGTTCCTCAATATTTAAACATTTTTCTACCTTTATACTTTTATCTATCTTTTTCAAGACAACCACCCTTACTTAATTTTATATGGTTAAATATACCACACGAAAAATTCCTTAAAGGGTTTATGTAAGATAAAATAATATGGTATTTATAAGATTAAATTTACTTTTTGCTTTACTCATGTCATATTTGTCTTTTTTACTAACCTCCCTCTATAATCTTTTTGTTTTCTTACGAAAACTCCGTTTATCTAAGGATTTCATAGCTACTCTTTTTCATTAGACATTATTTACATGGTTA
>NZ_MTIV01000026.1 GCF_002019695.1 Evansella clarkii | reverse complement strand
TTTCACTAAACCAGCTAATAGAAGTCAATATTTTTCAGTAAAATTCCTTAAAATAAAATGATATACTGAAAATGCTCATGCCAAATAACCTTCCTACATCCAATTGGAAGGTTTTGGATTAGTTACTTAATTATATCGCTTAAGCTAAATCTAGGAAAGTCTCTTTGCGTTTCAAAAGGATAAAAATCCAATGAACAAGCTTATTGGTACAAGCAATCATAGCTACTTTAAACGGCTTACCTTCTTCTCGCTTGCGATCATAAAACTCTCTAAGCTTTTTATTACGAGAACTACGAATCCCACAGAGAGCTGCCATATACAAGGCGTGACGCAATCGACTTGATCCTCTCTTGCTTATCCGATTAATCGTTGCTGTGAACTTACCAGACGAATGAACACTCGGATCAATACCAGAGAAGGCAACCAGTTTTTTAGGGTGATTAAACCGTTCGATCTCACCGATTTCGGAAATAATCGTTGCCGCGATTTTTCCTCCTATTCCAGGGATCGATTGGATAATCTTATATTCTTCTATTTCTTCAGCCAGGGCATCTATTTGTTCATCTAACTTTGAAAGATGCTCTTGGTACTGAAGAAGCATTTGAATATACATATGAAGGCTAACTAAATGGCTCTGGTATAATGTGTTTTTAAATGGATTACGATGAGCTGCTTCAATCAGCTTATTGGCTCTGTCCTTTGCCCAACGCTCTGACCTAGTTACACATTCACTTGCAATCTCATCAGTGAGTCGGTTTTCCCCAGCCTCTAAAACAGCTTCCGATGTACTAAATTCCAATAACGTGTTCAGCGAAACCTTAGAATATAAATCTCCAAAAACACCTCTATACTCAGGAAATACCTGATCTAAAATCGCATGGAATTGGAGTTTTGTTTGTACATAAATACCTGTCACTGTTTCATGTTGCCTTGAAAGATTTCGTAGGTTTAGAAGTTGAATACCTCTTTGTTTATATGGCTCCAATTCTTCTTTATAGTAAAGCTCACATAAATTATAAGCATCTATCGCATCAGTCTTCACCTTACGTAAACTTGATTTCTTTGCCTGATAAGAAAGTAACGGATTGACCATAATGTAGAGGTAATCATTCTCCTCTAAGAACTGAACAATTGATGTGTGATAGTGTCCCGTGGATTCAAATATCACTGTTGGTTTGACCCCAGTTTCATCTTCCACCTCTATCAAAAAGTCAAGTAACATCTCTAAACCTTTATTAAAATGCAATACACTGAAGCTTTTTTTATAGGGTTTTCTCTTATCTAAAAAGGCTTGAACTTCACTTTCTCCTTTTGAAACATCCAGACCAATTACTGGATTCATTCTATCTCTTCCTCTCCTGTATACTTACCAGTACCCCTATATCCATCTCCTAGTATCATAGCTTCGCTTGTTATTCGAGATCATTGTCTCAACCAGCCTCAAACATGTTTCTATGAGTAGGGGGCGGACAGTTTAGTTGACGGGATCCAACGTCCCACGCACCCGTTCGTCCTACCCTGGCTACTGATATCATAGGTCCTATATAAAAAAGGTCAACCAGTAAAATCTGGTTAACCTTATAATACGAA
>NZ_MTIV01000025.1 GCF_002019695.1 Evansella clarkii | reverse complement strand
CTCCCTCTATAATCTTTTTGTTTTCTTACGAAAACTCCGTTTATCTAAGGATTTCATAGCTACTCTTTTTCATTAGACATTATTTACATGGTTAGTTTTAGCTTATCTTCAAGAAAATGGATGTAAGGGGGCTTGTTGACCAGCTCCACTTAAGTATTTTTTTAAAGTAGAGGGGATTTTACGTATGATCGCCACGATGGATCTCCACGTTTCTCATGGGGTTAACCCTCCCATGTCTCCCAGAGTCGATGCTCCTACATTCCTTCGTTCAACCTTGCCATGAGGGTGGAGGTCAGATATGCTCCCCGCCAGGGTCTCTGCCCGTAGTTTTAGTTTATGTTCTGACTTCTCCGTGCTTCAAATGTCTTAGAATATTAGATTAATTAATAATCAGCTTCGATAAATAGAGTTTTAATAAAACAAAATTATTGAGTTATGCAGCTTCTTGTAAGTTATTAAAATGCGGAATATCACTAAGCATCTTTTCTTCACTGAACTCACATTGTTTTGTGCCTATTGTAAATAAGATTCGTATTAGTTTATTGCATATGGCAATTAAAGACGGCATCTTTTTTAACGGATTGTCTGGACGGGTAGTATAATACTCATGCAGGGCTTTAAAGGCTTGGTTCTTCGCGACTAAAGGCATTACAACTCTAAAGAGGAGAGCTCTTAGCTTCTTTCTTCCTCGTTTTGTAATGGTGGTGCGTCCTTTATGAAGTCCTGATGTATTTTCCCGTAAGTTTAGTCCAGCTAGTTTAATAATTTGTTTTGGGTGAGAATAGTTTCTTAGATCGCCTACTTCAGCTAGAAACGCAGCGACAGTATCTTTCCCTATTCCTGTGATTGCCACCATGTTCTGCACACCAGGAACTTGTTTAAGTAATTCATCTAAATGAGCATCTAGTTCCTCGAACTTTTCTTTGAGTAAATCATATTGAGCCAATAAGGTTTTAAGCTCTAATTTAGCCATGTTATTCCCTTGTTTAATGCCGACTGAACGACTAGCTGCCTCTTTTAATCTCTTCACTCTACTTAAACCAACACCTCTTTGGGCGCCCTTTTTAAGGTGTTGTAAAATTTCATCATCAGATAATTTCAGTAGCTCATCTGGCAGAAGATCAAGCTTTAAAGTACGAAGTGCAGCCTTTCCTTCCCAGTCTTTAAATGCGGTAAAAAACTCAGGAAAATAACGGTCTAGCCAATTGTGTACCTTGCCTTGCACAGACCGGAGGTCCGTTGATAGTAGTTCGCGTATTTTCATGGCCCCTCGGAGTTCCGCATAAACACCTTCAGGGATAATTGGTTCAGCGTAGCGACCATCTTTGACCAGTTGTGCTATGACTTTGGCATCTTTTACGTCATTCTTGGTTGGTGAATTATCGTCTAATTCTTTACTTTTCTTCGTGTGTAACGGATTGACCACAACACACTTGATATTTAATTCTTTTAAGTAATGTGCAAGGTTAAGCCAGTAATGCCCTGTCGGCTCCATACCAACGATAACCTTGTTCATTTGATTAGCAGCTTGAAGTTGATTGATCCAACCTATTAAGCCATCAAACCCTGATTGCGTATTTTCAAAAGTAATAGATTTTCCTAGATCCATTCCTCTGAAGTCCTGTGCTCTTGCGACGTGGTTAAACTTCGCAATATCAACACCTACGATTAGAGTTTCAGCTGTGATTTGAGCTATTTTGTTATTTTGGTTATAATTCATTAGTGAGTCCTCCTTGGTTATCAATTAAGGGTCCTTTTGCGCGCAAAGCTTTGGACACCTCGTATCATACCAAGAGGGCTCTTTTTCTATCAAACTCCAAATTCTTTAATTACAGGAATGCTCCCCGTT
>NZ_MTIV01000024.1 GCF_002019695.1 Evansella clarkii | reverse complement strand
GTCCTTTTGCGCGCAAAGCTTTGGACACCTCGTATCATACCAAGAGGGCTCTTTTTCTATCAAACTCCAAATTCTTTAATTACAGGAATGCTCCCCGTTAGCACCACAACGAGAGGAACAAGAGCAGCAACAGCCTCTTGATACAGATAGGTAAAGGGTTTGAAGTTATTGCTCCCTTTTCCCCCTGTTCACACCGTACATGAAGCTTTCACCTCATACGGCGTTCCAACTAATCCAATTCATTCAATTCTATGTAGTAATGAAGCGTATTTTATTTCAGGCGCTGATTAAATCATTTTTGCATTGTTCTCTTAGTTCATTGAGTTTTTGTATTTGCTTTTCATTAAGATTTAAGACATTTAATAAGTCCTTTATTTTATGTTCATCCTTTATATGCACAAGTCGATGAACGGCTTCATGGAGCACTATCAAATTTGAAAATCTATGATCTTTTGAGAGATGATATGGAGTTATATGATGACAGTGCCAGTCATTTTTACCTAATTCCGTTCCTAAAATGGCACATTTCCCGTATTGGGCAATGAATTTACTAATGCGGTTATCGTTATACTCAATAGTACGACCTAGAATAAAATTTTTCATGACATAACTGAGTACGTTTCTGTTAATCGCTTTTAAGCTATTGTGTATTTTCTCTCTTCCCTTTGAGGTATAGTTACAGGTTTCTTGAGAGAAGCACAAGCTCGATTTATGTCGTTGGGCATAAATGGGGACAAAAACCATCTCTTTTATTTTATAGTATTGTGACTTGTATCCCCTGTAGCGTTTTTGTAAGGATTTTGTCATGTCAGAGAACTCTGCTTCTGTTCGAAGGCACTTTAAACGATTATATAATGTCTTGTTAAGACGATAGGTTAACTCACTAAGATTTTTTGAAATGTTTGTCACGTGTGAATAGTAATTTTGAATCCCCATTACAACAGTATTAACATGCCACACTGTTTCCTGGTTTTTTGATCTATCATGTAAACCCGTAAAAATATCCGTCAAGCCGTAGTAGTCCCAGTATCGCAGAGTTTGCACTGTGGCATCCCTCCTAATGGAGGAGATGTTCCCACGTTCTTACTCGATCGGCGCAATTCACGTTTGGAAAATAATCATTCATTCAGTTAGACTTGGGGCTGTTCTTCCACTCCCATTACAGGAGGTTCATAAGTCGTGCCCCTACCCTCGCGAGAATAAATGCTTTTCGGTTTAAACCTTATAGCAAACGCTTAGAATGACAGTTCATGAAGCAGCGTTTCTCGCTTTCCAAGTACCTTATAACCTAGCTTTCCGTTCTAAACTTAGGTGATTCCTCTGAGCCTGTGAGCTGGATACCGTCGTTGTTCGGTATGACGTGTTTCATAGGGTAGAGTCTTACTCTACTCCACTCACACCATCGTTAGATGGTACATACGTTTCCGCATGTTCTAACTTTAGACCCGTACATTCAGTTGTTTGTCAGTTCCGTCCCATGGGAACCATACTCACCGTATTCAGTTTTTCAGCCGTGCGACATATCCGTTGGCATACCTTTTCCACCGGAATGGCTTTAGCCTTCGTTCTGCCGAATCTATCTGACCTTCGAACCCCGATGATCTGTCAATCATGGCGCACGCAGAAGTGTTGACGAGGTAGTTTCAGCATACATGGTTACATCATTCCTACCTTCGGTTATAAAGTTAGAATTCTATTGAATTCCTTGTATTTCACGCCGTGTAGCGCTTATAACAAAACTTGTCGGACCCCACCCGTTAGCGTAAGTAATTGTTTCTCAAAGTTAGCACAAATAGATGTCGTTTCAATGCGTAGTATGGTTGTACTGCGCATTAAATCACGTTGTTGTTTTTCCGTATTTCTCCTAAACTTATTGAAATAGTGCTAATAGATCGTTAAATGTGCCATTTTCAAACATAATATAAACCCCTAAACCGATGAATACGATAGGTACAAGCCATCGTTCATATTTTTCTATTTTTTCCGAAATATAATTTACAGACGCTAAACGATAACTGATATAGCATAAGACACCCACCATAATGAAGAAGACAATAATAACAATGGGGATTTCACTTGAATTTAACGTGGTGAAGTAAGGGACATAAACAGAAAAATCATCTGCGCTTGAAGCTAATACAATAAATGTTACCGTTAAAAATAGTTGATTAAAACGATTTGAAGATAAAATGGATAAGACATTGCTACCCTCATCTTCATCTCCCTTGGACCATACTTTTATGCCTAAATAAATGGGTAACAGTCCAAGGAAGCCCACCATCCATTGCTGAGGAACGAAGTTGGCAACACCGTAAGCAGCAAAAAAACTAACCGTAATAATGATTGCCGTCCCCAAATATTGTCCGATAACAATGTGTTTTAATTGTCCTTTTTTCGTTTGTGAAAATAAGACAATAAGAAGAATAAGGTAATCAATGCCCGTAGCTACATAAACGGCAACTGCAGTTAAGGTTGTCCCCATTATTTTTCCAACTCCTGTCCAACATTTTCTTTAAATAAGGACTTTCCTGTTTGGAAAGTCCTTATTTTTATTCGTCTTCTTTGACACGCATAAGCCGCAAACCATTTAATGCTACTAGAAGGGTTGCTCCCATATCTGAAAGGATAGCAATCCACAGTGTCAACCATCCAGGGATGACCAACAATAAAGCTATGAATTTTATAGCAATAGCAAAAGTAATATTAGCCTTGATAATATTAAGAGCCTTACGGCTTAACTTTACAGTGAATGGAAGTTTTCTTAAATCATCTCCCATCAAAGCAACGTCTGCTGTTTCCAAAGCTGTATCGGTTCCAGCTCCGCCCATTGCAATACCTACTGTTGATGCTGCTAGAGCAGGTGCATCATTTACACCGTCACCAACCATTGCTACTTTACTGTATTTCTCTCTCAATTGTTTAATAAAGTTTAATTTTTCTTCTGGCATTAGTTCTGCTTGAATATTTGATACACCTACATAATTACCAATAGCATTGGCTGTCCCTTGGTTATCGCCTGTAAGCATAACAGTTTCTTTGATTCCTGCTCTGTATAACTTTCGAATAACTTCTTTACTTGATTCTCGAACCTCATCTGCAACGGCAATCACAGCTAAGATTTCAGTTTTAGTTCCGACAACCATTGCTGTCTTACCTTGATTTTGTAAAGTTCTAATTTTGTCTTCTAATTCAGTGTTTAAATGTGCATAAGGTAATTCTTTAAAAAGTTTTGGACTACCAATATAGTAAGTAATCCCGTTTACTTTCCCTCTAATTCCCTTTCCTGTAATGGAGGAGAAATCTTCCACTTGAACGTCTGAATAATTGACATTCTCTATCTCGGCTTTTTTCATGATTGCTGATGCAAGAGGGTGTTGCGAACGATACTCTAAAGCTGTAATGATTGATAATAATTCTTTGTCGTTTGTTTGAGATCCAAGAACATTATAATCCGTAACAACAGGAATACCTTTTGTTAAAGTTCCAGTTTTATCAAAGGCTATCGCTTTTAAGGAACCGATTTCTTCGAGATATACCCCGCCCTTTACTAAAACCCCCTTTTTAGCTGCATTTCCAATAGCGGAAACAATTGAGATTGGAGTTGAAATAACTAACGCACACGGACAACCAACAACTAAGACAGCTAACCCTTGATAAACCCAAGTTTCCCAATTTCCGCCAAAAAATAAAGGAGGTAAAACAGCAACTAATGCTGCAACTACCATGATTATTGGTGTGTAATACTTTGCAAACTTATCAACAAATGCTTGTGATGGAGCACGTTCACCTTGTGCTTCTTCAACAAGGTGAATAATTTTTGAAATAGTAGTATCCTCTACTAATTTAGTGATTTTGACCTCTAGCATGCCTTCTTCGTTTAACGTACCAGCAAATACTTCGTCATCAATCTTTTTCTCTACTGGGACAGATTCACCTGTAATAGCTGCTTGATTAACCGCAGAATAGCCACTAACGACTACACCATCCATCGCAATTTTCTGACCTGGTTTTACAATCATAATATCTCCAACAGCAATATCATTTACATTAACTGTTAATTTTTGGCCGTTACGCTTAACGAGAGCTTCTTTTGGTGCAATATTCATTAGAGAACGAATTGAATTTCTTGCTCTATCCATTGAAAAACGTTCCAGCTCTTCGCTCAAAGCAAAAAGAATAACAACAATCGCAACTTCTCCCCATTCTCCAATAATGGCTCCACCGATAACAGCCACCGTCATTAAGGTTTTCATATCGAATTCTAAGCGTAATAGGTTTTTAAAGCCTACTTTAAAAAGTGATAATCCACCGACTAACATAGATGCTAAAAATAATAGAGTAGTTACCACATTTTCTTCACCATTTACAAAATAGGATAGAAATCCGAAAACAAGAAATGATACGGAATAAAGCAATGTACTATACTTTTTATAAAAAGGTTCTTTTTCTTTTTCAATATAATCACCTGTTTGTTGAGATGATTGACTAGATTTTTCAGGCACAACTTTGAGATTTTCAAATGCACCAGCTTTTTCTAATTCATCAATCGCGGCATCCCCATAAACAGAAATTTTTGAAGCCCCAAAATTTACTTTTGCATCATCAACTCCTGGAATTTCCTTTACATTTCTTTCAAACTTTCCAGCACAATTCGCACAAGTAAATCCTTGAACACGGTATACATGTTGATTAGCTTCATTTAATTTTCTCTCCCCCACGATTAGCAACCTCCTTTCCGTGAATTACTGCGGTTGTAACAAGCATTTTGACATGTTCATCGTCTAAAGAATAAAAAACTAGTTTCCCATCTTTTCTACTTTTTGCAATCCCTAAATTACGAAGATGGCGTAAATGGTGGGAAGTCGTTGCCATTGTTGCATTTATGATATTGGCTACATCGCACACACATAATTCATCTTCTTGCACTAAGGCATATGCAATTTTTAGTCTAGTTTGATCAGATAAGGCTTTAAAAATGTTTGCAACTGGAGCAAGCGCCTCTTGTTCCAGAATTGAACTAACTCGATTTACTTTATCTTCGTCGTAACAGAAAATCTCACAAGTATCATGTAATGGTTTACCACTTTTACTCATATTATTATCTCCTCGTTCAAATATTCGTTTTATTATAATTTCATTCTAATATCTATTTGAATGAATATCAATCAAATAATCAAATTATTATTTGAATGTTATTTCAAAGAAAAAAAGATCTCTAAGCTTTTTGAGTAATTCAATTGTGAAATTTGTAAGGTTTTCTGTTTGAATTCTTCCACAATATGCTATTTTAAAAATATCATTTTTCTATTGAATAGTACCGTCAACCACGCAGTAACTTCGAAAAAGGTTGAACATAAAAAGCTGATTTTCCATTTAAGGAATATCAGCTTTCTTCGGTTTTGTGAAATATGTACTTAAGCGAAACTCCCTCTATAATCTTTTTGTTTTCTTACGAAAACTCCGTTTATCTAAGGATTTCATAGCTACTCTTTTTCATTAGACATTATTTACATGGTTAGTTT
>NZ_MTIV01000023.1 GCF_002019695.1 Evansella clarkii | reverse complement strand
TCCTTTTGCGCGCAAAGCTTTGGACACCTCGTATCATACCAAGAGGGCTCTTTTTCTATCAAACTCCAAATTCTTTAATTACAGGAATGCTCCCCGTTTGTGGAACAAGAGCAGCGAGAGCTTCTTCCACTATCGCTCTCCGTTAGCTTAAGTACACAAATTCACAATAGCGATTAATTTCTTTCTGTAATTTTATATTATTACATTGTGAGGTCCGCTAGTGAAATATAAAATCAATCCATAGAATGCCAGAGCAAGACCAATGTAAAAAGTCCAAGGATTATCTTCAGTTATTTTGTTAAATGTTCGAAGCGTTATAACTCCGAAAAATATAGTACAAATTGGAATGACAACAAAAATAGGACCAAATAGAAATGAAATAAGACCCATTAACATAGTAATTATTCCGTAAGGATTTTGTCTCTTTATTTCAGATAAATATAACTTCTCTTCTTCTGTCATATCATCTACTTTCTTTAAGGATTTTTTACTAAATCTTCCACCACCTTTATAAAAACTCTGCATATATTCTTAATTATTATAACGATTCTCCCTTTCGGTTTAACATCATCTTTTCCCATTTCTAGGGGGTAAAAAAAGAGCTACAGTAATATCAGCCCGTGAATTCACTAACACACCCGTCACTTTATGTATAAAATTTCACAAGGTTAAATTATTCACTCGCTATTACGCTAAATTACCCTCCTAGATTACCATCAAAAGATTCCTGCCAAATTACTTCATCCTCTTCATTCAATGCTTCAATTCTCATTTTATCTGGCTCTTTTGAAACAGAGTTTCTCTCATAATCTATTATGCTGTACCATACTCGCATATTTTCATTAATAGTTATAATTTTTGCATCATACACCGTTTCGTTTTGTATAACACGGACTGATTGAATTTGATTATCTCCAATGAAACCATTATATATTGAACCTCCACCAAACCAATTAAAATTGTCGGTTGGGTTTAGTCCATAAAAGTAAAATTGCTCTGTTATTCTATCTTCCAGTGAAGAGACCCGAAGGTTAAAACCTGTCTCATCAGTGTAAAAGAGTACATATTCATCCTCTTCGACCTCTTTGTACAATATTTCTGTTGATTCAGGATAAGGCACTATTTCATAAACCAGATCCGAGTTCATAAATCTTTTTACAAAACTAAAATTGCTGTCAAACAATTCATTTTCTAGCCTTTCGATTTCTTCCTTTAACATTCTATTTTCTGACTGTAAATTAATATATTCAAGAGGGTCGATCTCGGTATACTCTTCCTCGTCCTTAATAAATTCCCTCTCAATAGGAGATTCTTCATCTATATCATTAATATTTTTTTCGCTTTGCACTGGCTCTCTAAAAAAAATAACTACAAAGGAAATTAAAACTCCTATTGCCAACATACTTGTTTTTTCTCCAAACATCTGCCTCCTTCTAATTTCTATCTTCAAGTAACCCCCTTTATTTTAACACCATTTTCCAGCTCGCAAGTATAAGAAAAGAGCTGCAACATTGCAACTCGAAATTTTACAAACGCACCCGTTTGTTTAAGGACAAGTTTTCACAAACTGCACCAATCATCAGATACCATTTTATTTTTTAAAGCTATCCAACATTACATAACCAAAAATCAAAATAATTATCGTTGATATATTAGAGTTCATTAACTGTGTAATTTCGAATGAAAATGGAAGATAGTGCCCAAATGAAGTAAGGAAAAAAAGTTGAGTAATAATGATATAAAAGGCAGGTAGCCCCACTACGATTAATTTCCCCCAATTCACCGTCCATTGCTTACCTTCTTTAACTTCCTGTATTAAGCGTGGCAAACGGAGTAACACCCCAACAAAAACTGGAAATAAAGTTCCGAATATAACAAGTCCTTCCATTCTGAATTCTGTTTTCGCTACTTCTTCTAAATAAACTTGGATTTGAAATCCAAGGTACAAAATCCCCCCAATAACTACTGTCCATATAAAATGTTTTATGAAATTATTCATTATTGTCCCCCTTTTTATTCTGTTTACAGTTAAATACAAAAACTTCAGTATTACTTTCCGTTAGCGAAAGTGTCTGTTTATATGGTAAATTCAAAACCCGTCTTCTTTTTGTAAGGTGGTTTGTACTCGCTGAAGACTAATTTATATTTAGAAGTATCGTGAGGCAAAGCTGGTGATATGATGAACGTATATGATTCGTGCCCACCAGAGCCTCCCCCTCCTTCCATTCGGCTATCATAATCAGTATCCGCAACATCTTCTATTGAAAGGTCAAAAAAGTTGTGTTCCGGCAGAATCCTGGTTGGCATTTTGTCATCAAAATCGTCCCTGTCAATGATAAAATTAACGACACTGGCATTCTCATATTGACGTACAAAAGTAACCGAATAAAATACTTTATCTTTTTCAAATGACTTTAAGATCGGTATATTTTTCAGAAACCCTTTAGGTTCTACAACTGGCCGATAAACTTCTTCGTTTAAAAATTGTATAAAAACACTGTTTAGGAAATCTTCGTAGAAATTATATTTTATCGACCACTCTTCAATGAGTTGTTTAGTTGGAAATCCAGGATTGTTATTTGAGAGTTCCTTCCGCTGCTTTATTAGACTGCATATTTGTTCATCTATTGCTTCAATACGTTCGTCATAATGTTCTGTTGGTGGTTCAATTGGCATTCGCTTCATATTTCAGCCTCCAATGTAGTAGTATTTTGACATCAATATAACCTAGTATTATACACTAATTATTGTGCTAACCTCCCCTTTAGTTTAGCATCATTTTCCAGTCCCCAGGTGCAAAAAAAGAGCTGCACATTTGCAACTCACAATTTTTTACTAACGCAACCCGTTACTTCAATAAGCAAAACCGTCAAGCTATGATAAAATTATGTTTGCATTAAAATTTATTTAGTAGGTTGTGAGACACAATGAGCTTATTCGAAAAATTATATACACTTATTATACTTTTAGCAGTTGTAATTGGTATAGGCATAGGACAAATGGACCTAATAAGAGTTAATGCAGAAAGTTTTATTGTTCCTTTATTAGTAGCTATGTTATATATTACCTTCTTACAAATTCCTATCGAGGAAATCAAAAAAGCCTTTAAAAACATCAAATTTACATACACTTCAGTCACCATAAATTTTGTCTGGACACCAATTTTAGCATGGGTGCTAGCAATGATATTTCTAGGAGACAATCCAGCCTTATATATTGGATTTATTATGCTGATGGTCACACCGTGTACGGATTGGTACTTAATCTTCACAGGTATTGCAAAAGGAAATGTTGCACTATCAACGGCTATTTTACCTTTGAATCTAATCTTGCAAGTCATATTGTTGCCTATTTATCTTCTGATTTTTGGAGGAACCACTGGAGTTATTGAACTGGGGTTTCTAGTAGAAAGTATTTTAATTGTTTTATTCATACCTTTGGTCTTAGCACTTATAACAAAATTACTTTTGAGAAACAAGCAACAATTAAGAGAAAGTTTCATTTCTAAACTTAGCGTGTACCCAACTATATTCCTAAGCCTTGCAATTATAGCTATGTTCGCTTCCCAAGGACAATTATTGCTTGATAATCTAGATTTAATATGGCAAATAACACTCCCTCTCCTTTTGTTTTTTGTTATAAATTTTATCTTTAGTCAAAAGGTAGGTCGGGTTATGAAATATTCGTATTCAGACAGAACCAGTTTAAGTTTGAATACTTTAGCAAGAAACTCACCTATTGCTTTGGCAATAGCTATGACAGCATTTCCAGACCAGCCCCTGATTGCCTTAGTATTAGTTATAGGTCCATTATTGGAACTACCTGTTTTAGCCGTAATTACTCAACTTTTATTATTTTTTAATAAAAACAAGAGTCAGTAAAGATGAAAAAAATCTCCCGAAAATTATTTTATTTTGGGAGACTTTTTATATAGCTAGTAACATTCGCTAAACAACAACTACCTTGTGGATTATTCACTTCACATCCACATCGATGTTCCTTTATATTTTCACGAATATGTTCAACAGGATTAGGAACATATTCTTCTTCAACAGATTGTTTGATTCTTTCTTTTGTCCAACCAAAGCAATAGCAAATAGGAACATCTGAAGAGCTATTTTTTTGATGTACAGAAACCTTGACTTCTGATGTTAAATATTTTTTTTCATCCGTATCAAAATAAACAACATCACATTTACTTGTAGAACAAAAATAATGAGTTAAGCCTGCATTTAATGTACTCAAAATCGTTGGTTTTAGCATTGATTTTAACGTAATAACCTTCACTTTTTTTCCTTTTTCTTTACACGCTGGACACAATTCAGAGCCACTTTTTTCCGAAACTTCCTGTACATTTGTAGAACAGCAATCAGACATAATTTAGTCCCCCATTTTACATAAATCATAACATTTCTTCTTAAAGTCTACTGCTTCGTTAGTCAAAAGGCGTTCCTGCCGCTGTTGCAGAAACGCATCCATGACTTTAAGAAGAATATGTCAGAAATAATTTAAAACTATGAAGTGATTATCTACCTGCTATCATAAACTTATTCTTTTATCCTTAACAAACGTAAACTATTTAACGTAACAAGCAATGTTGCTCCCATATCAGCAAAAATAGCCAACCATAAAGTCAACCATCCAGGAACCACTAAAAGTAGAGCAATCGCTTTGATAGCTAAAGAGAAGGTTATATTTTGTTTAATAATAGTTAATGCTCTACGGCTTAATTTAATCGTATATGGTAGTTTGCTTAAGTCATCTGACATCAAAGCTATATCGGCTGTTTCAAGTGCTGTATCCGTACCAGCTCCTCCCATAGCTACACCAACAGTAGAAGCAGCTAATGCAGGTGCATCATTTACACCATCACCAACCATAGCAACCTTGTAGTGTTTAGATTTTAGTTCTTTGATAAAGTTAAGTTTATCTTCTGGAAGTAAATCTGCTTCAATATCTGAAACACCCACTTGTTTTCCAATTGCTTCAGCTGTTCTTTTATTATCACCTGTCAACATCACTGTTTTTTCAATGCCAGCTTGATGAAGTTTGCGAATAACTTCTTTCGACGATTCTCTTATTTCATCCGCAACAGCGATTAAAGAAAGAACTTCTTTGTCTGTACCTAATACCATGACCGTCTTTCCTTGTGTTTGAAAATTTAAAATACTTTCTTTTATTTCTGCTTTTACACCTTTAGGAAGAACTTCCTCAAATAAATTGGGGCTTCCGACATAGTACATTTGATTGTTAACAATTGCTTTTACACCTTTTCCTGTAATGGACTGGAACTCCTCAATCAATACTTCATTATAGTTCAAACCTTGTTCTTCTGCTTTTCTCATAATAGCTGAAGCAAGAGGATGTTGTGAACCATTTTCAATAGCTGCTGTAATAGTCAATAATTCTTCTTCATTATTATTAAAGGTGACAATATCAGTAACCGCAGGCACACCTTTCGTTAAAGTTCCTGTTTTGTCAAATGCTATAACTTTCAGTCCCCCTGTTTCTTCCAAATGGATACCACCCTTAATTAGTACACCATTTTTAGCTGCATTTCCAATCGCTGTAACGATGGAAACAGGAGTTGAAATGACTAACGCACACGGGCAACCTACCACTAATACAGCTAACCCCCTATAAATCCATTCGCTCCAATCGGCTCCCATAAATAATGGAGGAACTATTACTAGCAAAAGAGCAAAAACGATAATGCCAGGGGTATAATATTTTGCAAAACGGTCAACAAATTGTTGAGAAGGTGCACGTTCAGCTTGAGCTTCTTCAACTAGATGAATAATTTTAGACAGTGTTGAATCTTCTACTCGTTTTGTTACCTTTACTTCAAGTAAACCTTCTTCATTTAAAGTTCCAGCAAACACTTCATCATCAATAGTCTTTGTTACGGGAACACTTTCTCCAGTAATCGCTGCTTGATTTAAAGTTGATGTTCCTTTGATAACGACTCCATCCATCGCTAATTTTTGCCCAGGCTTTACAATCATATCATCGCCAACCTGAATGTCATCAACATGAACCATCATTTCTTTATTGCCACGACGAATCAGAGCTTCTTTAGGGGCAATATCCATCAACGATTCAATAGATTGGCGAGCTTTGTCCATTGAGTACCGCTCCAGTGCTTCACTAATAGCAAAGAGAATAACAACTACTGCTCCTTCTCCCCATTCACCAATGGCAGCTGCTCCTAAAATCGCTACTGTCATAAGTGTTGCCATATCAAAATTTAAACGAACTAAATTCTTTAACCCTTTAATAAATAATGAATATCCACCAATTACAATAGATGCCGCATACCCAATAATAGGAATAATATGCTCTTCCCCTAATTGTAATCGAAGAAAGAAGCTACTAATCAACAAAAATGTTGCAATGTACACTTTGAAATTCTCTTTTTGTCTCCAGAAGGCAACCCTTTCAACTCTTTGTTCTTTGTCATCTCGAACTTTTAAATTTTCAAAAGCTCCTGCACTTTCAAGTGATTCTATGGTTGTTTTACCAGTAACCGTGATTTTAGAAGCACCAAAATTAACGTTTGCATCCAAAACACCATCCAGGTGTTTTACGTTCGTTTCGAACTTTTTCGCACAGCCAGCTCAGGTGAACCCTTGAACACGATATGTTTTTGTTTCTTGTTCATTCACTTTTACTTTTTGTTCAGACATTGTTTTTCCCCTCTCTCGAATGAGTTAATGCAATAATCATTATCTGCTTGATATGTTCATCATCTAACGAATAAAACGCAAGTTTACCCTCTTTTCGAAACTTCACAACCCCTTGTTTATGAAGCGTTCGCAAGTGGTGTGAAGCATTGGCAACCGTAATTCCAACGATATTTGCAATATCACACACACAAAGTTCTTCATCTTGACATAAAGCATAAGTAATTTTTGCCCTATTTTCATCGGCAATAGCTTTTAACATGTGGGCAACACTAGAAATATCTACTGTCTGTAAATCATCTTGTATTCGATTAACCTTTTCCTCGTCATAAATATAGATTTCACAAGTGTCTTTTTTATTCATTATCATCACTCCATCATCATTCAAATATCTGCTTGAATATAGCATAACCCTATTTTAAAAAATATTCAAGTATTCATTTGAATGAAATAAAAAAAAAGAATTGGATAGCCAATTCTTTAAACAAAAATTCTTCAACTCTACTCCCTCTATAATCTTTTTGTTTTCTTACGAAAACTCCGTTTATCTAAGGATTTCATAGCTACTCTTTTTCATTAGACATTATTTACATGGTTAGTTT
>NZ_MTIV01000022.1 GCF_002019695.1 Evansella clarkii | reverse complement strand
GGGGGGGGGGGATATATTTGCAAATTAACAAAGAGGTGCTGAAAGGTCATATAGATTTAATTATCATGTCTCTCCTTCACAGGGAGGACTTGTACGGTTACCAAATAGCAAAAACAATCCGAGAAACGAGTCACAACAACTTCGATATTAAAGAGGCCACACTGTACCTTTCATTAAAAAGACTGGAAAAAAGTGAATTAATTGAGTCTTATTGGGGTGCAGACCAAGGACCTGGCGGAAGAAGGAAATATTATAAAATCACAGATGCTGGAAGGGAGAAATTTGACGCTATGCAAGTTGAATGGAGGTTTTTAAAAGAAATAATGGAGTATTTTTTAGAAGGGAGAAACTAGAATGAAGAAAATAGACGAATACGTAAATTTTATCTATAAACACGCTACTGGAGATAAAGAGGAAATTGAAGAACTAAAAGAAGAAATGAGAAATCATTTAATGGAAGGGGTGGAAGAATTAAAAAGTGAAGGGAAATCAGAAAGAGAGGCGGTACAAATAGCTATAGAGAGGTTCGGAGGGGAAAAAGTAAAAGTGTCTGTCGTAGGAAAGATTTTTAATACCCAAAAAGTCTTCTCAAAAATAGTTTTGGTTGTTGGTATTGCTGCTCTGTTATTATCATTTGTTTTGAGTGAAATGATCGCACTGTCTGGCAATACGGCAAAAGAGGCGGATGCGGAAATTCACGCAGAGGTCTTGACCATCTTAGAAGATCAAGAAATTATAACGGATGACCTAAAGAAAGTAATTGATTCAATGCTGGCTGAAACTCAATACACCACTTCGTATAAGTATTATTATATAAGTGAGTTAGATGTTGAGTCATTCGATCGCGATTTAATTTTCTCCTATACCACCAATAATGACCCCGACTATCACTACGAAAATAAAGAATTATTAGAAAAGACAGCGTTTATGGAGATTGGAACGACAACCATTTCCGAAGGAAACTCACATGTCGTAAGAGAAATTATTAATAATTCCCCTTTATCAAGTGTGGTTTTACTCTTCGGTATTGTAGTTTACTGGATCTTGTTCACTATTTGGGGAGTCATTACGCTTTATCAAAGAAACCATTTAACACCCATATGGGTGTTAATAGTGGTCACTTTAAACGTGGTTGGGTACGTTCTTTACCAACAATGGGTAAAGAATAACAAAGAGCCTTCATAGGTATTATTTTTGATAGAAATGCAGTCGCACCAAGGGTTGTGAGGACTTTTTAAGAGTGTCCCAGATTCGGTTTTCAAAGTTGGGACACAGGTCTTTTTTAAAATCGCAAAAATGCGGAAAAAACCAGGCGCACCAAGGGATTGAGTGGTTTTTGGAGTGTCCCAGATTCGGTTTTGCTAATTTACTGTATTTTTCACAAGAAATCGGCTCAGAAGTCAGTCATACCAAGGGTTTGCGTGGTTTACTTTCGAGTTTTTAGTGTCCCAGCGTGTCCCAACTTTTTTGCCAAAATCCCTTGCGTGTATGCAAGGGTGATGTATTTTTTATACATAGATTCGCATAAATACACACGCAGTTTTGGACTTAAATCACAGAAATCAACCGTTTGTCCCAGAAATCGGCGTTTTTTCTGGGACATTTCGCATTTTTCTGGGACAAATCACGCGTAATCTGGGACATCTGGTATTAAATCTGGGACATTTTTTTCGAATCTGGGACAGCTAAATCCCATTAGATCAAGGATTATAGAACTTTTTTTTAATATGTCCCAACTAAATTTTAAAAAGTTATAAAGGAATGCTCTGCTCCTGTATATTTAACTGTGGATAACCTGTGGATAAGGGAGCAAAATAAATAAAAGTTTTGGTGGTTTGAATCTGGGACACTCTGGCGAGGTCCTATTTTTTTTTTCTGTGACTTCTATTGTTCCATTTATTGTAATTTTTTACTTTATTTAGTAGATATAATTTACATATATTGGTATAATTAGACTACAAGCGATCTGTCCGAAGAAAAGTCTATAGAGAAAGGGGGTTAGCCGATATGTCTTCGACATTGACCGTGTTTGGGAGAATCACCCGTAAACTTCGTATCGAGCATGATGAGTATTTAAAAGACATGGCATTGCACCTGGGTGTCAGCCCAGCGTATTTATCTGCTGTGGAGCGTGGGCAACGAAATGCGCCATACGAGTGGGTTGGCCGGCTGCAGGAGGCGTACGACCTGTCCTTTGAAGCAGTCGAATGCATGAAGAAAGCCGTGGCGGAATCCCGAGCGTATAACAAGCTGGATATTTCGCACCTGACAGATGCGGACAAACGGCTCATTGAAATGATTGCTGAACATCTGCCGTTATTCGATGACGTGAAGCGGGAGCAATTGTGTGAGTTGGCAGGCCAAAGGAAAGGCAATTAGTCTTTTTTCACCCCAATAAAAGCGACGAATCTCAGAAAAGGAGGCGGAGTAACATGACATTTTTACTACCGACCCAACAGTCATCTGGTACCAGCGAACCGGACAATTATGATGCGGAATATGTTCATATGTGCCTGCCGAACGGAGAAGCGGTTCGCTTTAAACGGGTGTGGTCCGGTTACCGGTTCACAGACCGTGAGATTGAGTTGCTGATCGCTGGTTATGACATCCGGATTAAGACCGCTTATACAGACGGAATTACCGGATCGCTCGAATGGCAGGAACACAATGGTCACGAATATTTCGGGTTTGCGCCGTGGGATGCTGCAGGCCATGATCGAAAGGACGCCCCGTTTCCCATTCAGTGGAATGGTCACAACTTTACAGAAGAAGAACAGCAATTATTGCGCCGAGGGGAAAAGCTCCTCCTTGTGTGTCAATCGAATCGAAGCCTTACCCCGTACGCTGTGAATGTCTCTTTCGGATTCATTCCGGAGAACGGGCCGTATCCGGCAAGATGGGGGATCATCCCTCATTTTGAGGAGTTCGACCAGCCAGCCGAGGATTTCACACGGGAAACCTGTGTGTTTCTTCCGATCTTCAGCGGGAAGACGCTCCCGCTTAGGGATATCGAGCAGTTACGTAAGGGGAAATCGGTGCCGTTTTCCGGTCTTAGCCGAAACGGACGCCCGTTTCGATGCCGTCTCACCCTGGAGCTTGATGAAACAACTAGCAGGTGGCGCCTGACCCCGAATTTTTAAGAGAAAGAAGAAGGTATTCTTCCAGGTGCAAATTGTTGAAAAATCGCTGTATACTCAGCGATTTGTTTATGATATACTATTTCCATATATTACCATAATTACCATACATCACCTACAATCGTACGGGTGGTTAGAGAAAGGAGGAGCCCCGTTATGGCGAAACAACGATTCAAAATACCCGCAACGCTGGACGTTTCGTATTTTGATATGGAATTCAACGTTAAGTCAAAGAACGGCGTGGGGATAAACCGGCCCGTGTCGGCGAAAGTGATCTTGTTCGCCCTTCTCGCCGCGTTTGGCTGGTTTTATCTAATTTTCCAGACATTTATTGGAAAGGGAGGCGTTCCGCTCATTATCGGGTTTACGATAGCATGGGTCGCTTTATCAGTATTGCTTGTCAAGGCGGATAAAACGAACCGGACAGGTTTGGAACTGGTGTTTTCCATGATTAATTACTTACCAAAAAGCGGACGTTACGTCCCTGTCCGAATGTCAGACGCGGTCTATCCGCTCCAGCACCTTCTAAATATTAAGACTGTCGATCCGGAAGACGGGCGCATTCATTATTTGGACGGTCAGATCGGTTATTGCTACCACGTCGTCGGATCGGCATCCGCCCTGATGTTTGAGCAGGATAAGCAGATTATTCTGGACAAGGTTGATTCGTTCTATCGCAAACTACCTGTGGGTGTGGAAGTCATTTACGATACCGTCTATGAAGGCCATAGCGTCGATGAACAGCTGGAGGCAGTGAGACGAACGAAAAAAGAATTAAACGTGAAGTCCAAAGGATTAAATACCCTGCTCAAAGAGCAGCATGACATCTTGAAATACGCTATTAACAACAATCAAGGCCTTACGTCTTTACATCAATATCTTGTGGTGAGGGCACCGTCAGAAGCAGCGCTTACGGAATTTGAAAACCTCTTAATTGGTGATGTGGAAGCGGACGGTATGATGTTCCGTCTCGCGAAGACCTTGAATTATAAGGAAATGGAGCGTTACTTAAAATCACTACTTGGAGCTCAGAAATAATGACAGAGAGAGGGGGACCAGACGATGAGTAAAGCACCAGCAAGAGGGTTGAGCAATCTGGTGACAAAAAATAAGCGTAAGGAAAAAGAGGTGGACACAAAGCAGAAAGATTATGCAAGAATTCGCGATTATCCCCTGTTTAGATCTATTAAGCCGAAATCTAAATTCTTGTTCCGTTCAGTTTATTTTCAAGTGGACGGGTCTTACGCGACAATCTTGACGATCCTTCACCACAGCGAGTCAGATGACAACCTCGGGTATTTCTGGGGGATCAACCTCATACCGAGAAACATCGGTTACGATGTGAGTGTCCGACGCATTGAACATGTCGGACGCATGAGTGAATCCTGGATCGATCAGCACCAGGGGCGAGCCGAGGGACTCCTCAATAACCAGGCGAATGAGACAGAAAGGGATGGCTCACTGACAGCCCGTCAGAAGCTCAGCAAGAAACAGCAGCAGCTTGTGGACATTGCGAATGACTTAATGAACGGGTCGAGCTATCTCCGTGTGGCAATGCGTCTGCTTGTCAAAGCACCGACCTTGGAGCGTCTCGACGATGCGGTGAATAAAATCAATCGCCAGTACAAAGATCGTTTCGATACGGTGTTTGCTGCTCCGTACATCGGGGAGCAAAAACGGGAGCTTTCAAATCTCTTTAATAAAGTGGAAGACAAGATGGGGCGGAACTTCATGTTCACCTCGGCGGAATTCGCCGGGAATTACAGCCTTGTCACAAGAGGGATTGAGGACCCGCAAGGGGAGTACATCGGCCAGATGGAAGGGGATGTGAATAACTCTGCGGTACTCATGGACATTGACAATTACGATTCTCACGTCGTCATTGCCGGAAAAGCCGAAGCACAAACGCTCAGTAACTGGGATTTCAAAGGGGAGCGGGGCGTGGACGTATGGGGTGTGAAGCTCGGCATGAATGCCCTCCTTCGTAACAAACGTGTGGTACATCTGGTTTTGAACCGTGCGAACGTGGATGAAATCGGCGTAGATTTATCCGATGTCACATCCAACGTGGACATGACAAGAGGGGATATTAACCCGTTCGAGCTTTTCGGGGATAAAGAGCATGAATTGAGCGTATTCCCGGCACATCTGGAAAAACTGGCACTCATGCTTGAGCAGCTGCAGCCAATGACGGATGAGAAGCGACCCCGAATTAAAGGGGCGCTCCTAAAAGTCCTGAATGATTTCTATGTAGATAAGCGGATGTGGGCAAGGAACGCGCAGGACAACCGCCACCTTTTACGCCTTGTGGGTATACCGCACAATCAGGTTCCGAAACTTCCGGAGTTCCAGGCTTACCTGGATATGGAATACAACGCTCAGGTGCAGGCCAGAAACAAGGACCCGGAGGTCATGAACGCATACGGGTTTCTACAGACGGCATTCAGGGACATGATGGATTCGAACGGGGATCTGTTCAACACCACAACCTCCACGAAAATCGACCGTGCTGCCGTCTCCAACCGGGTAATCTACGATTTCAGCTCGCTTTTGAGAAGAAGTCGGGGTGTTATGATGGCTCAGTTCGTCAACGCACTCGGTTTCGCAGTAGGTAACCTCTCGCAAGGAGATGTTGTGATCTTACATGGTGTAGAACAACTAGCACCTGGTATCAAACAGTATGTCCGGGATCAGTTCGACCAGCTTAATGATAATGGAGTTCGGGTGGTTCACATTTATAACAGCGTGGAGCGCATGCTCCAGGACCGCACACTCAATCAATTTGAAAGTGCCGACTATACGCTCCTTGGTGGAATGACAAAGTCGACAATCGCTGATTACGAACAGATCCTTAAACAAGAAGTGCCGATCGCACTGAAAACCATGCTCGAACATAAGGAGCGATATCGGTACTATTTGCGGCGAGGGTTCGATAACGTCGTATTTGCATGCGATATTCAGATGGGGTTTAACCGTTAGAAAACGCTGAAGTTAAACCTTATCTTATATAAAAACCAAAATTTAAAGGGGAAGGAGAGTGGGGCGTTATGCGATTTTTACAAACAAGGATTCCACGCGCCGCTTTCATGGGGTGCTTAGCACTCCTTGTGATGCTGACCGGCCTTTTATCCGTCGGTCACTTTGCTCTTGCCGATGACGATGGTGTATCCGATTTATCTTTACACCAGCGGGCGAGTGAATTAACGAGGGAATTCGCCACAGCTATCGCACCAGGATCTGGTGTTGACGAGCTAACCATGATTGAAGACAACGACAGCGACGATCTTCTTCCGGCAGGAAACGCAGGAGCGCTTCTCGGATATGCAGAAATTTTATCCGATGATTCCGGCATTGTCGGTTGGTTGATGAACTCGTACACAGCGTCATCAGCGAATATTACGTATGACCAGCTGATGCACATCATCGATAACAGTAGTGACAGTGCTCTATTAGCAGGTCTCTTTAATCCGTTCTATCAGTATGCGGGGTATGGGGAAGTATTGACGGATATGGGTCTAATTTCAACACTCCGGCCGGGGATCGGAGGATTGGGACGTATGGCTGGCACCGGTATTGTCGTGTTGGTGTATTTGCTGGCAAATGTGGCGCCATTATTGTTCCGGGGTGCGCTTATGATTTTAATAACGTTAAACCCGTTCCGATTGTTTGAGACTGCAATTAACGGAACCGCAAGTGCCGACCTTGGCATCATTTCCGGTGTTGCGGAAAACGTCGGAGCTCTTTATACGACGATACAAGACTTCTCGATTGTGCTTTTATTCCCGGCGCTACTCGCCATGACAGTGTTTAGTGCGCTGGTTATCCGTAAAGGTTCGGCCATGAAGCGCTTTGCCAGGTACGCCGTCCGGGTGTTCATGCTGTTTGCGGGACTTCCGCTGATCGGAGCTACCTACACGGGCTTAATTAATGATTTGGAGTCGAATGTGGCTGTCGGATCGGAATATGCGGATTACCTGATTTTATCTTCCTATGTAGACTTTGAAAACTGGGTACGGTATTCCCGGTTGGCTCCGCCGGAGGGTGGCAAGATTATGAATCCACGCCTTGGTGAAGATGAGGAACGAACGCTCAGTAACAGGGAGTTGATTCTGGCCGTGAATGGAACCCGTGCAAATAACACGCGGGCGGACGCGCTTAAAGATCGGTATTCCGCCACCTCTGATATTGGAGAAATCCTCAATGAAGGTGGAGGTAGAAGGGATATTGATACTCGGACTAGAAGTCATGCGGAGAAAAGCAGCTTCAGTCAGGTCTACAGCATTCTTTCTCGTCACATGACGGCTACGGCATTTACAGGGTCGGATTACGACGGGGAGGTTTCCGGTCAAATTCAAAAAATACGTGCGGCGGACCAAAGCATTGAAACCGAGGAAGCAATTGTGCATATGTTCTCTCTTTCTGCGAATGACAACCGGACGTGGATTGACAGGGTGAATTATTTTTCCGATGAAGCTGTATGGTTGGAGGCCGCGGATTGGACTGATGCGAAAGGGTTATTCACCCAAGGGGCGGCGGAAGACGATATGTTTATTTTCGGGGAATATTCAACGCACATTTATAACGCAGGTGATTTGACTTATTCGGTATCTAACGGGTATGTATCTGAGAATGTAGCCGATGTTGTAACGGAACCGCTTGCTCCGATTGGGGCTGGCTCATCCGGTGCCGTTGGTGGTTTATCACCAATTGCGATGTATAACTTTTTGAATACGACGTTTTCGAGTACGGGGCTCACCGTGTATTCCCCGCTACGGACAGGTAGCGACCTTTCCCGCGATGCATATGCATCCGTTACTTTTGGGGGAACAGGTATTTCTTCTTTTACACGCTGGGTGGAGAACGTGACGGTTATGCTCAGTTTGTCGGTACTATCCATCGCTTATGGTGTCATGATGATTAGCGTGGCCATCAAGAGCATCCCGCGTATCCTAAGCGGTGTGTTCGGGACAGCGCTTGGCTCGATAGCGTTTACGACAAAATTATTGATTTCCACGGCGGTACTTATTATTCAAGTGCTCGGAATGATCTTTCTTTACTCGTTGAGTGAAAGTATTCTTATGACCTTGCTCTTGAACTTCAATTCATTAGTCGATACAGGTGGAAGTTATTTCGGCAGTGGACTCATTCTTGATTTCCTGACCAGCTTCCTGATTACCGTGATTACAGCTGTTTTGACGGTGTTCATGATTAAAAACATGGCCGTCTTCCGAGAAATGATGGAGGAAGTCGTAACGAACAGTATTAATCGCGTGATGGGTGCGCTTGATACAGGTACGGGCGGTCAGGGTCTTGATGCAACTAAAATGTCTGGCGGTCGTATTGGTCAGGATGGAAAACTTACGCAGGACGCGAAAGATGCGGATAGTGGAGTTATGGGCCTTATGGGTGCAGCCCATGGTCTGGAGGCAAGGCGTGAAGCAATGGCTGCTGAACGAGGTATGGAAGGTCGCTCTATTGGGGAGAAGGCGAAAGCCAGATTCAAAACGGCGAAAGACCTCGCTAATGCAAAAACGACAGACGCCATGAAGGGTGCCGTTGGTGTTAAAGGTAAGTCTTACGAACGTGAGTTGGAAGCGAAGAATGCCGGTATCCAATCAATGCGTTACGGTGATGCTACTGCGCTAGGTAAAGTCACAAGTTCAAACTTCACAGATAACGATAATGATAAGGACGAAATCAATTCCAACCGTACAACCAGTAATGGCCAAGCTGTCGATAAAAACGGAGAAATCGTCAAAGATGCGCACGGCAACGCACTAGATGCTAATGGAAATCAGATCAGTTCAAGCTCTCCATTGGGGATGGCGGGTATGCGCGCGATGACTGGCAAAGACGGGGCGCTCATGGATGGGGACGGTAATGCGTACACCGATGAAATGGGTAATACCTTCTATCAAAACAAAAAAGGCCAGCTGGTCGATGAAAAAGGTAACTTTGTGGCTCTTGATAAAGACGGAACTCTCCAGCCTGTAGGAGCAATTCCAGGGCACAATGGAAAACCGGTTTCTGCCTTGAAAGAAGCGAAGAAGCTCGACGATATGCGTTTTGACACCGACAAGTACAAAGCGATGAAAAACGAACAGGATTCCTCACACTACGGTTTGGATATAGACGGCAATGTGGTTGGAACTGACGGAGAAGCGCTTCGTATGAACGGATCGAGCGAACCTCTAAGTCTTGATGACCAAGGTTTCGTAACGGATGCGAATGGCAACCGTGTAGCTGCCAGCGACATTCAGGGATCGTTAGATGAACGAGGGTTCGAAGTCGTTGAAGATGAAGATACAGGTGAGAAAGTCCTGCAGCACAAAGGTGATGCGGCGATGAAAAACGGCGCGGTACCTGCGGCAGAGCCAGGGAAAGGCACACCGGGAAGTAAAAACCTAACTTCCCTTGCAAAACAGTCTAATAAGGCCAATGAAGTGGCAAAACGGGCAAATGAGCGGGTGGAAGAATTAAAAGCAAATGGTGCGCCACCTTACGCAATTATGCAAGCGCAGCGTTATGCCGATAAGGCGAATAAAAACGCAAATACAGCTCAGCAAGCCTTTAATCAAGCGATGCGAAGCGAAGGGAAGGCAAGTTCCGCTACTGGTCGTCAACCAGTCACAGAGGAGCATGTAGCAAGCGCCGCTCGTCACGCAACTGCTCAAAAATCGACTCTGGATGAAAGCGTCCAGAAGTTAGAACAGATGAAAAATGACGGGGCTTCACCTGCCATGATCGCTAGACAGTCAGGGAAAGTGGAAGCTCAGCGCAAGGCCGTTCAGGAGTCGGCCAATGTGGAACAGGATCTGCGGACGGCGAAAGATGCCGGGCGTTCTTATAACGAGGTCAGCAGTGCTCGTACTCGCGTGGAAAGTGCAGAACGGGTATATCAAAAAGCACAGAATGCTCATGCTCAAGCGGTTGCAAGCGGTCAGCCGGGACACGTTGTACAAAAGCGTGAACAGAGGATGAATCAAGCGTCGAAAGTTTTATCTAACGCGCAAGCCAGTATGTCCCGTGTATCAGAAAAGCCGAGCGGTACGCCGCAGCAGATCGACCGGGCCACAGCGCAATACGATAAAGCGAAAGCGAATTACGAACAGGCAACAAACACGGTGGATACCATGAGAAAGTCGCCGAATAAGCCGACGACCCGGGAGATGAATAAAGCGCTTAAACATCAGGCGCAGGCGGAACGGCAAATGAATAAAGCACAAACTGCAAAGCAGCAAGTCTTAGATCCACCGGGTTGGCGAAGTAAAGCTCGAAGTGTACCACAGACAAAGGCGGTCCCTAACCAATCGGCAAGTAAGAGTTATGCAACGCTTACCACTTCCGGTGTGAGCAATTATAGCGATTACCAGACGCAGTTATTGAAACATACGACCGATTTGAAAAACAGCCAGTCGAAACTGGAGCAGGCCGAGCAACGTCTGAAAACGCTCCGCGCGAGCAACCGACCGCCACAGATTGTTAAACAGGCGGAAAAACAGGTAGCCTCGCTGCAGACCAACGTGGATGTCTCAAAAACTCAGGTGAAAACACTGAAGGATAACGCCCAGGGCTTGCTTAAAAACAGTAACTTCCAACCGGTAGTGGCAAGCCGACCGATTCGTAAAAACGGACAGGCAATTATCAATCAGATGATTCATATGAGCCAGTCGCAGTCGATGTACGACAAACTTGAATTCCAGCAGAAGAACGGTACTATCACAGAAGCCGGGCAGAAGCAGATGAAAACGCTGGGGACTCGTCTTAACCAGATGAAGCTCGACCTGACCCGCTCCGGTATTCGGGAGGATAGTCTTCAGGATCACGCTGGAATCGTTCAAAGCACCAAGCACATGCAGCAATCATGGGAATCATTCGTTAACGGTAAAAGTGACGAATGACCCCTCCCCTTCTGGGGGTAGGTTGATTGAATGTTTACATTTTGCACATTGTTTACCAAATTTTGTATAATATGTATTGTTTTGACATAAAGCGTGTGATATAATAATTCCATAATTTAAATTGCTGAGCAGTCAGTGGTTTGGTAGAACTTTAACCGGATTCGCTCACAGATAAAGGGGGAAAACGTTCATGTTTAGTTTTAGCACTATTGAGCCACTGGCAGGTAGCGGTGGATGGGATCTGCGGAACTTCTTGGAAAACTCGTTTTCAACACTGGGGGAGTGGATCTCCCTAGCCGTAATGATCCTTGGTATAGTCGCAGTAGGGTACGCCATTTGGCAGATCACTTCGGGTCTAATGTCTCAAGGTAAAAAGCAGACGAACTGGGCTGTTGCAATCATTCTATTACTTGTCGGAGGGACATTGTCCATGACAACCGGTTTCCAATTCGTACAGGACATCGCAGGCGGTGGACGTCGTACGATCGAAGATTTAGGTGGGCAAACGATCACGCTGTTCCATTTCGCGAAAACGTTCCTGCCTTAAACAACGGGAATCAAGAAAAACATACTAACATTAGTAGCACAGACCAAGGCCATGGTCTGTGCTACTATTTTTTTATAGTAGAAGTGAAGAAAGGCCGAACACCCTCTGGGACCAAGATAAGAGTCCGTATCAAAAAACCGGCCAACTTCACACCCTTGTTTGAATCAGTTTAGTATGTTGGGTCCAAGAGATCGTGTATAAGAAAATGGAATCAATAAGGCGCTGTGAAGACTTCTATGATTGGCTAAAAAGGAGAAGGTTCGTTTGAAGCATGTCATCGCACTTGATGTCAGTAAAGGAAAAAGTACTTTTGCTATTTATGACCGGTATAAACAATGTGAATTGGAAGGGGAATTAACTCATACTCGGATTGATTTTGAACGGCTTCATCACAGAATTGAAGAAATGACGGTTTTGGATAAACAAGCCCCCGAAATTGTGTTTGAAGCAACAGGTATTTACTCAAAACCACTGGAAAAGTTCCTGGCGACTAAAGGCCATACATACTGCCGTATGAATCCATTGGAAGCGAATTTACAAATGGCTAAGATGCGTCGTCATAAAACAGATATTAGCGATGCCCACGAGCTTGCGAAAACACACTTTAGTATGGCTCGCGAAGCGACATACCAACAAGATGACTACTTTGAACAAATGCGGGCGATTACACGTTACTATGATGAAATTGATGAAGAGATGATCCTCTTACGCAGTAGAATGCATGCGATTTTACATCTATCATTTCCGGAATTGGAACAGCTCATTACACCAAGTTCCGCGTTATTTTTAAATCTCGTACAGCTCTATCCCCATTCGGCACAATTACGAGCACTTTCAAAAACGATTATTAAAAACCGTTTGAAAGAGAACACCCGAAAGAATTTATCTTTAAAACGCGCAGAGGAGAAAGCCATTGTATTATTGAAAGCTGCCGAAAATTCGTATCCAGCTATTGATCCGTCGGACATTCGTTGTGATCAAGCAAGGGATTATGCTCGACGTATTGCGGATTTGATGGAGAAAAAGGTTCAGCTCGTCAAACAAATGGTAACTATCTCAGAAGGGAGAAAAGAATATAAGGTCTTGCGTTCATTTCCAGGAATCGGAGATTCAACAGCGTGTCGACTGATTGGCGAACTAGGGGATATCCGCCGTTTTAAAAACGCCAAACAGTTAAACGCTTACGCGGGCATTGATATCATGCGCTATCAATCCGGTAATATGCAATATCGTGATCGAATAAATAAAAGAGGTAATAAGAAGCTGCGGAAAATTTTATTTTTTATGATTTGTTCAATGCTTATGGCAAAAGGAAAACCTAATCACTTCGTGGACTATTATTACAAATTAAAAAAGCAACCTCAGAGTAAGCCTCATAAGGTCGCTGTTGTGGCGTGTATGAATAAGTTCCTGAAAGTGACGTTTCAACTTATCACACACGGCATATTGTACGATTATGAGTCCGCACTACCAGCTCAAAGATCGTAACGAAGTTTGATTCAACTATAGCACATTGACCTTTCGAAAAACAGGAAAGCGTAAGGTCTTTTTGTGATACAAAAACTTGGGTGTAGGAGGACGGGGTCCCCCTTCCTCCTACACCCAAAAATGAAATGTAAAAGAAATTAACAAAAATGCGTTGACTAAAGGTAAGAAAAGAGAGGGTGTCTTCACACCTTCTTTTTTTTTGTGGCACAAATGTTCCGTACAACAGGAAGGAACTTCAATTATTTCCTATATATTCCAGTAAATTTATGCTATAATTGGTCTTAGTTATCTGTGAAAACATTGACAGCACAGTGTTATAAACAAATTTTAATTGGAAGAGGGAGGGGGAATTCACATATGGCTAGACATGACATGAAGGGTCTGAAAAATAACAAAGAGACCAAGGAGAAGGATGATGGGTTGAACGAGCCGGAAAAGTCATCGTTTAACAAACGGTTCGAAGGACTGAGAGATAAGTTGAAACTCGGTTCCCATCATAAAATGGAGCGATTCACGGCAATGCTCGGAGTGACCCTGTCGTTCCTACTTATGTTTTCAATCTTTTCTTTTGCGAACCACCGGACCGATGTGGCCCAGAGCGTGTCTGCACAAGCCGTTTACACCAAGGACTTTAACTTTTCGTTGTCCAATGAAAGGGTGCACGTAGAAGGGGTGTTTGGAAATGAAGACAAAACGGATGTGATGATTCTTTTACGCATGCAGAACCCGAGAAATATGAGCATGAATGCGAACAATTATGAGTTGTTTATTACGGGGGCGAGAAGTTCGCTATCGTATGAACCGGATGTAACGTTTTCTTTATTTGGCTCCACCGGGTACGGCATCATCCGTTTCCAGGACGAAGGATCGATCCCGCAAGAAGTGGTCGATATTACGATCCGCTCAAATACGGAACTGTCAGCACAGACAGGTTCTGGTTCTTCCGGAGATAGCGACTCAACAGATGGTTCCTTCGCGGAATATGACCAGGGAAAATTGTTTGTCAATCCCGGCGCGGAAGACGTAGAGACACTTGATTGGCTGAAAACCGGGGAGGAAGATCCGATTACACTATATACGGCATTGATTGCTGAGCCGCTGGATGAAGAAATTCGTGAAAATATCGCTAAAGAGACCGAGGGGCTCGCACAATTACTTAACCGTGGGCAGGAATATACGAACCGCCTGATTGCCGGTGGTTATGAACCTCCGGAAACGCCGTGGTTCGTCGGTGGAGATTACATCGATGACGAAGGTGTATTTGTAGCCGCTCAGAACGTGGCTGGTGCGCACGTCCTTGATTATTCGACTACATCCATTCGGGATGGTTACATCAACCAGGTTATGAGTGATTTGTCATCCTTTGACACCTATATGAAGGAAGCCGCAGAAGACACGAAGGACAGGGATGGCAGGTCCGAGCAGGTGGATCGCGTTCAAACACTGAATCATGAGGATGGCTCCGTGCTGGATTTAACAACAGTGTCAACCGGTTCAAGCCCGTCTGCTCAGGTAGCTGCGAAGGATTCCGTGGAGTCTTTACAAGCGACATGGCGCACGTATCTCAATACCAAGTCGAAATTACAGCGGGATCTGATGCGTCAATTACTCGTTCTGGATGCCGATATCCAGTCTCAGGCGTCCTCATATTCCATTCAATCGGATGAAGACGCTGTGATATTCTATTAATCTTGCGAAGCAGGGTCCCTTCCACTATTAGCTGTGACGGGACCCTTTTGTCTTTCTTTCATGTAGATTTCAAGATTCAAAGTTTCACTACTTCATACATTCCAGTTTCACAGGTAAATGCAAAGGAGGAATGCAATATGATTGATGGGAAAAACGGCAATAATATACCGCCGCTAGAAGGGGTAGACCTTGGCCGCAGGCGTTCTACAAGGGGATCGAAACCAGATGTTTCGCCCGATACCCCGTCGGGAGATTCGGGTGGAGCCGGCGGGGATAGCGGTTCGAAATCCCGCCTGGCGGACGGGGTGAGAAGCGGGCCAGGATCGTCGAATTCATCACCACCAAATGGTTCACAAAAAACATCTGGAAAAGATGCTTCCGATGATGGGGTCGCCCCATCATCCGGATTGTCGGATGCCAGCAATAAAGAAAACAAAAATGCCGGAAACAGTACGGACGGCAAAGATAGTAAAGGTAACAGCAAGGATAAGGAAAATAACGGGAAAAGTAAGGATAGCGGAAGTAAAGAGAATAAAGACGATAAAGAGAACAAAGGTGATAGTAAAAATAAAGATGATAAAGACGATAACGGGAAAAAGGATGATGCAGACAACAAAGATAAAGGGGATTCCGGAAAGGATTCCAAGGAGGCTGGCGGAGATTCACAAGGAAGTTCCAAAAAACTGGGGGATCAGGCGAAAGATGCTTCTTCCAATGCTACGGGAATAGATTATAGTGACAAAGGGTTGAAAGATCAACTTGAACACCAGGCGGCGGATGCTGCGATGGATGCAACTCCAGGGCTCAATGCATTCAACAGTGCCCGCAGAGCATTAAAAGATTTCAACAAAGCTAAAAAGAACGCGGGTAGAGATAAAGAGGACATCACAGACAAAGCAGAACAAGCGATGGACAAGGGTGTCGACGCGGGAATCAAGGGGACAAAAATAATTGCGGGTGCCAGTATTGCCAGTGGTGCAGCTAAGCTCGGACTAATGGGTATGCTTGCGATACAAGCACTTAAAATGATTAAAGGGGTTGCGCTTGCCGTCCTTGGGAAAATCGCCGGGCTCTTTAGTTCGATATTTGGAGCCGTCGGTTCTCTCTTTTCAGGTCTTCTTGGCGTGGGGTTAGGTATCGGACAAGGCATAGCCATAGGTGCCGCGATGATGTTCATTATCGGCTTTGGTACAGTTATGTACGGAATCAACCAGGAGTTGAAGAAAATTGACGAGGCTATGGCTGACTGCCAACCAGAATGGACGGCCGTATCGGAAGCATCTCAAGAATATCTCGAATCGGGGGATATTGACGCCATCAGGGAGGATAACGCCGTGAAACTCTGGTCGGTGTATTCAGAGCTTGGCGGTTCGAAAGAGCAGACGGCAGCGGTACTCGGAAACTTGAAATACGAGAGTTCCCTCGACCCGACAGCTGTCGAGACGATTACGAATGAGGAGTTCATCATTGGGGAGCGCAAGCAGGCCGCTATCCAAAACGATTTCAAGATTTCAGCGATAAATTCGTCCTACGCTGCCGATTTTCCAGCGATTGAGTATGCTGGAATTGGGCTTGCGCAGTGGACGAACGGCCGGAACCGCCTCCTCATTGAATATGCGGAAGATCACGATGTTAACTGGTACGAATTTGATACACAAGTACGCTTTATGTTAGATGGGGATGAGTCGTACCGCCAGAATCAATTAACAGACTTCTTAACTGATGATGGCGGGACCGTGGATAGTGAAACAGAACGATTTATGAACTCCTGGATCGGCCTTTCATCACCGAACGCGTCTCTTAGTAACCGCCAGGGTAGTGCCATCGATTTCCTGTTTGTATTAGAGCGCGCAACAGCAGATACAGACTATGCGGAGAGTATTCTAAGCGGGATAAACGTCAACCGCTCTCAAGGTAATAATGCCGCAGCGGCATACCATCAAGATGATGGGTGTGGCGATCCAATCTTAGCTCACTACCGAAACCAGGCCGCAGATGGAACGGGAGAGGTACCATCTGATCTTACACTCGTTCCGTGGTCAAGGGAAACTCTGCCGTCTTCGTTAGAGGAGTTCGCAAAGAATCCGGAAGATGCAGGGCTTGCATGGGGGAATGAGTCCGGATGGGCGAACGGTATTATTGCCGATCAATGTGCGGCGCTTGCTCACAGTTATTTCATGCAGCTGTATCCCGATTGGAATAAAAACGGCCGGGGTACTACACGACCATTTGGAGACGGGGGAGTCCTCGCCGAGTTATGGGCTAATCATTACGGGGAACAAACGGTGAGTTATCCGACAGCCGGCGCGGTATTTAGTGATGCGACGACCAGTGTATATGGTCACGCCGGAATCGTTCAGCATGTATTTGCCAATGGAGATATTTTGATAAATGAGCAGAATATCCGCGGTGTTTCCGGTAGAAATGGCGGTATGAGCTATTCCTGGAGCTGGCGTGTCATAACGAAAGATCGCTATGAGGACAACAACTGGGAGTTCTTCAAACCAATAGATGCTGAACCGCGTTGGGTGCAGGAAAGACTTTAATAAAAACTTGTCAAAACGCTGAGCGTACAGTATAATGGACATAGCGGAAGAGAAAGGTGTCGCTTCTGGTGACACCTTCTTTTTTTTTTGCTCACCACTGGAAAATATAGGCATTTTTGTAATTAATAACAATAAATGGACAGGAGGCCAATTGATGCTTTTAAAATGTCTGCATATATTAAAGACGTATTGGATTGCCGTTATCCTGGGAATAGCGGTGGTCATCATGTTATCGTTCATACCAGGTCATAAGGAAGATATTGCGGAATTAGAAGCGGCTATTGAGAGAACGAAGGAGCTGATTGCGGATTCGGAAAAGATCAGCTCGGATCTCGAAAAAGAATTCGATGCAGATGAATTCATGGAGGAAATGGAACAACGCACCGTTTCTGCCACACAGATCGGTAAAGAGATGGTCAAAGTCGATGATGTATTAACCGCCTTTTATAAGACGCATGAATCACTTCCTGAAGACGAAGACGAAAGGGATGCGCTTTTTGCAGAGCTGGAGGAAGCTCAAGCGAAAAATACGGAGCTTACCGGTGCCGGGGAGGCTGACCACATCAAGACATGGCAATTGAATCCGGAATGGTCACTTGAACTGGAGTCGGTTATTACGTACCAGGATACGGAGCGTTTTCCTGTCGTGTTTAAGATGAAAACAAAGGATGGAAAACTTGCTGGTTTAGTACATGCTATTTATAACGTGAGCGACCACAGATTGAGTAGCATTAACCGCCATTACACAATAGACGGGTTGCGGGACGAAGCCGATGTGGGGGGAATATAGATATGATTGAATACATGAAAAATAACCGCTCGCTTTTGATTTCGGTGGTTGGAGGAGCCGTTATGTTTGTCCTGGTTGGATTTTCTCTGTGGAGTCAGATTTCAGAAAAAAAAGAACTGGAAGAAAAACAGGCTTCCTTAGCAAACGAACTACATGCCGTAGAGATGAATATCGCAGAACGGCAGGCGGATCTTGATGTGGAGAAAAAATCCACGATCAAAAAGGCGACAGGCCTTGATCCCGACCTGATACAAATAGATACCGAAGCAGCCAAAGCCTATTTCGAACCGGCATTTAACTGGAAATCCGGAAGCGATTACGATGAGGCCAGAAAACGGTATATAGAATCACTCGGAGAGGATAATTTGTTCACAGAAACATACCTGCCACCTGATACGAAGGTAGAGACAGAAGACGATCTAATCTCTTATATTGATTTTAAAAATATTAAAGCATCAATGGGTGACATATTTGTCGTACCGATGACTGCAGAGGGTGATCGTATTCGTTATGTGGCTTTTGTCCACTATTTTATGCACCAGACAAATAATGACCTGGTAAACACGGAGGCGCTTGAAAGAAGCCAGGCGATTATTGAGTTTACAGCAGCGGGTAGTGAAGGTGAGCGCTGGGTCACAGAAGTAACCGCTCGGGCAGGGTTTCATTCAAACTCGGAGTAAAACAATTACGTGTTACGTAATAGAAGTATGCAATCACATGACTATTAACTATTAAAGGAGTTGGATAATATATGATGACGGCAAAGAAAGTACAAACCCTTAAACCCGCTGAAACTACAGCTCTACCAAAACCAAAGAAGCACCTTCTAACACGAATGTTCGGTGCGCTCCTCTTATTGGTGAGCGGGTCGATGTTCATGCAGGGAATTCCACTCATGTTCGTATTTATCGCTGCGTATTTGGGTATTCCGGCGGATGCCACGGTCGGGGGGATAGATACTATGGTGTGGCTTCTTACCAGTGTCACGATGATGGTGCTTGCTATATATGTATTTATTGTTTGGATAAAATTCATTTGGGGTCGGTTTATCACGAACCCGAAGCCGTTATTTTCGCTATTCAAGAACAAAGAGAAACACGCTCATTGATGTAGTCAATGGCGTGTTTTTTTTCGTCCATTTATTCTGCTAGTCCTACCTTTTCACTTAATTCCTTTAATAGCAATTCCTTTCCTTTTGGGCTTAATACGAGATTCCCGTTTAGAAATGATTCGTTCTCATCGCTAATTTCTCCTGTCACACTGCATTCCATGTTTGCTTTATATTTTTTTAAGATGATCTTTTCATCTTCTACAAAGATTTCTAACGCGTCTTTGATTTTAATATCTAGTACAGTACGCAACTCTTTTGGAATAACGATCCTTCCTAAATCATCGACTTTTCGTATGATCCCTGTACTTTTCATGACAACCTCTCCTTTTTATATCTTAATTTTTTTCCATTTATGGAATTACTTTGCATAATTTCCTTGCATAAAGTTTAACACCACTTAGAAATCCCCTCAAACAATAAACCTTTTGTCTTGCCAGTGATTGCGCCCGATTCCCTTAATTCCATCTTATTCGTTATCGCATTTTTAGCTTGTTTGTCCGTCGTTATTTTGCACGATTGTTTAACAACAGACGATCATTGTTACATGAAACCGCTTGTCGCTCAAGGGATTTCACGTATAATGGACTTATAAGATAAATTAACAAAAAATGGTAATTTAAAGGAGATGGATGCGAAATGGCTACATTCAAAAAAGGGCAAAGCTTTAAAGGACAGCGCGTACATGTGAGCGGAGTTTTCGATCAAAAGGGTCCAGGGATGACAGGAAAAAACGTGGCATTCAGTATTTCGAATGACACACGCGAACCGGAGGATGTTATCACGAACCCAATGCTTGTGTACGATAAGTATACAGATAAAGAAGGAAAAGAAAAGGACACCTATACGGCGAGCTATTCAGCGAAGCAGTGGGAGGCTATCGAACAGGCCGCAAACAAGGACGGCGATGCGATGGTGGTGGAAGCGGACTTGTTCCCAAACACCCGAGGCAAAGGGTTGATCGTGAATACGAATTCCCTTAAAACGCCGGAGAATGCGTTCGATATGACCAAACACCGTGAAAACACGGTTGCAGTCCGTGATGCGAAGAAAGCAGCTCGCCAGGAACAGCAAGCTCAACCTGAAGCGGCTCTTGAAGCCTGATAGAAAGTGATTACCCATACGAAAAGGTGCTGATGATTCAGCACCTTTTTTTGATTGTATATGTGACTGTGTACCGTCTTTAAAGATAATTAGATCAAAGTAAAACCCCTAATACTTTAAAGCATTAGGGGTAATTAAAACGATTTAAAATTCGTAGTCGCTTTCTTTCTCAATAATTATGGAATATTCCTCTAAATCATTTGATTTAAGGTTTAATTCTACAAAATTTCTAACATCAGTTCTATCTTCTTCTTCCCCAATTACAAAATACAGTGTTGCGTCCTCTGTTTGAACCATATGAGCTTCAACATCATATTGTTCCCTAGTGGTCTCTAAAATTTCAAGTAATGGGTCATTTTCATCTTGTTGATTTGCAAAGGAGATAGAGAAAACCAAAGCCGAAGAGAGTAAGAGAAAAGCAAATAGTGAGAACAGCAATTTTTTCATGGAAATCACCCCTTGAATAAAGCATACCACACAATTAGAAAATATTTCAAGAAACCAAAAAGTTAGAAAATTTTAAAAATAGTTGAACTAGATAACAATTTATATTAGGATGTAATAGAATAACAAATATAGAATAATAAGGAAAAGGAGAGGTAGTTAGTATGAAAATCAAATTTTGGGTAACTGGTTTTGTTATGCTTTTAGGGTTAGGTTTCTTATTTACACCAGGAATGGCTAATGCGGAAGAGAATGGAACAATATCTATTGAAGAGGCAGCAACCATGATCGAATTTTATGATGAAAATGGGGAGCGTTATTACCCTTATACAGATGAAGAATTAATAGCTTTTCAAAAGAGGGATTATTCAGATATTAGTTACGCCACTGACAGTTTAAATGATAGTGTTATCGCATCGAGTTTACGTACTTATCCTTTTACAAGAATGTGGTTTACTAACAATATGTACCTTAAAAGCGGAGATTATTTTTACAATCCGAGGACCTTGGTATTAAATACGGATTTACAGGCAGCTAATGATATAAGGGTAAATCTCAGAGTCGGTGTTGGTGGTAGGACAACGCATAGCATATATGTTCCTGGCGGATGGTATGGGGGGTTAAGTATTCCTTTGCAGTCCGGTTGTAATTGTATGCGCTCCGTTCAACTAGTAAATATGGGTAGTGGTGCCGCCGATTTTAGAAGTGGAACCTTATATTATGAACGTCCATAATCAAAGTGTATCTAGCAATCCCCCCTATACGAAAAGATGCTGATGTTTCAGCATCTTTTTTTGTGCCTGTGAACGTGTACCGTGTAACAAAATTCTTTTAAATGGCTACCAGTACAGTTGTTTTATCTCAATTTCACTTGTACTCTTTGAAACAGGCGTGCTATAATAAAGGAAGAATTTTCCATTTTGAGAGAATCAGAGAATTATAGAAACCGAGAAGGGATGATAGCGCTATGAAGACCTACCCGTATAACCGGGCGAGTACTGAAGGGCGACGACTGTTCCGATTGTTGGATGCACAGTTCAACAAAGGAAAGCTCGATGCTTCAAACCCACCCAAATCATTTCAATCTTACGAGGTCCCGGCTGTGACGCAGTGCCGTGTAAACAAGATCGGCTTTCTGTTTTCAAGCAATCTGTCCGGTTTAAAACGCCCGCAAATCAGCGTAGAAGCCGATGTGGAAATGGCGTGGGGTGAATTTGCCGAGGGGATATCCACTCTTGATTTCACGCATGACGATCAAGAGCTCCCACTTTCGTATGTGCAGCCATTAGAAGATGAGACGGTCAAGTTGCTTATTGATGCTGGTCTGTACAGGGAGGAGCGGTTCGAGGAGCTGATGAATAAACTCATGTCCGGCGAGGTTTTCGATGCCGAAGCGGACATGAACCTGACATACCTGAATGTGGCGGATGCTCATTCCCAACAAAATATACCAGTACTCCTGGCGGACCCAGTTACAGTTGTTCATGAAGGACATGATCCGTCGGAGCAGACAAACATAGCGAATCTGGTAAGACGTTCGGCCCGTCTTGCGATTGAACTGCAAAAAGAAGGTGTAAGAACAGAGGAGCTGGTACACACACCGGAACCGGAACAGGATCGGGAAGTGTTTCTGACGGAAACGTTCCGTGATGTGATTGCCCAAAAAGAAGAGGAAGAACAAAAGAAGGCGGTCGATGAGTCGTTTACTGCTTCTTCTGAGCTTTTGGATGAAGAGATCGATGTGACCGACGAGCTAAAAGGAAGTCTTACGTTTGATTACACGAACGAAGATGATCGCATTCGTGATTTAAAAGAACGCGATCACTACGATTCAGAGTATGATGGTGACCCTGAACCTGAACCTGAACCTGAATTGGATAAGGCATCCGGAAACGATCCTCTCCATATGAAGGGAAAACAAAAATCTTCTGCTAAAACAAAAGAGGCATCGAAGGTATTGGATGCAGATATTTTCGATAAGGATTTGGGTGACTTCACCCATGAATCAGAGGATGACGGTCCAGAACTATAAGGCATGCGTGAGCGATAAGGGTTTAGCCCCTTATCGCTTTTCTGTAAAAAGGAGTGAGCGGTATGGGGTTAAAGCAGGACATCGTAGTCAAGAGCGAATATACCAACAATGCCCGGAGTGCTCCAGGCAGGGGATCTCGCGGGGCGTCACCGGGTCAGTATGTTATGCGTTACATGGCGAGAGAAGACGCTACGGAAGTATTGGCTCCGGTAAAACTGGACGTAGGTTCAAGCGGATATGACAGTGCGGGATTTATGCGTTATATGGCGAGGAGCGAAGCCACAGAGCAATTAAAGTCCAAACAGGATGAGGATCTGCAGGAGGCGGATGCGTACGGGTCCCCGCTGGTACTTAAACATAAGTTTAGGAAACTGGATAAACAGTCTGGCCGTGCCTTCGGGACCCGTGGAATCAGTTTGTCACACCAACAGCTGGAAGACGCGTCCAAGGAGATTCAGCAGGCATTTGATGCCGGACATTCCGTACAGAAAATCGTTGTTAGCTTCACCGAAGATTACCTGCGAGAAACAGGTGTATTAGACCCGGCATTTAAACATAAAGGTCGTGGATCGTATAAAGGTCACATCGATCAATTAAAGCTGCGCCAGGCAATCACGGACGGGGTGAATCGCATGACGAAAACGGGTCGTTTTTCTGATCCCGAATGGGTCGGAACCATTCAGCTCGATACGAGCCATGTTCATGCACATCTTGCCCTTGTCGATAAAGAATTCTCGGCCTCCCGTATGAGGGATGACGGAGCGGACAGAGGTAAAATCAATGAGCGTGAGAAGACGATGTTTCGTAAAGGGGTTCATTTTAGCCTGGAGGATATGAAATCATTGAAATCATTCCATAGGCAGACATCTTTGGAAAGACAGAATGTCGTGGCCTTCGTTAAAGATTATGCGTACAGCACATTGAGTGAAAACACCCCCATGCAGCTGCTCGTTGCTGCTCTACCGAAAGAGCGCCGATATTGGCGGTATGGGACAAATCGTACGTCCATGAAGCATCCGAACATGATTGCCAAAGGGATCGTGGAGCGTGTATTTGAAACAGAACCGGAACAAAGCGGGTTTAGAGAAGCTATGCAAGCGGTACATACCTATGCCGATGAATCCGCAGCTAAAAATAAGCTCACCAGAGAAGAACGCCAGGTATTAGTATCCGAAGGACGAGAACGCATTGTGGAGCGGAGTGTGAACGGGCTGTATACCTCACTCAAAAGGTTCGACCCGGCGTCACTCCGTGTGCGGACAACCATGACTGACATCCAGTCGAGCTCCGATGAGGAGCTGGCGAATGCACTAAAGGCAAAATCATCTGAGAAAGGTGGTTTTGATCCTGCTGCGTTCACCCTGCGTGTGCGCGGGTACAGTAAGCGCCAGGAAGTTCATATAAAAAGCGCCCGGGATCATTACGAAATGGCTACGGAATACGATGCAGCAAAAGAGCAAGGATTGGTAGATGATACCGCTCATGTGATGCGTCTCTACTATGAAGAAGAACAGCGGTACCACATGGGGCTCACCGACAAGTATCGTAAGTTTTTAGCTTTCCACTATCCGAAAGATCGTGAAAGTGTAAACGCCATGCACCCCCTGTACCAAGACCTGGTGACTCGATTCCAGACGATTCAAAGCGATGAAGCCGAGACGGGGCTCACGCTTTATGAGGACAGGAAGGCATACATGCAGGATCTCCGCGCATACACCTTTGAGTGTTTCGATAAAGGGGTCGCTTCCCTGAAAGAATGGGATGCCATCACGGATTACAATACGGAGGCAGGAACTATCGACACCCGATTTGTCCTGCCGGTACGTCCGAAAACCCGGGAGGAAAACTTAAACGATGTACATTTCATTCAGGTTAAGGCACTGGATGTCCATCATTTGGGCCTTGATTATTACAATCACCCTGATGCGAGAATCGATGCAGCCAATGCCCGCCGGTTTGCCGATGCGTGGCAGGGGCGCAAGCAACGGGCCGACGCTGCCCGAATGTATGTCAAAGCCACCGGTCAGGAATTTCCGACGCTGGACCGTTCGGAAGCGGATATTGACTCGATGGAATCTGTCGTAGAGAAAGCAGTAGAAGAAGGACTAATTCATACTGTCACCATTGATGATCTGACATATCTGGATGAAGGGGATCGTCGTCAGCTTTATACCATACCTCTCGATCGTTCGGTCGATGTGACAAAGCAGGTCAGAACGACGCTCGAACATATTGAAACCGTCCAGCAGATGGATGAGGAAGAAGAACTGGAGTAAACACCACGTTCTGCATTTATCGTTAAAAATAATTAAAATAAAATACCATTAATGTAAAATTATGGTATAATAAAAGCGGAATATCGTTGAGTGGTGAGCGTTTTAGAGAAAACCTCCGCCGTTGTTTCACACCAATTGAAAAGAGAAAGGATGACATGCCGTATGTCCAAACATTTTGCCATGCTGAATGCTGCGCGACGACTGGAAAACCATTTATCCCGGGAAAATTATAATTTGAATAGGATGGCTGAGAATGAGCGAATTTCACTTTCACTGTTTAAAAAGAAAGTAGATCACCATAATGAATTAGTTGACGCCTTGAATGACTTGTTTGCAAGTCTTGCTGACAGCCCTTCCTCCAAGCTGTTTAATCGTTACGTCATACACGACCCGGAAACGGAGCTGCTTACGATCGAGGAGGAGCCGGAAGTATCCTTTATACCTGAAGTGACGGAAGACGAAGAAGAAACTGTAACGGATGAACAGCCGCCATTCGATGAACGTGTCACGACTATAGCTGAACCTGAACCTGAATCAAAAGAAGCGGACGATCCGGATGAGCCGGTATGGCAATCCGAAGGGTACGATTCGTACGAGGCGTGGCTCGCGGATAAAGATACGGAATCTGTTCAGTACTCTGATGATTTATCATTGAGCGTGAACGATGTGATGTCGAGATACCGCGCCGAGCAGGCCCTGAGTGAGTACAGTGAGACATCTGAACGGGATATTGCTTCGTACCTTCCAGAAGAAGAAGTTCCTGCAAATGTACTCCCACATGAGGGGGAGCAGACATACGAGGAAGACGAAGATCAAAACGAAGCCGCTGACGGGGAGTTTTCCGCAACGAACTATAATTACCTGGATCACACGGTGGATAATGTTCGGGTGGATAATGATCCGACACAGATTGCCGGAGTAGAGACAGCTGTGGAACGATACGGAGAGAATGCCCGCCAAGGGACGGACATTGATGTGTCTACCTTCCTTTATCAATCAGAGCCGGCTGTCGTCGATGATTTAATTCGCGACGATATCGAACAGCTTCACGCTCCACAGGAAGCCGAAACCGTGAATGAAGGATAGGGTTTTCAACATGACACATAACTAGCGAAGGGTTTTGATAGCCATGGGTTTTTCGAACAAAAAAGAACCATCCATCCACATCGATGAAAACCCCACACAAATAGCCGATGTCAAAACAGTAGTGGAGCGGGAAGGGGCACTCTCCCAACGCGGAACAGATATTGACGTGACTGATTTTCTGTACCGGTCGGGGACATCGATTGAAGTTAGTGACCTGGGAGATATTGATGACATCTCCAGTCTGATTGACAAGGAAATCGAGCGGGTGTCATTGAATGAGATTCATAAAGTAAGTAAAGTCACAGAAACAGAGAAGGAGGATGTTGACGATGAGTAGTGCAACAATGGAGCGACCGAAACCCCATACAGAATCAGAGACAAAGATAAAAACGTGGACATTCGATAAAGATAAATATCCGTATTTGGCAGAGTACGCCGTATTCATGCCACCGCCAAGCCGTCCGGTTATCGGCAGAGATCGGGAAATGCGCCGACTGCTCGCTTCCCTGAACAGGGCAGAATTATCGAACGCCTTTCTATTAGGAGATGCCGGTTCTGGTAAGACGATGCTCGTACAAGGAACGTCTGAGAAGGATACGGGGCGCATTTATGTCGAGGTGGATCTTGCGAAGATGGCGGCCAGTGAAAACGGAGAGGATGGCGCCGTACAGATGGCTTCCCGCGTGAAAGCTCTCTTTGATGATGCACTCCAATTTAAGCAGGATATGCAGATGATTCAGGAAGAAGAAGCGGCAACGAAAGGGAACGGTCGCCAAAAACAACAAGTAAAAGCCCCGGAACTGGTGATGTTTATCGATGAGTTCCATTTACTCGTCCAGTTGTCTTCGGCGGCAGCGCAGGCGATCAAGCCGATTCTCGCGGAGAGTGGACGCCGCGGGATTAAGATCATTGCAGCTACCACATTTGCCGAGTTTCATGAATTCGTAGAGAAAGATCAGGCGCTCATGCAGCGTCTTCAGCGTATTAACATTCGGGAGCCTGAAAAAGCAACGGTTGTATCAATCCTAAAATCGATTGCAAAATCTCACGGCGTCCTTAATGACGTCTATGACCATCAACTGTTTGATTTGATTTACGAATACAGTAACCGTTATGTGCCGGCAGACTCTCAGCCGCGTAAAAGCATACTCATGCTCGATTCCATGATCGGCTGGTATCGCACATACCCACAAGAATACAAGATGGATCGGCATTTGCTTGCCGAAGTGATCTTTGACAGTACAGGCGTGCAAGTCACCTTTGAAATCGACGGGCGGTACATCGAGCGCAAGATGAACGAGCGGGTATTCTCCCAGACGTTCGCCATGAAAACCCTGGAGCAGCGCTTACAGATTGCCGTGGCGGATTTACATGATAAATCCCGTCCCATATCGAGCTTTTTATTCACAGGCCCGACAGGTACTGGTAAAACGGAAACGGTGAAAGGGTTGGCTGCGCTGTTATTCGGAGATGAGCGGGCGATGATCCGCTTTGATATGTCTGAATACGCATTGGAATCTTCCCTCGACCGCTTCCGGGAAGAACTGACGATGAAAGTGTGGAACAAATCCCACAGCATCCTGCTGTTTGACGAGATTGAAAAAGCGAACCCTGCGATCACACGATTATTATTACAGGTGCTGGATGACGGTCGTCTATCTAATGCCCAGGGGCGTGAGGTGAGCTTCCTGAACACGTACATCGTTCTGACAACGAATGCCGGTTCCGAGGTTTATGAGAATATCGCCCACTATTCCCAGGACGAGGAAGGAGCGAATGGGCTGGCGGAATACCAGAAAGTTATCCGCCGATCGTTGATTAATAGCGATTCCTTTGCTCCGGAGATCATTAACCGGATGAACGCCATCATTCCGTTTCAGCCGCTTGGGGTTAAAACCTATGAGAAAATCATCTTTAACAAGTTGTTACGTTTACAACAGGATGTGTACCAGATTCACGGGGTGCAGGTGATGATCCATCCGGACGTGGTGGTTTATCTGGTTCATGAGAACAATGATGTCGACACAAACACTGGTGGCGCCCGTGGTCTTGTGGCCCGTATGGACACGGAGGTTCTCTCCCCGCTTTCTCGGTATATTAATAAATATCCGGAAGTAAAACATGTCGGGATTCACGTCAATGGAGAAATGGCGTGCAGGAATAAAGACATCCGTAAATCCGACGCGTACATCGAAGTGGGAACAGTGGATAAAAAACGGGCCCGCAGATCGAAATAAACGAAATACTATTACGTAATACGTAATTAAAAATATATTACGTAAATATATAGAAAAGAAATGGGACGGCGCTTTAATTGCCGTCCTATTTTACTGGTTAAACAACTTTGAAAAATTGTTAAAAATGCTGTCCGTACAGCGAAATAAATATTGTATATGGAAAATTTATGTGATAGAATGATCTTAGGTTAAAAAATGGAAAATATTGGATAACAAAGCCCACAGCTTATCACTTTAGCTTTAATAGGTAGAGGAAAGGGAGGATTCCATTCATGGGATTTTTAAGCAAAATTACCGGTGGTAAATCAAAAGAAAACAAGCAGTCAGAGGTGAAACCTAAGAAGAGAGGGAAAGAGAAAAAATCCCTGTTCGGCGGTAAGAAAAAAGAAGTAACACTGTTAGAACGTATGCAGCTCGAAGAGTCGGTCGCAGCGGCTTCCTTGGATGTCGTCCAGGAATTAGCAGAGTTCGGTGATTCAGCGGTAAGAGAACTGGATGAGGGACTCCTAATTGTCGCTGTCACTAACGAAATGCTCGAAGAAGCGGGGCTGGACCCGGCCGGTGAGGAATTTGGCTCTTTCGCCCAGGCGTTACGCTCAGAAACAATCGAGTCGATTGCGCTTGCGGATGATTTAGCTGCAGGTGTGATTGGGATTATCCCATCACAGGAGACATTAGTTTCATTAGATGAATTTGATTTTGCGCATGATATGGCTTTTCGATGGGCACTCGTTCCGTTTGATCTGAGCGATGACGACAGACTGACAGTCCTGGATTCAGACATACACATCGAGCGCTTAGTCGAAATTGCGAATAATCAAAACATCCAGCTCAGCATTAAGAATGGTGAGGTCATCGAAACAGAGGGAGACGGTTATCAGGCGTCACACGTTCCGGTTGAAGCGGACGGTGTAGAAGACGACGGGTTTGACCACGGGTTCGATGAAGAAGAATCATTTGATGATGAGGAGCTTGATGCCGGCGGGGTAGAGGAGCCGGACGAATTGGAAGACGCAGACGGCCCGGATGCTGAATTTGATGACGCACCGGACGAGGCGTTCGATGAAGATTTTGACAATAATTTTGAAGATCCTTCTTATGAGGAAGAAGCGTTTGAAGATAACGGCGTGGATGAGGAGCTTGCATCCGATCCTGAGTTTGAAGACATGGATGATGATATGGACCTCGAATACGAAGAAGAAGAAGGTCTCACTGCTGAAGAGTCTAAAGAAGCGATCTCCCGGGTAGTTTCTCACGGGTTTAATAACACGGAATTGGATCTTAGCATTGACATGACGAAATTTGATGATTATTTCAATTCTGTGTCTATCGCTCAATTCGATACAACGCGTGCGGATGACAGCGAACTGCAAAACGTTCTGTCAAAACTGCGCCAGGATGCAAATGTGGAGCTGGAGCGATTTCATCAGGATAACGTCCAGTCGCTCCGAAACAAGTTCACAACGAGCATGCGGAACATTCACAATAAGCTGGTAGAGTCACTTGACCACAAAGACGAAAATACTACCTATGGTCGTCGCCATCATGAAATAGAAGCGAATTACGAAGACGCGATGGATGATCTGGATCGTCAGGTTGCCGGGGAAATCCAACAAATCAATACCCAGTACAACGAAGCCCGTGAAGAATATGCGGAAAATGCGAAGCGAGAAGCGATGGCTACTTATGACAGCCGTTACCGTGATGAGCGCAACCGTAAGATCGAAAACGTTAAGGATAATGTCCAGTCTGAACTGAAAACAAACCGTGACACAGAGCTTGGCGAATTATACAGCGATCGACGCACCGTGGCTCAGCGCCTGTTTGATAAGGCAATGACAGCTCTCTTACAGCATTTGCAGGAAGAGTACCAGACTATTTCACAAAAAGAATTGCAAATGTATGATGCGTTCCGTAAAAGTATGGATGTGTATCTGCGTAAACACTTCGCTGACGAAGTACTGAGAGCGAAAGCCGAAGCGGAAAAGCTGAAACAATCCCACGAAGCAGAACGTGTGCGTAGGGATTACGAGCAGATGCTTCTAACGAAAGCGCGCCAGATCGAAGAAACGGATAAACAGTCCAGGGAAGCGATCCGTCAGCTGGAAGATAACCATAAAGAGCAAATCAATCACGTCCAAAAAGATTATGAGCGTCGTATCGAGCGTGAACAACGAGAGAATCAGAATCTCCGCGAAATGCTCCAGGATGCGAATGCAAGTAACAGTAAGATTGGTGAGCAGAAAGATAAGGAGGTGGAACATCGCATGAATATGTATAAAGATGCTCTTGAAGCGAAAGAAAAAGAACTTGAGTATGCCAACGAACGTGCGAACAAAGCCCAAAAGCCAATGCGTTTCGTACTTGGAGCGGTAGCCACGGTAACACTTGCGTTCGGTATTATTGCCGGATTCCTGTTCGGCGCCAATACCGTACAGCTGGCACCAGGCGAAGCACAGTCGGTCCCACAAGAAGACGTGGTTTCATTCCTTGATGAATCATCAGCAGAAATCGTGAAGGTATTCGACGTAGATATCGCCGCCTAGCGGTAAAACCACCAGATAAAGAGATGGAATCTCCTTTAAAAAGGGATTTTCCGTCTCTTTTATTTTGGTAAAATATTCCAGTATTCCAGGAAGTGTGCTATAATAAAATTAATTCAAAACGTTGTGCATTCAGCGTTTTTAATATAACTTTAAATGATAATTAAAGAGAAAGGGTGGTTCGGTGGGTTTATTGAAAAAGAAAGCGAAGAACTGGGAGATGCTCAAGAACCAGGACTATAAAGAGCGGGTGAAAAACCGGGAAGTTCACTCCAATCAGATGATGGAACGCGGAGAGCGCGGTGAGGTGGATAAACCGATCAAAGAACGGATAGTCGCCGTGTTCATTGCAGCTATATTCGCCTTTTTAGGTTTTTTACTTGGCGCTTTTGTCACCATCGTCTTAGGTTTTTTCCAGTTCGTATCGAACTCAGAAGGTTCGTCGTTCCTGGAATTTGACATGAGCCAAATTGAAGTGACTTCCGGATGGCAGATTTACGCCTGGACAGGCTTCGTATTCCTGATGGCGTGGCTGATCGCCAATGAAAGAATGATGGCGAGCTGGCGTTCGAAAAACAGTATGGTTGATTCCACAGATATCAACACATACGAAAACGACCAGCACATCATGCTCCCGGAAGAAATGCAGCGCATGTATGATTGGTTCCCGGATACCGGAGCTCATTCCAGTGTGCAGGTGTCCAGTATGCTTTCTCACATGATGCTTGATAAAAAGGGCTTAAAACGGGTGGATGTGACCGAGCGGCACAAAAAAGATGTGAAAGAGAATGGCGAGGTTGTTACCTACAAAGGCGAGGTCGTCTATAACGATAAAGGGGAGGCTGTTCGCTCGAAAAAGCCTTTAATCGATGAAAAGTTCGGTCAGGAATTGTTCACAGCAAGTGGGATTCCCGTCAGTGAAAAAGACATTCGTACCCCGATTGATGTACGGGGAATCGAGTATAATCCGGTCGATGATACAGGGAATCGCAAAGACCGTGACAAACTCCCGTATGACACCGTTGCCGAGTTAATTAATAAAGATTGGGAGTTTCCAGAATACGAAGTGCAACGACCGGCGGGGGCGTATCTCGTAGATACCGCACCGGTTAACACCATGGTGTTGGCTATTACCAGAGCCGGGAAAGGCCAGACTGTGATTGAGCCTACCCTAGACATGTGGACGCGCGAAAAGCGTAAAAACAACATGGTAGTCAATGACCCAAAGGGGGAGTTGCTCGTTAAGTTTTTTGTTCCCGCCACGATCCGGGGGTACGAAATCGTGCAGTTCAACCTGATTAATCCATTAAATACAGATATTTATAATCGTGCGACACGTTCGATAGTGAAAAGCTATCGCCATGATTTAGTAGCATAAATTATGAGAACTGATGATACGAAGCAAGGAATGACGGAGTAACGCCCTGAAACTTGCTCACTGATACTCCGAATAGCATACGTCTTAAATCCAAAGATGTATGTTATAAGCTCGGTGAAGTCGGCTGAATATCGCTAAGTCTTGTTCACAAGATATGTGAATAGATAGGTCGGGTGTCCAAAAGCGTAATATGGTGAGAATGACATAGATGTCTGACGAACTTTCGAATGTACGGACCTAGAATGATGAACGACGTGAAAACGTCGGGCGCGGAATCGCGTGTTACTGTGGGTGAGTAAGATTGGTTGTTATGAAAGCCCATATACTGTTACAGGCAGTATCAAGGTGACAGGTTCAGAGAAAGCACCTAAGTTACGTCTAAATGGATAGTATCATTGGAACGTGTGAAGCCCTTAACGTCAAGGTGGGAACCGTTTGAGATGTTGTTGCGAAATTCATAACGTGACTTAATAAGGGTGGCAGTAGAGGTGTAGTACCAGTGAAGCAGTGATAATAAGCTGTGGAGGGAAGACCTCAAGTCAGAATGTATTGTTTATATTAGGTGAAATCATGCTAATTCGATTAAGAACATTAGATGTATCAAATTCCTACTAGGAAGGGGATGCAGATAGCATGAGTGATAAATTAAGAGATTTCGAAATGTATGAGATGCAAGAAACATTTGATACGCTATATGCGAACAGTAAAAACGGTGATAACTTCAAAAAGTTATATCCTATTATAAAGTCCCGTAACAATATACTGTTAGCGTATCGAAGAATTAGGAATAACAGCGGGCGAGATACAGTGGGTGTTGATGGTAAAAACATTAACGAACTCAATGAGCTGACTGACGATGAATTAGTCGAAATGGTTCAAGGGAAATTAGCGAAATATCAACCACAGGCTGTGCGTAGGGTCTATATACCAAAAGGTAATGGTAAATTAAGACCGCTAGGTATACCGACCATTAGTGATAGATTGGTGCAACAATGTATTATGCAAGTATTGTCACCCATATATGAAGCCAAATTCTATGAGCATAGTTATGGTTTCAGAGATAATCGCAATGCAAGTCACGCATTATCGAGGTTGGTATCATTGATAAACGTGGGTAAACAATACTTCTGTGTGAGCATTGACATTAAAGGATTTTTCGATAATGTGAACCATGATAAATTAAAACGCCAACTGTGGTCAAGTGGTATTAGGGATAAACAAGTTCTATCCCTTATCTCTAAAATGCTAGATGCTCCTGTTGAGGGTGAAGGGGTACAAAATAAAGGTGTTCCGCAAGGTGGTATCTTATCACCACTACTAGCAAACATCTATTTGGATGAACTAGATAAATGGGTCGCTAGTCAATGGGTGGACTTCCCTTCAAGTTATAAATCAACAGTTAATTTCTTGAACTTGAAAGCGCGAAATACAAACCTAAAGAGTGGTTACATTGTGAGATACGCTGATGATTTTAAAATCATGTGTCGAACATACGACCACGCAATAAGGTTTTATCACGCAATATGTGATTTCCTAAAACATCGTCTAAAGTTAGATGTAAGTGAAGAAAAGTGCAGCGTCGTAGACATGCGTGAGAAAAGTGTAGAATTCTTAGGTTTCAAGATTAAAGTGATACCAAAAGGTGGTACACGATACGGATATGTCGCTAAGACTGACATATCTGATGGTGCGATAACAAGAATCAAAAAGGAAAGTCGTGACATCATAAAGCGTATTAGATACAGTTCGGATTCACCCGAAAGTGCTATACATTATAACTCGTATGTGCAAGGTGTTAAGTCGTATTATCAGTACGCGACGAATGTTGCGAGCAACCTTTCAAGTATATTAATCTATCGAACAATCAAAAGCAGACTGTCCGATAGAGGTGAATGGGGGACATATCAAACATTAGACGCGGATTATAAAAAGCGAAACGTAGGCATGAAGCCTAATACGCAGATATTGAAAATTACCGACACTCCTTTGGAAACACTATATGCAATTCGCACAAAGAAACCGATGAACTTTTCACAGGGTATCAACTTATATACTAAAAGCGGTAGGGAATTACTGAATAAGAAAAGTAAAACCGAAGCGATACCAAGTGCGTATATCACTTATATTCACAGAAATAGAAGTCGTTCTAACAATAGAGTGGATTTCCGAGATAATCGGATTTCTAAATACGTAGCACAGCGTGGTAAATGTGGCGTGTTGGGTGTTCGATTCCACCCCGCAGAAATGGACTGCCATCACAGAATACAACGCATTGATGGTGGTACAGATGAATTTAAGAACTTAGTATGGGTGTCACATGACATACACATACTTATACACGCTACGGATTCAACGACAATTAACGCATATAAATTGAAGTTGAATATGACTAAGAAACAAATAGATACATTGAACAAACTTCGAAATCTAGTTAGTAATTCACCAATAATGTAAACAATGTGTTTTGATGGAACGCCGTGTGAGGGGAAACTCTCACGCACGGTGTGGGTCGGGGGAAAAGTTGGAGATAACATCAAAGACTTACCTATCGACATCGTTAGGATTTGCGGCGGAGTCCGCACGTGAAGGGGATTTCACTAAAGCCGCTTCGTATATCGAAAACATCGGGGATATCTTCTTCCCGAAAGAAGGTGCTGATGATCCCATGTGGCCTAACGCCGCGAACAACGCCTTTAAGCGTTCCGCTTTCGGCTTGATTGATTTCTATCTGGAAGAAGAAAAACGCGTGCGTAAGCAGGCGGAGATCGATGGGAAACCGGAGAAGGTACTCATGCAGGAACTGGATGACATGTGGGGGAAAGTCACGCTGTATAATGCCTACCAGTTATTCGTTGTCCTGTCGGCCAAGAAATCGACCGATCCGTCTGTCATCAAAATCGACGAAGATGAAAACGTGAAAGAAAAAGACTTTCTGACACTGTTCTTTGATGCTACGGCGAAGCTGCCACAAAATGAAATGAGAAAGCTCGTTCAAAACACGGATAATGCATTACGGGCTATGGCTGGCTCGGATAAAACAATTGCGTCGTGCGAGTTGTTGTCTATTGAAAAGATAGGCTACCAAGCGGCTTGATTTGCTTGGTAAACTGTATAATCGAAGCGCAGAATGATAGGGTAACGTCTTGAAATGCGCTCTCTAATCTCCGACGTGCATACATGGCGGAAACGTAGTATGTGCGAAGCTCGGTGAAGTCGGCTTTTTTATAAGTCGGGAGTCTATAAAATAGCTATGGTTAGAATGTTTGTTAAATCAAACTGACGAACCTGCGAATGAACGACTATTGGAATTGTGGGGTAGTAATGTGGCGTAAATGAACTCCCATAGTATATTACAGGTATACTTGTGGTTTTAATAGTCAAAGTGGGAACCTACGGCTATATATGTACAGATAGATTATACGGAACAGCGAAAGGTACTCACCGTTTAGGAATCTGACGAAGAATGATAAGCAGATGAATGGGTGCTGAAAAGTAGTGGTCGAAGCGTTGATAATCCTTGTAATGAGGGTGGGAGCAATGGCCACAAGTCAAAATAGCAAACTGTTCAGATAAACAAGGGTTAAAACCTTTGTTTATAATGCAAAACGTTGGGCTGTCAGTGTTTTCATGTTATAATTAATGTATAACATGAAAACATAGCAGGTGGTAAAATGGCGATTAAGTTGTCAACAGATGAATGGATTAAGCGCGCGAAAGCAAATCATGGTGAGAGATATGATTATAGTTTAGTTGATTATAAAAATAGAGATTCTAAAGTAAAAATCATTTGTGCGGTTCATGGTGTTTTTGAACAAATTGCAGGAAACCACACCAAAGGTAAAGGTTGCCCGAAATGCGCACCTAATGCACGAATGACACTGTCATCGTTTATTAAAAAAGCAAATGAGAAACATAATAATAAATATGATTATAGTGAAACAAAGTTTACCAGAAATCGCGACAAAGTGATTATTAAATGTGGAGAGCATGGAGCGTTTGAACAAGAAGCTAATTCACACATTCAAGGTTCTGGTTGTCCAGAATGTGCCAATGCCATACGCTCTATTGCTGTAACTAATCACCCAACGAGGGTGGATGGTATTAAAAAGACGGTACGTGAGCGATATGGTGTGGATAATGTTATGTACGTAGATGCGTTTAAAGATAAATTGGTAAATACGGTGCGTGACCGATATGGCGTTGATAACTATACGCAGACGGATGAATACCGAGATAAATATAAAACATCAATGTTAGCGAAATACGGTGTGAGTCATTATAGTCAAACAGATGAATTTAGGGATAAAAATGAAATAACTTTATTAAAACGATACGGTGTACCGAATTATGCACAATCGGAAGAATACCAAAGTCGTTTGCCCGAAATTTTGAAGAAAAGTGAGATCACACAACTAAAGAAATACGGTGCGAAACATTATTCCCAGAGTGAGAGTTTTCGTGAGGCATTACCTGTAATGATAGAGCGAAATAATGAAACAAAACGGAAGAATAACACATTTAATACGTCGAAGCCCGAAGAATTCATGTATCAATCGCTATATAATACTTTTGGAGCAGATGTCGTTAGACAATATAAAGACAGTCGCTATCCATTCATGTGTGACTTTTATATTAAAAGTCGTGATTTATTTATTGAGTTAAATGCCGCATGGACACACGGTAAACATTGGTATGGTTCAGATGGGATGATGGACGAGGATTTAGTGGAATCTTGGCAAAATAAGAATTCTCCTTATTACGATAATGCCATTCAAACATGGACAGTTCGTGATGTGCGCAAACGCGAAATGGCTAGAGATAATAAATTGAACTATGTCGTGTTTTGGGATGCAGATTTGCTTGATTTTTATATGTGGGTGGATGAAGGAATGCCCGATGCTAAAGACTATGATAAAGAGTATTCCTGGATAATAGATTGATAATGTGTCCAACTTACAACGTAAAGGTGGCGGTGCTACGAAATGATGCAAGCATTTGAAGCAGATTCGGTTGAACTAGGTGCTATGTGGAAGTTGTCATAAGGTTATCGCTACCAGCCATTAGCGTTAGTTTTTATGAGCGGTCTATTTCAAAATAATAAATCTGAACAGTTTGCTATTTTGATGGAACGCCGTGTGCGATGAAAGTCGCATGCACGGTGTGGAGTGGGGGAAAAGATGGAGATCGCATCAAAATCTTACCTATCACTATTGTATATGGCATCGCCTTATTGATTAGGGCTTTTATGTGGAGACACATAATCGAAACCCCTCTAATTGCTGGGAAACCCTAAAGCTGTTTCAACCACAACGTAATCGGTGACGATAAGCGTGACGGTTTGAAAATGAAACAGATACCACAATGGGTAATCAGCAGGCAAGTTATCTTATTCTATAAGATAAAGGCTTCAACGACTAATAAGTCCTATGTATGATAGGCGTACTCCACAAGCGATTGGTGGGGGAAACGGGGGGACACTCTCTGAGTGTTTGATATAGTCTATTCTTGTGTGAAAGCACAAGCGGCTTGATTTTTAAGCGGTATAGAGTGTAGCGACTCTGTATGAATGCAAAAGTGACAGCCATGTCATTCTTTACAGACCCAACAATATCTACATTAACATCCGGGAAACCGTCACAGAATTTCGATGCGAAAGGCCTGTCGTTCCCACGAAGGATCGGGGTGAGATTTGCGTCCGAGTATCTTGAGAAATATAAATTGGTCGGTTTGCAGTCTGTCTGGACCGCTTATGAAGACCCGGCATTTGAAAATCAGCTCGATAAAAAAACATTCGGCCACACACAAACGATTGACCGGGAAGGATGGGCCCGCTACTTCTTTGATGGGAAGTTCAAAAAGCGTAAGAGTTATATCAAGCTGCAGATCAAGAATCCGAAGACAGGATTGCTCGTCAAGACGTTTTATTTTGAATTGGAGCTTACCTTTAAAACAGACCTGTCCGGACGCCGGTACGTGAAAGACCCTGTGCTCAACAAGAAAATCATAAAAGACGGGGCGCTCCGGGAGCTTCGGTTTAACAAAAAGAAGAACAAGTTCGAGTACCGCGACACGGTCGTAAAGCGCCGGTATTACGACTTACTTGATGAAAACAGGAAACAAGAAATCGTCGAGATTCCGGCGTTCAGCCAGAAGACTGTGAAGTATACGGAACGTCCGAAAGCAATATTTTTTATCACGCCACCTCACCTTATGAGTTATGCGAAATTGATCTTGATTTTAATTAAACAGATGGTAGATGTGAATTTCGAGAGCTCGTATCTCACAAAAGAAAACCAGAAACCGCTGTATAAAACAAGGTATATGCTGGACGAAGTGGGCAATTTGCAGTCGGAAGGAAACGGCATACCTGCATTGCAGACGATGCTGAGTATAGGCCTTGGCCAGGAACAGCAATTTACGCTTATTCTCCAAACTTTACAGCAGCTCAGAGAAGACGTTGTCGTCGCCTGACAATATCTCTGCGTATCCGTAATGGGTGCGTACCATTACATCAGTTAAATACCTTGAACGACCTAAAGAGCCCGCACGCCACAACGTAGCTTGAAAAGGCAAGCGTGAAGGAGCGAGAGCAGAAAGAAGTTAAGAGTGCGATCATCGCATGGCGGGATGGCGAAAGGATGAAACAAAAGCCGTCAGATACGGTTCCTAATCGCTGACAACAAGGGTCTGTTTGGTTACGAATCTCCGCAGTCACACATACGTGTGATGGAGAACGTTCATCGACTAGGGGATGGTGTCCCCGTAGGGGTGTAAGCGAATGACACCTCGAAAAATAGATGGTCTGCCTTTACGGGCAGATTGACATATAGTCAGGTCACGCCTTGTAATGAGGGTGCTATGAATTGACATAGAGTTTAGGGTTGCGCCTAAATAAAACATCCGATGTTTACGGCGAATCAGTAGATAAGATAATCCAAGGTAACACCGAGAATATCGTGTTCTTAAAGTCCACGGATGATTCCATGATCGACACCCTGGTGAAAATGTCAGGTACCACGCACGAAGCGCGTGTGGATCAGAAGACCGTCACGCGTGACAATGAACGGCTTTGGTATAAAAACGAAGGAAAAATCAGCTATACGATGGCGACAAAAGAGCGCCCGGTTATCCAGTTCAATGACTTCATGTTTATTGAGCAGCGTAATTCCATCGTGATTAAAGCAGGTGTAAGCCCGATTTGGAATCGTAATGAAACAGCATATCCGATGAGTTGGAGATTATTTCAGAATCAAATTAATCTGCCAGGTAAGAAATTTAGCTTGCAGACGATTCCGACAAACTCCAGCGCGAAGGATTTCGACGTACGTAAAAACCAGCCGGACTTCTTTAATATGCTGGAGCGCCGTCTGGAACAGGCGAAGATGGCAGGTATGATGAAACAGGCGTACCTGGATGCGTATGAGCTTTCAGAGACGGATCTAATCCGTCTTGACCAAAACGTTGTCGCAGATGATATTATGCATGCAATAAACTCACAGATGTACAATATCAAACACCGCCCGGCCGGGGAAAACCTCGCGGAAGATATGGAAGGCGTACCGGACATGGATGAATTCGGCAATATCCTGGATGCTGCCGAGGAAAACACCGAGGTGGTTCAGGAAGCGGCAAAAGCACAGAGCCAGCAGGAGACGCATCAGCAAAAACGGTATGCGGGTGGTCTTATCAGCCGGGAGGACTTAGTTGCGATTGGCGGACAGGTGAACCGTCAGCTCGATAAGGTCTTGGCTGAGGCATATGCCGAATCACAGAAATACTTCGAAGACGCCCCGGGGTTCCGTGTCAATGACAACGGAGAGCTCACCAGCGATACCGGTGTGATGTACGTGCGGACAAGTAAGGGCGCTGACCGGGAAGACATCCAGTCACTGGAAAACGCCGAGATGGACGCCGAGACGCGCGTGTACGGCGAAGGAGACACCAATGAAGTATTCTATGAAGTCACGGATGAATTCATCAAGTTTCTGGCGGAGTTGGAATCGTGGCGGGACCTTGCCGGTGGCCGATTTGAACAGGGAGCGAAACGGGCGTATCAGCTGAAAATGCAAAACTAACACACAAAAGAAAATATACAAGGGGTAAAACTGCTGTTTTGTTTCAGGAATATGCTGGAATGTTTAACAAATCACCCCACCAAAGAGGCTTCGGCCTCTTTTTTCTATGGTATAATTAAGCTATGTAAATTGTTTTTAAAACGATATGAAAACGCTGTGTACAGAGCAAAATGAAAGGGGTTTTGACGACATGTTGGGGACAATAGAAAAACAGACGACGGATACCCGATACCAGGACATCGCTGAGTATGCCACGATGGTTATGCTCTCACAGACGATGGGTGATTTGAAAAAGCAAGGAATAAGAGTAACACCTTCTCTCATGCAGGAATTCCGTGACAAATGGGAACGCGATGGGCAGCCGATGGACTTTGCCACAATGAAGGCCAAGCCGAGCGATTTCGTTCGATTGCTTCGTTCTACCGGGGCGACCTCGTTCGGGAAGCTGGATGAATACGAGTCTTTAGATAAAGGGGTCGCAGAAATGTGGGCGCTCTCCCGGAGCGAATACGATAAACATGCGCAAGAAGGAAATTACCTGCATGTTGTCACTGATCCGGTCATCCGGGATAACATCTTAAATCAGGCCGACGAACCAATGCGAAAAGCGTTTTTCGTCCATAAAGAAAAGTCGGCGCGTGAGTTAAATCCTGGAGATGCGGTGACTTTTCATGATCGTACGGATGCGGATTTCACGTTCAAATCTACGGTTGCTGCAGCAGGTGTAGCAGGTGTAGCACAAAACGAGCGGGCAGGGTTCAACCAGGCAGCTGTTTCCACTCCGGCTGGGGCGAATGGGCCAGAAAATCAGAATGAGCCTGCGGAATCCGAAGATGCCGTTATTATATCCAACGAACAGCTGCTCGGCTGGAACGGAGGTAAATACGATGGGAAGGAATATCGAGGTCTTTCTCATGTGATGGGTGCTTACCTCACAAAAGCCGACGCGGAGGCTGTAGCGAAAAATATCGGGGAAGATCAGCTTTTCGATTACGAACTTGCAGAAAACAGCGTCGAGCTGCTCAAGCATATGCGCTCAAACGGCTATGACTTCAACGTTCGTGAAAACGGGAATCCAAATCAGATCGAAGTTCGCATGAATGCCGGGGAGAACATTAATGTCCGCGTTTTCGATTCCGAGGCTAACGGTAGCTACATCGGTCGTGTATACGATGCGTATAATGCGTATTACTTTAACGTAATGGGTTCTAAATCCGTAAAAGAAAATACGAAGTTCGAAGCTAGTGACTCCATTGCGCTCTTGGATTACGTGACAGGAAACAAGACAGGAAAAGTCGTGAAATCCGTCAGCCGTGAATCCAGCCGTGTTCAGCTGGATGGGGTGGATCGTCAGAAATCCCTCCAGGTACAGCCTATAAAAGGCCGTTATCGCTCTCTTGTTTTTGCCGGCGAAGCAGAAGCAAAAGAGTACATCGAAACAGCGATCGGGGATGCTCAGGCGGTTGTAACGGACCAATTCAAGGCCGAAGAACTGCAAGCCTTAATCGACTCAGGACTGGATAACGAAGACGTGCTGATTACCGGTCCGGAATTCCAGGCGGAGCTGGAGAAGTTATATTCCAATGATGATATTATCCGTGAAGCGCAAGAGCGTGCTGCACAAATGGCCATTCACAGCGAGGATGGCGGAATGGGTTACCTGAATACCGTACAGAATTCCATCACAGGGGATTACGAGAGAGGGTTCAATCCGGCATTTGTTATCGATCATATGCAGCAAACCGGTAGAGGTAACGAACGGGATGCGATGATGGCGGCTCTAAAAACCGTCAAATATGATCTGGACAAAATCAAAGGAAATGACTTTGCAGTCAATGCCATGAGAGAACGCCTGATTGCATTTGATCCGAAAACGGCAAAGTCTATCGACGAGATAGAACATCCAATGCTGAAGCAGGCTCTAACAACTGTGCAGGACACGCTGAAATCCGGCGGGTTTGTCGGGGAAGATGGGTTCGGCTCCAATCCGGACGTAAAAATCGATGAGAACGGCGTTATTCGCTGGGAAGGAAACCGCCGAACTGGTTCCAAGAAAAAAGACCAGATGTGGCAAAAAGTAAACGGAGAAATCGGACAGGTTATGGTACCGGATGAAAACGGAATTATCGCCACGCAGTTCCAGGGTGGTAACAACTACGGGATCGTTCCGGGATATACTGGCTACTTCTCGTTTGAAGGGGATTACGACGATCGTATGAATCGTTTTCGTGCCAAAGGGTTTGAACAGCACTTAACGGAGCAGCTGCGTGCGAAAGTGACGCACCAGATGACTCGCCCGCTCGACCCTGCGATCGGTACAATACCGACAGTGCTTGATGCGAGCGGTATTAATGGTCTGTATCACGGGGATGTATACGGCAAGCGTATTGAATTGGATTTCATGGAAACAAACCAGTTAGATACTGCTACAAAAAGTGCGATACTACAGACACTTTCCAACCGTGTGCGTTTCGATAACCAGTTCTCTGATTATGCGACAACCAGTGCGGAAACAGCAGCAAACCGGGAGTATGGCAACCAAGATGACACATCCGCATTCAGCTACTGGAAAGTGGCCGGAGAGACGAATATGCGGGTGCTGGATAAAGATATTGAGAACTATGCGGACACAACCATGACAGGGACCGGTAAGACACAAGGGTTGATCTGGTACTTAACAGATGGCGCCGAGGTCCACAAAGACGGAAGCGTGACCCCATCTAAGGGGATTTTACAGGAAGACGGAACGTACGCACCGGATAAAACGGCGCTTCAAAAACTTCCGTACTTTGATAAAAAGTCATTCAACGCGTGGGATCGTAACCAAATGTCATCTAACCAGTTGATGACCGCTCTAAAAGTCGATGAAAACGTCAATACAGCACTGATGGCATTTGGCGGCTGGACATTCGATGACAGCTACGCCGTTTCAAAAGAATTTGCTGAGCGTAACAAAGTCTTTGGCCACAAACCAAACGAAGAATCCATGGCTGTACTGGACAGCACGATTAAGAAGCTGGCGGTCGACCCAGACCAAGACCCGGCAATGCTCTTAAAAGGTAGTGGAATGTTGTGGTCCCGGGAACTATTGGACAAAGGTGTTGATTTATATAACGCGTGGACAGGTGTGACAGACAGTAGCAGCCGTGCAAGAGCGGGCGAAGCCATGGAGTCGTTCCTGGAAGAACACGGTCGCTTCCGCCCGCTGCAGCGTGGAGATAAGCTCTCTGACTTCGGTGGTAACAAAGGAACAATCGGGATTGTCATTGACCGTGACATGGACCCTGCTGAAGCGAAAAAGCAGGGGCTTGATAAAGAAGTACGCTTCATGAAAGCGAATCCTGAGCTTGATGTGGTGAGTGCGCCGTATTCCATGCTCTCCCGCCACAATGCCGGAGTGGTAAAAGAGCTCATGGACGGTGAAGTGAAAGACCTTGTCGATCCGGATACCGGGGAGACATTCGAAGGAGCCATGGGTCAGCTGAACATCATCGTCACTGATATGAAAGTGGATGACAAGACCCACGCGTATACCCGAGAGGACGTTCTTGAAGGAAAAGGTCGTAAAGCAAGCGGTCAGCTTGCCTGGGCGCTGCAATCTAAGCAAGCGAACGGCATCCTGGATGAAATTTATGGCCGAAACGATTCTGCTTGGAGTACGTACCGTGAATACCTGATCGCAACTGGTCTGGATATGAAAGCGGATGGCACCATCATGAATGAGTATACCCCTCATGCCGATGAGGAGAGACACCACTTTACGTATGATCCGGACGTGGACTCTGGTGAGTTTTTAGATCAAATTAAAGACCAGGGCGGCTTCCTGGACGTGCCATTTGAAGTAGAGTTTAAAAATGGTAGAACAACCAATGAAATTCCGGTTTTATCGGCGTCACTTCGCCAGAACGTAGAATTGGTGGACGGCTCCATGAGACGATCGGATTTCACGAACCATTACGCGAACATCTACGATGCCGTCTATGACTATACAACAGCCGACACGGACGAAGCCAAGGAGAAAGCGCAGGCGAAAGCGCAAGACCATTTCGATAAGATCCAGTCCACCATCATTGATCGGCAATTTGACGGCGGCCATAACGGTAAACACAGCTTTATCCGTGACAAGATCATGGGGAAACGTATGAATCATTCTGCTACAGGAGTAGCGGTTGTAGACCCGAGACTGAACATCGGGGAAGCGGGGATGAATCAGGACATGATGGATGCGCTGGATGCTAAAGAAGGCGACGTTGTCATGGCGTTCCGTGATCCGGTATGGCGAGATGGGGCGATCCGTGCTATGACAGTCGTGAAAGACGATTCGGTTCACGGGATTGCAATTAACCCGATTGCGGATAAGTCACACGATATGGATTTCGATGGAGACACCATGGGTATCATGAAGTTCGATTCGAAAGCAGCCAATAAAGACCTGGTCGAGAAATTCTCTCACTGGGCGAACATGATCGATAAAGGTTCAGGAAAAGACGAGCTGTACTTCCAGACAGGAATGGACTTAGCGAGTGCCGAAGCGAGAGCGGAGAAGCTCGGGGATGACAGCCCGAAAAAGCTGTATGAAAAAGCCGAGAAGAACGCAAAGAGCTCGAATCCAAAACTCTTAAAGCAGTCTCAGCGTGATTTAAACGCATACAGCCACAAGCTGTTCCGAGAGCACGGTTTTGGCGGAGATTTCGTTTCGTTCAAAAATGACGAGGCGGTATTCAATTCATTTAAGCAAATGGTGGATAACGGGGCGAAAGGTAGTCCGAAAAAGCTAGACGACTACAAAGAGTATCATACAGGCAAGAAGACCGAGCATGACGCCCGGGAAATTCAGTACGCCACAGGCGTTAAGTCCGATGATACTGGTCTTGCAGGAGCGTTCAGCCAGAAGCTCGTCTCGACGATGCGTAACCAGGATATCACAGCGGCACTGGAATCGATGTATCCGCTCACGCAGGGTACGCTCCAGATTAAGCACGACGCGGATCATGCTCGTACAGTGAATGAAATCCTAACGGATGATATGAACAAAACGTTCCGCGGGAAAGACGTGAATAACCCGAAGCGCTCGCTCACACCGCATACGTTCAAAACACAGCTCTCCGACATCATGGAGAACAAGATGCGGGTCGATGTCAATGAGAAATTCATTGATTCGGTAACCGAGACGCTGACCCATAACGGGCAGATCCTCCCGCTGAAAGATGCGATGGCGATCAAAGGATCTCCGATGGACCGCGTGGCCTACGGGGGCGGTTATGATGAACTTACGAAACTCGCGATTAACGGGGAGTCTCTTCTGGAAGGGGAGCAGAACAAACGATTTGCTCCGTTTACCATGCGCCAAGCGACAGAGCAGACCAAGCTCGCGAAGAAAGATACGCAGCGTATCATAGAACCTGTAAAAGCGTCACCTGAGAAAACAGAAGGTCTGGCCCAACCAGTTCCAGCCTCTGTAGAAGAAGATGCGGGGATCGCTCTTTAATCCAACTAAAAAGAAGGTGGGGGGACCGACCTTCTTTTTTTTACCTAACCACTGGTAAAATTATACATTAAAGGAAATGAGACGGATTTCAAAACCAGTAAAACAAATAGAAAAAGTTATCAAAAAAATTGGCAAATTGCTGTGTATGTAAGTGTTTGTTCGTGATATACTGAATGGGAGGTGTTTTTTTCGACTCTTCCCATTTGGCACACGAACAATAGCTTATTTCTTTAATATACCTCATACTAAAGGAGTGGCGTGTCTTATGGTGAAGATGATGCGAAAAGAACAAATTGAACAGTTGTCAGCGGAAGGTCGTATTAAAAACAGTTACGAGTCTATGTATTACCGGGCACAGTCAGGCGATCCTGAATCCGACGGAATCCTAAAAGATGAGATCCAGCATTCGTTCCGGCGCAGAGGAGTCATCCTCGCGGACAATCCGGATCATACCGTCCTTCGTGATATTATGCTGGACGCATACAAACAATCGACGAAAGAACTGGGCGGGGAAAGCCTTTCTCCGGATAGGGAGAAAAACCTTGTTCGCAATTTCGATGCGTTTACCGCCAATCATCCTTCGTTTTATACAAAAACGTTTGATTCGTTTGAAAGTAAGTATGAAGGGGAAACGGTCGATTTTCACGCCGATTATGACCGTATGGTACAGGACAATGATGGAGTGAATCCACTTCAGACAGAGCCTACCGAGGCAGACCTGAATGTGATGCAGCGTGACCTCTTAAAGCAATTCAGTCGGGAAGGGGAAATGAAAGCCGCTGGATTGTCCTACGCAGGACACGCACCGGTGACAACGCCTACTCGCCGCTCGTATCAGCAAGTGAAGCAAGAAGAATTGGCAGCGCAAGAAATGAAAGGTAACAACTACGACAAGTCCTATGATACGTACATCCGAGGTCGAGGTCAGTCGTATCAAAAGACAACTGCCGGGGATGATTACGGGTTCGATGAGCGGGATGTCGAACTGGAAGACGATGGTCCGGAACTATGATATAGCTGAAAGGAGGGTGGTGCACATGAGTGCAGAAGAGAGAGAGAACACCCAAAAGAGTGATGAAAAACCATTCGTAGATGATGGCGGCCATGTGCGCAATCAAAATTACATCGAAGAACGGGCCTCAGAGCGCTCAGGTATTCATAAAGATACGATCAAGGTCGCGTTCGATGCCATGTGGGACAGCATATGTGAGGAACTTGAAAACGGGAATGAGGTAAAAATGCACGGGAAGGGTAGTTGGTACTTATCAAGGAGATCCCCCCGTGTCGGCAGAAACCCCGTTACCGGAGAGGAATACGACGTGCCGGAGCGAGAAGCGATGGCGTTTCGAACAAGTCCTGCGTATGCAAAACGGCTGCGCGAGCGTCGTAAGGAAATAGCCAAACAGCGAATGAATAGAGAAGCACCATCTGAATAAACAAACTCATGGCACCGCTCCTTTTTAAAAGGGGCGGTGTTTTTCGTTTAGGTCTGGAACTTAAAATGTAAGGGTCTGAAATGTTCTACCTCGTACGTTTCGAGAGGTATAAGGCGAAGGAGGGGTATTTCGCTCCTCCTACCCTATAACATATATGGTTTTATTTTGCATTATTTGCATAAACGACATTTATATAGAAACATTTAACATTTGTGAGAATATGGTATTTATTTGTATTCTATACCATTTATTGCTAAATTAATTTGAAATTTACAGGAAAATCATATTTTCATTTTTTTTCCTTTTAATATAGTCTAAGATTGCAAGTTTAGTAATCTTAATTTTTAATATTTTCTCACAAAATGGTGGTGATGCTCAGACAAGCGGTTGTCATGTTGTATGCATTTAAAAAGATTGATAGCAAAAAATTGAATATTTGGGAGGTTTATTGATGAAGAAACTAATACCTTTTGTTCTTTTAGTCTTACTTTCTGCTATATTTACCAATCAGACTTTAGCTTCAGATGCAGATACGTTAATAATTCCAATGGACCATGTGGATGGGGAGATCATTCAGAATGACGCTGCTGACAATACATACTCCCTAAGTCAATTTGTCATTCAAGAGGAGAACGGGGAAGTTAATGGTGATGGATTAATTTCTATCAATGGTCAAAACTTTGATCTGGCCTTTGCTGGTGAAATCTATCCGATTGATAACGGGCACTATGCTGAAAATTTAGTTGTAGGTGACATTGACTCTGACGATTTTAACGTATTACAGTTCAGAGTAGAGAATATGGATAATACTACTCTCTCATTTGTGTTAGAACATAAAGATAATGGGGAGTGGATTAGTTTTGAACAAGAAATTGATGAAAATACGTTTGAGAGATTATATCAATCCTCAGTGAATTTTATAGAGGTAGAAGGGTATGACCATTTTGAACTAGCTGATAAGATTATCCCGTTGCTAAACATTAATAATAAATCTCAATTCAAAGATGAAGTTGAGATTACTAATGAAACGACTTCACCAGAGACAATCATTGACGATGAAGGTAATAATGTAGTTAAGGAGCCTGAGTTCTCTATATACGGGACTAACCCTTCCGAGAGTGATAATTGGGAAGATATTAATATAAGGTATGATCGTTTAGACCAACTGTTTCGTGACCTAAAAGAGTCTCCAACGAATAGCATCAACTTGGAAGAGAAGAACTTTTACGGTGGAATTTACGTGGAGGATCTTTTTAAAGGAGAAGGATGGAAGCGGTGGCGAGCTCAGTCTGGTACAAGCTATGATTATTATGCCTATAGTAGTGAGCAAGGATATAATACACTAACACAACTATCGATGATAATTCCAACAGGTTACCATACTGGTATTGATGGTGAAGGTATTTATCACCAACACGCTGTCTACGAAGTCCTCCATGGTGCATTGGTTGAATATAACGAGTTAACAAAAGATTTAAGTGTTGTGTACTATAACGGAGGTATAAGTTTTGAAAACTTTGAAATAGGAATATCTCAATTTAGTCATACGAGCAGGAATGTCTTTATATCAAGTATATTGGATGGGCAAGATTTAGAGCAGACAAATCAGCCGATAAGATACTTTGTTTCTCGCCTTCCACACGGGGAAAGAGTAATAGATTTATGGGAAGCACTTACACCATACGAGGTAAAAGAATTAAGAACTGAATCCTTTTTTGGTCCCAATTATGATGACCAAATAGACTATAATGGAACTGTAGTAAGAGCTGTATCCGGAAACCTGGGAAACAATATCCTAAGAGCAGAAAACGCACATGCTAAATTAACAGGTATTGCTCATATACCTACAGGTAATCTATTTTTCAGACCTAGCAATTACTATAAAACGGATGTAAGAACAAACTTATTTGTTCCAGAATAAAAGAGTAACATTGTATGAAACTCTTTTATAAAGATGTACCTGAGTTATAATAAACTCAGGTGCATTCTGAAAGATAAGGTGGTTAGTATGAATAAAAATCTTGTAATAACATTAAGCATTTTACTATTAATCAGCACGGTGTTTAATTACCAATATCTGCGAACATATCAGGAAGAAAAAAGACACTTTGAGATTTTTAGCGACAGATTTGTCCAACAATTACATAAAACGATCACACGTACTCAGGGCTTCATTCATAATGATCCAGTTGGTGAAGAATTCGTAAATGCTCTCATGAATCTAAAGTCGGACCTCGATGCTTTGGATAATCTTCTGGCAGAGACTTCTATGTATATCAAAGATGTTTCAGGTGGTTCATCCTATTTTTTTAGAGTGTCACATATACTGAGTAACGGGCTTATTGATCCTGATATTAACCCATTTTACGAAGAGCTTGAACTAACCCCCTCTGAGAAAGAATTCCTAAGTGAATTTTTGAAGATGATGGAAGATACCCACGATCTGCTGGCAGACCCAGATAACCCCTCTTCCTTTAATCCTGAGCTTAATCATTACAACTTCAACAACATTATTAATGAAAATATATATAATTATTTAGCGTATAATAGATTTAACACCATGATCGAAAATTTTTAAATATATTAGAAAGCCAATAGTTGTTTCAATAATTGAATGTAACTATATAACTGTCGGTCCCGTTGAAGTTTAAAAAGGGAAAATGGATACAGAGAAAATGAACAACTTCACGACACCACTCCTTTATAAAAGGGGTGGTGTTTTTCGTTTCACGTGTTGGTCTGAAAAGATCGATAGGAGGGGTTTGGATATTTATGTTAAACTATAAGCAAAATCTGGTTAGACATCTTGGTAAGACTTCTCACACCATCAAATCAAAGAGGAGGAGTACTAATGGGGCTGTTGGGCAAACTTTTTGGAAAGAAAAAAGAGAAAGAAAAGAAACAATCTATGGATATGTCTGTGGGGATTTCATTTGATGAAAATCATAACGTCTCTATTTCTTCATCAGATGTAGGTGTTTCAACTGGAAGCACCGCGAAAGATTTCTATGTGTATGCGTGGTTTATTAAAGAGACGGGTGAAACCTTCTATGTGGGAAAAGGGCGAAAAGACCGCTATAAAGAGTTTCACGAACGGGCCTATGAGGCTGAAAAAATCCGCAACATGTACGACACCGGTGTTCGTTTTGTCGGGGAGGGGTTGACCGAAGACGAGGCGATCGCGTTAGAAACGCAAGAAATGACCAGAATACTAAATGAAACAAATGATAGGTTAACAAATCGAATCATCCCATTGTTGACTAACAGAGATAACGGATATGATCGAAGCCCTGGCACACCTGCACTCCAGTTTGAAAAAGCTCCTTGTCTATACCCAAGTGAAATAGAAGAACATTACTTTGGGATAAAGCATCGCTCCTTTGATGGCGTGGTATATGAAAATCTAAAAAACGTCGTCTTCATTGATCGGAATATGCGGGATGAGATCGATGTCATCTACGGTGGGAATTTGGACAAATATATCAGTGAAACAAAAACGTTATTGCTGTCTAATAAAAGCAAAATCATGAAAAGCAAATATGCAAAATCAATTACTGCGTGGATATACATCGGGGATGATTACGTCACTAATTATGAGTCGGATCAAGACCAAGCATTAGAGAAACTCGGTCGGAATATACCGACCTACCATTTAATAGATGTTTGGTTGCTGTTAAAAGAAAAGTATGGCGAAGTAGAGGTGGCTGTTACAGAAGAACTATCGATCAACCCTGTCCATAACCGAGTCGCGCTAAATAAAATTAAGAATTCGAATGACTCCCATAAAGGCTTCGCCGAAGGGATGCCGTACTGGGAAAAAGGCGACAGGGAACGAAAAGATGGTAATATTGAGCGAGCCATTGAATTATTCGATAAGGCCCGTTACAACGGCTACGACGCACCCGTCTTATATGATTCATATGCCATGGCTTATCGAAAACTTAAAGATTACGACAATGAAATCGCTATTCTTGATGAGGCTATTGATCGTTTAAACATTGACGGGGCGAAATTAATTAAATTCAAAGAGCGCCGTGAAAAAGCACTCGCATTAAAAGCCAAAAAATAAAGGGTCCGGGGATAACCCCCGGACCCTTTTTCCCGTTCAGCTGTGCGATTTACGCATCCAGAATATATCGGACAAGATCCAGCACCTTCTGTGGATCTTTCGCAGTTTCCCTTGTGACCACGGAGTCCGGACGCTCTACCTGGCGCATGATGTCATAAATGACAGATGCTTTGGTCTGCGCACTGGAATGGACATCGTGATATGCCGGGTTGTTAAACAGGTACTCTATAAAACGCGGGAACGATTCTTTGAAAATCGTTTTATACTGCCCGCCGAAGTTGGCGTATTCCGCTTTCCGCTGGCGTTCCTGTTCCGCCATCAGACGAGAGCGTTCTTCGAGCGCCTGCCGTTCTTGCTCCGCTCTCCTTTGCGCTTCAGCGTCCTGTTTTAACTTAGCCTGACGCTCCTGCTCCTGAATGCGTGCCAGTTCTTCCTGGCGTTGCTGCTCAGCGATTTTGGCCTGACGCTCTTGTGCGATACGGCGGGCTTCTGCTTCTTGGCGAGCTTTCTCTCGGGCTTCGGCGTTAATTCTAAGCTGTCGGCCTTCCCGCTGAACCAGTTCTACGGAAGGATTTTGTTTGAACATCGTAAGCAGCTGGTTCAAATCCTGCGGCGACAATCCCCATTCGTTTTCTTTTATGAGTTCCACCGCGGTATTCCACGCATAGAGTGTCTCGTTTACGGTTGTGTGATCCGCCTCTTTCACTTTACGTGTTTTCGCCCCAGAGATCAGTTTCGGAAACAAGAGCTTGAACCGGCTGAAGTCCGCAAGTTCCGGGGTGAATTCTCCGAGCAACGGATAACGGTTCACATTCGCTTCAAACGTCACTCTGATTTCCTCCCAGCGCTTTGCGCGTCGGTCAGCGTCCACATCTTTCTTTAATTGTTTAATATCCGATTGGGCCCGCTCCAACTCGCGAAACGACGCTCCTTCCAGGCGCTTATCGAGCGTGTTGAGCAGCTGATCCCGGACGCCATTCATATATGCCTTAATGTCCTTACGTGATTTCTCCACGTCTCTGACAAACCCTGACACCTGCGCCATTTCTTTTAATTGGCCATCCAGGGTAGCATCGTCGATGGTTTCAAGAAACGCGTCGGGATTTTCGCGGTAATCTTCAAGCAGTTTGTTTGCTTCCTGCACCCGGAGCGGGATTTCCTGCAGCACAATTTGAAAATTGGATGTTTCCGTGATAGCCGGTACGATATTCACTTCGGCGATAGCTGTCTGGATCGGTTGAATGCCTGTCTGATTGTCTTGCTCAGCCTGGCCGTTTATCTTTTTCATTTCCTCGATCATCAATAAAACCTCCTGTTTTTTAGTCCCTTTTTTTCATGGTGGGGTGCAAAATAAGCATAATTTATAACTAAAACGTTGGACGTACAGTGTTTTCCATCTATTTCCATTATAGCATATGCCTATTTGTTTAACAATGAAATAATTTATCTATTCCACTGTATGCAGAGCGTTTTCACTTTTATTTCCTCTCATTCCGCCTACCACAACACTCAGGGTTTTGTTCATCGGCGAAAACGGACGCTTCGGTCCGTAAGTCACAGAAAAAAGAGGGGCGGGATACTGCTAAATGCCCCCGAAAAGGTGTCCCTATATTTGTTCCTGCTTTGTTCCTTTTTAGGGTCAAAATGTTCCTTTTTCGCTCTAAATGTTCCTTTTTTTGAGTGAAAATTGCGTACATGCAAGTAGATTTATAAATGTAAGCGGTTCCAACATTAAACGAACAAACACCTCATTTTGCATACATGCAAGTAATTTCGGCAGTTTTGTTCCTTTTTCTCTTGAAATGTCCCTCCAATGTCCCTGGAGTCACAGGCAAAAAAGGAACAGCTAAATCCTTTCATACCAAGGGGTCACGCGATTATGTTCCTTTGTTCCTCTTTTTATTAAGTAAAGACTTATAAAAAAAAATAATATATACATACGTGTTACGTATATAAAGTTTTCTCAAATAAACCAGGAACGAAGGAACATTTTTGATTTTTAAGCGGTTTTTGCTTTGTGATCTCGGGGTGAGGTGTTAAATACTCCCGTAATGGCGATATCTACCCCTGAGAGATTGTCTGTGAGCCATTATCCAGTAAATTGGTACTTTTACACCCCGATAGGTCCTAAAACGTCTCTACGGCCCATTACTCGCCTTAAATAAAGCATTTTAATAACTGGGTGTGACCTGGCATCGTGCAAGAAAAAAAAAGACCTCCGAAACCCCATGAGGGTCCAGAGGTCGGATAGATGTTAAGGTGTGGCCGTCGCAGGCTGAGCCTGCTGGAGCTTCGCCGCGTCGTTCATCGTGCGGAGAAAGGCACTGCTGACCGGTGTTTGGAACATCCCGGCATGGGAATCTGACACGGTACGCATTTTCGATGCGCGATGAGAGTTGATAATAAACTCGGACTTCTTCGCGCGTGATAAAGCCACAAACATCATTCTCATGGATTCTTGTGAGGTCGCACCGCGTTTTGTTTCGTTAAACAAGACAACAGTGTGGTCGAATTCCAGACCCTTTGTACCGTGAATCGTCGATAGGATGATTGGACATTTATCGTAGTTCGGCACATCTTTTTGTTTACGCAGGAATTGATCCATCGCGTTCTTGCGTGTTTCCAGGCGAAGGAGCTGCTGAATCAGGAAACTGCCGATTTGGTGTCTATTGATTTTCCCTTGGCGGTAGTCCGCTACCCAGGCGTTCCATTCATGGCTTTGCGTTACGGATTTTACGTTTCTCATGATGAAGTTGTAATAAAACGCACTCTGTTTGCTGGATGCCCGCTTGAATTCCCTGTTCAGGAACTCATCGACATGACGTTCGATCTCTTTCAGGTAGTGCGGATGAGTCGGATCGAAAGATCGGAGGCTTTCGGCTTTCGCCCGTGCAAAACGAGACAATAGTGTCATCGGACGCTCGTTGTTAGACATGATGTTTGTGACTTCGATGTGAGCAAGCTGGTGGTCTTTCAGCATAGCCTCAATCACTTCACCCGCTTCGATAACTTCTTTTCTCGTCCAGCCCATAATAGCAACCTGTTCGCCCTTTTTGACGCGGTCGATAAACCATTTCTCGAACTGCTTGTCGTTTTGTAAATACTCTTTCAGGCCTTCCGTGTAGTCCTTCAGCGTACCGCCAGAGATTTCATTATCGCCGATCGTGATGGCATCTTTCACGGACTGTTCCGTTGGAGAGCTGAAGTTAGAAGATTTAAGTTGAATACCTGCGTATTTATTTGCGTCAATGACCTGCAGGAACTGGTTAGCATACATTAGAATTTCTTCGTTAGAACGGTAATTCGTCTCCAGTTTGTGGCTGGTAAACACGTTCGATGCTTCCAGTGCGTTCATATAACGTGGATCGGAGTTACGGAACTCGTACAATGTCTGGGAACCGTCACCGATAATCAACAGCTGGGAGCGATAGTGAAGCGTCAACTCTAACAGCAGGATGTACTCAAATGTCGAGATGTCCTGTGATTCATCCGTAATAATATAATTCAGGTTCTGGTAAGCGTCCGGAATGTTCAGGTCGTCTCCGCCGTGAAGGAGCTTATGGTGAATGATGATCGGTTCCAGCTCCAGCGTCGTCTGTTCCACAGCGTTTAAGACATAGCTGCACATATCAAGATTTCCTTCGATAAGGTTAGACAGGCGTTTTAATTCTTGCTGCAGGTTCACACGCTTAAATCCTGTCTGGTCGAACTGCTCAAGCCTCATGGCGAAATCTTCGATAAATTCTCGTAGTTCATCTGCGTCAAGGCCCATGTCCTGGAAATACTGGCTTGCTGGGTTCAAGAGGCGGATCGAGTTAGCCACGGTAGACGGCTGAGACAGTTTTTGTGCAGGATGCGTCGCGGAATAAATCGTATGAAACATATTCGCAAGCGTCTCGGAGCGTACTCCTGGAAAACGGTTGTTGATGTTAATAGCGGCGACGTTTGTAAAACTTAATACCAGCACTTTGCTCAAATCTTCACCCTGGTCTTTCAGGAAGTTGATTCGTCCGATAAGTGTATGGGATTTCCCGGAACCGGCACCTGCCTGACCGATAACAAGCGGATCAGTCGTGGTAACGATGCGCTTTTGCTGCATCGAATAGTTCGGGTTTTGTTGCATAGCCTGGTTAACGATCTGGTCGTTCGGCTCAAAGCGATACAGCCCATCGTTGTCACGGATCTCCTCCAGTTCGTGCAGTCGCTGAGACAATAAGAGGCGCAGACTGTGGCGTGCGATGTCATTAATCGTGCGCTGGTCACCCAGGTTCTCTTTCAGCTTCTGATAGATCGACGCCAGGAGGTCGGTTGTAATCAGGTTATCCTCTATATCATTCAGTAAATCAATATGCTGAACGAACGTGATAAGCGCATTATCAAGATGTTTTTGTGCGCTCGGATAGTGGTAATTCTTCGCTTTGAGTTCCTTCATGCGTGCGCTGAATACCTCAACGAATTTTAGCAGAGTTTCCTCGGCCTGGTGTGTGATCGTTGTCGCCTGCGATTCGAGCAGGTCACTCATGGATTCGTCACCAATCGTAAGAGACAGCTGATGAGCTGTAATTCCCGGGATGTTCACCTGTGTGTTGCCGATAACTTCGATCAGGTGGTTATCCAGCTGCTCGTTTAATTTGTTGTAGTCGTACTCGGTTCTGGATTTCTCTTCCAGACTTGCGAGCGTGACAACCCCTTGGTTTTCCGTAACACGGCGTCCGCCATTGATGCGGGAGTTCGCAAAAATCATGTCTCCGTCTTTATCCATATCGTCAAGCACCGTTGCAAACAGCACATAGATGTCCGGCTGTCCGGTAACTTGGGATTCCGTAGAAACATGGCCGGATTTTGATTGGTGTTTTTTCTCCCTGGAATACAGTCTCATAGATTGTACGACTGGTCGTGCATAAGTCGTCGCGGGTTTTCCGTCGATGGTACCGTTGGTCACTTTTGTCCAGATCGTCTCCAGCGCATTAAGATTATACATCCCGATATCTTTTGGGAAAGATAGTGCCGCAGGAGATGCTGACGATAAAATCGGGAGAAGCATGACCGGTGGAATCATAGAGGTCAGGTTGTTTTCAAATTTCTTGAACTCCTGGTCTTTTTCTTTCGTGCTCTGATGAAAGAAGTTACCGAACGTTTGCTGGCTGTGGCGTTCCAGATTCTTGTGAGCGGCTTCGTTTAGGTTAACGCGGTCTAAAAGCCGGCGACTCTCTTTGATGAACGTATTGATTGTGTCGTTATCTACGGAGAATAGCCCGGTTTTACGTTTGCCGTTTCCGGTCATGTTTTTCGAGAAATATTTGGCGTCTACTTGTTTGTTCAAAGCGATCGTGTTGTTCACTTGAGTGATCTGTTCATTCAGATTATCAGAAGACGTATCGATTGTAATTGGCATGCTTATACCCTCTTTCATTCAATGGATTTTTGATTCTATATAATTAATTGGCCATGTGTACGACAATTGGGTACACATGGCCGTGTGCCTTCTGATAACGCTTTTTAGCTCTCGTCAGAAGACAGTTTTTTAAGTTTTACAAAAGGTCGAACTGCGTAGCGTTCGGGTTATCGAGAATGGTGTTCTCGATGTATTCCCGGATCGTCCTCTCAGCCGGACGACCGTTAGAGGCCGGTGTATAAGACTGTTCTGCCAGCTCACACAACTTATCGTTTGAAACTGCCTGATCGATATCGATATGGCTTGGTGCAAACAGCAGGTCTTTGCGGTTTGCCTGAGCTTCTTCAATCAACTGGTTATACTTCACGGCAAGGATCTTCGTGTAGTCTTCTTTTTGTATTGGCGTGAAGGCGATCAGTTTCTCAAAACGGTTCAAGAGCTCTGTATCAAACGACGATTGCAGAATGCGAATAATGTCCTCGTTCGATCGTTTTGGCGCTTCCTCCTGAACAAATCCCAGGGAACGCTTAGACATGTCAATCACGCCGGCGTTTGTCGTAGCGATAATAATCGTACGGGAGAAGTCGATCTCCTTGTTGCGGTTCGTCTTCACAACCCCTTCATCGAGAGCCTGCATGAAGAAGCGCTGGACCTCCGTGTGCGCCTTTTCGAATTCATCCAGTAATACGACCTGATACGGATTGTTCTCCAGTGTGTCAAACGGAAGCTCCTGTTTGGAGTCACTGCCAACATACCCAGCAGAGGAACCGATGATTCGTGTCATGGATGCTGGATTCGAGAATTCACTCATGTTGATATAGACCATGCGTTCTTTGGAGCCGAAGACCGCCTCGGTAATTTGCTTGGCGATTTCCGTTTTCCCGGTTCCGGAGGGTCCGGCAAATAAGAAACTCACAGGACGTTTCCGTTTTGTCAGGCGAAGACCGAGACGTTTAACCGCATCTATGACGGCTGTTTTCGCCGTTTCCTGCCCGATGATCCGGTCATCAAGCGCATTTTCAAGCAGATCCGCGTTTTGTTCGAACATTTTCTCGTCTCCGGTTAATAGAGAAAGCGCCGATTGTTTGAGCTGTTTCACACCAACGATAGGGCGGGGCTGCGCTGCGATGATGTGCTGCAGATGAGGATTAACTTTCGCCTCTTCTTTGAGCTTGACGCGCTTGATGCGGGCGTCTGCCATCGCTTTATCGATCAGCGTAATCGTGGAGTCTGGTCGGTGGGAGCCGTATTGCTTGAATTCATCTCCAATAGCGACTGCATGCTCAATCACGTTGTCCGGCAGGATCACATTATGGTGCTTTTGGAAGGCGTCCCGGATGTTCAGGACGATCTCAGCCGTCTGTTCCGGACTCAATTCAGGAACTTGTACATCTGACCAACGGCGCGAGAATGCCGGGTCACTAAGGAATGTGACGGCTTCCTGGGTGGTTGTTGCTCCGATGACGCGCAGGTGTCCTCTGCCAAGGGCCGGTTTTAAAATCTGAGCGAGCTTATTGTACGTCGGGTTCGATTCCGATCCCATAATCTGGTGGATCTCATCGATAAAGATAATTGCTTTGTTCTTCGGGTTTTGTGCGAAGTCGATGACTTGATAGATTTTCTCTTCCAGCTGTCCTACAAAACTAGAACCACTCACGATTTTCCCTAGCGGAAGCTCATACAGGGTAATCCCTTTTAACATGCTGTTTACGATCGGGTCGTCATTGACGAGCCTGCGGGCGATTTCCTCTACGATTTGCGTTTTACCAACACCGGAATCCCCTGTTAAAATGGCATTCGGCTTCTTTTTGGAAGCGAGCACGCTTAACACCTGCATAATTTGGGCATCACGAAATAAGGCCTCGGAGAAGTGCCCTTTTTTAGCAAGTTCGTTGTAATTGACGAGAAGGTCTATCTCCCCGTCATCTTGTCCTTGCCCGTTTGATTTAGACGGGGCCTGCGTAACACTTACAACGGCACTTGAACCTGCGCCGGCACCAGTACCAGAGCCATTACCATTTTGATCGTTCTTTCCGAAATCATGAATCGATGCCATGCGCAGCGTGTCGTGTTTCCCCATTTTGATATTTGTTGTCTTTTCCATTTTTCAACACTCCTCTTTTCATTTTGTACCGCCTGGTCATTCAGCGATTTCTTCCCAGATTTGATTGCGGACCGACCAGGCGGGCCGTGCTTTTAGGGTTTAGGCGTACAGGGCGTCTTCGACGTCACGTTTACTTACGATGACCTGCTGATAACTTTCTGTATATTCATTTATAAATTGTTCGACCGACCCGTCATTTGCGGTTCTGCACACCGTATCAATCAGTTCCTCTTCGGTATGTCGCGGTCCGGCCTTGCAGAGCATGATGTTATTGATTCGTTTCATGACATATGCGGTTGGCTGCGCAAGCTGAGATTCAGGCAATTCCCGCAGCTTGTGCAAACTGATGTTTTGGAGCATGAAACTTTCTCGTCTGGCTGTAATCCCAAGAATGTCTGTCACTTTGTAGTACGATTCGATGGACGCTGTGAAATAATAACGCGTATAAAGGGTTAATTGAGCCCTCTTGAAATCTGCCACGCTCATCTGGATAACTACGTGGTCCAGCTCAATTCTTTCATTTGGAGCATATACGCTCGCAAATACGAGCCCGTAGCTGAACCCGTTTCGTTTGTTCGGTTCAAATATGTCGATCAGTACCCCTTCAAACCCTAATCGCTGTCTTTTAAATGGTCGTAACACCTCTCTTGTATCCATCTCATAAGTTACCTCCTGTTGTTAGTAGTTTTAGTTTCTTAGATTTTCAACTTCACAGATTTTATAGTGAAAGGGGAGCGGTGACAGGTCCGCTCCCCTTTTATGTGTCTGAAAGATTTACAGAAGCATGCGCTTTCTGATGCCGTAATCTCCCGCTTTAATCATTTGCTCTCTAAACTCTTTTGCCCATTGGCGCAGGTGCTGCCATCCATTTGGGTTCATGGACATCGGTACGTAATACGTGTTCTTCACACTCGCCCGTGATTGATCCCAGCGGTGGCCGGAAGAAAGGTGGTAGCCAAAGTCGGTAATCATGAAGTTGATTTGGTGCGAGTAATTGTTCTTTTTGTTGAACTCATCAATCATGTCGATCTTGCGCCATACCTGTTCAAAGTCCGTTCCGCCAGTCACTTTCGGAATCCGCAGAAACTGCTGGTAAATCTGAGACGTGGAGCGGTCTTTCGTTTTGAGAAGGGACGTCTGGCTGATGTAGTGACTGAAACTAGTGATGTATAAGTTACAGTTAATCCGTTTCGTCAACATAATCAGGTTTGTCACAGCGTCTCTGTACTGGGATTCAGAAATCGATCCAGATGTATCGAGATATACATGAATGTCGGGGCGGTACATCGTCGTAGTCAGCTTACCCGGCAAGTTAATGTCATCTGGTTTACGTCTGTTTGGTCGCATGTACGAGATGGATTGGCTCTTGTACGTGTTTTGCGTCACTTGTTTTGTGACCTGCGATTCGATTACGCGCTTCATCATCGTAAGCATTTGCTGTGCCGGGATTGGTTTTCCGCTGAATGGCTGCACTTTCGCCCGTTCAAGACCTCGACCTTTCCCAGAGGAGCTTGATGATTTACTGCCTCCGCCGATACTTCGGTTGACCGCTTTGGCTGTCATCAGCTTTTTGTTTGAAATAAAGCGCAGATTCTTTTTGGCGTTGAGCGCCTTTTCAAACTGATCCCAGTCACTCTTAATATCCGCAGGTTTTGCGTGCGCGTAGTTTTCCAGGTTCAGAATAATAAGGTTTTCCGGGAAGTATACTTGCTGCAGATTCGACGGCTGGATCGTAAACGCCCCGGGATTGTTTGTGTTTTTCTCGAATTGGCTCATGACATAAAGCACAATGCGGGTAAACGATAAGGCGTCCTGCTCCGCTGGGGAAGCTCCGCCGCCGTTTGGTAGAAACAATCCGGCAGATAAGTCGTTTGTCAGATCGATTTTATCGAAGTCAGCAAGCAGTTTGTTCACGTCTTTGCTGATCGGCTGCTTCGTCTGCCACGCCTGGACGTAGTTCTTCACCTGCTGTTTGAGATCGTTGAACACGTCGGCTGTCTGCACCGTCATGAGTAAGTAATTATTAAACGGACGCTCATGCGTATAGGCCGCGATGTTCGCAAACCAGTTAATGGCGTTCGTCGCGTCTGGCTGTGCCAGGAACGCTTTTGCTGTCGGAATCACATCCACTGAAGCGGAGTACTTCACGATCTTTCCAGCCCTTTGGGACGGAACCGGCAGTTTCATGCGTGTAAGCGCCTCGATACCGAGCTGTTCTTCGAAATACCAGTCGTTCGGAGCAAGGTATTGAATACCCTGACGATAGATTTCGCTGATCTGGTCTTGAAGGGTCACATCGAGCGTGTCACTCGTCCATAGGTGCATCACACCGTTGAAGAGTGTATCCTCGTCGATTTGTTGTGTATTTCCACCAGCATTATCTTCAATGACCACTGGATGGTTGCTGTTAATGGGCGTGTACATCGGTTTGATATAGCGGTCTTTGATGTGGTCCGTGATTTTGTCCCCATACTCGTTTATGTCCTTGTCGGCGTTGATATTCGGCAGAACATTGAACGGATCTTGATATAAAACGGCCGGTTTTTGATTTCGAATTTTAATTGACATGTGTAATTCCCCTTTCGGAATAGGTTAATAAATCGATTTTCGCTTGCTTTATCGGAAGCGGGTCGCGTTACCGCCCGCTTCGGATAAGAAGGTCTGGGTTTTTCGTTGATTAAAAAATAACCCTCTGAGCGCTATCCTCAGAGGGTTATTACGTATTACTTTTTTAATAAATGCATTCTAACGTTAGAGCCTGTTCCTCCGTGAGCAACCCTTGCTTCACTGCCAGCTCCTTCACAGCCTCTTCTGCACTGACACTGAGGATTTCTTTGGATGTGATAATCACAGATGTACTGTGAAGATAGCGCATTTTTTCGTAGCCAATGCTGTTGATAAGTACGGTTTCCCCATCCTTCAGGTGAGATTGTATAATATCTAAAACGTCTATTTCTTTTTCTCCAATATAATCACCATTATCGGCCAGGATCTCTTGGGTCGTATACGTGAAATCCGATCCATAAATCACGATACCTTTGTCTTCTGTGACGATCTTGATATCGAGATTGAGATTATTCATTGTTTCGAGGAACTCTTCCTCATTTTTCACCTGGAAATAGGAAGTGCGCATACGAGATTCATAATTTGCCATAAGGGCAGTCTCCTTTCTGAATAAAGCCGTGTAAAATACGGACAATAAAAAACCACCCTCTGAGCGCTATCCTCAGAGGGTCTTTGTACAGGTTTAAAGTTATGCGATTAATCCTGCTCCATCACGGACTGAATCATGCCTTTCCACTGGTTCATCACCGGTGCGGTGCTGCCGAGCATGGCTTGTACAGCGCTTTCTGCCACCTTCGTTGAATCAGGAAGGACCTTCATCAAGTTCTGAATGGCTTTGTTGTCAAACTGCGTGATGTGATGCGGAGCGTTAGACATAAATGCAGTCACAGCCTGATTGTTGTTAATTTCTTTCGTACTGGATTGCTCTGTCAGCCATACGAGGGTGTTCAGGCGGTCTTTCTCGCTCATATTGGTGATAAGCTGCTCGACAGCCTGTACGTCCTGTGAACGACTTAGCGCATTGATGATATCCTGTTTCGGTCGCAGATCGTTAAGAACCGGCTGGTTAGAAACGTGCGTAGCGCTTAGCATCGCATTGAAATGCGTATTGATTTCATCGAACAGGTGGTGTGCAAACGTCGTACTTCCAACGTGGGCTTCGATACCAGCAAGAAGGATATTGGAATCATCTGCTTCTGTCATGTCTGCAAACAGCTGACCGAGCAATGCGCGCTCTGTGTCACTTCCAGATTTATCGATTCCCATGTTGTTCAGCCACTCACTCACATACGTAATCGTCCTTGGACGTGTTACTTGCGTGAACGTATCTTCAGACATGAACTCCAATTGGGAGAATGCGTATTCTTCACTTTCTTTATCCTCATCCTCATCGTCGTCACCGTCATCCTTGCTGCTGTTTTCAACCGCTTCCATGGCCATTAAATCCTCTGGATGTTTGGTCAGCACATCTGTGACAAACGGGTTAAGCGTTTGGATACTCAGGAACGTATCAAGATCCGGGCGGACATGGTACACAGAGAAACGAGAGATACTAGCTTCGTCCAGGCTGGTCACATTCCCTTTATCATTTCCAGCAACGAGCATGCGAAGGTTGTCCGGGAAGTCAATCGTACCGATTCGACGTAACGTCTGGAACGACAAGATAGAAGACGTGATGTCAGAAGAAGCTCGGTTAAATTCGTCCAAGAACAGGATCGGATTTTCGTCCGGGTGATTCTCTGCGTATTCGATAGCCTCCATGATAATAGAATGCGGGAAAGCCTCCTGGCGCCATTTTCCGTTCTCGGACTGAGTCATACGAACACCGGTCAGATCGGCACGGTCCGCTAACTGGTTAACAGGCAGCGTGAATACCATCGTCTTGAATGTACGAGCTAACCCTTCTGTCAGACTGGATTTACCAATACCTGCTGGTCCCATAAGGGCCGGTGTCTGCCCTGCTCTTAGGTCCGCCTCAATAAACGGTTGTACTTGTGAGAATGTTAATGCTGATTTCATAATAGATTCCTCGCTTTCGGATAATTAGTTTTTTATGAATTTGACCGGTTCTGCTATGAGGGGTCACATAGAACCTGGGGTCTTCCTTCTTTTGATTTATTGGTGATTCCGCTCGCAATACCAGCGGAATCACAGGGGTTTCAAGTGTGACGTAAGACCTTTTAGACTGTTAATTTCTCGGCCTGATCGAGCAGGAACCGGTAGGTCTTCTGCTCGATTGCAGACAGCCCGTCTGGGAACCACTTACCGTTAAAGTCCGCGAGCGCTTTGATTTTCTCCTCGGCTGTTGCAGCATTGTCATTCGAGAGTTTCTGGACCTGACGGATGTCGTCTGCCGTATCTTCATCTTCCTCCAAGTACTCCTCATCAGGCTGCACCTCGTAGAACATATCTGTCAGCCCGTTTAGAACGTTATCTTTTTCACTGACCATCCTTACATCATTCCTTCTTCATGGATTTAGACTCATAGGTTTGATCGATTGTTTTCGGCTGATTTCCCGGCGAAAACAATAGGTATTTTGACCCAATACTATTTCTCTAACAATTCGACAAAAAATGTCGTAATTTGGAAACTCGATTTTGTGTAAAAAACGCTGTGTGTATAGCGTTTTTACTTGCATTTCACTTATTACGTTTGTACAAAAGTCCTATTTATACGAAAGGTTAATCCTCTGTACAGACAGTGTTTTCAACTTTTATTACTTGTTATCCATATCTTGCCTTTTTCCAAATATAGGTGTAAACTATTATGTGTAAAGTAAATCGCTGTACGGACAGCGTTTTGCTGTTAAACAATTAACAAATATGATAGAATAGTAATAGGTAAACATACCCGTAAAGCTGACGGGTTGTAGAAAAGCAGAGAGGTGTGAAGTGAAAATGTGCGATGATAACAAGGTGAGGTCATTCTCTATGTACGAGGTACTGGAGAAACCCTTGATGGAATTTCTGGAAGGTGGAGACGGGGTGAACGCCTTACCGGTGTTTGAAGAAGAATACTATCCGGATTCTCATATGATTGATAGTTCCCTGATTAATTTAATTAAGTTTATAAGTACATCATTTGGCCGTAGTAGAATCCCGGCGGCTTACAAGATTGTAGAGCGCATACACATTGATTGCTCGAAGAAAAAGACATTCCGTTTTCGCTCTCGCCATCCGCTATTTGTGGACGGGTCACCGAAGTATCAAAACATCTGCCTGGTGAGTGGGATGGTGCATCTCGGAATACCAATTTTGCCGTATTTTGATGGACAGAACGTACTGGAGGTTAACGAAGATCCGAACGATTACCTGGCCATACTGCGCGGAGAGAACTCAGATTTATTCTAAACTGACTGTTTCAAGCTGTAGTCTTCTAGTCTTTAAGTCTAATAAAATAAGGAAATGAGGAGATGCGTCGTGCACAATGTTGCCGAAATAAAAAAACGATTTACCCCGGCACCGAAACCGCCGGGGGAGGTTTCGGTGTTGATAAAAGGAATACAGAAGCAAGTATCTCTTGCGAAAGAGCAGGTAGCGTCGTCCCAGAAGCAATTAGAGGCGTCCAAGGCCCAGCTTCAATGGCTGGAATTGATTCATGATCGACTGGACACCGTGGCGACGGAGAGTCGTGTGACGAACATGCTTTTAGCCGAACTCGTTGCCTTACACCAGTCCATCGTAAAAGATGACACCAATGAGGCGAGGGACGCGATACGAAATGATGCGTACCACCGGGTGAGAAATGGGGAGTAATTTTTAAAAAAATACTTTATATTACGTAATATGTAATATATTTATGTAATATTAATTATTAGTTGTCGTTTTGATCTGATGTTGCTCGGGAAGACGCGCCGAAGTTATGACTCCATAGGGGAGGGGCGAAGACCGAGTATATTTTTTTATCAAAAAATAGTATTACGTAACATGTAATATATTTATGTAATAGTACAGAAAAATAATACCAAGAAAGCGGGGAGAGGCCTATGCTTGGACGAACACATGCTGTCGGTTCGCTTGCTTTGGCGCATGCTGCCTTAATAGGGTACACGGCGTATGCGAACCGGAATGACGTTGCTGTAGAGGGAGGAAATTATTTAGAGGTATTTGGTCTATCAATCGGAGAACCGCTGTCATTTACCGAATACGGTTTGATGGTAGGGGTGGTCAGCTGTTTTATATTGATACTGTTTAATATAGGGAGCGGGCGTTTACGTCTCTTACAGCTGGTCACGATGATAGGGGGTATGGGGACCCTTTATCTCGTAGCGGAAGGAACATATCCGCTTACGATCACACTCATGTTGTTGTTTTTTGCGCTCGGAACGATCCTGCCGGACATTGATTCGGAAACCTCCACACTGGGGAGGTATGTCACACCAATAAGCCGGGCGATCCCGCACCGGACGATTACCCATACCATTTGGATCGTCTTGTTGGCGGCAGGGGTTGCGTGGTATACCGAATCAGTATACTTGCTTGCTCTGGCGCTCGGATATACGCTTCATATTGTCGAGGATTCATTTAGTAAGCAGGGTATTCGCTGGTTTTATCCTGTACCTAAATGGCGCCGGAAGCGGGGGAGTTATCGTTCGTTTGTATACGAGACAGGTGGTTTTGGGGAAAATGTGGTATTCCAGGCGGCTGTTGTGCTTCATGTGGTATGTGCCGGGTATATTATTTGGTCGAGCTTTGGACTTCGAACCATGGCATTGATGTGAGAAAGTACCGTATCGCAAATAAAAAACCTTACGAGGGGTTATCCCTGTAAGGTTTTTTTTGTTCTTAAAGTCTCGTTTCGATAACTGTTTCTTTGGCGATCTCATACAGACTCATCGTGCGGAGTTCGTCTTTCATACTCCAGTGACCGTAAGTTTCATTTTCTTCCAACCACATGCTGAGTCTGTTCATATGGATGACGCCGTACGGTTTCAAGAAAACCCCACAGGAAGAATCGCCGTTTTCCAGCATTTCTTCTATGGAGTGGTGAATTCCCTTTATGGCGAAGGTTAGCTTGTTGGCATCGTTATTTTCAGTGTCAATATCCGCTTGCGGTTGGATAATTACATGGATCGGCAGATGGACCCTCGATTTCACTTCGATATTGTCTTTTTTGACGTGTTCACTTCTCCATTCACCTCTCGTTTTGAACAGATGGCTGATTCGTTTGGCCATTGGTCGCTTCATCACGTACTTATGTAATACGAGCGCCTCATTGATCCACCAGCGTTCTTCTCCGTAGGTCAGTGTGATAATCTCCATGGATTCGAGTTCGTTTTTAATGCCCTGGACATCTTTCTCACTTGGGTTATTGGTCAATACCTCCATGTATCCGTCCAGTTTTTCCAGGAGATGGATCGGGTCTATACCAGTATTAAATGCTTTGGATGTTTTCGTCGTATGTTTGATAATTTCCATATCTTTGTTTTCCTCTGTTGTTCTTTCGCGGTTCATGTATGAGCGCTCCTTTTAGTAGATACTAGTTTGTTTGTATGATTAAGTTTTAGGGTTATGTTTTCGATATATCTTAGCGTGTTTATTCAGCCGTAACCTTCCACGTATGATGCTTGGGAGGAGTATAGGGAAAATGATGATGCATATAAACCACATGAGTAAAGGGTTCCCAAACCCGCCGGATAATGACCAATCAACTTGCTCTGAAATCGGGTCATAAGCGCCCCAAATAATTACAATCGTTCCTATACAAAGATAACCAATTAGACAGATTACAAGCATGGGTCCCCCTCCTTAATTGATTATGTAGATTAGGTGTGTGATATTGGTGCGGGATAAGCGTATATAATATCCGCACCGGAATTTTAATTTACCACACATTTCCATTTGTTGGTATATCTAAATGATTAGCGTCAATGCATTCCATATCATATGGACAGCGATCGCTGTGTAAACATTATTGTCTTTCAGTCGGGCGTATAGAAACCCGGCTGCCAGGATGGCGTAGCTCGTCCAGCCCATGATCCCGTATGGGGCGTGCAATGCAATAAAGATAATACTTGCGATAACAAAACTCAGATAACTCGGACCGGTCGCATACGGCAGCAGCTCGCGGAATACCAGTTCCTCTGTGACAGGGGAGACGACCACCATAGTAAAGATCATTACTACCGGAAACACGACCAGTAAAGAATTTAGTGATGACTGATTCGGCTGCTCCGGCATAGTGATCCCGATAAGGTTATAAATAAACGTGGTTGCAAACAGCGCTAAAAGCATTACTGTGACGATGAGTAGGACGCGGGAGAGCCTGAATCTCCTTCTTGTGGGGTCCAGTCGCTGTCGTTTGTTAATTGTTCGGATCGATAATGTGACAATGGTGACACCTAGAACCAGGGCGAGTAAGTTCAAGGCCCCTGCGAATTCCGGATATCTCAACCCTGCAGCAATCGTGGCGATAATGATTTGAATGCTGAAAAAGAAACCAATAGCTTTGTATAAGTCCGGTGTACGGAAAAAATCTTTGATGAGGATAAGCCGTGTCAGCGGGTAACTGTTTGGCTCCTCCTGATGTTCCTGTTTTTGTTTTAAATAACTCTTCGAATACTCTTTTTCTTTCATCCGCTCAATCTGGCGGACTTTCAGTGGTTTTCTTGCCGCAGGCATGAACAACACCCCATTTCCATTATTTGGTAATACTTAGTTCTATTATGACACTAAATGACAAGAAAAACTATACGGGTAGAGCGTTTTTAAAGACATTTTGTTCGCTTTTTGGTCATGGAGAGAAAGGTGGTTGTCCATTAAAAAAACGTGCCGGTAGTTGCCGGCACGCCTGGCGTCACGGAGTGTCACCCTGGACGCTTTCGAATAGCTGACTTTCAATGCGCTTCGGTATCTTTATCACAGCCACGCGAGGTTCTTCTTCCGTAAAGGAGACGACCCCTAAGAAAAGGTTCGGATCGTCCCAGAGGACCTCTGGGATGTTTTTAATCGATTCTTCGGTAACATCTTTTGAGAACACCGGGAAGCCGGACGAATCATACAGCTGGGCGACGACAATCGAAAGCGGTAATTGGCTGCGTTTATCGCGTTCTCGAAGGACGGTGTTTTTGTCTTCCGAGGGACAGCACATGTCGAGCGTTAACAGCTCGCCAAATGGTTCCACCTGAATTAAATTATTTTGATTCAACGTATCCATCGGTTTATTCTTCCGTGACTGTTCAAACAGTGCTTTACACTGTTCTGTCGTGACATCGAGATGATCCCGCAGGATGAATGCCGGGTTGAGAAGCGTGAAGGCTTTCAGGTTTTCGCTCAACTCGTTATAAAATTCGAAGGGAAACATGCGGTTGACATGTTCGGTTTTGATAAATTCAGGCATGATTTAGCCTCCTTATTAAGTAATATAATTACGTAAGATGTAATAACATAATGTAATATTTTTTATACAAATCACATGATTTTCACTTCACCGAGTCTGACTATAATAACCACAAAAATAACCAGCGGTAGCCAAAATATATGAGCGAGGACTTTCTGTATCATGTTCCAGTTATCCGGTTTTGAGAAGAAAAATCCTATTAGCAGGTAAATCAGGGATGCAAGGATAATCCACAACATTTTACCACCACCAATTTTAAAAAGTATTTCGTCTTAGATTTCCCCTTGTTGGCTGTAAATCATTTGTTTCTGGCTCTATACGCCACCAGGGCTTCTTTTCTGTTCCTTTTAAAATCATTTATCAGCGAAGTATTTCTTTCAATTTTTGCCGATAAAATTATTAATGTCATTCCAGCATAATAGAGGGTTATTTGTAGAAAATTTTTCATCATTCCACCTCAATTAATTGAGCTACATATTCGTATTTCGCAACTATCATTATAGTTTTATCAAATATTTTCTAATGTTTTGATAGTGTCATCACTAACCTTTTTAGTTACTATTTGCGCTGCAGAAACGTAATCAACTTCATTATTATCCAGATATTTGACCTTATATTCGATTATGCTACGGCAGATATGTTTTTCTTCAATGACGGCTGTTAATAACGCCCCGTTCTTTAAAACTACTACTTTTTTTCCTACCTTCATACCGACACCCTCCTTTAGTTTGTAGTTATTTTCTACTTTGTTACGTACTATGTGTCTGGACTGTTCGATTGACTAAAATACAGTCCAGGTCACATTTGTCACTAACCAAGCGAGTAACACCCCTAATCCGAATGACTTAAAATGAAAATCTTTCATCACACATTTTCCTCTATCGCGCTTAGTAGCTTTTGCAGGTCATAAATAAACGACTGAATTTTCGCCTTGTTGAACTGATATAGCGTATCCTTGGATAAGTGTGGAGCTTCGATGCTAAGTCCGGATTCTGTGATAGAGAGGTAGCCGTTGTTGTCATAACGTCGGTCGTAATACTCATCATAATCCGATCCCATACTGAAGGCTTCTTTCGGCGTGATATCCTTCCACGCTTCGTTCGCTGCCTGGTGCAGATAATCGGTGAATGTTTCCAGCTCTTTAGGTGTAAAAGGGTAGGCGAACCGGGACTGCGTCTCGGGTTTTCCGTCAGCATTTTCTAAAATAATGGCGGATCGGCGGTGCTTGACCACCAGTCCGTTTGAGAATGTTTTGGATTTCATAGGGTCAGGCTCCTTTTTTCAGTGATTTTTCCATACATGTACCGCAGGACACACGCCGAACGTTATCCTGGCTTTTTGCGATGAGCGTTTGGCCGCAGCCGTCACACTTGTACAGGACGTGTATTTTTCCAGACATGTCAGGTCATACCTCCTGTTCCAGTTCCGTTATTTCAGCTTGCAGGCGGGCAAGCTCCTTGCGTTTGCGGGCGAGTTTTTCTTTTCGGTTTTGCTTGATCTCGTCTGTGGTGATGACGGGTATGACGTGCGGGTTTTGGGACATATTCGCGCGACCGTCTTTATCGATCAGAACACCACCGCATTTGGCGCAGGGGACGTTCACAGATTCCGGTTTAAAGCTATTTAAAGGATACGTTTGCTGGCATTTTGGTGTTTGGCAGACCACATATGTCATAAGGCATTCCCACTTTCTCTTATATTCGTTGCGGTATAGCGTATCTCGTACTCGATGTCGACGTTGAACGTTTCGTCACAGACGTCACAGGTAATACGGTGAGTTCCGACCTCATGAAGTTCCTCGCGCTCGTTTACCGATGCACATGTCGGACAGATAATGCTGTCCTCATAAGAGCAGTCGATCTCGGAGTGGTTCTCCTCCCGGGCCTTGGCCAGCGCTTCGGCTTTTCTGTCGGCGTGTTCTTTCTCTGCACATGGTTTACACTGGAAGCCTGCAAGGCGCCCCCATGGGGCATCGGTCAAGTCTTCCCGATGTGTACCGCAGGTGACGCAGCGGTCATGGTCGTGGCAAACAATATAGGAATACACACCCGTATTTCCATGGCATACCTCACAACCGCATACCCAGTACCAGCCGCCTTCGAAGCGTACAGCGTATAGACCTTGTTCCGGAGGTGTGAGCGATATTTCTGGTTTGTTCGGATCATCTGAGTCATGATTCCAGATATTCCTGTGACCGGAGCGGGTGCGATCCGTCCAATGCTTCGGGATTTCCGGGATAAAGAGTTTCGTATCTTTTAATGCTGGTTTCATCATCAATTCTCCTTTGCTAATAAAATACCGGACAGTGAATTCACTGCCCGGTTTTCGTTACTATTTGTTGTACCATACTATTGTCAGGTTTCCGTGGGTCTTTTGAATGTCGAGAAGCTGCTCCCGCACACCTTCTTCCAGGTCACTCGGAGAAAATGGCTTATCCGAGATGATACGGCCGTCTAAAATAACTTCAGAAGCATGTCCGTCATAGTCGATAAACATACCGCCGTCACAACACTCCAGAAATTCATTAAGCGGCATTTTATCTCCGATGTTATCGGTATACCTCTCAGTACTGTTTAAATCTACTGGTAGTTGTCTCATTGCCAGAAACCCTCTTTCGATTCTATTTTTTCTGCCGCTTCGCGTTTTGCGCTTTGACGTACTCATACGCCCGTTTGGATGTGTACAACAGCCACGGAAGCCCGTCTCGGGTTTCATCGTGCTTTTCCCGGTGCGGTACGACTTCTTTTAAAATCAGGTATATAGCATAAGCAAGGTCTTGCTCGGTGAGGGACTTAGCCATGTCTTTAAATGACATCGTGTCTTTCGCCAGCTTATGTATACGGATCGTATGAAAGGCGATCCCGTTGGCGACGCTCATTTCATAGCGGGAAGCATCTCCTCCGAAGTCACTCACAGTTTTGCTCTCGGCTTGCTCTTTCGTCTTTTCGAACGGTTTAATCGAAATAAAGGATTCAATCACTTTCTCCTTTTCCTCATCGATAATGTTTTTCATCATCCCGATGCGGTACTGCTTGGCGAGTTCCCGCTCTTTCTTTCTCTGTGTATCCATCCGGACAATGTTGTCTAAGAAGTCAGCGAGCTTCTTCTTGGCTTCAGGGTCCTGGTTATAGTCTACACATGGTTTTTGTGTGAGCATGCGTTTAGTGAATGTCACGAAGTGATCGTTAAACAAGACTTCGAAGTGAGCCCCTCGCGGTTTTTCGTCCGGGTTTTCCGGTTTCGGAACAGGCTCTTTAAAGACAGATAGTTCCTCGAACATGTACCGGTTTTCTGAATGAATTAAGTCCTCCGGTACGAGAATTAAGAGGTGGACACCGCCGTTTTTAGAGAGTTCCGTGAAATGGGCCGGAAACTCTAACACTTCCTGTTTCATGGATTCCGGTGCGCTCGGCTCCACATCAATAGCAATAACGCGGTTTTCTCTTGCCCTTAAACGATACGCACGATTCACCGCCTGCAGGTTTTGGTCGGCGTCCAGTTCCTGGAGCGTAGTCAGCGGCCATTCTCCATCGAATTTCGCGTTGTATACGTTTCCCGTATCAAGCAGTAGCCGGGCGTTTACAGGGCGTTTATTATCATCCGAAACGGTCCAGTAGGGATCTTCAGATAAATGTTTAATCAGTGGGTTTTGCATGAAAGTGAATGGATGTACCATCGGGTATTGCATAAGTAGGCTCCTTTCGTTTCGGCGTAGTTCTCGTTTGTAGTTGCAGAAGCTGTTGTGTCGTTTTGCATTTGGTCACATTTTCCATTATATAAAAAAAACGAGAGGCAGTAAGCCCCTCGTTTAGTTATTTCTTACAATCACGCGTATGGGCTTTTGCCTCTCTGTCCGCTATTGCCGAACGGGGACCCTTGGTCTGACATAGCACCTTCTGGAACACCGAATGGGTTAGGGCTTGCGCCGTTTGGTTCTGGAGCCGGTTGACCGAAGCCAGCCTGACCCTGATCTTGCGGTGCTGCCTGTCCGAAACCTCCAAAACCGCCTTGATTTCCTGCAGGCTGGTTAGGATCACCAGCAGGTGCCTGTCCGAAACCGCCACCGCCGAAGCTACCTTGATCCGCTCCAACACCAGCACCAACTGGGGTCGGTTTTTCCTGTGGCTGTTGTGCTTCTCTTTCTGCGTTTGTCATGCTCTGTACAGGCATGTTCATTGCTTGACCGAAACCAGCAAGGCTGTTTCCTCTACCTTCATAGAACTGGATCGGTCCCTTTTCGAATACAACCGTGTCAAACGTGGAACCAAGGTTGTTAAATCCTTTCGCTTTGAAAGCGGTAATCAGCAGATAAACAACTTGTCCTTGAGCCGGGTTCTTTTCCGGATCAGCGATTTCCATAATCGTACCGTTTTCCTGTATGTGACCATAGGAAGGTGCATACAGAGATTTTGTCTCGAAGGACATTGTTGGCTTTCCTGTGGATTTGCTATTATACACTTCTTGGCCGTGGAACTGAGCAAGCGCTGTTCCGTCACCCTGCACGATTTCTGGTTCTTCAATGGTTACACTGCGGAACGGTTTCGTGTGGAGCATACCCATTCTCGCGCGGCGCTGGTTTTCACTTACAAGCGCCTCGCCGTCAACTGCTTTGTCCAGGCGAGCGAAAGTCACTTTTCCTTTCAGAACGATTTGATCTCCTTCTTTTACTCCTAATTGTTCGCGTGTCTGTTTTGCCATGATACATCTTCTCCTTTTGCATGGGTTTTCCATGCGTTTAATTTTTTTTGATTATGTTTTTGATAGGGACAATGTATCCTGTTATACGTTTAATTATACTTTAAAAACGCTGTATGCACAACGTTTTCAATAATATTTAAACAGGTTTTACATCATCATTGAGGAACTTTCTCTCAAACTTTATCTAGGCGAAAAGGTCGCTTTTCGCCCTGAAAGCAACCTGACCTTTATGAAAGGTCAGGTTGTCTTCTTTCCGTTGTATGCTTTTTTGTATCAAAGCGATTTTTGCATTTCTTTTTAAGTATCTACGCCTGATGGAGCGTACCGAACGTTTTGGATGCGTGAAGCGGGACGAACAGCCCGTTTTCGTCTAAATGTTGTTCAATATACACGCTGGCTTCCTGTTCGGAAATGTGTCTCAGGTTCCCATCGGCCCGCGCCTTTTTCCCGCGATAATCCGGATCGTCTTGATTTAGATTGTCATACCAGTTTTGCAGAATTGTCTCATCGTAGTTGGCTTCTAAAAACATACAGGTATAACGCCTGTGCTGATCGAGACCTGTGACATGCTGCGTGTTGCCGTAACAGTCGATGAATGATCTTTCTCCGCCCAAATTATCTAAATCTGAGGCATAGAGAAATTCGAATTCCAATTCCGGATCGCTGATTTGCACGGCAATATTTACGATATCCCCGTGCTTCACCGTGAGCGGCTCAAATAAAAACTTTTTCCCGTCATGGGTGGTGAGCGTCTCGGGGGCAGCTGTCCTAAATTTGGACCGATGCTTGAAAAACTCAGGAGCCCATGCGGATGGTTTCTTAATACGCTGTCCGCTTGTGTCTGTCCGGTATACCGGATCGTGACCGAATGGTACCATTTCTCCTTTTTCCCGCTTTTGGTATTCAGGTTTAAAATCATCCGAGGTAATCATGTTCCACATAAAATCAGACAGAATAATGCGGATGTGCGGGTAATTCTGAATCACACGATTAAGTGTAGACGGGTTCAGGTGATCCCCGTGATGGTGCGTTAAAACAAGGTAATCCACATCCAGGAAGAACGTCGGGCTGTACTCCTGATAAGTTTTATACGTAAGCCCCAGGTCAATTAGCGTACGGTATGGTTTGAGATACACTGAGTTCCCCTCGGACCCTGATCCAAAGACATGCACCGGAATGCGTTTTCCGAATTGGCGCTGGCGCCATTTGTTATAAATACTTTTTAATTCTTCATTCTCGGAATGATAAGCCGGGTGGTTAATATATGCGAATGACATTTCTTTAAAACCCCTCTCTGTTCAGTGATTTATAATTATATTTTAACTTATTTATATTGTTATTGCCAATATATTCCAGTATAATTAGCAGTAGGAAGGGAGTGATATCATGAGATCCAAAAGGACAAAAATCACGGATAAAACAAGTAAAAAACAGGACGAACCTGTCATGCAGAAGGGAGGCCCTGTCGAAGCGCAGGCAGACGAACTTGGCTTCCGCATGTTGTCGGGTATATCCATCGCCGCGGTGATCGGCTCGGTATTGATTCTCACATTTTTCTTTTCGTCGGATGTGCAATATAAAATTTTGGCTGCGAAAGCCACGCCCGTACAGGCGGAACGTGTCAGTGCTCCGGAAATCGCCGGGGGAGAAACCGATTCTGGTTTCGCACCGACGCCGGATCTTCCCTCTGCTGTCATTGACCAGAACGTGAGCAGGGAAGAGGTAGTGTCTCATATAAGCCGTATGAGCGAAGAAGATTTCCAGGACTTTATCCTAACGATCACAGAAAAATCAGGAACAGAAGGGGAGTCCGTGCAGGGAGATATTGAGTTACATGTCTCTCTCAAGCAGGAAGATTCCCCGGAGAAATCCGATATGATGGATCACCTGAACGAGATGGATAAAGCCGAATTCGATGCTCTGATTAACACGCTCATAGAGGTTGCAGGCCAAGAAAACCTTACGGAAATATCCTCATTAGAGGAATCACTTCATATGACGATCGAAGACGCTTATGCGGAAGCGGAGCAGTTATACCCGGGACAAATCGACGGTTCAAAGCGGTTGAAACTGGTGGAAGGCTTAAACGCCACGGGTTACATGTATTACGTAGCCGAAGAAGGGGACACGCTGATTAAGCTCAGCCGTGCCTTCCACGTCCCGCTCGGCCAGCTTATGGAACTAAACGGCATCCGAGATGCGGATGTGATTCCTGCAGGGATGATCCTGTTATTTCCGTCAGACACCGAACAGCCGGACATCAAGTAATAAAAACCCATCTGGACATCCAGATGGGTTTTTTTTTGTTTAGTAAAAAGAGGCTTCCGGCTCCGCTTTGACCTCGACGTCCTCATCATAGATGTCTGTTTCATCAAGGATGATTTCGGTCCGGTCGTAATATAATTTGAGCAGGCAGACTTCCAGTTTGTTCAAATCACGAAGATACCTCATAGGTGTCTCCATCCTGGTGAGGTCGTTATCTCCACGGAGTACCCGTGAAACTGATTCTTTGGTATTTACACGCTCAACACTCTCGATGTGCCAGGCATTATCCGATAAATCGGTCCAACGCTTAATGCCGACAATAACGGTCATGGATTCGTCTTCTTCACAGGTAAATGCCAGGGATTTCTTTTCAAGGGTGGCGATACTACTCGTATTATCTTCAGAGCTTAGTTCAGCTGTCAGGTTCCGGTACGTTGGTTTGTCATCATAATCAATGTCGAGTTTATTCGTATCGATATTTTCACTGATATAGGACGTGTACTTATCGAACAGCTCACTGGTGCTGACTTTCGCCACAGGTTCAGTTCCCATCATGTCACGTAAATTCCGAAGGAGTGTATCCTGATCTTTCGTTACTCCCGTAATGAGCTGGCTCAGTAAGTGTTCGAGCTTTATCGTATGCTCGCTAAAATCATACGCTTCGATATAAGGGTTCATGGTTTCTTTCAGTTTCGTTTTAATTTGTCGTGACACCTCCCCGTAATTGCCGAACAGATCGTCGACAACCTCTTTGACCATGTTATCAAAACGCTCATCGATGGCTTTTTCGATGGCGCCTTCGTTCAGTTTGCTCGTAATAATTTCCTCTGCGCTCCGTTTTTCTACACTCCGGTCATCCCGCACCGGTATTTCTTTATTTTCCTCCGGTTCTTCATAGATCCGTAGAAGCAAAATACCGATGACCACAGCACCAGCTGCGACGAGCGGGTAAGGGTAAACGTTTAAAATAGCTGCCAGTGTCCCGATGCCGAGCAAAAGGCCGATGTCCCGTTTTGTTAGTTTAATAAACCGTCTTTTTGATTGATTCATGAGTGTCACTCCTGTTCTGTGTGATTGGTTTCTTGTGTCAGCTGTTGGAGCGGGTCCTGGCTGACAGGTAAATCCTGCTGCTCTTTCCATTTTTCCAGCCCCAGCTGGTTCAATTTATTGATCGTGAACGCCTCCAGCTCTGCTTTCGCTTCCTGTGTCGTCTTGTCCATCTGCTCGTTATACGACGATGCGATGAAAGGCATATTCGAAGCAAGTTCCCGTTTCAGTGCGTTCAGCTCATTTAAGATAGTGTGTCGATCAGTTTTATTTACGGACTTTTTATTCCTGAGAATATCTTCGGCTTTCTCGGTCAAGCGGGCGAGGTGACTTTCAAGGTTTTCCATACGCTCTTTAAATTCCTGTTCAAACTGCATGCGCTTACTGGTAAAACTCGGTTTCTCCATCAATTTTCCGTTTAATTCACGAAGGGTGACAGGAACGCCAGACCCCATATTCATGCTGGTGATGGCTTCAGCGAATTGTGCTTGTGACATTTCCACTTCGATGTAAGGCTTTCTTTCCGCATAATAATGGTCGTGATTTAGACTTCGTTCCACGACACCGGGATGAATGGACAGCCGGATGGTGTTGCGGTGCGGGATGCTGCTGCCAAATAAAACGGTATCATGGCCTGAAAGACGGCTGATGCTCAACATGCCGTAGCTTTCATGGGATTCTTTGCTGTTTTCGTCCATAACGGATTCCTCCTTGCTGATATAAAAATAGGAAGGGTGCACATAGCACCCTTCCATCAAGATTTGCGTTTACGCTGTTACACCTTGCATGGTTCCAATTTCGGCTTTCACAGCGTCAATCAGTTCCTGCTGGACGACTTTTTTATCTAAAAGCGTACTGATAACCCGGTCTTCCACCGTCCCGCGCATTTTCAGATAATGGACAATCACCGGTTCCGTTTGCCCGTTACGGTCCAACCGTCCGATCGACTGCAAATAAAGCTCAAGGGAGGTGGGTACCACAAAGAACACCAGGATGTGACCGCCGTACTGGAAATTCAAGCCGTGACCGGCGCTTGCCGGATGGGCGAAGAGTAGCGGGATTTCTTTATTGTTCCAGCGCTTTAGCTGTTCGGGATCTCCGGTGAACACCTCGGCGTTAGGGAAATACTTTTCCAACCGGATGACGTCGTGCTTGAACCAATAGAAGCAAAGAATCGGCTGTCCGTTTGAACCTTCTACGATTTCCTCCAACGCCTTTAATTTATGATCGTGGAGCTCGATGACTTGCTTTCGGTCTTCATCAGCATAAATGGCGCCGTTAGAAAGCTGCAATAAGGCTCCGGATAACACCGCGGCGTTTGCCGCTTCAATCGCTCCTCCGTCAATAAGAGGGAGGACTTTTTCTTTCTTGAGCTGATTGTAAATCTCCCGCTCCTGTTTCGTCATCTCCAGCTCGATGACGTTATGTGTAACAGGAGGGAGGTTTAGGTAATCCTTTTTCATCATGCTGATGGCCACATCTTTAATGGCGTGATGAATAAATCGGTCATGTCCCTCGATCAACAACCACTCGTAAGGATACCCTTCTGGTGTTCGTCTCCCTGGGACAAAGTGACGGTTACGATATTCGGTGATGTTCCTGCCGAGCCGCTGACCGCCGTCAAGCAGGTGAATCAGCGCCCAGATGTCTAAAAGACCATTAGGGGACGGGGTACCTGTCAATTCAATCCAGCGCATCGTATAGGGCGCGATGGATTGCAAGGCTTTAAATCCGTTTGTGCTGTACCCTTTAAAACTCTGCGCTTCATCAATCACTACGTTTAAGAATGGCCAGCTCTCCCCGGGGAAGCGTTTCACCAGTTTCGGGATGAGTTCCCGGTTGATAATATAGATTGTCGGCGGGTCGGTAGCCACACGATCCAGTGCTTCATCTCGTTTTTTCTTGGATAGTCCGGACAGCTGGGTGTATCGACCGTGTTTTGTATGATCCCATTTTGTGATCTCATCGGGCCATGTATTAATGGCAATTCGCTTCGGTGCGATGACCAGGACATGCCCTTGAAGCCGGTTTTGCTGGGCCAGTTCCACGAAAGCGGTCAGGGTGATTAACGTTTTCCCAAGCCCTACATCCAGAAATAAGCCACACCGGGGGACTTTTTTTATAAATTCCGCACAGTACCTCTGGTAGTCATACAGCGTCGCTTGCATGCGGCATCCCCCGTTCCTCCTGACCCTCATTAGGGAGTAGGATGTAGGCTCGTATCTTACTTTTTATTTCCTTCAACGATTTTTCCCCGATGCTTCGCATACGCACCAGTTGTTCTTCCGGTGTACGGATGAGGTCACCGATCGTCAGAATACCAGCGCGAGCCAGACAGTTGTAAGTGCGAGTGGATAGGTTCAAATCGCCGACGTGTTTATCTAAGTGCTCAGGTCGAACCATGTTTGCCAGTAAAATCACGGCATGAGGGTCGATGTCACAACTACCCAGTGCTTCTAGCACTTCTTTTAATTTTTCATTTTCCTTTTCCGCCTTCTGGTGCTTTCTTTTGACGGCGTCCAGCTCGGCTTTCGTTACGGTTTCGTAGTGCTTGGCGCGGGTGCGGTGGCGGAGTTTCCGTAAAGCCTGGTTTTTGATTTGCGTGATCCGCTGGGCGGAAACACCGAAATATTTTTCGCATTCTTTATACGTGAGGCCTTCTTTATAACGCAAAGATAAGACGCGCTGTTCTTTTTCATTCAGCTTGTCGATCTGTTCGAATAATCCTTTAATATAGGTCGTTTCCGTGTGGGTCGTATCTGATTCTTTATCTCCGTATATCGCTCGGATCAGGTTGAACGGATAGGTGTTATCAGTCATGAATTTAGTCCTCCTACCAAAAATCTATTTAATTACTATATTTTACCATTTTATTATACAACAAAACCGCTGTCAGCACAGCGGTTTATAAAAAGAACGGTTATTGAGGGAAAACATTTTTTCGGTAAATTCACCAGCTTTGGTGTTTTCCAGCGCTTTAGATACAGTATTCATTTTCGCGTCGATATTGTCGATCATGTGCAGCAGTTCCGCTTCTTGAAGGAGCGGTGTGCGTGCGCTGCCCCATTCTGGTTTTCCGTGATGGGAAAGTACCAGGTGTTGCAGGAGAGTGACTTCTTCACAGTCCTTATCAATCCCCAGGTTATTTGCTACTTCCTTGATTTCCGCCGCCATGATAGGGATGTGACCAAGGAGATTCCCGTCCCTGGAACGTGTCGTGTCAGTTTCACTTACAAATTCATGAATCTTTCCCCAGTCGTGCAAAATCACACCGGCGTACAGCAGGTCTTTATTTAGGCCCGGGTAAATCTCTGACAGAGATTTTGCGATACGGAGCATGGTTACGGTGTGGTAGGCCAGCCCGGAGATAAATGCGTGATGAATTGTTGCAGCTGCCGGATAGACAAAAAATTCTTGATTGTAACGTTCAACAAAAGAGCGGGTGATGCTTCGGATCGTTTCATTTTTCATATGAAAAATGGTTTGGTCGATCTCTTCACGAAGCTCTGCTTCACTAACAGGGGCTTTTTCCATGAAATCCCCAGCAGGCATTTCTTTTGCAGCGTCACTGATAAAAATTTGCTGGAGCTGCAGCTGGCGAGATCCCCGGAAGTCAATAATCGTAGCTTTGAGTTCAACAACCGCTCCGTTTGTATAGTTGGCGATATCGTTATCTGTGACATTCCAGAATTTCGCGTCGATACTCCCAGTAGCATCACTGAGCTGTAAGTTTAAAAAGGGAGAACCTCCGCTGGTTGTTCCTTTCGTTGCGTTTTTAATTAACAGGAACCCTTCAAAGGTGTCCCCAACGTTATAGTTTGTAATTCCTTGTGCCATGATTTGTTACCTCTCCTTTTTAAACAGGTCATCGTTATTCCATACCTTTAAAAAGGTTTTTAGACTGGATGACTGTTGATTTTTGATTGGATGTTGCTGATTCTTTCGGTTCTGCTTTTAAAACATCTTTAATAAAGGCATCCACGGCGTTTTCCGTATCAACGGTGTATACAGGAACACCCTGCTTGTTGATTTGGCTGTGAATGAGCACCTGGTTTGCCCGTGGGACCTCACCGGGCCGTTTTACTTCGACAAGGTGCATCGTCTTATTAAAGATAACGAGCTGATCGGGGACGCCATTGATCGTACTTTTAAACTTGTAGCACAATCCGCCGATGTTTTTGATTTGTTTTTTCAAATAGGTTTCTATTTTGGATTCGAGTGGGTTTTTACTCATACATGTCGGCTCCTTATGCGTGAACTAAGAAATTTTCGTTTTCTCCATACCGAAGCTGCCTGGATTATCACAAAATGCTTCGGTGAGGCACTCTTCATCACAGAACAGGCGGTCCTGGAATTCCACGGCGTTATCTCCGTCTTTTAATGATTCACCGCAAGGGCACATCGCGATGACGTTTTCTTGCTGGGTTTCGCCAGGATAGCCGGTACGATTGATTCTTTCTACAGTCGGATGTTCGAGGTTTAGCATGCTGGTCACACCCCTTTATTTCGTTTTTAGTTGCTGTGAGCGGTTTCTATCAAGTAGGCGTAGTAGTGAGCCACACCGTCGTATTTTTCGCCAGTGAGGTTCTGAATCACGTCGTTCAGTGTTTGCTCGACTTGATCGGATGGTACGTCTTTGAAATACTCACCCTTTTTTATTCCTCGGATGATTGCTTTTTGCGAATAGGTGTCGATGGTGTAATAACGCTCGGCGATAATTTTGATGTACTGAATGAGTTCATGATTGACCGCACCATAGTTGATTTTTCCTGTGACGGTCTTTAAAAATAAATGATTCATGCTGGAAACGGACTGAATAGCGGGTGTATCCTTCACGGGTCTGGAACTCCTTTCTGTTTTGGATTTCTTGTAGTTGATAGGCGACGGGTCCCGTAGGGGAGAAGATGGTGGAAAGAAGGTTATTCCTATAGACAGCGTCGCGACCTGAGAGTAAATAAAAAAAGCGAACTCCTGGATGTTTCTCAGGAATTCGCCTCTTTACTCTTAGTTTGTATATATCAATTACATTCTTTTGATGACTCTCCAACCTCTCGGTTTGTTCGTTAGATTTCCGGTGTAAACAATCGTTTCACGGAATCCCGTTTTCGGATTTTTCCGTTCCAGCTTGTATGTTGGCATAAGAATCACGCACCAATTCTCTGATTTTCGATTAAAAGGTTTACGTAAAACCGGGTTACTGCAGACATTTTACTCCCTGTAAGTCGTTTTACTGTTTCATCTATCATGTTTTTGACTTTTTCAATAGGTACACCTTTGAAATATTCCCCATCAATCATTTCTTTCTTGATGGCGTTAAGCAATTCTTCATCGAGCGTGCCGTGCTCTCCGGCAAGGTGATTGATAAATAAGGCCACTTCTTCCTCGATGATATCTTCGGTTGTTTTTCCCACCACGATCCGCAAGAAAAAGTAATTCATGCTTGAGATAGCGGCTTTTTGTATATTTGTTGCCACGATGTATTTCACTCCTTTTAATTCGTACAAGTTTCAAAATTCTACACCCATCCTCGTTGTTTTGGATACCCAGGGTACCATTTTTCGAACAATGACAATGAGCGTTTGTCCAGCTTGAATTCTTTCAGCGTTTTGACAAGGTGCGGTTTCATACCGTCGTAGAAACCATCACCAAAGGATAAGTCCACATCATATGATTTGGTGAAATCATCGTAGGTTTCAGTTTTGGAATAATCGAATTGAATTTCAGATAAATCAGGCGTGATGCCAAATACGAAAAACCAGCCTTTTTCGGTCTTTAATCTAATGGCAAGTCCGCCCAGGGCTGCCGGTCTAAATCCGACTTCCTTGTATTCTCTCATATTGACCCACCTCTCCTACGCGAAAGCACTTCGTTTATACGCCTGGTCGATCCACGTTGTAAAGATGTCATGCTTCCGGCAGGCGGTACGGTATTTCATTATTAGTCGGTCGATTTTCCCGGTGGAATCAATCGAGCGCATGTAGCTGACTTTACCAACGAAAGCGGATTTCGATGCGAATCCCCATTCGGCAAGTTCTTTATCCAGATCATCGGATTTAGAAAGAATATACAGCGCATGGCGCAGAAAGCGGTAATCGTCCCGGGACGGGGTCGTCTGGTTATGATGGTTAATTCGGATACCAGTTACTTTCCGGTACTGCTCTTTCTGCGTGCGTGTCTTATCGGCGTTTAATTTAAAAGAGAGGTCTGTTTTCTTTAACACCTCGTAAATCTTTTGCGTCAATGCGGGCACGGTAAACCCGGGTGGTGTCTGGCCCGTATAACTAAACGTCAAATCGTCTGAGTACTGGGTAAAACGAATGTTGTCAGGTAGACTTTTCGCCAGTTCTACCCAAAACGGAATGAGCGAGAGTCCTGCAAGGGCTCCCGAGACGGGCAGCCCTTGCGTTACACCACCCGTGTTCGGGTCGATCAAGAGCCGTTTAATCACATATTCGTTTTGATCGTCGAGCGTCGGATCAAGGTCACGGAGAGACTCCCTGAAATAGTCGAACTTACAGGAGTCATAAAATCCTTTGAAATCAAACTGGATGATGGGGGAGTAGAGATGTGCCTGCGCGTTCGTTTGAATCGACCGGTTCGGCAGGTACGCATGAGCAACGTGGCTGACGCCGTTTAGCTGCAGCTGTCGGACGTAGTAATCGGTAAGCGGCCCGTTCCAGGCTTTCAATATGGTTTTCAGCTCAGGAACCGGGTCATTGACGTCCCGGAGTTTCCCCTTGTTTTTGATTTTGAATCGACGAATTAAACGGTCATCAGCCAGATGTAACAGCTGGCGACCGTCCTGAAGTAAGGGGAGGGAGTACGGGTTGTTATTATTCATCGCTCTCCCTCATTTCCTGATCGTAATTACTTAGCGGATCTTCCTTCCACTGTTCTTCGAGCATTTCTTTGATTTCGTTTATATTTTCTTTCGTTACTCTTTTAATATTGTATGAGTCACCGAATGTGCCATAATCCACGTCTTTCGGGTAATAAAAATAATCCCCTTTTGATTGGCGTTTCACTTTAGGGGTTTTCCTCACATCCAGTGTGGCACAGGATACGTCGTCAATCGCTTGCGCTTTCGTTTTAAATGTATAGCTATTCATAGCCCAAAGACCGTCTTCTGTGATGACGACCCAATCGCCAATTTTGATTGCGGGCAATTGTTCCATTCCAGGCCACCTCTTTTTTTTGCTACTCGCTTTGTGCGTCCATATTGAAAACGATTTCATTGTGTTATTTCGGGCAATAATTTGGTGTTAATATTACAAAAAAAGCCTGGGTTTCCCAAGCTTTTGAATATACTGTTGATTCGAAGTGTGAGCTAGATTAAATATCCCAAACTCTAGTAATATTTATTTTAGGAAAATCTAATAATTCATCATAGACTGTACTTGGGATACTTGTCGCATCTTCCCAATCATATTGTTTAATATTATTGCTATCAGCCCATTCAACTGGAACTGCATAAACTTCTGCCGAAGCATCACTGCCTTCTCGAATTAGATTTACTAATACTACATCTTCTGAGTTAAATGTTAATTTATCCATTCTTGTCATCCTTCCATATTTCATTTATTTTGGTCTTATTTTCATAATTTTAATTTTACTACCAAACGAAAACAATTGTTAAAAGTAGGGTTATTTTTATTGTTATTTGCTATGCGGTTTCATTGTCAATGAGGGTTGGATTTGGGTTGTTATTATCCTTGCGAAAGGACAAATTGCCTCCCAAAACCGAACCCGTTAGTCTTTCAGCCCTTTTTTTTTCGTTACGAAAGCGAATTCTGACATCAATTATCGTTTTCAGTGCCCTCTGAGTCCGTGCTCAAGTTCAAGGACCTCATGATTTGGTTTCGACCGCCTGCTGCACTCCAGAAGGACCCTGGAGATCATGTCGATCGGCATCTGCAGTTGCCTGCTCTGGATCTGGATCATTCTCATCGAGCTCCTCATCCGATAGAAATCCTGGATACCAGCTGATTACGAATTCTCCATTACCTCTTCGTCAACATCTACGCGATCACTCTCAAGTTCCTGCTGCGGAGCAAGTGATAGAGGTATTACCATCAGGGCCACCGCCTTCAAGATCCTGGAACTGGCGTTCCCGCGAAGATCTGGAGATGCTCTCCCCTCAGCTGATCTGGAGTTGACTCCGACGGCCGCTGCTGGCCACGCCGACCCTCAGCCTCTCTGGGTCGAATACCTGCACCAACCCACACAAAATACAAAACCTTATGTGTGATATATACACCTACGTGTGGGTTGGATTTTTCATTAAGCGTCTGTCACTCAATGTTTATATTCATGAATTAGAATATGAGTTTGATATAAATTATCAAAACGATAAATCAGTAAACCTTTAAGGGTGGTGCTATGGCAGTTGATGTTGTCGTAAGGTGAGCCATTGGCATAAAAGTTTCAGACAAATGGGTGTATTGAACCTACGGTTTATCAGCATTATCATAGACGTGACCCCTTTCGTGATTTTTAATCCGAGTCTTCATCAGGCCCATAATAACAATCTTCACAAAGCAGTAGTGGTCCGGAAGTTAGTAATCGGGTTTCTTCTTTTCCACATTCGTCACATCTTCGCATGCGACCCTTCCTTTCGGTCTTTATTTTTTTTTTTATTTTTTTTCCAAAGCGATAAAAAAAAGCAGGTCATGGCATTACCACGTCCCGCTGACCCCTTGTACAACTTGGCACATGGGTTGTTTTTAGAATTATCCGGGCTGGTAGGGATCGAACCTCATTCACATATTGCCTCACCATCATTTCAGCAAGCAAACTGCCAGTGATAGAGGATGGGTCGCACAGCACCCGGATCATTGTTTTTGACTCCTATTTCGCCCGTATCACCCTCGGCGATGTGAGTGACCATTAGGTGTTGGTCGTAACATGATACGTAGAAGTCTTTTCACAGATAACCAGTCTGTTTGTGATTCGCCCCAGTTGCTCACGGTTGCGACGAAAACCGTGGCTCACTTCCAAAGTCAAAGTCTGCGAATCTTCCCGATATTCTCTCTCATTTACTTTATTGGTGTTCCTTTCTCAGAGATTTCTGAGTGAACACAGGGTTTTTCTTTGATCTTTAGAATGCTTTTTTTCTGCTCTTTTCTTTTTCTTAACTGGTACGTGGCAGCACCTACAATCAAGCAGACACCACTTGCAGTGACTCCAGAGAGGGTGGCGTACATAAAAAGCCCAGTATTAGTGGATAACTCCGATAGCTTAAAGAGCGGTCCGTACAGGGTGTGAGCGATGGTATATGTGCCACCGAACAAGAGGCACAAGGACCCGAATATCGGGTCGGATATGCCTGTAGTAAATAACAGGCTGTCTTTTTTAACGATAATACACACCTGTAGAAGCGCTCCGATCATAAATAAGATAATTCCTATTAATATCATCGTTTTCGCTTACTCTTTTCTATTTTATGATTCGTTCGGGATAACTGATTCTTCTGGCTTAACCATAAGCCGCTCAGTCGTTCCAGTTCATCACGTATGACTCTATCGGCCAATTCCAGGTCTTTCATGGTCTGGTTGAATACAGAATGCGCTACCATTTTATTGCGCTCCATTAATCTGAGGCTGGAAATTCTGCGGTAGCCGAATGTGTTAACTTCGACGTATCCGGCGGATGTATCCGAGGCTGGCTCGTCGATATAGACCGTCCATCTGTCAAAACCATCGTAAATAAAGACAGGGCGGTTATTTTCCCGTTTGCCGCCGTGGACAGCCATCCAATAGCATATCTCATAATAATAATCCCTCTGGACGTCCAGCTCCCCGGAACCATAATCGAATCCGAGAACAGGTTCTGTGATATTTCCGGCGTAACTCAGGTCGTCGCTTGGCGGCTCGTTGTTCATGTAGCCGTCCGGTACATCCGGGATGAGGTCTTTCAGCGGCCGGTAATGTTGTTTAAGAAATTGTTGCATGCGGGCTTTTTCTTCTTCATTTTCAAATGGAATACAAATAGAGTAACCCATGATGATACCCACTCCTTTTTCTAATAAAATATAGATCAATCAGACTTGATGGTTCTGTTTATGGCGCGGTATGTGTTTTGTGCGGCTTCTGTGTCCTGACTGTCACGAAACTGCAGATAGCGGTCATGCTGGAAATCATCAGGCAAGTATTGCTGGTCAGTAATCCCGTACGGATAATCGTGCGGATATTTATATCCGACACCGCGTCCGAGCTTAGCAGCACCCTTGTAGTGAGCGTCCTGTAAGTGAGATGGTACGGTTAAGTCCCGACCGGTTTTCAAGGCTTCGGTGGCAAGATCCAGCGCTTTGTAGGCCACATTGGATTTCGGACTGAGTGCGAGCCTTACAGTGATCTGCGCGAGCGGGATGCGCGCTTCCGGGAAGCCGACCCGTTCCGCCACTGTGACAGCGGCGAGCGTTTCTTGACCGAGTTCCGGGTTTGCAAGACTGATATCTTCATAGGCGATGACCAAAAGCCGTCTCATAATGCTGACGAGATCACCCGCCTGAATCAGCCGTGCCAGGTAGTGCAGGGCGGCGTCTGCATCCGACCCTCGTATAGACTTCTGGAATGCCGACAATAAATTATAATGCGAATCTCCGTCTTTATCCCCGCCGATTTGTCGCTGCTGCAAGCACGTATTAATCACGTCCCGGCTGACCATTCGAATACCGCTCTCAGCTGGAGTCGTTGACGTTACGGCTAAATCCAGTGTGTTTAGTGCGGCACGAATATCTCCGTTTGTCTGTTCGCCGATATAAACGAGCAGGTCATCAGCGATGTTTACGTCCACATCCCCAAGACCTCGATCCGTATCTGAGAGGGCCGCACGAAGCCGTACAGCGATGTTCTCCGGCGTGACAGGTTTTAGTTCAAAGATATGGCTTCGAGAGCGGAGGGCGGGGTTAATGCTGATATACGGGTTCTCTGTTGTGGCTCCTACCATAATTAGCGAACCATCTTCAATCTGCATTAATAGAAAATCCTGTTTTGGTTTGTCCAGCCGGTGGACTTCGTCAATTAAAGCAATAACAGGTTCACCAGGTGTTCCTTTTTTCGCGATGTCCTGCAGGTCTTTTTTCGGGTGAACTCCGGCGTTGAAATACCCGAAGGGGACACCGAGGTCGCACGATAAGGCATGGGCGATACTCGTTTTGCCGGTGCCAGGCGGTCCGTAGAGCAGGATCGACGTGATTTGTCCGGTGTTGACCATCCGGGTCAATATCTGACCGTCACCGATCAGATGATCCTGACCGACAACCTCCGTGAGTGTTGCCGGTCGCATGCGGGTAGCGAGGGGTTGTTTGGTTTTTGTCACAAGGCATGCTCCTTTTTATTCATCTGCTTTTTTAAACTCGCTTGGATAAAAATTGGGTCTGTTCATTGGGCGCACTTCGATCAGTGTTTTCGTTCCGTCCTCGTTATGCTTAAACAAGTAGGTTCCCCAGCTCAATCCATTTCGGAAATATTGCTTTCCGGAATACTCATCGAGCTTCTTCCGTGCTTGTGCTTCTGTGGCAAATGCTGATCTTCCTCCGCCACTATATGATGAGATACAGGCTACATACGGTTTTTTCATATTTTCTATTCTTTTGAGTTTTTCATCGATGGTGCCGATGCGTACAAGTAATTTTTCTTTTTCCTCAAGTAATTGTTTTTCGGTCACGATTGCGTTCTCCTTTCATGTATGTTTGGCTTTACGCTCGGAGCTGGATGCGCCCCGAGATGTCTTTTTCGAGTAAATCTGTTTTATAAAAATGCGCCTGTACGGACGGTTGGTTATAGTCCATGTCCCGATAGCTGGCATACCCGAGCCGTCTGGCGATTTGATCGTCGTCAATATCTCCGTCACCAAATGGTTGTTTTGTTAACGGATTGATAGCGTTCCCGGCTTTTGGGATGTATCCTCGCGGGCGCCCTTTGTCATCGAGATAAAGGACGGCGTAAAATGGCGTCCCGTAATCCGTTCCGATTAAGATGCCAAGACACCTCACCTGTCCGATCTGTGTCACACCCAGAAGGTGATAGACCGGATGGGAGGGAGGTGTGGTGTTTTTTAAGAGAACATTCTCAAAATAAAACTTGGATAGGTCTTTCTCCAAGAGGCTTGTGCCGGTACATTCTTCTGCACAAATAAGTAGGTTTTCAATGTCATCTGCGAGATCCTGATTTTTATGGATAAGTTGGTCGATCGTGTCAGTCAGATCCTTGGCTGTGACTGGCTTCGTATATCTTGGCATGGTCATTGCTCCTTCTATTGAATTTTAGATGTCACACCGGTTCTTCGATATAGGCGGCGTCCTGGTAGTTGTAATAGCCATACACCCGACGGTTGTCTTTTTTGGCGATGTACGACGTTACATGGTTGTTGCCGTTCGTGGACATGGCTTGCAGTCGGTAACCTTCTTTTTGAAATTGATCCGGTTCTTTCAGGTTGCTGAAATCAAAGTGCGGCATGAGAATTCCTCCTTGGTATTATGAGTTTTATGCGGAAGCCCGGACTGCCTGGCTCATGATGCGGTCATAGGCCGATGGTATTTTTCCTTGATTTAGTTCTTCAAAATCGATCGGGTTGAGCGCTTGATACCACATTTTTAATTTTTTACTATATACAAGAATGGTTTCGGTCCTGATACCAGCGCCGTAATCCCACCACGTCTCACTGATTTTGGCGGAGACACCTTTTTCCTGTATATCGCGGACAATTTGTTCGGCCCCAAGGTACCCTTTTGCATTAAAGGTGCGCCTTTGTCTCAGTTCTGGCATAAGAGTTCACGCTCCATTTCGCTAAGCAATAAAACAAGCCGATAGATTATCGGCTTGTTTGGCTTATTGTTTTTTCACATTGGCCTGATACTGCTTGGACATTTCTTTTAGTCTATGAATCAATTCCGGTACGATCGTGTGAACCAGCGCATCGTTATACGTCACATATGGGTAACCTGAATCGGAACATTGAGACAGGTAGCGTTCAGCGGTTCTAAGCAGTGCCGTATCGGTCATCTTCGGAGGAATTTTCATTCTGGCATACGTTGTCATTGTCATTTCTTTTAAATCTTTCGTCGTGACTGACCGGTCCTTCATATCCGAGATATGAACTTTACCACCTTTGAATTCTACTTGCGCCATGTCGTATGAACCTTGTATGTTGCTGTTATTTTCAGGAATATTGGAAATAGTCCCCATAATACCCATTCTCCTTTAGTTGTTGTATTTTCGTTTGACTGATGGGGCGTAGCGACTGGTGTTACCTAAAGCTATTAAGAACTGATTTTTTCTATATACTCGACACTTTTACCGGATCGCTCTCTGAGCAGGTCGATAGCATCTGTCAGAGAAAGGTCGTATTCGCCGTGATGATACCCCTCATAAGAGGTTTTTTCCTCTCCAGTAAAATAAGAGGTCCATACGATTAGGGATTTATCCCGGATTCGTTCTGCCAGAATATGCGTGTTGCCGTGACGGTCCTTCACAATTTCCAGTGTGCGGACACCAAGTACTTTCTCCCTTGACTGGACGAGATTATTGAGTTTTTCAGATACTTCTTCTTTCGCATCGATTGCTTTAATCGCTGGCATGTGACCTCACTCCTTTATCGTTAGGGGATTTCTTCTTCGTATTGCTCATCTATTAAAAATCTCTTCCAGCCACTTTAACCAACTATCTAACAAATCTATTATAAACATTGCTAAATATGGAGATACAAAAGCTATTAAAACAATAAGTGATACACAAAAAAGCAACTCCAAAAGAATAAAAATTTGTTTTTTAATAAAAGCCCCCTTTTCAATACGGTCAAGCTTTTCTTGCGATGTTACATTAGGTAAATGAACAGGTTCATATTCGTAACTCTGACTTGTTAGAATCATAACTTTATATATCTTTGCTGATTCATCATCCACATTTTCCTCCATGTAATTGTGAGCGACATAAAATGTTGGAAATAAGCACTCTCCTTCTAGGTCAGACTCATCCACCCATCCACCTGCCTCAGCGTTAAACCAAGAATCATTATCTTCGTTTCCAATGGCATACATTGTTAATTTTAATTCCATTTCAAATCCCTCTCTTAGTGAACTGTTTGTGTTTATGATTCAGTAAGTTTTGGACGTTAGTTGATTTCTTTAATCGAAATGTCCAGCACATCCAGGGTGAGCGCCATGGCTTCTGTCCATGCGGCACTATGACCGTAACTGAACTGCTTGCCGTATAGGTGCAACACTTTTAGTTTGGTATCACGGTCAATGCTCTCGTCAGTGACGAGAGCATCCGTGTTGTAATCATCATTCAAGTCATTTAAGCGGTTTACTAGTTGATTTTCAACGCTTATAGTTTCAGCCATTTAGGACCGACCCTTTAGTTTTGTTCGTAGTTCCATCAGGATCTTACCGAGCTCGTTGCGACCTTCTCCGTTACAAACACCCCAGAACCTGTCGTTCCACCAGTTCCCTTCGATGAGCGTCGCATCACCAGTAGCCAGAAGTCTGTCTTTGAGGTAAGGGTTTCGTTCAAACTTGGCGGTCACGATGTCTCGCATGATACCTATCTTCACATGATCCCAGTCGGCGCGTAGTTTTACCCTGCGACCCAGCCTTTTGGCTTCGTTTGGCGGGAGCGGGGAGAATTCATGCGCCCGTTCCGGTTGTTTCTGCGCCTGGAAGGCCGCTTCGGCGTTACGGTATTTAATACCGTTATACACGATTGGTGACTCGTAAAAATTGCTCAAAAAGTGGTACTCCCCGTTAAATTCCGTTATGTTGTTTTGATTTTTCATAGCAAACACTCCTTTTTTTGTATCTATATCGTTTTTTGGACAAGGCTGTCAGGAGAGAGTATCTGTCAGGCTCTTAGTAGCAGGGGAGGGGAGTTAGCCGTTCGGCTGAGTATAATGCTTTGTCTGCGCATACCAGTCTGTTACGGCAGTTTGCTCCTCCAGCCAGCGAACGATCTGAACGATTCCTCTGACGGTTGTCACGTCTTTTCCCGGTTCGATGAGTTCCGGCTCGGTATGCTGCTTGTTCCAGACGATGTCATACTCTTTGTCGTCCGCCATCTTGACGCTTAGTGGTTGTTTGATTAACACCACCATCGTGATAATCGTATTTATCGTAACTTCCGTTAATCTGTTTCCTGTTTGTTGTTCCTGTGTCATGCTCTGTCACTCTCCTTTTTGATTTCACTATAATTTGAATAGGTGGAGGGGGCGTTTCACAAAAAATAACGGTGGTATTCGCTTGAATACCACCGTTTTTGTTCACTCCACGATTTGATAAAAGTGGGCGTAGCTGCCGAGTCCTTGCGTATGGACGCGGAGCCCCACTTCGAAATTGTCTACTCTTTCCTGAAAATCCCGGACGTTTTTCGCTTCGAATTGCATCCCGAGATGCCACCCGTCATTTATATGAGCCGGGTTCACCCGATTTCCGCAAATAAAGCCCCGAAACGAACCTTTTTCACGGATCACTTTCCTAACCTGGGCTTTGGTTACTTTTTGCAGCGTCAACCCTCCGCTGTTTAAAATAACGGCCTGATTAAGACTCATGGTTTTTACCTCCTTCTTGGCATGCTGCCAGCTCGGACTTCAGTCGTTCAACTTCGATTTCTAAAGCGATACCCTTCTCGATCTCAAGCAGGATCGGCTCAATCGTGGTTCTGGCAAAGAAGAAGAAGTTACTGTACCGCACATACTGATTTCTGCATGCTTTGAAAAACGGAATGTAGAAGTCCCGTGTTTCTTTGACCTGCTTGGCCCGGTGGACTCTGGATGAGTTTCTCATCGAACTGAAATTGTGAATTCTATCAGCCGTCTTTATTAACGCGCATTCGTACATGTCTGCAATACCGCTCAGATAGCGATCCATTTCTCCCAGGTCGGTTTTATAGTCCACATCTTTTTTCTTGGTGAGCTTGAGGACGATGTTGGCCACACGGATATTGAATTGATCTTTGACGTATTCAAATGTTCCCCAGTCCACATCTTCAATAAAGTCATGCAAGAGGGCAGCGGTGATGATGTCCTGATCTTTGATGCCAAAGTTTAATAGAATCTGAGCCACATCCACCAAATGATAATAATAGTGAAACCCGTCATGACGTTTGAACCCTTTTTCCGCGCTCATTTCCGTTAATACCAGGTCAAAGGCTTTAAGCGCCTGGTCGAACCCCAAAGTCGTAAGCTCCTGTTCTAAGTGCATTACACGGCTGGATTTCTGCAGATTGCTCGTATCAAAGGCCGGTAGAATATTTAGTGCGTTCATTGTGGTCATCCTCCCATTGGTCTTGGTCATATTCGTGGATGATGCGTCTGGTCTCCTGTTTTTCAATAAGGCGCTGTTTGCGACGGGTTGTTTGTTTGAACATCTTTTTGTATTTACGCTTTGTCTTTTTGTCCATGATTTTCTCGGCGTGTTTTAGAGTAGTTGCTCCAGTAGATTTCGCTTTACTCGGTTTCTGTGTCAACATGGTCATTCGCTCCTATTCGTCTTTTGCTGGATAGAGAAAAGACGAGATACCACGAAGGGTCGCTCGTCTTTAACTGGTAAGAAGTATTGGTATCTTAAACGATATGCGAGTCTGCCCAGAAGCCATTTTTATGGCCGTTGGCTTCAATGTTTTGCATCATAAACACATTGTAGTTGTTACCGTAACGTATTTTCTTGTCCTCTCGGTCTTTTAAAATTTGACGGAGTAGACCCTGGATATCGTCTGCTGGATAGAAGAACCGCTTCGTTTGACGATCATATCTGTACGTCTGAATGTCGGTTTGGATATTATAGCGATAGTTTAGGTGCTTTTTCCCTTTGTGATCGCTAATCCGGACGCTTTTGGATACACCGTAATCTAGTTTTAGGTAAATGCTGCGCGAAGACAGCGAGTCATAACGCTGTATGATAACGCCGTGGGATTTAAGCTCCCGGATGATCGCATCAGCGATGTGCTGGGTTTTCTTCATGGCGCTCATGCTCACCATCTCTTTCTATTGGATTCTTTCTCTACACGGATGACCGTCCCGAATTCATCGTTACATTCGAACCCGTCAAGAGGGAGGTTGTTATCAAGGACGTATTTCATGCGCTCCATGTCCCCGAAATTGTTCGGAATAAGTGTACCCAGACATTTGTCATGCTGGGTGACTTCAAAGGCGTACAGTGTGTCATCATACTGCTGTGTCTGAACCCGGACCCCGTGGGAGAGTTCCCACGTTAGGTCTGAAAAGTCGTGCGGGTTTGGCGCGGTGGGGGTTGGTGTTGCTGATCCGTTATCTACCATGCGGGAAGAAACCTCCTGTATTATCTGTTTTTAAACAATATTACTATTACATATTACGTAATATTTTATCTTTGTTTTGATAAGCGTCGGTAAGATGGGGGTGATCCCAGCTGTTTCCGATGAGTACTGCTCCTTTATGGAGCAGGTAGCGAATAAAGAGCATGTCCACACCGGTTTCTCGCCAGACCTCGGATTCTCTATTCGAGAGGGAATTCGGCTCGTAAAATTCATGCTCTGTGACTGGACGCCCGTCTTTTAATAAATACAGGATCGCTGTCATTGGTTCGTGACCTTGAGGTGACAGGTGGAGTTGTATATCATCCACGCCGATATCCCTGGCTTTTTTTCCGACACCGGAACCCCAGAACCCGTCATTTTCGTCCAGGTCTTTTGGTTTGAGGGAGAGGATGTCGTTTTCGTATAACGGCTGGCCTTCTTTCGTTTGCTGATTATACGGCTGCATACGTTCTGCGTGCAGCAGGGCAGGGTGGGGACTTTCCAGGATTTCCGCCCAGCTGAGAATAACAGTGGCTGGTACACCTGATTGAGTAATACCGAACCGGATGCTGTCAGTTTGTTTCGTCATCATTGCTACGCTCCTTTGTTTGGTTTGTGGCATCATCCGCAACAAATACGTTCATGAACTGGGGCTTATCCATAACAATTACCTGCGGGTGATAGGACCCCGTTTTGATGATGTCATCCACTTCGTCTTCGGAGATTCTTCTCTTGTTAAACAGCGCTACCATTTCAAAGGCGTGATCCCCTATGTACTTTGTAAATTTTATTTTCACCACGTTTTCTTTATCGATCATTTTTATCCCCCCCTTTCTGAACGACCGATTGTATAGAGTGGGGGAGAGGTGGCACCCTTATGACAGAGCGCCAACTTTCTTCTCCAGGGATTCCCGCGCAACATAAAGGTCAACGTCGCATGGTCGTGTACCTTTGAATTCGTTTTTGATAACCCATTTTTTCTTCGTTTCATCCCGGATCATAAAGTCATATCCGAGTTCATCGAGGGTGCGCTTATCATCCGTGGTGGAATACGAGTCGCAGCTGCATTTCGTCAGCTGCAGGTCTTTCGGGATGCGGACTCTAAGAGCCGTCGCTCCGTGATAAGGGGCTGACATATTGTTGCCGGCAATCAGCCGAAAATGGGTGATCGGATCAGAACCGACAACCGTGCCGTTTGTGATATAGCGATAGCGGGATCGTTTTACTTTTTGTCTTGGCATGGTTTCTCTCTCCTTTTAAGTAAATTTAAAACGCCTGCCACGAAATCAGGAGCGTCTTTTTTGCTCTTATGTGACAGGCGTTATTGTTTTAGGTTGTCCTCGTACTGTGCATCAATCTGGCAATTCACCTGTTTCCGCAAACACTTGTAGGATTGGCAATAACTCCCTAACCTGCTCTTGTGTTAAGTGCATCCTTGTAGTAAGTAACACATCTTTAGGAATGTCATAAGTAACCCACCCAGTACCTCCTTCTTTTGTCTGGGAAGCCATTATCTTAGGTTCAGCGTCATTTATACCAAACCAAATTGCATCCTCTGTAGCTAAAGAAGATTTCTCTATGCTACACTCAGCACCATATCTATCTTTAAATTCGATGTTTCCAAAACCTCTGTTTGAATGTCCTTTTTTAAAATCCAAGTCTTTTCCTCCTTCGCAGTTTTGGTCTAATGTTCAGCATCTTCGAAATGTTCATTATCCTTATGGATAAAAAGTGAGTTTCTTTTGCTGTTTGACTTCAAACAGATAAATATTGTGTTCGCCTATATATTTGTTGTTTTCTATATCAGAAACCGCATCTTTATAATCTTTCTCGGCTTCTTCTAATGTGTCATAAAAAATCTTATCTTCTGAGGAGTCATCATATACCATCCATTTTTTACCCATACTTTTTCTCTCCTTTTGGTGAATAGTTTATGTCTGAGCTACTTCATCGAACTGTTCAGTAACGCCCATGCTTCTTTAAAAATTCTTCGTTGTCTCTAATCCTCACCATTAAAATATTACTTTCGTGCCAATCCTCATTTGATTCTTCCTTGATTCTTAAAAGTATTTCTAATTCGTTTTCGGCGCTATCAAGTTGACCATCTAAATAACCTCTATCATATCGCTTCATTCGTGCCATAATTTCATCCCCTTCTTATTGCACTGTTTGTGTCTTAACTACAGATTCATGTTAATCTTCGTAAAGTGTATTACGTTTTGTTTTTGATAGATTCCATTAGGATGCTGTTTAATAATTCATTATCAATTTCTTTATCGTTTTCAAGAGCCTCTAAAATTTGGTCAAAGTTATAACCTTTCAATTTGTACCAAGCCCATTTTTCGTGTATCATCTGCTTTTCTATTGACCATTCCACCTGCTCTCACTCCCTCGTAATTTGCGTCTGGAATGCTTCTAATTGCTGTAAATCATTCAATAGCGTGAACAAACTTATAGCATTCGTGACATAAGAAACCTACAAAGTAACCGCAAGCCATAACCACAACAAATTTCTTATTGCACCTTTCACAGTTTCCTATTTTGGATTCCTCTTTAATCAAGGTATTTCCTCCTTCGCAGTAAGCGTTTCGGGCTACTTTCAAGTTATTCGCTGATTGGTTTACAACCATTCTTCCAGTGGCTGATACCCTCCGACGAAATCGAAAGTTTCCAGGATAAACGCATCCACGTCTTTTCGTGACATACCGTTGTGTTCGTCCAGTGATTCATACATACTCAGGAAAGTTAAAGCCTCCCTGTATTTCGGGTACTTTTTCTCTAGGATTTCTAAGAGTTTATCCCAATGCTCAGCAGTTTCACAGTCGTAGAATGAGCGATCTGAGAGGTCGATAACACCGAGTCCGGTTCGACCGTACCCGCGCCGGTTAAAATCGAAGAGGAGTTCCTTGTATGTTTCCGATTCGTAAATACACTGAAAGATGCGCTCCGCTTCTTCCTCTGGGTTTTCGAACGTAATTTTCGACAGGTTTTCTTTTTGAGCGTATTCGCACAGGAGTTCACGTAGTTTATCGTCTGTCAATGTAGGTTTAGTGAGATACTCATAGCGGGCAAACTGCACGGCTTTTGAGTCTAACCCGTCCCGGTTTTCTGCGTATTTGTTCAGTATGATCCGTACGAGGGTTAACGGTTCGCAGGTGAAGGGGATAGCTTTCATGTTACTCATGATTATCCTCCCCCTTCATTCCGCAATACAGTTCTCCGTTTTCGTCATACAGAGGAGATAATCCACCACCATACCCATTTTTGAAGAATAAGTATTTACATCCTGTTTCTCCATCAGTAATGATGGTCGTACCGTTCACCCCGAAACGTTCTGAGGCGGGTTCAGACCCTTCAGTGGGCGAAGCGCAGGCCGGAAGGAGCATTAATAAAAAGATTAATATTAATTTTTGTGACATGTTTATTTCTCCTTTCGTTGTTTTCATACTGCGCTCGTTACTCATAATTTGATAGGGTGGTGAGACACTCTTCAATGTCATCTTCATCCGCAAATCCTAATTCCTCTAAAGCCTCTATCACTTCATCCGGTTCATTCGGAAATTTATTTGCTACTTGAACCTCAAATACTTTGTCATCTCCGGTTTTCCCATCCTCGTCGGGAACCATGGTGTAAGAGAAAACTTCATCTTTGTATGTAAGTTCGTTCTTTACTTTTCCATCGGGTGTATATGTTACAACTAATTTGGCCATGAACACTCGCACCTTTCTTTTTCATGATTTGTACCTGAATACCAGGACGCTTTTGAATTATTAATTTTTTATTGTTTCATTCGTTTTAATCTTTCCTGGTGATACCCTTCACTCACTGTTCCCATGTAATCTTTGTACTTCATGTTGAACCAATGTATCGCAAAATAGCCAAGCCTAATACCTTTACAGTGCTTTCTCCAATCAATACCCACGGTCCAGTCATTATCAATTTCGATAAGGATAAACATGCAAGCCCTCCTTTGTAAATTGTGCCCGGACTATATATTGTCTTAAAACAATGCACTACACACGTCTTAGAGAAACTCTTATTGACAAAGACAGCCTGGGATTTAATATTAATCTATCTTTATCGAAAGGTAGTGTTGTTATGAAAAAAGAACGTATTATTGCGGCAGTCAGAAATGAGTCGTTTCCGCCTTTTTCTCCAGCGATTGCTCATGTGGAAGGGGAGAAGAGGGGGACATCATGTCTGAATTAACGCTCGATGAAAAAAGGCGCTTTAATAAAATCGTAAATAGTGCGGGTAAGGATTTATGGGGGAGTTAGCTCCCCCTCTTTAGCACGGGGGTAATGTTAAATAGTGATAGATACCGATACGGTTAGGTTGATCGGAGTATTGAAGGAATACACACCGAAGATAGTCCAGTTATCGGACGGCCCCATCTTATTTTCAATCAAATCATAGATGTGATTTTTCATTTGATCCTCCGATGAAAAGGTATCTACCGTATACTCTTGATCCTCTGTAGTGTAGATAACAGTGAAGGGATTTGAGAAGCTGGGAATCCCATTATCTATACTAATATCATTAATGATTTGCTGTGTTACTGGAGAAGATACAATTTCAAACTGTCTCATTAATCAAGCCTCCCGTATTAATTCTCAACTGGTCCTAGACGAATAATTTATTAAAATAAATGATTTAATTGGCACGGGCGGCAGGAATCGAACCTGCCACATTCGGTTTTGGAGACCGTATCGCCAGCCTTGGAACATGCGCCCATACATAACGCGGAGATTAAGGGTTCCCCGCTGACCTTTTCAGACCACTTACGCTGCGTAAATGGTAGTTTATAATTCACAAGAAAAGCCGGTTCTCCTAACCCTTACGCTTGAGCCGGTGGGTGTGGTGTGTGTGGTCACACGCACAGCGTTTTACAAGGATGCGCTCAACCACGTTAGCGCACCGGGAACGTCAGTCTGTTTATCGCGGCTGGTAGTCGTGTCAGCCCTACGACTCAGCCGGGTCCTTATTTATGTAACTAAATTCTGTTTTGATTCTTTCTGCAAAAACCTTTTTTCCAGCGTGCGCTGGTATTTTGACCGGAGTTTTTTATCTTTCCCTTTGACTCTCGGTTCAGGGAATTGTCCGTCTTTCCCGTAGTCAATTACATCAAAGGATTTATTCGTTTCTGCTTTGAGCTGCCTCTGGAATGTGGCCATGAAGTTTCACCTCACCCGCTGTTTAATAACATCTAACATAAGGTTTATAGCAAAATTCTACCTTGAATTCTTTCTTGCAATGCTCACAGATATGGGGGAATTCACCGTCCATATCTCCTGCGTCCATGGTTAAATCGTGGATGTCTTCGTTTTGATCTTTCTTACATGCAGGGCAAGTTATTTTTGATGTTTGATTCATAGCCATTCCTCCTTTTGTACCCGATTTTGGTTCTATCTTGCAGGTTATCATTAGGATTGAATATTGTAAAAACTTCATCTACGATTTTCTGAAACTTCTTGATATTAAATTCTCTTTTATAGTGTGAGAAAAATTCTCTTTTCCTTTTGGTTTGTATGAACTGAAAGCGCTCACTACATACTCTTGTTCTATTTTTGGTTTTTTGTCGCAAACTTCAGTTATTTGAATTTTTACATTTTCTTCTTCACCTATAAGAACAAATTTATCACCGATATTGAATCTTGGCATGAGACTCCTCCTTATTGCACAGTATTTGTCTGAACTACCTTATCGTACTGCGAACAAGAATTTTAAAATTCATTACCTTCTTCTAATTCTTCCACGAAATTTGCGAGTTCCTCATTTCCTTTTAACGATTCAATGATGCCCATAGCCCTTTCTTGAATGTCTTTTTTCATATTTTCCGATACCATTAGAAATTGCCTCCTTCACAGTTTTTGTCTAAACGGTAGGTTTTCACCAAATTAAAGGGTTACTGACCCCTAAAGATGTATCAACCATTTAACCGTTCCGTTTCGTTCGGCCTATTTTCAATCACTTTTCTTTCGATCTCTTTTTCATGGATACTATCGCCAGCACAAGCCTTATCCATCGCTTGTTCTTCAGAATCGGCTTTAACGATCGCTTCGCGAGTAATAGTTATATCCTGCTGATAAATTACTTTGAATCTCATACTTATCACCCTTTCTTTTACAGTCGAATCACTAACTCTTATTACCCCACGTCTGCCAGTCCGCCTCTGTCATGTGACCGCTGTCTCTGGCGTGTAACTTGTTTTCTTCCTCTCGAACGGCAACTACACAATCGTCACAGCACGTTTTTCCGCCGTAGTTTTTGTAATGTCCTACATGACCGCCGTGCATCGTGTGAAAGGCTGTCTTATCTTTACAGATGGAGCAGGTGACAGGGTGTTCTCTAAAATTGCCGTTGGGGTCTTTTATTCTTTTTCGTCTGAATGCCATACCTGATTCCCCTTTCTATTGTTTGGTGTCTTTATACAGATTGGATTTTAGTACAACCTATTAATCTTCCACTAATGCCTTTATTGCTTCTAACCTGTCATTTTTAGCGTCAACCATAGCGAAAAGACCAGCTATCTCTTCTGCTGTAAGTGCATCGCCTTTTTCCCATTTTTTCTTTACTTCTTCATATTTGAAACCTTTGAATTTTTTAAGCATGTGAAATTCCCCTTTCTGTATTTTTAAGTTTTTCTTCCGTTCCCTTATTAACCGAACCTGTCAACCAAAGCAGCCGTGAGTAGGAGTGTGAGCAGAGCTACGTACTCCGTTTCGGCAAATCGATATAGACCAAAGTAAAAGGATACGAAAGCCAGCAATCCTATACTAAATCTCACCGCGAACAGTACTGTGGATCTCCCTTGCGTTTCTGCTTGAGCTGCCTTCATCTCGCTTCATCCTTTCTATTAGGTCGTGGAAATCAGGTTATGAAACAGCAACCGTAAATCATTGAATAGTTCACCATTAATAATTAGACCGTTTCTCTAAGTGTTGGATATTTTTTACTCACTTCGTAGGATTGAATAACGTTATCGAAAAGACCCATAAGTATGTCGGATTCCTCTTGCGTTATGTCCGAGCCGTTAATCGTATCTATGAATTCTTTTCTGTCGTCTTCTACGGATTTTAATGTGATTTCTAACATTCAGCTCATCCTTTCGTCATATAGGTGCAAAAAAAATAATCCTTTATTTGTTGCCGCTCACTTATCAACGATAATGCATGTGAGTAACAGTATGAGCAGCGCCTCAAAAGGGAGTTCAGCAAATAGATACAGACCAAAGTAAAAGAATGCAAAAGCTAGTGATCCTATAATAAATTTTCCAATAAACTGTCCTGTGGATTTCCCTAACCTTTTTACTTGAACTTCCTTCATCTAATTTCACCCTTTCCATTACCAATTCCATCCATTTTTATTCTTTATTATTCAAGCTCCTCAGCTACAACAAGCCCTTCGTTGACCCACATGCTTGGAATCAGGTATGGGTTACCCTGTACAACGGTGCCTGGTTTAGTCTTGTGGATGCGGGCCCCTTTTTCTGTAAAGACCCAATAGGAGTGGGGAGGGGCGGCTGTAAATGGGTTTTGTGTTTCGATAAGGGGTTTGATAGCAGGGGTTGCCATAGTGCACCATCCAATCTTTTCTTGTTTTATTGGTCGTCAGCGCCAAGTACTCGCAGCTGACGACGCATGATTAATTTTGGTCGGCCAACACCATCGGTCCGAGGTCGGCCAGAAATTGATGAATCAGGTTGGCCTGAATGCATAGTTCCTGAATTTCTGCATTCATGGCCAGTTGATCGTCGGGGTCAGTCGTAGCTTTCAGTTTTTCCCGGAGCTCCTTGATGCGGGCGCTTGTTTCTTTGTAACGACGACTCCATTCGTCATGCAGTGAGCGGGGCGTATACAGAATCGGAAGCGTGCTGGTTTTCATGACGAACACTCCTTAATCCTCTTTGAGTGAGGGGTAAATTGCTTCATGCGGTTGTAAAAATTGATCGTTTAGATGCTCCCGCAGCAGTTTATCCGCTTCCTGGATGACTTCCTTTGCATACGGATCGATTTGTGCGTCAGGGTTATGATAAGACAGGTAGATATGAGACTTGCCGTCTTTATTAATACCAACGAGCTTGGCGATTACCTCTGTTTCTTCGTTGTCATCATCCGTCCTCCATGCGTCTACATGGAGGACGTGAAATACACCATCTTCTTCGATATAGTCGTTACGGATTTCTGCCCATTTACTTTGCTGGCTCATTTGGATCACGCTCCTTTATAGTCTGAAAGAATGCCTCCCGCTGGGGTTAGCGGGGGATGGTCTTACATCCCTTTGACTTGGGTTTTGTCAAACAGATCACTGCCTATGGCTTGGTTTAACAGGTTACGGAGCCGTATGGCGTCTTGTTTGGTGAAAGTCATCAGCGAGCAGTCATCCTCCTCATCGCCATTATCATAAGAAATCGTGAACAGTAATCCTTTACCGTTACCTGACCCTCCAATGCAGGCGCGAAGGGTAGCACCGTTATGTTGGATGAATAACGGTGTCAATTCATCGCGGATCTCCACCGGCTCGATCTCGTCCACAGACGGCTTGTTATACATGGTCCAATACGCAACGCTGAGCGCGTCACCGAGGGCATAACGCTCCGGTATTTTACTCCGGTATTTTTCGCAAAGATCCTTTTCTCCAGCGAAGTGAAGCGAGCGCCAGATATCGATGCGTCCGCTCAAATAACGACCCATCAAGTTATCGCTGTAATCTTTTTGGAAGTTGGCGTAGGCGGGATTGCGAAACATCCCCCAGATACTACAGATATGGCGTTTGTGGTGCCACGCAGTGTACGTTTCAATGATTAAAGTGGCAAGTGCCGGGTTTCCTGTGCAGGCTTCCACAAGTTCCTTTTTGAACTGAGCCCGGGGGACCCTGTATTTTCGTTTAATACGGCTGCTCATTTATCTCATTCCTTTCTCGAAGCATAAAGAACGCCCCCGCGAGAACAGCAGGGGCGTTGACGCTTCTTTTAATTAAATATTTGACCAGGACTTAAAGGTGTGTTCCAGAATGTCCGTATATGCTTTCACATCCAGCATTTGAATCATCTGGAGCGCCTGGTCGTCCGGCAAGTCTACAACCGACTGGTTGTAGATGCCGACGTGCTGGTTAGCCGGCATGGTACGAATCTTCATGGTTTTCGCTTCGTCTTTGTGATGTGCTGATGCCGGATTTTGATTATGTTCGTTTAAGTCAAGGCCGTTTTGCGCCAAGATATCAAGTGCGTCTGCATCATGCTCCCATAGGTCATTGCGCATGCGCTCGCCGTTTTTGTATTCTTTTTCCCGCTTCGTCCATTTCTGCTTATCAATCACGCGGCGTGTGGCGAGATATAATTCCTGACGGATCGGTTCACCCGTCTCTTTGATTAAGAAAATGCGGTTATAATGCTGTAAGTTCTTAATCGCGATTTCGCCAGTGTGCTTGTTTACCAGTTTCGCATAGTGATAGCGGTGAGTACCGGTGGAGCTTGCGACGATCCACTGGAAGAACTTCAGCGCTTCCTGCGGGGTGCCATTTTGGACATGTTCCTGAATAAACTCCTGGAACATTTTTTCTGCGTGCGCCCGGTCGAATTCGTGATCCGCTGGATTTTCCAGTCGCTCATCGGCCAGGTATTTTGCTAAGATACGGTCGATGACAGCAGCATGGTCCAATGATTGCGTCGGTTGCGGACCACCCCAGGAGTTAAGCGTGCCGCCTTTTGCAGAGGTTATCTTACCCTCATAGACTTCGAGACGATTGTTTGAATCCTTAGAAACAAAGCGGTCTAATCGTTCCGGTTCAATCCCGATGTACATATCCTTGGAGATTTCTTCTAAGATACGATCGTTTACCTCTGCGGAAATATCCATCGTATACAGGCCATCTGTGTTTGTAGACGGTACACGGGCGCCGGCAAGGGCCTGGGCCTGTCCAATGCGCCATGCAAAGAGCTGCCCGATAATACGCATCGAGATCACGGCGTTATTTGCCCGGATATTGTTATCAAATGTAGCGTCACCGGCACCTGATGCCGCGTTAATTAAGAGTTTACGAGATTCCTGCTCGATGTTTGCTAATTCACGAATGAGTTCGGATAAGTTCATATTTTTTGCTTCTTTTTTCTTAATTAATCGCTCCTGGAACATGTCATCATATGGATCAGCCGGATCACCGTTGTCCTTATAGCCGTGATAGCTCGGATTGATGAACACGGATAATCGTGACAGTAACAGCGGATAGTATGACGTAAAGTCTTCGTGATGGCTTTCTCCCACACTCACAAACTTATATTTGTCCTGGACGTGCCAGCTTCCTGATGTACCCTTTTTGAACAGGTCTACGCCAGGAACGTCTCTCCAGGTTGCCTTCGCCTTGGTGGAGCCTGACTTCACGAAATCACGGATTTTAATCGTACCGTCGTCTTTGACCTTCTTTTTCAGACGATCCGTTAGAGGAAGGTCAGCAGGCAGTGTGACATACGTCGGGCCGTTCAGCGCCTCGGTGGCGGAATCATATAACCCCTCGACGTAATCCTGAACCGCACGTTCGTTTTCGTACTCCGTCACATCCTGGTTAAAGAGCGTCGTGTTCACTTCCGCCCCGTGAATCCCTCCGATCGAGAAGTTCGCCAGGCAGGAGGAACGGTATACGCTGCCCTGCTCATCTTTATGGTGATAGAACAGGTTGGTGTTGTACGTAGACATCAGCTGTTTAATATACTGATTCGTTTTTGGTTCCTGAGCACCGCTGCCGTAATGCTGTTGATAGGCTTTAGACGAATTAAAGTTGTGACCGCGGATATTATCATAGAAGTTATAGATTTCCATGAAATCTTTATGGGCCTGATGGGACGGATCTGCTGTTACGTTTTCCTCGAAGAATTTCTTCGTATCTTCTAAGATGTCCGTCCGCTCGATACCGAGCTTCTTCGCTTCGAGTTCTGATGGATAGATAAATGATACTGCCGGAATGTCCTTAATCGGCTGGTATGGTGCGATCGCGTATTCAACGAACTTGGCACTCGTCGAGTCACGGGCGAGTCGGTCTTTCCGGATATTCGTGTAATTCCCGTCATCTACGGGCATCTCCCGGCCGTTCTGGGCATACCCCTTCTTCTGTCCGTAAACCGTCTGAGGATAGGTTTTAAGGAGCTGTCCGCGTACGTTAAAGGAATTCTGATAGACTTTATGTTCGAACAGGAGCTGCAGGTTCACAACATCAGAGATGTTGTAAGCCAAAAGATCCGCAAATTCTTCTAAATTATTGATTTTTGTATTGTTTTCCAGTTTCTCAGATTCCATAATTTGAAGTCCAAGCATACCGAGCAACCGTTTTAGTCCCACTTTTTGCAGTTTCTCGTTCAGACGGGACACATCGATGTAGCGTCCGGAGAGAAGCCAGCCTTTTCGTAAAATCCATCCGGGCTTCTTAAAATCCCCGAAAGAGTCCGGATGAGAGCCTGGAGCATGCGCGAGCCTCATCGCCATCTTTGATTTCCACGCATCTTCGAATAACTCATCGTTAAAATCACGAAGCATGCTTGCCGTGAACGGAACGTTTGAATCCCATAGCACCGGTCGGTTCGTGTAATCGGCACCAAAATGGCAGTCGTGCAGGGCAGATAATAAGTGAGCCAGGATCGTTAAATCGTAGTTCGTGGAGTTGTAACCAAATCGGTAACCGTGGCTGTTTTCGTCATAGTCAGGATCTGTCTGCTTTACCGGATAATAAGCCGGATCGTATGTTAGGCCGCCACCTTCTTTATGGCGGTCATCGATGCGAGCGTTTAAATACGTCGATTGGTTGGCCAGACCCAAGCGCTTCGCGAAGCTCTGCATGCCAAGAACGCTGTGGGTATTGCCGTTTGAACCGACAAACTCATTGATACAGCCGGTATGTTTAATGTTTTCGAAAACAATCTGAGTTCCAGCGGCTTTCAGTCGCGGGTGTAATTGATAGATATACTGGCGGATATATTCTTCATCTGCCTCACTCTGAATAATACTGTCATCATCGAGGTAAGACAGAATAATCGCATTCATGTCGGGGTGGGGGAGCCACCAGGCGACGGTAAATACATTGGATAGTGATTCCACATCGTAAAACATGTCGTCTTGTTTGTAGGTATAGGCCATGCGTATCGTTCCTTTCGGTGCTTTTTGGTTTATAAAGAATGAATGTAATAGTAAGAAGTAAGGTGCGGCATACCGTGGCGGTATGCGCGCCCTTCAAGCTATAACGTGTTATAAGCGAATAATGCCACGGTACGTCTTTTTACGCGGAAACTCCCGCTTTTTCTGATCGTTTGTTCCGTTGTACCCTGGATTCACCCAGCAAGTCGGATTTCCGCCCCTATCCGGTTTATCGAGACCATATTCCGTAATAAGAGGCTCATCTTTATCCATTCTACCGGCGGAACGGACTTTGTCGTTCTGCCCTGTTTTCACTTCCCAAGGTTCTTCCAGGGTATGGATCACATTGGCTAAGGTATCGCTGAATGACCGCTTGGACATTATCTTTCCGCTGGGGTTGTTCATATCAAACCACTTCGCGAAAAGGTCATATAAGAACTGTGTCGGTACCAAATCCCACTTGAAATCCTCTTTGAACTCGTTCCAGAATTCCAGAACCGGGTTGTTCTTCTCTTTGTATGATTCCAGTAGTTCTGCGGAGCTTTGCGGTGTGATGTACTCATCAAAGGTCATGTTCAGCGCCTTAAACAGCACATACTGCAGAACGGCAGTCTCATGGATGTAGTCGGTCTTGATGTATTTTCTCTCCCCATTATTGGTGAAGGACTTTAAGAACGGTACAATAATCAAACGTCTATAAAAGGAGTCGGATTTATCCTTTGTTTTCGGCAGTCCGTTCATCATCTGGATGTTTGTCCCAAGAAATTGAATCCGGAGCGGTTTTTCGTACTTTCGGTTGATGTTGATGTCATCGCCTGTGACACTTGCTTTGTAATCTTTAATTGAATCAATAAAGACATCTACATCATTTTCATCGGAGATGTTCGCTGCAGAACCGAGAAGGGTCTCTTTTAAGAACTCATGGTTGAAATCCCCCACGGATAACGAGGCGTAGTTACCTTTTCCAAGCAGGTTCTTTATAAGCTGACCAATTGTTCCTTTCCCGTTATTCCCTTTTTCTGAATAGAACCAGATGGATTTATGACGGGAGTAATGCGGCTGCAGGCAGTCTGCGATAACCTGCCAGATGAGTGTAGCGGTATCCTCATCCACGGCGAGCTCTTTAATCCATGATTCCACATCCCAGGAATAGCCGTCCGCCGCCACAAGGATCGGGTTGATCGGGTTAGGGACGTAATCGACCGGGATCTTGGTCAGATACACGTAATCCGGGCTGAAAGGATAAAGTTCTTTCGTGCGCTGGTCGTAAACGCCGTTTTTAACGATGAACAGATGGCGGTCTGTCGTCTGTTCTACGGTTGGAGCGGAACGTTCGATTTTATCGATCACGTCCTGCATGTCTTTATTTTTGAAGTTCGGTACGATACGCTCCATGATTTCATACATGTATTTGGTTGTTGTGACATAGGTGCCGTATTTATCCGAAGACTCTTCGTCGATATAGATGCCAAGCAGGGTATCATCCGTTCGTTCGGTCATCTGTATGTTTTTGAAGGTGAATAAAGTCATCATGATAATGGCGACCTCGTCAAAGGTGAGTCGATCGGGGATTCGTTTCTTTCCCGATGTGAGGATCATGTTGAATTCCTCTGTGTGTTGTATTTTGGCTCTTAGAGCGCCAACGCCTAAATCAAGAAGAAACGACATGTCGATCCCATCAGGTACAGTCACGCCTGACAGGTGGGATGTCAAATAATCCGCGAGGTATTCAGGTATATAGATAGAAGCCGGAAGTGACACTTGTTTTGTCGCAGTAGCAGTAGGCATATATCGTTTCGTCTCCTTTCTCATTATCGCGCCCTCCGCGAAATGACGGGCGGATCTTTCCGGACGTTTCCGTCCTGTTTGGTGTATTGAGGTTACTGTTAATTAAACGTTTGTTTAAAACGTCTTGGGTCCCGAAGCGGGCTGTCTGCCCGTGCGTCTGTTCTTCTTTGTTTTATCACCCGGGCCTCATACGCGGTGTAAAACGGTGCTAAATCCAGTTCGTAGAACGAATAGCCGTAAATCTTTAGCAGATCGTCCACATGAATGACGTTTGGAATGGCTGCCCCTTTCTCCCAGTTCAAGAGGGATCGGTAGGAGACACCGCAGATGTCAGCCACTACCATGCCGGAATAACCGGAGGTTTTTCGCATCTCATATAAAGTAAGAGATTTCGGCGGGCTGCTCACTGGTGTGCGTTTTCGAGCTGCCGCGGCGATTCGTTTTTGTTTTTCGTCTTGGTGTGGCTGCGACCGGTAAAACGGTGCGAGAGCCAGTTCATAAAAGGAATACCCATAGATTTGTAATAAGTCATGGATGTTTACAATGTTAGGTACAGCTGCTCCCGTTTCCCAGTTACGGAGCGACCGGTACGTGGTCCCGCACAGCCGTGTAATCCCTGATCCTGATTTTCCGGAAGCCAGGCGCATGTCATATAGAGATAATCGTTCAAGTTCCAGGCTGTCAGATGGCACTGGTAAGACACTCCCTTCGTTGCGGTTTTCTTTGTCAATTACAGTCGATACGTATAATTTTTGGTAATTTCTTTCACCCTACCAAGTGTAAAGGTTAGGGGAGGATTTGCAATGAAATTTCATAAAGAATCTTTCACAAACGTGCAACTATCGTCCCGGTTTCAGGGTTGACAAATTCCTTTATTTGGTTATATCCCACTCCTTATGGGGTGCTCACAAGAATTGAAAACATAACGAAACACCCTTCTTAACAGAAGGGTGTTTTAGGAATTAACACGCGGTGTTTAATTAGCTTCAAATGACCGACTAGCCGGTGAATCGCTCTTTTGTTCCTGCTTTCTGCCAATAAAAAGGAACAGAAAAACCCCTTTATATCAAGGGGTTAACCGCTTTGTTCCTTTGTTCCTCCTTTAGATAAGAAAGTACTTCATAGATTTTGAATGACATACCTTCTTCCTGTGTAGTCGTGGCTGCCGTCAGGAAGGGGAGGCTCGTTTTGAAGTCGTTAATGATCTGAGATTCGAAGCGATTTTGATTGTTAAACAAAATACACCTGCATTGAAACATTCTTTTCTGATTTTAGGTTTAAAAAGGGGACTTGTTATATTTCTCTTTGGCTTCAGTGACAGATATGATATCGAACTGGTTGTAAATGGCTCTGGTGAGCACTTTGATGTCCTCCTCGCGGTACCCGAGGGCTTTAGCCCCTAAGAGAGCATAGCCAAGGCAGGCGTTGTTATCCCACCGTGATTCCGGTGATTGTTCCTGGTTAATCAAACGCCGCAGTAGTTTGGATCGGTTCCCTTTAGCTTGTTCCTCAATCCATTCCCAGTCTTCTTCCGGAAGGGTGAGAGATACTTTTTTCGTTTTTCCAAGAGATGGCCTACCGGCGCTCTTTACGCTGGTTTTACTTGTCCACAGTTTCACACGGCAATCTACACATAGGATGATTTTTTCATCTTCAATGTAAAAATCGATAACATCATTCGTAGATTCACAGCTCATACATACCATTTTAGTTAGCCCCCAATAATAAAAGTTACTCCTATTATAGAATAAAAGTAACCTAAATAGAGGGACTATTTTTGTTCCTGGTTTGTTCCTTTTTAGGGTCAAAATGTTCCTTTTTCGCCCCAAATGTTCCTTTTTTAGGGTCATTTTTGCATGCGTGCAAGTATTATTTAAGATGTAAGCGCTTACAGAATTGAAAAGTAGTGATGCTATTTTTGCATGTATGCAAGTAAAATTGACCAATTTGTTCCTTTTTATGCCGAAATGTCCCTCCAATGTCCCTGGAGTCACAGGCAAAAAAGGAACAGCTAAATCCTTTCATACCAAGGGGTCACGCAATTATGTTCCTTTGTTCCTCTTTTTTTTAATGAAAGACTATATAAAAAAATATATATATACATACGTGTTACACATATAAAGTTTTCTCAAATAAACCAGGAACAGAGGAACATTTTCGAATTTTAGAGAGGTTTCTAAGAGAATAGGGAAGGGGGGCTATCCCCCTTTATCCTTGTGACTTACCTCGTACTAATAAAAAATATTCCATGGATTCAGTTTCCATGGAATGTGAGGCGACCGATGTGGTTTCGGATGCTGTTCATACGTGCCATTTCCTCGGAGCAGTCTTGTTCGCCCTTGTTTTCGAGGACGTATGCTTCGAGGTCGCCATATTCCGATTCGAGCAGTTTGACGAGATATGCGTTCAGCTTCTTCGGGAATAGTTCACCGAAAGGTGTATCCATTAGTTCTCCGTCATTTACAATGGCGATCATCTGCTCATCGGTAATTTCTCCGTTATAGTTCTTTCTTATAATAGCCGCTTCGTCTAATTCTCCACTTGGGTAGCCATTTTTCCTCGCTTCTTCGTACCAGGTCTTTTGGTGGTCGATCATGCTGTCGCTGTCGGAATAAAGGAAGCTGGTGTCGGAAACGACTTGCCCGTCTTCTTTAAAATAAATTCCTTCGATTTCGTAGGACGGTTTGGTTGCTATGGCATTAGTCATATAAATCCCTCCATTGATTCATGTCCCGTGGACAAGTTTTGGTGGTGTCTGATCTTCTCTGTCTTTATCGGTATTTAGAACCTCCCTGGGAGGTGTAATGATTGCTGCGGTGAAATCTATTCTAAATACAGGTTTTTCCTGGCTACCTGCAAAGAAAGAAACCTGCTTTCCTGTTCACTGAGCAAAACGCTCTATGCACAGTGTTTTTAATATGCTATAATAAAATTACCAAATTTTGTAAAAGTGTGCGGACGGAAAAATATACCGAATGGATAAGAGAGGTGGATGCGATATGACTACAGCGGAGCAACTTATGGCGCCTGCACAGAACCCGATCATTCGCTCGTTTTTAAACAGGCGTGAACTCACGGGGCGGGATGTCACTTATTTATTACATCCGAATGAGAACCATCAGCACGATCCGTTTTTATTGAAGGGGGTCGGACGGTGGATTGATTGCCTGCACAGCGTGAAGGGGCTTCCTGTGGCTATCATTCCGGACTATGACGCCGACGGCGTCTTATCTGGAACACTGGCGCGTGTGGGGTTGTCTCTGTTCGGATTTGGAGATGTTTACCTGTATCCACCGAAAACACATGACGGGTATGGATTGTCAAAGAAAAGCGTGGATAACGTGCTGTCAGCCAGGCCTGATACCCGGGTGATCGTCACGACCGATAACGGGAGTAACGCCCATGATGGTATCCGGTATGCGAAAGAGAAGGGGCTGACCGTTCTCGTTACGGATCATCATCTGGCGGATGCTGCACCCTGTGCGGATGCCATTGTCAATCCGAATGGTCATGGAGATAATACGTACCCATTCACTCATATCAGCGGTACAGCGGTCATTTACAAGGCTCTCGCGGCGTATGCTCACAAGTACATCGTGGACCCTCATATACGGCGGGATTTTCGCTCCCTGGTGCTCCTTGTAGGTATTTCAACGATCAGTGATGTCATGCCCTTAATCAATGAAAACCGGTATTACGTCACGGAGTCGGTGAAGATGCTTCAGCACTTTATCCATGGGTACAGCGAAGAACATGCCCTGTTGTATGACGATACTCCGCTCCATCAGTACTACCGGGGTATAGGCTTACTTGTAACAACCTTAAATCAAAACGAGAAGTTGAAATACGGCATTGACTCCGATACGTTTGGCTTCTTGATCGGTCCGATGCTGAATAGTCCGCGCCGGATGATGGGGAATAGTGAGCTGGCATTCCGCTTGTTTCAGACGAAACGAAGCGATTTCTCAGATGTGCAGTATGTGCGTCCGAGCGACGAACTGTATGCCGTGAATGAACAACGCAAGGCTTACGTCCAGAGCCTCACATCCAGACTTTTCACACATATTAAAGAAGAGGGCGGGGGACCCCTTGATTACATGGTATTTAACGCACGGATGAAAGAAGGGGTTGCAGGGCTTCTCTCCGGGAATTTCACGCAGAAGTTCGGACTGCCGAGTATTGCTTTCGGGATGGACCCGGAAGGGGCACCTAGAAAAGATATAATCAACGCTGATGTCACTGGAACGTATTCGCTGACTGGTTCAGCCAGGTCTCCCGAGACGTTTGATTTACATGGGTTTTTATCAGCGATTGACGCGGATTATCCGGGGTTGATCGCAAAATGGGGCGGTCACGCCCAGGCTGCCGGAATCACGGTGCTGGCGGAGAATTACGAGCGGTTTAAAGAGGTATTCACCAACCGGTATGTGGCAATCATGAGCGAGCGGATGGCCGATCAGGAAGAACCGGCGGTTACATCACCGTTTGACGGGGAGTATGTCTTGACGACCGAGGCGTATGATCGTCTGGTGCAGGCAGGTGTCACACACGAAGGGGAGAGGGTTCCGCTTCATGGTCATACATCGGTTTTCACCAATAAAACGCTTTGGGAAGCGGTGCGGTTTTTCGAAGAGCTGGAGCCGTTCGGTCACGGGTTCCCGAAACCAGTATTCAATGTAGCGATTGCGATGCGGGATGTGCCGCGGATCTTTCATATGGGGGCGGAGAAGCAGCATGCGAAGCTGATGCTTACGAATGGGCTCTCCGTGATTCACTGGCAGGGAGCTGAGCTGTTCAAAAGACCTGAACCGGTCGAGATGGACAAGGCGGGGAATCCCGTGCCGGATAACCGGGTATTTATCGTCACAGGAGAACTTGGTATCAATGAGTATGCAGGAAATGAATCCCTCCAACTCATCGCAACAGATGTTTGTGAGATAGATGCCGTTTGACATAAAAAAGCAACTGTTTACCGGTTGCTTTTTTTTATAATTCTACTTAATGCGCTTAAATCGCATGGCGAACCGTCTGAATTTCATGTAGCCGATGGTTCCATTCTCATACTTGATTTCGATGTCGTTTTCCCCATTCCAATCGGGGTCGATGAAACCGTCTATGACGGTACATGTCATGCCGTATGCGTCCATATATTCGGCCGTACAGAGCCACTTGGTTCCGTTTAAGGATTTTTGTTTATTCATGTTCATTCCTCCTTTATAGATCCGATGCGCAAGTTTCATACATTCAAAAGGAGCAACCTTCACTTAGGCTGCTCCTTTGTTATATGAACGTATGTATGATTTCCACACAGCATTCAACGATTTTCGGTGGTGCCTCATCGCGCATTTTGAAATTTCTCGCCTTCCAATCAACGCTTCTTACCTGGTCGGTTAATATATATCCGGAGATGCTTAAATGGTCGGGTAGAGGTACTTCAAACGGCCAGTCTCCGCTTCGGGACCGAATCGGGCAAACGATAGCGAGTCCGGTTGTATGGTTAAATGATTCTGGACTTAAAATGAGACAAGGGCGATTACCGGCCTGTTCAACACCTGATTGCGGGTTGAAATCTAAAAAGCCAATCTCGCCCTTTTTAGGAACATGTACACTCAAAGCATTTCCTTCCCTTCTGGTCGGCCGAAGTCATAATCCAGGTGCGGATTAGTTTTACCTTCTGCTTTTGCTAACAGATCGTCAAGGGTAATCTTGTTTTTAACGGGCTTAACGATAAGTTCATCCGAAGATAATTCAAGCTCGACTTCCGATCCGTGTTTTACTCCAAGATTCTTTGCGTATTGGTTAGGAATACGTACAGCCAAACTGTTACCCCATTTTTGAATGGTGGTCATATGACTCACTCCTTTTTTGGTACTTCCGTGCCCTTTAGTTTCTTTTTTCGCCTGTTCTTTTCTGTTTGCGGGGTTTTCTTCGTCTTTGAAGCTCATTGTATCATCTCGTTTCTACAATGTATATACCCCATGTTTATCAATTTAAATAAAAAATATCCGCAAATCAGGCAAAAAGGTACGAAAGTCCGGGACGCTCAGGGACGAAGGGTACTGGCTCGCTACCCGATTCTCTCGAAGCGCATAGCGAACCGTCGGTACTTCATGTAGGCGATGGAGCCATCCTCATATTTGATTTCGATCTCGTTTTCCCCGTTCCAGTCGGGGTGGATGAAGCCTTCTATGACAGTGCAGGTCATGCCGTATTCGTCCCTATTTTCATCGGTACATAGCCACTTCGTTCCATTCAGGCTTTTTTCTCCATCCCTGCCGTTCCCATCTTCAGGTTCGGACGCGTTTTTCGTCCACTCTTGTATATTTTTACATTTTGCTCCGCAGTTGTTGCAGGTATAACTGCTCGTATAGACGCGGCGGTCGTTAATATTATGTTCCAGCTGTTTATCAAAGCGGATGTCCAGACTGCTGCAATACGCGCAATTCACAATAACTCCATCTTTTATTTCTTTCAGATATTGACGGAATATTTTCCATTTCAGGCGAAGGGTTAGCGGTTTACTCATACCGCTGTTTTTTCCTTTTCCCCTGCTGATGTTTCCGGATATTCCCTTGCCACAAGCATTCGTGCTGCCTGTTTCAGTGTGCAGACGGTGTTACTGAGTGAAAGCGTATTGACGCCGATACGGTGGAAGTAGGGGCGGAAGATGTTATGCATATCATCCCACTTCTTGATTGAGATCGTATTAAGGTGGGGATCTTCCTCCAGAGCGTCACGCAATTCTTCTATACTCACAGGCATAAAGGTGGCGCAGGTGTCCAACCCAATCCCGTTCACGACCTTTGTGTAAAGTTCTTCGTGTGTCATTTTCTCTCCGTTAGGTTTTTCATATACAGAGTTGATTCCAGCAAATTCTTTAATATTCATGAAAATTCCTCCTTTAATATGTGCACTCTCTGGTCAATCTAATGAATAAAGTGAACCATCTACCCGTCATTCATCTTTCAGTGTAAGTTCCATAATGTAGTGGTGTTCGTTTTCACAGGTTACTCCACAGTATTCTTTATAAAAATCGTTCTCGTTTCTTATAGGTTCGTCGCAATTAAGACAATAAGTGATTGGTACATGTAGGCGGCAGTCAAGGGGTAGAGATTTAACTAACGTTTCATATTGGATTATCAAAGACGAACCCTCCTTTTTAATTTCAAACCTATGTGAACAGGTAAAGCAAAAAACCCGAGCGTTAAAAATAAACGCTCGGATGGACAACGTGTGTCACAAGATTGGTCTCTTTGGCATACGCCACGGCATTCCCGGTTCCTCCTGAAGATCCGTCGTGGAGTGCCAGCAGGACGTTAGAATGGTCGAGCATACCTTCGTTTCTGAGATTCAGAAATTTCGCAGCGAGTCCCCGGCGTTTGTGTTCTTCTACGCCGTCCAGCGAGCCGTATACCGATGTGAAGTCGGCGCGTTCGACCTGTTCATGCCAGAAATCGATATCTGATTTCTTGAACCACGCGCTCGCCTGTTCCATCATCGGTATTTCTGCGTGAAATTGCACCCGACCAGGGTATTTCTCTTTCATCGCGAGAATGGCCTTCGACCAGATGGTATCTCCGCCAAGTGCAAGGCCCGAATGACCGACAACCATATCGAACACCTCAAGATTTCGTTTGATATATGTTTCGAGGTCTTCCTGCAGATTCAGGTATCCTGGTGCCGTGAGGTCATATCCGCCGAGTTTGTTTGGTCTGTGACCTGTGAAGCCGATATGAATCACGGTTTTTGATTCATGGCTTGTTGAGGTCACAGAGTCAAGTGCATCCGCCAATTCTGCGAGCACGTCGCCGTGACAGGCTTTGGGCTTGCAGTAACAACAAAGTTTCTTTCCTTTGAGTTCATGCAAGTCCGCAAGAAGATCGGGCTGTGTCTGAATCCATTCCCGATAACTGGCCACGGCTTCCTCGCGAGTCTCGGTTTTGTGCTTGGCCTTTGTATCACTCCGATGTGAGAATGGATTTCCCCATTTAGAGCCGCGCCCAATGTACACATCGAATGCCTCTTTATGATGTTTGTTCACAACCGTTGTTTTTTCCATAATTTCCGCCCCTTTTTTTGAAATTAAATAGCAAAGGGTCTATCGTTTATTTTTGCTGGCAGGGCGGTTTGTTTCTAAAAATAAAAAAGCATGGCCCGTATAGGCATGCTCTTTGTTACTGCTTGATTTGCTCGCATCTTTTGTTATTGCGTGACCACGTACCGTTCGGACGGATTGATCTTCCCCTTCTCTACAAGTGTTCGTTTGTAGTCCCTGTATTTCTGCATGTTTTGCCGGCTCTTTTCTTTGTCATAGTAACGGCCATCCTTCCGTCTGGCGCTTGCTTGCTTTTTATGGCGGGCTTCACGCTCCGGAAACAGAACAAATTGAATCAGTCGGCGATCAACACCATAGGTGGCTGCAAGCCATGTCATCGTCGGTCGTTCGCTCTCATGAGTATTAAAATACTGCGACCGGATGCTTTCTTTATCTTCAGCTGTCAGTTTGACGCGCCGGTCTAGTTTTTCGTCAACCCCGTGTTTTTTAATCGTCATTTTGTCTACGAGTGCAGGCACGGTTTCTCCAACCCCTTTTCCGCAAAAAGATTTAATCACAATGTTAAATAACAGTATTACGTAATATGTAATACTAATCAGGTAGCAAGTGTTTCAGTTCTGATAGATCGATGAATCCAAATCCGATTCCGAGACATACAATTCCTGCGATAAGTAATAGCAAAGCGAAGTCGTGATCGAATTTTGATGCGCTCCTGCTGTTGATGGTGGCGAAGCTGCCGAGAAGCATGAGTGCTCCGACACCCAGGACAATAATATTACTGTCGATGTGGCTTAAAAACCCCATAGTGTTTCACTCCCTACATTTTTGTATAAAAAATGCTTCCCATAACGCTTTGTATCGAGGCGAATGAGAAGCATGTTGTATATCCATATTATACCAGTTAGAAGGTGGGAGGGGTATGTTTGCAACGGTATGAATGTTGAAGTTCACTCTGTGTAACGGTACAGCGTCACGGGATAATCCTTGAAGACTTCTTCAATAATGGTCCGAACCTCGTTCCAGTCACCTCCACCGCGTCCGCAGCCGATACCCTCGGGCATAGCAACGGATAAGCCGTCCATCTTGGCGAATTCCGCCAGATGTTCAAGAGCCTTTCTGAGCGCCTTTTCGTCCGTTTGTTTAGTGGAGGTCCCGATGCGGGCCTGACCGAATAAATTGCTGATAATTTTAGCTTTACCGGCCTTATCAAATTGGTACACCGGTCTTCCGTCGGTCACAATCATCAGGTTCTTGCCAAGAAGCTCCTCCGGGGACGTGTGATTATCTACAAAGGTTTTGTACCTGCGGTAAACGCCTGGGTAGGCTTGTTTGATTTGTCTTGCCACACCTCCACCCATGACACCGAGTCCGTTGACCTGGTGGGCGATGATATGTTCGTCAGCATTAATAATGGTTCCGTTTTTGATCGTGATTGTCATAGATCAGCACTCCTTTGGTAAATGAGGAATCATTTGTTTAGTTTAACATTAAGGGTTTAAAACAGGTTTCAAATTCTTTCTTATAGAAGATGTGCGGGCGGCCACGCTTGTCACGGACGACCGCTATGATGTCTTTTTGCCACATACAGGTATAGGTCTGTCCTTTTTCGAAGACTACTCCATTATCTCCTTGACAGGTTTCCACGCATTGGACATCGAACATGGATATCTCATCCTTTCTATTAGATTTTGATTCATTATCTTTTTTATCGGGCGAAGCCTTGTTGGATGGTCAATTGGACCATTTCTTATGACCATTGGAAAACGTTCCTATATCCATTTTTTGAGATTATTTTCAAATTTATTGAAAATAAAGGAGGATTACCCAAAAAGATGTAGAAATATACCCATGTAATAAAATAAACATTTTAGGAGGTTTTGTATGAAGAAACGTATGTCTCAGGTTTTGGTATTAGTGCTGGCTTTGTTGCTGCTTGCCATGCCAGCAGCAGCTAGTGCCAATGGTTCGGCGGGAAGTGGGGATGTGACTCCAGAATTGGAATTGGTAGTGATTGATGATGGGGTGGAACCTATGCTTGCGCCCGTAATAATTGGTATAGCAGTGAGAGCGCTAATTTCACTAGGAAGAACAGAGTTAGCGCGATACTTAGCGGACAATGGTGCTAGGGCCTACTGTAATAGGTATGGTAGCAGCGGTCCGCAGCTTGTTTCGAATATGATTTGTAATTAAATGCAAAAGGGGATTATCTAATTAGATAATCCCCTTTGTACGTCAATAAGGCTTATATGTCCCTTGTAATTTCCTTTTGTACCGCTCTAGTTTCTTGATTTTTCTGAAAGTTAGAAAAGAGCATATGGTGATAACAATCAGCGCCCATTCATGATCTTCTCCACGATTGTCAATTATCTTCATCCTATCCCTCCAAAATCCATGCTTTCTTTCAGTTTATCACAATTTTCCAGGCGGTCGGTGTTCATGTGGCAGAAACCTCAGCGATAATCTCTTTGATTGCCGGAACCGTTCGCCATTGGTACTTAGCAACCATAACATCGTATTCGTTTTTGCCGCCATACTGCTCCTGCTTCCAGTCGGCAATTTCTTTGGCAGCCAGATGCTCTTCGCGCTTGCTGTCTAAATCGAGACGACTTCTCCGCAATTCTGCGAACTCGCGGTTTGAGGCATGTTTGCTGTTGCTATGTTTTTGATAGAGTTGCTCCTCAAGGGCCAGCTCCTTCATACTTGGGAATAGGCTGAGCTTATTGAATTTCTTCCGGTAATGGTCCATCACGGCAGCCTCTTTATCCGCTTCGATATTGGCTGATCGATATATCTTAGTCAGGTATTTTTGGTTGATATCGAATTTGCTCACCAGCATGGTGATGTTGTAATACGCCATGTGGTCGCTGATTCTTCTCCATGTAAAGAATAGGCAGATGGAGTAAACAATGAGTAATAGCTGAATACCAGCCGTTGGGGCTGTATATTCATCTCCCAATACGGCAATCGATAGGAGATGGATGCCGAACATGACTCCACTCAGGAGGAGGGCAGGCCAGCAATAGATGAGGATATACTTAATATAAACACCTGCGATGAAGAAAGGATTTACCGTGAAATAAATATCGTTTCGAAAATCGCCTTTCTTGAACGCCTCCGAGAACGGAGCATCGATGTGATTATCAAAGTTCATCTTTTTTGGTAGTGCAATTTTCCGGTATTTCATATGCTTTTCTTTTTGATTCATTTCGTTTCTGATTTGTCTTACATTCTTCCTTAGCATCATTGTTCTCACCTCTTGTTTTGTCTTTTTAAATATATAAATGGTCCCGCTACGGTTTAGTTTTAGTGTTGTACATATTAATTTTTGATTATTTTATATTCATGCCTTTTTTCGGACATGGGGTCACAAGCGAAGACATCTATGCCAGATTGGAACAAACTGGGGAGTGACACAACATGTCATGACCTTTTTCAGAATAAGGAACGAGTCCCTCTTTGTTTCGATGTACCGTATTCAAAAAAAAAACACACAGCGGATTTCCGCTGTGTGCTGGTGGTGGGATGTTACACATCCACACCGAATTCGGCTTTGATCTTAGCTTTCATGGTTTCCGTAACGCTTTCGTCACGGATCACGTCGCCTTGCCACTGTTTGAAAAACATTTGAGCCAGGGAATCCTTTGACATGGCTTGAATTCCTCGGATTTCTTTTTTTAGTTCCTCGTTATAGTGCGCTTGGGCGTCCTGCCTCGTCTTGAACAAGTATTTCCGCTTCCCCTTTGTGGCTTGTGTGAAGAAACCCTCGGTCAGTTCAAACTGAAGCGTCTCATGCCCCTGTTCAGCGTAAGCGATTGTCTTTTCCTCTTCCTCCATCACTTCCATCTCGACAATCAACGCCTCGGGATCGTTCACGCTCCATGCGTTACGATCAAGAAAATAAATGTATTCCAGGTCCTTGATGTTCTCTATATCCATCTCTATCACTCCTGTGACCATATATTTTTAGACACAAATATGTTTTTACTCCATGTCGTTCATTGGACATGTCCCTGACATGTCTATTCTGGGGTTGAACGGTTTGGGTCTGATCTATTGATTATGCGTTGTTGCTGAAATCGATTCACTTGTAAAGGTTCAATCAATACTGATGTTTTGTCGTATCTACTACTTCTCCGTTTTCCAAAGTATAGAGACCTGTAGTTTCATCAAACTTCTCAACTTTTTTGTCGCAGTCGTCACAAAGACTGAATCCGTAAATCACATCGACTCCGCACATTTCACAAGGTTCATGCTTCGGATACTTCCCCATAATGAACTCCCCTTATCTATTACTCAGATGAGCAAGTTTTTAATATACGAAAATGTTTTTGATTCATTCATGTCGTTCATTGGACATGTCCCTGACATGTCTTGTCTGGGCTTAAATGGTTTGAAGGGTCTGACAGTTTTAGAAAAAAAATACGCAGCGGATTTCCGCTGCGTCTGTCCTACTCATCCTACATGAACCTTGAACTCGTTCTTAATCTTCTCCCTCATGGCTTCGTCGATCCTGATATCATGCATGTACTCCCCGCGCCATTCGTTAAAAAATAACTTAATCAGTTCTTCTTGTGACATATCGTGAATCGCCTGCACCTGTTTATCCATGCTCTCCTCATAGTGCGCTTGGGCAGCGGCTCTCGTTTCAAACAGTATTTTATATTGAGGTTTATTCATCTCTGAGATGGAGTCTGCTGAGACGTGGAATTCCATCGTCGAATAGCCTTGCTTGGCGTGAGCATAAAGCTCGCCGTCTTTTTCGATAATAGTCATTTCCACGATGAGTGCCTCGGGATCGTTGACGTTCCATGCGTTGCGGTCAAGTAAATAAATCGTATTTCCTTTTTTGATGCAGTCTTTGTCCATCGGAATCACTCCCATTATTTATTTGTCGATCATTACAGTCTTTATTTTTCATTTCGTATATTGGACATGGCGACGTCCATGTCACGAATTTAATATCTAAACAAAAAATTTATCAAAACGCTGGGTGTTCAGCGTTTTAGTATTGTAATATAAAATTATATATGGTAAAATATTCCAGTAACGGTTGATATGGAATAAATTTCCAGTAAAACAAATATGAATTTTCTAAGAGAAAAGATGGGGGTTTTGCACAAATGACGGGACACAACAAACAGCAAGAGGTACAACCAGAACTTGTTTATACAACAAGCGATGCCATGATGGAAACACTTCGGGATGCCGGAGTGGAATACTTTTTCGTTGGTCTGGGTAGCGACCACGCATCCCTGATCGAAAGCTGGGCGAAAGCAGAAGAACAGGGCAAAGACATGCCAAAGATTATCGTATGCCCGCATGAGTTTCTCACATTGAGTATTGCCCATGGGTATGCGCAAGTGACAGGCCGACCGCAAGCGGTATTCGTTCACGTCGATGTGGGTACGCAGAATTTAGGCGGTTCCATTCATAATGTCATGAGAGGGCGCATTCCAGTTTTCATTTTTGCAGGTATGTCACCAGCAACAGCCGAGAATGAGCTGCCTGGTTCCAGAAATGAATTCATTCATTATTTGCAGGACGTCCCGAACCAAGCGGGTATCGTTCGTGATTATATGAAATACACCCATACCGTTAATTCCGGTAAAAACATGAAGCAGTCGATTCTTCGTTCCTTGCAGATGGCGCAGTCAGAGCCAAAAGGTCCGGTGTATATGATGACGCCGAGAGAGGTTCTGGCAGAAGAAATTGAAGACAACGATGTGCAGGTGGATCATTTTAAGCCGGTAGAGCCACAGGGGATAACAGGATCTCAAGCAGATCACGTAGTGAATCAGCTGCTAAAAGCGAAAAAACCGCTCATTATTACGAGCTATTTAGGTCGACAAGAAGAAGCGGTTCCGGAGCTGGTGCAGTTAGCTGAGTCATTATCCGTTCCGGTTGTGGAGTCCGGGCCTTATTATATGAACTTCCCGTCGGACCATCCGTTCCATTTAGGATATGAAGATTATACAGGTTCAAACGAATCGACCGATCGCGTAAAAGAAGCTGATTACATTTTGGTGATTGATTGTGATGTACCGTGGATACCGCTGCATACAAAACCGAAAGAGGATTGCGTCGTCGACTGGATAGATATTGATCCTACAAAGGAAAACATTCCTTTATGGTACTACCCGACACAAAAACAGTTCCAGGCGAATTCATACCTGTCTTTAAAAGAGATAAACAAGCAGGTTTCTCAGCTCGATTTATCCACTCACAAAGATGCGATCGCGCTAAGAGCAAAAGGGTTAAAAGCAAAACATGAAGAATTGCTGTCCCGCTGGAATGAAAAGGCAGAAGAGAGCTCGTATATTACACCAGACCTGCTGACAAAGACGCTAAAGAGCGTTCTTGATGAAGATGACATTGTGATGAACGAAACGATTTCCAATTTCGGTGCGGTCTGGCGAAACATCCGCCGAAACAAAGTCGGAACGCTTTACGGTGCGGGTGCTAGTTCCCTTGGCTGGAATGGCGGAGCGGCTATCGGTGCGAAGCTGGCAAACCCCGATAAACGAGTGGTAGCCCTGACAGGTGATGGTACGTATATGTTTACGGTTCCGTCTTCTGTTCACTGGATTGCTTCTCAGTATAAAACACCATTCCTTACGGTCATTTTTAATAACCGTGGTTGGAAGTCTCCTAAACTATCAACGCTCGGTGTCCATCCGGATGGCGTGGCGAGTACAAACGATAAGTTTTGGGTGAATTTCGGTGATAACGCCCGGATGGAGAAAATTTCTGAAGCGTCAGGCGATGCTATCGGTTATGCGGTTTCTTCACCGGATGAGTTAAGAGAAGTGCTGGAACAGGCGGTTTACACGGTTGATAACGGGCGTTCCGCTGTCGTGAACGTCTATCTGGAACCACAAACAGGACAAGAGCTGTAAGAGCGTATAACAAAAAATACAAACTAAGAAACGGGGTCACTACCATTATGAGAAAAAGAAAAGCCGGACAATTAGCAGGATTATTAGCAGCATCAAGTTTAGTATTGGGCGCGTGTGGGGCGGGCGGGGAAGCCGCCTCCCCGAACGAAAACGGGGATGATCCAATCACATTAAGCTATGCATTCTTCGCCAGTGAAAACAGCTTCCCAGGTGTCCAGATGACGAAGTGGGCGGAAGAAGTAGAAGAACGTACGGATGGGAAAGTAGAGGTGGAACTCTACCCGGGCGGTACGCTGCTTGATGCAGAAAACATGTATAAAGGGGTTCGTGACGGGGTTGTCGATATTGGATTATCGTCTCCAACGTATGAGCCGGGACAATATCCGCTGCTCTCTATTTCGGACATGCCGTCCGGGATCAGCAGCTCCCTCGTAGCAAGTCAGGTCACAAGTGATTTGTTAACAGAGTTCGAACCGGAAGCGATGAGTGATGTGAAGATACTCACGACGTTTACAGGTGACCCTGCGTACGTCCAGACGAAGCAGAAAGTGGAGAGTATGGATGACCTATCCGGTATGCAGATCCGTATTGCAGGGAGCAACGCGGACGTATTAGAAGCCTTAAACGGTTCACCGGTTGGTATGTCCTTAGCAGAAGTTCCGGAAGCCCTTCAAACAAACGTCATTGAAGGAAACATTTCTTCAAGAGAAGTACTCTATGACTTCAAGCTGGGAGAAATGGTTGATTATGTGGTGGACTATCCGTTATCTACTGCTTCGTTCGTTGCTGTGATGAACCAGGGGGTATGGGATTCTCTCCCGCAGGACGTGCAGGATGTGATCGAGGAAGTAAATGCGGAAATGCCTGCATTCACAGGTCAGTACCTGGATGATTCCATTGAAGATGCGATGTCGTGGAGTAAAGAAGAACACGGTCTTGAAGTTGTCACTCTTTCTGATGATGAGCAGCAAAGATGGCAAGAACAACTACTACAATTACAAGATGACGCCGTAGAAAAAGCGAACAACGCAGGACTGCCGGGTGACGAGTACAGAGAGCGTTTTTACGAGCTTATTGAAAAGTACGAGAACCAGTAGTGCGAGAGTTCATGAATAGGGGGCGTTTTGCCCTCTATTTTTTTATGACAATTTTAACGCGAGGACGTGAAATTACATGAGTTATATACGGAAATATGTTGCGAAGTTTAACAGTTTAATGCTTTATGTCGCTGGAGTTGCTATCGTTCTTTGTATGCTTCTTATCGTTGGGAATGCCATCATGCGGTTGTTTACAAGTCCATTCACAGGAACACCGGAGGTGGCCGGCTGGCTGACAGCGATTGCGATTTCATTTGTCCTTGGCTATACCCAGTCACAAAAAGGACATGTATACATCGATATTGCCTTTGAGAAATTCCCGCCGATGATCCAGCGCGTGGTGAATGTGTTTGGTTATACGGTCAGTCTCGTATTCTTTTTGATCGTCACCTACCAATTACTAGATTACAGCCAATCCATGAAGAATAACGGGACGTTATCCCAAACAATGGATGTCGCGATTTACCCGTTCATCTTTATGGTCGCCCTCGGGTTTATCGGGTTAGCGGTACAGCTGGTTGTGGACATTCTCGATAACGTATCTTCACGTAACACCGATGGTGGAGCGCCGGAGAAGAAAGAGGTCAAACTATGAGTATGACAATGGCTGGTATTTTAGGTATTGCGATATTATTCACGTTGTTTTTCCTGAAAGTCCCTATTAGTTTTTCCATGTTTATTGTAGGTTTTATCGGCATTGTTGTCGTGGCCACACCGGAATCGGCGTTCAGCTTACTGTCGGGGAACATATGGGGTGAGTTCTCCAAGTATTCTCTGAGTGTCATCCCATTGTACATATTGATGGGGGAGATTATTTACCGAAGCGGTATTGCAAAAAGTCTGTTTGATACCGCGTATAAATGGGTGGGTCATTTGCGTGGCGGTATGGCGTGGACGACCATTTTAGCGAGTGCCGGTTTCGCATCTATCTGTGGCTCCAACGCGGCGAGTTCCGCTACGATGGGGACAATGGCGTTACCGGAATTAAAGAAATACAAGTACAACAACAAACTAAGTGCAGGTGCGGTAGCAGCTGGGGGAACTCTTGGTATTATCATCCCACCGAGTACCGTATTAATTATAATCGCCCTTCAGTCAGAGCAGTCGGTGTCTGAATTGTTTAAGGCAAGCCTCATTCCTGGCTTACTGTTAACGTTAATCTTTATTGTACTTATTGGTACTATCACACGGATGAAACCGGCGTACGGACCTGCTGCCGATATTCAGGTTACGATGAAAGATAAGGTGAAATCTTTACTTGGTATCATTCCGATTTTCTTACTATTTATCTTTGTTATCGGCGGTTTGTTTATGGGGATTTTCACACCTACAGAATCGGGCGCATTTGGCGCATTTGGAGCGATTGTACTTTCGCTAGTTATGAGGCGTCTAACGTGGGATAGCTTCAAAATGGCGGTGATAAGCTCGTTAAAATCGGCGTCTATGGTTGTCATGCTGATTGTCGGCGCGATTTACTTCGGACGATTCCTGACGATTACACGAATCCCGTTTGAGATCGCCCAGTGGACGCAGTCGTTATCCATTCCACCGATATTGATTTTGGCATTGATTATTTTAATTTTCATTGCTGGTGGAGCGTTAATGGACGCAATCGGGTTCCTTGTTCTGGCGATTCCGATCTTCTCTCCGACGGTATATGCTTTAGGATATGATCCGATCTGGTTCTCGGTTGTCCTGTGTGTCGTAACAAGTCTCGGAGCGATCACTCCGCCTGTTGGCATTAATGCGTATGTGGTTCACGGGATAGATAAGAGCATTCCTGTAAAAGACATATTTAAAGGATTGACGTTATTCATACTTGGTTATTTGATTGTGATTGTTCTGCTGTTGGTATTCCCGGAGATCGTCACGTTTGTATTATAAAGAGTAACGAAAAAAACCCCACTATTGTGATAATAGTGGGGTTTTCGTATGTATCTTAGTTACGGATGATGACAGAGCGGATATCGCCGTCTGGTTTTATGGATATGTCGAATTTATCTCCTACTTTTGCCTGGGTAGGTAGAAGTGAAGTGGGCATTGTTTTTGTTTCTTTGGTTTCGAGGACAAATATCCCTTCGTCCTTTGTGACTCTGTTTAGTGTGCCGTTTACAATCATGGTTGTAGCCTCCTCTTTTTTATTCATCTTCTTTGTCGGACATGGACACCGGAACATGTCACTCATTCAGTGTTTTGACCTTAAACAAAATAAGCGAAAACACATCGTGTTTTTGCATGCTGGTCAAGAAGAATACCGGGGCGATTTTTGCGGTTTTGATCGTGTGTTGTGGGCGAAAATGTGCAAACATTTACGCCAGGTACTTCGGCTCTTGGCACACCGGAAAGTCTTTTTCTGGACGGAAATGTGCAAGCATTTCGGTCCGGTATTTCAGACCGGTGTGCATACAATTTGATTGATGTGTGCGTACAGATAGCGGAAGACATTCCGGTATCTGTTCTCGGCAATAGCCGAGCTGCCGCACACGGTTATCAAGCAAGTTGTACTCTGCTGGAACGGAGATAAAGCAAACATATATGTTTGCTTTATACGAAGTGGAATGGTCGCAGAGAAGAAAATAGGAAGCGATGAATAGGAGCTTTCGAATGAGCACCCCGAAGGGGCAAGGAGAGAAATGCGCGAGCATTTATCGACGCAGTAAGGGGGACGGTCAGCTATGCTGACTGACGAAGCGCAGCTTGTCATACGTCCCCCTTATGCTCTTTCCCCTACCCGTATCGATACCACGCCGCATCTTCACACGATACCAACAAATCCCGGCGCGCCAACCGATACGCCCCATGCGCGAGATACCATAGCAAAATCCGTCACGGATTCAAGCGCCGGTAAACCGCGCCGTTATGCGATTCGCAAAATCCGTCAAGCTCCATTTGACGAGATTGGCGTATGACGGGTCCGTCAGCGGATTCCGGCGCGGTTTTCGCCCCGGAAGGCACTCCGATAGAGGCGGATCAGAGCGGCATACGGGGCGTGTATACGAGCGGAGAATCGAACCGGGAGGGCGCCCCGGTATTCGATCAGGGAGAGCAGGGGAGCTGCCAGAAAAAGGGGTAGGGGACGCTGTCAAAAGAGTGTTAGAGAAGCGGAGAGTCATCGGAGCGAAACGTCAATAAAAGAGAAAGCAAGAAAGAGACATTCGTCAAACAGCGGGGGCTGACCGAGGCGGTTGTATGACAAAAAAGAGGTCTTGTACACACGAAGTGTGAAGTGGAAAAAGTCAGGAAAAACCACCGTAGGTCAGGCGGGGCCCGCGCTGTTTGTAAGAAGGACTTTTAAGCGATTTAGAGGGGGAAGGAGGGAGCGGTTATACGAGCAGAGCGAGAGAGTCGAGAAGAACCACCGACCGACGCGGGACCCGCTCTAAATCGCTTGGTTCCAGGGTTTACGGGTCGGGAGAGACGGTCTGGTAGTTCCACAAAGAGATTCACTCTGGTGTCATAAAAAAAAGAACCGACGGCCCTGAAAAGGCTGTCGGTTCAGTGATTTTAGGCGGTGACCTTGGTGCGGTCTTCAACAGAGACTAAAATCGTTTCTTTTCCGTCCTGGAAGTTCTCGTATTCAATGCCTTCCTTGGTTCTCATGTGAATCAGGTCTTCACCAAATAACTCTAAAAGCACTGGGCGTAGAGAGTTATAGATGAAATGATGAACGCTTTCTATACGCTTTGATACGGATGGAATATAGATTTTCAGCATCGGGTATCCCTTGATATTGGTACCTTCGATACTCAGGTGTTTATACGCTTCAGGTGTATTTTCCGGAAACTCCGAGTCATCCGCCAAGCACATAGAATCATTGTCATATAAGTACTGGTAAGCCTCTGAGCGGACAATGGTTTTGTACTTTTCTTCATCGAATTCGATCGTTTCGACCTGGTGCTGTACGCTTTCAATTGCACCTGCCAATACGTTTAATTTTTCAGCGTTTAGCTCGTTTTCCTTGATATATGCGGTTAATCCTAAGTATTTATAATCTGCCATCATAATCGCTCCTTTTATTTACGAATTTTGATCTCGAATGGTTAACCGGTTGCGGATGCAACCTAAAACGCATACCGTGCCGTACGCCGTATCACATCCGGTGCGACATCACTTACCGATAATTTCCGTACGTTATATGCACTAACATGCGATGCGTATTTTATACGCATGTCATGCAAAACCAGATACGCATGACATACCGCACCGTATAACAATCCGAACATCCTGCACCGCATCTCGCACAGAATGCGCATAGCATATGACATACCATACGCACACCCTGTCTATTATCAAATGCATACGAGATACGGCATGAGATACGCACGGTATATGACATCTCATACGCATCACCATCCGGTGCGGTACTCCGTACGCATAAAATCAGTACGAGATGTCGCACCAGGTACGCATGCTGTGTGACATCCCGTGGTAATTCATCAAATACGTAAGTTATGCTTTATGCTGTACGCATACCGTACAGCATGCCGTGCGGTACAGCGTGTGCATTTCATTCAGCACGGCATACGGTCTGTTGTCAGCATGATTTGCGCATCTGATGTCAAAAATAAAACCCATACCGTGAGTGACGGCATGGGTTTTCGGTCTTATCGGTACGGCATTGCACCTTCCTGAATGGCTTCTACTGTGCTGTCAAATACCTCGTAGCTGACAGACAGAGCTTGCTGGTAGTCGCTCATGTCGATTTGAAAGCTGTCATCTAGTTCTGTTTTTAATGCTTTATTCTTAGGCGACTCGACCGTGTAATCATATTTTACGAGTGTCGGACCTAAGATCGCGTGATGGCAGTATCCGGCCTCGATTACTTTTTCGATAAAGGTGTCCAGGGCGTGATCCATCGCAGATGCCCATCTCAGATCAGACATCCCGAAGCAGTGCTGGTTATAGTTTTCCGCTCGGATAAGGCCAACCACCATGCGTTCGAATGCTTCGTTCAGATTGTCTTTTGTAATAATAGTTTCCACAAAAATCACTCCTCATTTTTTATTTTCATCGGTTTTACCGGTCAGGAGCGGAGCGATCTGACTGCTTTCATCGAATAAAAAAACCGACACCCTGTTAAAAGGTATCGGCTTTGCGTATCCCAATCATCACATATATCCTTTTTCCTGCATCGAGAGATATCTGTTACCGCCGATGATAATGTGGTCAAGAACATCGATCCCTAATACATCACCTGCTTCATTCAGGCGTTCCGTCACCTCGATGTCTTCAGGGGACGGCAGGACCTCGCCACTGGGATGATTGTGGGCCAAAATGATGCTTGCCCCGTTCTTTTTAATGGCAAAATTGAATATCTCTCTTGGATGAATAATCGACGCATTCAGCGTTCCTTTGAAAATGGTTTTGGTGGCCAGCACATGGTTCTTTGTATTAAGCACCATCACAACAAATTCTTCTTGGATTAAATGTTTCATTCTGCCTATAAGGTACTGCCGGGCATCTTCCGGGGAGCGGATCACATATTGTTCCGGAAAGTTTTCTTTTAATAGTTTCTTTGCAAGTCCCATACAGGCTTCCAGGCGTTCTGCCAGAACGGGCCCGATCCCGCTGATCGCTTTAAAATCAGAAAGGGACATGTTGAGTAACTCTCGGGGATGGGTAGCTGCCAGGACATCAATCGCTTCTTTATTGTTTTTGCCGATAATAAGTGCCAGCAGGTCATGAATAGATACATCTTCCGTTCCATAAACACTTACTCGTTCACGAACGTCTTTCAATATAAAGTCGTCCTTTGATTTTGATAAAAGGTCAGTTTGATGGTTTGCCATGGTTATCCCCTCCGTATAATTTCGTTAAAAAACCGGCACCGCATGAGAGCGGCACCGGTTATGTGTTATCAGTTGATGTCTGTAATATTAATCGTAGTTGTCATAAATTCTTCGATTTGGCTGTCAATGCTGTCCATCAGGCTCGTTACGAGCGTAAAATAGATTACCGCACCGAAAGTAATGCTCACTAATGCTAAAAATAACCCTTTCATGTGACCACCTCCTATTTCAACCGTTTGATCGGTTGCGGAGCGGGAGCGGAGCAACTTGGTTTTAACACTTCGAGATTTCATCCACACAATAATTGACATATTCCAATAATTGGTATAGACTAAATTTAACGAATTAAGGTGCGCCAAACACCTTAATTCCGTGTAAATGTCGCACCTCATTTCGAGTGTTCGGCGAGTGTTTAGACAAAGCAACCCACCCAAGCTTAGCAGGCCACAGGGCGGGTTGCTTTTTTGTTGTCTAAATAAAAAAACGATACCATGTGAAAACGGTATCGATAGGCTTATTCCCGATGGACCCAAAAGAGAGGTGCCTCAGAGGGTTTTGCTTGGCGATAAGCGTGAAAAATACCTTTTAGGTATTCGAGCATGTTATTCATCTCCTTTCAGCTGCCGTTTAATATTTGTCAGATCAATCGTCTGATCGGATGGTATGTGTACTTCTCCGCAACGTGGGCAGATGTAAACATCACCGGTGTGGCGCTCAATCGAGTCTTTTGTCGGCAACGTGTAGGTCTGCCGTTCCTTCTTCAATAATGCGTTGCATGTATGGCATGTCATGATAAGACACTTCCTTTCGGGGATTAGGCGATATTTTTAAGTTTTTTCGTCGCTTGTTTCATAGAAAGATTCTCTTTCTTAGCGAGGTGCCTGACATGTTTTTCAAATGCCTTGTCAGGCATAACCGTCACAATGGTGACGTGCTGTTGATGAATCGCGAAGACGACTCGTACACGGTTGTGATGAACGACGATGCGTCCATCTTCTTGTGTCTTAATCACACGCCCATGTTCCAGTGCGTTTTTGATTTCTGTTTCTGAAATCACGCGCAAGTTCATGCGCTGTTTAGCATGCAGAGAATAAAGGATCATTGTCGTTCACCTCCTGTATTAAGATCGTGGTATCACTCGTTTCATCGGTCGGCGTTAGCCGACACCACGGTCTTAAAGAAGAGGGCTGGACGAAAAAAAAACCGATAATCTGTGATAGATTATCGGTACGGTCAAACAGGTCAGTTAAATATCATTAATACGATTCAACATGTCAATATGGCAGTCGGAGCAGTAATCGCCAGGTTCTCCGCCGTAACTCCGGACGACGGCGCTTTTCTCACACTGGCAGCAGGAACCCATCTCGGTGTCCATGCCAGGGTGGCGTTTTTTAATTGCAGTCATGTCACTCACCCCTTTTTTTCAATCTCTATAATAAGTTCTTCTTTTGTTATTTCGCCCGAGAAATAATTGTAGAACGGGCCGTTTATTAACTCGTTCTCCACATCCTCATCATCTATTCCGTAACGGCTGCAGATTAACCGTTCAATCGTTGTGATCTCACGATATAAGTATTCTTTCAATTCAATCTGAAAGGTCTTCTCCATTAATTTTTCTAATTCCAGTCGTTTCTTCACTAACGAGTCGTAAAGATCCCATAATAACTCCAGTTCCTTTTCTTTCTTCACGATCGGTCACCCCTTTTGTTAATTCTACCCTCTAATCAAATCATATGGAGCGAGGTATAGCAACTCATTCTTGTTTGGTTTTGCTATTCAAAACACTCGCTGCCCGTTTTAAAATTAGATTCGCCATGACGATCAAACTTATTACCAGCGGGATGCCCCAGAAGACCGAAGGGTAGAACCATTCGAAGATCCCCATAAAAAACAAACTTACGCCGGTATAGAACAATACCAGCGAGATATAATCCGCGTCTTTTTGTTCAGCGCCGATTCTTCTCCGGATGAACACCGCGCTGCCAACGACCAGATAAAAAAGAGATACCGGGAGCAGGGTCATGATACTGTGACCCGCTCGTACAGCCGTTTAATATAACCGGTATTCTGGAAGACCTTGTCGATCTCTTTTTGATCTTTCGGCAGTTCCATGTAGCGCAGGTCGTCTGCCATCTCATGGAACCCGGCCGTCCTGTATGTGTCATTCATGAAGTTAAATGTCTCCTGCATCTTGTCCGCTTCCCCGATCTTTTGAAGCGTGCCGGATTCCAGATCGAATACCGCGGCGGGATTCTCGACCTGGTTATACACTTCGCCTTTTTCGTCTCTGATTTCAAATTTCATTTGACATTCCTCCTATATGTATTATATTATTAAATTTTTGACATTATTTTCCAATTATAAGGACTCTGGGCAAGCACGTGACGCTGATATTCATAATCGTTTCCTTCTCGTCGTCATTCAAGGTATTTAGAGCGGCAGACATCGCCGTTATCATGCTATTCGATTCCGATTCTACTTTTTTCGAATCGTTATTTTTGAATGATATATCAAAACGAAATTTTCTCATGGTTAGGACTCCTCCTTTAATTGGTTTACTACTTTGCAATCGTCTAAATGTCCGCCAGATCATAAATAGTTGCATCGACATGTCGGATAACGAAAATATCCGGATCAGAAAAACTGCAGTTGTTATCCCACTTATGAATTTCTATAGAAGGGAATCTTTCTTTAAGCATTCCTGTAAGTAACGTGCGATTGTTTTGATTGTCGATCAAATCAAGTTTCTCACTTCGTGATTTTTCAAAATCAGCGAATTCAAAGCCAAGATTTCTTAGGTGCTGAATATGTTCTGCTTGATCCTTTTTATCAGTGACAGGTGTTTTGCTGAGCATTTTGAAACTCTCCAGCATGAAGCAGAATTCTAATCGCAAACTTCCATAAGCTGTGAATTTTTCATTGTTTACATGGCAAAAACCCTCTGTAGCCCACCAGTTATATACGGTGTCCTTCAGGTATGTGAGTTGCTCCTTTAATCCGTCAACCGGTCGATCGGACCCTAGCTTAGCCTCTAACTCCCTAATTTTTTGATTGGCATTTCTGATCTCCTCGTATCGTTTTTCTTTTTCTTTCAGTAAATGAGATTCATAATTTAGCACTGCGGCAGCCTCGCTAAAATAACTCTCAATCAGCGATGGGAGGGTTTTAGACATTTCTTCTGTTAAGACATCTTTCTTCACCATTTTATGTAACTGACTATTAGCGAAGTGAATATCTTTCAATGCTTTTAATAAGACCTCTTTTTGATCTTCAGTGAGTGAAATGTTTTTTTCTTCCACCTTTATCAACTCCTTTATTTTGTATGCTGTTTATGGCTGGGTTACCACTTTACCCCGGCAAGCTCCAGCTGCCGTTTTGCTTTTCTAAAGATATAATCCAGATTTTCACCAGGCTTGATCGTCCCGTCATGGGTGAGGTGTTTGTTCGGTATCCACACATTCTGGCTCGTATCGTTGATTAAAAATCGCTTGGCTTTTGTCTTTTTGTAATTACGCTTAATTAAGCGCAGCGGGATGCCTTGATAAAATTGCAGTTCGAAATTCATCGCGATCTCTCCTTTGTCATAGTAAGCATTCAAGAATTTCTTCTTTATTAAAATGATGATCCAGTAGTTTGACTAATTGATTGATGTGACTATCCCCGATGTAAAACGGTTTTTCCCCGTTCACATGATCCGGCTCTGTTTCAGGATCAAATTCTCGAATGATAACGACCGGGAGTCTTTCCTCGAATCGCCACCGGTATTCCATTTGATAAGACCCCGAGACGCCATCTCCATCCAGAAACCGGTCACCGATCCGGATAAAAACATGTTCTGAATGAAGCTGTTCCGGCTTTTTGACGATCTGATACGTGCGGACGTTATCTGGGCCAAGCCAGATCCGGAACGCTCGCATCAGGGAGCGGCACCCTCCGTCGTTCCATCCGCATCCAGGAAGGAGAGATAGGGCGTCGTTTGACCATAGCACTCGCTTCAGTTTATAACTCAAATCGACGACGTTCATTTGTGTCACCCCTTTTATATTTTTCAGGTGTTTCATTGGTTGCGCTGGCGCAACTTCCGTTGGTTACAACAAAAAAAAGACCCATGCGAAAAACGCATGGGTCCGTTCGAGTCCAGGTTAAGGAAGGAAGCGTCACCTCTGACGCTCCAGCTCTCTTTTGTTCGGTTTCGCATCATGCTCGAACGCCTCTCGGAACAACTGGGCGTAATCGCGGGGCTGGATATCGAGCGCACGAAAGATTTTTTCATACGTCTGGACGCCCAGATTGTCTGAACCCCCTTCGGCACGGTGAATGGTCTTGATCCCTATGCCGGCGCGAGCGGCCAGTTGTTTTTGGGTGAGGTTCCGCTTCATCCGGTACGAAAAGATGATTTTTCCGAATGTGGCACCGATGCCGTAAAAGAAGGATTCTGTCTCGGGAATCTCCTGGACGATGTCGTCGATTCGAGTGAGGTCTTTCATGTTATCATCTCCTTTATGATTCGCTCAGGTACGCCTCGGGATTGCTGCGGACCTGCTGGTAGACCCTATATGTTTCGTCGATCATGGTATCCGTAGGGTCATACTCCGGTTTCTTCGTTTTGGTAAAGGCTTTGACGAAGCAGTAGTAAAGCTGTCCTTCATAGTACGTCGGGAAAAACGTGGCACGAATCCATGAGCCGTATTCCGGAAAATTAAGACGTAATTCGTAAATCGGTTGTTTGCGTAAGGCTTTGAATAACGTGAATGTTTTTTCGTATTCTGTCCCTTGAGACGTAATGCTGAGCGTCGTCTCATGCAAATGCAACTGGTTCTTACCGATATTTTGTGTATAATTGAGCGCTCGTAGGAAAAACTTTAACTTGATGAGGCCTTTTTCGTTATACTTCGCCTCGGAGATCAAATCCGTCCGGAATTGCTCCACTTGTTCGTTTCCGTATGAGTCTTTAATCGAAACAACGTGTGCGATCTTCTCCATACAATATATCATATATGACGCAAATTGTTAATATATTAACGCCATATATGACATTTTCCCCCTTTGCGATGGTTTTATTCATCCAATTTGATGATAACAAAAAATCCTGCAGAATAGGGCTATAAACGACAAACGACAAACGACCGCTGGCGCAACGCCCGGTGATTTTATCAAAAAAAAGACCGCTACGTTAAAAACGCACCGGTCTATGTGGGATTTCAGCCCACCCGAGTTAAATAAATCGCATGGCCGTCTCTCTTGAAGTGTGAACGCCAAGTGCGATGCGTTCTTTCGCATGATAGATTCCGACGGGCTGATTGTACATGACAACCCACTTCGGTTGGACATTAGGCAGAACACCGGTCTGTTCTTGTATAGCTTCAGCCTGTGCGTCGGCCACGTCTTTTCGGTTGATATTAACCAGGGTGTCTCCGACTTCCCACATCTGCACCACTTTCTTTGTTCCCGCCTTATTTACGATTTCTGTACTTGTTTTAGTCACGTTCATCAGCTCCTCATCATAAGCTCAGAATAAGAACCCTGTGGCTGTCTTACTCATCTGGTTTATTGGTGCGCCTGTCGCACCGGGGTTCGCTCTTTGCTACGGTTATAAAAAAATAGGCTGTTGAGAAAATTTTCTCAACAGCCTAATAGTGAAACCTTCGACTTTACTATATTAATTAATATGGCCTTACAAAGTTTCTAAAGCCTGATCTAACAAGTCTACCATTATAATAGATATCAGATGTTAAACGAGAAGCATTATTAGAGGCGTTCTCCTCAGAGAACGTATTACACGGTAAATATCGAGCATAAGTCTGTGAATTGTTGCCAGAAAAGCTTATTGAAGATATGTTCCAGTAGTCTCTCGTACAAGTGTAGAAACTCCCCGTTTCCGTTCTACCTTGCTGACCATGGTAAAATTCGACGTTGCGTACTGTAAAGGCGCTAGTTGTTCTATTCCAGTTTCCACGTTGATAGTGTAACCTTTGATACCATTGGTTATTGCTATGTTTTCTATACCATTCCAAATAATGATTTTGTGTAATCCTATGTCCATAATCCCGATAGTCACTACCGGTAGAACTGGATGTCAATGATCCAGATAATATAGACGCATAAAGTGTTACTTCGTCCCCATCCTCATCTACGGCAGTTCCGATCTCTTTAGTAGCGGCTTGGGTAGGGAGATTAACAAAATCGGGGACCCCTTTTTCCCCTTCGTTAGTTACATTTAATTCAAGTTCAAAAGGTATTTCTTTACTATCTAGTTGTTCTACATCTTCAAGCATTCCTTCTAATTCCTGAATAATGCTCTCACGTTCACTTTCAGTTGGATTGTAATTGAAAATATCTATGTCTGAAGATTCTTCACCTTTACTAAATCCCAATAATAAAACACTAAGCAACAGCGCAGTAACAACTAGAAAAAATCTCTTCCCCATAAATATACCCTCCTACTTTTTTAGTAATCTACTCATCCCTCTAAAACAAGAGGTGCCTCATACACCGTCCCTCCCTGAGTGTTATACTCTTATATTATAAATAAATATCTGATTTTTCAGAAAGTTGTATAAACTGACAAATTTGGCTATGATTGTCTACCAACCCCCAATTCCTTTCCTTTACAACTCTTTTTATAACATATGATTAACATATTAATATTTCCATAGATAAAAGAGGCGAGATGACCCGCCTCTTTTATTTTTCCTATTGATTTGCCTCTATAGTAAAAACATCTTCTTTATCAGCCCACATTACATTAACTTCAATTATTTCATTTTCTGAAACCATAAGCCCACCGGTTGATTCCCCTTCCCAGGTGAATACCCCTCGGTGTGGAGGGGAGTCTTCTGGAAAATTATATTTCCTTGAACCTCCGCCGGTTCTTGTTTCAAAAGAAAACTCTAATTCCTCTATTTCTGATAACTCATCTATAGAACGTTTGTAGGTAAGCTCGAAATACTCTTCACTTTCTACAAAGTGTTTTCCTTCCAGATCCACCTTTTCTTCGATAACAACTTTAAAAAGAGCGGTCCAATTTTTGCCTTCCCCTTCAAATATATACTGGTGCGTGTCATGTTGTCCTTCTTCTGATCCTTGCCTTGGCTCAGTCTCAACTGTTCCTATCAGGAATAAGAAAGCTATTAATGCGGCTATAGCTCCAACTCCTGCCACGCTCCCCATAATACTTTTCTTAAAGTTAAAACTGTTGTCCTGTTTATCCCGTTCAACTTGATTTATTTTTTGTAATATTTCTTGTTTCTTCTCTGGAGGAAGAGTTGGACGAGGTAGCGAATGTAATTTTTCATCTATATCTTTAAAATTGTTCTTGCTCATGTAACGTACCCCCATCTAACTTCTTTTTTAAAGCTGTTTTAGCACGAAAGTATGTGATCCGCACTTTATTTTCATTCCAGTTTAGGCATTCAGCTGTTTCCTTGCTACTTAATTCCTGTATTCCTCTCAGTATAAGAACATCCTTATAGCTAGGTTTAAGAGACTGAATGGCCTTATAAAGAATTAAGTTATCTTCTTTCATTCCAAGAAGAAAATCCGGTGTTTCATCCGTACAAGGTTCACTCACTTTATCCAAAGAAAGATACGATTTCCAATGTTTCCTTTTCTGCTGTCTAAAATAATCAACCGCTACGTTTTGGGCAATACGTATTAACCAAGTTTTGGGTTGAGAATTACCTTGAAAAGAATCGATACCTTTTAAAGCGCGTATAAATACTTCCTGGGCTAAATCTTCCGCATCCTTGTAACCAACACGATAAATAAGATACTGGTAAACATTATCGCTGTACTTTGTAAACCATTCTGAGATTATGTGAGTCCCCATTCCTCTCCTCCAATTGTTCCCTTAATAATTAATTAGACGAACACTGGCCAATAAATGTATCACTTTTGAGAAAAATAAAATTTTTATACCTTTATTATAGTTGACGGAAAAAAATAAAGGGTGGGGAAATCCCTACCCTTATAGACCGGTACATTTTGCTTACCGGTCCATCATCAATTAAGGCTTATTTCCGTCCGAAGTCGGCTTTTGATTCGCCCCACGCCTGCGTGTCCCACTTGAGGATCGGGTTGGCATACGTATGATCGTACAGCCACTCGATCGCGTCATCGATTGCTTGAAATAACGACTCGGATTTGGCATTTCGGTATAGATTCGTCTTCACGCGCCGGTTTCTCACCCAGGCGATGGCACTGACCGAGTCCGTGTAGATCGGCATATCAGACCCTTCTTCGTGCAGGTATTTCAGGGCGTCCACGACGGCGAGGAATTCACCCAGATTGTTTGTTCCGATGGGATAAATCTCAGAAGTAAAGATCGTCTCGCCGGTGGCGGTATCGATTGCCTGGTACTCCATTTCTCCAGGATTACCGCTGCAGGCAGCATCGACAGAGATGCTTTCTTTAATATAATCGGGAACTTCTCCCAGATCCTTTTTCTGTGACTTGTTTGTTCTTTTAGGTGTTGCACTGTCACCCCAGCCGTGGATCAGCGCGTCTTCCGCTGCCCATTTACTCGCAAAGCTCTTGAACTCCGCACCGGGAAATCCTTTGACTTGCGATTCGCACTCCGCCCAGGAAGAATACACACCGGGATTACGACCTTTTCGTACCGTATAATATTTTGTTTTCGCCATGACTATCAGCTCTCTTTCAGGTTATTGTTTTTACTTTCCGGCGCGCAGCCTGTCCCGGATGACGGTCAGGCGATGGCAGAACTCCCGGGTCGTTAAGACGGTGTCGCTTTCTTTGTTTCTGCCCATCGAGTGGGTCAGGGTGGCATCTCCAGTGGCGAGCAGGGCACGCTGGAATCCTTCGTTTTCGGCTAAAGCGTCAAACGCCCTGTCAAGCAGTGCCTGGTATTCCGGACTTTTACGAGGGATGGGTTTTCCGCGCCAGTAGAGGGTCTGCGTCCGCTTCCAGTGTTTGTTCTTACGCGATCCTTTTTTCTTGGCGTGGCCGCCAAAGAGTTTACACACTTCCAGCTGCATGTCGGGATTGCTGAACTTCAATGACTGCAGGAATCCTTCCATGGAAGTGCATTCCACCCCGTCAATCACAAAGGGATGAGGGGTGAAGTTGCTGAGTGATGCTGCCGGGTAGCCGGCTCCGCTTCCAATGTTCATCGTTCGTTCCCCTTCCAGTAGCTCAGAGCGAATCTGATTTTTTGAAATCTCTGAGCTCTTGACCGGTCGCCATCACGGGGCGACACTTCAAAGGAGGAGTAGCAGGATAGCAACAAAGAGTATTCGCTTCAATTTCCGAACGACTTTTTCAGCTAATTTTTCATTAGTTATGAAAGAATAATTTCAATACACTCAAAATCAAGGTAATAATTATTCCGCTGGTGTATTAAGCATAAAACTTCATAAAATTAAAAGTCTTATGTTTAATTATGCGCCTTAAAGGTAATGGTAAAATGTAGCAAAAATACTATTAAAAGGAGTGTTTTACTATTCTGTTTTCAGTTAAAAAACTTTTGGTTAACCCTAAAGTAGTCGTAGCTGCAGGTTTAGGCACATCCATGTTACTAGTTACAAATACTTTATTTGCACAAGAAGTATCAGAAACTGACATAGACACAGAAGTAGCACAACTAGAGGAAAAATATGATGTAGATATTGATATAGATACTAATGTTAATGAAATGAGTACATCAAGTAATTCTCCAAAAGCATTTACTAATTTAGAGGAATTAGAAATTGTGTTAGAAAGTTTAGAAGAAATCCGCAGCAATGATGAACCTGCAATTTTTTACTTGGATGAACATATTTCAGATGGTGATTTTAGCATCTTATCTGGAAGTGCACACGGAACTAGACAAGTAAGTTATGAAATTGATGCTCCTGCTTTAGAAGTGTCCATACCTATCCCAGTAGATGTTACTTGGGATATCAGGTATGATTGGGCAACATCTACTAACACATCTGGAATGGGCTACAGATTCACTGGATTTAATGAAATTAACACTTTCTCTACAGGCATTGATGTCATTAGTTGGGAGCCTAGTAGCCATAGTTTTTCATACTCATCAAGTGGCGGTGATCCACAGGGTGCTGCAAACTTAACTGCTGTTGGAGCTTGGAGAGTTGAAGGGGATCTTGGTGCTTATGGGTCAAGTGTAAACGTCGGTATCAGTGCATCAGATACTTTAAATGCATTAGTTTATCCAAATCCTCCAACTGATTGATGACTAAATATTAAAAAGAATATACAGTCGCTCTGAGCTTAGGGGTGCTGTATATTCTTTTTAATAACTACTGATATTGTTGAAAGGAGTGAAATTGTATGCACTATACTGAAGCTATTCTACGAATCTATTCTTTATTATCCGTACTTATTGTTGCAATTGGACTATTTTTTATGCTCATAGCTCCCTTAATTCTGAAACAGTCTAAGATAATTGGATATACATCTATAGGTATCGGTATAATAATTGTCATAACTGGTATAACTATAATAGTTTAACAGTTCAAAAATACAAAAAAATGCCCTCAAATAAGGGCTTTTTTTATTTTATCATTTTTGGACGAGAAGACTCCATCCTCAAGCAAAGCTAGGGTGGAGATGAATCGTCTTTTTTAATTGTTTAAAATGCATCAAACGACTGACTATAGAGCGTTTCTATGATATAATTTACATATATTCCCATATACGAAAAGGGGGTGAACATCAATGAAAGCCCACAAAGCATACAAATTTCGCATCTATCCGAATAAGGTTCAAGAGGTACTAATCGCTAAAACCATCGGTTGTTCTCGTTTTGCATATAACCATTTCTTAGCGAAATGGAATCAGGCATATCAAGATACAGGTAAAGGTTTAACGTATAATACTTGTTCTTCACAATTAACTCAGCTGAAAAAAGAACTAGTATGGCTAAAAGAAGTGGATAGCGTTGCACTTCAGTCATCACTTAAAAACTTAGCTGATTCATATGCGCGCTTCTTTAAAAAGCAAAACAAAGCACCACGGTTTAAGTCCAAAAAGAATAACGTCCAATCTTATACGACTAAACAAACAAACGGAAATATTGTGATTGTAGATAACAAAATCAAGTTGCCAAAACTTGGTCTTGTGAAATTTGCGAAAAGTCGTGAGGTATGCGGGCGCATTTTGAGCGCTACGATCCGGCGTACCCCGAGCAGTAAATACCATGTTTCTGTATTAGCTGAAACAGATGTCCAACCTCTTGAAAAAACGGATTCATCTGTAGGTATAGATGTAGGGTTAAAAGATTTCGCCATTTTGTCAGACGGTACGATCTATGAAAACCCCAAATACTTTCGTCAATTAGAAATAAAACTTGCGAAAGCGCAGCGCGTATTGTCCAGGCGAAAAGAATTAGCGATCAAGGAAAAACGAAAATTAAGCGAAGCGAAAAACTATCAAAAACAAAAGCGCAACGTTGCTCGCATCCATGAAAAAATCATGAACAAGAGAGCTGACTACCTGCATAAAATCTCTACCGAGATTATCAAAAACCACGATATTATCGGTATCGAAGACTTGCAGGTATCTAACATGCTCAAAAATCGTAAACTAGCAAAAGCTATCAGCGAAGCGAGCTGGTCACAGTTTCGAACGATGCTTGAATACAAAGCGAATTGGTACGGCAAGCAAGTCGTTGCGGTATCGAAAACATTCGCGAGTTCACAACTATGTTCGTGCTGTGGGCGTCAAAATAAAGACGTTAAAAATCTCGCATTGCGTATATGGGATTGCCCACAATGCCACGCTCATCATGATCGAGATATTAACGCAAGTAAAAATCTTAAAAACGAAGCCGTAAGGCTTCTAACTGCGGGGACCGCAGGGATAGCCTAATCAAAAACTTTCGGTTACGAAGGTGTTCTTAGGAATCCCCCACTTCAAGCGTAAGCTAAGTGGTGGGTAGTTCAACCCGCTGTTCTTTCCATTTTTGATAGATTCCCATATCGCCAAAACCTTCACACTCAAAACATTTTCCGTCTTGTGGCCGCCAGTTCCCAAAACCTTTCCCTTTGCATCGCTTACAGATTGCCATGATAGCACCCCTCCCGGTTTGGTCTTCATGTGTTTGACCGGTTGGGAGCGGGAGCGATCCGACATCTTTTTTAATTTGCTTGTTGACAGGAACATACGTTCTTTTATATACTAAAAACACGAACAAACATTCTCGTTTTCTTTTCCGATGCGGTCGGGAGAAAATACATAATATATACTTTTTTAAATGAAGAAAGCCCCCGGGGGCGTCGGGGGCTTGGCGGTTCTTAATGGGCAGGGTCGTTCAGATGAATCTCGACCGCGTCTTCTTCTTCATGGAGGATGGCGAGCAGTACTTTTTCCACACCCGCTTCGCCGATAAGTTCGGCGAACTGGGCGGCTTCGCACAAGTTCATTACTTCATGGTTAGTCCCTTCTCGTTCAACGATAACGGATAACTCTTTACCGTTTTCTGTTTCAATAACAGAAATTCGGAGTGCGACTTCTGCAATTTTCTTTACCATAAATTGAACCCTTCTTTCTTTTTTATATACGCTTCTATATTCTCTTTCTTTATTCTCTGGTCTTTTCCCTTTTTATAAATCTATTTACCTGAATCTTTTATACTAATTTAATTTCAAGACTGCGAATCGTTAAATATTTCCAATCTATCGGTCGATATAAACGCACAGAGGAGGTGGAGGGTAACCCGCATTATCGCACCTTCAACCACATTTCCCCTCTATTATCCCTACCGTTTTATCATAACCCACTCTTATAGATTAGGGTACATTTTGTTACGATGAAGCAGAAAAGTACTACATGACGACAGAGAAAAAAATAACTTCTTGTCGGGTAACAAGAAGTTTGAAGGTCCACCGAACAGACCTTTACAGTCCTAAAGTCTGAGTATTTTGTTTATAGCGCTTTGTTATTATAATACGCGGACCTTCTTCTGTCAAAGTCAAAAAAGGAGATCCAATCACCATGAGAGAGAAAAAAGAATACCAGCTGGAACTCGTTTTGAACCCAGAGGAGTCCGGAGGGTTGCGCCACCGATTAATTATTGATGATCCCGAAAAATATGAACTGATGTCCAGGGACCGCAAAAAAGCCTACATAGAAAAAATGAGGCGGGAGCAGCAGCGGATGAAAGACCCGCGAGGACCTTTTGTAATGGCCAAAAACGAACCGATCCGTTCTTTAGAGGTATCAGAGCTTACTGTAGCCGATCGTCGTTACTTCATGATGCTCGTTTTATATGCCGGATTTAACGGGGAAGCCTTAAAAAAAGACGGGGTTCCATTAACAAATGAAAGAATCGCTGACCTATGGCATTTACATGTGACTAAGACAAAAGAGCGCCTGAATAAGTTCACTCGGATCGGCCTCTTAGAAAAAATTAAAGACCCCCGTGATAAACGAGTCGTCAACTACGTGTTAAACGAACTGTATTTCCAAAAGGGGAAGACGGTGACGAAACCAAGAGAGAAGTTCGTGAAGCTGTTTCAGAATAAATTGAGCGATGTCATTCATCAGGTCGAAAAAATAAACGAACTCAAGAACCGTCACCGCAAAACAAAGACAAGCATTCACAACGTGATTGGATTACTTCATGGCGTGATGCCGTATTTTCACTACGAGGCCTATTATTTAGTTTCGAATCCAGATGAACCGATCACCCAAGAAGGAGAAACCGTACTGGATGCCTTAGAGCGACATCCGAGAGCGCTCAAGCATTTATCTAAGAGCCGGATCGGTCGCATTCTGGGTTATCAAAACGCCAATCGAAAAACAATCGATACGTACATGGACATCCTCCAAAAAGCCGGGGCGGTCATGATACTGAAATCAAAGAACAAAACTCGGTATATCATCCACCCCGACTTGATGTTCCGGCTGGATCATGACGGATCGGATAAATATACGCGCCACATTCGCGCGATGTTTGAACAGCATGAAAGCTAGAGCAGCAACCCCTATGAGCAACTTCTTCGATTTTTGGGGACGATTTTAAATAGTTAGAGGTAATTAACATATCAATTGGTATACCAAGCGACAGTAAAATAGCACCCATTTTAACAACGAAAGAAGCGCCCAAATTATCAGGCGCTTTTTTCTCTTATATACTTTCCTATCTTCAACTAATCCTTATCTGTTAACCCTCCATGCACCTAAAAATCCTGCACCACTAGCGAACCCGTCACCTCAATTAGAGGGAATCATTACGGAATAGGAACTTATTAATTAGAAAAAACGTGAATAAACAAGATAGGCGAAGAATATCGAGCTCAATACTATCTCATTGGTTTACACAGAAGATTCAGAGATTTTGAACAACGACTAAATTATGCAATAATTACCAAAAAGGAGGTGAAATTATGAAAAAAATACTTATATTTACAATTTTTGCTTTGACTCTTACCTTTTTATTTGTAGGTCAGGTTTCTGCAGACAGCGAAGGTGTATCTAATAATCTCGACTCTGAGATAGTAATTTCAGATTCAGAAAATGTGCCATCAGATCAATGTGGTCAAAGAGTTTGGCTTAGTGTGCATGCTGGTAGCAACACAGCGCCTCACTCCTACCAAGAGGTGCATTCTTGCGGGGCGTTATATAGAGGATACCTGAGTCTAAATACTTCTACATCAAGGTATGAAGGGTATGTTTATCGTTCCCCTTCGCCGTTCCCGAGACCGAATTAGAAGGGCTAAAGGTTATCTTAGTTTGATTTTCAATAAGTTACACAGAAGATTTAGAGTTTTTAAATGATATTTAGATTATGAAATAATTCCTAATGAGGAGAAAACAAAATAATGAAAAAATTACTGATATTTACAGTGGTAACATTAGCATTCGCTTTTTTATTTGTAGGTCAGGTTTCTGCAGACAGCGAGGGTACATCTAATAACTTCGACGCCGAGATAGTAATTTCAGATTCAGATATTGTGTCACCAGAATTTTGTAGTGATCCTAATAGAATATGGATGACTGTACCTGCTACGGACAACTCACCGAGGTACGCATATTTCGAGACAATGGCATGCGGAGGGCAATTATTTAGAGGATATCTGACCCTGAGTACTTTCTATGGTGTACCGCGATATGAAGGATATCTTTATCATAGTTCAGTACCGTATCCAGCTCCTCCTAGATGAGTCAATTTCCAAGAGAATCCCATATTCACCATATGGGATTTTCTACTTTAAAAAAGAGAGAATACTTATTAAATCGAAAGAAATACAGAAAATGGCACGACTATGTTTAATTATTATGATATTAGAAGGTGAGTATTAGTGATTGTAAGTGTAGAGAATATTTATAAATCATACGGGAAGGTTAAAACTTTAAAAGGTGTAACTTTCCAGATAAAAGAACCGCAGATTCTCGCTTTGGTAGGGCCAAATGGTGCTGGAAAATCAACGCTTTTAAATATTATTACAAATATAACTTCAGCAGATAGTGGATCAGTAACCATCTTCAATAAAAGTAACAAAGACACAAAAATATTCAGGGAAATATCATACATGCAGGATAACTCGGTGCTGTATGATTATTTAACCGGGTATGACCATCTGCAGTTCATCGGAGAACTACATGGTATTTCAAAGAAAAAGATTAAGGAAACAGCGGAACTAATAGGAGTAGAATCATATCTAAATAATAAAGTTAATACATATTCCCTTGGAATGAAACAACACCTGTTATTATCCATGGCGATCTTAAATGAGCCTAAACTGTTAATACTTGATGAACCTCTAAACGGTCTAGATCCAACGAGTTCAATAAAGACCCGGAATCTTATTTTAGATTTATACAACCAAGGAACAACGATCTTATTATCCTCTCATAACTTAGCGGAAATTGACCAAGTTACTTCTAATGTGCTTTTTTTGAAAGCAGGGAAACTGTTCGAAGAAGATATAGGAAAATACAAGCAAATTACATATAAAATCAAGGTGAATGATTCCACGAAAGCGTGCGACCTTTTAAAGAATAGTTCTATCCCTTATTTATTTTTAGATAACAGCATAATGATTAATAAAAATAATGCCAGTATACATGAACTGAACGTATTATTTCATAGAAACAATATCACCTTGTTGGATATAGAAAAGAAAAAACACGGAACAGAAGATCGATACCGAGAGATCTTTGGATTAAATGAGGAATAGTTATGAATATCTTTAAGTTCGAAATAAAAAAGATTTTAAGACAGAAAAAATTAATTTGGTTGATTTTAAGTGTCCTTATATGGGTTGGATGGCTATACTGGGGTAACTCTATTGATAATGAACAAAAGGCCGAGCGAGCAAGAGAGCATGTTGATTCCCTACATGAAGAAACGAACCATGTTCAGGCGAATTTAAGGGAAATAGAGAACGCTGATGAGGTTCACAGCTTACAAGAGCAAAATATCCGCGACATGCAATCAGCCCTAGTGGAATGGAAAACAGCAATTTACTATGAGGAATGGGATGAAATCCCACTTCATGAAGGAGAATTCCTAAACAATTTACAGGAATACCAAAATAATGGCGGAGAATTTATGATCCTCCAAGATTCGGAGAAAGAGATTGCTCTTAAAAAAAATGAATGGCTAGTAAAGCATAACCTAGCTTACGAAGATGAGGCGGCCCCTGTTTCCCCCCATCTAATTTTAATAGATAGCTCTACCGCTTTACTAAGCTTTCTTGGCATTTTAATCTTATCTTTATTATTTGGTGATACACTGGCCAGAGAAAAGGAACAGCGCACCTGGTTATTACTTAGAAGTCAACCTATTGCTTATTGGAAGATTGTCTCCTCCAAATATATAAGTGTACTATTATTAATCGGTATATATATTGGATCAGTATGGTTGATCGGGGTCGGAGTTCCTTTATTATTGGGTCCTCACTCGCTTGAACTGCAATATCCATATATATTAATTGTTAATGAAACCATTCATATTCTTTCTATTTCGGATTACTTTATTAGGTTATCAGTAGTGTTCTTTTGCGCCTCCGCTTTTACTTTCGCAATTATATTTTTGGTCAGCAAGTTTGTGAGAGATAGCTTTTATGCCCTTCTGCTTGTTGGATTTATTATTTCTCTGGGATATTTATTGACAGAAATGAATACTTTTTTTCAATCAGTATACAATCCTTTTAATTATTTCCGTACAGCGGACACAGCAGGGGACTTAATACATAACGAGGGAATGTGGTTTTATCTTCTCGTAGCATTGGCCTGGTATGCACTTTTAATCTCGTTAAATTTATTAATCCCTAATAAACAGAATCCGTTTACTAGTGTAGAAAAAAAACCATTTAATGAAATCACATCCAAATATATTCTATGGAAAATGGTTAATTTTGAATGGCGGAAAATAAAGAGAAGAGGTTTGTTTAAACAGTGCATGCTCCTTTTAGTCGTTTTTATTGTTATTGGTTATACTTATCAAACAAAACTCGCAGAAGATAATGAATCTGGCTACATAAACCTATTAGAGGAGAGAGCGCACGTCCTTGAAAATGAGTATATTCCATTTACTGAAGAATACTTAAGTTCCATGGAAGAAATGGTAGAGGAAATGCCAGCGGATATGCAAGATGAATACCGAGACACTATGATTAGTGGTGAGGAGAAAACCCTGGAATTCTACAACAACAGACTGCAAAATATTAATCGTGCATTAAGTGCATATAAAAAAGAAGCTTGGGGACCATTCATAGAATATCAACTATTTGAAAATAGGTATGTGAACAATGAATTTGACACCCACATTATTGATCTAACCTTAGAACTGCTCGGCCAGTTTACCGTGGATGTGAGTATAGCAGAAAAGGAATGGTTAATAGATAATGACATAAAGCCAGTTTTTTCCGGGGAATTCAGGCCAACGATTTATCATAATTTTGGGAACCAAATAACAGAAAAAAACCAGTGGTTGGAAGAAAATAAAAAAGTAGATAACAGCGGTCTATATATACTGTATAGTTATTTTGATAATTACGCTTATGCGATACCATTTATCTTGTTTTTATTCTTATTTGGTGGGGGACTAGCTGACGAACATGGAAAGAGAAAGACCCTTCATTATCTTAAAACACAACCTGTCAAAGTGAAAGATATAGTGTTCGGGAAATACCTCACTTCAACTATGGTGAGTATTATGAGCTCACTTTCCTTGTTTATTATAGTGATTATTACAGGAGGCGTCTTTAACCGTATAGGTGACTGGAAATATCCTATACTTAAGTACGATCCACCTAGTATGGTTAACAATGTTAATTATACTGGTATGGAACCGGAGTCAGGAAGGGGCTTCCACTTTATAAATCTGGGAGAGTACCTTATTGCTTCGGTGGTTATTTATACCCTTCTCATTGTCTTTTTCCTAGGATTATGTTTATTATTATCTCTTTTCTTCAAAAAGAAATTAAATGTGTTTTCCATCGCTATATTCATTGCAGCAGCCGGTTATATTTTGTCTTTACATTGGTTTGGTGATGTATCCCACCTTTCACCATTCACTTATCTTAATATTCCTAAAATACTTAATGGCGAACTACCTACAGCCTTAGACAATCCTAACTTCCATCTATATTCAGGCATTATTCCGTTATTAGGTTGGAGCCTTCTTCTTTTAATCATTGGATATGTTAGTACGCGTAGAAATCGTTGATAGGGTTAGTTTTGGAAGAAGTATTTTATACCCCCTAAGTCCCAAATACGTCAGCAGAGGAGGGGCGGGTTTTTAAATTACAAAAAAGAACCCGCTTCGCTCTGTCATTAAGGGGTGTTGCGAGGGAGAAAGCATTGAATACTACCTCTATTTTTGCTGTAATATCAATATGAGAGGTTCTTTTTTTCGTGTAAACCGTGCTCTCACGGGTACACGTATTTAGAAGAACGTTCTTTTGCAGCTTCGAAAAACCGTGCTCTGATCGGTACGCTTTTTCAAGACAAACGAAGATTTCAACACCGAAAACCGTGCTCCAGCGGGTATGCTTTTTGGAAAAACCGTGCGCTAACCGGTACGTAGTTACTAAAAAGCGTGCTCTCACAGGTACAGAATTCGAAAAAACCGTGCTCTGGCGGGTACGCATTATAATATAATTATCCACAAGGAAAATACCGGTAAAAAAGGGTATATTATCGTTATCCACAGGTAAAATTACCCATTGTTCCTTCTTTATTCTTGATGCGCACCCCTGACCGGAGGTGTGACCTGGTCCTTGGCTGTTTCCTTGCTACCGCCTCCCTCCGGTCGTTGGTGAAGGTCTGCGGTTAGTAAAAGGGAAAACCGTCCTTTAACTAATCCTCAACCTCTGACTGTCTCTTTTTCCTTATCACGAAAAAAATACTGGCATGTGACCAGTATGTAGATACGCCAGGAATAATAGAAAGTACGCTCGTTTCCTGAAAGAAATCGGCAGGTGAGTGTTCCAAAATACTATTACATCTTACATAATATGTTTTCGTTTGACGTGGACGATGATGTAAACCTATGTAGTAAGACGTTTCCTACTCAGGGACAGGAAACATTTTATCTATTACATACCCTTAGATATATGTTATCTTAGAGGCAAGAGGTGATAAAATGACTAAGGTTATAACGTTTGCGATACAGAAGGGCGGCGTCGGCAAAACGATGACATCTGGCGTAACGGCGTTTCTGTTAGCAAAACAGGGACATAAGGTACTGGCGGTCGATATGGATTCGCAGGGAAACCTGACCCAGTTTCTGAGTGGAAGTGACAACCTATTAGACTTCGAAAACGAAACGGTGTTAGAAGCCATTAAAGAGGGCGATGCCAAGAAATATATTAAGGTGTTAGATGATAACCTGCACCTTCTTCCAACGGATGATTTCCTCGCAACAATCGCTCATTATTTATTCACAGAACATCGGGGGCATAGGTCGCTCGCATTAAAAGAATGTCTCGAAAGTGTAAGGGATTACTATGATTATATTATCATAGATACACCGCCTGCATTGTCAGAGCAGACAATCAATTCATTAGGGGCATCCACACATGTGGTAGTGATGTTTGAAACAAGTAAATTCTGCTATAATGCGGTACCTAGATTTTTGGATACAGTGCAAGCCGCCAAGGAGAAAATTAATCCGGATCTTGAGATCGCTGGCATACTTAGAACACTTGCAGATGCAAAGAGAAGCGACTCCAAAGCGATGGTAGACTTGATTGCAGAAGAGTATCCTGATTTGGTATTCGATACAGTTATTCAACGTCGAGCTACAACAGGCAGATTGCCGATCTACGGCCTCTGGGAAAACCCGGAGAGCAAGAAGGCATTCGAATACCATGGTAAATTCTTAAAGGAGCTGATTGAACGTGTCACAAAAAAAGCCAAGTAGTACGGATCAATTAAAAGAGGCGGTAAAAAAGGGCGGCAGGAAAAGTCCTGCTCATGCGTTTTTTGACGCTGATGAAAAACTGAACAATAAAACTAAACCGGGAGAATCACCACTTACACCGGTGGAAGATAAGCCAGATGAGGATGAAATAAATGAATCCGAAACCTACATAACCGAGAAGAACGATGAGGATAAGCCGCAGGAAAACCCAGAGGTACCTGATAATCCGGAAGCGCCTGAAAAAACGATAAGAGATGTCACGAAAAACTTCATGAGCAAGTATGACGAGAAAAGTAAAAAGAAAACTGTAGAGGAAACGCATGCCCGAGCGACATTCTTGTTCCGAAAAGATTTGCAGGAGCGTCTGGATAAGTTAGCGGAAGGGAAGAGGGGGTTCAAAACTATGTTTCTGAACCAAGCGGTGGAAGCCCTGCTCGATGAATTAGAGGAAGTGCATAACGATCGATAAAGAACGAGACGATGCCCGATCCGGGTGTCGTCTTATTTTAAGCGCAAACCTATTACGTAATATGTAACAGTTTTCCGTAACAAAAAAAAAGACCGACAGCCGGGGAGGGCTATCGGTCTTTTCGGTCACTTCTTCGTCAGCATTTGCTCCATGAGTTCAAGTTCTCTCTCTTTTAGTCTGAGTTCTTTTTCTTTTAGTTTTAGCTCATCGGCTTTTAAATGATTCGCGTTGCGGAGCTCGATGCGAACCTCGTTGAGTTTTTGTGCGAGATCCGGGACATCGCGTTCGAAAAACTTCTTTCCCATCATTGTCTGAAAAAATTCTGCCATGGTTACTCCTCCTTTTAATGTTGTGTGACCGGGGCGAAATGCGCTACGATTTCTGAAAGGGTCATGTCGAGCAATTCTTTGCAGCTGGTAAAGCACTGACCTTCTTTGTAATCAATAAGAGTATGCTTGACCGTTCGATCACCAGCCTGGTCAAAGACGTTGATCTGGAATTCGGGCTTATCTGCATTCGTAACTTCAAACTCGATGCGAAGCGGGCACTCCGATACGCCATCCTGGACTTTGTATACAACAAGCAGCATGTGCGTGCGGCCGTTTTGATAGAGTGTGTTGTCATGAAGAAACGGGAGGGTGTAGAAGACACCGTTCGTGCTGAATCTGTCTTCCGGCAGGAGCGGGAGGTCCAGAAAATCTTCCCGAATAAAAGTGGAAAACAAAAGCAGTCCACTGCGATATCGGTTTTCCTCGCTACTTTCCAGCTGTCCGACTTTCGGCTTTTGTGTATCCAGCATGCGTTTGATTTCTGTATTTGGCATGGTAATCGCTCCTTTTTAATTAGCCGCTCTGGCCATCGCCAGAGCCGCGTCGATTTTATGTTGTTTTTTATAATTAGATCCATTCACAAGATACTTTTTATGAAACACCAAACCATTCTCTTTGAAAATATCTCTCCAAATGGATAGTCTCTCATTTACTTTCTTAATCGTAGGTGTTGCCCCCACCATCGGAAGACTAATTCCTGTACTGGAATGAACCGCACATAGTACGCAGTAGCAAACATCCGCAAATTCTTCTTTGATGTCAGCGATTGTTCTCGATTCTATTAGTTCAACCAGTTCTCCTTTTGCGTAACCCCACGTAATCGGACTAGCATTCAAATTCTCGTTACAATATTTACTTGTAAGCATATAACACCACTCCTTTTTTCTTCGTAGTGTTCACTGGGGTGCGCTTTCGCGCAGCCTTGTTTTTCGTCTAGCCAATACATAAGACACGAAAAAAAACCGGATAGGAATTCCTATCCGGGGGCAAACTAACAAAATCACGGCACGCAATCTTGTGACGAACCCAGGTTACCGTGCAGCAATTGGTTTTGAATTCACGGAACGGGATTTATTTTTTGTTTCTCCCGAAGATCGCGCGGAGACGCTCTTTCTGCGTTTGTTCTTCAGCGAGCTTTTCCCGGTCCACCGTGAAGTCAGCGAGCGGCTCATCACTTTGGTATTCAAGAACGAAATACAAGTTCTTCATGCCGACCTCCACATCTAAGACAAAGACGTTTCGCTGATTGTCCAGGAATGCCTGATTGATCGACGGGTTCGTCGGTGCGCCGTCTGTGCGACCTTCTGCAAAGTGAATGACTTTGATAGCAGATAGTGTCATATAGAGTACCTTGAAGCCGAGAGCCTCGAATACGGCGCGTTTTTCCTGATAGGACGCCTTGGAGATATATGCTTGAATCGTTGGATAATCATCGGAACTTAATCCCGCGTGATTCGCAAAATCGATAAAGTGCATCGACAACATGGGAAGTTGAATGCCCATGAGCCCCTCTTTCTTCTGTTTGATTTCTCTAATTAAACCACCGTATGTAAATGCCATTACTATCTCCCCTTTTTCGTTTTTAGCTATTCGTCTATTTGACCGGGTTGCGAGTAGCAACCACCCTCTTGGTATAATGGTCCCCCACCCATCACTGTCGAAAATGGCAAAAAAAGTTAAAAACTCTGTTGTAAGAGCGTTTTTTATGCTAAACTATACGGGAACATACGTTCGCAGGAGGTGAAGAACATGTCACAGCCCCATACCACTCCAGAAGAGGAAAAATTAGTAGACGCCTGCATTTTCCTGCCGATGGCGATAAAAACCCTGGAGAGGGATCTGAAGGTGCTGGAAAATAGCAATCTAAAGATACCGGAAGTGTACGAAGAAATTATTCATCAGATGATTTTAAGAATGAGAGAAGACCTAAAAGAATCAAAGAAAACGATGCTGCAGCAAAAGATGAAAGTGTGGCATATTGGCCAGGAGAACGAGATGACGATCTACGGATCGGTCATAAGAGGGTATGAGGCACAGCACAAATTCTGGAGTCATAGACTAAGGAGCAGAACGAAAGAAATTCTGCTTGATTACAGCCGTATAAAATAATAAACCACTGGTTGTTATTTTCTCTCTTATCCCTCTTTGTATAGTCAAACGATAAGAAGAGGAGGGATGAAAGATGGCATATAACGTAACCGTTTACACCTTGGCGGGCTGTTTCCCTTGCAAGTCATTAAGAGATTGGTTCAAACAAAACAATATCCCATTCGAAGAAAAGGTTGTCAGACTCGGTTCGCCATACATTCAGGAAATGGAAAGCTATGGCGGAGGGAAAAAATTCCCGTTTATTGTCGTACAACACAACAATCAAACCCATACGTTTACAGGGTTACACCAAAAGACAAAACAGTTTTTGTTGGAACTAAAAGAATCGTGAGGAATGACTCCTCACGGTTTTCCTCCCCCACTACATACAGACCACTTACTTTCAAAATAAACCAAACCATCCAAAAATTAGTAATTTTTTCCTACAACAAAGATGCAGACCAGGATATTCCTGTGAAAAAAGAACGAATATTCACACGAATATTGTCAAAAAGCTGATTTATTATCTTTATAGACATCATGTTAGTTGGAGGGGGTCCGTATGTTAAAAGAGGAAACGAAAACATCGACAGTTTGTGAATACATGAAAGAAAACGACCATTTCTTTCAGCAACCGATTGTTAAGAGATTCCTGGAGAACAAAGCGAATGTTTCATTACTCCAATCAGCTTTAGAAGACGGTAATCAACAAGCAGATGAGATGCTGAACCGTCGTTTTCAAGAATTCTTTTTAAAGGCGCGAATGGCCAAATATATCGATAAATTATGCCGGTTGCACGCTTTATCGTTTGAGAAAAAACATCGCATACAACAATCCCAGCTACTATTAGATCAACCTACCGATCATGAAAAAGGACAAACCTTAATTCAGAAGATTCCTGATTGCCATCATAACCCTAATACAACGTTAGAGTGTTTAGAAGAAGTTTTCACAGATAAAAGGCTGTATGATGCCTATCAGCAGCTCGGAGAAAGAACGAAAGTCATTTTGCAGGATATATTTATTCACCAGCTTACAACGTATGAGATTGCAGAAAAACTTGGATGTTCGCAGCAAAATGTTTCCAAGTTGAAGTCGCTGGGTTTAAAAAAGCTCAGGGAGGCCATCACAGATGAGTGATAAAAATAAATATAACAGAGACAACCTGAATCAAATAATCGAAGACGTTTTGGAGTCCATGCAGCCACGCATCGAAAAAACCCTCTATTCGATCCAGTATGGGGATCGGGAAGATTTGGAACAAGAAATAAAAGCGAAGATTATTGAGGTCAGCAAAAATATGAGAGAAATTGATTTTTGGAGTTTGAAAGAAACGTTAGACGAAACTTCCGAAAAAAATTAGTTTCCTGTGTTGTTAAAATCCTTACATCTCCCCTTTATAGTATGAATCACATTTTAAAAGGAGAGATGTAAAATGAGTATTGACAATCAGATTATCACGGCAGACTCACGCAGACGATGGGTGGAGATGTTGCAAAAGCAGCTCATCAGAGAAAACCCGAGCGCCCTCCCGGTATATGGGGTAGACGGAATCTACGGTCCAGAAACAACCGAGTGGGTGCGACGCTTTCAGCAAAGAAAAGGACTTCAAGTAGATGGTATTGCTGGCCCGATTACGTTAGGACGACTCCGTTCTGATATTATCCAGCGCCCAGGGGCCACGGGGCGTGGTGTAGAGATTCTTCAGGAAGATTTGCTGTACTTTTATATCAGGCAGAGCTCTGTTGATGGGATTTACGGCCCGGGGACCGAGCAGGGAGTAAGAGACTTTCAATATCTTAATAACCTGGTCGTAGATGGAATTGCCGGCCCGAATACGTTGAGGAGAATGGATGAGTTGATAACGACCATTCTCGTTCAACGAGGTGATACAGGTTCCCTTGTAAGGCGCATCCAAGAACAGTTGAATGAGCAGGATGCTGTGGATGTTTCGTTAGTGGTGGATGGAATCTATGGCCCCCTTACCGAAAGTGCGGTGGAGAGTTTCCAGGCAGCATCGAATCTGAATGTTGATGGTATTGCGGGACCTTATACTATGAACCGGCTGGATATGGAGGCTGTACATCCATTGTCATTGGAAGAATTGATGGAGTTTGCTCAGTTCGAAGCAGAGGAGCCGGAATCCTTGTCAGAATCTGAACAAGCCGCTTATATTTCCAGTCTTCAGGCAAATAATGTGTTCCAGTCAACCCGTCCACCGGGAACCGGAGATAGTATAGACGCAGTTGCATTTCTCGATAGTGGATCATACGATTTTGGAAATGCAGCCGTGGTTACCGGTACTTACGGACCAAGTTTAAATTTCTTCTTATCCTACCTGAATGCGAATACTCATGAACTTCTCGTACATTTCGTATTCGAAACGGATGGCCTCGGTTTTACTGACAATGTAAAAATGACAGCCTATGACGTCGATGGGAATGATATTGAAAGTTACGATCAAACGTGGGTAGATTTTTCTTATGATAGTCTTTCGTCAGCCATGGATCTTGCTGATCGTGTGAATTCAGCTCAAGAGAGTATGATCTTGGTCGACATGGACGAACTTCGCGAAGATGCTAGATGTGCAATCCTAGTGGAAGCCGGCTGTATAAATCTGGGCCTCATTGGTGCCGCGCTTACCCCTGCCGCTATGATGGCAATATATGGTGCGTGCTCAATAACAGGAAGTATTTATACAGAACTACATGGGTGCGGTCTCCCTGAATAATATAGTCCATCCCTTACTACCTATGGTAGTAAGGGATTTTTTGTCTTATTTTAAGGTTCAAATGGGTAAACAACAAATAAGGATGGTGTTAATTATGCTGGAGAAAATGAATGATATAGGTATTATAGTTTTGGGTTTTGGAATAATCTTAATGGTTGCTCACTTATTTGACGTGGTTTCTATTCCTTATGTATATGTACCGATGATTGTAATAGGTTTACTCGTATTGATTATCCCTGCACTAAAAACAAAAAAGCATCGTAGTCCATTGTGCCGCATCGGTTTGCATAGTTTTGTTCATAAACACTGGGACGAGGAGATAAAATATGTCGCCATCTATGAATGTGAAAGATGTAAAAAACGGAAAAAAGTAGTAAGGTCTGCCGGCGGATAAATGTTTTTGGAAACTTTGCTCAACAGCATAAATAACCCCTCTTTGAATGAAACAATTCAATAGGAGGGGTTATGCGGTATGGTATATGTGAGGTGCGTGTTGTGAATACCACTTATTTACTTTGGATAATTTACGGAATATTTCTATTTCTGGCTACCCATCTGGTCATCCATTTAATTACTGGAATGGTGACATTGCGTGACATCGTTTATACTGCCTCTTATAAGTTTGTCCGTTTTGTATTTGTGGATCAAACGCAAAAGTGATTCAAATAACTGATTCGGTGTGTTTTCGGGTGATCTCTTTAAAGGGGAAATTAAACAATGAAAACGGAAAATAGTGAGAACAAATCTTTCCAAGCGCGTGCTTACGACTACCTTACTATCTTCTTAGGGGTCTTGTTAATATACACCATTGTGCATCCTCTGCTGTCTGAGGAAAACATTAATTGGTTATTAATTTTATTTACGGTAGCCGTTTTTCTATGGTCTTGTTTATGGCGCTATATCAATATAAAACGCGAACGAAAAAAAAGGAAGTAATCTTATATAACACCGAAGATAGTAAAGCTATAAGGTATATGAAGGGGTGTATAGTATCCTTTACCTAAAGGTGGTTCTTAAAGTCTTGTGCGGTGCTACCATAGGGTTCGCATTACTTTTTCTCTACCATTGGCTGGCTGATCCGGCGACCCCTTTTCAGAATGCTGTAACTACAGGCATCATTGCTACGGTGGTAATTATGGTAGTAGGGGTAATCTATACATTTGTTAAAAATAATAAAAGTGCAAAAAGCCAATGAACAACCCCCTCCCTGGATAGAACAACCTAAAAGGAGGGGTTGTTTTGATGGTGTATTACGTACACCCCTATCGGTCCTGTTTATACAATAAGATTAGTTCATGGATCGCTTTGGTTAACCGATCAATTCGTTTTTCAAATCGAACTAGTAAATATAAGGCTACCACTGTAGGAAAGCCGTAATTACCTAATAATTTCACCCACTCAGGAATCGTCTCCATGATATCCCTCCTTTTCAGACGGCCATGTACATAAAGAGGAATTTCAGGAGAAATAACAACTCACATAACCGTGACCACAAAAAAAACACCGGACAGAAATTTCTGTCCGGTGTTTCGTATAGCAAGCGAATTGGGGGAAGAGGGACCCCTAGTGCGGTCTGGTACTCTTAACGATATAATCCATGTTGTTATCAAACAACGCTTCAATTTCATCTTTGGTGTAATTATATGCTTCCATATGTGCCACAAAATCATTCAGCAGCATCCACTTTGGTGTCAGGCCCTGGCCTTGCTGCGCCTGTATAAATTCGATAATCCGCTTTTTCGTTAAATAGTCATCGGCGTGTACCTGCTGCGCCGATTTTTCAAATTCATTCTTTCGCGATTTGAGAATCGTTGTGATATACGCATCGATGCGGGAAATCGATCGGTTATTCGCATGAATATCTTGAAGAACATACCGCAATTCATCGATACCGTAAATCGTCCAGGTCTTGACGACCCGGTTAGGTACCTCATACCCGTATTGCTTTAACAGCGGGCGGGCTTCTTCAAGAAACTTTTTGATCTCCGCTTCTTTGACATTTCCTTCGATGGGAATTGGGTCCGCGATTTTTATATCAAATTCGATTTGGTCTACTCGTCGTCCTTGTTTCACTTCGTTGAACGTGAAGGTAAGCACGTTGATATCATTAAGTTCTTCCTGCGCTTTTAACAACACGCGGGATTTAAAATGACCGTACTGTTTATACTTATCACCAACACCTAAATGCTCTTTTAATTTATCGAGCTTAAAGGTCCGTTTTTGAATTTTTCCGTATTGCTGCAAGAGCTCAAACAGCCGGATCGTGTAGGGGCTTTGCATTGATCCGATCGTTGGAAAATCATACTTCGTATATCTGCCGTGTTCCGTTAAATTTATTAGATACGGCTCAATCACTTCGTTGAACTGGATATGTACCATGCCGCCTTCGTATACGATTCCTTTAAACCATGGGAACCAGCCGACTTTGGATTCCGTTTTTATCATGATCCGTTTTTTCGTCAGCTCACCTGCGATTTTGCTTACTTTGCCGTAATAACTGTTTCCGGATAAGCCTGCCGCTTTGATAAATTCCGAGACAGAAAAAGAGACATTAGGAAAATGCTCCGGTGACTTTACAATTTTACCGGCAGCGTATCGAATGATTTTATGTTCCGTAGCAGTCAAATCATCTTCGTAGATGGCTTCCACCAGATCGTTTGACTGATAGATTTGTATTCTTTTTTCCGTATTTTTCTTTTCTGTTTGCCCCATAGAAATCCTACTCCAATTAAAAGTTATACGTATCTCGGCACTATTATTTCACAATCAGCCCCATAAGTCGATAGATTTTGCCAACTATCACACATTGGGTGAATGGAGCGATGTGAGGTTTTTATTTATGGTAACTATATGTAATTTTTACATATACAGGGATATAAACGGTGTTTTTTGACCTGTGAGGACGTGTTTTGAGATCGTTGATGAGAGATGCCTAATATTCTCACCCTCAATCTGTGATAGTTTTTACCCAATGTGTGATAGTAACGATATATTGTCGATAGTCTAGGAAAATAAAACGATTCGGTAAGGCGTTACACAGATGAATTATCACAGATTGGGGGTTTGTGATAGTAGTTGAGATCCTTAACTATCACAGATTGGGTTATCAGGATAATACCAGGATGCCTTTTGCAGAAGATATACGTAAAATTGGTAATAATAGGGCGAAAAACGACACTCATTGACCCAATCTGTGATAATAAAAGTCGAACATAGCAGGGCCTGAAGACTATTTTTTAAAATCCCACCCCCAATCTGCGATGTTTCGTACCCAATGTGTGATGGATTTTACCCGATCTGTGATGTTATTTACCCAATCTGTGATAGTGGGACACCCAATGTGTGATAGTAAGGTACCCAATCTGTGATGTTTTGTACCCGATCTGTGATCGTATTTACCCAATGTGTGATACTTCGAGAGGTTCGCCCTTAGAGTCACAAGGGATTCAGGTCCCCGAAATGTTATTAAACGAGGTACATGTTCTAATAAATGTTTATAATAAACAATCTTTAAAGGGAAAAATGATAGATTGTGGGTTATTCAAATAACAAACAGAAAGATTAATCTTTTCAAAAAAAAAAGAACCACCAACGGCGTCCCGTTGATGGTTCTCAGTGAGTGTAAAGGTATCCGACCAATACGCTCTACTCTCACTCTGAAAGATACGACAGTTGTCGAGGCTCTCGCATCTTCCGTTTGATGCTGGAAACTGCGGTATTGCTGGTGGTTTTTTGTTGTTATGCAAGACAAAAAGCTCCACAAAAAACAGGGGAGAATTTTCATGCCCGATGAACCTATGAATCCTCCTAATGTCAGTCCATCAACATCGACTATGATTTCGGCGTGTATGCGTCTCGATAGGGAACTGACCATACCACCTAGACTCCTTGAAGTCTGAGTCAAACTTTTCACCGGTCGCTCATAGCGACCTTGTTTTGATTTTAAGTTATTTAATCGTTGCCCCAGAGATTAATCCCTTCGGATTTCGCTTGCTGTTCTACAGATTCCAGTGCGTCCCGGTATTTCACGTCCGGCTCATACACCGCGACTTCCGCCAGCCCTTCGGCAAGAATTAATTCCTGATACATGCTGCCAGCTTCCAGGTAAACATAAAAAAGCAACCGGTCAAACGGATCACGTTCAGAAACGTCCTGTTCCAAATACACCGTTTTGCCGGTTAAGAGTTCCCGAGTGAAATCCGTGGCGTCCTCTCCAAAAGGTTCCGGTTCACAATCCGGTGGACTTGATGCGTGACAGATTTCCGGGGCGTCCACCAGGATCGGCCTTACCCGTTCCACTACCCCACTTTCCAGCTCCACATCAAAAGTATCCCCGTCAATCACATACGTGACGACTCCTTTCTGGAGATTTTCCTTTTCATCAAGCTCAAGTGACGCCCCGGTATCCGGTGCGGTCATGTCAGCTGCAGCATCCAGTAAATCATCACACCCAGTGAATATGAATAGACTTATGAATAAAGTAATAATAAGTAGTTTACGTTTCATTGTTATTTTCTCCTGTTCCGTATTAGATAATAAAATAAAGGTTACTCTTTATACAAAAGTAACCTTGTTTAGTAATACATTACATAGCAGGTAATGTATTAAGTAAATATATTACATAATACATAATCAAAATAATGTAATTGATTATCTATTATTGTTTAAGTAATAGGAATTTGATTATGAGGGGTCGAACATCTCCCTGGCTTTGTGTTCACTGATCCCGCAAATGGGAATAGACGTTGGATCTAACATAGGCTGTAAAGATGCTCCCGCGTTGTAACTGCGCGTATCGGCCACTTCTGTTAAACAGCCAGTTTGCGTATTATATAAAACTCTCATTGTTATTGTATGTCCAATATCTTGATTGAAAACTTCTATATAGATACTATTGTCATCCTTATGCGTATCCTCCTCTGCTGCAGCTCCGATGCTTTCCAACGAACAACCTGTCAGTAACATTGTTACGATAATAAAAATAAGAATTCGTTTCATATTTAGTTTTCTCCTTTAAGTATATGTTTTTAACAATATGAGAAGGGTTACCTATTATCAATGTAAAATCCTAATACGTATACCATAATTAATAACTGTACGTTATTATATAAATATATTACATAATATGAAATACTATTTTGTAACACTAACCTTTAAGCCTATTCAGAAATTCTTTGGTCAGGCGATTAAAAATAGGTGGCTCGTAGGCCGGTTTTCCGGATTTCATGAGCTTTTCGTTGATTTCCCTGATTTTCACATAATCGTCTTGGAGCCAGTGCATCGGTTCATGGCTGGCATTCTGGACGATTTGCGCAGCGATGTCATCCATGATGTCGTACTCATTGACGGTAGAGCCCGCAACTTCCTCGGCGCTTAATTCTTCATCCAAGGAGTAATTCTTAATTTCGTGGGTCATGTCTTCGGTATCCGCTTTTTCGATCGCTTCTTCTTTGGAGGTCGCCAGGACCCTCCGTGTTACTTTTACCGTCATTGTTACATCATAAAACTTATCCTTGTTTTGTATCATAAAAATCATTCCTTCGTTTGATTATTTTAATAGAAGAAGGGTTACTCTTTAGATATGAATAACCCTTTCAGTGTTACGTAATACGTAATATATTGCTAGTTATATATTACTTATAATAATTCTGTAAGAGCAGACTGGCTCATGAGAGCCAGGTCGATCACATACAGATCGTCACCGTTTTTCATTACATCAATCGAATATTTACCTGAAAGATTCAAGTTTGGCAGAATCGCCCGGATCTCTTTTTTCACACGATGAAGATGTTCGTTGTACTCATCAACCAGCTTTTGTTCGTGACTAAGATACGTCTGATAGTCCTGCTGAATCGAATCCGAAAGGCCGGCCTGCAGCGCACGCTTCATCACGATTGGGTGCCAATAAGGGACGGCACCGATCAATTCGTCCGCATCACAGTCGACAAACACACGGAACTCGGTGCGTAAAGGCATCCCGTTATAAATCGTCGGATTGTCTTCCGTGTCTTCGATGTATTCACGCACAACAAGATCCACGGTGTGGCCCGCGCCGACTTGCATGGCGAAGTTATTAATCACCTGGAAGTATTCGCCCATCTCCCGGGGCTCGCTGCACTTCGCATTGGCGAACTGAAATTTAGACGAGAACGTGCCGGTTTTAATAAAGTAGGTCTTACCATCTTCCAGACCGAATTGGTCAAAGATAAACTGATTAAATAACGCTTTGTCTGCCTGTGACGTGTCTTGGTATTCGAGCCTAATGAACTGGGCCAGCTCAATCGGCAGGCGCATCACTTTTGTGTCCGGAGTTTTCAGCTCGGTATTGCTCGTAGCAAGAGCTGCTTCCACAGCAGGATACCAGTTATACAGACTGTTTGGATTATCCGCAAAACGATCATAGGTCTTTTCGGTTAAGTCGCTCACACTGAGCAGACGGGACAACAGTCCTTCTTGGCCAGGCTGCTTTTCCAGATCAGTAACGGCTTGATCTACGTCGAATCCGTCCGTTCGTGCCAGAAACCCGGGGCGGATTGCGCGGCGGGTTATCGGCGCCTGGAACTGCTTGACGACCTCTGCGAGCATCCCTTTTGACGGATAGTAGCCACTATCATTGATACGCGCCGGTTCTTTAGATGTGTGAGTTTGCTTAGATACAGATGTATTTTTCATGAGAATCGCTCCCTTAGTTTTCATATTTTCTGTTCGATTGATCGGTGCGCCGTGCGCACGATATGTAATAGGAATCAAGGTACCGCATGTGTATTTCATACGCATTTGATGATTACTTAATGCTATTTCGATTTACATATTAATAAAAGGATTACTCATACATAGTGAGTAATCTATTATGGCAATCTTTTAAAGTAATAAAGAACATATTAATTAATAGTGTTACTTATTACGTAACACTATTACAAAAATCAACACCAAGCGAATAACGAAGTTCTGCTCGTTCAATCGCTGATTGACGACCGAATATCCCTGTTTACAAATAACAAATAACGTGTATATAATAGATATAGATCATCAACGTCTATCTTAACTCAAGGTCATGGGAGGTTTACAATCCCCCCTAAAGGCGATACGTCACCTTTGCTGTCAGGTAGTGTTCCAGAGGGAAATTAATCCGTATTTGAATTCAGACAGCAATCTGAATCAAATATTCGCGCTAGTTAATAAAACCTGACTATTGCAAAGCTCGCCTTTTAAAAAGAAAAAAGCACTCTGCATTTTTACGATGCCCCTTAACATCGTTTGCAGGTGCTTTTTTTTATGTTTTTTCATATAAATGTATTACTGGAACGTATAAACCTAACGCCCACGGAAACACTGATAACAGACAACACTAGCAGTTCGGCACTCCACTACGTATCTTCTTAACATCCATCCCCTGTATGTTTGATCGTTCAATCCTTAATTGGCCCGATCCCGCAGCGGGATCTTCGTTAGCCACGGAGTGAAAGTACCTACTTTGCCGTGTTCTACACTATTGGGACGGGAAAGATATCAACCTACCCAGCCGAGTATCTTTTCCACTAGCTCCCAGGACCATCTGAGCACCGCGGTGATTTGGAAAGATGTCGCGACGTCACTCGCAAACCGTTCTTTCCGGGATCGCCGTTCTGCTCTACGTCTATCCACTCTCTTGGCCATCTGGTTTACAATTCCCCCCTTTAGGGGGCAGTGCCGCCTTGACGATCAGGGACACTATTATTTTATCATAGAATATTAGAAAAAAATGCTAATTTTCCGTTTTGTTTTCATAGGATGAGTACGCCATGCGCACCCCATACGGCATGCCGTGCCGTATCACATACTAGAAAACTATGAAAAAAAATCAGCATGATATGTATATTAGTTACACATGCTGGACATACTGATAATGCGTATTGATTTTCCGGAAAATCTATTAAAGTACGCCACGAATAATAGAGCGATCGCTCGACATGATATGGGCATCTTTTGATATTCCACCGCACCCGGGAAGAGGGTAGAAAAAGAAGCCTTTACCTGAAGCAGACGTGCTTCAGGTTATTCGTGCTGCCGTAGAGCAAAAAAAAAAGACAGCCGAAGGCTGCTTCTAAGCTAAATCGTGAAAAATAGCGGTATCGTTTTCTTTATCGGAGCTGCCTCTCAATCCTAGCAGTCCATCCAGTTTTCCTTGCCATTTCATTAATTTTTCTTCTTTAGCCATCAAAGAAACCTGCAACAAATTTAATTCATTTTCCCGCTTATTGAGCATTTTTTCTCGCTCATTAAGTTTTTTGTCACGTTCTCTCAGTATTTCAGCATTTTTCTTTTGGGTAAGCGTGATGAAGGCGGCCTCGCGTTCCCGTTCCTGGCGTTCTTCTTCTCCGGATTCGTATTTCCGTTTAAGATCCCGATAACCTAAAGAACGTTCCTGGTCTGTAGGGATCGGCTGCACTTCTATATGGAATTTATAAGTGTCCGGTGGGGGAGTAGTGTCAATCATATCATGACAGTGGCGTAAAATTTCAGGATGTAAAACAATAGCACCGGTCCAGCGTTTAATAATATTGTCTCGCTCCAGTATTTGGAGTGTAAGCGTCACGATATTGGTGCCGACGCCAACTAAATCAGATATTCCTCGTATGGTTTCCCGGAGGACATTCCCGTTTAAGTTCAAGTTTTCCAATAGATAATCAACAACTCTGAGTCTGGCTCGGCTGGTTAGTTCGAGTCTCATCGCACGTTCTCTGATTAAGTTTTTGATAATAATTTCGTCTATTTGCTCAAGAGACGTTCCGTATCTTCCTTCCATGATAGATTTCACCCTTTCCGATTACTTGATTTCAGCTTATTTTTACTGTGTCACCTGATTCATTGGTCCCGATTATGCGGGGCAATTTTTCACCTCGAAATGATTAGAAAGCCTGTAAACCAATAGGTTGTATAGGAGACATTGTTATAATTAGGACTTTTTTTGATTATTGAGAAAAATTTAACAATTAACTTGATAATTTGGGAATTAATGCCATAATTAAATAGAAGTACTAAAAAGGAGGGAGAAATATGGAAATGACCTAATATCGTAGTAGGGAGTATATTGGTGAAATTTATCTAAGAGAGGTTTTTTTTATGAAAAAGGTTGTTGTAGTAATGATTGTTGCTTTGTTATCAGTGGTAGGTGCTGGGGTTTTTTATTTTGATATGGTTAGTGGAAACTCAGATTTACCGAAACAAGAGGATGAATGGATGAAAGAAGAACCAGCTAGTCTGCTTGATGAGTATTTTAGAGAAGTTGCTATGGGTGATGCTGACTTAGAGGAAGCCCTTGAATACTTAGACACGGAAAACTGGGATGATGCACTATATGAATATTATGCCGATGGACTTGAACAGGAGCAAGGTAGTGTGATAGTTTATGACATCAACGAACCCATGTGTGACAGGAACAAAAAAGCGCCTTCGTGTTTTGTAGAGATTTATATTCGGGGTGAAGGGTACAGCGGTACTATTGCTGAGTATGTGGTAAATAAAACAGAGGATGGCTGGAAAATAGATATTCCTATATATGAAGAGTTATTAAAGGAATATCAGTGATTATGAAATTTTCTAATTTAAATTGATTGCCTTAAAAATCGGAAGGCGGGAGAAATATGAAAAAAATATTTAGTTATTTTTCAGTACTTCTATTAACTGTCAGCTTAGGGGTAAGTCAAGTGTCTGCAGGAGAGGAAACGGATCTCGAAAAGGAATGGGAAATAGCGGAATCGATAGGATCTTATAATGTATCTGATACTCCTCCTAAAGACGCTCCCACCTATGAAGAAATGCAGATGCATAATAGGGGTGTGGAAATGCAAGCTCGTTCATTACCCATTGCATATAGAGCGTTCAATTTAGGGGTACATGACGGCCCTATATTTTCAGCAGCTAGTTACACGCTTCGTGTAACTACGCTAAGCACTGGCGGGAATTTTTATCTATATTTAAGAGAAAATAATGGTAATTTGTTTACTGGAGCAAGATGGGAAGCTATTTCAGGTAGTTATTCCAGAAACATCGGAACAGGCACTACAACAAGGTTCATAGCCGGTCACACTCCTGGTAAGGAAACAAGAGTAAGAAGTGTTAAGACTGCTAATTCAAGTGGGACCCCTTCCCCAGAAATTATGGTAGAAAACTACTATATGAATCTTGCGGCAGAAGAATAAAATAATAATAAAAAGAGGAAAAATACATTTTATGATTTATGTAATTTTTTTCTAAAAAGATAGATAGTCTACTATTTGTTGTGCTATAATTTAAACACAGTCGGTAATACATGTAATAATGTTCGTGTTTGGTACAGCAGTCGCATGGCAAACCTTTGGTGTAGGTTTCGTCACGCCATGTCGCCCTTTCCGCGAAAAAATAAACCCCGCTCATAATAGAGTGGGGTTTATTTTGCATTAGGGGGCTATCAGCTGCTCAGACTAAAGAGGGTGAGCTGCTCTACGGCTGGTTCTTCTGCATAATGCTTTTCGATATCCTGATGATATTTCTCCATCTCCGTGTTCTTGAAATCAAGGCGGGCTTCGACTAACCGTAGTTTTTCCTCGTTTGAATAGTCATCAGCATTAATAATGGTTTTTAATTCATTTACCGCGTCCAGCTGAATGCGGTCACGCAATCCTACCGCCTGGTTATTAATTGTTTGATTTCCTGGGTTTATCATGTGGAATCGCTCCTTTGAGTATATTGGTTTTTCCGTCCCATATGGGTCGGGTAGTTGTCTTTCAGATGATCTATCGGTTGTTGAAAACAACGGAGCCAGTCCTCCGTGGATATGAATAAACGTTTTCTATTACCGCGCCGGCGCTGCCTTTAAAAACTCTGTAACTAACCGGCGCGCCATCCCTCGATGTCGTATAATGCATGACTGAAATCCATCCCTATACTCTCAATAAACTTTTCCCCCTCGTTACTGATAGCGATGGCGCCTATTTCACGGATCGTAACGCCCTTCTCCTGTATCTCCTCGATATAGGTAGGAATACTTTGTATAAGGGTTTTCGAAAAAGTTTTTCGCTCCTTATCATGAACATCTACAAGAATAGAAATCAGATACAACCAAACCTCATCGCCTGGCGTATACTCCTTCACAAGCTCCGGTAATTCTTTTTCGTCGAGGTCACCGCGAAGTACTCTTTCGTAATCCTCTTTTCTTAATGGAAACATCGAGTAGGTCCCTTTTATCTCTCCATCAACGTCCAGCACGCGATATACCGATTCGTTACTCGCCATCACTCGACCGATATAACCTTTCGGGACGTGCCATTCAGGAGGATATATGCTGCAGCTTAACACCAGCATTTTCTCGGCATCGCTTATTACCGCTTTTCTTACCATCATTTGTTTCCAACTCCTTTTTGTTCTAATCAAGAAAAACCGGTGCGGAAATTCCGCACCGGTTTCGGCTTTAGATACAGTGTTACTCCACTTCGATGTCGAGCAGATGATCCTCGTTGATGATCTTGGCGTTTTCCATGGAATCCCCGTCAATCAGAACGTGTTTCTGGTTGTCCTTCAAGACGATCTCGCCAGACCAGCCACCGTTGCACTCATAGAATTTCGTGCCGACGGCCAACTCCATCATTTTGGTCGGTGTCCCTCCGTACTTCCCAGTCTTGTTGTTGTCAGCGCTACTAATAGTCACTGATACCACTCCTTTACCCTTATCATTTTTCCTGATATCCTTTTCAGAAACGATAACAGATTACGTTTTAGTATTACATATTACATAACAGGTTCTCTTAATAAAGATTCCAATAACTCTTTCGCTTCATGTAGCTGCTGTATCACCTCTTGCTCGAACGTTTCTATCTCCTTTTCGTTGAAAAACGGGAAGGGTTGCAGCCAGATGTCTATGGAGTGCAATGTATGGTAATAGAGATTCGAACTTTCCCGGACGCTGATATCTAATCGATTCACATGTCCGATGAACTCCACAAAGACGCATCGGTTGGTGTGGTAGTGCGCCTTCACGCCGAGCTGCAAAATGTCAGCGATCAGCTGTTCTTTCAGGTTTATTTCCAGCGGTTCCTCCGTTTTAAGAGATACCTCCACGGTGGCGTTCATACCGGCACCTCCTCGAAGTCACGGACGTTACCAATGGCGATGGTTACAGCTTCTTCAAGAACGGTGCGAGAAGAAAGGCTGACCACGTTTTTGTCTTTGTCTACGATCCGGCAGATGTAGCGGTCTTTGGATCTGGAAACATGTAGTCGGAGTCCCCTTTCTCTTAGAAAGCTGATCGTTTGCTCTGTAGTAATAAATTGATCCTTAGTCAGTCGGTCGGTTTGGTTGGCTATCACAGTCATACATATCGCTCCTTTTAGTTTAAGTAGTTTTTTGCACAACAAAACCACCCTGATTTCCAGGGTGGTCGTGCCTTTTAGGCTTCTAGCTTTCTGTTTTCCGTCGTGGTATTCACTCGGTGATACGCATAGGTCGTATCGGCGGTCCATTTTTCCTGGTGTCTGTACTCCATGAACGCCTGCAGGTCTTTGATAATGCGTTTAGCTTCTTCATGATACCGGTGCGTCTTATTGATCGGTTCCTCAGCGTCGATGAGGGCCGATATCGCGCCGTTTGTCGCGACAATAATAAATCGGTTGTCGCGGTCAGTGAGGTTATCAGGTAACCCATCAATCATTTTCTGTAGCGACTTTAAGGTGTGACGCTCAGTTGTAAGCATGCGTTTACCCTCCTTTCGATTTCGATCAACCAGCGACGACAGCGGCGCCGTTAATAGGAGTGGTGCGCTCCCTTAGAACTTTCAAATCCAGCGCGATCGTGTCTTCGTGGTCATGCACAATGTCTTTCTCCCGGTGAACGAGGATAACTGTCCCGGTCAGCCGAATAGCGGAGACGTTTTCGTGTCGCTCCGGTCTTCCGACATAGAGATGGGCCCGTTCGATCAGGTGCTCGACTGTTGGCGCATTGATTCTCATGGCTTCATGGACTTTCCACGCCTCTTGTTGCGTTTTCGGGTCGAGAATTCGAAACTCGACGGTACAGTCAGCTTGTGCGGTCTGATGGTATGGCGACATAAATGCCCTCCTGTTTCTAGTGATTTTTTATGGTGTTTCACCCTTTCTATCGGTGCGGTTATGTCGCACCTTTTTCAAAGAGTGGTTTGTTTCTCTGGGTCTCATTGACTAGTAACTGGGAAATATTGTATAATTTATATATGTAAAACACTGAACAGAGAGGGTTTTGATAACTATGGGATTACAAAACGTTGATACAAAAAAGAGCAATCATAAAATGAAAATTATCGCGGTCGAAGGACTCGATAAGGCGGGGAAGCACACGGCCACAAAAGTGCTTTATAATTATTTTTCTTCAAAGGGACTGAAAGTCGAACAGTCTAGCTTTCCAAACTATGAAACGCCAATAGGTCAGTTGATCCGCCAGTGGCTGAAAGGGGAGCTTCTGGCAGATGAGAAGACATTTGAACTTCTCCAGGCTGCGGATAAGCAGCTCGGCCAGACGTATATTCAAGAATGCGAACGCCAGGGCGTAGACATTTTACTGATTGACCGGTACGTGCATACGGAGTGGGCGTACGGAGCATTTGATAACGATGAGCGCTGGCTCTCCGAGCTCACGCGGTATATGCGTTTGCCAGACGCGGTGATTTACTTGGATGTGGAACCGGAAGTCAGTATGCACCGAAGGGGCAAATACGGAGACAATGACTATTATGAATCGGATATCGAGCGTCTTCGGTATACGAAAGAAGAATTCTTATGTTTGTTCCAGGAAAAAGGGGGCGAGATCCACACGGAAATCGTGGATGCGAACCAGCCGCGACCAATCGCAAGAGTCCAGGTGCTGGAAGCAGCGGATCGCTTATACCGGAAGTATATATTGGGAGAAGAACTCACGGAAGATAGTGTGATGGAGAATGAAAAAGAAGCAGTCTTAGTATAACGAATAAATCAGGAGCCACGCAGAATATCTTAACGGATTTACTTCAGAGATGCAAAGAAGCCATTCACAAGCAGTATCACATGCGATTTCACAGCAGAAATCACATGTGATTTTTTGTTGTTATATCAGTGTTTTATTGTTAAACATACAGAAAATCACAAAGGAATTCAGACACCTATTCACATAGGTGGAAATAAATTTTTCCTTCATGTGATTTTAAATTGATTTGCCATGTGAATTTGGTTTCGGATATTTATGTTAAAATAAATGAAAGGATAAGACTTTGTGAAGCAATGTACTTAAAGAAACGGGGAGCATTCCTGTAATTAAAGAATTTGGAGTTTGATAGAAAAAGAGCCCTCTTGGTATGATACGAGGTGTCCAAAGCTTTGCGCGCAAAAGGACCCTTAATTGATAACCAAGGAGGACTCACTAATGAATTATAACCAAAATAACAAAATAGCTCAAATCACAGCTGAAACTCTAATCGTAGGTGTTGATATTGCGAAGTTTAACCACGTCGCAAGAGCACAGGACTTCAGAGGAATGGATCTAGGAAAATCTATTACTTTTGAAAATACGCAATCAGGGTTTGATGGCTTAATAGGTTGGATCAATCAACTTCAAGCTGCTAATCAAATGAACAAGGTTATCGTTGGTATGGAGCCGACAGGGCATTACTGGCTTAACCTTGCACATTACTTAAAAGAATTAAATATCAAGTGTGTTGTGGTCAATCCGTTACACACGAAGAAAAGTAAAGAATTAGACGATAATTCACCAACCAAGAATGACGTAAAAGATGCCAAAGTCATAGCACAACTGGTCAAAGATGGTCGCTACGCTGAACCAATTATCCCTGAAGGTGTTTATGCGGAACTCCGAGGGGCCATGAAAATACGCGAACTACTATCAACGGACCTCCGGTCTGTGCAAGGCAAGGTACACAATTGGCTAGACCGTTATTTTCCTGAGTTTTTTACCGCATTTAAAGACTGGGAAGGAAAGGCTGCACTTCGTACTTTAAAGCTTGATCTTCTGCCAGATGAGCTACTGAAATTATCTGATGATGAAATTTTACAACACCTTAAAAAGGGCGCCCAAAGAGGTGTTGGTTTAAGTAGAGTGAAGAGATTAAAAGAGGCAGCTAGTCGTTCAGTCGGCATTAAACAAGGGAATAACATGGCTAAATTAGAGCTTAAAACCTTATTGGCTCAATATGATTTACTCAAAGAAAAGTTCGAGGAACTAGATGCTCATTTAGATGAATTACTTAAACAAGTTCCTGGTGTGCAGAACATGGTGGCAATCACAGGAATAGGGAAAGATACTGTCGCTGCGTTTCTAGCTGAAGTAGGCGATCTAAGAAACTATTCTCACCCAAAACAAATTATTAAACTAGCTGGACTAAACTTACGGGAAAATACATCAGGACTTCATAAAGGACGCACCACCATTACAAAACGAGGAAGAAAGAAGCTAAGAGCTCTCCTCTTTAGAGTTGTAATGCCTTTAGTCGCGAAGAACCAAGCCTTTAAAGCCCTGCATGAGTATTATACTACCCGTCCAGACAATCCGTTAAAAAAGATGCCGTCTTTAATTGCCATATGCAATAAACTAATACGAATCTTATTTACAATAGGCACAAAACAATGTGAGTTCAGTGAAGAAAAGATGCTTAGTGATATTCCGCATTTTAATAACTTACAAGAAGCTGCATAACTCAATAATTTTGTTTTATTAAAACTCTATTTATCGAAGCTGATTATTAATTAATCTAATATTCTAAGACATTTGAAGCACGGAGAAGTCAGAACATAAACTAAAACTACGGGCAGAGACCCTGGCGGGGAGCATATCTGACCTCCACCCTCATGGCAAGGTTGAACGAAGGAATGTAGGAGCATCGACTCTGGGAGACATGGGAGGGTTAACCCCATGAGAAACGTGGAGATCCATCGTGGCGATCATACGTAAAATCCCCTCTACTTTAAAAAAATACTTAAGTGGAGCTGGTCAACAAGCCCCCTTACATCCATTTTCTTGAAGATAAGCTAAAACTAACCATGTAAATAATGTCTAATGAAAAAGAGTAGCTATGAAATCCTTAGATAAACGGAGTTTTCGTAAGAAAACAAAAAGATTATAGAGGGAGGTTAGCAAAAGTAAGAAAATAAATTGTAGGGGGGGATAATATGAAACTCAAATTAATAACAGCAATTGTTTTACTGTTTATTACAGGTTGCGGCAGCGAAGAATTAGCATCATATTCATTTAATGAAGAAACAGAAAACTGGCAAGTATCCTTATTTGTGGAAGAAAAGCCTTATGGTGAAAATGTAACGGAGGAAGCAGAGCTTACCTTTGAATATGTAGGGGAAGAGCCTGTACCAGGCGAAGTTGAGGTTATTGTAGATACAGCATTTCAATACCGTGGAAAGGTTAGTCAGCAGTTTGAAGAGTTTGAAGGAAAAGAAAACATGCCTTTTGGTAATAGTTATTTTATCGAGGCAAATAGAACAGGTTCTCCTTATACAGTAGAGATTATATGGAATGACCAAGTGGAGGAATTTATTTTAGAGTTGGAAGAGGAATAGAAAAAACCTTTCAATCATCGTCTTTTAGTTAGGGAGGCAATTTAATGGTAAGAAAAACATACTTACTTATCTTTGTAGTCCTGCTATTATCAGCTTGTAATGTTCAATCCAGCGAAGATGTTGAGGAAGAAGAGTATGCGACAAGTAATCCGACTGCTGAAGAAATATTATCCAGTTCCCCGGATGCTGATATTTTTATGACTGAAGATATTATTTATACATATGCTGAAGATATCGATTGGGTAATGGAATTAGATTTAACTTTAGGTGAGGAAGTAACCGAAATTACTAATCAAACTAATAATAGTAGTGAATTTAAGAATGGGACGGCGACGGAACTACCTGTCGGTACAAAAATATATAAACCTAATGAAAAAAGAGGGGCTATTTATATTGCAATTGTTGATGGGAAAGAAATCAGATATATTGGGTTAATTGAAGGTTAGTCTTATACAGTGAAAACTTTAGTTTGTGAAAAACTGTACTCAAACAAACGGGTTGCGTTAGTGAAATAAGCAAACATGAAAACAAAGGCGCGAAGAATTGGTTCTTCATGCCTTTTTAGTTTGCGAATTATACTGCTATTTCGGTTGTGAAAGTTGTGTATTTAGCGTGTGAAATTGCTACGTTTATCTGTTTTGCACCTCACAAGTAAACCCGTTTTAAGAATGTCTGTGTGGCTTTTTTTGTTCCTGGTTTGTTCCTTTTTAGGGTCAAAATGTTCCTTTTTCGCCCAAAATGTTCCTTTTTTGAGGTCTTATTAGCCTGTTTTTTAATAAATTCCCGGTTAGGGTCACGCGAGTAATTGCTCGATTTTGACTAAAAATACGCCGTTTGTTCCTTTTTACCCCGAAATGTCCCTCCAATGTCCCTGGAGTCACAGGCAAAAAAGGAACAGCTAAATCCTTTCATACCAAGGGGGCACGCGATTATGTTCCTTTGTTCCTCCTTTTTTTATAAAAAGACTATATAAATATATATATATATACATGTGTTACGTATATAAAGTTTTCTCGAATATATCAGGAACAGAGGAACTTATTTCGAAAAACGAAATACCTGAGTGTGAAAAGGCAGGTACGATAAATACCTCTTTTAGTCATCAAAACGCTGTCGGCACAGCAAATTGATGGTTGCGTGCATGTAAGCGTCGTGCTAAAATGTAAATATATGGATATTATTTGGAAGGCTAAGGGGTCGTTTTGGTGTTCAATCCGTTTAAAATGCGAGCAAAATCACGTAACTTCACGTATACACAAATAGCCAAGTATCTCGACCAGAATAAAGTGCCGGAACCGCTGATAAAGGCATGTGTAAGGTTTCTTGAGAGTCAGGCACAGGAGAACGGGGAGGGTTTCGTCGGTCCAAAGACGAGGGAAAGCCTGATTGCGAGGGTGTGGTACCTGACCGAAGCAGAGCTGGAAGCGGTGTATCATAAAGCTCCGATGGCGATCCGGCATTATGTCAGCCGAGTAACGCTACAGCCGGACATGCCGGCATTCAATCAATTGATCCGCCCGGTAGAGAAATATTCTTTCCAGGCGCAACAGGCGTATTTGTTTTTATCCGAGTCTTCTCAGCGAGTGGTGTATGGAATGAAGTACGAGCCAGACTACATCTGGAAAATGGTGCAGCTTTATGACGAAGAGGAGTTGCATCAGAATGCTACCAAATACTAAAAGGGGGTCGCTGCGATGCCGACACTTAAAAAAGAAAAAGATCAAACCCTGATCGAGCCGTTTCAAAGCAAGATTTCGAAGAAATCGGCTAGGAAGGGATTTAGAGTCATGAAAGGGAAATACACGAAACGCCTGGACGACATGGGGTGTAAGACGTGGGAGGAAGTAGTCGAAGAAGGACGGAGCGCATTCGATCATCTTCTCAAGTGGGATATCTCTCATAAGAATTATCAAATGCTGAAGCCGTGCATCAGTATTTGTAGTGAATATCATCCGGAAAAAGAACAGCTGGAATATCTGATCGATGTTTACGGCGACAAAAACGTGGTGAAACACGGCCAGCTGTATGTCACTCGCGGAGATTACCTGCTGCTTTATATGCGAATGCACCCATACCGACGCAAGGAATCCATCATTTCCCGGATTGCTCTGGCCAACGTCGGGATGCTCGTTCCGTATGTGAAACTAGATGACCTGGTGTATGACGAGAATAGCAATCAGGTGCAGGTGGAATACCGGATCGTCCTATAATAAACGGAAAAATACATGCGATTTAATCGCATGTATTTTTTCTTAGGAGGATATACTGCCGTCGTAAAGAATATGTTAGATAACGCATTGGAGGTGCTTGAAGATGGCTTTTGCAAGAAAAACAATTATTAAGTATTTATTTATTTCACTTTTCAGCTCAATTATATTTTCAGTTATAAGTACATTAGTGGAAGCACGATATTCAAATATTGAACCTGTAATGACCCTGATGACTTCTGAATTGATTTTCTTTATATTGGTTATCTTCCCAGCTCTTATCTTTCCGTTTTCATGTATATTAGTAACTCCTATAATTCTAATCATTAATAAATTATTTCTAAGATTTGATATAAATAATTTGATTTATCGATTATTAATTATTACGAGTATTGGTATAATACTAAGCCCGGTTTTAAGGTATTTTTATGAGGTGGAGTACATCAATGGATATGCTTTGAACAATCCATTTAATTTAATCACGACAATCGGTTATCCACTATCCTACTTAGTATTCTTCCTTATATATAAAGAAGAGGGGAAATCCCCCTCTTGAAATCAAGTATTAACCAAAGTCACCATATTGAAGATGTGTCTGTTCGCGTTGTGCCAGGTTCTACTACTATTTCCGTAAACCTGCATGGAAGTTGATCCAGATCCATCTAAAACTACGGCATTGCTTGAGCTTAATCCTAACCCCAAATCGCTATCTATTGCACTTCTTAGGGCAGGAATATTTACTACACCAGTCCTAACTACGATTAGATAGGCGTTACTTCCTTCCCAGGCTAGTGCTGTCCTCTTTGTAGCCCCATAATATGCGGTAGAACTCCAACTAGAGGATGAGAAATCAGTTCCCCCAATAGCAACATCAACGGTACCGAATCTATTTGTGATTTCAGAAAGTCTAGCGGCATTCATTCGCGTAATACTTCTTCTATTATTGTAGATTACAGCTGTACGTCGACTCACCGGATTACTTGCTGTTCCGTTATACAGGTAGTTTGTAGAGTAGCCCCTAGTGTAAGAAATTGATCTTCCGCCAGTTGGTGGGCTGTTATAACCGTTGGCTGCTGCGAAAAAACCTCCATTAACGCCAGTATTAGACGTACTTGAGATCGGTCTATTAATAATTAATGATCTAATATTGGAGATGGGTGTCCTTAATATCCAATATGTTACAGTTGGACCTACACTCCTTGAAATGAATTGATAAGACATAATGATAATCCACCCTTCTATTATTATCTAATAGCGTCACCGGTGACGTGCTATTGCTAAATAAAAGGGAGATACTTATCAATTCTACAACCTGTAGCTATTATTTTTTAACTTATCCCCCAATAATTGCTATACTTCAATGAATAAGTGGTAAATCACAACCAGTTCAGGGTACAATAAACATATAGAAAATCAGAACGGGGGAGCGTGTCGAATTGATGATACATTTCAAAACAACGGATGCAAAATATTTTCGATTTGATGAATTCCGAAGAGAAATCACAGGCTATGAAGGAGAGGAAACAAATGTAGTTATCCCTGCTGAGATCGATGGGGTTGAGGTGGTATCCATCGGGCCGGATGCCTTTTGGAATAAGGGACTGACTTCCGTGATCCTTCCGCCGACCTTGTCGGTTATCGGCTTTTACGCCTTCGCGTTTAATAAACTGACGGACATACGTATTCCGTCAAGCGTTGCCCTGATCGAAGACGGCGCGTTTATGTATAACCAATTAGAAACATTAAGGCTTGGAGAAGACATTTTCACCATCTCCCGTTCCGTGTTCCAGCATAATAGACTATCTAAACTCGTTCTGCCGGAGAACACACAGGAGATCCAGTCAGAAGCGTTTAGTGATAACCCCATTACAGAAATGACATTTGAAGGAATGCCGACGTTTATTCACCGGCACGCGTTTAATTTAGGTGAAGCGGAGATGAGTGCTGTCACGGTTAAAGGGCCTCACTCGAAAAGCCTGCAGGCATTATTGGACCACCATGCGGATTACGTCGACGCCTACCGGGTGCTGCGTGATCGACATCAATAATCTTGTTCATCCCGTGTATTTTTTCTGAAAATGTGGTATGATAACAGTAACAACCCATATATTAAAAAATGACCACCGCGGGAACGGTGGTCAGATAGATACCCATTCTTCTGATAGGGGATTGGCGTTATCTTATCTCAAAGAAAAAATAGCCCTCGCCCATTTGCCGAATAGGGGGGCTATTTTTTTGTGTTCAAAATAGCGACAACGACTGCGATTAGCGCGATGACCATCGTGGAAAAAGAAATCATCAACGTTAAAGCCTGAAATGTTGTCAAGGAACCACCCCCTTTCGGGGACAACTCCAACCACCCTATCCTTTATCTACATCGATAAATCGAATGTGTATCTACTATCTATTATACCATAATTACCCATAGATTACCTGCATTTACATAGAGAAAACCCTATGGTATCAAGGGTTTTCCGATATTCCGTACTCCTTGTATCGATACAAAGAATGGGGGTGCGTCAAGTGAAAATAACTCTGGATGTCTTTCTCATCATACCCTCGCATGACATGCTCCAGGATGCAGCTGTTCCGTAAGTGTTTCGCAGATAGCTTCCGGATACCGGCGTGCTGCACTTCTTCTTTTATCATTTTTTGTATCCCTCTCACAGATAATCGTTTCGGTTTTACAAGCTCGTAATCGAACTGGTAGTGATTGCTCCGATTATTAAAGGCCACGAATAATGGATCAGATGATTGCCGGCGCGGTCTTTTCGGCGCATCAATCGTTTGTAAATAATCCCGGATGTACTGCATATGTTCATCAGATAAATGATAGACCGGCTCCGGGTCGTACAGATCGAGCGCTATCTGAGACTGGCCCATATTTATCATGTTCATGTTAATCAGAGATACTTCTTTTGGACGAAATCCTTTGTACCGGATTAAATGAACGATTGCCAGGTTTCTGTGAATGAGTATGTCTCTTGCTGCTGACCCAATCGGACGCTTCATCGACGTCAGCAGCTGGTGCATTTCATGTATCGTAACAAAATCGCTTCGTTTTAACGGGGGTGCCGAATAGTCTGTCGTGTGGTGTTCCGGCATGACATGATCGATTCGGTAATACGCCAGCAGTCGATTAATTGCAGACAGGTGACGCTTAATGGTTGCACGGCTCAACTTCTTTTCGTTTAATAGAGCGGTATACGCCTCGATATGCGCCCCGTCTATCTTTAAAAGATCCTGCTCTCTGTCAGCTGTCGAGTCCAGCCAGGTTATAAACTGCTTGAGATCCGACACATATTGCTTCACCGTTCCAGGCTTCCTGCCTTTGTCCTCCAGATACTGGATATACCGCTCCAGTAAGCTCCAATTTTCCACTAAAGTACACCTCCGCATCAAATTTTACGCACCCAATATAATTACTATTGTATCGATTGTTTTTTGTGAATGCATCCAATGTAATTAAAAGTCATTTTATTTCCAGATAAATGTAATATATTTATTACTATTTCTCCTAAAAACTATCATATTATTTAAAAATTTCAAGAAATTATTAAAAAAACAGAGAAATAAAATGAAATTTTGCAATATTCGGCTCTCTTCCTGCTTATCAGCCTATAATCTAGTTTTATTTTTTAAAAAAAAATAGTTATTATTTTTTTGTAAAATTATTGAACGGGAGGGTATTTATGTATGGCAACAGAGTATAAAGTGTCTCAGTATAATGTACCTTATAAGAGGGACAATACTTACTTTTTGTACAACAGTCACACAGGAGCTTTTGTGAAATTAAACGCCACATATAGAAACTACTTAAAAGACTTAAATAGTGGAAAGGAAATACCTAACACAGCCCTTGAAGAATTTACCCGTGCTGGCTTTGTGGTCCCTAAAGACAGAGATGAATTAGGATTATATTTATACCAACATAACTTGTATAACTATGGTAATACAAACTTACACTTAACCGTTGCCACTACCCTTCAATGTAATTTTAGGTGCCCTTATTGTTATGAAGAACATGTAGATGAGTATTTAGAGGGCGAAAAAGAAGAAGATTTGAAAAAATTTATTCAGCAAAACACGAATAATAAAGAAAGTCTCTCCGTTACTTGGTACGGGGGAGAACCCTTACTTATGAAAAAATTAATTGCTAATGTTTCCGAATATGCAATCGATCTTTGTGAAAAAAAAGGAATGGAATACTCCGCTACAATGGTTACTAACGGTTATTTGCTTGACAGAAAAACCGCTTTAGAGCTAGTGGAAAAATATAAATTAAGCCATGTCCAAATAACTCTCGATGGGGGACCCGAGACTCACAATCTAACAAGGATTTTAAGGAATGGAAAAGGAACATTCGATAAAATCTTATCCAATATTAAGGAAATATATGATTTAGTTGATATTGCTATTAGAGTAAACGTATCTAAAGAAAATGTAGAAGATGTATATAAACTTTTCCCGATACTTTTAAAGGAAGGATTAAATAAAAAGTTAACAGTGTATTTTGCTCCTGTTGGGGCCTCCACGGAAGCATGTCAATCCATTAGCGAAACCTGTTTAGTTACTAGAGAGTTTTCAAAATGGGAAACTTCGCTGATTGAGTATGCTGACAGCATAGGTTTCGAAATGGGAGATTTACTACCGGTTAATAGAGGTGGGGGAATTTGCCAGGCAGTTGACAATTCTGCGTATGTAGTTGATGCCGCGGGGGATTTGTTTAAATGTTGGCATGAAGTTGGTAACAAAAAATTACGTGTTGGAACACTAAAAGACGGCATAACGAATTATGATCGTTTAACTAAATGGATGAACTGGCAGTTACCTAAAAAATGTACTACGTGTAATATTATGCCTTTATGTAAAGGAAGATGTCCTGATTTGAGTTTAGAAAAAGAAGATTTTGAATGCGATCAATTAAAATATAACATCAAAGATAGATTGCACAGATATTATACAAGGAACCCTATTTCCAAACAAACCATCGAGAAGGACTTAATTGCAGAAGAAGTATAAGAACCTAAGCCTTTAGGTGGGGTGGTATAGTGTTTCGGGATCGCATATCCTATTTTATGCATTTTCGGATAGGGGTAACTACTATAACAGAAAAAAATGTTATAGGAATCTATTAAGTAAAGGAGGTGAAAAGATATGGAACATATTGTAACACCAGATTCCAATGATCCAGGAGGTGGAGGTAGTTGCCGGACCTTGTGCGGGATAAACACATGTAACATCAATATTTGTTGGACAAACAGTTAGGTGGTGGTACTGTGGAATTCATAACAACTCCTTACCAAGTTCAAATTACAGATGTCAATGATCCTTTGGTTTGTGCTGTCCAATACTGTAGAATAAATTGGTGTTGGACAAACAATTGGGGAGTATAACTAAGTTAAAAACTTAATAATTGGTGGTATGTAAAGAACTTGAAACTTGAGGTGAAAATTTTAAAGTTTTCACCTCATTGCCTTATTAGGAGGTTTTATGAAAAATTTAATTGAAATATATAATCAATTTAAGGATGTAATTAATAGAAAAGCCTTTCTTCTATTTTTATTACAGTTTACATTGAAAGTTATTTTCCTTCTCTTCACATTAATACCAGCTTTTATTGTGATGTACATATTCGATACTATACTACCTACTTTCGACAAAGGAACCTTAACAAACACTCTACTGTTTCTATTACTCTTTTTAGTGTTATTTGCCATTTTAGAATATTTTCTAGCCAAAGTTCAACTCAAAACAAATATTTTTTTAAAACAAAAAACCCAAAAGCAAGTGGTAAATTCGATATTAAACAAAGATTATATGTCAATTAAAAAATTTGGCGAAGGCGATCTTATTTACCGTACTAAGCAAGATTTAGAAATGATTATCCAACGGGGATTATATTTATTTCTTGAAATACCTCTCAATTTTTTTCTAGTGCTTGCTTTATGTATTATTATGTTTTATTTTAACCCATTTCTAGCAACCATAGCTTTTCTTCTCATTTTTTCAGAGAGCATCTACTCTTTCTTCTTTTCTAAGACGTATGAAAGTAAAGTTCAAAAAGTGAAAATCTTAGAAAGTAAAACCATGGAGTCGTTAAAACAGCTTATGGATAGACTTCTTTTTATAAAATTAAATAATCTCAGTTCGTATGAAGAACGATCATATATGAACGTTTATGAAGATGCATTAGGTAAAGGGGAATCTCTATCCCTGTATCAAGCAAAACATAAAGCGATTATTGGAATAATGGCCAATTCAAAACAATTGGTTATCATAGCAGTAGGTGCGTATCTTATAAGTATAAATCAAACTACAATTGGAGTATTACTTGCCTTTACGCAAATAATGTTTCGAACTGCTCAACCCCTAGATAGCTTATATTTTGTACCATTTATTTACAAAGACATGACAACTTCTTTTCAGAGAATTAAACCACTGTTAGAGAGAGATGAGCGATATGGTATCAGGGAATATACCAACGATAGTGACCCTGACATCATTATTTCCTGTAGAAACTTAACCTATAGCGTTGATGGTAAGCTGATAATTAAAGATTTTAACATTGATGTTGAGAGAGGTGAAAGAGTTGCAATTATCGGTCAAAGTGGTTCTGGTAAATCTACACTCTGTAAACTCATAGCTGGTTTATTTAATTATCAAGGTACCATAACTATAAGATCGAATACTGAACCGTCGATTGGATTTTTAATTGACGAATGCAGCCTACTAAGAGGTACAGTTGTAGAGAATTTAACTTACGGAACTGAAAACATACCCATAACCAATACCGATATTAAGGAAGTTTTAAAAGAAGTTAAATTGGAGCATTTTATTGATAACGCTTCTATTATAGATAAAACTAAAATCTCCAGAGGTGAGCAGCAAAGATTAGAGTTAGCAAGGATAATGTTAACAAAACCCGATATTATCATCTTGGATGAACCTACCTCCGCACTAGATACTGACACTGAAAAAGTCGTATGGTCAAACTTTTTAAACAGGACAGTTGACTCCACAATTATTTACACAACGCATAAAAAAAGTATAATCGGATATAACGATAGGATAGTAAATTTACAAAGTAGAAATACTTCAATAGAAAATCAAATTGCTAATTAACGTAGCTGTCTCATTAATATCACTTTTTTAAAACTGTTTGGAATATAAGAAAACGGAGGGGGTAGCCCCTCCAAGTACCTTATACCCTAAACAGTTTCTTTAGTTTTGGAGTGATAAAATGGAAGCAATATCAACGAGGAAAAGAGGATTACCAAGGTACTGTAGTCTATCAAAAAAGTTCTATCAATGTAATACAATGTTATATTGGTATTTATTAAAGCATGGAGAAAAATCGCCATCCACAGATTATTAGTTTTATAGAAAGCATAGAAGAGATAAAAGCCAACAATAATATACTGCAACAGTTGAAATAATAAGATAAATAAATCTGGCATACCATGGAGTAGTAATACGGGCAATAGGTGTATAACACTGAATAACACTTGGGAGATTATTAAGGTATAAGCCGTGATAGTTTTACGGTTTAATTTAGTTCTACTAGTAAATAGTTGGTGTAAATATATTATTACTATAAACCTGTAGAACAACTCCTCTAACAAAGCTACACCAAAAATCTGGCTTAGGTATTCCCCCATAATTTCAGTTAGTGAAAATTCTCTAAATACAGTAATGAGTTGGTAATCTGTGGCTAAATTAATTAGGTAAACAGAAACGTGAATTGTGATAACTATAGAGATAAAAAACAACATACCACCAACAAAATTTTTAAAATTAAAAAGACCAGATTTCTCAATTAACCTTATAACCTTTTCATTAGATAACATTCTAAAAAAGAGAAGGAACAACCCTAAAAGTATCAAATTTACAAATAACAATTCGTTTAATAATCCATATGTATTGATAGTAATTGGCTCAAAAAAATCTTTGAAAAATGACATATAATTTACCATTAAGGCTAAAACAACTATTTTAATAATCATAAAGCTTATGAAAGGAATTAACTTAGGATTTTTCATAATGTCATAGGAAATTACGAAGGTTTGACCCCTAAAATATGTTGTTGCAATAGTTATATTAATAAGAATGAAAAACAAAGAAACGATGATTGTAATAATGTCTGACTCGATCGGGACCATTAATATAGGAAATATTGAGAAAAAGCTCAGTAGCGCAACGGGGATATAACTTCCCCTCACCGTATTATTGGAGCGTTTTGTGAGACTTGCAATACAATATAACCAAAATATTAAAAACATAGAATGTAAGTATAAGGGATTGGTTAAAAGGCTAATTATGATTTCGTGAGTAAGCCGAGTGAAAGAAAAAAACACAAAAACTAAGGTCACTGTTATTATAGAAATTTTGACAGCCAACATTATACTCTCCTTATATTACAATTATTATTAATTATACCATTTTTTTATAACCCCCTTAATGGTCTTATTTTCTTAAATGTAAATGCTTCTTTTCTATAGCCCTTAAAAATAAAGTAATGCTCATCAAAAAAACGCGGATCTCTATTGGATGCACGGTACAAAGTCTTTTAATAATTTCAAATGGTCTTGAAACACTGATGCCTCCTTGAAGATATAAAGTCATTTCATCGTCTACGATATTAAACGGCAATTTACCCTCTGAGACCCCCATGATTCTTCCTTTCCAGCAACCCTAACTCTGCTGCTTGGATCTTGACTGACCTTATAATACATCAGATAGACCAGCTCTTTCCGGGCTCTTACCACCCGCTTCACTAGTTCCTTAACACGCCTTCTCATAAAATTTTACGCACCCAACATAGTTATTATTCTATTATTAGTTTTTTATTAGAACTAAAAAATCAACGTTCAAGGTTGTGTTATACGCCATTTTCTCTCTTTAAGATGTATCCCACATTTTAGGAGGTAGAGAAAATGAGTAAAAACACGCAACCAAAACCAGTAATTTTAACAAAAAGTGAATGGGGTGGAAGACCCCATGAAGATCGCGCCAGTTGCGCGGAGGATATCACAAGTTATGACTATCTGATGATCCATCATTGCGCCACGCCCAATGCAACGGTGGACTCACGGACAGAACAAGAACAAATGCAATTTGTGCAAGACTATCACCAACTCACATTAGGGTGGTGCGATGTTGGCTACCATTACGGAATCGGAAAAAATGGGACGGCCTTTGAGGGTGCTCCAGACAACAAAAGGGGAAGGCATGAACCAGCTGTCAATGCGAACAGTGTGGCCGTGATGTTTCATGGAGATTATGAGACCAGACCTTTTACTCAAGCGCAGTATGATAAAGCCATCGATTTGATCTCCTGGCTTTGTTACAAATTTGATATTAACCCGGAAAACATCGTCGGTCACCAGGATTTTTCCAGTACACTGTGTCCAGGTCGAAACATATATCAGCGCCTGCCAGATATTCGTCAGGATGTCCATCAACGCTTATATGGTGAGGAGTTGCCCGTGACGGGCTTACGGAACGGGGACAGTGGGCGTCAAGTGGAAACGCTTCAGCGCCAACTGATCCGTGAGAATCAAGAAGCTCTGCCAGTTCACGGAGTAGACGGTCATTTTGGGGATGAAACTGAGGAAGCCGTACGGGACGTGCAGCGAAAATATAACCTCACGGAGCATGGTATTGCTGATTCTGTGACAATGAGGCAGCTCGAAGAAGTCAATATATTTCGTGTGGGGGATCAAGGTCGGGGTGTCCGCTTATTCCAAGAGGATCTCATGTATTTTACGATTCAACTCCCGAATTTTGGAGCAGACGGGGATTTCGGTGCGGAAACGGAAGCCGGTGTCAAAACATTTCAGGAGCATAATCGCTTAACCGTGGATGGTATTGCCGGCAGACAGACCTTTGGCGCACTCGATCAGGCTTTTGAGACCACGTTGCTGCAGCACGGTAATCGGGGGAGTGCCGTACGAAAACTTCAATCCGATCTTATTCAGGTAGGGATTGACTTGCCTCAGTTTGGTGTCGATGGTCATTTCGGAGATGAAACAGAGGCCGGCGTACGCTCTTTCCAGGAGCAAGAAGGGTTAGAAGTCACAGGGATTGTAGATGAGGAGACACTGGAACGTTTAAAAGAAATGGCATCATAAAAAATACCAAACCTTTTTTCGAAAAAGGTTGTCAGAAGTGAGGTCAGCTTCTCTTTATAAAACATGCGGAACAGGTATGAACGGTGTGGGGTGCATCGCTCATGCCTCACCCCTCCGATTGTTTTAATTAATTATAAAGTAAATCGCCACACCAACAAGTACAATAAGCCCATAAAAAATAAGTGTGTTCAAGTTAGACGAACCCCCATCTTTTTCTTCGCTATCCTCAATCTCGCGGGTCTCTCCGCTCTCCTCGATCCTTGGTAATACTTTTTTGTTAATGAACAATAGCAGTGGTGTGAAGAATATCATGCAAATGGCCGTATAAGCACCCCTCTGGATGATAGCTTCTTGGTGAATGATAGAGCCAGCCACAAAGAGGACAGGTGCAATACATAAAAATGCTAGAATACCTTGTTTAATGTGTTTAATTGGTGGAATATTGTTACTAGTATAATTGGAAGAATTAAACAAAAAAGTAATAGCTGAGAGGGATATAATCAAACCAGTACAGAACATGATTATCATCTGTAATAAATATTGTGAATTGGAAATCGGTTGTATGATAAACAATGCTCCAACGCCAAATAACCATGGTTTATAAGGATGTACGGTATTATCAGACAACGTTTATGCCCCCTAAATAAAATTAGTAGTGAGAAAGGAGAATTCCAAATGGTGCTGCCTTCTAACGATTCGTCGTATGAAAAAAAGATCAATAAGATGTTAGGTTATAAGGACTTCAAAGATCGGAGACCTATTATCAAGATATTGCTTCTTACGTCCCTGCTTGCTGTTGTGATTATAACTGTTGTTAACATCTTCAATATTGGACCAGATCTTCCCTATCCTGTTATTTTTTTCTATACCCTGTGTTTTGGAGGATTAACCATTGCTTTGGAGGGCTTTCTGGAAAAAAACAAGTCACAGTTGATAATCTTCTTAACTAGTTCAATACTCCTTTTGATTACTACGTCATTTATTTGGTGGATTGCTGTAAATCAATAATATAATAGAATTGTTAAGTAATATGTAATATATTTCCTTTTTCTGAACAAATATAGTATTATAAAATGGAGCAGCTGGAGAACCTGCTCATACTTGAGGTTGGAAACAGGAGTGAGAAACCTGTTTCCTTTTTTTTTGTTTCGAAGAAGTATTACGTAATATATAATATATTCTTTAAAACTATTAAGTAGTATTTCATACGAAATAGAAAAATATAAGAGTTTTCTATATTCACATAATACAAATAATTTTGTATTTTGGTTCTACTTACTAACAACATGTAATACGTAATATATTTAATGTAAATAAATGTTAATTTTTAGCCAGTGGTACATGTAAAATAATGACAGTTGCACAAGGTAAAATATTAGTTGTGATAATGCTATCTTATCACAACTTGATGATTTATAATAAAGATAGAGCAGGAGGGATAAAAATGGGTGAAATTGTAAATGTAAAGCATTTCCAGAATCAAAAAAGATACATAGAAAGAAAAAAATACATCGAAGAAGAATCCAAGAAAATAATCGACGGTTATAAATATGACATTTCGCAATATCAAAAATATTGCGTAGATACAGACCAGCCTGAAAATTTAGAATCGATGCTCGATTATCTGGATGACTCCATCATGAATCAGCGCGTGAAAAAGAATACGTGGGAAAAAAGAGTTATTGCCATTAAGAGATATTTATCCGTCACCTATGATATTGACTTTGAGAGAGAACCAGAGACATTAAAAGAAATATCTTATCTTCGTGGCCGTTACAATCATGAAGAAAATAAAGACTTAATCCGAGTGAGAGGAAAACAGCGAGTGAGCGATGCAAATGGGCTGCTGGATTTAATCAACTCGTTACCTATTCGAGAAAGAGCGATCTGTTTGGTCAATCTGGTCACGGCCAGCAGGCCGAGTGAAATGGTTGCCATGAAAATAGGGGATTTCGATTTTGATGACAGTTCGGTTTCTATTTATATCAAGAAACAGAAAAGATGGTTCGAGAAACGATTGACCCCGTTTGTCGTCAAAGCCGTCAAGGACTACAAAGCAAAGTTCAACTTAAAAGAAGACGATTACCTGGTTGGCAGGGTGAATAAAAGCGGAAAGTATTTAAGCGCCAGGATCTCAACAGAAGCCTACCGGAAATTCTTGAATCGAACGATTGGCCTCACGGCCTATAACCTGAGAAAAACACAGGTATCGACGATGCACGAAAAAGGGGCGGATCTCATTACGATCAGCAAACAAACCGGACATACCTCCACCCAGACACTCGCGGAGCATTACTTGAATGTGTCTGATAAAACCGTAGATAAATTCCTGTAAACAAAGGAGGGCTTATCATTACACTAACCAAATTGCTTATATTTATCGGTATTGCAGTAATCCTCTTACGAATACCTGTGCTTGGCAAATACCTCGCCGTCATCAACACGCTGATTCACGAAATAGGTCATGCCCTGATGGCGCTTGTTACCGGCGGGCGTGTGGAGAAGATAAAACTATTTGCCAACACCGAAGGGGTCGCATCCACAAGGAACCATTGGCTCGGTGGTCTTTTCACCAGTGCTGCCGGATATCCGTTTGCGAGCGCGATGGCGTGGCTGTTTTTATATTTAATTTATATCGAAAATTACACCGCGGTATTAATCATACTGGCAGGCGTCCTTGTGATTAGTTTTCTATTATGGATACGTAATGTTTACGGCTTTTTGTGGGTGCTGACCTTTGGGGCGCTATTCGCCTGGATGTTCTGGTTGGACAACACCATTCTGACCGAAAATGTGCTGCTGTTTATCACAGCTGTCGTTTTCGTCAAATCAATCACGTCGGCATTTACAATCATGACCATGAGCTTTAAAACACCAAGAGATGCTGGAGACGCAACGAGTCTGGCAAGAGCGACGTTTATTATTCCGGCGCAGCTCTGGGGAATCCTGTTCTTTGCACAATCTCTTGCCGTGGCATGGTTCGGGATTCGCTTATATATCTAATCCATCAAAATGAACCGAGTTTCTTCCTATTATATATGTTTGCAATAATCATAAATAAGAATGGTTAATTTTCAATGGCAGCAAACTAATCAATGCAAATGTATGTTAAAATATATTTAGATGACACAACGAAACCCTGGGCGACGAACCCGGGGTGCTATAGTAGCAACCAAAGGAACCCCGACGCAGGGTTCCTATTATTTTACAAGGGGTTCCTTTATCGTTGGGGGAACGCCTTTTTTAATGCGGTTTTCTACCCACACAGCACCTCTCAGGCGCATCGAAATTGAATTCCGTGGGTCATTGGTCAGTTCATGTCGTCTGAGGCGCCTCTGGAAACCCTCCTACATACGAAAATCCTCTAATTCTTCATGATTTTGACAAATCATTACCAGTAGATTACTAATTTGTTTATCACCCAGTCATAGTAAAATGAGAATGAGGTGATCGACATGTTTGTCAGTCCGATGTTGCTCCACAAATCAGATACCCCCTTTAATAATGATTCGTATATTACAGAGCTCAAGCTCGATGGGATCAGGTTGCTGCTAACAAAAATGAACAACAAGATCCGTTTATATACAAGACATAACAACGAAGTCACAGGAAAATTCCCGGAACTTCAAAATATAGATATACCTGATGGAACGATCCTGGATGGAGAGCTCATCGTCTCCGGACCGGAAGGCAAGCCGGATTTCGAGGCGATGATGGGGCGGTTCATGTCCAGGAAAAAGCAACATCCCATTCAGTTTGTCGTGTTTGATATTATCTATCACGAAAATAAGAAGGTTACGAGTCTGCCGTTATATCTAAGAAAAGAAATATTGGCCGATCTGGCGCTGGATTCTAACCATATAGTTACATCCAAGTGGATCGAAGGTAACGCCGAGGCGTATTTCGACCTGGTCCAGCAGCAAAGTCTGGAAGGGATCGTGATGAAAGAGGCCCATTCTAAATACGAGATCAACAAGCGCTCCAGGAACTGGCTGAAGGTCATCAACTATCAGTATGCGGACGTGGCCATTTCCGGACTACGAAAAAAAGAGTTCGGCCTGCTGCTCTCATCGAAAGACGGCCAGTATATGGGTCTGATGGAATTTATGCCGCCGAAAGCCCGAAAAGAGTTTTACGCTCATTATAAAGAGCTGATCGTCGATGAGAATGATAAATTTATTTTTTTAGAGCCACAAATAGCGTGTAAAGTGAAATATAGAAACCTCACAAAACAAGGACTGTTGCGAATTCCTTCTTTCGTGGCGTGGAAATAATGATTAGTCAGGCACCCAAATAGGGTGCTTTTTTTGACGAGTTTCTTCCTATATAAATAGACTGTCTTTTGCGAGTTATTTATTTGCTATTTCTTTAATAATTTGGGTGCGTAAAATTTTATGTACAATTAGAAAAAAGGAACGCACCTGGCGCCCCCTATTATTTTCGTACACAAAATACCCACCCGTTTCGAATCGCCGTGACTGCTAATTGTGTCCGATCGGCACAATCTACTATTTTTAACATCCTGCCGAAATTACTTCTGATATCAGAGATAGAGAAATACAACTTCTCTGCTATTTCTACGGTAGTATGTCCATCTAAGAGGAGCTGTAAAATATCTTGCTGCTTCTCATTAAAGATGTGCGCCACCTTTTTCCTGTCTACAAGAAACCTTTCAATCTCTTTTTTCCCTTCTTTTTTATGACTGATCGCATTCGCCAGGTACATATGAAAAGAGGGGTCGAGGAAGATCCCGTCTTTTTTTATAAGCCAGTGAACTAAGGATGTATGTCGCTTTAAAAACTCATTGGTAACAATCCCGGCGATCGGAAGAGATAAAAAAGGGGTAAAAGACCGGTCCAAATGTCTGTGGCAGACGATGTGACTGTTTCTTGAAAAATAGGCGGAGTAGTAATCATATTGTGTCTCCTTTTTCTTTTCACTTTTTTACCGTTGACTAAAACTACCTCGATAATTTCCTATCGTCTTCTTTCTTATACAGAATTCATTTTACATAAATCGCTAATAATTTTCATAAAATTCTCCAATACTCCATTAAAAACCCAACAATTTTCATAGATTTTCCTGTTTCCAGGAAAATTTTATAGGGAGTATCTACCATATTACATATTATGTAATATGTTTTAACAGTAAAAATATGTAAATTATACTTGCGTCTATGAAAGTATCATGCTAAAATGTAAATATATGGTAAAACAAAGTGAAACGACAAAGTAGGTGAACGCAAATATGGCAGAGGCAGATAGTCGTTTGATCGAATGGTTGCTTCACGATAGTGGAGTTTCCAGGTACAAAATTAGCAAAGACGTGGGGATTTCCGAGTCTACGCTCTCACGAATTGCGAAAGGGGAGACACCAATGGATGTCGTCCGATTTGGGTACGCCCGTAAATTAACGGAGTATGCCAGATCCATCCAGTCACCCCCAATATCAACGGAGACAATGACAACCACATTAAATAAACAGAGTGAACCGAAAGGGGGCGGTGAGACATGAGTGGTAAAAAGCGCAAGAGACGATCCTTCTGGGAGCCGGATTCCGAAAAATTAATATCCTGGCTGGATGAGCAGTCTGATCTTGGTACGAGCTTGCAGCTCATCATCGTGGATGCGATTCATAAATACGGGGAGGGTGACGTCATTAAAGCCCACCTGAATCAGCGGGAGAATGCTTATTATACGGGAGAACCGGAATCACCGGTGCGTAAACCCGTGCAGAAAAGCGCCCCGACGATAGAACAGGAGCAGGAGCCGGCATCTACACCAGCACCTCAAATAAAAGAAGAAGCGATTAAGCCGCCTGCATCCGAGCCGGAAGATCATCAGGATGTAAGTAAGGGTCCGGAGCGGGAAACGGAACCTAAACTCGAACAGGAACCGGAGCTTGAACCGGAACTGGATGAGGAGTCCCATGACGAGATGGGATTTGACATCGATGACATGATGGCCGGGAACGCTGACACAGATACAGAGAAGAAAGAATCGGATTATGATCCTCTCACAATCATGATGGGCGATATTGGCAGCACCCTTAGCAAATAAGAAACAAAACGTGAATGACCACACTATGAAAGATAAAAAGGAGTAGATGTTCGATGACAGCTATTGTTGCAGGATTAGATTTAGGAAACGGATATGTAAAATCAAATATTAACTCTCTGGTTCGTGTTTTCCCTTCGATTGCCGTGAAACAATTCAATACGGCCCTTCACACACCGCTCGGAGACGATGAGATCGGAACGTTCATGAATGATATTATCAATCAAATGGATTTGAGCTTCTCCAGTCCCCTTGTTCGATCCACAGAGCGACGCCTGTTCGGAGAGCGCGCACTGAAATCCGGCCTGAACCTGGAAGAGTTCGATGTCTATGCCCGTATAGGCAAAGCCGAGGTGGATCTGTCCGGCGTACTCGCCCTGGCGACGATTGCCGCTGACAGACTGTATGACTATTATGAGCAGAATAAGAGCCTGCCTGCATCAGACAAGCTCAAAGTGAAAGTGGACCTGGCGACAGCCCTCCCGATCGGAGAGTATCGCCCGCATGCGAAGTTGTATCGACAGAAATACCTGAATGACGGCATGCCTCACATGGTCACGTTCCATAATTTTGAACGTCCAGTGCATGTGGAAATCCTGTTCGAAAACGTTTATGTAGCAAACGAAGGGGAAAGCGCGCAGTACGGACTCATGTTTGCAAAAGATGCGTTCCTGGATATGATTCACAGAGAAGCCGTAAAACGATTCCCGAACGGGGAGCTAAATGACATCACAGGAAAAGACTTAGTTACAGCGAAGAATACGCTCGGTATCGACATCGGAGAAGGAACGATTGACTTTGCGGTCTTCTCAAACGGAAAGTTCAACTCGGATGCCAGCTCGACAATGAATCAGGGGTACGGCTCGGTCCTCGAATCCACGCTTTCTAAATTACAGGAAGAAGGGTATCCGTACAAGTCACGAAAAGAATTATCCGAGCTGATTCATAATGCGCCGTCTCCATTTACAAAGAAGAAATGGACGTATGTGAAAAACGTAAACCAGGCCGAGGAAAACCGCTTCGGAGACGTTGTTTCCAGCGAAGTGAGCAAGGTGTTCAGCCGAGTGGGTGGTTTCATCGAAGTTATTTTCGTCTTCGGTGGCGGAGCGACTCCGCTGGAATGGAGCCTGTTTGAAAAACTCCAGCAGCGAGTGGCGGAATTTGGGGACGATAACTTGCTTCCGATCGTGTATCTGGATAGCGACTTCTCCCGTTTCCTGAACGTACAGGGGTTATATCAAGTCGCCCAGCGTCTACGACCTGCTGCCAAACGTAAAAAACAAGCGGTAAAAGCGTAATAACGGACGATAGGGGTGCGTATGCACCTCTATTTTTTCAACAAATTCTGCACAGTATGGTAAAATAAGGAGTGTTTGCCAAATAGAAGAGAAAAAAGGGAGAGAGTAAAAATGAGAAAAAAGAATAGGTTACTATCCGTAGGATGTATGGGGTTGGTGCTTGGTGGATTAATGCTCTTGGGTGCTTGTGGGGGTACGGAAGATCCGGGGGAAGTAGGAGCGCAGGAAGTAGGTTCTCAAGACGGTCCGCAGGACGGGGCTGTTAGAAATTATATATCAGTGAGTGACGCCCTGGAAGAACAGCACATTTGGTTTCGCACCTTCCGTCAGCCAACGAGAGATACACAACTCAATTACACATATATCTTTGAAAACGGAAAAGTGCAAGAGTACTATACAGGAGGTATAAAATTAACGATTGAAGACGTCTATGATATGTCCAACGAAGAAATTATAGACCACATTCATGAAGAAATCCCTCCATATGACGAACGAACGGGGCGTGATAGAGACTATACACCAGTTGAATATTCGTTAGACATTACGCTCGATGGTTCTGGTAACAATACGGAAGAAATGACGGTGATGTCCGATTTTAGGTTTAATTTTGATTTTACATTACAACACAGCGCCGTTCAGGGTACAGTATACGATACGACATATACCGGATTGGTTGTAGACTACGATAGGGAAGAAATTTTAATCACCCGCGTCGATCATCCGGAAACGCATTTTAAATTGGACGATCCAGATACCCAAAAAGATAATGTAACGATCGAGGGGTCTTAATAATAAGAATCACAGGGAAAATCGCGTAAATAGAAAGGGGTGGTGGGCATGACTGTCCGTTCGAACCGACCGTCCACTCGAAGCACCAGGGGTACGAACACCACACGACCGACTGTAAATAATAACGATATACCAAAGACTACACTAAATAATAAACCGGAGCGTCGCATCCGTGCTTCCACAAGAGGTGTCCAAAAGACGGACGAGCAACAATCGAAGGATGTGCCGTCCAGGCGTAGCCGCCAGGCCGGTTCAGCCAGTCCTATTGCTTCCGTACAGGCCGCCATCACGCGCACGGAGGAGCGACTGATTGACTGGGGTAATGATGTGAGCGGGCTGGTCGATGACTGGCTCACGAAAAATTTTAAACCGAAAGAGCCGGAAGGCCCCCCGAGCCGGAAGGAAGTGCATGGGCGAAGACGAGAAATCAAGCGACATACCGCACCTATTCAGTTTGCAGCTGCGATGTTCTTTGTTATTGTCGCCTCGGTATTTGCGTTCGGGCTGCTCAGCGGGAACTTCATTGCGCAGGACACGGAGGGGCATCCTGGAGGTACTCATGTGGAAGTCATTACGGAAGATAGAGGAACAACGAGTACAAACACAGGGATTCTCCGTGGTTCTGGTGGAAACTAATAATAGCTACATAGAAAAAGCACAGGTCTATTGACCTGTGCTTTTTTTAATATCCCCTCTGACACTCTTAATTCATGATGTGACCTTGCTGTCAAGAAAAGGGGTGGGAATGTCCCGTACAATCATAACGTACCGTTTAGCTCTACATATTGACAGCTGTGCAACAATATGCACTTTAATTGGGAAATTCTGAGAGATTATACACTTTTAAAGAGCAAGTTTATGCTATAATAAAGAAAATGTCTCTATTTTTTGTAATTTTTTCCAATAATTACAAAAGGGAGGGCTCGCACCTTTTAGTGAAAAGTGTGCAGAGAGGGGTGGAGGTGAGATGCTTAAATCAAGAAATACCATGGTGACATCTGCAGTTCTTTTTCTTCTCGTTGTTATTTTACTGCGTTTTGCTGGCGGGTTCTTTGAAGACAATGTCGTACGGATAGTCGGGGCGATTCTCGGCGGGAATGCGGAAAAAATTCCTATTTTGGATTTTAGCTCGGTAAACCTGTCATGGATGAATCCGGCAAACTGGTCGATGGATGAGTTCGCATCAGGAATCAATCAATGGCTCCACGAAATGGTTGACTCGATACTGCCTGCATTTATCGGTACGTTAAACGCAGGAGCGGTAGCCACAACCGTATCAGCGATAACCCGTACACAGCTGTATAGCGCTGCAACTACTGTAGCGAAAGTGGCTCCGGCAGCACTATAACAACAAAACAAGACGAATAACAAGGGGTTGAGGCCGGCACCATCACTTTGGGGTCGGTTTTTCTCCATTCTTATATAATTTACTCACAAAAGAACAAACAAAACGTTAAATGTCCAGTATTTTATAATTAATTTGTTAAACATTTCGCAAGTATTTATTTATAGAATTCCATTGACTTCCAATATATGGAAGGTGTATGATAGAGACAGATCTAAAACACCAAATATTACCAAAAGGGGCAGGTGAATGGCTGATGTTAGAGTCAAATACGGATAGGTCGTACTTCATGATCGGGGCGGTTATTGTAGCCGCTATTCTGATCGCAGGGGTGACGTTCCTTTTTAGAGATGTGTTGTTCGGTGAAAGCGGGTATCTCTTCACATTGGTGGACAATTTATTCAATAATGCAAGCGGCGTCGTCGATAGCGTTGACGGTTCTACTGGGATTGATTGATAGCAGGGCGGGTGACTCACCCTAATAAATTAGCAGTCACACAGAAAGGAGTCCTATTGTTAGGGCTCCTTTTTTCTGAAAAGAAGCACATATAAAGGAGGGATGCACGATGATGAGAGACGTACCAAAGGTTTACCTGCTCATGTTCTTGTCTCTGGGGGCAATGGTCCTGCTCGTTATCTGGTACTTGAACATGTTCCAGCGGGACGAGTCCACCATACAGCTCAATGATGCGATACTTTCAGCGGCGGTGTCTGAGGTGGATCAGACGTCACGACTGTATGAAGGGGCGTTATTGCTGTCAGAGACATTTGAACCGACCATGTGGGAGCGACTTGAATTTGTTTATTCTGATGGTGATGAAGTGCAGTTTGATTATATGTTCGACGCGGAAGATGACCGCTTTGATAATGTGGAGAACCACACCGTTTCCTCTCCGACATATATCATTGGAGGAACGGGAGCAGACATCCCGAGCGTAGACCATGTGGCATACATGACAGGTCGTCCTGTCCAGGCGGTACGCGTGAAGGTTCGCGAGAAAGGCGACGGAATCGGAGAGTGGACGTACACCTCGACAGTGGCGGTCGATGCGGCGAGCCGGAGGAATTAGCGGTTCGCCTTTTTCGTACCGAATTATGTTTCTACTATATAAATAAACAGGAAAGTGGGAGATAAGGATGATAACCACCAGACAAATCCGGAGGAGTCTGTTTTTGGCACGCACGCCGGCTGCGATTTTTGCGATCGTACTTGCGCTATTGACGACCACATTTACTGCCTTTATAGCAACAGCGGCAGCTGATAATGAAAACGTCTACGACGACGAAGAACAAGGGGAGAGTCACGAAGGGGATACGTTCATATTTGACGCATTCATTAACCCGAGTGAAATCACCGACGGTACAGAAGGGTTTGACGATGACAATGAACCCGGCAATGATGCAGGACCTCATAACGGTATCGTCCGGACATGGGATACGATCACGTATCCAGTAAAGCTCACCGTGAACTCGAAAACCGAAGAAGCGGTTAACGATGTAGTGCTCCGTTTTTCCGGAACACTTGACGGAGGAATCGGTGATGACCGGGTGAATGCGAAGTTCTCGTCTGGCGGAACTGAAGATATAGAGAACGGTGTTGTGTCTTTTGAACAAGAGTACACCATCGGTCAATCGGGTAGTTCGATTATGTTCCCGATCGTCTTGGATGTACTCGGAGCAACGCATGGCGTTGAGTTAACACCGGAGATTTCCGTTGAAGTTATCAGCGTAGATGGTGAGGATGTAGAACCAGGAAGCATGGTCACTCACTTTGATAACTTACCAACGACAACAACTAGCGCCAAAGTAAATATTAAACCGTTTGTCGACCTCGCGTTCCCAGGACTCGGGATGCCGTATTATCCGTACTCAGGTATCACAGGAAACGATGACGACGTGGAAAACATTCATGGGGTGTCGGTATCGTGGGGTCTGGACAACCTCGACAACAAAACGGATAATCGCGGAGCTACCTTCCCGCATGCCGACGGGGAAATCCAGTACAGGATTGAATTATCCGGGGAGGTTACCTGGAATCAAGGTAATGAACCGACACGGCCGCTGAATTTCAGCGGGACGGATACACCGTTTATGCTGTATGACCATATGCCGATCGGGAGGCAGGTTGACAGCGACCACCCGACCGGGCTTAACTGGCAGCACAGTATCGGTAGGGAGAATATGCTCGCAGAGGGCAGGAGTTACTGGTGGCAATACGGTTCGCGTTATAACGCCCCGCACTCATTCATGAATGATAAGTGGCGAAACACACCACCGCGAAACTCTGTATTAGATAGTGGAGAATGGCGCGTAGGCCCCGCAGAGATCGATGACCATGTTGTGACCTATCGAGGTGTGAATTCAGATTATAGAATCGGAAGTACCTTTCCGACGGAGCGAAATTACTCTGCTAATTTCAGCGCAGCTTATTCTGAAGACGACCGCATTTTTGCCTCTCATTCATTCTTGGCTAGGTCACCAAATGAATACCGTCTTGGTGGAGAGAATAATCCCGACAGACGATCAAACAGTGTCAACTATCGCATGGAAGTGTATTTAGAAGGTTATGTGGACGAAAATGGTGCGTACCATGATCTTGGTGACAAACGTGTGCGACGCTCCTTCACAGAAGACAGCGTACCGGAAGGTCTTGCACTTCAAAACGATTTTACCTCCTATCCGTCAAATGTGGAGCTCGGTACGCACCGTGCAAACCGAACAGCACCTGGATCAAAAGGTGATGCGAGCATTATAATCGGTGAGGATGTACAGTATCGTGCCCGAATTTCAAGTCAATTTCCATTTCAAGGCGGCACGCAAATTGTATACCGATGGAATACCGACGCATTTGAATTAACGGAACGATATGCCGAAGAAGGGGAAGCGAACTTCCGACAGGAGGGGTACCAAGACCTGTCTCTTGTTCGCCACCGTAATGACGATGCGGCTCCCCATCAGATGATTCGATACGGTGTACCTAGGTTTGATCGGTCGGACAACGAGTTCGATACATTCGTGCGAAAAGGGAAGGACGATTACGACTGGTATGATACGTACAATGAGGCGATCGAGCACGGGGTTATCGGGGCGATAATGAATGACATCACAGCGCCTACTGGGCTTCGTCCTAGTTCGAGCGTACGCGTACCGTTGAAAGTAAAACACGAAAACATTGGTACAGGAGCCGTTACGAAGGATGGTACGGCGATTGTGGTTACATCAAATGGTTATGCTTACTTGGATCGAAATCGATCGGAAATGGTTAACATTACGGAAAATAATAATTACAATAATCCCTCCGAGTGGGATGCAGAAGGTAACCTGCTCAACATGCAGAGCCCTCGGACAATCGCAACGAACTTTGAGACACTCGCGGTGATTCCTGCGAGAACAGACAGCACGATAGAGGCCGAGAGATCATCGTATTACAACTCTGACATTATCGATTGGACTGTTCGAAGCAATATCGTGCTCCCGGAGGCTGGTATCCCAGAAGGTATCGATCCGGATATACGGGTGGAACAAACACTCCCAAGAGGGTTAGACTATGTAGCTGGTAGCGGGAGAATCGGAGATATGATTCGAGAGCCGGAGGGAGTGACAGACTCCAATGGTAAAACAACGCTCTCATGGCGCTTGCATATTAATGACGTTGATTTATCACTACCGGATATTACGTTTCAGACATCTATCAATCCACATGCGCTGAATCAAAACAGCTCACAAAGTTCAGTGCGTGTAGATAACGTAATTACATCACCACTTGACCTTCGATCCGAGAATTTCCGATCGGATAGCGCGTCCGTTACAATCTTAAAAGTCGGAATGGTTGGGGTATATGGCATGATCGATGCCACCCATGGGGATCGCAACAGCGAATTTACCGTGACGATGCGCCCGTATACAACCATCAGTGAAGAGTCGAACGTCAAAACACTTACGCACCTGCCGCTTTCAGGAGATATGGCTGGTTCCAGGTATTCCGGGGATGCGGTATTTACTGACATTCGAACGATTGTTGACCGGGAGTATGACGGAGACGTGACGGTGTATTTGAACAACAACCCTGTATATAGCGATGAACCGCACCGCATTGATACGAGCACCGGCGGTTGGTATAAAATGACAGGTTCCACCGACGTGACAAGCGCTGTGAGCGTCCTCCTGCACGTCGAAGGAGTGCTTTCCAGCTTGGACGATGTGCTTCTCAACATGACGATACAGACGAGCGACAACGAGTTCGGGGATCGCTACATGACCGAGGCGGTAATTAACTCGGACACGAATTATCCTCTTTCAGCGGTTTCCAACCGGGTGCAATACCTGATCCGAGCGGACTTAGAGATCGGCATTGATCGGTTCCGCATTTACACGAATACAGATACTGACGGGCTCCCGACAAGCACCTGGATTAGCCAGGTCGTATTGGAACCTGATAACGTGCGTGACACCGAGCTGACGTTTGCGATTTACAATACCAACAGCGGCGAGATGGTGGTATCAAAAACACTTGAGCAGGAGGAGATACCGAGCCGTTTAGAGCTTATGATTCCGCCAGATGTATTAGCACCGGATAGTATGCAAAATTACGAAGTGCGCATCCAAGATTATGATACCGATAAGGTTTGGCTCATCGCCGGCATGGAAGCGGTTGATACAAACGGATACACGTCAAGCCGGGTCACCCTTACAGAAGATGATGAACACGAAGACGGGATAGTCCGACATGAAGGAGTGGTTGCCACTGAGCGCGTTGCTGGGGAAGAGGAGATGGATTATTTTCATGAGCGAATAGCCATCACGCATACGCCGGAAAGCGAACTAGAAGTCAAGTCAGGATACGCTTTCAATCTGCAAACCGAGATTGCGTATGAGAATGACCTGTTAGCCGATGTCGGGGAACGCCTCGGTGTTCCATTTAAAACCGACAGCATCATCCGTGTGGCCAACGACTTGATTGACAGCACGCTCTCACACTACGACAGTTCGGCTGAGCAGTCCCCTGTACTATTGGATCGGCAAGACGTGAATAACACGCCGACTGGTTCTGAAACTCAGTACCAACTCCCGCCGGTCTATCTTGAACATGGTTCAGGATATGCGTTCACGAACGCACAGATTGAGGCTGGAGATGTGGACGAAAGCATGGTGCAATCAGGTGGATATAGATTATATGTACCTGTTTGGATCAACGATACGGGTATGTTCCCGACGAATCTGCAGCACGATCGCCGCATTGGTTCAAACCGTATTGGGTTCGATGTAAAACGTGACGTGAACGTTTATGCCTACATGTTTAGCCATACGGACTCTGAGACACCAGACGAAGACGAGCTGCTCATTCACCCGATGGTTCAGGATGAGATTCCGGATGATTGGTAAAATCCGCAACAAATGATTGTCTCCACAGGAGAATGCCCCTATTTAGGGGCTTCTTTTTTTCTGGAAAATTTTGTATAATCAGTGAGAAAGGAAAATAATGGAAATACTTGCAACAAAATACGAGAGGGGTGTATGCACGAATGAAGGGGAAACGTACAGAGCGACGGTTCAGTTGGCATTCTCGCTTAAAGATGGGGCTACTCGCCGTTTTTCTGGCGGGTATTTGCGCACCAGGAGTTCATGCGGAAGCGGAAACGGACGAAGATATCCTGCAGCATGATATGTTTGAGTTCGAAGCGTCGATTAACCACAATAATATTGTGGACGGAACAGAAGGGTTTGACGATAATGATGAGCCTGGAAATGACTCAGGGCCGAATAACGGGATTATCCGTTCCTGGGACACAGCGACCTACCCGGTCATGATTACAGTGAATCCGAAACAGGCAGACATGCTTCAAAATATCGAGCTGCGCCTGACAGGGGAGCTGGAAAACGGGATTACTGGGGAACGCGTGAATGCGAAGTTCGCCATTGGCGGAGATGAAAACTTAGATACAGGGGTCGTCAGCTTCGAGCAGGACTATACGATCGAACAGACTGGTAACTCGATCATGATTCCTGTCACCATCGAAGTGCTTGGGGCAAAACACGGCGTGGAACTCACGCCTGACATCCAGGTGCAGGTTGTCAGCGTGGACGGGGAGAACATCGAGAGCGATGGTGTCATAACACATTTTGATAACCTCCCTGGCATTACCACAAGTGCGAAGGTAAGCATTAAACCGATCGTAGCGTCCGGTCTTGCCGGTCAGGGAATGCCGTTTTATCCATACGCCTCTATTCAGAATGACCTATCTATCAGGGAAAATACGCACGCATTCGCTCTCTCCTGGGGGATTGTGAACCTGCCGGGTAAATCAAATATTCGCGGGGCGACGTTCCCAGATCCGGAGGGGAAGATTAATTTTAAAATCGACCTCACCGGGGAAGTGGCATGGGACAACCCGGCGCTGAGAGAACCACTCGATTTCGAAGGCCGGGATGCGCCATTTTTAATCTTAGATCACCGGCCAATCAGTACAACAAGGACGGCCGTCGGTTCGCCATTTACGGTGCTGGATGGAGAATCATATTCTTACAGCCGTTCGAATCGGTACTCCGCCCCGTTATCACAGCTATCCAATCCAAACCAGTCACACCATTCGGTATGGGACAGCGGGGACTGGCAGCTAACAAGCATGGACGAAGGGCAGCATGCTGTTTCTTACGAAGGGTTTAATACTGATTACGTAATCGGAAGTACGTTTCCCCGAAATCGGGCGGACGGCTATGTCGGAAGGTATTTATATGGAGTGGATGAGCGGGTGTTTTCTTCTCATTCGTTCTTAGTGTTAATGCCAAACGAATACCGCATCGGAGGTCCGAACAATCCAGAGGGCCGAGCAAACAACGTGAACTACCGGGCGACGGTGACGATGCTGAGCTACACCGATGAAAATGGTGTGACTACTGATTTTGAAAACCAGAGAACCGGCTCCCAGACATTTACGGAGCGAAATAATCCAAGCGGATCGTTTTCGGTCAATAAAACCTTTCACGCTCATCCAGCAGGCGGGGAGCTGGGAACACCAAACGTAGGTGACCGTTCCGTCTCCAAAGGGGATGCGTCCACATTGATCGGAGAAGACGTTCGGATCGTAAGTTATTCGTACCCTCGGATGACACTTTACGGCGGATATAGAAACGTGTACCGCTGGAATACAGACGCCTTCGAGATGACAAAAGCATACGCGGACTGGTCGAGGGATCGTTTTTATTCGACGGGATATAGAAATATTGCCCGTCAGACGGTCACGCGAGATACAGAGCGCCAGCATATATATTATGGCGTACAGAAATTTGATGATAACTCCTTTGAAAGTTTCACATCAAAAGGAAAAGACGACTACGACTGGTATGAAACCTACGAAGAAGCAGTCGAGCATGGCCCGATTGGAGCCATCATGAACGATGTGACCGCAGTTGCCGGGGCAGGAACGACCGTTGGTGTTCAGATTCCGCTTCGTGTAAAGCACGAAAATATCGGAATCGGGTCAGAAACATATGACGGTACGGCAAACGTCGCGGTGACAAACTTCTATGCGTACCCGGACGAAGATCGGGAACGGGAAGTGGATGTATCAGCAAACCGGGCCTACCATAACCCTGCTATCTGGGACGAAACCGGAACGATGCTTGAAAAGCAAACACCATCGGGAGGATCGATCAACTTCGAAACGCTCGCGGTGGTTCCAGCGGATACAGCAAGCCAACTGAGTACAGACAAAACGTCTTATTACAATTCAGAGACGATTACATGGACTGCAAGGAACAGTATCGTGCTGCCAGAGTCAGGTGTTCCAGATGATTTGGACGCCGGGGTAACGGTTAGACATACACTCCCACAAGGTCTTGATTACCGAGTAGGTAGCGGGAAAATCGGTGATGTACCGACTGACCCGGAAGTGACAACTCATTCCAACGGTACGAAAACACTCACATGGGAACTGCTCGTATCTAACCGGGATCACAGTATTCCGGGAATCACATTCGACACGACGATCAATCCGTTTGCGCTCTCCTCAAGCGGGGTACAGTCCAGCGTAGAAGTAAAAAGCGTGATTGAGTCAGAACTGGACAGGCGTCCGGAGAATCTCAGAACATCAACCACGTCTGCTACGATCTTAAAAGTAGGAATGGTTGGAATTTATCAGTCGATTGATAAGACGCACGGCGATAAAAACAGTGATTATACGGTGACACTTTCTCCGTATACTACGATTGAAGATGAATCAGGGGTTACTGGGCTGACGGTTATTCCACTATCTGGAGATGATTTGGGATCAAATTATTCCGGTACAGCCACAATGAAGAGTCTTTCTTTAATAAAAGATCGTCGTCACGAAGATAAAGACGTCAAGATTTACCTGAACCGGTCACCGGTCTATGACAACCGTCCCCATGAGATTGACGCAAGTCAGGGCGGCTGGTATGAATATACAGGTGAAGAAAGCGAACTGGAAGGAGCGGTAAGCCTTCTGTTTTATGTCGAAGGGTTAATGACGAACCATGACGACATTCGAATTAATATTGGAATTCAGACCGAAGGGAATGAATTCGGCGACAGGTATTTGAGTGAAACCGTGATTAACTCGGACACGAACTACCGATTGTCACCGATCTCCAACAGGGTTAGGTATACGATTCGGGCGGACTTGGAATTAAGGCTGGAGCGCTTCCAGGTATTCACGAACAAGGCAAGCAAGGGGCTGCCGACAAGCGTTCGTGTCGCACAGGTGGTGCTGGATGGGGACAGCGTGAAGGATCTTCCGATCACCCTTGCGATTTACGACACGGATTCCGGTGACAAAGTCACAGAAAAAGAATACCTGCAGCGGGATCTACAACGGGAGAACGGGATTACGATCCCTTCTGACGGTCTGGAGCCGGATCAGATGAAAAATTACGAAGTCCGAATTGAAGGGTACGATACAGATAAAATCTGGGTTCGTGACGGAGAGGGCTCGATTGACACGAATGGTCACACTTCCAGAGAAGAGACGCTCACACTGGACGATGCGGACAGTGACGGAAATATTGTTTTCCGGGACGTAGTCATGACCGAGCGGGAGTTGGGGCAGGACATGGTAGAATACTTTGAAACCCTTACGGTGTACCATATCGACAATCCGAGCGTAAAAGCGGGTTACGGCTTTGAACTAACCGCGAAAGTCGAGTACGAAAACGATGTGATGAACGAGGTGCGGAGCCGAGTAGAAGGCGTCGCATTCGAATCAGACATCGATGCGGCGTTTCACCACAAACTGTTTGATCCGTCTCTCGAATTTTATGATTCGGATGCGAGCTACAGCGGAGATGACAGCATCACTATCCCGCTGCTCCGTGACGGGTTATCGCCAGGGGTAAATCGAACAGCATCGGATTATCAGCTGCCCCATTTTTATTTAGAACAGGGATCAGGGCTGACATACACAGCAAATCAGAAAGAAAGCGGTGAGCTTCTTTTAGAGGATGCGGTGGATGCAGGGCACCGGTTGCTCGTTCCGGTATGGATTGATGACGTGGGCGAATACGGGATGGTTATTTCAAACACCACGCCTTTTGGATCTCATTTCATGAATTTCGAGATAGACCGCCTGGTCGATGTCAGAGCGTACATGTTCCATCATACGGATTCTGTTACACCAGATGACGATGAACTGCTGATTCATCCAATGATTCAGAATGACATCCCGGAAGATTGGGATTCTGGCGAATAGTAAGAGATATAACCTGCCTGGTGCTATACCGGGCAGGTTTTTTTACGTAAGAAAAGGTCACCCTAGAGGGTGACCTGGTTGGTTAACATCTAAGAGAATTCGGTCCGAAGATAATTCTAGCCGCAATTGCCGGGGCGGTACTCTGTCCAACCAAGCAATTTAAAAAGTTTCTATCGCAACAAGGGTCCCAATCTCCATGGCCTGCCCAGCATTGGTCATGCCCTACGCAACATCGGTCAGTTGCATTTATTGGGGCTCCGCCGCCATCAGGTAGGTTATAACCACATCCTGCACCACAATGCTGATAACCACCTGGCGCACAGAATTCATACCAAGCATTGGCAGTCACTCCATCAGTCGAATAGTTACCAGGTTTGAAATCAGGGTTATCAGGAAGGTCTTCTTGGTAAGCATCCTTCAGTTCAAACTCTGGCTCTCTTTCTTTTTCTACGATTTCAATGCCGCCATCAACCACATTGAAAATTCGTTGGATTTTCTTTCCTTCAACCTCAGTAAGCACACTTCCAGATAAGAATGTAACATCATCTGAATTGTCATTCTCATAGTTTATATCGTTGTATGAGATTAACACCTTTTCATCTTCATCAGTAAAGTTTAGTGCTTTCACATAGGCGTTTCCGACCACGTTCTTATCACTAACAACATTGAATTGATAAGTGGTTTGGAGTTTCAAATTCTCCAGGGAAGCACCTGATGCTTCAGCGAGAGTATCAATGAGTTCCTGATACGCTTCAAAATGTTTTAGTTCTTCTAACGTATTAGCAATCTCTTCGTCTCTTAGTCGAGCACCATCAATAATTTGATACATACAATCATCTCCTTGTTTTTTCGGGGGTAAAGTTAGCAACCGCAGTGATAGAAGGACTCGCTACCATCTGGATAAACAGCCATTGTGACGCGGCATGCCAGACACAAAATACAGTGTTCAAAATCATCACTGATTTTGCAGTACGTGATGAACTGTGCCTTGACGTCGTCGGTAGTTTTTAAATTTTGCTTTTTAATCATGGAATCTCACCTCCCTTTGTAGTAAAGCTAACTACATACAATAAAAAGGAATCACAGGAAAAATAAACAACCACCTTTTCCAAAGTACCTTGTTAAACGAGGTACTTTGTGTTACAGTTTTAATAGGAGAATAAGGAGGTGGATTGATTTGGATAGAGAACAATGGAAAGGCAATATGGATTTGCTAATTTTGTCTATACTGCGCCAGGACGACGCGTATGGCTTTCAAATTATTTCAAAAGTAAATAAATTGAGTGAGGGCAGCTATCAGCTCAGTGAGGGTACGCTGTATTCTGTATTGAAGCGTCTCGAAAGAAAAAAAGCTATTAGCTCTTATTGGGGAGATGAATCTCAGGGTGGCAGACGGAAATATTACACGATTACACCCCTCGGGGTAGACGTTCATCAAGAGAAATTAAACGGCTGGAAGCAAGTTAATCGAATCATTAGTGAAGTAAACAAGGAGGGAGAACCTAATGAGTAAGGTAGACCAATATATTGAGAGTGTTTTAGATCACGTGGAACTGAACCAGGAGAACAAACGTGATATAAAAGAGGAATTTACATTTCATTTGAATAAAAAAACAGAGGTGTACGAAGAAGAAGGATTGAGTAAACAACAAGCCGAAGAAACAGCCATATCTGACTTTGGAGTAAGTAGTCAAATAGGTAAAGAGTTAAACAGAGAAATCTTCCCCTTTAGAAAACCACTTCTTATGATTGCAGGTTTAACTGGCGTATTATTTTCAGCTTTGGTTACCTTTTCTACCTATATGTTCCAGGAGATAGTACCGTTAGTCTGGCTTATCCTAACGCTAATTTCTAACGTTTCGATCTTCTACTTTGTTCAAAAACCCGCTAGAGCTGCAGCCAGCAGATTACTGTTAATCAGTCTATTGTTAGTGACCTTTTTGTTTGGCTTTTACGGGTATCTCTTAATGGATGGCTTTATACAAAACCAACTTGTCTATTATGGTTTATTTGCATTATTTCTGATCCATTCAGCCATTTTGTTCAGCCAAATATACATGGGGTCCATGTTCCAACCCGTAAACGTAGATTTAAAGATGCTTTCCGATGAGAAACGCCGGAGCGCCTTACTGATTAATATCCTCACAGGAATAATTGTACTGGGTGTGGCTTTGTTTGGGCTTGTAGGGTACATCATCTTCGTACCGACATCGGTCCCGGTGATACCGTTATCGTTAATTTTAGCTTGGTTTAGCTTGTTCCTATGCCACTTGAAAATTAGGAAGCTCGAAAATCTGTCCCGCTTTCTGATGATCGCACTCGCGTCACTTGTCCTTGCTGGGTTTATGTATATTCAATTCGCGGCGTTTTAGGGGGAAGAGTTTAAAAAGAAACTAATAAAAGCCTCTTATCAAAAGAGGCTTTTTTGTATAAATTATATAGGATGGAGGTGGCACCCGGATTCGAACCGGGGATGAAGGTTTTGCAGACCTTTGCCTTACCGCTTGGCTATGCCACCGAATAACCCGGCCTGAGCCGAGTAAAGTTATTCACTGCAGTAATTTTTTAGTTTATTGGATGTTTTCGCCGCATCTGCGATTATTTCGTAAAGAAGTTCCTTTTCTTCTGGACTATAATCGTGCTGATCTAAACATTTTGAATAAAAGGCTTGCGCTTTTCTGGCCTGACAATAACATTGAAATAAGTTCTCCCGTTTCACAGGATCTCACCTCACTTGTAATTTCTCCGTCAATGCCTGTTGATTAAATCCGGTGACGACTTCGTTAGCATCCGCCTTTTTAATAAGCGTAAGAGGTGTACCTTTTCCTTTTAAATTCAGAAATTCTGCTCTGTATTCCTGATTGGATATTTCCCGTTCTTCAAAAGGAATGTTTTTTTCATTCATCCAGTCCATCTGTCTATGACAATGACCGCAAGCAGACTGCGTATATACAATAATGGAATCAGCCATGGTAAAACCCTCCTGTTTACTCGTAATTTTTTTGTCTCTATACTTAAAAGGGGAAAAGCGAAAAAAATTACAACCTTTTGCTTAAATAAATTAGACCATTTCCTTCGACATTGAATGGGTACCCCAGCCTTTTAGTGTTCTTAATCAGCTGGCCGTATATTTCCGTCCCTGAAATAGTTCTTTGTAACTTGATTTCCACATCCTGAATAATTAAGCTGAGCGCTCCAACGACAAAAGGCGCAGCCATGGAGGTGCCGGACATGGATTTATAACTACTATCAAGATAAGTGGAGTTTATGTTCACCCCGGGAGCCAGAATGTCCATCTGATTATTTAGATTCGAAAATTCCGCGATTTCTTTATTCATATCAATAGCGCCTACTTGTATCACTTCGTTATAGGCGCCAGGGTAACCTAAATTCACATCGTCTACATTTCCTGTTCCCTGGTTACCTGAAGCGGCTACCACAACGACCCCTTGGCTGATAGCGAATTTAATCGCCTCATATAGTTCTTCATTGTCCTCTTCCGTACCTAACGATAAGCAGATCACCCGAACGCGTTCGTTCTGTTCTCCTCGCCAGTTGACCGTAAAATAAATACCGTTGATGAGATCCTTGATGTTGCCCGATCCATTTTTATCCAGGACCTTGACGATCATCAATTTCGCTTCAGGGGCAACACCTGTGGCTTGGCCGTCTGTATTGTTTGAGGAGGCGATGCCGGCCACATGGGTTCCATGCCCGTTATAGTCCTCGAACTTTTTGAAATCCCCTTCATCTTCTTCTGTGAAATTAGCACCGTCTATAATTCTAGTAGAAAGATTAGTATGATTCGTATCAACACCACTGTCTAAAATGGCAATGGTGATCCCCTTCCCCTTAATACCTAAGTCCCAATAGGTTTCTACATTGATTGTATTTAACGGGTTCTTTGTATTTAATGAGTTCACCGGGTACGTGCCTTCAAATACGGGTATGGCTTTAACGGTTTGCTTTTTCAATGATATTCCTCCCTGTTATTCTGCAGTTTTTATGTTCCACATATTCGATAAAACTGGGCGCTCTGGTTAAATCAAAACGTTGTAGCGCTTTCGTAATTTCAAACGTCAATTCCTGCTTTAAATCCTCCCCAGCATGTTCGTCCAAGGTCCTGATTTTACTTTTAATTTTAGGATCGAACATATCAATAATTTCCATAATCGCATCGTTTTCAACATTCATATCGGCGCTACCCTTCACCTTCTGGGTGAGGTCATACAATCCTAGCGGAGTGCTCATACTTATTTCCCTCCATAAACGATAGAATTTCTTAATTTGTTCAGTGATTTTTTAATAGTTTTTGAAACGGATTGCTGGCTGACGTTTAACTTTTCGGCAATCTCAGTATGGCTCAACTGATAGACAAAATGGAGATTTAAAATAAATAGCTGCCTATCGGTGAGACGTATCAGCGCTTCATAGATGGTTTTATCCTGAATGGCTTCCAAAAGGGACGATATTTCAATCAATGATTCTTCCCCCACGGTATTGCCTCCTGGTTGATTAGGAGGAACCTTGCTGTCAAAAAGGGACTCGTCTTCAAAAGCGAATACATAAAAGTACTTTTCTCTGTTTTTCTTTCTGTAAAAATCTCTGGAGTAATGATTGATGAGGTGTGAAATGTAGTTAATCAATTGGAGTTCCGTGTAGTATCTTTTAAATGCTTGATTTAATTCGTCAGTATTTTCTTCACAGGGGAGTTCCCTTGCCTTCATCAGCAGATTGTAATTACTGTCTATATTCAGAAAACCCCTCATCAATGGGTCTGTGACATTTTCAGGTTCAAAATCAAGAAGATGTATAAGTGAATTCTCCGCCATATTCGTCCTCCTTTTTCCTTTTTTACTAACAAAAGGGTTCAAATAATAAAAAGGGTTTAAGTCTTAAAAGAACAACCCTTTTTATCGAAAAATTGTGTATCCTACACCCTGATTGATTTTTCCTTTTGCTTTAAATAGTTGTCACCACATATCCCTAAGAATCTATCAGATGTATCTTCAAATTAAGATTAAAACCCTATACACACAGTCATATGTGTCGTATAATAGAAACATACCATAAATGGAATATTTTTCCAAACGTATGTACACACTGGTTTGTTTGCAAATAGGCAGACAACAAGTTGAAAAGATAAATAGAAAGGATGAGGATACGAATGGCGTTAGGAAGAAAGAAGCAACCACAAGTACAGGAGAAGGTGGAACCTCATGAGCTTATAAGCTCCTCAGAGGTTGAGCAGATACGAAAAGCCTTGATTGAAAGCCACGCTGAGCTTGTCGTGCAGGGGATGCTAGACAAGGATGTTCGAGCGAGACTGGAAAAAATCGTTAAACGGGATTTCAAACAGGCCACGAAAGATAATCCCGATGTCATCGAATATGTCGTACGTGAAACGATCGGTACCGGGGTGATCGAAGAGATTCTCCAGGACCCGTCTATCACAGATATCGGCTATAACGGTAAGGAACTCATCATCGAGACGAACGATAAGAAGCAGACATTCGATACGAATTTCGAAGTCTCAGAAGCCTACATTGTGCGTCTTGTCAATAAGTTCGCCAATGCCAACAATAAAGAATTCACAGCGAAAAGTCCGATTTTTGATGGACGTTTCCAAAACGTGCGGATTAACGCTGTTAACACACAAAACACCGCGCCGGAATCCGGGACAACAATGGCGCTTCGTGTGGTGCGGCCAAAACTCGCACTTACGAAAGAGAACTTCGAGGGATTCGCCCCGATGTTCATGTACGACTTTTTCCGGGCCGCTGCACTCACAAAAGCGAACATGGTTATCTCGGGAACGACAGGAACCGGTAAAACAGAGTTGCACAAATTGATCTCCGGGTTTATCCCGTTCGATGACCGGATTCTCTTGATCGAAGATACACCGGAGACATTCATGAAAGAGATGTTCCCGGAAAAAGATGTGTACTCCTGGGTCACATCCGACGGAGTTAGCGTTACCCAGCTGATTAAAGCGGGTCTTCGTAACCACCCGACGTGGATCATGGTTACAGAAACACGCGGCCAGGAAGCGTACGAGATGATTCAGGCCGTATTATCCGGACACTCGATCATTACAAGCCTACACGCCACAGAAGCCCGTGCGATCCCGTCCCGTTTTATCAATATGGCGAAGATGGGGTATGAGCTGTCTGAGGAAGCCTTAAAGCAGGATATTCGTATGTATTTTAACTTCGGAATTCATATCCAAAAGGCAAAATACCACGGGCATGTGATTCGTTATTTATCTGAGATCATTGAGTTTCATCCAGACGGGGACCGAACCGTATTTAAACAGCGCTTCGTTGACGGTGTTTACCAGTTCGAAACGTTCGATGTCTCTCAAAAATTTAAAGACAAAATGGAAGAAGCCATGGTCGATATGGATTTTCCAGCGAATTTCAAATCAGAGCGTCCGCTTGATCCGTCCAAGGCGTCCGGCTTTGAATCGACGATACCGCTGGATAAAAACGGTCGCCCGGATCACGCAAAGATCGAGCAGATGGGGACAACCCTCGAAATACTGATGGGTCGGGAGAAAGCTGCGTATAATCCGGATGAAGACGGAGGCGGGCTGGATTATCAGACGAACCGGGACGGCTATATCGCACCGGAAGTTAATCCATCATCCGCGCCGGTTGCAAGTGCTGCATCACAAAAAATCAACCAGGTAAAACGACGTGTTGCCAGTAGCGAAAAGGTTAGACCTAGACCTTCTCGCCCGAAACCAAAACAGGATGACGGGATCAGTGAAGATGTGGAGCGTATCTTGCAGGACATCGTACCGGACGGGAAGTCGGCTGATAGTAAACAAAAAGGTCGCCCACAGCGACCATCGTCTAAACCTAAACCAACAGCACAACAACCATCTGTCTCAGACCTTTTAATGAAAAAGCGAAGACAGTTGAGCCAGGAGGATCTCTAAGGGGCAGAACATCCGCCTCTTTTGTGAGAACGATGAAATAGGTAGGTTGCCGGATAGTCGGCAAGGAAAGGGGTGAGGGGTCGTGGCAATCGCGACAAAAAAGAAGAAATCAATGAACGTGGATGAGCTAAGGGCCTACCGAGTTGCCTATGGTGGAAAGCTCGGGGTGAAAGATTTTATGAATTACGTGGGGCTTCCTGCGGGACTATTCGGGGTGTTTTCATTTCTGCTCCTATACAATGGCTGGGTGACGGCTGTCTGTGTCATCATCGGAGCGATTTACGGATTGGCGTCTTTGCTCCCTAAATCAGTCAAAAAGCAGTATGAATACGAAGCGTTTAATCAGCGTAACAAGTTTTTGAACAATATCACACAGGTGCTTACCGATGATAACCAAACAGTACTGATGGCCATACGGAAAGTCACAACAAGATCGACTGGGGAGTTTAAAGAGGACTTGAAAAAGTTTCATGCGATGTTGATTGGAGCCGATAACGAACGAATACGAGAGTCTGTCATCTGGTTCAGTGAAAAATACGATGACGATGTGATCTTTCAGCAGTATTTGGAACAGCTGGAGACGGCGATGATCGAAGGAAAGACAAACATTGATACGTTAAAAGATATTAAGACTTATCATAACGATATCCGTAAGAAACAGGATGGTTATGAAAGAGCAAAGAATGGCCACTTAAAAGACATGAAGCAGTTAATTATTATCACAGGTATTTTGATTATTGCTCTTGCTGTCAGTTTCGGTTTTGAAACATACTTGAGCGCGTTCGCGAGGCATCCGGTTGGTTACATCTCAAGTGGGTTGTACCTCCTCATGCTGACAATATTCTTCAAACAGTTTGTTGGATACCTGTTCGATGATTCTGTGATGGAGATCCGGAAGAAATAAATGATATCTCAATCAGAAAGGAGTGCTGCTCTATGAGCCGAGCGACTGGTGCTGCGAAAACGGCGGACACCCCCGAGCGTGTAACCCGCAAGGCGACGCGTAAAGAGTTAAGACAGGCGAAGCACGTCAGGAAACAGGAAAAAGCACGTAAAGACAACAAGGAGAAGAACAGAGAGCGGGTGAGGAAAGGTCAGAAAGTGAAAGCGGACCCTGGGACGGAACATAAGCCGTCCATATGGGAAAAGATGGCCGAGGATTCGCTCTATCACCAGCTCCGAGAGATGGGGGACACCACTCAGAAAATCGATAAGTTCCAGAGAAAACGAGTGATGCAGACCCTGGGTATCGTCCTTCTTGGTTGTCTTGCCGGGATGTTTATGCACGTCTGGTTGTATCTGTCCGGACCTATCCTGGGAGCTGTTTTTTACAAGATGAAGTCAAAGCGGGTGGAGTCGTATTATAAGGCGTGGAAATTCCAGCGCCAGCTGAACTTCTCGAAGTTTACGCGCCTGGTGATCCCTTATTTGAAGGCGTCAGGTGGAACGGCAGCGCTGTATACGATTTTTAATAAGATTTTACAGAGGACGGAAGACCCGTCTGACAGGCGTAGCCTGTATCAGTTAATGGGAGAAATGGGAGATGACCCGGAGAGCCTTCAGCCGTTCACGGACTTCGCTGAACGTTCATCAGGAACGGATATGAGTCATTTGTTCATGTCCACAATCTATGATTTTCAACAGTCGACGTTTGATGTATCCGTCATTGATGAACTCGGCCACATGGCGAGTGAGGATATGATGAGCGCCATTGACGAAATTATTGATATGAAATTGCGCCGGTTTGTGATGTTCCCGACCAAAGTAGTTATGTCGAGTTTTATCCTCGTTGCGGGACTCGGTATTGGTCTCATGCTTGATAACTTCAAAGATTTGGACTTTAACGGTGTGATAGCAGACCCTACAGAACAAGCAGAGGGTGCTCAGGACCTAACGAACAGCCCCGAGGAGTCTATACCGTCTATAGGTGACGAAGCGGATGAATCACAGGAGGAAGATGCTATTACCGGAGACGAAGATTCGCAATAGTCTCTTGTGAATCAATGACCCGTGCAACAATCAAACAGTCTAACACCCTCCGGATTACGTAAAAATAGGTGACCGGAGGGAAAAACACGGTATAATAGAGATATATTCCATATTTTACCAGAAAGGAGTGTATGCGTATGCTCGATGGAGCTATCATGGAATACGCGAAGTGGTTTATCGGAATCGTCAGCTTTTTCTTTATCACTATGGCGGTTATCTTCATGTTCCAGCTCAACGAAGTAAATAGTTTTCAGCAGGATGTGAATCATCAGATTGAACGCCATGGCGGATTGACAGAAGAAGCCTTAGTGGTACTTAATGACAGAGCGAAGCTGGCCTATGGCGGTTGTCTTGCAGCAAGTCCGGAAGATAACGCTCCTTGCTTGTTTGAAGAGGATCGCAACGATGACAACGTGAAATCAAGCGGCTTTTTCGTCCGGGAGTATCAGATGCAGGAAGATGGTCAGAACGTCTATTACGACAGAGGGGAAAACCAGGCCCGTTACGGAACACCTATCCATTATGTTATTACCCGTGAGATCGGGAATTGGGGTGAAAGCTCATTCTTTAAGCCTTCGGTTGTGGGGACGAGCGCCAGTCGTGTGAGAGGGACAGCCAGCCATTAAGGTGTTCCAAAGGGGGTAGAAAGGATAGGTGAGAGACAATGCTGGAAGCTAATACGTTTCGAAGTATGATGATGATCGGCGGTGTAATGACAGTCGCTGTTATCATCGCCTGCTTTTTCACAGTACCGATGGTCGAAGTGGACGAGCGGGCGAAATCTCATTATGAAATCATCATGGACGCCGATCTCGGCGATGCGGACCATCTGACAGGATACCAGGCGGTCATGTTCACCGTTCAGGGGAAAATCCGGGGTGGTACGAATCATTATTAATAGGTATCACGAAAAAAAGACCGACTCGTTTAAGAGTCGGTCTTTTTGATTTGTTTTCGAATAACTAGCTTTCCTCATACGAACCTTAGATGTTCAAACATTCTCTATTGAACTTATCCCACCCTTGTTGACGGCTAGATTGTTCGATAGAATACATCCATTTTATTTGTTGCTCCCCATATTTGTCTCGCAATGTATTCATCACAAAATCCACATCAGATACTTCTTCTTTCGTACATCCCTGGAAGGTGTCAATTAATATCTCACTGAATTGTTTCGCGTCCTGCTGCCTTTTAGACCACTCTTTAAAACCCATCGTAAGTTCCTCCTTTATGAGTACAGCTCTTCCAGAGACTGTTTAATAACCCCTTTTCGGATAAGTGATTTTCTTATCTTTTTCTTTTTCAAAGGTGTCAGTTCTAACTTTTCTTTGATATGAGAATAAGGGAGACCCTTTTTCAATAAATCTACTATTAGTTGCTCTCTTGGAGACAGTGGGACATATAGGCTTGGTGGCATATCGTTCTTCTCTACCTCCAATTCTATTCGTCCGGTCGCCAGTGATTTTTCAAACATTTTTAGGATTTGAACAACCTTCCTTTTTCCTTTATCACCTTCTGCCACAGAGCCAGTTTCATCATTATCGTTTCGCCAGAGTTGACCGACATACCGATCGTCTTCGTTTAGGATTCGTATACTTTCATTCTCCCGCCCCTTGTAGTAAATAAACCGGACCGTGCTGAAACTATCCTTTAAGGTAACCAGCACGTTTTCATGTTCATCATACATTTTTTCAATGGTGTGGCTGTCATCGATACATTTCCAAAAAGCTGCGCTAACTCTATATGGTACTCCCACTGTGTTTTGAAATATCACAATGATCCTCCTCCTCATAAATTGATAGGTGCGTTATTCAAAATAAAAAAAGGAGCGACTGATTGTGTCAGTCGCTCCTTTAGTGTCTTAAACTTCCAGTTCCGCTTCGGCTTCTTCCTGAGCGGATGCTTCAGCGCCAGAGTTGTTGCGGTTGTCTGCATAAGAGCGGTCCATCAGGTTATAGATGTTTGTATAACCGTTGTTCTCTTTGTACTCCACAGCAACCAATTGTCCTTTAGAAAGGTTCGCGTAGAATTCTTCGAGTTTATCTTTCCCTTTCTTGATAAACGCACTTGCTGTAAAGAAGCGAGTCTCATCAGATTCTTTGTCATAAGCTGCAAAGCGGAAAACTGCCAGCTTGTTGTCTCCACTAATTGTTTTGATGTTCGCTGGTTTCACCAGACGAGCAAGCGTTTCTTGTGTTCCGCGAGCTTCACGCTCTTTTTGATATTTATTAAGACGTTGCTTTTGTCCTTTTTCCGTTAATTCGTTGAATGCTTTCTTTGCCATGTTAATCGCTCCCTATTATTAGATTAGTTTAGTTCAACTTTTTTCCCGGCGGTGGTATCACCGCGATGGTTTAAGAGTTTTGAAGGCTTTCATCTTCGTTTGATTTACCGGCAGTGGTGACACTGCGAGACTTTGACTTATATTTTCGTCTTCATATATCTGGTCGGCGGTGGCTCACACCGCCATGGTTTGAAAGGATTTTTCGAACAACTTACTTTGTCTTTATTTTAAGCTCGGATAAGAGCCCCTGACGATGCGTAAATGCGTCGCTATAGTGATAGTTGACTGTTTTTATAAATTTCTCTAACAAGACGTATAGAAGTTCAGGCAGCGTGTCCACATCAATCTTGTGATTCCCAGAAGTAAGCGTGACTGTCTGCATGTAATCCATATCAAGAGAGAAGGTAAGGCGGAAATCTTTCAGGATAAGAGAATGAAAGTGACAGTGCTCAACCTGGAGCGTGATCTCTTCATGAGATTGAGAGATAACGTTAAAGTGCGTGTATCTTTCCCCACAGTCCGTCGCTGTACCAAAGGTTTCTTTTGGAAATTGCATGCGAGGGAAAAGAGGTCCATTGACAGGTTTACTGAAAGAAGTTCGTTCGATTACAGATTGAGTCATTATCATCATCTCCTATGAATTAGTGTGATTTATTTTCATGCTGTTCCCCGGCGGCGTTTACGCCGCATCGTTTGTCATTCCGGGTTTTCCGTTTTACAAAAAAAAGCGATGCGTCCTTAGACACATCGCTTTTTTTCATTAGCTATTACTTTTTGCGGGAATTCGAGCATTTTCTAACCATCAGGTTGTAGTTGCAGCACCTTGCTTGATAGAATTAAAGAGATTCATCATGAAGTAAAAAAATGGAAGAGTGATTAGGTAGGTAAATAAGACCGAGGTTGAACGAATACCTTTAGAGGATTTCAATATAAGGAGGGGTTAAACCATGAATGCAATAATGATTTATTTGTTAACGTACGCGGTTATCACAATTCCTGCGGAGAGAAGTTATCTTGACTTGTTTCTAAACTGGTTAATAATCTTCACAATTCTATCAGTAATCTTTTTTGTCCTCCTATGGACCTATAGGTTTATAAAAGGACGTAGGAATTTCTAATTTTTTGAAAATTATACCTATACAAGGAACCTCTCCCAATATATGCTTAGTTTAGCAAATAATTTCCAATTTGCTAAATCTTATCAAGGGAGGACTTAGTGTGAAAAAGCTTTTATTTTTGGTCGCGTTGTTTCTTTTAGCAATTCCTAGTTTTACCTTGGCTTCAGACGACATGTCATTGGAGAAGTTGCTAGAGAGTGATGAGGTGAACCAAATTACAGAAGAAGAGTACTTAGAGGTTAAAAGTGAGATGGAGGAGCGTATTAGGAATTTTGCTGAACAGGCCAGAGAGAATGGCGATAAGGTCGACTTTTCTGAATTAGACGTCGTTGATGAAGAAGAATATTTACCTTATGTCCTCTGGTACTACAAGGAGAACGGGAATATATCAGGGTTGAATAAAAATGAAGAGGGAGTATATAACCTTAATTCCGAACTCGATGCGGGTGTAGACTCTGGTAGTTTCGAAGAAATTATAGTAGACGATGAAACTACAATATTTTTAACAGACTCCCCTACGTATTATGTTGTTGAGTCTGCGTCTCAGGAAAATCAACTCCCAAAAGGTACTAGCCTTGAAGGTACTGGCGATGCATCAATTATGACTACGCGTACAACCAATTATGATTCTACAAGAATTATAGCGAGAAACACATATGGAGTAGAAAAATGGTCTGTAATGGTCGGAGGTACTTTCACATATAATGGTCAATGGGTCAGAGCTAATTTAACAAACCATTATGCAAGAACCGGTAACAATACTACGTGGTCACGGACTTTCCAGGATCATGATACGCGCCAATTCAATAGTGGGCGAAGTGCAGAGATGTGGAAGGTTGGTGAGTTTAGGTGGAGGTTTTCAGGAGTCACGTTTGAAACTGCAGGCTGCAAGGTATCACTTGTCGGAAATCAGTTTGGCGGATACCATTCACCTGCGCCACACATATACTAATAAACTTTAACAGCGAAATAAAAATAGCGATGCGTCCTTAGACGCATCGCTATTATGTATCTTGTGCTTGCTCCTTAATCAATTTTTCGATTTGGTATAATGCCCACTGCTCACTAATCTGTTTACTTTCTTGGAGATTGCAGAGTTCTTTTATTTCTTTTATCGTCTGACTCATTTTTTCACTTCCTTCTTTTGTTTTTTAACTAACACCGTGAATACCAGTACACAGCGAAGTCTATTGTCTGATATCCCATGAATGTTAGCAGGATAAACCAAAACATAATTGATGCCCTTACTACTCTTTTGTTTCAATCGAGTAGGAGGGGGTGACTAACCCCCGACCTCTCACACCACCGTACGTACGGATCCGTATACGGCGGTTTCATGAAAATCAAACGTTATATCAACGACTTCAAACCCATCCTGCGCCAATAGGCGTCATTAAGCGTATGGTGGAGAATTGGGCTACAGGCGACTCGCCAGTAGCCTTTTCTTGTGTTTCCCCATTCATAAGCCTTCTGCTTCGATACTCCCAAGGCGATTAGGTTTCTGACTTTTGTTTTCGGTTTCTTCCATTCTTTCCATCGTACCATTCGAAGTCTTCTTCTTATCCACTTCATTAATTCCTTTAATACCGAGGGTGTTTCCGCCAGTCGGAAATAATTTCTCCAGCCGACGATAAACCGGTTCAGCTTGCCAATTCTGTATTCCATAGGAATACTTTTCTTTCGGGAAGTAATCTCACGGATTCGACCTTTTGCCCGTTGGATTGATTCCCTGTGTATTCTTATTTTCGCTTTTCCTTTAGAAGAAGCTGTGAAACTGAAACCCAGGAACTTTCGTTTCCACGGACGGTCTACCGCGCTCTTTTCCCGATTTACCTTTAGCTTCAGTTTATCTTCAATGAAGGTGATCATGTTCTTTCGGATACGCTCTGCGGCTTTCTTTGACCCCGTGTAAATCTGGCAGTCGTCCGCATAGCGGACAAAGCGAATACTCCGTTTCTCCAGTTCTTTGTCCAATTCATCCAGGACAATATTTGAGAGAAGCGGGCTTAATGGACTCCCTTGGGGAGTCCCCATGTCGTTTTGCCTAACTAATCCGTTTTCCATGATTCCTGCCTGAAGGTATTTCCGGATGATACTCAACACCCTTCTGTCGCTAATACGGTAACTTAACGTTCGCATCAACCGGTCGTGGTTCACTTTGTCGAAGAATTTCTCCAGATCAATATCGACCACCCATGTGTACCCTTCGTTGATATACTGTTTTGCTTTCAACACGGCATCATGGGCTCGTCGTTTCGGGCGGAAACCGTAACTGTTCTTAGAAAATGTCGGATCATAGATTCGTTGAAGGTAGAGATTAATGGATTGCTGGATCAGACGGTCCATGACAGTCGGGATCCCTAACTTCCGTTTACCCCCGTCCGGTTTCGGGATTTCGACTCGGCGGATCGGTGACGGTTGGTAGGTTCTCGACAAGAGCCCCTGGCGGATGGCAGACCATTCTTCGGAGATCTGGGATTTCAGTTCCGCAGTGGTAATGCCGTCAACGCCCTGGCTCCCTTTATTTTGGACTACCTTGAGATATGCTTTATTCAAATTGTCTCGGTGTAATATCTCTTCCAACATCACATTAACCTCCACGTGGCTCTTCCTTTCCATTGTGTGGTATCATTCTCCACGCTTCCTAAGCCCTGGAGGGATTCACCTCTGCTTCCTAGGCAAGCTGGTATGTTCTGTGTCATCGAATGATACGTACGCAGGTGGATGAGCACTCTTTTCATGATTCAGCCCTTCCCACAAAATCTAGAAATCTGTGGTACTATGGCTTCGGCTGACTTCTGACAGTTCAGTGATTCCTCCTGGAATCAGTTACCGCATTTGTACGGCGTTCCTGTCAGACCTCCCCGGGTAAGTGCATAAACTTCCTCTCCATATACCCGCCTCATTTACTGCCGGATCCTTCGGTCGTTAGGACTTTGACTTGTTTTGCAGCCTCATCCAGACCAGACAGCCTTGTATGAGATTCGTGTTCCTCGGGTCGGAGATTTGCCTCCGGCTTCCTTCAGATTCCGAGTCGCCCCGGACACCCTTGCCTTTAGCTAGCAGTTACAACGACCTTCACTGTTCGGGACTTGAACCCTAAAGCGTATGCACATGCCGGGCACACAAAAAAAAGTGATGCGTCATTTAGACACATCACTTTTTATAGCTCTTATTTTTTGCGGGGATCTGCATAACTTCTGTCCATCAGATTATAGATGTTTGTGTAGCCGTTGTTTTCTTTGTACTCAACAGCAACCAACTGACCTTTCGCTAGGTTAGCGTAGAAGGATTCGAGCTTGTCTTTCCCTTTTGCGATGAACGCGCTCGCAGTGAAGAAGTTCGTTTCTTCGGTTTCTTTATCGTAAGCGGCGAAGCGGAAGACTGCCAGCTTGTTATCACCAGTAATTGTTTTGATAGTTGCTGGTTTCACCAGACGAGCAAGCGTTTCTTGTGTTCCGCGAGCTTCACGCTCTTTCTGATATTTTGCCAGACGTTGCTTTTGCCCTTTTTCCGTTAATTCGTTAAATGCTTTCTTTGCCATGATAAATCTCTCCCTTTAAGTGGTTTATTAGTTTTAATTTTGTATTCTTCAACTTTTTTACCGGCGGTGGTACTCACCGCAATCGTTTGATGCTTTTTTCGTTCGCTCGTTTTCTCGGGCGATACGTCATTCGTTATTTAATTGTCAAGGTGCAAGGTTGCTATCCTTTCCCTTCATGTAATTTGTCGGGCGGTGGTACTCACCGCCATGGTTTAGATGGGTTCGTTTTTTCTCACTTGGTCATCCAGATAACTGTTCACCGCTTTCGTGAGTTCGAATTTGTTATCCGGATTGTTGGTAATCGAAAACGAGGCTGTCTCGCCGTTACACATAAAGAGATCGATCGCTGTAATGAGGCGGGATCTAGCATGAATAGTCGGTCGTATATAGTTCACCCCATATTCCGTATCACACCGCTTCATTAGGACGTTGAATTCTCCAACCGTCATTCCTTTTCTTCCTGCCACAACTACCACTCCTTTTTGGTATTCGCCTTCTTATACAGTTAGCTGGCGGTGACATCTCACCGCCCCGGTCTTAAATCATCACAACAAAAAAAGCGGAGCTCATAAGCTCCGCTCGTACCGCTTTTTCTATTCCTCACTTCTTGTATTATCTAAAATATCTTTGATTTGCACCGTTTGTGTCTCGGTGACTTCCTCGTATATGCCAGACACCTCTGCATGCGTGGAATTACTGGCGAGCAATGTGTTCAATTCTTCTTCTGTATCATACGTAACAAAAATAACAGCTTGTTTCTTCATCGTAGTTCCCCCTTATCGTTTCTTATTCATGGATCTCAGGGCGTTACCGGCACACATACCGAGCCAGTCTTCTTCTTTGACCTTATTTGTAAGCTCCACAAATGACTGGAACGGCATGGTACCTTGCCCCATATAGGTCGGTTTTTCCACTCCGTTTTTGATGCTCACACCCTTGATGGCCAGGCCATTTATACCCCAGTATTGGGTTTCTCCGTTTCCATCGGTGGATGAGCCTGTGATGTGGTTGTCGAGCCACACCCAGGTGTACCCGTCAATTTCTACTTCTCCGCCTGCCTGCAGATGGTCCATTAAGAGACCGACTTTCCGTCCGGTAGTCATTGTGTCGCTAATTTTCTTTTCTGTTTGATTTGCAGTAGTCATTATCAATCACGCTCCTGTTTTAATTTTTTGTACACCAAGCATCTTTAGTTCATTCAGGTCATCAAGCGTATCCTCAAGCACTGACAATCGGCTTTCCCAATAACCCTTCTCCCATCCGCCGTGCTCGGTAACCATTCCGCCTTTGTTCTTAATCCTTGCAAGGTGACCTTTCGTGGTATCTACACGCACTTTCGCTACGGCAATTCGGCGCTCAGTTTGTGCGATGAGTTTGTCTAATTTGGTGTTTTGCTCCTGATTCATGGGAATCACTCCTTTTTGTGAGTACATAAAAAAATAGCGATGTATGAGACATACATCGCTATCGGGTTAGCCTTTTGTCACGTAGTAACGACTTTCCGCCTGCACACGGTTGATTTTTAGTGCGTTGCAGATTTTAGAAAATCCAGCTGTGATGATGTTTGTGGATTCCTCGCTTGTATGTTCAAAGCTCATCACCACGTTGTCATTGATTGCGCTGCGTACCTCTACTACTGTTGTGTTCTGTTTCATATTTATCCACTCCTATATTTTTATAGTTTTTTTTGTATTTTCGTCTTCACCCGTTTTCCCGGCGGTGCTTGTCACCGCATGGTTTGAACGGTTTTTTAACTTTGTTTCAGTCTGTCTATCGCCCGGCTTGTCCGGGATTGGTTTAAGACCTGGCCTTTTGTTGTTTTGTTACACGAAAATGAACTAAATTTAAACAAAACCCTTGTACGTACAGCGTTTTAACTGTAAAATTGTATTTACATATATTACCAATTAATGTGAGAGAGGTGATACATAATAATGATCTACTCAATAGAGGTGATTGGATGATGATGCGGGCAAATGCGATTTGGAAGAGATATAAATTATGGAGAATAAAGAAAATCACTATCCCTTATTTAGTAGTAGAGCTACCTGAGAGAAGAATGAGATTGTTGCGAAGACAAGAAGAATTACACAAAGAATTAAAAGAGATTGCCGAGCAGCTTAAAGAGAACGAGGAACTGCAAGAGAAGTTGAATAGAATTAGAGATTTAGTATAATGTCCTATTTTCTTATGAGGGCTCTCAAATAAAACAAATTACAAAAGAAAGAGGTGAGTGCGTATGGCTGAACATACTGGTGCGTTAAAAGAAGCGGTCCCGCTCCCGGCTCCAAAGCCATCCACGCCGAAAAGGCAGGCGGCTCCCCGGGTGAAGAAGACGGAGCGCCATAACATGCGGATGTATCCGGAGGATTATAGATATCTCGCGTATTGGTCGGATAAGTTCGGGATGGATCAGACGGAATTTCTCATCAATGCCATGTATCACTACGTGAAGTGGCAAAATCAGGATTATGATCTGCCGACTGCGGAGATTCAGCGATTAAATCAATTGATCGATGCGATCGAGAATCTTAGCACTAATCAACACCATTTAGGAAAATCCGTGGTGAACGGATTTGATGCGATGTTAGGCATTATCCGGGGTGATAACTACCTGGTCGAAGACGAAGACGGTGAATTGTCGTAAATAAGACTTGAATCAAAAGTGAGGTGAGAAAACATGTCGGAATTCGATATTGGTTTAGACATCGAGGCAGAGCTGGCCGGGATTCGCGGACAAAACAAAGAAAAATCCGAAAAGCCAGAAGTGCAACCTAAACAGGTGAAACCTGCACCGGAAGTACGACCCGAAGGCTTACCGCCTAAACATGGAGGTGGGGACGGGCAGGTGAATTCCGGGCATGGTTCTGAATTAGAACCAGAAGCACTAACCCATTCCCATGGCGGAGAGGACGCATCATCTTCTTCTCCGTCGGCCGTACCATCCACAGAGAAAAGAGGGGCGGCTCCCCCGATTGACTGGAAGAGGTTCAAAACGCTGTCAGGGATCTTCGAGCATGTCGGGGGTGATCGGCCGGTCCGGTTAAACCCGAACATTAAGAGGTTACAGGTTTCTGGTATCCCCGATCCGTTGATTGCTGCTACTCAAAAGCGCCTGAAAGAAAATCATACTGGAGCTGTGGTTTCGTTCCCATGGGGAGAATACGAAATCACTGAAAGGAACCGGGTATTTACAACGAAGTCATCTCTTCTCCGGTATTTATTATTCGATTCGTTCCGAGATGCAGCCGGTACGCACGTCCAGTATGCAAAGCAGTGGCTCGTTTTACAGCATCCAGTCTTCGATGAAGGTTTCAACCCTGAGACGCACCTAGGCGCGAAAAACGATGAGCTGGACATTTACGCGCTTTTGTTTGTTGCTCACACTTCTGAGGAGTACGAATCAAATGAACCGTCCAGCTCGCCTGGGTCCGAACAGGATTACCAGACCGCTGAACGGCTCGGGATGGTCAACATGGGGATCGGTCGGGTTCTCGACAAACTGGACGAGCAGGAGAAACTGTTCCGGGCGTACGCCGAACGAAGCACGATCATGCAGACCGTGGTTCTCCTTGACCGTATGGGGCTCTTAAACGGCGGACTGCCGAGGGATGTTGGGGAATTCGTACGTGTCCTTGAAGAAAACCGTGACACGCTTATTAAGACAGACCAAACTATATCTACACATATACAGACAGAGAAAGAACGTCAAAAGATGTTCGCAAGGCAGGAACGCCTGAGAAAGATGCAGCAGAGAGACACCAGATAAAAACAGATAAAGGGAGAGGTTGAACGCCTATGACATATTTATTATTAGCAGAGAAACCGAGTGCCGCGAAAAATTTTGCAAAAGCCCTGGGCGGGATGTCCGGTACATATGACGGACAAGCCTATCAGGTGCAGGCCCTCTTTGGCCACATGCTGGAGTTCGTGGAACCTCATGAGATGGTCGGTGATAGAGAAAAAGACGATTTTAAATCATGGGAACCTGGATCGATGCCGTGGGATGTTTCCCAGCTTAACTGGAAAAAGCAGGCGCAGAAATCCAAAAACATGAAAACTGGCAAAATAACGAGTAAAGCCGGAGCGATTCAGGACGTGAAGAAGGCGGCGCAACATGCGAGCGCCATCGTGATTGCGACGGATAAAGACCCATCCGGGGAAGGTCAGCTCATCGGCTGGGAGGTCATTCAGGCGATCGGCTGGAAGGGGCCGGTAAAACGAATGTACTTCATCGATGAATCCGAAAAAGAGCTCCAGAACGGTTTTAAGAACATCGTTGACCTGCCGTCCTACAACAAGGACGGAGAGTATGTAAAAGCTAACGTTAGAAGTCAGTGGGATTTCATCAGCATGCAGCTGACGCGTCTTGCGACTCATGCTGCCCGTTCCAAAGGGTATAATGCCGTCGTCCGCCAGGGGCGCTTGAAATCCGTGATGACCAAACTCGTTGCCGATCAGTTAGCGCTTGTGAAAGCCTATAAGAAAAAACCGTACTTCGAAGTAAAATACAAAGACGAAAACGGGAACGTATTCACTCGGAAATTCGATGAGGATAAAGACAGCTGGCGTTATGACAACAAGCAGGATGCGGAGAAAGACATGCAAAGTTACGGACCTTCTAAGGTCATTCAGGACTCGAAAACCCGCAAAGAAACCGCTCCGGGAAAACTGTTAGATCTCGGTGGGCTGGCTTCAATCTTGGGAACCAGGGGGTACAAATCCAAAGAGGTGCTTGCAACATACCAGAAAATGTATGAAGCAAAGATCGTCAGCTATCCGAGAACCGAGGATAAAGTCATCTCAACCGAGCAATTCAAAGAGATGCTACCGCTCGTAGATAAAATCGCAGGGGTTGTCGGGGCGGATACAGCACTTCTCACGCACCGTAAACCGAGAAAAACGCACGTTAAAGACGGTGGAGCTCACGGGGCGAATCGTCCAGGTACTACCGTGCCGAAATCATTGGACGAGCTCTCGAAATACGGTCCGAGCGGGAAAGCCATTTACGAGACGCTTGCGAAAAACTTTTTGGCCATGTTCGGAGAAAATTATGTGTATGACAGCATTAAAGGTCACATCGAGAAACATCCGGCGTTTACAACGACGGTAAGTGTGCCAATCGACCAGGGATTCAAAGCGATATTCGATGCGGATAAAGAGACCGCTGATGAAGAGGGTGACGATACTACGAGTACCGGGCTGGGTCAGAACGGCTCTCCCATCGTGGCTGAAGGGGTAAATAAAAAGCCCCCTCATCCGTCTCATAAGTGGTTGGAGAAACAGCTCAGCAAATATGAAGTGGGAACTGGTGCGACCAGAGTAAGCACTCTTAGTGAAGTGACAACCGGGAAGACGGCACTCTTGGTCGATGCGAGAGGGAAGCTAACTCTAACGAAAATCGGAGAGATTGCTGCAGCACTTCTCGAAGGGTCACAGATCGGTGATCCTGGTGTGACAGAGAAGCTGTTTAAGGCGATGAAAGATGCGGGGGAGTTCAAAGTCAAACCTCATGACGTCTTACACACCGCCACAACGCTGATTAAACACGATAAAGAGGTCTTTTACCGCAATGCGGAAACCTTGATGAAAAAAGTAGGCTCTCCGGATGCGTCGATGCAAAGGCTGCAGCCGAAACCGAAAACAGAAGGTGTTCACAAGCCGACTGGCGAGAAGGTTCGTTTTAATAAAGAGTGGGGCGGCCATACGTTCACTCCGGAAGAAATCGAGAAACTATTAAACGGTGATGCCATTCAGATTCAAGCAACCAACCAGAAGACCGGTAAAGTGCAGCTCGTCGAGGGTTCCCTCCAGCAAGGGGAATATAAAGGGAAGTCTTTCTGGGGTTTCCAGCGTAAAAAAGCAGACAGTTACACACGCGATACCGCACCGTTCCCGATCGAGTGGTCTGGATATACGTTCACAAAAGAAGACGAGAAAAAGATGCGTGCCGGAGAAAAAGTGAGGATCAAAGCAGTGAGCGCCAGAACAGGTAAACCGTTCGAGGTTGATGTCACCTTTGAGCTGCGGGAGTACAAAGGCAACAAGAGCTGGGGGATCGAACCGCATTTCGAGGAACGGGAAGATCCAAGTAAATACACCCGTAAAAACGCACCGTTTAAGCCGGAATTCTCTGGTTATAGCCTGACCAAAAAAGAAATTGAGGATGTACGGGCCGGCGGGAAAATCATGGTCACAGCGAAAAGTAAGAAAGGGAAAGACTTTACCTGCAATCTGTCCCTGGAATTAAAAGAATTCAAAGGGAATAAGTTCTGGGGGCTGGAAGCGCATTTCAACTGATTTATTGCCCAACGCGCCCGGTTATACCGGGCGTGAAATGGTATTGTCGGGAAAAAAGGGGGGGGCGTTAATGGAATTCAAAAGAGATTCCAAGCAGGTGTTTGTCAGAGGAATCATTTTTTTTAGCAGTGATCGTAGGGGCGAGTGGAGGATTATACTTGCAAGAAAGCGGCTGGGAATGGCGCAATACGCTGATTTGGTCTGTCGTCAACCCTTTTTATCTCTATGTAAGAAATACGGTCTTAAAGCTGCTCGTCGTGCACCTCAGTTCTCGAAGCGTTAATATCCTTGTTATATCAACGTTCAGCCCTCTTTGGTCTTCTCGACCAAGGAGAAGAGTTTTTACGTTGTTTTAGAGAAAATGACCCACTTTTGACCAACTTTAAACTTATTGAGTATTTTCCATCATAAAGTTAAGGAAATTTTGTACGTTCTTTGGATTTATTTGTTACATGTGTGTAGATATTAATTGTGGTTTGGATGTCATTATGTCTTAAACGCTCTTGAACGTCTTTTATTGTTGCCCCAGCCTGCAGCAAGCGAGTATCCTTAAGCGGAAATACATTTTTTTGTTATAATTGCTTGAATATTCATATAATTCATGTTATATTTTGGTAGAATTAGAAATATATATAATAGGAAGGGGGACCGCAGTGTTCAAAGATACATTACCATTGGGAGGGAAATGATGATAGGGGTTTTATTAACAATACCTTTTATAGCCTCAATAGTTGCATATGTATGGACATTTATATTCAATATGGATGACCGGTTCCCAGGAGGACCAAAAATGCACCTAATACTAACATTATCTCAGCTTTTAATTGTTACTTGTTTTTATTTAAACACCTCTAGCTTGGTAGCATTATATCTTATTGGTCTTCTATATTTTGGTCAAGCTATCGGCGTTAGTTATTTTTTGGTGAAAAAAGGAAAAGTTGATTGCGGGTGTTTCGGGTCTCAAAATAATTCTAAATTAAGCTGGAAACTTGCCTTTTTTAATGTCTTTTTTGGCTTATTAGCTATTTTAACTGTAAATTTTGAGATTAGTATCTTAATAGAATTATCTATTATGGAAGGACTATTAACACAACTAATTATCACTTTATTGGTCACATACATTGTTATTGGGTATCCAGATGCATTGTATGCCTATAAAGCATATAAAGTTAGAGCTGGCCGATACAAGAAATTTGTCTTGAAAGGAGATTAAGATGAGTAATTTTTTTTGGATCAGTTATATATCACTTTGGGTATTAGTTTTCCCTCTTCTTATTATGAATCTAATTCTGTATAGACAACTTGGAATTATGGTTATGGGGACATCCAGAGGGGTTAATCAAAGTGGAATACCAATTGGAAGAGAGTTACCTAAGATTCCATTAAAATCGATAAGGAATTTAAAATGGTCAATTGAAAATAACTATGGTACTTCAACCTTAGTTATGTTTGCTTCCACAAAATGTGAAGAGTGTTCAAAAATACTTCCAGATTTAATAAATCTATCGAATAAAACTAATGTGAAAATGGTACTGGGGGTGATATCTGAAGATATTGAAGACGTGAGAACATATGCCCAAAAGCATAACGTAAATTTCGAAGTGGTTCAGGTAACACAAGAAGACGGGCAAGAGTTAGATATTATTGCAACACCTTTTGCTTATGCTATTGATGGGGAGGGGGTAGTGAGAGAGAAAGGGCTTGTAAACACATATGGACATCTAGAAAAATACTTAAAAGCAGTTTCTAATAAGGTTGCATAATTTTTAGTAGAGGGTGATGAAATGGAGGAGAGAAACAGCAAAGACTCTAAAACACAAACGTTTGTAGCATCGATGCAAAGAAAAATTAGCAGAAGAAATTTCATAAACAAATTGGCAGTCGCTACTGCTGGTCTAGTAGCAATACTTATAATAAATCCTAGAGATGGATTACAAATGGCACTGGCTCATGGAACACCTTGTGCTCCTCCTCATGGTCAGATGTGTAGTGGATGTCGCTTATCGAATGGAACTTGTCCTACTTCATATTCAACCTGTACAAGATCCAACGCGCCATGTGGTACTGGGTTGTGTCCATATGCTGGAGGGTTTTGGTATTCAGAAGGTGGATCAAGTGGTCATATATGCAGAGATTGTAAACTTGATATCGCTGGCCCTGCAGATCCCCCTCATTTTAGTAGATGTGATAGAGGGGCAAAAGTATCTGGAAGATATGTACTTTGTGCTTGCAGGAGTACAACTCACTATTAATAAATATTAAAAGAGGATGGGACAAAAAGTATTTTAAACAAAGGGTAAATCCGAACGAAGATTCATATTTCTACTGCTAGAATTCGAATTAGTTCGGATTTTCTCCTTTAAAAAATCCTTTAACATTTAACCATTATTCTTTATCGTGGTCCATTTTAGTTATTGTCCAGCCTCAATACTTTTTCCAGGAGGTGGAGTAGATGGATATTGTTTTATTAGGTTTAATATCATTAACAGCAGCCCTAGCTAGTTCAGACAGTATTTGAGGGCTAAACGTTTTAGGGAGCCTGGATGGCAACCAAAAGAAAAGAGTGAAATATTTTGTTGAATATATATTATCGATGGTTATTAGCTCTACGTTTATTGGTTTATGCATAGGCGCATTAGGGTTAGTGATATCTTTGTTTGCAACCTATGAAACAAGAATGACTATCCTTTTTACAACGACCATTGTATTTCTATTATTAGAGTATACAAATAAAACCAAAATTCTGCCGACTGGAAAATTTGCGATACCCGCAGAATGGGTCAATCAAGCTGGAAACAAATCTTCTCTACTTTGGGGATCGATTTTAGGATTAGGATTTATTACATATCAAGCTGGATCTATATTTCATTTCTATGTTATAACATCCATTTTAATTGGTGATTTATTATATAGTATTATCGCGGGGGCAATTTATGGACTAATTAGATCAGTTCCTCCCGTGTTTACTTCCTATAGACACTTCATCCTAAATAGTGCACAAAATCAGTGCAAAAACACCAATTCTCTTAGTTTATTGAGAAGAAGAATGTTATTTGTCGTTTATATTACTAGTATAATGTTAGTGCTTAGTAGATTTAATATCGAGTTCTTTCTATTTTTTTAAATAGATTGACGACAAACGAAAACCAAGTCATAGTTCTTTGAAGTGAGGTAATAAGCGAGTTTCTTCAAGTAATGACCGGTTAGTTCATGTTGTTTCTCCCTATCGATCAACTTTTCAACCACCTCATTAGGGGTAGCCTACTATTTGGTGTTCAAACAATTCAGAGAATAAGTAAGTATTCGTGACGGAATTAAACTTATTTGAGGGGGGATATTAAATGAAAAATAAGTTATTAATCTTTATCATTTTACTACTTTTTATTTTGTTGTCTATAGGGTGTTTTAGCAATACATCAAACGTGGATACTGAGGATAATAAATTTCAACTAGTCACAAGTGAAGACGAAACAGGTTTTGTAAACTTTTTAGATAATGGAGAAATATCATACTTCCTTGCTGAGATAACTCGACTTTCCAAAGGAGAATATCGTGCAGAGATTCAAAGTGAAGAAGGATTTATTGTTGGTATTGATGACACTAATACTATTATGTCGATTGGTGATCTCAAAAGATCCATTCTAATACCAGCTGAAAACGGTAAAATATCCTTTTGGATTACACACTCTTCTAGTTTAATTGATTTCCCCAATAATAGACCAATTTATTTAGTGTTAAAAGATGAATCTGATCAAATCATTAAGACATATGAATTGAACAAAGAATAGTAAATACTACTTTCAAGAAAGGAGGGGAAATAATAATGGGTAATATTGGTCCTGCTAGTTTAGTTTTAATAGTAATAATAGCTCTACTTTTATTTGGACCGAATAAGCTGCCAGAACTCGGAAGAGCGTTTGGTAGAACATTAAAAGAATTTAAGGATGGGACAAGAGATATCATATCAGATGGCCAAAAAGATGAGCAAGAGGATAGAAAAGAAGAATAGATCACTTGTTGAGATATACCTAAATTAAGGTATATCTCAACAAAATAGGAGTAGATTCTATATGTCTGAAAATAACTTAACGTTCATTGAACATTTTGAAATACTGAGAGGAAAAATAATTTCAAGTTTAATTTTTATTGTACTTGCGACTTTTGTTAGTTTTTTCTTAGCAGATGGTGTAATAAATTATCTAAAGAATGTACCTCATGCATTAGAACTATCTTGGAATGTATTTTCCCCTTGGGACACGATAAGAATATATGTTCTTTTTACTATCGGCATAGCTATTTTCTTAGCAATCCCTTTTATGTTTTTCCAAATATGGTCATTTGTTAGCTCCAGTTTACATAGCAATGAAAAATTAGCTACATTTATATATGTTCCAACTTCAGTTATACTTCTATATTTGGGTTTTATTTTTTCTTATTACATAATTCTACCCTTGGTTTTCAACTTTTCTCAAATTTTAGGAGAGAGAATAGGTACTACGGAGGCCATTGGGATTATTCAATACTTTAGCTTTGTATTCTACTTGGTTATCCCCATAACTGTATTGTTCCAGTTTCCAGTTTTAATTATGTTTTTAACCCGATTAGGAATCATAAACCATACCATATTAAAGAAAGCTAGGAAAGTATCCTATTTTATTATGGTTATAATTTCAGTTATCATTAGTCCACCAGATATTTTGACTGACCTACTTATTACTATACCTTTAATTGGATTATATGAATTAAGTATAATTTTATCAGCTTTAGTACAGAAGTCATTAAAGAAATAAATTGGGACAGTAATGCTGTAATTGAGTTTACCAATCACATAATTGTGCCTATTTAAATGATTTATATTGAGGACCAATTATCACTTCGGATCACAAGGTGATCGTCATCCAAGACCTGACGTTTCATATGTATAATATTTTAGTTATGGATGAAACTCCCGAACAGTTTTTCTATGTAAATTGGAAGAAAACCCTGGTAAATGAAGGGGGGGGGGGAGGTCATAAGAGTTAGTCCAGATGATAATGTTGGGATTCAATCTTGGCAAATTGTTAATATTGACTTCGGTGAATTAGAAAAAACATCAGTTGATGATGGTGAGCCACGATAAGAGTTATCGATTTTTAGCATACATAAGGTCCAAGAATCCATCTGTCAGGTTCGATTATGCCTGTCAGGCTATTCTTGGGGACCGTGACCCATCAATGGATTTTAAAGAGGCGGTAGTTTTTGTCTTAGATGAGTACCGTAAGGGGAAAAGAGAAGGATGACATATAAGGCTCAACGTAAAAAAGGGATTGTCTAAAAAGACAATCCCTTTATTTTAATAGAGACATCACTGCTTCTGATAGGCATACCGGGTCGAAAGGGTGGTGCGGGAGTCGTCCGGCCGGTGATATTTGAAAATTGCGTAGATTTCCACCAGGCGTTCAAACCGAAGCGGGAGGTGTACGGTCTTTTGGTTCTTCGTGTGGATGGCGAGCCGAAAGAGGCGGACACTGACGCGGTCGACCTGGTATAGATTAATTACCGTCTTTTTCCCCTGATGCCAGTGGATCACCCGGTGTCCCTTGAGTGGGAGGGTCTGCCGGAAGAAGTGGTATTTCGTATCGAAATAGCGGTCCGGAAAGGTCTCATTGGCGTACGTCCTTGATTTTCTCTCCAGATGGCGTTTGAACGTCTGATGACCTAAAAGCAGGGCGGCAATCATCGTCACGATAATAAATAAAACAACATTCATGCCGATCCCTCCTATATAGGCAAGTGATTCCCGGGCATTTCAGTTCCTCAGAATGCCCCGGTATTTCGTCTTTCGTGTAAAGTCACGAATCGTTTGAGGATTCGTTCCGTTATAACTCGAATTGACCCACGGAGACGGGGCGCCGTTTCGGTACGGCTTATCGAGACCGTATTCCGTGATGAGCGGCTCATCATTATCCATACTGGTCCCGGTACGAATGTTGGTCTTGTCAGCGCCAATGCGGTTTTCCCATTCCCCGTCCGCGTCTATAATCGGTGAGAGCTGGTCAAAGAAGGTGCGCTGGCCAATCAGCTTCCCGCTCGGATTACTCCGCTCGAACCATTTCTGGTATAAGTCATATAGAAATTGCTTCGGGATCAGATCCCACTTAAATTCTTCACGCAGCTCATTCCAGAAATCCAGCACAGGATTGTTCTTCTCTCGGTACTGATCGAGCAGGTATGCCGACGCCTGCGGAACGCTGAACTCGTCAAACTCAAGCGACAGGGCCTTATATAAGACGTACTCCAGCACCTCTTTTCTGGCGATATAATCGCTCTTGATATAGTTTTTCTCCCCGTTATTCGTAAATGATTTGATAAACGGCACGATAATTAAACGACGATAGAACGATCCGGTTTTATCTTTCGTCTTCGGCAGTCCGTTCATCATTTGGATGTTGAGCCCGCGAAACTGCACCCGTACCGGGTCTTTATGCTTCCGGTTGATAATCACGTCATCCCCTGTGATGCTCGCCTTGTAGTCCTTCACAGAATCAATATATTTATCCACGTCGTTCTCATCGGCGATATTTGCGGCTACACCAAGCAGATCCTGCTTTTTGAATTCGTGGTTAAAATCAATCACAGATAAAGATGAATAGTTTCCCTTGCCGAGCAAGTTCTTAATTAGCTGACCCACCGTACCTTTTCCGTTGTTCCCGGATTCGGAATAAAACCAGATGGACTTGTTCATCCCCCGGTTCGGCTGCAGGCTGGCCGCGATGACCTGCCATAAGAGCTCGTTGACTTCCGGAGTGACAGAAAGGTCGTTTAGCCAGGACTCTACATCCCAATGTGTACCATCAGGCTCCTGGATCATGGGGTTTTGTGCGTTTGGTACGTAGTTCACATTGATTTTAGTGAGGAATACGTAATCCTCAGAGAACGGCTCTAACACGCCGGTTTTCTGGTTGTAGATGCCATTGTTCACAGGAAAGAGATGCGGGTCGGTGGTGGCACTCACTTCGGGAGCATACGTATTGATAATGCCGATCGCTTCTTCAATTTCTTTTTGCCGAATATCCGCGGTGAGCTGTCTCATCATATACTGCAGCAGTTTCTCATTCGTGGAATAAATACCTTCGGGGTTTTTAAATTTTGATCCTTTCTGCCACATGATATTATCTCCTGGCACATACACACCGAGCGTTCCACTGTCTGCCTGTTTGGACGTAGCAATCGACCGAAACGACAGGACGTGAAGTAAGATCGCGGCTATCTCGCTGAACTCTAAACGTTCAGGTAGTCGCTTTCTAAGACGTGGGCTCACTTCCATGTTGTACTCCTCGACGTCCATTAACTTCGCATGAAGGGCATTCTCTCCGATCTGTGTAAGCGTCTCTTTCGTCGGATGTGCCGGTTTCGGAGTATTATCTAAAAAGCTTTCCAGCCAGCTTGCCATTTTAGGTTTATCCAGTTGCTTTGATGATGCCATGTTTCCCCACCCCTTTTGCTGTGACTTCTCTTGAATTTTCAAGTCTTTTACTCTTTTTCATCGATTCTCTCCTTCTCTTGATCTCTTTTCTTGTTGTTTATTGGTGGATGGGTGAGAGCCTGGAACCGTCTTATATTTTCATAGCCATCGACTGGTCGCCTCGGGGTGTGGGACTATTGCGAGGTATTATGGAGGATAACCACTAATTATATGTTTAATATAAATATTTGTCAATAGTAGATTTATGATAGAAACCTTTGGTGGATTGAGGAAATGGAAGAATATAGTACATTAAATCGCAGGGTGTTATAATATACAGAAAATTGTAACTTGTGGTAAAAAAATCCATATAATATAATTTATTTGTCTTGATGTGGAAGATTTAACCTTCCAGACTTTAATTTTAAATCTTATATTGGGAGGAGGTTTGGGGGAGTATAAGGGGTGCGATCCTAAACGAGAACTAAGGGAGGAATTCAAATGATTAAGAGAATAATTGTTTTATTGATTTTGTTATTTGTATCTATTATGGTGGTTAACCCTGCAGCAGCTGAAAGTGATTTTGACAATGATAACGAGGAATTGACCAATGCGACAGAGTTATTGGACACGTATTTCGACTCTCTTATAAATAAAGATATAGAGACACTTGTCAACATCACTGTCGATCAGAGATTTCCAGATAACGAGATTAAGAATGAATACACTCGTATACTCAACCAAGATCCGATTAGTGGACTCGAAGCGATAGGGGTAGATTCAAAAGATGATCAAATCATTTTTACAGTGGAAGTGACTCACGAAACAGGTGAAAAATACACCATGCCTGTTCATGTAAAAGATACTCATATTTTTATAGAGCAACCTGAAGTTGATATTGAGATAAGCGAGGATTTATCATTTTCTCAATCTGATGATTTTTACCCTGCTATAACTCGATGGCATTACCTGAATAGGTCTGGATCAATGAACGGCCAAACATATAGAACTAATAGAATAATGATTGATAGCAATAATATGAGCTTGCAATCATCAATGTCCATAAATGCTACAAATACCAGCCAAAGAGCTACTTTTTCATTATATAGAATGGTAGCACTAGGTGACCGACTCATCACATCAACAAGGCCAAGGTACACTGCTACTTCTACTGGATTAGATGCCGATGCATCAGTATTAGGCATTGGGGATTTTTATTACCAAATAACGATTCCTAACCTTAGCTGGGGAACTTTTGATTTTGCTCTTAGATATAGACAATACCGAAAATAAGATAGGTCTATCTACGAATGACATATTCGTAGATAGTTTTTTAAGATTATACCTTGTATTGTAAGGTATTTTAATTTTAAAATAATGATGAAGGGGGGGGGGG
>NZ_KV917376.1:5028773-5224402 GCF_002019695.1 Evansella clarkii | reverse complement strand
ATATTTTCTGATACAATACATTTAATACACCTGGACTTCTTAGTATGTAGTCCTTTAATTTCTATAAGGAATTGTTTAAAGCATTACAGAAACAAACGGAAGCGTTTCTGCAATAAGCAGAGACGTATTTTTCTTTTTTTTACCCCAAATAAAAGGAATTTAGTAATAGAACAAAGAAGATACTTGGAAAACTAACGGAGCAGGGATAATTAAAGAATATATGAAATTGATTAATGTGGATGTAAAAATATTATTATTGTTTTTTAAAAATTTCTCCATAAATATTATCAAAAAACAATAAAAGTACAAAATAATAAGGGAGATGGGGTTAAAATGATTCATGCAAAAACGGTATTGTTAGACCAATTGTTAGCCAATGCAAATGATCGTAGCTGGTATGCATCCTTTCAAGAATCGGTTGAAAGGATCTCGGATAAAGAGGCTAATTGGAAGCCTGATGGGGCAAGTCATAGTATTGCAGAAATTGTCCAGCATCTTATCTATTGGAATGAAGTGTGGCAGTTAAGGTATGAAAAATCAAACGTTAATGCTGTAAAATCCTTAGAAGATAATGCAGACAGTTTTATTGCAACAAAAGATAGAAGTTTTACAGAGCTTAAAGAACAATTACTGGAGGTGCTGTTACGCTGGCAAGATTTGATAACTGAAGAGAAGCTGCAATCAAGTGTAAATGGTTTTCCAGTAGAAGCTAAGTGGTGGGCTTTAATTGGAAATGCTACTACACATAATGCTTACCATATCGGTCAAATAGTATATATCCGCAAAATGAAAAAGGACTTATCCTAAAAGAGTCATATATTTTATTGAAGATAGGGAATTACACCTTATACCACGAAGGAAGGACTATGTTTGTGCAGAACATGTACGTAAACAAACGAATAGCGTTAGTTAAAAAAACATATTAAAAACTTGCCAAATATGATGAGTTTTTCGTTTGAATTAACAATATCTGTTATGTCAAAACCGTTGTCATTTTTTGCTTCTGCATTTCAACCCTTAATAACTGAACACATGAACACTCGCTCTAGTTCGTGCAAAAAAGGCATAGAGTATATCACTATGCCTTTTCGTAATGTCTTCAAACTTTTGTCCTTCTTTGTATTATACCTAGTAGAACGCACATTCCTCCACTATAGTTTTTAATTCTTTATTCTTAGGTTGATTAGCCCTTTGATCCTGACCTTCTTTTTTTAGCACAAGGTAATCGATCATAGTTCCGAAGGCTGCCTCAATTCTTTCGTAGGTTTGAAGCCTGCACAATTCTTCAATCTCAGATTCCTCTTCTTCATAGTCGCACAGAAAAGCAAAACTCTTTGCTCCAAAAATTACTTTTTTTCTTTCTACCTATCTTGAAGTATAGTTGGCGATAAATATAAGGTTTCCTGAATATTCTAATACATGGAAATTTTTGTTATATTCTATTGGTGTTAATGGTATAATTTATTAAAAATTGGGGTGAGGAAACATGAAACGGTTATTGCTTAATATGTCGCTAATTTTATTCGTTAGTGCTTGTTCTGCCGATGCTAAAATAGAAAAAGAAGACGTTTCAAAAGAATGGGAGCCATCTCCTGTTTTTATTTCTGAAGATCGAGATATGATTGGGATAGAAGGAAAGATTGGGCTGCTCGGTGCAGGAATAATAGCAGGCGAGCCATCTAAGCAGATGTGGCATTTTTGGGGTGATGATCTGTTAAACAAATATGTATCAGTAGAGGCTTATCATGAAGGAGTTAGTGATGAAGTTAATCCTTTGGTTAGAGGAGAAGAGTACCCTTTGGGATTCGGAGTTAACGGTGCAGACTACTCGCATCCTTCTCATTTACAATTCCCTGAACCTGGAGTATGGAAGATGGATGTCTATCTTAATGAAGAATTTTACGAAAGTATTGTAATAGAAGTAAATTGAGTAATCTTCTTATTAACAATAGCTCTCCTTACCATCGGGTCAATAACTGGCAATTTAGCAGCTGCAGGTAAGGCAAATTCGTAATTAACAAACAACTTAAGGAGGAGTAGCATGGAGTGTAAAAACTCTGCGGGTTTTTGGATCAGGCTGGGTGCGGGATTCGTAGACGGTCTTATTATAGCTGTAGTCACTGCTATTTTATCGAATCTGATATACGGTGAATATATAACAGAAAATTATTTTAACCCGCCCGATCTTTTTACAAATCTCTATTTCATAATTTTACCGGTTATTTGGTCTGGTTATACGATCGGTAAGTGGGTAGCTGGTATTCGAATCGTAAGGGTTGATGGGAAGAAAACAGGCATTGGAACAATGCTGCTCAGAGAACTCATAGGGCCGTTAATCTATGCTCTAACATTTGGTATAGCTTTAATCGTTAGTATATTTATGGTTGTCTTAAGAGAAGATAGCCGGTCTATTCACGATTTTATAGCGGGAACTTATGTGACACATGATCCGCCGGAAAAGAAATGAAGTTTTAGAAGTTTGCAGCAAAACCCAGGAGATGACTAATGAAGAACAAAACGAAAAAGTTATGGATTTACTTTTTAACTGGTATGGTATTAATAATTTCTTTCTTTTATTTTCAAAACAATTCACTTGTAACAACTGAGTACACCATCACTTCAAAGAAGCTTCCGCCAAGTTTCGATGGATACAGAATTGTTCAATTATCTGATCTGCACAATAAGTCCTTTGGGAAGGACCAAAGCCGCTTAGTTGAAAAAGTAATAGAGTCAAAGCCGGATTTAATTGTTTTTACAGGTGACTTAATCGATGCAGACACAGATGATGAGACACCAAGCTTAATTTTAATGGAAAAGCTCGTTCAGATTGCACCAGTCTACTTTGTAACTGGAAATCACGAATGGTGGTCAAATCAGTTCGACACATTAGAGAGCAGCCTGAAAGATATTGGCGTAAAGGTTTTGAGAAATGAAGCAGAGGAGGTCGCTGTTGGGGACGACCAGATCTTTATCGCCGGGATTGACGACCCGGCGAATGTAACAGAACGGGAACATGAAAAAGCAATTATGGAAGAAAGAATCGGCAATTTAAGTGAAGACATCAACGGACATGATCAGTTTCAGATTCTACTGTCCCACAGGCCAGAATTGTTTTCACTTTACACGGAACATGAGTTTGATGTTGTTTTCTCAGGCCACGCCCATGGCGGACAATTCAGATTCCCCTTCGTCGGTGGTTTAATTGCTCCTGACCAGGGATTTCCTCCACGGTATACATCAGGCACATACACATCAAGTAACACAACAATGGTTGTAAACAGAGGACTTGGGAACAGTGTGATTCCAGTCAGATTCCTGAATCGTCCGGAGGTTGTTCTGGTCACATTGGAATCAGCCAATTAATCAGGATTACTGAACTAAAGAGGAGTAAACCAAATGAAGAAGAGGCTGGCTGTCTTTTTAACACTAAGTATGATGGTAATTGGATGGACTCTTATCTATTTCCCAAATGCAAATTTAGCAAATGTCATAGTGGACAAGGAAATTAGAGAAGAGATTAATTACGGGGATAGTAAGATTGTGTTCAGCTCGGACTCCAAATATATTTATGGGGAAGTCTATAAAAAAGGTATTTTAGGCTGGAAACTAACCAGCTCCTCCAGTCCGGCGGTTAGCGATTCAGACCATCAGCACATAGAGCATGTATTCCGTACATCCAATATTAGCAGTATCTCAATAGAAGACCAGGGATTTCTTTACGGTTATGTAAACGAGAATGCAGTGAAAACCATTTGTTTTCAGACAGACAGTATTGAATACCGGTTTAAAGTAAATGAGGATTTCTGGGTGATCCCGGTAAACGAGACAGACTTAGATTTTATAGATGAACAATTCAGTATTATATTGAAAAATGGGGATGAATTTTACTATCCGTTTAATGAAATTGAGTAAGTAAAATAAGGTGCTTCAGACTGAAGGCACCTTTATAATGCATAATTTCTTTGTTGCTCTTGGTCGTATGTATTTTCCATTATGAGCGATTTGGCTAGTGAAAAATATATCCTTCGGAAGGAGACTAATATGATAGAAATCCTTAAAGCAGATACAAGACATGTAGCGGGCATTGTTAAAGTTTGCAGTGATGCCAATCGGAATACATATAGTGAAATACGCAGTGAAGAATATATTAACAGGATTATTAAAGAGTTCTATAATCCTGAGAGAATACAGAGGGAAGTAACTGAGACGGGAAGAGAATGGGGAGGCTATTTTGCTGCTGTTGAAGAGAACGAAGTAATTGGTGCGATTGGCGGCGGTATGATAAGTGACTCCGCTGGTGAAGTTTTTGTTTTGTATCTAAATCCTTCGAGACGTAATGAAGGCATCGGAACAATGTTATTAAATGCTCATACTCGGCAGCAAAAAGAGGAGTTTAACGCAACCGAACAATGGGTTTCTGTATCAAAAGGCAATCATAAAGGAATACCTTTCTATGAGGCGAAAGGATTCATATTTAAGAACGAACAACAGGACTATGGTAATTCAGAAGGGGAGAATTATCACTCATTGAGATATTATCGCGAACTTTAGATTCTGAATATTTAGTATAAAGGAGGGTGTTAAACTGCCTTCATAGTTTGGAGGGATGTAGTGCTCTGGCTGAATAAAGGAGAAATCAGGCTGGATTTATAATAAGGGGGAGTTTTGTGGATTTAACAATATTAGCATCAAATATTGCAAAAATATATGGGGAAAATCCAAAAGTTGAAGCTGTGTTATTAGGGGGTTCTGTTTCAAGGGGGTGGTACGATAACTATTCAGATATAGAACTATTTGTTTTTTGGAAAGAGGCTCCAACAGATGAGGACAGGATCAATCCACTTACGAAATTAAAAGGGAACATCCTCGATTTTTACCCTTATGAAGATGAAGAGTGGTCAGAAACTTATATAACTGGCGGTGTAAAACTAGAAATTAGTAATTTTCTAACAGACACGATCATTAAGCACATAAATGAAGTCATATTATTTTCTGAGACAAATTTAGATAAACAATGTATAGCAGCCACGGTTCATTATGGAAAGCCACTTTGTGGTGATTTGCTAATTAAAACGCTGAAAGAAAAAGTTAATAACTACCCCAAGGAACTAAGTATAGCAATGATAAAAGAAAATCTTCATCTCGGTAACAGATGGAATAATCGTGAGGCTTTGCTCAAGCGAAAAGATTGGTTAATGCTTTATAAAGTTATGGCCGATGTACAAATGAACATAATGGGAATGTTGTCTGGCTTAAATCATATGTATGTTCATCACCCCGCCTTTAAGTGGCAAAAACAAACACTGGAATTAATGATTATTAAACCAGAAAAGATAGTGGAACGTCTAGGTTCCCTTTTTCTGAAGGACCCTTCAGTTTCTATAGGAGAATTAGAAGAAATTCTTCAAGATGTATATGAACTCATACAAAGAGAACACCCTCAATTAGATCTATCCAATGTCATAAATAGATCATTGCAGTTGAGACCTGAAAATTAAATCAAATATTTTAGATTTGTTATAAATGAAGAGCTATGCAAGAGTCCAGGCTGAGTTCTATAAAGCTTTTGTAATTCGAGGAGGGCATCAACTAAGGTAAATACATCCTGCCTTTTTTTAATACTAAACATTATAAAGTAGGGAGTGCTGATTATATGTTTGAGAGATTAGACACTATTTGTTTAACAGTCAGCAATGTGGAACAATCAAGTAACTGGTATCAGGCGTTAGGATTTACAGTAGCTTTTCACGGGGAAGGTTATCGTGTTTTAACTGTTGGAAATAGTGAGGTTCCATTAACCATTGAGGAAGGAACCAGCACATCCAGAGTAAACCAGGCATACCCTATTTTCTTCACTAAGGATATTAAAAACACATACAAAAAGCTACAGGAAAAAGGGGTGGAAGTAACCGAAATTCAAGAGGACGGGGATAATACTTTCTTTGATTTTTATGACCTTGATAAAAATAGATTGCAAGTTTGTTTCTGGGAGTAAATAACGTTACAAGGTATCACAAGAAGAGTTTTATTATTTTTACGAAGGTTTATATGAATTTTTTAAGGTTTTTCGCACGTGAGTTTACCTGAGATGATAAGGAGAGTGAGCCTTGTATGAGAAAGCGTTCAAAAGCAGCTTTTATTTTTATCGTATCAGTTCTAACTATATTCGCTGTGTTTGCGTGCATCGATACAGTGAGCCCCCACTCCCAAACTGTCGATAAAGCATTTGAAAAGTTTATAAAAAGTGAACTTAAAATGGAAGCAGCACAGAGTGAGATTGGAGAAAAAGTGTATTATCAAAATGGGGACTATACATTTATTTTGTTTGAGATAGGAGCAGAGGTTTCCTTAGTGCAGTTTGAGCAGGGCATCTTTGGATGGGTATGGACTTCTTTTTCACGTGATAGAAATGAAGGTTATTCGTATTCGGCAGCTGTAGATTATTTGAACGGAGAGTCTCTTCTGCATGGAACCATACCAAAAGATATAGTTGCTGAAACAAGGACAATAACAGTAAATGGAGCAGAAGCCGATATAGTAATGCTCAATGATAAAACTGGGATTTGGATAATGGTGAACGCCCCATATCCAGAAGACATCGATGATTTTAAAATAGAGTTCTTAGATGAAGGTGGAAATCTAATCGCACAAATGTGAATTGAATATATAAAACAAATAATTGGAGGTTGAAAATGAACAGATTAAATCTTATTACACTGGGCACAAGGGATATTGTTAAATCGCACCAATTTTTTAAGGAGCTTGGATTTGATACATCAATCAGAGGAACAGAATCTAATCCCGCTATAATTTTCTTTAGAAATGAAGGAACAAGAATAGCCTTGTATCCTTTAGAAGAACTCGCCAAAGATATAGATGAAAACAAGCCTCCTGCTATATCAAGTGGGTTTCCGGGAATAACATTAGCTTATAATGCAAAATCAATGGAAGAAGTTGACGAAGTTTTAAAGAAGGCAGAGTCAGCTGGAGCCACAATTCAAAAAGCCCCAAAGAAAACTGACTGGGGTGGTTATGGTGGATATTTTACAGACCTTGATGGTTACTACTGGGAAGTTGCCTATGTAGAAGATTGGGAATTTGACGAATCTAATATGTTAATCATTAATGACGTATAAAATTTAAGAAATATTAAAATTCCATACAATAAGGATTGAAGGAACAGATGACACAACAAGGAATTGTTCTTGCAGCAAGTGTATCTATATTTAAAGAAGATAAAGTCATAATAATTAAAGAAAATAAACCTGGTGCGGAAGACAAGTGGAATTTTCCAGGTGGACGTATTGAATTTGGTGAAGACATTCTCTATACGGCTCAGAGGGAAGTGAAAGAAGAAACAGGGTTAGATGTAAATCTAACCTGGACTACCGGTGTCTATAATTTTACCAGTCAAACTAAGAACCAGGTGATTCTTTTTCATTTCGTTGGGGAGGTATCTGGCGGGTTTATTAATCTCACAGAAGATAACATTTCAGAAAGTAAGTGGATAACAGTAAATGAACTTGTAAAGTTTGAAAATAAGGAATTACGAGAGCCAGGCGTAATAAAACAAATACTTGAGAATTTATCAAAAAAGAATTTGCACACAATCAATTTTTATAACGAGCAATTCTAAAATATTATTCCTGAACATTGAGAATAATTAGGCGAAATGTTATTGAAAACCAACATACATTATGTTACATTTAATGGCAATCAGAGGTGAAGATTATGTGTTTATTTACGAATATAAGCTTGTTCTCACAATTACATCATCATATCAAGTAGCCTTGCTATCCGATTTATAAAAATCGAAAATAGGAAGGCTATTTATCATTAAACCGCATTTGATTAAGTTAAAACACTTAAATCAGGTGTGGTTTTTTATTTTTATAAAGAAACTCGTCGATTGGCGAGCCTTATAAGCGAAGACAGAGACGTAGTTGCACTTATACTAGGAACCTGAAAATTTTAACTGCGTCGGTTCCTCTTCTTCGCAAAAATTTTATATTCCAATTGTGTCAAAAACTGGAGGTTATGAAGATGAAAAAAATGGATTATCAAAACGTAAAAGGTACACAGGATTATTTACCAGATGCAGAAGCAATCCGAAGAGACATAAGAAGAAAGCTGGAAGATGTATTCATACAATACGGCTGTAAACCATTGGAAACTCCGATATTAAATTACACAGAATTGCTTGCGTCAAAGTACGGCGGCGGGGCTGAAATATTGGAAGAGATGTACACATTAACTGACAGAGGTGAAAGAGAATTAGCTTTACGGTACGATCTCACAATTCCCTTTGCGAAAGTTGTGGCGATGAATCCGACTTTAAGGATGCCTTTTAAGAGATATGAAATCGGCAAAGTTTTCAGAGACGGGCCAATAAAGACGGGAAGATTCCGGGAGTTTACACAGTGTGATGTGGATATAGCAGGAGTGGAATCCCAAATAGCTGAAGCTGAATTGATGGTAATGGCCTTAGATGCGTTTAGGAAACTTGATTTAAATGTAACGATTCAATACAACAATCGAAAATTACTTGCTGGTATGCTTGAAATATTCGGGACAGAAGAGGCAAAGATCAACAAAGTCGTTTTAATCCTGGATAAGCTTGAAAAGGTTGGTCTGGAAGCTGTTGTATCCGAGCTTAACGAACAAGGTTTATCAAATTCAACGGTAAGTTCGATTAGACAGTTCCTGACTGATGAAAACAACACGAATTACAGCTATTTCGAATCGTTTTCCAAAGAAAATAAACAGGTTAGAAAAGGTTTAGAGGAATTGAAAGAGTTAGAAGCCTACCTGGAATATCTTAATGTAAAAGAGAAAGTGGTGTTCAATCCGTTTCTTGCCAGAGGTCTGGAGATTTATACAGGCACAATTTACGAAATATTTTTATCTGACAAGTCGATCAAATCAAGTATTGGGAGCGGCGGGAGGTACGATAATGCCATTGGCGGGCTGAAGGGAACAAACGAAACCTTTTCGACGGTAGGAATATCATTTGGGTTAGATGTCATTTATACGGCAATGAGCGCTTCTGGGAATAAGGTTAAAGAAAACCAGAATATAGATTATTATATCGTTCCATTAGGCACGCCAAAAGAAGCTTTCCTGGTAGCGAATGACTTGAGAAGTAAAGGCTATAAAGTTGAATACGAAATGAACAACAAAAAAATAGGCAAAGCCCTGGAGAAAGCAAACAAAGAAAAGATCCGCAATGTGATTATTATTGGAGAAGATGAAGTGAGAAACAATCAGTATAAGGTCAAAGATATGTTTTCAGGTGAGGAGAAAGTCGAACTGTATCAGTTCAGGTAAAGTTGAATGAAAGAATTCACGTTTTATCACCATTTTCTATTTGAAAATTATGGTAAAATTGAATTATCTGATTTATCCAGTTGAGCAAAAAGAGAATTCTTCTGAAGGGACGAGGAGTGATAATTTGAAAAAGGTCTGGATATCGTTACTTAGCGGGATCGTAATTGGAATAATCATTTCTTTAGTTGTCTATAGCGGAGAATCGTTATTTCATCAATACACTGCAATATATCCAGAAACAACCGTATATATAACCGAACAAAATTTTGAGGTAGCTATCGGTTCATTAAGAATCATCATTTTGACAATTTTCTTTATATTTATTGGCTGGTTATCCATTGAGAAAATAGGTTCTAAATTTAGAAGTCGCAATAATTAAATTGCTGTTTTTGGGGGATGGTCATGAGAGCAGCAATATTTAAATACACGAAGCCGCGTTATGCGGCTTCTTTATCGCCTGCCAGTTGGAAATAGTACAGCTACCCTAAAATATATAAGGTGTTATTGATGATTAATCGTAAATTTTTGTCAGCTGCCATTACCTGGATTCCAGCTACAATATTAGTCGCTTTTATATCACCGGTATATGACGCGGACTTCTCCTCATTAGTTTTTATTTATGCCTTATATATCTTCCTATTCCTTTTTACTTATGGAGTCATTGCGTCTTTCTTAGCAGAAAAAATTAGTGAAAAAGCAGCTAAGTTTCAAAGTACATTATCATTGATGATTCATTTGGCTTTCGGGTATGGGTTTGTCCTGCCTTTTAGTGTCTTTGCGCCGGAAGTATTAGAGCAAGGTCCTCTTAATTTTGTCACTATTAACGGTCTTGTCTGCTCTGCGGTATTCTTTATTGTTGATTTAATGGTCCGAAGATCAGGTAAAAGTTTTAGCTATGGTAAGGAAACTTAATGTTAAGGATTGTACTTAATTAGGAGCTGAAGCCTTGCAACTTCTGGATTACAAGGGAGGAAAACAATTGAAAACTAACCTTTATAATCAGTGCAAAACTTTTCCTATTCTAAATGGGTTTTTAATAATTTTTCTCCTGGCCGGGTGCTCTACAACCGAAGAAATAAATTACCGTGGAGAGGGAGAGTATTGGGAAGCTTTTCTAATGTTACGTTTTGAGGATGATTCTTTTAATGGTACAGAAAAATTCCAAATATCATACAAAGGGGAGTTAGAAGATTTATCTGAGATAAGTTCGTTAGAATACTCATTTGAAACTATTGATGGGACAACTAGAAGCAGAGTAACTGAGACATATTCAAAGGACACCTACCCACAAACAGTTAATTTCACTTATACCGGTCTGGCAAGTGGGGATATGAGAGGTGAAGAGTCTGTCATTGTAATTATTAAATGGGATGAGTTCAAGGAATCCTTTGAACTTAAATAGATAGATTTAATTTCAAAGGTGCTTCACGGGGCGGCTTTTAAAAAGAGCCTTTGCATCTGTAAGTAGGGCACTTAGTTTAGGAGAAAAAGTTGTTATGGCAAGGGTAAAGGAAGTGAAACAAGGTGGAGGGACCGGGATGTTGACAAAATTTAAAGATAGGCTTTCATCCATATATAAGATTATTTATTTTGATACAAATCAATTTCTGCGCGAGAAGACCAGTGATCCTGTTAGGTTACAGGCATACATCGAAGAGGTAAATGGGCTGCTGGAAAGATGCTTAAATGAGGAGGATGAGTACTTTCTTCGGGGAGTAGCAGGTAATTTGAACAGGATATATGGGAAGCCGCGAGAGGCTATAGACCATCTAACCTTTTGTCTTAATTATGCTAAAGAACGTCAGAAATTCTCAAAAGAAATTGTCTCTTTAATACGGCTGGGGGAAGCTTTAAAATACAGCGACCAGCATTCCGATGCTTTAAACAACTTTAATTTGGCATTCGAAAAATGCGTGGACAATAATTTAGTCGAGTATTTAGACTTTGTTTACCAGCATAAAGGAAAGTGCCTTCTGGAATTAGCAAGGTGGGAGGAAGCAGAAGAATGTTTTTTAGCAGCGTTAAAATTAAGACAGGAAAAAGGGGATTTGGAATTGATTCAATCAACAAAACAAGCACTTGATTTATTGAAATACAAATCTCCTGAATCTTGAGTCGCTATAGGGAGAGTTAAAGTAATAGACTTTAAAATGCGTGCGGAGGGATTATAATTGGAGAGCAAAATTGTATACTATGAAAAATTATCTCCAAATTTCAAACTAATGGAACATTATCGTTCGCGGATTCAGGAGATGGAGAAAAAGTCCAGCTATGGGGAAAAAGTGGCCTCAAAATGGTCTGAAATACTATATAAATTCCTCACAAAAGAAAATTATCCAGTCAATCACCCAATTGGTCAGGAGACATTTTCCTTATATGCTGAGTACCCAGCTGGAGTATTTGAGTATGCTTTAGATATAGATGGTGCTGCTGTATTAATAAAAGAAAAAGATATTAAACCAGTAAAGTTCTCGCCAGCCCGGATTATTGACTCTGTTGATAAAGGCAACATAAACAAAGACCCTGACCGGATTAAACCAAACCACAAGAACCCTGTGATGGTGCTTCAAAGTAATTACCTAACTGATAATAGGCCTTATTGTATCAATGGTAACCACCGAATATTTGAAGCATACCGAAATAACTATGAACAAATTGAAGTTTTTGTATTTAATGAGCTTGAGTTCATTCCTTTCTTTTATGATGCTTTAAGTAAAGCAACCTACTTTTTTGAAATCGATTACTATAATGTAATTTATAATAAAAAACACTTTATAGATAACGAAGAAAGTGCTTTTGCAGATAAATTATAATGTCTCTGATCATAGAAGGGGAAATGCCATAAGTATTCAAAAAGGCAAACTAGGGTCGTAATATATGCTTCATAGCTAATGGAAACCGGAGGATTTTATGAGAAAAAAATTATGGAGCTTTGCACTAGTTTTTCTGATAATAGGCATCGTTTTCCTGTTTATAGATTTGAATAGGGAAGAGTGGTATACAATTATTGAAAAGGAGACGGATACATTTATATTGATAGAAAGTAATAAATGGTTAAATCCAAGTTATAAACGAGCAAACCTAAATATTGAAGGAGCTGTTATAGTTAGTAAATCTGGCGGTGAATTAAGTTATTACAAGCTGGAAACAGGAGACAGAATAATGGTTGATTTCAGTCCAGTAGTCTTGTTTTCCGACCCTCCAGTTACAGGCGCATGGAAAGTAACCTTATTAGATTAGCAAATAACAGTGGGAGATCTGCTGAATAAGCGAACTACATATTATAGTTGTTCATAGAGAACTAAAAAAAGATAACCGGAGTGAGAGGAAAAATGATAATTAATAAACTAGTGCTTCCATTAGGGGCTGTCTTACTGCTAATTGGATGTAACTCAGCAGCAAATGAAAGTTCAGATCGGGATGCGCCTATACCAGATTCAGATAAAACGGAAGCTGTTAATGTGTTAGATTTAAGCGATACAGAAGTATCCTCTGAAGATAATAACTATTTACTAACGGACAGTGAAAGCATTTCGGAAGTAAGAGACATTGTGGTCAGAGAAGATTATAATACTATGGATAAAGATGAAGTTATTAATGAAGGGCTGCATTTGACCTACATATACTCTGTCACTTTTATTGAAGACTTTGATAACGATGAGAGTCAGCTTAGTTACTGGGTATTTGAAGATGGGGCAATAATAATCCCAACCTGGGAAGGCGATTATTTCTTATCTTCAGCGGACGATGACATAATAGACAGATTAAAAGTAATTTTGGAGGATAACAAGTAATTACTGTTTTTTTAAAGGTACCAGGTTGGCCGGTGGTATTGATTAAAACCACGCTATTATAATATCTAACCCCCAAGTGTTAACCAGTCGGAAAGAAACAACGTAGTTTTGTGGACTTTATTTCACTAAAAAGTCTGACATATTTGAAACTTCATTAGGCATCCTTTCGTAGAAATATTTAGAAGTAAATATAATTTCTGGAAGGAGATGGCATTATGAATAAGAGGGTTGTTTTTCTATTACTGTTATCTGTACTTTTAGTCTCGGCATGTACTACTAGTAATACAGCATCCGGGAGCGAGGAATTATGGGGGCAAATTTTTAATATTGCTTATCCTCCAGTAATTCAGGGAGATGCTGATAGTCCCAATAAATATCATTCTATAATGAAAGTAGAGTTTTCAGATGGCAATGCAGCAACAAGTGCTATTAATGACGGAGAGGGAACATATGAGTTTAATGATAAGGCACTTGTCATTAAATTTGAAAATGAAAATGAACATTTAGAAATTGAGTTCACTGACTTTGAAGAAAGTGATAAAGATTTCATTGAGTATTCAGCTCAAATTAGCAGTTTAGATTTCAATATGGCCGACTCTGATAAAATAAGTCATCTTGGAAATCTATACAATAACTTAACTAAGAATATGTCTGTTGAATTCCTTAAAAAGCAGTAAAATTTATTATGGCTTCCATCTAATTTGAAGGCCTTATTTATATCATGAAACGCTGACAGAACCGAATAATAAAGAAAATTGGGGGCTTTTAAATGGAACTAACACATACGCGGCTACTTGTAGACAACTACAAAGAATGTTTTTACTTTTATCGGGACGTTTTAGGATTTGAAGTTTCCTGGGGAGACGAATATTCTAACTATGCAGATTTTAAATTTAATGGTTCGAAACTAGGGATATTTGAACGAAAACAGATGACTGAAGCTATTGGAGAAGATTATTCTCCGAATATAGATCAGGCTGACAGAACAGCCTTAATCTTTAAAGTGCCAAATGTGGATGATAAATATCAGGAATTAAAAGACAAAGTAGCATTTATTACGGAGCCGACTGAACAAAAGGATTGGGGCATTAAGGTGGCTCATTTCAGAGATCCAGCTGGTTCACTGATAGAAATTTATGAAAATATTTAAACCAAATTTCAATTAGTAGCATGGGGAAAAGCAGAAATTAATAAGGGGGGATCGGTCTGGAAAAAGAAAAGCTTCCACTTGTAATTGCTATTTCCGGAGTCTCTGGGAGCGGGAAAACAACTATTACAAAATATCTAAGAGATAAACTGCATAATTCGAAAATACTTTCTTTTGACGACTATGACTTTGCTGGTCCACCTGACATTATTGACTGGGTTGATAAGGGAGCAAATTATAATGAATGGAACATGGATCCATTGATTCAAGATATTGAAAGCTTATTTACCGAACCTTTAAATTATATTTTGCTGGACTATCCCTTTGCTTACAAGCATATCAAGACTAGTAATTTAATAGATGTAACTGTGTTTATTGATACTCCCCTGGATGTTGCATTAGCTCGTCGCATAATCAGAGATTTTAAAAATAGTCCTTCTGAAAATATCCTGATTGATCTGGAAAGATATCTTTCTGCAGGACGGCGGGGTTACCTAGAAATGATTAAGACAATTAAGCCTAATTCAGACATAATAGTTGATGGAACATTAGAAATCCATGAAATTGCATACCATTTATACAATGAAATCTTAAGATGGCGGAAAGATTAGGATGTAATTTTGAAGGGAGAAGGACATGCTGGTTCCGCATTAATATTAGGCTGGGCAGGTTTTTTTATATTTTAATATTATTATTTTTACATATAAAAAGATGGTAAATAACAACGAGTTTGCTCTCTTACATCTGCGATGGCTTCGATGTACTCTATGTGGATGCCTCTGCCATTAGTTTTTAACGAAGCAATAGATTCAGTATTACTTTAATTTTTTCCTTATATTGACGAGCAATTTGACCTTTACTATGTAAGACATATTATATAGAGGAGGGATTTGAGTGATATTTGAAATGACCAATCAAGTTCGGGTGGGTGACATTAAAGAAGGGATAAGTTGGTATAAGACATTTTTTAACAGAGAACCGGATTTCATTCCCCACGAAGGCTTTGCTGAATGGGAGATAATGTCTGGCTGTTGGCTGCAGCTTGCCGAAGGGACACCAGCTGAAGCAAGTGGCCCCATGCGCTTTGGGGTAACAGATTTAGAAGGTGAACGAGAGCGCCTTGTTGGAGAGTTAGGCATTGATCAGTTTGAAATATTTTCAAGGGTAGAGGTTCCTGTAAAATGGGGTACGTTTACAGATCCTTGGGGGAATCGCCTTGGTTTCTTTGAATATGTAAATAAAAAGGAAGAAGAAGAGCGTATCAGAACAATTACAGGCAACGAAATATAGAAGTTCTTATAGGAGAAGCTTACTTTCCTCTGGTTACGTGTGGTTCTTGTAAATTAAAACGTATGGTTTTCTTCTTAAGGATGTGACTAGTTATGTGGAACAGGATAGAATGTGTTGCGATTTATACAGAAGACATTGAAAAATCAGTCGTATTCTACCAATCGTTAGGACTGGAAAAGGCCTGGGAAACGTTTCAGGACAAAGATGAACAGTGGAAACTGATCGGACTCAAGTATCCTGATGGCAATTCGGAGTTAGTATTAAAGAATAATCCGAACTATAAATTTGCTGAAACCGAGATCGTAGTTAAAGATGTGCGTGAGACCTATGAATCTTTAAAGTCTAACCCTGAAGTAGTATGGATTCGAAAACCATTTCCTAATTCTCTGGGTGGTTACGTAGCTGTAATGCAAGCCCCTGACGGAAATGTTTTTGTTTTAGTAGGAAAATAAAGCAGTAAAGATTACCCTGGTTAATAGATATAAGGTAATTGAAAATTCAGGCGAAAGGAGACCTTCTAATGCATATCAGAAATTCAGCGAAAGCTATTATCATTAGGGAAGAAAAAGTCTTACTTACAAAAAATCAAGATAGTGAAGGCTTCTTTTATCTTTTTCCAGGTGGTGGACAGGAACATGGAGAAACCATTCATGAGGCATTGATTAGAGAGTGTATTGAGGAGTCAGGAGAGCAGATCGAGATAGGAGAGCTGCTCCACATTCGTGAATATATAGGAAAAAATCATGAACATTCTTCCTTTGATTTTGATGTTCACCAAGTTGAGTATTATTTTGCTTGTACCATCATCACTGACAAAAATCCATATCATGCTCCTCAAAATCCTGACAATGACCAAGTCGGGATTGAGTGGATCCCTATTAAAGACTTGCCCAACTACAGGGTGTACCCAAAAGAGTTAGTAAAACAAATAAAAAAGAAATTGAATGGGGTTAAATCACCAGTTTATCTAGGCGACATCAATTAAGACTTTATATAGACCGTTACGAGGAAAAGAAAAAGCTATTCCTGAATATAAGTTTAATGTTTTAATTGATTGCCGTGAAAAGCTTTAATAAGAAAATCTCGTTCTGGTACTTGTAATAATCCATACGAAGCTAAAAAGCTGGTGTTATCATAAGGGGCCTCTTTTAAATTGACGAAAATTTTGTCCTTCTTTATTTCTACTATTGAATATGGCGCAGTTGGTTTTGAATTGCAGCCTAAAGAACCTGGGTTTAAATAGATGATATTGTCACTCTCAAAATAATGAAGTGGATGATGGTGTCCAAAACATATTAAATCTTCTTTGTTCCCTTGAAATAAAGAAGTTAAATTTTCTAAACTGGGCTCAACAATTTTGCTAAAAGGGTCCTGGCTAATATGATAATCTAATTTCATCCGATCAATGTGATAATGGATAAACAAGATAGATTTCTCTTCAATTGTTAGATTAATTGTCCGGGGCAATTGTTCTAATTTTGGTACGAAGTCTTTATCCATATTGTCTGCTATCCATTGATGATGCTCTTTGGCGTGGGAATGACTTAATGGATGTTCCTCTCCTTTTAGAAGTGCCAAAACTGCTTCATCGTGATTTCCAGTAATCATGGATACATCATTTCTTCCAAACAAGGTTTTCAAGACTTCATTTGTATCTGGTCCAATTCCTATCATATCGCCCAAACAATAGATATGTTCAATGTCCTGTCTCTTGTCGAGCTCACTAAGAACAGCTTTCAGGGCAGAAGCATTACCGTGAATATCTGTAAAGACTACAATTTTCATCTCTTATTAAACACTCCCTTTTATTAGAATTTATATAAGAAATTATACCTTATTTATTCACTTTCAATAAAATGCAGGAAATTAAAATCTGTCACAGGAAAGTTTTTCTGATAAAAAAGATTGATTTTTTACAGGAAATTATATATCATGGAAAAAATATCAAATTCGGTGATGAAGAGAGTAGTTATGAGAGGAATGTAAGCGAGTCAGGGACGGTGTGAGCCTGATATTCTTATCATTATGAAGCGCACTTCTGAGAAGCATACCTGAAAGCAGTAGGGTTTGGCCGGTGACCTCCGTTATCGTCAGTAAGAAGGTTCGTTATGAACAATCAGAGTGGTACCGCGGGTAATCTCGTCTCTATATGAGGCGGGATTTTTTTGTGTTTATAAGAATGTATAAAATTCTGTGATGCACGCCTTTGCCATCGCCTTTAAGGCTCGCCAGTAGGCTAGTTTTCTTTATTATTAGGCTTTGTTAAAGGCCGACGTTGATTTTTACATTGTGTTGATTGTAGCGAAAGAAGGCGAGACGCCTTCGGGAAAAGCATTAGCTGAAGATCCCCTCGAAAGCCAAAAAGGCTCCCGAGGTAGCTGAAGCAATGCCCGAGGCAAGCGAGCGTCCTGTAGTGAAAATCAACATTAAAGTTTAACAGAGCTTATTATTAAAAAACAGAGGAAGGTGATTAGTTTGGAATTTAAAGAAATCTTTGCCCAGGAAATCGCTTTACATATACCTACAGTAACTAAAATGGAAGTTGAGCAGTTAATAGAAAAGCCGAAACATGAAGAACAAGGTGACTTGGCATTTCCATGTTTCTTTTTATCTAAAAGGTTAAAAAAGGCACCGCAAGAGATCGCTCTGGAGCTGGAAAGTAAACTGAAGCACTCACTTTTCGAAACAGTTGCTGCGAAGGGTCCTTACCTAAATATTTTTTTGAATAAGCAAACTGTAAGCAAGAATGTTTTAGAATTAATCCTTAAAGATGGGTCAAACTATGGCACGAATAAAAAGGGGGAGGGTAAAAACATTGTAATTGACTTTTCCTCGCCAAACATTGCCAAACCTTTTTCCATGGGCCACCTGCGATCCACTGTAATTGGTAATTCCATTTCAAAAATAGCGGAGAAATGTGGCTACAAGGTAACGAAGATTAACCATCTGGGAGATTGGGGCACCCAATTTGGAAAGCTGATTACAGCTTATAAAAAATGGGGAGATGAGAGTGCTGTAAGAAAGCAGCCAATTGAAGAATTACTGTCTCTTTATGTGAAGTTCCATAAAGAAGCTGAATTAAATCCCGTCTTGGAGGATGAAGGAAGAGCATGGTTTTTAAAACTGGAAGAAGGTAATGAAGAGGCTCAGTCACTGTGGAAATGGTTTAGGGACGAATCCCTAAAAGAATTCTCTAAAATATATGATTTGCTTGATGTTACCTTTGATTTTGATCATGGGGAAGCTTTTTATAATGACATGATGGGAAAGACAATTGAGAAGTTATCTAATTTACAGCTCCTGAAAGAATCGGAAGGGGCGGAAGTCGTTGATTTATCGGAGTATAACATGCCTCCATGTTTGATTAAGAAGTCGGACGGCGCCACCTTATATGCTACCCGGGATTTGACTGCTGCCATTTACAGATATGAGAAGTACCAGTTTGAACAGGCGATTTATGTAGTGGGTGATGAACAAAGCTTACACTTCAGGCAGCTCTTCCTTGTGTTAAAAAAGATGGGTTATTCCTGGGCAGAAGGGATGAAGCACACACCGTTCGGGTTTATTTTGAAGGATGGAAAAAAGATGTCTACCAGAAAAGGAAAAATTGTCCTCCTGGAAGAAGTGATTAAAGAAGCAATTGAACTGGCAGAACAAAGTATCGCCGATAAAAATCCTTCTCTTCAAAACAAAGAGGAAATAGCGAAAATAGTTGGAGTAGGAGCCATCATCTTTCATGATTTGAAAAAGGAACGACAAAATAATGTTGAATTTTCACTTGAAGACATGCTGAAATTTGAAGGGACTACCGGTCCATACATCCAATACACCCATGCAAGAGCCTGTTCGATTTTAGATAAGGCACAGTATGACGAAAACACTCTGAGCGTTGACGGGCTGACGGACAGCTACAGCTGGTCTGTCATAAAATTACTAATGAATTTTCCAGCAGTCATCGAAAAGAGCTTCGCTCAGCATGAACCTTCCCAAATTGCAAAATACTTAATCGATCTATCCCGGGAGTTCAACCAATATTATTCGCATGTGAAAGTTCTTACCGATGACCATCTCCTTGAAAGCAGACTTGCGTTAGTAAAGGCCGTGATGATCGTATTAAAAGAAGGATTGAGGCTGCTTGGGATAAAGGCGCCAAACAAAATGTAACGAAATTTTAGAGAAGGGGGAAAATGTGTGAGTGAGAGATATATTAATATCGGAAATAAATCGTTATGGACTGTGAAAAATGGAAAGGGGGTCCCTGTTGTTTTATTAAGCGGCGGGCCAGGAATGTACAATTATTTAAAGCCTCTTTCAGACTTACTGGAGGATATGTGTAAAGTCGTTATGTTTGATCCCGCAGGTTGTGGACGTTCTCCATACGATGGCAATGGATGTGATATAGATACCTCTCTGCAGGATATAGAAGCAATCCGGAAGGAATATGGAATATGCAAATGGCTGGTTATTGGCCATTCCTGGGGAGCAGATTTAGGGCTTGCATATTCTCTCAAATATCCTGCTTCTTTATTAGGTTATGTATCGATTTCCGGTACTGGTGTTCAGAATGACAGGGACTGGAAAAAAGAATACAAGTATAACAAGGAGGAATTTGGAGAACCTCTCCCGGAGTTAGAATATGAACATAATAAAGTAGTCCACCGCTCACTTATTAACTCCTGGAGAGATTTTATCAAACAGCCTGAGCTACTTAAGGAGATATCACAGCTGGAACTACCCTCGCTCTTTATTTACGCTGAAAAAGATATTCGCCCGTCATGGCCGATTGAGCAGCTGGCTAATCTAATTCCTGATTCGGCTTACATTAATATAAGGGAAGCAGAACATTATATATGGCTGAGTAAAAAACAGGAATTAGCCAGCGCCATTAAGAGCTTTCTTAAGGAAGGATTGCGATATGAAGCAGATTTACGCGTTTGAAACGATAGAAGAAATAACTAGTTTCAAAAAGATAACAGATGAATTGTACTCTAAATTGGAAGCATATAAGAAACTATTAGAGGACGAGTATGCACTTACAGAAGAACCAAAAGGGATACTTTGGACTTCAGAAGAGCTGGCTACATCTGTCTTTTCCGGCGTTCCCATACCAGCTTTTACAGATAAAAATTTGATCTATATGTCTCCAGACATTAATAAATGGAGAAGGCTGTTTATATGCCAGTTGGAAGGGGTGAGTGTCCCGGATATTCATAAATTTTATGAGAGTTATTCTATAAATCAATTACTCATTATATTGGCACATGAACTTACTCATCATTCTGATTTGTTTCTAGACGAGTTTGATGACGAGCGAACTGACAGCATATGGTTTGAAGAAGGAATGTGCTTCTATCTTCCGAGAAAAATACTTCTTAGTAAGGGGGAATTTGCAGAAATAACAGCTGTGGAATCTGAATTAGTAAAAGTCTTTAAAGAAAAATATGGTAATCACTCACTTGACGATTTTGGCAGAAGTTCGTATAAGGGGACTTTAACCAGTATCATGTACGATTACTGGCGGAGTTATTTAACGGTAAAAGAACTGGTGGAGGATAAAGCTTCCGGGGATATAATAACGATTTTCGAAAAATATCACCAATGGCATAAACAAGGAAGAACCCTCCCTTTAACACAGTTTTTTCATGCAGAGTTCGCGTAATTTCATCGGGCGATTATTTCAGGGACTATGAAGAAAATATCGTGCTCTTTCATGCATTCAGTATGGGTAAACTCTATTTTGAACGTATGAATAAGCCTCATTCAGGTATTCATTACAAGTTAACATCAATCTGAACGCAAGAATAAGCTACATTCGTGAATTCATTACGGGTAAACATCAATCTGAACGTATGAATAAGCCTCATTCGTAAATTCATTATTCGCAAACTCCATAATCCACTTACTAAGGAACAGTGGTATAATCTAAGTGTAACTAGTCAGAAAATTAAAATAAATGGAGGGGAACTTATTGGATGATGGGCAGATGCACAGGACGGTAACAGATGGCAACCGTCAGAGTAAACGAACCGAAAATAAATTAGCTGTTAATAAAAACAAGAGTAATTCCCAAAGAAAACCGGCAATTTTGTCCCTCCTCGTATTAGCAGTCGTATTTGCGATATTATGGATTGTTTTTACTATCTGAATGAATTTCACATATAGACTTTGCATAAAAAAGAAGAACATTACTTTCGATTGCAGCGAAAGACGGCGACTCTGGCGGGAACAGAGCGAGCTGAAAATCCATTTTTGACGGCTGAACGCCGTCAAAAATTAGTTGAAGCCGTGCCCGCAGAACGCGTCCGTCTGAAGCGCAAATCGAACAACAAAGTAACATTATAAGATGATCTTTGAATTTACGATGAAATTTTTTTAATGATGAAATCGATTCATCTAGTAAAAATAAGTCATATAAGGTCTCTTTTATGTTCAATCGCAACAAGTTTAATAGTATTTGATTAGACTCGAAAGATAACCCATCTGTTAGATTAATGTGATTTAAAAATAAAATCGGAGTTGAAGAGATGAAAGTCAGGCCCATTCTATTTATTACAGCTATTTTATTTTTAAGCGGGTGTGCTGATGAATCAGATGCTCAAATTGATGAATTTGAATTAAGTCCTTCATTTGCTGTTTCTGAAACTGATGAAAGAGAGATGGTTGGAGTAGAAGGAAGTGTCGGGCTGCTTTTTGGTGATTTCGCAGCAGGTGAGCCTTCTAAACAAATGTGGCATTTCTGGGGTGATGACCTTCAAAATAAACTTTTAACTGTAAAAGCATTTCATCAGGAGACAGACACCGAAATCAACCCTTTTGTCAGAGAGGAAGAACATAGATTATCAGGTCCAAATAACGGGGCAGACTACCACCTTCCTTCTCTTTTAAAATTAACTGAACCTGGTATTTGGAAAATGGATATATATCTTAATGAGGAATATTACGACAGTATAGTGGTAGATGTTAAAGAGTAGCATCCTTTACCGTTAGCTTTGAATAAAAGGTAAATTATGAGTCTGCTAAAAGGGAGTGTGGAGTAAAATGTGCGGGATTTACAAGTAAACACGAAGCGAGAGATCAGAAGCTGCCGGATTCCCGGGAAATACTATTAAATTCGATTGAGAGAGATTTACTGGATGACGACAATGTTCTGGCATGTTTTTATGGTGGTTCAATAGGTAATGAAAATACAGATTTATATTCGGATATCGATCTCAGAATAGTTGTAGGACAGGAGAAACTACATAACTTTATTGCAGCCAAAAATGCGCGTCCCCGAAATTGGGGGGAAGTGATTTATTTTGAAGATACAGATTCTTTATCAGTGTACACTGTTGCTCACTACGATTGTTTTGTGAAAGTGGACGTCTTCTATTATACTCCGGATAAAATTCAGCCAACTGTCTGGCTGCAAAATATCAAGATTATAAAAGATACGAATGGGATGATGGCCAGCATCTTAGAAAAATCAATGAAATATACTTATGAACCATCGCCTGAAGAAATTGAGGTGTGGAGGACGAAGTTTTTCGCTCATCTCCACGAAGCATATAGAAGAGCGATGAGAAAAGAGTATTACTATGCATTACAGTCTGTTGATAATTTAAGGCTGGCTATATCGGCTGCCTGGTATATGGAGAAGGGAGTCCAGCCAAATGCGTTTGGAGATTGGGCTAAATATGAAGGCGGGAGAAGTAAGCTGGATCCTTGGCAGAAGTCCCTTCTGGAAAGCTGGGAATGCGGGAGAAGCACCATGGAAATCATGACTGTTATGAAAAGTATAGTCCATGAATTTAAAACGGTTCATAGTTCCTCTTTGCACCAAGCTGGGGATAGAGGAGGATTCAGAACTGATAGATAAAATTGTAAACATGGCTATTTAAACTTGGGATGCTATCTTAATCGTCTTATTTAATAGAGTGAACTTAATTACTGAGGTTATAGAGACGTTTATAGTGCCAACTAAGTAAATATAACTGAAGGAGGGCACTAAATTGGGAATACGGAATCAAGATTTTAATGCCGCTCATTAGTAAAAAATAAACACTGAAGGAGTGGCTTTAAATGGAATGGGTTAAGGAATTCTACCATAAGCAATACGAGTGGATGAGTATGGACGATGATGAAGCTATTAAGTATCAAGAAGGATCAATCAGAAAAATGGAAGGCTTATCTGAAAAACCTGTACATAACATCCTTGAATTAGGCGGAGGAAAAGGTCATTTTGCAGTTGCTGCCGCAGAGCGCGGTTATAAGGTTACTGTTATTGAGCTGGTCGAGGAAGCTGCGCGGTACATCCGTCAACTTGCAGCGGAAAGAAACGTTCAGGACCATTTGCGTATTATTAATGGAGATTTTTATACGTTGGAGCTGGAAGAAGAATTTGACGCGGTTTGCTATTGGGATGGATTTGGGATCGGCACAGACAGGGATCAGGAAAGACTGTTAACAAGAATAGAGAACTGGCTGAAACAGGATGGGACAGCCTTTATTGATGTTTACACGCCCTGGTACTGGGCTAAAGTGGCCGGGAAAGAATTAAATATTTCAGAAAGTGTCACCAGAAGGTATGACTTTAACTCGGAGCAATGCAGAATGCTTGATACTTGGCGGAATAAAATGGACTCCGCTGGACAAGTAACTCAATCATTACGATGCTATTCTCCTGCGGATTTAAGATTGCTCCTCAGGGACCGGAATTTGTATTTGGTTCATTGTGAACCAGGGGGCGAAATGGATTATGACAACTGGGAATTCCATGAGCAGGTTCCTTTAAACACAGCAATGACATTTCTTGCAAAACTTAATAAGAGCTGATTTAAACAATATGCAATCCCTGGAGTGGAGTGAGGAAGGTTGTATCAATATTTTAATGGAGTAGTAATAAGGGAGGGTACGGAAGGGGTACCCGCTGATTCTGTTGAAGCTTTATTTGAGGATGCAGGGTGGGCCAGAGAGACACCAGCCTGGCAAAAAGAAAAATTCACTTTAATATTCGAAAACTCTGCCTGGGCATTTACAGTATGGGATGGCAACAAGATGGTTGGTATGGTCCGGGTTATTTCCGACAGGATCATGGCTGCTAATATTATGGATTTGATCGTTCTGTCAGAATACCGTGGAAGAGGGATTGGTAAAAAGCTTGTGGAACTTTGTGTTCAGAAGCTGCCACATGGAGACTGGTTTGCTCATACCTCAGCCAGCAACTTTGATTTTTATAAAAGATGCGGTTTTGAGGTAAAGGATTTATCGCAGAATGGGACCTGTGCGTATTATGGATATATTCAGGCACGGAAAGAAGGACATAGATAAGCTTTTCCTGAAGTGTTAAGAAAGTCCGTACTAGTAAGGCGTGGCCAACAGAAGGAAAGAGGGTGTTTAACATGAGAGAGGCTCTGCCAAATAAAAGGATATTGTTTATTTTTTTATCAGGCTGGGTGATGTTTTACACTCTGAACAGCCCATTGCTTCATAAGGAAACGAATCTTGCTGTTGCAGATATACCTGAGGACTCCATAACTATAGAGGGGTACGTAGTTTCTAAAAGAATTGGCGGCGTCTGGATAGCCAATAAACCGATGAGCACAGGTGAGAGATTGGCCGGCTATTTTACCGGATATGGTGTTGAGAGTATTTATGTGTCCAAACATAAAGAAGCCGGTGGCCATCCAATGTTCAAGGAACTCAGAGTAAACCAAAAAGTACGTGTTCATGGCGATATTCTCAGAGAATCACTACCAGGTAAAACATCAGCCTACTATATTGAAATAATAGAAGATGAATAGTTTGTTCAGCTTATTTGCTGTTCCCGATTTTTACTATCCCCGGGCTGACTTCTCCCCGTCGTATGTCACACTATAGGTTATCCTATATTCAACAGAATATTAATACTATATTAAATTGGGTCTAACTCTCTAAAATTCGATATAAAACCCTCTTTTACAATTGATACCTGCTTATTTCGACCTATTATTTACTAAAAATTCAAATAATTATACAATTGTCAAAATGTTTTTGCTATAATTAAATAACTGTCTTAGTAGCTGGAATATAATGCTGGCATGATAATTATATTCTGTTTGTTAAGGCTGTATGTCTGTCAGATTCCTTGCTTAAAATCATTAAAATTCCGAGCAATAGGAACAGAACGTAAATCAAGTTTGTAGCAGACAACATGAAGTAAAGGGGGACAGCAATTTGCTGAAGTACATTTTAAAACGGTTCGCATGGATGATTTTAACCATATGGGTGATCATTACTTTAACCTTCTTTCTGATGCACTCCATACCCGGCGATCCTCTTGACGTAGGAGATTCTGGCGGATCAGCAGCAGCCAGTGAAAATTTAAGGGCTTACTATAATCTTGACCAGCCACTTCCAGTTCAGTATTTTTCCTACATAAAAAATATCGTCACTCTTGATTTCGGGCCCTCAATGACATCGAGGTCGAGTACTGTAAATGACATGATAAGCAGCGGTTTTCCAGCTTCTCTCCAGCTAGGGATAGCCTCTCTCGTATTTTCTGTAATAAGCGGGGTTGCGCTGGGAGTTCTGGCGGCTCTTAGGCACAACAAAATGATAGATTACATAACTATGATAGTAGCTGTAATTGGTATATCTATTCCAAACTTTATTCAGTCAATGCTGTTTATAAACTACATAGGTGCAAATTTTGATTTCTTTCCTGTGGCAAGATGGGGAACATGGCGGCATGTAATTCTCCCTGCCCTCGCTCTGTCATCGGGGCCAATGGCGATTATTGCAAGGCTGACAAGGTCGAATATGCTTGAGGTGCTCACTCAGGATTATATCAGGACAGCAAAAGCAAAAGGGCTGTCAGCAAGGAAAATTGTAGTAAAGCACGCATTAAGAAATGCACTCCTTCCTGTAGTCACGATTATGGGGGCGCTTACTGCATCAGTACTTACCGGAAGCTTTGTTATTGAACGTATTTTTGCTATCCCAGGGATAGGGCAGTACTTCGTTAACAGTATTAGTAACCGGGATTATCCCATGATTATGGCTACGACTGTTATTTACAGTTCCATACTTGTTTTTATGATGTTCCTTGTAGATATCATATACGGCATAATCGACCCGAGAATTAAACTGCATACGAAGGAGGACTAGCATGGGGATACCAACAAAGCAAAAGACAGAGCATTCCTCTGTCCCGGACGATTTGTTCGTCCCGCTTAATAAAGATTCCGCCCAGCTTGAGAACATCGTCAGGCCAAGCGTGGGCTTCTGGAAAGACGCATGGCAGAGGCTGCTGAAAAACAAACTGGCAGTCGCAGGTCTCATCACAATAATATTTCTGACTATTATGGCAATTGTTGGCCCGATGCTTACTCCATATTCCTATTCAGAACAGACTTTAAGCAACCAGAATCAGCCGCCTTCTGCAGAGCATTGGTTCGGAACAGACAATCTGGGCCGGGATATGTTCACGCGGACATGGTACGGAGCAAGAATCTCACTATTTATCGGTTTAGCCGCTGCTTTAATTGAATTTATAATTGGCGTAATTTACGGCGGTATTTCAGGATACAAAGGCGGGCGTACAGATAACGTCATGATGCGTATTGTTGATATTCTGTACGGGCTTCCATACCTGCTTGTTGTTATTCTGCTTATGGTCGTTATGGGTCCTGGCCTCTTTACAATTATCATAGCTCTTACCCTGACAGGGTGGATCGGCATGGCCAGGATTGTAAGAGGACAAGTTCTTCAGTTGAAAAATAATGAATATGTGCTGGCTTCTAAGGTTCTTGGAGCCAATACATCAAGGATTATCAGAAAGCACCTGCTACCTAATACAATGGGCCCGGTAATTGTTTCTATGACACTTACCGTTCCCGGAGCTATTTTTGCAGAAGCATTTTTAAGCTTTTTAGGACTTGGCGTTTCTGCGCCAGTTGCAAGCTGGGGGTCTATGGCAAACGACGCTCTTGGAGTACTTAATACAGGCCACTGGTGGCGGCTTTTCTTCCCGGCCTTTTTCATCTCATTGACCATGCTGGCATTTAATGTATTCGGCGACGGACTGCGGGATGCCCTTGATCCGAAGCTTAGGAGGTAAATCATGACTGAGAAATTATTAGAAGTAAAGAATCTCGCTGTCTCATTTTCTGCGCAAGGGGGAGAGGTGCAGGCAGTCAGAGGAGTCAGCTTCCATGTTAGCAAAGGAGAAACAATCGCTGTAGTCGGAGAATCAGGATGCGGTAAGAGTGTCACAGCCCAGAGTATTATGAGGCTCATCCCTGAACCGCCTGGAAAAATTAAAGGTGGGAGCATTCATTTCAACGGACGGGACCTCGCCGCACTATCTGAAAAAGAGATGCAGAAAATACGCGGGAAAGAAATCGGCATGATATTTCAGGATCCGATGACAAGCCTGAACCCGACTCTGACAGTGGGGGACCAGATTACAGAGGGGCTGCTTACCCACCAGGATATTAGCAAAGCTGATGCGGAAAAGGAAGCGGTGGATCTCCTGCGACTTGTTGGTTTTGCAGATCCGGAGGCCAGGCTGAAGCTTTATCCCCATCAGTTTAGCGGAGGGATGAGACAAAGGATTGTCATTGCTATGGCACTTGTCTGCAAACCTTCTCTGATCATTGCCGATGAACCAACTACAGCTCTTGATGTAACAATCCAGGCACAGATTATGGAACTATTTAAAGAAATACAGGAAAAAACAGGAGTAGCTATTATTCTCATAACTCATGACCTTGGAGTTGTTGCCCAGGCAGCAGACAGAATAAACGTGATGTACGCCGGAGAAATCATTGAGTCCGGAACAGTTAAGGAAATTTTTTATGATACTCAGCATCCATATACACAAGGTCTGCTGGCATCTGTTCCCCGGCTTGACGGCGACCGTTCGAAACCATTAATACCAATATACGGGTCGCCACCTGATTTATACTCCCCTCCTGCTGGCTGCGCGTTCGCTCAACGCTGTGAATATGCCATGGAAGTATGCAGTAAATATGCTCCGCCTGTTACTTATTTAAGCGGCCAGCACCAAACGATGTGCTGGCTCCAAGATGAAAGAGCAGCCGGGATGCGGGGTCCTAAGGTAACTATCAAGTAATGTGGTTTTTTCCGGGGAAATTGAAGTTGGCAGGTTTATCCGTGGAACTGTATTTTATCAACAAAATTGGGTGTTCAATGCGAACCGCGGTCCAATCAACGAAATCAGGTGTTCAATCAACGACACTGGATGTTCAATCGGCGAACTGCGGTTGAATCAACGAAATAGGATGTCCAATCAACGAAATTATATATTCAATCAACGAAATAGGATGTCTAATCAACGAAATCCACCATTCAATCAACGAACCCTGATACGCAACCATCAAAACCTGCAATTTTAGGAGGTGATAGCTTTTCAGAAGGCCAGGCTTCGACTGATAATCACTAATCCAAACGGACAACTAAGGGGGAAACATTTATGAAAAAGCATAAGATGAAAGGGTTGTTTTTTACAGGCTTGCTGGGTGCTGCACTCCTGGCTGCCGGCTGTTCAGGAAATGATAATGCATCAGGTGAGCAGAACGACGGTAATAACGGCAATAACAGTAATGACGGTGAAGAGAAGAGACTCATTATTAATAACGGATCGGAACCTACTTCACTTGATCCGCCAATCGGTAATGACGAGTATTCCTACAGTATTCTTAACAATGTCATGGAGGGGCTGACCCGCCTGGAGAAGGACGATCCTGTTCCGGCTCCTGCGATGGCAGAAGACTGGGATGTATCTGACGACGGTTTGACGTACACTTTCCATATTCGTGAAGATGCTGTCTGGAGCAATGGAGACCCTGTAACTGCTGAGGATTTCGAATATTCCTTTAAGCGCCTTGCTGATCCGGAAACCGCATCTCCAGCTGCTCATCATTCATACTGGATTGCAGGGGCAGAAGCATTTAATACAGGAGAAGGGTCTGAAGAAGACGTTCAGGTAACTGCTGTTGATGAGAAAACTCTGGAAATAGTACTTGAAAACCCAGTTGATTTCTTCCCGTCCATCGTTGCTATGCCACAGCTGTTCCCAGTACATAAGGATACAGCAGAAAACGATGAAAACTGGGCTAACAGTGTTGACACGCTTGTTACTAACGGTCCGTTCACTTTAACTGAATGGGAGCGGGACGAATACATTCTTGTTGAAAAAAATGAAGACTACTGGGATGCTGAAACTGTAAACCTTGATGCAGTCGAATATTTGATGGTCGAAGATACAAACACAGCTTACCAGCTATACCAGAATAATGAACTTCATGTTTCGGGAATCCCGACAGATATGATGGGAGAATTAATTGAGAGTGATGAAGCTGCTATTTATCCTCGTTCAGGAATTGAGTTCCAGCGTTTTAATGTAGAAGAAGAGCCATTCCATAACAAAAATATCCGTAAAGCATTTGCAAAAGCGATCAATGGCCAGGAAATAGTTGACTACATTATTCAGGGCAACCAGCCGGTAATGGATGGATATATTTACAATGAATTTGTCCACCCGGCAGGAGGAACTTACAGAGAGAATGCAGGAAGCATGCATGAATTCAATGTTGACGAAGCACGTGAGCTACTTGAGCTTGGAATGGAAGAAGAAGGATACGACACACTCCCTGAGGTAACCTTGAGCTATAACACAGATGACCAGCACCATACAGTAGCACAGGCTGTTCAGGAAATGCTTCAGCAGAACCTGGGAGTAGATGTGAAGCTTGAAAATACTGAATGGGCTGTATTCCTTGAGGCACAGCGAAATGTCGAGCTTCAGTATTCACGTTCCAGCTTCCTCGGAGGATACAATGATCCGATGAACTATCTGGATAACTTTACATCTGGAAATCCGATGAACAGAACAGGCTGGAGCAACGAAGAATATGATTCTTTAGTAGCTGAGAGCCTGCAGGAAGTTGATCCGGAGAGACGCTTTGAGCTGATGCAGCAGGCAGAGGAAGTGTTTATGGAAGAAGCTGTAATTGTGCCGCTTTACTTCTATAACAGTACTTTCCTGGAGAAGCCGGAAGTAGTGGATATTGTACGTCATCCAGTAGGGTTTGTTGAGTTAAAATGGGCTGACCTGCAGTAAACTGATTCATGAGGGTGCTCATACTTTATGAGCACCCTTTTTTCAGTGCCTGTCACCACCCGAATAATCTTGTTTCACGGATAATGTTTCACGGGCTGAACAAAACACCGGCCCCGCTGTTAAATGAAACAAGAAATTTGGTTTTTCATAATAACTGCCGATGAAAGGAAGTTAACTATGGCCGCTGTTATTAAGCCGGAAAGATTAAAGCAAGGGGATACGATAGCCGTTGTTGCACCTGCAAGCTGGCCTGATCATAATAATGCATTAAAAGCAGAAGAATTTCTCAATAAATCAGGCTTCAAAGTAAAATTCGGAAACAGCCTTACCAGGAAAAAAGGATATTTAGCAGGGACAGACCAGGAAAGGGCCGAAGAGATGCAGGAGATGTTTGCGGATGAAGAAGTCAAAGGAATTTTTTCTGTCTGCGGCGGTTACGGATCTGCAAGAATAGCTCCTTTACTTGATTATGAGGTAATCAGAAATAACCCAAAAGTATTCTGGGGTTACAGCGATATTACATTTCTTCATATTTCTATTTTTCAAAAGACAGGGCTTGTAACATTTCATGGTCCAATGCTTAGTTCAGATATTGGAAAAGAGGAGGTCCACCCTCTGACATACCGTAACTTTGATAAGCTGGCAGAACCAGCATCATTCAGTTATACAGAGGCAATCAGCCCATTAAAAGTACTCTCTCCCGGAAGAAGAGAAGGCAAACTAATTGGAGGAAACCTTTCGCTGATTGTAAGCGGGCTTGGAACACCGTATGAGATCGATACAAAAGGTAAGCTGCTTTTTATTGAGGAAACAGACGAAGAACCATATCAAATAGACCGGATGCTTAACCAGTTAAAACAGGCAGGTAAAATAAAAGATTCTGAAGGAATACTTTTATGTGATTTCAACGACTGCGGACCAAAAAAACGGAAAGAGTCTTTAACTTTGGAAGAGGTTTTTAACGATCATATTGTTTCTTCCGGCAAACCGGTTATAAGCGGTTTTAAAACAGGGCACTGCAGTCCTAATATCGCTTTTCCTGTTGGTGCAGAAGCAATTCTTGATACAACCAGGCTTACTGTTGAAGTAGAGGAGCCGTTCAGTATCAGCTAGAGATTAAATGGAGGAGAAAATAATGAAACCCATCATTGGAGTTACATCATCCTTTAAAGATGAGCGCACAATGTCAGTTTCTTACGATAATATTGACTCAATTACAGCAGCAGGAGGTGTGCCTCTCGTTTTGCCGAATCTTACAGATAAGGGGCAGGCGGAGCAGATTGCAGCCCAGCTTGACGGGCTGTTAGTTACAGGCGGGGGCGATATAGACCCAACCTTGTTTGGAGAAGAGCCACATCCTGGGTTAGGGGTTATCACTCCAGCCAGAGATGTTTTTGAGATTAACCTTATCAGAGAGATGATGAAAGAGGGCAAGCCGGTACTGGCTATTTGCAGGGGCTGCCAAATATTGAATATTGCTGCAGGGGGCGATATGTATCAGGATATCTACTCGCAAATTGGCAGGCAGCTTTTACAGCACAGCCAAAAAGCTCCCCGTTCCCATGCCTCCCACTATATTAATGTGGCAGAGGGAAGCCTTTTAAAACAAATTACCAATCAGGAAAAATATAAAGTTAACAGCTACCACCATCAGGCAGTCAGAAACCTGGCTCCGGAATTTTACGTGAGCGCCTGCTCCAGTGACGGAATTACAGAAGCCTTCGAAAGCAGGGAGCATCCCTTTGTGATAGGCGTTCAATGGCATCCGGAATGTATGACAGCTTCGGGAAACCAACCTTCCCTGTTGCTGTTTGGCGCATTTGTTGAAGCCTGCAGACAAACGAATAAAAGACAGCGTACAACCGTATAAGGACGAGGGGAGTTGGAGAGAACATGCGGGAAAAGCTTCTGGAAGTTAAAAATCTGAAAAAGCATTTTACAGTAGGAAAAGGAGAGGTACTGAAAGCCGTCAACGATGTTTCTTTTGCAATATATAGAGGGGAAACTCTTGGTCTAGTTGGCGAATCAGGCTGCGGCAAGTCTACTACAGGCAGGACGATCATCCGCCTGTATCACGCAACAGAAGGAGAAGTGCTGTATGAGGGAGAGAATGTCCATAAGATCAGCGGGCGGAATATTAAGAAGTTCAACAGAAAAATACAAATGATTTTCCAGGATCCATATGCTTCTTTAAACCCAAGAATGACCGTGGAAGACATTATTGCGGAAGGTATGGACATTCATGGCCTGTACCGGGGAAAAGAGAGGCAAAAGCGTGTACACGAACTGCTGGAAACAGTTGGGCTAAGCAAGGAGCATGCTGTAAGGTTTCCTCATGAATTCAGCGGAGGGCAGAGGCAGCGAATTGGCATCGCGCGAGCGCTGGCAGTTGATCCTGATTTTATCATAGCCGATGAACCTATATCGGCTCTCGATGTTTCCATTCAGGCGCAAGTAGTTAATCTGATGCAGAAATTGCAAAAAGAGCACGGGCTGACTTACTTATTTATCGCACACGACCTTTCCATGGTAAAGCATATAAGCGACCGGATTGGAGTGATGTACCTGGGCGGAATGATGGAACTGGCGGAGAGTGAAGAATTATATGAGCATCCCCTTCATCCGTATACACAGGCACTGCTTTCCTCTATTCCGGTCCCTGACCCAGAGATAGAAGAAACACGGGAAAGGGTAATCCTCCAGGGAGATGTTCCGAGCCCGGTAAACCCGCCGAGCGGGTGTGTTTTCAGGACAAGATGCCCTGAGGCTATGGATATTTGCTCACAGGTGAAGCCAGGCTGGCAGGAAGCGCGCCCAGGCCACTTTGTAGCGTGCCATCTGTATGACGGGATTGAAAATGGGGGTAAAGCATGATTATCAGGGGAATTGAGACAAACAGAATAGCCGTTCCGTTAAAGAAGCCTTTTAAAACAGCATTAAGAACAGTAGAAACAGCCGAAGCGGTTATTGTCAGGGTACATAGTGATGACGGATTAACAGGCTGGGGAGAAGCACCTCCTACAGTAGTTATTACTGGGGAAAGTCTCGATAGTATTGAATCAGCGGTCATTCAATCTATTAAACCAGCGTTGCTGGGAGAGGATGCAGCGGATTTTGAACGTGTGTTTGAAAAACTGCACAAGGCGATCGCAGGGAATACAAGTGCGAAAGCTGCGGTTGATATGGCTGTTTATGACTTGCTGTCCAAAAAAGCTGGTCTCCCTCTGTATCAGTATTTAGGCGGTTATCAAAATGCGCTTGAAACAGATTATACAGTGAGTGTAAATTCTCCGGATGAAATGGGAGAAGACGCAGCTCAGTATGTGGAAAATGGATTTAACGTTTTGAAGATTAAAGTAGGTAAAGACGAGATTGCTAAAGATATTGAACGCATAATAGAGGTAAGAAACAGAGCTGGCAGCAATATTAAAATCCGCCTTGACGCTAACCAGGGCTGGGAAGCAAAAGAAGCGGTTTATTCCATTCGCAAGATGGAGGACATGGGACTTAATATTGAACTGATTGAACAGCCAGTTAAAGCAAAGGATCTGGATGGCTTAAAAATGGTGACAGATAACGTCGCCACCCCGATTATGGCAGATGAAAGTGTTTTTTCACCTGAAGATGCTTTTGAGGTAATCAGGAACCGCTGTGCTGACCTGATTAATATTAAATTAATGAAAGCAGGGGGAATATACCAGGCCGAATTTATAAACCGGATGGCTCAAATGGCGGGCATCGAGTGCATGGTAGGGAGTATGATCGAGACAAGGCTTGGAATTTCTGCTGCAGCCCACTTTGCCGCCAGTAAAAAAAATATTACGAGATTCGACTTCGACGCTCCCCTTATGCTGAAACAGGATATCTTTCAGGGCGGGCTGCGGTATGAAAAAAATAAAATCTATCTTCAGAACGAACCAGGGCTTGGAATTACAGGAATAGCTGATTATGAGGAGGTTCTGTGATGAGCAGAGAGTATATTGTCAGGGTGCCTGTTGCTACCATATGGACAAATCCTGAAGCGCCAAGGAAGATTGATGAAAAAGCAGTCAGCTATCCACTTGAAATGAAAGACTGGCTTAAGGAGATGACGACAGAAGAGCGAAGGCTTCTGTGCGATAATAATCTTGTGCAGAGCCAAGTACTGTATGGGCAGCAAGTGACAGTAAAAGAGGAAAAAGGCGAGTGGTTTCACGTTCTGGTCCCTGAGCAGCCATCTTCAAAGGACGATGGAGGCTACCCAGGCTGGCTTCCGAAAAATCAGGTGATTTCCCGGGAAAAAACAGATGTCACAGACACCACTGCTTCCGTTGCTGTAACAGCTCAGACTGCATGGTTGTATGAAGGTACGGAACCTGTGCTGGAGGTCAGCTTCCAGACGAGGCTTCCTCTTGTCAATGAGACAGAGGACTGGATAACAGTTAAAACACCTGATGGTGATAGGCTAATAAAAGCTGCTGATGCTGAAGTGATTGATAGCCAGGAAGAATCCGAAAATGTGAATGGAGAAAAGCTGGTGGAAACAGGCGCTGCCTTTCTTGGCCTGCAATATTTATGGGGAGGAATGAGCGGCTTCGGTTTTGACTGCTCCGGATTCACCTATACTATTCACAGAACGTTTGGTATTACCATTCCCCGGGATGCTTCTGATCAGGCGAGGCAGGGAGAATTGGTGGAAAGAGCTTCCCTGAAAAAAGGGGACTGCCTCTATTTTGCTAAAGAAGAAGGACAAGGAAGGGTTTATCACGTAGGCATGTATTACGGTGATAATAAAATGATCCACGCGCCAAGTACTGGAAAAGGGATTGAAGTTGTGGAGATCGGCACTACTAAGTACGATAAAGACTATTGTACAGCGAGAAGATTCTGGTAATGCAAAAAAAGGACAGGGAAATCCTGTCCTTTTTTTGCACTTTTTAGAAAGTATAAAATTTTTGCGGTGAAGTTGATTCGATCAGTGAAAATTTTTAAGGCTAAAGTATAAGTGCAACTACGCCTCTGTCATCGCCAAAGGCTCGCCAATCAGCGAATTTTCTTTATGTGGGGAAATCAAAACAGATTGTTACCTGGTTTGTTTGTCAGACCTAAGCCGTCTAATTAAACTGCTGAATAGTATGTATATTTTCACAATTTTAGCATCTTAAGGTTGCTAAATTCCGACAGCAAACCTATAATTCTATTATTAACAACAGATATGCAGAAGGGGTGGCCTGGTTGATTCGTCGGTTTTTATCTTATTATATACCTCATAAAAAACTGTTTGCTGCAGACTTCAGCAGTGCTGTAGTTGTAGCAATTCTTGAACTGGCTTTTCCTCTTGCCGTCCAGTGGTTCGTGGATTCACTCTTACCAACAGGCGACTGGTCCACCATAGTGCTGGTAGGTGTTGGGCTTTTTCTTGTATACGGTTTTAGTACCTTTCTGCAGTACATAGTTAACTACTGGGGCCATAAATTAGGCATTAATATTGAAACTGATATGCGTGAAGAGCTGTTCCAGCATGTACAGAAACAAAGCTTTCGTTATTTTGATAATACAAAAACCGGCCATATTATGAGCCGGTTCACGAACGACCTTTTTGATATAGGAGAACTGGCGCACCATGGCCCGGAAGATATGTTTATTGCGATCATGACTTTTGTGGGTGCTTTCTGGATTATGCTGACAATTAATGTTAACCTCGCCTTAGTTATCCTGCTTATTGTGCCGATTCTTGTAGGACTGATTATTTTTTGTAACCTGCAGATGAACAAGGCGTGGAGGCAGATGTTTAAGGATATTGCGGACGTAAATGCAAGAGTGGAAGACAGTGTGTCAGGTGTCCGTGTTGTACAGTCTTTTACAAATGAACGTTTTGAAATTTCCCGTTTCACACGTGAAAACAAGAAATTCAGAAAGGCAAAAATCCGTTCTTACCGGGTCATGGCCTTCAGCCTGTCAGGAATATACATGCTGACAAGGTTTATAATCCTCGTAGTTCTCGTTTATGGGGCATGGCTTAGTTTTACGGGAAGATTATCCTACGGAGAGCTCGTAGCTTTCATCCTTTATGTGAACGTTCTTTTTAAACCTATTGATAAAATAAGCGCATTAATGGAGCTGTATCCGAAAGGAATGGCTGGTTTCAGGCGCTTTACAGAAATGATTGATACAGAACCGGAAGTGAAAAATGCACCGGATGCAATCAAAGCTCCTCCGCTGAGAGGGGATATCCAGCTTGAAAATGTCAGTTTCAGCTATGAGAACAGTAAACGAGTTTTACAAGGAATAGATCTTGAAATTAACGCTGGTGAAACAGTAGCCTTCGTTGGCCCATCCGGTGCTGGCAAAACAACGATCTGTTCACTTGTACCAAGATTTTACGATGTGGATGGGGGTGCTGTTACAATAGATGGGATTGATGTCAGACAAATGACGAAAGAGTCGCTTCGCTCCCAAATCGGCATCGTGCAGCAGGATGTCTTTCTGTTCACCGGTACATTAAAAGAAAACATAGCATACGGAATGCTGGATGCATCAGATGAAGAAATCGCAGAAGCCGCACGGCGGGCTCACTTAGAAGAGTTTATACACTCCCTGCCAGATGGATACGAAACACAAATTGGCGAAAGGGGCCTTAAGCTTTCGGGAGGGCAAAAGCAAAGAATTGCAATCGCAAGAATGTTCCTCAAAAATCCGCCAATTTTAATACTTGATGAGGCAACTTCGGCTCTTGATACAGGGACAGAGCTTATTATTCAGCAGGCTTTGTCCGAGCTGGCGGAAAACCGGACAACGCTTGTAATAGCCCACAGGCTTGCAACCATACGGAATGCTGACCGTATAATAGTTGTCACCCCGGAAGGAATTGCTGAAGAAGGTACTCATGAAGAGCTTGTGAGAAAAGGCGGGGTCTTCGCCAGTCTGCATAAAGTCCAGTACCAGCAATAAATCTCGTATTTAGGTTAATTGGAAGAAACAATTCGTTATAAGAGTTTAAATAAGGGAATAAGATATTTATCCCGATGTAGCCGTCCGTAAAACGCCCAACTAAAAATATGGGCAGGAGCGAAGATGTTAAGGTGGGCTATAACGGACGTTAATAACATCCCAATTGGTTGAACTAACAATCAGTGGGCGAGGCACAAATTCCACTGATTGAAGTTTCACTTTATGGTCTGAAAACATGTCCCTTGAACGAACGATGTATGTGGAGAATTTTATCAAAAATGAACTTGTTTTGTCAGATTAATTTGTACTTATTTTATGCTGGAGGTAGAAAGACATGGCAGATGAACATTTTATCCATAAAACATATTACAGGCAGTTGCTTGAAAACGTGGAGGCTCAGCATCCCCTTCCTGCCCTGGGAGAGATGTTCTTTGTGGAGCACGCAAAGGAAAATACTGATTTATCTCATATCAGATTTGCCCAGGGAGAACTGTATTTTCACCATAAGGATATAGAAGCGGCCATTTATAAGTGGGAAAATGTCAGCGGGGAGCTGGAGCCATGGGCAAAGAAGAATATTGGAGACGCTTATTACGAGCTTGGATGGTACAGCGAGGCTGAAAATACGTATACATCAATTAAAACAGACAGCACGGTTCTTTCTGTAGAAACAGCGCTGCAGCTGTTCTCTCTTTATGGAGAAAAGGGAAATACGGAAAAGGTCTATAAGTATATTAAAAAAGCAATCTCAATTGACCCGGACTATCCAAATGTTACGGAGCTTGCGAGAACCTTCTATGAAGAACAGGAGGACTGGAATAATGCAGTTGAACTTGCAGCTGCTGAAGCGAAGCGGACAGGGTCGTTAAAATGGTTCGGTATACTGAGGTCCTATATTGATAATGGCCACACAAAAGACTTTTCTCCGGAATACTTTTACGACACAGCAAAAGTACTCAACGAAACGGACCGGCAAAGCTTTTCACAATTTACAGCTTCACTCTGGATGAGCTATAAAAAAAGGGACACTTTCCTTCCCTGGATGAATATGGCCAATACGCTGTTTTCTGAAGTGGAAGTGGACTATGCTCCGTTGGAAGAAATTGCTGCTCTACATCACGAAAGTTATATGGAACTGATGACAGGAGAATACCTGATAAAACAGGTGGAAACAGTAATTCCTGGCTTATTGAGGAACTGGTTTAAGTTTACGAGTGAAAAAAGGGCACTGTTTCCGGCAGCAGCTGTTATGGCCTGGACAGAGTACTTCCCGTCATCTCTTGATGGTGACACATTGAAGGCAGCTGAAAATGTCCTGTTTAATTATGATCATGTGAGCGGAAACCTGGAAGAAACTCTTGACCTGCTTCAGACTGTATTAACATGGGCTGAATCGAATCAGCTTAAAATGAGCGGGAAAGTTAAATGGATGGTTTCCAGGCTGACGAAAAACAAAACACATCTTCTTGTGACCGGATCAGCAGGCAGTGGAAAAGAAGAGGTGATTAATTCTCTTCTTAACGAAAGGCTCTCAGGTGACGAACAAATAACGATGTTTATTGATAATCATCCTGAACTGCAAAGTATGAATGAAGTAACAGAAGAAGGAAGCCAGCCTGTAGAGGATATAGCAGCACTGCCTGATTATACGGTAGTAGAGCTTACATGGCCTTCGTCATTCCTCGAAGAGCTTAATTGTTCATTAATCAGCACTCCTGTATTCAACGGGAGAAGCATCAGCCAAAATGAAGCATCCAGATACTTAAATGTTTCAGATGGGATGCTTTATGTACTGGACGGAAGAAGGCCTTTCTCCGAAGAGGAGTTCCAGCTGCTCATGGATATATATGAAAATGCTCCAGGTTTACAGGTGCATTTCTTATTGAATGATCGTGACAAATCTGTATACGACCAATACATTGCCGAAGAAGTAAGGGAAAAAATAAAAGATGTGTTTCCGGAAGCACGGGTCTTTTCCTTTCCTTCTCAGAATGCAGGTTATGGAGAAGTGCATGATCTCGTGGAATTTATTAATGGAAGTTTCACGCTTCATTCAGCAAAAAGTTCTGAGCAGCAGATTGCTAAGCTTATAAGCCTTATCCGATACGTATTATCTGACCTGCTGGAAAAAAGAACTGCAATGGAGAATACTTATAATGACAATGTTGTATTCAATGAAGACATTATGGAAAGGCTTAAAGGCCTTGTTAATTCTCTCAAAGATACAGAACAGGATAAATCACAGATAATTACGGAATCATACCGGGCAGTAAAAGAAGAGGCAAAGCGTGATCTGAGGAAGAAAGTTCCTGGCCTTTTAAAGGAATGTGCAGACTATATTAAAGAAGACAGCGACTTCCGCAACCTCCATGAAGAACTTGACGAGAGAATGAATGAGGCAATAAGGAAGCACATTCATGACAATGTGGTACCTGGATTGCGCCTGGAACTCCAGCAATGGCTTGACGGCTCTGAAGAAGAGCTTCGCGCTGTGCAGGAGTACCTCGATGGGATGAATGAAACGCTGAATAGCCTTTATGAAGAAGAAAAGCTTAACCTTCAGTGTGACTTCCAGGTTCTCTCTGACTGGCGCAGAGATATCAACCGGATCACACACAGAATCGATTTTGAAGATGAAAATATTATGAACCGTTCCAAACCCTCACAGTTTTTCCTGAAAAGTGCCGGAAAACTGTTCGGTAATATTCAGCAAAACAAAAATATGTTATATAACCAGTATAAGCGCGCTGTGGAAAATGACAGCTATGAGGATGTAACAGAATCGGTGGTTAAGAAAACATTCCTTGAGTTTGACTTGTTCGAGAAAGCACTGAAGGCTGATGTTTCATTGTTCTTCGAGGGTCCTTTCCTAGAGCTCAGCAAAACGATAACTGAAGCGGAAGCAGAGAAGGGGCAGGTTATTGATAAGCTTGAAAAAATCAAACAGAGCCCGGAACATTTCTATGATCCGCTAAAAATATTTGAAGTCAGGCTTCTGCAGTGCGAAATGATGAAAAGAGCAAGTGAAGATCAGCCTTACGTAACATAATTGTATAGAGTCAATAATCCCCGGCTGCATTGTGGCCGGGGATTTCATGTTTGCACAGATTATATGCGGGTACAACCATTAGTAAAGGCAGTATCATCATCATAATTTCAAAGGAGGATTTACTAATGGATAAGAAGATTATTGGTGGCGTATTTAAAGAACAAGAGGAAGCAATCAGAGTAATCGAGCAATTAGAGAAGAGCGGTTTTAAACGTGATGATATTTCCGTCTTTGCAAAAGGCGATGATGCTGATGCAATTGAAGATAAGACAGATGCGGATGTTACAGATACAAAAGATAATAATAAAGGAAAGAAATCAGGTAAAGGTGCCGGCATTGGTGCAGGAAGCGGTGTTGTATTAGGCGGTTTAGCAGGTCTTGGCTTAGTTGCTATTCCAGGTGCAGGCCCAATCATGGCAGCAGGCCCGATCGCTGCAGCGATTGAAGGCGGTATAATAGGTGCCGGCGGTGGTGCGATTGTCGGTGCACTGACTGGAGCAGGTATCCCTGAAGAAGATGCTAAAGAATACGAGAAATATATTAAAGATGGCTACACTGTTGTATTAGTAGAGGCAGAGGAAGATAAGCATCAGGACGTTTATACAACGTTCCGTGACAATAATACAGCAAACACGCATATGTATCCTGGTCTGGACGAAACAGATAAAGGAAGCGTGTAAAATAATTGATGATCAAAACCCATCCCCGATTGCCAGGGATGGGTTTCTGTTTATTTTGGAGAAAAAGTGACTGGTGCTTAATTTCGTGCCCCTTTAATTTCGAAGAAGTGGGTTCATTTTCGCAACAAGGCAGGTGAATATCGCAACAAGGGAGGTAAATATCGCAACAAGGACACCGGATAACGCCACAACGCCGCCTCCTGATCTAATAACAGACTCCTGATTAGTATCCTCTCCTATAATCAATCAAATTAATACCCGGCAGTTTTCCTTCCGCAAAATTCTTTAAATTCGGTATAAAGATATCCTCCATCAGCCGCTGATTATAGTATTCGGTCGAGCCGGCTGTATGCGGAGTAACAATCACATTTTCCATATCCCATAGAGGACTTGTTTCTTCCAATGGTTCTTGTTCAAATACATCAAGGCCTGCCCCGGCAATTTCACCGTTTTTAAGAGCTTTAATTAAATCTTCTTCCACTACAAGCTGGCCTCTTCCTATATTTACAAAGAACGCCGATTCCTTCATCAATTTAAATTGTTCTGCCTTGAAAAGCCGGTTAGTCTGTTCAGTTAACGGCAGAGTTACAGCGACATAATCACAGCGGGGGAGAATCTCATTCAGCTTATCCATCGTATACATTTCATCAACATTTTCTTCCTGTTTTTCAGAGTTCCTTATACCAATTACAGTCATGTTGAAAGCTTTTGCAATTTTAGCAGTTTCCTTGCCAATTGCACCGACGCCTATAACGCCCAGGGTTTTACCGTGCATTTCCATTCCCATATTTGCATGATGCCAAAGTTTCTCCTGCTGGTTTCTCACATATGTATGAACTTTCCTTGTCAGCCCCAGCATCAAGGCGAAAATGGTTTCTGAGATTGGATAGGCATGTACTCCAGTAGCATTTGTCAGTAAAGTTTTTTCGTTTTCCAGCTCTTTTAACGGCAGGCTGTTAATCCCCGCACTCCACGTCTGCAGCCAGCGGAGCTTGCCATCCTTAATTTTGAGGTGTTCGTTCATTTCCTTTTTCCAGCCGGCAATTACTGCGGCGTCATTAATATGAGGGAGCCATATATCCTCGTTTTTACCAGTGATTATTTCCCACCCGGGTGCTGCCTTTTTTGTTTCTTCAATTAAATTTTCACTTATATTATGAGTAATAATAACCTTTTTTTGCACGATGATTTCCTCCGTAAATGTAATTGTATTCATTTTATCATAATTTAGTTAAGTTTGATTTTTCCAATAATTATAGAGAATAATATCAGAGAATGATATGATTTTAACAACGTTTTTCAATTACATATTTTCAGTATTGAGGAGGGAATTATATGGAAAATATAATAGACGGAATAAAAAAAGAAGTGCTGGACATTTTCGACCATCTCCATCAAAATCCTGAAGTCAGCTGGAAGGAAACAGAAACAACAAAGTTTCTGGCACGGTTTCTGGAAGAAAAAAATGCGAAAGTCCGGCTGTTTAAAAACAGTACGGGAGTAATCGGAGAAATAGGCGAAGGGTCGCCCGTTGTAGCGGTAAGAGCAGATATTGATGCTCTCTGGCAGGAGGTGGATGGTACATTCCAGGCGAATCATTCCTGCGGGCACGACGCTCATATGGCAATAGCGGCAGGTGTGCTGTCAGCTTTACTGAAGGTTGAAGACCGGCCTGAAGGAACAGTGCGTTTTATTTTTCAGCCAGCGGAAGAGAAAGGCACAGGAGCGCTGAAAATGGTCGAAGAAGGAGTCGTTGATGATGTGGATTATCTTTACGGCATACATCTTCGCCCCGAAAACGAACTGCCTGAAGGGCTTGCAGCACCAGCGATACTTCACGGAGCCGCTAAATTTATGCTTGGTAAAATAAAAGGGGATGATGCGCACGGTGCACGTCCTCATCTAGGCAGTAACGCCATCGAAACAGGAGTGAGTCTCGTAAACATGATTAATGGAATTCACCTTAATCCAATGGACTCTTATTCCGCTAAAATGACCTCCTTCCATGCAGGAGGAGAAAGTGCCAATATCATCCCAGGTTCCGCCTCTTTCAGTATTGATCTGCGAGCCCAGAAAAATGAGACAATGGAATTGCTCGAGGAAAAAATTCATGCTGCCACAGAAAATCTGGCAAGCTACTACGGAACAGAAATTACTCTGGAAACAGGAGCGAATATTGCTGCGGCAGAATCGAACGAAGAAGCGATTACCTTTATGAGTAAAGGTATTACGTCAGTGCTCGGGGGAGATAATCTCCAGCCACCGATCGTGACTACCGGAGGAGATGATTTTCATTTCTATACGATAAAACGTCCTCATCTGAAGGCGACGATGCTGGGATTAGGCTGCGGACTTACTCCCGGTTTGCACCATCCTGCGATGACTTTTAATAAAGAAGCCCTTTTTGACGGAATACATATTTTAACGGCAACTGTTATCAAGACTCTGGAGGAGGGGAGTGTGTCACTAAAAAATGAGTAAAGGGATTATTATGCGGGAGCTGATGGAAGTAGAGGATATGATTCAGGTGCAGAAGCTTGAGGAACTCGTCTGGGGAATGAATCCGGTTCCTTACCATCAGACTTTTACAGCGGTCAAAAATGGAGGAATAATGCTGGGCGCTTATAAAAGCACTACTCTGGCGGGATTTTTATACAGCTTTCCGGGATTTCACGAGGAGAAAGGCACTTATCTTTATTCCCATATGCTTGGCATCCATCCGGAACACCGCCGGGGCGGCCTTGGGGAAAAATTAAAACAGTATCAGAGAGAGCTTGCCTTAAAGAAAGGCTACAGGCTTATCACATGGACATTCGATCCCCTCGAGAGTGTTAATGCCTATCTTAATTTAACGAAACTGAGGGCTATAGGCGGACGGTATCTGGAAAACTATTACGGGAATCTGGACGACTCCTTAAACAGAGGCCTGCCAAGTGACCGATTCCTGGCAGAATGGCAGATCGACAGCCCACATGCTGAAAGTCATGCTTCGGTTAAGGCGGACACGAATAATGGGAGGCTGCTTCTTGATACAAGAATTAACAGCGATGGTTTTGCTGTTCCGGTGGAAACATCGGCTGCTGAGGAGGGGAAAACAGCTGTCTGTTATTTGGTCGCTATACCTGATAATTTCCAGGTGATAAAAAAAGAAGACTCATCTCTTGCTGCAGAATGGCGAATGATTACTGGAAAATTGTTTTCTTCACTGATCTCTTCCGGCTATGCTGCAGTAAGTGTGATTAAAGAGCAACAGCATAACAGATGCCTGTATGTGTTCAAAAAACGTGAGCAATTAAATCTCACAGATGGCGGTGGATGAACCATTAGAGTGGTTATTGAAACACAACAACTGCTGCTCAGTTTGGAAGAAGCAGAAAACTATAAACAGGAGGATTTTGCTGTAAATGAGTAATAAAACAAACTACGAAACAATCAACCCTGAAACGATTAAAGGAATATATGAAACTCTAATGTCCCATTCAGCAGTACAGGAAGCGCTTAGTTTCTTAAAGGATGAAGATGAAAATACATTAAGAGACCAGATTGAACTGACGGAGATTCCTGCTCCCACATTCCAGGAAACTGAACGTGGGAAGTATTTTGAACATAGGCTGCAAAACCTCGGCCTGGAAAATGTACATACGGATGAAGCGGGGAATGTGTTTGGGACACGGCCTGGAACAGGGAACGGACCTAAATTAATAGTATCAGCGCATCTTGATACGGTTTTCCCGGCGGATACGGATATCAAGGTGAAAAAAGAAGACGGAAAAATATACGCGCCAGGGATTGCTGATGACGGCAGGGGATTAGCGGTTGTGCTTAGTTTAGCCAAGGTTTTTAAAGAGCATGACATACAACTTGAAGGCGACATTATTTTTACAGCCACTGTTGGTGAAGAAGGTTTAGGAGATTTATATGGTGTAAAACAAATTTTTAATAGCAGAAATGATATTGATGGTTTTATCTCCGTCGAACCTGGTTCTCCTTCCCGGCTGATTTATCTGGCCACGGGAAGCCGGCGATACAGTATTACATATAAAGGTCCTGGCGGCCATAGTTATGGAAATTTCGGAGTTCCAAGCGCCCTCCATGCAATGGGAAGAGCGATAGGGAAAATTTCGGAGATGGAGACCCCGGAAGATCCCAAAACCACATTTAATGTAGGAACAGCAGCAGGCGGTACTTCAGTAAATACGATCGCAGCAGAAGCTAATATGGTTATAGATATGAGATCCACTGACCCGGAGGAGTTAAATCTTCTGGAAGAAAGAGTCCTTAATATAGTTAAAGAAGCAGCCGCCTCAGAAAATAAACGCTGGAACTCAGATGGAATTACAGTTGATATAAAGAAGGTAGGGGACAGGCCAGCTGGGTCACAACCGAAAGTTTCACCAATTGTTCAGGCTGCGTATACAGCAACAAAAACATTAGGATTAAAGCCTGAGCTTGGAGCTCCTGTGAGTACTGATTCAAATGTGCCTATCAGCCTCGGTATTCCAGCTGTCACATTAGGAGGTGGGGGCTCGTTCAGCGGTGCTCACACTTTAAACGAATATTTTGATCCTACAGATGCTTTTTACGGACCCCAGCAGATTTTCCTGACTGTATTAGGTCTGGCCGGTGTTGCAAAGATTACTGAGCCGCTCCTGGAAAAAAGAAATAAGTAATAATAAGGATTGAGTTGGTGGAAGGAGAAGCCACGTTGTGACAAATCTGGCTGTGGGAAGTTGAATTTGTCTTGTAAAAGTGGTTTGCGGGACAAATCTCGGCGTAAGAGGTTAAATTTGTCCAGAAAAACCGATTTGCTGGACAAATTTCGGTGGAGACACAAGGATTTGTCCAGTATAACTGGTTGTATTTTGAAATTAATCTATATACTGGGATTGTTTGGGGCAAATCTCGTCATAGAAGGTTAAATTTGTCCAGCAAAGTAAATTTGCGGGACAAATCTCGGCGTAAGAGGTCAAATTTGTCCAGAAAAACCGATTTGCTGGACAAATTTCGGGGGAGACACAAGGATTTGTCCAGTATAACTGGTTGTATTTTGAAATTAATCTATATACTGGGATTATTCGGGACAAATCTCGTCATAGAAGGTTAAATTTGTCCAGAAAAACCGATTTGCTGGACAAATTTCGGGGGAGACATAAGGATTTGTCCAGAATTCCTTCCACAATTCCCTATCCCGATATACTCTTCCTGTCTACCATCAACCTGACTACAGAGAGTCCCCAGCCCTGTAATGGCCGCCTCCCCCTGCAATCACACTGCCCCAGCCCTGTAGCGGCACCCCCACCTGCCACATCACAAATTAAGTAACCTTCCATCCCGCCTGCCCAATACATAACTTCTATCCAACCGCCCCTGCTCTTCAGATATTCACCCCCAAAAACACCATGACTCATCCACAGACTCCTGAACCAATTCAATAAACTAATTTAACACTGTGAAAACAGTGAAAACCCTTGACTTATTGCCCGTATTCTATTAATCTTGTAAGTGAAATTTGAACATTTTGTGAACATTACATACTTAATTTCGTTTGACCAGAGACAGCGTTCCTGTTATCAGTTAAACGATTATTTGTGAAAACGCTTAAGTAAGATTGTGGTCAGATGATAGCGTCCCTGTGGATCAGCCACCGTCACTTTTTTCTGCAGCCAGATTTGGCTCTGCGGATGATTTGTGACGGTTTTTTGTGTTCACCGGGATAGAGGGAGCAGGAGGAGAAAGAATGAATCAGCAGCAGAAAATTAAAAACAGATGGTTAATCGCATTATCAGCAGTAGGAATTCATATTTCAATTGGTGCGGTGTATGCGTGGAGTAACTTTACGAACCCGCTTATGCAGCAATTTGGCTGGTCTTCCAGCCAGGTACAGCTTACATTCAGTATTGCTATATTATTTCTTGGTCTTTCGGCAGCTTTTATGGGTCACTTTGTAGAGAAGTACGGGCCGCGTAAAGCCGGCCTTGTGGCATCATTTTGTTTTGGTATTGGCGTGTTTACCTCAGGATTAGCAGTGAATTTAGGTTCGTTGCCGTTACTTTATTTAACATTTGGTGTACTTGGTGGAATTGGTTTAGGGGTAGGATATATTGCCCCGGTATCAACACTAGTAAAATGGTTTCCTGACAGAAGGGGACTTGCTACAGGGCTTGCAATCATGGGTTTTGGTTTCGCAGCAGCAGTGAGCAGCCCAATTATGGACTCATTAATTAATTCAGTTGGAATTGCAAATACATTTTTTATTTTAGGTGCAGCTTATTTTGTAGTAATGACGCTCTCGTCACTTTATCTGGAAAGGCCGCCTGAAGGGTGGATGCCTGATGGTTACCAGGAAAAAGTTAATTCGGGAACAGTAAAAGTAAAGAAAGACCTTGCACAGCTCACTGCAAGCGAAGCAGTGAAGACGTCAAGATTCTACTATTTATGGATTATGCTGTTCATTAACGTAACTTGCGGTATCGCGATTCTTTCCGCAACAAGCCCGATGGCTCAGGAAAGCATTGGTCTCACTGCAACACAGGCAGCAGCGCTCGTAGGTATTTTAGGTATCTTTAACGGACTGGGAAGACTAGGCTGGGCAACGGTTTCTGATTACATCGGACGTCCGAATACGTATACAGCATTCTTTGCAATTCAGTTAGTACTTTTTGCAATCCTGCCGTTTACAACAGCGGCGGTGCCGTTCCAGATTATGCTCGTAGTAATCTATACATGCTATGGCGGGGGATTTGCAGCCATCCCGGCTTACATCGGAGATATGTTTGGAACGAAGCAGCTTGGCGCGATTCATGGTTATATTCTAACAGCATGGGCAGCAGCCGGTCTTGCCGGCCCGTTATTCGCCGCTTGGATGTATGATACTACAGGAAGCTATTCAAACAGTCTCATGTTTTTCTCAGGTTTATTCTTAGTGGCACTGGTTATTTCTCTAGTAATACGTTTGGATATCCGCAAACTCGAGAAAGCTAATAAGGAAAGAGAACTGGCAGAACATCATCAGTATGGGACGGAAGCAAGGTAACTGATTCTCTGTAATCCTTGAATAGCTTTAAATTTAACGAAAAGAAGGTCAAGACAATGAACAAACACGAAGCAGAATTCAGCAATCTTGTAAGGTCGTTCCGTAAAAGGCATATGGGTAAAGGCCCGAGCCAGATAAAAACTACCTTCTGTAAAAACTGGGCTATTTCCGAGATGGAAGGGAATCTTTCCCCTGTGGAAAAATTCATTGCCACTTCTGACGATGGAAAACAAATGCTAAGGGCAGCAAGAACGGAAATGGTAAAAGATATTTACAGAAACAACCCGCCTGTTGAGATGGAAGAACTGCTGGGTGCAAAATTTGTTGAACTGTTCGTTGATATTAATATTGAAAAAGATAAAGGGATGTCCATCTTTGTTTTTGACGAAGATATTGAAAAGAAATTCGGGTCTGGAAGAGACTCATAGATTACCAAATAACGCCTTTACAGGAAGACAGCTGAGAAAATAATTAACCGCAGAGGTGAGAGTAATGGGGAAAACGAAACACCAGGGACCAATGAAGAAATTGAAAATGCCTGCTCCGGAACACTGGGTAAGCCCGATTCCATTTGGGCTTGGAAAAATTAAGCCGAAACACATCAGGGATACGATGAAAACGGTCTGGGAAAATAAAGACAATCTTGGATATGCAACAAACATCATTACAAAAGGTGTATGTGACGGATGTGCACTCGGTGTGTCCGGGCTTTATGACCAGACACTGACAGGACCGCATATTTGTACAACGAGGCTGAACGTACTCAGGTTGAATACGATGCCTGCTGTAAAGCCGGAAATTCTTCACTCCGACATTGACGAACTGCGCAAATATTCCAGCACTGAGCTCAGGCAGCTTGGCCGGATACCATACCCAATGATCCGCAGAAAAGGGGAGCGGAAGTTTTCCAGGCTTACATGGGACGATGCGTTGGATATGATCGGGGATAAAATGAAGCAGCTTGATCCGAAGCAGTACGCATTTTATTTAACTTCCCGGGGAATAACGAACGAATCCTATTATGTAGCAGGGAAGGTTTCGAGATTCCTTGGAACGAACAATATCGATAACGCTTCACGGATATGCCACTCTCCGAGTAAAACGGCCCTGAAGCGCTCCATTGGTGTAGGAGCTTCCACTTCCAACTACCAGGACTGGATCGGGACGGACGTACTCGTATTCTGGGGAAGCGTGGCATCAAACAGTTCTCCTGTTTCCACAAAATATATGCTGGAAGCGAAGAAAAAGGGAACAAAGATTATTGTTATTAATCCATATAAAGAGCCTTCTATGGAAAAATACTGGATTCCTTCTAATCCGGAATCAGCACTATTCGGTACAAAAGTCGCTGATGATTTCTATCAGGTGAATATTGGCGGAGACATCGCATTCATGCACGGAATTATGAAGCACTGGTTCGAAATGGAAGAAAAGCAGCACGGTTCTGCAATCAACCATGAATTCGTGAACGAGCATGTGAACGGCTATGAAGATATTAAAGCAAACGTTGATGCCCAGTCATGGGACGAAATTATTAAGTCTTCCGGTGTCACTAAGGAAAGAATCATAGAGTTAGCAGAACTTCTTGCGAACAGTAAAAATGCAGTTTTTGCATGGGCGCTCGGCCTTACGATGCATTCTTTCGCAACAGACAACATATCACAAGTGGCAAACCTGGCGCTTCTACGCGGCTTCTTAGGCCGCAAGCACAGCGGACTCATGCCTTTCCGAGGACACTCCAGTGTTCAGGGGAGCGGTGAAATGGGAGCTGACCCGTTTGTCCTCCCAGGAGGAGATTTCCAGGGTGACAATATTGGCCGTGTGGAAAAGCTCTGGGGATTTGACCTTCCAAAATGGCAGGGTGACGTTGTAGGGGTAACACTGGAAAATATTCTTCTTCCTGAAGACCATGAACGGAAAATAAAGCTCTACTATCTGTCAGGAGGTAACTTCCTGGAAACGATGCCAGATCCGCACTTCGTGGAAAAAGCACTGTCCGAACTGGATATTCGCGTCCACCAGGATATTATCTTAAATACTTCCACTCTTGTAGACGCTAAAGAAGCGGTTATCGTTCTTCCGGCAAAAACACGTTATGAGCAGGAAGACGGTGGAACCTCTACTTCAACAGAGCGTATGGTGTATTTCTCTCCGGAAATACCGGGGAATAAAAACAGAATCGAAGAGGCCCGTGCAGAGTGGAAGATCTATATAGATCTGGCAAAGAGAATAAAACCGGAAACGGCCCACCTCGTTGATTTTGAGAGCGGTCATGAAATCCGTGAAGAAATTGCTAAAGCGAACCCGAATTATGATGGAGTTCAGCACCTTAAAAAACAAGGTGATGTCTTCCAGTGGGGAGGCGCATGGTTATGTGAAGATGGAGTCTGCCCTACTCCGGACGGTAAAGGAAATCTGATTCCTGTAGAAATTCCGGATCTTAATAAACAGCCTGGAGATTTCAATCTCACAACGAGACGAGGAAAACAGTTTAACTCCATGGTCTATAAAGAAACAGATCCAATAAACGGTGCAGAAAGATACGATGTACTGATAAATGAAGAAGACGCAAGAAAACACAGCATTCAGGAAGGCGAAGGCGTTGTTCTGTACAACCAGTACGGAGTATTCCAGGGCCGTGCCAAGTTCGCGGACATTATTAAAGGCAACCTGGGGGTACACTTCCCTGAAGGAAACTTCCTCCTTCCAAAAGGGCGCTACGAGAAGTTCGCCATGATTCCTGATTACAACGTGGGAGTTAAGCTTGAAAAAGCGGATAAGTTTAACGCGCGTAAGGATACACAATACCTTGAAAAGCGCATTGACGATCTGGAAACAGAAGTCAGCTAAGTGAATCAAAGCTATCAACAGACAGGCATCAGAGTGTAAAAATAAAGCACTGCTGAAAAGGAGACGTCGAAATGTACAATGTAAAGGAAATTCAGCCAGTTACGAAATATGAAGATGGTATGCTGCATGAAATGGAAGATTCGATAGCAACGGAGTACCCGTTAACCGTATACGTTAACGGGGAAGAGTTTGCGACAATGGTTTGCACACCAACAAACATGGAAGAACTTATAGTGGGCTTCCTGGCTTCAGACGGGCTGATTCGTTTTCCTGATGAGATTGAATCTCTTTCAATAGACGAATCAAAAGGCTTTGCATATGTAGATTTAAAAAACAAGTCCATTTCAGGCGAGTCGTTTTCCAATAAGCGCTTTATTGGCTCCTGCTGCGGCAAGAGCAGGCAGTTTTATTTTCAGCATGACGCCAAGACAGCTAAAACTATTACAAGCAGAACAACCATTACAGTGGAAAACTGTATTAAGCTGATGCGTGAAATGCAGGAAGGGTCCTCCGATTTTCAGGAAACAGGTGGCCTTCACAATACGGCCCTCTGTTCAACTGACGGGGTAATCCTTTCCAGGTCTGATATTGGGCGCCATAATGCCCTTGATAAAATATATGGACACTGCCTGCTTAATAATGTAAGTTTAAAAGAAAAGATTATCGTGTTCAGCGGAAGGATTTCTTCTGAAGTCCTTCTGAAAGTCTCAAAAATCGGAGTAGGAATAATCCTTTCCAAGTCAGCGCCGACAACACTTGCCATCGAGCTGGCGGAAGATCTGGGGATTACTGCTGTAGGTTTCGTGCGCGGCAACAGGTTAAACATCTACAGCCATCCTGATCGGATTATTAACGAAGTTAACTGATCAGTGTTTTTATTCCGCTCCTCTGATGAGACTTATGCTGGAACAACATCCAAACGCAGAGAGGAAGGGGTAAAATGAGTGGGCAGAAACTTAAAATTTTTGATTCGTTAGCCCGTCCATTGAAAGATTTGCGAATATCAGTTACTGACCAGTGCAATTTCAGATGCTCCTACTGTATGCCTGCAGAAATATTCGGTCCGGATTTTCCGTTTTTAAAACAAACAGAGCTGCTGTCTTTCGATGAAATCGTATGTCTCGTACGCCAGTTTGCAAAAATGGGAGTGGAAAAGCTCCGCATCACAGGCGGGGAACCACTATTGCGAAAAGACCTTCATCTATTAATCAGAGAGTTAAATAAAGTTGAAGGAATAAAAGATATCGCGCTTACAACAAACGGAGTTTTTCTCCCAAAGCAGGCGGACAAGCTGAGGGCGGCAGGTTTGAAACGGATAAATGTAAGTCTGGATGCTATTGAAGATGAAGTATTCAAGAAGATGAACGGCCGTAATGTAGGAACCGGGCCAGTATTAAAAGGTATCGCGGCAGCCCAGAAAGCCGGGCTTGGCGTGAAAGTAAACACAGTGGTAAAAAAGGGAGCCAATGAATCGCAAATTATTCCTCTAGCTTCTCATTTTAAAGGTACGGGAGTTGTTCTCCGTTTCATCGAGTTTATGGATGTTGGAAACACGAACGGCTGGAACTACGAAAGTGTTGTAACTAAAAAAGATATTGTCGAACGGATCAGCGAGGTTTTCCCGCTGGAGACAGCCGATGCCAACTACTATGGCGAGGTCGCGGACCGCTTTGAATATAAGGATGGCACTGGAGAGGTAGGCGTAATTTCCTCCGTATCCGACTCCTTCTGTTCCAGCTGCACCAGGGCAAGGCTGTCAGCTGACGGTAAGCTTTACACCTGTCTTTTCGCCAGCAGCGGAACAGATATCCGGCAGCTGGTCAGAAGTGGTGCGGATGACCAGGAAATATTGGCGAACCTCGTGGCAGTCTGGGAAAAACGGGATGACCGCTATTCTGATGAACGCCAGGAAGAAGCAGTGAACGGTACTGGAACCGGTGCAGGTGCATCAACTGGGCGGAAACAGCGACGAAAGATTGAAATGTCTTATATTGGCGGGTAACTTCATAGTGACTGCCGATTGTTGTGATAAGGAAACGGTGCTGCTTTGGATGCGGTGCCGTTTTTTGTATGGAAGTATGGACTTTCTATAGAAAAATGAATATTTAATTTTCGAAGAGGGATCTGATTATTAAAAGGCAGGTTTCATTCTCGAAATCAGGGATCTGATTATTGAAAAGGCAGGTTTCATTCTCGAAATCAGGGGATCAATTCTCGAAGTGGGGTTTCATTCTCGAAATGGAGCGTCTAATTCTCGAAGAGGCAGGTTTCATTCTCGAAATCAGGGGTCTAATTCTCGAAGTAAAATCCTACCGGCGAAAACGTAGTGCCAACCTGCGAAAATGAAGGTTCTATTTGCGATATCAGTCGGTCAACCTGCGAATTGGTATATTAACCACATTCACCAACCCTATCCGGCAATAAATCACCCGATAAACTTTCCTGCCTCATAATCAAAACACCGTGACCTCCCACGTAAAAGTATTGTAGACTTAATGAAAGAGAAATTTTGCAGTTTCCACATATTAAAGGAGAGGATCTTCACTTATGAGTAATATTAATGCCTATTTACACGTACGTACGGCGAAGAATCCCGTTTACAGTCCGGACGGCAGCAGCCTTAGTTTTATCACCGATTACACAGGTCTGCCCCAGGCATGGGAAATAAAGTCTTCAAACAGCTGGCCGTCACAAATATCTTTTACTGACGAAAGAATTATTTTTCTCCAGTACATAACAGGTACGAAAAAGCGTATCATCGGTATGGATGAAGGTGTTAACGAACGGACCCAGTTGTTTCTCCTGAATGAGGACGGTACTTTAAAGCCGCTCACAGATTCACCGGACCATATTCATACATACGGAGGGAGCTCTCCGGACGGCGAATGGATAGCCTGGGCGAGCAACAGAAGGCATCCCGCCTATTTCGACCTCTACATTCAGAACATTAATTCACTTGAGATCAGGAACATATTCACTGGCGAAGGCAATTATAATGTTTTAAAATGGCATCCGGACGGAAAAAAGCTGCTTATTGAAAAGTCATTCTCGGGGCTTGATAATATACTTGGCATCCTGGACCTGGAGACAGGCAAAACAGACTGGATTACGGAACGGTCAGGGGAGGCAAAATATACAGCGCCGCAGTTCAGCGAGGATGGAAACAACCTCTATGTGCTGACAAATAAAGGGGAAGAATTCCTCGGCCTCGCTGCAATAAACCTAATTGAGAAGACGTTAAAATGGCTGGACAAAAGAAACTGGGACCTGGAAGACCTGGCAATGAGCCCTGATAAAAAAATTCTCGCTTATACTGTTAATGAAGGGGGAATATCAAAGGGGACGCTCTTCAGCCTGGAAGAGGAAAAAACAGAAACATGGGAAACTCCGCAGGGGGTAATTACAGAGCTCGCGTTTTCCCCTGACAGCAGGAAAATCGCTTATGTCCTGAACGGGGCATCCACCCCATCTGATATCTGGGAACTCAACCTGGACACTATGAAAACAGTGAGGCTTACATATGTTTCCCAGACACCGGCGGTTGAAGAAAAACTCATTGAACCTGAACTAATTAAATACACTTCCTTCGACGGCCTGGAAGTACCTGCTTTTTATTACAGGCCGAAAAATCACTACAAAGGAAAACTCCCTGTTGTCGTGTTCGTCCACGGCGGGCCGGAGAGCCAGATTCGTTCTGTGTACAATCCGTTTCTTCAGTATTTCCTCAGTGAAGGCTATGCTGTCTGCACACCGAATGTGCGGGGAAGCACCGGTTATGGAAAGACGTATACCCACCTGGACGATGTAAGGAAAAGAATGGATTCTGTAAAGGATTTAAACGCCCTTGCAGACTGGCTCGTCCAAGAAGGAGACGCTGATCCTCAAAAACTGGCTATTATAGGGCGGAGCTACGGCGGGTTCATGGTTCTTGCATCGATAACACATTATCCGGAAATCTGGTCAGCGGCCATTGATATTGTAGGCATCTCGAGCTTTAAAACCTTCCTGGAAAACACAGGGCCATGGCGCCGGAAACTAAGGGAAGCGGAGTATGGAAGCATTGAAAGTGACGGTGATTTCTTCGATGATATCGATCCTCTGCACAGGACAGCTGACATTAAGTGCCCTCTGCTCGTCCTTCACGGAGCAAATGATCCTCGCGTCCCTGTAGAAGAAACGGAACAGATTGTCGCTGAACTGGAGGAAAGAAATCATCCTGTATCTTATATCCGTTTTGAGGATGAAGGGCATTTTTTCGTAAAGTTAAAAAATAATATAACTGCATACACGGCATCAGCGGAATTTCTCAATAAATATATAAAAGCTTAATGGGCGGCTGCCTCATATAAAAGGCGGCCCCATTCCTAATAAATAAGGCAGAAGGTGAGTTAGGTGAAAAAAAAGAAAATTATGTTTACCGGCGGCGGGTCTGCCGGGCATGTTACGCCGAATATAGCAATTATTAATCAAATGGATAAAGAAAAATGGGATATTCAATATATCGGATCTCATGAGGGTATAGAGAAAGAACTTATTGGCAAAACAAATATCCCTTACCATGGGATTTCCAGCGGGAAGCTCCGCAGATATTTCAGCATGAAGAATTTCACTGATATTTACAGGATTCAGTTCGGTTTTCTTCAGGCGAGCAGTATCCTCAGAAAGCAAAAGCCAGACGTTGTTTTTTCAAAAGGCGGGTTTGTAACCGTCCCAGTCGTTATAGCTGCGAGGTCACTGCACATCCCGGTTTTCCTTCATGAAAGTGATATTACGCCAGGGCTTGCAAATAAAATTGCAAAAAGGTTCGCAACAAGAATTTTCACTTCATTTGATGAAGCGGCAGCCCATTTTCCACAGGAAAAAACAAAGGCTGTAGGAACACCGATCAGAAAGGAATTATTTCAGGGAGATGCTGAAAAAGGGAGGAGTTTCCTCAAGTTTACGAAAGAAAAGCCTGTCCTTGCCATAATGGGAGGTAGCCTGGGGGCCAGAAAGATAAATGAAACAGTAAGAGAAGGGCTTTCCGGCCTTCTGGAACAGTTTCAGATCGTCCATATATGCGGTAAAGGCAACGTGGATGAAAGTCTGAAGGGCACGCCAGGGTATAGACAGTTTGAATATGTCCATGACGAGTTGTCTGATATCCTGGCTGCGACGGATTACATGATTACCAGGGGCGGTTCAAATGCCATCTTTGAATTTCTGAATCTCCGTATTCCGATGCTGATTATCCCGTTAACAAGGCAGCAGAGCCGGGGCGACCAGATTTTAAACGCTAAGTCTTTTGAAAAGAAAGGCTACGCTTATATGCTTGAAGAAGAAGATTTATCACAGGCGAGTCTGCTTCAAAAGCTGACGGATCTTCGAGGTGCTGCTGATGGGATGAAAGAAAAGATGGAAGAAGCAGCCGGGAAAAACACAGTGGAACAAATTATTGAAGAAATAGAAGCTGCTGCAGAAAGAAGAAAGGGCGGCCGAAAATAATAGGTTATAAAAGAGAGAGGAGCCTGAATATAGCTGCCTTCAGTTGCCAGGATTACACCTGCAGCTGTCGCAGCTTATAAGGGGCTTCTTTTTATTACGGCTAATTTAATTAATTTAGCAAAAGCTAATACCAGTTATTTTATTCAACTAATCAGTGGTGGACGAGCAGCACCTCCACTGATGAAGTTTCACTTTACTCGAAGAAGGTGTTCAAAATGCTGGTATACATTCTTTTGTTAGCAGGATTTGTTTTATTGATTAAAGGGGCTGATTATTTCATAGACGGCTCTTCGGGGATCGCCTCCAGGTTTAATGTTTCTCCCCTCATTGTAGGGTTGACGATTGTGGCTTTTGGCACAGGCGCCCCTGAAGCGACAGTGAGCATCATTGCTGCTCTGGAGGAAAGTGCGGACCTGACGATCGGGAACGTGGTAGGAAGCAATATTCTTAACATTTCTCTTGTGGTCGGAGTTACCGCCTTCATCTTTCCTTTGAAGGTTACGAGTTCCACGGTAAGAAAAGAGATTCCTTTTACCTTTTTATCCAGTGTTGCCCTGATTGTCCTTATAAGCGATGTTGTTTTGCAGGACGCCGCCGTTAATGTAATAACAAGAAGTGACGGAATCATTTTTTTACTGTTTTTCTCGATTTTTATGTACTACATATTTGAAGCAGCCCGAAAAAGCAGAGATAAAGTTGTTGAGGATTCCGTGCCGAAAACTGAAAAAAATGGTACCTGGGGAAAGCTTCTTCTTTTAACAGCTGGAGGACTTGGAGGGATTGTTCTTGGAGGTTATTTAGTAGTGGAAACAAGCACGTCCATCGCCTACAGGTTCGGCATGAGTGAAACCCTTGCCGGCCTTACGATAGTTGCAATCGGTTCGTCATTACCTGAGCTTGTTACTTCTGTGGCTGCAGCTCTTAAGAAACAAAGTGAAATAGCTATCGGCAACATTGTAGGGAGTTCTATTTTTAATATTTTATTTGTTCTGGGCATTGCTTCTGTGATCACACCTCTCCCGGTGGACAGTAAAATATTTCTTGATGCAGCAGTGATGACGCTTCTGACAGTGGTTCTTTACATTTTTTCCAGAACACAATGCAACGTGGGCCGGTATGAAGGGCTCGCACTTGTTGGGGCGTACGCTGTTTATCTTGTTTATATCATAATCAGAAATTAACTTCCGTTTCTTCCATGGATGGCGCTTCACACATGGCAGGCGGACGCATATAAATAAAAGAAGGAGAGGGTTATCTCTCCTTCTTTTCCTTTGTATTAAACTTGAAAGAATATCCTGTTTTATTCTGCTGCATTTTTGTTTTTCCTGAGTTAATTTTTTCTCCTGGACCGGCCTTCGTAGTTTCGCCTTTTAAAGCTGAGCTTTTTAAATTTGTTTTTTCATTCCCGCTTTGTTTGACGTTGCCCCCAAGGTTGTTTCCAAGGTTCAGGGCTCCGCTCAGTTCCTTAATATCAAGGCTGTCCAGACGAAAGGTGAGGTTTTCAAGGACAGGGTCTTTAATATCGACCTGCTCGATCGTAACATGGTATTCTATTTTCTTTTCTCCGGCTTCTCTCAGTAATTTTTCAAGTTCGTTAATCTTTTGATTAAGCTCTTTCAATTCACTGCCTGGAATATTTTGAACTTTTTTGCTTCCGAGAGAACTTAAAAAAGAAAAAAGTCCCAATCTGCTATGGGGCCGGCCGTTTACAGGCAGCAGTATATTTGGAGCAGCTTAGGCCTGAAGGGTTCACATAAATCCCACTGCTTAAACAGGAATATAATAGAATGATTTCTGTTCTCAAGTGGTCCACTTCCCTTCTGAGCAGTGTTTAAATATCCCGGCAGCTGTTCCGGAGCAATTATCTCTCTGGATAGCCTGGCAGTTCATTATATATATATTCACAGACAGATAATTTATTAACTGGAGGGACGAGAATGGATTGGAAAAGCTTTGATCCCTTGAAAAGTTTCCTTCCGAAAATCAATCCGGCCGAGAACAACATGGTGCCTGGCATTGATGAATATATTCAAAAGGTTTTGTCTCAGTATTTAGGGGCTGCAGGGATAGGCCAGCCAGCTGGCGACAATACTGGTGAACCGGAAAACCGAGAGCCTCCTTCCCATCCAGAGGAAGAAGTGTCTCCCAAATCGGCAATAGAGGATGATTATGCCCGGGAACCGAAGCCGAAATTAATTGATATTCATGGTTTTATTATTATACAGCTTGAAATCCCGACTTATATTGATGTTAATCATCTGTATGCAGAATACGATTCCACAAAGGTAGTTATCACTGGGCTTTACCCGGATGATGAGCCTCTTGAGATAAGGCTGCCATACCTGGTAAGGAGAAAGGCCGGTAAGGCTATATTTAAACAAAACATCTTAGAAATAAGGCTGATTAAGCATGAGGATGAACATATGGTTCAGCTGCCAATCAGAAGAAAATAAGCTGCAGGGAAAGCCCTGCAGCTTATTTATTCATAAGAAAGTGGTATATCGCCAAAGTTATACTGGGTTTCCTTCGGTATGTTTACTTCAAGTATCTGGTTCTTTACAACTGCTGCAGCTCCCTGTGTGATCCCAAGGCATGGAAGTTCAATGATCTCAGGTCCCTGGTTAGGCAAGCCTTCGATTCTAAGCTGATTTGCTGCATGCAAAAGGCGGAGCTGCTTAGGATGAACATGAGGCGGCAGCAGCACTCTTACAATAATATGATAATGGCCTTCAAACAGCTCCTTTTGTAACTGATGGACTGGCTGTTTTGCAGGAGGTTCTCCCTGATGTGCAGAAGGGGGAGCTGCTGGCGGCGGTTGTGCCCCTTCCCTGTTCATGTTAGGTACTGCCTGGCTTAGTATATTGTGGACGTAATCTTCTATCCATTTTGGATCCTTGGCAGACATTCCGTAAAAAGGATTGTTCATAAAATTTTTGTTTTTAAAGATGTTTTGAAAGTTATCCCAGTCGACATTTCCCGCAGGAGGTTTATTGGTTGTCACAGGATTACTCCTTTCTGCACGGTCTGTAAACTGCTTTCAGATCTTATCATATTAACTAAATCATTAAAATAGAATATAAGTACGGAAATAAAGGGAGGCTGAACATGGTTTTGAAAATCAATCTAAAAGGATTGCAGATTAACCAGGTGACAAGCAGTTCAGGGCTGTTTTCGGGAAAAAACCTGCATATAAACTGGAAAAGTTCTTCAAAAAAGAATGAAGCATTCGGAAGTATTAATGGACAGGGGAACCAAAGCGTAAATAATCATAATGTCATTTTCGATAATGATTATGTTGATGTTTACCAAAATAAAAGAAAGTAAATACATTTACCGGTGAACAATTATTCTACAGACAAGACCTACTAATCTATGTGCCTTGGCCCTTTGTGTTAAAAAGGAGGCGATGATATGAGCGGGAGAGGATTTCTTTCGCCGGTATTTTATATAGGCAGTATCCGGATAGGCACTGTTGAAGGTGCGTCCAGTGTAAACATCGGCCACACTACAAATGCAGGATTTAAAAGTGAAAAAAAACATAACCAGGGTTTTGGATCAGTAAGCGGGGACAATAATCAGTTTCATGAGGCGAGGACACTGCTCGATGATGCCGATACCCTTGATATGTTCAGCAACGGGTCAGACGGTGAAATTCCTGAGTGGCTGAAGGAAAGGATAATCAATTCCATGGAAAATGGAGGTATGGAAATAAACCAGGGGTCCTCTTCCTCTCCAAACAATACTGAGCAAGAGGAAGAGAACAAAGAAGAAACCACTGAAGGAGGCACCTGATTTATTTTTTTCCTTTACAGTGTTTGCGTCATGATCCCTGGCTTGTAGTCCTGGTCGTTTATAGGCGAGTCGATAATATCATTGTCTTCTACAATATTAAAGGAGTTTGCAAGAGCGTTACTGCCGGTGACAACCCCGTTTCCGTTGTTTCTTTTGCCGTGAGCGCTCCAGGCATCCTGGTTGTTTTCTCCTACACTTATCGCAGAACCGTTCGTTATTGCTGTCACATTTAAAGCTTCGAAATCCACTCTTGTAGTTCCGTCCCCTGGTGCTTTTGCACTTATGAAAATATCTCTGTCATCAATAGGACAATCGATAAAGTCGTTGTCAGTGACTTTGTTTGTATTTCCAACGATTAAAGCACTGCTTGCTGAGCCGAAGCCATTATTCGTTTTGGAGAAAGAACTCCAGCCATTTGCCGTATTGTTTCCGGAAAATATCCCTGAGCCATCAGTAACGCTGGTGACATTGAAGTTTTCAAATTTCACTTCCACCTGCAAAGCATAAACTCCCCCTGTTAAACCTGCTGATTCTGCAATCCTGGCTTAATATCCTGGTCGTTAATAGGAGCATCAATCACATCAGGATCAGCAGCGATATTTATGTTATTTACTGAGCCATTCATCCCCAAAAATTGTCCGTTCCCATACGTGAATTTAGCGTGCCCATCCCAGCCAACTGAATTATTCGCACCTACAAATAAACCTGATGTGTTACTTTGAGAATTAATGTTCACAGCTGCGAAATTAACTGCTACTGCCATACAGGTTCCACCCTTCTCTCATTTCTTATAATTGCTGATTCTGCAGCCCTGGTTTAATATCCTGATCGAATACTGGAGCATCAATGATATCTGAATCAAGCAATATATTCACATTGTTAGCAGTGCCGTTTATCCCTAAATACTGGCCGTTGCCCATACTGAACTTGGCATGGGAGTCCCAGCCTACTGTATTATTAATACCTACGAAAACACCTGCTCCGTTCGACTGTGAATTAACATTTATCGCCAGGAAATTAATTACTACCGCCATCAATAACCTCCCTGAAAATCTGTCTTCGGTTACTTAGGCATATTTAATAGCTAAAGCTCCTTACCGTTTAATATATTCATCAAACGCGGAGATGTGAGATCTTTAAGTAAATTTAAAGAGTTCATCTAAACAAAGGGAGCCGGGATGAATATATAAGTAAATAGGAGGGTTATGAGGAGGGGAGGGAGTCAGGGTGCCTGAAGAATTAATTGATGTAATCGGCAACTGGATAGAAAATTTCGGAGCGACTCTTGGGGCAATTGGCGAGACTAGGCTGATTGCCGGAGAAGATGACCTTGCCCATATCCTGGTGATTCTTGGTAATGGTAATCAGTCCCTTGGGAACGTTATTCAGGGGCTGATAGAAAAAGAGGAGGTAAACGCGTGGCTCGGAAACTGGCTTCAGGCTGGTGGAAATGCTGCTATCTCTGCAACAGAATATGAAGTATTTAAAGGAAGGCTGGACGAAACAACAGGTTCTTATAATAAAATATATGGTGATGTTACCCAGTCCGTCGGGGCTTTTCTCGCTGCCCTTGGTAGACTGGACGATCAGCCAAAGCGTGTAATCGGAAATGTAATTCAGTCTCTAGGTGCAGCGTTAGGGGCAATTGGCAGCTTGTATGTTTTGAATAATGAAGAACTTAAGGGCCAGCAATTGCAGGCAGTGGGAGGCTGGCTGCAGTCTATCGGAACTGCTCTGCAGGCTATCGGCGCAACGAGAAGGTATCTGTATGGGGAAGGTGCTGATGATGAGTCTGATACGGCTGAGGATGAACCTGATAACGATTAAAGGGGAGTATCCTGGGAGTTATACAAACATTGAGGGCATAAGTATGAATGATGAAGCCAATGCATGATATGAGGAGTGTAAAGTACGAAAACAGCAGTTCAATGAACGAAAAGCACAGGGCAATGAACGAAAAGCAGTAAGCTGTGCACGAAATGTGGAGCTTAAAAAACGGAAAACAGCGTTTTGATCTAAGATCATGTTATATTAGGAAAAGTGAAAGAAAGTACTTAGTGAAGCAGGTGTTAACATGGATTATGTACAAGGTCTCAGGCAAATTGTCGGTACCCGTCCCCTGATATTAGTTGGTTCAGTAGCTATTGTCTTAAACGATAAAAATGAAATCCTTCTTCAGCAAAGACCTGATGAAGAATGGGGACTGCCAGGAGGTCTGCTTGATCTTGGAGAAAGTCTTGAGGAAGCGGCAAGAAGAGAAGTAAAAGAGGAGACAGGGCTTGATATTGGAGAACTGAAGCAGCTTCATGTTTTTTCCGGCCCGGAATTTTACATAAAAGTAGATAATGGAGATGAATTCTACGCAGTAACCGGTGTATTTCTCAGCAGAGACATTACGGGCGGCCAGCTGGAAGCAGACGGGGAAGAATCTTTGGATGTTAAGTTTTTCAGAATGGATGAAATGCCTGAAAACATTAAAAGAAATTACAAGAAATATATGGGGCCATTTCTGGAAGGCATAAAAAAGCGGGAAATATAACTGATGCCAGGAGGGAGAATTCTTTTCAAAAAACGAGTTGTGCAGACAGCACTGCAGCTGCCGTAAGTTATTTGGGTGATGCTACCATAATAGAATTTAAACAAACCTTAAAGCAGACAAGCTCTTACATTCCCCATTACTTTTAAATATGTTTAATATTTTGAAAAAATAGGAATAAAGGAATGATGTCTTTTTTCTGCTATAATATCAAAATGTGAACTAATGAAGGGGGAAATTTTATGCTGGAAGGTCTGAATAATATAGTTGACTTCGGGAATGACCTGCTATGGACTTACATATTAATTGGCCTGCTGTTAGGGCTTGGCTTGTTTTTTACAATCAGAACGAAGTTTGTGCAGTTTCGTCTTTTTGGCGAAATGTTTCGTGTTATTACAGAAAAGAAAGATTCTGAGAGGGGAATATCTCCTTTCCAGGCATTTACGATCAGTACTGCTTCCCGGGTGGGTACAGGGAACCTGACAGGGGTTGCTCTTGCAATCGCAATTGGCGGACCTGGTGCTGTATTCTGGATGTGGGTTGTTGCCATCATAGGTATGGCGACAGCATTTATAGAAAGTACTCTTGCACAGGTTTATAAAGTAAGGGACGGAAAAGACTTTCGCGGCGGTCCTGCTTACTATATGGAAAAAGCACTTGGCAGCAGAGGACTTGGAATCGCCTTTGCTATTTTACTTACTTTGTGTTTCGGTCTCATATTTAACTCTGTACAGGCAAACACAATAACAGATGCTTTTGACGGAGCATTCGGGACAGACAGATTGATGCTTGGCATCATTATTGCTGCAGTTGCCGGGGTTATTATTTTTGGAGGTGTCCGCCGTATAGCTGCGGTAACACAAATTGTCGTTCCTGTAATGGCGGTTCTTTACTTAATTCTTGCATTATTTGTAGTGCTGACAAATATGCCTGCAATACCAGCTGTCTTTAATCTGATTGTAACAAGTGCATTCGGAGTAAACGAAATGATTGGCGGAGGAATCGGTGCGGCGATCATGCAGGGTGTCCGCCGAGGGTTGTTTTCAAACGAAGCAGGTATGGGTTCTGTACCTAACGCTGCTGCGACAGCTAATGTCAGCCACCCGGCCAAACAGGGGCTTGTGCAAAGCCTTGGCGTATTCTTCGACACAATCATTATATGTTCAGCTACTGCGTTCCTTATCCTTCTTACAGATGTATACGGCACTGGAGAGGAAAACGGTATTCAGCTGACCCAGGCAGCTATGGCTGTCCATGTTGGTGAGTGGGCTGTCTATTTTGTGGCAATCGCCATCTTATTCTTCGCGTTTAGTTCAATTATCGGGAACTACTACTATGGGGAAACTAACATAGAGTTTATCAGGGAAAATTCTGTCTGGCTGCAGATCTATAGGGTGGCAGTTATAGGAATGGTTGTCTTCGGCGCTGTCGCTGAAGTTACACTCGTATGGAACCTGGCAGATTTATTTATGGGTCTGATGGCTGTACTTAACTTAGTTGCGATCTTCCTGATTGGAAAGGTAGCGTACAGTGTGCTCGTTGATTATACAGACCAGCGGAAGGCAGGCAAAAATCCTGTATTTTTTGCTAAAAACATTCCTGGCCTGAAAGGTACAGAATGCTGGGAAGAAACCAGCAGGGACAAAGAAACAAACCGTTAATTCTGCCGCAAGCCTCACTCTGCGGAATAAAATGCTCCTCCTGCCACAGGGGGAGCATTTTCCATGCCATTTACGGGGTCAGACCCCGCACAATTTTGTGAACATTTTTATCGAAGTTAGACTATCGCGTTAGGATCGTCTATAATTGCTTTGAATATCATGAAATGAAGGTGAAAATATGAATAGCTACAGGAAATTAGTAATGTTGTTCTCTGCACTAATTATGATTCTTACAGCATGTGGCCAGACGGAGAATGAGGAAAACAGTCAGGGAAGTGGAGAAATTAATCTGGAACCTCTTGAAGTAGAATTAATTCTCCCTGAAGAGGCGGATCCTGGAACAGAACTAACGATCGAAACTCTTGTAACACAGGGAGAAGAAAGAGTAAACGATGCAAGTGAAGTAATTTTTGAAATTTGGGTGAGTGGTGAAAAAGAAGATAGTGAATTTGTCGACGCGGAGTTAACAGAGGAAGACGGAGTATACGCTATTACTTATGAATTCACAGAAGAAGCTATCTACTTTGTTCAGCCGCATGTTACTGCCAGAGGTATGCATATGATGCCTACAGGAGAAATTAAGGTTGGGGACGCGCCTGAAGAAGACGGAGAAAATAATCATGGAAGTGAAGAAGAGCATTCCCATCACCATGATAACCAGCTTCATATGGAATGGCAAAGTGAAGAAGAGGTTGCCGAAGGCGAGGAAACTGAAATTACAATATATGTGGAGCATGATGAAGAACCATGGACAGATGGTGATGTAAGGTTCGAAATCTGGCAGCACGGTGATGAAATGAGAGACTGGGTAGATGCAGAAGAAACAGATTCTGGTGTTTATACAGCTTTTTACACTTTTGAAGGAACAGAAGACTATCATATTATGGTGCATATGGAAGACGATGATCATCACGACCATATAGAACAAGTTATTAAAATTAACACGGAAACTAATTAATGAATGTTTGAAAACTGATCTGGGTAAAGTAACCTACAGGTCAGTTTTTTTATGTTAAGAGGTAATAGAAGAGGGTCAGATACCTGGCGTATTTACTATAATTGTTTCATTGCAGTTTATTTCAAAATTAAAGGATAAGTGTAACTAAGCAATCATCGTCTCTAATACTGCCTCACTCAGAGCAGTCTATGATCTCAGGAGATATAAGGCTTGGCTTACACTTTTCTTTATCCCGATGTAACCGTCCGCAAGACTCCTACCTCAAAACAGGAGTGGAGGCGAAGATGTTCAGGCGGGAGAAAACGGACGCTAACATCCCGATTAGTTCAACTAACAATAAGTGGGGGATGAACAAAACCCCCACTTATTGTTAGTTGAACTTTATGTTTGACTAACTTGTATATACAAGATATACTACGATTACTATAAGCATCTAATATTTTTTTACAGGCGGTGGTCACAAAGTGAAAATGAATGAATGGTGGAGACGATCTGTTGTATATCAAATTTATCCTAAGAGTTTTAACGACACGATGGGTAACGGTGTAGGAGATCTCCAGGGAATAATTGAAAAACTTGATTATCTGAAGGAACTTGGGACAGATGTAATCTGGCTCACACCAGTATACAGCTCACCTCAAAACGACAACGGGTATGATATTAGCGACTATTACAGCATTCATGAAGAATACGGAATTATGGAAGACTTTGACCGGCTGCTGGACGAAGCGCATAAGCGGGATTTAAAGATAATTATGGATATAGTGGTGAACCACACATCTACTGAACATAAATGGTTTAAAGAAGCTGCTTCCTCGAAAGATAATCCATACAGAGATTATTATATCTGGAAAGACCCTGTGGATGGACAGGAGCCGACAAACTGGAAATCCAAATTTGGCGGGTCTGCCTGGAAGTATGATGAAATCACCGGCCAGTATTATCTGCACCTTTTTGATGTGACCCAGGCTGATTTAAACTGGGAGAATGAAAAGGTCCGTGATGAAGTTTATGAAATGATGGACTACTGGTTTAACAAAGGGGTGGACGGTTTCCGCCTCGACGTTATTAATCTGATTTCAAAAAATCAGAGTTTTCCTGATGATGACGGGTCAGTGCCACCAGGTGACGGACGTAAATTTTATACTGATGGTCCAAGAGTTCATGAGTTTATGAATGAAATGAACAAAAACGTTTTTTCAAAGTACGACGTAATGACTGTAGGCGAAATGAGCTCGACTACAATCGATCATTGTATTAAATATACACATCCGGACCGTAACGAACTGAGCATGACTTTTAATTTCCACCACCTGAAAGTTGACTATGCGAATGGGGAAAAGTGGACGAAAGCTGATTTTGATTTTATAAAGCTGAAAAGAATTCTATCTGAATGGCAGGTTGAAATGCATAAAGGCGGTGGATGGAATGCGCTTTTCTGGTGCAATCATGACCAGCCCCGTGTAGTAAGCAGGTATGGGAATGACGGAGAATTTCACCGGGAATCAGCCAAAATGCTCGCCACGACTGTCCATATGATGCAGGGCACTCCTTATATTTATCAAGGAGAGGAGTTTGGAATGACAGATCCGAAGTTCGACTCCATTCATGAATATCGTGATGTGGAAACGCTGAACATTTATAATGAAATGAAAGAACAAGGGATGGCCGAGCGGGAAATTATGGAGATTATAAAGCAGAAATCCCGTGACAACTCACGTACACCTGTTCAGTGGAACAGTGAGGAAAATGCCGGATTTACTACTGGCACTCCCTGGATTAACCCGGCGGACAATTACACAACAATAAATGCCGAAGGTTCCCTGAAGGACAATGACTCCATTTTCTATCATTATCAAAAGCTCATTCAGCTTCGCAAAGAACTGGATATAATAACCTTCGGCGATTACACGCTCCATTATGAAAACGACGAAAAATTCTTTGTGTATACGAGGGAATATAATGGGGAAAAACTGCTGGTCATTAACCATTTTTATGATGGAGAAGCAGAGTTCACGATGCCGGAAAACTTCAGTACGGAAGGACTGGACTGCGAGCTGATCTTATCAAATTATGAGAACTCTCCGGATCATCCTGCTGATATTCGCTTAAGACCTTACGAATCGCTGGTTTATCATTTCAGGAAAGCATGATAAACTAGTTTCGGTGATGAAATTGAAAAATAAATATATTGAAATATATCATGAGCTCGTAAATAAAATTGAAGCTGGTGCATACCGGGCGAATTCTAAGCTTCCGTCAGAGCATGAACTGATGGAAATATATGAAACGTCACGAGAGACTATCAGAAAAGCGCTTAATCTGCTTGCACAGAATGGTTTTATCCAGAAGATCCAGGGGAAAGGATCAATCGTGCTTGATACGAGAAAATTTGATTTTCCTATTTCCGGGTTAGTAAGTTTTAAAGAGCTTGCAAAGCAGCTTGGCGACAGTCATAGGACGCATGTTGAAAAACTTGAGAAGGTGTTCCCAGCAGATGACGTAAGAGATGCCCTGAAGGTTACAGCGAACAGCGAGGTCTGGGAAGTCCATCGGGTAAGGGAAATAGATGGAGAACGGATCATCCTTGATAAAGATTTTCTAAGAACTGACGTTGTAGAGGAACTTTCTATAGAAATCTGTGCAAATTCAATATATGAATATATTGAATCTGAACTGGGTCTTACGATCAGTTTTGCAAAAAAAGAAATAGTCGTCGAGGAACCAAACGAGGAAGACAGAAGGCTTCTTCATTTGGAAGGCCATTCAAATATCGTGGTGGTCAGAAACTATGTTTATCTCGAGGATGCAAGTGCGTTTCAGTATACAGAGTCGCGACACCGCCCCGATAAATTCAGATTCGTTGATTTTGCCAGAAGAACGAGAAGATAAAGTGAAACTTTAATCAGTGAGAGTTTTACGGACGGTTGCACCGGGATAAAATAACAGCCAGACAACGATTAACCTGGCGGATCACCTGAAAACGCAGGCTTTCCGAAAAAGGAAAGGCCTGCGTTTTTACTCAACAAGGATGAAAGTGTAACTTTCCACGAAAATTATCCAGCTCCAGCGACGAGCGTTTACATCACGAGTATGCTTCGAGTTGTCTCTACGGATAAGCCTCGAAGTATTACTGGAAGAGGAAGAGACAGCTAACGAGGTCACTTCAGGCCTTTTCAGAAGCCAAAGAGCGGCTTATGTCAATGTCCTTCCGGTGCTTGGACCTGCGATTACTCGGTCCATGTAAAGAGTGCTCCTGCGGTTACTCGTCGCAGGTAAAGAGTGTCGCTCGTGATCAAAGCGCTTACGCTTTTATTTATCAGCCTGTCTTTTTCTTCAGGCTCATTATTATGGACCGCTTAAGTTTTTCATCATGAATAGTATCTTTAAGCCAGTCCTTCGGGGATTCACCTGTTTGTTCTTTCACCCGTTTAAACAGCCTGCTCAGTACATGGCGAAGGACGCTGGAGTAATAAATATGGTCTATTCTTCTGGCTGTGTTAAGGATGTCTTCAATTATTTCATCGTTATGGACAGGTACGTTTTTAGCAGCTTCAAAAAGGAACTTTTCCACGATGTCTGTCTGGTTGTCAGATAAGTAATAGTCTGATACTTCTTTTACGAGCTGCGGGCATGTATCTACGTGCATGCCGAGCTTCGGGATAAAAGAATCATACCTGTGCTGAATCAGAAATTGAAGTGCTTTAGCTCCGTTTGCCTTTTCCAGGGCATTCTCCAATGCTGTGAGAATTAAGGAATCCTCTGATTTGCCATCTGTATTCTGAAGAGTAAGGAGACGTGAGGGCCACAAATTTTTAATATCTTCAAGATGCTCATCCACCAGATGTTTAAGAATGTTTTTATTTTTCATCTTCGCTTCTTTTTCCGGCTTTAAAGCGTCTCTTAAATCTTCCTGTGTGACTTTCTGGTTTTTCTTCCGTTCTGTTATTTTTTTGAAACGCTCTAATGCTGCAAGTGCATCTTTCGTAGTTTTATTAGATAAATAAAACGAGTCGAGAAATTTTCCGTCGTTAGCAATTACAGCGAAAATCACGGGAGCTTCCTGGTCGAAAAGAAGTACGTTCGACTTATCCTTTCCCTGGCGTTCTTCATATTTAACAACATAAAATCGCTGATCCGGGCCATCTAAAAAAACTTTTTTCCCAAGGAAACTGGGAGGAAGGTAACTCATAATTACTTCACCAATCCTTTCAAAAATAAAATATTTTGCGGACAATCTGGGATAGTATAGTAGACGAATCCTCAGGTAAACTGTGCATGGGACAATGATGGTAAGTATGAGTCTTGACATGTAAAAGGGGATAAGTATGCAAGCAACTGCGGCAAAAATGAGATTTTCTTATGGCTGTTTCGTGCAGAGTGTGAAAGAAACTTATACTTCTGTCTCTATCATACCCTTCTTTCAGCCAATAAGCCAATGGGAGACCCCATTTCCAGGTGTGATTTGCACTTTCAGTAAAAAATGCCCGGCACTATCGTACCGGGCATGATAAAAAACATGACAGGAAATGTATATAGCTGACTAAATGTTGTCCGTATTAACTCTTTGGCTGGCAGCCTTTGCCCGTGCCATTGCTTCGCGGTCTTCTGCATCTGCCAGCTCATCAGAAAATTCAACTTGCTCATCAACAGGAACATCAGGAATATAATTTGAATTTGTATTCTCTTTTTTGTCTTTTGCCATTACCTTCGTCCATCCTTCCATCTGCAGATATTTGTATATTTCCCGGATACTGCTTCAGAACGTCAGAAAAACAGCTGTTATATACTGTCTTTTGAACGGCGAAATGCTCTGTCAGCTGCTCTGAACTCAGACTGGTATAGTACTTCCTGGGTTTTGTTTAAAACTCTCCGTTCATCTTTACCTTTGCGTTTTTTACTGTCCACATTTTTCACCTCATCTATCTTTAGTCAGTTTTAGCATGACCTTCAGGCAAAAAATGTATACACTTATTTTTTTACGGAAACTGGGGAAGTATTTAGCAAATTTTCCAGGGCTGGCCTTAGTTCAGGATATAAAAACTTAAAATCATTCTCTAACAATTTTGCAGGGACTGCTTTTTGTCCCTGGGTAACTAAAACGGCCATTTCTCCGAGCGCAAGCTCCAGTAAATTGGAAGGCACCGGGAAAAAATATGGACGCTTCAGAATATCGGCTGCTGTCCGGCCGAACTCCTCCATTAAAACTGGCTGAGGTGCAGTAAAGTTAACCGGACCGCTTATTGCCGGGGTTTCCAGACAATAAATCAGCGCTCTGGCTGCATCTTCAATATGTATCCAGGAAATCCATTGCTCTCCTGTACCCAGTCTGCCACCGGCAAAAAGCTTAAAAGGAAGGAGCATCCTATGGAGGGCACCATCATTACTGTCAAGCACCATTCCAAAACGGGAATAAACAACCCGGGTCATCGGCATAGCCGCTGAAGCTTCCTGCTCCCATTTTTTCACCACAGCAGAGAGAAAGTCATCACCGCTGAGGGGAGATGTTTCTGTAAAAGTATGATGGTAAGAAGTGCCGTAATAGCCTGTTGCTGAAGCGTTGATGTATACTTGCGGCTTCGTATCCATTGCCTCGATAATCCGAACAATTTCCTTTGTTGACTCCACTCTGCTGTTTAATATTTCACCTTTCTTTTTATCGGTCCAGCGGCTGTTCAGGCTTTCTCCGGCAAGATTTATAAAAGCATCAATCTCGGATAATGATTTTTCGGGGGACGAGTTCGGGCCTAACCATTCAACATAAGTAACATGCTCTTTTGAGGGCTTGTTATCGAGGGTTCTTGTTAATATGTATAATTCATGCCCTTGTTCTGTGAGCTTTTCCGTCAGCGCCCGGCCGATGAAGCCAGCCCCTCCTGCAACAGCTATTTTCATCTTACATTCCTCCAGTTTTTGTATATTGTTTATTCCTTTCCCTTTATAAATAATATAACAAACATTCAGCATGGTTTTTCTCAGACACGAATTAATTTTGAAATTCTGCTAGTATTATTCTAGAGGTGAAACAGCATGCCGAAAATATCGAGAATTACAGTAGCTAAGAAAAGAAAAGACCGTTTTCATATTTATTTATCAAAAGAGAATGGCAAAGAAGAATATGGTTTTACAGTATCAGAGGATCTTTTCATAAAACATAGCCTGAACAAAGGAATGGATATTTCTGAAGCCGATATAAATAAAATTAAGGAAGAGGATGTTCTTGATAAGGCATTCCAGAAAACCTTAAATTTTCTATCCTATCGCATGAGATCTGAAAAAGAGATTTTACAGTATTTGCGGGAGCAGGAAGTGGAGCGGGATGACGCAGAGCAGCTCATGGAACGGCTGCGGGACTTAAACTTTCTTGATGATTTAGCGTTTGCGGAAGCTTTCGTAAGAACGAAAAAAAATTCCCAGAAAAAAGGGCCTCTTCTTATTGAACAGGAACTTTACCAGAAAGGTATTTCCCAAAAGCATATTGGTAAAGCAATGCTTCAGTATCCCCCTGAAGAACAGCTTGATAATGCAATAGCAGCAGCGGAAAAGAAACAGTCCAGTTACAGTTCGGAGGGAGCCCGTAAAAAGCAGCAAAAACTCATGCAATTTCTTATCCAGCGTGGTTTTACCAGTGAAACAGCTAAACAAGCGCTTGCTGAAAGCGATACAGGCGCAACCGCAAATGAGGAATGGGAATCTCTCCTGAAACAGGGAGCGAAGGCTGAAAAAAAATACAGCAAATATGAAGACGGCTGGGAAAAAGATCAGAGGATAAAACAATTTCTGTACGGCAGGGGCTTTAGTATGGAGCTGATAGACAAATGGCTGCAGCAAAAAGAAGAGTAGGGGAATGTATGGTTTCCCCGGCCAGTCTGGTTTCTTTAAACTTTCCTGTTAATTATTTATAATAGGATTATAAGCTTTAGGTTTTATGACCAGAGGGAGTTAAACAACATGGACAAAAAATACAGTGAGATGACAGAAGAAGAACTAAGAAATGAAATAGCCGATTTAAAAGTGAAAGCCCAGAAGGCCGAGCAGATGGGAATGGTAAACGAGTATGCCGTCCACGAACGAAAAATGGCTATGGCTAAAGCATATATGATGGACCCTTCCGAATTTATAGCAGGGGAAACATATGAGATTATTGACGGTGAGGGAGACAAATTTACGATCTCCTACAAAAAAGGAGTATTTGCCTGGGGCAGCCGAAATGGGTCGGGCAAAGAAGAAGCGCTGCCTATTTCGTTGCTGGGACATAAACTATAAAACGGCAAGGATGATGCCGCCAGAGAGGGCTTCTCTTCCCTTTGTGCAGGTATGGCACATAGAAAAGCACACAATAATCCGGCGGCTGAACAACAATAGCTGTTTCCTTGCCTTGCCCGCTGTTGTGTCAGGTTTATGACCGCTTGCGCGTCTGCACTTCAAGAACTCTGTTATGCAGCGACTGTTCCGTCTCACCGTTTACCTGGTGAAAGGCGTGCTTAGGATTAGCCCGTGGAGACTGAAAAGGACTCATATATCCCTCTTTCCCTGATTGGGGGGTGTTCTGTCTGCTCATTATCAGAAAACCTCCTTAGCCTGTTTAGGTTCGGGGGCAACAAGGATTTTACTACTGATCAGCCCGTTCGTCATGGTTGTCTCTTTGTTCAGTGGAAGCCTGCATTCTTTCGGCTGGCCGGGTATTAATTGTTCCGTCGGCCCGTTTTGAGGCATAAGCTGGCTTTGCCCGCGGCTCACCATCAAGCGACATACGGTTGGGAAATCCTTTAGCTTTATTCCGCAAGTGACATACCTCCTTTTCCTGGGGCAGAATTAGTGTGTGCATAATGGTGCAAATAATAAATTGTAATTACTAACAAAAGGGAGGTGCAGGGGATGAATGATTATTTTGAACGGCTTACAACAAGGCTTTTAGAACAAAATAACCAAATGTCTTATTCGGAGGCGCGAACCTGGGTGGAACTGCTCTGGGAAGACTTTGAAACCACATACGCCAAAGCCGGCAGAAAATATAAAGGAAAAGAAATGACCGAGAAAGTGCTGACTCAGTGGATTGACCATTACGGCCCAAGGCTTCACGAGCTGGTGAATGAAAATCCGAAATACCGGGAATGGTTTGACAAAAAGAATTTTTATCACTAAACAAAGGTGTGAGCCGTTGAGGCCCATGCCTTTTTTTATAGTTTTTCACACGAGTATAGCTATAGGATCTCGGGTACTGGAATGGCGGGAAAACTTGTGTGAGGGGTGATAGTAGAGGATCTCGCGTGCCCGCTTGGCCGAAGAAGTGAAGCGAGCGGTCATGCAAGAAGGTCTCGCATGCCCGCTTGACCGAAAAAGTGAAGCGAGCGGTCATGCAAGAAGGTCTCGCATGCCCGCTTGACCGAAAAAACAGTGCGAGCGGTCATGCAAGAAGGTCTCGCATGCCCGCTTGACCAGAAAAATGCAGTGAGCGGTCATGCAAGAAAGTCTCGCGTGCCCGCTTGACCGAAAAAGTGAAGCGAGCGGTCATGCAAGAAGGTCTTGCATGCCCGCTTGACCGGAAAAATACAGCGAGCGGTCATGCAAGAGTGTCTCGCGTGCCCGCTTGACCGAAAAAACAGTGCGAGCGGTCATGCAAGAAGGTCTCGCATGCCCGCTTGACCGAAAAAGTGAAGCGAGCGGTCATGCAAGAGTGTCTCGCGTGCCCGCTTGACCGAAAAAACAGTGCGAGCGGTCATGCAAGAAGGTCTCGCATGCCCGCTTGACCAGAAAAATACAGTGAGCGGTCATGCAAGGTGGTCTCGCATGCCCGCTTGGCCGAAAAAGTGAAGCGAGCGGTCATGCAAGAGTGTCTCGCGTGCCCGCTTGGCCGAAAAAGTGAAGCGAGCGGTCATGCAAGAGTGTCTCGCGTGCCCGCTTGACCGAAAAAACAGTGCGAGCGGTCATGCAAGAAGGTCTCGCATGCCCGCTTGACCAGAAAAATGCAGTGAGCGGTCATGTAAGAAGGTCTCGCGTGCCCGCTTGACCAGAAAAATGCAGTGAGCGGTCATACAAGAAGGTCTCGCGTGCCCGCTTGACCAGAAAAATACAGTGAGCGGTCATGCAAGAAGGTCTCGCATGCCCGCTTGACCGAAAAAGTGAAGCGAGCGGTCATGCAAGAGTGTCTCGCGTGCCCGCTTGACCGAAAAAACAGTGCGAGCGGTCATGCAAGAAGGTCTCGCATGCCCGCTTGACCGAAAAAACAGAGCGAGCGGTCATGCAAGACTGCCTCCCGTCCCCGCTTGACCGAAACCACAGCGCGAGCGGTCATGCAAGAAGGTCGCGCATGCCCGCTTGGCCGAAGAAGTGAAGCGAGCGGTCATGCAAGAGTGTCTCGCGTGCCCGCTTGACCGAAAAAACAGTGCGAGCGGTCATGCAAGAAGGTCTCGCATGCCCGCTTGACCGAAAAAACAGTGCGAGCGGTCATGCAAGAAGGTCTCGCATGCCCGCTTATCCTAAAAAACACACCAAGCGGTCATGCAAGACGCCCGCCCGCCTGGCCTATGCTCCAACCCCAGCAAACATAAAAAAGACCAGGCAATCAATCGCCCGGTCTCCCAAAAAAACTTATTTACCATACTTTTTTCATTTAATCAAAAGCCACTTCCAGTTTTCGCTCCAGTGTCTCGTTATTATAAATCCATCCAGTATAGGACGAAAGAGTTTCAAGATCTTCATTCAGGCGGACGATTGCGATAAAAGGATAATGTCCTTTACTGCGATATCTTAAATCTGTAAACTTCACACTGTAACCATGCGGCTCTTTAGTAACTTCCCAGCGGTAAGCTGGAGAGAAGGATAAGAAAGCACTTAAATTAGGATCCTTTCTTGCCGCATTAATGATTTTGTGGTCTGGAATTGGATCAAATGAATAAGTTTCGAAATACTTTATCTGCATGTCTTTCACTTGTGCTACATGCATTTTTTCCCCAGTTCTGATCACCACATGCCACTGGTGCCAGCGGAATGTTGGCGAAATAAATATGTGGGTGGAATCAGGATGCCTGCTTTTCAGTTCATGATAGACTTTTCGCTGGGTTCGTACTCTCCAGACATAGTAGCCTGCAAGGAATATATACATGAGCAGGAATGTCCAGCCAGGATCTGCACCAAAGCGCCAGATAATGATCCCGACTATGTGAGTCACAAAAATAAACGGGTCAAAAATGTTGATCACGCCAAGTGCCATCCATTTTTTATGGAAGGGAGCCAGCGCTTTGGTCCCATATGCATTAAATATGTCTACAAACACGTGTATGAAAACAGCCAGAAATGTCCATAGCCAGAGATGGAGCAAATTAATCTCAGGCATCATTAATCCCAGACCAAGTGTTATAAGGGTCGGCCAGATAAACCAGAAAGGCACAGAGTGTGTAACGCCTCTGTGGTTTCTGATATAGACGGCATTATTCTTCAGCTTTAACACCGTATCAAAATCCGGGGCCTGAGATCCGATTATTGCTCCTACCATCACTGCCTGGGCCATTGCAGGGCTGCTTGTGACGACTGGATCTAATGTGGCTAATCCGCCTATTGCAATCCCCATAACTACATGGGTACCCGTATCCATTGCTTCCCCCTCCTTGATGATAGGATAGTGATTTCCTGATACAATACAATCTGTAACGATTTTCTTTAATGATATATTTTTTGCTTAAAGATTTCATTAGTTAAAACAACAACTCTGTTAACTTTTAGTGGATTTTTTATTTTTGCCGGCGAATCTGCCCCTATAACTGCAGTAACCTAAAGCTTCCTGCTGAAGCCGGGATACTGCCCTTATGAAATTATTTTCGTAAGCTCTATGTTAAAGGATTTAACCAGGTAATTCTATTATTACCCGATAACAGCTTTTTTCAAAAGGAGAATGTATCATGACAAGAGCCGTACAGATTTTTTTGGAATATAAGGTGAAGGAAGACTCAATAAAAGAATATGAAAAAACGATGGAAGATGTTTTGGCAGGTTTGGAGAAATTCGGGGCTTCCCAGGTGGATTGGTATGAAGCAGCTGACCAGGGCAATCTGTACGTGGAAATGTTTAAGCTGCCAACAATGTCTCATTACGATACGATAAAAAAATACAGACAGGATAAAGCCCATCCCCTGTTTGGAAAACTGGACCCTTTTATCGAAGGCGGGTGTAAAAAGGTTCACTGCTGGGCTTTTATCCAGAAAACCTGAATTATCAGCAATACTTAAAAATGAGGAGAAACAATATGAAAACAGAAACAGAAGAGCTGAAAGACTGGGATGTTTCCGGATTCGGGAATGACCTGCTTCAGTGGTATCAGGAAAACAAACGTGACCTGCCGTGGAGACGGGAGCGTGACCCATACAGAATCTGGGTATCTGAAATAATGCTGCAGCAGACGAAAGTAGATACAGTAATTCCTTATTATGAAAAATTCATGGCTTTGTTTCCTACAGCGGAAGCACTTGCAGAAGCGGAAGAAGAAACGGTGCTAAAAGCCTGGGAAGGGCTTGGGTATTACTCAAGGGCCCGGAATCTGCATCAGGCGATAAAAGAGGTTAAAGAACAGTACGGAGGCAAAGTGCCTGACACAAAAGAAGAAGTACATAAACTGCGAGGTGTCGGGCCTTATACTGCCGGAGCTATTCTCAGCATCGCATATAATAAACCGGAACCAGCCGTAGATGGAAATGTCATGCGTGTATTATCAAGGCTGTTTTTAATTGGCGATGACATTACTAAGAGTTCAGCACGAAAGAAGTTCGAAGCTATTGCCGCTGCAGTCATATCTAAAGATAACCCATCAGATTTCAACCAGGCGTTAATGGAACTCGGTGCGATGATCTGCACACCAAGGTCGCCGGCATGTCTTTTATGCCCTGTGCAACAGCATTGCCTTGCCCGGGAGGAAGGGGTGCAGGAACAGCTTCCTGTCAAAGCAAAGAAGCTTCCTCCTAAGATGAAAAAGATGAAAGCTGCAATTATTGAGGATGAAGAGGGCAGGCTGCTTATTGAGAAAAGGCCTGAAAAAGGGCTGCTGGCCAATCTCTGGCAGTTTCCTAACATGGAACTCGAAGAAGGAAGTTCAGAAGACCCCGTTGCTGAGAGTCTGAAAAAAGCAGGGCTGCGGACGGAAACAGAACAAGCTTCATGTTTTGAAGTAAGGCATGTTTTTTCCCATCTTATCTGGGAGATTGATGTTCACTTCGGGAAATCGATGGGGTTCACCAACGAACAGAAATTTAATGAGAGCAGGCTGAAATTTGTTACAAAAGAAGAGATCAGGAAGTATCCTTTTCCTGTTTCCCATCAGAAAATAATTGACTATGCGTTGAAAGGGGAGGGATAAGATGGACCTAAACTTATCAGGTAAAAACGTTCTTATAACCGGTGGCTCAAAAGGTATCGGCAAAGGGATTGCAAAAGCATTTTTAGACGAAGGAGCGAATGTCGGTATTGTTGCCAGAGGACTGGAAGGATTGAAGTCAGCAAAGGAAGAGATGCCTGAAGCTGAAATTATCCAGGCGGATCTCACCGATAAACAGGAGAGGGAAAAAGCATTTAAAGAGTTCTCGAACAAAGTGGGAGACATCGATATACTTATAAACAATGTTGGCGGAAGCAGTGGGAGCAGCACAATGGAAACACCGCTGGAAGATTTCGAAGCTGCCATGTCTCTTAACTATTTCTCTGCTGTGCATTTCAGCCAGCTTGCTGTTCCTGTCATGAAAAATAAAGGAACAGGTTCTATCGTTAACATTTCTTCTGTTTTTGGCAGGGAGTCCGGAGGTAAGCCAACGTACAACAGTGCTAAAGCGGCGATGATCAGTTTTACGAAGTCCCTTGCTGACGAAGTGATCAAAGACGGGATCCGTGTTAACGGAGTAGCACCAGGGTCTATTCTCCACCCGAGCGGAAACTGGCAAAAACGCCTGGATGAAAATCCGGAAAAAATTAATAAATTTGTTGAAGAACAAATTCCAGCAGGCCGGTTTGGAACAGTGGAAGAAGTTGCGAATGCAGCTGTTTTCCTCGCATCAGAAAAGGCAAGCTGGGTTGTCGGCGCCACTTTGAATGTGGATGGCGGCCAGTCTAAATCAAATTTTTAGCAGTATATAGGACTGTTGGAATGTTTCAGATAGGTCTGGTAACTGCGGGAAATGCAGCAACAACAGGACTAAAATATTTACACATTAATACAAAAAGCTTGAGGCCTCCAAAGAACCTCAAGCTTTTTTAATATGAAAAAACAACTAGTATGAGTATCTACGAAACTATGACTTAGAATCATGACGGAAAGGTGACTACTTTTGAACGATATTAAGTGTTTTTGATTGAAAGTGATTGATTTTTGAAAGCGGTTTAATTATAATGAGCCTATAAACAAAATGAGGGGTAATAGTTATGCTTACTTTTGAAAGGCAGGAACTTATTTTATCCTTGCTCAAAGAAAACCAGATTGTAAAAATACAGCAGCTTGTTGAGGAAACACAAGCCTCCGAATCCACTATCAGAAGGGATCTTACTGAATTGGAGAGCCAAAAGCGCTTAAAGCGTGTGCATGGCGGGGCATCGCTAATAACAAAAAAGCTTGAGGAACCATCCCTGCTGGAGAAACAATCTAAATACAGCGCAGAAAAGTCCACTATTGGTAAATATGCTGCTTCCTTAGTTAAGGAGGGTGATTCCGTATTTATTGATGCTGGAACTACTACCAAGACAATGGCTGAATATCTTCATGGAAAAGAGATTGTGGTAGTTACAAACGGTCTGAATATTATTACGGATTTGCTCGATAACGGAATAAAAACTTACCTTCTCGGAGGGTACGTTAAAGCAGGAACTCATGCTTTAATCGGGAGGGGAGCTGTTGAAAGCCTTAATTCCTATCAGTTTGACAAAGCATTCATTGGAGCAAACGGCGCGGATACCGAAAGCGGATTCACAACTCCTGATCCCGAAGAAGCTCTGATTAAAAGTACAGCGATTGACAAAGCTAATAATGCCTATGTGCTGGCAGATCACTCGAAATTCGGGGATGTCTCTTTTTCAAAGATTAAGAATTTAAATGAGGCTGAAATTATTACCTCAGAGAAGCTCGATAAAGAGCTTCAGGACAAATACAGAAAATACACTGAACTTAAGGTGGTGCACATCAATTGATCTACACCGTGACATTAAATCCATCTGTTGATTTTATTGTTTCAGTCAATGACTTTAAGCTTGGAGAAATAAACCGGACAACAAAACAATTCAAAAATCCAGGAGGCAAAGGAATCAATATATCCAGGGTGCTGAACAATCTTGCGCAAGAAAGTACAGTGCTCGGCTTTGTTGGCGGTTTTACAGGAGAATTTATTCAGAATTCACTCGAGAAAGAAAATGTTTTTACCGATTTTATTAAGGTTAACGGGGATTCGAGAATTAATGTAAAGCTAAAATCCAATGAGGAGACTGAAATAAACGGCGAGTCTCCCGAGATTAGCGCTGAGGATATAGAGCGGCTGAAACAGAAGCTTCACGCATTAAAGGAGGATGATTACCTCGTTCTTGCCGGCAGTGTCCCAGCAGGGCTTTCTCCGGATATTTACAATGAATTACTGGAGGAGCTCAGCTCTAAAGATGTAAAAGTCATTATTGATACGAGTGGGAAGGCTCTTAAAGAAAGTCTTCATTCAGCCCCTTTTCTCATAAAACCAAACCATCATGAACTGGGGGAGCTGTTTGAGGACAACGAAATAACTTTAGAAAAGGCTGTGACTTACGGCAGAAAAATAGTTGAAGCTGGTGTACAGAACGTCATTGTCTCTATGGCTGGGGAAGGTGCCTTATTTATTAATAAGGATTTGGCATTGTTCGGAAATGTTCCGGAAGGGCAAGTGAAAAACTCAGTTGGAGCAGGAGATTCAGTGGTTGCAGGGTTCATTGCTTCCTATGCTGCCAATAGTAATTATGAAGAAGCTTTCAGATACAGTATCGCAGCCGGCAGTGCCACAGCTTTTTCTGATGGTTTTTGTGACCAGGAAAGCATCCATAGACTAATTAATGAAATTAACATAACGACTCTTTAAGGGGAAGGGGATTAATATGAGAATATCTGATTTGCTTCAGAAAAACACCATGATCCTGGAATTAGCATCAACTGGCAAAGATCAGGTTATAGAAGAGCTGGCAGACAAGCTTGACAGAGCCGGAAAGCTTGCTGACAAACAGAAATATATAGAAGCGATAAAACAGCGGGAGGAGCAGAGCTCAACCGGTATTGGCGACGGAGTAGCTATCCCTCATGCAAAAACAAGTGCTGTTAAAGAACCAGCAATCGTTTTTGGCCGATCCAAATCAGGAGTGGATTATGAATCGCTTGATGGCCAGCCAAGCCACTTGTTCTTCATGATTGCCGCCAGTGAAGGAGCGAACAATGAGCATCTTCAGACACTGTCAAGACTGTCTACGCTTCTTATAGATGCTGATTTTCGTGAAGTGTTAATGAAAGCGGAAAATGAGGAAGAAATTCTTACTGCTATCGACGAGAAAGAAAAAACAAAGCTGGATGATCAGGATGAAGAAGAAAAGCCCCAGGATACAGATGAGAAATATATCCTTGCTGTTACTGGCTGTCCAACTGGTATTGCCCACACCTACATGGCTGCAGATTCATTAAAGGACAAAGCAAAAGCGATGGGTGTAAGTATTAAAGTGGAAACGAACGGATCTGACGGGGTTAAAAACCGGCTTACACCTGAGGACATAGAAAAGGCCGATGCAATTATAATTGCCGCTGATACAAAGATAGAGAAAGAACGGTTTACCGGCAAGCTTTTAATCGATGCTCCTGTAACAGATGGTATACGCCGTCCCGAAGAGCTGATTACAAGAGCTGTAAAGGGTGACGCTCCAATTTTCCAGGGAGAAGGCGGAGGTGGCAGCCGCGGAGAAGAAGCGCCTGCTAAACAGAAATCAGGATTTTATAAGCATTTAATGAATGGTGTTTCCAACATGCTGCCATTCGTTGTCGGTGGCGGGATACTAATCGCTCTATCGTTCTTTTTTGGAATAAATGCTGCAGACCCTAATCATCCGGATTATCACCCGTTTGCTGAGGCGTTAGATATTATCGGAGGCGGAAGCGCCTTCGGACTGATGATTCCCGTGCTTGCAGGATTTATCGCCATGAGTATTGCTGACCGCCCCGGTCTGGCTCCAGGTATGGTAGCGGGTCTTATTGCTTCAACTGGCGATGCTGGATTTTTAGGAGGAATCATTGCCGGGTTCCTGGCGGGGTATATTGTAGTACTCCTTAAAAGAGGATTTACTTTTATGCCAGCTTCTCTAGCTGGTATTAAAACAATACTGGTTTACCCTCTGTTCGGGATATTCTTTGCCGGTTATATTATGCTTACATTTATTGTGGAGCCAGTCCAGGCCTTTAATTCAATGCTTGAAGGATGGCTCGCCGGAATGGGAACTGGAAATATTGTTTTAATGGGTATAATATTAGGTGCTATGATGGCCATAGATATGGGTGGGCCGATTAACAAAGCTGCTTTTACATTTGGTATTGCTATGATCGATGCAGGCAACTACGCTCCTCATGCAGCTATAATGGCGGGAGGTATGGTTCCGCCGCTGGGAATTGCTCTCGCAACAACTTTATTTAAAAATAAGTTCAATAAACAGGAACTTGAAGCAGGAAAAACAAACTATGTTATGGGACTTTCTTTTATTACTGAGGGAGCTATTCCTTTCGCTGCAGCTGACCCGGCCAGGGTGATCCCATCAGTTGTTGCAGGTTCAGCCGTTGCAGGTGGGCTCGCGATGCTGTTCAACAACACTTTGATGGCTCCTCATGGCGGTGCGTTCGTAGTTTTTGTAGCAGTAGAAAACTGGCCGCTGTATATTCTTGCTATACTCGCTGGTGCTGCGGTGACAGCGGTTATGCTCGGTATTTTGAAAAAGCCTTTAAAATAAAATAATATAATATAATCAGATAGAGACCGGTCAGGCGTTGTTCGCCTGGCCGGTTTCTTGTACACAGTAGATCACAGGGTAATCAGCTAAAGCAGGGCCAGATGAGATTATGCAATGCTTTTCTGAGGAGGACTGGTTGTTAATCCGTGATAATCAGGAAAGTTATTCAATGAAACAAAAAAAAGAAAAAATAAAGCTAATTCTGACATTTCGGAACCGAAAGTATGTTACCATAGTAAAAAAGGAGGTTATTTCATGGTATCTTATAACAGTCAGAGTTATCCATATGCTTCACAAAGAATGGTTACATACGGACGCAACGGAATGGTTGCAACATCCCAGCCTCTTGCTTCACAGGCAGGGCTTGATATTTTGAAAAAAGGCGGTAATGCTATCGATGCTGCAATCGCCACTGCAGCTTGCCTTACTGTTGTAGAACCAACTTCAAACGGAATTGGGGGAGATGCGTTCGCCCTTGTCTGGACAAAGGGAGAGCTGCATGGCCTTAATTCAAGCGGCCAGTCGCCGCAATCGATTTCAATCGATAAGCTGAAAGAGCAGGGAATCGATGAAATCCCCAAATATGGCTGGACGCCTGTAACAGTACCAGGTGCTCCTGCTGCATGGGCAGAACTGTCAAAACGATTTGGGAAACTTCCCCTGAAAGAAGTACTGCAGCCTGCTATTGACTATGCAAGAGAAGGGTACCCTCTGAGCCCGGTCCTCGCTTATTACTGGGACAGAGCAGCACAAAACTTTGCAAAAGAGCTTAAAGGCGATGAGTTTAAAAGCTGGTTTGACACGTTTGCTCCTGAAGGAAAAGCTCCAAAAACCGGAGAGGTTTGGCGCTCAGAAGGACACGCACAGACACTTGAGAAAATTGGTGAAACAAATGGGGAAGCTTTCTATAAGGGGGAGCTTGCTGATAAAATTGACGCGTTTTCTAAAGAGTATGGCGGGTATCTATCAAAAGAGGACCTGGAAGCTTTTAAGCCTGAGTGGGTAAAACCAATCAGCGTAAATTACAAAGGATATGATGTTTGGGAGATCCCTCCGAACGGTCAGGGGCTTGTTGCATTAATGGCGTTAAACATGCTGAAAAATGATGAATTTACGAGCAGAGATACAAGCGATACTTTCCACAGACAGATTGAGGCGATGAAACTTGCTTTCGCCGATGGAGAGAAGTACATTACAGAAGAAAGTAAAATGAGCAGGAAAACCGAAGACCTTCTGAGTGAAGAATACGGTAAAAAACGCCGTTCCTTAATCGGTGAAGAAGCATTAACACCTGAAGCGGGAGATCCTTCACAGGGCGGCACCGTATATCTCGCCACAGCAGACGGAGAAGGAAATATGGTATCGTTCATTCAGAGTAATTACATGGGATTTGGTTCCGGGCTCGTAGTACCAGGAACAGGTATCTCCCTTCAGAACCGGGGGCATAATTTCAGCCTTGATCCTGAACACGACAACTGTCTTGAGCCAGGGAAGCGTACATACCATACTATTATTCCTGGTTTCCTTTCAAAAGGCAGCGAACCGGTGGGTCCATTCGGAGTTATGGGAGGATTCATGCAGCCACAGGGCCACATGCAGGTTGTCATGAATACGATTGATTTTAACCTTAACCCACAGGCTGCTCTGGATGCGCCGAGATGGCAGTGGATGAAAGATAAGAAAGTTCTTCTTGAACAGTCTGTCCCGAACTTCCTTGCCAATGAACTTGCTGCAAAAGGACACGATATCCAGGTTACTCATCAGTCCGGAAGTTTTGGAAGAGGGCAGATTATCTGGCGGGATCCTGAAACAGGAGTTCTTGCCGGTGGGACTGAATCGAGAACAGATGGGGCCATCTCCGTTTATTAAATAGTTCTGAGAAGGAGTGGCTGATTGTAATGAAACACGCACAGATTTTTATGGCATTCTTCCGGGCAGGAATGCTTGGGTATGGCGGCGGGCCAGCTTCCATACCCTTAATACTTGCTGAAGTAAAAAGGTACGGCTGGATGGGCGATGATGAATTTTCCGATATACTCGCAATCGGGAATACCCTTCCAGGGCCGATAGCTACAAAAATGGCAGGTTACATTGGGTACAGGGTTGGCGGCATCCTTGGCATGTTGAATGCAATAATCGCCTCTGTTTTTCCAACAGTCGTGCTTATGATTATTCTCCTTGTATCTCTTGCCTCTTTCCGGGATTACCCATGGGTTCAGGGAATGACCAACGGAGTTGTCCCTGTTGTAGCTGTCATGCTCGGTGCTTTAACATGGGGCTTCATAAAACGTTCTAAGCAGGATTTTGGATGGATGAAGGTTATTTTCCTGTTAATTGGGTCCATTCTTTTGATAGAAATCTTTGGAATTCATCCGGCACTTGTTATTTTAGCCCTTCTGCTCTTCGTATTCTTCAGAAAACCTGAAAAAGAGCAGCTTAAAAAGGAGGGTGAGACTGAATGATTTACTGGGAAATCTTCCTTGCCTTTTTTATACCCGGAATACTTGGTTACGGAGGCGGACCAGCAACAATACCGCTTATTGAATACGAGGTAGTTCACAGGTATGGATGGATGAGTGTGGAAGAATTTGCGGAAGTCCTTGCCTTGGGTAATGCTCTTCCAGGACCTATCGCTACGAAGATGGCAGGTTATATCGGTTTTGAACAGGCAGGGATCCTGGGTGCTTCGGTAGGATTATTTGCCACGATAGCCCCTTCACTTATGTTAATGATTGTCCTGCTTAGTTTATTATACAAGTTTAAGGATTCGCCGAAAGTTAAGCTCCTCTCCAGTATTGTAAGGCCTACGATTGCCGTTCTGCTCGGAGCCATGACATTAAGGTTTGCAGAAACTTCTTATGCGGAAAGCGGAATTCTGCAGACTGGAATTCTTATTGGAGCGAGCTATTATCTTCTGGAAAGGCGAAAAGTTCATCCGGCATTCGTCATACTGGGGGCGCTGATTTACGGAGCAATATTCCTGGCACCTTCTTAATGGCAAATAATTGAAAAATAACAATTTGCAGGATCTAAAATATTAGCAAACAAAAACGCCTGGATTAGTCCAGGCGTTCTGTTTGTTTTATAGCGAATGTGCTCCTAAGGACCCGCTTCTTAAATTGGCATGGTCCGGGATCCGCTTTTCACGAAACTAACTTATGTTTATCCCATCTCTTTCTTTGCCACGGTAATATTACGGCGTGAGAACAATACTCCCATTATATTCATGATTCTCGAGGGCACGGTGTGCTTTAGCTGCTTCCTCAAAGGAGAAAACTTTGCCAATATGAGAATGAATTTTTTTCTTCTCGAGCAATGTTGTAATTTCTTCACCTGAGCGCCTTAGTTCTTCTTTAGGAGCGGTAAAGAGGAGAACACCGAGAAGAGATGCATGCTTCTGGTTTAAAAGTCTCCACGGAAGTTCAGGAGTGTTGTTTTTCGGAGAGCCTATCGTAACGATCCTGCCTCCCGTTTCAATCATATGCAGGTTGCTTTCCAGGTTTTCACTCAGCGACATATCGAGGATGATATGAACCCCTTTTCCGCCAGTGATTTCTTTTACTTTCTCAACTACATTTTCTTCCTTATATAAAATGACACTGTCAGCGCCAGCTTCTTTACAAATGTCAGCTTTTTCTTTATTTCCGGCAGTGGCAATCACATTAGCCCCGCAGGCTTTTGCCAGCTGAATTCCCGCATTGCCAACTGCGCCAGCTCCTCCGTACACAAGAACTGTCTCATCAGGCTGGAGTCTTGCGCGATAATGAAGAGATAAATGAGCTGTCATTAATGGCATTGCAAGGGCAGCTCCATCGGCATCAGAAAGATGTTCAGGCAGAGGAAACACACTTTCAGCAGGTGCAATTACATATTCCGCCCCTGTGCCAGGGACGTTTGTAGCCCATACCCGGTCTCCTTCCTGTACGAAAGGAACATCCTCACCTGTAGCAGCGATAGTCCCGGCAATATCAAAATGAGGGATATGAGGAAATGATTTGACCTGCCTTATCCCTTTACGGAAATAAGTATCTACCGGGTTGATTCCGCTGCCTCCCGTTTTGATAAGAACCTCTCCGTGCTTTACTTCCGGCTTATTCATTTCTCTAATCTGAAGAACTTCCGGGCCCCCATATTTTTCGTATACAACTGCTTTCATTAAGTCCCACTCTCCTTTTAAAACCTTCTGTTTATATTGTAAAGAAAATTCAATAATAAATCACGAAATAGGCATTATAGAGCCGATCGCTTTTAATAGGAGAGTGCTAAATGGAGTGAGAATAACTGAGTTAATCGTAATGCACTCTCGTTCCCTGCGTCCAGGTTGCTTCATGGGAGTGTAAGCCGCCTCTGTTCATGATTTCCTTAATAATCTCTTTATGAATCATTACTCCTTCCGCATTTAAATAAGGAGCTATCTGCTGTAAATTATGGTGAAAGAAAGCCAGCTCTTTGTCAGACCAGGTTGTTTTTGACATCATGGACAGTTCAGTCATATCTCTGCCAACATACATAAAAAAATCCCCTTCCTGCTCCCGCTTATATTAAGCGTTAGTTAGTGGTCATACAAGGTATAGTATTTGCTTTTATCAAAGCATTCATGGACTAATGTTATATGTTATAGTCTTTCTATAGGGTCAGAGCTGTATTCAAATATTAAGTTGCAAAAGTGGATAATTCGTTGTGTAATTACCATAAGTTAGTTTTACAAAGAGTACATATCTAAAAATCATTAAGAAGTATGAAAGGAAGCGGTGAACAATATGGCAGTATCAGCAAAAAAGGTGGCACTAATAACCGGGAGCAGCAGAGGAATAGGTAAGAAAATTGCAATTAAGCTGGCAGAAGAAGGATATAATATCGTAATTAATTTTGCCCGTAACAGAAGTAAGGCAGAGGAAACCGCAGAGGAAATAAGAGCCTTAGGAGCGGAAGTACTGACAGTGAAAGCAAATATTGCCAAAAAGGAAAAAGTGGAAGAACTATTTGCAGAGATTGATGAAAAATTCGGCAGGCTCGATGTCCTGGTAAACAATGCTGCTTCAGGTGTTTTGAAACCATTAATGGAACTTGAGGAAAGCCATTGGGACTGGACGATGAACATAAATAATAAGGGGATGCTGTTTTGTTCTCAGCTTGCAGCTGAAAGAATGAAAAACAGGGAAGAAGGAGGAGCGATTGTAAGTCTTAGCTCACTTGGTTCCCAGCGTTACCTGGAAAATTATACTACAGTTGGAGTTTCGAAAGCGGCTGTAGAAGCTTTAACAAGATATTTGGCAGTGGAACTTGCGCAGTATAATATAAGTGTAAATGCGGTTTCCGGGGGAGCAGTTGATACAGACGCACTGACTCATTTTCCGAACAGGGAAGAACTTTTAGAGGGAGCAAAGAACCGGACTCCAGCTGGCAGAATAGTTGAACCAGATGACCTTGCTGACGCAGTTCTGTTTTTACTCTCACCGAAAGCAAGAATGATCCGGGGACAGACAATTGTAGTGGACGGAGGCATTTCTTTGTTAACTTAAGGTTTGAAGCTGTATGGAGACCTGCAGAAATAAATGGGATTTTTGCTGGTTAAATACAGCATGTTTTTTTAGAATAAAAACATCTTCTCGGGAGAAGATAATTCCTGTGGAGGTGATACTAATGGCTAGAAACCAACAACAACAACAACAACAAGGACAAGCTCAAGCTTCAAAAACTAATGCTCAGCAAGTAAGACAGCAAAACGCTCAGTCTGCTCAAGGGCAGAGCCAGCAGTTTGAATTTGCAAGCGAAACTGATGCTCAGCAGGTACGCCAGCAAAACCAGCAAGCAGCACAACGTAAGCAGCAAGCGTCAGCAGGCCGCCAGCAGCAACAGTAGTGAGGCAGCCTTCCTTTAAGTGAAGCTTTATTAAAAACCCCCTTTTCCCTATTCGGGAAAGGGGGTTTTCTGTAAATATATTGCAATGAAAGGTACGAATCGTTTTAAATTTAATTAATCAATAGTATAATTAAAGAAATAGCAGAAAAAGATGGGCGGATTGGGTGCTTTATTCTTTTTATTGCCGGGTAAGGTATATTATAAAGTTAACCTTCAATAAGTGAGGGCTTTGTTCGCTTATTGTCAGCTGAACTAATCGGAATGTTAGCGTCCTTTACCTCCCACCTGAATATCTTCGTTATCACTCATATTTTGAGGCGGGAATTTTACGGACGGTTGCATCGGGATAAAAGTTTCTGGAGGGGTACCCATGCTGTTTCGAAAAAAGAAGAAAGAAAGTAAAAACAAAAATACGCCTGAGAAAGAAGTTAAGATAATTACCTGTTCATTGGATGATGTAAGAAAGGCTGTTAATGCATATGCTTTATCTTTGCAGGAAGGAGTATCCCTGCGCAGCCTTGCAAACGAGAACAATGAAATCAACTATGAGCTTTTATATTCCCATCTTGGGGGTAAACCGGACAAAAGTTTTTATATATCTAAGGAGACATTTGAGGTATTCGAGGATCCTGACTATCCGAGGCATATTGACTTATGCCAGATAGCCTGTGACCAGTATCTTCTTGAAACAGGTGAGGAACCGGTAGTTCCAGGGGATCCGGACCGGAAAGTCAGTTATTTTAAGCTGCGGAATTACTTAAGTGAAAAACCTCACTTTGAACTTTATTTACATCCTAAAGATCAAATGGTAACCCACAGGTCTCCTAAACAGAATAAGTAAAGAGAGGAGCAGAGAAGTGAACTTTCCCAAAACAGGCAGTAATATTCAAGTACAGAGCTACAAACATAACGGGCAGCTTCATCGTGTTTGGGAAGAGACAATAATATTAAAGGGCACTTCCCACGAGGTAATCGGCGGAAATGACCGAATACTCGTTCAGGAATCGGACGGGCGGCAATGGAGGACGAGAGAACCGGCCATTTGTTATTTTACTTCGCGCCACTGGTTTAACGTAATCGGCATGATTCGTAATGACGGAATTTATTATTACTGTAATCTTGGGACCCCTTTTACATACGATGAAGAAGCAGTGAAATATATTGATTATGATCTGGACATCAAGGTATTTCCGGATATGACATATAAACTTCTTGATGAGGATGAATTTTTATTACATAAAGAGCAAATGAACTATCCTGACGAAGTGGAAGCTATCCTCCGCCGCAGTGTGGACGAGCTTGTGTCGTGGGTAGGCCAGAAAAAGGGCCCTTTTGAGCCTGGGTTTGTTGAAGACTGGTATGAACGTTTTCTTCAGTACAGGTAAACATAAGAAAATTCAGGGTTATTAAACTGGCTTAAACAGTAACCTGCCATAGTACCGGAATTTGTACGAGGAGAACGGTTATTCGGAGAACCGTCTCTTTCTTTTTGGCTCTTTAACATACATTGTTGCTCTTAAGATGGGGTGAAAGACTTGGACAGTATAAGACGGTACATGAAATTTGTTAAGCCCTATTGGAAGCAGATATTCATTACGGTAATTATCGGTATGCTGAAGTTCGGCATACCTTTGCTCATACCTTTAATTTTAAAGTATGTCATCGATGATATTATCGGGGCAGGAGATATGACTGCCGCTGAACAGCTGAATACATTGATATGGCTTATGGGTATTGTGCTGGCAGTGTTCCTTATAATCAGACCGCCGGTGGAATATTTCCGGCAGTACTATGCACAATGGACAGGCAACAAAATTTTGTATGATATTCGTGATCAGCTTTTCAGCCATTTGCAAAAACTAAGTATGAAGTTTTATTCCAGCAGGAAGAGCGGGGAAATCATTTCTAGAGTTATTAACGATGTTGAGCAGACAAAGAATTTTATTATTACCGGCATGATGAACATCTGGCTTGATATGTTTACAATTATCGCCGTGATAATTATTATGCTTACGATGGATCCGTGGCTCACGCTTATTGCTGTTGCTCTCCTGCCATTTTACGCAGTTTCCATTAAATATTTTTACAGCAGGCTCAGAGATCTTACAAGAAAGAGATCACAGGCGCTGGCTGAAGTGCAAAGCCATCTTCACGAGCGGCTGCAGGGTATGAACGTAATCAGGAGTTTTGCTCTGGAGGAACACGAGCAAAAGGAATTCCATAAACAAAATGGGAATTTTCTCAATAAAGCTCTTGACCATACGCGCTGGAATGCCAAGACATTTGCTGTTGTAAATACGCTCACTGACATCGCGCCTGTAATAGTCATCGGAGTAGCGGGGGCTCTTGTCATTCAGGATGTCTTGACATTAGGTACCATGGTTGCTTTTACTGCCTATATGGACCGCCTTTATAATCCACTGCGGCGACTTGTTAACTCATCAACTACTTTGATTCAGGCAATAGCTTCGATGGACCGTGTATTTGAACTTGTCGATGAAAAGTATGATATTCAGGATAAGCCTGGAGCCGGCCCGTATCGCCACCCACGGGGAGAAGTTATATTCGACAATGTCAGCTTCAGCTATGAGAATGACCAGGAAGTACTGAAAGAGCTGAACTTCACGGTAAAAAGCGGTGAAACTGCTGCAATAGTTGGAATGAGCGGCGGTGGAAAAAGTACGATTATGAGCCTGATTCCCCGCTTTTATGACGTCTCTTCAGGAAGGATTCTGGTTGACGGGAAAGATATAAGGGAATACCAGGTCCGTTCTTTAAGGGACCGTATTGGAATGGTTCTGCAGGATAATATAATTTTCAGTGATTCAGTAAGGTTTAACATCCTGATGGGGCGGCCGGAAGCAAGCGAGGAAGAAGTTATCGCTGCAGCAAAAGCCGCGAATGCACATGACTTCATTATGGAGCTTCCTGATGGGTACGATACGTATATTGGTGAACAAGGGGTGAAATTATCCGGAGGGCAGAAGCAGCGTGTTGCTATCGCCCGGGTTTTTCTGAAAAGCCCCGAAATCTTAATATTTGACGAAGCAACAAGTGCTCTTGATCTGGAAAGTGAGCATCTCATTCAGCAGTCTCTGTTCCGTCTGGCGGAAAACAGGACTACCTTTATTGTTGCTCACCGCCTTTCCACAATTACCCATGCGGATAAGATACTTGTCATAGAAAATGGAAAGCTTGCTGAAATAGGGAATCATGAGGAGTTAATTAAGAAGCAAGGCGCCTATTATAATCTTTTTCAGGTACAGCAGCTGGATTAGGGGAATTGTCGGACAGGGGTATGGATGTTTCGTAAAGGAGAGAGTTTTGGTTAAAGGAAAGTGTCACTATGACAGCTGTCATAGTGACACTTCTTTTTTTACCTAATAATATTTAATGAGCCTCTTATATATCAACGTTCACAGAAAGTTGCACTTACACAAAAGTCACTATGACATGATTAAAGATCCCGCTCTGTTATATCCACTTCATTTTCGGTTTTATGGAAATTGAAGAATCCATCAACCAGAAGGTCAAGGTGCTCAAGTTCTTCACTGTATTCAATAATCAAGGCTATGACAGGGAAGAAGTGAATCCATTCATTCCGGTCTATTTCTTTGTTGTCATATAAGTTCAGGAACAAATCTGTGAGCTGCCTTTTTCCTACCCCCACTTCATCATGAAGGTCGTCTGTAGTGTTAACCTTTACCTTCCCAATATATTTAAGCATAATCCGTTCATGGTAATTGGTGAGATAATCGAGCTGAGTCTGAATAATTTCCTGAATTTCTTCAGGCATATGGTGTAAATTGTGCTCATTTTTATCAAGGCTTTTTAAGATGCCCATAGCTTTTTTCGAAGCGACTATCATCTGCCGGAATACAACTACTTTTCTGAGCCTCGAATATTCATTTTTCTTCAGGTAGTTTCTTTCCTCTTTATAGAGGAGGAACAGGTTTTCCACCTTTATAATAGCTTCTCTCAGCCGGTTCAAATCTTTTTTCAATGTGCTGTAATCTGCTTCGTTCCTCGTCAGCAGTCTGATCCATTGGATAATTTCATCATTCGTATCTACAACTCTGTGATAAAGCAGATTTTCATGCTTCGGCGGCAGAAAAATCATATTAACGATAAAAGCCGCAAATACTCCAAGCATTATTAACAGAAACCTGTTGGAAGCAAAATGAATAAAATTGTCTGACGGACTGCCCATTATAATTACAGCAGTTACTACAGCAAGAGGAATGATCGATTCTTTATTAAATTTAAGGAGAATCGCAATTACAAGCATGACTACTACGCCAATAACAAATGGTTCATTACCGAATGCCAGCACGAACACGATAGCCAGTACAGCACTCATCAGATTCGCCTGTATCTGGTTTCCTATTAAAACAAAAGATTTATGCACTGATGGCTGTACAGCAAAAAATGCAGCGAGTGCTCCAAATGCAGGAGTCTCAAATCCAAGCCACATAGCCGCATACAGTGCGAGAGTTACAGCCAGACCAGTTTTAAAAATACGGGCTCCCAGCTTCATAGTGATCTAAAATCCTTTCTCAGTACATTATTATAATAACACCAGGCTCTTCCCCGTCCCCGCTGAAAAAACGTTGCCGATGAACTATTCGGCCGGTCAGTACAGGATGGTATATATGGGCCTGTATTCGCTATTGTAATAATTATGTTTCTAAAAATATAAATGTCATATCAGACGTACTATACACCGCTTCTGCAAAACAATCAAGTGCCGCAACAGATGTAAGGGTTTTCTTCTTGAAAAAACGATGTACTGTATCCTTTAACACGTAAGAAGACCCTTCAAACAAGAGAAGTATACTTTCGGTAAGGCAGCTTAAGCAGGAAAAAGTTTTGCGTAAAGGAAAGTGTCACTATGACAGAGGTCATAGTGACACTAAAGGTTTTTGGCATATAAAATTATGTAAGCCCTTGTATATCAACGATAAGCTAAAGTTGCCTTAACTCAACTGTCACTATGACGTAATCATGGAAAAGAAACAGGCTGTTGAGAACACGTTCTCAACAGCCTGTTTTACTGAAAAAAGGTATTAAAGGGTTATTCAGTTGATACCGCTGGATCTGCCTGTTGTTTTACAGGGTTAAGCTGGCGGAAGTTGTCCTGAAGATTTTCCATAAGCCCGCTGATAAATTCTGCCTCTTCATACTGTTCATGAGCTCTCAGCTCTTCCATGTATAAAGTGAGCAGCTCTGAAACATCTTCCTGTCCTTTATCGGAAAGAGGTTCAAGAGTAACTTTTGCGCCTTTAGCAATACGGGACTGTAATGTTTGTTCATCAAGGCCCATTTCCGGGTCGTGTCTTAAATATACCACCCCTCCGGTCATACCTGCGCAAATCCACGGGCCAGGATCACCAAGTACAAGTCCACGGCCGTTTGTCATATACTCAAAAGCGAATCCTTTCAGATTAGCATGAACTCCGGCATTGTAGCGCCGTCCTGCCGGGAGTGGCTCTTGCAGACGCCCTCCAAAAATCATATCTGCTCCAGATAGGCGGATTCCGGCACGCGCGTCAGCATTACCCTGAATGATAAAGAGCCCTTTCTGAGCCCCGTATCCTGCTCCTTTTCCGACAGAGCCATTAACGAACTGCCCGTTCTTTCCTTTTGTTTTAAATATTTTAAATGATCCGCCAAAGGAGGTCTTTCCGACGCCATCCTGGGCTCCTCCAGTGATATGAATATTTACCCCGTCGCTGTTATAGGCTCCAAGACCGTTTCCAAGAACAGAGCCCTTCGTAAATTTAAGATCAATTTCAGGAAGCTGGCGGTACGAACCGTCAAGCTTACCGCGGACTCTGTGGCAGGAGACTCTGCTTCCCAGCACTCGTTGTTCGGCGGTCACAGCTTCAAATTCTCTGGAAGATGTGAGCTCTTCCACATTTGCGTCCAGATATTCAGCACCAACTGCTACAGCAAGCTGTGGCTGCTTTTCTTCAATTGCCTTAACAGGTTTAAATGGCGCGAGCTCCTGTTCCGGCAGGGTGGATAGCAAGTCATTCAGATTCATCAGTTCCTTGCCGGCAGCCTGTTCGAGTAAATCAGCTCTTCCCACAATATCCTGTGTATTGTCAAAGCCAAGAGATGCTGTGAGCCTTTGTATCTCTTCACCAAAGGCTGTGAACATGTTCTTAAGCCCTTCGACAGCAAGGTCAAATTGTCTTGGGACGAAACGGCGGAGGCCGTGCTCTTTTGCCTGAGCTTCTGATTCAATCTGTGTAGCGATACCTACATGGCAAGTGTCCAGGTGGCACCCGCGGCATGCAGTACAGCCGACAGCGATCATTGATAAAGTTCCAAAGCCAATCCGGTTTGCACCGAGCATCATTAGTTTAACTGCATCAAGAGCGCTTTTTACACCGCCGTCAGCCCAGATCTCAACCTTGTGGCGAAGGCCGGCTTCAAGAAGGGCGAAGTGGGCCGCTTTGACACCGATTTCTGCAGGCAGCCCAACATGCTGAAGGGCGTGGACTCTTGCAGCACCAGTACCGCCGTCAAAACCGCTTAAAGTAATATAGTCTGCACCTGCTTTTGCAATACCGACAGCGATTGTGCCAATGTTTGGAACGATAGGAACCTTAACGGCGACTTTAGCCTGATCATTAGCCGTTTTTATTTCAGCGATCATTTGAGCAAGGTCTTCAATAGAATAAATATCATGATTATTGGAAGGGGAGATTAAGTCAGATCCTTTAGTTGCATTACGTGCCTCTGCAACTTTATCTGTTACTTTTGAACCTGGTAAATGTCCGCCTTCACCGGGCTTGGCACCCTGGCCGATCTTTATTTCAAGCAGGTTGGAAGAGTTGAGAAGTTCCACGTTTACCCCGAATCGTCCGGATGCAATCTGCTGGCCCCGGGTTTTTGGGTATTTCCCAAGCATATCCTTTATTTCTCCGCCCTCGCCGTTAAAACTGATCATATTAAGCTGGTCGGCGGCTTCCGCATAGGCCCGGAAAGCAATTTCGTTCTGCGAGCCGAATGACATGGAACTTATCATAAATGGCAGGCTGTGGTGGCCAACACTGGTATCCACTTCTTCCGGGTTAACCTTGGAAGACTCGTTCACTTTAAGCTCTGTCAGGTGGCGGATTGTGATTGGATTCTTCTGTTCCTGCTCAGTTAATTTCTCTCTGAAAGCATCGTAGCCAATTTTACCGGAGGCAAGATCTCCAAGAGATTTCCAGATTCGCGGGAAGATATGGAATGACTTACCTGCCCTTGCTTTCTCATTAGTGAAATCTTCTTTTCTTTCAATACTGTCTTTTTTCATATATTCAAAGTTAAATTGAAGGTCTTTACTGCCTAGGAAATTAACAATATTTAAATAGTCAGCGATTTCCTCGTTCAGTCCAATAGCAGAGAATAAACGCCCATATCCTCTGAGTTCATGAATTCCAATAGTGGAAATAATCTTTTCAAGTCCTTTATTTAAAGCACTGTAAAGTTTTGCTGCCGGTTCCTCATCCTTGTCTACTACTGTTGCAAACATAGTATACGGGTTAATTAAGTCTGCCCCTAAACCAAATACAACCGCAATATCATGAAGGGATCGAATGCTTCCCGATCGTAAAGCTACAGAACATGATCTTCTTTTCTCCTGTCTTGTTAATCCCTGATCTATTGCAGAAACTGCTAGAAGGGGATCGATCCAGTATTTGTTTTCTTCATGTGTGCCCTGGTCATCCAAAACAAGATATGTTTTACCGTTTTCGATTGCCTCGGCAGATTGCCTGAGGAGGCGCTGTAATGCTTCTTCTACAGTTTCTTCTTCAAAACGGCACATTGCCAGAGTCTCGGCTTCCTCATTTTTCTTATACTCTTCAAGGAGTGCTTCGAAAGACGGCTGGCTGAACTGCTTTTCAACAGCACGGCCTGAAATGCCTTCAGCGATAACTGGTGAATCAAGCTGTACGATTGTTTTGAGATCTGCTTCTGAGAACAGCCCTGGCCGTTTACCAATCACTACTCTTGTTGAAAAATGTTCCATCTCTCTGTCCCTGTCAATAGCAGGGTTTGTTACTACCGCTACACTTTCTTTAATAAAGTCAGCGATGTTCTTCCGTGCAGGATGTAGAGCCGCCAGCGGGGAATCATGTCCGAGGGAGCGGATCGGTTCTGCTCCTTTTTCAGCCATTTGTTCAATGAGCTGAATATGCTCACGGTCCCAGCCGTTAGCTGCATACACTGACGGAGTAACATTCTGCTGGAAAAACATTGTTTCAGGTGATTTGATTTTAGCGTCCAGGCGCTTATGCGCTCCCTGGACAGGAAGGCGGTCTGACATTCTCTCATATACCTCTTCCTGTAATTCATCATGCCAGAATACTTCTACAGATCCTGAATCATTACGAAGGAGTCCCACCTTTTCTCCAGGAGCAAGTGGCTTTGGTTCAGATAAGTAATTATCTGACGTGAAAATTCCCTGCTCAGAGGAGAAGCTGAAACTTGTTTCTGTTTCCAGCATCCAGAGAGGACGAAGTCCAAGAGCATCGACACTGAACACACTCTCTTTTCCAAAACGGGAAATGATTCCCGCCGGTCCCTGTGCAAAATGGCCCCATGCTTCACGGATATAAGTGAACAGATCCTGCAGGTGCTCAGGATAATTTTTAATTTCATTTACAATCGGCGGGAAGATAACTTCCATAGCTTCAAAGAGACTTAAATTATGCCGGGAGATAAAAGTATCAAGCACCCTGTTTAAGTCCTGTGAGTCACTTCCTCCATCCACTAGCGGAACACCTATCATATTTGCTTCATCACGAAGCTTGGCAATAGTGTTGATTTCCCCATTGTGTCCGATTACACTGAACGGCTGAACGCGGAAAAAGTTTGATAAAGTGTTTGTGGAATACCGGTTATGGCCAAGCGTAGTAGTTGACGCTGTAATCGGATCTGCAAGGTCGTTATAGTACCGTGGAAGGATATCTCCGCCGCCCATAACTTTATAAACTGCATGCTGATTACTTAGAGATGCTACATGAACTGCCGGATTCTTCTCGATTTCCACTGTCATTTCGAACAAAAGAGAGGCTAAGGAGTCTTCCTTTTTAAGGTTGTCTCCAACTACCGCCACCTGCCAAAAAAGAGGCTCATGTTTTTTAGCAATTGGCCCTAGTGCTTCACTGTTTGTTTGTTCGGTGCTTCCAAATACAAATGTAAATCCTTTTGATTCAAGTTTTTCCTGAATCTCATTGCGAATGGCTTCATGATCAGTTTTCTGTTCGATAAAAAAGTGGCCTACTGTAAATGTTTCCTGTTCTGTCAGTTCGGGGGAAAGTCCCGCTGACTCCAGTTTCTTTTTCCATAAACTTTCAGGCAGATCAATATGAATACCTACACCGTCGCCTTCGTCATTAATAAATCCAGCCCGGTGGTTCATTTTGACTAAAGAGTTGATTGTGTTATGAATGTTATCATGCGTCGGCTTGTTTTCTTTTTCAATAAAAGCGACAATTCCGCAGCTGTCATGTTCAATCTTTGATGCTCCTCTAAATGTCTGAATAAGCTTGTTGTAATTTTTCATATAGTTGGTCAAATGACCGCCACCTCCTGTAAAGTAGTTGAAAAGATTATTGTTAATCTCATTAGCAGACTTTTCTCCTGAAATACAGAATTGTCAGAATTAACATAACGATACCATTATCAGAAATAAAAATCAATTAATTATACAAATAAACGGATAGGATATACAAAATACACACGGAATAATCTGCCATATCTCCTAGTACAATGGTTATGTAAGCGGTTACACCAACAGGTGCAAAAAAAAGAGGCGATTCAAAAAGAATCCCCCTTAAGTATAAAACTGTATATTTATGCATTATGCCAGTTTGAAAACACCCGTTCTGCCGCCTTAAGTGTCTGTTCGATATCCGCTTCGCTGTGCTCGGTTGTCAGGAACCAGGCTTCATACTTGGATGGTGCAAGATTAATTCCTTCTTTAAGCATTTCTCTGAAGAAGTAGGCGAACATCTCTCCGCTGCTATCCTCTGCATCCTTATAATTCCTTACTTCCTTTACGTCAAAGTAGAGGGTGAGTGCCCCCTTCAGCCGGTTAATGACAGCTGGGATTTTATATTCACTGATCAGAGAGTTTAAACCATCTTCCAGTTTAGCGCCGAGCTTGTCTAAGTTTTCGTACACACCGTCTTTCTGGAGTAATTCCAGACAGGCAATCCCTGAACGGATGGAGGCTGGATTTCCTGCCATCGTACCGGCCTGGTAGGCTGGCCCAAGAGGTGCAACCTGTTCCATAATAGCTTTCTTTCCGCCGTATGCTCCTATTGGCAGACCGCCGCCAATTATTTTTCCAAGTGCAGTGATATCAGGTTCAACACCGAGCAGGTTCTGGGCCCCGCCGTACATAAAACGAAATGCTGTAATTACTTCGTCATAAATAACAAGAGCACCAGCTTCATGAGTTAAGTCATTTACCTTCTTCAAAAAGCCTTCTTCAGGTTCCACAATTCCGAAATTACCAACAATCGGTTCTACAAGTACGCCTGCCACCTGATCGCCCCAGCGTTCCAGAGCTTCCCGGAAACTTTCGATATCATTAAACGGGACAGTAATGACCTCTTTCGCAATGCTCTCAGGCACCCCTGCAGAGTCCGGATTTCCAAGGGTGGACGGCCCGGAGCCTGCAGCTACAAGGACAAGATCTGAATGGCCGTGATAGCAGCCTGCGAATTTGATAATTTTGTCCCTGCCAGTGTATGCACGTGCAACCCGGATTGTTGTCATCACTGCTTCCGTCCCTGAATTAACAAACCTTATTTTTTCCATAGAAGGGATTGCTTCCTGAAGCATTTTAGCAAATTTGTTTTCGTGAACAGTAGGAGTCCCGTACAGCACACCGTCTTCAGCTGCTTTCTTAATTGCTTCAGTTATATGCGGATGTGCGTGGCCGGTAATGATCGGGCCATACGCGGCAAGGTAATCTATGTACTTGTTGCCGTCCACATCCCAGAAGTAAGCTCCTTTTCCCCGCTCCATAAAAACAGGGGAGCCGCCGCCTACAGCTTTAAAAGACCTTGAAGGACTGTTAACGCCTCCGACGATTACTTCCTGTGCTTCGTTATATAATTCTTCTGATTTTCTCGTATTCATCCTTTTTTCCTCCTATATATATACTCATGTATTTTTATAAATATTAATATGAGTATCCCTATTGCTTGCCAGAATTTTCTTTTTACATTAAATAAGGTGTGTATTGATGAGCTCTTTCCACAAACTCGCTTTCCTTTTAATATTAATTGCCCGTTACATTGTAACATGAACTATCTCTATATAAGATGTTTCAGCCATCAGAAAGAGAAGGGGCTGTCTGCTTGAAACCTCCTTTGCGTTCGGGTAAACTATTTAAGTTCAGAAGGAGGCGGAAGTCATGAATGTAATTGAAGTTCACAAGCTGAGAAAAGAATTTAAATCGTTTTCCAGCCGTTCTGGTCTTGCTGGAGCGTTCCGTGATCTTTTTACACGAAACTATAAAATACTCCGTGCAGTAGATGATATAGATCTCCATGTGAAACAGGGAGAGATGGTAGGCTACATCGGTGAAAACGGAGCGGGAAAGTCCACAACAATTAAGATGCTGACAGGGATATTAACACCTACCGCCGGAACAGTTCGGATTAATGGGATGGATCCGCATAAAGAAAGAGAAAAATTTGTGAGAACGATTGGAGTTGTATTCGGCCAGCGTTCCCAGCTCTGGTGGGATATTGCAGTGCAGGAATCATTCAGGCTGCTGAAAAAAGTCTATAAAGTTTCCGACGAGGATTATAATTCCCATATGAAAGAGGTTATTGAAACGCTTGAAATCCAGCCTCTTCTCGATAAGCCGGTACGTAAGCTTTCTCTTGGGCAAAGGATGCGCTGTGAACTGGCAGCTGCGCTCATTCACAACCCGCCGTTATTGTTTCTTGATGAACCTACGATCGGCCTTGATGTTCTTGTGAAAATGAAAATCAGAGCCTTTCTTAAGGAAATCAACAGAAAATACAAAACAACGATTCTTCTTACAACCCATGACCTGGCTGATATTGAAGCATTGTGCGACAGGGTTGTATTACTTGATAAAGGAAAGATCATTTATGACGGGCGTCTGGAGCAGCTTCAGAAAAACTGGGTGGAAGGAAAACAAGTGCATTTCGAGTTTATGCATCCGGTCCAGGAAAGCTCATTAAGAGAGCTGACCAGCCAGTTTGAAGTAAACTGGCGGCAGGGGGAACGGCCGAATCTCTGGACAGCGACTGTAGAAGGAGAAGATGAGGAAGTTTCCAGGTTGATGAGCGAGGTTATGAGCCTGCACACAATTTCAGATGTTAAAATAAACCAGGTGTCAACGGAAGAGATTATCCGGAACATTTATGAAGAGGGGATCGTAAATGGGTAACCTCTCCATGTATCTTGAAATGATCCGGATCCGATTCCTGATGATGCTTGCGTACAGAACTAATTATTACAGCGGAATTTTAATTTACTCTATTAATATAGGAGCTTATTATTTCCTATGGCAGGCAATATATGGGGCGCAGGATTCTATTGAAGGAATGTCTGTAACCCAGATGACCACTTACGTTGCCGTAGCCTGGATGGCCCGGGCATTTTATTTCAATAATATCGACAGGGAAATCTCCCAGGAAATACAGGAGGGGAAAGTAGCTGTCGAGATGATTCGCCCATACCATTATCTCGGTGTCAAGACAATGCAGGGATTAGGGGAAGGGCTGTTTCGCCTGCTGTTCTTCTCTGTTCCTGGAATGTTCATTATCTGGCTGGCGTTTCCGATTGATTTTTCCGGCAGCTTAACTGTATGGGGACTCTTTGTTATATCCATAATCTTTGCTTTTATTATCAACACGCAATTGAATCTGATTACTGGAATTCTCACTTTCTTCCTCTTATATAATACAGGTCTGATCAGGGCTAAGAGAGTGGTTATTGATTTGTTCTCAGGTCTACTGCTGCCTATATCTTTTTATCCGCTATGGGCTCAGGAAATTATGGGATGGCTGCCGTTCCAGGCGATAAGCTACATCCCTTCGATGATATTTACAGAAGGTTTTACCGGCGGCGAAGTCTGGTCGGCGCTGGGGCTTCAGCTTTTCTGGGCGCTGTTTTTAATACTTCCTATACAGGGAATGTGGATGCTGGCCAGGCGCCAGCTGATCGTACAAGGGGGGTGATGGCAGCATGTTTTATATATCTATATTTTTTCAGTACGCTTCCCAGTATTTAAAAACAAGGCTGACATACCGTTCTGATCTTGTGGTTGAACTCTTCTCCGATATACTTTTCCAGGCAGTTAACTTAATCTTTATCCTCGTGGTCTTCGGCCATACGAACCTGCTGAACGGCTGGAGCAGGGAAGAAATCATCTTTATTTACGGTTTCTTTTTAGTACCTTATGCAATCTTTTCTGCTTTCTTTAATATTTGGGATTTTAATGATCGTTATATTGTAAAAGGAGAAATGGACCGGATACTGACGCGGCCTGTCCACAGCTTATTTCAAATTATTATCGAACGGATGGAGCTGGAATCGCTGTTTGGCGTTGTTACAGGCGTGGCAATAATGTTTTACGCAGGCTCACAGCTTGGACTGGAACTGAGCTGGTACGATCCGTTTGTTTTTCTGCTCATGGTTATTGGCGGTTCGTTTATCTACGCTGGTATATTCATCTGCCTTGCTGCTATCAGCTTCTGGTCAGACAGCAAAACGGATATTATGCCCATGATGTATAATATCGGCAACTATGGCCGTTATCCTGTCGATATTTATAATAATGTTATCCGCTTTGTTCTGACCTGGATCCTGCCGTTCGCTTTTGTCGGTGTATATCCTTCTGCATTTTTCCTTGGCAGAACAGAGTGGTATGGCTACGCGTTTCTCACTCCGGTAATGGGGATTATTTTTCTGCTCATTGCTTATTTTATGTGGAATGCAGGTGTGAAAAGGTACCGGGGAGCCGGTAATTGATTTATCCCGATGAAATCGTCCGTAAAACTCCCGCCTCAAAACATGAGTTGAACCGGTGATGTTTAGGTGGGAGATAACGGACGCTAACATCCTGATTGGTTCAACTAACAATCATTGGGGGATGAACAAAAACCCCATTGATTGAAGGTTCACTTTATCTGGGCAGCTGCCCGGCGCTGATCTATCTGCGCGCTCCGTGAAAAGGAGAGTTCCTTGTCCTAAAACGCCCTGTTTAATCATAGATTAAACAGAGGTGATACAGATGAGGGACCTCCTTATTTATTTCATTATGATACTTGCGGTCGCAGGAATATTTATGAGTTTAATTTTACTGCTGAAAAACCAGCCTCCTGAACGGCAGAGAATATCGGTAATAAATTTTGTTGTGCTCCTTCTTGTTTATGCTACAGTCATGGGGGCTTTCGGTATAATTTATATTTGTCTGGAACTTCTTGGTTTCCCTGTGCTCATAGAAGGGGAGAGGCTTCACTATAATACGTTTTTTCATCTTGTTGAGGATGTTTTATATTTTAGCGCTGTAACAATGCTTACTGTAGGTTACGGAGACATTACACCTCAGGGGATTGGCCGCTGGGTCGCTATGTTACAGGCGCTGATCGGTTATATTCTCCCTGCTGCTTTTGTGGTTACTACAGTAATTTACCAGAAGAAACCGGATCGTTTGTAGCTTTTCCATGGATTAGGTTATGCTTAAAGTGTAGTGACGAAATGCTTTAAGCGAGGAGGAGAAGCTATGGCTTACGAAACAGGAGAGCAAATCAGAAATTTCACTTTACCTTCCAACACAGGAAAAGATGTTAGTTTGTCAGATTACCTGGGAAAATATGTTGTGCTTTATTTTTACCCGAAAGACATGACTCCCGGCTGTACAACCGAGGCATGCGACTTCCGTGATATGCATGAGAGCTTCGGGGAACTGGACGCGGTTATTTTGGGTGTCAGTCCTGATCCTGCAGACCGCCATGCTAAATTCGCAGAGAAATATGACCTTCCATTCGAGCTTCTGGCGGACGAGGATCATACAACTGCAGAAGCATTTGGTGTATGGAAATTAAAGAAGAATTTCGGGAAAGAATATTATGGAATTGAAAGATCAACCTTCCTTATTGATAAAAACGGAAGATTAATGAAGGAATGGCGCAACGTCCGGGTTAAGGGGCATGTAGAGGAAGCACTGCAATTCCTTAAGGACAATACAGAACTTTAAAAAAGGGGCGGCCGTTTTATACGGGCGCCCTTTTTATTACATGTTATCGATGGTGTTATCCAAGAACTCAAATACTTTTTCTTTATCTGTTGCAGTCTCAATTATTCCTGTTTCGTCGGTTATATAATATATGGGGAATTCATCGGTTTCCAGCGGTTCGTTAAATATTTCCCAGTCGTCGTGAATTAGATAACTATAATTCACATAAAAATTCTCCCTCGAAAACCTATCTAACTTTTTGTACATTTCTTCGTTTTCATTCCAAAATTGATTCTCGTCTGTAATTCTGTCTACAACCTGCAAGATATGGATCATATTCTCCCCTCTATAAACAGCTTTGCTCAGATAATTATCAAAAGTAACAGGATAGATTCGTATTTCCTCGGCTGTATAAGCAGGAAGGAGTGCCCAGTCCCATAAAATATATTCTCTGTCAGTCAGAACTTGAGGTTCAAATTCCTCAACGGTATTAACAGACATGTCATTCAGAACAGTAACCCAGAGCCAGGGATAGGAGTGGAAGGAAAAATCGTTATATTCTTCATCCTCAAATGCAATTTCTTCTCCTGTTCTGTCGGCAATAACCTTAGTATCCTTGTTGATCAGCAGATGGTACGCCTCTAATTCATATGAATCTTTATTAAAGTTATCGTACTGGAAGCCAGTATAGTCTATTTCCTGGCCATTAATATTATCTTCTACAAAAAGAGTAAATCCCCCCGGGAAATGGCTTCCCCCTAGGTTGATTCCTTTAACGTCATATTCTTTGCCTTCCCCATCATTGCAGCCTGTGAGGAGAAGGATGCTCATCAATAAAATAACAGAGATTTTGGTTTTCATAGATTGGGCTCCTTTACCTGTCAGACAGAACTTTTCATTACTATGTAAAATTTTAACATGCTTTTATGTGCTGGTGCTGTAAAATTTATAATTTTTTTACAAATATCTACTACTCGATGGTAGAATTAGGATAAATGTAATTTCGGTGAAAGTGGTGGCGAAGGTGAAACAGATTCTCCCTTTTATTTTAATAGCGGTGCTTGTTGGCGGAGCCATGTTTTTTCTGAATGATGACTACGAGGAGGCGGCGTTTGACCCTGACTGGACAGATGAACGGTCGATCGCTGGCTGGGACATGACTTTGTTTTTAAATAATGGGTCCGGAAAAGACCAGGAAATCGGTTTCAAACTTGAGTATGCAGGCCTGGCGGAAGAGCCAAATATTGAAGCGCTGGAAGTATTCGTAGTAACCGAACATGGTACTTTCTTTTATCAGGACCTGGATATTGAAGAATTTAACAAGGAGATTATATATTCCGTACCTTGTGATTTCTGTTCCGAAGCAGAGGGGAGCTACAGTTATACAGAGATTATATTAAACTGGCGCCAGACCGGGTATACAAGACAGGAGTATTTCGATATGAACCTCTACGTGGAGGAGTCTTACTGAAAATATTTTGATTTATGGCGGCAAGTGTCCAATCTTGATCGGTTTAGCGGCATATAGTAAAGGAACGGGTGACATGATTGCTTCTTAAAGTAACTGAATATTGCTCTCTGTTTTTTTTGGCAGGATAGTTTTAGCTATCCTGCTTTTTTCTTATGCTTCGGGGGGCAGTATAATATGCCTTTGTTATGCGAGGGTGGTCTTGTTTGAAGGTAAGGCCAGAGGTTCTCGCATGCCCGCTCGGGGAAAAAACAGTTGAGAGCGGTAATGTGAGATCGTCTTGCATGCCCGCTCGGGGAAAAAACAGTTGAGAGCGGTAACGTGAGATTGTCTCGCATACCCGATCGGGGGAAAAAATAGGCCAAGTGGTAACGCAAGATCGTCTCGCATGCCCGCTTGCGGAAAAAAATAGGCCAAGCGGTAACGTGAGATCGTCTCGCATACCCGCTCGGGGGAAAAAATAGGCCAAGTGGTAACGCAAGATCGTCTCGCATGCCCGCTTGCGGAAAAAAATAGGCCAAGCGGTAACGTGAGATCGTCTCGCGTACCCGCTCGGGGGAAAAAATAGGCCAAGCGGTAACGTGAGATCGTCTCGCGTACCCGCTCGGGGGAAAAAATAGGCCAAGTGGTAACGCAAGATCGTCTTGCATGCCCGCTCGGGAGAAAAAAGAGGCCAAGCGGTAACGTGAGATCGTCTCGCATACCCGCTCGGGGGAAAAAAATAGCCAAGCGGTAACGCAAGAACCTCATAGAACCTCATAGAACGTCATACATACCCAAACACCCGAAAACCCAACCAGATATGTAACACGAAAACATACCACGGAGTAGTTCGGAAGTTCTGTTTACTTTTTCACGAAAAAAGGACAACATTTAAAGGAGTTTAAATTTAAAGCGTGGAAGTAAACTATGAATATAACCATAATTATCCCAATGCAGCCGTCCGCAATCCCCCTCACTTCAAAACATAAATTGTAACAAAGATAAGGTGGGAGAGAACCGGCGCTAATATCACTGCCAGCGCAACTAACAATAATCGGGGTGATCAGGAAAACGCTAATTTAAGTTTCATTTTATAAATGTAATTTAATTAACCAACAAGGAGGAGCCACATTATGAAACTGATGATTTGTGTAGCTCATAACAGGTATGCGGATGAACTTGAAGAAAGACTTAAAGATAAAGGCTACAGGATGACTGAACTTGCTTCCAGCGGTGGGTTTCTGAAAAAGGGCAACACTACGTTTCTGTTTGGGATAAAAGATAATGACGCAGAAGCTCTGAGGAAAGAAATGCAGACAATCTGCCTGGATGTAGAAAAGAAAAAAGGAAAGCTAAAAGATGGGCAGAGCAGGTATACTTCTTTCGTTATTAATGTGAAAGATGCGCTCCCGTTTCTGAAAAATCAGAATGGTAATGTGACATAAATTAAGGTTTCGTGTTACTATCGTTATATAAACTCGTCAACCAGAAAAAGTCAAAATCTATTTCATATCGACTCTGAGACCAATATTTTAACAGAGATTATTAACCTGCTAAATACTCATTTACGGGAGGCAGATTTATATGGATAACACAGATATCAGGCTGCTGGAGATCCTCCAGGAAGACGGGAGAATTACTTTAAGTGACCTTTCAAAGGAACTGGCGCTGAGCCGGCCAAGTGTGACAGAGCGTCTGACAAGATTGAAAGAGCAAGGAATAATTAACAGAATAGGAGCAAGAGTTTCACCAGAATCAGTCGGCCGAAAAGTGCTTCTGTTTATTCAGGTGAGCGATGTTACTGTGCCTTATAATGAGTTTGAGGAGATGATCAGCAGGCATCCTGATATTATAGAATGCCACCGTGTTACAGGCATGATTAATTATCTTCTGAAGGCAGCAGTAGATGACATGGACCATTTAGGGAAACTGATCGATCATCTTATCCCTTACGCGGCAATTAATACATCGATAGTTCTGAGCTCGCCTGTGGAAGAAAAGGTAATTCTCCCATCACCAAAAACAGCTGAGAATCCGGAAAAGAATCTTAGCAGAAAGACAAGGGGAGAACTTAAAAAATTAAACAATATGTGAAGAAAAAAGATAATTATCCCCCTCCTAAAGAAAAGTTTAATACTGTGAAAGATAATAAAAGAACCTTATGCAGGTTTCTTTTTTTTTCAACAATTCATGAAGGATTCTATTTTTAACAACATTTCGTGATGAAAACGTCATACAATTTTTCGTGTTTTACAAATTGTAGCTAGTGGAGATGTAATTTATTCATAATAAAATAAATTTTTAGAAAATTAGTTCGATTTGGTATGTAGATTAAGTAATTATTCTTTTATACTTACACTAAGAAAATAAAAAAGGTCTGCACAGTGTTAATGTTTGTAAGCGCTGTCAAAATAAAAAGGGAGTGAACATTATGGCAATGAAAAGCAGTGAACTGCAAAAGGCTGGTTCATGGGAGTCAGAAGTTTTTCAGGTCCTCAATCCTGAGGGAAAACTGCTGAGCGAACTGGGCGGAGAAATTGATGAAGAGCTAATGATAAAGATGTATGAAAATATGCAGTTTGTAAGGGCATTTGACAGAAAGTCCGTCATTCTTCAAAGACAGGGGAGGATCGGAACGTACGCCCCTTTTGAAGGCCAGGAGGCGTCCCAGGCAGGAAGCGCGATGGCTCTGTCTGATATGGACTGGATGTTTCCCACATACCGGGATCATGCAGCGGCAATGATCCATGGCCAGGAAATGTACCGTGTTTTTCTGTACTGGATGGCCCATATGGACGGAACAACCTGTACAGAAGGAAAGAAGATACTTCCTCCTTCAGTGCCTATCGCCACACAGCTGCTCCATGCGGTTGGCACTGGATGGGCAAGTAAATTGGACGGGGATAAGGATGTCAGTATTGCTTATTTTGGAGACGGGGCAAGTTCAGAAGGAGATTTCCACGAGGCTTTAAACTTTGCTGGTGTATTTAAGACGCCTACTATTTTTTTCTGCCAGAATAATGGCTATGCCATCAGTGTCCCGTTCGAGAAACAGTCTGCTTCAAGAACAATAGCGCAGAGGGCAGCTGCTTATGATATTAACGGAGTGAGGATCGATGGAAATGATATTTTCGCAGTTTACCTGACTGTGAAAGAAGCTGTGGAAAGAGCCAGAAGGGGCGAGGGGCCTACTTTGATTGAAGCGGTGACCTTCCGCTACGGGGCCCATACTACAGCTGACGACCCGAAAAAATACCGCAATCAGGAAGAAGTTTCAAAGGAATGGCGTGACAACAGGGATCCTCTGACTCGCCTGAATAAATTCCTTACTGAAAATGGGCTATGGGATGAAACGAAGGAAGCGGAACTTCTCAGTAAAGTAAACGCAAAAATCGATGAAGAACTAAAGCGTGCTGAAAATTATCCTAAATCACATGCGCTTCAGATGTTCGATCATGTGTATGCGGAAACTCCATGGCATATTGCAGAACAAAGGGAAGAACTGAAGAAATATCTTGCAAAGGATGGGGATGAGAGTTGAGCCGGAAATTAACGATGATACAGGCGATAACAGAAGTAATGGACCAGAAGCTTGCTGAAGACCCGCGAGTGATGCTGCTTGGAGAAGATATCGGAGTGAACGGCGGTGTTTTCCGGGCGACAGACGGACTTGTGGAAAAATACGGTGAAGACAGAGTAGTTGACACGCCCCTTGCTGAATCAGGGATTGTGGGCACCTCAATTGGCCTTGCCATGAACGGAAAAATTCCAATTGTTGAAATTCAGTTTTTAGCTTTTATTTATCCGGCGTTTGAGCAGGTCGTCTCCCATGCAGCACGGATGAGATACCGTTCAAGAGGGCAGTTTGAAGTACCTATGGTAATCCGTACACCATATGGAGCAGGTATCCGGGGACCAGAACTCCATTCAGAAAGTGTAGAAAGCTTTTTCGCTCATACACCAGGATTGAAAGTAGTAGTGCCTGGAAGCCCGTACGATGCGAAAGGACTTCTCGTCTCTGCAATCGAAGACAGAGACCCTGTCATTTTCCTGGAGCCAACAAAACTGTACAGGGCATTTAAAGAAGAGGTTCCAGAAGAGCTTTACCGGGTCCCGCTCGGCAAAGCGAAAGTTGTTAAAGAAGGAACAGATTTAACGATCTTCTCCTGGGGGGCAATGCTGAGAGAGGCTGTGAATGCGGCATCCAAGCTTGAAAAAGAGAAAGGCATGAGCTGTGAAGTTGTCGATCTCCGTACTTTATATCCTCTCGACAGAGATACAATCATTGAATCGGTCAAGAAAACCGGAAGAGCTGTTGTAGTGCATGAAGCACATAAAACAGCTGGTCTTGGCGGTGAAGTAATCTCGCTTATTAATGATGAAGCACTTATTTATTTGAAGGCGCCGGTTAAGCGAATCACAGGCTTTGATGTGCCTGTACCAATGTTTTCTGTAGAGGAAGATTATATGCCGACACTGGAACGTGTGAAAAGGGGCATTGAAGAAACGGTGAATTTCTAATCAGGGCAGGCTTAAAGGAGGAAAAATAATGGTAGAATTCAAGCTCCCTGACGTAGGGGAGGGTATGCACGAAGGTGAAATACTCAGCTGGTTTATAAAAGAAGGAGACTTCGTTGAGCAGGATCAGCCTGTTCTGGAAGTACAGACTGACAAAGTAAATGCCGAACTCACTGCACCGGCTTCCGGCATCATTAAAAAGATTTTCTTTAATGAAGGAGAAGTAGCAGAAGTAGGCTCTATACTTTTTACTATTGTGGAGGAAGGTGCAGCTGAAGAATCGGCGGCTGCAGCTGAAGCTGTGGCAGAAGCAAAACCACGACAGACCGAAGCAGAGAAACCTGCAGTAACGGCAGTTGTTTCCGGAGGAGCAGGAAACTCCTCTGCAAAGACACGTGCTCTGGCAACTCCATTTGTAAGGCAAATGGCCAGGGAAATGAAGATAGACATTGAAAAAGTTACTGGTACAGGGCCGGCAGGGCGAGTGACAGAATCAGATTTGCGCCAATATTCCAGTGGAGTAACAGCGAACCCAGCTGAAAAGGCAGAGCCTGTGAAACTATCTTCCGGGAAAGAAACTCAGAAAACATCTGAAACGAATAAGGTATTGGAATTCAGCCTTGGACAAGAGGAAGAAAGAATCCCGTTAAAAGGAATCAGAGAAAAAATCGCAGAGCGAATGGTCAAGTCTGTTTCTACTATCCCTCATGTCACTCATGTGGATGAGATGGAGATGGGACCACTGAAAGAACTCAGAGATGAGCTGAAAGTTTATGCGGAACAAAAAAATATAAAACTCACATATCTCCCATTTTTTATAAAAGCGGTAGTAATTGCATTGAAAGAGTTTAAAGTCTTTAATGCTTCTGTTGATGAAGAGAATAAAGAAATAGTGTTAAAAAATTACTATCATATCGGAATAGCAACTGATACAAAGCAAGGCCTGGTCGTCCCTGTAATTAAAAATGCTGACCGAAAGAGCATTCTTGAAATTGCCGGGGAAATAGGAGAACTTGCAGAGCAGGCAAGAGAAGGAAAACTGAAAGTGAATGATATTACCGGAAGTACGTTTACTATCAGTAATGTAGGGCCGATCGGCGGTATGCACGCTACACCGATAATTAATCACCCGGAGGCTGCTATACTTGCTTTGCATAAGATGGAGCCGAGAATGGTAGTCAGGGACTGGGAAGGGGTTATCCGTCTGATGATGAACATTTCCTTGTCATTTGACCACAGGATTATTGACGGGGTGGCCTCGGTAAAGTTCACAAACAGAATAATCGAACTGCTTGAGAATCCGAAACTTCTTTTTATGGAGATGAATTAAATGGTTGTAGGCGAAGTAGCAGTTGAAACAGACGTAGTAGTAATAGGAGGAGGCCCAGGCGGTTATGCTGCAGCAATTCGCCTGGGGCAGCTTGGGAAATCAGTCACATTAATCGAAAAGGATACACTAGGCGGTGTCTGTCTGAACAGAGGGTGTATACCATCAAAGGCATTAATCCATACAGCAGAACAATATCATAACTTGTCAGGGCTTGGACAGATGGGAATTAAGCTTCCGGACAGTGGAGATCCAGCAAGCTTTATAATGGAAGACTGGCAGCAATGGAAAAGGGGAATCGTCTTACGCTTAAATCAGGGAATCGCCCACTTATGTGAAAAAAACGGTGTTACTGTTGTAACAGGGGAGGCGAGTTTCCTGTCTGAGAACAGAATTGGTGTGGAAACAGGCGGAGACTTTGAAACTTATAAATTTGAAGAGGCAATAATAGCGACTGGGTCACGCCCTGTTCTTCCCTCTTTTCTTCCGGTGGATGGGGAATATATTATCGATTCAACAGCAGCTCTTGAGCTTAGCGAAGTCCCGGATAAACTGGCGGTAATAGGAGGAGGGTATATCGGCATTGAAATGGGAATGGCGTTTGCAAAACTTGGAGCGGAAGTCACTGTTATAGAAATGGCTGACAGGATATTAGCCCAGGTTTCTCCGGAGCTTGCAAAAGAGGTGGAGAAAAAAGCAAAGAAGGCTGGCATCAAGCTGAAAACCTCCGTCAAGGTAGAAGAAGCTAAGGTGGAGAACGGCCAGGTTACCCTCCGGACTTCAAGTGGTGAAGGAGAAGAAGTGATCGAGGCAGACAAAGTTCTCGTTACCATCGGAAGAATGCCAAACACGGAAGGAATCGGACTGTCGCAGGCAGGAGTCCGTCCAGATGAAAGAGGCTATATTGAAGTAGACAGTCAGTGCAGAACAAACGTGCCTAATATATTTGCAATCGGTGATGTCACTCCTGGCCCGGCTCTTGCCCATAAGGCATCCAAACAGGGGATTGTAGCCGCGGAAGTAATCGGAGGGCTCCCGAGCGCAGTAGATTCGCCTTTTATTCCTTATGTTATATTTTCAGACCCTCAGGTTGCCGGTGTTGGAATGACCCTGGAGGAAGCTGAAAGAGAGGGAAGGAACGTGAAAATCGGAAAGTTCCCTTTCCAGGCTAACGGAAGAGCACTGGCCACAAACGAAGCAGAAGGTTTTGCAGAAGTCATTGTTGACGCAGAATCACATGTTCTTCTCGGAATGCATGTTGTGGGAGCAGATGCCTCAAATCTGATTGGAGAAGGTGTGCTCGCCATGGAACTGGCGGCGCGTGTTGAAGATATTGCTCTGACTGTCCACCCACATCCTACTTTAACAGAAGGATGGATGGAGGCGGCCGAAGCAGCATTGGGACATGCCATTCACATTGTAAACAATTAAGAATGGCATGGAGTATATATCAGCAAAAAATGGAGGTATAGCAATGAGCTTACTTGAGTATCCCATGGGCTTAAAGTCAGAAATTTTAACTGAATTTTCCGAATTTGAACAGGTGGTATTCTGCAATGATCAGGACACTGGACTAAGAGCCATAATAGCAATTCATAATACAGCAGCCGGACCAGCGATCGGGGGCTGCCGGATGCAGCCGTATCCTACGATGGCGGAGGCACTGGAAGATGTCCTCAGGCTTGCAAAGGGGATGACTTATAAATGTGCTGCTGCAGATGTGGATTTCGGAGGAGGAAAATCCGTTATTATCGGAGACCCGGCTACTGATAAATCACCGGAAATGTTCAGGGCGTTCGGCAAGTTTGTAGATTCACTGAACGGGCGTTTTTACACAGGAACCGACATGGGCACGACTATGGACGATTTTGTGCATGCACTTAAAGAAACAAATTGTATTGTAGGAACCCCTGAGATATATGGAGGAAGCGGGGACTCTTCTGTTCCAACTGCAATGGGTGTTATGTATGCCCTGAAAGCGACGAACAAAACCCTTTTTGGAAACGACAGTCTTGCCGGGAGAAGTTATGCAATTCAGGGACTTGGAAAAGTTGGTTATAAGGTGGCTGAACAGCTTCTGGAAGATGGTGCAGATCTGTTTGTTTCCGATCTTGATGATCGGCTCCTGGAAAAAATAACATTGAAAGGTAAGGAAACTGGCACACAAGTAAAAATACTCAAAGGGGATGAAATATATTCTGCAGAGGCAGATGTATTTGTACCTTGTGCTGTCGGAGGCATTATTAACGAGGAAACGATAGAAAGATTAAAGGTCAGAGCTGTAGCTGGTTCAGCAAATAATCAGCTCCTTCACCAGAAGATGGGTGAAAAACTGCAGAACAGAGGAATTCTTTATGCTCCGGATTATATAACAAACAGCGGCGGCCTCATTCAGGTTTCCGATGAATTATACGATTCTAATAAAGAAAGGGTTTTAGCTAAGACAAAAGCTATCTATTATTCTCTCACGGAAGTATTCAGCAGCGCTGAACGAAACAAGCTTACAACCGTGGAAGCTGCAAATCGCATGTGTGAAGAAAGAATTGAAAGCCGTAAAAGACAAAACAGCTTTTTCCTTCATAACAGACGGCCTAAATGGGATATCAGGCATTAATAAGCATGGAGAGAAGGTTATACTTTGTTATCTCTACGGGAGAAACAAATATACAATAAAACGATTGACCAAGGAGGAGAAAAAATGTATCAGAAGCTGTTGAAATTTATGGGGGCAGGATTACTTAGTGTGATGGTTCTTGCAGGATGCGGTGCAGACGACACGGATGGAGCAGAAGGAAACAATGACGCTGACGGCAACGGGGAAGCGGCAGCAGCGGAGAACAACAATAACAATGAAGAAAATGCCGCTAATAACGGTGAAAATAATGCCGCAGACAACAATGATAATGGCAATGAAGAAGCAGCCGGTGAACTTGAAGAAGTGAAGATTGGCGCAACTCAGATTGTGGAACACCCATCCCTTGACGCAGCCTTTGAAGGGTTTAAATCAGCTCTTGCTGATAACGGCTACGTGGAAGGAGAAAACGTATCTTATAATTTCCAGAGCGCACAGGGTGACCAGAACAACGCAAATACAATCGCTAATAACTTTGTCGGCGATGGAGTCGATATGATTTTTGCAAACTCTACTCCAAGTTCCCTCGCGGCACTTAATGCAACAGGCGATATTCCGATTGTTTTCACATCTGTAACTGATGCAGTCGGAGCGGGCCTTGTTACAGCTCTTGATGAGCCAGGTGAGAATATTACCGGGGTTCAGGATCTGCATCCGGAAGCAATACCAATGACTGTTGATTTCATTGAAACTTATTTCCCGGATTCCACAATTGGGACGATCTATAACTCAGGAGAGCAAAACAGTGTTGCTCAGATTGAGACTCTGGAAGAAGCAATCGACGGAACAAGCTTATCATTGGTGACACGAAGCGTATCTACTTCTGCTGAAGTTCAGCAGGCCGCTGATTCACTTGCTGGTGATATTGACGTTTTCTATATTGTAACGGACAACACTGTAGTTTCCGCTCTTGAAACTGTAGTAGCAACTGCGAACGACCACGACATTCCTTTAGTTGTCGGAGAACCAGACTCCCTCGGACGGGGCGGTTTTGCATCCTATGGTATTGATTACTTCACGATCGGATACCGAGCAGGAGAAATGGCTGCAGAAATATTAAAAGGCGAAAAAACAACACTTGACTTCCCTGTAGAAGATCCTCCTGAAATGCAGCTGATGATTAACAAAGAAGCTGCAGAACAGCAAGGTGTTGAATGGGATGGCGAATGGGACAGCATTGCTGAGTTTGTAGAAAGTGAGTAATCAGAAGATGCTCATGCGCTTCTTGTAACAGAAGCGCATGACTATCTCTTTTTTTGGAAGGCTGGTGATTTTAAAATGATGATCTCCCTATTTGGTTCATTTGAATCAGGGATTATATACGCTCTCATGGCATTAGGTGTTTATTTATCGTTCAGAGTTCTGGACTTTCCGGACTTAACAGTGGACGGGAGTTTTGTAACTGGAGCAGCTGTTGCCGCTCTGATGATTATTAATGGCTATTCTCCGCTGACGGCTACACTTGCAGCAGTGATCGCAGGGTTTCTTGCTGGTTGTATTACCGGAGTACTCCATACGAAAGGTAAAATCAATCCTCTATTATCAGGTATCTTAATGATGATCGCCCTATACTCCATTAACTTGCGGATAATGGGAAGACCGAACATTCCCCTGCTTAACGAAGAAACTATTTTTTCTAAATTAACAGCCTTCTGGCAGAATCTTGGTCTTGATTCTGTTTTCAATCCAATCCTTGGTATTTTCGGAGCAACACAATTACCGAGAACATGGGCTGTATTAATTGTAATGATCTTCGTTACTTTCACAATCAAGTTCTTAACAGATTATTTCCTGAAAACTGAAACCGGGCTTGCGATCAGGGCCACAGGTGATAACAAACGAATGATCAGAAGTTTTTCTGCCAATACAGACTGGCTTATTATCCTTGGAATTGGAATTTCGAACGCGATGGTTGCTTTGTCAGGTTCTCTGATTGCACAGCATGGTGGTTTCGCTGATGTGGGGATGGGAATCGGAATGATTATCATCGGGCTTGCGTCTGTAATCATTGGTGAAGCTTTATTCGGGGCAAAAACGATAGCAAGGGCAACATTAGCTGTTATCGGCGGGGCTATCATTTATCGTATTGCCGTGACCTTCGCATTAAGAGTAGATTTTCTCGAAGCAGGAGATATGAAAGTCATCACAGCAGTTATTGTTATTGCAGCACTGGTAGCTCCAAAGATTCTGGAGTCAAGACGGGATAAAAAGAGGCGGCTTCGGAAGAGAGAAGAGCTTACAAAGAGACTCGCCTTTGAAAATGAAAGCGGAGGAGTGAAGAGCAGTGCTGCACCTTAAAAATGTCAGTATTACTTTTAACGAAGGGACCCCGGATGAGAAAAAAGCTCTTCAGAACATTAATGTGGAATTAAAAAAGGGTGATTTTCTTACAGTAATAGGCAGTAATGGAGCAGGGAAATCCACGATGATGAACTCTATTTCAGGGTCACTGATTACAGATGTAGGCGATATTGAGATAAATGGCAAGAATGTCACCCATATGCCTGAATATAAGCGCGCAGCCTTTATCGGAAGGGTTTTTCAGGATCCAATGGCTGGAACAGCGCCAAGTATGACTATTGAGGAAAATTTAGCAATGGCTTTTTCAAGAAATAAAAAAAGAACGTTAAAGCTTGGTGTTAACAAGAAAAGACGCCAGTTGTTCAAGGAATATCTTGAAACACTGAATCTCGGGCTTGAAAACCGTATTAACGCTAAAGTAGGGCTGCTTTCAGGAGGGGAAAGACAGGCTTTATCTCTTCTAATGGCAACTTTTACAGAGCCGGAAATACTTCTCCTGGATGAGCATACGGCAGCCCTGGACCCGGCCCGTGCTGAACTGATTACAAACCTGACGGATGAAATTGTCAGTAAGTTCAATCTCACTACTCTGATGGTTACCCATAATATGCAGCAGGCTCTGGACTTAGGTAACCGCCTGGTCATGATGGACAGCGGCCAGATTATCCTCGATGTAGAGGGAGAGGAAAAACAAAAACTTACTATCGAGAAACTTCTGCAGGAATTCCAGCGTTTACGAGGCAAAAAGATGGAGAGTGACAGGGCCGTTCTCGCATAAAAACAGGGCTGTATCCCGGACTGCAACAACCATTAAAGACAGAATATTTAATTTTTATTGCCAATCGTATGACTTTATACTATAATTACGTTATAAATACGTTATACGTAGGAGGCGTGATTTAAAATGGTTGATGCGACGTACGATAATCAGGTTGACCAGCAGAAGTACCAACAGTTTATGGAGAAAATTGAGGCCGGAGGAAAAATCGAAGCAGACGACTGGATGCCTGATGACTACAGGAATGCATTGATTAAGCTTATTTCTATGCACGGCATTAGTGAAATAATGGGAGCGCTGCCAGAGAAGGAGTGGACCCCGAAGGCTCCGTCCTTACACAGGAAGCTGGGAATTATGGCAAAAGTGCAGGACGAAATGGGGCACGGTCAGCTTCTCCTTCGTGTTGCAGAAGATTTGATGGCACCATTAGGAAAGAATCGTGAAGATATTATGGAAGATTTATTAAGCGGCAGATTAAAGTTTCATAATGTTTTCCATATGGAAACAAAGACGTGGGCGGACGCAGGAATCGTAGGATGGCTTGTAGATGGCGCGGCAATCATCACTCAGACAAATATGCTAGATTCATCTTATGGTCCTTACGCAAGAGCACTGAAAAGAATTTGTGCAGAGGAAGTATTCCATGCTCAGCACGGAGAAGCGATTATTATGGCGCTAGCTGAAGGAACAGATCAGCAGAAAGAACTGATCCAGGAAGCGCTTAACCGCTGGTGGCCGGCACTGCTGATGTTCTTCGGGCCTGCATCAGCCAATACAACAGGGTCTTCAAAACAGGACACCACAATCAAATATAAGATTCGTAAAAATACAAATGAGGAACTGAGACAACATTTTTTCACTAAATATGTGCCAAGGATATTGTCTCTGGGGCTGACTATCCCTGACGAAACAATTCGCTATGACGAAGAAAATGAAACATGGATTTATCAGCAGCCTGACTGGAATGAGTTTAAACAAATAATTTCTAACAACGGGCCAAGATCCAAAGAAAGACTGCAGCTCAGAAGGATTTCCCACGAAAATAACGCATGGGTCAGAGAAGCCCTGGGCGCGAGAAGAAACATTTCGGCTGTCTGATAAAAAAATAGCGAAGGAGGGAGAAGCATGGATACAAACAGGGAAAATATCGATTTGTTTTATGAGGAGTTTGTTGTTTTTAGTAAAAAAAATCCAAACGGACATATGACCGAGCAGTATACCTTACTGGCTCCAAACGCGGAACTGGCCCTGATGATGGCGCAGGAAAACTTTATGAGAAGAGAACCTGTCAGTGACTTATGGGTCGTTAAGCGTTCGGATATAACAGCCGTGAAGCCGGAGGACAGGGAGATGCTGTACCGTCTTGATAATAAAGATTACCGTAATACAAAGGGATACGGCTATCTTAAGAAAAAGTGGCGTGAAAAAGAACAGGAAATGTTTGACGAGAAAGAGATACTCTCCTGGGCTAAGGGGGTTGGAAAATGAGTATCAAATCAGCTGGGGAAATAACCGATCAGGCATATAAACAAGTGCTTGCTGAACTGCTTTATCAACTGGGGGACGATGATTTTGTATTGTCTTTCAGGGGTTCCGAGTGGCTGGGACTCTGCCCGCATATTGAGGAAGACGTAGCCTTTTCCTCTATTACTCAGAATACAATGGGGCACGCCACTATGTATTATAAACTCCTTGAGGAACTTGGCGAAGGCACGGCGGACGAACTTGCCCACGCCAGGCCAAAAGAGGAGAGGAAGAATGCAGTTATTCTTGAAGAAAAAAACGGCGAAGGCGGATATATGGATGAACCGAGGTATGACTGGGCTTTCACTGTAGTCAGGAATTACTTTTATGAGGCTGCGAAAAAAGTCAGGATTGATTCTTTAAAGCAGTCATCTTACAGCCCGCTTGCTAATGTCGCTAAGAGTATAGGAAGAGAGCAATATTTCCATCTCAAGCACTGGGAAGTATGGTTTACTCAGCTTCTGTCCAGTACACCGGAAGCTGCTGAAAGAATGAATATACAGGTTGAACGGGTATGGCAGGATTTTGGCGATGTCTTATCACTTGGACCATCGGGAGAAAAAATGGCAGAATTCGAGCTGATCGGGGACGAAAAAACATTAACCGAACAATGGCTTAAACAGGTTGGGTCTGCTTTTAAAGCAGCAGGGGCAGTAATGCCGGAGGGAGCTCCCGGGGCAGTATCCGGGAACGGAAGAGAAGGATTTCATACTGAGGACCTTACTCAGGCCCTTGACACTCTTGGAGAAGTTTATAATCTTGACCGTGCTGCCGCCTGGTAAACCCAGTGCCGCAGGGTAAAGCGAGGTGGAAGATATGCAGCATGAAGTACAGCAGGTAAGAGAAGAGATTCTTGAAGCTCTTAAAGAGGTGAAGGACCCGGAAATACCGTCTGTCAGTGTCGTCGAGCTTGGTATGTTTTATGATGCACAAATTGAAGATGGTCAGGTTATTGTTATTAAGATGCTCCCTACATTTACTGGGTGTCCGGCCCTGGATATTATCAGCAGAGATATCAGATTAGCAGTCCAGAGTAAAATCAGCTGGGCCGAAGAGGTCAAGGTAGAATTTGTATTCGACGAAAACTGGACGACAGAAAGAATTAGTGAAGAAGGCAGGCAGAATCTGAAAGAGTATGGAATCGCTCCGCCTCCTGTCAAACATAAGGAGGGAGACCCCTGGCATGTGGACTGCCCTTATTGCGGGTCCACTTATACGACAATGGAGAATATTTTCGGCCCGGCAGCTTGCAGAAGCATTCTTTACTGCCGTTCCTGCAAGAATCCTTTTGAAGCTATGAAACCAGTATCAAATATTTAAAAACAGAGAGGAAGATTTAAATGGTAAAATTCACTGCATTATACAAAAAACCGGAAAACCCTGCAGCATTTGATGAACATTACTTCAACGTTCATGCTCCTCTTACAGAAAAAATTCCTGGCCTCCGTAAAATGGAAGTAACAAAAATCGTCGGTTCGCCAATGGGAGAAACAGATTATTATCTTCAGTGCGACATGTATTATGACAGCATGGACGCATACAAGGAAGCTATGAAAACAGATGAAGCTAAAGCTTCCGGAAAAGACCTTATGAAGTTTGCCGGAGGTCTTGTAACTTTGTTAATTGGTGAAGAAGTAAATGGGTAACTATGAATTTATTAAAACACGGGTCGAAGAAGCGACTGGAATCATCGAGCTTCATCGGCCTGATGTTTTGAACGCTCTTAATCGGAAGATGGTTGACGAGATTGTGGAAGCACTCGAACGTTATGACCAGAGCGAAGATATAAGAGTAATTGTAATTACAGGGAGCCAGAAGGTTTTTGCCGCAGGAGCGGATATTGATGAAATGGCAGATGACACCCCTGTATCAATGGAACTCCGTAACCAGTTCGCTGTATGGGACAGGATCTCTCTTGTGAAAAAACCTGTTATTGCAGCAGTTAATGGTTATGCCCTTGGAGGAGCCTTTGAACTCGTCCTTAATTGTGACCTTATTTTTGCTGGTGAAACTGCTAAATTTGGTTTTCCTGAAATTAATCTCGGGGTAATGCCCGGGGCAGGAGGTACCCAGCGGCTGGCGAAAACAATGGGCAAAGCAAAAGCGCTTGAATGGCTCTGGACCGGTGAACATATGAGTGCAAAAGAGGTCTATCAATACGGAGTTATAAACAAGGTAGTCGCCCCTGAAATACTAATGGATGAAGTGCTGAAATATACTGCTAAGCTCAGCAGACAGGCTCCTCTTTCAGTGAGGCTGATCAAAGAAGCGGTCAATAAAGTAACTGACTCCACCCTGGAAGAAGGATTGTTGCTTGAACGAAAAAATTTCTACCTTCTCTTCGGCTCAGAGGACCAAAAAGAGGGCATGAAGGCGTTTATTGAGAAACGAAAACCTGATTTCAAAGGGAAGTAGAAGCTGAGTGAGTCAGGAAAATTGCTCATCATTTTGCCAGGTTCACTTGTACGATTGGTTACAAGCTCGAGTAAACTGACAGGGAATTCCTTTAAAAAACGGCTTTACGGTTAAAAGGAGTGCTTATGTACAATACAATTACTTATCATATTGAAAATAATGTTGCCTGGCTGACATTAAACCGTCCAGATAAACTGAATGCTTTTACGGAAGAAATGAATAAAGAAGTAACGAAGGCTCTTAATACAGCTGAAAAGGACAGCGGCGTCCGCTGTATTGTTATAACAGGATCAGGAAGAGCTTTCTGTGCAGGGGAAGATTTGGCAGGTGTGGATGAAAACACGGACCACGCTGAATTTTTGAGGAAAAGGTACAACCCCATGGTTCAGAAAATTGCTTCTATTGAGAAACCTGTGATAGCGGGAGTCAATGGTGTAGCTGCGGGAGCTGGTATGAGCCTTACTCTGGCATGTGATTTCCGGATCGCATCTGAAAAAGCAAGCTTTGTGGAAGCCTTCATTCATATCGGTTTAATTCCGGATTCTGGAAGTCTTTACTACCTTCCAAGGCTTGTAGGGCACGCAAAAGCGATGGAACTGGCTGTATTAGGGGAAAAAATTAGTGCAGCTGATGCAAAAGAATTTGGTTTAGTCACAAAGACTGTGTCAGCGGATAATTTCGAAGCAGAATTAAGGGATTTTTCCGAAAGGCTTGCAAAAATGCCTACGAAAGCAGTGGGGTTAATTAAGCGATACATGTATGAAAGCTGGACAGGAACCCTCCCGGAAGTTCTGGAAAAGGAAGCATATGGTCAGAGAACAGCAGGCCTTACGGAAGATCATCAGGAAGGATTAAAGTCTTTCGGGGAAAAAAGAAAGCCGGAATTTACCGGACGATAGGAACTATGAACTGTTAAGAAGAAACCTTAGATTACTACAAAGGAGCGGGATAGAATGGCACAAGCAACTGGACAAAAAAAGCCTGTAATGGAAGCAAAGGAAGTAAAGCGTGATTTCTACCAGTTTATTATTAACGGAGAGCGTACAGACAGCAGTTCCGGTGAAACTTTCACAACATATAACCCAGCGACGGGAGAAGCTTTAGCAGAGGTAGCAAAAGCAACGAGAGACGATGCTGAACGAGCTGTGCAGGCAGCAAGAAATGCTTTTGAAAACGGAAAATGGAAGCGCTATCCTGTTGGGAAAAGGGCCCGTGTACTTAACAAAATTGCTTCAATTATGAGATCCAGATTCAATGAGCTTGTGGAGCTCGAAGTATTGAACAGCGGAAAGTCATTATCAGCGGCTCAGGGACAGGTTATGCAGTCAATTGAGGATTTTGAATTTTACGCTGGTGCAATCGTAGGACATCGCGGGAAAGTAAATAACGTCCCAGGCGGATTCTTTAACTATTCACAGAACGAGCCGGTTGGTGTCTGCGCACAGATTATTCCATGGAACTACCCGATGATGATGGCAGCGTGGAAAGTTGCTCCTGCTATTGCAACTGGCTGTTCGGTTGTACTTAAGCCTGCAAGCCTTACTCCACTTACTGCAATTGTACTGACAGAAATCTGCCATGAAGCCGGAGTTCCTGAAGGAGTAGTGAATATCGTTCCTGGCTCAGGAGCAGTTGTAGGCGATTACCTTGTGGAACATCCGGAAGTAGACAAAGTGGCATTTACTGGTTCTACACCTGTCGGAAAAGACATCATGGGGAAGGCTTCAAAAACTTTGAAACGTATTACCCTGGAGCTTGGAGGAAAATCGCCAAACCTTGTATTTGACGACGCAGACATTGATGCTGCTGTAGCAGGTTCTTTATTCGGGATTTTTTACAATACAGGCCAGTCATGTGAAGCCCGTTCCCGTTTGTATGTGCAGGAAGGCATCTATGATGAGTTTATGGAAAAATTCGTTGAAAAAACAAAAGCTTTGAAGCTTGGCGATCCATTAAACAAGGAAACACATCTTGGAGCAATTATAAGCAATGACCAGCTGGAGATAATTGATTCTTACGTCCAGTCAGCTAAAGAAGAAGGTGCCACCATACTGGAAGGTGGTAAAAGACTTGATATTGAAGGATTTGAAAACGGCCACTGGTATGCACCAACAATTATTACCGATGTTACACCTGATATGAAGGCTGTAAGAGAAGAAATTTTTGGTCCGGTTGTTGTAGTGCAGAAATTCAGCGATGAAAAAGAAGCTGTTAAACAGGCCAACGACACAGAATACGGCCTGGGCTCGGCTGTATGGACTACTGACCACGGCAGAGCAAAGCGTGTAGCTGATCAAATAAGAGCAGGTATTGTAATGGTTAACTGCCCGTTCTCCGCATTCCCGGGAACGCCTTTTGGGGGCTATAAGCAGTCCGGTTTCGGCCGTGAATTAAGTATTGAAACACTTGATTTATATACAGAAGAGAAGAGCGTTCTTTCTTATCATGGCAGCCGGCCGCTCAACCCGTTCGGGGTTTAAACTCCGGCAAAACCGAGGGCAAGCCCTGGCATCGTGCCAGGGCTTTGCATGCCTTTGAACTAAGCAGTGAGAATTCTACCAAAGTAAACCAAGTAACAGACCGGGGTGATAAGAATGATTAATCAGATTACTGTAATAGGCGCAGGCGTAATGGGGCGGGGGATTGCATATGTGGCAGCTGCAGGCGGCTATCGTACAGTCCTTGCAGATATTAATGAAAATATTCTTGAGAGCGCGCAAAATGAAATTGACTCGATTTTCGTCAAAGGGATCGAACGGAACAAAATTTCCAAAGAGAAAGCCGAGTCAGCTCAGGCTTCTTTAACTTTTACCACCAGCCTTGAAGAAGCTGTGGTAAATGCAGATCTTGTAATTGAAGCAGTCCCTGAAAAACAGAAAATTAAACAAAGTGTCTTTGAAACAATGGATAAATATGCTCCTGAAAACTGCTATTTTGCCACAAATACTTCAACAATGAGCCCAACAGAAATTGGGTCTTACACAACCAAACCGGAAAAGGTAATCGCCATGCATTTCTTTAATCCAGTGCATAAAATGCCTCTTATAGAAATAGTCCGGGGTCTTGAAACTTCTGATGAAACAGTCCAGGTGATAAAAGAGGTATCTGAGAGAATGGGAAAAGAAACGGTAGTTGTTAATGAGTTCCCTGGGTTTGTAACGAGCCGAATTAGTGCAATGGTCGGAAACGAAGCTTTTTATATGCTCCAGGAGGGTGTAGGGACTCCTGAAGAAATAGATAAAGCGATAAGGCTAGGCCTTAATTATCCTATGGGACCATTCGAACTAGGCGATTTAGTAGGACTCGACGCGAGGCTCAATAACTTAAAGTATCTTCATAAAACGCTTGGTGAAAAGTTCCGCCCTTGCCCGCTTCTTGAGAAATATGTAAAAGCCGGCCGGCTGGGACGTAAAACCGGCAGAGGTGTATACGACTATACGAAAGAAACGGTGTAACCGGAGGAGAGGGAAGGCAAATGCTTAAAGAAACTGTAATTGTAGATGCAGTAAGAACCCCTATCGGGAGATATAAAGGTGGATTAAAAACGGTCCGCCCGGATGATTTAGGAAGTATTGTTATTAAAGCCTTGCTTGAAAGAAATCCGGCACTGGATCCATCTGAAATTGAAGACGTAGTTCTTGGGAATGCCAATGGAGCAGGGGAAGACAACCGAAATGTTGCAAGAATGTCTGCACTGCTGGCAGGCCTGCCTGTAGAAGCGGGAGGTACAACAATTAACCGCTTATGCGGATCCGGGCTGGATGCAGTTACATATGCTGCACGTGCTATTGCTGTCGGGCATGGAGATATTTATATTGCCGGAGGAACAGAAAGCATGACGAGAGCTCCACTTGTCACGGGAAAACCTGAATCTGAGTACCCCCGGGGAGACATGCGTTTATACGATACAACTATCGGATGGAGATTTGTAAATCCTTTAATAGAAGAAATGTATGGTACTGATTCCATGCCTCAGACAGCGGAAAACGTTGCTGAACAGTTCAGTATTTCAAGAGAGGAACAGGATCGTTTCGCATATCAGAGTCAGCAGCGGGCAAAACAGGCAATGGAAGCAGGGCGTTTTAAGGAAGAGCTTGTTCCGGTTCCGGTAAAAGACAGAAAAGGCAATGTCACATTTGTGGAGGCGGATGAACATCCACGGCCTGAAACAAGCCTGGAAAAACTGGGTAAACTCCGTCCGCTGTTCGAAGGAGGTACAGTGACAGCAGGGAACGCTTCAGGGGTGAATGATGGTGCTTCCGCATTATTACTTATGAGTGCCGAAAAGGCTAAGGAGCTTGGACTTAGACCTCTTGCCAAATTTGTTACTGCAGCTGTGGCAGGTCTTGAACCGCGGATTATGGGCATTGGCCCGATTTTTGCCACAAGAAAAGCTTTGCAGCGGGCGAATCTTACAACGAAAGACATCGGGCTAGTGGAATTGAATGAAGCTTTTGCTTCCCAGTCCCTGGAATGTATGAAACAACTGGAACTTAGTGAAGACATAGTGAATGTTAACGGAGGATCAATCGCGTTCGGCCACCCTCTGGGAGCAAGCGGAGCAAGGATCTTAACAACCCTTATATACGAGATGAAGAAGAGAGACGTTGAATATGGCCTGGCTACAATGTGTATAGGCGTGGGCCAGGGAATTGCAGCTGTCGTAAAGAACGCCGAATAATATACTGGAAGTGATTTTTATGAAAAAAGTCTTATACAGTAAAGAGGGCCATCTTGCTTATATAACTTTAAACCGCGAAGAGCAGCTTAACTGCTTTGATTATGAAACTCTAGAAACACTTGGGAGCATTGTGGAAAAAGTCCACTTAGATAAAGAAGTCCGGGCAGTTATATTTACCGGGGCAGGAGAAAAAGCCTTCAGTGCAGGGGCGGACCTGAAAGAAAGAAAAAAATTAAATGAATCTGAAGTAAGAAGAAATGTAAAGGCGATCAGGGATGTCTTCACAGCTGTTGAAAATCTGCCCCAGCCGACGATCGCGGCAATAAACGGGTATGCTTTTGGCGGTGGTTTCGAACTTGCACTTGCCTGCGATTTCCGCATAGCAGCAGATGAAGCTAAAATGGGACTGACAGAGGTTAGCTGGGCAATCATCCCCGGAGCCGGGGGCACCCAGCGTCTTCCAAGACTGATAGGGCTTTCTAAAGCAATGGAGCTGATACTGACCGGAGAAAAAATAACCGCCCAGAAGGCTCTGGAGCTTGGGATATTAAATTCTCTGACAGAAAAAGACGAACTTCTGGCAGAGTGTGAAAAGCTTGCTGCCAGGATTACAAGAAATGGTCCTCTTGCAGTACAGCAGGCTAAATATGCCGTGCTGCAGGGAACCAATGTAGATTTGCATACAGGACTGGCTCTGGAAGCGAAGGCCTACGAAGTAATCATTCCAACAAAAGACAGACTTGAGGCTTTAAAGGCTTTTTCAGAAAAGAGGCCTCCGGAATTTAAAGGAGAATAGACATTTCCCTGATTTGTCAATCAGTGTTAATTTGGTATAATAAGGCATAGGAATAAGAAATACGGAGAATACAGGGCGAAAGACAGCCCTGTAATTTTCTCATTATATACCCTTAATTTAGAAAATCACGGATACAGAAGGTTGTGTGCAGAAGGATGGAAAATACGCTGAATACCCGGTCAATGATATTCACACTTTTTGGGGATTATATCCGCCATTATGGAAATGAAATATGGATAGGAAGTTTAATAAGAGTTTTGCAGGAGTTCGGGCATAATGAACAATCAGTCAGAGCCGCAATCTCCAGGATGAACAAGCAAGGCTGGATTGCCTCAGAAAAGAGAGGGAACAAAAGCTATTACTCTCTTACTGAAATGGGCAAGGAACGGATAGAAGAAGCAGCAGAAAGAATCTATAAAATCAAACCACATTCCTGGGATGGGAAATGGCGGATTTTAATGTATACAATTCCTGAAACAAAACGCAGCATCCGGGATGAACTGAGGCAGGAGCTGATATGGAGCGGTTTCGGTTCCCTTTCCAACAGTACCTGGATCTCGCCAAACAAACTGGAAAAGCAAGTATACACGCTTATAGACAAATATAAAATACATGACTTTGTTAATTTCTTCGTATCCGATTATAAAGGGCCTGGTGAACCTGAAGGCCTCGTTCAGAACTGCTGGAATATCGATGAGATTAATGAAAAGTACGAACACTTTATCAGGGATTACAGCCAGAAATATGTCATTGCGAAAAATAAAATTGATAAGGGAGAAATGACGGACGGACAGTGTTTTGTGGAAAGAACTATCCTGGTGCACGAGTACCGCAAATTTTTGTTCATCGATCCAGGTCTTCCAGGTGAACTTCTCCCGGAAAAATGGCTGGGGGACTCCGCGGCAAGTTTATTTTCCGATTATTATGTTACACTCGCTGAGCCTGCGAACAGCTTTTTTGAAGGCATCTTTAAAGAAGGAAATGAAATGGCGAATATCAGTAAAGATTATGACATTCTGGACCACCCTTTTATCGCAAATAACCAGTAAAAAGCTGTCTTCGGCCGAAGACAGCTTTTATTTCACTTTAAGAAAGTATAAAATTTTAGCAGGGAAGTTGATTCGGCGCAGAGAAAATTTTCAGGGCTAAAGTGTAAGTGCAACTACGCCTCTGTCTTCGCCTTAAGGCTCGCCAATCGGCGAGTCTTCTTTATGAGTTGAAGAATCGGTCCTTTCTCAGCCAGGTACTGAAGGAGGTGAAAAACAATTTTGCTTTTATTTACCGCCAAGCTCTTTCAAATATTTCTGCCCTTTTTCATGATAACTGCTGATTGTCAGTTCGATAAGTTTTATATCATCATCATTTAATTCCCGGATGACTTTACCTGGGGATCCCATAACCATTGTCCGGGGCGGAATTTTTTTGCCTGGAGGGATAAGTGTATTGGCCCCGATAAATGCATATTCACCTATCTCCGCACCGTCGAGGACGGTCGCTCCCATGCCTATTAAAGCTCCCTTTCTCACAGTACAGCCATGAAGGATAACATTATGTCCTATTGATACTTCATCTTCCAGGACCAGAGGAAACTCTTCATAGTTATGAAGGGTAGAGTTGTCCTGTACGTTGCAGCGGTCACCAATACTGATAGGTGCTTCATCTCCTCTGATCACCGTGTTAAACCATATACTCGATTCTTCTCCAATTGTCACATCACCGATTATATGTACGCCTGGAGCGGTGAAAACATTATTCGGAACATTCGGATATTTTTCGCCGTAAGGGTAAAGCATTGCTGGACCTCCTCATTTAATTAGGTTAAAATAAGTATAACATTTTTTCTGCGGCAGGTGATATTTTGAATATACTTTGTGAGAAATTATCCATTACATATCCAATTATTCAGGGAGGAATGGGGAATGTGAGCAATGCTCCTTTAACCGGGGCTATCTCACAGGCAGGTGCCCTTGGCACTATCGGAGCCGGCACAATGGCCCCGGATGAATTAGAAAGTCTAATACTCGACGTAAAGAAATTAACTGACAGGCCTTTTTGCATTAACATTCCTATCACTGTTCAGCCCTATTTAAAAGAAGTTGTGCAGCTTGTGGAAAAGCACTGTATCCCTGTTGTATCTTTGTCAGCAGGAAACCCGGCGAAGCTGGCGAAGCATTTTAAAGACCAGGGGGTAAAAGTAATTTGTGTCGTTGCTTCAGTGAGACAGGCCCAAAAAGCGGAACAGGCAGGAGCTGATGTTATCGTTGGGGAAGGCTATGAAGCTGCTGGTATTAATTCGAATTTCGAAACAACAACTCTGACACTAATACCCCAGCTTGTGAAGGCTGTCTCTGTTCCAGTAGCTGCAGCGGGAGGGATAGGAGACGGTAGAGGATTGGCAGCGATGCTTTCTCTTGGAGTTTATGGAGTCCAGATGGGTACCCGTTTTATTGCCACGGAAGAGGCTCTTGTACATAAAGACTATAAACGACTTATTGTAGAAGCAAGCGATACGGACACAGTGGTGGTCGGCCGGACCGTCGGAAGGATTCGAAGACTTCTCAATACAGAGTATGCGAAAAAACTGGCTGAAAAAGAGGAAAGTGGAGTTACAGCAGAAGAGTTTGGCGAATTAACGAATGAAGACCGGCATATTTCCGGTGCCATCCAGGGGAATTTAGCAGATGGCCACTTAAACAGCGGACAGATAGCAGGTATAGTCGATGATCTTCCTCCTGTTTCAGAGCTCATCAGGAGAATGATGGCTGAAGCCGAAGAGGCAGCAAAGGGTCTGTCCTCAAAGTTAGGAATACGTTAATATAAGGAGGTCAAATAATGAATCAAACATTTAAAGCTAACGAATTAGTGACAGTAGTGACGGAAAACAGAACCCCCCCTAACTGCGATATTACGCTTAATATCCGGCCTGTTAAGGCAGAGAACGGTTCAGCAGAAGCAGTATGGCAGGTTGATGAAAACTTTATAAATGGGGTAGGAGTGGCAATGGGCGGCTATGTTGCTTCAGCTGCTGACATAACTATGGCTTATGCCATCTCCTCTTTATTAGAAAGCAGCGAATCTTTTTTTTCGATTAACCTGCAGACAACTTTCCATAAACCAGTAGCTGTTGGTGAAGCTGTGGTTGAAGCAAAGGTTGAAAAGAAGGGGCGAAAAGTAGCGTATTTAATAGCAGAAGTTAAACAAAACGGGAAACTGGCAGCAACGGTCCATTCTTCTGTAATGATTATTAATAATGAAGAATAATTAAGGAAATAAAGGATGGAAAAAACTACAAGTAAACAAGATGAATTTTGCTGTCAATTAAACAATATACTTATTTAGAGATAGTGTTTATGTTGACAAAAAACGTAAGCTTTTTGTATACTAATTATAAATATTATAATGTAAGAATGTTTTTCGGAAGAGGTGAAGCAAATGGAAAACCATCGACTTCAAGAAGCATTACATTCTTTAAAAAGCACCAAAGTTCGAATGACGCCTCAGCGCCATGCAATATTGGAATATTTATTCAGTGTGGAGGTTCATCCTACTGCTGATGAAATATACAAAGCACTTGAAGGGAAATTCCCTAATATGAGTGTGGCGACTGTATATAATAATCTTCGTGTCTTTAAAGAAGTCGGTCTGGTTAGAGAATTGACATATGGCGACTCTTCCAGCAGATTCGACAGTAATACTTCTGATCATTATCATGTAATCTGTGATGACTGCGGAAAGATTGTAGATTTCCATTATCCGGGATTAGACGAAGTGGAAACACTTGCGGAACATGTGACTAATTTTAAAGTCCGTGATCACCGTATGGAAATATACGGCCTGTGTCCGTCATGCCAGAAACAACATCAACATTAAGAGAAGCAGGGGCATACCAGCTTCTTTTTTTTGTTGTTTAGAAAATTATAGATTTCCGCCATGTGGATAAGTGAAACTTACCATGTGTATTGTCTAGCTCCAGCGCCTGCGAGCTCGAGGTCACTTCAGGCCTTTTCTGAAGCCAAAGAGCGGCTTCTGTCAAAGTCCTTCCAGTGCTTGGGTCTGCGGTTACTCGTCGCAGGTAAAGAGTGTCGCTCGTGACCAAGGCGCTTGCGCTTTTGTTCTGCTTAAGTAATTAAAAAAATCTAACCAGAACGGCTGGTTAGATTTTTTGGTTATTTATTTGCTTTTTTTGTTATAATTTTCGTCAAATTCTTTTCCTTCCAGTGACTTATCCAAAGTTAATGGTTCGTCGCAGTACATACATGCATCGACTCTTCCAAGCATTTTTGTCTGTTTACCACAGTTTGGACACTGAACTTGAACGGTCTTTGAAGAAAGCATTCCAATCCAGAAGTAAATAACCGTACTTGCAATAATAGCCAGAAAACCAAGAAGCATAAAAGCAGTCACAAGAAACGGATTTTGCTGAAAGAACAATCCAATATACATAATTGCTATTCCGGCGAAAATCAGCACCAGAGCAAAGGTTCTGATTTTATTAATTTTGTTTGAATATTTTATTCCCATAGTAAACAACCTCCTAACTTGAAAGTATAGCATAAATTTTTCGTATCACCATCATCTTTTGTTTAACTAATTAGGAGGTTTTTTTTTAGCTTCGTCGAACATGTAAAATAGACAGTAAAAATAAAGCAGGCACCAACAATAACATAACTGCAGGAGGAGTCACTATATGGATGATTTGTTGCGTCAGCTCTACCAGGATCGGACCAGCGCAGAATATACACTTGGCATTATCGCTGTAAACAGCAGAAATAAACTTGATTCAACTACTGATTATTTTGATGTAGTTCTTCTTATAATTGTAGAAGATTCAACACCACCTTGGGAGGTAAAACATTATACATATAATGAGCAGAAAATAGCTATGCATATTGTCAGTACAAATCAATTGTACAACTGGCTGTTAACCAGCTCGAACAGAAAAGTTGTTGACTGGCTGATGAATGGCAGAGTAATTTTTGACAGAAACGAGTATACAGTTAATTTCAGAAAGCAGCTGCTTGAATTCCCGGCAGAAGAGCGAAGGATAAGAACTGGTGTGGAGTTTGCAAAATTAATACGCCGTTTTACAGACGGTAAAGCTTTGTTCCATCAAGGCCATATGCTTGATGCATATAATCAGATTGTCCATGCGCTGCATCATCTTGCCAGGCTCTCAGTTATTGAGCATGGTTTTTATCCTGAAGTAACCGTGTGGGAGCAAGTAAAGAATATTGAACCCGAAATATATAAACTTTATGCTGAATTGGTAAAAGGGAACGAGTCTATTGAGAAAAAACTGGAACTGTTACTCATTGCTAATGAATTTGGGCTTATGACAAAAACTAAACTCGGCAGCGCACATCTTTTTGATTTATTGAAAACAAAGGAAGCCCCGTGGTCTATAGAAGAAATTAAACAGCAATTGAGCATTAATGACTATTCCCTGGATCTAACGATTATGTTGGAATATCTTGTGGAAAAAGGGTATGTGGACGTAATCAAAGAAGAAACTAAAGGAAAGGAAATCTTTCACCGGAAATATATGCTGAATCAGCATGATTATAATAAGGAAGAAAAATAGAAAAAGAAGATGACTGCCTGTTTACATTTTAATCTGCGATTCAGGCAGGTAACGTTTTTTCGGCTTTAGCAGGCATAGTACTATGCCTGCATGTTTAATTTATTTTTTATAAACCAGGGGTTGCTTTTTGTTATGAATAATGTTAAATTATTAAATGTCGCCGTAACAAAGCGACAGAGCGAGCGTAAAATAAATCGAATAAAGATGTTGACTTTTGTTTTTGTAAGTGATAAGATAATAAAGTCGCCAAAAACGACAGCTGAACATTTTGACCTTTGAAAACTAAACAAAAAGCCAAGCGAAGTGGGATATTTTAAATATCCCGTCAATCGAAAGAGTAATCTTTCAAATTAAATGATGTCAGAGACATCAAACTCGTTTCAATTTATTGGAGAGTTTGATCCTGGCTCAGGACGAACGCTGGCGGCGTGCCTAATACATGCAAGTCGAGCGCAGGAAACAGGCTGATCCCTTCGGGGTGATGCCTGTGGAATGAGCGGCGGACGGGTGAGTAACACGTGGGCAACCTGCCTTACAGACTGGGATAACTCCGGGAAACCGGGGCTAATACCGGATGACCAGAAGAACCGCATGGTTCTGCTGTAAAAGTTGGGACTTGTTCCTAACACTGTAAGATGGGCCCGCGGCGCATTAGCTAGTTGGTGAGGTAACGGCTCACCAAGGCGACGATGCGTAGCCGACCTGAGAGGGTGATCGGCCACACTGGAACTGAGACACGGTCCAGACTCCTACGGGAGGCAGCAGTAGGGAATCATCCGCAATGGGCGAAAGCCTGACGGTGCAACGCCGCGTGAACGATGAAGGTCTTCGGATTGTAAAGTTCTGTTGTCAGGGAAGAACACGTGCCGTTCGAACAGGGCGGCACCTTGACGGTACCTGACCAGAAAGCCCCGGCTAACTACGTGCCAGCAGCCGCGGTAATACGTAGGGGGCAAGCGTTGTCCGGAATTATTGGGCGTAAAGCGCGCGCAGGCGGTCTCTTAAGTCTGATGTGAAAGCCCACGGCTCAACCGTGGAGGGTCATTGGAAACTGGGGGACTTGAGTGTAGGAGAGGAAAGTGGAATTCCACGTGTAGCGGTGAAATGCGTAGATATGTGGAGGAACACCAGTGGCGAAGGCGACTTTCTGGCCTATAACTGACGCTGAGGCGCGAAAGCGTGGGGAGCAAACAGGATTAGATACCCTGGTAGTCCACGCCGTAAACGATGAGTGCTAGGTGTTAGGGGTTTCGATACCCTTAGTGCCGCAGTTAACACATTAAGCACTCCGCCTGGGGAGTACGGCCGCAAGGCTGAAACTCAAAGGAATTGACGGGGGCCCGCACAAGCAGTGGAGCATGTGGTTTAATTCGAAGCAACGCGAAGAACCTTACCAGGTCTTGACATCCTCTGACAACTCTGGAGACAGAGCGTTCCCCTTCGGGGGACAGAGTGACAGGTGGTGCATGGTTGTCGTCAGCTCGTGTCGTGAGATGTTGGGTTAAGTCCCGCAACGAGCGCAACCCTTGACCTTAGTTGCCAGCATTCAGTTGGGCACTCTAAGGTGACTGCCGGTGACAAACCGGAGGAAGGTGGGGATGACGTCAAATCATCATGCCCCTTATGACCTGGGCTACACACGTGCTACAATGGGTGGTACAAAGGGCAGCAAAGCCGCGAGGCCGAGCGAATCCCATAAAGCCACTCTCAGTTCGGATTGCAGGCTGCAACTCGCCTGCATGAAGCCGGAATTGCTAGTAATCGCGGATCAGCATGCCGCGGTGAATACGTTCCCGGGCCTTGTACACACCGCCCGTCACACCACGAGAGCTTGTAACACCCGAAGTCGGTGAGGTAACCTTTTGGAGCCAGCCGCCGAAGGTGGGACAGGTGATTGGGGTGAAGTCGTAACAAGGTATCCCTACCGGAAGGTGGGGATGGATCACCTCCTTTCTAAGGAGCTTAAAAGGCTCATACCTTTTTAAAGCTTCGCTTGGTACTTTTTGTTTAGTTTTGAGAGGTCATACTCTCAAAAATGATTTTCCTCTTTCCAGAGGAAGGTTATTCTTTTGCCCTTTGAAAACTGGATAACGATTAACTGATTGATGATCACCGGTTGTTATAATTAAAAGTGCAAACTTTTAATGAGTGCAACCGAGTGTCTTAGATAAGGCTGAATGTAGACGCCATAATTGCGTAAAAAACCTTTTATTAAGGTTTTTGCAAGGAGAACCAAGGAGATCGAGGAAACAAGCTTTCGAGTGACTGAGCGTATACCAATACGCGACAGGAACGAGAAGGCGCAGTTGACGAAGATATCCGACGGTTATCTGCCGCAAAAACGGTTAAGTTAGAAAGGGCGCACGGTGAATGCCTTGGCACTAGGAGCCGACGAAGGACGGGACGAACACCGATATGCTTCGGGGAGCTGTAAGTAAGCTTTGATCCGGAGATTTCCGAATGGGGGAACCCACTGCCTGTAATGAGGCAGTATCCATACCTGAATACATAGGGTATGAGAAGGCAGACCTGGGGAACTGAAACATCTTAGTACCCAGAGGAAGAGAAAGCAAATGCGATTTCCTGAGTAGCGGCGAGCGAAACGGAATCAGCCCAAACCAGAAGGCTTGCCTTCTGGGGTTGTAGGACACTCCATACGGAGTTACAAAGAAACAGCGTAGGTGAAGCGACCTGGAAAGGTCCGCGGGACAAGGTAACAGCCCTGTAGCCGAAACGTTGTTTCCTCCGGAGTGTATCCTGAGTACGGCGGGACACGTGAAACCCCGTCGGAATCCGGGAGGACCATCTCCCAAGGCTAAATACTCCCTAGTGACCGATAGTGAACCAGTACCGTGAGGGAAAGGTGAAAAGCACCCCGGGAGGGGAGTGAAAGAGATCCTGAAACCGTGTGCCTACAAGTAGTTGGAGCCCGTTCATGGGTGACAGCGTGCCTTTTGTAGAATGAACCGGCGAGTTACGATAACGTGCGAGGTTAAGTTGAAGAGACGGAGCCGCAGCGAAAGCGAGTCTGAACAGGGCGCTATAGTACGTTGTTGTAGACCCGAAACCGTGTGATCTACCCATGTCCAGGGTGAAGTCCAGGTAACACTGGATGGAGGCCCGAACCCACGCACGTTGAAAAGTGCGGGGATGAGGTGTGGGTAGGGGTGAAATGCCAATCGAACACGGAGATAGCTGGTTCTCCCCGAAATAGCTTTAGGGCTAGCCTCGAGGGAAGAGTGTTGGAGGTAGAGCACTGATTGGACTAGGGGTCCCCACAGGATTACCGAATTCAGTCAAACTCCGAATGCCAATCACTTATCCTCGGGAGTCAGACTGCGAGTGCTAAGATCCGTAGTCAAGAGGGAAACAGCCCAGACCATCAGCTAAGGTCCCCAAGTATACGTTAAGTGGAGAAGGATGTGGAGTTGCTTAGACAACCAGGATGTTGGCTTAGAAGCAGCCACCATTGAAAGAGTGCGTAATAGCTCACTGGTCGAGTGACTCTGCGCCGAAAATGTACCGGGGCTAAACGTATCACCGAAGCTATGGATTGTCCTTACGGACAGTGGTAGGGGAGCGTTCCAAGGGCTGTGAAGCATGACCGGAAGGACATGTGGAGCGTTTGGAAGTGAGAATGCCGGTATGAGTAGCGAAAAGAGGGGTGAGAATCCCCTCCGTCGAAAGCCTAAGGTTTCCTGAGGAAGGCTCGTCCGCTCAGGGTTAGTCGGGACCTAAGCCGAGGCCGAAAGGCGTAGGCGATGGAAAACAGGTGGAAATTCCTGTACCACCACGTCACCATTTGAGCAATGGGGGGACGCAGGAAGGCAGGGAATCGCGCTGATGGATATGCGCGTCCAAGCAGTTAGGCTGGCAAACAGGCAAATCCGTTTGCCATAAGGCTGAGCTGTGATGGCGAGGGAAATTTAAGTACCGAAGTTCCTGTACCTACACTGCCTAGAAAAGCCTCTAGCGAGGTGACTGGTGCCCGTACCGCAAACCGACACAGGTAGGCGGGAAGAGAATTCTAAGACGCGCGGGAGAACTCTCGTTAAGGAACTCGGCAAAATGACCCCGTAACTTCGGGAGAAGGGGTGCTCTGATAGGGTGCAAGCCCGAGAGAGCCGCAGTGAATAGGCCCAAACGACTGTTTATCAAAAACACAGGTCTCTGCCAAGCCGCAAGGCGACGTATAGGGGCTGACACCTGCCCGGTGCTGGAAGGTTAAGAGGAGGGGTTATCCCGTAAGGGAGAAGCTCTGAATTGAAGCCCCAGTAAACGGCGGCCGTAACTATAACGGTCCTAAGGTAGCGAAATTCCTTGTCGGGTAAGTTCCGACCCGCACGAAAGGTGCAACGATTTGGGCACTGTCTCAACGAGAGACCCGGTGAAATTATATTACCTGTGAAGATGCAGGTTACCCGCGACAGGACGGAAAGACCCCATGGAGCTTTACTGCAGCTTGATATTGGATTTTGGTACAGCTTGTACAGGATAGGTAGGAGCCTTGGAAACCGGAGCGCCAGCTTCGGTGGAGGCATTGGTGGGATACTACCCTGGCTGTACTGAAATTCTAACCTCGGACCGTGATCCGGTTCAGGGACAGTGTCAGGCGGGCAGTTTGACTGGGGCGGTCGCCTCCTAAAAGGTAACGGAGGCGCCCAAAGGTTCCCTCAGAATGGTTGGAAATCATTCGCAGAGTGCAAAGGCATAAGGGAGCTTGACTGCGAGACATACAGGTCGAGCAGGGACGAAAGTCGGGCTTAGTGATCCGGCGGCACCGTATGGAAGGGCCGTCGCTCAACGGATAAAAGCTACCCTGGGGATAACAGGCTAATCTCCCCCAAGAGTCCACATCGACGGGGAGGTTTGGCACCTCGATGTCGGCTCATCGCATCCTGGGGCTGAAGTAGGTCCCAAGGGTTGGGCTGTTCGCCCATTAAAGCGGTACGCGAGCTGGGTTCAGAACGTCGTGAGACAGTTCGGTCCCTATCCGTCGCGGGCGCAGGAAATTTGAGAGGAGCTGTCCTTAGTACGAGAGGACCGGGATGGACACACCGCTGGTGTACCAGTTGTTCCGCCAGGAGCATCGCTGGGTAGCTACGTGTGGAAGGGATAAGTGCTGAAAGCATCTAAGCATGAAGCCCCCCTCAAGATGAGATTTCCCATCACTTTATGTGAGTAAGATCCCTCAGAGAAGATGAGGTAGATAGGTCTCGTGTGGACGCATGGCGACATGTGAAGCTGAGAGATACTAATCGATCGAGGACTTAACCAATAAGTCTTACTAAGCAAGATTATCAATCAGAAAAGTTATCCAGTTTTGAGAGGGCAACCTTTCAATTTTATAGTCCAGTGACGACAGCGAAGAGGCCACACCCGTTCCCATGCCGAACACGGAAGTTAAGCTCTTCAGCGCCGATGGTAGTTGGGGGCTCTCCCCCTGTGAGAGTAGGACGTCGCTGGGCCTTTTTATTCCACAGTAGCTCAGTGGTAGAGCAATCGGCTGTTAACCGATCGGTCGTAGGTTCGAGTCCTACCTGTGGAGCCATATGGAGAGCTGTCCGAGTGGCCGAAGGAGCACGATTGGAAATCGTGTAGGCGGTTATGAAGCCGTCTCGAGGGTTCAAATCCCTCGCTCTCCGCCATATTACTTATTAATCTGGCCCGTTGGTCAAGTGGTTAAGACACCGCCCTTTCACGGCGGTAACACGGGTTCGAATCCCGTACGGGTCACCACATATATGGAGGATTAGCTCAGTTGGGAGAGCACCTGCCTTACAAGCAGGGGGTCGGCGGTTCGAGCCCGTCATCCTCCACCATTAGAGTACTAATAATATCGTCGCGGGGTGGAGCAGTCTGGTAGCTCGTCGGGCTCATAACCCGAAGGTCGATGGTTCAAATCCGTCCCCCGCAACCAAGGTCCCGTGGTGTAGCGGTTAACATGCCTGCCTGTCACGCAGGAGATCGCGGGTTCGATTCCCGTCGGGACCGCCATTTTAAATTCATCAAACAATTTAAGGCTCGGTAGCTCAGTCGGTAGAGCAACGGACTGAAAATCCGTGTGTCGGCGGTTCGATTCCGTCCCGAGCCACCACTTTAACCTCTTGCTGGCCTAGCTCAATTGGTAGAGCAACTGACTTGTAATCAGTAGGTTGGGGGTTCAAGTCCTCTGGCCAGCACCATTCTTAATAAATTCCTTGACTAATTTAATTTTATTTTGTAACATAATAATTGTCTCTCTTGGAGGGGTAGCGAAGTGGCTAAACGCGGCGGACTGTAAATCCGCTCCCTCAGGGTTCGGCGGTTCGAATCCGTCCCCCTCCACCATTTTCTTTGAATCTGCCGTTTTTTTCATACAGGGGCATAGTTTAACGGTAGAACAGAGGTCTCCAAAACCTCCAGTGTGGGTTCGATTCCTACTGCCCCTGCCAGTATACTTTTCAGTATGGCGGTTGTGGCGAAGTGGTTAACGCACCGGATTGTGGTTCCGGCATTCGTGGGTTCGATTCCCATCAGCCGCCCCAGATAAATAACGATGGGCTATAGCCAAGCGGTAAGGCACCGGATTTTGATTCCGTGACTCGCAGGTTCGAATCCTGCTAGCCCAGCCATTTACCGAGCGGGAGTAGTTCAGTGGTAGAACACCACCTTGCCAAGGTGGGGGTCGCGGGTTCGAATCCCGTCTTCCGCTCCATTTTTTTGTTCGGCGGCATAGCCAAGTGGTAAGGCACGGGTCTGCAAAACCCTTATGCACCGGTTCGAATCCGGTTGCCGCCTCCAATTTAATATTTACAAGTCCTGCCGGGGTGGTGGAATTGGCAGACACACAGGACTTAAAATCCTGCGGTAGGTGACTACCGTGCCGGTTCAAGTCCGGCCCTCGGCACCATTTTTATTTTAATTAAACTTTAAATTAAGCTTGCCGAAGTGGTGGAATGGCAGACACGGTAGACTCAAAATCTACTGCCTTCACGGGCGTGCCGGTTCAAGTCCGGCCTTCGGTACCAACATACATATATTAAAGCTCCTCAATAAATGAGGAGTTTTTTTGCGTTTGAAATAATTCCGCTGCTACAGTCATAGGTCTGTTTTTCCTCTTATTAAAAGATTTCTACAGAAATACGCCTAAAGTCTTAGAAAATAATAGTCTCCCGACGGAAGCTGCTGCCTATTCGATTAAGTATGCTTAAAAAGCATTAGAAAAATTCTAAAAAGTAAGAAACCATTTTGCTTTCAAAGCGTAAGTATCAATGGTGGTTAAATGAGAGGTATTTGGAGGGAGTTGTATTTAAATTGTTCAAATTGCTGCTAGAACGGAAGATTGCTGTAGGTCTTATGGTTGTACTAGTTTTAATAGTGGGAGTATTTTCAATTAATAAACTCGATAAGGAATTACTTCCATCCATTGATTTTGACATGGTGATGATCAGTGTTAATGCTGGAAATATGCCTGTATCTGAAGTAGAGGAAAGAGTAACCGGGCCGCTGGAGAATATGCTGAACCAGACAGATGGAGTAAAGTCGTTCCAATCATCCTCTATGGTTGGGAGCAGTTCGGTTTTTGTTGAGATTGAAGAAGGCCGTCTGAATGATGTAAGGGGTTTAATTGAAGCTGGCTCAAGCAGCCTGGAAAGCCAGATTAATGGGGTGAATTTTATTCACGTTACCCCAATGAGTACTGACCAGGGCTATGAGTTTTTTATGGAAATTTCAGGCGGGTCCATGGAAGAGATGAGTGAGTTTGCACGAACTGTAGTGGAACCAAGAATTGAGAGCCTCTCTTCTGTCCGGGATGTACAGTTGAGCGGACTCGAAGAAAAAGAATATATTATTGAATTCGATTTGGAAAAATTAAATGACCACGGGCTGGATATCACTCAGACAGCCGGACTGCTCCAGCAATCAAATCTTGATACAACCCTGGGTGAATTAAGTGCAGAAGAAAATAATACGTCAGTCAGATGGGATACTGCATTTTCATCGACAGAACAAATCGAAGAGACTAAAATCCCTTCAGGAGCAGGCCCGGTTAACCTGAAAGACGTTGCAAAAATAAGTGTAGAGACTAACCAGAATTCCTCAGCGGCCTGGAAGGACGGAAGCCGTGATTTTATATTTGTAGAAATAGGAAGAGCAGATGGTTATACACAGCTTGAAATGGCTGATGAGATCCGTATGGAAGTAGGGGATATTAAAGAATCCGGCCTTAATTTTTCATTTAATGAAATCGTAAATCAGGCAGATTATGTCAGTTCTTCCCTTGATGGGGTCTCACAAAACATTCTTATTGGAAGCGTACTTGCCCTGCTTACATTAGTAGTATTTTTAAGGAATTTACGGGCTACCTCAATTATCGGGCTTGCTATTCCTGTATCCATATTGCTGACGTTTGCTGTCATGTGGATGTTTGGATACAGCCTGAATATGTTAACTTTAATTGGTCTGGGCCTAGGAATAGGAATGATGGTTGATGCATCGATTGTTATACTCGAATCAATCTACCGAAAAAAAGAACAAGGTTATACAGGTACAGAAGCAGTAACTAAAGGTGTTAAAGAAGTAGCTGGAGCTGTAATTGCATCCATGCTTACCACAGTGGTGGTCTTTGTGCCTGTGGGGCTGTTTGGCGGCGATTTCGGAGTCTTTATTCTGATTTTAAGCGTCGTAGTAGTTATCGCGTTAGTAAGTTCAGTTGTAGTATCGTTTACACTCATTCCAGCGCTTTCCGAGAACTTTCTCAGACTGAGAAAGAAAGACAGAAAGCTGAAAAAAACTGGCAGTATTACCGAGCTTTACGGAAGTTTGATCAGCTGGCTATGTGGAAAAAAACGCCGACGATACAGTCTGATTTTAATGTTCTTCCTTGTTTTTGGCGCATCGGTTGCGTTAACGACGAAAGTACCGATTACTTTAATGCCCGATGTGTATGACAGATACTTTGAAACCGGTGTTGCTTTTGAAGATGGTCTGACACCAGCAGAGCGGGAGGAAATAGTAAAAGCAGCACATGAAAAGCTGGCTTCTGTCCCGGATGTAGAAACAACTATCTTTATTGATGACCCCCAATATTTATTGACCCTGGTTAATATGACAAAGGGAGATAACATAACTACTCCGCAGGAAGAAGTTAATACGGCGATAAATGAAGCTCTCCGGGAACTGGAAGATGAATATCCCGTAGCAGGAGCAGGCATGATTATGGGCCCAATGGGGGGAGCACCGGTACAGCTGATGATTAAAGGAGACAGCCTGGCTGAAATTGAAGAAATAAGCGGAAAATTGACTACCGAACTCGAAGAGATTGAAGGACTGGTTAATGTTGGCACTTCGGTGGAAAATACTACTGAAGAGCTGCAATTTGTTTTTAACGAGAAAGCGCTTGATGAAAATGGCCTGACAACCATAGATATTTTTGGACAGCTGCAGGGGTCCTTTTCACCAATACCAATCGGGGAAGCCGCTGTAAGTGATGAAATAATTCCGATTAAGGCAAAAACAAACAAAGTTATTGACAGTGAGGACGCGCTTGCAGACTTTGAAGTTTTAAGCAGTGCTGGCCTAAATCCATTATCCGATTATATGAGTCTTGAAAGGATAAGTATGCCGGTTAAAATTGACCGTGATAATGGGGAAAGGTATGTAACAGTTTCAGGCGAAGTAGAGGGCAGGGACCTGGGTTCTGTTTCAAAGGATGTGCAAAGTGTATTAAGAAACTTTGATGTTCCCTCCGGATATACAATAGCGATGGCGGGAGATTTGGAAGCCCAGCAAGAGATGATTATGGATTTGCTTGTTGTTGTGGGGATATCTATATTCCTCGTGTATTTAGTTATGGCCGTTCAGTTTAACAGCCTGTCTCATCCAATTATTGTAATGTCAATAATTCCAATGACTCTTATAGGGGCAATTCTCGCTTTGCTTATTACTCAGCGGGAACTAAGTGTGATATCTGCTCTAGGGGTGCTGATGCTGATTGGTATAGTGCTGAATAATGCTATCCTGTTAATTGACAGGGCTAAACAGCTTAGAAAGGAAGGACTGACTGCGGATGAAGCAGTTAAAGAAGCGGGTAAGAACCGACTCCGCCCAATATTTATGACTACATTAACAACTGTTGGTGGAATGCTCCCCCTTGCTTTAGCTTCTGGCAGCGGCAGTGCCTATCAGGCGCCTCTCGCAACAATTATAATTGGCGGGTTGTTATTTGCCACTTTAATAACGCTTTTGCTAATCCCTTCTGTTTATATGCTGTTTGAAGATATAGGGAACGGTTTAAGGAAGCTTTTTAAGCGGAAGAATAAGGATAAAGAAAAAACGGTAATTGACGTGGCATAGTAAATATTCATAAACCTCCTGTCAGGAGACAGGAGGTTCTTTTATGGTAAGAAAGGATATGTCGAAAACCTCTCGCGAAATTTTCAAATAATTTGATTTATGGGGTTTCAGAGGATTATACTTATAACTGGAAACTAATTTAATAACAATTCGGCTAGGGGAGCATGGAAATGCTGAGAGATGGAATATCGACCCTTTGAACCTGATCTGGGTAACACCAGCGTAGGGAAGTGGAATCGCATGTTTATGGCTTTTTATGGTCAGTGCGGCACCCATTTCCTTTTTGCAGGTAAATGGGTTTTGTATTTTTTCTCCCCTGACAAAGAGGTGATGTAGTTCTGAAGCTTCTTAATGCTTACATTTCACCATGTTAATTTAGAAAGGGGAAATAAAATGAGTACTTTATTTACAGATCGATTATGGCATCGGGTGGAACCTATTTGGAATACCTTTCTGGAACATCCTTTTGTAAAAGGCCTTGGCGAGGGGTGGCTGGAAAAGGATAAATTCAGACATTGGATGAAACAGGATTATGTTTACTTAATTGAATACTGCAGGCTCTTTGCCATAGGAAGTGCAAAAGCGCAGGATCTTGAAACAATGACAGTATTTGCAAAGCTTCTCCATGGCACTCTGGATATAGAAATGGATCTTCACCGCCAGTATGCTGCTCAATTCGATATTTCTAATGAGGAGCTTGAGGCAACAGAAGCTGGGTCAACTACTACAGCATATACGAGCTATATGCTTAACGTATCGCAGCGCGGCGGGGTTGAGAATGTGATAGCATCTGTCCTTACGTGTGCATGGAGCTATAATTTTATAGGTAAAGAGCTTGCTAAATGGCCCGGAGCAATGGATCATGAATTTTACGGACACTGGGTGAAAATGTATTCTTCTGATGAGTTTACTGAGCTGGCGGAAGACTGTAAGAACCTGATGAATGAAATAGCGAAGGGAAAACCAGAAAGGGAATTAGCGGAACTGGAAGAGATAGTAGTAAAAACTAGTTTATTTGAATATATGTTCTGGGATATGGCGGAAAATAAAGAAGACTGGCCGATTAAGCTATAAGGTCTGGTGACTCATGATAACAGTTAATTAATTCGCGTGTTTGATTTAATAATGTATAAAAAACGACCACCTGTTAAAAAAGGAACAGGTGGTTGTTTTTTTGTTCGTAAATTACTTGTTATTTAGTTTTTCCAGGGTCTTAGGACCTGCAATTCCATCAGGAGTCAATTTATTGTCACGCTGAAACTTTTTAACTGCAGCTGTGGTGTTCGGTCCATATTTACCATCTACTCCCTTCGTACTATACCCTAAGCCTGTGAGCTTGGTCTGAAGATCTTTAACAGCTGAACCGCTGCTGCCTGATTTGAGAGTCGTAGTTTTCAATTGCCCAGTTGTAGTACTTGCGGGCTTCTTTTTACCTTTTAGTTTTTCCTCTATTAAGTTCTTTGTCTTGGTACCTGCAACGCCGTCCACCGTTAATTTATTGTCTTTCTGAAATTTCTTTACTGCTGACGCAGTACCAGGCCCAAACACACCGTCTATTCCGTTAGGATTATAACCAAGTGTATTGAGATTTTTTTGCAGCTCTTTTACACTTTCTCCTCTGCTTCCTTGTTTCAGAGTTCCTCCGCTCTGGCTGGCTGAGGGGCCGCCGCTCACTTTAAACCCATTAGATTTTGCGATAGATTCAAATGAGCTTGAAGATGATGTAATAACTACTGGAGTGTTGACCTTTACTTTATCAAAAAGCCATCGTACTTCTTCGTTATGCATCCTCACACATCCAGCGCTTGCATAGGTACCAATTGAAGCTGGATTGTTGTTCCCATGAATAGCATAAGTATTTCCGTTCGTTCCCCTTGCATTAATTCCAAGCCACCTGTTTCCCAATGGGTTCCTGGGGTCGCCCCCGGGAATATTCTCTTTGTAATAAGGCCGGTTTACAATTCTGTTGACAATCTTGAACTTACCTTCAGGAGTCAAGTTCTGGCTCCGGCCGGTTGCTACCTGGAATGAACGGACAAATTTTCCGTTTTCATAAAAAGCGAGCTGGTTGTTTGATTTGTTGATGATAATTAATTGATCACTGGCTGCTGATACGGAGGGAAGAGACCAAGATAAGACCAGGAAAACAACTAAAAAACAGGACAAAATTTTTTTCAATGCCATTCCTTCTTTCCTTTTTTAATCACCCTCCATATATATGTGAGACAGCTTGGCTAATTTCTAATTTGAAACAAAAGAGTTCGCACATTTTTTACAGTGATCAAAAGAAGGGCAATGAACAGCAGACAAAGGGCAGGAAGTGGAAGAGTAATGGTTTATTGCAAAAAAAAAAAGGCCACCTTTATGGTGGTTTATTTGCTGTACAGTTTTTTCTGTGTGGCAGGTCCTGCAATGCCATCAGCTTTTAATTTATTGTCTTTTTGAAATTTCCGGACTGCCGATTTGGTAGCCGGCCCGAATTTACCGTCAACCCCTTTAGTGTTATAACCCAGGGAAGTAAGTTTTTGCTGCAAGTCTTTAACTTGCTGCCCGTTACTACCTGCTTTTAAAGTACCGTATTTTGTGGCAGATTCAGAAGCTGGCTTTTTGGCAGTCTTACTTTCTATTAAACTAAGTGTTTTTGATCCGGCAACACCGTCGGCTTTCAATTTATTGTCCCGCTGGAATTTCTGGACTGCCGCCTTTGTATTCGGACCGAAAGTTCCATCTGTTCCTTTTGTGCTGTAACCAAGTGAGGTCAAATCTTTCTGCAGTTTTTTTACAGCTTCGCCCTTGCTGCCGACCTTTAAAGTGGCAGATTTGGTTTGTTCTTTAGAAGAAGGCTCGGTCACTTTATAACCATGTTTTTTGGCAACTGTATCAAAAGAATCTTTTGTAGAGACAATAACAACTGCTGTATTCATTTTTACTTTGTCATACAGCCATATTACTTCCTCATTATGCATCCTTACACAGCCATTACTGGCATAGGTTCCAATAGACGAGGGATTGTTGTTTCCGTGTATAGCATAAGTGTTTCCGTTAGTGCCTTTCGCGTTGAAACCAATCCAGCGTGCTCCAAGGGGATTACGCGGATCACCGCCAGGGATGTTCTGTTTATAAAATGGTCTGTTCTTTACCTTATTAACTACTTTAAATTTCCCCTCCGGCGTTAATTTGGAAGTTTTCCCGGTTGCAACACTGAAGGTTTTTGCCAGCTTATTATTTTCATAGAATGCCAGTTCATTATTAGCTTTGTTAATAATAATAAGCTGATCACCTGAAGCTGCAGCAACTGCCGGAGCATACCAGAGAAACAGCAACAAACCAATGAAAGACAATGCCCACAATTTTTTCATACTTAACTCCCCATTTCTATTTTTGTTTATATAACGAAAAATATTGAAGCCGGGTTGCACAAGGGTCATTGATTTGTTTGTATGTTATTGTCTGAAAAAATAAGGAGAATTCAATAATTGGCCGTTCGTTAGAAAGAACCTTTAAGTTCATTATATAATAATTGATGGAATATTCAATATAATGAGAAGGGTAAAAATGGCATAAATCCGACATTTACCACAGATTTACCTGAGTGACAGCATACTGGCTGTTAAGGACCCTGGCTCTATTCCTAAAATAATTAAGCAGGGGTTTAGCTATCTCTACATATGGGAAACGATAATTAAACCAATGAAAGACTGGTTTTGAATAAAATTAATTTATTTTTATGTAATTAGGCTGACAACCTGGCGCCGCTTAAAAGCCAAGTAATGTAATGGTCAATCAACGGCTGCCAGCAAGTCAGCAATTAAATCAACAGAACCAAATTAACAATAGGGAGGACGTATAGTTATGTTAAGAACTATTCTAATGATCGTAGGTGCAATTGTAGTAATTAGTCTGATTCTTTCTCTACTGTAAAAAATGCGGAAAAGCACAAAAGGCAGTTTTCCGGATGGTCTTTCCGGACGACAAAACAGGAGAACTTAAGCGGTGTGATAGAGGACTACAGGAGGTGCCTTAATATGAGCAATGAAAATACCAGAGAAACAGAAAAAAAACAAGAGGACTCAATTGAACAAAAGAAAAAGAAAGAGCACTCCGAAGATATTTCTTCTCAAAGAGGGGAAAAGGGCTCTACACCTGGGGAACATACTTCTGAGAAAAACCCTGATGACTTTGATTAAAACCCAAGACCAGGGTTCTCCATACAATATATTAAGAGGATTATAAAGACTTTGGAAGAGGACCATCGGTAATCGGTGGTCCTCAATTAGGTTAAGTAAACAAATTAATTGTTGTTATTTCTGTTGTTTCTGTTATTTCTGTTGTTACTGTTGTTGTTTGCAGCATTTTCACTTGCAAATTCAGTGCTTACATTATCCAGGTTTAGTTCCTGGCTGTTGCCAGCTGCTGCGTTGTTGTTGTCTGCTCTGTTGTTGCGGTTATTACGGTTATTGCGTTCATTTTGTCTGCTCATGATTTTCACCTCCCTAATGATAATTTCTCCAAAAGGCTTTTTTTCATACGTGAATTAAAGGATAGGCATTACATACAGACTGCTCAAAAAAAGGCTCCCAATTAGGGAACCTTTTTAATAATTTATTAACCATTAACTATATCGCCGCCATTGATATGAATCACCTGTCCTGATACATAAGAAGAGTCGCCTGAAGCGAGATATACATACGCAGGAGCAAGTTCTGCCGGTTGCCCTGGACGTCCCATTGGGCTGTTTAGTCCAAATTCTTCAACGTTTTCAGAAGGGAAGGAAGAAGGTATTAACGGAGTCCAGATTGGCCCAGGCGCTACCGCATTTACCCTGATCCCTTTAGAGACGATGTTCTGGGAAAGGGAACGAGTTAGTGCTACGAGTGCTCCTTTTGTAGCAGCATAATCCATTAAAACTGGCATCCCTTTGTAATGAACAACCGAAACAGTATTTATAATAGTGCTTCCTTCTTTTAGATGAGGCATGGCAGCTTTAATAAAATGGAATGCAGAGAAAATATTTGTTTTAAAAGTCCTTTCCATCTGCTCTGTAGAAATATCCTCAATTTTTTCCTGATAATGCTGTTCTGCAGCATTATTAACTAACGTATCTAATTTCCCGTACTGATCGATCGTTTTTTGAACTGCATCCTGACAAAAGTCTTCCTCACCAACATCACCTGAAAGGAGCAGGCATTCGCTGTCATACTTTTCAACCTCGGACTTTGTTTTCTCAGCATCTTCATGCTCGTCCTTATATACTATGGCCAGCTTTGCCCCTTCCTTCGCAAAAGCTATAGCGGCTGCGCGCCCAATACCACTGTCTCCGCCGGTAAGAAGGACTACTTTTCCTTTCAGCTTCCCGCTTCCTTTATAATCAGGATCGTCGTATATAGGTTCCGGATTCATTTCATTTTCAAAACCAGGCTGTCGGTCCTGTTCCTGAGCAGGCTGTCCATCTTTCTGTCTGTTCTTAATTTTATCGTATTCCATATTGTCTCATCCTCCTTAATGAATCTCATAGTTTATATTGCCTTATTTAGTTTTGAATAACCTATCTTAAGAGGACTTAAACCAGAAACGTGATTGCGTTTAAAGATTTTTTTGAACGGGTAGAGCCTCACTAAACAGTTAAAAAAGAGGTGAGCATTCATGAGAGAATATACAGTGAGAGCAGAAAAAACTGGCGAGAGTGTGGAGCATTGGTATGTTAAGATAGAAAATACTGCACCAACTTCTTCATTTGATAATCTGGACGATGCCATCGCGGAAGGAAAGAAGCTGGCGGAAGAAAATAAGCCAAGCCGCTTAGTCATCTATAATCACTTGCACGAAATTGTGGATGAGCATGTTTATAAATAATTAAATACAAGATGACCGTTCAGTTCAGAACGGTCATTTTTTCTTCCAGGCATTAATAATTGTTTTTTATATATAATTCCCGGGAAATAAACAAAATAAGAAATGTATGAATTTGTCTACCAAAAGAATGGCGGTGAAAAGATGTTGGTTCGTTTATTTAAGAAATATGTTATGTACAGGCTGTTCAGAGGGCTGATGAGAAGAGTGACGAGAGGCAGAAGGTAAATGGGCAGCAGCTAAGGGCTGAAGGGTCTGGAGATGGGAATAACCAGACCCTTTAGTAAATTAAAAGATAAGTTTATAATATTCTTGCCTTGCCACACTTCGTCGGGATCTTGCAGTCCCTGCACAAGGTAATGTGTTCTGTTGAAGTACCGGAAGAAATCTAAAGGTCTTCCTTCCAGCTTCATTTGACAATCCAGCTTTCACCTTGTAAAATAAATACCATAAATCAGCTGAAAATCATGCGGGTGTAGTTTAGTGGTAAAACCTCAGCCACGAGCAAAGCATCTATGCAACAGCAGCGAGTTGTCTCGACGTATACGCTACGGAGCATAAGCTTGAAGAGGAAGAGACATGTCCGGCCGTGGAAAGCAGCCGAAGTCTCCCCAGAAAATCATGCGGGTGTAGTTTAGTGGTAAAACCTCAGCCACGAGCAAAGCATCTATGCAACAGCAGCGTGTTGTCTCGACGTATACGCTACGGAGCATAAGCTTGAAGAGGAAGAGACATGTCCGGCCGTGGAAAGCAGCCGAAGTCTCCCCAGAAAATCATGCGGGTGTAGTTTAGTGGTAAAACCTCAGCCTTCCAAGCTGATGTCGTGGGTTCGATTCCCATCACCCGCTCCATCATCTTAATTTAAATATGATACAGAGAATAAAAGTAGTGGTCCTGCAGGGAGTCGCTGCTTTTTTAATGTTTAAACATGCGATCAAGCAGGCTGCTGCGTGGTCCTCATGCGAGACCTTATAAAAATGTATTTTATTGCAGAACAGTTAAAAAAGAAAGAAGGTGATTCCAGTGGCAAATGCCCAATTGAAAGAAGATATTATTGCATATAGTAAGCTTATAGGGATTGATAAGATTGGCTTTGCCTCCGCGGATCCCTTCGTATCATTGAAATCCAGGCTTGAGACACAGCAGGAATTAGGCTATCAGTCGGGTTTTGAAAAAGGTACGATCCAGGAGCGTACAGAGCCCCAGCAGACTCTTCCTGAGGCAAAGTCCATTATTTCCATCGCGCTTGCCTACCCATCTAAATTAAAAAACGCTCCCCGTTCTAAAAAAGGGGAGCGAAGAGGCTTGTTCTGCCGTGCCTCCTGGGGAGAGGACTATCATAATATTCTCAGGAGAAAACTGAAGATGCTTGAAGAATTTATAGCAGAAAAAGTTCCTGGTGAAAAATGCGTTTCTATGGTTGATACAGGGGAGCTTTCTGACCGGGCAGTGGCTGAAAGGGCAGGGATAGGCTGGAGTGGGAAAAACTGTGCCATTATTACTCCTGAATTCGGCTCTTATGTTTATCTGGGTGAGATGATTACAACCTTGGATATTCCGCCTGATATTCCACTTGAAGATCAGTGCGGAACATGTAATAAATGTGTTGAAGCCTGTCCTACCGGAGCTTTAGTGCAAGGTGGACAGCTTGATTCAAATAAATGCATTGCATTTTTAACACAAACAAAAGATTTTCTCCCAGAACAATACAGACAGAAACTGGGGAACAGATTATATGGTTGTGATACGTGCCAGGTAGTATGTCCTGTGAATAAGGGGAAGGACACACATCACCATCCGGAAATGGAGCCGGACCATGAGGTGGTAAAACCTAAACTGATTCCGCTCCTTAAAATCAGCAACCGGGAATTCAAAGAAAAATTTGGTCCGATTTCAGGATCATGGAGAGGGAAAAAGCCGATACAAAGGAATGCGATAATCGCTCTTGCTCACTTTAAAGAAGAAGATGCTGTCCCTGAACTTAATGATTTGTTAGAGACTGATCCGAGGCCGGTCATCCGGGGAACTGCCGCATGGGCTATCGGGAAAATTGGCACTAAAGAGTCATACAGCATGCTGATGAAGGCGAAAGAAAGAGAAAAAGATAAAAATGTCCAGATAGAAATAGAAAAAGGACTGGAAATGCTTGAAAATAACCTCATATGAGGATGGAAACAGCGGGAGAGGTAAAGTAGTATAGTAGCAAAGGCTTGACTGAAAGCGGGGTTAGGAATGTTAAAAAAACCATTCATCTATTATGCTGAAATGGACAGTCCAATTGGAAAGTTAACTGTAGGGAAATCAGAAAAAGGAATTTGCTTTGTTGAATTTGGAAGCAGTGAAGAGACAAAGCCACTGATTGAAAAATGGCTCCAGTCAAAGCTGATGAATGTAAAACTCGTTGAAGATACTGAACAGCTGCATGAGGCAGCAATGCAAATTAACGAGTATTTCTCGGGTGAGCGAAGAGATTTTGATCTCCCCCTTGACCTGAGAGGAACGCAGTTTCAGAATTTAGTATGGAACCAGGTGAAAACTATACCATATGGGGAGACCAGATCTTATAAGCACATTGCCATGGAGATAGGGGCTCCGAAAGCCGTCCGTGCCATCGGAGGAGCTAATAATCAGAATCCTGTCCCTCTGATTATTCCGTGCCATCGTGTTATTGGAAGCAATGGTTCTATGGTAGGCTACGGTGGAGGGCTGGATAAGAAAGTGCAGCTTCTTACGCTGGAAGGGGCAATTGAAAAAATATCATAAATATAAATGACATTTAAACTGTCTTCTGTTGTTAATTAAGTTATTAACGACAGAAGGCAGTTTTTTTATTCAGCCGGAAACTTAAAAGAATTTACTCATTAATTCTCCTTGTGAACGAATAAAGTGTATAAACAGGCGGGGGGAATGATAAAGTGATTAACCAGTTAAAAAGGCATGTTGAAGATCTTCATAAATGCTATGTGAGTACAGTAAACGAATCTGTATTTATCAGAGAGGACGAAAAAGAAGCGTTAAGAAGAAAACAGGAGAGATTAAAAAGCAGCAAGGCTGAAATAGTGAAAAACATTGTAGACGGACGCATTATTACAGAAAGGTCGATAGAAGGAAAAACGATTATTGATTACGGGATTAAAATGCAAAATGTTATCCGCAGGGGGAAGCGGCTGTATATTGAAGAACAAGTTCAGGTCAGGCGTGCAGTTACTGAAGGTGGAGAAATAATAGATGATTATGTTTTATACAGGGAAGGAGCAAGTGAAGAGGGGGATCGAAACGGCAGCTCACTTTTACCGTTTGAAGGAAGCAGGAGATCTTCACCTGCCTACAGTTATGACCGGATGGCTGTTGTCCGCTATGCAGAGCGGTGGTGGAATGATTATAATCCTGCTTATAAAGTTTTTGAAAACAATTGTACGAATTATGTGTCGCAATGCTTGATGGCTGGGGGAGCTCCAATGTGGGGAATTCCTCAAAGAACAAAAGGCTGGTGGTATCGTAATAATAGCTGGAGTTTCAGTTGGTCTGTTGCTCATGCACTCAGGTGGTATCTGAGCGGAGCAAAAGAAGGCCTTCAGGCTGTAGAGGTTGAACGTCCGGAGGATCTGCTTAATGGAGACATCATTTGTTATGATTTCAACGGTGATGGCCGCTGGCAGCATACGACAATCGTCACTGCAAAAGATGAAGAAAATATGCCTCTTGTAAATGCCCAGACGACTAACAGCAGAATGAGGTACTGGGCCTATGAAGATTCCACTGCATGGACCCCTGAAATTAAGTATAAATTCTTCCATATAATTGACCGGGATTTTTAACAGATAAAAAATCCCCGGTTAGAAACAGCAATACTTAGTTTACTCTGTTTTACTCCAGGGCTTCACTAGCAGCGAAAACTATAGTATCCTTAATATGCTAACTTTATTATTAGAAAGAATGGATGCCGAAAATGATACCCTGTAATATTGTGTTAAAAATATCAGCTGCAGTTATTTTTCTTTTATTAACTGCATGCTCAAGTTCCGATATGACTTTTAATCAGGCAGTCAGGGAACTTCCATTTCCGGTTTTGCTCCCTGATGAGCTTCCGGAAGGCTGGGAGATTTCAGAAACAGTATATGATGAAGAACTTCTTGTAGTCAGCTATGATACAGGGGACGGGGGCAGAATTGAATTAGTGCAGGACCAGAACATCCAGGGACTGGAACTGTATACACTAAGGAATTATATTATTTCCGGGAACACAAGCCAGGACCTGATTGAAAGTGGTATAACCATTCAGGAATTTTCTGATTTTATTGGTGAACTCATTTCCTTTGATGAACCAGTGCCAACGATACAGTATACTTTTGTAAATAAGAAAAACCTTTTTGGTTCTCTGGAAAATATACCGGTGTATCAGGTGATTGGAAAAGAAGCTACACTGGGGGATATCAGGAAAATTACTGAAAGGCTGGAGGCTGTTCCACAATAATTGCCGGGAAGCCTTCTTTTTCTTTTTCCGGGCATAATAAAGTATAGTTGAGTAATGATACAGTTTAATTAAATTTTGAGGTGAAATTGACAGTGGGATTGCATATTGTACTACATGAACCTGAAATACCTGCTAATACAGGGAATATAGCAAGAACTTGCGCAGGAACTAATACGTCTCTCCATTTAATCCATCCTCTAGGTTTTTCAACTGATGATCGTATGCTGAAACGAGCCGGATGCGATTACTGGCCTAATGTTAATATCAGCCATTATGACAATATTAATGAACTATTTAATAAGTTTCCCCATGGTGAATTCTTTTTCATCGAGACGATAGGGGAAAAATATTACCACGAATTTGATTACAGTATACCTGATAAAGATTATTTTTTTGTGTTTGGGAAGGAAACGAAGGGACTTCCTGCTGAGCTGACTGAGGCGAACAAGGACAGATGCTTTCGTATACCACAGACCGATAAAATCAGGTCGTTAAATTTATCGAATACAGCTGCAATTATTGTATATGAAGCATTAAGGCAGCAGCAGTTCGGGGATTTAACTTAATCCTGTTGAAAAAAGCGAGCGCACAACGCGCTCGCTTTTTGTATTACCTGGCATGTTCTTTTTCGCGGGAAAACGGGGCTGTTTGCTGGAGTGGCGCGGGTGGACAATATTTATTCAGAAAGTGCAGGATTGCCCTCCATGCTTTTTCACCTTCAGAGCAGATTTCCATTTCTCCGGACCCATTTGCATCTCCTGAAGATTCCATAAAATATTTATAAGGAAGAAACGGCAGGACAAGCTGATGGCCGGAGGTTTCCAGGATTATATTTTTTGATGGAAATTTAAATGAATGCTGCGTAAGACGGCCGATTATTTCCTGGCTCATTCGAAAAGATGGCCAGTACTTGTCACTTTTGCTGCTGATCAGCAACAGGGGACCATTTATATTTTCTGCAGGAACAGCTGTGTCTGTTCTGCCGGATTTTTTGTTTTTTTCAAGAGCACGAAAATAAAACTGTTCATAATCTGATTCACCGCCTGTAATCAGTCTGAAGTATTTTTTGCATTTATCGGCAAAAGAGAATCCTGCAAAGGGTACTGCCTCTCCCTGTTCCATAACTGGAGAGTTATTACTCAATGCTTGTTCCGGCTTCTGAAAAATATGACTGGATGCGTTTACAGCAATGACCCCTTTAACCTTGGGATTTTTTGCAGCGGTATAAAGAGCTAGAGTTCCGCTATGTGAAGCACCATAAATAAAGATACGGCTGGCGTCGGAATAACGGTGTTTTTCGAGCCAGTCGACAGCTCTGTGCAGGGTTTCGATCTCAATAGCTGAGCCTTGCCTATTCTCATTTTCCACTTGCAAGGTGAGCCCCAGTGTCCCCCAGCCGTGAGAAGCCAGCATGGCAGCGATTAATTGTGGAGGCAGTGATTCACCAGACTGGCCAAGGACGATCAGGCAAGGGAGGTTTGTTTCTCCTTCCGGGCAAAAAAACTCTCCATTAGCTCCAACACCTTCATATTTTTCATGTAACAGATTATCCTCTTTCGCAAGCCTTATAACTTCCCTGGTAAATGAAGTACCACTGGATTCACCGATTATTGTAAAATAAAGCTGCGTTGTTTTTGAACGGAAAGTCTGTGCAGAAGAATTAACTGTATTAGCTTCAGGTCTAAGTTTCCAGAGCAGTCTGGTCAATTCGTTTACATCACCTTTTTGTTCTCCAAAAATAACTTTTCCGCTGCTGTCAGCAAAAGTACGCATAGATGCAGACCATACACTATTTTTTGCATGACTCATAGTAACCTTTATATTTACTGGTTCATCGGGGAAAAAACCCTCAGTATGAAGGCTCAGCTGCTCATCGATCAGGCCGATATCCGGGTAAAGGAAGCATCTCATATATATCCCACCTTGTTCTATTGTCCTTATACACTTATTCGGACAGGCAAAAAATAGGACTGTTTTTTTTTAAGTACTGTTTGTGCGGAGGGGAAATCAGAAAGGAGGCAGGCGGAGGGATAGGAAGAAAATTAAAAAAGCTGCCCGTCCGTATTACGGCAAAGCAGCTTTCCCAATTAATTTTTATGCGGGTTATCGTTGTATCCTGCAGTAAGGATAGCCGCCATAAAGGCAACACAAACCCCGAGAATTAATAGTAATGCCATCAAAAATTCCTCCTTTGATGTTCTCTATAGTCAAATATACCATGTTTTATTTTAGAAGAAAAGGCTCACCTTTAAGGTGGAAGCTTTCTGTAAGAAATATATACATATATTCCTCATTCTAATTTAAAACATTCCTTTCTTGTCGTATAATGCAAATAAGGAGAGTGATTTGTAATGTACGTAGTAATTAATGAATTGCATGTTCCGAAAGAAAACAGGGAAGCCGTAGCAGGACGTTTTGGAGAAAGCGCTGAAAAGATGAAAAACACTCCAGGCTGCCTTGATTTTATGTTTTTGAATCCGGAAGACGAAAGTAACTACCAGCTCGTTTACACGAAATGGGAGTCAAAAGCAGCTTATGAGGCATGGGTAAACAGCGACCAGTTCAAAGCGGCTCACAAAAAACGCCGTGCTGAGAGTAAAGAGGATACAGCTTCAGGTAACCAGCTTTATACATATGAAGCCGTTCATCATCTGTAAAATTATGCAGATACCGGGGCAGCGAAACTAAACCTGTTCGCTGCTTATTTTCTTTCTGTATCAGTTACAGATTATTTTACACAGGAGCTTAATATGAAAAATACATATTTAACGAGCCATTTTCCGCTCATTTCACTTATTTTGTTCAGCCTCTCACTGGCTGTATATACGGAAAGGCTGTTAGTCGGATATTTGACTGACATTGGTCTGTACAGTGGCATGATCGAGTTTTTTTCTGAGCAGGGAATCCATCTCACATTGCTTTTTTTACTCTGGTTGTTCTTTTTTATGGTGTTTTCCGCATTAAAATTAATTGCTGATACAGTTAATGAGCTATCCCTTTTATTCTTTTCCCAGGATGCAGAAGGGACAGACCTTAAAAGTCTTCGTGGGGGAAGCTGGATTTTTCTGTCCGGGGGAATCCTGTCCGTTTTTGCTGTATTTAACCCTATCTTATTTGTCGCGGTATTTATTTTGTCCTGTTTTGCTTATTTTGTGTTTTTTGTTTATAAAGTAAGTAAATCACTGACAACCCCCGGGCTTGTCGGTCTGGTGTTTTTTCATATATTTTTCTGGTTTTCCTTCGGGCTGGCTGTGATTTATGCACTCTTAAAAGTATATAACAGTATTGTCGCCAGTCTTCCTATATGAATAAAAAAGGGGGTGTCACCAAAAGCCGTGGTTTTGGTGACACCCCATTCTCTATAATTAATTGGAGTTGATTTAATAAGTCCGCTCGAATCGTTCACGTCGGAGGCAGGATAATGGATTCAGCTCTTAATAAACCAAAAACAAAATACGAAAAAAGAGGTTGTCCTTTAAATCATGCAATATGCGATCTTTTAGGACACCCCCTTCTATTTATTGTTTAATCTTCTGTGCTTCCATCATAATTTGTTTCCATATGTGAAGATGTGACTGCCGGCTGCCGGCAGGAACTGGCGCAGGTGTGTCGTAGCCAACCCAGACCCCTGAAGTATACTTATTCGAGGAACCGATAAACCAGAGGTCATAATAATCATTCGTTGTCCCTGTTTTTCCTCCAATAAACCCCTGTGCTGAAAATGCTGCCTGCCTCCCGGTCCCTGAAGTAATTGTTTTATTCATCATTTTATTAATTTCCCCTGCTGTCTCCGGGCTCCAGACCTCTTTATTGCGAGAACTCCATTCATAGAGTGTATTTCCATGAAGATCTGTTACTTTCCGGATACCCCGCGGGGCCTTGTACTTTCCATCATTGGCAAATGCGGTATAAGCCTGTGTCATTTCCAGTACTGAGACGCCATTCCCCAGCCCGCCAAGCGCTGCAGGAAGGACAGGTTCATGATTGTTCAGATGGGTGAAGTCAAAGCCTCTCATGTATGAAAAGGCTGTTTCAGGACTAATTGTATCCATCATTCGTACAGCCGCTGTATTATATGAATTCATAAACGCTGTTTCCATAGCGACTCTCCCGTATACACCGCCCCCGGAATTTTTCGGATTGTACCCGTTTTTACTGAACGGGGAGGCATCAATAATGTCTTTCGACTTCAGTCCTGTTTCTTCAATAAAAGGTGCAAACACAAGAAGTGGCTTTAGTGAAGACCCTGGCTGTCTGTAAGCCTGAAATCCCCTGTGAAAATTAAATTTCTGATAATCTGTCCCTCCGGTTATAGCTGCTGTTTCATTTTCTGTATGATCAATGATAACTGCTGCTGCCTGAAGAGAGCCGCCCGTATTTAGTCTCACGATTTTTGCAGCTTGCTCCTGCAGCTCAGGATTGAGAGCTGTTTCAATAATTACTCCCTGATTTAAAATTGTTTTTGTTCGCTCTTTAAGCCTTTGCTCTGTCTCCTGCCTTTCCTCACTCGATCCGGCATTTCTCAGTTGTGCTGAATAGCCTTCCTTTTCACTGATAAGCTGCTCCAGTTCATGATGAATATATGTTACATAATCTGGATAACTGTCTGTCTTTTCCTGAAGTGAAAGAACTATTTCTTCATCCAGGGCATTATCGAATTCCTCCCTGGTGATCCAGTCTGTTTCAAGCATCTTTTGCAATATCCATTCTTTTCTCTCGTGAGTCCTTTCACTGTATTTTAAAGGGTTGTATCGTTCAGGGCTGTTAGGTACAGAGCTGAGAAAGGCAGTTTCCGCTAAAGAAAGCTCTTCTGCCGATTTACTGAAATAGTAGTTACTTGCAGCCTCAATCCCATAAATACCGTTATGGAAATAAACTGCGTTTACATACAATTCAATAATTTTTTCCTTTGATAATTTCTGTTCAAGCTGATAGGCGTATAACAGCTCGGTTAATTTTCTTTCATACGTTTTTTCTCCGGATAAATACACATTTCGGACTAGCTGCTGGGTTATCGTACTACCTCCCTGTGAGGTACTTTCGTTCTGATAATTGACGATAAACGCCCTGGCAATCCCGGCAAGGTCGAAACCTTTATGTTCATAGAATGACTGGTCTTCAGCAGAAAGGAACGCTCCTTTTACATTTTCCGGTATCTCGTCATACGTAAGGTTGATTCTGTTGACGGGTCCGTAAATTTCCGAAACTATCTCACCGTGTCTATCCAGGATATAACTGTTCTGCTCAAGCTGTACAGTCTTTAAATCTATGTTTTCCTCCAGTACATCGCCAAGAGGGCGCGCTTCAGAAAACTCTTTTGTTGCTCCAAACACTAAAATAGAAAAAATAACGATAAAAGCAAGTATTACCAGGTTTCCGGTCACTGCACGCATGGATGTCCCAACTTTCAATATATGTATGTCGAATTATCTATTATTTTACTTAAAAACAGCAGAGATTGGAAAGAGTTTTCAATTTCTTTGAACAAACAGCCAGAATCATCCTCTGGGTGAATGCATAAGATGAACCATGGATGTCTATTGGCATTGCTTGGTGTTGAGAGGAGGAGACTATGGATATATTAAATAAAATTCAACGACACCGGGAAGAAGAGGAAGGCCTGAAATGGGAAGGGACATTCGCTGACTATCTGGAAATTTTGCGTGAGCGGCCGGAAGTTGCCCAGACTGCGCATGCAAGGATTTATAACATGATTAAAGATGCAGGTGTAGAAGAAAAGGACGGGAAGAAACGGTATCGCTTTTTTGAAGACCAGATTTTTGGTCTGGAAGATGCACTGGAAAGGCTTGTAGAAGAATATTTTCATTCTGCTGCAAGACGGCTGGACGTCAAGAAGAGGATCTTGCTGTTAATGGGGCCGGTGAGCGGTGGTAAGTCCACGATTGTTACTATGCTTAAGCGTGGGCTGGAGAAGTACTCCCGGACAGATCAGGGGGCGGTCTATGCGATTAAAGGCTGCCCGATGCATGAAGATCCCCTTCATCTTATTCCCCAGCATTTACGGCATGATTTTTATCAGGAATATGGTGTAAGGGTGGAAGGGAATTTATCGCCTCTTAATATGATGCGGCTTGAACAGGAATACGGCGGCAGAATTGAAGATGTGCTTGTGGAAAGAATTGTATTATCAGAAGACAGACGTGTAGGGGTTGGTACTTTCAGTCCGTCTGACCCGAAATCACAGGATATTGCTGATCTTACCGGAAGCATCGATTTTTCTACTATAGCTGAGTACGGATCGGAATCAGACCCGAGGGCGTACCGGTTTGACGGAGAGCTTAACAAAGCAAACAGAGGTCTGATGGAATTCCAGGAAATGCTTAAATGTGATGAGAAGTTTCTATGGCACCTCCTTTCCCTGACTCAGGAAGGGAATTTTAAAGCTGGAAGGTTCGCCTTAATTTCAGCTGACGAAATGATCGTGGCTCATACTAACGAAGCGGAATATAAATCATTTATTGCCAATAAGAAAAATGAAGCCCTCCATTCCCGTATTATCGTAATGCCAATTCCTTATAATTTAAAAGTAAGTGAAGAGGAACGTATCTATGAAAAAATGATTAAGGAAAGTGATATTGGCGATGTCCATATTGCCCCTCATGCCCTGAAAATTGCTGCTATTTTTACCGTCCTTACGAGGCTGAAGGAATCGAAGAAAAATGGTGTGGACGCACTGAAAAAATTAAAGCTTTACGATGGGCAGAGTGTGGAAGGCTTTAATGCCCAGGATGTAGAAGAACTGAAAAAAGAGTTTTCAGATGAAGGGATGGAGGGTATTGATCCGAGATATGTAATTAACAGAATCTCATCAGCGATCATAAGAAAAGACCTTTCTGCAATAAATGCTCTTGATGTTCTCAGGTCAATTAAGGACGGGCTTGGCCAGCATGCATCCATTTCCAAGGATGATAAAGAACGTTATCTTAACTTCATTTCCACCGCAAGGAAAGAGTATGATGAAATCGCGAAAAAAGAAGTGCAGAAGGCATTTGTATATTCTTATGAAGAGTCGGCAAAAACACTTATGGATAACTATCTTGATAATGTGGAAGCGTACTGCAATAAAAATAAACTGAGAGACCCTCTTACTGGAGAAGAGATGAATCCGGATGAAAAACTTATGCGTTCCATTGAGGAACAGATAGGTATTTCCGAGAATGCGAAAAAAGCCTTCCGGGAAGAAATTCTGATACGTATCTCAGCTTACGCCAGAAAAGGAAAGAAATTTGATTATAATTCACATGAGCGCCTTAGGGAGGCAATCCAGAAAAAGCTGTTTGCTGATTTAAAAGATGTGGTAAAGATTACTACATCTACAAAAATACCGGATGAGAATCAGCTGAAGAAGATTAATAACGTTATAGAAAGACTAATTAATGAACATGGGTATAATTCTGTTTCTGCAAATGATCTGCTTCGGTACGTAGGAAGTCTGCTGAACCGGTAGTTATTCTGTTCAGAATGTCCTAATGGATTATTTGTAAAACACCCTGCTGGGAGAGATGCCAGCCAGGGTGTTTTTTATTTTCTCAATTAGAAAGTGTAATTAATAATATTTTAAACCTGTTTTTTATTTTTTTATAGAAGAATATTGTAATATTAATGGTTTTAGATTACAGCAGCTTTACAAACCTTATTATCAAATTATAATGGTTTAAAATAGTGTGTGTGTGGCAATACAATTAATGAATAGTTTTTCATTCGTAAGCTTAATTGGAAGCTAATAATGGAGGAGACAACATGAAAATTATAGAAGCCAGTGAAAATAAGGAGCACGCACAAAAATCAGTCTGGAAGCGGGAGCTGTGGAGCTGGGTAAAAACAATAGCTGTTGTCGTTTTGATTGTACTATTTGTAAGATCGTACTTATTTACAAATTATATAGTTTACGGGCAGTCAATGATGCCTACGATCCAGGACGGAGAACGGATAATCGTTAACAAGATCGGATACGACATAAACGGCGGTCCTGAGCGGTTCGACCTCGTAATCTTCCATGCAGATGAGGAGACAGATTATATAAAACGGATTATCGGGCTGCCAGGAGACCATATTGCATACGAAGATGATGTATTGTATGTAAATGGTGAGCCATATGAAGAACCTTTCCTTGACGGTTATAAAGAGGAATACGGAAAAGTACCGTTTACAGAAGATTTTACACTTGAGGAACTGACAAAGGAAGAGGTCGTTCCTGAAGGACAAGTCTTTGTACTGGGCGATAATAGAAGGAACAGCCTGGACAGCCGCCAAATTGGTTTTATAGATAAGGAAACCCTTGTTGGAAAAGCTAATTTATCGTATTGGCCGCCAGATAATTTCCGTGTTTTTCAATAGGTTTACAGGCAGTCCAGTTGAGAAAGTACCGCGTTATGCATAGCGGTGCTTTTTTTGCTGTGAAGGGAAGGGAATTAATAATACAGCCTGCCCGATGGGGAAAGTTTTTTATCATATGAGCGAGATCCTGAAAGCTTGTCCTGTCTATTATAGAGAATATGCCTGTTTAATTATCAGATTTTTTAGTCAACTTAAAGAATCTTTCGCATAGGATAGAGTAAGCTTCTATTTACAATTTACTATTATCCAGACGTACAGCGTCTCATCGAAAATAGTATATGCTTCTTTTGTAGAAATGTGAACAAAATTTTAAGGAGGGGAAAAAATGAAAGGCATTGCAGGTAAGAATTTCGTTGTCTCTCAGGAGAACTGGTCCCTCCACCGAAAAGGATACCAAGATCAGCAGCGTCACCAGGAAAAGGTTCAGGAAGCTATTAACAAGAACCTCCCAGACCTTGTCAGTGAAGAAAATATTATTATGTCCAATGGTCGTGACGTTATAAAAATTCCAATTCGCTCTCTCGATGAATACAAAATACGTTATAACTATGAAAAAAACAAACATGTTGGCCAGGGCTCTGGGGACAGTGAGATAGGTGATGTAGTTGCGCGGGATGGGACTCCTGAAAAAGGGGCCGGTAAAGGTGAAGGAGCAGGCAATCAGCCTGGCGAGGATTATTATGAAGCTGAGGTGTCACTGGCAGAACTGGAAAACATCTTGTTCCAGGAGCTGGAACTGCCAAATCTTAAGGAAAAAGAAGAAGATAATATTGTAATTGAAAGCATTGAATTTAATGATATCCGTAAAAAAGGCCTGATGGGAAATATTGATAAAAGGCGGACTATTTTAGAGGCAATTAAGCGTAATGCACTGAGCGGAAAACCGGGAGTGGCGCCGATTTACAACGATGATCTCAGATTTAAGACATGGGAGGAAAAAACAAAGCCTGAATCTAAGGCTGTTGTGCTCGCGATGATGGATACTTCCGGCTCTATGGGCCGGTGGGAAAAATTTATGGCGAGAAGCTATTTTTTCTGGATGACACGTTTCCTGAGGACAAAGTACGAAACAGTGGAAATTGAATTTATCGCTCACCATACAGAAGCTAAAGTTGTTTCAGAGGAAGATTTCTTTATGAAGGGAGAGAGTGGAGGTACAATCTGCTCTTCCGCATACAGGAAAGCCCTCGAACTCATTGACAGTAAATACCCGCCTTCGAGATATAATGTATATCCATTCCATTTTTCTGATGGGGATAATTTAACTTCGGATAATCAGCGGTGTCTTGCGCTGGTTAGAGAGCTTATGGATTTATCCAGCATGTTCGGTTACGGGGAAGTAAATCAGTATAACCGTCCTTCCACCTTAATGAGTGCGTATAAAAACATTAAAGATGAGCGCTTCAGACACTATATCCTTCGGGAAAAAGCTGATGTATACCGTTCCTTAAAATGGTTCTTTCGAAAAGAAGAAGAAACTCTCATTCATTAACATGTTCACGAAATTGTGCGGGGTCTGGCCCCGCACAATTTTCTTGTGTGGTGGAAAGAAACTCTCGAAGGGAGGGGCATGTTCAATAAGCTTTTAAGGTTGGTGGTGAGCGGCGCAATATGAGGAAATGTTACAAAATCCGGCAACTTGGGTAACCTCTCAGTGAAGGAGGTGATTCCTGGTGAACTGGCTTGTAATTGGTGCTTCAGTGCTTCTGGCAGTAGTTCATCTCACCGTAGGAAGGCTTCATTTCATTGAACATATTCCAAGAAGCCGATTTTTATCTATTGCAGGCGGTATTTCAGTAGCGTATGTTTTCCTGCACATTCTTCCTGAGCTGGAAGAACATCAGGAAACTGTGGCACAAGAGTTAACTGCAGGGATCTTCAACTACCTAGCCCATCATGTATACGTTACAGCATTACTAGGATTAATCATTTTTTATAGCATAGAAAAATATGTGAAAAAATCCCATAAAGCAAATAAAAAGGCTTCCGGCGAAAGTTCTCCGCACATAGAGGCTTTCTGGAACCATGTTGCATTGTTTTTCTTCTATAACGCCTTGATTGGCTACTTACTTGTTTACCAGTCTGAAGATGGATGGATAGGTATGTTGTTATTTGTCATTGTGATGGCTCTGCATTTTCTCGTGACTGACTTTGGCCTGAGATTTCATCATGAAGAGACTTATGACAAATACGGACGCTGGGTTCTCGCTGTAGCTATTATTATTGGAGCCGCTGCAGGAAGCTTTGCAATTATCCCGGAGGAAATTTTTGCTTTAGTATTTGCGTTCTTGTCAGGGGCCATCATTCTCAACGTATTAAAAGAAGAGCTGCCTGACGAAAGGGAAAGCAGTCTTGGCGCCTTTGTCTCCGGAGCGGCGGGTTATATCGTATTACTGCAGCTCCTGTTACTATAATTTTTTTAAAAAACAATGGTTTAGATAAATTGTGCGGGGTCTGGCCCCGTACTTTTTTTAATTTGAACCACAGCCATACTTTCCTCCTGTTTTTTTGTACATATACAGAAAGAGCAGCTGTTGCTGCGCATGAGGAGGAAGTACGGATGAGTTTCGAAAAGATGCAAGGACTAAAGGATGTAAGACAACAAGTAAGAAAACACCCTCACAAAAAGTACGGAAAACAGGACCTCAGCAGAATTCAGTATATAACACTGCATCATAGCGGTACATCTTCCGGAGATGCTTTCTCTTTTGCGGATTATCATGTCCGGCATCATGGCTGGCCGGGAATCGGTTATCACTTTGTTATTACAAGAAACGGGACTCTACAATGGACAAACAGCCTGGAGACAGTCAGTTATCATACTGGCGGACAAAACAGCGGAAACATAGGGGTATGCCTCACAGGAGTGGGAAGTTTTACTCTTAGCCAGATTGTATCCTTGGACAGGCTCCTCATTCTGTTAACCGGCCAATTTAAAATACCAGTAAGAAATGTACTTGGCCACAACGAACATCCAGGGCAGCACACAAGCTGCCCCGGCATGAATATGGCTGCTGTGAGAACGGGCCTTTATCAGCGGAACAGCAAATTAACTGCAAACAGAAAAAATGAACAAGCTTCCATTCTCCTGAAAGAAATGAATGGTATTTTTCGAAGAGGGATGAAGGGGGCAAAAATAAGGGATCTCCAAAACTTACTCGTCCTTGCAGGAGAGAGGCTTCCTGAATACGGGGCTGACGGTATTTACGGACAGGAAACAGAATCGGCAGTGAGAAGCTTTCAGAGAAAACATGGGCTTAATATCGACGGAATTGCCGGCCCGAAAACACTTACTATGCTTGCACGCATCATCGGGCAAACCCCCTCTTTTTAGCAGAATAATCTCTCTTTTCACAACTATTTCAAATATAATCCTTTATTATTCCTGAAATTGTGGTATAATAATACAGTTGTTCATCCGACTCTTAAGGAGAGATTTACAGAATGAAAATTCGTGAAGATATAAGAAATATTGCGATCATTGCACACGTAGACCATGGTAAGACTACTTTAGTAGATAAATTGCTGCATCAGTCAGGAACATTTCGCACAAATGAGCAGGTAGCAGAACGGGCGATGGATTCCAACGACCTTGAAAAAGAGCGTGGAATTACAATCCTTGCGAAGAATACTGCGATTAATTATGGAGAAAAGCGCATTAACATCATGGATACTCCTGGACACGCCGATTTTGGCGGAGAAGTTGAGCGTATCATGAAAATGGTTGATGGTGTACTTCTCGTTGTCGACGCTTATGAAGGCACAATGCCTCAGACAAGATTCGTACTGAAAAAAGCACTTGAGCAAAAGCTTACGCCGATTGTAGTTGTAAATAAAATTGACCGGGATTTTGCAAGACCGGAAGAAGTAGTCGACGAAGTCATCGACTTATTCATCGACCTTGGCGCAGAAGAAGATCAGCTGGATTTCCCTGTAGTATATGCATCTGCAATCAACGGAACTGCCAGTGTAGATCCTGAAAAGCAGGACGAAGATATGTCGGCACTTTTCGAATCTATCATTGAGAACATTCCGGCACCTGCAGATAACAGTGAAGAGCCGCTTCAGTTCCAGATCACCCTTCTGGACTATAATGACTACCTTGGAAGAATTGGTGTCGGCCGGGTATTCCGCGGCACTATCAAAGTAGGCCAGCAAGTAGCGTTGATGAAGCTCGACGGTTCCGTAAAGCAGTTCAGAGTTACGAAGCTGTTTGGATTCCTTGGCCTGAAAAGAATTGAAATCGATGAGGCAAAAGCAGGGGACATTATTGCTGTTTCCGGTATGGAAGAAATTAACGTAGGGGAAACAGTCTGCCCAACAGACAATCAGGATCCTCTTCCGATTTTAAGAATTGACGAGCCTACTCTGCAAATGACTTTCCTTGTTAACAACAGCCCGTTTGCCGGAAGAGAAGGGAAATATATTACGAGCAGAAAAATCGAGGAACGTCTTCGCACAGAACTGGAAACGGATGTTAGTTTAAAAGTAGAAAACACTTCATCTCCTGATGTTTGGACTGTATCAGGAAGAGGAGAGCTCCATCTTTCTATCCTTATTGAAAATATGAGACGAGAAGGATACGAGCTGCAGGTTTCCAAACCGGAAGTTATCGTTCGTGAAATTGACGGCGTGAGATGTGAACCTGTGGAACGTGTTCAGATTGATGTGCCGGAGGAATATACTGGTGCTGTCATGGAATCTCTTGGTGCGAGAAAAGGTGAAATGCTCAATATGACTAACCATGGGACAGGCCAGGTTCGCCTTGAATTTATGGTGCCTGCACGCGGGCTGATTGGTTATTCAACTGAATTCCTGACTCAAACGAGAGGGTACGGCATCATTAACCATTCCTTTGACAGCTATCAGCCAATGGCAGAAGGCCAGGTTGGCGGCAGAAGACAAGGTGTAATGGTATCTATGGAAAATGGAAAAGCAACACAATACGGTATCATGCAGGTTGAAGACCGTGGAACAATTTTTGTAGAACCAGGAACAGAAATATACTCCGGAATGATCGTAGGGGAGCATACCCGGGAAAATGATATTACTGTCAATATTACTAAGCTTAAGCAGATGACTAATATGCGTTCTGCTACGAAAGAACAGACAGTAACGATGAAAAAACCGAGGATAATGACTTTGGAAGAAGCTCTGGAATATCTGAATGAAGATGAGTATTGCGAAGTGACTCCTGAGTCTATCCGTCTCCGTAAGAAGATTCTTGATAAAAATGAACGGGAAAGACTTCTTAAGAAGAAAAAATACGCAAACCAGTAACAAGCAGTAAAAAAGAGGCGTGAGATAAAAAATCTCATTAAAAAAAGGTTCCAATCATAAATTGATTGGAACCTTTTTTGTGCAAAAGAAAAGATACTGAACGGAGCATTGCACTTTCTTAACTGTTTTTGTATCCTATTTTTCCGCGGTTTTTCTGTTGAAAAGTCCGAGAATGTAGCTTACAGACCTGTAAACGGAGAATAATAATAAACATGTAATTAAGGATCCGGACATATATCCTGCTGAAAAGAATGCGGGTCTGAACCATTCTTCATTTCTTCCTACGAGGATACCAACAATAATAGAAACAACAAATATGGAAAACACAATTACATACTCAATTTTCTGTTCTCTGCTAAGGTTCTTCAATTTGAACATTTATTAATTCCTCCTGTCCTGAATAAACGTTCCTGTTATTAATTATAAGCTGTAGCACATGCCCTTGCAATTACATCGTTCAGAACGAAACATTCTGGTTATTTCATATATTCTGAGTTCCTGATTGACCACTAATATTTTTAGGAACTATTATTATATTATATGAGTATCCCTATTGCTCAGAATTATCAATATTACTTTAAATAAAGTGTGCTGATGAGCTCTGCCAGGGATTTAATATTAATACAGAGGAGTGATTCGTTTGAAGGAAAACCTGCCATTAGTTGCCACGTTTTCAATTATAGGATACGACCCTGTAACAAAAGAAACAGGAATAGCAGTCCAGTCAAAATTTTTAAGTGTTGGGGCGGTTGTGCCCTGGGCTGAAGCAGGAGTTGGAGCAGTGGCAACCCAGTCATTCGCGAATACAAGCTTCGGGCCAAGAGGTCTGACTTACCTTAAGGAAGGCAAGCCACCTGAGGAAGTTATTGAACTTCTCGTTGAAAATGATGAGGATAAGGACCTCCGCCAGTTTGCTGTAATGGATGCCGATGGAATGACTGCTGCCTTTACTGGGGATGCTTGCTATGACTGGGCAGGTCACACTCAAGGTACATATTGTTCCGCGCAGGGGAATATTCTTGTTAGCGAAGAAACCGTTCAGTCTATGGTTTCAGCATTTGAGAATACAGAAGGATCATTAGCTGAACGTCTCCTCGAGGCACTTGACCAGGGACAGCAGGCAGGAGGAGATTCAAGAGGGAAACAGTCAGCTGCTCTGTTTATCGTGCAGGAAGAAGGTGGATACGGGGGGTATAATGACAGGAAGTACGATCTCCGGGTAGATGACCACCTGGAGCCGATTAAAGAACTGAAAAGACTATACCACCTCCATCAGCTGTATTTCAGCAGGGCTCAGGAAAGTGAATTACTTGAGATGGAAGGAGAAGTTCTCCGGGATGTACAGGATTGTCTTATAAATGAAGGGCTCCTTGAGAAAAAACATGACAGCTATAATAATACAGTGAAAGAAAGCGTGAAGACATACTATATGCAGGAAAATTTTGAAGAGCGGTGGCGTGAGGATGACAAGATGGATCCGTATGTGCTCCAGTTTATGAAAAGTAAACAGAGGGGCAGCTAAGTACTGTAAAATGACGCAGTATTTTCAGAGTAACGGATTACTCAGAGGACAAACAAAACCACTCGTAAGCAAAAACATGCGATTTCAACTCAGGAATCGCATGTTTTTTGTGTTATATCAGTGAACATGGTTCTAAAGAAAAACAACGAGATTCTCATTAAGCAAGCCCCTGCAGATCTCCAGAAAGATCTGCAAGTATATGAGATTTCAAGGAACCTTTGCAGAAGTTCCTGGTTAATAAGCCTCACTGTCCGGCGAGTTTTTAACTTACGGCTAATTTAGTGTTCCTCTGGGCCTTTTATGTACACTCTGTTAAGAGTGATTGACTAACAGTTCTCCTTTATGGTTATATATGTTGAGTATATTTTTACGTCAGGCTTTAGTTTTTAGATCGGTGGCGGCTTTTGCAAGTTTGTTTCTGACATTAAAATTAAGGGAAATAATACATGAGGAACGCTATGGCAGGAAAGGAAGACGGAAGTTACCAGACAGGTAAACATCCGGACAGGGGGTATGAAATGTGAAACAGCTGAACATTTATCTTAGTATATTTGCCTTATTAGTATTATTATCGGCATGCACTCCTGAAAATGACCTGAATGAAGCAAATGCTGAACGGTCTCCGGTAATATCTGAAACAGAGGCGGGGGATTTTACGGTAAGGCTCGTTTCTGAGCGTGGCTACTATAAACAGGACGAACAAATAAGAATTGGGGCACAAATAAAGTATACCGGGGATGAGGAAGAAATACATATAACTCATGCTGACTCCCCATTTATATTTGAAATTCGCGAAGTTACCAGGGGAATCGATATCCCTGCCGGTGCAGAAAATGATTCCGGAGAAACAACTCTTATTCGGGAAACATGGCATAGAGAAACATACAGTAAAAGCATGGCAAACAATTTTGAGGAAAACGAATTTTTAACAGAATTTTATTCTCATGACGGATTCCCCAGCGGAGAATATGAAATAGAGCTTAACACTGAATTTTATACTGCTGACGAAGAAAGACAGCGGCATCATTATTATACTAGTATTATGATACAGGTGGAATAAGTGGTTGGAAAGGGGTAAGGAATGAGAACGTTCACATCGTTTCCAGAAAATCTGATTAGAGCAAAGTTTATTGAGAGACCGAACCGTTTCATAGTCAAATGCCATATTGAGGAATCAAATGAACTCGCTGAAGCACATCTTCCAGACCCTGGAAGGTTACTTGAGCTTCTGGTTCCTGATACGGTTATTTATCTTAGCAAATCGGATGACCCAAAAAGAAAAACGAAATATTCGGCTGTTATTATTGAACGGGAGGATGGGGCTGGATTTGTTTCGGTAAACACAATCATGCCTAATAAACTTGCGGAACTGGCAGTAAAGAATCGTGTACTTGACAGTCTTAAAGACTGGAACTATATACGCTCCGAATTCACCAAAGGAAAGTCACGATGGGATATGCTCCTTTCTTCAAACGACGGGCGGCAAATGGCGGTGGAGGTAAAAGGGGTCAGCCTGGCGGAAGAAGGGAAAGGCTTATTCCCTGATGCTGTTACCAAGCGGGGGGCAAAGCATGTACGGGAACTTGCTGAAATAACCTTGGAAGATAACTGGGAGAGTGCCCTCATTTTTGTTACACAAAGAAGCGATATTGCTTCTGTATCACCAGCTGAGCATATAGATCCTGAGTTTGCCGCAGCACTTTCAGAAGCTGACAAAGCGGGTGTACATCTTTTGGGGCTGCGAAGTGAAGTTACTCTTCGAGGTATGGAAATTGTTGAAGAAATACCTGTCAGTTCAAAATCCGATCAGTGATTTTAACCGAAATTGATATTAATAAAGGAAAAGGCCTTGTTTTAACAGAAATAGTTAATAACTTTCCTATGGCCAGATCCATCAGGGGCAAGGTGGCTGCATAGATACATAAAAGGCTGGGCTTCCAATGCAAAGAGAATTAATTTATGTACATATAGCTGTTCTGTTATTCGGGTTATCAGGTTTGTTTGCAAACTGGATTCCACTTCCAGCTCCTGCAATAGTATTAGGGAGGGTCTTTTTTGCTGCGTTTTTTCTGTATCTTATCCTCCTTCTTCTGAAGAAAAAAATTCTGCTGCCGTCATTAAAGGGGTATGTTCCTTTTCTGTTATTAGGGGCGGTGCTTGCTGTCCACTGGGGCAGTTTTTTTCATGCTATTCAGCTTTCCTCTGTTGCTGTAGGCCTTGTAACATTCGCTACCTTTCCTGTTTTCGCCAGTTTTCTTGAACCGATTTTTCTTAAAGAAAAATTTATTGGGAAAAGTGTAGTTTTTGCTGCGATCACTTTTACAGGTGTTCTGTTTATTGTTCCTGATTTTGATCTTACAAACGAATATACACAAGGGGCAGTCTGGGGGCTTGTTTCAGCTGTAACCTTTGCTGTTTTATCCATATTAAACCGGGCTTTTGTGAAAAACCATTCCAGCCTTGTGATCGGCTTTTACCAGAACTTTTTTGCCTTCTTTTGTCTCGTGCCATTCCTGCCCTTGTTAATGCAGCAGATTTCTCTATATAATCTCTCTATGCTCCTGCTGTTAGGCGTTTTATTTACAGGGATCGCCCATGTTGTTTTTATCCAGGGGCTGACGAAATTAAATGTAAGAACCGCGAGCATTATTGCATCCCTGGAACCAGTTTATGGTATTGCGGCGGCTTCCGTCATTTTTTTCGAAGTTCCTGTGCTGCGGGAGTGGATCGGGATATTTTTAATTTTGAGCACTGCCATGATCGTTTCCATTCATAAGGTTACTTCAGAAAGTACCGAATAAGAAAATCCCATGCTGTATTAAGACAGACTTTTCCCTCCATATATATAAGCAATATATTTTACAAGCTTAATGCTGGAGGGTGATTGTATTGTTCATGCGAATAAACAGACTTCCTGTTAGTCTTCCTGCCCCAAAAATACCTGATCCTGACGGAGCCTCAGTAATTCAGGAGCTGCTCGGCGGTCAATATGGCGAGATGTCCCTCTTACACAACTACCTATTCCAGTCATTCAATTTTCGCAATAAACAGAAGTTCAGGCCTTTTTATGATTTAGTCGCGAGTATGGCAGCTGAGGAACTTGGCCATGCAGAGCTGGTATCTAATGCGATTAATCTTATGCTTGCAGGTTCTACCTTCCCGGGAGATCCTGATGTGACTCCGATGAAGGAGGGAAAGGATAAACGGAACACCCGGCACTTTATTGCAGCTGGACAGACAGCGATGCCAGTTGACTCCATGGGGAAAGCCTGGAATGGGGATAATGTTTCCAGCAGCGGTAACCTTGTTCTTGATTTCCTTCATAACTTTTATCATGAATGGGGAGCGAGGATCCACAAAATGCGAATCTATGAAATGACCGATCATCCTACTGCACGGGAAATGATCGGCTATCTCCTCGTTCGATCTGAAGTCCATATACTGGCATTCAGCAAAGCCCTTGAAATAATGACGGGAGCGGAATTAAGTAAAGTATTGCCTGTTCCGGAACTTGATACTAATAAGTTTACTGCAGCTGTAAAATATGAAGCTGAGGATGAACACAGGAAGCTTTATACTTACAGTTCACAGAATTATACGGAACTGGCGAAGATCTGGAAAGGGGGGCACCCGCGGGACGGCAGCGAGCTGGAAGTTATTCAGGGAACACCAGAAGGGGAGCCGGTACCGGATCTGGATGAAATACCTGAAGCATTTGCCCCTGGAATATCCCATGAAAATTTCCGGGAAATCGCAATGCGACTTATCCTTTCATCAAAAATATAATTTCTCTTGTTCTTGTATTCTTCTTGTTAATTAAATAAGTAATCCGTACAATGAAATAATCAGCACTTTCAGAAAAAATAAAACTTGAGACGTACCAGGTGATACTAATGTGGATGAATGAAGCAGTTGTATGGATTCTAGTAATTTTTATGTTTATTGGGGCGATTGATAAAATAACAGGAAATAAACGAGGGTATGGAAAAGCTTTTGAAGATGGATTTATGGCAATGGGACCTCTGGCTCTGTCAATGATAGGGATCATTACTATTTCGCCTGTTCTTGCAGAATTTCTCAGACCGGCAGTGACACCTCTTTTTACGGCTATTGGGTCAGATCCGGCTATGTTTGCAGGTATACTTCTTGCAATTGATATGGGAGGGTATCCCCTTGCGATGGAGCTTGGCGAAACAGAAATGGCAGGACTTTTCGCAGGAATTATAATTTCCACATTAATTGGCCCGGTGTTCGTTTTTACTATTCCGGTAGCGCTTAGTTTAATACAAAAAAAGGACGAAGCAATTTTTGCCAGAGGTATTCTGATCGGTTTAACTACGGTGCCTCTCGGGGCTTTTGCAGGTGGTCTTATTGCAGGTTTCCCAGCCTCCTTCCTGATGTTTCAGCTGATTCCTGTAGTTTTATTTTCTGCGTTTATAATCGGGGGTCTAGTAACGACCCCGGGATTAATGATTAAAGGGTTTGTTCTGTTTGGAAAAGGAATTGTAGTGTTAATTACGATTTCTCTGGCATTCAGTATTATTGAAACATTGACAGGATTCTCAGTAATTCCTGGAATGCTTCCTTTAACGGAAGGTGTCTATATAGTAGGGATAATCGCTATTACTCTCGCAGGGGCTTTTCCATTAGTGCATTTCTTAAAGAAGGTGCTGTCAAGTGTGTTGACTCCACTGGGAAACAGATTAAATATGAATGAGAATGCTCTTATTGGTCTCGTCTCATCTCTTGCTCACAGTATACCAATGTTTAAAATGCTTCATACGATGGATGAAAAGGGAAAGCTGGTTAATATAGCTTTTGCAGTGAGCGGAGCTTTTGTTCTTGGGGGGCATCTTGGTTTTACAGCGTCGGTGGAAGCGGAAATGCTTATACCAATGATTGCGGGAAAGATCATTGCAGGGGTGGCAGCCGCCGGAGCAGCTGCTTTCTATGCAGGCAGTAAGCTAAAGAAAACTAGCTGATTGGCGATGCCAGATGCGTAGTTGCACTTATACTTTAGCCTTAAAAATTTTCACTGCGTCGAATCAACTTCATCGCAAAAATTTTATGCTTTCTTAAAGTGTAAAAAAGTTATGAGCCTCCCGGAGGGAGGCTCATAACTTTTTTCTGAAGGAAATATTATACATTTTCAGTTTCTGTTATTAACTGTTCCATTTCTTTTTCAGCAAGAGCTTTCGACGTTTCATTACCTGTTATCTCAAAAATAGTAATCGATTTTCTTAAGTATTCAATTGACATATGAGACCTTCCAAGGAGGCGGGAGGAGTATGAGTACTGGTAATAAAACTCCCCAAGTAAATAAAATGACCTGGATTCTTTGCACAGAGAGATTCCTTCCTGGCATACCTCTGCGGCTTCCTGGATTTTATCTGCGTTGTTAAGGGTAAGTGCCATGTTATACAGAAGCCTGATCTGTATTTGATAATTATTGATCCGGGTAAGTTTCTGGTAGCCTGAGCGGCACTTTTCATAACAGGAGAAGGCCTCATCAAACATGCCTCTTTCCCCGTATATATTCCCGAGTGATATGAATATTTGAAGCTGGGTTTCCGTAGGATGAATATCAGGCTCATATATTTTCAGCGCATTCTCGAGGATGCTTACGGCTTTATGGAAGTTGTTGTTTACATAGAACTCAACTAAGCCCTCATGCCACTGAAAAAATTGCCGGTAGAGCGGTTTTCTTATCAAAGGGTTCTGTCTTTCTGCATCGAGAATAATGGCCGCTTCGTTGTAATTTTTATCTTCAATAAATTTTCTGAGGAGAGAAAATGTATCTTCGATATAATTAAGCCTGGATGTTTTCCTGACTTCATAAAAGAAGTTTAAATCGACCCCAAGCCTTTCGGATATACGAAACAGAGTGTCTGCGCTCGGCACTGTAATATTACGTTCAATCCGGCTTATTTCTGCCTGAGTACATATGCCCTCAGCCAAATCTGCCTGTGAAATTCCGTCAGTCTTCCGAAGCAGCCTGATCATTTCCCCGGCCTGTATACGTTCGTCCATAATGTTTCCTCCTGAAATTTACCTATGTTTCCATAGTACCACAAAAGAGAAATCAGAATAGAAAAAAACTCCGTAAAATCGGAGTTTTTGTCAATTTTTAATATCTTCTCGGTTTATCTGGTTTATTCTCAGTGAGAGAAAAGGATATATCATTACTCTTCCACAGGCTTCCGTTTCTGGAGACGGTTATTTTTATTAAGCCATGAAGAATTTTCCCTGGCGGATGCAGCTGGATCCTGCTCATTAATATTCTGGGCGGCCGATGATGAAGTAATTTCAAGCTTTATTTTTTCAGCTTTACTCTTATGTTTCTCCATTTTCTTTTCGTGCCGTGAGGTTCCGTAATAATATAATTTTATATGGTGCCAGTTATACATAAAATTATGATAACGGAGCCACAGCTTAGGATTTTTGACCATCTTTGACCTCCTCCATACGGCTTGTGGTTAACTTAATATTTCCATACCCTTTCTGAATCATTACGAAACTGTTTCAAAGATGACAGTAACATTCTGGCATTAATGGGAAGGGTCCACCTTAAGAAAATAGTATGATGCATCCCAGGTTCCATGACTGTATTTCAGCTTTTTATTACTGTAATACTGAGAAAGGTAAATATGTTATTAAAAATATCATAATTTTGATTAAAAAATAGTTTCTTCCTAACACATTTAATGATATATTATATTCGATTCTAGAATTGTGGTCAGATTAATAGCATGCTCAATTAGTTGTCAGACATCGTACGAGTTCAGCTGTTATTTTGTAAACGTTTTAGATGAATTATTATGTCCTAATGTGTCATAATAATGGCAGTACTGCCAGCTGTTTGTTGCGTCTGGTTAAAATTTCAGGACGGAATGTGCAGAGGCAAAAAGATACTATATAACAAGGGGGATTTGTATTATGAAGAAAAGATTTATGACGCTTCTGACCAGTGTATTGGCAGCAGGAACGCTGCTGGCTGCGTGTGGTGAGGGTGACAACAACGAAGGCGACACAACACCTGTCGGCGGCAACAATAACAACGACAATAATAATAACGGGGAAGAAGTAACTCAGGAAGAAACCGGGGACTTCTCTGCAAGAATGGTTACGGACGTTGGCGGCGTGGATGACAGATCTTTTAACGAATCAGCGTGGGACGGGCTTCAGGAGTTTGGAGCGGACTTCGATGTAGAAGTTGACTATATTCAGTCTTCAGATGCCTCTGACTATGCACCTAACTTAAATCGTTTAGCACGTGACAACACTTCAATCTCTTTTGCAATCGGTTTCCTAATGGAAGATGATATTCGTGATGTAGCTCAGCGCCATGAAGATATGAACTTTGCAATTGTTGATACAGTAGTAACTGACGACGATGGAAACACACTTTCTAACCTGGCAAACATTACATTCGCTGAACATGAAGGTTCATTCCTTGTAGGGGTTGTTGCAGGCCTTCAGACTGAAAGCGACCATGTTGCATTTATCGGGGGAGTAGAAAGCCCGCTTATTAAAAAGTTCGAAAATGGTTTTAAAGCAGGAGTTCTTTCTGTAAACCCTGATGCTGAAATCAGTATCCAGTATGCTCAGGATTTCAACGATGCTTCCCGCGGCCAGCAAATTGCTGACACAATGTATGGTAACGGCGCGGATGTAATCTACCATGCAGCTGGAGGAACTGGTAACGGAGTTTTCACAGAAGCAATTGACCGTGCACGTAACGGCGAAAATGTGTGGGTAATTGGTGTGGACCAGGATCAGCATGCACAAGGGCAGTGGGATGACGGCAACGTAACACTCACTTCTATGGTGAAGCGTGTGGACCAGGCTGTATACCAGGTGTCTGAAATGACATTAGAAGGCAACTTCCCGGGCGGAGAGATCCTTGAATTCGGACTTGAAGATCAAGGTGTCGGCATCGCGGAAACTACTGACAATGTAGAGCAGGAAAGCCTCGACGCTGTAGAAGATTATAAACAGCAAATTTTAGATGGTGATATCGACGTTCCACAGACAGACGAAGAGTTTGAGGAGTTCGAAGCATCACTTTAATTGAAACAAGATGGTTCCTTTAAATATGACATCCGCAAAGGCTAGTGATTCACTAGCCTTTGTTGGTGAGTTTGTTAGGAGTGTTCACATTGGAATACGTAATCGAGATGAATAATATTCGTAAAGAGTTTCCCGGTATCGTTGCCAATGACAATATTACGTTACAAGTCAAACAAGGCGAAATTCATGCCTTACTAGGAGAAAATGGAGCTGGGAAATCAACATTAATGAACGTCTTGTTCGGTTTGTACCAACCCGAAAAAGGTGAGATCAAGGTTAAAGGAGAAAAGGTTGAGATCACAGACCCTAATGTAGCTAATGATCTTGGTATCGGCATGGTGCATCAGCACTTTATGCTGATTGAGAAATTTACAGTAACTGAAAATATTATACTTGGCAGTGAACCATTAAAAGGAACATCTATTGACATACGTAAAGCAGAAAAAGAAGTTCAGGAAATTTCTGACCGGTACGGATTGCGGGTAGATCCTAAAGCGAAAATTGAAGATATATCCGTGGGGATGCAGCAGCGTGTAGAGATACTGAAAACTTTATACCGTGGAGCAGAAATTTTAATTTTTGATGAACCCACAGCAGCCCTTACCCCTCAGGAAATCAAAGAACTTATTAATATTATGAAAAGTCTTATAAAAGAAGGTAAGTCGATTATTTTAATTACACATAAATTGAAAGAAATTATGGCTGTATGTGACCGCTGTACAGTAATCCGCAGAGGAAAAGGTATCGGCACTGTAAATGTTGCTGATACAAATGAAAGCAAGCTTGCAGCTATGATGGTCGGACGGGAAGTAAGCTTTGAAGTAGAAAAAACGGAAGCTGATCCAGGGGAAATTGTCCTTTCAATTAAAGATCTTGAAGTTCAGGACACCAGAGGGGTTAAAGCTCTGAATAAGCTGAACCTTGATGTCAAAGCCGGTGAAGTGGTTGGTGTAGCCGGGGTTGAAGGAAATGGCCAGACAGAACTGATTGAAGCAATAACGGGGCTTCGTGATTCATCCGGAGGCACAATTACCCTGAGCGGTACAGACATTACGAAATTCAAACCGAGAAAAGTAACTGAGTCAGGTATCGGGCATATTCCTCAGGACCGTCATAAACACGGGCTTGTGCTTGATTTTACGATCGGTGAAAATATACTGCTTCAGACGTATTACCAGGATCCATATTCCCGGTCCGGTGTTTTAAACTACCAGAAGATGTACGATAAAGCACGGCAGTTAATAGAAGAGTATGATGTCCGTACGCCAAACGAAAGAACTCCGGCAAGAGCGCTGTCAGGAGGAAACCAGCAAAAAGCTATTATAGCCCGTGAAGTAGACCGTTCTCCGGATTTTCTTGTAGCTGCTCAGCCGACGCGGGGGCTGGATGTGGGAGCTATTGAGTTTATTCACAGAAAGCTTATAGAAGAGAGGGATAAAGGACGTGGTGTTCTACTCGTCTCCCTTGAATTAGATGAAGTTTTAAACGTCAGTGACCGTATCGCAGTTATCTATGAAGGAGAAATTGTGGCCATTGTTAATGCCAAAGAAACGAATGAGCAAGAGCTTGGTTTATTAATGGCTGGCGGTACGAGGGAAGCAGGTGAAAAGCATGAGTGATAATCAGAAAAAGACAAAACAGGTTCTCACTGGTCTGGCAATCCCTTTGATTGCTATTGCATTTGGCTTTCTGGCAGGTGCTGTCATCATGCTGCTAAGCGGTAATAATCCAATTACAGGTTACACAGCTCTGATTCAGGGAGTTATTGGTGACAGGTATTATTTTGGTGAGACATTGCAGAGAATGACTCCTCTCATCTTTTCCGGTCTTGCAGTAGCTTTCGCTTTTCGGACCGGACTATTAAATATAGGGGTAGAGGGACAGCTGATTGTAGGCTGGCTTGCTGCAGTTTATGTGGGGGTGGCCATGGACGCTCCTATGATTGTTCACCTCCCTCTCGCAATCCTGGCAGGTGCAATTGCCGGAGGACTCTGGGGCTTTGTTCCAGGTATTTTGAAAGCAAGGTTCCAGGTGCACGAAGTAATTGTAACTATAATGATGAACTATGTTGCACTGCATGTAAGCAACAGCATCATCCGTACCTATCTTCTTGCTTCAGGGCAGCGGACTGATTTTATTAACAGCAGTGCTTCTCTTGAGTCTGATTTTTTATCTTCATTAACGGATTTTTCAAGGCTGCATTGGGGATTTTTTATCGCTATTGCAGCAGCAATTTTCATGTGGTTCTATCTCTGGAAAACCTCTAAGGGATTTGAACTTCGGGCAGTAGGATATAATAAGCATGCATCTTCCTATGCCGGAATGAATGTTAATACTAATATTGTTTTATCGATGGTTATATCAGGAGCTTTCGCAGGAATCGGCGGGGCTATGGTCGGTCTTGGCACTTACCAGTATGCAAACATCCTTCCGTCCTTTACTAATCTTGGTTTCGATGGAATAGCCGTTGCACTGCTCGGTGCAAGCACTTCTATCGGGATTATACTCTCTGCCTTCCTGTTTGGCGGGTTAAAAGAGGGTGCCAGTAACATGCAGGCGGCAGCCGGAGTAGCTCCGGAACTGGTTGAGATTATTATCGCCTTAATTATCTTCTTTGTAGCTTCAAGTTATTTGATCCGCTGGATAATGACGAGACTGCAGAACAATAAGGAGGGGAAATAAATGGACATATTATCGATTTTATATACCATTGTTCCAGCCGCATTGATTGCAGCTACTCCCCTTCTGTTTACTGCTTTAGGAGGTCTTTTCAGTGAACGGGCCGGAATAGTAAACATTGGCCTGGAAGGTTTAATGGTAATAGGAGCGTTCAGCGGGATCCTTGCTACGTTATGGTTTGAGACGCTTGGAATGGGGGCTGCCTCTCCATGGCTGGCTTTACTTGTTGCTATGGTAGTAGGTGCTGTGTTCTCTTTATTCCATGCTGTTGCATCAATAACATTACGTGCTGACCAGATTGTAAGTGGTGTTGCTTTGAACTTTTTAGCAGTCGGGTTATCTGTATTCCTCGTAAGGGAGATTTTCGAGCGGGGCCAGACAGACTACATCTCTGCCCGTATATTCAGAATAAACGTTCCTTTCTTAAGTGACATACCTGTCCTGGGACCTATGTTTTTCAGCAGAATATACGTGACAACATACATCGCTTTTATTCTTGCGGTTATTGTCTGGTATGTAGTATTTAAAACGCCGTTCGGCCTTCGCCTCCGTTCTGTTGGTGAACACCCTATGGCGGCTGATACAATGGGAATTAAAGTAAACAGAATGCGGTATATCGCTGTAATGCTGAGTGGAGCTTTCGGTGGTATTGGGGGAGCTGTCTTCGCAATTACTACTGCCGGAAACTTTGCCGGAAACACAATTGTCGGACAAGGGTTCATGGCACTCGCTGCGTTGATCTTTGGTAAATGGCATCCATTCGGTGTTATGGGAGCTGCGTTGTTCTTTGGTCTGGCACAGGCATTAAGTATATCCGCCCAGCAGATTCCGGCATTAGCACAAATACCTCAGGTATATATGTTAATACTTCCTTATGTTCTTACAATCCTGGCGCTTGCAGGCTTTGTTGGAAAAGCGGAAGGACCAAAAGCAATCGGTAAACCGTACGAAAAAGGCAGCCGGTAAATAAAATTTCATGAGCACTCCTGCAGCAGCGGGAGTGCTTTACTATATTATTAACTTGTTCTTTACCGCTGCTATCTGGACAAATCTCAGACGATCGAGAATGATTTGCCCCGCCACAAAGGTTGGCTGGACTAATTTGTCTGGGCGGAATAACATTTGTCCAGAAAAAAGAAGTTGCTGGACAAATCAATGTAAAAACTCTAAGATTTGTCCAGATAAAGAGGAAACATTATGAATTTAAACTAGATAAAGGGGAATTCCCTGGACCATAAGTAATTCATGTTGCATTTCCGTCTCCGGCATATTAAATTAAAACTTGTACGAAAATAACGAGATATGAACGAGTGAAAGGGTGATCCGTATTGTCTCCTTTAGATATGTCAAAGTTTGAAAAAAAGGTCATCATTCGTAATATACGTGAAGATGATATAGATAAAATTATTGAATTGTCTAAATTAAGTTTTCCTAAGATGGATCCCTGGAAAAGAAGCCAGCTGATGAGCCATATTGAAGTTTTTCCGGAGGGGCAGTTTTGTGTAGAAGTAGAGGGTGAAATTATCGGTTCGTGCTCCAGCCTGATTATTAACTTTGAAGAGTATGACGACCAGCATACGTGGGATGAGATAACAGATGAAGGATATATAACAAACCATGATCCTGAAGGATATAATCTGTATGGTATTGAGGTAGCAGTACACCCTGAATACAGGAGAATGAAAATCGGGCGACGCCTGTATGAAGCAAGAAAAGATCTTGCCCGCAGACTTAACCTTAAAAGCATTATAATCGGTGGAAGGATACCTAATTATAATAAGCATGCCGATAAGCTCACACCGAGAGAATATGTTGAGGAAGTTACTCTCCATAATATATTCGACCCGGTTCTTACCTTTCAGATCATGAATGGCTTTACCCTGAAGCGGGTTAATAAAAATTATCTGGATGATGATAAAGCATCTATGAAGTATGCCACATTGATGGAATGGAATAATGTTGATTTCCAGCCAAGGTCGAAGCGTGTCTTTAAAACTTCCTTTCCGGTTCGTATCTGTGCCATACAGTATATGATGAAGAAGATTGATTCCTTTGAGGAATTTGCTCAGCAATGTGAATATTACGCAGACGTAGGGGCGAGCTACCAGTCTGATTTTGTAGTGTTTCCGGAAATTTTCACTACCCAGCTATTATCCTTTATTGAGGAGAAGAGCCCGAGCCAGGCGATCAGAAAGCTGACTGAATTTACAGAGGATTATATTAATCTCTTCACGGAGCTGGCAATTAAATACAATGTTAATATTATCGGCGGGTCTCACTTTGTGGAAGAAGAAGGAAAGATATTTAATATCGCTTATTTATTCCGCAGAGACGGTACGATAGAAAAACAGTATAAAATTCATATCACCCCTAATGAAAGAAAGTTCTGGGGGATCCACGGGGGCGATAAAGTAGAAGTATTTGATACTGACTGCGGAAAGATCGCCATCCAGATATGTTACGACATTGAGTTCCCGGAGCTTGGGAGAATCGCAACGGAAAAAGGGGCTAACATTATTTTTACCCCGTTCTGTACGGATGACCGTCAGGGATATTTGCGTGTCAGATACTGTTCCCAGGCCCGCGCAGTGGAAAATCAGGTTTATACAATGATTACAGGGACGGTTGGGAACCTTACTCATGTAGAAAACATGGACATCCAGTATGCACAGTCGGGGATTTTTACCCCTTCAGATTTCACTTTTCCAAGGGACGGAATCGAAGGAGAATGCGCTCCTAATATCGAGACGGTAGTAATCGGGGATGTAGACCTGGAAATTCTCCGAAGGCATCGTAAAAACGGGAATGTTACCCAGTGGAGGGACAGGAGAAAAGATCTTTATAAAATCAACTACGACTGCTAAAAGTGCGGGGCCAGACCCCGCACAATTTTTTTTAATTTCTGTTTATGGCAAAATCATAATGTCTACCCTGTTAATGAAGGGGTGGATAATATTGACTGAGAAAAAGGTAGTCAGTAAAGAAAAGGTTTTCCATTTACTAATGCTGGGAATGTTCTTTAAAATATTATTTACAGGCTATTTGCTAATTAATTTAACTGCTGAGAGGCATGACACCCAGCCAGAAATTCCTGGCACGGATGATATCTCTTTTCATTTTGCACCGAAACAATACCCTGTTTTAAATGAAGTGCCAGCTGTGCTTCATATTATCATTTTAGACAGCCGGGGTAACTGGATAGATAACGCAGAGGTTAATGCCAGCCTCAGATACCAGGACAAAGAATTGAGCCTGGATTTTTATCATGTGGAAGATGGTCTTTATGAATCGAGGGCTATTTTTTCTTCTCACGGGGACTGGACTGGTGAGGCGTTCATATACCTGAACAAGGAGCATCGAACCTTTCCGCTGAAAATCAGCGTTCTGTAGTCAAAAGAGCTAAACAGGATGTAAATAAAAATCAGCAGCTGTTTTGAGCTGCCATGATCTGCAGGAGAAGAGAGGAAGTTAAAGGCGGCAGAGCTGTCAACAGAAAGTCAGGAGGGGACTGAGGTTGTTGTTTAATAACTCAAATATACTGCCAGCTGTAAGAGACTTAAAGGATTTAGACAAGGTAATAAAGTATGACCATGAGTTTGTCGTACTGCTTAATTCCCATATAGGCCAGCTAAAAAGCATTATAAAAATGCTTCACGAAAATAATAAAAAAGTCCTCCTTCATGCAGATTTAGTCCAGGGACTTAAAAGTGATGAATACGGAGCTCAGTTTTTATGCAGATATATAAGACCTGACGGACTGGTGTCCACAAGGAAAAGCGTCCTTCTTACAGCTAAAAAAAATAAACTGATCACTGTTCAGAGGGTTTTTCTCCTTGATTCCATTGCTCTGGAATCAAGTTATAATATGATGGAAGCAATTCAGCCTGATTGCATTGAAGTCTTACCTGGGGTTATCCCTCATATTATTCAGGAGATTCATGAAAACTCCAACAAGCCGGTTATTGCCGGAGGGCTTATCCGGACGAAAGAAGAAGCGATAGCTGCTATTAATGCAGGGGCTGCTGCGGTAACCACGTCAAAATCGGAATTGTGGGATTTAAAGTAAAATAAGTTCCAAGGTATCACTCTTATGGGAAAATATTGACACCGCTTACAGCGTATGATTTAATAGAAAACAAGTTAATAATTTCGATTGAGATCAGGAGACCATCGGGGATACTTATCTGGCTTTTGCAATAGAACCAGGTAAGGATTTTCTGCTGGTCTTTTTTTGTTGTCAGTCTTCATCAAGGAAGGGATGTCATAATGTGTCGCCATTTTTAGGAGAATTAATCGGTACTATGATATTAATTATATTTGGTGCCGGTGTTGTTGCAGGAGTTGTATTAAAAGGAACAAAATCAGAAAACAGCGGATGGATGGTCATTTCGGTTGCATGGGGCCTTGCCGTAGCCTTAGGGGTTTACGCAGTGGGGAATATCAGCGATGCTCATCTTAACCCAGCAGTAACCGTAGGTTTTGCTCTTATAGGCGAATTCCCGTGGTCAAGTGTACCAGGTTATATCATTGCACAAGTTACAGGGGCTTTTATTGGAGCCACGTTAATATGGCTTCATTACTACCCCCATTGGAAAAACACAAAGGAAGCTGGACCTAAATTAGGTGTGTTTGCAACTGACCCGGCGATCAAACATACACCGTCTAACTTTTTCAGCGAGGTCCTCGGTACCTTTATTCTTGTGCTTGGTCTGCTGTTTATTGGAGCAAATGAATTCACCGAAGGTTTAAACCCAGTTATAGTTGGTTTACTAATTGTGGCAATTGGTTTATCTTTAGGGGGAACTACTGGGTACGCTATTAACCCTGCACGGGATTTAGGTCCCCGGATTGCTCATGCGATCCTTCCAATTCATGGAAAGGGAAAATCTAACTGGCAATATGCCTGGATTCCAATAGCAGGGCCAATAACAGGCGGAGGGCTTGGAGCATTATTTTATGCTGCTGTATTTGAAGGAATTATATATAACTCTCTCTGGATATTTATTGCAATCTTTTTCACACTATTATTAGTTTCACTTCAGATTCATAAAAAGGAACTGAAGAAATTACCAAACAAAGACGTCTACCATAATCCAACGGAACAAAAAGCTTAAGGGGGAAAATTAATATGGAAAAGAAATATATTCTGGCTCTCGACCAGGGCACTACTAGCTCAAGAGCAATACTTTTTAATAAACAAGGCGAAATAGTAGATGTAGCGCAACACGAATTCACTCAGATTTTTCCTAAACCAGGCTGGGTGGAACATAATGCAAACGAGATATGGTCTTCTATCCTGGCTGTTATTGCGGAAGTCCTGAATAAAAATGAAGTATCAGCTAAAGACATTGCATCCATCGGTATAACGAACCAGCGGGAAACAACGGTTGTATGGGAAAAGGATACCGGCCATCCGGTATACAACGCGGTTGTCTGGCAGTCCCGCCAGACGGATGGAATTTGTGAGGAGTTAAAGGAAAAGGGATATAATGATCTTTTCAGAGATAAAACCGGTCTTCTGATTGATGCTTATTTTTCCGGAACGAAAGTAAAATGGATACTGGACCACGTAGATGGCGCAAGAGAAAAAGCGGAGCAAGGTAAACTTCTCTTCGGCACAATAGATACTTGGCTGATCTGGAAGCTCTCAGGAGGAACAGCACATGTGACAGACTACACTAATGCTTCCCGTACTTTAATGTTTAACATTCACGAATTAAAGTGGGATAAAGAGCTGCTGGAAATTTTAAATGTTCCTGAAAGCATGCTTCCGGAAGTCCGCCCTTCTTCTGAAGTTTACGGGAAAACGATAGACTACCATTTCTTTGGAGAACAAGTACCGATTGCCGGAGCTGCGGGGGACCAGCAGGCAGCCCTGTTCGGCCAGGCCTGCTACGATAAGGGCATGGCTAAAAACACATACGGTACAGGATGTTTTATGCTCATGAACACAGGCGAAGAAGCTGTAAAATCTGAGCACGGTCTCCTTACAACCATTGCATGGGGTGTCGACGGAAAAGTAGAATATGCGCTGGAAGGAAGTATTTTTGTTGCCGGTTCAGCTATACAATGGCTGAGAGACGGGCTGAGAATGATAAAATCTGCATCCGACAGTGAAAGCTATGCGGAAAAAGTAGAATCAACTGATGGTGTATACGTAGTTCCGGCTTTCGTAGGACTGGGAACTCCATATTGGGACAGTGATGTAAGGGGAGCAATATTCGGACTCACAAGGGGAACTGAAAAAGAACATCTCATTAGGGCGACTCTTGAATCACTTGCTTACCAGACAAAGGATGTCCTGAAAGCGATGGAAGCTGATTCAGGAATCAAGTTAAAGACATTGAGAGTAGATGGGGGAGCTGTGGCAAATAATTTGCTGATGCAGTTCCAGAGCGGACTTCTTGGTGTACCTGTCGAGAGGCCGGTAATTCAGGAAACGACAGCACTCGGAGCGGCATATCTTGCCGGGCTTGCTGTTGGGTTCTGGAAAGACCGCGATGAAATCGCTGCTCAATGGAAGATAGACAACACCTTCGAACCTGATATGGATGAAGAAAAACGAAATGAGCTGTACGATGGCTGGAAGCTGGCGGTTGAGGCAGCTGTAAAATTTAAACGCTGATCCGGTATATAAAGTGTTTCTTTTTCCAGGGGAAAAGCTTTCGATACAGTCAAAATGCTGACACAGAAGTATGATCTATGTTATAATTAAATCAAGTTAATAAAGAACGGTCTGGAGAAAAGGAGAGACCACAACACTCTGGCGGGTATCAGGTTAATAACCATACTGCCGGGGATGTTGTGGTCTCTTTTCTTTTGGCCTTCTATATGAGATCGGAAAGGATGAGAATAATGGTAAAACCATTTTCAGCTATTCAGAGAAACACTACACTTGAAAAAATGAGCAGCAAAGAGCTTGATATATTAATTATTGGCGGAGGGATAACAGGAGCAGGAATAGCTCTTGATGCTGTTTCAAGAGGGTTATCTACCGGTCTTGTGGAAATGCAGGATTTTGCTGCAGGCACCTCCAGCCGTTCTACGAAACTCGTTCACGGCGGCCTCCGGTATCTTAAGCAGCTTGAGGTTAAAATCGTTGCCGAGGTTGGAAAAGAAAGAGCTATCGTTTACGAAAATGCTCCTCATGTGACTAATCCTGAATGGATGCTGTTGCCAATTATGAAGGGGGGGACTTTTGGAAAGTTTTCTACCTCCCTCGGATTAAAAGTTTATGATTTTTTAGCAAAAGTTAAGCGCCATGAATCACGTAAAATGCTCAGCAAAAATGAGACTCTCATAAAAGAACCACTGTTAAAAACAGAGGGGCTGAAGGGAAGCGGGGTTTATGTAGAATATAAAACTGACGATGCCCGCCTGACACTGGAAGTAATTAAGGAAGCGATATCCAGAGGGGCAGATGGGGTGAATTATACGAAAGCAGAAAGATTCCTATACGAAGACGGGAAGGTTGTTGGGATTATAGCAAAAGACCTTCTCAAAGGAAAAGAGTATGAGGTAAGGGCTAAGAAAGTTGTCAATGCAGCCGGTCCATGGGTGGATACTCTTCGTGAGTCCGACCGTTCAAAACAAGGGAAGTACCTTCACCTTACTAAAGGTATTCATATTGTTGTGGACCAGTCTCGTTTTCCTCTTAAACAGGCTGTCTATTTTGACACGAAGGACGATGGAAGAATGATCTTTGCCATCCCAAGGGGCGGAAAAGCTTATATAGGGACAACCGACACAGTTTATAAAGGCGATATAGCTAAACCAAGAATGACTCGTGAAGATTTAACTTATTTGATCGAGGCAGCAAATTATATGTTCCCTTCTTCCCGCCTGACAGAAGAAGATGTGGAATCAAGCTGGGCTGGCCTTCGTCCGCTTATCCACGAAGAAGGAAAAAGTGCATCTGAAATTTCCAGAAAAGATGAAGTGTTCACTTCATCATCAGGACTCATTTCCATCGCTGGAGGAAAATTGACAGGCTACAGGAAAATGGCTGAGAAAATTGTCAACCTTGTGTGTAATGACCTGGGAGTACAATCAAAATGCATCACAGAAAACATTAAACTTTCTGGCGGCGATATAGGCGGTTCTGAAAACATGAAGGCGTTTATTCAAGAACAGGCAAAACGTGGACAGGATCTTGGCCTAGAAAAATCCGAAGCAGAACATCTGGCAAACCTGTATGGTTCAAATGTCTCGAGAATATTTGAAATAATTGAGACAGCCGGTGAGGAAGCGAAAAATTATAAACTGCCTGCCGGAGTATTTGCTTCAGTAGTTTATGGAATTGAAGAGGAAATGGCAGCAACACCTCTTGATTTCTTTAACAGACGTACAGGCGCTCTTTTCTTCAACATTAACTGGGTAAAACAATGGAAAGACGAAGTGACAGACTATATGGCGGGAAGATTTAACTGGACGGATGGAGAAAAGGAAAAACACCTTCTTGAGCTTAACAGAGAAATAGCATATGCTGAAAAACCAGAAGAAGATGTAGACAGCAGTTTATTCAATCTAAAAGAAAATGTCAGTCAATAGAGCAGGACAGTTCATGAAGCAGACAGAGGGCAGCTCTATTTAATGGAGCTGTCCTTAGTATTGTTTTTGCGACGGGGCGAGCAAAGGTATGGTTGCTCCAGTGAGTAGCATTTTTGCTTGTTTTGGGTCTGGGAAAAGTTAAAAAAGAGCCAGGCAGGTTTTTACTGGAGTGGGAAGCATAAGAAGGAAGTGTTTTAATGTGACACTTGTTCACTTTCTCTTCAGCATAAGAGTCGCGGAATAACGATGAATGAAGAGCCGTTTTGGATTGGACGTTTGGCTTCGGAGGTCGAAAATAGTTTAGGTTAATTAACTGCCGGTTTTATTAGCAACTGTACTACCTGAATACCAGAAAGAGTCCGATTCATACGTTGAGATCGGTAACAATCCCCTCTGAATTCCAGAAAGAGACTGATTCATACGTTGAGATCGGTAACAGTCCTCTCTGAATTCCAGAAAGAGTGTGATTCATGCGTTGAGATCGGTAACAGCCACGTCTGAATTCCAGAAAGAGACCGATTCATACGTTGAGAATGATAACAGTCCCCTCTGAGTTCCAGAAAGAGTCCGATTCATGCGTTGAGAAAGGTAACAGCCACGTCTGAATTCCAGAAAGAGGCTGATTCATGCGTTGAGAAAGGTAACAGCCACGTCTGAATACCAGAAAGAGACCGATTCATACGTTGAGATCGGTAACAGTCCCCTCTGAATTCCAGAAAGAGTCCGATTCATCCCTTGACCGCAGGAATTGCTTTAAATGAAGGTATGGTATTGTACACTGGATGATTTACCTGCATTAAAACAGAGAGCATGATGCACGTTCTTCATAAATAATACGAGTTTTTCCCTTTATTAATTAATTGATAGTTGGCTCTCAGGACATTTTGAATTACTCTTCTATTGTACATGTGATTGGACCAGTGATCTATGGCGTTTGGAGTTAGCAACCTATCTGGAAACAGTAGTTTCAAGTCTTTTGCCGTCTGCAGGATGCTTGATGTGTTTTGCTCCGCATGGCCGCATGCGCTACATTTTGTAGTATATCTGGTCACCGCCACATTCAGTGACATGCACTTCCTGCACGTAACCCCTTTTTTGAGATCATCATACCGGTATTCCGGAAGACGGCTGTATGGATTGTCAATTACATGTTTGCTTAAAAGGAATTGCGCCAGTTGTTGATGGCTGCCATTCAATTCAGAAGGGGATCGATTCAGTTTTTTTAACATTGAATCTAACTGTCCCGGGAAAAAGGCAGGCAGATCAAGCGGGGCTTGATATAGGGTGAAAAGAGGGTTTGTGAAAACAAGGTAAGGTTCGATTTCCATCCTGATATTCCGTGAATGAAGGAGCGAGCGAAGAAGAGTTTCGCAGCGTTTTAACTGGTGGACTGGGTTAGTTATTGCCTTGCCTGTCGATTTTCTGAACCAGTCACCATTCTTAATGTAATAATCGCCTTCGAAGTTTTTCACTTCAAAAAGATAGATGGTCTTTTGAGAGAGAAGCAAGGTGTCGATCTGAAAAGTAGTGTTGCTTTGCTCAAAGAGGAGGTCGCCGAGGATGAGAGAGTTGCTTGTTAAAGTTGCCAGCTGGGAGTCCAGGCAGCACTCGCCTTCATAACCTTTTACTTTGCTTAAATAATAGTTGTTGGTTTCTTCAGAGAGTACGAAGCGGGAACGGAGAAGTTTAAGAAGAGTTACTTCAAGCGGTTCGGTGCGGAGTTTTATGAAATTAGGCTTCATTCATGGATCAGCCCCTTTCTCTTACTTATATTAAAAATAATTCAATATGACGAAAAAGACAAGCTAAACTTTCTCGTTACCTGAATTTCTCCTGCAAATACTTTAAATTATGTTCTGCAGTTTAACTTCCTGGCTCAAGTTAAACATTTTTCATTGCTCAAAAGAAACATAAAAATACTCAAATAAATTAAGGGAAAAGCTTTTAAGTATTGGTGTTTTAGAGTAAAATATAAGAGATTACATCATTTATTCAAAACGCAGGGCATGTATCACTATAGAAATGAGGCATGACGATGGGGTCCCATTATTACCTGAAAAGGCAAATGGAAGTAAAGAGAAAACAAATGGTCCAGTCAGCATATAAAAATGGTTTTACTTCTGATGAAACTGTTCGATACAGCCAGGAGTTAGATCATCTGCTGAATATATACCGACGCATATCTGCAAGCTGCAGTGAAAACAGCGCTGACTATGAAGGAACTCTTGGCTACGTGAATTAAATATAACCTAATTAAAGGCTTTGTTAAATTTGTTGATTTTCGTTAAAAGACACTCGCTTGCCTCGGGCATTGCCTCAGCTTCCTCGGAAGGGAAAAAAGCACTTCCTCCGGGATCTTCGCCGATTGCTTTTCCCGAAGGCGTATCGCACTTTTATCTACAATCAATTTATTTTATATAAAACGCACACTTGTCATTAATAGATCCAGATAAAAGCACCCTTTAAGGTGCTTTTTTTGCTGCAGTCCGGGAAGGATAGGAGACTCTGCTTCTGGCTGCTTGCTTGCTGGACAGATAAACACCTGTTAAAACTACAATACCGCCAAAGAGCTGATGATAAGTAAAGACTTCTCCGAGAAACAGAACTGCCATTATAGTTGTAAAAACAGGTACAAGATTAAAAAAGACAGACGCTTTAGACGGCCCTATCTCAGCTACACCTCTGTACCAGGCAAGGAGAGCAAGGGCTGATGGAAAGATACCAATATAGGCAATTCCAAGCAGGATTTCCCAGTTAAATACAGAAGGGAAACCAATGACAACCCACTCAACAGCCGCGATTGGAATCAGGAATACACTTCCGATAATCATCGTCATTACAAGACCTGCCACACTGGGGAATTTATGACTGTGCTTTTTAATGATAACAGAATAAACAGCCCAGAAAATGATTCCTGCGAGCATAATAATATCCCCTGTATTGAATGTTAAAGTCATTAATGTACTAAATGATCCTCCCGTTATAATCCACAAAACTCCAAAAAAGGAAATGAAGATTCCGAAAGTCTGCAGTTTTGTCAGCCGGTCTTTTAACAGTATATACCCCATTATTGCTGCAACTGCAGGTGTCATGGCATCAACGATAGCAGCATTTATTGTTGTTGTATAATTAACTGCCAGGTACAGACAACCATTAAACAGAACGATACCTGACAGAGACAGTCCCAGCAAAGGTTTCCATTCTTTTTTCCATAATGGATGGTTAAGCTTAATAGTTTTATAACAAAGTGGCAAAAGAACTAGTGAAGCTGATGCAGCGCGGAACAGAGCCAGTGTAAAAGGCGGAATCACTCCTTCGAAGGCTTTTCCCACGATAAAGTTTCCAGAGAAAAATAACATCGCCATTGTCAGGATTAAATAAGGATGCAGACTCAAAAATATCACCCCCAGAAAAACTATAACATAACTCCGGGTATTCAGGAGGACGAAAGAAAATAAGGTAATCAGCTATACTCAGTAAAAAGAAGCTAAGGTATACTTATTATAGGGAGATTTCAGAAAATGAGGATATTTGAAAATACAAAAGGTTTCAAAGTCTCACTCCGAATGTTTTTCCATACAGTCTGCGATTAAGGCATCTAAGATAAAATAAATCAAACAGTATGAGGGGGATGTAATGCAAAACATTAAGGATACTGTGAAAGAAGTAGTGTACGCAGTCATGCCAATATCGTTAGTTGTCGTATTTTTGCAATTTACGCTCATTGGAATGCCAATGGAAATGTTTTTGCAATTTATTATTGGTGTTGTTTTGGTTTCGATTGGTTTAATCTTATTTTTGTTAGGAGTTCATATCGGGCTGTTGCCGGTTGGTGAAATGATAGGATCTGCATTGCCAAAAATGGGTAAAGCCTGGTTAGTCATATTTTTTGGCTTTTTATTAGGGTTTGTTGCGACAATAGCAGAACCAGATGTACGGGTTTTAGCCATGCAAGTGGATCTGGTTTCCGATGGTGTTGTTTCAAGAAACCTGCTAATATACACAGTAGCTCTGGGTGTTGCTATCTTTGTAGGTCTGGCTATGCTAAGAATACTGTTGAATATTCCTATCACATATCTGTTAGTTGGGGGTTATGGGATAGTGTTTTTATTAGCAGCTTTCACTCCTCAACATTTTATTCCAATTTCCTTTGATGCTGGTGGTGTAACTACCGGGCCGATGACTGTACCATTCATTTTAGCTCTGGGGGTAGGGGTTGCTTCCGTATTGAGAGGGAAATCAGCATCTACAGATGGCTTTGGTTTGGTAGCTTTAGCTTCCATAGGACCGATACTGGCTGTTTTAGTGTTAGGGGTGATTTATGGATGAACATTAAAATTTTTGAAGGGTTTGGACATGTGTTATATGAGGTTGCATTTGCTCTTATCCCGCTGTTAATATTCTTCTTGTTTTTTCAGTTCTTTATTTTAAAATTACCAGTTAAAAAACTAGCTGACATACTAAAGGGGATGTTTCTTACTTTTTGGGGACTTGCCTTTTTCCTGCAAGGAGTTCATGTTGGGTTTTTACCTGCAGGAGAAATGATGGGCACAATACTGGGACAAATGGAATACTTGTGGGTATTAATTCCCGTAGGGTTTATTTTAGGTTTCGTTGCAACATTTGCTGAGCCTGCAGTCCGCATATTAAATCATGAAGTTGAAAAGGTCTCGGGAGGATATATACCTGGGAAAGTGATGCTGTACACCCTGTCAATTGGTGTTGGTATATCTATAGCATTATCAATGGTGAGAATAATTGCCGGAATTCCATTATGGTACTTTATAATACCAGGGTACATTTTAGCGCTCGTTCTCATTAAGTTTTCTACACGAACATTTACCTCTGTTGCTTTTGATTCAGGGGGAGTAGCTACAGGACCGATGACAGTAACTTTTATTGTTGCAATGTCTGTAGGGATTGCTACAGTTATGGAAGGGCGTGACCCTTTACTTGATGGGTTTGGAATGATTGCATTAGTTGCACTTGCCCCCATCTTATCTGTTTTAACTTTAGGGTTACTTTATGGTCGGAAGGAGAAAGAAAATGAACGAACATTTGAGAAATCATCATAAATTGCTCGTCACAATTGTAAAAAAAGGGAATGCCAAAAAAATTCTTAAAGCGTCTAAAGAAGCTGGGGCGGAGGGCGGAACAGTTATTTATGGTAAAGGAACTGGCATCCATGAAAACAGGAAGTTCCTTGGTATTAGTATTGAGCCTGAAAAAGAAGCAGTACTGACTTTAATTCCAATGGAGAAGCTGGATATCGTAATTAGGGCAGTAGAAAAGGCTGCCAACTTAGATAAACCTGGGTATGGAATAGGTTTTGTAGTTGATGTAAAGCGAGTTGCCGGGATAGCGCATTTACTTAACCTGCAAAGCAGTGAAACAGGAGGTAACAATGGAAGATAAAGTTATATCTTACGATTTAATTGTCACAGTGGTTAATAAAGGTTATGCAGAAACAGTAGTAGAAGCTTCAAAGGAAGCAGGAGCTGAAGGTGGTACTATTCTGTATGGAAGAGGTACAGGCATTCATGAACAGGCAAAACTCTTTAATATAGCTATAGAGCCAGAAAAAGAGCTGATTCTGACTCTAATAGATAAGGAAAAGACGGATGGTGTATTAGAATCCATTATGGTAAATGCAGAATTAAATAAGCCAGGAAGAGGGATAGCTTTTGTATTAGACGTTGAGCGTACCATTGGAATTAACCATGTCTTAAACAGAATGGTTAATGAGAAGTATAACAATGAAAATAGTTAATAAACAATACAGAATACAAAAAGCACAGGAGCACCTGTGCTTTTTGTTCTGGACTGGAACTTTTCTCTTTGCTGTTCTATGATTAGCAAGAGTTAAAATCACTGTTAAATTATCAGAATCTTTAAACATTTTAGTATCAAATTCCATTAAAACGGTTATAATAATAATAACAAAACTATGGAAAGCGGGGAATAAACATGGCCATCGTTTTCATTTGCAAGAATTGTAATGGTACTGGTTCGGTTGAGAGAAGGCTTTGGTTTGTTTCGAAAAAAGTTTCCTGCCGCTTTTGTCATGGCCATGGTCGAAAAGTTTACAAAAAGGAAGAGAAAACAATGTAAAGCTGCCTGAGGTTTGAATACACAGAAATACAAAAAACTGGAGAGACCAGCATGGTCTCTCCAGTTTTCTATTCCAGCAGCTCCCAGCCTGTTGATAACTTCAGGTCCGGATGTTTATCCTGGAAATATCTGAGGGCAAACTCATTTTCGAACAATATAACCGGACGTCCCTGGCTGTCATTAACAAGCATTTTACGGCTGTCGGTCATTTTGTCAGTAACTTCGCCGCCGGTTACCCAGCGGGCAAGCTCGTGGGTCATATGATGGAATTCAATATCTACGTTATATTCATTTTTCATTCTGTACTCAAATACCTGAAACTGCAGTTCACCGACAGCTCCGATGATAAAGTCTTCAAAGTACGGAGTTTTATAGAGCTGAATAGTACCTTCCTGAACGAGCTGTTCCATCCCTTTATGGTACTGCTTATGTTTCAATGCATTCTTAGCATAGACCTTTGCGAATTTCTCAGGAGGGAACTGCGGCATTTCTTCATAAACAAGACGTTCATTTCCAGTAACAATCGTGTCACCAACCTGGAAGTTGCCTGAGTCGTAAATACCAATAATATCGCCTGGCATAGCAATATCAACGGATGCACGATCAGAAGCGAAAAAAGAATGTGACTGGTTGAGTTTCATCTTTTTGCCTGTACGGGAAAGGAGTACTTCCATTCCACGCTCAAATTTGCCTGAACAGACACGGAGAAAGGCAATCCGATCCCGGTGGTTTGGGTTCATATTCGCCTGAATTTTAAAAACAAACGCTGAGAATTTATTGCTTTCCGGTTCAAGCAGCTCTCCGGAGGCCTTTCTTGGCTGTGGCTCAGCTGCCAGTTTCACAAACTGATCTAAGAAAGACTGAACACCAAAACTTGAGAGGGCACTACCGAAAAATACAGGAGTGAGCTGCCCTTTCTGTACCTTTTCCATTGTGAATTCGTTTCCTGCTTCTGCAAGAAGCATAATATCTTCTTCCAGTTTTTCTTTTTCATAATCTGCAAGAACATGCTGCTCGGAGTAGGAGACAATTTCACGTTCATGGGACTCGTTAAAAACTTCAATTTTTTCATCCGGGATGCTGTAGATTCCTTTTAATGTTTTTCCCATTCCGATCGGCCAGTTCATTGGATAGGTTTCCATCTCAAGAACTTCTTCAATCTCTGCCAGAAGATCAAGCGGTTCTTTTCCTTCACGGTCCAGTTTGTTAATAAAGGTGAGAATAGGGATACCGCGCATGCGGCAAACTTTAAAAAGTTTCAGAGTTTGAGCTTCGATTCCTTTTACACTGTCAATTACCATTACCGCTGTATCGACGGCAGTTAAAGTACGGTACGTATCTTCACTGAAATCCTGGTGGCCAGGTGTATCAAGAATGTTAATTTGTACGTCATTATAGATAAGCTGCATTACACTGGAAGTAACAGAAATACCTCTTTGCTTTTCAATCTCCATCCAGTCTGAAGTAGCGAATTTGCCTGATTTTTTACCTTTTACTGTTCCGGCGCTGCGAATTCCTCCACCGAGGAACAGGAGTTTCTCTGTTAAAGTTGTTTTCCCTGCGTCAGGGTGGGATATAATCGCAAATGTCCGGCGTGGTGTTTCATTAGACATATACATGGTCCTTCCTCGTTAAGTTAAATGCTCCAATTCCTCATTATAAACAAAATTACATGAAGAATCACCCTATAATTTATGTAAAACTTATTTTTCTGCTTAAATGATTTTATATGCAGTACCTGAAGGGAAAGGATATATAAGATACTTTATGGAGTGGGAAAGGAGGCAGTTCAGGATATGTCTTCAGAAAAAATGTGGTACGGAATGATGACAGGCATTTTTCTTGTAGTGTCGGCGGCAATTGTTATCTCCTTTTTTACTGATACAGAAAGAACATGGGATTTTCCCAGACATGTGTTTCTTCTCGGGTTAGGTTTTGGCGCGTGGGCTGTTTTTGAATGGACCAGGGGAAAAGAACGTTATCCTTATGCTTATCTGGTGACACTATGTTCTTTATTTGCGTTCCTTATAGTTATACTCACGCTTTTCAGAGGGTGAATGTGTATAGTGCCCAAACGAAAAATAGTCATTAGCATAGTATATAACTGAACCTACAAAAGGAGGCTTGTTTCATGTCTCATAGTAAAGATTCAGTAGTTGAACACGGTTCAGCGTTTATGCTTGTAATAATTATTTTCATACTGTTAGTTATTTTGGGTGCTGTTTTTGTATACTGAGCTTTTTAAATTATAAGCAATTTAATTATACCGGGACACAAAAAAGGGGAGTTAAGCAAAGTAATAAAGGAAATTAAATTAAAAGAAAAGCACCGGCTGCTGATATGCTCCCCCAAAGGTAGACAGATGAAATAAACAAAATCTGTTTACCTTTGGGGGAGTTTTTGTGTCTAGAAAAGACTTTACGGCATCAGAAAAACTTAGGATTATCGCTGAATATAACGAAGGGGACCTCCCTGGTGAAGAGGTAGCCAGAAAATATAGTCTTAATGCAAGAACCATTAGGAATTGGAGGGCTCTGTATGAAGAGTCCGGCGCTGAGAGCCTGGAACCAATAAGGAGTCATACATCTTATTCAGCCGAACTAAAGCAGGCAGCCGTTCGTGACTATCTCTCCGGCAGATTTTCACAAAATGAAGTTATAAGGAAATATGGGATCTCAATTAGATCGGTCTCATGGGA
>NZ_KV917376.1:4656071-5028763 GCF_002019695.1 Evansella clarkii | reverse complement strand
AAAGTACCTTCAAGGTGGGGAAGAAGCTCTTCAGGATAATCGTGGAAAGCAAAGAACGGAAAAAGAAATGACAAAAGAAGAAAAAGAAATGAAGAAGCTGAAAATAGAGAACGAGCGTCTTCGTGCGGAAAATGCGTTCTTAAAAAAGTTGGAGGAGATCGAAAGGAGGCGGTATTGAGTGAGACCCGGTACCATAGCCGGTACACTGCTATATACGAACTCAGCACGGAAGAAAATATGTCTGTCCAGTTACTTTGTGACATTGCCCATGTTTCCAGGCAGGGATATTACAAATGGAAGAATCGCAGACCTTCGGCCAGAGAGAAATTAAATCGACGAGTTATGGAAGAGATGACTCTTCTTCAACATAAGTTGAAGGGTATTTATGGCTATCGGAGAATGGCGATTTCGATGAACCGGATCTTTAAGGAGCCTTTGAACCATAAACGTATTCTCCGTCTTATGAAAAGTGCTAACCTCTTGTCTGTCATTCGTCGTAAGAAATGCCGTTATAAATACTCTTCACCCCAGCATACAGCTGAAAATGTACTGAATCGCGAATTCCAGGCAGACCGCCCAAACCAGAAGTGGGTAACTGATGTGACAGAAATGAAGTATGGTAACCGTAAGGCTTACCTCAGTGCCATTATGGACCTCCATGATGGCAGCGTGATCTCTTATGTACTTGGTAAATCAAACAACAATGAGCTCGTGTTTAAAACGCTGAAAAAAGCTCTGAAGGCAGCACCTGATTCACAGGCACTGTTACACAGTGACCGAGGATTTCAATACACCTCCCATCCTTTTAAGAGAATGATCGAACAGGCGAATATGAAGCAAAGCATGTCCCGTGTTGGCCGCTGTATTGACAATGGCCCGATGGAGTCGTTTTGGGGCAAATTGAAGTGTGAAAAATACAGGCTTGGTTCATACAATACTTTCGAGGAACTACTAAAAGACATTGATGACTACATACAGTTCTATAACCATTACCGTTACCAGGAAAAACTAAACGGCCTCAGTCCCTGTGAGTACAGAGCTAAGGCCGCTTAATACATTTTTATTATTTCAGCTGTCTACTTGACGGGGTGCTGTTCATTTTTGAGTCACTTTTTTATTTGGCAGATCAATTTAATTAAGATGTCTGCTTTTCAGGACTGAAGTTCTCCGGATAACCATAGCTTCCGTGCTCACTCATATCCAGTCCAAGTAATTCTTTCTCTCTGCTTACACGTAAACCGTTAACTAGTGGACGAATTGCAAGGAGAATAACAAATGCTGCGACAAAGGCGAATATACCTGATGAAACAACGCCGAGTGTCTGTACTCCAAGCTGTGTGAAACCTCCGCCGTAAAGGAGTCCGGCAGAACCCCCATTCATAGCTGCCAATTGAGGAGTAGCGAAAAAACCAGTGGATAATGTTCCCCAAATACCAGCTATACCGTGGACAGATAAAGCGTAAATCGGATCATCGATTTTAAGCTTATCAAATAGTTTCATACTGAAATGGACAATTATACCGGCGATGATACCAATTATTACAGAAGCCCAGGGAGCTACGAAAGCACATGATGCTGTAATAGCTACAAGCCCTGCTAAAGTTCCGTTCAGCATCGTGGTAACATCGCCTTTCCCGGAGTCAGCCCATGCTACTGCAAGTGCTGCCACTGCCCCTGCAGCTGCGGCAAGCTGAGTATTTAATGCTACGTATCCGAAAAACCCATTTTCAACTCCGAGTGTACTTCCGGCATTAAAACCGAACCAGCCAACCCAGAGAATAAGAACACCGAGAGTAGTATATACCTGGTTATGCCCGCTCAGCTGATTAGGGGAGCCATCAGCATTAAACCGGCCAATCCGCGGTTTCAGCAGGATTGTTGCTGCCAGTGCAGCCATCGCCCCGGTTAAGTGAACTACTGTGGAACCTGCAAAATCCTGCTTCTCTAAAGTGGACAGCCATCCGCCGCCCCAAATCCAGTGCGCAACTACCGGATACACAACTGCGGTGAAAAGAACAGCGAATAAAACATAGACAGAAAGCTTTGCCCGTTCTGCGAATCCACCGAAAGCGATCGTTAAGGCAATACCGGCAAAAGCAAGCTGGAAAATAAAGTCTACTGAACCTGTAAGCCCGTCTACAACCGTTGTAAAGTCCCCAAAGAAAAAGAGGGAGGTTCCAATAATACCGTTAGTTTCTCCATAAATAAATCCATAACCTACTGCCCAGAAAACTAAGGAAGCAATACCAAGAGTAAAAATTGTTTTCGCTGCAGTATGGCCTGCGTTCTTCATCCTTGTCGAACCTGCCTCCAGTAAGATAAATCCACCCTGCATGAGCAGGACAAGGACAAAGGCTATCATGACCCATACATTATTAAGTAAGAAAATAGTGTCTTCCATTGTTAATTGCTCCCTTCAAGTTGATTTGTTATATCTTAATCATAATGATTTAAAATTCTGAATCTACAAACATGTCAGATATTATGACAGGGTATTTAGTAATCCTGGCTAAGCAGCCAAGCTAAAAATAATCAGAGAAAATGTAGATCTTTCCTGATCTGACAAGGCAGTAAGTACAATATCACTTCACGGAGAGCAGATCTTGAACCCTGTTCATATAACAAAAGGGATCCGAAAACATGCTAAAATAGAAGGAATTTAAAGCAATAGCGGAATCAGGATCCGCAAATAAGCACAACCATATAAAGCAAGGTATTTAACAAACAAAACGCTTGGATAATAATATTATCCAAGCGTTTTATTTACTGTTTATAAGGTTAATCAGGAAGATTTTTTCAGCTGGACAAAAAATAACAGGAAAAACGAGAGTGCTACTATTGAGAGAACCCAGTAAAGGGCAAGCTCTGTTCTCCCTGTTTCAACTGCTACATATATGGCAGTAGGTACAGTCTGGGTTCTGCCGGGAATATTGCCGGCGAACATTAATGTAGCGCCGAATTCCCCGAGTGCTCTTGCAGCACCAAGAACGAAACCGACCAATAATACATTTTTTGAGAGGGGGAAGGTTACGTAACGGAAGATTTGAAAGGAGTTTCCCCCAAGAACTTTTCCAACCTCTTCTAAATCCTGATCTACCTGTTCAAACCCGGCTTTAAAGGTTTGATACATCAGGGGAAAGGCAACCACGGTTGCTGCCAGAACTGCAGCAGTTACAGTAAATACAATTGACTGATTAAAAACAGTCTCATATATTTGTCCGACTATGCTGTTTCGCCCGAAAAAATAAAGCAGCCCGAATCCAATAACTGTAGGGGGGAGAACGAGCGGCAGCATAAGGATAGTTTCAATAATATATTTACCTTTGAAGTTTTTTCTTTTCATTAAAGCTGCAGCTAAAACTGCAAGTAAAAATGCAGTGACACTGGCAATAATTGTTACTCTTACTGAAATAAAGATCGGAGACCAAAAGTCTAAATACATCTGTATCACTCATTTATCTGAAAATAGTAAACCCATTAGCTTCAAATATACTGCCGGCTTCCTCACTTTGAAGCCATTCAAGGAATTCCTCTGCTTCAGCAGGTGAGTTCGCTCCAGAAAGGAGTCCTGCCGGGTAATAGACAGGCGAATAGGTACTTTCATCAATTATATCAAATACTTTCACACTTTCTGAAACTCCTGCATCTGTCTCATAAACAACGGCAGTATCCACATTGCCTGTTTCTGCGTAGGTAAGCGCTTGTCTGGTGTCATTAGTATAAACTATTTTTTCTTCAATCTCATCCAATACTCCTGCATTTCTGAGAGCCTCTTCGGCATATCTCCCCACCGGTACAAGTTCAGGTTGTCCTATTGCTAAGCTGTCTGTTTCAGGTCCGGCCAGGTCATTTACGGAGGAATACTGAAAGTCGTGATCCTCTGAGGCAATCAGTACTAACCGATTTTGGAGGAGATTAACTCTGCTGAGAACAGCCCCTTCCTCTTCAAGCCGGTCCATCTCTTCTACTGAAGCGGAAAGGAAAATATCAGCGGGGGACCCTTGCATAATCTGCTGGCGAAGTCTTCCGGAAGAGGAGAAGTTAAAGATAAGTTCAGTATCTTCACTGTAATTATTATAGCTTTCTGCTATTTCTGACATTACGTCTGACAGACTGGCAGCCGCCAGAATGTATAGTTCCGTTTTATCTTCGTTATTTGAGCAGCCTGCTGTTAAAAATAATACAGCAGCTGTTAAGTAAACATAGAATGTCTTCATAATTAATCAAATTCCCCAATCTGTTTTAGCATAGTTAGTAACGTGTCCGGATAATTATATATTTTACAGGAAGATGGATATGGTGGGTGAGCTTAAATTTGAAAATAAGATGAATCATTATGAAAGCAAGAAAAAAAGGCCTGGATTTTCAGGCCGGTAACTCTAACAGGCATTTTCCTCCGGATCAGGAAGATGCTTTGTACAGTATGCTCCAAGAAGTGTAAGCACGGCAGCGCCAATCCAGAAAACAGCCCCGTAAAGAGAAAGCCCCAGCACACCGACCACAAAGTAGAATAAAAGTATTCCCAGGAAACATAGAGGTGTCAGCCATAATTTCATCATACCATCCTCCTTTGAAAGTTGAATCAGATCAGGTAATAATATTAATACCGTGACTATGGTGTTAATATTCCTGATTAATTCTCCAGGGAAAACAGTTTTTCCTTTTTAACTTATAAAAAATCTTCCGGTTTATTTATATAACCATAAACATTTTCCAAAAACTTAGAGTCAAAGTTATGGTACCAGTTTTCAGGAAGTTCTATATGGGAGAGCAATTCTATAAAATTTTCCACTAAATTGCCGTCAAATTGAGACCACGAACATTCACGAAGTTCAGTGAAGGCTTCCTCACGAGTTTTCTTTACTTTGCTGTAGTTTCTCAAGTCATATGTCATCGTATCGAAGGAATCACATATTCGAATGACTCTTCCTTCCACTGTAATGTTTTCACCGGTAAGACCCCGGGGATAACCGGTACCGTCCCAGTTTTCATGATGGTCCCTTATGTATTCAGCAGCATGAGTTTTCCCCAGCTCTTTTCTGACGATCCGGTTTCCTATATAGCAGTGTGTTTCTACTATTGTTTTTTCCAGCGAGTTAAGCCTTCCGGGCTTAAATAGTATTTCTTTTGAGAGAGCCATTTTACCAATGTCATGGAGCAATGCGGCAACACGGAGATCATCAGAATAGCAGCCGGCTTTTTTGCCAAGCATAGCGGAAAGATACATTACACGCCAGGAATGATGCTTAAATTCCCTTAATACTTCATTGTCCTGCGAGATGTCTTCAAACAGGGATTCCGGGGTCCTTTTATTAGTCATGGAAGAGCTCCTTTTTAAGGCGTTGTATATTTGAAGTCGATGGAGATTATTTCGCTGCTCTAAATACTTAATCTAATTTTCACAAATATTAGTGCTTATAGCAAGAGCTTTTTACATAAAAACAGGCACCGGTGAGGGGTGCCTGCTGGATTGTTTTTTAATGGCTGTACATAGGTTGTTTATATGGTTCTGAAAGTAATTGGGTGTTCCTCGATAATTCCTTTATTTTTACGAGCTTTGCAAAATCGATATTTCCACCGCTCACAATTAAGCCGCAATGTCCCCCAGGAATGGAGTCTTTATATTTCATAAGTGCAGCCAGAGCAGCAGCTCCTGCACCTTCGATTAGTGTTTTCTGCCTTTCAAGCATAAATATAATTGCTGCAGCAATTTCTTGATCGGAAACAACAAGTAAATCGTCCACGTATTTATTGATTACGTGTGAAGAATGAATTCCTGGTTTTTTTACAGCTATTCCTTCAGCTAAGGTTGCCACCTCACTTAATGGAGCAGAGGCAGGGAAATGGTAATTATTGTACATTGCACAGGCTCCTTTTGCCTGAACTCCGATCACCTTTATTTTTGGGTTTATATATTTTGCGGCTATTGCAACTCCGCTGATTAAACCGCCGCCGCCGACAGGAGCTATTATGGTATCGAGAAATGGTTCCTGCTGAAGCATTTCAAATGCGACTGTGCCCTGGCCAGCCATGACATCATAATCATCAAAGGGGTGTAAAAAGTACCCTCCGTATTTATTCTCTTCCTTCACTGCAGCATCGTAAGCTTCCTGAAAAGAGTTTCCTGTGAGAACTATATCTGCACCATAGCTTCTTGTTGATTCAATTTTGGCTGCGGGTGTGTTAGCCGGCATATAAATTTTAGCGGTGATATTTCTTTTCTTTGCAGCTAAGGCCACGCCCTGAGCATGGTTTCCAGCTGAGGCAGCAATTACTCCATTTCTTAATTTGCTGTCAGGGAGAAGCGACATTTTGTATGCTGCGCCCCTTAATTTAAATGAACCAGTTTTTTGCTTGTTTTCCATCTTTAGAAATACATTTTTCCCTGCCATTCTGTTGATAGAATCAGAGGAGACCAGAGGTGTTCTGTGTACCAGTCTTCCTAAGTATTCCATAGCATCCATTACTGAAGTTACGTTTAAGCAATTCCCAATGTCTTCACTCTCCTGATTTTTAGTATTGTTTTAGTTGTTCTTCCTCTGTTATTAAAGAGATGAAAGGTATTAGTTCCGGATATTTCTTTGCGTCTTTATTTGGAGGTTTGTTGTTCGTATTCTGAAATTCTGTCTTCGTAATTTAAAGTTACACCGATCTCGTCCCAGCCGTTTAAAAGCATCTCTTTATGGTGAGGGAGGATCTGGAATTCAGTCCTGAAGCCAAGATCGTCTGATACTGTCTGTTTTTCCAGATCAACTGTCAGTTTATAGCTTTCCGTTTCTGCTTTTTTAACAATGTACTCTTTTTCTTCCTCGCTTAATTGAAGAGGGAGGAGGCCATTTTTAAAACAGTTATTATAGAATATATCTGCGAAGCTTGGAGCGATGATTACTTTAAAACCGTGATCCTCCAGGGCCCATGGGGCATGTTCCCTGGAAGAACCGCAGCCGAAATTCTCCCCGGCTGCAAGAATGGAGGCTCCTTTGTATTCAGCTTTGTTCAAAGGAAAGTTTTCTTTAGCCTTCCCGTCATCTTCAAACCGCCAGTGGAAAAATAAGAATTCTCCAAACCCCTGTCGTTCTATTCGTTTTAGAAACTGCTTCGGTATAATCTGGTCAGTATCAATATTTGTTCTGTTAAGAGGGCAGACAAGCCCTGTGTGCAGTTTAAAAGGTTCCATTCCTGATCACTCCTGTTAAGTTAATGCTGTAAATTCACTGTATTCCCGGACATCAACGAAATGGCCTTCGACAGCTGATGCAGCAGCCATTTCGGGGCTTACAAGGTGAGTGCGTGCACCGTTACCCTGCCGGCCTTCGAAATTCCTGTTAGATGTTGATGCGCATCTTTCACCAGGAGGCACTATATCGTCGTTCATAGCAAGGCACATACTGCAGCCGGCTTCACGCCATTCAAATCCAGCTTGTTTAAATATCAGGTCAATGCCCTCTTTTTCAGCATCCTGTTTAACTTTAAAGGAGCCAGGTACAACAATGGCTTTAACAGAAGGATGAACTTTTCTGCCTCTTATCACAGCAGCCGCCTTTTTCAGATCACTCAGCCGGGAATTCGTGCAGGAACCGATAAATACATGGTCAATTTTAATTGAGGAAATCGGCTGGCCTGGTTTCAGACCCATATAGTCCAGGTCGTTAAGAATTTCTTCTTTTTTAGCCGGATTTCCTTCATGTTCAGGATCGGGTACAGATGCACTTACCGGGAGGCACATTCCGGGATTAGTTCCCCAGGTTACCTGAGGCTCCACTTCGGAAGCGTTTATTTCGAGAGTTTTATCATATGCCGCACCTTCATCGGTTACAAGGCTGTTCCACTGTTCAACTGCTTTAGTGAAATCCTCTCCCTCTGGTGCATGGCGTCTCCCTTTTAAATAATTATAAGTTGTTTCATCCGGGCTGATTAATCCGGCACGGGCCCCAGCTTCAATAGACATATTGCAAACCGTCATTCTCTCCTCCATAGATAAAGAGCGGATTGTTTCACCTGTATATTCAATTACATAGCCTGTGCCAAAGCGCACGCCGTATTTAGCGATGATCGCCAGAATTAAGTCTTTTGCCGTCACACCGGTTCCGAGTGTTCCGTTAACTTTTAAATTCAATGTTTTCGGTCGTGACTGCCATAAAGTCTGGCTGGCGAGAACGTGTTCTACTTCGCTGGTCCCGATACCAAAAGCAAGTGCACCGAATGCGCCGTGAGTAGAGGTATGGCTGTCCCCGCATACAATTGTCCTTCCGGGCTGGGTAAGCCCAAGCTCCGGTCCAATAACGTGGACAATTCCCTGGTCGGGATGGTCGATATCTGCAAGAGGGATGTTAAACTCCCTGCAGTTTTCTTCCAGTGTCTGCATCTGTTTCAGAGCAATTTTGTCATTAATAATATGGCGGTTTATTGTTGGGACATTATGGTCCATAGTTGCGAATGTGCGTTCAGGCCGGCGGACTTTCCGTTTTTTTATTCTGAGTCCCTCGAAAGCCTGGGGAGAAGTGACTTCATGGACTAAATGCAAATCAATATATATGAGGTCAGGCTTGTTTTCTTCCTGAAGGACTAAATGCTGTTCCCAGATTTTTTCGACTATAGTCTTAGGTTTCATCATGAATTTCTTCTCCTTTCTTGAAAAGTAAGAGAAATATAGGTTGGTCAAGGCTAAGACACTGGTTCTTTACACTATAAGAAAGTATAAAATTTTAGCAGGGAAGTTGATTCGGCGCAGAGAAAATTTTTAGGACTATAGTATAAGTGCAACTACGCCTCTGTCTTCGCCTTAAGGCTCGCCAATCGGCGAGTTTTCTTTAAAACTTAAGCATAGCAGCTTAAAATACTATGGGCCGCACTCTCAGATGTAATATAGCTGACAACCTGAGCAGTCATTTCATCCGTATTTACTTTAGTGCCCTTTTGCATCTGGAGATCTCCTGTAGAATAACCTTCTTTAAGTACATGCTCGACTGCTGATTCGATAAGACAGGCTTCTTCCTCCAGTCCAAAGGAATATCTGAGCATCATCGCTGCTGAGAGAATCATAGCCAGTGGGTTCGCGACTCCTTTTCCTGCAATATCAGGTGCAGAGCCGTGTACTGGTTCATAAAGGCCAAAACCGTCCTCACGCAGGCTTGCTGAAGGCAGCATGCCAAGGGAACCAGTTAACACAGATGCTTCATCGCTTAAGATATCTCCGAACATATTTTCCGTTACAATTACATCAAATTGTGAAGGATTGGTTATAAGTTTCATTGCTGCTGCATCCACGAGAAGATGTTCGACTTTCACATCTGGATAATTTACTTTTTTTGCTTCAACGACTTCCCGCCATAATTTACTGGATTCTAAAACATTCGCTTTATCAACCGAAGTAAGGTGTTTTCGTCGCTCCCGGGCGCACTGGAACGCTTTATCAACGATTCTTTCAATTTCCTGTTTAGTGTAATACAAAGTATCAACTGCCGAGTTGCCTTCGTGGTTACGCTGGCTCGGGGTACCGAAGTAAATACCGCCTGTAAGTTCTCTTACTATAAGAAGATCGCTCCCGTTTACAACCTCTTCCTTTAAAGGAGAGGCATGCAGCAGAGAAGGAAATCCTTTAACAGGTCTTAAGTTTGCAAACAGCCCCAGCTCTTTTCTGATTTGAAGCAAGCCTTTTTCAGGACGTAAGTGAGATGGATTGTTATCCCACTTAGGACCACCGACTGCGCCGAGCAGTACAGCGTCACTTGACTTGCAGACCGCCGAAGTTTTTTCAGGAAGAGGGGTGCCATGTTTCTCTATAGCAGTCCCGCCAATATCCTCGATCTGAAAGTTAAATGTATGGTTATACTCGTCTGCAACCACCTGAAGAACCTGGACAGCTGAACTTATTACTTCACTGCCGATCCCGTCGCCAGGAAGAAGTGTTATTTGTTTATTCATTGGGAAGACCTCCTTAGTCACTAAAAAAAATTTTAAATTAGTAATTTATTACGTAAGTTGTTCAGCTCCAGACGCTTGCGCTTTTCTTAATCAGGACATCTGTATTTTTGTTTGCCTTTTCGGTACTGCTGCTGTAAATACTCTGTTTACAGCATTTATAAAAGCTTTTGCCGAAGCCTCAAGCACATCCTGAGCTGAACCGCGCCCTGCAACAGGAATCCCGTTAACAACCATTTGGACATTTACTTCAGCGAGGGCATCTGTTCCTTTTCCGACAGAACTAAGATTAAAGTCTGACAGGTGGACCTCTTCTTCAATTAAACTATCAATTGTGTTATAGAGGGCTTCAACACTTCCGTTACCTGTACAGGCTGTTTCCAGCTTTCTGCCGTCCGGAGATGTGAGAGAAACAGTAGCTGTCGGCAGATTGGCGGAACCATAGTGGACTTGAAATGCGTTCAGAGAATACTTTGGAACGTCAGATAAGTCCGTCTGTATATCTGTTAAAATAGTGAACAAGTCTTCGTCTGTAACTTCTTTTTTCTGGTCTGTCAGCTGTTTAAATGCTGTAAAGGCGTCAAGCAGCTTTTCTTCTGAAAGTTCATAGCCGAGTTTATTAATTTTATCTTTAAACGCATGCTTTCCGGAATGTTTGCCGAGCACAAGGTTGTTTGACTGGATGCCAACCAGTTCAGGGGAGATAATTTCATATGTTGAAGCATGCTTCAGTACTCCATCCTGGTGAATGCCTGATTCATGCGCGAATGCGTTTCGCCCTACCACAGCTTTATTCGGTGGTACTGCCATACCTGTAAGCTTACTCACAAGGTCGCTGGTTCTTTTGATTTCTTTCAGAACCAGGCTGCTTTTGAACGGATAATGGTCTTTTCTGATAGTAAAGGCTACGGCGATCTCTTCCAGGGAAGCATTTCCTGCTCGTTCTCCAATGCCATTAATAGTTCCTTCAATCTGAGAAGCTCCATTCTGTACAGCTGCAATTGAATTGGCAACGGCCATGCCTAAATCATCGTGGCAGTGGGCGGAAAGAACAGCTTTATCGATGTTTGGAACATTCTCTTTAATATAACGGAACATTTTCCCGTAATCTTCCGGAGTCGTATAACCAACTGTATCAGGAAGGTTAATTACCGAAGCACCTGCGCCGATTACTTTCTCAATAATTTTTACGAGAAAATCAAGGTCAGACCGTGAAGCATCTTCAGCGGACCATTGTACATACGGGAACTTTTCTCTTGCATAAGCTACTGTTTTCACTGCTGTCTGAAGTACTTCTTCCGGTGTTTTCTTTAATTTATAGGTCATATGGATAGGGGAGGTTGCCAGAAAAAGGTGGAGTCGTGGTTCAGCTCCTTCTTTTAATGCATCCCATGCTGCATCAATGTCACTTTTCACCGAACGTGCAAGACCAGTAACCGAAGAATTTTTGATTGTCCGTGCAATTTCCTTTACAGCCTCAAAGTCGCCCTGGGAGGAAGCGGGAAAACCCGCTTCCATAATATCCACCCCAAAGCGTTCCAGCTGTTTGGCAATTTCCAGCTTTTCCAGTTTGTTAAGATTTACTCCGGGAGATTGCTCTCCGTCTCTGAGTGTAGTATCGAAAATGTTAATGTGCCGCATGAGGGACCACTTCCTTTTTCTTATTTGCTGGCTGCTTAACAAATGGCATCAGCTTACGAAGTTCCCTTCCAACCTGTTCAATTTGATGGTTATTTTCTTTTTGATTTACTGCGTTGAATTGTGGTCGATTAACCTGGTTCTCAAGAATCCAGCCTTTTGCGAATGCACCGGTCTGAATATCGTTAAGCACATCCTTCATACGTGCTTTAGTTTCCTCGTTTACAACTCGCGGGCCGGAAACGAAGTCCCCCCATTGAGCAGTATCTGAGATCGAGTACCTCATACCTTCAAGACCGCCTTCGTACATTAGATCAACGATTAACTTTAATTCATGGAGGCATTCAAAGTAGGCAACTTCCGGCTGATATCCTGCTTCTGTAAGTGTCTCAAAACCTGCTTTTACAAGACTCGTTAAACCTCCGCATAATACCGCCTGTTCACCAAAAAGGTCTGTTTCGGTTTCTTCCTGGAAAGAGGTTTCAAGGACACCTGCACGGCCTGCGCCAATTCCCTTAGCGTAGGCCAGGGCGGTGGCTGCAGCGTTTCCTGAATAATCCTGATAGATTCCGTAAAGAGCAGGGACACCTGCGCCTTCCTGGAAGGTACGGCGGACAAGGTGTCCAGGACCTTTTGGCGCTACAAGGAATACGTCTGTATACTCTGGAGGTACAATCTGGTTGTAATGAATATTAAATCCGTGTGCGAAGGCAAGCGCGTTTCCAGGCTGAAGGTTTGGTTTTACACTTTCTTCATATACTTTCGGCTGTTGTTCATCAGGGAGCAGCATCATTACCACATCTGCCTGAGCTGCAGCTTCAGCTACTGTTTTTGTCTGAAGTCCGTCTTCAACCGCTTTGTCAAAAGATTTTCCTTTTCTTACACCAACAACAACGTCATAGCCGTTTTCTTTCAGATTGAGAGCATGAGCATGACCCTGTGAACCATAGCCGATTACTGCGATCTTCTTAGTTTTTAAAACCTCTTCCTGAATATTGTTTTCATAGAGTACTTTTGTCATAGTAAACATCCTTTCGTTTTTTAAGTTATTTAAGTTGAAAATCATAAGAGAAAGCAAAGTCATTGCAGGTTTAGTAAAATATTCTGTTAAAGGTTAATATAAGTTTTTTAAGAATTATGTTGATTGTTGCCTTGGAGGCAATGCCCGAGGCAAGCGAGTGTCTTTTATCGAAAATCAACAGTACAATTTAACAAAGCCTGGAATAAATAGCTGGCTACTTTAACAGGCTGTACGTATTAAGTTCAACTGGCTGGGGCTGATGGCCGCGAAGGAAACCAGTTACCCCTGTCCTGGCAAGTTCTTTAATACCGTAAGGCCTTAACAGTTCAATTAGCGCTTCGATTTTTTCTGGCTTACCGGTAGCCTGGATGGCAAGACTGTTCCTGCTGACATCGATGATTGAAGCCCTGAACGGCTCGATTATGCCCTGGATTTCGTTTCTCAGCTGGCTGCTGCTTACGATTTTTATAAGTGCAAGTTCTCTGACAACAATGGCTTTGTCTGTAATATCTGAAACCTTTAAAACATCGATTTGTTTATTTAATTGTTTAGTAAGCTGTTCAAGCTTCTGGTCGTCTTCCACATCAACAACAAAAGTCATTTTTGAAACCTGATCAGTTTCTGTCCGGCCTACGGAGATACTTTCAATATTAAATTGTCTTTTTTGTAATAAACCGGTTACCCGGTTAAGGACACCACAGCGGTTCTGAACAGTTGCAGTTATTATTCTTTTCATGGTTTCACCCCGATCATTTCGTGCAAGCCTTTTCCAGGAGCTATCATTGGGTAGACATTTTCCTGCTGCAGCACTCTGCAATCTGCAACAACAGGCCCTTTACAGGAGAATATATCAGGGAGAATTCTAAGCAAGTCAGCCTGGGTATCCACTTTTACACCGCGTATCCCGTAACTCTCAGCCAGTTTTACGAAGTCTGGCTGAACAGTAAGCAATGATTCAGAATATCGTTCTTCGTAAAATGTCTCCTGCCACTGCCTAACCATACCAAGAGCTCCATTATTTACAATGATCACCTTTACTGGCAGCCCTTTTTCCTGCAGGACAGATAATTCCTGTAAGGTCATCTGGAAGCCACCATCGCCAACAATCGCTACCACTGTCTCATCCGGCTTGGCTAGCTGGGCTCCTATTGCTGCCGGGAAACCGAATCCCATAGTGCCCAGGCCGCCTGAAGTTACCCATTTATCAGGCTTATCCAGGGTATAATATTGTGCTGCCCACATTTGATGCTGTCCTACATCGGTAGTAACGATAGCATCTCCGCCTGTTACTTCATGAATTGCTCTTATGAGCCACTGGGGAACCATCTTCTGTTCAGGATTTTTATACCAGAGCGGATATTCTTCTTTTAGTCCATTCAGCTGTGCCAGCCATGAAGCATGCTGCGGTGGTTCATCAGCCCCGGAGATTAATTGGGTCAGAGCTTCCTTAGCATCGGAAACTACAGGGATATGAGTGAATACATTTTTACTGATTTCCGCAGGGTCAATGTCTATATGGGCAACAGTTGCTTGTGTTGCAAAATGTTTCAGGTTTCCTGTTAGTCTGTCGTCGAAGCGGGCGCCTACATTAATCAGCAAATCGCATTCATACAGCGCTCTGTTTGCTGCGTATGTTCCATGCATTCCTGCCATACCGAGGAAGAGATCATTCCTCGCCGGGAAACTGCCGAGCCCGAGTAAGGTGGAAGTAACCGGAATCCTCAATTTCTCTGCAAATGCTGTCAGATGATTTGATGCTTTGCTGTGAAGTACTCCGGCCCCTGCCAGTACAACAGGTTTTTTCGAATTTTTAATTGCTTCCGCCAGCTTTTTTATCTGAAGCGGATTCGGAACCATGGTAGGCTGGTAGCCTGGCAAATGGAAATCAGCACTGTACTCTCCGTGGCACTCTTCAGCAGAAATATCTTTGGGAATATCAACAAGTACAGGTCCAGGTCTGCCGGTAGTTGCTATATGAAAGGCTTCTTTCACTATTCTTGGAAGATCGCTCACTGACTGAACCTGGTAATTATGTTTGGTGATGGGAGTAGTTATCCCAATAACATCAGACTCCTGAAAAGCGTCTGTTCCAATAACACCCCGTGCCACCTGGCCTGTGAATATCACCAGCGGCAGTGAATCCATCATGGCATCAGCAATTCCTGTAATAAGATTAGTTGCTCCTGGCCCGGACGTAGCAATTACGACTCCTGGTTTGCCTGATACACGTGCATATCCTTCTGCGGCATGGATAGCCCCTTGCTCATGACGGGTAAGGATGTGGTCTAAAGAATCTTTTGCTTTGTAAATAGCGTCATAAATTGGCAGGACTGCTCCGCCGGGGTACCCAAACACCATATCTACATCTTCATCCAGCAGCGTTTTAATGAGAAGGTCTGCTCCTGTTGCAGGCACTGCGGTTTGCATGTACTCCGACTTTGTTTCAACATTCACTTTTTTTCCCTCCTGTTTATAATTTTTTGTGTCAGAAAACCTTACGAGGAACTTTCATTAACCTGGTACATGGTATAGGCTGGAAGATAGATTAAGAGAAATATAAAAAGACCATTCCTCGCCTAATAATCCGCTTAAAGCATGATTATCGGGGAGAAAAGGCCTTTCTTTTCACGGTACCACCCGAATTCACAGCACTCTCGCGAGTACTGTCTTAGGAAGCTAAAGGAAGCTTCTTTTGATAACAGGTGCTGGTTCTTAAACACCTGGCTGGAGCCTAATCAGCAGGACTTTTCGACTCCGCACTCAGGGATGATGTCAGAATAAGGTGTACTGCCGGGCTTCCAGCAACCCCGGCTCTCTGTGAATACACTCGTCTTATTCTTTTATTCCCGTCAACGCTTTTCCTGTTTTCAGATTTTCATTACTCCGCCAGTATTTGCGGAGGTTACTAATTTTGAATACTTGGCCAGATAGCCGGACTTTATTTTCGGTTCAGGTTTTTTCCAGTTGCTTTTTCGTTCTTCGAGAACCTTATCGTCAACAAGAAGCTCGATGGATCTCGTTTCTAAATCGATTAAAATTCCGTCTCCGTCAGCTACATACGCTATAGGGCCGCCTTCAGCAGCTTCAGGGGAAATATGTCCCACAGAAATCCCTCGTGTAGCTCCGGAGAATCGACCGTCGGTGATTAAAGCAACTTCTTTATCCAGGCCTCTGCCCGCGATAGCAGAAGTAGGGGATAACATTTCAGGCATTCCCGGACCGCCTTTAGGTCCTTCATAGCGGATAACGACAACATGGCCTGCCTGAACAGTTCCATTGTCAATGCCTTCCTGGGCCTCTTCCTGTGATTCGAAGACGATAGCTTCTCCGAGAAACTTTTTGATGGAAGGGTCCACCGCGCCTACTTTTATTACACCTCCGTCCGGGGCGATATTGCCGTGGAGGATGGAGAGGCCTCCAACAGGACTGTACGGGTTTTCGTACTCCCGGATAACATCTTTGTTAAGAATTTCCGCATCTTTCACATTCTCAGAAATTGTTTTTCCAGTCACTGTAATTCTGTCACGGTGAATTAGTCCGTCAATTTTGCACAACTCATTGATAATCGCACTGACTCCGCCTGCTAAATGAACATCGTGCATGGAATAATCCGATGCAGGACTTATTTTTGACAGATAAGGGACTTTTTCAGCAATTCTGTTAATTTCATGGAGGTCATAATCAATACCTGCTTCATGGGCGATTGCTAATGTATGGAGTACCGTATTTGTTGAGCCTCCCATAGCCATATCAAGCGCAAACGCATTATCAAAAGTTTCTTTTGTTAAAATGTCTCTTGGTTTAATATCCTGCTTCACCAGATCCATCAAATGGCCGGCAGCCTGCCTGATAAGCTCGTGCCTTTCATCAGAGGTTGCAAGCATCGTACCGTTCCCAGGTACAGTAAGACCGAGCATTTCCATCAGGGAGTTCATTGAATTAGCTGTAAACATCCCGGAGCAGGAACCGCAGGTTGGACATGCCGATGTCTCCAGAGCGGTTAATTCTGCCTTTGTCATTGTTCCTTGGTTATATGCGCCAACGCCCTCAAACACTGATACAAGAGAGAGGTTCTTTCCATCAGGGGAGACACCTGCTTCCATTGGTCCCCCGGAAACAAAGACAGAAGGGACGTTTGTTCTTGCTGCGGCCATGAGCATACCGGGTGTTATTTTATCGCAGTTAGGTATATAGAAGACACCGTCGAACCAGTGGGCATTAATTACTGTCTCTGCACTGTCGGCGATTATTTCACGACTGGGAAGGGAGTACCTCATCCCAATATGGCCCATTGCGATGCCATCATCCACTCCGATTGTATTAAATTCAAATGGGATGCCGCCTGCTTCCCGGATAGCCTCTTTAACAACTTCAGCAAATTTATTAAGATGCATATGGCCTGGAATGATATCGATGTATGAGTTGCACACACCGATAAACGGTTTTCCAAGGTCTCTTGTTTTTACCCCGGCAGCATGCAGCAGGCTGCGGTGGGGAGCTCTGTCGATTCCTTTTTTTATCATGTCACTGCGCATCTTTTATCCTCCTCAACCTGCCTGAACCTGATTAGGTGAGTCGGTATAGCATTGGACTCCGTCTGTCAAAACGAGCTTTCTGAACTCACTCAGTAAATGGTTTGTAACTTCTCCTGGTTTTCCTTCCTGTACTTTCCGGCCGTCAACTTCAACTACCGCGATGACCTCCACTGCCGTTCCTGTAAGGAACACTTCGTCTGCAGTGTATACGTCATGTCTTGTAAAAGGGGTTTCCTGTAATTCATAACCCAGCTCTTTTGCGAGACTGATAATAGCATTTCGTGTAATTCCTTCAAGAGCTCCGAGATAGACAGGTGGAGTTCTGATCGTCCCGTTTTTCACGATAAAAATATTATCGGCGGACCCTTCAGTTACGTACCCCTGGTCATTTAGCATTAAAGCTTCGTCAACACCTGCCTGGTTTGCTTCAAGCTTGACTAATATATTATTCAGGTAGTTAAGAGACTTTACTTGTGGACTTAAAACATCCGGCCGGTTACGCCGGCTTGCAACGGAACCTACTCTTAACCCCTTCTCATATAATGATTGCGGGTATAGCGCTAATTCTTCAGCGATTACCACCACACGTGGCTGGGAGCAGTATGCCGGGTCGAGGCCAAGATTTCCTGCTCCTCTGGATACTACTACTCTGATGTAAGCTGTTTTGAGCTGATTTTTCCTTACAGTGTCAACAATAATGTTTGTCAGTTCCTCCTTGGTATAAGGGATTGTCAGCATAATTGACTGTGCTGATTCAAACAGGCGATCCAAATGTTCATCAAGTTTGAAGATATTTCCGCTGTAGACGCGAATACCTTCAAACACCCCATCTCCGTAAAGAAAACCATGATCGTATACTGAAACCACAGCATCTTCTTTTTTGACAAATTCGCCGCTCAGGAAAATCCATTGACTGCTCATCCATAACCACTCCTCTCTGTTTTAATTTTGTACTTTAAAGTAAAAAAGCTAATTGATAAAAAATAAACGCCTGAACAAATTCCCAGTAGAAAAATGAACGAAGCTGCAGCTGTATTTACAAGGAGCAAATTCAGCTGAGAAGTTTGTATTGCCGACTATCTTACACCCAAAAAAAATTAAGTTCAACAGGTAAAAATGAAATTTTCTGATAGTTCACACTTATTTGTGAAATTGAATACGCTTACATTGTTAGTCTGTCAATATTGTGTGAAATTGTAAAAAAAGAAAAAAATATTTTTTCCAGGCAGAGGTTATTCCATTTTTTAATATAAAAAATGTTAGCATTTCAAAAAATATACAATTTCGAAAATTGTTCTGCCTTTAAGCAGCTCGATAAAAACAGTGCTGGCACTTTTTCTATCATGGAGTCTAAAAGAGTAATGGCTAGGACGAAAAAATCCACTTAAATACTATTTTTGAAAAGTTTTTTTGTAGACTTTTTGACGGATCTGTTGTTTCCTTCATCATTCCGCCAAGTTACTCATAAACTATGTTAATAACTTCCGGGGAGGAGAATGGAATGAGCATTGATTCAAAAGAACTTATATCGGCAATAAACGAGATAACGGAGATTGCTGAGGGATTTGGCCTTGATTTTTATGATATGAGATATGAAATCTGCCCCGCTGAGATTATTTATACATTTGGTGCCTACGGAATGCCGACTCGATTTTCCCATTGGAGCTTTGGTAAACAATTTCATAAGATGAAGCTGCAGTATGATCTTGGTTTGAGTAAAATATATGAGCTTGTAATTAACTCCGATCCTTGTTATGCATTTCTGCTCGACACGAATACAATGATTCAGAACAAATTAATTATCGCTCATGTTCTTGCGCACTGCGATTTCTTTAAAAATAATGTTCGTTTTTCAAATACGAGACGGGACATGGTAGAAAGCATGACAGCAACAGCTGAAAGAATAGGGCATTATGAACTGGTGCATGGGCGCCAGGAAGTGGAAAAGTTTCTCGATGCTGTCCTGGCAGTTCAGGAACATATCGATCCAAGCATAGTACGGCCAAAACTCTCATGGTCTGTCGAAGATGTTTGGCAGGATGAGGATGACGAGGAGAAAAGGGATTCCCCTTATGATGATTTATGGAAACTTGATAATCCTGAGGAGAATCGTATCACAGGCCGGGTCCGCAAAAAGAAAAAGCTCCCGCCTCAGCCTGAGAAAGACATCCTGTTGTTTATTGAAGAATACAGCAGAGATCTGGAGGACTGGCAGCGGGATATCCTTACAATGATGCGTGAAGAGATGCTTTATTTCTGGCCGCAGCTGGAAACAAAGATAATGAATGAAGGCTGGGCTTCGTACTGGCATCAGAGAATCATCAGGGAAATGGATTTAACTTCCGATGAAGCGATTGAATTCGCAAAGCTTAATTCAGGAGTGGTCCAGCCCTCTAAAACACAGATCAACCCTTATTATCTTGGGCTGAAGATTTTTGAGGATATTGAAGAGAGATATAATAATCCAACAGAAGATATGAAAGAGAGACAAGGAGTAAAGCCCGGCAGCGGAAGGGAAAAAATATTTGAAGTAAGAGAAATTGAATCGGACATTTCATTTATCAGAAATTATTTAACAAAAGACCTTGTTACCCGGGAGGATATGTACCTTTTCCAAAAGAAAGGCAGAGATTATAAAATCATCGATAAAGAATGGCAGAATGTAAGGGATCAGCTGATCAGCAGCAGAGTTAATGGAGGCTTTCCTTACATTGTAGTAAAAGACGGTGATTATCTTAAAAATGGGGAACTTTATTTAACCCATGAATATGAAGATATTGAGCTGGACACAACCTATCTGGAAAAAACTCTGCCATACCTCTATCAGCTATGGGGCAGACCAGTACACATGGAAACCGTCCTTTCAGAAAGAAAGATAGTTTTCACTTACGACGGAAGAAAAATTCACAGAAGATACGTCTAATAACCGGAGAGGCTGGCGGTAACGCCGGCCTTATTGTTAAGCAGGAAGGCAGTGGTTGCCTGGTTATCTTATTGCTGAAAAAGTAATGGACTTTTACTTCGCATCTCAAAATATGACACGTATAATTAAAAGGAGTATAATGGGAAAAAATGAGGAAAAAAGATTACAAGGAGTTTTTACATGAATACAAAGCATGAAATTAACGTTGCCGGCCTGGACTTTGGCTGGGATGTGGAAGAAGGAAAGTTCCTGTATGAAGGCGAGGATGCTGTACTTTTTTGGATATCGTCAGCTATGAAAGTGTTTTTTGATACAATTGAAGAAGTTTCCGGTGAAGACGCGACACAGGTGGTGCTGGAAACGACTGGTTTTCGACAGGGGCTTATAGTAGGAGAATACTTTCATAATTTGAAAAATGTCTCTGTAGAAGAAGCGTGCGATCTAATTACAAATACATATGCAACAGCAGGCTGGGGTCTGGCAAAGATTAAAAACTTCAATTGGGAAAACAAAACATTCCAGCTGCAGTTAAAAGACGACTGGGAATATAAAATAAATGTTTCCCAGGAAAAAGATAAGGGAGGCAATTTTCTTCCTGCCCATTATGCAGGTATATTTACAGGCCTGTTCGGCGAAAACATCGCTTATAAGGTTAAACAATACCAAATTGAAGGCCATGATAATACCATTGTTGAGTATTTCCCTTCGGATTCAACTATAACTGAGAATATTCATGAATTTGCGAGACAAAAAGAAGCCGATCAGATAAAAAAACTGGAAGAATTAGTGGAGCAGAAAACAAATGAACTGCAGGAATTAGTAAAGACCCTTTCCTCGCCGATGATACCTGTGATGGAGGGTATTGTAGTAGTGCCGCTCCTTGGCAAGTACGATGAAAAGCGGTCGGAAGAATTGATAGATAAAGTCCTTGAAGGGGTGCCAAAGCAGAGAGCCAGGTATTTGCTGCTGGATCTCACAGGGCTTGCTCAGGATATTACAATCCATACTGCTGCAACTATTGAAAAACTAGGTATGGCTGCTTCGCTGACAGGAACAAAGACAGTGTTAGTTGGAATATCTGCGGAGCTCAGCATGATTATGGCTAAGAAAAACATTCAATTTTCAAGGTTCGAATGTTTTCAGTCACTGGAGCATGGAGTATACCATGCACTCGCCGAAAGCGGGAAAAGAATTGTTTAATACGTTTAAGAGAGCCTGTCTGAAATCAGGCTTTCTTTTTTTACTTTAAAAAAGCATAAAATTTTTGCGGTGAAGGTGATTCGACCTAGGGAATATTTTTAAGGAGGCTAAAGCGTAAGTGCAACTACGCCTCTGTCATCACCTTAGGCTCGCCAATCGGCGAGTTTTCTTTTCTGCACTTTGAACCTTGAGAAAAAAACCAGCCAGATGTGTGACGAGACATTAATACTTTTTTAATATAATAAAAAGTGTTGTATGATATAACACAGGCTGATGACAATTAAAAAAATTATGACTGACTATTCTAAACGTTTGACATTCAGTTCGATTTTAAGGAAACTGTAACCATATCTATGGATAGGTTTCAAACTACATCTATTAGGGAGTGATTCAAGTGGGCGGGATCTTCGAAAAAGAGCAGAGTATAAATGATTATTTGTTCGCAAACAGAGCTAGCTTTGAAGAGGCGCTGCTGGAGGAAGCAGTTAACGTAAGACACAAAATTGTTGAGTTCCAGGAAATCGCTAATATAAACCTCCTTGAAAATGCCCATCGTCTGGTTTTGTATGTGGTAGAGCAGAAAAAGGAGCAGGTTAGAGACTTTGCAGCACAGGAAGGTGTCATCTGGGCTAAATATTCAATGACGTTGTCCTTTAAACTTGAATGGATTCAGGCAATCCGGAGAACTTTGTGGAAATTTCTGAGAGAATATGACGCTGCCAGCAGCCTTACGGACAGCAAAGATGACATTTATATTCTCGAGGGTAAAATTAACGAACTTATCGATGAATTTATTAACACCTTTTTTGTCAGATATTCAGCCTACAAGGATGCGCTAATTGAGGAACAGAAAAAACTGGTAGAGAATCTTTCGGTTCCGATTATTCCGATTAATGAACATATTAGTGTTCTTCCGCTAATTGGAGATATTGATGATCAGCGGTTGTCTGTTATTGAAGAAAAAGTACTTCACGAGATTGACAGGACTCATGTAGAAACTCTTATTATGGATCTTTCTGGTGTCAGTGACATGGAGGCTGAGGTTGTTACAAGGCTGTTCAGAATTATTGAAGGTATTGCTTTGATGGGCTGTAAGTCTGAAATAACCGGGCTCCGTCCTGATTTTGTCAGAAAGGTAATACATGCAGGAGTTTCTTTTGAACAGAAGGCTGAAACGAGAGGAACCTTGCAGCAGACATTGAGAGATTATCTGATCGTTCATTAAATGTTATTATTATATAGTTTTGTTATATGTTTAAAAAAGTAACAGGCTTCTCAGGGAGACTGTTACTTTTCATTCTGCGGCTGTAAGTATTAGCTGTTGTGAATTGTTCTTGTGAAACATGCAGCTTCATATTGAATTATTTGATCTGTCATGGTAGAACTTATAAAGAAGGAGTGAAAATATGGATAACAAGATACTTATTTTTGGACACAAAAATCCTGACACTGACTCAATTTGTTCCGCTCTTGCATACGCTGAGTTGAAGTCTAAGTCAGGATGGAATGTTGAAGCGGTGAGACTTGGAGAAGTAAATGAAGAGACACAATACGCACTTAGTTATTTTAATGCGGAAGCACCACGTTATATTGAGAAGGCTTCTCAGGATGCTGAGAAGGTGATACTAGTAGATCATAACGAGCGCCAGCAGAGCGCAGACGATATTGATGATGTACAGGTAATTGAAGTAATTGACCATCATCGTATTTCAAACTTTGAAACGAAGGATCCTTTATACTACCGTGCAGAACCTGTAGGGTGTACTGCGACTATTCTGTATAAGCTCTTCAGGGAAAACGATGTAGAAATATCCAGGGAAACAGCAGGATTAATGCTTTCTGCGATTATCTCAGATTCATTATTATTTAAATCGCCTACTTGTACGGAAGAAGATGTTAAAGTAGCTGAAAAGCTGGCTGAGATCGCCGGTGTGGATAGTGAAAAATATGGACTTGAAATGCTTAAAGCAGGAGCTGACGTTAGCGGTAAGTCTGTCAGCCAGCTCATTTCTATTGATGCTAAAGAATTCAGCATGGGCGAAAGCAAGGTGGAGATCGCTCAGGTAAATACTGTAGATGTGAACGAAGTACTGGACAGACAGCAGGAGCTTGAAGATGAAATCTCCAAAGTAATAAAGGAGAAAAATCTGGATTTATTTCTGTTCGTGGTCACCGACATTTTAGACAACGATTCAAAAGTTTTAGCTCTGGGAGAGAAGTCTGAATCCGTAGAAAAGAGTTTCCAGGTTAGCCTTGAGAATAACATGGCTCTTTTAAAGGGCGTTGTGTCCCGAAAGAAACAAATTGTTCCTGTTTTAAATAAACAATTTTAATCATTAGACGAAAGATACTCTGCAGGTCATAGCAGAGTATCTTTTGTTTTAGAAGCGGGGACGGTTATGAAATGGTCACGCTGCAGCCTCTTGTCATTACAAACGTTGACAGAAAAGCGCCAGTCGGTTATTTTTAAAAGGGATTTTTAAACAATTTAGTCTGGGAGATGTGTTTATGAAAAAGCAATTTGCCGTAATAGGGCTTGGCCGATTTGGAGGGAGTGTCTGCAGAGAGCTTGTAAGACAAGGTCATGAAGTACTTGTTATAGATATGGATGAACATAAAGTAAATGATTATGCGAATATCGCCACTCACGCTGTTGTGGCGGATACAACGGACGAATCTGTTCTGCGTTCACTTGGAATTCGTAATTTTGACTATGTGATCGTTGCAATTGGTGACGATCTTCAGGCGAGCATATTAACTACATTGCTTCTAAAAGAACTCAAAATTAAGAATGTATGGGTAAAGGCAAAGAATGATTACCACCATAAAGTACTTGTTAAGATCGGGGCAGATCAGGTTGTACATCCTGAAAAAGACATGGGCAGAAGGGTAGCGCAGCAAATGTCTGATGAGAAAGTCATTGATTTCATTGAGCTGTCCGAAGAGTACAGTATTGTTGAGCTTATTGCTACCGACCTGCTGGAAGGAAAGACACTGATTCAGCTTGATATCAGAGCTAGATATGGGGTTACTGTTCTTGCAATAAAAAAGGGAGAAGAAATTAATATCTCTCCGGAGCCTGATTACCAGATTATGAAAAACGACCTGTTAATCGTTATTGGCCATAACAAGGATATTAAAAGATTTGAAGATAATGCTATGTAAAAAAGGACCTGATTCAGGTCCTTTTTCGTAAAAATTAGGAAGTATAAATTTCCAAAAAAATTGTCCAGCTCCAGCGATGAGCGTTTTCATCGCGAGTATGCTTCGAGTTGTCTAGAGGGATGCCCATCGAAGCGATGCTCGAAGAGGAAGGCGCTTGCGCTTTTCTTTAAATTATCCGTTTTTTAATAAGTCATGGTCCACGTACCGCTCTCCATTTAACTCACTAATAACATTAATAGCAACTGCAGCTCCGTGTCCGGCTGTTATAATCGTATGAACGCTTACGCCAGCAGCAGTACCGGCGGCCCAGATTCGGTCAAGGTTAGTCCTTCCGTCGCCATCAGCTTCAATGACTGTCTTAATGCGAGGCTCTGTGCCAGGTTTCGTATTTATCCCTGCCTTTTCTCCGAGGGCTACAGAAACTCCAGAAGCGATAATTACATGTTTTGCTTCTGCACTTTCGCCTTCCATCTCAATTTTAATACCATCTTCAACAGGGAGAAGATTTACTGCCTGATCAGAAATCAACTTTGCTCCAAACTTTGCAGCTTGTTTCTTTCCAGTTTCAATTAAATCAGGGCCTGCAATTTCAGAAACACCGTAATGATTTTCGATCCATGCTTTTTTTGTCATACTCTTATCGTTATCGATTAATAATGTTTCTTTACCTGCTTTTGCAGCAAACAAAGCAGCACTGGCTCCAGCCGGCCCAGCCCCAATTACAGCAATATCGTACATAACTTAGCCTCCTGACTGCAAATATGCCCCTTGTTGACAGAGCATTCTTGTCAAATTATCTAACTATTTGTACAGATATATCATATCAAAATGGCTGTCAGGAAAGCCAAAGATATACTCATAATATTCAGGCCGGAATCAGCTGACAAAAATATTGCTATTTTGATAAACCGAGTCAGCTTCTCCGTCCAATAAAGCTGAGCATACGCCCTGTCTGCCCCATATCCCTTCGGTGGGAAAAGAATAATTCCTCCTCACAGCTTGTGCAGAAGCCGGATACTTGAATATTCTCTTCTTTCACACCTGCCTGCAGCAGCAGTTTTTTGTTAAGTTCCTTTAAATCCAGGCTGTACTGTCCTTCGCTAATCTGTTTATAAGGCTTAGACGAATTTGTATGGAGGGCCTTATCAACATACGCAATGACATATTCGTCAACAACATAACAACAGGAACCAATGGAGGGGCCAATTACAGCATGAATGCGTTCACGGTTAATTCCTTCATCTTTTTCCCAGGTCCGTACCATTTTTCCCGCTATATCCTTCACAGTCCCTTTCCAGCCTGCATGTGCAGCGCCCACGAGCCCGGATCCATTTTCGTAAAAAAATAAAGGAACACAGTCTGCATAACATAGAGTCAGCAGAATGTCCGTATCTTTTGTATACAGACCGTCTGTTTCTTTTATTCCATCCTTATATTCTTCCGTACCAAGTCCTGCATGTTCTTTCTCTACTTTAGTAATCTTAGAGCCATGCACTTGTTCTGCACATACCCACGAAGCCAGGGAGAAATTAAGTAACTGAGAAAGTTTTTTTCTGTTATCCATAACGGATGAATGCAGGTCCTTGACATGGAGGCCGAGGTTAAAGGAAGTAAAAGGGTCCTTGCTCATACCCCCTCTTTTTGTTGTGAAACCTGCAATAAGCCCAGGTGGAGCTTCTTTCAGGCTGTTTAGTGTAAGAAGCTGCTCGGTTTCCTGTTTAAACACATCAGTTGTATTGCTCATTATATCTCTCCTTTAACGATTAAGATTATGATTATAAGATTACTTATCTGCCAGTCTCTTCGTATAATTGCTGATACTTAACAGTTTAGGGAAGATAAAGACTGAAAAACAAACCCAAACGAACGAAACACTGACAGCAGCTATTACGTCTGTAGGGAAGTGTGCACCTACTATAATACGGCTGGCGCCAACTAGTATAATCATAACTATACTTCCGGTATAGGCAAATGTTTTCATTAAAGGGGAAAAAATGAATAACCAGCCCAAATAAATTAAAAATGCAAACAGAATGACAGAACGCATTGTATGCCCGCTTGGAAAGCTGTATGAAGCCAGTTCAATGGAATAGCCGAATACTTCAATATAACTCATTTCTCCAGGTCTCTCACGCTGGAAAGCCAATTTAAGAGCCAGATTCAGAGCCATGCCCCCAAAGGTTGTAAAAAGCAACAGAAGAGCCATATAAATCCGTTTCTTCAAAAAGAGTATAACTGCAACCAGAAAAGTGAGCACTAATATTATCTCACCTGATCCCATAAAGGTGATAGCTTCCATGAAGACTATTCCTGCTGGACTTATTGTCTGGTTCACCCAATCAATAATCAGTGTATCAAATAGGGTGTCTGTTCTGTACACTGAATAAAAAGAGCTTATTATAAAAATGATTAATGATATTACAAGCGCTGTAAGCAAAAAACGATTTTTCATAAAACTCACTACTTTCAAAGCATTTTATGTATAGAATATATAATATGATAATAAAAAGAGCGTCTGATGGACGCTCTTCTTTTAGCGGTTACAGTTTACATATTGAAATGCAGAGTTATCCTGTCATTTCCGCTGGACCATGCTAATGCAATTTACTTATGGGAGGAACTATCCTCCGACTTATTATACTTGGCCATTTTCTCTTCTATTTCTCTTTGTTCCTGTTCAGCTTTCTCACCTTGCTTCAGTAATTTTCTGACAAGAAAAGAAGAAACAAGAATAATAATAATGAGTAGAGAGAAAGTATATATCATTATCCAGGGGTTATCAGGAAATTCAAGTGAAACCATTGTATTACACTACCTTTCAGGCTTTTATATTGCTTAATTTATTTCTTTATTATAGCAGGTTAATTGGGGAATTCCCAGCCGAAGGAGTTGTGGTGATGATTTATGGCAAAAAAAATAAGCCATAGAAATGGCTTTCAAACGAAGAAATGTCCGATAATTGCAAAGAAAAATACAAAGCCAAATCCGAAGATTGTCCCTTTCATTTTAAATACCTCCTTTGTTTAGTGTTTTTTAAATTTCATTGTAATAAACGTTATTAAGCGATATTCTTCCTTAACAAATGATTATAATAAGTTATAGTATTTATATCTCTTTATAACACCACTTTAAATCATTTATCTTTCGTATGGAAGAACTTTTTTACTTAATCCCCTGTTTTTTTTATTGTAAAACCTGGAATTTATTCACTCCTCCATATTACCTCATTCTAACGATTAATCATTCTTATATTGATACTCAAATGGAGTTAATTGAAAATGATTATAATCGAGCGATAAGGGAATTACATAATACAATTTACTAATTTTTACTAATTCAATACTAATTAATCTATTCTACCCTTTCTTATGGGGAGTTTTAAACAGAGTTAGTTGTCTATTAAGGTAAGCGGGGGGTTACAGAGAAGAATACACGGGAGTCGAAAATTATGGAGGAACAATTATTTAAAATTGACTATATCCTGTTGATGATTGCGGCAATATTAATCACAGGCGTTATAATCTCAAAAGTTTCTCAGAGGTTCCAGGTTCCATCGTTGATATTTTTTATATTCATAGGGATGCTGATTGGGGAAGAAGGTCTTGCTTTACTGGAAGATTACAGCATTGAATGGGGCAGTTTTATCGGCATCTTTGCCTTAGTCGTAATCCTTTTTGAAGGAGGTCTTAGTACAAAGTGGCGTGATTTAAAGCCGGTGATTGGGCCGGCAACCACGTTAGCTACCGGTGGAGTCTTGTTCACTTCGGTTTTTTTTGGGTTGCTGGCTTTGCTTATACTGGACCTTTCCCTTCTGGAAGCACTCCTTTTAGGAGCTTTGATTGGTTCCACTGATGCTGCAGCAGTTTTTGCAAACTTAAAGAACAAAAAGCTCCCGCCACGACTGAGTAAAACAATTGAGGCTGAGTCAGGGTATAACGACCCTATGGCTGTATTTCTCACTGTTTCTGCAGTCACTCTTGTTCAGCAGCCTGACCAGAACTATCTTTTAATGGCTGGGAATTTTGTATGGCAAATGGGGGGAGGACTTCTTGCAGGGTTTGCGTTAGGGACTCTCTTCTCTAAATTTATTAACAGATTAAGATTTGAAGAGAGGGCATTGTATTCTGTCTTTTCTTTATCAGTTGCATTTATCATATACAGTACAACTTCATTAATAGGAGCGAGCGGCTTTTTAGCTGTTTATGTGGCGGCGGTTATAATTGGAAACAACAAGCTTAAAAAAGAAAGCCCAATCTACCATTTCAACGAAGGGTTTGCTTCAACTATGCAGATGACAATGTTTGTAGTTCTGGGAATGATGGTTTATCCTTCAGAGCTGTTCAGCCTGAATATAATTATTCAGGGGATATTACTGGCAGTGATATTGATGTTTATTGCAAGACCAGCTGCTGTGCTGCTTTGTACATTTTTTACAAGCTTTAATATCAGGGAAAAGCTTTTTCTCTCATGGGCCGGGTTAAGAGGTGCTGCTCCAATTATACTCGCCATGTTTCCAATGCTGGCAGGGATAGATCGAAGCGAAGCATATTTCAATATTGTGTTTTTTATCGTTATAATTTCGGCGGTTGTCCAGGGAAGCACGATTTCCTTTGCAGCTGAGAAACTTAAAGTCAATAGCAAGGACTAAAAATCTCCCAGGTACACGGTAACTGGGAGTTATTATTTTTAAGTATTATTTTACCCTTCAAAAAAAGTTGAAAATAGATTAGAATAAGTTAATTAATGAATGATGAATGGAGAGGTTGTCGTGTTAAACAGGCTTCTTCTATTAAACCTGATAATTATATTATGCCTGCCTGACGTGATTGATATATCTGCTTCAGAGCAAACTAAAGAAAAGTACTCAGCTTCCATCCAGCTTGAAAAAGAAAAAGCTTTCATCGGGACTGAGGAAAGCAGATATTTATCCTCAAAGGATGACAGCAAGACAGTATGGTTTTTAAATTTATTTTCCTTTGCAGCTGATTCTTTCGGCCACCCTGAAATAACACTAAAACTATATGATTCCACGATAACTAAACAGAAGCTCATTTTGATTGTTATGCTAAATCATTTTCAAAGTACCTTTATCTGAGTACTCCCTTCTCAATTACCGAAAAATCTAATTACAAGGGAGTAATGACAAAGGATGAAAAGGAAAATGAGGTATGATGAAAATGTCTCGGAAGCTCTGCGGGGCTTAGCCTTTGGTTTACTTATGATGATAATTGTATTTTCAGTTTTGCATTTTGTATTCGGCATTCAGGCGTTTAATTAATAAACAAAACGAGAAGGAAAATATATCCTTCTCGTTTTTCTTTTTTAGTTATTTCTCAGAACTGATTTGTATATAGTTAAAAAAAGGGGGGACGTCTTTGAAATTTCGAAGAAAAAAGATTTTTCATAGGCGAAGAAGAGGGTTTTCTCTTATATTATCTATAATAATCTTTTCCTTATTGACAACTATTGGTTTAGTCATCACTGAAGCAGGAATCCGCCCAATTATAATGGATATCGCAAATCTGGAGACACAAAAAATCGCTACTTCCACAATAAATTATGCTTTGAATCAAACGATAAAAGAGATTGATATGAATGAATTGATTGCATACCAGACTGATGAGGAAGGGAATGTTCTTTCGGTCGGCTTTGACGCAAACGTCTATAATGATGTGGTAGTAAATTCCGTAGCAAGCGCTCAACATTACTTAAAATTAATGGAACAAGGAAAACTGGATAAAATAGATCCTCTGAAAGAACGTTATCAGGATTATAATTTAAGAGGTGAAGGAATTATTCACCATATTCCATTAGGCGCCGCAACAAAAAATGCTTTTTTGGCACATCTTGGCCCGGAAATTCCTGTGAAATTTACTGCAATAGGCGACGTAGATGTTGATTTAAATGAAACTGTGAAAAATGTAGGTATTAATAACACATGGGTTAACGTATCACTGGATCTTGAAGTACAAGTCGAAGTTATTATTCCTTTCGCAACGGAGATGGAGAAGGTGAGAACCACGATTCCAGTAGGCATGGTATTAGTTCCTGGCGAAGTTCCGTTTTTTTATGGGGGAGGAGATGGTGGAAGAGAAAATTCACCTGTCCCGGCAGTTCTAATGGAAAAGTAATTAAAGAGGCTGTCCATTTAAGATTGTTATTAAACAACCATTTGGGACAGCCTCTTAGTTTCGATTAATATTTCGGCTTCATCTCGCCGGATTCAATTTCTTCGATATAATGGCAGGCGGATTCATGGCCATTTTTCATACCAGTGGTGTTTCTCAGCTCCGGTACTTCGGTTACACATCTTTCGGTAGCGAACGGACAACGTGTGTGGAACCGGCATCCTGTAGGAGGGTCAATTGGTGACGGAACATCTCCTTTAAGGATAATCTGGTCTTTTTTACGTTTAGGGTCGGGTACAGGGATGGCTGATAATAATGTCTTTGTATACGGGTGCTTCGGATTATCAAACAAGGACTTTTTATCGCCGATCTCCACAATTTTGCCTAAATACATAACGACAACTCTGTCAGAGATGTGACGTACAACACCAAGGTCGTGGGAGATAAACAGGTATGTCAGGTCAAACTCCCGCTGAAGTTTCTTTAACAGATTCAGTACCTGGGCCTGAATGGACACATCCAGCGCTGATACAGACTCATCACAGATGATCAGTTTAGGATCTACAGCAAGAGCACGGGCGATACCGATACGCTGTCTTTGTCCGCCACTGAATTCGTGAGGGAATCTGTCCAGTTTATCAGGACCGAGACCTACAGTTTCCAGCAGCTCAATCATCCTGTCATAACGCTGCTCTTTCGGCAGAACGTTTTGAATTTCCATAGCTTCGTTTAATACTTGACGCACAGTTTGTCTAGGGTTAATGGAAGCGTATGGATCCTGAAATATAATCTGAAGATCTTTCCGTTTCTTACGCATTTCCTTTTTGTTAAGGCTTAGTAAATCATCGCCCTGGAAATGAATTTCACCTGCAGTAGGTTCGTCAAGACGAAGAATAGCACGGCCAGTCGTTGACTTCCCACAGCCGGATTCACCTACGATACTTAAAGTTTCTCCAGCCTTAATAGAGAAGCTGATATCGTCCACTGCTTTTACATCATTTATTTTTCTGCCAAGCAATCCACCTTTAATAGGAAAGTATTGCTTAAGATTCTTTACTTGCAAAAGTTCCGTAGTCATCTTTTACACTCACCCCCGATTTGCCATCCCACTCATCTGTGTAGATCCAGCAGCGGACCTGGCTGTTATCTTCTAATTCATCTAATTCCGGCAGGCGGTCTGCACAAATGTCGCTTGCGAAAGGACAGCGAGGAGCAAACCGGCATCCTTTTGGAAGATTATCTGGGGTAGGAACCATACCTTTAATAACTTCCAGCTCACCTTCCTGGTCGATATCATGACGAGGAAGTGATTTAAGGAGCCCTACAGTATAAGGATGTTTTGGACTCTCAAAAAGCGTCTCTACATCAGCGTACTCAACCACTTTTCCGGCATACATAACTGCTACATAGTCGCATGTCTCTGCTACAACACCCAGGTCGTGGGTGATGAGCATTACAGACATTCCGAGTTCTTCCTGCAGGTTATTAATCAGACGAAGAATCTGGGCCTGAATTGTAACGTCCAGAGCTGTAGTCGGCTCGTCAGCAATAAGCAGTTCCGGGTTACATGCAAGTGCGATGGCGATCATTACACGCTGACGCATACCCCCGGATAATTCATGAGGATACTGTTTTAAACGCTGTTCCGGAGAAGGAATACCTACGAGCTTAAGCATATCAAGGGCTTTTCGCAGTGCTTCCTTCTTGGACTTTCCTTCGTGAATCATGTAAGCTTCAGCAATTTGATCTCCAACTGTGAAAACAGGGTTCAGAGATGTCATCGGCTCCTGGAAAATCATTGAGATCTGATTTCCGCGGATACGGCGCATTTGTGCTTCGCTTTTATCTAAAAGATTTTCTCCGTTAAAGAGGATTTGACCTCCTTTGATTTTACCAGGGTCCTGGATAAGCCTCATAACGGAAAGGGAGGTGATACTTTTTCCTGAACCAGACTCACCAACAATACCCAGTGTTTTTCCGCTTGGGATTTCAAAGCTCACTCCATCTACCGCTTTTACTTCTCCCTTATCTGTATAAAACGAAGTTTGTAAGTTATCAACTTTTATGATTGTTTTCGGGGATTCCACGATATTCCTCCCACCTTTCTTAATTAGCCTTTAAATTAATCTAGTTCAATTCGCTTGTTGAGGAATCGGTATGAAATATCAACTAAGAAGTTTACAACAACGAACATCAGGGCAAGTACAAGTACTGAACCCTGTACAATAGGGAAGTCTCTCATCCGGATAGCGTCAACTACGAATCGTCCTAAACCATTGATTGCAAATACTGTCTCTGTTAATACTGCTCCTCCAAGCAAGGCGCCGAATTGTAAACCAACTACAGTTACAACTGGAATCAGCGCGTTTCTGAGTGCATGTTTATATATAACGTAGCGTTCTTTAACACCTTTTGCTCTTGCCGTTCTGATGTAATCAGCATGAATGACTTCCAGCATGCTTGATCTTGTCATTCGTGCAATAATTGCCGCACCGGCAGTACCTAATGTAATAACCGGAAGCACAAGCTGCTGCGGTGACCCCCAGCCTGATACAGGGAACCATCCAAATCCTAATGAGAAATACTGGATAAGCATAAGTCCAAGCCAGAAGTTAGGCATGGATAAACCGAACAAAGCAACAATCATGATTAGTGAGTCAGTTACTGTGCCTCTTTTAGTAGCTGAGATAATTCCTGCAATCAAACCAATGAATATACTCAGTATCGTACTATATAAGGCAAGTTCCACAGTCACCCAGAAACGGGCGCCTATTTCCGAGCTTACCGCCCGGCCGCTTCGGATAGAATTCCCAAGGTCACCCTGCACAGCTCCGCTTACGAAGTTCCAGTATTGCACCGGAAGAGGCTCGTTTAAGCCGAGTCTTTCTCTCATTTGCTCTACTTGTTCTTGGTTTGCTTGTTCACCAGCAATTATCTGGGCAGGGTCGCCGGGAATTAAATGCATAAGCGAGAATACTAATATAGTAACACCGATTAATACCGGTATTGTTTGAAATATTCGTCTGATAGTATAGGTTAACAACGGGCTTCACCTCTCTTTTTATTTCATTTTAGGATCAAGTGCATCACGTAGTCCGTCGCCAAATAAGTTAAAGGCAAGAACTACTGCCACAATTGCAAGGCCAGGGAACAGGGCGATATGAGGATGCTCCCACATATAGTTTCTTCCTGCACTCAGCATTGCTCCCCATTCAGGTGTAGGAGGCTGTGCTCCAAGCCCGAGGAAGGAAAGGCCGCTGGCTGTAAGGACTGCTGTTGCAATCCGTAAAGTAGCCTGAACAATGATCGGTGACATAATATTTGGCAGTACATGTTTAAAAATAATTCTCGTATCTGAAGCTCCCAAAGCTCTGACAGCATCGATATACTCCAGTTTTCTTACCGCAAGTGCCGAACCGCGCACAATCCTCGCGAATACCGGAATAGAGAAAATACCTACCGCGATAATTACATTGTTTAAGCTTCCTCCCAGTACACTTACGATTGCAAGAGCAAGCAGAATTCCAGGGAACGCAAGAAGAACATCCATAATACGCATGATAACTGTGTCAGTACGTCCACCGTAATAACCTGAAATCAGTCCAAGAAACACACCAGCGACACAACCAAGGGCTACGGATACAAATCCGATATAAAGCGTAATTGACATCCCGTGAACAATCCTAGTGAAGATATCTCTTCCCTGATGGTCTGTTCCAAACCAGTATTCGGCAGAAGGACCTTGAAGCCGGTCTGGTATGTTAGGCTGGCTTGGATCCATTGTCGTCAGCAGCGGACCAATCCATGAGGCAAGAATAAAAAACAAAATAAGAAATCCACCCGCCATAGCAATCTTGTTTTTCTTTAGTTTCTTCCATACTATCTTCAAATTTTCTATTTGGGGGTTAGGCGGTTTTACTTCCTTGTTTGGCGAAGTTACAGTTTCTGCCATAATAACATCCTCTCTTTCCTTTATAATTTTAATTATTTAGTTTTAGATAACCCTTTTGCTGTATTAACTCTAATGTAAATCTTCAGAAAAATCCCAATATAAAAAATTTGAAAATGGTAGATTTAACTGCAGAAAAATTAAAGTTATCAAGGTTGAATTATATCATTTGCGAGCAATTTGACAAGTGTTTTGGAGAAAATTGTCCTATATATAATATTGGCAATTTGTTTTGACAGCAGAGAGGACGCGGTTATTTTGGTTTATAATTAAAATTATATTTGTATATTAATGAACTTAAAAAACTATAAAGTTCGAAAACTTAAAAGTTTTAAATTGTTTAATCTTGTAATTTTATTTTTAATAGTGTAGTTTAATATTATGGTTTTCTAATCATTAATTTACTTAAGGGGGATAAACACATGTTTCGAAGCAAGACTTTGAAAACTGCGGCGCTGTCTGCTGCGATGGTAGTTGGTTTGGCTGCTTGTGCAACTGAGCCGGGCAACGACAATGGCAATGACGGAAACGCAGATCCTGCTAATAACGGGAACAACAATGAAGAGAATGTTGGCAATGATGCTGACGGCAACGATGAGGACAACAACGACAACGACGCTAACACAGCAGGAGAAGGTGCAGAAGGCGGCGAGCTAATCATAGCACGTACTTCAGACGCGCAGGCGCTGGATCCGCACGGTTCAAACGATGTTCCTTCCAGTGATGTTCAGGTTAATATCTATGAAACATTAATTAACCAGACAGAAGATATGGAACTTGAGCCGCTTCTTGCAACGGAGTGGGATCTTGTCGAAGATGATCTATGGGAATTCCACCTTCGTGATGATGTAACATTCCATGATGGTTCTGAGTTAACTGCAGATGTGGTTAAAGCAAACTTTGACCGGGTGCTTGATCCAGATGTAGCTTCCCCAAGAAGTTTCCTTTTCAATATGATTGAGGAAGTTATCGTAGTTGACGACCACACTGTTCAATTCCAGCTTGAATATCCATTTGCTCCGTTTCCTTCACACTTAGCTCACTCCGGTGGTGGTATTATCAGTGGTGATGCGATTGAAGCTGATTACGAAGAAATGGAAAATGGCGGATCACCAGGTGATTATATTAATGAAAATCCAATCGGTACAGGATATTTTGAATTTGAATCCTGGTCTACTGGCGATGAAATTGTACTTAATAAAAACGAAAATTACTGGGGAGAAGAAGCTAAGGTTGATACTGTAAGATTTATCGTATCTCCTGAGGATCAGTCCCGAGTAGGTCAGCTTCTTACTGGTGAAGCGCATATCGTTGACCCAGTAAGCCCAAGTGATATTTCTATGGTAGAAGGTGAAGACGGTGTAAGCATGTATCATACTGATACTTTAAGCTTATCATACGTTGGTTTTAACACAGAAAAAGAACCATTTGACGATCCACAGGTACGCCAGGCTATCTCAATGGCAATTAATAAAGACGAAATCATTGAAGCCGTGCTTGAAGGTACTGGTACACCAGCGGTTGGACCGATTGGTGAGCAGGTATTCGGATTCAGTGATGATGTAGACCCTCTTCCATACGATCCTGAAAGAGCGCAGGAATTACTTGCTGAAGCAGGATACGAGGATGGATTTGAAACTACAATCTGGACAAACGACAACCGTGAGCGTGAGCAGATTGCGGAGCTTATCCAGGCATATCTTTCTGTAATCGGTGTGGACGTAAGCATTGAAGTACTTGAGTGGGGCGCGTATCTTGACAGCACAGCTGCTGGCGACCACGACATGTTCATTCTTGGCTGGGTTACTGTAACAGGTGATGCTGACTATGGTATGTATTCTCTGTTCCACTCTTCTCAGCACGGTGATCCAGGTAACCGTTCATTCTTAGCAAACGATGAACTGGACGAAATCCTTGACCAGGCCCGTGAAGAGGCTGACGAGGCAACTCGTGAGGATCTCTACGAGCAGGCAATGGAAATCTTAGTTGAAGATGCTCCTATGCTTTATCTTTACCACCCGGAATATAATGTTGGTGTAAGAGACGAAGTACAAGGTCTCTGGAAGCATCCAAACGGACTTCTTCAGCTTCGTGATGTAACAATCAACTAATTTTATTTCTGAAACAGCCCTTACTTAGATGTAGGGGCTGTTTTTTTGCGGAAATTCATAAAAAAAAGGATGGTATTTTACTATAAGAAGGAAATAACTCATATCTGTCGAAAAAGAATTTAAGTAATGATGAGAGGAGAAGTACTTATGAAAATATTAGTTCTTGGTGCAGGCGCTGTAGGGGGGTATTTTGGAGGCCGCCTTGTTGAGAAAGGCGAAGATGTAACCTTCCTCGTCAGAGAAAAAAGAAAGCAGCAAATTGAGGAACATGGTTTGACAATTAAGAGCAGGCATGGTGATTTTTCTTTCAGACCCCAATTAATTACTGCTGATTCTCCAGACGAACCTTTCGATGTTGTTATCCTTGCTGCAAAGGCATACCACTTGGAGGGCGGCCTCAGAGCAATTGAGCCTTTTGTGAGAGATTATACAGTCATATTGCCTTTATTAAATGGTATAGAACATTTGGAAGATATCCGAGCCTATTATTCTCCGGAACAAGTGATTGGAGGTCTTTGTTTCGTGGAAGCAACGCTGGATGAATCAGGGGACGTAATACAGACAAGCGATATTCATGATGCAGTTTTCGGAGAGTGGGATGGTGAAGTGTCAGACCGGATGAGAAATCTTTCTGAAGCATTTTCGGGAACGAAGACAAACTTCCGGCTCAGCAGCAACATACAGCAGGAAATGTGGCATAAATATTTATTTATAACGACCTTGTCCGGCATTACCTCGCTGATGAGATCTTCCATAGGACCCGTCAGGGACACCCTTGAAGGAAGAACATACATACAACAGCTGTTTGAAGAAATCAGGCTTACAATGGAGGAGGCTGGAGCGCCTCTAGCTGAAGGGATCGTTGAAAAGCAAATGCAGATCATCGATAATCAGGATCCTGGTATGAAATCGTCTATGCTGAGAGATATTGAAAGAAACTCAGCCATTGAAGCGGATCATTTGCAGGGCTATCTTCTTCTTCTCGCCGAAAGACACGGAGTGGAAACACCTCTGCTCCGGCTTGTATATCAGCATCTGAAAGTCTATGAAAAAAACAGAGGCTAAGAAGGAAGAAAAAGAGCCGCCTGCATCAGGCGGCTCTTTCAAATTGACTTATTTTAACGTTTATGGTGTTTCGATAATAGTTACTTGAACATCTCTTCGGCCAAACTGAATTGCTTCGTCTTTTGTAGCCATGTGAAGATCGATGCGGTTTCCTTTAATAGCTCCGCCGATATCACCTGCAACCGCACGCCCATAACCTTCCACTTCTACAATTGAACCAAGAGGAATTACGTTAGGATCAACTGCTATAACCTTTTTATTCGGATTGTTGTTTAAATCCTGTCCAGTGTAAGTGATCCCGGTGCAGCCTTCACAGCCTGCAGTGTATGCTGTTGCTTCCATTGTCATAACGTTTCCGGAAGGCTCATTTGAGTTATCGGAAGAGTTACTTTCACTGGCGGATGATGTTTCTTCTGATTTTTCGGATGTCTGTGCTTGTCCTTCAGAAGAACTCTCTGAAGACTGGTCTGTACTCTCAGACTGGCTGGAATCTGAATTTCCGGACTGTTCACTTGAAGAGCTGCTGGACTGCTCAGATGAACTGTTATCTGAACTTGCTGAAGCAGTTCTCAATGCTCTCACAGCTTCATGGAGGGCACCGTAAGTGTTTGGACCAGCAACGCCAGCTTCATCACCTTCAACGCCATAGTCTCCCTGGAAGTCTGACACTGCACTTTCTGTGATAGGCCCAAAAATACCGTCAAGCTTTGCTTTATAATATCCAAGGTCGGCCAAATCTTCCTGAAGATTTAATACCAGTAAGCCTTCATCACCTTTTTCAGGGGAGAAAAGAGCTCCAAGTGTCTGTTCTCCGGCAAGGCCATCAACGATTAAGCCGTACTCCTCCTGAAAGCTTCTTACAGCTTCCTTAGTTTGTTTATCGTATTCATTGCTGAATTCTTCTCCATCTAGTAAATCCTGTTCTGCGAGTAGTTCTTTTAATTCAACTACATGCTCATGAGCTTTTCCCTGGTAGAGAAGTTTGTTGCCAAGCTCATTTTCTTCGGCAGCAGATGCCTGTCCGCTGTTTAATACGAGGGCACCGAATGCCACAGCTGTAACTCCACATACTTTCATAGATTTAAGTATTGTGTTTCTCAATTGGAAAACCTCCTTATGTTTTAGTCTTTAATCAAAGGACATTCCTGCCTTTAATTAAGACAATGCTAATCCTAACAAGCAAAAAAATAGTATTCAACCAAAAACCCCCCTTTTAATAACAATGAAAAGGGACTGTTATATGCTGAAACATTTCTGTTACAAAAGAATCAGTTCTGAAATACTGATATTCCACTATTTTCATAGACAGGTAAATTAAACAATAGGAAATATGAGCTGAATTTATTGGGGCAGAGGGGCAGTAAAGGCAGTATACAGGGAAAAGAAAAACTGGATAGCTGTCAGGCCTGCTTTCTTGCGTGCCAGGTTCGGTAATTGGTATGCTAAAGAAAATTGAATGAGAAACTACCGCTGGAATAACATTTTACGGTTCGTTACATATAAAATGGATAAAAAAATGATACTACCTCTGAAAGGGGAATGCCAGTAGTGATTCATCGAAAATCAGCAAGAGAAATTGAATTAATGAAGGAAGCAGGCAAACTGGTTGCTGAAATTCACAGAGAGCTTGCCCGTATAATTAAACCAGGTGTCAGCAGTCTGGAGATTGATTCTTTTGTAGAAGATTATATGAAAAAACATGGAGCTAAACCTGCACAGAAAGAATATCAAGGTTATCCTTATGCTACATGCGCATCCATAAACGATGAAATCTGCCATGGTTTTCCCAGAGTTGCACCATTGAAAGACGGAGATGTCATTACAGTTGATTTTGTAGCAGATTTAAACGGTGGTCTTGCTGATTCTGCCTGGACATATATCGTCGGAAGTGTTTCTGACGAGGTTAAACAGCTTTGTGAAGTCACTAAGAATGCTCTCTATATCGGAATTAAAGCGGCACAGCATGGGAATCGCACAGGAGATATCGGGGCTGCTATTGAGAAATTTGTGACACCTTATGGTTACGGAATCGTTCGTGATTTCGCTGGTCATGGAATCGGCCCCACTATTCATGAAGAGCCAAGCATTCCTCACTTTGGCACAGCCGGAAAAGGCCAGAGGCTGAAAGAAGGAATGGTTATTACTATTGAACCGATGATAAATACAGGCTTCTGGCCGTCTCAGATGGATAGTAACGGATGGACAGCGCGAACTATGGATGGAAGCCTTTCTGTACAATATGAACATACTGTATTAATTACAAAAGACGGACCAGTAATTTTGACAGAACAAAATACTAACAGTAATGTTTAATGCAAAACTGTTTCTCTGTTTATCAGGGAAACAGTTTTTTGCTCTTCCTTAACAGAGGGGCAGGAGTAGTCTCCAGGTATGCTTTCAATATGGGCAAGCACCATGGCCTGAATCCCACATATTTTATAAAGAGTGATTGAATGAAAGGGAGGGAACTCCGTGTATAATAACAGACAGTTTCCTGGTTTTATGAATTTGTTGTTTCCTCAGTCTCAGGCAGGCCAGCAAGGGTGGGGAGGACTGGGCTCCTTGCTTGGTCTGCCGCAGAATTGGTTTCAGCAGCCTCCTGGGATGGGGCAGCCTCCGGCTGTCCCGCCCCGGCCGCCTTTTGGCGATGGAGGAATGATGCCTCCTTATGGGCCACCAGGTGCCGGCCAGCCACCTGGCCCCCCGCCAGGACCGCCCCCATCCACCCTGCCAGGGCAGCAGCCTGGATACGCCCCAGGACCAGGAGTGATGGCGGTTGATCCTGGTGGGATGTATGGGTGTTTACACAGATATACAATAGTCGTTCTTGAAAGCGGAAGAAGGTTTTGGTTCTGGCCGGTTTTTATAGGGAGAACTTCCGTTGCAGGATACAGATGGAACCAGGCAAGGCAAAGGTGGTCATATACAGGGCTGGATACGCGGCAAATAAGATCTTTTGAGTGTTATTGATTTATACCGGAAAACTCCTGAAAAGCGGTAACCTGCTCCTGAGGTTATTATAATTCAGGAGTTTTCTTATAGGATTTATGATAAATTAAAGAAACTATTAAGATAACGCCCTGAAACGACTGAAAAAGTCAGTAAATAATTGTATAATAAACTTACAGAATTGAAAGAATTTTTCACTGAGCCCTGTCATTACATCGGTATTTAATAGTTGGGGAAGGGGAGAGGGAAAATGATTATAAAAAAGTATATATCAGCAGCAGAGATGTTAGCGAGAGCGGAAGATGTGCTCACAGAAAAGGAAGCGGAAAATAATCTTCCTTTAGGCTTGCTTAAAAGGCTGGCTAAAGAGGAAGAAAATAAGAATGCAAGAGAGGAAGGGGAAAGTCCGCTCCTCGTGCTCGTGGAAAATGAGAGCGAACATATAGAATTTATCATGGTGCAAACTCCGCCGCAAAACCTCGTCATTTGTGGTAATGAGGAGGCTGTTGAACGAGCAGTGCTCTGGCTTAAAGAAAATAAGGTGGATATTCCCGGAGTTGTAGGCTGCAAGCCTGTGGTGGAGAAATTCGCTAATAAATGGAAAGACGAAACGGAGTGTAACCTGCAGCTTTTTATGAAGCAGAAAATCTATAAACTTGAAACGTTAAAAGAATTTCCCCGGAAAAAAGGGAGGCTTTGTTATGCGACAGAAGATGATATCGCTCTTGTAACATACTGGACGCAGTGTTTTTATGAAGAGGCCCTTGAACCTAAGGAAAAGCTGCAGGCAGAAGAGTTTATAATGAAGGAAATAAAATGCAACAGAATTTTCCTTTGGCGCGATGAGAACGGTGTCCCTGTATCTATGGCCAAAAGATCGAGGGAATCGGAAAATGGAGTCACTGTAAGCCTGGTCTATACTCCGGATGAATACAAAAAGCAAGGATATGCAACAACATGTGTGGCTGCGATGAGCGAATGGCTGTTAAAGGAAGGGTTTAAATTCTGCAGTCTTTATACGGACGCAGATAATCATGTATCCAACCGTGTTTATTTAAAAATAGGCTATGAACCTATAGCTGATTCTGTGGAATACCGGTTTATTTCAGGAACAGGGCAAAAAAAAGCTGAGGACAGCGGAGCGAGTATTTAAGAGAGGAGAGATCAGTCTGAAGACGCTTGGATTAATAGGAGGGATGAGCTGGGAGTCCACCCTGGTTTATTATAAAGCCCTGAATGAGCAGGTAAAAATACACCTTGGAGGACTCCACTCAGCAGAATGTATTCTTTACAGCGTTGATTTTGCGAGAATAGAAGCTATGCAGAGGAGCGGTAAATGGGAAGAAGCAGGAGAAGAACTTGCGGATATAGCACGGAAGCTTGAAAAAGCAGGTGCTGAAGCAGTTGTGCTTTGTACAAATACAATGCATAAGGTTGCTTTTAGAATGGAAGAAACTATAGCTGTTCCGTTCCTTCACCTCGCTCAAGTGACAGCAGACAGGATTACTGGTGACAGTGTGGGCAAAGTGCTCCTTCTGGGTACGAAATATACGATGGAAGAAGATTTCTTTTTTAACAGGTTAACTGCTGCCGGATTGGACGTATATATACCTGACAAGGACGAGAGAGAGGAAATTAACAGAATCATTTTTCAGGAGCTTTGTCTGGGGAAAATTAGGGAAAGCTCACAACAAAAGGTGAGAGATATAATTAAAGTTTACAAAGAAAAATATGAAATAGAAGCAGTGATACTTGGCTGCACAGAGCTTGAGCAGTTATTCAGGGAAGGGGAAGAACCAGGAGTCAGACTGTATGACACCACTGAAATACATATAAAAGCAGCTGCTGATTTTATGCTTGGAGGGTGACCAGTTAACGGTCGCCTTTTTATTTTGAAGTGGATATCTTCTGTGAAGAAGAGGAGTATGGTTTACAGATTTTTTAAAATATTTTACAACACATATAAACAGACAACTAATTGGGTCGAAATTATAGATAGGCACATCTTTGATTCAAACACCAATACAATTGATAAAGGGGAATTCACATGACACATGACCACACACTGGAAAAAAGAAACTGGCTGCTTATCCGACTGTATTTTTTCTCTTCTGTACTAGGCACAATTATTTTAATTGTTGGAGGGAATGCAGCCTCTTCTGTTATTACGGTAGCATTGATCGGTCTGACTGCCACAGCAGTTATGTTTCTGATGCACAAATTCCGATTATATATACATTTTATTCCATACCTAATTATTTTGAGTCTTGGTGGAATGGTTTTTACCCTTATACATTTCAGACCGGCTGTATCATCTTATTTGCTTACATATTATTCACTGGTAATTGCTTCCCTCTATCATAATTATAAATATATGATAGGAGCTGGATTTATCGGTCTTCTGGCGACAAATTATTTTCTTATTTTTCATGGTGAGCAGGCAATTGCCGGATTTGACGCCTCGTTTTATACCTCTGTAAACCTGCTGTATGTCCTGATTGCAGGATTGTTAATTACGCAGACGATTTTAGGCAGCACAATGCAAAAGAAGAGTGAAGCACTGGCAAATGAAGCTTTGAAATCAAAAGAGGAAATAGAAGGTATGCTTGAAAAAGTAAGCTGCACGGCTGACACTCTCGATGAACTTAATGAAGAACTGCAGGAACATGCAAATACAACAAGCCAGTTTTCAAACGAACTGACGGTAACCTTTAATGAGATTGCCGGAGGTGTGGAAAGCCAGGCTGACAGTGCCTCTGAAATGAGCAGTTCTGTTACTGCTATTGATGACGAAGTTAAAGTTATTTCAGATGGTGCTGGACTGATGTACAAATATGCTGAAGAAACTAATTCATTTGTTCAGCAAGGGGCGCAGAAAGTACAGGCACTCCAGGAACAAATGGCGCAGGTAAACAGCATTATGAAAGATACAGCAGTGGAGATGAATGAACTGCGGGAAGCCACATCCAAAGTGGGGGATATATTAGAAACGATCTCAGACATTGCCGATCAGACAAACCTGTTAGCTCTTAATGCAGCAATTGAAGCAGCAAGAGCGGGAGAGAGCGGCCGGGGCTTTGCTGTAGTTGCACAGGAAGTGAGAAAACTGGCGGAGTATTCCCTGAAATCCACCAGAGAAATTACTCCTATTCTGAGCAGTATACAAACAAAGGCTAGATCAGCTTCCGAGCGGGTGAGTGAAGGGGAAGTCACTTTCCAGATCAGTGAACAAATCACCAGGGATACAGGAACGGCTTTTAAAGTAATCGAAGGTAATGCGAATGAAGTGAAAGAACAATCAAGAGAAATGGAAGGGAAATTAGCCTCCTTAAACTCTTCTTCCAGGGAAGTAGTAGATGAAATTAATTCTGTCTCGAGTGTTACAGAGGAGCTTAGCGCCTCTGTAGAAGAAGTGCTTGCAAGTGTAGAGGAGCAGAACGCAAGAATATTATCAATGACCGAAAAGGTGAATGAAATTGATAAGCTGTCAGGAGAATTAAAAGGTCAGCTCCTTAAAAAGAGCTGAGATAACCAGAAAAGCTAGTTAACGGAATGAGAATCCGTATGTGCTGAGTTACTTGCCGGTGCGGATCCTCGTTCCGTTATTTTTTTGAATTCCTTATTTTTAAGCAGGATTTAGGGTCCTGGTTCCGTTATTCCCTAGTTTTCAGGGCCAAAAGAGCTATCTTTACAATTTTTACTACTTGTACTTGACAATTAACAGAAGAGTAATGATAAAGTAGTAAAAAGCAGAATATTGGAAAAAAATAAACTCCTATTCCTGGAAAGAAGGTGAGTCGATGAATTTTTATAAAAAGGATGATGTGCTTCAATCCATTTTAAAAGATGTACTGGATCAGGAAACTTTTGCATGGGCTGACAGGGAACTCACAGAATTCGGAGAGCTGTGCGGCGGAGAGTTTGATGAACGGGCCGCCTATACGGATCGTGATGGACAGCCTAAGTTATTGAAATATGATAAATATGGTAATGACCAGTCTTTTATTTGGCTTAATGAGGGCTACAGGAAGACGGTGGAAGAGACTTATAACAGGGGGATTGTAGGATATCTCTACAAAGACATTCCCACTCTTGGAAAAAAGGGGAATTATGTGTATTCATTCGCCCAGGGATATCTGCTTTCCCAGACAGAACCTGGTTTTTACTGTCCTGTAACTTTGACTATGGCTGCAGCCTATTTGATCGATAATTATGCAAGCCAGAATTTAAAGGTAAAATATATGCCGCATCTTGCTTCAACAGGAGAAACAGAATTATTTGAAGGGGCGACATTTTTAACAGAGAGGCAAGGCGGCTCCGATGTAGGTGCTAATGAGACAAAAGCTGTGCTGGAGGCTGATGGAACATACAGATTATACGGGGAAAAATACTTTGCCAGTAACGCTGGGGCTTGCGGAGTGGCTACTGTGCTTGCAAGGACAGAGGGAGCCCCGGAAGGAACAAAAGGTCTGTCCCTGTTCCTTGTACCGTGGAGGAAGGAGGGCGGCAGCCTGAATGGTCTTTCTGTACGCCGGCTCAAGGACAAGCTTGGAGTACGTGCAGTGCCATCAGCAGAAGTGGAGTTTAACGGTGCCGAAGCTTACCTCATCGGAGAAAAGGAGCAGGGTTTTTATTATATGATGGAAGCCCTTAATTTGTCGCGAATATGTAATGCAGTAGCCTCTGTGGGAATTATGCGGAGAGCGTATACCGAAGCTGTCAGCTATGCAGCTGAAAGAGACGCCTTCGGACAAAAAATTATAAATTATCCTATGGTTCAGGATTCACTTGTCAGAATGGCAGTGAAGCTTGAAGCTGAAACAGTAAGTGTGTTTGAACTTGCGAGAATTTATGATGAATGGTGTGAAGGAAGAGAAATTCCTTCAGAAGAAAAAGATGGCTTGCTACGCATGCTCATAGCGCTGTTAAAGTCTGAAACAGCGGAACAGGCAATTCATTTTGCCCATGAAGCAATAGAAATGCATGGAGGAAACGGTTATATTGAAGATTTTGTTACTCCAAGGCTGTTAAGGGACGCACAGGTTCTGACTGTCTGGGAAGGAACAGCGAATATTCTGGGTCTTGAGGTCCTCAGGCTCATTAAAAAGTATAATATGGACGATTTGTTTCTCCAGCTTATGGAAAAGGAGATTGCTGCATTATCCTTTTATGATAAAGCAATGATTGAATGTGCCGACCAGGCTCTCGTGCTCTTAAAGAACGAGTTTGCTGAACTGAAATTAATGAACGAATTTGAAAAAACGCGAAACATTAAGGAATTGCAGAAAAAAATGGTCACCTTATTTGAAAGCGTTCTCTTATTAAAGCGGGCTGAAAATGGAGACGAGAAAAGGGAAATTACAGCAACAATTTATATTAAAGATAAGCTCCTCCCTAATCTGGGAGAACAAAAACAGTCCTGGTCACTTGAAGAGGGGCTCAAAATTCTTGGAATTAAGGAACCTGTAAAACGTTAATGATTGACTATGGACCTGTACGGCTTACGCTGTATTAAACCGGCACCTTCGTATATGCATAACACACCGCCGATGGACCGGGATAAAACCAACGAAGATAAATAAATTAATCAGAAAGAGGCCGGGGAAAACCAGCCTCTTTTGCCTTATATACTAGGTGAAATACTCTATTTTTGCTTCAGGAAAGTACTGTTCAATGTTTGCAGAAAGTGTCGCTTTAATATCTTCCTGTTCTTCATTTTGATATACATATTTCCCGATCCCGTATTTACCCCATTTATATTTCCGTGCTTCTTCATTTAATTCCAGCTTTGTCATAGGGTAATTTTTCTGAATAACCCGTTTTGCCGGTTTTGTAAACCGGTGCTGGATCAACTCAAAAGTAATATCATCCCTTGCTTCAGAAGGAAGGGTCTTATCAAGCAGCCGGAACATGTTTTCATAGCCTTCCTTCCAGCCTTCATGAAGATAAATCGGAGCAACGATAAAACCAAGAGGATAACCAGCCTGGGCCACTTTAGCTGCAGCTCCTATCCTGTCTTCCAGAGCCGAAGTGCCGTGTTCAAAATTCTTAATAACATAATCTGCATTTATGCTGAAACGAAATCTTGTTTTTCCCTGGTGGTCAGCATCCAGGAGATGATCCACATGATGGTATTTTGTCACAAAGCGGAGTTTTCCATGGTCTGACTTACCGAAAAACTCAATTGCTTTTTTCAGAGAATGGGTTAAATGGTCGATACCAACAATATCAGAGGTACACGCCGCTTCAAATCGTGTATGTTCGGGAGCTCGCTCCTCCATATATTTTTGCGCAGAGTCGAAAATTTCATCGGTGTTCACATATGTTCTGATATATGGCTTACTTCCCATGGTAGTCTGCAGATAACAGTACTGGCAATGCCCCATACACCCTGTAGCGAGAGGAATTGCATATTCAGCAGATGGTTTTGATGTATCAAATTTTAAAGTTTTCCGGACACCAACCACTAAAGTGGATTTCGCATTTCTGTATTTTTGGAAATCATTTTTCCCTGGTATATTACGCACCTGGTTATGGGAAGTAGTCTGGCGTATTTCCAGACCCATGTTTTCAAACTTATCTTTGAGCATTGCTCCAAGGGGATATTCAAGTGCCCTTGGTTCAATATATACTAACTGGGGAACAAACGGTTTTATTGACATACTCCTTCACCTGCTTTTCTCCTCTTTTTTAAGATATTAGATCTGCCAGTCGCCCTGCAGAGTCTCATCTCCAAAATAAACATTATACATTTTTTGTGCTTCCTCTTCGGTAGGGAAAATGGCACTGTCGTCTGTTAAAGGGAAGTATTCCTCAAAAAGAAACATAACGAGACGGCCAGGATGGTCAGGATGTTCAGTAACGGAAGCCTCCTGAATTTCCGCAACTGATTGTGTATGGGGGTTTCTGGTTATTACGTAAACACTGTCTCCTTCCTGGAGATGTGATATATCCATTTATTTCTCCTCCTCCTGTGGTATGTCTTTCTTAATATTAGGTAAGGAGAAAGACAATATTCAGCCTGGCAGCTGGTTAATTATGCCGGGGGAAAGAGCGGTCCAGCAATTAAGATTTTTTCACAGAAAAACAGCACGCCCCTGCAGCAGGACGTGCTGTTTACTGATAATACTGTTTTGTTCTGGCCAGTGTAATATCGCCTGGAGTTATTTTTCTTTATCATCGCTAAGATTGTGAGGGTCTTCAGGATCTTTTCTTGGTGTATTGTGCGATTTCTGTTCCTCCTCATTCCCGGCGGACTTTTTATTGCCAGCGTCTGCAGACTCCGTTGTTGTGTATAAGCTCATGCTGCTGTCGAGAGAGGACTTATCTCTATGGTTTGAGTCATTATTTTCAGGTGCCTGGGCCTGTTCTTTCAGTTTTGCTTCCAGTAAAGTAACCCGCTCCTGCAGCTGCAGGAACTCGTCCCGGGGAACTAACTCAAAGTCTTCAAGAAGCATGGTTCTGACCGAATCCCTGGAGCGGGATGTCCATTTTTCTTCGGTTTCCTGTCCCTTTTTAATAAAACTATCATACATCTCATCGGCTTCTTTCGGAGTGATCTTACCTTTAGCAAGTAATTCATCAAGATATTTTTCTGCGCGCTCCTTACCTGTTACTGCGGCACCGAGCCCCAGCAGAAATCCTTTTTTTAGCAGGTCGCTCATATTCTCGCCTCCTGTTAATGAATGAGTTTATTTATATTTCCGTTCCTCAGTTATCCAGTTTTTATGCTTTCTGAAAATGAGAATACCGGTTGTTAATGAGATTATCGCTGCGCTTCCAGCAGTAATCTGCATAAGTTCACTGCCAGTCCAGACAGCTAAAAAAACAAATACTAATGAAATTAAGAAAGCAGAGAGGGAAAACGCAATTCCCATAAGCAGGCGATGATGATTAAATCGGTGCCACTCTCTCGCTTCTTCAGACGTACGCTGATGTTCCGGAGCCTCTAGCCAGGTGTTTAGGTTGCGGGGAACTTCCAGGAGCGGTTTCGCAGCTTCCTTTAACACCTGGTATTTGATGTTTTCATCATTTTGACCTGTTTCTTCTACCCATTCCCGGACAATGGGCTTTCCTAACTCAATAAAATCAATTTCAGGGTCAACAATAGTTAGAACTCCTGTTGCGATGGCGGATGCCCTGATTAAAAAAGCATACTGTGCCGGTAGCTGGATAGGTTCTTTTCTTATGATTTCCTGAACATCACCGAGAAGATGTTCGATTTTTTCCTCGTCGGATACCCCGGAGGAATCCTCCAGGTAAGCTTCAGAAAGAGTTTTAAACGTATCCTGCAGTTTCTTTTTATCAGTGTTGGGAAGAAGAAAGCCAAGTTTTTCGAGCTGGCCTATCACCAGAGGGTAGTCTTTTAAGACAAACCCCTGTATCATCTGGCGCAGATGTAAAGCATCGTCCCGTTTTATTTCACCGATCATTCCAAAATCGATAATAATAATCCGGCCATTTTCGTCAACAAGGATATTGCCCTGGTGAGGATCGGCATGGAAAGTGCCATGATGGAGCAGGTGTCTGAAAATGAAGTCATACAGTTCCTCTGCAATTTCCTTTCTGTTCAGACGGTGCTTATCCAGAAACTCAGTATCCGTGACTTTTGCTCCTTCAACCCATTCCATGACGAGAACGCGTTTTGTACATAGTTTTTCATAAAAATCGGGGATGTATATACTCTCTGTATCCTGAAATCTCTCGCGGAATTCTAGCCCGTTTTTCAGTTCCTTTCTATAATCCAGTTCATTCCCTATCGTTGTTACCATTTCTCTATGAAGAGCCTTCAGATTAACTTTTTCTCCAAAGGAAGTAAAACGTTCCGAAAGCCATAACACAATTTTCAGAGCCTTAAAATCCGTGTGAATGATTTTATCGATATTATGCCGCTGAATTTTTACAGCTACATCTGTACCATTATTCAGCGTTCCTTTATACACTTCGCCGATAGAGGCGGAAGCAATAGGGTCCGAGGATATCATCTTCAGATGATCTTCTTTTTTTCTTCTCCATTCCTCTTCCAGTATTTCCATAGATATTTCCGTGGGCACCGGGGGAACCTGGTCAGACAGATCGTCAAGTTCATTTATAAAGGCTTCAGGGAATATGTCTCCTCTCGTGCTCAGAAACTGGCCCACTTTAATCATTAAACCTCCAAGGGAGATAGACTTATCCCTGTATTCTATTGCTTGTTTTTTTAGCAGATCAGTCCATTTTTCATTGGTAACTGAGTCCCAGTTTTTATTTCTTTTTTTAAACAAATAAAGCTGGAGAATAAATTTGACAAACATAGAAACGATAACTGTAATGCGGTATAACGAGCGTTGCTTCAAGTTTTTGCCACCTCCATAGCGGTGAAAGATACTCAGTTAATTTAATGGGTTTTGTACCAGGAGTGATAGGCAGCTGAAAATATCCCATGCCTGGAATCTATTACTCTGATTATGAAATAGCATAGTTTTTTTACCTCTATTCCCCAAAAGCTGTCATAATATGTCTCACTTTCTAATGGATTAAATAAACACTTGACCAAATAACAAACAAATGTTTATAATATAAACTAAAGGAGGGCGGTACTATTGGCTGACAAAGAAGGGCTGATTTTAAAGCTTATAAAAGAAAATCCATATATCACCCAGCAGGAGATTGCCGAACGTTTATCTCTCTCCCGTTCCAGAGTTGCTGGGTATATCTCCGGATTAATAAAAACAGGAAAAATTATCGGCCGTGCCTATATAGTTAACGATAGTGAAAGGGTGCTCTGCGTAGGCGGCGCGAACGTTGACAGGAAAGCTTCAGTAAAGACCTCCTTCAAATGGGGAGATTCCAACCCTGTGACATTCACTGAAACGAGTGGCGGCGTTGCAAGAAATATTGCAGAAAACCTTGGGAGACTGCAGGTGCCTGTATCTATTCTGACTGCGATCGGGGAAGATGCCGCGAGTAAAAAGATTTCTTCTGAGTTATCTCAGTTTGCGGATGTTTCTCCATCTGTTAAGGTCCAGGGAGAAAGAGCAGGAACCTATACAGCTGTACTGGACAGTACAGGTGAAATGTTGTTTGCCCTGGCGGATATGGAAATATATGATTCCATAACATCAGACACATTGAAGGATAAATTGATTCATATAAGAACTGCTTCACTTGCAATTCTGGATACAAATTTCCCTAAGGAAGTATTGACAGCAATCATTGATGAGAGAAAAGCAGTAAATGCTTTAACTGCAGTTGTGCCAGTTTCCGCCAAAAAAGTCGACCGCCTGCCGGACGACCTTACAGGAATTGACTATTTGATCTGCAACAAAGAGGAATTGGAAACAATATGCAGGCAATATTCAATTGTTTCTGGTAACGGATTATTTTCTGATATGGAACAGATAATTGATCTTGGGATTAAAAATCTCGTTGTGACTGCCGGCAAGGATGGTGTAACCTTTTTAACTAGCGATGGAGAGAAGGGAACACTTAAGGCTCTTGGTGCAGAAGTAAAAGATGTCACTGGCGCAGGAGATGCTTTTTCATCCGGCTTTTTTTATGGCATATTTACAGGGTTGGGTATTGAGCAGTCTTGCCGTTACGGCCTTGCCGGTGCAGCGCTGGCATTGGAAACAAATGAAACAGTTTTTCAGGATCTGTCTGCCGATAAGCTCCGTGAAAGAGCGGAAAAGGCAGGAGAATAGAGAGCGAACTGCTTGAGTGAAAAATAAATTAACTTTGAGAAGAAAATCTTTAAAACAAATGGAGGAATAAACTATGGAATTAAAAGATTATATTGTTTTTTCAGAAGAGGTATTGGAAGCTAAGAAAGCAGGGAAGCCTGTGGTTGCTCTGGAATCTACAATTATTTCTCACGGGATGCCATATCCGGAAAATGTGAAAACCGCCAAGCGGGTGGAGGAAATTATTCGTGAACAAGGGGCTGTTCCGGCAACGATGGCGATTATGGATGGGAAAATCCGGGCAGGCCTTAGTGAAGAGGATCTGGAAAGACTTGCAAAAGAACAGGGCGTTGTAAAAGTAAGCCGCCGTGATTTACCTGCTGTATTAAGCCAGCGTAAGACTGGAGCAACTACGGTTGCTGCTACGATGATTTGCGCGGAGCTTGCAGGTGTGGATGTTTTTGTTACTGGTGGAATCGGGGGTGTGCACAGGGGTGCGACAGCGACGATGGATATTTCCGCGGATTTGCAGGAGCTTGCGAAAACAAGTGTTGCTGTTGTTTGTGCAGGAGCAAAGTCGATTCTCGATATCGGCCTGACACTGGAATATCTGGAGACTCATGGAGTACCTGTTATAGGATATAAAACAGACAAGTTCCCGGCTTTCTATACGAGAGACAGCGGTTTTGGAGTAGATGTGGAAGGGAGTTCCGCAGAGGATATAGCTGAAATTCTCGCTGTGAAATGGGAGCTTGGCCTTAAAGGTGGAGCTGTTATTGGAAACCCTGTACCTGAAGAATTTGAAATGAATCCTGAGCAGATTGAAAGTATTATTGCTAATGCGATGAAAGAAGCAGAGCAAAAAGGAATCAGCGGTAAAGAAACAACCCCATTTTTACTGTCCAGGCTGAAGGAATTAAGCGAAGGCAAAACACTGGAAACAAATATTGCATTAGTAGAGAATAACGCACTTACAGGCGGGCAGCTCGCGGTGGCCTTAAAAAAGAGAAGAAGTGAATAATATTATCACATATTTTTACATGAAAAAGTCGGGGGTCTGGCCCCCGACTTTTTTGCTTATTGAGTTTTTGCGACAAATCTTCCGTACATAAATGTTAACGCGAATGGGACAATGATCGCAATTCCCATACCGATAAAGAATGAAGTCCAGCCAGTGGTCATGATGGAAAGGAAAGCAGGAAGCCCGCCAACACCGACTGAATGTGCAAGTACGTTATTAATAGTGATGAACATACCACTTAATGAAGCACCGATAATCGCACAGATGAACGGGAAACGATAACGGATATTAACCCCGAACATTGCAGGTTCTGTGATGCCCAGATATGCTGAAACACCTGAAGTACCTGCTAAACCTTTTAAGTTTTCATTTCTTGTTACGAATATCATCGCCATAGCAGCTGATCCTTGCGCAATATTTGATAAGGCGAGGATTGGCCACAGGAATGTTCCGTGCCCGGAACCTGCCAGCTGTAAATCGACTGCAAGGAATGCGTGGTGCATACCAGTTACAACCAACGGTGCGTAAAGAGCACCATATACAAGTCCGCCGATTGCAGGAGCAGCACTGAACATCCAGATAAAGAAATCAGTAATAGTATTACCAAGTGTAAACGTAATTGGGCCGATTGCGATAAATGTGATAAAACCGGTCACTAGTAAAGCTACTGGAGCGACTACTAAAAGCTGAATGGATTCAGGAACTCGTTTCCTGAGTGCTAATTCTATTTTTGCTAATATATAGGATGCGAACAATACCGGCAATACCTGACCCTGGTAACCGATAGCTTCCACTTCCAGTCCGAATAAATTCCAAATTGGAACTGTACCTTCCGCTTGCGCATCTCCATAAGCCCAGGCGTTTAATAAATCAGGATGAACTAAAATCAAACCTAAAACAATACCCAGCAGCTCACTTCCGCCAAACCTTTTAACTGCCGACCACCCGATTAAGGCTGGCAAAAAGGCGAACGCTGCACTAGCGATTACGTTTACCATCGTTGCAAAGTCTGCCCATTGTGGATGGACGTCAATAATAGACTGCCCTGGGTAGAAAATATCTTCACCTGTCAGAATATTATTTAATCCGAGCAGGAGACCTGCAGTTACGATGGCAGGCAATATTGGAATAAATATATCCGCAAGAGTCTTAATTGCTCTCTGGAAAGGATTCATTTTCTTAGATGATTCTTCTTTTACATCGTCTTTAGTTGCTTCTCCAATACTGGATATTGCCACCATATCCCGGTAAACCTGATCTACTGTACCCTGGCCGATAATAACCTGGTACTGCCCGTTAGAGGAAAATGCCCCTTTAACCAGGTCGAGTGATTCCAGTTTTTCTGAATCTACTTTTGATTCGTCTTTTAAAGAAAAACGAAGTCTTGTGACACAGTGAGTGGCTTTATTAACATTTTCTTCTCCGCCAATTGCTTCTAGAATTTCTTTTGCTTGTGTTTCATATTTACCCATAGTACCCTCCTGTATCTCACAAGCTGATTACTTACTGCACAGGCTGTGCATTCATCACACTTGTATTAGTCTGTTTAAAATCTTGCTGGTTTACGGTATGATATATGATTCTCTGTTCTAACGAAAATGTAAACGTTTAACCAAAGAATTTGTATATACAAATAACCGGTCTGAAATATATTTTAATTTGTCTATACAAGTTTTGCAAGCGTTTTATTTTAAATTATTTTTCCACTCTATAGTTATTTACCCGATTTCAAAAATTTAATAGGGAAAATAGATGAACTGAAATAAAAAAAGCAAACCATTTAAGGATTGCTAATTAAACTAATATTCCTCTATTCTGATTACACTTTTAAATGGACAGGAGGGTTTGCCACGGCGCTAAGAAGGTGTTTAATTGAGGAGAGGGCTGTGAGAGAACTTCCCCGGTATCACCGTTATCAAAGACTTTTCCTTTCTCAATATAAATAAGCCGGTTTGTCAGCTGCCTGATTTCAATTAAATCGTGGGTAATAAAAAACATTGTTGTATTTGTCTGGCGGAGAATGGTGTTCAGCTGGTTGATAAGTCCAGTCTTAGTAGGGAAATCAAGTGCTGAAAACGGCTCGTCCAGAAACAGAACTTTTGGGTTTGTGGCAAATGCCCTGGCCAGATTCATTCTCTGGGCTTCTCCCCCTGATAAAGACGCCGCGTCAGCGTCAGCAAGATGTTCAATTTGGAATTTTTTCAGCCAATGCATAACTTTGTTATGCCGTTCTTCTTTTTTTATTTTTCGGATAGACAGGCCAATCTCCACATTTTTATATACATTGCCCTGAAAGCGCTGGGAATGCTGAAAAACACATGCCCATTCTCTTCTGACATCCAGAGGAGGAGAAGAGAGGGAAAGGCTTTTTCCTTTGTATGTCATCATTCCTTTATCAGGGGGATCGAGCAGAGAACAGGCTTTAAGAAGAGTAGACTTTCCGGCACCATTCGGCCCGATTATTCCCAGCCGGTCTCCTTGTGTCAAAGTTAGTTTGTCAAATCCGCAAGTAATTCTGCCGTTCCGGATGCATTGTATTTCTTTATAATCAAGTAAGGCTGTCACGGTGTGAACCTCCTCTGCTGCAAGTGCAGTAAAATAAATGTGATAATCAGGGCAATAGCCATGAGAATGAAGGAGAGTGCCAGAGCAATATGAAAGTTTCCTCTGGAAACCTCCATTACCATCGCTGTTGTTAAGATCCTTGTTTCTCCCCGAAGATTTCCGCCGACCATCATAGCAGCTCCCACTTCTGCCAGGACTCTTCCCAGTCCTGCCATGATCGCGGCCATAATGCCGAAACGGGCTTCCTTAATGTACATATACACCTTTTGTGCTGTTGTAGGTCCCAATGATTTAATTTGCAAAATTAAGGCGTAGTCAATTTTCTTAAAAGCCGAATATGTGAGAGAAATAATAATCGGCAGTGAAACGACAACTTGAGCAGCGACTATCGCCTGAGGAGTAAACAGCCACTGCAGGTCTCCAAGAGGACCTGACCGCCAGAGAAACATCGTAACCCAAAGGCCTGCCACTACAGGAGGCAGGCCCATTCCAGCATGTACAATTAACAAAATTAGCTGCTTGCCGGCAAAATTTTTGAACGCCAGAACCATTCCGGCGGGGAGGCCGATAAGTGTGCTGATAAAAGTGGAAATAAGGCAGACTTGCAGAGTTAACAAAGTGATCTGCAGCACTTCGTTATCCAGCTGAACGATCATTTTAAAGGCTTCAACCAGCCCCGACCAGATGAGTTCCATTGAAAAGCTCCTTTGAAAATAACTTTTGACTTTAAATTTAGTTAGTGAAAAACAACGGCTGACCCCATTCTTCTTCTCCGAATGTTTTAATAAACGATTGTGTTTCATCGGAGAGGAAGAAATCTACGAACGCTTGAGCAGCTTTGTCATTAATCTTATCAGACAGATCAGGGTTTACCTGCATAACATGATATACATTTTCCAGGCTTTCATCGCCTTCATTGAGAATAGCCAGATTACCGATGTTCTCTTTCTGAAATAAATATGTTCCTCTGTCAGTCAGGGTGTAGCCTGCACGCTCACTGGCGATCCGCAGCGTCTCTCCCATCCCCTGTCCCGTTTCCTGATAATTTTCGAAATCAGGTTCGGTGCCGGCGAGATTCCATATATCAAGTTCCTTTTTATGTGTACCTGAATCATCACCTCTTGAGAAAAAGACCCCGTTCTGGCGCGCAAGTTCCGAAAATGCTTCCTCCACCGGCAAACCGTATATTCCTGCAGAGTCGCTTTCAGGTCCTGCCACGATAAAATCATTATGCATAACCCTGTGCCTGTTAATAACTTTTCCGTCCGCTTCAAGCACTTCTTCCGCCTCAGGTGCATGGGCAAGCAGAGCATCAGCTTCTCCTGCTTCCCCCATAGCAAGTGCCTGTCCGGAACCTGCAGCAATGATTTTTACGTTCACACCTGTTTCTTCTTCAAAAACAGGCATAAGTTCATCGAGAAGCCCTGTGTCATATGTGCTTGTGGTTGTGGCCAGAATCATTTCCCCGTCAATTTCAGTACCTGTTTCCTGTCCTTCTGAAGTGTCCCCGCAGCCGGAAGCAAGTAATAAAATCACTCCTGAAACTAGTAAACTGGTCCATTTTTGATTCATGATTTGTCACCTCCTGATAAAAATTTTTATATAATTTCTGCTGCCGGACTTTGAATCACTTTTCCAGACTCTGTTAAGTCATAACCTTCCGGAACGAGGGTCCCCTTAAATGCATTGTCTGACTGAAGGTGCTCCAGAACATAATTTAAAGCTTGTTTGTTCTTTCCGGTCCATTTAAAAATTAAGTCGAAAGATTCTTCAGCAAGAGGGAGGAAGTCAAGGCCAAGAAGATGAGCAACAGGCTCAATTCCTATCGTCACATCCGCAGTTCCGTTAACGACCATGGAAGCAGCCCCGTAATGGGTGGATTCCTCTGTTTCATAACCTTTTATAGAAGGAGGAGAAAGATTATGCTTTCTTAGGCTGGAATCAAGAAGCTGTCTAGTTCCCGATCCTTTCTGCCGGTTCACTATCCGGAGATTTCCATTAGCAAAGGACTCCCAGCCGGTAATATTTTTCGGGTTGCCTTTCGGAAGGATAAACCCCTGTCGCCTTGTCGTAAAACGGACGACAGATACAGGAGCTGAGCTGAAAAACTGGTTAATTACCGGTAAATTATACTGGCTTGTATTTTCATCAAAGAGATGGACTGCCGCAATGTCACATTCATCGCGATAAAGGGCCATCAGACCTTCCAGGCTGCCGATAAAAGAGGTCTGCAATGTAACAGGGATTCTGCTGTCCTGGTGTACTGACTGGCAGAATTTATCCAGGAGAATATCATGGCTGCCGGCTAAACGAGCAAAAAAATTCTGTTTAACTGAAGCGCCTTCAGATCTGCCCGAACTTACTCTTGTTGAGTTTTTCCTCTTAAAAGCCTCTACCTCTTTTTCTTCAATTCTCATTTTATTCCCAATCTTAAAAGCAATCAGTTCTTCCCGCTTAATGAGTTCATAGACGGTATGTTTTGAAATCTGAAGCAGCTGGGCTATTTCATCCGGTGTATATATTTTTTCAGTCACTGCCGTCTCTCCCTTCTTTATTTACGCTTCAGACGGACGCATTCTGCGGGCACGGCTTCAACTAATTTTTGACGGCTTAACGCCTTCAAAAATGGATTTTCAGCTCGCGCTGTTCCCGCCAGAATCGCCGTCTTACGCTGCAATCGAAAAGTAAATTCGTCTTTTTTATACAAAGCCTATATATGAAATTCATTCATATTAAATATACTTTCCAGTTGGGCTTCATTCTGTGTTTTTTATCACGTTTTGTTAAGTTTAGTTAAGTTTCGTTAAGTTTTATTGAGTTTGATGTTGTTATATTTATATTAGTCTTTTAAAAAAAGAAAGGAAAGCATTTTTTTCAAAATTATCAGATTTATAATACAATGGGATTGAATACTTTTAATAAAGGGAAGATTACTTGTGACTCTGGAAGTATGGCGGACAAGCTGAAATCTCAGAGAAAGAGGGATACATATGAGAAGAATACTCGTATTAGGAGGAACACGATTTTTTGGGAAGCGTCTCGTACAAAAGCTGCTTGATAACGGGGATGATGTAACTATAGCCACCAGAGGAGAAACGGACGATCCTTTTGGGGACGATGTGCAACGAATAAAGGTGGACAGATTCAGCAGGGAGTCGATGGAAAAGGCTTTTTCCGGTGATGACGAGTGGGACCTTATTTATGATCAAATTTGCTTTTCTCCGGATGACGCTCACGATGCATGTGAGGTGTTTAAATTCAGGGTAAAGAAATATATTCTTACGTCTACTTTGTCTGTTTACAATTTTGACAGTAAGGCGAAAAAAGAAGAGAAGGATTTTAATCCCTATGATTGCCATATTAAATATGGCCGCAAGGATGAATTCAGTTATGGTGAAGGGAAACGGCTTGCTGAGGCCGTATTTTTCCGGAACGCCAGGTTTCCTGTGCTGGCAGTCAGGCCGCCAATCGTACTGGGCAGAGATGATTATACCGAGAGACTGCATTATTATGTGCGTAAAGTACTCTCTGAAGAAGTAATTGGTCTTGACAACACTGAAAGAAAAGCGTCTTTCGTTGAGTCTGAAGACCTGGCCCAGTTTTTATTCTGGGCAGGCTTTAAAGAGGATTTTACAGGCCCGGTGAACGCTTCCTCACCGGACCAGCTTTCCCTTAAAGAACTTCTCACCATTATTGAAGAAAAAACAGGAAAGGCGGCAAAAGTGGCCTCTCCTGATGGGACTGTCAAGAGTTCGCCAATGAATTTTCCAGTATCTATCTATCAGGATGTCTCATTAGCCGAAGCGGAAGGATATAAGTTTAAAAAATTGTCGGAATGGTTTGAGCCCCTGACAGAATGGATTGTAAACGAAGAGAAAGCAAAACAGCAGTAACAGGATATCTGAAGGGAAAATAACCTGGAATTTGCAACGGTTTAAGGAAAGGATAAAACAGGATAAAAATAAGGAGGATACCATCTATGAATTACAGAAGACTTGGAAATACAGGACTGAAAGTCAGTGAAATCAGCTTAGGAAGCTGGCTGACATATGGAGACAGCGTGGAAAAAGAGAGAGCGGTAAAAACAATTGAACAGGCATACGATGTAGGAATTAATTTTTTTGATACTGCTAATGTTTATAATCGCGGGGAATCTGAAAAAGTAGTCGGGGATGCACTCCGCCAGTACAGAAGGGACTCCTATGTTCTCGCAACGAAAGTTTTTGGGGCGATGGGAGAAGGGCCAAACGACAGGGGGCTCTCCAGAAAGCATGTTTTCGAGCAGCTCCATGCAAGCCTGGACAGGCTGGGGACTGACTATGTAGATATTTATTATTGCCACCGGTATGATCCTAATACACCTGTGGAGGAAACGCTGCGCACCATCGATGATTTAATCCGCCAGGGAAAAATTCTCTATGCGGGGGTCAGTGAGTGGACAGCAGCCCAGATTGAAGAGGCAGTCCGGATAGCAGATCAGAAACTTCTGGACAGAATTGTGGTAAATCAGCCAGTTTACAATATGCTGAACCGATACATCGAGGAAGAAGTTATTCCGGTTTGTGAAAAATACGGAATCGGGCAGGTCGTCTTTTCTCCTCTTGCTCAGGGAGTGCTGACGGGCAAGTATAAAAAAGGACAGGAAGCACCTGAAGGAAGCCGGGCAACGAACGAGGAACAGAGAAAATATATCGAACGCTTCTTAAACGATGAAATGCTCGAAAAAGTAGACCAGCTGGAAACTATAGCAGCAGAGCAGGGGATAGCCCTTTCACAGATGGCGTTATCGTGGATACTGCGAAATAAAAATATTTCCAGTGCAATTATAGGAGCCAGCCGCCCGGAACAGGTTGTTGAGAATGTACAGGGTTCTGAAATTGAACTTTCAGATGAAGTTGTTAACAGGATAGATTTGATTCTGAAAGGCCAGGCTGATTAAACGAGAAATGAAAGGAATGGACGCAGATGTCCATTCCTTTCGTATTCTTTTGGGAAGGTATTGCCTAAGGTGTGCGATTTCTGAAGGGATACGGCCCGGCACTCAGGTATTGCAATGCTCGGCGGACTTGCTGTACTCTGTAAAATTATCTGAACATCAGTTCATCAATAAAGCTTTTTAAGGTGACTGGAAATCGGCCGTCAAACGATTCGGAAGGCAATTCTGCCTGGACAGAAAAGACTCTCCCGTCGTGTTCTAATAAGGCGTAATAACGCTGGCTCGATGCTGGCTGGCTGAACTGACCCTGCCGATCAGGAGTTTCGAAGACAGGATAAGGCTCGGCGGACTCTTCGTATCCTTCTGATTCCATCTGTTCAATGGTACGCATTTCAATTGCCTCCAGAGAGCTTTCTTCTTCAGAATGAACCAGTAAAGTAATAGAGAATGAATCGGTAACTTTAAATTCACGGCCTATAAGTTTTTCTGAGCGGTAAATATCTTCTGTAACGACAGTCTGAGGTTCCAGGTAAGTGGAATAGCCCAGTTCTTCGTCAATATAAAGATGAAGTGTATGTTCATGCTCCATACCTTCTGCAGTTATATTTTCAGAAATAGTCTCGGGGCGTTCTTTGTATTGTACATCCAGATCATCCCGGGACTCATTCGGATTATTTGTATCAGCCGCTTCATCAGTCGGATTTTCATTATTGTCATATTCTCCGGTTCCTCCCAATACTGCATCGGGCCTGCCTCCTGATTCCGGTGGTACAGCATCCTCTCCTGTAAGGTTCGTATCGTTGCCGGTAAGCATTGAACCAATCAGGATGCCGGCTATCAGCAATGCACATACAGATGCAGCTGCAATACCGCCATATCCCTTTATAATCCATGTTTTTTTTCTGGATGCCTGGACAGCCTGGAATATGTCTGAAGGTGAACTTACTGGTCTCGATTGATTGTATTTATTTTTAAGTTCCATGATCCCTTCGTCAAAACGCTTCTCGCTCATACATACGGCCTCCTTTTTCCAGTGATGCCTTCAGCTTTTCTTTTCCTCTTTTCAGCCTCGTTTTTACTGTGCTTTCGCTTAGGTTCATAATGGCTGATATATCTTTTATAGAAGCTTCCTGAAAATAAAATAAGGCGATAGGCACACGGTATTTTTCATCCAGAATCTGTATGGATTTATGTAATATCCGTGCATCATCAGTAAGATCGGTATTTTCTGTGTAAAATGTTTCAGGGGAACTGTTTATTGTTTTATCAATTTTCGCCTTTTCCCGTTTTTGTTTCCGGAAATAGTCTTTTGACACATTCAGGGTCACGCTGTACAGCCAAGTACTGAATTTTCCCCTGGAATACTTATGGAGAAATCGAAAGACTTTTATAAAAACTTCCTGGGTGACATCCTGGAGATCCTCCTCCCGGACACCTATCTGTCTTGCAAACCTTTCTACAGTCAAATAATAATGGTCGATTAACTGGTGGAACGCCATATCATCACCCTGAAGTGCACTCTGTATACAGGAATAATCATCAAACTCGGACATGCTTTCCGGCCTCCTCTCATTTATTTGACAGTACATTCGCAGGAAAAGTTTCATAACTGAAGAATATGTTTAATGGACGGCAGGTTAGCGGCCGGTAAAGGATATGAAAAGGGTAGTTATGTATTAAATAGGGCGGGGAAATGTAAAAGAGAAACGGACGGGCTGCACATGGCCCATCCGCTTTACTGTTAATCAGGAGTATTAGTACTTTGTTCAAGACTGGACAATGCCTGTTTGACGGTAGAATATATTTCAGACGAGGACATGTTAATACCGCTTTTTGTCACACTCTGAACTATATCGGGACGGAGCCCGGTAGTAATTACTCTAACTCCCATAAGCCGGAGCATTTGCCCGATTTGATGCAGATTGCTTGCGACATACGAATCTATCGTAAAGATTCCGGAAAAGTCGGCTATCAGAATATCAATCCCTTTGCTTTCGATCTCTGGTATTACAGATTCCATTATATATCCAGCTCTAAAAGAATCGATGTTGCCAATCAAAGGGAGAATGGCTATTCCCTCCTTCACTGGAACGACAGGAGCCGACAATCTGGCAATTTCTCTTTGTGCCTCGCTTTTATACTCTGCTGACAGACGTTCAAAAGCAAAGACCGTTTCGTTAAGGCTGGCATCCAGTATGCCGTTAATCCGTTTAATTACAAAAGCAAGTTCCTTAAGTGACAGCCCGCACTCTATACTAATCCCGGTTATAATTTCAATGAAAATATCCCTCGTTGGCGGATAACGGGTAATAATGTCCGAAATCCCGTTTTTGTCTGAGACAATGGAGGCTGCATTTTCTTTACTCCATTCAATTAAAGAAACTGGTACTCCATCTTTCTCATCTTTAATAGACTGACCCAGGAAATCCAGTAAATTTATATACATATTTAAAGCCTGGCTCTTTTCATGCTCGGAGATTTTAAGCTCCATTCTGCTTATTACTCCTTCAACAATTTCTTCAGCCAGATATTCCGAGTTTTCTTTAAAGTAATCAGCACAGCTTTTCAGCTTATCCATTTTCAGCCTGCCTCCAAGTAGTAGTATTCAATATTACAATAGTAAACTTCCTGTATTACATTCAGTTAATTGTTTTCACCCCAGGGGCTATTATGTATTTAAGTATACCATTAAGAATTCATTCATTCTTCACAAATTTTGACTATGACTTTGGTAAACTGTTTATGTAAGCTATTAAAAAACAGGAGACTTAAAATTATGTTTCAATATGTAGACCAAATTAGTTCAATGCTTAGGGAACCGTTTATGCACGCTGCCAACAGTATGGAATCTATTCCAATCGTTTTTGCATTAATGCTCGGTGTTGTAGGTGCTCTGGCGCCATGCCAGTTTTCAGGAAACGTCAGTGCAATAACTCTATATGGCACTAATTCATTAAACCGGGGTATTTCCTGGTCTGATACAGTTTATTACATGATTGGAAAGATCGTTGCATTTTCAGGCCTGGGCCTGATTGTTTACTTATTAGGACAGGAATTTCAGCAGCAGCTTCCATTGTTTTTCGAGCCAATGAGAAAAGTGCTTGGACCAGTGCTTATCCTGATTGGTATATATATGCTGGGGCTATTCAGATGGAACTGGACGCTCAATCTGTGGAAACAATCAGCTTATGAAAAAGGAGAAAAGAGAAGAGGAAAATGGGGAGCGTTTATGCTCGGCTTCAGCTTTTCTCTTGGCTTCTGTCCTACAATGTTTTTGCTGTTCTTTATACTGTTAATGCCTATGACTCTATCAACTGCCTATGGGGCCGTACTGCCCAGCCTGTTTGCAATAGGAACGTCGTTGCCGTTTCTCGCCGTTATCTTCATCATCTGGTATTTAGGCCTGAGCGGAAAAGTGATAAAGAAAGGTAAAAGAATAGGCTTAATTGTCCAGCGTACTGCAGGGAGTTTTATGATTGTGTTAGGGGTGCTGGATATTTTAACTTTTTGGTAAGAGACTGGCAGAGGGAGAGAATCAAGCGTGTTGAACTTATTGGCTGGGAGGCAGGTTAAGCAGTCATGCAGCCGATTTAATAAATAGCCGGAAAAATTCCGGTTAATTCATAATTATTATTAAAAAAAGCTTAAATAGGCGGAAAGATTCCGCCTATTGACTGGAAAAATTAGAAAATAGTAGTTTTAGTTTTGCATAACCGGAATATCTCCCCTTATATCACCGAAAAACAACCTCCAGACTGCAAATAACCGGAAAAGCTCCGGTTATTTCACTTTAGCTGAATACTCAACTTAGTGTTCACCTGCCACTCGTGATTAATGCTCTTGCGCTATTTTTAATCCAGCAGAAAACCTGCTTGCCGCAGCTCTGCGATTGCATCATCAAGGTCTTCGCCTGACTTTGCTTCAAGCGTATGAAGATGTACTCCGTCAGTTAGTTCAGACAAGTAGGCGGCTTTTGTTGATGTAATTTTCTTTATAAATTCTTTTACTTCTTTCCGGTTGTTTACCATTACTGATGCTGTAATATCTCCGTAAACCGGGTGTTCGACTTTCACATCCTTAACAAGCACCCCATGATCTACGAGAATGAAAAGTTCCTCTTCGGTTTTTTCAGGCGAGTGTTTACAGGCAATTACCCGGGAGAAAGGCAGCGTACCCTCATCTGCCGAAGTAAGTATATACCCCTGGCTTGTTGCTACTATGGGAATGTTCTGTGCTTTCAGCAATGATACATCCTGTACGATGACCTGGCGGCTGACATTTACCTCTTCAGCAAGCATTCCTCCTGTTTGAGGATCCTGCCGTTCCTGCAGCAGTGTTAATATTCTCTTCCTCCTTTCCTCGCCTAGCCATTTTTTCTTTTCAGCCATATGCGTTTCCCTCTCTTTCATAAATACACTCTTTAATCACTTCAGCAGTTCTGATAATTTCTTCTTTCGTATTGTTAACACCTAAGGAAATCCTGAAAAAACGCCTTGCTTCCTGGGGTGTCCGGTTTAAGGCCTGCATCATTACAGAAGGGTCCTGTTTGCCGGACTGGCATGCACTGCCGGTTGATATACAAATTCCGTACCTGTCCAGTGTCAAGAGGATATACTGGCCTTCATAGCCTTCAATTCCCATACCGATTATGTGCGGCAGCTGCGCCTCGTCTGATGAACCTTCAACTAAAAACTTTTGCGTGAAAGGTTTTAATTCTTCAAAAAATAACTCTCTTAATCCACGGATATACTCAAGCCCCGAGGTTTGATTTTCAACGGATTCAATTGCTGCTGCGGTGAAAGACGCAATCCCAGGAAGGTTTATTGTCCCGGGGCGGAAACCGGATTCATGTGTTGTAAGGGGATTAACGGAATCCCATTTTATACGTGATGAAAGATAAACAGCACCCGTTCCCTTTGGACCGTAAATTTTATGGCCGGAAAAAGAAAGGGCGTCTGCCGGCAATTTGTCCACTTGTATCGGAAGTTTAGTAAAAGACTGGACACAGTCGCTGTGAAAAATAACACCCGATTCCCTCAACACAGTTCCTATCTCATGAAGAGGCTGGATCGTTCCTGTTTCAGAGTTTACATGCTGTATAGAAGCAAGTACTGTATTTCGCTTAATAGTCTGCTTTAGTTCCTCCACGCTGATTTGCCCGGAAGAATCCACTCCGAGATAGCTCACTTCTATACCCTTTGATTCAAGCTTTTTAAAAAAAGTTTGAACTGATGGATGTTCTGCTGCTGAAGTAATTACGTGGCTGTCAGCTTGTCCGTTTGCCGAAAATATAGCTTCTAAAGCAAGTATATTAGACTCAGTTCCTCCACTTGTAAAAAATATTTCGTTTGGGGAGGCTTGAATAATTTGGGCTGTTTCGGCACGGCATTTTTCCAGCAGCTGTTTTGATTTTTCTCCTTGTTCATGGAGGCTGCTTGTATTTGCAAAATATTCTTCGGCAGCTTTTACATATGCTCCTAAAGCTGTAGGAGACATCGGGGTAGCAGCCGCATGGTCTAAATATATCATTAATATCCCTCATTTTTAAAATCTTCTTGTCTTTAGTTTAATTTTGTGTAAATATAGGTGTCAAGACAGATGTAAAGAAAAGGTGCAGGTGAACAATGAAAAAGCATGATGTCATTATCATAGGAGGGGGAATGTCCGCCCTTGTAGCTGCCAATAAATTAGCCGGGAAGATGAATGTGAAAATATTTACAAAGAAGCTGAAAAACAACTGTAATTCCTGGAGAGCTCAAGGGGGAATTGCCGCAGCCGTCCATAATAATGATTCACCCTTTCATCATTATTCCGACACACTAAAGGCAGGCTGCTTACATAACGATCATGGCGCAGTATCGCTCCTCGTTAAAGAAGGAGTAACACGATTAAACAGATGGATCGCCGCGGGTATGTCATTTGATACAGATTCTTCCGGAAGCTATCTTCTTGGAATGGAAGGAGCTCACGGAAAGAGGCGAATCCTCCACGCAGGGGGAGACCAGACAGGTGTACGGATGATGCAGTATCTCTATGACAAGGCTGCATTATCTTCTGATATACAAATCTATGAAAATGAACAGGCAGTAGAGTTGCTTTCAGAAGGCGGAAAATGCTCCGGAATAATAACAAAAGGAACGGGTGGAAGAATATGCGGCCACCGTGCACATTTCACAATTTTAGCAACCGGGGGATGCGGCGTATTATTTCAGCAGACGAGTAATGACACTTCCATTATCGGTGATGGTATTGCAATGGCTTACCGTGCAGGAGCAGCTTTATCAGATCTTGAATTCCTTCAGTTTCATCCAACTCTTATAGTTCAAAACGGGAAAACAGCCGGTCTTGCTTCTGAAGCAATCCGCGGGGAGGGCGCCATTCTGACGGATGAGAAAGGCTGTCCTATTATGAAGGGAGTCCATCCGCTGAAGGATCTGGCTCCACGGGATATTGTTGCCCGAGTTATCGAGGGGTATGTTCGGCAGAAAAAACAAGTTTATTTAGATATAACACCTATTAATAATTTCAGAGAGAGGTTTCCTGCAATCTATAAAATATGCCAGGACGCTGGTATTTCTCTGGATAGTAACCGGATTCCTGTTTCACCCGGAGCTCATTTCCTGATGGGAGGCGTTCTTACTGACACTTTCGGCAGGACAACGCTTCCAGGGCTGTATGCTATAGGTGAAACAGCAAGAACCGGGGTTCATGGAGCAAACAGACTGGCGAGCAATTCCTTGCTTGAAGCACTTGTATTTAGCGAAAGAGCGGCTGAAAGTATTTTAATAGAAGCTGAAAAAATTACTCCAGCTCAAATCCGGCATAATCAGCATTTCGAAAAACAAAACACCAGCTGTAAGGTGCCTGCTTTACCATCCAGAAAAGAAATCCAAAGCAAAATCACTGTATCTCTCGGTGTTGAAAGAAACGAAGAGAAGCTTAAGAGTCTGGAAGCCTGGCTACAGGAACAAGGTGCAGAATATCATGCCTATGCAGACAGAACAGGGTGGAACAGGGAAAAAATTGAACGTTCGAATATGCTGCTGACTGCATGGCTGATGGCCCGGTCTGCCCTTGAGAGAACAGAAAGCCGCGGAGCACACTACCGTACTGATTTTCCAAAGCCGGACCAATATGCATGGCAGGGAAAGCAAATTATCAGGCAGCTTCAGCCTGAAAGATTACCGGTGAAAAATTAGCAGAGGAGCATGGGATAAAATGAATAAATTGTTACTGAATGAGCAATTAATACATTTTTTTAATGAGGATATAGGCTTTGGGGACCGTACCTCGGAGGCAATATTCGCTGATGAAAAATGTGAAGCACACTTCCTGGCTAAACAGGACGGTATTTTTGCAGGGGAAGATATTTTAAAACAAGGGTATAAGCTGCTTGGCAGTGATATTATTCTTGAAATGAACAAGAAGGACGGTGACTATGTACGGGCAGGGGAAATCATAGGGAGAGTTAAGGGTAAAACAGTTGATTTGCTGGCAACAGAACGAGTACTCCTAAACCTGATTCAGAGAATGAGCGGAATTGCGACCTTAACAGCTGAGGCTGTTAAGCAGCTGGAAGGTACAAAGACAAGAATATGTGATACACGGAAGACTACTCCTGGCCTTCGTATGCTGGAAAAGCATGCTGTTCGCTGCGGCGGAGGGTTTAATCACAGGTTCCGCCTCGATGATGCGATCCTTATTAAAGATAATCATATAGCCCGCAGCGGTTCGATCAGTAAAGCTGTCCGCCTTGTAAGGGAAAAGACAGGCCATATGATAAAAATAGAAGTAGAGGCTGAAACCATGGAAGAAGTCAGGGAAGCAGTCGAAGCAGGGGCAAATGTGATTATGTTTGATAATTGTACTCCTGAAGAAGCAGCAGTCTGGCGGAGGGAAACACCTGACTCTGTCTATACGGAACTTTCAGGAGGAATAGCGCTTGATAATCTTCATGAATATGCAAATACCGGGGTGGATTTTATATCAGCAGGGGCGTTGACACATTCGGCGCCAGCACTTGATATTAGTTTCAATATTGAAGTAAATGGGGGCACGAAAAATGGCAAGAATCAATTTGTTTGAAAAGGTAGAGGGGACTATTCCTGAAAAATATAAGTATCGTCCTGTGGAAGAACTTGCAGCAAGAGTTAGGGAGATAAAAGCCCAGCTTGGAAACCGGCTGTTTATCCCGGGCCATCATTATCAAAAAAATGAAGTTATTCAGTTTGCAGATGCAGCGGGTGACTCTCTTCAGCTTGCACAAATTTCAGCGGAGAACAGGGAAGCAGACTATATTGTATTCTGTGGTGTTCATTTTATGGCTGAAACAGCAGATATATTGACAGGCGACAATCAAACTGTTGTGCTTCCGGATATGCGTGCAGGCTGCTCCATGGCGGATATGGCTGATATTGAACAGACAGAGCGTGCTTGGATAGCACTGCAGGAAGAATTCGGAGATACAATGATTCCGCTGACCTATGTAAATTCTACAGCAGCAATTAAAGCTTTCGTGGGAAGAAACGGGGGAGCTACAGTTACTTCATCAAATGCAAGAAAAATGCTGGAATGGGCGTTTCAGCAAAAAAAGCGGATATTATTCCTTCCAGATCAGCATCTTGGGAGAAATACTGCTTTTGACTTAGGGGTAGAGTTATCCGAGATGGGATTATGGAATCCTCTCAAAGAAGAAATGGAGTACCCTGACGGAAAAGCAGATGATATTAAAATGATATTATGGAAGGGCCATTGCTCTGTGCATGAAAATTTTCGCCTGGAACATATAGAACAGTTAAGGGATACAGAGCAGAACCGGAAAATTCTTGTCCATCCGGAATGCAGTTATGAAGTAGTTCAGGCTTCTGATTTAAACGGCTCTACTAAATATATCATAGATGTTATTAAAGCCGCCGAACCAGGCAGCAAGTGGGCCGTGGGAACAGAAATGAATCTCGTCCAGCGGCTCGCATCTCAGCATCCAGATAAAGATATTATTTCGCTGAACCCAGAAATGTGCCCCTGTCTTACAATGAACCGGATAGATCTGCCCCACCTTGTCTGGTCGCTGGAAAGAATCATTAAGGGAGAGCCAGTGAATGTAATAAAAGTAAATAAGCAAACAGCCTCTGACGCTAAAACAGCTATTGAAAGAATGTTTGCATTCGTTTAATATTATATATTTTCTCTGTGAACCCCCGGTACTACAGTGTACCGGGGGTTAGCTCATCAATTCACAAGGTTTTAAATATTACAAATTAATTGTCAATTCAAAAACCATTCATTATAATGGAATTAGTTATCGGATAATTCTGAGCGAATGCTCAGTCAGTTGCCGAATTTTATTTTACCCACATATGTAAGCACTTACATTCCGAATGGAGGAGAAGGAGAAATGGATTTTTCGTTTACAAAAGAACAGGTAATGATCAGGGATATGGTGCGTGACTTCGCAGAAAAGGAAATCGCGCCTCTTGCCCCGGAGCTCGACAAAACGGAAAGGTTTCCAATTGAAAACTTTAAAAAAATGGGTGAACTGGGTCTTCTCGGTATACCGTTTCCTGAAGAATACGGCGGGTCCGGCGGAGATACGATTTCATATATCCTGGCAGTAGAAGAAATAGGAAAGGCCTGCGGAGGTACTGGCCTGAGCTATGCGGCAGCGGTCTCCCTCGGTGCATCTCCGCTTTACTATTTCGGAACAGAAGAACAAAAACAAGAGCATCTTGTGCCGCTTGCGAAAGGAGAAAGCCTTGGGGCATTCGGCCTTACAGAGCCAAATGCTGGATCAGATGCAGGAGGAACGCGAACGAAAGCAGTGCTTGATGGAGACGAATATGTTATTAACGGAGAAAAGTGCTGGATTACTAATACGAGTTATTCTAGGACAGTAATTGTAACAGCTATAAATGGTACTGATGAGCGGGGCAAAAAGAAAATTTCAGCTTTCATTGTGCCAACTGATACGCCTGGCCTGACGGTTCGGAGTGAGTACGACAAAATGGGTGTCCGCGCTTCAAATACTACAGAAATTGTGCTTGAGGATGTAAGAGTGCCAAAAGAAAATATCCTCGGCGATCCGGATAAAGGCTTTAATCAATTCCTTTATACACTTGATGGAGGACGTATTTCTATTGCGGCTCTTGCTCTTGGAATCGGAAAAGCCGCGTATGAAGCTGCGTTATCCTACAGCAAGGAGAGGAAGCAGTTTGGCAAAGCGATTGGCAGCTTCCAGGCAATCCAGTTCAAGCTTGCAGATATGGCGACAGAGCTGGAGCTTGCATCGAATCTTGTATATAAAGCCGCCTGGCTGAAAGACAAAGGAAAGCCGTTTAAAAAAGAAGCTGCGATGGCTAAGCTTTTTGCTTCTGAAGCGGCTTCACGGGCATGCAACCAGGCGATTCAGATACACGGTGGGTATGGCTACATGCAGGAATACCATGTGGAAAGGTATTTAAGGGACGCTAAGCTTATGGAAATCGGAGAAGGAACATCGGAAATTCAGCGCCTTGTTATTGCGAGAGAAATCGGCTGTCCAAGATAAGGAGGATATAAATATGTTTTCGAAAGTTTTAATAGCAAACCGGGGTGAAATTGCTGTAAGAGTTATCAAAACGTGCCAGAGGCTCGGTATTAAAACAGCAGCAGTGTATTCAGAGGCAGACAAAGAGAGCATTCATGCTGAACTGGCCGATGAGGCTTATTTCATCGGTGGTGCCCGGGTGAACGAAAGCTACTTAAATATGGATAAAATCATCGAAGCTGCAAAGGAAGCAGGGGCTGATGCCATTCATCCAGGTTATGGATTTTTATCAGAAAACAGCCGGTTTGCAGAGAGAGTCAAGGAAGAAGGGATTACTTTTATTGGGCCTGAAGCGGATGTTATTCAAAGTATGGGCAATAAGGTAGAGGCGAGAGAGACGATGGGCAATGCAGATGTTCCTGTTATTCCCGGGATTACACTGACAGAGCTTGAGGAGAGTTCAGTTCTCCTGGCTGCAAGGAACATTGGATACCCAATTATGGTTAAAGCTGCAGTCGGCGGAGGCGGAATTGGGATGCAGAAGGTGGAGCATGAAAAAGAAATGATGAAAGTGATTTCTTCCGTCGTGAAAAAATCAGAAACCTTCTTCGGCTCCGGAGAAATATTTTTAGAAAAATTTATCGAAAACCCTCGCCATATTGAAGCTCAAATTGCAGGGGACAAAGACGGAAATATTATTTGTTTAGGTGAACGGGACTGTTCCATTCAGCGGAGGCACCAGAAGATTGTTGAGGAGGCGCCATCCGTTTTTCTCTCCCCGGAAGGAAGAGAAAAGCTTCATGAAGCCGCTGTCAGGGCTGGTAAAACAATAGGATATACAAATCTGGGCACAGTGGAATTTCTGGTCGACGAGCACGAAGAAATATATTTCCTGGAAATGAACACCCGTCTTCAAGTGGAACATCCTGTCACTGAAGAGACAACTGGCCATGATCTGGTAGAATGGCAGCTTCTGCTGGCAGAAGGAAAGTCTCTAAACACTATGCCTGACCCTAAGGAACATACAGAACATGCGATAGAAGTACGAATTTATGCAGAAGATCCTGTGAAGTTCTTCCCTTCCCCAGGAAAACTGGAAGAATGGGATTTTCCTGAAATGGAAAATATCCGTTATGATTTTGGAGTCAGAAAAGGTACTACAGTCACGCCTTATTATGACCCGATGATCGGAAAGGTTATTTCCACAGGGGCCACGAGAGATGAGGCAATTGAAAGGCTGGCCGAATGTCTGGAATCATCCAATGTAAAAGGGATTAAAACAAATATTCCGATGCTTTTAAATACACTGAAAAATGGTATCTTTAAAGAAGGAAAAGCAACGACCGACTTCGTTGCGAAACATCTGGTACAAACAGCAAACTGACATTCTCAAGGAGGAACTAATCATGAAAGAAATCAAAACATCAATGGCAGGTAATGTATGGAAAATCCAGGTCTCCACAGGGGATGAAGTGAGTGCAGGACAAGAGGTCGTGATTCTGGAATCTATGAAAATGGAAATACCGGTTGAAGCGGAAACCAGCGGTATCGTTGAAGAAATTAAAGTTGAGGAAGGAAGCTTTGTAAACGAAGAAGAAGTACTTATTATATTAAAGGACAAATAAGGAGGTCTCACTGTGGACTTTCCAGATAAAGTTCAGATAAAAGAGGTCGGTCCCCGGGACGGCCTGCAGAATGAAAAAGAATTTGTCACGACAGATGTAAAAGTGGAATGGATCAACAGATTAAGCAGTTCCGGACTTAAATACATTGAAATCACGTCCTTTGTCCCCCCTAAGTGGATTCCAGCCCTTGCTGATGCCTCAGAGGTAGCCGGAAAAATTACACGGGTTCCCGGTATTACATATGCGGCACTCGTCCCTAACAGGAAAGGCCTTGAACGGGCGCTGGAGGCTGATTTAGATGAAGTATCTGTATTCATGTCAGCGAGTGAAGCACATAACCGGAAAAATATTAATAAATCTGTAGACGAGACTTTTCCTGTGCTTGAGGAGGTTGTTAAAGACGCGGTCTCTGCTGGTAAAAAGGTAAGAGGGTATGTTTCTACAGTTTTTGGTTGTCCATATGATGGAGCAGTGCCGGTTGACCAGGTTAAAAAGGTGACTGACCGCCTTTTAAACATGGGAGCGTACGAAATCTCCCTTGGCGATACGATAGGTGTGGCAAACCCATGGCAGATGGATCAGGTGCTGAAAGACATTACTCAAAGTTTCAGCCCGGATCAGCTTGCTCTCCATCTTCATGATACAAGAGGGATGGCACTGGCAAATACTCTTGTGGGGCTCACTCATGGAATTAAAGTGTTCGACAGTGCTGCCGGCGGTCTTGGTGGTTGTCCGTATGCAAAAGGTGCTTCCGGAAATACAGCGAGCGAAGACCTGATTCATATGCTTGAAGAAATGGGCATTGATACAGGCATTGATTTTGACCGCTTTATGGAAGCTGCAAAATATATTGAAAAACAGCTGGATAAAAGTCTGCCGAGCCGACAGTTACAAATAAGCAGCTGAGACAGGCGAAAGGAGCTGAGTCATTATGGAATGGATTGAAGCAACGGTAGAAGATCATATCGGATATTTAACTTTAAAAAGAAAAGAAGCGGCGAATGCTCTTTCTCAGGCAATGCTGGAAGAAATAACAGACCAGCTCAATGAGTGGAAATTTGACCGGGAAGTCCGGGCCATAATAGTTACCGGAGAAGGCGATAAAGCATTCTGTGCCGGAGCCGATTTGAAAGAACGTCGGGGCATGTCTGAAATGCAGGTTCGCCATGCGGTAAACAAAATAAAAACCACAATAAAATACCTGGAAGAAATGCCTGTCCCTGTTATTGCCGCTGTAAATGGAAGCGCTTTTGGGGGAGGACTGGAACTGGCCCTTGCCTGTGATTTAAGGATAGCTGCTGAAAATGCACAATTTGGGCTTACTGAAACAAGTCTTGGCATTATCCCTGGAGCAGGGGGAACACAGCGTCTTCCAAGGGCCATCGGTGTACAGCGGGCGAAGGAAATGATTTACACGGCCCGTAGGATCCCAGCTGACACAGCTTATTCATGGGGATTGCTGCTTAAAGTAGTACCTCCTAACCTCCTGCTCTCAGAAGCAAGGGATCTCGCTCTGGAAATTGCAAAAAATGGTCCTGTTGCCGTAAAGCAGGCAAAGTTTGCAATAAATTACGGCAGCGTGACAGATCTTGAAACAGGGCTTGTCATCGAAGAAAAAGCATATGAAGTAACAATTCCAACAGAAGACCGTCTGGAAGGACTTAACGCTTTTAAAGAAAAACGGAAGCCAAATTATACAGGTAAGTGAATTGATTTCATATATATACTTTGAAAAAAGACGAACATTACTTTTCGATTGCAGCGTAAGACGACGACTCTTGCGGGAATAGCGCGGGCTGAAAATCCATTTTTGACGGCGTTCAGCCGGCAAAAATTAGTTGAAGTCGTGCCCGCAGAACGCGTCCGTCTGAAGCGTAAATCGAACCACAAAGTAACTTTTTGAGATAATGTTCGAATTGAAGTTGAAAGTTTTGAATTATGAAATTGATACAAGTAATAAATAAACAGATGCCGAAAAAGAGGTGGTAGCATGAGTCGAGAAAACAGATGGGAAGAAATAACAAGCGAAATAGAAAGCGGCGGAGCGCAAAAATATCATGAAGCAAACGAGCAAAAAGGTAAGATGTTTGTAAGGGAACGCCTGGCAAGACTGTTTGATGAAGGTAAATATAAAGAAGACGGTAAGTTCGCCAACTGCCAGAGCGAAGGGCTCCCGGCCGATGGTGTTATTACCGCAATCGGTAAAGTAAACGGCAGAACAGTGTGTGTTATGGCTAATGATTCCACTGTAAAAGCAGGTTCCTGGGGCTCAAGAACAGTTGAAAAAATCATCCGTATTCAGGAAACCGCGGAAAAAATGGAAGTTCCCCTTTTATACCTTGTGGATTCTGCAGGAGCAAGAATAACAGACCAGATTGAAATGTTTCCAGGCAGAAGAGGAGCTGGAAGAATTTTTTACAACCAGGTGAAGCTTTCAGGTAAAATACCTCAAATCTGTCTTCTTTTCGGTCCTTCAGCAGCTGGCGGAGCATATATTCCGGCCTTCTGTGATGTAGTAATGATGGTGGATGGAAATGCATCCATGTATCTCGGTTCCCCCCGAATGGCAGAAATGGTGATTGGTGAAAAGGTCACCCTCGAAGAGATGGGTGGTGCAAGAATGCATTGTTCTGTTTCCGGCTGCGGCGATATTCTTGTTGAAAGTGAAGAAGAAGCGATCGTAAAAGCAAAACAATACTTAAGCTATTTCCCTTCAAGCTACTTAAACCGCCCGGAAGCAGCTGAACCAGTTTCCCCGAAAAAGCTTGATAAGTCATTGGAAGAACTGGTGCCGAAAAATCAGAACGCACCTTTTGACATGTATAAATTTATTGATGGAATTATTGACGAAGACAGCTTTTTCGAAATGAAGGCATTGTTTGCAAAAGAGCTTATTACAGGCTTTGCAAGAATAGATGGCCGGCCAGTAGGTATTATAGCAAATCAGCCTAAACAGAAAGGAGGAGTTCTGTTCCATGACTCTGCCGACAAGGCAGCCAGATTTATAACCCTTTGTGATGCCTATCATATTCCACTCTTATTCTTAGCTGATGTGCCAGGATTTATGATTGGAACAAAGGTAGAAAGAGCTGGTATTATCCGCCACGGAGCTAAGATGATTTCTGCTATGTCGGAAGCGACAGTGCCTAAGATTTCTGTTATTGTGCGAAAAGCATACGGAGCCGGGCTATACGCAATGGCAGGTCCTGCATTTGAACCTGATTGCTGTATTGCACTTCCATCTGCCCAAATAGCCGTTATGGGGCCTGAAGCAGCTGTTAACGCTGTATACGCTAATAAGATTGCGTCACTTCCGGAAGAAGAAAGGCCGGCATTTATTGCTGAAAAAAGAAAGGAATATCAGGAAAATATCGATGTTTACCGTCTTGCTTCTGAACTGATTATTGATGAAATTGTTCCGGCGAATCATCTGAGGGAAGAACTTGTTGGGCGTTATGACCTGTACTCTTCCAAGTATCAAGTGTTCACTGACCGAAAGCATTCTGTGTATCCAGTTTAAAAGAAAGTGGAGGTGCGGCTGATGAAAGAAGTATATAGTTCGTTTACCGACGCGGTTGCGGATATTAAGGACGGATCTACAATTATGGTCGGAGGATTCGGTCTTTGTGGTATACCTGAAAATCTGATTAAAGGACTGCGGGAAACAGGCGTAAAGGACCTTACTATTATTTCAAACAACTGTGGTGTCGACGACTGGGGTCTTGGGCTGCTGCTGGAAAACAAACAAATAAATAAGATTTATGCTTCTTATGTGGGAGAAAACAAGGAATTTGAGCGTCAGGTTCTGGCAGGTGAGCTGGAAGTTGAACTAGTGCCACAAGGAACTCTCTCGGAAAGAATTCGCGCGGGCGGAGCAGGGATTCCTGCTTTTTATACGCCAGCGGGAGTCGGAACGAAAATTGCTGAAGGCAAAGAAACGCGTATTTTTGACGGGAAAGAGTATTTACTCGAAAAAGCTATGAAAGCCGACTTTAGTCTTGTAAGGGCTTATCTTGGTGATAAGCATGGTAACCTGAATTACCGGAAGACTGCGCAGAATTTTAACCCTATGATCGCTGCCGCCGGTAAAGTGACGATCGCTGAAGTTGAAAATCTCGTGGAAGCCGGGGATTTAAATCCAGAGCATATTCATACGCCGAGTATTTACGTAAATAAGCTGATTGTAGGAGAACAGGAAAAACGTATTGAACGAAGAACTGTAGCACAATCGTAATCAGGGGGTGAAATGAATGAGTACTGATCGAAAAGCGATGCGTGAGTTAATTGCAAGACGGGCGGAAAAGGAAATTCATGATGGTGATTATGTGAACCTTGGCATTGGGATGCCGACGATGGTTGCCAATTATATTTCTGATAATAAACAAGTTGTGCTGCAATCAGAAAATGGATTATTAGGTATCGGCCCTTATCCAACAGAGGATGAGCTTGATCCTGATCTGATCAATGCAGGGAAGGAAACGGTAACAGCAATAAAAGGAGCGTCCTATTTCAGCAGTGCGGAATCCTTTGCGATGATTCGAGGCGGCCACATTGACGTGGCGATTCTCGGCGCAATGGAAGTAGCTGAGAATGGAGACCTTGCTAACTGGATGATTCCTGGAAAAATGATTAAAGGAATGGGCGGAGCGATGGACCTTGTACACGGAGCTCAAAAAGTAGTCATTATAATGGAGCACGTGAACAGGAACGGAGACCCGAAAATATTGAAAGAATGCAGTCTGCCGCTGACTGGTAAAGGTGTTGTTAACCGGATTATTACGGACAGAGCGGTGATTGATGTTACAGAGGATGGGCTCGTACTCAAAGAAATACTTGGAGACTATACCTTTGAAGATATTCAGTCAGTAACAGAACCAAAGCTTATCAGGGAATAATTGTTTTAATGAAAAAAGCTGTCCTGAAGTGCGTTTATAAGCGGACTGAAGGGCGGCTTTTTTGCACTTTAAGAAAGTATAAAATTTTAGCAGAGAAGTTGATTCGGCGCAGAGAAAATTTTCAGGGCTAAAGTATAAGTGCAACTACGCCTCTGTCTTCGCCTTAAGGCTCGCCAATCGGCGAGTTTTCTTTATCTGAACAGCCTTCTCAAATTTCTTGTAAAAATTGTTAATGTTTTTTTTACATACCTGACTAACTTTGATACAAACTATGGTTACGACAGGAGGTGAGAAACATGGCAAGCAACAGAAGCAATAACAGCAACCAGCTTCTTGTACCTGGAGTACAACAAGCATTAGATCAAATGAAGTATGAAATTGCTCAGGAATTTGGAGTACAGTTAGGTGCTGATGCAACTTCTCGTGCTAACGGATCTGTTGGAGGAGAAATTACTAAGCGTCTTGTATCTATGGCTGAGTCTCAATTCAGCGGTGGACAACAATAACAAATGAATAACATGGCTGTAAAGGGGATGGTTTAGGCCATCCCCTTTCTTATAAAAAATCAGCCTTACCAGAATACCTAAGTTTATCAGCAGCTGAAAAAGGTAAAATCATTACATATAAACATAAGGATACCCAATCTTCCTTTTATAAAAAACAAGTGTTAAATGAAGGAGGAATTATGAAAGATTGTCCAGTATGCAACGGAATGAAAATTTTAACAGAAAAATGTCCTTCCTGCTCAGGAGTGATGAGTGATAAAGGACGGTATATGGATTATTTTGATGATTACAGCCCTTATATGCCGATTGAGCAAATGAAAGAGATTGACGGGATAAAAAATGATAAAAAAGATTTTAAATGTCCACATTTATTAACGTGTGAGGACTGTGGAGAAGATAAAATCTTTCTTGTGCAGGAAGAAGAATAAGACCCCCCGAAATATCCGGGAGGTCTTTCATTTTTTTAACGGAGACGGCTTTCTGTTTCAGGGTCGAAGAAATGTGCTTTATTCATATCAAAAGCAAGTTTAATGTCATCGCCACTTCCAATATCAGTACGTGAATCTACACGTGCGATGAAGTTTTGCTCGCCAATTTTTGAATAAAGGAAAGTCTCAGCACCCATAAGCTCTGCTACGTCTACTTTTGCTTCAAGCTGAGAGTTTTCAGAAGCTTCGATAAAGACAGGCTCATCGTGTACATCTTCCGGACGGATACCAAGAATCAGTTCTTTATTATTGTATTTTTCGATTGGCTTCATTTTTCCCTGCGGAACTTTGATTTTAAGGTCTTCAACGTGGAAGTAGCCGTCTTTTAAAGTTCCTGTCAGGAAGTTCATGGAAGGAGATCCGATAAAACCGCCTACGAAGACGTTCTCAGGGTTATCGTAAATATCCTTTGGACGTCCAACTTGCTGGATAATTCCATCCTTCATTACAACGATGCGTGTTGCCATCGTCATCGCTTCTGTCTGGTCGTGTGTTACATAAATAGTAGTTGTCTGGAGGCGCTGATGAAGCTTTGTAATCTCAGCACGCATTTGTACACGGAGTTTTGCATCCAGGTTTGATAAAGGCTCGTCCATAAGGAATACTTTAGGGTCACGCACAATCGCACGTCCTAAGGCAACTCGCTGGCGCTGCCCACCGGACATTGCTTTCGGTTTACGTTCGAGCATTTCAGTAAGACCAAGAATTCGTGCAGCATCTTTAACACGTTTATCAATTTCATCTTTTTTGAACTTTCTTAATTTAAGGCCGAAAGCCATGTTTTCATATACATTCATATGCGGGTAAAGGGCATAGTTCTGGAACACCATCGCGATGTCACGGTCTTTTGGGGCTACATCGTTTACGAGTGTATCACCGATATAAAGTTCTCCTTTAGAAATGTCTTCAAGGCCGGCAACCATACGTAAAGTTGTTGATTTACCACAGCCGGAAGGGCCTACAAATACGATAAATTCCTTATCTTCAATATCAAGATTAAAATCTTTAACTGCCTGTACATCGCCGTCATAAATTTTATAAAGACTTTTAAAAGTAATATCTGCCATAGTTGTCACTCCTCTTTTATATCTGTTTACAGTTTATAATGTAAGGGTTTTCAAAACTACTGGCAGCCTGCACAAAAAAAATGCAATCTTTTGTGCAAGGTGCATTTTTTTGTGTTCAGAGAGGATTACAGCAGTGTTAAGTAAAAAAGAGGGTATCCCAAAAGCCTGGCTTTTGATGAAACCCTCTCTCTTTATAACGATAATGATTGATTGAAGTAAATATAATACGTTCTTTCGAGTGTTTAAATAAAATTTAAAGAGGCAGGGGCAGAAGTTTTTGATGGATTGAAAATCCGAACAAGGATAAAAAAAACGCTACGGAAATACACTTCGCTTTCCTCGGGCGGCTGGTGAGCCTCCTCGGGCATCGCCCTGTGGGGTCTCACCGTTGCCTTTGCTCCCGAAGGAGTCTACGTATATTTCCTCCGCTATAGTGATATTTTGCTCGTATTTTCATTTAAACACTTTAGTTATGTCCCAGTCTCTTTTTGGACCCCCTCTTCCCTGAGTTCAAGAGGATCATTTTTTAATTATCGCTGCCTTGTGATACTGCCTGGGAAAGGAGAAATAAAATATAAACTGCCACGGCATTTGGAAACCTTTTAATGTCAATTGACGTTTTTTCAATAAATTTATCTACTCTGTATTGTACAGTGTTACGATGCATGTACAGTTTTTTTGCCGCCATGCTCGTATTCATATTGCACTCGAGATATACTTTCACAGATTCCAGCAGATCATGTTCACTTAACACAGGATCCAGGAGCTCAAGAAGTTTTTGTCTTGATTCATTGTTAAGTTCGTTAATCATAAGAGCAGGGACAATCTCCTGCTCAATATAAATGCTTTTGGCAGGCATCACCAGACGTGCTGTTCTGAAAGCTTCGGCTTCCCATGCATGCCTGTTCTTTAAATCTGCCACCTCGGAAATGATGGATCCTGTATAGAAAAGCGCTTGAACGAAAAAGTCTGAAGCAATAATATCCGGTATAGACTCATCAGTTTCCATATCCTCGCTGTCAGCTGTGATCTCCTGTACAAGAAATCCTTCTGTGGCAGAAGCCCATATAAGGGACTGGGTAGATACAAACAAGCTTTTAAGAGCTTCTTCAAAAGATTCGTAGTCACTTATTCTGCTTTTTATATAAAAGTGGACCAGCCGCACAGGCGGGTTAATGATATTATTTAACAGGGAAAAATCAGGTTCTTCATCTTTAAAAAGCCAGTTATATATCATACCTTCGGAAACCGAAACCGGCCTTGATGGAAGAGCGGGAGAATTATTAAACAGTGTTTCCAGCAATGAAACTTCTTCGCTCGATAACTTGCGTTTATCAAGTATAATTTCTTCTTCATTTTCCTCATATAAAGTCAGGCGGTATTCCTCCGGGATAGTCTGAGCGTTTTCTGCCAGTAGTCCCGCATAATAATTTTTCAGCTTATCAAGCATGAATTGCTTACCCCTTCATTAAAAAGATTCTAATGGTCTTCGTATACATGATAAAGCATTAAATCATGTATGGCAGTTTCAAGGAACTTCCTGTCCTCTTCGTTGATATCTTCCGGGCTTGTCCACTTGATGCTGCCATCTTTATAATATTTCCCTGTATATCGTTTTTGCTGATAAAAAAACGAAAAGCTCCACTCCTGATTAATTAAGTTATTTTTGATTTCTTTATAATTAAAGTGAGATATCAAAATACATTCCTCCAGTAGCTGACTCTTTATCTGAGCTCTTAGGGACCTTTATGTAAGGTGAAGTTAGTCCAGCGTCTTCTCAGGACTAAATCTTCACGTGAAGAAATGGATATCCATTTTCATAATCCCTGGCTAAAACTATCATATCATAAAAAGTCAGCGGCAACAGACAAGGAAGGATTCAGAAGTTTATCAGCTCATTCTATAAAGGGAGGAAGGGTAAACCGGCAGGCTAAGCCTCGGCAAATATCCTTGCCAGAGTATTGATCCTCTTTTTATTTATCTCTCGTTCATCAAACATCATTGGCTTACTGTTAACGTCCAGAATCCACAGCCCGCCTTCATCGTCTGTACCTAAATCGAAAGAAAACTCCCTTACATTCTGAAATTTTAAATCCAGCATTTTTCCTATATGTGCTGACAACTGCTTCACAGTTTCCGGGTCCGGCTTTACAGGGACTGAGTCAAAAGACAGGATACGGCCGCCCTGTGGAACGTGGGTGGTGTATCCACCATTGCGGGCCTGGCGGACGCCGATCCCCGTTACGTGCCATTTTCCAGCGAAAAAATGAACAAGGACTCTGAAATCATAAGTTCTGTCATTCAATAACGTAAGGGGGATTCCTTCCTGGATAAGCAATGTTTTCTTTTTATACACAGGCTTTAAAAGTTCGGCAAGGTTCTGAAATGACAGTCCTTTATATTGCTGCTTCTGAGTTTGAAGGGTATAGGAGGTGCCATTGTTTTCTACTTTCCATATCCCTTGTCCTTGTGAGCCGTGGATATCTTTAATAAAAACGGCATTGTGCTTATTTAGAAAAGCGGCCAAATCATCCCTCGTTGCCATCCTCTTTGTTTCAGGATAATATTTTTTCAGCACCCGATGATTTTGCAAAAGGGAGGAGGTATGAAGTTTGTTAAAGAAACAACGATTAAAGTAAGGGATTTTCTCTTTTTCCAGCTCGTTAAAATATTGCTGGACTGGATCTGCCCATTCTGTAAACCTGTCAGAAAAACGATTGTATACCACATCGGGCTCCGGACAGGAAGTCTCCACCCATTCTTTCCTTTCCATATCCCAGCTAAATGCCTTTCCGTCTGCCGCCTCGCCTCCTCTAAAAGGAAGAATGTAAACCTTTCCCCGTCTCTTTCGGGCCGTTTCAGCGAGCTGCTCATAGAAACGTGTCTCACCTGTAAACTTTCTGTCTTTCCCTTGCCCGGTCAAAATAATAATATTTCTTTCTTCTGGATTATTATGGTTAGCTGCCATTGTCTCACCCTTTATCCCGATGCAACCGTCCGTAAAACTCCCGCCTCAAAACATAAGTGGAAGCAAAGATGTTTAGGGGGGAATAACGGACGCTAACATCCCGATTGGTTCAACTAACAACCAGTTGGGGATGAACGAAAACCCCACTGATTGAAGGTTCACTTTATACGCAGGATGCGTTTTACAAGACTTACTCTTTACATGGTGACTCCTTCCGCAGCAGCGGCTTCAATGGATTTCCTGAATAAACATACTGCATAATCCATCGGCAACTTTCGTGTTAGAAGGTCTTCCCGTTTAAGCTTCGGATGGAAGAAAATTGTTCTGCCAGGCTTGGAATTCGCTTCGAACATCCAGATATTTTCCTTTTCATCAATGCCTATATCGAAGCCGATTTCTCCGATACAACCATCTGTCGTTTCATCTATCGCTGTGCTTAGTTTCAGCGAGATATTTTTTAAATCATCAAGAAGATCCCTTCCCAGCTGCAGCTCTTCCCATATTTCATTAACCGATTTAACCTGCCCGCCGCTTTTTACGTGGGTAGTAACACTGCCAGCGCCAGCCACTTTCGCGGCTATTGCAGTAATACGCCATTTTCCTGTTTCATCTTTATTTGTGTGGATGCGAAAATCTATCGGGTTATTCTGATATTTTAATAAATCTATTCCTTGCTGGATGACCATGTTCTCATAACCATGAGGAAACTGTGTCTTTAAGAGACCGTTCAGACTTCCGTAACGCCTTAACCTGTTTCTGGAATGGTCTCTGAAACGGCAGTAATAAAGCTGCTCATCAGGATCAAAAATGATCTGGTGTATACCGAGTCCCAGGCTTCCATTTTTAGGCTTTATATAAATATGCTTGTATTTTTCAATAAACTCTTTCACTTCAACAGCGGAAGGGGCTGATATGGTCCGGGGCATCAGACTGCTCACCATTGGGTAACCGGAAAGCTGATTATACACGGTCCATTTATCAAAGAAGCCTGGATTAAACCACGGTATGCTGTATTCATTTTGCAGCCGGTCTCTTGTTTCTGCATAGAGTGGGTGTTCTTCTGTCTTTCTGTTAGGCAGCCTGTCATAAACTACATTGGGCAGAGGGACTTTAATTTTTTTCCATCCTTTCCTGCCGTATGTGTAACCTTCCACCGTTCCCTCTTCCCACATAAGATGGTGGGAACCGAAGATAAAAGCCAGAACACCGGCCGCTTTAGCTGCGCTGATATATTTGGCAAACAAGAAAGATCTTTCTCCGGCCGGACGAAGCAGGTTTCCTGTAAAACCTGCTGTGTAAATCCCGACTACAGGACCTAAATAAATGTCCCCTGTGTCACTTGAAAGAATATTTAACTTTACAGGAAACGGAATACTGAGACTGTCCCATGCTTTTTTAGACAGAAAGCAACGGTCATTTTTCTCATCAACTGCGATGCTTATTGTACATGCGGTTTTCTTTGTGCCAAAAAAAACATACTGCTCTGAACCTGCCTTGAGTGATAATTTATCAAGCATCTGTCTGGAGAGGAGCAGACTGCTGCTCTCCTCCTCAAGTTCATTAAGGGAGACTTCAGTTATAAAAGACAATATACTCACTCCTTAGTTGCAGCATCACTAATCTTAAGGCTGTGCTTTTATTGTTGACCCTTTATTCTGAGTTTTCCAGTTGTCTGATGAGGCGGGCAGGCCTGGAAAAAATCAGTTTCTTTCTGGTATTATCTGTTGTTTTCATGACAGTTTCGTAACCTGGCTTGGAATTAACCTCAATGATCCAGAGTTTTCCTTGGGAATCAAGTCCGTAGTCAATTCCCAGCTCAAAAAGAGGCTGATGATACTTTTCCAGAACGAATGGTATTAAGGGAGAGATTTTTTCGGCAATTTGTTCAGCTTGTTTATATTCTCCACTGTGGTGGTTCAGGGAAGAGGAGATTCTGCCCCCTGCTCTCAAATTAGACACATAGGAATTTTTCCGGCCAACCCGGTATCCTTTGCCCGCCTCATACCAGTGTTCAGGAGATTCTTTCTGCATTACCACCCTTAAATCAAACGGCCGGCCGTTCAACTGCAGCTTGAGAAAAGGCTGAATAATGTACCTTGAAGCTGGTAAGCTGCTTTTTAAAAATTTATATAAAGTTGCCCCGCTGTCTTCAGCCAGCAGGAGTTCTTTGCTTTTATTATAAAGACTGATTGTATTGTCCCGGCGACGGATTACATGAAATCCGTCGCCGCCGGAACCGAAGACTGGTTTTATAACTACCGTCCCAAAAGCATTCACGTAGGCATTCAACACATCTTCTTCAAGAAGCTGTGTAGGGGGAAGAAAACTGGCGATACGGGAATCTTTCCTGAGCCATCGGTATACAGCCCATTTATTTGGGAGGCCAGATCCAAGAAAAACACTGAGCTTTTTTAATTGCTCAGAAGCTTCAGTTACCCGCTTTTTTTCTTTACTGCCAGGAGGATAAAAACAGCGATCGTAAATGAAGTCAGGGACAGGAAAAACATCTTTTGTCCATTGTCCTGCAGACAGGTCGTAACGGCAGCCTGTCGCAGTTAAAGTGCTGAAGTTACAGCTCAGGGGAGATAATCTGACTACCTGTATTCCTGAAGAAGCGCAGTGTTCGGCTACCTGATCTGTATAATAATCGGTTCTTTCTGTATTCCACTGAAGGATTCCGAGACTTCCCATGCCAGTCATCCTTTCCAAGCACAGTAAACTATCCAGTACTTATTAATCTGCAAATCCAGCCAGGGAAACAGCATACAAAATAATCAAATTGACAGAAGGGAGACTGACGGCAGCTTCAGGCAGTTCGCTTTTGGAAGGTTTAATATTTACTTCCAGAATCCATGGGCGCCCTTCGTTATCTATCATTAAATCTATGCCAAGTTCCCCGTAAATACCTTCTGTTTCTCTGTCTAACACATATGCGCATAACAGAGAGAGTTCATGCATAAGCCTTTCTGTATGCGGTACATCTGCGGACGGAATGATTTCTTCCAGAATTGACAGGGCTTGCTTCTGGCTTCCGCCTTTTGCAAGGTTTGAAACAATTGTATTTTTCTGGCCTACACGAGCCACAGCGGAACATGCCTTCCATATACTATATGAATCTTTGATACAAAGTACCCGGAAGTCCACCGGGGCTTTATATTTCTCATTTACACTAATCATTGGCTGAATAATATAGGGTCTTCTCATAATTCTTCCTTTAAGCATAGAATAAAGCTGTTTTAAAGAAGATACTTTTTTTGTTTGCCACCCTTCATCTGCGGGGTAGGTAATAAAGTAGATTCCGTTATCAGCAGAAACCTTTATAATTCCTGAACCTTCTCTTCCTGTGAAAGGTTTTATATACAGCCCGCTATGTTTTTCTGCCATTTGCTCTAAATCTGCTAAAGACTTTAAATGTTTTGTTTCAGGAAGATAAGGTGATAATACAGGTTCATTAAGCAAATAGTTATATACTTCCCACTTATGAAGGAACCTTTCATTAAAATAAGGTATATTTAATTCTGTAAGGCGCTGGAAAAAGTGTTTGCATTGAACGGATTTTTCCTGGTCTCTACGCCCAATGCGATTATAAATTACCTGTGGGAGGGGAGTGAGGGACTTTTCCCATTTTCCTTCAATGTATTTAAACCCTTCCGTATAAGAGCCGGATGTCTCTTTATAAGAAAATACTGTAAAAGGGCAGTAAAGTCTCTCACAGGTTTTTGCCATTTCGGTTAAATAATGCGTGAGGTCGCCAAATGGCATTTCATTAATTTCCGAACAGTCGCCAAGCACTACCCCGAGGGAAGGGCCGAACTGGAAAACGTTCTCCTTTTTTCTGTATAAGCAGCGGATTTTTTCTCCTGGAGACAAAGAAAGCTCGGAGGCTAGCCTGGAGTGCAGTTGAACAGTCCCTGGACTTAATTCAGCACTCGTGGAGACTTCGATTTCCTTTGATAAAAAATGATATGTGGCTTTCCCGGGTATAGAAGAATTTATTTTCCACAAACGTGCTGTCTCCTCGGGGAATACAATTTGGTTAAATGGAAGTTTATCATTAAGCTTTATACTGTCTATATTGTAAGTAAAGGAAAACATACAATCCCTCATTCCCGCGGCATACGTATAAACACCCTGCGCACACAGGGCAGGAAACTGGACCAGCTTTTAATTAATAGTCAGGCTCTGTCATCAAACTGTGAACAAACTCCGGTTGATTGCAGCTGAAGCATTACCATAGGTAAAGAAAACACTGCGAAATCGAACGAAGTGTAGATTAAGCAGATGTTGCGCTTATGCCTGTGGTGAAAGCAAGCGTCCAGAAGCGAAAATCATCAACAAAGTTAAACAGAGTCACTTTAAAAGTATGGGTATCAGTGGATATGGTATCTTATGAAGTAAGAAACTGTATGGTGCAAATAAAGTGAACCTTCAATCAGTGGGAGTTTTGTTCATCCCCCGCTGATTGCTAGTTGAACCAATCGGGATGTTAGCGTCCGTTATCTCCTGCCTGAACATCCTCGTTTCATCTCATGTTTTGAGGCGGGAGTTTTACGGACGGTTGCATCGGGATAAAGAAAAGGTGATAATAATGGAATTTCAATTTTACTGGTTTGCGGGCCTCATCCTGATCGGGGCGGCTGTCGGAGGAGGAACGAATATACTTGCAATTCAAATGCTGCTCCGGCCACATAATGCCAAATATATAGGTTCCTTCCAGGTGCCATTCACTCCGGGGCTCATTCCTAAACGACGAGAGGAAATTGCTGATCAGCTCGGTACGATGGTGGAAGAATACCTGATTACACCTGAAGGAGTTGCCCGGAAGATTTTTGAGGGAGAGTTCCTTGAGGAAGCGGAAGGGCGTATTAAAGTTATTCTTGAAACCTTTTTGCAGCAGGAACTGACTGTGGAAGACTGGCTTAAGGAACATATAGGTGATACATGGTCAACCAAAGCAGCGAGAGAAGCATACGAACGAGCGATTAAAGGAAAAATGCTCGTATTTTTTAACGATTATAAAAATAAAAAAATCAACGACATGCTTCAGGAGGAATGGAAAGATAAAATAGAAGATTACATTCCTGAAATCTCTGCTAAAGTTCTTGAAAAAGGTGAAGAATACTTTCAGTCTCCGGAAGGCCGTGACCAGGTTGACCAAATGGTCTCCAGATTTTTTGAAACAAAAGGGAGCTTTGGAGGAATGATCGGGAGATTTACCCAGAGAGTATCCTTTTCGTCCCTTGTATCGAAAGAGCTTACTAAGCTGTTCCGGGATGAAAGAGCGCATGAATATGTCACCTACTGGATCAGGAGAGAATGGCATGAGATGCTGGAAAAGACGCCGGAAGATTATATAAAGGCTGATAAACTGGAAGAAAACGTACATTATCTTGTACAGACTATCGTTGATGAAACCCCGATTATCGGAGAATGGGACAGGCCATTAAAAGAGTGGGCTCACCAGTACGAAAAGGTAATTACTTATACTATGCTGCCAGCCTTCGTTGATGGCTTCACCCAGGTGGCTGAAAGGCAGTTAAAGTCGGTGATGAAACGAATCGGAATTAAGGGTATTGTAAGTGACCAGGTTAATAACTTCCCTTTAGAAAATCTTGAAGAAATGGTTTTGAAGATTGCTAAGCGGGAGCTGAAGATGATCGCTGTGCTGGGTGCTTTAATCGGCGCAGTTGCAGGACTTGTTCAGGCTTTGTTTATTTTGTTTATCTCGTAAATATCATCAGGTTGAGGTGGGAATATTCTGAATGTTGCTCCCGGGATGAATTCGCATAGGATTCATGTTATAGTCTTAAGGGAATAGATATAGTGCGTATGTTTTGCTGCACTGCCAGTTTCGGATGTGCGTACAAAAAACTAAGGAGGAAAATTATTTTATGGCTAATCCTTATGATAAGGCACACGAACTTGCAAGTGCCTTAAGAGAAACAGAAGAATTTACTACTTTAAAGGGCTTGCATGACGAAGTTAACAGCGACGAGGTTGCAAAGCGTATGCTTGATAACTTCCGTAACGTGCAAATGGAGCTTCAGCAGAAGCAAATGCAGGGAGCTCAAATTACTGAAGACGAAATCCAGCAGGCACAAAAGCAGTTTGAATTAGTGCAGCAGCATGAAACAATCTCTAAGCTTATGGAAGCTGAGCAGCGTATGAGCCAGCTGATCGGTGATTTGAATAAAGAAATGACTCGTCCTCTTGAGGATCTGTATGGTGCAGAACCACAGCAAGGATAATAAGAGTTTAAGGAACGGATGCGATGAGCATCCGTTTTTTGTTTGTTAAATATGTTTCGAGGTCTGTTTATCCTGGCTGAGCAGGTTCAGCCTTCAGAGTGACGGACGCACTACTTGAGAAGGGGAGGATGATACACTCAGGAGGGCAAGAGGTTCTTGCTTTACTTGAGAAGGGGAGGACATCACGCAGAAGGGATGCAAGAGGTCCTTGCGTTACTTGAGAAGAGGAAAACCTCACGCAGAAGGGATGCAAGAGGTCCTTGCGTTACTTGAGAAGGGGAGGCCGCTATACTCAAGGGATGCAAGAGGTCCTTGCGCCACTTGAGAAGAGGAAAACATCACGCTGAAGGGATGCAAGAGGTCCTTGCGTTACTTGAGAAGGGAAAAACATCACGCTGAAGGGATGCAAGAGGTCCTTGCACCACTTGAGAAGGGGAAAACATCACGCTGAAGGGATGCAAGAGGTCCTTGCACCACTTGAGAAGGGGAAAACATCACACTCAAGGGATGCAAGAGGTCCTTGCGTTACTTGAGAAGGGGAAAACATCACGCTGAAGGGATGCAAGAGGTCCTTGCACCACTTGAGAAGAGGAAAACATCACGCTGAAGGGATGCAAGAGGTCCTTGCACCACTTGAGAGGCAGGAACCTTCCTATACAAGGGATGAATCATCCCATTCATCCCTTGTTTTAATAGTAAATTCCAACCTCAAGGTGTAAATGGCAGACGCCCTTCATTTCTGCATGCGGAGGACACTGCACCAAGGCTAACATATGCTTCCATCTACTACATCAATGCATCCGACACTAAGGAGAAAGTTCCAGTAACAGAGGGTCCTGTATTCAGTCCACAACCCCATTTTTTGTTCTATTCGCTTTTGGAAGGACATATATGTTTACCAATGAAGGAAGGACCAATGAAGGGGGATGGCAGCAGTGGCGTATCGCTTATTAGCGTTAGACATCGATGGTACCCTGTTAAAATCAAATCACAGGCTGGCAAAAGAGACTAAGGATGCAATTGAATTTGTAAAAAACAAAGGAGTTTATGTGACTTTAGCGACAGGAAGGGCTTTTCCTTCCGCCAGAAAAGTTGCTAAAGCGCTGAAACTAAATGACGTATACTTAATAACTCATGATGGTGCGTTTGTAGCTGCCGATGCAGATGCTCCTATTTTTGAGCGGCGTCTCGACTCAGACCGTGTTTATCAGATTACAGATATTCTCGAAAACTATCATTGCCATGTGAGGCTTTTGCATGAAAAATACGCACTGGGAAATAAGCTGAACCAGAAAAACCAGCTGATCGCGAAGATGAATACAAAAATGGGGGACCCATTGTTTTATCCGATAAACTTTGTAGACTCACCGAGTAATTACCTGATTGACCAGCCGCTTACAGTACCAAAAATATGTGCGAAGTTCTGGAATGAAAGTGAGAGACAGGATGCAATTGAAGAAATAAAAGAAGCAGTAAGTGAGGTAAGGGTGACTTCTTCCTATGAAGGAAGCCTTGATATTACAGATGCTTCAGCCACAAAAGCGAGAGGGCTGCAGGTGCTTGGGCAAAAACTAGGAATAAAACTCAGTGAGATGGTTGCTATCGGCTCCTATGAAAATGATGAAGAAATGGTTGCACAGGCAGGCCTGGGTGTAGCCATGGGGCAATCAAATGACAAACTGAAATCACTGGCAGACTGGGTAACCCGCTCAAACAATCAAAATGGAGTAGGGTATATGGTAAAAGAAGTTTTCCGAAAACAGCTCAGAACAGAAACATATAAATAATCAATACAAAGAACATGGTGGCTGAACAGAGCTGCCGTGTTTTTTGTTTTTAGTTTTTGCCGGCGATTATCAGGGAATAAATAGAATGTTCCTGCGATTATAATTCATCAGGGGAACATAATTAAAAAGAGAGAGTAGGGAAGAAAGTGGAAGAACAGAAACTTCGGGACTTATTTGAAAAAGCTCTGGAAACACATAATGATGATTCAGGAGCACTATTTTTATACTCATTAATGGATTTTGAATTCGATTATGACGAGGAGAGAGAAACAGTACACCTGAGTGCCCCGGTTACAGAGATTATGTTTAACCAGATGGGGATTCTCCATGGAGGAATTATCACTTATATAGCGGATACAGCAATGGGACATTTAGTGGCAGCTTTTTCAGATAAACCAGCTGTATCACTTGAACTTAAAACACAGTTTTTGCGTTCTGCAAAAGAAGGAAAAATTCATGCCCATGCCTCCTTTTTGAAAAAAGGTGCGAATATACATTTTTCAGAATGCAGGCTGGAAGATGATAATGGCAGGCTCCTTGCCAATGTAACCGCCACCTTTTATACGATCGCTGAATGACATACCTATAAACAGGAAAAGCACAGACTAGCCTTGCCAGCCTGTGCTTTTTGAATTATTGATGGAAATGAACAAGCCCTCCCGAAGAGCGGACAACCCTGCTTGGATTTTCAGTCAGGTTTTCCTCCTCCAGGCGTCTAAGCCCCTGCTCCTTTGCTTTTGTATCATCTGCTGCATCGAAAGCCTCGTTAATTAAATGTTTTCCTGATTTGTCATAAGCTGTTAAAAAGTACTTTTTCATTAATTTTCCCTCCTGGCTTAATTTACACTTTTCGGAAAGTATAAAATTTTTGCGGTGAAGTCGATTCGACGTAATGAAAATTTTTAAGGCTAAAGTATAAGTACAACTACGCCTCTGTCTTCGCCAAAGGCTCGCCAATCGGCGAGTTTTCTTTAACGGATAAGAAAGTATAACATCCCACGATAGTTGTCTAGCTCCAGCGACGAGCGTTTACATCACGAGTATGCTTCGAGTTGTCTCGACGGATACGCCCCAAAGCGCTACTAGAAGAGGAAGAGACAGCTACTCGAGGTCACTTCAGGCTTTTCAGAAGCCAAAGAGCGGCTTCTATCATAGTCCTTCCAGTGCTTGGACCTGCGATTACTCGGTCCAGGTAAAGAGTGCTCCTGCGGTTACTCGTCGCAGGTAAAGAGTGTCGCTCGTGACCAAGGCGCTTGCGCTTTTCTTTAATTTTATTTTAAATTTTCTAAGGACTTTCTTCAAGCCTGAAGTTCTGACATAGCCCAGTAGAAGGAGTGAGTTTTCTACTGCTCACTTTTGTAACCATCCGCCCAGCAATTGAATATATTGGGCAGTGGAAGGAGGGGTTACACAGAATGCAGCATATGAAAAAAATGTGTGAGGACCATTTGCACCGGTATGTTCTTGTTACTACAAAGGATAATCAGCAATTTGACGGAATTGTTGAGCATGTGGATGATGAGAATCTTTATTTAGCGGTAGTGATGAACCAATATGCCGGCTACCCAATGCAGGGGGCACCGTCCGGATTTGGTTACGGAAATGATAGTGAGGAAGATAATGGAGAGGACCAGCGTATTATTGCACCCGGGTTTGGGGCAGCTCCATTTTACGGAGGATACGGGCCTTATGGAGGATTCCCGGCGTACGGGGGTTACGGGCCGTACGGATACCCGTACAGAAGAAGTCCTTTCGGGCGTTTAATTCTTCCGCTGGCCGGGTTAACCGTCCTGATTCTTCTCCCGTTTTATTTCTGATAAAAACCAGGCACAATACAGTGCCTGGTTTTTTACATTCCGGAAGGGGAACGTTTATTCTGTTTATGTTATAATTGACCATAATAACAGAGTTGGAGGGTTTGTATGCTTCGATTTATACATACAGCTGATGTACATCTGGGAAGACCGGTAAAGTCCCGTTTGGATATGCCTGAAAAATTTGCAGAAACAGCGAGGGAAGCGGCTTATGTGTCCTTTCAGAAAATTATTGATGAGGCACTCAGCCGTCAGGCAGATTTTGTTTTAATAAGCGGGGATGTATATGACCAGGAGGAAAGATCCCTTAGAGGGCAGTGGTTTATAAAGAAACAGGCAGAACGTCTTCGGGAGGCAGGAATTCCCCTGTTCATTATTCATGGAAATCACGATCCCCTTAATAATAAGAACAAAATGGTATCCATGCCGGATAACGTACATATTTTTCCGTCAGAACCTGAACCTTATTTCCTTGAGAAAAATAATGGAGAAAAGGCATATATATATGGTTTCAGTTATCCACAAAAAGCATTTTATGAAAATCCTGTCCCGCTATTTAAAAAGGAAAACGACATGGAAGCCTATCACATAGGAATGCTTCATGGCCAGGAAACCCAGCAATCGGATGGCCATGAACCGTATGCGCCTTTTGCGTTAAAGGACCTTTTACAGCTGGACCTCGATTACTGGGCACTCGGCCATATCCATAAAAGGCAGACATTGAATATGCATCCGGCTGTCGTTTACCCGGGGAATGTCCAGGGAGGCACGAGAAAAGAAACAGGAGAAAAGGGAGCATATTTTGTAGAACTTGAAAAACATCACACCAATCTTCATTTTCTGGATACCTCCCTTTTACAATGGGAAAAAATAGAGGTCTTCATCAATGATCATGAAACTATGGATGAACTCATTGCTGCGATTATTGATAAAATCCCTGCTATTATTTTAAAAGAGAAGGTGTATTTTACCGACCTGAAATTAACCGGCAACGGGCCCCTTCATGAAGAATTAACTGACAGTGCCAGTCAGCAGGAACTTCTGGAATTACTTCGTGAGGAACTTGTTTCTTATTCTGTATGGGTCGACCGTATCAGTTTTCAGACAGCCCCGTATATCGACAGAGAAAAGCTGAAAAAACAAAATGATTTGCTAGGGGATATTATATACACATCAGAAATACTCAAGTCATCAGATAAAGAATTGGATAAAACACTAAAGCCGGTGTTTTCACATCCTGTAATGAAACGATACATAGACAGGCTGACTCCGGAAGACCGGGAAGAGATTATTACGCAAGCGGAATCCAGATTAATCTCCAGCCTCATGAAGGAAGTGGACCAATGAAACTGAAAAAAGTGCATATATACGGTTTCGGTAAATGGGAAGATATGACATGGGAGCTTGACGACAGCGGTATTCAGATTTTTCTCGGAAGCAACGAGTCGGGGAAGTCAACCTTCATGTCTTTTATTCAGGCGGTGCTGTTCGGGTTTCCTAAGAAAGGAGACAATCAGTATATTCCCCGCAATTCAAACGCGTATGGGGGAGAACTGACTTTCGAAACAATCGGGGAAACTGTAACTGTAAAAAGAGTAAAGGGCAGAAGAGCGAAAGGGGAAGTATCTGTCCATCTGGATGATGGAAGAAATGGTGGAGAAGAACTGCTGGAGAGAATACTTGAAAATCTTGATCTGAATACATTCAGAGGTATTTTTCATTTCGATTTGGATGGTTTGAATGGTTTAGGAAGTTTAAACCCGGAAGATTTAAATGAGTTTCTTTACGACGCAGGCTTTTCAGGAGGGAGTTCTGTTACTCACCTGGAAAAAGAACTACAGAAGGAAATGGAGCAGCTGTTCAAGCCAAGAGGAAAGAAAACCGAGCTCAACCTTCTGATTAACAGGATGCAGAAGAAAGAACAGGAAATAAAAAATCTGGAGGAGAGACTCGGCCAGTATGAAAATCTGAAGTCAGATTTAAATATCAATGAAGAGAATTATGCCAGAAACAAAGAAATGCTGAAAAAGCTCAATACCGCTATAAATGAGCTGGAAAAACATATTGCACTTCTTCCATTAGTCACTGAGTATCGTGGGCTAGAACTATGGTTTGCCGAAGAGGACATGATTGATACCTTTCCTCAAAATGCCCATGAAAGACTGGACTCTGTACAACAGGAACTTATAAATACTAGCGCTCTTCTTAAGGAAGAAACCTTGAGAGCCAGTTCGCTGGAAGAAGAAATGGAAGCTATGGCAGTGCATCCATCCTTGCAGGAAATAAAAAATGAGGTCTACGCGAAATCTCACCAGTTTGAAAGCTACAAAAAAAGCAAAAACGAACTAAGGGAACAGGAATTATACAGAAACTCGGCAGTGAATCAAATGGATCGCCTGGAAAAGAACTGGCAGACAAAAGGGGGAATTATTTTTTCGGATATTATTTTCCACTCTTATATGAAGCATGAATTTACGAGAATTAAAGAAGAAATCGTAAATGAAAGAAGTGACTTAGCCAGGGCGGAAAATGAGAAAAACAGACTGCAGGAAGAAGCGGAATCTGCTGGTAAGGAAGTTGAAAGGGCAGAAAGTCAGATTCTGGATGAGGAAACAAGACAGGAGTTAAAAAAAACATCAGCTTCAGCGAATAAGACACCTGAAACTGAATGGGAAATCAAATCTCTGAAAGAACGTTTCGGGTTTATTACAGAAGAAAAAACGAGACAGGCTGAAAGGGACCGCCGGCAGCAGAATGGATTTTATCTACTTTCGGCATTGCTGCTGATAATGAGTCTGGCATTATTTAATTTTACCGGGCCATCAGTTGTATTCATACTGGCAGGGCTTTCTGCGGGGGCTTTAGCCGGAGGGCTCTGGAAACGGTCAGAAGCTGTTCGTACGAAGAATAATTATGAGACACAGCTGAACGAAATCAATGAGAGGCTGGATTTTCTCAGTCATGAACTTTCAGCGGATGGTGCTATATCCAGTCGTGAGGCTGAACGGAAGCTCAGAGAAGATGAGGAAAACCGTCTGCGGTATAAAGAGGCACTGCACAGGTACAAGCTTTCTGAAAAACGTTTAACGGAAGTGGAAACTGAAACGGAAAGAAGGCTTGGGCGTATTGCAGCCCTTAATGGGGAGCTGCGCAGCTGGGCAATAGAATACAAACTGCCGCCGGAGTTAGAAGTGACTTTCTGCGAAGGTCTTCTTCAGGCTGTGGAGGAATGGAAACAGACAGAATCTGAGCTTGAAAAAACAAACAGGAAAATAAGTTTGCTGCAGGAAGAGCAGAACCAGTTTAAAGAAGAAGTGGCTTCTCTTTCAGAGAAATCGGGATTTTTCAGTAACAATGAAATCCCTGATCTTCAGGAGGCTGTCTCCAGTTTGCTTAATTTTGTGCGCAGTGAGGAAACAAGGGAAAAAGATCTGAACAGAAAACAGGAAAAGCTGAGCAGTATAAAAGAAAACATTTCCCGCCTGAAATTTGAAAAAGAGGCTCTGGAAGAAAAGAAAGCAGCTCTTTTTTCAGCAGCACGTTCAGACGGTGAGGAAGAATTCCGTAAGCGAGCGGCGCAATTTGAAAGACAACAGAAAATGAAAGACAGGGAGAGGGATCTGCGAATTCAGATGAAGACAATACAGCCTGATGAAACGGAGCTTAAAAGAGCTTATGCAGCACTCCTTGACGAAAACGCGGACCCTTCTGCTGAACAGCAGGAGAAAAAAGATGAGTATGCTTCCATAGAAACAGAGAATGACAAAGTAGTTGAGAGGCTTGTACAGATAAAAAAAGAAATTTCACATCTTGAAAAAGATGGGAAATATGAAGAACTTCAGATGGAATTCTCACAGATGAAAGAAGAGCTTCAGTATCTTGTTAAAAAATGGGCTGTTCTGGCAACAGGAAATGATCTTCTTAAACAAGTAAAGGCCGTTTATGAAAAAGAGCGGCAGCCGGAAGTGATCAGAGAGACAGAGAGTCTCTTTGCTTTTCTCACTAATGGAAGGTATACGAGAGTTTATGCCCCTCTTGGAGAGAAAAGGTTTATTCTTGAAAGAAACGACGGGGCGAGATTCGACCCGTCTGAAGTAAGCCGGGGAACCTGTGAGCTGCTTTATCTGGCAATCAGGTTTGCTCTCGCCTCAAAATACAGAAGCGAAAGCAGTATTCCCTTGTTTATGGATGAGACTTTTGTAAATATGGACAAATTGCGGAGAAGCAGGGTAAATGAGCTGCTCAAAAAGATCTCGGAGTCAAGGCAGGTTTTATTCTTTACCTGCCATGAACATCTCTCCGAAGAGGTACAGTCCGGTATAATTCATCAGCTGGGAGAAGAATCAGAAGCAGCGGCCGGCTGATAATTTCTTTTCCGGTATATTTATATTAAAATATTCACAGGAGAAAAATTTAAAAGGGCAGCCTGTATTCAAAACTTAACTGCTCTTTTCAATCAGAAATGCGGAGGGTGGTTGTTTTAAAATGAGCCAATATCAAATTTACCTTGTAGAAGATGAAGAAAATCTGGGAGAAGTAATAAAAGCATATATGGAAAAAGAAGGCTGGGCAGTGACACATTTTACTGACGGTAAAGAGGCCTCTTCGCACATTGAAAGCCCTCCTCATTTATGGGTGCTTGATATAATGCTTCCTGGTATGGATGGTTATCAGCTGTTAAAGGCTATCAAAAATTACGAAGACACTCCGGTGATATTTATATCTGCACGTGACAAAGACCTGGACAAAGTACTCGGCCTGGAGCTTGGAAGCGATGATTATCTGGCTAAACCATTTCTTCCGGAAGAGCTGGTTATCAGGGCAAAAAAACTATTGAAAAGAGCTTATCCCGAAGACGGACAGGAAGCTGAAAAAGTAGAATTAAACGGCTATGTGATCGATCCTCAGGGCAGGACAGTTACAGATGACGACAGAACGATCGAACTGACGACGAAAGAAATGGATCTTGTTATTCTGCTTACAACCAACACAGGGAAGGCTCTCTCAAGAGAGGATATAATCGAGTATGTCTGGGGATCAGACTATTACGGATCTGAACGTGCGGTGGATGATGTAGTCCGCCGGGTACGCAAAAAGCTTCCAAGAATACATGTAGAAACGCTTTACGGATACGGATACAGGGTTCTGTCTTCATGATAAAGCTTAACTTAACGCAGCGGATTTGGTTTTCTTTTATAGCCATTATTGTTATGGTCGGCCTGCTTGTAGGAACGATCTATCATTTTTCGCTGCAGAACACTCTTACTGAAGAAACATACCGAATTATCGAACAGGAACAAGCCAGGTTTTCCAACCCTCACGGGGAACACCTCGTTCCTCCTACCTCGGAAATTGATTTTATAGAGCGGAGGAACGCAGAAAGATCCGTAGGGCATATTACTCTGATTAATCAATTTGGAACCATAGAAGGCGGGCCTGTGCCTACCGAGGTACTGAGGGAGATGGGGGAAAAAGCTCATAATCAGATGGAACGGAGAGGCCGGTATCAGCTGACATACAATGAAGCCACTTTGTTCTATGTTATTTACAAAGTCTATACAACCGGCGGCGAAGCCTACCATATTTCCTATATGTGGGATACCTATCTCAATCAGATGGTAAACAGACTTTGGGGCACTCTTGCTTATATTATTCTGATTGCAGGGTTGTTAAGCCTTATACCAGCTTTCTGGCTCAAGCACTATCTGAAGATGCCGCTTACCAGCTTAGGAAACCATTTTGAACAGATTGCGGAACGTAACTGGAAGGAGCCTTTTTACTGGGAAGGCGATAAGGATTTCGAGAAATTATCCGGACAGTTTGAAAAAATGCGCCAGAATCTTATACGCTATGACCGGGCGCAAAAGACATTTATTCAGCACGCTTCTCACGAACTGAAAACACCAATTATGGTAGTGAAAAGTTATGCCACTTCCGTAAAAGACGGTATTCTTCCTAAGGAAAATATAGAAAAGACCATGGATGTTATTATTGAAGAGTCGAACAGGATGGAAAAAAGAGTTAAAGATATGCTTTATTACACAAAACTGGACGCGTTAAAAGAAAGTCCTATGGAAAAAGAGGCGTTCCCCTTCGGCTCTATTGCATATGCGATTGAAGAGAGGTTTTTCCTGCACAGGGAAGATGTACACATATCCGTTCATGGAGATTCTGTATCACTTAATGGTGATAAAGAGCTCCTGAGTGTTCTCCTGGAAAACCTAGTGGAGAACGCTATGAGATATGCAAGGGATTCCATAGAGCTTTCAGCAGAGGAAAAGAAGGACAAAGTTATTATACGGGTCAGAAACAATGGAGAAAACATTCCTGAAAAAGAGATTGAACATATTTTCACCCCATTCAGGAAAGGGAATAAAGGCCAGTTTGGTTTAGGACTGGCGATTGTAAAACGTATTTGTGAACTTCATGGAGGATATCCGACTGTAGCAAATGAGCAGGACGGTGTATGTTTTTCTATGGTTTTTCCGAAGGGCGAACGTCCTAGAAAAGGAAGCGGGAAAAGCTGAGGAATCCCATAAGGCCCAGAAGTTAAAGATTTGAAATAACAGACTTAATAATTTCCGGCAGGGGGGAGAAGAATGAAGAAAGGTATCAATTACTATCAAATCGGGGAAAACATTGAACAATATTTACTGATAAAAAGCGCGAAAAAAGGAATAGCCAGCAACGGAAAGCCTTTTCTGACACTGCAGATGTCAGACCAGACTGGAGAAATTGAAGCAAAGCTATGGGGAGTATCACCTGAAGACCAGGAGGTATTTGTCAGTTCTGTAATCGTCCATGTTCATGGGGAAATTCAGGAATTCCGTGGAGCCAGGCAGTTAAAGATAAAGGCGATCAGACCTACAACCGGCATGGACCATGTGAAAACATCCGACTTCCTTCCTTCAGCTCCGCTTGATCCCCAGGAGATGATCGAGAAAGTCACCCAGTATATATTCGAGATGAAGAACCCGAAAATACAAAGGATTACGAGGCATTTGTTTAAAAAGCACCAGAAGGCTTTTGCTGAAGCTCCTGCTGCGACTAAAAACCATCATGAGTACGTTTCCGGGCTGGCATACCATGTTGTAACGATGCTTGATCTGGCAAATAGTATTGCGCAGCTTTATCCGACACTTGATAAAGATTTACTCTATGCCGGAGTAATACTCCATGACCTTGGAAAAGTCAGAGAACTTTCAGGGCCTCTGGATTCCCAGTATACGCTGGAAGGGAAGCTTATTGGTCACATATCCATTATCGTTAACGAAATTGATGAGACAGCAAAAGAGCTGGAAATAGACGGTGATGAGGTAACAGTACTGCAGCATCTGGTTCTCAGCCATCATGGTAAAGGTGAATGGGGCAGCCCTAAACCTCCTCTTATCAGGGAAGCAGAAATCCTCCACATGATCGATAATTTCGATGCAAAAATGTTTATGATGGACAGAGCACTTGACAGAGTAATGCCAGGGGAATTCAGCGAAAGAGTTTATGCAATGGATAACCGCTCTTTTTATAAGCCGAAGTTTCATAAAGTCCCATTTGATATGTAAGAATGCGGAGGCCGCCTTTAAGGCGGCCTTACTCTTTTTCTGCGCAAAAGTGGTAAGAAAGTACTGGCCATTCAAGGTGCCGGGGGACTTCCCTGAAAAACTGAAAAGGAGGTGTTCTGGTAAAGCTTTCAGAACACCTCCTTTTTATATTGAAAACTCATTATATTAATTCTCTTTCCTCAACCGGTTCAGGTCCTCTCATATCCATAAGCTGTGCTTCTTTTAATGTATCGTTAATAACCTCATCTTCAAATATTTTATAACAATTATCATTTCTCCACTCTTCCCATGTTAATTGAGAACACTGATCCCAGGCTTCCTGCCAGTGGGCGAACAAGAATGTTTCCACTTTTTCGTTTACAAGGGGAAAATAAATAAGAGGGGATGTAATTTCGTTCTTTTCCAGATGATTCATGACGTGTTGTACAAGATGTTCCTGAAATTCACCGTATGTCCATTGTGCCAGTGGTTTGTTTTTCATTGTTATTCCCTCCGTATATCGTGTTATGTGCTTTATTCCCCGTAAAAATAATAATCAAACTTCCTATAACTTCCTATCATATTTATGCTTCTTCTTCATAGAGTTTAATAGAAAGATAGAATGGCGGAGGAGGAAGAGGTATGAGGCCATCTGTAGTTATTTTTCCGGTAATTGGATTAGTAATTATTGGAGTAGTTCTATGGCAGTTTGCTGCGGCAGCAGGGGGACCTGCTCACTGGTGGATTTATGGAATATATCTTGCGATTGTTTTTTGCGCGGTTATGTTTATCCAGACAAGGCTGGCAGATGAAAAGGCAGAACAGAAACTAATCGAAGAAGAAGGAGAGGAATTTCTAAGAAAGTATAAAGAGAAAAGGCAGCAATAGCATCAATAAAGGACTGGTAGCAATTAATAAATTGTTCTGTTTCATGGGAATATATAAAAAGGTGTACTAAATTACAGACCAAATCTGATGATTTGGTCTGTTGGTTTTTCCTTATCTATGAATAAATAATCTTTGGATAATTGTATCGTACTTGAACTGGAGGAGGATCGGCTCCCCCAATTGGACATGCGCTTGAGGATCCAGCAGCATTGAAATGGAAGTTTTAATGGAATAAAATAATGGAACATATTAATTATATTCTGGTAGCAGCATGAAAAAAGGCAGAGAATAAATTCTCTGCCAAACCCCTAATCACGTCAGGCCACAAAAACTCTGAAATATGATGATGTGAGCAGGATGGTGATCAGAATATTTATTGTCCGGAACACCTTGGCCTGCCGTTCTTCAGGTATTTCCTTCTGGATAACCAATGTATTTGTCATAGAGTTAATCACAAACAAATAAAAGATTGCAAATAAAAAGAAAGGTAGCATGTAGTAACCCCCACTTATTAGGTAGACTCCTGTATATACTGTAACAAAATATCGGGAAATTGAATAGTCATACGCTGTAAATCAATAAACTCAAATATTAACAGGAGGTTGTTTATGAAAACACAAAACCCTTGGAGAATAGCCTTCATTATTCTGGCCGGTATTATTTTTATCATTATTGCTTCCCTGGCTGTATATCTTTTTTCTATTTCCTCAGGTGCAGTAAATGACGATTTCCAAAGGCCGCAGACTGAACAGACGGAAGGTGCCAGGTTTACCGTATCTGCTTCGAGAGATGACATAAATTACTGGCTGGAGAAAGAGTTAGCGGAAAGTGGAGAAGGAGAGGACTACCAGCTCTATCTTGAGGATCTCGTATATTTTCACACGGAGGTAGAAGCACTGGGATTTACCGTGCCTGTTGAGATGGAACTGGAGCCTCTAGTTACTGATGGAGGCAATGTGGAACTTGTTTCAAGATCTTTCAGTATTGCTGGTCTTGGGCTCCCTTCAAGCACTGTATTCAACCTGATTCAGGATGGTGATGACCTTCCTGACTGGATCCATGTGCTTCCTGAGGAAAGCAAGTTTTACCTTGATCTCCGTCATGGCATCTCAGAGGAAGTGGAGATTGAAGTACAGAGTCTCAATCTTCCAGAGGATGATATAGAAATACAGATTGTTATCCCATAGTAAAAGGCGGATCCGGATAAAAAACTGGATCCGCCTAAATTATTAATTTCTTATTTTAGTAAACTGGTTATCATACAGGATATGGTAACCGTTCCGATGTTCCTCGACAAGGCATTTTTTAGGGGCTCTTGACAACTGCTTCATATGCAAAAAATCATACACACAAATACCAATGTTAAGGGCAGACATCATTGCCATGTAATGCATAATGTGAGGCATTGTGACCGTTACAAGAACTGATCCTGTGGTGATAACCACCCCTGGAAAAATCGCTGATAAAATAGCAGTCTGTTTCGAAATGGTACCCATTGCTGAGTAATAAATATAAGGCCAGTGCTGTTTTCTAACCCGAATCCTTGCTTTGCTGCCAGACAGCCAGATTGGCAGGCAGTGCAGCAGAACATGAAGGGGAAAAACCATTACCATTAATATCGTTAAAAATAATACTCCATAATCAACTAACGGCTCTGAAGTAATAAATGTAGTGAAGAATACAAAATAAACCATAAAGTACACCATCATGGTGAGGGCAGATAAAAATAACAATCTTACCATACCAATGTCTTTCTCCACTGAAATTGATTTCCAGCAGTTCATCTGCTCACACCTCCTTAGATTAGCCAGTAATAACGCAGATATGTTCCCGAATGCTTATTTTCAGTAAGTTTTATTATTATTGCACTTATAGTAATTTAAGCCCTGGCGAAGAATAAATCAAGCCTTTTTTTATATTTTCTTAAAAGATTATCTATATATATCCTGAAATTTATTCCAGGGTTCCGTACAGGGATAATTATGACTATAAAGGAGACGAGAGAATTACTTAAAAAATGAGGAGGTGTTAGGGTCACGAAATGAGTGGAGCAGAAAACAGGGGAGCAATACTGGAAAAGAAAAGAGACTGGACGGCTTATCTATATCTGATATTTCTTAAAGCTGTGAAAAAAGCCGGCTGCCAAAAAAAAAACCGGTTATAGCCGGTTTCTGAGTAAATTATAATTTAAGTATCCAGGGCACGAATATCCTGGTGGTTTAAGTATGTTTTAAGGAGTCTGAACTTCTGTTTGCTGTTTAGATACGCCCGTAAGCCTGCCGTCCTCTTCGATAAAATCTGATTCGATTTTCGTTAATGACTTCTCAAATATATCCATGAAGTCTGGCCCGTAAATATGTTTAATAATACTCATCAGTTCTGAAAATTCAGGGAATTTCCCGTAAAGCTCTTTAATTGGAAGAGAGCCACTGTAAACACCGTAAGTACTTGGGTTATATCCTTCCATCGTTTTGATGAATAACTCTTCCCCTTCTTTGGTAAGGTATACGTAAGTATTTCTTTTGTCTGTCTGGCGTTTGGAAAATGTAAGCAAACCTCTCTCTTCCAGCTTTTTTGAAAAGTTGAATGCAGTAGAAACGTGCATTACCCCAAATTTTGCAATGTCTGAAATGGAGGCCGCCTCCAAATGATAAGCAATCCAGAGGATATGGTGTTCATTAATGTTCAGGTCAAAAGGTTTAATCCAGCTTTGCCAGTCTTTTTCAATAGATTTCCACAAAGCTTTACTAAGTTGAGCAACCTTATGGTTGAACATTATTGATTGCTTTATGGATTGTACAGTTTGTTGTTCCATAAACTCCCTCCATTCGAGATCCTCAATAAATATTTTCTAAAAATTCATTATTTTACTAGGAAAATGATATTAACATCATAACATAATATAATAAATTTTCACAAGTTCATTTCAGTATTTTCTGAAAATTAGTTTTGGAAAACGCTGATCAGCCAGCGTTATTCCTTAACCTTTTTAAGTTCGTTAGTAAGCGCAAGAAGAATTTCTTCAATTTCTGATACTAGTTCCTTTACTTCCTCTGCCAGTGGCTTAAACTCCTCTTTCAGCTGTTCCAGACGCTTTTTTAAAGAGGGAACATACTCTTTTATCAGGGAAACTGCCTTGTCTTTTAACTCGTTTACAGTAATTAAGAACTCTTCGATTTCTATCTTCAGCTCGTTCCAGGATGTAAGCAGCGTATCCTTTGCCTGATCATACTTATCATAGGCACTGCGCCCGGTGCCGGTAGTTGAAAGCAGTAGGGCACCGCCAGCTAAAACGGTTCCCGTTATAATTCCTGCTATATATGTTTTATTTATCATAAACTCACCCTTTATTTTAGTTAATTATTCTTGAGAGAAATATTAATATATAGTTTTTTTATTACAGAGAAAGAATATTACAATTATAAATTACTTTAATACTTCATTTTGTTAATGCAAAGATTGTCTTTGAAATTTTTCCATAAAATAAGCCAGTTGTTCAGCGTGTTCTTCCGGAACTCCGTTATAGAGAGAAGCTCTGCACCCTCCGACGGAACGATGGCCTGCAAGTCCGGTAAAACCAGCATCATTCGCTTTTTGCAGGAACTTTTCTTCAAGTTCTTTACTTCTCAGGTTAAATGTAATGTTCATTTTAGACCTGGCATCCGGCATAACATACCCCTTATAAAAACCGTTGCTTGAATCAATTAAATTATAAATAACGCCTGCTTTTTGCTCTGCTCTTTTTTCCATTTCTTCCGTTCCGCCATGTTCACTTATCCAGTCCAGCATCAGACCGAGCACGTATATGGAAAGTGCAGGTGGAGTATTGTACAGAGAATCAGCTTTCATATGTGTGTTGTAGTTCAGATAATGAGGGACTCCTTCGATAGTATCTTTTACTAATTCATTACGAAGCACGACAATCGTCACTCCGGCAGGGCCGGCATTTTTTTGTGCTCCTGCGTACAACAGGTCTGTATTTTTCCAGTTTACCTGTCTGCTGAATATATCGCTCGAAGCATCGATAAACAACGGGATGCTTTCACGCTGAGGAATTTCTCCCCACTGAGTCCCAAAGATCGTATTATTGGAAGTGAAATGGATATAGTCAGTTTCCGGCAGGCAATGGGTATAATCAACAGATGGAAGAGTCCTGTATCCGGATTCTCCGGAAGATGCCAGGGCATAGGCACTGCCTGTCCGGGAAGCTTCCTGGAACGCTTTTTCCGACCAGGAACCGGTAAGAACGTAAGCAGCCTGTCTGCCCGTTTGGCGAAAATTAAGCGGCAGCATAGCGAACTGCAAACTGGCGCCTCCCTGCATGAACAGAATAGTGAAGTCATCAGGAATTTTAAGGAGTTTACGGATTAAGTTCAGGGCATTGTAGTGAATTTCTTCATACAGACTGCTTCTGTGGCTCATTTCCATGACCGACATTCCTGAATTATTATAGTTAAACATATTTTTCTCTGCTATCTTGAGTACTTCCCGGGGCAGAGCGCTTGGGCCTGGATTAAAATTATATTTTACGTTCACTGTGTGTCCCTCCATTTCTCTATCTAAATACATTCTTAAATAATTCTGAAATTCCTGCCGGCAGTTTAACGGATTACAAAATTAAAGTATTTTTAGCTTAAAATTAAGAGGATTTTGTAAAGAAAAAACAGAAATCCTCAAATAATAAAGGATTTCTGTTTAACCTGTATATGGTGCTTATTTCCTTTATAGATATCGTGCTCTTCAGATAAAAGATTTACCTCACAACTTTAACGGAAATCTCTCCCGCCATTTTTTGCAAGTCTTCGCTCGAATACTGGCTGCTGTGGTCATGCCAGACAGCACCGTACCCATCTCCTTTACCATAGCGGGGCAGCAGGTGCAGGTGATAATGGAAGACAGTTTGCCCTGCTTCCTTGCCATTGTTGTTCAAAACATTTAATCCAACAGGATCATATGCTGCCTTAATTGCTTTAGCTACTTTTGGCACTGCTGAGAAAAGTGTTTTAGTTGTATGCTCAGAAAGCTCATAAACGTTTTCTTCGTGGTTTTTCGGGATAATTAATGTATGTCCTTTCGTTACCTGGCTGATATCAAGAAATGCCAGGACGTCTTCGTCTTCATAAACTTTTGCTGATGGAATATCACCTTTAATAATTTTGCAGAAAATACAATCATTAGAAAATGCCATAGTTACCACCTCTGTACATTAATTTTCCTCTATATTATCATAATTCTCCTTGTAAACAAAAAAGCATGTCTGATAGCTGAAATACGGTCATATGAAAGGGCCGCTTGACCAGACTATGAGCATATTTCTAACGGGAGGCTCATAGGAATAGGGGAGCGAGGTGGTCTGTGAATGAGATACAGAAGAGAGAAGATAGTTTTGCATCTTATACTTCTGCTGATATTTATAAGTGTTCATATGCAGTACCCGGTGTTTACTCCTCTTGCTGTTTCCCTTGGGGCAGGCAGTATGGTCATAGGATTAATGCTGAGCACGGCTTCCTTTGCAAATCTTGGAGGCAACCTTCTTGCGGGTCTGTCAATCGACAGGACAGGCCCTAAGCTTTTTATCGTTATACCATTATTAATGCTGGCAATATCTTTTCTTGCCCATATTTTCGTTCAGGAGACAAGCCATTTGTTTATTTTGAGAGTACTAAACGGCTTTATACTGGCTTTCTTAACTCCTGCATGTATGGCCTTTCTGTCTTCGTTTGCAAGAAACAGTGAATCACAGAGCAGAAATATGGCACTCAATACATTTATGGTTACCCTGGCAATGGCGGCTGCTCCTGCGCTTGGCGGCTGGGCAGGGGAAAAATACGGGGCCGATGGTGCTTATTTAATCATTGCTGTCCTGACAGGAACAGCTTTCTGTTTAGCAGTTTTATTTCTGGAACAGCCGCCGGTGCTCGTAAAACGTAATGTATCGAAGCAAGTAATCAAAGGCAATGCTTTTAATTCTCTCTTTTATCCCGTTTTTCTGACTGCATTTGCCATTATGTTCGCTCAGAGTATTTTAATGTATGAGCTTCCGTTTTTAATAGTAGAACAAGGAATTTCGAAAGGAGAAGCCGGAAAACTCACAAGCCTGCTGGGCATAGGTACGATGCTCGTGCTCGCCTTCATTTTCCTCCACCGGATCCGGAGCGACATCAGAGCCTTATCCGGATTAATTTTAATGGCTGCAGCTCTTGGAATAATGATGTTCTCAGATAAAATGCTGCCGTATTACAGCATTCTTTTATTCGGAGCTGCATCAGGCATTATTTTTCCCGCTATGATGACTCTTGTGGCAGAAAAGACTGGAGATGGAAGCAGAGGAATGGCTTTTGCATTCCTGTCTGCTGTATTTTCCACAGGAACAATTACAGGGCCGTTTATTGCTGCTGCAGTAAGAGACTTTATTTCCCCATATTTTACTGCGTGGTTTGTCCTGATGGCTGTAGTCGCAGTGCAAGGGGCTTACATGCTGAAACAGGCCCATCCTGCTCCTGTCTCCCGCACTTAACTTTTCAAGCCTGCCGGAATCATTTATAGTAGGAAATGGACGAACCTTTTAAAGGAGAATGTGTATGGAACCTATTCTTAAAGTAGATAAATTATCAGGCGGCTATCAAAGAAGCAGGCCTGTGCTTCATGAAGTTAGTTTTGCAGTAAAAAAGCATGAAATTGTCGGTCTCATCGGCCTGAATGGTGCCGGTAAAAGCACAACGATTAAACATATTCTTGGGCTTATGGAACCGCACTCCGGGGAAGTGAGACTATCGGGAAAGACCTGGGCAAAAAATCGGGATGAATACAGGCAGAGCATGGCTTACATTCCTGAAATGCCCCTGCTCTACGAGGAAATGACATTATGGGAGCATCTGGAGCTCACAGCCATGGCATACGGCCTGGATGAAAAGACTTTTAAAGAACGGGCGGAAGCTCTTTTAAAAGAATTCAGAATGGAGAAAATGGGTAACTGGTTCCCGAGCCACTTCTCGAAAGGGATGCGGCAAAAAGTGATGATCATGTGCGCATTTCTCGTCAGTCCTGCTCTTTATGTAGCGGATGAGCCGTTTGTCGGTCTCGACCCATTAGGGATTAAATCATTTCTGGACCGGATGCTGGAAATGAAAGAACGGGGCTGCGGTATACTGATGTCCACACATATTCTTGCTACAGCGGAAAAATATTGTGACCGGTTCATCCTTCTTCATAATGGAAGGATTATACTTCAGGGAACCCTGGGCGAACTTCAGGAACAGGCTGGTATGCCAGGATCAGATCTTGATGATATATACACTGAAATGACTAAGGAAGATAACCATGTGGAATGAAAAGAAGCTATGGGATAAACGACGATCTGATTACTGGGCGATGGCCGTTAAATACTTGAGGCTCATTGCAAACAGCGGATTTTTGTTCACCATTTACCTCCTCTTTGTTTTTGGAAGCTATTATTACGGGCAGTTTCTGGAATGGCTTCCGGAAACTTTTCCTGCTGTTTTATTTTTTACAGCCCTTTTTTCATGGTTTATTACAAGGGGACGCGTAAGAACATTTGCCAAAACAGGAGACTTATTTTTTCTCACTCCGCGAGAGGGGAAAATGGCTCCGTATTTCAGGTCTTCCATTATATACAGCTGGCTGATGGAAACCTTTTATATGGCTTTCCTGCTGCTGATTCTTGCTCCGTTGTTTTTTGACCGGATTCATCCCTCAGGAAGTCTGCTCCTGAGTATTTTTCTCCTTCTTAGCGGGCTTAAATGGTGGAACCTGGCCAGCGGTTTTGAAGAACAGCGGATACAGGAACAATCCCGTTACAGGCTTCATACAGTTATTCGGGCGGGTCTTAACATTGTTACAGTGTATGCTTTGTTTTCCGTACAGCCGATATGGCTGATCGGCGGGCTGGCTGCATTCCTGTTAATTTTTTATTTTGCATACTTCTATAAGCTGTCTAAAACACATAGTCTTAAATGGGACCGTTTAGTTGATATTGAAGACCAGACGGTAATGACCTTTTACCGGATAGCTAATTCATTTACGGATGTCCCGGCTCTTAAGTCAAAAGTCAGGCCAAGAAACTGGCTATCCTTTCTTTTCAGGTTTGTGGCCTACAAACAGGGCAATGTGTACAGATATTTATTCAGCAGGGCTTTTGCCAGGTCAAATGACTATTTTGGAATTTATATAAGACTGACATTACTTGGTCTTCTGTTTCTGTTTGTCGTGCAGCTGGACTGGGGCCGCTGGCTGATAGCTGCAGCGTTTGCCTACATGACTGCCCTTCAGCTTGAAACGTTAAGGCATCATTTCAACATGAGCAGTATGGTGGAATTGTATCCGGGCCAGGAGCAGGGGAAGTTTGAAAGCCATAAATTCTGGGTGCAGGTGCTTGGGAGTTTTCAGACGGTAATTTTTGGTGTTTTCACTACGGTTTTATACGGCCCGGTAAATGGTCTGGTTGTATTACTTCTTGCTGCTGCCGTTTATTTTTACCACAGCTCTGTCCGCCTTGGAAAAGTGTACGGGAATGCGTCAGGAGCTGCTGAATAAAGTGATTTAGTTCAGATTGCAGAGGTGGAAAAATGCCAGGGTACAGCGAAAAAGCGTTTAGTGAACTGGAGCGGTGGGAGAGAAAAACACTCAGGTCTCCGTCAGCTGCCAGTAAAATAGCAAAAAACTGGCAGAGGAAAATCAATGAAAAAATCCCGGAAAGAATTCATCGTACTGTTTCGGAAAGTGTGAAACAGATGGTGCGTGCTGCTTTGGCAGGGAGTGATTACCTGTCAGACCAGAAAAGGCTGGAAGAGGGGTCGCTCGAGGAGCGGGAGAAAGTGCTGGCAGACCGTATTTCTATGTATAAAAGAACAGCGGCGGTTGAAGGAGCAGGGACAGGCGCTGGAGGCCTTGTACTGGGTGCAGTGGATTTTCCTCTTCTCCTGACTATAAAAATGAAGTTTCTGTTCGATGCCTGTAAAATTTATGGTTTTGATCCTGCAGATTATCGTGAAAGGCTGTTTCTTCTCAATGTATTTCAGCTTTGTTTTTCAAAAGAGAAAAAAAAGCGGGAGGCATTTTCGAAGATAACGAACTGGGAAGAAAAGAAGGCAGATTTACCGGATGAAGCAGAATTTCTGAATTCTGTGGACTGGAAGACATTTCAGCTGGAATACCGTGATTTCATCGATCTCCCGAAAACACTTCAGCTCATTCCTGGTTTCGGGGCGATCGTAGGTGCTGCAGCAAACTATCATTATCTTGATGTCCTTGCTGAGTATGCTAAAAACAGCTACAGGCACAGACTTCTGAAGCAGCTGAATGATTAAAAACGAGTGACAGACAAAATAAAAACCACCGGGTGCATGCAAGCTGTGATATGCTCCCCCAAAGGTAGACAGATGAAATAAACAAAATCTGTTTACCTTTGGGGGAGTTTTTGTGTCTAGAAAAGACTTTACGGCATCAGAAAAACTTAGGATTATCGCTGAATATAACGAAGGGGACCTCCCTGGTGAAGAGGTAGCCAGAAAATATAGTCTTAATGCAAGAACCATTAGGAATTGGAGGGCTCTGTATGAAGAGTCCGGCGCTGAGAGCCTGGAACCAATAAGGAGTCATACATCTTATTCAGCCGAACTAAAGCAGGCAGCCGTTCGTGACTATCTCTCCGGCAGATTTTCACAAAATGAAGTTATAAGGAAATATGGGATCTCAACTAGATCGGTTCTCATGGGATGGGTCGAGCTTTATAATGGTCATAAAGCACTTAAGGATGACAGGAAAGGATTGAGTCGCTCTATGACCAAGGGAAAGAAGGTTTGTTTCGAGGAAAAGGTTGAAATCGTTAAAGACTGTTTGGCTCATGGGAAAGATTATGCCCGATCAGTGGAGATTCACAAGGTTTCTTATGCACAGATTTACAGCTGGGTAAGAAAGTACCTTCAAGGTGGGGAAGAAGCTCTTCAGGATAATCGTGGAAAGCAAAGAACGGAAAAAGAAATGACAAAAGAAGAAAAAGAAATGAAGAAGCTGAAAATAGAGAACGAGCGTCTTCGTGCGGAAAATGCGTTCTTAAAAAAGTTGGAGGAGATCGAAAGGAGGCGGTATTGAGTGAGACCCGGTACCATAGCCGGTACACTGCTATATACGAACTCAGCACGGAAGAAAATATGTCTGTCCAGTTACTTTGTGACATTGCCCATGTTTCCAGGCAGGGATATTACAAATGGAAGAATCGCAGACCTTCGGCCAGAGAGAAATTAAATCGACGAGTTATGGAAGAGATGACTCTTCTTCAACATAAGTTGAAGGGTATTTATGGCTATCGGAGAATGGCGATTTCGATGAACCGGATCTTTAAGGAGCCTTTGAACCATAAACGTATTCTCCGTCTTATGAAAAGTGCTAACCTCTTGTCTGTCATTCGTCGTAAGAAATGCCGTTATAAATACTCTTCACCCCAGCATACAGCTGAAAATGTACTGAATCGCGAATTCCAGGCAGATCGCCCAAACCAGAAGTGGGTAACTGATGTGACAGAAATGAAGTATGGTAACCGTAAGGCTTACCTCAGTGCCATTATGGACCTCCATGATGGCAGCGTGATCTCTTATGTACTTGGTAAATCAAACAACAATGAGCTCGTGTTTAAAACGCTGAAAAAAGCTCTGAAGGCAGCACCTGATTCACAGGCACTGTTACACAGTGACCGAGGATTTCAATACACCTCCCATCCTTTTAAGAGAATGATCGAACAGGCGAATATGAAGCAAAGCATGTCCCGTGTTGGCCGCTGTATTGACAATGGCCCGATGGAGTCGTTCTGGGGCAAATTGAAGTGTGAAAAATACAGGCTTGGTTCATACAATACTTTCGAGGAACTACAAAAAGACATTGATGACTACATACAGTTCTATAACCATTACCGTTACCAGGAAAAACTAAACGGCCTCAGTCCCTGTGAGTACAGAGCTAAGGCCGCTTAATACATTTTTATTATTTCAGCTGTCTACTTGACGGGGTGCTGTTCACTGCCCGGTGGTTTTGTTATACAATTAAGCGTATTTGCTGAAAGCCTTTAAAGTGACTCTTCCTAAAATTTTCGCTGCATGGAGCATTGCCCGTTCGTCAATATCAAACTTTGGATGATGGTGAGGATATGTCTCCTCATCAGACCAGTCAGGATGCTTAGCGCCAGTGAAGAAGAATGCACCTTTTACATGCTGTAAGTAATAGCTGAAGTCTTCTCCGCCCATCTGTGGCCTGGAAAGCTCCACTTCTTCGATTCCAGGTGTTTCTTCAGCAGCCTTGCTTACAAACTCTGCTTCTGGTTCATGATTAATGAGAGCAGGATAGCCTTTATAATAGGTTAGTTCTGCTGTTGCTCCGTAACTTGCAGCAACTCCGTCGGCAATCCGCTTCATATCGCTGATCACCTGTTCCTGTACTTCAGGAGAAAATGTACGGACTGTCCCTGTCAGTTTTGCGCTGTCGGCTATCACATTAAAAGCATTTTTTGCCTCGAAAGCACCGACGCTTACCACTGCAGAGTCGATAGGGTCGACACTTCTGCTCACAATATGCTGAAGTGACTGTACAATCTGAGAACCTATCAGAACGGAATCTTTCGTTTTATGAGGCTGAGCACCGTGGCCGCCTTTCCCTTTCACTACGATCTCAAACCGGTCAGCTGCTGCCATCATGGCCCCTTTTGTATACTGTACCTTCCCGGTGGGTTCAGTTGCCCACAAATGCGTTCCGAATATGACGTCCACACCTTCAAGGCATCCATCTTCAATCATTGCAATAGCACCGCCTGGAGCAAACTCCTCTGCATGCTGATGAATAAATACAATAGTTCCTGCGAGATCTTCTTTAATTCTGTTTAAAGCTTTTGCCAGAACCAATAATTCAGCCGTATGGCCGTCATGGCCGCAGGCATGCATTACACCTGGAACTTTAGATTTGTATGGAACATCTTTTTCATCCTGTATCGGAAGGCCGTCGAAATCGGCTCTTAACGCTACTACAGGGCCTGGTTTTCCTCCTGTAAGCCTCGCAGTAACACCTCGGCCGCCAACATTTTCCTTAACTTCAAGACCTAGTTTTCGATGATATTCTGCTATATATTTCGGCGTCTCCACCTCTTCAAATGATAACTCAGGGTGCTGGTGCAGATATCTGCGGATTTCCACCATTTCTTCATAAAGACCTTCGATAAGCTCATCTAACTGTTCTAACTGTGCTGCCTGTTCAAGCATTCTCTCCACTCCTTTTTGTTTCGTTCCCCGAATAATTCTCCAGAATTCTTAAGGAATCCTGTCTGCTAAGTAAAAAAAAGATTAAATAATTTCTATGATATAACCATGAATATTATAAGTGTACTATAAACAGACGGAGAAGTGTGCAGAAAAGTCTGAAGAAATATAAAGTGAAACCAGACTAACTTGAGGAGCGTGTCACCGTAATGCATCAATCTTGTTTTTGAGATAAACCTTTCTAATTAGCCGTCTTGTCCTTCGTGGGATTAATCAGCAAAAGTAAAATAACCGGAGATTTTCCGTTTATATGCATATCGGAGCTTGTTTCGGAGTGATATAAGGAGAGGTTTTCCGGTTATGTGATGCAAAATGGTGCATTTTCTATTTTTTCGAGTTAATAGGCGGAATCTCTCCGTCTATTGAATTCAGAGGAAGCAATCCTGAGCTGAAGGTAAGAATCGCCCTCATTCAGGAATTATAAAGATTTCTCTCTGTCGTAAAAAATCGCCATTGCTATAGTCATAATTAATGAAATATCGCCCCAAACTTGATTAATAAAGAAAAAGACGTATGCTAATTCATACGTCTTTTTAATAATAAAGCCCCCGATAACGGCATCCTTTAACAGCACGTGAACACTGTTTTAAGCTTAAATATTAAACGGGATGTACTGAGACAGGTAAGAAGCCATTCTGAAAAACAGTCCCGTAAATAACAGTATCCCAAGAATAACCATTATTGCCCCGCTCGTTTTCTGGATAATTGGCAGGAATTTATTTAGGTTACGTACTTTATCAAGTGATTTAGAATAAAGGATAGCCACAATAAGGAAAGGTATCCCAAGCCCGAGCGAATACATCAGCAGCAGGAACATTGCTCCAAATGTATCGGTGCTTTGAGCCGCCAGGGTGAGAATTGAACCTAATACAAGTCCAATGCAGGGAGACCAGCCAGCAGCGAATACGAGGCCGAACAGAACAGACCGTCCGAAGCTCGTTGTTTTTGTCGGTTTCATCAGCCTTTTCTCGCTCAGAAGAAAGTTCAGATTAAAAATCCCCATCAGCTGAAGGCCGAATAAAACAATAATGATTCCTCCCAGCCTTTCAAGGAGATCCCTGTTCTGGAAGAATATATGTCCTATATATGAGGACGAAGCTCCGAGAATGAGAAATATAGATGTGAAACCGATAATGAAACCTATACTTCTTGATAAGATGAGCCTGCGGTCGGCCATAACCTTGTTATCCGAAATGCCGCTTCCAGTTAGCTGGGCAACATAGGCCGGTACAAGGGGAAAAACACATGGGGATAAAAAAGACACTACTCCGGCGAACAGTGCTACCCACATAGTAAGGAAAGTCAGTTCATTAATGTGAAATATGCTAAGCAATTGCATTTAAGGTACCTCCAGTATAATTCAAACTGCCACATGTTATAGAGACAGTATATGAGAACAAACTACTGCCTAGTATATTATAACGGATTTTTAATAGCCAGAACACAGCAATCGGAGATCGTCATATTTATGTCACTTTTGGTATTCAACCAGGCATGTTTAAGAATAAATCCATAGGGGAAAAAGCTGATTAGACTTCAACAGAAAGGGTGTTGATTCATGAGTAAAAAAATAGCCTGTGTTATGACAAGTATGTTTGAAGACTCCGAATTTACAAGTCCTAAGGAGGCTTTCGAAAAAGAAGGCCATGAAGTAATAGTTATCAGTGACGAAAAAGGAAAAGAACTTGAAGGTAAGCAGGGGGAAGAGAAAACAAAAGCTGATCTTGGAATCGATGATGCAAAACCCGAAGATTTTGACGCACTGTTTATTCCGGGAGGTTTCTCTCCTGATATGCTCAGAGGCGACGAGAGATTCGTAGAGTTTGTTAAACCTTTTATTATGGATGATAAACCTGTATTTGCAATTTGCCACGGCCCGCAGCTGTTAACAAATGCGAAGGTTGTAAAAGGACGCAAAATGACAGCTTTTAAATCTGTTCAAACAGAGGTGGAAAATGCCGGAGCAAATGTATTTGATGCAGAAGTAGTAGTTTGCGGAAATCTCGTTACAAGCCGTCAGCCGGATGACCTTCCTGCGTTTAACCGCGAAGCTGTAAAGCTATTAAAATAAATAACTCGCAAGCCCTGGTTCATTAAGAGCCAGGGCTTTTTTTGGGATCCCGTGAGACTGAAGAAATGAAACATTTTTCACAGAATAACGTATATATAGTCAAAATACAGCTTTTTTTCGTACTGAGGGCAGGGAGGCTGTCGCCAAACATCAGAATATGAAGTATTATAGTTTTGTAATGGAGGTGGAGCGATGGCTAAATTAAAGTTTATAGTTACATTTTTTCTTCTGCTAGCAGCCGGAGCACTTACTGTCATATTTGGTATCGTTCTGTTTGGCAATTATGCTATAGATAATAAAGAACTTGTAATGGATGCGGCTACATCTATTGAAGATACAGAGGGAAATGTAATAACGAGTTTATATTTGGAAAACAGAGAGCTCGTTGCCCTTGATGACATTCCTGAGCATGTTCAGCATGCATTCCTTGCTGTGGAGGACCACCGTTTTTTTGATCATAAAGGAGTGGATCTCCGCTCTGTTGGACGAGCTGCATACAGGGTTGTTACGTCCGGAGCGAAAGTAGAGGGGGGCAGCACGATAACCCAGCAGCTGGCTAAAAACGTGTTTCTTTCACCTGAAAAAACGTGGTGGAGGAAAATTCAGGAAGTGCTGATCGCTGTTAATCTTGAAGTTCGTTATGATAAAGAAGAAATACTTGAAATGTACCTGAACCGTATTTATTTCGGGCATGGAGCACATGGGGTTCAGGCAGCAAGCAAGCTTTACTTCGACAAGCATGTAAGTGAACTGACTGCAGATGAAGGAGCATTGCTTGCAGCGCTTCCGAAAGGCCCCAATAATTATTCGCCGTTACAGCATCCCGAACGAAGCAAGGAAAGAAGGGATCTTGTTCTGGGGTTAATGGAAAGACACGGATATCTCTCAGCCGAGGAAACAGTCAGGCTTCAAGGCAGGACCATCCCGACAGAGGGAGCAAGGATGACAGAGAATCCTGCTTATTTGTCTTATGTGGATCTCGTCTTAGAGGAAGCGGAGGAACGGTATAATCTGACTCAGGAAGAAGTTTTAAAAGGCGGATACAGGATTGTCGTTGAAATGGATCCTGAGATACAGCAGGCTGCATACAATGCATTCCAGGAAGAGGGGAATTTCCCGGCAGCTGAAGGTGAAATTAAGCCTGATGGCGGTTTTGTGCTCATAAATAACGAAACAGGGGGAGTATTAGCGGCTCAGGGAGGAAGGGAGTATGTTAGACAAGGGTTTAACCGGGTAACCGCCAAGAGGCAGCCAGGTTCAGTTTTTAAACCCCTTGCAGTTTATGCTCCGGCTCTGGAAACAGGAGAGTATGAGCCATATTCTCTGTTAAAAGATGAGAAGCTCTCCTATGGCGACTATTCTCCTGGAAATGTGGACGGGAATTATCGTGGAGAGCTGTCCATGTATGACGCTGTGAAAGATTCTGCAAATGCGCCGGCAGTCTGGCTGCTTAATGAGATTGGGCTGGAGACGGCGAAAGACAGTCTGGAAAAGCAGAATATTGTTTTTGAAGAAGAAGGTCTTGGGATTGCTCTTGGAGGGCTTGACGGAGGAGTCAGTCCGCTTGATATAGCAGCTGCTTACACTACGTTTGCGAATAACGGAATTTACAAAGAACCTTACTTTATAAAAGAAATTGCTGACCGAAATGGTGAAATTTATGCGAGCCATGAAGAAACAGAGCATGAAGTATTCTCCCCGCAGACTGCATGGTATATGACGAGGATGCTTGAAGCCGTCGTCACTGAAGGGACTGGACAAGCTGGCAGTTATGAAGGGCCTCTTGCAGGGAAAACAGGCACTACTCAATTTGAAGGTATATCTGGCGCGAGCCGTGATGTTTGGTTTGCCGGCTATACTCCGGAAGTTGCCGGGGCTCTGTGGATGGGGCAGGACAGGACCGATGAAAATAATTATCTTACAGAGAGAAGCAGTGTCCCCACCAGAGTTTTTAAGTCTGTATTGACAGCCGGATTGGCTGGAAATGAGTCGCTGAGCACGGCATTCGAGCCTCCTGAAGAAGTAAGCGACCTGTCAGATCCGATTCGCTTTGTGGAGATTAACGACTTGACTGCAGAGGTTTCGCTTGGCTGGAGAGGGGCAAGAGTGGAGCTTAACTGGAGCGGCAGTGATGATGAACGGCTGCAGTATAATGTATACGAAGTAACATCGTCCGGGAATAATAAAATCGCTGAAGTTACTGGAGAAACAAGCTATACAGTTCAAAGTGCCAATGTTTTTTCTCCAGGCTCTTACGTGGTCGTTCCTTATAATCCTCAAATTGACAGGGAAGGAGACGCTTCAAATACTGTACACGCGAATTACAGCTTATTTTCAAAATCAGAAGATGCATCATAATTAATTCATTGCGGCTGACAGGGTGACCTGTCAGTCTTTTTTTTACTAATAATTCTAACATTAGAATAAGTGTAGCGATTTTATGACATTTTTCCCGATTATGTGTACAATACATGTGAGCTTTTAGTATAGTTAAAAAGATTTGTATGAGGATCAGAGAAACGTAAAAATTAACTTTTTCTGCACAAAATAAGGGTTATAAATAAAGGAGTGGCCAAAATGAGTCAGACTTTTAATGATCAGTTTCTGAAATCATGCCGAAAGGAAAAAATCGACCATGTTCCTGTATGGTATATGAGACAGGCTGGACGTTCCCAGCCGGAATACCGGGAACTTAAGAAGAAATATTCTCTTGAAGAGATTACCCATCAGCCTGAGCTCTGTGCGTATGTTACTAAACTCCCGGTTGACCAGTACAATAATGATGCTGCGATTCTTTATAAAGACATAATGACACCGCTTCCGGCGATCGGGGTGGATGTGAAAATTAAATCAGGCGTTGGCCCGGTGATTTCCAACCCGGTCGAAAACATTCGCGACGTGGAAAAATTAGGAGTAATCGAGCCTGAAAAAGACGTGGACTTTGTTTTAGAAACAATAAAGATACTGAGAAATCAGCTTACAGTCCCTTTAATCAGTTTTAGTGGTGCGCCATTTACGCTGGCAAGCTATATGATTGAAGGCGGTCCTTCAAAAAACTATAATAAAACGAAAGCTTTCATGTACTCCCAGCCTGAAGCATGGTTTTTGCTAATGGACAGGCTTGCTGATACAACCATAACTTACGTTAAATCACAGATTAAAGCCGGAGCGCAGGCCATTCAGATTTTTGATTCCTGGGTAGGCGCTCTGAATCAGCAGGACTACAGGAAATTTGTTAAGCCGGTAATGGAGAGAATCTTCTCTGAGCTGAGAGAAGAAGGGGTTCCTTTAATTACGTTCGGTGTAGGTGCCCGGCACCTGACGAAAGACTGGCATGATCTGCCGGTTGACGTTGTAGGACTGGACTGGCGTTATTCGATTGCAGAAGCAAGACGGGACGGAATAACGAAAACGGTGCAGGGAAATCTTGACCCTGCAGTGTTGATGGCTCCATGGGAAGTAATTGAAGAAAAAGCGAAAGCAATAGTCGACCAGGGGCTTGAACAGCCAGGATTTATTTTCAACCTGGGGCATGGAGTCTTCCCGGAAATTAAACCAGAAACACTAAAACGTCTCACAAGCTTTGTACATGAGTATTCAGCAGAAAAGCTGGCTAAAATGGAGCAGAACTAAAAGAGGTGCAGAAGATGAAAAAAACGACAGGATTACTAGTAATGGCATACGGAACTCCAAGAAGTCTCGAGGAGGTCGAGCCTTATTACACTCATATTCGCCGCGGGAGAAAACCTTCGGAAGAACAGCTGAACGACCTTATTGAACGTTATGAAGCTATCGGGGGAATCTCACCCCTGGCAAAGATAACTGAAGATCAGACGAAAAAGCTTGAAGAAGAGCTGAACAGACGATATGAAGGCAGAGAATTCAAATCTTATCAGGGTCTTAAGCATATTGACCCGTTTATTGAGGATGCAGTACACCAAATGAAGGAAGACGGGATTGAAGAAGCAGTGAGTATCGTCCTTGCTCCTCATTATTCCACTTTCAGTGTTAAATCCTATAATGGACGAGCGAAAGAAGAAGCTGCAAAAATAGATGGCCCTGAAATCACCAGTGTCGACAGCTGGTATGAGGAACGAGGATTCATCGAGTACTGGGCGGATCAGATTCAAAAGACGAGAGAACAAATGACAGACGCAGAGCGGGAAAATCATGTAGTGATCTTCTCTGCCCACAGCCTTCCTGAAAAAATTCTCCAAAGCGGGGACCCATATCCGGAACAGCTGAGAAAAACTGCAGATTTGATTGCAGAAAAAGCAGACATCGAAAATTACGAAATAGGCTGGCAGAGTGAAGGGAATACACCTGAGCCCTGGCTCGGCCCTGACGTTCAGGATTTAACAAGGGACTTGTATCATGAACATAAGTATGAAGCATTTGTTTACTGTCCGGTTGGTTTTGTCGCTGATCACCTGGAAGTGCTTTATGATAACGATTATGAATGCAAAGTGGTTACTGACGAAGTTGGCGCAGGCTACTACCGTCCGGAAATGCCAAATTCCAAACCAGAATTTATCAGTACTCTTGCAGATGTAATTGAAAAACATTTAAAGGGTTGATCAAGAATGGCTAAAAAACGCATTGCTGTTATTGGCGGTGGAATCACAGGTCTGAGTGCTGCTTTTTATTTAAAAAAAGAAATAGAAGCTAACCAGCTTGATGCAGAGTATGTGCTTTATGAAGCATCCGGCCAGCTCGGAGGAAAAATCCAGACAGTGAAAAGAGACGGCTTTACGATAGAACAGGGGCCGGACTCCTTCCTCGCCCGTAAAAAGAGCGCGTCTGTCCTGGCAAAGGAGACTGGTATCGAGGACAAACTGATTCGCAACAGTTCAGGCCAGTCCTATATCTTGTTTAACGACAAACTCTACCCTATGCCAGGGGGAGCCATTCTGGGAATTCCTACTAAATGGGGGCCATTTCTTCAGACAAAGCTTTTCAGCCCTGCAGGTAAAATACGCGCTGCCGGGGATCTCGTAAGACCAAGGGTAACGCAAGAGGGTGAAGATATTGCTCTCGGGGAATTTTTCAGGAAAAGACTAGGGAATGAAGTTGTGGACCGTCTGATTGATCCACTATTATCAGGAATCTATGCTGGAGATCTGGATAAATTGAGTATGCAGGCTACATTCCCACATTTTCAGCAGCTGGAAGAAAAATACCGCAGCCTTGTTTTAGGAATGAAATCTTCCATCGCTAAACAGGGGGAACAGCCGCAAAAGAATACAAAGGGCAAAAAAGCTCCTGGAATGTTTCTGTCCTTCAAGGGCGGGCTGCAGACCCTGGTGGACGCCGTAGAAAAACATCTTGATACAGATTCAGTTAAGAAAAATGCGGTGCTCTCAAGTATTAATAAGCTCGATGGCGGCTATCTGCTGAAATTTCAGGATGGTTCTGAGGACAGGGTAGATAATGTGATAATGGCTACCCCACATAATATAACTTATGACTTGCTGAAGGACAGAGCTGACATTAGCTATCTGAATGAGATGCCATCCACTTCTGTTGCTACAGTAGTTCTGGCTTTTCCTGAGTCATCTTTAAAAAAGGATATCGATGGTGCTGGCTTTGTCGTTTCAAGGGCATCAGATTATTCTATCACCGCCTGTACGTGGACTCATCGAAAATGGGAAAAGTCTGCTCCTGAAGGTTACGCACTTCTTAGAGGGTATGTAGGACGGGCAGGAGATGAGGAGATTGTTTATAAATCGGATGAGGAAATTGTAGATGCCGTACTAAAGGATCTCAGCCACATAATGGAGATCGATGGCAAACCTGAATTTCACCTGATTAAACGCTGGAAAAAATCAATGCCGCAATATGAAGTGGGCCATCTTAAGAAGCTGGAGGATGTATACAAGTCCGTGGAGGCTGAATTGCCTGGTCTCCTCATAACAGGAGCATCCTTTGGCGGAATAGGAATACCTGACTGTATCGACCAGGGAAAAGCTGCCGCTGAAAAAATCTTATCCGAAGCTAAATGAGGCAGGGACTTAACAGCCTCTCCTAAGTAAAAAAGGTTTCAATTATCGTAAATAGATAATTGAACCCTTTTTTGTGTACATATTTAAGTCTGTTTATCCTTGTTCGTTCAAATCAACAATGAGATAGCTTTATCCTTTTTTGGACAAAAAAAATACCGCACGCTAACCGGACGTGCGGCTTTCCACAGGGAGAGGAAATATGAGAAAGTGGGGGGAGTTATATTAGCTATATACCTTGTACTCAAATAACTTAAACCCCTTTTTTAACCTTTTTTATTTTTTTTTTAATTTTTTTTGTTTTTTCTTCTTTCAATCTCTCCAGCCATTGCGTAAAGCAATACTGTGGAGACGAAATGGGAACTGAAATCATTGCCGTCCTGCTGAGGATATACTTCTACGAAATCCATGCCTGCAGCACCTTGTTTGCATACTTCGTGGACGATGGTCACAAGTTCATGGGACGTAAGTCCGTTTCCGTCAACGGGGCCGCCAGGGTTATAAGCGTGGTCAAGTACATCACTGCAAATACTTAAATAAACTACATCTGTATCCTTGGAGGCAATTTCATATGCTCTCCTCGTTAAAGCTCTTAGATCATCTGTATCTTTTATATCATTGACGGTAATGGTTGTGGCACCAGCTTCGTTTGCAGCTTTGCCGTTTTCCGGCTTATTTCGCGGACCGTGTATGCCCATGTGCACGAGACTTTCATTTCTTACATTATCAGCCTCATATAATCTGGCAAAAGGTGCGCCTCTTCCATAAGGGTCCCCTTCTGATGATTCGTTGTTATCATAGTGGGCATCGAGGTGAATAATCCCGATTTTTTTATCCTGGCTTGCCGCCAGCCCTTCAAGTATTGGGTAGGTTATCCCATGGTCTCCCCCAAGAGCGATTGGAAAGGCGCCAGAATCCCAAATCTCTTTAGAGAATTCCTTAATTCTGTCCATTGTCCTTGGTGGTTCGGCAGGTACAACGTCCACATCTCCTTTATCACCCAGCTTAAGATGTTCGAAAATATCAAGATGATTCAGTTCAGGAAGATATCCGCTGTACCTTGCTGAACAAAGGCGGATTACTTTAGGACCCAGCTCACAGCCTGTGTAATCGCCCCATGTAACTGCCCCTTCCCATGGCACCCCATATACGATAACATCCATATCTTTCATCTTTTCAGGATTTTTCACAAGGTTTTCTCCCCCGAGAAAACTAGGTGTATTACCATAAATTATTTTATCAGTCATTTATGTAACCTCCTTTTATTTGTTAAACTGTTTTAAAAAAAGTATGCTGATAGGACAGAACTATCATGAAATTTAATGTTAAATCTAGTACCCTTTCCAATAAGGGGTTAAACTTCTCCCTATTTCTAACTTTGAAAAGGAATAATTTGTCGACAAGTTATTAACAAGTTGCCGCTGATTTTATCATATACTTTAGTTTGGTGGATATGAAACGAGGTGAAGCAGAATTGAATCCAATTACGAGCAGTTTAAGGGAACAACTGGGTAAGAAAGAATATTCAATCGTCAGTGAATTAGTTGAAAGCTTTAATACAAGGTTCGGTACCCATGTACACTTTAAAGCCGACCTGGAATATAATATCCGGACTATATTTGGATACTTCCTTGATTTTATAACAGAACCAAATGAGGACAGAATTTCCCAGGCTGGTAAAGGAATAGAAAAATACCGAATTTCAAAGGGGATTGACTGGAAGGATCTGGCTCTTTTTCTGGAAGACTCCAGAGCAATAGTTGAATCCTGGATAACAGAACAGAAGCTCCCTGATGTAGAAAAAGCCAATGGCATAGCTAATCTGAATAAATTTTATTTCTACCTTCATAAATCGGTTTCCCTGTACGCAGACCAGGTTAAAAATGATGAACTAAGAAAAAAGAATGAGCAATTACAACAGCTTGAATCGGAGCGAATGAAAACACTCACAAAACTTTCCAACACTTTTGCGCACGAAATTCGTAATCCTCTGACATCGATAAAAGGATTTGTTCAGCTGCTTGAAAGCCGTCTTACCGCACCTTCAGAAGAACATATGTATTTTCACTATATAAATCAGGAAATCAACGAACTGGAAGAACAGGTTAACCAGATTTTACTCCTGTCAAATAATAAAAACCATCAGGATACGAATATTACTGCTGTCTCTTTAAAAAAATTAATTGAAATTACTATCCATGCCTTTCATCCGGTTTTTCAGGAACATATGATTGAAATGGAAGCTTTTTATGAAAAGGATGTGAACCTCCCGGGAATAGAAGACCAGTTAAAACTGGCTCTTTATAAACTTGTCCAGAATGCGGTGGATGCGCTGATAAATAAACCTGAGGACAGGAAAATTAAAATTTCACTTGATGTGATGGAAGACGACGAAGTCATCCTCTTAATAGCCAATAATGGACCGCCCATCCCCCAGATGCTGAAAGGCAGTCTCTTTGACCCCTTTGTAGGAACGAAAGAACTGGGGAAAGGGCTGGGGCTTGCGATAACAAAGCAAATTGTCAGTAAACATAATGGTTATATCTCTGTTTATTCAATTGACAACTGGACAAGCTTTAAAATAACTTTTAACAGCAGCCTTTCATCCATTAATCAGAATAAAATATGAAAAAATTTACTGATCCTGTGTTAAGATGGAAACTGCACCGCAGATGACGATTTAGGAGTGTTAATATGGCAAGGGAACGGGAAATACTCGAGATATTAAAAAACTACCGCCATGATTGGCTGAACAGATTACAGCTGATTAAAGGGAATATTGATATGGGAAGAATAGACAGAGCGGCGACTATAATTGACGAAGTAATCCAGCAGTCCAGAAATGAAAGTCATCTGACAAATATGAACATCCCTAAACTCGCATCAAAGCTGGTAACATTCAACTGGGAAAGTCATCCTTATTTTCTTGCGGTGGAAACTGTAACAGGAGAGAAAGACTGGTCTGAATTTGAGCATAATATTAATGAAATACTTTCGGGACTGTTCAGTCTGTTTGACAGTTACGCAAACTATGGTGATGATAATCATCTGCTAATTATCTTTAAAGATATTGAAGGCTTCAAATTAGAACTGGATTTTCAGGGAGAACTGCTTCTGGATTCTTCCGCACAGAGAAAGTTCCTGGATTTCAGGAAAAAAAACGAATATTTTATTGAGAAAATGGAATGGGATAATAAGAGCTGTTTTATAGTGCTGGACGCAGACGTTTAAAAGCTGGTTCAGTGAAATATGAGGTGAGAAATTATGTTTGTGGATAAAGTAAAAGTGTATGTAAAGGCCGGAGATGGAGGCAATGGAATGGTTGCTTACCGGCGCGAAAAATATGTTCCTAACGGCGGACCTGCCGGAGGAGACGGCGGAAAAGGCGCCGATGTAGTTTTTGTAGTTGATGAAGGATTAAGGACATTAATGGATTTTCGATACCAGAGGCATTTTAAAGCCGAACGTGGAGAAAACGGACGTCCGAAAAACCAGCACGGAAAAAGCAGGGAGGATATGACAGTACGGGTTCCTCCCGGGACATCTGTAATCGATGAGGCAACCGGAAAAATTATAGCAGACCTTACAGAAGCGGGGCAAAAAGCTGTCATTGCTCACGGTGGAAGGGGAGGACGGGGAAATTCCCGTTTTGCCACTCCTGCAAATCCGGCACCTGAAATTGCCGAAAACGGACAACCAGGGCAGGAACGGGAAATTGTTCTCGAATTAAAGGTACTGGCTGATGCCGGTCTTGTAGGATTTCCAAGTGTAGGTAAGTCAACATTACTTTCCGTTGTTTCTGCAGCAAAACCAAAGATTGCCGAATATCATTTTACAACACTTACTCCAAATCTCGGCGTAGTGGAAACGGATGATAACAGGAGTTTTGTACTTGCCGATCTTCCTGGGCTTATTGAAGGTGCTCATTCAGGTACAGGGCTGGGGCATCAGTTCCTCCGACATATTGAACGGACACGAGTTATTGTCCATGTCATAGATATGAGCGGTCTGGAAGGGCGTGACCCATACGAAGATTATCTGACGATCAATGAAGAGCTCAGAGAGTATAATCTCCGTTTAACAGAAAGACCGCAAATAATTGTTGCCAATAAGATGGACCTGCCTGAATCAGAAGATAATCTGGCGCGTTTCCGGGAACAGGTTGGGGAAGAAGCTGAAATTTTTCCTATCTCGGCTGTAACAAAAAAAGGGCTGGACCCTCTGTTACGGGCAGTAATGGATAAGGTGGAAACAACACCTGAATTCCCATTATATGAGGAAGAAGAAATGGAACAGCGTGTTGTATATAAATTTACTAAGCGGGAAGCTCCATTTACAATTTCCCGTGATGATGACGGTGCTTATGTAATTGAGGGACATGAGATAGAAACGATGTTTAAGATGACTAACTTTGACAGGGAAGATGCTGTAAAGAGATTTTCCCGTAAAATGAGGCATATGGGGATAGATGATGCTTTAAGGGAAAAAGGAGCGACAGACGGGGATACAGTCCGTATCCTCAGTTACGAATTCGAATTTGTTGAATAACCAGTATGAGGTGGTTCCGGTTTATGGAACCGCCTTTTCTTTTTTGCACCAGCTGCCCCTTCACAATCCTGCTAAGTGTTGTCAATACAGCAGGAGCTCATTATAATGAAGAAACAGTATGAAAATTCAGGTGGTGTGAAGGATGCGCAAAAGGATGGACCAGTTTTATCTCGTCCGGGAGGATATGCTGCCGGAAGCTATGCTGAAAACAGCAGAAGCAAAGAGAATGCTGGAAAACGGAGAAATCGATAAAATAAATGAAGCTGTTAAGAAAGTGGATTTAAGCAGAAGTGCTTTTTATAAATATAAAGATGGAATTTTCCCCTTTCACACAATGGTAAAAGAAAAAATCATTACTCTTGGGATCCAGCTGGAAGACCGCTCTGGAACGCTGTCTAAACTTCTTTCACTTATAGCGCAGACCGGCGCTAATGTTTTAACAATTAACCAGACTATCCCGTTACAGGGAAGGGCTGCAATAACAATCTCAATAGAAACTGCTGCCATGAACTCTGAGATTACTGGGCTGCTTAATAAAATTGAACAGCTTGATTCAGTAGTTAAAGTAGAGATCATCGGTTCAGGGACATAAAGTAGGTGGAATGTAAAATGAAAAAAGTAGGATTTCTTGGCCCGAAGGGGTCTTTCACAGAAGCAGCCGCAAAAGAAATGTTTTTTGGCAGCGAGCGTATTCCGTTCAGTAATATACCGGACAGCATTGATGCGGTCAAAGAGAAGAAGGTTGATTATACGGTAGTTCCGCTTGAAAACGCAATTGAGGGCTCAGTCAACATAACTCTTGACTATCTGATTCACCATCAAAGACTGGAAATAGGCGCTGAAATCATCGAACCTATCCAGCAGAATTTGCTGGTGAGACCGGAAAACATGTCCAGCCTGGAAAGTATATCAGAAGTATACTCTCATCCTCACGCAATTGCTCAATGCCGTAATTTTCTTCGGGAGCGTCTGCCAGGAGCAGAAATTATTTATACTAATTCAACAGCAGAAGCAGCCCAGTATGTAAGTGCGCAGCAAGGGAAAAACATAGCAGCTGTTGCCAATTTTACTGCAGCAGAAGAATATGGGCTTGAGCCAGCAGTAAATGAAATAAACGATTATAATAACAATTCAACCCGTTTTGTAGTTTTATACGATCGTGCTTTTAAAGGAAACGAAATAAATATTGAAAATGACTATCCTGTTTCAGGGTATAAAACTACGATGATGGTTACGTTACCCTCTGATTATTCAGGTGCACTCCATCAGGTGCTTTCTGCCTTCGCCTGGAGAAAAATTAATTTAAGCAAAATTGAATCCAGGCCGATGAAAACAGGATTAGGGAATTATTTCTTTATTATAGATGCGGATATGCAAATGGATCAGGTACTGCTTCCAGGTGTTTTCGAGGAAATTAAAGCGCTGGGGTGCGGAGTGGAAATACTCGGAAGTTATCCTTGTCTTAACTGGGCATCTGCGGTAGACAAAAAAAAAGCTGTTAAATAACCAATATTACTAAAAGCCAGCTGGCCGCATGTTTAATTCATGCGGCCATTATATATAATCTTTTGAATTAGGTTAAATTATTTTTGTGTTTTTTTTCAAGTTCCGCCGATAACTTCTAATTTCGAAATTTTCCTCTTTTTTCTTTGTACTACAATGATTTTACGAGGCATACATTTTATTGATAATTAATCATTGTTTGCGCTGCTCAGGCAAATCTGTCCGTAAAATGATTATTTTGTCTGGAAAAGAGTGACGATTCGCCCACCTAAGCATAGGATATAGTGACATTGTATGGGAGGGATCCGAGAGAGTGAGAATTCATATTGTACAAAAAGGAGATACGTTGTGGAAGCTTTCGCAGAAGTACGGCGTTAATTTTGAAGACTTAAAAGCAGCGAACAGCCATCTTAGCAATCCTGACTTAATTATGCCAGGTATGAAAATAAAAATTCCAACTGGAGGGGTCCAGGCAAAAAAGGAGGCTGTTATAAAAGAACAGCCTAAGGAGATGCCAATCAAGGAAGCGCCTGTAAAACCCAAGGCCCCGCCTCCTTCACTGCCAGAGGAAAAAGAAGCGCCGGTGGCTATGCCTTCACCTCCGCCAGTGCCTCAGCCTTCCTATCATATGCAGAATATGAACTTTAATTTTTATAAACAAAAAACACAAACAACAAAGGTTACAGCACCTCCTAAGATGCCTGCAGTAAAAGAACCATCAAAACTACAAGAAAAGCCGCCGGTGATGCCAGCTCCTAAAAAACCAGCACCTGTAAAAGCACCAGTAAAGAAGATGCCGGCAAAAGTGCCAGTGAAACCGCTGGTTAAACAGCCCCCTGCAAAACCGATGCCTCATATGGCAGACTGTTATCCTGTTACACCGGTGATGATGAGCGGCTGCAGTCCTTGTCCGCCTGTTGTGCCTTACAACTGGCCATCAGCAATGGGGCATGGCCATATGCCAGCACAGCACGGATTTACAGGAGGGCAGGCACCTGTGCACCAAGGATACCCAACTGGAATGATGCCTGGTCAGCAAGGGCATTCCATGTATCCTCCTGGAGCAGGTATGCAGCCACATATGCAAGGCATGCAAATGAATGACGATGACGATTTTGATATGACGGACGGACAAATGACAGGTGGCGAGTTCCCGCCTTCCCATCAGATGGGGCAGGCTTTTGGTGACCTTACCCCGCAGCATCAGATGCCGATGTCTTTCCATCAGCAAGGCCAGCCTATGATGCCTTTCCAACCGCAAATGCAGCAGATGCCCGGCCAGTACCCAATGCAGCCCATGCCTGGCCAGTATCCTATGCAGCCACAGGGGCAAGGCCAGTACCCGATGCAGGCCTATGGTCAGCAAATGCCGCCGTTTCAGACGCCAGGTATGTATCCAACAACATTCCAGCCTGGACAAATGGTTCAGCCTTTCAGCTGGAGAGACGATGAAGACGGGGATGAAGATATTTAATCTGACTCAGGGCGGATGGCAGCAGCCATTCGTCTTCCGTTCTTTAAGTGACAGGATAGGAAAAGTGAACCAGTAAATTGCATATAACTGACAGAATCAAACTCCTTTCTCCTAGGCAACCTATGGGGGAAAGGAGGTTAATGAATGAAAAAAATTGCACTTAGTTTAACTGCAGCAAGTATGTTATTAACAGGACTGGCTGGTTGTGGTGATGTAAACGACGCCGGTATGAATGATACGCAGTCTGGATATAACCAGGGAAGAGGTTATGGAAATCAGACCGGATTAGGGGTTAATCAGAGAGAAACAAGGTCTGGTACTCTCCAGCATGGTTATACAACAGAAAGGGGCGTCGGCCAGGGGACCGGCCAGGGAAGAGGTTATGGAACAATGCAGGGCGGTGGAGCTGGCCAGGGCACCGGAATGGGTGGACTCTTTGGAAAGAACGCAGCCAACCGTAATGATGGTACAGGTTTTGCCGGCAATAACCGAGGCTTTGGGTCAGAAAACCGTGGGATGATCGGGCAAAATAACAATCAAGGATTTGGCCGAGGCATTACTGGTGATGACCGTCCAGGAATGGTGGATGAAGATGGTATTCTGAATGGCCGTTTTGACAGAGACACAACAAGAGGCCAATCTACAGGAAGGCAGCATCGTGGCCTGATGAACAGAGGTACTGGCCAGGGAGACGAGCTTTCGGGACTGCGCGGGCAAAATCGTATGCAGGGCAATGGGCGTACGATTCCCCGTGGTGGGAATGTACATGGGCAGCAGGACGGCGGATATTATAATGGCGAAGATGGCCGTCTGGCCCGCAGAATCGAAAATACTGTCAGCAGAATGGATGCCGTTGATGACTGCAGTGTCATTGTAAATGGCGATGATGTAATCGTCGGAGTAGATGCAGACGGAAGGGACGGAAGTCAGCTGGATGATCGAATCCGGTCTAAAGTTAAAGATATTTCGGACGACCTTGATGTCCATGTAGTAACTGACGAGGATCAGGTCAGAGACGTTCGTGGCATGAATGACAGGCTCCGTGCAGGTGAACCATTTGAAGAAATTGGAGCTACGTTCGAGGATATGCTGCAGGACCTTGGAAGAGCCGTCCAAAGACCTTTTGAAAGAAGCAGATAGCATTAGAAATGACCAGGCAGTTATCGCCTGGTCATTTTTTCGTTCTTTTCATTGGCTCATTTTTCCTGCTAATATTATGGATGCTTTCCTGAAAAAGATTTTTTGTTTAAATGAACCAGATGGTCTTTATTGGATAAATTCTATTTTTTTGGTCAAACCTAATAACAAAGGAACCGAAAACCAGTAAAATTCCGTCATTTAAAGGGGGCGTCATATTATGCTTCTGTTCAAACGGGCAGCGAAAACCGGAAACTGTTCAGTATTTCTTATTTCAAGCTATCTGTTTATGGTTTTCTCCATTGTTATTTTATACTCCGCTTTCCCGGGAGTAACAATGGCTGAAAAACTTGAGGCAGCGGATTATAATGCGAAAACTATAGAAGTAATTCTGCAAAGAGAATATTTAGATGGGGAGATCAGCGAGGAAAGGGTAGAAGAAACGATCTGGTCGGTTGAAGACTTCTGGGCTTTGTATGAAGACTGGCAGCTTATTGACCAGAACGAGGATCAGATAGTCTTTCGGATGGCCCTGAACGATATTTCACCGCTTTTGAAAATTAACGGGTATTTCGGGCTTTCAGAAGATGGAACTTTAAGTATTTATAATGGGAAGCCCGATGCTAACGAAGTAATTCAGTCATTTTTCCAGGTGAATACAAGCAGGCTTAAAAGCCACCATTATGAAAGTCTGAGAGATGGTATACCAGTATCTTCAAAAGATGATTACCTGGAAGTACTGAAAAAGTATGAAGAATATGCGATTAGAGAGCTATAGAGCTGCCTTATAGTTCCGGTCTCGTTGAGAAAGTGGAAACGCTGTAAGCAGCAGACAAAACGCCTGGATTATATTTTCCAGGCGTTTTGTTTGTTAAATTGTCTTGCTGTACCTGGACGTTTTATTCGGAAATGCTTAATTGCTTGCGGATCTGCCTTCCTTTCCCAGAAGTCCCCTTTTTAAACATATAGCGGAACGAGGAACCGTTTCACCGATTGTTGTGGATCCTCCCTCCTCCGCTTTTCCCCTGTGTCCCTCTTGAAAAAAGATTGACAGAAAGACAATTACGGCCTGGCGAAGCTGTTATGTGTTAAAATAGAAATGTGTGTTCTCATTTAAAGAGTGAAAAGCGGAGGAGAGTTTACTTTGATTGAATTTTTAAGGGGTAAAGTAACATATATTGAGACAGAATTTATTGTTATTGACGTAAATAATACAGGGTATTTAGTTTATTGCGGCAATCCATACCAATTCCAGGAATGGATGGACGAGACTATTACAGTATATACATACCAGCATGTGAGAGAGGATGCTATAAAGCTGTTCGGGTTTTTAAGCCGGGAAGAAAGACGCCTGTTTGAAAAACTTCTGCAGGTTTCCGGCATCGGGCCTAAGGGAGCTCTGGCGATTCTTGCCTCAGGTAAACCGGCAACTGTAGTACAGGCGATTGAAGAGGAAGATGAAAAATTTCTCGTGAGGTTTCCTGGGGTAGGGAAAAAAACAGCCAGGCAGATTATCCTCGATTTGAAAGGAAAACTGCCTGAATTTATTGCTCCTCTCTTCCAGACAGAAGAAGAGAATGATACACTTTCTTTTTCCAGGGAAAGTGTTAATCTGGACGAAGCGGTGGAAGCACTTAAAGCTCTGGGCTATGCCGATAAGGAAATTAATAAAGTTATGCCTGAGCTGAAAAAGGAAGACATGACTATTGATGCATACATTAAAAAAGCTCTGCAGCTTATGCTCAGGAGATAGTAATAAAACGAAAATGGAGGAATCATCATGGAGGACCGATTAGTAGGCGGCGAATCCCAGGGCCATGAAGAATGGGAAGAGCGAAGCCTCAGGCCGCAAACCCTCTCTCAGTATATCGGCCAGGAAACAGTCAAAGAAAATTTAACTGTTTTTATTGAGGCGGCTAAAATGCGGGAAGAAACACTGGATCATGTGCTGTTATATGGTCCCCCTGGCCTTGGGAAAACCACTCTCTCAATGATCATCGCAAATGAGATGGGGGTTAATTTAAGAACTACTGCCGGCCCGGCCATTGAACGGCCTGGTGATCTTGCGGCAATACTTACAGGGCTTGAACCAGGTGACGTGCTGTTTATCGATGAGATTCATCGTTTAAACCGGTCTGTGGAAGAAGTGCTGTACCCGGCAATGGAGGATTTTTGCCTTGATATTGTTATAGGAAAAGGCCCTTCAGCAAGGTCCGTGCGTCTTGACCTGCCTCCTTTCACCCTCGTTGGAGCGACGACGAGGGCCGGTATGCTTTCTGCCCCCCTAAGAGACAGGTTTGGGGTGGTGAGCCGTTTGGAATACTATACACATGAAGAACTTACAGAAATAGTGGAGCGGACTGCGGATGTGATGGAAGTGGAGATCGCCCATAAAGCGGCTAAGGAGATTGCAGGTAGGTCCAGAGGGACTCCGAGAATCGCCAACCGGCTTCTTCGCAGAGTAAGGGACTTTGCCCAGGTTCTCGGTGATGGGGCAATTAACCTTGAAGGAACTCAGAAAGCACTGGAACTTCTGCAGGTCGACAAGCTTGGACTTGACGAGATAGATCATAAACTGTTAAAAAATATAATTGAAAAATTCCGCGGAGGACCAGTTGGCCTTGATACGATGGCCGCTACTATTGGTGAGGAAGCTCATACAATTGAAGATGTGTATGAACCATATTTACTGCAAATCGGTTTTCTGCAGCGGACGCCGAGGGGGCGTGTAGCCACCCATCAGGCTTATCATCATTTGAAACTGGAGGTGCCTGGTTCATGAGCCAGCTGCCAAAACTGCTTGTAATTGCCGGTGTGGTCCTTATTATAGCCGGATTGCTCTGGCAGGTTGGAGGAAAATATATTAATTTAGGGAAACTTCCCGGGGATATATTAATTAAGAGGGGAAATACTACTGTTTATTTTCCTCTTATGACTTCAATTATTATCAGTGTTGTTTTATCATTAATTTTATTGCTATTAGGCAGGTTCAGATGAGACGGGGGAAAAGCCGGTTCATTTTATGGCTGCCTGGAAAGAGGTTGAATGACAATGGATGTATCACAATTTGATTTTTCCCTGCCTGAAGAGCTGATTGCACAAACTCCTCTGGCTGACAGAACTGCTTCAAAACTTTTAGTTCTGAACCGGAAAACAGGAAAACGAGAGCACCGTCATTTTCCCGATATGCTTCAGTACCTTAACAAAGGGGATGTGCTAGTACTAAATGACACAAAGGTTCTGCCTGCCAGGTTGTTCGGAATAAAAGAGGAAACGGCAGGGAAGGTGGAGATTCTTCTTCTGAAAGAAGAAGGAAGCCATGTTTGGGAAGTACTGGCTAAGCCTGCGAAACGGCTCAAGACCGGGGCGGTTGTTTCATTTGGGGATGGGAAGCTAAAAGCTGAGTGCCTGGAAGAACTGCCGGAAGGAAGGCGGAAGCTGAAGTTTCACTTTTCGGGGATTTTCAATGAAATTCTGGACGAACTGGGACATATGCCGTTGCCCCCGTATATTCAGGAGCAGCTGGAAGAGAAAGACCGTTACCAGACAGTGTACGCCAGGCACAGCGGTTCCGCTGCAGCCCCCACAGCTGGCCTGCATTTTACTGAAGACATGCTTGCGAAGGTAAAGGAGCTTGGGGTTAATATAGTTTATATTACTTTACATGTAGGTTTAGGGACTTTCCGGCCGGTAACAGTGGAGGATGTGGAATCACATAAGATGCACGCCGAATTTTACCAGGTGAGTGCCGATGCTGCGTCGGCTCTTACGGAAGCGAAAGAAAATGGCAGGAAGATTATCGCTGTTGGTACTACCTCTGCCAGAACGCTCGAAACAATCGCCAGGGATGGGAATGGAACGTTCAGGGAAAGTTCCGGCTGGACAGATATATTTATATATCCAGGTTTTAAATTTCAGGCGATTGATGGACTGCTTACAAATTTCCATTTGCCAAAATCAACACTGGTAATGCTCGTGAGCGCGTTCGCAGGCAGGGAAAATATACTCGCGGCATATAACGAAGCCGTCGAAAAAAGATACCGCTTCTTCAGTTTTGGAGACGCAATGCTGTTAATTTAAAAGGAAGTGAAACAATGCCAGCAATAACATATGAACATATCAAAACATGCAAACAGTCAGGAGCCCGGCTGGGAATAGTCCATACTCCCCACGGCTCTTTTGAGACTCCGATGTTTATGCCGGTCGGAACTCTCGCAACAGTGAAAACAATGAGCCCGGAAGACCTGAAGGACATGGGGGCAAAAATTATATTGAGCAACACGTATCATCTGTGGCTCCGCCCGGGAAGCGATATTATTAAGGAAGCGGGCGGTCTCCATAAATTCATGAACTGGGACAGGCCAATTTTAACTGATTCAGGCGGGTTCCAGGTTTTCAGCCTGAGTGACCTCAGAAAAATCAGTGAAGAAGGTGTGGAATTCCGTAACCATCTGAGCGGTGAAAAGTTATTTTTGACACCTGAAAAATCAATGCAGGTTCAAAATGATCTTGGGCCTGATATCATGATGGCATTTGATGAATGTCCTCCATATCCAGCTGAGTACGAATATATGAAAGCATCCGTTGAACGGACAAGCCGGTGGGCTGAAAGATGCCTTAAAGCACATGCGCGTCCTGACGAACAAGGACTTTTTGGAATTGTACAGGGAGGCGAATATGAAGACTTGCGTAAACAAAGCGCAGAAGATCTTGTTTCTCTCGATTTCCCTGGATACGCCATTGGAGGGCTGTCTGTAGGAGAGCCAAAGGACGTGATGAACAGAGCCCTTGAGTACACTACACCGCTGCTGCCTGCTGACAAGCCGAGATATTTAATGGGCGTCGGTTCACCAGATTCACTCATTGATGGGTCAATCAGAGGTATTGATATGTTTGACTGTGTTCTCCCAACGAGAATTGCGAGAAACGGGACGTTAATGACGAGCAGCGGAAGGCTTGTGGTCAGGAATGCAAAATACGCCCGGGATTTCAGGCCGCTTGACGAAAACTGCAATTGCCATGTGTGCCAGAATTACTCACGGGCTTATATCCGACATCTTGTGAAGTGTGATGAAACATTCGGGTTCAGGCTGACCACTTATCATAATCTTCACTTCCTTCTGAAGCTTATGGAGAATGTCCGTCAGGCAATACGGGAAGACCGTCTTCTTGATTACAGGGAAGAATTTTTCGAAGCATACGGGTTTAATAAACCTGACGCAAAAAACTTCTAAAGGGAAATTTATATTTAACACACTATTTTTATTGATTTTCTCTCCATAATTTGTCTAAAATAGAACAGGAGAGACAACTGCTTAGGACAATATATTAATAAATATTGGATTACTCTCAGGAAATATGATGAATGAGTGAGCTTTTGCCCGGCAATCTGCCGGATTACCCTATAAAGCAAAAGCAGCGGTGTTTATCACTGAAAGGGGTGAAGTTGGTGGAAGGTATTTTTGGCGCGTTATTACCGTTACTTTTAATGTTCGCAATCTTTTACTTCCTGTTAATTCGTCCGCAGCAAAGACGACAGAAGAAAATTCAGGAGATGCATGCGGCACTTCAAAAGGGAGATAAAATTATTACTATTGGCGGTTTGCACGGTACGATTGATGCAATCGATGAGAATCGAATTATCGTTACAGTGGACGGCGGAAATAAACTGACTTTTGATCGTCAGGCAATCCGTGAAGTAGTAAACCAGAACTAATAAAAAAACCGATTTCCATATAAAAGGAAGTCGGTTTTTTGCATCCGGTAATGGTTCCCATCGTCCACAATCTCGTTTTAGTATGCGCCCCCTCTGACGTTTACCCCCAGCATTCCGCCTAAAATAGCAGCAAACAAATAACCACAATGGATAAGCAGCTGTTCCGTATCAAAACCCTGGTTGTAGCCTAAAAACTGAACAAGGAATATTATCACTGTAAAAAGCAGTGCGGTTACTGCTCCGGTCAGCCAGCCTTTTTCTCCGGAACGGCCTCCGGAAATAAATCCTCCCGTAAATACCGCAATAAAAGAAAAACCTAATAAGACCCAGGTGAAACTCCCTTCCTGCATTGATGTAAATCTTAATAAAAGTGAACTGATGAAACTGGCTGCTACTACTAATATCAAAATCGCAAGTATACCGTATAAAGCACTGCTTAGCATCCGCTGGTGCATGGATTATTCCCCTCCTGTAAAAATTCTTTTATAAAATTTATATTCGGACAGACAAAAAATAGACGGGCTTTTTTGGAGGGGGTTAAAACTGAAACAATTTCATAATTCAAGATTTTCATTTTTAATACGAACATTAATTTAAAATGTTACTTTGTTGTTCGATTTACGTTTCAGACGGACGCTTTCTGCGGGCACGGCTTCAACTAATTTTTGACGGCTGAACGCCGTAAAAAATGGATTTTCAGCTTCTCATGCTTTTCCCGCAGGAACGAGCATCTTTTTCACCGCAAACATATCGAGTTGTCTCGACGGATATTCTACGGAGCTAAGCTCGCAGAGGAAGGGACAATCGCCGTCTTACACTACACTCGAAAAGTACTGTTCGACTTTTTTATTTATATAAAGGGAACCTTCAATCAGTAGGGGGGATTCATCCCCCACTGATTGTTAGTTGAACCAATCGGGATGTTAGCGTCCGTTATCTCCCGCCTGAACATCTTCACCACCACTCATGTTTTGAGGCGGGAGTTTTACGGACGGTTACATCGGGATAACTTTATTCAACTTAAAATTGATCTCCGCTACCGGCAGTTCACTTATGATATTAAGGTTCATACACCTAATAATCAGCAGCTATCCGTACCCGCCGCTTCTCTTAACAAAGATACATGTTTGTCCTTTTTCAGTCATACAATGTATCGAACGACCGGGGGAGGGACTGGTTCATGGATTGGGTTTTGGCTTTAGTGATTTTTATAATAAGTTATGTGTTTATTATCAGCGAGAAGATTAACAGAGCGCTGATTGCCTGTCTGGGCGGAGTATTTATGCTTTTTGCAGGAGTCATTGACCTGAATTCCGCTTTTTTAGAACATATCGACTGGCATACAATCGTCCTTCTATTATCCATGATGATACTCGTTTCAATTACAAGCCAGAGCGGCTTTTTTGAATTCCTTGCGGTGTCACTTGCAAAGTTTATCCACGGAAGGCCTGTCCCCTTGCTGATTGTGATTTCCACGTTGACGGCAATCGGTTCGGCATTCCTGAATAATGTGACAACTGTGCTCCTTATAGTACCTATCGTGCTTACTCTGACTAAAATGCTTAATATAACTGCAATACCTTATTTAATGGCTGCAATAATTGCCTCGAACATAGGGGGGACTGCCACTTTAATTGGAGATCCTCCTAACCTGATGATCGGGCAGGCAGTAGACCACTTGACTTTTAATGCCTTTCTCGTAAACCTGGGACCCATCGTCATCGTCATTTATATTGTTATAATGGCTGGAATTACTTTTTTATACCGAAACCAGTTAGTCGTGGCACGCAAAAACCAGGAAATGCTCATGGCAGTCAGCCCGAGAAGTTATTTAAGGGATCGTCCGCTCCTGTTCAAATCTGTCACAGTGTTAGTGCTCACAACGGCCGGCTTCATCATTCAGCCGCTGTTAAACGTTGATATAACAAGTATTGCAATGGGGGGAGCGCTGCTGTTAATGCTCCTGACTCATGAAGATAAACAGACAGAAGAAATATTTCAGACCATCGAATGGGTCACTTTGTTTTTCTTTGTGGGATTGTTTATGTTAGTCGGGGGATTAAAGGAGACCGGAATTATTGATGAAGTGGCAAAATCGATCATTTATTATACGGAAGGGGACCTGCCGAAAACTGCGATGCTGATTTTATGGGCTTCCGGCATCCTTTCTGGTTTTGTGGATAATATACCTTTTGTAGCAGCCATGATTCCTGTTATTCTAGAATTCCAGGAATACGGTATGAACAATCTGGATCCCCTCTGGTGGGCCCTTGCCCTTGGAGCCTGTCTGGGAGGAAACGGAACATTAATAGGTGCGAGCTCCAACTTAATAGTAGCCGGGCTGGCCGTAAAAGCGAAGCAGCCATTCACCTACATGGACTTTCTGAAAGTAGGGGCTCCTACAGCGATTATTTCCTTCGTACTGTCCAGTTTGTATATATACTTCCGCTACCTGGTTTATTTTCAGTAAACCAGGTTTTTTCGTCTGTAAAAGGTTCAGCGAACTTTTTACTCGGGTATTGCATCAGTTCATTCTTCCTGATGGCAGGTAAAAGACAAGGTACTAGCACTATTCTTGTGGACTTCCCATAATTACCACCCCTTTCTGTTCATTTATAATAGGGCAGTTGTTAAAGATAAGAGGAGAATATGGAAAAGGGGCGTTCACTTTGGAATACGGTACAATCATTTCGAGGACCATCGTTATTTATATTGTGATCCTCCTTGTTTTTCGGTTCATGGGAAAGAGGGAAATAGGAGAGCTTTCTGTAGTAGACTTTGTAATTTCCATTATGCTTGCAGAGCTGGCAGTGCTGTCTATTGAAAATGTCAGTGTTCCTTTGGCAAGACAGATCACTCCTATGCTCATATTAATGATTATTCAGATCAGCCTCGCCTATATATCATTGAAAAGCCGTAAACTCAGGAAGCTTATTGATGGCTCACCTTCTGTGATAATCCGCAATGGAAAAATCGATGAAAAAGAAATGAGAAAGCAGCGCTATAATTTTGATGACTTACTGCTCCAGCTCCGGCAGAAGGATATCAGGTATATGTCTGACGTTGAATTTGCTATTCTTGAGCCGTCCGGGGATCTTTCAATTATCAAAAAAGAGGAAGGGAAGGAGCATAACCAAAGTGCAGTATCTTACCTGCCTCTCCCGTTAATACTCGATGGGAGAGTGCAAAATGACCATTTAAAGGAGATAGGCAGAAATCAGCTGTGGCTGAGGCAGGAACTCAGAAAGCTTGGCTACAGGGATGTGAAGAAAATTTCATACTGCTCTCTGGATAAGAATAATCAGTTATTTATTGATCTGATCGATGAATAGAAAAAGGACATGGTTTCCATTCGGAGCTCCATGTCCCTTTTTGCAGTTTGGGAAAGTATAAAATTTTTAGCGAAGAAGTTAATTCGACGCAGTGAAAATTTTATGGCCGAAGTATAAGTGCAACTACGCCTCTGACTTCGCCTTAAGGCTCGCCAATCGGCGAGTTTTTTTATGCTATTAACTTAAACATGCAGGCTGCATCCTCACCTGATAAAATTCCGCAGAAGGGGGATGCGGGAAGCTTCTTCTTTCTTAATCAGCCCCATGCCAGAAATGATCAGAAGGTAAAAGAAGCCGGATAGTATTATAAGCACTAACGTTCTTGGCAAAAGATCGGTCTGCGTGAATGAATGGTCCCAGAGCCAGTGAGCGAGAGTACCGGTGATAACTATTGCTGTTATCACTTTAAATATATCTCTGATATTTAATGTAAAGCTGATTGTTTTGACAAGAGTGGCGAAATGAAGCAGTGTTACCAGAAGAAAACCGATAACGATAGCCAGTGCAGCTCCCATAATACCAAGCTCCGGTCTTGATGCAAGGACAAAAATAGCTGCTATTTTTACGAAGGCCCCGATAAAACTGTTTATCATAGCAGCTTTGGCAAGGCTCAGGGCCTGGAGGGCAGCCTGGAGTGGACCCTGAAGGTACAGCATAAGGCTGAAAGGCGCCATAATTTTCAAGTAAGCTGCTACTGTGGGTGCATTATACACGAGTTCCATAATAGGTTCTGCAAAAACATAAAGTATGACTACAGAGCAGCCTCCCGAGACAAAAGCAAGCCTCAATGCCTGTTCAAGCCGGTGGTGAATCATTTTGTAGTTATTCTGGTGGGCGGCTTCACTGATGGCAGGAACCAGGGAGACTGAAAGAGAGTAGGTAATAAAAGTAGGCAGCAAAAGCATTGGTATGACATAACCAGCCAGTTCCCCGTACTGTGATGTGGCAACAACTGTAGCTACTCCGGCAAGAGCCAGTGACTGGGCTACAACAATGGGTTCAAAGAAGAAAGAAACAGAACCAATCAGCCTGCTTCCGGTCGTTGGCAGGGCGATTGCCAGTAAATCATTAAGAGTATCCTTCCCATCTTTTGCGTAAGTGAAAAAACGGCGCCTGACCCGGAACTTCTTTTTCCTTTTAAACGTATATATCATGTAAAGTAATGAAGCGAGTTCCCCAAGCACAGCGGAAAGCATAGCACCGGCGGCAGCATACTCGATGCCATACGGTAAAAAAGCAGTGGTAAATGTGGCTACGAGCGTAATTCTTACAAGCTGTTCGATAATCTGCGAATAAGCTGTGGGTTTCATATTCTGAAGACCCTGGAAATACCCTCTTAGAACAGAGGACAACGCTACGATTGGCACTATCGGAGAAATGGCTACCAAAGGATAGAAAGCCCTTGGGTCTGTAAGAAGATGCTGCGAAATTAACGGTGCACCGACTATCATCAGCAATGTAAAGATAATACTCAGAACTGCAGTGACTGACAATGATACTACGAGAATCCGCTTTATTTTTGTCCGGTCATTATCTGCATCCGCTTCAGCTACAAGCTTGGAAATTGCCACTGGCAGTCCAAGCTGTGTCAGAGTGATTATCAGTAACAGGGTGGGCACTGCCATCATATACAGTCCGACCCCTTCAGCCCCCATTATTCTTGCCACAACAATTTTATTGGCAAACCCAAGAATCCGGGTAATAAGCCCGGCCATTATTAAAATAAATGCTCCTTTCAGGAAAGACTGCTTCGTCATAAACCCCCCTGCTTTCTGTAAAAAATCATGGATTTTTTCATTAAGAATGTATATGCTGAAAAGGGGGTCAAGCATGACAAGTTTGAAAATATAACCTTTATATATTACGTTTTTAATATAACGCTGAACTGCAACTGCATAATTTTTGTACAGAGAAGGAGAATGTTTAAGTGGAATGGAGAAATTTATACCGCGGAGCAATGATGGGGACCAGCGATCTCATACCAGGTGTCAGCGGGGGGACCATAGCGGTTTTGCTTGGGATATACGATCAGTTTATAGAAGCTGTAAGCGGGATATTCAGTAAAGACTGGAAAAGGCATCTGCTTTTCCTTATTCCTTTGGGAGTTGGAATGGTACTTGCAATTTTTTCACTGAGTAACCTGATAGAATGGCTGCTTACATACCATTTTGAACCAACACAATTTTTCTTTTTGGGGCTTATTATAGGGATAATTCCATTACTCGTCCGGAACGCCCGTTTAAAAGAAACATTTACTGTAAAACATTATACCGCCCTGATAGCCGCTGCACTGCTCGTAGGCAGTATGGGGTTCATTCCTGCGGAGGAATCCTCGGCTCTTATTGAGTTAACATCATTTTCCGCAGCAGCCGGACTGTTTTTTTCAGGGTGGCTGGCAAGCATGTCCATGCTTCTTCCCGGGATCAGCGGTTCTTTTGTTCTTCTGCTTCTCGGTGTATACCGGACTGCAATAAATGCATTGGCTACTCTGAATTTCCCTGTCATAATTACTATCGGGGCAGGGGTTGCTATAGGGTTTATAGTCAGCAGTAAATTGATTAAATTCCTGCTCCGTAAATATCCTGTAATGGTATATTCCGTAATAATTGGTCTTGTGGCAGGGTCAACTGTCGTGGTTTACCCTGGAATTTCAAGTATGGGTACTCTGTTTCCAAGCATTATTACTTTTATTGGAGGCGCAGCTACAGCGCTGCTCCTGGGCGGTAAAAATTAATTAGTTTTTATCCCGATGTAACCGTCCGTAAACCTCCCGCCTCAAAACATGAGATGAAGCGAAGATGTGTTAGGCGGGAGATAACGGACGCTAACATCCCGATTGGTTCAGCTGACAAACAGTGGGGGATGAACAAAATCCCACTGATTGAAGGTTCACTTTATCTGGGGAGGCATTAAAATGGAAAAAGAAAAAATACAGGTATGGAAAGAAGAAATTGAGCCGGTTTTAAATAGTAAAGCGGAAGAATTACAGATGCTGGGTTATGAGAATGTCTCTCCGGAAGATGTCTGGGAATGCTTCACTGCGAAACTTCCGAGAATTGAAGTTCCCGAAGAGGTGAGGCCACACTGGATTGTAGCTGAAGTATTCAGGCTGAGAGCACATGATTATATGAACTGGCTGACTGTTGCTGCATATAAGGGGCCGGATTGGTTTAAAGAGGACGAGCCGGTTGATGAACGCCTTAGTAATCATAAAAACAGCTAACAGGAATTATATGGTAAATCCATAAAGAAAAGTGATTCGGAAACTGGGGATAACGGTTCATAAAGAACATGAAGCATTGCACGTTTTTTTTTGAATCGCTATAATAAGACTATTGATTTTATTGATATAGTAATGGTTATTCAGTATACAAAGGGAACTTTAGCCGTTCTGCAGGAAGGCTTTGCAGGACAGCTTCTGATAATGACTTTTTTTAACATCCAGAATCACCGTGCCGGGAGATCATTATCTCCAGGAAAGCAGCATTTAAGGAGGAGCATTCGTTCATGAAGAAAAAGAGAGGGGTCAAAAAAGGGCATATTGCCGCATTTTTTGTAATTGTGGCTGCGTTTGCTGCGTTAATAGCTTCAAATGTCCTTGACCATGCCGAAGAAATTAGCTTAGGTCTTGATTTGCAGGGAGGATTCGAGGTCCTTTATGAAGTGCACCCTATTGATGAAGGGCAGCAGATGGACCGTGAATTGCTTACTGATACAGTTGCGGCCCTGAACGCCCGGATTAACGTCCTTGGTGTATCGGAGCCGAACGTTACTATTGAGGGGGACGACCGGGTGCGTGTCCAGCTTGCGGGTGTTACAGACCAGCAGGCCGCCCGGGAACTGCTTGCAACTGAAGCGCGATTATCGTTCCGGGATGTAGACGATAACTTAATGCTTGACGGGTCGGACCTTGTGGAAGGCGGGGCGAGACAAAGCTTCCATCCTGACACGAACCAGCCGATTGTTACAGTTACTCTTGAAGATGCAAACCTTATGGGTGATGTCAGCCAGGAGATAATGCAGAATCCGGATAACCGTATGGCTATCTGGCTTGACTACGATGAAGAAGATACCTTTTACGAAGAAATCCAGAAAGAAGATTCAAAAATAGTTTCTGCTCCTACGGTCAGAAGTGTTCTTCGTACAACAGACATTATGATTGAAGGTAATTTCACTGTGGAATCTGCTCAGCAGCTTGCAGGAGTTTTAAATGCAGGAGCACTGCCTGTTGAACTTGAGGAGCTTTCTGCTAACGCAGTAGGTGCTTCGCTCGGTGAGAGAGCGATGGACCAGGCAATCTATGCAGGCTTTATCGGAATAGGCCTGATCTTTGCTTATATGATTTTTTACTACAGGTTTATGGGGCTTGTCGCTCTTGTTACTTTAAGTATCTATATTTACCTGGTGCTTGTTGTATTCAACTGGATGAATGCTGTTCTTACGCTTCCAGGTATAGCGGCGTTAATCCTTGGAGTGGGGATGGCAGTTGACGCTAATATTATTACTTTCGAGCGGATAAAGGATGAGCTGAGATCCGGCAAGTCTACTATGAGTGCTTTCCGTGCAGGAAGCCGCCGTTCCTTATCCACCATTCTGGATGCTAATATAACAACCATTCTGGCCGCTGCCGTACTGTTCTATTTTGGTACAAGTGCTGTTCAAGGTTTTGCTGTCATGCTCATCGTTAGTATACTTACCAGTTTCCTGACTGCCGTATTCGGCTCAAGATTACTTCTCGGACTATGGGTAAACAGCCGGGTGCTCAATCAGAAACCGCGTATGTTCGGTGTAAAGGAGCGTGAAATCAGTGAACTTTGAACATGAAAATACAAAAATTGATTTTGTAAAACACAGAAAGAAGTTTTTCATATTTTCCGGAATTTTGCTTATGACCGGGGTGATTCTCCTGGTGACGCTCGGCCTGAATCTGGGAATTGATTTCCGGAGCGGTACAACGGTTGAAGTTCTTGCGGACGAGACTGTAACTGCCGAGGAAATTGCCGGAGAGTTTCAGGAGCTCGGGCTCGAGCCTGATGATATTACTTTGGCCGGAGGAGCAAATGATATTGCGAGAGCTGCATTTATCGGAGCTTTAGGCCAGCAGGAAACGCTGGAAGTCCAGGCCCACTTTGAAGAGCTGTACGGGAATACTCCAAACGTGAGTACCGTTACTCCGATTGTTGGGGAAGAACTGGCGCGAAATGCTATTATATCTGTTCTTATTGCTGCGGTGGGAATTATAATTTACGTGACAATAAGATTCGAGTTTCTGTATGGCATATCGGCAATTATCGCCTTGTTCCATGATGCTTTGTTTATATTAACCGTTTTTGCTATTGTGCAAATGGAAGTGAATATTCCGTTCATTGCGGCTGTGCTTACAATAATAGGTTATTCTATAAACGATACGATTGTAACCTTTGACAGGATCAGAGAAAATATGAGTTATGAAAAACGGATCAAAACGTTTGATGACCTGGCAAGAGTGGTTAATAAAAGCCTGGTGCAGACTCTTGCAAGATCTATTAATACGGTGCTCACTGTTGTATTCGCTGCAGCTGCTTTATTTATCTTCGGCGGGGAAGCAATTCGTACATTCTCTTTCGCTCTCGTAGTGGGGCTTGTAGCTGGAACTTATTCCTCTCTGTTTATAGCTGCTCAGCTATGGATGGTGCTGAAATGGAAACAGCTTCAGCGGAAAAAGAAACAGCGAACAGCAGAACCGACAGAAGCATAATTTTAATTAAGGGGGTGCCTCAAAGTTTAACTTTTGAGACACCCTTTTTTGGTGCTGTACTTCGAAATGTCATTAATTTAAAAGAAAGTTAATTAACAGGAGGGAAATAGCAAATAATGTTATAGTAGTTAAAATAAGCGGAAATGTTCAACGAGGTGTATAAAATGCTTGAAGAAAACAGACATGATGAACGGTATAAGAAAGTCCGGTTTGGTGCCTGGGTTGGGATAATCGGAAATATTCTGCTTGCGGCAATTAAAGCTATAGTCGGTGTTATCGCAGACAGCCGGGCTCTTGTGGCAGACGCTGTCCACTCCGCCTCGGATGTAGTCGGGTCAGTGGCTGTACTAATCGGCATCAGGGCGGCGAAGATGCCTCCAGATGAAGATCACCCTTACGGCCACGGAAAAGCGGAAACTGTTACTGCGATTATCGTGGCGGTATTATTATTCATCGTTGGTCTGGAAATAGCAATTAATGCAGGAAAATCATTCTTTGAACCCATTGCAGTTCCTGGTACAGCGGCAATATATGCAGTTATTTTTTCAATTATAGTTAAAGAATTGATGTTTCGCTATAAAATTCATCTGGGTAAAAAATACCGAAGTGATGCGTTGATTACAGATGCATGGCATCACCGTTCAGATGTCTTTTCTTCAGTCGCTGCTCTTATTGGAATCGGAGCCTCCATTTTTGGGGGAATGGCAGACATTCCATGGCTCGTATACGCTGATCCTCTTGCCGGGTTATTTGTTGCTGTATTAATTATAAAAATGGCCTGGAAACTTGGCAGTGAAGCGATTCATAATACTCTCGACCACGTACTACACGAAGAAGATACTGTTGAGATGGAGAAAATGGCCAGAGGAGTACCTGGAGTTATGGCAGTTAACGAGCTCCTGGCCAGGGAACACGGACACTATGTCATCGTGGATATTAAAATTGCAGTAGATCCACATATATCTGTAGAAGAAGGGCATACAATCGGGAAACAAGTGAAAAAGACACTTATGGAGGATGATTATGTTCAGGATGTGAGAATTCATATAAATCCTTATTCTGAGGAGGGGTGATGGATAATGAAGCGTCAGTGGGCTATTATTACAGGCATTATTATTGTTTTAATTATAGCTATCTTCGCTGTTATAAACGTTGATCCTGTAGAAGTGAATTATTTATTCGGCCGGGCCGAATGGCCGCTTGTATTAGTAATTATCAGTTCTGTTCTTATGGGCGGTTTAATTACCGGAAGCGCAGCTATGTATAAGCTGCATAAACAGAAACAGGAGATAAAACGCCTGAAAAATCGTCTTCAGTCGCATGATGAAAGCTGGAGTGAACAAGAAAACGAGGTTGCTTCAGGCAAAGAAGAAGAAGAAGAGCTTCCAGGGGGAAGGGTCGCCAGAAAAAGAATGAAATCAAAGTAGACGAAATAGTATATGAATCATTGCCACCTTTGTTGACCTTATGTATAATAATTTGGTCAGGGGTGGTTTTTTATATGCTAACATCAAAGGCACGGTGGAAAGTTTCAGAGACTGATGAATTAAAAGTTAACTATTTTTCTGAACAGCTGGGGCTTTCAAAAATAGCCTCCCGTTTTTTAGTACAGAGAGGTTTTACAGAAACGGAAACGGCTAAAACTTTTTTAAATATAGACGAATCATGTATTCACAGCCCGTATTTGTTAAAAGATATGGAAAAAGCAATAGAGAGAATTAAAGAAGGCATAAGAAATGAAGAAAAGATACTTATTTTTGGTGATTATGACGCGGATGGAGTAACGAGTACCTCTCTTATGTTTTTAACGCTCAGAGAACTTGGAGCTCAGGTAGGGTATTATGTTCCGAACCGGTTTACAGAAGGGTACGGTCCGAATGAAGGTGCATTCAGGCAGGCGAAAGAAGAGGGAGTTTCTATTATTATAACGGTGGACACTGGTATCTCAGCAGTATATGAAGCACAAGTTGCAAGAGAACTGGGAATAGACCTGATTATTACAGACCACCATGAACCTCCTCCAGAGATACCTGATGCCTATGCGGTTATCAACCCTAAGCAGGAGGACTGCTTCTATCCGAACCCTAACCTTGCTGGTGTGGGAGTTGCAGGAAAAACGGCTCACGCTCTGCTTGGAGAACTTCCGGAAAAATATCTGGATCTGATAGCCATTGGAACTATCGCAGATTTAGTGCCTTTAACAGATGAGAACAGATTCTTTGCATCCGCAGGAATCCGGAGACTGTCAATGGTACAGCGCCCCGGTTTGAAAGCACTTATGGATCATTGCGGAATTAATCCACAGGAATTAACGGAGGAATCTGTCGGCTTTGGTATCGGTCCCCGGCTGAACGCTGCTGGGAGAATGGATTCTGCCGATCCGGCAGTACAGCTGCTGATCAGCGAAGATATGCTGGAAGCAGATGAACTGGCTGTAATGATAGACGATTTAAATAAAGAACGTCAGAAGGTTGTTGCTGATATCGCTGAAGAAGCAGAGCGGCAAGTGGAGGAACAGGGACTGTCTTCTGTCATCATAGTTGGTAACGAAGGCTGGAACGCAGGCGTTATTGGAATTGTTGCAAGCAGACTGACTGAAAAGTATTACCGGCCGTCAATTGTTCTGAGCATAGACAGTGAAACAGGGCTCGCAAAAGGCTCTGCAAGGAGCATTGATGGATTTGATATGTTCAAGTCCCTGTCCCAGTGCCGTGAATGGCTCCCTCACTTCGGCGGGCACCCGATGGCCGCCGGGTTAACGATGAAAACAGAGCATATACAGCCGCTGCAGAAAAAAATGAATGAAATAGCTGAGGCGACAGTTAAGCCTGAAGACTGGATAAGATCATTATCAGTCGATCTTCCGGTTAAATTATCAGAAGTAACAGTAGAAGCAATAAAAGACCTCCAAATGATGGCCCCATTTGGAGTCGGGAACCCGTCTCCTAAAATACTTCTGGACGGTGTGAATTTATCCGTTCTGAAAAAAATCGGCTCAAAAAAGGATCACCTTAAAGTAACTTTTAAAGAGAGTACTAATATGGTAGACGGGATAGGGTTTCGTATGGGCGAGCTTTACGATGAAATTTCGCCTCATGCTAAAGCCTCTGTCGTAGGGAAGTTATCGATTAATGAATGGAATGGCCATGTAAAACCACAGGTGATTATTGAAGATATGAAGGTGGATGAATGGCAGCTCTTTGATTTAAGAGGGCTGAAGGATCCCTGGCAGCAAATGGAACATCTTACTCCTGAAACTGTGATCGTCACTGTATGGAATAAAGAATCAGGAGAAATGGTTAAAAAACTTCCTGATAACTGGAAAGTGCTTCAGATGACGGAAGGTCCGGAAGATACAGTGACAGATCTTACGAATAAGAATGTTTTACTGTTTGATTTACCCGGGAGTATGGAAGATCTGAGAGAATTCTTTCAGAAACATGGTAAACCAGGGAGGATTTACGCAGCATTCATACATGATAAAGATCATTTTTTTGAAATGCTTCCAACAAGAGATCATTTTAAGTGGTTTTACGCATTTTTAATGAAACGAAAATCCTTTAACCTGAAGGATAATGCTGAAAGCCTTTCCGCTCATAAAGGCTGGCCCGTAACGGCAGTTCATTTTATATGTAAGGTGTTTTTTGAACTGGGATTTGTTACAATAAACAATGGAGTTGTTGAGCTCAAAGATAGCCCTGAAAAGAAGGATCTGACAGAATCAGCTTCATACAGGCGTCAGCTTGAGCAGAGCGACATAGAAGATAAGCTGTTTTATTCATCCAATGCTGATTTGAAACAGCTCTTCGAAGATCTTCTGGAGGAAACTACATTTCCTGTATCAGCGGAGTAAGGACATTTTAGTCCGGAAAGCTGACAAACAATAACCACTAAACGAATCAGTATATTTGCTGCAGCTCTCAACGAACGATGCAGAAACTAGGAGGAAATTGAGTATGGATTTTAAAGAGTATATAACAGTAGTGCCGGACTGGCCAAAAGAAGGTATAAAATTTAAAGATATTACTACTCTTATGGATAATGGAGCAGTTTATAAAAAGGCAATTGATGAAATGGCCGATTTTGCCCGTGAAAAAGATATTGATATCGTTGTGGGGCCGGAAGCACGCGGGTTTGTTGTAGGCTGTCCTATTGCATACGCACTTGAGGTAGGTTTTGCTCCTGTCCGTAAAGCAGGAAAGCTTCCAAGAGAAGTCATTCAGGTAGATTACGGCCTTGAATACGGTAAAGATTCACTAAGCATGCACAAGGACGCTATTAAGCCTGGACAGAAGGTGCTTATTGCCGATGACCTTCTTGCGACTGGCGGAACGATTGAAGCAACAATTAAAATGGTTGAAGACCTTGGCGGCATCGTAGCAGGTATTGCATTTATGATCGAACTCAGCTATCTGGATGGCCGCGATAAGCTGGAAAACTACGATGTATACTCTCTTATGACTTATTAAAATCCGGCAAAACAGTCTTGCCGATAATAAAACTGGAAGGAGGTGCCCTCACAGGCGCCTCCTTCAGTCAATGTAATTGCACTGTTATTTTTTCTGTACTATACTATTTTCATCCTATTTTTCATCATAATATGTTATGCTTGTATAAAGTCTTTTCTGCGGAAGAGACGCTTTTTTTATAGAACTTTCGACAATATTTTCAAACTTTACTTTTAAGTTGAAATATATTAATAATAAAAGAAATATATACTGGATGTTAGGTGATTTCATGACTTATGAACAGGTGCTAGAAAAGGCAAGTGAATATTTATCTGATAAAGATGTCGCTTTTTTAAAGGAAGCGTATAAATTGGCGGAGTCTGCCCACAGTGAACAAACTCGTAAGTCAGGTGAGCCTTATATTTGGCATCCGGTTCAAGTTGCAGGAATATTAACTGAGCTTGGTATGGACCCGAATACTATCGCAGCGGCTTTTCTTCATGATGTAGTGGAGGATACAGATATTTCACTGGATGTCCTTGAAGCTAAATTCGGTAAAGAAGTAGCCATGCTCGTTGATGGTGTTACAAAGCTTGGGAAAATTAAATATAAATCTAAAGAAGAACAACAGGCGGAAAACCACAGAAAAATGTTCGTGGCAATGGCAAAGGATATTCGTGTTATCTTAATTAAGCTTGCGGACAGACTTCATAATATGCGGACGTTAAAACATCTGCCTCCTGAGAAACAGCGGAGAATCGCCAATGAAACACTGGAAATCTTCGCGCCCCTCGCGCACAGACTCGGTATTTCAAAGATCAAGTGGGAACTTGAAGATACTGCCTTAAGATATTTAAATCCACAGCAGTATTACAGAATCGTTAATCTTATGAAGAAAAAACGTGCGGAACGTGAGCAATACATTGAAGAACTGCAGAACAAAATTAAAGAACGACTTGAGAAGCTGGATGTAAAAGCTGAAATTCACGGACGGGCAAAACACATCTACAGCATCTACAGAAAAATGGCACTGCAGAACAAACAATTTAATGAAATTTATGATCTTCTTGCTGTACGCATCATTGTCAGCAGCATTAAAGACTGTTACGCAGTACTTGGCATTATCCATACGCACTGGAAGCCAATGCCCGGAAGGTTTAAAGATTACATCGCCATGCCAAAGGCAAATATGTATCAATCTCTTCACACGACAGTGATCGGGCCTAAAGGAGATCCTCTGGAAGTCCAGATTCGCTCCGAGGAGATGCACAAGATTGCCGAATTTGGGGTTGCAGCACACTGGGCGTATAAAGAAGGCAAAACACTGGATACAAAAGAAACGCTGGAGACAAAGATGTCCTGGTTCCGTGAAATTCTTGAATGGCAGAATGATACAAGTGATGCACAGGAATTTATGGAATCTCTGAAAATCGATCTGTTCAGTGATATGGTATTTGTCTTTACTCCTAAGGGAGATGTCATTGAACTGCCTAAAGGTTCGGTGCCTCTCGATTTTGCATACAGAATTCATACAGAAGTAGGCAACCGCTGTATAGGAGCGAAAGTTAACGGCAAAATGGTTCCTCTTGACTACAAACTGCAGACTGGGGACATTGTGGAGGTTCTTACTTCAAAACATTCCTATGGACCGAGTCAGGACTGGCTGAAAGTAACTCAGAGTTCACATGCAAAAAATAAGATCAGACAATGGTTCAAAAAAGAACGCCGGGAAGAAAATGTGGATAAAGGCCGGGAAATGGTCGAGAAAGAGCTGGAGAAAAAAGGTTATTCACAAAAAGAAGCATTAACTGCTGAAAATATTAACAGGGTCGCCAATAAATTTAATTTTACAGCAGAAGAGGATATGTATGCAGCTGTAGGTTATGGTGGGATAACTGCTTCTCAGATTGTTACGCGGCTGACTGACAACATCCGTAAAAAACAGGATGAGCTGAACGAAAACCAGACACTAACGGAAGCGGTAGAAGAGTTAAAAAAATACGAACCAACTAAAAAAGCAAGCACTGGTGTGAGAGTGAAGGGGATAGACAATTTACTAATCCGTATTTCACGCTGCTGCACACCTGTTCCAGGTGATGATATCGTCGGTTATATCACGAAAGGACGGGGAGTATCCATCCACCGGAGTGACTGCCCTAACATTAATACAGAAGAAGCGAATACCCGCCTTCTTCCGGTAGAGTGGGAAGGGACTAAGGAGCAGTCCAAGAATTACAATGTGGATATCGAAATCTCAGGCTACGACCGCCGTGGTTTGTTAAATGAAGTTCTTCAGGCAGTAGCGGAAACAAAGACAAATATTAATGCCGTCTCAGGCCGGTCTGACAAAAATAAAATGGCTACAATTAATATGACTATATCAATTCAGAACGTTGCTCATCTGCAGAAAGTTGTTGAGCGGATTAAACAAATTTCCGATATTTATTCAGTAAGAAGAATTATGCATTAACTTTAAGTGTGCGGGATGCTTTTTAAAAAGTCCGGCCGGCGAATGCCGCTCCTTAGATACTAAATGAGGAAATGGAAGAAACTGTTGGGATTGAGGGATTGATATGAAGGTTATTGTACAGCGTTCACTACAGGCTAAAGTAGAAGTAAATGGAGAAACAGCAGGTAAGATAGAATCCGGATTAATGCTGCTGGTCGGTGTTACTCATGACGATACAGAAGAAGATGCACAGTATCTTGCAGATAAAATCGTCAATCTGCGTATATTTGAAGATGAAAATGAAAAGCTAAACCTCTCTGTAAAAGATACAGAGGGCCAGATTTTATCCATTTCCCAGTTCACCTTGTATGGTGACTGCCGAAAAGGCAGGAGGCCGAATTTTATGGCTGCTGCGAAACCTGACCATGCAGAGAAACTTTATGATTTTTTTAATGAAAAGCTCAGGGAAAATGGGATCCATGTGGAGACTGGAAGATTTGGCGAGATGATGGATGTTTCTTTTACAAATCACGGGCCTGTGACGCTAATAGTGGAAAGCAGGTAAAGAGTGCTCCTGCGGTTACTCGTGGCAGATAAAGAGTGTCGCTCGTGATCAAGGCGCTTGCGCTTTTCTTATGAGTAATTTCCTGCTTTTTCGGTAAAACTGTATAAAAAAGCGGAGGTACAAGTTTCATGAGGTCAGGACGGCAGCAACAGCGGTTCACGAGCAACTCCTCCCGTGTTTTCGGGGTCGATGGCAGGCATTTTACCGGACCCGATGAGGGAGCAGGGTATATTGAACAGGCTTCAGAATTTGGAGTCTCATCAAGGGAAATGAAAGCAATTAAACAGCGAATTGAGAGGGGGTAAATTATTACTGTTAACTTTTATGCTTGACAGTTAATAATTCTCCTCGTATGATTATAAAAAATTGAACGATTCAAAACCGGTGAGGGAGCACAGTAGTGAAGGTTCCCCATGCTCAGAGAGGAAATGCCGCGGCTGGAAGCATTTCTGCATGGTCCTGCACGAATGAACACTCCTTAGGTATCTCTCTGAAAGAAAAGTCGATTAGGAGAAATCGTAAATCAGGCGTTAACTGATTAAGAGGAAATACATTTGTGAGAAACTGTATTTCAACTAGGGTGGTACCACGGGAATAAACTCTCGTCCCTGACTTGTTCAGGGATGGGAGTTTTTTTGTTTTTCCGAGCCCACCTGCTTTGACCAGGCTTTTTGTAATTTACATATTAAATAAAATTAATTATTGAAAATAAAAGAGGAGGTAAAAGAGCCATGAATTTTAAAATCCCGAGAGGAACACAGGACATTCTTCCTGAGAATTCCCCTAAATGGCAGTATATCGAACAAAAAGCACATGATTTGTGCCGGAGATACAATTACAAGGAATTACGAACTCCTATTTTTGAACAAACTGAGCTGTTTACAAGAGGAGTAGGAGACACCACAGATATCGTCCAAAAAGAAATGTACACGTTCGAAGACAGAGGGGGACGAAGCCTTACGCTCCGCCCAGAAGGTACCGCTTCAGCAGTACGGTCTTACGTGGAGAACAAAATGCACGGCTGGGCTGACCAGCCTGTCAAGCTGTATTATATCGGGCCAATGTTCCGCTACGAGCGGCCGCAGTCAGGAAGAATGAGGCAGTTTGTACAATTTGGCGTCGAAGCAATGGGAAGTGATGATCCCGCGATTGACAGTGAAGTAATCGGACTTGCAATGGATTTATATAAAGAACTTGGACTGAAGAATCTGAAGCTGGTTATAAACAGCCTAGGTGATAAGGAGAGCCGCAATCAGCACCGGAATGCCCTTATCAATCACTTTAAACCAAGAATTTCCGAGTTCTGCGGCGATTGTCAGGACCGGCTTGAGAAAAATCCGCTGCGCATTCTTGACTGCAAAAAAGACAGAGATCATGAATTAATGAAGAGTGCTCCTTCTATTCTGGATTACCTGAATGATTCATCTAAAGAGTATTTTAATAAGGTGCAGAGTTATCTGAGCGATATGGGAATTGCATATGAAGTTGATGCGACTCTTGTGCGTGGTCTGGACTACTACAACAACACAGCATTTGAAATTATGGTAGATGGAGAAGGTTTCGGAGCAATTACCACCTTGTGCGGCGGCGGCCGTTATAATGGGCTCGTGGAGGAGATCGGCGGCCCTTCTGCACCAGGCATTGGATTTGCCCTTAGTATTGAACGTCTGCTCATGGCTCTTGAAACACAGGGAGTGGAGCTCCCGCTGAATCAGGGACTAGATGCCTACTTAGTAGTTATGGGAGATGAGGCGAAGAAACGCGCGCCTAAGCTTCTTCATGAAATGAGAGCAAAAGGTCTTACTGTTGACGGTGATTACATGAACAAGAAAATGAAAGCTCAGATTAAGGCAGCCGACAGACAAAATGCCGCTTATGCCTTAATTCTTGGTGAAGAAGAATTAGCTAATAACAGCATCATGGTAAAAGAACTGGAAACTGGAGATCAGGAGCTTGTCTCACTCGATGAATTATCAGGGTACTTATATTCAAGACAGTCTTAAAAGCCACGGATAAATGGTCTAATTTATCTAAATTACAACTACACGCAATTAACGGATACAGAAAGGGGATAAAAAAGTGAGCGAGAGAACACATATATGCGGAGAAGTAACAGAGCAGCTGACAGGAGAGAAGGTTCGCCTGCAAGGCTGGGTAAAGAAACGCCGGGACCTGGGGGAACTTATATTCATTGATCTCAGAGACCGTTCAGGATACGTACAAATTGTATTTAATGGAGAGAACAACCACCAGGCCCATGAAGCCGCTGAAAAAATCAGAAACGAATATGTAATCGAAGTCTTTGGCTCAGTAGTTAAGAGAGATGAGTCAAACGTAAATGAAAAAATACCAACTGGCAGAGTGGAAGTACTGGTAGAAGAAGTGTCTATATTAAACGCAGCAAAAGGATTGCCGTTTAACATTGAAGACAACGTGGAAGTTTCCGAGGATGTCAGGCTGAAATACCGTTACCTGGACCTGCGCCGTCCAAAAATGTACGAAACGATGAAGCTCCGCAGCCGTACTACCAAATTTATACGTGACTTCTTAGATAACGAAGAGTTTATGGAAATGGAAACACCAATGCTGACAAAAAGTACACCAGAAGGAGCACGTGATTATCTCGTCCCTTCCAGAGTCCATCCAGGGGAGTTTTATGCACTTCCGCAGTCGCCGCAGCTTTTTAAACAGCTTCTGATGGTGTCAGGTTTTGAAAGGTATTTTCAAATTACTCGCTGTTTCCGGGATGAGGATCTTCGGGCTGACCGCCAGCCTGAATTCACCCAGGTGGATATTGAGGCTTCTTTCCTCGGAAAAGAAAATCTGCTGGAAATGATGGAAACGATGATGGTTAAGCTGGTGAAGGAGCTGAAAGGCATTGAAGTAAAGGCTCCTTTCCAGCGGCTAACATATGAAGATGCAATGAATCGCTTTGGCTCAGATAAACCTGACACAAGGTATGGAATGGAGCTTGTTGACATCTCCAGCGCTGTTGAAGACAGTGGATTTAAAGTCTTTTCGAACACAGTGAAAAATGGGGGAGTAGTAAAAGGGATTTGTGTCAAAGGAGTAGCAGATCAATACTCCAGAAAAGATCTGGATAATCTAGGTTCCTTTGTTGAAATATACGGGGCAAAAGGACTCGCATGGCTGAAGGTGGAAGAAAACAACAGCCTGAAAGGCCCTATTGCCAAATTCTTCGATGAAACAGAAGCGGCCGCACTTTGTGAGGCATTTGAAGCAGAAGCAGGAGATGTCCTGTTCTTTGTTGCGGATAAAAAGAAAGTAGCATGGGATGCTCTTGGCGCCCTGCGAATTAAATTCGCGAAGGAACTGGATCTTGTTGATCCTCAACAGTTTAACTTCCTTTGGGTTACTGAATTCCCACTGCTTTCTTATGATGAAGAAGAAGGACGTTATCATGCGGAACACCACCCGTTCACACGTCCTGTGAAGGAAGATCAGGCTAAGCTTCTTGACGCACCAGAAGAAGTCAGGGCTGAGGCATATGACCTTGTATTAAATGGCTATGAACTTGGTGGAGGATCCCAGAGAATTTACGAGCGGGAACTTCAGGAACAGATGTTTAAAGCATTAGGTTTTTCAGAGGAAGAGGCAAAGGAGCAGTTTGGATTCCTTCTTGATGCATTTGAATACGGAACGCCGCCACATGGTGGTATTGCACTCGGGCTCGACCGTTTAGTAATGATCCTTGCAGGCAGAAGCAACCTGCGGGAAACAATAGCATTTCCTAAGACAGCAAGCGCCAGCTGCCTGCTGACGAATGCCCCTGCAGAAGTCAGTGACGCACAGCTGGAAGAACTGTCGCTGTCTATCAGGGAAAAAAGTAAAGATAAAGAATAGTAATTCATATGTTCCTGTACGTAAAACACGTACGGAATAAGTAGGATGAAAAAACAGGTCTCTTTATAAAGAGAGACCTGTTTTTTGAACGGCTTCCGGATATGCAAAGCTTATTTGATTAACCGTAATTTAAATTTTAAAATATGCAGGACAAATTTCAAGGAGAATCTGAAAATTTGTCCTGCTCTTTAACTCTTCCCCACACTATATAAAAATCTATAACTGCCTATTAAAATAGAGCAATAATGCTGCTTTCATAATTCCTCATCCTAATACTTTAAAAATTTTCAGTATATTTTTAAAAAAAGGTGTTTATAATTAACTACACCGGGAATAATACCGTCAAACAAAGAATTAGAACCCCGCTTTAGTAATTCTTAAGAAGATAAAACTACACTCCATAATCGTTACTTAATTTTAAGGGTCCTGTAGTGTACGATATTCATCCAACGTTTTGAGCCAACACTTTTACATTGGGAGCACAGCGTTCCGGCAGGGAGAGCAGGCCTTTTATTAACATAATGTGAGGAAGCTTGAATCGGCGGGCATGGCACCCACGTACTCAGGTCCAGGTTCAAAGCCAGGAAACCTGAAACGGCACATATGGGATCCTTAAATTTAATGCAGCAGAAAAGGCTTTCTGCTTCCGGCTGCGGAAGTGGAAAGCCTCTTTCTTATTTCGCGATCTTTTCAAGGTTGCCGTTTTTATCCATTCTGAATTTAGGAGAATGATGCTCTTCCGTTTCTTCCTCAAGAAGGGCCATCCTTCTCGCACGATTCATAATCTGTATAATGGATTGATAGTCTTCTTCGATAATTTGATGCTCTTCCTGAAGTTTGTTTAAGTGGGCTTCAAGATTTTTAACTTTTTCAGTTAGTTCATTATTTTTTAGTTTCAGAGCTTCATTCTCCTGCTTAAGCAAGCTTTCCTGATAACCGTTGCCGCTCATTTTCTGAAGAAATTTGATTACATCTTTTAAGGTAATCTCATTTTCTTCAGTCACAGCAGCAGGAGTTGTTACAGAAGGAGCAGGTGGAGTTACAGGTACGCTCTCCATAACTTCAGCGGGTTTGAACAACTGAGACTCCGGCTGTTGCGGAACTGAATATGCAGCAACTGGCTTTGACTGATATGCCAGCTGGCGCTTTCTGTCTTTACGATGCTTTTTTGCTAGTTTGATTGCATCGTCATACTTATCTCTTACGACTGCATTCCATCGGAAGCCGCATGCTGCTGAAGTGCGGTTCAGAGCATCCCCCACCTCGTCAAATGCTTTTAATTGAGTACTGCCCTCACGAATATGTCGAAGCACTGTTTCTGCCAATAATAGATCATCTTCTTCTGACCATGCGTCCTGTCTGACTTTCATAATGTCCAATCCTTTCTTATTCATAGACTTTGCTAAAAATGAATTTACTAATAAGATGGACATTATGTTTAAAAAATATACCATTCTACTGGAAACTTCAGAGTTTTGCTGAGAAACTGTCTATTTATCTCTTTCCCGCTGCTGGCGCATTTTATAATAATCAAGCCTTTTCTGAACCGTTTTTTCATACCCGTTTGCTGATGGGGTATAAAACTGTTTTGAAGCGAGATGGTCCGGCAAATACTGCTGAGGAACATAATTATGTTCAAAATTATGAGGGTATTTGTACCCTTCACCGTGACCAAGCTTTGAAGCTCCTTTATAATGAGCATCCCGTAAATGGAGAGGGACTTCTCCTGTTCTTTCTTTTTCCACAGTGCTAAGTGCGGCGTCTATTCCGCTTATTACAGCGTTGCTTTTCGGTGCTGTAGCCAGGTAAATTGCAGCCTCGGCAAGGGGGATGCGGGCTTCAGGCATACCGATGAATTCAACAGCATACGCAGCAGACTGAGCGATTAAAAGCGCGTTCGGGTCTGCCATTCCTATATCTTCAGCTGCATGTACATACAGTCTCCGGGCAATAAAACGAGGATCTTCACCTGCATAAATCATTTTTGCCAGCCAGTAGAGGACTGCATCCGGATCGGACCCGCGGATACTTTTAATAAAAGCAGACACAGTATCATAATGCTGGTCGCCTGTTTTATCGTATTTTACTATTCTTTGCTGAATGGAGGCCTCAGCGGTTTCCGTATCAATAACTATCTTACCTTCATCGTTTGGATCCGTTGTCAGGATCGCCAGTTCCAGAGCATTAAGGGCAGTGCGGGCATCCCCGTTTGAAACGTTAACAAGATGGCTTAATGCTCTGTCTTCAATGTCAATATCGTATTCCCCGAAGCCTCTTTCCTTATCTTTTACCGCTTTCAGGAGCACTTCTTTTATTTCATCGTCTGTTAGTGACTGGAGCCTGAACAGTCTGGAGCGGGAAAGAAGGGCTGGATTCACTTCAAACATAGGGTTTTCAGTTGTTGCCCCGATGAGAATAACCGTCCCGTCTTCCACGGATGGAAGGAGTGCGTCCTGCTGTCCTTTATTAAAGCGATGGATCTCGTCGATAAAAAGTACTGTTTTTTCTTTATCATATTTCAGGCGTTCTTTAGCGCGCTGAACTATTTCCCTTACATCTTTGATACCTGCTGTTACAGCATTAAGCTGTTCAAAACGGGCTGAAGTGGTATTCGCGATTACCTTAGCGAGAGTGGTTTTTCCTGTGCCGGGAGGCCCGTAAAAAATCATCGGTGTTAACCGGTCAGCTTCAATAGCTCTTCTCAGAAGGGTTCCCTGTCCCACAATTTCTTTTTGCCCAATAACTTCATCTATTGTTCTGGGCCGCATTCGCGCAGCAAGTGGCCCTTTCGGCGTATCTTTTTCGGAGTGGTCGAATAAATCCATTGCATAAACTCTCCTGTCTGTGTGCTAATTTACTCTGGCTTTGATAAACCTCGAGTTAACTCAATGTTTGAATCAATTTCATAATTCAAGATTTTCAATTTTTATATGAACGTTATTTTAAAATGTTGCTTTGTTGTTCGATTTACGCTACAGACGGACGCGTTCTGCGGGCACGGCTTCAACTAATTTTTGCCGGCTATACGCCGTCAAAAATGGATTTTCAGCTCGCGCTTTTCCCGCCAGAGTCGCCGTCTTACGCTGCAATCGAAAAGTCATGTTTGGCTTTTTTAAAGCTTATAGATTTAATTCATTCAAATGAATACATTTCATAAACCTGGATTTACAACGTTAATGGGCCATTATATTAAAAAAGTTGTTTTGTTGTTCGATTTACGCTTCAGACGGATGCTTTCTGCGGGCACGGCTTCAACTAATTTTTTACGGCTATACGCCGTCTATTTTCAGCTCGCGCTTTTCCCGCAGGAACGAGCATAATAATTCTAAATGTGTACATGTATGTATCTTATCACCATGATAACGATCATTCCATTTCTATGCTATAATTGGTAAGGTATATAAGGTAAACGGAAAATTCAGGGAACAGAGAAGAGGGAGACGAGTTTGAGAGGTTTACAGACAGAGAAACAGACCGACTTTAGATTATTGTTCCGGTGGGGGATATTTATCATTGGATTGATAATTATGAGCTTAGGCATTTCATTAACAATTCTGGCAGGCCTGGGAAGCGCTCCATGGGATGTGCTTCATATAGGCCTGACTGAACAGCTGGGATTAACGGTAGGCACCTGGACGATCATTATGGGTTTCCTTCTGTTAGTTGCTGCTACGATTTTGACGAAAGAGAAACCAAAACTCGGAGCTTATCTTAATATGCTCCTTGTAGGATTGTTCGTTGACTTTTTCCTGTTTGTTCTTCCACAGCCTGACGTTCTGCTTGTTCAGGCTTTAATGCTTACAGCTGGAATTCTTGTTATGGGTTTCGGAATAGGTGTGTATATTTCTCCGCAGTGCGGAGCAGGCCCCAGGGACAGCCTTATGCTCGCAGTAGCTGAAAGGACCCGTTTTACAGTAGCTCAGGTTAGGGTTACAATGGAAGTTATTGTGCTCTTCTTCGGATGGCTGTTAGGAGGGCCTGTGTTTATCGGTACGATTTTATTCAGTCTCACAATCGGGCATGTGACAGGTGTTTCACTGACATGGTGCAGAACCTGGGTAGACCGGCGTATGGAAAGAGGGATTAAAATTGAAAATATCAACTAAAGGCAGATACGGTTTAACAATAATGATGGCACTGGCGAAAAAATACGGGGAAGGCCCTGTCTCGTTAAAATCCATTGCCAAGGAAAATAATTTATCTGAACATTATCTTGAACAGCTTATCGCTCCGCTGAGAAATGCGACCCTGGTTAAAAGCGTCCGCGGTGCATACGGGGGATATATGCTAACAAAGGCACCTGAGGAAATAACCGCAGGCGATATAATCCGGGTCCTTGAAGGCCCTATAAGCCCGGTGGAAGTGATGGATGATGAAGAACCTGCGAAGCGGGATTTATGGATAAAAATCAGAGATGCTGTAAAAAATGTACTTGACAGCACCACACTGGCTGACCTTGCAGATTACGAGGGAGAAGGGGATCAGGAATACTATATGTTTTATATTTGACAGGGCAGAACGGCCTGTTAAAGTGAGCGGGGGATGGTGAAGGGATTTCATCAAAACACCTCGCTTTTCTTTTTGGTGAAAAACATGTATTCTTATTAAAGCTAATTACAGAGGTGGAAAAAATGAAACATATTTATCTTGATCATGCGGCAACATCTCCTGTTCACCCGGAAGTTTTTGAAGCAATGAAGCCGTATTACGAAACTAAATTTGGCAACCCGTCAAGCATCCATCATTTTGGAAGAGAAGCAAGGCGGGGGCTTGACGAAGCACGTGAATATATAGCAAAGTCAATAGGAGCATCGTTTGAAGAAATCATCTTTACAAGCGGCGGTACAGAGGCGGACAACCTGGCTATTATAGGTTATTCCATGGCTCATAAAGACAGAGGGAGACACCTGATAACCACAAAGGTAGAACATCATGGAGTCCTCCATGCTTTTGAATACCTGGAAAAACAAGGGTTTGAAGTTACGTATACAGATGTTGATGAAAATGGGTCGGTCAGTCCTGAGGCCATTGAAAGAGAGCTGCGGGAAGACACGATACTTGTATCCTGTATGTTTGGAAATAATGAAGTAGGGACTATTCAGCCGGTGAAAGAAATAGGCAGGGTGCTCTCGGAGCATAAAGCTGTTTTTCACACAGATGCTGTTCAGGCCTTTGGCATTGAGGAAATAGATGTGAATGAGATTCAGGCTGACTTCCTTGCCTGTTCCGCCCACAAAGTAAACGGGCCAAAAGGGATTGGCTTTTTGTACGCAAAATCCGGCCTCATTTTTAATCCATTGCTTTACGGTGGAGAGCAGGAAAGGAAAAGAAGAGCGGGAACGGAAAACGTTGCTGCCGCCGCAGGGTTTAAAAAAGCAGTTGAGATTGCTTTAGGTGAACGGCAGGACAGACGCAGAATTTATGAAGGCTACCGTAAGATAATACTCGAAACCCTCACTCAGGAGGAGATTCCCTATGAGATAAACGGGGACACTGAAAACTATCTGCCTCATATTCTGAACCTTAGTTTTCCAGGCATAAATGTAGAATCATTGCTCATGAATCTCGACCTGGAAGGTGTGGCAGTTTCAAGCGGTTCAGCCTGTACAGCAGGAAGCATCGACCCTTCACATGTGCTCACTGCCATGTGTGAGGACGAATCGAGAAGCCATTCAGCGATCAGATTCAGCTTTGGCTACGGCCTTTCTGAAGAAGATGTCAAAACAGCAGCGTTAAAAACAGCCCAGGTTGTAAAAAGACTCATGAAATAAAGCGAATCATAGACTCATGTTGATGTTTTGTGAAGGTTGATGAAAGCGGGTGACTAACGCTCTTTGAAGCATTGCCCGAGGTAAAGAGAACACTGCGAAATCGAACGGAGTGAAGATTAAGCAGATGTTGCGCTTATGCCTGTGGTGCAAGCGAGCGTCCTGAAGTGTAAATCGACAATAATGTAAAAACAGCATCAACTCAGAATAACAGACAGTAAGGAAAGGAGGCTTTTCTCATGTATGAAACAACAGAGAAACGACCTGAAGAAACAAGAGTAGTAGTTGGCATGTCAGGCGGCGTGGACTCCTCTGTAGCAGCCTATTTGCTGAAACAGCAAGGCTACCAGGTTATCGGAATATTCATGAAGAACTGGGATGATACCGACGAAAATGGTGTATGTACCGCTACAGAAGATTATGATGATGTAATCAGGGTCTGTAATCAGCTGGATATTCCATACTATGCAGTAAATTTTGAAAAGGAATACTGGGACAAGGTGTTTACGTATTTCCTTGAAGAATATAAAGCTGGCCGCACACCGAATCCGGATGTCATGTGCAATAAAGAAATAAAATTTAAAGCTTTCCTGGACCATGCCATGTCTCTTGGAGCAGATTATGTTGCAACCGGCCACTATGCGAACGTCCGCCGGAGCGAAAAAGGCGTAGAGCTTTTGCGGGGGAAGGATGACAATAAAGACCAGACATACTTCCTGAACGCCCTGTCCCAGGAACAGCTGCAGCATGTAATGTTTCCAATAGGAGATATTGAAAAGCCAAGGGTAAGGGAGATCGCTAAAGAAGCGGAACTGGCTACAGCGTCAAAGAAAGACAGTACTGGTATTTGTTTTATCGGTGAAAGGAATTTCAAAGAATTTCTGAGCCAGTATCTTCCGGCCCAAAAAGGGGAAATGCAGACCCTTGATGGTGAAGTAAAACGTCATCATGACGGTCTGATGTATTATACGCTAGGACAAAGACAAGGGCTCGGTATCGGCGGTCCTGGAGAGCCGTGGTTTGTTGTCGATAAAGACCTGGAAAGAAATGTATTATATGTGGGCCAGGGCTATCACCACCCGGCATTATATTCAGAAGGGTTAGTGGCAGACAATGTTAACTGGATTAATGAAGAGCCTGCTGAAGGAGAGGAATTCCGCTGCACGGCGAAATTCCGGTACAGGCAGAAGGACGAACCAGTAACAATTGTGAAAACAGGTGAAGGGTCACGTGTGAAAGTGGTCTTTGACGAGCCTCAGCGTGCTATTACACCAGGCCAGGCGGTCGTGTTCTACAATGAAGAAGTATGTCTCGGCGGCGGTGTAATCGATGAAGTTATTAAAAAGGACTGATAACCTGTCAGTCCTTTTTCCGCGTCCGGACCAGAAATACAGATGAGAACAAAAAGGAGCTAAAAAATGAGTACAGATAAAAATGAACTTGCAGTGAAAGAAATGAGAGATGGAAATATTGAACAGGCAGCAAAGTTATTAAATGAAGCAATCGAAGAAAACCCAAAAGATGCGGTAGCATACACTAATTTCGGCAACCTGCTGACAGCAGTAGGGGAAAATGAGAAAGCACTGATTTTTTACAATAAAGCAATTGAACTGGATAAAGATCTTGCCACAGCCTATTACGGAAAGGGCAATCTGCTGTATAATAATGAGAAATACGTTGAAGCAGTTGATGCGTACCAGGAAGCTCTGAACAGAGGTCTGAATGAAGGTGATGTTTATTACATGCTCGGTATGAGTTTCTATCAGCATGGTGATCTTGGAAGAGCCCTTCCCGGTCTTCAGCGGGCGGCAGAACTGAACCCTGAAGATACAGAGGCGAAATTTCAGTACGGGCTTACTCTTGCCCAGCTGGAACAGATCGATGAAGCCATTCCGGTACTTAACGAAGTGATTGAACTGGATGAGAATCATGCAGACAGCTATTTCAACTTAGGTGTAGCCTACACGTATAAAGAAGAGCTTGAAAAAGCACTTCGTATGTTTGACAAGGCACTTGAGATTCAGCCCGATCACTTGCTCAGTGCCAACGGAAAAAAACAGGTTGAACAGCTGCTTGAACAAGGCGAGTAAAAGAAAGAAGGTTTTTGTATGGCTGAAACGTCCCCTCAAGAAGAGAAAAACTTTATAAAAGGCGAGCTGGCACATCTCATATACCATAATGAAGAATCTCTCTACACTGTGGCTAAAATAAAAGTCTCCGATTCTTCCCAGCCTGTGGAAAATAAAGAGGCGACCATTGTAGGAGTAATGCCGGCTCCTGAGCGGGATGTTGCTTATCTTTTTCATGGCCATTTTACAGATCATCCCAGGTTTGGGCGACAGTATAAAGTCGAACAGTTCAAGAAAGTGATGCCAGAAACAGAACAGGGGATTATTCTGTATCTTTCCAGTGACCGTTTTCCCGGAATAGGGCGAAAAACGGCGGAGAAAATTGTCGGTACTCTCGGAAAGCAGGCCGTATCCCTGATTATTCAGGATAAAGGTGTGCTTGAAAAGATCCCGGGTCTTAAGCCTGAAAAAGCAGAGGATATTTATGATACGCTGCTAGAAGACCAGGGTATTGAGCAGGTACTTGTACGGCTTTACGAGTTCGGATTTGGACTCCAGCTTGCTATGAAGGTTTACCAGACATATAAAATTGAAGCACTCGACGTAATAGAAAACAATCCCTACAAGATGATTGAGGACGTGGAGGGTATTGGTTTTGGCAGAGCCGATTTAATCGGGAGAAAGCAAGGCCTGACTGGCAACCATCCTGACAGAATTAAAGCGGCAATTCTATATACTGTTAACGAGAGTTCAATGAACGAAGGCCATGTTTATGTAAGAACGGAAGACATGATTGAAGAGGCAAAAGAGCTTCTTGAACGCGAAGGGGGAGAAATCATTACTCCTCTTGAGATTGCTGATCAGGTCATCGCCCTCGGCGAGGAAGAGAAAATTATAGTGGAAGACAAAAGAGTGTATTTACCGTCTCTATATTTCGCAGAGCAGGGTATCGTTACTAATATTAACCGGCTTATTGAACAGAAAAAAGAGCTGGATGTATTCCCAGATGCTGAATTTTTAAAGGCACTGGGAAAGGTGGAAGAATCTCTGGGGATCAGCTACGCGCCTTCCCAGCAGGAAGCGGTGAAACAGGCGCTTCATTCTCCTGTCATGATTCTTACCGGAGGTCCTGGAACTGGAAAAACTACTGTTATAAAAGGTCTTGTAGAGGTATTTGGCCAGCTTAAAGGAATATCCGTAGACCCGGAAGATTATGATAAAAAATCAACATTCCCGGTACTAATGGCTGCTCCTACAGGAAGAGCCGCCAAACGGATGAGCGAGTCAACAGGGCTGCCTGCCTCAACTATTCACCGGCTTCTGGGTTTTAAAGGAACCGAGGATGATTTCGATCATGACGAACATGAACAGCTGGAAGGGGAGCTTATTATTCTGGATGAAATGTCCATGGTGGATACGTGGCTGGCAAATCAGCTTTTTAAAGCCATACCTGACAATATGCAGGTAATTATGGTAGGAGACGAAGACCAGCTGCCTTCTGTAGGTCCTGGCCAGGTTCTCTCTGATCTGCTCACTTCAGACAGGATCCCATCTGTACAGCTCACAGATATTTACAGACAGTCTGAAGGATCCAAAATCATTGAATTCTCTCATGACATAAAGGATGGGAGCCTGCCAGAGGCTATAGATGGAGCCAGCAAGGATCTTCGTTTCTTTCCATGCGGCCAGCCCCAGGTACCTGAAGTTATCCGGCAGATTTGTGATAAAGCGAGAAAGAAAGGATATACTGCCAGAGATATACAAGTGCTTGCTCCTATGTACAGAGGGGTTGCGGGTGTGGAGAAGCTGAACGAGATCCTCCAGTCTCTCTTTAACCCTCCTTCTGACCAGCGCAGGGAAGTGACTTTTGGCAGTTCTGTCTACCGGGTGGGAGATATGGTGCTCCAGCTTGTCAATAATCCGGAAGAAAATGTTTTTAACGGGGACAGAGGCGAAATAGTAGCAATATTTACAGAAAAAGAAAATACGGATCGGGAACTCAAGATCATTATATCCTTTGATGGTATCGAAGTTTCCTACACGAAGCCCGACTTATCCCAGATCACCCATGCATACTGCTGTTCCATACACAAATCCCAGGGAAGCGAGTTTCCGATCGTAATAATGCCAGTTGTAAAAGGCTATCACCGGATGCTCAGAAAGAAACTTATCTATACAGGAATTACCCGGGCAAAGGATTTCCTTCTCCTTTGCGGAGACTGGAGTGCTCTTGATTACGCGGTGAAAAATGACAAAGACCTTGAAAGGCATACGACTTTGAAAGAAAAACTCACTAATGACTCTATGGAAGAGATATACCAGCATGAAACTAACGGTGTATTCCCAGACTAAAAATGTTCGGTAAGGAGGAGATTCCTTTGCGGACATACGAAAAAGTCAGGGGAGCACCGGTTTTTTTTGCCAATAATGAAAATCAGGCAGGATATATTGCAGATATTGTTTTTTCATTTAAAGAAGCTAAAATTGCCGGTTACTGGGTGCATACGAAGCGCTGGTGGTCAAAAAGAAGGTTTCTATCCTTAAACAGGGCAGTGCATGAACCTGGAGGTACTGTATCTGCAGAGTCAGAGGCATGTCTGGAAAGGGCGCCGAAAGAATGCAGCAGATTTTCCGATGGTAAAAAGCGCATTTTTGGAACTTTGCTGTTAAATGAGGCCGGTTCAGTAATCGGGCTTATAGAGGATGTATATTATCTGCCGGAAACGGGCAAGATTGTAGGGTACGAGCTGACGGAAGGTTTATTTGCAGATTTACAAAAAGGGATTAAGGTGATTAAGCCTAAGATTCCAGTTGAAATTAAAGGCAGAACCTTCATTGTCCGGACCGATTTATAAACTCTGGAGGCCCATATGCGCTGCCCTAACTGTAAAGGAAAAGATATTGGAAAAATTGGAACAAACCAGTACTACTGCTGGACGTGCTTTATCGAGCTGTCGATAACGGACGGGCGCTTCTGCCTTCATCAGGTGGAAGCTGACGGTTCATTAAGCTCTCTTGACGATTTGTTTGGTGAAGAAGAGCGTCAGATTAAAGCTGAGTAGCCGAACAATGAAGCCGGTCTTATATAAGGCCGGCTTATTTATGCTTAATTAGGGGAGGATAATATTGGAGACACAATTTAAGCAGCTTGCTTTAAAGCTTGCAACCCTCCTGTTAGCAGGGCTGGCAGTTCTGCTGTTTATCCATATTTTCACTCTGCTGCAGCCCCTGTTAATAATTGCTGGCAGGATTCTTCTGCCCTTTTTAATCGCAGGGCTGATTACTTATTTGCTGCACCCTGTTGTAGAATTTTTAGAGAATCAGAGAATACCCAGGGCTTTAAGCATTTTGATTATTTACAGTCTGTTTCTGGCTGGTTTTATATGGATACTCCTAAGAGGGACCCCTTATATACTGAAGGAAGGCCAGGAATTGCTTGATCAGCTGCCTTTTATGTCAGAGACATACAGGAGTTTTGTTAATACAATTCACGAACAGACAGAGACGCTTCCCTCCGCCTTTCAGGAAAGGGCAAATTCATGGGTGGAAAACGTAGAAATATGGATAGCAGAATCCCTGGAACACATAGGCGGGTTATTAAAACAAGTGTTTGACTGGCTGCTGCTGCTGATTGTCATCCCTTTTCTTGTTTTTTATTTGTTAAAGGATATAAAGCTTTTAAAAAAAATCAGCTGGTACCTTACACCTGATAAATACAGGCACGAAGGTGCGCAGATGATTAAGGAGATTGATCACTCCCTCGGTAATTATATTCGTGGACAGCTGATCGTCTGTGCGGTAGTAGGGATACTTGCCTATATCGGATTTTTACTAATCAATATGCCTTACGCAGTACTTCTTGCAGTTTTCATAGGTTTTACGAATATTATTCCGTATTTTGGCCCGATTATCGGGACCGTCCCTGTTCTGTTCATTGCTCTGACTGAATCTGTTCAGCTTGTCGCGCTGGCACTCGCTGTAACGGTTGCCGTTCAGATAGTGGAAAGCAATCTGCTAGCTCCTGTGATTGTTGGAAAAACGCTTCATATGCACCCGGTCCTGATTATTTTTGCACTGGTGGCAGGAGGAGAACTTGCTGGGATCGCCGGACTGATATTATCTGTTCCGTTACTTACTGTAATAAAAGTAATTTTGCTTCATGTTCGGGGAACGATGAGAAAAAGGAGAGGAATTTATTAATTTTCCCCCTTCCTGGGCCTCGTTCAATGATGTAAATACAACTGCTGGGCAGCAGTGGATTTTTGAACATATGTTGACAAAAGAAGTTGTTATTTTTATAATGCATATATATTTAACGATAATAATGAAATTGATGAAGGAACAGAATTGTTAAAGTCCATCACCAGAGAGGAATTTCCAAGGCTGAAAGAAATTCCGGATGAAGGTTAACAATCAGCTACTCCTGAGAGCAGGCAAAACCTGCCGGTACACGGCCGTTATTCGTGTCGAGGTGGCAAACCATTAAGGACAGTTTTCCTTTATGTTTGTAACCAGGGTGGTACCGCGTGACTAATACTCTCGTCCCTGTTCAGGGATGGGAGTTTTTTTGTACAAAAAACTAAATAACAAGGAGGAAATACCCATGAAACGGCATAGTTCTGCTGAAGTAAGGCAAATGTTTTTGGATTTTTTCAAAGAGAAAGGCCACAATATTGAACCGAGTGCCCCTCTTGTACCGCATGAAGATCCGTCATTATTATGGATTAACAGCGGGGTTGCAACTTTAAAGAAATATTTTGATGGAAGAGTAATTCCTGAAAACCCGCGTATTGCTAATGCTCAAAAGTCAATTCGAACTAATGATATTGAAAATGTGGGGAAAACTGCAAGGCACCATACTTTTTTCGAGATGCTTGGCAATTTTTCCATTGGAGACTATTTCAAAAAGGAAGCAATCCTCTGGGCATGGGAGTTTCTTACGAGCGAAAAATGGATTGCCTTTGACCCGGATAAGCTCTCCGTAACTATTTATCCGGATGATGATGAGGCATTTGATATCTGGAATAAGGAAATAGGCCTCCCTGAAGAGAGAATTATCCGTCTGAAGGAAAACTTCTGGGATATCGGAGAAGGCCCATGCGGACCGAATACGGAGATTTTCTATGACCGTGGAGAAGAGTATGGTAATGACCCGGAAGATCCGGAACTTTTCCCAGGTGGAGAAAATGAACGTTATCTTGAAGTGTGGAACTTAGTTTTTTCCCAGTTTAACCATAATGCTGACGGCAGCTACACTCCCCTTCCTAAGAAGAATATTGATACAGGTATGGGCCTTGAGAGAATGGTTTCTGTTATCCAGGATGCAAGGACTAACTTTGACACAGACCTGTTCCTTCCTATTATTGGAAAGACAGAAGAAATATCAGGAGAAAAATATGGAGAAACTAAAGCAAAAGATACTGCTTTCAAAGTAATTGCTGACCATATTCGTACTGTTTCTTTTGCTGTATCTGATGGTGCTTTGCCTTCCAATGAAGGAAGAGGCTATGTATTAAGACGACTTCTTCGCAGGGCGGTTCGTTTCGCAAAGCAAATTAATATAGAACGCCCGTTTATGTATGAACTTGTACCTGTAGTAGGAGAGGTCATGGAGGACTTTTATCCGGAAGTAAAGGAAAAACAGGAATTCCTCCAGAAAGTAATTAAAAATGAGGAAGAGAGATTTCATGAAACACTGAATGAAGGACTCTCCATTCTGAACCGTATACTGGAGCTTGCGAAAGAAAGCAAAGAATCTGTTATTCCAGGGGAGGATGTATTCCGTCTTTACGATACGTATGGATTCCCGGTGGACCTTACGGAAGAGTATGTGGAGGAAGAAGGATTTACGATTGACCGGGAAGGCTTTGAAGCAGAAATGAAAAAGCAAAGAGAACGGGCAAGAACTGCACGACAGGATACAGGATCTATGCAGACGCAGGATGAAGTTCTCGGCGGGATAAAAACAGAAAGTGCTTTTACCGGTTATGATGTTCTTGAGAGCCCGGCAGTAGTTAAAGTAATCGTAAAAGAGAAAGAAATTGCTGATTCCGCAGCAGAAGGAGAGACTGTACAGATAATCACTGATGTAACACCGTTTTACGCAGAGAGCGGCGGGCAGATTGCAGACCATGGTATATTTGAAAACAGCACTGCTGTACTGGAAGTAACAGATGTACAAAAGGCTCCAAACGGGCAGAATCTTCATACAGTCAAAGTAATCAAAGGCAATGTGGAGACTGGAATGGAAATTACTGCAAAAGTAAATGAGCAGAATCGTAAAGGGGTTATTAAAAACCATACGGCAACCCATCTGCTTCACCAGGCATTAAAGGATGTTCTTGGAGAGCATGTAAATCAGGCAGGTTCCCGGGTAGCTGAAGACCGGCTGAGATTCGATTTCTCCCACTTTGGACAGGTCGAATCAGACGAAATGGAGAAGATTGAACAGATCGTCAATGAAAAAGTATGGGGCGGTATCCTCGTTAACACGATGTTTACCAGCCTGAGTGAAGCGAAGGAAATGGGTGCCATGGCACTCTTCGGGGAAAAATACGGAGATACAGTCCGGGTCGTTCAAGTAGGCGACTACAGCCTCGAACTGTGCGGCGGCTGCCATGTAAGCAACACAGCAGAAATAGGCTTATTTAAAATTGTTTCTGAAGCAGGTATTGGAGCAGGTGTACGCCGTATAGAAGCTGTAACTGGAAAATTTGCATATGAATATATGAACGGACAGGTTGATGTGCTCAAGGAAGCTGCAGGCCTGCTGAAAGCAAAATTAAATGATGTCCCGTACCGCATTGAACAGCTGCAGAAACAACTGAAGGAATCAGAAAGACAGAATGAATCTCTCGCAGCTAAAATGAGCCAGCTTGAAGCAGGCAGTATTTTAGACGACATGACGGAATCAGGCGGCGTACCAGTGCTTGCCAAACAAGTAAATGTACCGGATATGAACAGACTGCGTCAGCTGGCGGATTCACTGAAAGCTAAAGTGGATTCTGGTATCCTGGTCCTTGCAGCAGTGAATAACGGGAAAGTAAATATTGTGGCGAGTGTTTCCAAAGATCTTATAGAAGAGGGCCATCATGCCGGAAAACTGGTGAAGGAAGTCGCCACCCGCTGCGGAGGCGGTGGAGGAGGCCGTCCTGATATGGCACAGGCTGGAGGAAAAGACCCTGATAAGTTACAGGAAGCTTTGAAAATTATTCCTGAATTAGTAAAAAGCGATTACTAATTAACAGTAATTCGTGTACAATAAAAGGACAAGGGCAGATGGACGTGTTAATTTCTGCTGACTTTCCTGCCATTTCCTTCAAAATGGAGAGAGGTGTAAAGAATGAGTTCAATGGACAATACAATGAAATTTAACTTTAATGATGAATCAATGGATGAAGACGTAAGAGATGTACTGCTTACGGTGTACTCTTCTCTGGAAGAAAAAGGGTACAACCCTATTAACCAGATCGTTGGTTATTTATTATCGGGAGACCCGGCTTATATCCCACGATATAATGATGCAAGGACACTCATCCGGAAAATAGAGCGGGACGAAATTATTGAGGAACTTGTGAGGTCCTATTTGTCCAGCCATGATGCCGAGAGGAAAAAATGAAGGTCCTGGGACTGGATGTAGGCACCCGTACGATCGGGGTGGCTGTAAGTGATGCAATGGGCTGGACTGCTCAAGGTCTGGAAACAATCAAGCGCGCTGAAGGAAATGAGGAAAAAGATTTTCTGAGGCTGGATGAAATAATTAGAGAGCATGATGTGGAAACTATTGTAGTAGGACTGCCTAAAAACATGAATGGAACGATTGGCCCAAGCGGGGAAATGTGCCAGGAATTCGCGGAAAAGATTAAGGACAGAACAAAATTAAAAACAGAATTATGGGATGAACGTTTAACAACTGTCTCAGCGGAAAAAATGTTAATAGCTGCAGATGTGAGCCGGAAGAAAAGGAAAAAAGTTATTGATAAAATGGCTGCAGTAATGATTCTTCAGGGATATCTCGACCGGCATCAGTAAAGCTTGTTTGTAAATTGAAAGGAGGCAGCACAAATGTCCGATTATAAAATGAACCTACCTCAAGGTGATGAAGACCGTATTATCGTCCCGGATGAAAATGGTGATGAACATTTATTCGAAATTCTTTTTACTTTCGATGTTGACTCAACTGGCAGTTCATATATGGTTTTAGTACCAGAAGGGTCAGGAGATGACGAAGAGGGAGAAGTGGAAGTGACAGCTTTCAGATATGAAGAACCTGAAGGTGAAGACCTGTCCCTCTTCCCTATTGAAACAGATGAAGAGTGGGATATGGTTGAAGAACTTCTTAACACCTTTTCAGAGGAAGAAGAAGAGAGTCACTAAGTTAAAATAATACTGAAAAAGACTGCAGAAGCGAATCTGCAGTCTTTTTTTGGAATTTAATCAGCAAGCCTGTCGAGGATACCTTTCTCTGTCTAAACGTATACTGAGGAGCAGAGAGGGAAAAGCTCGCTTATAGAATATCATTTGACTTTAAGAAAGCACTTGTATAAAGTAAGAAATTCAGCGAATAAAGAGAATAATGTAGTTTGTTTCATACATGAATGAATTTTATATATAGGCTCTGAATAAAAAAAGAAAACATTACATTTCGATTGCAGCGTAAGACGGCTGTGACTGTCTCTTCCTCTGACAGCTTAACTCCGTAGAATATCCGTCGAGACAACTCGACGCATTTGCGGGGAAGAAGATGCTCGTTTTTGCGGGAACAGCGCGAGCTGAAAATCCATTTTTGACGGCGTTCATCCGTCAAAAATTAGTTGAAGCCGTGCCCGCAGAACGCGTCCGTCTGAAGCGTAAATCGAACAATAAAGTAACATTTTAAGATAGTGTTCGTATTAAAGATTAAAATCTTGAATTTTGAAATTCATACACATAAAAGAAAGCAACAGGCTTCATTCGACAGAAAACATCGAAAAATTTTTAACATCATAGTATAATGGATTAGTGCGAAAGGGGGATAATAAGTGTCAGATAAAAAGGATCCAAAAGATATACATGTTTCAAAACTGGTAGAGAGACAGAAAGAAGCCAGCATCGTAAGAAAAATTGTTTTAGTTTGTTTCATAGTTCTCATTCTTATAATAGGCGGGGCAGTTTTCGGAGCTTATCAGTATGTGATGGGAGCTCTTGAGCCAGTTGATGAAACAGATGATGAAATGATCGAAGTGAATATCCCGATAGGCTCTTCTACCACAGGGATAGGTGAGATACTTGCAGAACATGATCTTATAAACAGTTCTACTTTATTTCGTGTGTATGTCAGGTACAGAAATGAGGAAGGGTTTCAGGCGGGAGATTATGAACTGAGCCGTTCCATGGATATGGATGAAATTATTACTGAACTAAAAGAGGGAACAGTTTACCAGGATTATGAGCTGACATTTACCATTCCGGAAGGCAGATGGCTTGAACAAATTGTCGGTATTGTTTCAAATGAGACGAATATTGAAGCAGAAGAACTGGCAGATCTGCTCCAGGATGAAGAATATATTGAGGATTTAATCGAACGTTATACAATGCTTGAGGAAGTTATACTGGATGAGGATATAAGATATCCTCTGGAAGGTTATCTGTTCCCGGCAAGATATGACTTCGTTGATGAAGAAATTACACCTGAACAATTGGTAGAGACCATGCTTGACCGCACGGCGGCAGTTTTAGACCATTACGAGGTAGGCTCTCAGGAACTATCCTATCACGAGGTACTGACCATCGCTTCTATTATTGAGGGAGAAGCCAGAAACGATGAAGAACGTGAAAGAGTCTCAGGTGTTATCAGTAACAGGATCATTGCTAATATGCCTCTGCAAATGGATCCAACAATCGCATATGCTCATGGAGAACATTTTTCGAGAACGCTCAATGAACATCTGGAGATTGATTCACCATATAACACATACAGAAATACTGGCTTACCGCCTGGACCAATAAATAATCCAGGGGAACAGTCTATAAGAGCAGCACTCGCTCCAGAGAACCATGGTTATTTATACTTCTACCATTCTCCGGAAGGAGAAGTGTTCTTTACAGAAACATACGAAGAACACCAGGAAGTGTTACGAGAGCATCGCCCTGACTAAAGCTGGTAAAAATGATAAATAAGGAAAGAGGATGTGAAAGTTCGCATTCTCTTTCTCTTTGTGATAAAATATATCGGTCAAAACACCAAACAAAATTTAGCAGGCTCTGTGTTCTCTCTAAAACAGAGACAAGCCTGAAAAAGAGCAGCCAGGGAGGCGCTTTTTTTATGAAAAAACAAAACATAACAGAAGAATATATCAATGGTCTCCTTCCCCAAAGAACACCGCTTCTGGAGGAGATGGAGAAATATGCAGAGGAACATGGGGTTCCTATTATGGAACAGACCGGAATAAAACTGCTCCTTCAAATTCTTGAGATCCACCAGCCGGCCAGAATACTCGAAGTAGGTGCGGCGATAGGATACTCTGCTATCCGAATGGCTGAAGCTGTTCCTCATGCTGAGATATACACTATGGAACGGGATGAAGAGAGGGCGGAGGCAGCCAGGGACAATATAAATAAGGCTGGCCTTTCCAAGAGAATTTTCCTTCTTGAAGGGGATGCACTTGATCTCAAAAAAGAAGCAGCCGACAATGGCCCGTTCGACGTCTTATTTATCGATGCAGCTAAAGGCCAGTATGAAAGATTCTTTGATCTTTATGCTCCTCTTGTATTACCTGGAGGCCTTATTATTTCAGATAACGTTCTGTTTAAGGGGATGGTTTCAGGTGAAACTGAATTAACTTCTAAACGAGTGGAAAGTATGGTAAACAAATTGAGGAAGTTTAATGAAAGACTTATGAAAGATTCCTCTTTTTCTTCAATGATCTATCCTGTCGGTGACGGGGTAATGGTCAGCAGAAAAAAAGTGCTGAATGGCGGTGAACAAGAATGAAAAAACCTGAATTATTAGTTACTCCTGTTTCTCCAGTTAATGGGGAAGAGTTAATTAAAGCTGGTGCGACTGCACTGCTTATAGGTGAAGAAGCATATGGGCTGAGACTTGCAGGAGAGTTTAACCGGGAGGATGTTAAAGAAACCGTCCGTATCGCACATAAGCACGGAGTAAAGGTCTATGTGGCGGTAAACGCGCTGTTTCATAATGACATGCTTAATGGACTTCCTGATTATATAAAGTTCCTCAGCGAAGCAAATGTTGATGCAGTAGTTTTTGGCGACCCTGGTGTATTAATGACAGTGCGGGAAACAGCTCCGGATATGAAACTGCACTGGAACACAGAAACTACGGCTACAAACTGGTATACGGCAAATTATTGGGGCAGGAAAGGCGCGAAACGTGCTGTACTTGCCAGGGAACTGAATATGGACGCTATTCTTGAGATTAAAGAGAATGCCGAAGTGGAAATAGAAGTTCAGGTACAGGGAATGACTTGCATGTTCCAGTCCAGGCGAACCTTGCTGGGTAATTATATGGAATTCCAGGGGAAGGACCTTAAGGTGGAAGGACGCAGTAAGGACAGAAGCCTGTACTTGCACGATCCTGAACGGGAGGCAAAGTACCCTGTATGGGAAGATAAAAATGGAACACACATAATGAGTCCAAAAGATATATGTATTATTGATGAATTGGAAGAACTCCTTGAAGGGAAAATCGATTCCCTGAAAATTGACGGGATTTTAAAAGATGGTGACTATCTCGTTAAAGCCACTAAGCTTTATCGCCAGGCTATTGATCTATATTTTGAAGACCCTGATCAGTATGACGAGAAGCGGGAATATTTCCTTGATGAAATAAAAAAAATTCAGCCTCCTAACAGAGACGTAGATACAGGATTCTTCTTTAAAGAAACCGTTTATTAGAAGGCTCTGCTTTTTAAAAAGAGTTAACTTGATTGTAGCGTAAGGTGCGAGACGCCTTCGGGAATAGCATTAGGCGAAGATCCCGCAGGAAGTGCTCTTTTAACTTCCGAGGAAGCTGAGGCAATGCCCGAGGCAAGCGAGCGTCCTGAAGCTAAATCAACTGCAAAGTTATAAGAAAGGAGCGGCCGCGATGGAGAAAACAGCAGTTAAATCAGCTGAAGGAAAACGTGTAATAACAAAAAAACCAGAACTTCTGGCTCCAGCAGGAAACCTTGAAAAGTTAAAAATTGCCGTTCATTACGGCGCTGATGCGGTCTTTATAGGAGGGCGGGAATTTGGCCTGCGCTCCAATGCAGGGAATTTCTCAATGGAAGAAATGGCAGAAGGTGTACAGTTCGCGAAAAAATATGGAGCAAGAATATATGTAACTACAAATATTTTCGCCCATAACGAAAACATGGAAGGCCTGGAAGAGTATTTGAAAGGGATTGAGGAAGCAGGTGTTGCAGGAATAATTGTCGCTGATCCTCTAATAATTGAAGCTTGTAAACGGGCGGCACCAAAACTGGAAATACATTTGTCCACGCAGCAGTCCCTGACTAACTGGCAGGCTGTTAAGTTCTGGAAAGAAGAAGGACTTGAAAGAGTAGTGCTGGCACGGGAAGTTGGACTCCAGGAAATGCTTGAAATGAAAAAGAATGTGGATATTGAGATTGAGACATTTATCCACGGGGCGATGTGTATTGCTTATTCAGGCCGTTGTGTACTTAGTAATCATATGACTGCCAGAGACTCAAACAGAGGCGGATGCTGCCAGTCCTGCCGCTGGGATTATTTCCTTTATGAAGACGGAGAGGACATGACCAGCAGCGAGGCATTATTTGCTGAAACAGATTCACCGTTTGCAATGTCTCCAAAGGACCTTAATTTAATTGAGTCAATACCTAAACTTGTAGAGGCTGGAATAGACAGCCTGAAAATCGAAGGCAGAATGAAATCTATCCACTATGTAGCAACAGTAGTCAGTGTTTACCGGAAAGTGATCGATGCGTACTGTGCAGACCCTGATAACTTTAAAATTAAACGGGAGTGGCTGGAAGAGCTTGCAAAATGTGCAAACCGGCCTGCAGCCCCTGCGTTCTTTGAAAATACACCAGGGTATAAAGAGCAGATGTTTGGCATTCATGGAGAGAAACCAGCCTATGATTTCGCCGGCCTCGTGCTTGATTACGATCCTGAAACTGAAATAGTAACTCTTCAGCAGCGTAACTTCTTCCGCCCGGGAGATGAAGTGGAGTTTTTCGGCCCGGAAATAGATAACTTTACACAGAAGGTAGACAAGCTATGGGATGAAAAAGGCAGGGAGCTTGATGCGGCCCGTCATCCGCTTCAGATCGTGAAATTTAAGGCAGAAAAGCCTGTGTACCGTAATAACATGATGAGAAAGGGAGCATTTTAATGGAGAAAAAGCCTGTTATAATCGGTGTTGCAGGTGGTTCAGGCTCTGGCAAGACAACTGTAGCAAGAGAGATATACAATAAATTTGAACAACAGCAAATACTGATGATCGCTCAGGACGCTTATTATAAGGATCAGACTCATCTTCCAATGGAAGAGCGACTGAAAACGAATTACGACCATCCTCTGGCATTTGATAACGATTTGCTGCTGGATCAGCTTAAAAAACTTATTAACCGTGAAACTATAGAACAGCCGGTATATGATTATGCAAAACATACAAGGTCAGATGATGTAACTATCATTGAACCGCGGGATGTTATCATACTTGAAGGAATATTAATTCTTGAAGATGAACGGCTGAGAGATATGATGGATATTAAGTTATTTGTTGATACAGATTCAGATGTGCGTATTATTCGCAGACTTATGCGTGATATTAAGGAGCGGGGGCGAACGATTGATTCTGTTATTGACCAGTATACTTCCGTTGTGCGTCCCATGCATCTTCAATTCATCGAACCTACGAAGCGTTATGCAGATATAATCGTCCCTGAGGGAGGCCATAACCAGGTTGCGATAGATTTAATGGTTACAAAAATTAAAACCATTCTTGAAGAAAAATCGATTTTGTAATAGCATTAGATAAACAAGGAAAAAGTTGTTAGAAACGGTAAAGAATACTTTATGTATGCTTGTAAAACAGCGCTCCAGTGGGCTGCCTCCAAATGGGTGGCAGAATAACTGGGCGCTTCCCATTTATTTAAGAGAGACCGGGGCTCATGAGTATTAATTCTTTTAGGTGGAAATACTACTCAAAATTTATACTGTAAAGGGCCTTTATAAATAAATTATTAATCAATTTTTTGTTCAGGCTTCATATGGTTAAACAAAGCCGTTTCCTGATAGCTTTAATTTCAAACGAATGCTTGTAAAATAGACTAATGTAAGCGTTCGCTAAGAGGAACCTTGATTTAGTTTGGAGGAGTGAAAGAGATGACAGAAGAAAAACATTATATGACCACAGAAGGTAAGGAAAAGCTGGAGAAAGAACTGGAGTATTTAAAAACGGAGCGCCGTAAGGAAGTTGTTGAGCGTATAAAAGTGGCCCGCAGTTTCGGCGACCTTTCAGAGAACTCTGAGTATGATTCAGCGAAAGAAGAACAGGCTTTTGTAGAAGGAAGAATTAATCAGCTGGAAAAAATGATCCGCAATGCCCACATTATTGAAGATGATGGAGATAACTCTTCTATCGTCTCACTTGGCAAAACAGTTACTTTTAAGGAACTGCCGGATGGAGAAGAGGAAGAATATACAATTGTCGGACGTGCAGAAGCCGATCCAATTGAGGGGAAAATATCCAACGATTCGCCAATGGCCCAAAGCCTTATGGGCAAAACAATTGGCGACCAGGTATCTGTAAGCACACCTGGCGGAGATATCAGAGTAGAAATAACAAAAGTAAGCTGAATATATTTTTTACTATTGATCCCGCTGCAAGCTATTCCAGTTTGCAGCGGGATTTTTATATTGCGCTCCTCAGAAGCAGAAGGGTCTAACGTACTAAACTTTTTGTTACGGACATACATTCGTAATTACTATCGAATTTTTTGACGACATCCCTTATAATAGTTTTAGTGAAAGGAAAAAGGAGGAGTTTTTTTATATGAGTCAGTATGGATCTTATACACGGCGCAGTGAATTGAGAAAAAAGCGCCGGATGAATATATGGTTGAACGGTCTTATTGGAGTAGCGGTTCTCGCAATTTTGTTTGTCGGGGGCTCAATGATATTTGGAGGGGGTTCTGAGCCTGTAACTCAAAATGATACTAATCAAAATGAAGAGCAGGATAACGGCCCGCTGAACATCCCGGAGGCTGATGCTGAAGATGAAAACACAGAGGAGAGTAACAGCGTTTTTAACATAAATACGGCTGATAATGAGGAGAACAACCTAAATAATAATAATGAGGGTAATTCGGAAAATAATAACGAGAATAATGAAGAAAATAACAACAATGACGATAACAATGAGAACAATGAAGAAAATAACGATAACAACGACGAACGCCCTGAAACTGAGGGTAACTGGGAGCCGATAGGTACCGTACAAAGTGAGCCTTTCACAATTTCTTTTGAGCGGGGCAGTACGAACTGGAATGAAATGGTACAGGCTTTAACGTATGCAACAGGTCTGAGCGAAGATGAAATGACTTTATGGCGTATTGAAAACGGCGGGGATCAAAAATCTGCTGTTGGAACATTAAGTACTCCGGAAAACAGCAATACACCATATCAGGTGCGCATCGAATGGGTAACTAACGAAGGATGGATGCCTGTATCAGTAGAACGATTAAACAGCAATCCATATAATTAATAGTAAAAGGTAGCGGGAGCACCATTCCCGCTGCCTTTATAATTTTATTTTTTTTCTGCCTTAAAATGCACTACTGCTGTATATAAACGCTGGCCTGTTTTCGGATCGAACGCTGTATTATGCTGAACATGGTGCACGCCGAGCATAATCGCCTGATTATCTTCAATCTTTTCAGTAATTTGTTTTTCTAATGCTTCTATACTCCCTGCTTCAAAAAATTCAACTTTATCTTTCAAAGGATTCGTCTGGATAAACATAATCATTTCCACCTCACTGTTTTTCTCATCTATAGGATAGCTGATGTACTCGCGAATGACAAATACTGAATCTTTTTCCCGGAAGTCAGGCTATGGCGCATTTTTACCTTTAACTTGTTCAGCAAGAATACTGGGGTGTGCATGTAAAACGGTTATGCCTTGTTATTGGATACCTGATTCGTTATTATGTAAAAAGAGTTAATAATGCTTAACAGAAAGAAGGTATTCCCATGAAAATCGGTATAATTGGAGCGATGGAAGAAGAGGTTGAACTTCTCAGATCTAAAATGGATATAGAAGACAAAACAGAGATTGCCGGCTGTGAATTAATTTCCGGAAAGCTGGAAGGCGTTGATGTAGTTCTCTCAAAATCAGGCATCGGCAAAGTAAACGCAGCAATAAGCACTACACTAATGAATCAGCTGTTTCAGCCGGATTACATAATAAATACAGGATCAGCGGGAGGTTTTCATAAGGAACTGTCTGTAGGCGACATCGTTGTTTCTACAGAAGTCAGGTATAATGATGTGGACGCTACTGTATTCGGCTACGAATTTGGCCAGGTTCCTCAAATGCCTGCATACTACAAGCCTGACAGCAAGCTTGTATCCGTTGCGGAAAGCTGTGCGGAAAGAACAGGCGTTAACTCTGTAAAAGGGCTTGTTATTTCAGGAGATTCCTTTATGAGCGATCAAGTACGGGTGGAAGAAATCCGCAGCAGATTTGCTGACCCGTATTGTTCGGAAATGGAAGCTGGCGCTATTGCACAGGTTTGCCATCAATTTCAGTGTCCGTTCGTGATTATACGGTCGCTTTCAGATGTGGCGGGCCAGGATGCAAGGGTGTCTTATGAGGAGTTCCTTGAAACAGCCTCTGTTAATTCAGCTAATATGGTGTTATTAATGCTTGGAGAGCTGAGAAATAAGTAAAAGGAAACTAAGAGGCCATCATACAGGTGGCCTCTTTTACAGAACATATTTCAATTATGGGCTATGGCTTTCAGTATATTTACAAAAAATTAGGAACAGGAAAAGGAAAAGGGGGGAGTATTGCATGGATTTACTTGCGTGGTTTGAAAAAGGATTGACAGTTGAACAATATAAAACTGAAATGAACGTAAATCATGAGAATATGGAATTGATTTATAACCGTTTTCAATTGAGTGAAACTGATAAAAGGCAACTTTCGACGCTGAATATTTCCGGAATAAAGGTACTTGTTTTAACCGAAGACTGGTGTGGGGATGCCATGCTAAACATTCCTGTCTTATTAAGAATTGCAGAACAAACAAAGATGGATGTCCGCTTTATTTTGCGGGATTCCAACCTGGAGCTGATGGATCAATATTTAACAAACGGAACATCCCGGTCGATCCCTATCTTTATTTTTATAAATCATGTGGGCGAGGAAAAGGTTATTTGGGGTCCCAGAGCTGGAGAGGTGCAGGATCTGGTTGACTCATTCAAATCTGAACTGCCAGACAAGGGAGCTGAAGATTTTCAGGAAAAACAAAAGAGTATGTTTAACCACCTTACGAAAACCTTCCTGGAAGATGAACAGATTTGGAAATATGTTTCCAGAAGCATAATAGAAAAATTAAAAACTATTTAAGGGGCAGTTCTGTCTGTAAGCCTGGGCTATAGGGGAAAGTGGAAACTATTACCGGCATTTTAAGCTTCCTGGTCATGTTATACTGTTCATAGTTTCATTGTTCATCTGCTTAATAGAGAGGTGGGTTAACATGACTGAAAAGAAGCTGCATGATATGAAAAATAAAGTAACCGATTTTAAAAGATTTGCATTTATCTTACTGGCAATCTCAGGATTTCTTACTGTCGGCTTAGCACTGCCAACAGAGTTCTCAGCTGGAGAACAGCAAGGTCTTCTGGCAGGTATAATAATTGTATTGTTAATTGCTGCTTACTTTTTCCATCGTCAGGCAATGAACACACAACACGAAATTAATGAAGAAGAATAAGTCAGGTGAACATGAAACGCTTATTCTTTAATATATAGCAGGGACAGGAAGTGCATCGGTTGCGATGTGCTTTTTTATTGTTTAGGAAATGGAAATTATAAAAGTTTAATTCTGTGGATAAGTCGTCCAGCTCCAGCGCTTACTCGTCGCAGGTAAAGAGTGTCGCTCGTGACCAAAGCGCTTGCGCTTTGGTTCTTTTACATCCCTGCAGGAACAGGAAGGGGAAGTGGGTTGCGTATTTAATCACTTCTTGACCCCCTTAATTTCCTGCAGTACGTGGGTGAGAATTCTTGCCGTAAGCCCCCAGATCACATTGCCTTCATACTCATAAAATTGCTCATTTACAAACGCAGTTCGCCAATTATAATTTTCTCCGTTTGGGATAAGGTGGAAAGGGAATTCCTCATCAGGCTCTACATTCAGAAAGATTTTATGTTCTTTTGGTTTCATCTCAAGAAGTTTTGATAATGGGACGAATAGAATTTCCTTCACTTCATCATCATTTTTCTTAAAGACTGTATCAGAGTCTATCAGGCCAAGAAATGGATAGAGCATAAAACGAAACGGGGTGATCATATAATCCAGGTCACCTGCGAGCCGTACCTTTGAAGGAGGTACTCCTAATTCTTCTTCCAGTTCCCTTAAGGCAGCATGTGCCGGAGAGCTGTCTGTATTATCTATTTTACCACCAGGAAAACAGATTTCCCCTGGCTGGCGGATATTTTGTGCTCTCACCTCAAAGACAAAATGAAGTTCCTCCCGTTTCTCCACAAGGGGCACGAGAATTGCAAATTCATTATAAAGTTCATGGTCCATCACGTTTGCTTTTCTGTTCCGGAAGTGCTCCAGCCATAGCGATTGTTTTTCATCCAACTATTTTCTCCCCCTTTAAAAGCAGTTATATAACTAATCATACCAAAAATCGGTCCGGTACTGCGACAGGAGAGTACTAAAGAAAAAAGGGACCCTCAGGACTAGTCCTGAAGGATCCCTTTTGTTCAGCTTATCTTAGTCAGGCTTTCCTGCCGGTAATCATATTGAAGATAAATACTATCAGCGCTATTACGAGAAGAATGTGCACTAATCCTCCTGCAACTTCAAAAATAAAGCCAAGTAACCATAGTACAATTAAAATTCCGATGATTGTCCAAAGCATGATTAATTCCTCCAATTGGTTATTTGTTAAGCATTTAGTTACGCTTGTTCGCTAATTTCCCGAAAAAAATATTTTTAAAACAAAATCATTATTTTTGGTAAATATTACCATGTAATGAAACAAGCGTACTTCCATTCATAAAGCCGTCACTTGCATAATAAAAATACCGCCTGTGAAAGGCGGTATTTAATTAAATGAATTTTTATTTTAAATATTTATTAAACCATCCAGTGAGTTCTTCCAGCCGGGCAAAACGAAGATGGGGAGGGCCGCTTCTGGAGAGCTCATGATTTGATTCAGGGAATCTTACAAACCTTGTTTCCTTGTCCTGATGCTTTAAAGCGACAAATAGCTGCTCCGCCTGCTCAACAGGGCAGCGGTAGTCAAGTTCTCCGTGAAGAATGAGAAGCGGAGTTTCAATATTGTTAACGTACTTCAAAGGCGAATGATGCCACAGTTTTTCCGGGTCATTAAGCACATCTGTACCGACTTCCCATTCTGTAAAGAAGTAGCCAATATCACTCACTCCGTAAAAACTGATCCAGTTTGAGATGGAACGGAGTGTAGCCGCTGCTTTAAAACGGTTGTTATGGGAAACAATCCAGTTTGTCATGAATCCGCCGTAGCTGCCCCCTGTAACTCCAAGCCGTTCTGTATCAATTGCATCGTATTTCTCAATACATGCATCAAGGAAGCTCATCAGATCGGTATAATCCTTACCACCATAATCTCCCCTGCAAGCATCTACATATTTCTGGCCGTAGCCATGGCTTCCCCTTGGGTTGGAATAAAGAACCATGTAGCCTTCAGCAGCAAGAAGCTGCAGTTCATGGAAAAAGGTATTTGCATACATAGCATGCGGGCCTCCATGGATCTCCAGAATGGCAGGATAATTCTTGCCCTCTTCGTATCCAGCCGGTTTCAGCACCCATCCATGGACCTCCCAGCCGTCCTCTGCTTTACAGCGGATTTCTTCCGGCTCCTGGATATGGACTTCATTAAGAAACGACTGATTCATATTTGTGAGCTGTTCAGCTTTCCCTGTATTCAGGTTAAACAAATAGAGTTCCCCTGGGTTTACAGAATTGCTGACCCCAAGCACTGCCAGCTCTTTTTCCGGGTTAACAGTATAGCCATATACATGGTGGCTGCCAGTATACAGTTCATCTATTTTCCCATCGAGGGTAACTGAGTAAAAATTTGTATTACCTTGCGTGCTTGCTGTCAGGTAAATTCTTTCTCCGTCTTTTGACCAGACTGGCCCCGGGTTGGGATGGCCTGAACGTATGTCGCCAATTGCAGCGTCAGTCAGATGGACATCCCAGTCAGGCGTAATACATTTACGTTCTTTCTTTTCAGGATCTATTATCCAGAGTTTTAGCTGGGTAGCACCTGAGAACTCTCTCTCATGCCCGAAGCATGCTACCTTAGTGCCGTCAGGTGAGAAGCTTCCGTTAAAAAACATCCCATTGCTGTCCGTAAGCAAAGTGGATTCCTTCGACTTGACATCCATAACGTACAAGTCGGCGATAATAGCTGTATCTCCCTGTTTATTGGAGGCATATACTATCTTTGAACTGTCTGGCGACCAGCCGGATGGTTCACAGTCAAAGTCCCCATCTGTAAGGAAGGTTACAGAATCGTCTGCCAGTGTATACAGAGCCAGCTGTTTTCGCTTTCCATCAAGGAAGCCGGCTGCATCTGATTTATATTTCAGTCTTTCAACAACGAGAGGCTGAGACTTCTTATCCTTTTCTTCAGTACTGGCTTTTTCCTCTCCTGGTAATTCGTTTTCTTTAAAAGAAGTAGTGAACAGTATTTTCCTGCCGTCAGGTGACCAGACAGGCTGGGAAGCGCCGTTTTCCAGCTCTGTAATTTGCTTTGCTTCGCCACCTGCTGTGGAAAGAAGATAAAGCTGAGGCTTAACTTTTTCACCTCTTGAAGTTACAAAAACAACGAATTTCCCGTCAGGTGAAAATTTAGGCGAGGAAACTCTTCCTTTACCGAAAGTCCACTGGACTGATTCAGCTTCATTTACTGACTGTACAAATAAATGGGAAGTGTATTCATCTTTTTCCGTTATGTACTGCCGCACGAATACTGCTTTTTCTCCGTCAGCTGAGAGATGCGGTTCATTCAAAACATTAATCTGGCGCAGATCCTCCATTTGCAGAGCTCGTTTTTCAGCCATTTAATTACCCCTCTCTTATATAAAAAAGTAAATTCTGAACCTTCATATTATTTTACCAAAAATATTCGAAAACCGAAATAATTTTTTGTAATGCAGATCCACTGTTTTACAAATATCCGTACAGGGAAAATAATATATAAAATCCTTTCCGGGAAAGGAAGTGGTGATCCCATGCTGATGCATTTTAAAAGCTGGCTGAAGTCATTTGATGTAGTTGGCAAAGACGAAGATTTTGGTAGTGTGGATGATGCCTTAATTGATGAAAAGGATCTGACAATCAGATATTTTACAGTCAAAACAGGAAATTGGTTTTCCGGAGAAAAAATGTATATTTCTCCTGCTTCCATTGAGAGTATAAATGTTAACGATGAAGTAATAACAACAGATATAACTAAAGAAGAAGCTGAAAACGCCCCCAGGTTAGAAGGGAGAGAATTGATTGACAGAACGTACGAAACAAATTTCCATACTCATTATGGCCTGAACCCATACTGGACAGGACCTGGAGTGTGGGGGACCAGTTTTACTGCAAGGGAGCTCGCTGCCCAGCAGCCAGTGGCTATGCCGGAGCCTGAGGAAGATAGTAAAGGAGAACCGGAAATCTACAAAGCAAAGGATATTATCCGTTACGAATTTGCAGCGCAGGACGATTCCTTCGGTCAGGTAGAAGACCTGCTTATAGAGGAAGATTCCTATAAAGTACGTTATTTTGTTATAGATACAAGGAAATTTTTTGGCGGAAAAAAAGTCCTGATCTCTGCTGACTGGGTGGAAAACATTGACTGGATAAAAGCGCAGATACAGACGAATGTTACAAAAGAGCAAGTGGAAAACTCACCGGAATACTTGCCGGAAATCCCTTTATCACGGGAAATGGAAGTTGATTTATATTCCTATTACAACAGAGCACCGTACTGGTAAGGCAGAAGGTGGAATACCTCTGCTCCAGGAAAGCAGAATAATTGTGTTTTTCAAAAATAAGTGGTAGGGTATCCATTGTGCAGCAACACAGTTAAAACAATGAGGTGAAACTATGGTTATAACAGATCAGGCTAAAAGCTTTATACAAGAACTAATGGAAGAGCACAATGCCGGAAATATCCGAGTCTTCTTCGCAGGCATGGGCTGAGGAGGCCCGCAGCTAGGTTTGTCTCTGGATGAGGCAACAGAAGATGATGTAATAGAAGAAATTAACGGTATTAAGGTAGGGTTTGATGAAACTATCTATTCCCAGACAAAGGAACTTACTCTGGAGGTCAGGGAAACACCTGAAGGCAAGGGATTAATGATGACAGGGACTGAATCAGACTGCTGCTGATAGTTAAAAGTACTGAGCTTGGCCTTCTGCCGGACGGCAGGAGGTCTTATTTTTTCCCGGAATCTATTATTTTAGTACAGACGGGTTATATGCAAGGTCAGGAATAATGGTATAATAAACTACAAAAAGAAGTAGTTGGCCAGGCTGTGTATTTCCGTGAAGGGCTATTTGATGTTTGCAACAGCTATTATTATTTTTTTTGCCCAAGGTTTATACTAGTATGTCCACAAACTTACTTCATTCAGCAGAAGGAGATTGGAACAGATGAAAAAGATCGCATTAACTTTATTCCTGACAGGTGTTGTAGCGGTAACTGCTGCCTGCAGCCCTGAAGAAAATGACCAGGAAGCTGCCGCTGCAGAAGGAACGCCAGACTCAGAGGTAATTGCAGAGACTTCAGGCGGGGATATTACCAAGGAAGATTTTTATGAACTATTAAAAGACCGTTATGGAGAACAAATCCTGCAGGAAATGATAACGTTACAAATTCTAAAAGATAAATATGAAGTGAGCGAGGAAGAGATTGACGAGGAAATCGAAATGTTGAAAGACCAGTTAGGAGACCAGTTCAGCGAATGGCTCCAGATGCAGAATCTCGGTAACGAAGAGTCCTTCCGCCAGCTTGTGCACCTTACTTTGCTCCAGGAAGAAGCAAGAGCTGAAGGTGTTGAAATAAGTGATGAAGAAGTAAAAGACAGATATGACCAGATGAATATTGAAGTTAGCGCCCAGCATATTCTTGTGGAAGACGAAGAAACTGCTGAAGAAGTTCTTCAGAAACTTGAAGACGGGGAAGATTTTGATGAATTAGCAAGTGAGTATTCCATGGATGCTTCTAACGCTGATGACGGAGGAGATCTTGGCTACTTCACATCTGGTTTAATGGTGCCTGAATTTGAAGAGGCAGCATTTGGGATGGAAGCAGGCGAAATCAGCAGTCCGGTGGGCACACAGTTTGGTTATCATATTATTAAAGTGAACGACAAGAGGGAAAATGAAGATGCAGAACCTTTTGAAGATGTGAAAAATGAAATTCGTCTCATGTTAATTAATGAACAGACAGACGCAGCCGAAGTACAGGAAAAAATAGCAGCAATTATTGAAGACGGAGTCATTGATATTAAGATTGAAGAATTTGAAAATCTCTTTGATTTTGACGAAGAAGAAGCTGAATAAATAATGTAGTGCTTTATTATTCAAGAAACCCCTGGCATATGGATGAGTGCCAGGGGTTTTTGTCGTTTTTCCAAAAGGTCGGTGTAAGTAAAAATAGGAAACAGCTTTTATCCCGATGTAACTGTCCGTAAAACTCCCGCCTAAAAATATGAGTGGAAGCGAAGATGTTTTAGCGGGAGATAACGGACGCTAACATCCCGATTGGTTCAACTAACAATCAGTGGGGATGAATAATCCCCCCCTCTGATTTAAGGTTCACTTTATATAGTTATTGCTTGGTATTAATGGCCGGCGGCAAATAAGAAAAAAATCGAAAAAACGAGACAGACACAAACAACCTCCAGGCTGCATATAGATTAGATACAATGCCAATATTGGAGGTGCAGTTCCATGTCCAGCATTCTCGCGGCGGTTGCCAGCTTTGTAAAAGAATTATTTCTATTTGTTTCGTTCGTCAAGAACAACGCGTTTCCACAACCGCTTGATTCTAAAACAGAGCAGGAATACATTAAGCGGATGCATGAAGGAGATGAAGAAGCCAGGAACCTCCTGATCGAGCATAATCTGCGTCTTGTCGCCCACATCGTCAAAAAGTTCGAAAATACCCGGGAAGAAAATGAGGACCTTATTTCAATAGGAACGATAGGGCTGATTAAGGCGATAGAAAGTTATTCCCCGGGAAAGGGGACAAAGCTTGCGACATATGCGGCCCGATGTATTGAAAATGAAATTCTCATGCATTTGAGAGCATTAAAGAAAGTCAGAAAAGATGTTTCTCTCCATGATCCCATAGGACAGGATAAGGAGGGCAACGAAATCAGTCTTATAGACGTTCTTCAGGCTGATACAGAAGATGTAGCGGATACGATTCATCTTAATATGGAAAAGAAACAAATTTATGAATACATTCATGTTCTTGACGGCAGGGAAAAAGAGGTAATTGTGGGCAGATTCGGACTGGATATGAAAAAGGAAAAAACACAGAGGGAAATAGCTAAGGAACTTGGCATATCACGAAGCTATGTCTCGAGGATTGAAAAGAGAGCTCTGATGAAACTGTTTCATGAGTTTTATAAAAGCCAGAAAGGAGTCTATCGCACAAGTGAATAGGGCAAAAAACGGTAACGTCACAACCAGACATTACCGTTTTTTTTATTTTTGTCTCTTTTAGAGGAGACTTTAAGCCGTAGTTTTATTCCTCTTTCAGAGGGTTATGATAAGATAAAACCGGAGCGTTATTTCTGAAGGAGGATGACAATGTTATTTATTGATAATGAAAATATTACAGACCCGAGAATTAATCTTGCCATTGAAGAGTATGCACTAAAGAACCTCGACCCGGATAAAACATATCTGCTTTTTTATGTTAACGGCCCTTCAATTATTATCGGCAAAAACCAAAATACAATAGAAGAGATTAATAAACAATATGTAGAAGAAAATGATATTCATGTTGTGCGCCGGTTATCAGGCGGAGGGGCAGTTTACCATGATTTAGGTAATCTGAACTTCAGTTTTATAACGAAGGATGATGGGGACAGCTTCCTTAATTTCCGCCGTTTTACACAACCGGTTATCGATGCGCTGCACGAGCTGGGTGTGAAGGCTGAATTAAGCGGAAGAAACGATATCCATGTAGGAGATAAAAAAGTTTCCGGGAACGCTCAGTACACTACAAAGGGAAGGATGTTTAGCCACGGGACTTTAATGCTTGATTCGGAAATCGAAAACGTGGTCAACGCCCTTAAAGTAAAGGATGAAAAAATTCGTTCAAAGGGTATTAAGTCCATTCGCAGCCGTGTGGCTAATATTAATGACTTTCTCCAAAATAAGCTGACTATGGAAGAGTTCAAGCAGCTTTTACTGGAATATTTGTATAAGGAACAGGAGATCGGCACCTACAAGCTCTCGGAAGAAGACTGGAAGGGGATACACGACATTTCCGAAAAGAGATATAAAAACTGGGATTGGAACTATGGAAAGTCCCCAAAGTTCGATATCCAGAGATCCCAGCGTTTTGATGCAGGGACGATTGATGTCCGTCTGAATATATCTAAAGGAACCATTCAGGAATGCAAAATCTACGGTGACTTCTTCGGTGTGGGTGATGTATCGGATGTTCAGGATATGCTCACAGGAGTCAAATATGAAAAGAACGCTATTCATAAAGCGCTGCACGAGATGGATATGACGTATTACTTCGGGAGAATTCCCAAAGAGGGGTTAACCGAACTCATTTATTAAATCAGACTGGAAAGCATGGACAACGCTGTTGTCCGTGCTTTTTTAATTTGGCAGATGTGAAACAGAGAGATCACTAAACTGAATAAACAGGAGTCTGGCAGTCAATAATGAAATGGAAAAAGGTATGGGATTAATGTATTTACTTTTTGTCGTTATTGTTTATATAATATTTGCTAAAGTGTTTGTGGACTGGAAAAGATGGAAAGAGTTTTACCCTACTATCCAATTCTACATCGTTTGTAATTTGTTATATAACTTTCTCTTTTATAATCATCCGCTATGGTCGTACAAAGCTGTTACAGTTGACTGGCTGAACCACACGCTGATAGATCTCACATTTACACTTTTTATCGTTCCGGTTGTGCTGATGATTTATCTGCAATACTATCCTGCTGGTAAAAAACAGTGGGCCTACATATTTGCCTGGGTTTTATACTTTACTCTTATTGAATTCCTGTTTATAAAGAAAGGGTTATTTGTTTTGGATAATGGCTGGACTCTCTGGTGGTCGTTTATTTTTAATATTATTACTTTTACAATTATTAAACTCCATCATAAAAATACTCTTCTGGGTTTGATTGTTGCTGTACCTGTTATTTTTGTACTGCTCCTGTTTTTTCACCCGCCGCTGCAGGATTTAAAATAGAAAGAAGTTTTTATATGGATATGATATCTACTCCTTTGTTTTTTGCCCTTCTGACAGGGATATATATTTGTATGGCCGTATATCTTACGGTGAGAAAAAGAGACAAATAAAGAGCCGGCTTTCATGCCGGCTCTTTTAACTATTTTTAGTCCTCTGACACTGCGGCTGCCAGGGCTACTTCAACCATTTCATTGAATGTTTCCTGGCGCTCCTGTGAAGACGTTTCTTCACCGGTAATTAAATGATCGCTTACTGTTAGAACTGACAGTGCATCTACTCCAAAGCGGGATGCAATGGTGTAAAGAGCAGATGTTTCCATTTCAACTGCAAGTACCTGGTGGTCTGCGAGCCTTTGTACCATTTCTTTATCATCGTGGTAGAAAACATCGCTTGTGAAGACACTTCCTACGTTTACGTTCATGTTATTTTTCACAGCCCCGTCATAAGCTTTTTTCAGGAGCTTGAAGCTTGCAGTAGGAGCGTAAGTTACTCCGTTGAAAAACTTGTTATTGACCCCGGAGTCTGTAGAAGCGCTCATTGCGATAATCACATCTCTTACTTTTACGTCTTTCTGATATGCGCCGCATGTTCCTACACGGATCAGGTTCTTAACACCGTAGCTGTTAATCAGTTCATGGACATAGATAGAGATGGAAGGAACGCCCATTCCTGTCCCCTGTACCGAAACTCGCTTCCCTTTATATGTTCCTGTATACCCGAGCATACCCCGGACTTCATTATAGCAGACAGCATCTTCAAGAAAATTCTCCGCAATGTATTTTGCTCTTAAAGGGTCACCTGGCAGCAGAATAGATTCAGCGATTTCCCCTTCTTTTGCACCAATATGTACACTCATGTTAAAACACCCTTTCAAGTGATTTTTTCTTCACTTTAAATTAACACATTTGAACAGCATAATGCAAAAAATGACATGGTAATATAATCAATTTCATAAATCAAGATTCTCAATGTGGGAATTACTTAAAAAGTTAATTTGCGATTCGACGATTTACGCTCCAGACGGACGCATTCTGCGGGCATGGGTTCAACTAGTTTCTGATTATAATCGATTTTTATAGTGAATTTTAAGAGAGTTTAATATATCCTCTGTCGTCAGTTCGGGTGAGTCAAGCTGAATCATCTCCGCTTGATGGAGCAGCTCTTTAAAGACAGGACCAGGTTGAAAACCGGTTTCTATTAATAATTCCCCGCTAACCTTGCTCGTCAACTTTTCACGGGACTTTAAGTAATCCAGCCCTTTTTCAGCTGCTTTCCCGCCTGATACTGCGAAATAAATGAGCAGTGGCGCAGTATTTGTTTCAGAGAAAATGCGGTGCCAGTCACTTAATCGAAAATGGGAGACATCGTGCTTCTCCAGCGGTTGAATTTCGATTATAGAGTATAGATCCTTAAGCAGCTTGGCATCCTCTTTATTTTTAGCGTACAGGGATATCTCTTCCCAGTCTTCCGCTTCCATTGGTGTACATACGAGGAGGTATGCTATCCAGGTTGACGGAGTGACATCCAGCCCGTTTCTCATAAACATATTAACTGCAGCTGCAAGGTTTTTTATCCTCCTCAGAATAGCTGTTGGCTCGTCGCTTTTTTTTAAGATGTAATTTTGCAGGTTAAGGTCTAAGATTCTCTCTGCTCCTGATACAGGGTCTTCTTCATAAAACAATCTGGATAGTTCACTTGCTATTCTCGGTCTGGAAACTGCTGTCAAATTATTGGCAGACTGTCTCGCCAGCTGTTCTGTCTGCGCGTCCATTCTGTAACCGAACCTGTTTTCAAAGCGGAGGGCTCTGAGAATTCTTGTTGGGTCTTCAACGAAGCTGAGATTATATAAGACTTTAATTTTTTTCTGCCGTAAATGTTCGTAACCATGAAAATAGTCGATTAGTTCACTGAATTCCTCTTTATGAAGACAGATACCCATAGCATTTATAGTAAAGTCCCGACGGTATAAGTCTTCTTTAATACTGGACATTTCAACCTTTGGAAGCGCCGCGGGAAAATCGTAATATTCCGTACGGGCGCTCGTTATATCAATTTTAAAGCTGGATGGATGTTTCCAGGTTGCCGTACGGAAATCTTCATGGTAACGTACAGAACCCCCGTATCTCTCCTTTAAATGCCTGGCAAGCTGAATACCGTCGCCTTCCGCGACAATATCTATATCCTCGTTTTGTTTTTCCAGCAGTAAATCCCGAACCATGCCGCCAATAAGATAGGCCTTCATTCCAAGGGTATCAGCTTCCCTTCCAATCAGCTTAAGCAGTTCGTAGACGGTAGGGGAAAACTGTTCCCGCATGTCCGCATCAAGACTTCTTTTGAACGGAGAGAGTGATGCAGAGGAGTATTTTATATCCAGTTTATCATTTCCATGCATGGCTTTAATTACATCCGATCTAGATACTATGCCAATTAATTCCCCGTTGTCTGTTACCGGGAGTCGGCCAACCTGTTTTTCAATCATCAGTTCCTGAATTTTTTCCATGCTTTCATTCCTGCTGATTTTAACAGGCTGGCGGCTCATGAATCCCTTTACAGGAGCATGGCCTAACCCATGGTGAAGAGCTTTATCGACATCTCTTCTGGATATTATCCCCGAAAGTTTGTCATTTTCCACTACTGGGAAACCAGTGTGACCGTACCGGTAAAGCATTTTTGAGACATCTTCAATGGTGGTCTCAGGAGAAACTACCCGGACAGGGCTGGACATTATATGCGAAGCTGTAACTGAAGGAACGACGATTTTATGCAAGTTTTCTTTAATCTCGTTCACGACGGAGGAGACTTGTCTTTCCTTCAGCATGGCTGCAGCTGCTTTTGTATGTCCTCCTCCTCCCAATAAACTGATGACAGGGAGGACATTTATCCTGCCTGAAGATGCCCTGGAAGTGATAAAGACTTTCGTACCCATTTTTACTATACAGAAGGCTGCTGACGCGCCTGTCATCTCTACCATTTTTCGGGTTATTTGAGCAAGGCTGCCTGAGTAGTCCTTTTGTTCGTAGCTGCTGATCAATATTTCTGCGTCATCGACAGTTACTGTCTCGGCATTCTCCAGCAAAATTTGAAACAATTCCTGTCCTTCTTTTGGCAGAGGAGCGTCCCGGTATTGTTCCACTACAGACAGGTTGGCTCCTTTTTCCAGAAAATAGGCTCCTGCCCTTAAGTCTCTTGCTGTAGTGTTTTCGTATGTAAACGCCCCGGTATCAGTATATAATCCAAGAGCAAAGACAGTCGCTTCAAAATTAGTTATTTCCAATGAGTTTCTGATGATTTCTTCAGCCAGAAGAGTGATACAGGCTCCGGTCTCCTGCATGATTCCAGCAGCTTTTACTGATGAATCCGTTACCGGGTGATGATCATAAACTATGTAATTTACATGTCTTCGTGAAAGTATTCCGCCTGGCTCACCGAGTCTTTCTAAGACACTGGTATCTGTGAGAATCACTTCTTTTATAACTTCCCAAGGTATATCTTTAATTTTTTTAAAGTTAAAAGTATCCTTGTATATAGCCAGAAAATGCCGTACGTCCCGGCTTAATCTGGCCGGAAGCACCATAGCTGCCTGAGGATGAAGCTTATTTGCAGCAATCATAGATGCGAGACCATCGAAGTCCAGATTGTTATGTGATAATATAATTTGCATGTGCTGTCCCTCCACATATAGAAGAAGCTGAAATTTAAACAGCTGTAAAAAGCGTTCTCCGCTTTGGAAAACGCATTAATATTATTATATCTTTTTTACCATGAAATTGCTTAAGTTAACAAAGATGGTACAATAAGGACGATGAAAGACGCAACTGAAACTCAGGAAAAAAGGAGAGTAGGATAATGATAAAGCAGCGTTTTTACCAGTCGCTTGTGGAGTTAACTCAAAACCCGCTGTATACGAAGATTCTCAGAATGTTTACTGCATCAAAATTAAGCAGAATACTGAATTCATCTTTCGTGGATTTCTATAAAATAAATAAAGAAGAAATGGAATTAGATATCAAAGAATACAAAACCATCAATGAATTGTTTGCGCGAAAACTTAAAGAAGGTTCCCGGCCAGTTGCATCAGAAAAGGGGATTATCGCCAGTCCGGTAGACGGCGTACTCTCAAAAGCAGGGATTATTACAGAGGATGCTGCTTTTCATGTAAAAGGCAAAGATTATTCTTTAAGTAAAATGGTAGGCCTGGAAAACACATGGAAGAGATATACCGGAGGCCATTACATGCTGTTTTACTTAAGCCCGAAAGATTACCATCGTATTCACAGTCCACTGAATGGTTTTATTACTAAAAGATGGGCTCTCGGAAAATATTCGGACCCGGTAAACCAGCTAGGTCTGATGTTCGGTAAAGATCCTCTTTCAAATAATTATCGAATTATTACAGAGTTCGAAAACGAAAATAATGTACGTATGGCGATGGTTAAAATCGGGGCTTTGAATGTTAACAGTATACATCCAACCCATTTGGAAGGGGACGTAAAAACTGGCCAGGAAGTTGCTTATTTTTCCTTTGGTTCCACGGTTATCCTTCTTTTTGAAGCGGATACTGTTGAGCCGCTGACAGACTGGAATGAAGAAAACGTTATTGTTAAACAAGGACAGACTCTGGGAAGGTTCAGGGAACGGGACCAATAAGCCGTTAAACACATACTTTTAACAGCCAAAATAAAAAGCCACCGAAGACAAATAACAGTCTGCGGTGGCTTTTCTCTATTTTGTAGTTGCTTTTTTACCGGATTTTTTCATCTCTTTTTCTAAGTCATCCTGTATGCTCTTGTCGGAAAGTTCAGCTCCAACTCTGTAGGCAGAGCGGGAAATCATAAAACCGGCAAGAGGGGCTGTTAAGAAAACAAACAAGATGGTTAACAGTACTTTCCCAACAAATATTCCCTCAAGAATCAGGAAGTATAGGAAAACCCCTATCATAATACTGATAACACCAAGTGTGGCACTTTTCGTAGCCGCGTGCAGTCTCCCATACACGTCAGGAAAACGAATGATCCCGATAGAGCCTAAGAGAGAAAGGCCTCCGCCGATAAGCAGGAAGATACTAATCACGATCTCTGTCAAGAACCACACCTCCTTCAATAAACTTAGCGAGTGCAACAGATCCAAGGAATGCCAGGATAGCTAATACAAGCATCACTTCTGAATAGGCGATGGTACCTTGGGATACCATTATGACCCCGGTAAATCCGATAAGATTTATTCCGATTGTATCCAGAGCCACAATCCTGTCTGACATTGTCGGACCTTTTACAGCTCTGTATGTGCAGACCAGGATGGAAAGTGACATGACAGCAAGTACTATTTGGGCTGTAAGCTGCAGCATTACTCTGTCACCTCCAGAATAGCCTTTTCGAAAGAATCATGAATTTCTTTGATTGCTTCGTCTTTATCAGGTACATGAATAGAATGCACAAATATCGTTTTTCCATCTTCCGAAAAATCCATGGACAGTGTTCCTGGAGTCAGCGAAATAAGCGTTGCTAACAAGGTTACCTCCCAGTCGGTTTTCAGCTTTGTGGGAACAGCTATTATTCCAGGAGTTATGTCCATTTTCGGGCTTAATACTATTTTAATTACATCAATGTTTGACAGAATCAGTTTGTAGATAAATAAACCAATCAGTTTAAACATTGCAATTACCCGGCGAAAGTAAAAGTCGAACTTTAAAAAACGCCTGAGCAAAAATAGCATTGCTAAACCTACAATATAGCCCAGCATGAATTCCACGCCGGAGAATTCGTTTCTTAACAGCATCCATATGAGCGCAATACCGATATTAAGCAGGATTTGAAAAGCCATAGCACCTACTCCTTAAGTACAGAATTTATATAAAGTGATGGGTCGAGCAGCTGTTCCGCAACTTCCATAGAGAAAGAAAAGATTGGCTCGGCCGCAAGCCCCATAATAATGGATAAAGCTACAAGCGGAGCGACAGGCCAGAGAAGGGGAGCCAGTTTCGTCTTTTTAACTTCTTCCTCTGATAATGAAGGTTTGCCCCAGAAAACATAGACGAAAATCTTCATCATGGAGAAGAGGGTCAACAGCCCTACTAATAAACTTACAAATACGATAAAATAACGCTCTTCCTGAATACCGGATAAAATTAACGCGAATTTACTGAAGAATCCGCTTAGCGGCGGTATCCCTGCAAGTGAGATGGCTGCGATGAAAAAGAGCCAGGCCAGTGCAGGGTGGGTCTTTAACAAGCCGCTCATCTTCTTTAAGTCAGTGGTGCCTGTAATCTTTTGCGTAGCACCTGCAAAAAGGAACAATGCAGCTTTTACAATAATATGGTGGGCGATGTAATAGATTGCCCCGGCAATGGCAAGTGGAGTATAAAGCCCAAGCCCCATCACCATATAGCCAACCTGGCTGATGATGTGGTAGGAAAGGATGCGTTTGAAGTCGAACTGGGAAACAGCTCCTAATACTCCAAAGAACATTGTAAAACCTGCCAAAGCTAAAATAATATTGTGTGTGAAATCAGGGTTATGCGTGAAAATAAGGGTGAACGAGCGGATGATTGCATAAATCCCTACTTTTGTAAGCAGTCCCCCGAACAGGGCAGCAATTGCTGCAGGAGGGCCATAGTATGACTTAGGAAGCCAGAAATACAGTGGGAAAAGGGCTCCCTTCATACCGAATACAATGAGAAACAGAATAGCGACAACATTAAGGACACCTGTCTGTTCAAGTTCGCCAACCCGCTCCCCGAGCTGGGCCAGGTTCAGCGTTCCTGTTACAGAATATAAATACGCTATCCCGATAATGAAAAACATGGAAGCGAAAATGTTTATTACTACATACTTAAAAGACTCACGAAGCTGATACTTTGTTCCACCTATCACTATTAAAACATAGGAGGCAATCAGCATAACTTCAAAAAATACGAAGAGGTTAAACAAATCCCCTGTCAGAAATGCACCGTTTACTCCTGTCAATAAGAAAAAGTAAAAAGGATAAAAATAGAATTTTTCTCTTTCTGAGTGAATTGTCTGAAATGCAAAGAACAGACACGCCACTCCGACAATACTGGCCAGGATAAGCATCAGTCCTGCAAATAAATCACCGACTAACACTATTCCAAATGGTGCAGGCCAATTTCCTAATTCAACTGTAGTGATCCCGTTCTGATAGATAATATACGTTAAGTATATGGAGACAGCGAGCATAGCGAACGCTGTCACGGCGCTGATAAAACGCTGGATGGACGGGCTGTTCCTGAAAAGGATCAAAATAACGCCCATAATGAAAGGTATCAGAACAGGGAGTAAGACAATATTATTCATCGGCACTACCCCTTAATTCATCAAGATCATCTGTTTTATGTTCTTTATATGTGCGGTAAGCTAAAACAAGTAAAAAAGCTGTTACCCCAAAACTGATTACGATTGCTGTCAGAATCAATGCCTGAGGCAGCGGGTCACTATACGCTTCCGCCTGTTCTCCGAGAAGGGGAGGTGCTCCTTCTCCAAGTCCTGAAAGAGTGAGAAGGAGCAGGTGGGCTCCATGGGAAAGGAGCATGATTCCCAGCACTACACGGAGAAGGCTTTTAGTCAATATCATATAGGTTGCCACGGAGACGAGTACTCCAACCGTTATTATCATTAATATCTCCATTATGCATCATCCTCCGCGATCGTAAGAATCGTCAGCAAAGCTACCCCTACAACAACAAGGTAAATCCCAAGGTCAAACGGGAGAGCTGTTGTCAGTTCAGTTTCTCCTAAGACAGGAAGATCGTAATACTCAAAATACTGAGTTAAAAATGGATCTCCGAAAAGAAAACTGTTCAGGCCGGTGGCAATTGCGATAAGAAGCCCCACAGCAATCATTGTTGAATAATTAAAAGGAATGACTCTCTTGATTGTCTTAAGGTCAAAGCTGACATACAAAAGCAGCAGGGCAGAAGCTGTCATCAGCCCTCCAATAAATCCGCCGCCAGGATTATTATGCCCGGCAAAAAACAAGAAGACGGAGAAGGAAAGGATAATGAATGCAACTATCCGCGTTATTGTATGCAGCATCAGAAAGTTCGTCTTCATACATCCTCGCCTCCTTTAAATTTATGCTTAATCAATGTGACCACACCTAAGGCTGCTATCGCTAGAACAAGCACTTCGAGCAATGTATCCAGTCCCCGGAAGTCAACAAGAATGACGTTTACCATGTTATATCCTCCCGCCAGAGGCACAGAAGCCTCTACGAAAAAGTCGGAAATAGGATCAAAACCTGAAGTTTGCCGTAAAGCATGTACGCTAAATGCAATTATTGTCACCATAAGCCCCATCCCTACAGAGATAACAAGGTTGGTAAACCGGAATCTTGGTGTGAATTTTTCTTTTCTCAGTTCCGGAAGGTGGTAGAAAGCAAGAAGCAGAAGTACTACCATTACTGTTTCTACAAGCAGCTGTGTAAGTGCAAGGTCGGGTGCTCTGAATACAACAAACAGAAGGGCGATCAGGAACCCAATGACACCTACGACAATTATTCCTGTAATACGCTGCTGAATAAAAGGCATCGTGACTGTGGCTGCAATAAGAACCAGGGTAATTATCCAGAGAAATGGCGTGACTTCCCCTGCGTCAAACATTGCCAGAGACTCAAACGATAACGCGTCAAACTGAATAAATGTCCAGCCGACGAGGAAAATCATAAATACCATCATAAAAGCAAAGTAATCTCTCAGTAATCCTGTCATCTGGAAATTTGTTACACGCTGAGAGCCTGTAATAAGGCCATCCAGACCGCTGTCATACACTCTGTTCAGCGGATCCCGTTCTTTCAGGAAGAAAGTTGTTTCCTGCCAGCGTTTCAGATTCAGGACTACGAGCATACCGAACAGTACGACCCCTATAGTCATAAACAGTTCCGGATTTAACCCGTGCCAGTGGTATATATTTACATAGAATCTATCTCCTTCCCCTAACAGGTTAGGGAGAATAGACTGCATTGCGGGCTCAATAATTGTGTAGCCAAGCAGGTTAGGGAACAGCCCGAAGATGACAACTAAAGAAGCAAGCACGATTGGTGAAATAAGCATACCTACCGGAGCTTCATGAGCTTCTTTTTTCAGTTTCTCCGGCTGGTATTTACCAGTGAAGGTTCTGAAAAACATTATCATACAATAAGCAAAGGTAAAGACACTGGCTACCCATGCTAACACAGGGAATAAAAAGCCCCATGTGGAAACATTGAATATATCAAGAGTCGTAGCATTAAGCGTTCCTGTAAAGAACATCTCCTTACTCAGGAATCCATTGAACGGAGGCAGTCCCGCCATGGAAGCAAGACCGATTAAAGAGATGGTGAATGTAATCGGCATGATGGTCATTAAGCCGCCAAGGTTCCGGATATCACGGGTCCCGGTCTCATGATCCACAATCCCGACCACCATAAACAGGCTTCCTTTAAAAGTAGCATGGTTAACTAAGTGGAATACAGCTGCCATTACAGCAGTAGCGTAAAGCATATCCACTTCTGCAACATCATAGTGAACGGCGGCTGAACCAAGGCCAAGCAGGGACATAATCAGCCCCAGCTGACTAATCGTTGAAAACGCCAGTATTGCTTTAAGGTCTTTTTGCCTGATTGCTGAGACGGAGCCCCAGACCAGTGTAACAAGGCCGAAGATCGTCAGCAGCCAGAACCACTGGGCTGTTCCTCCGAAAACAGGTGTCAAACGGGCGACAAGATAGATCCCTGCTTTTACCATCGTAGCTGAGTGCAGGTACGCACTAACAGGCGTAGGTGCTTCCATAGCATCCGGAAGCCAGATGTGGAACGGAAACTGAGCTGATTTAGTGAATGCACCTAATAAGATCAGCAGCATAGCCGGAATAAACAGCGGATCATTAATTATTGTACCAGCCTGCGCAATTATCTCCTGAATACTGAACGTATTTGTCATCACATATAACAAGGAGAAACCAGCAAGCATACTGAATCCGCCGGTAACTGTGATAAACATGGACTTTTGTGCCCCATATCGTGACTTTTCCTTATGGAACCAGTAGGCAATTAATAAAGAAGAAGCAAGACTCGTCAGTTCCCAGAAAACATAGATTACTATCAGGTTATCTGACAGAACTACTCCCAGCATAGCCCCCATAAACATAAGAAGGTACACATAGAAGTTATTAAGCGGCTCATCTTTTTTGTTTGCAATATAGTAAATAGAATACAGGACTACGAGTGCTCCTATTCCTGTTATTAAGAGAGCAAACAACAGGCTTAAACCGTCAAGGTACACCGTAAAGTTAATACCCAGGGACGGAACCCAGGGAACTGTAAGCTGAAGCGGCTCCATAGGACCGCCAACAGGCAGATATTGCAATAAATAAACAAATAACACCGTTGGCAGTATTAATACAAACCACCCGGTATGGATATTTCGGAACCATTTATAAAAAAACGGGACAAATATTGCCATAATAAATGGTGCTAAAACTAAGTAATGAAGCGTTGACAAATGATTTACCTCCTTTATGTAAATTGTTTCAGGTGTCAGTACTATTGGTAATTTTTGTTGATTCCACTGCCTCCTGCTTATCGCTTTGTAAATTATAATATAAATTATTAGTGCTTGCACGTTAGGCAGTTTTATCCTTTACTATAATTTTAGTTTTTATTAAATAAGTAGAAAGTGCGCAAAAAAACTCGAAAAAAATTTTTCGAACGTCTTAAATAAGGCGGTATGTCAAGGTTTTTTTGAAAAAATTCTGAAATGTTTCCGTGTAAAAAGACAGAGTCTCCTTTCATCACTTATCCTCTTATATCGACTTCTAAACGGAATTTTTAAAGAAGTGACCTGCCTTACGTATAAAAAAGAAAAAATCGCCTCATCCTTATTACAAAGGAGATGAGACGATTGAACAACAATAAAACATATACTGTAAGTGCTGCTGTTTTCCTGGTACTATTACTGTCTGCAGTTCCGTTTCATATAAGCGCAAACAATCAGATTATTGAGAGGCAGACCTCCGAAGAAAATATTGAAGGTTTCTTTATTGGAGGAAGACCTCTGGAAGATCTGAAATTTCAGCCAAGAGAGTATATCCAGGTGGATAAGCAGCCTTCCAGAGAATAATGAATTATTGCTTTTCCGGCAATTTGTATCAGGACATGAACGGATGCTTGTCCGCCAGAGAACGGCGCTTCATTTCCTCATGAATAAGAAGAATAAAGTCCTCGCTCAGTTTCAGGTCTCGTGCTTTATTATAGGTCTCAACCAACAGATCATCGGATAAATATCTCATAGCCTCCTGCCGCTGCATAGCAGCTCCACCTCCTATTCCTTTTACTAATTAGTAGTGAAGGCTCTACAGTTACCTGAAATAAAATAAGGAAAATTCTGAATAATCTCCGGTTAGTTTTATATATTTTCCATCTGGTTGCTGCCCTCTATTATTAATTTCTGTTATGTAATGTCCTGCTGACTGAAAGTCTGCTCTATAGCCTGCTGTTTCTTACTGAGTTGATAATATCATGATCCTGCTGCCTTCTCAACGTGTATATTATCCACAATTCATAGTGGATAACCTGTTGATGAACTGTATATAAAGGTACAGATGGTTGTTGGAATAAAGGGGGATATGTTAGTAAGTTTATCCACAATGAAGGCAGGGTGCAGAAACTGTCGAAAAGTTTTTAGAATAAAGCGGGCTGCCTGAAGAACTGTGTCGAATCATCCAGAATACCTCAATCAAGGAAAAAAATTCTCTCCAGTTTGAAAACAAAGATAGAATACATGTATTATAGGGAAGGAAGTATAACATAAGCTGCCAATAGATTGGAGGACAAACCGTGCTAAAACAGTTTATTCCTGACCAGTACGTAAAGTCTATATATGATATTTCTATTGAGGAATTGAAAGAAAACGGCATTAAAGGTATCATTACAGATCTTGATAACACCCTTATTGAATGGGACAGAGCAGACGCGACGGAAGAGGTCGTTGCCTGGTTTGAGGAGGTTAGAAAACACGGTTTTGAAATCGTCATTGTATCGAACAATAATGAAAAACGTGTTAAAAGTTTCTCGGAACCTCATAAAGTAACGTTTATTCATAGTGCGCGGAAACCGCTGAGCAGAGCCTTTAAAACAGCTGCCAAACTTATGAAGCTGAAACGGGAAGAAGTAGTGGTTATAGGAGACCAGCTTCTGACGGACGTTCTGGGAGGCAACAGAAGCGGCTTTCAGACAATCCTTGTTGTCCCTGTAGCGCAGACTGATGGTGTACTTACGAGAGTGAACAGGCGTATTGAAAGAAGAGTATTTGAAATAATGAGGAAGAGAGGGCTTATTGAATGGGAAAAGCAAAAGAAGAACGAGTAATATGTTCGGGCTGTGGTGTATCAATTCAGACCGAAGACCCAAAACAATTAGGGTACACTCCATCAGCGGCGCTGGAACGTGAAGTAGTTATTTGCCAGCGCTGTTTTAAATTAAAACATTACAATGAAGTACAGGATGTTTCCCTGACAGATGATGATTTTCTGAAGATACTAAATGAAATAGGCAGCAGAGATGCTTTAATTGTTAAACTGGTGGATATATTTGATTTTGACGGAAGCTGGCTTCCGGGGCTGCATCGTTTTGCAGGAAAGAATAAGGTACTGCTTGTAGGGAACAAAGTGGACCTGCTTCCTAAATCCGTAAAAAGAAATAAACTTACTAACTGGATGAAGGAGCGCAGTAAGGAATATGGCCTGAAAGCGGAAGAAGTTCATTTGATGAGCGCTGCAACCGGAGAAGGAGTTATCGAAACAGCCAACTTAATTGAAGAACATCGCAAAGGCCGTGATGTTTATGTAGTTGGGTCTACGAATGTGGGGAAATCAACGTTTATTAACCGGCTCCTAAAAGAATTCGGAGCGGAGGACGAATTTATGATAACTACATCCAATATTCCGGGAACCACACTTGATATGATAGATGTTCCATTAGATGACGGGTCGTCACTCTATGACACACCTGGAATTATTAATCATCATCAAATGGCTCATTTGCTTGATAAAAAAGAATTAAAAGTGATTAGTCCAAAAAAGGAAATAAAGCCGAAAGTGTTTCAGCTTGGAGATGGACAAACTTTATTTCTTGGAGGACTGGCCAGGGTTGATTTTGTACAGGGCAGTGATATGTCGTTCGTATGCTATGTGTCGAATGACCTGAATATTCACCGGACAAAACTTGAAAAAGCAGATGAGCTGTATGAAAAACATCTGGGAGAACTGCTGACCCCTCCGTTCAAAAAGAACAAAGATGACTTCCCGGAGTTTACTGCGCGGGAATGGAAGCTGCAAAATGAGAAGCAGGATATTGTAATATCCGGGCTGGGCTGGATTACGGTCCATGGAAAGGGCGCTTTTGTAAAAACTTACGCTCCTAAAGGAGTTCATGTCACGATCCGGCCATCAATCTTTTAACAGATAATATGGAGGAGAGATCAGTATGAGAGGAATAATGGGGGTGGCAGGCTATCCGATAGGGCATACTTTGTCCCCGGCAATGCATGAAGCGGCCTTTAAAGAACTAGGTTTAAATATGGCTTACCATGCATTTGAGGTGCGGCTGGAAAACTTAAGCGACGCAGTTAAGGGGATCAGAGGATTAGGATTAAAAGGGATGAATGTTACGATACCCCACAAAGTGGAAGTTATGAATTATCTGGATGAAATTGATAACCTTGCAGCAGAAATAGGGGCTGTGAATACGATTGTTAACAGAGACGGCCGGCTTAAAGGATATAACACTGACGGAGAAGGGTATTTCCAGTCATTGAGAGAGGCTGCAGGAAGCAGCCTGGAAGATAAGCGGGTGCTTGTAATTGGTTCAGGAGGCGCGGCCCGGGCTGTCGCAGTTACAATTGCTAAAAACGGCGTCGGGGAACTTGTTATTACTAACCGCACGCTTCAAAAGTCAGAAAACCTTGCAGAAACATGCTTAAAATTCGCCAATACAACTGTTCTTCCCATGGGCAGGGCACAGGCCAGGCTGACTGAATTTGACGTAATTATAAATACCACATCTGTAGGTATGTATCCGGAAACAGGAAGTATGCCTATGTCAATGGAAATGCTGAGCAGAGGAACGATTGTCAGTGATTTAATTTATAATCCCCTCAAAACAAGATGGCTTAAAGAAGCTGAAAAAAGAGGCGGAATTGCTTTAAACGGTGTCAATATGTTCGTTTACCAGGGAGCGATTGCTTTTAAATTATGGACAGGGGTGGAAGCTCCCATCAGAGTAATGAGAGAAGCAGTGCTCCGCAACCTGAAAGGAGAATAATTAAGAATGCTGACAAGTAAACAAAAGAAATTTTTAAAATCTGAAGCTCACCATCTGAAGCCTATATTCCAGGTGGGAAAAGGCGGGGTAAATGATAACCTTATTAAACAGGTGGATGATGCCCTTGAAGCCAGAGAGCTGATTAAAGTAAGTGTCCTTCAAAATTGCGAAGAAGATAAATATGAGGTAGCTGAAGCCATTTCTGAGGGAGCGGGTGCTCACGTTGTCCAGGTGATCGGCAGCACGATCGTCCTGTATAAGGAATCTAAAAACCAGAAAAAGATAGAGCTGCCATAACTAAGAGGTGAGAGGATGAAGCGGATTGGGCTGTTAGGAGGTACGTTTGATCCTCCTCATATAGGTCATTTATTAATGGCTGAAGAAGCACGTCTGAAAATGGAGCTTGATGAAATCTGGTGGCTTCCGAACAGGGTTCCGCCACATAAGGAAAAGACAAGCCGTACAACTGCCATGGACCGTCTCGATATGGTTGAGTCAATGACAAAGCTCAATAAAAGCTATAAGGTTTGCGACATTGAGCTGAAGATGGAAGGCCCCTCCTATACTGTGCATACGATTGATAAGCTTCTGGAAAAATTCCCTGGTTTTACTTTTTATTTTATTATCGGGGAGGACAGTCTGCTCACTCTTCAAGACTGGTATGGCAGTGACCGGCTTTTGGCCATGGTAAATTTTATCGTTATCCGCAGGCCAGGCTATACATTTGGAGAACAGGAGACTGCCCCATCTATTACCATTATACAAGGTCCGGTAATTGATGTTTCTTCTACGCTGATTCGTGAAACAATATATGAAAAGAAGTTAAACAAATTTTTGTTAACGAAAGATGTCTATTCATTGATTAAGGAGAGGGGACTATATGAATGAAGCAGAAGCTTTTGCTGCCGTCAGAAAGAGCCTTAAACAAAGGCGGTTTGAACACACGGAACGGGTAACCGAAGAAGCAGAACGCCTTGCTGAAATGTATGGCGCAGATGTGGGGAAAGCCCGTTTAGCAGCAATTTTGCATGATTATGCGAAATACCGCTCTCCGGCGGAAATGAGGCAGACAGTAACAAAAGCTGGTTTAAACAGAAATTTACTTTATTTTGGCGATGAAATACTCCATTCTTTCGTTGGTGCGTATTATATTATGGAAGAGCTGGGTATTGAAGATGAAGATATTCTTTCGGCAGTCCGTTACCACACAACTGGAAGAGCAGACATGAAAAAACTTGAAAAAATTATTTTCCTTGCTGATTATATTGAACCTGGAAGGTCGTTTCCAGGTATTGAAGAAGTTCGGGAGACAGCTAAGGCAAGTTTAGACGAAGCTTGTTTATTATCTTTAAAAAATACGATTGGATTTTTAGTGAAAAAGAAGAAGCCGGTTTATCCGGATACTTTTGAAGCGTATAATTATTATACGATGAACAAATAAAAGGAGGTTATCACATTTTCATGGACACAAATGAACTGTTAGATACCGCTGTCAGAGCAGCTGATGATAAAAGGGCTGAAAATATAGTTGTTTTAAATATGAAAGGCATTTCTTTAATTGCCGATTACTTTATTATATGCCATGGTAACTCAGAAAAGCAGGTAGAAGCTATAGCCAGAGAAGTGAAAGACCGTGCTATGGAACAGGGGCAGGATATCAAGAGGCTGGAAGGTATCGATGAAAGCCGCTGGGTGTTAATCGATTTAAACGATATAGTTGTCCACGTTTTCCATAAAGATGAGAGGCCATATTATAATCTGGAAAAATTATGGGGAGACGCACCAGCATATACAGCTGAACAGGTGTTAAATTAATCCCCGCACTTTTACTGCTTATTCAGAAGGGGAAAAATAATGAAAAACGAAGAGCATTTTGCATCTGTGTATGATTATCTAATGGAAGATGCCCCATACGACAGATGGCTTGAATACACCACTGCCTTCCTGCCTGCAGGCTCCAGGGTACTGGATCTTGCCTGCGGAACATGCACTTTTACCATTATGCTGCAGGAGGCAGGCTTTAATGCCTCTGGCACGGATCTTTCTCAGGATATGCTTACTATCGGGGAGGAGAAAATCAGGGAGAGAAAGTTAGAAATTCCTCTCTACCGGCAGGACATGCGTGAGCTTACCGGATTTAATAACCTTGATGGTATTACGTTGTTCTGTGACGGTCTGAATTATCTTTTAACGGAAGAGGACGTACAACAAGCTTTTAAAAAAGCATATTCCGCTTTAAAACCTGGGGGCATACTCTTATTTGATGTTCATTCCTTGTTTAAAATGAACACTATTTTCAACGACCAGATGTACGGAGAAAACGGAGAGGATATTTCGTATATATGGTTTTGTACACCAGGAAGGGAGCCGGATAGTGTGGAGCATTCTTTAACTTTCTTTTTGAAAACTCATACCGGTTTGTACGAAAGGAAAGATGAGGAGCAGTTTCAGCGAACTTTTCCACCAGAGATTTATAAAACCTGGCTTCAGGAAGCGGGATTTTCGAAAGTTGAAATAACTGGGGATTTCGGCCGCAGGGAACCACTGGAAACAGATGAAAGAATTTTTATTAAAGCTGAAAAAAACAGCAGGAATTCTTCAGACGGCCGAGAAATATAAAGAGCAAGGACTAGTCCTTGCTCTTTTCCTTTTCTTTAATCTGCCGGCATACCAGCTGTCGGTCCTCGGCGTATTTCTCATGTGTTCTCCTGAACAGCAGGTTAAACTGATCCCCTATCTCATCTCTAAGTACCTCCAGCCCTGCTCCGGTAACTCCTCCGGGAACGGTGACCCTTTTTCGCAGCGTCTCCAATGTAAAGTGTTTCCTTTTCAGCAGTTCACCGTAACCAATCAGCATGGATTCAGTAATTCTGATTGCCTCATCTTCTTTTATATCCGTTTCCTCAACAGCACTTTTGATCATCTCTTCTACTAAATAACTTATAAATGCCGGACCGCAGCTTGCAAGATCCGATGCAATCCTTGTAATGCCATTCCCGATCATCTGCGGCCTGGAAATTGTGCTGAAAAAACGCAGTAATTCCTGTTTATTAGTTTCCTCCACTTTTTCTCCAAAAGTAACAAGAGAAGGCCCTTCCATTGCCCGGTTTACTATGCTTGGAATAAAGCGGACTACCTGACAATCGGATATTTCCTCAAGTTCATCTGTTAATACAGGACTTGTTATTGAAATGAGGGTTTTTCTCCTGTCAAGCAAGTCATTAACCCTTTTTATTACCGGAAACATCTGCAGTGGTTTTACACACAGGAAAATCCAGCTGCATTCAGTTACTATGGCACGGGGGTCATGAACAACCTTTAACCCAGGATAAGAAGAGGCTAACTGGTAGGCTTTGTCAGCTGTCCTGTTCATAACGATGACATTATCTGATGAGATTGCCCGGGCATCTAATAAGGATTCAACGAGTATTCTGCCCATGCTTCCTGTTCCGATAAAGCCAACTTTCTTCAAACCATTCCCCTCCTTTACAAAACATTCTCATAGTAATCGTATGATTGATTGTTATTTATTATGAATCAAAATCTTATTTCTAAGGAGTGATAAAAATGCATTCTTTCATTGGCGAAAACAAAAAAAATCTGTTGTTCGGGGCAGCTGCACTGACGGTTATTGCCGCTGTATTTCTCCTGCTGCCCTCTACACAAGGAGGAGAAGCTGACGAGGAAGACTGGGAATCGTTCCTTCAAGGAGGGGCCGCTCAGCAGGAGAACAAGACAGATTATGCAGAAGAAGAAACTGTAATTATTGTTGATATTAAGGGAGAGGTTGTAAACCCCGGGATTTACATAATGGAACAAGGAGACAGGGTCAATGATGCGATTATAAAGGCAGGGGGAACTACTGAGGATGCAGCAGAGGAAGCGGTTAATCTGGCGGAAAAGGTTTATGATGAAATGGTGATTACAGTACCTGCAGCAGGGGAGGATGTGGAGGTCATTTTCCAGGGGGGCGGCGGGGATAGTGATAAAGTGCGTATAAATCATGCTTCTGCTGCAGAGCTAGTCTCGCTGCCGGGAATAGGACCAGCTAAAGCGGAAGCTATTCTGAAGTACCGTGAAGAGGCAGGCCCCTTCAAAAGCGAAGAGGAATTGGTGAATGTACCTGGGATAGGAGAAAAAACGATGGAAACATTAAAAGAATTAATTTCTGTAAAATAACTTTATAATATTGGCTTTGTGAAAAAAGACGAACATTACTTTTCGATTGCAGCGTAAGACGGCGACTGTCTCTTCCTCTGCTCCTGCGGTTACTCGTCGCAAAAAAGAGTTTTGCCAGCTTAGCTCCGAAGAATATCCGTCGAGACAACTCGATGCATTTGCGGTGAAGAAGATGCTCGTTCCTGCGGGAATAGCATGAATTGAAAAACCATTTTTGACGGCGTTCTGCCGGAAAAAATTAGTTGAAGCCGTGCCCGCAGAAAGCGTCCGTCTGAAGCGTAAATCGATCTAACAAATTAACTTTTTATAATAATCTTCATAATAAAGTTGAAAATCTTGAATTATGAAATTGATTCAATAACATATTAATTAATTTTAGTTTGACGGAACAGGAATGGATTGTCTAAACTTAATAAGTAAAATGATATTTTTTGCCGGAGGGACTTTATAATGGACAGAATTTCATGGCACCAATATTTTATGGCACAAAGCCATCTTCTTGCTTTAAGAAGCACCTGTACAAGGCTGATGGTTGGTGCAACGATCGTCAGGGATAAAAGAATAATCGCAGGCGGATACAACGGAGCTATTTCCGGTGGAGAGCATTGTATAGATGAAGGCTGCTACGTCATTGATAATCATTGTGTAAGAACGATTCACGCAGAGGTTAACGCTTTGCTTCAGTGTGCCAAATTTGGTGTTGCAACAGAAGGCGCCGAGGTTTATGTTACCCACTTTCCTTGTCTGAACTGCTGTAAAGCTTTGATTCAGGCTGGGATAAAAAAAGTTTATTATGCAGCAGATTACAAAAACCATCCGTATGCTGAAGAACTTTTCAGCCAGGCAGGTGTGGCTGCCGAGCAGGTTGAACTTGAAGAAATGATTCTTGACAGAAACAATAAAGAAAAACTGATGTTCACTGCAGACCTCCTTGCTCTCCTTGAAGATACTGGTATTAACAGAGACCAGCTGGAGGAATTAAAAGAAAAAGCAAATAAGCTGTATACTTCACCATGACACCGGCAGGGGGATAACCCCTTTATCCCCCATAACAGCCGGGCTGATTTTATCTTCTTTTCCTTTCCTCTTTCTGATTGTATATTTATCCCAAATAATAAAAAATCCCTCATTAAAAGGGAGTGATAATAAATTATGAATACCCGCACTTATGCATATGCCCTCCTGGCTGTAGCGGGGATCCTTCTTGCTGTTGATGGGCCTGGACTGTGGGGAATCTTTTTCCTGGTGGCTGGTCTTTTTCCTATGCTCGCTGGTTCCCGGCGAAAAACAGGGAAGGCAGAAGCAGTATTCGCACTCTTGCTTTTCTTGCTTTTTTACTTTCACGGCGGCTGGTATTCTGACAGGACAGCCTCCGTGCTCGTGGGTACAGAGACTTACTTTGCCGGTCAGATTATCACAGAACCTGTCACAACCGGTTCTGGACAATGGTCCTTTCAAATGAAGCTGAATAATGGTGAAAGAATTCAGGTTTTCCTGCAGGAGAATGAAGAACCGCCATTCTATAATGATTATTGCGGCTTCACAGGAGAGCTTGTACAGCCTGGGCAAGGAAGAAACCCTGGCTCTTTTGATTATGGCACCTATTTAAAGCGGCAGGGAATTAACTGGATTATCAGACCGGATCATTTCGGGCCGGCTTGCAGAACAAATAATACAACACTTATGGCTGCTGCTTTAAAATTCAGAAAAGCAGGCATAGAAAAGATTATGGCCAAAGACGATGCAGAAGCCTCATCCCTGATTGCTGCCCTGGTTTTCGGTGAAAGGTCTTTTCTGTCTGCTGACAGAACAGGGGTTTATCAGCAGCTTGGAATCCTTCATTTACTCGCGGTGTCAGGACTCCATACAGGGCTTGTAGCATATTCGCTGTATTATTTGCTTTGCAGGATCGGGATTACAAGGGAGAGATCATCCCTCGTATTAATATTTATTCTACCGGCCTATATAGTAATAGCTGGCGGCGCTCCTTCTGTAGTACGTGCCTCTCTAATGTGTATAGCTGTACTTGCGGCACGACAGCTTAAGTGGAAAGTAAAGGCTGCGGATACACTCTCCATCCTTTGTCTGATATTGCTGTTATATAATCCCTTCTATATTTTTCAGCTGGGATTTCAGCTCTCCTTCTTAACGAGTTTCTCCTTAATACTTTCTTATAATCTTTATAAGAACGATTCTCCAGTCGTTCAGGTAATAAAAGTAACTATTGTTGCACAGCTTATTTCTCTTCCTCTGATTCTTTATCACTTTTATGAAATATCCCTGCTTACCGTTCCGTTTAACTTAATTTTTATCCCCTTTATATCCTTCTGGGTTCTTCCTCTTTCATATTTCACCACTGCTTTATTGTTTATTTTTCCATCAGCTGGTTCTGTCAGTTATTATTTGATCTCCACAACCCTCAGAATTGTACACACTGCAGCTGATACTGCTGCAACCTGGCACTGGGATATGCTTGTTTTTGGAAGGCCCGCAGGCTTTATGCTTATTCTCATTGTTCTGTCCGTTCTTTATTTTTTTACTTCTTATGAAAGATCTTCAGGAATAAGCAGACTTTTTTCCTCTCTAATTGTTTGTTTTTTGCTTTTTCTTCAGCTCATTCATCCATATTTCAATAATAAGGCGGTTATTACGATGCTTGATGTGGGCCAGGGGGACGCGGTAGTGATAGAGCTTCCATACAGGAAAGGCATTTATTTGATTGATACTGGAGGAGCTGTGGTTTTCGGGGAGGAGCCTGATATACTAAACCAGAAAGGGCCCGGAATAAGGGCTTTGCAGCCATTTTTAAAGGAAAAAGGGATTAAAAAAATCGACAAGCTGATAATCACTCACGGACATCTTGACCACATGGGAGACGGCTGTCATGTTGCCAGAAAGTTCCCTGTAAAAGAAATTTATTTTCCTCAGTCCTCACCGCCTGCAGAGTCGGTTCTGCCTGTACTGCAATGTATGCTGCAAACAGGGAGTGCTTTTAAGCTTGTGTCTGAGGGGGGAGGCTGGAAAACAGGGGAAGCTGTCTTTACAGCTTTAAATCCTGCAGGAACTGAAATTACAGAGAATAACCGTTCTATTGTATTGCATGCAGTAATTGAAGAGGTTGCTTTCTTATTTAATGGGGATCTTGAAGAAGAAGGGGAGAAAAGGCTGATTTCTGATTACCCAGTGTTATCAGCTGACATATTAAAAGCCGGCCATCATGGGAGCCGTACCTCTACTACAGAAGAGTTTCTTCAGCATGTCAGCCCAAAAGCTGTATTGATATCTGCAGGAAGGAATAATTTATACGGCCATCCTCACGGGGAAGTTATCAGCCGTTTGGAAGAGCAGGGGATAGCTGTTTACCGAACCGATCTGCAAGGTGCGGTAGAAATATCAGTAAAGAGAGGACGGGCTGATTTCAGGACGATGACCGGAGATCAATAAAAAGTATATGAAAAGGAAAAACACACTGCCGGCAGGGAAGTGTGTTTTTTAATGGTTCTATGTAATTGTCTTAACGAGTTCCAAAAAATTCAATTACCTGTGCGATAGCAAAAATGGAAATGAAGAATACAAAAGATACGACAAAACCTACACCGCTGTCTATAAGGTCATTTCTTTTTGACTGTACATCTTTTTCGAAATCATTCATATAAAATCCCTCCTGTCACCATTTTAGTATACGGTAATAATAAAAAAAAATCCAGTTTTAATTCAATCAAAATAGTCCCGGAAAGCTGACTTTTTTGTAAAGAGTTGTCACCTATAGAAGTGCGCTGCATAGGATAAGATAACAAATACAGAAAGAGACAGATCAATAAAGGATTATCGCTGCAGTGGAGTTTTCCCGGGTGCTTCACTTCAGCGTTTATCATAAATGGGAAGAGACAATTACTGTCCTCTTCCCTTTTTCCATTATATTAACACATATGGTAATATGGAAAGAAAGCTGGAGGGGGGGCTGAAATTGTCGTATATTAACTTAATACAGCGAATAAAGAAGGGGAATTTATCTCCGGTATATCTGCTTGCCGGGCAGGAAGATTATCTTATTGAAGATACACTCCACCGTATAGTGAATGCATGCTTAACAGCTGAAGAAAAAGAGTTCAACCTTTCCAGATATGATATGAAGGAGTATCCTGTGGAAATGGCTGTTGAAGAAGCTTACACCTTTCCTTTTATGGGCGGTAAACGAGTTGTTATTGTCAAAGACGCTTATTTTTACAGTTCTGGAAAAGAGTCGTCAAAAATTGAGCATGATTTGAAAAAACTCGAAGCTTATCTGGAGAATCCTGCACCTGAAACTGTCTTTATAATTCTCGCCCCGTATGAGAAACTGGACGAACGGAGAAAAATAGTAAAACTTGCTAAAAAGAATGGCGAACATTTGGATGGTTCAGCTTTATCTGATAAAGAATTAGGGGAATGGGTTGCAGAAAGGTGCAGAGAGTTTGGCACCTCGATTACGGAGGGAGCTTCAGAGCTGTTAATACAGCTGACAAGCGCAAACCTGATGATAATGGCTTCTGAGTTAAAGAAGCTTTCTATATACGCAGGGGAAGGTGCCGAAATAACAAAGGACATTGTGGACAGCTTAACAGCAAGATCACTGGAACAAAATATTTTTGCTTTAGTTGATGGCGTTGTAAAGCAGGAAATAGATAAAGCCTGGAAAATATACCAGGACTTGCTGAAACAGAAGGAAGATCCGCTGAAAATTATCGCTTTGATGGTAAGGCAGTTCAGAATTCTTTACCAGGTGAAACAACTTTCAAGGCAAGGGTATGGGCAGAAACAAATTGCCTCACAGCTGAAGCTTCACCCATATGTCGTTAAACTAACTGCAAATGAATCGAGAAGGTTTGAGGACGGAGAGCTTCTCAGCCTTCTGGATCAGCTGGCAGATATGGATTATCAGATAAAAACAGGAAAAATTGATAAATTTATTGCTGTTGAAATGTTTTTTTCCAGACGCAGTATGCCGGTCAAATCTGTATGAGTGCTCTTGTACCCTTATGCCCTGTGTAAAGGGGTACATCCTGTAAAATTTAATAACAAAAAAGGCGTCCATGGCGGACGCCTTTTTCATGTTCTGTACTACTTTAGACAGTATTCGTACATACTATCCATAATCATCTGCACATTATATGTATATAGAGCAAGTAAAAAGGCATTCAACCTCTTTTAAGGGAATGCCTATACCGGATTACTTATGCAGATACTTCGTTTAAACGCTTTTGCAAACGGGATTTCTGGCGATTTGCAGCGTTTTTATGGATAAGACCTTTGTCAGCTGCTTTATCAATTTTTTTGGTTGCCACCAAGAATGCTTCTTTAGCACCTTCAACATCATTGTTTTCAGCTTTTGCGTTAAACGTTTTGATAGATGTTCGCAGGTCAGATTTGAATGCAGCATTTTGTGCGCGACGCTTTTCGCTTGTCTGAACACGTTTAATAGCAGATTTAATGTTAGCCATCCGTTTCACCTCCTTGATGCAACCGTAATAACGTTCCCTTTTACGTGCAACAATAAGGATTGTACCAAAAGCATTTTTAAATTGCAACAGGAAAATTAACATACGGGGCAGTTCCCATCATGTTCATGCAGGTGCAGAGATAAGAAAACTATAAAGAGGTGATATGAAAAATGGGTGAAGAACTGGATTTAAGCCAATACCAGGTACGGACTGACCTGGCGCTGGAAGCACACGAAATGTTAATGGAAAAAGAAAAACAGCAAATTGCGGAAGAACAGGAGAATCAGTCTTCAATAGATGGAGTCGTCGTCAAGGAGCGGGAAGAAGACGGGGTAAGGATTACTAAAGTAGATATTTCTGAAGAAGCTACAGAACAAATAGGGAAAAAAGCGGGCCAGTACTTGACGTTTGAAGTGCAGGGGATCAGGCAGAAAGATACGCAGCTTCAGGATCGTCTGGAGGAGATTTTCGCAAAAGAGTTTAGTTTGTTTCTAAAAGAGCTGGGGATTACGAAGGATTCCAGCTGTCTTGTAGTGGGTCTGGGAAACTGGAATGTTACTCCTGACGCTCTTGGCCCCCTTGTCGTTGAAAATCTCCTTATTACAAGCCATCTGTTTGAACTGCAGCCTGAAAACGTGGAAGAAGGCTTCCGGCCGGTGAGCGCAATCACTCCGGGAGTAATGGGAATTACAGGAATCGAAACGAGCGATATTATTCACGGAGTTGTGGATAAGGTGAAGCCGGATTTCATTATAGCTATTGATGCGCTGGCGTCCAGGTCCATTGAAAGAGTTAACACAACAATTCAGATTTCGGACACTGGTATTCATCCTGGTTCAGGAGTGGGGAATAAGCGGAAGGAACTTTCAGAAAAAGTACTTGGAATTCCAGTTATCGCTGTAGGTATACCGACAGTAGTGGATGCTGTTTCCATTACGAGTGACACGATTGATTTCATACTTAAGCACCTTGGCAGAGAAACAAGAGAACAGGGAAACCCTAAACGCAAGCTGGCGCCGGCAGGTATGACATTCGGCGAAAAAAGAGTGCTGACAGAAGAAGACCTCCCTGGAGAAGAGGAAAGAAAACAGTACATGGGGGTAATAGGTTCTCTTGAAGATAATGAAAAAAGGCAGCTTATCTCGGAAGTTCTGAATCCTATCGGACACAATCTTATGGTTACACCAAAGGAAGTGGATGTTTTTATTGAGGACCTGGGCAATGTACTTGCCCAGGGCCTGAATGCTGCTTTGCATCAAAATATCAACCAGGATAATGTTGGGGCGTACACTCATTAAGTTTTTAAAGTATTTGAAACAATTTCATCATTCGAGATTTTCAAATCGAATGCGCTCATTATCTTAAAAAGTTGCTTTGTTGTTCGATTTACGCTTCAGACGGACGCGTTCTGCGGGCACGGCTTCAACTAATTTTTTCCGGCTGAACGCCGTCAAAAATGGATTTTCAGCTCGCGCTGTTCCCGCAAGAGTCGCCGTCTTACGCTGCAATCGAAAGCAATGTTCGTCTTTTTTTACACACCCTATATATTAATTCTTTGAATCAACGTCATCATTCAAGATTTTCAAATCGAATACGCACATTATCTTAAAAAGTTGCTTTGTTGTTCGATTTACGCTTTAGACGGACGCGTTCTGCGGGCACGGCTTTAACTAATTTTTTCCGGCTGAACGCCGTCAAAAATGGATTTTCAGCTCGCGCTGTTCCCGCAAGAACGAGCATCTTCTTCACCGAAAATGCGTCGAGTTGTCTCGACGGATTTTCTACCGAGCTAATCCTGGCAATACTCTTTTTGCAACGAGTAATCGCAGGAGCAGAGTTCTTTTTGCGACGAGTAATCGCAGGAGCAGAGTTCTTTTTGCGACGAGTAACCGCAGGAGCAGAGTTCTTTTTGCGACGAGTAACCGCAGGAGCAGAGGAAGAGACAGTCACCGCCGTCTTACGCTGCAATCGAAAGTAATGTTCGGCTTTTTATTCAAAGTTATATATGAATTTCCATTCATTTAGTAAATAACTGTTCTATCCTGTCCAGCTTGTCATAAATATGTATCAGGACACTGCTGAAGAAAGGATGGACAGTATGAGAAAACATCCATACCGACGAAGAAAAAACAGTGCCTGGAACAGGACAAGCATTCAAAAAAGCATCGTTTCGGCTGTTTTAGGAATAATTTCGCTTTTTTTCTTCAGCTCACTGCTCACTGCTATGGGCCCTGGATATTCTCTCTCCTCATCATCAATTAATGATGCGAGCAGGAATATCTCCAACGAAATGTTCGTCTATATGATGGGCATGGAAAACAGGCATCTGTTGAAGGCCTTGCCCGAAGACCATAAAGCTCCTTCCGTAACCTCGGCTGTTTTTGAATTGGCTACCAGCATTAATCCGGAAGATCCGCGGAGCCTGCTTGGAAGAGAGCTTCCTGGCTTCGCTCTTTTTGACGGAAGAATATTTGCGGCAAGTGAGGAAATCAGTTATGCAGATATGCCTGTGGAATCTTCTCCTCCAATGGAAGTACTGATGGCTGAGAGAGAAGCATCAACAGAGCGTCTGGAAGAAATGGATGAGTTCAAGGAAGCATTATCAGGGGAAGAAGAGCTCGAGAAGGTGGTTCATATTATTCATTCACATAATCGTGAATCATTTTTCCCTGAACTCAAAGATGTAGATGTTTCTGATCCACATCAGGCAAATCACGGTACAGTTAATATTACCCTCGCCGGTGAACGTCTTGGTCTGGAGCTTGCGAAAAGAGGGATTGGAGCAGAAGTCGATACAAGTGATATAGGCGCAAAGCTTAACGAGAGGGGCTGGCAGTACGGGCAATCGTACAGTATGTCACGGGAGGTTCTGCAGGGAGCAATTGACGCCCATGGAGAATTTGAATTTTACTTTGATCTTCACCGTGATTCAGCAAGAAGGGAAAAAACTACCGTTGAACTAAACGGAGAAAAATATGCGCAAATCTTGTTCGTTATTGGTAAAGGGAATCCTGAGTATGAGAAAAATCTGATGGTGGCAAACGATTTATTTGAAAGGTTGAAGCAGGAATATCCTGGAGTAGGGAAGTCGGTCTATTCCCCGCCTGTTACAAGCGGGAGGAATGGAGTTTATAACCAGGATCTATCTCCTAACTCCATCTTAATAGAATTCGGCGGAGTGGATAATTCTTTAGAAGAGGTTTATCGTTCTGTAGAGGCCTTTGCAGAGGTTTTCAGCGATTATTATTTCTCCGGTGCTCTATCGGAAGATGGGGAAAGGGAGTAGATTATTATGGGACATCTCCTTGGCAGAGGATTTTTTCTTACAACTATTCTGATGTTTGGGTTTATACTTGGGATTTTATACTCTAACCATATATCAGCCGGACCAGAAAGACATCAGGAGAATAACGGACCAGGTTCGGGTATTCTTGCCTCTCTTAGTAACAGGCAGCCTTATCAGGGATATATACTGAAAGAGACGGAAGATTATAAAATTGAAATTGAAGACGGGGATAATACAGTCATTTATGAACATGATGACGAATCAATCAGAGAAAATCTTATCCAAAGGGAAGATTTAAAAAGGGACCTTACTGGTAAACAGCAGCAGGCGGATGAGGATGCCGGTTATAATTTTTTCTCGGATATGGGTCTCAGAACAGCTGATGCCCTGGAAGGAACTTTCCGGAAATTTTTCTCTCTTGTTGATGATTGAGTACCTCTTTGACCTTTAAACTTTGTTTAAAGGTTTTTTCTTTGTGAAAAAACGAGGGGTTACATAACTTCAGAAAGTAGGATTCGTTCCCTCGCTGTTGCAAAGGGCGTGGTCAGGTAACGAAAGGGTATGATTCTTTCCCGCGTTATGTGAAAGCAGCACCGTCAGGTAACGAAAAGTCCCATTCGACCCACAAGTGACTCAAGGAAACTAAAGTAATTTACACTTCGGTAAAAAGATATTTGATGAATAACCGCCATTATTGCTATAATGTTTGTTAGTGTATTTCTCGGAAAACAGTAGGAGTGATGGCGAGATGAAACGAGAAGACCGTATTAAACGGCGTGACAAAATACGTAATTTTTCTATAATAGCCCATATTGACCACGGCAAGTCTACTTTGGCTGACCGTATTCTTGAAAAAACAAGTGCGTTAACACAGCGGGAAATGAAGGATCAGATGCTTGATGCAATGGATCTGGAGAGAGAACGCGGTATTACTATAAAATTGAACGCTGTACAGCTGAAATATATTTCCAATGCAGGAGAGGAATATATTTTTCATTTGATTGATACTCCGGGGCATGTGGATTTCACCTATGAGGTGTCAAGAAGCCTTGCAGCCTGTGAAGGTGCTCTGCTTATTGTGGATGCAGCACAGGGTATAGAAGCCCAGACACTTGCTAATGTGTATTTAGCTCTGGATAATGATTTGGAAATTCTTCCTGTAATTAATAAGATAGATCTTCCGAGCGCGGAGCCTGAGAGGGTTGCCCAGGAAGTGGAAGACGTGATCGGCCTTCCAAAGGAAGATTGTGTTCCTGCCTCTGCTAAGAGCGGGATTGGTATTGAGGAGATTCTTGAAGCTATAGTTGAAAAAGTTCCTGCTCCATCCGGAGACCCGGAAGCACCTTTGAAAGCCATGATTTTTGATTCTCTTTATGATCCATACAGAGGCGTTATTGTTTATATGCGAATAGTGGAAGGGACTGTGAAGCCAGGTGAAAAAGTACGGATGATGGCTACCGGCAAGGAGTTTGAAGTACAGGAATTAGGAGTATTTACTCCTAAGCCTGACGCAAGAGACGAACTCACAGTCGGGGATGTAGGATTCATGGTCGCTTCTATCAAGAATGTCAGTGACACAAGAGTCGGTGATACAGTTACACACGCAGCCCGTCCGACAGCAGAACCTCTTCCAGGGTACAGAAAGCTGAACCCTATGGTATTCTGCGGATTGTATCCAATAGATACGAATGATTATAATGACCTTCGGGAAGCTCTTGAAAAACTGGAGTTAAATGATGCTTCACTCCAGTTTGAACCCGAAACTTCCCAGGCTTTAGGATTTGGGTTCCGATGTGGTTTTCTTGGTCTGCTTCACATGGAAATCATACAGGAACGTATTGAACGTGAATTTAATATTGACCTGATTACAACTGCACCGAGCGTTATTTATAATGTTCATCTGACTGACGGCGAATCAATGAGAATTGATAACCCATCCGCGATGCCTGATGCTCAGAAAATCGAATATGTGGAAGAACCTTATGTAAAAGCACAGCTGATGGTTCCTAACGAGTATGTAGGAGCGGTAATGGAACTGTGCCAGAAGAAAAGGGGAACATACGTAGATATGCAGTACATGGATGAAAATCGTGTAACGATTACTTATGAACTGCCCCTTGCAGAAATAGTGTATGAATTTTTCGATACATTAAAATCTAACACAAAAGGCTATGCCTCTTTCGATTACGAGATGATCGGCCACCGGGAAAGCCGCCTCGTTAAAATGGATATTCTTCTTAATGGAGAGCAGATTGATGCCTTGTCGATTATCGTTCACCGTGACAGCGCCTATCAGCGTGGAAAAGCGATAGTTGAAAAACTGAAGGAGCTTATTCCAAGGCAGCAGTTTGAAGTGCCTGTCCAGGCCAGTATAGGCCAGAAAATTATTGCCCGGTCCACCATAAAGGCAATGCGTAAAAACGTACTGGCAAAATGTTACGGCGGAGATATTTCCCGTAAACGTAAGCTTCTTGAAAAACAAAAAGAAGGTAAGAAGCGGATGAAGAGTGTAGGAAGTGTGGAAGTTCCTCAGGAAGCATTTATGTCAGTACTGAGCATGGACGAAGGCGACAGTAAATAAAATACTATAATTGTCCAGAAGGCCGCAGGAGGTTCCTGCGGTCTTTACCATAATAAAAAGAGGCGGGATACAGAATGATTAAGGCTTTATATGTACATGTGCCTTTTTGTGAACAGATATGCCATTACTGTGATTTTAATAAATTTTTCCTGGCAAACCAGCCTGTTGATGAATACCTGGACCTCTGTGAAACTGAAATGAGAAATACAGTGAAAGCTTTTTCCACTGAAGGTCTTTCTTCAATCTATGTTGGCGGAGGGACGCCAACCTCGCTGAATGTCCATCAGCTTGAAAAGCTTCTGAATGGCGTGAAGGCTAATTTTCCTCTGGCGCCGAAATATGAATGGACTGTGGAAGTAAACCCGGGAAGTGCAGACAGTGAAAAATTTAAAATGATGAACGAAACCGGGGTAAACCGGCTCAGTATCGGAGCTCAGACCTTTGATGAAGCTCTTCTTAATAAAATCGGCAGAGACCACAGACCGGAGCAGGTGGAGGAAACTATTGCGGCAGCACGTGCTGCTGGGATAACTAATATATCTGTTGACCTCATGTTCGGCCTTCCGGGCCAGACATTGGAACAGTTCAGAGAAACGTTGGAAAAGGCAGTGGCGCTCCCCATTGACCATGTGAGCGCGTATTCCCTTAAAGTTGAGGAGAAAACAGTGTTTTATCAGCTCTGGAGAAAAGGGAAACTCCCGCTTCCAGGAGAGGATGCAGAAGCGGAGATGTATGAAGAGCTTAGGAAGTATATGCTGGATGCAGGTTTCCATCAGTATGAAATCAGTAACTTTGCGAAACCTGGTTTTGAAAGCTCCCATAACTTAACATACTGGCAAAACGAAGAATACTACGGGATAGGTGCAGGTGCCCACAGCTATACTGCCGGTACCAGAAGAATAAACCATGGCCCACTTCCAAAATATATGAATGCTGTTAAAGAAAGCGGCTTTCCATACCGGGAAGAACACGAAGTTACCTTAAAGGAAAAAATGGAAGAAGAGATGTTCATGGGACTGCGTAAACTTGCTGGTGTTTCAAAGCAGTTGTTCAAGGATAAATACAGCAGGGAAATATCCGAGGTTTTTCCGTTAGCGGCAAACCTGACAGAAAAGGGACTCCTGGAGGAAGATGAGGATACTTTCAGGCTTACGGAAAAAGGACTGCTGTTAGGAAATGAAGTCTTTGAAGGTTTTCTTCTGAGCGATGATTAAAACGACTTCTTATCTTCGTTAAACGCGGAAACTGGGCAGGAGTTATAAGGCAATTTAAGTGCTTTGCTTTACCTTTAAAATAAATTTTACAGCAGTAAATTCTGTCGATTGACAAGAGGAATCCTTCTTTGGTAAGTTATTATATAGATTTAGCACTCAACACTCCCGAGTGCTAACAGGAGGGGATGAATATGCTGACAGAGCGCCAGCTGCTTATATTAAAAGCTATCGTAGACAACTATATTACTCATGCAGAACCTGTAGGCTCAAGAAGCGTATCTAAACGGGAGGACATTGATTACAGTCCTGCGACAATACGTAATGAAATGTCAGATCTCGAAGAGCTGGGGTTTCTTGAAAAGCCCCATAGTTCAGCAGGGAGAATTCCGTCTCACAAAGGCTATCGTTATTATGTTGATCATTTATTGTCTCCAAAAAAGCTGTCGAAAAATGAAATTATTGGTATTCAGTCCATGTTCAGGGACCGCTTCAGCGAAATTGAGCAAGTGATCCAGCAATCAGCAAAAATCCTTTCCAATCTAACAAGCTACACTTCGATTGTTCTGGGGCCGGAAGTTTTCGAATCCACTCTCAGACAAATTCAAATTGTTCCAATATCCTCAAGTGCAGCAGTGGCGATTATAGTTACTGATACCGGGCATGTTGAAAATCAGACAGTTGCGCTTCCGGAGAACCTCGATGTTAATGAGCTGGAGAAGGTTGTAAATATTTTGAATGCCAGCCTTAAAGGGGTCCCGCTTGTGAAATTGCGTGATAAACTCACTACTGAAATAAGCAAAGTCCTTGAAAAATATATTGACCAGTATGATGAAATGCTCTCTTTGCTGAATAAAACTTTTCTCTCGCAGCAAAATGAAAAAGTATTTTTCGGCGGCAAAACGAACATACTGGCACAGCCTGAGTTCAATGATGTTGAACGGGTAAGGCGGCTGTTTAATATCTTTGAAGAAGATGAACTGATTTCAAGATTGTTTCGCCCTGAAGATAAAGGACTAACAATAAAGATAGGCCAGGAAAACCGTTTTGAGCCTTTTGATGACTGTACAGTGGTTACAGCCACCTATTCAGTAGAAGGGAAAAACATGGGGACGATAAGTATATTGGGACCAACGAGAATGGAATACCAGAGAGTCATTGGTATTCTGGATTATCTCTCCAAGGATTTGTCGAAACTATTGACAAAAAGGTACCAGCAGTAACATTGCTTGACAATTGTACGATGGGGATTTAATGTGCATAGTGCAGCGGGGTGCTTTTTGTACTCAGGAAGTTCCCTGCGGTGCTTTTGAGCACTGAATTTAAGGAGGTGACAGTAGTGGAAAACAAAAACGAAATAAACAAGGAAGATCTTGAACATAAAGTTGATGAGGAAGCATCCGCACCAGAAAATGCAGAAGAACCATTTGATGCGGAAGTGGCTGAGGAAGAAACAGCTGAGGAAGATGCTGTTTCAGATTCAGAAGAGGAAAACAGCCCTTCCAATGAGAAGGAACTGGAAGAAAAACTGGAGGAATCAAACAACCGCCTCCTTCGCTTACATGCAGATTATGAAAACTTTCGCCGCCGTACACGACAGGAAAAAGAGGCGGATGCTAAATATAGATCTCAAAGGCTCGCAGAAGAACTTCTTCCTGCGATCGATAATTTCGAAAGAGCACTGAAAACGGAGATCGAGTCAGAGGAAGCAAAAAACCTTATGGCCGGTGTGGAAATGGTTTACCGTCAGCTGAAGGATGCCCTTAAGAAAGAAGGGATTGAAGAGATAGAAGCTGTTGGAAAGCCGTTTGACCCTAATTTTCACCAGGCAGTGATGCAGGTGGAAGAAGAAGGCTTCGATTCCAATACAGTAGTTGAAGAACTGCAAAAAGGTTATATGCTTAAAGACCGGGTAATCAGACCAGCAATGGTTAAAGTGAACAGTTAAAGAATTACATACTGAATTAAAGGGAGGAAGTATTATGAGTAAAGTTATTGGTATTGACTTAGGAACCACAAACTCTTGTGTAGCCGTCATGGAAGGCGGTGAATCTACTGTTATAACTAACGCAGAAGGTTCAAGGACGACCCCTTCTGTAGTGTCTTTTAAAGATGGAGAGCGCCAGGTTGGTGAAGTGGCAAAACGCCAGATGATCACTAACCCTAATACGATTACTTCCGTTAAGCGCCATATGGGTACTGACTACAAAGTAGAAGCTGAAGGGAAGGAATATACACCTCAGCAGATCTCAGCGATCATCCTTCAGAAACTGAAAGAAGACGCGGAAGCTTATCTTGGCGAGAAAGTTTCAAAAGCTGTTATTACAGTTCCTGCTTATTTCAACGACTCTCAGCGTCAGGCAACAAAAGATGCAGGTAAAATTGCAGGGCTCGAAGTTGAGCGTATCGTGAATGAGCCTACTGCAGCTGCTCTTGCTTACGGGCTTGACAAAGAAGAGGACCAGACAATTCTAGTATATGACCTTGGTGGAGGAACTTTTGACGTATCCATTCTTGAGCTCGGAGACGGATTCTTTGAAGTTAAAGCTACATCAGGCGACAATAAACTTGGCGGAGACGACTTTGACCAGGTAATTATTGATTATTTAGTAGCGGAATTTAAGAAGGACAATGGTATTGATCTTTCTCAGGACAAAATGGCACTTCAGCGTTTAAAGGATGCGGCTGAAAAAGCGAAGAAAGATTTATCTGGTGTTTCCCAGACACAAATCTCCCTTCCATTTATTACAGCTGACCAGTCCGGTCCTAAGCACCTGGAACTTACACTGTCCCGTGCTAAGTTTGAAGAGCTCTCTTCCGAACTTGTGGAAAGAACAATGGGGCCTACACGCCGTGCATTGCAGGATTCCGGACTTTCATCAAGCGAGATCGATAAAGTTGTTTTAGTTGGTGGATCTACCCGTATTCCTGCAGTACAGGAAGCAATAAAACAGCTTACAGGAAAAGATCCTCATAAAGGGGTTAACCCTGATGAAGTTGTTGCACTTGGTGCAGCTATCCAGGCAGGAGTTTTAACAGGGGACGTTAAAGACGTTGTTCTTCTTGATGTAACTCCACTGTCATTAGGAATTGAGACAATGGGCGGAGTATTCACTAAGCTTATTGACAGAAACACAACCATTCCTACAAGTAAATCACAGACTTTCTCCACTGCGTCTGATAACCAGCCGTCAGTAGATATTCATGTTCTGCAGGGAGAGCGGGAAATGGCTGCCGATAACAAAACTTTAGGCCGCTTCCAGTTAACTGATATTCCTCCGGCACCTAGAGGCGTGCCTCAGATTGAGGTTTCATTTGATATCGATGCAAACGGTATTGTTAACGTACGTGCAAAAGACCTTGGTACAAATAAAGAACAATCCATTACTATTACTTCTTCCTCAGGTCTTTCTGATGAAGAGATTGAAAACATGGTAAAAGAAGCAGAAGAAAATGCAGAGGCTGATAAGAAACGCCGTGAAGAAGTGGATCTTCGCAACGAGGCTGATCAGCTTGTCTTTACTACAGAAAAAACATTGAAAGACCTTGGCGACAATGTTGACGCAGCAGACAAAGAGAAAGCGGAAGCTGCAAAAGACAAAGTAAAAACAGCTCTTGAAGGTACAGACATTGAAGCGATCCGCACTGCAAAAGACGAGCTTCAGGAAGTAGTCCAGCAGCTTTCCACAAAACTTTACGAGCAGGCTGCACAGCAGGCTCAGGCTCAGCAGGGAGCTGAAGGAGCGGAAGGACAGCAGGGAAGCGAAAACGCAGACGATGTTGTTGACGCTGAATACGAAGAAGTTAATGATGACGATAAAAAACAGCAATAATCAAGGTTAGTGGAAAAGTCAAAGTCAGGTAGTCCTCGGCTTTGACTTTTTTCACGAAAAACCATATCCTTACAAATTTTGTTCCTTGCCTGTTTAAGGCCGGAATGATAAGATATTCGTTATGGATTAGAGTCGGGAGTGAAACGCATGAGTAAGAGAGACTTTTATGACGTGCTCGGCGTGGGGAAAGACGCGTCTGAAGCAGAAATAAAGAAAGCGTACCGAAAACTTGCACGTCAATATCATCCGGACGTGAACAAGGAAGCGGACGCTGAAGACAAATTTAAAGAAGTAAAAGAAGCATATGATACACTCAGTGATCAGCAAAAACGTGCCCATTACGACCGTTTTGGACATACAGACCCAAACCAGGGATTCGGAGGGGCTGGCGGAGCCGGTGATTTTGGCGGTTTCAGCGATATATTCGATATGTTCTTCGGTGGTGGCGGCCGCCGCGATCCAAATGCTCCAAGACAAGGCGGAGATCTTCAGTATACGATGGGGCTTGAGTTTAAGGAAGCAGTCTTTGGGAAAGAAACAGATATAGAAATCCCTCGTGAAGAAACTTGTGAAACTTGCGATGGATCAGGGGCAAAGCCAGGAACAAGCCCTGAAACATGCCGCCAGTGCGGAGGGACCGGCCAGCTGAACATAGAGCAGAACACACCGTTCGGCCGCGTAGTAAACAGACGGGTTTGTACCCAGTGTGATGGAACTGGGCAGCAAATCAAACATAAATGCCGAACGTGCGGCGGCCAGGGGAAAGTTAAGAAACGCAAGAAGATCCATATTAAAATTCCGGCAGGTGTTGATACCGGCCAGCAAATCCGTGTAGCGGGACAGGGCGAGCCAGGAGTTAACGGAGGGCCTCCGGGAGATTTATATGTGGTCTTTAACGTGAAACCGCACGAATTCTTTAAGAGGGACGGCGACGATATACATTGTGAAATGCCGATTACCTTCGTACAGTCTGCACTCGGAGATGAAATAGAAGTGCCGACTTTGAATGGAAAGGTCAAGCTGAAAATTCCTGCAGGAACACAGACTGGCACCCATTTCAGGCTTCGCGGCAAAGGTGTGCCTAATGTGCGAGGTATGGGACAGGGAGATCAGCATATTAAAGTTAAAATCATTACACCTAAAAAGCTTTCCGAAAAGCAAAAAGAGCTGCTTCGGGAATTTGCAGAAATAAGCGGCAGTGAAGCCCCTGATGAGCAAAGTGAAAATTTCTTCGCAAAAGTAAAAAGAGCATTTAAAAACTTCGGAGAATAGTATCTGAAACAAGAGAGGTTGGTTAATATGAAGTGGTCTGAAATCAGTATACACACCACCCAGGAAGCGGTGGAACCGGTCAGCAACGTTTTGCACGAGGCCGGAGCCAGCGGAGTAGTTATTGAAGACCCCCATGACCTGGTGAAATCCTGGGATACAACGTTTGGTGAAGTTTACCAGCTGTCTCCGGATGATTATCCGGAAGAAGGGGTAATCGTTAAAGCTTATCTTCCGGTAAACAGCTTTCTTGGTGAGACGGTGGAAGCCATTAAAGAAGCTATTAACCAACTTCTTTTGTATGATATTGATCTTGGACATAATAAAGTTACAGTCAGTGAAGTTAATGAAGAGGAATGGGCAACCGCCTGGAAGAAATACTATAAACCTGTGAAGGTTTCTGACCGGCTTACTATTACTCCTACCTGGGAGGAGTATGAAAAGGTAAAAGAAGATGAGCTTATCATTGAACTTGACCCGGGGATGGCTTTTGGCACTGGCACCCATCCAACAACCGTTCTGTGTCTTCAGACGCTTGAAAGATATCTCAGTAAAGGGGATTCCGTAATTGATGTAGGTACTGGTTCCGGTGTTCTGAGTATTGCTGCTGCGAAGCTTGGCGCTTCAAAAGTTTTAGCTGCTGACCTGGATGAAGTGGCAGTGAATGCTGCAAGAATAAATGTTAAACTGAACAAGGTTCAGGATAAGGTTACAGTTGAACAGAAAAACCTGCTGGCCAATGTGGGAGAAACGCCTGACTTAATTGTGGCTAATATCCTCGCCGAAGTAATCGTAAGAATGACGGATGATGCGTTCGAGCTGTTAAAACCTGGCGGAATACTAATAACTTCCGGCATTATTGAAGGGAAGAAAGAAGAAGTGAAGCGATCCCTTTCTTCAAGCGGTTTTACACTTGAAGAAATTACGGAAATGGAAGACTGGGTTGCGATAGTTGCGAAAAAACCAGAGTAGGTGAGAGTATGCAGCGTTATTTTATCGATGAATCCGGATTTACGGAAGAACATGTGATAATTACAGGAGAAGATTCAAAACATATACAGCGCGTGATGCGTATGGAGCCCGGGAACAGTATTATTTGCTGTTCCGCCAGCCGGGGCTGTTTTATTTGTGAAATTACCAGCTTGGATGACGAAACAGTCAATGCCAGAATAATAGCTGAAGAAAAAAAAGATACTGAGCTTCCTGTCAGCGTTACTATTGCTCACGGGCTTCCAAAAGGTGATAAATTAGAGCTCGTTATCCAGAAAGGGACTGAACTGGGGGCAAATTCGTTTATCCCGTTTTCTGCTGAACGATCTGTCGTTAAGTGGGATAAGAAAAAGGGAGAAAAGAAACTTACCCGCTGGAATAAGATAGCCAAAGAAGCGGCTGAACAGTCACACAGACAGAACATTCCCCTGGTGGAGAATGTTAAATCCCTGAATGAACTGACGGATCTGTTTAAGAATTATACTTGTGTTTTAGCAGCTTATGAAGAAGCGGCTAAAAGCGATGAGAAAAGCAGCTTTCATTCCGAGCTGAAAAAGCTGGGTCCTGGTGACAGTTTGTTGTTTATTGCCGGGCCTGAGGGTGGCTTTTCTGATCGTGAAATTGACGTTATGAAGCAAAACGGAGCTGTGCCCTGCGGCCTTGGACCGAGAATCCTGCGAAGCGAAACAGCTCCATTATATGGCCTGTCAGCCATATCCTATCATTTTGAACTATCGGGGTGAATAAAATGCCAACAGTAGCATTTCATACATTAGGCTGTAAAGTTAACCATTATGAAACAGAGGCGATCTGGCAGTTGTTTCAGTCTGAGGGATACGAAAAAACGGAATTTACGCAGACCTCTGACGTTTATGTAATAAATACTTGTACTGTAACAAATACAGGCGATAAAAAAAGCCGGCAGGTTATCCGGCGTGCCGTAAGAAAAAATCCGGATGCTGTAGTTTGTGTGACAGGCTGTTATGCTCAGACATCTCCTGCGGAAATTATGGCGATACCTGGTGTTGATATTGTTGTAGGTACCCAGGACCGCCATAAATTGCTTGATTATATTAAGCAGTATCAGGAAGAACGGCAGCCAATCAATGGAGTAGGTAATATCATGAAAGCGAGAGTATATGAAGAACTGGACGTTCCTTCATTTACAGATCGAACAAGAGCTTCACTGAAAATCCAGGAAGGCTGTAACAACTTCTGTACGTTCTGTATCATCCCATGGGCCCGAGGCTTACTGAGATCGAGAAAACCAGAAGATGTGCTGAGCCAGGCAAAACAGCTTGTGGAAGCAGGCTATAAAGAAATTGTTTTGACAGGCATTCATACAGGCGGATATGGAGAGGATATGAAAGATTACAGCCTCGCTAATCTGCTTGTGGAACTCGAAAAAGTAGAAGGACTTAAGCGGATCAGAATTTCTTCTATAGAGGCAAGCCAGATTACTGATGAAGTTATCAGCGTCATTGATAAATCTGAAAAAGTTGTTAATCACCTGCATGTTCCTCTCCAGTCCGGATCCAACAGTGTTCTTAAACGGATGAGAAGGAAATATACAAATGAGTTTTTCTATGAAAGAATTGAAAAACTGAAAGAAGCTTTGCCTGGACTGGCGGTTACATCTGATGTAATTGTAGGATTCCCAGGTGAAACAGAAGAAGAATATCAGGAAACATATGATTTTATCCGGAAAGTTGGTTTTTCTGAGCTTCATGTTTTCCCATACTCTAAACGCACAGGGACTCCTGCAGCTAGGATGGACGATCAGGTGGATGATGAAATTAAGAATGAGCGTGTTCATAAGTTAATTTCTCTTTCTGAGCAGCTTGCTAAAGAGTATGCTTCAAATTATGAAGGGGAAGTGCTTGAAGTAATACCGGAAGAGCCGGATAAAGAAGATCCGGAAAGCGGCAACTATGTCGGCTATACAGATAACTACCTGAAAGTTAAAGTGCCGGTTGATGAAAGTATGGTTGGTGAAATCGTTAAAGTGAAGATTGAGAAAGCTGGTTATCCATATAATGTGGGAAGCTTTGTAAGAGTCCTTAAAGAAGAGACTGTTACTGGTTAAACTTCATTTATTCAGCATGCCCCTGTCCGAAATCCCGGGCAGGGGTATTATAATATTTTAACTCATGATGGGAAAACTCGTCATAGTGTTTAAAACATGGTATGCTACCATAAGAGGTACATACATCTAACGATTTTTAGAGAGGATGTCTAGAATGAACCATGAATTAGCTAAAATGATTGACCACACATTGTTAAAACCTGATGTAACAAAAGAACAGATTGTTAAGTTATCCGAGGAAGCGAAGGAACATGAATTTGCTTCTGTTTGTGTAAACCCAGCCTGGGTCAAGACTGCCTATGAAATCTTAAAAGATAAGCCGGAAGTAAAAGTTTGTACTGTAATAGGATTTCCCTTAGGGGCTTCGGCACCGGAGGTTAAGGCATTTGAAACAGAAAATGCCATCGCAAATGGAGCAGAAGAAGTCGATATGGTTATTAATATCGGGGCCTTAAAGGACAAGGACGATGAGGCAGTACTTAATGACATACAGGCGGTTGTGAAAGCTGCTGAAGGCAAAGCACTTACTAAAGTTATTATTGAAACATCACTTTTAACTGAAGAGGAAAAAGTCCGTGCCTGCGAACTGGCTGTAAAAGCAGGGGCAGACTATGTAAAAACCTCCACAGGCTTTTCCGGCGGCGGAGCTACTGTTGAAGATATTGAACTTATGAGAAAAACGGTTGGCCCTGAAATTGGTGTGAAAGCTTCCGGTGGCGTCCGGGATAAAGAATCTGCAGAGGCAATGGTAAAGGCGGGGGCAACCAGAATCGGGGCAAGTGCCGGAATTTCCATCGTACAGGGAGGCACTGGCGAAGGGGATTATTAAATCATCCTTTTTCTCCTGTAAAATACACCGGTTTTTTAAAGGTGAGTAGTGTCAGGCTGTTGAGAATGCCATCTCAACAGCCTTTTTGTATTGATTTCGAATACAAGTTATGTCATTTTGTGAAAACATACCTCAAACAGAGATTCAATCAACGAAATCGGCGGTTTAATCGACGAAAACAGTAGTTTAAATGAAGAGACAGAAGAACCGATTAACAAAAGTCAGCTACCCTCGTTTATGCGCCCATTCCACGAACCTTGAAAAATGTTTTATAAACGGCAGGACAATCAGGGAAGTGAAAATATTAAATAATAATGCAGCGTGTGCAAGTTGCTGGGACGGCGCTGTCGCTGTCATTTCTATAAGACTGGAGAATTGCATAATAAAAGGGAAAAACAGTGCGGCACCGGCGATATTCAGCCAAATATGAGCATACGCGGTTAGTTTTGCTTCCCTGGAGCCACCAATGCTTGCAAGCCATGCTGTTGCACAAGTGCCAATATTAGCTCCAAGCATGATGGCAATTCCTGACGGAAGAGATAAGAAGCCTTCATTCATAAAGCTCATAGCAATAGCGGTAACTGCTGAACTGGACTGTATTACAGCGCTTAACAAAATGCCGGCAGCGCCCGCTATACTTATAATATTGTTTGCGGACAGCAGCCAGTCATAAATTAAAGTGAGTGATGATAAAGGGGAAGCCAGTTTTTCAAAACCATCCACTGCGACTAATATACTGCTGAACCCAAAGAAAAAGCAGCCTGTACAAAATAAAAGCTGGTTTCTCATTACGATAAACAACACGCCTGTTATCAGCAGCGGGAATATCAGCCACGATAAATCAAAGGCAATTATCTCCAGAGTTACAACTGTTCCAATATTAGCTCCAAGAATAATGCCGACAGAATTCCGGAAAGTAATTACCCCTGCTGCAACGAGTCCTACTGTAATAATCATAACTGCCGAACTGCTCTGCAGAAGGCTTGTAACAATTGTGCCGACAATTAAACTTTTCAGTGGAGTATTTACAGTATATGCGATCCAGTCTGTGACCCGCTGCCTCTGAAGCTGCAGAAGTCCCTGCCTCATTACTGTCATTCCGAATAAAAATAAAGCTATGTATATAATAAACATTGAAAATAGCTGATTCATACGTACCCACCCCCTTTTTCATATGTATGGCGTACCTGGGACAAGGATGACATCCAAATGTTTTTTTGCAGAAAAAGTTGACCATAATCCCGGATTCGTTTATAATCTACAAAGACATGCAAATATGCGTGTCTTTTGGATTGGTTTTTTGGAGGGAGGGATACAGAATGGCAGAAACACGTGTACGTAAAAATGAATCTATTGATGCTGCTCTTCGTCGCTTCAAGAGAACCATGTCTAAGGAAGGCACAATGGCAGAGGTTCGTAAGCGCAAGCATTATGAGAAACCAAGCATTAAGCGTAAGAAAAAGTCCGAAGCGGCTCGTAAGCGTAAGTTCTAAGGAGAGGGTGTTTTTCCTTGAAACTTCTTGATACACTGAATCAGGATATGAAGGAAGCGATGAGGAATAAAGAGAAGCAGCGGCTTTCAGTCATTCGGTCAGTAAAAGCATCCTTGCAGAATGAATCCATTAAGCTTGGTAAAGAAATTACTGATGAAGAAGCACTCAGCGTTCTGAGTCGTGAAATGAAACAAAGAAAAGAATCCCTCCATGAATTTGAACAAGCCAATCGAAGTGATTTGGTCGAAAAAACAAAGCTTGAAATAGAGCTCTTGGAAGAATATATGCCCGCCCAATTGTCTGACGAGGAACTGCAGCAGATTGTCGATGAAACGATTCAGGAGACAGGTGCCGGATCTAAAGCTCAGATGGGGAAAGTCATGGGCGCCATCATGCCAAAAGTTAAGGGCCGTGCAGACGGTACCCGCGTAAAACAGATGGTGGAACAAAACTTAAGTTAAGCATAACGCCTTGTATTTATACAAGGCGTTTTAAAATTGTTTAAAAGTTTTAAAGATGGCCATAAGGAAGTATAATAAACATGTACATATTTTTTAATGAACAACTGAAACTTTTCAGGTGGTTATCCGTATAGAAGATATGCGATAAAGTCTCAGCAGGAAGGGGGATTTACTTCCATTATGAAAAAAGTAAGAATTACTTTTTTTGGATTTTTAATATGTCTTAGTTTCTTGCTTGCTTTTCTGCCGGCTGCTACAGAAAGCGGAGGGGATGGCGAGATAGTCTATTTCATACCAGTAGAGCAGGCGGTGGAAAGAGGACTTGAAGCGTTTCTGAACAGATCTGTGGACACCGCGCTTGAAGAAGGAGCAGATCATCTTGTGTTTGAGGTCAATACTCCTGGCGGTTTTGTTGATGCTGCAGGAGATATAGCCGGTCTTATCCGTAATTCGCCTATACCGACCACTGCTTTTGTAGTTGGGGAAGCCATGTCCGCAGGAGCTTATATCTCATTGAACGCGGATGAAATTGTTATGGTTCCAGGCTCTGAAATGGGCTCAGCCCAGGTAATTGACGGGTCAGGCACAGCGGCTGACGACAAGGCGCAGTCGGCATGGCTCGCACGAATGAGAAGTGCTGCAGAATTAAATGACCGGGATCCACAATTTGCTCTTGCCATGGCAGATCCGAGAATAGACCTGCCGCAATACGGTGCAGCAGAAGGTGACCTTCTCACCTTAACTGCCAGTGAGGCACTGGAAACCGAGTACGCAGAAGCGATCGTTTCAGACCGGGATGAGCTTCTTGAATATTTAGGCATGGAAAATGCACAAATACGGGAAATGGAAGTCAGCTTCGCAGAACAAATTGCCCGTTTTGTTACTCATCCTATAGTCATACCGATTCTTTTATCAATCGGCAGTATGGGACTTGTACTCGAATTGTATTCTCCAGGTTTCGGGATACCTGGAATCATGGGGGCCTCAGCGCTGTTCCTTTATTTCTTCGGACATATGGTTGCAGGGTTTGCAGGATGGGAGACTTTTATATTATTTGGTGTGGGGGCGGTGCTCCTGCTCATTGAAATATTTGTCCCCGGATTCGGTATATTTGGCATTATAGGAATTGGGGCGATGGTAGGCAGTATGGTCATGGCTTCCTATTCCACTGTGAATATATTATTGTCTCTGCTTATTGCTGCAGTGCTGACGATAATTATGTCTGTTGTCGTCTTTAAATATATTGGATACAGGGGGCCTCTGAAACGCGTAATCCTGACTGATTCCACGAGAACAGAGGAAGGTTATATTTCCAGTGTCACCCGCAGTGAAATCGTGGGCAAAACTGGCGAGGTGCTTACTGCCTTAAGACCTTCCGGAACTGCCTTAGTTGATGGAGAAAGACTTGACGTGGTTTCCGAGGGAGGATATATTGAACAGGGCAGCAAAGTTAAAGTAATTACTGCAGCGGGCTCACGTATTGTGGTCCGCGAAGTAAATGAACAATCAGAAGAACAGAATTAAAAGGAGGAAGATGTATGACAGGCGAAATAGGTTTAATTATTATTATCGGTTTAATTATCATTGGGTTAGGTGTTCTTTTCACATTTGTCCCGGTAATGCTATGGATTTCTGCATGGGCTGCCGGTGTAAAGGTGGGAATATTTACTTTAGTAGGTATGAGACTCCGCCGTGTTATCCCTCACCGTGTTATTAATCCGTTAATCAAAGCGGTGAAAGCAGGTCTCGAAATTAACATTAATAAGCTGGAAGGCCATTACCTTGCAGGTGGTAACGTTGACCGTGTGATTAATGCGCTTATCGCGGCACAGCGTGCGAACATTGATTTAAGCTTTGAACGTGCAGCTGCAATTGATCTTGCAGGCCGTGACGTTTTGGAAGCAGTTCAAATGAGTGTTAATCCTAAAGTTATTGAAACACCGTTTATTGCCGGTGTTGCGATGGATGGGATTGAAGTAAAAGCGAAAGCGCGAATTACTGTACGTGCTAATATCGACCGCCTTGTTGGTGGTGCTGGTGAAGATACTATCATTGCACGTGTCGGGGAAGGTATTGTATCAACTATCGGTTCAGCTAATACACATAAAGAAGTTCTGGAAAATCCAGATATGATTTCTCAGACGGTCCTGAAAAAAGGACTGGATTCAGGTACTGCTTTTGAAATTCTGTCCATTGATATTGCGGATATCGATATCGGTAAAAACATTGGTGCGGTCCTTCAGACTGATCAGGCTGAAGCAGATAAGAAAATTGCACAGGCGAAGGCAGAAGAGCGCCGGGCAATGGCTGTAGCACAAGAACAGGAAATGAAAGCCAGAGTCGAAGAAATGCGTGCGAAGGTTGTTGAAGCTGAAGCAGAGGTACCTCTTGCGATGGCAGATGCATTCCGTTCCGGCAATATGGGTATCATGGATTACACGAATATTAAAAATGTAATGGCTGATACTGAAATGCGTGAATCCATCGGAAAAGCAACCGATGATGGAAGCAGTGACAACAATGATGGCGGCAAGAGAAAATATTAATCTGAGCCTGCTACAGGTGAACACTGATTTGTAAACTTTCACGCAGGAAGGGAGCCAGTAATTATGGAAGGGTTATTCGAAGCGATACTTGGAAACCCGCTCCTTCTCTTTTTTATCATCGCTGCTCTGTTAAGCTTTTTTCAAGGTCTCGGAGGCAAGAATGATCAGGGCCGGAGCCAGGGCCAGGGTCCGCAGCAGCAGGAACACCGAAGAGCTGAAACTCAGGAGGATGAGATAGACTGGCGGGAGATTTTCAGGCAGGAACAGTTCCCGGACCAGGAACATCCTACAGAGAGACAGCCAAGGGCCGGATCTGGTTCTACCCAGAGCCAGATTCCTGCAGAAGACAGTGTTGCTGTTAAAACCGAGGCGGAGAAAGAGCGGAACAAGGCGAACAGGGAGCTTTACGAGAAATACGAAAGAGCGAAACAGCGAAAAGAGCAGGTAGCTAAAGATATTGGTGAAATTGGTGATTCGCCTATTATGCAAGGTGAAATCAGAGATGTTATAAAACCAAAAGTAGCGCTGAACTTTTCGAAAGTTTCTAGGGAAGAAGTCATTAAAGGTGTAGTATGGTCGGAAATATTAAGCAGGCCAAAGTCCGGCAGAGTAAATAAATAAACATGGAGCAAGGGTGTATAATGCACCCTTGCTTTTTTTTATGCGGGTAATTACTGTATTACTCTTTTTACTCTTTTTGGCTTCATTATTTATGTGATAGGAGGGTCCGGATGAACATACATATGATTTGAAGGGAGGTCTATCATGAAAAGAATAAAAAAACGTGTGCGAAGATGGATGACAGAACAAATGGATCTTCCGGCAGATGTCATGATGGATCTTCCGAGGATCACTATGATCGGAAACTTTCACATATATATAGAAAATCATAAAGGAGTTATTCGTTTCACCCGTGAAGAGCTGAGGCTCAGGCTTACTGAGGGTGAACTGCTCGTTTCAGGGAACGCTTTTGTCATTAAAAATATTCTCCCTGAAGAAATACTCCTGGAAGGAGAGATACAGGATGTGCGTTTTATTAAAAAGTAATGTTCAGGCAGGTGCTGGTATATGAAAAACCACTGGGTACACAAGCTCTCAGGCTATGTACGCATCAGAATTTCGGGCCCTTATCCCGAGTTGTTTGTCAACCGCTGCATTGATTCGGATATTCAAATATGGGATATCGAGCATCAGGAGGATCAGGTGCTTGTTTGCTCTGTTTTATTGGACGAGATACCCCGGCTGAGAAAACTGGCAAGAATATCTGATTGTAAAATCTCTTTTACGGACAGAAAAGGGCTTCCTTTTGTTATGAAAAGACTGTGGAGACGCAACGGGCTGCTGTTTGGCGCGGCTGGTGCATTGCTGCTCCTGTATCTCTTATCTAACATGGTCTGGGAGGTGGAAGTGGAAGGAGCAACAGCGTCTCTTGAGCATGAACTGAGACAGACAGCTGCAGAGCTGGGGGTAAAACGTGGAGCTTTCCAGTTTCTCCTTCCTGCTCCGGAAAATCTCCAGTCAGTGTTAACAGATGAGATTGAAGATGCTACATGGATTGGTGTGACCAAAAGAGGAACAACTTATCATTTTCAGATTGTGCAAAAGGAATTTGCGGAAAAGGAACCTGAAGCAGATGCAGGAAATTTAGTAGCAGTGCGTAAAGCTGTTATCCATGACATTTTTGTTGAGGAAGGGAAGCCTCTCGTAGATATAAATCAGGTTGTTGAAAAAGGGGACGTGCTTGTGTCAGGGCTGATCGGCCGGGAAGGTGAAGAGAAAGAGGTGCCAGCCAGAGGGAAAGTGTTCGGGGAGATATGGTATAAGGCAGAAGTGGAAGTACCTCTTTCCCGGACACTGTATACTGCCACTGGAAATAAATACAGGACGCATTATCTGCATGCAGGAGATTTTAACATTCCAATTTGGGGATGGAATTCCCCTGAATTTGAAAAAATTAAAGAAGAGAGCTATAAAAGCTCCTGGAGTATATTCGGATTTGAAATTCCTGTTAAGTATGGCTATAAGGATATCCTCGAAACTAAAGAGGCGGAAGCCGAGCAGGCAGTCGACAAGGCTATAGATACAGCGAAGGAAAAAGGGGCAGATGCAGTGCTTTCCAAATTCAGCCCGGAAGCCGTGGTGACGGGCGAAAAAGTTTTGCACCATCTGGTTGAGAATGGTAAAGTAAAAGTAATCATTCACTACCGTATTGTGGATGAAATAACAGTAAAACAACCGATAATCAAGGAGACTAAGGAGACTGAGACGATTGACTGAAGACAAAAAACAGACGATTCAACTCCATACTCAGGATTCAAACGAAGTCCAGGCTTTGTTTGGGCCTAATGACCGTCATCTTCAGAGACTTGAAGAAGCTTTTAACGCTTCGATTGTCACAAGAGGCGAAGAAGTTACAATAACAGCAGCTAATGAAAAAGCTGATAATATTAAAGACATTCTTGAGCTGCTCCTTCAGCTTATCAGAAAAGGAACATCCATACAGGAGAGGGATGTTGTGTATGCAGCCCAGCTTGCTGAGCGGGACATGCTCAATGAACTGCCCGAATTATTTGAAGACAAAATCACTGTCAGTTCCAAAGGGAAGCCGATTCTTGCTAAAACTCTTGGGCAGCGGCATTATGTATCGGCCATCAGAAAAAACGATATAGTTTTTGGTATTGGGCCTGCAGGAACTGGTAAAACATACCTTGCTGTCGTGATGGCTGTGCACGCACTTAAAGAGGGACAGGTAAAAAGAATTGTTCTTACAAGGCCAGCTGTTGAAGCAGGAGAAAGCCTTGGTTTTCTTCCGGGAGACCTGAAAGAAAAGGTGGATCCGTATTTACGTCCGTTGTATGACGCTCTTCATGATGTTCTTGGAATGGAACAGACAACCAGGCTGATGGAGCGGGGAACTATAGAAATTGCTCCACTTGCATATATGAGAGGAAGAACGCTTGACGACAGTTTTGTTATTCTCGACGAAGCTCAGAATACTACATCTGAACAAATTAAAATGTTTTTGACAAGACTTGGTTTTGGTTCAAAAATGGTCGTTACCGGCGACCTTACACAAATTGACCTGCCTAAAGGCAAGATATCCGGTTTAAAGGTTGCCTTGAATATCCTTCAGCATATTGATGGCATGCGGTTTATACATCTGGAGTCAACGGATGTGGTGAGGCACACATTAGTCAAGAGAATCATTGACGCTTATGATAAAGCTGACCGGAATAAAGAAAAATAAAAATACCGGCAGCCTCGACGGGGTGAGGAGATGGGGAAACGATCGTCAATCGATCACCAGCAGTGGTGGCAGAACCTGAAAAACCACCGCTATATCAGATTTTTTTTGTTTATCCTACTGGGAGTTATTACGTATGCTCTGATGGTTTCCAATGTTGTTCCTGAAACGCTTCAGGCTGAGGTTGGAACGACAGCCGACCAGGATATCCGTTCCCCGCTTACTATTGAATATAGATCGGAAACAGAACGCCTGCAGCAGGAGGCATACGAATCTGTAAGCCCTATTTATACAACAAAAAACCGATATACTGAAAACCAAATTGAGAGAATAAACGATATTTTTAATACCGTTCAGACTGTTCGCAGAGAAGCCAGGGAACGTGAAAGGGAAATAGCGGATTTTGAAGAGGAGACGGCGGAATTAGAAGAAGAAAACGAGAACGGGAACAATGCGGGGCTCCAGGAAGATCCTCCCGAGGAGATTACGACAGAGGAACAAGTAGAAAGAATACGCACAATTTTTTCTGAGCAGCTTAGTGAAGGGCTCTCAGATGATACTCTGATTGCTTTACTGGAGGCATCGGAAGAAGACCTTGAACTTGCTCAGGAGACTACTGCAAACGCTATACACGAGGTAATGAGTAACGAGATTCACATTGATGAGGTAGAAGAGGCCAGGAACCAGGCAGAGCGGCGGGTGCTCATATCCACGATTGATCCGGGGCTGTACCGGTCAATGATCGAAATTGCCAGGCTTGGAGTGACTGCCAATTATCTCCTTGATGAGGAGGCGACAGAAGAAGCCAGAGAAGCTGCAGTTGAGGCTGTTGAACCTGTCCTGATCAGGGAAGGCCAGCTGATTGCAGAAGAAGGACAGATGGTTACTTCGGAAATTTATAATCAGCTTTCTCTTGTAGGGCTGCTGGATGATCATTCAAATGCATATCCTTTCATTGGCTTGGCTCTTCTCGTCATGCTGTTAGTGGGAGTACTGGCGTATTATTTAAGTGATGCGCATACTTCGCTGAAAACAAATAATACACATCTTCTTATGTATGTGATTATCTTTACGCTGACATTGGTTATTATTAAGGTGGTAAGCCTGACCCACCAGCTTGAATTATATGGGCTTACTTTTGTTGTTCCTGCTGCTATGGGCACAATGCTAATCACTATACTGCTTCATTCCCGGGCAGCTTTGTTTACAGCAATGATTTTTGCGATAACAGCGAGCGTTATATTTAACGCGGAAGCATCTGGTGCGTTTAGTGCTACACATGGTATATATGTCTTCTTCAGTTCCGTTGCAGGCGTTTTCTTTCTCTCTCATTCCCAGAGAGTGATGAGAATTCTTCAGGCAGGATTATTTGTGGGGACATTGAACGTCTTAGTTATACTTGCCCTGATGCTGTTAAAAAACGGGCAGTACAGCCTCGCTGAATTTGGGCTCCATATTGGATTTTCAGCTTTAGCGGGAATTCTGGCAGCAGTACTCACATTAGGTGTTCTTCCGTTTTTTGAAGCAGGTTTTGGAGTTCTCTCCACGACGAAGCTAATTGAGTTGTCTAATCCAAATCATCCACTTTTAAGAAAAATTCTTCTGGAAGCTCCAGGTACTTATCATCACAGCGTAATGGTAGCAAACCTGGCTGAAGGTGCCTGTGAGGCAGTAGGAGCGAACGGTTTATTAGCGAGAGTAGGGGCATACTATCATGATCTGGGGAAGACAAGGCGCCCGCATTTCTTTATAGAAAATCAGATGAAAATTGAAAATCCCCATGATAAGATTTCTCCTCAGCTCAGTAAAACGATTATAATCTCACATCCTTATGATGGAGCAGACACACTGAGGGAATATAAGATGCCGAAAGAAATAATCAGCATCGCAGAACAGCACCATGGGACAACCTTACTGAAATATTTTTACCATAAAGCACAGCAGGAATCGGAAAAAGACATACCTGAAGAAGAGTTCAGATATCCTGGCCCTAAAGCTCAGTCCAGGGAAGCTGCAATCGTCGGTATAGCTGATTGTGTGGAGGCTGCTGTCCGCTCTATGCAGAAGCCTACTGTTGATAAGATTGAAAAGCTCGTAAAAAAAATAATAACAGAACGTCTTGAAGACGGTCAGTTTGATGAATGTGATTTAACTTTAAAAGAACTTAATACGATAGCCGTATCAATTCTTGAGACATTACAGGGAACTTTTCACACCAGGATTGAATATCCGGAAGATGTTTCGGATAAAAGAACAGAAAAGAAAGAAGGTGACCAATCGTAATGGATTATAAACAAACAGGCCTTATCGATGAAACAGGGAAGCTTCACGAGGATATGCTTAATTTAGTGGCTGATGTTCTTGATACAGCAATGAAGATGGAAGGTATTAAAGAAAATTCCGAGCTGTCCGTTACATTTGTGAATAATGAACAAATACAAGAGCTTAACCGTGATTACCGTGGCAAGGATGAACCAACCGATGTGCTGTCCTTTGCTCTTAATGAGGGCGAAGATGATGAAGTAGCAGTCGAAGGGATGCCGGATTTACTTGGTGATATTGTTATATCCGTGCCCAGGGCTGAACAGCAGGCAGAAGAGTATGGCCACGATATAAAACGTGAGCTTTGCTTCCTGGCCGTTCATGGTTTTCTCCACCTGCTCGGATATGACCACGGAGATGAAGCGCAGGAAAAATCCATGTTCAGCCGGCAAGAGGAAATCCTGGAAAAACATGGACTCAAAAAAAGATAAACAGCCGTTCATCTTATGGAGCAGGCTCACGAAAAGTTTTGTCTATGCGTGGCACGGAATTAAAAAGGCCTGGAAATATGAACAGAATTTCAGAATTCACTCTGTCGTTACTGCGTTAGTTTTTATTTTTGCCCAGGTGCTAAATGTGCCTTTAACAGAACAGGCCATACTTGCGGTTATGGCAGGAGGAGTGCTCGCTCTTGAGCTTATAAATACTGCGATTGAACGGACTGTCGATCTGATGGTCCGGCAATATGATACGAGAGCGAAGGTTATAAAGGATACAGCTGCCGGAGCAGTATTTGTATTTTCCTTAGCTGCTGCTCTGGTGGGTGTACTCATCTTTCTTCCTAAAATAATTGCACTGTTTTAAGGAGAGGGGGAGCCTCATCCATGTGGAAAACATTTCAGCGTAACTTAATAACCGGTCTGTTCTTTCTTCTGCCTGCTATCGCAACCATTTATGTACTGCAGCTGGTTTTTTCAATAATTGATAATTTCCTCGGCCCTTTTATAACGGACGTTTTGCGGGTTCTCCGCATCGTCCGTATTGAAGAGGGCACAATATACCTTCTGGGGATTTATACGCCGTTTACAGAACGGCTTGTTGGAGTAGGATTCATTATCACAATTTTACTGGTCGCTGCAGTAGGGGCGTCCAAGCGGAAGGGAAATAATGAAGAGGCTTTTCACCGGGTTGACAGTTTCTTCAGAAAGATTCCTGTAGTTAATTACATATATTCGTCAGTTGACCAGCTTATTAACGCGTTTACTCAGGAAAAAACATCGTTTCAAAAGGTTGTAATGATTGAATATCCGAGAAAAGGAGTTTATACTCTCGGCTTTTTAACAGGTGAGACGAAAGGAGAAGTTAAGCGGATAGCAGACAAAAACTGTCTGAACGTGTTTCTCCCTACAACACCTAACCCAACCTCCGGATGGCTCGTTGTTGTACCTGCAGAGGATGTAAAGGTGCTTCAGATGAGCGTGGAGCAGGGGCTGAAATTCATAATTTCCGGCGGTGTGGTAGTTCCTCCTGAAAAAGCCAGACTTTTGAAAAAAGACGCAGTGAATAATAATACAAATGATAAATCGTTTAAGGAAATGGTCGTAAGGGTAGGGAAACACCGAAACAATCACTGAGGGGGAAAAATATGGATAAGAACAGTTTGATACAGGAAGCCAAAAAAGCAAGAGAGAAAGCATATGTGCCTTATTCGAAATTTAAGGTAGGAGCTGCTCTTCAGGCTGAGGACGGTACAGTTTATCACGGCTGTAACATTGAGAATGCAGCTTATTCTATGTGTAATTGTGCGGAAAGAACAGCGATCTTTAAAGCTGTCTCAGAAGGAGTCCGTAAGTTTACTGCTATGGCAGTTATTGCTGATACAGAAGGACCAGTATCTCCGTGCGGAGCATGCCGGCAGGTTATGTCTGAGCTGCTTCAGAAAGACACTAAAGTATTTTTATCTAATTTAAATGGAGAAGTATCTGAATGGAGTCTCGAGGAGATATTACCAGGTGCATTTTCTCCGGAGGATCTGGAAGGGTGAGTACATCATGACAAAAAAATCAGGATTCGCAGCTTTAATTGGACGGCCAAATGTAGGGAAGTCCACGCTGCTGAACGAAATGCTCGGCCAGAAAATTGCTATAATGAGTGATAAACCACAGACTACCAGGAACAGGATTCAGGGTGTTTTTACAGAAGAGAGGGGACAGGTTGTCTTTATTGATACACCTGGTATTCATAAACCAAAACACCGTCTGGGTGATTTTATGACCAAAGTGGCGCAGACTACTTTGAGGGAAGTAGACGTAGTTCTGTTTCTTGTTGACGCCAAGGAAGGCCGTGGCCGAGGGGATGACTTTATTATAGAACGCCTTAAAAACCTGGAAACGCCGGTTTTTCTGGTGGTGAATAAAATTGATGAAATACATCCGGATAAATTATTTGAGATTATTGATGATTACCGGAAGCTGTTTGATTTTACGGAGGTAATCCCTATCTCTGCCTTAAAAGGAAATAATATTTCCACCCTGATTGACCAGGTATTTAAATATATGGAGGAAGGCCCTCAATATTATCCTGAGGATCAGGTAACAGATCATCCGGAAAGATTTTTAATGTCAGAAATGATCCGGGAGAAAGTTCTGCATCTTACACATGAAGAAGTGCCGCATTCGATAGCTGTGGACATTGAGCAGATAAACAGAAGGAAGGAAAATGCTGCTGTCCATGTTGGTGCGGTAATAATTGTAGAGAGAAGTTCCCAAAAAGGCATTATCATCGGAAAACAAGGCAAGATGCTTAAGGAGATCGGCAGAAAGGCACGGGAAGACATAGAAGCATTGCTGGGATCCAAAGTCTTTTTAGAACTTTGGGTTAAAGTAGAAAAGGACTGGCGCAACAAAGGGAAGTACCTGAAAGAGTTCGGCTACCGGGAAGATGAGTATTAAAAGGGAATGCGGCTGCAGGCAGCTGCATTTCTCGTATTTAATACGATGTACCTGTCCGTAAAACTCCCTACCAAAAACACGAGGTTTAGCTAAATGTATGATGCGGGAAATATCGTCAGCTAAACATCCCGGTTGGTTAGCTGACGATCAGTGGGGGTAGACAGCTCCCCACTGATCAAAGTTTCCCTTATAACCAGGATGCCAGGCAACTACTTTAAGCAGCCGGAGGCAAAAGTAATACCTGGGACATAGTAATATTTTCGGAAAATTTAAAAAAATCATAATATTAGATGTCCGCCCCGTTGTTTTTTCTTTTAAAAAATACTATCATAGTTTTATACAGTTTTTTGTGTGTCTGGCAGTTTTAAAATACAATTTGTATTTGTAACAGTCGATTGACAATTATTCCATAACATTAATTATGCTGCAGTGGTCAAGATAACAAATAACGTCAGGAAAATAAAGTCTGTGCTGAAAGGTGGAGTTAAATTCATGATCAACTTAACTTGGAAAGTATTCTCCCTGACAGGCAATATTAATTCGTATTTGTTATTCAAGGAAGTTGAACGAGATGGTTCTTTATTTGATGAAAAGGATAATGAATTTGAATTTGAAGAATTAGACCCTCCTGCCCACTAAAGACCCTGCATGCTGCCAACAGGTGGTGCTAATATGCTTCAGAAGGTTGAAGGGATCATAATCAGAACAAATGATTATGGTGAGACAAATAAAATTTTAACTATATATACAAGGGAGAATGGAAAAATTGCACTGATGGCACGGGGAGCGAAAAGGCCTAAGAGCCGGCACGCTTCAAGTGCCCAGCTTTTTGTATACGGAATTTTTATTTACCAGAGTTCCAGAGGAATCGGTACGCTGAACCAGGCTGACGTTATTAGCTCTTTCCGGGATGTAAGGAGTGATTTAAGACTTACCGCTCATGCAGCTTATTTGGTTGAATTAATTGATAAGCTGACTGAAGACAACTCCCGCAACCCCTATCTGTTTGAACTTCTTTATCAAACCATGAACTATCTGAATGAAGGCAGTGATCCGGATATCTTAACCAGAATTTTTGAAACAAAAATGCTTGAAGTTGCCGGAACCTCTCCTGTGCTTGACAGATGCACCTTATGCGGAAACCCTGAAGGAGGAGTTTCATTTTCATTGAAGCATTCGGGACTGCTCTGCCGGCGATGCGAGGCCGAGGATGAACACCGGCTTTCTGTTTCCCCTTCGGTTATAAAACTTCTCAGGCTCTTTCAGTACATAGATATAAAACGTATCGGAAATATTAATGTTAAAGATGAAACAAAGAAGCAGCTTAAAACCCTTTTGAATTATTATTATGACGAATATGTAGGAGTCAGGCTTAAATCAAAAAAGTTTCTTGACCAGGTGGATCAGCTATATGAGAGTTAAGTTGACAGGGAGATTTTTTTTAAGTAATATGTGTATAAATTAATATCGGTGCGCAGATGGAAAAGAGTATCTGCTCAATCTGTATAAAGCGAACCTGGGATGGTGGAAGCCAGGGATACAGAAAGCAGTGAAGGCACTCCAGAGCACAGTGTTTCAGAAAGAGGCTTATAAGGAACCACAATTTCTTTTAAGCAATTAGGGTGGAACCGCGGGTAACTCTCGTCCCTATGTCCAATGACATAGACGGGGGTTTTTTTAATGGAGAGCTTTCTGTTCCAGCACCGAAAACAATGGAGGGAACGCCATGAATCTTCAAGAAATGATTTTGACATTGCAGAAATTCTGGGCCGAACAAAACTGTTTAATTTTGCAGGCCTATGATGTAGAAAAGGGAGCAGGAACGATGAATCCGATGACTTTCCTGCGCAGTATCGGTCCAGAGCCGTGGAATGTGGCTTATGTAGAGCCTTCAAGACGGCCGGCAGACGGCAGGTATGGAGAGAATCCTAACCGCCTTTACCAGCATCACCAGTTTCAGGTAATAATGAAACCATCGCCTGACAATATTCAGGAATTATATTTAGAAAGCTTGAAAATGCTCGGAATTAACCCGGAAGAGCATGATATTCGATTTGTGGAAGATAACTGGGAGGCGCCTACACTCGCAGCCTGGGGACTTGGCTGGGAAGTGTGGCTTGATGGTATGGAAATTACGCAGTTTACTTATTTCCAGCAGGTTGGAGGGCTTGAAGCCAGTCCAGTAGCAGTGGAGATTACATACGGGCTTGAGCGTCTTGCCTCTTATATTCAGGATAAGGAAAATGTTTATGATTTAGAATGGGTGAATGGTTTTACGTACGGCGATGTATTCTTGCAAAATGAGTTTGAGCAGTCTAAGTACTCCTTTGAAGTGGCTGACAGTAATATGCTGTTTAATCTATTCTCCACTTATGAAAGAGAAGCAGAAAGAGCACTGGAAGCAGAGCTTGTTATTCCTGCTTACGATTATGTATTAAAATGCTCCCATGTCTTCAATCTGCTTGACGCTCAGGGGGCAATCTCCGTTACAGAACGCACCGGGTATATCGGGAGAGTGCGCAGCCTGGCAAGAAAATGTGCCGGAAAGTATTTTGACATCAGGGAGAACCTGGGTTTTCCAATGCTGAAAAAGGAGGGTGGAAACGATGAATAATCGTAATTTTCTGCTTGAGATTGGCTTAGAAGAGATGCCTGCCCGCTTTGTTACGGATGCGATGAATCAGCTTGCTGAGAAGGCTGAAAAGTGGCTGGAAGAACAGCGGCTGTCATATAAGAATATTGAAAAATTCTCCACTCCAAGGAGGCTGGCTGTCATTATACACGGCCTCTCCGAAAAGCAGGCTGATAAAGAGGAGGAGGCGAAAGGCCCGGCGAAAAAAATAGCGCTGGACCAGGATGGAAACTGGACAAAAGCAGCGCAAGGTTTTGCCAGAGGCCAGAAAGTATCAGTGGACGACCTTTTCTTCAGGGAATTAAAAGGTGAAGAGTACGTATTCGTAAAGAAATTTACAGAGGGTCAGCCGGCAGAAGATCTGCTCAGCGGATTTAAAGATGTGCTGCTTAATCTTCAGTTTCCGAAGAATATGAAGTGGGCGGATTACAACCTTAAATATATCCGGCCAGTTAAATGGCTTATTGCATTATACGGAAATGAAGTTATTGATTTTGAGATTGCTGAAGTGAAAACAGGAAATATATCATATGGCCACCGTTTCCTTGGCGGTGAAGTTGTAATTGATAATGCAGACAGCTATCGTGAGATTTTACTGGGACAATTTGTACTTACGGATCCTCAGGAGAGAAAGGATGCAATCCGTTCTCAGCTTATGCGTCTTTCAGAATCAGAAGGATGGGACATTCCTGTTGATGAAAATCTTCTGGAAGAAGTTAACAATCTGGTTGAGTATCCTACTGCATTATACGGAGAATTTGATGAAAGATTTTTACAGCTGCCAGACGAAGTGCTGATTACATCGATGAGAGAGCATCAGAGATACTTCCCTGTAAAAAACACAGAAGGCAAGCTCCTTCCTTATTTTGTCACAGTAAGAAATGGTGACCACAGACATCTCGAGAATGTCCAGAAAGGTAATGAGAAAGTTCTTCGGGCAAGACTCGCAGATGCTGAGTTTTTCTACGAGGAAGATAAAAAACAGCCTCTCGAAAACAGGCTGAAGCGGCTGGAATCAATCGTGTATCATGAAGAGCTGGGCTCTATGGGTGATAAGGTCAGAAGAATTAAAGAGCTGGCCTTGCAGATTGGAGAAAGAGCAGGATTTGATGCGGAAGAATTGAAAAAAGCAGAACGGGCTGCTTCTCTCAGCAAAGCGGATCTGGTTACAAATATGGTCAATGAGTTTCCAGAACTGGAAGGGCGTATGGGTCAGGAGTACGCTGTGCTGTCAGGAGAAGAGGAAGAAGTGGCAGCAGCGATTTACGAACATTACCTCCCAAAACAGGCTGGTGACAAACTGCCGGCAACGAGAACGGGCGCACTTATCAGTGTGGCAGATAAGGCTGATACAGTTGTGAGCAGTTTTGGCATTGGTTTAAAGCCTACTGGTTCACAGGATCCCCATGGCCTTAGAAGGCAGACAGCAGGCATTGTTCAGGTTATTCTTTCTCAAAACTGGGAGCTTAATATTTTTGATGTGCTTGAGGATGCTATTAACCTTGCCGAAAAAAGAGGTCATTTAAAACGAAGCCCGGAATTAGTCATGGATGAACTCAAAGACTTTCTTGAGCTCAGGATTAAAAGTCTGCTTCAGGAACAAGGTGTGCGTTATGATGTAATTGACGCGGTTTTAAAAACCAATACAGGAGATTTAGAACTTCTGTTCACTAAGGCGAGCTTCCTGATGAACCAGCTGGCTGAACCGGATTTCAAAAATGCTGTTGAAGCATTCAGCCGTGTTACAAACATTGCTAAAAAAGCAGGCGATAATCAGGGAACAATCAATACGGCTTTACTCAAGGAAGAAGAAGAAAAACAATTACAGGAGTTAAGGCTGAAAATCGGCGATAAAGTTAGTGATCTGTTAAAGCAGGGGAATGTGGAAGATGCATATAAGGAACTAAGAAGCCTTGAACCTGTTATCCATAAATATTTTGATAATATTATGGTTATGGCGGACAATCCGGAGATTAAGCGAAACAGGCTTGCTCAAATGAATGACACAGCAGATTTAATCACCAGGTTTGCTGATTTCCAGTCAATAGTTTTTCATGGGGAAGAATAGAAACTGTTGTTAAACAGGTGGTTTAAACAAACTGTGCTGCGGGACGGAAAAAGTGAAAAATCAGAAGCGCTGGCTAATTTGATAATTGCCTCTGGCAGAGGGCGGTGAAGATATGGAATTAAATAACAGACAGGAAACGATTCTGCAAATAGTAAAAGATAACGGACCTATTACCGGGGACCAGATCGCTGAGAGATTGTCCCTGACAAGAGCGACATTACGTCCTGATCTTGCTATTTTGACAATGGCTGGTTACCTGGATGCAAGACCAAGAGTAGGTTATTTTTATACCGGTAAAACTGGCTCGCAGTTGCTGACTGAAAGAATAAAGAAATTAACAGTAAAAGATTTTCAATCTATGCCGGTGGTCGTTAACGAATCAGCTTCAGTTTATGATGCCATTGTGAATATGTTTTTAGAAGATGTAGGCACGTTGTTTGTTGTAGACGGACAATCCAGCCTTACCGGTATTCTTTCCAGGAAAGACCTGTTGAGGGCGAGTATGGGGAAGCAGGACTTAGAATCAGTACCGGTCAGTATCATTATGACGCGAATGCCCAATATCACCAGCTGCAGCCCTGACGATCTCCTGATTGATGTGGCAACCAAACTGATCAGTAAGCAAATAGACAGCGTTCCTGTTGTAAAGGAAGTAGAAAAGGAAGGCATTCAGAAACTTGAAGTCATCGGCAGGATTACAAAAACAAACATAACAAAAGCTTTTGTCAGTATCGCTAACGATGAAATTCAATAAAATTCAGCGGCCGGGAGAAGGGTGTGAATTATCCTGTGAGTGAAAAATCAATCGTATATGTTGTATCTGACTCCGTAGGTGAAACGGCAGAGTTAGTTGTCAGAGCTGCTGCCAGCCAGTTCAATGGCTCAAATACCGAGATCAGAAGAGTACCTTATGTAGAAGAAAAAGTTACTATCGATGAAGTGATTATACAGGCAGAAGAAAATAACGGGGTTATTGCTTTTACACTTGTTTTACCAGAGTTAATCGAACATCTGACAAGAAAAGCAGGGGAAAAAAATATACCTGTATATGATATTCTGAGCCCTATGATTAACTTGCTCCAGACAAGGGTGGACGAAGACCCAAGGAACGAGCCAGGTTTAGTTCATGCACTGGATGAGGAATATTTCAGGAAAGTAGAAGCGATTGAATTCGCGGTAAAATACGATGATGGACGGGATCCGCGGGGAGTGCTGAGAGCTGATGTTGTACTGGTGGGGGTTTCCAGAACATCCAAAACACCGCTGTCCCAGTATCTGGCCCATAAGCGCCTTAAAGTCGCGAATATCCCTCTTGTCCCTGAAGTAGAGCCACCTGATGAGCTTTTTGCAATCCCGAAAGAAAAAGTCATCGGATTGAATATAACAGCTGAGAAGTTAAACAGTATCAGGACAGAACGTCTGAAAGCACTGGGACTGAAAGCAGAAGCGAATTATGCTAATGTAAAGAGAATCCAGGAGGAGCTTGAATACTCCAAGAAAATTATGGAGCGAATCGGCTGTGATGTTATTGACGTTTCAAATAAAGCTGTGGAGGAAACAGCAAACCTTATTTATCACATGATTCAGAATAATAAAGAATGAGATATAAAAAACAGCACACTTCATATAATGAATTGTGCTGTTTTTTATTAGCTCTTTTTATGGTGGATGCTGATTTTTTATAAGTAGTTGAACTTATTTCATAATTCACGATTTTCAACTTTGACGAGGACATTATCTTAGTTACTTGGTTGTTCGATTTACGCTTCAGACGGACGCGTTCTGCGGGCACGGCTTCAACTAATTTCTGCCCGGCTGACGCCGTCAAAAATGGATTTTCAGCTCGCGCTTTTCCCGCAAGAGTCGCCGTCTTACGCTGTAATCGAAAAGTCATGTTCGGCTTTTGTTATATAAAGCCTATCGATGCAATTCATTCAGTTGTTTTTAGGTAAAAGCGCGAGACTGACTCTTCCTCTGCCAGATCAGCTACACAGAGCATACATCGAGCCAAATCGATGCATTTGCGGGGGAGCGATGCTCTTGCCGATCGGGAAAAGCAACGACCAACGCATCTTGAATTATTACGAGTTATCTCGACTGACACTGCTCCAGATCGATACTCTGAGACATGGAACCAGGCAACGCCCGAGGAAAGCGCGTGTCTTTTAAAGAATCAAGAGCATAATTTATTAATTTATAAGTGACTTCCATAATTCCATAAAAATTGTGAGCAAAATTATAGCGTATACCCAGTTGTTACTATATAATGAAATATTGTGATTTCATATATTTTTCATTGAAATTGGGCATAAAGAGAAGTAGAACAAATAAAATGTAAATGTCAAGACTTTTTCTCGTTTTTTTGGTAAAGATAGTAAATGAGTTTAAAATGAGTTTTATTCTGATAAGAAGAAGCGGGAAAGAAGGAATATCTAAAAGGATGTAGAATAGAAAGATATGCAAAAGAATAAACCAAAGATTTTTGTCGATGGAGATTCCTGCCCTGTTGTTCCCGAAGTTCTGAAAGCAGCGGAAAATTATAGGGCTGCTGTAGTATTTGTTTCTTCCTATGCTCATATCCGGAAAGGAGAATTTCCTGACTTTGTAGTTCAGCTGACAGTTGACCAGGATAAGGAAGCTGCTGACCTGAAGATTGCGAATGAAATAAACAAAGACGAGATCGCTGTGACTGATGATCTTGGGCTGTCCAGCCTGCTCCTCGGAAAAGGTGTAACTGTTCTCAATTCACGAGGCAGACAGGTCACAAATCAGCAAATCGATTATCTGCTTGACTCAAGGTACCAGTCAGCCAAACTCCGCCGGGCGGGGAAAAAGACAAAAGGTCCAAAAAAGCTTACTTCAGAAGACAGGGAAACTTTTATTAAAGAATTAGAAAAAGTTCTGTCAAATTGGCAGGAATTTTGACGGAGAGGGCGAAACTATATACGCCATCCTTATTGAAAAAACATTGAAGGCCAATGTTGATTTTTAAAGATTATGTTTGATGGTAGTGAAAAGGTGCGAGACGCCTTCGGGAATAGCATTAGGCGAAGATCCCGCAGGGCGGTTTTCCCGAGGAGCTGAGGCAATGCCCGAGGCAAGCAAGTACCTTGAAACGGAAATCAACAGCAAATTTTAACAAAGCCTACTGAAAAAAGGCTGGTGATTTAACATTGAGTCCACGAATTCCCGAAGAGAAAATCGAAGAAATCAGAAAATCCGTGGACATTGTGGATATTATCAGTGAATATGTTCAATTGAAAAAGCAAGGCAGAAACCTCACCGGTCTTTGCCCTTTTCATGGAGAGAAAACCCCTTCTTTTTCGGTATCACCTGATAAACAGCTCTATCACTGCTTTGGATGCGGAGCGGGAGGGAATGTCTTTTCTTTTCTTATGGAAACAGACGGCCTTTCCTTTAGTGAATCGGTCGCAAAGATTGCCCGAAGAGTGAATATATCGGTTCCGGAAGCAGAAGAGGCTGCAGGAAATTCAGGTAAAAAAGACGAGACGTTACAACCCTGGATTGAAGGCCATACGCTGGCTGCAAAATTATATCACCACATTCTTACAGCCACTGATGAAGGAAGGGATGCAAGGGAATACTTGCGAAAAAGAGGGTTTACGAGAGAGGCGATTGATACTTTTCAAATTGGATATGCTCCCGATTCATGGGATTTGCTGACTAATTTCCTAGAAAAGCGGAATTTTTCTCTAAAAGATATGGCTGAATCCGGTCTTCTGGCAGTTCGTGATTTTGACAAGAAATCATTTGACCGTTTCAGAGACAGAATAATGTTCCCAATATGGAATAAAAACGGGGAAGCAGTTGCCTTTGGCGGAAGGATACTTGGTGAAGGCAATCCTAAGTATTTGAACAGCCCTGAATCAGCTCTCTTTAAAAAAAGCGAGATTCTGTATAATTTTCATCAGGCGCGAAAGGCAATTAAAAAAAAGGGCGAGGCAGTGTTGTTTGAAGGTTACGTGGATGTTATCTCGGCATGGAGAGCGGGTATACAACATGGAGTGGCAGCCCTGGGCACTGCACTTACAGAAAATCACGCCAGAATGCTCCGGCGTAATGCTGATAAGGTGATCATCTGCTATGACGGCGATGATGCAGGCCAGAACGCGACATTTAAAAATGCTGTAATTCTTGAAGAGGCCGGACTTCAGGTCAGGGTGGCAAGGCTGCCGGAAGGTTATGACCCGGATGATTATATTCAGCAAAACGGGCCTGAGCAATTTAGCAGCCAGGTGATTTCACAAAGTATGACTTTAATGGCTTTTAAGTTCCAATATTTTCGCCGGGGCAGAAATCTGCTTGATGAAGGCGAAAGAATGGACTATATCCATACTGTACTAAAAGAAATCAGCCTGCTTGAGAGAGCGGTCGAGCGGGATCATTATATCCGTCAGCTTGCTGAGGAATTTAATATATCCCTTGAAGCGCTAAAGCAGGAACAGCACCAGATTTTTAAATCCCAGAAAAAGAAAGAAAAACGGGAAATCAGGTCAGCTGCAGGATCTTATGCGATGAAACCGCAAAAAAAATTAAAGCTGGCCCATGAAAATGCAGAACGGCTTCTGCTTGCCCATATGCTGCACAGTGACAGTGTGGCTGCCCAGGTGCAGGATCAGGTTGGCGGAACCTTTAATATAGATGAGTATCAGGCGATAGCCGCTCACCTGTACAGCTTTTACGGAGAAGGCCATTCTCCCGACCCGTCTCTGTTCATTGAACGGATGGAGGATGAAAAACTGAAAAGGATCACAACAGAACTTGCGATGATGACTATAAACACTGAAATGTCTGAGCAGGAACTGGACGATTATATAAAACAAATTAAGAAGTATCCAAAGCGCCTTGAAATCGAACAGCTGAAAACAGCAAGGAAAGAGGCTGAAGAAGCCGGAGATTTTAACAAAGCAGCCTCGATAGCTATGGATATAATTAAAATGGAGCAAGCGTTAAAAAAGATATAAAGCGAAAATTGTGGAAGTTGGCTTGAATTTCAGGAAGGAGGGGTCGCATGGCAGACAAACCATTGCGTCCGATGGCGGAAGGTGACATTACCATCGATCAGGTAAAAGAACAGTTAGTGGAACTGGGTAAAAAACGGGGGGTCTTATCTTATACCGATATTACCGAACGCCTTGCCGCTTTTGATCAGGATTCAGAACAAATGGATGAATTTTTTGAGTATCTTGGTGAGCAGGGAGTAGAGATTTTAAATGAAACAGAAGCTGTGCCAAGTCTCCAGCAAGTGGAAAAGGAAGAGGAAGAATTCGATCTGAACGATTTAAGTGTTCCTCCGGGAATTAAAATAAATGACCCTGTCCGTATGTATTTAAAAGAGATCGGGCGTGTGCCTTTATTATCTGCTACGGAAGAAATTGAACTTGCAAAGAAAATTGAAGACGGTGACGAAGAGGCTAAACGGCGTCTTGCGGAAGCCAATCTGCGTCTCGTTGTCAGTATCGCTAAAAGGTATGTGGGAAGAGGCATGCTTTTCCTTGATTTAATTCAGGAAGGGAATATGGGCCTGATTAAAGCAGTGGAAAAGTTTGATTATAATAAAGGATACAAATTCAGTACGTATGCTACATGGTGGATTCGCCAGGCAATAACCCGTGCGATTGCAGACCAGGCGAGAACGATCCGGATTCCGGTTCATATGGTTGAAACAATCAATAAGCTGATCAGGGTACAGCGGCAGCTGCTGCAGGATCTTGGGCGTGAACCAACACCTGAAGAGGTTTCGAAAGAAATGGATCTGACCCCTGATAAAGTGAGGGAGATCCTTAAAATTGCCCAGGAACCTGTTTCGCTTGAGACACCAATTGGAGAAGAAGACGATTCTCATCTTGGTGACTTTATTGAAGACCAGGAAGCTCTGGCTCCATCTGATGCAGCGGCTTATGAGCTGTTAAAAGAACAGCTGGAAGATGTTCTGGATACTCTTACAGACCGTGAAGAAAATGTGCTTCGCTTACGATTTGGTCTGGATGACGGCCGAACTCGTACACTCGAAGAAGTGGGGAAAGTATTCGGTGTAACAAGGGAACGAATCCGTCAAATCGAAGCAAAGGCGTTACGTAAGCTGCGGCACCCAAGCCGAAGCAAGCGCCTGAAAGACTTCCTGGAATAAAAATTCACGGGGCCTGTCATTTGTCAGGCTCCTTGTTTTTTTAGTTGTTAATAGTAACCCGGTCTTTTTTGTAAGCGCTGACATTGTTGTAACTTATTGTACTCATTTTCATCGGTTAATGCAAACTGATGAAAAAGCGCAGCTGATTAAAATATGTTTTTAATACTTGACTTTGGGGAACAGATTCAGTCAGGGCAACAGTATACAATGGAATGCAGCTGCTGAAAATACAGGTCCTTATTTTTTTCTTATGTTGCCAAAGATAGCTGTAGAACAAAAAAAGAATATAGATGCTTTTATCTTAGTAATCAATCGATGTAAAGGGTGCTGTGGAATGAAAATAATTGCCCATCGGGGGAATAAGCGTTACACACCTGAAAATACTATGGCAGCGTTTATATCTGCTGCAGAGTATTCAATAAATGGTATCGAACTGGATGTTCAGATTACGAGGGATCATATTCCTGTCGTTATTCATGACAGCAAAATAGACCGGACCACTGACGGAAAAGGAAATGTAAATTCGTTTACTTTTAAAGAACTGCGTAATTTTGATGCCGGAAGCTGGTTTGGCGAACAGTTTCGCGGAGAAAAAATTCCTTCCCTCGAGGAAGTATTATTGTGGGTAAAAGAGAAAAATATAACTATGCATGTAGAATTAAAAGAGCAGAAAGATAATTACGAGGCGTTTTTAGACAGCTGCCTTGCTGTAATACACGGTACCAGAACCGAGAAAAAGGTGGTTATCTCTACTTTTGCCCATTCTTACCTCCCGTATATTAAAGAACGTAACTCTTCTATTGAGACGGCGCTTCTGACGAAAACGCCAATTATTCGTATCAGCGGATACAGGAAAACTGTCAATGCGGATTCCATCCATATCAGGCATTCTTATTATTATGCTAAATTTTACAGATCATGGGTCAGAAACGGCCATACAGTAAGAACTTACAATGTTAACAGTACGAGAGAGGCGCTTCGCTGCCAGGCAGCGGGAGTGGACGGGATTATTTCAGATGATCCTAAATTGATGAGCGGGCTGCTAAAGTAAAAGGCTTTAATCGACAACAATTGACAACAAATAGCAATGCTTTTCGGATTTTCTTTATTTTACTTTTCTAAAAGAGGAATTTGAAGTACAATATACATTAGCTTGACTTCTTACAAGCTCACAACTTTTAAGCAACAGTAATTTCTTTAAGTCAGAAGGAGGTACATAGTTATGAAAGGGAAACCCCTTTATCCATTTGGTATCACAGCGGTACTGGGCATTGGTCTCATAATCATTCTTTCCTTTATCGGCCTTAATATTGGTGATGATATGGCTGGCGAGAACGGTGAGAACAATGAAGCTGCCGAGAACTTTGACAGCCCGTATGAACTAGGTGAACACGTATATATCGGGAACTGTGCCGCTTGCCACGGAGAAAACCTTGATGGAAATCCGGCTTTAACTGACGCTGCAGACAGATTTTCTCAGGAAGATATCGTGAATATCATTGCTGAAGGTCCAGGTGCAATGCCACCAGGCCTTGTATCAGGAGAAGAAGCAGAGGCAGTTGCGGAGTATCTTATTACAGAAACAGAATAAATACCAGGACAAAGAGAAGGATGTTTATCCTTCTTTTTTGCTATCTTAATTCATGAAATATCTCACAGGAACTCTTCTGAAGAAGGCATGAAGTGGAGCAATAAATATAAAGATATAAAGAGTACATAGGGAAAAGACAAACTTAAAACCAAAGGTGAATAAAATGGCCGAAATTAAACTATCAAAGAGACTGGAAAAAGTTGCTTCATTTGTTGATAAAGAAGCATATGTTGCCGATATTGGTTCGGATCACGCATATCTTCCTGTTTACCTTATTAAAAATGAAATTGCTAAAAAAGCGATCGCTGGAGAGGTAAATGAAGGCCCGCTGCAATCAGCCATTAAACAGGTTAAGAAGCACGGCCTGGAAAATAAGATTCAACCCCGGCTTGGAAGCGGGCTTTCTGTTATTAAAGGAGAGGCACCCGACACTGTAGTTATCGCAGGGATGGGTGGACCGCTTATAAGCCAGATCCTCGAAGAAGGCAAAGAGAATCTGGAGGCTGTCAGGAAGCTCATTTTACAGCCTAATGTAGCTGCTGATTCTGTACGCCGGTGGCTCATTGAAAATGAGTGGAAGCTTACGCAGGAAGCGATCATGGAAGAGGACGGGCATATCTATGAAATCCTTACAGCGGAAAAAGGTGATCCTCTTGCTCTGTACAGCGAAAATACTGAAAAAGAAATATGGCTCGGCCCGCTGCTGCTGAAAGAAAAGAATTCTGCTTTTAAAAAGAAGTGGAACAGGGAATTAAGACAGCTGGAGAATATTCGAATACAGCTTGATAAAGCTTCGGACTCGGGTGAACTTCTGGATAGAAAAAAGGAAGTTGAAAAAAAAGCTGGCTGGATAAAGGAGGAATTAACATGAAAATCGCAAACGGGCAGACATTGATCCAGGCTTTTGAAAGTTTTTCTCCTAAAGCATATGCTGTGGAAGGGGACAAAATAGGTCTGCAGATCGGTACACTAAATAAAAAGGTTAAAAAAGTAATGATTGCTCTTGATGTGATCGAACCAGTGGTTGACGAGGCTGTCGAAGCAGGAGTGGATTTAATTATCGCTCACCATCCAATTATTTTTAAGCCAATAAAAGCTTTACGTACCGATCAGACATACGGCCGGACTATTGAAAAACTGATAAAAAATGACATTACCGTTTATGCCGCCCATACTAATCTGGATGTAGCACCGGGGGGTGTTAATGATTTAATGGCAGAAGCTCTAGGCCTTGAAGAAACAGAAGTGCTGGCGGAAACTTTTGAGGACTCCCTTAAGAAGCTTGTCGTCTTTGTACCGGAAAACGAAGCTGGCAAAGTGAGGGGCGCACTGGGGAATGCAGGTGCAGGCTTTATTGGTAACTACAGCCATTGCTCTTTTAATACGAAGGGGACAGGTACGTTTAGGCCAGGTGAAGGAACAGATCCATTTATCGGCGAACAAGGGAAAATGGAATATGTGGATGAAGTGAAAATTGAAACAGTCTTTCCGGCTTCCATTGAAAAAAAGGTTATTCGCGCTGTAATTAATTCTCATCCATACGAAGAAGTGGCTTATGATATTTATGAGCTTGCTGTTCCGGGAGACAAGTATGGTCTGGGTCGCATTGGCCGTCTGAAGGAGGAAATGACCCTGAAGGAATTTGCCGGCCATGTAAAGGCTGCTTATGAAGTAGATGGGGTAAGAGTGACAGGAGATCTTGATAAACTGATAAAGAAAGTTGCCGTACTGGGCGGAGACGGGAATAAGTATGTTTCCGCAGCTCTTTTTAAAGGAGCGGATGCTTTTGTAACAGGGGACGTGTATTACCACGTTGCCCATGATGCGATGCTCGAAGGACTGGCTATGGTGGATCCTGGCCATAACGTCGAAAAAATAATGAAGGATGGAGTAAAGCGGATTCTTGATGGCTTTATAAAGGAAAACAACTATGAGACAGAAGTTATCAGCTCAAAAATAAATACAGATCCTTTTAAATTTTTATAAATATGAATGAATTTCATATAGGCTCAGAATAAAAAAAAGGCGAACACTACTTTTCGATTGCCGTCCGTCTGAAGTGTAAATCGAATAACACAATACTATTTTCAGAAAAAGTATGATCATCTTTAATTATGAAATTGGTTCATATATTAATATAACCAGCCAGATTATACTGGCTGGTTTTTTATTAATTCACCGCTTTTTTATCGGTGCTTTTCTTTTTTACTTTAGGGAGTATTTTTGTCAGCTTGACTGTGCTGGTGGCATCCCATGTATGCGGGTCGTCTTCATCAAATTGTTCAAGGAATTTAATGAGTTCCCTTGTGATCGGAGTAGGTGTACTTGCTCCTGCGGTAACCGCCACTTTATTAACACCTTTCAGCCATTCCAGATTGAGTTCGTTTAAATTTGCGATCCGGTATGCTTGTGTGCCGGCAATTTCTTTAGAAACCTGGGCAAGGCGGTTCGAGTTGTTGCTTTTAGGATCCCCGACAACAAGAAGGAGATCAGCCTCTTTGGCTTGTTCAGCGACTGCTTCCTGTCTTACCTGAGTCGCAAGGCAGATCTCGTTATGGACTTCAGCATGAGGATATTTTTTAATGGAGCTGTTAATCAGATGTGACACGTCCCACTGGCTCATTGTCGTCTGGTTTGTTACAAGGATTTTATCAGAGTTAATATTCAGCGCCCTTACATCCTCTTCTTTTTCTACGAGGTGAACGATATCGGGAGCTACTCCAACTGCTCCTTCCGGTTCAGGATGGCCTTTTTTGCCGATATAAATAATTTCATAGCCTTCCGCTTTTTTTTCGCGGATAAGGTCATGGGTTCTTGTAACATCGGGACAAGTAGCGTCAACGGTCGTAAGCCCTTTTTCCTTTGCGAGCTTCCTGACTTCCGGAGAAACTCCGTGAGCTGTAAAGATGACTGTTCCTTTATCGACTTTCTTTAATATTTCCAGCCTGTTCGGCCCGTCAAGGGTAGTAATTCCTTCTTCTGTGAATGCATCAGTTACATGTTTATTATGAACGATCATACCCAGTATATAGATCGGTCTTGGCAAATCAAGATTTTCCGCCGCCTGTCTGGCAAGTACCATGGCGTCAACGACACCGTAGCAGTAACCGCGGGGAGAAATTTTAATGACTTCCACTGTGATTCCTCCTAACAAAAACACTATTTATAATATAGGTCTATTATAAAGCTTTAAGATCTGATTTTACAATCCAGACAACAAAACAGTCTTTCGCAAGGATGCGAAAGACCACTTTTAAAGCTTAGTTAAACCTTAAAGTTGATTTCCGCAACAGGACGCTCGTTTGCCTCGGGCATTGCTTCAGCTACCTCGGAAGCCTTTTTGGCTTCCGAGGGGGTCTTCAGCTAATGCTATTCCCGAAGGCGCGTCTCGCCTCCTTATGCTACAATCAACACAGAATTATCTTTAACATAGCCTTTTTATACTATATCCAGAAGTCAGGCGCCTTTTGAATTGTCGCTTATGAATCTGTATGCCTCTTCTTCAGTAATGTTTTTAACGAGCATAAGTTCACTCACAATAAATTGTTTTGCGCGATCAAGGTTTTTGCGGTCCTCCATATGCAGGCCGTTTGTTCTCTCGCCTTCTTTTGATGTCAGGTTTGATATTACTGCTGCTGCATCGAGAATACATCCTGATTTCAATAGTGTTTCATTTTCTTTGGAGTATGGTCTCGCTGCATCCTTCTTGGAGGCATTATCTTCCGCCGGCTTCAATGCTGTAGCCAGTTCCTCTATTTCTTTAGTCTGTATAATTTTTCGAAGCCCTGATGAATCAATTCTGTTTTCCGGAAGCATTAATGTGACATGGTTAAGAGGAAAGTATACAACAAAGTAATTTAACTTTTGCCCTAAGATATCCTTTTCCTCAATATCCTGAATCGTTCCTGCTCCGTGGTAAGGGTAAACTACGTGATCACCGACATTAAACATGAGCATTCCTCCAAATACAATAGTATCTATATTGTATCATAAAATGAATTAAATTTAAAATTTTACTATGTAATCCCCTAATAGTCAATGAAAAACAGAGAAAAAACAGTGTCGAACTTCATAAAAAAAGAAAAGAAAAAGCAGGGAAATCCAGCCTGCAAACTACGGAGGCTGGATTAAATATAAAGTTTCGGCGCAGGAGAATTCCCGATACTCCTGTCTGGCTTCTTTGTATTTTTTTGAGGGCGTTTTCGGCTTTGTTTCTTTGCAGACATTCCTGTTTTTTTATTGCTTATGTCGTTTTTGCTTTTAGTGCTGGAAGTAACGCCTTCTTTTTTTTCTTTTACAGCAGCTTTCTTTTTTGCAGCGTTTTGTTTATTTTGCTTACTTTTTTTTCTGACATCACCTGACGCGTTTTTTTTCTTTGCTGGCGGTTTGCTTTTATTCTTATCTTCTCCGTCGTTTTTTTCTTTACTAACATCTTCATCTTCTGAATCATCTTCACCAGGATTCTCTAAAGTGTCTTCTTCCGCTTCTTCCTCGTCCGGCGCAGTTTCCTCTTCATTAATTTCTTCATCCTCTTCTTCTTCATCATCAGAAGAGCTCATGGAAGATAGCAGCTGAGGCAAAGATTTTACAAGAGGACCATATTGCTGGACCATTGGGGCAAATTGCTGTACAACCTGGATCGCCTTTTGGGTGTTCTCCACGAAACCCATCAATCCGGTTAATCCGCCGCCAGCTGCTCCTGCACTTCCAACTGCACTGGTAGCAGCTGAGCCTGCAGGTCCGGCAGCGCCCAATGAGGATCCGCCGCCTAATAAGCGGGATAGCAGCCCTGCCCCCTGTCCGGCCTGCTGCACAGGGGCCATTGTCTGAGGAAGCATAGAGGCCTGCGGGCCAAGGAAGGAACCACCGCCAAACAGTCCGCCTGGAGGAGCTGGGCCTGGAGGAAAGGGTCTTGGTCCGAACATGAGAAACATCCTTTCGATTTACAAGATCTCTCATGATAGGTATATGCAACAGTCAATAATATGTATGGGCAAAAACAAAATTATTAAAAAACAAACCTCACAGGAACAGCCAGTAGCTATATCTTCCCAATTCATGCTAAAATATATAATTAGTGCAATAATATGTACGGACGGGTTATTTATCCCGATGTAAGCGTCCGTAAACCCTCCGCCTCACAGACATAAGTGGAAGCATAGATATCCGGGCGGGAGATAACGGACGCTAACATCGGAATTGGTTCAGCTAACAGTCAGCGGGGGAAGTACACCTCGCTGATTGAAGTTTCACTTTATTGAAAAGGATGATGAAATAAGATGGAGCATAACTTTAATCGATTTGAATTGCAGCCATTTTTAATTCAAGCTTTAATGGAGCAAAACATAGACCTTCCTACGGAAATTCAGGAACGTTTAATTCCGGCTATTAAAAACGGCCTGGATGTGATCGGGCAATCTCAGACTGGAACCGGGAAGACATATGCATTTATGATTCCTGCAGTCCACAGAATAAACCCTGACAGAAAAGAGACACAGGCTGTCATTACAGCTCCAACAAGGGAGCTGGCAACTCAGCTTTATGATGAACTGACAAAACTCACCCGTTTTTCTGAGAAGGCAATCAGTTCACAATTAGTTACCGGAGGAACAGACAGACAAAGGATGATCGAAAAGCTGAAACATAAGCCTCATATTATTGTAGGCACACCTGGCCGTATTGCGGATATGATTGATGAGAAAGCACTCGATGTTTACCATGTGGATATGCTTGTAGTAGATGAAGCAGATCAGATGCTTGACATGGGATTCCTGGAAGATGTAGACCGGGCTGCCTCAAAAATGAAAAAGGAAGTTCAAATGATGGTTTTTTCCGCTACGATACCGGAAAAGCTGAAGCCGTTTCTCCGTAAATATATGAAAAATCCCCGTCAGGTGGAAGTGCAGCCGGAAAATGTGTCTCCTAAGCAGATTGAACACTGGCTTGTTCCTGACAGAGATAAGGACAGAAAACAGCTGTTAATACCGGTCCTGAAAAAGCTTAACCCGTTTCTGGCAGTGATTTTTACAAATACAAAAGAGACGGCTGACGAAGTGTTTGAAGCACTCCAGGCTGCAGGACTTAATGCAGACGTTCTCCATGGAGGAGTCAGTCCGAGGCAGCGGAAGAAAGTAATGAAACGCCTTCAGGATGCGGAAGTGCAGTACCTGGTGGCTACAGATCTTGTCGCCAGAGGGATCGATGTAAAAGGAATCAGCCATATTATCAACTACGAACTGCCTAAAGAGCTTGAGTATTATGTTCACCGGGTAGGAAGAACCGCCCGCGCAGGGTGGGATGGTATTGCCGTTACTTTTATTGGCCGGGAAGACCAGCTTCCTGTCAGTAAGCTTGAAAAACAGGGAATCAAATTTGTATATAAAGAGTTAAAGAAAGATGAATGGGTGGATCTGGAAAAGCGAAAGCGGCCCCAGCCGAAAAAGGAAACTGGAGAAGCAGCCAGAGCAGTAGCGAAACCCAAAAAAGTAAAACCAGGTTACAAAAAGAAAGCACGATTTAAACAGGAAAAGGAAGAAAGAAGAAAACGAAGAATTGAGCGGAACAACAAGAAGTAAAGTCTGTTTCGCCGGGGGAGGAAAAAGAAAAATGTTATTAGGTTCACATGTATCTATGAGCGGAAAGAAAATGCTCCTGGCAGCGAGTGAAGAGGCAGCTTCATACGGCGCAACAACATTTATGATATATACAGGAGCACCGCAGAATACGAGAAGAAAAGCGATTGAGGATTTGAACATTGAGCTTGGTCAGAAACATATGGGGGAAAATGGAATTTCACATATAGTGGTACATGCGCCATATATTATTAATATCGCTAACACGACAAAGAAAGAAACTTTCGAACTTGGAGTAAACTTCCTGAGAAGTGAAATTGACCGCACGGAAGCTCTCGGAGCTAAGCAGATTGTTCTGCACCCTGGCGCTCATGTTGGCGCAGGGGCTGATAAAGGGATTGAAAAAATAATTGAAGGCCTTAATGAGGTGCTTGACCCTGACCAGGATGTGCAAATTGCTCTCGAAACAATGGCAGGAAAGGGGTCAGAATGCGGCCGTTCTTTTGATGAAATCGCTAAAATAATCGATGGAGTCACACATAACGAAAAGCTATCCGTATGCTTTGATACGTGCCACGTTCATGATGCTGGCTATGATATAGTTAACAATCTGGACAATGTAGTAAAGGAGTTTGATGAAACGATAGGGCTTGACCGGCTTAAAGTTCTTCATATTAATGACAGTAAAAATGAAAGGGGCTCCCGCAAAGACCGCCATGAAAATCTTGGCTTCGGCCATATTGGTTTCGAGGCATTAGAGCGGATTCTCTATCATGAAGCTTTCAGCGATGTTCCTAAGATTCTTGAAACACCATATATAGGCACGGATAAGAAAAACAAAAAAGCCCCGTACAAACATGAAATTGAAATGATTCGCAACAGGGAATTTGATACTGCATTAAAAGACCGGTTACTGGAGCTTGTATAGTTTTAAGTTTAAGGCTTTGATAAAGGTTACTGTTAATTTTACTCGTTGTTGATTGCAGCAAGCGTGCCGAAGTGAAAATCAACGTTAAAGTTTAACAGAGCGAAATTTAAAACAGCTAATGAAAAAGCAAGGATGAAATTCAGCGTTTGGCTGGTTTCTCCTTGCTTTTTCCTTTTTTCTTAGTCCAGAGAGTAATCAAGATAAGCCTCATAAGGCTTTAACAGTTTTCTTGCCTTTTTATATAAGGAAGGATCCAGCTGTTTTAACCGTCTGTTCACTTTTAAAACCGTATTTTTATTCCCGATGTCAAAAGGTTGTTCCTGCAAAACAGCGAATATTTCTTTTGCCTGCTTTACTGTAATGTTTATATTGTTTTCCCTTGCAAGTCTGATAATTTCTTTTACTGTAAGTTCTCTTATTTTCTGATTAACAATTTTGCGAATAACCGGATTCAATAAAGTTCCCCCTCCCGGTAAAATTTATTCTCCTGCAATCTGGGCATCCACTTTATAAATATGGGAAAACAAAAAAAATGTTACACAATCCCCCTATGAGACAGAAATAAAAAGCTGCTTTTATCCCTTCTTATTGAAAAATTCAATGAAGAGTTTTATAATGGAATAAAGGGGAGTTTTGCCTTAGACCAACTTTTTGATTCGAGGGAAAAATTTTCGAATTTACGCACAATCATTGAGCTTGCGACATATATTAAACACGATCAATTATTAAAAGTCTGAGATATTAATTTGAGGCTTGCAGTATCAGGTCCTGTCTGCGCTGGGAGGCTTTGACAGCACCGTCTGAGTGAAATTTGCAGAGATAAATTAAACATGAATAGCATGATGAGAGAGTTTGAACAGGGAGGAGTGAATAAACAGTGAATAACCCAGGTACTATTAAGGTAAAAAATCTTTCGGTAAATTATCACGGAAACACGGCCTTAAAAAATGTAAGCTTTTCAGTAGATGAGGGCTCTATTGTCGGAGTGATCGGGCCTAACGGAGCGGGAAAATCAACGCTAATGAAGGCGATGCTTGGGCTGGAGAGAAGCAGCGGATCCGTCAGTTTTTTCGGAAAACCTGTAAAAAGTATGAGGAAGAATATAGCGTATGTGCCACAGAGGAGTATGATTGACTGGGATTTCCCTGTCCGGGTGGAAGATGTGGTGCTGATGGGCAGGTATATGCATATTCCATGGTATAAATTAGCAAGCAGGAAAGATAAAGCTAAAGCAGCAGAAGCTTTGAGGAAGGTCGGAATGGAAGAATTTTCTGGACGGCAGATAGGTGAACTTTCAGGCGGCCAGCAGCAGCGTGTCTTCATCGCACGAGCACTCACCCAAAACGCCGACTTATTTTTCCTTGATGAACCATTTGTAGGTATCGATGTAAAGTCTGAGGAGATCATTATCAATCTTCTGAGAAGCTTAAGCAGTGAAGGAAAAACTATTTTTGTCATTCATCATGACTTAAGCAAGGTAGAGAAGTATTTTGATCAGCTCGTCCTTCTTAATCAGGAATTAATTCATGCAGGAAAAGTTGACGAAGTATACTCTTCTTCAAATATACAGAGAGCTTACAAAGGTAACACAGCGGTAATTAAAGAGGGTAAAGAGATGGTGGTGGTGAACCCTTGATCGATCAGATTCTACTGTTTATTGACCAGCTGATTCGCTACCCTTATCTGCAGAATGCATTATTCGCTGCTATTCTTGTGGGCGTGATTTGCGGTGTAATCGGCTGCTTTATTATTTTAAGAGGGATGGCCTTAATGGGAGATGCTATATCTCATGCTGTTCTTCCAGGAGTGGTAATCGCTTATATGCTTGGAGCAAGCTTCTTCATTGGTGCGGTTATCACAGGGGTATTGACTGCTCTGTCGATAGGTTATATTACCAGGAACAGCAAGGTTAAGGAAGACTCAGCGATTGGAATAATGTTCACCGCCATGTTTGCTCTGGGGATCGCTATGATCACTGGGCTTCAGGGAACGAGTGTTGATTTATGGCATATTCTGTTCGGTAATGTCCTGGCTGTTTCAAGGGCTGATTTATGGATTACTTTAGGCATCGGCATATTTGTCATTTTGATGGTGATATTATTTTACCGCCCGTTATTATTAAGTACTTTTGATGAAACAATGGCAAAAGCAAGCGGGCTTCCTGTAAGATTTATTCATTACATGCTTATGCTGCTTTTGTCTCTCGTAACAGTTGCATCTCTGCAGACTGTTGGTATAATTCTCGTTGTAGCTATGCTGATTACGCCAGGGGCAACAGCATATCTCCTTACTGAAAGATTTTCTGTCATGCTTGTACTTTCGGCTGTTACAGGAGTGATTTCAGCCGTTTCCGGGCTGTTTTTCTCAGTTATTTATGATATATCATCCGGAGCGGCGATTGTCCTTGTAGCTTCGGTCCTTTTCGCGGCAGCATTCTTTTTCTCACCAAAACAAGGTATTATCCCCAGGTATTTCAGGTCTGTGCAGCATAGCAGTTAAAGCTGAGCAGCAAGGACTTGGACAGCTAATGGAATAAAAAACCGCCTGGCCGCATGTTTTGTTTTTATATAAACGGGTAAATGGGTAATCGTGTAAAGCGATTGCCCTTTTTTATTTCTTCAAACTTGTTTAGGGAGAATATGAAAGGCTTACATGTAAGGCCGAATGGGTCTTACAGTGGACGGAGGAGGAAAAGACTTGAAAACGACGGTCTATTTACTGTCATTTATTTTAGTAGTTATAGGTATATATTCTTTCCAGCTCGGAAATAACTACGCTGAATTGCAGGATGAGCTGGAAATAATAGAAGTGAAGAAAGAAGATCTGAAAGCGGAAACTAAACATGCACTGGAAATAGAAAGAATTAAAGGATACGCAAGGTCCCTTCCCGAGGAATATAAGCAGGCAGGGTATGATGCCTGGATGAATGCTAAATATGTTGCGGAATATCTCTATGAGGAAAGCGAGGGAAGGTTCCGGCAGGACTGGGGAACCTTTATGGCATTAGAAGCGGAAAGAAGGGGCATTGACCCACTCATCGTGTATGAGCTTCTGAAGGTTGAAACTGGAGGCACCTTTGACCCTGAAGCGGTGGGGCCGGAAACTAAATATGGACATGCATATGGGATGGCCCAGTTTATGGAAAATACTGGCCCCTGGATAGCTGACATGGCTGGCCTTCACTATGAGCATGAAATGTTGTTTGACCCATATTACTCCATTCAGCTCTCTGTTGTGTACCTTGACTTTTTATATGATCAGTTTGGAGACTGGGATCATGCGTTAACAGCGTACCATCGAGGCATCTACGGAATGAAAGAATACATCGAAAAAAATGGTAATGCGAAAAGCTGGTATGCTGTGGAAATTCAGGAGAACGCCAAAGATAACTCCCTTGTTGTAACTGGAAGCGGTTCATAGAAGTCAAAGTGGACAGATAAACCATGATCCCTGGCCAGCGCATTTTCCAGCAGTATTATCCGGATATGCGCTGCTTTTTTTATGCTCTTTAACCCAGGTCGCTGGCCAGTTCCTCAAACATAATGCCCTCTCTAAGCCCATTTTCACTGATGATGAAAGAATGCCCCCCTGAGCAGTTAACAAGCTCCTCGAAAACCGTTAAAGCAGGAACAATCGCGGCAGCTCTTTTTTTTGGCAGCCCTTTTATTTTTCTCCGTTCTTTTAAGGAAAGAGGGAGAAGCAGAGCATTCAGCTGCTGAATCTCAGTTATTGATAGAGTGCATAAATGGAGCCCGGGAACTGACTCCAGTCTGTTCTTTATTAATATTTTCCCGGCTGCTTTTGCGCTCCCACCTATTCCGACTACAGGAAGGTTAATATCTTTAAGCCATGAAAGCTGGTAAAATTGTTCCATGATCCAGTTCCTCATCTCCACGATGTTTGTTTCCCCTGAAATAGTGCATGTGAATTTTTGCTGTAAGGTCAAGGTGCCGAAAGGAAAGCTGTGGAAATGGAAAAATTCCCCCCTCTTCATTAAACTGACTTCTGTACTTCCCCCTCCAAGATCGGCAATAATGCAATCTCTCACGGGAACAGAATGTTTAACTGCTAAGTAACCATAATAAGCTTCCGATCTTTCATTCAGTACCTCAAAAGGTAGCTCAATAAGCTCTTCGGCTGCTGCTTTAATTTCTTTCCAGTTCCGGGCATTACGTACTGCTGCAGTTGCTGTTATTCTTAAAACAGCAAGATTGGCCTTTAAAGCAGTGCCCGCTAGCTCCTTAAGGCTTTTCAGCAGCACAGAAATGCCTTCCTCTGTTATCATTCCGTTATTGTTTATATAACTTCCCATTTTTGCATTAACCGTATATTTTTCTGTCAGCAAAAAACGTTCTTCGTCTTTTGCACGAAATATAACAAGCTTTATTGAATTGGAGCCTGCATCTATTACTCCAATATTTTTATGGTGCATATTTTTCACCTCTGGCATATTTCAAGAACACAAGCAGAACATAATACAACTATGGTTTAATAGTACACTATACTTCCAAAAATAAAACAGCAAGCCTGTTTATTTACAAAAGGAAAGCTGTAAGTTATACTACGATGAGATAATAAATCGTAATCATTCTTATTGTAGTAAAAGTGGTTCTTAATCCGGACAGAAATGGGCCACTGATAAATAAAAAACGGAGGAACAAATGGAGAGAAAGAAAGAAAGACCGTACGTTTTGGAAATTGAAAATTTATCCTATTCCTATGGGCGCCGTAACGCTATTGAAAATATTAATCTGAAGATAGATGAAGGTTCATTTTTAGGCTTGGTAGGACCTAATGGATCCGGAAAATCCACATTAATTAAAAGTATTCTCGGTTTACTTACCCCGCAGAAGGGGTCGGTTAAAATCTTTGGAAAACCATTAAATAAGTTCAGAGACTGGAGCCGGATCGGTTTTGTATCACAAAAAGCAAACAGTTTTAACAGTGGTTTTCCCGCTACTGTTTATGAAGTTGTTTCCATGGGTCTATACGGGAAAATAGGAATGTTCCGTTTCCTTACTAAAAAACATAAAGAAAAAATAATCGAAGCGATAGAACAGGTAGGGATGGAAGATTATATTAACCAGAATATCGGTCAGCTCTCCGGCGGCCAGCAGCAGCGTGTCTTTATTGCCCGGGCACTGGTCAGCGAGCCAAGCCTGCTTATTCTGGATGAGCCTACAGTAGGGGTGGATGCCCGCTCCGTGAATAACTTTTATACAATGCTTAAACAGCTTAATGAGGAAAAGGGAATCACACTCATACTTGTCACACATGATATTGGAGCTATGTCAGAGTATGTTACAGATGTAGCCTGTATAAATAAGTTCTTACATTTCCATGGTGGAGCACAGGAGTTTGAGTTCCAGCAGGAGGAAATGATGTCTGCACTGTATGGACATGACGTGCAGGTTCTAACTCACAATCATGACCACCACCATCACCACGAGTATGATGGAGGCGCTCCTCAATGATTCAGGTTTTCTTTCAGTATGACTTTTTAACCTATTCCTTATATACAGGTCTGATGATTGGCTTTATGGCACCTTTTCTGGGTGTTTTTCTCGTTGTCAGACGTCTTTCTCTTATATCTGATGCTCTTTCACATATAACATTGTCAGGTATTGCATTCAGTCTTCTGCTTGGAAGGTATTATCCTTTTTTTGCCGGATTGAATCCATTATACATGGGCATGGCCTTTTCAGTTGGCGGTGCGCTATTTATTGAAAGGCTCCGCAATGTATACAGATATTATAAGGAGCTGGCAATACCTGTAATTATGTCTGCTGGTATCGGTGCAGGTGTGGTTTTTATATCTCTCGCAGACGGTTTTAACAATGATTTGTTTAATTATTTATTTGGAAGTGTGATTGCCATACGTCAGTCAGACTTCCAGTTAATCGGTATACTGACAATAGTAGTCAGCATTATGATAATACTTTTTTATAAAGAATGGTTTTTTCTTAGTTTTGATGAAGATCAGGCGGTTGTTTCAGGCATACCTAAACGTGTGCTTCACACTTTGTTTATTGTCATGGTCGCTCTTGTTATTGCCGCTTCCATGAGGGTTGTTGGAATCCTTCTTGTATCATCATTAATGACACTTCCTGTTGCTGCAGCAATACGATGGGCCAGAGGTTTCAGGCAAATGTTTGTTTATGCGGTAATCTTCGGAGAAATATCTGTAGTCACAGGGCTTGTGAGCGCTTTTCATCTGGATGTGGCTCCAGGGGGAATGATCGTTATGGTAAATATTCTTATCCTTCTTATTTCGCTTGCTTTAACGAAGGGAAAGCAAGGATAAAGCGGGAATGTAAAAATAATTAACACAGGTGGTAAATATGGAGATTCTCCAGCAGCTTACTTTTTTAGAAAGAGGCATTATAGCAGGATTAATTATTGGGTTTATATGCCCTCTCGTGGGAGCCTTCCTGCTTGTACGCAGAATTACGATAATTTCTGAAGCACTATCACATATAACCTTAACAGGCATTACTGCTGGTGTTTTTCTGAGCCAGGCGGTAATCTGGCTAAATTTTGTTAACCCTCTGTACACAGGCTTTTTATTTTCTCTCGCAGGTTCTCTGTTAGTGGAAAAGCTTCGGCAAATATACCGGCATTTTCAGGAGCTCGCTGTTCCGATAATTTTATCTTCAGGTATCGGGCTGAGCGCAGTGCTTATCAGTCTTGCCCAAAGCAGTTATAATGAATGGTACAGCTATCTTTTTGGCAGTATCGTAACAGTTACGCTGAATGATCTCTTTTTCATTATGTTTACCGGACTTGCAGCACTGCTTATTCTTGGTGCTTTCTATAAGGAGTTATTATCAATATCATTTGATCAGGAGTTTGCGGAAACAACGGGAATTTCAGTGAACAGACTGAATTTCTTTTTCGCAGTTTTAGTCGCACTGGTCATCTCCATGTCCATGAAAGTTGTTGGTATCTTGCTCGTGGGCGCGATGGTAACACTTCCGGTTGCCGCGAGTATACAGATAGCAAAGAGCTTTAAACAAGTTATAATACTCGGGATTATTTTTGGTGAAACAGCAATGATAGCAGGGATTGCTTTATCATATTACTTAAATATTGCAACCGGAGGAGTAATCGTAGTAGCCGGTGTAGTTATTCTTATAATCACAAATTTAGTGAAGCGGTTAACCCAGGCTGGAACGGCTGCTTCCTGAGTATTGTGGATAAAAGGTGGGGTGTGAAATGGACCTTAAAGAAGCGATGATTCTTTTAAAAGAAAATGGATACAAGCATACTGACAAACGAGAGGATATCCTTCAGCTTTTTTCAGACGAAAAAAGATACCTGGCTGCCAAAGATGTACTTGAACATCTGCACAAGAAATATAACGGTTTAAGCTTTGACACTATATACAGAAATTTATCTTTGTTTGCAGATCTGGGAATTTTGGAGTCCACAGAGCTGGATGGTGAAAAAAAATTCCGTTTTATGTGTTCTACAGAACATCATCACCATCATATTATTTGTCTTGAATGCGGAAAAACAAAGCATATTCATACATGCCCTATGGATACTCTTTCAGTACCTGAAGAGAAATTCAGAGTAGTTGGCCATAAGTTTGAAATATACGGATACTGTGAAGAATGCAGTTAAAAGAGGGTGTCCCAAAAGCCTAGCTTTTGGTGACACCCTCTTTCTTTACCAATTAATTGAAGTAAATGTAATTAGTTCGCTCGCATCGCTCTCGGCGGACGCGTTCCCCGGGCAACGCTTCAGCCTCCTCGGGAAAAACGCCCTGCGGGGTCTTCAGCCGTTGCTTTTCCCGCGGGAGTCGCCGCCTGCCGCTCTTTCGAGCTATTTTAATAAAATTGAAAAATAAAGAAATCGCCCCATTTGGTATAATTAAAGCACCACACCAAAACCATACCAGGAGGCGATTTCTTTATGAAACATGATCATATTTCTTTCCAAGATTATAACATGGATCAGCTGTATTTACCAATGGATCTTGAAGTAGAAATCCCAACCCATCACGTTTGTCGCATTGTCAATCGAGCCGTGGAAGAACTCGATAAGAATATTCTCTATCGGTGTTATGACGGGGGCGGACGTCCTCCTTATCATCCGAAAATGATGTTAAAAATTATCCTCTATGCCTATACACAGAAAATCTACTCCTCCAGACAAATCGCAAAACAGCTTAAGGAAAATATTTATTTTATGTGGCTGGCTCGCCACCAACAGCCGGACTTCCGCACCATTAACCGTTTTCGCTCCGAGAAAATGAAAGAAATTATCTATGAGATTTTCTTTTCTATCGTGGATCTCCTTCGGAATCATGGTCTCGTAAAGTTAGAAGACTACTTCCTTGATGGCACCAAGGTTGAAGCTAACGCCAATAAATATACGTTCGTCTGGCGAAAAGCCACCGAGCGCTACGACAGCCAGCTCAACGAAAAGTACCATAAGATTATGCAGGGTATAGAGAAGGTGATCCGGCAAGACGAGGATCACGCAGGAGAGTTGGACGAACAAGAGAAACTAGCGGCTGACCCAATCACTTCAGCTGACATCAAACAGTCCATTACTGAACTCGAAGAGAAACTGGATGAGGCACCACAAAACCGTGAGGTTAAAAAGGCGAAGCGCCTTCTTGAAAAGGATCTCCTTCCACGAAAAGAAAAATATGAGACGCAAAAAGAGATTCTGAACGGCCGAAACAGTTACTCTAAAACCGACACTGATGCGAGTTTCATGAGAATGAAGGATGACCACATGCGTAACGGCCAGCTTAAGCCAGGCTACAATGTACAGACAGGGACAGAAAACCAGTTTATCACCGGATTTAGCCTTCATCAGCGAGCTGGAGATCCAGGCTGCCTGAAACCACACTTCGATTTACTGGAAAAATACGGTCGCCGACTTCCCAACAACCTGATCGCCGATTCAGGCTATGGAAGTGAGGAAAACTACTCCTTTTGTAAAGAGAAGAAGATAGAAGCCTATGTGAAATACAGTACACTGGATAAGGAACAGACCAAAAAGTTTAAAGATCAGATCGGTCGGGTGGAGAACCTCCAATATGATGAAGAGGAAGACGAGTGGAATTGCGCTAATAATAAGCGTCTTACGTTTCAGTATAATTCTAATCGAAAAACAGAAAACGGTTATACGACGATCAAACGTGTTTACCGGTGCGTGGATTGCCACGGCTGTCCTTTCCAGGAAGTATGCGCTAAAGGAAAAGATACGAAAACGATTAGTGTGTCCATGAAGAATCAGGAACAGCGAAGGCAGGTTCGGGAACGGCTTCAGACAGAAACAGGAAGTCAGCTTTACCGGCGGAGAAAGTGTGACGTAGAGCCGGTTTTTGGACAAATTAAATATAACCGAGGCTTTAATCGGTTCCATCTGAGAGGCCTTTCCAAAACGACGCTGGAATGGGGTCTTCTTTGTATTGCCCATAACTTTCTAAAATGGGAAACACATCTGAGGTTGAAGGAACAAAAAGAAATAAAAAGAGAGCCAAAGGCAGGGTAAGAGGCCTTCGACTCTCGAAAAATTAACTAAAAAAAGCTTACAAAAAGAGGCTGTCCTTTAAAGATCGCAATTTAGCGACCTTTTGGGACAGCCTCTTTTAATTTTGGGCTTGTTAAATTTTGCTGTTTATTTTTGTTTCAATATTGAGGGCTTTGCCGAGTATGTCTTCCGCTGTTTGTTTTGCTTCATTCCAGTTATTCACCCGGTAGACGAATTGATGGACAGGGTCACGGTTATATGGTGTATCCATCAGAATTACCGGGATATGGCAATCTTCAGCAATATTACATGCATTATCGTGTTTATCTTCAAAGAAGAGTTCAATGTTGTGCTCCCTTACTGAAGCCAGTTTGTCATGTTTGCCTATAAGTTCTATATAATCATATGGGATTTCGTATTTATGAAACCATTTTTTAGTAATTTCCCCATATTCCGCTGGCCGTGCGCTTATATAATAAAGCTCATGTTCTTTCTTCCATTGGGTCAATGTAACTTTTGCATTTATGGCAAGCTCCGCAGCCTGATAAATATTCCCTTCGTGCTCCTGCATCCATTTCCAGAACTCTTCTTTATTTATACCGAGAGCTGCAGATAATTCATATTCGGTTATATCCTCTATTGTAAGTTTTTTATTAAAATGCTTATTTAAGTAAGGAAGGAAGGCGGACGGGCTTGTTACCGTGCCGTCTATATCGATTCCTAAACGACGTTTCATATGATCACCACTTTTTTTATTTAATGTAATCTCAGCCATGGCCGGTACCCCCAGGAATAAATGGCCTCTATATTTTCTTTAAAAGAAGTCCGGAAGAGGAAGTGACAGGGGATGGCTTTTCGTTAATTTGAAATCATTGTCATAGATAATCCATTATACCATTGGAATAATAAAAGTGTATCAACTGGTAAAGGAGTGAAAAAGATATGCCGCAGAATGGAAATAAAAATCCGTACAATTTCCATTTAGTAAAGAATGGGCAGAATCCCCAAAATTCAAATACTGGGCAAAGTATGAATAAACAGTCTTTAATGAATCAGCAGAACACCTTCAATCAGCAGGGCTCTGCAAACCAGCAGAGTTCAATAAACCAGAAGTACAAAATGATGACACAGCAGGCGGGCACTACGAATGGGCAGAATAACAACCAGCAAAATTTTAATCAGCAGCAGTCAGCCAGCCAGCCATTCACCCAACAAAATAGTGCGGGCCAGAACCAGGGGTCAGCTGGCAGTATAAATCAACAATATAAAATGTCACTGCAGCAGCAATCTGGAGGCTTGCAGTCCCAGACACAGCCGTCTGCTCAGGGCAGCATGAATCAGCAGTATAATAAATCGCTGCAGCAGACAACAGGACAGCAGAATAACATGCAGCAAATGACAGGTGTCCAGCAGGCCCAGTCAGGCACTCAAAGCAGCATAAACCAGCAGTATAAAGAATCAATGCAGCAACTATCAGGGAAGCAAAGTACAATGCAGCAGCCGATTGGCGGCAAGGCACAATTCGCTGCTCAGAGCAGCATGAATCAGCAGTATGAAAAATTACAGCAGCCGGTGAGCCAACAGAACTATACAGCTGCAGAGGAAAATAAAGAAATTCACAATGCTCGTCAGGAAGAGTATGAAGAAATTTTCGGTGCTTCAGAAGAACCAGAAGCAACAGCTGAAAGCAGCATAGAAAACGATGACTATCTTGAAGAAACAGCCGCGGAAATTGCTCCAGCTGCAGTTACAGCAGACAGAGTGGAAGAGGAACCAGCAGCACGGGCTGAAGCAGAGACTGAGACAGCAGAAGGAAAAGGTGTAGGTACCTTTGCAGTTGCTTTATCTATTGTCTCCTTATTTTTCATGCCGGTAATTTTTGGCGCAGCAGGTCTGGTTCTTGGTTTTATTACCGTTAACAGAAACAGTAAAGGTCTGGGTTACACCGCGATCGCTATAAGTGCATTTTCTATTATTATGAGCGTATTCTTTGCTCCATTTGTTACCTGAATGAAGCAAATACAGAAACGGCGCACGAATAATCGTGCGCCTTTCTTTTTATTCCTGGCTGCTTAGTTCAGCTTTTTGTTTCTCTTCATGCTCTTTTGCCAGTTTATCGATTTCCTTCTTCAGCTCTTCCACCATTTCAGCTTCCGGTACTTTACGGATGGTTTTACCTTTGCGGAAGAGTAATCCTTCTCCCCTTGCTCCGGCAATCCCAATATCGGCTTCTTTTGCCTCACCAGGGCCGTTTACGGCACATCCCAAAACAGAGACTTTGATCGGCGCATTGATTTTCTGTATATATTCTTCAACCTCATTCGCAATGCTGATTAGATCGATTTCAATTCTCCCGCATGTAGGACAGGAAACCAGTGTAGCTGCGTTGGCAGCGAGTCCGAACGATTTAAGAAGTTCCTTGGCAACTTTAACTTCTTCCACAGGGTCCGCACTTAATGAAATCCTGACAGTGCTTCCGATGCCCTGGTTTAATAAAATTCCAAGACCTGCAGCACTTTTTATTGTGCCGGAAAATAAAGTCCCTGATTCTGTAATACCAAGATGCAGAGGATAATCAAAGGTTTTGGACGCTTTTTCATATGCTTCTATCGCAAGCCTTACATCAGAAGCTTTCATGGAAACAATAATATCGTGGAAATCCAGATCTTCCAGGATTTTTATATGATGCAGCGCGCTTTCCACCATTCCGTCTGCAGTAGGATAGCCATATTTATCTAAAATTCGTTTTTCAAGGGACCCGGCGTTAACTCCGATTCGGATCGGAATCCCTTTTTCTTTGGCTGCTTTTACAACTGCTTCCACTTTTTCCCGGCGCCCTATATTCCCCGGGTTAAGCCTGATTTTGTCAGCTCCACCTTCAATTGCCTTCAAGGCGAGCTTATAGTCAAAATGTATATCCACTACGAGAGGGATATTGATTCGTTTTTTAATCTCCGGAATAGCCTCCGCAGCTCTCATATCCGGGCAGGCAACACGAACAATCTGGCAGCCCGCTTCTTCCAGGCGCTTAATTTCAGCTACTGTAGCTTCTACGTCATGAGTTTTGGTCATCGTCATACTTTGAATGATTACTTCGTCACTGCCGCCTATAGTAATCGGACCTACTTTGACAGGACGTGTATTCTTTCTGTGAATAATCTGGGTCAAGCTGATCGCCCCTTTATAATAAATCATAATTATATACAAATATCCTTGTATATTGTATCAGCGAGTTAACCCAGAGGCAAGGACTATGACTGATTATCTGATTCTGAACTATTATATACAGGAAAGCGGTATGCTTGTCCGGTTTGAATTCTGTGGGCTTCCGTCCCAGGATTCAGAAGTTCGAAATCCTCCGTAACTATATACGGTGGTACAGTAAGCTCCGTATCATGCAATGCCCGTACAATGCCGTAAACGGTATGGCCTGGTTCCACAATGACTTCCAGATAGTCCTGGCTGCTGGATATTTCATTGTTCCCTTCCTTTTTTTCTTCTGTATTTACCGTTGTATTGTTGCCCTCATAATGATTATCAGGTATAGTACCGTTATTCAGGTCATAGTAAGCACTTATTATGAAAAGAATAATGATTGCAAGCACCAGAACAGGCCGCATTATACTTGCTCCTTCCTGAAGGTTTTATACAGCCTATGCTTGTCCATATGTTGATATTACTGATTTTACAAACAATGTCTGATTAATTTTTGTTTAGGGAACCTTCACCAGGGAAACCCGTATATTCATATACAGAAATAATTACACTGTTTAATAAAGTTTTTTTCAAGGAGGATGGAATCCTTGGAGCTTTGTAACTTTTTGAGCGCATGAACCGTCTTAAAAAGTAGAGGCGAATTTTTCGCTCAATGCTCTTCGTTTTTTTATAGAGGACTGAAGAGCCGGTAATTTTAAAAAAGCATACTAAAATAATAATTTATGGTTCAGAAAGAGAGAGGGGTTCATCAGATGAAAAACAGATTGTGGACGGGCGTTATTGCTTTCTTTTCCTTCTGGTTTCTTTTTGTATCGGTTATTTCTGCCGATGCAGTACCAGGTGAGGTAGTCGTGACATTAGGTGAGGATCTGAATGCAGAGCAGAGAGGAAATTTACTGAATGAAATGGGAGTTGAAGAGGAAGGTACTGAAATTATTTATGTAAGTAATGAAGAAGAACATCATTACCTGGGTAATTATATAAGTGCAAATATTATTGGATCCAGAGCATTATCTTCATCAAAGATTACTCTGCTTTCTTCCGGAGAAGGGATAAATGTAGAGACAAACAGAATTACCTGGGTTTCTGAAGGCATGTACGCGAATGCTCTTGTTACAGCAGGTGTCCAGGATGCCGATGTATATGTTACAGCACCATTTGATGTGTCTGGCACAGGTGCCCTTACTGGATTAATTAAAGCATATGAAGCATCCGCGGATGTGGAAATTCCTGAGGAACAAAAACAGGTCGCTAATGAGGAACTCGTAAAAACAGCGGATTTAGGAGAAAAGCATGGAGTGGAGCAGGCATCTGAACTGATGGCCAGAATAAAAGAAGCGATCGCTGAAGAGGATGTGGAAACCGAAGAAGATCTGCGGGCTTTGATTCAGCGTCTTGCAAATGAACTGGGGATGGAATTAACAGACAGTGAACTTGACGGTCTTGTATCGTTATTTAATCGTATGAAGGACTTAAATATTGACTGGGATCAGGTTCGTACTCAGCTTAACAGTATCCGGGATAACTTAAGTGAATTCGTAAACAGTGAAGAAGGACAGGGGCTTATTCAGTCAATACTGGACTTTTTCAGCAGGCTCATTGAGGCTATCAGAGGGTGGTTAAGCTCATCGGAAGCGATACTTCCCGGAAATATTGATGCAGCAAAAGGGATTGAGGAACGGATAAAGCTATAACTGTGCTGGCTGCTTCAATATACAGAAGCAGCCAATTTATATATCTGCTGAAACTTTTTCTCCTTTTGTACGTAAATAAACATAATAATTATTTTCTGGTAAAATAAAGTTATACTATATTGGTACTGAAAGGGGGACTTTTTATGGAATTGCTCGATATAGCCTCCTTTGGCTTTTTCGTAGTATTTATCGGGACTCTGTTTATTTTCGCAGAGCTGTTTGTGAGAGCTAAGGGATTGTTCGGAGTTATTGGGATCGTAATTATGGCGATTTATTTTTCGTACCATCTTTCTGCGGCCGATAGTTTGTGGGTCGTTCTCTTGTATCTCGTAGGTCTTGGACTGATTATTTTCGATGGGAAGGTAACAACAGATGGCACTATCGCATTACTCGGTCTGCTTCTGATGGTCCTTGGTCTGGCGCTGCCTGCTCCTGGGATTATATATGGAATATTAGTCGCAATGGCCCTTATTTTAGCGGCTCCCGCTTCTTATCTGTTTACCAAAGTCTTTCCATCAAGAAATATGTGGGCAAAGATGACACTGGCAGATAAATTAACAAGTGATCTTGGCTATAATTCTATGAATGAATCCTACAAAGATCTTATAGGAAAAACGGGGGTAACTAAAACGCCTTTTCGTCCTACAGGTACAGTAGAGCTTGATGGGAAACTATACAGCGCTACTGCAGATAACCAGTGGGTACAGGCGGACCAGAAAGTAAAAGTAATTTCTGTTGATGGAACCCGCATTGTTGTAGTTCCGGAAACAGATTGACGACAGGATTAGCAAAAACCGGCCCAGTAGCCGGTTTTTTTTCGCCTAAATGTCGAAAATCTCTTGATGGAAGACAGAGATGAAAATAAAGCCATACAATTATCTTTATTTATAATAAATGAAAAATTCGAAGACATGGATTTTGTCAGTTTAACAATTATTTCGGGACTATTAGCCTATTTTTGTTTTCCTGACAAGATTCCCTAAAATTTATATTTGGATACTAATATAATCTTAGTAAGTTAAGAATTAATAGCCATTCTTCTCTAGATAAGGGCAAATCTATTGAAAAATAGAGACGCAAAGCTACGGATCTAAGGATGGGGAACGTCTATGACAGCCGGGCTGCCTAGCAGAGCAGAAGAGGAGGAGCGGGGGGAAATGGAAAAAACAGAGAACCAGAATTATGAAGCAGAATGGACGAGTTTATTAAAGGAGGCGAAGGAAATAGGCTTGACACCTGAACAAATCAGGGCTTTCTTAACAAGCAAGAGAAATTTATCCAAAGTTTAATATTCTCCTGGTCTGCTTTCTTCTACATAATCGCACCTGCCAGCACAGGACAGAGAGAAACCTTTTAACATTTGTTAAAAGGTTTTAATCTTTTTTGATATTAAAAAGGATCCTGCTAATGATGATATTCCTTAAAGGGTTTTTTCTCTTCAAGCGAAGCAAGAAGTGTGATTGGTAAATCAAGTGTCTTGAAGATTTTTTTTGTTACATCAATGGAAGGATTTTTCTTTAAGCCTCTTTCTATATAGCTTAAATATGATTTTGATACACCCGTCAATCGGGATAGTTCTGATAAGGAAATCCCTTTTTCTTTTCTTTTCTGTCTGATCACTTTTCCAATCAAAGACAAACCTCCTTTATAAAACAAAACAGCTTTTTGTTCATTATATAGCACAGGGGATTTTATTTAAAGGGGGATAAAAAAGAATAATTTGAAGAAAAAGAGAGGGATGACGATCTTATTTGTTCTTTATAAAGAATAACAACTTTTTTGAAGCTTTTCAGAATTAACACAATAAAGTATAATTAAATGCCAAATTTAATGTGGAACCTTTATCTAAAATAAGGCAATAAAAAAATGAGCTGGTATTTAACAGCTCATTTTAACGGAAGTGAATTTAATTCATTTCCTTTATTAATTTATTTTTGATTCATTTTCCATTTATTAAATTCAAGGAATTGCCTGAATTCTTCTTTAGAGATCCCGGAATCCATTGCTTCTTTAACAAGTTTGCTCCATTCATTATCAAGGCCGGAATTTCCATCCCCAGTGTTTCGGTTTTCCTCATCGTATAGAAGCTGATCCATCGAGACATCCAGCACGGAAGCTATTTTTTCTAAAAACTGAATGGATGGGTTTGTCTGGATGTTTCGTTCCAAAGCACTTAAGTACGATTTAGCTACTCCAGCTCTGTCAGCCAGTTCAGTTAAAGTCATACCTGCTTCAGAACGATACTTTTTTACTCGTTCTCCTATCATATTCCCATATCTCCTTTTATTCTGTATGTTTATACGCTGAATAATTGTAATTATTAACTATATATTCGATGAAGGTCTTGTCAGTATGACCGGCCTCTGAACAAAATACTTATGGTATACACATTAATATGAATAATATACCATACTTTTATCTCTAACACGCAATAATAATTGTATCTGTAAAAAGTGAGCAGGAAATATGCAAAAAAGCTCCAGAACTAAAGTAGCGTTCCGAAATAAATTGGTGAAGCATCCTTCGGTTATACGGTTACTCACGGTCCATAAGTTCAGTTAAGGAGTTCTTAGATCTTCCCCGTCTGTGCTTCTATTTGGTACAGGTATTTCTTTAAGTACAAAATACATCATTGCGATTGCAGTTACCCAGTATAGGGTAAAAGAAAATGGAATGAAAATCTGCATTGCTTCCAGAAGGGCAAAAAGTATGGTCGGTAATGTAACGGTATAGGCTGCAAGAACCCAGCAATGGCGGTATTTAAGCTGCGGGGCCATACTATTTTTCATGAGCAGTGCAATAAAAGATAAGGAAAAAATACCAATAAATTTCATCCCAGTAGAAAATATATACATAAGTACTATTATGAAACTAATAATAAGTGGTAATACACCACCTACACTTTCAAGCAATTCAGCTAACTCGTTACTTGTTATATTAATGTTAATTTCATTATAAGCTGCTGATTGTGGTATACCGTCCGTTACGATAGCAGCTTCCCGTTCAAAAAGGCCAATAGCAGTCCGGGCCCCTGCCAGGTCATTAGGATTCAGTTCGCCTGTTGGATCGAATATGATCAGCTCACCGTCCTCTTCAATTATTATCGGCTCATCTGTTTCTGCAGTTAATACTCCATTTTGAATTTCAAATTCAGGGAATGTTTCAGTGAGATGTCTCTCTGCGGAGTTATATACAGAGCTGAGGCTCACTCCGAGTATAACAGCTGCCGGAATAGTAGCTATTAGCATGAGGAAAAATACATACAGAATTGATTTACCTATTTTTTGAAACCGAAATTTTGATATTGTGGACGGAGAATACAAGCTCTTAAAAAATTGCTGGAATATATTCATTTCTGCACTCCTTGTTTATTATTGCCAGTTTTATATTCTTTGTTAATAACGTGAGACAAAGTCTGGTTTTTTTCAGTTATTATTTTATATGATAGAAAACTTTCAAACAAGCATTGGCTTTTTTGTCGAAACAGTGTAGGATTGTCTATGGCAAAAACTTAATAAAATCTTTACAATTGGTTAACAAAAAGTTAATAATTTGCAAGTATGATTTGTAAGGTATTGAAAAAACGTGTCATATGCTGAAATAAGGGGATGAGGTTGTTGGATGTAGCGTTAAGAGATCTTCTATTTATGTTCTTTGGTGGACTGGCTATTTTCCTGTTCGGGATTAAATATATGGGTGATGGCCTCCAAAAAACAGCGGGGGACAGGCTGCGGGATGTTCTTGATAAATTTACAAGCAATCCAATAATGGGTGTTATAGCAGGTATTATAGTTACAATATTACTACAGACGAGTACTGGTACCACCGTTCTTGCCATTGGATTGGTTAATGCCGGATTCATGACTCTTCGGCAGTCAATCGGGGTTATCATGGGAGCGAATATTGGTACAACAGTGACTGCATTTATTATCGGTCTTAAAATATCCGATTATGCTTTACCTATTATTGCAATAGGGACTTTCCTGATCTTTTTCCTGAAGAATAAAAAAGCTAATAATATAGGTCAGGTATTCTTTGGTTTTGGAGCGTTATTCTATGGACTTAACCTTATGGGACAGGGTTTATACCCGCTGCGGGAGCTTGATGTCTTTGCAGAGCTCACTGTAACGATGAGTGAGAATCCCCTTCTTGGTGTACTTATTGGTACTATCTTTACTGTAGCTGTTCAAAGCTCATCAGCAGCAATTGGTCTGCTGCAGCAGCTTTATGCTCAGGGAGCTATGGAACTCAGCGCGGCACTCCCGGTTTTATTCGGGGATAATATAGGTACAACGATAACAGCTGTGCTTGCAGCTTTAGGAGCTTCTCTGGCAGCAAAGCGTGCAGCTTTAACCCATGTTATTTTTAATTTAGTCGGTACAATTATCGTTCTGATTGTCATTAATCCTTACATCGCAATGATGCAATACATTCAGGCAGCATGGCAGTTAAATCCAGAAATGACCATTGCCGTGGCTCATGGTATATTTAACGTTTCTAACGTTATTATTCAGCTTCCGTTCGTAGCAGTGCTGGCGCTGATAGTAACAAAGCTGATACCAGGGAAGGAAAATGTTATTGAATATAAGGCGCAGCATCTTGACCCTGTGCTTATCCAGCAATCATCCTCTATAGCTTTGGGCCAGGCGAAGAAGGAAACTTTGCGTATGGCTGAGTTGTCTGAACAGGGGCTTGCTGAAGCTTCTCAATTCGTACAGACAAAACAAAAACGCCATGCTGAACTTGCGTATCAGTTTGAGGACGCAATTAATAATCTGGACAGAAAAATTACAGATTACCTTGTGAAGATATCCGCTAACTCTCTGTCAGATCATGATTCTGCTATTCACTCCACATTAATGGGAACTGTCAGAGATGTTGAAAGAATTGGGGATCACATGGAAAACATTATTGAACTTGCTGAATATCAAGTTGCTAATAAAGTGAAGATGTCCCCTGATGCTATGAATGATCTGGATGAAATGTTCAATTTAACAATTGAGACAGTAGGACAGGCTATTAAATCTCTTGAGAATGATGACATTGGCGAAGCTCGTGCGGTAGTTCTTAAAGAAGAGAAGATAGATAAGATGGAAAGGCAGCTTCGTAAAGAGCATATTATCAGACTGAACGAAGGCCGTTGTGAACCATCAGCAGGAATAATATTTGCAGATATGATCAGTAACCTGGAAAGAATCGGCGATCATGCTGTAAATATTGCAGAAGCAGTAATTGGTGAAGAATAAATAGTAAAGCCGGACTGTAAGCCAATATGGTTACTGTCCGGCTTTTGTTTTCAGGATGATTTCCGGCTGGACAGTGGCCGTGTTTTCCACGTAAATAAGATTTATTAAAAAACGTTGACAGTAAAACGAATGACATGCTATTATATTCATTGTCTCTGAATAAAATGTGGCGGTGTAGCTCAGCTGGCTAGAGCGTACGGTTCATACCCGTGAGGTCGGGGGTTCGATCCCCTCCGCCGCTACCAATAATGCAAAGAAAAGCAATGAAAGACTTTTCTAAATGGACCCTTAGCTCAGTTGGTTAGAGCAACCGGCTCATAACCGGTTGGTCGTAGGTTCGAGTCCTACAGGGTCCACCATTTGTATTCCACGGAGGAATACCCAAGTCTGGCTGAAGGGATCGGTCTTGAAAACCGACAGGGGTGTCAAAGCCCGCGGGGGTTCGAATCCCTCTTCCTCCGCCATAATTAAAACCATTGAACCAGCGGTGTGTATGCTTAGAGCGTACAGATCGTTTTTTTTTGTATAAGTGGAGGATAAATTGTAAAATTTGAGGTTAAGCTGTCGTATGTCTGACAGGCTGAAAGAGAGCCGTGTATTACCTGGCAGAAAGCAAAACACTTTCTTAATGTAGTCAAAAATGATACGATCGGTAATTGCGGCCTGGAATGGTATTAAGTTTACAATCAATGATTACAGGATTTTTTTTCCGGGGTATAACAATAAGTAATAACTTAACAGGAGTGAGAGATGTGTTTATAGAAGTCACTGACACTGCTTTGGAAGAGTTAAAGAAGAATTGTACTTCCATTTCCAAAAACAGTATTCTGATTCATTATGATACAGAGGATGGCTGAACAGTTAATGGGATTCCTGTTCTGTTGGAAACAGAACAAACAGACGACAGCCACCTGATTGCTGAAACTGACAGAAATATTCTTACTTTAGCTGTTGAAAAACAATATGAGTGGGCTTATGATGAAAACATGAAAATTGATTTTAACAGCAAGGCGCAAAGTTTCCTGCTTAGAAGTGATAATCAGATTTTTAATCCCAGGATGAAGCTGAAATCACTGTAGTGATTTCCAGAAGCTTCGAAGGATAAGACAGATTTAAATTACGGCTTGGCGGGTATACTTTTTATGCCTGTTTTTTGTGCTATTGCAAGTTCAAATATTTGAAAGGCGGTTCAATATTTGATAATGTTTAGATTGAATAGGGTAATATTTAACTGTTTTGATTAAATATTGCCAGTACGGTGCGGATAAGCTCTGTACCTACATACTACTAAAGGAGGAGATATGAAATGGCTTTTACTTTACCAGAACTACCTTATTCAGCAGACGCATTAACACCTTATATTGATGAAGAAACAATGAAAATCCACCACGGAAAGCATCATAACACTTATGTAACAAAGTTAAACGATGCTCTTGAAGGTCACAGTGATTTACAGGAGAAGAGTTTAGAGGATTTACTTGGTAACCTTGACGCGGTTCCTGAGAACATTCGTGGTGCTGTACGTAACAACGGCGGTGGACACTACAACCATACATTATTCTGGCAGATCATGTCTCCAGACGGCGGCGGAGAGCCTTCTGGCGATCTTGCAGATGCAATTAACAATGCTTTCGGAAGCTTAGATAAGTTCAAAGAAGAGTTTAAAAATGCTGCTTTAACTCGTTTTGGTTCCGGCTGGGCATGGCTTGTTGTTAAAGGAGGAAAAGTAGAAGTTACAAGCACTCCAAACCAGGATTCTCCAATCATGGAAGGCGTAACACCAATCCTTGGAGTGGATGTTTGGGAGCATGCTTACTACTTAAAATACCAAAACAAGCGTCCTGATTATGTGGATGCGTTCTTCAACGTAATTAACTGGGAAGAAGTTTCCAAGCGTTACAACGAAGCAAAATAATTACTGAAGCTGTCCTTAGCAGGGCAGCTTTTTTATTTAGGAAATTATAAAAGTTTAATTCTGTGGATAAGTCGTCCAGCTCCAGCGACGAGCGTTTTCATCACGATTATGCTTCGAGTTGTCTCGACGGATACACATCGAAGCTCTGCTGGAAGAGGAAGAGACAGCTACTCGAGGTCACTTCAGGCAGGCTGCTACCTGAATTTGCATCTCTCTGCTGAAGCACCTCGAAGTACTGGATGAAGAGGAAAAAGCAGCAATCTAATTATGCTGTCCTCCGAATCACTCACTCAAGGGATGAATTGAAGCTGATTCAGGAATTGAATCGGTTGACCAATGCCACAAAACGTACGAAAGAGCAGCAATTAGCTCAACAACAACACCGGATATACAATCGAGGAGGAAGAGGCAGTGTCTGGACCACTGGAGCAGCGGTTACTCGTTGCAGATATAAAGCGCCGCTCGTGACCAAGGCGCTTGCGCTTTTCTTTAATTGGCTATGTAGTAGGCAGAAGTTGTGTGCTTATGCCTGTGTGCAAGCGAGTGTTCTGTAGTGAAAATCAACACTAAAGTTTAACAGAGCTTTATACTTAATTAGAGTCTATTTTATTTCGAGCTGCCCGTAAAATGGACTGGCACAATGAACGCAGTGTGTTTTTGCAGTTACCGCATATCCTTTCATGCTAAGTGGCACAATAGTTATTGTTACTGCAAAAGGAGTGCGGTTCTAATGAAGAAATTATTACAGACGGTTACAGGCGGGCCGGAGATCACGAAAGACCTGATACTGCTTCTTGTAATCGGTGGATTATATTCATTAAGTGTTGCCCTTTCCAATACTTTTGTGAACGTATATCTGTGGAAACAATCAGGACAATTTATGGACCTTGCGGCATACAATCTGGCTGTCGTAGTCCTGCAGCTTCTGACATTTATACTTGCGGGCCGGTGGGCAAAGAAAATTGACCGGGTAGTGGTGCTGCGTCTTGGTGTAATATTTTTATCCGTATTTTTCTTTACAGTTTTGTTTCTTGGAGAAAATGCCGGCAGCTATTTATTGGTGCTTGGTTCACTGCTTGGTATCGGGTACGGATTTTACTGGCTGTCCTTCAATATTTTGACGTTTGAAATTACTGAACCGGAAACGAGGGATATATTTAATGGCTTTCTCGGTCTGTTAACATCATTTTCCGGAATGATCGGCCCGTTTAGTGCTGGGTTTCTTATTACTCATATGGAAAAGCTTACAGGGTACCGGCTTATTTTTGGTATTTCACTTGGCATGTTTTTGCTGGCTGTTATTTTAAGTTTTTTCATTAAACGGAGAGCTGCTGATGGCCAGTATCACCTGAGGGAAATCATGAGGCTGAGAAAAAAGTACAAAAACTGGGGAAGAATTTTAAAAGCAAACTTTTTACAGGGACTGCGGGAAGGAAGCTTTATCTTTATAATAGTCCTGTGGGTATATGTGACAACCGGAAGTGAGCTTGCGATCGGTACATATGGACTGATTGCATCAGGAGTTTCCTTCGTCGTTTATTATTGTGTAGGGAGGTTCCTGAAGCCTGTCTATCGGAAAAAGGCAATTCTGATTGGTGGTATAGTGCTTTACGCAGCTATTTTTATCATTTTATTTGAACTGTCGTTTACCCGTTTAATAATTTACGGAGTTATTGTCTCAGCAGCTTATCCTCTGCTCCTTGTACCTTACGTTTCCCTTACTTACGATGTCATTGGAAAGGGTTGGAAGGCAGCAGAAATGAGGGTGGAGTATATTGTAGTAAGAGAACTGTTTATTAACAGCGGGAGGATCATATCTATCGCCATATTAATGGTGTTTATCCTTCTTTTCGGGGAAAAGACAGGAATTCCGTTCGCCCTTGCAATATTAGGGTCCGGGCATATGCTGATCTACTGGTTCATTCGTGAGATAAATTTACAGCCTGGAGTCAAAAAAGGGTCGGTTAATGTCCAAAAAGAGAGATAAAGCAGGACTATTGTATTGATTGAAAAAACAGATGAATATGATATAATATTGTTAAATTAATTAGGAAAAAACAATGCTGCCTGCGGTGTTGGTGAACTTCGAGTTTAATTCGAACCGAACACCAATTCACATTGGGAGCCTAATATTAGAACACGTACAGCATGCCTGGTTAATGGTACGTTCAGTACTTCGGCAGGAAGCTGGAAATGTTTTTGAAGGCACCCACCTGCCTAGTGCGGGTTCGTGAAATCTGGAAGATAACCGCATTGCGGGCAAACCATTAATAGACACCTTTCAGAGGTGTCTATTGTTGCGCATAAATACTTTTTCGCTGATAATAATTATGGAGCAAAGGCTGTTGCTGTAGATTTTGCTAAGTTTAAATGCTGTCGTTGTTATAACAGCAGCTGTCATAGTAAAGTTACATGCTGAGAAAGGAATTTGTCATATATGAATGAAAAGAAAGTAAAGAAAAATCATCTGCCTGTCCGTCTTAATATATTATTTTTTCTTGTTTTCGTATTGTTTTCTGCACTGATTCTTCGCCTTGGAGTAGTACAGATTGTGCAGGGGGAAGATTTTGAAGAACAGCTTGAAAGAACTATAAATATCAGTTCTCCTGTTGAAGCGCCCAGAGGCCTGATGTATGACAGGTTTGGAAATTTACTTGTGGATAATGAGCTGCTGTTTACTGTTACTTATACAAACCGGCGGACTTCACAGGATGAGATGATTGAAACGGCAAAAAAATTAAACGAATATATTACAGTGGAAAACGACAACCCTGGGGACAGGGATTTGAGGGAATATTGGTCAATCTTAAATCCTGACGAATACTTAGAAAAACTAAGTGTGGAAGAAGCTGCTTCCGAGGGGCTCAGTGATAGTGATGCTCATCAGAGAAGGATTGATTCAATAACAGATAGTGAATTAGAATCCTTTACCAGAGAAGAGATGGAAATTTTTGCTCTCTGGAGAGAATTTAACGCAGGGTATAATAATCTGCCGCATAAAGTAAAACAAGGAATTACTTATGAAGAAGCTGCACAGATAATGGAAAATATGGAAGAGCTACCAGGAGTGGATATCATCCGTGATTCTGAAAGGAAATATGTTTATGGAGATTCTCTGACTGGCGTTTTCGGCAGGGTGGGATCCATTCCTCGTGATGACCTGGATTATTTCCTTTCCAACGGATATGAGAGAAATGAAGAGGTCGGCATAAGTTACCTTGAAGCACAGTATGAGTCAGTGCTGAGAGGCCGAAAAGGGGAACTTGAAAACTTTATGAATCAGGATGGGGACTTCTTGCGGAACCCGGAGGAAAGACTCGGAAGCCGGGGGAATGATTTAATTCTTTCTTTCGATATGGAATTACAGCAAGAGGTGGAAGAAATTCTGGAAGAGGCAATGAATGATGCAAGAAGTGATATTCTTCTTGATACCCCTGAAGCATACGTAGTTATGATGGAGCCGGATACTGGAGACATCCTCGCAATGGCAGGTTATAACGAACACATGTCTCCCCTCCCTATCATTAACAGTGCTTACGAGATGGGATCTACTATAAAGGGGGCTACTGTGCTTGCCGGCTATGATTCCGGCGTTATGCCGCCAGGGACTACAATCATTGACAGAACAGTGCAGCTTCCGGATACCCCGGATATCAGTTCACACAGACCTTTAGGAAGAATAAACGATCTTCAGGCACTTGAACAGTCTTCCAATATTTATATGATTGAAGTCGCTATGAGGAAGATTGGCTATATACCTGGTGTCTCAGGGAGAAATTGGGGCAACTATTTTGCGGGGTACGACTTTTTGAGGGATTATTTTGCCCAGTTTGGTCTTGGTGTCCAAACTGGAATAGATCTGCCAAGTGAGACATCAGGCCTTAACGGAGGCCGGGCCGAACCAGGTCGTTTACTGTATTTGTCATTCGGGCAGTTTGACACATATACTCCTATGCAGCTTTCCCAGTATATTTCAACAATAGCAAACGGTGGTTACAGGGTCGCGCCTCGTCTTGTTCAGGAAATACGGGAACCTGGCAGCTCAAAAGAGGAGCTTGGAAGGCTGTCACAGCAAATGGCACCTAAGGTCTTAAATAAAATTGATGTGGACGAAAGCTACATCAGGAGAGTACAGGAAGGGTTTTACAGAGTAAATAATGGTTCTAATGGTACTGCTACCAGATTCTTTGCTGATGCTTCATACAGTTCAGCTGGAAAGACAGGTACAGCCCAGGTATTTGTTGACGGAGAGAGAGCTAACAACCAGACCTACGTAGGGTACGCTCCTTATGATAATCCGGAAGTGACCGTTACTGTTGTCGTTCCTGGTGTGGACCGGGAAAGATCAGGTGTCGCTAACGGAATTGCTAGAGCTTCTCTTGACGCTTATTTTGAATTACAGGAAGAAAGAAACGGGCCACAGGAGAGGGAAGTCAGCGAAGATAACGATGAAGAATAAACGAAAAAGGAACCCACGAGTGTGGGTTCCTTTTTTTGATTCATTTTTAATTTGTTAAAACGGTGACGATCTCCTGGAAACTCATCCCGCTGTCCAGGCGGTAACGCCCTGTTCTTAAATAGCGGTCCACTTCCTGATCAAGCAAATATCGTTCAAACTCTCTTTCATCCTCAATGATTTCCAGTACTTTCAGTTCAGCAGCAATATCTTTAGAGTTCATTCCTGCTTCAATGCTGAAGATCGTCTGGTTTACGATTGCCGGGGCTTCTTCATTCGTTTCTTCATCCGTACCTTCTTCTGCAGATTCAGCTTCTTCGTTGCTTTCAGCTTCTCTTTTTTCCTTTTCTTCCTTTAACGCTTCGAGTTCCAGCTCAGTTTCAGAAAGAGTAGTTGTAAGCTCATTGTATTTCTTCTCAGGTATAACAAAGAATTCCGTATGGTCTTCCAGAAGGGCAAGCGCTTCCTCAATATTTAATTCTGAGGCTTGAGCACCCGTCTCGAAATCTGCCTCTGTGATTCCCATATATTGAATTCCTGCAATAACTGCTCCTGCTGCAACCAATCCGATACCGGTACCTCTTAAAGTATATTTTAAAGACACATTACTTCTTCCTTTCTAATCGTTTGCAAGGATATTTTCAATTTCTTCCTCGCTGTATTGTGTCATCCCTGCTATGTCAGCGACGGAGAGACCTTCTTCATGAAGAGATAAGACATAATCTCTCGATAAAGACTGTTCATCCACTGTATTCTCAGCTTTATGTACAGGAGTACTAAGCATGTGTTCCTCTTCAAGTAAACTAACTTTTTTACGAAGCTGGTACATCTCCTGCATAAGCTGAATAGAGACATTTTCCACCTGTTTTTCCACTTCTTTTGCCGGATCCTTCTGAAGCAGGGAAACGAGGATTAACAAACAGCCGGCTCCTAATAAACTAACAATCATTAATTCCATTATCTTTCCTCCGATAAATATTAATTCTCAGCAAACATTTATAATTATAGCACATTCAGCTTCCTCTTGGAGAAAAAATAAAAGCTATATCCAACTGTACGACCTGGGGATAATAGAACAAATTATGACAAAAATACCTTCTTGTTCAAGTCCCGAAGAGTGGGTAAGATGGTAATACAGCATCTTTCAAGGTTTAACTTATGCCCATACTGGAATCCATATATTTATATTTAAATAAAAAGGACGAGCCAGGCATTTTATTTTATATTTGAATCAATTTCATAATTCAAGATTTTCATAATTAATACGAACACTATCTTATAATGTTACTTTATTGTTCGATTTACGCTTCAGACGGACGCGTTCTGCGGGCACGGCTTCAACTAATTTTTGACGGCGTTCAGCCGTCAAAAATGGATTTTCAGCTCGCGCTGTTCCCGCAAGAGTCGCCGTCTTACGCTTCAATCGAAAAGTAATGTCCGTCTGTTTTTATGCAAAGTCTATAGATGAAATTCATTCATTTTAAAAATTAATAAGGAGTGGTGATAATGGCAACACAGCCCCCGGATATAAAGGCCGGATTTATTAAGGAATATGTAATTAAAATGGAGTCTGGAGAAACAATCAGTATAACACCTGCGGAGCTCAACCATTTTCAGGAAGGCTGGAGCGAAAAGCTGGCCTGGAAGTGGCTTGAATTGCCTGTTAAGCCTGTTCAGAATGAATTGAATAAACTTGTATTTGTAAACAGATCTGGCAAGGATCTCAATTTTTCAATTTTAGTAGATTACAAGGTGGAAACGGCAAGTGACATTCCATTTGTTTATTATTCTTCTACGCGAAATGCCCTTGTTACATATGATGATGTTTATTATCGGCTGTTTGGAGGTGTAGGAAGCTCCGGAACCGGAAATCAGTTCAGTACAGTACAAGTAGAAACCGTTGACTGGCTGAAAGGGAAACCTTTTAATATGCAGCCTCTTTCTAAGCAGAGCAGCGGCTGGGGAACAGAATATTGTTTTTCTATGAAAAAAAACAGTTCAGGTTATTTATACGAATGGTCTTTTTCAGGAGAGAATCTCCAGGAATTAGAAGAAGTACATTTACAATATCAGTGCCTGTTAAGAAAAAGAGAAGTACCAGTTTAAATTACAGAATTTTCTTTCTCTTGAATCTCTCCGCTGATTTTGTTATTATTTTAAAGTATGAGTAAGAACAGACAGAGTTGGAGGGATAAACATGCGTGTACAAGTAACGTTAGCTTGCACAGAGACAGGCGACCGCAACTACATTACTACTAAAAATAAACGTCAAAATCCGGAACGTCTAGAGCTTAAAAAATACAGCCCGAGATTGAAGCGTCACACGTTGCACCGTGAAACAAAATAAGTAGCAAAAAGAGAGCGGAAGGAATCTTATCAAAGATTTTGCCGCTCTTTTTTATTTTTTCTGCATATATTGGTTCATACTGCCGGGCAGACTCACTGATTGGCAAGTTACTTTATCCCGATGTAACCGTCCGTAAAACTCCCGCCTCAAAACAGGAGTGGAAGCGAAGATGTTCAGGCGGGAGATAACGGACGATAACATCCCGATCGGTTCAACTAACAATCAGTGGGGGATGAATAAAAGCCCCCACTGATTGAAGGTTCACTTTGTGTTAAACTATTTAGGAGACAAAACAGGAAACAGGGTGAGTGAGATGGATAAGAGCCAGTGGCGGAAAGAAATAAAAAAAGTGATGAACGAACTCTCTCAGGCCGAAATGAAGGAACAATCAAAAACGGTACAGGAAAAACTATTCACGTCAGAATTATGGAAAAAAGCAGACGTTGTGGGTACCACGATCTCTGTTGGCAATGAATTAGATACGTACAGCATTATTAAACAGGCCTGGGAAGAAAATAAGCGAATTGCAGCACCGAAATGCTTCCCTGAAAACAGACAGCTTATTTTTTATGAGTTTTCTTCTTTTGAAGACCTTGAAGAAAGTTTTTACGGGCTAAAGGAACCGATACCTTCCAAAACTTTGAAAATAACCCCTGAAGAGATGGAATTATTGCTTGTGCCGGGTCTTGTGTTTGATGAAGAAGGCTACAGAATAGGTTACGGCGGAGGCTACTATGACCGATTTCTGGAAGGCAGGGACATAAAGACATGTTCTCTATGCTATGATTTCCAGCTTGTCCGGAAGCTCCCCCATGATTCCTTTGATATACCTGTGAATTATATTATTTCACCGGTCAAGGCGATAAAAAAATGATTTATTTTATTGCGGTTATTTTCTTTGCGTTCCTGGCATACAGAAAGGATGCATTATCAGGAAGCGGTGCCATAGCCGCAGTAACTGCCGGGCTTTTTGTTCTTTTCGGACTGTCTCTGTTCGGGCTGGCAGTTCTGGCTGTCTTCTTTGTTTCATCCACTTTTCTTGGAAGGGTTTTAAAAAGCAGCAACGAAAGCTTGATGGAAGAAAAAGGTGGAAGAAGGGATGCTGGCCAGGTCGGGGCGAATGGAGGGGTGGCCGCGGCTTGTGCTGTTTTATATGGATATACCGGGCATATTTTATGGGCTGTTTCATTCGTTGCAGCCCTGGCTGCCGCAGCAAGTGACACATGGGCAACTGAAGCGGGGAAGAAAAGTAAAAAACAGCCCGTGCGAATATTTACACTCCGGCCAGTACCTGCAGGGCAGTCAGGAGGCATTACCGCTCTTGGAACAGGAGCTGCGCTGGCTGGAAGTGTCTTCGTCACAGGTGCTGCATATTTTTTATTAGCTGCCGGAACGGGACCTGATAAGCTGTCCGTTTCTCCTGAACTGTTTGTGCTGGCCGCACTGGCAGGTTTTGCAGGCCAATGGGCAGACAGCATTGCCGGAGCTTATTTCCAGGGCTTATATAAATGCAGAGAATGCAGTGAAATAACAGAAAGAAGGAAGCATTGCGGTAAAAATACGAGACTGATTAAAGGGTCACGGAAAGTTACAAATGATGCGGTCAATTATATATGTACAGCTTCCGCCGTATTATTCGTATGGCTGGCAGGTCTGGCAATATTCACGTAAGGCAGGTGTTACTTATGGAAGACTGGACGAGGTATTCGAGACAGATGCTTTTTAAGCCGATAGGCGAAAAGGGACAGCAAAAACTTAAAGATTCAAAAGTACTGATTATCGGTATGGGCGCTCTGGGAACTGTGATTGCAAACCATCTGGTAAGAGCCGGAATCGGCCATGTAGTTTTTTGTGACCGGGACTATGTAGAAAAAAGCAATCTGCAAAGGCAGATGTTATTTGACGAAGAAGATGTTGAGAAATATATGCCAAAAGCAGCTGCAGCAGAATTAAAACTAAAAAAACTGAATAGTGAAGTAAGAATCGAAGGCCACGTCACTGATATAAATGCGGACAATATGGAAGATTTTATTGATGGTGTGGATATTATTATGGATGGTACAGACAATTTCCAGACACGATATTTAATCAATGATGTGTCATATAAATACAATATTCCTTTTGTTTATGGAGGGGCGGTGAGCTCAAGAGGAATGAGCGCACTTTTGATACCGGGAGAAACACCGTGTCTCCGCTGTCTTTTTCCTGATGGAGGGAGTGGCGGCCAGACATGTGATACTATCGGAGTGCTAGCGCCCGTCGTTGATATTTCTGCAAGCATGCAGACAATCGAAGCTCTGAAATATTTAACAGGAAACACGGAAAAATTACGCGGGGAGCTTACTACATTTGATGTCTGGAACAACCATAGTTATAATCTTCAGTTAGGAAAAAGGCGGGAAGGCTGCGAAACATGCGGCCAGGAAATTTTTCCTGCGCTCACAAAAAGAGAAGATGACGGAGTAACAACTCTTTGCGGCCGAGAGACAGTGCAAATACTCCTGAAGCATAAAATGGACTTAAGTGAATGGGAAGAACGGCTTTCCCCTGTTGCTGAGACGAAAAAGACTCCATTCCTTTTAAGGGCAAGGCTCAAAGTGGAAGATATAACTCTTGTTATTTTTCCGGACGGAAGAGTGCTTGTTCAGGGGACAGAAGACATCAGCCGTGCCAAAACAGTTTTTTCGAAATATATAGGAATGTAAAGCAGCGGCTGTCCCCTGGGGCAGCCGTTTTTCTGAGTTTATTAAATGAAAATACAAATTTTGTCATCAATAAAAAGCTCCGTTTTTAAAAATGATAATACGGAGGAGGTCTTACTATGAGAAGAATTCTGTTTTTTGTAGGTTTAGTAATCAGTTTAAGCAGCTTATACCGGAACAAATACAAGTTACTCAACATCTTTTTATCGAAAAAATGGCTCAGGCGCCTGTCGGTCGCCATGATCATGAGAATACCGGCTTTGAGAGAAAAAATGCTTTTTCAGGCCCTTCGTTAAAATCCCGGTCCGCCGGGATTTTTACACTTTAAGATATTATAAAATATTAGCTATGAAGCTGATTCGACATAGTGAATATTTTATGGCTAAAGTATAAATGCAACTAGGCTTCTGACTTCCACAGGACGTGAAGAACTTTGCCGAAGATCCTTATTATTAAGGCTTGCCAATCGGCAAGTTTTCTTTACTTTCTTTATATTAATCGTAAAATTATTCCCGTATTGTTATAATTATTCTGAGGTGAAATGCCCGTGGGGATTAAAGGAATCGGATTTGATTTGGATAATACGCTCTACAGCCACGAAGAAGCATTTGAAAAGGCGATAAAATATTGCTTCTCCGCATATATTCAGAAAGAGATTGAGAAAAGCAGGCTCATCCAGCCTGAAGAGTTTTTTCATATCTTTAAAAATAACTGCGACAAGTACTGGAGTATGTTTGAGAAAAAGAAAATCTCGGGAAAAGAGTATCATCGTATTCGCTTTAACGAAACAATGAAGAATTTTAATCTTCCAGGCAATGACAAGGCTTCGGAAAGGTTTCATTCTTTATATTATAAAGTGGTCAGTGATTTTAGCACCCCCTTCCCTGCGATGGCAGAATTATTATCATATTTAGCCCGAAAGCAAATCAGCATGTCAATTATTACAAACGGAAAAATAAAAACACAGCATGCTAAAATTCAGTCAATCGGTGCCGACAAATGGATAAAAAAAGAAAATACTATTATTTCTGAAGAAGCAGGATTTGAAAAACCTCAGAAAGAAATATTTCAGCTGGCCGAAAATAAATTATGCCTGAAAGCAGAACAGCTTCTCTACGTGGGCGATACATGGAAACATGATGTGGAAGGGCCTATAAATGCAGGATGGCAGGCTGTATATCTGAATTCGAGAGAAGCATCTCCCGATTCGGCACACAGACCAGCAGCCACGGTTAAGAAACTGGCTGATGTGAAAGATTATTTAGCGGAGATATTCGGGCGGAGGGAGACTCCATGAACGCAGTTTTATTAAAGCTACGCTTTTGGGAAATTATACATTACTTAGTTATAAAGGAAGATTTGCGCCTTGTTCACATTGGGAGAAACGGAGACGAGGTCTGGATAGAGGATGACCGGAAAGAGCCTTTTCAGCTTATTCGCCTTAGTTATAAAGAACTGGACTGGAGTAATGAGTTAAGGGCTGACATTAAACAAACATATCAGCGAGGTAAACAGCTTCGAAAACAAATCGGGCTTCGTTCAGCGAACATTGTTAATGTGATCCTGTCTGTTTATGCACCGGTAGATGATTACTCGGAGCTGGTTGATAAGCCGGTGCCGCTTTCCGGCCGGGGCAAGAACGAGCAGAGAACGATCCTTTTGACCCTGCAAAACCTCAGGGAGCAGCTCTTCCCTCTGGCTACAGAGTGGAGACTTAAGGAGATGCCGGATTTTACGGTTCCGGAACAGTTAGAGGATGAAGAAGCTATCGTAAGGGTATTAAAATCAGAGGTGCAGAGAGCTTCTGATACACGCCACGAAAAGGAAAAAGGTCTGTTTTTCTATGGGAAACCGATTCTGACATACCTTATTTTAGGTGTTATTCTTGCTGTTTTTACTATAGTTGAAATGTACGGTTCCTCCACAAGCCCGGAGACGCTCATAAATTTTGGCGCTAAATTTAACCCGCTCATATATGAGGGGGAATGGTGGCGCTTTTTCAGTGCTATGTTTTTGCACATTGGCGTGTTTCACCTGCTAATGAACTCGCTGGCTTTATTTTATCTGGGCGGGGCGGTTGAAAGAATTTTTGGAACTGCCAGGTTCTTTTTTATCTACGGTGTTGCAGGACTGACAGGATCTGTTGCCAGCTTCGCCTTTAATGAACAGGTGTCTGCAGGAGCCAGCGGAGCTATATTCGGCTGTTTCGGAGCTTTACTCTATTTTGGCGTAAAGCATAAACGGCTATTTTTCCGAACGATGGGGATGAATGTAATCGTTATTCTTCTTATAAATCTCGGGATAGGGTTTATGGTGCCCATGGTGGATAACGGTGCTCATATTGGCGGTCTTGTTGGCGGTTTTGCGGCTTCAGCGGTAATGGGGCTTCCTAAACACAAAAACCGCCGCCGGGTACTTTCACTTGGACTGCTGGCAGCCGGACTTGGGGCGCTGTTATTTTACGGTTACTCTCAGGAATTGACCGGACAGTCTTATGCAGCATACTTACAGACTGGTATTGAGTATATTCAGAATGATGAACCGGAAGAAGCAAAGACATATTTTGAAGCAATTATTGAAGCTGATATACCAAACCATGAAATAATTTTAACAGATGCATATTTTTGGCTTGCGTATATCCAGGCAAATGAGGGCGAATTAGCTGAAGCCGAAGAAAATCTGCTTCGGACAATTGAAAGAGACCCGATGTTCCATGAAGCTCATTTTAATCTTGCGCTCATTTATTATGAGAGAGGGGATTATGAAAAAGCTTATGCACAGCTGGAAGAAGCTCTCCAGCTCCAGCCTGAATCGGACGCATACAACCAGCTGGAATCCGAACTTTCTCAGCATATTGATTAGAATAGAGTATGTCATTAGCTCAGGATGTCTGTAAAATTTATCCCGATGTAACCGTCCGTAAAAACTTCCGCCTCAAAACATGAGTGGAAGCGAAGATGTTTAGGTGGGAGATAACGGACGCTAACATCCCGATTGGTTCAACTAACAATCAGTGGGGGATGAATAAACCCCCCCCCCGCTGATTGAAGGTTCACTATATGTATCACAGAGATGTTGAGCCCGGAGCAAAGGAGGCTCCATCTGATTTCCTATGTTATGTGATAAAAGCCGGGGCAGAGTGCAGCCCCTCTTTATCAATGCACATATGGGATTAGCTGAAGGATTTGTTGTTTATTGTTCTCTGAAGTCTCATAAACTGTAATTAAATGTCCTCCATTCCTGTGTAAAAGTACAAGAGGCATTGTATTTCCTGCTGGATTATAAGGGGAATCAGTAAAAGTATCAGCTCCAAGGATATAATATCTATAAATGCCTTCCCATAATCTCCCGGTAATCTCGGCTGCTTCAGATGGCTGTATAGACTCCGGCAGCCGGGACAAAAATTCAGGGAATTCATTTAACGGGATTTTAAAATATTCTTCTTCGTTTAAACCAAATTCTTCGGTTAACCCTTCCCATACAAAATTCAGCTGTTGTTCAATTACGGAATCCAGCAGCTGTTTTGTTTTTTTCTCCTCTTCATCTCCTGGAACTTCAAAACTGGTGAGTGGTGACAATGGTGAATCAGTAATATAGATAATATCACTGCTCATCGTTTGCTTACTTTTAATGCTGTTTTCTCCATACCTGCTTTCTGCATAGTAGTAGGTAACCGCTTCGTGCCTTCCACTGTCTTTCCCATGAAAATTCAGTTGACCTTCAATATTGTCGGTTTTAGCCACCTTATCTGCCTTAAAGTCAACAAGTATGCCATTTTCAAACAGCAGTGCTATCGAATGAATTGAATAGGCAGGAATATTCAGTCTTGCTGAATATTCCATTTCAAGGGAATATTCATTTTCATCCTTTATATCAGAAATGTAAAGCTTTGTTTCCGCCTCTGAAAACAGGAGACGTTCATCAGCCTGGGGATGATATACAAAGGATTCTCGCATAGCTGATGAAGAAAACCAAGGAGTATTAAAAACTAAAAGTATAAATGTAACCAAGACGGATAAAATCACTAGCAGCATCAGCTGTTTTTTTCTCTGCATCAATATGCACCCCCGGCAAAAATCGCTTTGCAGCCTGTCTTATTTACTTATATGTGCAGCAGTTGTGGGGTATGCCAGCTATTCTTCTGTTAATGCCTTGTTAGAGATGCTGCTGGAAAAAGTGTATTGTTTTTTCTTAAATAGCAAACAATGTAGGAAGGACAGGGGGTGAATATATGGCTGAACCTGTAAAAAAAGCGGCGGCAAAGAATTTGAGTACAAATGTAGCCTACTTAAAAGAACAGCTCGCTGTCGACAAAAGCTTTGACCTCATTTTCCTCGAACTGGAATACAAAGGTGTAAAACTGGCCTTATTCACGGTTGATGCCTTTGCGAAAGATGTAGCTCTGACTCAGATTCAAAGAGAATTGAACAGGAGCAAAGCGGAGCCTGATGAGGTCGACCTTGTAGATTACTGGATCAAGTCGAGAATTCCTTACATTGAGCTTGAGACCTCAACAGACCTGGAGGAAGTAATTATCCAGATTCTGTCCGGACAGTCAGCTCTCTTAGTGGATGGTTATGACAATATAATATTAATGGATACAAGAGAGTATCCGGTACGGGGCCCGGATGAGCCGGATACAGAGCAGGTTATCCGCGGTTCCAAAGATGGATTTGTGGAAACCCTTGTTTTTAACACCGGGCTGATCCGGCGGCGTGTGAGGGACCGGACATTAAGAAATGAATATCTCCGGATCGGCAGACGCTCCTATACGGATCTTTGTATTACATATGTTGAGGACATTGCTGACCCGGCATTAGTGCGCCATATTAAAAAAGTACTGAAAAAGATTGATACTGACGGGCTGCCCATGGGGGATAAAACAATTGAAGAGTATATATTTGGACAGCATTACAACCCTTATCCTCTTGTAAGGTATACAGAGCGGCCGGATGTAGCTTCTTCCCATCTTTTTGAAGGGCATGTTTTAATTATTGTAGATGGTTCGCCCAGTGTTATTATTACTCCAACTACTTTCTGGCACCATCTGCAGCATGCAGAAGAATACAGACAGAAGCCTGTCATAGGAAGTATTCTCAGGTTAGTAAGATTTGCAGCAGTATGGACTTCTATTTTTCTGCTGCCTTTATGGTTCCTTTTTGCCGATAACCCTGACCTTCTTCCTGAAGGCTTGTCTTATATTGGTTTAAATGAAACAGGGCAGGTGCCCTTAATTGCACAGTTTATTATCGCGGAAGCAGGAATTGAGATGCTGAGGATGGCGGCTATTCATACTCCGTCAGCTTTGGCTACAGCTTTAGGACTGGTGGCGGCAATACTGATTGGGGAAGTTGCGATTGAGGTTGGTTTATTTTCCCATGAAGTCGTTTTATACCTGGCGGTGGCGGCAATAGGAACGTTTGCAACACCAAGTTATGAAATGAGTCTTGCGAACCGGCTTATGAGAGTAATCCTGCTCTTAATAGCCGCTTTCTTTCATGTTCCTGGCTACATGGCAGGTTCTTTAGCACTGATTTTCCTGCTCACCTTTATCAAGGTATACGACACACCATATTTCTGGCCATTTATTCCGTTTAATTTCCGTGGTTTTCGCGATGTTTTATTAAGAGCACCTATGCCTTTGAAAAACAGAAGACCAAGAGCTATCCATCCGATGGATCCGGACAAATAAAAAAGAAATGCCGGCAGCATATTGAGCTGACGGCATTTCTTTTATTCATCAGGCATGTCTCTGTAAAATTCATCATCTTTAATAAAAAAGTCTTCAGGAGTATCCAGAGCACGGGAAGAAGCCAGTACGATTCCTAATGGCGTGGGATGGCCGTCATTTACAATCGTAAAACCGACGGAGTGTTTGTTTGCTTCCTGGATATAGTTAGAGTAAGCAGGGTAGCTTAAAAATCCGTTAATGTATAATTGAACATCGCTGTTTTTCTTCATCACTTCCACTGCCTCTTCATACAGCCCTTTTTTCCGTACCTGGTTATTTGTCAATGCAAGATGAACCCGTTCTGCAATCGTGCCGAGGAATAATTTTCGTTCTTCCGGGCGGATTTCCGGAGTACCGTATAATCCTCTTTCTAAAATTTCTTCCAGTTTGTTCTTAGACATTTTATGTCCCTCTCTTCTTTACCAGGCTGGTCTTAGTGTTCGTATTTATGTGGGTTAGTATAACAGGATTCAGGAAGACTTTACAAACGATAAAGTGAACTTTCAATCAGTGGGAGTTTTGTTCATCCCCACTGATTGTTAGCTGAACCAATCGGGATGTTAGCGCCCGTTATATCCCGCCTGAACATCTTCACTTCATCTCGTGTTTTGGGGCGGGAGTTATACGGACGGTTACATCGGGATAAATTAGTTGTCCTTATCATGGACTGCCAGTCATAAGATACTGTGAGGGGGCGAGTAATATGGGTCAGTTTTTTTTATTTTTCATTTTTATCAGCCTGGCGGGAATGGCGATAGGTACTTTAGCCACAGTGAAAATTTGGTATTCTCTGCCGGTATTTTTAATGGTGGCCGGAGCCGTATGTTTTATTTCATTCTGGTTTGGAATTATAACAGGGGCGGCATTTTTCAGCTGGCTTCCTGTCTTTTTCACTAAATTTTTTATTATTCTCTTTTGTCTTGGTTTAGCCTTCTTCTTTTTCCGCCAGTTTCATCCGTCCTATGGGTATTTTCCATACCGTGGCTGGCTGCACTGGGTCCTATTAGCGGCTTTCTTCTTTATCATAGGAATCGATTTTGCTATAATTGGCTTCTCAGCATGGTTCTTATTTTTATTCCTCCCTGTTTTTGCAGGCATGCTGTTTCTTGGGGCGCTTTTAATGTGGAAATTAAAGATGCTGTTCAGACTGGGCGCAGTGCTTATTTATGTTCCACTGTTCTTTTTTATCTTCCTTGCCCTGTTTAAGCTGGTATAATAAACACAGAGCTTTACCAGACACTGCATTTTAACAGGTCAGATTTAAAATTTGGTGTATTAAAGGCAGAAGTTAATTTTAGGCGCATTGTTGATTTCCATGAAAGGTGCGAGACTGTCTCTTCCACTGCCAGCGTAGCTCCGGAGAGAAACCGTCGAGACAAATCGACGCATTTACGGCGAAGTAACGCTCTTTGAAGCAATGCCCACAGGACAAGAGCGTCCTGCAGTGAATATCAACGATAAAATTTAAAATCTAGTTATTTAATATAAGGTGGTTACCGTGACTTTTTTTAAATTGCAGCAGTTATTAAAAAAATATGGAACAATCATTTATACAGGGAACAGGGCCGCTGACCTGGAACTCATGGAAGAAGAGATTAAAGAACTGGAACGGCTTGGCTTAATTGAAAAAGATGTATACCTAGACAGCCTGCTCCTGATTAAAAAGGAGCAGCGGCTCGCTGTAGGTAAGGACAAGCAATAGGAAATATAGAAACATATTGCTGCCATGAAAAAAGTATTCTGCATAAAAAGGATGAAGAAGGATGGAAAAGCATTTGCTGGCTGGAGTGGATATAGGAGGAACTACTGTAAAACTTGCGTTAACTGACCTTGAAGGTAATATCCTTGAGAAATGGGAGATACATACAGACGTATCAAATGCAGGCAGGAACATAGTAAAGGACATCGCCGACTCTGTTTCTGCTAAATTGAAAGAGGCTGGTTTTGATTTTTCACGGTTACTGGGGCTGGGTATCGGTGCACCAGGGTTTATAAATACTGAGATCGGGCTGATTTATGAAGCTGTAAACCTGGGGTGGAAAAATTATTATTTAAAAGATGAAATGGAAAAGCTGCTTAGTGTGCCTGTTTTTACAGACAATGATGCTAATCTTGCAGCAGCAGGAGAAATGTGGAAGGGTGCAGGTAATGGTGCCGAAAATCTCCTTTGTATCACTCTGGGCACTGGTGTGGGCGGAGGAATAATTGCAGGGGGAGAAATTATCCACGGAATGAGTGGTATGGCCGGGGAGATCGGCCATATCACAACTGTGATGGAGGATGGCCGCCCTTGTAATTGCGGAAAGCACGGATGTCTGGAAACGGTTGCTTCGGCAACAGGTATAGCAAGAGAGGGTATGAAAGCAGCGGAACGGGATCCGGCTGGAAAACTAGGCACGCTTTATAAAGAAACAGGCAGGCTGATTGCTAAAGATGTCTTTGATTGTGCAAAAGAAGGAGATAATGCAGCTTTGGAAGTAGTTAATCACGCTGCTGCTCATCTTGGTCTTGCGCTGGCAAACCTTGCTAACGGGCTGAATCCTGAAATGATAGTAGTCGGTGGTGGTGTATCTAAGGCCGGGGACTACCTTATTAATAAAATTGAACAAGTGTTTAAAAGACATGCCATTCCTAAGATCGCAATGGAAACAAGGATCAGGGAGGCTCAGCTGGGCAATGATGCAGGAGTCATTGGGGCAGCATGGCTTGCGAAACAGAATTTATAGCAAATTTTGAGCCGGAAAGGTTGGGGCATATGCTCCAGCCTTCTTTTAAGAAGTTTAGCAGAGAAGGAGAACAGAGACATGAGAGGAAATAAAATCGTATTATTCGTGCCCCTCACTGTAATGATAGGTTTATTCATTATGGGGTATATGACATTAAACCAAGCGGAACAGGTGACTAATGAAGAGCTTTTAAATTTTGTCCAGCTGGCGGCTGAGACAGAAAACAATAATGGTGAAACAGAACTGAGGGTGAACTGGCAGTGGGGGGATTTCCCGAGTGATGGTCTGAGAGGCGCGGGTTTTATAGAAATTACTCCTGTTGATGATGCAGGCGAACCGGTTGATTTTGAGATAATGGATTCCAGGCTCCTGTTAACACAGTCTGCAGAAATTATTTATGAAAGAGATCAGTTTGAACAGGGAGATGAAGGAATTTTCGTACAGTTTCCTAACAGAGCGGATGAGAATATATATTACGGACCACTCGGTGAAGTGACGATAACCTTCTCTGATTTTTCCAGCACAGCGGAATATATTGAAGTAAGCTATTATCATACTTGGGAAGATTCGGATATAACAGGGCAGAAAGGTGTCTCTGTCAGAGACATATTAAACGAAGGTTCCGGTAAATACTGGGAACTGCAGCGTCTTGAGAGGCTTCCGTAAAAAAGGGGTTCACCTAAATGATAAAAGGAATGTCGTTTAATAAAGGCATATTATTTATCGGGAAAAGTAATATCGCATGTACACATGAAGTGAATGGCAGATCGAAAACATGGCTGAAACCTCTGAATATATTTTCACTTGCCTATGCAGGGAAAATATTATACTTCTCCATGCCTCTGTGGTTTCATTTTTTCTTCTTAACATGGCTTCTGCTCATAATTATTCCTTATGCTGCATCAATTGCCGGATGGGATGGATGGACCGGACTGCCGGCATTTACTCTGATTTATTTTTTGCTTGGAACACATTTCTGGTTTCCGCGGGAATTAAAAAAATATCATGGAGCTGAACATAAAGTATTCAGCTATAAAGGGGTCGTGTCCACAAGAAATATGGACAAGATCAGGGCGGCGGATATTACAAACAGGTACTGCTCCACAAATGTAGTCCTGCTTTATTTTTTGATGGTGCCAATATTATTTGCGGGTATATCAGCAGCCGGGGTACCATGGCTCAGAGCTCTTGAGGCAGCTTCCGTTCTGTCTCTGATACTTCTGCCTGCCGCTGCATACTGGATGAACAGGAGAGGCGGTACAAAGCTGCATACACAGATATTAAATCTGTCATACCAGCTTCAGAAGTATGTGACCACTGGAGATCCTGAAGACCGCCACTTGAAAACTGCTGTCAGGGCATATCGCCGGCTTGCTCTGAAGGAATTTCCTTCAAGAGTGAGAATGCCTCGCAGCACGCACGTTAATAAAAGGGAGGAATCAAAAATGGCAATAGCAGATATTACGGTAATTCCAATTGGAACAAACACTACAAGTGTATCGGGAGCTGTAGCGGAAATACATCAGATGTTAAAGAAAACAGATAAACCGATAAAATTTGAACTGACTCCTATGAGTACAATTATTGAAGGAGATATTGATGTGCTGTTCGAGATAATCAGGGAAATTCATGAACTGCCTTTCAAGTCAGGGCATCAGCGAACGGCAACTAACATCAGAATTGATGACCGCAGGGACTCAGCTGGTTCTTCAATGGAAGGAAAACTGCGTTCTGTAAGGGAAAAAATAAATGAGGGAGAGAACCCGGATAATTCCTAATGGTTTCAAACCGGGATAAAGTTATAAATAATGGAAAAAGGAACGGGGTTTCCCGTTCCTTTTTTTTGAAATTAAGTTTTATCCTACTGTTCCACCGCCGCCAGTGAATATTACAGAGTAAAGTGTCATGACAGCGAACCACCCAAACACAGCAACAGTAACTGCTGCGAAACCGACAGCGAAAAAGTTTTTCGTTTTCAGTTCGCGGAACAAGCCAATTGCTGCAAAAATGGCAATTAACAAGGTAATGATACCAAATTCCATTTATTGTGCCTCCTTCAATTATGTAATCCTTTTTCTGTAAATGTTTCCAGAATGCTGCTTTTCTGAAAGATGGAATACAGTGATGGACAATCAGCCATCATTCTTTATTATGAGAACAAAATACATATTATATTTTACTGTCTTTTTTAGCTTTTGTCGAGGGAAAGCTGAATAAAGACTGAAAAAGGGGGAGAATTAATTATTTTCCTGTAAGCATTTAAAATAGTACAATACTAGTAGTGTAATAAGAGGAGGTATAAATTATGAAATGGAAACAAATTCCCCTGGGGCCTCTGCAAACAAACAGTTTTGTCATTTACGATGGGACAGAGGGGATTATCGTGGATCCTGGCGGTGATGGAGAAAAGCTGCTGGGCTGGCTGAAAGATGAAAACATATCTGTAAAGGCAATATTGCTGACACACGCTCACTTCGATCATATCGGGGCAGTGGACATCGTGAGAGACACTTTTAAAGCGCCAGTATACATACACGAAAAAGAAGCTGAATGGCTCACTGATCCACAGCTTAACGGGTCAGGTCTCTTTCCGGGGATAGAGCCGGTGAAGGCTGGTCCGGCTGATCATATTCTGTCCTCGAAAGAAAAAGACATTTCACTAATAGGAATCCACTTACAAATACTTGAAACACCAGGTCATTCTCCAGGAAGTGTTTCTTATTACTGGAAAGAAAAGGGCATCATATTTTCTGGTGACGTTTTGTTTCATGGAGGAGTAGGCCGGACAGATTTGCCAGGGGGAGACCATGAGACACTCATGGATACGATTTATGAAAAAATGCTCAGTCTGCCTGATGAAACAATTGTAGCAAATGGCCATGGTCCTGTTACGGAGATTGGCAAGGAGAAAGAAATAAATCCTTTTATTAACGGCTTTGGCTGGTAACAGCTGTCTGAATGGGGGCGCTTTTCTGAATGCCGCGCCCTTGTTTTCAGGTAAAGAAAACTCGCAGATTCGCGATGACAGAGGCGTAGTTGCATTTATACTTTAGCCTTAAAAATTTTTCACTGCGTCGAGGCAGCTTCACTGCAAAATTTAATGCTTTCTTAAAGTGCAAAAAAAATTGACCTTTCATGGGGAAATGAAAGGTCGTTTGGGGAGTTAATCAAGTATCAATGAACTTTTGAGGGGGGAGGGGGAACTCCCGAAATTCATTGTTCTACTGACAAATTTATTATAAATCGACATAAACACTATGTCAATGTTGTTAAACTATTTTTTGGTGTAAAAAATCCAGCTGCAGGTCTGAACAGAAGACAGAAAGACAGTGACCAGAGGCAACCAGGACTAATATGATTTCAGCCTGATTAAATGATAACGATATACACAGGAGATGGATTTATGACTAACATTGTTTATAAACTGCTCGCTCAGACAGACCCGCCATGGAGCTATGCTGAATACATAAGGACTGCCTTGTATAATGCGGATACAGGTTATTATATGAAAGAGAAAACGAAGCTCGGGAAAGCAGGAGACTTCTATACGAGCAACCATGTACACCCTGTCTTCGCACGGACATTTGCCAGGTTTTTTGCGGATGTTTTCAAGAAAGAGGAGCTTACACCAGTCATCTTTGAAGCAGGGGGCGGAGATGGAAGCTTTGCTTCTAATGTACTCTCATATTTCAAAGACGAAGTGCCTGAATTGTATGAAGATATTATATATATTATTGCCGATGCAAGCCCCTATCACCGTAGCACACTTAATAAGATATCCGAAGCTTACGGAGAAAAGGTTCAGATAGTTTCCTCTGCAGCCTCAGCAAGGAATCTTGTGCCTGACTTCTCAGGCATAATTTTTTCCAATGAGCTTATTGATGCCCTGCCTGTCCATTCTGTTGTACAGGGTAAAGAGGAGCTGCTGGAAGCTGTTGTTTTTCCAGGGGAAGAAGCTCTCCTGAAAGAAGAGTTGAGAGCCTGTGAAAATGATGAGATTATCAGCTGGATAAAGGATTATGGTCCTGAGCTGCCGGAAGGATTCCGCACAGAAGTAAATCTGGAAATGAAGAAACTGCTTAAGGAATTTGCCGGATGGCAAAAGAGAGGACTCCTCGTAACAGTCGATTATGGGTATACAAATGAGCAGCTAATTCAGCCTGAGAGGAGAGAGGGTTCATTAAGAGGTTATCATAAGCACCAACTGGTTGATAATCCTTTAGATATGCCTGGAGAAATGGATATTACCTCTCATGTACAGTGGGATGCTTTTATTAAGATTGGGGAAGATGCAGGTTATTCTATTATTTATCATAATAATCAGGATAAATTTCTCGTAAATGGGGGATTGTTTAAATTTCTTCAGGAGGTAAGGGACCCGCATCCTTTTTCCGATAGTTTCAGGCAAAACAGAGCTATACAGTCTCTGGTTCAGCCTGGAGGCATTAGCTCGGCTTTCCAGGTTAATATACTCGGTAAAAACACTGCGAGGTCTGCTGAGTATAAAATATTCAATGAAGATCCGTATTCTTTATAGCGTCAGGCTGGCGAAATGCTGGTCTTTGAAATCATGAAAACATGCTTTTACAGTTCCAAAACGTTAAAACCCCCGCCAGATCCAGCCAGGCGGGGGTTTTAGATAATTTCGGCAAGGGACTATTAATGTCCTCCGATTCCTGGTTCGAGCAGGAATGTTGAAAAATACGTGAATCCTACGAAGAACAAAGTTAAGTATGCGCCGAAAATATACATGTAAGCTCTTTCTGTCAGCTTCAGGTAGCTAAGCGCGATAAAAGCACCAGTCTGCCCGAAGAACAAAATCGCCATCTCATGCATGGATCCAACCAAAAATAATACGGCAAATATACCAGTCCAGAAGCCGCAAACACGGAACATGCGATCCAAGATGCTTCCCTCCTTTTATGTAACTGCTTAAGTTTTTATAATATGGGACGCTAACAGTACACCTTATTATAAAACGAAAGCAGTTCTTTGTAAAATAAAAATAAATATATCAGCCAGGAACAGCTATACAGTTACTGTTGAATACATGCACGGCGCTGCGTTTCTGGCGAACATGTTTGCTTCTTCTTTAAGCTTAATATCCCCGAAAAAATAGCTGAATATGCCATTGATCAGCGCATGGTGCATCTTGCAGATTCCCCGGCGGTGCTGGGCGATTTCTTTATAAGTGCAGTTGAAAATCCGAAATGAAATTTCATTTGTTTCGTTGTTATAATTAATTTCAGGGTTCAGGCCTTGTGACAATGCAATTTTTTGAATAATCTCTGTTTTTTCTTCGGGGCTCATAAGCCTAGGGTTATAGTTTAGATTCTCGGCAAACTCCTTTGCCGTTTCAAATCCAAAGGTTCTGCCTGTTTCAATCAGCGCCTGTTCGCCTTTTTCTCCAAGGGAGGCGAGAGTCTGAATTGCAATCTCCGAAAGACGCTGGTAATCCCGGGAAGGAAACTGCAAGCTGACAACCTCATCAGAAAGTCTGTAGAAACGGCTTGGTCTTCCTCCTTTACCTGTTTTTTTCGTATCTGAAACAAGCATGTTTACATCTTCAAGTTTAGTCAAATGGAGGCGGGCAACATTTGCATGGATCTCGAAAGTTTCGGCAATTTCCTGAACAGTGACATCACGATGCTGGCGGGATACATACTGATAAATTGAAAAACGGGTAGGGTCTGACAGAACCCCTGTGATTTTTAGTGTTTGCTGTTCCATAAATTTCACTCCTGCCTTTAACCGCCGTCCATTTACAAGAGGCAGCTTTATAAAAAAGTGTATTTTACAATATAATAAACTACTTTACGTGATAAATGGGGGCCTGGCCCCGTACAATTTTGTGAACATTTGAAAAAAATTCCTTGATGTACATAAGTAATCGGGGTTTATTGAAGGAAAAAACAAGGAACGTATAGTAATAAAGAAGAGATACTTAATTAGGGAGGTTATTTATAATGGGAAAAAACGGTAACAGCATGGATACGAAAGATTTTCTGATCGGTGCAATTATTGGCGGAGTTATTGGAGCAACATCAGCAATGCTGCTTGCCCCGAAGTCAGGCAGGGAACTTAGAGAAAATATAAACGAGAAGGCGCTCACGGCTAAAGGTAAGACTGTAGAGTTCAAAAACACTGCAGTGGAAAAGAGCAACGAGTATACTCAGCTTGCTAAAGATAAGTCCTCCGAGCTTTCCAGAGCAGCTAAAGAGCAGTTCAGCCGTGTTAAAGGAGATTATAAATCGGTGGCTGATAAAGCAGCTAATATGGGTTCTGAACTGACTGAGGATATTAAAAATATAATGGAGACTGAAAAAGACGCGGGCCGGGAACTTGCTGAAAAAGTAGTGGCTGAAATCGAGGACACAAGCCAGAAATTGAGAAGCGATATTGAGCAATACAGTAATCAGGCAGGAAGCCAGGGAACTGAAGACACTAAGGTGGAAAGCGAGTCTGGTAAAGATACAGCAAATACTAATAATCAGTAAAAAAATAAGCAATGGGGCAATCGCTCCATTGCTTACTTCTTTGTCATGAAAATGGCTGGGATGGCAGGGATCGAACCTGCGTATCACGAAGTCAAAGTCCGTTGCCTTACCGCTTGGCTACATCCCATTATCTTATCTGTTACATATAGTACGAAAAAACTTAAAAAAATATTCAACTTTTTTGCAGAAAAAAGAAGGTATTTGTAAAAAGACAGCGAATAAATTAGTGTTTGAAAAAATTGATACAGAAAGGTGTTGGTGTCTTTATGGAAGTTGAAAAAAAATCAAAAAATATTCTTCATCGCGCCGCCTCATTTAATGCCTCTGATATTCATTTTGTCCCCATGGAGAAAACAGCGGTTGTACGATTTCGTATCGATGGCCATCTGACAGAAATGGAACGCCTGCCGGTCCATATGATGGTAAAGATTATAAGTCACCTTAAGTTTTTATCAGGTATGGATGTTGGTGAACGGAGGCGTCCGCAAAACAGTTCTCTGGAAATATTACTTCGAAATACCCCTTATGCAATGCGCTTATCCACCTTTCCTTCTTCAGCCAGTGAAACACTGGTCATCAGGTTATTTCCTTATTACAACAGACAAAAACTCCAGACGCTTGCCATTTTTCCTAATCAGGCAGAACAGCTGCTGAATACCGTCAAGTCAAGATCCGGATTGTTTATTCTTTGCGGTCCGACAGGTTCCGGGAAAACTACTACTTTATATTCTCTTCTCGATTCCTGCTTTTACACAATGAACAGAAATATTATTACCCTTGAAGACCCGGTGGAGCAGAAGCATGACAATTTTCTACAGATGGAAATTAATGAAAGAGCCGGAGTCACCTATTCTGAAGGGCTCAGAAGCTTATTGCGCCACGACCCTGACATCATAATGATTGGTGAAATCAGAGACGGTGAAACTGCGAGGATGGCTGTAAGAGCAGCCTTAACAGGACACTTTGTTTTTTCCACTATGCACAGCAGTGATACATTAAACGCTATAAGAAGGCTTAATGACCTTGGGATCAGTAATGAAGAGCTGAGGGATACTGTAAAAGCTGTGGCAGCACAGAGGCTGGTAGAAATAAGATGTCCGTACTGTGAAGAGTGCACTCCATATTGCAAAAAATACCGCTCCAGAAGAAGAGGCGCAGTCTTCGAACTGCTGCAGGGAACCTTGCTGGATGACGCGCTTTCTGGCCGGGAGACAGAAGCACGGAAAAACATAAAAAAGCTGGGGGCGGTAGTAAATAAAGGGATAGCCCTGGGATTTATACCAGCTCTGGAAATTGAGGAATTGAAATGAAAAAGTACATCTTCCGTAATGATTTGGAAAGAGGAGAATGGCTCCGGCATTTAGGATCTCTTCTTGAAGAAGGATACAGCATGGGGGAGGCGTTAAAGCTCTTAGGAGCGTATCAGCCAGGAGCGGCAAGAGACTGGTCTTTGAGAGTATATGACGCCCTGCAGGCTGGTGAATACTTTGCTGAACAGCTCAGTGATGCAGGCTTTACAAATGATGTGATAAGTTATTTGTATTTTGCTGAACGGACAGGTGATTTCAGCAGTGCCCTCAATAATGGCAGCCTCCTGCTGAAGAAGAAACACGATATCAGACAAAAGGGAAGGAAACTCCTTCAGTATCCTTTATTTCTTTTTACAGGTCTGCTTGTAATGGCAGGAGCATTATCAGAGGGGGTATTCCCTCACTTTCAGTCTTACTTCGCTTCATCAGGACAGCCCCTTCCATGGATTACATCTGCGGTTATCTCCCTGACTGTTTTTTTTCAGCTGCCCTTTCTCATAAGTTTCTTAACAGTAATCTTACTGGCTCTTATCTGGCTCAAGAAAAAGCCGGCCCTTGAGAGAATGCAGATGCTGGTGAAAATACCTTATATCAGCAGTTTAACCAGATCTATGCTCACATATTATTTTATCTCCCAGTTAGCTCCGCTGCTGAAAAGCGGTTTTTCCATGAAGAGTTCTCTTGAAACAATTAAAAAAGACGCTCCTATTCTCTTCTTTCGTCAGGAGGCAGAGTCCGTGACATTTGACTTGCTTGAGGGTAATTCCTTTTCAGAATGCATTAGCAGCCGAAGACATTTTGAACCTCAGCTCTCAGCAGTAATTTCACTTGGAGAAGCGAAGGGGAAGGTCGGTGAAGAACTTGAACGCTATGGAAATTATTTGTTCAACACCCACTATGAAAAAATGGAACGTTTCATAACTGTTCTTCAGCCTGTTCTCTTCAGTCTTATAGGAGCCGTTGTATTGATTTTATTTCTGTCTATGATGCTTCCGGTTTTCAGTATCGTTGATGGATGGTAAATCGATTGTGTTATCGATGTTCATCTAATTGTGACAGCCGAAGATTGTATTATGATGTACCCTTCAATTTCAGCTCTCCCTGTTCTCCGGTAAGATTCCCTGCCGCCCATTCGAGGAGCTCAGCTTCTTCCTCGGTCAGTGGTCTCCCGAGTTTATTAATAAATTCTTCGTACAGTAGTTTCCCCATTGTTTCAGACACTTTCATCTCTCCCTGTATCGTTCTATGAAATATTATAACTGCGTTCCCGTTCATTCAACAGAAAAAATAAAAGACTTTTTCCGCCAGCATTAGCGAAATATCTACAAAAAAGGAGTGGAAGGAATTATGAAAAAGATTAAATCGTTAATTAACAAGGGACTTAGAAATGAAAAAGGGTTTACCTTAATTGAAATGAAGGGGGGCAAGAACATAAAAAGGGTACATTAAACACCCTTCTTTTTCTTGCTGTGGTGCCATAAATAACGGTCTAATTCGATGGGTATCTCAATTTCCAGTGGCAATTCTTCGTTTATGGTTCCAATTAAGACAATCTTCTCTTTATAGAGGATAGCTTTCGGAAAGAGGCTACCGAGCAGCTGCGCTCGTTCCAAGTGGGTGAGGTCTGTGTCGAAGTCTTTTGCTATCTCCAGATAAGCATAAATTGTTTCGTAATTCCACTCTTTACGCTTATATGCCTCTAACTTCGCTGTAGCCTGTTTATATTCCTCTTCAAGCTGATTTAATTGTATCTCTAATTGCTTTTGCCTTTGGTCAAGCTGTTCCTTTGAAAATTTACCATCCAAGTATAGGTCGAGTAATCGATCAATCTTTTCCTGGACTGCTTGCATATTCTTTTTAGCAATACTTGTTTTTTGTTTTAACTCGGTAAGATCGTCAGGAGTAGTTTCTAAATTTATATACTTCATTGCAAATGATTCGTCTGTCAAAATGTCTTTGATTGCTTTAATTAAGTTTGGTTCAAAACGTTTTGTATTAACAGAAATATCACAAACTGCCTCTTCCTTTAACCCCATTTGTTTTCTTCCGTGCTTTAAATAATAATTCGGATCATGCCAGGGAGAATTTTGCTGTAAGCTAAGTTTTCGCCCGCATAGGCCACATGTAACAAGAGTTCGTCTAAGTATATTTAAATTTTCTCTGCGCCGGCTGGTGGCCTTGTAAATGGTCCCTCGTTTTTTTCGTTCTTCCTGGATTCGTTCGTAAGTTTCTTTGGTTCTTAATGGAGGGTATATATTTTCTATTTCAATGGTTTCCCCATTAGAGAATTTCTTCTCCATGACACCGTGGAAGGCTTTAGAGACCAATCGACGGAATACAAGCGTTTCATTCCAGAGAGTCCCACGCGGAGTCCTGGACACCTCATTTAGCTTGTGTGCAATGGTCTTCATACCGAGTTGTTCTTCGAGGTATAAGCGGTCAATCATAGGGATTACCCAAGCCCATTTCTCATCAATATGAAAAGTGCTTGTTTCCTTATTGTAAGTATATCCGATCGGCGGCTTTCCCCAGGGCTTACCTTCGCGAAGTCGCTGCCGTTTTCCGCGCATCATTCGCTTCACAATAGACTTTTTCTCTCTACGGGCAATAAGGTTCTTAATGTCAGAAATGAACTCCTGATCCTCGTCTCCAAGGTCTGTAATGGTCCCCGGCTCAGCTATCTTTACATTGTTGTCCCGTAATGTGGATTTAAGGTATTCCCAGGCAACTGTATCAAGCCTTGAAAGTCTGTCCTGGTCGATACAGAGGACAACATCTATCCGGCCATCTTCTACAAGGTCTAGCATTTTACTTAATCCCTTTTTGTTAAGCTTGCCGCCCGTTTCTACGTCTTTGAATTCCCCAATTATCTTCCACCCTTGTTTCTTTGCGTATTCCTCTAATTCTAACTGCTGAGCAGCTAGGGAAAACTTCTTCTCCTGCAGATGAGTGCTGACTCTTATGTATTTAGCACAACGCATTTATATGACTCCTTTCATGAGAAGTTGATATTCATGAGTTTTCTTTTTTATAAACTCAACCCGTTTAGCAGCAAACCACTCCGGAACCATGAATACCTGACTTAATTCAATAATCGTACCTTTATCATCAAAATCATAATCCTTTATCATATGAAACGGGAGAGAGGCATAAAAGGTAAAAAAATTAGCATCCCATTCCTGCAACTCTTTAAAACTATCAGTCATAAATAATTGACTACCAGAATGTCTCAACAAATGCCCTAATTCATGAAAAAAGTGAATCCTCTCTTCCTGAGTAGTCAGTCCATATTGCAGATTGATTGCCCGATAATTGCCCATCTGGACGAATGTTGTGGGTTTATAGTGGTATTTTAAATAAATACGATGATGTCGAGCGATTACCTTTATATCAATATCATCTGGGTGATTGATTTGCATACGTTTATAAAAGCGAAGTACCCATTCTTCTCGGTGGCTATGGATGTATTGCACAGTGACCACTCCTTAATGTTGGTAGTAGCTAGGGGTCAATTTTTCAGGAGCTACCTTGTAACCTTCTAATTTTCCATATATTTCTCCATCTATTAATTTAAATGAAGTGAAGACCGGAATCTTAAGCCCTTTATCAATTATTTGAATCCTATTTTCAGAGATTTTTACCCATTCACCCAGCAGTATCACCTCCCAAAAAGAACATTTGTTCCCTTTTTGTTTGAAAAGAAAAGCCCGATAAGGGCCTTTCTTTATATTAATTCAGTCAATCTCGATTTCCCAGATTGCTTGTCCAGTTGTGAATGGATGTTCGAAGATAAATTCATAAACTCCGGATTCATTAACATCAAAACCTACTTCTCCGCGGTTGTCACGTCCTGGACCGATTTCTCCATCCAGCGTTCCTTTTAAATCCATCATAAAGGCTGGGTCGTGCGTATACCCTTCTTCGTCTTGTAACGACATTTGGAGGAGTGTAGATACATTAGCAGCTTCTTCTGTTGTGTTTTCAATAGTTAAATCCAACACTACGAAGTGGTCATACTCAGCCTCGTCAAATTCTCCGCCATCAGTAGAGTAGGCATCATTAATTGTAATTTCTAAGCCGTCAAAATTAATAGTATCACCAATAGAGACAGATTCTTCTTGATCTCCGCCTTCTTCGCTTCCTTCGTTGTCGTTTGCATCATTATCTTCATTATCAGCAACGTTGTCATTTTCTTCATTTCCGTTGTTATTTGACTCATTTACTTCTGTGTTGTCGTTATCAGAGTTATTGTTTGTGCTCCCTTCCACAGGTGTTACCTCCGACTCCCCGCATGCAGCCAACATCAAAATAGTAGATAAAGATAAAACTGATAAAATTTTCTTCATAACAAAATTTCCCCTTTATGTAATGTATTTTTATATGTGATTGGCAAAAGCCAATTATCACCACTAAGTAGTAAATATATCTTAAAATGACAAATTTAAACAGTAAAAAGATAAAAAAAAGAAGAACACCAATAATGGTTATCATACATATAAATGGTATAATAAAAGAAAAGAAGAATAAAATTAATACCGTAGTCGGAAAGCTTAGGACTGATTCTGCAGGCTTCTTCTACAACTGATTTGATGTTGCCGGTCATTAGTGTATTATCTACCCCCGTAGTTACATTATCGAGAGTCTGAGTTACTGACGACAAGCTTTCGACTGCTATCATTTTGTTATCGCACCGGTTTTTTATCCGGTGCTTCTTTATGTTTCCATAAAGTTCAGCATATATCTTCATCCCTTGAGGGATGCCGGACGCTCGTGGCCGGATTATTGCTCCCTTTGCTCACCGACTATGCGTTGCACCTTCCAGGTACTTTAAAGGGTTCCCTGGCTTGGATCAAGGTTACCTTATCCAAGGACTTAGGCTTTCCCTGAATTCATCCGGTTTTCACCTATAAATTACTTTATAGAGCGGCATCATTTCTTCTTTTTTCGTTCCTCTTCTTCTCTAGCCATCTGCTCGGCCTTTGCGGCTACCCACTCAAAATGCCGTTTAACCTCGTCAATTTCATCGGGTCCTAGCTTTTTCCACTTTTCTATATCAAAAAATCCGAAGTCCATGTCTTGCATGTTGTTTTCGATCATGTACTGTTTTAAATCTTCGAGGGGGTCGTAGTTATTTTCTTCGGGTTCAATGTACCCTGCAATTTCGAGTAGTTTCTTGTAAGGGTAGTTGTAAGCTTCTGAAATCGCCCTCAATGTATCCGGAGATGGTTTTATTGGAGCCTTAGTTCTGTGATCTAAGCCACTTTCTAACATACTTAGATAACTGTGACTTATGCCAATTTTTTTAGCTGCGGATCTTAAGGAATCTTTTCCCCTTAATTCTCTGATAACATTACTAATTTCGTTCACATTCTCCACCTACCTGTAATACATACTTTACACTATTGGAATAAAAATTTCATAATATTTTTTGTTCTACATACTTGACACTAGTGTTTAACGTGTTTTACAATGTGTACAAGGAGGTGTTAAACGTGTTGAACAACAAGCTGAAAGAAGTAAGAACCGAAATCGGAATGTCTGTTTCTGAATTAGCGAGAAGGGCAGGAACGACAAGGCAAACCATCTATAATATTGAAAAGAAAGACCATAAAGATGTTTCTGGAATGCTAATGTTTTCTATTGCTAAGGCATTGAAAAAAGATGTATCGCAAATTTTTTTTATAGATAGTGTTCAACGTGTTAAACAAAAACCCAATTCAGCCTGAAAGGAGGATTAATATGCAATCAACAAACCTACCAATCGACCCGGTGATTTTGCACAAGAAAATGGAGATCCCGAAGCTAATCGCTGAATTGTCCTACCAGGACGAAAAAGAAGCACTGCGCTTAATGCGTGAATGGGGCGAAAAAAAGAAGCCAATCACCCCTATGTATGACGAATTAACGGAGCTTCTCAGCAAAGAGAAAGTAAGTTAGCTCTTACCTTCATTGTATGACCATCATAATAACTTGTCTGTTCATCATCAGAACATGTTCTAATTCAGAACAATTGGGAGGGGGTGAGGGGAGTGGATGTCGGCGCCGTTTTAAAGGCGGCAAGGAAGCGAAAAGGACTATCACAAGAATTACTTGCTGAGAAGCTTTACATGCCACGTAGTACAATTTCAAAGCTCGAAAACAATAAGCAAATTATTGATGTACCAACTTTTGTCCAATGGGCAAAACATACTAACGCCCAGGACATCATGATCGCAACATTGATAGGCATTGATCCAAACACAATTACACAGGGTTTAGAAATGATAGCCAGATTATTTGGAGGATAATATGAAAACTCAACCATTGAAAGATTTTAATAATAAGAAAATAAGGACAGTTATTAGCTCTATGCAAACTTACAGGGACACACTACCTAAATCAGAACGTGATCTGTTTGATCTCGATTTTGCTAAAGTTGTTCGGTTTAAAAAGGAAGCAGAATTAGACGGAATGGGAATGAGGCAGATTTCTCTGGCTTTAAAGAGGACAAGCATTATGTTGTTCAAAAAACATGGAGCAAGTGAAATGAAAGAACGCAGGCAGCTCCTGCTCAATATTGCTCATGAAGTAGATATTAAGAGGATTATCTTCCAGAGAGATAATGGTCCGAAGGTAGGCCAAAAGAAAGAGCTGACCGCGTGAACGATCAGCTGTAGAAAGAACAAAAAAATATTTAACCTAATTCGATTATAACCCCCTTTTAATATCAAGGCAAGCCATCCGGCTTTGCCGATGGGTTCATATCAAGATTGTTTTTCGCCTCCTCCTTCGCAATCCTCTGATATGAACTGATCGGTGCAGCTGGCATCAGAAAGGAAGGTGAATGAAGCCGACAGTTTAGACCAAAATTATGACATAAAAAGGAGTGAATAAAATGGATGTAATACAGGTTTCATTAGTAAAACACGCATTAAAAAACGGGAATAGATTTTATGCGGAAGCAAATAACAAAGAGTGGAATGACTTAGTAAATAAGGGTTATGCCACAAAGCATAGAGGTTGGGAAGATAGCATGGCTTATTTCCGAGTGACAGCAGAAGGAGAAAAAATATTCTTTTCGGTTGTTTCGTAGTTCGAAGATGTTCTCCATGAAAGAAGAGAAAACTATTTAACCTACTCAACAGAAATGAAAGGAGGCAGGGACGTGGAACAAGCCATTGATCTTGTTTACACCCAGGACCATCAGGTGGTAACTGACTCACTTACAATTGCAGACGTTTTTGAAAAACGTCATGACAAAGTGTTAAGGGATATTCGGAATCTCAAATGCTCTGAAGAATTCCACACACGCAATTATGGAGAGTCCTCCTATGTTAATAAGCAGAGCAGGAAAATGCCCCTTTACATTGTTTCGGAGGACGGATTTTACATGCTTGCTATGGGATATACCGGAGAGCAAGCAATGAAATTTAAAGAACGGTATATCAATGAATTTAATAGGATGCGCGAAAATTTGGAGAGTCAAAAAAGAGCACAGGAAGCTATCCAGAACTTTTCAAATACAGGTATCTTATTAGAGGAATATGAGGACCGTATTACTATTAAATCTCACCAGCAAAAAGAAATACAGAGTGAGGTTAAGAATCGAATTCATACCCTCTTCACGTCTGTTAGAGATTCTGGAAGAAGGAAGTACTATTCCAAGTTATACAAAGATATCAAAGATATTTTTGAAGTGAATTCGTATCGGGATATTAGATTAATAGACTTCGAAGACGCACTGAAATTTATAAGAGAATGGGACTGTCGTAAATTTGGAGAGTCCTAAAGGGGGACAAGCACATCATGAATACAGGGAATGCAGTTGTTGATTCAATAGGGAAGTTTCACATTTCCGGAACAGTTATCCCGTTCCCATGGTTTAAGCATCTTACGTTTGATAGTGGTAAGCCTTATACAGCAGCCATTTTTATCTTAGCTGATATTGTTTACTGGTACCGGCCAACTATCGAACGTGACGAAGCATCAGGGGTGATTACTAAGGTAAAAAAGAAGTTTGCAAGTGATATGCTACAGCGCGATTATGGCTCTTTTGCTGAACAATTTGGTTTAACTAAAAGGCAAGCAAAACACGCATGTGATTATCTTGAGGAAGGCGGATTCATTATCCGGGATTTCAGGACAATTACAGTTAAAGGAAAAGTACTAAATAACGTTATGTTTGTTGCACCAGTGCCGGATGGGATTGAATATCTGACGTACAATTTACCAGATGACACCCTCTTACATTCCAATGTACCACCCTCCTACATTGGAGAGGGGGACCCACCTACATTAGAACGTAAGACAAATACAAAGATTATTACAGAGATTAAGTACTTAGAAAAAGAAGAAGAAAAAGCGCGTGCGAATCCATTTGATTTTTACCAACAAAACTTTGGAATGTTAAGCAGCTATATGTCAGAGAAAATTTCCATGTGGTTGGACGAAGAATGCTTTGATGAACCAGAAGAAGTGATTGTACTGGCGATGCAGATAGCACTGGAAAACAATGTGCGAAACTTTAACTACGTTAGCCAGATACTTAAGGATTGGTGCCAAAGTGGTGCTAAAAATAAGCAACAGGCGGAGGCACTGATTAAGGAGTATAAGAACCGAAAGAAGGGTGGAGCTCATGGAAACACTCAACCAAATATTGCAGGACCTGGCGAAGAAAAGCCCCGCCCTAGCGAAGCGCTTGAACGCCGGAAGCGAATCCTTGAAGGCAGGAAAAACTAAAATCACTGCACCAAATGATAATTGTCAGTTTAACGAGTGTGATGGCTCCGGTTGGATCTGGTGGAAGGATTGGAGACTTAGGCATGAACCGGTCATGGACGAATGGAAAGAGCCTTGTAAATGCCTGAAGCAGAAGGAAGTACAGTCAAAGATACATTATTCCCATGTACCGGAAAACTTCAGGGATGCGACTATTAACAACTTTGACGTGAGCATTTACAAGAAACAAGAGTCGCAGGAGATAGCAAAGCTTGCTAAAACCGCAGCTAAAAACTTTGTCTGGTTCTTCAGCGAAATGCAGAAACAAGGCAAGGGATTATATTTCTATAGCCGAACGAAAGGCAGTGGAAAGACAAGACTTATATCAAGTATCAGTAATGCTATTAATTCCAGGCATTCTGAAGTGAAGTCTATTTACATCCAGACGGACTTACTCCTTAAATCCATGCAACGGACCTGGGGGAATAAGAACACCTCAGTTACCAGCCATGACGTAATGGAAATGTACATGGATGCTGACCTGCTAATTTTGGATGACTTAGGAGTGGAAATGCTGGAAGACAAAAGTGGCTGGATTGAAAGAACGATGACAACTCTTATAAACAGCCGGATGGAGTCCAAGAAAATTACCATTTTTTCTTCTAACTACCGGATAAGCGAATTAGACAGTATCTACAGGCAAGGACGGATCCAAAGCCGGGTGGAAGAAATGGCAGTTGAAATTGAAATGCCTGAAGAGTGTATAAGGGCGGATAAAGCTAAAAAGGAAAATGAGGATCTGGAGCATTTATTGTTCCAGGGAAAGTAGGTGAGCTGCATGTGTAATACGTGCGGAGGAAAAGGAGTTATCCACATAACAGATGGTTCTGTTAGTAAGTTTCACCATTGCTACGATTGCCCGCCTGAAGAACGTGCAGCAAGAAGGAAACGATTTGAGGAATGGTATGAGAGATTAACAGAAAAGGCGAAGGAGGCAATCTGATGCTCTTAAGACGAGCAATACTTATCCAGGAACTTGAACGGCAGGGATTCTTCGAAGCTAGAGACGGACGACCACTAAGGAAACTTACTCTGCAGGAACTGGAAGTTGAGTATGTCAGGTTGCCAGAGTTAAAAGAGGTGAGATCTTGAAGTGAATGAACCAGGTGTATTTGAAAACCCTTGCTCCATATGCGGGGTGAAAAAAGCAACCCTACTCTGTGATTACGTAATCAAATATAGCAACGGAATTATATTTGCGAGGAGCTGGAAGCAATTTCAGGAAGCGAATGCAACAGGGCACAATGAAACTTGCGACTTACCCATTTGCCCTGATTGTAGTAAAAATGTTGGTCATCATGCCGATATGTGCCCTCACCATTATAAATTACACCTTCAGGCTAAACTTCCAGGAGACTTAGAAATAAAACGGTTAAGGCAGAAAGCGAAGATTATCGAAGGAGGAATCCATGATGCAAGGTATCTGCATCGATAAAGGCGACACATTAACCCTCCAGGAAGGGAAGAAATACTTTCTTTTCCCGAACGGTGCAAATCACTTCTATGCATCAAGGTTCAACAGCAAAAGAAGCCACTTCGGATGCTACCGGGCAAAACACTTTGAAGTGATCCAGGAGGAAGAAGAGGACACACCTGAAACTGAGGTGAAATTTGAACAATTAGCTCTGTTTTAAAGGAGGATGTGATGCAACACTTTGTACAAATGGCCTCACATAAGGCTTCTCCCAAAACATTTGAAGCTGAAATCAATTCCTTATCCAGGGTTTTATCGAGACAAGATAAGAATTACTCTGTTGCGAATGTTGAAATAAAAAACCACCGCCTGATAGTCACGTTATCTACCGATATAGCAAGGAATAGCGATACACATATAACATCCACTTCGCAAGGCGACATTGTACAGCTTAAGAGCTCTAAACTTATAGGATTGGATGTTAACAGTCTGATAGAGTTACTAAACTCTATGAAAGTTAAAGCCTATAAACAGCAAAGGAAATCGTTACTCTCAGCCAACGTTATAGATGGCAGTTTAATCCTTAGCCTTAAGAAAGTGATGGAAGCAGAAAAGAAGACAACGACTACCAATGACAATCTCTTACTTATCGATGGAGCCAATTTACTTTCAAGAGGGTACTTTGCCACAAGCTTCCGGGGAAAGTTGCTTCAAAATCAGGAAGGACTTTATACAAACGGAGTCTATGTATTTATTAAAAAATTGTTAAGGCTGATTAAGCAATTTAACACTAATCATGTAGTTGTTTGCTGGGACGTGGGCAGATCTGAAACGTTCCGACGTAAGATATATCCGGAATACAAGGGTTTACGTGGCGAAACGGAGCCAGAACTAAAACAACAATTCGAAACAACGGAAGAAGCCCTAAAAATGATGAATATTCCACAGTTGAAGATGCTTCCTTATGAAGCTGATGACCTGATCGGGGCTCTTTCTAAGAAGTGGACAAACATTACAGACAAGGGAAGCTGCTATATATATTCATCAGATAAAGACCTCTTTCAGCTACTGGATGAAAACAAACGAATCATACAGGTCCTTAGTAAAAACAAGGAAGACATTCGTTTCTCGGCCGACTCATTCGAGACTGAATATGGAATAAAACCTTCTCAGTGGATTGACGTTAAGGCCTTACTTGGTGAAACAGGGAAAAGCTCAGACAACATACCAGGCTGTAAAGGAGTAGGTGAAAAGGCTGCTCTACCATTAGTGCAACAGTATAAGGGTTTGGACGGTATATACGAGAACCTTGAAAACTTTGATAAGAAATTCAAACGGTACAGCAAGAAACTGGAGGATGGCCGGTCGGACGTTGAACTCAGTAAAAAACTTGTAACTATTGTCCGTGACATCCCTGAGCTCCCCAATGATTTTAGTAGCTTCATATTAAATATTAACCGGCAAGGAACGGATAGAGCTTTTAAATGGCTGAATTTCAATAATATTTAAGGTCTGGATAAGGTTATACAAATAAACCCTGGGAGGACTGAAAATGAATAAATGTGTTGAGTGTAAAGTGACTCTTGTTTCCCCGCGCCAGGTGCCGTTATGCGATAAGTGTCATCAGGAAATGTTTGATTATGCAATTGATAGATTAGGCGAGGAAGAGAAGGAGGTTGTGGAGGCGTGAGGGAAATTAAATACCAAGGTTGGCACAAAGAAGAAAAAAAGATGCTTGTTGTAATGGAGATTGACTTTGATGCTAATGCTTGCACAGGTTGTTACGATTTAGCTCATTGGTGGAGAAGAGAAAGTCAGGTAAGTGGATTCTATGATGAAAATGGAGAAATAACCCTTCGCGAATTTATCGGAATAAAAGACAAGAACTGCAAGGAGATTTATGAGGGTGATTTTGTTAAACGCCAGGTCTTTGCATTTGGAGAACCAAGGACATTTATTGGGGAAGTAAAAATGTTTGAAGGGTGCTGGTGGATTGATAATGGTACAGCTGCAGTTCCAGTATGGAATGAGCTGCACCAGATAGAAGTCATCGGCAACATATACGAAAACCCTGAACTGCTGGAGGAGTGCAGATAATGACTATAACCACTTACCCTGAAATGAACCAGACTATTAAAGACCTTCTGAAAGATAGTGAGGAGTTTAAGGATCAGTATATTTACCAACGAATCATTGAGCTTGAGAAAACAGTTGAGGACCAGAAATATGAGATTGAAGAATTAAACAGATATTCAGAACAACAGAAGCTTCAGGAACGCTATCTTCTGGAACGGCTGAAGAAGGCGGAGGGTCAACATGAATCAGCAACAACTAGATAAGCAGATGTGGTCTGAAAGTCAAACAATTGCCGGACTTGAAAACTACATGAAAAACGAGCCAGGGGAATCTGTCATCATCTTAGACCGTTTCGACTTGTTGTTTTCTCGCTCAGAATTAGCTGAGATTAAAAGATTATGGATGCAGGGTGTTAGTCTACCTATTATCGCAAAGAAGCTGAAAAGGGATGAGAACGAAGTATTTCTCGCTTTGTTTCACCTCACTTTTTACAACGATGGCAGGAAAGGTGAAGGAATTGCTATTCGTATTAGTCAAATTAAGGGGGATGCAGTTTGAATTTAAATGAGTTATTTCCAGAACAAAAGAAATTGGATGAACATATTATCCAGGAACATAAATTGCAAGGTAAAGATTTATCGAAGAAGAAAGCTGTATCACTATTAACCGAACTATTTGAATGTGTGAATGAGGCTAGATTTTTCAAGTTTTGGAGTGAGGATCAATCACCAAAGACAAAAGTATTAGATTCAGAAACCTGGCATGAACTTGGATGCCCAACAAGTGAGGAAGAATTAGAAAAGATAGATGAATCTAATTGGAGAAACCCACTCTTAGAGGAGTACATCGACTCCATACACTTTACTTTATCCAATGCTAATGACTACGGATATCATGAGCACGAATACAAAGATCCAGGCAGCTACGATCTAAACAACCTGGTTTTAGGAATTGCTCAATTAATAGCAACCTTACCGTATGTGAGAAAAGAGGACAAACACAAAAACATTGAAATCCTCTTCAATTATTTAATCAAGCTCGGCTACATGTTTGGTTTTAATGAAGAGACAGTGAAACAGGCTTACTATGAGAAAAACAAAGTTAATCACCAGCGACAGAAAAATGGTTACTGAGGTGATTTTATGGACATTGAATATCTTCATTTGTTTGATATTTCTGAAGTATCACGGAGGAAAAAATATAAAGGACAGCCTGGGAAGCTGTGCGCCGAGTGCAAGCATATATTTGCTGTCGATCATCCGTATTTCCAGAGGAAGTTTTACTGTCGGCAACAAATCGCAAATAACCTTATAGGACATAAGGAAATTAGGAAATATGATCATTCCTGCTTTATGTTCACATCTGGACAAGCAACAATCCAACGATACTACAGAAACGGCCGATATAGTCTGAAAGAAAAAAACATTGGGGTACCAAGGTTAGTTCCAAGGCGATGGGAAGTAGGTAATTGATTGTGAATGAAATAGTAACTAGAAAAGTCACTCAGGAAGATATAAACAGAATTGATAAGACGAAGCACAAGAAAGGTTTTATAGGGTATCAAAAGAAACAGCCAAGAAAAGGCGATTATCGCTGGCCTCGTGCAAGAAAATAATAATGTAAAAGGAGAGATTGATAATGGGATTCTTTAAATTTGGTGCTGCAATGAAGAAAATTGATACTGCAACTACGATTGCTACGGATGTTCGTTCAGTGAGGGAAAGTAAAAGTGGTGGTGCGAAGCAAATCGCTGGAAGAGTAGCTAAGAAGAAAGTAGGAAAAAAACTCAAAAAATTATTTTAAAAAACCGCCCCTTCCAGGACGGTCAAGTAAGTCGCTATCTTGATTATACACTGGGAGGGGTCAATTTGGAACAAAAGAAAAGGATTGTTGAAATAGATATTACTGAAAACTGCATTTATGTCGTAAAAAATGGCACGTTGACTAAAATAAAATGTCCTGATTCAGGGCACGGCGATTATACAGTTACATGGAAAGATCACAGAATGATGGATGTTGTGAAGAAAGAGAGGATTCGTATTTGAAGCATACTGTGCAGCAAATTAAAAAATGAAACGGGGTTATATAAATGGATTTAAACAGAATGGTAATTGAGAGTTTAGAGAAAATGGAGTCTGAAGGGAAAGTGCAAGAAATTGTTGAAAAACACGTTGAATCAACTGTTAATGATGTTGCAAAAGACTTATTTGGAAATTGGAGTGACTTTTCTAAGGATCTTAAAAACACAGCTAGAGACGCTCTACAGATTAACTTTAAAGATCTCAACTTATCATCTTATAATCACTTAATTCTTCAAGCGATAAAAGATAAATTGGATGACGAAATCACAAACCAAGGTGTAGCGCAAATAAAAAATCAGATTGAAGGATTACTGACAGATTCAAAACGTGAATACAAATTGTCTGAGTTAGTTAAAGAATTGATTGAAGAAATCGAGGATTTAAATGAATTAGGATATGACGAATATCACGAAATGACTCTTCACATAGATGATTCGTATAGTTCACACTGGATCGGTTTAGATTCGAGAAATGATATAAGTGAATACCAATGTAAATATAGATTGCTTGTAAATAGTCAAGGTGAGTTGTGTTCTGTAATGATTAACAATGAAGAAAGATACAGTCGTAAAAATATCAATGAATTTGATGTGAAAGCAGTTTTAAATGGTTTGCACGGACTCGAAGAAACGTTATTCAAAATTTATACAAGTGGTGCAAAATTAATCATCGATGAAGATAAATGTGAGCTAGAGATTACTAACCCTGAATACGATTGAGTCGCAGAACGATGATAAACCAAAACAAAATACTTAGCCTGAGCGAAGAACGCAGGGCACCATTCTCCAAAATTGGGGAGTGGTGCCCTCTTTTATTTGTGGGAGGGAAAATATGAGGAATTTAAAAACAGAAATGAAGCGCTGGAAAAATCAGAAGCAGAAAAATAAGCCTAAAGAAGACAAGGATAAACTTAGCGACAGAGATCTAAAAGATTTAATGGGAATTAACCGCAGAACTTACGAACGCCGCGGAGGAGCAATCAGGCAAAAATAAAGGAGGCTATTATGAACAATATCAATTTCCGACTACCAAGAATTAATAGGAAAGCGACACGCAAAGCAGTTGAGGATGAACTGCAGACCCTTCAGTATGCCCTATTAACCTTGCCGATAACTCATCAGCCAAAAGTAACAGCTTCGTTACAGTTAGTGCCTGTTAAACCCAGCAATCAATTTCATTCTTCGACGGAGGATGTGGCCATTAAAAATGCTGATGCTGAAATAGAGAAAATAGCATTTATTGAACAAATGGTAGAAGCTATTAACAGGCTTCCGGAAGAAGAACGAAGCGTCATTGTTAAAGAATACATGGAAAGCTCCTATGCCTACAATTATGAGATATACAATGATTTAGGCATCTCGGAGACTAAGTATTATAAGTTGAAGGGTCGAGCCTTTTTAAGGCTTGCTATAATGCTTAAGGTTGAAGTGTACGATGAACGAAGGAGGGAGAGGGCATGAACTTTGTTCAGCCGATTCGGGATCCTGAAGTTATTAGAGAGATAAAACGATTCTTGAAAGAAAAGAGCCATCGTAATTATATTCTCTTCTTGGTAGGGATAAATAGTGGATTGAGAATATCGGATATCCTCCCACTGAGAGTGCAGGACGCTAAGAAGCCGTATTTTAATTTGAGAGAAACGAAAACGAATAAGCAAAAACGAATTGATATGACAGCAGCATTAAGGAAAGAACTTAATGAGTACATCCAAGACAAGGAGGACCATGAATATCTATTTGCCAGTAGGAAAGGGATTAATAAACCGATTGGCAGGAGTATGGCTTATAAGATATTACGTGAGGCAGCTGCACACGTTAACCTGGACGACATAGGGACCCATACATTAAGGAAGACATTCGGCTTCATTTTTATCAGCAGACAAAGGATGTGGCCCTTCTCCAGGAGATATTCAACCACTCTGATCCAAAGGTTACATTAAGGTATATCGGTATCAACCAAGACAGCATGGACAAAGCAATGAAGAAATTTAAGATATAAGCTCATCCATACAGGAGGGCTTATTTTTTTATCTGTATTTATACAATGAACTTTAAAAAATAAATGTGTCATTCATATTTAGGAATCAAGACTGTTTTATGTCTATCAAGGGATTTGGAGGTTTAGGGAATGTAACACAATATAAGATATGGGTAATTCAAGGACAGGACTTCACGAACTGGAAAATATTAGTGCGGAGAATTTGGGGAGAATTTAAAAAGAATATTTTGGATAATCCGTAGTAATATGTAATTGTCGTAGTATTGCATCCTTTTAAAAGGTTCAATGAGTCAGTTTGATTTATGCTGCATGTCAGGTGAAAGGGAGGGATCTACTATGAAGTAGGCCAAATAGGAAGTTTCATAAGAAGACCCAATTGAAAATAATTTGAAATCACACATTAAAGCGTTGTCCATAAAAGGGCAGCGCTTTTTATGCGCCTATGGTGTAACGGATAGCACATGATGTTTCTACCTTCACAGTCCAGGTTCGATTCCTGGTAGGCGTACCAAATTATAAACTTGGAGCTGATGGTTATGAAGTTCTTGATTTTAAAAACAAAGTCAGTCCTAACTGAGAAACAGCATAAGTCAGTGCTAAATAATATAGTCCATAGTGCAAATAACGGAGTAGTCTTGTTAGACGGGAATTTCGAATATGAAATTGCAGAAGTAGATGTTTCGGAAACAACAGTAGAGAAGCTTGAAGCTGATGGCCAAGTGATTAGTAGCAAAATCCTTGGACCTTGGAGTGAGACTTAATGGGCGAAATGATTGAGGTGAGGCAATGGAGATAATTTACAGTCACCCTTGGTGGACATTAATATTTATCACTTGGACAGCTGTGTGTTTATCGGCTGTCTTTTCTAGTTTAAAAAGTTAACAGGTGGAGGTGGTTAGATATGACCGTAAAAGAGTTTCTGGAACAGAGAAAAATGTATTTCAAAAATCAACATAGGCGATTAATTTTCATACATCGGCGCACGAAGTCTAAGCGTATAAAAGAAAAAGTGGAACATAAAATTCAAGTCGCTGCAAGGATAATCGAGACTTATGAAAATATCATTGAGGATTTAGGTGAGCCTAATGCCGGAATACAAAACTGAAGGGACGAGTTTATCAAAGGTTACTTGTGATGTTATCAAAAAGACGATTCCACCTATTATGATTCCAATTTGTATTTTCAATTTAGTAATGAACCCTGGAACTCTTATAACAATATTGAACGCGCTTATTTTAATTCAATTCACTGTAACAACTACACTTAACTATAAAAGGGGTTGATGATCATTGCTACATTATCGGAAATGACAGGCCTTAGTGAACTTGAGTTAAGTACATTAAATGGGATGGCATTAATGCATGGAGTAACAGAAGAAGACATTCATGAAATTTTTCTCAAATTTTATTCAAAATACATCCAGGCATGTGCAGGAAACGAGCACTATGAAAGAATGTTTAATTCTCCAGACATTGATTATAAAGCCAATGCGTTTATAACTTTCTACAAGACATTAACTGATTTAAGGAATATTCATTGTTATTTGGATAAGTTAATTAAATCAGCAGAAGTGTTTGGATGTGCAGGTGCATACAAGGTGAGACCTTTAATTTTCTAATGACCAGGGTGAGTGTCTTGAACGAATACAAAACTGAGAAACAGAAGAAAGCCTTTTACAAAAGTAAAGACTGGGAAGCTATTCGTCTTGAAGTTTTAGATCGTGATAACTACGAATGCCAGGAGTGTAAGCGCCAAGGCAGAGTGTATACAGATCACCATGATCCAGAAAAACATAAACGGTTGGACGTTGACCACATAAAAGAAATTGAGACTCATCCGGAGCTGGCTATGGAGTTGGATAACCTGGAAGTGCTATGTGTTAGGTGCCATAACAAGAAGCATAATCGGTTTATGTTTAAGAGGAAAAAGAATAAATGGGCAGATGATGAAAGGTGGGATTAGATGGAATGTAATTGTCTTCAATGTTATCTATGCCGATTGTGGACACAAGCATTAAACAGAAAACTCGAAAGAGATATTATGCAACATCACCTTTCGAAACCACCAGATATTATGCAGGACAATACTAAGACATTCAGAAACTTTGTAAGGCAGAAAGTATAAAAGGTGGTGACAAACAAGTGAAATATACTATTGCAGGCATTCTACTTGGATCTTTCATATATCAATTAGCTTTGCAGGTGGTTGCTATTGGAGCTGCTTGGTTAGTTAATAATTTTTCTCCTGTATATGTTCCTTACTGGGTTCCAGCTGCTATTATCTTTACACTATACATTTTGATTCTTGCAGCTTGGTCTTTATTTGTTTATGGATCTCTAAAACAATTTGATGATGAAAGAGAAGTAAAGAGAAAAGAGCGTGAGAAAGACAGGGAAATATCAAGAGAGAACCATAAAGCAAAGATGAAAGAACTGAGATCAACTTTAAGGAGTTACAAATAAAAGATTCTAATGTTAGGGGGTAAACAAATGGTAACAGTGACAATGCCAATTCATGAGTATGAAAAGATGAAGAAGGTTATTGCAAGATTAAAAGAGGAAAGTATTTTTAATTATGTTGAGAAAGAATACAGTGATTTTGAAAACGATGAATACGAAGTAACATTAGATGCTATTGCTATAACCCATGCAATCACTAAAAAGGAAGGTAAACCTGTATTAATCAAAAGAAGAGAAGCAAAGAAGGAAAGTATTTGAAAATAATAATACCCCCCGCCCGAAAAGTTTCGACAAAAAAATTTCTCTAGGGAACGGTGCGGGGGGTCAACTCGCCGGTTGTGACAGAAAAAAATACCCCCTCCCTCCTCCCAGGGGCGTGCAGAAAGAAGGTGATTAGTTTGGATAGACAAAAAGTTGGTTTTCGAATGCGTGAAAAACGAAAAGAGAAAAAGTTAACGCAGGTTGATTTTGCTAAGATGGCCGGAATTTCGACCAACTATTATGCCAGCCTGGAACAAGGTAAAAATTCTCCCAGTTTAGATACCTTATCAAAAATTGCGAAGGCATTGGATGTATCTGTACTTTATTTATTAAACGATAGAATTGAGGATATGGAGAACCGTGTTGAGGAAGAAGTGGAGAGATTGCAAAATCTTTTGGAAAACATTCCGAAAAACCAGCTGAAAGTTGTGGAAGGATTAATCACTCAAGCTGCACGTCTTAGGATTTTACTGGACGACAACTGGAAAGATATTTTAGAAAATGGGGAGTATGAGAAATTTTCTCAAAGTGAAAATCAAGTTCCATATGATCGTAAGAGGCCCATTGTGGAAAACTACGACAATCGCGATAAAACTTATCAGGCAATCATAAAACAATTAACTGATCTATCTCCCCAAAGGAAACCGGATAGGAAATCCAAACTTTTAGGTCGATAGCGTATGTTGCACAATAAATATGTTGACGAATATATAAAAAAATGGAAACGCGGCGATCTTTTACTTAACAAAAAAAGAATCCAGTTAATTGCTTTGATTGAAGGATACATTTTACCCAGGGATGACATTTACTATTTTGACGATGAGCAAATCGAAAATTATATAGAATTCAGTGAAGCATGGTATTTTGAATTAGATGAATGGGAGACGTTTATAACCCCATTCATTTTTTTGTTCCGTAAAGATGATGACGAGCCTGTGTTTGATGAGTTTGTCATTAACATGGGGCGAGGCGGCGGGAAGAATGGTTATATTTCTACGCTCGCGAATTACTTTATCAGCTCTTTGCATGGGATTGATTATTACGATGTGTCCATTGTTGCTAACTCTGAAAAGCAGGCAAAGAGAAGTTTCTTGGAGTGTTTTCGCACCATAAATAAACAAGGTAACGAGGATCTGAAAGAAGAATTCGATGCTTTTAAAAGCAGCATTACCGGATTAGAGACGCAATCCGTTTTTGAATATAAGACAAGTAACGCCAGCTCACAAGATGGCGGGCGTGAAGGTGCGGTTATATACGATGAGTACCACGAAATGGAATCCTCTGATATTGTTGACGTGTTTTCCGGAGGCCTTGGAAAGGTAGACTGTGGAAGGCAATTTTTTATCGGAACAAAGGGTTATGTACGAGAAGGTTATTTCGATATCAAGTACCGAGAATGTGAGGACATCCTTAACGGAGTAACTGAATTCGGTGGGATATTCCCGTACATCTGTGAATTAGATGATCTGGACGAAATGGACGACCCCTCTAAATGGGCAAAGGCAAACCCGGCTCTCCAGGAGCCTTTAAATAAACGCGGGAAAAGATTATTCAGTAAAGTGATGAAGGAGTACAAGAGGTTAACTAATAACCCTTCCGGCTATGCAGCGTTCGTCACTAAGCGAATGAACTTCATCATGGATAACCTGGAAAACTCAGTAGCGACTCCAGAAGAGCTGGACGCCACTAACCGTCCATTTTTCGAATTGAATTCAAAGCCAATAGGCTCTTTAGACTTCGGTAGCGTAAGAGATTTCGCCACCTGTGGACTGTTGTTTAAAAAGGGAGACGAATTCGCTTTTAAATCGTTCACCTTCGCCATTAAACATTTTTGTGATGTTCACTACGGTTACTCAAACAGCGCCAATGATTTCGGAACAGGGAAAAAAGCACCGATTAAAAAATGGGAACAACAAGGGTTAATGAAAGTTGTGGACGAGCCGTCCTTAAACCCTATGCATGTAGTTAACTGGTTTATAGAAATGCGGGAAGAACACGGAGTGGAAAAAATAATTGCGGATAATTACAAGCTTGATATATTAAGGCCTCTATTAGAAGAGCAAGGCTTTGAAGTGGAAGCTATACGCCGTCCATCCAGCATCCATCCTCTTCTTGCTCCACGTGTGGAGGACGGATTCGCAAACCATAAATTCATTTTTGGAGATAACCCATTAATGCGGTGGTTTACCAATAATGTCTATGTGAAAGAAACGCAACATGGCAAACAGTTCTTAAAAAAGGAAGAAGTGAAGCGAAAAACAGATGGTTTCCAGGCATTTATCCACGCGCTGTACCGTGCCAATGAACTGGAAGATGAGAGTATTGAAGACACATTAACTGTTCTTGGGTCTCTTAATTTTTAGAAGGAGGTGAGGAGATAAAAAGTGGGATGGTTAGATAAAATACTTGGACGTAACAAAGAGCTTAAATCAATGTTTGACCTGGATCTTACTTATGAAACGAATCACCGAGCCTATCTAAAAAGGATTGCATTAGAAACGTGTATCAACTTTATTGGCAGAAGTATAAGTCAGTCTGATTTTAGGTATATGATAGGTGATAAAAGACAATTTAATGAATGGCATTATTTATTAAATGTACGCCCTAATACAGATCAAAGTGCAGCTAGTTTTTGGCAAAGGTTTGTCTATAAATTAATTTATGACAATGAAGTTCTTGTTGTGTTGACCGATACAAACGATCTATTAATTGCTGATACATTCACTCGTGATGAATACGCTTTGTATCCAGATGTGTTCCGGGAAGTAACAGTTAAAGACTACACATTTAGACGTAACTTTAGAATGGATGAAGTTCTATACATCGAGTACAACAATGAAAAGCTGACAAAATTTATGGAAGGTATGTTTAATGATTTTGGTGATTTATTCAGTCGTATGATCGATATTAGTATGAGGAACAATCAAATTCGAGGAACAGTCGGTGTTGGGTCTAGTCAATCTTTAGACGAAGAAACACAAAAGAATCTACAAAATTTCATCGATCGATTATTTTCTTCTTTTAAGAAAAACACTGTGGCGCTTGTTCCGAAATTAAAAGGATTTGATTATAACGAGGTTGCAAAGGGTGAAGGAAAAGGCCAGTCTGTTGAAGAAATTACTAAACTCAAAAAATCTCTTGTTGATGATGTGGCCAACATACTTGGAATCCCAAAAGCACTAATTCATGGAGAACTTTCGGATTATGAAACGAGTATCAAAGCATTTGTTAAGTTCTGTAATGGCCCGTTCGTGTTAAAGATTGAGGACGAATTAAACGCAAAATTAATTTCAAAAGATGATTTTTTAAATGGCGAACGAATTGATGTATTCGGATTGACAGAAAGGGATTTAATTCAAAATTCAGAGGCAGTAGACAAGCTAATTTCTTCTGGTGCTTTCACTCGAAACGAGGTGAGGGAATTGTTTGGTAAAGAACGTTCGGACGATCCAGAGTTAGACAAATTTGTTATAACAAAAAACTATCAAACAGCTGATGCAGTTGAAGGGGGTGAGAATGAATGACAAAAATGAGCAGAAAAGATTTCTTAAAACAATTTAAAAATCAGAGCTATATTCAACAGCTAATGGATATCCCTCAAAAATTTAATGTTGTCCATAACGAGGAAACTAAAACGAGCGACATTACCATATACGGCGTTATCGGAAACTCTTGGTGGAGTGATAGTTTCTCAGCAAGCGACATGGATGAGGCTTTGAATCAAGCATCAGGCCATGATATCAAAATTCACTTAAACAGCCCTGGCGGAGATGCATTCATGGGAATTGCTATCTACAACCGATTAAAACGTCACGATGGAAAAGTCACAGTTTATGTGGACGGATGGGCTTGTTCTGCAGCATCAGTTATCGCAATGGCAGCTGACGAATTGTACATGGGTCTTGGTTCAATGATGATGATTCATGAAGCGAGTAATATCGTTTGGGGAACAAAAACGGAAATGCGGAAAGAAGCAGACATCCTTGACGAATTAGAAGAAGGTATTATTGACATTTACATGACTAAAGCAAATGTTAGCCGCGAAGAAATTCGAGAAAAGGTTGATGCTGAGACCTGGTTCAGTGCTAAAAAGGCTTTAGAGATTGGTTTTGCGGATGCACTGGAAGGCACGTCAGAGGAAGAGGAAAATGAAGAAGATGATGAACTTGTTCTAAATGACGCAAGTAAGCAACAAATCATGAACGAATTAAAAGGCATTCTAAATAAAACACAAAAAGAACCTTCTCCAAGTATCGCACCAGGCGCGAAAAAGGATGCAGGTTCTTTTAATTTTCTTAAAAAATGGAGGTAACAAACTATGGTGATGAAGTTAAAAGGTAAGATGGAAAATTTTGAAACGAAAAAAGCAGCTTATATGAACGTTATGAAAGATGAGAACTCAACTCCGGAGCAATTGGAGTCAGCCTTCACAGAAATGTTTACTGCACTACAAACTGATTTAACGGAACAAATTACTAATGCAGCTCGTAATGAAGTTCACGATGCTCAAATTTTAGCAGCACGCGGACAGAATGTTCTTACTTCTGTTGAAAGGAAATTCTTCAACGAAGCAATCGAGTTTGGTGGTTTTGATGAGGACTCCATCCTTCCGGTTACTACGCAAGATAGAATTTTTGAGGATCTGGTAGAAGAACACCCACTCCTTGATGCAATTGGACTGAAAGATTTAGGAGCAGTAACCAGGTTCATAAAATCAGATCCAACAAAGGCTTATGCCTGGGGGCAACTGTTTGGTGAAATAAAAGGGCAAGTGAGTGCGGCGTTTAGTGAAGAGCAGATTGGACAATTAAAGCTTACAGCTTTTGCTGTTATCCCAAAAGACATGCTGGAGCTTGGTCCGGAATATGTGGAGCGTTACGTTCGTACTCTCTTAGTTGAATCTTACTCAGTCGGTCTGGAATATGGATTAGTGAATGGTCGAGGACCTGCCCAAAATGAGCCGATCGGTCTAATGAAAAATAAAGATTCTGAAACAGGCGCAGTTACAACTAAGACTTCTTCAGGTACTTTAACCTTTGCTCCTTCTGACAAAGGGGAGGTTGTTGCGGGAGAACTTCATGACGTCATTAAATCTCTTTCAACTAATGAAAAAGGTAAGGCACGCAAAGTATTAAATAAAATTGTTATGGTCGTTAATCCTGTCGATGCTATAAGTGTAGAAGCTCGCAATACGATTCAAACTGCCAATGGTCAATGGGTGACATCTTTACCTTATAATATCCGAGTGGTTGAATCAGAGGAGATTCCAGAGAAAAAAGCTCTGTTCTTCGTTAAAGGCGAGTATCTTGCAGCTGTGGCCGGAGGATATAAAACAAACAAGTTTGACCAGACACTGGCTATTGAAGATGCGATGCTTTACACGATTAAGCAATTTGCAAATGGTAAGCCAAGTGACAATAAAGCTGCTCTACTTTATGATTTGGATATCAATTTCACAACATCTGAACCAGCAGGAGCCTAAAAGGGGGTGACGGTTGATGGAAACATCAATTACACCTGAAATAGTTAAGGAATTTAAAGAGCGTATGCATATAACCCATAGTGCAGAAGACAGCAATCTAAAACGGTTGTTGTCTTTTTCATATGCTCGTATTGTTAGATCTTGCGGCAAGTTTGATATAGCGACAAGTGAATCGGGGAAAGAACTGGTTTTCGAAAGAACGCGCTATGCTTATAACGATGCAGTCGAATACTTTGAAGATAACTTTATAGCAGAAATAAATTCCTTCGCTTTATCTCTGATCAAAGAAGAGGAGAGTGAAGAGAATGCGTAGCTTTGAATACAAGCCTCCACGGGTGCACAGTGGCGAATTAAGAACTCCGGTTAATTTCTATGAGTTCACAGCTAATGACGGACCCTTGCCAGGAGGCGGAAAGCAGAAAGTGTTTACTGCCTGGGCTAAAATTGACACCGTTTGGCTTAGGGATGTGGAAAGGGCAAAAGCAAATGGGACCCTCTCTGATATAACCGTAATTATCAGGGATCCGCAGGAAGAGTTCATTCCTACTAATCTGCATTATGTTGAAGTGGATGCCCCAGAATACAGGGGATTACTTTACAACATCAAACAAGCGCAGCCAGACCTCCAGAATAAAGATTTTATAAATGTCATAGCGGAGGTGGTAAGGTGAGCGGAGTAAGAGTTGACGGAATGGACGAGCTCCTGAAAGAACTTGATAATCGTTACGGTAAAGAAGCCTTGCAAAAGAAAGTAGACCAGGCTTTACGCAGAGGTGCTGAAGTATTTAAAGAAGTATTGGTCAGGGAGTTTAACCGTTTTGCTAAAACTGGAGCTTCAAGGGACGAAATTACTTTCTCCGAGCCTATGGATTATGGCGGTAAAAGGACCATTCGAGTTCACTGGAAAGGTCCTGAAGGCCGTTACCGTATCATTCACTTAAACGAGTTCGGCACAGTTAAAAATCCAAACCCTAAAGGAAAAGGTGCTGTTGCTCGTGCTGCTCGTGCTGCTCGTGCTGCTTACCAGCGTGTGATACGTGAAGAGCTGGGGAGGTGATAACGTGTGAAATGGGAAATACATGACGCATTAAAAGCCGATCCAGTGATTGATGAACACGTTAAAAATCCAATAAAGTTTTATGAGTACCCGCCTACGGAAAGTATGAGCGGGGTTTATATTGTCATTGACTCTTTAGATGTACCTATACCAGAAGATTATGCAGACAATAAGCCTCTTTCAGACAGCTATCTTTATCAGATAGAAGTGTGGAGTAAAGATTCCCTTCTTACTGAAAAAGTAGCAAAGAGAGTAAGGAAAGTATTGTTGACCTTAGGCTTTGGCCAAGGCGCTGGTGTGGATGAATGGGATAAAGATACCGGAGTCTTTCGTGATGCCAGGCGCTATGAAGGAAAAGCTTATGATTCAGAAATTATATAAAATGGAGTGATAAAACATGCCGGAAGAAAAAAATTATCGTGCGGCCACAGGTGTGGATAAATTTTATTACGCAAAGCTCGGGCAGAATGATTTAGCGGAGACGAATCCAGAACGTGTTCGATTTTTACAGAACATAACTGTTGAAATGCCGCAGGAGCCGGTTCGAGCATACGGTGATAACCAGGTGGCTGAAATTGCTGTGGCAGCAGGTGACATTACTGTTTCTTCGCAGTTCCACAAAATACCTGAAGAAGATAAATCTGTTTTGCTTGGTCTTGAAGAACAGGAAGGCATTTACGCCCATGGTTCCAATGACACCCCTCCATATGTCGCTGTTATTTTTGCTAAGACATACGAGGACGGTTCAACGGAATGGGTAGGTCTTACCAAAGGATTATTCCTTCGTCCAAACAAATCAGGATCTACTAAGCAAGGCGGAGTGGAATTTAATCCGGAAGAAATCTCTGCTGCTTTCATGGATCGAAAAGTAGACGGGTTTTCTGATGATAAGTCAGTGCTGTTTGGCAAGGATGCAAAAGGAGAAACGGCAAAGCGAGATGCTTTGTTCTTGAAGATTTTTGGAAAGCCATATCCGGAATTAGATGACGCGCAACCAGAGGGGGCGTAATAGATGGCCAAATACATCGTGTTGCACGATTTTACCGATCTTGAAGATGGTGACAAAGTATACCGGAAAGATAAGCCGTATCCACGCCCAGCAAACAAAAAGGTGAGTAAGAAGAGGCTGGACGAGTTGTCCACTTCTAAAAATAAAATTGGCGTGCCACTGATTAAAGAAGTCGAAGAAGAGAACGAAGAGCAGGAATAATCCCCTGCTCTTTTCTACTAACAAAATACAGATAAAGGAGAATTGTTATGGCAAATTTAAAACGAAACATGATTGAATTACTAAAAAACCCTGAAGAGGTGGCAAACGGCGGTGAGCCGGAACTGCAAAAGTATTGGACGCCTCCATTTATCCCTTTCTCTAAAGTGCGCCAGGCTTTACAGCTTCAGGCAGATATGACGAAGGATGAGGAAGCGTCAGAACTTCAGATGATGGAAATGCTGGCGGAGTTCGTAGCAAAAGAAATATATGATAATCAGTTCACTGTGGAGGAGTTATACGACAGGCTGCATGCTCCAGACGCACTCGAAGCACTTCAAAACCAGCTAATGTTTGTTGCCCAGGGGGACCAGTCAGACGAAACAAAAAAGTTCCTGGCGAAGAAGGGCTAACTGAGGAAGATTTCAGTCCTGAAAAACAACTGGAGTATATAGATAAAATGATTGTGGATTTAATGAAGAACGGAAAAGACATAAATGAATTACTGGATATGCCATTTTATTATGTAGTGTCCATTCTTCGCGAAAAGAATCAACCGCAAGAAGAAAAATCCTTAATTTCTGCCTTTAGCTTCGGGAGTTAAGGGTTTCTCTTATGTCTAAAGGGAAGGAGGGGAAGCTATGACAGACAGGATAAAAGGGTTATCCATTGGATTAGATTTAGAAACCACACAGGTTGAACGTGGGTTAACAGGATTAAAAGACCGCCTTAAAACGGTTAACTCTGAAATGCGTAATAACATGTCTGCTTTTGACCGGAGCGATCGTTCTGTAGAGAAGTACGAAAAACGGCTGGAAGGCTTAAACAAGAAAATTGAAGTACAAACCAAAATTACAGACGAAGCAGAAAAGAAGTATAAAGAAATGGTCGAGCAGCATGGTGAAGGATCCAAAGAAGCAGAAAAGGCTGCCCAGGAATTCAACAAGCAGTCAGCAGAGTTAAACAACCTTCAAAACTACACAGAAGGCGTGCGAAAAGAGCTTAAAAAGTTAAATGAAGAGCAGCGCATCGCCAATTCTCCATGGACAAAGACCGGAAAAATGTTAGACGAAACCGGGAAGAAAATGTCTAAAGCCGGGGAAGGCATACAGAATTTTGGTAAGGTTTGGACAGGAGCTGTTCTCGGTGTAGGGGCTGCAGCTGCAGGTCTTGGGGTGTCTTTGTTTGCGCTAACGAACAAAGTAACCGAAAATGCTGATGCAGTCGCTAAAGGCGCTGCCAGAATGGGCGTCTCTACTGACTTTTATCAGGAAATGGACTACTGGGCCAGCCAGAATGGGTTATCACACCAAAGCATGGAAAATGCGTTGCAGAGGTTAAACCAGCGCATGGGATTGGCTGCTGAAGGAAATGAGAAATATGCTGACGCACTCACACGCCTTGGAGTAGACATGGACGGCGTAAGAGACGGAACAATTTCCACAGAAGACGCATTTGCTACATCCATTCAGACTCTTTCTGAGATGACGGATGAATCAGAACAGGCAGCACTTGCAGGAGAATTGTTTGGTAACAAACTAGGTCAGGAACTACTTCCTGCTTTACGTGATGGGTCTATGACCATAGAAGAGGCGAAACAGAAAGCCGAAGAGCTTGGAATTGTGATGAGTGAAGACCAGATAAAAGCAGCTGAAGAATTCCAGGATGCCCAGGACAGCATAAAGCGAGCAATGGGCGGAGTCGTAAATTCAATAGGCTTAGAGCTTATGCCTCACTTCCAAAGAATGCTCGATTGGGTTCTTGCGAATATGCCACAGATACGAGCTTACTTCCAGAATGCTATTGATGGCGTAACTGAGAATGTGATGAAGCTTATCAACTGGTGGCGCGAACTGTCTGATGGAGCCAGGCGGTGGATTGGGATTGCAGCAGCTGTAGCAGTTGCGATTGGCCCAATGGCACTCGCGTTCGGGACATTCCTGAAAGTAGCTGGCCCCATAGTTTCTTTATTCGGAAGATTATTTATGTGGGTTGGTAGAGTGGGAGGTATTCTGCCAGCATTAAAAGTTGGCTTTGCAGCACTCACTGGACCAATCGGAATTGCTGTAGCTGTAATTGGGGCTTTAACAGCCGGATTTGTGGTAGCTTATCGTTCTTCGGATACTTTCCGTGAACGGGTAGATATAGCTCTTGCCGGCGCTAAAAAAGCCTTCCAGGCAGCGATAGAATATATAAAACCAGTAATTGATAACGTGGTGCAAACCTTTAAAGATTTTGCATCGAGTATCACCCAGTTTTGGCGAGAAAACGAGGAATCCATAACCGGCGCCATTTCCAATATCATGACAGGAGTAATGATTTTCCTAAGCGCTTTATGGGATGCCTTTAAAACTTTCTGGCCAGCAGTGGAATTAATATTTAAAACTGCCTGGGATGCTATAGTTTTAGTTTTTGAAGTTGCCAAAAATACTGTTATGGGTATTATTCAAATTCTGGCAGGATTACTGACCGGCGACATAAGTAAAATGATGGAGGGAATTAAAACCGTCTTTTCAGGCGGATTTAAAGCCATTATTGATTTTGCACTATCATTTATCCGAAATATCATTGATTTCTTCAGAGATCTCTATATGAATCTCGTGGGTAACTCTATTGTCCCGGATATGGTTAATGCAATCGTAGACTGGTTCCTGAATTTAGGAAGACGAGCCCGTGAAATTGTATCTGAAATGGTCAGCAGAGTAATTGGTTTCTTTGTTGATCTGAAAGACAGAGCAATCCAAAGAACGAAAGAATTGAGAGACAAAGTCCTAAACAGTATTCAAAATTTGCGAGACAACGTACAGGATCGCATAAAGCGAATGCGCGACAATACGGTCGAAAGATTTACGAATTTAAAGGACACTTTCATTTCAATAGGAACTGCTCTTCGTGACAGAGTAACCAATTTGATTCAGGCATTAAGAGACAACACTATTGGAAGAATCTCTAATATGCGTGACCAGGCTGTAGAAAGGTTCACCAATTTAAGAGATCGCTTCTTTGATTTAGGAAATCGGTTACGTGACGGCGTGACAGAGAGAATGCAGCGGATGAAGGATAATACAATCGGCCGGGTTCTTTCCATGCGAGATGAGGCAGTCAGAAGATTTAGCGGCATGAAAGACCGTTTCCGTGACCTGGCTAGTGATATAAGAGATAACCTGAAAGATCGTTTTGACGATATGGTTACTGCTGCACGGGAGTTACCTGGCCGAATTGGTGACGGAATTAAAAATATGGCGAGCAAAGCCACCTCGGGAATAAAGTCTTTCTCTAATACAGTGGGTTCCACTCTGGAAACTGGAGTTAATAAAGTAGTCGGAGGAATGAATAATCTACTGGGGAAAATAGGGGTTAGTCTGCGTATTCCAGAAATTAATGTTCCTCAGTACGCTTTAGGAACAAAAAACCATCCAGGCGGTCCGGCAATAGTCGGAGAAAAAGGAAGGGAACTCGCGCATCTTCCGGGCATGGGTTACACGATTCTGGGTGAAAAGGGAGCTGAACTTCTTAACCTTCCTAAAGGATCCAGCGTCCTTCCTAACAAAGAAACAGAGAAGCTCCTGAAAGATGGCATGGGCTTGCCTGGCTATGAATCGGGAGTCGGCAGAGCGTTTGACTGGGTGAAAGGAAAAGCGCAGCAAGGATGGCAAAATATCAAAGGACTTGCAAGTGACGCTGTTGGGTGGCTGTTAGAGGCTCCACGTAAACTGTTTGAAAAGGCGATGGAGTTTGTTGGCGTAAGCATGCCAAGAGCAGAAGATTTTGCTGGCGGTATCATGAGAGGTAGTTTTTCTGGGTTACGTGATGCCGTAGTCGAGAAGTTAAAAGGTACACAGGACGAAGTAGCGCCAAGTGGATCTCCTTCATTCGGCGCACAGTTCCGGATGACTTCCCCTTTCGGGTGGAGAACACACCCGGTCACGGGTCAGAGAAGGCATCATAACGGGATAGACTACGCTGCGCCTACAGGAACTCCTCTGCACTCACAAAGCGCAGGTAACGTATCGTTTAGTGGGTGGTCAGGTGGCTTTGGTAACGTTGTTATTGTAAAGTCTGGAATCTTTGACCACTATTACGCACACAACAGCAGAAACCTTGTAAGTGCCGGACAAGTTGTAACGAAAGGGCAGAGAATTGCTTTAGTAGGATCTACTGGTATGAGTACGGGCCCACACGTTCACTACGAGATCAGGAAAAACGGTACTCCTGTAAATCCTAAAGGGTTTAAAACAGGAGGCCTGATTAAAGATAAGATGTTTGCTCTTCTGGCTGACGGCGGTTATCCAGAGTATGTAATCCCAACAGATCCGTCACGAGCCACAGAAGCTATGAAGCTGCTTGCTCTTGCAGGTAAAGATATTGAAAGTCGAGGAGGGGCAAAACGACCAGGGCAGTTGCCTAATCCTGGAGGCAGTGATCGTATGGATAAACTGGAGGAAACTATTGAACGGATGGGAGAAGCAATGGCCATGATGATGGAATTACTGAAACAGAAAAAAGGAGACACACACGTTCACTATACTAGCCCTGAGCCAATAACACATCGGGGAGCAACAAGGCTTTGGAAAAAAGCAAACCAGCGTATGGGTGAAGGATTGTAAAGGAAGTGGAAAAACATGAGGAAATTAACCTTTACCAATTCCAAAGGGGAACGGGTCGTATTTGGCCCTAATCCCCCTTATATTATGAATAAGGTCTCAGGTCTTGGAGATACAGATTCAGAACGGCAAACCGTGCGTTCCTATGGACAGGACGGAGCAACCCCAGTAGATATCCTTTTAGAAGAAAGAGATATAGCGATTGAATTTTCTTATAAAGGAAAAACACTAGAAGAAATTGCATTTCATCGGAAGAGGTTAGCTGCCATCATGAATCCTAAGCTTGGCCAGGGTGAATTGAAATATGAGGACGATAACAATACCTACATTATCTATGTAGATGTGGATCACCTTCCTACAGCAGATGAACAACAATTTAAATTTATTCAAAGCTCTGTAGTTCAATTCATTGCACCAGATCCTTACTGGTTAGATCCAGTAAAGGTGTCCAGGTCATTAAGGGCATATGAGGGAAAATTCACTTTCCCTTTTACCTTTCCTGTTCAGTTTGGCATTGAGGGAGATGTAACTACCGTTAAAAATGATGGTGATACTTCTGCGCCGGTGGTTATTACAATTCAAGGTCCACTACGGCGGCCAATGATTGAAAATCGAACAACAGGCGAATTTATTCGAATTAATGCAGCTATTTCTCCGGAGGAAGTTTTATATATAGATACGAACCCAAAAGCAAAACGGGTAGAAATTCACCGAGGCAATCAAATAATAAAAGCAATGGGATACATGGACCATCTAAGCGATTTCTGGCAGCTCAAAGACGGCGATAATGAATTAAGATATACAGCAGATGAAGGGATTGCTGAGGCAATTGCAGCTATCAGCTGGCATAACAAGTATGTCGGGATATAGAAAGGAGTGATCTTAATGGCAGAATTGTCACGGTTCTTTAACTCCGTCACAGGAGATGAGCGAACTTATCAGGCTGAGGATTTTGCACAGTTCTTTAAAAACTTCCTAGGCAATGGATTTTTTGAAGGATTAAGGGTGTCAGCTAATAATTCCATGAATACGATCTTGGGACCGGGTGCAGGTTTTATAGAAGGGCATGAGTATACCAATACTTCCAGCCTTACTCTTACACATGACCCGGCAGACCCAAATAATGACCGAATAGACCGGGTTGTCCTCCGTTTGGATAGAGACATAGATGCAAGGCATATTAAAGCACATGTGAAGAAAGGGACCACAGGTTCAAGCCCGGAGCCACCTTCATTAACAAGAAATGATTATGTATATGAGCTCTCTTTAGCTCAAGTACGAATAACTACGGGGAAATCTTTTATCGATGACTCACAGATAACAGATGAGCGTGGAGACCATGAACTGTGTGGACGTGTCCAGGTTGCACGGAGGGTAGGAGATCAAATTAATACGGTGGATATTAAGCATCCAAGTGCACCGCCAGGAGACTATGCAGAAGGGATAGCGCAGTTTTATCTTTCCGGAAGCGCTAATCCGGAAATCATGCAGGCATGGTTAGATGCTATTGGGATTAGCCCTGGCCAATATGGGAGAAGCTTAAGTAACTTAAGAGCATATGTCCATACGATTGCTAACCGAAGTAATACAGGAGTACAAACTTTTACTATTTTTGATTGGACAAGTTCCCGGAACTACGAAATATATGGAGAGTTTAAACGGGCTTCAAACTCATTAACAGGCGGATCTCCTTGGGGGAAATTTCAGGAACACGTCCTAGTAGTAGAGGAAGGGCAGAAAGCAAACGGTTCTTTCATCAAGTATTCCAATGGGATGATGGAATGTAAATTTGATGATACCAGTGCGACAACAGTAAATGAAGGCTCAAATATCTTCTACAACCATAAAAACTTTAACTTCCCGGAGCCTTTTGTTGAAAGACCTAGCGTTGAGGCAAGATCAAGGCGTCAAGCCGGTGTTCAATGGCCGGGGCTTAGAAACGTATCCAGTGATTCAGTTGAGGTTTATATCATGTCTACAAACAGTCAAGCCAGTGGTTATTTAGGCTATACCGCGCGAGGTAGGTGGCGTTAATGCAACAGCCCATTCGAATATATTCTGACAATATGGAATTACTTCATGAAACGGATAATTACCTTTCCCTGCAGTTTAATCCTCGGTTCTATGAAGTCGGTGAATTTGAGCTGCATATTAATCAGTATGTGGAAGGTGCCGAGTATTTTCAAAAAGGTAATCAGCTTGTCATAGATAAGCGCGGCGACAAAAGCATGTTAATCCGTCATCGGGAAGTGGCTTTAGACCAGAACGGTAAGGCAACAGAAAACTGGAAGGTAACAGGAGTCACCCTGGACGGCATTACAGATCAGCGAGTCACGATACCACCGGAACATACCAGCCATGACAGAAAGTCCGGCGATGCAGAGACAGTTATGAAGCATTATATTGACCGCCACTTTGTTAATCCAGATGATCCTGACAGGAAAATTGATTTTATAGAAATTGCACCTAACCAGAATCGTGGACCCCGCATAGAGTGGGAAAGCCGTTTTAAGAATGTAGCGGATGAATTAAGCAGCATTGCGAAGCAAACTAATATTGGCTGGGTAGTTTACGCCGATATTGAACGAAAAAAGTGGATATTTGATGTGGTTGAACCACGTGATTTAACCCAGGGCAATGAAGCAGGTAATCCACCTGTTTTTTTTAGTCCTGATTTTAATACGATTGAGACGCAGCAGTTTGTGGACTCCGACAGTGATTATAAAAATGTTGGATATGTTGGCGGCCAGGGCGAAGGCGCAGAGCGAAAGATCGTAATGATTGGAGAAGGAAAAGGTATAAGCCGTCTGGAGACATTTATAGATGCCCGGGATGTTGGTTCAGAGGGGGAGGAAGAAGAGGAAGAGCTGACAGAAGATGAAGTCGAACAGATGCTTATAGTACGCGGCGAGCAAAAGATGAGGGAGTTCTCCACTACCTTTTATCTGGAGGCTCAAATCTTAACACCTTCCATTAAACATCATTCGGAAGGTTTTTCAATGAACACACCTTTTGAATATGAGAAGGATTTCCGTCTTGGGGATTTAACAGATGTATTTAATAAAAGATGGAATGTCACCATGAAAGCACCTATTACTGAATTTATAGAGGTGTATGAACCTGCTGGCTTTAGTTTAGAAGCAATATTCGGAGAGGCGCAGCCAACCCTAATCAGCAAGATCAAAGATAAGTTTAACGAGCTTGATGGTATCGAAAAACAGGAACTGCCTGCAAAGCTGTCCGTAGAGCGTATGCGTGAAGCTATTGACCATTCAGACCGGCGTTTATCTGCAGAAGAGCAGGCAAGAATCGAACAGGCACTTGCGAACCTGGAAGCTTCAAAGCAGTTTGCTTCTGAGGAAGCTTACCAAGCTGAGCAGGAAGCGAAAAGACACGCCGATTATCAGGACATTCTATATGAAGAGATTGCCAGGGATGACGCTTCTAAGAAGTCAAGTAATGCCCGTGCGGATGCCAAACAACATGCGGATGATCAAGATATTTTTTATGAAGGCAGAGCGCAGCAGGATGCTTCCGAGAAGGCTAATCAAGCCGAGGGTAACGCTAAGAATCATGCAGATCAAAAAGCCGGTGAAGCAGAACAAAATGCAAGAGAACACGCTGATACCGTAGCAGACCAAGCGGAAAGAAGTGCAAAAAACTATACTGACGTTAACGCCGTTAATAAGGCGGTATACGAAGCAAAAGTCCAGGAGTTAACGGAGGATATAGCTGAAAAAGCCGGCCTGGAATATGTAGACGGACAGCTGCAGTATAAGGCCGATACCTCCATTGTAAATGAGCTGCAGACCGAGGTGTCTTCAAAAGTGGATGCGGATTGGGTCAATGGTCAGTTAGTAAGCAAAGCTGATGCTGATTCTGTTTACACAATTTCTGAATTAGATAGCATGTTTGATAACGTTGTTTCTTTAACTGTCTATGAAGCGGACAAGGATGGTATTATAACTGATTTGGAAAGCCACGAGTCACGTATTTACCAGACCGAACAAGGTTTAGGTTCGAAGGTGGAGCAAACTACCTTTAATCAACTTGCCGATGAGGTTGGCGATATCGGAAGTGAATTAAACCAGGCTAAAACTAGTATTGAACAAAACGCATTGGCAATTGAATCAAAGGCTGAACAATCCTCGGTGAATACCTTAACAGGTGAGGTCAGTGAACTGGAGTCTGTGCAGCGTCAGCAGGCAGATTTAATTGCGGATATGGTGACTAAAACAGAATATCAAGTGGATCAGGATGGCGTAATTACACGTTTTGAGAATGTAGAGAGTGTACAGGAGCAACATGCTGACATGATAAGTCAAAGGGTCACTCAAAATACATTAAATACTGCTGTCTCTGATTTGGAAACTCTTGCTGTTGAAGGAGAAAAAGTAGGAAGAAGTGTTCCTGCCGAAGGAGCTTGGTACAGAATAGCAACTAACTCAGGTAACAGAGCGAGTGCAAGGTTCTTAATAAAGGATACAACTTCCGGGCATCATGGAGTAGTAGAATTTTCAGCGCAAACTCATTACAACAGGAATGAAGAGCTATTTATAACCAGATTCTCCAGCTATGGATCTTTTCCAATTTCACAGATTCGTATATTAACGAATACAACTTACGATACGCAGTATTTAGATGTATATATACGTTCGTCAACCCGGGACTCTTATCAATTAACAGCTCATATGTACGAGAATATCCAGATTAGTGGGTGGACATTAGTAAACTTTCAAGAAGATGCATCTGTACCTTCGGGTTATAGGGAAACTGTTATTAATGTTAGTGCGGCAAACAGTGTTGCTGGAAGGCTTGTTAGCGCGGAAACTGAAATTGTACAGAATGCAGACGCAATCAACCTAAGAGCAACTACAACCGAAGTAAACGCAGTTGAAGATCGTGTATCCACAGCAGAAGGCCAGATATCCACAATGGCGGGACAGATTGAATTGAAAGCTGACAGTGAAACAGTCACTGAGCATGGGCAGCGTTTGAACAGTGTGGAGGTAGACATAAACGGTCTCAACAGCCAGATAACATTGAAGGCGGACGCCAGCACAGTTGATAACCTGGGCGAGGAGGTTTCGCAAGCCTGGCTGACGATTGACGGCTTGGAAAGTGAAATTAGTGCTAAGGCAGACCGAATCGAATTAGATGCTTTTGTGACGGCAGAAGAACTAGAAGTCCGGGGCGATCTTAAGTTTGGTGGCGAGCTTCGTGGAGCCACTGGTACTTTTTCCGGGGAGGTTAGGGCCAGCCAATTAGTAGTAGACAACCCCAATATTGAGCAAGAAGGAGGCGTTGGTTTAAGCTTGCAGGTTGCGCAATGGCAGCCTGATGTTAACCGGCCATTTATAGAAACTGGCCATGCAGAATTTAATACCCTCAATGATGCTTTAGAGATTTATAAAGTAAATAAATCTGGTGATCGTGTTAATCTAGATGGTTTCCGAGTTTATGCGGATATGATTGATTTCACCGGAGATACCATATATGTGAATGGCGGTATGCACCTTCCTGGCACGGGGGGGTATTCACAAAACAATAATGGAATTATGTTTGCGAATGGTCACAAAATCGGCTCTCGTAATAACATTCATAACACACACTATGGAAACAGAGCTTCTGGGATGATCCCCTTTGAAATCAGGAGTCATGTTAATGGAGGAAGCTTCAGAACTGATTTTTGGATCAGAGACGATGGGACTATGTATAACAATGCTACTCAGGATAATACATCCAGTAACCAGGCTAATGTGAGGATAGCAAATGATGGTAGTGGAGAATATCGTTTTTATCGTTCCACCTCTGCTGAAAAGTATAAAACAGATATCCAAGAAGTAAATGTAGATCCATATAAACTTTTAGATCTTACCCCTAAAAGCTGGTATGACATAGCTGAGGTTGAGGAAAACGGGGGTACAACAGAAGGATTAAGCAGGTATTATGGATTAATTGCGGATGACTTTGAAGCTGTAGGATTGCCAGAGTATGTGGACTATATGGACGGGGAGGTGGAAAACTATCAGGAAAGGGCGTGGACACTCCTTATACCAATTGTAAAAGAGTTAAAGAGCCGTATTGATGAATTAGAAGATAAATTAACCAGAGAGGGAGAATCCGCATGAAAAAAGTAACGTATAATTCAAATGACGTACAAGCAAAGCTGGCGAACAAGATTGCGTCTTTAGAGGTGCAGCTGGCGAATGAACAGGCAGCAAAGCAAGCGATTATTAATTATGCAGAAAAGTTGGAAGAAAAAGTCGGGGAATTAGAGTTATTAAAAGGGACAGAAAAAAAGGAGAGTGAAGGAAAATGAATTTTCAAATCCGTTCAGTAAATACACGGTATGACGAAAACAATAATGTGAAGAGTGTGCAGGTAGCATATGCCGCAAAAAATGAAGAAAGGACAATAAGTGTTAATGGAAACCTGGAGTTAAGTGCTGAGGAGTATGCTGGTAACGAATCAATTGAAAAGCTGGAAGAGAAAGCAAAAAATCATCTGTTGAATGAAATAAATAAAGATAAAGAGGAGGGCACTGCTGAGTAGTAGTGTTATTTTTATGTCTCAAACAGGGAGGGGACAATGAGTGAGGAGAAAAATGGGGTCATAATAGGCCCTAAAGAAATATATGACGAGCTGCGGGGGTTGTCTAAATCGCTAACTAAACTGGATGGGCGAATGGAAAAGCTTGAAGAGAAGTTTGAGGAGAAGTTTGAGGCCGCCCATGAAGCTAATGAAAGGAGTCGTGAAGCTCTTGGTTTAGCTGAGGACAATGAAAGAGATATTCTTCAGCTGAAGGAGCAGTTTAAAACTTACAAAAAACAGGAGGACAAACGACGGGATCAGTTAACCAGGAATCTTATTGGTATTGTCGCGATTATTATACCTCTGATACTGGCTATTTCGCCGATACTAATTTCATACTATTCACCTTAAAGGGAGGCTTTTATATGGATAAGCAAGTTTTAAAAGATATTGTGGAGTACGTCCTGGCAGCAGTGGCGGCTCTTTTTTTGGCTTTAAAAGCAAGTTTTGGAGTAGAAGTCCCCAATGAGTGGCTAGATTTTTTAGCCACTTTGGGACCACTGGCAATTGTGGGTTATGCAGTTTACCACAATAAATATGCTACACCCACTGGACAGAAACAACGAAAAAAATTAGAAGAGGAGGGGCTTAAATGAGTAAAATTATTGATTTGAGATCGCAAACACCAAAACGAAATACCAGACGATCTAAAAGCCAAATCAGGAAAGTGGCTTGGCATTGGTCAGGTACAGCAAGAGGAGGTTTTTGGTCATTTTGGAATAACACATGGAGCAAATATCGTCCTCCTTGGTCTACTGGCGGATATGCTGAAATAATTTTATCAGATGCTGATAATAACGATGTAGAGCTCTGTTACGATTACGAAATGGTGACTAACGGTGTAGGAGGTCAAAACAGCTACATTTATAATATGTGCGTAGTTGCAAACAAAGAGTTTTCGCCAAGTCAAAAAAGGGTCTTGTTTGAACGTACTAAAAAAGTGATTGATGACCTTAATCTAACTGTAGATGATGTCATGGGCCATAATGAGTTTCCTGGTCAAAATACACAATGTCCTGGCCAGAATATGAATAGGCTAAGACAGGAATTTAAAGCTTACCGGGAGGGCGAAAAAGTTAAAGTGGACAGGCCGACGCAAACAAAATCAAGCTCAACTGGATCCACTCCGTCCTTTGCTAAAATGTCAGCCAGACAGAAGTATTCAGAAATCGAAGTAGCGTTTAAAGAAGCTGGTTTATCAGTTACACAAGGACAGCGATTGTTGATCGGTGCAGGTGAGCAGCTGCCTAGGTTTGGAGCAGACGGAAAGCCTGGTGCTGAAACTTTAGCTGCGATAGAGCGATTCCAGTTGAAGCATAATATCTCCAGCAGAAACGGAAACTTTTTCGGGCGCCCTGGCCCATCTACAATTCAAAGATTAAGGATGATTGTAAGATATGTGGGTGTCCGCCGTCATGATCGAGGAGCTTATCCTCGCGGCACTGATATACGTGCTGTGCAACGTGTCATAGGGGTAACTGTTGACGGTATTTATGGACCACAAACTGCAGCAGCTGTGAGAAGTTATCAGCGAGGGTTTAGTTCATTAACAAATGACGGAATCCTTGGACCAGCAACTTGGGGTCATATGTTTGGATAATAAAAAAGAGCCCGGTTAATTCCGGGCTTTTCACATACAAAAAAAAGAGCAGGACTTCTCCATACCCACTCTTTTACGGAACAGTTTTCCCAGGACTCCTTGCTAAGTCCTCTGCTCCTAATTCCAATATATATCAGAAAATTACAAAAGTATACAATTTTTGTTCGACAAATCACTTTATAGCAACAATACAGTCAATCGGTATATATTCAATGTCCTCATTCTTCTTCATATGTAACCTCTTGGTGACTGGATCAGCGTAATGAACATGGCCAGTAAATTCCTCATAAAATCCATTCTTCCAGTAAGTAATCTTTAATTCTCTGTTAAACTCCATAGCTTCAGCCATAATGTAAGAAAATTCCTCGTACTGCTGCTCTTCTAGTTGCGGCTTAGGAACTTTACTTTGCTCATGGTGCCAATCACGCAACATAGCAATATGTTCCGGAAGCATCATGGCTGTCCACTTTATTGTTCCTCGATCTTTGTTTTTTGACATGTCTATTTCCTTCATAGTTGATCACCCCTTATATGTAGGATACAAAAATAAACCTCCAAAAACAAGAACATATGTTTGGGTAATTGAATAAAAAGTAGTAAAATAGGACATAAATAAGTTACTATGAACACAAAAAAAGGAATACAAATATTAAAGAATTATGGATTTTTTGTCAAAATACTATCTTTTTGCATATTTTTGCTATATCCTTATGTTAAAAATAATTATCAAAGAAAGAGGGTGACCACATTGAGTCCAGAATTACAAAATGTGATCAATTGGTTTTTATCCAAAGATTCCATGTCACCTAAAAAGCTGCAAAAACTCCTTTATTATGCTTATTCCTGGACATTAACTTTAGAAAATGAAGATTCCGAGGAATTGGAAAATCGGCTTTTTGAAGAAGATTTCGAAGCCTGGGTACATGGACCAGTTATCCCTGATGTATATTTTGAATATCGTAATTACGGGTATCAGAACATTCCCAAAAAAGACTTTTCACCTGATTTACCTGAAGAAATAGAGGATATACTGGAACAGGTTTGGGAAGAGTATGGCGAATTTACTGGTAATGAATTAGAAACCATTACTCATAAAGAAGACCCGTGGAGAAATGCAAGGAAAGGTTACAACCCAATTGAAAGGTGCAATGAAAAAATATCAGACATAGATATTTTTAATTATTACATTCAGCAAGTGGAGTATATTGATTGATGGGTAAAAGTGGTAGAAAGAGAATTGGCAAAAACAAGAAAGATGTAAGCAAAAATGTTCAAAGGGGGACTGATCCTAATACATCAGAGTCCCCCTTAACTTTTGATCTTTCTAATAAAGATTGGTTAAGAAGTATATCAAAAAAGGGATATACAAACAAATTAAAAGACGAAACAATGTTTGCAACATACATATTCGAATTGTTTCACAAGGTAATACCTGTCATTCAAGAAAACTGGAAGAGTATTATCAAATCTGGCGGAACGGGTGCATGGCCGCATTGTCATCCGATAGCAGAAGATAAGCTAGATGAAGTAGTCACTATTATTGAAAACATCCATGGCCATAAGTTTAGCGATGGAAAAGTTGCGGGTCCATCTCTGTGGCAATTTGGGATCACTCAAAATATCCGCCTTATTGCTATAAGAGATTATACTAACAACTGTCTAACACCAGTATTTGTTGATTATCACCATTTAATTCATGAAAGCGAGCATCATAATCAGGCTGATTACAATCGATATGATTTTTGTCCATACTGCGAGTATGGAGAATAATATTATCTGCAATTATAACGGAGCTGACCATTTGGTCAGCTCCTCTTTTGTCTATTTTAGGAAAAAATATATGTTAATACCCCTAGTCATTGAAATGATGATTGTCCTTGTTATCATTTCTATACTTCTGCTGATCGCCGTGCCAAATCTTGCAAAAAATCAGAGCATGGCTTCAGAAAAAGGATGTGAGGCCACAAAGGATCTGATTAAAGCTCAGTATTTTGCGTACGAAATTGATACAGGTAATAAACCTGAAAGTTTATCGGTCCTGGAAGATCAAAAATACGTGGACACATTGAAATGCCCTGACGGGAGCACTGTTACTCTCAACGATCTGGGTCTTTGATTACCTGGAATATGAGGAATCTGAATGAGGCAGGCTATACGCTTATTGAGATGCTGTTAGTGCTGATGCTCCTCGGCACTGTGCTTTTGATTGCATTTCCTGTATTCGGAAAGTCTACAGAAGCAAAGAGTCTGGAATACTTTTTTGAACAGCTTGAAATGGACTTGTATGAAAGCCAGATGACAGCGATGAGCGAGGGAATTACAGTACACGTGATTTTCTCACCGGAAAACGGAACCTACAGAATACGACACGGGGTAAGGACCGTGAAAACACGTTATTTCCCAGGAGGGCTCTCGGTGGCTGCGGGGACGCTAGATTATAATGAGCTTCGGTATATGCCTGGAGGTACAGTTTCAAAGTCGGGCAGTCTTATATTTAATCACAGGAAAGATTCATACTTGCTTATGTTTCAGTTCGTCAGGGGGAGATTTTATATTGAAAAACTCTGATGGTTTTACCTTAACAGAAGTAATGGCCGGACTGCTTGTTTTCGCAGTGTCGGCTGCCGTTTTACTGCCTGCAATTAATTTAATTTATATGGAGCGGATGGCTGTCAGGGAGGAAAGAGCGGGTGAAGAGGCGGTTCATTACTTTCTCCACAGGATTATTATGGAGATAGATGAAGTGCAGGCGGGACCTGTCCAGTATAAGAATAAAGAGTATATTGCGTCTGTTGGTGAGAAAAACGGCATTCTTCAATTATGTATGTATTGGGAGGGAGTGAACGAAAGAGAATATGAAAGATGTTTGTCAGCGCCGTTTGAATCAAGAGGGAATAACAATTCTGGAAGTCATGGCAGGTCTGACTATTTTTCTTATTATTGCTTCTTTTATCCCTGCCGTTTTTACAGCGCTGAATACTTACAAGCCGGAAAGAGGAGCATATGAGGAAAAAGTGCTGTTTTTTGTTCAGCTTCAGTCTGAATTTCGGAAAAGCGGCACATACTGGACTAACGCTCAGGGAACAGTGTTGTTTTTTGACAGACCTGGGGACGGCAGTATAATTCGTTATGAATTATATCAGGATAAAATCCGTCGGAGGGTAAATGGAACAGGGCATGAAGTATTCCTTCAGAAGACTGGAGCATTCAGAGTGGAAGAGAATGATTATGGGATTACACTTGCAGTCACTTCGCTGGATAGCACAATTTTCGAAAGAACTGTTATTCATCCAGGGGAATTTTTAAGGAATTCTGTTCAGCAGGAGGAGAAAGATGAACAATGAAAAAGGTACTGTGCTGATGCTCAGCCTTACATTAGTCTTTATCCTGTCGCTCCTCCTTCTTCATTCCCTCTCACTCTATGAAACAGAAAAACAGTTTTTGAAAATGGAAAAAGAATGGAATACACTTGATAATCTTCTCCTGACGGGGGCAGCCGGTATTGTGGATCTCATGGAGAGCGGAGATGAGAGCATACTTTCAGCAGGGAAAATAAAGCTGGAGAATGGAGAGGTGAATTATCGGGTTACTTCAACAGGAGAAAGTGAGGCATCAATCACCGTAACGGCCGAAACAGTAGCTGGCTCGTTAAAGACGGCAAGGTTTTATTATAACAGCAGTACAGGGGAGATAAATAACTGGGAGGAAGGAAGAAGACTGAATTAAACGCCGACTTGTTGTTCTAAAGTATACAAAACTCTTTTTCGGGAAAACTGATAAAGAAAACTTGCCGATTGGCGAGCCTAAGGGCGAAGACAGAGGCGTAGTTGCATTAAAACTTTGCCGTAAAAATTTATACTTTGAATTTCACATATAATTGTATAAAAAAAGACGAACATAACTTCCGATTGAAGCGTAAGACGGCGACTCTTGGGTAAAAGCATGGGAAGCTGAAAATCCATTTTTGACGGCCTTTAGCCGTCAAAAATTAGTTGAAGCCGTGCCCGCAGAAAGCGTCCGTCTGATGCGCAAATCGAGTAACAAAGTAATGTTTTAGATAAGGTTCGTATTAAAAATAATAATCCTGAAGTATGAAATAAATTCAAGTGTAAAAAAACAACCGGAACAGAGAGTGTGGTAAGAAATGAAAACAAATGATTACATTAAATACATGACACAGCAGATTGTCAGCTATGCAGATCTTCCTAAAGAAGAGCGTCTTGCAAAAAGAGAAGAGAAGCGTTCTGCCCGGCAGCCAGGTATCTATCACTGGTTCGGCTTACTGCCGTATGCGATCATGCAGCCGCTCAAAAGTATAAAAAGAAGCAAACGAGGCAGAAGACATTAAAACGGTGGCCTGGCAGGCGAAACTGCCAGGTTTATTTTTTTGGCTTCAACATATCTGGTGTGCTTCCTGTATGCTCCGGTAAACTTTTCACTGGCCTTTACACGACATCACAAGTGTTTTTCCTTTCCCGGGTGGAGCGGATGATTATAAAAGTAAAACAAACCTCCGTTAATAATATTGATTTCTATTTTCGGCTCATATTGTGCTTTCAATGCTTCTTTTTCCAGATAATATACTTCTGGTTTTTCTTCCTCCTCTTGATAGAACCCCTCCAGCAGCTGTTCATCTTTTCTCCAGCGGCATACTGCGTCTGAAGCCCAGGAGTGATCTTCCTTCTCAAGCCCGGAATAAAGGAAAGTTTTAATTCTTTCTATTCCTGATCTTACTTTAATGATTGGTGCTACAGTAAAACAGTAATCCGGAATTTGCTCGTGAAAATTCTTCCCGGATATGGTCTCATACATGTCTTCAATTATTTCACCTGTAATAAGGCTGAGTCCTATGGAAAAAAAACGATCTTTTTTATGGTCGCACAAGTAAGAAACCGCCCCGTTAATATTCAGCCACGGTTTTAAAGGGAGGGACGCTGTTTCAGGCTTTACTGACTCATAAAGCAGGGAATAGCTGCCCTTCTTCATAGCCGTATTAAAAATCTGGTGCAGTCTTGGGGAACCGAAGTGAACTTTTTCTCCTTTCAGGTCTTCAGGGGCTGCAGCAGGATCAGTTATAAGAGTCAACTTCATTGGGTTAGGGATACCGTTTATTTTTTCAAGGTAATGCCAGTAAAATGGCCGGTTCATCAATGCCTTGTCCATGTCTATTGACAACTGCACATGAAGATGGCCTTGAGATTCCTCCAGAAGAGGGCTTTCATGCTCCTGAAAGAATCTTTTTAAATACGAATGAATTTCTGTCTGGTTCATAGTGACATCCTTTCTGAACTGTCTGGAGCAATAATGGAGGAGAGATTATCCATTTTAACGCGTATTTCTCCATCAGTATCGGAGTTCAGCAATATCCTGGATACATGGTCTTCCAGCTGGTTTTCTGAGAAATTCTCCAGGATGGCATCCAGTTTTCCAATTACACCTTCAAATAAGCCGATTTTTTTATAAAGCAGATTTAATATATGATCTTCAATCGTTCCGTCTACTGCAAAATTATAGATTTCCACATCGTGCTCCTGTCCCAGCCTGTGAATACGTCCAATCCTCTGTTCTATCCTCATCGGATTCCATGGGAGGTCATAGTTTATCATCTTATGGCAGAACTGCAGGTTGATACCTTCACCTCCGGCTTCAGTAGCGATTAAAACTTGTGCATTGTTCTGGAAAAGCTGTTTCATCCAATCTTTCTTACTTCGTTTAAATCCTCCCCGGAATGGGACGGAGCGGATGCCGTGCTGTCCGAGGAACCACTGCAGATAAAGCTGTGTAGCCCTGTATTCTGTAAATATAATAACTTTTTCGTCTGACCCTTTGATGAGAGAAAGGACTTTTTCCGCTTTGGAATTTTGCTGAACTTCATTCAGTACATTTAATATATTGTTGAGTTCTTCAGTCACTTCCTTGTTTTCCTGGTATTGTTCCACCAGATTTCTTAATGTTACAAAGGCAGCTTCCCGGCTCGAACAAACTTCCCGCTGCAGAGTGAGCACAGTGAAGGAGAGTCCTTGTGTTTCCATGCTGCCGCGCCATTTATGTTTTATATTGCAAACTGCATCATACAGCCTTCTTTCTTCCTCGGTGAAATGAATTTTTACCGTTTCAATAATTCGCTTCGGCCAGTCCATCCCTGAGTCTGAACGTCGGTTTCGAATCATTACTTTCTGTATTAGTTCATTCAGCTGCTCATGTGCAGCCCCTTCTTTATATTTTTTCTCAAACCCTGCTTCAGCTCCAAGATGCCCCGGTTTAAGAAGAGTTATTAAGTGGAATACTTCGCTCAGCTTATTTTGCACCGGCGTAGCTGTCAGGAGAAGGCAGAACTTCTTTTTCAGGCTTCTGACAAACTGATAATTTTTTGTTTGTTTATTTTTCAGTTTGTGCGCTTCGTCCACAATGATAAAATCATAATCAATATTCTGGATCACGGAAGCGTGGGGCTCCCTTTTCGCTGTATCGATAGAGGTGACGGTGACATCTATATTTTCCCATGCAGGTTTTTTCCGCTGTTCAACTGCCGGTATAAAGAATTTTTCGTTCAGTTCCCGGCACCACTGGGTTACCAGTGAAGCAGGAACAAGGATAAGCACTTTTTTTACAAGTCCCCGAATCATATACTCTTTTAAAATAAGCCCTGCTTCAATCGTTTTTCCAAGCCCGACTTCATCAGCGAGAACCGCTTTTCCATTCATTTTTTCAATCACTGTTCTGGCAGTCTCGTACTGGTGGGGATAGATCGTTAAATCAGGCAGGTGTTTTGGTGCTTCGAGACCGTAAAAGTCAGATACTAGTCTCTGTCTGCCTGCCTCGTAAGCCATTTTGAATTTGGACCACGTTCCAAGATCCCGGTTGTTTTCAAGGCAATTAATAAATTCATCTGCCCACTCATCGTCAAAATGTATATCAGGTTTCAACTTGACCGCTCCTTTCCAGTTGTTTAAATAGCTGATTCTTATCCTGACCAGCAGGTTTTAAGAACGCCGGAGGATAATTATTGGAAAACTAAAGGGCCTGGATACCCTGAAAAATAAGAAAGTTCTGTGTTGCAAGTAAAATTAAGATAATGGTACTATGTACATAGTGAAATGATGTTTGATTCATATTATGAACCTATTTTTACTAATTCATGAATTTTGATTTACAAAAACTAATATTTGCGGATGACAGCATGGGGAGAGGGCGTCCAGTTTATTGCAGTAAACTGCACACAAATGGGCGACGCCGAAGGAGCAAGCGCGATACAGCGTGAATCTCTCAGGCAAACAGACTCTTGCTGGACGCACCTCTGGAAAGTTCCCGGACATTCAGGGCCGGGCACCCAAGGGGCTACCTTCACATATTCATTGTTTTACAGACAATGGCTTGCTGCTGTGAAGGGAAACTCTCAGGTCACAACGACAGAGACTGGCTCAATATGTGAGGCACGTCTCTGTCTTTTTTTGTGTGTTTTACAGCTTAACTGACACAAAAGATGTACAGCCGGGTCTTCACATCAGGATTATGCCCTGTTTGAAAACGATTACAAAAAAAGCGGAGGTGGCTTACTTTGGCAAACAAGAAAACACCATTATATGAGATTTATCAGGATTACAACGGAAAGACAATTGATTTTGGCGGCTGGGACCTTCCTGTCCAGTTTTCAGGGATTAAAGAAGAGCATGAAGCAGTGAGGACAAAGGCGGGTCTGTTCGATGTTTCCCATATGGGAGAGATTGAAGTGAAAGGAAAGGATGCCTTGCCTTATCTTCAGAAAATGCTGACGAATAATGTGGCGAAGCTGAAAGACTACGCTTGCCAGTACCATGCGATGTGTTATGAAAACGGGGGAACAGTTGATGACCTCGTGCTTTACAAGCGAAATGAAGAAGATTATCTGCTGGTTGTGAACGCTTCTAATATTGAAAAAGATTATGAATGGCTCACCCAGCATGCTGAAGGCGAAGTGGAGATCAGCAATGTATCTGACGAATACGCCCAAATTGCGGTACAAGGACCACTTGCAGAGCAGATAACACAAAAGCTTACGGAAACGGACCTTTCTGAAATTACTTTCTTCAAGTTCAGGGAAGGAGTAAGTCTTGACGGTAAAGAGGTACTCATTTCAAGAACAGGCTACACAGGAGAAGATGGTTTTGAAATCTACTGCCGCCCTGAAGACGCTGCAGATCTCTGGAAAGCAGTTCTTTCAGCAGGGAAAGAAGATGGCATTGTGCCATGCGGACTCGGAGCGAGAGATACACTTCGTTTTGAAGCACGCCTGCCTCTGTATGGACAGGAACTTTCAAAGGACATCACACCTGTTGAAGCAGGAATTGGTTTTGCCGTGAAACCTGATAAGGATGAAGACTTTTTTGGAAAAGAAGTACTCAAAAAGCAGAAAGAAGAAGGAGCGTCAAGGAAGCTTGTTGGTCTTGAGATGATTGATAAGGGTATTCCCCGTACAGATTATGAAGTATTTAAAGACGGGGAAAAAATCGGCTTCGTAACAACTGGTACACAGTCACCTACCTTGAAGAAAAACGTAGGTCTGGCACTTATCGATTCAAAGTATAAAGATCTTGACACTGAAGTGGAAGTTCAGGTAAGAAAACGCCGTTTAAAGGCAAAAGTTGTTGCAACTCCGTTTTATAAACGTTAATAGTCCAAAGGGGGATGACCTAAAGTGAAATTTCGCTATTTGCCAATGACGGATAAAGACCAGAAAGATATGATGGAAACGATCGGTATAGACAATATAGATGAATTGTTCGCCGATATCCCGAAAGATATTCGCTTTGATGGAGATTTAAAAATTGAAGAAGCTCTTGATGAAACAACACTTCTGAAGGAAATGGGCCGGCTGGCAAACAAAAATATTAATATTAAAGAATATAATTCTTTTCTTGGCGCCGGTGTTTACGAACATTATGTGCCGACAGTAGTAAACCATATGCTTCTTCGTTCGGAATTTTATACTGCTTATACACCGTACCAGCCTGAAATTTCTCAGGGGGAATTGCAGGCGATCTTTGAATTCCAGACGATGGTCTGCGAGCTTACAGGTATGGAAATTGCTAACTCTTCCATGTATGACGGTCCAACTGCACTGGCAGAAGCCGCTATGATGAGCGCCGGGCATACACGTAAGAAAACAATACTTGTTTCAAAGACAGTTCACCCGGAAGCAAGAGAAGTACTTAAGACAAATGCAAAAGGCCAGAACTTAACAGTAGTTGAAATTGATGAGAAGGACGGAGTAACTGACCTTGACCATCTTTCTTCTGAATATAGCGATGATACAGCATGTGTAGTCGTCCAGTACCCTAACTTCCTTGGTAACGTGGAAGATTTAAAAGCAATTGAAAAAATTGCCCATCAGGGAAAAGGGCTGTTCGTTGTATCTTCTAACCCATTAAGCCTTGGTGTGCTTCAGCCTCCTGGAAAGTTCGGAGCAGATGTAGTGGTTGGGGATGTTCAGCCATTCGGTATTTCGACACAGCTTGGCGGCCCTCACTGCGGATATTTTGCAGTCACGAAGAAATTAATGCGTAAGGTGCCTGGACGTCTTGTAGGACAGACAACGGACGATCATGGAAACCGTGGTTTTGTTCTGACATTGCAGGCGAGAGAACAGCATATTCGAAGGGACAAAGCTACAAGTAACATTTGTTCCAACCAGGCATTGAATGCTCTTGCAGCATCTATTGCTATGAGTGCCCTTGGTAAGCATGGTGTGAAAGACATGGCAATGCAAAACATTCAGAAAGCACATTATGCGAAAGAACAGCTTAAGAAAAATGGTCTGGAAATCGCATTTGACAAGCCGACTTTTAATGAATTTGTTGTCCGTTTGAATAAACCGGTAAAAGAAGTGAACGAAGAACTTTTAGCGCATAAAATAATTGGCGGATATGATCTCTCGAGAGATTACCCGGATAAAGAAAATATGATGCTTGTAGCTGTAACGGAACTCCGTTCTAAAGAAGATATCGAAGAATTCGCATCAGTATTGGGGGGAGTAAAATGAATCGGGAAAACCAGGAATTGATTTTTGAAATCAGCAAGGAAGGGCGTATTGGATACAGCCTGCCTGAACTCGATGTGCCGGCAACTAACATTAATGATCTGATCCCGTCAGAGTACCAGCGCGAAGAAGAGCCTGATCTGCCTGAAGTCTCTGAACTGCAAATCGTCCGTCATTATACGGCGCTCTCAACAAGAAACCACGGAGTGGACTCAGGATTTTATCCCCTTGGCTCTTGTACAATGAAGTATAATCCAAAAATTAATGAAGATGTAGCCAGATTTCCGGGCTTTGCCCACCTGCACCCTTACCAGGATCCTTCTACGATCCAGGGAGCTCTTGAACTTATGTATAAACTGCAGACGTCCCTTGAAGAGATCACAGGGATGGACCAGGTTACACTGCAGCCGGCAGCAGGAGCACATGGCGAATGGACAGGTTTGATGATGATCCGTGCATTCCATGAAGCAAACGGGGATTATCACCGTACAAAAGTAATCGTGCCTGACTCTGCGCACGGTACGAACCCTGCATCTGCAACTGTAGCAGGTTTTGAATCCGTCACTGTGCGTTCAAATGAAAAAGGAATTGTTGACCTGGATCACCTTCGTGAGGTTGTTGGGGAAGACACAGCAGCCCTCATGCTGACAAACCCGAACACTCTTGGCCTGTTTGAAGAGGAAATCGTTGAAATGGCTAAGATCGTGCACGAAGCCGGAGGTAAACTCTATTATGACGGAGCGAACTCCAATGCGATTCTCGGGATTACCCGTCCAGGAGATATGGGATTTGACGTTGTTCACTTAAATCTTCATAAAACCTTTACAACACCTCACGGAGGCGGCGGTCCTGGATCCGGCCCTGTAGGTGTTAAAAAGGAACTTGTTCCATACCTGCCTAAGCCTGTTATTATGAAGGATGGAGACAACTACTACTTCGAATATAACCTGCCGGAATCTATAGGAAGAGTGAAGCCTTATTACGGAAACTTCGGTATTAACGTACGGGCGTACACATACATCCGTACTATGGGGCCGGTTGGACTCCGTAAAGTTTCCGAGTATGCTGTGCTGAACGCCAACTATATGTTCCGCCGTCTGGAGCCGTATTTTGACGCTCCGTACAAACAGCACTGTAAACATGAATTTGTTCTATCCGGCCGCAGGCAGAAAAAATTAGGTGTGCGTACTCTTGATATTGCAAAACGCCTTCTTGACTTTGGCTATCATCCGCCGACAATCTACTTCCCGTTAAATGTGGAAGAGTGCCTGATGATCGAGCCGACAGAAACTGAGTCAAAAGAAACACTGGACGAGTTCATCGATGCGATGATACAAATCGCTAAGGAAGCAGAGGGAAATCCTGAAATCGTACAGGAAGCCCCTCACAACACGGTAATAGACCGCCTGGATGAAACTACAGCTGCGAGAAAACCGGTTTTACGCTACCAGAAAGAAAACTAATTAAAAAACCTCCTGCCCGGTTTTGCCCGGGAGGAGGTTTTTTATATGCTAAATATGAAAGTATAAATTCCCAAGATAATTGTCTGGCTCCAGCGACGAGCGTTTACATCACGAGTATGCTTCGAGTTGTCTCGACGGATACGCATCGAAGCTCTGCTGGAAGAGGAAGAGACAGCTACTCGAGGTCACTTCAGGCAGGCCACTACCTGAATTTGCATCTGTGCTGCCTTGCGACGAGTAATCGCAGGAGCACATGGAAGCCAAAGAGCGGCTTCCATGGCGCTTGCGCTTTTCTTTCTTTATTTTTTAATTTTACCAGACCATTTTCTGAATCCGCCCTTTAGGGAAACAACTTCTTCCACACCTCGTTTTTTACGGAGGATTTTCGCCGCCTGTACGCATCTGCTGCCGCTCTGGCAGTATAGGTAAACAGGCTTGTCCGGCCGGATCTCAGATGCCCGCTGGCGAAGTTGTGACAAAGGAATATTCCTGGCACCGAGAATATAACCAGTCTTGAATTCTCGTTCCTCACGAACATCAATCAGCTGGGCCTTACGGTAGTCTTTTTTGAATTCTTCCTGCTCCAGCGTTTTCATGTATTTAGGTTTCTTCATACGAACCACTATAAAGACAATCAGAATAATGGTTAAAATAATAAGAGTCCATGGTGTCATATTGGTCAGCTCCCTTTCTCTGTCTATTCACTGTTTGTAGATTCCATTATAAATGATATACGGAAACTGAGTTGCGCGCAATGTTCAGCAAGCAAATTTTTTAAGCAGTCCATTTTGACGTATGCTATTTTTTCTGTATGATAGATAAAGTAAATAATTTATAATGCGAGGTAAACTATATATGGAAACATGGTATTTTTTAGATTCCGGAGAAAAGTCCCCTGCATATAATATGGCCCTCGATGAAAAGCTCATGGACTGGCACCGGGCCAAGCTTATTCCCCCGGTAGTACGTTTCTATGGCTGGGATCCTGCCACATTATCAGTAGGTTATTTTCAGAAAGCAGAAAAGGAAATTGATTTCGAAGCTGTAAAAAAACACGGACTTGGCTTCGTACGCCGGCCAACAGGCGGCAGAGGGGTGCTTCATGAAGACGAGCTTACATACAGTGTGATTGTATCTGAAGAACATCCGGCTATGCCGGAAACAGTGACCGAAGCATACCGTGTCCTGTCGGAAGGACTCCTCGAAGGCTTTCGTGACCTCGGCCTTCAGGCAGAATTTTCGATACCGAGAACCGAGGAAGATAAAAACAAGTTAAAACAACCCCGTTCCGCAGTATGCTTTGATGCTCCATCATGGTATGAACTTGTCGTCGAAGGAAGAAAAATTGCCGGAAGCGCACAGACAAGGCAAAAGGGAGTTATTCTTCAGCATGGGTCAATTATTCTTTCGCTGGATGAAGATAAGCTTTTTGATGTCTTCAAATACCCCAATGAAAGAGTAAGAGAGAGGATGCAGAAAGCATTCAGGAATAAAGCGGTGGCTATTGAGGAACTTACCGAAAAGCCAATTACAATTCCGATGATGAAGGATGCGTTTAAAAACGGTTTTGAAAAAGCACTGAATATCCAGCTGGAGCCATTAACACTTACTGCAGACATGGAACAGGAAGTGAATGAGCTGATGGAGCAAAAATACGATAAACCGGAGTGGAATTTTAAAGCTTAAAAAGAACATGTCGGCCATTCGGCATGTTTTTATTTTTTTTGGACCTTGCAGAACTTCTGCAGAGATTATTCTTTATAGATTGAATGAATTTAATCTTTAGGCTTTGAATAAAAAAGTCGAACATTAATTTTCGATTGCAGCGTAAGACAGCGACTGTCTCTTTCTCTGCCAGCTTAGCTCCGTAGAATATCCGTCGAGACAACCCGATGCATTTGCGATGAAAAAGATGCTCGTTCCGGCGGGAAAAGCATGAGAAGCTGAAAATCCATTTTTGACGGCGTTCAACCGTAAAAATTAGTTGAGGCAGTGCCCGCAGAAAGCGTCCGTCTGAAGCGTAAATCGATCAGCAAAGTAACATTTTAAGATAATGTTCCCATTAAAGTAGAAAATCTAGAATTATGAAATCAATTTAATTCGCCTGTGAGATATGTCGAATAAAAAAACAGTCGATTAAAATCGACATATTCCACCTTTTTTTAGCAAACTATAAATTTTTCTTTTTATGAAAAATAGCTGGTGATTATCCAGTATTTTCTTCGGTTCTCTTGCTTTTTTATCGTTTTCCGAAGTTGACAAAACCATATGTATATTCAACAGAACTCTATATATAGTATTTTTGTATTTTAGGTGTACACTATATATTGATCGGGTATTATATCTGTGCTATGCTTAAACAAGCATAAAACAATATTGGCATTAGTTGCCATAAGATCAAGGAACCGATCTTTGACAAGCAATAATACGACAATTTTTTAATGAAAGGGAGCGAACGCCTGTGAAGACGTTTATGTCTGAAAAGACGATCAACGTGGAGGAGCTGAATAAAGATATTGAGCAGTTTCCCCAGGTCTTTCCAATTACTCCGGATATGAAGATAAAAAAAAGCGGAGTATCACGATTGGTCATGCTGGACCGCTATACGTTCAAAGACACCGAGAAGAAAACTCTGAAAACCGGAGATTTTGTAGTTCTCACAGTTAAAGAAGATCCTAAATTCCCGGCAAGGGGATATGGAATCGTTCAGGAAATTGACTGGGAGGAAAACCGGGCTAAAATTAAAATCGACGATGAATTCATCGGTGTCCTCGAGGAACAGCAGGAGAAACAGACAGGAATTGTATCCCGTTCTCTTGATACGATAGACAAGCCTCTGGAAATATATTACGAGCAGATCGCAAAAAGAAATGCGAGAGGCCTGGCTGAAGTGGAAACAAACCCTGAAAAAAGACAGGAATCTTTCGAAAAGTTTTATCATGAACTGATGAATATGAATTTTGTGCCTGCCGGCCGTGTCCTGTACGGAGCAGGAGCTGAAACAGACGTAACATATTTCAACTGTTATGTGATGCCTTTTGTGGCTGACTCAAGGGAAGGTATTTCCGAGCACCGTAAACAGGTTATGGAAATTATGAGCCGGGGCGGCGGTGTTGGAACGAACGGTTCCACTTTACGGCCGCGCAACACACTGGCAAGAGGAGTAAACGGTAAATCGTCAGGCTCTGTGTCATGGCTCGATGATATCGCCAAGCTTACACATTTAGTGGAGCAGGGCGGGTCAAGACGTGGCGCTCAAATGATTATGCTGTCGGACTGGCATCCGGACATTTTAGAGTTCATCATTTCTAAAATGCAAAATCCAAGAATATTAAGATATCTCCTTGAAAATACCGAAGATTCACATATTCAGAGACTCATTAAGGAAAAACTCAAATTTACTCCTTTAACAGAAATAGAAGAGTCTATGTACCAGGGAATTATAAACTATAAACATATTCCGGGAACTGGCGGGTTCGATCCGAAAGTTATCCAGGAAGCGGAAGAAAAGCTGCGGACTGGCGGCACGTATTCGGTGAACAACTCTGAGTTTTTAACCGGAGCGAATATTTCTGTATGTATTACAGATGATTTTATGAAAGCTGTCGAAAATGATGAAGATTATGCTCTTCGTTTCCCTGACGTGGAAAACTATACAGTAGAGGAAATGGAAGCATATAACCGGGAATGGCAGGAGTACGGAGACGTGCGCGAATGGGAAAAGCTTGGCTTTGGCATTAGAACTTACCGGAAGATCAAAGCGAAAGAGCTGTGGAATCTCATTAATATCTGCGCGACTTACTCCGCTGAACCAGGAATCTTCTTTATCGACAATGCAAATGAAATGACGAACGCAAAAGCGTACGGACAGAAAGTAGTAGCGACTAACCCGTGTGGTGAACAGCCACTTGCACCATACTCTGTCTGTAATCTTGCAGCAGTGAACCTTGCTGAAATGGCAGATAAAGATAATAAACAAGTAGACTTCGAAAAGCTGAAGCAGACTGTCGCGACTGGTGTGAGAATGCAGGATAATGTTATCGATGCAACTCCATACTTCCTTGAAGAAAACACAAAACAGGCAAAAGGCGAACGCCGGGTGGGCCTTGGTGTGATGGGGCTGCACGACCTGCTCATTTATACAGAGACAGTATACGGCTCAGAAGAAGGTAATGACCTCGTAGATAAAATCTTTGAAACTATTGCAGTTACTGCATACAGGACAAGCATCGAGCTTGCGAAGGAAAAGGGAAGCTTCCCGTTCCTTGTCGGCAGCAACGAGCAGGAAACAAAGCATCTGCGAATGAAATATATCAACACCGGTTACATGAAGAAAATGCCGGAAGATGTGCGTCAGGGAGTTCTGGAATACGGGATTCGTAATTCACATCTGCTGACTGTTGCTCCAACTGGAAGCACTGGGACAATGGTTGGCGTAAGTACAGGCCTTGAGCCTTACTTTTCCTTCTCTTATTTCCGCAGCGGACGTCTTGGTAAATTTATCGAGGTTAAAGCGGAAATACTGCAGGAGTATCTGGATGAAAACCCGGACACAGATCCAGAAAATCTGCCGGAGTGGTTCATCTCAAGTATGGACCTTTCACCTGAAGCCCATGCGGATGTTCAGTGTGTCATCCAGCGCTGGGTAGACAGTTCATTGAGTAAAACTGTTAACGCTCCGAAAGGCTACACAGTGGATCAGGTTAAAAGCGTATATGAGCGTCTTTACAATGGTGGAGCAAAAGGCGGTACTGTCTATGTAGACGGAAGCCGCGACTCCCAGGTATTGACTCTCAAAGCAGAGGAAAACGATATGTACGCGGTGGAACTAGCTGGAGAACCTGATAATGAAGAGCCGAAAAAGAAAGTAGTACTTGTAGATACAATCGCTGATTTGCGAAGCACTTCAGTAACTTACGGCAGCGAAGTAGGAGACACATGCCCTGTATGCCGTAAAGGTACAGTGGAAGATATCGGCGGATGCAACACATGCACAAATTGCAGCGCCCAGTTAAAATGCGGCTTGTAAAAATGTAAATATATAAAGAAGAGGGTGCCCATGTATCGATGATGTTGGGGTACCCTCTTTTTTATTTAGATAGCAGGTCATATATCATGACTTGGGGATGAATATGTTCTGCAAAGGAAATTAAAGTACAAATTTTGTATAACAAAGCCCGATTTATCCCGCAAATTAATTGAGACACCGTCGTCACCTTCGAACTAACACAGCAGCTTTGTTTTCCCATATCACGGCAGACGCCGGTAGTTTCTGTCCACGATTTATAGTATACTTTATTCAGACGCACAGGAAACGAAAAAAGGAATGACTGCAGTTTGGAGGGGAACACATGCCAACACCGAGCATGGAAGATTATTTGGAGAGGATTTACTTACTTATTGAAGAAAAGGGTTATGCCAGAGTTTCCGACATAGCGGAAGCATTAGTGGTACACCCATCATCGGTTACAAAAATGGTACAGAAATTAGATAAGAGCGAATACCTTATATATGAAAAATACCGCGGTCTCGTTCTTACGCCTAAAGGTAAGAAGATCGGTAAGCGGCTCGTATACCGCCATGATTTACTGGAAGAGTTCATGAAACTTATCGGGGTAAACAAGGAGAATATTTATCGTGATGTAGAAGGAATAGAACATCACCTTAGCTGGGACGCGATTGACAGAATTGGCGACCTGGTGCAGTATTTCGAGGAAAACCCTGGGCGGGTGGAAGAACTCAGAGAAGTTCAGAAAAATAATGGATAAAACAGTAACAAGCTTTGGCTGAAATCAGCAAGGCTTGTTTTTTTATGCATTTTCGGAAGCTGCCCATCTCTCCGTCTGCCTGACAAGTTAATTGGTTACCTTTCCCCTTTCCTAAACCATATAGAAAATAATCATTTTTCCCCAGGTAACAGCTAAAATAAACTAAGGGGGAGGGATATGAAAAAGGTTGATGGGGTTTTTACAGGCGGCGGACTTAAAGCTTTTGCTTTTGTAGGTGCAATCCGGGAACTGCATAAAAAAGGAATAGGCTTTGAAAGGGCGGCAGGTACAAGTGCAGGGGCGTTAGTTGCAGCTCTGATTAAGGCTGGATATACGAGTACCGAAATGGAATACTTGTTTGAAGAAATGGATGCTGAACAATTGCTGGAACCATCCAGGCTTCCTATCCTTTCATCATTTTACAGATGGCTCAGAGTTTATAAATCAATGGGCCTGTATAAAGGACGCCGGTTTGAAGACTGGGTTTTTACTGTACTTAAACAGAAAGGAATCATAACTTTTGGAGACTTAGAACCGGGCTCTCTGAAAATGATAGCATCAGATCTGACTCATGGCCGTCTTGTCGTTCTTCCTGACGACCTTGTTCATTATGGATTGATTCCCGAGCAATTCTCAATTGCAAGGGCTGTGAGAATGAGCTGCAGCCTGCCATTTTTCTTCGAGCCTGTTAAACTGGTCAGTAATGAGGGGCAAAGGGCACTCGTCGTTGACGGGGGAGTGCTGAGCAATTTTCCTATCTGGCTGTTTTTCTCGGAAGAAATGAAAAACCCTGTACGTCCAGTGCTCGGGTTACGTCTCTCCCCAGCGGCGGATTATACATCGCCTATGGAAATTAAAAATGCATTTAACATGCTCCATTCTTTGTTTGAAACGATGCGTCAGGCTCATGACCAGAGGCATATAGCCACGAAATTTGAAAGAAATATTATCTTTATTCCAACAGAGGATATACCGGTTACCCAGTTTTCCCTGGATGTGGAAATGAAGGAGCGGCTTATCGCAGCTGGAGCAAAAAGCACAGGAAAATTTCTAAAAGCCTGGTCGTACTAAAAACAAACCAGGCTTTTGCTTTAGGTGCTTATACTAATCATAATTCCCTTGCTTCAGTCTGAGGTTTATAGACTTTCAGTAATATAAGAAGTACCGGAACGAGAATGGTAATCCATAAACCAAGAGCTATTCCAAGTGTCATTTCGGGAAGTGGCACCCACGCATTAAACAGCAGGTCTGTTCCGTAGAAGAGAAGTATACCGGCGCTCCCGATAAAAAAGGCGATAAATCGCTTGCGAGGGCTGTTCCTGCTTATGTCCATTTTAATTTTTATGGATTCAAGAGTTACTCCGATCCCGGTACCCAGCAAAATTCCAGGATAAATTAATAATTCATTTACAGGGTACAGAATTGCTGCAAGAAACAAAGGAAGGAGAATGGAAAAGATTATTAAATAAAGTTCAGGCATTCCCCCAATCCAGTCCAGTGACCGGTAAAAAGTATAAACAATAAATCCGCCGATTAATACTCCTCCAGCAATAGAGAAGGCTGTTGTATCTGTTAAAATCAGGAGCATGATGCTGAATAGTGCTGGCGGAATCATACATAGCACCACATCAGTTTTATTTCTTGCTAAAGGAATAAAAAAAGCAAAAAAAGTTGTTACTGCCTGTATGTTCGGATGGGTAAAAGGAAGCAATTCATCCCCTGCGTGGAAATAAGGGATGTGCAGAGTTATTATATGGGCAATGCTCATGGAGAATACGGTCAGAAAAAGCACCTGAAATCCTGTGGCTTTATTAACTGACCAGAAGATCCCTCCCATAAAAATCAAAAAGACGATGAGCAGCCATTCCGAAGGTACAGGTATAAATATATTAGCAGTTTCCATTGTCCCATCATCTCCTTCCCTGACAGAAAAGCCGGATTAAACGAAAATAATAACAAAAGAACCAAGCATTAGAATAAAGCTCGGTTCTTTTTCTTGTTCTTTTTTCCTTCAATGACCGTAAGCTTTACATTTGACTGCCGTTTGACAAGTGGCCTGGATACACGTTTCTTTTTATCTGGTTTCTGGCTTTTAGCGCCAGCATATTTTTTTCGTGCATTTGCTTTGTGGACCTGGGCACTTTGCTGAGGAGAATAAGCGGCTTGCTCCCCCATAATCTTTGGCATAACAAATCTTCTGAATACAAACAGCAAAATAGCTACTATCCCAACAGTAACCAGAATTTGCATAAGCAGTGACCCTGGAGAAGTGAATAATCGGACAGCTAACCCCAGAACAGCCAGACCGAGAATGGTTAACACGAGTGGGTGTAATGAGTGACGCAGCATTTCTGCACACCTCCTGAATGAGTTTTATTAGAATCTGTATTTTTATTAAACGATTAATATATCCTGATCAACTGTTTTCTTTTTTTAAAATGTAATGGACGAATTACTTTGGGCATTATAAACCTTATGTTTGTACGATACTTTTTTTATTACCTGTCAGCAGTATTTGAAACCCTGCATTGTATCAATAAACTGTGCAAAGCCTGCAGTGTAGCAATTCTGAACACTCTTCAAAAATAGGAGTTCTAATAAAAGTTATTATAATTATTATATTCTACATGGCTCTGCTGATTCCCTCCATGAAAAAAAGTTTTCCCGGCAGATTATGTTTAATATACTATTCCCTCCTTTTAGGAAGACTACACACGTAGTTAACATCTATATTATGAAAAACTATTTGAAAAATGGACACACTACTGATGAGGTGATTTTAAGTGAGCAGCAATCAATTAGAACAAAACCAGACAGAGAAAGAGATGCCATTTAATGTTGTAATTGCAATTACAGGATTTTTTGGAGGGTTATTCTGGAGTCTCATCAGTTATCTTGCATTTTATCTGAATTTTTCCCGTGTGGGACCAGCACTCGTATTAATGCCCTGGGCTCTGGGCGACTGGAAAAATACTTGGATCGGGCAGCTGGTCAGTATAGGAATAATCTCTGTACTCTCCATCGGAATTGCTTTTGGTTACAGGCTGATATTTGTGAAAATAAACAAACCTTGGCCAGGGCTCCTTTACGGCGTAGGACTGTGGGGATTTATTTTTATTATTTTAAATCCAGTTTTTCCAGGGCTTAAACCAATAACGAGTCTGGATATTAACACACTCGTAACAAATCTTTGCCTGTTTGCAGTGTACGGTTTATTTATTGGTTATTCCATTTCTTATGAATACCATGAAAGAACGGTGCATGAGGGTGAAACTATTCAAAGCTGAAGTCCTGTGATAGAATGTTCCTTGGAACATTCTATTCTCTTTTTATTCGTTAACAGGGGAAACAAAGTTTGCAAAATATGCGGGAGGAGAGGAAGATATGAGTCGTGTAGAAAAGATACGCCAGAGTTTCAGCGATTACGAAATCGACGGAATACTTTTAACAAGCGGCTATAACCGTCGTTATATGACTGGTTTTACAGGAACAGCGGGAGTTGCCCTTATTTCCGGAGGCGAGGCAAAATTCATTACAGACTTCCGGTATACAGAGCAAGCGGAGAATCAGGCGGAAGGTTATGAAATTGTCCAGCATAAAGGGCCGATTTACGAAGAAATTGCAGCGCAAATTTCTGAGATGGGCATTAAAAATCTTGGTTTTGAGAAAGATCATGTTACATACAGTACATATGAAGTTTACCGGGAGAATCTAGGTGCAAATTTAGTCCCTGTCAGTGGTCTTATTGAAAAAATGCGACTCATTAAAGATGAACAGGAACTGAATACAATAAGAGAAGCGGTCGCTATTGCCGACTCAGCCTTTGATCATATTCTGGGGTTTATCAAACCTGGTGTTAAGGAAATCGATGTATCAAATGAACTTGAGTTTTTCATGAGAAAACAAGGTGCTGTTTCATCAGCGTTTGATATTATTGTTGCGTCCGGAAGCAGATCCGCTTTGCCTCATGGTGTGGCAAGCGATAAGACTATCGAAACCGGGGAGCTGGTAACCCTTGATTTTGGAGCGTATTATAAAGGGTACTGTTCCGACATTACAAGAACGCTGGCAGTTGGAAATCCGTCAGACGAACTTAAAAAGATATATAATACAGTTCTTGAAGCACAAATTAAAGGTGTGGAAGGAATTAAACCGGGTATGACAGGTAAAGAAGCGGATGCTCTCACCCGGGATCATATTACTGATAAAGGTTACGGCCAGTATTTTGGCCATTCTACCGGTCACGGGCTCGGTATGGAAGTCCATGAGGGTCCTGGACTGTCATACAAATCAGATACAGTACTCGAGCCGGGCATGGTCGTGACAGTGGAACCTGGAATTTATATCGCCGGTCTGGGCGGAACACGAATTGAAGACGATATTGTTATTACAGAAAACGGTAATGAAATTCTTTCTAAATCCTCAAAGGAGCTTATTATTTTAGGGGAAGAATAAGATGACCGATTATTTAACAGGAGGACTGAATTTATGATTTCCGTGAACGATTTAAGAACAGGTTTGACAATTGAAGTAGATAATGACATCTGGCAGGTAATGGAATTTCAGCATGTGAAGCCAGGGAAAGGTGCCGCCTTCGTAAGAACAAAGCTGAAAAGCTTAAGAGGAGGAGGTATTCAGGAGAAAACCTTCCGTGCCGGGGAGAAAGTTGGAAAAGCTCATATTGAAAACCGTAAGATGCAGTATTTGTATGCAAGCGGTGATACACATACGTTCATGGATAATCAATCTTATGAGCAGCTTGAACTTCCGGCAGCACAGCTGACAGAACAGCTGAAATACCTGAAGGAAAATATGGAAGTGCAGGTTCTGCAGTATCAGGGTGAAATACTTGGTATTGATGTACCGAATACCGTAGAGCTGAAAGTAACAGAAACAGAACCAGGCATAAAAGGAGATACTGCTTCAGGAGGCACGAAAGCAGCGGTGCTCGAAACAGGACTTTCTGTGCAGGTACCTTTCTTTGTTAATGAAGGGGATGTACTGATTATCGATACCCGAAACGCCCAGTATGTATCCCGGGCATAAAGATGTCAGGACACGCAAACCGAAAGAGGTTTGTGTGTTTTTTTGTGTGCCCGGCATGTGCATACGCTTTAGGGTTCAAGTCCCGAACAGTGAAGGTCGTTGTAACTGCTAGCTAAAGGCAAGGGTGTCCGGGGCGACTCGGAATCTGAAGGAAGCCGGAGGCAAATCTCCGACCCGAGGAACACGAATCTCATACAAGGCTGTCTGGTCTGGATGAGGCTGCAAAACAAGTCAAAGTCCTAACGACCGAAGGATCCGGCAGTAAATGAGGCGGGTATATGGAGAGGAAGTTTATGCACTTACCCGGGGAGGTCTGACAGGAACGCCGTACAAATGCGGTAACTGATTCCAGGAGGAATCACTGAACTGTCAGAAGTCAGCCGAAGCCATAGTACCACAGATTTCTAGATTTTGTGGGAAGGGCTGAATCATGAAAAGAGTGCTCATCCACCTGCGTACGTATCATTCGATGACACAGAACATACCAGCTTGCCTAGGAAGCAGAGGTGAATCCCTCCAGGGCTTAGGAAGCGTGGAGAATGATACCACACAATGGAAAGGAAGAGCCACGTGGAGGTTAATGTGATGTTGGAAGAGATATTACACCGAGACAATTTGAATAAAGCATATCTCAAGGTAGTCCAAAATAAAGGGAGCCAGGGCGTTGACGGCATTACCACTGCGGAACTGAAATC
>NZ_KV917376.1:3916973-4655861 GCF_002019695.1 Evansella clarkii | reverse complement strand
ATCATCCGGAAATACCTTCAGGCAGGAATCATGGAAAACGGATTAGTTAGGCAAAACGACATGGGGACTCCCCAAGGGAGTCCATTAAGCCCGCTTCTCTCAAATATTGTCCTGGATGAATTGGACAAAGAACTGGAGAAACGGAGTATTCGCTTTGTCCGCTATGCGGACGACTGCCAGATTTACACGGGGTCAAAGAAAGCCGCAGAGCGTATCCGAAAGAACATGATCACCTTCATTGAAGATAAACTGAAGCTAAAGGTAAATCGGGAAAAGAGCGCGGTAGACCGTCCGTGGAAACGAAAGTTCCTGGGTTTCAGTTTCACAGCTTCTTCTAAAGGAAAAGCGAAAATAAGAATACACAGGGAATCAATCCAACGGGCAAAAGGTCGAATCCGTGAGATTACTTCCCGAAAGAAAAGTATTCCTATGGAATACAGAATTGGCAAGCTGAACCGGTTTATCGTCGGCTGGAGAAATTATTTCCGACTGGCGGAAACACCCTCGGTATTAAAGGAATTAATGAAGTGGATAAGAAGAAGACTTCGAATGGTACGATGGAAAGAATGGAAGAAACCGAAAACAAAAGTCAGAAACCTAATCGCCTTGGGAGTATCGAAGCAGAAGGCTTATGAATGGGGAAACACAAGAAAAGGCTACTGGCGAGTCGCCTGTAGCCCAATTCTCCACCATACGCTTAATGACGCCTATTGGCGCAGGATGGGTTTGAAGTCGTTGATATAACGTTTGATTTTCATGAAACCGCCGTATACGGATCCGTACGTACGGTGGTGTGAGAGGTCGGGGGTTAGTCACCCCCTCCTACTCGATTGAGCGGGTTAGTTTAATTATTATGAATATTCAGGTATTTTATTAGTAAGCATTTATTAGAGGAGGGGAACGATGAATAAAGAGATAATAAAGCTGGCTGATGGTATATCTGCAAGCTGTTACCAGTTTTCTGACCATGTGATGTGTCTTGAGGTTATGAAGGATGGAGAGCCGATGGGTTCATTTTGCTCAACTGTTTCACAATATGAAGAGTGGGATGAAGAGGAAGTAACTGCACTGATTTTAAGCCATGTTCGGAAATTTGAAGAATCAGCACGGAAACAAAAAGCAGAGGAAAGATTAGTATTAGATGATTTAGTTATCCGGTATTATAATCATTCGGAAGATTTGTTTTGTGTAGATATATCAAAGGATGGAAAACCTGCAGGATCTTTCTGTGCCGACAGAAGTTCTTTTGAAGAATGGATGGAAGACAAAGATATGCTGTCGGAAGTGATCAGGAAAATGTCTTCTCTGTGACAGGCAGAAACTATTTGTAAGGGTCCTTTTGTTCAGGTTTAAAGTTTAAGGCTAAATGCTGATCATCACCTGACCAAACTCCTTGTTTTCATATTAACTACAGCAAGGCCGCGTGAGGATACCCCTCATGCGGGCCTTTTTTATTTGTCCTTAAAATTATCCGAAGACTTTATGACTTAGGCATAAAAAGGACGTGCTCTCATATATTCTCTATAGGCAGAGACATGAAAAAGGCAACTGGAGGTGAAGCCTGGTGAAAGAGATCCTTAAAATTCTTCCAGAAGCGATCAGAAAAAATACGATTCTCCTGCCGGCCAATGTGCTTGGCGAAGCGGAAGAGATCAGGCTCAGAGTGAACCGGCCGGTGGAAATCCGGACGAGGGACAGGACATATACCTTAATGGACGAATCCCGTCCATATATTTTTAGCGAAAAAGAGTCTGTCCTGATGATGAGCCTCCTCAGCCAGCATTCTGTTTACCGGCTTGAAGAAGAGCTGAAACGTGGCTATATAACTGTGTCAGGGGGACACAGAGTGGGACTGGCTGGCAGAGTAATTATGGAAAAGGGCGAAGTAAAAGGCATACGTGAAATCAGTTCCTACAATATACGCATTGCCCGACAAAAAAAAGGTGCCGCAGAGAAATACATCACCCAGCTGCAGAAGCAAGGGGAGTGGTGCCATACGCTGATTATCGGTCCCCCGAAAACCGGAAAAACTACCCTTCTTCGGGATTTTGCAAGGCTTATCAGTTCAGGAAGCAGCGGAAAAATAGACGCAAAAAATGTAGGAATAATCGATGAAAGGTCAGAACTGGCTGGTTCGGTCAGGGGAGTGCCGCAGCATGAATTTGGCGTTAAGGTAGACATACTTGATGCTTGTTCTAAAGCGGAAGGGCTGATGATGATGATTCGTTCCATGAGTCCCGAAGTTATTATCGTTGATGAAATAGGCAGAAGGGAAGACGGGGAGGCGATAATGGAGGCTGTCCATGCCGGAGTAACTATATTTGCTTCTGTACATGGTGAAAATCTGGAAGACGTTAAGAAAAGGCCAACAATATCAGCACTTTTAAAACAAGGAGTATTTCAGCGTGTGATAGAGCTCAATATTAAATCCAGAACAGGAAATGTAAGGAACCTGGAGTATTTATCTGAGCGCCCTGCCGGAGTTAAACGATGAAACTGGCAGGAGCGTTGTTAATAATTCTGGCAGCTACTGTTTTTGGATGGGAATTTTCAAGCAGACTTTCCAGAAGAACAAGGCAAATCAGAGAGTTAAAGCTCGCCTTTGAAGCACTGGAGACAGAAATGGTCTTCGGCATGACACCTCTTCCTCTCGCCTGCAGTAAAGTTGGAAAACAGGCAGGGCCGCTGCTTGGTAGATTTTTTGAAAAGGTGGCCGACGGACTCTGTACTGAAGAAGCGTCAGCTTCGGAGATCTGGCAAAGAACTCTGTACACCTGGAAAGACACGTCCGACTTATCTGCAGCTGAGATAAACATTCTGCAGCAGTTTGGCCAGACACTGGGCCAGCAGGATATGGAGAACCAGCGAAAACAGATCAGGCTGGCAATTTCTTATTTTAATCAGGAGGAAGAGCAAGCTGCTGAATCCCAGAAAAAATATGAATCTATGTATAAAAGCCTGGGTTTTTTAGGCGGGGCACTAATCGTGCTCATCATGCTCTGACTTGCCTGGCTGGGAGGGGAATAACAGTGAATTATGATGTGAGCTTGATTTTTCAGATAGCAGGTGTAGGGATAGTAGTTGCTATGATTCATACAGTTCTGAAGCAGATGGGGAAAGAGGAAATCGCAAATTGGGTCACACTGATCGCTTTTGTAGTGGTGTTGTATATGGTGGCTTCTGTAGTGGATGATCTTTTTCAGAAGATACGAAGCGTGTTCCTTTTCCAAAGCTGATCGGGGGTGATGACCTATTGAGATCATCCAGATAGTCGGCTTAGGTATGATTGCAACCTTTCTTGCACTGGTAGTTAAAGAACATAAGCCAATATTCGCCTTTATGCTGACTGTTTTTACCGGTGTTATTATTTTTATTTTTCTTATAGACCAGATAGCAATGATTATTGGCCTGCTGGAACAACTGGCAGACAGTGCAAATATTAATCTTGTATACGTTCAGACAGTTCTTAAGATTATTGGGATTGCATATATAGCAGAGTTCGGTGCCCAGATTGCAAAGGATGCCGGTCAGGGGGCAATGGCTTCAAAGATTGAATTAGCAGGTAAAGTTCTGATTATGGTTATGGCAATCCCGATAATATCGGTAATTATCGAAACAGTTATTGGTCTTATACCTGGTTCTTAAGGGAGGGAGAAGAAGGTGAAAGGAAGAGGAGCCACCGCAGGTTTAGTTTTAATTGTTTTTATTTCAGCTTTTCTTCTCCCGGCTTTCCCGGTTTTTGGAGAGGACGATCTGCCTCTGCAGGACGAGCTTATAGAAGAGCAGCTGGACAGGCTTGGAATAGAAGAAATCATGGGGTTCTGGGATGAGATACTGTTGGAAAATGAAGGCTTTCTTCCGGAAATTCAGCGCGGGGAATTTATGGAATTTGTTAAGGGAGACAAGCAGTTTTCCCCCGGTGCATGGATAAGCGGTTTTCTCCGCTTTTTGTTTCATGAAATATTCGCAAACGGCAAGCTTTTAGGAACTCTTATACTTCTTGCGGTATTCAGTATGATTTTGTCCCAGCTTCAGCAGGCATTCGAGCAGCATGCAATAAGCAAGGTTGCATATGCAATTACTTATATGGTCCTGATGATTATAGCATTAAACAGTTTTCACCTTGCAATGCAGTTCGCACAATCTGCCATCGAGACAATGAGCAGCTTTATGGTCTCCCTTGTGCCTCTGCTTCTTGTATTAATGGCTTCTTCAGGCAGTGTTACTTCTGTAGCGTTATTCCACCCTGTCATTATGTTCCTTGTCCATACGAGCGGTATATTTGTCCAGTATTTTGTAATGCCGCTGCTGTTTCTGTCTACTTTACTTCTGATCGTCAGTACGATGTCAGAGCATTATAAGGTGACAAAACTGGCCCAGTTCCTGAGGAATATTGCTATGGGAGGGCTTGGTGTATTCCTCACTGTGTTTCTCGGAGTACTTTCTGTCCAGGGGGCCACGGCAGCAGTTGCTGATGGTATTGCTATCAGGACTGCCAAATTTGTAACCGGCAACTTCATTCCTGTAGTAGGAAGAATGTTTACTGATGCAGCCGATACAGTGATGGGAGCCTCTGTGCTCCTTAAAAACACGGTTGGTGTCGCCGGGGTAGCGCTTCTTCTGCTTATCTGTGTTTTCCCTGCACTAAAGGTTTTGTCACTTGCACTGATATACACGTTTACGGCTGCTATATTACAGCCGCTCGGTGGAGGGCCGATTATTCAGTGCCTCACGATAATAGGAAAGTCTGTATTATTTGTTTTCGCCGCTCTGGCAGCAGTGTCATTGATGTTCTTTTTGTCCCTGACAATACTGGTCGTTTCAGGCAATCTTTCGCTGATGATGAGATGAAAAACAAAGTTGGGAGGAAATGGCGATGAGCGTGGTTACTGCCTGGATTACTAATATAATTCTTCTGATTTTATTCGCGACAGTGCTGGAATTGATTCTCCCTAATTCAAAAATGCAGCGATATGTCAAGCTTGTCGTCGGGTTAATGCTGCTAATGGTAATGCTTCAGCCCCTCCTTTCTGTTTTTCAGGCAGACCCGGAAGAGCTGCTTGCAGAAATCTCTTCAGCAGCGAATGTAAACACGAGCGGGGATTCAAGTTTACTTGATTCAAAGAAAATGGATATAGAAGAGGTACAACTTGCATATATTTCAGAACAGATGGCTGTCCAATTAAAAGAACAGGCCGCAGATGCTGTGAGAGAAAAGTTTGAGGTGGTGATGAAAGAAGTGACAGTTAATATTCAGGACTACCCGGAAAATGAAGAGGAACTGAAAAACTATCTTACCGAGATTGTCGTGCATCTGGAAAGCCCCGGCGAGGAGGTTGATGAGCAGGGAATTGACATTATTAACATTGATCCGGTTGAAATTAACAAGGAGCCTTTAACAGAACCAGCAGAAGCATCAGATAGATTAACCCGGGAGATCCAGGCGTTCCTCGGAGAATTATGGAGCATGCCTGAAGAAAAAATCCATGTTCTGGTGAACGGGTAAGGAGGCGGGGAACAAATTGTCTGAAAAAAAGGGACCGGACTGGCTGAAGGGACTTTCAGATAAGAGCCGGGGAAAAAAGCTGAATATAAAATATTTATTTATCTTAATGGGGGCGGGAGTTCTGTTTATGCTTATCGGTTCATTCCTCCAGGATGACCAGGAAAAAGAGCACGAGCCGGTAATGGAACGTACGGCGAGCGAAGAAAAAGCCGCTGAGGAGGTATTTAAATCAGACAGCAAACCAAAAGAAATAACAACGATGTCCGATTATGAATCATTTTATGAATCACAGCTGGAAAGAGCACTTGAGGAGGTGGTGGGTGTTTCTGATGTAACTGTCGTTGTTAATTTGGCAGAAACAGAAAGAACAGTATATAAGACAAACGAGAATACAAAAGAACAGTATACAGAAGAAACGGACCGGGAGGGAGGAAAGCGGGAAGTTAAAGATAAGACCAGGGATGAGCAGGTTGTAATAATCCGAAATGGAGACAGGGAAGAACCTCTTATTGTAAAAACTGAGAAACCGGATATAAAAGGGGTCCTCATCGTCGCCAGCGGGGTGGACAACATTCAAGTAAAAACCTGGGTGGTGGAAGCTGTAAGCCGTGTGCTGGATGTGCCGTCACACAGAGTCTCTGTACTGCCTAAGAAAACGAAGGGGGAGTCTTAAAAAATGGTGCTGAAAAGACAAACAGTCTGGTTGTTAACAATGCTCAGTTTAATTGTTGTCCTGTCCGTCTATTATATTTCAATGGAAAATATGCAGCCGGAGGAAGCAATGACTGGTATGCATGACGAAGCAGGCAGTGAAGGTAATTCAGATTCAGCGGATGAATTTGGGCCGGTTGATGAAGATGTAACTTTCATTGAGCTGGAGGAAGTGGAAGATGTGCTTGGAGAGGGTTCGCTCTTATCAGGCATGGCGGCGGAAGAAGTATTTAATACGATAAGATTGCAGCGGATGGATGCAAGGGAGAGGCTGAGCGAAGAGTATGTGAATGTATTTTTGTCTGATGAATCAGATACAGAGGTTCAGGTGCAGGCATTAGATAAGTATGAAGAGCTCCGCACACTGTCGCAAAAAGAGGAAATGCTGGAAACGCTTATTCGGTCAAAAGGGTATGACGATGCACTTGTAATTGTAGAAGAGAACGACGTGAAGATCTATGTAAAAGCGGAAGATCTGTCTAAATCGGAAGCTGCTGAATTAAATAAAATGGCTTATGAACAGCTTGGAGATAAAAATGTACGCGTCGGTTTTCAATCAGGAAAATAAAGGGTAAACTAAGAGGAGGCGAACAGCCTCCTTTTTCTTTTGGCTCTGTTAAAGGCTGATGTTGACTTTAAGTGTAATGTTGATTTTCGCGAAAGGTGCGAACGAGACTGTCTCTTCCTCTACCAGCTAAGCTCCACAGAGTATACGTCGAGACAAATCGATGATTACTCGGCGAAGCACATGCTCTTGCCTGCGGGAAAAGCATTAGCTACGAGCGAAGCATCATGCAAACACTACGAGTTGTCTCGACGCATACGGCTTCGAGTGATACTCTAAGAGGAAGAGACAGCAGTCTCTACATAAGGTAGCTGTTTCTTCCTCTTACAGCTTAGCTTCGCAGAATATCCGTCGAAACAAATCGACGCGTTTTCGGTGGAGTAACGCTCTTTGAAGCAATGCCCACAGGACAAGAGCCTCCTGGAGCAAAAATCAACAACAAAGTTTAATACAGCCTTTCTTTTATATCAAAGTTTAATGTTTAGTTATCAGCAATAAAGTTTAACATTGCTTCATTTAAATGGTATAATATCCAATTGGAACAGAAACCCTTAAGGAATGAAATACTGTCGGAAATTACAGGGATATAAAGGGAGAGATAGTTTATGGAATGGTCTGAATTAACCGAAGGCGCTAAAGCCGTACTGGAACAAACGAGGAATGTGAAAAATGACAAAGTTCAAATCGTAGAATTTGAAGTAGGTTTTGAACAGGATCCGGAAGATGCAGGAGACGCAGAACCAATATCTATTCAGGAAGAAGATTACCAGAGTTTAAAAAGGTTTACACAGGAAAATGAATATGGCGACAAATACCATATGGCAAGAAATAAAAACATCGTAAAGATCATTCTGCTGGAAAAAGGGAAAATCCCCGATAACCTGTCTGAAATCCCGGTCTTCAGGGAGTATAAAAACGAACAGTAATTTACAATCCCTTTCTGTGCCCGCCATGGAAAGGGTTTTATTTACACTATAGGAAAGCATAAAATTTTAGCAGCGGAGCAAGTTTCGACGCAGCTAAAATTTTTAGGAATATAGTATAAGTGCAACTAAGGCAATCCTTCGCCTTTAAAGGCTTGTCTTGCCAAGTTTTCTATACAAGGTTACGGTCCGGCCTTAATACATAAACTTTCAGGATTTTCCAGCACGGAGAGTATAAATTTTTTTATTTCAGAAAAAGGTTTTCATTTTGATTTTTTTAAGGTAGCATATTTTTTAGGACTTGCTCCTAATAACAGGGTAACGATGTTATATTAAGAAAATGTTTTAGATGTATACAAACTACCAGGAAAAGAAATCAATACTGAAGAGGAGTGGCTATTATGTTAAAAATTCAGGAAATCCGTGAACTAATTAAACTAATTGATCAATCGAGCATTGAAGAATTTGATTTTGAACAAAACGGTGCGAAAGTTTCTATGAAAAAACAATCAGCCGGTGGAACAGTCCAGACTGCTGTGCATTCCGCGCCAGCAGCACCTGCTGTACAGGCTGATAAGCCGGAGACAGTCCGGGAAAATAACGCTGCACCTGCAGTAACCGAGGCACCGGTTAAAGAAGAACAACAGCCTTCTCCTGCTGACAATACGAGGAGCGAGGAACTACATACAATCACTTCTCCAATGGTTGGAACTTTTTATCAGGCGCCGTCTCCTGATTCTTCTCCATATGTAAAAACCGGAGACAAAGTGAACGAAGAGTCAGTCGTCTGTATCGTTGAAGCAATGAAATTAATGAATGAAATTGAAGCTGAAGTAAAAGGAGAAATAGTAGAAGTTTTAGCAGAGAATGGACAGCTTGTGGAATACGGGCAGGAACTATTCTTGGTGAAACCGGAATAGGAGCTGATTAAATTGATTAAGAAGGTTCTCGTAGCTAACAGAGGAGAAATTGCAGTAAGAATTATACGTGCCTGCAAAGAACTAGGGATAGAAACTGTGGCAGTGTTTTCGGAAGCTGACAGTGATGCTCTTCATGTAAGGCTTGCGGACGAGGCATACTGTATTGGTCCCACTTCTTCAGCAGAAAGCTATTTGAATTTTACTAATATAATGAGTGTGGCAACATTGACGGAAGTAGATGGAATTCACCCAGGATATGGCTTTCTCGCTGAAAATGCTGCTTTTGCGGAAATCTGCGAAGAATGCAATATTGAGTTTATTGGCCCTGGCCCGGATGCGATCAGTCAAATGGGCACAAAAGATGTAGCCCGGACAACTATGAAGCGGGCAGGTGTTCCGGTTGTTCCTGGCTCAGAAGGAATTATTGAAACCCCTGAAGACGGTGTCCGGCTTGCAGAGGAAATGGGCTATCCTGTAATCATAAAAGCAACTGCAGGAGGCGGAGGAAAGGGAATCAGGGTTGCCAAGGATGAAGCTGAACTGAGAAAAGGTATTTCTATTACTCAGCGTGAAGCTGAAGCCAACTTTGGAAATCCGGGAGTATATATTGAAAAATATATAGAAGATTTCCGCCACGTGGAAATCCAGGTTCTTGCAGACAAACATGGTAATGTTATTCACCTTGGAGAGCGGGACTGCTCTATTCAGAGGAGACTGCAGAAGCTTGTAGAGGAGACCCCTTCGCCTGCAATTACTCCTGAGAAGCGCCAGGAGATGGGTGATGCGGCCGTACGGGCAGCACAGGCAGTTGATTATGTAGGAGCTGGCACGATAGAATTTATTTTCGACCATAATACCGGCGAGTTTTATTTTATGGAAATGAATACAAGAATACAGGTAGAGCATCCTGTTACTGAGATGGTTACAGGGATTGACCTTATTAAAGAGCAAATATTAGTTGCGTCCGGTGAAAAGCTCTCCTATACTCAAGAGGAAGTCACTTTTAATGGCTGGTCAATTGAGTGCCGTATTAATGCGGAAAACCCGGATAAAAATTTTATGCCTTCCCCAGGAAAGATTGAAATGTATCTTCCTCCCGGAGGTTTTGGTGTCCGGGTTGACAGCGCTGCTTTTCCTGGATATGTCATACCGCCGTTCTATGATTCAATGATTGCTAAAGTGATTACTTATGGGAATACCCGCGATGAAGCGATTGCCAAAATGAAACGTGCGCTTAGTGAATTTGTAATTGAAGGCGTGGATACGACAATACCTTTCCATCTGCGGCTGTTAGACCATGAAGTATTCACCGGCGGCGACTTTAATACAAAATTTCTTGAAAAACATCCGTTAAAACCGGAATCGGCAGAGTGAGCTTTCTAAAGGAGGAAGTTATATGGAGAACCATATGATTAATATGTCAGACGATAAAGAAGAACTGGGTAAGGTGGAGATTTCTCCTGAGGTTATTGAAGTAATTGCCGGCCTCGCAGCCACTGAAGTAGAAGGTGTGGCGACAATGAGAGGGAATTTTGCTGCAGGAGTAGCTGAACGTCTCGGGAGGAAAAGCACGCACGGAAAAGGTGTGAAAGTTGACCTTGGGGATGAAGGAATAGTTGTTGATGCTTTTATAGTTACTAACTATGGTGTTTCAATCCCGGACGTATGCAGAAAAATTCAGGAAAATATTTATCAGACCTTAAAGAATATGACAGCTATTCAGCTTAAAGAAGTAAACGTTCATGTTGTTGGTGTGCAATTCGAACAAAAAAACGAGGCTGAGCTGCAAAAAAAGGACCAGGGATAAATATTAGTCAAAACCAAAGGGAGATAACTCCCTTTGGTTTTTTACACTTTAAGAATGTATAAAATTTTTAGCGATGAAGTTAGTTCAAAGCAGTGAAAATTCTTATAGCGAAAGTATAAGCGCAACGAGGCCTCTGTCTTCGCCTTAAGTCTTGTTAACCCGCGAGTTTTCTTTAAGTTAAGGGGCAGATACTAAAGCAGCAATCAGCAGTAAAGTTAAACGTAAGTTTCAGATAAGTCAGATAAAAGGAAAAGGTTCAGAGAACCAGGACAATTTGTGTAAACTACTGAAAAGTTATGCTATCATCAGATTTGAATGGAAAAGATATTTAATATAAAGTGAAACTTCAATCAGCAGGGTTTTGTTTTTTCCGCACTGATTGTTAGTTGAACCAATCGGGATGATAGCGTTCGTAACTCCCGCCTAAACATCGTGGCTTTAACCCATAATTTAAGGCGGGGGTTTTACGGATAGTTACATCAGGATAAACAATTAATATCCAGCCTGGATATTCCACGATGGATAAACAGAAACAGGAAATTAAAGGAGACGTATACTTAATGAATCGAAGAGTCGCACGCATTAAAGCAGTTCAGTCACTTTATCAGGTTGAAATGACAGATGTACACCCTGATGAAGCAATTCAGGCCGTACTGGAAGAGGGGGAAGAAAAAACACCTTTTCTGAACAATATCGTGCACGGAACCCTTGAGAATCTGGAAGAAATAGATCAGCTGCTTGAAAAAGCGCTGAAGAACTGGAACCTTTCCCGTCTTTCAAGAGTAGACAGGGCTATACTGCGCATCGCTGTGTATGAAATGAAATGGATTGAGGATATCCCTGTTAACGTGAGTATTAATGAAGCCATTGATATTGCGAAAGGGTTTACCGGGGAAGAGGAGCCAGGACGTTTTGTTAATGGCGTGCTGTCAAATGTAGCCGCCAGTTTAATTAAAGATAACTAACAGGCATATCACAGGTGCCTGTTATATAGCTTTTTAACTTTAAAGGGGGAAACACTGATGTCAGCAACAATTATTTCCGGGAAAGAGCTTGCTTCAGAAAAGCGGAAACAAATGAAGGAAGAAACTGAAAAGCTGAAAGAACAGGGGATAACACCAGGTCTTGCTGTAATTCTTGTGGGAGAAGACCCTGCATCCAGATCATATGTGAAAGCAAAGCAAAAAGCATGCAGTGAAACAGGGATTCATTCAGAACTTGAAGAACTCCCTGATACTGTAACTGAAGAAGAGCTTCTTGAAAAAATAAATCAGTTGAATAAAGCTGAGCATATTCATGGGATACTTGTACAGCTGCCACTCCCTGGCCATATATCGGAGGAAGCTGTAATTGAAGCGATCAGCCCTGAGAAAGATGTAGATGGTTTTCACCCCGTTAACATAGGGAGGATGATGACCGGGCAGGATACGTTTTTGCCTTGTACTCCTTTTGGCATTATTGAAATGATAAAATCAAAAGGGATTGAGATTAAGGGAAAGCACGCTGTCGTTGTGGGAAGAAGCAATATTGTCGGCAAGCCGGTGGGGCAGCTGCTGCTGAAAGAAGATGCTACAGTAACTTACTGCCATTCCAGGACAAAGAATATGAAAGAATATACTAAGTCAGCAGACATTTTAGTTGTTGCTGTGGGTAAAGCTTTCTTCCTGAGTAAGGAATATATTAAAGAAGGAGCAGTAGTCATTGACGTGGGAGTAAACAGAAATGACGATGGCAAACTGGTGGGCGATGTAGATTACGAAGGAGCGAAGGAGATCGCTTCCTATATCACTCCAGTCCCTGGCGGGGTAGGGCCTATGACGATAACAATGCTTCTTCATAATACTATAGTATCAGCAAAGAAATATTCTGCTTAAGAGGAGAATTTCATGAAACAGGAGTTTTTATCTGTCAGTGAACTAAACAAAATAATTAAAAGGGTAATAGATTCTGAGCCGCTCATTCAGAATGTATGGCTCAGGGCTGAGATCTCGAATTTCAAGCACCATTCCCGGGGGCATATGTACTTTACTTTAAAGGATGACAGGTCAAAAGTTAATTCTGTCATGTTTGCAGGAAGTAATCGTTTCCTGAAGTTCCGGCCGGAAAACGGGATGAGCGTGCTTGTAAGAGGGGATATCTCAGTTTATGAACCTCATGGGCAGTATCAGTTATATGTAAAAGAAATGCAGCCTGATGGCATAGGCAATCTATATATGGCATTTGAGGAGCTGAAGAAGAAACTGGATATGGCAGGGTATTTTTCGCCTCAAAATAAAAAACCAATACCAGCCGTGCCAAAATCTATAGCTGTGATCACATCGCCAACGGGGGCAGCAGTCCGTGATATTATCACAACAATTGAAAGAAGATTTCCGGTTGCAAAGATTATCCTCCTTCCTGTTCTCGTGCAGGGGCCAGGATCGGCTTCTTCTGTTGCGAGAGCGATTTATCAGGCAAATGCCGCAGGAAACTTCGATGTTATCATCGCAGGGCGGGGAGGGGGGTCCATCGAAGAATTGTGGGCTTTTAATGAAGAAATTGTAGCTGAAGCCATATATAAGTCTGTTATCCCTGTAATCTCTGCGGTAGGCCACGAAACAGATATAACCATCAGTGATTTCGTTGCCGACCTTAGAGCCCCCACCCCAACTGCTGCAGCAGAAATGGCTGTTCCGGATATTAAAGAGCTTGCCAGATCTCTGGAAGAGCGGAAACTGAGACTTGTACGAGGAATCCAGGCAGTTCATAATGCCGGGCGGGACCGGCTCGATTATCTGGCCAGATCCTATGCCTTTCGCTATCCTAAACAGCTTCTGGAACAAAAGGAGCAGGAACTGGACCGGCTGGTGGAATCCCTCCGAAAATCTGTAAGCCGCACTCTGGAAAAGAAACGGACCAGACAGGAAGAACTTGCAGGGCGTATAATACGGGTACATCCCGCAAATCTCATAGACCAGCAAAAGAAAAAGCTGGAAGATTTAAAAATAAATTTAAGTAAATCACTTAACAGGCTGGTCCAGGAGAAAGAAAAACAGTTTTCTGTGAATATTTCTAAGCTGGAAGTCCTCAGTCCCTTGAAAATGATGGATAGAGGATACAGTCTCGTATATAACGAAGAAAACCAGCTTGTAAAAAAGGTGGCGGACGCCCCGGAAGACACAGCTATTTCTATCAGGCTGCAGGACGGGGAGCTAACATGTAAGGTGACAGACCGGGAATATAAGGAACTTCCTAAAGTGAACAGGAGTGAAAATAATGGGAACTGAAAATAACGAACTGACTTTTGAGGAAGCGATGGAAAAACTTGAAACAGTTGTTAATAAGCTGGAAGAAGGAGATGTTCCTCTCGAGAAAGCAATCAGGATGTTTGAAGAAGGAATGAAGCTATCTAAGTTCTGCCATGACAGGCTTCAAAATGTGGAAAAACAAATGACCCAGGTACTTACAGAAGATGGAGAACTTAACCCCTTTTCAGTAAGTGAGGACACACCGGAATGAAACAGGTGACGATAAATGAATTTATTAATAGTGAAAAAAGCCAGATAGATGAACGGCTCCCTGAATTTATAAATAGGTTAAACTGTCCGGAATCTCTCAAACAGGCGATGGTATATTCTCTTAAAGCCGGCGGAAAAAGGGTGCGGCCAGTCCTTCTTCTGGCAGTGCTTGAAAGCTGCAGCAAACCTATATCCGCGGGCTATGAAGTGGCTTGTGCGATTGAAATGATCCATACTTATTCACTGATACACGACGACCTTCCGGCTATGGATGATGACGACTTGCGCAGAGGCCAGCCAACTAACCATAAAGTACATGGGGAAGCTATGGCTATTCTTGCCGGAGATGCTTTGCTTACATACAGCTATGAATTAATATCAAAAGCAGATCACCTGACTGCTTCGGAGAAACTGGAGCTTATACAATTGGTAGCTGTTGCTGCCGGCCCGGAAGGTATGGTCGGCGGACAGGCTGAAGATATGGAAGCTGAAGGAAAGCTCATCGATGTGAACCAGCTCGAAAATATTCACCGGCATAAAACAGGAGATTTACTGTCTGTAGCTGTAGAGGCAGGAGCAGTAATTGCCGGATTAAGTGAAGCTGACAGACTATCACTAAAGAAATACGCCTATCACATCGGGATCGCATTCCAGATTAAAGATGACCTTCTTGATGTAGAAGGAGATGAAGAAAAACTTGGGAAAAGGGTAGGCAGTGATGTTGTTAATAACAAAAGCACCTATCCAAAACTCCTGGGGACAGAAGGTGCCAGAAAAAAGCTCGACCATCATCTTGATACTGCAAAAAAATATTTATATGAAACAAATTTAAATCATACATTATTAGAAGAACTGGCTGATTATATAAAAAATCGTTCTTCTTGAGGTTCCGTTTGTAAAAGAATATAATACTCTTAATAAGTTCATATATTAATCGCAAGCCCTTAAGTTCATATATTAATCGCAAGCCCTTGTCTGGGGGAATGTTTGTACTGTTGTCAGACAACCAGTTTTCATGCTATAATACAAGTAGTATCGGGTGGTGCAGTATTCTAGTCGGTTCTCCATCTTTGAAAGCGGGCCTAAAAATCCGCTAAAGGGCACATCGATGAAGTTCCTAGTTTCGGCTTGAGGCGCCCAGCCTTGGGTCCTGACTGGGAGTAAAGGCTGTAGGGCGATCCACAATGGCATGTGGGCGTTGACCCTGCAACCGCGGAGGCCTTATGTTACGGTAAGCGTGCCCGCGTGAGCTGTGATATGAGGTATGAACCTGCTTAGTGAGTTGGGAGCTTGCGAGCAGCGTAGCCTGCCTTGAGTGGAGTTCGAGGGGATTATGAATGCTCGGTTGTATACAGCAATCATTCATATGAAATCGACTCTGCAAAAGAGGATAGAAGATGGTTAAGAACTGCTGAGGAAAACTCCTAGACTGTTCTGCCAAGGACATTTAGAGAGGATTATAGTGCGTACTAAGTGGTAATCCAGTCTGGCGATTGGCGACAACGTCAAGTCGGGTTTAAAGGGAAACCGTCACAGCGGCGACGCTGCGGTACCTGGCTGGGAAAACCTACTGGACCTAAGACGCAGACTTTACTCTTTAAGTGACCACCCGAATTACATAATTATAGAAAAAGTTAATCGGGGCGAATGTGACATAAATATTTTAAAGAAACGATGATGATTTATGAAAGAATCGATAAAAAAATCTTTACACTGGAGCCTTATTGTAGCCGTTATCACCTTGGTGCTGGCGGCTCTTTTTGCTGTCATCTCCACATCTATTTTAAGCGGCGTGACGTGGGGAACAGGAATGGTAATTGTTTTCATTATTGTATTCATTGGTGTATTATTTGATACTATAGGGGTAGCGGCGACAGCGGCAAATGAAAAACCATTTCATGCCATGGCTGCGGCAAAGCTTCCCGGAGCAAAACAGGCCGTGCATATTACCCGGAATGCTGACCGCTTTGCAAATTTCTGTAATGATGTGATAGGTGATATAGCCGGGGTTATCAGTGGTACTGCTTCAGCTTATGTCGTACTCCGTTTTTCCCTTCAGCTGGGGTATGAGGAAGGGACAACCTTTCAGTTTCTCGTCTCTGTACTGTTCACAGCGCTTGTCGCTGCACTGACTGTCGGCGGTAAGTCAGTTGGGAAAACCCTTGCAATTCAGTACTCCACAGAGATCATCTATAACGTGGGTAGATTATTTTACTTTTTAGAGGTAAAATTGAAAATAACTATTTTTAATGGTAAAAAGAAGAACAAAAATGCGAATAAAAGAAATAAAGGCAGTAAGAAAACTATAAGAAAGTGAGGGTTTTTCCTTGAACTTAGAAGGCATTAAAGACCCAAAATTTCTGAAAAACTATTCGAATGAACAACTTGAAGATCTGGCCCAGGATATCAGGGATTTTTTAATTGCTAAATTATCTGTAACTGGCGGCCATCTTGGCCCTAATCTAGGGGTAGTCGAGCTTACCCTTGTACTTCACCAGCTTTTTGACAGCCCGAAGGATAAGTTCTTATGGGACGTAGGACATCAGGCATATGTCCACAAAATATTGACCGGCCGGGCAGGAAAGTTTGATGAGTTAAGGCAGTATAAAGGGCTTTGCGGCTTTCCAAAGATGTCTGAAAGCGAGCATGATGTATGGGAAACCGGCCACAGTTCAACCTCTCTCTCAGCTGCGATGGGTATGGCTGCAGCCCGTGATATAAAGGGAACAGATGATAAAGTCATTCCGATTATCGGCGATGGAGCTCTTACAGGGGGTATGGCACTGGAAGCGCTTAACCATATCGGCCATGAACAGAAAGACCTTATAGTGGTGCTGAATGATAATGAAATGTCGATAGCTCCAAATGTCGGGGCTCTTCATAACGTCCTTGGCAGAATGCGTACTGCAGGCAAGTATCAGAAGGCAAAAGATGAACTGGAAATGCTTATTAAGAAAATTCCTGCGTTCGGCGGACGTCTGGCTGCAACAGCAGAAAGAGTAAAAGACAGCCTAAAATACCTCCTTGTTTCAGGAATGTTCTTTGAGGAATTAGGTTTTACTTATCTCGGTCCTGTAGATGGGCACGATCTTGAAGACCTGAAAGTAAACATGAATTACGCCAGGAAAACAAAAGGGCCTGTTCTTGTTCACGTTATCACGAAAAAGGGGAAAGGTTACGCCCCTGCAGAGAATGATGCGAAGGGTACCTGGCATGGTCTGGGACCATATAAAATTGAATCTGGAGAAGTAGTTAAAAAGCCTGGCCCCCCTAGTTACAGCGGAGTGTTTGCTGAGAGCCTGAAAAAAGTGGCCCGTGAAGATGACCGGGTGGTCGCCTTAACCGCAGCAATGCCGGGAGGAACGAAGCTCGACCAGTTTGCCAAAGAGTTCCCGGACAGGATGTTTGATGTTGGTATTGCGGAACAGCATGCCACTACAATGGCCGCAGGGCTTGCTACTCAGGGAATGAAACCGGTATTTGCAGTTTATTCCACGTTTCTGCAGCGTGGCTATGACCAGGTAGTTCATGATGTCTGCAGGCAGAACCTGAATGTATTTTTTGCTATCGACCGTGCAGGACTCGTAGGTGCAGACGGGGAAACCCATCAGGGAGTCTTCGATATTTCTTATTTAAGACATCTGCCTAATATGAAAATATTGATGCCTAAGGATGAAAATGAGCTTCAGCATATGATTTATACAGCTGTCAATTATGATGGCGGACCAATTGCTGTCCGGTATCCAAGAGGAAACGGATACGGTGTGCAGATGGATGAAAAGTTAAAGGAAATACCAATTGGGGAGTGGGAAGTACTGAGAGACGGAAGCGATTTCTCCCTCTTAACATTCGGTACAATGATTCCACTTGCAATGGAAGCTGCGGATATGCTCGCCAGGAAAGGAATCCAGGCTGAAGTAATAAATGCCAGATCCATAAAGCCGCTGGATGAGTCAATGCTCCTTGAACTGGCGAGGAAAAACAGGCCAGTGCTAACAGTGGAAGAAGCTGCTCTTCAAGGTGGGTTCGGAAGTGCTGTACTTGAATTCTTCCATGAAAACGATATACATTCCATGGTGGTTGAACGAATGGGTGTGCCTGATCGATTCATTGAACACGGCAGTGTTTCCAAGCTATGGGAGGAAATCGGTCTTACATCGGATAATATTGTTCAGCGTGCTGAGAAAATCCTGCCGAGAAAGAGGCAGCGGGCGTAAACATGGAGAAAAAGCAGCGGATAGATATTTTATTAGTGGAAAAAGGTCTGATGGAAACAAGAGAAAAAGCGAAACGTTCCATTATGGCCGGACTTGTGTATGCTGATGGGGACAGAATCGACAAACCAGGTACAAAGGTAAGCACTGTCAGCGAATTGAGGGTAAAAGGACAAGCCATTCCTTATGTAAGCAGAGGCGGGCTAAAGCTGAAAAAAGCAGTCTCTGCTTTTAACCTGAATCTTGAAGATAAAATAGTACTTGATATAGGAGCCTCTACAGGCGGTTTTACTGATTGTGCTCTTCAGGAAGGTGCAAGTTTTGTGTATGCCCTAGATGTAGGGTACAACCAGCTCGCCTGGAAGCTGCGGCAGGATGAGAGGGTGGCTGTTATGGAGAGAACTAACTTCAGGCATGCAACCCCTGAGATGTTTGACAGGGGAACACCTGAATTTGCTACTATAGACGTCTCTTTCATTTCACTGAAGCTTATCCTGCCTGTTCTAAGAACAATTTTGAAAACAGATGGCCAGGTGTCCGCATTAGTGAAACCTCAATTCGAAGCAGGAAGAGAAGAAGTTGGGAAAAAAGGGATTGTCCGTGATCCGGCTATTCATGAAAAAGTCTTACGTAATATTGTTGAATTTGCCGAAAAAGAAGGATTCTACCCTGCCGGTATTACAGGCTCTCCAATAAGGGGCGGAGAGGGAAATATAGAATTTCTTCTATATTTAAAAAATACCGGTTCAGCAGGGACGAATGAAGAGTTAAAAGCTAAAATCCCCTCGATAGTCAGGGAAGCCCATGATGCTGAATAAATAATATAAGTGTGTTTTAATGCGAAAGGCTCAGCATAACATCTGAGCCTTTTTTCTGCTTTTCACTCCGTATCTTGTTCACATTGGAATCAGTTGCCTGCGGAAGAACTTGATAATATATGCACTTGTATCCAACGTTTCAGCAGAATAAATTGTATAAATATAAGAAATCGTTTAATATACGTAGTAGAATAGATAATTACTGCCAAATAAGGTGTAAAGAAGACAACAGCAATGGAGGAGTTGTAATGAATAAAGGGCAGCGGCATATAAAGATCAGGGAAATAATATCCAATTTTGAAGTGGAAACACAGGATGACCTGGTTCACCAGCTTCGTGAAAGCGGGTTTAATGTAACACAGGCAACTGTAAGCCGAGATATAAAAGAGCTGCATTTAGTGAAAGTTCCGATGATGGACGGAAGATATAAATACAGCCTGCCGTCCGACCAGAGGTTTAACCCCCTGCAAAAACTAAAAAGAGCGCTCGTGGACAGTTTTGTTTCCATCGACCATACCGATAATCTTATCGTTATGAAAACACTTCCAGGTAATGCAAATGCAGTTGGGGCGCTTATTGATAACCTTGACTGGCCGGAGCTGATGGGCACAATCTGCGGAGACGATACAATTTTAGTTATTTGCAGAGGTAAAAACGATACCGAAAACATTAGTGAACGCTTTTTGGAAATGCTGTAAATTTTCTTTGAAAAAAGGATGTGATGGCTGTTGTTAATGGAGCTTTCAATCCGTAACTTTGCCATAATAGACAAAATTACCATATCATTTGATGAAGGGCTTACTGTGCTGACAGGTGAAACAGGTGCCGGTAAATCAATAATTATTGATGCTATCGGCCAGCTCATTGGGGGCAGGGGATCGGTAGACTTCGTAAGGCACGGCAGTAAACGGGCTGAAATAGAAGGGCTGTTTTCAATAGATAATGGGCATGAAATACACCAGTTGTTCACAGATTTGGGTATAGAAACAGACGAAGATGAGACAGTTATATTGAGACGGGAAATTACAAACCAGGGAAAAAGTATTTGCCGTGTTAATGGCAAGCTTGTAACCCTTGCTATTTTACGACAGATCGGACAGACTCTTGTTGATATTCATGGGCAGCATGAACACCAGCAATTACTCCAGTCTGACAAGCATATTTTACTGCTTGACAGGTTTGCAGGGGAGACCCTGGAAAGAGCAAAGGCTGAATACAGAAAGCTTTTTGATAACTACTCGAGAAAGAGAGACCAGCTTGCTCAGCTTACTGAAAACGCACAGGAAATGATTCAGCGTCTTGATCTTATTCAGTACCAGTTTAAAGAGATAGAAGAAGCGAAATTGCAGCCCGATGAGGATGTGTCTCTGCTTGAGGAAAAGAAACGCCTTGACCATAGTGAGGAACTTTACAGAACCGTTCACGGAGCATATGATTCCCTGTATGGTGATGGAAAGGGACTGGAGTGGACTATGGCTGCCATGAATCAGATCGAAGAAGCTGCGGCAATTGATGAAAAACTTCAGCCGTTAAAAGAAACAATAATGAACAGTTATTATCTGCTGGAAGAATCAGCTTTTTCTTTAAGGGATTATTACGAAGGTATAGAGTTTGACCCTGAAAGGCTTAATGAAATTGAAAGCAGGCTGAGCGAAATTAATCAGCTTAAACGCAAATATGGGGAGTCAGTAAACGATATTCTGGAGCACGCTGCTATGCTTGAAGAAGAAATTGATACGCTGAATAATCGTGATGAGCGTCTGCAACAGTGGGAACTGGAGCTGGAGTCCATTGCAAGGGATTTGCTGGTGGAAGGCAGAAACCTGACAGAACTGAGGCAGAAAGAAGCTGAAAACCTTAAAAAGGAAATTCAGAAACAGCTCAAAAACCTTTATATGAAGGATACTGAATTTAAGGTGGAATTCTTAGAAAAAGATGTACAGCTTCATGGGCTGTTAAATTTAAAAAAACGGCCGCCTGCAACAAAGGACGGAATGGATGAAGCGGTGTTTATGGTGGCAACAAATAAGGGGGAGCCGTTGAAGCCTTTAGCAAAGGTGGCTTCGGGCGGGGAAATATCAAGGATGATACTTGCTCTTAAAACCATCCTTTCCACTCATGAAGGAGTTACTTCTCTTATCTTTGATGAAGTTGACACCGGTGTAAGCGGCCGGGTTGCCCAGGCGATAGCTGAAAAAATTCATCAGATCTCCTTTGGTTCCCAGGTACTCTGTATCACCCATCTCCCTCAGGTGGCAGCAATGGCTGATACTCATTTATTTATTTCCAAGGAAGTCCATAATGAGCGGATGGTTACCTCTGTAAAGCCGCTTGTTAAAGAGGAACGGGTTGAGGAAATCAGCAGGATGATTTCCGGTGCTGAGATTACCGACCTGACAAGGAAGCACGCCGGCGAACTTCTTACACAGGCGCAGCAGAAAGGCTAAAATTCAACTCATAATGTAAAGCTAACCATTTCAGGTTAGCTTTTTTATTGCCCGAAGGTTATAAATGACCTGCATCAAGGCAAAATTAGTAGTACAGCCATGAGTGGAGGTGTAGGTTAGGAACGAGGAGAGTGAATTAGTTTGAGAAAAAGGTTTGTGCGAAAGAGCATAGGAACTCTTCTCCTTGTGATACTGTTCTCTGCTGTATTTTTTCCTCCGGTCCAGAATTATATAAATACACCACACCATCTTATACTGTTTGAAGGACAGGATTATGAAGCCCCACTGGCACTGCCTGCCGCTGCGATGGATGGTTCTGTATCAGCAGTAACTGATACAGGAAGCACGAAAATTACAGGATATAAAACTGATCAGACCAAAGTGCAATTTGGTTTAAAAGGATTTCCTGTAAAGTCAATGGATGTAACTGTACTGCCTGAGCGAAAAGTAATTCCAGGCGGACAGTCAATCGGGGTTAGGGTGCAGACTGATGGGGTCCTCGTTGTAGGGCATCATTTAGTGGATACAGAAAAAGGGAGCGTTTCACCAGGAGAATTAGCAGGAATTCATGTAGGTGATATGATTACTTCAATGAATGGCGTGGAAATTGAAGAATTAGATGATATTAATCCTGTTGTGCAGCAATCCGGAGAATCAGAAGCACCATTGGAGATAGGGATTAAACGCAACGGAGAGCATCTTAAGAAAACGATTACACCAGTAAGAGGAAAAGGCGACGAAACCTTCCGGCTCGGCCTCTATATAAGGGATTCGGCCGCTGGTGTAGGTACAATGACTTTTTACGATCCTGAATCAAAAAAATACGGAGCGCTTGGGCACGTTATCTCAGATATGGATACACGGCAGCCCATTGAAGTTGATGAAGGAGAAATCGTAAGTTCAAAGGTAACATCAATTGAAAAGGGTATTACTGGAGAGCCAGGTGAAAAACTGGCAAGATTTTCAAGTGACAGAAAAGTCCTTGGAGATATAAAGAAGAACAGTCCATTTGGAATATTTGGAACTTTGCTCGATGATCTGGATAACGGAGAATTTAATAAACCTGTTGAAATAGGTTTGGCTGGTCAGGTGGAGGAAGGTCCGGCGGAAATATTAACGGTGGTAAATGGCGATCAAGTAAAAAGGTTCGATATTGAAATTGTAAGCACCACTGAGCAAAAATTTCCTGCTACGAAGGGTATGGTAATTAAGGTTACAGATCCGGAACTAATTGAGGCGACTGGCGGCATTGTTCAGGGTATGAGCGGGAGCCCGATCCTTCAGAACGATAAAATAATCGGGGCTGTGACCCACGTGTTTGTCAATGATCCAACATCCGGGTATGGCTGCCATATTGAATGGATGCTTGAAGAAGCAGGAATTGATATATATGAAGAAGAAAAGAAGGCGGGATAAAAACCCGTCTTTTTCTTTATTATTCCAAGAAGAGATACAGAAAAAGAAAATAAGAATTTAGCAGGGAATTACGTTTTTTTATGGAATGTAATATACACATAATTATTTATCATAAGCATAGTTCATATAACATAAAGGAATTTCGACAAACATAAGAAGAGTTTTGTTGATACTAATCGAATCGTATCGAAAAACGAAGCAATTCGTATTATTCGGTAGTTAATCAATGATAATCTTTAATAAATCCAAAAAATTAAAGGAAAAGACTCTCCATTGTCGAATATAAGTGGTACAATGAAATAAATTAGTGATTGGGAGGAACGATTTGTGAAAAATGTGAGAGTATGTGTGGCAGACGATAACCGTGAACTGGTCATGCTGTTAGAGGACTATATTAATTCACAGGATGATATGGATGTTGTAGGAAAAGCTTTTAATGGACAGGAATGTATTGAGTTAGTTGAAGATGCAGAACCGGATGTTCTAATTCTTGATATTATAATGCCTCATTTAGACGGCCTTGCTGTATTAGAAAAACTTAATCAGCGGCAATTAGCTAAACGTCCAAATATAATTATGCTAACTGCGTTTGGACAGGAAGACGTGACAAAGAAAGCCGTGGAACTAGGTGCAGCATACTATGTTCTGAAACCATTTGATATGGACACATTGATGAACAAAATACGTGACGTCAGTGGTAATGCCCCTGCGTATGTACAGTCCGCATCTTCATTATCCAGCAGCAGGAAAGAAAATAAACCAATGAACCTGGATGCGAGTATTACAAGCATTATCCATGAAATTGGTGTTCCGGCGCATATTAAAGGCTACATGTACTTAAGAGAAGCGATTACTATGGTATATAACGACATTGAGCTCCTTGGTTCGATTACTAAAGTTCTTTACCCGGATATTGCGAAAAAATTTAACACGACAGCGAGCAGGGTGGAACGGGCAATTCGCCATGCGATTGAGGTTGCATGGAGCAGAGGGAACATTGAATCCATCTCTAAGATGTTTGGCTATACTGTCAACGTTTCAAAAGCAAAACCTACAAACTCGGAGTTTATAGCGATGGTCGCTGACAAACTGAGAATCGAGCACAAGGTTAGCTAACAAAGTTTTTCTTTAATGGAACGGTCAATGAAGAATTTGCTGATAATGTAAAAGTCGCGGAAATTAAAATCTGTGCCCAGGCGAACCACCCACAGAAGTTTCATAAAGCGTTTCTTTTATAACGGACTCATTAAATTTGGATACGTCAGCCTCATACATTAAAATGTGTGAGGCTGTTTTTATGTTTAAGGAGAAATTTGATTTTTTATTATGCATGGAACGTTTTCTGACCATACTACTACTAGGACTTATTACGAGAGGAGGAAAGGCGTTGGGTTCAGAAGTAATTTCAGGCACAGCATATTATGGGCCGATTACAAAACAGCTGCTTCATACGGTTCCTCCAGGCGCAATTATTATAATTGAGCATGAAGATATTGATATTACAGCAGCACAGGATATGCTGAGAAAAAAAGTAAAAACAGTTATTAATACAAGAACTTCGGTTACCGGAAAACTTAGCCGCTCAGGGGTTTCGTATCTTCTGTCTGCAGGTGTATCTGTTTTTGATACCGTAGATGATTTTGTACCGGAAGAGCATAAATCGGAAATCAAAATAAAAGGTACATCAATACGGCTAAAACTAGGAGAAAAGTGGCGGTTATCAGGAAGAGTAAAAAGATATACGGAAGATAACCTGGCAGCACTGCTACAGAGAGGAAAAAGTCAGTTTCCCGAATTATACGCCAGTTTTGCCGAGAACAGTTTTAGCTATGCCCGAAAGGAGATTGATCTTTTTCTATCAGCGGTTAAGCAGCTGCCAAAATTAGAAGAAGCGGATAATGCTTGTGTTTTTATCGTTGGCAGAGGAAAAGATGTAGAAAACGATATACAATATTTATTTCCCTGCATTAATAAGAAGGACTCAGTTATTTTTGCTATAGACGGCGCTTCGGAAATACTGTACAGAAATGGTATTAAACCAGATTATATTATAGGTGATATGGACTCGGTGCCGGAAGAAAGCTGGCGTTATACAGGGAAATTCATCGCACACTCCTATATGAATGGCCACAGTCCGGGCAAGGAAAGGCTCCAGAAACTTTCGATAGATTCTCTGGCAATACCTTTTCCGGGCCTGAGTGAAGATCTCGCGGTTATGCTCGCCTTTGTCTCTGAAGCAGAGCATATAATTTTGCTCGGGTGTAAAAGCTCTGCAGTTGAGATGGCTGAGAAAGGAAGGGAAGGAATGGGTTCCACCATTCTTACAAGAATGTATGCAGGGGATAAGATATCTGAATGGAAAAACTTAAGCAGCTGGATGAAAGATATGCCTATGTACTCTGAAAGATGGAATATTTCACATACTGGCTTATTAAAGGAGTATATAAAAAATGATAACAGCAGACATAATCATTCCGGCATATAACGAAGCGGACAGGCTATATGAAACATTAAACAGCCTCCGGGAGGAAAAATGGGTTAACCAAATTGTGGTTATTGATGATGGCAGCACTGACAGAACAGCAGAAATAGCCCGGGAAAAAGCAGATCTTGTTCACTCTCTTCCTGATAATAAAGGCAAATCTGCTGCAGTTTTCACTGGACTGAACTTTATCGAAGGGGAATGGGTCGTTCTCCTTGATGCGGATTTAGGGGCTACTGCCAGGGAAGCAGAAAAACTGCTCTTTCCTTTGATGGTTAAAAAGGCTGATATGACTTCTGCTGTGTTTCCTCCCGCAAGTAAAAGCGGATTTGGAATGGTTAAAAAGAGGGCTGTTAATATAATACGGAAACACACGGGAATACAGCTGCTTGCTCCTTTATCCGGACAGAGAGCGTTTCACCGTAACTGGATTCCGTTCATATTATCCGGGAACGGGCGAGGGTATGGGCTGGAAATTTATCTGAATTTACTTTTTCTGAAACATGGAGGAGTTATAAAAGAAGTTAATACCTTGATGAACCACCGTGCGACTGGGAAGGACTTCAGGGGAATTTGCCACAGGGCAAGGCAGTGGCTTGAAATGGAGCTGACCACATGGAATTATTAATAATCCCGTTGGTAATAATCGTTTTAAATCATTTTATCAGCCGTCTTTTTGTAAAGAAAGGCTGGACGGTAAATAATTACACAGGGCTGAAGATCCCATACAGCATAGGGACAGTCCTTTTTGTCGTAGTCACCCTTGATGCTCTGTTCTACAGGATGTTCCCGGTTGGCCCCTGGGAGTATTTTTACCTTTCTTTCGTCTGGATTCTCGGTCTGATTGATGACAGAGTTGGAAAAGCTCACCCGAAAGGAATAAAAGGCCATTTCAGGCTGTTTCTTGAAAAGAAAGAAGTTTCTACTGGACTTATTAAGGCGGCAGGTGTCGCAGCTGCGGCGACTGTCTATATCTTATTTAACTTCGAAGGGGCCCTGTATGCTGGACTTACTGTACTATTGCTCCTTATTCTCTTTCCCCATTCAATGAATCTTTTTGACACTAAACCATTAAGGGTCTGGAAAATTATATTTCTGCTGACTTTCTGGCCGGTAATCACGAAAGCAGGAGTTATAACAGCAGTCTGTTTAGCTTTGTTAATTCTCATTCTTGGAAGTGCGGAATCGAGGATCCAGGGAATGCTCGGAGATAACGGAGCGATGCTGGCGGGAGCATTAGGCGCCCTCCTTTTGCTTCATTATGCTGGTAGTTTATATATCCTTGCTGTAACTCTGTTTACTGTCATTGTCACGTTTCTGGCTGAAAAAATTTCATTACAGGCATGGGTGGAAGCAACTCCGGGGATAAAACACCTGGACCAGTTTGGGAGATTAAAATAAAAGCTGTCCCGCACAAAGCGGAACAGCTGAAATTATCCTTCTGTTTTCTGAAAACGAGGAGCTACTTTCCCGTTTTTTCTGTCTCTGTACAAAACGAACCCTCCAATAAACCATACTCCTAAAACAAGGGCTGCCGCACCTGCAAGGAATTGCAGCCAGAGAATGCTGAAAGGCCAGACAAGCTGCTGAAATATAGTGTCTCTCATAAGTTTAATTCCGTAACCGGCGATAAAACCGGGGATTAAAAGAATCATTAATGCTGTAAAACGTTGTATCGTCATAAAAAAATCCCTTTCTATTTTTCCTTAATTAAAGACAGAAGTTCTACTTATATTTTACTGAAACCTGTCCGGCAGGGCAAATGAATTATTTCCTTTTCCATTATTCCGATGCAACCGTCCGTGGGTACAGGATGACAATTTCTTTATGGCGATGATTCCTGTATAGTGTAAGTAGAATTATGCAGATATAACAGGCAGTTTTTTTAACTGCCGAAACGCCGGGAGGGATAGGTGTGAAAAGGGTATTGCTCGTCGGGGCCGGTACAGGTGGTTCTGCGCTTTTTGAAGTTTTTATTGAAACGGAGCAATTTCGTGTATGCGGTATAGTGGATAAAAACGAACAGGCTCCAGGGATAATTAAAGCAAAAAAAATGAACATTCCTGTATTTTCATCCTGGAAGGAAGCATATGAGAGATTATCTCCTGTTGACGTCGTAATCGAGGTGACGGGGGACAGCAGTTTACTGAATGAATTGAGAAACTACTTGATAAATGACCCTGCCACGGTTATTCCAAGTTCTGTAGCTTCCATTATGTTTTATTTAATGGAAGAAAAAGAGCTTCTTCTTGATGCGGTAAAAGAACATAACACCATTATGGATGTTATATTAGATTCCACACACGATGGCATGATAGCTATAGATCTTGAAAGAAGAATTACATTAATAAACCGTTCTGCTGAAAAGATGTCCGGCCTGAAGCGGAATGATGTCCTGGGGAAAAGAATTGAAGAATTCATGCCTACGAGCAAACTTCCCAGAGTTCTGAAAACGGGAAAAACGGAAACAAACAGACGGCAGGTAATTGGGGAAAACAGGCAGATAATCACCACCCGCGTTCCTATGTTTCAGGGCAGCAGGCTTATTGGAGCACTTGGTGTTTTTAAAGATGTGACTGAAATTTTTCATATGGCCGAAGAGGTAACGAATTTAAAGAGTATCAGACAAATGCTGGAGGCGATAATAAATTCCTCGGATGATGCTATATCTGTAGTGGATGAAGAGGGAAAAGGTCTGCTGATTAACCCTGCTTATACAAGGCTGACCGGTCTGGATAAGAAGGAAGTAATCGGAAAACCTGCTTACACTGACATTTCCGAAGGGGAAAGCATGCATATGCGCGTGCTGAAAACCGGGAATTCAGTCAGGGGCGCAAAAATGAAAGTAGGTCCTAACCGAAAAGATGTAGCAGTAAATGTCGCCCCTGTCATTGTCGACGGGAAGATTAAAGGAAGTGTTGGGGTCATACATGATATGTCAGAGATTGAAACGCTGACTGACGAACTGGAAAAGGCTAAACAGATCATCAGAACGCTGGAAGCTAAGTATACCTTTGATGATATTATTGGTAACTCTGAGGAATTGCAGGTTGCGATTCAGCAGGCAAAGGTAGCCGCAGCTACTCCTGCAACTATTCTTCTCCAGGGAGAGTCAGGAACAGGAAAAGAGCTTTTTGCTCATGCAATACATAACGCAAGCAGCAGAAAATTTAATAAGTTTATCCGGGTTAACTGTGCTGCAATTTCGGAAACTTTGCTTGAAAGTGAATTATTCGGCTATGAAGAAGGGGCTTTTTCCGGAGCGAAAAAAGGAGGGAAGAAAGGTCTTTTCGAGGAGGCTGACCGGGGAAGTATTTTTCTCGATGAAATAGGGGAGATTACTCCGCAAATACAGGCCAAGCTGTTGAGAGTTCTGCAGGAACAGGAAATCGTCAGAGTCGGTGGTACAAAACCGGTTGCTATAGATGTAAGGGTTATTGCCGCAACCAATGTAAATATGGAAAAGAGGCTGGAATCAGGGGAATTTCGGGCCGATTTATTCTACAGGCTGAACAGGATGCCAATCTATATACCGCCATTAAGATCGCGAGCTGGGGATATACCTCAGCTTTGTGACCACCTGCTTTTAAAACTCAATCAGGAATATGGCAGGAATGTGAAGGGCGCCGATAAGGAAGCAATAAGTATGCTGCAGGAATATCACTGGCCGGGGAACGTAAGAGAACTGGAGAATATCATAGGAAGAGCGATGATACATATGCATTACCTTGAACAATCTATAACCGCGGCTCATCTCCCGCAGCTGAACAGTGACAAAACTAAAGGGGGTGGAGACTGGACTGGTGATAATTTTCCAGCAGGAAGTATGAGACAGGAAGGACAAACCTTGCAGGATGTATTAGAAGCAACCGAAAAACAGACCATAATAGAAGCTCTTCTTGAGCATAATGGTAATAAAACTAAAACAGCAAAGGCTCTCGGACTCTCATTACGGAGTCTGTATTATAAAATTGATAAATTAAGCATTAATATTGAAAACTAGAACAGTCAGGAGGTATATGTCACTTAATCCCTCTTTTTCCCAAAAACAGGAGGTGCGCAATAATTTGCATGCAAATTATTGCGCACTGTGAAAAAAAATGCACACTCCGTTGTGATAAAAGAGGGGCTTTGTAAACGTTTTCCTGATTTTAAAAGTTGGCATGTAACTTGCATGTATTATATAAGCGGGACGGTAATGAAGAGGAAGGTGAGATAAATACATGACATATGAAGAACTGATACATTCAATTCAGGAGGCATCGGAAAAGAAAACAATCGCAGTAGCCCATGCTGATGACATTTCTTTGTTTCAGGCAGCGAAAGAAGCTATAGATCTCCGGCTTGCCTCATTTATATTTACAGGTCCTGCTGAAAAAATGGAAGTGCTGGCTGAAGAAGCGGGTATGACCAGCAGGCACAGAGAAAAAATCCAGCTGGTGGATAGCTCTGTCCCTAAGGAATCTGCTCTAAAAGCTGTTGAGCTAATTAATAAAGGAGCAGCGCAAGTATTAATGAAAGGGATGCTTTCAACTTCTGTTCTGCTGAAGGCGGTTCTGAATAAGGAATCAGGGCTCAGGACAGGCAAAATTCTCTCCCATGCAGCTGGTTTTTCACTCCCGGGAAGAGATAAAATGCTATTTATAACAGATGCCGCAATGAATATAAACCCAGATTTGAACGAGAAAGCTCAAATCATTCAGAATACAGTTGAAACAGTAAAAGGGCTCGGAGTAGAAAAACCTCGAGTTGCGGCTATTGCAGCGGTAGAAACCGTTAATCCTGCAATGGAAGCGACAATTCATGCCGCCGCACTGACTCAGATGAATAAACGAGGCCAGATAACCGGGTGTGTTGTGGATGGTCCGCTAGGTTTTGATAATGCAGTATCCGAGGAAGCAGCATTACAAAAAGGAATCGACTCTGAAGTTGCGGGGAAGGCTGATATTTTGCTTGTGCCGGATATTGAAACTGGCAATGTGCTTTATAAGTCCCTTACCTATTTTGGAAATGCTGTAGTCGGGGGGATAATTACAGGTGCAAAAGCCCCGGTTATCCTTACATCAAGAGCAGATTCTGTAAACAGTAAACTCTTTTCAATAGCAATGGGCACAGGCTCTTCTTCAGTCCATTAATTATAAACGCTATACACAGGGAATATTCAGAGGAGGAATAAAAATGGAATTGTTTAAGTACATGGAAACTTATGATTATGAACAGGTGGTTGTCTGCCAGGATAAGCAGTCAGGATTGAAAGCAATTATAGCAATTCATGATACAACTCTCGGACCAGCCCTTGGCGGTACAAGAATGTGGACTTATGCTACTGAAGAAGAAGCTTTTGAGGACGCGCTTCGTCTTGCGAAAGGGATGACATATAAAAATGCCGCTGCAGGACTCAATCTTGGCGGGGGGAAAACAGTTATTATAGGAGACCCGCGCAAAGATAAAAACGAAGCAATGTTCCGGGCGTTCGGACGTTATATTCAAGGTCTTGGAGGACGGTATATTACAGCTGAAGACGTTGGGACAACAGTTGAGGATATGGATATTATTTATTCTGAAACAGATTATGTTACAGGGATTTCTCCAGCATTCGGTTCTTCCGGAAACCCGTCCCCTGTTACAGGCTACGGTGTATATGTAGGAATGAAAGCCGCTGCAAAGGAAGCCTTCGGGACAGATTCCCTTGAAGGGAAAAGAGTCGCAGTGCAAGGTGTGGGGAACGTGGCATACGCAATGTGCCGCCACCTCCATGAAGAAGGAGCGAAGCTGATAATTACTGATATTAACAAAGAAGCTGTACAAAGGGCTGTAGAAGAATTTGGAGCTGAAGCGGTAGATCCAGCGGATATATACAGTGTGGACTCTGATATATATGCTCCATGTGCACTCGGAGCGACAATTAATGATGAAACCATTTCACAGCTTAAGGCAAAGGTAATAGCCGGAGCTGCGAACAATCAGCTGAAAGAAACAAGGCACGGAGATATTGTTCAGGAAATGGGTATTGTATACGCACCAGATTATGTTATCAATTCAGGCGGTGTTATTAATGTGGCTGATGAGCTGTTAGGCTACAACAGAGAAAGAGCTCTGAAAAAAGTAGAAACAATTTATGACAGTATCTCAACGATATTTGAAATTTCAAAGAGGGATCAGATTCCTTCCTATAAAGCTGCAGACAGAATGGCAGAGGAAAGAATTGAAACGATGAGACGTTCACGTAAACAATTTCTTCAGAACGGCATGAACATTTTAAGCCGTGGCAGATAAGCAAATAAAGATCTCTCCTTTAAGGGCTGATCTTCCGTTGAGATATGTTTTTTGACAATGGAGGGCAATATTGTGGAACACAAAAAAGATTTCAGAATACTAACGATTAATCCAGGATCTACATCGACTAAAATAGGTGTCTTTGATAATGAAAGAATCATCATGGAAGAAACGATCCGCCATGACAGGGACAAACTTAATGATTATGATTCAATTATCGACCAGTATCCTTTCCGAAAGCAGATGATCCTGGAGACTCTCGATAATCAGGGGATGAATTTATCAAAGTTATCCGCTGTTGTCGGCAGAGGGGGACTCCTCCGTCCTATCGAAGGAGGAACGTATGCAGTAAATGACAGAATGATCCAGGATTTAAGGGAAGGTTATTCCGGTCAGCATGCTTCAAACCTTGGGGGGATCCTCGCAGAGGAAATTGCTTCCCAGCTTAATATTCCTTCTTATATTGTTGATCCTGTCGTGGTAGATGAACTGGATGACATTGCAAAGGTATCAGGCTTTGCTGATTTTGAAAGAAAAAGTATTTTTCATGCACTGAATCAGAAAGCGGTTGCCAGGAGAGTAGCCGACGAACTGAAAACGTCGTATAAGGAACTTTCCCTTATCGTCGTGCATATGGGCGGTGGTATTACTGTCGGGGTTCATAAAAACGGACGTGTAATAGATGTTAATAACGGTCTGCACGGGGAAGGCCCGTTTTCACCAGAAAGGGCCGGGACTGTGCCTGCAGGTGATTTAGTTTCCATGTGTTTTTCAGGGGAATTTTATGCGGACGAAATTATGAAGAAGATTGTTGGACAGGGCGGACTTGTTGGTTACTTAGGTACCAACGATGCAGTCGAAGTAGAAAACCGAATCGCTAAAGGCGATGAGAAAGCGGAGCTTGTATATGACGCGATGGCTTATCAGATCGCAAAAGAAATAGGAGCTGCCGCTGCTGTACTGTCAGGAAAAACAGATGCAATTATCCTTACCGGCGGACTGGCTTATGGAAAGGAATTTGTCAGCAAAATAACAGAAAGAATTCAGTGGATAGCCAACGTTATTATTAAGCCTGGGGAAAATGAACTGCAGGCGCTGGCAGAAGGAGCCCTCCGCGTCCTACGGGATGAGGAAGAAGCAAAGGAATATTAAAGCAAGAGTGAGCAGCTGCCATCTGGCTGCTTCTCACTTACACGTTTTGAGGAGGTAATTATGGCTAAAGATTACGATTTAGTAGTACTGGGTGCAGGAACCGGGGGCTACGTTGCAGCAATTCGTGCTTCCCAGTTAGGAATGAAAGTCGCTGTGGTTGAAAAGGAGAACCTCGGAGGGACATGCCTTCATAAGGGCTGTATTCCGAGCAAGGCACTACTCAGAAGTGCGGAAGTGTATAAAACAGTTCAGAAAAGCGCTGATTTTGGTGTGGAAACGTCTGAGCCAGGACTCAATTTCCTGAAAGTGCAGGAAAGAAAACAAGGAATCGTGGACCAGCTTCATAAAGGCGTACAGCATCTGATGAAAAAAGGTAAGATTGATGTATTTCATGGCCATGGAAGAATTTTAGGTCCTTCTATATTTTCTCCGTCACCAGGGACAATTTCTGTAGAGAATAATGACGGATCAGAAAATGAAATGCTTGTTCCGAAGTTTGTTCTTATTGCCACTGGCAGCAGGCCGAAAACACTGCCGGGTCTTGAGATCGATAAAGAGAAGATCATGACCTCCGATGAAGCGCTGCAAATGGAAGAACTGCCGGCATCGATTACTATCGTTGGCGGAGGGGTAATAGGTATCGAGTGGGCGTCAATGCTTGCAGACTTCGGTGTGGAAGTAACAGTTCTCGAATATCTGCCAAGAATACTGCCGCTCGAAGACGAAGATATTTCTAAAGAGATGCTCCGGGCAATGAAGAAAAAGAAAGTGAAAATTGTAACTTCTGCCAAGGTGCTTGCAGATCAGGTTAAAACTGACGGAGATAAGGTAATCGTCCCTTATGAGCATAAAGGTGAAACAAAATACGCAGAAACAGAAAAGGTGCTTGTCTCGGTTGGGAGAGCTGCAAATATCTCTGATATAGGTCTGCAAAACACAGATATTAAGACAGAGAAGGATTTTATCGTCACAAACGAATATTACCAGACGAAAGAATCACATATTTATGCGATCGGTGATGTTATCGGCGGCCTTCAGCTTGCCCATGTTGCTTCCCATGAAGGAATTGCAGCTGTGGAGCATATGGCTGACGGTGACCCTCATCCAGTGAACCCTGACATGGTAGCAAAATGTACTTATTCTTCTCCTGAAGCAGCTAGTGTAGGACTTACGGAAGCAGATGCTAAAGAGAAAGGCTACGAAGTAAAAACTGGAACATTTCCTTTTAAAGCAATTGGAAAGGCTCTGGTGAACGGGGATACAACAGGTTTTGTTAAATTTGTTTCAGATGCGAAAACAGACGATCTTCTCGGGGTACATATGATTGGCCCGCATGTCACTGATATGATTTCTGAAGCTGCTCTGGCAAAAGTACTGGATGCTGCTCATTGGGAGGTTGCGGAGACGATACATCCTCATCCTAGCCTGTCTGAAGCGGTCGGCGAAGCAGCACTTGCCGTTGACGGTAAGGCAATTCACGGAGGATAGTTTGTTATTCAGGAAGATAACTAAGGAGGGAATAAAATGAGTGAACTTCGACACCAGCAACTAGGATTATCTGATGAAACTGTTCTGGAAATGTATGAAACTATGCTGATGGCACGGATGATAGATGAAAGAATGTGGCTTCTAAACCGTGCTGGGAAAATTCCGTTTGTAATTTCCTGTCAGGGGCAGGAAGCGGCGCAGGTTGGGGCTGCATTTGCCCTGAATACAGAAAAGGATTATGTATTGCCTTATTACCGGGATATGGGGGTAGTACTTACTTTCGGGATGACTCCTCAGGAATTGATGCTCTCCGGATTTGCAAAAGCAGAAGATCCGAACTCCGGAGGAAGACAAATGCCGGGACATTTCGGACAGAAGAAGAATCGAATCGTCACAGGTTCTTCCCCTGTAACTACTCAGCTTCCTCATGCAGTTGGTTTCGGCCTTGCAGCTAAAATGAAGAAACAGGATTTTGTTTCTTTTACGACATTAGGTGAAGGGTCTTCTAACCAGGGGGATTTCCATGAAGGGATAAACTTTGCAAGTGTTCATGATCTTCCATGTATATTCATGGTTGAAAATAATAAATATGCTATTTCTGTACCGCTTGAGAAACAGTTAAACTGTGAGAATGTTTCAGACCGTGCAGTTGGATACGGGATTCCTGGCGTAACAGTGGATGGGAATGATCCTCTTGCAGTATACGAAGCGATTTCTGAAGCGAGAGAAAGAGCTGTTAAAGGGGACGGGCCAACACTTGTTGAAACAGTTTCCTATCGTTTGACACCTCACTCCAGTGATGATGACGACAGTGTATACCGTGCTAGGGAAGAGGTTGCTGAAGCGAAGAAAAAGGACAATATTATTACTTTCGGAAATTATCTGCGGGAAACAGGGCTGCTCACTGATGAGAAGGAAGAGGAGATCCGTGGAAAACTGAGGAAGATTATTGATGAAGCGACAGAATATGCGGAAAATGCACCATATGCAGAACCAGAATCCGCTTTAAAACACGTATACGGAGAGGAGTGATTGCATTATGCCAGTCAGATCATATATTGAAGCAGTTACACTTGCTATGAAAGAAGAAATGGAAAGAGATGAAAACGTATTTGTTCTTGGAGAAGATGTTGGTAAGCGTGGAGGAGTGTTCCGTGCTACTAACGGTCTCTATGAACAATTTGGAGAAGAAAGGGTTATTGATACACCGCTTGCGGAGTCAGCTATAGCCGGAGTAGGCATCGGAGCGGCTATGTACGGAATGCGTCCTGTAGCCGAAATGCAGTTTGCTGATTTTATTATGCCTGCTGTAAACCAGATTGTTTCTGAAGCAGCAAAAATTCGTTACCGTTCAAATAATGACTGGACATGCCCGATTACTATCCGTGCTCCATACGGAGGGGGCGTTCATGGGGCGCTGTATCATTCTCAGTCAGTGGAAGCATTGTTCGCTAATGTGCCAGGTCTGAAGATTGTCATGCCTTCAACACCTTATGATGTTAAAGGATTGCTAAAGGCTTCTATCCGAAGTGAAGATCCTGTGTTATTTTTTGAACATAAGCGTGCCTACAGACTCATAAAAGGTGAAGTGCCTGATGAGGATTATACGCTTCCAATAGGGAAAGCAGATGTGAAGCGTGAAGGAGAAGACATTACCGTAATTACTTATGGCCTATGTGTCCATTTTGCAATGCAGGCTGCAGAAAACCTGGCAAAAGAAGGGTACGAAGCACATATTCTTGATCTACGGACCGTGTATCCTCTCGATAAAGAGGCGATTATTGAAGCCGCTAAGAAAACAGGGAAAGTGCTTCTCGTTACCGAGGATAACAAGGAAGGCAGTATCATGAGCGAAGTAGCAGCAATTATTGCGGAAAACTGCTTATTCGACCTGGACTCACCGATCCAGCGTCTGGCAGGACCTGACGTCCCTTCAATGCCGTATGCGCCAACAATGGAAAAATATTTTATGGTTAATCCGGATAAAGTAGAAGCTGCTATGAAGGAGCTTGCAGAATTTTAATAAAAGGAGGCACCTTATTTTATGGCAACTGAAATTACAATGCCCCAGTTAGGCGAAAGTGTAACAGAGGGTACTATAACAAAATGGCTGGTACAGCCAGGCGATCAGGTGAATAAATACGATCCCATCGCAGAAGTAATGACTGATAAAGTGAATGCGGAAGTACCTTCTTCCTATACAGGAACGATCAAAGAACTGATCGCAGAGGAAGACCAGACAATTGCAGTAGGCGAAGTTATTTGCACGATGGAGGCAGAGGGGGAGGCTGCTCCTTCCGAAAAGAAACAAGCTCCATCATCTGAAAAGAAAGAAGAACCTGTACAGCAGGAGGACACTTCAGCTAAAAAACGTTACTCTCCTGCAGTTCTCCGTCTTGCTCAGGAAAATAATATTGATCTTGAGCAGGTTGAAGGAAGTGGACGGGGCGGCCGTATTACACGAAAAGACCTTCTTGCCTTAATTGAAGGGGGCAATATACCTGAAAAAGGCGGTAAAGCCCAGACTCCGCCTAAAGCTGCTGAAGAACCAAAACCTGCAGAGATGGCTCCGGAACGAACGGCGCCAGAAATGGATGCTGCTCCAGCGGGAGGCAGGGAAACCTACAGGCAGCCAGCTGCCTCAGCTGGAAGAACGGAAGAAATTCCTGTATCCGGTGTAAGGAAAGCAATCGCTAATAATATGGTTAAATCAAAACACGAGGCTCCGCATGCATGGATGATGGTTGAAGTGGATGTTACAAATCTCGTTAACTTCCGGAACAAAATAAAAGATGAGTTTAACCGGAAAGAAGATATTAAATTAACATTCCTGCCTTTCTTTGTAAAAGCTGTGGTTGACGGACTGAAAGAATATCCGCAAATTAACTCACAGTGGGCCGGCGATAAAATCATCCGCCATAAAGATGTGCATATTTCCCTTGCTGTTGCTACTGAAAAAGAACTTTTCGTTCCAGTAATTAAACATGCAGACGAAAAAACGATTAAAGGTTTAGCTAGAGAAATAAATGACCTTGCCGGAAAGGTGCGCTCTAATTCCCTGAAGCAGGAAGATATGCAGGGGGGGACTTTCACTGTAAATAATACAGGGTCATTCGGGTCTGTTCAGTCTCAGCCTATTATTAATTATCCGCAGGCAGCAATCCTTTCCGTGGAATCGATTGTTAAACGTCCTGTGGTTATGGAAAATGACGCAATAGCTATAAGGCATATGGTGAATCTCTGTATGTCACTGGATCATCGAGTCCTCGACGGATTAATTTGCGGTAAATTTATGGCGCATATTAAAAATACGCTAGAGAACATGAATGAAAGTAATACGAGTATATATTAAGTAAGGAAACAAACCTGGCTGTCTCACAGCCAGGTTTGTTTTTACATAAGAATGAATTTCATATATAGCTTTGCAAAAAAAAAGACGAACATTACTTTTCGATTGCAGCGTAAGACGACGACTCTGGCGGGAAAAGCATGGGAAGCTGAAAATCCATTTTTGACGGCGTTCAGCCGTCAAAAATTAGTTGAAGCCGTGCCCGCAGAATGCGTCCGTCTGAAGCGTAAATCGGACAACAAATTAATATTTTTAGATAAAGTTCCTATTACTGAGGGAAATCTTGAATTATGAAATGGATTCATAAATGTAAAATCACGGAGCATACTAGAAAAAAAGGAAAGGATGAACTCTGTGAAAACTACTAATTCTGTTCGGAATTTATATATTTTTATGCTGGCAGTATTGCTCTTTACTGTCCCTGCAGCTGCATTGGCCCACGATGGACAAGATGCCGGCGGAGAAAACGGCGGCGGGTATACGGAAGATATAATGCACAGGCATTCTGCTATTAAGCCGCATTTTTATTATTATATGGAGCTGCTTTTCGAGAAATTCCAGCCGGAGCTGAAAGAGAAATGGCAGGAAGTCGTAAGAGAAAAAGAAGCTATTTATAAAAAGATGAAAGAACTTAGTAAAGAAGGAGAAACGAGTGATCATCCTGCAGAAAGTGAAGCGTGGGAGGCTGCCCATAAAGATACGCAGGAAAAGTTTCTCCAGGCTGTAAAAAAGAGGGACGAAGAAAGTTTGAAAGCTTTGCTCCCGGAACTTCTCTCTCTTCACAGGAAATGGAATGAAGAGCACAGAAACTATATTACCGGAAACTGACGAAAAGCATTGATTTTACAATAACTTTTCAGCGCAAGCGCCTGCCCGCCTGCATTAACCGAGCGTACTCCTCACGAGGTTTCATCGGGCTGTCCCGATGATCTGGCTCTAATCAATAATGCGGAGGATGAGACAAGGCGTTTGCGCTTTTATGTCTTGTACGTTTTTCTTTAAAATAGTACAAAATTATAGCATTAGAGAATTTTTACGTGTAAAATGGAAATCACAATGGTAATAAAGGAGTGCATATTAATGGACTTTCAATTATTTATGAATGATGTTGTTCAGGCAGGAAGAAAAGAAATGACAGAAGCAGGCTATCAGGAACTAAAATCAGCGGATGAAGTTGATGAGCTGCTGAATAAGCCGGGGAATACTTTTGTTATGATAAATTCAGTTTGCGGCTGTGCCGGTGGAATAGCTCGTCCATCAGCTGCCTATATGAAAAACTATGAAGTACAACCTGACAATTATGTAACCGTATTTGCAGGCCAGGACCGTGAGGCAACAGAGCGTGTAAGATCTTATTTCGAAGGATATGAGCCATCTTCACCTTCTTTCGCACTTCTTAAAGACGGAAAAATCCAGACAATGATTGAAAGGCATGAAATTGAAGGCCATGAACCAATTGAAGTAGTTCAGAAGCTGGAAAAAGCTTTTGACCAGTACTTTAAGTAAGCGTTCTTTAAAGGTCTTTACGTACAGCCACACCAAAATCAATAAAACCTGGTGAAAAGGAGGTGCAGCCTCCTTTTCTTTATGCTATAATTTTCATCGTTATAGTTGTACGGAAAAATTATTTATGTGGAATAAGGAGTGTAGGCAGTATGCAGGAACTTTACAAACAGCTTCATGTCTATTTAAACATGGAGGAAGAGATTGAATTCAACGAATTCGACAGCTATTATAAAAAGGTTATTGAGTATTTTAATGAGTATGCGGACGAGTTCAGTGAAGAGGACATCTGGAAAGCTTTATTTATCTCAGAAAATGTTATGTCAAATGCAGACCACCGTGCAAAAGAAGAAAAAGGATCAAAGGCAAAGAAATACAAAAAAGCAGCTCAGCGTCTTTCCCTGTGGGCAAAGAACTTTACAGGCAGATTAGCACAGTTGGGTTATACGAAAGAACAAATGAACGAAAGATATGAAAGCATGTTTGAAGAAGAGGTATAATCACTGAGTTAAGAAAAGGAATATAATACTGGCAGATAAAAAAACACTTGCTTTTTACTCTCTGTATTGTTATACTCCTATAGTACGGACGAACCAGTATCGTCCGTTTATGCGCCTATGGTGAAATGGATATCACACGAGATTTCGGCTCTCGCGTTCTGGGTTCGAATCCTGGTGGGCGCGCCAAACTGTACATAAACTACTCCAGTATAAATTATACTGGAGTTTTTCATTTTAAACAGAAGTAACGTCTTTTTGAAGCAGACCTGGAAAAGGAAGCTTCTTCCAGAGGGAAATCAACAATCATAAAAATAACAGGCCGCAACCAATTTTTCAGACGAAATAGTGAATAGTAACCATATGGCTGCAATATCAGGAAGTAAACCGCAGGAGGCGAGGGAATGTTTCGGATAGGCTACAGGACGATAAAAACAGCGCTTGGAGCTTCGCTGGCAATAGCGATTGCACAGTTCCTTCAGCTGGACTATTTTGCTTCAGCAGCAATCATTGCTATCTTATGTGTGCAGAAAACGAGAAGAAGCTCCCTTAGTATGTCATGGATAAGATTTGCTGCCGCTATTATCGGTATGGTTTATGCAGCTGTCATCTTTGAACTGTTAGGATATCACTTTTTTTCACTGGGAGTGTTTCTTCTCCTGTTTATTCCCACAATGGTAGCTTTAAGGCTGCAGGTTGGTATTGTCACGAGTGCGGTCATCATCCTTCACATATACTCTTACGGGGCAATCACCGCAGCACTTATTGCCAACGAACTGGCTCTTATTATAATAGGGGTAGGATGCGCTCTGTTAATGAATATATATATGCCAAGTGTTGAAAACGATCTGAGTAATATGCAGAACAGGCTGGAAGAACTATACTCTAAAATATTTCATGAATTTGCTGTATATATTAAGAATGGGGAAAGCAGCTGGGACGGCAGAGAGATAACCGAAGCCGCTGATTTACTTCAGTCAGCCAAGAATACGGCAATCCAGAATTTAGACAACCACATTCTGCGTTATGAAGATCAGTACTACCATTATTTTAAGATGAGGGAGAAACAGCTCGATATTATTGAACGTATGATGCCCTTGATAACTTCCATTGATCTTCAGCTGAAACAGGGAGAGATGATAAGTGATTTTATTGAGCGGCTGAGTGTGGGGGTAAATCCGAAAAACACTGCATTTATTTTTATTAACCAGCTTGAAGAGCTGCGGGATATGTTTAAAGAGATGCCTTTGCCTGAATCGAGGCAGGAATTTGAAGCACGGGCTGCCATGCTTCAGCTCGTTCAGGAGATAGAACAGTATCTGCTGATTAAGAGGCAGTTTAAGACTGTAAAAAATTACTCTTTACTCCGATGAATATTTAACAGGCTTTCTGTAACAACTAAAGTGTAGCAAAGGAAGTTATCCTGCAGCAGAAGGCGTGGTAAAATTGGTTTCCATATTGTTATCTTTATTGCTTGTTATTTCACCAGTATGGCCAATCGGAGAAAACCCTCTTGTTGGCGACCCGTATATCATCATTAAAAAATCAACAAATGAACTCGCGTTTATCTACGAGGGCGAGGTACGGCAGGTATATAATGTTTCTACTGGCAAGACGGATGAATTGACTCCTGAAGGCGAGCATACAGTTACAGTGAAAGCTGTACGTCCTTATTACAGGAAAGATAATATTCAGGGAGGGGATAAAGACAATCCTCTCGGTTCCAGATGGATAGGTGTGGATGCAGAAGGGACAGACGGAAGAATTTACGGTATTCACGGAACAAATAATCCCGAAACTATAGGGAAATATATTACCGCTGGGTGCATCAGAATGTATAACAGTGACGTGGAGATTCTGTTTCAGGAAATTCCTCTCGGAACAAAAGTGATGATTACTTCCAGCGATGCTTCTTTTGAAGAACTTGGGGTAAGGGCAGGGGCAGTAAAGAAAAAGGAAGCAGAAGAAAATGGAACACAGTAAAGGACAGCATAGGGATGCTGTCCTTTTTATTAAATTAGAAAGTTTAAATTTTCTAAGAAAATTGTCCAGCTCCAGCGCCTGCGAGCTCGAGGTCACTTCAGGCAGGCTACTACGTGAATTTGCATCTCTGCTGCCTTGCGACGAGTAATCGCAGGAGCACATGTATGCCAAAAAGCGGCTTCCGTCAAAGTCCTTCCAGTGCTTGACCGCTCGTGACCAAGGCGCCTGCGCTTTTCTTAATTTTAGTACATAGCTAAACCGGCTAAAACTGTACCTAGTGCCATTGTAGCTATCATTACATATATAATTGCTTTCCTCATTTTTCGGGGCATCAGACTTACCTCCTCTTGAACATTGCTACCTTATATTTTACTTCTGTTAAGACATTTAGGCAAGTGCTTCTCTGAAAAGTCTCCTCCATTATCCTGTATTTAAATAAAAGGCTTTGTTAAAGGTCAATGTTGATTTTTACATGTATGTTGATTGTAGCGGAAGGAAGCGAGACGCCTTCGGGAATAGCATTAGCTGTAGATCCCCTCGGAAGCCTTTTGGGCTTCCGAGGTAGCTGAAGCAATGCCCGAGGCAAGCGAGCGTCCTGTAGTGGAATCAACAATAAAGTTTAACAGAGCTAAATAAAAAAGAAGGAATTGTCGAATAACGTAACGAAGTAATGTATGTTAAGGCCTGTGAAATCTGGCTTTTCCCATGTACTATTCCGGATGGTTAAACCGGCAATTTCAAAGGAGGAAATCAAACAGTGTCAGAACAAACATCAGCTTTTGAAGAGTGGAAAAAGCGAACAGAAGAAGAACTTAAAAAACGACCAGAACGTAAAGATGAATTTTTAACTTCATCCGGTACAGAAATAAAACGATTATATACACCAGAAAAAATAGACGAAGATTACAAAGATAAGCTTGGCTTTCCCGGAGAGTATCCATATACAAGAGGAGTTAGAAGGTCAATGTACCGGGGGCGCTTATGGACAATGCGCCAGTATGCAGGATTTGGTTCAGCAGAAGAGACAAATAAAAGGTTCAGATATTTACTTGACCAGGGTCAGACAGGACTCTCTGTCGCCTTTGATCTTCCAACTCAGATAGGATATGATTCCGATGATGCCATGTCATTAGGGGAAGTGGGAAAGGTTGGAGTAGCGATTGATTCTCTCGAAGATATGGAAATCCTGCTGGAAGGTATTTCTCTCGATGAGGTCAGTACCTCGATGACGATTAACGCTCCTGCAGCCATACTTCTTGCAATGTATATTGCCGTTGCAGAGAAACAAGGTGTTTCCAAAGAGAAAATACAAGGCACAATCCAGAACGATATATTAAAAGAATACATAGCAAGAGGAACTTATATTTATCCGCCCAAACCATCGATGAGGCTTATTACGGATATTTTCGCTTACTGTACAGAAAACACGCCGAAATTTAACACAATCAGTATAAGCGGCTATCACATCCGTGAAGCGGGCTCAACTGCTGTCCAGGAGCTGGCGTTTACTTTGTCAAATGCTGTGGCATACGTAGAGGCCGCTATTGAAGCAGGCCTGGATGTGGATAAATTCGCGCCAAGGCTCGCCTTTTTCTTTAATGGACATAATAATTTCTTTGAAGAGGCAGCAAAATTCAGAGCGGCGAGAAGAATGTGGGCAAAAATTATGAAGGAAGATTTCGGAGCGAAAAATCCGAAAAGCCACCAGCTTCGTTTTCATACTCAGGTAGCCGGCTCAACACTAACGGCCCAGCAGCCTGATAATAATATTGTGCGTGTGGCACTTCAGGCACTGGCAGCAGTTCTTGGAGGAACCCAGAGCCTTCACACAAACTCGAAGGATGAGGCGCTGGCACTGCCAACGGAGGATTCAGCGAGGATAGCCCTCAGAACACAACAGATCATCGCTCATGAAACAGGAGCAGCAGATACCATTGATCCTTTAGCAGGTTCTTATTACGTGGAAGCTCTTACTGATGATCTGGAAGAAAAAGCGTATGAATATATGCAGCAGATCAAAGAAAGAGGCGGAGCAGTAGCAGCTGTGGAACAGCAGTATATGCAGCGGGAAATACAGCGGGCAGCCTATGACTATCAGAAAAGAGTTGAAAAAGAAGAAGAAATAGTCGTAGGAGTTAATAAATTCACTTTAGATGAAGAACCTGAGCCTGAATTAATGCGTGTGGATGATAAATTTGTGGAAGAACAATTCGAGCGGCTGAAAAACCTTAAAGCAAAAAGAGATTATGAAAAAGTGAACAGCGCACTTTCAGATCTGAAAGAAGCAGCTGAAGGAACAGAAAACCTGATGCCACACATTATTGAAGCGGTCAAGTGTTATGCCACTATCGGTGAAATTTCAAATACTTTAAGAGATGTATTCGGAGAATATTAATCGTCGGAGAATCAAGAGGAGTGACTGGATCAAATGGATAAGATAAGAGTATTGATTGCAAAACCAGGACTTGACGGGCATGACAGAGGGGCATTAGTTATTTCTCAGGCTCTCAGAGATGCCGGTATGGAAGTAATATATACAGGGTTAAGGCAGTCGCCTAAACAAATTGTCCGGGCAGCTATTCAGGAGGATGTGGATGCTATCGGTCTGTCGAGCCTGTCGGGAGCCCATAATGTGTTATTTCCTGAGGTTTTAAAACAGCTGAAGGAAGCAGACGCTGCTGATATTATTGTTTTTGGCGGGGGAGTCATCCCTATTGAGGATGTAAAGGCCCTTGAGGAACAGGGGATTAAAAAAATATTCACTCCGGGAACACCTACCAAAACTGTGGCTGCTTATATTGAGCAAGCCGTGCTGGAAGGACGTGGAGAGGAAAGAGGGCTTCTGGATAAGCCAAAAGGGCTGGACCATATTGGAATTGCAGTAAAATCCATTGATGCTGCCCTGCCATTTTATTTAGACCACCTTCACCTTAAAGTAGATACAATTGTGGAAGTTCCGTCCCAGCAGGTAAAAGTAGCTTTTCTGGGGCTTGGGAATACTAAACTGGAATTATTGGAACCGCTTTCTCCATCCAGCCCGGTTGCAAAATTTATTGAGAAAAAAGGAGAAGGGATTCATCATATAGCATTGTCGGTAACCAGTCTGCAGGAAAGGCTTGACCAGCTTAAGCGGGAAGGAGTCGAGTTAATCGACGAAACTCCGAAAGAGGGAGCGGGAGGTTATCCAATCGCGTTTCTCCATCCGAAAAGTGCCGGAGGAGTACTTGTAGAGTTATGTGAGCCTGAGAAGATTAAAGGAGACGACGAGTAAGTATGGATATGTATGATAAAATTAACGAACTTTATGAAAAACGCAGGAAAGTGGAAATGGGCGGCGGAGACGAGAAGATTGACAAACAGCATGAAAAAGGAAAACTAACAGCGAGAGAACGGATCGATATATTTCTCGACACAGGCACCTTTGTTGAACTTAATCCTTTTATAGAGCACAGAAACCAGGATTTTGGCATGGAGAAAGGGTCTGCCCCTGGAGAAGGGGTCGTAACCGGTTATGGAAAAGTAAACGGGAGAATGGTATTTTTGTTCGCTCAGGATTTTACTGTTTATGGCGGGGCTCTAGGCGAAATGCATGCAAAGAAAATCGCTAACGTAATGGACCTTGCAGTAAAAAATAAAGCACCATTTATCGGACTAAACGATTCTGGTGGCGCCCGAATACAGGAAGGTGTTTTATCCCTTGACGGATATGGGCATGTATTTTACCGTAACTCCATTTATTCGGGTGTAATACCGCAAATTTCTGTAATAATGGGTCCATGCGCCGGGGGAGCAGTGTACTCTCCGGCTATCACAGACTTTGTTTTTATGGTCGAAAAGACCAGCCAGATGTTTATTACCGGTCCTAAAGTAATTGAGACTGTAACTGGTGAATCAATATCTTCCGAGGCACTGGGAGGTGCACAGGTCCATGGAACGAAAAGTGGTAATGCCCATTTCTCCTGTGCTTCCGAAGAAGAGGCTCTGAACGAAGTGCGGCGGCTTCTCAGCTACCTGCCTCAGCATAACGAAGACCTGCCCCCTCAATTGGAACCGGAAGAAACAGATGATTTTCTTTACGATCTGCTGGATGATGTTCCTGTTGATCCAACCCGGCCGTATGATGTGCGGAAAGTGATAGAACAGGTTGCAGATACGGGGAGCTTTATGGAGGTCCATAAATCCTTTGCTAAAAACGCAGTTGTCGGTTTTGCCAGAGCAGGGGGACGGTCAATCGGAATTATTGCGAACCAGCCGAAGGTCATGGCTGGTGGCCTCGATATTGATTCATCCGACAAAATATCAAGGTTTATACGCTTCTGTGACTGCTTCAATATACCATTGATTACATTCGAGGATGTAACTGGATTTTTTCCGGGAATTAAACAGGAGCACGGGGGAATCATCCGTCACGGGGCAAAAATTCTGTATGCTTATTCTGAAGCTACTGTGCCTAAGATTACTGTCATTACAAGGAAAGCTTACGGCGGGGCGTACGTAGCCTTAAACAGTAAAGCAATTGGAGCTGACATAGTCTTCGCATGGCCGAATGCTGAAATAGCTGTAATGGGCCCCCACGGAGCCGCGAATATTATTTTTGCGAAGGATATCAGGGATAGTGAAGACCCTGAAGCGACACGTCAGGAGAAAATCGAGGAATACCGTGAAAAATTCGCTAATCCTTATATTGCTGCTTCAAATGGCATGGTTGACGATGTCATTGACCCGCGGGAGACAAGAATAAAGATTATCCAGAGCCTTGAAATGCTCGAGAGGAAAGAAGAACCACGTCCCTCTAAAAAACACGGTAATATTCCTCTGTAAACATTCCATGGGAGCCGACAGGAGATTATTTTTAATAAAAACGGGACAATATGTTACAATTACAGCGATTCCTTATTAAGAAAACGGAGGCTTTCCTATGATAAACGAACAACGATTAACCGAAGAATTTCTTGAACTCGTTAAAGTAGATTCTGAAACAAAATATGAAAGAGAAATCGCCGATGTATTAAAAGAGAAATTTGAAAACCTCGGTGTGAGAGTAAAAGAAGATGATACTACTCACATCACCGGGCACGGAGCTGGAAACCTTATCTGTACCCTGGAAGGAACGTCAGATGCGGACCCGATTTATTTTACGTCCCATATGGACACAGTAGTTCCAGGTAACGGAGTCAATCCGGTTATTGAGGACGGGTACATAAAAACTGACGGTACAACGATACTTGGTGCGGATGACAAAGCAGGACTTGCTGCAATGCTTGAAGCAGTGAGAGTAATAAAAGAAAACAATATAGCCCATCCCACTGTACAATTCATTATTACAGTTGGGGAAGAATCCGGATTAATTGGAGCAAAAGCTCTCAGCCGTGACGACCTTATTGCAAAGTACGGCTTTGCGCTGGACAGTGACGGAAAAGTAGGAACTGTCATCGTAGCCGCACCTACCCAGGCAAAAATTGCAGCGACAGTGCATGGTAAGACGGCCCATGCAGGTGTTGCGCCGGAGAAAGGAATTTCCGCAATTACGATTGCTGCCAAAGCAATTGCAAATATGCCTTTAGGGAGAATTGATGAGGAAACTACCGCTAATATTGGACGTATTGAAGGTGGTTCCCAGACGAATATAGTGACAGACAGAGTGGAGATTCTTGCAGAGGCCCGTTCTTTAGTTCCGGAAAAAATGGAAGAGCAGGCAGGAGCAATGAAACAGGCTCTGGAAGAAGCCGCGAAAGTCATGGGCGGACGTGCTGATGTAAACATTGAGGTAATTTATCCAGGGTTTAAACATAAAGATGGCGACCATGTCGTGGAAGTTGCTAAAAAAGCAATTGGAGCGGTTGGACGGGAAGCTGTACTGAAAACAAGCGGCGGAGGCAGTGATGCAAACGTTATTGCCGGCCATGGCATTCCAACAATAAACCTCGGTATTGGCTACGAAGAAATCCATACAACAAATGAAAAAATGCCGGTGGAAGAGCTTGTCAAAACAGCTGAGCTTGTTACAGAAATCATCAGAAATGCCGCCGAAAGCGAATAACAGTAATGAGGCACTCTCCCATATGGAGAGTGCTGTTTTTACTTGATAGGAAAGAAAAATAATTGAAGAGGAAAATTTGACATAGGTACACTGCCGATGATACTTACTTAATAATAAGGCTGAAAAATCGGCATAATTTCTTTAGCTAAACTGAAGGTATCAGTTTCCTGAAGATAGGGTAAAGGTATTGCATGTATACAACCTGCGTTTATGTAAAAAATCATGTAAATTATTTCTTGCCCTTGATAATTATGGTATGGTAAAGAAGATTCAGATTCTGAAGTAAAATTTTCGGGAAGTGATGATATGTCAGTCAATCGAAATAATCATTTACTATTAAATTACATTCGAGGTATAGGAAAAGTGTTAGAGGAAGAGTGGCAGCAGAACGCAAAAGCACTGGGTTTGACCCTGGCTGAACAGCATATTATGTGGATTGTCCACTCAAAAGAAAAAATTTCTGTTTCCCATATTGCGAAAATTGGTTTATGGGACCGCTCCACAGTCATGCAGGTAATTAAACGATTGCAGGAAAAAAAACTTGTGAGGATGCTAAAGGATGAGCGTGATTTAAGAATAACATACATTGAGCTTACTGAAGAAGGAAAGCTAAAACGTAATCAATCAAAAGAAAAAGATTTTGAACTCTTTTCCTTCCTCAATGAATATCAGAAAGAGAATGAAGAGTTTATTGAGGAGCTGATTCGCTTTCACAGAGAAGTTAACCTCCATTTTCATGGAAGGGAATTTGTAGACTGGGTGGAGGAAACTACAGAAAATTATGATGAGTGGTAAGTACGTAAGGATACGGGACGACGAAAAAAGAACCCGCAGCACCTACTGTAGTATGCTGACGGGTTCCAGATTCCCATATTCTAGAGATTCGAGAATCGTTTCTTCTGAATAACCTATCTGGTTAGAAAGCTCTTCAAGAGTAGGTGAAGGACATTCACTGCTTTCACACTCGGCCACAATTTCCACGATTAAACTAAGCACTATATCGTAAGGGGCCTCATTCTGGATATATTCCGACATTATATCGACCGCCTCTCACCTTAGTATTACTCAATCATAACACTTTTGTTCTGGAAATTAAAGGTGGACACCAGGTAAAATAATTGACGAGATTCGACACACCGGGCAGCCGGTGTTTTGTTATTTTCACATATGTAACTCAATTTCATAATTCAAGATTTTCAACTTTAATACGAACATTATCTTAAAAGGTTACTTTTTGTTCGATTTACTCTTCAGAGGGACGCGTTCTGCGGGCCCGGCTTCAACTAATTTTTGACAGTCAAATGCCGTCAAAAATGGATTTTCAGCTTCTCATGCTTTTCCCGCAAGAACGAGCACCTTCTTCACGCAAATGCATCGAGTTGTCTCGGCGGATATTCTACGGAACTAAGCTGGCAAAACTCTTTTTGCGACGAGTAACCGCAGGAGCAAAACTCTTTTTGCGATGAGTAACCGCAGGAGCAAAACTCTTTTTGCGACGAGTAACCGCAGGAGCAAACTCTTTTTGCGACGAGTAACCGCAGGAGCAAACTCTTTTTGCGACGAGTAACCGCAGGAGCAAACCTCTTTTTGCGACGAGTACCCGCAGGAGCAAACGCTTTTTGCGACGAGTAACCGCCGGAGCAAACTCTTTTTGCGACGAGTAACCGCAGGAGCAAACTCTTTTTGCGACGAGTAACCGCAGGAGCAAACTCTTTTTGCGACGAGTAACCGCAGGAGCAAACTCTTTTTGCGACGAGTAACCGCAGGAGCAAACTCTTTTTGCGACGAGTAACCGCAGGAGCAAACTCTTTTTGCGACGAGTAACCGCAGGAGCAGAGGAAGAGACAGTCACCGCCGTCTTATTCTGCAATCGAACAGAAACGTTTGTTCTTTTTATACAAAATATATATTTGAAATTTCATTCATGTGATGTGAAGTTAGTGAATTTTCTCCTTACTGATTTTTAAATCAGTAGAAATTTATTATAATTGCAGTAGTCTTTAACATATTGCGCATAGTTGGAAAAAACGAAGGTACATATATCAAAGTTTGTTGAAAAGAGGGTTAAATATGACAGGGACGCGAAAGGGAAGGATAATATTTCATGTTGATATGAATAGTTTTTATGCTTCTGTGGAAGCTGCCTTCGACCCTGCCCTGTCAGGAAAGCCGCTTGCAATAGCCGGAAATGCAGAAGCAAGGCGGGGGATTGTCGTTACCGCTAGTTATGAAGCACGTGCAAGAGGAGTAAAACCTCCGATGCCTTTATGGGAAGCTTTAAAAAAATGTCCTGAGCTTATTGTCAGAGAACCAGACTTTGGGAAATATCGTGATGCATCCAGGAGAATGTTTCAAATACTGTATGAGTATACCCCTCTCGTTGAACCAGTTTCTATTGACGAAGGTTATATGGACATAACAGAAACAGACACTGAGATGACAGCATTGCAGCTGGCGGAACACCTTCAGAGGCGCATTAAACATGAACTGAATTTACCTTGCAGCATAGGTATAGCCCCAAATAAGTTTCTGGCTAAAATGGCCAGTGATATGAAAAAACCAATGGGAATTACTGTTTTAAGAAAACGGGAAGTAAAACAACGGCTCTGGCCTCTCCCGGCAATTGAGATGCACGGAATAGGCTCAAAGACGTCAGAAAAGCTCGGGAAACTTGGCATACATACAATTGGACAAATTGCGGAATCCGAGGTCGATTATTTGCAGGCGCGTTTCGGAATAAGCGGACAGAGAATGTATGAAAAGGCTCATGGGATTGATAACAGACCTGTAGATCCTTCCGCGGCAGAGGAGTTTAAAAGCGTCGGAAACTCTACAACTTTGCCAAAAGATGTGAAGGATACCGGGCAAATAAAGAAAGTAATTATGAACCTCGCTGATTCAGTGAGCAGAAGGATTCACCGTAAAGAAGTCTATGCCGGTAATATTCAGCTGACAATCCGGTACCACAATTTCAATACCATTACGAGAAGCAGTAAACTACCATACCCTGTAAGCACCCGCAAAGAGATTTTTGAAGCGGCATGGCAGCTATGGAACAAATACTGGGACGGGGACCCTGTCCGCCTTCTCGGAGTTACTGCTATGGATCTTGTTGAAAAAGGGCAGGCTTATAAGCAGCTCGATTTATTTTCCTACACGAAAGATTTGAAACAGGAAAAGCTGAATAATGTGGTAGATAAACTGCGGGATAAATATGGGGAAAGTTCCCTCCTCAGCGGAACACAGATTAAGAAAGGGGATGGAAGTGACCGCAGCGATCTTCTTCGGGATAAAAAGAAGCGGGGAACGAGTCTTGAGAAAGACTTTATGCATAATGGACTGTTTAACGAAGAAGAATGAACCGGCAGCGCTGCCGGTTTTTTCTTATTGCGCTCATTACCTTAAACAGGTGAAGCCGTACTTATATTTTAAACTTCCTCTAAATTCCTTCATGGGATGAACCGATATATATAATACAAGCAGGAACAGGGAGTGTTTTACGTGCATATTAACAATTTGGAAGCACACTTGAATCCAGGTAACAGCAATTCGAAAATCCGCGAGGGTGAAATATATAACGGGAGAATTATAAACCGTCTGCCTGGCAGAGACGCACTTCTTTCGATCAGGGGGCAGGAAGTAAGGGCAGTATTTACTAATGACCTTCCTCAAGGTGATCGTGTCACTGTTAAAGTGGAAGGAAAGGCAAATGAAAAGTTCCAGGTAAGCACTGTGGAAGGGGAAAGCAGACGTCCTTCACTGAATTCTGTTACTAACGGGTCTGGTGGTCCTTACGTCTCAAACGGTGGTGGGGAGCAAACACCTGTAAGTTCAGGTGGCATGAAAATATCTTCTCATCTGCAGCAGACAATGAAAGCATTTTCGGATAATGGCATTACATTAACAAAAGAATCAGTTAAGGTCCTAAATAAATTTCTGCAGCGTGGAGAAGGAACTTTGGAAGAGCGGACAACAGCTGCCGCATTATTGGCGAAGAAGAGTCTTGAACCCACTGAGGCAAAGCTTCGGGCGGTACAGGCTGCTTTAAATGATAAAACGAATGTACATAGCTTCCCGCAGCAAAACAAAGAGGCAGCAGCGGAGAGGCTGTCCTGGGAGCAGGTAAGATCCCTGATTCTCATGGAAGTTTCGGGAGAACAGAATATCCGGCATACAGGCGGGGCTGAACCAGAAAAAACAACGGCCATATCTTCTGGCAGCAGGGACAGTATCTATTTCAGTCTCCAGAAACTTGTCGAAAACGAACCAGACTTACAAACAGCCATACAAAGGATTCAGCAGGAATTCGCTACAACCTCAGCAGTTCCTGATGCTGCTTCTATTATTGACAAAGCTGCAGCGGAAGCAGCTGTAAAGCTGGCAGAAGGCCGGGAGCTCAAAGGGAGACAAATAATGATTGATGCTCTTGCAGAGGCGGAGAAAGTATATCCTTCTGCTTCCAGGCAGGCGATGGAACCAAATATAAGAAATGAAATAATGCAGTATCTGGCAAACGAGGTACTACAGTCTGAAAAGATTCCGTCAAAAAATATTCTGATTACTGAAATTACAGAACGTCTTGCGAGAGCAACTGATGAATTCAAGGCTTTCCAGAGAGATACGGCAGCCCAGCTTTTTCGAACATCCATCCTGATACAGCAGTCCAGGCCGGAAGCCGTTAACCAGTCAGCACCATTACTTGATAACATAATAAAGCAGCTGGATAAAGCGATATTGAAAAGTGACTGGATGCTTTATACCGATATGAAAACGGAGAAGAAAGTTATGCAGGCAAGCACTATGCTGGCTGAGGCTAAAAAAAGCCTTCAGGCAGGTAATGCCCAGCATGCATCCCAATTGGTTAAAGAAGTCAGACAAACACTGGAAAGCCTCAATTTTAAACCATCTAATCAGAAGGTACAGCACTCTTTAATGAGGGAGGCAGAATGGCAGCAGCAGAAACCACCAGTTCAAAGACTTGCAGGAGAGCTCCAGCATTCCACAAGAATATTTACTGAAAATGGGGGTTCTCCCCGGGAGATACTGGAAGGTCTCCGGCATACCGGCCTGCAAAGAGAAGCGGAACTGGCTCAGCACTTAGCTTCCGGCCGCCAGCTGCCGCAGGAATCCGACAGAAACCTGAAGGCCATTCTTCATCAGCTTGTCAGAGGAGAAGATGAAGGAGGGAGGCAGCAGGCACAGCAATCCCTGAACAGTATTGCCGGACAGCAGCTGATGAGCAGGGCTGATCCACAGCAGAATTTGCAAATGCTTATGTTTCAGCTTCCTCTTTTACTGAAAGGGCAGTCAGAAAATATACAGGTTTACGTTAACTCCAGGAATGATGGAAAGAATCTTGACTGGGAGAACTGTAACCTCTATTTTCTTGTTGGGACGGAAAGAATGGGCGAAGTAGGGATTTCTCTTCAGGTCGCAGAAAGAGCCCTCAGCATCGTTTTAAAAAACGACCAGCCTGATTTTGAAAACAGAATTAAGCCTGTGGCACAGAAATATACTGAAAGGCTGGAAGATATGGGTTTTTATATTAAAGGTGTCAAGTTCGCCAGGATGACTGAGACTCATAAAGAAGAAAAAAAACCTGCTTCAGGACCTGTGTTCCCAGTAATGACCGAGAAAGGATTTGACTTTAAAATATGATCGTCTCAAAGCATTTTAATTATATAAAAAGACGTGAAGAAAGAGGCCCCTCGGCAGTCGCCATTCGTTATGACGACCAGGCCGGGGAACAGCCGAAATTGGTGGCTCAGGGCAGAGGAGCTGTTGCCGAAAAAATAATCGAGCTTGCTTCAAAGGAAGGAATACCTATGGAAGAGGATGCAGACCTCCTGGCTGTGCTTCTTGATACGGATCTTGGAGATAATGTACCGCCCCAGCTTTATGCAGTAATGGCAGAAATATTACTTTTGGTTAAAGAAATCGAAAGTAATTATTAAAATATATGATTACAGGACGATAAAATTTATAGATACACGTATTTCTCAGGAACGGAGGAAAACAAATGATTACAAAAGAGGCTCTGCATAAAAAGACATCCCAGGAAATTACAGCCTTGTTATATGAAGCTTGTTTAGACAATCTTGATGAAGCTAAGCTGGCTATTCAGAATAAGAATTACACAGAAGCGAATCTAAAACTGCAAAAAGCAAGCGATATTATTCACCGTTTAGGAGCGGGCATTAACTATGAGGCAGGGATTGTCGCAGACCAGCTTGATGCAGTCTATAACTATATAGCTGATATAATAATCGAAGCAAATTACAAAAAAGATCTGTCTCTGGTCGATGAAGCAGCAAGCCATCTGTCCGGGATTTCCACAGCCTGGATGGAGGCTATGAAGCATACTCAGGATAAAAAGCCCGAGAACATCAGACGGCAGACGACGGCGTATGAACAAAATGCAATTTATACGGATTGACCAGGGAGGATCATTATGAAAATAAATAATAATATTCAGGCTTTAAATGCATACAGAAACTTAAACCAGAATCAGTTTCATACATCAAAAAATCTGGAAAAGCTATCCTCCGGACTGCGAATCAACAGGGCGGCGGACGATGCAGCAGGTCTTGCTATATCAGAAAAGATGAGGTCGCAAATTAGGGGCCTTAAGCAGGCGGAAAGAAACTCTCTTGATGGTATTTCTCTTATTCAGACTGCAGAAGGAGCGATGCAGGAAATACATGCTATGCTTCAGAGAATGCGTGAACTGGCTGTTCAGGCAGCTAACGATACGAATCAGGAAACAGACCGTGACCAAATCCAGAAAGAAATAAATCAGCTGGAAGAAGAAATAGACAGTATTTCCAGAAATACTGAATTTAATACAAAGAAATTATTGAATGAAGAAGATAACAGCCTTAATTTCCAGATAGGGGCAAATTCCGATCAGACGATCAGTATTACTTTTCCTAAAATGGATATGGCGACACTACTTGGTGGTGCCGGAGAACAAATTGATGTCAAAGAAGACGCAGCCGGAGCGATCGCCAAGCTTGACGTTGCCATAAACAATGTATCCGACGCCCGTTCAACTCTTGGAGCTGCCCAGAACCGGCTGGAGCATACGATAAATAACCTGCAGATCACTCATGAAAACCTGACTGCTGCAGAATCCAGAATAAGAGATGCGGACATGGCTCTTGAAATGACCGAATTTACCAGGAATAATATTTTAAACCAGTCAGCTACTGCCATGCTTGCCCAGGCAAACCAGCTGCCTCAGGGAGTCCTGCAGCTCCTGCAATAAGTTAACAGAGACCTTTTCACAGGTCTCTTTTTTAATAAAAACAGGAAGCTAAGGCTAAATCCGGGTTGGTTCAGCCAGGAAACTGGCTTATAATAGAAGTAGTCTCAAAAGGTAAAGGAGCTTACATATGGACGTACAAAGAGTCGGCAGGACAGGCATGAACGGTATTACACAAAAAAAAGATAATTCCACAGATCCTAAAATTACATTTCAGGAAATTATGCAAAAAGGCAGAGACAATCAGGCGTATGAAAGACTGAATAATCTTATGGTCAAAATAGATGAACAGGGAAAAACGCTTGCAGAATCCAGAACGGTTGAGGAGTTAAGAAAATACAAACAGCTCGTGAAGGAATTTATGGAAGATGCAGTAAAGCTTGGTTTAAGCCTTGAGGAACGTAAAGGTTTTAACCGGCGCGGGCGTACAAAAGTATATAAAATTGTCCGTGAAGTAGACAGTAAATTACTGGATCTTACAAATGCTGTACTGAATAAGGAACAAAAAGGGCTTACTATCCTGCAATTAACCGGAGAGATTAAAGGACTTCTCATTAATATATACGCATAAATAGTATTAAGGACAAAACAGCTCGCTCTGTCATAAAATAACTGCAAAGAGAGAATAAGCATTCAGGTTAGTCTGTGACTTGTGTCGAGGCTGGAAACAGGTTATCAGTATGAAGAAAAAAGGTGCAGGAAAAATAAACAGAAGGGCAGCCTGCTGGCTGCTTTTCAAAGCCAGTAGTATTCACTAAACTGGAAAAAGGATGAATCAGCAATGGAAAAGGTATTAATAGTAGAGGGCTCAAATGACCGGGAGCGGGTCAGGAAGGTGCTTGATGAACAGGTTGATGTAGTTTGTACGTACGGTACATTAAGCGATGAGAAGCTTGAAACATTAATTCTTCCTATTGAGGACAAAGATGTGTATATTTTAGTGGATGCTGATGATGCGGGAGAAAAGTTAAGGAAACAGTTAAAAAGAGAACTGCCTAACGCCATTCATCTCCATACGCAAAGAGGGTATGGACAGGTGGAAACAACCCCCTTTGATTATCTGACACAAGTGCTTCGCGGGTACTTTAATGTCAAATAATAATAAAGTTCTAATCGAGAGGCCGTGACTGCGGCCTTTTGTTTTGGATGGTCTCTTTAATTAAATTATTTAATACGGAACCTTGTGCTTTCAAGCTTATACTAAAACTGGTATGATTATTATGTTCTTCCGGACAAGCGGTTTGTTAATCCGGAATTTTTCATTTGATTTTTGAAGGAGGAAGTATTAGTTTATGAAGGCTTCATTTACACTAGCTCTTTTAATGAGCTTCTTCTTAATACTGGCTGCCTGCGGCAGTGAAAACGAAGCCGGGGAATATGAGTCATACGATCCGGCACAGCTTGGAACCTCGCTCCCTGATACTGAGGGCGGGAGTGTGGAAGTGTTCCCTTCAGGTGGGGAAAAAGAACTCTATCTTTATTTTACCGGGGTAACCTGAGCAGTCTGCATTGATCAGCTGGTTCAGCTGAATACGTATATGGACGAGTTTAATGAACGAGGAGTCAACGTTTATGGGATAAGCCCTGCTTCTCCTGAAGAACACCGGCAGCTGCAAGAGGAGCTTGGACTTAGCTTCAGTATTCTCTCTGACAGAAGCGGAGATCTTGGAATTTCCCTTGGTTTCATTGACGAAGAAGAGCAGGCTATTTACAGAGGATATACTGCAATAAATCCGGAGACGGAACAAATGGTACGGGAAATCGATTATTTAGTTGGTGAAAATGCGGAAGACATATTAGAAGTAATTGATGGAATGTAAAGCCGTACAATAACAAAGTAAATACTGCCAGTGCGCCTTTCATCCCTTGAAGAGAAATCAGTTTGAGCAGATGAAAAGGCGCTTTTTTTGAGTACCTTCCGCCCAGGCTGAATGAACCCAATGCAGTTCTGTTTAATTAACAGTGGTATCTGCTCACTGATAAAGTTTCGGAGCAGAAGGTACTTCTCTTTTCTCATAGTTAATTACATCAGAGGAGTAAATTCGAATGAGGAGAGAATTCCCTGTTACTGCAGCTCTGATTAACACAGGCTGGTTATGAATATTCCTGAATGTAAAATCAGGTCCGTACCAGCTGACTGCAGCATCCCTTCCAGGCGGCACGTAGGAAACACGGCGGCTGTGAGAGTAACGCTGAAGGATTTCTACCCCTGCCATGTCTACAGCGTTAAATAAAGTAGAAGATACTTGACAGATACCTCCTCCCACTCCTTCATACAATTCACCCTTAACGATGACAGGTGCAGGAAGATACCCTTTTTCAGCCGTTCTTTCACCCACCGTATCGTTAAAAGAAAAAACCTCACCTGGAAATACGACATGGCTGTCAAGTGCTTCTGCAGCCAGAGCTATATTCTGTGAACGTTCTTCATTTTTAATGTTAAAATAAGTCACGTAGGAACTTAACTGCCTTACATGCAAATTTGCCAGGAGCTCACTATCCACTTTCGGGTGGATAACAAGCTTCGGTACTTCCATCTTCCCCCCATCTCCCCGGTAAAAATAGGTTAAAAATGCTTCGGAAAAAGCTTGTTTATCAAGCTTATAACCGGGTTTTCCTCCAATTATCCGGCCGCTTTTATCAATTTTAGCATTCACCGGTTCTTTATAAACCTGTGAATCAAGCTTAGCGAGAAACTCCTCAAATTTATTCTCATCAATATGAGGCCCTCCCAGAATATCGGAGGTTAACGCAGTATGTGCCACTGTTGCGAGAGTATTTCCTTCATGTGTAAGAATAATACTTTCATCCCCTGTATTTAATTGTAATAATGCAGCTAAGATAAATAAACTGAAATATTTCATACTCATCGCCTCCGTATTATAGTATGGGGTTCAAGTCTTTTATTTCATGTAAAAGTGGACAGAAAAAATAAAAAAGGCTGTGTGTTCTCTAATGGAACACACAGCCTTTTTTTATTTGTATACAGCTGCAGGATATTTGCAGGCATCAGTTAACTGCCTGCCAGCCCCTGCTGTATTGGTATGGAGGATCCAGTTCCACTCCAAGCTCACCAGCAGCTGTTCTTGGCCAGTATGGATCTCTCAGGAAAGGTCTTCCGATAAAAATCAGGTCAGCCCGTTCATTTCGAAGTATTTCTTCGGCCTGAATACCAGAAGTAATCATACCAACTGCTCCAGTAGCAATTCCTGCTTCTTTCCTGATTGTCTCGGCATAGCGTACCTGGTAGCCAGGATAAGGTGAAATACGTGCTCTTACTACAGCTCCGGAGCTGCAGTCAATCAGATCAACACCAAGTTCTTTCATCTCTGTTGAAAAATAAACGAAGTCCTCCATTTTATTACCATCTTCGTGGTATTCATCTGCAGAAATTCTTGTAAACAGAGGGCCGTCCCATTCTGTTTTGACCGCTTCGATTACTTCTTTCAGTAAGCGGAAACGGTTATCCCTGCTTCCTCCATATTCATCCTCCCGTTTATTTGTGAGCGGGGAGAGGAACTGGTTAATTAAATATCCGTGAGCTCCGTGGATCTCAATAATATCAAAACCAGCTTCCTTTGAACGGCGTGCTCCTTCTTTAAATGCTTTCACCGTTTCTTTTATTTCTTCCACAGTCATTTCCTTCGGCTTTTTGCTCTTCTCATCGAAAGCAATTGGGGAAGGGGCAACAATTTCGCCGTCATACAGGGATTTTCGACCAGCATGGGCCAGCTGAATCGCTGTTTTTGAACCATATTGTTTCATTCCTGTGGTGAGTTTTTTAAGTCCTTCAATATGTTCGTCTGACCATATACCAAGATCCTGGTCAGAAATAACTCCCTGTTCTGTTACTGCGGTGGCTTCTATCATTATTAACCCTGCCTGGCCGACAGCTCGGCTTATGTAATGGGGATAATGCCAGTCACTGATTTTCCCGTCCTTGCTATATGATGAATACATACACATTGGCGACATAACGATGCGGTTTTTTATGGAAACACCTTTTACTTCATACGGAGAAAACAACTTTGCATTCATAATTACAGCTCCTTTTCATCTGTCTCATCGGGGTTTTCATACTTACTGTAGCATAATAAAGGGTAATTTGTCAGAATGGAGTCTTGCAGTATAAAAATTTGCCGGAACCCTCAGTTTCTGAGGAGAAAATAAAAACACCCCTTTTCAGCAGGGGTGCTTATTTGTCCTACAGCTATGTTTTTTTTCTCGATTCATGCAAATAGCCATTCAGATAAGCCAGAAGTTTGCTTCGTGTAATAATCCCCATGAATTCACCGTCTGAATTCTCCACGCACACGAATGGATGGTTAATGGAATAGGATAGTGCTCTTTCAAATGTATCTGAATCGTTTATGCATGCAAGGGAAGAAGTCATTACTCCGTCAACTTTTGTATTCTGAAGCCGTTCAGGCTCTATACGCTCAAGCCCCAGAATAGAATCGAGAATCTGCGCTTTGCTTATTAAACCATGCAATTTAAAGGAAGTATCAAGTACAGGAATTGCTGTATAACCAGATTTTATCAGCACTAACAGAGCGTGTTCCAGTGTATTGTCCGGGTGTACATGGGCAACTTTTTCTGCCGGAATCATAAATGGTGTGATCTTGTTATCAAGAATATTCCAATCATCAAGTTTTTGCATAAAATGCACACTTTCTTTTATGAGATTTATATTAGGGGGAAAATGTAAACTTTATATCTATATACTATGTTAGTGGCTGGATGAAAAAAAGTCAAAAAGAAAACGCTTACATTTGTTAATTTCAGCTTGTCCCTCTGTTTAGCCGCTGTTTCACGTGCTAATACTATCTGCTGAGGTGATGAAAAATGCACAGCAGACAAACTGTAAAATATATATGTGAAACATATCCTTCAGGCAATAAATATTATTATAAACAGGAAATGATTACAAATGGATCATGGGAGGACATCTCCACGCTGCAGTGGGGAACAAAAAGACCGGTAACAGAAAGAACATTCAGAGCAAGAAAAGAAGAAGGATATAAAACGCAGGTTGTTTATATAGACAAAGAACCAGCAGTAGTGCTGCAGTTTCATCAGGTAAAATAAAGACCTTTAAACCTCTCTGAATAAATTGTATGATAATAAAAGAGTAATCGACAATAAATACATCTCTTGCAGGGGGGAAACTGAATGAAATGGCAGTCAAAAGAAGGTTTGAAAGCCCTGACAATTTCACTTTGCGAATATGCAAGTGTCACCGGGTCACAGGAAGAAATCGGAATAATGGAGTTTGTAGATTATGAACTCAGAACACTTACATATTTTTCTGAAAACAGCGATCATTTGCAGACCCACTATACAGACGACGGAAGAAAGTTTGTTACTGCTCTTGTTAAATCGAAAGAACCCTCAGCTGAAACAATTATATTAATGGGCCATCTTGATGTAGTGGATGTGGAAGATTACGGAGAGTGGAAGAACCTCGCTTTTCGTCCAAGAGAACTGACTGTACAAATGCTTGAACAGCGGGAGAGCCTTCCTGATTTTGTCCAGAAAGATCTGGAGAAGGATGAATGGATCTTCGGACGGGGTGTAATGGATATGAAAGCTGGAATTGCACTTTCTATGTCAATGATTGAAGCTGCGGCAGCGGGGGAGTTCGAAGGTAATTTAATGTTGCTTGCCGTACCGGATGAAGAAGTAAACTCTGCAGGAATGAGAGCTGCTGTGCCTGTTCTTCAGGAACTTGCCAGGCATCATAACCTTAATTATAAAGTCGTCTGGAACACGGAACCTATGTTTACAAAATATCCTGGAGATACGCAGCGCTATTTATATCAGGGTTCTCTTGGTAAAATACTTCCGGGTTTTTATTGTTATGGGGAGGAAGCACATGTGGCAGAACCTTTTTCCGGATTGAACGGAAATTTTATGGCTTCGCACATTACCAGCCTGTTGGAACTTAATCCTATGTTTACAGAAAAGGTGGAGGAAGAAAAAACACCACCGCCTGCGAATTTGATACAGAAGGATTTAAAAGAAGAATATTCTACTCAGATCCCTCACGCTGCTGTTACCATTTTTAATTTAATGTCCATGGGAAAGCCGCTCAAAGAAGTAACAAAGGACCTGCTTGAGATTGCAGGAACAGCAGCTGAAAATATAATCAGAGATTATAATGAACGGGAAAAAAAGTTTGCGGAAACGCTGGATTATATACCGCGGAAACGGAATATAAACATATACACATACGAACAACTATGGGATCTTGCTGTTTCCAAAGTGGGGGAAGAAGAGGCAGAGCGTATGCTTTCATATCTCCAGGCTGAAGTTCAGGGGGATGACAGGGAATTATCATACAGAATAGTTCATGAAATGGCATCTGTATGCAAAGATAAGGCGCCGATGATTGTATTATTTTATGCTCCGCCATATTATCCTCCTGTTTCCTCCAAAGGTGACAAAACTATAGATACATTCAGCAGCGAGTTGATAAAAATTGCAAAAGATGAATCGGATATTGACCTGGAGATGGTAAACTACTTTCCAGGGCTGTCTGATTTAAGTTATACATCTCTTCCAGGAGGGGCGGAGGCGCTAACACCGCTGCTAAAAAATATGCCGCTGTGGGGAGTCACCTACGACTTACCTCTCGCTGAGATGGAAGAGCTAAATATGTCCATGATTAATTTTGGACCGGATGGCCGTGATCCGCACAGCTGGCTGGAAAGGCTGAATGTTACCTATTCCTTTGAAAAACTGCCGCCAGTCATGAAGAAGGGTATTAAGCTTTTATTTGAAGAAGCGGATGAAGAAGAAGGGGCCCGTTAAAACAGGCTCCTTTATTTATTATAAAAATAAGCCATGAAGATCTCATCGTCATATTCCCCGTTAATTAAGGCTTGTTCCTTTTGGACCCCTTCCGTAACAAAACCGTGCTTTTCATATAATTTAACAGCAACTTTATTCGACGCGAATACAGTCAGATTAATTTTGTGAAGACCGTGGATCTTTCCCCAGTGGAGAGTATACTCCATTACTGCATTCCCCAGTCCTTTTCCCTGTGCCTCTTTGCCGAGCCATGTCCGGAACAGTGCAGTATGCCGTTTCATTTTCAGTTCCCCACGGACAAGCCTTGCGATTCCTCTGACCCTGTTATCTATTACGACTCCAGCATACATATTGTCTTTTTCAGCCACCTCCCTGATGAAAGATTGTTCTTCCTCTAATGTCCTTGCTCTTTCTTTCTGAATAAAGCGCCCTCCGCGAATTATATCATCGGCAGCTGTAATTATGTCACTTGCATCTTCCTGCCTGACAGGGCGCAGAATAACGTTAGTCCCGTCTTTGGCAGTAATATTCATGACGAGACGTTCGTAAGTCCGGGCTGTATTAGTCATTTTTATACCTCGCTTTTTTCTGCCAGAAAGTATCAGGCTTTTCTTCAATTTCATTTTTAATAAGACGAGATGCAGGCACAATAATAACTTTCTCTTTCTTAAAGTATGGCAGAGCATCAGTAATTCCTGCGAACGTATCTTTTCCTTTCACACCAACATGGCCGATGGCAATTGCCTGTCCCTGGTCTTTCGCAAGCCGGCAGACATTCACCATTTGTCTGAATACGTGATCACGGGATGAATAACTGTCATCCAGAAATGAATCCCGCACTGCATATGGAACTTCCATTTCTTCCGCAAGTTTTGGAATGACTGAGTCACCGCTTGTACCACTGTCGATAAAATAAAGATTATGCTCTTTGGCAACCTCAAGAATAGCCCGCATAATCCTCTCATTGCCCACGACTTTAGAGCCCATATGGTTATTCAGCCCACGGGCATAAGGAACATCTTCGATAGCCTTTCTGACTATTTCTTTAACCTCTTTTGTTGAAAGATCAGTTGTAACCGGCATCGGCCCCAGCCAGGATTTTTTTCCTCGTTTTGGCTCCATCGGTAAATGCACTATTACTTCAAACCCTGATTTGTTTGCTTTTTCAGCTTGTTCGGTGGACTCATCAAGGAAAGGCATAATTGCCGCGGTTATAGGTATTCCTGATTCAAAAAAGTCTATGACGCCGCCTGTGTCACCGCCAAAATCATCTATTATGATTGCTGCCTTAGGCAATTCTTCCTCTGTATGTGATCCCGCAGCTAAAACATTCCCCCCGGCGGATGTCATAATGACTACCAGTGTGATCAGCAGGAAATAAACTGTCCTTCTTTTGCCAACTGTCATTTTATACACCTCCATTACTTTCTCTGGATAGTATGCCAAATTAGCTAATTTACAATCTGAAAAAATTCAGAGGCTGGACAGGGAGGATTATTGTATAAATGACTTGAACATCTTCATACAGGCATGAAAAAAGCATCCTCAGAGCTTTCAGAGAGGATGCTTATTTTCTCATTTTGAAGGCTGCGTTTAACTGGCCCCGAAGCATTTTATCACGCACATTTGCTTTTCTTTTTTCCTCCCGGCGGATTTCAAAGGTCTGCATACCATCTTCTATTTTATTTGCGATGTCCACCAGTTTTTCTACATCCATGAATGAATACTTTCGTGTACCTCCTTTGCTGCGGTCAGGAAAAATCAGCTTCCTTTCCTCATAATAACGGATCTGCCTTTCTGAAAGGCCTGTTAATTCACTGATTACTCCAATGCTGATAACTTTTTTTTCTTTATAAGACAAAAAAGGAACTCCTTTCCTTATTGTTATTAGTCTGGCTGCTTCATTTAAGAATAAGGATCTTGACTATTTTCAGTATATTCATACTATATCACGGCTGTTTGCTTTCCGGTTCACATTTGTAAGATAATCTCACATAGCGTTTTTCTTCCGAACATTCCAGTTAGAAAGTTTAAAAAAGCTGCCTGGACTTTTTCCAGGCAGCAACCTCAGTTTTCCCGTTTTAGCTGTTTCTCGAGGAGCTGTTTCAATTCCCGCACTTCTTCCCTAAGCTCAGTTACTTCCTTGTGGGTATCCTTTACTTCTTCCCCTGATGTTTCAACTTTTTCCACGTTATTTACGATAACCCCGATAAAGAGGTTGAAGATGACAAACGTTCCGACAAGCACAAAAGAAACAAAGTATATCCACGACCAGGGCATTTCATTATAAATCGGCCACATGACTCCGCTCGCCCATGATTCCAGGGTTACCACCTGGAAAAGTGTGAGGAGTGAAAGCCCGAGTGTGCCAAAATACTCCGGGGCCACCTCGCGAAAGAGCATAGTCCCGGTTACAGCGAAGATATAAAAGATAATGCTCATAAGCAGGATGATATTTCCTAAAGCAGGTATTGTCATCAGCAAGGCATCAACGAGACGCCTTAAAGATGGAATAACCGATACTGCCCGGAAAACACGCAATACCCTTAATATCCTCAGGACAGTAATAAAGTGAGCGCCTGCGAATATATGGCTTGCTGACACGATAATCAGATCAAACCAGTTCCAGCTGCTTGTAAAGAAATGTTTATAGCTTGGAGCAGCGAGAAGACGCATGATGATTTCCACAGTGAAGATCCAGAGAAGGACCATATCCAACCTGAAAAAGAGCGTTTTATACTCTTCATATATAGCAGGGGAGGTTTCAAGCCCTACGATAACTGCATTGAAAAAGATTAAACTGATAATTACTCGTGTAAAATAACGGTGTTCGACCATCTCGTACAGTTGCTTTTTCCACGGTGGCCTTGTTTGTGTGTGTGACATTGATTTAACTTCCTCCATAACAATACGGGACTTTATGTTACTCTCTTATTTTACTAAAAAGAAAAAGCCTGAAAAAAGAACAGGCTTTTTTTCGATTAAATTTTACCCGGGCCCAGTCAGCCCACTTGTTTGCTGGTCTCTTTTTTTAAAATCCGCTGGCATGAATTATAGGCGCTTGAGAAGGAGAGTTCTGAAAGCTGGCCGGCCCCCTGGCACCAGTCTCCTGCAAAATGTGCGTTTGAATACTGAGGGAACGATGTTGGAAGTCCCCGCTGCTTCATCGTCCATTTTATTGCCTGCACAACAGCAGTTTTTGATACCCGGGGAACGATCAGCTGTTTCCGCCAGCCTTCAAAGTGTTTATCGTAAAATTCTTCAATTTTGTCTTTAATATCAGTATATGCGTCCGGATTGTTTACTTCCTCTTTTTTCAGATAGGCAACAGCCTGAAGCAGCTGTCCTCCCGGAGGTGCAGCCTCCATATCATAATAAGAAATATCGGTGATGAAAATCTGCCGGTCTTTATCAAAAATATAGGTATATTGCGAGTCGATACGTTTTTTTAACCCTACATCATAGAACATAACGTAAGTCGGTTCGTAATCTGTATAATCTTCCAGCTCTTTTTCAAGCTCTGTTTCTGAAAACAGCTCTTTCAGTTCCTCGGGAGGGATGGCGAAAACAAAGTCATCCGCAGTATAGATTGTTTTTTTAGTGCGCACTTCGGTCACTTTATCTTTTTCCGTGGTCACGCCGTTTGCCCTTGTCTTCGTAATGATTTCTCCGCCGTTACTCTCAATAATTTTTATAAATTCTTCAATCAGGCTTCTCCAGCCCCCCTGAATATAGCTGACCGGTATATTCGTTTTAAAAAGCCTGCGATAATAGCCGAAGAATACATCTGAAGGAATTCGTTCCGGTTCTCCGGTAAAGAAGTTTGTCGATGCAAGGTTAAGCATCATTTCTTTTACAGCAGGGCTTACTTTTTTCCCGTCCAGCCATTCTTTTATAGATACATCAGGGTCACCCTTTTCAAAACCGAGCATCGTAAACATAATATGGTAGGCGAAGCGGAATTTATCCATTCCCCTTAATAGTTTTGTCTGGAGAAGGCCGCCTATATTGGTAGGCACTACAGACACTTCATCTCCAAGGTCGTATTTCGCTTTCAACTGGGTAAAATCAGACCAGTACAACTTTAATCCCAGTTCCTGTTCGATTTTTGTCAAATAAGACTGGTCCCGTCCATAAATCGCGTGAGCACCAAAGTTAAACTGAAAGCCTTTTAGTTTTATAGTCATGGCTCGGCCGCCAAGTTTTCCTCTTTCGATGACAGCTACTTTTTTTCCGCTGTGGGCAAGATAAGCAGCTGCTGATAATCCAGCTAAGCCCCCTCCGACGATAACTGCGTCGTAATGGCTTTTCTTCATAAGCGATATACCTCCTAATCAGCCAGGCAAGACAAAGTGTTGTTGTATAATAAAATGGTTGATTTATATAATAGTATAAAATAGCATAATATGTCTTTAATTATAGCTTAATATACGCGGGGTGAAAAGGAAGGATTTCTGGCCTGAATATTAAGGGCCTTTTTCCATCTTTGGAAGCAGCTTTTTATATAAGTGAGTATTTCCGCCCTAAGCAGAGAAAGGGAGAGAAAAATGAGAACTGATTGGAAAAACTTAACGGTGGTAATTACTGGTGCTTCCCGGGGCATCGGGCAGTATGCTGCTTTTGAAGTTGCGAAAAGAGGAGGGACCCCGGTTCTCCTTGCCCGCTCCGGAGAAAAACTGCAGGCTGTTTCCGAAGCCATTAAAAAGGAAACAGGAATTACACCATTTACTTTTAAACTGGATGTTACGAATGAACAGGAAGTTGAAAGAGTCTTTAACGAGATTTCGGACGAAGCGGGGCCGGTGGATGCTCTCATTAATAACGCAGGTTTTGGAATCTTTGAATCTGTGGAAGAAGGCAGCCTGGATAACTTCAGAGCAATGTTTGATGTTAATTTATACGGTGCTGTTGCCTGTACAAAAGCGGTTCTTCCCCAGATGAGGAAGAGGAGAAGCGGACATATTATTTTCATTGCTTCACTTGCGGGAAAACTCGCAACCCCAAAATCTTCCGGGTACTCGGCTACGAAGCATGCTTTACTCGGCTTTGCAAACAGTCTGCGTATGGAGCTGGACCACAGCGGCATACATGTAAGTGTTGTCAATCCAGGTCCGGTACGGACAGACTTCTTCCACACAGCAGACAGTACCGGCGAATACCGCAAGAACGTGGAAAAATTCATGCTTGATCCGGAAAAAGTCGCTCTTCGTCTTGTCAATTTAATTGAAAAACCTAAAAGGGAAGTTAATCTGCCCTTCTGGATGGGGCTCGGGGCTAAGCTTTATCAGTTATTTCCCGGACTTACAGAAGCTGTTGCCGGCAGCCAGTTTAAGAAAAAGTGAAAAATAAAGCCGCCTGGGGAGGAAGTTTTTAATGGTGATTTGCTGGACAAATCTTAGTAAAAACTTAAATATTTGTCCAGATTAGTTTCCGCATTTTCAATTAAATCCGTTATGGGCACACTTTATTCAGGTGTGGCCATTTTTTTATTTCCTCCTTCCTCCTTCTTTAGTTTCATACCTCACCTTCTTTTCATCTTCTCCCCCAAACATTAATTTCCAGTTGAATATTAAGTAGAACGGGGAATATAATAAACACAGACGAGAACGTTTGTTCCCTGTTCAGGAGAAGGAGGCAACAATGAGGTGGGATAATCAGCAAAAGTCTGGAAGAATGGTTCTGTGCATAGATATGAAAAGTTTTTATGCCAGCTGTGCTGCTGTATCGCTGGGCCTTGACCCTCTTTCGTGCCATCTTGCGGTAGTAGGAGACACGAAGAGGGAGGGAAGTGTGATTCTTGCAGCGACTCCGGCGATGAAAAGGGACTTTGGAATAAAAACAGGAAACCGGCTGTTTGAAGTGCCGGAAGACCCAAAGATTAAGCTCGTAAACGCGGCTATGGCCACCTACTTAAATATCTCTGTGCAAGTGACAGAGCTTTTTCATCGTTATGTGCCGATGGAGGCGATTCACACATACAGTGTAGATGAAAGTTTTCTCGATATAAGCGGTACGGAACGGTTGTGGGGGAGCCCGCAGGAACTGGCTGCCAGAATTCAGAAGGACATGTATCATCAGTTTGGCCTTAGCTGTGCTGTGGGAATCGGTCCTAACATGCTTCTTTCCAAGCTCTGCCTTGACCTTGAAGCTAAAAAGACAGAAGGAGGTATTGCAAGCTGGGGGTATGAAGACGTAGAAGAAAAGCTGTGGCCTGTATCCCCCCTGCAGAAAATGTGGGGAATTGGCTCAAGGGTGGAAAAGCGGCTTCACCGGATGGGGATTTTTTCTGTAGGGCAGCTTGCGAACTATCCTCTGCACAAGCTGGAAAAAGAGTTCGGGATAATGGGGAACCAGTTATATTACCATGCTAACGGGGTTGACTTGTCGGAACTTGGTGCCCCGATTTTAAGCGGGCAGATCAGCTATGGTAAAAGCCAGATTCTTCTCAGGGATTATAAGGACGAAACGGAAATTAAGCGGGTTATTCTTGAAATGTGTGAGGAAGTTGCAGCAAGGGCCCGAAAAGAAAAAAAAGCCGGACAGACAATCTGCCTGGGGCTTGGCTACAGCAAAGCTGTCAGTGAACCTGGATTTTACAGGCAGCAGACGGTACAGGAACCTACGAACATCACAATGGAAATCTACCATGTGTGCTTAGACATTTTTCGGAGAAATTTCAACGGCAGTATTGTCCGCCGCATTTCTGTGGCACTTTCAAATATTTATAACGACGATGTGATACAGCTGAATCTTTTTAATAACGAAAGACCTAAACAGCGGGCTCTTGGATACGCTATGGATGAAATCCGCCGCAAGCATGGAGCTAACAGTCTCCTTCGCGCAGTTTCCTATACCGAAGGAGGAACAGCGAGACACCGAAACACCCTTGTGGGAGGGCATAAAAAATGAAGCAGCAGAGAGCCGGGAAGAATTCTGGCTGTCTGCGCCTTCTTCTCCCAGAATGTTAAAGGAATAGTCACATTTTTTTCCGCATGCAGCCTGAATAAGTTGTATATTAAAGATGCAGGGAGAAAGTGACAACATTCACAAACTTTTATCCGGAAGACTGCTTCCGGGAAAATAACGGAAAAGAGGGTGTCTTTCAAATGATCGTAAAAGATTTGGTGGAAACAAGGGAATTGCTGGCCGAAGTTACCAGGGAGGACATATATATAGTATATGAAAGATTTGAAAATGCTGATTGCCATTGTGAAGGAGAAAGAGTAGAAGAGATTGAATGCGATCCTGAAGAAATCGTCCAGATCCTCACTGCTCACCCGAATGATTCTCTTTCTTTGACCAGTATAAAAAAGTATCAAATCGGAGTGGAGTATGAGGATTTAGCAGAGGTGTTAAAAGATATTCGCCGTAATTTCAGTTATTTACTTGAAGAAGAGAAAGTCCTTCAGCCTCTTGGATAATCCAGGAGGTTTTTTTCTGTCTTATATATTTTACTGGCGCAACGGGGAATATAATAATAAAATGAACGGAGAATGTCGGCAAAAGGAGAGATAGCCAGTGATTAAAGTATTATTTGTATGTTTAGGAAACATCTGCAGATCCCCGATGGCAGAAGCTATCTTCAGGCAGAAAACGGCAGAGGCGGGGCTGGAAAATAAAATCACTGCAGATTCCGCAGGCACGGGGGACTGGCATATTGGCAGCCGTCCTCATGAAGGGACATTGAAAATTCTCGATGAAAATAGTATTGACCATAACGGGATTACCGCAAGACAGGTAACTTCCCATGACTTGAAAAATTACGATTATATTATTGGAATGGATGCTTCGAACATAGGAAATCTTAACAAACTCAGGGGAAGAGAAAAGATTGGAGAGGTAGCCCGGTTGCTCGATTTCGTCCCGTCGGCTGCCTCGGCTGACGTGCCGGATCCGTATTTTACCGGGAACTTTCCGGAGGTGTACGAATTAGTCACGGAAGGGTGCGAACGCCTGCTGGAGCATATCCGGAAACAGGAGAATGTATAACGGGTTTTCTAAATGGGAGCTTGTCAGGCTTATTCTGAGGCAATCTGATTTCACAAGCTGGAGAAAATATGAAACAGCACAGGCCAAATCTAAGGGTTTGGTCTGTTTATGTTCGTTTATATATCAACGATTACTGGATATTAATGACACTGTATCAGCCTGCAAAAAATCAGCACAAATAACATAATTATAATAACTGTTGTCATTGTGTTATTTGCTGTAACTTTACAGTGCAGTGGATTTTCTTGCGGTAATTGAGATTTAAAAATCTGGAACTCAGGGTACGCAAGAAGGTCTTGCGGTACTTGAAAATTAAAAATCCGAAACTCAGGGGATGCAAGAGCCTCTTGCGGTACTTGAAAATTAAAAATCCGAAACTCAGGGGATGCAAGAGCCTCTTGCGGTACTTGAAAATCAAAAATCCGGAACTCAGGGGATGCAAGAAGCTCTTGCGGTACTTGAGAATTGAAAATCCGGAACTCAAGGGATGCAAGAAGCTCTTGCGGTACTTGAGAATTGAAAATCCGGAACTCAAGGGATGCAAGAAGCTCTTGCGGTACTTGAAAATTGAAAATCCGAAACTCAGGGGATGCAAGAAGCTCTTGCAGTATTTGTAATTTGAAAATCAGCTTGGATTTTTTCCAAGGTACGAACTGCTTACCTGGATATATACAGGCTTTTTTTATAGTACAGGAAACTGATGCCATTGCAGAGCTAAAGGGTTTTAGGAGGAAGGCTGGAATTAGCGATTCTGTTTGATTGTCTCCAGAAGACACAGATGGATAAAAAATGAATACCATAATAAAGTGCAAAACTATTTATACTTTATTTTCGCTATGTAACAGGCGATCACAAAGTTTGTCTGCTTATAAGGGGGATACAGGATGTGCGGCATTACAGGATGGATCGACTTCAGCCGTTCCTTAAAAGGTGAGAAGAAAACGATGGCAGCGATAACAGGCACGTTGGAAAAACGCGGTCCTGATGATTCCCGGCTGTGGCTGGAGGAGCACGCAGCCTTTGGGCATACAAGGCTCGCAGTAGTTGACCTTAAAGGGGGAGTACAGCCCATGACAAAGGTTCATGGGGAAAACTCCTATACTATTTGTTATAACGGTGAATTGTATAATACAGAGGAATTGAGAAGAGAGCTTCAGGCAGCAGGTTTTACTTTCCGAACCCATTCAGATACAGAAGTTCTGCTGACAGCTTATATCCACTGGCGGGAGAGCTGCCTCGATAAATTAAATGGAATATATGCTTTCGCTGTCTGGGACGGAGAAAGACAGCAGTTATTCCTGGCAAGAGACCGCCTCGGTGTAAAGCCGCTGTTTTTTTACAGACTGGGTGATGGTGTTGTCTTTGGTTCGGAAATTAAAGCAATATTAAAACATAAAGATATTGACCCCGTACTTGAAGAAGGTGGATTAAGAGAAGTCCTCGCACTAAGCCCTTCCCGGACACCGGGCCATGGTATTTATAAGGGGATGGAAGAATTACGGCCGGCGCACTGGATGAGATTTTCGAAAGAAGGACTGGAAATCAGAAGGTACTGGCAGGTGGAGAGCAGGCCCCATACTGATTCAGTGGAGGAAACGGCAGAACGGGTTCGCTCTTTATTTATCGATACAGTCCAGCGCCAGCTTGTGGCAGACGTTCCGGTGTGTACCTTTCTGTCCGGAGGCCTGGATTCCAGTGCAATCACAGCGATAAGTGCAGATTATCTGAAGAAGAATGGCAGAGGGCAGCTGAAAACATACTCCATCGATTATGAAGAGAATGACCGTTATTTTAAATCAAGTAAATTTCAGCCGGACTCAGATAAACAGTGGATTCATAAAATGGAAAAATCCTACAGAACAAGCCACAGAACCTGCGTCATATCTAATGAGATCCTGTATGACTATCTTAAAACAGCTTCAAAAAGCCGGGACCTGCCGGGGATGGCAGATATTGATTCGTCGCTGTTATGGTTTTGTGAACAAATTAAACAGGACGTTACAGTAGGTCTTTCAGGAGAATGTGCAGATGAGATATTCGGGGGCTATCCATGGTTTCATGATGAAAAGATGATGAGTCAGCCAATCTTTCCGTGGATGAATTCTGTCGGCGAAAGGGAAGGGTTGCTGAAGGAAGAGCTGAAAAACAGGCTTAGCCTCAGAGAGTATGTGGAAAAGCAATATGAGGAAACATTAAAAGAAGTACCTCATCTCGATGGGGAAAAAGGTCTGGATAAAAAACGAAGAGAGTTATTTTATGTCAATATGATCTGGTTTATGAGCACGTTACTGGAGCGGAAAGACAGGATGAGCATGGCGGCAAGCCTGGAAGTAAGAGTGCCTTTTGCTGATCACCGGCTCGTGGAATATGTATGGAACATACCATGGGAGATGAAAATGCTGGGTGGAAGAGAAAAAGGAATTTTAAGAAAAGCACTTGAAGGGATTCTGCCTGACGATGTGCTTTACAGGAAGAAAAGCCCTTATCCAAAAACTCACCATCCGGACTATGTAAGGCTCGCCGCAAACGGTCTGCAAAAGGTTATCGACAAGGAGACTCCTCTTACGGAAATTTTTGAGAAGAAACAGCTGCAGCAGCTTATTGATACAAAGGGAGCTTCGTTTAAACAGCCGTATTTCGGGCAGCTTATGACAGGACCACAGCTGATAGCCCATCTGCTTCAGGTGCATTACTGGCTTACTGAAAACAAAGTCATGCTAAAATGGTAACAAGGACCGCTCAATATAGATACGTAACCAGGAAATATCCTGCCTTCTGAAAAAAAGGCGGGATTTTTCATTCGGCATGGAAGGACAAGCATTTTAAATATTTTGTGAAAGGATGAGATAAAAATGAGCAGAAAGTTTTCAGGGAAAACCGTTCTTGTGACTGGCGGAGCGCAGGGAATCGGCAAGGCACTTTCCGAAAGGTACGCAGAAGAAGGAGCTTTTGTTTATTTTTGTGACAGGAACAGAGAGGCAGGAGAAACGCTCGAAAAAGAGCTTGCAGCAAAAGGTCTGGAAGCGGTCTTTGTGGAAGGAGATGTTTCAAAGGAAAAGGATGTAAAGGCCGTCATTGAGACTGTTATATCGAAGGGGGACAAGCTGGATATACTTATAAACAACGCTGGAGTATCCAGATTTGTTCCTCTTGAGGAGCTCAGCTTTGATGAATGGAAAGAGATCATCCATACTAATTTAAGCAGTGTTTTTCTGTTTGCTAAGTATGGAGCAGCTCATCTTTCAGCTGGAGGGTCGGTCATTAATATATCCTCTACGAGAGCCACGATGTCCGAGCCGGATTCAGAAGCGTATGCTGCTTCAAAAGGAGGCATAATCGCTTTGACTCATGCCCTCTCAGCAAGTCTGGCAGGAAAAGTCAGGGTAAACAGCGTAAGTCCAGGCTGGATTGAAACTGCAAACTACGATGAGCTGCGCAGTGAGGATCATGAACAGCATTTTTCAAAAAGAGTGGGGAATCCGGAAGATATCGTTAAAGCCTGTTTTTATTTATCAGACTTTGAAAACTCTTTTGTTACAGGAGAAAATATTGTGGTAGACGGAGGGATGACAAGAAAAATGATTTACCGGGATTAAACGGTCAATTGAACCGTGCAGACGGACTACCAAATATAAATAAAACAACAACTGAGAATACAAAGGGAGATGTACAAAATGACGAAAGACATCAGATTAATTGCTACAGATATGGACGGTACACTGCTTAACGATGGCAGGGAGATTTCGCCGGAAAATATTAAAGCTATTCATGCTGCAATAGAACAGGGAATTGAAGTAGCTGTTGCTACCGGAAGAGACTACACAGAGGCTGTTATGCCATTGAAGGAAGCGGATCTCCGCCTGCCGCTCGTGTGTGTTAATGGAGCAGAAGTAAGGGAAAGAGACGGGGAAATAATTCACCAGCAGATTTTAACTTATGAAGACTTCGTGGCAATGCAGGCCATACTTGAAGAGGAAAAGCTCTATTATGAAGTATATACGACTAAAGGGGCTTACTCGAATAACGCCAAAAGAGGGCTTGATGTTATTGTGGATCTTCTGGTGAACACAGGGAAGTTCGGGAGCTATGATGAAGTGATGAGTCTCGCAGAAGAGCGTTTTGCAGAAGGTGCCATTAACATGACAGATGACTACAATGCATTGTTGCAGCAGGAGGGTGTTGAGTTATTTAAAATTCTCGCGTTTACAGAGGATGATGAAAAACGGAACCGGGCGAAACATCAGCTAACGAGAAAAATGGATGTAGCTGTCAGTTCATCTGCCAAAGAAAATCTGGAAATAACCCATATCAGCGCTACGAAGGGGGAAGGGATCAGGCAGCTGTCCCGTCATTTCAACATCCCTGTTGAAAATATGATGGTAATTGGTGATAACTTTAATGATGTTTCCATGATGAAAACGGCAGGGTATTCGGTAGCCATGGGAAATGCTGAAGAAGAAGTGAAACAAATCTGCGATGAGGTAACAGATGAAAATGTTAATGCGGGAGTCGCAAAGGCTATAAATCGAATACTTGGCGTTAAAAAATAAAGGAGAAGCCTGGCGGAACATTTCCCGCCAGGCTTTTCTTCTGTAAACTGAAAGTAATCAATCACCGGCAATCGCTTCGGTTTTCGTTTTCTCACGGGCTGCAACACGAATATCCTTTAAGTAGTAAGCTCCAAAGAAAACACCGATGAGAACGTAGCCTGCTGCATAATCCGCTGCCGCTGCGAAGCCCATAGATGGAGCGTGCATCAGACCGATAAAGCTTAAAAATGCAGCGATGAAAGAGAACAGAGCAGCTTTATGATATTCATGGTCAATCAGGAAAACTGTAATAGCACCTAAAATAATGGCTGTAAACATAGCACCTTGTCCCAGAGGCACAATCCCGGCAGACAGATCTGCGATCATTTCCGGATTATTGCCGTTGAATCGTGTCATCAGGTAGTTTGCGAAATATGGAAGCATTGCGATTGAAACAGCAATGTAGTATTTTTTCTCGTTTGTAGCAAAGGCAGAAGAGACCATAGAAATACCTACATAAACAAGGATTGGGGCAACTACAGCAACAGGAATGATTGCTGAAAGAGCTGCAATAACACCGAACATGGCGGCTATGAAGAAAACGCCAGCGTTAAGAATACTGTATCCCCGTCCTGCTCCCATCCATTTTGATCCAACGGAAGCAATGTAAACTGTAGTAGGGAACATCCCGCCGAAAACAGCTCCGAGCATTGTGCCGACTCCGTCGACAGCCTGGCATTCCCTTACATCATAATTGTCGCCTTCCGCGGCCATTGCTTCCACATTATTCATTGTTTCTATTGCATTATAAATGGTAATAGGCAGTAAAACAGCTAGAAGTGCGATCGCAGCTCCAAGCAAATACTGAAAACCTTCAAAAACAGCAAGGGAAGGGAGGATTGGATAAAATCCAAGGTTTCCGAGTCCCTCATTTACCGTGCTAATATCTGCATAACCGAGACCGAACGCCATTACTGTACCTATAATGATGGCAAAAAGAGAAGCCGGAATTTTAAACGGAAGAGAAACCTTTCCAACAATCCCTAACAGGATAACAGCAAGAACGAACAGCCCTACAACAGGCATCTCCAGTGTTTTAAAAAGCATTTCACCAGCGATAAACGCCAGAGCTACACCAGCAAGGGCTCCGAGCATTGCAGCTCTTGGGAGATTTCTTTGAAGCCATTTCCCGGTAAAGCTTGCGAGAACTTCAATCAATCCGCTGAGAAACGCGGCTGCAAGAGCGATTTTCCAGGCAAGTTCCGGATCACCGGTCAGAGCATGTGCAGGAACTAAGACTCCGAACAGGAAGATAAACATTACCGGGGTGCTGATTCCGTATGATAAGGCGGTAACATCTGTACGCCCTTCTTTTTTCGCGAGGCGTCCGGCCATATAAGCATAGTATAAATTTCCGAAAATAACAGCGACTGCTGCCCCGGGAATAACCTTTCCGAAGACGAGGGAAGCGGGAAAGCCAAGTCCCAGCATCGTAACTGTGATAATTACAAAATTTGCAAGGTTGTTCTGAAAGAGGGCAAAGAAAGCATCAGTATCTTCTCTTTTAAACCATGGATAATTAATTGCTTTTGCTGAGTTCATAGTATTGGCTCCTTTTCTGATTACCGGCTTGCCGGCTGTTTTTCTTCTGCAAGGAAAGTTACTTTTCCATCAGTTAATGAACGGATACGGGCGAGAGATTCCACCCTGTAACTAGAGTCTTCAAGCTGCTTACGCCCTGGCTGAAAAGCCTTTTCAATAACGATACCGATTCCTGCTATTTCGGCACCTGCCTGCTCAGCGATTTCAATTAATCCGAAAGCAGCCTGGCCGTTTGCAAGGAAATCATCAATGATCAGAATTTTGTCCTTGCTGGAAATTAAGTCTTTGGAAACAGCAATTTCGTTGCTCTGCTGCTTTGTAAATGAATAAACCTCTGCAGTGAAAAGCCCATCAAGCATAGTGAGTGATTTTCTTTTCCGGGCAAAAACGAGGCCGCAGCCGAGGTGCAGAGAAGCCATTAAGGAAGGTGCTATCCCCGATGACTCCAGGGTCAATATTTTAGTAATACCGTCATCTTTAAATTTTTTGGCGAAGGTTTTTCCTATCTCATCCATTAATGATGGATCAATAGCGTGGTTTAAAAATGAATCAACTTTTAAGACTCCATCGTTAACAACACTGCCTTTGTTCTGTATATAATCTTTTAATAGCTCCATTTTCTAACTCCTCCTGTTAAACTTTTTGAGAATCTCTCGAACAGATTCCGGGTTGAAGCGCAAAACAATAAAAAAAACCCGGGAAGACCATCACTGTGACTCCAAGTGAATGGTCTTCTCGGGTTTTTCCAGGAGAAAAACAGGGAAACAATTTATACATAACCAGCATTAATTTAACAAACGCTAATGTAAAGTTCCTGCGAGAGGCCGTTCACTCGTAGTCAAACAATTTCCGGTCGTTTGGTAGAGACTCGTGAGCCTTATTCTCACAGTTATACGAGTGTTAATTATTAAGATGAACTGATTATAGCATATTAATCTGTATCAGCAAACTAATTTTTCCGAACTATATCTTCCTGTCGGTAATTAATGTTCGGAAAAAAATGTAATTTTCTTTTCAAGTGATATTCGTTTACAAACTATCGCGGTTTTTAATAAAATAGACCTACCTCATGTGTAACATGTATATACAAAAAAAACTAATTTCTGAACTGGAAGGTGATTCGCATGTTAAAAAAACTATTTAGACTTGATAAAAATAAATCGAAAGAAGTAGAAATGCCTGAAGCTGATGGGAAGGATGTACTTGCAAGCCCTATGAGCGGAAAAGTAGTACCACTCACCGAAGTACCCGATCCTACTTTTTCACAGAAGATGATGGGGGACGGAGTAGCTGTAGTCCCTTCAGAAGGAACCGTTGTATCACCTGTGCATGGAGAAATTATGCAAGTGTTCCCTACTAAACATGCCGTGGGAATTAAAACAGTAAACGGCGTTGAAATTCTTATTCATATTGGGATTGAAACTGTAAATATGCAAGGGGAAGGATTCAAAGCGTTTGTTAAAGAAGGAGATAAAGTCGCCAAAGGGGACAAACTGATTGAGTTTGATATGCAGCTTGTGGAACAAAAGGCGGAAAGCACAATTACTCCTGTAATTATCACAAATGGGGATGCTGTACAATCTATCGAGAAAAACGAGAATACTGATAATGCATCAGCAGGTGAAACGGTAGTGATGACAGTCAACAGCTAATACTAAGGAGAAAGAGACTGGGAGAAAACAGCCTCTTTAAAGTAAAAAGGTACCAATTATCGTAATTAGATAATTGGTACCTTTTTTAGCGTTATATAAACAAGTGTAAATACAGGGTTCGATTTATTCCACTTCCATGATCAGATTTGGATCAAGAAAAGCTACTACAAGAATAGCAACGACAAAGCAGTAAATTGCGAAATAGATAAGCTTGCTCTTTTTCAGGAATTCGATGAGCCAGATGATTCCTATAATAGAGAAGATGAATGTTACTATGAATGCAACAATCAGATTCCCAACGCCGATATACTCAATAACTTCGGCCGAGATATCTCCGACTGCCAGGACGGTGGAACCAAGGATTACAGGAATTGACAGCAGGAAAGAATATCTTACTGCTGTTTCTCTGTTCAGGCCGGCGAGAAGAGAGACAACGAGGGTTGCCCCGGACCTGGATATACCGGGTATAACAGCCAGCGTCTGGCCAAGGCCAACAAGAACGGAATCCCAGAAAGTCATGGTCTTCTCCGTTTTATTACCGTAACGGTGGAACCGTTCAATAAAAATCAGAGCCAGCCCTGTAATCACCAGGGCCCCGGCGATGAATGGAGGAGTCTTTATAGAATCCGCTGCAAGGTCAGATAAAACAACTCCTAACACTCCGGTAATTAAAGTGGCAACCAGTATGTACAGGCCGAAGAAAAACTGAGTTTTGTCCTCCTGTTCTCTTTTTGCTAAAAAGCGAAAGAAACCTTTAATAACATTCCAGAGATCTTTCCAGAAATATAAAGTAACAGCGACTACGGAAGCCAGATGGAGAAATATTTCAAATGCAAGACCTGGAAAAGTATAGCCGAAAACAAGCTGTGTAATAACAATATGAGCCGTGCTGGATACAGGGAGAAATTCTGTCAGCCCTTGTACTATACCAAAAATAATTGCTTCAAATAAACTCAAGAGGATCTTCCTTTCATACACATTAATGGTAATAAAAATGACTATCATAACTACATCTTTTCTGCACAGCATACGAGACTTTTTCATTTTAACAGATTTTACAGTGTCAGGTTAATAAAATTTAGCAAAGCAAGTCCTAATGAATCTTATTATATAAATATACATACCAGGAGGAGAAGATGAACAGATTGTGAAAATTACTCTAATTATTTTTGTAGACGAGAAAAAACCTTTATACTGGAAGGTGAGGAGAAGGAGGTGCCCCTATGACAAGCAGGAAACTGATCACATTATTTATATTAATCGCAGCTATTGGCACAGGATCATACATTGTAAACGACCACTCTCAAAAGCAGGCAGCCAATGAGCAGCGGCTTCAGGAATATTTGGAGAGCGGCGGAATAGATGAAAGACAGAGTGAACATGAAAGCACTGGACCACAGGCCGGGGCGCAGGCTGTGGATTTCAGGCTGCCGGTTTTCGGTACTGATGATGAAAAGAGTTTATCAGACTTTCAGGGAGACTTTGTGGTCATGAACTTCTGGGCTTCATGGTGTCCCCCATGCAGAGAAGAAATGCCGGATTTTATCCAGTTCTCAGAGGATTATGAAAATGAAGATGTTCAGGTGGTCGGTGTTAATATGACAACTACGGAGCGAAATGAAGATTCAGTCGCCCAGTTCATCGAGGATTTTCCGATGCCTTTCCCTACACTTATGGACCAGGATGGAGATGTGTATAACAGTTATCAGGTAATGGGAATACCGATTACTTATGTAATTGATCCTGAAGGTGAAATAGTTATCAGGAGACAGGGTTATGTAAATTACGAGCTTCTTAAAGAATTCCTTGCAGAGGCGAGAGAGCAATATGAACAAAGTTAATCAGCCTGGATAATAAATTTAGAGGCTGGGACAGAGATAAATATTTAACTTTAAAAACGAATGATGAGGAGCGGTGTCTATGCTCCTATTCTGGTTCTCATTCTTTTTTAGTAAAATATATTTTGTCCTAGCCTCTTTTAGCTGATAAACTCAGTCCCTGTGATTTTCGTAAAAATCTTCTTTTGTAATTCTCTGCAGTTTTTCCACAAGCTCTTCAGACAGAGGAGGAACCTCAGCAGCAGATATATTATCTTTTACCTGGCTGATTTTGCTGGCTCCGGGAATTGCTGCAGCAACAACAGGCTGCCCGGCCACGTATCTTAGGGCCATTTGCTGAAGGCTTATCTCATGAGACTTCGCTTCTTTATTAAGATCGCCCAGAGTCTTCTTCAGTTCTTCGTTACTGTAACTTAAGTATCCGTCCTCTTTTAACCGCTGTTCAAATTGATCAGTAAGAAGTCCTTTAGCAACTGGCCCCCGGGCAATTACCGAAATGTTGCTTTCATTTAACAGGCCAAACCATTCTTCGGGGCGGCGGTCCAGAAGACTATACTGCATCATAATACTTACGATATTGGATTTCTCGGCGTATGCTTTGATGACATTAGGTCTGATCGACGAAATTCCGTAATAGCGGATAGCTCCCTCTTTAACTAGATCTTCGAAGGCTTCAATCGTTTCTTCTACAGGGTCTTCTATGGTGCCTCCGTGCAGCTGGTATAAATCTAAATAGTCTGTATTAAGACGTCTTAAGGAATCTTTAACCGCATTTTTTAAGTAATCCTTCGACGGATTCCAGCGCCAGCCATCAATTCCTTTCCCCCATTCATTGCCTCCTTTTGTAGCGAGAACTATATCCTGGCGTTTTTCTTTAATGGCTTTGCCAATTGTTTCCTCATTCATCCCGAAATCATACAAATCGGCCGTATCAAAATAATTAACTCCACCATCTATTGCTTCATGGATTATGCGCTCATCTTCTGTGTAATTGCCTGTGAGAGACATACAGCCAAAGCCGATTTCTGATACGAATAGCTCTGAATTGCCTAAACGGTTTTTCTTCATTTTTCCACCTCGTTTATTTATAATTTCTTCGCTTATTTGCATTACCCTTATTTTAAATGGTAACAACAAGCTGCTTAAGCTTCAAATGCAGAGTATTTTCTTTTCTGTTCCGGAATATATTTCATAAAGTGAAACTCAATCAGAATGGGGCCATCCCTCTCTGATTAATTAGTTGATCAATCGGGATGGGAGTTCCGGGCGGTTACATCGGAATAAATGGAGGTGGGGTAATTGCTTCTTGAGGAACAAGTTCAGGTGCTGGAAGTTACTGAGGTTTCCAGAGAAGTTATACATTTGAAGACGAGTGGAGGTGCTGGGAGGGCAATACTGTACCGCCGTTTATGCAGGGATGCGTCAGTGGGGGACTGGGTTATTGTAAATACTACAGCAGTATACCTGCATCTAGGCACAGGAGGATGGGATATCGTCAGGACAGTTCTTCCTGAGAATGAGGTTAATGAAACAAGTTTAAAGGAGAAGCCTGACGGACATATTATGAAACTGCGCTATTTGGGAGACCAGCACAGTGTACTGGCGCTGGAAGCCCCGGAAAGCGATGAACACGGCTTATTTAAAAATCGGCTTAGTTTGAAAAACAAGCATGTGCTTATTGGGGAATTACACAGCATGCTTATCATTGTCTGGGTTTTACTATCGTCAAAGAAGCCCCTGGTGGCAGTGATTAGCGATGAAGCTTCCCTCCCTTTGCCAGTGAGCAGGAATCTGGAATATCTTCATCATCAGCCAGGTTTTTATTCTCTTACCTCGGGACAGGCGTTCGGGGGAAAGGGGGAAGTTATTAATGTAGCGACTGGCCTCCAGTACGCTGCAGAAAAATTTCCCGATGCAGCAGTTATGGTGACACTGGGTCCCGGAGCTGCAGGGACTGGAACGACTTATGGATACAGCGGGCTTGCTCAGGCAGAGTGGGCTAATTTAACAGGCTCTTTTGGGGGGACCCCTGTGTGGATACCAAGGCTTTCGGATGCAGACAAAAGAAAAAGGCATCAGGGCATCAGCCATCATACAGTAACTCCGCTGACAGAATTAACGTATGCAAAAAGCGTCCTGCCCCTGCCTTCAGGAACTTATTCTGATCCTTTGCTGAAAGTTGGTGAAGGAAAACTCAGTAATTACCCGCATATCAGAATGGAGAAGATAGCCGAAGAGAAACTGTGGCCTAAACTGGATGCGGTTCAAAAGATGTCGCCGTTTCCTCTGACTTCCATGGGGCGGACGATGGACAAAGATCCCCTTTTTTTCCTGGGAGTCGCCGCTGCCGTCCATTGGTATCTGGAAGCAGAACTTCTGCACCATTCAGCTAATGTATGATATTCCCGTGATTGCTGTTTGAGAAATTCTCTGATTTCCCAAACTTTTCCGTAAAGAGTCATGCCATTTTTTCTGTAATAAACATGCATCGCCTTTCCTCCTCGTGAAAACAAATAGTAACTCTGGTATGCTAATCAATATGATGTCAATGGCTGTATCAGAACTGGAGGGAATCTAATGAAGGATTTTAATGAAAAAACCGTTAAGACGGAAGCTGTGTATAAAGGACGGATTATCGACTTAAATGTTCATGATATTATTCTACCCAATGGTAAAAATAGTAAACGCGAAGTCGTTAACCATCCTGGAGCTGTAGGGGTAATCGCTGTAACTGATGAAGGGAAACTGATCCTCGTAAATCAGTTCAGGAAGCCCCTCGAAAAGACTATCGCGGAAATTCCGGCAGGCAAGCTTGAAAAGAATGAGGATCCGTTAGTTTGCGCTAAGAGAGAGCTCGAAGAGGAAACTGGAGTTAAGGCGGAAAGCTGGAAAGCTCTTGGTTCTTTTTATACTAGTCCGGGTTTTGCAGACGAAAAGATCTACCTTTATCTTGCGGAGAATTTAAAGGAAGGTACGAAAAATACAGAAGAAGACGAATTTGTGGAAATGTTCGAAGTTACTCTAAGAGAGGCAGAAGAGTTAATAAAAAAAGAAATAATCCATGATGCAAAGACAGTTTTCGCAGTCCAGTACTTGAAACTCAGGGACAAATAACTCCTGGTTACCTGCTAAATTATCGAAATAAAGGTGGACAAAATGGCAGTAAATAAGCTCAAGAACTATTATATGGACTTACATATTCATATTGGGGCTGCAAAGAGCGGCCGTCCTGTAAAAATTACCGCCTCAAGAAACCTGACACTGGAAGCGGTTCTTGAGGAAGCTTCTTTCCGAAAAGGGCTGGACATTATTGGTGTTATTGATGCCCAGTCTCCGGAAGTTCTGGAGGAACTGGAGGAGCTTATTGATCAGGGAAGAGCTGTCCCGCTGAAAGGGGGAGGCATCCGTTTCGAGGAGAAGGTTACCCTTATTCCTGGGTCCGAGCTGGAAGTTTATGACCAGTCCTGCCAGGGGCCAGTCCATCTTCTCTGTTATTTTCCCGGGTTAAAAGAAATGAGGCACTTTTCTTCCTGGTGCGGAAAACGAGTGAAAAATATTCATCTCAGTTCCCAGAGAATTTATGCGCAGGCCCGGGAACTTCAGCAAAAAGTAAGAGAACTGAATGGATTATTTATTCCTGCCCATATTTTTACACCATTTAAGAGCCTGTACGGAAAAGGTGTGAAAACCTCATTAGCGGAGGTGCTCGACCCAGATGAGATAGACGCTGTAGAACTGGGGCTGAGCTCTGATACCTATATGGCTGATCAGCTTCCTGAACTCGCTGGATATCACTTTGTTACGAATTCTGATGCACATTCTGCTTCCAAAATAGCAAGGGAGCATCAAGTAGTAAAACTTGAAGCTCCGGACTTTTCTGAAATAGCGAAAATGTTTTCTTCTGCCGGGGAAAGAAGAATTTTGAGAAACGTAGGACTTCACCCGAAGCTTGGAAAATATTACCGGTCCTTTTGCCGTGCATGTGAACTGCCCGCTGTAAACTGCCTCTGTACAGGACATGGCCAGAGAGTGATGGGTGTCTCTGAAAGGATTAGGGAGCTTGCTGAAAGGCAGCGCTATTTTCTGGAAAACTCTTCGGAAGCATCTGGAATAAAGCCGGAAAGGCCCCCATATTTGCACCAGGTTCCTCTGGAATTTATTCCGGGATGCGGTCCAAAAACATTAAACCGCCTGCTTGACGCATTTCAAACAGAGATGCGGGTGCTTCACGAAGCGAAGGATGAGGAGCTCAAGAGTGTGATACCTGATAAAGTAGCGGAAAAAATTATTCAGGCGAGAGCGGGTGTATTTACTTTAAAAGAAGGCGGGGGAGGAATTTACGGGAAAATTCAATAGAAATATTCTTTCTAAGTGCGGGTCTGTTCTCTCTTCGCATTAACAGGCTGGGACAGTTCCATCCTTTTTCTATAAGGCACAGTTAAAGGTCAATATTGATTTTTACATGTATGTTGATTGTAGCGGAAGAAAGCGAGACGCCTTCGGGAATAGCAACGAGCAAAGCATCATGAAATACTGCGAGTTGTCTCGGCACATACCACTCCAAAGCAATACTCGTAGAGGAAGAGACAGGAACACAGCGGGAAAAGTATCTGTTTCTTCCTCTGCCAGATCAGCTTCGCAGCATATCCGTCGAAACAAATCGAAGCAGACTCGAGAAGTAGCGCTCTTTGAAGCAATGCCCGAGGCAAGCGAGCGTCCTGTAGTGAAAATCAACAATAAAGATTAACAGAGCTTTATTTAAAGAGAATCTATCTGATTGTCATAGACTGCTTCATAGTTTCATAGGATTAAACAGGACGAGACTTCAGAAAGAAGAGAGGCGGAACTATGAAGCGGGGAAGGACTGCTAAACTTGTATTAATCAGCCATATAGAGGAACACCGTTCCATTTATATGTTTTCTATTGTACTTTTATCCATGGGAGTCGTTTTTGGAGCTGTTATCGTAAACAGCCTTGGACTGACACAAAAAAATGAGCTGTATAATTACCTGTCACTGTTTTTCAGCCAGGTAGAAATGGGAGAGTTTGCTGTGCCTGCTGAAATATTTTCAGGAACTTTCTCTCATTACATTAAATACCTTGGCTTAATGTGGGTGCTGGGGCTCTCAGTTATCGGTCTGCCAATTATATTTATTCTTTTATTCCTCAAAGGCCTCGTAATAGGGTTTACAGTCGGCTTTCTCGTTAATCAGATGGGATTTGATGGTTTTCTTCTTGCTTTTGCTGCAATCTTTCCGCAGAATCTTATGCTCATTCCTGTTTTTATCACTGTTACTGTTTTTGCAGCTTCATTTTCAATAAAAGTATGGAGGCAGATAACGACCAAAAACCAGGAGCCAATATTCCGCCATTTTCTGGTGTATACAATTTTCCTCGCAGCAACTGCTGCTGCTATTGCGGTCGTCTCAGCCTATGAAGCGTATTTGTCGCCTGCGATAATGAAGCTTGTTTTTGGCTGGATAAGCTAACATAATACTATTTATTAAATAATAATAATTATAAAATCAATTTTATAACGATTCTCATTTGACACCCTTTTTTCTCAAAGAGTATAATATAACTACCGATAGCTGGTGTTTATTGGGGGGGACGATATGGAGCAGAGAATCGAGAGAATCAAGAAGCAGCTGCATTCGCAAAGTTATAAGCTTACTCCGCAGAGAGAAGCGACTGTCAGAGTGTTGCTCGAACATGAAGAAGATCATTTAAGTGCGGAAGATGTTTATATGCTTGTAAAGGAAAAGTCACCTGAAATCGGGCTTGCCACAGTTTACCGCACCCTTGAATTATTAACAGAACTAAAAGTAGTAGATAAAATAAATTTTGGTGATGGTGTTTCAAGGTACGACCTCCGGAAAGAGGGAGCGGCACATTTTCATCACCATTTAGTCTGTATTGAATGTGGTTCGGTGGATGAGATCCAGGAAGATTTACTGGAAGATGTAGAAAAAGTGGTAGAAAAAGAATGGAATTTCTATATTAAGGATCATCGGCTTACCTTTCATGGTATCTGCCACAGATGCAGGTAACCATGCTGCTGGAACCGAACATATAAAAGATTTTTTCGCACGAGCAATCGTGCGTTTTTTACTTTAATAAAATATTAAGTTTTTGCTGTGAAGCTGATTAAATGCAGTATTTTTTTCTGGGCATGAATATAAGCGCAAAATATGATTCTGTCTATGCCTTAAGGCTCGCCAACCGGCGGGTTTTCTTTTTTGCAGAGGAAGAGGCAGTGCTTCGGCCTGGGGTTAGCCGCAGGTAAAGAGTGTCGCTCGTAACCAAACCGCTTGCGCTTTTCTTAATTTGCCCTGAATTTACTGTTATTCTGACTAAAAGGTATATAAAAGGCCATTCCCGTCATATCCTGTATTAATTGCAGGTTATGAGAGGAAGATATGATATTATGAAACATGTAAAAACTATCTGGGAAGCAATTTTTGTATTTTTCTTATTCATGGGGTGCACGCTTGTTTTTTATTATGGTATTCTATGGGTGAGTGGGGAATATAAAGACTACCATCGATACGGGGAGCCGGAAGGAAGAGCGGTTAAAGTGCTTCAGCAGGACAGCGGTGGTATAATGAATGAAAGTTCGGTCTGGCGCCTGAAATATTTTTTGAATCATGGAGAATAACAGTGTAAAGGCGGAGATTATTTGGAACATGAACTGGAAGCATTTATTAAGTTTTTAAAAGAAGAAAAAGGGCTGTCAGTTAATACTACAGAGGCTTATTCAAGAGATTTAAAAAACTATATTAACTACATACAAAAGACAGAAAATAAAAAACGTACCGCTGAAATTACCAGGTCGTCTATTCTTCACTATTTATACAGTTTGAAAGACAGTGGCAAAACGAGCTCCACACTTGCAAGAACCTTGTCTTCCATCAGGGCTTTTCATCAGTTTCTGATTCGAGAATCTTATACAGACAAGGATCCGTCTGTTCAGATAGAAATTCCAAAGGCGGAGAAGAAGCTTCCGAAAATCCTGCCCATGGATGAAGTGGAAAAACTGCTGGATACATCAGTCGATAATCCATCGCTGAATATGAGAAATAAAGCAATGCTGGAACTGCTTTATGCTACTGGCATACGAGTGAGTGAGCTTTGCAGATTAACATTGCAGGATGTACATTTGGAAATGGGATTTATACGCTGTATCGGAAAAGGAAACAAAGAACGTGTCATTCCCCTTGGAAAATCTGCTGTGAAAATGACGGAGCGTTATCTTCGGGAAGCCCGTCCTTTACTAATCAGAGAGCAGCACGATATCCTGTTTGTAAACCACCATGGTAAACAAATGACCAGGCAGGGCTTCTGGAAAATTATTAAAAATCTTGCAGAGAAAGCGGGGATAAACAAAGAATTGACTCCCCATACGTTAAGGCATTCGTTTGCAGCCCATCTGCTGGAAAATGGTGCAGATATACGGGCTGTCCAGGAAATGCTCGGACATGCGGATATTTCCACTACCCAAATATACACTCAGGTAACAAAAATGAGAATGAAGGAAGTCTACTCCAAGTTTCATCCAAGAGCATAAGCCCAAGAACTAATTGGGCATTTTTGCTTTTTTATGTTATCAGTCGTCTGACATCTGACACCTGACAATAACGACAGGTTTATATATATCTTTAAGGGTATATAAAATGGAGAGACTATAAAAGATAAAAAAGCTGCATCTCTCTTCCTGTGCAAGCAATGCTGAGGAGAGTATCCCCGGGACATCCTGAAGCATATAGGTGAGGTTATGCCCGGTACTCACGAATATGTTATATGAGTGTTCCCCCTGGAGAGTCGTGCGTCCTGAAGGGGAAATTCAGATCAAATAATAAATTATGTAAAATAATTGATTTTCAGGAGGAAGAAAACATGAACGATTACAAGTATAAAAGAATTTTCTTAATAGTGATGGATTCAGTCGGCATCGGGGAGGCGCCAGATGCAAAGGAATTCAATGACGAAGGAGCCGATACCCTCGGGCATATCGCTGAGGAGATGAAAGGTTTAAAAATGCCGAATCTGGATCGGCTCGGACTGTCACATATTAAAGATTACCAAGGCGGAACGAAAGCTGAAACCCCGCTTGCCTGCTATGGAAAAATGGAAGAAGCTTCTGTAGGAAAAGATACGATGACAGGTCATTGGGAAATTATGGGCCTTAATATTGACCAGCCGTTTCGTACTTTTCCGGAAGGATTTCCAGAAGAACTGATCAATGACCTTGAAAAGCGGACAGGAAGAAAAGTACTGGGTAACAAACCTGCCTCAGGAACGGAAATTCTTGAAGAATTAGGTGAGCAGCATATAGAAACTGGTGACTTAATTGTGTATACTTCCGCTGATTCGGTGCTTCAGATCGCAGCACACGAAGAAGTGATACCGGTTAAAGAACTGTATGAAATTTGTGAAATCGCCCGGGAACTGACTCTTGATGAAAAGTATATGGTCGGCAGAGTGATCGCAAGGCCGTTTGTCGGAAGCCCTGGCAACTGGGAAAGAACTTCAAACAGGCATGACTATGCTTTAAAACCATTTGGGCGTACTGTAATGAATGAACTGAAAGACAGCAATTTGGATTCTATCGCTATCGGCAAAATTTCAGATATATATGACGGGGAAGGCATAACAGAATCCTTGAGAACGACTTCAAACATGGACGGTATGGACAAACTGAACGAAACTCTTCTCATGGAATTTACCGGATTGAGCTTTTTAAATCTTGTTGATTTCGACGCTAAATTCGGCCACAGAAGAGACCCGATTGGTTATGGCAAGGCGCTGGAAGAATTTGATGAGCGTATGGATGTAGTACTGGAAAAACTAAAGGAAGATGATCTGCTTATCATAACAGCGGACCACGGGAACGATCCTGTTCACCCTGGCACAGATCACACAAGAGAATATGTACCCCTCCTTGCTTATAATAAGCGGATGAAAGAAGGGAAATCCTTAGGGGTCAGGAAAACGTTTGCAGATATTGGGGCTACGGTCGCAGACAATTTTAAGGTGAAAATGCCCGAGTTCGGCAAAAGCTTTTTAAATGAGCTGGAATAAAGGAGAGGGAAATTAATGGAGACAGCGAACATAATCAAGGAAGCAAAAGAGTATATCACCTCAAGAACGAATGTAAGACCTGAAACAGGACTCATCCTGGGTTCTGGCTTAGGTGTTCTTGCAGAAGAAATCGAGCAGGCGGAAATTATCCCTTATTCAGATATCCCCGGGTTTCCTTCTTCCACTGTAGCAGGCCATAAAGGGCAGCTGGTTATAGGGAACCTTGAAGGCAAGCCTGTTGTAGCTATGCAGGGGCGTTTTCACTTTTATGAAGGCTACAGTATGGAACTGGTAACTCTTCCGGTCCGGGTAATGAAAGCAATCGGGGTTAAAACTTTAATAGTTACAAATGCAGCCGGAGGAGTTAATGAAAGTTTTGAAGCAGGAGATTTAATGTTAATAAATGACCATATTAACTTGTTTGGGACTAACCCGCTTATTGGCCCAAATGACGCAGGGCTTGGTGTCCGTTTTCCGGATATGTCCAGAGCGTATTGCCCGAAGCTTCTGAAACAGGCAAAACAGGCAGCGGAAGAATTAAAGCTTACAGTAAAAGAAGGGGTATATGTTGGGAACCCCGGCCCTGTATACGAAACACCTGCTGAAGTACGGATGATCCGGACTCTCGGTGGTGATGCGGTAGGTATGTCCACTGTTCCGGAAGTGATTACCGCACGGCACAGCAGTATGAAAGTTTTAGGTATATCATGCATTTCAAATATGGCTGCCGGCATTTTGGATGAACCACTATCACATGAGGAAGTAATCGAAACTACTGACAGAGTGAGGGAAAATTTTCTTGCCTTCGTCAAGAAAACAATGCAGAAGATAGAAGGGTAGCTATTCCCTGCCAGAGGGAGCAGTGCATAAGCAGATTCGGAAAGAGGGGAATTTATAATGAGAATGGTTGACTTAATTGAAAAAAAGCGTAATGGTTTTTCCCACACGAAAGAAGAAATTGAATTCATTATTTCCGGCTATTCAGATGGAGAAGTTCCTGATTACCAAATGAGTGCGTGGGCTATGGCTGTATTTTTTCAGGGGATGAACGAGGAAGAGACAGCAGTGCTTACTGATGCGATGGTCCGCTCTGGGGATACGATTGACCTGTCACCGATAAACGGGATAAAAGTGGATAAGCATTCTACAGGAGGAGTTGGCGATACCACTACACTGGTACTTGCCCCTTTAGTTGCGGCAGCGGGTGTTCCCGTCGCAAAAATGAGTGGCAGAGGTCTCGGACATACCGGAGGAACGATCGACAAGCTTGAATCGATTCCGGGCTTTAGTGTGGAAATTACAAACGAGGAATTTACGGGCCTCGTTAATAAAAATAAGGCAGCGGTAATTGGACAGACAAAGAACCTTACTCCTGCCGACAAGAAACTGTATGGTCTTCGGGATGTAACTGCGACGGTAAACTCCATACCTCTTATTGCCAGTTCAATAATGAGTAAAAAAATCGCTTCAGGAGCAGATGCTATCGTTCTTGATGTGAAGACAGGCGCCGGCGCTTTTATGAAAGAGCTCTCCGACTCAAGAGAGCTGGCTGAAACAATGGTGAAAATCGGAAGGAACCTGGAAAGAAAAACATCTGCAGTAATCTCCGATATGAGCCAGCCACTTGGTTTTGCGGTAGGTAATGCGCTGGAAGTAAAAGAAGCCATTGATACGCTGAAGGGGGAAGGCCCTGAAGATCTTACAGATCTGTGTCTTACTTTAGGCAGTCATATGGTAGTTCTTGCAGAGAAAGCAGAAAACCTGGAGAATGCCAGGGAAATGCTTGAAGAATTAATCTCATCAGGTAAAGCGCTCAGCCAGTTTAAAGTATTTGCTGAAGCACAGGGGGGAGACCCTTCTGTTATCGACAATCCGGAGAAGCTTCCGTCTGCTGAATTCCAGATTGAAGTAAAAGCAGAAAAAGATGGGTTTATATCAGGAATTGTCGCTGATAAGATAGGTACTGCAGCTATGATGCTCGGAGCCGGCAGAGCAACAAAAGACTCGGAAATCGATTTGTCAGTGGGGATTGTATTAAATAAAAAAATCGGGGATTCAGTTAAAGCTGGCGAGTCGCTCGCCACATTACACGCAAATACTGAAAATGTTGATGAAACTGCTGGAAAAGTGCGTGAATCGTTCACTGTTTCGGACAAACCTTTTGATTCCCCGCCATTAATTTATGATGTAATAAGTGAATAATGATTTTATATAAAACGGGCCTTCTGCATGTGCAGGGGGCCCGTTTTGCAATAGCATATCCGTCTTTTGCCCTCCATTTTCCAATCGTGCAAATATTAGTATATTAACGAAGCTTTCGGGCAGAATGGTAAAGAAAAAGAATGGAGGGATAAGATTGAAAAGGTTGTTCGTAATTTTTATTTTAGGTATATATATATTTTCCTCAGGTACTGCTGTTTTCGCAGAAGAGGCTTCTGTGGATCTGGCAGACCAGGCAACTTCTGCAATATTAATTGAGAGGGATACGGGAGAGGTCCTCTATGAAAAGAACAGTAAGGAACAGCTTCCCCCTGCAAGTATGACCAAGATTATGACGATGCTTTTAATAATGGAAGCAATCGATACAGGCAAGCTGAAGTGGGATGATAAAGTCCGGGCGAGTGAAAGGGCAGCATCCATGGGAGGATCGCAAATCTTCCTGGAGCCTGGAGAAGAGATGACTGTGGAAGAAATGATGAAAGGAATTGCCATCGCTTCAGGAAATGATGCTTCTGTGGCAATGGCTGAACACCTGGCAGGATCTGAAGAACAATTTGTGCAGATGATGAATGATAAAGCAAAGGAGCTTGGTCTTAAAAGTACAAAATTCCAGAATTCAAATGGCCTTCCAGCTGAAGATCATTATTCGTCAGCTTCTGATCTGGCAATAATGGCAAAAACACTACTGAAGTATGAAGACATTACTAAATATACAAGCTTGTATGAGGACTACCTGCGGGAAGATTCAGAAGATAAGTTCTGGCTCGTTAACACAAATAAATTAGTGAAATTTTATCCAGGTGTAGATGGGCTGAAGACCGGCTACACGAGCGAGGCAAAATATTGCCTTACTGCCAGCGCTAATAAGAACGGCATGAGAATAATTGCGGTTGTCATGGGGGCACCGACTCCAAAGGAACGTAACCGCCAGATTACGGAAATGCTTGATTATGCATACAGCCAGTATGAGCTCCAGCAAAGATATAAACGTGGTGATCTCCTTGGCGAAGCGAAAATTAGTAAAGGTTCACTGCCAAACGTTTCTGTACTTGTGGAAGAGAATGTATCTTTACTCTTGAAAAAAGGGGAATCCACTGAGGGGATTACAGAACGCCTTGAAATTGACCAGCCAGTACCGGCGCCTGTCCAAAAAGGAGATCCTGTAGGGCGGCTCTATGTGGAAAAGGACGGGAAAGTTCTTTCCGAAACAGTAGTAGTAGCAGAAACTGATATTACTGCTGCTTCCTACTGGACGTTAATGAAGCGAACAGCGTCTCTTCTCGTCGGTAAAAGGAACTTTTGAGCATCGGTTCTTGAGCAGTTTTGACGAATAGACACTAGTTTTGAACTGAAGCAGGAGACCAGATGGGCGGCACAGAAAAACTAGTAACGCAAAACCAATTTTCCTCGTGGGAGAGGAGAACTGGAAGGTTAAGAATTTAAGACAAGGGGTGGAAAAATGGGTTTGCTAATCGACTTGGAAAAACGGGACAACGTACTATGTGTAAGACTGGAAGGTGAACTGGACCACCACACCGCTCTGGAACTGAGAGAAAAGGTGGATAGCGCTCTGGAAACAGAGGGGCTTACTCACATTCTATTAAATCTTAAAGAGTTGAGTTTCATGGACAGTTCAGGGCTGGGGGTCATTTTAGGGCGCTATAAATATGTAAAGACTCTTGGCGGTGAAATGGTAGTCTGCTCTATTTCCCCTCACATTAAACGGCTGTTCGAGATGTCCGGTATGTTCAAAATTGTGAAGCTTGCTTCCAATGAAATGGATGCACTTTATGTCCTGGGGGTGGCGTCGTGAAAAATAAAATGGAACTTGCTTTCTCCGCAAGAAGTGAGAATGAGTCCTTTGCAAGAGCGACTGTAGGAGCATTTGTGTCTCAGCTTGATCCGACGATGGATGAACTGACAGAAATTAAAACTGTTGTGAGTGAAGCAGTTACAAATGCAATAATCCATGGGTATTCGGAAAATACGGATGAGATGATCGACTTATTTGTGGAGCTGGAAGAGGATGTAGTACGAATAGTTATCCGTGATAAAGGAAATGGAATTCATAATGTAGAAGAAGCGAGGCAGCCTCTGTACACCACAAAGCCAGAGCTGGAAAGAAGCGGGATGGGTTTTACAATAATGGAAAATTTCATGGATAAGGTCGTAGTCGAATCAGAACCGATGGCTGGAACAACTGTAACTCTGGTGAAGCGCCTGTCTAAACAGCGTGCGCTTTGTAATTAAGGGGAAAGCCTATGGATGTTGAGGTTAAGCAAACAAAAGCAGGTAAAGCATATTTAAATGACAAAGAGGTAAAACACTTAATAAAAGAGGCTCAGGGTGGTAATCAGGAGGCGAGGGATACTATAGTCAATATTAATACCCGTCTCGTCTGGTCTGTTGTCCAGCGTTTTCTGAACAGAGGTTATGAAGCTGACGATTTATACCAGATCGGATGTATCGGCCTAATAAAATCAGTGGACAAATTCGACCTGAGCTATGATGTTAAATTTTCTACCTACGCGGTTCCAATGATTATTGGTGAAATACAGCGTTTTTTAAGAGATGACGGAACAGTTAAAGTAAGCCGTTCTATTAAAGAGAGTGCTAATAAGATACGAAAATTGAAAGATGAACTATCAAAGACTCTCGGCAGAACACCTACCGTCAAAGAGATTGCCGAGAAACTGGATATGACTCCGGAGGAAGTAGTGTTTGCCCAGGAAGCAAGCAGGCAGCTTACGTCTATTCATGAAACAGTATATGAAAATGATGGCGACCCTATTACCTTGCTGGATCAGATATCAGATGAAGGAGATATGAAGTGGTTTGACAAGATTGCTTTACGGGATGAAATCGAGAAGCTGGAGGAAAGAGAGAAACTGATCGTATATCTGCGGTATTATAAAGACCAGACTCAGTCGCAGGTAGCTGAAAGACTTGGAATCTCCCAGGTGCAGGTTTCCAGGCTTGAAAAGAAAATATTAAAGCAGCTCAAAGAACAGCTTGGCTGAAGCCAGGCTGTTTTTTCTTTGGCTTTGAGGAAGTTATAAAATTCCGGCGATAAAGCCGGTTCGACACAGTGAAATCAAAATAAAATAAAAGGAGTTTTTCCGGTTATATGCAGACTGGGGCTCGGTCGGGGTGGTATAAGGGGAAGGTTTCCGGTTATGCGAGCCAAATTCTCTCATTTTTGCATTTTTGAGTTAATAAGTGGAATTGCTCCGTTATTTAAGCCCTTTTTAACAAATATTATTAATTAACCAGATTTTTTTGCGTCTAAATATTAAATCGGCTGCTTAACCTAAACCTCAAAAGCCGATAAGTGCAAACTCTCTTGATTCTGGAGGCGGATCGATATTATTTTTGCTAAAGGGTTCCATCCATTATCGGGTCTTTCTTTATTATTTCTGAATGAGATGGAAAAGAATCAATCATACTAACAGCAAACCCTTGAGGTGAAGATACAGGCAGATAAAGAGTATCCTCATAAACTGGGAGCCGCCAGGCAGCATTTTTGCTGAGAGTGGATTTTCCCAATAAGGAGTAAGGAGATGGACAGAAGGAAACGGGTCATTATTATAACGGACGGAGATGCAACGGCAAGGGACGCAGCAGCTAAAGCAGCAGAGAACTTGAATTGTTCCTTTGTAAAAGAGTCGTCAGGGAATCCAAGCACCCATACAGCGGAGGAGCTGCTTAAGCTCATCCTGAAAGCAGAAAAAGAACCTGTACTCGTCCTGTGTGACGATTGTGGCTGGATAGATGAAGGTAAGGGTGAGAGGGTTCTGATGAGTCTCGGGAAATCTCCGCAAATTAAAATCCTCGGTGCTGTGGCTGTAGCCTCTCACTCGGACAGCAGTGAATGGACGAAGGTTTCTGTTTCGATTGATAAGTATGGAAATCTCACAGAATACGGGGTTGATAAGGAAGGAATCAGGGATATCGAACCAGGGAGAATCAGAGGCGACACTGTGTCAGTATTAGACCAGCTGAAGCTTCCCTGCATTGTAGGTATTGGCGATCCTGGAAAAATGGGCGGTTATGATTCTGTGGAACGAGGGGCGCCGGTCACAACAATGGCCGTTGAATTGATTATCGAAAGGAGCGGGTTTGATGGATCTGGTTCAGAAGGATAACAAGGAGCCAATTTCCAGGAATATAAGAGATAATGAAAGGACAATAACAGAGCGGACAGGTATTGGTACAAGCTTTGATGTAGGCATAAGAAAGCTGAATATCCTTGATAAGGAAGTGCAGTTCTATTTCGTCAACGGATTATGTGATATTCAGTACATAATCGAGCTGCTGAAAGAACTGATGGACCTGGATTCCAGAGAAAAACGGGAATATCAGGTACGGGATCAGATTGTAAACAGGTTGACTCATGTCCAGGTTGAATATGTAAAAACAGTGGAAGATGCCATCACGGAGATGCTCTCAGGGTTGATTTTTATACTTATTGATGGTGAAGCTGAAGCAATTGTGGTGGACGTAAGAAGTTATCCTGGACGAGGACCTGAGGAACCTGACACAGAAAGAGTGGTCAGAGGAAGCAGGGACGGTTACACTGAAAATATTATTGAAAATACAGCTTTGACAAGAAGACGGATCAGAGATGAGCGGCTTCGTAATGAAATAATGAAGGTTGGCAGAAGATCCAAAACAGATATTTGCCTCTCTTATATAGATGGTATCGCTGACCCTGATTTAGTGAAAGTGATTCGAAAAGAGCTTGAAGCCATTGATGTAGATGGAATCACAATGGCAGATAAGGTAGTAGAGGAATATGTTGTGAAGCAGGGGGCAAATCCATTCCCTGTTGTAAGGTATACGGAACGTCCTGACGTCGCTGCAACACACCTGCTGGAAGGACATGTGGTAGTCATTGTCGATTCCTCTCCGAGCGTAATTATATTTCCGGTTACTTTCTTTCATCATGTGCAGCACGCCGAGGAGTTCAGGCAGGCGCCAATGGTAGGTACATTTTTACGGTGGGTGAGATTTTCAGGTATGTTCCTTTCTTTGTTAATTCTCCCGCTGTGGCTGCTTGTAGTGATGGAACCTGGACTCCTTCCGGATGAACTGGAATTTATCGGGCCAAATGAGACGACAAATGTACCTGTTTTCCTGCAGATTGTATTCGCAGAACTTGGGATTGAACTGCTTAGGATGGCTGCGATACATACCCCTTCCCCTCTTGCTACAGCATTAGGTCTTGTTGCAGCACTGTTAATAGGTGAGATTGCGATAGAAGTGGGGCTTCTTGTTCCGGAAGTCATTCTTTATGTTGCAGTAGGGGCGATCGGAATGTTTGCAACTCCAAGCTATGAGCTGTCTCTTGCCTTGAAGATGTCACGCCTTGTACTAATCCTTCTTGTTGCTGTGTTTAAGCTGCCTGGGTTTGTACTAGGGCTGACAATCTACCTGATCTGGCTTTCTGCGAAGAAAAATTTAAATGTTCCGTACTTGTGGCCGCTGATCCCCTTTTATCCGGTAGCTATGATGGATATTCTGATCAGGCAGGCTGTACCTGTGAAACGAAGAAGGCCTAGTATTGTTCAGCCTCAAAACGTCATTAAACAAGGGTCTTCCTGATAAATGGACCAGTTGCTGTTTTCAGTAAATTGTCCCTGCGCTTCGTATTTGCTTCGGCGTAAAACTTCATAAATTAATATTGTAATGGCCGTAAAGGTATGTTATTGTTGAAAACAACAGTTTTAACTATTGACATAACAGAGGAAAATATTTATGTACACCTCGAAAAATAATCGTCAGAGGTAGAGGAGCAATGAGAATGAGTAGGAACCTGGAGCGGCTGGAGCGCTAGGAAAGGTTTTGAAAGGTCAAATTGCCGAAGCGTCCGCGGTTCTCCAAACTGTGGAAGGCTGGGGTTTTGCTGAAAAAGCAAAGCACTGTCACTGCATGCTGTAGTGGAGTACTATCCGATGGAAAGCGATGATGATCGTTTGCGTCCAGGATAACGGAAAAACAGCCCCGTTATCCTTTTTCTGTGAATGAAACATCTAAACAGAGCTTATCCATCGGGAAAGATGAACGAGGAGAGATATTTATGGGATTATACGGAACGAGTAAAATAAACGAGCTAGGCCATTTAGAGATTGGCGGAGTTGACACAGTCGGACTGGCGGAGAAGTACGGAACGCCTTTATATGTATATGATGTGGAAGATATCGTGAAAAGGGCAAGCCAGTTTAAAGGGGCTTTCGAAAAGCATAATATTAACTACCAGGTTGCATACGCAAGCAAAGCTTTCAGCTGTGTGGCAATGATGCAGCTGGTGGATGAGCTTGGCTTAAGCCTGGATGTCGTTTCAGGAGGAGAGTTATATACTGCTCTGGAAGCAGGCTTCCCTGTAGAACGTATCCATTTTCATGGGAATAATAAATCCCATGAAGAAATAGAAATGGCCGTTAAAGCAGGTATCGGCTGTTTTGTAGTGGATAATTTTACTGAGCTGTCATGGCTTATGGCAATTACTGAATCACTAAAGGTTAATACAAAGGTACTGATCAGGATTACACCAGGAGTGGAAGCACATACTCATGAGTATATTTCCACCGGACAGGAAGACTCAAAATTTGGTTTTGATATTCAAAGCGGGCAGGCAGATAAAGCGATAAAAATGATCCAGTCACACAGCTTTGTTGAACTTGAAGGAGTCCATTCTCATATAGGTTCGCAAATCTTTGAAACAGAAGGCTTTGTTTCTGCCATCCATGAAATATATAAGTTATTAAAACTATGGAATGACAATCTGCAATTTGAACCGGCAGTAGTAAACCTTGGTGGCGGTTTTGGTATCCGGTATACGAAAGAAGATTCACCCCTGCCCCTTGGCGACTATGTAGAAGCGATGGTGGCAGCTGTAAAAGAACAGGCGGAGGAATTCGGCCTCAAAATCCCGGAAATATGGATTGAGCCGGGGCGAGCTCTCGTTGGTGAGGCCGGTACAACGCTCTACTCCATTGGAGCCCGTAAAGATATTCCGGGGGTCCGGACATATTTATCTATAGATGGCGGTATGACTGATAATATCAGACCGGCACTGTATCAGGCTAAGTACGAAGCTGCCGTTGCGAATAAAATGAATGAGCAGCCTGGGGAACTTGTTTCTATAGCTGGTAAATGCTGTGAAAGCGGCGATATGCTCATCTGGGATATTGAGCTCCCTGAAACGAGGATGGGAGATGTTCTCGCCGTCTCCTCAACTGGCGCTTATGGTTTTTCTATGGCAAGCAATTATAATCGGATTACGAAGCCTGCCGTTGTTTTTGTAGAAAATGGTGAAGATCATCTTGTTGTTAAACGGGAATCGTTTAAAGATCTCGTGCGCAATGAGATGCCGTATCGTTTAAACAGAGATAAATCTTCATTTGTTAACAGCATCTAACAAATAAGGCTTTATTAAAGGCTAATGTTCATTTTATTTTACACCTGTTGATTGTAGCGAAAGGAGGCAAGCGAGCGTCCTGCAGTGAAAATCAACAATATGTTTAACAGCGCCAAAAAGAAAAAAAGTGGGCTTGTTTCCATTCTTAACCTTTATATAGTACAATAATAAAGATATTTGTGTTGACATTGTTATTTTTATCCCAGGAGGTTTTGTAAATGAAAAAAGGTTATATCAAACTCGAGAGCGGAGACACTGTGGAACTGGAATTTTTCCCGGAAGACGCTCCAAAGACAGTAGAAAACTTTGAAAATCTTGCAAATGAAGGATTTTATAACGGCCTGACATTCCACCGTGTTATCCCTGGTTTCGTTGCGCAGGGTGGCTGTCCTCACGGAACAGGCACAGGCGGCAGTGGAAAAACGATCAAATGTGAGACAGAGGGCAACCCAAACAAACACCTGCAAGGTTCTTTATCAATGGCTCATGCTGGGAAAGACACTGGGTCAAGCCAGTTTTTCATCGTACATGAACCACAGCCGCACCTCGATGGCGTGCATACTGTATTCGGCCGCGTAACAAAAGGTATGGATGCTGTGCTTCAAGTAAAGCCAGGCGACGTTATGGAAGAAGTTAAAGTTTACGACGCAGAGTAATTGTATGGAAACACTCCCCATTAAGGTACCCCGGGAGTGTTTTTGCAATATGCCGTATACTGTTTCTGACAGAAAAATCTTTTCAGAAGCAAATTTAAACACAATTTTTATATTTGTGATATAATAAACAAAACTTAATTACCGATTCCTTCGGGGCAGGGTGAAATTCCCAACCGGCGGTGATAAAGCGTATACGCTTTTAAGTCCGTGACCCGGCGTTTGATAACGGCGGTGGATCTGGTGAGAGACCAGGACCGACAGTATAGTCTGGATGGGAGAAGGAAATTGCGGTGAAAAACGAGTGGGTATTGAAGCAGGGATATTTCTGTCTATTTTTAGAATACTACAGTGTATTCCCATTCTTCGATATGGAAATTATTTACTGGCTGAGTACTGTAATCCGGCCTGTTTATTTCCTGTGCAAAATTTTCGTTGAATACCCTTTCTTTTTTCACCACAACTTACCCTGAAGGAACTGTATCTTTCAGGGTTTTTTCTGTTTCTTTAGTCACGATAAAGATTGGAGATTTTAACAATGGACCATCATTATATGAAAATGGCAATTGATCTGGCAAAAAGTGCAAAAGGACAGACTGCGCCAAATCCAGCTGTAGGTGCGGTAATTGTAAAGAATAATGAAGTAGCCGGTTTTGGAGCCCATCTTAAAGCAGGAGAACCCCATGCAGAAAGACATGCGCTGCAGATGGCCGGAGAGAAAGCTGAAGGAGCAGTAATGTACGTTACCCTCGAGCCTTGTTCTCATTACGGAAAGACGCCTCCCTGCGCAGACGCAGTCATTGAGGCTGGTATCAGGAAAGTCTTTGTAGCTTCCAGTGACCCTAACCCGAAGGTTGCCGGAAGAGGGATACAAAAACTGAAGGAAGCGGGAGTAGAAGTTATTGAAGGCTTTTTGAAGGAAGAAGGCGACAGGATCAACCGGGAGTTTTTCCACTTTATAAAAACTAAAAAGCCTTATGTTACATTAAAGTCAGCCACCAGCCTGGATGGAAGAATTGCAACTAAAACTGGTGAGAGTAAATGGATTACCGGTGAAGAAGCAAGGAAGGATGTACATATGCTTCGTCACCAAAATGATGCCATTCTTGTAGGAGTTAATACAGTTCTGGCCGATGATCCCCTGTTAACTACAAGGCTTGATGGGGGTGGAAGGAATCCTGTAAGAATTATCCTTGACCGGAGGCTGAGAACCCCGTCAGAGGCTGGAATAGTGAAAGATAAGAGTGCGCCAACATGGATCATCACAACAAAAGGTGCACCTCAGGAAAAGAAAGACTTGCTATGCCGTACTGGTGTAAAAATAATCGAAATGGAAAGCAATGAAATTAATATAACTGAGCTTCTTGCTATCCTTGGAGAGCATGAAATTACATCTCTGTTAGTGGAGGGAGGAGGAATTGTGAATGATGCCTTCCTTCGCTCAGGAGAATTTCAGCAGGTAATTGTTTATCTCGCCCCTTCTATTATTGGAGGCAGCGAAGCAAAAGGAGCTTTTTCAGGAGAAGGGATTTCCAGCCTTGCTGATGCTCCTCAGCTTGAAGTAGAAGCAACAGAACAAATTGGCAAAGATATTAAGCTCATACTCCTTCGAAAGGGTGAAATTTAATGTTTACGGGAATAATTGAAGAAAAAGGAACCATTCTGGACATGCGCCAAACAGGGGATGCCATCGTTATGAAAATTAATGCGAAGAAAATCCTCGAAGATGTAAATCTTGGCGACAGTATTGCTGTAAACGGTGTCTGTCTTACTGTAACATCTTTTGACTCGTCGATGTTCACAGTTGATCTTATGCCTGAGACGGTAAGGAGTACGAGCCTCCGTGATTTGAAAAATGGTTCTTATGTGAATCTGGAAAGAGCAATGGCGGCAAATGGCCGGTTTGGAGGGCATTTTGTGTCGGGGCATGTGGATGGAATAGGCACAATTCAGAATAAAAGCCCGGAGCATAACGCGGTTTATTATGAAATTAAAGTGGAACCTGCCCTGAGAAAGTACATGATTATGAAAGGGAGCGTTACGGTGGACGGTACCAGCCTGACTATCTTCGGGCTTACAGACGACTCGTTTACTATTTCCCTTATACCTCACACTATGGAAGAAACGATTATTGGCAATAAAGTGCCCGGGGACATTGTTAATATAGAATGTGATATGCTCGCAAAATATATTGATCAGCTGCTAAAAGGCGGGGGAACTGGTAAGGACCGGGAACAGGGCAGATTGACAGCCGACTTTCTTGAGAAAAATGGCTTCTAAATTCGTTATTCTAAAACAGCGTCAAAATAAAAGGGGGAATTTCCATGTTTGATCCAATTGAAGAAGCGATATACGAGCTGATGCAGGGGAAGGTAGTTATAGTTTGTGATGATGAAGACCGGGAAAATGAGGGGGATTTTGTGGCGCTGGCAGACAAAACCACCCCTGAAGTTATTAACTTTATGATTACCCACGGAAGAGGTTTAGTCTGTACCCCAATCACTCAGGAACGTGCTGAACAGCTCGATCTTTTTCCGATGGTTGATCATAATACTGATCCTCATGGTACAGCGTTTACAGTTAGTATTGACCATAAATTCACGACTACAGGGATTTCTGCTCACGAAAGGTCACTTACTGTTAAAAGCCTTATAGACAGTAACACTAAAGCTACGGATTTTAAAAAGCCCGGTCATATTTTTCCGCTTGTGGCCAAGGATGGCGGAGTACTCCGCAGGGCGGGGCATACAGAGGCTGCAGTAGATCTTGCAAGGATGTGCGGGTCGGAACCTGCCGGAGTTATCTGTGAAATAATTAAAGAAGACGGATCAATGGCAAGAGTGCCTGACCTGAGAAAAATCGCAGATGAGCATGATCTTAAAATGATTACAATAAAAGACCTTATCCAGTACCGTAACAGGAAAGATAAACTTGTTCAGCGGGAAGTGGAAATTGATCTCCCTACAGATTTTGGAGACTTTAAAGCAATCGGCTACAGCAACATAGTGGACAAAAAAGAACATATTGCCATCGTCAAAGGTGATATAAACAGTGAGAAACCAACACTTGTCAGAGTGCATTCCGAGTGCCTCACTGGAGATGTTCTCGGTTCCCACCGCTGCGACTGCGGCCCGCAGCTGCACGCAGCGCTCAGTCAGATTGAGGCCGCTGGCTCAGGTGTTGTCCTGTATATGAGGCAGGAGGGCCGTGGCATAGGGTTGTTAAATAAGATGAAAGCCTATAAACTACAGGAGGAAGGTTACGACACTGTGGAGGCGAATGAAAAACTCGGTTTTGCTCCTGACCTGAGGGATTACGGTATTGGCGCACAAATACTGAGAGACCTGGGGATTAAGAAAATGAAGCTGTTAACTAACAATCCCCGCAAAATAACAGGATTAAAAGGGTATGATCTTGAAGTTGTGGAACGTGTCCCTCTTCAGTTTCCCTCTTCAAAAGATAATGATAAATATTTAAGAACGAAGAAAGACAAGCTGGGACATATACTGCACTTTTAATTATTCTTAGGAGGAAATGATTATGGGAAAAGTTTTTGAAGGAAATCTGGTAGCATCAGGGCTGAAATTTGGTATCGTTACAGGAAGGTTTAATGATTTTATTACAAGCAAGCTTCTTGAAGGAGCTCAGGATGCTCTCAGACGCCATGGGGCGGATGAAGAGAACGTAGATATTGCATGGGTGCCGGGAGCTTTTGAAATTCCATTAATAGCAAAAAAGATGGCTGAGTCCGGGGAATACGATGCAGTTATAACACTTGGAACTGTTATCCGTGGTTCAACTCCACATTTCGATTATGTATGCAGTGAAGTAGCCAAAGGAGTTGGATCAATCACACTATCCAGCGGCATACCTGTCATCTTCGGTGTACTTACAACCGATTCGATTGAACAGGCTGTTGAACGTGCAGGAACGAAAGCTGGAAACAAAGGCTATGAAGCAGGGGTTTCAGCGATTGAAATGGCTAATTTAACTAAAAGCTTTTCATAGTGAGGGATGTTTATGCTTGTTCCCTATAAAAAGGAACATGAGAAAATAGCAATGGGCTTACTGTCTTTTATGCCTGGCGAGAAAAAAATAAAAAAGCTTCAGCAGACGGTGGATCATTATGAGACAGATCCTGACTGCCAGCTCTTTCTCTGGAAGCAGGAAGCGTTTGTCGGAGTTATAGGAGTGGAAAAATCCCAGGACAGTTATGTTCTGAAGGACCTCAGTGTGAATCCTTCCTACCGTAACGAAGGTGTCGCTACTAAGATGATACAGGCAGCAGAGACGGCCCTTGGGGCAGAGCTTCTTGGAACCAGGCACACAAAAGATTTTCTGGAACATTGCAAAGAGAAATAACTAACATACGGATCTGGATTCTATAGAATAAACAAGAGCTGTAAAAGAAAAGAGAAAGGCAGGGTTAACTACCCTTCCTTTCTCTTTGTTTATTAGTTAATGAAGCCAGGCGTTCTTCAATAACCTCGCTCCTGTCCCTTAATTTGTGTCTGAAAATCAGTTCATTATCATCAAGGTTTTCTGAAGTACACCAGTCTAGTTCTGCCCGGGCGCAAATATCCTTACAGTTCTTTATAAGTTCAGGGTCACTAATAGGGAGATTCAGGGGTTCGTACACACCTTCCTCAATGATATTCTTAATCCTCAATCTGACGATGGAAGTAAGTTCATCAGTATTAATGCCAAGCCCTGCAAAAATCTCAGGATCTTTTCTTATATGGCATAATACTTTTCGATACAGACGGAGGCTCCCTGGCATGTTGCCGGCTCGTTCATGGTAAACTGCGACAGCTATCTGAATTAAAGCAAGCCAGCGAATGTTTTTATTGGCTTTCCAGTACTCTTCCATCACTTCATGGCATTCAAAAAAATCTCTGGTGGCATGGAAATGAAATAAATATTCAAGATAAGCCTCTGGATAATTCCTGTTCATAATTTCCTCCATCTATAAATATTTGCTCGTAAACAGGCAGCTCCGGGGATACAGAGGAGCGGGCAGCCTGTACAGGTTAATGTATAGATTACCATAGTTTTATGGCACTGTTAAAGCCCGGTGACTTTAGGGGCGGACAAATGCATTAAGTATTATATATTCTGACCGGATTTTATGGCGCCGGACCTGCCGGGATTTATCCCGATGTAATCGCCTGTTAAAACATCCGGCTTAAAATATGTGGGTGAAGTAAAGATGTACAGGCGGAAGGTAAAGGACGCTAACATCCCGATTGGTTCAGCTGACAATCAGTGGGGGGAACAAAACCCCACTGATGGAAGTTTCACTTTATGCTATAATACAACTAAGAGCGAAAGAATGGTGAGATAATGCAATACAGTGTGAAATTACATAGTTTTGAAGGCCCTCTTGATTTATTATTACATTTAATTCAAAAGAATGACCTTGATTTATATGATATTCCTGTTAAAGAAATCACTGAACAGTACATGGTGTACATACATACGATGAAAGTACTTCAGCTTGACATTGCGAGCGAGTATCTCGTTATGGCTGCCACATTACTGCATATGAAAAGCCTTTTGCTTCTTCCGGTACAGGAAGAAGAAATGATGGAACAGGAATATGATTATGAAGCAGTGGAGGACCCGCGGGATGAGCTGATGAACCGTCTTATTGAATATAAGAAATATAAAGAAGCAGCGGGAGAACTCAAAGAAAGAGAACGGGCAAGAAGCGATTTGTTCTCAAAGCCAATGACAGACCTGACACCTTTGCTGAAGGAAACAGACAACGAGGAAGACCAGAGTCAGATAAATGTATCAATATATGATATGCTTACTGCCTTCCAAAAAATCAGCAAAAGAAAAAAAGACAGAAAAAAGGCCGTATCAAAAATTCAGAGAGATGAAATTCCTATTGATAATAAAATGGAAGAAATTATGGAAAATCTCCGTTCTCACAGAGGGACACGAAGATTTTCCGAACTCTTTGAGGAAAAAGAAAGATACCAGATGGTAATATCATTCCTGGCCCTCCTGGAACTTATGAAAGCAGACCGCATAATATGCAGCCAGGACGTTAATTTCGACGACATAATCATCCATGAAAAGGAGGCACTGGAGGTTGAACAGCCATCAAATTAAAGCAGTGATAGAAGGACTTTTATTTGTAGCAGGAGAAGAAGGACTTGATGAGAAGCAGATGATGGAAGTACTTCAGATTGACAGAAAAACTCTTAAATTCTATATATCAGAAATGAAAGAACTTTATTCTTCTGAATCAAGAGGAATTCAGATAACAGAAATAGCAGGCGCTTATCAGTTAACTACAAAACCGGAACATGCCCCTTATTTTAAACGTCTTGTACAGGCACCTTCCTCGACAACACTATCACAGGCTGCGCTGGAAACTCTGGCTATCATAGCTTATAAACAGCCTGTATCCCGTGTTGATATTGAAGATATAAGAGGTGTGAAGTCGGAACGGCCGATCAGAACACTGACTGCTAAATCTTTAATTAAGGAAGTAGGACGGGCAGAAGGTACAGGGAGAGCCATTCTGTATGGTACTACGAAGGAATTTCTTGAACAGTTCGGCCTCCGGTCCACAGAAGAACTCCCGCCGCTGCCGGTTCCTGATTCGGAAGAGGATTCAGAAGAAGAGGTGGATTTGTTCCTGTCAAAATTCCAGGAGCAGATGGAAGATCATGAAAACGATGATCATCAGCAAGGCTGACTCTGTTCAGAGTACTAGTCCGGCCAGTATTAACATTCGTGTCCAAAAGAAGGACATTATATGTACTGTATGGAATAATATATAATATGGCAATTATGAAAGGAAGGAATTAAATCATGGGGAATGATTTAGTACGTCAACAGCTTTCACTTACCGTGGATAAATTAAATTCTTCGGCCGATAAACTCCGGGAATATCTTAACAGTACTACACTTGAAGAACTGATGGAAGAAGGAGCGGACCATTCAAAAGGGGACTATACAGACATTCTTGACCAGTTCAGAAGAATTCTCGTGTTCTTTGATGAAGGACAGGAATCCGGGAATTTAATATTAAGAAGTGAAACCTTTCGAAAAGGTGCTGCTGAAAAAACTTTATACTGGATTTTTCATCAATGTATTGAAGAGTTTTTCCAGCCGAAACTGGATGTGTGGTATGAGGACAGCCGGGCTGCTTATACAGGGAAAAATGCGATACAATTCCGCTCACCCGTCCCTGACCAGCTGAAAACCCTGATGGGAGAACTGGAAGGACCGATCCAGGAAGTAAGAGAAGAACTGGAATACTATGAAACAGATTATCGTACTAAAATACAGCAGCGGGACGCTTATTAAATAGATAATAGATATTTCAAAACAGAGCATGGGAAAATCCATGTTCTTTTGTTTTGCATTTGGCAGGCAAAGCCGGACAGTAATACGGCATGCTTTCTTCCGGAGTTTCATAGGATAGGATGTGAATGATAATCTGGGAGGGATATTATGGATTTACAAAGAGACTATGCCAGAGATTTAGCAGTCTGGCTGGAGAACTTTACTGAAGAGTTAAAGGAGGACAGTGCAAACATACACAAAGATGTGGCAGAGAAAGCTGAAAATCTCCTTTATATGCTCAGTCAGCGAAAAATACTGGATCCATCTTTTCTCAGGCAGCTGGAAAAAGAGGCTGAGCATTTATACAGCCATTACCTTCACGGTAGAAGAGTAGCAGGAACAGAGACGGAACGTAAAAATGCTTACCCCGAAGTTGCCAGAGTTCCAGTGGGAGGGCATAAGCTCCCAGAACTGCCATATTCCTATGATGCTCTTGAACCGTATATAGACAGGCGAATTATGGAACTTCACCATAGCAAGCATCATCAATCTTATGTTGAAGGGCTTAATAAAGCGGAAAAGGAACTTCAGCAGCAAAGAAACCAACGGAAGTTTGAGCTTATTAAGCACTGGAAAAGGGAACTCGCTTTCAATGGTGCAGGACATTATTTACACTCTTTGTTCTGGAATGCCATGTCGCCGAAAGGAGGCGGAGAACCTGAAGGAGCCATAGCAAGGCAGATAAATAAAGACTTTAATAATTTCAGTACATTTAAACTTCAGTTCTCGGAGGCGGCAAAAAATGTAGAGGGTGGAGGCTGGGCTATTCTTGTGTGGCAATCACAGGCAGGAAGACTGGAGATCCTTACAGCTGAAAAACACCAGAACCTGAGCCAGTGGGATGTAATACCCGTTCTCCCTCTCGATGTCTGGGAGCATGCATATTATCTTCAGTATGAGAACGACCGGGGGAGTTACGTGACTAATTGGTGGAATGTTGTTAACTGGTCATGGGCCGGGGCGAGGTTCAGTATAGTCAAAGACATTTAATCGATTTATTACAGCAGAATTGAAGAGAGTCAAATTATTAATTGACCCCTCTGCTAAGAAGCTTTTTATATATCTATATATTTTATATACGGGGAATGGGCTGTCTGAATATAAAGCTGGTTTTCGTAAGACCATTCTCCGTATAAAACATGTTCTGCCCTCAGGCCTTTCAGCAGCAGAGCCTCTTCTAATTGTTTCTTAGTGAATGGTGTTTCGGAAATATTATCCTCCACCCATTCCCCGTCCAGAATTACAGAGACCGGAAGTACAGCAGGAGAGAAGGTAGTTGTGAAATCTCTTTTTTCAACAGTCTGAAAAGGTGACCTTTTTAATACATTGACGGTTCCGTTTGCTTCCAGGATGGCGTATTCAACTTCGTTAATGGAAAATACATTTTTATTTCGAAGCAGGTTTTGCAGTTGATTAAGATCAAGCTTGTTTTTCTTCAGCTGTTCCCTGTCGACAATTCCTCTTTTTATAACAATTGAAGGTTTTCCCTCAAGTATACCTCTCGATTTTTTCCATTTTTGTGTGATTGCTTCCACTACAGCTATTAAAGTCCCCCAGAAAAAGACTGCATATAAAACATAGTTCAGTCCGATATTCTTATCATAAATAGCGTTTCCTACAAGCTCTCCAAGGACAAGGGCAGAAATAAAGTCAAAAGGAGTAAGCTGGGATATTTGTGTTTTCCCCAGTATTTTTGTTAAAACGAGCAGTGCTATAAATCCAAAAAACAACTCAGTTGTTAAATAAGTGAAGTTTGTATCCAAAACCTATCCCTCCATCCGTACATATTACTTTGTCCGGTTATTTTCTGCGATTTTCCATAAAATATTTAAAGGCAGAGTAATATTCGCCACCGTACATATTTCTCTTCTGTTTCAAAATAATAAAACCTACGAGAAAGGAGAGACAGAAATGAGATCAGCCAGAACGGCAATTATATTTTTCATGGCGGTAATTTCATTAATTGGAGGCTGTCAGACAAATGATGCAAACCAGGGGGCCTTTGGCAGCACTCAGGAACCAGTTTATGCTGAAGTACCGCAGCAGGACGCAAAGAGGATGAAGGAAGAACTGGAACGTATGAAGGAAGTTGATGCTGTAACAGCGGTGCAAATTGATAATGAAGTATATATAACACTTACCGTAACGGGGTTTGACCGTCTCTTCTTAAAGAAGATTAGAAAAGGGGCACACGAACGGGCTAAGAAGTTAAATCAAGATGCGGTTGTGCACGTTTCAACAGACAAAAAAATCAACAGGGATTTATCCCGTCTTGAAAGTTCAGTAAATGACAGGACGATTACAAAGGAAGAATTAAAAAAGAAACTCGATAAGGCAGACAAGGACATGAAAGGCTGAAAGTAAAGGAGCGGAGCAAATGGATCAAAACCAGCAAAATAAAGAGCAGCAAAAAAGAGAGTATCAGCAGATTGCCGCAAAGCATGAGGAAAAAAGGCCTATAGGGATAAATTGCTTAAAAGCATTTATTATCGGGGGGCTTGTTTGTACCTTCGGACAGGCTGTACAGAATTTTTATATGTATTTCTTTGATTTTACTGAAAAAACTGCAGGAGACCCAACGGTGGCCACTCTTATTTTTATAGCTATTTTACTGACAGGGTTTGGGGTGTACCGTCGTTTTGGCCAGTTTGCAGGGGCTGGGAGCGCTGTACCAGTTACTGGTTTTGCTAATTCGATGGCTTCTGCAGCGATTGAATTCCGCACAGAGGGACTTGTTTTAGGCACAGGTTCCAACATGTTTAAGCTGGCAGGATCAGTCATAGTTTTTGGCACAGTTGCCGCATTCGTCATCGCTCTTGTAAGAACATTACTCGGAATGTAGGAGGAACCAGGATGCTTACAGGTAAGAGAACGTGGTTGTTTGAAACAAAGCCGGTGATTATTTCAACCGGTGTGATAGGCGGCCCCTTTGAACAAAAGGGAGCCATTCCCGAAGATTTTGATGCTTTTTACGAAGATCAGTGGTTTGGTGAAGACAGTTACGAAAAAGCACAGAAAGTGCTTTTTGAGAATGCCTGTGAAACTTCTATGCAAAAAGCAGGCATGACGAAAGATGATATCCAGTTCGTTTTTGCAGGTGATCTCTTAAACCAGATTACCTCCACAAGTTTTGCATGCAGAAAAATTAATATTCCTTTTTTCGGGCTCTTTAGTGCGTGTGCAACATCTATGGAAGGACTTGCTCTGGCCGCCTTCATCCTGAACAGCAATGGTGCAGATAAGGTTATGACAGGATCTGCAAGCCACTATGGAGCCGTTGAGAAAACCTTCCGTTATCCTAATGATTACGGTGCACAGAAACCTCCAACATCACAACGGACAGCGACAGCTGCGGGGGCAGCTATCTTAAGTAAAACAGGAGCAGGTCCGGCAATCACTTCAGCTACTATAGGTAAAGTCGTGGATGAAGGGCTTAAAGATCCGTTTAATATGGGAGGGGCTATGGCACCAGCAGCGGTTGACACCATTGAAGCACATCTGCAGGATCGAAACCTGCCTCCGGATTATTATGATTTAATTGTAACCGGGGATCTGGCGAGGATCGGGAGAAATATAGCTCTTGAACTTTTTGAAAAAAAAGGTCTGGAAGTCCAGGAAAATCAGTTTATGGACTGCGGTATTCTTCTGTACAAAAAGGATCAGCAAGTAATGGCAGGGGCAAGTGGTTCCGGTTGTTCCGCTGCTGTTACGTATGGCCATCTTCTCAATAGAATGAAACGGGGAGAATTAAACAGGATTCTGGTTGTAGCTACGGGAGCGCTTTTATCCCCGCTTACTTTTCAGCAGCAGGAATCCATTCCTTGTATTGCGCATGCTGTGTCTATTGAGATGCAAGGAGGTATTTCATCGTGACTTTTCTGTGGGCATTCATCGTTGGAGGTACGATCTGCCTCATCGGACAGTTATTAATGGACGGTTTGAAAATTACACCAGCACATACAATGAGTACTCTTGTAGTTGCCGGTGCAGTGCTGGGGGGGCTTGAACTGTATGAGCCGCTGATCGACTTTGCAGGAGCTGGCGCGACTGTGCCAATTACAAGCTTTGGTAACGCACTTGTGAACGGGGCTATGGCAGAATCGGAAAGAAATGGGCTGGTTGGAATTATCACAGGTATTTTTGAAGTGACCAGTGCTGGTATTTCAGCTGCTATTATATTCAGTTTTCTTGCCGCTCTTGTATTCAAGCCGAAAGGTTAAGCGAAGTAAGAGGATGCCAAGTAAAAAAGGTTCTGATTATGAGAATTCCTATTCCATAATCAGAATCTTTTTTTTTGTACAGATAAGCCTCCTCTCTGGTCTTGTTGATTCAAGTGGACATAACTTAAGAGGCGCCGCATAGACTTGTACAAAAAGGTACCCTGGGGGATTCTGATGAGCAGACAAATAATTAAAGTGATTCTCATAATAACATTCATTGCTTCAGGCCTTCAGCTGCCGGCTTCAGCTGCTGTTTATCCTGGTAATGTCTCGGCAAAAGGAGCAATCCTTATGGAGCAGGAGAGCGGAAGGATACTTTACGAAAAGGAAGCGGACACACCTATGCGTATTGCCAGCATTACAAAGATTATGACAGCAATTATTGCTATTGAATCCGGCCAGATGGAAGAATGGGTAACTGTATCAGAAAACGCGCAGGGCACGGAAGGATCATCAATATATTTAGTTGCAGGAGAAAAAATTAAGCTGAAGGATCTTGTATACGGCCTTATGCTCCGTTCCGGTAATGATGCAGCCGTGGCAATTGCTGAACATGTTGGAGGCAGTCTTGAAGGGTTTGTTTACATGATGGAAGAAAAGCGCAGGGAACTGGGAATGAATAACACTGTTTTTGCCAACCCTCATGGTCTTGACGATCACGAAGAACATTACTCTACTGCCTACGACATGGCAGTCCTGACAAGGTATGCGATGAATGATCCCTTATACAGAGAAATCACCGGGGCCAAATCTTACCGTTCTGTAAGCAAAGATGAAAGCTACCGTGTTTTTAACAATAAGAACAGGCTGTTGACACAGCTTTATAAACATTCTACCGGAGGGAAAACCGGATATACGAAACGTGCGAGACGGACTCTTGTATCAACAGCGGAGAAAAGCGGCAACGAGCTTATTGCAGTCACGATAAACGCACCCAGTGACTGGAACGACCATATCAGTATGTTTGAATGGGGATTTAACAGTTTCGAAGTAAAGGACATCATTAAAAAAGGTGTTGTTAAAGATATAGAAGATGATTACTACCATAATAAAATCATAGCAGAATATACATTCAGCTATCCTGTTTCCGAAGAAGAGGAGAACAAAGTAAAACAAATAGTATCCTTATATCGGCCACCTGAAGACGGGCGATGGGAGGAAGAAGGCCATCCGTATCCGATTGGTACAGTCCAGGTTGAACTGGACAATGAAACGATAGGTATCATCCCTCTCAGGTATACCGAGGAAGCACCAAAGGAAAAGCCGTTCTGGAAAACCTGGTTCGAGCAGTTGTTTATGGCAGCGGGAGTGAAATCAGGTGGTTAATATTATCTGGGTTTCACTGTTTGTAATAGGGATTATTTTTGCAGGGATTAATGGGACAATGGATAAAGTCAACAGCGCGGTATTTGATGGCGCGAAGGAAGCGGTTGTTATCTGCATAGGGCTGATCAGTGTCCTGACGTTCTGGCTCGGTTTAATGAGAATCGCTGAAAAAGCAGGCCTTCTCCGCGCTCTGAGCTGGGTGCTCAGGCCAGTGGCAAAGAGGCTCTTCCCTGATATACCGAAGGACCACCCGGCAATGGGGTATATTTTATCAAATATGAGTGCAAATATGTTCGGCCTTGGCAATGCGGCGACTCCGATGGGAATAAAAGCAATGGAAGAGCTGAAAAAGCTGAATGGAGGAAGCAATGAAGCCAGTCGTTCAATGATAACTTTGCTGGCGATAAATACTGCAAGCATAACTCTGATTCCGACTACAGTTATTTCAATAAGAATGCAGTATGGTTCTGTATCTCCAACAGAAATAGTCGGGACAACCATACTGGCCACTGCTGTTTCAACGGCGGGAGCAATTCTAACAGACAGATATTTTCATTACCGGAGAACTAACCGAAGGATGTGAGCACTTTGGCATGGATCACTGCAATATCCGTCTGGCTGATTCCTTTAATTATAGCTATTGTGCTTGTAGCCGGCACACTTAAAAGAGTTCCAACATACGAGATATTTGTAGAAGGGGCGAAAGAGGGCGTTAAGATGTCGTTCTCTATTATTCCTTATCTTGTGGGAATGATGGTGGCCATTTCGGTATTCAGGGAATCAGGTGCCATGGAATTCTTCGTCTCTCTTTTCAGGCCAGCGCTGGAAATGGCCGGAGTTCCGGCAGAAATCGTTCCTCTCGCATTGATCAGGCCTTTATCAGGTACCGGGGCTCTCGGGATGACGAGTGACCTTATCGCAACCCATGGGCCGGATTCATTTATAGGCAGGCTGGCGTCTACAATGCAGGGCAGTACAGATACGACCTTTTATGTTCTTACGGTATATTTCGGGGCAGTCGGCATAAAAAAAATGGGAGACGCGCTTAAAGTAGGACTCATAGCTGATGTTATTGGAATAACAGCTGCTATTATTATTGTGTCACTTGTTTTTCTGTAAGTTTCTGAAAAAAAGGACCCTATCAAAACACGTTTCAGGTCTTCTCATGCTTTTAAAGCATGGAAGACTTTTTATTTGTTTCCTGCAGGAAAAAAAGATAAAATTAACGTTTGAACAAGCAGTGTTAGCCCAAAACTAATAAGAAGAGCGGAAGCGCCTTTTTTACGAGCGACACTCTTTACCTGCGACGAGCAAACGAAGTGGCGCAGGAGCAAATGCTGCCTGCGTTAGCTTCGAAGCGTAAATTTGGGCCGAGTAACCGCAGGCCCAAGCACTGCCTCTTCCTCTACAAGTATCGCTTCGGAGTTTGTCCGTCGAGGCAACTCGCAGTATTTCATGAAGTTATGCTCGTTGGACAGCTTATTCGAGGATGCTTTGAAGAAGCACGCTTTTCAGCTTCGATTGACGGACCGAAGTGACCTCGAGCGAGTAGGCGCTGGAGCTGGACAATTTTCATGGTGAATATTATACTTCCTTAATTTTAAAAATAAAATCTTTCCGGGGTGAAAATAGATGGAACGTTTACAGAAAGTGATTGCACAGGCAGGGGTTACATCCAGAAGAAAAGCAGAGCAGCTTATTATCGATGGTAAGGTATTCGTGAATGGAAAGAAGGTTACAGAACTGGGTACGAAAGTAGATACCCAAACAGATGAGGTTGTTGTGGATGGTGTTCCTCTTGATAAGGAGGAACCAGTTTATTTTTTACTATATAAACCAGCAGGGGTTATTTCGAGTGTTGCTGATGATAAGGGAAGAAAAGTGGTAACCGATTATATTTTTACCGATAAGCGGGTCTACCCGGTTGGAAGGCTTGATTCCGATACATCTGGGCTGCTTCTTCTCACAAATGACGGAGATTTTGCAAACACACTTATGCACCCTAAATATAAAATTTATAAAACGTATGTTGCCAAGGTGGAAGGTATGCCCCTCCGGGAGACAGTGAGAAAGCTGGAAAAAGGCATTGTACTGGAGGATGGCAAAACTGCTCCTGCAAAAGCGAAAGTAATTCGCACTGATAAACGAAAGAATACGGCAATAATTGAACTTTCAATCCGGGAAGGAAAAAACAGACAAGTGAGACGGATGCTTGAGTCAGTAGGCCATCCAGTTATTAAACTGAAACGTGAATCTTATGGGTTTCTTGATTTAAAAGGACTGAATGCGGGAGAGTACAGAGAGCTGAAACCTCATGAGGTGAAACAGTTAAGAGAAATGGCTGTCACATAATGTTCACAAATTGTCATTTTTAAATGTGTTAACACTTTTTATATGATGATAACATGAAATTATCCTTGAATAATTAAATGGGGGAGAAAGATGAAACAGAAAAGGCTTATTATCCGTTCTGTAATCTTGCTGATCATGATTGGCGCTGTAAGCTATACCTTTTACAGCCATTATGCTGAAGAGCGGGGCGTCGTAGATCAGGGAGATATTGCCCCGAACTTCAGGGTCCAGGATCCTGCCGGCAATATTCTTGAGCTTGAAGAACTTCGGGGAAATGGTGTTTATGTTAATTTCTGGGCAACATACTGTTCTTTCTGCAGAGATAAAATGAAATATATGAATGAACATTACAAAGAATATGAGAAACTTGGAGTAGAAGTTGTGAATGTGAATGTGGATGAGTCTACTTTAAGGGTCGAACGCCACCAGGAACGTCACCAGCTTGATTTTCCTTTGTATATCGACCGGGATATGCTCGTAAGCAATGCTTATGGTGTTGCCAGCCTGCCTACAACGTTTCTAATTGATGAAAATGGAAATGTAATCGAGAGGCAGATCGGTGCAAAAACAGAAGCACAGGTTATTGAATCTTTTGATAGGTTAATTCCTGGAGGTAACTAGTGGGGGATAAAAATGGAGAAAGTAAAATGTGAATGCGGTCACGTAAATCCTTACGGGACTTATCTTTGCGAGTCTTGCGGAAAGCCTCTGAAAGAGGAAGAGGGCAAGCTTGCAAATATGCGGTACGAAGGGGTCGCAAGAAGATCTCAGACATATAAAAAATCTTTTATCGATAAAATCTGGAACTTTTTTTCATCAGTAAAAGTTGGTATATGGATTATTGTTATCCTTTTGCTCGCTTCATCGCTGGGAACAATATATCCACAGGAAATGTATATTCCGGCTGGGGAAAACCCTACCACATATTATGAAGAAGAATACGGAACTACCGGGAAACTTTACTACCAGCTTGGTTTTCACAACCTGTACGGTTCATGGTGGTACATGCTTCTTATTGCTGCTCTAGGTATTTCCCTTGTTATCTGCAGCCTTGACCGTATAGTTCCGCTGCACAGAGCATTAAAAACACAGCGGGTTACAAGGCATACCGGTTTTCTGAAGAGACAGAGATTTTTCGCAAAGGCAGACACTGCTGAAAATCCTGAGGAAGAAATAGACAAGGCAGAACAAGTGTTATTAAAGAGAAGATATAAAGTTCGCAGAGAAGATGGAAATCTTCTCGCTGAAAAGGGCCGGTTCTCCAGATGGGGGCCTTATGTTAACCATATTGGCCTTATTATATTCCTGATCGGGGCAATGCTCCGTTTCTTCCCTGCTATGTATATTGATGAGCATATCTGGGTGAGGGAAGGAGAAGAAGTAGTTATTAAAGGTACAGATGGCGAATATTTTCTTCGGAATGACCAGTTTTTTGTAGAATATTACGATGAAGAAGATGAGCAGTTTCGGGAGGCGCTGGAAAGGGCAGGAGCTCCTGTGGTGGAGACTTTTCAGACTAACGCTACCTTACTAAGGCGCACTGATAACGGTGCTGTTGGAGTCGGTACAGAACTTGAAGAAGTTAAACAGCAGGAAATCCGTGTTAATGAGCCGCTCACTTTTGAAGGGTTCTCCCTGTACCAGGTAGATTATAAATTAAATGAGCTTGCTGAATTCACGTTTGCGATTGAAACGGAAGACGAAGAACTGAATGAAGAGATTGCCGACCTTCGATTTACAGTGGATTTATATGAACCGGATATGGTATATGAGTTTGATAATGGCTACAGAATTGAAATTATGGAATACTTCCCTAACTTCTATATTAATGACAATGGGACTCCTGACACAGTTAACCGGGTTCCTGACAATCCGAGGATTATCTTTGAGTTGTTCACACCGGATATGGATCCCGAAACAGACACAGGGGAAATTAGTTTAATAGGAATACAGATGAACGAAGAAATAAATGGAGAAAATGAGCATACAATCCGCATGGTTGATCTTGATATGCTTAATGTGACAGCCCTCACCGTCCGAAGAGACAGAACGATACCGATCTTAATCGTAGGAGGAGCTATCTTCATGATCGGGCTTGTTCAGGGGTCCTACTGGCACCACCGAAGAATCTGGCTGCAGAACCGCGATGGTGAAATATGGGCCGCAGGGCATGCCAATAAAAACTGGAATGCTCTGAAAAATGATTTTGAGGCGGTCTCAAAATCGGCGGCGATACCAGTTCCTGCAGATCAAGCAGATAATGAAGAAGCAGGGCCGGAGGAAACAGAAGGAGTGGAGAATAAAAATGGTCCAACTAAGCAGTAACTTTCTACTAATCGCATTTTTCCTGTACCTGGCATCAACAGTATTTTTCGCTGTATCAATAACGGGCAGGAAATTTAAAAATAAAGAAGGCCTCGAGAATAATAAAGCTGGTCTATTCGGTTATATTACAGCCATTCTGGCGTTTCTGGCTGCTATGACATATTTTGTTTTAAGATGGATAGCAGCCGGACATGCTCCGGTAAGTAATATGTTTGAATACACAGCATTCCTTGGCATTATGATGTCCTTTGGACTGATTATCATCTATCCGATATATAAAAATAACTATCTTGGCCTTTTCACGATGCCTATAGTAATGCTGATCATTGCCTACGCATCGATGTTCCCCCGGGAAGTGCAGCCGCTTATACCTGCTTTGCAGTCCTACTGGCTCACGATTCACGTTATTACTGTAGCTCTTGCCCAAGGAGTGCTGGCCATTGGATTCGTCGGCGGACTGTTATATCTCATAAGAGTGATTGACTTTACGAAAAAGTCAAAGAAAGTAAAATGGCTGGAGTTCATTATGTACTCCCTCGTTAGTGTTGTTGCTTATATCAGTTTGAATATTGGATTTAACGCTGCTGGATATGAAGCAACGTTTAATTATATCAATGAAAGAGACAATGAAAGTGTTGTTACTTATACTATGCCTGCGATCGTAGGTCCAAATCAGGGTGAACTGGTTACTGAAGACAGGATGGAGCCATTCTTCTCCACACCTGCGAATATTGTCAGCCAGGACCTTAACACGGTTATCTGGTCCCTGTTGGGAGGGCTTGTACTTTACCTTATTCTCCGTGCAATATTCCGTAAACCTGTTGGAGGAGCTATTCAGCCGCTTCTTAAAGGAGTAAATCCGAACACCGTTGATGAACTAAGCTATCGTTCCATCGCTATCGGATTCCCGCTGTTCGCACTTGGAGGTTTAATCTTTGCGATGATCTGGGCGCAGATTGCCTGGACAAGGTTCTGGGGCTGGGATCCTAAAGAAGTCTGGGCACTTATCACTTTCCTGTTCTACGCAGCTTATCTCCACCTTCGTCTATCCAGAGGCTGGCATGGAGAAAAAAGTGCGTGGATGTGTGTAATCGGCTTTGCCATTATTATGTTTAATTTAATCTTCGTTAACCTTGTAATTGCAGGCCTGCATTCCTATGCCTGATTTTCGGCAAGGCATTAAGCAGATTGGCTGCTTAAATGCCTGCTGAACCTTCATTACTGTGTAAAGTCGTCTCCTGTGAGGCGGCTTTATGTTTACACTTTCTTCATAATCACTGTACAATGATGAAAATTAACATGGTAAAATATAATTATTGTGTGGAAAATGCTGATAATTTAGAGATCGTTGATCTATTATAGTTTTTGAGGAGGAATATTAATGTCAGAAGAAGCCAAAATTCTTGTAGTAGATGATGAAGAACGTATTCGCCGGCTGTTGAAAATGTATCTTGAGCGGGAAGAATACGAAGTTGATGACGCAGAAAATGGAGAAAAGGCTTTAGAAATGGCGCTTGATACAGATTATGACCTCATTGTGCTTGATCTTATGATGCCTGGAATAGATGGGATAGAGGTTTGTGAGGAAATCAGGAAACATAAAGCGACACCAATTATCATGCTTACTGCAAAAGGAGAAGAAGCTAACAGAGTACAGGGCTTCGAAGCCGGGACGGATGACTATATTGTGAAACCTTTCAGTCCCCGGGAAGTCGTGCTCAGGGTCAAAGCTTTGCTTAGACGCGCTTCTTCAACCAAGTTTTTGCAGACAGAAACAACAACGAAAGATGTTCTCGTTTTCACTCATTTAACAATCGATAATGATGCACACCGGGTAACTGCCGATGGGAAACATATAAGTTTAACGCCGAAAGAATATGAACTGCTACATTACCTTGCTTTATCACCTGATAAAGTATTTGCAAGGGAACAACTGTTGAAAGATGTATGGAATTATGAATTTTTCGGTGACCTTCGTACAGTGGACACGCATATTAAACGTCTGAGGGAGAAGCTTAACAAAGTGTCTCCGGAAGCTGCCAATATGATTACAACCGTATGGGGAGTCGGTTATAAATTTGAGGCTGTGAAAGAGTAATGTTTCTCTGGAGAAGTGTGGTTGGTAAGTTATGGCTTACAATACTTTTATTAGTCTCGGTTGTATTGACTATCTTAACGATCCTTCTGCTTCAGTATTTCGAACATTTTCATAAAGAGCAGGCGGAAAATCAGCTGATGAACCACGCTGACTTGATTGCAACTCTTATTGAAGATGAAGGTACCAGTGATGCGGCGATCTCAATCAGCAGGGATATTTCTGAAACGTATTCCACAAAGGCTGTTCTCATCACAGAAGGAGAGGACAGGTGGTTTACACCCGACAGAATTGACCATAACCTTCCAGTCTCGGTTTTTATAGATGACCGGGACCTTTCTCATGTGCTGGATGACAGAGAATCGATAGTTACTGAAGGACAGTATTCTTTTCCTCTCAATGGAGAGGAAGTAACTGATGAAATGATGCTCGTAGGCATCCCTGTAGATGTAGCAAATGGTGAGGATGGAGCTTTGTTCCTTTACCAGTCGCTCGATATCGTGGATGCTGCTGCAAGCCAGACAAAGCACATTATCTTTTTGTCCGCTGGAATTGCAATTGTTCTTACAACTATTTTTGCTTTCTTCCTTACTACAAGAATTACTTCTCCCCTGAGAAGAATGCGAAAAGCTTCCCTGGAAGTTGCCAAAGGTAATTTCGATACGAAAGTCCCTATCCTGACAAATGATGAAATAGGCTTGCTTGCGATTGCATTTAACCGGATGGCGAGAGCCTTAAATACTAATTTAACTGCATTGAATCAGGAAAAGGAACAACTTTCAAGAATATTAAGCTCCATGGCTGATGGTGTCATTACCCTTGACCGGGACGGTTCAGTAATGGTTACTAACCCTCCTGCTAATGAATTTATCGGTGCGTGGCTGTATGAACAGGGGGAAGAGGTAGTTGAATCCGGGGAACTTCCTAAGGAACTTGCCCAGTTATTCGAACAGGTAGTAGAACAGGAAGAAGAACAAATGGGAGAAGTAGATGTCCAGGGCCGGAGCTGGGTTATTCTCATGACCCCTTTGTACGACCAGTCCCAGGTACGGGGCGCAGTAGCTGTGATGCGGGATATGACAGAGGAGCGGCAGCATGATAAATTGCGTAAGGACTTTATTGCTAATGTATCTCATGAACTTCGCACCCCGATCTCCATGCTGCAAGGATATAGTGAAGCAATTATTGACGGTATAGCAGATACGGAAGAAGAAAAAATTGAGATGGCCAGGATCATTTATGATGAATCCCTGAGAATGGGCCGTCTTGTAAATGAACTTCTGGACATTGCCAGGATGGAAGCTGGACATATAGAACTGAACCTGGAGGAAATGAACGTAACAGAGTTCTCCCAGCGAGTGCTCCGAAAATTCCAGGGGGTGGCAAAAGAACACGGGATAAAGGTATCCGGAGATATAAAAGAGATTGATAATCCTGTTCCTGCAGATCCTGACAGGATTGAGCAGGTGCTTACAAACTTGATAGACAATGCTATTCGCCATACATCTTCTGATGGAAAGGTAACCCTGAGAGTGGAGCCTGCAGATGATGGTGTGAGAATAGATGTTGAGGATACAGGTTCAGGAATACCTGAAGAAGATCTTCCTTTTGTATTTGAACGGTTTTATAAAGCGGATAAGGCCAGAACTCGTGGCAGAGCCGGAACTGGTCTTGGACTGGCAATCGTTAAAAACATTGTTGATGCTCATAAAGGTAAAATCTCAGCACACAGCAAAGTTGGAGAAGGGACGACATTTTCCGTGTTTTTACCTTATGGTCCGAAATAAATTTGAAGAAAAATCTTGTTCCATAAGAAACATAAATACAGGCTTGTGGTCTGAGTATTTCCGTCCGTAGTTAGTCAGGAATAACAGATAAAATAATCAATTAACAACGAAAAAAACAGTATAGCTAGCAAACAAAAACGCCTGGATTTTAGCATCCAGGCGTTTTTGTTGTTATTTTGTCTTCTTTCACTCACCTGAACTATCGGTTTAATGGTGAATGTGCTTTATTGCAGATCCTCGAGAACCACCTTTTTACTTTGTTTATTAGCGGAGGGAAGATCCGCTGCCCCAATTTTGCCGGTTCCTTCTTCCGTTATCCCGTTTTGTTAAAAAAACACGCTTCGCTATCCATCATTCATGAGGCCAGATAACGCTGACTTCACTTCCCCTGTAATTTTTATCATATTATTTCTTAAATTCATATTTATACTAAATATTTGGCCCAGTCCTTTTTACTGCTTATTTCTGATCTTTATATATTTCCCGCATTACGTGAGCCAGTTCAGGTACGATAAGCTCTTTCATAGCCAGTTTAACAGCACCTGAGGATCCAGGTGTGGAAAATACAGCTGTGCTGCCCCGGACGCCGGCAACAGCGCGGCTCAGGATAGCGGCGGAGCCTATATCTTTTTCATAGCTTAAATATCGAAATAGCTCTCCGAAACCTGGAAGTTCTTTGTCCAGCATAGGAAGGACCGCTTCATATGTAGTATCCCTGAAAGTTATTCCTGTACCGCCATTGATCAGCAGTGCTTCTGTTTCCTTATCTTCACTCGCTTCTCTTATCTTGTCCTGTATGTCTGTATAGCTGTCTTTTACGATTTCGTGCCCGGCTATTTTATGGCCTGCATTTTCCAGAAATTCCTTCATCAGTTTACCACTTTTGTCTGTTTCCATCGTCCTGGTGTCAGAAACAGTGAGAATTCTGCATGTCACAGAGTCAGGTGCCTGGCTTTTATGTTCTTCAACGCTCATTCTTTATCCCGCCTTTCTTATATTTCTATTTTATCGCCAAGGCCGTTTGAGGACAACCTGATTTATCCCGATGTAACCGTCCGTAAAACTCCAGCCTCAAAACAGGAGTGGAAGCGAAGCTGTTTAGGCGGGAGATAACGGACGCTAACATCCCGATTGGTTCAATTAACAATCAGTGGGGGATGAATAAAACCCCCACTGATTGAAGGTTCACTTTATATTTCTGTTCTTTTTTGTTGATTAGTGTATAATGAAGTTGTAAATCAAAATAGTAATCTGCAACGTAAGGTCACACCTCTGTGAGGTGTGTTAAAAGGGAAGCCGGTGTGATTCCGGCACGGTCCCGCCACTGTAATCGCTTCGTTTTTTTCAAATCCACTGTGACCAGGCGGTCATGGGAAGGGAGAGAAACGTAATGGCGTAAGTCAGGAGACCTGCCTTAACGTAAATATACCTTCGAGGAAAAGGTGGAGCAGTAACATTAATTTTTTATCTGGCTGCAGTTCAGTGGGAAATTATTCAATGTATGCTGATCGCTCTGCGTTCCCAAGGTTAAGGGGAACGCTTTTTTTATTTCCTGAAGAGTTGTTAAATATGCAGTTATCCCAGAGTGCCAGGCTTATGGTGCGTAATTTGATTTACGGGAAAATTACATAACTGAAAGAGGGGAAAGGTAATGAAGAAATGGTATTTATGTACTGTGCTTATTTTTACAATGATTTTTTCTGCTGCCTGCCAGACGGAAGACAACGCAGCAGAAAACAATCTTAATAATGAAAGTAACGAGGCAGGGGAAAATGCTGACAACGGAGCAGAAGATAATAGTGCAGATGAAAATAACGAAGCCGGTAACAATGATGTGAATAATGAACCTGCCGAAGAGTTACCTGCCGAAGTGGAGGATGCAAGAGGGGAAAACATCAGTCTTGAAGAAAAGCCTGAACGAGTAATTTCGATCCTCCCAAGCAATACAGAAATTATATACGCGCTGGACGCGTGGGACCAGCTTGTAGCTGTAACCAGCAACGATGATTATCCGCCGGAAGCAGGAGACCTGCCAACCGTTGGTGATATGGTAATTGATGTGGAGGCCGTTTTAGAGCAAGAGCCTGACATTGTTTTGGCAGGACTCATAAATGACCTGGATGCTGTAGGCCAAATTGAAGACGCTGGAATACCTGTTTTTGTTGCTGAAGACCCGAATGATTTTCCCGGTGTATATGAACTGATAGAGGATATCGGCCTTTTACTTGGACAGCAGGAAAACGCAGCTGAAATAGTAAACGATATGGAAGAAAGGCTGAATGCTGTAAAGGAAACCGGAGAAAGCATCAGCGAGGAAGACAGAGTTTCTGTATGGGTGGAAGTATCACCATCGCCAGATATTTTTACTACAGGAAGCGGAACTTTTATGGATGAAATACTGACAATTATTGGAGCTGAAAACGTTGCGGGTGAGGAAGATGGCTGGGTTGCTTATACAGAAGAAGATGCTGTTCTTGCAAACCCTGATGTTATTATCACAACATACGGCTCTTATACAGAAAACAGTAAAGAACAGATTCTTGAACGTTCAGCATGGCAGGATGTATCAGCCGTACAGAACGAGAGAGTTTATGATATTGAGGCGAATCTTGTTTCCAGGCAGGGGCCACGTTTAATTGAAGGAGTCGAGCAGCTTGCGGAACTCGTTTATCCGGAGTATTACGAGTAAATTAAAAAGTAAGACAGCTGTCTATGCAGGCATGGTGTTACTGCTGGCGGTGGCGTTTTTCGCCGGTATAAGTGCCGGAAGTGCAAATATAACTGCCAGGGATATATTATTCACCATTGTTTCCATTTTTCCGTGGGCTGGAACAGAGGCTCAGGTAGATCCTCTTCTTGCCCATATTATTCTGGAAATCCGCCTTCCGAGAGTATTGCTGGCAGTTTTTGTCGGGGCTTCTCTTGCAGTGGCTGGAGCCGCTTTTCAAGGACTTTTAAGGAATCCTCTGGCAGATCCTTATACTCTCGGAGCTTCTTCCGGGTCGGCTGTCGGGGCAGTTGCAGTAATATATTTTGGTCTGTCCCTGCCAATGCTTGGGATGCTGACACTGCCGGTCGTTTCTATTTCCGCAGGATTTCTCACTTTAATTCTCGTTTTAGCATTTGCAAGAATGGTACAGCGGAGTTTAGCAGTGGAAACCATCATTCTAACAGGTATTATTTTCAGTTCATTTTTAGGAGCTGTTATTTCTTTATTTATTGCACTTAGCGGAGATGAATTAAGACAGCTTATCTACTGGCTTCTTGGATCAGTCGGAATGAGAGGGTGGAATCATGTCTATATTATCATTCCTTTCTTTGCCGCCGGATTTCTGTTATTACTAATCCACTGGCGCGAACTTAACGCTTTTGTTTTTGGGGAACAGTCTGCCCATCATCTTGGGATTAATGTGGGCCGTAAAAAAGTAATGATTTTATTTGCGGCTTCACTGCTCACAGGTGCCGCGGTAGCAGTCTCCGGTACAATTGGATTTGTAGGTCTTGTAATCCCGCACTTTGTCAGGATCCTCTGGGGAGCTGACCACAAGCATCTTATTCCTCTGTCTGCCATGGCAGGCGGAGCATTTCTTGTATTTGCTGACATTATATCCAGAACGATCATTGCTCCCGGAGAACTTCCCATTGGAGTTATTACTGCAATTATAGGAGCTCCTGTGTTTGGTCTTATACTCATAAGCAAAAACCGGGGGAAGCTTGCATAGAAAGGAGGAGAGCAAATGCTTGAAGTGAATGGGTTAACTGGAGGTTATGGAGACAAACCTGTAGTGCGTAAATTGGATTTCAAAGTACAAAAGGGGACGTTTTTTGGGATACTCGGGCCTAACGGATGCGGGAAGTCCACACTGCTCAAACTTATCACAGGTGTACTGGAAAAACAGGCAGGGGAAGTAATTATTGATGGAAAGCAACTGGAAGCGTACGACAGAAAGTCACTGGCAAGAAAAATAACCCTGCTTCCGCAGCAGCCTGAAAGCTCATTTTCCTACACGGTGAAAGATGTAATCGAGATGGGAAGATATCCTCATAAAAAAGGACTTTTTCACTTTTACGATGAAACAGATGAAAGGAAAGTAAACGGAGTTATCCGTCTTCTTAATCTGGAAAAGTATGCTGCTCTCCCCCTGCCATCGTTAAGCGGCGGTGAGCAGCAAAGGGTTTACCTAGCAAGGGCGCTCGTCCAGGAACCTGCAATTCTGCTTCTCGATGAACCTACGAATCATCTGGACATTTCTTATCAAATTGAAATGATGAAACAAATTAAAGGGCTTGCAAGAGAAAAAGGGATTACAATTATTGCTGTTCTTCATGATCTTAATATGGCCAGTCTCTTCTGTGATGAAATCCTGTTAATGAGTGAAGGAGAGAAAGTTTCTCTCAGCGGACCAAAGCAAGCTCTGAGCGAGGGGAATATTTCAGGTGTATATAATACTCCACTGATGAGAAGAGATCATCCTACAACTCCCAAGCCGTTAATAACTTTCGATTTTCAGGAGAAAGGAAATTGGTCTCATAACGACGAATTAGTGTCTTATAAGGAATCAGAGGAAGTAATCACAATTTCAGCTGAAGGGTTTATGAAGACCTTGACTACTTCGGAAAAAGAAGAAGGTTTTTCCTGGGAAAAGGAATTTAAATTTGTAAAGCAGTCTCAGGAGCCTGTTATACTCCGGAGTGATGACAACTTCTTTTTTGCATCTGATAATCGACCATCGCTAAAGCGGGGGAGACTTTTGACTGATGATAACAACCAATTGCTTATCATAAAAAACAGCAGGAATGAAATTGCGGTACTTGCCATTTTTATAGATGGCTTTTTGCAGGAATCGGATTTTTTCAGACTGCTTGCCAAAATTGGCAGATGGATTGGAGAAAATCCTTATACAGAGAATAAGGAAGAGGAACCTGTTATTGTCCTGGCAGCATCGCAGCGTAAATCTGAAGAGAACCGAAGTAAAAATGCTTTAATCCTGTCCCTGAAAAAACTTATAACATATGGGATATCTCTTGAACTGAACAAGGAGGTATAGAAGTGAAAATATATACAAAAAAAGGTGACACCGGAGATACACAGTTAATTGGCAAGAGGGTAAGAAAAACAAATGAGCGGGTAGAAGCATACGGCACGCTTGATGAGCTGAACAGTTTTATTGGACTGGCAGTCGCCTCCCTTCAGGATGAGAAAATGGAAGATCTGGTAAAAGATCTTCAAAAAATCCAGCACGAGCTGTTTGACCTTGGCGGCGATCTTGCCAATGTAAGTAAAAAAACAGATGAGGAATGGGCCATTAAAGAGGATTATGTACCATATTTAGAAAAAAGGATTGACATATACACAGAAGAGTTGACCCCTTTCAGAGCTTTTATCCTGCCAGGAGGTTCTACTGCCGCTGCTAATCTCCACGTATGCCGGACGGTTGCAAGAAGAGGGGAACGGAATATTCTGCGGATTAACGATGAATATGAGATTCCTCCGGCAGCTGTGAAGTACCTTAACCGTCTGTCTGACTTTTTCTTTACTGCGGCCAGAACTGTGAATGAAAGATATGGGAAAGAGGATATTCTGTATAAGCGGAATAGCTGATTTTTTTGTAGAGAATGAACAGGTCTGGCACAAGAGATCCGATCAAAAGTACACTCCCTATGTGTGTGATTAATGTGCTGGCCAAACGTTTATAAGGTAAATTAACTGACAAAAACGCCTGGATAATAAATCCAGGCGTTTTTGTGTGCTATTTTGGCTCTAAACTATTTGTTGGGGTCTTTAGAAAATTTAGTGAGCATAAAAAAACACGCAAGCTCCTATATCTTTTACACTTGAATTGACTAGAAACAAGAAAAAAGATAGGAGTTGCGTGCAACATGTATTTTAACACTATTTTACCTGGATTAGAAGATGTGACAATCACAAAAACAGAGACAGTTGAAGATTCATTCCATCTCCATGTAGAGCTGAAGGTGACACATCATCGTTGTCCAGCCTGTGGCGAGAAAACGAAACGTGTGCATGATTACCGGATCCAGAAGATTAAACACCTGAAGATATTTGAAAGAATCTCTTATTTGTTCTACAGGAAGCGTCGCTATAAATGCACTTGCGGAAAGAGGTTTCCGGAAAAAACCCATATCGTTGAACGTTATCAGCGTCATTCGGCTGAATGGAATCAGGCGATGGGGCTGCGTGTAATACAGGGGAAGAATTTCAAGGATACCGCCCTGCAGTTTCACACTTCACCATCTACAGCTATCAGACGGTTCGACTCGCTTTCTGCCCCGATGTTAAAAGAAGTGAAACAACTGCCGGAAGTAATCGCGATTGATGAGTATAAGGGTGATACCAATAAAGGGAAGTATCAAGTGATCATTGCCAATGGTGAGACAGGGGAGCCACTGGACATTTTGCCTGACCGATCCGTAAGGACCGTCAAGAATTACCTTCGGAAAAAAGGGACAAATGTGAAAGTGGTCGTTATGGATATGAGCTACTCCTTCAAGTCGGCTGTAGAAAAATCGCTTGGTAATCCTGTTATTGTGGCAGATCGGTTCCACTTCTGCCGTTACATTTTCTGGGCACTGGACCGGGTACGGAGAAGGGTCCAAAAGGATTTTCATGAGTATGACCGTAAAAAATGCAAGCGAATGAAACATGTATTTAACAAACGATATGAGGAATTAACGGACAAGCAGCTCTGGTATCTGGAGAGGTACCTTCACCTGTCTGATGAATTGAAGGAAGCTTACAGGCTCAAAGAGGCATTTCGTTCCTGGTTTGATGAGGCCAAAAAGACAGGGCCTAAAGATGGGTTTAAAGTAAAACGTGGCCTTTACAGCTTTTATCACCAGGTGGAACAGTCCGGGATGAAAGAATTTATTAAAGCAATTGAAACGCTAAAGAACTGGCAGACGGAAATCATGAATAGCTTTACCTTTGGATATACCAACGGTCCTATTGAAGGGTTGAATAACCAAACAAAAGTAATTAAACGAAACGGGTTCGGTTTTAGGAGGTACGATCGCTTACGCCTTCGTGTGTTATTACATCACCAATTAAAAGGACAAACAATTCGAGTGGGATAAAGGGGCAGGAGATTATCTCCCACCCCCAACATTTGACTTAGAACCGCTATTTTTAACCTTTTTTCTATACAAGTATTTCAATGTCAGCTTCTTCTCTGAGCTCTTCGAGATACTTCAGCTGTTTCAGATGGAGCTCTATTTCTTCCTGCTCCTCCTCCAACTCACCTATTGTCTCATCCTGAAGCTGGAGCTGTTCATAATATTCCAGTACTTCTTCCTCACTGACTTCAAGTTCCGATTCATCCAGGTGATCAAGTGTCAGCAGTTCTTCTCTTCTGAGCTCTGCCTCAATTTCACTCCGGAGCAGTTCTTCTGTGTAGTTTTGCTGTTGAAGGGCAGCTTCATAATCTTCCTCAGATGGGAACTGAGCAATGATCTGTTCCAGCTGGGCGTCTACTTCTTCAGTATCTACTGTAATCTCCTGGCGTTCTGCTTCCTGCACTAATATTTCATTGGTTATCATCTGATTAAGAAGCTCGTCACGAAGCATATGCACCATTTCCTCGTTTTCCTCATCTTCAGGGTCTAATCCCCACATGGCTAGTCTTTGATGGAGCATTTCATCCAGTTCATTTACAGTTATTTCTTCACCGTTTACACGGGCAGCGGCTTCTTCACTTCCCTCATCGGTTTCATTATCTGTTTCAGGAGCTGCTTCCTCATTTCCTGTGTTTTCATCAACAGGCGTGTTTCCGGCTCCGTTATCATTATTATCTCCGCAAGCGGAAATAATCAGAACGGCTGCAGCTGAAAGTGCGAGCAGACCTTTTCCTTTTAAATTAAGCATTCGTGCTTCCACCTTTCTGGTTACTCATTGTATACATTTGGACTAGTACCCACTTTACCATAAATTTAAAATCCATTTCAAACCAACTTGAATTATGAGAGGATCAGTAACATCCGCAATAGTTTCCGCGCTCATCATTAATTTTATTGGGTAATCCATGTTATGATTAAGGAAAAATGGAGGGGAAGACATGCGGACTGATTACCATAATCACCTGGAGAAAGGAACATTGACTTTTGATTACTTGCTAAAATTTTTAAAAGAAGCTGAAAAAAAAGGAATTGAGGAATTTGGTATATCTGAACATGCCTACCATTTTTATGAGACAGAGAACATACTAAGCAATCCATGGGTGAATGATCGAAGATGGTATAAAATGGAGGAATATGTAAGCTTGTTTAAAGAGGCGAAGGAAAAAGGATATAATGTAAAAATGTCTATAGAAATGGACTACACTCCAGGCAAGCATAAAGAAATGGCTGAATTTATTAACTCTTATCATTTTGATTATGTAATAGGAAGTGTACACTGGAATGGTGATTTTGGCGTTGATCTTGCAGAATTCAGAGCGGAGTGGGAGAAAAGAGATCTGAAAAAAATTTATTCCGAATATTATGATCAGATCGTAACTCTTGCCCAGTCTAATTTGTTTGATATTGTGGGCCATCTCGACCTGGTGAAAATCTTTCGTTACATACCGGAGGATCGGGATTTTCTCTTGGAACAATATGAAAGGGCTACAGACGCCCTTGCAGCTTCAGATACATGTATTGAACTGAGTACCGCCGGTTTAAGGAAACCCGCAGGAGAAATGTATCCTCACCCGGATTTATTAAAAATGTGCTTTAAAAAAGGTATCCCCCTCGTGCTTTCATCTGATGCCCACGAACCGGAGCATGTAGGTTATGAGTATGATAAAGCAGTAAGTTTAGCAAAGGAAGCAGGCTATACTAAAGTTACTGTGTTTAATCAGAGGGAGAGGTCGACCGCTCCGCTTGATTAAATAACAGTGCAGGAAAAAAACAAGTACAGCTGCATGGAGGGACCATGCAGCTGTAAATATTATCTTTCATTTACAGACAGTTCCAGAGGAGATACTGAGTAAATTTCTTCAATTGTGCGGAAGCTTTCGATCACTTCGCGGTCACAGACTTTATCTATGGCAAGAAGCATAATAGCACGGCCACCCTCACTTCTTCTCCCTACCTGCATTGTCCCAATGTTAATCCCGTGTGTGCCAAGGAGCTGCCCGACTTTTCCGATAACCCCAGGCTGATCATTATGCTGGATAAAAAGATTGTGCTTTTGTGGCTGGAAATCTATTTGAAAATCATTCAGCTGGATGATCCTTGCTCCGAATTCCTTGTGGTAAGTACCATAAATACTCACCCCTGAAAACTCGCCTGATAAATCGGCCTGTATCAAATTTGAATAACCTTTCGAGTCGTTGAGATGTTTTTCACTTACCTGGATGCCTCTTTCTTTTGCTATGAGAGGGGCGTTAACCTCGTTTACATAACTGTCAATCTGGTTTTCAAAAAATCCGCACAGAAAACTTCTGTTAAAAAAGTTTGTATTCTGATGGGAGATCTCTCCGGCATAAGAAAGGTCTATCTGCTTTACTGGCCCCTCTGACAGCTGTGTTCCAATTTCCCCCATGGTTTTTGTTAATTTATAAACCGGGAGATATTGTTCGTAATCCCCTTGCTCAAAATACGGAAGATTAACTGCATGAATTGCCGGCTGGCCTTCAAGAAACTGGGCGACCTCCTGAGACACCTGCTCTGCCACGTGAAGCTGGGCTTCCGTAGTTGAGGCAGCTATGTGGGGGGTGGTAATTACCTGCGGAAACTTAGAAAGCGGGTGATTAACAGCTGGCTCTTTTTCATAAACGTCAATAGCAGCTCCTCTTACATGTCCTTCAGATAAAGCAGCTTCAAGAGCCTTTTCATCTATAATGCCGCCTCTTGCACAGTTTAATATATACACTCCGCTTTTCATCCTTTTAAAAGCAGCCTCATTAATTATTCCTTTTGTGTCTTTTGTAAGCGGGGTATGGACAGTAATAATATCACTTTCTTCAAGGAGTTTTTCCAGTGCTGAAGCTTTTACTTTATGCTTATCTGCTCTTTCATTAGTCAGAAAAGGATCATAGGCAAGAACCTTCATCTGAAAGGCGTTTGCCCTTTTCGCCAGCTCTGTGCCAATTCTTCCAAAACCTATTATTCCGATTGTTTTACCAAAAAGTTCAGTTCCCTGAAAGCTTTTTCTTTCCCATTTCCCCTGCTTCATAGAAGCATCTGCCTGCGGGATATTCCGGAGAAGCGATATCATCATAGCAAAAGTATGTTCCGCCGTGGAAATCGTATTACCTTCAGGAGCATTTACTACAACAACCCCTCGTTTTGTAGCCGCATTCAAGTCTATATTATCCGTTCCTACACCAGCCCTGCCAATGATTTTAAGGTTTTCCATCTGCTCTAAGTATTCTTTTGTAACCTGGGTGGCGCTTCTGATAAGCAACGCATCAATTTGCTTCAATGGAAGTGAGGTGCTTGTGAGAGGCTCAAAAACCAGTTTAATTGACTCGTTCCTGAATAACGGCTGCAGTCCTTCCTCACTAATCTGATCTGAAATTAATACGGTAAATGTCCTCTGTTCAATCTTGTCTTTAACTTTCATAACTCCGCCTCCGTTTTTAATTTTCTTTTTAGTGACAATCATACCATGAAGACAGAACTTTCACACGGTAACGTTATCGGAAAATTTATTTTTTTCTTAATTGAATAATTATGCTGTGAAAATTATAATTGAACCAATAAAAAATAGGAGGGCTACACATGAAAAAACCAAATCACACGATACACAGCCATTGCCATCATAATGTATGGGATAACAGCCTTGAACCAGCACTCTCAGTAACTCCCGGGAAAAGCGTGTACTTTGAGGTAATAGACTCGTCAGGGGGGCAGCTGTCTCCTTCATCTGATGTATCAGATGTAAAGAACCTGGATTTCAGCAAAGTGAATCCCGTGACTGGGCCTGTATACATTGAAGGAGCAAAACAGGGGGACACCCTGGAAGTGGAAATTGAAGGATTTGGTCCTCAAAGCTGGGGGTGGACAGCAATTATTCCCGGGTTCGGTCTGCTGAGTGAGGAATTTTCCGAACCATTTCTTAAAATATGGGACTTAAAGAAAAATACTCACGCTGAGTTCCTGCCTGGAATTGAAATACCTGTGAATCCCTTTCCTGGAACGATTGGTACTGCTCTGCAGGAACCTGGTGAACATAGTGTAGTGCCACCTCGCCAGAATGGAGGAAATATGGATATAAGGCATTTGACGAAAGGAACTAAACTATACTTGCCAGTATGGGTAGAGGGGGCTCTTTTTTCTGTCGGAGATACTCATGCGGCCCAGGGGGATGGAGAAGTGTGCGGAACAGCTATTGAAGCCCCGATGGACATTCAGCTGAAGTTTAAAGTTCATAAAGGGAAACAGATAAAGGAACCCCAATTTGTTACGCCAGGCCCTCTCGCTCAGGGGAACGGAGAGAAAGGCTATTATGTCACTACAGGTTTCAGTCCCGATCTGATGGAAGCTACCAAAAAGTCCATAAGCTACATGATTGAGCATCTAATCTCTCAATATGGGCTCAGTGATCAGGAAGCATATGCTCTTTGCAGTGTGGCTGTGGATTTAAAGATCAGTGAAGTCGTAGATGTACCGAACTATTTAGTTTCCGCCTGCCTGCCGCTGAATATTTTTAAATAACATAGCCATCCATGCCAGCGGAACACGAACGTATATTTCTGCAGAGTACCTATTTATTTGTTCTGCCCCTCATTCGTTTTTTCTTTAGTGAATTCCAGCCTCTTCTTTTTTGCCGTAAAGAAAACTAAATAGTATTGCAGCTATTGACAAATACCGGTAAACTCAAGAAGAGGGGAAATCGAATGATCTAATTTTGTAAACGGACTATGTAGGTCTCGTTACTCAGCATACTGGGGGGGTCCAAATGAAAGACTGGAAGAACCATCTGAAAGAAATGCCTTTTTTTGAAGGGCTTACAAATGATGAGCTGGAGCCGGTTCTGACAATGAGCAGAATAAGGCAGCTTAAAGATAAAGAAGTCCTCTTTTGGGAAGGGGAGCCGAAGACCCACATTTATGTACTGGGGGAAGGGACAATCCTTATAAGTAAGCTCACAGAAACAGGGGAGGAAAGCTTGATAAATGTTCTTGGTGAGGGAGAAATTTTCCCTCACTCAGGTTTTTTTGGCTCTTCTGTGTATCCTGGAACTGCGACAGCAAAGAAGAATGTGACCGTGCTGGCTATTCCTGTTGACTCTTTTGAGAAATTAATTGAGAGTAACCCTGAAATTGCGATAAGAATCATCCAGGTAATGAATAAAAAGATTTTTTACCTGCAGAAAAAGCTGAACGAAATCCTGTCCTTAAATGTAGAATCACGGCTTAAAGGAGCCCTGGCTCATTTGCAGGATACCCAGGGGGATGTTATCCGACTAACACATCAGGAAATGGGAAATATAATAGGTTCTACAAGAGAAACTGTCAGCAGACAGCTGAAAAAATGGGAGAAGCAAGACCTGGTTGAGGTAAAAAAAGACAGAGTTATTCTGAAGGAGGATTTCGAGAGTCTTGGATAAGCTGTTTAAGAGTGTAAAAAACTTAACTGGCAGCTTTAGACGATTAAAAAGGGAAGACCACCGATAACTAACCGGTGGTCATTGTTTATGTGTTTTATTCAAACTTTAAAGCGTCTCCTTCGAATGGCTCGTCAGCGACTTTAATGGAGTCTGTCGGGCAACCTTCGTGAGCGTCTTCCAAATCTTCGTAAAGCTCTTCCGGAACCTCAGTGTTTCCCTCATTGTCATCAAGAATCACAAATGCGATCCCATCATCATCGTAATCATAAATATCTGGTGCTGCAGCTCCACATGCGCCACAAGCAATACATGTGTCTTTGTCTACGATTGTGTACTTTGCCATAACAAAAAACCTCCCATAAATTAAAAATAGAATATAAATTAATAGTCCCTTTGTTCTCTCTGTTTATTCTAAAAGGGGAAAAGATATTCCTTCTTTTGTGAAGAAAGTTCTTTCATATTTTATTGTAAAGGTTATAAACTTACATTTCAATATAAAATTAGACTGCACAGTTTCCCGCCGCTGGCCGCACAAATCCTAAGTCTTCATAATAACACTGGTCCACTTTGGCAGAGAATGGTATTCACAGGACAAGTAACCGATAGATACCACTGCAGAAGTACTTTAGTAGCTTGGTCTGCAGCCAGTCACTTATAATAAAATAAATGGTTCGAAGGGGTAAAAAAATGAGCTGTTTAGAATGGATTATTTTAACTTTAATAAACAGAGTGAACGGACAGCGCACCTCCGGAGGAGTATACCACTTGCTGACAGGCAAACGCTCTGCTCAGACTATACAGGATGCCCGTTTATTCGACTGTTATAAAATAGCAGGTTCAGTTAAAAACCTCAGCAGAGAAAGATTTGAAGATTCAGTTTCTCTTATGCTCAAAAAAGGTTTTTTGTCTGAATCAGAAGGGAATTATTATTTGCTTACAAGCAAGGGCAAAGAAGTCCTGCAAACACTTGATAAGAAATATAAGCTCCCGGCTTATTTTAATGGTGGTAAATACGAATGGTCTGGCCTGGCTCCTGTGTACTGGGAACGATTTTCTTTATTTTTCCAGACACTCGCTTCATTTGCTGTAAACGAAAAACAGTTTATACCTGTAAGTTACAGACTGGATACTCAAAGGTGGGTTAAACAGAGAATCAGGGAGCTGCAACAGCCAGCTGCAACGGCAAGTGAACAGTTATACAATGAACTGGTCGAGTTTTTACACCAGCTGCCTGAGAGAGAGGCTGAACTGTTTGTTTCCAGACTGACTGCCCCGGGCCATACAGGCAGGACATTTGATCAGTTATCTTATATGTATGCAGGTGATCCGTTGTATACTAAACTTTTTTTCCAGTCCGTCCTTCATCTGCTGATAAAGAATACAGGGGAAAACCCGGGCAAGTATCCGTTCCTTCATACTTTTGCAGAGATAAAAAAAGGGAAGCAGATATTAACTGCTTCGGCAGAAGAAACAAATAAGCTTCTTAAAAAAGGGAAAACACTGGAAGAAATAATGGGGATAAGAGGTCTGAAGCGGAGTACAATTGAAGACCATATTATTGAAATTGCGATTTATGATAAGGAAAATATTAGTAATCATTTAATAAATGAAGAAGAGGCATCAGTTATTTTGCGGGCTGCTGAAGAGACTGGTTCAAAGCGGCTTAAGCAAATAAAGGACAAACTGGGTGGGAAATACTCTTATTTTCAGATCAGGCTGGCACTGGCAAGGCAGAGGGAGAGATAATATGAATCTTGAGCAAATACTGCAGGAGAAATTCGGCCATACTGAATTTCGCACTGGACAGAAGGAAATTATCCAGTCAGTACTTGAAAAAAGAAATGTACTGGCGGTGCTTCCAACAGGAGCCGGAAAAACATTATGCTATCATTTCCCTTCCAGACTGATTGACGGAATGACAATCGTTGTTTCACCGCTATTGTCCTTAATGGAAGACCAGGTTCATCAGCTCCGGGCAAAAGGGGATAAGAATGTGCTTCAGCTGAACGGAATGCTCACATTTGAAGAAAGGAAGCATGTCCTGAATGAAATCAATGCAGATACAATGCTGTTTTTATCTCCGGAAATGCTTGCCAACAGAAAGTTACTGCAAAGATTGGCCTCAATAAAAAACGGCTTATTTGTTGTAGATGAGGCGCACTGCATTTCACAGTGGGGACATGAATTCAGAACAGATTATCTAAGGCTGAAGGAAGTGATAAAATTTCTCGGAAACCCATCATGCCTTGCGTTAACAGCAACAGCAACTAATAAGGTAGAAAAAGATATTATAGGCCAGCTTGAAATGGACGACCCAGTTATACACCGATATTCAGTAAACAGGGAGCATATTAAATTTTTTGTCCATAAAGCAGAAACAAAACAGCTAAAACTGGAGTATCTCAAAAACTGTCTGAAAACGCTGGAAAAGCCAGCCATCATTTATGCTCCTACAAGAAGCGATACAATAAGTCTGTCCCGGTATATTGAATCATTGAATGCCGGATTAACTGCTTATTATCATGGAGGTATGTCAAAGGAGGACAGGCTGCTGGTCCAGCATCAGTTTTTAAATAACGAGCTTGATATTATTTGTGCAACAAGTGCTTTTGGGATGGGAATCAATAAGCCGGATATTCGTACGGTTATTCATATGCATCTTCCCCCGTCCGCAGAGCAGTTTGTACAGGAGGCCGGCCGGGCTGGAAGAGACGAAGCTGAAAGTGCTGCTGTAATTATTTATACAGACGAAGACAAATATATTCCATTGTCTTTTATTGATCTGGAGTTTCCTGAGGAACAAGAACTGAAGGTATGGCTAAGAACACTCAAGCAGCTCGGGCAAAACAATGTGTCCCTTCCTGGAGACGGAGAAATGAGTAAGATTCTGCAAGCTGAGGAACCACAGTGGAAAATGCTGAAGTTTTATCTTGAGAAAGAAAATATAATATCCGGCCCGGTTATAAATGAGAGGGGTATTAGTGAACAGCTGTTTAATAAATTAAACAGACAGTTTTCTTACAGAAAGCTGGAAAAGGAAAGGAAATTTGAGGACATGGAAAGCCTTGTTCAGGGAAAGACATGCATTCGCGCGGGCATATTAAGATACTTTGACGAAGAAAAAGAAGCAGGGATTGAAAAATGCTGCTCTGCTTGCGGTCTGTCCATTAACGATGTTTTTTCAGGGAACAAAAACATGCAAGAAAACAGACGGCTGCCAATTGAACAAAACGGCTGGAAAGAAGAGCTTGCCCAAATGCTGATAGGGCCTAAACGGAGGACGATTAGGTGACAAAACAGTCAGAAATAATCAAACACCTCTCAGACAGAGAGCTGGTGCTGAATCTGTATATCACCCAGTTCATTATGCTTCTGGCTGCTCTTATTCTCAGCAGGTTTATCTTTGAAAGCTGGTTTTACCCGTTTACTCTGATTTCCTGGAATCTAAATCATCTGTTAATTGGCGCCGGTGCTGGTCTGTTTATAGTCCTTATAGAACTTGCTGCTGTAAGGTATCTCCCCAAAAGCTGGTTTGATGACGGAGGAATAAATGAGAGAATGTTTAAAAACCGGTCGCCATATCACATTGTTTTTCTCTCTTTTGTCATTGGTTTTTCTGAAGAACTACTTTTTCGTGGTGTCCTTCAGACAAGCATAGGTTTTATTCCTGCTTCATTAATTTTTGCACTCATTCATTTCCGGTATCTCGATAATTTCTTCTTGTTTTCATTTACTGTAGGAATGAGTTTTTTTCTCGGATATTTGTTTCTGGTGACCGGCAATCTTCTGACGGTAATATTATGCCATATGGTCATTGATATGTTGCTGGGAGGGTGTATCAGATACGGACTCTTAGATAAAATAAGAAAAACGGCAGTGTAAATTCAGCAATTCACTTATTTTTATCAGGCTATGTCAAACTTTAACAGGCTTATGTTAAAATAAGCATATAAATCTACTTTAAGAGGTGGGGAAATGGCCGAACACTCTCCTTATTCACAGAATGCCGGACCAGAAGAAGAGAATAATGAAACAGCTGAGAAAAACTCCGACCTTCCGAACAGAAAATACAAGGAAGAGGACGAGGGCAATCTGCTTGAACTGCCTCCGAGAAGCAGAGTCCACCGCCGGAGAAAACAAAGAGAAACAGAAAGCAACCGAAAAAAAGCAAACTTTGCTGCAAAAAAAGAAAGCACGCGGTTTCCTCTCGTGCGGATACTTTTTATCCTTTTCTTTTTAATAGTCGGCGCAACGATTACATATCCACTCTGGATAGAAATCCTGTAAAAAGTAAGCTGATATAAAAATAAAGGTAAACCTGTCCAGTCTCCCGCATAGACTTAATTAACATGATTATCTATGCAGGAGGGTGCGAATTATGGGACAGGATGTATCAGAAGATAACAATAAGGAATACCATCTGTTTATTATTGATACATTAATTCAGGCCAAAAAGAAAGAAAAAAAGGCTGAAAAGCAGATGTACAGAGCAGCGATTATTTTTTTCATCGTTTTAACCCTGGGTGCCATTTATATTTTTCTTCGTTTAAGCCAGGCGGGACCAGGCAGTTCATATTTAACCTTCCTTCTTGACGACGGTTTGCTGTTGATTTGGATTGCAGCCCTTTTCTTATGCTTTTATAACTTTAATAATAAAGCCAGATACTTTGACAAAAAGGAAAAGGACTTTGAGGAATTGAAAGAGGATGTCATTGACCGGGCGGATGATATATGGCACTCGCCAAGCGGATCCCGGAACAGGTTAAGGGAATACCATGAACTGAACGATAAATATGATATTAATTTATTTCATAAGTAAACATTATAAATAGCTGGCAATAACGCCTGGATTTTATTTTCCAGGCGTTCTGTTTGTTATCGTGTCTTGATCACATTAAATTCCAGGTTAATAGCGAATGAATGTGACGATTTGCGGATCCCCTCCCCTTTGTTGTCTACACGTTACATAGTCCCAGATCTGCTTTTGTGAAGTTATTTTATACTGTCCGATCCTTTAGTCAATGTTCATCTACTAAAGCTTCATACTAAAGCTGCACGTCAATTGGAAAGTTTTCTTCACATAGAGAGGTGTGATTAATAAGCTTGAAAGCGCTTACTGATGAATATATAATAGAGCCTGTCGGAATATTTTATACACTCCTCATAAAACCTGATATACTGCAGATAAGGTATGAGAGGTCCCGGATAATTCAGCTGAGGATAATACATAAGAATTTTAATACTGAAAAGACGGGCTTTTTACCTTTTTGAAAAAATAGTGGTATGGGGCTGTAAAGAAAGATTCATAGAAATTAAATAAGGAGCTGAAGCGAATGAGTCAGAATGTAAAATCAGATATCGAAATTGCCCAGGAAGCGAATATGGTTCCCATTAAAGACCTGGTAAAGGAACTGGAATTATCAGAGGATGAATGGGAGCCGTACGGGCATTACAAAGCAAAGCTCTCATTATCAATAATGGACAGGCTGGAAAGTAAGCAGAACGGGAAAGTCATTCTTGTTACCGCGATTAACCCCACTCCTGCGGGAGAAGGGAAATCTACAGTTACAGTAGGTCTTGGTCAGGCGCTGAATAAAATCGGTAAAAAAGCGATTATTGCACTGCGGGAACCATCTTTAGGCCCGACAATGGGGATAAAAGGAGGAGCTGCAGGAGGGGGATACTCTCAGGTTGTCCCTATGGAGGACATTAATCTGCATTTCACTGGTGACATTCACGCTATTACAACAGCCCATAATGCTCTTTCTGCAATGCTTGATAATCATATCCACCGTGGAAATGAGCTGAATATAGATGTTCGCCGGATAACATGGAAGCGGGTATTGGATATGAATGACCGTGCCTTAAGAAATGTTGTGGTCGGTCTCGGGGGACCTCTGCAGGGAATGCCAAGGCAGGATGGTTTTGATATTACTGTTGCTTCAGAAATTATGGCAATCCTTTGTCTGTCTAAGAATCTGAAAGACCTGAAAGAGCGCCTGGCTAAAATTGTAGTAGGCTATACTCCTCAGGAAGAACCGGTTACTGTGAAGGATCTTGGCGCAGAGGGAGCATTAACTCTGTTGCTTAAGGAAGCAATTAAACCGAATCTCGTGCAGACACTTGAAAATACACCAGCACTGATACATGGGGGACCATTCGCAAACATTGCCCATGGCTGCAACAGTGTAATCGCAACTAAAATGGCATCAAAGCTTGGTGATTATGTGGTTACAGAGGCTGGTTTCGGGGCAGACTTAGGAGCTGAGAAATTCCTCGACATAAAAACAAGAGCAGGAGATATTGACCCTGACCTCGTTGTAATTGTAGCAACGATAAGAGCGCTTAAGATGCACGGGGGCGTTCCGAAAGAGCAGCTTAAGGAAGAAAATGTGGAAGCACTAAAAGCAGGGCTTACAAATCTTGAAAAGCATGTGGAAACCATTCGCCAGTTTGGACTCCCGCACGTAGTGGCTATAAATAAATTCATCCATGACACAGAAGAAGAAATTTCTGTTCTCAGAAACTGGTGCGATGAGCAGGGAATCAATGTAGAGCTTGCAGACATCTGGGCAAAAGGCGGGGAAGGCGGTAAAGAGCTTGCGGAAAGAGTAACTGCTGAGATTGAAAAATCGGATAACAACTTCCAGCATCTTTATGACTTAGACACCTCTATCAAAGAGAAGGTGGAGTCCATAGCCACGAAGGTGTACGGCGCAAAAGATGTGGTGTTTTCAGCACAGGCATTGAAACAGATTGTGACTTATGAGAAAAATGGCTGGGGAAATCTTCCTGTCTGTATGGCCAAAACTCAGTATTCACTATCCGATGATCCGACAAAGCTTGGACGTCCTGAAGATTTTACAATAACGGTCAGAGAACTGAAGCCTTCTGTAGGTGCAGGCTTTATCGTTGCACTTACAGGAAATGTTATGACAATGCCCGGACTACCAAAAGAACCTGCAGCCATGAAAATGGATGTTGACGAAAACGGAAAAGCAGTTGGTTTATTCTAGAAAATAATAATCTCATATAAAAACAGGAGCAGCAGCTTCTGTTTTTTTTGCTCTATTATCGCTGCAAATCCTGCCCCCCTCCTGCATATTCTGATAAATGAGTATAATAACGGGGGGCGGCAAAATGAAACAAAGATTTCTTATTCTGGCAGGTGGATTGATCGGTCTTGCAGTGTTTTCCGGCCATTATAATACTTTCATGGAGGTTGGAGGGGAAGCCTTTCTGGCATCAATTGTTTTTGAGCCGTTTACCTGGTTTCTGGCTACCATTTCTTTTACTGCAGGATTTCTCTGTCTGGGGAGAATACTGTTTTATTTCCTTCTTCCCTCTAAAATTTTTCTTGAGAAGTGGTTATATTTAATGGCTTTATTATCCATGCTTTTTCTATACAGGCATGCTGCCCTTCTCGTTCTGTCCTTAGCTGTTCTCTATGCTATAATAGAGGCTGCTGCCTACAATAAACGCCTGGCCAGATACAAGAGGAGAGAAAAACAGTGAATTATTTTCTGATTGCAGGAGCCATTTTATGCTTCCCCTTTTTCGTTCTGTTTTATATGTACCATCTGGCAAGGAGCTATGAAGTGACAGAAGAACAAATTAACCTCCCTGTAAAAATACAAGAAAAAAAGGTTCTCTTTATAACAGATATCCATTTCCGGAAACTTGATAAAAAAATGTTCGATTCATTTTCTCCAGTGGATTATGTTTTTATCGGCGGAGATATTGCAGAAAAGGGAGTTCCGGAAGAAAACATTAAGAATAATTTAACGATCCTTACTTCTTTAGGGCAGGTCTTTTTTGTATGGGGAAATAATGATTATGAATTCGGAGAAGATAAATTAAGGAAGCTGCTGCTGGACTATGGAGTTATATTGATTGAAAATGATGCGCATATATTTGAAGATCAAGAGGAATACTGGAGTATTGCGGGAGTGGAGGACCTGAGTACAGGGCGCACATGTGCAGGAAAAGCATTGAACTCATCGAAAGGGCCGGTTATTTTTCTTACGCATAATCCGGATGCAGCTGTTCTGACCTGGGGAAGAAGTGAAGTAGCTGCAGTCCTTGCCGGGCATACACACGGTGGACAGATACGCCTTGGACCATTTGGGATAGCTGAAAAAGGCGGCTGGAAAGTACGGGGTGGAAACCCTCTGTTTATAAGCAACGGATTTGGCACAACTGGTATACATTTAAGACTGGGGGCAAAACCTCAGTTTCATTTATTCAGACTGAGAGGAAAAAGCTAAGCGGGCTTTTTTCGTTTTTTTATCGTTTAACGGACAAGCCGTTTCCTTTCTGAATACATAACTGCATGAAATAATTAAAATAGAGATGCATCTGCATGATTGGGTATTCGGTCGAACCAAAAACATGCTCTGTACATACGTTAACAGTAAGAAATGTTTACATTCCCAATCTGACATCATTGAGGAGGACCGACCATGCGCCTGGAGCGGTTAGCATCTGATAAAATAAAAATATTTTTAACCTTTGATGATCTCCGGGAGAGAGGGATATCAAAAGAAGAAATATGGATGGATATTCCCAAAGTACATGATTTATTTCGCGACATGATAACAGAGGCCAGCATTGAACTCGGTTTCCATACTGACGGTCCGGTTATTGTGGAAGTGTTTGCCTTGCCATCCCAAGGCATGGTGGTTATTGTTACTATCACCGAAGATGAAGAAGAGGAAGACGCTTTTGATGATTCATTTATTGAACTGCAGATCACTCTTGATATAAAAGAACATTTAATTTACCGGTTTGATGATATAGAGCAGGTAATCCAGCTGGCAGCAGAATGTGCGAGAATCGGAGTGGAATCCGGGAAGCTGTACTCCATGGACGGCTCTTATTACCTGCTGATGGATGAAAACACGGAAATAATCCACCCGGATAATTTAATAGCTTTGCTTGCTGAATTTGGCGAAACCTCGACAATTACTGCCTTCCGTCTTGAAGAATACGGGAAAGAAATTATAAAAGAAAAAGCATTAAAGGTGCTGAATGAGCACTTTAAATAAAAACTCCCTTCGAAACGGAGTTTTTTTGTGTTTATCACATAGACAAGAATAAAAAATAAATTCCTGCCTGTTCTTTCTTCTTGTAAAGGAAGCAGATTTTTTTAAAAAATACAGAGTGTAATATTGTTTTTTTTTTTGTAAATGAATCAATTTCATATATAGGCTTTGCATAAAAAAAAGACGAACATTACTTTTCGATTGCAGCGAAAGACGGCGACTCTTGCGGGAACAGCGCGAGCTGAAAATCCATTTTTGCCGGCGTTCAGCCGTCAAAAATTAGTTGAAGCCGTGCCCGCAGAACGCGTCCGTCTGTAGCGTAAATCGAACCACAAAGTAACATTTTAAGAATCATTTCGTATAAATGATGAAAACCTTGAATTATAAAATTGATTCAAATATGCACGAAGAGGAAAAGAAGTTTAAAAAAACGATAGAATAGTGGAAATATAATATTATATTCTTTATAGTAATAGTTAGAAGGTGCTAGTCATCTGTTTTTTAATATGGACACGACGCAGAGGTGAAAGTGATGGAAGGAAACGAGAAGTTGGAAAATGGAAAGGCCGAAAATGTAAAAGGTGATCAAGGTAGCCAGGACGTACTTGTGTCGACACGTACAGTCATAAAGCGGGCTCTTGACAAGCTTGGATATCCCCAGGAAGTATTTGAGCTGATGAAAGAACCGCTGAGAATGATGACCGTCCGTATTCCTGTTAGAATGGACGACGGGTCGATCAAGGTGTTTACAGGATACCGAGCTCAGCATAACGATGCAGTTGGCCCAACAAAGGGAGGCGTCCGTTTCCACCCGAACGTTACGGAAAAAGAAGTGAAAGCGCTGTCAATCTGGATGAGTCTGAAGGCCGGTATTGTGGATCTTCCTTATGGAGGAGGAAAAGGCGGGATCGTTTGCGATCCGCGGGAAATGTCCTTTCCTGAGCTGGAGCGCCTCAGCCGCGGCTATGTCCGTGCAATAAGCCAGATTGTGGGACCTACTAAAGATATTCCGGCACCAGATGTGTTTACAAATTCCCAGATAATGGCCTGGATGATGGATGAATACAGCAGAATGAAAGAATTTGACTCGCCTGGCTTTATTACAGGAAAGCCAATTGTCCTTGGAGGTTCACATGGCAGAGAATCTGCAACTGCCAAAGGTGTTACAATTTGTATCCGTGAAGCTGTGAAGAAAAAGGGAATTAACCTTGAGGGAGCCCGGATTGTTATACAGGGATTCGGAAACGCAGGCAGCTTCCTGGCAAAATTTATGCATGATGCAGGCGCAAAAGTTGTCGGTATTTCCGATGTATACGGAGGTCTTCACGACCCGGACGGACTGGACATCGATTATCTTCTTGATCGCCGTGACAGTTTTGGCACAGTAACTAAACTTTTTAAAGATACGATTTCAAATGACGAATTGCTGGAACTTGAGTGTGACGTTCTCGTACCTGCAGCAATCGAAAACCAGATTACAAAGGAAAACGCCCATAAAATTAAAGCTGAAATTATTGTTGAGGCTGCAAACGGCCCAACTACTATCGAAGCTACAGAGATACTCAGTGACCGGGGAGTCCTTCTCGTACCCGATGTCCTTGCAAGTGCAGGAGGAGTAACAGTGTCTTACTTCGAATGGGTACAGAACAATCAGGGATTCTACTGGTCAGAAGAAGAAGTGGCAGAAAGACTGGAAAAAATCCTTGTCTCGTCCTTTGATAATGTTTATCGTGTCTCTTCTACCAGAGGAGTGGACATGAGGCTTGCAGCCTATATGGTTGGTGTGAGAAAAATGGCTGAAGCGAGCAGATTCCGAGGCTGGATTTAATTTTCACATGGCGTTACAATAGAATAAAAGAATCAGAGATTCCCTTTCGCTTAAGCTGAAAGGGTTTCTTTTGTGACTACTGTTTTCACAAGTTTTACTCCCGTTTTCTCGTTGTGGAGACAATCCCGGAAGAGCTGCAAGTTTACTTTAACGAAAGCTAATAATATAGTGAACCTTCAATCAGTGGGGGGATTCATCCCCCCATTGATTGTTAGTTGAACCAATCGGGATGTTAGCGTCCGTTATCTCACGCATAAAGAATATCTTCGCTTCCACTCCTGTTTTGAGGCGGGAGTTTTACGGACGGTTACATCGGGATAAATATCATATATGACAGGTAAATCAATCGAGGTGTTAAAAATGAAGCAGGAAGATGCGATTATAATTGGTGCCGGCCCTTGTGGCCTTGCAGCGGCGATTGCTCTTCAGAATAAAGGAATGAGCCCGCTTATTATCGAAAAAGGCAATATAGTTAATGCTATTTATAACTATCCTACTCATCAGCAGTTCTTCAGCAGCAGTGAGAAGCTGGCTATAGGCAATATCCCTTTTTACAGTATTGAAAGGAAGCCCAAAAGAAACGAAGCACTCGTTTATTACCGGCAGGTGGCTGAGGAAAAAGACCTGAAGATAAACGCCTATGAAAAAGTTGTAAAGGTTACAAAAAACGCGGAACGGAACTTCACTGTGCTGACAAAGCTGTTAAATGGTTCGGAAAAAGAGTACAGTACTAAATATTTAATTATTGCCACCGGTTATTATGATTCCCCAAATTATATGAATATTGAAGGAGAGGATCAGCCTCATGTTTTCCACTATTTTAAAGAGGCACACCCTTTCTATGGCCAGCATACGGCGGTGATCGGCGGAAAAAACTCCGCTGTTGATGCAGCGCTTGAGCTTGAAAAAGCCGGCGCAAAAGTAACTGTATATTACCGTGGGGCTGAATATTCAAAAAGTATCAAGCCGTGGATTCTCCCTGAATTTGATGGCCTTGTCAGAAATGGCCGGATCAGCATGCACTTTAACACTGAGATTGAGGGAATTACGGAAAACAGTATTATATACAGGAAAGATAATCAGAAAATGGAAGACAGGGCTGATTTTGTTTTTGCTATGACAGGGTATCACCCTGACCATTCTTTTTTAAAGGAAATGGGTGTTGAAGTTGAAACGGAAACAGGAAGACCTGTTTTTAATGAAGAGACCATGGAAACGAATGTGGAAAATATATTTATTGCTGGAGTTATAGCAGCCGGAAACAATGCAAATGAAATTTTTATTGAAAATGGCAGATTCCACGGCGGTAGAATAGCGGTGGCAATTACAGACAAAGAACGAAGCAGATAATCATAAAGTGAACCTTCAATCAGTGGGGATTTTGTTCATCCCCCACTGATTGTCAGTTGAACTAATCGGGATGTTAGCGTCCGTTATCTCCCACCTAAACATCACTGGTTAACTCATGTTTTGAGGTGGGGGTTTTACGGACGATTTCATCGGGATAAATTTAATAAGTCTGCATGGGGAGGAAAGTTATGAAGAGAGTTGCTGTAATAACAACAGGTGGTACGATTGCAAGTAAACATAATGAAGAAGGAAGGCTCAGTTCAGGTGTTATTTCCGGAGAGGAACTAAGTACTATTCTGAATCTCCCTGAAGATATTGATATAACTATTTATTCTATGCTGCAGAAGCCAAGTATGCATATTAGTTTTTCAGATCTTGATAATATCCGTAAAAAAATAATCCATTTATTTAAGAACAACGAAGCAGATGGAGTAGTGGTGACCCATGGAACAGATACGCTGGAAGAATCGGCGTACTATCTGGATCTGACTATTGATGATCCTCGCCCGGTTGTTGTCACTGGTTCACAAAGATCCCCTGTTGAGCTTGGGAGTGATGCTTTTATTAATCTCCGCCATGCGATTTATTCTGCTTCTGATACTCAGTTAAGAGATACAGGAACTGTTGTGGTATTCAATGAGAGAGTTTTCGCTGCTAAATACGTTAAGAAGGAACATGCTTCCAATATACAGGGATTTAATTCATTCGGATACGGTTATTTAGGTATAATTGATAATGATCAGTTGTTTTTGTATCAAAAACCTTTAAGGCAGGATAAAGTGGTGCCTAAAGATAGTAAAGTCCCGGTTGTAGAGATTATTAAATGTTATCTCGGGGCAGATGATAAATTTATACGGGCATGCATTGACAGTAAAGTGGACGGGATAATACTTGAAGGAGTAGGTCGTGGGCAGATTTCTCCTGATATGATGGAAGCTGTTAAAGAGGCAATTGCTGAAGGTATTCATATTGTTGTTACGACAGCAGCTGAAGAGGGTGAGGTATATACTGCATACGAGTATTCAGGAAGTGCCTACGATTTGTACAAAGCGGGTGTGATTCTCGGTAAAGACTATGACAGCAAAAAAGCCAGAATAAAGCTGATAACCTTACTTCGTGCAGGGGAAAATATTAAAGAAGGCTTTACTCAGTAACGGTTTTGAGGAAAAAACTGCCGGAAAGGCGATGAAGAGGATGCTTTCTCTGGTTACCGCAGGGATCGCCCCTGCAATAGCACTTCTGTGTTATTTTTATTTAAAAGATGAATATGAGCAGGAACCTGTTCACATGGTGGTAAGATGCTTTCTATTTGGCGGGTTACTTGTATTTCCTATATTATTTATACAGTTTGCAATCGTCGAAGAAGGTCTGGCGGACTCTGTTTATGTTCAGGCCTTTCTGAAGACAGCTCTTATAGAAGAGTTCCTTAAATGGTTCGTTGTAGTCGCTGCTGTATTTCATCACATGCATTTTAACCAGCGCTATGACGGAATTGTTTATGCGACAGCGGTAGCTCTAGGGTTTGCTTCTGCGGAAAATATTATCTACCTCCTTGCAAACGGGATGGAAACAGCCTTTTTAAGAGCAGTTTTTCCAGTGAGCAGCCATGCTTTGTTTGGCGTCATAATGGGTTACTATCTTGGTAAAGCGAAGTTCTACAAAAAGAAAAAGATACTGTTCCTTTCATATTCTTTTCTGTTACCATTCCTTTTGCATGGTTTTTATAATTTTATTTTACTGACCCAGGATAAATGGGTATTATATTTAATACCTTTTATGATTTTCTTATGGCTTCTGAGTTTAAGAAAGATAAAAAAGGCAAACAAGAATCAGGAGCTTTTCAGCAGAAAGAGTGCTGCGGGATAAGGCGGCAGCTTAAAGAGACAGCCAAACCTGTATACATTGCAGGTAAGCTGAATTTACTTGGAAAAAGGAGTGATTTTGTTGGCTGAAGTTAAGCCACGTTATAAAATAACGATCAGATGCCCGGAATGTGGAGAAAAATATATCCTTCGAGGCAGGCCTAATAATGAAGGAGGATATGATACGGGGTTCAGGAAATGTGTTTGCGGAAATGAATCACGGCTCGAGGTCGATGTATCTCCGGAATAGAAAATCTAAATTGAAGGATGCATCCAATGGATGTGTCCTTTTTCAATGGTCTTAGGGAAGGGGACATTCAATCCGGCAAAATAGGTTTTTCTTTAAATTGGTTTTTTTGTATAAAAAGAGGTCGTTAGATAAAACTACCCATAATGAACCGCTATGCAATGAGCAATAAACTGAGGAGGATTTCATATGGGCAGTCAACGTTTTTTAAAGTTTAAAAAGCATCATATATGTCTTGTTGTATCACTGTTTATTTACGGAATGCTGCTGGCGGCTCCCCAGCCTGCAGACGCATTCAGTGACCAGGTTATCCAGAAGGGAGCTACCGGGGACGATGTAGTCGAGCTCCAGGCACGCCTTCAGTACATTGGATTTTATAATGGAGATATTGATGGTGTTTTTGGATGGAGCACCTACTGGGCAACACGCAATTTCCAGCATGAGTTTGGAATGGAAGTTACCGGGCTTGCAGGTGAAAAAACAAAGGACATGCTTGAAAGATCAACACAATATGACAAAGAATATGTTCATCGCATGCTCCGGGAGGGCAGGAAGTTTACTTATTACGGAGGGATGGACAAAAAAATACAAAAAGGTCCAAAAGGCAGCGGGGATTCTCCTCAGCAAGGAGGGCAAAGGCAGCCACAAGGCGGAGGGAGACAGCAGCCTCCTGCTGAACCTGAGCAGCAGGGCGGACAGCAGGAAGCACCTGCTCCTCAGGAAGGCCAGGGGGGAGGCGCGGAGCAGCCTGCGCCAGCCCAGGAGCAGGAACAGCCTGCACCTGCCGCTCCTCAGGAAGAAGAGACTCCGGCTCCTGCAGAAGAAGAACCAGTCCCCCAGGATAACGCAGCAGATATTGAAAGTGCTATAAATGTTCCTGAAGGCTTTACTGACAATGATATAAGGATAATGGCCCAGGCAGTTTACGGAGAGGCCAGGGGAGAACCTTATGTGGGGCAGGTTGCTGTTGCTGCTGTCATATTAAACAGAATAGCAAGCCCAACTTTTCCTAACACAGCTTCAGGAGTAATTTTTGAACCAAGGGCCTTTACTGCAGTTGCAGATGGCCAGATTTACATGGAGCCGGATGAAACAGCCCGGAAAGCAGTGCTTGATGCTATAAATGGCCAGGATCCATCTGGCAATGCTTTATATTATTTTAATCCTGATACTGCAACATCAGGATGGATTTGGACGAGGCCGCAGATTAAGAAGATTGGCAAACACATTTTTTGCGAATAAGAAGGGAGGCGGAATTATGGTTCGGTCTGTATTAATAGGAGTATTAGCTATCGCTTTGATTGGCACTGGATTTTGGGGCTGGGGACAGCAGGAAGAGAAAAATGCTATTTTGCTGCAAAATGAGAATAATTACCAAAGGGCATTTCATGAGTTATCTTACCATGTAGATATGCTCCATGATGAACTTGGAGCAACACTCGCCATGAACTCTAAAGAACGTCTCTCCCCGTCTCTTGCTGAAGTGTGGAGGCTTACAGCCCAGGCGCAAACAGATTTGGGGCAGCTTCCCCTTGGTATGATGCCTTTTAGTAAGACGGAAGAATTATTATACAAAATCGGTCAGTATTCTTATAAAAACGCTATAAGAGACCTGGATCAGGACCCCTTAACAGATGATGAATACAAAAACCTGCAAAAACTTTATGAACAGGCAGGAGAAGTACAGGGTGAAATCAGAAAGGTGCAGTCCATGGTCCTTCGGGATAATCTCAAATGGACAGATGTTGAACTTGAGCTTGCTTCCCAGCAGGAACCATATAATAATTCAGTGATTAACGGTTTTGAAATGCTGGATGAAACTGTCGGCGGATTCTCAGAAGTGGACTTTGGAGCAGGTTCTTCCGAAATCGGCGCAGATGATAAAGCAATTGCTGAAAATTTAAAAGGTAAAAATGTTTCAGAAAGAGAAGCAATTAAGAAGGCACATAAATTTATGGGTATAGAATCTTCCGGCGGGACAGAGATTAGTGAAAGTGGAGAAGGGCTGGAATATAAAGCTTACACAATAACTATTCCGGATCAAAAGCATGGTACGAATATTGTTATGGATATGACCAGAAAGGGCGGAGAACCAGTTTGGATGCTCAATGAAAGAGATATTGACGAGCAGAAAATCAGCCTGAATGAAGCATCCGAAAAAGCGAAAAAGTTCCTGGAGCGAAATGGCTATGAAAATATGCAGTTAACTGACAGCAGACAGTACGATAACATCGGAGTATTTAAGTTTGCTGAAGTACTCGGCAATGTGAGAATATATTCTGATTCAATCTCGGTTGAAGTTGCTCTTGATGAAGGGGACGTTATTGGATTTGAAGCCTTTGCTTACCTTGAACATCACAGGGACAGAGATGTGGAAGAACCGAAGTTATCAAAAGAGGAAGCCGAAGAACGGCTGAACCCTAACCTGGATGTAATGGAATACCATCTCGCGGTTATTGAGAACCAATTAGAAGAGGAAGTACTTTGCTATGAATTTTTTGGTGTGATAAATAATGATACGTACAGAATTTTTATCAATGCTGAAAATGGTAAAGAAGAGCAGGTAGAAAAATTAGCAAATGCAGAACCTGTGCTCCGACAGAATCAATAATATTCAGAAGAGCTGCCAGCCGGAGAAACACTCTCCGGGCTGGCAGCTTTATTTTTAACAAAAATATTCTGTTTTTCCTTACATCATATCCATTTGAAAATAATTGAAGGATTTTCTTTTCCAGAGTCGAATAATCTAGGAGTGGAAAATTAACAGGGAAGGAAGAGTCCTTTGATTAAGGCAGGATGCACTATTTTTTTAGAAACGACACAACCAGACGGAAGTAAAAAGAGATACAGGAGCAAGCTGCTGGATTATGCCAGCGATTTGCTGTACATTGATTTTCCTGTGGAGGAAGGGTTTAGTAAACAAGTGAATTTTCACCGGGGCACGGAGTTTCGGGTATGGTTTCTCGGTAATGACGATGCTATATACTTGTTCAGATCTCAGGTTGCAGGAGCCGCTGAACTTCCAAGGCCAATGTTAGTTCTCAGCGATCCCGGGAAAAAGCAATATAAAAGAATTCAAAGGAGACAGTATGTACGGATCAATGCAGCTGCAGATGTTGCCATTCACCCACTGGATCATGAATTCGAGCCGTTCACTTCAGTGACGGCAGATCTTAGTGGAGGAGGGATGTCTGTCATTCTGCCGGACAGCCATCAACTGAAAAAAGGGAAAGCGATCAGGGTATGGATAGCTCTCCATTTTAATTCCGGGGAAAGTCTGTATGTTGAAACAAAATCCCGTGTGGTAAGAATACACGAGTACAGAGACCGGCAGAGAGCTTCCCTTCAGTTTATGTTAATTAAAGAAACTGAAAGGCAGAAAGTTATCCGCTATTGTTTTGAAAAGCAGCTTGCAATTAGAAACCGTGAGAAGGAACGGCAGGAAGGAAATATAGTCAAAAGGTAGGCTGTGATTATTAGACCGCAGGAATAAAAGTATGATAAGATAAATAAAGATGCAGTCAATATGATAAGTTAAGAGGGGTTTCACCATGAAAAAACAGATGAATATTGCCATTGACGGTCCTGCCGGAGCCGGTAAAAGCACAGTCGCCAGAATGGTGGCGGAACAGCTTGGATTTATATATATAGATACAGGAGCAATGTACCGGGCTCTGACATATGCAGCATTAAAGCAGCAGTCAGATATTCAGAACGGCAGTGAACTGTTAAAGCTGCTAAATAAAACAGAAATCGAACTTGTAAAATATAACGGCCAGCAGACCGTAACCGTTAACAATGATGATGTTGGAGAAGAGATTCGCCTCATTGATGTCACGAGTAAAGTGTCATACGTCGCCAGGCATCCGGAAGTAAGGGAAGAGATGGTAAAAAGGCAGCAAATGCTCGCAAAACAAGGGGGCACGGTAATGGATGGGCGTGATATTGGCACAGCTGTCCTGCCCGATGCTGAGTTAAAAGTGTTTCTGACCGCTTCCGTCGATGAACGGGCAAAAAGGCGCCATGAAGAGCAGCTATCAAAGGGGATGCCATCTGATCTTGAGGTACTGAAAGAAGAAATTCGCAACAGAGATAAAATAGATTCCGAGAGGGAAACCGCTCCGCTCAGAAAAGCAGAGGATGCTGTGGAAATCGATTCTACAAAGATGAGCATTGATGATGTTGTGAAGGCCATTCTCTCTCTCGCAGACGAAAGAAAGGGAATGATCAGGTGAAAAACAGTATATACAGTTTTGGCCAGTTTTTGTGCCGGGTTTTCTTCCGTATCTTTTACCGTGTAAAGATCGTCGGCAGAGAAAATATACCAGTCGATGGCGGTGTCCTCTTATGCAGCAATCATATACATATACTCGATCCTCCATTAGTCGGCTGCTTTCTGAAGAGAAAGACACGATTTATGGCGAAAGCAGAACTTTTCTCACAGCCGGTCTTAAAATCCCTTCTTCCAAAACTCGGAGCATTTCCGATCAGAAGAGGAATGAGTGACCGCCAGGCATTAAGGACAGGTCTCAAACTCCTGAAAGAAGGAGAGATGATCGGAGTGTTTCCTGAAGGAACGAGAAGTAAAACCGGTGATCTTGGAAAAGGCCTGGCCGGAGTTGGTTTTTTTGCCCTTCGTTCTGACTCGAACGTTGTCCCGTGTGCCGTGATAGGCAGCTATAAATTGTTTTCCAAGCTTCTGGTAGTCTACGGGCCCCCTGTTGATATGGCAACTCTCAGAGAAAACCGGGCTTCCGCAGAAGAAGCGACAGAGGAGATAATGGAAGGAATTCGTAAACTCCTTAAAGAATATGAGTTAAGAGGCTGATTTTAATTTGGTTATTTTCCCTATTGGTGTAGGGATTATCATAAAATAAGTTCCAAGTCGCCCGTCACTCGGGATTTAGGAGGTATTTAACATGACAGAAGAGATGAATAATGAAATGGCTGAGGTGAAAGACTTCTCAGTCGGGGAAATTGTGACAGGTACAGTCACTAAAGTGGAGGAAAAACAAGCGTATGTAAACGTAGGCTATAAAATGGATGGTATTATCCCAATTAGTGAACTGTCCAGTTTACACGTTGAGAAAGTCAGTGATGTTCTTAATGAAGGTGATGAAGTAGAACTTCAGGTTATTAAGCTTACTGACGAAGAGCTCGTTCTTTCCAAGCGGGCAGTCGCTGCAGAGAAAGCATGGGATGACCTCTCTGAAAAGCATGAGAACAGTGAAACTTTTGAAGCGGAGGTGGCTGATGTCGTTAAAGGCGGCCTCGTAGTGGACCTTGGTGTTCGCGGTTTTATCCCTGCTTCATTGGTTGAGCGCCACTATGTTGAGGATTTTTCCGACTATAAGGGCAAAACTCTTCGTGTAAAAGTGGTGGAAATGGATAAAGAAAAGAATAAGCTAATCCTCTCCCAGCGGGCTGTATTAGACGAAGAAGCTGCTGAGAAAAAGCGGGAAACACTAAACCAGCTGAACGCGGGTGATGTACTGGAAGGTACAGTACAAAGACTGACTGACTTTGGTGCTTTTGTTGACATCGGCGGGGTGGATGGCCTCGTTCATATTTCACAAATGGCACACCACCATGTGGATACTCCTTCAGAAGTCGTTAATGAAGGTGACGTTGTTAAAGTAAAAGTACTTGGTGTTGATCCGGACAACGAACGTATCTCCCTCTCCATTAAAGATACTCTTCCCGGGCCGTGGGAAGCTCTTGAAGGGAAATTCCAGCATGGCGATGTAGTGGAAGGAACGGTAAAGCGATTAGTTTCTTTTGGAGCGTTTGTTGAAATTGCTCCAGGAGTGGAAGGGCTTGTTCACATTTCCCAAATTGCCAACCGCCATATCGGAACACCTGGTGAAGTGTTAAAAGAAGGGGAATCAGTTAAAGCAAAGGTGCTGGATGTGAACGTCACGGAAAGACGCATTTCCCTGAGTATCAGAGCACTTGAAGAAGAGAAAGAGGCTAAAGCTGATAAAGCTGCTAAGAATGAGTATCAAAAGGAAGATGACCATTCAGGCTTTTCCTTAGGCGATATGATTGGAGACCAGCTGAAAAAGTACAAAAAATAACAGCTGCAGGTGATAGCGGCGAATTCTGGAACAAATCCTGACCATATTGGCATCCTGCTATTAGCAGGACAGTCAGGAGAATCAGAATTTAAACGCCTTGTATACTGGTATACTAAAGCCTGACAGATATAAAACGTTAAGGACATATCCTTATCTTCTCAAATCGGCGAACTGCGACTCAGTTCGCCGATTTTTATTCCGTGGTTCAGTATGAGGCTCATTATGTATACAAAACCTCTGTTCTGGTCAATCCTTGTAAGACCTGGTAAAGAACGGAGGCAATAAGTGTGGACGGTTTTATATTTCTTTGGGTAGGCTGGATGGCAATAATAGTAATTTACTTTTTTGAAGATAATTTAAAAAAGAGAAATTTGTGGCTGGTGATCTGTTTGGGGGCAATAACAGGGTCCTCAATTAATCTGCAGCTGCTGGCGTTTTCTGTAAATGGGGCAATCGTTATTTTAACTTTTGCGGCTTGTGTATATGTTTCGGCATTGCAGAAATTGAGCATTATCTATTTCTATTTTATTAGTATTCTATTATCAGGATTATACTTTTTTATCTATTACCTTGTTTATTTTGAGCCGGTCTGGCTGTATGTACCGCCGCTGTATATAATTAGTGCGAGTTGTTTCCTCGTAGTTTGTTTACTGGTGAAAAAGCTTTCAAACAGGCTGGCCGTAGCAGTTGCTGGCCTCATTCAGGGTGAGATAATTTTCACAGTTTTTTTATGGCAGTCTTCTCATCCGTTTTCACCTGAATACGTGATTGGCGGCAATGCGCTCCTTGATATATTATTATTAAGCATGCTCTTTGTATTCTGCTGGAGCAAGACAGAGGCGTTTATGGAAGCGGTTAAACGGAAATGGTACAAAAGACAGGGACATGCACGGTTTCCCGGCTCAAGGATGCACATATAACAAGAATCATTTATTTGAAGTTAAGATTCTTTAAAATATCTTGAAAGTCGTTCACCACCTGCGATGGGGTATCCAGGTGAGTCCTGTTGTGATGTGTGGTTTGATACTTTCCTGAGCGTTACTCGTAAGAGGACAAGACCATCCTTTTCGCTGGCAGTTCTCGCGCCTTGCTTTTCATATAGAGTGTTAAAAAGAAAAATGGTTTGTTATAATATTAAAGCTTGCTTCCTTTCCAGGCATAAATAGGAAGTTTTTTATTGATTATACAGAAGAGAAGAAAAATTGGTTTTGAAAGTGAGGAAAAAATTGTGCCAAAACCGGTATTAGCTATTGTAGGAAGACCAAATGTAGGGAAATCAACAATTTTTAACCGAATAGTAGGAGAACGAATTGCCATTGTCGAAGATAAACCAGGGGTGACAAGAGACAGAATATACAGTTCAGCAGAGTGGCTTAACCATGAATTTCATGTCATAGATACAGGCGGTATAGAAATGAATGAAGAACCGCTCATGGTGCAGATGCGGCAGCAGGCTGAGCTGGCAATAGAAGAGGCGGATGTCATTTGTTTTGTCGTTAATGGCAGAGAAGGTATGACCGGAGCTGATGAAGAAGTTGCTCAAATACTGTACCGTTCAAAAAAACCTGTCGTATTAGCAGTAAATAAAATAGACGACCCGACTATGCACGATCGACTGTATGAATTTTACAGCCTTGGTGTAGGTGATCCTTTCCCTATTTCCGGGTCTCACGGCATAGGTCTGGGAGATCTGCTGGATCAAGTCGCAGAACATTTTCCAAAAGACATAGAAGAGGATTATGACGAAGATACGGTCAGAATTAGTCTGATTGGCCGCCCTAATGTCGGTAAGTCTTCTCTTGTTAATGCTATTCTTGGAGAAGAAAGAGTCATTGTCAGTGATATCCCGGGCACAACGAGAGATGCCATTGATACCCCGTTTGAAAAAGATGGTCAGGACTATGTGGTTATCGATACAGCGGGTATGCGGAAAAAAGGAAAGGTGTACGAGAGTACAGAAAAGTATTCTGTGCTGCGTGCCTTACGGGCTATTGAGCGCTCCGATGTTGTTCTGATGGTTATTAATGCAGAAGAAGGAATTATCGAACAGGACAAAAAGATTGCCGGTTACGCCCATGAAGCTGGAAGGGCTATAATAATAGTTGTAAACAAGTGGGATGTCATAGAAAAAGATGATAAAACAATGAAAAACTTTGAGCAGAAGATCCGGGATGAATTTCTGTACCTTGACTATGCACCGATTTTATTTTTGTCAGCTAAAACAAAGCGCAGGATGCATAATCTCCTGCCTATGGTGAATAAAGTCAGTGAAATTCATAATATGCGGGTACCTACTCATGTGCTGAATGATCTTATTGTCGATGCAGTAACGATGAATCCTGCACCAACAGACAGTGGGGGGAAGAGACTGCGAATCAACTATGCCACACAGGTCGCGGTTGCACCGCCAACTTTCGTCTTGTTTGTTAATGACCCGGAACTTATGCACTTCTCGTACAGAAGGTTCCTGGAAAACAAAATCCGCGATACATTCGATTTCACAGGTACTCCGATCCGGATTATCGCCCGTAAAAAAAATGACTAATTATTTGGAGGGTTGTAATGACAGCAGTTATCTCGATTATAATTTCATACTTAATAGGCGCAATCAGCTTCAGTTATCTGCTGGCAAAAAAACTGAAACAGGTTGATATCAGGCAGCACGGCAGCGGAAACGCCGGGGCGACAAACACGCTGAGGGTACTCGGCCTTGGCCCTGCAATAGCGGTTTTGCTGCTTGACTGTCTTAAAGGTATCGCTGCCGTTCTGCTGGGGTTCTGGCTAACTGGAGAGGGCATGGTGGCCGCTGCCTGCGGTATTGCCGCAATTGCCGGGCATAACTGGCCGGTTTATTTCGGCTTCAGAGGCGGAAAAGGTGTAGCAACTACAATAGGTGTGCTCGCTACTCTTGTTTTTTTCGCTGCAATAATCGCAGGTGTTATTGCTATTATTTCTATCGTTATTACAAGATATGTTTCTTTAGGATCACTGCTTTTTATCGTACTGACTACAGTGATCACCTTTTTCTTCCACGGTTTCTTTGACTATCCGGCGTATTTATCTTACTTTATACTGTTTATTGCATTGATTTCTTTATGGCGCCACAGAACTAATATAAAACGCCTGCTTCAAGGCACTGAGAGCAAAATTGGAGAAAAAGCAACTTAAAGGGGAGGACGCAGTAATATGTCGAAAATCGCTGTACTGGGGTCGGGCAGCTGGGGAACAGCTTTGTCCATCGTTCTTGCCAGCAATGGGCATGATGTTTATTTATGGGGCCGATCAGAAGAACAGGCAAACGAAATTAATATAAATCATACGAACAACCGTTATCTGCCGGATATAAAGCTTCCGGAAGGAATAAACGCAGTAACAGATTTAAATCACTCCCTTGAAGGGGCGGAAGCAGTGCTCCTGGTAGTGCCGACTAAAGCGATGAGGGAAGTACTTAAGAAGGTTACCACTCTGATAGACCGTCCAGTGCTGTTTATACACGCCAGCAAAGGTATTGAACCTGGTACTCATTTGAGAGTTTCGGAAATAATCGAAGAAGAAATCCCAGTATCCCTGAGAGCCGGAGTCGCAGCACTCTCCGGGCCAAGCCATGCTGAAGAAGTCAGCCTCTATCAGCCTACAACAGTTACAAGCTCTTCCAGCGACCCGGAAACAGCTAAAAGGGTCCAGGACTTGTTTATGAATAAGCATTTCCGCGTTTATACTAATCCTGACCTCATTGGTGTGGAGATCGGGGGATCTTTAAAAAATATTATTGCCATCGGTGCCGGGATGACAAATGGACTAGGCTATGGTGATAACGCAAAAGCCGCTTTAATGACGAGGGGGTTAGCGGAAATCACACGACTGGGTCTGAAAATGGGAGCTAACCCACTGACATTCGCGGGGCTATCCGGTCTCGGCGATCTGATTGTAACCTGCACCAGCGTACACAGCAGAAACTGGCGGGCTGGTAATATGCTTGGAAAAGGTAAAAGCGTTGAGGAAGTATTATCAGAGATGGGGATGGTAGTAGAAGGGATCAGAACTACTCAGGCTGCATATGAGCTTGCCCGTAAGCTTGAGGTGGAGATGCCGATTACCAACGAACTTTATGAAGTTCTATTCAATAATAAATCACCCGAAGAAGCAGTAACTGAGCTTATGGGCCGTGTTAAAAAACACGAAGTAGAGGATTTGAAATTAAGAAAAGATGACTTTAAAGAATAGCCTGATTAAAAGTGATCTGTAATCACATGATGCCCCCCTGTGCATAAGATATCTTGACATCTTGCATGAGGAGGGCTTTGTTTTGGACGAGAAAAAAGGATCGATATTTGATCAGGTGGAAAAAAAGACAAATGTTAAGCAGCAGGATTTATTTAAACTGGCTAATCAGGTAAGCTCCACCGACTTGAAAAACGAAGAAAATGTCCGGAATCTCATTCATCAGGTTGCAAAGTTAGCTAATGTACCTGTCTCGAAGAAAAAGGAAGATGAGTTAGTAAAAGCAATCACTTCTAACAATGTTCCGACTGACTTTGCCAGCCTGGCAAAAATGTTTCAAAATAAGTGATAATCTGGGCTTATGTTCTCATCGAACCTTTTTAAGCAAGCATATAATAAAACGAAGCAACGCTAAATCCGGGTTGTTTCACTATTAAGCAGTGTTTAGTCACCGGCTGAAGAAATTGCCCCGTTTCTTCAGCCTTTTTATTTGATTTGAATCCATTTTATAATTTTCAACTTTAATGTGGACATTATCTTGGAAAAAGTTACTTTGTTGTTCGATTTACGCTTCAGTCGGACGCTTTCTGCGGGTACGGCTTCAACTAATTTTTGCCGGCTAAAACGCCGTCAAAAATGGATTCTCAGCTCGCGCTATTCCTGAAACAGTCGCCGTCATACGCTGCAATCGAAAAGTCATGTTCTTCTTTTTATCCAAAGCTTATAGATAAAATTCGTTCCTCCTTTGCTCTGATTTCATTGATATCACTGTTATAAAAAATTTAAAGTCATTCTGAGCTAATAAAACACTTATTTTTATTCATACATATATTTGCTGAAAATAGTAATTGATGTGCAAGGGGCTGTCGTCTGTGCTATAATTTATCCCGATGCAATCGTCCGTAAAACTCCCGCCTCCAAACATAAATGGTGGGAAAGATGTTTATTAGGCGGTAAATAACGGACGCTAACATCCCGGTTAGTTCAACTTACAATCATTGGGGGATGAACAAAACCCCCAATGAAGGTTCACTTTATCCCGTAAATTTCTTTTAAATGTGTATAATGAGGTGGAAGATATGACTAGCGATCCGATGACGAATATGTGGATCTCCTTTTTTGCAATGGGTTTAATGTTTATTTCTGTAGTTTTGACAATTTTTACAAAAGAGAAATTATCAGGTTTTCTCAGGTATCTGTTATTAACAATTAGCTTTATTTGTATAATGGTTGCAGGATTCATAATATTTTTTACTGTTTTTGCCGGGCCGACACCGGAATAAAACAAACTATAATGAAAATGCAAGGTGGAATATATGGTGTCTATCAGGACTTGTCTATTAATAATACTGGCCACTGTACTGCTCGCCGGATGTTTTTACCCCCAGGAGCGCCGCGTAGAAAACCAGGCCCCATACCAGGCACAGCTTGAAGCTGTACAGTCCGCCGTCATTCAGTATCGTCTTGATAACGGAGTACTCCCTACGGCCCCCAGGGAAGAGGGAACACCGTTATTCAGGCGTTATCCGGTGAATTTCGCACGCCTGGTACCCCAATATCTGGAGTCTGCTCCTGGGAACTCGTTTGAAAACGGTGGAATATATCAATATGTAATCACCAATCCAGAAGAAATGGCTGAAGTTAAGCTCATTGATTTAACTGTAATCAGAGAAATTCAGGAATTTGAGCGAAGGCTTCAGATGTACAGAAGGGAAAACGAGTACGCCCCTGTTGCCGGAATCGCTGGTGACGAGCTTCTGGAGATTGATTACGAAGCATTAAATTATGAGGAACAGCCTGCTGTTGACAGTCCGTTCCATCCAACCCACCGCCTGCCTCTCCTCATGCAGACAAATGGGGATATAATAATAGATTATTCTCTGGATATACAATATTATCTTGAGAATGAAGACGCTTCTTCCTACGAGGAAGGAGATGATCTGCGCTTTCTTTTATTGGAAAACTCTCCTTTTGCACCAGTGAATTCCAGGGGGCAGACAATAGAGAACGGTGAAATTGTATTTCTCCCGGCAGAAACTGAATAAATCAAAGCTGGAACTGGTTCATGCCAGTTCTAAAAAGCTCTCCTTCTCATATACATACAAGAGAAAGGAGAGCTTTTCTTATTCTGAAGACTTGTTGTCTTAACACAGGGACAGCTCAGAGACAGGCAGAGTTCTGGAGCGCCTGGAAGCGGAGGGGGTATATTGACCTCCTGTACCGGACAGAAAACATAAATGCTTTGTCATAATTAATGGACAACATCATAAATATATATTGTCTCTGCATTGTATCGAAAAATAGCTGTTATACAATCTATTTTGAACAGACCGGGAGGGGATTTTGTGGAAAAAATTGATATCTTTAAAGATATTGCGGAACGAACAGGCGGTGATATTTACTTAGGGGTGGTAGGGGCGGTCCGGACTGGTAAGTCTACCTTTATTAAAAAGTTTATGGAGCTTGCAGTTATCCCGAATATTGAAAATGAAGCGGATCGTGCAAGAGCACAGGATGAATTGCCTCAAAGTGCTGCAGGAAAACAGATAATGACCACTGAACCTAAGTTTGTACCTAACCAGGCGGTTAAAATACATGTGGGCGATGGCCTTGATGTTAATGTGAGAGTGGTTGACAGCGTTGGGTACGCCGTCCCCGGGGCAAGGGGATACGAAGATGAAAACGGTCCCCGGATGATTAATACACCGTGGTACGAGGATCCAATTCCTTTCCATGAAGCTGCGGAAATCGGAACGAGAAAGGTTATCCAGGAACATTCCACATTAGGAGTTGTAGTAACAACCGACGGCTCTATTGGCGAAATTGAAAGAAACGATTATGCAGAGTCTGAAAAGAGGGTAATTCAAGAACTCAAAGAAGTAGGAAAGCCGTTCATTGTCCTTGTTAACAGTGTCCACCCGCAGCATCCGGATACGGAACAGCTGAGATCAAGTATTGAAGAGGAGCATGACGTGCCTGTTCTGGCCATGAATATTGAGGGGATGGCAGAGCAGGATATAAATAATGTAATGCGTGAAGTGCTCTTTGAATTTCCTGTCCATGAAGTAAATGTGAATCTGCCGAGCTGGGTAATGGTGCTCAAGGAAGATCACTGGCTGAGAGACAACTATGAAATTGCTGTGAGAGATACTGTTAAAGATATAAAGCGTCTGAGAGATGTGGACAGAGTTGTTGGCCAGTTTTTTGAATATGAATTTATCGATGAAGCGCGTCTTGCGGGGATTGAGATGGGCCAGGGAGTAGCGGAAATTGACCTGCACGCACCTGACGATCTCTATGATGAGATATTAAAAGAAGTGGTTGGTGTGGAAATCCGGGGCAAAGATCACTTGCTGGAGCTTATGCAGGACTTTTCAGAAGCCAAACGGGAGTATGACCAGGTTGCAGAAGCTCTGAAAATGGTTAAGCAGACAGGGTACGGAATTGCCGCCCCTTCTATCGAGGATATGAGCCTTGATGAGCCGGAAATTATCAGGCAGGGATCAAGATTTGGTGTCCGTTTAAAAGCAGTAGCTCCTTCCATTCATATGATTAAAGTAGATGTGGAATCTGAATTTGCTCCTATTATAGGGACTGAAAAGCAGAGCGAAGAACTTGTGCGTTATCTGATGCAGGACTTTGAAGAAAACCCATTATCTATCTGGAACTCCGATATATTTGGAAGGTCTCTCAATTCTATTGTGCGGGAAGGTATATCAGCTAAATTATCGTTAATGCCTGAAAATGCAAGGTATAAACTAAAGGAGACACTGGAACGTATTATCAATGAGGGTTCAGGAGGATTAATAGCTATTATTTTATAAGCTCTCCACTCGGAGGGTTTTTTCTTTGCTTATTTTTAACAGGGGGGTATATAGTTATAGGTGAAGAAAGGAGTAATCCTCTCTCCAGCTAAAGTGATCGGGTGTTCCGGAATTCTGAATAATTCTGAATATGCCTGCTCTCAGGACCGCTTTACTTGTGCAAGGTCGGATAGTGTATCTTTTGTAAAAATGGAAATAAATGTTAGCCATTCGATGAAATTTTGGCAAATAAGGTAAAAAAGTCATGAAATTACAAGGAATTCCGCAAAAAATGTTGAATTATTTTTATTAATCGTTTAAGATTAGCCTTGTTATCCCTTGATTTACAGGGAAACACGTATAAAAAGTTTATTTTTGTGAAAGAAAAGAAATAACACAGATGATTCTATGGGAGGAGGTGAATGGTATGAATAAGACAGAACTTATCAATGCTGTAGCTGAAAAGGCGGAACTTTCCAAAAAGGATGCTACTAACGCAGTAGATGCAGTCTTTGACGTCATCACTGGTTCTCTTCAAAACAATGAAAAAGTACAATTGATTGGATTCGGAAACTTTGAAGTTCGCGAGCGTGCAGCCCGTAAAGGACGCAACCCGCAGACTGGTGAAGAAATCGAAATCCCTGCAAGCAATGTACCTGCTTTCAAGCCAGGTAAAGCCCTTAAAGATGCAGTTAAATAATTAACATACATACAGGGCCGCGAATTACCGCAAAAAAAGAGCCACTTTAGTGGTTCTTTTTTTTGTGTGTTTATTTTCCAGCCGCAGGAATAATAAGAGGAAAGCTGTACACAGCACGCTCTGCTTGTATTTATATTGCAGAATATGCTAGAATTTTATCGACTTAATGAGTGATATAATGAACGGAGGCACCTCTATGAATAAAGTTGACCATAAGAAAATTGAAGAGGCCGTAACAATGATTCTTGAAGCAGTCGGAGAAGACCCTTCCAGGGAAGGGCTTATAGACACTCCTAAGCGTGTGGCTAGAATGTATGAGGAAATTTTTCAGGGAATTAATCAGGATCCAAAAGAACATTTCACAACTATTTTTGGTGAGGACCATGAAGAACTGGTACTTGTAAAAGATATTCCATTTTATTCCACTTGTGAACATCACCTTGTCCCGTTCTTTGGAAAAGCCCATATTGGCTACATTCCACGAGGCGGAAAAGTTACAGGGCTGAGTAAACTGGCAAGAGCAGTTGAAGCAGTGACAAAGCGGCCGCAGCTGCAGGAGAGAATTACTTCTACCATTGCTGATTCCATAGTTGAAACGCTGGAACCTCATGGGGTTATAGTTGTAGTCGAAGCAGAGCATATGTGCATGACAATGCGGGGTGTGAAAAAGCCAGGGTCTCAGACAGTGACTTCTGCTGTAAGGGGGCATTTTGAGGAGAACGCAGCTGCACGCGCCGAAGTTCTCACATTTATAAAAGGATAGACCTCTGATCTGCAATAACTGGCAGGAATATTTTAAAATCAACTTCACAGGGAGTGAATGAAATGTCCGATCAGAAAGATTATATTGTTATTAAAGCAAAGCAGGACGGGGTTAATGTCATCGGCTTAACAAGAGGGACAGATACACGGTTTCACCATTCAGAGAAGCTGGATAAAAACGAAGTAATGATTGCTCAGTTCACAGAACATACTTCAGCGATCAAAATACGGGGAAAAGCGGTTATTCAGACAGCCCATGGGGAAATGCACAGTGATGAATAAGCAGTGCGGGCAGGTTAATCCTGCTTTTCTTTAAAGGGTAAGAAAGTATAAATTTCCAAGATAGTTGTCTAGCTTCAGCGCCTACGAGCTCGAGGTCACCTCAGGCCTTTTCAGAAGCCAAAGAGCGGCTTCTGTCAAAGTCCTTCCAGTGCTTGGACCTGCGGTTACTCGTCGCAGGTAAAGAGTGTCGCTCGTGACCAAGGCGCTTGCGCTTTTGTACTTTCCCTCAGTGATGAACCTCAGAAGCTCCTCTTATCCATACGTGGCAATTATGGTATACTTAAAATGATGGAGCAGCTGAAACAATTATCATGCCAGTTTGCATAATTAGTGGTTAATCAAAGCAAGGTGCTTGATGCTGTGCGACAAAATAGAAATTGCGTTGGGGGATCTGTTAATGACATCATCATATACTTACAGCGAAGAACTTAATGAGATTTTTGAAAGTTTCTATAACCGGATCGAGCATCCTTATTTAAAGAAATACATAGAAGAACCATCCCTGGATAAAGATCAGGGAGTCATCTTATTCAGTATGATGAAGGAAAAGCAGCTTTCCTCCTCCTATATCAATAAATGCGTAATTACTGCCTACCTCGTACAGGCTGCCCTTGATACCCACGAGAAAGTTTCTGCAGATCAGCAGACGGAAGATTCCCATAAGAAGAAAAGACAGCTGAGAGTACTAGCAGGTGACTATTACAGCAGTCTCTACTACTTTATACTGTCGAAGATAAATGACCTCCCTATGATCAGGGCTCTTGCCTGTTCCATTAAAGAAATTAACGAGGCAAAGATGAGTGTTTACCAAAATAAGAAGCTGGATTATTACAAATGTGCAGAACAGATGGCTACGATTGATTCATCTGTTGTCCAGCATGTGGCTGGTGTACTTAATCTCCAGGATTGGAAAAAGGCTGCTAAAGAATTTTTTCTCCTGAAAAGACTGCTTACAGAGAGAACGATGCTAATGAGAGAAGGCAAAAAAGGCCCTCTCGCCTTAATACTGGCTTCCGAGTCATACGCAGCAGGAAGAAGCGACCAGTATGTGGATGATCTGTTTATTGCCCGGATTGAGACGGTTAAAGACAGAATATACGGGATGTGTGCGGAAGGGACAACCTTACAATCGATTATCTGTTCCCGTGTGGACGAATTGCTGGAAGAAGTACGCTATGAAAAACAATGTGTTGCAGAGGAAGGGTAAAGTAATGGCACAGTCTAAAGAAGAAAAAGTTCATCAGGTTTTTGAATCTATATATGGCAATTACGATAAAATGAATTCCATTATAAGTTTCCAGCTTCATCTGGCCTGGAGAAAAGATACGATGAAGAAAATGGCTGTTCAGGAAGGCTCGAAGGCACTGGACGTATGCTGTGGTACAGCAGACTGGACAATTGCTCTCGGAAAGGCTGCAGGCAGCAGCGGTGAGGTCACAGGCCTTGATTTCAGCCGTAATATGCTTTCAGTCGGAGAGAAGAAGATTAAGGAAGAAGGTATGGAACAAGTTAAGCTCGTGCATGGAAATGCTATGGAGCTTCCATTCGAAGATAATTCCTTTGACTTTGTCACTATTGGCTTCGGTTTAAGGAATGTTCCTGATTATATGGCAGTACTTAAAGAAATGCACCGTGTTGTTAAACCTGGGGGAATGGCGGTCTGCCTGGAAACATCACAGCCTGACCTTCCGGTATTCAGACAAGTTTACTGGCTTTATTTTAAATACATTATGCCTGTATTTGGGAAAATATTCGCGAAAAGCTATAAGGAATATTCATGGCTGCAGGAGTCCGCGCAATCATTCCCGGGCAAAAAGGAACTAAAGCAGATGTTTCAGGAAGCCGGATTCAGCAAGGTGAGCTATAAATCCTATTCCGGCGGGGCTGCTGCGTCCCACTTTGCCAGAAAAGACTGATAGATTACTTAATCACTAACTGCAGGATAAGCGAGGATATGTCCATGAAGAAGTTAAAAATAATATTAGAGATGATAAAATTTGAACACACAGTCTTTGCACTTCCGTTTGCATTTTTAGGGGCTGTATTAGGCAGTCTCCTGTTAGAGGGGAATTGGCCTACAATCAGCGAATGGATCTGGATTACGCTGGCAATGGTTGGTGCCAGAAGTGCGGCAATGACATTAAACAGAATTATTGATTCAAAGATTGATAAAGCTAATCCAAGAACTGCTGACAGGGCAATACCTGCCGGATTGATTTCCAGGTCAGAGACAGGGCTGTTTCTCGTACTCTCGTTCGCCCTTTTGTTTATTTCAGCATTTCAGTTAAATATGCTGGCTGTCTATTTACTGCCTGTTGCCGTATTTTTTCTTGTTATATATTCTTATACAAAAAGATTTACATGGCTCTGCCATGTTTTTCTGGGTATTACCATTGGAATAGCGCCACTTGGAGGCTGGGTTGGTGCTACCGGTACATTAACCTGGGAGGCATTTGTTTTATTCCTTGCTGTTGCTTTATGGACAGCAGGCTTTGACGTGATTTACGCTACTCAGGATGCAGAATACGACAAAGACGTCAAATTGTATTCTATTCCAAGTTTTTTTGGTATTCATAAAGCGCTTTTATTTGCAAGAGGATTCCATATTTTAAGTTTAACAGCTATGATCGTATTATTCTTTATCACACCGCTCAGCTGGATATATCTGGCTGGTGTGCTTATTGTGGCCGGGATAATGATCTATGAACATTCCCTTGTATCTCCTGACGATCTTTCGAAGGTGAATGTAGCCTTTTTCACAATGAACGGAATAATCAGCCTGACTATGCTTGCATTTACGATTGGAGATTTACTTATATGAACACCGATAAAAAGATATTCGCAGTAGGAATTACAGGGGCAAGCGGGGCTGTATACGGAGTAAGGGTTGTACAATCGCTTTTAAGAGCGGAACATACAGTGCATCTCCTGATGACAGAGGCTGCATGGCAGGTGTTTTATTATGAACTGGGGATGGACACGACAGACAGGGAAAATTGTCTTGAAGAACTGTTTGGCAAAAATGATAATCTTCATTTTCATACACAGCAGGATTTTTCAGCCCCAATCGCCAGCGGTTCAGCGAAAAATGACGGGATGATCATCGTACCTTGTTCTATGGGAACTTTAGCGAAAATTGCTAACGGCATATCCGGGAATCTGCTGGAGAGAACTGCCGATGTTATGCTTAAAGAAAGAAGAAAATTAATTATTGTTCCGAGAGAAACACCGCTCCATTCTGTACACCTGGAAAACATGAAAAAGGTGAGTGACCAGGGCGGGCAGATTGTACCTGCCATGCCTGGGTTTTACCATAATCCGGAGACGCTGGACGATCTTGTTAACTTTGTGGCAGGCAAGGTGCTGGACCAGGCCGGGGTGGGACATGACCTTTTTAAACGCTGGGGGGAAGAAAGATGAGCCTGGTAATCGCAGAAATTTCCTATACAAATATTCTGCCGTTGTTTTATCATATTGACAGGGAAATGTTAAAGAGCAGAGGATGCAGCTTCGTACCTAAATTTCCAGCACAGTTAAACAGGGACATGGCTGAGGGGAAGGTGCATATTGGCGGTATTTCCTCCTTTGCATACGGTGAACATTGTGAGGAGTATATCCTTCTTCCGGATATGTCTGTTTCATCCCCGGCCGCAGTGGGATCTATTTTTCTGTTTTCAAAAGTTCCGTTAACTCAGCTGGAGGGGCGGTCGGTTGCCCTAACTTCAAGCTCTGCAACATCAGTGAACCTGCTGAAGATCATATTAAAGAAATTTTATAATTTAAATGTAAATTATGAAACTATGGCTCCTGATTATCAATCCATGCTTGCATCTCATGATGCCTGCCTGCTCATTGGGGACGATGCAATCCGTTCTGTCTGGAATGCGGACAATAGTATTTACAGGTATGATTTAGGAGAAGTATGGGCTCATTTTACATCCTTGCCAATGACTTTTGCTGTAATCGCAGCGAGAAGAGATGCATGGCTTAAGGAGCCAGAACTCCTTCACGCGCTTTATGACCAGTTTCAGTTGAGTAAGAAGGCGGTGCTCCAGGATGGCTTTAAAGAAATGATTGAAAAGATACGCGGGGAGATGGGTGGTTCATACCATTTTTGGGAGAACTATTTTAACGGCCTCAATTACGATCTTTCAGCTAAGCATATAGAAGGCCTTCATCTATATTATGACCTGGCATATGAGCTGGGCTTACTCGATGAAAAAGTACACAAAATTTCGCTTTGGCAGCCGGCTGGCTATTGTCAATCTGTATAACAAAGACAAGGTGGACACAAATGAAACTGACAGATATTTATTGGCATTTACGTTCTGACATTGGGAAAATAGAAAAAGAAATTGAAAGAAACATTAACGCCGAACACCCGGTGCTTCAGGAAGCTTCAGCACATATACTTAAAGCTGGAGGCAAACGCATACGACCTGTGTTTGTTCTTTTGGCTGCCCAGTTTGGCACCTATAATCTGGATGAAATAAAAAAAATAGCTGTCCCCCTTGAATTAATACATATGGGATCCCTTGTTCATGATGATGTGATTGATGAGGCAGAACTTCGCCGGGGAAAAAAGACGATTAAGGCTAAGTGGGATAACAAGGTTGCAATGTACACTGGAGATTATATGTTTGCAAGAGCTATAGAGATAGCGACAGAAAGCGATTCTCCGGAAGTGCATCAGCTGCTCTCAGAAGCAATGGTAGAAATGTGTATAGGAGAAGTAGAACAAATAAGAGACCAGTACAACTGGAATCAGAACCTGAGAATGTATTTCCGGCGGATAAAGCGAAAAACCGCTCTTTTAATCTCGGTGAGCTGCCAGCTCGGTGCTGTGGCAGCAGGTGCACCAGTATTGTATCAGCGTGAACTGGCCCGGTATGGCTACTATACAGGGATGGCTTTTCAGATTACAGACGATATTCTCGATTTTACAGGTACTGAAAAGGAACTTGGCAAACCTGCGGGAAGTGATCTCCTGCAAGGGAATATAACTCTTCCGGCATTATATGCGATGCATCATGACCCATCCATTAAACAGCGGGTGATCAGTTATCTGAACGGTGCAGACGGCTCCGGGGAAAATATCAAACAAACGATAAAGCTTATTAAAGAGTCAGGAGCTGTTGGGTATTCGAAGGAAATGGCCGACAGGTATCTCGAAAAATCAAGAGAGGCAATGGCGGAGCTTCCTGACATTCAGGCGAAAAATGCCCTCATACAAATCGCTGATTATATTGGCAGCCGCAAGTTTTAAATTACAGATAATTGTGTTTCATCTTAAGGCTCTTTGGCGAGGGTCTTTTTATTTATCTTCGGATAACACCGATATACTAGTTTCCATTGTGATTTCTGAGAAAATTTGCTATAATCAAAAAGGTTTGTTTAGTACATAACAATTTCAGGAGGTAGACAACAATGGAACGTACTTTTTTAATGGTTAAACCAGACGGAGTGCAGCGAGGCCTTATTGGAGAAGTGCTCAGCCGTTTTGAAAAGAAAGGTTTCACTTTAGCGGGAGCAAAAATGTTAGCGATTTCAAAAGAACTAGCCGAGCAGCATTACGGTGAGCATAAGGAGCGCCCTTTCTTCGGTGAGCTCGTTGATTTCATTACTTCCGGCCCGGTTTTTGCTATGGTTTGGGAAGGCGATAATGTTATTGCTGAAGCAAGAAAAATGATGGGTAAAACAAACCCGCAGGAAGCAGCTCCAGGAACAATTCGCGGAGACTTCGGAGTACAGGTTTCCATGAATATTATTCACGGTTCCGACTCTGAGGAAAGTGCAAAAAGAGAAATAGAATTGTTCTTCAACACAGAAGAGCTTGTAACATACGAAAAAACTGTTTCTAAGTGGGTTTAATAAAAAGCTGCCGGAATCCGGCAGCTTTTTATAACAGCTAAAATTCAAGTGGCACGACATGATAAGGGGAAATGAAGGATGCAGGACGATTATCAGTTATTTGTTCAAAATATAAAAAGCAGTACCGGAATAGATCTTGGATTATATAAAGAAGCACAAATGAAAAGAAGACTCACTTCCCTCAGGGAAAAGCAGGGGTTTACTAATTTTCAGCTGTATTATAAATCGCTTATTAAAGAACCGGATATGATGGAAGAATTTTTAACGAGGATGACAATCAATGTTTCTGAATTTTTCCGGAACCCGGAGAGGTGGGAAATACTTGAGAAAAAAATTCAGGAATTAGAGGTCTCCCGCCGAAAGATTAAAATGTGGAGTGCTGCCTGTTCAACAGGTGAAGAACCGTATACTCTGGCAATGCTGCTCAGGAACTATTTTACCTACAATGATTTTGAAGTCCTTGCCACAGATATTGATAAGGCGGTATTAGAAATCGCCAAAAAGGGTTTTTACATAGAACGTTCCCTAAAAGAGGTCCCACGGGAAATGCTGGACAGCTTTTTTGTAAAAAGTGGTTCTGGATATGAAGTGAAGGAAGAAGTGAAAAAGACTGTGAAATTCAGACAGCATAATCTCCTTTCTGACAATTGCGAAACAGGTTATGATCTGATTATCTGCCGTAACGTTATGATTTACTTTACTGAAGAGGGAAAACAGGCTTTATATAAAAAACTGAGTGACTCTCTCAGGCCGGGGGGATTATTGTTTGTTGGAAGTACAGAGCAGATTTTTAATCCGAAATTATATGGACTGGAATCTGAAGACACATTTTTTTACAGAAAAGCATCTTCCTGAGCATATTGAAACCTGGGGGGGGGGGCGCCCTCCTGCCAGCTAAAATGGGAGCTGAATACTTATACAGGAAATAAGGGAGTTAACCTCCTTCGGGCTCGCCAATCGGCGGGTTTTCTTTATATCCCTTTTGCCTGTATAATACACTCAAACAACATAAGAAAAAGACAATTTTTTTTATTTGGTCTTGAAAAATATACTGAAATCAACGACAATTAAACATAACATTAATTTAGCACATAAAAGCGATAAAGAAAGAAGAGGTAGATAGAATGAGATTTTTAACAGCGGGTGAATCCCACGGACCGGAACTTACTGCAATTATTGAAGGTGTACCCAGCCAGCTGCCGCTGACAGAAGAGAAAATAAATGTCCATCTTGCGAGGAGACAAAAAGGCTATGGACGGGGTAGAAGGATGCAGATTGAAAAAGACCAGGTGCGGATCACCAGCGGTGTAAGGCACGGGAAAACTACCGGAGCTCCAATTACACTTCATGTGGAAAACAAAGACTGGAAACACTGGGTAAAGATAATGGGCTCCGCTCCTTTAACAGAAGAGGAAGAGAAAGAGGTTAAGCGTAAAATTACACGTCCTCGTCCAGGCCATGCAGATTTAAACGGGGCGATTAAATACGATCACCGGGATATGAGAAATGTGCTTGAGCGTTCTTCTGCCAGGGAGACAACAGTAAGAGTAGCCGTTGGTGCTGTTGCTCAGGAATTACTTAACTACTTCGGAATTGAAGTATGCGGCCATGTTCTTGAAATTGGAAACATAAAAAGCAGCCAGCCTGAATACAGTTCAATCAGTGAGCTGAAAGAACGTTCAGAGGCATCCGAGGTTCGCTGCCTTGATGAAGAAGCCGGAGAGAAAATGAAACAGGCAATTGATGAAGCGAAAGAAAATGGAGATTCTATTGGCGGGGTTGTGGAAGTAGTTGCTGTCAACCTTCCAGTCGGTCTTGGGAGCCATGTTCATTACGACCGGAAGCTGGACGGTAAAATTGCCAGGGGTGTCATGAGTATTAACGCCTTTAAAGGTGTGGAAATAGGTATAGGCTTTGAAGCGGCAAGGCTTCCTGGAAGCCTGGTGCATGATGAAATTCTTCACGACGAAGAACAAGGCTACTACCGGAGAACTAACCGTCTTGGAGGATTTGAAGGCGGGATGACTAATGGCATGCCAGTTGTTGTCCACGGGGCGATGAAGCCGATACCAACTCTGTACAAACCCCTTCAGAGTGTCGATATTGAATCAAAAGAGCCGTTTTCTGCAAGCATTGAGAGATCGGACAGCTGTGCGGTTCCAGCGGCTGCAGTAGTTTGTGAAGCTGCTGTTGCCTGGGAGCTGGCTGATGCGTTTCTCGAAAAGTTCGGGGCGGATACGATTAATGATATTGATGCTAATTTAAGAGCATATACAGAAAAAGTGAGGAATTTTTAATGACGGCTTCAGTCCTTCAGATAAAGGCGGGTTCCAGTCCTTATCCAGTTATTATTGATGAAGGGACCAGAAAGGACACCTGGAATATTATCAGAAATCATCTCAATGGGGAGCCTTCCTCCTTTTTCATCATAACTGATGAATCTGTGGGAAATCTCTATTTAAATGATGTATTAAGCTCTTTTCCGGAAACCGTAAAGGTAAACTGCTGTACAGTACCGTCCGGCGAAAGCTCTAAATCTTTTTCTGTGTATGAGCAGGTAATGACAGAGGCTCTTGAGAAAAATCTTGACCGGAATTCAATGATTGTCGCCCTCGGAGGCGGGGTCATTGGTGATCTTGCAGGTTTTGTTGCTGCCACGTATATGAGAGGCATAGCATTTATTCAAATGCCCACAACTCTTCTGGCCCATGACAGCAGTGTTGGTGGAAAAACAGGGATTAATCATTCCTATGGCAAAAACATGATTGGAGCCTTCCATCAGCCTTCGCTTGTGATATACGACACGGAATGCCTTAAGACACTGCCTGAAAAAGAATGGCGTTCAGGATTTGCAGAGGTAATTAAACATGGTTTTATAGCAGATGGAGCTTTCTTAAACTGGATAAGCGAGAAAGTGGACGACTTTCATTCCATAGAAACAGACGTGCTGAAAGAGATGCTTCAACGTTCGATTTCGGTAAAGGCTGACATAGTACAACTTGATGAAAAAGAAAAAGGAATCCGTGCTTTTCTGAACTTTGGACATACGCTGGGTCATGCTGTTGAAGCTGAATCGGGTTATGGAAAAATCACTCATGGAGAAGCGGTCGCAAAGGGCTTGAAATTTGCACTTCAGCTAAGTGAATATTTATTCGGAGTGAAAATTCCATATGAGCCATATGTTAAAAAAATGGAAGCACTGGGGTTTGATCTTACTCTTCCCCCTGGTATCACAGCAGAACGTCTTCTTAAACGGATGAAAGGCGATAAAAAAGCGTCCGATGGCGATGTCAGATTTGTGCTGCTTAAAAATATAGGAGAGCCAGAGCTGGTAAAAGTGAAAGATGAAGAAATTCTTAAAGTATTAGCTTTGTGAAATGAGAATAATCTTTTTAAGCAAATTGATTGTAGTGGAAGGTGAGAGACTCCTGCGGGAAAAGCAATAGCTACGAGCATAACATCAGGAAATCACTGCGAGTTGTCTCGGCGCATGTAGCTTCAAAGAGATACGTTAAGAGGAAGAGACAGAAGCTCCACGTGCGCTCTGCAGTATGGTAGCTGTTTCTTCCTCTGCCAGCTTACCTTCGCAGGATATCCGTCGAAACAAATCGAAGTATTTCTAAGAAGTAACGCTTTTTGAAGCATTGCCCGCGGAAAGCGAGCTGACTGTAACGAAAATCAACAATAAAGTTAAACTTAGCTAAAGATTTAAACGAGAGGTTGGATGAGTATGGTAAGGGGAATCAGAGGAGCCACTACAGTGGAAGAAAATAATGCAGAAGAAATTTTAAGCGCCACCTTCAGGCTGTTTAAAGAGATGGAAGAGGCTAACGCCTACCGCCCTGATGATATTTCCCATGTGCTGATAACAGTAACGGAGGATTTAAATGCCGCTTTTCCTGCAGGTGCATTACGAAAACTGGAAGGATATGATCTTGTTCCGGTTATGTGTGCAAGAGAAATCCCGGTCCCTGGAAGCCTCGAGAAATGCATCCGGGTGATGATGACTGTTAATACGGATAAGCCGGCTGAAGAAATTAACCATGTTTACTTAGAAAGAGCGGTAACTCTTCGTCCGGATTTATCCTTGACAAAGAATGCGAATATGCGTTAGGATAACAACAAGCTTAGTTAAGAATAGTTAGAATTTAGTTGAGAGCATTAACCATTATAACGGCGAAAGTCGTGTATGAGATGAGAATAGTTGAGATGAGATGAGTCGAGATGAGGAGAGCAGAGTTGATATGACAGACGTATAGCGCGTCTGCCTCTGCCGGGGCAGGCGCTTTTTGTACATTCGTCGGTTTAGTGTTTTAAAGTGATAAAGTAAAGTTAGTATTTGTTTATCACTCCTCTGGTAAAACCTCCCTCGAATCAGTCACTCTTCCAAAGAGGTGAAAGCAGTGATTGGAACGAGCCTTTCAGAATTCAAAGAATCTGCAGCAAAGTACAGGACAGTCCCTGTAACATCTACTATAGTTGCAGATACAAAAACCCCTATTCAATTATTCCAGTTGTTTGACAAGCAGGCAGCATTTATTCTGGAAAGTCGGGACGCCTTGTCCTCATGGTCAGAATACTCTTTTATAGGACTATATCCAAAATATTATATTGTGGAGAAACAAAGGCAATTTCATTTGGAAACTGCTTCAGGCCAGTGTCTTATTACGTGCAGTACATTAAATGAGGCATGGGAAAAAAGCATGGATTATATGAATGTAGCCCCTGATTTGCCGAACATCCCTTTTCCTGGAGGAGCAGTAGGTTATTTAAGTTTTGAAGCGTACAGCTACTATGAACCTAAAGTATCTGGCAACAGTACGGAAGAACCGGATGTTCATCTTGTTTTTTGTGATACGATCCTCGCCTTTCACCATGAAAAAGAGGAGATTAGTATTATCCACTTACAGGAGGCGGACGGAAGCAGACCAGAATTAAGTTTTCGTCAAGGAACGATAAAAATCGCAGAAATTCTTTCAGTTATTAGATACGGAAAAACAGAACAACGGACACTTTCCCCAGGCAGTCTGCCTGAGGCAGAAGATATATTCAATGGCGTAACTTCAAATTATTCAAAAGAGGAGTTTCTCGATAAAGCAGCCCAAATAAAGGAGTACATCCAGGCAGGGGATATATTTCAGGCGGTGCTCTCTCAAAGATTCCAGTACAACGTGAATTCCTCGGGTCTTGACCTGTACAGGGTGCTCCGGAAAGTTAACCCTTCGCCTTATTTATATTATCTAAGACTGGGGCAACAGGAAATAATCGGCAGTTCACCAGAAAGGCTGGTTAAAATTAATGACGAAAAGGAGCTGGAGATTCATCCTATCGCCGGCACACGCCATCGAGGGAGCAATGAAGCCGAAGACAGGATGCTGGCGGCGGAATTAGCCGCAGATGAAAAAGAAAGAGCCGAACATCTTATGCTTGTGGACCTGGCGAGAAATGATGCTGGAAAAGTAAGCGAATATGGTTCTGTAAGAGTCGAGGATATGATGAGTGTGGCTTATTTCTCCCACGTCATGCATCTGATAACAAAAGTCTTCGGACAGCTCAGGAAAGGGACGACGCCCTTTGAAGCAGTGTTTGCTGCACATCCCGCAGGAACGGTATCAGGAGCTCCTAAAGTGAGAGCTGCTGAAATTATACAGGATCTTGAGACGAGCCGCCGGGGAGTTTATGCAGGAGCAGTAACCTACTGCGGTTTTAATGGAAGTGTCGACTCCTGCATTGCAATCAGAACAATTGTCTTAAAAAATGGTACAGCTTCCATACAGGCAGGCGCAGGAATTGTTGCTGATTCCGTTCCTGAGCTGGAATGGGAAGAGACGAGAAATAAAGCTAAAGCATTATTGTACGCTGTGAAGATCGCAGAGCGGCGGCATCAGCTTGAGGAGGTACTCTAAAATGAACAAAGTTATGGAAAACTTTCTGAATACTAAAAGTCTCAGTGAAGAGGCTGCCAAAGAATTGCTTTTATCCATGCTTAACGGAGAACTTAACGATGAACAAATCTCAGCAGTACTTGCTGTCCTGAGGCACAGAGGGGAAACAGCTGATGAGATTGCAGGTTTTGCTAAAGGGATGAAGGAGTCGGCCCTGGAGGTGACACCTCCTTTCCCTGTTCTTGATACATGCGGTACAGGCGGTGACGGAAGCGGCACCTATAATATTTCAACTGGTGCTGCAATTCTTCTTAGTTCACTGGGCGTCCCTGTTGCTAAACATGGCAACAGAAGCGTTTCATCGAAAACAGGGAGTGCCGATGTACTGGATTATCTCGGAATAAGTATTCAGGCGAAGGAAGAAGAGGCGATAGAAAAGCTGAAAACAGACAACCTCTGCTTTCTTTATGCCCCGATATACCATTCGGCAATGAAGGAAGTTGCAAAGGCAAGGAAGCAGCTTGGTGTTAAAACAATTTTCAACCTCCTGGGACCTCTTACCAATCCTGCTGGGGCTTCTAGAAGACTGATCGGTGTTTACAGCAGGCATGCAGCTGTAAAGATGGCCAGGGCAGCGATAAAACTTGGTGTAGAAAGAGCTATGTTTGTAACAGGGGACGATGGCCTTGATGAGATTACAATAACTGGTAAAACATACGTGTATGAAATTCAGAGAGGCAGGCTGACGGAGTATTTATTTTCGCCGGAAGATGCGGGATTGAATCGCGGTGACATAAAGCCAGCTTTAGTAGAAACGGCAGAAGAAAGCGGCAAAATGATCGAATCTGTTCTTAAAGGAGAAGGCCCAGAAGAGGCTGAAAACATTCTTCTCCTTAATGCTGGTGCGGCCCTTTATGTTTACGGAGCGGTTTCTTCAATAGCGGAAGGCGTGCATGCCGCAAAAGAAGCATTGGGGAATAAAGCTTTCAGTCAGCTTGAAAAGCTCAGAAATGCAGGGAAGGGAGTTCTCGTACAATGACATCGACGATCCTGGATACTATTGTTGATCACAAACTGGAAGAAGTACGACAGCTTCCGGAAAGGCAGGAGTTAATACAGAATTTTGAAAACCGCTCCCTTTTCAGAGCTTTGAAATATACAAGCCGCAGTATGGGTATAATCGCCGAAGTTAAACAAGCCAGCCCTTCTAAAGGCTTGCTTACGAAAAACTTCGATCCTGTGAAAATCGCCGGGGAATACGAACAGCTGGCTATCGATGCCGTCTCCGTCCTTACAGATGAACGATTTTTCAAGGGCCACAGCTCTCACCTTACAGCAGTGAAGGAGAGCACTTCACTGCCGGTTCTCAGAAAAGATTTTATCATCCACGAGAATCAGATAAAGCAGTCCGTGCAAATGGGAGCGGATGCGATATTACTCATAGCTGCTATTCTTGGCAAAACCCAGATACAGGAATATCTCGGAATGGCAGAGGAACTCGGTCTTGATGTATTAGTGGAAGTACATGATGAAGAGGAACTGGAGAAAGTTCTTTCCGGCAGCCGGCCGAAAATGATTGGGGTAAACAACAGAGACCTGAAAACATTTCATACGTCTCTTCAAACATCTGCAAGGCTGAGAGAATTAGTCCCTGAGGACATCCTTTTCATAAGTGAGAGTGGAGTGAAAACGCAGGAAGATATTAAATACCTGGAAAATATAAAGGCGGACGGACTGCTTATCGGTGAAGCTTTCATGACGGCATCTGACAGAAAGATGCTCCTGGAGCAATGGTTTAAGGAGGAACTCAGATGAATACACTTTTGAAATTTTGCGGCATAAAGTCCTTTGATGATTACAGTAATGCGGTAGACAGCGGTGCTGATTTCCTGGGGTTTGTATTCGCTCCAAGTAAGAGGCAGGTTACTGCAGCAGAGGTGAAAAGCTGGACACGGAAAAAACCAGTACAAACTGGACAGAAGCTTGCCGGTGTTTTTGTAAACGAGGAAGAAGATGTTCTGTTAAGCTCTGCAAAAGAGTGCGGGCTGGATGTACTTCAGTGCCATGGTACGGAGACGCCTGATTTTTTAAAAAGGCTGAAAGAGAAAGCTGGAACACTGGTTTTTAAAACAATCCACCATGGAGGGGACAGCCTCAGCAAAATGCAGGAATATAATGGCGCATGCGATGGGTTTGTCATTGATACGAAAACAGCAAATGCATGGGGCGGCAGCGGTGTTGCCTTTGACTGGGAAAGCGTTCCGGAATACGTTAAGGAAGCTGGTAAACAAAGTGCATTCTGTTTTATCGCCGGGGGGATTAAACCCGAAAACGTCAGTGAGCTAATGAAATATCATCCGCCGGGAATTGATTTATCTTCAGGAATAGAAACACATGGAAAAAAGGACGAAGGGAAGATGGAAGCGATGGTTTTGAGTGTTAAGAAGAAATACAACGCACCAGATAAATTAGGGCGGTTCGGCTCATTTGGAGGGAAATATGTCCCTGAAACGTTAATGTACGCCCTGGAACAGCTGGAAGAAGCTTTTGAAAAGGTGATCAAGGATGAAGAATTTTTCAGGGAACTCCATGAGGAATGGAAGAAATATTCTGGGCGGCCTACCCCTTTAACAAAAACAAAACGTCTTACAGAAAAGGCCGGAGGAGCTTCCATTTACCTTAAACGGGAAGACCTGAACCATACAGGTGCCCACAAGATTAATAACGCTATCGCCCAGGCACTGCTGGCGAAACGAATGGGGAAGCAGCAGATAATCGCTGAGACCGGAGCAGGCCAGCACGGAGTAGCAGCGGCAACTGCGGCAGCCAGGTTTGGGCTGACTTGTAAAGTTTTTATGGGTGAAGAAGATATGAAGCGGCAGGAACTTAATGTTTTCCGAATGCGGCTTCTCGGTGCAGAAGTTATCAAAGTAACGAGCGGCGGAAGGACGTTAAAGGATGCGACAAATGAAGCGATCCGCCACTGGGTGGCTCATGTTAATGATACATTTTATCTTATCGGTTCAGCAGTCGGACCTCATCCTTATCCGAAGATGGTCAGGGAGTTCCAGTCAGTAATCGGACGGGAAAGCAGGGAACAGTTTTTAGAGGAAACTGGAAAACTTCCGGATGAAATAGTAGCATGTGTAGGCGGCGGAAGCAATGCAATTGGTATGTTCTATCCTTTTATTGAGGACGAGGTGCGCCTGACCGGAATTGAAGCGGCCGGGAAGGGTACTGATACAGAAGAGCATGCAGCTACATTAACGAAAGGGAGAAAAGGGGTTCTGCATGGTTCTTTATCTTATTTGCTTCAGGATGAAGCAGGAAATATCACAGAGCCGTATTCAATATCTGCCGGACTTGATTACCCGGGGATAGGCCCTGAACATGCTTATTTACGAGATACAGGCAGAGTTAACTATGAAGCTGTTACAGACGAGGAAGCCATAGAAGCGCTTCAGGTGCTCTGTGTTCAGGAAGGGATTCTTCCGGCTATTGAGTCTGCCCACGCGCTGGCATATGCCCTTAAAAGGGCTGGTGAGCTCCCTGAGACAGAAAATATTCTCGTCTGTTTATCAGGCCGAGGAGATAAAGACGTTCATACAATTCAGCAAGTGCTGGGAGGGGATGAAGGATGAGCCGGCTGCTAACGTCAGCATTCAAAGATCAGAAAAACTTATTTGTGCCTTATATAATGGCTGGAGACCCTAACCTGGAGGCGTCAATTGATATTGCATTAGCACTGCAGGAGTCCGGTGCCCATGCTCTTGAATGGGGAGTTCCTTTCAGTGACCCCCTTGCCGATGGCCCTGTGATTCAGGCAGCCGGGGACAGGGCGAGAAAGAACGGAATGACTATTCTTAAAGCGATCGACGGTGTGAAAGAAGCGAGGAAAAAAGGCCTGGAAATACCGGTAGTTTTATTTACTTATATTAACCCCATTCTTGCAGCGGGTGAAGAAGAAATAATCAAAAAAATGAGAGAGGCTGAAATTGATGGGCTTCTTGTACCTGACCTTCCGGCAGAAGAAAGCGGTTCTGTAAGAGAACTTTGCCAAAATGCGGACATATCTCTGATTTCTCTTGTTGCTTTAAGCTCCCTCGAAAGAATGGAAAAGATTAGTTCTGTAAGTGAAGGCTTCCTCTATTTTGTTTCCTCTTACGGGGTAACCGGGGTTAGGGAAAACTTTTCGGAAAAGCTGCCTGACACACTTGAATATTTAAAAACAAAAACAGATATTCCTGTGCTCATCGGTTTTGGCATATCGAAAAAGGAACATGTAAACTACTTCAATTCTATTTCTGACGGTGTAATCGTAGGAAGCGCCCTTGTTAAAATAATTGCAAAGAACGAAAAACAGTTAATTGATGAAAAATACAGAAAAGATGCTCTAAATGAGATAAATGAGTTTGTCACAGAGTTAATTTCATAATAGGATAGAGTATATATATAAAATGCGGGAAGCAGCTGCCGGAATACACGCAGACTGCTCCTGCTTTTATTAATGAATAAACTCGTGATAACGAAGGAGAAAGCGGAGGGACGCATATGAAGGTTAAAGAATCAATGGTGGGCATGGTCGCGTATCAGCCTGGAAAACCTATCGAAGAAGTAAAAAGAGAACTAGGTCTTAGTGAAGTGGTAAAGCTTGCATCAAATGAAAACCCATATGGTTATTCATCTAAAGTGAAAGAGGCAATCAGCCAGGCGCTGACAGATCTGGCAGTGTATCCTGACGGCTACGCAAGAGAAATTCGTGAAAAAACAGCTGAATCACTTGGTGTTAAGGAAACGGAACTTATTTTTGGCAACGGTTCTGACGAAGTAATCCTCATCTTGTGCAGAGCTATTCTGACAAAAAATGATAACATTGTAACAGCTGCACCAACTTTCCCCCAGTACCGGCATAATGCTGTGATTGAGGGAGCGGAAGTAAAAGAGGTACCACTAAGAGACGGAGTACACGATCTGGACGCTATGCTTGAGGCTATAGATGAAAATACTAAAATGGTATTTGTTTGTAATCCCAATAACCCAACTGGTACATATGTCGGCGAAAAAGCGTTCAGTGAGTTCCTTAAAAAAGTGCCTTCTGATGTCCTTGTTATAAGTGATGAAGCTTATTATGAGTATGTGGAAGCGGCAGACTACCCACAAACACTTCCATTGCTGAAGGATTTTCCTAACCTTATTATTTTAAGGACTTTTTCAAAGGCATACGGACTGGCATCATTAAGGATAGGCTATGGAATTGCCCATGAGGAAGTAGTTAAAGCAATTGACCCGGGACGTGAGCCATTTAATACAAATACACTGGCACAGAAGGCTGCTTGTGCTGCACTGGAAGATAAAGACTTTATTAGTGAGTGTTATGAAAAAAACAGAACTGAAATGAAAAGGTATGAGGAATTCTGCAAAGAGAATAACCTGAATTTCTTCCCTTCGCAAACAAATTTCATTTTAATCGATTTTAATAAACCAGGAGGAGATGTGTTTAATTACCTTCTTTCAAAAGGGTTTATTACAAGAAACGGAGAAGCCCTCGGATATCCTTCCGCAGTAAGGATAACCCTTGGCAATAAAGAGCAAAATGAAAGACTCTTAAAGGAGCTTGCGGTTCTGGTTAAATAAGGAGGTCCTATTTTTGGCAAAGCGTGTTTTAGTTTTAGGATTAGGATTGATCGGAGGATCACTAAGTTTAAATGTAAAAAAAGAGCATCCCGGCTGCACATTAATTGGCTGGGATGCGGATGACAAAGTAAACAAACTCGCTTTGTCTCTTAAAATTGTGGATGAAACAGCTGTTGACTATAAAAAAGAAGCAGTAAATGCAGATCTTATTATTCTTGCTGTTCCTGTTCAAAGCGCTGTGGAAATGCTTGGGGAGCTTTCCGAATTGCAATTAAAGAAAGACTGCATTATTACAGACGTAGGGAGCACGAAAACAACGATCATGGATAAGGCCAGGGTGTTTTCAGAAAAGGGAGCGGCCTTTATCGGCGGGCACCCGATGGCAGGCTCCCATAAAACTGGGGTAACCGCGTCAAATGAAAGGCTTTTTGAGAACGCGTTTTATATACTTACTCCACCGGAAGGGACACCAGCATCTAAAATTATCCAGCTTCAAAACTGGCTGCGGGGCACGAGGTCAAAATTTATTGAGCTGCACCCTGAGGAACATGACCGGTTTGCAGGTATGATCAGCCACCTGCCTCATATTATTGCTTCTTCTCTTGTTCTGAAAGCGGGAGAGATGGGAAAGGAAAATCCTATTGTTTCCCGGCTGGCTGCAGGAGGTTTCAGAGACTTGACCAGGATTGCCTCTGCTTCACCTGCTATGTGGCGTGATATCCTGTTACATAATAGGCAAGTACTGCTGGAAATGCTTCAAGAATGGGACGGGGCCCTTCAGGAAGTAAAGAATATGCTGGAAGAAGAAGATAAAATTGGGATTTACAACTTCTTCGCTGAGGCAAAAGCATTGCGTGATCAGCTGCCCGCCCGTAAAAAAGGCGCTCTCATGCCGTTCAATGATCTATATGTGGACATCCCTGACCATCCTGGGGTAATATCTGACGTCACTGGAATACTGGCCAAGAAGGAAATCAGTCTTACCAATATTAGAATCATCGAGGCCAGGGAGGATATTATGGGTGTCCTCCAGCTGAGTTTCCGTTCAAGAGAAGATCTAGTTACAGCAAAACAGATTCTCCATGACCATATGTATGAAACACATGAATTGCTTTAGGAGCTGAAAAAAATGGAAGAAATTATTAACAGAGCACCACAGGGATTAAACGGGGAATTATCTGTCCCGGGAGATAAATCTATCTCCCATAGAGCAGTTATGTTTTCTTCAATTGCTGAAGGCACATCGGAAATAACCGGTTTTCTTAAAGGAGATGACTGTCTGAGCACCATCCGCTGTATGAAACAGCTGGGTGTTGTTATTCATGAAGAGAACGATAAAATTATCGTGGAAGGCAGGGGACTGGAGGGTCTTCAGGAACCTGATTCCATACTGGATGTAGGCAATTCCGGTACAACGATCCGGCTCCTGTCCGGTATCCTTGCCACAAGGCCATTTTCCGCTGTCCTGGCAGGTGATGATTCTATTGCTAAAAGGCCTATGGGGAGAGTGACAGGGCCGCTAAAAATGATGAATGCAAAAATTGACGGGCGGGATAATGGGAGATTTACACCACTGACAATCAGAGGCGGCAATCTTGTACCCGTACATTACCACTCCCCCATTGCCAGCGCTCAGGTGAAATCGGCTGTCCTGCTAGCAGGACTTGGGGCTGAAGGTAAAACGACGGTAACGGAGCCTTATCGATCAAGAGACCATACAGAGCGGATGCTCAAAGCTTTTGGTGCAAAAGTGGAGGTGGAAGGAACGAACGCTTCTGTATACGGGCAACCAGAACTTACTGCCACCACTGTAAAGGTTCCGGGGGATATTTCATCCGCAGCATTTTTCCTCGCTGGAGCCGCTATTACACCGTCCAGCTCAGTAAGGCTTGAAAATGTGGGTATAAACCCTACGAGAACCGGTATTCTTGATGTACTGGAGCAAATGGGTGCAGATGTAACAATACAAGAGGAAGAATCATCAGGAAATGAGCCTTCAGCAACAATTGAAATCAAATCCAGCCGCCTGAAGGGTATTACAATAAGCGGAGAATTGATACCAAGGTTAATAGACGAAATACCTGCAATAGCTGTACTCGCAACCCAGGCGGAGGGCAGGACGGTAATTAAAGACGCTGAGGAACTTAAGGTAAAAGAAACCAACCGTATTGACACTATGGTTAACCAGCTGAAAAAACTGGGAGCTGATATTGAAGCGACCAGTGACGGAATGATTATTAACGGTCCGTCTGAGCTTCAGGGCGGGAGTGCTGACAGTTTTGGCGACCACAGAATTGGCATGGCAATGGCTTTATGCGGGCTGATTGCCGACGGACCAGTTACAGTTAAGAATACAGAAGCCGTTGCAGTTTCCTATCCACACTTCTTTAAGGATTTAAATATGCTGATTAATGGCTGACATAAAAGCTCTCTTCTTTTCATAGCTTGTCTATGAGAGGAGGGGAGCTTTTTGAAGTATATTATGAATATCTGGGACGAGACCATGAATAAATCACGAGGTTTATGGATAGACAGAGGAAAAGTAAGGTATGCAGAATTCCCTGTGAGTCCTGCAGGGATATTTAAAATGAATACGAAAGAATTTAATGTCTTCCCTGGAAAAATTACTCTTGATACTCAGGCAGCAGAACAATTTTCAGCAGGTAATGGGATATCCTATGTCAAGCAGAAGCTGCTTCATGGCTTTACAACTCTTATACATGCTGTGAATATCGAATATGAAAGTGAAAGTGACGACTGCCTGCAGGACACAAGGCACAAGCTTTCCGATTGTCCTGTTGATTATATACAGGCAGTGAAGCTCCCCCTGGCGAGAATGTCTGAAAGCTGGATGCGCAGCCTAAGGCAGCAGTCGGTACCAATAGTAATTTTTTATGCTGAGTCAGCCTATGAAATAGCTGCTGCTCCTTGGCAGCGGTTTGCTGAAGCTATGTTTCCAAAAAGAATGATGCTGATTTGTAAACCATTAGAAAAAGTAACTGATATGAAAGAAAAAGCAAAAATATACGCCTCCTGGAAACATATCGTAGATGTATTTAAATTCAATTCCTATTATAGTTTTCCCGACCCAGGCATTCCCGTTTCTCCCTTTCTTGCAAAAAGAACAGGTCTCTTTCCTAAAAAGGGATCTCTTGTAATGGGCAGCGATGCTGATTATCTTATGTATTCTTCCTCAGCCGAACAGGCTGCGCAGCCATTTAAGGTTCCTGACATTATTGTTTTAAAAGGGAAGATAGTGAAAACAGGGACCAAATGGAAACTCTCAAACATAAAAGGAAAAGAGTTAACCAATCTTATTCCGGAAAAATTCCTTCCGATACAGGAGATTTATAAATATGAGGATTAGCTGGCTGAGGTAGGGAAGGGGAGGCAATGTCCTTCACTCTGTAGCAGCCAATTGTTTGACTCTTTAATACTATTGGTTAAAATGGTTAATGAGTCGAATAGTGAAAGGTGATTATTATGAACGAACAACTGCGGAACGCGATACAATTAATAGAAAACGGGCAGCATGAAGAAGGGCTGCAGAAAGTGGAAAAGCTTTCTGGCAAGGCTGATGACGAAACGAAAAGAACTATCGCTGAATTATATTACGAACTTGGCTTAGTAGACAGAGCTCTTCCTCTCGTTGAAGAGCTCATGTTCAATTACCCGGAAAATGGAGAACTGTTTGCTTTTGCTGCAGAATGCTACAGTGAACTGGGCAGGGAAGACGAAGCTGTTGAGATGCTGAACGAAATTGATGAAAGCGACCCGGCCTTTATCCAGTCCCAGCTGCTGCTGGCTGATATATACCAAAACCAGGGACTTGAAGAAGTTGCTGAGCAAAAGCTGCTCCAGGCGGAAAAGCTCGCTCCGGAAGAGCCTGTAATTCAATTTGGGCTCGGTGAGTTTTATTTAAACCGCGGAGATTATCATCACTCAATTCCTTATTTTAAAAAGGTGATCCATCAGAACAAGCTCCCGGAAGACCATCCTCTCAATCCTGCTTTACGTATTGCTGAAGCATATGGGGCGACAGGGCAGTTCGAGGAAGCTCTGGAGTACTATGAAAAAGGTCTTCAAAAAGAGGAAAGCTCTGACGGATTATTCGGTTATGGATATACAGCCCTGCAGGTGGATGATTATGAAACTGCAGTGAAGCAGTTTACGAAATTAAAGGAAACAGATCCTGATTATACTACTTTATTTCCGTATCTGGCTAAAGCGCTCCGCTCCCTGAACCGAATGGAGGATGCGCTCGAAGTTCTAAAGGAAGGGATTAGCCGTGACGAGTATAATGAGGAACTATATCTGGAAATGGCAAGGCTTCAGTTTTCAGCAGGAAACGGAAAAGAAGGGCAGAATTATCTTGAGAAGGTTATTGCAATCAATCCTTCAAATGTCTCTGCAGTGAAGGAACTGCTGCTTTATTTCCGGGAAGAGGAAATGTATGACGAAACTATTGATCTGGTAACGTTTCTCCATGATTATGGGGAATATGACCCCTTCTTCGAAAGATACAAGGGTAAAGCCCTTTATGAAAACGACAGGCTTGAAGAAGCTGCAGAAGCATATAAAAATGCACTGGAAGCATTTGAAGAAGATGAGACACTGCTTGAAGAAGCAGCCTACGCAAATTTAGAAGCTGGCAGAAAAGATTCCGGAATTTCATATTTGAAGAAGCTCCTCTCTCTGCAGCCTGACCGGCTGGACATTGAAGAGAGACTTGCTAATTTAACCGAATAAACGTAAGCATCCGGCAAATTCCGGATGCTTTTTCTTTTTGTGAGGAATAATAAAAGGCAAAATAAGAGAAGAGGTGCACCTTATGAATTTAACGGAAGTTCTTTTATCTCAGCCACAGTCAGAATTAGTTAGCAGGGCAAAAGCGCTGGGGGTCTCGTGCAACTTGTATTCCAGACAAGAGCTTGCAGGGGGTCTGATTAACGAACTTCTTAATGAGGAACTGGCATTGGGAAAATGGGGGAAACTCGAAGCAGCCGGTCAGCAGCTTCTCCTTCCGTTTGTGTACTCTACATTTCACTATTCGTTTACAGACAGTGAGCTTATTACCTTTATAAACAAATCTGAAAGAGGGAAATTCGAAAGGTTAATTACCATTCTGAAAGAAGACGGCTGGATATACAAAACAGAAAAGGGAGGCTGGCTGCTGCCGGATGAGCTGCGCCAGAAAATTCACACGTTCGTATGCAGAAAGTTTTCTGATACATTCATTTATATCCCTGACAGTCAAAACAATAATACGGCAAATATTATTAATGATTTGTTCCTTTTTATGGAGTATCTGGCAGAGAGGCCTGTAAAACTTTCAAAGAACAAAATTATTAATAAAAGGGAACTGGAAAGAATTCTGAATCTGCTGTCCCTGGGGGAAAAGCTCCCTGAAGAGCAATGGCGGTTTGGTTATGGACGTTACTTTAACTATTATCCCGACTGTTTTTCCCTGCTCTATGATTTTGTGTTCAGCCAGGGATGGATCTGTGAAGCAGGAGAAAAACTTATCGTTACAGAAAAGTGGGAGGCCGGGCAGAACTTATCCCTTAACGAAATCCTGGACAGACTGATGCGGGTTTATATTTCTGTATACAAACGTGCAGTTCCAAGTCTTCCTTTTCTCATCAATATGCTCAGCCATGGGCTTTCTTCAGAAATGGCTGCAGCAAAAAAAGAGACAGCTGAATTTCTTGAAAAATACGTAGAAGTATATTATTATGACACTCCTGCTGATATCATTGAGAAAAGATTGTTTAAAGTTCTGGAATATATAGGGTTTCTTTCCTGCACAGTGCTGGACGGATGCTGCTATATAACTCTTGCTCAGAGGAAAAGTACAGGTCAAAGTAAATTTATTTAAGGGATAATCGAAATTTTATAAAGGAATTTTTGACTCTGTAAAGAATATATTAGTAAAATAGAAAGCATGAAAGTGTCTCAGTATACTTCGTTGCTGCTGCAGCTAAGATTGTCTTCCTCAAGTATTACTCAGAAAAAGAGGGAGGAATTATGATGAACAACCCTGTTCCTGTTATGGAAAAACGTGATTTCTTAAAATGGTTTCTGGATCAGTATCAGCTTAAGCGGAGAGAATGTGCCTGGCTCCTGAACTTTCTTATGAGTGATGAACTTCTTATGGAACGGGTGCATTTTGTGGAACAGGCGGACTATTGCCCGAAGGCGCTCGTAATTTCAGCAAGTGATGTGGACAGCGTTCCTTTTGCTTTCCATAAGAACCAGCATGTGACGATGGACGCAGAGAAGTCCTTTCATGACATTCGCCTGAACAGGAATGAAGACGTTTATATTCAGCTCAATTTTCAGAACAAGCAGTCAATACCGCAATATATGGCTGTACTGGAGGAGAATCCTTATCTGCCTGTAAACAAGGAAGAGGCTAATGTACAAAGCCTTCTCGCCGAAATGGTGCTGGATAAGGCGGTCCGGGACTATCAGCTCTCCGGACTGGAAAAAGCAATTGACCGTGCGCTCGCTGATGGAGACGAAAGGACCTTTCATGATCTCGTAAAACAATACAATGATTTAAAAGCCCTGTACTAATTAGGGCTTTTCTTTTGGAAATTAACAGACTTTATAATCAAATCAGCAAAGGAGAGGAATTGCATTGAAGTGGACTACACAGCAAATGGATACATATCTAAATTCAAAAGAGTACGTTGACACAGCGGTGATCCCGCTGATTCCCCTCGACTGGGAAAAAGATCCAAAAGGAAAGGTATCAATGGGAGAGTTTACATCTCTTGTTACAGAAGAACTGGAAAGACAGTTCAAAGGCAGGATATTTCAAATAGCACCTTTTACCTATTTATCCGGTGAAGCAGATGAGCAAAAATTAGAACGCCTTCTTGAATGGGACAGGCACTTTTTTAAAAACGGTTTCAAACATATCGTCTATGTTACTTCTGACGGGGACTGGAAAAAACTCGAAAACGAACTTCCGGACATGCTTATCTGGATGCCGTCATTATCACTGGAATCCATGGATGCTTCCTATGCGAAGGAGATTTTAAACCAGCAGATGAAACAGATGCTTCCATTAATTACCGATAAATGGCAGCAGGAACCGAAAGAACGATCTTAACATTTGATTTCTGATGTTTTCTGAGTATACTATTTCACGCCTTTTTCATAATGTTCTGAATATAATGCTCTGGTTTTAGGCGAAAAAGTGCTGATTTAAGCGGCTCAATGGTTTTTCTGCCAGTACGTGTACAGGCAGCCGATTTTTTAACCAAGTTCTAATAGAATTTGTTGACATTCGTAGAATTATTGGGCTATCATGATTATGTCTTAGTATCTTATTTTGTGTGTCGTTTAGATTACATAGATGTGAGGAGGGAAGGTCGTGGAAGAAAAGAAACACAAAGTGTCCAGACGCCAGTTTTTATCTTATTGTCTGATGGGCGTCGGCGGCTTTATGGCTGCGGGGATGATTAGTCCAATGGTTCGGTTCGCACTTGACCCGGCTCTAGAGGCAGGCGGCGAATCTGATTTTGTACAAGTTACAACTCTCGATGATTTAACAGAGGAGCCTCAGCGTTTCGACTTCCAGGTGGAAGTAGAGGATGCTTGGTATACATCTGACCAGCCAAGATCTGCGTGGATATACAGAGAAGGCGACGAGATTGTTGCATTATCGCCTACATGTACTCACCTGGGATGTACAGTTAACTGGGAAGGGCATGATGATCATCCAAATCAGTTTTACTGTCCATGCCACCACGGGCGTTTTGAGAAGGATGGAGTAAATATTGCAGGAACGCCACCGACGCGCCCGCTTGACGTGTATGAAGTGGAAGTACGTGACGGAAGCGTGTATTTAGGAAGACCTATGCAACGGTAGAAGGGGGCGTAACGGATGTTACAAAAAATTTATGATTGGGTGGATGAACGTCTTGATATTACGCCTATGTGGCGGGATGTCGCCGACCATGAGGTTCCGGAACACGTTAACCCGGCCCATCATTTTTCAGCTTTTGTTTATTGTTTCGGAGGATTGACATTTTTCGTAACCGTTATCCAGATCCTTTCCGGAATGTTTTTAACAATGTATTATGTACCGGATATTATTCATGCATATGAATCAGTTTATTTCCTGCAGAATGAGGTAACACATGGTGTGATCGTTCGTGGTATGCACCATTGGGGGGCGAGTCTTGTTATCGTCATGATGTTCCTTCATACTCTCCGGGTATTTTTCACTGGGTCATATAAAAAACCACGTGAATTAAACTGGGTTGTTGGAGTTCTGATGTTCTTTGTAATGCTTGGCCTTGGATTCACAGGCTATCTCCTTCCATGGGATATGAAAGCTTACTTTGCAACAGTAGTAGGACTTGAAATTGCAGAAAGTGTTCCGGTTGTGGGAGGATTTGCGAAGGCTCTGTTAGCCGGCGGAGAAATTATCGGTGCTCAGACGCTGACCAGGTTCTTTGCCATTCATGTATTCTTCCTGCCTGGAGCTTTACTGGGATTACTTGCAGCCCACTTTATCATGATTCGTAAGCAAGGAATCTCCGGTCCATTGTAAGATGGAACGGATTTGAAGAGGAGGGAAAGCTATGCAACGCGGGAAAGGTATGAAATTTGTCGAGGATTCCCGAATACCGGCTGAAAGAAAGCCGAACATACCAAAAGATTATTCTGAATACCCAGGTAAAACAGAGGCATTCTGGCCGAATTTCCTGCTTCGTGAATGGATGATTGGGGCTGTTTTTCTCGTCGGTTATCTATGTTTAACAGTGGCGCACCCGTCACCGCTTGAACGTGTGGCAGATCCGACGGACTCGGGCTACATACCATTGCCTGACTGGTATTTCTTATTCTTGTATCAATTACTGAAATATGAATTCGCTGCAGGTCCATATACTGTTATTGGGGCAGTGGTTATGCCTGGTATTGCTTTCGGTGCGCTTCTTCTTGCACCATGGCTTGACAGAGGTGTTGAAAGACGACCATTTAAGCGTCCAATCGCCAGCGGACTAATGATGCTTGGTGTCATATCTGTCATTTTCCTGACATGGGAATCAGTAGATGAGCATGACTGGGAAGCTGCAGCACAGCAGGGTGAAATCGTCGATGATATAGAAGTCGATGAAGAATCCGAGGCCTTTGAGATTTATCTCAATCAGCAGTCCTGTATAGGCTGTCATGGCGGTGACATGCTTGGCGGAGCCGCAGGTCCAAGTGTCTTTGCAAGTGAATACACTGCAGAGGAAGTTAAGGATATCATCGAAAACGGTCTTGGAGATATGCCTCCTGGACAGTTCGATGGAACCGATGAAGAACTTGAAACACTTGCTGAATTTATCGCAAACGACGGCCAGGATCCAAACGGCGACGGCGGAGACGATGAATAGTAAATGAATGGAGAAAGCTGACTGAACTTGTTCAGTCAGCTTTTTTTCAAATAATCTCTGTTAATAGAGAATGTTTTTTTGGGTAAGTTGATTGCAGGTGAATGTGCGAGACTGTCTCTTCCTCTTCAGAACAGCTCCGCAGAATATACGTCAAGACAAATCGACGCATTTGCAAGGGAGCCGTGAAGATTAAGCAGATGTTACGCTTATGCCTGTGGTGCAAGCGAGAGTCTTTTACCCCTACACCTGTATTTAACCAAGCCTTCAAATATATTGGAAAAGCAAAAAGGACAGATGCTTATGTGGAAAGAATATTTAATTACAATGTTGAGAGACAGAGCATTCCTTTGGATACTTCTCATAATTAATATATTAGGAACTATATACGGCTACATATGGTACATCCCTCAACTGGAACGCACTCCTGGCATATTTCTCATTTTCGTTCCTGACAGCCCTACAGCAAGTTTATTCTTTTGTTTCGTATTAGCTGCATTTCTCCTGAGGAAAAGCATTCCCTTAATCGAAGCCTTAGCAGCCGTAACGCTGCTGAAGTACGGAATTTGGGCAGTAGCTATGATTGTTGCTGCAGCGGCCGCTGGAGACACGCTCACATGGCAGCAATATATGCTGATTGGCTCTCACCTGGGAATGGCTGTACAAGGGTTGCTGTACTCGCCTTTTTACAGAATAAAGGCCTGGCACTTAATAGCAGCCGCTGTATGGACTCTGCATAATGATGTTATTGATTATATCTATGGTATGCATCCGTGGGTTTCCAGTTCTATCTATTCATATATAAATGAAATCGCTTATTTTACATTCTGGCTGAGTATTGGCTGTTTATTGACAGTATATGTGTGTAATAAATATATAGAAAAAAGAGAACTTTAAAAGCTACAGACAAGTGAACAATGCTTTCTATCAGGTACGTGAAGAATTTAAAGGGTATTAAAAATCCTGATAACCAATGCAGTTAGAACTGAATAATTTTCCGGTCTATTCCTGTCCACTCCCTCATACGTTAGAGTATGAATAAGGGGAGGGACAGGCATGGCCGAAAGATTATTAATTTTAATCCTTATCTTATGCACAGTATTATTCCTGCCATTCGCATCAGTAAGTGCGAATGGGGAGGGAGAAATAACAGGTGCGGAATTATGGAGACAGCTTAATCATACGAGCGATACTATATTGCAGTATATCAGGGAAAACCGTTATGAGGAGGCTCATCAGCTGCTCGATAGTTTTTCAGATCAGTTTTTATCCATCAGAGCGTCGGATTATCATCTGTCAATGTCTGAGCTGCAAGTGATTACTTCAGTTTATGAAGAAGTTGACGAGGCCGTAGTAAGTGTCTCGCTTCCCCATGAAGAACGGGTAAATAAGGCTGCAAAACTGAGACTCCTGGTAGATGTGTACGATAAAGCCCATCAGCCATTATGGAAAAAGACAAAGAGCTCTCTTTTTGAACCTGCCGCTGCTTTAAAATCTGCAGCAGAAGAAGGGGATAAGAGTAAATTTACTCAAAATATCGAGAAGTTTACCGGGGCTTACGAGATAGTGAAGCCAGCCTGGTCTGTAAGTCTTAAACCTGAAGAGTTTCAGCAGTTTAATGCCCTTGTCAATTATCTGAAAAACACAGGTTTGCAAGGGGAGAACACAGCAGTCCTCCTCGACAGGCTGAATCTCCTGGAAGCGATGCTGACAGAAATTTTTGAAGGTAAGAAGGAGGAGGCTTCAGACCCTTCGTTAATATGGGTAATATTAACAATTGGAGGGGCGATTGTCACAGCTCTCACTTACAGTGGCTGGAGAAAGTATAAAGGTGAAAAAGAGGAAGAATATAAGCCCGAAAAAAGGCGGAACCGATAAAGTGACCCTTCAATCAGTGGGGGGGCATCCCCAACTGATTGTTAACTGAACTAATCGGGATGTTAGCGTCCGTTTCTCCCGCCTGAACATCTTCGCTTCACCTCGTGCTTTGAAGCGGGAGTACTACGGACGGTTACATCGGGATAAATCTTCTTAATTGACAGTTTATAAAAGTTTGACTAAAATTGATATTAACAAGCTAAGAGTTAACTAAATAGGAGGAATGGAGAGATGTTTGAAACATTCGGGGGTTTTCTCATCTACCTTGCTATATTATTTTTAGTGCCTCTCTGGGCTCAGATGAGAGTGAAAGGCACTTATCAGAAGTACTCTCAGGTAGCTTCTTCTTCAGGTATGGCCGGAGCGGAGGTTGCCAGAAAAATATTAGATGACAATGGTCTTTACGATGTTACGGTTGAACCAGTCAAAGGCCAGCTGACAGACCATTACGATCCTCGTAAGAAGGCTGTCCGTTTATCTGAACAAAATTATTACGGTAATTCCGTGGCTGGTGCTGCTGTGGCAGCCCACGAAGTTGGACATGCGATCCAGGATGCGGAAGGGTACGCTTTCCTCCGTTTCCGTCATGCTCTTGTACCGGTCGCGAACTTCGGCTCAAATATTTCATTTTTCCTAATCCTTGCTGGGATTTTCATGGGAGCCACGAACATGTTCCTCGCTGGTATTATCTTTATGTCTGCTGCTGTACTGTTCCAGGTCATTACTCTTCCGGTTGAGTTTAATGCTTCCAACCGTGCAATGGAGCAGGTAGTTTCTGTAGGGGTTATACGGAATGAAGAGGAACGGGAAACCAAAAAGGTATTAAATGCTGCCGCACTCACTTACGTTGCTGCCGCACTCGTAGCGGTTATGGAACTAGTAAGGTTTATCCTCATGTTTGTTGCTATGAACAGAGACTAAAAATGTAAGGAGCCTGGGAATCCAGGCTCTTTTCTTTTTGGGGAAAGGGTTTGATTGCTTTGCAGGAGGTGGAAGAGTTTTCTGGCTTTTTTGCGGGACAACTATCCGGGAAATACCTGGAATTTGTCCTGAAACCACCTTAGAAAGAACCCTGCACACACGATGGTTAAGAATATTCAACCCGCCTCCAGCCAGGTGATAAACTCTGCTACCGCTCTAATGGCCGCTTATGTTCGTCAAATGTAAAGCCTTCTCCCATAACATCCTGAACATCCCCTAAAGTAACGAACGCGTGGGGATCTACTTTCGCAATAAGATTTTTCAGCCTCACCATCTCGTTTCTTCCCACTACACAGTACAGTACTTCCCGCTCAATACCTGTGAATGAACCTTTCCCTTTTAAAATAGTAGCACCCCTGTCCATTTCCCTGAGAATAGTTGCAGCTATTTCCGGACCATGGTCGGAAATTATCATGGCAGCCTTACCTGAATAAGCACCCTGCTGCATGAAATCAATAACTTTAGCGGCTATAAAAACAGCTACAAGGGTATACATAGCTTCCCGGTAATTAAGATAGACGAGGGAAGTAGTGATAACCGCAGCATCAAACATAAACATCGTTTTCCCCATACTCCAGCCCAGGTATTTAAACCCCATTTTGGCAATTATATCTACCCCGCCTGTAGTACCTCCGAAACGGAAAACAATTCCCAGGCCAACTCCTATAAATACCCCTGCGAATAAAGCGGCAAGCGTCATGTCGTCCTGCAGAGGCAGAGAAATGATCGGGTACCTTTGAAACAGCCAGAGAAAAAGAGAAACAGCGAATGTCCCGATAATTGTGTAAATAAAAACATTGCGGCCAAGAACCTTCCACCCGATCAGAAATAACGGTATATTTAAAACGAGGTTAGAGTATGCAGGATCGATGGAAAAGACAAAATAAAGAATCAGTGTTATTCCAGTAAATCCTCCGTCAGCAAGGTTGTTTTCCATATTGAAATAAACGAGTCCGAATGACATGATGGCTGTCCCTATCAGGATAAAAATTATATTTTGAATTTTAATCGAACCGGCCACTTAAACCACCTCCAGGCATTTCCATTAACTGCTCTATTATAAAGTATTAATATAAGAGGTTCAAATTTTTTGAAAACAGGATTGCCTTAAGAACTATCACTTACTGCATATATTCTCTTAAACATTGTCAAACATGCTTGTTTTCGCTACCATTAGTATGTATCTTTTTTAGGGAAGCGAAGGAAAGAGAGGCGTATATAATGGCTGATAAAACGATGCAGGAGTTGCAGAAGGAAGTAGATGATTACATAAGCCAGTTTAAGGAAGGGTATTTCAGCCCCCTCGCAATGATGGCCCGTCTCACTGAAGAAACAGGTGAACTGGCAAGAGAAATCAATCATTATTATGGGGAAAAACCGAAGAAATCCAGTGAAGAAGAAAAGACGATTGAACAGGAGATAGGAGACTTGTTATTCGTGTTAATCTGCCTTTCTAATTCACTGGATATAGATATGGAAGAAGCGTTTGATATAGTCATGGAAAAGTTCCGGACAAGAGATAAAGACCGCTGGACAAAAATCGAAGGGAGTAAATAAAAAATGATCAGAATAGCAATTGCGGGACCAAGAGGTAAAATGGGTCAGGAAGCTGTTAAGATGGTTCATGCAGAAGAAAGCTTTGAACTTGTGGCAGTAATAGACAGAAAGTTTAACGGAATGCTTATGAGAGAAGCAGAGGGAATGGAGCCGCTGGATATACCTGTCTACACGGATATGGAGGAATGCTTCCAAAAAGAAGAATGTGATGTGTTAATAGATCTGACTGCTCCTGAGACCGGAAAAAAACATATGCTCACAGCATTTGAATATGGAGTAAGGCCTGTTGTAGGCACCACTGGTTTTACAGATGAGGATATTGAAGAACTGTCTCAGATTGCGGAAAATAAACAGCTTGGCGCAATCATAGCTCCTAACTTTGCTATAGGGGCGATATTAATGATGAAGTTTTCCCAGATGGCAGCTAAATATATGCCTGATGTGGAAATAATTGAGCAGCATCATGATCGTAAACTTGATGCACCATCCGGAACAGCAGCTAAGACTGCAAGGCTTATTTCTGAAGTGAGAGAAGCGAAGAAGCAAGGACATCCTGAAGAAACGGAACAGCTTGAAGGTTCAAGAGGAGCTGATTTTGAAGGAATGAGAATCCACAGTGTCAGGCTGCCAGGCCTTGTAGCCCATCAGGAAGTCATTTTCGGCGGGGAAGGCCAGTCGTTAAAGGTGCGCCATGATTCCTATAACAGAACATCCTTCATGCCTGGAGTAAAGCTTGCGTGTGAAGAGGTTATGAAGCTTGATATCCTTGTTTACGGTCTCGAACAAATTATTGAATAATAGGGGGATGCAGATGAATATAGCGTTTATTGCTCATGACGAGAAAAAGGATGAGATAGTGCAGTTTGCGACTGCATATGAAGATCTGTTAAAAGAGCATAACCTGTTTTCAACCGGAACGACAGGCACAAGGATAATGGAGGCTACATCTCTGAAACTACATAAATACCAGTCAGGGCCCCTCGGAGGAGATCAGCAGATCGGTGCTATGATTGCTGAAAATAAAATGGACTGTGTTATCTTCTTCAAAGATCCGCTGACAGCCCAGCCTCACGAACCTGATATAAGTGCGCTTATCCGCCTGTGCGATGTATACAGCATCCCTCTGGCTACGAATATAGCCACCGCAGAAATACTGTTAAGAGGTATGCAGAGGGGAGATTTTGAATGGCGGGAATTAATAAAGGAAAAAAAGAAAGAAGATGATTCTGATGAGCAGGAGAAAGCTTGATATTCTTGCGGTGGGCGCCCATCCTGATGATGTGGAAATAGGTATGGGCGGTACGGTCGCAAAGTATTGCCATAAAGGTTATGCTGCCGGGATTGTAAACCTTACTAAGGCAGAACTTTCATCGAACGGAACAGTAGAAGAAAGGCAGAAAGAAGCAGAAAAAGCGGCAGAAATTTTAAAGATTTCCAGCCGCCGTCAGCTATCCTTTCCGGACAGGAAGCTTAACGTATACAAAGAGGAAGCGATTGAAGCATTAGTAGAAATTATCAGGGAATACAGGCCCGGGCTGGTTTTTGCTCCTCACTGGAAAGACAGACATCCTGATCATGGACATTGCGGAGAGATTGTTAGGGAGGCTGTTTTTTCCGCCGGTATTAAAAAATATATGGACAGGTGCCCTTTTCCGGCATACCGGCCTTCTGCCTTATATTATTACCAAATAAACGGTAGTGAAGCTCCTGATTTTGTCGTTGATATTTCTGGTTTCCTTTCAGTAAAGCTCGATGCGTTAGCAAGTTATAAAAGTCAGTTTCAGGGGGGGGCTTCCCAAACACCAACCCCGCTTAATAACGGATACATAGATCGGCTGAAATCCCGTGAGAGAGTATTAGGATTCGAGGCCGGGGTCGAATATGCAGAAGGATTTATTTCTGAAAAACCTGTACTTATACATCATTTACTGGGAGATCATATTTAAAATGAATTATAAAATCGGTATTACATGTTACCCGACAATAGGCGGTTCCGGAGTAGTTGCTACAGAGCTTGGTAAAGCACTTGCGGAAAAAGGGCATCAAATTCATTTTATTACCTCCAGTATTCCGTTCCGGCTTGAAAATGGCAGTGCAAATATTTATTTTCATGAGGTGGAGGTTAATCAGTACTCTGTATTTCGCTATCCTCCGTACGATATTGCCTTAGCGAGCAAAATGGCTGAGGTTGCGAAACGGGAGCAGCTGGATATTCTTCATGTGCATTATGCTATTCCCCATGCGATCAGCGCTTTTCTCGCTAAAGAAATGGTAGGCGATCATTTGAAGGTAATAACAACGCTGCATGGAACAGATATAACAATTCTTGGCCATGACCCTTCCTTGTCTGACATGATACGTTTTGGTATTGAGCGTTCTGACGTAGTGACTGCCGTTTCCCGCAACCTTGCAGAAGATACAAAACAGCTTCTTAAGATTGAAAGGGATATTGAAACGGTTTATAACTGCATTGATCACCGTGTTTATTACCCTCGCAGAACCACTAACCTTCGTGAAGAATACGGAATTGGACCAAGCCAGAAAATTATTGTCCATATATCAAATTTTCGCCAGGTTAAAAGAGTTTCGGATGTAGTGAAAGTTTTTTTTGAAGTACAGAAAAAATTAGACGCTGTCCTTCTGCTCATCGGAGAAGGGCCAGATCTCCCCGTTGTAAATGAACTTGCAAAGCGTCTTGGAATATCGTCGAGAATTAAATTTCTTGGCAATCAAAGAAGAGTAGCGGATCTTCTCGCTATGAGTGACCTGAAACTTCTTTTATCTGAAAAAGAAAGCTTCGGCCTTGTAATTCTTGAAGCAATGGCATGTGGTGTACCGGTCATTGGCACGAACATTGGCGGAATCCCTGAAGTGATTAAACATGGTGAGAGCGGATATATTTGTGAACTTGGCGATATTGAAGATATAGCCGGAAAATCAATCAATTTGTTAACAGACGATAAATTACACAGCAGAATGTCTGAAAATGCTCTGAGAACAGCTCAGGTGGACTTCCATCAGGATAAAATTGTTTCTCATTATGAAAGGATTTATCAGGAAGCAATCGATGGAAAAAATGGTGACGAGCAATGGTAAGCTGGGACGAAGCTGCCAGCTATGTCCTTGCAGAGCTCAGAAAGGAAGGCTATGAAGCGTTCATCGTAGGCGGGGCTGTCAGAGATAAAGTGATGGGAAAGCGAGTAAGAGATATTGATATTTGTACGGATGCGACGGCGGATACTGTAAAAAATATCTTTCCACGTACTGCAGAGCCTGGAGTTAACCACGGGACCATTCTTGTCTCTGCTGGAGGAAGAACAGTAGAGGTCAGTGAATTTAAATCCAGGACACATACAGATGGAGGTCTTACAGAAGATTTATCAGTGAGGGATTTTACCTGTAACGCTATGGCTATGACAGAAGAAGGAAGAATAATTGATCCTTTTCATGGTCAGGAAGATATCAGAAAGAAGTTACTACAGTCCGTTGGAAACCCGGCGGCCCGCTTCAGAGAAGATCCGCTGAGACTGCTGAGGGCGCTTCGTCTGTCTCTTCAACTTGGGTTTGAGATTGAAACAGGGACAAATGAAGCGATGGAGAAACTGGCCCCCCTCATCAGACGATGTGCAGTGGAACGTGTCGCTGCTGAGTTTGAAAAGGCAGCGGAAAACGAACTGGATATTAATGAGCTCATTTTTTTATTATCACACCCTGTCATAAAAGAGCTTCCCCATTTCGGTGCCTGTTGCATCAGTCTCGCTGAAAAAGCAGGTGCAAATGAAGGCAGCGGATTTCCTGTCCGGACTCCGGTGGAATGGTGGAGCATCATAGCCGGCTTCGTGCATCGGGAGGAAGCGAACACACTTCTTCACTATTATAAGCGATCTGGAAAAATTATTAAGTCGGTGATGGCTGTACTCGAAGAAACGTCCAGACAGTCCGGGAAGCAATGGGAAGATCTCGCGTTGTACCGCCTGGGGTCTGAGTTAATCCCTGCGGCGGAAAAGCTTCTTGCTCTCCGGGAAGAAAGAGAACCTGATGTTCCTTATTTGATCAGCCGGCTCAGGGAGCTTCCTCTGCAATCGAAAAAAGATTTGAAGCTCAATGGACATATACTTATGAGAGAGTTTCCTCATAAGCCAGGGAAATGGATAGGGAAAGTCCTTAATTCCGTGGAAGAAGCAGTCATCCTTGGCAAAGTGGAAAATGACACGGCTCGAATTTTAGAATGGCTTAAAAGGGAGAAATGGGAATGAAGGCAAAAGTATTGCAATTATTAAGGGACCATTCAGAAGAACACTTATCTGGTGAAAAAATAAGCGAAATGCTCGGCTGCAGCAGGACTATGGTCTGGAAATATATTGACGCACTCAGAAAAGAAGGTTATGACATAGCCGCAGTACCGAATAAAGGATACCGCATTGCTACTGAAGGAGATCCGTTAAGCGAGCATGAAATTGTTTCACGGATAAAAGAAAATTCTCTTTTCCACCGAATTGTTTATTTCGATTCCCTGGACTCTACTCAGACCACAGCTAACAAACTGGTGAGTGAAGGAGCTGACGAAGGGACTGTGGTTATTGCAGACGAACAGACAGGAGGCCGGGGAAGGCTTGGAAGGAAATGGGAATCTGTAAAAAACTCCGGTATCTGGATGAGTCTCATACTGCGCCCTGATATCAGTATGCGCCAGGCACCGCAGCTTACTTTAATTACAGCCGTGGCTGCTGTAAGAGCTGTGGAGGCGGTAGCAAATGCGGAAGTTCATATAAAATGGCCTAATGACATTTTACTGAACGGGAGAAAAATAGCGGGCATCCTGACAGAAATGCAGGCAGATCCTGACAGGGTAAAATCTGTAATCATTGGAATTGGCCTGAATGTTAATCAGACAGGTTTTGAAGGGGAACTAAGCCAGATCGCAACTTCACTTGCTGCGGAAACCGGCAGGACATACAGCAGATCTGCTTTAATTGCAGTACTGCTGAAAGAGTTCGAATGGATTTATGAGCTGTACTTGTCGAAAGGTTTTTCAGTGATAAAACCTATGTGGGAAGCTCATGCTTCCACAATAGGGCGCCGTATTACCGCTTCGAACCTGCAAGGGGAGACCACCGGTGTGGCTGAAGGAATTGATGAAGATGGTGTTTTACTTCTGAGAGATGATGCCGGAGAACTGAGAAAGATATACTCGGCAGATATAAGCTTCGCAAAAAGTTAACATAGTTTTAAAAAGATTTGTTATACTCAAGTTGGGCAGTATCCTCTGGAACTGTACCTGTGATTGGATGTATTACAAAAAATTATTTCTGCCTTGATCCGCAGTCCGGACTGGGACAGAGGGTGTGACATGATGAAGGGAGAAGTATGCCCTTTATCAAGGTTTGGAGTGTGTTCACCTTCTTCCTGCTGGAAGAAGGTTTTTTGCTGTAATTAGGAGTATGCTATTTTCAGCTCAAAGCACATTTGCCAACATATTTCCCTTTTTCTCAGGCAAATCAGAAAGGAGAATGAGGATGAAATCTACAGCTGACTTTAAGAAAATGAAAATGAATGGCGAGAGAATTTCGATGCTTACCGCATACGACGCCCCAGGTGCAAAGCTGGCTGAAGAAGCTGGAATTGACACGCTGCTTGTAGGGGATTCTGTGGGAATGGTGGTACTCGGTTATGAATCAACTATTCCAGTAACTGTTCAGGATATGGTTCACCATACGAAAGCCGTTAAAAGAGGTGCCGGCAGTACATTCATAGTTAGTGACCTGCCTTTTCTGTCATATCATGCTTCGGAACAGGAGGCTTTCGCAGCAGCCAGGATACTCCTTCAGGAAGGCGGGGCCCATGCTGTAAAGATGGAGGGCGGTGGAGCCGTCCTTGAAACTGCAGAAAAACTGACAGCCGCAGGGGTTCCGGTCGTTGCCCATTTAGGGCTTACGCCTCAATCTGTAGGTGTATTAGGGGGATACAGAGTCCAGGGAAAAGAGAGCAGTGAAGCAGAAAAACTCATTGCTGATGCTGAAAAGGCAGAAAGAGCTGGAGTCAGTATGCTTGTGCTCGAATGTGTGCCTGAAGCACTCGGAGAAAAAATCAGCAGCCTGTTGTCTATTCCGGTTATTGGAATTGGAGCAGGAAGATTTACAGACGGACAAGTACTCGTTTATCACGATTTAGTCGGCTATACACAAGGCTATGTTCCTAAATTTGTTAAGCGATATACAAATATATCTTCATCAGTGAAGGAAGCTTTAACAGCTTATCATAAAGATGTAAAAAACGGGACCTTCCCGGAAGAAGAACACGTTTTCCAGGCAGTGAAAGATAATGAACAAAGGCTTTATGGAGGCAAATAATGATAGTAATAACCACTGTAAAAGCAATGCAGGACTGGACAGAAACAATTAAAAGAGACGGAAAAACAATTGGTTTTGTACCGACAATGGGTTTTCTCCATGAAGGGCATCTTTCTCTTGCAGAACAGGCAGGGGAGGAAAATAATTATACAGTCATGAGCATTTTTGTTAATCCTCTGCAATTCGGCGAAGGAGAAGACTTTGAGGAATATCCCAGGAACCTAGAGCGGGATAAAAAGCTTGCAAGGCAGAACGGTGTCGATGTCCTGTTCGTTCCTCACGTGAGAGAAATGTATCCTCGTATAATGACTTCCTCTCTCATCGTAAAAAAAGGGGCGGATGTTTTATGCGGCAAGTCAAGGCCAGGTCATTTTGACGGAGTGGCCACGGTAGTTATGAAGTTATTCAGCATTGTGTCGCCTGACCGGGCTTACTTTGGCATGAAGGACGCACAGCAAGTCGCAGTAATTGAAAATCTTGTAAAAGACTTCCACCTGAAAACTGACATTGTCAGAGGCAGGACGGTAAGAGAAGAGGACGGGCTGGCCAAAAGTTCCCGTAATGTAAATCTTAATGACGAGGAGAGAGCAGAAGCTCCGGAAATATATAAAGTGCTCAGCGAAACAAAGGAGCTTATTCTTAAAGGTTCCCGAAAAGATTCTGCTTATTATGAAAATTTCCTGCAGGAATCTTTAAACAGGAGAATAAGCGGCACGGTGGATTATGCAGAGATAAGAACTTTTCCCGAACTTGAAAAAACAGAGGAAATAAACGGAGCAGTAATCATTGCTGCTGCAGTTAAGTATTCGACGGTTCGGTTGATTGATAATATTCTATTAAGCAAGGAATCAGAGCAATAAAAAGTTGACAGGGGAGAACAAGACATGTACAGAGAAATGATGAGCGGGAAACTGCATCGCGCTGCGGTTACAGAAGCAAATTTAAATTATGTTGGAAGCATTACAATTGATGAGGATCTAATGGAGTCTGTTGGAGTACTTGCAAATGAAAAAGTACAGGTGGTAAATAATAATAACGGAGCAAGGCTGGAAACATATGTGATTCCAGGATCAAGAGGTTCCAGAACAATCTGCCTGAACGGAGCGGCTGCCCGTCTCGTGCAGCCAGGGGATACAGTAATCATTATTTCATATAAATGGGTTAAGGAAGAAGAATGCTCCACTCATCAACCAAAAGTTGCTATTTTGAATGATAAAAATGAAATCATTGAAATGATGCATACTGAACCAGCAGCTACAGTCAGATAAACACTGAAAGTAACTGAACCTTCAACGATCGTTTTTTTTTACAAAATTGTCCTTTAATAAAGCTGTATATCTCTCCCCTGTGCATTGGAACACTGAAACTACAGGACCAGGCAGCAGGGAGGGATATATTTTGAATATGGAGAAATGGGACACGATATACGCTTGGCTTAATGAACAAGGGTCACATTTATCGGAGTATGAAAAAAGTTACTGGCTGGCCCAGCTGGCTGAACAGCATGAAAAGATGCTTGAAAAGTGGAGCGAGAGACTGGAGCTTCTTGATGAAATTAAAGAGAAACTTGTAACATCTGCTCCTTATTCTTTTAATAAAGAAAATGAAAACTGTGAAGGAATCAGTTATTTTAATTTAGGCCTTTATGAAAAGACGCTTGAATTTTTTTCTGCGGAAGCAAAAGAGAAATTGCTTTCCCCAAGGAAGAATTTATATACAGGCTATGCGGCTTTATATACTGGTGATGGTGACAAAGCAAAAGAATCCTTTTTAAACGTTCTGCACCAGACGAGCGACCCTTTGGAAAAACATTTTTCCTATCTCGGTCTGGGACTTCAGGAAGGACAGCGGCAAAACACAGAACAGGCAGTTCTTTATTTAGAAAAAGCTGAATTACTCCTCTTTAACCCTGATGTAGTGTATAATTTAGGAATCTGTTATTTACTTATGGAGATGCCTGATGAGGCACTTCCTTATTTTAAAAAGACGATATCTGCAGGCGATGTGGATCCGGATGTTTTTTTCTGGCTCGGTAAATGTTATTTGGAGACAGGGAACCATACAGAGGCAATGGAAGTATGGTACCATGCAGCTGAAAAATTTAATTCAAAGGAGCTCCTGCTGACTCTTGCCCTGGAGTTTGAAGAGATGGAGCTGTTTTCCGGAGCCCTGTACTGCTACAGAAAACTAGAAAAACAAGGCTGTGACCCTGCAGTCGTTTATCACGGCCTGGCCTGGAATTACGGGCTGCTGGATGAGCGTGAGGAGGCAAAGAAGTTTTTTCGGATGCTTTTTGAGCAGGATAAAAGAAATAGTAATGGCTGGATTTCCTATTTGTGGCTGCTAATCAGCTGGGCTGACAGGCAGGAAATAGATTCAGCGCTCACGGAAATAAAAGCACATAACATTACTGACCCTCTTTTATCGGAGTTATCCGAAAAAGCTGCAGAGATCTAGGCCCGATGGTGTTGTGGAGGAAAAACGATGGAACGGTTTGTTATCATAGATGTGGAAACAACTGGGGTATCTTTCGCTAAAGGTGACCGTGTTATTCAGCTTGCTTATGTAGTCGTGGAAAATATGGAGATTACAGACAGATATTCAAGCTATGTTAACCCTGAACGGAGTATACCCCCGTTTATTCAGTCGCTGACTGGCATTAATAAAAATCATACGGAAAAAGCGCCTCTGTTTAAAGAAGCAGTAATTCCGTTACTGGAAGCACTGGACGGTGCTTTTTTTGTGGCTCATAACGCTGAATTTGACCTTAATTTTATAAATGAAGAACTGACAGCTGCAGGTTATTCGCCATACGCAGGCCCTGTTATTGACACAGTTGAGTTATCAAAAATTGCTTATCCTTCGGCTGACAGCTTTAGGCTGTCACGGCTTTCCGAATACTTTTCAGTAAATCATGACCAGCCCCACCGTGCTGACAGTGATGCGGAGGCGACAGCCCAGCTGTTTATTCAAATCGTTGAAAAAATTTCAGCTCTCCCTTTCGGTGTCCTGCGGCAGCTTAATAAACTTTCAGGGTCTTTTAAAAGCCATACTGCTTCTTTAATACATAAATGGCAGTTAGCAAAAATGTCAGAGAAAACTGCGGAACACCTGGAAGAGTACAGAGAGCTGGTTATCAGAAAAGCTGTGAAGAAAAAGAATGAACAAAGTGACGGGGAGCTGCCGGATTTTTCCCGGTATTTCAGTGATTATCTCACCAACGAAGCATGGTGCAAAGAAAGAATGCCGAATTATGAAATAAGACCCGGGCAGCTGAGGATGATGGAATTTGTCCATGAGAGACTGACCGAAAAAACTTTTGGCCTTATTGAAGCTGGGACCGGCACAGGTAAAACTCTTGCATATCTTGTCCCGGCAGCTTTTAAAGCTAAGCATGCAGGAGAGCCGGTAGTTATCAGCACGCAGACTATCCAGCTTCAGGAACAGCTTGTTAAAAAAGAAATCCCTGCTTTAAAAAATGTACTTCCTTTTTCAGTGAAATACGCACTGCTAAAGGGCAGAGGCCATTATATATGTCTCCACAAATTTGAGCAGCTGCTCCAGAACGATTTATCAGGTTCCTATGAAAGGTCTCTCTTAAAAGCGCAAATATTAGTATGGCTGACTGAAACGGAAACAGGGGACGTAGAGGAATTATCTCTTGCCCCCAGGTCAAGCCGCTTCTGGCAGGAGATAGCAAGTGACGCAATTTCCTGTACAGGACCAGATTGCCCGTGGTTTTCAAGATGTTTTTACCAGCGTGCGAAAAGGATGGCGAAGGAAGCCGACCTAATCATTACTAACCACTCTCTTGTACTGGCGGACAGTAAAGCAGAACATCAAATTATTCCCGGATTTAAGCACATAATTTTTGATGAAGCTCACCATCTGGAGGATACAGCTACAGAACAGTTTGGCCTCCAGCTGGACTATCTGTCTCTCACACATCTTCTGAAGGAAATGGGGACGGAAGATGGCGAGGGCTGGCTGGCTTCTTTAAGTGCTTTGAGCAGCAGCAGCACGAAAAATTTTGTGTCACGGCTGAATGAGCAGGGGATTAATTTAAAGCAGGAATGGTACGAATTATTTCTGCTTCTGAATCAATATGTGCAAGGGAAGAATACAAAATATAATGAGCGGGGAAGGTATACAAAGAAAATAGACCATGGAGACCAGCAGTGGTCTCCTGTAACAGAAGCCGCGCTGCGATGCAGGAGTGCTTTGCGGGAAGTGTACTTATCTCTTGATACTCTTCAGGATATACTGGAGGAAAATGAGAACGATAATAAATTTATTCCCGGATTTAATGAAACGCTGCGAAATTTCTTTGAACGGACCGGAAAAGTCCTTGCGATGTTTGAGAGCCTTCTCCTGGACCACGATGAATCGATGATTTACTGGATGGAGGCTGAAATTAAAGGTCCGAAACAGTCTGTATACGTCCATGGCCGGCCTGTCGAAGTGGCAGATCTTCTTGCTGACGGGCTTTTCAGGAAAAAAGAAAGTATCATCTTTACATCCGCCACTCTTGCTGTAGGGAAAAAGTTCAATTATATTACCCGGCGGCTCGGCCTGGAAGACTTTCCGACAGAAAGTGAAATTGTTGAGTCTCCGTTTAACTGGGGCGAGCAGGTACAATTAATGATTCCGACTGACATGCCTCTCATCCAGGAAGCAGGGGAAAATAATTATATTGAAGCCGCGGTTGTCCAGCTTTACCGAATTGCACAAATAACTAAAGGCAAAATGCTTGTCCTTTTTACTTCTTATGACATGCTCAAAAAATGTTATTACCATCTTAAAGATATGCTGGATGATGAATTCATGCTCGTTGCCCAGGGAGTACAAAGCGGGAGCAGGTCAAAACTGACAAAAAACTTTCAGCAGTTCGAGCAATCCATCCTTCTCGGTACAAGCAGCTTCTGGGAAGGTGTGGACATCCCCGGCAAAGATCTGAGTGTTACAGTCATTGTTCGTCTGCCTTTTTCGCCCCCTGATGATCCGGTTTTTCAGGCGAAATCCTCAAGACTTAAAGAGGAAGGGATTAACCCATTTATGAAGCTTGCCCTGCCGCAGGCCATACTTCGCTTTAAACAAGGATTTGGCAGGCTGATCAGGACCAGTTCGGATAAAGGAGCGGTGATTGTTCTCGACAGAAGAATTGTCACGACCCGGTATGGCGGATCCTTTATAAAGTCTCTGCCTGATATTCCAGTACTGGAAAAGCCTCTGGATGAACTGGAGGAAGAACTTTCTGACTGGATAAAATAGGCATGGCACTGAATGTACAACAAAAACAGATTTTTTCCGTTTTGACAGGTAAATTTCATGGAAACAAGCTTTGTAATGAATCTTGAAAGAAGGTTTTTAGAATGCGTACAACCTTTCTGACACGGTCTATACTTATTTGCCTGGTTAGTATTTTATTTTTCCAGACTGCAGTTTCTGCAGGGTTTGTAGAACTGAATCTTGATGAAGGGGAGACAGCCTTTACTTTTTTTGATCTCACCCACGGAGAAGCGATGCTTGTTCAAAATAAACAGGGAGAAACAGTCCTGATAAACACAGGCCACAAGAACAGCAGGGAAGAGCTGAGGGAAAGGCTTGAACTGTATCAGGCAGATCTGGTCGATAAGCTTATTTTAACTGGCAGCCAGGGCGAATATGCCGGGAATTTACAATGGATTCTTGAGAATTATGACGTGGGGGAAATCTTCCTGTCCGAGGAGATCCTGAAGTCCTCGGAGCCGTTGTTTAAAACATATCAAGGCAAAATAAATACTCTTGAAAAAGGCAGCCAGTATACTATTACGGATGGCCTTCAGCTCGATGTCCTGTATGTGGAGAAAAATAATGGGACAGATAAAGGCGGAATGGTATTTTTTCTTCAAAACAATAACAAGAAATTGTTGTATATAAGCCTTGCTGATATTCAGGTTGAAAATGAACTGGTCCGGGAATTTGACCTGAAATCGACTATTTTTAAAGTTCCGGACTTTGCGAGTGACCGTGCGACATCGCAGAAACTGCTGGAAGAAGTGGACCCGCAGGTCGCTGTTATTTTCAGGGATGGGAATGAACCGCCAAGCAGCCATGTACTCGAAAGACTCGAAGCAACATGGATAGATATTTATCAGACAAGCAGGATGGGAACGGTTACGATAAAATGTAATGAAGAGGACTATGATATCATTACGTTAAAACCATCTGATACCAGAGATATGCTGCATGCTGGATGGCTGCATATATTGAAGCAAATCTGGTAAAAAAACAGGGCAGTATGTTCATATCGGAGGGGAAAAATGCTTTTAATACATTCTGTTACAATAGTTACTCTGGATGATAAAGAAAACGGGGAAACAGTTTTTCAGGGATATGTTAAAGTGAAGAACGGGAAGTTCATTGAAATATCAACTGGGAAGCCAGCAGAAAAAGATGTGGAGCTTGCTGGTAATGTGATTGATGGGAAAGGTAAATGGCTCATGCCAGGCCTGATGAACACCCATGGACATCTAGGGAGTGCCTTCCTGCGGGGGGCAGGTGACGACATGCCTCTGATGACCTGGCTTGAAACAGTTATGTGGCCAAACGAAAGAAACTTCACTGAGGAAATTGTAAAAAATGCAGCCTCTCTTGCTATGGCTGAAATGATCAAATCAGGCACTACCTCATTTCTTGATATGTACCACCTGAATATGGACACTGTAGCAAAGGACACGATAGAGAGCGGACTCAGAGCTGTATTATGCAGAGGGATGATCGGCCTTGCGCCGGAAAAGGAGCAGGATGAAAAGCTGGAGGAATCTGTCCGGCTGTTTAAAGATTTTAACGGAGCCGGTAATAACAGAATATCGGTTGCCCTGGCCCCGCATGCTCCATACACCTGTCCACCTGCATTTCTTGAAAAAGTGGCAGACAGGGCGGTTCAGCACAATATTGCCATCCATACACATGTTGCGGAAACGAGAAAAGAAGTGGAACAGCATATAGAAAAGTACCATTTGAGCCCAGTTAAGCATCTGCAGCAGCTCGGGATCTTTTCCGTTCCGTGCCTTGCCGCACATTGTGTACATATAAATGAGGAAGACATAGAGATACTTGCGAAGGAAAAAGTTTCTGTTTCCCACAATCCGAAAAGTAATTTGAAACTTGGTTCAGGTATTGCTCCTGTTCCCGAAATGATGAACAAAGGAATTTCTGTTTCTCTCGGTACGGATTCAACCGCGAGTAACAATACCCTGGATATGTTCGAGGAAATGAGATTCGCAGCCCTCATCCATAAAGGACGTCTGGAAGATCCTGAGGCTACAACTGCAGAAGCTGTATTAAAAATGGCTGCCGGACAGGGGGCGAAATCACTGGGTATCTCTGATACAGGGATAATCCGGGAGAATTATCAGGCTGATTTTATCCTCGTTGATCCGCGTGCTGTACATTTGAGTCCCTGGAATGAGTCGAGAATTATATCCCATCTTGTTTACGCCGCTAAAAGTTCTGATGTAACTGATGTATTTGTTCAAGGCAGGCAGTTATTGAAAGATAAGGAATTAACTACTCTTGATGAAGAAAAAATAAAATTCGAAGCTAATAATTTTTTAAGGCCTGAGTGCTGAAAGTGCAATCGGTATTCTTAGTAATGAATTTCATATATAAGATTTGAATAAAAAAAGACGAACATTACTTTTCGATTGTAGTGTAAGACGGCGACTCTTGCGGGAATAGCGCGAGCTGAAAATCCATTTTTGACGGCTTTCAGCCGGCAAAAATTAGTTGAAGCCGTGCCCGCAGAACGCGTCCGTCTGAAGCGTAAATCGAACAATAAAGTAACTTTTTAAGATAAGTGTGCATTAAAATCGAAAATCTTGAATTATGAAATTGATTCATCTGCATATGTAATAAAGCACCTGGATATCACCAGGTGCCCATGAGAGTGAGATGCAGGCTGGTATTAAGTTTTGTTGCACATATCCGGGAACTTTGTTTGTCTGAAATTAAGCGAAATTATGTTAAAATGGTCTGGACGGTGGCGTGACCGCAGAGAAAAAAGATGTTTTTGCTGCTGATACACGACTGCTGTGGAGGCAGCAGATGCAGTGTATCTGTTTTTATAATCGTCCACGCTCATCATCCTTTACTCCGGAGCGCTAATATTAGTATCGCCTTCAGGAGAAGGAGTATGATTAACAATATTTCTCCGTTAAGGAAAGTCATTTTTTTGAGCTAATTGCTGATATTAGTGGACGGTGGCAATAGTAAGGAGCATACGATCGCCCTGAAGCAAAACTAAAGAAATTTTAACTAAGCAGGAGGAGTCGAAATGGCTGGAGAGGGAAAGGGAATAGAAACATTAGCCACTGTTAAAGTGGAAAAATCCGGCGATCTGTACAAAATCGTCGACTCGCTGAATCGTACACTGAAGGACAGAGATTTAATGTTTGGGCTCGCCCTTGACGAACAGGAAGAGAATAAAATGGTTTTTACGATTTATAAAACGTAAGCGGGTGTTTAAATGAAAGCATGGATAATTGCGGTGCTTGCCGTTCTGGCAGCGGGAGCAGCCGGGTTTATGTTTTATCTGTACAATTCCGTTGCGGAACCTTTGACGGAAAGACAGCAAGCTGCTGTGGCACTGGCATTTGAAGAAACAGATCTGGCAGAGGTGCGTGATGTTAACTATTATCACGGAAGACGTGCATATCAGGTTATTGACGGAATTGATACATCGGGTAATGAAGTATACATCTGGGTGGAAGAGCTGTCGGAAGAGGCTTTGGAAGCGGAACAGGAGCAACGGGTTATTACCCGCTTAAAGGAAGAAGGGATAACCAGGGAAGAGGCAAGAGATATCGCTGCTTCACGGCTGGATATAGACCGGATTCAAAGCATTAATTTAGGTATGATCGGGAGCACTCCCGTTTATGAAATCACATACATAGACCAGGCAGACAGACATTCGTTTTATTATATGACATTTAATGACGGAACATACATCCGCCATTATCAATTCAGAAATTAATAAGAGCAAGGAGAGAAAAATATGAAATTTTCATCAAAAGTAACAGCAATTACTCCCTCTTCAACACTTGCGATCACAGCGAAAGCTAAAGAACTTAAAGAAGAGGGCCATGATGTCATCGGTCTCGGGGCAGGAGAACCGGATTTTAATACTCCTGACTATATAATTGAAGCAAGCTATAAGTCCATGCTTGCAGGGCATACAAAATATACTCCATCAGGAGGACTGCCAAAACTGAAGGCAGCAATAATAAACAAATTCAAAGAGGATAATCAGCTTGAATACAAGCCTGAAGAAATTATTGTAACAAACGGTGCAAAACATGCACTTGCTTTATTATTCCAGACCCTCCTGGAAGACGGGGAGGAAGTAATCATCCCGGCACCTTACTGGGTAAGCTATACCGAACAAGTAAAAATTGCCGGCGGAAAACCTGTTATCGTTGAAGGAAAAGAAGAAAATCAGTTTAAAATTACTCCGGAACAGCTCGAGGCTGCTGTTAGTGCTGATACAAAAGCAGTTATCATCAATTCACCGAGTAACCCTACAGGTGTTATGTATACGAAAGAAGAGCTTCAGCAAATTGGCGAGCTCTGCCTGAAACATAACATCCTTATTATCTCAGATGAAATTTACGAAAAGCTTATATACGGAAATGGCAGACATTATTCCATCGCTCAGCTTTCACCGGAACTGAAAGAACAGACTCTTATTGTAAATGGTGTTTCTAAATCACATTCCATGACAGGCTGGCGTATTGGCTATACAGCCGGAAGAAAAGACCTTATTAAAGCAATGACTAACCTTGCAAGCCATACTACATCAAATCCTGCAGTAATGGCACAGTACGGAGCAATCGCAGCTTATGAGGACGAGGATGGGTCCGTTGAAAAAATGCGGCAGTCATTTGAGGAAAGACTGAACACTGTCTATGAACAGGTAAATAATATTCCAGGTTTCTCTTGTGTAAAACCACAAGGTGCTTTTTATCTTTTCCCAAATGTAAAAGAAGCAGTTACAAATGGAGGTTTTGCCTCAACAGATGACTGGGTTAAAGCGCTCCTGGAAGAGGAAAAAGTTGCGGTAGTGCCAGGAAGCGGGTTTGGAGCAGATGACAATATCCGCCTGTCGTATGCAACAAGTCTTGAGCAGTTCCAGGAAGCATTAAAGCGTATTGAAAGCTTTGTTAGAAATCACAGTAAAGCTTAGTCTGATTGACTTCCATTTTCAGACGAAGGTATAATAAATAAGATGCAGAACAAGCCATAAAAAGGCGGCTGCCCAAAATAAAAACGGGCAGCCTCATATATTTCTTTAAACAGAGTTTTTTGGAGGGAATAGAGTGAAAACGACAATTGCAGAAATAGGTAAATATGTAGGACAATCTGTTACTATAGGATGCTGGCTTGCAAATAAAAGATCCAGCGGAAAGATTGCTTTTCTTCAGCTGCGTGATGGAACAGGATTTATTCAGGGAGTGGTAGTTAAAGCTGAAGTTGGAGAAGAAATATTTAAACTCAGCAAAGAGATTACTCAGGAAAGCTCTTTATTTGTTACAGGAGTCGTGCGTGAAGATGACAGGGCACCTTCAGGGTATGAACTGACTGTGAAGTCAGTGGAAATTATTCATGAAGCGAAGGATTACCCAATTACTCCGAAAGAACATGGTACTGAATTTCTGATGGATCACAGGCATCTGTGGCTCCGCTCTAAAAGGCAGCATGCGGTTATGAAGGTAAGAAACGAAATTATCCGGGCTACATACGAGTTTTTCAATGAACAGGGATTTGTTAAGGTAGACCCGCCGATATTAACAGGCAGTTCTGCTGAAGGGACAACTAACCTGTTCCATACGAAGTATTTTGATGAAGATGCCTTCCTCTCACAAAGCGGACAGCTTTATATGGAAGCTGCTGCGATGGCCTTAGGAAAAGTATTTTCTTTCGGCCCTACTTTCAGAGCAGAAAAATCCAAAACAAGAAGACATCTTATTGAATTTTGGATGATTGAGCCTGAAATGGCGTTTATGGACCATGAAGACAGCCTCAAAATTCAGGAAGAGTATGTTTCCTTTATTGTTCAGTCTGTACTTCGTAACTGCAAACAGGAGCTTGCAGCTCTTGAAAGAGACACAACAAAACTCGAAAATGTAATAGCTCCATTCCCTAGAATCACATATGACGAAGCAGTGGAGATGCTGCAAAAGGACGGACATGAAATCGAATGGGGCGAAGATTTCGGGGCGCCTCATGAAACTGCCATTGCAGAAAAATTTGATAAGCCGGTATTTATTACTCATTACCCAGCAGAAATTAAGGCTTTTTACATGAAACCTCATCCTGACAGACCAGAAGTTGTACTCTGTGCTGATCTGATTGCACCGGAGGGCTATGGAGAAATTATCGGAGGAAGCCAGAGAATCGACGATGAAGAACTCATGAAACAGCGCTTTGATGAACATAACCTGTCTCTGGATTCCTACCAGTGGTATCTGGATCTTCAGAAATATGGTTCAGTCCCTCATTCCGGATTCGGGCTTGGTCTTGAGAGAACAGTCGGGTGGGTTTGCGGTACAGAACATGTAAGGGAAACCATCCCATTCCCTCGACTTTTAAACCGTCTGTATCCATAAATCAGTATTTTAGTACTGCATTCACATATTTAAAAATAAACAGCCCCTTTTCCAGGAGGCTGTTTATTTTTCCATCACAGCCAAATTTATCAGGACAGTGATGTATAATTAATGAAAGCAGCTTAAATAAAGAATATGAAGATCACAAATATATCCTGCCTGTATCTGCTTTTTTATTAAAGCAAGAGAACACCTTAAGATAGTAGCGTCTTGTCGCAACCTTTTATTCAAATATTTCTATATTAACTTCTTGATTTTGGCACGGTTCGACACGAAATAACATGTTATAATGAAGGGTGAGGTGGATAAAATGAACAATGACTTTATGCTTCAGCTTTATATGGACGATCCTTTTACCATTCCTTCATCAGTTATTAAGTGCTATGGAGAATTAGGTATTTCAGAACAGCAGTTTATGCTCCTGATGCATATTCGCCAGTTCTCACAGGAAGGGAATTTTTTTCCTACACCATTTGAATTGCAGGAGCGGATGACAATAGATGAACTGCAGTGTGCTAACGAACTTAAGGAACTGTTAATGAAAGGTTTCCTTGCAATAGAGGAAAAACAGGATGAAGATGGGCGCCTTTCCGAGAGCTTTTCTTTAAAGCCTTTATTTGAAAAAGTGACAATGTATTTAGCTGGAAAATCTATCGATAAGGGCAAACAGTCAAAGCAAGTGGAAGAAGGACGATTGTTCCGCCGTTTTGAAGAGGAATTCTCACGGCCGCTATCACCAATGGAAATGGAAATGATTTCGATGTGGCTTGATGATGATACACATGCTCCTGAAATCATTGAAGCGGCTTTAAGGGAAGCGGTAGTTTCCTCGAAGATGAACTTCCGATACATAGACAGGATTCTTTTCGAATGGAAAAAGAACGGGGTGCGGTCGGTCCAGCAGGCAAGAGAGCATGGGGAACGTATAAGAAGGAATCAGCCTAACAAAAATATGTTTGAACCTGCAGCGGTGAATGACTCTAACTCTAATAAACCTAGACATCCCCGTTATAACTGGCTGCAAGGCGGAAAAAGGTAAGGGGAGGGGAACAGAAAATGCTTAATAATAATCTAATCGAATATGCCCTTTCCGAAATCGCAAAAATGTTTCCAGATGCTGAATGTGAGCTGACTCATACTAATCCTTTTGAACTTACAATAGCAGTGCTTCTCTCTGCACAGGCTACAGATGCCCTGGTTAATAAGGTCACTCCTAAACTGTTTGAGAAATACAAGGAGCCGGAAGATTATCTGGCTGTACCTCTTGAAGAACTTGAACAGGATATTAAATCAATTGGACTGTTCAGGAGTAAGGCTAAGAACATCCAGAAGCTTTGCCAGTCGTTAATAGAGGATTATGGCGGGGAAGTACCTAAAGAGAAGGATGAGCTGGTTAAACTTGCCGGAGTAGGCAGGAAGACCGCCAACGTAGTAGCTTCTGTTGCTTTCGATGTACCTGCCATTGCTGTTGATACCCATGTAGAACGTGTCAGTAAGCGTCTCGGAATATGCCGCTGGAAGGATTCTGTGCTGGAAGTTGAGAAAACACTAATGAGAAAAATACCTGAAGAAGATTGGTCAGTTACACATCACAGACTGATCTTTTTTGGCCGCTATCACTGTAAGGCCCAGTCCCCTCAGTGTGAGGTATGCCCGCTGCTGGAAATTTGCAGGGAAGGCAAAAAAAGAATGAAGAAGCGGGGAATTACTGTTGGATAGACGGATAGTTTCTGTACCTCCGGATTTTCATCTTGAGCCTTTTTATAAAGCAGGGGATACAGCGGAGCTTAAAGAAGATCTTCATTCTATAAAGGAAATTTGGCAGAACGGTCATTTTCTGTCTGACATTGCCTTCATTTATAATAAAAATGGACCATTATTTACTCCATGGGACAATTCAGAAGAGGTTTCAAAGTTAGCATACGGGTTATGGAGGGAAGAGGGAAGACCGCAGCTGGAGGATCTCTTTAAAGTCAGAAACAAGACAGAGGCCAGACCACTCATTATTATGTATACCGCTATCTATATTCAGGTTATGCATTGGGTAAACAGGCAGCCTGTTAAAAGCCTTCAGGGGGTAACAGAAACGGTTTCAGCTTTTCAGTATGCCCCATTGAATGTTTCAGACCGCCTTCAGTATATCATTTCTTCACCGAATCAATTCCATGCGTTTATTACTTTGAACGAGCTGTATATTGAGTCGGGTAAAAAATGGGCTGTTTTTCTGATGAAAAATAAATAATAAGGAATTTATAAATAAAGAGAACGGGATACCCCGTTCTCTTTTTGCTTATTCATCTGCAGAATCATTGTTTTCTTCAGAGTTGTTATTTCCAGAGCTATCATCTTCATCGTTGTTTCCTTGACCCTGATCAGGAGGACCTTGGTTTCCCTGTCCCTGACCTTGTCCGGAGCCCTGGTTGCCTTGCCCCTGTCCCTGGCCTTGTCCTTGGCCATTACCCTGGTTATTGCCTTGCCCCGGGCCATTCCCCTGGTCACCTTGGTTTTGATCTTCGTTTTGATCGTTCCCATCATTGTTTTCTTCAGGGTTGCCTTCATTTTCTCCCTGGTCATTATTTTCATTCTCAGGAGCTTCGTTTTCATTATTCTCATCTTCAAAGAGGTCGTCAATAATTTCTTCTTCTTCTTCGATTTCCTCTTCAGGTATAGTCACCTGAGTTTCCGCAGGATCACTTGTTAAATTACTGTCGCTGTCAGAAATAGCGGTCACACGTATCGTATACGTCTCGCCGTATTCCGGAGAGCTTAATCTGTATTCCATATTTTTCGTTATATCAACTGTATTAAAATCACTTTGGTCCGGTCCTTTAATTTCCAGCCTGAAACTGAACTGATCTCTTAAATCTTCCGGGTAATCCCAGCTTATTTGAATTTCATGGGCTTCTTCGTTATAAACAGCCTGGAGGCCGCGAACAGAATCGGCTTCCGTTTGTTCAAACTCCTCTGAAACATTGCTAGGCTCAGTTCCCCTGACAAAATATTCATTAACTATTTCACTCTGAGGAGTATATTCACTAGGCAGAAGGCCAGTTGACCTCTCAATTGCTACTCTTACTACTGAATCAGGCTGTACAAAGTCAGATACCTCCCGGTTTTCATGGGCATAAGACATAACGGTTCTGAACAGATTGCTAGCCACTCTTGCATCATCTGTACCTAACTGTATAACACCGTCTTCAGGACTCGCATATCCGGCCCATACAGCGGCAGTTAACTCAGTGGAGTAACCAGCAAACCAGGAGTCCCTTACGCCGCTTGTCAGTCCGTATCTTTCCCGGACTTCCCGGTCCAGATTGGAAGATCCTGTTTTACCAGCAATCGGTACGCCGGATACAGCAGCATTTGTTCCAGTACCGGACTGAACAACTGTTTTCATCATATCTGTAAGCATAAAGGCTGTGTAATCCTCCATAGCAGCGACAGGCTCTGGAGACAGGTTAATTGTCTGTCCGTCCTGAAATTCGATACGGGTAACTGTATGTGGACGATTATATTGGCCATTATTACCAAATGCCGCATACGCACCGGCCATTTCAAATGGAGTGACTCCTTTAGAGAAGCCTCCAATAGAATACGCCTCCGTAATGGAATCCAGATTAAGGCCGAGTCTCTCACCAAATGCTTTTGCTTTGTCAACACCAACTTCATTAAACGCTTTAACAGCAGGTACGTTGAGTGAGTCTTTTAGAGCCTCTCTCATTGAAACAGAGCCCCGGTGGTTCCCGCTTGCATTTCGCACAGGATCTCCTGTGGAAACAAAGTTATATGGTTCGTCTACAATCTGGTGGTAGGTAGACCATTTTAATTCATTTACTGCCGGTCCGTAATCAAGAATTGGTTTGATTGTTGAACCTGGCTGCTGTGGATTTCTTGGCTTCGTAGCCCAGTTATAGCTGAACTGTGTTTCAGGCTCTTCCCTTAGTCCACCTATTGCAAGCACTTCACCAGTCTTTGTATCCAGTAATGTAATTCCCGCTTGTATTTTATCATTAGGGAAAATGGATGGATCTCCTGATTCCATGACCTGTTCCACATACTGCTGCAGGTCCTGATCCAGTGTAGTGTGAATTTTTAGGCCTGAAGTGTAAATATCGCTTGGCTCAATGCCGTCGATTGCTTCCACTTCGGTCAGCGCCTGCTCCAGAAAAACTTGATAAGGGTTCGGATCCCTTTCACTTCGGTTTAACTGATCCTGTACAGAAATACTTCTTGCTTCCTCAGCCTCTTCAGCTGATATTTTACCGTGCTTCTCCATTAATCCGATAACTATGTTTCTTCGTTGTTCCGCACCCTCCGGATTATTGAATGGATTAAAGTGGTTAGGACGCTGCGGTATTCTGGCTAAAAGGGCAGCATCTGCAACTGTAAGCTCATCTAATTCCTTGCTGAAATAATAATCAGCTGCTTCCACCACTCCGTAACGGCCTCCGGAATAGTAGATAGCGTTGAGATACATTTCTAAAATCTGGTCTTTCGTGTACTGTTGTTCAAGTCGGATTGCCAAATATTGTTCCTGTATTTTTCTGGCCATTGTTTTATCCATAGTCAGAAACAGATTTTTAACTACCTGCTGTGTAATGGTACTTGCACCTTCGCTTCCGAAGCCGCCGGTAACGTTAGCTACGACAGCACCGCCGATCCGACGCATATCCAGACCAAAATGATCGTAAAAGCGAACATCTTCTACAGACAGAACAGCATCTTTCATGAGGTCTGGAACATCGTTTATATTAACTGATCTCCTGTTCTCCGCAGTTTGCAGGGTAGTCATTAGTTCCCCGTTCCGATCATAAATTTCCGGATTCTGGGCAAGAGTAAGCCTATCCGGGTCAAGGTCCGGTGCACCTCTCAGAATGCCGAACACGGAAACGGCTCCGCCGATTAACATAATAAGCATAATAATACCAAAAGCAGTTAAACTCTTTTTAAAGAGACCTTTACCTTTTTTATTCGTATTCGTTTTTTTAGTTTGCTGTTTTGCTTTTCTTCGTTCTTCTCTTGTCCGGTAGTTATCAGACATTTTTGCATCTTCCTTTCAGATACAATCAATATACTGTTTGATTGATAAACTCATATATCAGTAATTATTTTATCCAGAATCTTCAGGTAGTCAATCCTTGGATGAAAACCGAGAGGAATTAAAATTCCTTGTTCCTCAATATCTTTCTTCGGTATAGACTTTCTTTTGTCTGCATTATCTTCTAAAAAAGCAAATAATGCCTCAGCCTGTATAAAATAAACTTCGTCTGTGACAGTGAAACGTAATAAGGCAAAAGCGAGACCGCCTTGTTCTGTAACTTGTCTCATATGGGTTATTTGATGATCGTGAAAATTCTTTAAGGGAAAACTGGTTTTATTTTTTGTTTCCTTTGCCTCAAAATCAATATATTTTCCTTTATAAACCCCGTTATAGTCGGTGGTGGATGGTTTTTTAAAGTATGCCTCTGTAACAACAGCGGCGCTCCGCTTAGGGTAATGGACGTTAACAATCTGCAGCGGGACAGGCTTCTTATGAATGACTGCTATCCCGTGTGCTCTGTAATACTCATTCGTTTCATTAATATCCTCCTCAAGAGTCATCCCCCTGTTACTGTATCTTTCATCCTTTTTATTGACGCTGTTTGGTTTCGAAAGGGTGCGCTTTGGACTATATTTTTTTCCATTCGGATATTTCAGTGGCATTGTTTCACATCCTTTTTTCCAGAGCCATCACTATATATTAACATAATTAAATTTTAAGCAAATAGCCTTTTCTTACTAAACTTAATAAAAGTATGCCCACTTGTATATACGTTTTTTACATAAAAACGTTTCAAAAACCTTAAAAGCTCCAGGACAGACAGAAGTATTTTACTCGCTCTCAAACATATACTTTAACGATAAGCTGCAGATATACTGCACCTTTTTAACTTAAGCTGTAAAAATAAAGAAGTTTTCTTCTTTCTTTGCCGAAAGCAAACTAGTTTTGTCACCGTCGGAGGAGTTGGTTAATGAATGAAGAATTAGAGAAGTAAAGCTGGGAGAAAGGGGTTTTATGTATGAAAAAGGTGTGGAGGACAAAGGAAGTAGCAGAGGAGTTAGGTGTAAACCAGAAGACAATTCAGAGATGGATAAAACAGCACAGCCTTGATTGCGAAATCAGCGGAGCGGGCCATTATGAGATAAATGAAGATAATTATAAAAAGCTTCATAAGATAGCTAAAGAAACAGGGAATAAGCGAAAACAGCCTGTACGGCATAAGGCTGAAACCGAGGAAGTAAAAATGGTGACAGCTGCTATGCTCGATGAAAAGTTCTGCAGTCTGCTGCTGCAGGTAGACCAGCTTGATAAACAGCTGCAGAATAAAGCAGATGAAGTGGTGGAGTATCAAATGCTTCAGCACAGGAAAGAAATCGATGAACTTACCAATTCCATTGACCAATTTAACACCCGTCTTGCGAAAATAGAAAACCTTCTCCAGGCAAATGCTGAAAAAATCATTCATCTCCATGATAAAAAAGCTGAAAAAACTCCAAAACGAAACAGACTGGCAGGTATTTTCAGTTTTTAATTAAGCTTTCTGATATTTTGCTGTTGATACTCCCTCAAGCACCTTCTGCACGAAAGATATCCGGATTGACTGGCATCCTCCTTCTTTCTTCTGCGTCTGCTGATCTGTTACAATGGCAGAGGAGGTGCTGATGGTGGCCATTAGGGAAACTGATCAATTAAATCATTTAACAGGAAAATTGCTTGAATATAATAAAAAGGCTTTGCAATACTTTGAAAAGCATCAGGAAACAAAGGAAGCAGCCGATTTTGTAAAGGTAGTCAAACCATTTGCCGATACAGTTCATAAAACCGCCGATGAATGGATTGAGCTGGCAGTTCCTTTCGTAAAGGAGAAGCAGCCAAAATATCTTCATGTGAAACAGATTGAAGATGTACACGAGAATATAGGAATAGAAGCAGTAACCTGTTTTCAGCCGGATACAAAAAGGAAACGGTTTATTGAAAGAAATAAATCGATTCTATATACGCTGGAGACACTTTCCCGGAATATATAAAAATGAACCCCCATATTTACTGATGGGGGTTCATTCCTTTATATACTTTCTGTTTTTTCTCCTGCCGCTCTAACTGGCAGTTTCCATTTATAATGTACGGAAAGCATACGGAGTGTGACAATTGCCGAAAATAATACAGCGAGGGCGAGGCCTGATTGTGCTAAGCCGGCAGCGATTGCCACGCCTCCAAGTACGGCCCATAAAATATATATTTCTTCTCTTAGTACGAGTGGTTTTCTTCCTGCAAGGACATCTCTGATTATGCCTCCTCCAGTACCTGTAAGCACCGCGGCGAAAACGACAGCACTCATTGGGTGTCCCATAGAAACTGCGAACAACGCTCCCTGGATCGCGAAGGCTGCAAGCCCGATGGCATCAAAAAACGCTCCCCATTTCTCCCACAATGTGGCCCATATCGCCGTTGTAAAAAACGCTGCCGTCATTATAATAAATGCAGTGGTAAACAGATACCCCTGTTCCCATAGAGCGGAAACAGGCAGCCCGATAAACAGGTTCCTCACAGCACCACCTCCGAAAGCGGCAGCGAAACCAAGCACATATACTCCCATTAAATCATATTTTTCCTCCATGGCCACGTTCACTCCACTAAGGGCAAAAGCAATCGTGCCAATTATGTTCAGAATATCCCAGGTCATTTACAACAGCCTCCTAATTATCTTCCAACATTAAACTTTAACACGGAATGAGGAAAATAACTATACATTCTTTAGGGAGTTAATATATGGTAAATTCATAAAATTCAGGCCGCTTATTTATTTAATATAGAAAGGCCAGGGAGTAATCCCCGGCCATGATTTCCACTGTATTAAATTTTCTCTACCTCAAAAACCCGGAACCCTTCTTTTTCAAGACGGGAAACCACTTTTTCCAGTGTTTCTTCGGTAGTTTCCCGAGGCAGTGTGATGATTACTCTTCGGAAGAATTTGCTTTCATTATCAAGAGTCAGGAGACTCTGAACACTTGTAATTTTCTTTATGACAGAAAAAATAGAATTAAGTGCCCCTTGATATTCCTGTGTGGAAACATTCAGTGTATAGCTTCCTGTCTTAACCCCCCAGGAGTCTTCAAGAATCTCCATAACGTTAGCGTGCGTCAGAATACCTGCGAAAGTATTATCATCATGGAGAACAGCCAGATAAGGATACTTTTTTATTTTTGAAAATATACGGATAAAGGAGGCTTGCTCATCTGTGTGAACTTCTTCATCCTCTTTCAGAAGCATGACAGAATCATCCCAGGAATACTGGTTTTTAACTATTGCCTTATAAACATCCTGTGCATAAATATTACCAAGAAAAATGGTTCCGCTCTTATCCAGTATAGGAATACATCTGTATCCGGTTTGTTCGAGCTCTTCTGCAGCTTCTCTGATCGTGTATTTGTCTGTTACAAATTTTACATCTTCTTTCGGGATAATATTATATTTAATTTTCATAGAGCGTGTCTCCCTCCCGGTTTTAACATATATTCATTATATATTATAGCTTATTAAAATGCTGAACAAATCAGAAAATACATAAAATATTTCTGGTTTGACCGTCTGTATAAAAACGTGGCAAACTGCCAAGTTTATTATTGAGGTGAAAATCATGACTAATTCCCATATAACAGGGGCGGTAAAAGAGATCACGGATGTCATGGCTTATGCAGAGGAGCAGCTGAAAGAATCTAAAAGAATTCAGCAGAGCAATCCGGAAGAGTTTACGAATGCCCAAATGAAACTGGAAGAAGCAAATTTGGAACTGGATAACCTGCTGAGAAGTGCTTCTGCGGAAGACCGGGATGAACTGTTCAGGCTTCAGCAAAGGGTACATCAGCTTCAGAACAAAATGATTCTAGGTATTTAAAGGCTTTATAGTCGGATAGCCCGTATACATGCGGGTTATTTTTTTTAATGGTAAGCTGTCCACGCTGAGAGTTTTCTTTGTAACAATGTTATAATGATACTAGTATATAGAGGGGGGCCAGGTATGAAAGCACTTATAGTTATTGATTATACGTACGATTTTGTAGCTGATGATGGAAAGCTTACCTGCGGTGAAAGAGGACAGGCTATAGAAGGCAGGATTACAGAACTCACGAAAGAATTTGCAGAAAATGATGAGTATGTGGTATTCGCTGTAGATGTACATGAGGAGAATGACCCTTACCATCCGGAGTCAAAATTGTTTCCACCTCATAACATCAGAGGAACGAAGGGACGAAAATTATACGGTCTGCTCGGAGAATATTATAACCAGCTCTATTATAGCGGCACAGGACATGTAGAGTGGATGGATAAAACGAGATACAGTGCATTTGCAGGAACCACCCTGGAGTTAAAGCTGAGAGAACGGGGAATTACTGAGATTCATCTTGCGGGGGTATGTACGGATATATGTGTCCTTCATACTGCTGTCGATGCTTATAATCTCGGGTTTTCTGTAACAGTTCATAAGGATGCTGTAGACAGCTTTAACCCATCTGGCCATGAATGGGCTCTGACTCATTTTAGCGGCTCTTTAGGAGCGAAAGTATTAGAAAAAGGAATGGAAGTTAAGTAAAATAGTTTTAACTTATGCCTGGCTTTCGCCAGGTTTTATTATTGTTTAGGAAATTGAATGAATTTCATATATAGACTTTGTATAAAGTGAACCTTCCATCAGTTGGGGGATTCATCCCCCACTGATTGTTAGTTGAACCAATCGGGATGTTAGCGTCCGTTATCTCCCGCCTAAACATCTTGGCTTCCACTCCTGTTTTGAGGCGGGAGTTTTACGGACGGTTACATCGGGATAAAACAAGACGAACGTTTCTTTTCGATTGCAGTGTAAGACGGCGGCTTTCTCTTTCTCTGCCAGCTTCTGAAGCGTAAATCGAACAACAAAGTAACCTTTTAAGATAATGTTCGTATTAAAGATTTAAATCTTTAATTATGAAATTAATTCATGTACATAAAACGAAAATATAAAGGTGAAAGGTGCCGGTACAGCTGACATTTAATCCCTTTAATTGGAATGGAAGTGTTTCGGATGTTGTTTTTTCAGGTAGTTCTGCCTGTCATGCTTATCTTTTTAACAGGGTATGTTTTTCAGAAGTGGAAAAAAGTTTCGTTACTCCCTATATCATCATTAATTATCTATATCCTTGTTCCCGCGCTTATTTTCAGAACACTGTATAATTCAGAGCTGTCAGCAGACCATATAGTCCTGGTTGTGTTTGCAGTTATTTATTTGTTAATTTATATAGGGATAAACAAAATATACTCTCGGTTCCGGGGCCTGGATTCTGATACGGAAAGCGGGCTGATTTTATCAACAGCTTTTATGAATGCAGGTAATTACGGTGTTCCTATTGTCTTATTCGCTTTCGGACCTGAGGGTTTTGCCTATGCAGTAATTTATATGGTTGTACAATCGTTTATCATGACAACTGCCGGAGTATATTACGCCGCTAAAGGCGGAACAGGAGTCAGGACGGCCGTTGCCACAGTTTTTAAGATGCCGGCGACATATGCTGTTTTCATAGTTGGGGTGGTTAACTGGTCAGGCATCACAGTACCAGAACCAGTATTCAACTTTATTGATCTTATCGCTGATGCGGCTATCCCGGTTACTATGATAATGCTAGGCATGCAGCTGGCAGAGATCCGCCTTGACCGCCTGGAGTGGGGGTATATATCCTATGGTGTCATCATCAGGCTCATTCTGTCTCCTTTTATCGCCTGGGGGCTGACTGAAATACTCCCAATGTCCCTTCTCATGCAGCAAGTTCTGATCATAGCAAGTTCCATGCCTGCAGCGGTAACAACAGCAATATATGCAATGCAGTTTAATACGAGAGTGCAGCTTGTCTCAAGTATCACATTGATTACAACGATATTAAGTGTAATATCGGTTACCGTTTTACTCTTTGTTATTTTATAGTATGATGTTAAATTGTTTTCTATGGGAGGGAAAGATACTGAAGAAAATAAATTCCGGCAGAGAGCTTAGTAAAATAATCGAAGACAGCAGGGAGCCTCTGTTAGTTTATGCTTTTACGCCAATGTGCGGAACATGCCGGCTGGCGAAACAGTTACTCGTTGTACTTGAACAGACTGAAGGAGTGCCAGCAATAATAGAGATAGATATTAATTACTTTAAGGAAGAAGCTGCAAAATGGGAAATCTCCAGTGTTCCCTGCCTGTTGTACATAGAAAATAGTGAATTAAGAGATAAGGTTTATGCTTTTGAATCAGTGACAAAACTGTACAGCTTTGCTAAAGAGCAGTGAATCGATTAAAAAGGAGGGAACAAATTTTATGCCAGAAGCACCTTCATTTACTTTGCCTGAAATGGGGACGGAAAAACAAATTTCCTTAGCAGACTATACAGGCAAGGCAGTGTTAATTACATTCTGGGTATCGTGGTGTCCTGACTCCCAGAGGGATCTTCCTGCTAAAGAACACCTGAACAGGGCAATGCAGACGGATGATTTAGCTATGATAATGATCAATGTTACGGGAAGAGAAGCTGCTCCGGACGCAGGCGAAAAGTTTTACAAAGAGCAGGGATTTACTTTTCTTTCTTTAAAAGACAACGGAACAAACATTTATGACTTGTATCAGTGTATGTCTGTACCAACTACTTATCTTTTAAACGCTGACCATGAAATAGCAGCAAGGTTTAATGATAAAGCATCTTTTCAGGAGATTCTGCAGGCTGCTGGAAAAGTATTGTCCCAATGAAAAACGATGCCGGAAAGTTTTTCAGACACACCATTTATGATACGATATAAATACTATATAAGCAGTGGAAAGGGGTTGCGAACATGAAAATTGTTTCCGTAGAGCCAACACCGAGCCCTAATACAATGAAGTTTACACTCGATAAAGAACTTCCACAGGGGAAAAGCCATAATTATAAAAAAGAAAATGCAGAGGATGCGCCCGGGTTTGTCCGTGATATTTTAGCAGTTAATGGAGTCAAAGGTGTTTATCATGTGGCTGACTTTATTGCGGTGGAAAGAAACGCGAAAGTTGACTGGAAAGAAATTCTCCCGGAGGTAAGAAAAGTATTTGGAGAAGAAGCAGAAGAAACGGGAGCACAGAATGAATCTGTCGATGAACACTTCGGGGAAGTCAATGTATATGTGCATAAATTTAAAGGAATTCCAATACAGGTGAAAGTATCAACTGGAGAAGAAGAGGTTCGTGTCGGGCTTACTGATGATTTTAAAGAAGCTATGGTAAAGGCAACGAAGCCTGAGGATAATGTAGTTATGCAGCGGAAATGGGAGGAACAGCGCCCACGCTATGGCGACCTCCAGGAAGTTGCCGAAGAGGTTGCCGAAGAGATTAAAGCAACCTATACGAAAGAACGCCTGAATGAACTTGTCCAGCAGGCGCATGAGCCAGAAAAGCAAAAAGAAGGAAACAGAAAGTGGATTAAAGTTACAAAAGAAATGCTGGATGATCCTGACTGGAAAAAGCGCTTCGCTGTCCTTGAACAAATGGATCCGAAGCTTGAGGATCTGCCTGTCCTGGAGAAAGCCCTTAATGATGAAAAAGCTTCCATCAGGCGTCTCGCTGTTGTTTATTTAGGTATGATAGAAGATGAAAAAGTGCTTCCTTATGTTTATAAGGCTCTAAAAGATTCTTCTGTAACAGTAAGGAGAACTGCTGGCGATACCGTATCGGATATTGGAAGTCCTGAAGCTATCCCTGCGATGATTGAGGCACTGGAGGACAAGAACAAATTAGTCCGCTGGCGTGCTGCAATGTTTCTCTATGAAGCAGGTGATGAGACATCTGTCCCTGCTTTGCAAAAAGCTGTAGATGATCCTGAATTTGAAGTAGCCATGCAGGCTAAGTTAGCACTCACGCGAATTGAAGAAGGTGAAGAGGCAAAGGGCTCAGTCTGGAAACAGATGACAGAAGCCTTTGACCGTTCCTGAAAAAGAAAATCCGTCCAAGTGACGGATTTTTTAGATAATGGCTGATTTTGATTTTTTTATGCCTTGGGCACGTGAGTTTCTTGTAGCGAAAAACAACAACAAAGCTAAACAGATCTTAAATAATAAAAGAAATGGCAATAAAAAAATGGTTATGATAAAGTACACATGAAGCGAAATATATGGAGGAATCTGGTTATGAAAAGAGATGAACTGATTCAGGAACTAAAACAAAATAACATGGATGAAATAGTGGAACTTATTGAAGACGCGGAAAATGGAGAACTGGAAGAGCTTGAACTGGCGCGCTCTCTCGGTCTGCTGCGGGATGACAGGCTGAACAATGCAGTCATTTCACTCCTTGAAGAAAACGGCGTAACCATTATTTATCTGGACGATGAGTAGGGAGACAAGTATGAGGGAGAAACCAGATCAGGCGCTAGATCAAAAAGTATTAAAGGTATGGACAATCGTCGCTGCTGCAGAGTGGTTGTTTCTGCTTCTTGTTCCAGTGGGTTACTGGGTGGCGACGCGCTATTTTCCAATCCCGGAATGGCCTTTATACGTGCTTGCCGGTTTAGTTATTCTGGCGGGAATTTTTAAAATACTTATCATCCCGAAAATGCAATGGAAAAGATGGCGTTATAAGATTTACGATAATGAAGTTGAGCTTATGTATGGTGTATTTGTAATAAGAAGAGTAATTATTCCAATGATCAGAGTTCAGCATGTAGATACAGCTCAAGGACCCCTGCTCAGACATTATCAGCTGTCTGCGGTAACGATCTCAACTGCTGCTACCACTCATGAAATTCCAGGGCTCGATGAGGAAAAAGCTAATATCCTGAGGGATCATATTGCAGAACTGGCAAGGGAAGCTGATCCTGATGAATAAATGGAGGCGGCAGCATTCAGCAGCGATATTTATCGGTTTCCTCAGTAATCTGAAAGAAGTTTTTATTACTATGATTGCTGTACTTATTTTTGGCCAGTCTTCCCAGGCTGGAGGGACCTTATTTTATACCATTTTATTTGCGGGGATTTTATTTGTTTCACTCGTAAGCGGGATAATTAAGTGGTGGACTTTCCGTTACCAGCTCCAGGAGGATGAACTGCAGGTAAGACAAGGTCTTATCTTCCGTAAAAAAAGATATATCAGAAAAGAACGGGTACAAAGCATCGATATTAATGCAAACATCCTTCAGCGGTTATTTGAGCTTGTAGAGCTGAGGATTGAGACCGCAGGAGGCGGTGGTGAACCTGAATTCAGGTTAATTGCCCTGAGAAAAGAAGAAGCAGCTGCCATTAAACGTGAACTGCTTCTTAAAGAAAGTGCCTCTGTCTCTGAACCCGAGGAAGCTGAAGCATATGAAGCTTCCGATGTATTCACAGAGGAAACAGAAACTGGCTTAGCTTATGAAACATCTGCAGTAATGGATGACGAGATACTTGAACCTGAAGAGGCAGAGGAAGAGGGGACGTATAAATGGAAGCTGTCGCCTCAGCGTTTAATTGCTGCAGCTTTAACATCCAGCGGAATAGGTATAGCGGCAACCTTTGTTGCAGCCATTGTTTCTCAGGTACAGCAGTTTATACCTCCATTTTTATATGAGAGAATGATTGGCTGGATTATTCATTCAGGAGTAATGCTGATTGGATTCTGGATCGTAGTGATACTCCTTATTGGCTGGCTGATTACTATTATCAGAACTGTCCTGAAGTATGGATACTTCACTATTCGTAAAAAAGACGATGAAATTCATATTTCAAGAGGCGTCCTCGAACAGAGGCAGCTCACACTTTCGGCAAATAAAATTACTGCAGTACGGCTCGTTCAGAACTTACTGAGGCAGCCATTTGGCTACACAGCTGTCTATGTGGAAAGTAAAGGAGGGGGCAGGAAGGATGAGGATCTATCAACCATTCTCATTCCCCTTTGTAAAATGAAAGAAGTAGACAGTCTTCTCATTGATATTCTTCCTGAATATGCAGTGAAGCGCGAATACAGCGCACTGCCTAAAGAAAGCTTAAGAAGATATATGCTGAGACTGCTGATGCCTGCTCTGGCTGCAGCCGCCATTATTACTTATTTTGCCCCCTTTGGCTGGCTCTCTCTCATACTGCCGATGGTTGCGGCGGTTTATGGCTACTGGCAGTATATTGACGCGGGGATCGGAAACGGCTCAGGTATGGTATGGATCAGATCAAGGTCTGTTGCCCGTTCAGAAGTAATCGTGCCGAGAAAAAGAATTCAGGCAATGACTTCCACACAAAATGTTCTGCAGAAGTTTGATGATTTATTCACTATCCATGTGTCAATTATAACGAGCATTGTAGGAAAAACGTTTTCCCTGAAGCATATAGGCAAAGAACAGAGAGACGATCAGTTTCAATGGTATTCCTATGAAGAAACAGAAGAAGAGCGGAAGGAATAATCCTCCGCTCTTTTTTATTCTCCAGAAAACTGGGTTGTATACGTGGTAAGTATGCGTTCCCCACTATCGGAAGTAAATTCAAATCTGTCATAAGTATGATCATCGTCATTTTTTCTGTACGTTCGTTCGTAATGATGCTGCACAACGAATTGCTTTTTCTCACTTGCGTAGGAAAGAAAGTTTACGCCGGAAAATGTGTCACGAGTAAAGGAATCCATCATCTGAAGCAGGAGGGAGTTATGACAGTATACCGAGTGCTCATGACCAATTCCCAGTTGCTGAAGTCCTCTTTCGAGGGCTATTAACGAAGGATGTTCCAGCTCGTTAATTAAAATTTTGTATGGATCAAACTGTGATTTATTAAGTCTGATTAAGCTGCCATACTTAAGGCGGATCTGCTGTCCGTCGGCAAATTCAAATAATGTGCCATCCAGATGCAGGGCGGGGACCCACTCGTCACCTGACCTCACTTCAAATTCAAATGGACAACCATCTAAGGCCAGTATCTCACCTTTATCTTTATCTACAATATAGCTGCTGCCTGACTTTTCCACGAGTTCGTAATACACATAACTTTCTTCAAAGAGCAGATGTTCAGCATGAAGCCGTCTTAATTCCTGCTGAATAGTCGAAAGCATAATTTCTGTATTCTCATTCAGCTCCTGAATCTTATCCCATTTTACTTTAAGAGCTTTCGTAACAGACTCGTCATATCCGTATATGAAGTTATGTTTCAGCACTTTTATTCGCTGTCCGGGACATTCGATCCTGTCATTCGCTTTTAAATGCGGGGGTGCCAGCTCAAGTTCTTCACTGAAATCAGGATAGTCATACACTCCCGTAATTCTGAGAATTGCCCGCCATGGCTTGCCTGGATCAGCAAGGATATTTTCCAGAACGGCAACATAGCTGCCTTTATTCCCTTCGTCCAGGATTACTTCTTTACCTTTATATTTAAATGCTGTTTTACGGTCCATAATATTTCCCCACTTTGATGTGTTTGTAAGTGTTCTGTTTATATACTAAATCATACATCCGTTCAGGCTGTTTTGTAAACGGACTTTACAGCCTGGCTTTTCAGAACAGTTTGTTTACAAGTATTGAATTTTCTCCTCCTATTATAATATATTTCATGCAGGCAAAACCATACAACTATGAATAATCCTTGAAGAAGGTGAAGGTTTAAATTAGACTTTTTGTTTTGTTAAATAGTCAACTATACCCAGAGAACTGACAGTTAAGTCAAGCTGAATCACTTCATAAACAGGATCGTCTTCAGGAATACCGAATTCGTCCAGCTCTCTTTTTACTTCTACAAGAAGAATTTCTTTTAAAGCATTCCAGTCTTGATTTTTTTTCAGTACGTATTTTCCCTTTTCTATAAATACAGGGAGCCATTTATTTATATCTCTGTATACTTTCGCCGGTTCCTCGCTTATAAAAAAATGGCCGAATGCAATCCTGTCTGGCTGGAGGTTTTCTGCCAGAGAAACAGAATTTAACATAGCATCAGGATCGAATTGATTTGGAGAGGTAGAAGGAAGAAATAATTGAACACCACTTTCTTCCAGCTGAGGGTACCTGATACCTAAAGTATCCCCTGTAAAGAAAGTGTTCGTCCGTGAGTCCATAATGCTGAAATGATGTCTGGCATGTCCAGGGGTATGGTAGAAGGTAAGTTTTCTGCCGGGACTTAAGGTCAGGGTGCTTTTGTTTTTCATTTCCATAAGCGCTGGTCCTGGTACAGGAAGCACAGGTTCAAAAAAGTCGTTAAATTGAGCACCATAGATTGCTTTTGCCCCTTGTATAAGCCGTTCAGGATTTTCGAGATGCCGCTTGCCGGCAGGATGTACAATTACTTTCGCTTTCGGGCACTCTTTAAGTAATAATCCAGCTCCGCCAGCATGATCCAGATGAATATGTGTTACAATAATGTATTTTATTTCATCAGGAGTGATCCCCTTCGATTTCAAAGCATGTTTTATATAAGGAATTGAGATACTCGGGCCTGTTTCTATTAAAGCAACACCATGTGGTCTTTCATCCAGGACATAAGACCCAGTTCTTTTGGCCGTCCCCATATCGAAACCATCAACGCAGAAAGTTCTTTCATCCACAGGGAAAACATCTGCAATCATTTTTTACATCTCCTTTTCCAGTAGTATATTTTCTTCATTGTAGTTAATCGTTACATCTTTGTAAACCTTCTAACACACAAACGTAAACAAATTATAGTACTATAGTCCCCTGCTGTTTTTAGCAAATAAAGTTAATATGTTAAAATGCCCCCCTAAAATTAAAAGAAGAAATCGAATAAATATAATTGAAACTGAGAGGTGTTTTTTGTGCTGAAGCGCCTAATGTATAAAGAGAAAGAAACAGATACAATAGAGCAGACAGTCGCAGCAATCCAGGAAGGTGATTCAGAACAGGAGAATTTGTTTATTGAACAATACATCCCGTTTATTCGCAAAACTACTGCCAAGGTTTGTAAAAGGTATATACGAACAAGTGAAGATGAGGAGTTCAGCGTTGCATTAATGGCTTTTAATGAAGCGATAAAACAGTATTCTTCTAATAAAGGCAGTTCTTTTTTATCTTTTGCAAGTTTAGTAATAAGACGCAGAGTCATTGACTACATAAGGCAGGAACAGAGAAGGCGTGTAACCCTTTCCATAGATTTTACAGAAGAAGATAAAGAGAATATGGAAAATCTTGCGGAGGTCCAGGCGTCGTTTAAGGAATATAAAGAGATAATAGAAACAGAACATCGACGGGAAGAAATTTTACATCTCCAGGAAAAGCTCGGAGAATTCGGTATCAGCCTGTCTGAAGTGGCTGCACAGTCGCCAAAACACCAGGATGCCAGAGAAAATATGCTGGAGATAGCTCAGGTGGTTGTAAGTAATGAAAAGTTTAAAGAGTTTTTATTGGAAAAACAGCGTCTTCCAATGAAAGAACTGACTAAGAGTATTTCAATGAGCCGTAAAACAATAGAGAGAAACAGAAAATACATAATAACATTATGTCTCGTGCTCTTGGAGGATTATCGTTACTTACAGGATTATTTGAAGGAGTGGGTTTCATGAAAAAAGGGGTAGTCATGGAAAAGAATAAACGGTATATGATTGTTATGACCGGGAAAGGAGAATTTGTCAGAGCCAGATTAAACAGAAAAGCTGAAGTAGGAGAAGAAGTTGTTTATATGCCCGCTTCTTTTTTTCAGTATCCTATATATAAGAATAAAGCATACAGCCTTCCACTGACAGCAGGGCTTATTATTCTGCTCGTGTATCCGGGATTTACTTTTTTTTCTCCTGAAAAAGTCCATGGTGTTGTTGCTCTTGATATGAACCCAAGCATTGAATTCTCCGTAGATGAGGAGTTTGAAGTTATTTCTGTTTACGGGTATAACGAAAAAGGCAGGGATTTGCTCGATGAACTCGATGGCCAGTTAGACGGCAGGCCGTTATATTCGGCTGTGGAAGCTGCTATCGAGCAGGGGCTTGGGTCGGAAATAATGGCTGAACCAAGGGATATTTATATTTCTTCCCCCCTGAATCTTTTTGATGAAATGACTTGGGGGGAAAGTTACGAAGACTGGATAGAATCAATACAGGATGAGTTTACTGTTAATTTCATAACATTAAGCCTCGAAGAGCATATCATGAGAGAGGCCAGAGAAGTATCCTTATCTCCTGTAAAATTTCTCCTTTTTAACGATGCAGTAAACGAGGGGCACACCATTGAGATTAATGAGGTTAAAAACGAAACTATTAACAATATTCAGGGAGATACGGGAAAAGAAGTCACTGCTCTTCTTTCTCCCGAAAACGTGAAAGTCAGTCGGACAAACCACTCCATTGCCCAGAAAGAAAAACGAGCTGAAACTATTAATTTAGATGAACTGATAAATGATACTAAAGTAATTTCGTTCCAGGTTCCTGAACAAAAAGAGTCAGAAGAAAATAATGCACAACAAGATCATAATGAAGCTGATCAGGAGGAAAAGAGCGAAGAAAACAATAGTGAAGAAAAAAACAGCAGTCCAGCTGGCAAGTCTGATAAACATCCTTCGCAAAACAAAAACAGTTCAGCCGAGAAAAGCAAAAAACCGGAGAACCACCCATCCCAGTTAAAAGAAAAAAACAGCAGCCAGAATCAGGGAAGTAAAAATGGGAATAAGCCGGAAACTAAGGGTAATAGTAATAACAATAACAATAACAATAACAATAACAGCCAGGGCCAGGGCAACACGAACAGTGAACAGAAAAGTAAAGGGAATAGCAGCGGTAATTCAGATAAAAAAGGAAACAACGGAAACAACGGGAATAAAGGGAACAGTGGAAATAAGGGGAATAGTGCGCCGGGTGACAGCAAAGGAAACACTGGAAACGGTCAGGGGAAGGGAGCTCCCCCTCATTCCGGTTCTGGAGGAAATCCATCTGGATCAGGTGGTAATCCCGGAAAAGGAAATAAGTAAACATAGAAAAAAGGGATAGCCCTTCTGTGCAAAATGGTTCCCTTTCCATGAAGAAATATATGAAAGAGCATTTTAAATAACAGACCAAATCTTAGGGGATGGTCTGTTATTTTTTCTTATATTATTAATTACTGGATATGTTATTAATCGTTATTTGAATTGGCCAAACCACTAAAATCACCAATTTTTAGCCCATTAACGGAATGAGGAGCCGCTTCACCGTCATAAAGCCCCTTTTTAACCCCAGAATCCTAAAATCTTCTTAAGATAAGAAATTTAACAAATAGGATCCGTACGTGTTGCGATACGTGCCCAGTTATTGTGAGCGGAACGAGAATCCACACCGCCAAAAGCCCATACATTATAAAACGAGTAGTTTAGTTGAATAACCCAACACAAACAAACAGAACGCCTGGATAATAAAATCCAGGCATCTTGTCTTTATATGTTGTTAACATAATATATATTATTTCAACTGTTTTTCTGGATTTTTATTACTGTACCGGCTCTTTAAGTTTATTCTGCATCTTTTTTCACGTCTCCGGAATTGTTATTATAACGGACTTCATTTAATTTGAGGAGATGCTTCATTCTGTCCATTCTTGAAGTCTGTAGCTGTTCCGTCTGCTTAATAACAAAGTCCCTCATGGAATTTATGGTAGACATGACTTCATCAAACGTTTTTTCCTTCTGGTCTTCTGACAGTGAGTCATACGTTTCCAGAAGGTTAGGCAGATCATAAGTTACCATTCTTTTAAGATGATGTTTCTCTTCAATATCCAGCAGATGAATATCCTTAATACAGACAAGGATATCTTCCTGGAGCTGATTAATTTGCTTATGGAATGCTGGTTCTGACTTTTGGTACTGTTTTTTTAAGGAGTCCAGATTTGTCAGTATGATTTTCGTCTCGTCTTCTTTTGCAGGTTCAGGCTCCGGCTTCATTAATGCCTTTTGTTGTTCTTCAGTCTCTATTTCGGTAAGTGTCTTGCCTGCAAGTGAAAGGTCCAGCCGGTGAAGTTCATAAAATACCGGCTGGAATAATGGATGGTTTCTTACATTTCGTACGATAGTACGGGTGCCGGACGTATAATATATTGTAGAGTCTGCACATTTGCCCATCCCTTTTTCTGCTTTGAACTGCTTTCGGAAAACAGTAATATATATTCTTTTCTTTACAGAGACTGGTGACTTTTTTGTATCAAGGAGCTCCAGGTATATCTTTTTTTGTTTTATTTTCACTTTAAACAAATAGCCTTTAATGTTTCGTTTGAAAGTTTTATTTACTCTTGGAAGCTCAGATAAAGTAGCCAGGTCAGACAGAAATTCCGCTGCTTCACTGACCAGTTCTCTTGTTTCTTCTGTTTCAACTTTGCTGTCATTTAATGGCTTTAAGTAGTTGGGGAGGAATGGCTCCAGCCATTTTTGTTCCCATACGCGATCACGCCAGTTCAAGACGTTCACCTCATTTACATGAGTCCAATTATTACGAAGTCAGAAGTTTAATTTTTACGAAAGCTGTCCTATATTTTTATAAGATAAGAAAGTATAACTTCCCACGATAGTTGTTTAGCTTCAGCGACGAGCGTTTACATCACGAGTATGCTTGGAGTTGTCTCGACGGATACACCTCGAAGTGCTGCTCGAAGAGGAAGAGACAGCTATTGAGGTCAATTCAGGCCTTTTAGTATGCCAAAGAGCGGCTTCCGTCAGGCATCGTCGAGTAAGCTGTCCCAACGAGCATAGCCTCTTGAAACGCTGCGAGTTGCCTCGACAGATCCACTGCGCAGCTACGCTCGCAGAGGAAGAGGCAGTGCTTGGGTCTGCGGTTACTCGCCGCAGATAAAGAGTGTCGCTCGTGGCCAAGGTGCTTACGCTTTTCTGTTAATTTAACAGCTTCCGTTCCATTTGCTGGTTTAACTCATCCATTTCTTCGATAAACTGCTTACTGGACTGTATTATTCTTTCATTAGACTGCTCTGTCATCTCAATCGCTGCATAAACATCTTCATAAGCTTTCTTAAAAGTTTCCATTGCAACTGCAGGCTCTTCCAGTGTTTTGAGTGTTTCTTCAGTATTAGATTTAAGAAGCTGTGCATTGGAAAGAAGCATTGCTTCTGTCGTATCATTTACATTCTTCACAGCATCGATGACTTTCTTCTGGTTGCTTAAGGCCAGCTGAATGGAAGCAGTAACTGTAATGATATTTTTAGTCATAGTAATAGCATTAAAAATAGCTTCCTCGAGTTTATCGTTATTCTCTACAATAATATCAACAGAGGCAAGGGATTGCTGGAGCACAAGGACTGCCTGCTGCATATTCTTTACCCGTGACAGAACTTTCTGCTGCCCTTTCTGGATAGGGGTTGGGTCAGTCTGCCATTCTTCCTTTTTCATCTCTTCTTCAAGCATTACATTCAGCTGTTTCCCAATGTCGATCTGACCATTAAGAGATACGATTCTTTCCCTTGCGGTCTCTTTAAGCTGCTGAAGCATAATTGTGTCTTCCTCTAAACGGTCTTTACCATGGAGGAGAGCCCCGACGACTGTCTCTACTTCAGCTTCGACTGTCTGATATTTCTGGGTGTATTTTTCAATCGGGCTTTTACGGGCAAGTTTATTAAAGAAACGCTGCCACTTGCCTTCTTTAAGATAATCTGGTTCCAGTTCGGCTACCATTTCTTTTAATTTTGTAAGCTGGTCAGGAAGGTCATTGTCATTATTGGTCATCATATCCCGTACTGGCCGTTTGAGGGCTTCCAGAGACTCTCCGGCTTTCTGTTGTTCTTCAGTCCCTATTTTTCCAAGGCTTTCAAGGATTTTATTTAAATCGCTGCCTTTCCTGATTTTTTCCACATACTCTGCTGCGGATCCTGCCGGGCTGCTGTTCGTATTTTCCGGGCCAGCAGGTTTCGGTGTATTTTTATTTTCCGTCATATATATAACCTCCTGATTATGAGGAATTAGTTATTATCTGCAGTTGTATATACGAATTATCCTCTGTTAGGTTTCATAAAACCTCATATTAAAATTATACAGTCCAGTTTATGAACGTACAACAGTGAAGGGAGTTCTCTGTGAATTAATATGTTATATTAAGTGTTGGGTTCTTCCCGTCAGGAGGAATGGAAATGAAAGAGAATGAACTTGCAGCAGAAAAAAAGGAGCATTTTATAGAACGGCTCGGACTTGAAGCCGTACCGGTTTCTATGCGTTTAACAACTGCTTTTGATTACATAAAAATACAGACTGCGGTTTCAGTGAACGCAGGTAACTTCCTTGTCCCGGCGCTGGCAGTGCTGGAAGGAGGGCTGACTTTCCTGCAGGCAGTATTCTCAGTAGTTGCTGGTGCCGTTGCGGCCTTTTTCTTTGTTTCCCTGTTATCCTTACCAGGATCAGTGTATGGTTTTCCGGCGCAGTTTTCCGTAAGAATGATACTGGGGACAAAAGGTGCCATGTATTTATCCTCACCTGTAAGGGCACTCACTTCCTTGTACTGGTTCAGTGTACAGACTATAGGCGGGGCATACATAGTCCAGGAAATACTCAGAAGGATTTTTCAAATTGACCTGCCTTTTTTACTAATCTCCGTTTTCCTTGCTATGGTTATGGCTTATTTAGCCCTTGTAGGATTTAATGCTATAAAAACATTTACTTCTTATTTTACCCCTGTGCTTCTTCTCGGGGCGACAGTAATGCTGTTTGTCTATTTTACCGGTGGAACAGGGGTGGGGGGCCAGCCATTAGAAATTTTGTCAGCATCAGGAACCGGATCGGCAGGCACGATGTTCTTTTTTGCCAGCCTTGCTTTTGTTCAGTATATTTCCGGGGTTAGTGCTTCTTCTGATTTAGCAAGATACGGTAAAACTCCACGGGGAGCTTTTACTGGCATATTTATCGGCAATACTGCCGGTTTTTTCTGCACAGCAGTTCTTGGTGCATATACAGCAGCTGTTTCAGGACACTGGAATCCTTTTCTTATTACCTCGAGAATGACAGACTCTGTCTTGTTTCTTATAATTATATTTGCAGCTGCGATTGGAAGTATGGTTTCTATTAACATTAACAATGCTTATTCAGGAGGATTCAGCCTTCTGAACAGCGTCCCCCGGCTTGGAAGAGTAAAGAGTGCCCTTATTTTCGGAGCAGCAGGGGTAATGCTCAGTACCTATCCAGCAATAGTAGATGAGGCCTCATCCTTTATTTCTGCGCTTGGAATGCTTATTATTCCATTGTCCGGGGTTATAGTGGCCGATTTCTTGCTCATAAAGAAAAGAAAGTTTTCTGAAGCTGATTTGCAAAAGCTGGCGGAGAACAGCATAGAGCTTAATAGGAATGCCCTTTATTCAGGAGGCTTCGGCCTTCTTGTGTATATGCTTCTGCCTGCAGATTACTCCCCTGGTTTTATCGCTTTTGCCCTATCAGCTGCAGCTTATTATGTTCTCTCTAAAAATAGAATTGTGAGGTTATAAATATGTGTCTCATCGGTTTTATGATAAATGAACATCCGGAGTATCCCTTTATTTTTGCTTCAAACAGAGATGAATTTTACAGCAGGGAAACAAAACAGGCTGGTGAATGGGAAGGACTTCCTGGATTGATAGCAGGAAAGGACGTGGAAAAAGGCGGTACCTGGCTGGGATTAACAATGTCTGGTGATTTTGCTGCTCTGACGAATGTAAGGGAGCCGACGGCTGATTCTGAAGGAAAACAATCAAGAGGAGAACTTGTTAAGAGTTACTTTGAGAACAGGGAAGTCTTTAATAGTAATCTTGAGCACGCTTCTGTATATGGCGGGTTTAATATCATTTATGGAAATGTGCGGCAGCTAAACTATTTTTCCAACAGAGCAGAGCTGAAGGCTAGTCTCACAAATGGTGTGCACGCCCTTAGCAACGCAGCATTAAACACACCCTGGCCGAAAACAGAGCAATTAAAAGCCGGGATGAAGGAGCTTGTTTCTGTCCACTCATCATCCGAACTGGAGGAAAATCTATTTACCCTCCTTAAGGCTGACCAGGCTTTCCCAGTTGAACAGCTTCCGGATACAGGGGTGGGCACCGAGCTTGAGAGAATGCTGTCGCCGCTGTTTATAAGCAGTGATCAATACGGCACAAGGTCCAGTACGGTGGTACTTGTTGATAAATATGATAATTGTACGTTTGTGGAAAGGTCATATGTTCCATCTGCAGCTGAAGCAAGGTTTACCTTTAAAATTGTATAAAGGAATCTTAATTATAAAAGGGAGCAGCCGGCGCTGCTCCCTTTTTCAAAAAAATTTAACGGCGTTTCTGTGTACTTTTATGTATGCGGGGGTTACTCCTATTTCTTCGCCGTCTCCTTGCACCGCCTGTCTTCCTTTTGACTGTATTGTAAACTTTCTCCCTTTAAGAGAAGTGATATAGGGGAGAGATAAATGCCTTTTTAAATAGACAGATGGAATAGCAGCAAGGAGCCGAAAGAAACCAAGGCTGTGAACAACCACTAAGTCGATTTCGCCATCACGGGGATCCGCCTCCGGGCACATGGGAATTCCACCGCCATAGTAGGAAGTATTTCCGGCAGCCAGCAGCCAGACATTAGTGAAACTATGAGTATTTCCATCTTCACTAATGACATTCACATCAAGGGGTTTGTAGCGGGTTACAGTTTTGAGAAAGACTGCCAGATATGTCAATCGGCCGAGAAACGCTCTGTTAAGCAGTTTTTTAATAATGGAAGTCTGGCAGTTGATAGCAGTTTCCGCATCCACTCCCACTCCGATAATTGAAAGGACTTTGCGATTATTCACTTCCAGAATGTCATATTGTTGTGCGTGGTCATTGTTGATCCTCCCGATTGCTTTCCTGACAGTGCCGGGAATTTTAAGTGCTCTGGCAAAGTCGTTCCCGGAACCCGAGGGTATGAGCCCGAAAGGCAGCCTTAGAGAATACAGCTCGTTTACCGCCTGATGCAGTGTTCCATCACCCCCGACAACAATAATGCCTTTTAGCTCGCTTTCGTATGGTGTAATAGCATTCCTGATTTCTTCATACATATCCTTACCCTGAAACTTGTGGGAAAGGAAAGCTTTATAGGAAGAGGAGAGGTTCTCATTCAACAGCTTTAAAACAAGGTTATATCTTCTTCTGCCGGAGTATGAATTAATAATTACTATGTACATAAGTGTCTCCTTTAAAATGAACAATGCTAACTTATTATAACATTGTTAGACCTTAAAGTTTTTAAAAATTCAAATTGTATACGGCAGGGGGACAGGCTGTATTAATACTTTCTATACTTTTAACTATACTAATTTTCTAAATATGAAGATTATATGATAATTTCCTTCATATTCTGGCAAAAAAGCATTTCACCCTTTATAATGAGGTGGTAAGTTGATATGAGCTGAAAAGAACCAACATCAGCAAAACCGTTAGGAGGGTTAGCTATGCTATCAAATATCGGCATTCCCGGGCTGATTTTAATTCTTGTAATTGCCCTGGTTATTTTTGGTCCAAAAAAACTTCCCGAGATTGGAAGAGCTATGGGACAAACATTAAAAGAATTTAAAAACTCAACAAGAGAACTAACAAAAGATGAAGAAGACGAGAAGAAAAACCAGTAGGTATTTAATTAATACTTTTCTAATAGATTTTAAAAAGATAAATGAGTGGAAGGCGGCGACTCCTGCGGGAATAGCAATAGCTGCGAGCATAGCATCATGAAAAACTACGAGTTGTCTCGATGCATGCAGCTTCCAAGGGAGGCTCTGAGAGGAAGAGACAGAAGTCCTCTCATATAGCTGGCTGTTTCTTCCTCTGCCAGCTAAGCCTCCGCAGAGGATACGTCGAGACAAATCGACGCTTTTGCGGTGAAGTAACGCTCTTTGGAGCATTGCCCGCGGAAAGTGTCCGCATGCAGCGGATTTATAAGAAAGTTCTGAACTGAAATATGACTTTTAGGCTCTGTTTAAGGCTGATGTTGATTTTGTGCGGATGGTTAATTTTCGTGAGAGGTGCGAGCGAGACTGTCTCTTCCTCTGCCAGCTAAGCCTCCGCAGAGGATACGTCGAGACAAATCGACGCTTTTGCGGTGAAGTAACGCTCTTTGAAGCAATGCCAACAGGACAAGAGCGTCCTGTAACGAAAATCAACAACAAAGTTTAACATAGCTAACTTTTAAAACAAATAGGTTGAAAAGATGTGAGGTGTCTTCCATCTTACATCTTTTTATGTTTAAGGAGCGTCAAGCCATGAATGAAGAAAGCATGAATCTCATGGAACATCTTGGTGAACTGAGAAAAAGAATAATGATTACCCTGGGCGCTTTTATACTGTTCTTTATTCTTTCCTTCATTTTTATCAGGGACATCTATGAGTGGTTTGTAAAAGATCTGGATATGACTCTGACTGTACTCGGCCCCCTGGATATTATATGGGTTTATTTTTCCTTAGCAGGTATTATAGCTATTGCGCTTACTGTGCCAATACTTATCCTGCAGATCTGGCTTTTTGTAAAACCTGGACTTACTCCAAAAGAACAAAAAGTAACAGTGATGTACATTCCTGCATCGTTTATTTTATTCGCCGGCGGCCTGGCTTTCGGATATTTTATAGTCCTGCCCCTTGTGCTTAACTTTTTAGTCGGTCTGGGGGATGAAATGTTTCAGACGATGTTTACTCCGGACAGGTATTTTCAGTTCGTAATAAGGATGACAGTACCGTTCAGTATCTTATTCGAAATGCCCTTAGTCGTAATGTTCCTCACAAGTATTGGAGTTCTTACACCTGACGGCATGAAAAAGAACAGGAAGTACGCTTATTTTGGAATCGTCGTTGTCAGTGTATTGATTTCACCGCCTGATTTAATTTCTGACATACTGGTAATTGTGCCACTTATCTTCCTTTATGAAGTCAGTATTAATCTTTCCAGAATAGTGTACCGGAGAAGGATGAAAAAAGAACAGGAAGCCGAAATAAAACCATAACAAAAAACTGCCTTCTGTAAATGGAAGGCAGTTTTTTATGGGATTATTATAATTTTATATAGTTAAGATCAGGATCAGTCTGCAGCTTCTCAAGTGAGCGGACTATTTCTTCTACAGATTTTTCATTATAACAGTCATAAGAATCGATATCGAGATGAAGGACGGGGCAAATGTTAAATGCAGAAATCCAGTTGTTGTATCTGTTGTATAACTCACTCCAGAATTCCACTGGAGTGTTAATCTCCATTTCCCTTCCTCTTGCCTCGATACGGTTTAAAATGCTTGGCAGTTTGCCGTCTATATAAATCAGAACATCCGGTTTAGGAAAATAAGGAGACATAACCATAGCATCAAATAAAGACTGATAGGTTTCAAAATCCCTGTCGGACATATTTCCGTTATCATACTGAAGCCTGGCAAAGATTCCGGTGTCCTCATAAATGCTTCTGTCCTGCACATACCCCAGCCCGGTTTCGTGCATTTTCTTCTGTTGTTTAAAGCGTTCTGCCAGGAAATAGATCTGCAGATGGAACGACCACTTCTTAAAATTGTCATAATAGTCTTCCAGATACGGGTTCCCGTCAACTTTTTCGAAGGAAGGTTTGAATCCAAGTGCTTCCGCCAGGGTCTTTGTTAACGTGGACTTTCCGGCCCCTACCGTACCTGCTAATGTAATTAAGGAATCAGGGCGTAAGTTATGGTTTAATTTTGGCATAAAATTTTCCACTCCAATAAAAATTACTCAATATAAGTGCTTGTCAGTTGCTTTTTTAAAATAACGATTGCTGCTTATCCGCTATATCGGTGACCTGGTCTATTATCCGCTGAAGATCATGGGGGTTATTAACAAAATCTGTTTTGTCTCCGTTAATTTGCAATACCGGAATATGGGGATAAACCCTTGTGTGATCTTTAATAAACTGGCGATAGTTTTCAGAAAGTGTCTCAAGATAAAGAGGATCTATAGATTTTTCAATTTTACGTCCCCTTTTCTTTATCCTTTCAAGAAGCGTTGGCAGACTTGCGTCCAGGTAAATGATAATATTCGGCTTTGGAAGGTCATTCGTAAGAATCCTGTAAATTCGGTCATATTTATCGAAGTGATCCTGCGATAAAGTCTGTTTGGCAAAGATAAGATTTTTAAATATATGGTAATCACTAATGACAGGAAGCCCCTGGGACAGAAAATTTTCGTATGTATCTTCCAGCTGTTTATAGCGGTTGCATAAGAAAAACATCTCAGTCTGAAAACTCCATTCTTCGGTGTTTTCATAAAATTTTCCAAGAAAAGGGTTTTCGTCCACAATCTCCTTCAGCAGTGCAAACTTATAATAGTACGACAACAGCTCAGCCAGGGAGGTCTTGCCGGCTCCTATTGGGCCTTCTACAGCGATGAACGGGACGCGAAACTGCTGGCTCATATCGTAAAACGCCTCCTTTCTTTGAATAATTTACTTTCTTAACTATTTTGTTTGCATTCGTTGAAAAATGTCGATTTAAGTAAAAACAAATTTAATTCTACCATATTCTAACGAGAAGGAAACCTATTATATTTACTTTTATACTTGTCTTTTTGCGGAAATATATTAATTAAATCCGTTTGAATAAGGTTCGGGAAGGTAACTATTCTTAACAAGCAGCAGTTCCTATAGTATGATTGACGGAGTGATTTATAAAGGAGGTGTTCTAATGAGCCAAAAGGTAAAAATAGTAACTGATTCTACACTTGATATGAGAAAAGAAGAAATAGAACAGTTAGGCATAACAATTGTGCCCCTTTCTGTAACTATAGGAGATGAATCTTATATAGATGGAGTGGACATAACAGCCCATGAATTTGTGAACATGCTCGTTAACTCAGATGAAATGCCCCGAAGCTCTCAGCCATCTGTAGGATCTTTCGTTGAAGTATATGATGAACTGGGAAAGGATGGCAGTCCTGTTTTGTCCATCCACATGACAAGCGGAATGAGCGGCACCTACTCCTCTGCAAAAACAGCAGCGGATATGTCGAAAAGCGATGTTACAGTTATCGATTCCAAATATATATCCTGTGCACTTGGTTTCCAGGTGAAGGAAGCAAGTGAAATGGCGAAGAGCGGGGCTGCTGTTGAAGAGATCGTAAATCGACTGGAAACAGTCAGGAAAAATACCTCTCTATATATTATGGTAGATACGCTGGAATATTTAGTTAAAGGCGGCCGTATTGGCCGTGGGAAGGCTTTAGTAGGATCTCTGTTAAAAATTAAGCCAGTTGCTTCCCTTCAGGATGGAGTATATACACCTGTTTCAAAAGTCAGGTCCTATATGCAGATGGTTAAATATATGAAAAAGCGTTTTGAAGAAGAAACAGCAGGTAAAATAGTCAGAGGGATGGGAATTGCCCAGGTGGAAGCGCGGGAACTTGCAGGAGAGCTCCGTGGAGTTATTAAAGACTCTACCAGTTTCAGAGATATACCAATCGTTGACACCACCCCGATAATCAGTACGCATACTGGTCCAGGTGCTATTGCATTTATGTACTATACAGACGATAAATGAAGCGATCGTGCGGTTAAATAAAACGAATTTCTGATAATAGCAGAAATTCGTTTTATTTGTTTTTCCCACTGATGATCTCATTTATTTTCCTAGGCCACAGGTTCATACAGAATTAATTATTGTTAACTAAATTCCAAATAAGTTACAATGAGAGATATGTAAAGGAGGCAAGGAAGACAATGCGAACAGGCTTAATATTGGAAGGCGGAGGTATGAGAGGAGTATATACAGGGGGAATACTGGAATATTTTCTGGAAAACAATATACGTTTTCCATATGTTACCGCAGTTTCTGCCGGGGCTTGTAATGCGTCATCCTTTATATCCAGGCAGAAGGGAAGGAATAAAGCAGTAACGATTGGTTACGCCGATCATCCTGAATATATTTCTTTTAAAAGGCTGTTTAAAAACGGCGAATTATTTAACTTTGACTTGATCTTTGACCAAATACCAAACAGAGAAAATCTATTCGATTACAGAACCTTTAACAGTTCTGAAGAAAAGTTTTATATCGGTACTACAGATTGTAAAACGGGAGAAACCATCTATTATGAAAAGTCAGAAATAGGAGAAGATCTTAATAAAATACTCCGTGCTTCATGTTCTTTACCGATGCTTTCCCCTTTCATTGAATATGACGGCCGTTTTCTTCTTGACGGAGGAATAAGTGATCCAATTCCTGTTAATAAATCACTGAATGATGGTAATGAAAAACATGTTATAATTCTCACCCAATGTGAAGATTACATGAAAAAGCCTGTAAAACGGGGGATATGGTGGTATCGCAGAAAATACCGCGATTACCCGGGGCTTATTGAAATTATCGAAAACCGCTCCAAGGTGTATAACGACTCCCTGATAAAAGTCCGTCAGCTTGAACAGGAAGGAAAGGCATTCGTTTTTCGCCCTGAAAATTTACAAGGCGTATCCAGAATTGAACGGAAAAAAGAAAGGCTGCAGGCTTTATATGACCATGGTTATGAACAGGCAAAACAACAGCATGAAGCACTAAAATCATTTTTACAATCCGAGCCTGTTCGCCGCCAGGCTACAGGGAATTGAAAAAGAGCTCTGTTATTTTGACAGAGCTCTTTCGTCTGCATTGCTGTTTTGTACATAACACTGTCATAAGCTTTTATACTTCAGATAAAGCAGGTGTTCAGATGAACCGGAAAAAGGGTTACCGGCTACTCGCATTATTTTTATTTATAGCTTTTATAAGTTTAATTTCACGATCAATCATTTACTTAATACTTTCAACGGTTGTTGCAGTGAGTATAATTCTCCTTTTAAGCGCAGACCGGAAGAACAGAAAAGACATCGGGAATGCAGGTACACAGGAAGCAGGTACAGGCTCAAAAAGAGGCTTGTCCGGGGCATGGGTGCCCGCGTTGTTTCTAAGCACAGGAATAATTATGGCAATTTACGGCGTGAGCGGACTGACCGGGCGGGTTTTCCTTCTCAGTGAGTCAGAGATCATGACAGATGTGCCTGCTGTGTTAATCTTCTCTGTAATTACCGGCTCTTTACTGGCTGTCAATGGAATATATAATTTACTGAAGTATTCGTTAAAGGACAGATAAAGTTAAAAGCAACTTGCAGATCGACAGATGAGCTGCGTTCGCTTCCACAGAAGGCGTATGCAGTTTTCTTTATTCCTGTTATTTGTTTCAGGTTTCTTATATACTAATCCTTAGAGAAGCGAAATATTATCCTGGAGAAGGTGTATACTATTAATCCTCAGAAACGAAATCTTCTCATTATGTGTATAGCTAACTTTTTTGTGGCAGCGAGTGCTACAATGGTTCTGCCTTTCCTTTCTTTATACATAGAAACTTTCGGAGAATTTTCCGATGCGTATGTACAAAGGTGGTCAGGCTTTGTTTTTGGGATTACATTTCTGGTTGCATTTGCCGTATCACCTTTATGGGGAAGATTCGGCGACCGCTTCGGCAGAAAAAAAATACTTATTATAACCGGGTTTGGAATTGCATTTTCCATATTTCTGATGGGCCATGTAAATTCTGTGCAAGGTTTATTTGTCCTTAGATTTTTTATGGGTATTGTGACAGGCTTTGTTCCTACTTCGATGGCCCTCATTGCAGCCCAGACAAATAAAGAAACAGCAGGCAGGGTGCTTGGAACTCTTCAAATGGGTACTGTTTCCGGAGGATTGTTTGGTCCTCTGCTTGGCGGTTCCCTTGCTGACTCCTTTGGTTTTACCTATACCTTTATAATTACCGCTGTTGTTATTTCAGCCGCCTCTGTACTTGTGATTTTTGGTGTGAAAGAAATCTCAACTGCTGAAAGAAAGCAGAGTGAAAAAGAGTACCGAAGCATGAAAGAAGTGTTTTTGTAATTTTTAAAAATCCTGTCCTTCTCATGGTAATGATATTATCATTTGTTATACAGACTGCTAATTTCAGTATACAGCCACAGCTTGCTCTCTATGTAAACCAGCTTCTTGAAACCCAGAACATTGCCTTCCTCGCGGGGCTTGCCTTTTCAGTAACAGGCCTTGGAAATGCGCTTACCACAAGAGCATGGGGAATACTTGGTGACAGAATCGGCCATGAAAAAGTACTTATCATATGCCTTATCCTGGCAGGGCTTTTCTTTCTGCCTCAGGCTTTCGCGGTTGATATTTGGCAACTAGTCATTTTACGTTTCTTATTCGGCCTCCAGATAGGCGGAATTATTCCAAATGTTACTGCTTATATCAGGCGGGCAGTCCCTCTTTCTGTACAGGGAGAAGTCCTTGGGTACAACCAGAGTTTTCGTTTTCTTGGAAATGTAGTCGGCCCTGTGGCAGGAGGCCTGATTGCTGGATATTTCTCTATATCCTCTGTCTTTTATTTTTCCTCCTTGTTATTTTTCCTGGCAGCGGCTGGTTTATATCTTGTTGTAAGAGTGAAATCAGCCTCTTCTGAAAAAGGAACATTCTCAGAATCTTAAGACTGTTTACCAAATAATTCACGTTGAAGCAATAACATGCTAGAATAATAGTATAGTGTCTGATTGTGAAGGAGTGCCGGTAAATAAATGCTAATTACTAAAAAGGAGAAACAATTGCTAATTCGTCTGCTGAAGAAAGAAAAGAGACGAGTGTTCGGTTTAAAAGAAGATAAAAAAGAGATCAATCAGCTTTTAGATAAATTAGAGCAAAATAACAGAAACGAAAAGGTTAATAAAGTTAAACCATCAAAGTTATAGATTACTGTGCAGCCATTGTCCAGCAATGGCTCTTTCAATGTTTTTCCAGATAATTCAGCAGGGAGGATATCCTGACCCTGCCATTAAACATAGTACAGAGAGAAGTAAAAAAGGGGAGAAACAAAATGAAGTTCAGTCCAGTGTTTTATATGTGGACACTTCTGTTTTTAATTATTACTGGATGCAGTGCAGGTGAAAACCTCAAGGCAGTTTCTAAATCAAGTTCGCTTGACGAGGTTTCATTGAACAGTGAAGCGCTGCATGATCAAAACACAAATGGTGACACAGAAGGGTTTCTTCAAGTTCATTTTATTGATGCCGGACAGGGTGATGCAGCATTATTTCAGGCAGACAATACAGTTATATTAGTACATGATGATTATACAGGACGATACGATGTAATTTCTTATCTGAAAGATCGTGGAATAAAAAAGATCGATCTGCTGGTAGGTCCAAGCCCTTCCGGTGAGTCTATCGATCAGTTTTCCAACGTAATTTCTGAATTTGCTGTAAAGGAGATCTGGATGTCAGGTGGAGTCAGTAATTCTCATGCATTTGAGCGGACAGTGGAAGTTATTATGTCTTCTGATCTGAATTATTATGAACCACGTGCCGGTGAGCATTTCGAATTTGGCTCTCTAAAAGTGGAAGTGATTCATCCTGAATCTATATCAGGGGATATTCTCAGTGATTCTTTGAGCATTAGAGTGAGTTACGGAAACTTCAGTTTTCTTCTAACTGGTGATATTGATGCTGGCGGGGAGAATGAAATATTAAACAGAGGGCTTGATTTAAATGCACAGGTGTTTATACCAGGCCGCCATGATTCATCCGTTCAGGATGCAGCTGAACTTCTTAAAGAAATTAATCCTGAAATAGCTATATACAACAGCAAGGAAGAAAACACAAGTCCTGAGGTCCTTGATGCCCTGGAAAAGGAAAAAATTCCGGTTTATGAAACAAATATTTACGGAAGTCTTATACTCAAGACAGATGGATTTAACGAATTTATCATCGAAGACAGCCAATAATAACAAGGAGAAATATTATGAAAAAGCTATGGAATACAATCTTAGACAATTCAGGCAAGACAGTTATTATCCTTGCCATAGTTATTAACCTGCTTGTGGTGGCCCTGTCATACATCCCTCCATATGAAGGAGACCTTCCAGCGTGGGTTAGACAGCTGCCATTGCTGAATGCTTCATTAAATAGTTTAACATTCGTTTTTCTGCTGCTCGCCCTGATTGCTATTAAGAAAAGGAATATTGACAGGCACCAGAAATTTATCTATGCAGCATTTACTACTACCTTTTTCTTCCTGCTGTCATATGTAACATACCACTTCCTTGCTGAATCCACTGCTTTTGGAGGTACTGGTTTTATAGCAGGTTTTTATTACTTCATTCTTATCACTCATATTATACTGGCAGCTGTAATAGTTCCTCTTGCGCTCATGAGCTTTTTTACTGGCTATAAGCGGGAAGAGGCACGCCACAGAAAATGGGTGCGCTGGACAATGCCTCTCTGGCTGTACGTCAGCTTTACAGGAGTATTGGTCTACATTCTTATATCTCCATACTACAGTTAATGGACAGAGGCTGGGGCAGAACAGCTTCAATAAAGTCAAAATGGTTCCGGTTATCGAATTGATAATTGGGACCTTTTTTTATGCAATTTGATTTGTTAACTGGCACTATAATCGTTTTGGACTTCCATTAACCCAAACTTCCCTGATATCCCTTGTATTTATGGGTACCCTAAATTTATCCCGATGTCATCGTCCGTAAACTTCCCGCCTCAAAACATGAGATGAAGCGAATTCAGGCGGGAGATAACGGACGTTAACATCCCGATTGGTTCAGCTAACAATCAGTGGGGGAGGAATAACCTCCCCACTGATTGAAGGTTCACTTTATACAGACGGTTAAAAAGGGGAGTATACAGACAAATGGATCATTTCAGAAGATTAGCTTTTTCCTTCAGTGCAGTATTGCTTTTAGTTCTGGTTATCTGGTTTATGTCTGATCATCAGCAAAATAGCACTGGGGAGGAAGATAACCCAGCGTTTAAAGCTTCGATGGACGAGCTGGCAGCTGAAGACATGAGCCTGACGATAAATATGTTTATTTCGCAGCTTGAAAGAGATTTGTTAAGGTGGAGCTCAGGGTCTGTTCCGCTGGAAGAACAGAAGGAACAGCTAAGGGAAGAGATTGATGAACATCCTCATATAAATGGATTGAAACTGTCGCAAAACGGTGTGAATATAGCTGAAGCCGGAGAGAAGCCTGAAGAAAGCTTTGCTGAACTGACAAATGAAAAATCGAATGGCATAAGACTTTCGAGTCCATATGTTAAAGAAGGCACTAAAAGAATGCTTATGGGCGCGGGTGATGAGACAGAGTACTGGATGGCTGAAGTGAATCTTACATTTATCGAGGACTTTGTTAAAGACACAGCAGCACTGGCTGACAGCAATGGACAATTTTTTATTGGAAATGAGGAAATGGATCTCTCTTTTTCAGAAGAAGAAGCAGAACTACCTTACACTAAGAAGCAAATAGAGGATATTGGCTGGCAGATATATGTCCAGAGCGGGGAAGAAGAGCCCGATGGCCCACATGCCAAAGAAGGGGAGGTTATTGTAAACCTCCTCCCGGAAATTGAGGCCGAAGAATGGGCAGAGAAAAAAGGTGCTGTAGTTATAGATAAATTAGACAGTAAGGCAATTATACGGGCACCTGGACGGACAACGGAACAATTGATGGAGGGTTTGTTCGGGGATCCGGCCGTCACGTGGCTGGAACCCAATTATATGTATTCAAGACAGGGGAAGATTGAAAAGAGTGGAGGGCGGGCGAGAAATAGCGTGTCAGGAAAGGAAGCTGATACGTCTTCCCCCGATGATGAATTTTATAAGCCGTACCAGTGGAATCTCGAGCAGGTTGGTGCAAATAAAGCATGGCTATTTTCCACAGGAGATGAGACCGTTCCGATAGCGGTAATAGACAGCGGGGCGGACCCGGAGCATCCCGATCTTAGCGGAAGGATATCCAGGGGGTATAATGCATTTGAAAACAATGGAGATTACCACGATGAACACGGCCATGGCACTCATGTAGCAGGAATAGCCGGAGCAGTAACTAATAACAGTGACGGAATAGCCGGTTTATCCTGGAATAATCCGCTCCTCCCGGTAAAAGCGCTTGATCATAACGCGGAAGGCAGCTCTCTCTCTATCGCCAGAGGAATTGTCTGGGCTGCCGATAACGGAGCTAAAGTAATAAATTTAAGTTTAGGGGACAGCCATGATTCTGAATTGATGCACGATGCAATCCGTTATGCTTATGAAAAGGACGTAGTTCTGATTGCAGCTTCAGGGAATGACAATGTCCATATACCGATGTATCCGGCAGCTTATGAAGAGGTATTAGCGGTAGCAGCGGTAACACCTCACCGGGAAAGGGCATTCTTTTCTAACTATGGTAATCATATTGATGTGAGTGCTCCTGGCGAACATATTCCCGGCACATATCCAGGCAGCCAGTACGTAGTTATGAGCGGAACATCTATGGCTTCTCCCCATGTTGCAGGATTGGCAGGCTTAATTCGTTCTGTAAACCCGGATCTTTCTAATGAAGAAGTATATGAGATAATTCGAAGCACATCTGATGATGCAGGAGACAAGGGATATGACCCTTACTATGGCTACGGGATTATTAATGCAGAAAGAGCTTTGAAAAAAACGGGAGAAGCTAATAACAGGTGACAGGAAGAAAAATAAAACAAGGTGCCAGTGTGCACCTTGTTTTTATCGTATAATGCTCAGCCATTATTTTTTGCTTTCTCCAGCTGGTATGCTGTAATCAGCTGATCCAGTTCTTCGGAACAAAGAAGGGTTGCTTCTGATGATAACCCGCTGGTTTTAGCAATATTAAGCAATTCCTTACGTTTCTGCTCTATTTCAGTTTTTATACTCATAAGGCACTCTCCATATAGTAAATCTTCAGATTCTTCTGTTATATTATCGTACAAGCAGTATGAAATTTAAATAGCTTCCCGAAAAAAAGTAATAATCTGACATGTATTTACATGAAGTTTCTCAATATTCGATTTCGTCCACTTCTTTCGGCTGGAGCGGGCGGTTCTCATCCAAATAAACCTGGTAATGCAGCTTCCTGTCCTGTTTATTTTTTTCTGATCGCCGGGTGCTTGTATCTTTAGCCTTTTCGCTGTTATTTTTCATTTAGTAATGCCCCCTTTCTGATTGTTTTAAACGGTAGTTCATATCAGCCAGCTATTGAGCTGAAGTTCCTGGCTGAATGCTGTGATACTTTTATTGTTAGCAGGTACAGAGATTTCATGTGTTCACACTGCCTTTAGTCTGAAGACTGCATCCCGGCGAATTTATAAGCAAGTATCGCGAGATGAAGATTAAATCGGTCATCAGGTGACTGCAGACTGAGCCCTGTATACTTCTCAATTTGAGACAGCCGGTACTTTAACGTATGTCTGTGTATAAAAAGGCTGGAAGCAGCTTGCTGAATATTGCAGTTATGGGCAAGATAAACTTCCAGCGTAAGTATTAAATCCGTTCTGTGCTGTTTATTTACGAGCAGGTTCCCTAAATGAGTTTCGTAAAACACTTTAAGTGAAATACCCGCTTCCTGCATCCTGATAAGCATCTGATAAAATCCAAGCTCATCAAAATGGACAACGGAAGGTCCGTTTAAGAACAATGGGGCGTACCGGACTGCATATTCAGCCTCTTTTGCACTTTGGGATACTTCGTTCAGCTGGCGATAGCCGTTTCCAATACCAATTGTTAACTGCTGTTTGAAATTAACTGTCCATCTGTCCTGTATTTTTGCAGATATGTTTTTCAATCCATCTTTTTCATTGATTTTGTCATAAAAATCGACCTGGACCAGGGCATACAGTTCTTCCGCTTTCGGCAATATAATATATTGCCTTCCTGAATGCTGGAGAGTCTGGGCAGCTACATAATGAAGATGGCTGCTTAAATCTTCATTAATGCTATACCGCTCATCTTCTTTAACATGAATTCTTAAATATAAAACAGCGTGGGGTTTTGAAAGGTCGTAGCCTAATTTTGTCCCCCGTTTGAGCGCTGCCTCCTTATTAAATTTATCTTTAAGCAGAATTTCTTCCGCCAGTTCCCCTTTGAGCCGCACCCTCGTTTCTTCCACAGCATATTGTTTTACTAATTCGATTCCCACCAGTGTGGATACGTGATCCATAATAATACTGTCCATCTCAGACCAGAAGGGTTTATGCTGCAGAGCAACAAGGTATCCATAAGTAAAGGACTCGGCAGATACGGGGGTGCTGAAACAATAAAAGTTTGCGATCTTAATTGGTTCTCCCGGCGTGTGGTTATTAATCATTTCAAAGAGTGAAGCGGCAGAATGCTTTTCTTCTGAAACTGTAACGTATTCTTCGGTTACTGAAACAAAGTCCTGATGTATATTTTCCACAGCCTGAAGCTCTCCAATATCATTAAATACGAGAAATGTAGAATGTGTAAGATTGCTTATTCTTTTAAGCACTTCATCCAGACCTTTATTGTTCAATGCCAGCTTAGTCATTTCTTTATGTATTTTAAGGGAATCCTGAAGCAGACGCATTTGTTCGTTGCCAATTTCTTCGACAATAGTTTTAGTAATTGTAGAAAAATTGATGGACTTAGGAATTTCTATTAAAGGAAGATGATGTTCATCAGCTGCATCTGTCAGAGCCTCGGGAATCGATTGGAGATAAAATCCTGTATGAAAAGCGAGTCCAGACAGCCTGCCTGACTTAATAAGCTCGGTTAATCTGTCAATATACACTGGATTATCAATGAGTCCGTAGCCAGTAGTGACGATAAATTCCCCTTCGTTAAAACGTGAAATATCTTCAATAATCTCAATGGTTGTTACCCAGTTAATCGGATTATCCCTTCCTTTTTTTCCAGCGATCAATTTTGTCCCCTTTAACGCAGGAAGGTTCATTGCTTCGTAGATAGTCAGCATATTTGGACACCTCTATACAAGATTTTAATAAGAAATTATACAAGATGTATAAAAATTCTGCGTAAAATTCCTTTAGAAGAGAGAATAGTTTGTAAGGTCGATTTTGAATACGATATAGGAAAGGATATATAATCTCATTTTAGTTTACTTTCTTAATGTTAAGACAGCAATATTTTACTTCCAGACAGGAGGGATTAAAAATGAAGGACAGCTTCTTGATAAAGCCTGCTCTAAATGAGGAATATCCCCAGGCAGAGTATGGGAAGGGAATTTACCTGTATGATTCTGCCGGAAAAGAATATATAGATGGTTCATCAGGAGCAGTAACATCGAGCATAGGACATGGTGTGCCTGAAATAGCAGCAGTGATGAGAGAACAGGCTGAAAAAGTTTCTTTTGTGTACCGCTCCCAATTTACGAGCGAGCCTGCTGAAAAACTTGCTGAAAAGCTGAAGGAATGGGCACCAGGCGACCTGAACTGGTCCTTTTTTGTAAACAGTGGTTCAGAAGCAACAGAAACTGCCTTAAAAGTTGCTCTTCAATACTGGCAGGAAAAAGGGAAACCAAGAAAAACTAAAATTTTGTCCAGATGGATGAGCTATCATGGGATTACCCTTGGTTCTCTGTCAATGTCAGGGCATGTGGAGAGAAGAGCAAGATTCGAGCCTCTTCTGGAAGAGTTTCCTGGTGTGGAACCGCCATATTGCTTCCGCTGCCCCTTCAACACCACTTATCCTGAATGCCAGCTAATGTGCGCCAAAGACCTTGATACAGCAATAAGAAGGACTGGATCAGAAAATATAGCTGCATTCATTGCAGAGCCTGTGATTGGGGCTTCGGGAGCTGCTATCGTACCCCCGAAAGGATATTATGAAGAAATTCGGGAAATTTGCGACCATCACAGTATACTATTTATAGCGGATGAGGTAATGACCGGGATCGGCCGCTGCGGTGCAAAATTCGCCATAGATCACTGGAATGTGGTGCCTGACATTATCGCTGCCGGCAAAGGCATGAGTGCCGGTTATACTCCTCTTGCGGCAACAATTATAAGTGACAGAGTTATGGAACCGATCTTCAACGGGTCAAAACTTATTATGAGTGGACACACTTACAGTGCAAATCCTCAGTCCGCAGCTGTCGGGCTGGCGGTTCTTGAATATATTGAAAAAAATAATTTAATAAAAGAAGCAGAGGTGAAAGGTGTTTATCTGCTTGAAAAACTGCAGGAGCTAAGGCAAAAGTATCCTGTCATTGGCCATGTAAGAGGAAAAGGTTTGTTAACTGGTGTGGAATTCGTTTCAAATATATTTAATAAACTTCCTTTTTCGAAGGAAATAAATGTTACAAAAGCAGTGACTTCAGCCTGTCGAGATAAGGGCCTGCTCGTTTACCCGGCATCAGCCGGTGGGCCGGAAATGAATGGGGACGCAGTAATTCTTGCTCCGCCGCTTATAGTAAAAAATGAAGAAATCGATAAGATAATCACTATCTTTGAAAGCGTTATCAAAGATTTGCAGGAGGAACTTCAAGTAAAGGGTTTTTTTCATTCAGCAGGTTAGGAGGGAAAAATAATGAACAAAGTGAATGCAGAGAAAAAGAACAAGGTGATTGAAGCAGTGAGGGCCGCTGAATTTATTAATAATGAGATGACCGTGATGATTGGCGGTTTTGGCGGAGTAGGTAATCCGCCTTCATTAATCAGGGAAATGATGGAAAGTGGAGTGGGGGAGCTTACACTCATTTGTAATGATGCTGGTTTTCCTCATATTGGCGTCGGCCAGCTCGTAACAGCAAAACGTATCAAAAAATTGATCGCAAGCCATATTGGTTCCAACCCTAATGCAGGTAAACAAATGACTGACGGAGAACTGGAGGTTATTTTCTCTCCGCAAGGTACGCTGGCAGAACGCATTCGGGCGGGGGGAGCAGGGCTTGGCGGTATACTTACCGATATTGGAGCAGAGAATCCGATTATAGAAGCAGGAAAGAAAAAGATTGAAATAGATGGAAAAGAATATTTGGTGGAACCGGCACTGACTGCAGAAGTTTCACTCGTATTTGCTAAAAAAGCTGATACGCTTGGAAACCTCGTTTATGATACCAGTGCGAGAAACACCAATCCACTTGTGGCAATGGCTGGAGATATAACGATCGCAGAGGCGGAGGAAATTGTGGAGGCTGGGGAACTTGATCCGGAAGAGATTGTTACCCCGGGAGCATTTGTAGACTATATCGTCCAGAGTGAAGGAGTGAATTGGACATGGGCATGGGAAAAGAAATAAGAAATGCAATTGCAAGAAGAGCTGCCAAAGAAATTGAGCCGGGCATGATCGTTAATTTAGGAATCGGTATACCTACATTAGTTGCTGATTTTGTAGAGGACAGTTCTGTGATGTTCCACGCAGAGAACGGAGTCCTCGGCACAGGGCCGAGCCCTGCAGAAGGAGAAGAAAATCCTCATCTTTGTAATGCAGGGGGCTTTCCAATCACAGTGGTGAAGGGAGCTTCCTATTTTGACAGTGCAACAGCGTTCGCGCTTATCCGTAAAGGACTTCTTGATATAACGATACTTGGCGCCCTGGAAGTGAGTGAAAAAGGAGATCTGGCCAACTGGATTGTTCCGGGAAAACGGGTCCCTGGAATGGGCGGGGCGATTGAGCTGGCACAAAAAGCAAAAAAGGTTATTATTCTGATGAATCATACGGATAAATACGGTAATCCGAAAATAGTCAAACAGTGCAGCCTCCCTCTCACTTCTGAAAAATGCGTAAATATGATAATAACCGAAATGGCGGTGTTTACCATAGAAGAGAAAGGTCTCATTCTCAGGGAAGTATTTGAGCCTTTTACTGCAGAGGAAGTGAAGAACAAAACAGGAGCGGAGTTTTTAATGCCTGAAAAGGTCAGCACTATATCATGAATGGAGTCTAAAGACCCAAATAGACGAGCTGTACATGTATAATAGAAATTAAATAAGTGTGTCATTAGCTCAGAATGACTATAAAATTCATTTATAATAGAGATGTTGATGAGATCGGAGCAAAGGAGACTGTCTCTTCCTCTTCCAGATTAGCTCCGCAGAATATCCGTCGAGACAAATCGAAGCATTTGCGGAGGAGCGATGCTCTTTCCGGTCGGGAAAAGCAACGGCCGAAGACCCCGCAGGGAGGGGTATCCGAGGGGGCTGAGGCGTTGCCCGAGGAAAGCGAGTTTGTGTAGAGCTCATCAACACACCTTATCTAAAGTAATAAAGATAATTCTAAGAAATATTGATACTCATATAGAATTATTCAGAAAAGAAAGTGGTTTATTTATGGCCGCAGGAAGGGTGTACAGAATTATGAAAAACAAGTGGGAGTTTGACCGGCCAAATGACCGGATCGTTGCTTATTTTCCAGCTATTAATGAAGCAGAAGCAGCTATCATTACGAATAAGTTTTTTCCTGAAGAACCTGGCAAGCTGATTATTTACACCTCATCCCTGTACGAAGAGAAGCTGACAAATATGGATTTCACGACAGAAGCGGAAATGGCTGGTTTCTTTCAGGGAAATGACGCGGTAGTAATGACGAGGTATTTCAATAATAGCAGAGCTGTCTCGAAGCAAGCAGAAGAAAATGAACAAGTGCTGAAAGCTGCAGGGGAGGATACAAAGGACCTTACAGGTTTTAAACCGGAGTTTACAGTTGAAAAGGTAACAGAAGCCGATCTGCCGGAACTGGCTGAACTTTTTAAAATAGTATTTCCTGTATATCCCACAAATGTATTTGATCCGGACTACTTAAAAGCTGCCATGGAAACGGAATACACTTTTTTTGCAGCAAGAGACGAGAGCGGGAAAATTATCGGTGCAGCGTCCGCTATGGACTCCGAGTACGGGAGTGCGGAAATAACTGACTGTGCGGTTCTTCCGGAGTACCGAGGCAAGCAGATACTGCACGGTATAATCCTTGAGCTTGAAAAAGAGCTTATGAGGCAGGGGATAAAACACGTATATTCTATCACAAGAGCTAAATCTTTTGGGATGAACATGACTGTGAAAAGACTAGGTTACCATTATCAGGGGACGCTCACGAACAACTGTATTATCTCTACTGGCTACGAGGACATGAATATGTGGACAAAAAAACTTGGATAAAGAAAAAGGGCCGACTTATGAAAAAGTCAGCCCTTTTTTTGTCACAGATTAAAATAATTTTTCTTCAGCAACCTTGGCTGTTCCATCAAATCTTCAAAAGTAAATTCTTTAGGAAGATTTCTCGTATTGATCAGCATCATCTGCTCCTCAATCTCTCCGATTAGATCTTCTTCTACATATATCATGCTGCATGACGGGCATTTAACTGAAGGCACCTTTTTAATCTCAACTGCCCGTGTCCCGTCAGGAAGCTCCCAGTAAGCGGATTCGGGCGAAACAATCGCTTCTTCCGACTCGCACCATTTACAAACCATAATCATCCTCCGTCCTATACCTGTTCCGGCGTTTCCGGTGTTTCTGTCGTATTCTTTTCTTTAAGCCTTTCCTGTTCCTTTTTCCATTTTCTTTCTTTCATTTGATCCCGTTTTTCCCGCAGCTGCTTAAGCGTCTGATGGTTTTCGCTTGCTTCATACTGTTTTCGTCTGTCAAGGCGGTTCAAACCTTCCGGAACCAGGTTGAATTTCTCATCATTCATCAGGGCAGATACACCAACACGTTTTTGTTCTTTCTTTTCATAGTAAGAATAAAAATAATCATTTGCTCTTCCCGGTACGTAGTTCTGAGGTTCCGGATAAGAAGTAATCACTCCTTCAAAGTTCCGGAGAACAACTTTATCCGGGCTCTGGGAGATCAGGTAATTTGGCTGAAGTGTAATTTTTCCGCCGCCACCTGGTGCATCGACTACGAAAGCGGGCACGGCGTAGCCAGAAGTGTGTCCTCTTAATCCTTCAATGATCTCCAGCCCTTTCGATACAGGAGCCCGGAAATGGCCGATTCCTTCAGATAAATCGCACTGATAAATATAATAAGGCCGGACCCGGATTTTTACGAGGTCATGCATTAATTTTTTCATAATTTCAACACTATCATTTATACCGGCGAGTATAACAGCCTGGTTTCCAAGCGGAACTCCTGCATTAGCGAGCATCTCACACGCTTTTTTTGACTCTTCGGTTATTTCAATGGAAGTGTTAAAGTGTGTATTCAGCCAGATCGGGTGATACTTTTTCAATATATTGCAGAGGTTTTCTGTAATACGCTGTGGGAACACGACAGGGGCTCTCGTGCCAATCCGGATGATCTCCACATGGTCTATTTCCCGAAGGTTTTTCAGTACATATTCAAGAATCTGGTCATTTATTAACAGTCCATCACCGCCAGAGATGAGTACGTCCCTGATTTCAGGATTGCTGGCAATATACTGAATTGCTCCGTCCAGTTGTTTTTTCGGAACACCCATGCCGATCTGCCCTGAAAAACGGCGTCTCGTACAGTAACGGCAGTACATGGAACATTGATTTGTTACCAGGAATAAGACTCGGTCCGGATAACGGTGAGTTAAGCCTGGCACTGGAGAATCTTCATCTTCAAACAAAGGGTCCTCAAGGTCATACTTTGTTTTCTGTATCTCCTGTGATATAGGGACAGACTGCATTCTGACCGGACAGCGCGGGTCGTCAGGATTCATCAGGGATGCATAGTATGGTGTAATATTTAAAGGAATGGTTTTTGTGGAAATCCGTACTCCTTCTTCCTCTTCAGGGGTTAAATTAATTACTTTTTTCAGGTCGTCCAGTGTCCTGATCGTATTAGTAAGCTGCCACATCCAGTCGTTCCATTGCTCCTCCGTAACATCCTCCCACAATTCTATCTCCTTCCAGTGGCGTTCAGGTTTGTACAAATCCATCTTCATTTCTAATTTCCTCCTCGTTTTACGGTTTCTCGCATACTTAGTAATGCAAGTTTTATGCCAAAGAGGAGAAATGCTGATACATGAGGGTTTTATAAAAAATGGAAGACGTTAATAATAAAGAAAGTGCCGAAAAATCAGCACTTTTACTCTATATTATATTTTGCTATTTTATATTGCAGTGTCTGCCTGGGAATTTTTAATAGTTTTGCAGCTTTCTTAACGTTGCCGTTCACGTTGTTCAGTTTCTCTGTTATCAGTTTTTTTTCTAATATTTCAAGGGTTTCCTTTAATCCAGAGCCTTCAGTCTCAAAGAAATTTATCTGTTGAGTGCTGTTGCTTTGGTTTTTCAGCAGCTCTGCAGGGAGATCTTCAAGCCTGATGGTCTTTCCCTCAACAAGGTTCATGGCTGATTCTACACAGTGCTTCAGCTCTCTGACATTGCCTGGCCAGCTGTATGATTTCATCGCTCTCATGGCCGGTTCGTTAACATCTTCTATACATTTACTGAATTGAGCATTGTAAAACCTGATAAAAGCCGGTACAAGAACATCCAGGTCATCCATTCTTTCTTTTAGCGGAGGCAGCGAAAGAGAGGCGACTTTTAAGCGGTAGAAGAGATCTTTTCGCAGCACTTTTTTCTCCAGCAGTTTTTCAGGAGGCTCATTTGTCGCAGCAAGCACCCTGACATTTGTTTTAATGCTTTTATTAGAGCCAACTCTTCTTATGACGCCGTCTTCCAGCACCCGGAGCAGTTTAGCCTGCAGTTCATAAGAAAGGGTATGAATCTCATCTAAAAACAATGTTCCTGTATGGGCCAGTTCAAACAGACCCTCCTTATCTTCTGAACCTGTAAAACTCCCTTTTACAGTACCAAATAATGTGCTTTCCAGCAGAGAAGGGGGGATAGCAGCACAGTTTTGGGATATAAACGGCCCGTTGCTTCTTGGAGAGCTGTGATGAATACTTTGCACGAGAAGTTCTTTTCCTGTACCTGTTTCACCGTAGACAAATACAGGGGAGGATGTTCTCGCTATTTTTTCAGCTTTCCGAAGTACCTCCGTCATCGAAGCATTCCTTGTGAGAATATCCGTAAAACGGTATAAAGCCTGGTTATCGCTTACATTTTCGGCCTTTACTTTCCTGCGGTCATTTTCTGTCTGTACTTCAATAAGCATGTTAGACAGTTTTTTAATTCTCGAATAATCTTTAGCAATCTCTACTGCACCTGCTATATTATTATCTGCCATGACGGGAATGGTTGTATTAATTGTATCTATAAGCTCGCCCTTGATATTCCTGTATGACTGGGGCTGGTTATAAATCGGAAGCCCTGATTTGATTACCTGAAGTAAGGTGGATGTCTGGTGGGAAAGGGAAGGAAAAACCTCCAGTAAAGGTTTTCCGATCACTTCTCTGCTAGACAGTCCATCATGCCCTGCGGCGGTTTCATTATAATAAATGGTAATTCCGTTCTTATCCACTACGTGGATTCCTTCGTCAATACTTTCCAAAATTGCTTTTAACATTTCTGTAGTATCTTTATCTGATGCAAACATACACCCTCCTGGTTAATGCCGGAAATCCATCTTAGTGCCGAATTTTCAGCATATTCAATCTTATCATATAATTTTAATAGAGAAGAGGCAATGCCTGTTTTAGGGGAATAATTACAGATAGGCTGAATTTCAGGCGATATTCGGTCTTCATATCTGGATTACTTGGGAAATCAGTGCCGCAGCTTAAAAATTCTCTTTAGAATCTCTTCAGAATGTATGTGATGTAATACCATGGAGTCATCAGACCGATTATAGGGAAGGGTGGCAGGCGGGGAAACAGCGCTCCTTATGGAATTTGGTATTCTGGAACGGTTCGACAGCACTATTTAAAATTACTTTAAGGTTAAAAGAAAGAGGGGCCGCCAAAAGCGAGCTTTCAGGACACCCTCTATTGTGTAGTTATTGTCAGTCTTCCATAGTGGATAAATCGCCGGCAGGCTGTCCCAGTTCCCACGCTTTCAGGACACGGCGCATGATCTTCCCGCTTCTTGTTTTAGGCAATTTCTCTTTATACTCAATTTCTTTCGGTACTGCATGAGCGGAAAGTTCTGTCTTAATAAACTTTTGTATCTCCTCTTTTAATTCCTCACTATATTCGTAACCTTCCCTTAAAGAAATAAACGCCTTGATAATCTCGCCCCTGACTTCATCTGGTTTTCCGATTACTCCTGCTTCTGCAACTGCCGGGTGTTCAACAAGCTTGCTTTCGATTTCAAATGGGCCGACCCTTTCGCCGGATGTGTTTATTACATCATCATTTCGTCCCTGGAACCAGAAATACCCTTCTTTGTCTCTATATGCTGTATCTCCTGAAACATACCAGCCAGGGATGGAAAAATACTCGTCATATTTCGGCTGGTTGTTCCACACTTTTCTCATCATGGACGGCCAGCCGGCTTTAATAGCAAGATTGCCCATCTGGAAAGGAGGGAGTTCATTTCCCTTATCATCTATAATCGCTGCTTCAATACCAGGCAGAGGTTTCCCCATTGATCCTGGCTTTATTGGCTCCGATAAGTAGTTACAAATGAGTAATGCTCCAGTTTCAGTCATCCACCACGTATCATGAATTCTTAGTTTGAAAGTGTCGTAGCCCCATCTTACAACTTCCGGATTCAGCGGTTCGCCGACACTGAGTATGTGCCTCAGCGAGGACAGGTTATAGTTTTCAACTTTATCAGCACCTGCTGACATAAGCATGCGAAAAGCAGTAGGAGCACTGTACCATACGGTAACTTTGTATTTTTCAAGCGTGCTGTACCAGTCGTCAGGAGAGAAACGCCCCCCTCTGACTACATTCGTCACACCGTTCAACCAGGGTCCGAAAATGCCGTATGAAGTACCGGTTACCCAGCCTGGATCAGCGGTACACCAGTAAACATCGTCCTCCTGTAAGTCCATAACCCATTTGGCGGACTGGTACTGCTGAATCATAGCATTGTGTACATGATAAACGCCTTTTGGTTTGCCTGTTGAACCTGACGTGTAGTGAAGAATCATCCCATCTTCCAGGTCAAGCCATTCGATAGCTGTATCATCTGCTGGAGATGCCTGCATTTCCTCATTTAAAGAAACGAACCCTTTTTCCTGGGGAGCTGCACCTCCTGCAATAATGATGGTTTCCAGGTCCGGAAGTTCCTTATAGGGAACTCTTGAAAGGAGATCAGGGGTGGTCACCAGTACTTTCGCTCCGCTGTCTTCCAGCCGGCTTCTTACAGCTTCCTTCATGAACGCTTCGAAAAGGGGGCCAACTACTGCGCCAGCTTTTATAGCGCCAAGCAGGGAGGTATAAAGTTCAGGGGTGCGGGGCATGAAGATGAAAACTCTGTCTCCCTTATTGACACCCAGCCTCCTGTACATATGGGCAGCCTGATTTGTCAGTTCCTTTAATTGAGAAAATGTATAAGTTTCCTCTCTTGCCTGATCAGAATACAAAAGTGCTGTTTTGTTTCCATTCCCTTCGTCTGCATGCCGGTCAATGGCTTCATAAGCCATGTTTACTTTACCTGTCCGTGACCAGGTAAATTTTTCTTTTACCTGGTCCCAGTGAAAATTATTCCGTGTTTTTTCGTAGTTTTGCAAGTTGTAATGTCCTTCTTTTGGCTTCAATGCTTGCATATAAACACCTCCAAAAATATTCAAAACTACAAATCTAATTTTATCATAAACACAAAATTCAGAAAGTTCAATTTAAATAAACTAATATGTTTTAATTTATGGTCCAGTTAACGCGATTCGTGATGGTTCAATCAACTAATGGAAATTCAATGAACGAAATCGAATGTTCAATCAACGAAACTGGTGGTTCAATGAACGAAACGTAATCACTCAACGAAACTAAATCCCCTCGGTTTCTTATTATGCTGATCCCGAGCTTTCATTCAGAACATAAAGAAAGCAGAATTTTTGATTTTTATTTGCTGTTAATTGTATGGTAAAGGAAGAGGAACCCGCACAATTATTTTGTTAATGATGTCATTAAGGGGGAAACTCAACATGGAACTGCTTGCATGGGCGGCGGTTATTTTAATAGGCATACTGCTCATTAGGTTTTTGTGGACAGTTATTAAACTGGCAGCTTTTGCCGGCCTTGTACTATTAGTCATTTATTTTGTACGGTCAATGGTGGAAACTGCCGCTTCGTTTTCCCTGTAGTTGTTTAACTGTGGAGAGCGGCAGGGTAAATATATGAACTGGATTACATATTAAAGGAGGCTGTTTTGATGGAAACGAGAAAAGAAAAAGATACACTCGGTGAAATTAATGTCCCGGCGGATAAATGGTGGGGGGCGCAGACACAGCGAAGCCTTGAAAACTTTAAAATAGGCACGGAAAAAATGCCCCGGGAAGTCGTGGAAGCTTTCAGTATTCTGAAAGAAGCTGCAGCAGCAGCTAATAAACGTCTTGGTAAACTGGAGGAAGAAAAAGCGGAAATGATCGGAGAAGTCTGCCGTGAAATTCGTGAAGAAGGAAATTTCGAGCATTTTCCATTAGTAGTGTGGCAGACCGGGAGCGGAACCCAGTCAAATATGAATATGAATGAAGTGGTGGCATTCCGTGCGAATGAGAAATTCCGGGAGCAGGGAAAGGAAACGAGAATACATCCTAACGATGATGTGAACCGGTCCCAAAGCTCCAATGATACTTTTCCAACAGCTATGCACATAGCTGCTTTATCAAGTCTTGAAGAAAGACTTCTCCCGTCTCTTCAGCGGCTGAAGGAAACAATCAGCAGTAAAAAACAGGAGTTTGAAGGAATAATAAAAATCGGACGTACTCATCTTCAGGATGCTACACCTCTTACCCTTGGCCAGGAATTCAGCGGCTGGGAGTATATGCTGGAAAAAAGCGAAGAAATGGTTAAAGAATCAGCAGAACATTTAAGATCTCTGGCGATTGGCGGGACAGCAGTTGGTACAGGAATCAACGCACACCGAGACTTCGGGGATTATACAGCTGAAGAGATCAGCAGAATCACTGGCAGGAAATTCACTTCTTCCTCCAACAAATTCCATGCTTTAACAAGCCATGATGAAATCACTTACGCTCACGGAGCTTTAAAAGCTCTTGCGGCAGACTTGATGAAAGTTGCCAACGATGTGAGATGGCTTGCCAGCGGCCCACGCTCAGGTATTGGAGAAATTACGATTCCCGCGAATGAGCCTGGAAGTTCGATTATGCCTGGTAAAGTTAACCCGACTCAAAGTGAAGCTCTTACAATGGTGGCTTCCCAGATTTTCGGGAATGATGCGACAATCGGCTTTGCTGCAAGCCAGGGGAACTTTGAACTTAATGTCTTTAAGCCGGTAATTATATACAACTTCCTTCAGTCAGTAAGGCTGTTAAGTGATGGAATGGACTCCTTCAATGAAAAGTGCATGGTTGGAGTGGAAGCAAATGAAGAAGTTATCGGAGAGCATGTAAGAAATTCCTTAATGCTCGTAACGGCATTAAATCCGCATATTGGTTATGAAAAAGCAGCGGAAATAGCTAAAAAAGCATTTAATGATGATTCCACACTAAAAGAGGCGGCGCTGTCACTCGGGTACCTGTCAGAAGAAGAGTTTGACGAGTATGTAAACCCTGAAAAGATGGTCAGCCCGTCAGAATAACTTTTACTGCCCCCTTTGCTTAGCATAAGGGGGTTTTTCTTACACTTTAAGAAAGTATAAAATTTTAGCAGGGAAGTTGATTCGGCGCAGAGAAAATTTTCAGGGCTAAAGTATAAGTGCAACTACGCCTCTGTCTTCGCCTTAAGGCTCGCCAATCGGCGAGTTTTCTTTATATTGTTAATTAAAGGGAATCAATTTTATCCCGATGAAAGCGTCCGTAAAACTCCCACCTCAAAACATGAATTTAACCGGTGACGTTTAGGTGGGAGATAACGGACGCTAACATCCCGATTGGTTCAACTAACAATCAGTGGGGGAGGAACAAAACCCCCACTGATTGAAAGTTCACTTTATAGTTGGCTTTGTATAAAAAAAGACGAACATTCGGAAAAGTAATATTTTCAGATAACCTTCGTATTTAAAATGAAAATCTGGAATTATAAATTTGCCTCCAAGGCAAAAATTAAACAAGTTTATTAATGGTTCGGAGTATGCTATTGTTGTAGAAAACTATAGAGCACGGAGGAAAATCATGAAAATATTCGATCTTCATTGCGACGTATTATTAAGGCTCTGGGAAGACAGAGGCCGGTCTTTTACCGATCATCCAGACCTGGATGCAAGCTATAAAAGGCTGTTAAAAGGCAAAGTTAATTTACAGCTCTTTGCTGTTTTTATTGAGCCGGAACTGCCCAGCGACATGAAATTCCAGTATGCTCTTGAGCAAATTGATCTATTTCATCAGGAAGTCGTAGGAAAACATGATAATGTTAAGAAAATACATAACTGGAGCGATATCCGCCAGCTCAAGGACGGAGAAATTGGCGCGGTACTTTCTCTTGAAGGCGCTGATGCATTCGGAAACGACCTGATGAAACTTCGAACGCTCTACCAGCTTGGGGTAAAATCTCTCGGGCTCACATGGAATAATGCTAATCTGTGTGCTGACGGGGCAGGTGAGCCAAGGGGTGGAGGCCTCACTCAGCTGGGATTTGAAGTAGTAAAGCTAAACAATAAATACGGAGTCTGGACCGATGTTTCCCATTTATCACAGGGAGGCTTCTGGGATGTGATGGAAACAGCCGCATATCCAATAGCTTCCCACTCCAACTCAATGGCTATTTGCGAGCATCCCCGTAACTTAACAGACGAACAGGCGCAGGCTCTGTTCAGTAAAGGGGGATTTATCGGCCTTGTTTTCACTCCGCCGTTTATTACAGGAGGAGATAAGGCGGATTTTAATGATTTGATCCGGCATATAGAACATTTTTGTGAGCTGGGGGGGCGGGAGCATCTTGCCTTCGGTTCTGACTTCGATGGTATTACCGAGTATGTGGATAATTTGGAAAATGCCGGGCAGTACCAGAATCTGATTAATGAACTATTAAAAAGATACAGTGAAGAAACTGTAAGAGGATTCGCATACGAAAATATATTGAAGAGACTGCCTTAGGGAAAATCATCTGCCCAGCTGGCACTTTTGAAAGCTGTGTTTATGAAGTCAAAAGAAAACAGGACCGGCCAGAATGATTATGGCTGGTCCTTCCTGTCTATAGGTATATAATACCCGCATCGCTGTATACACTTATAAGCTAGAAATGCATCAATTGTATAGGACCCATCGTCATTTGTTTTTACAGTTTCCCATGCATCTTCTACTAACAATCCGCCGCATTCAGGGCATCTTTTATTTTCTGGCAATATAGCAGCCTCCTTTTTAAGGGATTAATACCATTATAAAACCAGGAGGTACATGCTGCAAAATTTCTTTGGGTATTCTTCCTTTTTATGATAATTTCAGGGGTGATATTATGGAAAACGTCATAAGAAAAGCAATTAAAGCCATGGGAGATAAGGAACGGATATTAAATATAAAAAAGTTGTCTGGAGGAGACATCAACGAAGCTTTCTATGCTGAAACAGAGAAAAAGCCTTATTTTCTTAAACTTAACAGAAATGTATCGGCGGAATTTTTTCAAAGTGAAAAAGACGGCCTCCTGGAGCTGCAAACAAAAGGAGGAGTATACGTTCCGGAAGTGTACGGGTTATATGAAGGTATGGGATATAATGGGCTTATTCTTGAATGGATTGAGGAGAGACCGGAAAACAATCTACAGTCATTGCTTGGAGAAGCTGTTGCTCGCCTGCACGGAGTTACTGCTGAACGTTTCGGTTACCGGTCAGACACATACATAGGGGAAATGAAACAGGAAAATGGCTGGTGGGAAAACTGGGTTGATTACTACAGGGAGAAACGTCTTATTCCACAGCTGGAACAGGCAGCCGCCAAGGACCTTCTCCTGGGGAAACGAAGAACCGGGGCAGAATATATTGCAGCCAATCTTGAAAAATGGATACCTGCACAGCCTGTGCCTGCACTTCTTCATGGGGATCTCTGGTCAGGTAACTGGATGTCGCGCTTTAATGGGGAACCTGTATTTATCGACCCTTCTGTATTTTACGGCCACAATGAGATGGAAATAGCGTTTACAGAATTGTTTGGAGGGTTTTCAGCGGAGTTTTATGAAGCATATTCCGGCTGCAAACCATTGGATCAGGAGTATGATAACAGGAAAGAGTTGTATCAGCTGTTTTATCTGCTCGTTCATCTGAATAGTTTTGGTGAGATGTACGGATGGCATGTTGACAAAGTGATTCAGAAGTATACTGTCTGATAAGACTGTACCTGATTTAATTACTTATGAATATAAGTCGCCTCGTAAGAAAAATAATTATATATCTGTTAAAATATCTGGAAACAAAAGTGAAGGAGGTTTTTCTATGGCAGGCGATTCATTACAGAAAGCTACATTTGCAGGTGGATGCTTCTGGTGCATGGTATCCCCCTTTGATGAACAGCCGGGAATCCATCAGGTTATTTCCGGTTATACAGGAGGACATACAGAAAATCCAACGTATGAAGAAGTTTGTTCCAATACAACAGGGCATCTTGAGGCAGTACAAATAACATTCAACCCGGAAATATTTTCTTATGACAGGCTTCTGGAGCTGTTCTGGGCACAGATTGATCCTACAGATCCAGGCGGACAGTTCCACGATCGTGGAGAATCTTATCAAACCGCGATTTTCTGCCATAATCAGGAACAGAAAGAAAAAGCCGAAGCATCAAAAAAGGCTCTTGAAGAGAGCGGCCGCTTCAGCAAACCGATTGTAACAGAAATACGTGAAGCGTCTGTTTTTTATCCTGCTGAGCAGTACCATCAGGATTACTACCGTAAAAATCCTCTCCATTACAAAGCATATCGTAAGGGGAGCGGCAGAGAAGACTTTATTAATAAAAATTGGAGTGATGTAAATGGCTAAAAATAAAGAAGAACTAAAGAAGAAACTGACTCCTATCCAGTTTGAAGTTACACAAAATGATGCTACAGAGCAGCCGTTTAATAATGAATACTGGGACTTTTTTGAAGAAGGTCTTTATGTGGATGTTGTTTCAGGGGAGCCATTGTTCAGCTCTCGTGAGAAATTTCATTCAACATGCGGATGGCCAAGCTTTTTCAAGCCTTTAGAGGAAGAAAACATTGTGGAAAAAGACGATTTTACCCATTTTATGGTACGGACTGAAGTAAGGAGCAGGGAAGGGGATTCCCATTTAGGGCACGTTTTTAATGATGGTCCGGAACCGACAGGACTGAGGTATTGTATTAATTCGGCCTCAATCAGGTTCATCCCGAAAGATAAACTTGATGAAGAAGGCTACGGCGAGTATAAAGCGATTTTTGGAGAATAGCATTTAAATGAAAGTGCCGCAGCATTATAAACTGCGGCACTTTTTTGATTCAGGAGGGTCTTGCAGTCACTGAGTGATGTCAGTCTGACCATCGGGGTACCGTAAGAGACGCACTCCCTCACACCATAATTAAACCCTGATTCTGTTAAACGCCGCGGCAACCTCATTTTTTCTCGGTAAGGCTAAATCTCCAGGATGCTGGCCTTTAAATGGCGAAACAGCCTCCAGCCCCTTTTCCTCGATTTCCCTGTACAGTTGATCGATGGACCGAATCATTTCCTCAGGTCCGCTTTCTGTTATTATCTTTTTAATCATCAAGGCGATCGCTCTCGTCTGGCTTTCATCTGTCAGCTGCTCAACAGCGTTCAGTGAAAGCTTGTTTTTTCCAATCAGAATGGTGTGAAGCCCTTTGCTGTCAACTTTTCCTTTTCTGTCCAGAGAAGCAGCGATTTTACGCCGTGCTGCAGGCCTTAACATCAGGCTGCCAATAGCATCTTTTGATTCTGTTACCCGTCCGCTTTTTAATTGCCCGGCAATTTCCTTCGCTTCCTCCGTCCGGTCGTATGGGAGATATTCATCCATAGCAATGACATGGTCAGCAGCATCAAAATAATCACCAGATCCTCCTATTACGAGAATGGTAGATACACCTTTTTCCGTATATAACTGCCTTACACGGTCGATGAATGGGGTAATTGGCTCCTTCTCTTTTTTTATAAGTTTCTGCATTCGTGCATCCCTGATCATAAAATTAGTAGCGCTTGTATCCTCGTCAATAAGGAGGACGCCCGATCTCATTTCCATGGCTTCGATAATATTTGCTGCCTGTGAGGTGCTTCCGCTTGCGTCAGGGCTGGAAAATTTAACAGTATCTTTATTAAACGGAAGCTGGTTTATGAACGGCGATATATTTACATTTTGTATGGACCGTCCGTCTTCTGCTCTGATTTTCATGGCAGTATCATCGGTAATCACATATTCTCTGCCATCTTCTGGTTCATGATTATAAACTCCTTTTTCAATTGCCTGAAGAAGTGTGCTTTTACCGTGATATCCACCGCCTGTTATGACAGTAATCCCTTCAGGCACTCCCATTCCGGCTATTTCTCTTCCTGTAGACAGAGGAATAGTAACGGCGTATTCTGCCGGAGTTCGGAACGATATCACTGTCTTTTCCTGCATAGGTTTATCACTCACGCCACTTATCCTTGGAAGTACAGCCTCATTGCCAACAAAACAAATAAGCTGGTTTTCTTTTATGTACTTGCGGATATCATTTTGTTCATCAGATAAACTAATAATTCGGCGGAGCTTTTTCCGGTCATAGTTTCTGATTGTTTTTTCAATGACTGAAGGGATAAATTGTTTTAAAAGGTTAGCCGCCTGTTTTCCCAGGATTGTTCTGCCCCGGGCTGGGAGTCCAATTGAGAGGCGGAATTCAATACCCATTTCAGATATTCTTACCGCCGTTCTGTCCAGCATCTGCTGCCCGGGAGTATCTATAAATACAACGCCGCTTTTACCCGTACCTTTAACTGGGTTGGGAAGGGAGCGAATATTACAGCTTGTTACTTTTGCGAAAAAATGTTCAAAAGCTGTTTTCCTGTGTTTCCTGTCAAAATCATTCTTTTTAAAATCTGTTTCAGAAAACGGCACATATACTCTTATTCTTGAGGGGCTTGCAAATGGATCTCCTTGTACATAATCAATATGTAACTTGTAAAAAGCTCCTGTGTAAGTACCTGTTACTGATTTTAGAGCCTTGTATCCTTTCCCATCGAGTTTCATAAGCTGATCTGCCAGTTTATTCATTTCAATTTCACCTCTTCTGTTAAGGATAGAGTGTTCCATTTAAATTCAACCTGAACTGTTAGAAAAAAATGTTATCAAAATATTTTAAAAAATATATTGTTTTTTACAGTAAAGCGCCTTATAGTTAGGACTAAAGTACCTCCTATTAAAAAGGAATGAAAAATATGAGATTGATGCATTCTTTTATAAAAATAATGATAATCTTGTTTGTTTCCCTTTTTGTTCTTATTCAGCCGGCGGGAGCTGCGGCTTCAAAAAGAATAACGGTTCCTGATTTTTTCAGTGAGTCCGTAGTAATAATTGATAGTAACACGGGCCAGATTCTTTTTCAAAAAAACGGCGAAAAACAGATGTACCCTGCGAGTATCACGAAGATAATCACAGCAATTATAGCTATTGAAACAAATGATCCTGATGAAATGGTTACAGTCAGCAGTAAGGCAGTGCATGCAGAAGGCACGAGAGTGTATTTGCTGGAAGGGGAAGAAATGGCACTTGGCCAGCTCTTACAAGGTCTTATGATTTCTTCAGGTAATGATGCGGCAATCGCTATCGCTGAGCATATAGACGGTTCTGTCGAAGCATTTGCTGATAGAATGAACCGTTTTACAGAAACGAAAGCAGGCACTACCCGTTCATCATTCTCGAATCCTCATGGTCTTTTTGAAGAAGAGCATATTACTACAGCAGCTGATATGGCGAAAATAAGTGCGTACGCGATGAAAAACGAGGCTTTTCGGGAGCTTGTTGCTACAGAATATACTGACTGGACAGGAGAAGGGTGGGAGACCCGTCTTTACAATCACCACCCTCTGCTCCGATCTGAAGAAGAAGTAATCGGCATTAAGAACGGGTTTGTTACTATGTCTGGATATACTTTATCCACAGCAGTTGAAAGAGACGGGACGGAAATTATCATCGTCACTCTGAAGGCTCCTTCTAAGGAGCATGCCCGTCTTGATGCACTTGCGGCTGCCGAGTATGCATTAAGCGGTTATGAAACGAGGTACATTAGCTTTGAAAATGAACCATACTTGCGGGATTATCTTTTTCCGGAACCAATCCCCGTTACCGTGAGGAAAGGGGAAGAGGTAAGCTGGAATATTTCTTCTGATCAGGGAATTGTCTTCGTTTACGGAGAGGATGATCGGGAAATTATGAAAGTAGAGCTTGAGGAAAGAAAAATGGTGGAACTTCCCTGGTTCAGTATTGACGGGCCTTATACAGAAATCGAAAATGAGGACGACTCCCGGTTGAAGAGACTCCTGGACTTATTTATTATTACTGGGTTTCCACTGATCCTCACAAACGGGATTACACAGCCATAAGTGAAGTTAATTCCAGATCTTCCTCATTAATAGGAACCTTATCTTATAATGTTATTTTGTTGTTCGATTTGCGCTTCAGACGGACGCGTTCTGCGGGCACGGCTTCAACTAATTTTTGCCGGCTGACCGCCGCCAAAAATGGATTTTCAGCCCGCGCTTCTCCCGTCGGAACGAGCATCTTCTTCACCGCAAATGCATCGATTTGTATCGACGGATATTCTTGCGGAGCTGAGCTGGCAAAACTCTTTTTGCGACGAGTAACTGCAGGAGCAGAGGAAGAGACAGTCGCCGTCTTACGCTGCAATCGAAAAGTAATGTTAGTTTTTTCAATGTCTATATATGAAATTCATTATGTAAGGAAAATAATTGTCTTCCTTCCGTTTTATTTACTTAGCGGAGATGGTAAAATCACTTAAAAGGCAGTTTAATAATATACTATATTAAACATCAACCGGGGAGGGGGAACGTAGTATGAAATGGGCCAGCCGTCTGCTAAAAAATATATTTCTTCTCGGCTCATTGCTGACCGCTTCCTTATTTGTCCTGATTGCCATTTCAGTATATTTATGGCAGACAACTGATGAAGGAAGGCTGCCTGCAAAAACTGCAGTCGTGCTTCATGCTATTAATAATAACCTCGTTAATTTAGATATAAATATCCGAGTCCCGCAAATTGTTTCAGGAGGGAGCGGCGGAGGAGGAAATCCCCTCCTCAGGGAAGACCTGTATATTCCTGTTCAGGATGATGTCCAGATTCCTGTAAGAGTGTACAGGCCTCAGGGAGAGGGACCTTTTCCAATCGTAATGTATTACCATGGTGGAGCTTTCATGCAAGGCTTTGGTGATATAGATTCTCATGACAATATTGTACGTTCATTAGCTGCCAGAACGCAAAGTGTAGTTGTTGCAGTTGGATACAGAGTGGCACCGGAACATGTTTTTCCGGCTGCCGTGGAAGACAGTTATGCTGCGATTAACTGGGCCGTTGAAAACTCAGAAACCTTTAATGGGGATGCTGACAGGTTAAGTGTAGCTGGAGACAGCGCAGGTGGAAACCTGGCAACGGTAATGACACTCATGGCGAGAGACAGGAACGGTCCTGATATTACTTCCCAGGTTCTCCTTTACCCGTTAACAACATTTCAGGACGTTCCTCTGGAGTCCCGGGATATATACGACAGCGGATATTATTTGTTATCCAGATCAGTGATGTACCGGGCAAGAGACTTATACACCCCGGATGAGACGATGTGGGGAAGTCCGTATACTTCCCCTCTGCAGGCTGAAGATTTGAGCGGCCTTCCTCCTGCGCTGGTGATAACCGCGGAATTCGATCCGTTAAGAGACGAAGGGGAAGCTTATGCTGAGAGGCTGGCTCAATCAGGAGTACCGGTGAGAGCCACCAGATACAGAGGAGTAATGCATGGATTTGTTTCCTTCTATGAAGTGATGCAGAGCGGCCAGTATGGTCTCCAGGAAGCAGCCAGCTTCCTTCGCCACGCTCATGATGATACACTGCAGGTAACAGACCCGTATCAGCTGCAGGTAAGACAGCCGCCTCAGGGCTTCGACAGGGTCAGGGACCAGACGGAAGCTTTTGCGATAGCTGCATACCTTCTTGGAAGAACAGGAGCTAATTTTATTAATCAGTAAAAGACAAAAGCGGGCCTTCCCGCTTTTTGTCTGTCTGAAAACAGCGGCTGAAGGAGAGAATCTAATGGATGAAAAAACACCTTTATTTGTAAAAATCATTGCAATACTTCAGATTTTATTAGTAGCCGTTTATTTTATATATTATGCTTATATCGGTATACAGTGGGGATTTACGGAGAGGATACTTCTTGATCTTATATCAGATAGTGTCTATCTGCTTCTGATTATATCTTCTGTTGGTCTGCTGATGAAGAAAACCTGGAGCTGGTGGTTAACAATTATTCTTCACAGTAAACTGTTTCTTGCTAATGCTATCGCTCTTGCAGTGGTTGTTTTAAATATAATGGCAGGAACTATAGCAGAAACACTGCAGCTGAACCTCTTCATAGCAGATATTATACTTCTTGTCCTGTTCCTGGCTATGATCAGCCTCTTTTCCAGCGGTTATGTACGCAGATTGTTTAAGGTGGAATACTCAGGCACAAAACTTTTGTTTTTAGTTGCAATAAGTGCAATAATTCTTTATATGATTTATTTTATAATTATGATATTAAGCATAGACTGGTTTTTGTAAACAGACCAAAAAGGCAGGTATACAATGGAACACTTAATCAATTCTAAAGTAAGAAATATAGAAATATCCGGTATAAGGCAGTTTTTTAACAGGGTCGCCAAGGTGCCTGACGCAGTACAGCTCACCTTGGGGCAGCCTGACTTCCATACTCCTCACCACATCAAAGAGGCCGCAAAACTGGCTATTGATGAAAACAGAACCGGCTATACAAAAAATGCCGGTGAGGAGGAGCTTCTTAAAGCAGCTGCACATTTTATGGAATCAAAATACAACCTCTCTTATGACTGGAATAGTGAAATTATTACTACTGCAGGGGCTTCTCAGGCAATCGATATTGCGATGCGGACAATCTTAGAAGAAGGATCCGAAGTAATTATTCCTGCACCTGTTTATCCTGCTTATGCTCCGATTGTTTCATTATGTGGAGGAACCCCGGTATTTGTAGATACGACAGAATCTGACTTTGTAATAACAAGCGAACAAATAGAAGCTAATCTGACTGCAAAAACGAAAGCGGTCATACTTCCCTACCCTTCAAACCCTACAGGCGCGGTCCTTACGTACAGCCAGGCTGAAAAGCTGGCATCCTTTTTAGCAGGAAAAGAGCTGTTCGTTATTTCCGATGAAATTTATTCTGAACTGAATTATGGGCAGGAGCATATTTCTATCGCTTCTTTTCCCCATATGAAAGAAAAGACTATCGTTATTAATGGGGTTTCTAAATCGCATTCTATGACAGGATGGAGGATTGGGTTCGCCCTTGCCCCTGCTTATATCGTGAAACATATGTTAAAAGTGCACCAGTATAATATTACTTGTGCCTCTTCTGTGTCTCAGCGTGCCGCACTGGAAGCCCTAAAAAATGGCGCGGAAGATCCGTTGTATATGAAACAGGAATACAGGAAGAGAAGAGACTTTGTCATCAGCAGGCTGAAAGATATGGGGATGAAAGTGAATGAACCTTCAGGAGCTTTTTACGTTTTCCCGTCGGTAAGTGAATCAGGGCTTAGTTCGTTTGAATTTGCTGTGAGGCTCCTTGAGGAAGAAAAACTTGCTGTTGTGCCGGGAAATGCTTTTTCTTCCTATGGTGAAGGCTATATCAGATTGTCTTATGCCTACCGCATGGAGGAACTTGAAGAGGCACTTAACAGGCTTGAACAGTTCTGGAAAAAAGTACAAAGAAGGTGAGTGAAATGTGCGGACGTTTTACACTGTATGCAGATCCTGACTTTCTCGCTGGCTATTTTAATCTGGAAAACAAAGAAGACTTTCAGATGGAAGCCCGCTATAATATAGCACCTGGCCAGTTTGTATTCGCTGTGGTTAAGGGGAAAATAAGCTACAGAGGCGGTTTAATAAAGTGGGGGCTCATTCCATCCTGGAGTGCTGCTCCTTCTTCACGTTACAAAATGATTAATGCACGGTCAGAAACAGTTCATGAAAAACCCGCGTTCAAACATCTTGTAGAAAAAAGGAGATGTGTGATTCCAGCGGATGGATTTTATGAATGGAAGCAGGAGGGAGAGGGGAAGCAGCCATATTATATTAAGATGGCGAATAATGCCCCTGTCCTGTTTGCCGGTCTGTGGGACCGGTGGAAAAGTGATGATGGGAAGTTGCTCACCACCTGTACCATACTTACCACGAGGCCAAATAAATTAATGAACTCACTGCATGACAGGATGCCGGTTATTCTTCAGGAAGACAAGTGGCAGGAATGGGTTGCCAGCAGAGAGGCGAGTCACTTTTTCGATCCTTTTCCATCGGAGCTGATGACAGCGTACCCTGTGGCAGAAGAGGTGAATAATCCGCGAAATAATTCCCCGTCCTGTATTCAGGCAATGTAAAGTGGTATTAAAATTAAAAAACCAGGATCGGAAAAACAAGAGTATTATTTACAAAGAAGCATGTAAATTTCACGATTGCCGGCAAAAAAACAGGGAATATAAATATTTGGATAGAAAATTTTAAAAAATTGATGAATTTCTTTTGAGTAAAAATTCCTATAGTGATAAAATATCTATGGAAGCGTTTAAACTGTTTACATAGTGATAATTAAGAAAAAACTATTTCGTGTTCAAAAGAGGACAATGGAGGGTTACAGGCAATGAGTAACAGTGGAATTCGTTTTGACCAGGGGTGGAGCCAGTTTTACGGGCCAAACCTGGGTTATATGCTTGAGTTATACGAGGATTATAAGGAAAATCCTGAGTCGGTCAGTGAAGAGCTGAGTATCTTTTTCGAAAAATGGGGAGCTCCTTCGGTATCAGAAGATAAATCAGGAGAGTCATCATCATATTCTCCCGCTTCCGGTTTTTCCGAAGATAGTATTTTCAGTGCTGCTAATGCGATTAAACTAGCGGAAGCTATCCGCAGAAATGGTCATCTGTTAGCGGAAATATCTCCTCTTGAAAAAGACAGAGGTGACGAATCGTTTGAATATGAAGACTATGATCTCACCGAAGATGCGTTGAGAAGCCTGCCTGCGAAACTTCTCGCCCCTCACGCACCTGCCCACGTGAAAAATGGTTTAGATGCAATTAAGCATCTGAGAAAAGTTTATACAAGTACAATGGCATTTGAATTCAATCAGGTGCACGATATAGAAGAACGCTACTGGCTTCTGAAAATGGTAGAATCGGGAGAATACAAGCCTGATTTTACTTCAGAGACGAAAAAAGAGATACTGGAGCGTCTGAACAAGGTGGAAGGCTTTGAACACTTTCTGCATAAAACATTTGTAGGGCAGAAGCGCTTTTCCATTGAAGGACTTGATGCTATGGTGCCGCTGCTCGATGATCTTGTGAGAGAATCCTGCCAGGACGGCATGGAAAATATTATGATCGGTATGGCGCACAGAGGACGCCTGAATGTCCTTGCTCATGTACTTGGCAAACCATATGAAGCGATCTTTTCCGAATTCCATGATGCGCCAAACAAGGAACTCGTTCCGTCGGAAGGTTCAATCGGCATTAACTATGGCTGGACTGGGGACGTGAAATATCATCTGGGTGCTGATCGTGAAATTAAAGGGGAAACTGCTCAGGCGACAGTTACACTGGCTAATAACCCAAGTCATCTGGAATTCGTTAATCCGGTTGTTGAAGGTTTCGCAAGAGCAGCACAGGACGATCGGAGAGAGCCTGGATACCCTAAACAGGACCAGAGAAAAGCTATGGCAGTTCTTATCCATGGAGACGCTGCGTTCCCGGGACAGGGAGTAGTTGCCGAAACACTTAACCTTAGTAAACTGAGAGGATATGCAACTGGCGGAACTGTCCACCTCATTGCCAATAATATGATCGGTTTTACAACGACGAGCTCAGATTCCAGGTCTACGACATATGCCAGTGACCTGGCAAAAGGATACGAAGTGCCAGTTATCCACGTAAATGCAGATGATCCGGAAGCATGTGTGGCTGCGGCTCACCTGGCTTATTTATACAGAAGGAAGTTCAGAAAGGATATCGTTATCGACCTGATCGGTTACCGCAGATTCGGCCATAATGAAATGGACGAGCCTTTAGCGACACAGCCGAAACTTTATAAGAAAATCAAAAAGCATCCAACAGTTTACAATTTATATGGACAGCGGCTTGTTGAGGAAAATATCATCAGCAGCAATGAGATTGATGAACGAAGACAAGCCTTTCTGAAGGATCTGGAAGGGCAGTTTGAAGAAGTAAAGAAAAAGAAGAAGTCTGAAATTGACGATGAAATGCAGCCTCCTGAGTATGTACGAAACACACTTGGAGGTATTGAAACAAAGGTGGATTCTGACGTACTTGCCAGAATAAATAAGGAGTTACTGGAATTCCCAGAGGAGTTCAACGTATTTCCTAAACTTGAGAAAATACTTAAGAGAAGGCTTCATGCTTTTGATGAAGGGGGCAAAATCGACTGGGCACTTGCTGAGACGCTGTCCCTTGCAAGTATTATCAATGACGGTACGCCTATCCGGATGACAGGGCAGGATACGGAAAGAGGAACGTTCTCACAAAGGCATATAGTGCTCCATGACCACGAAACAGACAAAATATATTCGCCATTGCATACAATGCCTTCCGCTAAAGCGTCATTCGCGGTGTTTAACAGCCCGCTTTCAGAGATGGCCTGTGTCGGCTTCGAATACGGTTATAATGTACATGCTCCTGAAACTCTCACTATCTGGGAAGCACAATATGGGGATTTCTCTAACGGAGCGCAGGTGATGTTTGACCAGTTTATTTCCGCAGGAAGAGCAAAATGGGGCCAGAAGTCAGGTCTTGTTCTCCTTCTTCCTCACGGGTATGAAGGACAGGGTCCTGAGCATTCCAGCGGACGTGTGGAAAGGTTCCTCCAGCTGGCTGCTGAGAATAACTGGCATGTTGCCAACTTAACGAAGGCAGGTCAGTACTTCCATATTCTCAGACGACAGGCAGAGTTACTTGGAAAAGATGAAGTGAGGCCGCTTGTTATTATGACACCGAAGAGCCTGCTTAGAAATGAAAGAGTTGCTTCTTCCGTATCCGATTTATCAGAAGGTAAGTTCCAGCCTGTAGTAATGCAGCCTGGCCTGGGAGAAGAAAAAGAGAAAGTAAAACGTATTGTGTTCTGCTCAGGAAAAATAGCTGTTGACCTTGAAGAATCACTTGAAGAATACGGAAACCCTGACTGGCTCCATATAGCACGTGTGGAAGAACTATATCCGTTCCCTACAGAACAAGTACAAAAAATTAAACAGGAATACCTAAATGTGGAAGAGTGGTTCTGGGTTCAGGAGGAGCCGAGAAACATGGGGCCATGGCATTACGCCCTTCCTTATCTCCGTGATATCGGAGGCGATGAACTGCCATTGAGGTATATTGGCCGCCGCCGCCGCTCAAGTACTGCTGAAGGGGATCCTAAAACACATAAAAAAGAACAGCAACGCATTATAAATGAAGCTCTGACTCGAAACAGTGAAGGGAGAGACGGGAAATGATAGAAATAAAAGTTCCTGAATTAGCAGAATCCGTTACAGAAGGTACGGTAGCAGAATGGCTTAAGCAGCCAGGTGACTACGTGGAAAAAGGGGAAGACCTCGTAGAGCTTGAAACAGATAAAGTAAATGTGGAAATCTCAGCCGATGAATCTGGTGTACTGAAGGAAACCCTTGCAGAAGCGGGAGATACTGTAAAAGTAGGCGATGTGATCGCAAAAATAGATGCTTCTGGTGAAGAGAGCGGTCAGGCTGCTTCCGGTTCAGCAGGAGAAAAACCTGCAGATAAAGGTGAAACATCTGCAGAGGCCCAGGAGACTGGAAGTGAAGCTGGAGAAGAACAGCAGAAAGAAACTTCCGGACAGCAATCCCGTCCAATCGCTTCTCCGGCTGCACGTAAGCTTGCGAGAGAAAAAGGAATTGATCTGAACGAAATTTCATCAAGAGATCCGCTAGGAAGAGTCAGGAAAGAGGACGTCATGGAGCATGAAGCAGGCCAGCAGAAAAAAGCTGAACCTAAACAGGAAAAGCAAAAGACGCAACAGTCAGATGCTCCTAAAGATGATCCGGCAAAACCAGTTGAAAGAATCCGCATGTCACGCCGCCGCCAGACAATCGCCAAACGCCTTGTTGAAGCGCAGCAAACAGCAGCAATGCTGACAACGTTCAACGAAGTGGACATGACAAACTTAATGGATCTTCGTAAACGAAGAAAAGATAAGTTCCTCGATAAGAATGGAGTTAAGCTTGGATTTATGTCATTCTTCACTAAAGCGGTAGTAGGGGCGTTAAAACAGTATCCTTACGTAAACGCAGAGATACAAGGTGACGAACTCGTACTGAAGAAGTTCTATGATATTGGTGTGGCTGTGTCCACCGAAGAAGGTCTTGTGGTTCCGGTACTTAGGGATGCAGACAGGCTGGACTTCGCAGGTATTGAACGTGAGATTGGCAACCTGGCTAAAAAAGCACACGATAAAAAGCTCGGCTTAAACGACTTGCAGGGCGGAACGTTTACTATCACAAATGGAGGAGTATTTGGCTCCCTGTTCTCAACTCCTATCCTGAATACTCCACAGGTAGGTATCCTTGGAATGCATACTGTTCAGATGCGCCCTGTTGCAATCGACAATGAGCGTTTTGAAAATCGTCCAATGATGTATATTGCTCTGTCATACGACCATCGTGTAATTGACGGAAAAGACGCAGTTGGATTCCTGGTTAAAGTGAAAGAATTAATAGAAGACCCTGAGTCTTTATTGCTGGAAGGTTAATAATAGACGCGTATAAAAAGATTACCATTTAGAAACCAGTGGGTTCTTTCTTAAGCAGCTTCGCTTAAAAACGGTCTTATTAGAATAAGTGAAACTCGCCAATGCCCATTGGCGAGTTTCTTTATTAGGCAGGGAGTTTAGAACTTTATATATTCCGAGGTAACTTTACGCAAATTTCCCGATGCAAAACATAAGGTGAAGCGAAGATGGTGAGCGTTAAAATACCGGTCGCTGCTGTACTATTAATTCCGCAAACTTATGGAATCAGCATATAATAAACGGAGATTTTCCGCTTATATGAAGGTTAGAGACGTTTCGGGGAGAAGTAAGGGGAGGTTTTCCGGCTATCCAAATTAAAATCTGGTATTTTAGACTTTTTTGAGGTAATAGGCGGAAACTCTCCGGCTATTTAAGCGTGCTTTGTTTAAAATTACGAATTAACCGGAATTTTTCCGCCTATTTATTCCAGGGGAGGCCCTCCAATCAATTGATGAGTCCCCCTTATTCAGGTAATCCTTTTGGTGCAGAGCCTGCAGTCAAGGGATGAATCCCCCTCCTGGATAGAATGTTCCCATGCAATCAGAGGAACGAGTGCAGTAAATTCTTACCTCTAAACCCAGTTAAGCCGGATTAATTATAAAAAAACTGTCTCAATCTGCTTTTTTACTGCCAGAAATAGAGGAGGTTCGTCAGTATTCTCAACCAGCGCCTCATAAAGGCTTTCATAATACCACTTTTGTTTATCTCTGCCTTGTTTGAAAGACCCCCATATGTCTTCCCCGAGAGTTTGTATGCTCTCTTCCATTGATATAAGATTATGAAGCTTATCAGCACAAATAACATATTTCACTGCAAGAGAAGCTTTGCCGGCCTTGTTAATCGTTTCTGCTTTTCTCTCAGTCCAGCTTTTCTGTTTATTTGCTTCGGAGGCCCCCCTGACAAGCTCAGTTATGTTGATTCCAAATTGGTGTTCTATCTCAGTCAATTCAATTTCTGTGTCTTCCCATACATCGTGGAGTATAACAGCACAAATTATATTTGTTTTCATCTCAGGAGAGAAGTCTGTTTCTGTCACGAAGGGCTGAGCGTAAAGTGCAGCAGTAACAGGGTGGGTGACATAAGGTAAATCTGAAGTTTTTCTGACTTGTCCAGCATGTGCTTCTGATGCAAAAGCAACTGCTTTATGGATCAGCATAAAGTCCAAATAATCCACCTCCTTTATTTAAAAACGGCCAGTATACTCAATTATGATAACATAGCATAGTAAAAAGAAAAAAAGCGCCTGGTGCAAAGGCGCTTTAAAAAGAAGGGAAGCTGGAAAAGCCATTTAGAATCTTACTACTGCTGCTCCGATAATAACAAGCAGGATGAACAGGACCAGCACGAGTGCAAAGCCTCCTGTGCCTCGTGTCACAGGATAACAGTGTCCGTAGCTGTGACCGTAGTAATAACTCATCTGTAGCCACCCCCTTTCGATAAAGGGTTAATACAGAATATGTAATAGAGAGGAGCTTGTATAGTTATAGAACTAGCATCAATGAGAATTGATTGAAAAGTTGATAGATGGATAACTACATTGGAATATTCTTCGCAACAAATCGTCCTATCAGCGCATAGCGGCACTCTTTCGAGCAATGCCCGGGAAACGGAATATCCTTTAGCGTTTTTTACCTGGGACGAGCAAACTAAAGCGGCGCAGAAGCAAAAATCAACAATAGAGTTAACAGAGCATTTCGAAAAAATACATGTAAAGAAGAATAGTAAATATATAAAAAAATATCTGGATAAAGAAAACAAGCTTAAGGAGCGTATGATCAGGTAATATAATAATATATATGTAAAAAAGGAGCCTCCATTTTATGCCGAAGAAATTATTAATCAAACTCGCACTATTTACAGCGATAATATTGCTGCTTCTCTGGATAAATCAGTCCTACCTGAGATTACATCCGGAAGAAATTCAGGAAAGAATGCTTTCCCTTGGCTGGTGGGCTCCCTTTGTATTTATATTAATATTTGCTCTCCGGCCTTTTGTTTTATTTCCTGCCTCCATCCTCGCTATAGCAGGGGGTCTGTCATTCGGACCGGTCCTGGGGCCGATTGTAACATATATTGGATCTTTATCAGGCGCAGCACTATCGTTTCTTGCTGTCAGAAAAGCAGGAAAGTCTGTGGTACAGCGGAACTGGAAAGGAAAAGGGGAAAAGATTCAGCGGAGGATAGAAAAAAACGGTTTTTTCTATATCCTGGCGCTTAGGCTGATCCCGGTTATAAATTTTGACTTTGTAAGTTATTTATCAGGGCTTTCCCGGGTACGATTCAGTAAATATATCGGTGCTACGATGGTGGGAATTATACCTGGAACCCTTGCTTTTAATCTCCTCGGAGCTACCTTCGCTGATCTGGAGTGGCCACTGATTCTACTTACAGCACTCATGTTTATTATTGCATTTACAGTACCAGTCATAATAAGAAAACGCATGGAAAAGAAAAATGTCCCAATTGACCTTTTGCCAGACGAACAGCTTTAATCGTCAAAATAATAAACGAGCTGGCAGTTAGTTTGCCGGCTCGTTTATTTTTTCTTATAAAGTGAATAGCCAATCATAAGAAAGGAGAGAAGGATAAGGTACAGAAGGGAGAACCATATCCAGCTCATCCCCTGTACTATTGGCAGGGCGGCAGAGAGTCCTCCATTTACAATTATGAGCGGGTAGAACCATTCCCGCCTGAGTTTCGGGAGAAAGATAAAAAAAGCTGCTATACTCACTACCACTGAAAAGGTAACAGCCATAAAAAAAGGATATTGCCGGACCGCTTCTGCAGAGTAAAACAAATATGACGTTCCTCCAAGTAATAGTAAGGAAAATACAATATAGTCTTTATTTTCCATAGTCAGCTCCTTTCTCTGAGACATTGTTTTATCCCGATGAAATCGTCCGTAAAACTCCCACCTCAAAACATGAGTGGAAGCGAAGATGTTTAGGTGGGAGATAACGGACGCTAACATCCCGATTGGTTCAACTAACAATCAGTGGGGGATGAACAAAACCCCCACTGATTGAAGGTTCACTTTATCCTGTAACTAATGTGTTTTGGCTGCTGTTACAGCAGTTTTTTCTTCTCCGGTAATAACCGGCTTTTTACCGTACTTTGTTTTCCTGTATGATATCCAGCGGCTCGCTGTAAACATGATCAGAGCAATCCAGATTATTGAATAGGCAGCAAGATGAACAGCGGTAAAGGTTTCTCCATACAGAAAGATTCCCAGCAGAAGCATCATTGTAGGTGCAACGTACTGCAGGAACCCCATAAGTGAAAGAGGAATCCTTTTAGCCCCGGCGCCGAATAACAGAAGTGGAACAGCGGTTGCTGCTCCTGCCCCCGCTAAAAGCAAGAAAGTGGCTGTATCCCCTGCATAAAACATATCAGGTGATAAACCGTGCTGAAAGAGCAGAAAGCCGGCTGCCAGAGGAATCATTATCAGTGTTTCAAGGGCCACCCCGTTTAGTGCACCAACCTGTACAATTTTTTTCGTTAATCCGTACAGGCCGAAACTGAATGCCAGCCCTAAGGCGACATACGGGAAAGCTCCTGATGATGCTGTCAGTATTGTGACTGCTATACCAGCCATTATGACAGAGATCCATTGGATTTTGAGGAGACGCTCTTTGAGAAAAATAACGCCGAGCAGCACACTCACCAGGGGATTTATATAGTAGCCAAGACTTGCTTCTACAACACGTTCATTTGCTACTGACCATATATAAATATACCAGTTGCCTGTAATTAAAACAGCTGCGGCAGTCACTCCAGCAATCAGCCGGGGCTGTTTAAGTATTATCTTCCATTCTTTTACGAAACCTTTCCCTTTGCCAGTAAGTAACAGCAACAGGGAAACGAATATAAGGGACCAGATAATTCTGTGCGCCAGAACTTCTTCCGAAGGAACATGGTCCAGCAACTTCCAGTATAACGGAAGGAGACCCCATAAAATGTAAGCTCCTGCCCCGGAAAGTATCCCCAATTTTAAAACGTTATTTTCGTTGTTCATCCTGCATTCTCCATTCTGCTATAATAGGAAGCTATCAATTTCCTTCTCCGGATATTCTGCATACACTCTTTCAGTAAGTTACTGGAAAAGTTAATTATTCACGAAAAAAGAACAGGCCTTCCAGCTTATGCTGGTCAGCCTGATGGCATCCTTTTTCCCCGCTCTTCCATTGCATGATTATATATTTTATCATATGGAAGGTTAACGACGGGAGACTCATTTACAATCCGCTCCCTGATATTCTGTAAGACTTTTTTTCTTTGTTCAGTAAGATCTTCTGGTTCCCATTCATGGTGGAGAATTCCGTATAAATCACAGTCCCTCAGCCTCAGAAACAAAGAAATTTTTTCTATTTCTTCGAGAGGGAGATAGTTTTCCGGTAAATAACCTTTCAGAAATTCGGTGAGAAATTGTTCACTGAATGAATTGCGTTCTTCTGTTGTCCCCTCAAACATCCAGACAGAATAATATAATGGCATTGCCAGGTCGTGAATGAAATAATGATAGGCGCAATCGTCAAAGTCGAAAATCCAGAGCCGGCTGTAATCATAGAAAAAATTACCTGAATGAAGATCAGTGTGAGTGAGGCCATAGACGTTCTCGGTTTTAGGCAACGCAGAAATCCTGCTGATTAACTCGTACGTTTTATTTCTCACATCAGGGTCTTGTGGCATAAAATCTGCAAACATTTTGCTGGACATTTCCATATAATCTTCTCTCAGAGCCGGGAGGGAAGGTGATGGCTTATATTTACCTGTCAGCCTGTGAAGCTCGCCCACGGCCTTGCCCCAATCGAAGAAGAGATTAAGATTATTTCTGTTTTCCGGGATTTTCACTGCCTGGCCTCGAGCTTTTTCAAACATACTGACAAAGAAAGATGTACCACCGGTTTTAATCTCCTCCATAAGTCTGCCGTTCCTGGAGGGAAGGGGAGCGCAAACTGCTGCACCTTCACTTTCTAAATAACGAAGCCAGTCCAGCTCAGCTTCTATTTGCTCTCCTGAACGGTGACTTGAGTGGCAGAATCTTAATATAGCTTCCTGATTAATATTGTTGTGAACTCCGTAAATGAAATTCTCGAAACCTGCAAGTTCAGTTAAAGATGTCTTATCTGCTGAAAATAATTCGGCACCTTTATGAAGTATCTCATCGGTAAAATATTTTTTCGCTTCTTTTTTCATCAGCTCCACTGTCCCTTCATTAAATGAATCAATTTCATAATTCAAGATTTTCATCATTAATACAAACATTATCTTAAAATGTTACTTTGTTGTTCAATTTGCGCTACAGACGGACGCGTTCTGCGGGCACGGCTTCAACTAATTTTTGACGGCTGAACACCGTCAAAAATGGATTTTCAGCTTCTCATGCTTTTCCCGCAGGAACGAGCATCTTCTTCACCGCAAATGCCTCAAGTTGTCTCGACGGATATTCTACGGAGCTAAGCTGGCAAAACTCTTTTTGCGACGAGTAACCGCAGGAGCAGGTCTCTTTTGCGACGAGTAACCGCAGGAGCAAAGGAAGAGACAGTCGCCGTCTTACGCTGCAATCGAAACATAATGTTTCCGACTTTTTTATGCAAAGTCTATATATGAAATCACTCAAATGTATAATAAGTTAAATTTCCCCGTCCCGGGCCCAATTTCCTTTTCTTTTTAAATTTTTGCTGTGTTGCTGATGTAATTATTCGAGCGTATCATGGATGGAAAGCAGTTCATAGAATATGACAGTTTTGGCATGGAAGTGATGGAAATAGTCCCCGCTTTTTTTCTGCCCTGCAGTAAAGTCATATTTCAAATATTGATCGACCTCATTAATAGTATGATAGTAGCTATCTGAAAAGTCTCCTTCCAGATTTCCGAAATAATAAGCCATGTAACCAGCTGATTTACTCAATAACTTTTTTTCATAATCGTTAAAACCAGCTTTAGCATCCACATGTACATACTGGAGATTCCCAAGGTGGAGAACAGCCCTCTGCAGAATATGGAGCTGTTTTTCCAGATCTGCGAGATTCCGGTAATCACTGTAACGAAAACGGTGGTACTTCCACTCTTTTTTCTGAAAAATAATCAGTTCTTCTGACCTGTCAATATTTTTTCTTAATTTACTGTAGTCTTTCTTATGTGATTCGCTGTGCTGAAAGTGTTCTTCGTCAATAAATTGATTTACTGTTTTTGTTAGCAAATCGGCAAGATCCCGTTTATGAATCTTCATCCTTTCTGAGGCAGTCCCAGTATAATCCGGAGGAAGAAGCAGAAGATTTATCAGTGTAGATACAGTAAGGCCAATCGTTGTTGTACCCAGCCTCGTGAGAAATGCAAGAAAAAAATGGTCATGCACGTCTGGTATCATCGCAACTGAGGTAAGTGCAGCTACGAGTGTTCCTTGTTCCAGGCGAAGTTTCTGGCAAATATAGATAGTAAGTGTTGCCGCCAGGGCAAATGTCAGCGGCGAAGGGCCGAGCACAGATACAAAAAAGACGGCCAGCGCTGCCCCGATCGCTGAGGCAGGAAAACGGACCAGCCCCTTTTTTATAGAATCGGAAGCGGTGGGCTCGAGTGTAACAATTGCTGTAATAACTGCAAATACAGCTGGAAACCCGAGTGCATTGCAAACAGCGGCCGTGAGGAAAACCGCCACTCCGGTTTTCAGCACCCGGTGCCCAATCCATTTGTTTGTAAAGTTCTTAAGGAGCAGCATAATTTATCACCTGGTTCCATATTACTTCATCTGTTATGTTAATCATCGTATTTGCCGGCAACTTCAAGAAGGACTGTTAACCTGTGTTTTGTTAATATAAGGCTCTTTTCTACTAAAAGTATACCATTCTCTTAAACTACATCTCTAAAGTAAAATAAGTTATAATAGGAACTGGAAACATTTGTTCTCTTATTTCTGTCTTTGCTTATTTAATCAGCACAATTTTTACTTTAAAATAGAATACAGACATATAAACCAGGAGGCCGCTGGACTTACCGGCCAAGTTGACGGAAGAGGTGATTAATATGTCAGTGACGTTATATCTGGGCCGTGCGGGCACTGGGAAAACAACAGCGATTATTAATGAAATCTGTGAAAAATCAATCTCAGAGCCAACAGGCAGGCCAATTATATATATCGTGCCTGAACAAATGACTTTCCAGTCTGAAATGGCACTTGTTAATACGAAGCAAAAAGGAATGACAAGGGCGCAGGTTCTTAGTTTTTCCCGGCTTGCACTGAGAGTTTTACAGGAAACAGGCGGCATATCACGGTATTTTATCGAGCGGACCGGAATACATATGCTGCTGCGGAAAATTATTGAAAGAAAAAAAGAAAGCTTCAGGGTATTCTCTAAAGCTACTGATACGAACGGTTTTATCGACCAGCTCGAACAAATGCTTTCCGAGCTGAAAAAGTATGATATTTCCCTTGAAACACTGAATGAAAATTACGAGCATCTGAAAAGCAAAGAAAACAAACGCCCACAGGAATTTGTCCTGGAAGAGAAACTTCATGACATGCATATTATTTTCAGTATGCTTGAACAGGAACTGGCCGGCAAATATCTTGGTTCAGAGGACTATTTAAGCCTCCTTGCTGAGCAAATCCATAAATCAGAATACATTCGTGAAGCCGAAATTTATATTGACGGTTTTCATAGTTTCACACCTCTGGAGCTGAAGGTTTTTGAACAGCTTATTATCCATAGCAGGGGAGTGGTTACCGCCCTTACGCTGGACAGGAATTATGAGTCCGGAGAGATACTGAACGAGCTTGATTTATTTTTCGAAACAGCAGGAAGCAGCCAGGTGATTAAACAAATCTGTAAAGCAAATGATACTGAGATTAACGAACCAGTAATGTTCTTCGAAACAAAACGCTTTAAAACTCCAGCGCTTGCTCACCTTGAAAAATATAATGAGGTTCGTCCTCCTGTGCAAAGAGAAGACAGTGAAGGGATCCACTTAATTGCCGCAGTAAACCAGCGGAGCGAGGTCGAGGGTGTTGCCAGGGAAATTCTCCAGCTCGTCAGGGATAAATCATACCGTTACAATGACATCGTTATCCTTCTCAGAAATATGAACGATTATATGGACCTACTGGAAACGATATTCGAAGACTATGAGATACCTTTGTTCATGGATAAAAAAAGATCAATGCTCAATCATCCGGTCATTGAATTTATTCGTTCCTCACTTGATATCATTCATGGGCACTGGCGATATGAAGCGGTCTTCCGCTGCCTGAAAACAGACCTTCTTTATTCTGCCGAAGAAGATACTTCCAGTATGAGAGAGAGGGTTGACCAGCTTGAAAATTATGTTCTTTCCTATGGCATCCAGGGTTCGCGATGGTACAGCAAGGAGCCATGGACATACAGGAGGATACGGACTACTGCAGAGGATGACAGGGGTAAAACAGAGGCGGAGAATGGATTTGAGCAGGAGATTAATCTGCTGAGAGAACAGCTTACCGCCCCGCTTATCGTCCTGGAAAAAAGGATGAAGCGGGCGAAATCAATTCAGGAAAGATGCGAAGTGCTGTACAAATTTCTGGACGAAAATAACATACCTGAAAAACTGGAGCGGATGAGGGATAAAGCTACCGAATCGAACGATCTGCAGAGTGCGCGGGAACATGACCAGGTCTGGTCGGCAGTGATCGATCTTCTTGATCAAATGGTGGAAATGGCCGGGGAGGAAAAAGTATCCTTCGATTTATTCCGGAATATGCTTGATACTGGCCTCGAAAGTATGGAGTTTTCCATTATACCTCCAGCCATCGACCAGGTGATCGTGGCGGATATGTCCCGTTCACGTGTTTCCAATGTCCGTTGTGCGTTTATTATGGGTGTGAACGAGGGTGTCATTCCGGCGAAACCTGAAGAAGGAGGGATAATTGCTGAAGACGAGCGGGAATTTCTCCAGAGCGAAGGGATGAACCTTGCTCCAGGCAATACAAGCCAGCTTCTGAACGAATCTTTTTTAATTTATCTGGCCCAGTCCACTCCATCGGAATGCCTGTACTTTACTTATCCACTTGCAGATACAGAGGGGAAGAGCATGCAGCCTTCCATCATCTTAAGGAGGCTCACAGACACTTTCCCGAAACTGGAGGAAAAGCTGTGGCTTCATGAACCTACGGATATGACAGAAAAAGAACAGCTTCATTTTATCAGCAGTCCGGTGCGGACGTTATCGTATTTAAGCTATCAGCTTCAGTCTTGGAAAAAAGGCTACCCTGTCCCTGAATTCTGGTGGGATGTGTATAACTGGTATGCAGAAAAGAATGATTGGGAAAGACCGTTAAACCAGGTGATCGAAAGCCTTTATTATAAAAATGAAGCGAAACAGCTCCCAAAAGAAACAAGCCAGGAACTATACGGAACCCATATCCTTACAAGCGTTTCAAGAATGGAACAGCATCAGCAGTGTCCTTACGCCCAGTTTGTTAATTACGGCCTGAAGCTGAGAGACAGAGAAACATACAAACTGGAAGCTCCTGATGTTGGGACGCTTTTCCACGCAGCTTTAAAAGAAATGGCAGACTTTCTCAGAAAACAGGGGCGGGATTTTTCTAATTTAACGAAAGGCGAGTCCAAAAAACTTGCTAAACGAATCGTCGCTGAGCTTGCTCCGAAAATACAGCGTGAGATTCTGCTCAGTTCCAACAAGTATAATTATATTAAACAAAAACTTGAGGAAGTTGTAGCGAGAGCTTCCGCAGTTCTTGCGGAACAGTCCAGAGCATCCGGGTTTTCACCGATAGGCCTTGAAGTTGCATTCGGGCCAGGCCAGGAGCTGCCCCCATTAACGTTTAATTTAGGGAATGGCTGTACGATGGAACTGGTAGGAAGGATCGACCGTGTAGATAAATCCCAGGACAGTTCCAAGGGCCTCCTTCTCAGAGTGATAGATTATAAATCCAGTAAAAAAGATATCCGGCTTACGGATGTTTATTACGGACTTGCGTTACAAATGCTTATCTATCTTGATGTGATTGTCAGCTTCTCAGAACAATGGCTTGGCGCTGAAGCAAGTCCTGCAGGTGTTCTTTATTTTCACGTGCATAACCCCCTCGTCCAGTCGAACGAAAGCCTGACTGCCGATCAGATCGAGGAAGCGCTGTTTAAAGAATTTAAAATGAAGGGGCTTCTCTCCGCTGATCCGGAGATAGTCAGGATGATGGACTATGAGATAGGAGACAGTGGAGGAAGATCGAAAATCATCCCTGCCGGCCTGAAAAAGAATGGGGAATTTTACGCAGGTTCTTCGGTAATTTCTGAGAACGATTATTCTGCGTTGAGAAATTATTTGAGAAATAAAGTTGCGGAAATAGGAAGGTCTATAACTGACGGAGTAATAGATATTACCCCGGTAAAGGAAAAACAGAAAAATGCCTGCACCTTCTGTTCGTATCGTTCATTGTGCCAGTTTGATCCGTCTATCGAAACGAATGAATTCCGCAGGCTTCCAAAGATGGAAACAGATGAAATACTTGAAAAGATGCGCAGAGAAGGAGGGGAAAATGATGAAGGTAAGTCCTAAGCCGGCAGATGTCACCTGGACAGATGACCAGTGGAAAGCGATTGATGCAAGGGGAAACAACATCCTTGTCGCGGCAGCGGCAGGGAGCGGTAAAACGGCGGTACTTGTGGAAAGAATCATCCGCAAAGTCATCAGCGTGGACAATCCTGTGGACGTGGACAGGATGCTTATCGTTACGTTCACAAATGCTGCAGCTGCTGAGATGAGAAGCCGGATCGGGGAAGCTCTTGAGAAGGAACTGAAGAAAAATCCCGCTTCCCTTCACTTGAGGCGCCAGCTGTCCCTTCTTAACAGAGCTAATATATCGACCCTTCATTCCTTCTGTATGAAGGTGATTCGCCAGCATTATTATGAAGTGGAAACAGACCCTAACTTCCGTATTGTGGATGATGCGGAAGGAGAGCTCATCAGAGAAGAAATTATTGACGAGCTATTTGAGGAAGAGTACGGAAAAGAAGACAACACCGAGTTTTATAATGTGGTGGACAGATACAGCGGTGACCGAAGTGACGATGCACTCCGGTCACTTGTAAGGAGGCTGTATGATTTTTCCAGGTCCCACCCGGACCCTGGAGAGTGGCTTGATGAAATGGTACGGATTTATGACCTGGAAGACGCTGAAACGATAGATGACCTGCCATGGACAAAAGAACTGCTGGAGGATGTAAAGCTTCAACTGTCAGGGGCCCTGTCCTGGATTAATAAAGGGATCGAGCTTGCTTCTCTGGCCGATGGACCTGCTAAATATATGGAGAATCTTACAGAGGATAAGGGGTATGTGGAACAAATTGTCCACGCCGCTAACTGGGAGGATGTCTATTATGCTTTTCAGCGAGGCGGGTTCGGGCGTCTGAAGTCCATCTCAAAAAAAGACGAAGTAGATGAAGTGTTAAAGGAAAGAGTGAAAGGGCTCAGAGACCAGGCGAAAAAACAGGTGGAGGCAGTAAAACAGGATTTATTCCTTAAATCACCGGATACGATGGTGGACGAGCTTAAAGCGATGGCGCCGTCTGTTGCCACACTCGTGAGGCTCGTAAAAGAGTTTGGCAGAAGATATGCATCAGCTAAAAAAGAAAAAGCGCTGCTGGACTTCAATGACCTTGAGCATCTTTGTCTTGAAGTACTTGGGAAAAAAGCGGCTGAAAAAGGGTCATGGGAACCCACGAGGACGGCAGTGGAATTTCAGGAACATTTTGAGGAAGTGCTTACAGACGAATATCAGGATACAAACTTTGTGCAGGAAACAATTCTCTCTTTGCTGTCCACCGGCAAAAACCGGTTTATGGTAGGAGATGTAAAGCAGAGTATATATCGTTTCCGCCTTGCAGAGCCTTCTTTGTTTTTAAATAAATATAAGACGTATCAAAAAGAAGGGGAAAGCGACGGGTGGCGAATTGATCTTGCAAAAAACTTCCGGAGCCGCTGCGAAATTCTTGATGCGACAAACTATGTATTCCGCCAGATAATGGACGAAGCTGTTGGTGAAATTTCCTATGACGATGATGCGGAACTGCGGCACGGAAACATGGATTATCCGGACCAGGACGGTCTGGAAACGGAACTCGCGATTATTAATAAAGGTACTCCGCTCAAAATGAAAGAACCAGGGGATGAACAGACGGAACTGGAGGAGGATCTGGAGACTTCCCAGATGGAAACACGTTTTATTATTGATAAAATAAAGCAGCTTATCCAGTCCCAGTACCCGGTATATGATAAAAACTTGAAGCGCACACGACCTGTAACTTACAGAGATATCGTGATCTTAATGAGATCAATGCCCTGGGCGGCAACGATGATGGACGAATGTAAAAAAGAAGGCATACCAGTGTATGCTGATTTATCCACCGGTTATTTTGAAGCTGTGGAAGTACAGGTGATGATGTCCCTTCTGAAAGTGATCGACAATCCGTATCAGGACATTCCTCTTGCTTCTGTACTCAGGTCACCTATGTATAATTTTGATGACAGGGAACTTGCCCATATCAGGATTATGGAAAAGGGTAAGTCTTATTATGAAGCACTGAAGACGACTGCTTCCGAATCCCCGGATCTTAACATAAGGGACAAAGCGTCTCATTTTCTGGACAGGCTCGAGAGCTGGCGGACAAAGGCGCGATCCGGCGCACTCTCTGATTTAATCTGGGAGCTCTACAGGGAAACAGGCTATTTCAGCTATGTCGGCGGGATGCCTGGTGGAAAACAGCGCCAGGCGAATCTGCGGGCGCTCTATGACAGAGCGCGAGCTTACGAGTCCACATCGTTCAGGGGGCTGTTCCGCTTTCTGAGATTTATTGAACGGATGCAGGACAGGGGCGACGACCTGGGAGCAGCCAGAGCCCTTGGAGAGCAGGAAGATGTCGTCAGAATCATGACGATCCATAAAAGTAAAGGGCTGGAGTTTCCGGTTGTTTTTGTTGCAGGAATGAATAAAAAGTTTAACATGAGAGATTTGCATTCTCCTTATCTTCTTCATAAAGATTTAGGTTTCGGGTCAAAATTTATTGATCCTGAACTAAGGGTTTCTTATCCAACCCTGCCGCAGCTGGCGATCAAAAAAAGGATGCATCTGGAAAGCCTCGCTGAGGAAATGCGTGTGTTGTATGTAGCGCTAACTAGAGCAAAGGAAAAACTTTACCTTGTAGGAACGGTTAACGAAGCGGAAAAGTCCCTGGAGAAATGGAAGGAGTTTCTTCCTGAACCGGAATGGCTGCTGCCAGCTGTGGACAGGCAGAAAGGCAGCTCATACCTTGACTGGGTAGGGCCTGCAGTATTACGGCACCGCTCGGCCCGGGAGATTTTAGCTGGAGAAGTCGGGGAACCGGCTGCTTCAGGCTCAGAAATATACAGTGACGCTTCAAAGTGGGCTGTACAGATCATTGAACAGGAAGATTTCCAGAAAACAGCGGAAGAAATGCCAGATGAAGAAAGCAGCATGGAATGGTACCTGAAAAAACAGATGCCAGTCCCTGCTGAATCGGAAAAAAGGGAACTTGTTAATAAACGACTGGAATGGCAGTATGGCTACCTGGATTCTTCTGTTCACCGCTCGAAACAGACGGTGAGTGAGGTGAAACGGGAAGCAGCGGATGAGTACACAGACACTGCGCTTATAAAAGGATTTAAATCGGAATATGCGGCACGTCCAAAGTTTCTTCAAAAGAAGACACTTAGTCCTGCAGAAAAAGGAACCGTGATGCATGCAGTTATGCAGCATATTTCTCTCGCCAGCCAGCCATCACAGGAAGATGTAGAAAAAAAGGTTTTCATGATGGTGGAGGATGAATTGCTGACTAAGGAGCAGGCAGAGTCTGTTGATACAGAAAAAATCAGCAGTTTCTTTACTACTGAGCTGGGACAACAGCTGCTTCTGGCTGAATGGGTGAAAAGAGAAATTCCATTTAATCTTGGGATGCCTGCTTCAAAAGTATATTCCGGATGGGATCAGAAGCATGATGATAACATACTGATCCAGGGGATTGTTGACTGTGTATTCCGGGACAAAGATGGAAAGCTCGTCCTGATAGATTACAAAACTGACAAAATTGAAGGACGGTTTAATGGCGGCTTTGAAGAAGCACTGCCTGTATTAAAAGAACGCTACGCAGTACAGGTAAAGCTTTATTCAGAAGCCCTTGAACAAATCTGGGGCGAAGAGGTAAGCCAGGTTTGCCTCTACTTTTTTGACAGCGGAAAAGCGATATCTATGAAAAAAGGGGAGTAAGTAATGAGATTGCTGCATACAGCCGACTGGCATCTCGGCAGGACACTGGAAGGAAGAGACCGGCACCCTGAGCATGAAGCATTTCTGGAAGAGCTTCAGCAGATCGTGAAAGATGAAAATATAGACGCCGTACTTATGGCAGGAGATGTTTTTGATTCTGTTAACCCTCCTGCCAGATCGGAGGAATTGTTTTATGAATCCATGGCCCGCCTGACTGCAGGAGGTGATATACCTGTTGCAGTAATAGCGGGAAATCACGATCACCCTGACAGGCTTGGGGCTGCACGTTCGCTCATCAAAAAACAGAATATCTCTGTGCTTGGTTATCCTTCCGAAGAAAAAATGAGGATTTATGTACCAAGGCAGGAACAGTTTCTTAATATTGCAGCCCTTCCGTACCCTTCAGAATCAAGGCTCAAGGAAAGCTTCGTGGAGGAAGGGGATGAAGAGGGGCTTAGAGATGCATATGATGTGAGGATCCAAAAGATTTTTGAGGAGCTTACGAAAGACTTTACAGATAAAGAAGTAAACGTGGCAATGAGCCATCTGTTTGTTGCCGGCGGAAGCAGCACGGAATCAGAACGGCCCATTGAAGTAGGCGGAGCCTATACAATAAGAGGGGTCAGCCTGCCGGAAAATGTTCAGTATACAGCTCTTGGGCACCTGCATCGTCCGCAGAATATAAAACACTCTATAAAGCCTGCCAGGTACTCCGGCTCTCCCCTTGCCCTTAGTTTTTCAGAAGCAGGCTATGCCAAGTCTGTAACCGTCGTGGATATCAATGCTGGTGAGGAAGCTGTGACAGAAGAAATATTTTTAAGCGCTGGGAAACCTCTTGTAAGGTGGAGAGCAACCGAAGGGTTAAAAGAGGTTCTTACATGGATGGAGGAAAAAAGAGACGCTGATGCATGGATTGAGCTGGAAGTCCATATGGACAAGTCTCCTTCTATGGAAATGATTCATCAGATGAAAAAAGAATATCCTGGTCTGTTGACAATCCGGCCTGTCTTTCCGGAAGAGCAGGAAAAAGCGATGGAAGGCGGAACAAAGCAGCTTCCTGTGGATGAGATGTTCCGAAGGTTTTACTCCAGGCAGACCGGGGGAGCCATACCTGATGAAAAACTAACCGCGTTATTTTTAGAGCTCGTCAATGAGGTGGAGACAGAATGAAGCCGTTAAAACTTACTGTCAAAGGACTGCACAGCTTCAGGGAAAAACAGACGGTAGATTTCGGGACTCTGTGCGAAGGTGGAGTTTTTGGCATATTCGGTCCCACCGGCAGCGGGAAATCTTCCTTGCTTGATGCTATGACACTGGCACTCTATGGAAAAGTGGAGCGGGCCGCGAACAATACTACCGGGATTATGAACCATGCCGAAGACACGCTTGCTGTATCGTTCACTTTCCAGCTGGGCCATGGCACCAGGGCCAGGAGCTACGAGGTGGAACGGACTTTCAAAAGAGCCGGAGAAACCAATATCAGATCGGCAACGTGCAGGTTTCTTGATGTGACTGGGGATCCGGTTGTAATTGCGGATAAAGCCGGGGACGTGACACGGGCTGTGGAAGAGCTCCTCGGGCTGTCCATCGACGACTTTACAAGAGCGGTAGTTCTTCCCCAGGGTAAGTTTTCCGAGTTTCTTTCTCTGAAAGGGAGCGAGAGAAGGCAAATGCTTCAGCGTCTTTTTAACCTGGAGAAATACGGAGACGAGCTCATTAAAAAACTGAAAAGCCGGCTTATGAATACAAAGCATAACAAAGAACTCATAGAGAAAGAACAGCTCGGCCTTGGAGAAGCTTCCCGTGAAATGCTGGAACAGGCAGTGAAGAAAGTACAGGAAATTGAGAAAAATATCGAAAAGGAACAAAAGAAAAGGCTTTATCTGGAAGAGAAGCATCAGGAAGAAAAAGAAATTTTAAAGCTGCAGAAAGAGGCGGAGGAAGCGGAAAAGGGACTGGTTTCCCTCAGCAATAAGAGGGAGCAGATTCTGGAGGCTGAACGTTCTTTAAAGGAGGCACAGGAAGCCGCAAACCTCCTTCCATATCTCAGGGAAAAAGAGGAAGGACTGGCAGCCAGAAGAGAAGCGGAGCTTCAAAAAAAATCCGCCCTTGAAAATCTGGAAGCAGTGATAGATAGGAAAGAAAAAGCGGAAGCTGACTGGGAAAAATGGAGACAGGAAAAGCTCGCCCAGGAAACGCCTGCAAAGCTGAAGCTGGAGGAATTGAAGCGGGCGGAGGAAGAACAGTCTGCCCTCGCTGAGGAAGAAAAAGAAATACGTTCAGCGAAAACGGAAGCGGAAAACCTGAAGGAACAGCTTACTGCTCTGGAAGACAAGTTTCAAAAAGCAGTGAAAGATAAATCAAGGTATGAAGATGTGAGGAAAACACTTAAGGAAGAGCTGGAGTCACTGGAAATACCGGACGGAAAAAGAAAGTATCTTTTTACAGCGGTTGATGAAAAAAGAAACATCCAGCAGGCCATTTCCTCTATGGAAGAATTTAAGCAGGATCTGGAAAAGCTGCAGCTTAAGGAAAAGAAGAGTGCGGAAGAACTGAAAGAATCTGAACAGTCGCTTGGCCAGCTGAGAGATAAGCTGTCACAAACTTTCAGCCAGATATTCCAATGGTATGAAAGAATAGCAGAAGAAGAAAGAGAAATCCAGCGTTCCATCATATTTCTGGAAGAAGAAAAACGGGGTCTGGAAAGGAAACACCGCCATATTCTTGCAAAATCACTTCGTGAGAGCTTAACAGAGGGAGAGCCATGCCCTGTTTGTGGTTCTGTTGACCACAATGTTTCACAGGAGTATATGGAGACGGAATCTGAAGAAAACGGACTATCTGAAACGATAGATTTCCTTATCACGGATATGAACGGAGAAGAGAGGGAAATTCAGCTTTATAAATGGAAGCTGGAAGAAAACTCTGCAAAGCTGAAAGATTTCGTCAGTGAAAGTGAAGCCGCAGCTGCTGAAGAGCAGACAGAACCACTGATTAAGAGTTTCAAAGATGTATCCTCTGCAGAGTGGAAAGAACAGTGGGAGGCCGGCAAAAAAAGACTAAGTAAAGAAAAAGAAGCGGTCTCAAGACTTTTGCAGAGTATTACAGACTATTTACAGCAATTTGAGCAAAACAAAGAAGTTTTGAATGAGAAAAAATATAGTCACACAGGAATAGAAGAGCGCATCAAAGAGCTATCCGAAAAACTGGCTGAATATAAGCGGCAATACGAGGAACAGGTAAAACAGTGGAATGAAAAATATACAGACCTTAGTTTTGACACAGCAGATGCGGAACTGGAGAAACTGTATGAACTGGAAGAAAAGGCTGCTAAACACAGAGAAAGAATCGAAAACAGCACGCCATTCATAGATAAAAAACAAAAAGAAATAGAAGAGATTAAAGAGGAGATTAACAGATGCAAAGTGAAACAGTCTTCTGTCACCTCAGATATATCCCACAAGGAAAAAAGCAGTGCGGAGAAAAAGAAGCGAATATACGAAATCACTTATGGAGAACAACCAGCTGTACTTATTAAAAGCCTTAATGAAAGCCTGAAAAAAATGATGGAAGCATTTGACCAGGCGGAAGAAAGACTTAAAAGGGAACAGGAAGCTCTCAGGAACTCGGAAGAAAAGAGAGCCAAGGCTGCCGAAGCATATCTTCAGGCGGAAGCAAGGCTTGAGAGGGCTGAAAAAAACTGGTCCGAACAGCTTGGCAAAACGAACTTTGCCACTGAGGAAAGTGTCCTTGCAGCAAGTTTGCCGGATAATAAACAGAACGAGCTGGCCGAAGTTATTGAAAAACACAGAAACGAGAAAAGAAAACTGGAGATTCAGCTCGACCACTCCCTGAAACAGCTTTCCGGGCGTACTGTCACGGAAGAAGTGGTTAACAAAACGGCAGAACAGCTGCAGGAGTCTGTAAACAGGCTGAACGATCTTCAGGCAGAGAGTGGCGGAGCGGGAGAGGCTCTTAAGGAAATCGAAAAGCGGGTAACCCGTTTTGAAGAGCTGGAAAAGCAACGGGAAAAACTTGTTTCTGAATATGAACAGCTTTCTGCTCTGGATCATGTATTCCGGGGAAAAGCATTCGTGGAATTTCTTGCGGAAGAACAGCTTGTCCAGGTGAGCCGTCACGCATCAGAAAGACTTCACTCACTAACGAGAGGCCGGTATGCGATTGAAGTGGATTCTTCCGGAGGGTTTGTGATAAGAGATGATGCTAACGGGGGTATCCGCAGGCCTGTTACAACCTTGTCAGGAGGGGAAACCTTCTTAACGTCACTGGCCCTTGCATTGTCATTATCCGCCTCCATTCAGCTGAAAGGAGAACATCCACTTGAGTTCTTCTTCCTGGATGAAGGTTTCGGAACATTAGACCAGGAACTTCTGGATACTGTTATAACAGCACTGGAAGGCCTGCGGACAACCCATTTATCCGTTGGAGTGATCAGCCACGTGCCTGAATTAAGAGAAAGATTGCCGAGAAAGCTCATTGTGAGTGCAGCAGAACCAGGAGGGGCAGGCAGTACTGTAAAAATAGAATCGATGTAAGTTGAAGAGGCTGGGAGAAACCAGCCTCTTTTTTTGGCCATAAAACGAACTCACCCTTTTTCCAGCCGGTTACAGCTTCAATGAGATTACTTTACAGAGTAAGGGACAGTTGTCTGCATATACGTTCTGTATTAAGACAGTGGCTGTCTCATTATACACTTACGGTGCAAGAGGGTGTGAAGGAACTATCACCTTGGCGGGTAAGGGATTTATGTGTATGTGAATCATGTGTCAGAAACTCTTACATGCCCAAATATCATAAATTTTTAAAAAATTTGAATTTAATGTTGACGTTCTTTCACTCGCTGTTATACAATACAAAATATAAAGTATACTGTATTATAACAAAGGCGGTGAAAACATGAACTGTGAAAAATGCCATGGTAATGGGGAAATTACCTGTTATAAGTGTCAGGGTCATTCATTGAGTCACTATTCCGCTTCACCTGCTGAAGAACATTGTAGTAACTGTAATGGTACAGGAGAAGTTCACTGCACACACTGTTATGGTAATGGAATTATTGATTAGCGAAAAAGTTTAGGAGTGATAACTTTGAAACTAACTAAAAAATTCTCTGTGCAAGGTCCGGTAAGTGAAGCTGCGGAGAGAATACTCACAGAGGAGGCATGTTGTTTCATTCAGTGCCTCCATGAAAAATTTGAAACAAAAAGACAGGAATTGCTGCAGAAAAGAAAAGTAAAACAGGAGCTTATTGATCAGGGGACTCTGCCTCACTTTTCCGGTGACACCGAGCATATCAGAAAAGGTGACTGGAAGGTTAAGCCTGTGCCTGATGATATTCAGGACAGGAGAGTTGAAATTACCGGTCCTGCGGGAAGCCGTAAAATGGTAATTAACGCACTCAATTCAGGAGCAAAGGTTTTTATGGCGGATTTCGAAGATGCTAATTCTCCTTCCTGGGAAAATTGTATCAACGGGCAGCTGAATATGTATGATGCTGTCAGAAGACAGATTGATTACAAAGCGGAAAATGGAAAAGAATACAAGCTTACTGATAAGCCTGCAGTATTATTTGTCAGGCCGAGGGGCTGGCATCTTACAGAGAAACATTTCCTTGTCAACGGTGAACCTGTCTCAGCATCCCTTTTTGATTTCGGATTATATTTTTTCCATAATGCGAATGAGCTGGTTTACAGAGGAACAGCGCCTTATTTTTATCTTCCTAAAATGGAATACCATGAAGAAGCTGCACTATGGAACGAAGTATTCCTGTTTGCCCAGAAAAGATACGGGTTCCCAAAAGGAACCATCAAAGCGACCGTACTTATTGAGACGCTAACAGGAGCATTCGAAGCTGATGAAATACTGCATGAATTGCAGGATCACAGTGCAGGGCTGAACTGCGGCAGATGGGACTATATTTTCAGTTACATTAAGAAACTGAGAAACCATGAAAACTTTCTCCTGCCTGATCGTTCAAAGGTGACCATGACTGTAAATTTCATGAGAGCTTATTCTCTGTACGTTATTAAAACATGCCATAAGCGGGGAGCGCACGCGATCGGCGGGATGGCTGCACAGATTCCTGTAAAAAATGATGAAGAGAAAAACAGGCAGGCCATTAAAAAAGTGCAGGAAGATAAAGAAAGAGAAGTAAAAGACGGGCACGATGGCACATGGGTCGCACACCCTGCATTAGTCCCGACTGCACTGGATGTATTCAATGAGTTTATGCCTGCAAAAAACCAGTTATCCAAACAGCTGGATGATGTTGAGATAACAGCCGAAGACCTTCTCGCTGTACCAGAGGGGGAGATAACAGAAGAAGGCCTTCGCTCAAATATATCTGTTGGAATACAGTATGTGGAAGCCTGGCTCAGAGGCCATGGGGCTGTTCCAATAAACAATCTCATGGAGGATGCAGCTACTGCGGAAATATCGCGAACTCAGGTGTGGCAGTGGATATTCCATCGAGAAGGCATTTTAAACGATGGGCGGAACATCAGCCTGGAGCTGGTGGAAACCTTCATAGAAGAAGAAATGGAAAAGCTTAAATCGCAGCTTGGTGAAGGCCTGTTCAGTAAGGGTAAATTTGCACAAGCTGAAAAACTATTTTACGAGATGGTAAGCAAACAGGAATTTGAAGAATTCTTAACAATAAATGCATATGAATTCCTACTAACAAAAAAGGAGCTGGTATAAATGAACAGAACAGAAGCAATTAAGGAATTAGAACAGAGCTGGTTATCAGAAAGATGGGCGGGAGTGGAACGGCCATATACAGGAGAGGATGTAATTAAGCTAAGAGGATCTTTAATGGTTGAATATACACTGGCGCGCCGCGGAGCTGAAAAACTTTGGGGAAAAGTAAACGGGGACAGCTATGTAAAAGCACTTGGAGCGCTTACTGGAAATCAGGCAGTCCAGCAGGTAAAGGCAGGTCTTGAAGCGATTTATTTAAGCGGCTGGCAAGTTGCTGCAGATGCGAACCTGGCTGGCCAGATGTACCCGGACCAGAGTTTATATCCTGCCAACAGTGTGCCACACGTAGTAAAAAGGATTAACCAGGCGCTGCAGCGCGCTGACCAGATTGAATACAGCGAAGGCTACGAAGGCAGAGACTGGTTTGTGCCAATCGTGGCAGATGCGGAAGCCGGTTTCGGGGGGCATCTTAATGTATTTGAACTGATGAAAGGTATGATTGAATCCGGAGCTGCAGGTGTTCACTTTGAAGATCAGCTGTCCTCTGAGAAAAAATGCGGACATCTTGGCGGAAAAGTATTACTTCCGACACAGCAGGCTGTTGGAAACTTAGTATCTGCCCGATTAGCAGCAGATGTAATGGGTGTGCCTACCGTAATCATCGCACGTACAGATGCGAATGCTGCAAATCTGATAACGAGCGACATCGATGAATACGATCATGAGTTCATTACTGGAGAAAGAACTTCGGAAGGTTTTTACCGTACAAGAGAAGGCCTCGATCAGGCAATTCACCGCGGGCTGGCTTACGCTCCTTATGCTGATATGATCTGGTGTGAAACTTCTGAACCAGATCTTGAAGAAGCAAGACGGTTTGCTGAAGCGATCCATGAAAAATACCCTGGAAAGCTTCTCGCATATAACTGCTCGCCTTCGTTTAACTGGAAGAAGAAACTGGATGATGAGACAATTGCTAAATTCCAGGATGAACTGGGCAAAATGGGTTATAAATTCCAGTTTGTTACTCTTGCCGGCTTCCACGCTCTTAACCACAGCATGTTCCAGCTGGCTAAAGGTTATAAAGAGAGCGGAATGGCAGCATATTCTCAACTCCAGCAGGCAGAGTTCGCCAGTGAAAAGGATGGTTACACAGCTACAAAGCATCAGCGTGAAGTAGGAACAGGTTACTTTGATAATGTTGCAACAGTTATTTCCGGAGGAAAATCCTCTACAACAGCTCTGGCAGGTTCCACTGAGGAAGAGCAGTTCACTACCTGATAAAAATGTTAGGTGAATTGGTTCCTGTTATGTGGACAGAGACAATAGTAAAGAGGATTCTAAGCGGCTTTAGCTCTATATTCTATAGGGCTGAGGCCGTTTTGGTATCTTTTTAGCGAATGTGCTAATTTGCGGCTTGCCTCCTTCCGCTGTTTCTCTATTTCTCCATTGTAAACAACTGAATTTTATCCTGTTAGCGGAACGTGAAACAACTGTGTTTTTTACCTGTTATTAACAGGTCTTCAGTTTAACAAAATGATTACCTGTAATCCTGTTACTCGTACGCATAACAAAAAAGTTCAAAAAGTTGTAACAAAATGGTGAAAAAAATATGACTTTTCCAATCAAATTGTACACTTTTTCACTGAAAAAATTTATAATCAAGATGGGGAAATCAGCAACAGGGGGGAGTAATAATAATGATATATCACATTTTGACAGCAGAAGAATGGGAAGCAGCGTTGAAAGAAGAGCAGTACTGGCCTGAATCTGTTGACGAAGAAGGTTACATTCACTGTTTTACAGACCAACAGTTAAAAACGGCAGACGGCAGTGCCTATCCGCCAGGCAAGGAGCTCGTTCTGCTTAAGATTGATTCAGCAAAGCTTGATAACCTGGTTATATTTGAGGATCTGAACGAATCTGGAACGATGTATCCGCATGTTTACGGATATTTAAACCTGGATGCTGTTGTGTCTGTAACGCAGATCGCTAACAATGATACAGCTGATCTGACAAAGTATATTAGAGAAGCATAAGAAAGACTGAGCAAAAACAGTTTTTTCAAATAAATGAGGTTCCATATTATCGTTTGGTAATTGGAATCTTTTTTTGTTGGTCGTTAAGGAAGCATCCTTGAGTTCTGTTATTATGAGGGACTATAACTTTAGCGGAAGAGATCTTTATCGTGTATCGTTTACTTTAAGAAAATTATATGTAAAAAGAAATGGCTCTCACCATCTGTGAGAGCCATTTTGAATACACGGTTTATTCTTTATTCTGCTAATTTCAGTTTAAGATACTCATCATAAGAAATTTCTTTATCCAGGACCCCTGTTTCCCTGATTTCAATCACGCGATTGGCAATGGACTGAATGAACTGGTGGTCATGGGAAATGAACAGCATAGAACCTTTGAAATTAATCAGGCCGTTGTTAAGTGCTGTAATGGACTCAAGGTCTAAATGGTTTGTTGGATCATCGAGCAACAGGACGTTTGCTCCTCCAAGCATCATTTTGGACAGCATGCAGCGAACTTTTTCTCCTCCTGATAAGACACTTGCTTTTTTCTTAGCTTCTTCCCCTGAGAAGAGCATTCTGCCAAGGAATCCGCGAAGGAACGATTCAGTCTGGTCTTCAGGGGAGTACTGGCGCAGCCAGTCGACTAAGTCAAGGTCAACACCTTCAAAGTATTTCGCGTTGTCCTTAGGGAAGTATGCCTGCGATGTAGTAATTCCCCATTTATATGTTCCGCTGTCAGGCTCCATTTCGCCAGCAAGGATTTTTAACAGAGTAGAGTTGGCAATTTCGTTGCTTCCTACAACAGCCACTTTGTCATCCTTATTTAACGTAAAGCTGACGTTATCAAGAACTTTCACACCGTCAATGGTTTTTGTTAACCCTTCAACAGTGAGAAGGTCATTCCCAATTTCACGGTTTGGTTTAAAGGCAATATAAGGGTACTTACGTGAAGACGGCTTAATATCATCCAGCTCGATTTTATCAAGAAGTTTTTTCCTTGATGTAGCCTGTTTGGATTTTGAAGCATTTGCGCTGAACCGGGCTACGAAAGCCTGCAGCTCTTTAATCTTTTCTTCTTTCTTCTTGTTTTGGTCCTGTGCCATCTTTAATGCGAGCTGGCTGGACTCATACCAGAAATCGTAGTTTCCTACATAAATTTGAATTTTACCGAAATCAAGATCCGCAATATGTGTACACACTTTATTCAGGAAATGTCTGTCATGGGATACCACAATTACAGTATTATCAAAGTTAATAAGGAACTCTTCGAGCCATTGGATTGCTTCAATATCAAGGTGGTTAGTAGGCTCGTCAAGGAGAAGGACATCAGGATTACCGAAAAGTGCCTGTGCAAGAAGCACTTTAACTTTTTCGTTACCTGTCAGATCCGCCATTTTTTTCTGATGAAGATCTATTGATATACCGAGTCCCTTTAGAAGCACGGCTGCATCAGATTCTGCTTCATATCCGTTCATTTCAGCGAATTCCCCTTCAAGCTCGGCTGCTTTCATGCCGTCTTCATCAGAGAAATCCGGTTTCATGTAAATAGCGTCTTTTTCTTTCATTACTTCGAACAGACGCTTATAGCCCATTAAAACAACATCAAGAACGATTTCTTCTTCGTATTCGAAGTGGTTTTGCTTCAGCACAGCCATACGCTGTCCCGGCTGCAGGGAAACATGTCCTGTCTGTGATTCAATCTCCCCGGATAATATTTTGAGGAACGTAGACTTGCCGGCTCCGTTTGCACCAATTAAGCCGTAGCAGTTGCCCGGCGTAAATTTAATATTAACATCTTCAAACAGCTTGCGGTCGCCAAACTGCAAGCTGACATCTGTAACAGTAATCATTTAATATTCATCCTCTGCTAATAAAGTCTTAGAGAATTATAACATGAGAACTGGAAAAAGACGAGGTTTCTATTTTTCACAGCAGCTCCTTCAGTGACATATACATACGTATGGAGCGCCCGGGGAAAGGAGAGGCATTATGTATTCAGGAGGAAGCAATAAGAAGGAAATAAATAAATTTATCAGAGATTTGGAAAAAGCGATAAATGGGGAATACAGTGCAATTGAATGTTACGAGAGAATGGCGGATCAGGCATCAAATGAAAAAGAGAGAAATCAGATACTGGAAATCAGAAAGGACGAAATAAAACATTTTGAACAGTTTCTCATGCTTTATACATCAATAACAGGCCGTTCTCATTCACCGGTGGTAACCGAAGAGTGCCCGGGCAATTACCGGCTTGCGCTTCTGGCCGCATTTGAAGATGAGCAGAATACAGTAGACCTGTACAATAGTATGGCTGACAGAGCACCTGACTCATCCACACGCCGTATGTTCCGCCGGGCGGCATTGGATGAGCAGCATCATGCAGTATGGTTCCTGTCTTATTTAACGGTGAGGTAAAGCAAGAACATACAAAAACAGCGGCTTACAGCATAAAGGGCACTGTTACCGGGTGTTTTTTAATCAAAAGTGGCAAGAAAAGACGTAGGAAATGGCATACGTCTTTTCTTTATTAATCTTTATTAACTGGTCGATAAAAAGCTCCTTATACCCGCATCCAGGATCAAGTGGATTTGTACTTATCGGTTGGTGGTTCGAGTGAAGCAACCATTTTTATAAGTAGACGGATAAATTCTGCTTAATTCGTAATTCTTTTTAAATAACGCTTAAATAGACGGAAAGATTCCGCCTATTAACTCAAAAAAACTGGAAAATGGATGATTTAACTTCACATATCCGGAAAACCTCCCTTATATCCCCCGAAATGAGCTCCAATCTGCATATAACCGGATTATACCGGTTACTTTACTTCTTCTGATTACTCAATACAGGAAAAGACATATTATTTAAAAGGGAGTGAGTTAGCAGGCACTTATTCTTATATTATGAAGTACAAGGTTTAACGTTTAAGAAAACAGGTTATTTCATACGAGGGTGTAATGTTTAGATAACGAAAGAGGAGACAGCATGACTACTCAAAAAGATGCAGTAAAATTAATTACAGAAAAACCGGAAATAATCAGCAAAAACCTTACCTCCGCCGGGTTAGAAGAGAGCTCGGATGAAATACTTACAATACTGAAATTAAATGATAAATTTGGCAGGACAGTTTATGCAGTGGTATATTACAGCAGCTTAACGGATGAGCTTGCCGGCAAAATTATCAGGAAGGCCGGGAGTCTGCTCCGGAAGGACAAGAATACGGCCAGAGTCATAGTTGTATTGAAAACTATTACCGCTGATTATAAAGAGGCGCTAACTGATTCAAAGGTTGAGTGGGTAGAACTGGCAGAAGAAAAAATAGCTAACTACAGAAACAGGGAAGGAAAAACTGCCAAGGAACTTCCTGATGAAACATATGTATACGGGGAAAACCATAATGAAGAGGACAGCATTAGGCAGGAAGTGGTAAATGATACAGTGAGAGCTTTTTGTGAATGGCTGTTAAGCAAGGACCTTAATGCTTCCTGGAGAGAGTTTACACTTCTCGTCTCGGACCAGATTGAAGGGGACAATACTAAAAATGCTCTTCCTGGAAAACAGCGCCATTTCCAGTTATACAGAAATCAATTTTTAGCTTACGAAGGTAAAATAATAACGGAATATAAAAAGCACGAAAACACAGACAGTTATTCCTCTTTTTTAACAGTTCATTTAGCAAATCAGACAAAGCCTGGGGAGGATTTTAACGTTAATGAAGAAACAAAAGGAGTCTCAGTAAAGCTTAATAATTACGTAAACGAAAATACAGGGGAACTGGAAATCAGGGATAAGGAATGGCAGACATGCCTTCCGGAACAGGATGTTAAAATAATAGGGATGATTATGAATCGCTGGAAGCTTGGCGTTAATATAACTTTCCAGCCGGATCATGGAAATGAGGACATCTCCCTGGAATTAATGATTAAACAGCTGATCAGCCTTAGTCTTCTAATACAGGCTGCTAAAGGAAAAGTATCTTATGTGATGAAATGATAAAAGGGAACACGCCTGGCGTGTTCCCTTCCTGCTTTAAATTTTACTCGTAACTGCTTTCAAGTTCATTCACGAGGGAGCCTATATAATCAATGGCTGTACGGATAGCATCAGGTCTGGACATATCTACTCCGGCATGCTGCATTAACTCAAGAGGATCTTTTGTTCCTCCCGCTTTCAGCACTTCAAGCCAGCGGTCGATTACCGGCTGTCCTTCTTCCTCCATCAGCTTATAAACCGCCGTTGATGCTGTTAAGCCGGCCGAATAAGTGTAAGGGTAAAGTCCCATATAATAATGCGGCTGCCTCATCCATGTAAGTCCTGCCTCCTTATCGACAGCGACAGCATCTCCCCAGAAGCCTTCCAGCACCTCCTGTTTAATTCCTGTGAGTGTAGAAGCGGTATGCGGCTTACCTAGTTCCGCATGCTCATATACTCTTCTCTGAAATTCTCCTTCAAGAAGATGTGTAACGAAATTGTGATAGTATGTGCCAAGGAATTGTAAGATGACCCACCGTTTCATCCGCGGATCATCAGTAGCCTTTAGCAAGTGGTTTCCAAGGATAAGTTCATTCATCGTAGAAGGAGCTTCCACGAAATAAGTGGATGGACGGGTATCTCCTATCCGCTGGTTTTTATTTGCGAGATAAAAATGTCCCGCATGGCCAAGTTCATGAGCGAGAATAAAGGCGCCGCGCATTGTATCTTTCCATGTCATAAGAATAAAAGGATGAGAACCATAAGGGCTTGAACAAAATGCCCCGGTCATTTTTCCGGTATTATCTGCACGGTCAACCCAGCCTTCAGTAAGGCCTTTTTTCATTATCTCATGGTACTCCGGCCCCATAACTTCAAGAGCTTCAAGAATAATATCAGACACTTTCTCGTATGAAGTTTCCGGCTGGAATTCAGGGTCGAGAGGGGCTTTCAGGTCACAAAATTTCATTTCATCCAGACCGAGAACTTTTTTCTTAAGCCGGGCGAACTTCCGCATATGAGGCGCCAGTTCCTTATAGATAATGTTCAGCTGGTTTTCGTACATTTCTGTAGTGACTTTTTGCGGCTGCAGCAGCATATCGGTAACTGAATTGTAATTTCTTACTTTTGAGAGAGCTACTTGTTTTTTTACTTCCGTAGCATATACAGCGGCATATGTATTTTCGTACTGTTTTAATGTTTTTATAAAAGAATGGTAGGCATTGCGGCGCTCCTCTGTGTTTGGCGAGAGTTCGTACTGGTCTTCAAATAAAGCGAATGAAAGTGCCTTTTCTTCTCCGCCAGTACCAGTGAATGGATCGAATACCATATCTGATGATTTGCTTGTGGAGTATATTTTATAAGGTGCGTCTGTAACTTCTCCTAAAGAAGCAAGAACTTCTTCCGTTTCCGGTGAAAGAGCGTGAGGCTTTTTCTCTAGAATCCTCTCTAATGGTATACGGTATAACTCAAGTTCAGATTTTTCATTAAAAAATAAATTTATTTGGCCCTCAGGTAATGCAAGTATTTCAGATTCGATAAAAGCCAAAGCAGTATTGATTTTTGTCATTGAGGCACTCATAATTGCGAAGTCGGCCTGTGATTCAGGATTTGAACCGTCTTCCGCCAGTTTCAGGTTGGCATAAGTGGCAAGCAGGACAACTTTTTCCATCAGCTTTTCCTGAGCCTGCAGGCAATGCAGAAGATCCGCTGCGGAATTACGAAGTGTCCCTTTATATTTAGTAACCTGTGAGACAAAGCTCTCTGCTTCTTTCAGCTGTTTCATCCACTCTTCTTTTGAAGCAAACAGGTCTTCAGTTCTCCAGGTTTCTTCTCTTGTTACTTCTTCTCTTTTTGTTAACGTTTTTGTCATGGGTTCACTCCTCTAAAAAATGGCATATTATTCCCGAATTATCCCAATTATACTACATAAAATGAAAGAGTAATATCACTTTTCTGAAATTTAATTTTATCGTTTATAGTAATAGGTCTTTTGTATGATGAAGTAAAGAGGACGGGGCACTGGGCGAGCCTAAAAGCGAAGGCAGAGGAGCAGATGCACTTAAACTTTGGCAAGAAAAATCATCAATGCAAAGAATGCAAAGAAAAAACCTCACCGCTGAAAATATTATACTCTAAAATAAAAAAATTGTCAGCGCCTGCCACGAGAGGGCAGACGCCTGACACGATAATCTTACATTTCTTTAAATGAGTCTGTCATTAGCTCAGCATGACTATAAAATTCATTTATGAAAGTGATGTTGTTGAAACGGACAAAGGAGGCACCTTCGGAAAAGCCAAGGCCGAAGACCACGAAGGGACAAGCGTAACCTCACGAATAAGCGGCGCCATATGTGTTTTCGATTTATGAAGCGAAAACAGCCCAGAGTATGCCTGCAAGACCAGCAATAGCCATAAAATAGACTGGCTTAACGGGCATATCCCCATCGTTTTCCATCGCTTTACCAAACATAAAGAATACTAATGGATGAACAAGGAATGGCATAGAAAATATAAATGGAATTAGTAATGCTGCATCTGTCCCAAACATTTCTCCCTGTATAGCAGCAAACAGTCCGAAATGGGAAATAGCGCTCGTCTGGGCCATGGCTGCATAATCCATAGACATAGTACTGAAACCGAGAAGGAAGAGTCCCCCAAAGACAGCACAAATCTGCCAACCGAAAGAAAAAGCCATGAGGGCATTTACTTCGTTTCGGTCTCTGCCATCCGATCTCCTTAACTGCTGCAGAGCGAATATGGTGAGAGCAACGCCGATCAGGACAAGTATTAGTGTTGGCCAGAACCACAGGCCTCCGCGCTCAGCGCTGATTGCAAGAATAGAAAATACAAAAATATGGCCAAAAAACGGGATATTAATCATAATAGGTGCTCTTCTGGCAGCTGTTTTACCAAAATCACCTGCAGTGCACGCTCCTGTCAAACCAGAATGGGATAACGACCCAGCCATTCCCGGAGCCAGATTCCTTACATTTATTGAGCGGCCAAAATACATCAGCAGTGCAATTCCTCCGAACATCCAGAATAATTGACCGAAAAAGCCGTAGGCGATGACCGAATTCATTCCTTCGATGGAGAAGGCTTCTCCTATTCGGGATCCTCCAATCAGAAAATTCCCCGCAAGCACAATTGGAATACCTCCGAACAATAAGGCACGTATTGTGGGGCCGAAAGCCCATTTATAAAGAATCGCACCAAGGGCTGCAGATATCATCATGGCAAAAAAGATCTGGGGCAGTGCTATTACCGGACGTATAAGGGCAGCTGCCTGAAAAGAAAGGTAAAGAATGAGCAAAATAGCTCCCATCTCGGCCAGTCCTTTTCGCATATATAGATGTTTGTTTTTTATTTTTGCTTTATTATCAATCAGGATTATTGCTCCTGCCAGTCCAATATAGGCAATAAGAGGGTAATAACCGCTTAGCATCGTTCCTCCGTCACCACTGAATAAAAAACGGGATAATCCTTCAATACCAAGAAGGAGGAAGAATGACCTGATAATAAAGATAAACTGTGTCCGGCTTGTACCCAGCATCGTTTCCTCATCAGATGGAGCCATTAAGTCGTCCGGAGGGGTTTCTTTATTGCCAAGTATCTTTCTGAGCTCCTGCCCGCCTACAAAAAAGGAAACAGTCAGAGCGATGATTGTTGTGTTAGCCATCAGGCTTACAAAGGGAAATTCGGTAAGCCCGGGAGTTCCCACATCGCTGAGGACGAGTATGTAACCCATCGATAAACCGAAAATAACAATAATAAGAATTGGAGAATACCTTGTTCCTGCTACAACAGTCCTGGAAATGAGGACCATAGGGATAAGGAATAAAAAGATAATCCAGAATTGATTCAGCAGTTGAAGATTAGTTATTTGTTCAGTAATGTCCATAAATAAATATACTCCTTTATTATTAAGGTAACAGGCCTTATTTTACTTAATTCCGCCTGTTCTGAGCTTAATTTTTATGATAGATCCAGTGACCAGCAGCATAAGGGTTTATAACAGCATGGGAGGAACAACTGCCCAGATAATAACTATAACTGATTATGGATGTGCGGGGTTAATGAAAAATGAAAATTATTTGGCGTTTAACCTTAAGATTCTGATAGAAAAAGGATAGTAGCAGGTATTATTCCCATAAATAACAGTTTTACTGTGCTTTTATTGTTAAGGGAGCCAACAGACTATCCCGCTGGTTTTCTGAAAAGCAACAAAGGGAAACATTAACATAAACACGATATGCATACCAAACTGGTTACCCTGTTAAAAAAAACTGAATGAGCACATAAATATCTGCACATGGAAGTGATGAAAAATATGTATAAGAGAGCCTTAATACTTTATAACGACCAGGCAGGCCAGAACGAGGCTGTTAAAAACCTGGAAATCATAATTAACATTTTTGCACCGAAAATTCCTGAGATCATTCTCCGGAGAACAGAGAAAAAAGGAGACGGAGAAAGAATCTGCAGAGAAGAGGGGGGATCCGTTGATCTGGTTTGTATACTTGGAGGGGATGGCACGGTTCATGAGTGTATTAACGGACTGGCTGAACTGGAAAGGCCCCCTCATGCAGCCGTTTTGCCTGGAGGTACTTGCAACGACTTTCTCCGATCCCTCGGTGTTCCGCAGAATATGAAGCAGGCCGTACAGGCTGTATTCAGCGGAAAGGTGGAGGCGGTAGATGTTGTAAAAGTGAATGAGCGCTGGTTTACAAATTTCTTAGGCATTGGCTTAATTACCGAAACATCCGAGAATATAAACGATAATTTAAAGGAAGTGTTCGGGAAAATCAGTTATTTTATCAGTGCTCTGCAGACGATGAACACTATTGAACCATTTCCGTTTAAACTTACTGCCGACAATCATGTAATTGAGGACGAGGGAGTGATGATTCTCGTTGCTAACGGCCGTTTTATCGGAACGAGCGAGCTTCCTGTTTCCAGCATATCACTGCAGGACGGGATGCTCGATGTGTTTATTTTAAAGCAGGCTGGTATCCCTCTTGTAAGAAGCGTACTGCAGACAAAAGGGCTGAGCGAATGGAACCCTGATCCTGCGGAATTTGAGTATATAAGAACATCCGGGCTCTCCCTGGAAACCTCAGCTCCTGCTAAAATAGATATGGATGGAGAAATATATATGGAAACTCCCGTCAGAATCGAATTGGCTAAGAAACTTCCATTTGTTACAGGAGAGAATTTTTAATTTCCGCCATGGGAGGAGGAATAACGGAATAGATTAAGAAGTGGCTTTTAAAATCTACAGACATATACTGGATGTATATCCTTACTGAACTCCTGAGAATTTTTGCAGAAAAAGGAGATGATGATGGCACAAATGAATGTTTTTGTATATGGAACGTTAAGAACAGGTGAGAAATATTCCCATTTGCTGAAAGATGCAGAACGGACTGCTTCACAGGCCTGGATAAACGGCAGCCTGTATGATACACACTGCGGATATCCAGCTCTCGAAGCCCATCCATATGATATTGCTTACGGAGAATTATACCGTGTGAGTACTGAAGAACTTGCAATGCTAGATCTGCTGGAAGGCTATGAAGAAGGACGGAGGGAAAATCTGTTTTTCAGAGAAAAAGCAGTGGTTAATACCGATAACGGGGTCCGTGAGGCCTATGTCTACTATTTAGATCAATCGAGAAGTGATATGAAAAAGGAAAAAATCAGTTCAGGAGACTGGAAGCTGCATAAATGGCTGAAACAGCAGCCGGAAAGGCTGTTTTATTTTGCTTACGGTTCCTGTATGGATGATGAAAGAATCACCTCTGACGGAGCGGCAGAACATTTTAATAAAGATGTACTCTTCGGAAAGCTCAGCGGCTATTCTCTTTGTTATTCTATATCATCTAAAGATGGAGGCCGTGCGGATATTAGAGAAGGAGAAGGTTCCGTGGAAGGTATTTTATATACCGTGAGAAAAGAAGCTGTGGAATATCTGTTTCGCAGGGAAGGAGTACGTGCAGGAAGGTACCGTCCAGCCTTTGTTAATGTAGAGGCAGATGGCAGGGTAATCAAAAATGTGCTTACTTTTTCCGTAATTGAAAAAAAAGATGATATGAGGCCGCCTGATCATTATGCACTTGAAATATTACGGGGAGCGAAAGGGAGAGTTTCAGAGGAGTATTATGACCAGTTGAAAAGGCAGATGGAAATGCTCGGTGTGGAAACAGAAAAACTTGAAAAGAATATATTAAGTAATTATTAATTGAATAACAGAAGGGTAATAAAAAACTCTGTATGTATGAAGTGTGTTCTCAAAATAGCGAACACACTTCAGTTTCTTTCCCAGTAAATTTTGCCCTTTTTTTGTGTTTTATCAACTTCTACATAAAAATCATGCTTCTTATAAAAATGGACAAGCCGGTTAAGATGTCCCCAGTCCCTTTCAGAGATAGCTCCGGTAATATATTGAATATTATGTTCCCGAGCATGCTCCTGGAGGAACTTCATACATACACTGCCATGCCCCTTATTTTCTTCTCCGCGGATATCATCAATATGAATCTCCGAATCTCCAGTGTACGAAGCCTGAATGGAAAAATCCCAATGCCCGCGATAAGGTGTTTCGCAATCATGTATATTTATTTTACAAACATGTTTATCTTTCACTGCATAAACAATTACCCATTTTTCTTCTTTAGTCATTTCAATGCCGAGAACTTTACCACGCTTTGATATTTCCTTCATATTTTCCTGCATTCGGAATACTTGATATTCGAGATTTTCAATTTCTTGAATTAGTTCTTCTTTCGACTTTTCTTCCTTTTTGGCAAATGCCGAAGATACAGTAAGCATAGGGATTCTCCTTTCACAATTGTATAGCGGCAGTGGAATATTACCCACAAATTATGCATTCTACTAGACTTGCCCTTTAGTTTCAAGGGATAAATAAAGAATAGTAAGCGGATGGAAAATAAAAAAACGTATTACTTGCTTTACAAAGGTTTAACACGAAGCGGAAAATGGTATATATTCTCTAAGTGATTGTTTCCATCAGGAAATAACACACAATGAAATTTCACAAACAAATGTGTTTGTTAATCTATTAAGCAACAGGAGGTATTACGTATGGATCTAGTACACAAAGAATTTCAAAATGACCAGGACGCCATTCAGGCAATCGAATCACTGAAAACAAAAGGTGTGGACGAAGATAACATTTATGTAATTACTCATGACAGCGACCGCACGAGCCGTGTAGCTGATGAGGCGGACGCAAGCACTGTTGACATGTCAGACCAGGGTCTTTCAACTACTGTTAAAAATGTATTCCGCAGCAAAGGCGACGAACTGAGAGCAAAATTCAAAGAGCTTGGATTTTCTCAGGATGAAGCGGAAAACCTTGAAGAAAAGCTGGATGAAGGAAAAGTAGTCGTAGCTGTCACAGACACAAATGACAACACAATTTTTCAGTAAAAAATAATGGTATTCTAAAAGAAGCAGCTGTCTATGCTGCTTCTTTTTTATTGTGTGCCCGGCATGTGCATACGCTTTAGGGTTCAAGTCCCGAACAGTGAAGGTCGTTGTAACTGCTAGCTAAAGGCAAGGGTGTCCGGGGCGACTCGGAATCTGAAGGAAGCCGGAGGCAAATCTCCGACCCGAGGAACACGAATCTCATACAAGGCTGTCTGGTCTGGATGAGGCTGCAAAACAAGTCAAAGTCCTAACGACCGAAGGATCCGGCAGTAAATGAGGCGGGTATATGGAGAGGAAGTTTATGCACTTACCCGGGGAGGTCTGACAGGAACGCCGTACAAATGCGGTAACTGATTCCAGGAGGAATCACTGAACTGTCAGAAGTCAGCCGAAGCCATAGTACCACAGATTTCTAGATTTTGTGGGAAGGGCTGAATCATGAAAAGAGTGCTCATCCACCTGCGTACGTATCATTCGATGACACAGAATATACCAGCTTGCCTAGGAAGCAGAGGTGAATCCCTCCAGGGCTTAGGAAGCGTGGAGAATGATACCACACAATGGAAAGGAAGAGCCACGTGGAGGTTAATGTGATGTTGGAAGAGATATTACACCGAGACAATTTGAATAAAGCATATCTCAAGGTAGTCCAAAATAAAGGGAGCCAGGGCGTTGACGGCATTACCACTGCGGAACTGAAATCCCAGATCTCCGAAGAATGGTCTGCCATCCGCCAGGGGCTCTTGTCGAGAACCTACCAACCGTCACCGATCCGCCGAGTCGAAATCCCGAAACCGGACGGGGGTAAACGGAAGTTAGGGATCCCGACTGTCATGGACCGTCTGATCCAGCAATCCATTAATCTCTACCTTCAACGAATCTATGATCCGACATTTTCTAAGAACAGTTACGGTTTCCGCCCGAAACGACGAGCCCATGATGCCGTGTTGAAAGCAAAACAGTATATCAACGAAGGGTACACATGGGTGGTCGATATTGATCTGGAGAAATTCTTCGACAAAGTGAACCACGACCGGTTGATGCGAACGTTAAGTTACCGTATTAGCGACAGAAGGGTGTTGAGCATCATCCGGAAATACCTTCAGGCAGGAATCATGGAAAACGGATTAGTTAGGCAAAACGACATGGGGACTCCCCAAGGGAGTCCATTAAGCCCGCTTCTCTCAAATATTGTCCTGGATGAATTGGACAAAGAACTGGAGAAACGGAGTATTCGCTTTGTCCGCTATGCGGACGACTGCCAGATTTACACGGGGTCAAAGAAAGCCGCAGAGCGTATCCGAAAGAACATGATCACCTTCATTGAAGATAAACTGAAGCTAAAGGTAAATCGGGAAAAGAGCGCGGTAGACCGTCCGTGGAAACGAAAGTTCCTGGGTTTCAGTTTCACAGCTTCTTCTAAAGGAAAAGCGAAAATAAGAATACACAGGGAATCAATCCAACGGGCAAAAGGTCGAATCCGTGAGATTACTTCCCGAAAGAAAAGTATTCCTATGGAATACAGAATTGGCAAGCTGAACCGGTTTATCGTCGGCTGGAGAAATTATTTCCGACTGGCGGAAACACCCTCGGTATTAAAGGAATTAATGAAGTGGATAAGAAGAAGACTTCGAATGGTACGATGGAAAGAATGGAAGAAACCGAAAACAAAAGTCAGAAACCTAATCGCCTTGGGAGTATCGAAGCAGAAGGCTTATGAATGGGGAAACACAAGAAAAGGCTACTGGCGAGTCGCCTGTAGCCCAATTCTCCACCATACGCTTAATGACGCCTATTGGCGCAGGATGGGTTTGAAGTCGTTGATATAACGTTTGATTTTCATGAAACCGCCGTATACGGATCCGTACGTACGGTGGTGTGAGAGGTCGGGGGTTAGTCACCCCCTCCTACTCGATTTTAGAAACTGTGGGAACTCGTTAGAGAATATGCATACCTTGTAAAAAGGCGAAATACCTGTAATAATTCATAGTAATATTATTGGAATTAAAAGAGGTGGATGTTAATGAAAGAAGTACCAGTTACGTTAGTCAGGGCAAATCAGACGATGCTTGTCTGTTTAACTGCACTTGCAATCTTATTTCAGGCGGTATGGATTGCCGGCCTTGCACTTGCAGCCGTTATCTCTTCCCTGGTTTTCGGTCCAAAAGGGAACATAGCATTTCGGGTTGCCAGAGCAGTAACAAAGAAGGATCTTTCACGGGACGATACGGAAGCAGCAGTTTTACAAAGGTTTAACCAGACGATAGCTGCTTCTTTATTAGCGGCAGGAGTGCTTGTACTTCTTATCACAGGACACTGGTCAGGCTGGTTGTTTATCGGCATGGTTACTATCGCTGCTTCTGTTGCTTTAATGGGTTTTTGCGTCGGGTGTTTTCTGTATTATCAGTTTAAGAAAATCACTTATGAGGCGAGAAACAGATAATTTCTTTAACTGGCGAGGGGATCCCGTAAGGTTGCTAATTTTGGACCTTAAAGGGATTTCCTCTTTTTGTTTTAACAGCGTATCTGCTCTCTATCTGCGGCACGTTATGATTAGCAAAATAGTAACAAGGGGATTTATAATAACTAAGAAGTTTAATATACAAAACAGGTGATACTATGGAATTTTCTTCAGATTTTAAATACGGAAATTCTCAGGAAGCCCAGCTTTCTGAAGAGAAATTAGCGGAAATGAGCGAAAAGCTTGAACAGGAAAAAGCACAAACTTGTATTGTATACCGTAATGGGAGAATCATACACGAGTACTATAAAAAACCAAATCTTCCGAATGAATTACAGACAGTTAATTCTGTCACGAAAAGTGTACTTTCTATTGTGACGGGGATCGTTGTGGACAAAGGTCTCATTAACAGTACAGAAACTCCTTTATCACAATTTTTTCCTGAACTTTCAGCTGATGTGGCTGGAAAAGGGAATATTACTTTAAAGCAGGTGCTGACTATGACTACGGGTATTGACTTACCTGGAAATAAAGAAATGCTCCAGTCACAAGACTGGCTCAAATTTATTTGGAGCCGCCCTCTGAGGAATGAGCCAGGGACAAAAATGCATTACAGCTCAGCAGATTCCCATATCCTTAGTGCGATTATAAGAAATGCTTCAGGCAAAGATGCTTCTGATATTGCTAAGGAATACTTGTTTTCTCCTCTTGGCATAGAAGATTTCCAATGGGAGAGGGATCCTGCCGGTCTTCCTGTCGGCGGCTGGGGACTGAAGCTGAGAAGTATAGACCTGCTAAAAATCGGTATTCTGGCTCTTAATCATGGAAAGTGGAAAGAAAGACAGCTCGTGAGTGAGCGGTGGATGAATGCTGCAGCAAAGCCCCATGCTCCATCAAAAGCACCTGGCCAGCATTATGGATATCACTGGTGGATCAGCAAATCTCCTGGTGGGAATCTCCCGTCATTCTTATATGCCGCCGGAAGAGGGGGACAGTATATTTTTATTGTGCCGGAATATGACCTGATTGCTGTCTTTACTGGTAAATATACAGGCGAGAAGGAAAGCATCAGGCCGTATCAGCTGTTTATACAGTATATCTTAAAGGCGGTTAAAGAATAGAGTAAAACATGTAAAATGGCAGGCTGCTGAATTTGTCAATGATCTTTCCTTCAGCCGGCTGCACCAGTAACTCCATCAGCAATCTATATGCAAGTCAGTTTTTTTATTAAAATATTTCACATATCGTAAATGAAAACGCAAATTTTAATACAACCAAGAATTCAGCTGCAATGTAAAAAACGACTCGTAAAGAAAGGATGATAGCATGCTCAGCGAAACAAAAGAGAAAGCAGAGATGACGGCCCAAATTATCGCCCAACAGAAAAACACCGTAATTCTCACCGGTGCAGGGATGTCAACAGAGAGCGGGATTCCTGACTTTCGTTCTGAGTCCGGCTGGTGGAGGAAGATAGATCCGTTAAGTATTGCCACCGCAGAAGCTGTTGAGGAAAATTATTCTTTATTTCATGAGTTTTACAGTGACCGGTTATCAACATTATCAGAGTGCCGCCCTCACGAAGGCCATTATTGCCTGGCAAGCTGGGAGAAAAGTGGCCTGGTGACACTTGTGGCAACACAAAATGTTGATGGGTTTCACCAGAAAGCTGGCTCAGTAAACGTAGAAGAGCTTCATGGTTCTATACATAGATTCAGGTGCCATAACTGTGGAGAAATAGCAGACAAAGAAGAATTCATGAGGCAGACAACATGCAGGGAATGTGAGGGGAAACTTCGACCCAGTGTCGTCCTGTTTGGAGAAATGCTTCCTGAAACCGCCTGGCAAAGAAGTATGGAGCTGGTGGAGAAAGCTGAATTGGTTTTAGTAATCGGATCAAGTTTACAAGTGTACCCTGTAAGTCAGCTTCCGGCGATTACCAGAGGAAAAACCGCCCTTATTAACAGAGACGAAACTTCTGCTGATACTGATTTTGACCTGGTGATGAAAGGCAGTGCGAAAGAAATTTTGCAGTACATGGATAACTACTTGAAGAATGCGGAGGTTTAGAGAGAAACTTCTAATGTTCTGTTAATTAATTTCTTTTTTTATACATGTAATTGCTTCGGAGTTGCACACTAGTAAAGAAATTCATAAAAACTCCGGAGGTAATTGTAATGGTTAAGAAAACATTAACGGTTTGGTGTGTACTGCTGTTTATACTCCCGATGATGGGACATGCCCAGAACATCCAAATGTTCAACGAAGCACCATTTGAACATTATAAAGTATCGAGAGGAGACACATTTTGGTTCATCGGCCAGAGATATAATGTGGATTACAGAGAACTAATGAGACTTAATCCTGATATTGACCCTCTCAATATGCAAATTGGTGAAGTGATCAGACTTAAGCCTTCTGCAGAACATCACACACAATTTGAAGACCAGGTAGTGGAAATAGTTAACAGTCACAGGGCTAATAATGGACTAAGCCCTCTGCAGCACAGGGCGGATCTGAAAAATGTAGCTCACAGAAAAGCAGAAGATATGATTAACTCTGATTATTTTTCCCATAACAGTCCTAACTACGGTTCGCCGTTTGACATGATGCGGACCTATGGGATTAGTTATTCGGCAGCCGCTGAAAATATCGCAAAAGGCCAGACAACACCTGAACAGGTAATGAACTCGTGGATGAATTCTCCGGGACACAGGCAAAATATTCTGAACGGTCAATTTGACTCAATCGGTGTTGGTTTTTACCAGGGGGCGTGGGTGCAGCTGTTTATTAAAGCAAGATAACTAAACAAAAAGAGGCCAGCCGGCCTCTTTTTGTTTATGCTTTCTTATTCTCTATCTTAATGTGATGTTTTGCCGCAGCATTGTACCCATATCCTTTCTTGTTCCAAAAAGGGGTCATAGGCTGCTGCCTTCCCTCAGAATCTTTTGCTCTTGAATAAATCGTATATTCACCAGGTTCTGCTGTGTCCCATAAATACCTCCAAGGAACCCAGGCGTATATATTGCTGGTTCTGCCAAGGTCAGCCTCTGACCATGTTTTCCCTTTATCTGTACTTACCTGTACACTCTCAATATTCCCTTTACCGGACCACGCCAGCCCCTGTATATAATGAGGCCCAAGTGAAAGGATGGCATAATCCTGAGGTTTCTGAATGATTGATTTTATATTAATGGTTGTAACCGGAAAAGGGGAAATCTCAGCTTCATTTGCAGGGTAATAAACATAATCTTCTGTTTGGAAAGGGCCGTGAAACTGGCGATTGATCACATTTATATTTGTCAGCCACTTAACGGACGCCATGCCGTACCACTGTGGCACAATGAGCCGTAGGGGCCCTCCATTTTTATAAGGGACAGGATTTCCTTCATATATACAGGCGATCATAGTATCTTCATGCAGAGCCTTTTTTAAGGGGAGACTTCGTTTAAATAGCTTTAATTTTCGCCGCTTTTTTTACCGAAATCAGCCCCAGTAAACACAATCTCTTGCGCACTGTCTTTGAGGCCTGTGTACTCCAGTAAAATACGCAATGGAACTCCTCTCCATCTCCCATGACTTACTGCTCCGTTTTTCCATTGCTCGCCAAAAACACCAGGCTCAAAAAAAGAACGTCCGTTACCTGCACATTCAAGAGTGAAGTTTATCTCTTTCAGAGGCATCTGGAGCAGATCTTTAAAAGTAAAAATGAGTGGCTGAAGAACGTCACCGCTGATCTGTGCACTGCCGGGTATTTTCATATAAGAAGGATAAGAAAAGTGGTTTCTTCTGAAGAGATATTTCTCCCTTGTTGTGTACTCATAGAGAAAATGTACTGGAGATTCCTGGTTTTCCGGGGTCAGGCTCCTCGTTGTTAAATAAGGCCTGTTCACTGGTCTGTCCATCACCTTGCCTCCTTTGTTAATCGTTCAAGTTTTTTTCTTGCTGGAAACTGTATAGACGTGAGTGCTGATTTTCGGGATCCCTCTCCTTACTGTAATGTTATTGTGAACACAGGCTACGCAAAACATAGTTTCTTTCTCACTGTGCAAAATAAGCGAGAAAGCCTTAAATTCCTGGAGGTTTATATGAAAAGACTTATCGTTTCTTTTACGACAGCAGCGTCTCTCCTGTTAACTCCTGCGGTAGTGAGCGGACATGTGAAGTGGTTTACAGAGGCAGAACCTGCTAAGGAACCTATCGAAGAGATTATTAGTCCATTTTTTATTTTTACTGCTTTGTTTACAGCAGCGATTTTATCAGTTCTTCCCCAGGTGCTCCCAAAGTTTATGAATGTGGAGCCTGTGAGAAAGCTGGATAGGAAGCTGGAGGAAATGCGGCCGTATACTTTTCCGATTTTAAGGTATGGAGCTGCTGCCGCTTTAGTTATTCAGGTGCTGACAGGAGGTTTATTTGCTCCTGAACTGGCGTATGAAACAGTGCTTGTTCCCATACTGACCTGGGCTGCTATTGCCGCAATATTTGTCCCGCACCGTTATGCAGTAAGAACCGGAGCCGTGCTCATCCTCTGTCTTTTTCTAAATAAAGTTTTTCAATATGGCATTTTTCATATGCTTGATTATGCCTTTTATCTGGCGGTTATTTTTGTGCTGTTAATGGCAGGTACGAAATATGAAAAATGGGGATTTCCCCTGCTGTATCTTGCGACTGGGCTCTCTTTATGCTGGGTGGCGGTAGAAAAGTGGGTTTACCCAGGCATGGCTGAAGATATAATTATTTCGCATGGTGTTCCAACTTTTGGCTTTGCCGCTGAAACTTTTGTAAGTCTCAGTGCTTTTATTGAATTTGTAGTAGGATATTTGCTTGTTGTAGGGATATTAAACCGGCTGCTTGCCTTCGTTTTGACAGGGATATTTATGATGACTACCACATTATTTGGTTTTGTGGAAATCATCGGCCATTTTATGATCCATATAATACTGGCGACATTTATTATTGAAGGTGTTTCATTCTATAAACCGCCAATCAGTATTCATAAAACTATTATTGATCAGATGGTCTTTGTATTCTTAAATTTTTTATTTGTTCTATGTACTTTTTTGCTTATTTATTTTCGGTTCGCATGAAAGTTTGAAATGGTGAAGAATTATAAGGAACCAGTAAGACATAGTAACTTAGACATTGATAAGACTTCAATTCCCATGTTAAAGATCGGTAAATAGACCTATAAATAATTTTTTTGAAGGGGGAGGACATCCTTTTGTCGAAAAATTGAATCAAAGCAGTTAAATTTAAGAAAACGTTTATTCTTTTATAATGCTTCTATTTTAGGAGGGGTGAGAAGAATGTATATCGGCAGAAGGCTGGCATATTTAAGGAGGAAAAGAGGTTTTTCCCAGGAAGGTGTTGCAGCCGGAGTCGTGTCCCGTGGCCATTACAGCAATATTGAAGCTGGCAGATACAGAGCATTGAACGATATCTTAGTAAGCCTGGCTGATAAACTGGATGTGCCTGCAAATTACTTGCTTCAATGGGAGTCGTCGAGCCCTGTTCTTGAGCACTATTTAATCAAACTGCAATATTGTCTGGACAATTATGAATATAAAGAAGCTGAGAGTTTTATTCAGACGATTACAAAAGAATTTACGTATATTAATTCTCTTCATCAGGAAATACATTTCCTCCTTCTCGAATCATTGTTTTATATAAAAATTAAAGATTACCACCGGGCGAAGGGGGTAATAGAAAAAGTACAATATTTAACTGATGAAGGGAAAATGGTGCCAGCATGTCTTAAATATTTGTTTTACTATGTTACCGGTGCCTGGTTTTATGTAGCTGGTTTTTATGAGAAAAGCCTGGAAAACTTTAAAACAGCATTAGAAAAAGCCAGCAGTAAAAACAGTACTGCAAGATTATATTATAATATGGCTCTCGCATTATACGAGACATATGACAGGGGCAAGGCGGCAGAATACGGAAAAAAGGCACTGGAGATTTTCATAAATGAGCACAAGTGGCTTCATATAATATACATCTATCTCCTCTTAGGAGTTATTCACTGGGACAAAAGAGAATATAGTGAGTCGGAGGCATATCTGCATAAAGCACTTGATCTTGTTAAAGTATACGGGAATGATGAACTCGAAGGAAAGGTTTATCATAACCTTGGACTTGTCTATGATTCAAAACATGACAAGGAGAAAAGTATTAAGTATTTAATCCTGAGTGTAGATAAGAAATTAGCGGATAACTGTGAATCAATTATCATTACTTATGGTGTGCTGGCAGAAGTACTTATTTCTGCAGGCCAGATAACAAGAGCCGGAGAAGTGGTCAGAGCGGCAAGGGAATATGCTAAATCTGAAGAACACTTTTCTATGTTAATGGCAATTGAGGCAAAGATTCACTATACGCGAGAAAACTGGACGAAGTATGAAGAAATAATGGAGCGGCTCATTACTTATTACAGGGAAAGTGAACGATGGTCCGATGTAAAATTATTATCGGAAGAATATTCCGAATATTTAGGTAATAGATATAAGTATAAGGATGCTTTCTACTACTCCAGAGCAGCATTGGAAGCATACCGTAAGCTTGCAGAAAAAGGGGGGGGCATAAGATGAAAAAAGCTGTACTGTTATTATTTGCTCTTGTGCTTTTGTCACTACCTGTGCAATTTGACCCGGGCGGAATGGTTGAAGAGGCAAAAAAAGGAGATACTGGCGGGATAATGTGATTGCCTGCTTGTATAAAAGCAAGCAAAAGCTGATATTTATTCACTTAATAAGCAAAAAAAGAAGCGTTGCTTAACCTTCCTGCTCCAGGAAGGTTTCTTTATTTTTAAAGAGAATACATTACATAATCTTTGAGAAAAGAGGATTGTCCATCCAGAATACTGGATGAGAAAAGAGAGGAGATCATATCATGAAGAAGAAGCTTGTGGTAGTGCTGTTAGTCGTTATTTTGTACACTGGGCTGGCGCTTCCGTCTCAAGTGGAAACTGTTACAGGGGAACACGGCTTTTATCTTTTGCAGGAAGACGCTGCAGTAACTTGCTTCCTGGTTGTGAACACTGCTTCTGGTGGCCCCGTCTTCTATGAAATGACATATGCCTCTGATAAGCTGTTCGTTCTGGGTAAATTAAAAGAGTTTAGCGAACTGGTTTGTGAAAAGATCATTGTAGTCAGCAAATCTCAGAATAAGATCCCGGCAAATCCAATAACTAATAAATTCTCCTGGATATCTGCTCCCGGGGAGGTCGTCAGTATTCTCCGGAGCTTGTTTAAAGGGTGGATTGAAAACGGTATCTGGTTCCAGTTACTCTTTTTTTAGGATAACCAGCTCCTTCCTTCACAGGGAGGAGTTTTTATTTTATAAAGCAGATTCAGGGGTTATTTAATAAAAACGGCAATCAGCATTAGGCAGAAAGGTATAATTTTTTCTTCCCGGGATATGTGACCACCCAAGCAATAGTGGTGGACATATAGTAATTATTAGATTAAAGCCGGGAGGGGAAGAGATGAGCGAAGAACAACAGATAACTCCTTGGAACATAGATGGAGCATTAGGTGAATGGTATGTGCCTCTCTATATAGAAAATATGGCAGATGAAGTACTATGCCACTATAATTTTACCACAACAACCAGGACTGTGATGGCATTAAAGAATGAGTTCGGGGGACTAATCTGGAAGCTTGAAACAGACGATGGACCAAAAAGCCTGAAGATACTCCACAGGCCTCCTGTAAGAAGCCTCTTCAGTATAGCAGCACAGGAGTATTTAGTAAAAAAAGGAGCGAAAGTTCCAGAGGTAATTAAGACAAAGCAAGGTGAAAGCTTTGTTAATAAAGGTGAAAAGCTTTGGTTTGTTGCCGAATGGATTGATCCGCTATGGCAGGTTAGTGACGACCTTAACGGTGCGAAGCTGTTATCCGGTGCAATTGCCGATTTCCATGAACGTTCGAAAGGTTTTGTGCCGCCAGAAAGGTGTGTAAAATCCTCTAGATTAAAACGGTGGCCAAAAAAGTACGCGAAGATTATTACAAAAATGAACTGGTTCAGAGAAATAACAGAGCTGTATGGAGAAATGCCTGCAAGCCAGGTTATTCAGGAGTCGCTGCCTATTTTTGAAATACAGGCTGTTAATGCACATGAAAAATTACTGAGTTCACCATACAGGAAGCTGGCGGACAGAGGAGATAAAGCATGGGGGCTGGCCCATCAGGATTACGGTTCGTCTAACGGACAGCAAAGCAGCGATGGGATGTGGATTATTGACCTTGATGGAGTGGCATTTGATCTTCCTGTCCGTGATATGAGGAAATTAATTGATGAGTACATGTACAATCTTGGATACTGGGACCTTGAGTGGGTGATGGGTATGCTGGAAGCCTATGATGAAGTGAATCCTATTGAAGATGAACTTTTTGAAGTACTGTTAATTGATATGTCGCATCCTAATTTGTTTTATAAACATGTTAAAGAAATGGTGTATGAACCGGAAGCCTTTCTTGATGCAGAAGTCAAAGCAGAGGTGGAGAGAGTACTTCAGCTTGAAGAAACAAAATGGGCGGTTATCGCAGAGCTTCGGAAGGAATGGAAAGGAGGGAAAAGGCGGTGAAAGTACTAATTATCTGCACGGAAAAACTTCCTGTTCCTCCGGTTCTTGGAGGGGCGATTCAGACTTATATTGCCGGAGTAGTTCCGGTTCTGAAAGAAAAGCACTCAGTAACTATATTAGGCGTCAACGACCCGTCTCTTCCCGATGAAGAAATGATAGACGGGATAAATTATGTAAGGGTACCTGGCAAACTACTTGAGATATACCGTGACGGGGTGAAGGAGTACGTAAAAAATAACCGCTTTGATCTCATTCATATTTTCAACCGCCCAAGGCTTGTACCAGCTGTAAGAGAAGCAGCACCTGATGCAAGGCTTATTCTCAGTATGCATAATGATATGTTTAAGCGTGAGAAGATCGATTCTGAAACAGCTAATCGTGCGATTGAGGAACTGGATAAAATAATTACCATAAGTGATTATATCGGCCATACGATAAAGGAGCTCTATCCACAGGCTGAGGCAAAACTTCAGACAATTTACTCAGGTGTAGATTTGGATAGGTTTGTACCGGCTTACACGGCGAAAGGGAAAAAGCTTAGCAGACAGGTACGTGAAGAACATGATTTGACCTTTAAAAAGATAGTCCTCTTTGCTGGCAGACTGTCACCAAACAAGGGGCCGGATGTTCTTGTTCGGGCAATGCGTCTTCTGCAAAAGGAGCATCCGGATGCAGTACTTGTAATAGTAGGAAGCAAGTGGTTCAGCCAGGAAGGGCTTACAGATTATATAGCATATTTAAGGGCGATAGCAGCAAGAAGCCCGATACCTGTTATTACTACTGGATTTATTTCACCTGCAGAAATTCATCGATGGTTTGCTGCAGCAGATGTATTTGTTTGCACTTCCAGATGGCAGGAACCTCTCGCCCGTGTTCATTATGAAGCGATGGCCGCTGGGCTGCCGATCATCACGACAAACCGCGGTGGTAATACCGAGGTTATGGAAGAAGGGAAAAACGGGCTAATTGTAAATAATGCTGAAGATCCGGAGGAGTTTGCCCGGCATCTTTCACACCTCCTTTCCGACAGTTCACGGCGAAGAAAAATGGGAGAGTACGGGAGAATGCTGGCTGAAAAGAACTACAACTGGAACAGAGTTGTAAGCGATATTTCAGGAGTCTGGGATGAAATTGAAGTTAAAATTAACAACAATATCCCAATAACTGCTCAATATGGTGAAAAACAAGAATTAATCATTACTGAAGAAATTATAACTTTTAATGATTCAGCGAGTGAAGAAACCGTCAAAGTGGAGTATGAAGAAAAAGAATTGGAACCTGCAGTTCAATTTGAAGAAAAACAAGAATTAGTCACTGAAGAAATTATAAATATAAACGACACTGCAGATGAAGAAACAGACAAAATGCCAACGGAAGAAAAAGATCCAGTCCCTGTGGTTCAAACAGCAGAAGAAGCAGACAAATCACCCAAAGAAGAAAAAGATCAAGTACCTGCTGGTCAACCTGCAGAAGGAGCAGAAGTGGACAGCACAAAAATAAATGAAGAAATTGTAAAACCTGTGAAAAGAGGTAAAGACCACGTCTTAAACAGGCTTGGTAAAACCTTCCCTAAAAATCCGTATTACCCGCATTTTAAATGGGTGCGATAACTATAGAAGAGAAGAGGAGGTAGTTAGGCAGTTCGGTTCCGTTGATGCAAATAACACAATGACACTACTCTTCTGTCATTGTGTTATTTGTTATATAGTTTTGTATGATGCTTTCAACAAATTTAGTAGTAATATTGTATTTTTATGTTAATGCAAATTCGATTTGTTAACGGAGAGGGAACATTAGCTGGAGTAGCCGCCAGGGAAATTCTGCTTCACAAAGATGGCTCATGTACCAAGTTATAAAAAAATAGATACAACGGATCCTCATTCCGTTAATTCAAAAAAACGGGACTTTATGAAAAGTTGTGGATCCTCGTTCCGTAACCTTCAACAGCCATATACATAATTCAAACTATACAGGTTCAGCTGTTGTATTTATATAATGTTTTAATATATTCGGCCTGCTTTTTTAATCCTTCTCTTAGTGTTGTCCCGGGCTTATAATTGAGAGTTTCCTCAGCTTTGCTTATATCCGCCCATGTATGAAGGGGTTCTCCTTTTTGTTTTTCTGTATACTTAACATTAGCTTTTTTTCCTGTCAATTCTTCGAGAATAGCGATCACTTCATTTACTGAAGCCCTTTCTTTTCCCCCGATATTAAAGATTTCTCCTTTAGTTTTTGCTGCGGACATAACAGCTGCTGTCCCCTTTACACAATCATCAATATAGGTAAAATCCCGGGTTTGCGTTCCATCTCCATAGACTGTTATGGTATCGCCCTTCAGAATAGCTTTTATGAAATTATGAAAAGCCATATCAGGTCGCTGTCCAGGACCGTATACCGTAAAATATCTGAGAATTGTTAAAGGGATGTTTTCGTTATACTCATACACCTTGCAAAGATGTTCACCTGTAAGCTTTGTTACACCATATGGAGAAAGAGGCATGGTGGTTTCCTGCTCAGATACTTTCCCGGTTTTTTCCCCGTAAACAGACGAAGTGGAAGCAAAGATAAATTTGTCCACGGAGACATTGCTGCAGGCTTCCAGCAGACGCTGTGTCACAGATATATTATTCGTCACATAATTTGAAAAGTTACTTCCCCAGCTGGACCGAACACCAGGCATTCCGGCAAGGTGATAGACGATACAATCATCAGCCAGGTGTTTTTTCCAGTTAATTGCAGTTAAATCCTCCTCTGCTAACTGAAACCTGAGGCTGTTATTCAGATCCAGCGTATTAAGTTGGCTGTAACGATCCTTTCCATGATTAGTGAAACAATCGATACCTGTAACTTTATTATTTTTATCCTGCAGTAAATATCGGCATAAGTGACTGCCTATAAAACCTGCTGCACCGGTTACTATAATATTTTTCACGTCAGTCCAGCTCCAGAGCGTGAAACTGAAATGGAGAAAGAGTTGAAGTAATTCTGTCTGAAAATAAATGTTTTCCTGCTGTTTTCCATCGTACTGCTCCTTCCTGAATCTTACTGGCTTTTAATTAAATGAAGCTGTAATATTATATTTTTTCAGGGAAAGAGCGTGATAGTTTATCAATGAATGTGGATTTTTAACATAGATTGGGCGGATTTGTAGCAAGCTGATGACAAAGGAATAAATATAATTAAGGAACTATTCAATAACGCGGCAAAGAAGGGAGTTCTGTTATTGGTGAGTATAAAGAAAGCGATAATTCCTGCCGCAGGTTATGGTACCCGGAGCCTTCCCATTACGAAAGCAGTACCTAAAGAAATGTTTCCCGTGGCAGGAAAGCCAGCGATCCAATATGTGGTAGAAGAAGCGATTGCTTCAGGAATAGAGGAAATTCTGATTGTATTATCACGTAATAAATCATTAATCATGGATTATTTTGACCGCTCCCTGGAATATGAAGCTTTTCTGGAAAAAGTGAACAAACAGCATCTTATTGGTAAAATAGATATCCCGGATATACATCTGCAGTATATAAGGCAGCCATTTGCTGAAGGTCTTGGGGCAGCTGTTAAATTAGGCCGGAGATTTGCCGGAAATGAACCTTTCGCTGTACTGCTGCCTGATGATATTTTTATCGGAGACGAACCACCGGCGCTGGCTCAGCTTTCAGCTCTTCATAAAGAGACAGGTTTATCTGTTATTGGCCTGAAGAAAGTTAAAAAAGATCTCCTGAAAAACTACGGAGTCATAAAAGAAGAAAAACTTTCGGAAGGGAAATACCGGTTAATTGATATAGTGGAGAAACCAAAGAAGTCGCCGCCTTCCAACCTTGCTGTAAGTGGAAGATATATATTTACGCCTTCGTTGTTTGATCATCTTGAAAAAACAACGAAGGGTGCAGGCGGAGAACTGCAGCTGACGGATGCAGTGAAAAGCCTTCTGAAGGAAGAAAAATGCTACGGGATAGAAATAAGCAGGAACAGGTATGATATAGGATCAGAAGCTGATTATTTAAAGCTGATTCAGACGATAATGGAGAGTGGAAAGTAAAGACAGCATAAGGTGATATGCTGTCTTTTTAAGTTTTAGCTGAATGACTGTAGAATTAAGAGGAATACTTTTGATGTGTGCGTATAAGCAGTCTGCTTGATATTAAATCACAATATTAATATAGTGAATACCTGACAGTTAAATCAACTCCTAACAAACAACAAAGAAAAGCGAGGCATACATAATGGAGACAATAAATAAACCAAAAACAACGATCGTCATCTTCGGAGTTACAGGGGACTTAGCAAAACGAAAGCTTTTTCCGTCGATTTATAATTTGTTTAAAAAGGGGCTTCTCTCAGATAATTTTGCAGTAGTTGGAGTTGCCAGACGTCCTTGGACAAATGAAATCCTCCGCTCAAATGTTTGTGAGGCGGTGAAAAATGAAGTAGATCCTGATGCTGGTGAGCTTGAAGGGTTTTGCAGCCATTTTCATTATCTGCCATTCGATGTTTCAAGTGAAGAATCATTTAACGAACTGAATAGTCTCATTGGTGACCTGGAAGAAAAATACTCCATCCCTGGCAACAGGATTTTTTATATGGCTATGGCACCCCAGTTTTTCGGGACAATTGCTTCCAGTTTAAAATCAAGAGGACTAACGGAAACGGAAGGCTGGAGCCGGCTTGTAATTGAAAAACCGTTTGGCCACAACCTTCCTTCAGCAAAGGAACTGAACGAGCAGATTCGCGAGGCGTTTACTGAGGACCAAATTTATCGTATAGACCATTATCTTGGTAAAGAAATGGTACAGAATATTGAAGTAATCAGATTTGCTAACGCAATGTTTGAGCCGCTGTGGAACAACCGCTATATATCCAATATTCAGATAACCTCCAGTGAGAGCCTCGGAGTCGAGGACCGGGGAGGATATTATGATACTTCCGGAGCGTTAAGGGATATGGTGCAGAACCATATGCTGCAAATGGTGTCTCTTCTGGCAATGGACCCTCCAATCAGGCTGACCACAGAGGAGATAAGAAGTGAAAAAATAAAAGTGCTGAGAGCGATGCGAAAAGTATCTTCGGAGGAAGTAGAGGACTACTTTGTAAGAGGGCAATATGGTCCTGGAGAAATAAACGGGGAAGAAGTTTCTGGCTACAGAAGTGAAAACAATATAAATCCTGAGTCTCAGACAGAAACATTCGTGGCAGGGAAATTGATGATAGACAACCACCGCTGGGCCGGAGTACCTTTCTATATCCGGACAGGAAAGCGGATGGCGGTTAAATCAACGAAGATAGTTATTCAGTTTAAAGAACTGCCACTGAATTTATATGAGACGAAAAACTCAGATACCCATCCGAATTTACTTGTCATTCATATTCAGCCAGACGAAGGAATCACCTTACTTTTGAACAGCAAGAAAAATGATCCGTCAGGGGGTACTGCTCCTGTCCACCTTCATTTCAGCAACAACAGCGTGAATACTGTAAATACACCAGAAGCATATGAGAGGCTGCTGCATGACTGTATGCTTGGTGATGCCACTAATTTTACACATTGGGATGAAGTGGATCTTTCCTGGGCGTTTATTGATACTATTTCTGAGTACTGGGAAAACAGTAAAGAAGAACTTCCAAACTACTCGTCAGGGACAATGGGACCCGAAGAATCGGACGAGCTGCTGAAAAAAGACGGCTTCCACTGGTGGCCATTAAATGAAGAAGATAATTAGTCTGTCTCAGAAAAGTACTTGTTACAGCGTAAGGAAATCAGGGAAGGCTATTAAACAGCGTTATTTTTGAAAGGGGAATTGATTATGAAAATTATTGATATTAGCGCACCAATATACGAAGGGATGCCTGTTTATAAAAATAAGGAAGAGAAACAACCGAAAATAACTACCGTAACAAACAAACATGTTACCGAATCAAGAATTGATCTTGACCTTCATACAGGAACTCATATTGACTCTCCGCTTCATATGGTTAACGACGGAGATACTTTTGAAACTATTCCGCTGGAAAAGCTGTACAGAAAGTGCAAGGTATTTGATCTGACAGCTTCCGAAGACCGTATAACAGCGGAAGATCTTAAAGATCTGGATATTGAAAAAAATGACTTTATTCTATTTAAAACGAAGAATTCTTTCGAAGAAGAATTTAATTTTGAGTTCATCTACCTGGCAGAGGATGGCGCGAAACTTTTAGCCGAAAAGGGAATTGATGGAGTAGGGATTGATGCTCTCGGTGTGGAAAGGAGCCAGCCGGATCATCCAACTCATAAAACGTTATTCGGCAATGGCATCATTGTTATGGAAGGCCTGCGTCTGAAAGATGTGGAGCCAGGGAGTTATTTCATGGCAGCATCCCCTTTAAAACTGTCTGAAACAGATGCTTCACCGGCGAGAGTGGTACTTCTGGAAGGCATCGAAACTAATTAAATAAGAAAAACGGGCGGGGACAAATATCCCCGCCCGTTTTTTAACAGATAAGAAAGTATAACATCCCACGATAGTTGTCTAGCTCCAGCGACGAGCGTTTACATCACGAGTATGCTTCGAGTTGTGTCGACGTATACGCCTCGTAGCGCTACTGGAAGAGGAAGAGGCAGTGCTTGGGCCTGCGGTTACTCGGTCCAGGTAAAGAGTGATCTAGGACACTTCGTTTGCTTGTCGCAGGTAAAGAGTGTCGCTCGTGACCTAGGCTCTTACGCTTTTCTTTAATCAAGCCACTCTGTATGGAAAATTCCTTCCTTGTCTGTTCTCTGATACGTGTGTGCCCCGAAATAATCCCGCTGTGCCTGCAGAAGGTTGGCAGGAAGACGTTCTGTTCTGTAACTGTCATAATAGGCAATTGCCGCAGAGAAAGCAGGAAGAGGAATCCCGTGTTTTACTCCAAGTGACACGACTTCCCTTAATGCAGTTTGATATTCAGCAGTTATTCTCTGGAAATATGGGTCTATCAGTAGATTTGCAAGCTCTGGATCTCTGTCATAGGCATCTTTTATATTTTGCAGGAAAGCTGCCCGGATAATGCATCCTCCCCGGAATATCATTGCGATGTCTCCTAAAGGCAGGTTCCAGCCATACTCCTCAGAAGCTGCTTTTAACTGGGCAAATCCTTGTGCGTATGAACAGAGCTTGCTCATATAAAGTGCTTTACGGATCGCTTCCGTCCATTCTTCTTTATTTTCACCTATACCAGATGCCTGTTCAGGTCCCTTTAAAATTCCGCTCGCTTTTACCCGCTCATCCTTTATAGCTGAGAGGAACCGGGCAAAAACAGATTCGGTGATGATAGGAAGCGGGACCCCATGGTCAAGGGCGTTCTTACTTGTCCATTTTCCTGTGCCCTTCTGTCCGGCAGTATCAAGAATAACATCAACCAGCGGTTTTCCTGTATCGCTGTCAGTCTTAGTGAAGATATCAGCAGTGATTTCAATCAGATAACTATCCAGCTCACCCTTATTCCATTCTGCAAAAGTTTTATGGAGCTCCTCTGCTCCATAGCCCAGAACCTGTTCCAATAGAAAGTATGCTTCACAGATCAGCTGCATATCGCCGTATTCTATCCCGTTATGCACCATTTTCACATAATGTCCGGCTCCGTCAGGGCCTATATACGTACAGCATGGGTCTCCGTTAACTTTTGCAGATATATCTTTCAGCATTGGAGCGACGAGGTCATAAGCCTCTTTCTGGCCTCCTGGCATAATCGAAGGTCCTTTCAATGCCCCTTCCTCACCGCCGGAAACGCCGGTTCCAATAAAATGTATCCCTTTTTCAGCAAGGTATTGATTTCTTCTCACTGTGTCTTCAAAATACGTATTCCCGCCGTCGATGATAATATCTTTTTCTGAAAGGTGGGGGAGGAGTGTCTCAATAGCTTTATCCGTGACTTCTCCTGCCTGAACCATGAGGAGGATTTTCTTCGGACTTTCCAGGGACCGAACAAATTCTTCGATGCTGTATGTACCTGTCAGCGGCTTATCGCTGTTTGTATCCACGATCTCTTTGACACGCTCTGCTGCTATATCATAGATGGATACGCTATATCCATTATTTGCAAAATTAAGGGCAATACTTTTTCCCATTACTCCTGTTCCTAATACTCCGATGTTGTTTTCTGCCATAGCTGTTTAACTTCCCTTCTGAGTTGAGAATCTTTTTGTTCCTCATTAGATTTAACATATAACATGCAGTAACCACAAGTTTAATGCATACCGCTGTATCCATAGTTTGTTATAGAATATAAAATTTTATGTTTTATTCCACTTTCCGAATAACTGGCAGTGCTCCCCCTGAGGTGTTATTTTCCGGAAGCATAAAACCACACTAATCTTTATACATAATCCAAATGAAATATTAAACAATAATAACAAGACCAAATGAGAAACAATGGGGGGAGAAGACATGACATTATTCCGGCTTGGTTACGTAGCAATGAGTATGGAACTGAAGAATAGTTCTCCGTCACAGACGATGACTTATGCCCAGTTTGAGAAAATAGCGAATCGTGAAGGTGCTAAAAGGAAACTTGAAAGAATCGCACAGGCAAACCTGAAGAATTGTCTTCGCCTGCTGAAACATAATGCAGCACATGATATCCGGTTTTTTCGTTTCAGTTCAAGAATTATACCTCTTGCTAACCATGAAGCTCTTGAGGAATGGGATTTTATGGCTCCATTGACAAGCCAGTTAAATGAAATTGGTGAATTTGTCAGCCGGAATAATATGAGAACAGGGTTCCATCCTGATCATTTTGTTTTACTCAATTCTCCGAAAAAGGAAATACTAAAAGCTTCTCTTCAGAATCTTCAGCTCCATTATGATTTGCTAAAGAAAATGGGAAACGGAACAAAACATAAATGTGTTATTCATGTTGGAGGAAGTTATAAAAATAAAGAGATTGCACTGGAACGTTTCGTAGAACACTGGGCCTTTGTCCCCCGGCATATACAGGAAATGATTATTCTTGAAAATGATGATAAAACATTTAATCTGCAAAATACGTTATATTTGTGCGAGAAGCTGAATATACCATGCGTTTTTGATTATCATCACCATCTTGCTAACCATGAGGAAGAAAACTGGGTGGACTACTGGCCAAGAATTACATCGACTTGGGAGGGTTCTCCACTTCCGGTTAAAATGCATATTTCCAGCCCGAGGGGTCAGGAGGAGTTCAGAGCTCATAATGATTTTATAGACCTTGAGATGTTTCTGAGTTTTTTAAAAGAAGTAAATGGGTCCGTTCCCCAGATTGACTGCATGATCGAAGCTAAACAGAAGGACAGGGCACTTTTTCGGCTCGTAAAAGAAATTGGCGAACGGGAGGGTGTAACTCTCGTTGATAATGCAAGCTTTAAAATAAGTTAATATTAAAATAAGGCAGGTGGTGGCAGATGGCTGGAAATATAAAAGTAGCAATAATGGGAGCGGGGCTTTCAGGGCTGGCCTCAGCCATTATCCTTGAAAGACATGGAATAAAACCAGTTATTTTTGAGAAACGAAGCCGGGTGGGCGACCGATTTATAAATGGGGAAGCTCTGTTTTCTATTTTAAGCAGACCGGTCTACGACCCAGTCAGATACCTTGCCGAACAGTTTCAGATTTATATTAAGCCAGTCAGCCATATTAACCGTCTGGAAATCAACGCACCTAACAAAAGTGCTGAAATAAATGAACAGATTGGTTTTATAAACCTGCGGGGAAGACACCATGATTCTTTTGACAGCCAGTTAGCGGAACAGGTAACATCAGATATATTTTTCCATTCCAATTTTACATACGAGGAATTGCTCACTTCTTACACGCATGTAATCGTGGCAACAGGGGACGCCAGGGATGCAATCAAACAAAATAATTACAAGGTGGACCGGACAGTAACGATAAAAGGGACAACAGTGGAGGGCCGGTTCGATAACTATTCGGTTCCTGTATGGCTGGATAACGATCTTCTTCCGAATGGCTATGCATATTTGCTTCCTTTCTCGGAAAAAGAAGCAGGTTTAGCCTTCGCTCTGCCGGAACAGGAGGCTGTAACGTTCAATACTGACAGGATGTGGGAAGAGTTCCACAGCAGGGTTTGTCATTATTACGAACAGCCTTTAAAGCTGACAGACCAGTTTCATATAAACGGGTACCAAATAGGCATATGCAGACATTCCAGGATAGGGAATACCTTTTATACAGGTAATAATTTCGGATCGATTATGCCTTTTCTCGGTTTTGGCCAGTTTGAGGCGATTCTTACAGGGATTTTTGCCGCTCTTGATATATGCGGAAAAGGAAGTTACGAAAAATTGACAGAACCACTTCGCAAGAGTTATTCTCGTTCTCTAACATTGAGAAACGCATTTGAATCTTTAACAAATGATAAATATGATTTTATTGTTGGCAGGCTTAACGGCCAATTAGGACAAAAGTTCTTCGAAAGGAACGGCAGCAATCCTCTGAAGCTCATCAGTTTATTACTAAGGCCCTTCGTATAATTCTATAAATGATTACTAAACCGGATTGGAACATTCTGATCCGGTTTTGCAGTTTGTATCCCGATACGTTTGACCCGGTGTTAAAGAAGGTTATTTAGTTTTTCTGTCGAATGAGTTAATTAATAAATTGAATGAATTTCATATATGGACTTTGAATATAAAAAGACGAACATTACTTTTCGATTACAGCGTAAGACGGCGACTGTCTCTTCCTCTGCTCCTGCGGTTACTCGTCGCAAAAGAGACCTGCTCCTGCGGTTACTCGTCGCAAAAAGAGTTTTGTCAGCTTAGCTTCGCAGAATATCTGTCGAGACAACTCGATGCATTTGCGGAGAAGAAGATGCTCGTTCCTGCGGGAAAAGCATGAGAAGCTGAAAATCCATTTTTGACGGCGTTCATCCGTCAAAAATTAGTTGAAGCCGTGCCCGCAGAACGCGTCCGTCTGTAGCGTAAATCGAACAACAAAGTAACATTTTAAGATAGTGTTCGTATTAAAGATGAAAATCTTGAATTATGAAATTGATTCAAATGATTATAAATTTTTCCCGATGAAACCGTCCGTAAAACTCCCCCCTCAAAACATGAGTTGAACCGGTGATGTTTAGGTGGGAGATAACGGACGCTAACATCCCGATTGATTCAACTAACAATCAGTGGGGGATGAACAAAACCCCCACTGATTGAAGGTTCACTATATATTTTGGAAGGAATAACGGAGGGATACTGTGAGACTTATTTCAATTTGTCCGAGTAATACAGAGCTACTTGCATATCTTGGGCTTACTTCATCACTGGCAGGAGTGGACGACTATTCCGACTGGCCGGCGGAGATAAACGATCTCCCCCGTGTGGGACCTGATTTAAATATTGATATGGATAAAGTAGAGGAATTGAAGCCGGATCTCGTTCTTGCCTCACTGACAGTTCCCGGCATGGAAAAGAATATAGAGGAACTGGAGAAACGCCGTATTCCTTATTATATTGTTCCAAATCCTGAGACACTAACTGAAGTTGGCGACCAGCTTCTTCTCCTGGGAGAGCTGACGAATGAGCAGGGTACTGCAAAGAAGATGCATAATAAATTTACTGCTGTCTTAAATGAATACCGGAAACTGAGCGGCAGGGCAACAAAGAAAAAAAGCATTTACTGGGAGTGGTGGGCCAAGCCTGTTTTCACTCCGGGTGCAGGAAACTGGCTGACAGAAATCAGTGAACTTGCCGGAGGATATAATGTGTTTAAAGATAAGGAAGAAGCAAGTGTGCAAACAGACTGGGAGGATGTGAGGCTGAGAGATCCGGATATCATCGCAGCAGTCTGGGTAGGGGTCAGAAAAGAAAAGGTAAAGCCCGAGATCATTCTTAAACGGCCGCTATGGAAAGAAATGGACGCTGTAAAAAAACAAAATCTGTTTATTCTGGAAGAGCCGCTTTTTTGCAGGCCATCTCCAAGACTGTTAACTGGTCTTCAGAGAATAGCGTCACTGACACATCCGGATATATTCCCAATGTACAAAGAGGGCAGCGACGTGCTCCTTGGTGATAAAAATGATTATGACAAGTAGCAGTATTTGTAGTCTGTGCAGATCTTATTAGTATGCATGGTAAATTTAAAGGGATACTGGCCTGCACCAATTGACCCTGTGCAGGGGGGAAGTTCAGGAGGGAATCAATGGAGAAAATAATTGTTACAGGTGTTTCAGCAGGTGCCGGTAAATCTACTTTTGCAAGAAAATTAGGTGAAGCACTTGATATACCTGTATACCATCTTGACAGTTATTACTGGAAGCCTGGCTGGATGGAAGCTCCGGAGGAAGAATTTATTAAAGCTCAAAATGAATTAACCGCAAAAGAGAAATGGATTATTGAGGGAAACTACAGCAGCACTTTATCGGTAAGGACAGAACCAGCGGATACTATTATCTATATAAACCAGCCTCTTTATAAGTGTTTATACAGGGTTATAAAACGGCGTATCAAGTTCCATAACAAATCAAGGCCGGATATAGCCAACGGCTGCCCGGAAAAACTCAATTGGAAATTTATTAGATTTATTATGAGCACGTATAAGAGGAGAAAAGAAAGCCTGCCGGAACATTTTCGGACGATAAGTATGAAAGATATGAATAAATCTGTATACATCTTTGAAAACGACAGAGAAATTGAATCTTTCCTCGTGAAATTTAAACGAGGCAGCAAAGTCCAATCGCTTCCTGGTTCAGCTCAAAAAAGTAAATTAAAGAAATAAAAGAGGTGGTTTAATGAAGGGCTTTTCCTATAAAGACTACGATGCCTTTGGTATTGCTGAACTTATCAGAGCAAAAGAAATTACACCTTCTGAAGTAGTGAATGAAGCTATAAACAGGATCGAACTCCTTAACCCTGAACTTAACGCGGTTATTTATAAAATGTACGAAAAAGCAGAAGCTGCAGCAAAAAAATCACATATTACGGATGGCCCCCTGGCCGGTGTTCCGGTACTGTTAAAAAATATGACTCAGGAGATAGAGGGAGAGCCGATTACTTCCGGCTCGAAAGCACTTAAAAGCTATAAGGCCGAAAGAGACACCAATTTTGTGAAACGACTGAGAGAATCAGGATTGTTATTTCTCGGGCAGACGAATGTCCCGGAATTTTCCCTGATGGGAATAACAGAGCCCCAATTGCACGGGGCTACGAAAAACCCATGGCATACGGAATACACTCCGGGAGGATCCAGTGGCGGAGCTGCCGCAGCTGTGGCCTCAGGTATGGTTCCAGTGGCAGGAGCGAATGATGGTGGCGGATCAATTCGAATTCCGGCAGCTTATTGCGGCCTTTTTGGCCTGAAACCAACGCGGGGACGGACTCCAGTTGGTCCTAAAGCAGGAAGGCACTGGCAGGGAGCTTCCGTCGACCATGTGATAACAAGGACTGTAAGGGATAGTGCGGCAATACTTGATATGTTAAACATACATGAGAAGGAAGCGGCATTTCAGGCACCAGTGTTTAATGGGTCTTATCTTGACTGCTTAAATAAGCCTCGGGATGGACGTCTGAAAATAGCTTTTTCCATAGAATCACCAATAGGTACGGAAGTCCATTCAGACTGTGCGGAAGCAGTTAAACAAACTGCGGTTTTATTAGAAGGGATGGGCCACCATATTGAGGAAAAGAATGCGCCGGCAGATGGGAAAGCCATTGCGAATGCTTACTTGACAATGTATTTTGGTGAAGTTGCTGCAAGTATCACAAATCTGGAAGGAGTGCTGGGAAGAAAAGCAAAAAGCAGCGATGTAGAACCATCTACCTGGCTCCTCGGACTGCTGGGAAGAGCCACTTCGGCGGAAGAATTTGTCTTAAGCCTGAGGGAGTGGGATCAGGCAGCGTTTGCCATGGAGGGTTTTCAAGAAGAATATGATTTGTATATGACCCCGGCAACCGCCTATCCGCCAGCTAAAATTGGGGAACTTGAGTTAAAGTCATTAGAAAAGCTGCTTATTAAGGCAGTTGGCAGCTTTGGAATGGGAAGTTTATTAAAGAAGAGTGGAATCGTAGACCAAATTGCGGAACAGAGCTTAAAGAGGACGCCATTCACTCAGCTTGCTAATCTGACCGGGCAGCCTGCCATGTCTGTTCCGCTGGGTAATACAGCGGAAGGGCTGCCTGCAGGTGTACAGTTCAGCGCTGCAAGAGGAAGAGAAGACCTCCTCCTTCAGATTGCGGCCGAACTCGAAAAGACAGAGAGCTGGACTGACGTGAAGGAAAACGATTTTTTCCGGAGGGGATAGAGCATTATTTCTCCCGGTCCTTTTCAAGAAGCTTTTGTACATTTTCTTTCGGTTCCCAGCAGTTAAACTTATAATCAGGTTTTGTTTCATAGCCAAGTCTTTTGCAGCGGTACCTGGTTTTACCGTCAGCTTTATATGTTTCAAAGTTTATGCAAGTTGCACAGAAATGGTAATCTTTCATAACAGCCGCCCCTCAAAAAAACAGGTGCTGTATGTCAGCACCTGTTTGTTCTTATACATATAGAATAACATAATTTATTTTGCAAAAACATGGTTTCCGATCGTGATCGTGTGTGTTCTTGTAGCGTTCCAGTTATTTGTAGCAATCGCAGGATTATAGAAGAAGAGGGAACCGCTCCCCTGTCCTCTGAAAGCAATTGCTTCATTAACGGCCCGTACCGCTGAAGCAGTTGGCGCCTGGTTAATGGATCCATTGCTGACTGGGGTAAACTGGCCCCGCTCATATATAACTCCGCGAATTGTGTTAGGAAATTTGCTGCTATCCACCCGGTTTAAGATAACTGTAGCTACTGCAACTTGTCCTGCATAAGGTTCACCTTTTGCTTCAGCAGTTACAAGCTGAGCCAGCAGCCTTCTGTCAGCTGCAGAAACTGACGCCGGGATTGTTAATCGTTCACCTGCATAAATCATATTGCCGCTTTTGTTATTAGCCTGTTTAATTTCGTTCACAGAAACTCCGTTATTGTTAGCAATCTTCCAGAGTGTATCGCCGTTTTTTACTGTGTGTACGGAAGATGCAGAAACAGCCGACATTCCTGAAAATAAGATCGCTGTTACAAGCATAAGAGTAATGATGAATTTCTTCATAAAAATATAACCTCCTGAATAATTTCTTATCCTTTTTCTCGTTTACAAGGCTAACAGTTTTATAGACTAGTATCATTAGGTAATTGATGGGAAAAATCTCCGGATTTATGGGGGACAGGGGGGAGGAGTGTGAAAGAAAGAATTTACGAATAGCCGGAAACTGCTTTATTTATCCTCCATATGATAAAACTGGAACAATAACATATTGTACATTGGACTATTTCTGGGCAAAGTAGGCTTAAAAGGAAAAAGGAGCTCAGCATATGGAGAAAACTACACCATCTGAAGGAAGGAACAAAAAGAAACAGATTGAACGGACGGTTACATTACTGGTTATTTTACTGATATCCTTTTCCGCTTTTACAGCAGGAGTTTCAGCAGAGGAGTCCTCTTTTCCGGAAGCACCGGTTTTTGTAGATGGGAAACCTGTTACGACAAAGTATTTTCTGAAGGAAGGTCATTTAATGGTACCCGCCTTATTTATGAAGCACGCCGGTGCACGTGTAGACTGGAATGAGGAATATCAGTCCGTAGTGTTCCGTCTTGGTGATGTGCATTTTGCGGCACCGGTAAACAAAAAATTTACAGATGACTTTGACAGGCGAACCAGTACCTGGAAAAGGGGAACAATTGTGACAGCCCCTGTGATGCATAACGGTATTGCTTACGTACCTCTTGCAGATGTTGCCAGAAAAATGGGCATGACCGTCTCATATAATTTTGACAGCCATCAGACTTTTATAAATACACATAGGAATACAGTTTCCAGGAGAATAGCTGCTGGAAGCAGCAGGCAGAAGCTGGTAGCTTTAACTTTTGACGACGGACCGGAAAGTCATTACACACCGCAAATCCTTGATATATTAAAAGAAAAAGGTGTTCCCGCAACCTTTTTCGTAGTAGGCAGGCAAATTCAGAGACACCCCGAAATGATGAGACGCATTATAAATGAAGGACATGGTGCAGGAAATCATACGTGGAGCCACCCCTCACTGCCGGATAGTATGACGAACAACGTTGTTGCAGAGGTAAGGAATACGCAAAACGAACTGGCAAGAGTGACAGGCAGAAGGCCGGATTTATTCCGCCCTCCATATGGTGCAATAACAAGGTCAGACGAACAGCTTCTCTATGAACTTGGTTTCCGCCAAATTTTCTGGTCTGTAGATACGCTTGACTGGACAGGACTTACCGGAGAACAAATCCTGGCTATTGTACGAAGAGACATTACTCCCGGGGGGATTATCCTTCAGCATAATATTGAGACTTCACCAGACCTTCTTCAGGGCACAGTCGACGCCCTCCCGAGAATAATTGATGAACTTCAGGCACAGGGGTATAAATTTGTTACGGTTCAGACACTCCTGGATCAGCAGTAAGGCAGCAGCACAGGGATGAATTATTTATATTGGAAATTAAAGGGTAGGGTTTGAGGTTCTTCTTCTAAAACCTGCGGAAAGGGCAGCTGGATTTATATAATTAGTCGCAAATGAAAATTGAAACTCGCCACAAGTTGGCGAGTTTCTTTATGCAGAGGGAAAATTATATTTATTTTAAAACTCCTGGGTCACCATAATGGATCATGGTTTAACTGTCTTCGTTTGGATTTATGCCTTGTCCCTATTTAAATAATTTGAGAAGGAAAAATAAACGGAGATTATTAGGTTATATAGAGACTGGAGCTCATTACAGGGGAAATAAGGGAAGGTATTCCGGTTATGCGAAGAAAAAATCGTCCATTTTCAAAAATTACAGGATTATAAGCGGAATCGCTCCGTCTATTTAAGCGTTTTTTAATAATAATTACGAATTAAGCGGAATTTTTCCGTCAATTTGAATCTGTTGGTCAGCCTGAACTAAGGTGGTCAATCTCAGAATACAATACAGACTGAATGAAATAAAATCACAATGATTCTGTCTGGAAAGATATAATCTAGCTGAAAAGAAGTTTTAACCGAAAAATATAACGGGTATATATAAGGTTTAATAAAATCGATGTTTAAAAATAGAGTGTGAAAGGAATAGGAGCTAAGAACTACATTCCGGCAAGGAGCAGGGAGGTGGAAAAGTGGAGGAATATGGCCTTACGGGCGCCACTGCGTTCTGGCTTTTTGTACCGATGATTTCTTTGGTTATCTTATCTGTTATTACTTATTTTACTGAAAGGAGAGACTAATTGTTTTGAATGAAGCTACGTTAACAACATTTATAGTCTACTTAGTTGGTTTATTAGTTTTAGGGATAATCGCTTACCGAATGACCAGCAACTTATCAGACTACGTGCTCGGAGGAAGGCGCCTTGGCGGGGGAGTTGCTGCATTAAGCGCAGGTGCTTCTGATCTGAGTGGCTGGCTGCTTCTTGGGCTTCCCGGCGCTTTGTATGCTGGCGGTATGGGAGAAATGTGGATTGGTGTAGGACTGGCAATAGGGGCATACATAAACTGGCAATTCATTGCTAAACGATTAAGGCAGTATACGGAAATTGCCAAAGATTCCATCACGCTGCCTGATTATTTTGAAAACCGTTTTCATGATGATACGAAAATACTACGTGCCATATCAGCAATATTTATCCTTCTTTTTTACGCTTTTTATACTTCCTCAGGCCTCGTGGGCGGCGCGATTTTATTTGAGGCTTCCTTCGGTCTCGAGTATACGACTGCATTATGGATAGGTGCGATAGTTATTATCTCATATACATTCCTAGGAGGATTTCTTGCTGTAAGCTGGACGGACTTCTTCCAGGGAACCTTGATGTTTTTGGCAATTATCATTGTACCGATTGTAGCAATTCAGGAAATGGGAGGCTGGAATGAAACGGCCCAGCTTATTGGTGAGATTGACCCAACTCACCTTGATGCGTTTTCAGGTATTACATTCATAGGAATAGTTTCCCTTCTTGCATGGGGACTTGGTTATTTCGGCCAGCCTCACATCATTAACAGATTTATGTCAGTAAAATCTTCAAAGGAAATTCCGAAAGCAAGGCTTATCGGAATGGTATGGCTTGTTATCTGCCTAATGGGGGCTATGTTTGTAGGCCTTGTTGGTATCGCTTACTTTGAAAACTTTACTAACGCTCCTCTCGAGGATTCGGAGCAGGTTTTCATCATGTTTACTCAGGTGTTATTTAATCCTTGGGTGTCTGGTTTCCTTCTGGCAGCGATTCTGTCCGCGATTATGAGTACAATAGATTCTCAGCTGCTCGTCTCTTCAAGTGCTTTAACAGAAGATTTTTATAAAGCAATGTTCAGGAAGCAGGCTTCCCAGACAGAGCTTGTCTGGGTGGGAAGAATTGGCGTGCTCGTCATTGCGTTCATCGCTATAGCGCTTGCATACAATCCGGAAAGTACAGTGCTTGAGCTTGTTGCTTATGCATGGGCTGGTTTTGGTGCAGCATTCGGACCAGTAATAATTGTTTCTCTTTTCTGGAGAAGGATGACGAGAAACGGAGCGATTGCTGGTATTATTACTGGAGGAGTTACGGTTATGGTCTGGGCGAATCTTGGTACCTGGTTTGGTCTGGAAGCGGAGATCTGGACCTTGTATGAAATCGTTCCAGGTTTTATACTCGGGCTTGCAGCAATTTTTATTTTCAGCCTTATTGATAAGGAGCCTTCCAGAGAAGTACTGGAAGAGTTCGACTCCGTAAAACATTCAGATATTTAATATTTACATCTTCCAGTCCGTATGTAGTTTTAAATACGGGCTGGTTTTTTTGCGGACTAGAGTATATTATTTCAACTATGACAGGAAACAAACATGTTCAGGGAAAAAGATGCCCTAATTTGTTTACAAGGTGCAGAATGTATGGTAAAGTGTATTTAATACTTGATGTTCGGAATAAGATTGATGGAAGAAATGGCCGATTCAGGAATTTCATCTTGAAAGATATTGTGAGCAAAGAAGTAAATTTTTGCGGTAAGTTCCGCTATGGAGGAAACAAAATTATGACTCAAGGTACAGTAAAATGGTTTAATGCAGAAAAAGGTTTCGGATTTATTGAAGTAGAAGGACAAGACGACGTATTTGTTCACTTTTCTGCAATTCAAGGCGAAGGCTTCAAAACTCTTGAAGAAGGCCAGACAGTAAACTTCGACATCGAGCAAGGTCAAAGAGGACCACAAGCAGCTAACGTAACTAAGTAATAATATTAAAGGCCCCTTTTAAGGGGCCTTTTTTTTGTGGGGGAATTTTTAATCACTATGAACTTGCCATACGTCCGTTTCGGCTACTGTCCCCTCGAAAAGCAGTTAAAAATGAATCCCCGGTTGCGCACAGATCAGCAGTCTGAGAAAATATTATATAATCGGCAAATTATCAACATACCGCTGCTGTTGCTGGAACAGCACCTGTATAAACGAAGAAAGGTTTGTTAAATTTCAGCACGAGATTATAAAGCAACCGAAAAGGGAAATGACATACAAAACGAGATAAACACAGAGGATGGTTCGTAGTGATAAAAGTAATAAGCGGGCTATTGGGTATTGCATTGCTTGTAATGCTTGTTTCCAGTTTATTATTTACAAGCTACTCTGCATACAAAGAAGCAGAAACAAGCTGGGAAAGACATGCACACCCTCAGGAGGCCGGCTGGTCATCCGATAAGCTTGAAGAAGCAAGGCAGTATTTTATATCTTTAAATTCAACTGCAGCTATTGGTATATATAAAGGTAAAATATTGTTTGAGTGGGGAGACACAGCGAAAAACACCAATGTTCACTCAGTTCGTAAAAGCTTTCTGAGTGCACTTTACGGAATCTATGAGGAAGAGGGGAAAATACACCTTGATTCCACACTTGAAGAACTGGATATTGGCGAAGGCGGTGAATTAACAGAAAAAGAGAGACAGGCAAAAGTGGAGGACCTGCTCACTTCCCGCTCAGGTGTATTTCTTCCGGCGGGGGAGGAATCAAGATCGATGATCCAGAATCGCCCGCCCCGGGAAAGTCAGCAGAGCGGCACTTATTTTTATTATAATAACTGGGATTTTAATGCTCTCGGAACGATCTTTAATTTAGCATCGTCTGCGGATGTTTTTCAGGAGTTTCAGGAGCGGATTGCCGAACCGATTGGAATGGAAAATTTTACATTGAATAATACAATGTACCGGCTTGAAGAAAACCGTTCCTATCACCCCTCCTATTTATTTAGTGTTTCAGCAAGGGACATGGCCCGGTTTGGCCAGCTGTATTTGCAGAACGGGGAATGGGAAGGGGAGCAAATCATCCCGAAAGACTGGATTGAAAGAAGTACGAAGCCGCATGCAGAAACCGGAAACGAAATTTATGACTATGGTTATTTATGGTGGGTGGCAAAAGAAGGGCCGTTGAAGGATGCAGGATTATATTCCGCTGTGGGACGCCATGGACAATCTATCGATATATTTCCGGAGTATGATTTCGTTTTTGTTCACAGGGTCGATTCCACAAAACCTTCTGTTAGATTCTTATACCGGGATGTCAGCCAGAAGCAAAGGCTGAGGCTCCTGGAGATGATCCTTGATGCTAAACTTCCGCTCGAAGAGGGATAGGAAGAATAATAAAAGAGGCTGTTTCAGGGATGTAAATAGAGCCGGTAGAGTGGCATAAATACAGAATAATGGCAATTATGAAAAACAGTAGGATTACACTATAAATAATATTATATATCAGACAAAAACGCGTGGATCCTATTATCCAGGCGTTTTGTTTGTTGTCTTGGTCAACTTAACCGTTAACTTAAGTCGTTTATTTCAATACATTGTGATCTCCTCAAAATGGCCTCCAACTCCGAAATACAATTCTTTTAAGCCTGGTAATCCCAGATTTTTCACCGACTAAATTGGATTTTCGTCAGCCTGGTCCCATCTGACCTGTTGAAACAATTCTCTGAAAATAGAAATCCGCATTGCAAAAAAAGAGGCGTTCCTCTAAGAACGCTAATTAGCGGCTTATGAGAAAACGCCTCTTCTATTTGACAGCCTCTTCCCGGAGACTTGTTCTTTTTTCAGTTAACACCGGGGCAGGGGATTTCCCGGCGGCTGATTTTGTTCCTACACCGATTTTACCGATGAAATATTTCCCGTATTTCCACTGGTTAATATAGTAGATGGATACGACAGACAGACCAGTGCTGAAAATAAACAGGATGAATATATAGGCCGGCCCCAGCTGTAGTGGATACTGTTGATACAGAAAATCGATCGCTGAGATAAAAAACATGTGCAGAAGATAAATCCCGAAGGAATACTGGCTGATCCTTACAAGAAAATCAGGAACTTTTTTCATTCTGCCTGTAACATAGAAGAGAAATAAGGCAACAGCTGTCGTGTGTAAGATAATGTCAACACGTTTTGAACTGTGCACCGCCAGCAGGTCACTATGGTATAAAAACAGCAGTAAGGCTGTAGTGAATACCGGAGCAGCTAAGATAATCTGCTTATATTTTTGCAGGAAGTTCAGAAAGCTTTCATAATAGTAGCCGGCATAATAGCCGAGGACGAAATAAAAGATCCAACCTAAAAACGGCACCCAGTAGAACCTGGTCCATAAATATTCTCCATGCATTATAAGAGGAGGAGAAATGAAATTAAAAACAGCAAGGTACCCCGCATTAATGATAAAGGCAATTAACAGCACGGACTTCGGATTCCAATTTTTAAGAAACCGGTGCAGGAGCAAATGCAGTAAATAAAACTGGAAAATGATTAATACAAAGTATCCATGAAAGTCGCCAATTATCGCATTTAAAAATAGTTTTGTACTCCATTCGGAAAAGGAACTCATGTATGGCAGTGAATAAAAAAGTGCCATAAACAGGAATGGGAGAAAGATATATTTAAACCTTTTGCTCAGGAAATGCCCTGGTATCTTTTTATTGCGGTATGAATATGCGATAAGTAATTCCGACATGAAGATAAACAGCGGTGTGCCAAAATATAAAAATATATTAACTGAATCAAAAAAATAAGCTGTTCCAGTGCCCAACCCAAGGGTGCCGGAGGATTCAAGGGCAATGCCTACAGCGTGAAGAAAGACGATACTGAGGCAGGCGATGCTCCTTAATGCAAACAACTCATTTATCATTTTTGAATTTTGCATAGTGATCCCACCAATTTGATAGTATTAGTCACCGAAAACGGGCAGCTGGAAACTGGTAATAATCATCCATTTTACTGGTAACTATGATACCACACTTTTTCCCTTAAATAGTCGCAGTTTTGCAGAAGTAATGTATAAAATTATGTGAATTTATCAGCGATATAATTTAGGGTGGTAAAGCAGGAAATTGAAACAGTGAAGGAGAAGTAACCAGAGATACATAATTTACTGGAGTGTGATTTTAATGGACAAGCAATTAAACCCGCCACAGCGAATATTAATGGGGCCAGGACCGAGTGACGTCTATCCAGGTGTACTTCGTTCTATGAGTACCCCGCTGCTGGGGCATCTTGACCCTGCCTTTTTAACAATTATGAACGATACGATGGATTTATTAAGGCATGTCTACCAAACAGAAAACAAACTTACAATCGCTATGCCTGGTACCGGAAGTGCCGGTATGGAAACTGTGTTTGTAAATCTCCTTGAGCCAGGGGATAAAGCTGTTATTGGTATTAACGGCCTTTTTGGCACACGGATGGCGGATATAGCAGAACGCTGTGGAGCTGAAGTAATTAAAGTGGAGGCTGACTGGGGAACGATCATTCCTTCTGAAAAAATCGAAGCAGCTCTTAATGAACATTCAAATGTGAAGCTTGTGGCTGTTGTACATGCGGAAACATCCACCGGAGTGTTACAGCCTCTGGAAGAACTAAGCGAAATTATTCATAACTATGGTGCCCTTTTTGTATGCGATATGGTTACATCAATTGGCGGAACACCAACAGAGATTGATAAGCATAAGGTAGACGCAGCATACAGCGGCACACAAAAATGTTTGAGTGCGCCCCCTGGGCTTGCCCCTGTCACTTTCAGCGAGAAAGCTGGGGAAGTTATTAACAAGAGGAAAACAAAGGTACAGAGCTGGTATCTGGATCTTACCATGATACAGGATTACTGGAGCGGAGACCGGGCTTATCATCATACAGCTCCTATATCCATGGTGTATTCTTTATATGAAGCGTTAAGGTCAATTAAAGACGAAGGACTGGAAAATGTATACAGCCGCCACGAACAATATGGACGAGCGCTCCATTCAGGACTGGAAGCAATGGGACTGAAGCTGCTTGTGAAAAAAGAACACCGTCTTAATCAGCTTACTTCTGTAATAGTCCCTGAAGGCATTGATGAAGCTGAGACAAGGAAATTATTACTTGAACAGTACGGAATCGAGATAGGCGGAGGGCTAGGCAGTCTGAAAGGGAAGATTTGGAGAATTGGTTTAATGGGGTATAATGCAAAGATGACTAATGTTAACCTGATCCTTTCAGCGCTGGAAGATGTGTTAAGGCAGCAAGGTTACGAAATGCCAGGCGGAGCAGCTTTGAAAGCTGCATCTGAAGCAGCTGCAAAATAGTGAAAAATTTAATCCGGAAAGAAAAGCCGCATACTGGTTGAATTGCGGCTTCTTTCTTTTTATTCCACTATAATTAAGGCATAAAAGGTTGTCGCTGAGGTTGAAAGGCTGAAATATTCAACTCAGCGAAGCATCCTGGGGAGTGTTTTCTTACGTTTTTTGATGGGGAGAGCTATACTTATAATCAACAGGGCTGCAAGAATAAACGTGAAGTAGGCAATAAATGTTCTTTCCTGAAAGTTTTCCACTCCGATTGCTATAAAGGCCCAGACAAATACAAGTGTGTAGACTCTGTCGTGAAACCTGGTTCCTGCTGCATAGGCCACTAGTGATGCAAATATGAGCATAAGCATCGTCCAGGCAAACTGGTCCGATCCTGTACCCAGGAGGTCATATTCTTTCAGGACGAAACTGAGATTAGCGATAACCGCGACAGACACCCATCCGTAATAAACGGAAAACGGAAGCCTTTCGGGGAAGGAAGCATTTGCTGCAAGTAAGTTCCTGTACAGAAGATGAAGTGAGAACAGCAGCGAAGCCATAATGAGAATGCTTATAAGGAACTGCTCATAATGCCAGAATATGAGCCATAAACCATTTAAAATACTGGAGACCATAAATAACAGATTTGTTTTCTGGTAAACTGGAAGCTCCCGGCGCCCTTTTGGAATCTGGCTGATCAGCCATAAGGCAAGAAGTATATATATGACACTCCAGATCGAAAAAGCGTAGCCTGCAGGAGTGAAAAACACAATATTTCTTTCTTCAATTTCACCGGTGGTATTTCCGCCAAGGGGCAGTACGTTAGCTAAAATGTTAACTGTTATCATAAATAAAAATGCCAGCCAGTTTAATATTAGTTTGTTCATAAGCAACATCCTCCTCTTTGCTAACTACTTCCACATATTACATGTTATAAACAACTGTTGAGGGAAGATAGTGAAAAAATATACAGGTGGATAATATAATTTATTGAAAGAAGGGATTGAAACTGTCACGTGGATTAACATACAGTCTTCTGATTATTGTAATGATTATATGGGGACTTAATGTAACCGCTGTAAAATTTTTAGTGGATCATTTCCCACCGGTAGCGATGCAGGGGTTTCGAATTCTTGTCGCTGGGGCTACTGCATTCATTGTTTTATATTTTATGAAAGATTTACGCCGCCTCACCAGAAAAGAGTGGGTTTATGTTTTAACAGCTGCTGTTTTTGGCCAGCTGTGCCATCACGGCTTCCTTGCTGCAGGTCTTGTTGAAACAACTGCTTCTAATGCATCTTTAATACTTGGCCTGATTCCAATTACTACTTCTGTCATGGCGATAATATTTTTCAGGGATCGTCTGACTATGCTGCGGACGATCGGTATATTCCTGGGATTTGCCGGTGTATCCCTGGTTGTTATTGAAAATAATGGAGCAGCAGGAATTTCAAGAGGGGACCTCTTTGTATTCATTTCCATGCTCGCCCAGGCGTTCAGTTTCATCCTTATTAAGAAGCTGACTGAAACATTGTCGTCGAAACAGGCGACAGCTATAATGTTGTTAGTCGGGTCAACCATGCTTATCAGCACGAGCTTTATCCTTGAGAGGGAAAGTGTCGGGGACATGGCCTCTGGCACCCCTTTAGTCTGGACTGTATTTTTTGTCTCTGCCATCCTGGCAACTGGACTCGGCCATATATTATACAATAGTGCCATTCATCATATCGGAGCTGGCCAGACAGCTGTATTTAATAACCTTGTTCCGTTATTTGCCCTTGCAGGAGCCGTTGTTTTTCTCGGAGAACCTTTGTATTACCGGCAGGTTGCAGGGTTTATACTAATCGTTACCGGAGTTCTATTCGGAACAGGTTACATAGACACAAAACTTCAGGCCAGGAAAAGAAAAGCATGGACGAACGACGGCAGATACGGGAGAAAGAAATCATCCGGATAATGCAGAAGAATGCAGGTGAAGCAATTGGAAACTGTTATAAAAGAAAAACTGCAGCAAATGGAAAAGGATTATAAGATGAAAATCATTTTCGCGTGTGAAGGGGGGAGCAGATCAAGGGAGCTCTCCTCCCCAGACAGCGACTATGATGTGAGATTTATTTATGTTCATCCCCCGGAGTGGTATTTATCCATTAAAGCGAAAAAAGATGTAATTGAGCTCCCCGTAGCCGGAAAACTTGAGTTCCATGGCTGGGATATTCGGAAAGCTTTATTTCTGCTAAGTAAATCTAATCCCCAGCTGCTTGAATGGCTTAATTCTTCAGTAGTGTACTGTGAAAGAACGAAGCTGAGCAGGCTGTTTAAAGAGAAAAGCAGCGAGCACTTTAACCGGGCGGCACTTATACACCATTATGTGAGTATGGCTGTGAACAATAAACGACAGCTCGGGAAGGGACATGATGAAGTTAAACTCGTGCTGAACATATTAAGACCTGTACTTGCATGCAGGTGGGCAGAAAAGTATGCATCCGTCCCTCCCGCTTCCTTTTATTCTCTGCTTGAAGCTGCCGGGACAGAAAAGCTGTTAAAAAATGAAATTCTCAAACTTGTTGAAGTGAAGAAAAAGGGAACGTACGAAAAGAATGTGAATATACCACCAGTTATAATAGAACATATTGAAATGGAACTGCCCAGGCTGAAAGAATTTGCGGCAGGTCTGGGAAAGGCTGACAGGCGCGCTGCAGAGGAGGATTTGGATGAGCTATTCAGATATAGTATTGCAGAAATGTGGGGGCGGAGTTTCCAGGTGGAGCAGAGGACAGAGAATTAACTAATTCCTAATCAATTCAAAAAACCCATCAAGACTGGAGATAATTATTTAATGTTTTGTATAAAATTTATTGCCCCAGTGGATTCTCGGTTTAAAACATTTATTCTAAGTGGAATAGAACGATAGGGTTAATTAAAAGTGCTGACATGCGCGTGTGCGCGGTTGGCTCTTTTGTTTTAATAAGGGAGCAGACTTATCATGCTCGCTCTTCCGGAAAATATCCACGACTGGAGTGTTCTTTGTGAGCAATATTTATCGTCTCATTATAAATTTCGCAGCCTCTGTCATTCTCGGGTTCGCTTTTAATATGTTCCTTCTCCCCCATGAAGTACTTACGGGCGGTGTAACAGGTCTGGCAATGGTGTTTGGTCTTTTGCTGCCTCTGAATACCGGAATCTGGATTATAATTTTGAATATACCTATCCTTATTTTGGGATGGCTGAAACTGGGGAAGATGTTTATTGGAAACAGTGTTTTTTCTGTTCTTGTAACTTCTTTCTCTATGCAGTACATTCCTGTTCGTAGTGTAACAGATGACGCTCTTCTCTCCGCTGTCTTCGGCGGGGTGATTGCGGGTATTGCTATCGGCTTTATTATTAAGTACTACGGTTCTACAGGAGGCTTTGATGTCGTTTCCCTTATGCTGATAAAAAAATGGGATATTCCACTTGGAGGACTGATTTTCGCGCTGAACAGTATTGTGGTGTTTATATCCGGATTTGTTTTCGCATGGGATCTGGCTCTCTACACGATGGCTTCCATTTATATAACAGGGATAGTCATTGACAGGATTCATACGCGGCATATTAAACTGAGTCTCATGGTTGTCACAAACAAAGGGGACGATCTGAAAAAAGAACTTCTTAATAATCTCGTAAGAGGAATAACTGTAATAGAAGGGAAAGGTGCATATTCTAATACGAGACGGGAAGTTCTGTTTACTGTAATCTCACGCTATGAACTGGCAATTGTACGGCCAATCATTTATGAGATAGATCCGGAAGCCTTTGTAAGTGTCAGTGAGACAATGGAAGTAATGGGGAACTTCAGAAGAGAATAGCAGGATGGCTTAACGGCACCAAAAAAATATCTGGACAAACCTTCGGATAATGTTACGGAGAGTTTGTCCTTTTTTCTTGCTTATTTATTTAACTTGGTTTGGTAAGCTGCAGGTTGGCTTTGACGCAGGGAGAAACGTGTTTTATACTTTTATAGTAAATGTATTCGAAGTATTCTGAGATCAGGGGGGCTGAAAATGAATAATAACGGGCCGTTAAGCCTGGAAAAAGCCGTGCAGCTGGATAAAAAGGACGAGCTGGCGAAGTACAGAAACGAGTTTTACATAAATGAAGAAAAAATTTACCTCGACGGGAATTCACTTGGTCTTCTTTCAAAACGAGCAGAAGGATCCCTTTTAGATATTCTGGAATCGTGGAAGACGCTGGGGATTGATGGCTGGACAGGAGGCGACAATCCCTGGTTTTATTTAGCAGAGAGTCTCGGGGAGAAGATGGCTCCTCTTGTGGGAGCTGAAAAAGATGAAGTAATTGTAACTGGTTCCACAACGATTAACCTCCACCAGCTTGCGGCTACCTTTTTTAAGCCTGAAAAGAACAGGAGAAAAATCCTTACAGACAGTCTTGCCTTTCCTACGGATATTTACGCTTTAAAGAGCCAGCTCCAGCTGCAGGGCTGCGACCCGGAAGGGGATTTGATAAAAGTGGAAAGCCGGGACGGACATACACTGGAGGAAGAGGATATTATCAATGCGATGACTGAGGATGTGGCATTGATAATCCTGCCTGGTGTATTGTACCGCAGCGGCCAGGTACTTGATATGGAAAGGCTGACGAAAGAAGCCCATAAGCGAGGGATTCTAATCGGCTTTGATTTGTGTCACTCGGCAGGTTCTGTCCCTCATGACCTAAGCCGCTGGGGTACGGATTTTGCGTTCTGGTGCACATATAAACATTTAAACGGAGGGCCTGGTGCAACAGGTGCCCTTTATGTAAATAAGCGTCATTTCGGAAAAGCACCTGGACTTGCGGGATGGTTCAGTTCAAAAAAGGACAAGCAGTTTGATATGGAGCACGATCTGGAACATGAGGAAAGCGCAGGTGCCTTCCAGACAGGAACGCCAAATATACTCAGTACCGCGCCACTAATCGGGTCACTGGAAATTTTTAAAGAAGCGGGAATTGAAAATGTCAGAAATAAATCCCTGAAGCTTACTGAATTTATGCTTAAGGCGCTGGATCAGGAACTGGATGGATACGGATTTAAAGTCCGGAGCCCGCAAGATGAAAAGAGAAGAGGCGGGCATATTTTTCTGGAACATAAAGAGGCAGCGAGAATTTGTAAGGCATTAAAGGCGGAAGGGGTAATCCCGGACTTCAGAGCGCCGGATGGAATACGTCTTGCTCCAGTTGCTTTATATAACAGTTATGGGGATGTGTGGACAGCAGTAACTGTCCTTAAACGGATAATGGATAAAAGACTGTATGAAAAATACGAAAATCAACGTGGAGTGATTGCCTGATGCCTGAAGATAACAGAAAAAGAGCAGCCGGGGGATGGATTGATATTTCCATGCCTTTAAAGGAAAGTACAGCCCACTGGCCTGGCGACACGCCTTTTGCTTATGATGTATCTGCCACAAAAGAACAAACCGGGTCTGTAAACATCGGAAAAATAACTATGAGCACACATTTGGGTACCCATACAGATGCACCGTTTCACTTTTTAAATGATGGGGAAAGAATTTTAGATCTGGATCTTGACGTATATATTGGACAGTGCAGAGTAGTGGATGCTTCCAGGTTTTCTGTGTTTAGCAGGGAGACGTTAAGCAGCCTTCCTGTTGAGGGAACGGAAAGACTTCTTATTAAAACAAGTGTGCCTAACAATCATGCACAGTTTCCGGAAGAAATTCCTTATATCACGAAAGATGGAGCAGATTATCTCGGAGAGTGCGGTATCAGGCTGGCAGGACTCGATGTGCCTTCCGTGGATCCTTTGGACAGCAAAGAACTGGAAGCTCACCATCAGCTGTATAAGAACGGAATTTATATACTGGAAAATCTTATGCTTGATAACGTTCCGCCAGGAGACTATGAACTGATCGCACTGCCGCTGGCTATTGCCGGCGGTGACGGCAGCCCTGTACGGGCAGTAATCAGAACTGTGTAACAGCTGACCTGGAATAAAGTAATATATAAATATATTAGAGGTGACTAAATGGAAGAGCAGAAAAAGTATAAAGCAGCTGATAACGAAGCTCATATTCATACTGATTTTTCAAAAGACATGACATACGGTGAGTACCTCCAGCTTGATAAAATTCTCTCAGCACAAAAACGGCTCTCAGATCACCATGATGAAATGCTGTTTATCGTCATTCACCAGGTAAGTGAACTGTGGATGAAACTGATTCTTCATGAGCTGAAAGCTGCTATAGCATCCATTGAAGAAGACGATTTTCAGACAGCTTTTAAAACATTGGCAAGAGTCTCCAAAACACAGACACAAATCATTCAGGCGTGGGATGTCCTTTCCACCCTTACGCCAGCGGAATATCTGGAGTTCAGAGACTCTCTTGGTCAGGCTTCAGGGTTTCAGTCCTTCCAGTACAGAATGATTGAGTTTGCCCTCGGATATAAAACAGAGCATGTACTAAAAATTTATGAAAAAGATCCGGAACTTCACAGCCAGCTGGAAGAAGCATATCATTCACCGGGGCTGTACGATGCAGCCATAAAAGCGTTAATCAGAAAAGGTTTCCCTGTAAATGAAAGTGTCATCAAACGGGATTATACAGACCAGTATGAATCAGACGAGTCAGTAAAAGCGGCCTGGGCGGCGATTTACAGAAATACGGATAAATACTGGGATTTATATGAACTTGCAGAAAAGCTGGTAGATATCGAAGACTGGCTGCAGCAGTGGCGCTTCAGGCATATGAAAACAGTAGAAAGAATAATAGGTTTTAAACAGGGAACAGGCGGCTCTTCCGGAGTAAATTATTTAAAGCGTGTACTTGACCACAGGTTTTTCCCTGAATTATGGGATATCAGAACGGAACTTTGAAACAAAATATAAAAAACATGGCACCTGTATAGCAGGTGTTTGTTTTTTGTATGCTGGTAAAGGATGTTACAATGAAAAGCATAGGTACAGGCTATTCAATGGAGTACCGCAGTCGGTTAAAATGTAACTTTAACAGATACCAGGATGAGAAATGTGAGGGGCGGGGCTAATGGATACAATAAAAGATTTTCAGGAAAAGTTTCTGAATAATTTGTTAAAAGACTTCAATGGGGAACTTGATTACTCAGGAGTTAGCGGAAAAAGAGTTGCGAAAAGGCTCACAGAGCTTGCGGGAATTGGTCTGAATGAGCAGGGCGGCTCAAACAGGATGGGGTTTTCACCGGAAGAGCGCCGGGCCAAGGAATTAGTAAAAACATGGATGCAGCAGGCTGGCCTGGCGGTTTACGAAGATGGTGCGGGTAATGTTATCGGAAGGCTTTCCGGTAAGAAAGACGGAGAAGCGGCAGTAATGAGTGGTTCACATGTAGACACGGTTCCAAATGGCGGCCATTTTGACGGAACTCTTGGTGTTATTGCTGCACTTGAAGTAGCCGAGGCATGGAAAGAAACAGGATTTAAGCCTGAAAAAGCATTTGAGGCTGTAATCTTTTCAGAAGAAGAGGGATCCAGGTTTAACAGCGGGCTCCTCGGGAGTGCAGCGATGTTTGGGGAGACGGACAGAAAAAGGCAGATAAACCTCACCGACAATCATGGCAATTCATTCAAGGAAGTTCTTGAAAAAGACGGTCTTACCGTTGATCGTTTCTTCGAGTCAAAACGTAACCCTCGTGATATAGCCGCATTTTTAGAAGTACATATTGAGCAGGGGAAACAGCTGGAAAGAGAAAACCTTCCTGCTGGAATAGTGACTGGTATCGCAGGGCCGTGCTGGCTGGAGCTGACTTTTACAGGGGAAGCCGGACATGCAGGGAACACACCTATGGGTGACCGGTCGGACGCGCTGGCTGCGGCTGGAGAGTTTGTTAGTGAGCTGGAAAAGCTTCCTCTCGGTATAAGTGATTCTGCTGTTGCGACTGTAGGGCGGCTTCATGTGGAACCAAATGGAATTAATGTCATTCCGGGCAGAGTACAGCTTACAGTTGATATAAGAGATATCTATCCGGAAACGAGAGACCGGCTTGTTAATGAAGTGAGTAAGCTTGCGGAAGCCATTGCCGATAAAAGGGGAATTAACCTGTATCAAAATGAGAATATCAGGATCATGCCAGTGCCTGTCAGTGGAGATTTGCAGGAAAAAGTGAAGGAAGCTGTTGAGTCAGCAGGGATAAGGCCATATTTTCTTCCAAGCGGAGCAGGACACGATGCTATGATTGCGGGCCGCTATGTCCCTGCAGCAATGATTTTCGTAAGGAGCAGGGAAGGCATCAGTCATAACCCGAAAGAATGGTCCTCACTGGATGATTGTGTGAAGGCGGTCCATGTGCTGAAAAATCTTGCAGAGAAGTTGTGCAGCACATCTTGAAAAATGGAAAGGAGCAGGAAACGTGGAAAACACACGAAAACAGGCTGACAGTTTACGGCCCGTCACTATGTACGAGATTACTGAAAAATTATACAGACAGTTAAAAATTGTGCTTGGAGAGTATTTTGGAAAAATAGGGGAAGAATTGCTGCACGAAGGGTTAAAAGAGCTGCATAATGATCAGAAAAAGTCGCTGAGCACAAGTATTACATCTGATATTTCAGAGACTTTGGATGAAGCAGCGGATTATTTGTTTACAGAAGATGTTTTACAGAAAAGTGAAAAAATTAAACGATCGTTTAAAAAATATGAAAGCATGATGGCCAGCCGCGGGAATGAACCGTTAAATATGTATTCCCTGATGGCGAAAATGTTTGCTTATATCTCGCGAGCAGCCTCTTTAAAGTTCGGTAAGGAAGGGGAGGAAGCTGCTATGGAAGCAGTGCGCCGTTTCGGGGAAGAGAGAGGAAGAGATATTGCCAGAAGAGCAGCAGCTGTTGGTGAACCAAATGGCATAGATAACTATCTGACTAACTATGATATGGGAAGAAGTGAACTCTTCACATTTGACACTGACTTTCATCCAGGAGAGATTGAACAGAGCTTTACAAAATGTGCTTTTGCAGATCAATGGAAAAAAGACCGGATGGAGGAATACGGCATTCTTTATTGCCATATGATTGACCCGGCAGTAGCTGCAGGCTATAATCCGAAATTTGAAGTGGTGCACGATAAATATATTTTGAAAGAGAACGAAGGAGTCTGCCATTTTCGTTTTCAAATGAAAGAAAGTCACGATAGCAGCGGTGGGAACTAACAGGAAAACCATCGGTATATGTCGCTTCCTGCGCTTGCCCAGGAAATATTAAAGCAGAAATAAATTATTGCCCCCAGCCCGGTTACATTTGCCAGGCAGGCTGGGGGCTATTTTTTGTATAGTAATAAAACTATTGGAATTTCGCAAGAAGAATGCCGTATCGCAACAAGGGAGTGTGATTTCGCAACAAGGGAGTGTGACTTCGCAACAGGAATGGGGTATCGCAACAAGAACCTGTGATTTCGCAACAAGACTACGTTATTCCGCAACAAGAACCTGTGATTTCGCAAAAAGACTATATTATTTCGCAACAAGGAATGCCAATAGTTTGATTTTAACTTTATTACGCCGTTCGATTTTTAAAATAGAAAGGTAAATATAAAATCAGGTAAACTCCAGCAGCGATCAGCTGCATTTGAAATATATACCAGGGAAAAGGGCCAAGGTAATCAAGGAGACTCGGGCCGCTCGGTTTTTCTGAAAGGAACATATAATTCGAACCGATCAGCTGGTTTATCCAAAAAACAAAGAAGGCGATCACATTTATAACTGCATAAGATTTAATGGCTGATTTAATTGTAACTGTGTATTTCTTTACCCAGACCATGTAAAGGATTCCAAGTACTACAGCCATGTGAGCGAGAAAAAAGTGAAAAAAACGATAATGAGGGAACGTATAAAATAAGTCAGGAGTTAATAAGGCCTGCATGACACCACCAATACCGAAAAAATACAGCACTTCAAAGACTTTAAAGGAATTTTTCCATAGCATATAAGCACATAAATATAAGCTGAGATTAGAGAGGTGGAGGGGGAGATAGTTCTGAATGCTCCACTGTCCTGTTATCATGCTCCAGATTTGCAGACTTATTTCAGAAATAATGATAATGAGGAGCAAAATCCAGCGGACAGAATAAATATACTGGTTATTTCTGTTAAGGTAGAGCGAGATTACGGCACTGAAAAAAATGATTAGAACTCCAACGTGTGGCGTGGAAAGGAAAATGGCATCTTCTCTGAATGTTTCGGGATGGAAAAATTGCTCCAGCATAAATCACACCTCTATACCAGGATTAATTGCTTCAACGCAGCAAACAGAGTAGGGAAGGACGAAGAAGCTAAAAAAGAGAAGAAAGTCAAGAGCTCAGTAAAATAGTGCGGGGCCAGACCCCGCACAAATTACTGGTCTGTTAAACTGTCAAGCTCACGCTGTTTTGCTATTTCATACCGTTCTACCAGTTCATCTTCTTTTGCCTGGAACTCTTCTTCGCTGATTTCATTCATCTCATACTGAAGCTGCAGGTTAACCAGTTTTCTTTGAATTGCTTCGAGGTCATACAGTTCCTTTTCAGCTTCTTCATAAACTTTTTCCCCTACAAATCTGACTGTATCGATCGGCCAGGTAAACAATTTAAAGATCATACAGCACCCTCCGCTTTAAATTTTAATTCAATAAAGTTATAGGCAGGCCATGGTCCGGAATAATTAAAATCGACCTGATCACTAAGCTCTTCGTACAGCTCATTTACCTTCTTATCGAATTCTTCTTCCATTGATTTTTCAATCAAAAAGGAAGCATTCATCAGCATTCTTTCGCTGACTGGCTCATTCAGTTTCGTGCTGACACTCAGCTTTTCCAGTGGCGATGCAAGCTTAGTCTCGTATTCTGTCCTTAATGAGTGAATAAAATTCTTTGCTTTCTCCCCGGCTTCTATCTGGCGGTAATAGGAATCCTTTGCAGTTACCTGATTCATTTTATTAAGTTGTGGATCCTTATGTACACGCTCAGCGAGCCAGTCCTTTTTAGCAATAACTTTTAACCCTACTTCTATTTTATTCTCGATTTTTGGAAAGGTTTCCTTCAGCTGTGGTTCAATTTTTTCCATAAGAAGCTTCACATCTTCTTCAGAGGAAAGTACTGTTCCGTAGCTCATTGGAATAACAGAATGTTCTTTCATGACCTGGTTTATTACTTCCTGGTGTGCGAGAAGATCATCTTTTTTAGGCGCGTAAATCTTTACGGGAAGGTCCGCGGCAACCATGCTCAATCCGTTATGGGTAATGGTTCTCACTTTACTCGAAACCCCTGACATAGTTGCTTCCCCATACTCAGCATCTTGTTCACCCTGATAAACACAAAATAAATAACATCCAACACTTTCTTCGTTATTCATATTATTCACTCCTGTTGTTTTACTTGTTTCATCTATTTCTGAATATCTTCATTCGGTTGAAAGAAGAACCACAGCCGAGCAGGGAGGTAAAGGGCCGGCCTGCAGCTGTTTATAATAAAGAAAATTGTCCTTCTATATTTTTTTTACCTCCTGTACAATCAGCCGGCGGATTTTTTCAAAGCGTTCATTTTTCAGAGATCTGTAGAGAAATGGTCCGAGAACGTCCGTAGCTAAAGCAATAAAGTCCTCATCTGATTCGTCTGTTTCTATATCATAATCCCTGCTGATGCGAGCCAGTGTAAGAGAAGCTCTTAAACTTGGGCTCTGGCCGCTTTTATCCTGGCATTTTTTCCGGACAGCAGAAGTTAATTTTGCGATTTTCTCCGCAGATTCTATTGAAATATCAGTGATTTCAGAGATTAAACGTGCCTCTGTATCTGTGTCGGGATAATCCATATGCAAGGTGATCATCCGGTCTACTAAAGCGTCCTGTGAAGGGAAAACACCAGCATATTCTTCCGGATTACTTGTGAAAATTATTTTGAAATCCTCGTGCACATGCAGGTAGTTCACCTTTTCATCTGTGCCGTAGATTGGTAAAATTCCTTCTTCTAAAATAGATAAAAATAAGTTGTTAATTTCCGGTGTGGAACGGGTGAATTCATCATAGACGACTATATACCCGTTTTTAACTGCTTCTGTGAGTCGTCCAGGAACAGAGCGAGGCATGAACTCTTCTGCTTGTTTATAAACAGTGCGGACAAAATTATCAACTGTCTTACTGCTTTTATAACCGGAAAAGCCTCCCAGCAGATCAAATGGAGACAAATCCTGGCGTCCGTTCATAAACATGACGGGCTGATCAAATTCGTTCGCTATGTTTAAGGCAAGTGAAGTTTTTCCAATACCGCTAGGCCCGGTAAAATGGAGATGGTAGCCACTATGCAGATAAACGAGACTGCGTTTTTTCATTCTTTCAAGCTCATCTGTAAAAATTATTTTTTCCGGAGACTTTTTCGTGCTGCTGATCTTCGTTGCCATTAACTGCTTGCCTCCTCTTCATATGCCATGCTTCTTGAGCGCATATTGATTCTTTTAAATGATGTTACCTCCATTTCATCATCAAGGGTTACTTCGTAAAGACCAACTATCTGGTCCCGGGCGTATTTTTGCATATATTCTTTTTCTTCGATTACCTCCAGCTGCATATACCAGCCTTCCTCTGTTTTCTCAATAGCGGTAAACCGAAGCGGGGCATTTACATTTTCTTTGAAAAAGTCGGTTACCGTATCCATTACCTTATTTATCTTCATCGCTTATACTCCTTTGCTAAAAAAATATAACAGCTAATCAAATGGGGAAAAGGGCCTGCTGCCCTTTTCCCGATTTACTTGCTGACTCGCTTATGTTGTTCTTAGGAGAAATTAAGTCGGTTCTGGCTGTTTTCGCTTTCTTCTTCAGATCCTTCTAGAGATTCAGTCATCACTTCATCACGAAGCAGCCCAACTGCATCTGCATATCGCAGCCACGTGTCCACACTGGCTATAACTACTCTGGCTTCCACTGTAATTAACTCAATACCTACAAGAGAAACCCTCGCATACAGGTCCACCACTACACCTTTGTCAAGAATACGGTCAATAACCTCTGCAAGGCTTGAAGAATCTGTACTTTTCTTAATTGCTGTTGCCATTATGTTCCACTCCTTTAATCTGCAGATTTAATATGGTTAACCCCTTTTACATCAGGATAACCTTTGATTTGAGTTGCCTTTGGAATATCGCTCGGCTTTTTAATGCCTTCATCATCGCTGCTGCTTCCGCCGATATTCTCCTTGACGTGTTCCTTCGCATCCTGTGCTTCTTCTTTTGCATTTTCACCTAGCTGCTGGAAGTTTTCCTTAGCATTTTCGCCTTGTTCCTGCAGCTTTTCCTTCGCATCTCCGAGATTATCTTTCATATCTTCCTTCACCCCCCGGAGTTTTTCAAAGGTGTTATAAAACTTTTTACCGATAAAAGTCGCCTTAGCGGCATTTTTTGTTTTAGGCATATCATCAAGTAAATCTTCGCCCTGGTCTTTCGCTTCTTCTTTGGCTTTTTTCTTAGATTTCTGAAGCATGTTCATTACCGTCTCTCTTGCATTACTGTTTAACAGCATCGCTGCCCCTCCGGCAGCAGTTCCCAGAACGGTAACCAGGGCGAGCCGCGTTTTTGAGCTGCTTCCCATAAGTAGGCTCACCACCTTTTCAATGTGGTCTATCAACCCATTCCCATTGACCGGGTGGTTAAAACAATCCAAAAGATGGATATAAGAAAAATTAGTGAATTGCAGTAAAAAACATGCTCTTTTTACCGTGAAGAAAGTACCGGAAGGGGAGAAGAGTATTCGTTAATCAGTAGATTTCTCTCGAACATTCGTTCTTCTTGTTGTATAATCTAAGGAAATAACAGTGTCGGGGCTGGTGAAACAAATGAAAGTAATTATTGCGGAAAAACCGTCAGTTGCGAAAAACATTGCTGATGCTCTTAAGATAAAATCAAAAAAGGACGGATATTTTGAAGGGGAAGGGTATTTTATTACCTGGGCATTCGGCCATTTACTGCAACTGTATGATGCTAAAGACTATGACTCTAAAATGACCCGCTGGAAAATGGAAAACTTTCCTTTCATTCCGGACCACTTTCAATATAAAGTGAAGTCTGATCCGAGAAACCGTGACAGGCAGGACGGCGGTGCAGCAAAACAGCTGCGTACAATCAAGAGCCTTATAAAGAAGCGGGAAGTGGACGGAATTATCTCTGCCTGTGATTTTGACAGGGAAGGCCAGATTATTGGCGATACAATTATTGAAAATATTAATGCAGGTAAAAGAGTATACAGGCTGCTCCTCAATGAATGGACACCTAATGCAATTTTACAAGGGCTGGCACAGCTCAAATCCAATGAGGAGCTTCTTCCCCTTCGTAATGCAGGGGTGAGCAGGCAGTGGGCGGACTGGGTGATAGGGATTAACCTCACCTCCGCGGCGACACTGAAGTTTCAGAAAGGAAAAGGCCAGGCGCTGAATATTGGCAGGGTTCTGCTGCCTACATTAAAGATTATTTATGACCGTGATAAAGAAATTGAAAACTTTAAGCCGGAAACGTTTTTTAAGCTTGCTGCTTTATTCAGAACAGAAGATGGAAAAGAGTATGAGGGTTTTTATATAGAGGGGAAAGAAGATAAATTTAAAACGAAGGAATATCTGGACAATATCTCCGGCCAGTTAAACGGTGCGCCGGCGATAGTTGACGATAAAACGACAGAGAACAAGCGGGAACTTCCCCCATACCTGTTTAATCTTTCAAACCTCCAAGGATATATAACAAGCAAATATAAAGGCTGGACGTCGAGCAAGGTGCTGAAGACGGCGCAGTCACTGTATGAAAAAAAGTATATAACTTATCCGAGAACTGCCAGTAATGTGCTTGATGACAGCCTGACAGGAAAAGCAGCGAAAGTACTTGAAGTAATGAAAAAAGGGCTTCCCTTTGAGGAAGAAGTCCGGTTCCGCAAGTCAAAGAGGGTTTTTAACTCCGCAAAGGTGGACAGCCACAGTGCAATTATGCCTACTTACCTTGTCCCTAAATCCCTCTCAAGGGATGAAGCAATCGTCTATGAAGCGGTAAAAAACCGGTTTATCATGCAGTTCATGCCTGCAGCGGAACATGAAGAGACAAAGATTATAACCAAACTCCGTGACGCAGACCTGAAAGGATTCTTTGTCTCCAAAGGCAGGGTCCAGCTCACGGAAGGCTGGAAAAAAGTAGAGAACATTAAATCCAAAGAAGCTTTGCTCCCATCTGTCAATGTCAATGATGAGGTGGAAACTGTAAAAAATAAGGTGAGTTCCCACGAAACAAAACCGCCAAAACCTCATACGGAAAAAACATTGCTTAAAGTCATGGAAACTTGCGGCAGAAGCTATAACGAGGAAGATACTACCGCGGAAGCCATGGAAGCAGTACTCAGCGGATTCAGTATCGGCACTCCGGCCACAAGGGCAGAAACAATCAAAAAGCTTACTGATACTGGCTATATCTCAGCTTCAGGAAAAAATCTTCAATGTACAGATTTAGGAAGGCGGCTTGTAGAAACTTTTCCTGTAAAAGAGCTTTTCGATCTGGAGTTTACCGGACGTCTTGAAAAATCACTTGCTGATATTGAAAAGCAGAAATTTGACAAAGAACGTTTTTTAAAGCTGATTTATCAGTTTACAAAAGAAGCGGTACAGCAGATTAAGACCGGGGAAGACGTAATCATTCATGAAATTGCTTCAAGCAAGAGAAGTACAGAAGTATTAGGGAAATGTCCAGTATGCGGAAACGGGGTAATCGAAGGATTTAAAGGGTTCGGATGCAGCAACTGGAAAAACGGCTGCAAATTCGTTGTCTGGAAAAACGATAAATTCCTGGCAACAATGAAAAAAAAGCCGACTAAGACAATGGTGAAACAGCTTCTAACGAAGGGAAGCGCCAATGTTAAAGGGCTTACCAGCAAAAAGGGAAATAAATTTAACGCGATTCTTAAATACGAAAAAAATCCGGAAAATGATTATTTCAGCTGGAAAATGGAGTTCGACAAAAAGTTTTAAATCCGCTGACAGGTGAATGAATTTCATATATAGGCTGTGAATAAAATAGTCGAAGCCGTGCCCGCAGAACGCGTCCGTCTGAAGCGTACATCGAACAATAAAGTAACATTTTAAGATAAGTTCGTATTACAGATGATAATTTTGAATTATGAAATTGATTCAGGTAAACAACAATTATATGATAGTAAAGAAACAGGAATGCCGGTCATCACAGGCCGGCGGTTCTTGTTTTTTCTTTTAATTAGCGTATATCCAATGGGAGACGAAACATAAAAGGAGAGTATAAAATTGGATCGGATAAATATACTTGATTACTCGCCAATTTTTGAAGGCTCAAATGCTCGTGAAGCGTTACTTCATACAAAAAACTTAGCCCAGCTGGCAGACAGCCTGGGATACTACAGGTATTGGGTAGCAGAACACCACCAAGTCTTTTCTGTGGCAGGCAGTACTCCGGAAATGCTCATGATGCAACTGGCTGCTTCCACCAGCAGAATACGTATCGGCTCTGGAGGAGTTATGCTTCCCCATTACAGTGCTTATAAAGTTGCCGAGTATTTCCGTATGCTTGAAGCTTTTCATCCAGACAGAATTGATTTAGGGATAGGCAGATCCCCGAGCTTCCGTCTGGTAAATAAGGCATTAAATGAAGCGAGGGAAAAACGTTTACCGTACGAGCAGCAGGTAGCAGACCTGTATAAATACTTGACAGATGATACTAAAGAAGAGCATCGGTTTAAGGATCTGGCCGCCACCCCGGTGATAGAAACGGTTCCTCAAATATGGGTGCTGGGGAGAGGGATGGGCAGCGCTAAGCTTGCAGCGGCAAATGGTTCCGCATACGCCTACGCTCATTTTGCTCCCGGCTGGAATTCTGATGGCAAGGAAATAATTCAAGAATATCGGCGGAATTTCAAGCCTAATTCTATTCAAAATGAGCCGGAAGTTATGGTTGCTGTCTTCGCGATAATTGCGGAAACGACAGAGGAAGCGGAAAATATTGCCCAGGCATTCAATCTATGGCTGCTTGCTGTGGAGTCAGGAGGCCAGCCTCCTTACTACCCATCTGTTGAAACAGCTAAAGAACGGGGACGAAGTATCGTGGAGGAAGAACAGGTTAGAAAAAATCGAAGCCGCGTTATTATCGGAAATCCGAAACAGGTTAAGGCAGGAATAGAGGAAGTGGCTGATAAGTACCAGGCTGACGAAGTAACCATTATTCCCCATTTTTATGATGCTGAAAACAGAATGAAGGGGATAACATTGCTTGCAGAAGAGTTAGGATTACCAGGTCTGCGTTCATTAGGGTTTGAAAGGTAGACTAATTGAAGGATTACCATTAAAAAAACGAGGCTGGGACATAAATAAAGTGTTTAAATGAAAAACAATATATCACTAGAGCGGAGGAAATATACGTAGACTCCTTCGGGAGCAAAGGCAACGGTGAGACCCCGCAGGGCGAAGCACGAGGAGGCTCACCAGCCGCCCGAGGAAAGCGAAGTGTATTTCCGTAGCGGTTTTTTATCCTTGTTCGGATTGCCAATCCATCAACCAATTTTGTCCCAGTCTCTCTGTAATTTCAGTATCAGGAAGACAGAACTCCATTTTTTGTTAAATAATCTTCTATATCTTTAAAATCGCTTACCGGGAAAAAAGTGGCCGCCTCTTTTTCTTTCAGAAGGCCGATCAACGCATCCTTTGCAAAAGTGAGATCTGCAAAAGGGACAGCGTGGGAATCAGGTTCACTGTCGCCTGCGAAATAAACAACGTCATACTTCTCTTTAATGGACTGGATTACTTTCGCTTTATCGATGCCATACCTTTCAGAAAAATGGTTATGGCTTTCATCTATATTGAGGTGAATGTTCTTCTCTCGGAAAAAGCCTTTATTTGAGAAAACTTCCACCCCTGTAATGCCATACTTTTCAAGAACATGATTAATATAATAATCCGTACCGGCGCTTAATATATAAAAATCCCCTCCATTTTCCTGAACACGCCTGATAAAAGAAGGAACATGTTCGTCTATGGGGATGGTAAGGATCTCCTGTTTGATTTCTTCTTCTTCTTTAAAAATAGAGGCAAAAACGGTGCTTAAGAATTCAATATCCTTCATCTCACCGTCTTTCCATCTGTTAAAAAGTTCATGGCCTTCCGGAAAGTACTTTTCAATAATAATCCAGTAAAAATCTTTTTTGGAAATAGTGCCGTCAAAATCAGATACAAACGCCCATTTCATTTTGCATCACTCCATTTTTTTACTCAGTTTAATACGTTTTCCCTTTATTAAAGACAAAGAAGCATGTTTTTTGTTTAAACTTGCTGTGCTGTGCAAATGTTTTTTTGCACCTTTCCAGCATCAATACAAGCTACCCACAACCTGCCACTGATAAATCCTTCAGGCAAGGCAATAATAAGTATGCTCTACAAGAGCTAATACAACATACGGAGGCTGAAAACAGATGGCAAACAATCGTGAAAGAAATAATCGATATGCTTCTGATAACAACCGTCAGTCGGCAAGAAACAACCAGCATAACAATGAAGAACTGGATGCTGCACTGAGCACTGAATTTGCAGACGAAAATGACGCACAAAACTTAAACAGCCGCAGCAATGCACGCAATAACGGTTGTTAACAGGCCTCACGCAAAGGAAAGGGCAGTAAGCTGAAACAGGCTTACTGTCCTTTTTTCTTTATTTTGGATAGTCTAACACCAGCCGCGGATGAATAGGATGTACAAGCAGCTTCTTGTTCATAGCTGCAAGTAATTATAGGGGCTGGTGGGATGACTGTTTTTTTTACTTATGTATTCCTAGGGCTTTCGCTCGCGGCACCGATTGGCCCGGTTAATGCTGCCCAGCTTGACCGCGGGATCAAGAACGGCTTTTTTCATGCCTGGCTTGTAGGGCTGGGGGCGACGGTAGCTGACGGCCTGTATATGCTCTTAGTTTATCTGGGGGTCGTTCATCTTGTTGAGATACCATTTGTTCAGTCCTTTTTATGGCTGTTTGGATTCTTCGTTTTAGTTTATACAGGAATAGAAAGCCTGAACGGCGCAGGTAAAATCAAGCTGGCCGGTACGAGAGCCGCAGGGGAGCCATATGCCAAATCCTTTTTCTCAGGCTTCTTTATGTCTTTGTTTAACCCTCTGACCATTCTTTTCTGGCTTGGCATTTTCGGCTCTGTACTTGCCAAAACTCTTACTTCCTATGGTCCTGAACAGGTAATCATTTATATTTGTGCCATATTTCTCGGTATAACTATATGGGATTTCACCATGGCAGGTTTTTCCAGCACTCTCAGAAGATTTCTGACTGAACGGCTTCTTAGGGGAATCTCAGTCATGTCCGGTTTATCTCTTATCGGCTTTGGCGTGTATTTCGGCATTCAGGCGGCAGGGATTTTATTCAAATGATCGGGAATAACTCGCTTCATCCTCAAACCATTCATTTTTCGAACAGGGAACCTGGAGAAGGGTCTTTCTCCTTGCCGGTTTTATTTTTCTTCCAAAAATACATCATAAGCAGAGTAATACCGCCTATGACAACAATAAAAAGGATGCTCACGTAAAAACCAGGCCGGCTGATACTGTGAAAAGCAGTGCCTCCAATAGCTGTCAGAACAATTATAAATCCGGCCCAGCGTTTAACCTGATCTAAAAATGACAGCTTTAGCAAGCGGTTATATGAACCTAAAATGAAAAACCAGTTGTAAAGAAGCATCAGCCCTGCTGCTGTAGTGAAGTATTCATAGATTCTTCCAGGCATAAGCAGTGACAGGACGATGGAAACAACGATTGCAATGGCTGTAACTCCAATCGCCGGAAGTGCCGTATTGTTTTTTGTAGTTGCTCCGAGAAAGCCCGGGGCGTCCCGGCCGTTTGCAAGACTCACCAGGATTTTAATCATTGCAAACATGGAGGCCACCATCGTGGAAAAACCAGCAATGATAAATACTCCATTAAATATGTGAGGCAAATACGGAATTTTATATTTATCAAGTGCGGTAACAAAAGGGCTTTTTTCAGTACTGAAGCTGTCCCATGGGACAAGAATTAAAGCAAGTGATATAGAAGAAATATAAATCACCGCAAGAAGTGCAAACATTGCTTTACCAGCTTTAGTTGCATCTTCCATTTTATTCAGCCGGATTGCAAGAAGGCCGATAATTTCGATCCCCGCAAATCCGTAAAAACCGTAAATAAGAGCTGGTAGCAGCCCTGTCCAGCCTTCTGGCATAAAAGCATCGAAGGAGCGGGGCAGGGGAACCGTTTCTCCTTCCTGTCCGAAAAGCCCCAGTAGTGCTGCGGAAGCCAGGATGATAAACATGAGAATTGCTGCTATTTTTAACACAGCAAGTAAATTTTCAATACGGTCAAAGCCTTTTGCACCTGTTAATATAACGATAATTGCCAGGACGGAGTATATCGCTGCGAAAATCCATAAAGGAATTCCAGGAAACCAGAACTGGGTAAAGATTGATAAGGCAGTAAGCTGGCTTCCCATGATGAGCAGTTCCGACAGCCAGTATACCCAGCCGCAAGTAAAGCCTGCCCAGCGGCCATAGGCTTTTTTTGCATAAATCCTGAAGGAGCCCTTTTGAGGGTCGGCAATCGTCAGTTTAGCCAGTGCTTCATAAACAAAATAAGTACCAATTGCCGCAATTGCAAAAGCCGCGATCACTGATGGCCCTGCTATTGAAATGGCAATACTTGATCCAAGGAAGAATCCAGTTCCTATCGTACAGGCAACCCCCAATAAAGAAAGCTGCCACCATTGCAGCTTTTTCTCGCTTTTAGCTCCAGACATGTCTTTTTCTCCTCACTTATATTCTGTTTATCCCGATGAAACCGTCCGTAATACTCCCCCTCAAAACATGAGTTGAACCGGTGATGTTTAGGTGGGAGATAACGGACGCTAACATCCCGATTGGTTCAACTAACAATCAGTGGAAACCCCCGCTGATTGGAGGTTCACTTGATATTGTTGGAAATTAACTGGCGCTTTATGTAATAAAAGTCTTTTATCTGCGGAGGCTGGTTTATCCTCTTAGCTTTACTATCAGGAGAATCGCCCACAAAAAAGTTATAGGACGCGCTATTTTTTCATATGTTTCACTGACAATAGAATAGCCACTGGATAGTTCAATCTGAGTGAGATTGAATAAGTGCCGCGCACGCATGCTCCGGAGAGGCAAAACAAAGGAGGAATACACTTGATACCAGGTATACTTATTACCATTGCTTGGGTGCTGATTGCTGTTCGGTGTGGTCTTCGTTTCTTCCATTTAATAAATAATCGTTCAAAAGACTGGCTGGAAGTTCTTTTTCAGCTGTCCATAGTAATAATAGCTCTTGCCTTCCTCCTGTAGAGCAGTTTTCTGTATACCTCTCTCATAAGTTGTATGGATTCTATCCATTCTTTGGGAGAGGTTTTTAACTTTTTATTAGTGGCTTTAATAAAAGGAAAAAAGTTGATTATTAGGTGAAAATCAAGTTTAACAGGGCGTTATTAACAAACAAGTATAAAAAGTTAACATACACTCAGCCCGCAGTCGTTAATTCTCACTGAAGTTTCGCTGCAACCAGTCAGTATCACCGGCTAAGGAGGGCTTATGGAGATTATTGGAAAGAGCGTAATAAGAAAAGAAGCTTGAAAAAGTAACAGGCAAGGCCAGGTATACAACCGATTATGCTTCTCCTGGGCAGTTATATGGCCAGCTCGTGCTGAGTAAATTTGCTCATGCGGAAATCGATTCAATTTCAACAGACAGAGCAATGAAAATACCTGGAGTAAGAGGAGTCCTTACAGGTGAAGGCCTCCCCCTCACAGGAGAGGAAATGAAGGACCGGCCGCCTGTAGCATGGGGAAAAGTCAGGTATCACGGCGAAGTCACGGCGGTAGTAATCGCAGATGATCCAGTTACAGCTGCAAAAGCGGCAAATCTGGTGGAAATCAACTACAAGCCTTTACCGGTTGTCCAGACTCCCTCGGAAGCTGTGAAAGAAAATGCCCCTCTTGTTCATGAAAATACCGGAATTTATGAAAAAGATGAGGGAGTCAACCCGATCCCTGGAACTAACATTGCAAGCCATACAAAAATAAGAAAAGGAAGCATCCAGAGAGGCAGGGAGGAAAGTGAAGTTACAATTGAGGAATCATTTTTCATTCCCCCATCAGACCATGCAGCCATGGAAACCCGCTCTGCCGCCGCGGAAGTGAAACCTGACGGTAAAGTTATTATTACAACATCTTCACAGGCTCCGTTTATGGTGAAGAAACTCATGAACAGTTATTTTGGAATAGAACTTGGGAAGGTTGTTGTCCATACACCGCTGGTAGGAGGAGGATATGGCGGGAAGGCATCAGTTCAGCAGGAAATTCTGGCATACCTCGCTTCCATGAAAGCCGGGGGCAGGCCAGTTAAAATCGTTTATCCCCGGGAGGCAGATCTTATCACAGCTCCATGCCATATGGGGATGGAGGCGACAATAAAGCTGTGGGCCACAAGAGACGGTAAGCTCAAGGCAGCGGAAATCCAGTATCTTGTTGAAGCCGGGGCGTACTCTGATAAAGCGATTCATCTGACACGGGCTGCTGCAATTGACTGCACAGGTCCTTATTTTATTGAAAATGTATGGTGCGACTCCTACTGTGTTTATACGAACCATCCATATCCGGCTCCATACAGAGGATTCAGCCATTCCGAGGTCCATTTCTGTTTCGAAAGGGCAATGGATATACTTGCGGGGAAATTAAACATGGATCCTTTAGAACTGCGGTTCAGGAATGCAATACGCCCTGGACAAACAACACCGACACAATATAAGGTGAACCGAAGCACAGTAGGAGACCTTCCTGAATGTATAAGAAGACTAAAGAAGCTAATAAGGTGGGAAGAAGGGGCCGTTGTCCGGATAAATGAGAGGCAGCTCAAAGTGAAAGGAATCAGCTGTCTCTGGAAAAATTCAACGATTCCTCCGGATTCCACTTCAGGAGCAATAATTACATTCAATGAAGACGGTACGGCTAATTTAATTTCAGGTGTAGTAGAAATTGGAACAGGTACAAAAACCGTTTTGGCACAGATCGTGGCAGAAACGTTGAAAATGGATATAAATAATATTTTTGTCCGGATGGAAATTGATACACAGACAACACCGGAACATTGGAAGACTGTGGCGAGCCGTGGGACGCTGATGGGAGGGAGAGCGGCGATGGCAGCCGCTGAGGATGCAGCACGTCAGCTGAAAGCTATTGCCTCCTGTGTTTTGAGGGCAAGGATTGAAGATCTTGATATTGCAGACAGCAGAGTATTTATAAGAGAAGAACCGGATAAAGGGCTTCATTTTAAGGATATAGCTTATGGTTATACTTTTCCGAATGGGAACTCTATTGGCGGCCAGATTATCGGGAGGGGAAATTATATTCTGCGAAATCTTACCCATATTGATAAAGAGACTGGAAAAGGCAAGCCTGGCCCTGAGTGGGCAGTAGGGGCACAAGGTGTGGAAATACAATTTGACTGCAGAGATTATACGTACAAACTTATCAGAGCAATTTCTGTACTTGATGCAGGCAAAGTGCTTAACTGGAAGGCAGCAAGAGGTCAGGTGACCGGGGCAATGAGTATGGGCCTTGCTTTCGCAGGCAGGGAAGCCTTTATTTTTGACAAAGAAGGAAGAATAATGAATCCTCAGCTGCGAACTTACAGACCTCTCCACTTTTCGGAAAAAACAGAATATATCGTTGACTTTGTGGAAACTCCTCATGTTGATGCACCATTCGGAGCAAGGGGCCTTGGGGAACAGGGACTGATCAGCCTGCCAGCAGCTTTAGGGAATGCTATATCAGCTGCAATAGAGCTGCAGGTTACCTCCCTCCCATTAACACCGGAGACTATTTGGCGGATGAAGGAGGCAGAGAGATGATCCCATTCGACTTTGAATATTATAAACCCTCATCCATTAGTGAAGCGGTGGAATTGCACCGCCAGCTTGACGAAGCAGGAAAAAAGCCGGTTTATTATTCGGGTGGGACAGAGATCATCACTCTTAGCCGGCTAAACCTATTTTACACAGAAGCCGTTATTGACATAAAAGGCATTCCGGAGTGCTGTTTATGTGAAAAAGAGGGCACAAGGCTCCACTTAGGAGCAGGCCTTCCGCTCGCTGAAATAGAGCGGGCCGACTATTTTCCATTACTCACCGTAACTTCAAAAGATATTGCAGATAACACGGCGAGAATGAAGATTACTTTAGGAGGAAATGTATGCTCAGAACTTATATACAGAGAAGCAATTCTCCCTTTTCTTTTAAGCGACAGCCAGGTTGTTACAGCAGGAGCTTCCGGGGAAGTGTCCCGTCCTGTTAATGAGTTTTTTAACAAAGAGATTGTTCTTGAAAAAGGCGAATTTCTGGTCAGGTTTATTACTGAAGAGCGTTTTCTTCGTGCTCCTTACTTTCACACAAAAAGAAGAAAACAATGGAACACGGGCTATCCGCTTATTACGGTGGCAGCACTGCAGGAAGAAGGGAAAACGAGGACGGCCTACAGCGGTTTAAGTCCATTTCCATTCAGGTCTCGGATCATGGAGGAGTCACTGAACAGAGACAATACGCCGCTGAGAAGGAAAGCAGAACAGGCTGTAAATAATATACCGCATGAAATAATCAGCGATTCAGAAGGGTCAGCGGAATACCGGAAGTTTGTGTTAAAAAACGTTTTAATGGATGTTATGACCAGGATGGGGAGGAGGGGACCTGAGTGACAGGGAGGGCAGCACATTTTCATATAAATGGCGAAGAGTATAACATATATATTCGAAATGCTGATACACTGCTTTATGTTATAAGAGGAAAGACTGGATTTACCGGGGCTAAGCCAGGATGTTTGAATGGTGATTGCGGTGCCTGCACTGTTATTGTTAACGGCTGGCCAGTGAAGTCATGCCTTATGCTTGCAGTGGAAGCGGAAGGAGAGGAAATTATAACAGCTGAAGGGTTACATGGCTCAGAGATCCAAAAGGCTTTTGTAAAGTACTTTGCCTTTCAGTGCGGTTATTGTACACCGGGATATATTATGAACTGTCAGACTCTAATTACCCAATATCCAGAGGCGGACAGAAATAAAATAAAGGAATGGCTTGATTCCAACATATGCAGATGTACAAGTTATGAAGAAATAGAACAGGCTCTTTATTCAGTCCTCCGGCAACATAGATAGACAGCCAGACTCTAACATGCATAGTCCGGCAGAAAGCGGATAAATTTACAGATGAGAAGGTATGACGCTAAAATAAAAGTAGAAATAATTGTTGTAAAAGAGCCGGACTGGAGTGAGTGAAGATGAATTTGAAACCCTTACTTGGGCAGCATCATGTATCTGCAATTACAGCAGATGCAGAAAGAAATTATCATTTTTATACAAAAATCATGGGAATGAGACTCGTTAAAAAGACAGTTAATCAGGATTCAACTTCCATGTATCACTTGTTTTACGCAGATGAACGAGGCAATCCAGGAACTGACTTAACGTTTTTCGAAATTCAAAACGCGGGGAGGACTTACCCTGGAACTAACAGTATTACAGGAACATCATTACGAGTTTCTGATGATGCTGCCCTGGAGTATTGGCTCCGCCGTTTTGAGGATTTTCAGGTAGAGCACGACGGGATTGAAAGAGTTGGCGGCAGGGCTCAAATAAATTTTCGTGATTTCGAAAACCAGCGGCTGCTGCTCGTCTCAGATGAAATGAACAAAGGAGTCCCTGGAGGAAAACCATGGGAGAAAAGCCCTGTTCCAGGTGAGTTCGCGATTATTGGGCTGGGCCCAGTGCAGCTGACTGTTTCCCGGCCGGAACGGACAGCGAAAGTACTTACGGAAATTCTTGGGTTCAGGGAGACAGAAAGTATCTCAGCTGAAGGTGCGGAAGAAAAAACTATACGTGTATTTCAGACAGGGGAAGGAGGCACGGGAGCCGAAGTACATTTGATTGAAGAGGCGGATAAACCACGGGAACGCCCCGGCAGAGGCAGTGTCCACCATGTTGCATTCAGAGTGGAATCAGAATCTGAACTGAGAAAATGGACGGAATATATTACCCAAGCAGGCTTTTCCAACTCCGGCTTTGTTGAGCGTTATTATTTCAAATCCCTGTATTTCCGTGAGCCGAATGGGGTTTTAATTGAGCTGGCTACCGACGGGCCAGGGTTTGAAAGCGATGAGCCATTTGAAGAGCTAGGTGAGAATCTTGCTTTGCCTCCTTTTCTTGAAAGCAGAAGGGTAGAAATTGAAAAAAGCCTGAAGCCTCTCGACACAAAACAATAATCATTCTGAAGCGTGTTTCTTCCCTTCTCCCTATGTTTGCGGGAATTTGCAAACGGGAAATTGAGTTTTACAATACAGACTAAGGGAGGACTACTCGCCAGATATGCGAATATTAATATACATCGTCAATTTCATATTAGGAGTCATTCAGTTCCTGATTGGGATAAGGATTGTACTTCAGCTGTTTAATGCGAATGAAGAAGCGCCGTTTGTGCAGTGGATATTTGATAACAGCGCTCCTCTTCTGGAGCCGTTTGCCAATATTTTTCCGGTCATACAGTTAGACGGAAGGTTTGAACTTGACTTGACGGCACTTTTCGCCATATTTATTTATTCCATTGCAGGTTATTTTCTTATGCAGATTATTGGAATGATCGGAGGAGGGAGAAGGAGGTAGCAATCCCCTTTTCCTTCCGGTTTATATTACATAAAGGGGTTTTTAAAATGGAGAACAAAGCAGCCGAACTTGCTCAGAAACAGCTTGATGCGTATAACGCACAAAATCTTGAAGCATTTTTAAGTGTATACAGTGAAGATGTGGAAATCCGTGATTTTCCGTCAAATGACCTTGTCTATAAAGGAATCGATAAGATGAGGGAAAGATACGGGAAACTTTTCAAAGAGAATCCTCAGCAGCATGCCCACCTTCTCGGAAGGATCGAGCAGGATAACTTTGTTATCGACCACGAAAAGGTGACAGGGAGATCGAATGGAAAAGAGGTTTTTGCAATAGCAATGTATGAAACGCATGGTTCTCGAATTACGAAAGTCTGGTTTAAAAAGTAGGGCTGGTATTTCCTGTTTTGTGGCATAAAGCATGAGATGCCGCATACTTGTCGCTAAGAAGCTATTGATTCAAATACGGGTGTATCAGATGGTAACATAACGCTCCAAAGTATTGGGCTGTCTCTGGTAACAGAGGCAGTTTTTTTGTTGTTCTGGATAATATCCCTGGACACAAAAGAACGGGTCACTGCTCATACTCAATAGTTCTCAGGTAATCTGTTCCATGTATGAATACAGGAAACCATGCCATCTTATTAGTGTATAACTGCCTTTTAATTCAGGCGCTGTTAAATCCTGTTGCTGACCGGGATTAAGATTCAAAACCCGAAATTCTAAAAACAATAGAAACTCAAAAAGATGCACTTTATGTCGTAATGCAAGGAGATGAGACAGCCTTTGGCCAAAGAAAAGAATAAGGGACTCGTAATTCTGGCAATAGGATCCATTCCGCTTATAATGACGCTTGGAAATTCTATGTTAATACCTATTCTGCCGCAAATGCAGTCTGAATTAGGAATAAGCGCTTTTCAGGCGAGTTTAACAATAACAGTTTTTTCCGTATCCGCAGCAATCTTTATTCCGGTATTAGGGTACTTATCTGACCGCATCTCAAGAAAAGCTATCATTGTGCCGGCATTATTCCTTTATGGTACAGGGGGGCTTCTTGCCGGCCTTGCAGCTGCCTGGTTCGCCAGTCCGTATACGTGGATTATCGCTGGAAGGACAATGCAGGGAATTGGTGCAGCGGGAACTGCGCCAATAGCAATGGCTCTTACAGGTGATTTATTTAAGGGGGGAGCGCAGAGTAAAGTGCTCGGTCTGGTGGAAGCATCCAACGGATTTGGAAAAGTGCTTTCGCCGATAGCAGGGTCGCTACTGGCGTTAATTGTCTGGTACGGACCATTTTTAGGATTTCCTGTTTTTTGCCTGGTCTCTATATTATTGACGATGTTTTTTATAAGAGAGAGGAAAAAGAAGAAAACACCGCTCCCTTTCGGAAAGTATATGCATGGTTTACTGACTGTTTTTAAGCATGAAGGCCGGTGGCTTTTTACTGCGTATCTTGCGGGGGCAGTCTGCCTTCTTACATTATTCGGGATATTATTTTACCTGTCTGACACTCTGGAAACCCGGTATGACATAAAGGGAGTCCTGAAGGGCTTTGTCCTGGCAGTGCCGCTTTTGTTCATGATGACCACTTCCTATATAACAGGGAGTAGGATTGGAAAAATTATGAAACGTATGAAAATGATGATTCTTATTGGCTTTCTGCTGATGACTATTTCATTTGCTTCTCTTGTTTTCTTTACAAAGCTGGTTCCGTTTATTGCAGTTCTGGTTATCAGCAGTATTGGTACAGGGCTGGTGCTTCCGTGTCTGAACAGCCTTATTACAGGGTCTGTCGGAAAAGCTAGAAGAGGGTTTGTTACTTCGTTATATGGTTCCGTCCGTTTTCTCGGTGTTGCGGCCGGACCGCCTATTTACGGCTGGCTGATGGGCTGGTCAAGAACAGGGATGTTTCTTGTAACAGCTGGGTTAACTTTAAGTATAGGACTGCTTTGCCTCTTGCTTATCCACGTAAAAGATCCAAAGGAGCAGGAAAAAGACGATTCCGGTTCTGTCTTTACAAAACTCCAGGTTACTACAGAATAATAAGGAGGGAATCCGAAGTGCAAATTTACTTTTCACCTGAATTTTTTAAACCTGAAGCACAAGTTCTGAATGTGGTAACGGATGCAAATAAGCCAGTAGGCTATCTGGCGTTTTTAATGGATGAAAAAAAAATGTATGTGTACGGGCTTCTGCAGGAAGAAGGTGTGACTGAAGATTTTAAGGATCTTGTAACACCGTATATTCAGGGGCTGGCAAAACTTCAGCCAGATATGGAAGTACTGTCCTATATATCTGTCGGCGGGAAAAAAATCGAAGTGGAAACGGAAAAAGAATAACATTAAATGTGATTTGGGCGAATATCATATCCTAGCTTTTAAAATGGAGGCTGGGATATGGAATTCATCTGGCATGTATTTGAATTTTATCACATTATTATTCTTGTCCTCGGCTTGTTTTTAGGTATATTAATTGGAGCCCTTCCTGGATTGACACCCACAATGGGAGTCGCTTTGATGATTCCATTTACCTTCTCCCTTGGGGCGGCAGACGGACTGATTCTCCTGGGAGGCATATACTGCGGCAGTGTGTTCGGAGGGTCCATTCCGGCTATTTTATTCAACGTGCCCGGTGCCCCTGCGTCAGTGGCGACGACTTTTGACGGGTATCCTATGGCCCAGCAGGGGAAGGCCGGGAAAGCACTGGAACTGGCGGTTATTTCTTCGGTTGCCGGCGGCTTGTTCGGAATGTTTCTGCTTCTCTTCTTTGCCCCGTTTTTCACAAATTTTTCTCTGCAATTCGGACCTGCGGAGACGTTTTGGATTGCCGTTTTCGGAATTACTGTTATTGCGGCTATCTCTGATGGATCAGTTGTTAAAAATCTGATCGGCGGGGCAATCGGCATACTTTTATCTTTTATTGGAATTAGTACTGTAACAGGAACAGCAAGGTTTACGTTTGGTTTTGACGGGCTGGTCGGAGGTTTGCATATCGTTGCCGTTTTAATCGGTCTGTTTGCCTTTCCTCAGGCGCTAAGGCTTATTGAATCGCTGCCTCGCAAAGAAAAACTCATGAGAGCAGATGCTTCCAGGGAGAAATCAACAATAAGGCAGTCGTTTGCTGATGTGTTTAAAAGGCCTGAATCAGTTTCAATCGGGAGCGGAATTGGTGCTCTGATTGGAATAATACCCGGCGCGGGCGGAAATATAGCCAGTATACTTGCCTATAATGAGGCAAAGCGTTTTTCAAAAGATAAATCAAGATTCGGAAAAGGAGAAAAGAAGGGGGTTATCGCCGCCGAAAGTGCGAATAACGCGATGGTAGGCGCTTCGTTAATACCTCTGCTTACTCTTGGCATTCCAGGTTCGCCGACAGCAGCAATATTTCTCGGAGGACTTCTGATTCATGGTATCTGGCCCGGAAGAAACCTGTTTATTGACAATGCAGAAACAGCCTATGTGTTTTTATACAGTATGGTAGCTGCCCAGTTTGTACTGCTTATTTTAGGGCTTCTGATGATAAAATATATGACAAGGCTTACGAATATTCCGGCATACGTAATGGCACCTGTAATACTATCATTTTCAATCATTGGCGCTTACACAACGCAGAACAGTGTTTTTGATATTTATACAGTAGTAGTAATCGGCTGCCTTATGTTTATTTTTCAAAAGTTCAAATTTTCGCCAGCACCAGTGGCTCTCGGGTTTATACTGGGTTCGATCGCAGAAGAAGGTTTCCTGCAGGGGCTTCAGGTGGGCAGTGCGAGAGGCTCGTCCTTTTTCTATTTTTTTTCCGGCGGCTGGAATATTGCCCTGTTCAGCTTAGTTGTTCTTACCATTGGCATTTCTGTAGTGCAGGGATGGAAAAATAAAGGGAAAGTGACAGCGCGTTTATTTTATAAAAACATTGTGTCTCCAGCGGCACTTTGCTGGATAGCTGCAGGCTCCTTAGCTGTTTTGTCTCTGTTTTACTTAAACAGTCTTGTTTTCGAACTAAGAATATTCCCTCAAATAGTCTTTATTGTTTTGATAGGATTGATTGGGGCTGAAGTAATTAAAGCACTTCATGTAAGAGAAGCAGGGGAAATTCCTGCAAAGGAAAGGGGGAAGTGTGAGTGGTCAGTTGTAATATTGATACTTATTGTGACCGCTGTCTCTCTTTTAACGAATGCCGTGGGTTATTATTTGCAAGTATTCATTTTAATGGTGAGCGTGCCGTTGGCAGTTTACTTGAAAAAATGGAACGGTATCTCCATAAAAAAGATTTTCCTCCTTGCAGTTGTTTTCACAGTTGTTTTATACGCAGTCTTTACCGTTGTCCTTAAAGTGCCTTTGCCAGCCTTTCCTTCCTGGTAGGGAAAGGGAAGAGTAATGTATAGCCGTTTATCCTTATAAAGCAGGCAGTTCTGTTTGTGATGAAATGAAATAGCAATTTTTCGGCCAATCAGTCAGCTGATTGGTCACTTTGTTTTTATTGATATAATTATTCAGATAAGTGGACACTTTCCCGTGGTAAATTTTGTTCATTCATGTATTAAAAAAATAATGCAACTTTATATACCCTGCCAAGGTCTAACGATAAGAAGGGAGGAGAAAAGTGGATACGATTAAATTAGTAAAAAAAGCACAAAAAGGCTCAACTTCTTCGTTTGAGCGTTTAATTCAGACTTATAAGCTAACCATGTACCGTGTGGCCAGATCCATCCTGAAAAATGAAGAAGATTGTGCAGACGCATTGCAGGAAGCGATTCTGAAAGCGTTCCAGCAAATAAAACAACTTCAAAAGCCTGTTTATTTTAAAACCTGGCTCCTTCGTATTGTCATGAATGAGTGCTATAACATCCACCGGCGAAACAAAAACCTGGTTTCGATCGAGGAATGGCATGAACCGAAAGGGACAGAAGACACCCATCCATTTGAATCAGAAAGTATATTAGACGTTTTAAAAGAAAAGGACAGGACTTTATTAAAGCTCTTCCATTTAGACGATATCTCCATTAAAGAACTCGCAGTTTTATACGATTGTTCAGAAAATACTATTAAATCAAGACTCCGCAGAGCAAGAGAACAAGTAAGGAGCAGGATCATTTTAAAAAAGGAGGAAGGGATATGGAGAGATGGGAACAGCAAATAAAAGAACAGGTTAACACCTCGATTTCCAAAACAGCTGCCAGAAGGATAGACGAGACGTTACATACATTGCCGCGACAGAGAAGGCCATTCATTAAATATAGTGCAGCTGCGGCCGCTGTATTATTTTCCACAATGTTAGGGAGCTCTTATATATCTCCTGCTCTTGCCAACACATTTAAGGAAATCCCCGTTATCGGGTCTGCATTTGAATATGTAGGCAGCATAGGTGTTCAGCAGGGAGTACAGCAGGGGCTCCCATTAGCGATTAATGAAAGTGTGTTAGCAGACGGTGGGAAACTTACTTTTACTGAATCAATGTTTGACGGGTCACAAATTTACATTGCGTATGAATTAACTTCCAAAGATCATCATTTACCGGATGACCTTACGTTTACTTTAGATGGAGAATCAGCCGGCACTACCAGCTGGTATGAATTTGGTGAATATATTAATGAGGATACTTATGCAGGTTCTGTGACTGTAATGATTGAACAGGAAGATCACATGCTTGGCGATTCTTTCGTACTTGGAATGGAGTCCTCGTCATTTGAACTTGACATCCCTGTGGAAAAAGCAGGTGAGATCACATCTGCAGAAAGCGGGATACAGCTTGAAAAAGAGGGGGTCACCATTACTTATGAGGAAATTTTACTTTATCCAACCTCTACACAGTTAAATATAGTGGCTGAAATAGACGAAACAGTGGCAAAATCAGACGATCGGTATGAATATCTCCAGTTCCTTGTAACAGATGATAAAGGAAGAATCATCAGCCTTCAGAATGGCGCCGCCTCCCGGCATACGAATGAAGGTAAGATTGAATATTCAATAACGAATTTCCTGGAGCCCCTTTCTGAGGACACGGAGTCTCTGATTCTCACTCCTTATGTTCCAGACTTATCAACGAATGCACACTACAGTGAGTATAAATCAGAATGGAATAATCAGCCACTTATATTCGAGGAAGAAGCAGCAGGTATGATAACCATAATTGATGTAGAAAAATCAGGAAAATATACCTTGATCACATATCAGGCAGAGACAAATCATTTATTATACGAAACTCCATTAATTTGGCTCGAGTCTGGTAATGAAAGGATTTACAGTCCTCAAAATCCGATATTGACAGACCTGGAAACGAGAAAATATCAACTAAAGTTTCCAGGGGATATTGCTGGTCCTGTTGCTGTTGGCTTAAATTTTCAAACAGATAATGAATTTTTAGAAGAGCTGGCTGCTGAAATTGTAATAAAATAGCGCTGGCACCTTTTCAAAATTTACTTTTTTATATGGAAAGCAGCCGGCAGGAGGAATACTTCTGCCGGCTGCTGTTTAATGCAGTGTATTTACTGAAGCTATTTTTAAATTATTAATCCATAACTCCGATAGATTTCAACAACTCATGATATGTTTCCGTGCGAATCTGCATATCTTCTATAACTTCTTCCCTGTTTAAAATCAGCATGTCTGCACCTGCCTGTTCCATCTCTGCGAGAAAGTCTTCGTCCTCCAGAATATTCATAAATGCTTCTTCCAGTTTTTCAATAATCTCCTCAGGTGTTCCTTCCCTTGCTGCAATTCCTCTGTCGGTACTCATAATCACTTCCGGATAACCCAGCTCTGAAAATGTAGGTATATCAGGGGCGAAGGCGTGACGTTCCTCGGTCGCTATTGCTAAAGGAATTACTTCGTCTCCAAGACGGTAAATATCAGACAGATTTCCCGAAACTACATCTGTATGGCCGCCCAGTACGGAGGCAATAGCATCTGCCGCACCTTGAAAAGGAACGGATTCAAGTTCAATCCCGGCTGAATCTTCCAGCAGCAAGGTTGCTAGATGCTGGCCCACATACATCCCTGCGTTCCCGACGGTTATTGATCCTGGAGTATCCTCCGCCTTTTTAATAAGCTCTTCAAGGCTTGTAATATCACTGTTATTTGGGACAGCAAAAACGGTAGGATCCCCGCCCCAGTTTACTAGGGGTTCAAATGTATCCAGTTCGAACGCAGTATCGCTCACAAGAGGCTGGGTAATAATATGAGGCAGATTATAGGCCGCGAGGGTATAGCCATCAGGAGCTGTGGAAGCAAAAGAGTTCCAGCCTACCTGGCCTCCGCCGCCAGGTTTATTTACAATGACCAGTTCCTGACCTAAGTATTCCTGAGCATACTTCGCAATGATTCTCGCCTGTGTATCTGTGGCAGCACCTGGAGAAAAGGCTACAATCAGCTGAATACTCTTCTCCGGAAACTGGTTATCAGCAGAATCGGAAGAGCAGGAAGCCATGGTGAGAAACAGAAGAAAAGCAAGCAAAGAGAAAAAATACATCCTTACCCGTTTTGCCATTAGTCTTACCGCCTTTCATTTTTTATGGGTACATCTAAAACATATGCGGCAAGACAAAAAAGAAGAGATAGTTTAATCGAGAAACTTTTTGGGGTTTACCGGAGCGGTGGTTACACTCCTGTTTTGATAGACATTCGTTTTTTCTTTGAAATATATTTTTGGCACAGCCTCATATTTCTTCATTTCCTTCTCCAGGCCATGGATGATGGTAAGTGAGTTACCTTTCTGATCCTCGGGTGGACTTCAATTTTAAAGACAATATCAACAATATGAGTAGAAATCCACTGTGAAGTAATTGCGAGAAGAATAATTATCCAGTCGATGACAGAAGCGGTGAGTATAAATATGGACCCGTTTAATAACAACAAAGGCCGTCCTGGAGGGATATTCCGGTATTTTGAAAAGAGAAGGGCAATTACACCCATCCCACCGTTAGAAACACCTTGCCTGAGAAGTATACCGATCCCAAAACCAAGAATTACTGAACCAATTATTAAGTCAAACCACAGGTTCATAGTGGGCATCGGGAGAGTCACCGTGAAAAAATGTATGCTGAGAGAGGTAATGGAAATACCGTACATCGTACCAATTGCACTTGCATTGCCCAGCCAGTATACAGCAACTACAAGGAGTGAAAAGTTAACGAACCATAAAGCAAAGCTCAGGGGGATATTAAACCAGTAATCCAGCAGCACAGCAAGGCCGCCTGCTCCTCCTGAAGGAATAGAGTTAGGGAAGAGAAACATAGCCATTGCAAAACCTTGTATTGCTGCGCCGCAAGTGACCAGCAGATAAGATCTAACTGAACTGCGCACTGCGGCCTCTTCTTTTTCTGTTAGTCTTCCCAGGATTTATAAAAGATGAGCCGGTTTTCCCCATTAAAATCTACTCCCCGTATCTTGTCCTGTTATTATTCTACTTGTCCGGTGAATATTTTATGTAAGATTCTTTTTGCTTCAACTATAATAGCTGCATTCGGCAATTCTGCATTGGCTTTTCAAGGGAAGCTGGCTGTCAGAATAACAGAAAAAAACTGCGTGGATGCTTCTCCCGCAGTTTCATGCTTCTTTAATATGTCCTTCCAGCACATCGATGTTAGTTTGGCGCATGATATAGAGTGTAAACAGATCTTTTGAAATCTCGAAAAGATTGAATTTTATACTCCCCAGGTTAATTTCCTCATATAATGCTTTGCGTGTTTCGTTAGCAGCTACAGCGTAAGGAAGCTTTTCCGCTGCTTTGTTAGAACGGAGATTTTTTTTTCTGATTTTCATATAGACGGTTTCGACCCCCAGCTCATAAAAAAGTTCAGTGAAAAAAACATCTTTCGCACGAGTGTTTAAACCCATTCCATGATATGGTTTTCCAATCCATGTGCCGAGAAAACCAGCCTTGTTATCGATATCGAACAGGCTGATGGTGCCTGCAGGACTGCCCCAGTCGTCCAGGATTGTCCTGGAAATAATCAATCCTTGCTCTTCAGCCTCGATTGTCTGTTTTGTAATAAATAAAAACTCTTCATAAGAATCGGCTTTCTGGCGCACAAAAGGGAAGACATCGGGATGCACCATTAAGTCATAAAGAACATGACAGTCCTGCAAGTCACGTTTTTTCAGCATAGCTATTCCTCCAGTTAAGGGCAGAAATGCAGCGGAAATAAACAGCGGATTTCCACCCTCGAAATTTTTAACGTACAAAAATTTCGGGGTGGGAATCGAACCCACTAGAACCAGTAATGCTGGTGGCGCACCATTTGCCTTCCCATAAACAGCGATTCAGCGTTCGTGTGAACCTCTGTTATATAAGACTAATTAAGTTTTTGGTAAAAAATGTTGATTTAAAAGAATTCTCAAGATTGAAGATAAAAGCGCGAGACTGTCTCTTCCTCTTCCCGATTAGCTCCGTAGAATATACGTCGAGACAAATCGGAGCATTTGCGGAGAAGCGATGCTCTTGCCGGTCGGGAATAGCATTAGCCACGAGCATAGCATCTTGAATATACTACGAGTTGTCTCGACATATCAACTACAAAGCAAAACTAGCAGAGGAAGAGACACATCTTTTTTCCCCAGGAAGCTGAGGCAATGCCCGAGGCAAGCGAGCGTCTTTTAGCGCAAATCAATACTTAAATTTCATCTCACATTAAAGTATAATACAAAAAATTTCTCAAAAAGGGAACTGTTTTTTTCTGTCAGTTGAATAAATTCATATTGGCTTTATAAAAAAGACGAATATTACTTTTCGATTGCAGGGTAAGACGGCGACTCTTGCGGGAACAGCGCGAGCTGAAAATCCATTTTTGAAGGCGTTCAGCCATCAAAAATTAGTTGAAGCCGTGCCCGCAGAACGCGTCCGTCTGAAGCGTAAATCGAGCAACAAAGCAACCCTTTAAGATAATGTTCGTGTTAATGATGGAGATTTTAAATTAAGAAATTGGTTCAGTTAATAAATTCTTTTCCGGGCTTTGAGATGTGTGGAAGCATCCTGCCCTGGGAAAAAGTAAACAGAACGCATATATATGCCGCATAAGAGAAAAAAGCGTTTTCTTCTTCAAATTTTCACGAAAATTCGCTATAGTTGATATGGTACGAAATTAGGAAGGTGGATTGCGATGAGCATAACAGATGCACTTCATCAGCAGGAGGAAACAATCCCTTTTTCTGTTGAAGAGAAATTTCGCTTGAAAAAGCTTGAAGATAAACAAAAAGAAAAGATATTCGAGGTGGCATTCTGCGGCCACTTTTCAGCAGGTAAATCAACTATTTTAAATAAACTTCTGGAAGCAGAGGTGCTGCCAACAAGCCCGATTCCAACCAGCGCTAATATTATCCGGATAGCGAATGGAGAGCTCGGTCTCAAGGTTCGAACCGAGGAAGAAAAGGAAAAATCCTGGGAAGGAGAGATTCCGTGGAACCAGGTTCGGGAGTGGGGGATGAACGGGAATGAAATCTCCGGAATGACAATAACAGCCCCGCTTCCTTTCCTTGGAGAACACAGCGCCATACTTGATACACCAGGAGTGGACTCCACCGATGAAACTCATGAGGCGGTGACTGTGGAACAGCTTTATACGACAGACGTGATTGTTTATGCGATGGATTATAATCATGTGCAGTCAGAAACGAATCTGTATTTTCTGAAACAGCTGAGCACAGAAAAAAAGCCTGTGTATATTTTAATTAACCAGGTTGACAAGCATAATGAAAACGAAATTCCCTTTTCAGTTTTTAAGCAGTCGGTGAAAGACGTATTCAGCCGCTGGGAAATCGATTATCTTGATATGTTTTTTACCACGATGAAAGATCCGGAACACCGGCTGAATGAATTTCCCCGATTTGAAAAAAAGATAAAGTCGCTGCTCTACAATAGTGGCGGACTTCTTGAAGGATCCAGGTCCAGACTGGAGCAAGGTTTTTTCAGTGCGGTGGAAAACCGCCTTCAGGAAGAGGAGCAGGAGCGGAAAGATACGATAATCTCAGAAATGGAAGAGAGAGGTTTTAAAGGGTCACAGTTAGAGGAGAAAGAAGGCCTCGTGCAGGAGCTTGGTACGGTGAGGAATTATGAAGAAGAGCTGGAAGCGGGCTTTGAAGAGGAAATCGGCAGACTCTTTAAAAATGTAACTTTGTTCCCGTATTCCACTACTGAGCTGGCCAGGAACTGGATTGAGAGTATTCAGCCTGGTTTTAAAGTCGGCTTATTGTTTTCAGGAAAGAAAACAAAAGAGGAGCAGGAGAACCGTCTTAAAAAACTGACAGCAGATCTTCAGGATAAAGTAAAAACTCAGCTATTATTCCATCTTCAGTCCTATTACCGTAATGTTGACAGAACAAAGCTTTCCAATGTGGAAGAATTTGAAAAAGCCATTGATGAACTGGATTATGAAGTGACCCCTGAATTACTAACGTCCAATGTTAAGACAGGGCATTCCAGCAGAGATTACGTATTTACTTTTACAGGCGAAATCACCACGCTTATTATCAGGGATCTCAGAGGTAAAGCACAAAATCTCCTCAATATTCAACTCAAGGGTATGAAGGATTATTACGACAGAAGAGAACAGGAGCTTACCACAAAACTAAAGGAATTTGAGGAACTGGAAGAATACCAGGTAAAGCTTGATGAACTGTCTGCACACTATAATGAGCAGTTGAAAGTCGTAAGGGAGAAGCTGGGGGAATACCCTTCCAGCCGCTTTTTCACAGACCAGCTTCGTGATACGGAGAAAAAGGGCTTTCCAGATAACTCTTTTAATGGCTTTGAAAATATAGTACTGCCTGAAGAAAGTGTTATTGAAACAGACTGGTCTGAAGTGTCTGAAGTTACTTCTGTGGATTTTTCGGAAGAAGAGACAGCCAAATGGCTTGGAAATATAAAAGATGTTCTTCAGAAAAACGATGGGAGAAAGCTGCTCAGCCAGGAACGTGGAAATCTGCTGAAACGAATAGACCGATATGAAAATCAGCGCTTTATCGTTTCTTTATTCGGTGCGTTCAGTGCTGGAAAATCCAGCTTTGCGAACGCATTGATTGGCGAAGAGGTGCTGCCGGTTTCGCCAAACCCAACGACTGCGACAGTAAACACGGTGGAAAAATCCACAGAGGAGAATAAGCACGGCACAGCTTTAGTTTACATTAAATCAGAAAAAGCGTTAAATGATGAGATAGGCAAGGTCAGCGGCCAGCTTGATGCTGATCTGAACATTAATTCTCTTAAGAGCTGGAAGGCGAACATTCAGGATTATTTTTCAAGTATGCAAAGAACGTACGCTGAGTATTTGATGACAATCAAGGAAAGTCTTTCAGTCTCACCGTGGAAACTGGGAGAAAGCTTTTCAGTACCGGTTTCTGAAATGCAGAATCTTGTTGCCGATGAAAGCAAAGCGTGCCTAATTGATAAAGTAAACATTTTTTATGACTGCCCGGTGACTGAACAGGGTATTGTGCTTGTTGACACCCCGGGAGTTAACTCCATCCATGGGCGGCATACAAATGTAGCATTTCAGCAAATGCGCCAGTCGGATGCGATCTTTTATTTAACGTATTATAATCACGCTTTTTCTAAGGCAGATGAGTACTTCCTTCAGCAAATGGGAAAAGTGAACGAAAGTTTCGGCAGCGATAAGCTGTATTTCGTAATCAATGCATCAGACCTTGCGGGAAGCCCAGGGGAGCTGAACGGTGTAAGAAAACATGTGCACGACCAGCTTGTCCGTAACGGGATTGATAAGCCGCGGCTGTATCATCTTTCAAGCAGGGAAGGTCTGAAGGCTAAAAAGAAAAATAGCGAAGAGAAGACGGATTTTTCCTATTTCGAAAAGTCATTCTATGACCATACAATTATAGAGCTTAAGCAGCTCAGCCAGAAGATGATCCGGCATGAGCTCCAGCAGCTGTCCGATAAGGCAAATGACAGTTTAGCGTTTATGAGATCAGAGGAGAAAGAACAGAAACAAAAGCACGAGGAGCTGAAGGATAAAGTTGCAGCGGAGCGGGAACGTGTCGGAAAAGTTTCCTTTACTGACGCTTCGAGGGATGTTATGCAGGAATTTGATCAGCTTGTTGTATACTTGCGGGATCGAATGAAGTACGTTCTGAATGACTATTATTCAACGGCTGTCAATGTCACTGTGCTGACTGGCGACACGAAGAAAGAACTGCAGGTCCAGCTCAAAGGCGCAATTAACGATTGGAAGGGACAGGGCGAATATTTTCTTAAACAGGAGCTTGAAGCTACCCTCATCCGAATTGAAGAAAAACTGAAACGCCGTACGGAAGAATGGATTACCTATCAGGCGCAGGAAATGAAACAGGAGCTTCCGTACCTTTATTGTGACAATGAGGTAGAGATTGAGCCTGTGGAATTAACTGAAGTGAATAACAAAATTGCTGTTAATGCCGGCGAATATACTGGTTATGTAAAATCCAAAAAAGACTTTTTTGAAAACGGGAAAGTCAAAGAGCTAAAGGAAGTTCTTGTATCAGCTGGTGCAGAAGCAGCTGCAGAAACGGTCATGGAAGCCGCTGAAGAGATAAAGGTGAGAGTCCAGGGCAGACTCCAAGAGGTAGAGAAGGAAGTAAGGATAAGGCTTACCAACGCGGCAGAAAACGAGCTTGAACGTTTTGAGGTCATGTTCGACAAAGAAGAAGAAGAATCTCTCGAGCGGGAAGCAGAAGAATTAAAGAAATATGTTGTGTGAATGAATTTCATTTATAGACTTTGTATAAAAAAAGAGAAATGTTTCTTATCGATTGCAGCGTAAGACGGCGACTGTCTAAGCTTTTTAGATAATGTTCGAATTAAAGTTGCAAATCTTAAATTATGAAATTGATTCTGTGTAAAAACAAATCAACGATTGGATAACGAAAAGGAACGGGGCCTGATGTCTCCGTTCCTTTTATATTTGCCTTAATTGTGTTCTTAGAAAAACCAGACATTAACAAAGAACAGGAGAATCATTAACAGCTGAATCAGACCTTTCGCAAACGTACTGCTGAGAAAAGCGAGCAATGTGCCGAAAGCAATTTTCAAACTCTGGGAAAAATCATTACCCTGTGTAAGTTCTATCAGGAGTACGAGAGCAAAAGGCACGAGGAGGATTCCGAAGGGAGGAAATACAAAAATCCCTGCAATAATCCCCACAGCAGCCGCTCTGCTGCCCCATTTCGAGCCTCCGTACTTTTTAACAAAGTACATGCTCGCTGCATAATCAGCAGCAAATATAAATATAGTTAACACGATTAAAGTACTCCACGTCCACCAGGTTATTTCAGACAGAATAAAGAAGTGATATAGCGCTACCCCGATCCAGATCATAAGGACAGCAGGTATAATTGGATAAATCAGACCAACGAAACTGATGATAAAACATGCAATAATAATTATCCAAAGAATCGTTTCCATTGTATCACCCCTGTTAAATTCTACAGGACAGGGCTTAAAACGACAATTATAAAGCCTGTGAGGGAAGCTGGCGGGTAATCTTTAGTCTGCAGTTCATACTGCAGGAGTAATTCTCCCAGGCAGCTATACTAATATTATTCTTCTGTTCTTTCATCATCGTAACTCAGTGTAATTACTTTCGTGTACTCTCCTCTTTTAATTTCTTCAGGTGTAGCTTCTGCGCTTAATTCTTCATCATCATCGATCCCGGTAGCAATTTTAGGTTCTTCGTATTGTGCCTTCTTTTTTCCGTACATAATAGTGTAACCTCCTTTTCTGGTTTATCCCGATGCAACCGTCCGTAAAACTCCCGCCTCAAAATATGAGTGGAAGCGGAAATGTTCAGGCGGGAGATAACGGACGCTAACATCCCGATTGGTTCAACTAACAATCAGTGGGGGATGTATAAACCCCCCACTGATTGAAGGTTCACTTTATGAGCAGAAAACAAACTGCCTGCGGAAATTTCCGCAGGCGGAGCAGTTTCTGCAGGCAGCTTAAAGAATTACAAGCAGCTGAACGTTAGTGCCTAAGTTCGTCTAAAGCGTTCTGGATTGGTTGCATCATGTTGTTGCCGTTATTGTTTCTGTTTCGCATCATACTGACGGCAGCAGCGCCCAGACCGATACCAACCAACGACATCATTAATCCATTTCTGTTGTTGTTACGCTTGTTATTTCCGAACATATTCATGTTCATGCTGCAAGCCCCCTCAAAGGATTTTGTTTAAGAACTGAAACCAGTTCCAAACATTAATTATATTTGGCTAAATCCGGGGTTTTATGTGAGGTGAACTTTACCACAAGTTTATTTAAGAATACATGCTTAAAACAGTTATCATATATCAGGCAGGGGTCAAAATAGTATAGAAACAAAGAGAAGTGAGGGAGGGGCAGCCAGTATGAAAAAGAATGTTTTAAAGCTGGTTCAGACAGGCAGAAAATTAATGAAATACCCTTCAAAAATGTGGCTGTATATCCTCCGTGAAGCCAAAGAACTAAAAAACAGGCAGCACATAAGTGACGAATGGAAAAAGCTAAGGATGGATAAAAAGCAGCTGGAAGAAATAAAGAAAAACCTGAAGGAAAAAACACTCAAGAAAGATACAGCAGCTTCCAGTCAGGAGGACTATCTGCTTAACAGCATAATTGAAGAAACGAGAGAAAAAAACCGGAATAATGTTACAAGAACAGCGGCTTATCTTGATTTTTTCCTGAAAAACAGGGGAGTTCACTGGGCGCTGCTCGCTCATATGGTTTCGAGAAACGGCGGCTGGAACATGACGGACCTGAAGGGAAGTCTTGTATCCGGACTGCTGGGGGAGCAAGATAAAAAGGAATATTTTATGTTTCTGGAGCGTGCGAACGCTGCTATTTTTCGTGATGCATATCCTCAGCTGCTTTTGTATGAAGCGAGCAAAAAGCAATCACGGGAATTATTCAAGCTTCTTCCAAATGCAGGAGTATCCGAATTTATGATCCCGTTCTGGGAACACTTTTATAAGACGGGGGATTCAAAAACGCTCACTGTCGCTCTCATTATTAATGAACAATATAATATTGAAGTTCCCGTAGTTCAGGATAGCGGATACCAGGAAAAAGTATTACAGTCCTGGCAGTTTGTTGTTCAGGAAACTCTACGGTTTTCCCGAGTGATATTCCCTTACAGAATTGCAGATAACCAAGTCAGACTGGCAGGACAGTATGTTGAACAGTTTTCGAATGTAGACAAAAGAATTGAACTGGGTAAACGGCTGTACGGGATATTGTTTGGTATTCCGTCCATCCATGAAAAAATAATTAAATATGCAGCAGGAGTCCCTCATACCGGTTCAAGGGCAGACTTCTGGCCTCATATGTTCACTGAAAAAAAATATAAAAGTAATAAAAATATATGGCACGATTGTGCTGAAGCTGAAGAACCATTTCTTTACAGCCCAAGACTGGCTGATGCCTGGAAAGATGTCGAGCATGAAAACCTTACCGGGGAGAATTGGTTCAAAAAAGAGCAGGAAATGGTTTTCAGACATTTCAGCAGGACAAAAACACCTGCATCTTTTGACCAGACAAATGAATATTGCCTGGACCTGTATGAGCTCTCTTTAATAGGGTCCACAAGAAGAAACGAAAAGGGGAAATAGGAAGATCACTGGGAAGATTCGTTTATGTACGAAGGAAGATGGATCTCATCCTCGCTTCAGTAAGAGCTCGTTAATTGGCTCTGTAATCCGGTCTTCAAGTACCATTATTTTAGATGAATGGTTAAAATGATGTTCATAACAGGATAAAAGATCATGATAAAAGACAACAAGGAGGTTAATACTTTCCTTTATCTCCTGTGTGAAAATTCCGGAACGATTAATCAGGACATTTTCGTATTTTTCGACCAGCCGTCTCGTTCTTTTAACTATTTTCCCAGCATCTTTCATTTTATAAATATCGCTTAGTTCCTTTTTATAGCCGGCTACATCTTTTGCGAGCTGTTCTTTAAGTTTTTTATTAATTTCCTCAGAGCTCTCCGGCAAGTCCTCCAGAATAAACTGCCTGATCATCACAAGGTCTGATTTCACCGGGTTCTTTTGAAAGCTCAAGTATATACGGAGTGTATTGAAAGCGTCATACATCGGGTTATGTTTTTCCCCAAGGAAGCTTAAATCATAAAAAGCAAGGGCGTTTTCTACAGATGGGTTTGTCTTTGAAACCCTCTTCGTAAAAATACCCTGAAAATCAACATACCGTTTCTCGATCTTGTTAATTGTAGTTTCATGAAGCATGTGACGTTCTGCATCCAGTTTCAGGCGAAGCAGGTCACTCGTTGACCATGAAAAAAAGCGGGATTTTTTCACTCCTCCCACCCAGGTCAGAAAAGCTTGAAATACCTCTTTAAAATCCTGTGCATCAGCAAGGTCTTCATCCGTAATTCCTGTTAGCTTTTTGCAGAATCTGCTCAAAGGCTTTTTATGCTGAGGTTTAATATACATATCAAAATAGGCCACGCTTTCCGTCTCAAGCTCGTACTTAACAGCTCCTAGTCGGATCGCTTCCATATTGTTAAAGGTCATCCCCCGGTTAGAACATAGCATTTCAAAATCAAAGAAGATATACTGTTTTACTTCAGCCACTTAATTCACCACCTTCCCAACAAGACATTATATAAGATAACCGGCTTGTATGAAAGTACAAATTTCTGGAAAATGTTCTGTCAGAGGGGAGGGAATGGCCTCTGCTTTCAAAACAGGGAAACATCCTTTATAATAAAGACAACTTCATACACTGCTAGAGGTGCCAATAGGCTGAGAGAAAAATTATTTGATTTTTCAACTCTTTGAACCTGATCTGGACAATTCCAGCGTAGGAAAGTAGTAGACTGAGTAATTCAATCCACTATTTTTATGCGTGTCGCCGGGTCTGGTTATGACCCGGCTTTTTAGCGGCAGAAAAGAAAGGAGATTTATGAGCAAAATAAAGAAACAAACGTATATCGCTTTATTGGTAGCAATAGCTGTAATAGGCTCTTCATTTCTCTGGTTCCCGGCAGGAGTTGCTAAGGCTTTTCCTGTACAGCATGCTGTAAATGTAATCGCCGGGGTATTACTCGGTCCGGTGCCCGCGGTAATTATCGCATTTTTAACAGGACTGATCAGGAACTTCATGGGTACGGGGTCACTGCTTGCTTTCCCCGGTGGGATGATCGGCGCTTTTCTTGCTGGTTATTTATACCGGAAGATGAAAAGAACATGGGCGGCATCTGCTGGAGAAATTATTGGTTCAGGGCTGATTGCCCCGTTGTTTGCAGTTCCGTACGCAGCACTGCTCCTTGGAACTTCAGCCGGAGCATTCTTTTATATACCTGCATTCCTTGTAAGCAGCCTCTCAGGGGCGCTTCTTGGGTATTTGATCGTTACTCGAATTAAAAAATCCAGAGCATGGAAGTATGATACGGACAGCTAAACAGATACATACAAAAAAGGAGGTTTCAGGATGTTAGTAAAACCAGGATCCGTTTTGCTTGAAATGAGACAAGCTAAACCACTTATCCATAACATTACAAATGTTGTAGTTACAAACTTTACGGCTAACGGCCTTTACGCGCTCGGGGCTTCTCCGGTTATGGCATACGCCAGGGAGGAAGTAGCCGATATGGCGCGGATTTCCCAGGCTCTTGTCCTTAATATCGGGACTCTTGATGAAACAAAAGTAGAAGCAATGCTGCTGGCGGGTAAAGCGGCAAATGAAGCAGGTGTGCCAGTAATATTTGACCCGGTGGGTGCTGGTGCGACGAGCTACCGGACCGACAGCGCAATAAAAATAATCCGGGAAGTTAAACTATCGGTCATAAGAGGTAACATGGCGGAAGTATCGAACCTGATTGGCCGGAAACAGGCTATTAAAGGGGTAGACGCTGAAACGAATGACGAAGAATCAGAAAAGATTCAGCTTGCCCGCGATGCGGCTTCAGAATTAGGTACAGTAGTTGCAATTACAGGAAAGACAGATGTTATAGCAAATAGTGATGAGTTATACACAGTCAATAACGGAGATTCAATGCTGACAAAAGTAACCGGGGCAGGATGTCTGTTAACTGCAGTGATTGGTGCATTTTGTGCAGTTGAAAAAGATTATGCCCGTGCCGCTGCTTCAGCCGTATCTTCATACGGAATTGCCGCTGAACTCGCAGCGGAAGCAACAAAAGAAAAAGGTCCGGGAAGCTTTCAGATTGAATTCTTAGACAAGTTGTCTGCATTGGATGAAAGCACAGTTAACAGTAAAGCGAAAGTAAAAATACAGCAATAAACATGACACAGATTTATCAAATAAATATACAGGGGGAAGACAATGAAGTCATTTAAAGCACTTACGATTGCTGGTTCCGACAGTGGCGGCGGAGCTGGTATTCAGGCAGATTTAAAAACGTTTCAGGAACTCGACGTCTTCGGAATGTCGGCAATCACAGCTGTCACTGCGCAAAATACCCTTGGTGTACACGGTGTATACCCTCTTACTACAGAAGCGGTAGAAGAGCAGATTGAAGCAATCGGAACAGACATGGGTCTGGATGCTCTTAAGACGGGTATGCTTTTTAACGCAGAAATCATAGAAGCTGTTGCAAAGAAAATAAAGAAGTTTCAATGGGATAAGGTAGTAACAGACCCTGTCATGATTGCGAAGGGCGGTGCTTCACTGCTGCAGGAAGAGGCTGTTGAGGCTTTGAAAGAACATTTGCTTCCAGTAACACTTATATTAACTCCGAATATTCCTGAAGCTGAAGTTCTCGCAGGAATGGAAATAAAGACATTTGAGGACAGGAAAGAAGCAGCTTCGAGGCTCCATGAACTGGGAGCGAAATATGTACTCATAAAAGGAGGCCATGGAGACGAAGAGGGAGTAACAGATTTATTGTATGACGGAAAAGAGTATTCTTCCTTTAAAAAATCAAGAATTGCCACTAAAAACACACATGGAACAGGTTGTACTTTTTCCGCGGCCCTTGCAGCGGAGCTGGCGAAAGGGAATGCTGTTAAGGAAGCAGTGGAGGTAGCTGAATTATTTATCCATTCAGCAATTGAAGAGGATTTAATGATTGGGAATGGGCATGGGCCAACAAACCACTGGGCTTATAAGAGAAAACAGCGGCAAGGTGAGCATAATGAGTAAGTTTGCTGCTGATCTCGGAAAGCTGCTGGAAGTATATTTTATAATGGGGAGTACAAACTGCAAATTTATGCCTCAGGAAACATTAAAGGCAGCGACAGAAGGGGGAATTACGCTTTTTCAGTTCAGAGAAAAAGGGCCAGGTGCTTTAACGGGAAAAGAGAAATACGAACTTGCTGCAGAGCTGCAGCAAATTTGTAAAAATGCCGGCGTTCCTTTTATCGTGAATGATGATGTTGATCTGGCCATTGAACTGAATGCTGACGGCGTTCACATAGGCCAGGACGATGAAAATATTGAAACTGTCAGAACGAGGCTGGGGAACAAAATAATCGGAGTTTCTGCTCATACCATGGAGGAAGTGGAAGGAGCAGTTAATGGGGGGGCTGACTATATAGGGATAGGCCCGGTTTACCAGACAGCTACTAAGCTGGATACAGAAGAAGTTCAGGGTACGAAGCTGATCGAAGCTGTCAGAAACTCTGATTATGAAATACCGGTTGTAGGAATAGGCGGTATCACTCAAAGCAATGCGGCAGAAGTAACCAGCAGCGGTGCTGATGGAGTATCTGTTATTACAGCAATCAGCCATTCAGTCGATCCGAAAAAGGCTGCAAGTGAAATTGCTGAAGCTGTAAGCTCAGGAAAGAAAGCATACAATAATTAACGTCATCGCTATATATTTGCCGTAAAGTGTAACGAAAAGGACGCCTGATTATCTTCAGGCGTCCTTTGTTTAATTGAAATTATATGAATTATGAAGGCACTGGCTCGGCAGGTGCTGCCGTACCGGAATATTTAAGGAATGCTTCCTGTGCTTTTTTCGTTAAGCTGATAGAAGCTCCCACTCGGATCGCTTCGAGAATAAATTCTTTATCGTCATCCCGTGCCGGAAGGTTTTGAGAGTGAAGGCGCCAGTGTACAAGTTCATGAAGGAGTGATTTCAGTACTTCATCCTTTGCCCTGATACTATTTCTTGGTGCACTCATTCTTATGAATCTTTCCTCTGTATCATGGTCGTATATAAATACTCCGTTGCGGCGCTCCCAGTCTTGCTTTACCAGTTCAATGCCTCCTGTATAATTAACACCCCAATGCTTCTGGCAGAGGATGTTTGCCTGTTCATATAACTCTTCTAATGTAAAGTTTCCGTATTCCATTCTGTCTCCCCCTCAAATTCGTTAACGGATACTATATATAAAACAAAAATTTATGTATAATTTTTTAGTTCCAGGAAATATTATCATATTATTCATGTATTGTATATATTTTTCGGGGAAAATAAATGGATAATTTATGACAAGAAAAAAGTACATCTAAATAATAAATTTGGGAGAGAAACAGCCAGACAATGATTCTAAAGTGAGATAAATCCCTGATCTGAAATCAGATAGTTACTTTAGGATACTGCAGTATTTTCATTGTAAGAGGTTTCTTCCTTATTGTTTTTATCAGCGATTTTCGATTTGAAATAACTGATAATCAGGGAGATGAAAATAACTGATATTACAGAGTAAATCCCTCTGATTAAGCCTACGGAATAAAGGCCGGTAAGGATTACCAGGAAATCAAAAATAAATAAAGTTCTTCCAGGATCCCATCCATACTTCTGCTGCAGAAATAAGGACAGAATATTCGCGCCTCCAAGAGATGAACCATTCATAAACAATAAAGACAGACCGAGTCCAATGATGGTACCTCCAATCACTGCTCCAGCGAGTGGATGCATTGCCGCAGCGGGAAGCAACTGAACAATTTCACTCATTCCAGAGAGTAAAGTAACCGCAAATATAGTAGATATAGTGAATTTCCAGCCCATTTTAAAGAAAGCAAGTACATAAAATGGTATATTAATAAGTAAGAACATAAGTGCAAAGGAAGCAGCCGCTGTATAAGACAGGCTGAGTGCGAGCCCTGCCGTTCCACCGGTAATTATTTCTGAGCTTTGCAGAATAAATATCCCAAAACTCACAATTAAGCAGCCCAGAATCATATTTAAAATCTTTTGCATTAATAACACTCCTGAGTTCAGAAAATTATAAGTTATGTAATTATTTTCCTGAAATAATTTTATTACAATTTTTGATTATAAAGAGATTCTGTTGTCTGCGCAAATACCTGCGTAACCGCGTTTTCGCGTTAAAGTGTGTCGTTTTTACAGAATTATAATGCTGCAAAAATGAAGGGATGTGCAGTTTGCAGGACAAATTACTAACTGGAACAACTTTTACTCTTAATAAAGGGGAGAATAATCAATGAAAAGTATGCGTTTTGATGGTCATCTGCTCGTAACAGATATTACAATTACCTATTCTGGAATAAAAGTTAAATTAAATAATGTAGTTGTCAGCACATCTGAAGCTTTAACATCCATTAATATTCACTCACTTGAAAGCGAAGGAATACCGGTACACGACAAAGAAGCTGCTGAACAGGGGCTTGTAGTTGATTCGATAAGTGCCGGTCCTTTAAAGGTAATTAACTTTCCTGTTGCGGTCGCCAGGTTCACAGAGGGAGATGGTGCTGACGGGATATTAGGAATGGATTTCCTTAAAAAGGTAGGAGCGAAAATTAATCTTGATTCTATGACCCTGTCCGGCTCCAGAATCCTGTAAAGATTATTAAGGCGAGTCAGTTTTTCCAGCCAGAGAGCAAAAGAGTGGACCCTGAGAGGTATTTGAGGGGTACACTCTTTTTTATTTGAAGGAATGAGTACTTTCATAAACTTTAATGCTGGCGGCATGCTGACGAACTGTAACGATAAATCAACCGCAAAGGTATATATAGCCTAATGTTTAAGCCAGCTCCCTCGCAGGAAAATAAGTTATATGTTTTGGAACGGAGGGATGCTGGTGGGTTTCAGGTTTACTGTAAATAAAGAAGAAAGAAAATATATATATTCAGCTGCTGCCATGCTGGCTCTGTTTACTGTTATATTCTTTATTTTTGTAGAAGGGTATGCGGACCAGGAGTTTCATGCATTCGATTATGCTGTAATAGAATATATTCAGGCCCCGATTACAGACGGGCTGACTGTGGTTATGACTGCAATTACTCATGTGGGTTCGGTGCCGGGGTTGTCGATCTTCGCGATTGCAGTTGCAATATTGGTAATGGCAGGAAAAAATTATAAAGAAGCTATTTTTTATCTTGTCGCTTGCGGTGCCGGAGGGATGTTTAACTGGCTGTTAAAGTTAATGTTCCAGAGGGAGCGGCCGCAAATTAACCCTCTTCTTGAAGTGACAGGACACAGTTTTCCAAGCGGACATTCTATGGGGACCATGGTGGTCTATGGACTGGCAGTCTATCTTCTTCTTATACTTGTGCGAAGCAGGTGGTTGAAGTTTGGGGGTACAATTATTTTAATTGCCGGTATTCTGTTCATTGGAATAAGCCGTATATATTTAGGTGTTCATTACCCAAGTGATGTAATAGGAGGATTCACTGCAGGGGCTGCGTGGGTGCTTTTTTGTACAGCTATTCTTGAAACAGCGAGAAAAAATCATTAATAATGACGTTTCTTGAAGGAAAAGATACCTATAGTGTTCCAGCTCACATCCTTAATAAAAGAAGCGAGGTATTATTAAGGCAAATGAAAGGATGTGACTCATAATGAAGGAATTACAATTTGCGAAAAAGATTAATGCACCGGATATTGAGCCAAGGGTAAGGCATCCGAGAATATTTGAGGCATTTGATGGATTAGCATCGGGGGAGATACTTGAACTGACAAATGACCATGATCCTCGTCCTCTTCAATATCAATTTTTGATGGAGCGTAAAGATAAATACGACTGGGAGTACCTTGAAAAAGGACCAGAACAATGGAGAGTGGCAATTAAAAAAGTATAAAGGAACAATCTATTCCGTTCGAGCAAGAAATTAAAATTACAATTGAAACAGATGGAAGATGGACTGCAGAAATGCAGTCCGTTTTTCGTTGTTGTTTAGGAAATTATAAAAGTTAATTCTGTGGATAAGTCGTCCAGCTCCAGCGCTTACGAGCTCGAGGTCACTTCAGGCCTTTTCAGAAGCCAAAGAGCGGTTTCTGTCAAAGTCCTTCCAGTGCTTGTCGCTCGTGACCAAAGCGCTTGCACTTTTGTTCGATAATAGGAACCGTACAGTGACTGTGTTATATGCTCACAGGACATTCAGATTTCAAACAAATTGTGACACTTTTGTTTTCTGCCGGGTGTATGTGACTTTGCTCACAGCTTCACTCGTTCCCTGAGGGTAAGCTTTTAATAGAGGATAGCTTAACTCAGGGATTTGCACAGAACTCCTGGATAATATAGTTATCCAACATAATAAAGCAGCAAAATCCAGCATACCAGACGTTATATAAAAAAGGTATAAGTATTTCAAGCGGAGGTGGGAATATGTTTCCACAAAATTATGATGAAAATCCATTTATAGTTATCTGGGAATTAACGAGAGCATGTGAATTGAAATGTCTCCATTGCAGAGCCGAAGCGCAATACCGCAGGCATCCGGGAGAACTTACTTTTGAAGAAGGAAAAAAACTTATTGATGATATAAAATCAATGAATAATCCAATGCTTGTTTTTACCGGCGGAGACCCATTAATGCGTAAAGACGTATTTGATATAGCAAAATATGCAATTGATAAAGGAGTCAGGGTTTCCATGACACCTTCAGCGACACCTAACGTTACGAAGGAAGCAATGGAAACAGCGAAAGAAGTGGGGTTATCACGATGGGCATTCAGCCTGGATGGACCTACTGCAGAAATTCATGATCATTTCAGGGGAACTTCCGGATCTTTTGATTTAACAATGAATGCAATCAAGTACCTGCATGAACTCGAAATGCCCCTCCAGATAAATACGGTTATTTCTAACTATAATATCGATCATCTTGATGAAATGGCAAAACTTGTAGAAGATTTAAACTGCGTCCTCTGGAGTGTATTCTTTCTCGTTCCTACAGGAAGAGGGCAGGAAAGTGACATGATTTCTCCGGTTCAGCATGAAAAGGTGTTTCAGTGGTTATATGATTTATCAAAGCGGGTGCCTTTTGATATAAAAACAACCGCTGGCCAGCACTACAGAAGGGTAGTCATTCAAAATAAAATGAGAGAAAAAGAAGCGGAGAGCAGCGGCAATTCTATTAAGTATGCTGACGCACTGAAAAAGGGAGCAACAGGGCAGATTGACGGTCTGGGCAGAGCTCCTAAAGGTGTGAACGACGGAAACGGCTTTGTTTTTATTTCACATATAGGGGATGTGTATCCAAGCGGTCTTCTCCCTGTAAAAGCTGGTAATGTCAGAGAAACGCCTCTTCCTGAAATCTACAGAGAATCTGAGGTTTTTAAATCTCTTCGAAATCCTGATTTATACAAAGGCAAGTGCGGTGTGTGTGAATTCCGTCATGTTTGCGGCGGTTCCCGTTCCAGAGCCTATGCGGTCACAGGAGATTATTTAGAGAGTGAACCGTTCTGTGTTTACATTCCTAAATCAATGAGAAAGAAGAAGGCTGCAACCGAGGTTTAAAAACAGTAAAGATAAGGCCCAGGCAAAGTTATTATGCCTGGGCTTGTTTATTTAGTATCCATAGGCAGCACTATTTTAAAATAAGTGAGTTCTTCTCCAGACTCACAAGTAATTTCGCCGCCATACTTTTCTACAATTGACTTAGAGACAAATAAACCGATGCCGGTTCCAAGTTCCTTTGTCGTATAAAAAGGTTCAAAAATAGTTTCTTTAATTTCTTTTGGAATTGGCGGTCCATTATTGGATATTGTAATATCTGCCCGGTCTTCAATCTTATGGCAGACAATATGAATTTTACGTGGTTTGTCTCTTAGTTTTAACGCATCAATAGAATTAAACAGTATATTCAGAAATACCTGCTTCAGTTCACTGGCGTTTCCTTTTACATAAACATCATTAATATTCTCGGAGGTAACAATCACGTCTTCGCTAAGAAGGCTTGGATAAATAAATTTTATAATTTCATTACATAGTTCTTCAAGGTCGAATGTTTCGGAACGTTTTTCACTTGTATCGATCCTGGACGTATGAAGGAACTGAGTAATTCTGTAATTTAGCTGATCGAGCTCCATTTCAATTATCTCCAGGTATTTGTTGCCGGGAAAGTCTTTCCTCAGAAGTTTCGTGAAACCCATAATTGACGTGAGAGGATTCCTGAATTCGTGAACAAAGCTGGAGGACATCTGCCCTAAAATAGCCAGCTTATCTTTATGTGTATCAGCAATGTATTTCTGTTTTTCTTCCAATTTCTTATTTATTAATTCCGTATATTTAGTAACGGCAAAATAACAAAACTGGTCAAACTGAGAATTAATTTTATCAATAGATTCAGTGAGTTCTGCTACGGAAACACCTGAACTGTTAACCTGTTTAATAATAATTGATCTGCCTACATTAACATTATAAACGAATTCGCCGATATTGCTGCCTGCCTCCATACGCTGGTATGCTACTGCTTCTGCGAGTGAACGAAGTTCCTTTTCTTCAATACTGCCGAGCATAGTCTGTTTAACTAATTCATACATCTGCAGACCGTTAATCCGGACATTGTCCTTATATTTATCGTTCTCTTCAATCTTAATCTTTTCCTCCCAAACCTCGAGAAAATCAGGCAGATTCTTTTCAAGATATTCAACAATAATTTCCGATGCCGGCCTGCAATTATGAGAAAAGGAAGCCAACAGGATCACCACCTTAAAGAATCTCTGTATAACAACTGCACCATCTGACAGAAGGAGCAGGAAATAGGTCTATGTAAGCAGACGAAAATAGTTGGGAATTCCAACTATTTTCGCTTAATTATAAAAATTCGCTATATATTTCCAAGTTCCTTTATTTTTCTAGAAATAAATTGTAAAAACAAGGATATTACTAGTCGTATTAAATATACCCGTTACTAAAGGCCCTGAAAAGTGTTTTTTTAAAGTTTTACAGAATATTTAGTATTTAAGTTGTAATCCCTTCGTTTTGGAGACGGGTAATTTTAGCTGATACCTCATCTCTTGACGTGCCAATAATCAAGCCGGTGACTCTGTAATCCCTGTTTTTATAATCACTGTGTTCAGAGTTGAAAATACTTAAAGGGGTGAATAATCGCTTTTCCACACTGTATTCAAGAAGGCTTATCAGTTCATCAAACTTCTTTTCGAAACTGAAGGAATAGAGCCTGACTTCCGGATTATCTATGCCGTATTGCCGGGTGATGCTTTCAAACAAAAGGAGACCTCCGGTTGAGGCATTTAAACGGAAATTTAAATCGATAAAGTAAAAATTTTCTTCATCAAAAATCACATCAAAGCCTGCAACACCAACATAACCTTTTTCCTGCGCATCTTTCATTATTTTTTTACCAACAGAAACAGCAGCAGGCAGTTTCTCATGATCTACATTCAGCCAGCTTCCTTTATGATTACCGTCCTCTGTCACTATTTGTTCGGAATTCCCAAGGTACGTAATCTCTCCGTCAGCAGCAGCGGCAAACTGAATGCAAATATTGCTGTTGTAATTAACATACTGCTCTGCAATTACTTCATCAACCTCTGAAAAGAATTCCAGAGCATCCTCTATGTCCTGGGAAGTTTTACATATCTTTACGCCAAAGCCGCCCGCAGTAGGCTCTCCGTCTCCTGTTTTTAGTACAACAGGAGACGTAAGGGAGTTATCACTGATTTGTTCAGCCATTTTTTCATAAGAAAGGGTGCTTCTCGCCAAACAATACTCTTCAGGAACTAGTTTATCCACGTTCTTTTTATCATTCAGGAACCTGGGTATTGCTGGGTCTATCCAGTAAAGGGAAGCAGGTACCTGATGTTCCGGGTGAGGGTGCTGGATAATCAGTTTCTGGTTTTGTTCCGTGAAATGTTTCAGCAGCTTTAAATATTCCTCTTCTGATCTGTACGTATATCGAACCGGAGGGATAAGCAGTCCTGCTTTTTCAAGACAATCGACAGCAGGAGCTGTTGCCACAGCCTCGCAACAGATAATCGGTGTGTTCCCCATTATACTTATTTCCCTTCCGGTGATGATTTCGTTAATCACTGGGTTCTCCGCAAAATGGCCGTGTTCGTCTAGAGAAGGCCTTGGATTATAAATGAGATTGTCACCGTATATTTCGGCAATGGATATGCTTGGCTTCAGTTCTGATAAAAAATTGTCTGCTTTCGTGTTGCTTTCCTTATTCATTTGTTACTCCTCCTGGTCTGTCATATTTAAAAGGCCTTAAGAAAAAAAGAGGCTGTAAATAAAGCCACCTTACTACGTGATCTTCAAAAACAGCCTCTTATAATTAATTCAGTTAACTTACTTTAAGAGGTCACCAGTCCATCCTGGGCCATTTCTTCAAGCATACTATTTATTTCATCCTTTGAATCAGCGATTATGAGCCCTGTAACTCTTGCTCCATCTGTTTCAAAAGGAACATACCTGGGATCAAAAATACTTAATGGGATGATCCATTCCTTTTCGATATATTTTTCCAGAAGCTCCAGCATGTCATCGAATTCCAGATTGCTTGTCCATGAATTCAGGCGGATTTCATCTTTTCCGAAAGTATTATAAATGCTTTCGGAGAGTAGTAAAGCTCCAGTTGAAGCGTTCATTCGGAAGTTTAGGTCAATAAAGTAAAAATGAGTGTCTGTGAAGACCACGTCAAAGCCTGCTATTCCAACATACCCCTTCTCATAGGCATTTTTCATGATCTCCTTGCCTGCTTCAGAGGCTTCATCCATCATATCAGCAGTTACATTCACCCAGCTGCCTTTATGGTTTCCTCCTTCGCTGACAATTTGCTCTGTGTTGCCCAGATAAGTGATTTCACCTTTCGTGTTACATGCATACTGAACACATATATTGCTGTGATAATCGATATGCTGTTCAACGATTATTTCCGGTGTTTGCTTAAAGAACTCAATCGCTTCAAGCATGTCTTCCTCTGTGGTGCAAATTTTAACCCCGAATCCTCCAGCGGTCGGTTCCCCGTCGCCAGTTTTTAACACAACTGGTGCGGTCAGTTCCTTATTGTCTATTTCTTCTTTCATCTGCTTATAACTGATTGTCTTTCTTTCAGGAACATAATCACTTGGAACAAGCTCATCAATTTTATTTTTGTCATTCACATATTCAATTACGTCTGGTTTTACCCAGTATAAATCTTCTGGTACTTCCTTTTTAGGGTGAGGATATTGCATTACCACCCGCTGGTCTTTCTCTCTGAAAAGCTGGAGAAGCTGTAAATATTCTTCCGTGTTTCTGTAGGTATATCTTATCGGAGGGATTTTTAATCCTGTTTTTTCAAGTATATTAAGTGCGGGAGTAGTGCAGACAGCGTCACGGCAGACAACAGGCATTTCTCCTAGTATGGACAGCTCCCGTCCGGTAAGTGTTTCATTAACTACTGGATCATCAGCAAAATGTCCATGGTCTTCTATGGAAGGCCGAGGGTTGTAAATTAAATCTGTGCCATATATTTGATCTAACGTAAATACTGGTTTTATTTCTTTTAAAGAACTCGTGCGCTCTTGTCTCATGTTGCTATTCCTCCTTAGTCTGTAATATGAAGTTTTATCTTTAAATGGAGTTAATGTATTGCATTGCAGCGCCTGGGGAACAGGCCTGAATTATACTGGAAAAGTACCCATGAAAATTAATATTGAAACCAGAATGGCCTTAAAATATACATTTATACCTACAAAACAGAAGAAAAGCAGCGCGCGGCGGAGAGGATTGCATTGAGGATTTTTTATGATTGTCATGCAGGAATGAAGGATTGGGCAGTGTGAAATTTTTCAACTTGTGGAACAATAAGCTATAATGAAAAACGGGATAATAAACTGGATAACGATTTGGAAAGCAGGAGGTTATATGAAACCATTAAAAGCAGGTACCATACAGGAACTTAAAGTAGCGCGTGTAATAGAAACAGGGTATGTTCTGACGAATGGAAAAACAGAAGTGCTGATGCACTTAAATGAAACTGAAGGGAAACTTTCCGAAGGGGAAGAAACCGAAGTATTCTTGTATTTTGACAAAAAAGGACAGCTTACAGCAACAATGGCAGTCCCTTCAATAACACTGGACTCGTACGGCTGGGCAGAAGTCGAAGAGGTAGTAAAAGGTCTCGGTGTTTTTGTTAATATCGGGATTCAAAAAGGAATACTTGTTTCAAAGGATGACCTTCCTCTAAAAGAAAATGTCTGGCCTGAGGAAGGGGACGAACTGTTCGTAACCCTCAGAACAGATAAAAAAGGGAGACTACTGGCAAAGCCGGTTACTGAAAACATAGTGGAAGAAGAATATGAAAAGGCGCCTGAAACATTGAAAAATGAAGAGATCGGGGGGCGTGTGTACCGGTCTGCAAAAATAGGATCATTTATGATCACAGAAGAAGGGTACAGAGGATTTATTCATCATACAGAGCGAAAGGAAGAGCCTCGTCTCGGTTCCTGGGTAACGGGAAGAGTTATTGAAGTAAAACAGGATGGAACTATTAATGTCACCCTCCGCCCTCTGAAACAGGAAGGCATGTCTGAGGATGCCGAGGATGTACTCGCTTACTTGAGAAAAAATGGCGGTGAAATGCCTTATACAGATAAAAGCAGTCCTGAGGCAGTCAGAGAGGTTTTTAACATAAGCAAAGCATCCTTTAAACGTGCGCTCGGAAAGCTAATGAAGGAGAAAAAGATCGATCAGAAAGATGGCAAAACAATACTCACAGATGAATAAATATAGCTGCCGTGGGACTTTCTAAAGGGTTCTGTTAATGGGAGCGTTATGATTAAAAGAGACAAGACTTGGCGTATGAATTGGCATACGCCTTTTTTTTATTTGAATCTTTACCAACTGGTCGATAAATAGCTGCTAATTCCGGTTCCATCCAGGATCAATAAGATTTGTAATTATGGGTCAGGGTGAGGTTGTCTAAACAAAAGATTTAATAGATAGACGGAAAAATTCCGCTTAATTCGTAATTATTATAAAAAATCTTTGAAATAGACGGAGAGATTCCGCCTATTAAGTTGAAAAGTTCAAAAACAGGACTTTTTAGTTCGCATAACCGGAGAACCTTCCCTTATTCTCCCTAAAAACGAGCTCCCATCTTCATATAAACGGAAAGTCTCCGTTTATTTTACTTTTACCTGAACCCAGTTTTATTCAATGAATGACAAGGCCACTTATTTAAAGGTGAGTTAGTTTTATCCGGGTCTCTTTTGGATTACAAAAGCTGTAAAATAAAGGGGTTTTGCAGTGGAGCAGGGAATATTGTTCTCAGTACATCGCTGCTGAAGCTTGATGCACAGGAAGAATAGATTATAGTAATGCAGGATTTGTACATTACAGGAAAATATTAAAAAGAGGTGGCCACGATGAACCAGAAGGATGGTAACGGAAATAATTTAATGAAAAGCGTGTACAAAAATCCGGTAAGTGAGATTGCTGGAAAACTAAGTGAGCACTGTAAGTCAGAAACTGTCTTTGGAGAACCAATGGAACTGGCTGATGGTAAGAAGGTAATCCCGGTAAGTAAAGTAACATATTCTTTTGGCGGCGGGGGAGGAGCAGATAATAAGTTTGAAGGCGCCCGTGAATCACATGGAGGAGGTGGAGGAGGATTTGCTTCGGTGAAGCCATTAGGAATGTATGAAGTCTCTGAGCGTAATACGAAGTTCATTCCAGTAGTGGATATTACCGTTCTTCTCCTCAGTTTTACTATATTCCCACTTATACTGGCATTGTTTCTGAAGCTTAAAAAGTAGATTATTTATATTTGTAATTTTTTAGAGAGTATGTCGAAGTATTCAGGAGTATTTAAAAGTATGTTTAATTAAAACAGATATATTTACAAATAACTAAAATATATATGGATATTTCCCCTTACACAGATTATAATCAATCTATCTTGTTACATATTAAACTACTATGGGGGAATTACTAGTGAAAAAAGTTCTGTCAGTACTTCTATGTTTAGCTTTATTGTTTTCTTTATCTGCTCCATCAGTTTTTGCTGCTATTTCGCAGAATGAGCTTGATACTTACCTGGAAGAAGTTGAGCTTGATCAGGAAGAATTAGAGGAAAGGCTTATGGGGCAAGGGTTTTCGCTGGAAGAACTTGATAGTACAGAAGATTTCGAGTGGATTTTCGGCAGGCCTTTAACAGATGAAATAGTGGAAGAGTACCTGGAAATTTATGAAGTTACCTATATTGAAATGGAAGAAATTCTGGCATCTTATGGTGTAGAACTGGAAGATTTTTATTTTGAATATGAGCTCGATTTTTATTTATGGGATTATTTATATGATGATGAATGGGATATGACAGAAGAAGAGTGGGAAGAATTTCACAGGGAGTTTTTAGAAGAAATCTATTATGAGTTGTCAGAGTTATTTGACGAAATCGGCCTTACTTTGGAGGAGTTTAAGAGACTGGTTAATCATTTTGAATATGTTATAGAAACTACAGATGATTTATTAGACCGGCTTCTCGCACTTGACGAACGCATTTATGCTCTGCCTGATTTTGAAAGCGCTGATGAATTGACAGCTGAGCAAATAGCTGAAGTATTGTCCATATTTAAAGAAATGGCGAGCATATTTCAACTGGATTTTAAATTTTATTTAGTCAAAGGCGATGAAAAATTAGCTGTCACATTCTCAGAATTGATGAAAATTACGGACCTTGACGGTTATGCTTTACTAATTGAATTGTATAACTATGAAGGTGAATTCCTTGCTGATATTATAATTACGGCAGATTTATTCGGGTCTGATTTAATAAAAGAAACAGGCTCTGAAATGAAAAACGTAACAAAAGAAGTGAAGACGGTCCAGGAAAAAGCTCCTGAAAAATCATCAGAGGATAAGACTGCACTTGTAGTAAAAACCGAAAAAGGCGCCAAATTGCCAAAAACTGCGTCGGAGTATCCGTTGTATATGATTCTGGGACTGCTCATCGCTGGCGCTGGTGTAGTTGTCTTCCGTAAAGTAAAGGCTGCATAACAGTGGAAAGCAGAGTAAGGAAAAGAAGGACTTCAGAGCCGTGGAAAAGAGTTTTACTGTTTATTTCTGCATTAATGGTCGTTTTCGGTCTCTGGTTTTCTACTACTAATGCTTATACATTTTTAAAAGGGTATTTGCTGTTTAAGTACGCTGAACCGGTCTATTCGGTAGAAGATGAGGGGAATACCGGCACAGTTGCTCAGCCGAAACGAGAGTCGGTTGTTTCAGGAACAGAGGACGTGGAGGAGCAAACAAAAGAGAATCAGGACACTGAGAAAAACGAACCACTTTATTTTGAAAAACCAGAAGTGGGGGAAGAAATCGGAGTACTCCATATCCCTAAATTAAATGCCGACCTGCCAATCTATCACGGCACTGACGAAGATGAACTGGAAAAAGGCGTTGGCCACTATGCCGGCAGCGTCCTGCCAGGGGAAAAAGATAATTCGGTCCTTTCAGGCCACAGGGATACTGTGTTCCGGGAACTAGGCCAGGTCGGAGAGGATGACTTGCTGATTGTAGCGACTTCCGCTGGTAAATTCACTTATAAAGTAAAACGTGTAAGAATTGTTGATGAGGACGACAGAACGGTAATTGTTCCGAGACCAAGCGCAACATTGACAGTGACCACCTGTTATCCGTTTAACTTTATCGGTAGTGCACCTGAGCGTTATGTCCTGGAGGCTGTCCTGATAAAAACTGAATAGTATTGGCGGCACTGTTCAAAAAAGAGCAGTGCTTTTTTTTCTGATGTGCTAGAATTTAGATAGTAGTTTAATTTTGGAAGGGGGAGGAAGAATGACAGGAGAATTAAAATCGATTTGGGTTAAGAGAATGAAGGGTGGCCCGATGGATCCGGCAGAAAAGGCAGAACTGGTGGAGAACAGAGGGATTGTAAACAATGCAGACCAGGGAAGGAAAAGGCAGGTTACCATCATCGAAGAAGAAGTTTGGAATGAACTGATGGAAAAACTTGGAGGTGCTCTTGATCCTTCTGCAAGACGGGCGAACCTGCTTGTATCAGGTGTGGCCCTGAAGAACAGCCGGGGGAAGACCTTGAAAGTCGGTGAATGTGAAATTGAGATATATGGAGAGACGAAGCCGTGTGAACAAATGGATGAAGCTCTTCCAGGTTTGAAGGATGCAATGTTTCCTGACTGGAATGGCGGCGCATTCGGTATCGTAAAAAATGATGCAGCCATTCAAGTTGGCGACTCCGTTGTGCTCATTGAAAAATAGTTATACATATTGAGCAAGCATCACGGTAAAGTTTCCGGGATGCTTGTTTTTTCTTGCTATGCCAGGGCAGCTTATCCCCCAGAGATGAATATTTGCTGTGTTCAAGTCATGCAAGAGAGTCTTGCACCCCCTGAGATGAACATTTTCTTAGCTCAAGTCATGCAAGAGAGTCTTGCACCCCCTGAGATGAATATTTTCTTAGCTCAAGTCATGCAAGAGAGTCTTGCACCCCTTGAGATGAATAATTTCTGTGCTCAAGTCCTGCAAGAGGGTCTTGCACCCCGTGAGATGAATAATTTCTGTGCTCAAGTCCTGCAAGAGGATCTTGCACTCCCTGAGATGAATAATTTCTGTGCTCAAGTCCTGCAAGAGGGTCTTGCATCCCATGAAATGAGGATTTTCTGAGCTCAAGTCCTGCAAGAGAGTCTTGCATCCCCTGAGATGAATAATTTCTGTGCTCAAGTCCTGCAAGAGGATCTTGCACCCCCTGAGATGAATAATTTCTGTGCTCAAGTCCTGCAAGAGGATCTTGCACCCCCAGAGATGAATAATTTCTGTGTTCAAGTCCTGCAAGAGAGTCTTGCACCCCCTGAGATGAATATTTCTTAGCTCAAGTCATGCAAGACCAACAAGCCAAGCCTCACATTTATATTTTCACAATTAAAACCAAGAGTAAAAAGAGTTTCTCCACTTCAATCTAATTTAAAAGTAATCCGCTTGAAATGAAGCGTGAAAAAGGGAACTTTTTCCTTCTTGCATCGTAGATAGTCAGCAAGGAGATCACTAAAAAAGGAGGCAGTGCAAATGAACAGGCTTGAAGAAATAAGGAAGTATGAGGTTTATTCGTCAAACTTTGTAACGGCAGTCTTATTTGCCGCTGCTGCGTGGTATGTTCTTCAGCCTGCCGCTTCTTTACATGTAATGGCGCTCCTTATCTTTGCATTCACATTGGCTGGAGCAATATATGATTTATTGTCTGTTAAGTTTAATTTGAAGGTGTTCGGCTGGTCCCGGGAGCTTGAAGACCTCGAGAAAAGATATATCAGTGATTTGAGGAAAAAGCGCACTAAAAGCGGCTTTGGTAAGCTGGGAGGAGCACTGTTGGCCTGGATTTCAGCAGTAAGTTTGCCGACTGAAAATCCGCTGGGGGAAAATATTATCTATCTTTTGTTACTCGTATACGCCATTACTATAATTACTTACAATATTGAACTTAAAAACCGGATTGGTAAACTAAAAGAAAAGATAGATGTTTCCGCCAGCCATGGGATGAAATAAGAAAACGGACAAAGGGATCACTTTGTCCGTTTTAGTAATATAGGTGTTACTGTTAACCTGCAGCTTTTTCAGCACCTTTAGCAGCTTTATAATGATTTTCAAAGTAGTCATTCGTTTCTCTTACAACAACTTTGCTCAATAAAATTAATGCAATTAAGTTAGGAATCATCATAAGCGCGTTTGCCATGTCTGCGAAAGCCCATACCGTTGTTAAGTTTGCCACCGCACCGACACCGCACGCAAAAATATAAACTGCTCTGTAACCGAAAATTCCTTTTGTTCCAACAAGGTATTCAAAGCATTTTTCACCGTATACATACCAGCCTACAATCGTTGAAAAGCCAAAGAATATAATAGAGAAAGCAACAATATATTCCCCAACGATTCCAAGAACAGAGGCAAAGGCAGCTCCTGTCAAAGCTCCTCCTTCTAAGTGAGCAGGATGCTCAACTCCGGAAATTAATCCGCCGGTAGGATCCCAGAAACCTGATATTATCAAAACAAGCCCTGTCATTGTACATACAATGATAGTAACGATAAAAGTACCTGTCATGGCAACCAACGCTTGTTTTACAGGATGGTCTGTTTTTGCATTTCCCGCAATAAGAGCAGCGGTACCAAGACCAGCTTCGTTGGAGAAAATTCCCCTTGCCACACCGTTTCTGATCGCTTCAGCAACAAGGACTCCGACAAATCCTCCTGTTGCAGCAACCGGATTAAATGCATAATAGAAGATCATTTGGAAAGCAGGAATAATCTGATCGTAATTAATTCCAAGAATAAGCAGGGACCCTCCGATGTAGAGAATAGCCATTACAGGCACAAACACCCCTGCTACTGTACTAATTCTTTTCAGACCGCCAAAGATAATCAAACCAGCTAAAAGAGATAAAATAATTGCGGTAGTAATATTATTAATTCCAAAAGATGTTTCCATGACGCCGGCAATTGTATTAGACTGGACGCTGTTACCGATGCCTAAAGCAGCAAAAGCACCAAAAAGGGCGAAAGCTACTGCGAGCCATTTGAATTTTCGGCCCAGGCCACGTTCCACATAATACATAGGACCGCTGGAATATTCTCCGTTTGCATTTTTAACACGGTATTTCATAGCGAGCAGGGCCTCTGAATATTTTGTCGCCATTCCTAAAAGTCCGACAATCCACATCCAGAACATTGCACCTGGTCCGCCGATTGCAATGGCGGTTGCTACTCCGGCAATATTACCGTTTCCAATTGTACCGGCAAGAGCTGTCATAAGTGCTTTAAAGTTACTTACATCCCCTTCATCCCCGGCTTTAGCATTTCCCTCTTTTGTAAAACCAAGTTTAAACGCATATAACAGCTTGCTGAATTGCAGCCCCTTAAGCATTACTGTAAGCAGCAACCCTGTTCCAAAGAGCAAGATTAAGCTTGGTGTGCCCCATAGATAACTGTTAATCGTATCAAGAATTGGTAGAATGTCCATATGTTTCCTCCTTGTTGTATTGATAACGCTTTCAAAATGGGCTGTAAAAAATTTTAACATTTTTCAGGTATATTATTATTGTTAAATAATTAAAACATTCTCGGTTTCGTTTGTGGAAATCGACAAATTGAGGTATTGTTGAAATGGAATCTTTTTCGGTTATACTGAGGAGTAGCAGGTAACAGTGGTGAAGGAGTTTTCACCCTCGATACCTTGCCAAATACTACATACCTTGTTTGAATTTTAATTTTCGTGGTAAACTATGCAGTTCAATAATAAGTTCGACGGCTCAGTTTAAAAAGAGAATTTAGTTACAGTGATTAAAGGAGTTAATTAATATGGAAGAAAATCCATTTTGGGGCAGCGGAAACCTCGAAAACCTTGCGGATAACTTAAGAGATATGCTGCATTGCCCTGTTACAATTGAGGATGTGAATCACCGGCTGCTCTCCTACAGTTCTCATGACAGCCACACTGATCCTGCCCGCATTAATACGATCATTCAGCGGCGTGTACCTGAGAAAGTAATTAACCGGCTGTGGCAGGAAGGGATAATCCTTAAATTGATGCAAGGTGAAGAACCAGTAAGAATAGATGGAATAGAAGATATAGGACTCGGTAACCGGGTTGCGGTGTCTATCAGGAAAAATAATGAAGTAATCGGCTATATTTGGGTAGTGGATGAAGAGGCCAGGCTTTCTGATGAGCAGTTAAAATTGCTGAAAATGGCTGCAGATTCGGCAAGATCTGAATTATTGCAGATACATGCGCGGAAAAAGAAGAAACAGGAAGGCTATCAGGATTTCCTATGGCAGCTGTTGAGCGGGCGTTTTACAACTCGTGAAGCTGTGGAAGAAAAGTTCCGGCAGTTAAACCTGGAAATACCCGCAAGTTATGCAGCAGTGGTTTTTAAATTTAAAGAAGATATCAGTAATAAAATTGAACAGAGGATAGGGTACATTTTAAAGACGAATCAACACGTTAGTGTCAGCTTTTTTGTTGTTGTGCAAAGAGAGATCATTTTAATTGTTTCTCCATATATGAATAAACAGACGCTTGCTGAAAAAGAGGTGTCCAGATTTATCCATTTTTTCACAGAGGAAATGGAGGAGAAATTTAATGCGCAAAATATACTCGGGGCTTCTGGGTCTGTCTATGAAGAATTGAATAAAGCGGTGAAAAGTTATCAGGAAGCCCAGGAAGTCATTCGGCTTATCGAAAGATTTCCTTCTGAATTAAAGGGAGTAAGCTCCTATCCGGAACTGGGGATCCTTCGTTACCTTGACGTCATTTTTGAGAAAAAAAGCAAAGAAGGATATGAGCATCCTGCAATTGAAAAACTTGTTAAATACGACAAACAAAATAAAACAAATTTACTTGAGACTCTGGAAGTCTATATTAATAATGACAGTAACGTAAATGACGCTGCAAAAGTTCTTCATGTACATATGAACACTTTAAATTACAGAATAAAACGTATCGCGGCTATAACAGACATTAACCTGAAAAATACAAATGAAAAAATGTCCTTATATTTAGATCTGAAGCTTAAGCGGCTTGAAGAAAGCACCCGTTTGTAGAAATTAACAAACAGGTGCTTTTAATTTTTTTCTTCTTCACAATGAAAAATGAATTCAGGAGAAATATACTAAAGTTATGTAAAAGTTTATTAGAGGAATACGCACTGAGAAAAGTGAAAGCGTTTAACGTAATACAGTCAGCCTCTAAGCAGATACTTTATGGAAGGATGATATAAATGTATATTGGAGTACCTAAAGAAATCAAAAATAATGAAAACCGAGTTGCCATCACACCAGCAGGAGTAGTTGCTTTTGTAAAAGCAGGTCATGAAGTAATCATAGAAACAACTGCAGGAATCGGCAGTGGATTTACAGATGAAGACTACCAGGAGGCGGGAGCAAAAATAGCTGCAACTGCTGCAGAAGCATGGGCGGCAGAAATGGTTATGAAGGTAAAGGAACCTCTTGCTTCTGAGTATGATTATTTCCGCGAAGGACTTATTTTGTTTACGTATCTGCACCTGGCGGCTGAGCCGGAGCTTGCTAAAGCTTTAACTGAAAAAGGTGTTACTGCTCTTGCTTATGAAACTGTAGAAGTAAACCGCACATTGCCGCTTCTTACACCGATGAGTGAAGTTGCCGGAAGAATGTCTGCTCAGATCGGCGCACAATTCCTTGAAAAGCCAAAAGGCGGAATGGGAATCCTTCTTTCCGGTGTACCCGGAGTGAAACGTGGTAAAGTTACAGTAATCGGCGGCGGGGTTGTAGGAACTAATGCAGCGAAAATTGCTATGGGTCTTGGCGCAGACGTAACGATTGTTGACCTTAGTCCAGAAAGACTTCGTCAGCTTGATGATATATTCGGAAATGAAATTAACACATTAATGAGTAACCCTCTTAACATCGCTGAAGCTGTAAAAGAATCCGACCTTGTTATCGGAGCAGTTCTTATCCCTGGTGCTAAAGCGCCTAAGCTGGTAACAGAAGAAATGGTCAAGGAAATGAAGCCAGGGTCTGTAGTTGTTGACGTGGCAATCGACCAGGGCGGGATTTTTGAGACAGTTGACCGAATTACAACTCATGATGCACCAACTTATGAGAAACATGGAGTAGTTCACTATGCTGTTGCTAATATGCCTGGCGCTGTGCCGAGAACGTCCACAATCGCACTGACTAACGTAACAATCCAATATGCCCTGCAGATCGCTGGAAAAGGTGTAAGGCAAGCGATCGAAGATAACCCGGCGTTAAAGCTTGGCGTTAATACTGTAAATGGTGAAATCACTTACGAAACAGTAGCAAGAGATCTTGGATATGAATATGTAACTGTGGAAGAAGCTTTTAATAAAGAAACAGCTTCTGTTTAAACAGACAGCCTCCTGCTGAAAGAGCAGGAGGCTTATTTTTATTCTTCAGGAATATGTAACAGCTGGCCTTTTAACATGATAGGTTTTACTAGGTCTTATTTATAAAAAAAAGTAAAATAAGAGAACAAGCGTTCGTGTTTGTGCTATAATAGTACAAGCGACAGGGCGGATGTCCTGAGGGTGGCGGCTCACTCCCGCAGGAAAGGGGGTGAGGCCTGTGGCAGTGTTTGAAGCATTAGCGCTTATGATTATGTTCGCAACACTCATTGTCACTTTACTGGAATTTAAACATAAAAAATAATCCACCCTTAAACTGACCAGCCAGGTGGATTACAGGTATTCATAGCTGCCCCCTCCATGGAAGCAGCTCTGTTGCAGAACCGCTGGTGTGTCGGGCACCAGCGGTTTGTCTCTTATTCTATATCTTTAGTATACTTAATGGGTAGTTTCATTTCAATACAGAGTTAACCAGCAGCTGGTTTGTAAATTATTATCTTGCGGAAGATTCTTCATTATGTGGGCCGTATATAGTTTTTCTTCTGCTGTACCCTCCGTATGATCTGCAGCCTGTAGTTACACTGTTTCTCATCTGTTTTTTAACTTTATGTCCTTTCGGTGCCGGCAAAGTTTTACCGATTAGGTACGGTGAAAACGTCCAGCCTGAAAGAAGCCTGGAAATTAAGATAGGAGCAGCCACCCCGATACAGAAAGCAAAGGCAAAATACATAATAGGATGCAGGAAACTTATAAAAGGCAAATTATACAGAAAGATATTATGCAGCAGGTAAATATTAAATGAGTATTTATTAATCGTCATAATAAAACCAGGTACTTTCTTCCGGTAAGATGCCAGGATAAATATCACGCTTATCATCCCGGTTGTATAAAGCAGTATATCTATACGCTTTGAAGATACCACTGTCAGAATATCTGTTCTTACGAATACAATCAGAAGCAGCATTGATACTGCGGGAAGCGCGAAAAACAGTTTCTTTTTACGGTGGAGCAAGGCGAGAAACTTCTCGTAATTTCGACCGGCATAATATCCGAGGGTAAAATAAAAAATCCATCCGGTAAAAGGGAGCCAGTGAGCGCTGCTCCAGATTTGCTCTGCGAAAAAGATATTTGCTGGTTCAGAAAAGTTAAAAAAAGCAAGGTAGGCTGCATTTATCAGTAGTGCAGCTGGCAGAACTATTTTTGCTGGCCAGTTCCGCAATTTTTTATGCAGCAGCACATGCAGAAAATAAAACTGGAATATAATAAGGACAAAATATCCTGTAAAACCTGCAAGAAACCAATTGTTAAACAACCGTTCTGCCGTTTCGGTCCAGGTGTTGCCGAGCATTACAGCGTATACGACAGCCATTAATAGAAAAGGAACCAGCAGGAACTTCACCCGTTTTCTAAAAAAACCTTTCGGAACTCTATCAGGGTATGATCGGGCAAGCAGCAGTTCTGAGATAAAGACAAAGGCAGGGGTGCCGAAAAAAGCAAGGAATCTAAGCAGAATCAGTGTATATTCGCTAATAGTACCGATACTTTGTTCATAATGGCCCAGAGTCGTATAAACAGCATGCACGGTGACTACAGCTAAGCATGCTAATGCCCTGAGCCAGAAAGCCTCTTTTATAATTTTCTTATTCAACTGGAACACTCCTTGGCTCGAAAAAATCTTATATGTATGTAGGGGCTTACGTCAATAACGTTCGCCAATTTTCACTCGTTTATTTCTGTTTGTCTTCAATAAGGTAAAAAATACCCAGCGTCTTTAACAGAGCAGGAATCTTAAAGCGAAGCCTTTTTCCGCTTACCTTTTCCCTGGACGAGTGGAGGTTAAAACTCGTTTCCTCACCTGTAAAAAAAGATAGTGATTAGTACTGGAAAACAAAAGAAAATGGAACGTATTTTAAGGACTTTTGTCTTGTTGCTATCACAAAAGGGAGAAATAGTAAGTTTGCTGTCGTATTAAGGCTTTGTCTAGTGTAATATTTCACCGCCTGAATTCTGATCATCGTTATTTTGAGTAGTTCCTATTTCTTCTTCAGCTGCCTTCAGCCTGAATTTTTCATATAAATAAAGCCCCACCATTTCAAACTTCTCCTTTTCACTTAAGCCGGCAAAAAAACCATTCAGATCTTTCTGGCTGAAATCCTGCATAATTCCTTCGATAATAATCGCTGCATCTTCCTCATCGCCTGTTAAATGATTCTTATAAAAATCGAAAAGGTCTTCTATAAATTTCATTGTTTCATCCCACCCTTGAGAAGTTACCAATAGAATGGTTTTATTAATAATTTTTATACAAGTTAATACGAGTAAAGTTTAATTCACTGGTGCCATAACGTTTTCTTTTTTGTTTTGCAGGGAATCAAGCCATTAGAGCGGCTGATCAGATGCTGGAGTTTAAAAGCCGGCTCGTGAGTTCAATTACATACTTGTGTCAGCGATATAAAAGGAAGGTGCAAAACATATGGGAGACAGAGCAAAAAATAAAAAGAGTAAAAGAAGAAAAGGGACCGTCATCAGAGTGACTGGGGTCTTTTTCTTATTAGGAGCTATTGGTGTCTGGATGGCTGTCAGCCATTATATGACTGAATCTGAGGCTCTTGATTTAAGCGAACTGGAAGATCCTCTCCCGGAGCCAACGGAGATTTATGATGCAAATGGAGAGGTAATTACAGAGCTGCAGGCACATAACTTCACATCTGTGCCGTTATCTGAAATACCCGAAATAATGATTGAAGCTGTAGTCGCGGTAGAGGATGAACGTTTCTATGAACATTCAGGTTTTGACTACCGGGCAATCGGGCGGTCTGCATTGCGGAATATCCGTGCAGGTGGTATATCGGAAGGGGGCAGTACGATAACCCAGCAGCTTGCGAAAAATCTCTATTTTTCCGCTGAACGAACATTTGACCGGAAAATTCGTGAAGTATTCGCTGCAAACAGAATTGAAAATGAGTTCGATAAAGATGTCATCATGGAATTATATTTAAATCAAATTTATTTTGGCGAAGGAACCTGGGGAGTACAGGATGCTGCTCAAAAATATTTCGGTAAGGATATCCAGGAAATTGAATTGGAAGAAGCTGCTCTTCTTGCAGCGCTCCCTCGTTCTCCTACTTTTTATTCCCCGTTCCAAAATGAAGAACAGGCTAAAGAGAGGCGAAATCTTGTTTTATCAATGATGCATGATCAAGGATATATAGAAGAAAACGAATTTGAAGAAGCCGTAAATGAAGCAATTGTGTTAACGGAAGAAACAGAGGAAGGTCCAGGAAACAATTATCCGGCTTACGTAGAGTTTGTTCTAGATGAAGCCGTTCGTGTTCATGGGCTTACAGAGTCAGAAATATATGAAGAGGGAATGGAGATTCATACCCAAATGGATCCACAGGTGCAGCAGGCTATTGAGGATGCCCTCGAAAATGAAGAGCTTTTTCCGGAAAATGAAGGGGAGGATATCGTTCAAAGCGCTTCTGTAGTTATTGATCCGGAAACTGGAGGAATTAAAGGTTTAAAAGGGTACAGAGGGGAATATGTTGCCAGAGGTTTTAATCGCGCGTCACAGCTGCGCCGCAGTCCTGGCTCTACAATTAAACCTTTATCTGTTTTTGCTCCGGCAATGGAAGAAGGTTTCAGTCCTGAAGACGAACTCGAAGATGAAGAGATGGATTTTGGCGATGAAGAATATACACCCACAAATAATGATAACGAGTTTGTTGGAGAATTGACTGTCAGAGAAGCTCTCGTGACTTCAAGGAATGTACCGGCTGTGGCGCTCCTTGATGAAATTGGGGTTGAAAAAGGCTATGAGTTTTTAAAACAGGCAAAACTGCCTGTTGAAGATGAGGAAAAACACAATTTAAGTATTGCACTGGGTGGCCTTACTAACGGAGCTTCTCCACTGGAAATGGCCCAGGCGTATACGGTTTTTCCAAATGAGGGTAATATGACTGAAGCATTTGCAATAACAAAAATTACTGACCGTAACGGTGATGTAATAGTGGAGAGAGAAACAAATGAAGTTGAAATGATGGAACCAGTTAACGCCTATGCTGTTACAGATATGCTTATAGACGCAGTGGAAGAAGGCACTGGTTTCAGAGCGAAGATCGATGGTTGGGAAGTTGCCGGAAAAACGGGAACAGCTCAACTCCCGGACACCGAAGCATTTGAAGATGTGGATGGGGTTCACGATGCATGGTTTGTAGGTTACACACCAGAGTTAGTCGCATCTGTCTGGATTGGCTACGACAATCCAGGAGGGGATAATGTGCTTGATACATTCGGCGGCAACCATCCTGCAATGGTTTTCCAGTCCATTATGGAAGATTCGCTTGAAGGAATTTCCGAATCAGCGTTTGATATACCAGATGGGTATGAGGAAAGAATTGAAGTAGATGATGAAGATGACGATGATAACGGTGAGGATGGTAACGGCGAAGACGGAGCTCGTGAAGATAATGATGATAATAACGATGCCGATGAGGCTTCGCCTGACAATGAAGAAAACGGCGGCGACAGCAACGAAAGCAACGAAAACGATGACAACAATGATAACAGCGCCAACTCTCAGGACGATGCAGCTAACAATAACAATAATAACGATGATTCCTCCTCTGAAGAAAATACACAGGATGAGAACTCATCTTCTGAAAACAATGGTTCTACAGATGATAATGAGGGCAATTCCTCAAATGAAAACAGTAATGAGGAAGACAACAGCCATAATGGAAGCTCGAATAACGGAAACAATTCAGGGAATAACAGTAATAACAATTCAGACCAAAACAACAATTCGGAAAACAATAATGATACTAATAATTCAGGTGGAGACAATAATTCAGCAAATAATGAAAATAATTCGTCTGATGAAAACGACAATTCTGGAAATAACAGTAATGGCAGATCTTCAGATAATGACGGCAATGAATCGGGCTCGAATTCAAATGATAATGGAAATGGAAACAATGAATCTGGTGATACCTCCTCTGAAAATGGCAGTGACGAGGAGTCTGATTCAGGGAATAACGATGGAAATGAGGTTGATGCTTCCGGAGAGGTGAACGAGGAAGCAAATACGTCTGCAGGTGAAAGTTCAGCCGCCAATGATAACGAAAACTCGAATGAAGAGAATGGCGGCAATAACAATTATGAAGCTAATAATAATAATAATAACGGGGGCAACACTGACAATAACAATAACTAATCTGCTTACTCACCTTCTATAATTCTACGGAAAGGCAGACTTTTTGAAACATCAGTTTAGTGCCGGGGAATGAGGTTACAGAAAATACGCAGGGAAGATGCTGAAAATTGTTTTTCAAAGATAATAAAATTGCAGGAAAAACTACTTCGTCTGGCGAAATATAATATAGTAACAAGGGAGGAGTGCCTTTGGGCTCCTTCCTTGAATTTTGTCTTCTGTATAGCTGCTTCCTGCAACGGTGAAATGTGGATTGCAGTAACATATTAACTTAAAGGTGAGATGAAAATGAGAGAAGTGTTAAAAGATTTGACTGAATTATCAGGCCCCTGTGGCTTTGAACATGATGTAGCGCGTTATATTTATAACAAAGTACAAGAGCTTGCTGATGAAACGAAGGTAGATGGTGCCGGGAATGTAACGGCGGTTTTAAAAGGAGCCCATGACGGACCCGATGTTATTGTATCAGCACATATGGACGAAATTGGGTTTATCGTAAAAAAGATTGAAGATAACGGACTGATCCGCTTTGAGAAACTCGGGGGGCATGACGATAGAATTCTCCTTGCCCAAAAAGTGCAGATCCGTACAGAAGAAGGTCTTCGCTACGGAGTAATAGGAACCATTTCTGCTCATATGATGAAATTTGACGATCCTCAAAAAGTGAGAAAACATGCGGAACTATACATAGATGCTGGAGTGGACTCCCGTCAGGAGGCAGAGGAACTTGGAATACAGATTGGAGATCCTGTTACATACGCAGCCGGTGAATTAACCTTTGGAAAAAACAGAATAATGGGTAAGAGCTTTGATGACAGGGCAGGCTGTGCTGTGTTACTCCAAACTCTTGCAGAGCTGGACAGGTCAGAGTTCCATGGTACACTGTATGCTGTATTTTCCGTCCAGGAAGAAGTTGGCCTTCGGGGGGCAAAGGTTGCAGGACAGTATCTCCCTGCGGATCTAGCCATTGCAGTAGACACTACAGCAGTGAGCGACACACCTGAAGCGATGATGGATAATACATTGGGGCTTGGCAAAGGACCGGGAATTAAGGTGATGGACTTCAGCCTGATTGCAAGTGTTCCGGTACGTAAAAAGCTGATTAAGACAGCGGAAAAACATAATCTTCCTTACCAGCTTGAGGTGTTCCCTGGCATTGGTACAGATGGAGGAGCGCTTCACCAATCTAACAGCGGTGTTCCAACCGGGGTTATTTCTATTCCTACCAGGTACGCTCATTCACCGGTGGAAGTAATGGATCTGAGTGATCTGGAAAACTCAAAAGAACTTTTAAAGCTTTTCCTGCTGGAGCTCCGTGAACGCTCTGAGTTTAAGTTTATTTAATTATTTCTTTATTAATGTAATGGTAGAACTGAGGAGGAATGGATAATGGCGGTGAAGGAAGGTTTTGTGGAAGTAACCGGAGGGAAAGTATGGTACAGGATGCATGAGGGGAAACAGGAAAATACCCCGGTTATTATTTTGCACGGAGGCCCGGGATCTTCTCATTACTCTATGCAGGGACTTGATGTACTTGCTGAAGAACGCCCGGTAATATTTTATGATCAGCTCGGCTGTGGTAATTCTGACCGGCCGGATGACGAATCATTATGGAAGCTTGACCGATTTACAGATGAACTGGCTAAAGTAAGAGAGGCTCTGAACCTGAAGAAGGTTCATATCCTCGGCCATTCCTGGGGAACTACCCTGGCAGCTGCATATTTGCTTTCAGGTGTGACTGGCGTACAAAGCGTGATTTTTTCAAGCCCGTGTCTCAGTGCGCCTAAATGGGCGGAAGACCAGGAGCATAACCGGAAACTTCTGCCAGAGGATGTTCAAAAAATATTAAGGGAATGTGAAATTTCCGGGCGTACTGATTCAGAAGAATATAAGGAAGCGACAAAGGAATTTAACAGGCATTTCGTATGCAGGCTTGATCCTCTGCCGGAAATACTCATTGAAGGAGCTCCATACAGGGGGACGAATGTTTATCAGACAATGTGGGGCCCGTCGGAGTTCTATGTTACAGGTAATCTGAAAGAGTTTGATTGCACCAGGGAGCTCCGGAATATTTCAGTTCCTTCCTTATATACATGCGGAAGATATGATGAAGCGACACCTGAATCCACTGGTTATTACAGCAGTTTGACTCCAGTTTCTTTCGTGCATGTTTTTGAACACAGCGCACATATGCCATATCTCGAGGAAACGGAAGAATACATCAAAGTGATCGGCAGCTTTCTCAGGAAAAACGACTGATAAGTGGACAGGGGCAGGATTATAAAAAGCCTTAATGATTGGAGGCATCTTTCTCTCTTTTTCTACTATTATAGAAGTTAATTGACACAATAGTATATTTAGTTTAATATTTTTTTCGGGAATAAGTTGAAAGCGATCTCTTTTTTGCGCAACTCTATTACATCTTTGTAAAGGAGCAAATACTATGACGGACAAACGAGCGATAACTGTAGCTGAAGGTGATGGAATAGGACCGGAAATTATGCAGGCTACTCTTAAAGTACTTGAGCACGCAGGAGCTAGCATTGAACCGGAATTTATCGATATTGGAGAAAAAGTTTACCTGGCAGGTAATTCAACCGGTATCAGCGATGAGGCCTGGGAGTCTTTAAGGCGAACTAAAGTGTTTCTTAAATCCCCAATTACTACACCTCAGGGAGGCGGATACAAAAGCCTGAATGTAACGATCCGAAAAACATTAGGCCTTTATGCGAATGTGAGACCGAACATTTCATATGAGCCTTTTGTAAAAACGAAGCACCCGGACATGGATATGGTGATTATCAGAGAGAATGAGGAAGACTTATATGCTGGTATAGAACACCAACAGACACCTGAGGTCGTTCAGTGTTTGAAGCTGATCACCCGTCCGGGGTCTGAAAAAATCATTCGTTATGCGTTTGAATATGCACGGAAAAACAACCGCAAAAAAGTTACATGTTTCTCGAAAGACAATATAATGAAGCTGACTGATGGGCTATTCCATAAAGTCTTTAATGAAATTGCTGAAGAGTATCCGGACATTGAGACGGAACACTGGATTATTGATATCGGGATCGCTAAGATTGCCGACACTCCTCAGGATTTCGATGTTGTCGTAATGCCGAACCTTTATGGGGATATTGCATCTGATGTTGCTGCACAAATTACAGGCAGTGTCGGACTGGCAGGTTCCGCGAATATTGGTGACAATGTAGCTATGTTCGAAGCAATTCATGGGAGTGCACCTGATATATCCGGGAAGGGAATAGCGAATCCATCCGGGCTTCTGCACGGAGCGATTATGATGCTTGTTCATATCGGACAGCCTGAGGTAGCGGAAAAAATTCATAATGCCTGGCTGAAAACTTTGGAAGACGGAGTACACACAGGAGATATTGCAAAAGGCGGCTCTTCCGTAGGTACTATGGAGTTTGCAGAAGCAGTGATTGAAAGGCTTGGCCAGCGACCTGAAAAGGTTGAACCAATCACTTATGCTAAAGAGGAAGCTCATGAAGAAGCACAGCCTGCAATGAAACCACAAGTAAAGGACCGTCCTAAGTATGATGTTGTAAGAGAACTGGACGGAGTGGATGTGTTCCTGTTTAATAATGAATTAACTTCCGATGAACTTGGTAAAAAGCTCGAAGATATCGCAGGGCCGGAATTTAAACTCGCTGTCGTCACGAATCGTGGGGTGAAAGTTTATCCGGGAGGGTTCCCTGAAACATTCACTACTGACCACTGGCGCTGCAGATTTAACTTAAGCGAAGAGGATACTGCTCCTTCTAATAAAGATATCAGGAAACTATTAGACAGAGCAGAAGAGGCAGGTCTTGACTGGATCAAAATTGAGAACCTCTACAGATTTAATAATGAGCTTGGCTATTCACTTGGCCAGGGGCAATAATAGAAGGAGCGGCGTCCAGGACGCTGCTTTTCTTATTGTTTGAAATTATAGATTTCAGCCTCGTGGATAAGTGAAACTTATCATATATATCTTCTGGCACCAGCGACGAGCGTTTACATCACGAGTATGGTTCGAGTTGTCTCGACGGATACGCATCGAAGCTCTGCTGGAAGAGGAAGAGACAGCTACTCGAGGTCACTTCAGGCAGGCAGCTACATGAATTTGCATCTCTGCTGCCTTGCGACGAGTAATCGCAGGAGTACTTGAAGCCAAAAAACGGCTTCTGTGCAGCTTCTTCGAATATACTGTCCAACGAGCATATCTTCTTGATACGCTGCGAGTTGCCTAGACGTATAAACTCCGCAGCTGCACTCGCAGAGGAAGAGGCAGTGCCTGGGCCTGCGGTTACTCGGCCCAGGTAAAGAGTGCTCACGCGCCACTTCGTTTGCTCGTCGCAGATAAAGAGTGTCGCTCGTGACCAAGGCGCTTGCGCTTTTGTTCTTGATCATGTGGAGTTTCTGTAATTATAGAAATGATGTGGAATAAATGTGATTTTTTTATAAAAAAACTATTGACTATGGGTTGGGAAATTGGTATATTGATAGTCCAAGCTGTTGAGAGCGGCTTTGTAATTTAATTTTGATATTTTCATTGACTTTTCTTTTCGGAAGAGTTAAAATGGAATTTGTCGCTAAAAAACGACTAAACTCGACAAAATGCTTTCTAAAAAAGTTGTTGACAATTAGTTGAACAGGTGATAAGATATTTTAGTCGCCAAAAAAACGACAAAACATTTTGTTCCTTGAAAACTGAACAATAAGCCAAGCGAAGTGGGATATTTTAAATATCCCGTCAATCGAAAGAGTAATCTTTCAAATTAAATGATGTCAGAGACATCAAACTCGTTTCAATTTATTGGAGAGTTTGATCCTGGCTCAGGACGAACGCTGGCGGCGTGCCTAATACATGCAAGTCGAGCGCAGGAAACAGGCTGATCCCTTCGGGGTGATGCCTGTGGAATGAGCGGCGGACGGGTGAGTAACACGTGGGCAACCTGCCTTACAGACTGGGATAACTCCGGGAAACCGGGGCTAATACCGGATGATCAGAAGAACCGCATGGTTCTGCTGTAAAAGTTGGGACTTGTTCCTAACACTGTAAGATGGGCCCGCGGCGCATTAGCTAGTTGGTGAGGTAACGGCTCACCAAGGCGACGATGCGTAGCCGACCTGAGAGGGTGATCGGCCACACTGGAACTGAGACACGGTCCAGACTCCTACGGGAGGCAGCAGTAGGGAATCATCCGCAATGGGCGAAAGCCTGACGGTGCAACGCCGCGTGAACGATGAAGGTCTTCGGATTGTAAAGTTCTGTTGTCAGGGAAGAACACGTGCCGTTCGAACAGGGCGGCACCTTGACGGTACCTGACCAGAAAGCCCCGGCTAACTACGTGCCAGCAGCCGCGGTAATACGTAGGGGGCAAGCGTTGTCCGGAATTATTGGGCGTAAAGCGCGCGCAGGCGGTCTCTTAAGTCTGATGTGAAAGCCCACGGCTCAACCGTGGAGGGTCATTGGAAACTGGGGGACTTGAGTGTAGGAGAGGAAAGTGGAATTCCACGTGTAGCGGTGAAATGCGTAGATATGTGGAGGAACACCAGTGGCGAAGGCGACTTTCTGGCCTATAACTGACGCTGAGGCGCGAAAGCGTGGGGAGCAAACAGGATTAGATACCCTGGTAGTCCACGCCGTAAACGATGAGTGCTAGGTGTTAGGGGTTTCGATACCCTTAGTGCCGCAGTTAACACATTAAGCACTCCGCCTGGGGAGTACGGCCGCAAGGCTGAAACTCAAAGGAATTGACGGGGGCCCGCACAAGCAGTGGAGCATGTGGTTTAATTCGAAGCAACGCGAAGAACCTTACCAGGTCTTGACATCCTCTGACAACTCTGGAGACAGAGCGTTCCCCTTCGGGGGACAGAGTGACAGGTGGTGCATGGTTGTCGTCAGCTCGTGTCGTGAGATGTTGGGTTAAGTCCCGCAACGAGCGCAACCCTTGACCTTAGTTGCCAGCATTTAGTTGGGCACTCTAAGGTGACTGCCGGTGACAAACCGGAGGAAGGTGGGGATGACGTCAAATCATCATGCCCCTTATGACCTGGGCTACACACGTGCTACAATGGGTGGTACAAAGGGCAGCAAAGCCGCGAGGCCGAGCGAATCCCATAAAGCCACTCTCAGTTCGGATTGCAGGCTGCAACTCGCCTGCATGAAGCCGGAATTGCTAGTAATCGCGGATCAGCATGCCGCGGTGAATACGTTCCCGGGCCTTGTACACACCGCCCGTCACACCACGAGAGCTTGTAACACCCGAAGTCGGTGAGGTAACCTTTTGGAGCCAGCCGCCGAAGGTGGGACAGGTGATTGGGGTGAAGTCGTAACAAGGTATCCCTACCGGAAGGTGGGGATGGATCACCTCCTTTCTAAGGAGCTTAAAAGGCTCATACCTTTTTAAAGCTTCGCTTGGTACTTTTTGTTTAGTTTTGAGAGGTCATACTCTCAAAAATGATTTTCCTCTTTCCAGAGGAAGGTTATTCTTTTGCCCTTTGAAAACTGGATAACGATTAACTGATTGATGATCACCGGTTGTTATAATTAAAAGTGCAAACTTTTAATGAGTGCAACCGAGTGTCTTAGATAAGGCTGAATGTAGACGCCATAATTGCGTAAAAAACCTTTTATTAAGGTTTTTGCAAGGAGAACCAAGGAGATCGAGGAAACAAGCTTTCGAGTGACTGAGCGTATACCAATACGCGACAGGAACGAGAAGGCGCAGTTGACGAAGATATCCGACGGTTATCTGCCGCAAAAACGGTTAAGTTAGAAAGGGCGCACGGTGAATGCCTTGGCACTAGGAGCCGACGAAGGACGGGACGAACACCGATATGCTTCGGGGAGCTGTAAGTAAGCTTTGATCCGGAGATTTCCGAATGGGGGAACCCACTGCCTGTAATGAGGCAGTATCCATACCTGAATCCATAGGGTATGAGAAGGCAGACCTGGGGAACTGAAACATCTTAGTACCCAGAGGAAGAGAAAGCAAATGCGATTTCCTGAGTAGCGGCGAGCGAAACGGAATCAGCCCAAACCAGAAGGCTTGCCTTCTGGGGTTGTAGGACACTCCATACGGAGTTACAAAGAAACAGCGTAGGTGAAGCGACCTGGAAAGGTCCGCGGGACAAGGTAACAGCCCTGTAGCCGAAACGTTGTTTCCTCCGGAGTGTATCCTGAGTACGGCGGGACACGTGAAACCCCGTCGGAATCCGGGAGGACCATCTCCCAAGGCTAAATACTCCCTAGTGACCGATAGTGAACCAGTACCGTGAGGGAAAGGTGAAAAGCACCCCGGGAGGGGAGTGAAAGAGATCCTGAAACCGTGTGCCTACAAGTAGTTGGAGCCCGTTCATGGGTGACAGCGTGCCTTTTGTAGAATGAACCGGCGAGTTACGATAACGTGCGAGGTTAAGTTGAAGAGACGGAGCCGCAGCGAAAGCGAGTCTGAACAGGGCGCTATAGTACGTTGTTGTAGACCCGAAACCGTGTGATCTACCCATGTCCAGGGTGAAGTCCAGGTAACACTGGATGGAGGCCCGAACCCACGCACGTTGAAAAGTGCGGGGATGAGGTGTGGGTAGGGGTGAAATGCCAATCGAACACGGAGATAGCTGGTTCTCCCCGAAATAGCTTTAGGGCTAGCCTCGAGGGAAGAGTGTTGGAGGTAGAGCACTGATTGGACTAGGGGTCCCCACAGGATTACCGAATTCAGTCAAACTCCGAATGCCAATCACTTATCCTCGGGAGTCAGACTGCGAGTGCTAAGATCCGTAGTCAAGAGGGAAACAGCCCAGACCATCAGCTAAGGTCCCCAAGTATACGTTAAGTGGAGAAGGATGTGGAGTTGCTTAGACAACCAGGATGTTGGCTTAGAAGCAGCCACCATTGAAAGAGTGCGTAATAGCTCACTGGTCGAGTGACTCTGCGCCGAAAATGTACCGGGGCTAAACGTATCACCGAAGCTATGGATTGTCCTTACGGACAGTGGTAGGGGAGCGTTCCAAGGGCTGTGAAGCATGACCGGAAGGACATGTGGAGCGTTTGGAAGTGAGAATGCCGGTATGAGTAGCGAAAAGAGGGGTGAGAATCCCCTCCGTCGAAAGCCTAAGGTTTCCTGAGGAAGGCTCGTCCGCTCAGGGTTAGTCGGGACCTAAGCCGAGGCCGAAAGGCGTAGGCGATGGAAAACAGGTGGAAATTCCTGTACCACCACGTCACCATTTGAGCAATGGGGGGACGCAGGAAGGCAGGGAATCGCGCTGATGGATATGCGCGTCCAAGCAGTTAGGCTGGCAAACAGGCAAATCCGTTTGCCATAAGGCTGAGCTGTGATGGCGAGGGAAATTTAAGTACCGAAGTTCCTGTACCTACACTGCCTAGAAAAGCCTCTAGCGAGGTGACTGGTGCCCGTACCGCAAACCGACACAGGTAGGCGGGAAGAGAATTCTAAGACGCGCGGGAGAACTCTCGTTAAGGAACTCGGCAAAATGACCCCGTAACTTCGGGAGAAGGGGTGCTCTGATAGGGTGCAAGCCCGAGAGAGCCGCAGTGAATAGGCCCAAACGACTGTTTATCAAAAACACAGGTCTCTGCCAAGCCGCAAGGCGACGTATAGGGGCTGACACCTGCCCGGTGCTGGAAGGTTAAGAGGAGGGGTTATCCCGTAAGGGAGAAGCTCTGAATTGAAGCCCCAGTAAACGGCGGCCGTAACTATAACGGTCCTAAGGTAGCGAAATTCCTTGTCGGGTAAGTTCCGACCCGCACGAAAGGTGCAACGATTTGGGCACTGTCTCAACGAGAGACCCGGTGAAATTATATTACCTGTGAAGATGCAGGTTACCCGCGACAGGACGGAAAGACCCCATGGAGCTTTACTGCAGCTTGATATTGGATTTTGGTACAGCTTGTACAGGATAGGTAGGAGCCTTGGAAACCGGAGCGCCAGCTTCGGTGGAGGCATTGGTGGGATACTACCCTGGCTGTACTGAAATTCTAACCTCGGACCGTGATCCGGTTCAGGGACAGTGTCAGGCGGGCAGTTTGACTGGGGCGGTCGCCTCCTAAAAGGTAACGGAGGCGCCCAAAGGTTCCCTCAGAATGGTTGGAAATCATTCGCAGAGTGCAAAGGCATAAGGGAGCTTGACTGCGAGACATACAGGTCGAGCAGGGACGAAAGTCGGGCTTAGTGATCCGGCGGCACCGTATGGAAGGGCCGTCGCTCAACGGATAAAAGCTACCCTGGGGATAACAGGCTAATCTCCCCCAAGAGTCCACATCGACGGGGAGGTTTGGCACCTCGATGTCGGCTCATCGCATCCTGGGGCTGAAGTAGGTCCCAAGGGTTGGGCTGTTCGCCCATTAAAGCGGTACGCGAGCTGGGTTCAGAACGTCGTGAGACAGTTCGGTCCCTATCCGTCGCGGGCGCAGGAAATTTGAGAGGAGCTGTCCTTAGTACGAGAGGACCGGGATGGACACACCGCTGGTGTACCAGTTGTTCCGCCAGGAGCATCGCTGGGTAGCTACGTGTGGAAGGGATAAGTGCTGAAAGCATCTAAGCATGAAGCCCCCCTCAAGATGAGATTTCCCATCACTTTATGTGAGTAAGATCCCTCAGAGAAGATGAGGTAGATAGGTCTCGTGTGGAAGCATGGCGACATGTGAAGCTGAGAGATACTAATCGATCGAGGACTTAACCAATAAGTCTTACTAAGCAAGATCACCAATCAGAAAAGTTATCCAGTTTTGAGAGGGCAACACGAAAAGCGTAAGCGCCTCGTACACGAGCGACAAGCACTGGAGGACCGGCAAGAAGAAGCAAGCATTTAAGCTTCGATTGACGGACCGAAGTGACCTCGAGCGAGTAGGCGCTGAAGCTAGACACCTTTCAATTTTATAGTCCAGTGACGATAGCGAAGAGGTCACACCCGTTCCCATGCCGAACACGGTAGTTAAGCTCTTCAGCGCCGATGGTAGTTGGGGGCTCTCCCCCTGTGAGAGTAGGACGCCGCTGGGCAGATAAAAAGACATTCTCTTTTGAGGGTGTCTTTTTTTGTGTTCTTCCCCCATAAGGTGGATGTGGTTTTATCTATAATTAGTTAAGGAAGTACGAGAGGCCAGAGGAACAAGAAGGTCGAGGAAGCAAGCGAAAGAGACTCGGAGTGGGCTCTGCCCATGAGAATCGAAGGAGTGCAGCTGACGAAGAGATTCGCCGTTCATCGGGAATCGAGTAAGCCGCTGGTAGTTGGGGCTCGCCCCTGTGAGAGTAGGACGCCGCTGGGCAGATAAAAGACATTCTCTTTTGAGGGTGTCTTTTTTTTGTTCTTTTCATCGCAAAAGTAGCAGAATTATGAAGTTGGCGCGATAAGAAGAGACTTTGGCGCGTATATGTGATAATTCGGCGCGATAAAGTATAAGTTACGCGTGATAAATCCTCTGTTAGGCGCGATAAGTCTAGAGGCAGGTAAAAAGCGTTATTTATATAGTAGAAATAAATTTTACATAAGTAAAATGCAAAAGATAAAATTGAACGGCGTGTTGAATTGTAGGGTTAAGCAGGGAGAAAAAGCGCCCAACTCAAGGTGGCACCGCTGAACCCGGTCCGAGTGACCCCGGTCCGAGTGACCCCGGTCCGCCGGTGCCAGGTTGACAGAAGTAACAGTATTGAGAAAGCAGAAGAAATTGAGACAATTGAATTTGGTGCAGTAAACCAAAAACATGGGGATAATATGTATATAGAAGAAAAGATGTGTTATAGTTTTAGCCCGAGTAAAATGAGCCCCACACCGAGCCCTATAACTATCAGTTTTCCTGCCGGCATTGATGATGCTATGCCGAGGAGACCTAACGTCATAGTTAATATGAGAGTCAAAGGGCCGACAATAGCTAATATAGCATTTATAGCCAATGCCTTTTCGATGCTGTTAAACTTGAGCATTAATAATGCGGCAGTAATTTCAAAGGTGCCGGATAGTAACCGAAGAAGCACCATTCCGAGTAGTGCTGCCTGAAATGCAGAGAGCCAGTCCTTCATACAAATCACCTCTTGTCCAGGTTCTACTTTAATACTTATGAGAAGGGTAATGCTTGTATTCCTTAGGTTTTTTATAAATGATTTTCCAAATGGGTATTTTTGAGATAAGAATTAATAGTGTTATAATTTCAAGAGAGAGTTTAGTAGTTATAATTTTTAAAATAATGTGTGATTTTATTAACAGGAAATTGGAGGGATCTTTATGAAAGTTTTTATTTCAGCAGATATGGAAGGTGTGGCAGGTATAGTTCATGGAGAACATACAGGCAGGGAAGGAAGAGAGCATGACAGGGCCAGGATGCTTATGACTGAAGAGGTAAACGTAGCTGTTGAAGGGGCACTCGAGGCTGGAGCAGAGGAAATCCTGGTAAATGACTCACATGGTACCATGAAAAACTTAATCCCGGAACTGCTTCACGAAGAAGCTGAATATATTATAGGCACTCCAAAAAAACTTGCTATGATGGAAGGTATCGATGAGAGTTTTGATGCTGCTATATTATTAGGCTACCATGCAAGGATGGGACAGGACGGAATCCTGAATCATTCGTACAGCGGCAGGGTAGTACGAAACATCAAAATAAACGGAGTTGATTACGGGGAGATTGGGATAAATGCAGCTATAGCCGGAACGTTTAAGGTTCCTGTAGTGCTTGTTACAGGCTGTCAGTATGCAGGAGCCGAAGCGAAGGGGCTAATACCGGAGATAGAAACAGCGGAAGTAAAACAAACCTTAAATCGGATTACAGCTAAAAATCTCAGTACAAAAAAAGCACGCTCGCTTATTAAGCAATCTGTCATTAACTCCCTGGAAAAGCGAAAGAGTATCAAACCTTTTGTTATAGAGGGACCGTATTCTGTAGAACTAACCTATCTTCATTCCGGTTTTGCAGACGCAGCGGAAGTTCTGCCGATAGCAGAAAAAATTGACGGGGTAACACATCGCTTTGAAAGCGATGATTTCATAACGGCTTTCAGATATATTCGTTCGTTAATTAATCTTGCGAACTCTGGCTTATAATCATAGAAGATAGTACAAGCTTACTCATTATCTATCCTGTGGAAGAAAAGTAAGGCAATATTCCTTTCCAATTGCCGGTAATAAGCACAGAGAATATTTATAAAAAATGAACGCAAAACATTCCTGACAAAAGGATGTTTTGCGTTTTATAACACCCGCATTCCTGACTTTCTTATCCCGTTCATTAGGTGTTCGTACCTGTGAACAGATATTGTGCATCAAGGCGCTTTAATTTTACTCGTCGTTTTTTCTTTTTTTCAGCATATCCATTTCTTCGGTAACAACAAATGCCAGGTCGTCGTTGCCAAATAAAGATAACACCCCAAGGAGTGTTTCTGGTGAGATATACTCTGATTCTTCTTTTGGAACAGTAAGGCTTATAGCGTGCCGGAGTGCCTCATTTTCTCCTTTTTCGCCAGGATAAGCTTTTTTATAAACAGCGGCAGGATCAAGATCATTATTTACACACCACTGGGCGAAAACAAGAACCATCATAGTTTCATCTTGTTTATAGTTATTAATAATTTGTTCTTCAAGTTCTTTTTTATCCATACACAGGACTCCTTTAAAAATAGTCAAGTCTATCATACCAGACAATATGTAATCAGTCACAGTAAATCGAAAGGGGAGAAAATATGAATTATACAAAAGTAATTGGCATCGGCTGGGATGTAGGGGGCTGGATGGGGACCAACCACGGTATAGCAGTTTGTTCCTGGGATACAGCCAGTAAGAAAGTTAGCTGGCATGGGACACCCTTTGAAACAGGGTTGCCGGATTCCGGCATTCTTTCCCTTGATAAGTTACTTTCAGGTTCGGAAATTGATGAAAATCTACTCGCAGATAACGATACCTTAACTGTGATAGGTATTGATGCACCTCTTGGCTTTCCTGCAGAGTTTATAAATTTACTGAATGGCCAGCCTTCTCAGATAGTTAAGCCTGAAAAAGAAATATTTAATCCGCTTGCATACAGAGCCGCTGATCAGGAGATTTACGAAAGGTTCAGAAAAAAACCATTATCAGCTAGTTTTGACCGGATTGGCAATAACGCGACTCTGGCTATAGCCCATGCACGGCGATGGGAGAGAGAGAACAATTTTACGGTTTACCCCACTAAGATTGAAGAAGCTGATATGAACAGGATTATTATTGAAGTTTATCCTGCATTAGTAAAAAGCAGGAGGGACGGAGATGCGGCGGAATGGATGATTAAGCATATGCCGGGTAATGTATTTCCAGGAACGGACGCGTACGATGCTTGTATTTGTGCGCTATATGCTATTGCACTTGGAAGCGAAGGGCAGCTCCTCCCAAAATTAAAAAGACCGCCGGAACATCTGAAAGATCTTGTTATGCAGGAAGGCTGGATTTATTATTTTGATTTGGAAAACGAGGGGATTAGTTGACATAATAATATTATAGTAAATAAAAAACAGGGAAACAGCCGCCCGAGTATACCGGCCGGCTGTTATTTAGTATATCGGTTTGCATATGCGCTTGCTACAAAGGCTTCAGGTTTGATTTTTGGTTCGATCCCCATAGATTCAATACGAGACATCATTTCTCTGACATAGAGTCGCGTTTTATTTCTTTCCCGGGCGCCGATATCCAAATGCCCTTCAATAGTAAGAGATCCTCCTTTATAAATATGAGGCAGGACAATATTATAAAGTCTTTCTTTTCTTTCTTCTGTGACCATTGCAAATACTTCTTCAGTAAGGGAAGTTTCGTATGAAATTTTTTCATGCAGGCTTGTTATCTGCCGAGGGTAAGTTATTTTTCTTATGCATGCCCATGCTCCTTTTCCTTCCCTCTGAATAACGATACCTGTTACAAACCTGGTGGATTTGGGATGTGCCTGGGAATCGGTGCCGCACATAAGCCGGTAGGCATTGTCCGGATGCTGTTTCATAAAACGGACGATCCGCTCAAATACTTGTTCAAAAGTCATGTTCTTTTCCTGCAAATTTTCAAATGAGTAGTTAAGCAGCTGGAGATTATTCATTCAGTTACACCTTCAACTTTCCTCTCTGGGATTTTTAAGGCTTGAATTAATCTTAATTATGTTTATTCGTTATAACGCCAAATGTTGTCCTTTAATTAGCAAGTAAGTTGTATTTTTAGCATATCTCTTTTAGGTTTCTTCTATGTTTAAACTCCTGCTTGTAAAGTATGGAAGAAAAGCAACTGACTGAATGGGCGCGGTAAAAAGGAGCACAGGAAGCCAGTCAGCTGCCTAATGTATTTGGGTAAAAAGATACCGCCCTTGTCAGAAGCCATACAAAATTTAAAGGAATATCTTCTAGTCATAAAGAAGTAATTAAATATATACAAATTTTTCAAAAAAGAAATGGAGAGGAGTCAGCAAATGAAACAGGAGTTATTAACATTTCCACTAACAAAAGTGAGAGAGCAGTTCCCTGCATTAAAGAGGACTTATAAAGAAAAAACAGTTACATATCTTGACGGGCCAGGCGGGACACAGGTAGTCGCCAGTTCTGTTCAGGCAATAAAGGAGTATATGGAAAAGGGCGGAGCAAATCTGCATGGTTCATTTCCGACGAGCTATGAGACAGAGGAAATTATTGCCGATGCGAGAAATATAATTGCTGATTTATTCGGTGTTAAAGCACGTGAGGTGGCTTTTGGAGCAAATATGACTACCCTTGCATTGTCTGTTGGAAGAGCACTAGGAAAAACAATAAATAAAGGGGATGAAATTGTAGTAACTGAAATTGACCACAGAGCGAATGTGGATCCTTGGATCTCCATGGCGGAGGACCGGGGAGCAACAGTCCGCTGGCTAAAAGTCGATCCAGAGTCGCTTACACTAAATCTTGATAATTTACATGAAGTAATTAATGAAAAAACTAAGCTCGTTGCTGTTGGGTTAGCCTCTAATGCGGTTGGAACGATAAATGACGTGAAGAGGATAGCAGAAAGAGCAAGGGAAGCGGGGGCACTGACAGCGGTTGATGCGGTCCATGCTGCACCGCATATTGCAATTGACCGGAATAAATTAGGAGCGGACATTCTACTTTGTTCCGCATATAAATTTTTCGGTCCACATGTCGGTATAGCCGTTATTAAAGAAAATGTTTTTGAACAGCTCGATCCATTTAAATTACAGCCTGCACCTGACTACCTTCCGGATAAACTTGAAACTGGCACGCAGAATCATGAAGGAATTGCCGGCATAAAGCCTGCCGTGGAGTTTGTGGAAAAATTAGGCGAAGGGGCTGACAGGAGAGAAAGGATCCTTGCAGGAATGGCAATTATCGAGGAATATGAAAACAGCCTCGCTGATAAAATGAGGGAAGGACTGCGTACAATCAGTAAGGTAAAATTATATGAAGCTGCCCCCGATGTTCCAAAAACTCCTACAATAGCTTTTACCGTGGAAGGTATGAACTCGAGGGATGTATGTAAAAGGATTGCAGAAGAACATGGTATTTTTACAGCGGACGGGCATTTCTATGCTACAACACTCGCTGGCAAGCTGGATATTAATGATAAAGGAGGCTGGGTCCGGGCAGGGCTTGCACCTTATAATACAGCGGAAGAAGTTGAGGCATTCCTTCAGGCAGTGGAGGGTGTAATGAAAGGATGAATTACTCGCAGTAATCCACCCACGGCTCCCAGTCTCCTCCTTTATAAGAGAAATGAGGGACAGTGATATGAAGTATCAGGAGCATTTTGTTAAAACAGTGAAGCACTATTTTCAGAGGCAGGGCGAAGAGTGGCTGATGGGATTGCCAAGTCTTATAAATTATTGTGAAGAAAGGTGGCAGCTCCGGATGCTTGCCCCTTATTCCCTTTCCATCAATTACGTTGCACCGGCTGTAAAGAATACTGGTGAAAAGCTAGTAGTAAAGTGCTGCATACCAGGGAAAGAATTTTTAAATGAACTGGAAGCACTTCGTCTGATGAAAGGGGAGAGAATGGTATCTGTTCTCGACTGGGATGAGCAGCGGGGAATTATCCTGCTTGAAAAACTTGAGCCAGGCTCATGCCTTGCTGAACTGGAGAATGATGAAGAAGCCTGCAGAATTTCAGCCATAGTGATGAAAAAAATAACCAGGCGTCTATCACCGGCTGAAGCCTGCGGACTGCCTTCTACATTGGACAGAGAAGAAAGCCTGAAAGAAATTATAAGGAATTATCCAGAAGGTACCGGGCCGATAACCAGACAGATGCTGAATCAGGCGTTGAAGCTCTATACATACTTAAATGGGTCTTCTCGCGAAAGGTGGATTCTTCACGGAGATTTCCACCCTTACAATATACTTGATACAGGCAAGGATGAATGGAAAGCAATCGACCCTAAAGGACTGACAGGGGAAAGGGAAGCGGACCTGATTCAGTTTATGCTGAACAAGCTTCCGGAAGATAAGGAAAAAGCTTATGAAGTGATTAAGGAGAGAGCCGGGATATTCACGGAGGAACTGGGGCTGAATAAGCAGCGGCTTCTGCTCTGGGGCTATGCTCATGCTGTACTGTCAACTTCCTGGACCGTCGACGGCATGAATTATGATAAAAATTTTTTTAATGGAATAGAAATATTCAGGAAGCTTTATGAGGATTGCACTCGTAATTTTTTAGAAAAAATTACTTTAAACTAATGGAGGAGATGTAAGTTGGGAGAAAAAGATGTTATTTCCCAGTTCGGGAAAAGTGCTAAGGCGTATGTAGACAGTAGTATACACAAAAAAGGATCAGATTTACAAAAGCTTAAGGAAATCACAGGTATGACAGGAGAGGAACAGGTGCTTGACGTGGCAACAGGAGGCGGGCACACAGCAAATGCCCTTGCACCAGCTGTCAAGCATGTGACAGCTCTTGATGTGACACCGGAAATGCTAAACGAGGCTGAACAGTTCATCACTGGCCAGGGGAATAAAAATGTAAGCTTTACACTTGGCAAAGCGGAACAGCTTCCTTTCCCGGGCGAATCATTCGATATAGTGACATGCCGGATAGCAGCACATCATTTTTCGGATACAGAGAAGTTTGTAAAGGAAGTCAGCCGGGTGTTAAAAAAAGAGGGACAATTTATTCTTGATGATAATGTTGCACCGGAAGATGAGAAACTGGACGAATTTTATAATAAAGTAGAAAAACTTAGAGATTACAGCCACCAGCGGGCATACAAAAAATCTGAATGGCTGAAGCAGATTGAACTGACTGGCTTCAAAATAAGTGATTGGTACAGTTTTGAAAAAACTTTCAAGTTTGACAGCTGGTGCGACCGGATGCAGCTGCCAGCTGAGGAAAAAGAAGAGCTTAACGATATATTTATAAAGGCACCGAAAGAGACAAAAAACTATTTTAACATAAAAACAGATGAATCAGGGCGTACTGTCACTTTTCAGGGGGAAGCGATTCTTCTCAGAGCAGTAAAGCGTTAGGTAAGTCAGGATGCTTATTGCCGGATAAAGGAATATCCAGAGCTCGTTTTATTCGATATTCCTCTCAGCCTTTAGTAAAATGATAGATAATTCCTGAAAAAGGAAAGCACTAAATTACAGAGAAAATGAGGTTTTTTGAATGGCGAAAGTAATTTTATTCGATCTGGACGGTACTTTGCTGCCAATGGATACAGAAGCATTTGTACAGAATTATATTAAAGAGCTGGCTCCGAGGGTAGCTCATATCGTGGAGCCTGAAATATTCGTTAAGGCGCTCTGGGCGGGCACCGAAGCGATGATGAAAAGCACGGATGGGGAAAAAACGAATGAGCAGGTATTTGAAGCGACGTTCCTTTCACTGGTGGATGTGAAAAAAGAAGAAATATGGCCGGCACTGGATGAATTTTATGAAAAAGTCTTTCCTTCCTTTTCCCATTTATGTGAGCCGACTCCTGTTGCGAGGCAGGTTGTGGAGGAAGCAGTAAAACAGGGGTATAAAGTCGCAGTAGCCACGAATCCTGTCTTTCCGAAAGCTGCGATCTATCACCGGCTGAATTGGGCAGGTATTGATGACCTTCCCTTTGAACTTGTAACTGTATACGAAGAAAGTATTTTCACAAAACCTCACGCTCAATATTATAAATATATTACGGATAAGCTGGGAGTCGCTCCTGAAGAATGTATTATGGTGGGAAATGACAAACAGGAGGATATGGTTGCCGGAAAGCTGGGGATGAAAACGTACCTCGTAGAAGGTTATGTGATTGACCGCGGTGAACCGCAATATCCGGTTGATGATCAGGGAACACTTGAGGAACTGTATGAAAAGCTGAAAAATAAAGAAGGCTTATTTAAAGAGGCAGTGAATACTCAGCAGTAAGCATGAAAAAGGTCGTCTTCTTGTGAAGGAAGACGACCTTTTGCCCTTTAGTATCAGTACAACTAAGCCTCTTTCTTTTCCTTAAGGCCCGCCAATCGGCGGGTTTTCTTTATGTGGGAAAAACAGGAATCTGATGCTGGCCTGCCGAATAAATTAACAGGAGAGGAGAAATTATTATGATAGAAAACTACCGGTTGCTTGCTGCAGCGGGAGTATGTTTATTCTTTTCTATGCTGTTTGGCTTATCTTTTCCCCATCACACACCTTTCGGGGAGCTGATCTTGAATGCAGTGGGAATACCGCCATATTCTAATATGGAAACAGAAACAGGAATTCATTTTGCAGGGTTAACTAGTTTTTTCTTGCTGCTCGCAGGACTGTTTTTTGTAAATCATTCTTTAAACAAGTATAACGGGAGGGTAATTCTGACTGCGCTTGCAGCAGTATTCCTCCTTCCATCAGCACTGGTCTCCGCGTACCAGGCCACTTTCGCAACAGGGATTTACGGGGTTTCCTATGAAAAAACCTGGAGTGAATGTTTATATGAGTACGTGGAAGAAGAACAGGCAGCAAATATCGAATGCCTGATTCCCTTAAAAAACAACGGTACAAGAAAAGCTGAATTTGAAATGATTTTTTCAGAACCGGTTTATGGTGATGAGGAAGTGCCTACTTATTCACTGTTAAACGAAACTGGTCCTCATATTATCGAATTATATCCGGGCGAGAACCGCCTGATCAGAATCAAGAGTATTGTGGAGGTACCTGCTGCAGGTGATTATTATCAGTGGAGCCAGTCAAATCATATTAACGTTCAAATTAGAGATAACAACGGAAGAGAACGGAGACTTTAAAAAAACGGACTTTAAGCAGTTCGTTTTTTTAGTTTGTGCCTGGAAACAAACTTATCAGCGGGGAGGAACAGCGGGGGGCTGTTCGTTTTTTTATTTGAAAGGGACAAAACTATCCGCATTTCTTATTTATTGATGGACATGCTAATAAAAACAAGCTGAGAATCAGGCAAGAGAAAGGAGTTAAGTATAATGAACGAAAGACAATTTTTGTTGCTGTTTGCTGCAGTTCTCCTTACTGTCGGATTTTTTGCTGCCTTCCAATCGGACGGACACGCTTTTTTGGGAGGAATTGAGGGAACGGCGGCTGAATATGCTTTCGATGCAGAACCATTGACAGAGCACGAGGAACAATATGAGGACGTTATCAGAAACAAAGTTGCACAGAACGAACTGGCCCGGGATGATGGAAGAAACATTGGAGCCATAGCCACTCTTCTGGTGTTATTCTCAACACTGGCACTTGCCTTCTTTGTATACTTGTCAAAGAGAAGAAACAAAACGGAAAGTTAATGGCTTACTGTATAAGCTGTTAACTTTTTTCTTTTTTAAAATGTTTATCGGGACGGAAGTTGAGGAATTGAAGTAAACAAAGCTAATACAAGTACTAAGGAGGATTTGAAAATGCCATACGATTCCCTGAACGATCTGCCTGATAACGTGCAAAATTCCCTGCCCAAACACGGACAGGAAATTTTTAAAGAAGCATTCAATTCCGCAGAGGAGCAGTACGATGATGAAGAAACCCCGTTTCAGGTAGCCTGGAGCGCAGTGAAAGAAAAGTATGAAAAGAAAGAGCAAGGTCACTGGGTGAGAAAAGAAGGTGATTAAATGAAGAAGGTACAGTCCGCCTGAGCGGGCTGTATTTTTATTGTTTTAAATTAGATTGCAGTGCTGGTCAGGCTGTTTATCCCGATGTAACCGTCCGTAAAACTCCCGCCTCAAAACAGGAGTGGAAGCGAAGAAGTTTAGGAGGGGGATAACGGACGCTAACATCCCGATTAGTTCAACTAACAATCAGTGGGAGATGGATAACCCCCACTGATTAAAGGTTCACTTTATTGGCGGGTCGCCGATAAAATCAGGATTTCGCCGATAAACTTGGTGAATTCTTTTAAGCCCCCTTAATCATTTAGACACCATATACAGGTTATGAAAACACCTAGATGATGGCAAAAATGATTTAAAAAAGGGAGAAAGTACAGAATGGCTAAGAGAATTGATGTTATTGAAGATGTAAAAAAGAAATACGTTCGCATGGCCTTGGAGACTGGGAATTATACCTCTATCGCCAGAAAGGCTGGAATATCCAGAGAAACTCTTAGGAATTGGTTCAAACTTTACGAAGATGAAGTTCGTGACGTGATGGAAACCGAAGGATCAACGGGTTTATCCGATAACCCCACAAAGGAGGAACTTCAAAAGAAATATGAGCAGGCGATGCTTCTATTAGGCGAAAAAGAGTTGGAAGTTGCCATGCTCAAGAATGTTATAAAAAAAAACGAGTTCCTCTAATCCTCCTGCTAAAAGAAATCGAGGAGTGGGTGAAAGACGGTTTTCCAGTAACTAGAACTACAAGAGCATTAAACGTGGAACGTTCGTTGTATTATTACCATCAAAAAAATAAACAGGTCACAGAAGAGTCCTTCCAGGGCCGGCCAGTACCAGGATTTTCCTTGGCTCAGACTGGTATAAAAATATCTGATGAGCAGATTGAAGAATTCCTAATGGAAGCTGTAGAGGGTGAGGAAGGTATCTACGGATACCGAAAACTCACCAACTACCTTAAAGACCAACATAAGTTGGTAATAAACCCTAAAAAGGTCTATCGCCTCTGTGAAAAGTTAAATATTCTGTTACCTCAGCGAAGAAAATCTAAGTATCCTCGAAGGTTGGCGAAGCAGCACACGATAACAGCTTCTAACCAGCTTTGGCAAGTGGATATAAAGTATGGCTCGATTGAAGGTAGTGGACGATTCGTTTTTCTAGCTAGTGCTATTGATGTATATGACCGGTGTATCGTTGGATACTATCGCGGTCCAGAATGTAAAGCAACAAACATTACGAAAATGCTTCAAGGGGCGTTATTGAGACGCGGTATTCACTATGAAAGTGAGACTTCTTCGAAGTTGATTATTCGTACAGATAACGGCCCACAATTTGTCAGTGAACATTTTGGCAGATTTTGTGAGCATCAACACCTATATCATGAACGCATACCAAGCAAATCACCGGATTTAAACGCCTATATTGAATCGTTCCATAGCGTCATCGAAAGGGAGTGTTACCAACGTTACCGTTTTGAATGCTTCGAAGAAGCCTATTACAGGATTGATGAGTATATGGATTTTTATAATAACCGGCGCTACCATGGAAGCCTAAAATATTTATCGCCGGCAAAGTTCTATAAATTATATAGCAAAGGAAACTGTCCACAAATAATTAACTTATAGAACCAAGGGGAGTGATTTTCCTCTTCTTCACCTAACTACCCAGCAGTTGATTAAGCGTAAGGGTCAAGCGGTGTTGGCTTGATGCTTGCGCGCAATCAACTATCCTTCGAAAGGTGAAGAAGTGACTACCTAAAAGTGAGCAGTAGGTGTCTAAATTGAAGGGGCCAAACCGAATTCGCCGATAAAAAGATAAAATTCGCCGATAAAACAATTTTTTCGCCGATATATCAACCCTCCACCAAAAATAACCACTCAAATTATGCTGAATTCACCCATAATCCGATGATTTAATCCCTTTCAATATAGTATAATGATTTTCAGACTTACTTTTCTGAATATTAGGGGTGTTAATAAAATGAAACTTAAGGAATATAAAGCAGAGATCTTTGATGCAGTAATGGAAAATATGTATTACTGCTTTGTTGCAGTGGATAAGGACGGATTTATAACTTTTCTCAATGACAATTATTGCCGTTTTATTAACACCACTAAAGAAGAAGCTGTCGGAAAGCATGTAACTGAAGTTATCGAGAACACGAGAATGCATATAGTCGCACAAACTGGAAAGGAAGAAATTGCGGAGCTTCAGTACATACGGGGCAACTATATGATTGCTAACAGAATACCCGTTTTTTCAGACGGAAAGCTGATTGGCGCGGCTGGGATGGTTGTTTTTCGGGATACAGAAGAATGGCAGAAAATGAACAGCCATATTAAGAGCCTGCTCAGTGAATTGGAATTTTACAGAAACCAGGCGCAACAGCAGCATGGGGCAAAATACACATTAAATGATATAGTCGGCAGCTCCGTGAAAATTACAGAGTTAAAAAGGAAGATAAAGAAGGTAGCGGGAAGCGATGTATCTGTTCTTATAAGGGGAGAAAGCGGAACGGGCAAAGAACTTGTAGCCCACAGCCTTCATCATTTGAGTGAACGGAACAGTAAACCTTTTGTCAAAGTTAACTGTGCGGCAATACCTGAGCACCTGATTGAATCAGAGCTGTTCGGTTACGAAGAAGGAGCGTTCACCGGTGCCAGAAAAGGCGGGAAAAAGGGGAAATTTCAGCTTGCTGATGGAGGCACGATCTTCCTTGATGAAATCGGGGATATGCCTTTAGGAGCCCAGGTGAAGATATTACGTGCTATACAGGAAAGAGAAGTAGAGGCGGTAGGGGCAGTGAAGCCGGATGAAATAGATGTAAGAATTATTGCTGCTACAAATCAGCCCCTTGAAAAACTGGTGGAAGAAAACAAGTTCAGGGAAGATTTATTTTATCGGATTAATGTAGTGAAGCTGGAAATCCCTCCACTAAAAGAAAGGAAACAAGATATACGCCTTCTGGCTAAATATATATTACATACAGTGACACTGCGTCTTGGAAAAAGAGTAATAGACTTTGAAAACGAAGTGACAGACAGACTGTTGAAGTACACATGGCCAGGGAATATAAGAGAACTTGAAAATGTTATTGAATCTGCTGTTCATTTAACAAATACGGAGAATATAAAGCTTGAAGATCTTCCCCAGCTTCTGCAGGATGAAGAAGAGCATTACGAGGGAAGCAGCTTAAAAGAAATAATTGAACGTACGGAGAAGAAGGCTATAAAAGATGCCTTAAGAAAATCAGATGGAAATAAACTTGAAGCTGCAAAAATGCTTGGCCTCGGAAAGACAAGCTTCTACGATAAACTTAAGAAATACGGCTTTTAAATCACATTCCGCCTTTACGGAAATCATTCCGGAAAAGCGGAATGATTTTTATTGCTAGAATGTAAGGGCTTACATATCAACTTGTATAAGTATCTCGGTGAGTTTTCCGTTTATTCGGAAAATAGAGACTCCCTCCTATGCAGCAATATATAGCAAAGTTCTGCATTATCAGCGTTTTTCACTATTGGCATGATACTTGCATTATTAACCTCATGAAGGAGGGAGAATGAATGAAAACGATTTACTCATCTTTTGAACAGGCGGTTAAGGAAATCCATGACGGTGCGACGATCATGGTAGGAGGGTTCGGGTTAGTAGGCATACCTGAAAATCTAATAAAGGCGCTGGTAGAGTCAAAAGTAAAAGACTTAACAGTTATATCTAATAACTGCGGAGTTGATGACTGGGGGCTTGGCCTGCTGTTGAAAGACAGGCAGATTAAGAAAATGGTAGGCTCCTATGTTGGAGAAAACAAAGAGTTTGAAAGACAGGTGCTGTCAGGAGAACTGGAGGTGGAACTAATACCTCAGGGAACTCTTGCAGAAAGAATCAGGGCAGGAGGAGCAGGGATTCCTGCGTTCTATACTCCAGCCGGGACAGGAACCCCGCTGGCAGAAGGTGTGGAAGTGAGGGAATTTGACGGAAAAGAGTATCTGCTTCAGGAAGCGCTCAAAGCTGATTTCAGTCTTGTCCGTGCTGCGAGAGCGGATAAATATGGAAACTTGATATACAGAAAAACTGCACAAAACTTTAACCCTATGATCGCTGCTGCCGGAAAAGTAACGATAGCAGAGGTGGAGAACCTGGAAGACGAAGCGTTACATCCGGAACAAATCCATACGCCAGGAATTTACGTTCAGTCATTGATTAAGGGAGAACAGGAAAAACGTGTCGAACGGAAAACAGTAAGAAATTGATTTTCTGAACAAAGGAGGAGGTAAACCATGGGAAAACAAGCAGACAAAGCAGCAGTGAGAGAAAAGATCGCAAGACGGGCTGAACAGGAAATTGAAAGCGGTTTCTACGTGAACTTAGGTATTGGAATGCCTACTATGGTTGCGAATTTTATTCAGGATAACAAAGAGGTTGTCCTTCAGTCAGAGAATGGTCTCCTTGGAATTGGCAAGTATCCAACAGAGGAAGAGCTCGATCCTGATCTGATTAATGCAGGGAAAGAAACTGTCACAGCAGCACCAGGCGCCTCTTATTTCAGCAGTGCGGAATCTTTTGCAATGATTCGGGGAGGCCATATTAACCTCGCAATTCTGGGGGGAATGGAAGTTTCCGAGAAGGGAGACTTAGCAAACTGGATGATTCCCGGAAAGATGATTAAAGGAATGGGAGGGGCAATGGACATTGTCCATGGTGCACAAAAGATCGTCATCATTATGGATCATGTCAATAAGCATGGAGAACCGAAAATTCTGAAGGAGTGCAGTCTTCCTCTCACCGGAAAAGGGGTAGTGGACCGAATCATTACTGACCGTGCTGTAATCGATGTTGAGGAAAACGGCCTTCTGCTCGTAGAGACGGCGAAAGGCTTTACAAAAGAAGAGATCGTTGAATCTACAGAAGCAGAACTGAATATCAGCCCTGATTTAAAAACCGAGGCATTTTAATTGAACACTTCGATAGAGAGGCGTATTGCTTTAGTACTGCTGGAAGCCAGCGTTCTGGAGCAAAAATCAACAACAAAGTTAAATTACACATATTTAGGAGTAATAAAGAGGGCGCGCGCCTGATACACTACGATTCATTTTAAATTAACCTGGAGGGGATATGAAATGGTAAATGATAAGGTTGTTCTTATCACTGGAGCGGCGAGCGGCATTGGCTATGAAATTGGCCTGGAGTTTGTAAAGAACGGTGCAAAAACTGTTTTTACAGATGTGAATGAAGAAAAAGTCCATGAAGTATCAGAAAAGCTGAGAGATGAAGGCTATTCATGCCTAGGGATTAGATGCGATGTTACAAACGAAGAAGACATCAGGCAGGCAGTTAATCAGACAGTGGAAAAATACGGCCGGATTGATGTTCTGATTAATAATGCCGGTCTTCAGCATGTGGCAAATATAGAAGATTTCCCTACCGAGAGGTTTGAATTTTTAATAAAGGTGATGCTCGTTGCTCCTTTTGTAGCAACAAAACATGTTTTTCCGATTATGAAAAAACAAGGCAGTGGACGAATACTTAATATGGCTTCCATTAATGGGCTTATCGGATTTGCAGGAAAATCTGCATATAACAGTGCTAAACACGGCGTTATCGGATTTACGAAGGTTGCTGCCCTTGAAGGTGCTGAGCACGGAATTACTGTCAATGCTATTTGCCCAGGTTATGTGGATACACCGCTTGTGCGGAACCAGCTGAAAGATCTTGCAGCTACGAGAAATGTATCACTGGATAAAGTTCTCGAGGATGTTATTTATCCCCTAGTACCGCAAAAACGTCTCCTGGATGTCCAGGAAATTGCGGAGTATGCTATGTTTCTCGCCAGTGACAAAGCAAAGGGTGTTACTGGCCAGGCGGCTGTACTTGACGGCGGCTATACAGCGCAATAAGGAATTTGCTGTTAGCCGCCTGCCGGCTTCAGCTGGAGAATAAAAAATTCATGCAGATATTCTAACCGAGAATGCACTATTTTCATGAAAAAGGAGGCCACAAATGTTTGGTATATTACTTGGACTTATAGTATTAATGGCATTAGCATATTTAGGCTGGTCAATTATCTGGGTCGCACCGATTGCGGCTGGAGTTGTGGCCCTAACAGGGGGACTGGATCTCCTTGATGCTTATACGGATACGTATATGGGTGGATTTGTAGGTTTTGCCCGGGACTGGTTTCCAGTTTTTATGCTGGGGGCGATCTTCGGTAAACTGATGGAAGATACAGGGATGGCAAAGTCCGTTGCCGTAGCTCTCACAAAATTAATTGGAACAAAACGGGCAATTCTAGGGGTAATTGTTGCCTGTGCGGTGTTAACATATGGCGGAGTCAGTCTGTTTGTCGTTGTTTTCGCAGTATACCCTCTTGCACTGTCACTGTTCAGGGAAGCAAATATCTCAAGGCGGCTTATGCCTGCGGCGGTGGCGCTGGGGGCCTTTACGTTTACAATGACTGCTATACCTGGCACGCCGCAAATCCAGAATCTTATCCCGATTCCGTATTTTGATACTTCTGCTACTGCTGCACCAATAATGGGGATCGTTGCAGCACTGGTAATGGGGGTGGGAGGATACTATTATCTTCGCTGGCGTGAAAAGCAGCTTACTGAAAAAGGAGAATTGTTCACAGAACCGAAAGATCAGAAAATTGCAGGATTTGAAGGTGAAGCACCAAACTTCGTTTTATCATTGCTGCCGTTGATCACTGTTCTTGTAACTCTGAATATATTAGACTGGCACATAGTTGTGGCACTGATATCCGGCATAATTTTAATATTGCTCCTTAATATCTCGAAATTCAAAAACTTTGTAAAAGCAATAAACGCAGGAGCTGTCGGGTCAGTTACCGCTATAATTAATACAAGTGCAGCAGTCGGTTTCGGTACAGTTGTCAGGGAGGTTCCCGGGTTTGAAAGGTTAACCGAGCTTCTGTTAGGAATCCGTGGAAACCCGCTGATTTCAGAAGCAGTTGCCGTGAATATACTGGCAGGGGCAACCGGTTCTGCATCCGGGGGGATGGGTATTGCCCTGGAGGCACTCGGTGAGCGGTATTACCAGCTTGCCCTGGATACAGGGATCAGTACAGAAGCATTCCACCGGGTTGCATCCCTTGCTTCCGGCGGTCTGGACGCTCTGCCTCACAACGGGGCTGTCCTGACACTGCTCACTATTACCGGTCTTTCCCATAAAGAGAGCTATAAGGATATTTTCGTAGTTGCAGTTGCTATTCCGATTGCAGCTACAGCAGTTGCTATTGCACTAGCTGCTGTTGGCCTTGTGTAAAAAACTGAAGTATGCTCCATGGCATAGTTACCACTATCCGCACCTGCTGTATTGTCAGCAGGTGTTTCTTTACTACCAGCCATAATATTTCACATACCGTATTTAATATTAAATAAATAAACATGGAAAATAATTAGAAAAATAACTTATACAGGAGAATAACACAACTGATAAATAAATAAAATATAAGATATTTCATTGGAAACTAGCTCAGATTCAAAGTTTTATAACAAAACTGGACAGAAGAGAGGGCAATGATCTTCTAAATCGAAGCAACTGCACTTTAATATTCACTGTCACTTTATATGTACGATTCATACAGTAAAAGGAGGGGGCAGTTATCACGTTTTTTAGCCAAGACGTTTTAACAAGTTGTTATGAGCGGGTAACTTGAAGGGATACTGCATGAATCTGATTTTCACGTTTATAAAGGGAGACTCCAGTCCCTGTTTTAAAAAATCCAAAATGGCGGGGGTATAATGAAAAATATTTTCTTTAAAGCTGTGCCTGGCTTGTTCAGAAAAAAAGAGACTAACAGCAGCAACCAGCAGCACTTTTACAGCAATAAAGTTTTAAAGTCGATTGCAAGTCTTGAGTCCACCAATACTTTAATCAAAGAGAACATCGACGGACTATTAAAGTCTACAGAAAAAATCGGTGCACAGACAGAAGATCTGTATAGTGTAGCTTCAACGCTTAAGGAAACTCAGGAAGAAGAATTAGGCAATCTCAGTTCCAGAGTGAACAGTTTAAGCACACAGCAGCAAAAGTCGTTAGAAATGATGCAGCAGAACTTATACGAACTGCAGAAAAAACAACAGAAGAAAATAGCGGGCCAGATAAGGTTTATTCAGAGCAAATTTGATGAACTAAAAGCAGATCAGGAAATGTCTAAAATAAATATGGCCAATGAATATGAGATTTTAAAAGTTATCATGGAGAAATTAGGCAGGAAAATTGAAGATGTACAGGAGGAGCAAAAAGAGGAAATAACTAATATCTTAATGAAACTCAATGAAACAAAAGCAGACATGGAAGAATCGAATGATATACATCTTCAAAACAGCAAGGCAAACAATGATTTGCTCTTTAAATTAAGGGAGCATTATATAGAAATGGAAGAAAGGCAGCTTGAAGAACAAAAACACCTTACAGCTATGCTTGAGGAGCTTCGAGGGAATGTAACTTATCTCCATAAACTAATTGAATTAAACGAGGTGGTTAGTAAACAATAATTTGAGCGCTCCATACCATGTCCGCATTGAGGCATGGTTTTTTCATATGTAAAAGAACTGGGTGTGGTCAAACAAAAGAGGAATGGATATTACTATCACGAGGTTACTTTTTATATTATAATTACAACTAGCACATAATTGCAGGCTTTTTAATGAATACATAATTGCTGCTCCGCTGAAAATAGGAAAACTTCTTATAACCTGCTTAATAACAGGCTTGCTCTTATTCGAACTTAAAGAACTGACAACTGAACATTTTTTATAAATAATTCAAATTGGAGGCGTTAATATGAGTTCAGATATTTCAAATATGCGGGTTTTTACTTTGAACTCAAACCCAGCTCTCGCCAGGGAAATAGTAGACCATATTGGAATCAATATGGGCAAAAGTACGATAAAGAGATTCAGTGACGGGGAAATACAGATGAATATCGAGGAAAGTATCAGAGGATGTGATGTATACTTAATTCAGTCCACTTCTGAGCCCGGCAATGAATATTTAATGGAACTATTGATTATGATTGACGCGGTTAAGCGGGCTTCCGCGAAAACTATTAATGTAGTAATTCCGTATTACGGGTATTCGAGGCAGGACAGGAAAGCAAGGTCCAGAGAACCTATAACAGCTAAGCTAATCGCGAACTTAATCGAAGCCGCCGGTGCAGACCGGGTCATTTCTGTTGATATACACGCACCGCAAGTGCAGGGCTTCTTTAATATCCCAGTAGACAAGCTTGAAGTATTCCCTTTGATGGCCAAATATTTCACGGAAAAGAAACTGGAAGAAATTGTAGTGGTAGCTCCGGAAAATGCTGGAGTAACACGATCCAGGCAGCTTGCCAACCGTCTTGGTGCTTCCATTGCGTTTATTGATAAAAAGAGATCGAGAGAACCAAATATTATTGAAAGCATTGATATAATTGGGGAAATTAAAGGGAAGAGTGCGATTATCATTGATGATATGGTAGATACAGCCAGAACGATCACTACAGGTGCTGCGGCTCTGATGGAAAAGGGTGCGAAGGAAGTTTATGCTTGCTGTACTCATCCTGTACTTTCCGGACCTGCTCCTGACTGGGTGCAGAATTCAGAACTTAAAGAGCTTGTCACAACGAACACTATCCATATTCCCGACCAGAAACGAATTGAAAAACATACAGCTCTTTCCGTTGCCCCATTACTGGCAGAAGCAATATTGAGAGTACAACATAACAAATCAGTAAGTACTTTATTTGATTAAAGGGAATTAAAAGGCTGTCCTGACATTCTTAAACAAGAGGAATGAAGGGGCAGCCGTTTTTATTTTTAGGACAGATCATCATGACAGGCCCGGTAAAAAATAAAACGTTATGCGGAAGCTGCCTTTTTATCTTGTTTTCTAATAAGTATGCTTCCTTTTCTCAAAAAGTAAAATCCAGCAAGGAAACTTGCGGCGGCACCGAAAAAGAGAGCTGGATGCGTGAATATATCCATTAGAAGTCCCAGAAATGCCGGAGCGATAATTGAGGACGCCATGGAGAATAAATAATACAGCCCAGTAAAATAACCAATTTTATTTTTCCCACCTAGATCGGCTACAAGAGGATATGCCTGAACATTTATTAAAGCCCAGGCAACTCCACCAGTAAACAGAACAATCTGAAGTAAGAGCACCTGGTTAACAACTGGGAAAGGAGAACTTAACAATGGCAGGAAAGGTATGCAGATAAATATGAGCGGAAGGGCTATCAGACCCAGCAGCATAATGGGGGTTTTGCCAAGTTTACTGCCGAGCAAACCAGCAGGGACGGCGAAAATAACAAAGGCCAGGCTGAAAAAACCAAGCGTAAAGCCTGCTGCACTTCCTTCCATATTTAGGTATTCCACAGCATACACCGTGAATTGTGCTTCCACTCCGGAATAACCGATAAAGTATAAAAAAATAGCTGTGAGAATGAAAAGATGCCCCCTGAATTCGGGCTTTTTCAAATGACTCAACCCTTTGAAGAATGACTCAGATGCCATCGTTTCTTCCATTTCATCTTTAGAGGAACCGACATATGGCGGGTTTCTGTCCACAGTAAAATAAAGGAGCAGGAAGGACAAAAAGAGAAGCAGGCCGGCAATAGCAAAAGGATATGCCCTGTCGATACCGTAGAGCGCTGACAGGCCGAAAAGAGCAATTATTGCTCCAACACCTCCCATTAAATTTATAATCCCGTTAGCTGTCGACCGCCTTTCCGTTGGAGTATGATCGGGCATGAGCGCAATAACCGGCGCACGATAAATTGTCATTGCAAGAAGGAATATAATATCAATAACAAGAAGTACCCACAGAGTTACCTGGGCCCCGTATGGGATAAGAATAAAAAATATAGCTGCAACAGGCATACCGACGACAATAAACGGAAGCCTGTTGCCAATACGAGTGTCGACTCTGTCTGACCAGGCCCCGATTACGGGAATAAGCAATACTGCCAGGAGGTTATCAAGACCCATAATAGCTCCGCGAATTGCACGGCTTTCGATAAAGTCCCCAAGGATAAGCGGCATATAGGCATTGTAGAAGGTCCAGATTAACATTAAAGCAAAAAATCCGCTTCCGATCACAAAAATTTTACCATAGGAAAAGGGCTGCTTCTCTTTCAAGTGACGCACCTCCACAATTGATTTTTATTCCTGTCCGGAGTGGGTGAGGTCTTGCCGTATTCTTAAAGCTTTTTCAGGCCAGTCAGTAATAATAGCTGAACAGCCTGCATTGATCAGTGAGTCTATATGCTTTTCTTCATTCACTGTAAACGGCCGGACAGGCATCCGGGCTTCTGCTGCGCCCGCCAGCAGTTCAGGAACAGCAACAGGAAGAAAACAATGAAGAGCCTGAGCTTCTACTGTTTTTGCGTAATTCCATGGTTCATAAAGACCTTCCATAAACAGCACAGCTGTTTCTATTTCCTGGTCAAGCTTGCGGATTTCTTTTAAACTGTAATGGTTGAAAGATGAGATTATCATTCTGTCTTTAAGCTGATATTTGCCTGCAAGCTGCAGAACCATTTTTTCCAGTCCAGGATAACGGACAATTCCGTTTTTAAGCTCAAGGTTTAGCAGAAGGCTTTTATCCGCTGCCCAGTCAAGGAACTCTTCCAGTGAGGGGACAGTTTCTCCCTTAAAATCTTTATGGAATTTCGAACCAGCATCAAATTCTTTCAGTTCGTCGTATGTAAAATCTTTCACCCAGCCTGTTCCGTCTGTAGTGCGGTCAATTGTTTCGTCATGGATAATTACTGGTATGCGGTCTTTAGTCAGCTGAATATCAAGTTCTATTCCATCTGCTCCCGCCTCTGATGCAGCCTGGAATGATACCAGCGTGTTTTCAGGATGTGTACCAGCAGATCCCCTGTGTCCAAAAATCTGTGTTTTGCCAGCCAAATCAAGCAACTCCTTCATATAGAATATTTATCCCGCTGTAACGGTCCGTAAAACTCCCGCCTCTAAACATAAGTGGAAGCGAAGATGTTCTTTATGCGTGAGATAACGGACGCTAACATCCCGATTGGTTCAACTAACAATCAGTGGGGGATGAATCCCCCCACAGATGGAAGGTTCACTTGATACTATTCTATCACCTGGAATAGAATTCCTTTATCATTCAAAAAGAATGGAGATTTATGCTGAAATTTTACCTTTGTACGGTTAAGTAAAGGAAAGGAGGAAGCAAATGACTCGGAAAACTAAAGTTGTCAGACCGAAAATACCAATAGCATTAAATTCTGCTTCATTTAATAGTATGGAAGACAATTCCATAGGCAATGTGATAATTGAGGATACAGAAATTTATGGGGAGGAAATATATAAATTAAGGGCTTCTCAAGTCATTTTCAGAAATGTTCAATTTACAGAAGTAAGCTTCCGGGGTATTGAATTAACGGATGTTATTTTTGAGAAGTGTGATTTATCTAATGCTGATTTTACAGAAGCACTTATTCACAGAACAGAATTCCTGCACTCTAAGTTAATAGGGTTTAATGCAGCAGATAGTACTCTTCGTAACGTATTATTCAGCAATTGTATGGCAAGGTATGGATCATTTGGTTATTCGGATATGAAGAACGTAATATTTAAAGGCTGTCAGCTCAATCAGGCTGAATTTTTTGAAGCAAAGTTTAAGTATCTTTCATTTTTAAAATGTGATATAAACGACGTGAACTATACCGGCACTTCTCTTGAAGAGGTGGATTTAAGCACCTGTGAATTTGAGAGGCTTCATGTGTCGCTTGATAAGCTGACAGGCTGTACTGTAACTGCTGAACAGGCTGTCGGATTTGCAAAGGCACTCGGTCTGAAAATAAATGGAGAAACTCATGAAGAAGATATTACATAAATAGTATGGAGCTGCGAGATACACGTCTGTTAAAGATTGCCGGGGAATTGTACAAAAAGCTTTTTAATCAGCAGCGAGTAGGAATACTCTTTCCGGGATATAGCATACAGACTGGAAAAGTGGCCGAATGAAGACATGGTTACAATATAGGGCGTAAGCAGATAAGCATAACAATTAACAAGGAAGGCTGGGATACCCAGGCCTTTCTTGTAGTTTTAAATAACTTTTTAAAATCAACAAACTCCAGCGTTTTTTCCAGAATTGTTTGTGACACAGAGAATGGCGAGGTATTTCAGCACGGTGCCTCGCAACTGAAATTTTATTACAAAATTTTTTCTGAATATTGACAAAAAATTTTAATGGTATTATACTTTCTTTAACTTAAACAAATATTCTCTGGAGGATAATTATGGAGTATTTTATTGGCATTGACGGTGGGGGCACAAAAACAGCCTGTTTGTTCAGTGCAGCCGGAGACAGCCATCTATCTCCGGAAAATAGTAAGTTCACTATTAAAGGGGATGCGACTAATCCCCATGCAGTTAGTTTCCCTGAAATGAAAAACCGCCTGAAGCTAATGTTCCAGGAAGGAATGGGAAAATGGTCCTTATCCCCTCGGCATTGCGCTGGCATATGCGCTGGCCTGGCAGGTGTGGGGAGGCCGGATGATGAAAAGCAGGCAGCAGCCCTCATTCAGGAAGCTGCTGATGAATTGAAATTTCCTGAAGGTATTACCATTTCTGTTTATTCAGATACATATGTAGCTCTCCATGGTGCACTTCCGCCAGATGCACAGGAAGGCATTCTTGTAATTTCAGGAACCGGCTCAAACTCTATTGGGATGGCTTCCTCCGGCAGGACGTTTAAAAGCGGTGGGTGGGGTCATATTCTCGGGGATGAAGGAGGAGGCTTTCAGATTGGCCTCAAAGCTTTGAACCATTTAACAAGAGCGTATGACTTACGTGGGGAACCAACGATTATGACTAAGATGGCACAGGAAAAATACGGCTGGACCGAGTTAGGGGAAATAAGAAATTTTATTTATTCCCAGCCACTGGATAAAAAAGTCATCGCTAACTTTGCTGAAGTAGTTATTGAAGCTTCTGCGAAAGGGGATAAAGTGGCAACCGGCATTTTAGAGGAAGCAGCTGAGGAACTGATTATTCATGTGGAAAGCCTGCATAAACAGTCGGAAACCTTTAGTAAATCAACCCCAGTAATGGTTACAGGCTCCATATTTACCCATTCGTCGATTGTAACAGAATTTTTTAGGAAGCAGCTTCAGGTAAGAAACCTTGGACAGTTTTCAATACCCTGTAAAAGCCCTGCTGAGGGTGCGGTTGCAATTGCGAAAGAACAGTATAACAAGAACAGAAAAGTCAGGTGATGAGACATGGTGAAAGAGCTGTCAAGGCTTAAAACAGAGAGCAGGAATCCAAACAGCATGAACCTGAGTGAAATGCCTACAACGGGGATCCTCAAAACGATCAATAATGAAGATAAAAAGGTAGCTGCAGCAGTGGAAGATGTCCTTCCCTTTGTGGAACGAGCAGTAGAGCTGGTTTATGAATCTTTGAAAAGTGGTGGACGGTTATTTTATGTAGGCGCAGGTACCAGCGGGCGTCTTGGTGTGATTGATGCTTCAGAATGCCCGCCTACCTTTATGACTCCGCCTGAAATGGTACAGACGGTCATGGCCGGTGGCAAAGGAGCTTTCACGAATGCGGTTGAAGGCTCAGAGGATGATGAAGAGCAGGCAATCCTGGAAATGAAAGCGAAAAATCTTAAGCAAAACGATGTTGTGGTGGGAATTACGGCAAGCGGCAGAACACCTTTCCCAATCGGAGCCTTGAAATATGCTAACAAGGCAGGAGCTAAGACTATTTCATTAAGCTGCAACAGAGATTCCGAGATAAGCAGATTAGCAGATTGTCCAATCGAAGTACTGGTAGGTCCGGAAGTGCTTACAGGTTCTACAAGAATGAAAGCGGCTACAGCCCACAAAATGATACTGAATATGATCAGCACGACTGTGATGGTAAAGCTGGGGAAAGTACATGAGAACCTGATGGTGGACCTGCATGCGAGCAACCACAAGCTGAAAGAGCGGGCTAAATCTATACTTATGGAGCTTACGGATATTACTTACCAGGAAGCACAGAAGGTTCTGGAAGAGGCACAATGGAAAGTAAAACCTGCCATTGTAATGGTAGAAGCAAAGGTAAATCTCAGAGAAGCACTGAAAGCAATCGAACAAAACGACGGCTATGTTGGAGAGGCCATTCAGTTTGCAAGATTAAATACTTAACTTTTTGAAACCGCTTTAATTCTGAAAATTAAGAATTGAAGTGTTTCATAGATAACTAACTTTCAAAAGGGGGATAATAAAGTTGAAGAGATCATGGAAAAAATTGTTTACTGTAGCTTTTTCAGCTGGGTTGATGGCTGGTACATTAGCAGCATGCGGCGGGAATGATGAAACAGGCGGAGAGGAAAATAATGGTGGAAACAACAATGCCGTTAATAATGGTTCCGATGCCAATAACAATGCAGATGACAACGCCAATGCAAATGCTGATGCCGGAGGAGACGGAGAGGTTTCGGGCGAACTGGAAATCCAGTACTTCGTAGGAGGTTACGGGGATTCCTGGTGGAAAGAAGTAATCAGTGATTTCCAGGAGCAGTACCCTGATGTCACTATTGTTGAACATGCAGGCCCGAATATTAATGACGAAATGAGATCCCGCTGGGTTTCCGATAATCCTCCTGATGTTGTTTACATCGATGGGGCAGGGTCCAGCGAAACGCAGATGGTGGAAGACGGACAGCTTATGAACTTAACGGAATGGCTTCAGGAAGTGGAAACTGCCGATGGTAATATGCTTGCTGACAGTTTTATTGTAGACCCTGCAACTTATGACGGGGAGATTTACAGCCTTCCGCTCGTATTTGATACTTGGGGTACATGGTATAACAGAGCAAATTTTGAGGAACAAGGCTATGAAGTGCCAACCGGTTTTGACAGCTGGATGAGTACGATGGGGGAGATTCAGGATAACGAAGGAATTGCACCATTTGTTACAACTGGGCAGCATCCTTATTACTTCCTCCGCGGAGTGTTAACACCGGCCTTTGGAGCTGCCGGCGGAGATGAACTCCTTGCAGATATTGTAACAGGAGCTGAAGGAGTCTGGGAAAGAGATGAAGTAGTAGCCCAAATGGAAAAAGTCGCTGAAATGCAGGAAGCAGGATACATCTATGACGGCTTTGGTGCATATAACCATACACAGTCACAAATGAACTTCCTCCTTGGCGACCATTCCTTTATCCCGGTTGGCTTCTGGCTGCCGAATGAAATGGCGAATGATGTACCTGATGGATTTGAATTTGGTTTTATACCATCTCCTATTCAGGATGAGGGTGAGCCTTATGCTATCGTTCCGGACCTTCGACCTTTAGCAATAGCTGAAAATGCAGAAAACCCGGAAGCAGCTAAAGCATTTGTCCAGTTTGTTTTCACTCAGGAATATGCAACATTGTTCTCTGAGCATACTGGAGCAATTATGAACCTGGAAGGTGTCGACCTTTCCGAAAATGAAAATGTGCCACCGTACTTAATAGAAGCAAATGCAATGATTAATGACCCTGACCAGGTGCAAATTTATCATCGTCCGCACCCAATGAGTGCTGATCTTGAAACACCAATCGGCGATGCACTTATTGCCCTGATGCTTGGGAATTCCTCAGTGGAAGAATTTACTGAAAGAGCGGAAGCGGCCACAGCTGATTACAGGGGAGAATAATACGTTTTATGGAATGTAAAGGCAAAGTATCGTCTTTGCTTTTACATTCCTTCTTTAATTTACTCGATTACCGGAAAGTTCCTTGAAAGTTGTGAGTCCGGAGAGGAGGGGAATTTTTATGGTACAAACAAAAAAACAAAAATACTTATTTCTGGCATTTTGCTTAGTACCTACGTTTATTCTGTTTGCTGTTTTTACGCTGTACCCTTTGATCAGCGGGCTTTATTACTCTTTCTTCAGCTGGTCAGGATCAGCTGCAAACAGAGAGTTTGTAGGTGTCAGCAACTATGTACGCCTTTTCAATGACGGAATTATCCCAAGAACCATTATGCATGATTACTTTTTAGTAGTAACAAAAGTATTCGGAATTATGATTCTTTCCATGTATTTTGCAGTAGCAATAATGCAGATGAAACTAAAGGAAGCCCCATTTTACCGTATCATTTTCTTTTTCCCAAATATAATGTCCGTTGTTGTTATTGGGATATTATGGACGTTCATTTATAACCCGAGTTTAGGGCTGGTTAACTCGGCTCTTGAAGCCATCGGTCTGGAAAACTGGACACGTCCGTGGCTGGGCAGTGAGACCTGGGCCCTGCCATCATTAGTGCTCCCTTCCGTCTGGGCTGGTATTGGTTTATTTATGCTTATGTTAATGGGTGGAATCGGAACCATTTCCAAGAGCTATTATGAAGCGGCTGAGCTTGATGGGGCCAGTGAATGGCAGCAGTTCTGGAAAGTTACAGTGCCATTGTTATGGCCGCAAATTAAAGTTTCCATTCTCTATATCGTCATCACCACATTAAACGGGTCATTCATTATCGTGCAGATCATGACAGGGGGAGGCCCGAATAATTCTACACATGTCATGGGCTCCTATTTATACCAGCAGGCGTTTCAGCAATACAACTTCGGTTACGGAGCAACGATCGGCGTTATGATTCTGGTAATCTCACTGCTGACTGTGTTCATACTGCAAAAGCTCCTCAGGAGAGAGAAAGTGGATTACTAGCTTACAGGACAGTGGAAGTATTGATTATATTGGCTCTGTTTAATTGAACGTTTATCTTAAAAATAATATTGATTGTAGATAAAAGTGTGAGACGCCTTCGGGAATAGCATTAGCTGAAGATCCCGCAGGGACGAGCGTTACTTCATGAATCCGCTGCGAGTTGTCTCGACGGATGCAGCTTCAAAGCAATACTAGCAGAGGAAGAGACACATGTTTTTTTCCCGAGGAAGCTGAAGCAATGCCCGAGGCAAAGAAGACACCGTGAATGCGAATGAAGTGAAGCAAGAACGGATGTGGCCCTTGTACCCTTGCGGTGCAAGCGAGCATTTTTAGCGGAAATCAACAGCAAATTAACTAAGCTATTAAAATAAAGGAGGTTAACGAAGTGGACAGGAAACCAAAAGGCCATATATTAAAACGCACAGGTATCCGACTTCCTTTAATTATCTGGTCTGTTGCTGTATTATATCCTATTATATGGATGATCATAGGGTCTTTTAAATCAAATGCGGAAATTTATGCGAATCCGTGGGGCCTCCCGGCATCGTTTAACTTTCAGAACTTTTTTGACGCCTGGAATAATTACAATATTGATCTAGGTGTGTTTAACAGTCTGTTTGTGACAGTTGTTGGCGCTCTGCTCACACTTATACTGGCTGTTCCAACATCTTACGCACTGGAAAGACTGACCTTCAAAGGGAGCACAGTTTTATTTAATTTGTACATAGCGGCAATGATGATTCCTATGGTGCTCGGATGGATTCCTTTGTTTTTCCTGCTTATGAATATTGGCATGCTGGATAATTTATTTGGGCTTGCTATTGTATATGCTGTTTCTCAGCTGCCTTTCAGTATTTTTGTATTAACTACGTTTATGGGTTCCATTCCTAAAGAGCTGGAGGAAGCAGCGGCAATTGATGGCATGTCTCCCTACAGGATATTGTGGAAGATCATTACTCCTTTATCCATGTCCGGAATTATTACTGTTACAATTATGAACGCGATACAATTCTGGAATGAATATTTCATGGCGCTTATTTTTCTGCAGACAAGAGAAAATTACACTTTAGGTCTGGCGATCGACTTTATAAGCAGGGAGGCAGCTTATACAAATGCCTGGGGAACGCTGTTTGCCAGCTTGACAATTGCGATCATTCCGGTTATTATTCTGTACGCTATTTTCCAGCGCAGGATTTCCAAAGGGATGACAGAAGGTGCAATCAAAGGATAAGAAGAACAAGTAAATGAGGGAGATACAATTGGGGACAACAGCTAACTCTTTTTCAGGCGGATTAATAATGTTAAATGAATATAAGCGCAAACTGCCTCCTTCAGAAAGAAAAGTGGCAGAATATATTATTAAAAAGCCGCACCATGCAATTCAGCTGACTGCAACTTCTCTTGGAGAAGAAAGCGGTACGAGCAGTGCGGCAGTTATCAGACTTTGCAAATCTCTCGGACTAAAAGGATTTCAGGAGTTGAAGCTCAGGGTCTCAGGGGATTTAATGAAATCCCCGGCTGTCCAGTACAGTAATATTGAGCCAGGTGAAACGCAGGAAGCAATAGTAGAAAAGCTGACGAACAACGCTACTCAGGCACTGAAGGAAACTTCTGAGCTGGTGAATTATGAAGCGCTTGGCATGGCTGTAAAAGCCTTGAAAAAAGCTGACAGAATTCATTTTTTCGGGGTAGGAGCCTCCGGGATTATTGCACAGGATGCCCAGCAGAAATTTCTTCGTATGAATAAGTCTGTCTCCTGTTTTACCGATATCCATAACGCTGCTATGTATATCGCAAATGTAAGCGAAAATGATGTTGTGTTCGTTATCTCTTTTTCAGGAGAAACGCTTGAAACACTTAAAATTATTGAACTTGCTAACCAGAAAGGGGCTGCCACGATCAGTCTTACCCGCTATGGACAGTCAGCTATTTCAGATAGTGCGGACATCCCTTTATTTATATCCGCTACAAGAGAAGTACCCGCCCCATTCAGAAGCGGGGCAACTTCTTCCCGCCTCGCCCAGCTCCATATGATCGACATTCTTTTTGTATGCGTAGTTACAGACCAGTATGCATTGGCTTCTGACTATTTAAAGGAAATTAAAGAATCCATGGATTTTATAAAAAGCCGGAAATAAGGAATAACGCAGGCTTTAGGTCAGACCTTGACTAAAGGGATAAAAATAGAAAAACAAGGATACATTGATCCTTTATCAGTAAAACAACGACATTCTCCTTTTTTGATGAAATGGTGGTTATCTAGCCTGATTGATGAAAAGGAAGAATGTCGTTTTGTATATAGTGACCTTTATTCATAATAAATTAAATAATATCGAAGAGTAAAGCTATATATATGTGACTTTTCTGCATAAGTTTTCCGAAATTTCTAAATATATTTATTAAGCAGGTAATAAGTATCATATGGAATACTTCAGCAATGATAAGTTATGATGCGGGAAACCAGGCTGTGCCCATTTAATTGTGCAGAAAAATAGTGTCTAACCGACTAAGTCTATTGAAGTACTTTCCCTGAATTAGCAGATTGTATTAAATGTTATAGTGTTTTAGTGGTATAGACAACTATACATAAATTATGTAAGTTATTATTAGGTTTTATAACATAGTTTACTAGTCATCTGTTTTGCAAAACCTCTTTCGTTCATTTTTTTCAGGAAAAAAATTGAAGGGAGGCCAGCTTTTCATTCAGTCCAAAAACAAAAGGAGGAATTTTTGTGAAAAGGCTACATAAACCCCTGATGGCTGCTATGCTCGCTTCCGTCCTCACAGTTTCACAGCTATTTACAGGTGCGGCACTCAGCTATGCTGAAGCTGCAGAAACAGTTGGAGTAAAAGACATTGTGATCTTACAGAATGTTCCGCAGGCAGTAATAGAGGTGGAGGAAGACCAGATTAATTTGAAAGCGCTTAATATTTATCACGAAGGGCATTTTACCAGTATCCAGGAGGGACTGGAATGGCACTCTTCGAATAAGAATGTAGCGCAGGTTGACGAAGAGGGAACAGTTACATTTACTGGACAGCCAGGAAGAACCTTTGTGTCAGTAACAGATGGCACTTTTACTGACCGGATTGCACTGGACTATAAACCTGCACGGGATGGAAGAAATACAAAAGGACAGCCCGAACGTGTGCCGGCCGTGATAAAACAACAGGGTGAGAAATATGATATTATCGGCCATGCGATCGAAAATATGACTATTGAAGAAAAGATCGGACAGATGCTAATGCCGGACTTCCGTAACTGGAATGGCAGTAATGTAACAGAAATGCTTCCTGAAATAGAGCAGCTGGTTAAGGACTATCATCTTGGAGGTGTAATTTTATTCAGGGAAAACGTAGTAACAACTGAGCAGACAGCCAAGTTAGTTTCCCAGTACCAGGATGCTGCTGAAAAATTTGGGCTCCTCCTTACTATTGACCAGGAGGGCGGAATCGTTACACGTCTTCAGTCTGGTACGGATATGCCAGGAAACATGGCACTTGGCGCTACCCGGTCAGCGGAGATTTCTTATGATGTAGGGCATGCCATTGGGGAAGAGCTTGCTTCATTGGGAATAAATATGAACCTTGCTCCTGTGCTTGATGTAAATAATAATCCAGACAATCCGGTAATTGGTGTAAGATCTTTCAGTGAAGATCCGGAGCTTGTAGGAGAACTGGGAGTCGCATATACAAATGGGTTACAGGATACTGGTGTGGCTGCAACAGCTAAGCACTTTCCGGGCCACGGGGATACAGATGTAGACTCTCACTTAGGCCTTCCTGAAGTGCCTCACGATAAAGAAAGACTTCTGGAAGTGGAATTATATCCGTTCCAGCAGGCGATGGATGCGGGAATTGACGCGATTATGACGGCACATGTCACATTCCCGCAAATTGACGGCACTAAAGCGATCTCTCGGAAAACTGGTCAGGAAATCGCATTACCGGCAACTCTTTCTTATAAAGTGCTCACTGAATTAATGAGAGATGAAATGGAATATGAAGGTGTCATCATTACTGATGCTATGAATATGCAGGCTATCAGTGATCACTTCGGTCCGGTTGATGCAGCTATCCGTACAGTACAGGCTGGATCTGATATCGTTCTGATGCCAGTAGGCCTTCAGGCTGTAGCGGAAGGGCTGTACAATGCGGTAGATGAAGGGGAAATTACGGAAGAGCGAGTGGAAGCTTCCGTAGAACGAATCCTCACTCTAAAAGTTGAGCGTGGTATTTTTAAAGAAGAAAGCCCTCAGCCTCTTGATGAAAAAATTGCGAATGCTGTCCAGGTAGTAGGTTCCGAGGAACACAAGCAGGTTGAGCAGGAAGCTTCTGAAAGATCTATTACTCTGGTTAAAAACGATAATGTTTTACCATTGGAAGCTGGGGAAGATGAGAATATTGTTGTGGTTGCGGGAAGCTATCATGCAGATTTTGTGAGGGCAATCAGAGAGTATCAGCCAGATGCTGCTGCAATTAATGCCTCATCAACTGGTGCGATTAGTTCAGCTCAGTGGGATCAAATCAGAAATGCGGATAAAGTTATTGTTGGAACAACTACTGCAACAGTGGCTGCAAGATCGGCTACCAACGCACAAATGGTAATGGTGCAGAACATTGTTAAAGAAACAGAAGCACCTGTTATTGCCGTGGGAATTCGTAACCCGTATGACATTATGGCATATCCGAATGTAGATGCCTATATCGCACAGTACGGTTTCAGGCCAGCCAGCTTTGCCGCAACAGCAGCGACAATTTTTGGTGAGAATGCACCAACAGGACAGCTCCCGATCACGATTCCTGATTTTAATGGAAATGTCCTTTACGAGTTTGGGCACGGTTTAACGTATTAAGCTAGCAAAGGATAAATCTTAATGGACCCTCCTGAATTTTTCAGGAGGGTTTTTACTATTTATCCCGATGTAACCGTCCGTAATCCCACCTCAAAACATGGGTTGAACCGGTGATGTGCAGGTTGGAGATAACTGACGCTAACATCCCGATTAGTTCAACTAACAATCAGTGGGGGATGAATAAAACCCCCACTGATTGAAGGTTCAATTTATACAGCAAGGATTTAAGGCCAATAATCTATTAAACAAATTAATATAATAAAAATTAAGAAAATTTAGATAAATTTACTAGATCATAAGTAATAAAAATAACAGGGAATTTAAGAAAACATATCTTAACTCCCATATAAATATGTTGATTTCATATGTATAGTTGTATTGAGGTCTAGTCCACTAAAGTTAATTGAGTATTTACGTTACAGTGTATGCAAGAATTCCATTTACATATGGCAGGGAGGTGAATTAGCTGCCAGCTGCATGATGGCACAGTGGGCTATTCTTATTTGTGAAACTAAATTATGAACGGAGTGGATGAACCAATGAAAAGTAAGCGCTTTCTTATAATGTTCTTAACGATCGTTTTACTTATCTCAACTTACACCGTTGCCTTTGGCCAGGGGATTGGCAACGGAAGCACGCAGGGGCAGGGAAATAAAGAAGGGCATAAAAAGCAATTCAAACTTGGTATTGAAATGCTTCTGGAAGAACAGTTTGATGTTATTGAAGGAAAAAATGTTGGACTGATTACGAATCCGACTGGTGTTGACCGCAGCCTGAACAGCATTGTGGACCTCCTTCATAATGATGACCGGGTTAATCTTACAGCTCTTTATGGTCCTGAGCACGGGGTGCGTGGGGATGCGCAGGCAGGTGCTTATGTGCCATTTTATATTGATGAAGTAACAAATCTGCCTGTGTACAGCTTATACGGGCAGACAAGAAAGCCAACACCGGAAATGCTTGAAGATGTGGACGTCCTCCTTTTTGATATTCAGGATGTAGGAACACGCTTCTACACTTATATTTACACAATGGCGTACGCGATGGAAGCGGCTCAGGAAAATGATATTGAATTTGTTGTGCTGGACAGACCAAATCCTTTAGGAGGACTTGACGTAGAAGGGCCGGTATTAGATCCGAATTACAGTTCATTTGTAGGATTATATCCGATTCCACTTCGACACGGTATGACTGTAGGGGAGCTTGCTCTTTATTTTAATGAAGAATTTGAAATTGGCGCTGACCTGACCGTTGTGGAAATGAAACGATGGAACCGCTCCTTTAAATATGATGATCTTCCATTAGAATGGGTTCTGCCTTCACCGAATATGCCTACTCTGGAAACTGCTTTAGTTTACCCTGGTGCTGCTCTCATTGAAGGTACAACCAATGTCTCTGAGGGACGTGGAACAACAAAACCGTTTGAACTTGTTGGGGCACCGTTTATTAACAGTACAGAATTAGCGGCTGAAATGAATGCTATTGGCCTTAATGGAGTTATTTTCCGTGCAGCGTCCTTTACACCGACGTTCTCGAAAAATGCCAACACGCTGAGCCATGGTGTTCAGATTCATGTGACAGATCCTGATAATTTTAATAGTGTGGAAATGGGGCTCCACTTAGTCAAGACAATACATGACCTTTATCCGGAAGATATTATTTTCAGATCCTTCTTCGATAACCTGATCGGCAATGGAGAAGTTCGCCAGCAAATTCTTGATGGTTATTCTGTAGCTCAAATTATGGCTGAATGGGAAGATGATCTGGAAGAATTCAAAACGAAGCGTGAAAACTATCTGCTTTATTAATTTAGAGAAAACCGCCTTCCAGTAATCTGGCGGCGGTTTTCTTCCGTTACAGATATAACCAGCTCACTGTAAACAAACATGCGTTATTGAAAAGATACTAGTTTTTAAAATAAAACTATAAAGGCTTCAGGCCAAATAGGAGGAAATATGAAAAAGTTAACGTTGTCAACGCTGGCTGTAATAGTAGGTACTTCACTAATTCTTCCTGGAGCTGCTCTAGCGGGACCCGATGGTGAGCAGACTTTTCAGCCAACAATGGAGAAGCAAGTGGATAAAAACTCATACGCAAAAGCCCACCCTGTGTTTTCATGGGACTCTCCCGGAAAATTCTCTCCCGTGCTTCACCCTGGTTCTGCACGGGGAGCCGGGTTGAGGCAGGAGCCCCTTAATAGCATTGACCAGGCAATAGAAGGAATGATTGAGAATAATGTTACTCCTGGAGCAGTAACTTTTGTAGCCCGCAGAGGTCATATAGTGCAGCATGAAGCTTACGGGCATGCCGCCTTGTACAGTGACAGTTCCGGCACAGTAATGGACAAGCCTGTTTCTATGGAGAAAGATACTATTTTTGATATGGCATCGATAAGTAAAATGTTTACAACTACAGCTGCTATGCAGCTCTACGAACAAAATTACTTTAACCTTGATGACCCCGTAGCGCAATACATCCCTGAATTCGCACAAAACGGAAAAGAAAACGTGACGATCCGCCAGCTGATGAATCACACATCCGGCTTTGCAGCATGGATACCACTGTACAGTTATGGTGAAACGAGAGAAGACAGGATCCAGTATGTTAATGAATACGGACTCCAGTCTCAGCCGGGAGCAACACACAGATACAGTGATTTAAATATGATCGCCCTTGCAACGTTAATTGAAACTCTTTCAGGGCAGCGGCTGGACGAATTCGTCTATGAAAATATTACCGGGCCCCTTGGAATGTCAGATACGATGTATAATCCCCCTGAATCTTTGAAACCCCGAATTGCCGCAGCAGAATATCAGTCTTTCCCCGCAAGAGGAATGGTCTGGGGGGAAGTACATGACGAAAATGCATGGGCTCTTGATGGTGTAGCGGGACATGCTGGTATTTTTTCAACTGCTGAAGATCTGGCTGTATTCGCCCATATGTTTCTTAATGAAGGCCGGTATGGAGGAACACGGATTCTTGAACCTGAGACAGTGGAAATAATGACGGCAAACCAGACGGAAGAATTCCCAGGTGCCAACCGTGCGTTAGGATGGCAGCTGGCACAGGGCTTTTATATGGATGCCCTTTCAGAAGGAACAACTTTTGGACATACAGGCTTTACAGGAACCTCTCTTGTCATCAATAAAAATAACGGAACGATTGCCATATTACTGACAAACCGTGTCCATCCATCTCGTTCTAATCCTTCTACAAATCCTGGAAGACAGGAATTTGCCCGTGCTGTTGCAGACGCCATTCCTGTAGCTGTTCCAGGCAGAGATGATGCCTGGTTCTCAGGTTATGGGAACAACCTGAACAGGTCTCTGACAGCTGAGGTGGAACTGAATGGACCTGCTGTCCTTTCTTATAATACATGGTATCGCACAGAAGCTGGTTATGACAGAGGGTATGTGGAAGTTTCTGCTGATGGGGAGAACTGGACTAACGCTGGTGAAATTGCGGACGGCAGCAGCGGCACGTGGCTGGAAAATGAAGTTATTATTCCTGAAGATACTAGTTTTATAAGGTTCCGCTACAGTACTGACGGCGGAGTGAACGGAAGAGGCTGGTACGTTCATAATATTAAGCTTACCTCTGATGGAATGGAAGCAAACCCTGAGTTTTCAGGTGAGGGATGGAGTAAGAGGAGTTATTGATAAAATATAAGTCTATTATACCGTTTTAGCAACTCTCAGATCCGGCTCAACATGCAGGGCCGGATCTATTTCTGTATAAAAATTAAGGAGGTTTTATAATGACAGGATACAAGTGGAAACGGACGATCTATGTTTTTTTCGCGATGTTAGTATTTTTGAGCGGTATACCGGCAAACACTCCCGAAACTTCCGCAGAAGAAGTATCATTATCGCTTGGGGAAATAATTGATGAATGGACAAGCCCTGTAGCACCGGGAGTCCTTCAGAGTACACTGGAATTGGAAAGTGAGGCAGGGAAGCAGCATCTGCATGTTCTTGATATAGAAGGTGGAAAGGAACATCTTTCTTTCGAAACCGGTCTTTCAAACGGCAAGGTGCTGGGCATGCAGAAAACTACCGAACAGGCCCAGTCTGTCAGCAGGGACGGACACCGTGTTATCGGGGCAGTCAACGGTGATTTTTATAATACATCCAATGGATTGCCAATTCATTTAATGATTCACAAAGGTGAAATTTATACGAGTCCGGTAAACCGAACCGCATTAGGCTTTAAAGAGAACGGGGAAGCAGTGATCGGTGTTCCACAGCTGGCAATGTCAATAAAGATAAATGGTGAATATGAAGATGTTCCCGGCCAGTTTACTCTTAATAAGGGCCGGGGAGCAAATGATCTTGTATTGTATTCTGAAACTTTTAGCGACAGTACAAAAACGAGTGATGAAGGTACGGAAGTAATTGTCAGGATTGACGAAGGGGAGGTCCGCTCAGGAAATAAAATATCAGGAACAGTGGTAAGCGTTGAAGAAAATACTGGTAATTCAGCGCTTGAGGAAGGATATTTCGTTTTGTCAGCAAGGGGAAATTCGGAAGCATTATTAACATCCTTGTCTGATAATGATCAATTGGAAATCTCTTTTACTTTATCTGATGAATGGGGAGATGTACAGGAAGCGGTAGGAGGAAATCACCTCCTTGTTGACCAGGGGGAAGTAACTTTAGAAGCAGCTGGTGCAGGTAATGCGGTTGCACCGAGAACAGCCGCAGGTATCAGAGAAGACGGATCTGTCTTTTTTGCAGTTGTTGACGGAAGAAACCCAGGATACAGCGAAGGAATAACAATAAAAGAAACAGCTCAGTTAATGAAAGAATATGGCGCTGAAAAGGCAGTGAATCTTGACGGTGGTGGATCCTCCACTATGCTTGCAAGGCAGCCTGGTGAAACGGAAGCAGATATTGTTAATGTCCCATCAGACGGGGTGGAACGGGAGGTTGCTAATTCTCTGCTGCTTGTGAGTAATGCAAAGGAAGGGTCGCTCAGTCAGCTGGCAGTTCTTCCGCAGCAGCTAAGGATACTTTCAGGAAGCAGCTACAGCTTTACTGTAAAAGGGATGGATGAATTTCATAATCCAGCCGAAATAGAAGGGGAACCAGAATGGTCAGTAGCAAACCTTTCAGGCTCAATAACCGATGATGGAATATTTACAGCCGGATCTGAAGCGGGCAGGGGAACGATTCATGCTTCAGCAGGAGAGGCATCAGGCATATCAGCCATTGAATTAGTGAATGAGTTGACAGACCTTGCTTTTCCTCAGTCAGAAATAACAGTGGATCCTGCCGACACAATAGTACTTGAAGTATCTGCATATAATGACAGACAAAAGGTATACGCTGATAATGAACAATTCACCTGGAACGTGGAAGGTAATATTGGAACAATTGACAATGAGGGAGTCTTTACTGCTGCTGACAGGACAGGGAGCGGGACTATAACTGTAAGCTATGGATCAGTCGAGGCCACCGTTAAAGTTGAAGTTGGAAAAGAACCAGTGATCCTGGAAGACTTTGAAAATGGTATTGACCACTGGTACGTTCACGGGGCCCGGTATACTTCGATAGATATGAGCCTTGCCACAGCTCCGGCAGATCCTGTCAGGTTTGGAAATCATGCGATGCGCCTTGATTATGATTTTACCGGCCAGCAGGGAACTTCGGGAGTGTACGCTTCCCCGTATGAACGGATCGAAGTGGAAGGGTATCCTGAGAGAATCGGCATGTGGGTATATGGTGATGGCAATAACCAATGGCTCAGAGCACAAATGCGGGACGGGGACAATAACTGGTTTCCCGTAAACTTCACGGAAAACCATCCAGACGGGTTAACGTGGGAAGGCTGGAAATATGTCGAAGCTGATGTGCCAAAAGGGCGCCCTGCCCCGCTGGAAATGGAAATACCAGTGCGATATATGGCAACGTATGACGACAATAAAACTGCGGGCACTCTTTATATTGATCAGATCAGGGCAGTGTACGGTGAAACAAATGAAGATTTAATAAACCCTTCGTTAACAGATATGAAACCGGAGGACGGCAGCATTGTTAATACAAATACTCCCGAGATAAGCATAGTGGCAAGCGACGATGAAGGAGGATCCGGAATTGATCCGGAATCTGTCGAGCTCTTAATAAATGGGGAGGCGGTGAATGCTGAATTTGACGAAAGTACAGGTGAGATCAGCTACACCCCTGAAGAAGCCATGGCTGATGGTTACAATGTCGTTTATGCGGCAGTAAAAGACCTTTCCGGAAATCCTGCGTTCGCTGAGTGGTCTTTCCATGTAGAATCAGGAGGCCCTCAATACCGCTTTTCCGGACCTGAAGAAATATACGCGGGACTGGAATTTACCGTGGAACTTACAATTGATGAGCCCTCACAGCTTCAGGGAATGAATACAGAATTGACATTCGATCCGGATATTGTCCAGGTAGTCGATGGGGACCCGGATCGTGAAGGCGTACAGGTTCATATTGGGGAAAAGTTTGGGGATGAACAAATAATAACTAATGAAGCAGATAATGAAAATGGCCGTATATTCCTTGCTTTTGATAATTTACTGGAATTAGGTAATCTGGATACTCAAGAAACTGCTGCAGAAATTACTTTCTCAGTTAACAGAGAGGCTGCAGGTAATTTTGTACTGAATTTTGTTTATGGAGAAATCGCGTACAGTGATGGAAGAAGCATGACAACAAGACTTCTCCCTCACACAGCAACGGTGGGACAACCGTTATCCTTGTCTGTGAAGGGAGTATCCTATGGTTCCACAAGTGAAATTCAAGTCATAAACCAGCAGACAGACGAACCTGTTGAAGGAGCGGAAGTACACATAATAGATCCGGAGCTTGGTTTATTAACTATTGATGAGGATACACCAGTTTACAGTGCTATTGGAGGAAATGTTACAGGAGAGGCGCTGGCAGGTGACCGTTATTTATTCAGCGAGACAAGACAAAATTATTACAGAATCTATTTACCTGACGGCTCGCCAGGCTGGGTTTCTTCATCTGCTGCAAGCACAGAGGACTGGGGAACTCCACTCGGCATTACGGACAATAATGGAGTGTTTATAACAGATACTCTGGCACTATCCGTTCTCACCTACAGGATTCAGGCCGTCAAAGATGAGCTTGTCAGCCAGATTGCAGAAATATCGATAGTTCCTCAGCTCGGGGGGAAAACACCTGAAAATCTTGTTTTAACATGGCAGCAGTCTCCTAAAACTACCCAGAGTTTCACATGGCGGACAGCTCCTCCTGTTGAGGGGAGTGTGGCAGAATTTGTGCCGGAAAGTGAGTTTACCGACTTTTCTGCTGATAATGTTCAAAGAGCAGAAGGAACCAGCTTTTTATTTACTGATAATCTCGGAGAAATGCGAATTCATGAAGCAGAAGCAACTGGCCTCGAACCAGGCACTACGTATATTTACCGGACAGGCAATGGTGAACCGGATGGCTGGAGTGAGCCTTATTCGTTTACAACTGAACCTGCCGGGGACGAAGCCTACACATTTTTATTCACCGCAGACAGCCAGGCAGTAACGAGAGAACAGTTTAGTATATGGACTGAGTTGTTTAATAACGCACTCGTTAAACACCCGGATGCAAGATTTATGCTCCATGGGGGTGATATTGTGGAAAACGGAAATCTGCTGCAGGAATGGGAGTATTTCTTTGAGGCCTCTGAAGGATTAATTTCACGGATTCCATTTATGGCAGTCCTTGGCAACCATGATGTTTACGGAGATGGAGAAGAAACCTTCAGAAGTGTTTTCCAGTACCCGCAAAACGGTCCGGAAGGCCAGGAGGAGTTCGTTTATTCCTTTGAATATGGTGAGGCAAACTTCCTTATGCTGAATTCCGAATCAACAAGAGAAGAAATGGAACAGCAGGCGGACTGGCTGAAAGAGGAAGTCAATAATTCCGGTAAAACGTGGCAGATCGCTATGTTTCACAGACCTCCTTACTTGAGCAATCCGCTGCGAGGGGATGATCTGACGAAAGAAATACTGGCTCCAGCCCTTGAAGAATCAGGAGTGGATCTCGTGTTAGTCGGCCATGACCATGCATATTCACGCACTTATCCTATGTTTTACGGTGCACCTGCGGAAGAAGGTACTGTGTATATTACGGGAGGCTCTGCAGGACCGAAGTTTTACCCTGGGGAAGAGTATGATTACATTGAAAAACTCTTTGATGAGGATATCCAGATTTTCTCAGCGTTAACAGTGGACAGTAATGAAATCAGCCTTGAAGTAACTACAATAGACGGTCATGTTGTAGATGCTGTGTCGTTTGAGAAGGATACAGAAGAACCGGTGAACACTCCCCCAAGCGTTAATAAGCCTGTTGAAAATCAAGTAAGCAATATTAATCAACAGCTCGTTATCGATATAAGCGAAACATTTACAGACGAAGATGGAGACACTCTTGTATATTCAGTATCATCAAGTCGTGAAGATATTGCCACAGCTGTTGTGGAAAATGAGGAATTAATAATAGACCCTGTATCCAAGGGCAGAACAGAGATTACTCTGACCGCTGATGACGGAAGAGGCGGAACTGCTGAAGACAGCTTCAATGCTGTTTTTGTCCCTGAGCAGGCGAGACCAGGAAGGAATAATAACTAATTGTACGAAGGCAGCTCACCAGCTGCCTTCTTTTTCTTTTAAAGGGACGAAACTACTATGCCTTCAGACTTGGGTTTGATACCTCGTTAAGAATTTTCTGAAAATAGTGCAATAATTACCTATTGGCAATTAAAGCAGTTTTTTAGATTATTAAAGTAACTAATATTTCGTCATTCAAAACATTTCCCTGGAAGGGAGGCAGAAGAGAAGAAGGGGAAGGATGGTGAAATTATGCTTTTTTCACCGAATTCCTCTTGAAAATCACACTCTCGTTTTGTGTAAGCATGTGGAAAGCTTTTCTAATAATCTATTAAAAAGAGGTGGCTGATTTTGAAAAAAACTAAAAAGAAGCTTATACTCGTCACTCTGATTTTTACCATGTTATTTTCTGCCCCATTCACTGGAGGATTTTCTGTTCTGGCAGATGATACCGGGACAGTACCCGCACATGTAGTGGAAGATGGGGTAACCCAGGAAGCTTTCTCTTATGAAGATGCGGTAAGAGAAAGTGTTTTCGTAGAAACAACTCTTGATACAGACGGCGATGGGGTAAACGACCGGATTGCTGTGGATATTATCCGGCCAGCTGAAACAGAGGAAGGACTTGAAGTACCAGTAATTATGGTACCCAGCCCATATTATGAGAGACTTGGGCGAGGGAATGAATCACAGCTGAAGGAATTTGAAGATGGTGTACCAGTGAAGTTTCCTCTCTACTATGATAACTATTTCGTTCCGAGAGGATATGCAGTAGCGCTTGTAGATATGATAGGGACAAACAACTCCGATGGCTGCCCAACGACTGGAGGGTATGAAGAAACAGAAGGAGTAAAAGCAGTTGTTGACTGGCTTAACGGGCGTGCTGATGCAGTTGACAGAGATGACAATGAAGCAGAGGCTTACTGGAGTACAGGAAAAGTTGGTATGTATGGTAAGTCCTATGACGGTACTTTAGCCAACGCAGTTGCTGCCACAGGAGTGGACGGCCTTGAGACAATCGTACCGATTGTAGCTATCAGCAGCTGGTATAACTACTACCGCCAAAATGGAGTTACATTAAGAAACAACGGAGCAAGCGGGCTTGCAAACACAGTCGTTGCTTCAGAAAGAAGGCAGTTATGTGCTCCTGTACGAAGCGAGATTTTTGACTTAATGGACGACCCTTCCGGAAACTATAATGAATTCTGGGATGAGCGTAACTATGTCAAAGACGTTGATAATGTAAAAGCAAGTGTCTTTTTAGTTCATGGATTAAATGATCTGAATGTACAAACAAACCATTTTGGCGAGTGGTGGGAAGGTCTTGAAAGAAATGATGTGCCGAGAAAGATCTGGCTTACACAGACAGCACATACCGAGCCGTTTGATTTCCGGCGAGAAGAGTGGGTAGATACCATTCACCGCTGGTTTGATTACTGGCTTCTCGATATTGATAACGGCATAATGGACGAGCCAATGGCAGACGTAGAAAGGGCTGCAAATGAATGGGAAACTTATGAAACGTGGCCTGCAGAGGATGCTAAGGATGTAAACCTTCGTTTCGGTCCAGGGGCTGAAGATGGAGCGCCAGGTGTGCTTACATCAGGACCTGTCCAGGGGAACAATGTCGATACACTTGTGAACGACTGGTCTTTAACAGAAACACAGCTTGTGACAAATCCTGAGGAGCCAAGTGAAAACAGACTCGTTTTCCTTTCAGATGTTCTTACGGAAGATCTGCGAATAAGCGGAACACCGGAGCTTGATGTAAGAGCTACAATAAATGGGGAAGCAGCGAATCTTACCGCTTATCTTGTTGACTACGGGACAGATGAGCGGGTAAACCATCAGGGTGGCTCCAGCGGACTCAGACAACTCTCTGAGCGGGATTGCTGGGGACAGAGTACGGAGAGAGACAGCGCCTGCTATCTGAAGCATGAAATTCTTACACATACGAGAGATTATGAAATCGTAACACGAGGATTTATGGATGCCCAAAACTATAAAAACTTCTGGGAAAGCAACCCTCTCCGAGACCATAAACATTACCGGTTCCAGTGGGACGCTTACACGCATGATTACGTATTCAAAGAAGGGCACCGTATCGGTGTTGTCTTAGCAAGCAGTACAAGAAGCCGCACCGTTCCAAACAGAGAGGAAGTGGAAGTGGAAATCCGTCTTGGACAGAGCGGAATTACACTGCCAGTTTCCGGCGGTAAAAAAGCAGTGGACTTTTAATAATAGCAAAACAGACACCTGGTCTCCATGGTAGAGGCCAGGTGTTTATTGCTTAATTGTTAAATTTATTATTATTATTATGGATTAGGCTGGATACCGGAAGCTGTGTGGAATTTTTCGGTGATGTCTTCTGAGTTTGAAACATGAGCCAGTAAACCGAGGGTAGCAAGCGCTGCTTCATGGGCTTCCTGGCTGCCTGCTGAGCAGCAGTCTTCAGCAATGACTACATTATAACCCATGTCAGAGAGAACTCTGGTCGCCGATGAAACAACAATGTCCGTAGCCACTCCAAACAGAATAACGGTGTCTGCACCAGTGTCCTGAATTCTGGCAGCGAGGTCGGTTCCTTCAAACGGACCCACACGCTGGCTTTCTATAACTACTTCCCTTTCTTCTGGATGTAGTCCGTTGATAAAGTCCGCTCCCCATGTTCCTTTCACAAGAGCATCCGTCTGCTGGACCATCAAGAGTAATGGGCTGTTCGCATGGAGGTCTGAATGGTTTTCTTTAAAGCATACAGCTGCATGGATGACATTCACGTTATGGGTTCTTGCTTCATTTAACAAGTTCCTTGCTTTAACGACAACGTTTCTCTTCTCAGCCTGTTCACCGAAAAAATCACCGAACTTTCCATTTTTGAAAACAATATCATGCTGCATATGAAGCGACAATAAAACTGTTTTCGAAACGTCCAGGGTAAAGCTCATCTAATCCCTCCATGATTAATGTGGCTTTCAGTTACGAGTCTAATGTAAGGGTTTTATAAAGTCAATTATAATTTTAAATATTCAGAAATTTAACTTTGTATAAGAGTATGTAATGGTATATAAAGACGGGAAAGGCCAGTAATAATGAAACAGCCCGGGACTTTTAAAAGTCCCGGGCTGCAATTTCTTAAAATGATTAACTTGTCTGCATTGATTTGTCAGCCTCTTTAGCTGCATCTTTACCCTTCCACAAAGCGAGGAAGGAAGAAGTAAGGAGTTTAATTTTCGCCCAAGTACCTAACTTACTCATCAGAACAAATAAACCGATTGGGAAAAATACAGCAAGAAACAGAATGTTATACCATTTCATAGTTTTTCACCTCTTTCAGCAGAATTCAATTGTATTTTGACAGAGTTTGGACTATTCACGGACCCATTCCAGAGCTTTCTCTTCATCCTTAATCTCAAATCTCTTTATTTCAATGTCAGAGGCAGATCCAACAATTTTAGCAGCAGCTTCAAAGGCTTTATTGTCTCCGACAATTGCATATTTTTCAATGTGTTTCAGATTATCCTTCGCAAAACTAATCCTGTCAGTTATGCTCGAAACTTCCCGTACCGGAAGCTCATGGAATTTTGCTAATAGCCTGATCTTTCCGTGCTCTTCCATTCGGTTTTTCATAAGCTGGGCAGCTTTATTGAATTCCTCTTCAGTAACATCTTCTTTTACTTCAAAAGCAATCAGCTTACCGCCGCTCACTGGAAGTTCTTTTATCAACACCTTCACCTCCGCTTTTTTATCTAATACCCTTATGCATTTTTTTTAAAAGATTATTTTTACCGTGGAACAAGCTTTATGCAGTCAGGTTAAAATAATGGATTTTCCGGGAAAACGTAGTTGATAAGATGCAGGAGGTGTTATTTTGTCAGTTTTAAAAGATTTCGCAAATAAAAATAAAGCACAAATACAAGATGATTTAATTAATGTAGTTAAGGCAGAATCACCAACACACGATAAAAAGCTTGTGGATGAGTGCGGAATTTTGCTTATTGATTTATTTAAAGAAAGACTAGGTGCAGACCCCTTTGTCCATGTACAAGTGGAGCGGGGGAATCATCTTTGCTTTACTATTGGTAAAGGAAGCAAAAAAATTCTCGTCCTCGGACACTTCGATACTGTCTGGGAAAAAGGTCAGCTGCCGATCCGGATTAAAGACGAAAAATTCTACGGTCCGGGAGTGCTGGATATGAAAGCTGGCATTATCCAGTCCATGTGGGGCGTAAAAGCATTATGCGATAATGACATGCTTCATGATAAAGAAATCAACTTTCTTTTAACCTCAGACGAAGAGGTTGGAAGCGGCACTTCAAGAGAAATAATCGAAGAACGAGCCAAGGAAAGTGATGCAGTATTAGTAATGGAGACCCGGATTCAGGGACAGGTGCTGCAAAAACGGGGAGAAAAGGCGTTGGCCGTTATCATTTGAAGGTTAAAGGGAAAAGCTCCCATGCAGGGGCGCACCATGAAGAGGGAATCAGCGCCATCAAGGAGCTTGCACATCAGATTATCCATCTGGAAAATATGACAGATTATGAAAAAGGGACCACTGTTAACACAGGTGTTATTAGCGGAGGAAGACGGTCAAATATAGTTCCTGATTATGCGGAAGCTACAGTGGATCTCCGGGTGAAAACAATGGATGAAGCATACAGAATGGGGCAAATACTAACTACATTAAAACCTTTTACTCCCGGCATTGAGCTGGAAGTGGAAGGAGGGATGAACAGGCCTCCGATGGAACGTACTAAAACAAATGTGGAATTATTCCACAAAGCAAGGGAAGCTGCCCTGGAAACAGGATTTCAGCTGGAGGAATCACAAGTAGGAGGAGCTAGTGACGGTAACTTTACTGCCGCACTAGGAGTTCCCACACTTGACGGTTTAGGTGTGCCAGGCGAAGGCCCCCATGCAGAATATGAACATATCCTCATAAACGAGCTGCCGAGAAGAACAGCGTTTATAGCCAACCTGATAAAAAAAATGTAACAAAATCATCTTAAGCCGTCTGGTTCATTAGGAAGCCAGGCGGCATTTTACATGACAAAACAATCGATTAGCCTGTAAATTAATGTTAAAATTATCTTAACACTTATTCAAATAAATTGAATTTCATATATAGGCTTTGTATAAATATGACGAACATTACTTTTCGATTGCAGCATAAGATGGCGACTGTCTCTACCTCTTCCAGCTTAGCTCCGAAGAATATCCGTCGAGACAACTCGATGCATTTGCGGCGAAGAAGATGCTCGTTCCTGCGGGAAAAGCATGAGAAGCTGAAAATCCATTTTTGACGGCATTTGACCGTCAAAAATTAGTTGAAGCCGTGCCCGCAGAACGCGTCCGTCTGAAGAGTAAATCGAACAACAAAGTAACATTTTAAGATAATGTTGTAATGTTAAAATCCAAATTATGAAATTCATTTATTCACCTACATAACAGAATAACAGAATAAAAGAATAATAGAGGGGAGTATGTCAATGAATGAACAGTTTAGTAAACCGAAGCGCTTTGGGCAAATCCTGGATCATACGTTTCAGTTAAGTAAACAGTATTTTAAACATTTAATGAAGATTTTCTTTCTTCTTATAGGCCCGCTGATTGCTCTTGAAGCAATAATTCAGCTGGCGTCAGGGGTCAGTTTTTTCAGAGATGCTGCCGGCAGCGGTGCAGCCTGGTTTGAAGAATTCATAGCAGGTGAAGCAGAGGAAGAGTTGTTTGCAGGGGGACTTGGAGCTGCCCTTGGATTATTATCTCTTGAATTCATCAGCCTCCTCCTTTTCCCGATTGCTCAGGCAGCTGTACTTTTTACTGTAAATGACATAAGACTTGGCGAAACCTTTACCGTTGGCACGGTAATCAAACGGGCTTTTTCAAGGTTTTGGGGTATACTTGGAAGCACAATTTTATTTATCCTCATCTTAACAGGGATATTTATAGTCACTATATTGCTGATTACTATGCTTACTTTCGATGCTGGCGGTATGGGAATTGCGGGCACGATTATTTTTATCCTTCTGCTACTGCTGGGAATCGGTTTAGGGACCGGCCTTCTCGTTACAAGGCTCAGCTTTTATTTCGGTTCCGTAGTTCTTGATAAAGTCACCCCTGGATTTGACCGAAGCTGGGGGTTAACCAAAGGGCGTACGTGGTTTTTACTAGGGTTATATATTGTGTTCTTCCTTATTATTACTGCGATTAGCTTCGCGATTGAGACAACTTTTGGAGCGCTTCTCGGTAATAGTGTACTATTTAACATCGTGCAGAATATAGCGCTTCTTTTCACAACAATGATTATGTCAGTAGGATACGCAGTGATGTTTCTTGATGCAAAAACAAGGAACAGTTCCGATGATCTGAAAGGGATGCTTGACGATTATAATAAAGACAGTTAATTGAAATCACTGCTTAGGCGGCTCGTCCGCCTGAGCTTTGTCTGTATATTAAACGAGGGGCTTTGAGATAGCTCTGTTTTTTATGTAAACTGTGTTAATTTTAGTGTAAGGTGCGAGACTGTCTCTTCCTCTTCCAGCGTAGCTTCGGAGAGTATCCGTCGAGACAAATCGACGCATTTGCTGAGGAGCGTTGCTCTTGCCGGTCGGAAATAGCAACGAGCAAAGCATCATGAAGCACTGCGAGTTGTCTCGACTCATACTGCCCCAGAGCAATACTGGCAGAGGAAGAGACATGGTCTCAAACCCAAGAAAGCTGGGTGATGGATAAATGTCTGATCAGGCGAGGCGGAAGATAGAAGAGATACTGAGCGACAGGGAATATCAAATCTATTATGAGGAATCTCAAAGTTTAACAGCATGGCTGATTGAAAGAATCGATCACTGGATCGGAGAACTGCTCTCAGCTTTATTTCCAGGAATAGAGCCGGCAGGTAACATTTCAGCAATAGCTTTTCTCCTGTTTATCATTGCAGTCCTTGGTGTTATGGCAGTGATAATGATAAAGATGGGAAGGAGCCGGAAACAGCAGAAGGCTTTTCGGGATCGCAAGCCTCTGCAGAGTACAGGTGAGCTTGTATTGACTGTTGATAATCATCTGGCTGAAGCGGAAAAGCATGAGGAGGCCGGAGAATTTACACTCGCTGCCAGGCATATGTTTCTGGCACTGCTTCTTCATTTTCACGAGATCAGCTGGCTGGAGGCAAGAATCTGGAAAACAAACCTTGAGTACTACGAAGAACTGAAAAGTACAAATAAGCAAAGTGCGCAATTTTTCTATGAGTTTGTTCTTCTGTTTGATCAGGTAACGTATGGGAAGCGGACTGTAGGAAAAGAAGAGTACAGACGGTATAAAGAACAGGCAGCAAAATGGCTTAAAGCCGGTCAGCAGGAACAAGAAAGTGTGCAGGAGGGATGAATCTGTTTTGAATAAAAAATTATTCAACATAAAAACATGGCTATGGGCAGCTGTATTCGCTTTGTTTGCGATTTTCAGCTATATTGGTTTCGCCGGCCAGCCCGAAGAATTCCCTCCTTATGTATCACACTCGCCTTCTCCTACTGGGACGAAAGCAATTTTTACATATCTGGAAAATGAATATGAAGCTGTTGAACGGTGGAGTAATGAACCTGAACTTCTTCCTGGGGGAGGTGCAGGGCAGCTGCTCATTATGGTTGAGCCCCGGTTTACACCTGACCAGGAAGAAATGGATGCTTACCGGGAATACATAGAGTCCGGGAATACTGTTCTTTTATTTATGGAAAACCCTGTGGGAATGTTTGATATAAGAGCCGAATATGGAGCTGAACCACTGGAACAACCGGTGGAGCTGGAAAGGAATGACGGTAATGAGTTCAGTGCGGCACTAGGCTCTCCGGTCCGTATACAGACATTAGACGAAGATGAGATCCTTCTGTCCGACGACTTTGGGGCTGCAGCTGTCCGCCGCCCTGCTGGAGATGGTGAGTTGATTATCTCACTTTCGTCGGGCTGGCTTGTTAACGGCAACCTGCTTGATAATGACAACATCCCTCTTGCTCTATTTTTAATTAGTCAAGGAAACCAGGAGGGAATAATATTATTTGACGAATATCTTCATGGTGACGGTCCAGCTGTAACAGCAGTTTACCCAATGGCTTTTCTGGTTTTTCTCCTTCAGGGAGCGATTGTCGCTCTTTTATGGCTATGGTCTAAAGGTAAACGGTTCGGACCTGTTTTTGAGCCCCGGGAGGAAAGTGTCAGATATAGTGATGAAAGTATCAGAGCTTTAGCTGCATGGTATTTACGCCTGAAGGGGGGCCGTTTCAACGAGTCCCTTCAGATTCAGGCGGACTACCTGAGGATGCTTATGCAGCATCACTGGAGAATTCCAGGTAAATATAGCTGGAAAGAGACAGAAGACCAGCTGAAACTTAAATGGCAGGGAAAGTCAGAAACAGAAATCGCAGCATTTGTTTTGGGGCTTGAAGAAGTGCTGTACAAAGAAAAAGTAAGCAGACAGGAATATCTGCACTGGTCCAGGAAATTAGACAGCCTGAAGAAAGAGGTGGAGAAAGAATGAAAACCGAATTAGCAGCATTACTTGAAAGTTATGATAGCAGAATACTAGGGCAGCGTACTAATCTGAAACTCATGGTGGCAGCAGCCCTTGCCGGCGGGCATGTTCTCCTTGAAGGAGTGCCGGGAACGGGTAAAACTCAGATGGTCCGTACTCTTGCTGGACTAATTGGGGGAGAATTTAAACGGATTCAGTTCACTCCTGACCTTTTGCCAAGTGATATCACTGGCAGTACCATATTTAATATGAAAGAAAGCACTTTTAAAACAGTGAAGGGCCCTGTTTTTACTAATATATTGTTAGCTGATGAAATAAACCGAACTCCGGCAAAAACCCAGGCCGCCCTCCTGGAAGCGATGGAAGAATAGCAGTTGACAATCCAGGGAGAAACATACAGACTTGATGAAGTATTCTTTGTAGCGGCAACACAAAATCCGATTGAATATGAAGGGACATATCCGCTGCCGGAGGCACAGCAGGACAGGTTTCTCTTTAAACTGCACATAGAGTTCCCTTCCTTTGATGAGGAGCAAAATGTATTAAAGCAGGTTCTTGAAAACAGACTGTCTCCTGATAATCTGGAAAGTATCCTGGACCTTAATGCCTTTCTTCAAATACGTAAGGAAATTGAGGAAGTAACAATTAGTGATGAGGTGCTTCGTTATACAATGGAGATAGTGAGAAAAACGAGGGACACAGAAGCTGTGCGGTTAGGTGCAAGTACAAGAGCGGCAATTTCCATCGGGAAAGCCGCTAAAGCATGGGCGTATCTTGGCGGGCGAAATTACGTGACTCCGGATGATATTAAGATGACAGCAAAACCAGCATTAAGGCACCGGATTCAGCTGTCACCGCATGCGGAATTGGAGGGGGCTACTGTTGACCAGATCATTAACGAACTTGTGGGGGCGGTTCCTGTTCCGAGATAGAGGTGTACTTCCTGCCCTAAATCTTCTGATTGCCGCAATAGTTCTGTCATTCATAATTATTGCTGCTGCTTTCGCAGGTGTTCCGTGGGTTTTTATAATTTCAGGAAATTTACTTTTACTGGCAGTAAGTCTGCTTGACTTGCTATTTTCACCAGGGAAAAAGGATGTAGGCATACGCCGGATAATGGCTGAAGAACTGGAGAGAGGCAAAGATTACTCTGTAAAGTTGGAAATAGACAACCATTCCCCTTACGACTGTCAATTTACGATCACAGATGGATTGCCTCAGTCATTCAAAAGGCCATTTCCGTTAAGGGGAACTGCGGAGGGCCGTAAAAAAACTGCTATTATTTATGAAACTCGTGCGCCTGTCAGAGGAGATTACGAGATTAATAAACTTTATATAAGGTACAAAAGCCGTCTCGGACTTTGGGAAAAGCAGTTGTCCTCTGATATCCAATGCCAGGTAAAAGTGATTCCCGATTTAACCGATGTGAAGGAGTATCTGGAAAACGCTCAGCGATTCCTTATGTATGAAGGGGAAAAGATTCGGAGGCGGAGAAGCGGATCAGGAGAATTTGCCAAGGTAAGAAATTACGTTGTCGGGGACGATCCAAGAACGATTAACTGGCGGCAGACGGCAAAACTTCAGGAAGTCATGGCTAACGAATACGAACCTGAGCACGGCAAGTATATTACTGTTTTAATCGACTGTGGCAGAATGATGGGCGCAGAACTGAAGAAAGGGAACCGGCTGGAAAGGTCCCTCGAAGCCGGCCTTACAGTGGCAGCTGCCGCCCTGCAAAAAGGGGATTATGTTTCTGTCATAGCTTTCGGAAAAGATGTAAAAACGTATGTGCCACCTGCAAAAGGGATGGGGCACTTACAGACGATTTTGCAGGCAGTATACAGCCTTGAAGCAGAGGCTGCTGAACCGAATTACGGGGAAGTTCTCAATTATTTGCAGACAGTGCAGAAAAAAAGAAGTCTCCTGCTGCTGTTCAGTGATGTGAGAACATTTCTTCATGAGGAAAGTGCTCTTCATTATATAAAACGGCTCAGGCAGCGCCATTTGTTTCTTATGCTCGGAATAGAAGATGAGAGGCTGAAACAGCATGCAGATGCTTCACCAGCCGACGTTCAGGCAGCAATGGTGAGGAGTATGGCCCAGCATCAGCTGCTCATTAAACAACGGGAAAAGGTGAAGTGGGAAAAACAAGGCCTCCACATGATGGAGGCCAGGGAGGAACGGCTGGCCAGCGCAGCAGTTTCCAATTATATTGATATTATGAACCGGGGGTTACTGTAAGTTTCTGATTCTTTTTTTTTCAATAGAGCGCTCCCAATAGCCACGTACAGTATAAGACCTGCAACTGTAAGGATCGCTGTAAAGTACTTAGCTTCAAGGGAAATAGCTGCCGGGGTAATATAGCCTTCAACGATCCCGGCGATGATAAACAGGGGAATCGTTCCCAGCAACAGCTGTACAGAACGTTTCGCCTGTTCCTTTAACTGGTAAGATCTTTTAAACGGCCCAGGCACAAAAAGCTTGTAGCCCATCATCAGCCCTGCACCGCCGGCGATAAAAATGGCCGCGAGCTCTATCATTCCGTGGGGGACAATGTAAGCCCAGAATTCATATGTCATTCCGTAATGCCAGTATAAAGCTGCAAGTGCTCCTACAATAATGCCGTTATAGATAAGTATGTAAACAGTTAACAGGCCAAAAGTAATTCCGCCGGCAAACGCAAGGATGGCAACCTGAATATTGTTAGTCATTATGCTCGCTGACATAAGAGATGAATCAATTGAGTCGTGTCCAGCCCCGAGCTGTTGCGGGTCAACCGCCTGAGCCATCTCAGCCGGCACGACGGAATAGAGATTAAGAGGCTCGCTGGCCACCGACCAGAAAGCACCTGCTCCTCCGATAAAGAAGAGAAACAGTGCAGCCACGGCGAATTTCCACTGTTCGGCAAGAAGACCGATAAACTTAGTACTGAAAAAATAACGTATCTGCTTCATACTTGAAATCTGGTCTTTATAAAGAAGATTATGGGCTTTCGCAGTTAGTTCGTTTAAATATGCCGAGACATCTTCGTTTGCAAAGTACGTTTGCGAGTAGGATAAATGCTGGGCGGTTTTCTGGTAAAGGCTGTGGAAGCGGTCGATATCTGAGCCGGTGAGCGTGGATTTGTTTTTATGGAATTTAAAAGTCAGCTCCTCAAGCTCTTTCCATTCTTCACGATGCTGTTTTACAAATTGATTAACATTCACTTTAGCACCTTCTTCTGCAAATATAGATTGATAAACTGATATATTTATTAATAATACTACCACTGACATGCAGATTATCCAATGAATCGAGGTGAAATAAATGGAAAAAGCTGAGAACAAAATCTCTGTAAAAACACCTGAATTTGTGTCCCTCCAGTTTCATCCTGCCGGGCTTGGGAGCCGTGCAGCGGCATTTTTAATAGATCAGCTTATATTAATGCTAGTAAATCTGCTGATAATTGTTTCGGCGTTTTTAATTATGAGCGGCCAGCAGGAATTTAATCTCGTATTTGACGCCGTTCCCTCTGTCCTTGCGGGAGCAATCATCCTGGTTTTTATCATTAACAGCGGTTATTTCCTTGTCCTTGAATACTTTACTGGCGGCAGAACTATCGGAAAAAAAATCCTTGGCGTACGTGTCATCCAGGAAAACGGACACAGCATAACGCTTCTTTCCAGCTTGATCCGTAATCTGCTTCGTCTGATCGATTCTCTGCCCGCCGCTTATTTGACAGGAATCCTGATGATTTTTTTCCACTCAAGGCATAAACGGCTCGGGGATATCGTTGCCGGAACTCTCGTAGTTCATGAACGGGGGAAGAAGGGGAAGAAAAGAGAAGGGGATATTGAGACAGAAATTAAGGAGCGGGGACTTTCAGCTAATGATATTGAAGTCGATGAGTTTGCTATGAGATCTTTTGGGAAAAAAGAATGGAATTTGCTTAAAGCATACAGTGAGCGCTTCAGGCAGCTGCCTGAAGAGGAGAGAAGAGAAATGTCCCGCAGAATGGCAGCTGCACTCCTTCCAAAAGCAGGGCTTGTAACAGAAGGTAAAAGTAATGATGAGCTGGAAAGCATGCTTCTCGTTTTGTATCTGAAGATGAAAGAAGAATGGGAATATGAACTATAACAAAAGGAACAGCGCAATGAGAGCGCTGTTCCTTTTCAGTAGTGTTTTAGTAACCAACAGGGACGAAACCGGAGTGGTCAGTGTTATAGCCGATAATATCCGGACGGGGAATTTCGTTCCAGCGCTCAGGGTCTACTTCGAATATTTCTTCAGAAGCTAAACCATAGAGCCACTCGTGAATTCCATTGGCATTAAGCTGAATATTTCGTCCTCTGGCACGCTGTCCCAGGTTTCCGTCTCTTGTATTTCCGGAAGTTTCAAAGAAAATCGCCGGGTTGCTGTGTCCATCTGCGTTCATTCCATCATATTGGAGGCCGAGCATCATCGCAGAAACAACACCGCCATGAATGTCGATTTCATGGAAACCAGTTCTGGCATTTCCAACAGTGTAACGGTCAATACTCATATAGCCGTAATCTTTTAGACCGTCATAAACATACACATTCATCTGGCGGGCAATATCCTCATAAAGACCATCTTTAATTCCTGGAAGTGTCGGGCCTCCCGGAGCTAAAGAGATACCTAAAGACATAGTAATTGCGTCCCCGGTTTCTGCGTCTGTTTTCAAACCCTGGTGATGGATATCAAGGGCATAGTCAGGCTGAATGTCTGACCAGTATTCGAACCATGCAATAGATTCTACAGCACGGAAAGCACCAGTTGCCCAGTCTCTGTTAAGGTCGATTGTAAGTGGTCTGCCGTTAGTTCCCACACGAGGCTCGCCAGTTTCCTGATCTATCAGCATAGTTGTACGGGTATTCATTTCGCTGCCATCTGGGTTATACATCGGAATAAAGTACATCGTCAGTTCATCCATGATTTCCCGGTTTTCAGCTGACTGGTTATTCACATACATTTTTAAAAGATGAAGGGTAGCTTCTGTACCGTATGGCTCATCCCCGTGAATCCGGCTCTGCACCCATACCTTTTTGTCACCATTACCAACTTTTGCTACGTAAAGGTCGCGGCCTTGTTCGCTTTTACTGTACTCATAACCAAGATCCTCCAGAGTGAAGAGCTCAAGGGCACCTTTACTTCTTCTCTCAAGGTTTTCCAGTTCCTTAATCATATCATCATAGCCTATGATGCTTGATAGATTCGTATTACCTTCCGTTGATGGATGGTTTTTCACAGCAAAAGCAGAAGCAGAGAAAACAGACAGAAGCATCAGGATACTCAACAGGGAAATTAGCGTCTTCTTCAAAAAATCAACCTCCTTTTAGTTTTGTAATCACTTGCAATGTTCTTGATGTATGTAATTTTCACCTCCATTTGTTTCGGTTGTCTAAATTATAGTAGAGGGAAAAAGGGGGAACATGCACCTATAGTTGGGCTTTTGTATATATGAAAATAAGATAGCAGGCGTTAACCATACTGAAGAACTAATAAACTTATAATTTTCAATATTAAGAATATTGTAATCATTGAAATAACTAGATGATTGGGAAGTAGTTCCATGAGATAAGCGTCATTTCCTTACTATTTTGAAGATAATGGAATCCCATTGCCTAAAAACAGTTCTTTAGTCCTTTTTAATAATATATGATTTAATATATTTTAATTTAAATATAAGCATTATTAAGTTCAAATGGCATGGATGTGAGAGGGTTTTGTGATTAAATTACCAGGACTTTAGTTTCGTGAATGGCATAGCGGAATGAGGATTCAATCCGTCTGTAAGCGTAGTGCTTACGAATCCGATCCGCAAAGAGGCACATTCACAGTTATTTTGATTTTCTCCACCATATCTCAATACTCAATCATAGATCAAGTTGTTTTCTTTTGTAAAATAAAGGTATCCTTACTTTCCTAAGAGAATTATAAATTAAGATATTTAAGGGGGAGTTTAAGTGAGTGAAGATAAATATAATGCTGCAAAACAAAATAAGAAGCCTGAGGAAATCTCGAAAGACGGAGCATTCAAGCGGCAGAAAAACAGGTTTACTACTCCATTTGGAGAGAAACCTGGGGAACTGCCAGTAGAGGCAGGAAGGTACAGGCTGTTGTGGTCCTCTGCATGCCCGTGGGCACACCGTGCAGTAATTGTCCGCAGACTTCTCGGACTTGAGGAGGTTATTAGTCTTGGTACAGCCAGCCCGATTCGCCCGAAGATTGACCGGGTAGATTGGGAGTTTTCCCTTGATGGGGAAGGCAGGGACCCAGTGTTAGGCATAAAGTACATAAGTGAAGTTTATGTTAATTCTGACCTGAATTATTCCGGCCGCCCGACGGTGCCAGTTATTGTGGATGAAAAGACAAAGCAGGCTGTGAACAATGACTATTTTAAGCTGACTAACTATCTTGAAACAGTCTGGTCGCCATATTTTAAAAAGAATGCCCCAAATTTGTATCCGAAAGATTTGCGTGCTGAGATTGATGTGCTGAATGAGACGATTTTTCACGATATAAATAATGGTGTTTATAAATGCGGGTTTGCTCAGTCTCAGGAAGCTTATGAAACAGCTTTTGACAGTCTCTTTACAAGACTGGATGAGTTTGAAGAACGTCTTGACTCACGAAGGTTCCTGTTCGGTGATTTTATTACCGACTCGGATATTCGGCTGTATTCAACACTAGTCCGTTTTGATGCAGCTTACTATAATGCTTTTAACACCAACAGGAATTTAATTCGGGAATACAAGAATCTATGGGGCTATGCCAGGGATCTTTATCAGACTCCCGGGTTTGATGACACGACTGATTTTCAGGCGATAAAAGAGCATTATCACTTATCTATTACTATTAACCCAAATAATACTGAAGAGAGAATATTGCCAAAGGGGCCTGATTTATCAGTATGGGAAACACCGCATAACCGGGAAAAACTTAGTGATAAAGCTGATAAGTTCCTGCTTTTTAACCGCTAATATATAGGAAGCAAATGGAGGTATATAGTGCAAAATGATGATTAGAGATGCGAAAAAGCAAGAATTAGAGTTTATCAGAAAACAGAGGGTTGAGGCATATCGGGACCACGTGCAAGCCGTTCCTCCTGAACACTGGGAAGCTCTCAAAGGTGCAATTTCCTCTGAGGCGGACAGTCAGGCTGAAGTGGAAGTAATTGTGGCTGAAATCGAAGGGAGCATCGTCGGCAGTGTGGTGTTGTTTCCAGCTGAATCAGATGCCTATGAGGGTTATGTGGATAAACTCGCTTATCCGGAAATACGAATGCTTGCTGTTGACCGGAAAGCGAGAGGGAAAGGTGCAGCGTACGGACTTGTTGCAGAATGTATCAGCAGAGCGAAAAAGAAAGGTTACAAATACATTGGACTCCACACAGGGGAATTTATGAAGGATGCAATGAAATTATATGAACGGATGGGTTTTGAAAGGGTGCCTGAGAATGACTTTGTGCCAGCGGATGACGGAATAGTCGTAAAAGCTTTCCGGAGGGCGGTATAAAGTAGGGGAGATGGAAAATTAATGAGGCCTGTGTATTTCATCGCTGGTTTAACAGCTATAGTGTTTTTAGCTTGGGGAGTAATATATTTTCAAAACTCTGCAATAGAGAAAGTTTCTGCGAGGAACGGGGTAATCGAGATTTTAGAAATGATTGATACGGGCGGAGGTATTTTCGTGCTGGCAGATACAGGTGATTTTATCTCTGGTGAAATATATGAAAAAGGCCTTCTCGGATGGAAAGCAGTTTTCTTCAGCCAGGCAGTTAATGACCGGAAAAATGAAACTATTATCCGTCCGGAAAGCATCGGATATGTATCAGACAAAAATATGGGCTTCCACTATGGGTATGCAGATGGGGCGAAAGTAGAGGCTGTTAAGTTTCAGGCTGATGGGATGGAAATGAGCAGTAAGGTGACCTCCCATTTCTGGGTGATACCTGCATTACAAGATGGAAGCGATGGCAGCTTTATTGATAGCCAGTTCAGTGCCATATTGAAAGACGGGACGGAAGTATACCATCCTTTTGAGGAAATAAATTAACAGGATTTAGCTGGAGGCGGAGAGATGTTTGATCAGATGCCGTATGACTGTAAGTTTGAGTGGGGACGACGGGGAGCAAAAGAAGCAGCAAAACGGGGTGAAATCATAATTATTGTTGATGTACTCAGCTTTTCATCCACTGTCGTTACAGCTGTTAATTTTGGTGCTGTAATTTATCCATTTCCTCCTGAAGAGGACGGTAAGGCTTATGCTGAAAAAGTTGGGGCTGAGCTCATTCTTGGAAGAGCCGAGGCAGCAAAGGCCGGCAAGCCTACATTATCCCCTGTCACGTTTAACAAAGAACATGCAGGTGGAAAATTTGTTCTGACTTCTCTAAACGGGGCTTTTTGTACCTGGGTTGCTTCAGATGTTCCTGCTTTGTTAATCGGATCACTGCTGAATGCATCCTCTGTCGCAGAGGCAGCCAATCGACTGAGAAAAGAGCTGAAAAAACCTGTAACTGTCGTAGCTTGCGGGGAACGGTGGGCCGAAGTTAAGGAAGACGAAGATGCCCTTAGGCCGTCAGTCGAGGATTATTTAGGTGCAGGGGCAGTGCTTGCCAAAATGGAAGGCGGGAAATCTCCAGAAGCGGAAGTGTGTGCAGCGGCTTTTAACAGTTCAGCAGACCGCCTCTCAGAACTGCTTTGGGAATGCGGAAGCGGCAGAGAACTGCGGGAAAGAGGACATGGAGCTGATGTAGAGCATTGCAGCCAGCTGGATGTTTATAAAATAGTGCCCGTTTTGGAAAATGGTATTTTTACAGCAAATTTTTATTCTTAGGGGGCGGGGAGTAAATGGATGACGGGCAGCTGCACAGAACTGTAACAGATGGTACCAGATATGACTTATGGCCGGATCAAAGCGGGAGCAACGGGGTTATTTCTTACGATAGCCTGACCGCAAACCCGGTTTTTTCAAGAGGTGTTAACAAAAGGATGAGGGCTGATACCGTTGTGACAGTGAACCTGAAGTGGCTTGAACTGGAAGACACTTTCGAAATGATTGCCGAATAAATAAACGAGTGGATAGCGGGAAAACTAGGCTGAATGAAAAACATTTCACAGGAGTGAGCATAATGCAGGTTAACGGGCAGATTATTTCAGGAGAGTTCGATGAATCAGCGAATCAATTTGTGCTTCAGCAAATTAAACATTCACAGACAGAGTCTGCACTGACTGAAAAACAGCTGAAAACACTTTGTGACTATCTGGAAAAGCATCGTGACGAGCCAGACGGGCAGATCGTTACACTCTATGACCAGCTTCTCGTCCCATTAAACCAGGAAGAAGTCGTTCAGCTCCTTAGTGAGTTGGAAGAGCTGCGCGGGATGTATCGTTAATTTAATTGAATCCTGTTTTTTCTGGTTTTGTAAATAACACAGCAGGAGACTCCATAGAAGTCTCCTGCTAAGAGTTAACTTTACTTAGTAGTTTAAGAGACTTAGCTCTTAAGTAACCCAGTAGATTGAACTTTAACTATTTAGTTGCTCAAAGAACTGAATTTTTGTAAAATTTAATTTAAGGCGCTTTTATAAAATGATATGGATAAAGTAATGCTGATTTTTGTGAAAGGTGCGAGACGCCTGCAGCAGATATCGACCACAAAGTATAAGAGAGCCAAATTTTAAAGGAGGTTTACGATGCTGCTAAAACCCCGCACTACCCCCCGTGAACTTTTATTTCTCCGCACATTGAGTCCTCGTATGATGTTTACAGAAGAACAGATGGAAGATTATATTAATTTAGAAAAAGGTTATGAAGGTGAGCTTAAATTCGATGCATTGATGGACAATCAGAAGAGAGAGCATTTATTAATCAGGGATTTATTTCTAACGTGTAACAAGTCAGACTTTCAGCTGGATAACTTATTATTCACTCCAGAGAGAATTTACCAGCTTGAAGTAAAAAATTTTGAAGGGGAACATTATATTGAAACTGAAGCTTGGTACACTTCCACTGGAAAACAAATTAAAAATCCCCTGCTGCAGCTGAAAAGAAGTGAAAATCTGCTGAATCAGCTTCTGTACAAAATGAAAGCAAACATGAAAGTTGACTCCTACTTGATTTTTATTAACCAGGAGTTTACATTATACAGCGCCTCTCAAAGCCTGCCTGTGATTCTACCCTCTCAAATAAACAGATTCCTCAAGAAGCTATTTAAAGATGACAATACCCAAAATTTTATCTATCCCAGGCAAAAGGGTATAGCTAATCAGCTCATTAAGCTCCATAAAACTGAAACACCATATATGCAAATTCCTGAATATAACTACAGAAAACTTAAAAAAGGCTTAGTATGCAGCCATTGTATGGGCTGGATGGAAGTAAGTATCCAGGGTAGAGTAAAGTGCTCCCATTGCAGCAAAGAAGAATTCTATTTGTCAGCTATTGAAAGAAGTGTAGAAGAATTTAAGCTGCTTTTTCCTAACGAGCCCCTGACAGTGAATAGGATTTTTAATTGGTCAGGGGGATGTATATCCAGGAAAACTGTTCAAAGGTATTTAACTGATCGTTATAAAAAGAATGGGAAAGGAAGAAGTATATTTTATGAAAAAAATTAATTTTTGTTGATAACAGTAGACAGTTACAGCAGGTAGAACCAGATAGCTGGGTTTTAAAATTTGCTGAGAGAAAGTGTTAATAAGGACAGACCTGTGAAAATGGAGATGTATCCGTCACATTAAAAGACCCTAAATTGAAACTGTTTTAAGAAAGTTATTACTCTGGACAAGTCCAGGCGGAATCCCTGAAATTTGTCTAGCAAACGATGGAATCTGGACAAATCCAGACGGAATCCCTGAAATTTGTCCAGCAAACGATGGAATCTGGACAAATCCGTCGAGAAAGAAGGAGATTTGACCAGCAAAAATGACTTGCTGGACAAATATGCGGAAGGTCAGCAGGGTTTGTCCAGATAAACTAACAGGAAATGGTAAATGGTTAAAAATGAGCAATTATTCTGGACAAATCCAGGCGGAATCCCTGAAATTTGTCTAGCAAACGATGGAATCTGGACAAATCCGTCGTGAACGAAGGAGATTTGACCAGCAAAAATGACTTGCTGGACAAATATGTGGAAGGTCAGCAGGATTTGTCCAGACAAACTAACAGGAAATGGCAAATGGTTAAAAATGAGCAATTATTCTGGACAAATCCAGACGGAATCCCTGAAATTTGTCCAGCAAACGGTGGAATCTGGACAAATCCATCGTGAACGAAGGAATTTGACCAGCAAAAATGACTTGCTGGACAAATATGTGGAAGGTCAGCAGGGTTTGTCCAGATAAACTAACAGGAAATGGCAAATGGTTAAAAATGAGCAATTATTCTGGACAAATGCAGACGGAATCCCTGAAATTTGTCCAGCAAACGATGGAATCTGGACAAATCCGTCGTGAACGAAGGAGATTTGACCAGCAAAAATGACTTGCTGGACAAATATGCGGAAGGGCAGCAGGGTATGTCCAGATAAACTAACAGGAAATGGCAAATGGTTAAAAATGAGCAATTATTCTGGACAAATCCAGACGGAATCCCTGAAATTTGTCCAGCAAACGATGGAATCTGGACAAATCCGTCGTGAACGAAGGAGATTTGACCAGCAAAAATGACTTGCTGGACAAATATGTGGAAGGTCAGCAGGGTTTGTCCAGATAAACTAACAGGAAATGGCAAATGGTTAAAAATGAGCAATTATTCTGGACAAATGCAGACGGAATCCCTGAAATTTGTCCAGCAAACGATGGAATCTGGACAAATCCGTCGTGAACGAAGGAGATTTGACCAGCAAAAATGACTTGCTGGACAAATATGTGGAAGGTCAGCAGGGTTTGTCCAGATAAACTAACAGGAAATGGCAAATGGTTAAAAATGAGCAATTATTCTGGACAAATCCAGACGGAATCCTTGAAATTTGTCCAGCAAACGGTGAAATCTGGACAAATCCGTCGTGAACGAAGGAGATTTGACCAGCAAAAATGACTTGCTGGACAAATATGCGGAAGGGGAGCGATATATGTCCAGATAAACTAACAGGAAATGGTAAATGGTTAAAAATGAGCAATTATTCTGGACAAATTCAGGCGTAATCCTTAAAATTTGTCCAGCAACAAAGACTTGCTGGCCAAATATGCAGAAGGCCAACAAGATTTGTCCAGCAAACTTAAAAACATGAGAAACATCCTCCGCGACAAATCTCAAAAAGTTGAATCCCTGACAAACCACCAAAGTTGAACCCACGCCTCCTTATAACCTATAATAATGGAAACAGATACTAAGTGGAGGTACATTCATTATGGCAAAGGATAGTTCATTTGATATTGTTTCACAGGTTGATTTTACGGAAGTGCAGAATGCGGTGACGATGGCAACAAAGGAAATTCAGAACCGTTATGATTTCAAAGGAAGTAAAAGCAGTCTTGCTCTTGAGAAAGAGGAGCTCGTTCTTGTTTCAGACGATGAATATAAGCTGGAGCAGCTGAAAGATGTGTTGTTCAGCAAACTGATTAAGCGGGGAGTCTCGATGAAAAGTATGGACTATGGCAAAATTGAACCTGCTTCCGGAGGTACGGTGCGCCAGCGGGCAAAGCTTATTCAGGGAATTGACAAAGAAAATGCAAAAAAGATTAATAAAATTATTAAAGACAGCGGTGTGAAAGTGAAGAGCCAGGTTCAGGATGACCAGGTGAGAGTCAGCGGCAAAAGCCGTGACGACCTCCAGAAGATTATCGCTGCGATTAAAGAAGCAGATCTTCCGATTGACGTGCAGTTCATTAATTACCGATAATTCACATAATAAAATATGGAAAACGCTCCTGCCAGGCAGCAAGGGGCGTTTTTTTTTTCTGCATGCCTGAGAATTTATGTAACTTATAACCTCTCAAAGCGTATATATTGTTAAATAATAGTGGGGGGACTTGACTTATGAAACATAAAGGATGCATTAAATGCGGGCATACGGAAGCAAAAACAAAGGAAATAGCAACTACAGGAACAGGGCTTTCTAAACTAATGGACATACAGCACAATAGATTTCTTGTTGTATATTGTACAAACTGCGGTTACAGTGAGCTATACAATAAACAAACATCAAAAGCCTCAAATGTAGTGGATTTCTTTTTTGGAGGATAATATTCCGCCAGCAAAATAATTACTCCATCCATATCCATCCATCTCCTGCTAAATTAGCAGGTTTTTTTTGTATAATAAACTTCTACTTTGGAAAATTAAGTAAAACACTCTTAGTCAGGAGCCCCCAATGAATAACAGGACGATCAACCAGAATACTCGCTATTACAGAGCGTATGTCAGTTCCTTTAACACAAATATTATACATAAGAAAAATCCCTGGGTGGCAGCCTGGTGGTCCGCAGCTTTTCCAGGGATGGGCCATCTGCTTCATGGTTCTTATATTAAGGGATTTATATTTTTTGCATGGGAGTTCATTATTAATATTGGCGCTCGAATTAACGAAGCGATGGTATATTCCTTTACAGGACAATTTGAACTGGCCAAAGCCACGCTGGATACGAGATGGGTACTTTTATACATAGCAGTTTATATTATTTCTATCTGGGACAGCTACAGGACATCAGTTGAGATCAATAAAATTTATATATTAGCTAACAAAGATAAAACGCCTATTATACCGTTTAATATGAGTGCATTAGGCCTGAACGCTCTCGATAAAAGGCAGCCATGGCTGGCGCTTATATGGTCAGTTTTGATGCCAGGGATGGGCCATCTTTATCTGAAAAGAACTCCTAACGGTTTTGTAATACTATTTTGCTGGATAATTTCAAACTATTTTTCAAATTTCCTGACGGCATTTCACTTAACCCTTCTTGGAGATTTTGCAGGGGCAAAAGAAGTTATAGACCCCCAATGGGCTCTGTTTCTTCCATCACTGGTTGGCTTTGCGGCTTATGATTCATACACAACCGCAGTGGAGTATAACAGATTATTTAATACAGAACAGGCAGAATACCTGGAAAAAGAGTATCAGCTTCTTGATCTTAAATTATAGTGGAAAAGGTGGACGGGCCTAATGCTTGTGGTTTCTTCCTTTGAATATTCCGAATCAATTGAGATAGCTATCGCGCTCCTGGAGGAAAATGGAGTGAGCAAGGAAAAAATCCTTGCCGTTCCTTTTACAAAAAAAAGGGAGGAAATTAAACTGTTTGACAGTATCCACTATTCAGATGGTGTCAGCCTCTTTGATCTTGCTGCAGCCCTGGGTACAGTTTTTTCGGTGCTGGGCGCCAGCTTCGGTTTCGTTCTAACCTGGGGCCCAATAATTTGGGGACTGCTCGGCTTCACGATAGGTGCAGCGTTAGGTTTCGTAATCGACTATTTCTGGACTAAGCAAAAAATAAAAAAAAGAGCAAATGCCCCAGCTTCAAAAACAGAAGTTGTCCTGATAATAGAGTGTGATGAGACCTTGGGGAAGACAGTGGAGGATATATTATGGAAAAACCTTGCTGTTGGAGTCGCTAAAGTTAAAAAACAAAGTAATTCCTGATATTTCAGGGTTCATAGAAGGATGGATAAGTAAATGAGCCTAGGTATTGAAATAGTGTTACGAACTGTTCTGGCTTTTTTTATGATGATTTCAATTGCTCATCTCCTTGGTAAACAGACAATTTCCCAGATGACATACCATGATTTTATTGCTTCGGTGATGATTGGCGGGATTGCAGGCAACTTAACATTCAACACTCAGATAAATATCAGGCAATTTATTTATGCACTCCTGTCTTTAACTGTTTTGCTGCTTCTTACTACGCTTTTGTCTTTAAAAAGCCGGAAACTCAGAACACTTACTGCAGGGGAGCCAACTGTAATTATTCAGGATGGTAAGATTCTTGAAAGGAATATGAAGAAGCTCAGGATGACATTTGACTCGCTGAATGAATCGCTGAGAGAAAAGAACATATTTGATATAGAAGAAGTAGAACATGCAGTCATGGAAACTGACGGACATGTTTCTGTATTAAAAAAGCCTGATTATCGGACAATAAGGAGGAAGGATCTCGGACTTCTCACAGCAGGAAAGGCGAAATTTCCAGTCGAGCTGATAATGGACGGAGAAATTGTGGAGAAAAACTTCCGGCAGAATTCTCTGACGCTGGACTGGCTGACAATGGAAATGTCTCAGCGTGGAATTAAGCTTGAAGATATATCTTACTGTGTAAGAGGCACGAATAATCAGCTGTATTTTGATTTATATGACGATCAGATCCATTCACCTATTGATAAAGAATGAATTCAAGCAAAGGCTGGGATTTATATTGATGAAAAAAATATTTTTATTTTTGGTTATCTTCAGCTTTTTTCAGGCAGGAAGTGTTTTTGCTGAAACGAAAGATGGAGTGGTTTTTATAGTCAAGTCATCAGGTGAAGCCGTAAATCAGTCGGTGCTCACTGCCGAGTCTTCAGCATTACTAAAGGGAGTAAAAGAAGGTGTGCCAACAAAAAGAATAGAAAAGTTTCCACCTTCAGATAGTTACTTTCTGTATGAAGATGAGCCAGGAATATTAAAAACCATAGTAAAAGATGAATCGGGAAGGTTTTTTGAATTACAATCCGGGAGAGAAATTGAATTTCCCGCTGAAACGAGGAAAGAGATACTAAATTATCTAGGTTTTCTCCGGGAAAAACATTATGGAGAGTTCGTCAGCTGGGAAGAAGCTGAACAACTTTTTCCAAGGTATGCCAGCTTTAAAATCACTGATCTTGAAACAGGACGGAGTTTTTATGTGCAGCGGAGAGCGGGCAGCCATCATGCAGATGTACAGCCTCTAACGGAAAAAGATACGGCAATCATGAAAGAAATTTATAACGGGAAATGGAGCTGGAAGCGGCGCGCAGTGCTTGTTCATGGGGAAGGGGAGGACTATGCAGGTTCTATGCACGGAATGCCTCACGGTGCAGGGGCATTAAGCAACGGTTTTCCGGGGCATTTTTGTATTCATTTCAAGGGAAGCACTACTCATACATCCGGAAAAGAGGACCTGTCTCACCAGGCTATGGTCCATAAAGCAGGAGGTTCACTGTTTCAATTTGTGAGAGAGCTTCCAGCAGAAGAAATTGTCAATTTATTCTTTATTTCGTTAAACCAGAACGATCTTGATTTACTCCGGTTAATTTATAATGGTGATAAGGACGTTAGCACACTAAAAGGCTTGATTAGAGAAACTGAATCTGTAAGGATTATTGAACAATCTCCAATTAATGATAATCAGCCTCTTGTCTATGAAACGACTGTAAAGTACAGAATTAAAAAAGCCGGCAGGGGAGAAGAAACAGAAACTTTTACATTTCGTGCAGTAAGAGAGTCGCCGGCAAGTGAATGGAAGCTGGAAAAAGTCCCATCATCTGGCAATAGTGAAGAAGCCTCACTCCATTTTTCGGAGTGAGGCATTTTGACGGACAATTAATCATGCGCGAATTCTTGCCTGCTGCCTATGCTTTGTAATTTTACTGCAAAAGCTGTTTTAAATACAATACATGTTCTCTGTCTCTGTCGAGTATGTCTTCAATGAGCATCCTGCTTTCCGGATCCAGGTCGCCTCTGACTATCTCTTCAGAAATTTCTATCCCGTAATGGCCTTCTCCTATGATCGCCTGTTCTAAAATTCCTTCCGAGTCATGGGGCATGGTGTATTCGCTCATTCGTCCCTGAATAGAACCCATGACACCTTCACTGTCGACAGGTCTGCCGCCCAGGTTCTGTATTCGTTCGGCTACTCTCATGGCATGCTGTTTATGTTCCTGCTGTATTGCCTGGAACTCTTTTTTCAGTTCCTCATCTTCCAGCCTCTGGATCAGCCGTTCGTATGAATGGATCCCCATGTACTGTCCTCTCAAAAATTCATTAAGTGTATCGATGACATTATTTTTACTCATGGCGATTTCCTTTCCTTGCAATTTATTAAGATAATCTTTGTACCTGAAAAGTATTTGTACAAATGAGATAAGCGATACGATTTTCGGGTAAGATAATATCAGGAGCTTGTTATTGCCCAACACTTTGTTGTATAATGCTTAGATGAGTTTTCTGGAAATGAGGGGAAATAATATGAGTATCAATAAACCATCCATTTATGGATTAACATATGATCAGCTGACAGACTGGCTCATAGAGAACGGACACAAAAAATTCCGTGCCCAGCAGGTTTGGGACTGGCTGTATAAAAAAAGGGTAACAGAATTTTCTCAAATGAAAAATGTAAACAAAGAGGTGCTGAAGCTTCTGGATGAAAACTTTGTTATTCAGACGCTGGAGCTTCACACAAAACAGGAGTCCCGTGACGGCACGGTGAAATTTCTGTTTAAGCTCCAGGATGGCAACCTGATTGAAACGGTATTAATGAGGTTTGACTATGGGAATTCTGTCTGTGTTACGACACAGGTAGGATGTAATATTGGCTGCAGTTTCTGCGCGAGCGGCCTGTTAAAGAAAAGCCGTGATCTTACGAGCGGGGAGATCGTGGAACAGATCATGAATGTTCAGCATCATTTTGACCAGAAGGGTAAGGAAGAACGAGTAAGCCATATTGTGGTTATGGGTATCGGCGAGCCGTTCGATAACTACGACAATCTGATGGACTTCCTTTATATCGTTAATAATGACCGCGGCCTGGCAATAGGCGCAAGGCATATTACTGTGTCAACGAGCGGTATTATTAAGAAAATTTATGAGTTCGCTGATTCCGGCCTGCAAGTTAACCTGGCGTTATCACTGCATGCTCCGAATAATGAGCTTCGTACGCGAATTATGAAGATCAATAAGGCGCAGCCGATTGAAAAACTAATGGACGCCGTTGATTATTATCTGAAGAAAACGAACCGCAGAATTACGTTTGAATATATTTTGCTGCAGGGCATAAATGACAGCAGAGAAACGGCACAGCAGCTTGCCGATTTAATCCGGGATAAAAAGCGCCTCGCTTATGTTAACCTTATCCCATACAACCCGGTTGACGAGCATATTCAGTATAAACAAAGTGAGAAATCAGACATTCTTGCGTTTTATGATATTCTGAAGAAAAACGGCATCCAGTGCGGAATCCGCCATGAGCAGGGATCTGACATTGATGCAGCATGCGGACAGCTTCGCAGTAAGCAGATCAAAAAGGATAAAGAAAAAGCAGGTGTAAGATAACCTGCTGGTCAGAGCAGTCTCTCCAGAGAGGCTGCTTTATTTATTTTTAATTACTTCTTTGCTGAATTTCCAAATCTTTTCTCTGTTTTCGCGATTATCAGCATATAGAGGATAATAAACTCCGCTGAAAAGCTGCCTGAACTGAGCAGAAAGTCCGGGGTCAGGAAGTGCAGGCTGTATAATCTCTTTTTTATCATTAAATAATTTACCTGTTACATCACGGAATTCTTCGGCCGTGCAAATATCATAATAGAGGTCCCCCATTTTTTCAGGAGGCGGGAAGAACAAATTTTGAATAATAGCAACAGTTCTCCATCCAGGAGTTACTTTTTGAAGGGTGCTTTTTGACATTTTAGCTCCATTTATTTGCAGAGCATTTACCTTTACTCCATGCTGCCGGAATTCTTCAGCTAATATAAATGTAAGAATCACGAGCGCCATTTTTGAACTGCAATACATTTTATAAACACTGAATGATTTATCTGAAGTGTTTTCCCCTTTCAGATTTTCCAGCTCGATATCTCTTTTAGGATCAAAAAAGTGTTTTATTATATTGCTTGAAGCGTTAAGAATGCGTGCCTCTTCGGTTTTCTTCAGATGGGGGAGGAGCAGTTCAGTCATATGTAACGGGCCGAAAACATTAGTAGCAAAAGTTAACTCCAGATGATCCGCACTCAGACGGTATTTTTCTCCATGATTAAAATAGGCCGCATTGTGAATCAGTATATCAAGCCTGTCAAACCGGCTCATGAAATCATGGCAAAAATCCTTTATGGACTGAAAAGAACTAATATCGAGCTCCATGAGAGTGATATTCTCATTCCCTGTCTTTGATATAATTTCTTTCAGAACGGGTTTGCTTCTTTCCATATTTCTGCAAGCCATTACCACTGTGTGGCCTTCCGAAGCGAACCGATGTGCAGCCGCTTTTCCAATCCCTGAATTTGCGCCAGTAATTACGGTGATTCTATGTTTTTTCATTTCCTTCTCCCCCAGCAGTTCGTTTATAAAAGAATCCTTGAACAGCCTCTGCTTTTTTGCGGCACGAAAAAGTTCTTATCTTATACATATAATTAATTTCTGATAATTACAATGGATAATTTGCGAACAAAAAAGGGCGAGGGAGAAATTTCCTGGATAAATATATAGTAATTCAAAAATATATGCAAAAAATAAAAAAGACTTAATTAAGTGAGACGGTAAAATTTTCAATGCACATTGACTGGAGGATTTGTAATGAACAAAACATGTCCTATCCATCCTTATATGTCTCCTTCTCGTTGTTTCCGCGTGCGGCCAGGGAGAAGAGCCGGAGACGGACCAGCAGACAGGAGGCGCGCAGCCTCCTGTCACGGATATGTTAAATGAAGAAGAATACGAAATTAGGGAATCGGAGGCAGGGACACTTACGATTCTGAAAGAAGAAACGGAGCTGGATATAACTGAAACGAGCGGGGAGATGAGGCTCACAGTAAATGCCGTTCAGATTGCTGATTTTGATATAAATGAGGAGTTTGCTGATTTTTTTAACGGACTTTCAGAAGCAACAGTTTTTACTTTTCATATTGATGCAGAAAATGTATCGGAAGAAGACCTTGGTTTTTATCCTAATCAGTCAACAATTACCACAAACACTGGTCAGCAAATTAGCTCCAATTTGTTATTGTCAGATGATGTAGGGGGAGAATTCTTTGGGAATGTGAAGAAGATTGGGGAAGTGTTTTTTCTTGCAGACAGAATTGATGAAGAAATCACCTCGATCAGGTGGATTATCGATGGGCCACATGATGAGGATTATGAAACCGTTGGCGAGAGAATGGACTTTACCATTGATTTATAACATTAAAAAAAGAGCAATCGTTATGGCACAAGCTCTGTCAGCATCACTTCTGTGCGAGACCAGCGGCCTCATTAGAAGTAAGGCATAATTTGGGGCATTGGAGCAGGCAAAGAATCAGCAGGAGATAGATTCGTTCCCAGAGGGAGTGGTTTAGGAGTTCTGAGGGAACGAAAGCTGTTGATTCGTTCCTTGAGGGAGTGGTTTAGGAGTTCTTAGGGAACGAATACCTTCAAGTCACCTGTGCCAACGATAATCAATAACATTGACATTCCAACATGATAATCTCTCTAGTAACCTATGCTATTCCAGCAATTCCAACATGTTTATGCTATAAATATACGAACAGCAGATAATACTTTGATATTCACTAAAAACATGTTACTCTATTTTTATAAGAGCTTTAATAATTGAATAGATACATCCACTAGGGGTGCCTTATTTAGCGCAAGCGTTTGACCGCTGTTGCGACAGGCTGAGATTAAAGAGCGACTTTAAGACCCTTTGAACCTGATCTGGTTTATGCCAGCGTAGGGAAGTGGAGTTGCCGTAGATCTAACAGGAGAGATTTTTAACAGCAGCCACTTCCCAGCATGTAAGTAATGGGAGGTGGCTTTTTTGGTTTATATAAATGAGAAAGGAATCAGGAGGAGAGAAAATGGCAGGGAGCTGTAGAGAGAGCCCCCTGAATGATATGAAATCTGCGGCCTATGGACTCCACGTGATCTCCACAGGACGGCAGTCTGCTGCGAAATTTTCAGCAATATGCGGAAAAATTCATCCCTTAGTAACCGCTGTCCACATTAGGGAGAAGCAAAGAACAGCTAGTGAAATTTACGAGCTTATCAGCCTTTTAGTACAACAGGGGGTACCAAAGGGAAAAATTATAGTAAACGACAGGGTGGATACAGCCGCCGCCGCTAAAGTAAAAGGTGTCCAGCTGGCATATCATTCTCTGGGCCCTTCCGTTGTAAAAAAGGTATTTCCTGATTTACTTGCAGGGCGGTCTGTTCATTCACTGCAAGAAGCAGAGGACGCTGAAACAGAAGGTGCAGATTATCTGGTGTTCGGCCATGTTTTTTCAACTAAATCAAAAGAAGGCGTACGGCCCAGAGGAACAGAGCAATTAAAAGAAATCACTCAAAAAACACGACTCCCTGTTATCGCTATCGGTGGAATCACTCCGGAAAATACAAAACAGGTGATTGAGGCGGGAGCAGCCGGGGTTGCAGTCATGTCAGGAATTTTAGAAGCTGCTGATCCGGTTGAAGCAGCCAGAAGATACAGGGAACAGCTGGAACGAACATCAGGAGGTGACAGAGCTTGAAAAGAAATTATGAGGCAATCATCGTTGGCGGAGGGATAATCGGCGGATCGATTGCATTTCATCTTGCTAATAGAGGATATGATGTTCTTCTGCTGGATAAAGGACGAGCGGGGAAGAAAGCATCTAGTGCGGCAGCAGGAATGCTTGCTGCACAGGCTGAACTGAACGATTGCGGGCCTCTTTTTCAGCTGGCCCGAAAAAGCAGGGGAATGTTTGGGAACCTTGCTGACGAACTTAAAGAAATTACCGGAATTGATATCGAGCTGAAAAATAAAGGGATGTACAAGATTGCACTGAATGAACGGGAATCCAGGGATTATAAAAGAATCATAGAGTTACAGAAACGTCTTGGGGATCAGGCGGAATGGCTGAACCAGGATGAGCTGAGGAGCATAGAGCCAGCTTTATCGGAAGCGGTTACTGGAGCTATGTTCATTGAAAAGGATGGACATGTATCTGCCTCGGCCCTCACAGAAGCTTTCCTTAAGGCCTCCGCTGCCCTGGGAGCTGGTATAAAAGAATATACCGAGGTGCAGTCCCTTCAGTTTAGCTGCGGAAAAATAACCGGGGTTGTTACAGATAGCGGCGAATTTACAAGTGATCATGTCATTATTGCAGGCGGGGCATGGAGCAGCAAAGTTATGGCTGCATCTGGCCTTAAACTTGATGCTTATCCTGTAAAAGGAGAGTGCTTTAGTGTAATCACAGAGCGTCCTTTAGCAACGGGTACAATCTTTTCTCATGGTTGTTATATTGTACCAAAAAAAGGAAACCGCATCGTTGTCGGTGCTACCGTTAAGCCGGATACTTTTAACGAGAAAGTAACAATGGACGGTATTTTAACATTAATGGAAAAGGCGAGAAATATCATGCCGGCAATTACAGAAGGAGAACTGGAAAGCACGTGGGCCGGCATACGCCCCCAGACAGGCGACGGCCTTCCGTACTTGGGAGAGCATCCGCTGTACAAAGGGCTTTATACGGCCACCGGACATTTTCGAAATGGAATACTACTTTCTCCTGTAACCGGGGAGGTAATAGCAGATTTAATCGAAGGTAAACAGCCGGAAATCGACCTTTCTCCTTTTCTGCCTGCACGTGCTTCAGTAAACAGGTACGCGGAAGCAGGGAGAAGTTAGCTCAGCAGCTTAAAGCAGGAGGTGAACAACATGGAACTGATTGTTAACGGGGATAAAATTGAAGTTCCCGGCAGTGTGTCAACAGTGACAAATCTTCTCGAGCACTTCGATATTGATAAAAAGGTAGTAATCGTGGAAGTGAATGGAGACATTCTTGAAAAAGATAACCATCAGGAGAGAAAGATCTCTGATGGAGACAAAATTGAGCTTGTACACTTCGTAGGAGGCGGATAATATGTTAAAAATTGGATCGCATGAATTTAAATCAAGATTACTATTAGGTACAGGAAAATACCCTGATTTTGATATACAGAAGAAAGCAGTTGATGTTTCAGAAACAGAGATTCTTACATTCTCAGTACGGAGAATGAATATTTTTGAATCCAGCCAGCCAAATTTTCTTGAAAAATTAGATACAGAAAAATATACACTGCTCCCGAATACTGCAGGGGCAAAAACAGCAGAGGAAGCAGTACGTACAGCGAAGCTTGCAAAAGCATCAGGGCTTTGCGACATGATCAAAGTTGAAGTTATCGGCTGCCAGAAAACGCTTCTGCCTGATCCTGTAGAAACATTGAAGGCATCTGAGGAACTTCTTAAGGAAGGATTTATCGTGCTTCCATATACTTCTGATGATGTACTGCTGGCGAGGCGCCTTGAAGAAATGGGATGCCATGCAGTTATGCCAGGTGCGTCGCCAATCGGCTCAGGGCAGGGAATCATTAATCCCCTCAACTTAAGCTTTATAATTGAACAGACAAGTGTCCCTGTGATCGTCGACGCAGGAATCGGAAGCCCGTCTGACGCTGCCATTGCCATGGAAATGGGAGCAGACGGTGTTCTTTTAAACACAGCAGTTTCCGGTGCAGAGGATCCGGTGAAAATGGCAGAAGCTATGAAGCTGGCCATTGAAGCAGGGCGTCTTGGCTTTGAAGCTGGGAGAATTCCTAAAAAGCGTTATGCTACTGCGAGCAGCCCGATGGAAGGAATGAGTATCGGGTGAGCGTAAACGGACGTTATTCACGTCAGGAACTGTTTTCGCCTATTGGGGTGGAAGGGCAGCAGCAGATCATGGATAAACATGTTCTTGTTATAGGAGCAGGGGCCCTGGGGACGGGAAGCGCAGAGGCTCTCGTCCGTGCCGGGGTCGGCAAACTGACAATTGTAGACCGTGATTATGTGGAATGGAGTAATCTTCAGCGCCAGCAGCTGTATGTGGAAGCTGACGCGGAAGAGCGGATTCCGAAAGCTGCCGCAGCAGAAAAACGCCTGAAGCAAATTAACTCAGAGGTTGTAATCGAGGCAAAAATTATGGACGTGTCCATTGCCGAAATAGAAGATCTCGTTATCGGTGTGGATCTTATCATGGATGCAACGGACAATTTTGATACGAGAATGACCATTAATGATATATCACAGAAAGCAGGAATACCCTGGATTTACGGCGCCTGCGTAAGCAGTTACGGAATCAGCTATACTGTTTTGCCTGGAGAAACGCCTTGTCTGAACTGTCTCATGGAAACAGTGCCAATGGGCGGAATGACGTGTGACACGGCAGGTATTATCAGCCCTGCGGTGCAAATGGTAGTCGCTTATCAAACCTCTGAAGCTTTGAAAATTCTTTCTGGTGATACTGCCGCAATCCGGAGGAAGCTCGTTTCCTTTGATTTATGGAGAAATCAGCATGCAGCGATTAATGTGGAAAAAATGAAAAAACCAGGCTGCTTATCATGCGGCGAAAAACCAGAGTATCCTTATCTGAATACAGACAACCAAACAAAAACTGCCGTATTATGCGGCAGAGATACTGTTCAGATCCGGCCGCCAGAGCGGCAGGATCTGAACCTTGAAAGTACAGCTGGCCTTCTGGCAAAACAGGGCGGAAAAGTTGTTAAAAATGATTTTCTGCTTTCTTTTACAGCCGGTGAACAGAGACTCGTAGTTTTTCAGGATGGACGTGTCCTTGTCCATGGAACAAAGGATATAAGTGAAGCGAGGAAACTTTACCATCGTTATTTAGGATAATAAAATGCATCGATTAATATTTCCGTTCCCGAAGCACCCTCGTGATAAATGCAGCATGATTGCAAATAAATAAAGAGCTTATGAAGCTATTAAAATTACAGGAGATGAAGGATATGCAGATTAGTGACCAGATTGTATTAGTTACAGGGGGCAGCAGAGGTCTAGGAGCAGCCATCGCAAAAGCCTTTGGACGTGAAGGTGCAAAAGTCGTCATAAACTACTACTCAAGCAAAGAGCTGGCTGAAGAGGTAGCAGCAGAGATTGGCAAGGACAAGGCAATTGCGATTCAGGGCGATGTACGAGTAAAAGAAGAAGTAGAAGGAATATTCCGGAAAGCAGAGAAGCATTTTGGCAGGCCGGTGACTACGGTCGTAAATAACGCCCTCGTTGGCTTTAAATTTGATGCAGCTAACAGAAAAGACAGCAGTGCTGTCTCATGGGAAGATTATCATATCCAACTGGAAGGGAGTGTTAAGGCATCCTTAAATACTGTGCAGGCAGCGAGGAAAGGGATGGCCGAAGCAGGGTACGGCAGAGTGATTAATATTGGAACGAACCTTGTCCAGAACCCTGTCGTTGCCTATCATGATTATAATACCGGAAAAGCAGCACTTCTCGGGTTCACGAGGAGTATGGCAAAGGATCTTGGTCCTGATAATATAACCGTTAATATGGTCTCCGGGGGACTTTTGGAAAAAACGGACGCCAGTGCAGCTACTCCAGACGAAGTTTTTCAGATTATCAAAGATAGTACACCTCTGCAGAAAGTGACAACTCCGGAAGATATGGCAGATGCGATCTTGTTCTTTGCGTCACCGTGGAGCCGCTCTGTTACAGGGCAGAATCTTGTTGTAGATGGCGGGCTTGTGATGGATTAGGAAGTTTTATTATAATTAACTGGCTCAAGCCTGTAGTATTGGTGTTTCCGACCTATATCATTTTGAACCCCCTTTTCTTATGCAGAGAAAGGGGGTTTTTTAATGCTCCTTAGTAGGTATTTTCCCTCTGAATTTTATGCAGTAAAGGGAATTGGGTAAACTTCCCTGTACCTTTCGACCGCCAAACAGCTATGACTTTGCAGAAACCCTCTTAAAATTAGGGATAAACACAAAATCTTCAATTCTATAACCAAGTATCGTCCTATTGTTCAACAAATTACATTGATAGAGAATAACAGTGTAGAAACAAATTGGAAGGAGGTAAAAACAGAAAGATCCAGACCCTGGGTTATTTTAAACCAATAATTAAAGAGGAGAGGATTTAGAAATGAAAAAGACTATTTTAAGATTATTAATGATCATTTTAATAGGTGTCGCACCACTGGCTATTTTATTTAATGGAGAAGCTGAAGCAGAGAAAAATAATGACGAATCAGTCCTTTATCTGAGAGGGAGCCACGAAGAAATCGGCAGTCAATATGGCGAGCAGGCAAAGAGCCAGATACAGCAAAATTTGTCTTTATTTCATACGATGGCAGAGCAGACAGGTTTTACTGAGGAAAAATTGAGTGAGGCTGCTGTGGAATATGAAGACTTCTTAATCAAGGCAAACCCAGAGATGCTGGAACAGCTGAAAGCAATGGCGGAAAGTGCGGAGGCGGATTACAGAGACTTACTCGCCTTTAACGCCCTGGAAGAAGAAATAATCGGTGATGGCTGTACGACAGTTATAGCTACTGGTACGGCGACACAAAGCGGTAATGCCTACTACCATAAAAACCGGGATGCTAGCAGAGGAGCAGCACAAGTAGTAGTTCAGGCAGATCCGGAAGATGGCTACAGCTACATTGGCATTACGAGTGCAGGTTCCACGGGGCTTGCTATGGGAGTGAATGAGCATGGTGTCTCTGTAGGTAACAATGTACTATCTACATGGGATACTTCCAGAAGCGGGTACGGAAACCTGACAGTGATCCGCATGGCTCTTGAAGCAGCAGCTGACGCAAGAGAAGGGGTGCAGTTTATCGAAGAGCTGCCGAGAGCTTCAGGTTCCGCTTATGGAGTGACTGACAGTGAAGAAGGAGCCTGGGTGGAAACTACTGCAAACCATTCAGCGGTCTATTGGGTAGTGGATGAAGCGATGGCTCACACAAATCATTATATTCTGCCGGGAATGGAGCAGTTTGATACTCTTACTGAAAACAGCTCTAATGAACGGTGGAGCTGGTATGTTTCAACAGATGAGCGTCTGGACCGTGCGCAGAGCCTTCTGGATGATCAGTCCGGCAAATTAAATGTCCAGCGTATTGTAAAGATATCTGAAGATCAGGAACCTGGTCTGGAGAGCACTTACTGGATAGATTCAGATGCGGTTATTAATGGCATCCCAATGGGCTCTGTTTCAGCAGCTACATTTGACGGCAGTAAAAAGAGAATGTGGTCTCAATTAGGGCAGCCAAGCACTGCGCCTGCCATCCCATTTGACACAGACCGTCCTCATATACCAGAGCCTTTCGGTTCCGGTTCTCAAAGCGAGAGAATTGAGAATACAGCAGCAAACAGAAACTGACAGCAACTTTATTTATAATAAAGGCAGATAAGAAGAAAGGTATGCATTGAATAATAGGACTATTTTGTGTTTTCAGACAAAATCCTTGACGAATAAAAAAAGAAGAATTAAACTGAGTTTAATTATCAATTTAATATGTTTTCTTATCAAGAGAGGCGGAGGGACTGACCCTGTGAAGCCTCGGCAACCAGTACGACGGTACACGGTGCCAATTTCAGAGGAATAATAGTAATTATTCCATAGATGAGAAATGAGTTGACAGAAATCTTTTTTCTGAATTTCAGCCCCTTTTCTCATTCATTTTGAGAAGAGGGGTTTTTTGTTCGGGCAAGGAGGCGGATCAAAAACAAAAAATGAGAAAAGGTGCGGCAACACCTTTTTCTCAGGGAACCAGACTATTCACTTCACCAGCATAGACGAAAGAAGCCTGGCAAAATTCATTATACCACAGGCCTTTCGTCCAAATTAATTATGAGGAGGACGATAATATGGGAGACTTAAAATTTGCATACTGGGTACCGAATGTTAGCGGAGGGCTTGTAGTTTCGAACCTCCCCCAGAAAACAGGCTGGGATTTCGAATCTAATAAAAGATACGCACAAATAGCGGAAGAAGCAGGCTATGATTATGCTTTGCTGCAGACAAGATTTATTGCGAGTTATGGTGCGGAAAATCAGCTGGAGGCTATTACGCTGGCTGCTGCACTGGCAAGCGTAACTAAGAAAATAAACCTTATAACAGCTGTACATCCTGGCCTCTGGCATCCGGGAGTATATGCGAAGATGATTGCCACCCTTGATAATATAAGTAACGGGCGTGCAGCATTAAATGTTGTGAGCGGGTGGTTGAAGCAGGAGTTTACTGGCTACGGAGAGCCCTGGCTTGAACATGATGAAAGATACAGGAGAGCGGAAGAATTCATTCAGGTGCTTAAATCAATGTGGACAGAGGAGAAGACTACATTTAAAGGGGACTTTTACCGCATTAATGAAGCTCCTTTGAAACCAAAGCCTGTCAATGGGCGGCCGCCAGTCTTCCAGGGCGGGAACTCTAAAGCTGCCAGAAAGATGGCTGCTAAATATTCCGACTGGTATTTTATGAACGGCAATACACTGGAAGGTTTTAAGGCACAAATTGAGGATGTAAAAGCTCTTGCGAGAAATGAAGGAAGAGAGAATGAGATAAAGTTTGCCGCGAACGGCTTCGCAATCATTCGCGATACGGAGGGAGAAGCTGTGCAGCTGTTGAGAGATATAGTAGCCAACGCTGATACAAAAGCAGTGGAAGGCTTTAAAGACGCGGTAAAAGAAGCAGGGCAATCGACTAAAGAAAAAGATGGTATGTGGGCAAATTCAAGCTTTGATGATCTTGTGCAGTACAATGACGGCTTTAAAACAGGTCTGATAGGCACTGCAGAACAGGTCTCCGACAGGATCATTGAACTTAAAAAAATCGGAATAGATCTGGTTCTAACCGGACATTTCCACTATGAGGAAGATTTACAGAGATTCGGGGAAGAAATTATCCCTCTTGTGAAAAAGAAAGAGTCGGAACTGAGAATTAAGACACCATCAGCTACTTATTAAACTACTCAAAAATTATTTTAATATAATTGATAATATGTTGGAGAATAGCGAGGAAAAGCGCGTTAAAACAGTAAGAATTTTATGTTTTAAGTAAAAATACCTAGTATTTTTCTATATTCCTCCAAATATTTTAGAGTTTTTAATTGACGTTTAGCTGAAAATGTTATATAAATATCTTTGTGGTTATTGGACTAGTTTCCAATTTCATAAAAAAATCTCAATTACTTTGGAGGAATTACATATGAAAAAATTAGTAACAGCTCTATCTTTATCAACAGTTTTAGTACTTGCTGCTTGTGGCGGCAACGGTAACAACGATGCGAACGAAAACACTGACAACAACGGAAACGTTGACGTAGAAGTGGAAGAGAACAACAACGCTGACGTAGAAGTGGAAGAAAACAACGACGCTGACGTTGAAGTAGAAGAAAACAACGATGCTGATGTTGAAGTAGAAGAAAACAATGATGCTGACCTTGACGTTGAAGAAAACGACGAAGCAGCTGACAACAACGTAGACGCTGAAGATAACAACTAATCTTTGAAACTTAAAAAGAGTTTTCCTGGACATCCAGGAAGCTCTTTTTTTCTGCCTTCTATTTACAAGCAAAATACTGAATATTTTGTTATACTTTTAATGTCGGCAATGTTTTTAAGCAGGACAGTACATATTTTTTACGAGATTCAAAACAGGGAGGTATACGATGGCAAAAGCAGAAGAAAAACTCAGTCCGGAGTTAGTAGAATCGTTACAGGGAGAGAAAATAGTTTCATTGGTAACTATCGATGCAGAGACAAATGAACCTGATTTAAGTGTTATCTCCTGGCTGCTTGCACACGAAGACGGGAAAACAATTAAATTTGCTGTTGGCCATAACGCCAATACAGCAAAGAATATCGAAGAAAATCCAGATGTTATTCTTGGAGTGACTGGAGCGGGGAGCTGTTTTTCAGTAAAAGGAAAAGGCTCTGTGTCTGACGTAATTTCTAAAACAATGAAATACCGTGTAGTGACTGTCGAAGTGGAATCTGTGAAAGACGTTATTTTCTACGGAGGAAAAATAACAGCCGAAGCACAATATGAAAAAACATATGATCCAAAACTGGCAGAAAAGCTGGACGAAGAAGTTTACAGTTTGCTAAAAGAATAAAAATAGAAGGGCGGTTTTCGGTAATAGTTTGTCCATCCGGAGCCGTCTTTTGTTATGCCTTCTTTAGTCACCATGCCTTTTTACTGCATTAGCTGAACCGAACCGTTCAAAAAAGGTGTTCAACTTGCGAAGAGGAAACCAACCTGAGAATTGTGATGATCAACCTGCGAAGTAAGGTATCCAACCTGCGAAAAAAGGTGCTCAACTTGCGAAAAGGAACCAACCTGCAAAATCATAATAAAGGCTGCATCTAATTGCAGCCTTTATCGACACAAAGCTTTATTCACTTGTAATAATTAGCTGTTCAAGGTCTCCTTGCTGCGGATCTGAATTTTCAACTTTCCCTTCTACCCATGCTTCTGCTTCAAGTCCTATTCTTAAATCGCTGAGAGAATATTGTTCTCCAGCCTCATCGACTATCTCCCCATCTCCTACTGTAAGCCATATGCTTACATCATCACCGGACCAGGTTTCCTGCCCCTCAAGTAAAATTCTGTTTTCATCTTCGTCAATTTCAGAGATTTCACCGATATATCCGGTCTGTTCCTCTTCAGTAAGTTCATTGTCTGTATTCTCCATCATAATATCATTCTCATCTGTCTCTTCAGGGGTCCCACAAGCCCCGAGTAATAAAAGAAGGCTGAATAGTACTGCATATAGTTTAGCCATCGAATTACCTCCTCAACTAAATTTTTATCTGGAAAAATCATTAGTTCTTTCTCTATACCCTTATTGATAATAATTTTAAATAATTTATGCAAAATACTTGAAAGTCAAAAAAGGTCAAAGTATAATGTGGGCATAAGGTCAAATATAGTCAAAGTTAAATAATGTACTAACTACTGTTTATTTTTCCTGATAAATACAGTACGGGTGAGAGCAGCAGTAGTTAAAAGAGTGTGGGAAGCCCCATGCAATATCCATCCAATTATAAGTAGCTAACAAAATAAATTTTAAGGAGGCAGATACTATGAAATGCCAAATGTGTGAGCAAAGACACGCAAATGTAAACTTAAATGTACAGATTAATAATTCAAAGCATCATCTACAGCTTTGCCATGTATGCTATCAGGAACTGAAGGCAGGAAATAAAATGCCTTCTGGATTCGGAGGAGGTTTATCTGACAGCCTGTTCAACGATTTCTTCAAACAGTTCGGACAGCCTCATATGGGAGGCCAGGGAGCACCACACGGGCAAATGGCACCTCCGCCACAAACAGAGCAGGGTGGCGGCAACCGTGGAGGCGGTATTCTTGATGAGCTGGGAAGAAATGTAACCTATGCGGCAAAAGCCGGATTAATCGATCCTGTAATTGGCCGTGATGATGAAGTTGAGCGCGTCATTGAGATACTAAACCGCCGCAATAAAAATAATCCTGTGCTGATTGGAGAACCAGGGGTTGGTAAAACAGCAATCGTTGAAGGTCTCGCACTGAAGATTAGTGAAGGAGAGGTGCCATCCAAGCTCCTGAATAAAGAAGTCTACTTGCTTGATGTTGCTTCTCTCGTGGCGAATACAGGGATTCGCGGGCAATTTGAAGAGAGAATGAAGCAGATTATCGCTGAACTGCAGCAGCGTAAGAATATTATTCTGTTTATCGACGAGATCCATCAGTTAGTTGGTGCAGGTTCTGCAGAGGGCTCCATGGATGCAGGTAATATTCTTAAACCGGCGCTTGCAAGAGGCGAGCTGCAGGTAGTTGGTGCCACCACACTGAAAGAATACCGCCAGATTGAGAAAGACGCTGCTCTTGAGCGCCGTTTCCAGCCAGTCATGGTTAACGAGCCTTCACTAGATGAAGCAGTGGAAATCCTGAAAGGGATACAAAATAAATACGAAGATTATCATGAAGTTAATTTTACCGATGAAGCCATCCAGGCATGTGTAACTTTATCTCACCGCTACATTCAGGACCGCTTCCTTCCGGATAAAGCGATTGACCTGCTGGACGAAGCAGGCGCAAAAATAAACCTGAAGTCTGGCGGTACAAGCAACGGTGATGTGGAAGAACGCCTGGCGGCAATCATGAAGGAGAAAGAAGCAGCCCTTAAAGAAGAAAAATATGAGGTGGCTGCAAAACTGCGAGACGAAGAAGAAGCATTGGAGAAGCGGCTTGAAAACAAAAACGAGGATAAAACTGTTATTGATGTGGACGTTATCCAGTCCATTATTGAAAAGAAAACAGGAATTCCAGTTGGCAGGCTTCAGGAAAATGAAGCTTCAAAAATGAAAAATCTGGCTGGAAACCTTAACGGTAAAGTAATTGGCCAGGAAGACGCTGTGAAAAAAGTAGCGAAGGCAGTCCGCCGTTCCCGTGCCGGATTAAAGCCGAAACAGCGCCCGATTGGATCCTTCCTGTTCGTTGGACCAACTGGAGTGGGTAAAACAGAGCTCACAAAAACACTTGCTGAAGAAATGTTCGGTTCAAAAGATGCTATGATTCGTCTTGATATGAGTGAATATATGGAAAAGCACGCCGTATCAAAGCTGATCGGTTCACCTCCTGGTTATGTGGGGCACGAAGAAGCCGGCCAGCTGACAGAAAAGGTACGCCGGAACCCATACTCCATCATTCTCCTTGATGAAATCGAGAAAGCTCACCCGGATGTTCAGCATATGTTCCTGCAGATTATGGAGGACGGCCGCCTGACAGACAGCCAGGGCAGAACTGTAAGTTTCAAAGATACAGTCATTATCATGACAAGTAACGCTGGAGCAGGTGCAGTGAAAAAAACAACAGTAGGCTTCGGAGCGGAGAGTGAATCAGTAAAAGAAGAGTCCGTTCTTGAATCATTGTCAAACTATTTTAAACCAGAGTTTCTGAACCGTTTTGATGCAATCATAGAGTTCAATCACCTAAGCAAAGATCATCTTGTTCAAATCGTTGAACTCATGCTCGGTGACCTGGAAGAAACACTGGCAGAACAAGGCATGACAATCAAAGTGTCGGTTGAAGCAAAAGAAAAACTGGCTGAACTTGGCTATCATAAAGCCTTCGGTGCCCGCCCGCTCCGACGCACAATCCAGGAGCAGCTGGAAGACCGTATTACCGACCTGATCCTTGACCAGGATGGTGAAGTAAAACAAATCAACGTCACTCTGGAAGACGGAAAAATCGTACTGAAGTAAGCTGATAAGTAAAACCGGCTGTATGGTGTACAACCAGCAGCCGGTTTTTATTTGCTAATTTCTTAAGATAATATATATTAGATAGATGACATAAGCAGCAGCTAAAACAGACCCTTCATATTTTCCAACTGCGTAATTGGTTCGGGAAAAAACAAGGATAACGATCGTTAACAGAATCATGAAAACGACATCCAGTAATATTCTGCTGTCTACAGCCAGGGGAGTTATAACAGAAGCGGCACCCAGGACGAAAAAAATATTGAATATATTACTTCCGATTATATTCCCTAGCGCTATTTCACTCTGTTTTTTTAAAGCTGCAGTAATGGAAGTCACTAATTCCGGCAGCGACGTCCCTAAGGCAACGATTGTCAAACCGACTAACGTTTCACTCATACCGAAAGAATAGGCTATTTCCGTACTGCTTCTCACAACAAGGTTACCACCGATAATAATCGCTGTAATTCCTGCTAGTGTAAGCAGGAGTTGCTTAGTCAAGCCTTCTTTGCTGCCGGGGGCCTCCTGTTGATATGCTGTTTTATTTTCTGAACGGTTCTTACGCGCAGCTTCGAATATATAATAGAGAAACACGGCGAAAAACAGGAGTAAAATAAGCCCTTCACTTCTTGTGATTTCATTAATTCCTGCATGCTGCAGGAAGGTGTCGCTGATAAAAATAAGTAAAGCTGTCCCTGCTAAAAGGGTAAATGGGATTTCTTTTCGGATCGTATCATTTTGCACAGTTAACGGATACAGTACAGCGGTTAAACCAACAACAAAAGTAATGTTAAAAATATTACTTCCCACCACGTTACCGATGGCCACATCGGCGGAACCTTCCAGTGCCGCAATAATACTGACAACCGCTTCAGGAGAGCTCGTTCCGAATGCTACAATCGTCAACCCGATCAAGAGGGGAGAAACATGAAGCAGTCTGGCGATGGAGGAAGAACCGTCCACAAAATAGCCAGCCCCTTTTATCAGGAGAGCAAAACCTATGATGAGTAATAGATAAACCATTCAGCCACCGGCTTTCGCTTTAGAATATTAAATATACTGTTAATACAACAAGAAGGTTTCATCAATTTACGATTGATTTTTCAGTTCATTTATTTTCAATACCGTATTGACGTCAATGGTTTTTTGCAAAGATAAGTGAAATATCGATATGCTACAATAAAGTCATAAGTCAGCAGAATAAGAAAGGGGGTTAATACATGCGGATTATTGGGTTCGTAACTTCTTTACTTGCCGCATTACTCGCAGGCTTTATGTTATTGAATAATATTTTTGTCTTAATGCCTGCTGTGCTTTTTTTACTTGGTATTTCCTTATTTTTTACTGGAATTTATTATACCCGGGGCAGCAAGTACAAAACCACGGGTTTGATGAATATTTGTTTATCCTTGTTTGTTCTTTTTACAGCTGTATACATATTGATTAGTTAGGGAGATATCCCCACTCCATGTTGCATAATACCAAGGAACATATAATCACCCAAAGTTAATTCTAATGGGAATTTACAAATATTTAACAAATCACCCCTGCTAATCTGTTAAACTAGCACATAGGAGTTTTTTATAAATGAATGAATTTCATATATAGACTTTGCATAAAAAAGAAGAACATTACTTTTCGATTGCAACGTAAGACGGCGGTGACTGTCCCTTCCTCTGCCAGATTAGCTCCGTAGAGTATCTGTCGAGATAACTCGATGCATTTGCGTGAAGAAGATGCTCGTTCTAGCGGGAAAAGCATGAGAAGCTGAAAATCCATTTTTCCGGCGTTCAGCCGTCAAAAATTAGTTGAAGCCGTGCCCGCAGAACGCATCCGTCTATAGTGTAAATAGAACAACAAAGTAACATTTTAGATAATGTTCGTTAATGATGAAAATCTTGAATTATGAAATTGATTCAAATAAACGCTGAATATGAATTTCGCAAGGATGTGAAAGAATGAGTGAGAGAGCAGTAAAAATTAAATATCATTACCTGGTGATGATTTTATCAGCAGTCTTCCTGTTCAGTGCCTGTGGACAGGCTGATGAAAACAGCCAGCTAATTAATAATGAAAGCGGTTCTGCTTCAGAAGAGTCTCAGGCAAATAACGAAAATAACGATGCGGATAGTACAGCAGAGGAGGAGAAGGAGAATTTTGCCGCCAACAATGAGGAGGAAGACGAGGATACAGAATCGTCGGGCAACAATGCTTCAGAGGAGAATGACAACAATGCCGATGGAGAAGAGGACAGGAACGGAAACAGCCCGCCACAGGCTGAAGGTGAGCTGGAAGTTCATTTTATAGATGTGGGGCAAGGTGACGCTACACTTCTGAAAGGTCCTGATTTCACCATTTTAGTAGATACTGGAAGGCATGACAGAAACGATGTTGTCCCGTATCTTGAAAGACTGGAAATAGAAACTATTGATCTTTTGATCGGTACTCATCCCCATGCTGACCATATCGGGCAAATGGATAGAGTTATTGAAGCCTTTGAAGTAGAAGAAGTATGGATGTCAGGCGCGGAGCATACAACACAGAACTTTGAAAGGGTTCTTGATGCAATATTATCCAGTGAGGCAAGTTATCATGAACCTCGGGCAGGCGAAGACTTTACAATTGGTTCATCGTTGGTTGAAGTTGTTCATCCGGAAGAACTCATTGGTGATTTGAACGAAGACAGTGTCTCCGTTCGGGTTGTGTACGGTGAAATTATTTTCCTGTTTACGGGAGACGCAGAAGAGCAGGCAGAAAAGGCAATGATTAACAGCGCTCTTCCACTTGATGCACATATTCTGCAGCTTGGACATCATGGATCAAGTACTTCGAGTTCTGCTAAATTTTTGGACGTGGTTTCACCGGAAATTGGGATTTACAGTGCAGGGGCTGAAAACAGTTACGGGCATCCCCACTCAGAAGTAGTGGATCGCTTTGACAGCAGGGACATTCCTTTGTATGGGACAGATGTTCACGGAAATATTATCGTACGTACCGACGGGGAATCGTATTCTGTCTCCACCGAAGACAGCGGGAATGTGGCAGCAGCCGGAACAGAAAGTGAATCTGAGGAGGAAACGGCTGAAGAAAACCAGTCAGAGGGTGAAACAGAAGGCACAGCAGCCTCTTCCGGAAGCTGTATTGATATCAATTCTGCTTCCACAGCTGACCTCACGGAGATTATCCATATTGGGGAAGCTCGTGCTGAGGAACTGGTAAATCTCCGGCCATTTGGTTCGGTGGATGAATTGACGCGTATCAACGGAATTGGCGATGCAAGGGTAAATGATATTAAAGAAGAAGGGCTCGCCTGTGCGGGATAAATGAGGGATTGTATTCTTTTTGATTAAAAAGGCAGCCCAGAGAAAGGACTAACTGGGGGATTTATTATGGAAGAATCGTTAACAATCAGTGCAGCAGTGGTCATGTTCATTATGTATATCATCTTTGACATGATGCTGAGGAAAAAGAAAAACCAGAGTATGAAAAAAACATTTTTCGAGATTAAACTAATCACCAATAACCGGCACAAGCTGTTTTTAACCATTGATTTGCTGCTACTCGCCGCTTTAATTTTCAGTTACTTTTATTTTTTCCAGGGACATCCTGAACAGGCGTTTTTGCCGCTCTTTATCTTTCTGGGTGTGTCATTGGTATTACGGGGGATTGAAGAGTGGTTATATAAAAGAGAGGAGAAGGAGTACGAGCATTACTGGCTCGCGGCAGTATTCTTTCTCGCTATTATCTTCCTGACAGCACCAGGGGCTTTTGCCAGCTGATAAAAACCTTAAAGTAATGAACCAGGCTAAATGCCTGGTTTTTCTTATTTTATTTAGTGTTGCGGACGAAGTGAGAACATAAGCCTTTTTCACTATCTTTCTAAAAACTTCGGAAAACGAAGGATATTCCCTTGAATACTTCGTCTGACGAAATATATAATAGATATAGACGAAGGAAGTGAATTTAAGTGAATAAGACTTACTGGAAACGGAATTTGTACATCCTGATGGTGTGCCAGTTTTTTGTGATGGCTGCTATGACAATGATTATCCCCTTTTTGCCTCTTTATCTTCAGGAACTTGGTGTGACAGATCCCCAGGCGGTGAGCCGTTGGGCGGGAATTATCTTCGGTGCTAATTTTTTAACTGCATTTTTGTTTGCTCCCTTATGGGGAAAACTTGCTGACAAGCGCGGGCGGAAGCTGATGATTCTTCGGTCGGGATTTGGTATGGCCATCGTCCTGACACTTACCGGTTTTGCTGTCGGCCCCTGGTCCTTGTTATTTTTAAGGTTGCTTAACGGAATGATATCCGGCTTTATTCCAGCCGCGATAGCCCTCATGTCTATGAGTACACCGAAAAAGCAAATGGGTTACTCATTAGGGATGCTCCAGGCGGGCGCTGTGGCAGGAGGCATATGTGGACCTCTTTTTGGCGGGATAATGGCTGATTTAATGGGCTTCCGGATGATCTTCTATGTGACCGGAGCTGTGATTTTAGTGGCAGCATTTGGTGTCCTGTTTTTTGTTAAGGAGAATTTCGAGAAAAAAGAAGAGACCGTGAAGACGAATACGGTACAGGATTTTAAGAAAATCGCTTCAACATCCCCGATGCTGTCATTGTTTTTCGTGTTCTTTATCGTTCAGGCTGCGTTAATTGGGGTGAACCCTCTGTTGTCACTGTTTGTTCAGGAGCTTACGCCGGCACAGAACGTGGCGTTTTACGCTGGCCTGGCTATGTCCGTGATGGGTTTTGCAAATATGTCGGCGAGCCCGTTTTTAGGAAAGATGAGCGACCGAAAAGGACATCATATTGTTTTGTTAGCAGGTTTATTTTTCGCAGCCCTGGTAACATTGCCACAGGCTTTTGTAGCGTCATACTGGCAGCTCCTCGTATTTAGGTTCCTGCTGGGCTTATGTTTAGGAGGTTTACTGCCTTCTATTAACTCTCTTATACGCCATTTGGCGCCGGAAGGAATGGAAAGCCGGGCATATGGTTTCTCCAACAGCTTTATGTATCTTGGCACGATGATTGGTCCAATCGCTGGCGGCTGGCTGGCATCGGTTGCGGGAATCAGAAGCCTCTTTATCGTTTCAGCTGTGCTGCTTTTTATAAATGCGGCTATTGTAAAATTCCAGGTGCTGCCTGCTATGGAGAAGAAGAAAGAAAAAGGACAGGAAAGTGGCAGATCAGCTTCTGAGCTAAAGGAGCCCAGAATGAAAAAAGGGATGCCACGGGGTGTCTATTCCAAGTAATCTATTTTATTTCAGAAGGATATGATTTGCATTCCCTCAAAACTCAGGTTTTGGGGGTTATTTTTTGGAAGCAGAAATTTATGAGTATTTGGCTTGTTACGGATTCGTTAAATGAAAAGGTGAAGTTAAATATCCAGCCTTTTTGCCTTGGTTTTCATCTGTTAGGGTAATATTAGAACAAGGGACACTAAAAGTAGCATCTCTATAATTTCACGGGGGCGGGAGAGGATTAAATGGAGAAAGGCAGATTTGAATACAGAACAGTTATAAAGAAGGATATACGACTCGTTTGGGATTTTTTCTCCGATCCTGTTAATCTTCAAAAAATCACTTCTTTTCCCCGAGTCCAGGTAATAAGGGATTCAGAGCAGGAAGAAGAAAGAATAAAGATTAAACTGAATTTTTTATTTCTGTTCCGTATTACGTGGGATGCTGTCATCACCGAAAAAAGGGACCAGGATTATTTTGTTGATAAAGGAGATAATCTGCCGTTTCCATTAAGACAATGGAAACATACCCACCAGTTTGAAAGCAGCGGCACTGGTACCATTATGACAGACAAGGTCGAGTACATAGCATTTGCTCCTGACATTCTTGTAAAAATGATGCTGATATTAATGTTCAAAAGCCGGGAGAAAAAAATAAAGTCTATTTTTCGTTGAGTTTTAAACGGTTTCAGTCAGGAAGGAAAGGAACCAGGATGTATGCCACAGAAGAGTTATCTGCTGAAAAAAGCCGTTAATTGCCCAATAGTGCTAGTAAATGTATGAAAAAGTATATTCCTAAATTTGAAGTTTTGCCTTATTATTAATAGATAAACTATTTTTCAAATTTTTTACATCTTACAATTAAATATGGAAGGAACTAATTTAATGAAAAAATTTAAACTAGCTTCAGGTGCGGCTTTATTGTTCGTTCTGTCTGCCTGTGGCACGGAAGAAGCGTTAGGGAAAGCAGATGTGCTTGATCGTTCTATTGAGGCAGCCGAAGATCTGGAAGGCTACTCCATGACGATGGAGATGGCTTTTGAAATTATGGAAATGGAAAGCAAGCTTGAAGCTGAAGGAGACGTGACCCATGACCCGGATACTGCTCATTTGCTCATGAGTATGGGGATGATGGGAATGACCATGGAATTTGAAGTTTATCTTTATGAAGACGAAGCATATATGAGCATGTTCGGAGAATGGATAAAGATGGATCCTGAGGAGCTTGGAGCTGACGATTTTAATCAGGTGACAAAGGAAGATATGGAAAAGTACGCAGAATATATTGAGGATTTTGAGATGGCAGAAGAGCAGGATGTATACATTCTGACCCTAACTGGTGAGGGTGACGAATTCAGTGTGCTGATTGAGGACCTTGTTCAGTCGTCTCTAGGGGACTTCCAGCCTGAACAGGATATAGAGGAGTATCTGGAAGATATACGAGTTAACAGTCTGGAGATGGAACTTCATATTGATAAAGAAACATACTTGCAGACCGTCCAGATTGTCAAGGCAGATATAGAGATTTCCGAAGATGGGGAATCCTTGCCGATGAAGATAGATGCGAGGGTGAACATCTCTGATTTTAACGAAGTTGAGCCTGTAGAAATCCCGGAAGAAGTCAGGGAAAACGCAGTGGAAGACTTTATGGATGTTGACGATGACTTACTGTTTGATGACGAATACTTCGAAGATGAACAACTTAGTTTTGAAGAAATTCAGGAGCGTACAGGTTATAAGATCCCAGAGTTAACTGAGGTTCCAGAAGACTATACAATGGCTGATACCTTTTATAATCAGTCAATGGATAGTGTTTATATAAGCTATGAAAAAGACATGGAGAACGGCATTATGTTGTATGTTTACCCGGTAGAATCCCAATTCTTTGGTCACGGAGAAGAGGAAGTTACTATTCAGGGACAGGAAGGCATAATCATTCGGGAAGATTTCTGGATCGACCTAATGTGGGAACAGGAAGGTCTGGCTATCGAATTGTCTGCCATTGGTGAAGATATAACCGAAGAAGAGCTTCTTGAATTAGCAGAAAGCCTCAGCTTTGAATAAATAATAATCCAGCTTATGCGAGTGCGTTTTTTCTGACAAGAAAGAACGCTTTCTTTTTATATTTTTCTGTGAAGGGGTGTTTCGTATGAAAAATATTAAAGAAGTTATATCTTATCTTAAGTACTTTGAGGATGAAAACCAAACATTATACCACTGGGAACCCCATGAAAGATCCTCAGAAGGAAATATTAAATTATCTTACCCTAAATACGACGACAGGCTTAATAGTTTTATAAACGCAGTATATAAATCGGGTTTGTTAATGGATGATTATGCTGTTCACTATAAAAGGAGGTTTTCCAGGACTGACTCCTGAAAAAATCAGTGCCGCCGATATAAAAGAGCTGAGAGGGATGCTTACATTTATCATCCGGGCGGAACGCTTCAGCGATGGTTCCTGGGCGCATGCTGCTAAAGATAAATTATTCTATTATATTCTTAAGCGATTGGACGAGTTGTACAAAAAAAAAGAAGTGAGACATTGACATACAGTCTGTAATGAGATTTCCTTTTACTGGTTAACTTAAAGAAAAGGTTCTGTGATGGTAGATCGGCTTCTCTGCAGGGGAGAGCCTCGTTACTGGCAGGGCTTTAAAGTTAACTTCAAATAAGGAGCTCGTTTATGTCCATAGATGTAATTTTAATGGGGCTTGCGTTTATCACGATTCATCTCCTCGCCAATGATCTGATTCCAGCAGGAAGAGATAAGAGGATGAAATGGTTTTCCTTTTCCGGAGGCCTGGCTGTTTCCTACGTATTTGTATATGTTCTTCCCACGCTCCATAAAGAGCAAATCATCGCAAAAAAACACGGCGATTTTTTCACTATGGAGTCAGAATTGTATTTTGTAGGATTAATTGGTCTCCTCGTTTTTTTTGCTATTCAGAAAGTGGTCAGGAATGCACAGAACAGGAACGAAGAAAGAAAAGCTGTCCTTTTATTCTGGCTCCAGATACTATTCTTTGGCATATATAATATGTTAGTTGCTTATACCGTCATTTCTCATCAGGTACTTGGTATTCAGGCTGTATTTTACGGTCTTGCCGTTGGGCTTCATTTCATTGCTGTCGCCCATGATTTATGGCTGGAGTACGAAGAAATATACAATAAATATGGCAGGTATGTCCTTGCAGCAGGAATAGTGGCCGGCTGGTTTTTAGGCACGGCTGTCAGCTTGCCGCCACTTGGGGAAGCAGCGATTTTCGCCTTTATTTCAGGTGCGATGATCTTGAATGTTATTAAGTACGAACTGCCTCCTGATGAAGAAGCTCACCTGGGGGTTTTCACTGCCGGAGTCGTTTTTTATACTACTGTGACAATGTCTTTGAAATTTTTCTTTCAGTGGTGAGAAAAAAACACCGCAGTTAAACAAAATATTCACAAAATTAACATAGGACAACTTCTGTTCGTTTTCCACGCTTTCTTCGAGGGTATAAAGCTATATAGTACTTATAGTAAATAGGAGGGTCTATTCTTACCTCCGGGGGACACGGTAGAATAGTCTTCTTTTAATCGAGGAGGCAGACAAAGTTGAGATTGAATCAGGAGAACCGGCAAAAATACGAATCTATGATGCGTGATTCCTTGCAGGAAACGGACAGCCAGCAGTTCAGGGAGTTTTTTCTCGAGTTGCATGTATCTGACCAGGCAGATTTCTTCATGAAGCTGGAAGGAGACTTCAGAAAGTTAGTATACAGCTACTTAACTCCGGAAGAATTTGCGGAATTTTTTCACAGGCTGGAACCGGAAGAGCAGGAAATGGCCAGCCAGGAGATGGAAAATCAATATTTATATAGTGTAGTCAATAATCTGTATGCAGATGACGCGGCTGATTTTCTGGCCGACCTTAAGGGCAGTAAAGCAATAGAAATTTTAACAGGGATGGACGATAAAGAAGCAGATGATGTAAAAGAACTGATGTCTTACGAACCGGAAACAGCCGGAGCGATAATGACTAAAGAGTTCATAAAGGTTTCTTCTGCGGAAAAGGCATCCCAAGTGGTAGAGAGGCTCCGCAGGGAAGGACCTGACGCTGAAACAGTTTATTATCTCTATGTGGTGGATGAAGAACATAAACTTGTTGGCGTTGTTTCATTAAGAGATCTCATCATAGCTGATCCGGATGAAATGATTAAAAATATTATGAGTACCCGAGTTGTATCGGTATATACAGATACAGATCAGGAAGAGGTAGCGGGATTAATCAGGAAGTATGATTTTCTTGCAGCGCCTGTTGTAACTCATGGAGGAATTTTAGCGGGTATTGTAACAGTAGACGATATCCTTGATGTTATTGAGGAAGAAGCTACGGAAGATTTTGGTGAAATATCTGCATCAAAAGGAGCGACTGATGTAAACATTAGTGCATTTACGGCTGCAAAGCGCCGGTCGCCATGGATTATTATGCTTATGTTTTTTGGAATGATTACAGCCGGTGTCATCGGCCAGTTTGAGGAGACTCTTGAACAGATTGTTCTGCTGTCTATTTTTATCCCTCTTATTATGGACTCTGCCGGAAACACGGGTACACAGTCTCTTGCAGTAATGGTGCGTTCTTTAGCGACTGGCTCTTTTGCAAAAAAAGGCCTCTGGCATACGATAAGGCGGGAGTTTGGTACAGGGATCATGCTTGGGCTGATATGTGCCGTAACTTTGTTGCTAATTATTCCTTTCCTTTATGAAAGCTACTTACTTGCATTTATTGTTGGAGTGTCGCTTTTAATAACTTTAAGTCTGGCGACAATAGTTGGAGCAGTAATTCCTGTCATTATCAACAAACTGAAACTGGATCCGGCAATCGCTTCAGGACCGTTTATCACTACAATCAATGATATTCTCGGGTTATTAATCTATTTTTCCATAGCAACCGCACTGCTGCAGTATTTATAAAGTGGTTTTCAGTAGAGGTGTTCTACATTTCGTTAAGCGTATAAACATCTGGGATTTCCGCGGTGAAATAGGGGAATAGCAGAATGAGAATCTAAAAGTCTGCTTAAAATGAGGAGTTTAATGAATAGCGGAATGAGGATCCGAGGAAAAGGCAGATCGGATCCTCATTCCGTTAAATTGTAAAAAACGTGCCTTTGGAAGGTGTTACGGTTCCAAGTTCCGTTAATTTATAAATTCTGGGGATTCCGGCGTGAATCAATGGAATAGCGGAATGAGGATCCGCAAATACTCATATTCCCTCTACATAACTCAATGAATGCTAACAAAATAGTAAAGTTATTTTATTTGCAGAGCAGTACCGTTCCACAAAACCAGCCAGAAATAGTGGCGTCATTCCCAAAATGAGAGTATTATTTATTAAGGAAAGTGAAGCAAGGTAGTTACATAGGAGGATCTTTAGAAATTTTAAAGAAAATTTTGCAAAATAAAGCTACTGGATTAGCCGAAATGCACGCCTGCTGGAATCTGCAAGATGGTATTATATTATTGATTATATTTGAAAACGGTTCCATAGTCGCTCTCATTAAAATCTCGTAAAAAAACCAAAGGGAGGTGAAAAAGAGAGTACGCTATGGAATGAACTTCCTGACACGCACCCCACACAAATTTTAACAACGGTTTAATTTTAAAACTTACCATTGTAGAAATTTCAGAAATAATGTTAAATTATACATAGCTGAAACAGGCATTCATTTATTTTTCATCAAATATCGCAAAACTATTTACTATAACAAATCTTCAGACTAACAGGAGTTTATTATGACAGCCAAAACATATTCACCGTACATGTCGTTCACCAGGGAGGAATGGGCGGATTTCCGTAACAATACTCCGTTGACGATTACAGAGCAGGAAATAGAAAAGCTGCAGGGAATAAATGAGAACATTTCTCTTGATGAAGTAGAGGAGATTTATCTGCCGCTGATCCGCTTTTTATCCTTCACATTGAAAGCGGCGAAACAATTACATAAGGTAACAGATGAATTTTTTCAGCAGGAAACACAAAAGGTTCCATACATAATCGGAGTGGCAGGAAGCGTTGCCGTAGGGAAAAGTACGACATCCAGAATCCTCCAGTCATTGCTTGCAGGGCTGCCTGAAGCGCCGAAAGTAGATCTCGTTACAACTGATGGCTTCCTGTACCCTAATAAAATTCTTAAAGAACGTGGTCTTCTGGAAAAAAAGGGTTTTCCTGAAAGCTATGATATTAAAGGGCTGATCCACTTTTTAACAGAGCTTAAATCCGGGAATGTAAAGGCATACGCACCGGTTTATTCCCATCTTCATTATGATATTATTCCAGGGGAATATATTGAAGTTTCCAGGCCGGATATAGTAATTATTGAAGGGATAAATGTTTTGCAGCCGCCAAAACAGGAAGGCAACACGATCCCAAGCCTTTTCGTTTCGGACTTTTTTGATATATCCATCTATGTGGATGCTGAGGAAAAACATATTTTTAACTGGTATGTAGAACGGTTTAAGCTGCTGAAAAAAACAGCGTTTACACAGCCGGAATCCTATTTTAACCGTTATGCATCCCTAACGGACGAGGAAGCGGACGAGGTTGCGGCGGAAATATGGAATAAAATAAACAAAAAAAATCTTGACCAAAATATTAATCCTACAAAAAGCAGGGCGGATATTATCATCAAGAAGGGCATGGACCATCGGGTTGATAATATTGAACTGCGGAAGATCTGATTAGTTTCTCTCCCTCCTCACGGGAATGCATTTGTTTTCCCGGGGGAGGGTAATGTTTTTTTATACTATAAGAAAGCATAAAATTATTAGCAACGTAGCCATCTCGACGCGGATAAAATTTTTAGGATTATAGTATAAGTGCAACTAAGGCAATCCTGCGCCTCTTTTAAGGCTTGGCTTGCCAAGTTTTCTTTATGGATTATCAGTTTGCATCTTAAAGTGCAAGCTTAAGAATGAAAGGGAATAATTTATGAATGCATACCAAAAGAAAATTGTAGTGGCACTTCTGATCGCCACCTTTTTGGCTGCAATCGAAGTGACTGTAATCAGTACAGCAATGCCGGTAATCACACGGGATCTGGGCGGGCTTGACCTAATTAGCTGGGTATTCGCTATTTATTTGCTCTCGTATGCGGTAATGACCCCGATATTTGGCAAGCTTGCTGACTTATTTGGAAGAAAGAAAATATTTATTACGGGCGCCACCTTATTTCTCATCGGGTCGGTACTTTGCGGGATGTCCCAGTCCATGGAGCAGCTCATTATGTTCCGGGCTGTCCAGGGAATTGGTGCAGGGGCGTTAATGCCCATGTCGTTCACAATCGTCGGAGATGTATTCTCCTATGAGCAGCGGGCAAGGGCTCAGGCGATTATCGGCTCGATCTGGGGGATAGCAGGGATATTCGGTCCGCTTGTTGGCGGTTTCTTTGTGGACTTCCTTACGTGGCACTGGATCTTTTTTATGAACATTCCTTTTGGGCTCCTTGCGATGTATTTAATATGGAAGAACCTTGAGGAGAAAATTGAAAAGCGGAAACGTTCCATTGATTACGGCGGAGCGATAACATTTATTATTGGTACAGGGGCGCTTTTATACGCTCTCCTCTCAGGCGGCAGTGAGATCGCCTGGAGCGACCCGGCAATGTTTTATCTGCTGGGAACGGCTGTGGTTTTTCTGGTGATTTTCACAATGATCCAGCTGAAGGTAAAAGAGCCGATGCTGCCGTTCAGGCTGTTTAAGAACAGGCATTTAATGATCGCAAATATTTGCGGCCTTTTGCTTGGGATGATTCTGATTGGCCTGACTGCATACCTTCCGTTGTGGGTCCAGGGAGTTCTGCTTTTGCCGGCAACTTTCTCAGGGCTTACTTTAATACCTATGTCTCTTGGCTGGCCTTTAGGGGCTTTCATTAGCGGGAGGCTGCTGGCCCGTTTCGGTGCAAAGCCAATAACTCTCACTGGAGTTAGTATCATTGCGGCCGGTGCACTTGGACTGAGTTTTATCTCTGAAGTGACACCGAATTTTATTCTCATTATCATTATGTTTTTCACAGGCCTCGGGTTTGGTCTTTCTATGACGATGTTTTCGGTCATTGTCCAGTCCTCTGTTGGCTGGGAAAACAGAGGGACAGCAGCTTCCTCTAATGCATTTTTAAGAACACTGGGGCAGACTCTCGGTATAACGGTTCTAGGGATGATTTTGAACCAGCACATTGGCGGGCATACGAATAACGGAACGGATGTTGCTCCTGACCTTCTAGCTGCAGGGCTGCATTCAACGTTTATTGTCCTGTTCGTGCTCGCTGTACTTGCAGTCATAGCTACAACGGTTCTTCCGAAAGAGGAACCGGAGTTTGCCCGGGAACGAGGCGCAGGGGATTAGGCATTTTCATTATTGATTTTGGGATAGGGGAGTTAGTATGGATACGAAATCAGAATTCGATCCTGTAGAAGAGGTATATAATCAGCGGCTGAGAGGTGCCTTTTTCATCTCCACAACAGACGGAAAAAGGACGCACTTTCATAACGGATGCTGGGTGACGCAATGTTCCCATGAGCCACCGCAAATGCTCGTTTGTTTTCCTAAAGAAATGGAAGGGGCAGAAATAGTCAGCCGCAGCAGGAAATTCGCCTTGAGTATGACTGCAGAAGACCAGGAGCCACTGATGGACCGATTTTTTGCAGGAGATCAGGATATTGATTCGATGGGAGAAGATGAATTTATTTTTAAAGAAACAGGTTGTCCAATCCTGAAGAACTCCCAGGCTTATTTTGATTGTGAAGTTTCTCAGATTATAGATAACCAGGATTTTCTGCTCGTAATTGGAGATGTTTTGTCTGCGGAAATTCTCGATCGGTCAAAACGAAGCCTCACTGTTAACCATTTGATGGAGCGTGAAGGGGGCGTCCCATCAGACGCGGTCGTTCCATTGAGAGGTTTTGATAATAAAAATTAGGATTTAGCGTATAGCAACCCGCCGTGATGGCGGGTTGTTGTTTATTTAATTCAGTGTTTGTCAGGAGGGTAGATGTATTGATAGTTGGTTTATCGGCGAAAATTTTGTTTTATCGGCGAAAGTGCCTAATATATCGGCGAAATTCAGATTTTATCGGCGAACTGCAGTGCTATATCGGCGATGCGCCGATAAGTTTAAGTATCTCTTGTTTCAACTCAATTCTTTTTCTAAAAATGCATCGGTTAAAGTATATTTTCTCGCCTTATTTGTTCCTTCAAAAGGAAGCTCTAATTTAGCTAATAACCGTTTTACAGTATAGGCAGAGTCTATATTTAAGAATTTTCGTACTTCCAGATTGGTCATAGTCTGGTTTACAAGGAGTCCGTAATCCTGGAATGCGGCCAGGTGGGCAGTGTTAGACAATGTGCCGCACTGAAGGCACAGCCAGCTGCCGTGAACCCTTTTCATAGGTACTTTTTTGCAGCTGGGACAATAAACGCCCTGGATTAATTCATTTTTATTAATCTTATAGTTTCTCAGAAGATCTGGGTTTTCATCAATATGGTATTTCAGAAGCAGTTTAGAAAGCTTGCGGAGATCTTTAGGAGTCAAGTGGGGTAAATGGCGGTTATTTTTTAAATGGTGGATGCGGTTAATTAAATCAGCGCTTTGGACAACTTTCCTGGGAGCATTGGTGCTGCCGGGGCTGCTTTTTAAAATTGTCTGCTGGTTTGCGTTCACCACGAGTGTTTCTATTGGTACTGCGGGGAATTTAAATTTTTTGAGCCAGTCTGCGAGCTGGGAAGCCTGGTGGTTCACTTGAGTGATAGGGTCCTTGAATGCCTGTTCTTCTCCTGCAGAAGAATAGCGAATCATCTGCCTGAACTTTTCATCGAATAAAAGCGTTCCGTTAATTGTTTTTGTTTCTAAGATAAGGATGAAAGCAGAAGTGAGGAGAAGCGTGTCCATCTGGAAAAAATAAGTGGCGCCTTTTAACCTGATGTGGTGGAGAATAAGGTATTCTTTTTCTGGGAGAAAGCTGAGGTAGTAATTAAGAGAGTTTTCTCCCCGATGGGCTGCGAGGTTAATTGCCGTGTCTCTTTCTGCTGCAGGATATTGAGGGTGCTGCGGGGGAAGTCTCCTAGCTAAAGCAATAAGTTTTTTCGTTTTGATGGGGAGTTTGCGAGGTTTTATGAACAAGACGTATGCCTCCTTTTATGTAGTAGCTAATAAATTCGCCTTAACTTGCAGGAATCCTTCTTAAAGTACGTAGTATTTTTAGTTTATCGGCGAAAATTTTGTTTTATCGGCGAAAGTGCTTAATATATCGGCGAAATTCAGATTTTATCGGCGAACTGCAGTGCTATATCGGCGATGCGCCGATATCCGCCCATAACCCCCCATTGACCCCGCCCAAAAAACACCCTGCAAAGTTATAAAAAAACTGGTACGATATTAATCGGAAGCTTATTGTTTAGGAGAGATACTCATGGTCAAAAAAATAAATCATTTTATTAATAAAGCAGGCGGTTTTATGGAGTTTGCCTATAGAGAACACAGATTTCTTGCGATTGTATCAGCCATAATTGTGGTTGTCGTCTTCTTTTTAATATCTTACAGATTCGGTTTATTTCTCGGAGAGAGAATCTGGTAGACGAAAAAGAGCGTGCCGAAGGAAAAGGTCAATATTCCTTTTTCCCGGCACGCTTTTTCCACAATCAATCCTGATAATATTACTAGTCCATAGATGACCCAGTCAGGAACTTCGCTGCCATCCTTTTTATAATTTCCTATATCCCCACAAACCGGCAAGATATTTAGAGGCTCTGTTGTTGTGCTCCACAGAATAGCTTCACTTTCCACAAGTATAATAATTTTCCCTCACCTTCTCTATACTGTTCATTGAGGAAACATAGTACCATAGAGATATATTAACTGAAAAATAATGTAAATTCAGAATTGACCATATTTTCATACAGTGGTAAATTTGAGGAAATGCGGTTTATATTTTATGGAAACTTAGAGAGGATGAAGTCTGTTGATAAAATTTGAAAAGCCAACAGTAGAACAGTTTTTTCAGACGTACGTGATTACTCAATTCACGGTAACTGATGACGAAAAGAAACTTATTTTTTCCAGCAACCTGAACGGGAAGATGAATGTATGGGCGATGGATATGGACAGAGGGTATCCATATATGTTTGGCCATACAGAGCAATCGTGCAGCTTTCTGAAAGCGGATCCGAAAGAGCGTTTTGTACTGGGGGGATTTGACCGGGATGGAGATGAAAACCATCATATATATGCTTTTCCTTTTGAAGGCGGAAAGCCGAAAAAGCTGATTGAAGCTGATGAGAACGATAAATATTTTTTCGCCCATTTAAGTAAAGACGGGGAGAGGCTCTACTATGTGACGAGCAAGGATAATCCTCAGTTTTTAAAAGGTTTCGTTTATCATATCAGCGAAGACAGGCATGAGGAGTTATATTCAGGTGATGGGGCTGCCACTTATATTGGCTCCGTATCTCAGGACGAAAAATATGCTGTAATAATTAAATTTTATGCTAATACATACACCGTTGGATATTTGCTGAACCTGGAGTCAGGCGAAATGACAGCCATTTCTAAGGATCCGGAGCGCGTTCATGTGTTTGGAGATGCTGCGTTTATTTCTGATGATGAAATTATATATATCACTAATGATGAAGCAGAGTTTGATTATGTCATGAAATACAATATCCGCACCGGAAATCATGAGCGCTTTGCAGAATTTGAAAATGAAAGTGCTTCGACTCTGAAGTGGCATAAGGGGTCAGAAACAGTTTATATCGTCACGGAAACAGGCGTGGAAGATTTTATTTATAAGATGAAAGCCGGGGACTCTGAACCGGAGCGTCTTTCGTCCCCAGTTACACAAGTTGATGGATTCACCGTTTCCAAAAACGGAAACGCCTATCTTGTGGGCCGTACTGCAGTGGAACCTTTCAATATTTACCGGACGACAAAAAACGGTGAATGGGAAAAGGTGACGGATAACCGTGTGCTTGGTGTGTCCCAGGAGGAGATGGTGGATCCGGAGGTCGTTTCTTATTCCTCATTCGACGGGAAGGAAATCGAAGCCCTTTGGTTTAAGGCAAAACCGGAGCAGGATAATGGCCATGTAATTTTCTGGCCCCACGGCGGTCCTCAGGCTGCGGAGAGAAAAATGTTCCGGGCTATGTTCCAGTGCCTGCTAAACCGTGGATATTCCATTTTCGCACCAAACTTCCGGGGAAGTACCGGCTATGGAGCCACGTTTGTAAAGCTTGTGGAACGTGACTGGGGTGAAGGTCCACGCCTTGACTGTGTTGCTGGAATTGAGTGGCTTTTCGAGACTGGAAAAAGCGACAGAGACAAACTCTTCGTTCTTGGAGGAAGCTATGGCGGATATATGACGCTGCTCCTTGCCGGCCGCCATCCGGAGTATTTTAAAGCGGTTATTGATATCTTTGGGGTTTCTAACCTGTTTACATTTGTTAAGTCCGTGCCTGAACACTGGAAGCCGATCATGGATAAATGGGTCGGGGATCCGGAGCGGGATAAAGAGCGCTTCGAAAAAGATTCGCCTATCACTTACTTAGATTCCATGAGAAAGCCAATGCTCGTTATTCAGGGGGCGAACGACCCGCGTGTTGTAAAAGAAGAGTCGGATCAAATAGTAGAGAAGCTGAAGGAACAGGGCACAGAGGTGGACTACTTAGTGCTTGATGATGAAGGCCACGGCTTTTCTAAAAAAGAAAACGAAATCAAAGTATATAAGCAGATTATCGACTTTTTAGATAAGCATCAATAATTAATAAAGACCATCTGTGGGACGCTCCTGCAGATGGTTTCTTTGCTTAAATAAAAAATTTTTATTTTTCTCCAACACTTTTCGTATTTGAAACGTTATCTATATGAAGAGCAGCAAAAACCAGACACAGAACCGGGACACGGGCATTTGAAAGGGATTTTAAAAGCCAAAAAAGAAGTGAGTGAGTTTATGAATGTTACAGTCTTATATGAAAACTTAAAAGACGATCTGTTCCGTTTTGCCCGGTCTGTTTCAAGGCATGAACAGGAGGCGAACGATCTCGTGCAAATTGCTTTAGTTAAAGCCTGGCAGGAAGAAAAACTACTTAGCCTCCCGGAATACAAGCAGCGTGCATGGTTTTACCGGGTGATGAAAAATCAGCTTATCGATGAGCGGAGAAAAGAAAAACGGCTGACAGAGTGGGAGGATGATATCGTATTGCCGGCACGGGTAATTGCAGCTGACCACCTTGAAATAACAGAACTGCTGTCTCAGCTGCCTAATGAATTCAGTGATATTGTTTTTAAACGATACTGGCTTGGCCTTTCCAGCAAAGAGATCGGCACTCAGCTCGGACTGCCGGATTCTACAGTAAGATATAAGCTCCGCCAGGCTATAAGCAGATTAAGAAAAATATTAGAGGAGGAAAAATAATGGGCCAGATTATTGGAAATGTTGGAGTTTTAGATTTAACAAAGGCAACAGAAGAGAGTATCCAGGGAATTGATGAAATCAGCAATGCAGGGGTGGTGCTTTACCGGCCTGAAACGGCTCATTTCTTAACCAGGCTGAACATCGGCAATATTGGAAAAAGCAAGGAATTACCGGAAGGGGCCCAGTTACACCAGGGGGTACTGACAATTGACAAAGGTTACCTCGCCTCCATTAAGGATACTATGAAGCTGTTTATTATCGGAGTTGTTATTTTTGATAAAAATATTGATCCTGAACAAATTTCCAAAGAAAAATTAATGATTACCGGGATTGGAAAAGTGTATGCACCGTCGCACTTGTCGGGGCCGGCCAGCAGTACTGTTACCGATGGGACTATCAGTGTAAGCGTTTATGAAGGGGCACCTCCCCGAATTGAAAATGGAGAATTCACCTTAACAAACACGTATCTCGACGGTCAGGAGGAGAATGTGAATCTTCTTGTGAACGGTGTACTCAAGCTCGCCAGGGATTTAGACATGAAGAAATTTAATGAAAAGCTTAACAAGCTGGAAGTTAACGGCGTTTTGAATTTGTATGCTGAACAGGAAACAGAGTTTTACAGAAAAAAGGCAGATATAACCGGAGTCGTGGAAGTTACACCAGCCGGGTACGAGGTTTTTTCGAAACTTACGAGAATCAATTCCCGGTCTGTCCGCCGGTTTAAGAGCAAAAAGGTTTTTACAAAGAGGCCGATTATTTTTGAAGCGGATGTAACAAGAGAGCTTATCAGCAAGACATTTACAAATATTCAGACCTCCTCCTATATCGTCTGCCATGAATCGCTGGAAGATATCATGTACGAGATTACCAATATTGAAGCAGAAATTCTCCCTTACGAGCACAGCTTTGTATTGATCAGAGACGATGAAACATGGTCCAATGAGGAGTTTCTTGCACTGGAAAAACCGGTGAATTTTATCGTCGACGGGCAGCTGACCCTTCAGAAGGATGTAAAAGGGGATGTGTTAAAGGAGAAGGTTGCTGCTGTGGATGTACTGAGCGAGATTATTATTCAGGAGAAGCAACTGAAAGGCAGCCTGCAGAGTCTGGTTCGAGTTAATACCGGGAGAATTATTGAAGCGGAGAAGAAGAGAAACGGTGACTCAGTTACTTTAAAAAATGTAGGGGAACTTTCCCTTTAAGGAAGAGGGCGAAAAAGAGTTTCAAGTATCATTAATAGTGGCAGAAAGTGTTTAAGCTAAATTAGTAGTTTACCGATTTTATATTAATATGCACTGTAAAAAGCGCCTCTTTCGGATGAAAGAGGCTTTTTGTTTTGCAGTTGTAAGGGAAACAAACACATAAAGGACAATAGAGAGGGGGAAAAGTATGGTAGATACAGAACTGATGGGCTGGTGGATGATCTTTCCCCTTGCTCTTGGGGCAGTGGTTTTTGGAATAGCCATTTACGGTCTTATAAGGTTAATCCGGAGATGGTCGAGGCAGAAAAATAAAGATAGAGAAGACCATAGTCTTTAGCTTACCTCTTGGTTTTCATTTAGTAACCTTTTATCCCCTTTAAAAGGAGGAAACCCAATATGAAAGAAAGCCAAATTGGAACATATGAGAACAACAAAGCAGTAAAAATGAAGCTGAAAAAACTCCGTGAACAGGTGATGGTCATTACCGGCGCGTCGAGCGGAATCGGTCTTGTTACAGCAAGAATAGCTGCTAAAAAGGGAGCCAGACTAGTCCTGGCCGCAAGAAATGAAGAAGCTTTGCGGGAATTAACGGACGAGCTGAGGGAAAAAGAAGGCTGCAGAGCAGTCTGGGTAAAAGCTGACGTGAGCCGTGAAGAAGAAGTAGCTTACGTTGCTAAAACAGCCCTTGTACATTTTGGACGTTTTGACACGTGGGTGAATAATGCTGGTGTAGCTATATTCGGAAAAGGGGCAGAGGTTACAATAAGAGATATGCGTAATTTGTTCGAAACCAATTTCTGGAGCGCTGTATATGGAACAAGGGTGGCGGTCAGGCATTTTAAAGAAAGAGGAGAGGCAGGGGCTGTAATTAACGTTGGCAGTGCATATGGTGATGTTGGCGTAGTTTTACAGCCGGCATATTCTTCCTCAAAACACGCCCTCCATGGCTGGACGGAGAGTATCAGAAGAGAGCTGGAAGCAGAAAAATCGCCTGTTTCTGTCACTTTAATTCATGCAGGAAGAGTGGATACCCCACTAAATGAGCATGCAGTAAGCTATCTGAAACAGCAGCCTGCCCATGGGGAGATGATCTATCCTCCGGAAGCTGTAGCTGAGGCAATATTATTTTCAGCGGAAAACCGGAAGAGCGATATGTACGTGGGAGCTCAGGCAAGGTTGGGCGATTTAATCGGAACAATCTCTCCTAGAGCAGGAGATGTTGTCAATTCTCTGGTGATGACCCGTACACAGCATGCAAAAAGGCCATCGAAGCCGAAGGAGGACAACGCACTCTATGTGGCAGGCTACGGGTTACATGAGCGTGGAACAAACGTAGGCTGGGTAAGGGGAAGAAGCTATTATGTAAAGGCTGTGAAACACCCATGGATTACAATGCTGGCTGCTGCAGGAGCAGGTGTTTTATTATGGAGGCTTGCTAATAAAAGATCTAAAACTACTATTGTAAAATACAGATGATTCCTCAGTATGTGAGAGGACGCATGGTTTACTCCGTAAATCATGCGTTTTTTATTGCCTGCCTTTCTGTGACAGACAGATTAAGACCTATTTCCCAACAATTTGCTAATAAGTTAAGTAATACTATTACTTTTCTTGTGGTTTGCAATGATTTATGTATCATTAAATGACTGGTAATTCAAAATATTCTAAAATAAGACTAATGCTTTTGGTTACAGAAGGAAGGCATTCTTTTATTTTGGATAAGGAGGTGAGAAATTGGCAGTTGCCTTGCTTCTGAATAAATAATAAGGAGCTGTTGCATGGATGCTGAAAATTAAAAAGATGAAAACAATGTTTTTAAGCTTAACAGCTTTTTTAATGGTATCAACCCCAGTGGCTATAGCATGCGGACTACATGTAGACTCGAGTAAATTTACTACAGTTGAAGCAGGAGAAGCAACATTTGGAGGGGTGCCTGAAATTGAAACCTCACGGACGTTTTCAAATTTATCAGAGGTGGCAGCAGTTCCCCTTGAAGAACGTAAAGGTGTAGGAGTAACTACAGCAGATGTATACGCACACCAGGGCTATGCCTATCTTGGAACTCACCGTGGAGCTTGCTCCAATGAAGGTGTCAGAGTGTTTGACATGCAGGACCCTAGGAATCCTGAGGAGATAGCTGTATTCGCTGATGACATTCCAGGAACCTGGCAGGAAAAAGTGATCGTTAAGCGGGTTAACACACCTCATTTTTCTGGTGACTTAGCTGCAGTAAGTGTTCAAAGGTGTGACAGGGATGCAGCTTCTAATGGAGGTACAGTGCTTTATGATGTAACTGATCCTGCAAATCCTGAATTCCTTTCCTTCTGGGAAACTCCTGAGGAAGTTTTAACTGGCACACATGAATTATACTTAACGACTCAAGGCAACCGTGCTCTTGTACTTACAGCTGACATTTATGCCGATTTCTATACAGGTGGCGAACAAGGAGACTTCTCGATAATCGATGTTTCCGATCCGGCAAACCCGGAAACTATTTATAACTGGGATGGAAGAGAGCATATCGAAGGTTATGACGGATATAACTTTACCGATGAATACGGCAAAGACAGAATTGCCTTTGCCCACAGTGTAATAACAGATCCAACTGGTAAATATGCGTATGTCTCGTACTGGGACGCAGGTACAGTGATCTTTGATATTTCCAATCCGGAAAATCCTCAAGTATTAGGGAGTACATCCTTTGAAGCCGACGTACAGGGGGCTGCGCACTCCGCTGCACTTGCAAAAGGCGGTAATATTTTAATTGAAACGAGAGAGGTATTTAATCCGGATCCAGCCGATCCTGAATATGAGCGAGGATGGGGATATACAAGAATCTACGATATTAAAGACAAATCAAATCCAGTATTAATAAGCGATTTCCGGACAACCAACTCAGTTGAACAGATTGTAGCCGGTGAAAGAGAACCTGGTACATTTACAGTGCACGATCCGAAAGTTCGTGGCAATACTCTGTATCTGTCACACTATGCTGACGGTATCAGAGTAGTAGATATTTCTGATGCTGCTAACCCTGTTGAGGTAGCTTCTTATGTTCCTGACCAGGCGAATATATGGGGTGTTTATGTGGACCGTAATTATATTTTAGGTTCCGATATGGGAAGCGGACTGAAGGTGCTGCAGCGCGTACCTGACAGAGCAAATGGAGGCCAGGGCAGTAATATACGTTAATAAAAAGAGGCCAGGGCGGCCTCTTTTTTGTACAGTTTATTAATCAAGCTGATCTGCCGGGCCGAAAAATTCAAAGTGGCTTTTTTCTTCCGGAACTCCCCAGTCTGATAATGCTTTCTTTATAGCTCTCATGAACGGAACCGGGCCGCAGAAATAAAATTCACCTTTATTGCTTTCAACTACCGACTGCAGCCATTCCTGGTCCACATAGCCTTCTTTATCAAATCTCTTTTCATTACTGTCTTTGTCCGTTGGTTTTTCATAACAAACATAATAGTTTACGTTTTCATTGTTATCAGCGAGTTCCTTCACATGCTCGTGCAAGGCATGTGTCTTGCTGTTGATAGCTGCATGAATGAAAGTTACTTTCCGTTCAGGCTGTTTTTCAGTAACCGTATTCAGCATGCTGATCATAGGAGTAAGGCCGACTCCGCCGCTGATTAGTACAACCGGTTCTGTGCTTTCCGTATTTAAGAAGAAGTCGCCTGCAGGAGCTGTAACTTCAATTGTATCTCCTTCGTTTAGGTGGTCGTGAAGGTAATTGGAAGCTACGCCATCTGCTACTTCATCGGAAGTTTCTTTTTTAACACTGATTCGGTAATAACCTTTTCCAGGTGCATCGGATAAGCTGTACTGGCGGACATGAGTGTATTTTTCCCCGGAGATTCTCAGTCTGACACTAATATACTGGCCAGGAAGGAAATCAGCGATTGGCTCTCCGTCTTTTGCTTTTAAATAGAAGGAAGTAATCACATCACTTTCCGGCACTTTCTTTTCCACGGTGAAATTTCTGAACCCGTTCCAGCCGCCTGTTTTGGCTGCTGTTTCTTCATACATTTCTTTTTCAACCTGAATGAATACATCGGCAATTACCCCATATGCTTTCCCCCAGGATTCTATAATCTCATCGGTTGCTGCTTCTCCGAGAACATCCTTAATTCCGAGCAATAAGTATTTTCCTACGATAGGATATTGCTCTGCTTTAATTTGCAGGCTTCTATGTTTGTGGGCGATTTGTTTAACAACTGGCAGAATGACTTCCAGGTTATCAATGTATTGTGCAGCTGCGTATACAGTATTCGCAAGAGCCCTCGGCTGTTTCCCCTGTTTTTGGTTCGCGTGATTGAAGACGTTTAACAGTTCCGGATGGTTTTCAAACATCATCTCATAAAATCTCGTTGTAATTGCTTCCCCATGTTCCGCTAGTACAGGAGCTGTCGATTTAACAATATCAATTGTTTTTTGGTCTAAAACTTTTGTAGCAGTAGTCACTCAAAATCTCCCCTTTAATAATATTTTTACTGTGAATAACATGTATTTTGAATACATCTTTAATTATAGAGGTTTATATTGCTAAAACCAGTATTTCAGATACATGTTTGAAATATTGTCACATTTGCTGTGAAATCAATCACTTCATTTTCTGTGTTATAGTAGACGTAACAGTAAATTAAAACAGGGTGAGGCTAATGCAGTTAACGATATATACGGACTATACATTACGGGTGCTCATGTATTTAGGTGCAAAACCTGAAGGCAGCCGTTCCAATATAAAGGAAATCGCCGAGTTTTATAACATTTCCAGCAACCACCTTGGCAAAGTGGTGTATGAGATGGGAAAACTCGGTCTCATTGAAACAGTCAGAGGGAGGAACGGGGGCATTACTCTCGCAAAAGATCCGGCCGACATTATTATCGGAAAAGTTGTCCGGCATACTGAGAACCCGATCAACCTTGTGGAATGTTTCGACGCGGAAAAAAACGCGTGCCGGATTAGCTCAGCATGCAGGCTGAAGGGAATTTTGAACGAGGCGCTCAATGCGTATTTAAAGGTGCTCGATTCATATACGCTGAGGGATGTGCTTGTAAACAAAGATGTGCTTTACGGGCTGATTGATAACTGATTATTTTACTAAAAAGGGACCGTAACCAAAGAGAGCGGACTAGTAGACGGAAAGGAGGAAGAGGAGATGGGGCTGGAACAGCTGTACGAAGAAATCATATCCTGTGAAAAATGCACGAGACTGAGAGATTGGTGTATATCACAGGAAGGGACAAAAAAAGAATATAAAGACGATTCGTACTGGTCTCTGCCATTACCAGGCTTCGGCGACCCAGAGGCAAGGGTTCTTATTACCGGGCTCGCCCCAGCAGCACATGGCGGAAACAGGACCGGCCGGGTATTTACAGGTGACACCTCCGGTCAGTATTTATTTGCTGCGCTATACCGGCACGGTTTTTCAAACCAGGAACGCTCCTTTTCAAAAGACGATTCACTCGAGCTGAACGATGTTTTTATTACGAATGTTGTTAAATGCGCTCCTCCGAAAAACAAGCCTGATGCTTCGGAGTTTTCCGCCTGCAGCGGCTTCCTGGAAAAAGAGATTCAAGCAATGGAAAACCTGGAAGTGATCCTTGCTTTTGGGGGACAGGCTTTCGAGAGGACGAAGAGAGTGTTGCGGAAAATGGGCGCGGATGTATCGGCGGCTAAATTCGGCCACGGGGTAAAATTTGAATTTGGTGCAGGATTCCCGGTACTGATGGGCTCCTATCATACTTCTCAGTATAATATAAATACGAGGCGGATTACGCCGGAAATGCTTGATGATGTTTTTGAAAAAGTGAAGCATGTAATAGATAAATAGATGAAGAGGAAGACCTGGATGCTTAGCATTCAGGTCTTTTTCACAGTGCAAACAGCTACGCTATCAGAGAAACCACACTGAAGCAATAAGTAAACACACCCCAGCTGTTAAAATAATACTCTTCATCACATAATAGTGGGTGATACTGACGAAGAAGCCGATGATCAGAAAAAACACTAACACGATGAGGCTGTCAGCTCCCCCCGAGCCCCCTGCAGAGCTAAAACCATCAGCAGTGTACTTCTCATGGTCTTCCCGACTATAGACAAACCCACCACCTAAAAACGCCAGGCCCATTATGAGGATAATAATTTTTAAGACCATTGATCCTTCTCCTTTAAACACCTTTCATACTTTTTTCACCAGTTGTCTGTTTACTCTAAATTATAAGACTTGAAGATGGAAACAAATATAGGTAAAAACTCCTTCTTAATAAAAATAAATTGTATCATTTAGCTTATTATTTTTTCATGTGTTTTCCATTCTAGACCTAACAAGTTAAATACCATTAACCAGTATTTAGCTTTTTTCAGGCAAGATTATTTTAAAAAATTGAAATACAGGGAATATGACTTCTGTAAAGAGATCTGAGGAGGTATAAACATGGCTAAAAAAGTTATTGGAGTATATGAATCACAGCAGGATATCAGGCAGGCAGTTAATAGTCTCCGAGTGGAAGGCTATGCTCCCGAAGAAATCGCTCTTGTTGCGAAAGATACGGAGGACAAGGCATGGCTTAGAAACCAGAGCGGAGTAAGCGAAGAAAACACGGTTCAGCATCCAGGAGATAATAGGGATAACGAAGAGGAAGAGTCTTTTTGGGATAAAGTAAAATCCGCTTTTACGCCGGATAATAACAAAGATAAAGATAATGAAACGAAAGATTTTGCAGGCCAGTTTAAAGATTTTGGATTATCGGTATCAGAAGCAAGAGAATACGAACGTGATGTATTAAACGGAAAAGTGGTCGTCCTTGCTGATACGGTAAAACGAGACGCTGCAAAAAAAGAAAACTCCAAAGAGTCTTTAGCGGAAAGGACTTCTATTGTAGGCGGAGAAGTCAAACCGGAAGATGAACTAGTAAAAGGTGAAAAGGCGCCTAAAAATGAGGACAAGAAGCATCTGTTTTAAAAAAATCAGGTAATAGCAGACAAAAGGGAGGTTTTCTTCAATGGCATATAGTGTAACTGGTGTTTTTTCTTCAGAGCAGGAAGTTAGAGAAGAAGTTGAAAAGCTCAGAAGCAGAGGCTATCAGCCGAATGAAATATATCTTGTAACGAGTGACCATAGAGAAAATGCATGGCTGAGACAGGAAGCGACGGTAGAAGAAGGTACAACACGTGATACGGATACAGGGGAAGGGTCTTTTTGGAAAAAGGTGAAAGATTTCTTTAAAGATAATGAAAGCAACAGCAATAACTCCAAAGGGTATGAAGACCGTCTCAAAAATCTCGGGTTAACGGACTCTGCAGCGAAAGAATATGGACAAGCAGCAGAAAGCGGAAAAATTGTTGTACTTGTACCTGAAGAAGGAAATGCAACTGGAGAAGGGAACATTACAGAAGGTAAATCCGCCGCAGCTCTGACTGATGAAGATTTGTCGAAAGGGTCAGCTTCCACAACAGTCGGGAGCCAGCCACCTCACTCGAAAGAGTCTAACCCTATAGGAGGTTCCCTGGAGCCGGAAAGGGACCAGGTAGCTGCAGAACGGGATGACAATAAAGAGAATGAGGAACGGAAACGGGAAGAGGGATCAAGAAGTGAGGACAAAGGCGATCAGCGGAGGAAAGACGAAGATATCTCCAATCCGTTTTTTTATAAAGATGATAACCGCAAAATTTGAGAAAGTCAGGGCTGAGGCCCTGGCTTTTAAAATTGGTATTCTTCAAGCAGTTCTCGTACTTTAGCTGTGATTTTTTCTATGCATTCTTCCCTCGTTTTTGCAAAAATTCGTTCTCCATTAATAAGAGCATATGGGCGTATACGGCAAAGACCACACAGGTTGAGGCATTCATAGGGCATTACTGCTACTTCTGGATATTCGCTGAATACTTCTTCAAGCTCTTCCGCTGAGAGCAGATTATAGTCACAGACTTCTATTATTATGAACCCCATGTAAATCACTCTTTCCTGATAAAATCCATTTTTAGTTAGTGTTCCTGGAATAGCAGTTCATAATAAGGGTGTTACTTAATCCGTTATTTTATCCTCTGGTAAGAAGGATTTTTGAGAAAAGGGGGCTTTACTCCCTTAATTTGAGGAGCGTGGAGCGATATTGTTTGTACATTTAATATGTGTGTTTTAATATTGCACGATAACCTTCCTACAGGCTCTATACTCGGGACAAATTATATTGACAATTAATGTACAGGAGTGGACAGAAATTAAATATATTATACTTTTAGCAATTATATTTTTACTGGGCGGCTGCGGCAATGAGCCTTCCCAGGAAGTGATGATCGAAAACTTGAACATGCCAGCCGGGTTGGAAAAATTGCAAAATGATTATGAGAGTGGTGAGTTCAGGAGCAGATTATTTGAATATGAACGGCAATTTTCCCAGAATTCCTATCATGGAGATATAGATTCTGACAGACAGGAAGAATATAAGGAAGGGGAGGTAAATGTACTTGTATCCGCGTCTCATTCCACAGCTTATGTCAGAGAAGGAGAGGTTCTCCCGGCAGATGTGTATACTGGTGCAATTGCTCACCTTCTTCAAGATTATGCAAACGTTCATATAATTTTTTCCACGCAGCAGGGCGAGGATGGAAATTATGTATACGGAGGAAGCTATAAAGAGACGATTGGGGAGATAATTGGGAAACTTGAAATTGATTTAGTAATCGACCTCCATGGGGCAGTACGGGACCGGAATTTTGACGTTGATATAGGCACTGGCGGTGGAATGACAGTAAGGGATGAATGGGTGGTTCTTCTTAAATCTGCACTGGCCGATAACGGAATTCATTCAGTGTATGAAAACCACACATTCGCTGCGACGCATGAAGGGACGGTAACTAATTATACTTATGAGAATTTTAATACAGAAGCATTACAGCTGGAAATTAACCGGAATTTACGGGATCCGACAGAGGACCTGGAAGGCTTTTATCAACTTGTGAAATCGCTCCTTATATTTGTGGAAAATGTGGAAGTGGAAGAAGATTAACGGGCTCATCAATAAGAAGGGCGATTTCGCAAGAAGAACCTTCGTTTTCGCAAGTAGGAAGGCGGATTTCGCAAGAAGGACCTTCAATATCGCAAGCAGGAAGGCCGTTTTCGCAAGAAGAATCTGCAATTTCGCAAGTTGACGGGAAGGACTCATGAATTAACCCATTAATATCTTAATAGCAACATACTATTTCACCCTATTTTTATTGAAGTTATTAAAAAAGATCCTCTCTGAGCACAAAATCGGCGTTTCATTGAAAATGCTGTTATCATAATACAAGATTTCAATTAAGAAAGGATAATTAACGATGGCTAATATACAAATTCCTGTTTCCGTCCTGAATCTTGCGCCTGTCCGGAAAGGCCAGGATGCAAAAGGTGCAGTAGATTCAATGGTCCGACTGGCTCAGGATGCAGAGAAGATGGGTTACACACGTTACTGGATTGCTGAACACCATAACACACCAACGCTTGTTAGTTCAGCTACTTCCATATTAATTAAACATACACTGGAACATACTGATTCGATCCGGGTCGGCTCCGGGGGCATCATGCTGCCGAACCACGCTCCACTTGTTGTTGCGGAGCAGTTCGGCACAATGGCTACAATTTATCCTGACCGGCTGGATTTAGGTCTTGGACGTGCGCCTGGCACAGATATGCTGACAGCGAGCGCACTGAGACGAACATCTAAAAATGATTCGGTCTACGCTTTCCCTGACGACGTACAGGAGCTGCTGAAATATTTCGGCCCTGCGGATGTGCAGGACTATGTGAAGGCTCACCCAGGACTAGGAACTAATATTCCGGTTTATATTCTTGGATCGTCCACTGATTCAGCATACCTTGCAGCAAAATTAGGACTGCCTTATGTATTTGCGTCCCACTTTGCGCCAAGATATATGGAAGAGGCGATCGCCATTTACCGAAGCCGATTCCAGCCATCTGAGTATCTTGATAAACCTTACATGATGGTCTGCCTGAACGTTATTGCTGCGGAAACAGATGAAGAAGCAGCAAGGGAAGAGACTACAATGCAGCAATTTTTCCTCAACGTAGTCAGAGGAACACAGCAGCCGCTGAGTCCTCCTGTGGATGATATGGACGAGCTTTGGAACCCTCATGAAAAAGAAGCTGCTCTGTCGATGTCCAGTGTTACCCTTCTTGGAAGCAAAGATTCAGTAAGGGAACAGCTTACCCGCTTCCAGGAAAAATATAATGTAGATGAAATAATGGCCGTTTCTTATATTTACGGTGAAGATAAGCAAAAACGGTCCTATGAAATCTTTAAAGAAGTAGTGGATGGTAAATAAACAGGCAGATATCTATTGCTGGTGATGAAGGAGCTGATTCTCCTGGGAAATAAAATTATTCTTAGTAACAGAACAATTGAGACAGAAAATTATAAGCAGACAAAGACTGACAACGGACTGTTACAAGTCACGCTGGATTTTAAAGTAAGCCACGAAGATTATCACGAGATCACCACGTTGCTGTATAAGGGGGTCTTCGATGTGGAAGTTCCTGATAAAGGACTTTCTTTTAAAGGGAAGATAGCTAATTACTCTACCTCTGTAACGAACTTATACGAAAAAGGAAACGTGGGAAGTTTTCACTTAAGTCTGATTGAAGAACAATAATTAAAAGCACAGGACCCCTTGAAGAGGGCGGCCTGTGCTTTTTTATTGGGGACGGGTTTAAATTTCTTTTGCGTATCTTTCATCTGGAATGTTAATCAGCTGGACATACAGGCTGACGTTTTCGTCTCCTGTATTTTCAAAAGACATTTCTTCTTCACCGCCGGCATAAAGAACGTCCTCTGCGGCCACTTCAAGCTTTTTACCATCTACTGTAAATTCTCCGTAACCGCTTAGAACCATTAAGTACAGGTCTGATCCAGGGTGCTTATGAGAAGGAAGCTTCTGTCCAGGCGCGAAGTTAAGAATAAAAGCAGTGCTTGCACCCTCACGGTAGATGATCCTCTTAGTAAATTTATCCTCACTGAACTGAGTAAACTCTTTTAAATTCTGTTTTTTCATTTTTTAGTCCCTCCTTATATCTGTCTTTATCATTAGTTTAAACTGTTTAAACAAAAGCGGCGGTGACTGAGGTCACCACAGGCATAATAAGTTTCAATTATTACTAAGAAAATAAGTACAAAAAGACTTACACAAGTCTTTAGTGCATTAAATCAATACACTGTTAAAAACATAAGTGCTTACTACTAGGCTGAAAAAACAGCATTTACTGTGTTGGCACAGAACTTGCATAATATTAAAATATATCAGGCGTGTCTGAATATACTGACGTGTCTGAATGTACATACGTGTCCAGTTTTATGGAAAGGACGTGATACCTGTTGCTAATCAGGATGCAGAGCAAGAACTGTTTTATTTATTAAATTTTATTCAGGGGTGATAAATATGAAAGAGCTGAAGCCCAGATACGACCTTGGAGGAGACGAATTCATCTTTGTTGAGCTTGCCCAGGAGATGAGCCTTGAAGCAAACTTTCGCGGAATCGCTATAACACAGAAACTGAGAGAAAAAAATATAGAAGGTGTGGTGGATATATGCCCGTCCAACGCTTCATATATGGTCAGAATTGATCCTGAAGTAATCCACCCACACAGAATGATCGAGGAATTAAAAGCAATTGATAATTCCATTGAAGACTTAAGCGATATTCAAATTGAGTCCCGGGCGGTTGACGTCCCAGTACTCTTCGAAGACCCCTGGACGCATGAAGCAGTAATGAGATTCAGAGATAGGCACCAGGATCCTGAATCAACTGACCTGGAATATGCTGCGAGAATTAATGGCTATGATACAAAAGAAGATTTTATAAAAGCAATCACTGATTCGCCATTTATTGTTTCCATGGTAGGTTTTGTTCCTGGACTGCCTTTCTGTTTCCAGGTAGTGCCCCGTGAACAGCAGATTGAGGTGCCAAAGTATGTTCGTCCAAGAACCTTCACCCCGGAAAGAACCTTTGGTTTCGGAGGGGCATTCTCAGTTATTTACCCTGTACAGGGTGCAGGGGGATACCAAATGTTTGGTATTGCGCCTGCTCCGGTTTTCAGCCAGGATACTCGTCTGCCGGACTTTAAAGAATCCATCGTTTTTCCAAAACAGACAGACCTGTTCAGATACCGGGCAATTACGCGGGAAGAATATGATTCCATCCGGGAAGAAGTGGAAGCAGGAACGTTTCAATATAAAACTTGTGACATTTCTTTTAAGGCGGATGAAGTCATTGAAGACCCTAAGAAATTCTCCGAAATGGTAATGAGGAGGTTGTACAATGATTAAAGTTCTGGAGCCAGGCATTGAAACAACTGTGCAGGATAAAGGAAGGGAAGGTTATTATGAAATAGGAATGCCTCCATCAGGGGCAATGGACCGTTACTCGTACTTAGCAGGAAATTTGCTTGTTGGTAATGAAGAGAATGCCTCTTCATTGGAAATAACATATATGGGTCCGAAGCTTCAGTTTGAAGAAGATGCGGTAATCGCAATTACAGGCGGAGAAATTCCGCCGAAAATTAACGATGAACCTGTACCGATGTGGACCACGTTAACAATCAAAAAAGGAGATATACTTTCCTTTGACTTTGTTAAAAGCGGAGCGAGAGTCTACCTCGCAATAGCCGGCGGAATTGATGTCCCAGTACTTCAGGGTTCCAGATCCACTTATACGCTATGCCAGATAGGCGGATTTGAAGGTAGAGCACTGAAAGCGGGAGATGAACTAAAGATCGGGGAAATGCAGGAGACTTCTGTAAAAGAAGGAACAGCTATCCCGGATGAATTCATCCCGGCTTATAAAAAATCACATGAGATAAGAGTAATAATCGGCCTTTGCAGCTACAGGCTGACAGAAGAGAGTAAACAGAGATTCTTAGATTTGGAATGGAAAGTAACACCAGAAGCAAACAGAGTAGGATACCGCTTCAAAGGAGAAAGGCTGAACTTCGTGGAAAGAGAGCAGCCGTTTGGTGCTGGAAGCAATCCTTCCAATGTTACTGACCTTGGTTACCCTATCGGTTCTATTCAGGTACCAGATGGCATTGAACCAATTGCTCTCCTGAACGATGCGGTAACAGGCGGAGGCTATGCGACTATCGCAACGGTTATCAGCACAGACCTGAGCCATATGGCGCAAATTAAAACGAATGAAACTGTTAAATTCAAGGCTGTTGACCTTGATGAAGCCCTTGAAGCGAGGAAAGAAGTCCGGAGAAAGCTGGACAAAATCAGAGAACTGACAACTGGACAAAAATAATCTAATTAATACCAACAGGAGGAATTTATCATGTCAGACAAAGCAATTATTTCCCCATTACCAGGAGTTTTTTACAGAAAGCCAAGCCCGGAGGAAGGAAATTACGTGGAAGAAGGCCAGCAAGTAGAAGCGGGAGACGTTATCGGCCTCGTTGAAGTAATGAAAAACTTCCATGAAATAAAAGCGCAGGAAAGTGGTACGGTAGAATCTTTTCTTGTGGAAAATGAAACGGTAATCGATGCCGGCCAGGAAGTTGCAAAACTTAAGTAACATTTGCATCCAGTGACAGACAGAATAAACAAGGTAGGGTGAGGTATATGGCGCTAATAAAAAAAATTTTAATAGCTAACAGAGGAGAAATTGCTCTTCGTATTATTAAAACCTGTAAGAAACTAGGGATTGAGACAGTTGCGGTATATTCTGATGCGGACCAGGATCTTCCGTTCGTACAGTCCGCTGATGAGGCGGTTAATATTGGAGAATCCCAGGCACAGAAGAGCTACCTCCACATGGAAAAGATCCTGCGGGTCGCTAAAATCAAAAATGCTGACGCAATTCATCCAGGGTACGGATTTTTATCGGAAAACCCAAATTTCCCAAAAAAATGCGAAAAAGAAGGTATCATTTTTATCGGTCCGGATGAATCGATCATTCAGGCGATGGGAAGTAAAATACATGCGAGAAATAAAATGAAAGAAGCAGGTGTTCCGGTACTTCAAGGATGCGAGGGGATTGAAGACCTTGACGAAGCAGTAAAAATGGCTGAAGAGCTCGGATATCCATTAATGCTGAAGGCAAGTGCAGGCGGCGGGGGAATGGGAATGAAGGTTCTTCAAAATAAAGAAGATCTGGAAAAAGCCTTTAACTCCACAGTGCAGCAGGCTAAAAATTTCTTTGGTGACGGATCTATTTATCTGGAGAAGTTAATCGAAAACCCCCATCATATTGAAGTGCAGCTTCTTAGTGACCATCATGGGAACTCAGTCCACTTATATGACCGTGAATGCTCGGTACAAAGAAGAAATCAGAAGGTAATTGAAGAGGGCCCGTCCCCATTCCTTAGTGAAGCTAAACGCCAGGAAATATGTGAAACAGCTGTAAAAGGTGCCGCGTCTATCGGTTATAAAAATGCAGGAACAATGGAATTTCTCGTAGACGAAAATCAAAACTATTATTTTTTAGAAATGAATACCCGTCTTCAGGTGGAGCATCCTGTTACTGAGGAAGTTACAGGCCTTGATTTAATAGAGTTGCAGATTAAAGTGGCAGCCGGCGAAAAATTACCTATTACTCAGGAAGAAGTGGAAAGAAAAGGGCATGCCATTGAATGCCGTCTTTATGCGGAAGATCCTGAGACCTTTTTCCCTTCGCCAGGCCCGCTAAATACATTTAAGTTTCCAGAAGACGATACCCGCCTTGACTTCGGTTATGAGGAAGGTGACAAAGTCTCGCCATTCTATGATCCTATGCTCGGCAAGATCATTACTTCCGGGAAAGACAGGGAAGAAGCGATCCGCAATATGGAGAATGCTTTAGAGGCTGTAACTGTTGAAGGGATTACAACGAACCTTCCATTACTGCAGGAAGTTATGAAGGACGATGATTTCATTTCAGGAAATTATACCACCAAACTGCTCCAGAATATGAACGACAGGAGGGAGAAGGTTGAAAGTTGATCTCAATTGCGATATGGGTGAAAGCTTTGGAAATTATTCTTTAGGCTTTGATGAAGAGATGATGGAATTCATCTCTTCCGCCAACATTGCGTGCGGCTACCATGCGGGGGACCCGCATGTTATGAGAAAAACGGTAGAATGGGCAAAGGCGAGCGGAACCGGGATTGGAGCCCATCCTGGTTTTCCCGACCTCATCGGATTTGGACGTCGCCATCTGAAAGTTACACCAGAGGAAGTGAAGGATTACATAACTTACCAGATGGGAGCCCTCAGAGAGTTTGCAGCTGCATCAGGCCTGACAATCCAGCACTGTAAGCCCCATGGAGCCCTCTATATGATGGCGATGGAAGATGAAAAGCTTGCACGTGCATTTCTGGAAGCAGTAGCTGAAGGTGATGATAAAATGATTGTTTTTGCTCTGAATAATTCAGCTGTTGTTCAGCAAGGGGAAGCCATGGGCGTTCCTGTAGCGAAGGAAGGCTACGCCGACAGGCAGCATACGAAAGACGGTTCCATCGTGCTAACAAGGAAAAGCGCTATGGTGGAAGATAATGAGATGGCTGCAGAAAGAGTCGTAAGGATGGTCAAAGAAGGGAAGGTAACTACTCACCAGGATAAAGAGGCTTCTATTACTGTGGATACTGTCTGCATCCACGGAGATACTCCAAACTCCCTTGACCTTGCAAAAGCCATTACTGAAGCATTAAAAAGAGAAAATATTTCTATTACTTCTGTAAAAGATGTTCTGGGAATGTAAGGGCCAAAATAGCTTCCGTAATATCATTTTTCAGAATCTGAAATAAGCCTGGCATGTTTTTCTGGCTCCAGAAAATAGTTCCATAAGTTTGTCAGAAAAAATGCATTGTTCTTAATCCTTCCCGGCTTCATCTGTTACAATTAGAAAAACATTGCCGGGGGGGTGGGTTATCATGGCTTCAAAAGAAGAACTGGAGCTGGTAAACGAAGAACTGGAAGAGATCTTTCAGGCTTCATTCGCAGAAATATTTGTAACTGACCAGAATGGCGTCGTCCTCAGGGTTAACTCTGTTTGTGAAGAAAATTATGGTCTTTCATCAGAGGAAATTATAGGAAAGCATGTGAAGGATTTAGAAAAACAGGGGATATTCTATCCTTCCGCTACCTTAAAGGTGATTGAAAAAGGGAAGCCAATAGAGATACTCCAGGAAACAGGCTTTGGACGGTTCCTTCATGTGCAGGCAAGGCCTATTATGGATAAATCCGGGAACTTAAAACGTGTTGTCAGCTATTCCCGGGATCTCACAGAGCTCAGCCAGTTGAAAAGAAAAATTGAAGAAATGGAAGATAAAATAGAAACATTTAAGAAAGAACTTCAGGAACCCATTCATGTGGAGGGATTTATCACAAAAAGCCAGAGCATGAAGAAAGTGATGGCTCTCATTCAAAAAATAGCAAAAGTGAACAGTACCGTGCTCATCCTCGGAGAAACCGGAGTGGGTAAGAGCAAATTTGCCAGGCTGATACATTCATACAGCGACAGGGAGAATAATGTTTTTAATGAAATAAACTGTGCGGCACTTCCGCCGCAGCTGATTGAATCTGAGCTGTTTGGTTATGAAGGCGGTTCCTTTACCGGGGCTTTCAGGGAAGGAAAAAAGGGCTTAATCGAGCTTTCAAATCAAGGAACGCTCTTCCTGGATGAGATCGGTGAGATTCCTTTGGAAGTTCAGGGGAAATTGTTACAGGTGCTTCAGGAAAAAAAGGTCCGTCCTGTAGGCAGCAATAAAACATTGTCAATAGATGTAAGGATTATTTCAGCCACAAATAAAAACCTGGAAGAAATGATTGAAAAAGGGAAATTCAGAAAAGATTTATTTTATCGTCTGAATGTAATTCCTGTCTATGTCCCGCCGTTAAGGGAAAGGAAAGAAGACATATTCCCGCTTGTCTATCATTTTCTCGATTATTTTAACAGTTTATATAACAGTAATGTCCGGTTTTCACCAAAGGTTCTTGATGCTTTACTTGATTACCAGTGGGACGGAAACATCAGGGAACTGGAAAATATCGTGGAACGACTTGTTGTTACAGGGGATGAGATCATTACTCTAAGAGATCTCCCATATGCCATCAGGCAGGTGAACAAGTCGTTTAAAGGGAAAAAACTGGCAGATTTAATGGCTGATTTTGAAAAATCTATTATTGAAGAAGCGTATGAGAGAAACCAGTCTTCGTATAGAGTTGCGGAAGAATTGGGAATCAGCCAGTCCGCTGCTACGAGGAAAATAAAGAAATATATACACCAGCCAGAGCTTGCTGTTATCGGTAATAATGAATTTTTGCTTAATAATGAACAGGATAGCTGAAGGCGCAATACATCAAAGAATTCTGCAACCAGTCTGTCTTGACCTGGCGGTATAAAAGCCAGTGTTAGCTAAGATATGTTTGCAGAATTTTTTTGCAATAATTATTCAGAATGTTGTGTAAAAACAGAAAAATCAAACAAAAAATTTGGGGTGAAATAATATGAAACTGGAATACTCTTTTAAATTCAGCGAACCGAGAGAAGAAGTGTGGAATTTCCTGCAGGACGAGGAAGTATTGAGAAATTCCCTTCCAGGATGTAAGAGCTTTGAAAAAGATCCTGATAAAGACGTCTATATTGCGGAAATGGGGATCAGCATCGGACCTATAAAAGGGATATTTCACGGTGAGGTGAAACAGCTGAATCAGGAACAGCCAGCATATTACAAGCTGAAAGTTCATGGGAAAGGCAAGCCGGGTGAAATTGATGCTGCTGCGGATATGTTTCTTGAAGAAGAAGAGGATGGAACAAGGGTGGACTGCAAGGCAGACGCCCAGGTAACTGGAGTACTCGCTTCTGCAGGACAGCGCGTAATGAATGGTGCGGCTAAGCTTATTCTCGGCCAGTTCTTTAAAGCAGTGGATCAGGAAATGAAGAAAACCGCGGGTAAAAATGCATAAAGCATTTTTTATATATTAATGGAGGTGGAAAATTGGGATCAAAAATGGAGATTTCAATGAAAGTGAACGGAATTGAAAAGAAGTCATACACTGAACCACGAATGCTTCTCGTACACTATCTGCGGGATGAACTGGATCTTACCGGGACACATATCGGCTGTGATACGAGCCAGTGCGGGGCTTGTACTGTGTATATTGATGGAAAGTCTGTTAAATCATGCACCACACTTGCTGTGCAGGCGGATGGTACAGAGGTGACTACTGTAGAAGGGCTGGGCGATATGGAAAAGCTGCATGCCATTCAGCGTGGTTTCTGGGAAGAGCATGGGCTCCAATGCGGATATTGTACTCCGGGAGTAATGATGGCCATGGCTGCTTTACTCAAGGAAAATCCGGACCCCTCTGAGAGCGAGATAAGAGAAGGAATGAAAGGTGCTATCTGCCGTTGTACCGGCTACCAGTTCATTGTAAAAGCAGTCCAGCACGCAGCCAGAAGTCTGGCGGAAGAAAACGAAAAGGAAAAACTTGTGCAGTCTGCAGGGGAAGGAGGGGCTAAATAATGGCGAAACTTCATGGAGCCAGAATAAAAAGGCAGGAAGATCCCCGTCTGATTACTGGTAACGGGAATTTTACAGATGATATTAAACTTCCTGGAATGGTTCATGCCAGGGTGCTTAGAAGTCCGTATGCCCATGCGAAAATACTCAGTATTGATGTTACTCAAGCGCTTGAGCATCCTGGGGTGCTGGCTGTCTATACCGGAAAGGATGTTAACCCTGTAATGCAGCCTGTACCTACTTCCTGGGTAGTCCCTGGCTGTAATATTAAGCCAAAGCCTCGTATGCCTCTCGCTGAGGAAAAAGTGCATTATGCCGGTGAAGGAGTTGCCTTTGTAGTAGCAGAGGATCGCTACATAGCAAAAGATGCCCTGGAAAAAATTAAGGTGGAATATGAAGAACTGCCCGCTGTTACCCATCAGGAAGACGCTTTGAAGGAGGGGGCGCCGATCATTCATGAGGACGTGGAGGGAAATCTGGCTTTTGACTGGCAGCCTGCAGAAATTGAGGACGAGATTTTTGAGCAGGCGGAAGTAGTTGTTAAACAACGCTTTTACGAGCAGCGGGTTGTCCCTAACCCAATGGAAACGAGAGGGGCGGTTGCACAGTATAACAGCGGCGGGGGAGAGATGACTATCTGGTGTACATCCCAGAATCCTCATATTCACCGAATGGTTTATTCTGAAGTTTTAGGCATCCCGGAATCAAAGCTTCGAATTGTAGCTCCTGATGTTGGGGGAGGATTTGGAGCAAAGATTGGTGTTTATACAGAAGAAGCTCTAGCAGGATACGCCGCTAAACACTTAAAACGTCCAGTTAAATGGATTGAGGAAAGAAGCGAACATTTTCTTGCTACCAATCATGCCCGCGATGAAGTCATCGAAGTGGAGCTGGCTGGTAACAAGGACGGCACTTTAACAGCTCTTCGAGTGGTTAATACTGCTAATATGGGGGCTTATTTGTCCACAATGGGAGCAGGTGTGCCGACTATTGACTTCGGACTTATGATAACTGGCGCTTATGATATACCTAAAGCAGCAGTAAGAACTTACGGAGTATACACCAATACCACACCAACTGATGCATACAGGGGAGCGGGAAAACCGGAAGCTACTTTCCAGATTGAAAGAGCCATTGACCTGTTTGCTCATGAAATAGGAATGGACGTACTGGAAATAAGAAGAAAGAACTTAGTGAAAAAAGAAGCGTTTCCGTACACAAATGCCATGGGACTTAACTATGACAGCGGAAACTACCAGCTCTCTCTCGAAAAGGCTCTTGAAATGGCCAACTACGAAGAACTTAGAGAAGAACAAAAACGCCTGGCTGCAGAAGGAAGGTTAATGGGAATTGGATTTTCCACCTATGTGGAGCTTTGCGGTCTGGGGCCTTCTAAAGTAGCCGGAGCAATCGGTTTCCAGGGTGGTCTGTGGGAAAATAGTACAGTCCGTGTCCACCCTTCAGGAAAAGTGGCAGTATACACAGGGGCATCTCCACATGGCCAGGGAGTTAAAACAACCTTCGCGCAGGTAGTAGGAGAGAAATTTGGAATCCCAATTGAAGATATTGAAGTATATTCCGGTGATACAGGAAGCATTGCCATGGGATGGGGAACGTACGGATCAAGGACGACCGCGGTAGGAGGCGGCGCATTAGCTATCGCGGCAGACAGAGTAGTGGATAAAGCGAAAAAAATCGCAGCTCATGAGCTTGAAACTTCTCCTGAAGATATCGAATTAAAGGACGGCGTGTTCCAGGTGAAAGGGGTTCCTGGAAGACAGCGGACATTCCAGGAAATCGCAAAATCAGCTAATATGGCATGGGATCTCCCGGAAGGAATGGAACCGGCCCTGGAAGCCCAATCTTTCTTTGATCCGGAGAACTTTGTCTATCCGTTTGGCACCCATATTTGTGTTGTGGAAGTAGATAAAGACACCGGAAAAGTAGAATTAAAGAGATACATTGCGGTCGATGATGTAGGTCGTGTAATCAACCCTACCATTGTGGAAGGACAAGTCCATGGCGGCCTGGCTCAGGGAATTGGGCAGGCACTTTGGGAAGGTACCGTATACAGTGAAAATGGCCAGCTTTTATCAGGTACATTTATGGACTACACGATGCCGCAGGCAGATTTCTTTCCTGAATTTGAAACAGCGTATACAGAAACCCCTTCTCCTGTTAATCCCTTAGGTGCAAAAGGGGTTGGAGAAACTGGTACGACCGCGTCTACTCCTGCTGTAGTGAATGCAGTTATGGATGCGTTAAGATCTTATGGAATTAAAGATTTAGAGATGCCGCTGACACCGGAGAAGGTTTGGGCGGCAATGCAGAACAGGAGGGAACTAGTATGATACCAAGTGAATTTGCGTATAAAAGAGCAAACTCCGTGGCAGAAGCGCTTCAGCTCCTAAAGGATAGCGGTGGAGAAGGCAAGCTTCTCGCCGGTGGACACAGTCTCCTGCCCTTAATGAAATTCCGTCTTACAAATCCGCAATCCTTAATTGATATCAGCAAAATCGAGGAGCTAAAGGGAGTTAAGCTGGAAGGAGGCCGTCTGGTTGTAGGAGCGATGACAACCTACGATGAGCTTGTGAAAGACGAAACGGCACAGCAGCAAATTCCTGTCCTCGTAAAAGCAGTGAGGATTATTGGCGACCAGCAGGTACGGAACCGGGGAACAATTGGCGGAAATCTTGCCCATGGTGACCCGGCTGCTGATCTGCCTGGCGCAGCTCTTGCCCTGGATGCAGAGATTGAAGTACACGGGGACCTTGGAAAGGAAACGATTGCCGCAGAAGACTTTTTTATTGCCCCTCTTGTAACTATGCTTGGAGAAAATAGTATTGTAACTTCTGTTTCTTTTGCAGTACCGTCGCCTAATTCAAGATCAGTTTATTTAAAATACGAGCATCCTGCTTCCGGGTACGCTGTTATTGGCGTATGCGCTGTGGCATCAATGGATGATTCAGGCAAGGTAGAGCATATACGAATCGGCATTAATGGGGTAAGTGATGTTCCATATCGGGCTCGTGCTGTTGAAGAAGCTTTAATGGGTGCAGAACCAACAGAAGCTCTTGTGAAAGAGGTTTCTGAAAATGCGGCTGATGACGGTGAAATTGGTTCAGATTTGTTCGCTTCAGAAAAGTACCGCAGACATTTAGCGAAGGTTTACACTGAGCGGGCCCTGAAGGAAATATTCTTCAGTTGATAGCTGAAATGTCCAGGGGTGCTGTCTCAGAAAATACAGCGCCCCTGGTTAAATTATTTACAGAGTGTTTTCGAAGGAGATGAGGGAAATTACTAACATACTGACTGAAGATACGATAGAACAGGTATTCAGAAAGCATCAGTATATAACCGACCGTTCCATCGTGACAGCGCTCCGTCTTGTACAAGGCCTTAATAAGCCTCTTCTCATAGAAGGCCCTGCTGGCGTTGGTAAAACCCAGGTAGCTAAAGTACTTGCCGAAGTACTGGAAACCCCTTTAATACGCCTCCAATGCTATGAGGGACTTGATGTACATAATGCACTGTATGAATGGAACTACCAGAAGCAGCTGCTTCATATACAGCTTACGGAAAAAACAGATGCTTCAGTTTCTGAAAGGGAACAGGAGATTTTTGGACCAGATTTTCTATTGAGGCGTCCGCTCCTTGAAGCATTATCTGCCGAAGAAGCACCGCCTGTTTTATTAATTGATGAAATTGACAGGGCTGATGAAGAATTTGAGGCATTTTTACTGGAGCTTCTGGCGGAATTTCAGATCACCATACCGGAGATTGGAACGATTCTGCCAAAGTACAAGCCATATGTCATTCTTACTTCAAACAGGACAAGGGAGCTTAGTGACGCACTAAGGCGCCGCTGTTTGTATCAATGGTTTCCCTATCCTGACATTAAGAAAGAAACAGCTATTATACAGGCTCACTTGCCTGAAATTAATGAAACAGCAGCTGAAAAAATTGCAGCCGTTATAATAAAAATCCGCTCCATGCCTCTTAATAAAGTTCCAGGGGTAGCTGAAACCCTCGACTGGGCTGAAGCACTTATGCTTATGCATAAAAATGAAATTACGGCAGAGGCGATGAAGGAGACGCTCGGCTGTCTTGCAAAAGACAGAGACGACTGGAATATTATTGAAAATCATCTGGAGGACGGCGGATTGCTCAGTGAAAAATATCTTAAAAGTGCAGGGGCTAAGGAAGCATAAAATGGAAACTGCGAAAATAATTAATATAACTACATTGCCTGAAAGGGTTCAGCTTTTTGCCAGGCACCTGAGGGAATATGAAGTTGCTGCAGGGCCTGGAGAGATCATCCTCTTTCTACAGGCGGTCGCAGAAACAGGGCCAGGTGACGAAGAAAATTTTAAGGCGATGATGAGGATGATTTTCTGTTCAAAAAAAGAGGAACTGGAGATTTTTAATATGCTGTATCCTCTTTATTTCAGCAAATCAGCACTGACTAATACTATTGACCGTAAACGAATCCATCTTTCATCTAACTTAGCGGAGAAACAGAGTGACCATCAAGAAGAAAAAAACCAATCAGTAAAAAATAAATCAAAAAAAGAGGCAAAACAAACTCTTGAGGCAATCCGGCTCGCAACAGCTGTTCATAATACAGAGAAGCAACAGAATAGTAGTGAACGTGAAGCGAGGACAGCTGCTTTACCAATTAATCAGTCTGCAGCAATATCAGCAGAATCAGATAAAAAAGTGGAAACTAAAGTTTGGAAAGCGTCGAGATTTACGGGAAACAAGTTTCACAATATCCAGGTTTCCTTTGAAAAAGATAGTCTGACAGCATTTATATCTGCCGCACGGATTTTTGACAAAAACATAAAAATTAAACAAGGAAGACGATGGAAATCCCAGCATAAAGGTAAGCGGATAGATTTCCGTAAGTTGATGCGGAAAATTATGCAGACAGGGGGAAGAGCAGCACTGCTTCCCAAAAAAGCTCGACCTGTCCGGAAAACCAAATATCTTTTGCTCTGTGACAGCAGCCGTTCCATGGCGGATTTTTCGGTGAACTTCCTCCAGTTTGCATACGGCCTTACCCTGACTTCCGGGAAGGCAGAAATTTTTCTGTTTTCCAATACGTTAAAAAGAATTACACAACAGTTTAAAAACATCCAGGATAAAGGAGATCCAGCGTTTATTTTTTCCAGTGAAGAATGGGGAAGCGGCACCAGGATCGGTGATTCGTTCATTAAATTAACTGAAAATTACGAAATGATGTTAACGAAAGATACGATCGTCCTGATAGGCAGTGATGGCCTTGATACTGGTAAAACGGAAAGCCTGAGAAAGAGTATGGAGATATTTCAGAGAAAAACAGCAGGAGTGGTCTGGTTTAATCCTCTTTTGGCGGTTCCTGGATATGAGCCGGAGGCAAACGGAATGAAGGCAGCACTTCCATATATAGATTCGTTTCTTTCAGCGGAAGATGCATCCTCTTACCAGAAGGCCGCATTTAAAATTAGAAATCGGGAGTGGGGGAAATGAACGAGAATAAACGAATATCAGCGTTAATGGCAGCAGAACAAAAAAAAGGGAGAAAAACCGCTATCGCAACTGTTATCCGGGTGAAAGGATCTGCCTACAGAAGAGAAGGAGCGAAAATGCTCATAGGAGAACAGGGGATACTCACTGGGATGATATCCGGCGGCTGCCTTGAACCGGATGTGGAAGAAACGGCAAAAGCCGTCATGCAGATGGGTAAGCCGGAACTGAAAACATATCATATGGATGAAGAACTTGTGTGGGGCCTCGGTCTTGGCTGTCCAGGAACAGTAGACATATATATTGAGCCATTTTCCGCAGAGTATGATGAGGCATATGGAAGCTGGGCTGATTCAGTACAAAAGGAGATCCCGGCAGTATTATGCACTGTTATAAGAGGGGATTCTCAGGAAAATATAAGCGATGGCGACCGCTTTTGCATAAAGCCTGAAGGTTTGTATGGAAAATGCCTGAATAATGAACTGGCAGAAAAAGCGGCGAAAATTGCTGTAAGAAAGCTTGGCGAACAAAATCCTAAGTCCGGAACTACTGTACTATCGATCGGAGACTATGAAATTGAAGTTTTTATGGACTTACACGTTCCGCCTCCTGGCTTATTAATCTTCGGTGCCGGCCATGATGCAGTTCCGCTGGCTAAAAGAAGCACGGAGTTAGGATTTAAAACTACCGTGGTGGATCCAAGACCTGGATACAATACAAAAGAGCTTTTTCCTGGATCGGATTGTATCCTCATCGACCCGGCAAAAGCTGAAAAGGACGATATCCTAATTACAGAAAGGACGTATGTGGTAATTATGAATCATCATCTTGAGAGGGACGTCAAATCCCTTGAACTTGCTCTTAATTCCTCCGCCCCGTATGTTGGTGTTCTTGGCCCCCGCTCAAGGCTGGGACGGTTGCTGGACAGACTGGAGGAAGATGGTTTCAATTTTACGGAAAACCAGCTGGATAAAAAATTATTTGGCCCTGTTGGCCTTGATATTGGCGCTGATACGGCTGATGAAATTGCACTCAGTATTATGGCTGAAGTACTTGCTGTAAAGAATGGCCATACAGGTGGTTTTCTCAGGGAACGACAGGCGATTCACAAGCCTGTTAGAATCACTTAAATATGGCTGGGGAAAAATATCCGGTCGCTGGTATAATTCTTGGAGCAGGAATGTCAAAACGTATGGGAACGGCTAAACAGCTGCTCCAGCTAGGGAAGCGCAGTTTACTGGAGGTTACGATAACAACCGTTCTGCACAGTGGTTTTTCCAGAGTTTTTGGAGTAATTGGTCATGAAGCAGAACGCATCCAGACAGAGTTAGAAATATCTGATGAAAGATTCCAGTGGCTATTAAACGAAGAGTATAAGAAAGGCCAGAGTACTTCTCTTTTTACAGGTCTCCAGCAAGCACTTAATGAAGAGTATTCCTCAGTTATGATTTTTCTTGGGGATATGCCTTTTATAAAACAGGAAACTATCGAATTTGTGCTGTGTTCAGGGAGGGCGATAGGTTCACAGACTGAAAAACCGTTTATGCTGCAGCCGGAATATAATCAAATTCCAGGTCACCCAGTCTACCTTGGAAATGTACATGAAGGGATGTTTCCATTTTTAGCAGGAGACGAAGGGGCTAAAGGGCTTAAAAAATCTCTTCATTTATATGAACGTCTCCGTGTCACCGATCCAGGATGTGTCTTTGATATTGATACTCCTGAAGTGTATAAAAAAGCGAAAAAAATAAATTTTTAGCTTGCGGGAAGGTGGTTTGATTTGTCTTGTCCAGAGTAAGGAATTTGCTGGACAAATGTTGGAGCCAATGAGCAAATTTGTCCAGAGTAAACGAATTGCTGGACAAATTACAGTGAAAACTCACAAATTTGTCTGGATTAATACCCTTTTTCTACCAGATATCACAAAATTAGTATTTTTGCTGGACAAATGTTTGGAGAATCGGTTTGATTTGTCCAGAGTAAGGAATTTGCTGGACAAATGTTGGAGCCAATGAGCAAATTTGTCCAGAGTAAACGAATTGCTGGACAAATTACAGTGAAAACTCGCAAATTTGTCCAGAGTAAGGAATTTGCTGGACAAATGTTGGAGCCAATGAGCAAATTTGTCCAGAGTAAACGAATTGCTGGACAAATTACAGTGAAAACTCACAAATTTGTCCAGATTAATACCCTTTTTTATACTAGCTATTACAAAATTAGTATCTTTACTGGACAAATGTTTGGAGAATCGGTTTGATTTGTCCAGAGTAAGGAATTTGCTGGACAAATGTTGGAACCAATGAGCAAATTTGTCCAGAGTAAACGAATTGCTGGACAAATGTTGGAGCCAATGAGCAAATTTGACCAGAGTAAACGAATTGCTGGACAAATTACAGTGAAAACTCACAAATTTGTCCAGTTTAATTTAGTCTTCGTTTGGTTTCAAACTTCCGTTTTAATGTTCTCCTCCTCTGCTTGAGCCGGAGTTCCAGTTGATGTGTATGTTCATTAGCCCTGTTGGTTTAATAGCAGCAGCTTATTTTGGTTCTTTATACCTGAACTCATCCAGGGTTTTGTCTGTTGAATAACTGATCTGGTAAATATCATTCTTATCTGCCCAGTAATGATACGTAACCTCTGGCTCGTTTTCAAAAACCACTCCAATATAGTAGGGGTTGAGGTGTTTGTAGCCTTCCTCACGGTGAGGAACGGTATTTATTTTCCAGACTTCATTTGGAAATTGTTGTTCTAAATAGACTTCCACCAGTTCTGTTTTCCGGTCAATTTGTGCGTCGATCCAATGAGGGCGGGCAATATAAAATACACAGTACGCGAGAAAAACAACTAAGGCTAATGACCATCCAAACTTTCTCCATTTCCCTCTTAAGAAGAGTGAAATAATTATGATTAATGCGATGGTAATGCCAACAGCCATCCATTCAATCAGCACTGCTGGATGCATACAATCCCTCCTGCCGATAACTAACATATCTTCTTATTTTCCAATCTTGGTGGAAAACTTTTACAACAACAGTATATCACTTCTTACTGTAATCGGTATAAGTTTCTTTAGAAATGTAATTGCCTTAACCCCGGCCTGTCATAATTCAAAAGCCCGTACATATTTATATTCACGGGGGTGTTTTTTTGAACAGGTTAATCATTGGGGTTTCTGCAGTAATGACTGTGTTTATTTTAGGTACTTGGATAGTATCAGGAGGGCCTGGCGCCGGGTCGTCAACAGTGGATTCTGAAAGTAAGGAAGTGACGGAACAGGATTTAGTTGATGAATTAAGAAGCCTTACGATCACGTTGCAGGAAGGTCTGGATTTTGACGGCCAGATTGGTGACATAGAAATTGGGTATGAAGAGCATATTACTATCCATACCTTATTAGATGGCAGCGGAGATGACACGAGCGAGATAGCAGAAGAAATAAAATCCGCTGTGGAGAGCATTTTAGAGGCAAAAAAACAGGAGCTCATGTCAGATATTAGTTTATATAAAATAAATATCAGAGATAAAGATGGAAAAGTGATAATAGAATAATTGTTTTTTACATGAGAGCTGAAGTTGAAAAATTCAGCAAGTTGCCCTTATAAATGATATGCTGTAAACAAAACATTCAGGAGGAATAAGCGAATGGAAGTTTACCAGGCTTCAATGGAGGATTTAGAAGAAGTGTCCCGGTTATTTAACCTGTACCGAATATTTTACGAACAGCCATCTGACAGAGCCGGCGCAGAAGATTTCATAGAAGAGCGGCTCACGCAGAAGGATTCTGTCATCTTTACCATTAAGGAAAAAGACAGGTACTTAGGTTTTACCCAGCTTTATCCTTCGTTTTCCTCGGTGTCTATGAAAAAGACGTGGATTCTAAATGACTTATTTGTTGCTGAAGAAGCAAGGAAAAAAGGAGCAGGGGAACTGCTTATGAACAAAGCCCGGGAATTTGCCGAAGAAACAGGGGCAAAGAGCCTCAGCCTCAGCACCGCATTCAACAATCATTCCGCACAGCGTCTATATGAAAGACTCGGTTACAAGCGTGATGAACAATACTTCCATTATGAACTAGCTCTGAAATAAAACAAGACTGCGCCAGCGGTCTTGTTTTGTTGTGGAGAAAATTGATGGCGAGGCAGCTGACAGCCTGGATATAGTAGTTCCGCCTGTTACCTTGTCTGGCACTGTCTACAGTAAAAATAAGCCGGTAAGAGATGGATATGTCGCAGTTGCAGCACTAGACGAAGAAGGGGAACCATTCACATGGCATGAGAACTGGATCAGCGATAATGGAAAGTATGTTTTCCGTCTTCCTGATGGCAGTTATCTGCTCGAATATGCCGATGCTTTCACAGGGGAAGTCGTTTATTTTGATAAACAATTTTTTATTAGCGAAGGTAAGCTTTTTGTAGATGGTGAAGAAACAGATTCGTTAAACCTCCATCTTGATACTGGTAAGACAACTCCATAACTATCGATGGAACCTGACCTTGCTGATGCCAGGTCTTTTTTCTTTTCTTTCATTAAACCTAAAGAAACCGGTATAAAAGAGGGTTTTTCTTACATACTTGTTAATACGATGGGCTCTTTTATTACATGTTCATTGGTATGAGGTATGAGCCGCAGGAAAGTCCATACAGGTTAAGGAACGGAAAGGGGAAAAAATGATGCAGTGTGTGGGGAGTATTCTGTCTTCGGAAAAATACGGCCTGGAAAAACCAATTATTGTACTGGAAGATAAAAAGAGACTTTTAAACTACCACGGCAAGGGCGCTGGTTTCTTCTTTTCAATCAATAACCTGGATACAAGGATCCTTACTCTTTTTACAGAATCAAACGAATTGGCATACTCTGGGTGCATACTCGTTTATGACTACGCGAACTTTACCTCAGATGACAGGATAAAAGAAGCGATTATCTGGCATGAGATCGGGCATTTAACCTACCCGGTCCGCAGCGGGAAAGAGCTGGACCTTATAGCAGAAATGAAGTGTGACATGCTTGCGGTAAAAAAAGCAGGGAAAAGAGGACTGGAAAAGCTGCTGCAAAACATACTGCTGGCAGGAGAAAAGATGAACAATGACATTTTAATGGATGCAGCCAGAAAAAGACTGGATTTTATTAACAAACAATACAGCCTGACAGAAAAGAAAATAGAAGAATTGAAATAGAGTTTTCTATTTGCTATGACTGCATATGAAATGCAAAAACCTTCCAACACCGTTTATAATAGAACTCGCAGAATAATTCAAACAACTGGACGAAATAGGAAGTGACTTGTATGAGTGAAACGATCAGGAAATTGTCAGAGAATGATTTTCATTTTTTAAAAGCAATGGATACAGGAATAGAAGATGACTACGTGGAGCGGATATTTGATCGTCTTACTTCCGGGACACATCATCTCTACGGAATGTTCGATGGTGACCACATGATATGCATGGGCGGCTATACGATTTTTGCCGGTAAGTATGCCATGCTCGGCCGGCTCAGAAGTGACCAGCATTTCCGGGGAAAAAATAATGCGACAAAGCTTATTGCCAGTGTGATGGACCAGGCATTTCAAGAACCGGGTATCAAGTGGGTGGGTGCGAACACCCAGGAAGAGAACATCCCGGCAAGGCGAGTGCTGGAAAAGCTTGGGCTCCCTGCCCATACACCGAGGCATGGTGCTGTCACAAAGGATACGGCTGTACTGGGAAACGGCCGTGCAAAGTGGATAAAAATAGAGTCACATCAGCGGAAGAAGGATTGGCTGGAAGAAATATATATAGAAAATTCCGCGGTTTTTCCTTACGAAGTCTATTATTCCTTCCCAGCTTCAGAAGCGTTATTCCCGGAGGAGAAAGTAAGCGAATGGTCGTTTTATGAAAATGAGGCAGGCACACGCGTACTCATAACGAAAGAGGATCAGAAGAAATACCATTACTTGCATGCCGTCTATCCATGGGACGATCTTGCCGAGCAGCAAGGGCTCTGGGAAACGATAAAAGCAGATTACGAAAAGTTAGCGCGGGAAAAAAAGCAGGAAGATGAAGAGGAAACATATATATGGATGGATCTAACTAAAACACAGGCTGCTGCTCTGCCTGTAGGGCATGAGTTTAAACTGCCTTCACCCTGGATTCTCCATGGAGCATTTAAAGAAGACTGGCAAAAGGGCCGAGTTGGCGGGAAACAATTTCAAGTGTATGGTAATTAAATGTCTCTTAAAAGCATGGTTATCAATAATCATGCTTTTTTGGTTTACGGGTAAAATGCTTTTGATCAGGGGTTGCGGGAAACAAGAGTAACCAGCCATAGATGAAACCGGCCGCATATTTTTTCGTATGTAATAAAAGAGGTGAATAAAGTTGGCAAATATCATTTTAATTATAGTCACAAGTGCTGCCCTTCTTTTGTTCTTCAATTGGTTAATGGGTTATCAAAAAGGCAACATTATTATTGATTTTGAGGAAAGACATTTTAATCGAAATGAATATGTAGCAGCTATTCATTCAACACTGGAAAGTGAAGGAAGGGAAGTAAGTTAAGAGGGTAAAAGTTTATTTTTAATAGATGGAAAAAATATTTATTCCTTAAAAGAAATGTTAATGTGGGAGGAGTTCCTGTCCAGCGAACGATCCTCCAGCCCGTTAAATAATAAGGAGTGGTGGGAAATATGGATCTTGCAGTTATCCTTACTGTAATCACTTTATTAGCCATTTTAGCAGCCTCAGTGTTAAGTGTGCGTTATTTTATGTCCAGGAAAGGCTTCCGTGTTTTTTCTGAAATGCGCCTGCATCTCGTTTTAATTCTGGCTGTTACGCTTGTTTTCAGCCTGATCAGCTACAATACATATGTGATGAAGACGGAGCCTGCAATGATTCACGGAATTTCTTCCATTCTGTTTCTTCTGCTCTGGTTTATTTATAGTTTTTATATGGCAGGACAGAAAAAACGAAACTACATACCATTTTTGACGTTATATTGGGGTGCCGGGGCTTTCCTTATTTTGTTTGGTCTGCTTACTATGTTTCCTTTTGTATTTTATCCTGCTGTTTTCATCTACACGGTTCCGTTGTATGGTGGTTTCTCCTACTTTTTTGATGTGCTTCCCTCTTTCACACTTGAGTTTGCCAGTATAGCTCTGCTTTATTTTTCCAGCCTTGCTGGTTACGGTATGGGAAGGCTTTTTCTCGCTAACCGGATGTCACAGTGATTTTGTCAGCTGATTGACGAAGATTCTAAGCGGGAATAAGAATTACATGAGTGAACTGACCAGCAGGAGGAGGCAAAAAATGAAGAAACAAGTTCAAGGGTTATACAACACAGAGCAAGAAGTGAAAGAAGCGGTCGGGAAACTGAAGACGGAAGGTATCCCGGCGGAGGAAATCGCCATTATTGCAAATGATAGTGAAAACACCGAATGGCTGAGACGGGAAACAGGGGTTGAAGCAGATTCTGATAAACTCCCCGTCAACAAAGAATTCGAAGAAGCGGATACTTTCTGGGAGAAGGTAAAAGCAGCTTTTAAAGGGGAAGAAAACAGAACCGGCTACCATTCATTCGGATACGCAGGCCACTTTACTAAGCTGGGTTTATCGGAAGAAGAAGCCGAGAAGTATGACAAAGAAGTTCGGGAAGGAAAAATCGCGGTACTTGCTCCTTTATCAAGATAATCACAGAAGAAATTGAAAAAGGCAGGGAAACCGCCTGATGTAGTACAGTTTTGGAGTGCATTAGTGGAATTTGTACCCATTACTGTACTTCTTTTTTTAGATAAGGGCATTTTGTGAGCTATCTTGTAATTGCCGGAAATCATTTGGTATTTTTATGGTAAAATAAGGTTGTGTGCAGCCCAGCGATCGGCCTATCTTAAATAAGAAGGAGGAGGAGAATGGGTGGGAAAGTTACTATTACAGCATTAAAATATCCTGATATTCCCCATTACGAATGGAAAGGAGAATTACTGGAAAAAACGGAAGACTATGTCCTGGTACACTGCAAACCTGGGAGGAGATTAAAGCATTACACCAAGGAAGCGACTTTTACGGTAAATAATACATCATTAGAATATTTCTCTTTAAAAGAATGGTTTACCGTGGCGATGGAAATACAACAGGGCAAAGTTCTTTCATACTATTGTAATGTCGCCAAGCCTTCCGTGTTGAACGAAGACAACATTAGCTTTGTTGATTTAGACTTGGATTTAGTAAAACAAAATAATAAGAAATGGCAAGTTATTGATCAAGAAGAGTTTGAGGTTAATAGTTCTACATATAATTACCCTTTCGAACTTAAAGAGGCGGCAATTCAAGCATTAGAAGAACTAATGGGGAAAGTGGAAAATAAAGAATTTCCATTTGTAGAGAATCCGCTTGAAGGACTAACTTTATGAACTGGCAACAATGTACTTCATTGTGAGGCTCTTAGAAGAAAAATATTTACATAATATAGGGAGAGATACTTGTGTCAGACGAAATAAATAAAGAGATATTGAAAGAGCTCAAAAATATTAATGAAAAACTTGATAAATTAGATAACACTAAATATGTGCCACCAATGAAATTTATAATAAATTGCATCCTAGTATTTGCTGCAGTTTTATTTGCAACATTATTACTTAGTATGATTCCTTTGTTTTTTTAGTAAAGGCTATTGTTGAAAGATTAAATACATAACGGGGTGCCAAAATGATAATAAGAAGAGCGAAGTCAGATGATGCACAAGGAATTGCGGAAGTTCATGTGGATAGCTGGAGATCGACTTATCAAGGCATTATCCCAGATGATTTTTTAGACAATTTATCTGTTGAGCAACGAACAGAACTATGGAAGATAAATATCGCAAAAGAAGAGAATTATGTTGTTGTAGCAGAGAATAATGCAGGGCAAATTATAGGTTTTGCAGATGCCTGGAAGAGAGATAGCAATGCAGTGGAAAATGCCAGTGACTTAACTTCGATTTACCTGCTGGAAAACTATCAAGGAAAAGGAATAGGTAAAAGGCTGTTTCAAGCACAATTTGCTCATTTTAAAAAAATGGGTTATGAAAAAATATTTGTTGAAGTTCTTGAAGAAAATAAAACTCGATTTTTCTATGAATATTATGGGGCGAAATTAGTTCAAACAGTTCAAATTAAAATAGGTGGAAAAATATTAAACGAACTAATCTATGTATGGGAGAAGGTTGATGACGTTATTGAAAAAATAGAATCCCGATAGTCTGATTTTCCCAATTAAAGTATGCATTTTTTCAATAAAGGCATTTGAATTTCAAAAGGTGACATAGCTGTATTGGTGCTAACCTGGTGGTTTTATCTATTGTGATAGAGTATATGTTCATCTTATGGCTGGACTAATTAGTATGCTCATAATAAAAATATAAAAAAGTAAACACTCTTCAACGAAAGTTTAAGTGGTAATAAAAGTACTGTTGCTCTTTTATACTGCAAACATAGATAGCTAATAGTAATTAGTTAATGGCCGAGGTGAAGGTATTGAATAATAAAACATCCATTGAAGTATATATAGAATTTGTAAAACTTGAACCTGGCTTGGACTTTTCTCTGACAACTGTAACAGATAAACTAGGTATTACTCCAACTGATACGGAAAAAATTGGTCAATGGGCTAATTCCTTAAGACAATATAGGTTTACATCATGGAAATATAGTACAGGATTAGTTGAAACATTAGATTTTGAAATGCTTATGGAACAAATTGTTGATACCTTCAAAGATAAAAGCAATATTATAAAAGAATTAAAAAATGAGCTGGGGTTAGGAACAGTCATACGAGTAGTTACTTACGTTGTTGAGGGAAGGTCCCCTGGATACTCTTTCCCGGTAGATGTAATGAAATTTGCAGTAAGCATAGACACTCTAATAGAAATAGACGATTATGTTTATGGGTTTGTTGAAGAAGAGAATTAATATTAATCGTTAATAAAAGAAACTATCGTTGCTTTGCTTGACCATCCATTAAGAACAGCATTTTAACGGAGTTGAATTAAATTGACTAACTTATATTTTGTCAGGCATGCACATTCTGCCTATACACCAGATGAATTAGGGAGACCTCTGTCAGAAAGAGGTTTTACTGATATGCCTAAAGTGAATGAAATCTTAACTGCGGAGAATATTGACATTGTTATTGCAAGTCCATATAAGCGTGCAATTCAAACTGTGGAAGGTGTCGCAGCATACATAGGTAAAGAGATTGTAGTTTTAGAGGGTTTTAAAGAACGTAATTTAAGCCCAGTCCCAGTTGAAGATTTTAATCATGCAATCACTAAAGTATGGGATGATTTCAGTTTTTCCCTGGAAGGTGGAGAGTCAAATAATATGGGTCAAGCCCGCGGCGTGGAAACCACTTATACTGTGTTAGATAAATATAAGGGTAAAAATGTCGTTATCGGTACACATGGCAACATAATGGTCCTGATTATGAATTATTTCGATAGTCAGTTTGATTTCCCGTTTTGGAAAAAGCTCGATATGCCCGATATCTATAAGTTAACTTTCGATGGCAAAGAGTTAAGAAGTGTAAGCAGACTGTGGAAAAGAAGATAAACTGTTCTTAACTATCAGGACTGACAATACGATTTTTTATTTGGAGTAAGAAGGTTGTTTAAAGCAGATATTGATAAAGAAACGCATTTAGCAATACTGGAACCAAGGCACGCTGCTGAATTATTTAATTTAATTGAAGGCAGCCGTGACAGCATAGGTAAGTGGCTTTCATTCCCTAATTATACAAATGAAGTTAAAGATACAGAGAAGTTTATTGAAAAATCTTTAAATAGATTCGCTCTGAACAATGGTTACTGGGCTGGAATCTGGCATCAAGGAAAGATTGCTGGTTCAGTAGGTTATCTGAATTTTGACTGGAATAATAATAAGACAGAGATTGGGTATTGGCTGGGTGAAAACTATGAAGGATTGGGATTAGCAACGAAGGCCTGTAACTTACTGGTCAAACACGCCTTCGACGATTTAGAAATAAATAAAGTGGAAATCAATGTCGCCAGTATAAATATAAAAAGTAAAGCTATCCCGGAACGATTAGGTTTTTCAGAAGAAGGAACAATAAGAGATTACGAATATTTAAATGGGCAATACCTCGACAGAACAATATATGGGCTGTTAAAAGAAGAATGGATGAACAAATCATGGAAGGTTGGCAATTCATAATTCACGCCATTAATAATAGGGGGTATTATTTTTGAACGCAAAGATATTTAATGAGATTGTCTCCATTACCCATCATGATTATTCAGGAAGCGAAGATAAAAGAGGATGGGATAACCCGGAAAAATACAAATGCCAAATAGCTTTGTTAGAGGAAAGAAATGAGTTGACCCCTGAGGCCTTTACTAATCTGGTTCAGGATTACTTACTGGATTTCAAGGACCGGCACATGTACTTTAAGTTAACCGGGAGCAAAGAACATAAAGTGCATGACAATGGCTTTCAGGTTAAAAGGTTTGGAGATAAGCTATACATAACACATGTTTCAAAAGAAGAACGTGTTAATATCGGTGATATCATTCTTTCGTTAGATAATAAGCCAATAAGTGAATTGGCAAGGAAACATAAAAGAGAATTAATTGAAGATGTGGCGGAAAGAGAAAATTGGAAACAAGTCATTCAAAAATATTCTAATTGCGAAGTTAAAGAAATAAACGGCGATATAAAAATGATTGATCTGAAACAATATGAAAAGAGTAAATATGTCCCGCAACATACAGTACAAAAAGTCAATAATGATACCTTACTGATGACACTATCGGATTTCTCCAGTCTGACAGCAATTCCTGATTTAATAGCTGATGTAGAAGAGGATCTTCAAACCGTTCCCAATTTAATCGTTGATGTTAGGGAAAACGGCGGCGGGAGCGATGCTGCATATAAAGAACTTATGCCATATCTTTTTCCTGAAGGTTCAACTCATGTAACATTTGAAGATTCTATGCACTCCTATCATTGTACGAGGCGAAACTTTGAATTAACTAAAAAATATTTAGGGCAGTTTATGGAAGAAGTTCAGGATAAAGAGCTGAAAGAGCATTTACATATGTTCCTGGTAAAATTTGAAGAAAATGTTGGAAATGGATTTAAGATATTATTCGAAGAAACCCCTTCAATGACTATTGAAGGGAAGAAATTCCCGCAACAGGTGGTTGTACTAACAGATGTTAACTGCGGGAGTGCAGGTGAAGATTTCGTTGAAAGTTGTAAAAAATCTTCCAAAGCAACTGTGATTGGCAGATGACTGCAGGTGTCAATAATTACTCGAATCTCACAATAATGGAGTGGGAAGGGGTATTCGAGCTCTGGTATCCAACATCAAGAATAGAATACGGTTTAAATAAAAAGGACCGGGTCAAAAATGGAGGAATTGCACCAGATATTTACATACCATGGACTCCGCGGCATATAACGGAGGATGTGGACTTAAATAGAGCAGTTCAATTTTTACACTCTTCTTAGTATTACTCCCAAAGTACACCAATTAGCTGGCTTTTCTGTTCTGGCACGTTTAACGTTCTGCCTGACCATCCAAGCCAGCTTCTTCTGAGAAGAGCTCCATCACATAATCCTTCAGATCAAGTATTCTTAATTTTTCTGGCTCCTTGTCTGTTCCTGCAATAACGAGAGCGGTTAAAGTATCATTTTTATGAATGCCGCCATGCTCTCCGCCGTCAGGATAGGTGGGGAGTGTGTCTCCCCAGAAAGAATATCCTGGCTCCGCTGCAAGGACAACCTTTTTTGCTTCATGGGAAAGGAAAGAAGTATAGAGCTGGTTCAAAACATCGGGATAATCCTGATAGGAGATCTGCCCAGTTATCTCATCTGCTTCAACAGAGAGTATCCCGGTGTCTCCGTCTATGGACCAGCTCTGCCCGTATTTATCAAGCCATTCGCCTTCAGGCTTAAAACGGAACATTGTATCACTGTCAGGGGAAATGACAGTTACCCAGTTGCCCGCTTCCTCTTTATCCATCCATGCTGCAAAGGCCACACGCTTGTCCTGCATCGCCTGCTGTCCCAGGTAGGGGAGTATTTCTGTATCATAAGGATCGTATATATAAGCCATTCGCTGATTAATGCCGAACGCTATGTTTCCTTTGTGTACAGGATCTCCAAGCTGAGCGGACGTAAATTCAGAATACAAATTCTGCAGATTAATCGTAAGCTCCTCTTCATCTTCGGTTAGTTTGTCAGAGCCATGGTCCCCAAGTACGATAAAAATGTTTTCTTCGAGAGCGTCTTCCCAGCTGCCGTATGCGTTTAGAATTCCTTGAAGGTACTGATCCGTTTCTTCAAAGCCCTTCAGGTAATGAGGACTGTGCCGGTGAGCTTTTTTATCAAAATCAGGTAGAAAGATCAACGTGAAATCCGGCTGTTTTCCTTCTTTTATCAGAGCTTCCATCACTTCTGCGGAAAACTTGTCATTTAAACCATATCTGCTGAAGACCCCGTCAGAAAAGTCGGTTTCCTCCAGAACATCCGGAACAGCAAGCTTGCCAAAAGCGAGTAGGTCAGGCCCTTTAGTTTCAATAGCATTAGGAATGCCCAGTGCTTCGTTAATAAACCCTGGAATTTTCAGTTTATGTTTGTCCTTCCCCTGGTAAATAACTGTATTAATGGCACCACTCGATAAACCTTTTTCCTCCAGGTCTTCGAACAGGGTAGTAACATTTTGACTTAAATGCTGATTATTAAGCTTATAAAGAGCATCATGCATACTTGTTTTCACCCCAAGGGCAAGCCAGGTCTGGAAGGAGGAGCCATAGTTCACAAGCCTGTCTTCTGACTGATCGTACCAGTAGAGCCCGGGAACTTTGTGCTTATCAGCCATTTCTCCGGTAAGAAGTGTGCTTTCAATAGTAACTGACATCGTGGGAAACGGAGATACTAATTCTTTATAATACTGGCCGTTTTCAACCAGAAACTGGAGGGCAGGCATGCTTTCTTCCTGCAAAGCACTGTCGACGAGGGAACCCATCATTGTATCCACAATGATCATCACCACTTTTTTTCCGTCATAATCACTATTTTCAATGGATGCGGCCAGGCCTTTTTGCCCCGGATCCTGTTCGTCATTCTGGCAGGCAGAGACAATACATATGAGGAGAATAAATAACAGTTTTTTCATGGAAGCCTCCAAAAAATTTCGTGTTAAGTTATATATTTCCTTGGTCTGGCAGTTTTTATGAATTCGTTATTTTAAACATATTTAAAAAATTAATATTAATTAGTGAGTAAGAAGTGATTTTCTTTTCCATTATTCTGTTTTAATATGAAACTATACCAGAAAAGTATATTTAATTTATAATCTTCGAAATTTTACTATACTGTTTATTTTTTGTGAAAAAGGAGGCAGTCATGGATGAAAAATAAAGTTGAACTGCTCGAATTAGAGCTCAACGCCTTATTAACATCTTCCAAAGATAATATTGTAATTACAGATGGAAAAGGTACGGTTTTAAAGGTCAGCCCAAACTGCCTTGACATATATGGGGTGGGATATCAGGATATCATTGGAAAAACGGTATTTGAGTTAGAAAAAGAAAATATTTTTACCCCGTCTATTACAGTTAAAGTTCTGAAAGAGAAAAAAGAACGCCAGAGTATGCAGTATACAAAAGCGGGACGTACTGTCCTTGCAACGGGAATGCCAGTTTTTGATGATGACGGTTCGATCGTAAGGGTGATTAGTTTTTCTTACGATCTGACAGAAATAGAAGAGCTGAAGGAAAATTATGACGAGCTGCAAAAGCGGATGGGACAATATGAATATCAATTAGAAGAGCTGCGGTATAAAGATGCGTTTGAGGAAGGCATTGTGCTAAAGAGTAAAGCGGCTAGCAGAGTATGGAAGCTGATTGAAAGGATTTCCAGATCAGAAGCTACAGTCGTGTTTCTTGGAGAATCTGGTTCAGGGAAAAATGTGCTTGCCAGGGCTCTTCATAACAGAAGCGACCGTGCCGGCGGAAGCTTTGTGGAAGTGGACTGCAGTGCCATCCCGGAATCTCTGTTTGAATCGGAAATGTTTGGCTTTGAGTCAGGTTCTTTTACCGGAGCAAATAAAAAAGGAAAACAAGGGCTGATCGAGCTTAGCGACGGAGGGACTTTATTTCTCGACGAAATTGGTGAGCTGCCATTCGTTGTGCAGTCAAAATTGCTTAAAGTTCTTCAGGAAAAAATGGTGACACGAGTAGGCGGCCTTAACCCGAGGAAGATTGATTTCAGATTAATCGCAGCGACGAATCAGGACCTTGAAAAAATGGTGAAAGAAGGGAAGTTTCGCCAGGACCTTTTTTACAGGCTTAATGTAATTCCGATCGAAGTACCTCCGTTACGGGAGAGGAAAGAGGATATTCCTTTACTTATCAAGCATTATCTTCAGGTTCATAACGAAAAGTACAGTACTCAGAAACAATTTAATCCTCTTGCCCTGGAGCAGCTTATCTCATACAACTGGCCGGGAAATGTACGGGAACTGGAGAATATGATTGAAAGAATTATACTTACTTCTGATCAGGATATTGTTGGCACTGAAAGTCTTCCTCTTACAGTACAGCAGTATTTCGGAGAGTCGGCTCAGGATATTACTGAAATGCCAGCTGGTGGAGAAGAGGCAGCAGATTTCAGACAGGCATTGGAGAATTTAGAGAAACGATGGCTCCGCCGTGCATACCGCCAGTTTAAAACGACCTATGAAATGGCTGAATATCTTGGTATCAGCCAGTCTACCGTTGTCAGAAAACTAAACAAATACCATATTAATTCAAAAATGAATTAAAATGCATAAATGAATCAAAGGTAAGGCTGCCAATGCATTTTTGCATTAATGTTCATGCAAACAGACACAAATTAGCCACATCTAAGCCCTCTCTAAAGTTGGCATCATTCTTGCACTATATAGAAAGTGCACAGAATAATTTTCAACCTTAGGGAGGGCATTTTTAATGTATCAGCCAAAAGATTCGTCATTATCTCCCCGCTTTTGCGGTGTACGTACATTTATGAGACTCGAGCAGATTACTACAACTGATAATGTGGACTTTGTAGTTGCAGGTGTCCCTTTTGACACAGCAGCTTCATACCGCACAGGACAGCGGGGTGGTCCGCAGCATATCAGAAACTTCTCTGTTTTGCTTCGTCCATACAACCCCGATCAGGACATAAATATTTTTGATTATTGTTCAGGAGTAGACTATGGGGACATTGACGTAATTCCTGGAAACATCCATCGTACATATGAAAACATACAAAATGGATTAAGGCCCATCCTGGAAAGGGAGATTACACCTGTAATACTGGGAGGCGACCATTCCATTACTTTAGGTAATCTCCGTGCTTTTGCAGAAAAATATGGTCCGGTTGCACTTGTGCTTTTTGATGCTCATGCAGACACATGGGATAACTATTATGGCGAAAAGTACATGCATGGTACACCATTCAGGAGAGCAGTGGAGGAAGGGCTTATCGATGTGGAACATTCTATTATGGTCGGAATGCGCGGCTCGCTGTATGGACCAAATGATATGAATGAAACGAGAGAGCTTGGTTTTGAAGTAATTACAATGTCAGAATTCAGAAAGATCGGGCTTGACGAAGTGATGAAAAGAGTCCATAACCGTGTTGGCAGTCACCCTGCATTTATTTCCTTCGATATTGATTTTGTAGATCCATCCTTTGCACCAGGTACTGGAACACCGGAAGTATGCGGGGCGACGAATGTAGATGCAATCGAATGTGTGAGGAGGCTTCACGGATTAAACTTCAAGGGATTCGATCTTGTGGAAGTCCTGCCGCCATATGACAGTGGAGAAGTAACTGCAGTCATGGCTGCTAACATTGCACACGAAATGATTACCCTGATTGCTTTGAAAAAACAAAAGGAACAGGAGAAAGTTAAGAAAAAGGAAGAGACTATTACAGCTGCAGAGTAAAACGAGGAGGATTCTTCAGTGGAGAAACAACTTTTTATTGATGGAGAGATGGTAAAAGGGGCAGGAAATCTCAGAAAACTTATTAACCCTGCTACGGAGCAGGAGATAGTAACGGTTTATGAAGCTTCTGTGGAGCAGGTGGAGCTGGCTATACAGTCAGCAAGGCTGGCTTTTAAAGAAACGAACTGGAAAAATGACAAAGAGGGAAGAGCAGTTTTTCTCATGAAGCTCGCAGGAAAGCTGGAAAATAATTTAGAGACTATGGCTCAACTTGAAACTGAAAATACAGGAAAACCTATTCGCGAATCAAGGCTTGATATGGAGGATTCTGTTAGTTGTCTGCGATATTATGCTGATTTGCTTATGGAACAGTTCCCGGAAAAGATGGAACAATGGGATGGCTCCGAAAGTGTTGTAAAAAATGTCCCTTATGGGGTTACCGGTCTGATTGTCCCGTGGAACTTCCCGTTACTTCTTGGAATATGGAAGATCGCTCCAGCTTTGGCTGCTGGAAACACAGTTGTTTTCAAACCATCAGAAATGACACCGCTGTCAATGATTAAACTTGCTGAGTTAATTAGTGAATGCTGTCTCCCGAAAGGTGTTTTTAACCTCGTGCTTGGGGACGGAAAAACAGTCGGGCAGACAATAACTTTAAGTGAAGATGTTCATAAAATCTCCTTTACAGGAGGCACGGATACCGGACGAGTTATCAATGAACAATGTGCCAAAACTTTTAAACATGTTTCCTTGGAACTCGGTGGTAAATCCCCTCTTATAGTGTTCGATGATGTGAATATTGAACAAGCAGCAGAATGGGCGATTTTCGGTGCATTCTTTAACCAGGGGGAAGTTTGTGTAGCCTCCTCGAGAATTCTTGTACATGAGAATATTTTTGCCGCTTTTACAGAAAAGATGGCAGAAAAAACTAAGAAAATAAAACTCGGAGATCCATTTAGTGAAGAGACGGATATGGGGCCGTTAATCAGCAATGATCATCTGAAAAAAGTAGAGAGTTACGTATCAAAAGGCTTAGAAGAAGGAGCCACTTTAGTTACAGGAGGAGAACGTTATGGTGAGCAAGGTTATTACCTTACTCCCGTAATCTTCACAGATGTTCAGCCGGATATGGGAATTGTTCAGGAGGAAATTTTTGGTCCGTTTTGTGTTATCCAGACATTCAGAAGTGAAGATGAGGCGGTGGAAATTGCCAACGGAACAAAGTATGGTCTTGCTGCCGGAATACTTAGCAAAGATGCGGAACGTGCAGAACGTGTGGCAGATCAAATTGACTCAGGGATTATATGGATTAACAGCTACCATACACCGTTCGTTAATGCACCCTGGGGCGGATTTAAACAGAGCGGCACTGGAAGGGAGCTCGGCCCGCATGGTCTTGCTGCCTATTCACAGCCTAAACATCTTAATGCAACTGCAGTAGTGGGGGATCTTGGCTGGTATAGGTTTTAATTAATTTACTCCTAAGAATAAGCGGAAAAATAAAGAATAGGAGGAACTTTTATGGCTCAATTAGTGAATCAGTTTGGAAATGATAACATCAGACCAACTTCCAAAAATGATAGGACAATGGGATTTTTCTCAACATTCGCCTTATGGCTGGCGGCTAACGTAGTTATCACGTCTGTTTTAACAGGAATGTTCTTCGTCCCTGACCTCCCCTGGTCAACTGCAATATGGGTAATAATTATAGGCTCTGCGATTGGAGCTATCCCACTCGCACTTACGGGAAGAATCGGGACAAGAACAGGTCTCTCTACAATGGTGATGACAAGGGCTGCATTTGGACAGCGGGGAGCAATTCTCCCTTCAATCGTTAACACAGTAGTTTTAATAGGGTGGAGCTGGATACAGGCATACCTTGCAGGGCTCAGTTTAAACTATGCAGTAAGCTTTGCGACTGGCTACAGCAATATACCTCTGTTTGTTATACTGACTCAGTTTTTAGTGGTTGGCATTACGATTTATGGCCACAGAAAAGTAGAAGGTCTTGAAAAGATAGTATCAATAGGAATGCTCCTTTTATCCACTGTAGTGTTCTTTCAATTATTTACCAGATATGAAATCGGTTCGCTCATCACAATACAGGTTGCACAGAATCCGGAAATCTCTGCAATCATTGCGTTTGACATCGTTGTAGCTACAGCGTTTTCCTGGATGTCCTCTGTTTGTGATTTCAACAGATATGCCAAATCAGAGACAAAGGCGATGGCAGGAACTTATTTAGGATATATTTTAGCATCCCTTATAGCAATGGGGCTTGGTGCTACAGTCAGCGGGTTTAGTATACTTGCAGGTATGGAACAGACGTATGATCCTACACTGCTGCTTGCTCAGTATGGTTTTGGATTTGTTGCTGCAGTGGTTGTTTTCCTGTCAGTTGTGTCCACAAACGTAATGGCATTGTACAGTGCGTCCATGTCATTTATGAACGTATTCTCAAAGGTATCCTTCTGGAAACCAGTAGCAGCTATCGGAGTAATTACAATCCTTGGTGCTCTTTTGCAGGAAGCATTAATGGCAAGCTTCTTCGACTTTATTCTTTTAATTGCAACTTTGTTTATCCCGATTTTCGCCATTGTCCTTGTGGATTTCTTTATAATTAAAAAAGGGAATTACGATGCTGACGATATTGTAGAAGATACAAAGGGACTTTACCGTTATCAGAATGGAATAAATATTTCTGCATATATCGCTTATGTACTTGGTGCCGCTTTTGCATACGTGTTTACTTATGTAGCACCATTGAGTATCGGGTCATCTATCCTTACTTTCTTTGTTTCTGGTATCATCTACTGGGCAGCAATGAAATTATCTAATCAAATACCCGAGCAGCCTGACCTTACTAAAAAGGAAGTTTCCTAATGGTTTCGTATATTGCAGGGGTACAGGATAAGTTTTATAACGGAGAAGTGGACAGGAACCTTAAAAAAATTCGCAGCATTGTGAGTAAAACTAAGGAGTTACAGCCTGAAGCAGAATTGATTTTATTTCCTGAGCTGGCTGCAACCGGGTATTTTCTGTCTGAGGAGCTCTATGATGTAGCAGAAAATCAAGGTGGAAGAATTGAAGGAGAAATGTCTCAGCTTGCCAGGGAATTCGGTGTGATCCTTGCCTACGGATACGTGGAACAGGGAGAAGACGACAAGATATACAATTCATTAAAAGTAATAAATGAAGCAGGGAAAACTATTGGTAATTATCGGAAGATTCACTTAACACCATTGGAAAAGGGTTATTTTACTCCGGGTAATGAAGTAGTTTTAATTGAAAGCAGCATGGGAAAGCTTGGCTTAATGATATGCTGGGATTTAGCTTTTCCAGAATTGGCAAGAGAGCTTGCGTGTAAAGGTGCGCATGTAGTTCTCGCGCCAAGTGCATGGGAACAGCCGTATAATAAACCTTACAACCGTTTCGGAATGGCTAGGGCGATTGATAATACACTCTTTTTAGTGACAGTAAATCATGTCGGAAAGTCTGGAGAACTGGAGTTTTTCGGGGAATCAGGTATTTATGGCCCTGATGGAGAAAGAATCGCCGGGGCTGATAATGATGAACAAATTATTTTTGCGCTGCTGGACCAGGAAATCCGGAAAGAGTGGAGAAAAGATTTTTTCTCCATGCTTGATGAGAGAAGAGTGGATGTGTACAAGATATAAGTTTTGGGGAGGGGCTAAGATTTGAGAGTTAAGAAGATTGTCGATTTATCAATGGATATCACAAATTCCACTCCTGTATATCCAGGCGATCCCAAACCAGATATCCGGCCGGCAGCTACGATTGAGCAGGACGGGTATAATGTGAGCCAAGTGAATATAGGCTCTCACACAGGAACACATGTGGATGCACCGGTACATATAAATAAAAGCGGGCTGACGATTGATGAATCGGGACTTGCGCCATTTCTGGGGCGTGGAATTATTATTAACGTTACTGGTAAAGAACCAGGTGTGTCGATTACTTTAGAGGATATCACACCTTATCTGAGGCGAATGGATAGTGGAGTTATTGTGTTATTTTACACGGGCTGGTCTGTTTTCGTCGGTGAAGAACGGTATTATAAACATCCTTATTTAAGTATTGAAGCAGTGGAAGCTATGCTTACAAAAGGAGTTCGCACCTTCTTAATTGATGCTCTGAACATAGACCCGCCAGACGGTTCCAGTTTCGCTGCACACGAGGCGATCACTGAAGTTAACGGGATTATCGGCGAGAATCTGACTAATCTGGAAGCGGTGGACTTTTCCGACCCGTTTATAATTGCCCTCCCGTTAAAACTAAAAGGGCTTGATGGGTCTCCTGTCAGGGCTGTGGCTGTTGAATTGATATAATAGGGAGACACCAGGCAGAATGTCTGCCTGGTGTTTCTTTGTGCATACATAATGAAGCAAGAGGATATCTTTATTCAGGAAAAAATTCAGGCTGGTATTCTTATTTATAAATGGATAAATATTTTTCCAATTCTGCAAACGTTCTGTATAATAAAAAACGAGGAGGGTGAGAAAATGTACGAATTTAAACAGACAGAATTTACAAAGCTGGAAACAGAAGCGCTGCTTTTCGGTATTTTTATGGAAAAAGAAGGCGCATTTCAGGCGATAGACGAGGCCTTTGACGGACAGTTAAAAGAGCTTTATGAATCGAGGGATTTATCTCATGAGTCCGGGCGGGTAATGAAGCTACATACATTTGGAAAAACAGGGGCGAAGCGTATTTTTTTTGTAGGCCTTGGCAAGCGGGAAGAGCTTACAAAGAATTCACTTCGAAAAGCTTTCGGGAAAGCTTTTAAACAGCTTGCGAAAGAACATATCGAAAAGGCGGCTGTGGCGGTCGACAGCCTGACTGATTTGCCGCTCACAGATCTCGAGGCTTTTGAAGCGATTGGTGAAGCACATTCACTTGCGCCGTTTACTTTAAACACATATCATACGAAAAAATCAAGACCAGCAATTGAGCTTACGAAGTTAGTTATTGCTTCAGCAAACCGGGAGCGGGAAGAGGCAGTTCTAAAAGGACTGGAAACAGGTTTTGCTCTCGGAGAAGGAGCAAACGTTGCCCGGCGCCTTGTAAATACTCCTGGAAATCTGCTTACTGCAACAGACCTTGCGGAATTCGCTCAGGAAGTGGCGGAAAAGCACGGTTTTGAAATTGATATTCTCGATAAGGAAGAGATTGAATCTCTTGGTATGGGGGCACTCCTTGCAGTGAACCAGGGATCAGACGAACCACCTAAGCTGATTGTTATGCGTTACCAGGGAAGAGATTCGTGGGAAAATCCACTTGCGCTTGTAGGAAAAGGAATTACCTTTGATACTGGCGGTTATTCTCTGAAAGGGAAGGATAACATCGTTGGAATGAAGATGGACATGGGCGGTGCTGCCGCAACGATCGGAGCTATGGACGCTATCGGAGCTCTTAAACCGGCAGCCAATGTTATGGCTGTCATTCCGGCCACTGACAATATGATCAGCGGGAATGCTTATAAACCTGACGATGTTATTGTTTCTATGAGCGGGAAAACGATTGAAGTTCGTAATACTGACGCGGAAGGCCGTCTTGCACTGGCTGACGCGGTGACTTACGCAAAATCAAAAGGAGCGGCGAAAATTATCGATATTGCCACTCTGACAGGCGGGGTAGTGGTAGCATTAGGAAACCATGTGACCGGAGCTATGACAAATGACCAGGAATGGCTCGCTTCTGTTCAGCAGGCTGCAGACGAAACAGGTGAGATGATCTGGCAGCTGCCTTATTTTGACCACTATAAAAAAGAGGTGCGAACAAGCCACATAGCTGACCTGAACAACAGTCCGGGACGAGGCGGCCACGCGATTTTAGCAGGTGCGTTTGTCGGTGACTTTGCGGAAGATACACCTTGGGTACATCTTGATATCGCAGGGACCGCAATGGCTTCCACGGAGCATGATTTGGGGCCAAAAGGGCCGACGGGTGTAATGGCACGGACTTTAGTGAAGGTAGTAATGAATGAAGCTGTAAAATAGGGATAATGAAGAGCACACCTTGCTTGGCGAGGTGTGCTTTTTGTATGTTTGGGCATTATTTTTAATTTATCTTTCATCCCCTCAGGACAAAAGCATATATTGTTAACAAAAAAAGTAATAGAATTGTCGCTGGCAGGCAACAATGTAGTATTAATAAATTAAATTTTTGAAGTCGGGTGGCCTGTTTGAGGAATTAGGTCATGAATTTTGGAGAATTGGCGGATTGGATGGTAATCAGGCGTTTTCAATTCTCAAAAATGGTTGTTTCATTCTCGAAAAGGCAGGTTCTATTCTCGAAATCAGGAGTCTAATTCTCGAAGTGAACGCCCATTCTCGAAGACGGCAGTTTCATTCTCGAAAAGGCAGGTTCTATTCTCGAAATCAGGAGTCTAATTCTCGAAGTGAACGCCCATTCTCGAAGATGGTTGTTTCATTCTCGAAAAGGCAGGTTCTATTCTCGAAATCAGGAGTCTAATTCTCGAAGTGAACGCCCATTCTCGAAGACGGCAGTTTCATTCTCGAAAAGGCAGGTTCTATTCTCGAAATCAAGGGTCCAATTCTCGAAAAGGCAACTTTCATTCTAGAAATCCGTTACTCAATTCTCGAAGTGAAGTCAAATCTTTGTAAAAGTATAATTCGTAAGCTGGTTTACTATTAAACAGGGGATGGATGAACGATGATCAAAAATGTAATTGGATGGTTTCAAGGTCTTGGAAGTACTGAAACAGTAAATGCTGCCCCGTTTCTTATGCTTTTCAATCAACGATTTATGACTGCACACACTTCATTTGCTTCATGGGGAGAATTTAGGAATATGGGGGGAAGCTGGCTGGCTGAACAGCAAGACGAAATCCTTTTCCTTACGGAGGAATGGAATATGTATGTACAGGAGAATACCAGTTTTTCTTCCTGGGAAGCCATGCTCCACAAGGCCGAAGAACAATATATACTGGAAAAACCGTTTGGTCCATATCAAATGATGTAGGGTTATTCTGAATGTACGCGTATGAGGGTGATTCCCACTACTTTTGCCCAACTTCAAAGGTTATATGCCCAACTCCAAGGGCTAATCGCACAACTTCGAGGATGAATTGCACAATTTAAAGTAATTATTAATAATTTCCATAAAAGAATACAGATCTTATATTAATTTATCACCTATCATATAGAAAAACCGACAAGGGCCAGACCCATGTCGGTATTTTTATTATTCTTTATTTTACTTGTTGAATAACACTGTAGAGTCTTTTTGGCAGGCTGCCTTCCTCAAGTTCGCTTATCTGCTGGATTTCATAGCCTTCTGACAGATCTTCAATGATTTTTTTATCAAAGAAATGAATGATAAATCCGTTCACTTCGTAAACATTTCCGCCTTTATGTGTTCCGGCGCCGTACATTGGATCGTTCAGATTCCTGGCTGTATATATATTACTTCCGCCGGACATTAAAACTCTTCTGATTTCCTGATTTATTCCTCGTAACTCTTTTTCCGTAAATGCCATGCAATAAAGCATATGAGAGAAACATCCTTCGAAACTTCCGCTTTCAAAGGGAAGAGGTTTCCTCACATCATGCTGAACAACCTTTACAGAGTTCGCAACTCCTGCTTCGGCAGCTTTCCTCCGTATAATTTCAACACCTTTTTCTGTATACTCCACTACATGCAACTGAAAACCTTCTTTCGCAAAAAACAGTGTGTCTCTTCCGGAACCGCCACCAAGTTCAAGAATGTTCACTATCCCTCTTTTTTTAAACTCATCAGCGGCTTGTTTTGCTGCAACACTAGGAGCTTCATCAACGGCAAGGCCGCCTTCAGCGGAAAATGTGTCCCAGTAGTTTTCCCAGTGCGGATGCTGCAAGTCAAAATCCTTCTTAACTTCACTCATTCAATCATCCCGCCCTTCACTGGCATTGTTACGATTATCTTAACATATGAAATTAGTCGGAAACTGTAAGACTCCTCTGTAAAAATATAAAGATTTTTCAGATAATTAATGATATATTAAAAATATTATCAAAAATTGCCAATATATTTTAAGGGAGGGGGGATAGATTGAGCGAAGTAATGGAGATTGCAAATGGAGGAGTTATCTGGCTTTTTGCAGGAATGATTATTAGTATCGTAGTTTTTCAGGGACTGCTTTTTATCAGGCTTGCGTCTAAATCAAGTTCTGCCGTGGGCATGACAAAGGGTGAGGTTCAGAGCGCTCTCCGCACTGGGGCAATCAGCGCCATTGGACCGTCACTGGCGATCATGGTTATCGCTATATCACTGATCACATTTCTTGGAGACCCGCTCACGTTGATGAGAATCGGGATAATTGGTTCAGCTCCGATTGAAGCGCTGGGGGCGAGTATTGGTGCTGATGCTTATGGAGCTCAGCTTGGCGCAGCAGGCTATACTGCTGAAGCTCTCACTACAGTAGTCTGGACACTCTGCCTCGGTGGTGCCGGCGGCTTATTCGTTGTAGCGGTTTTCACTAAATCGTTCGGCAAACTGGAGAAAAAAGCCTCAAGCAAAAGCAAGGATGGAAAAGGAGTAATTCTGATTACTACAGCTGCTCTGATTGGCGCATTCAGCTTCTTTGCAGGGGGTGAAGCGGTGAAAGGGTACATACATCTGTTTGTCGCTGTCGGAGCGGGCGTTTCTATGATTTGTATGCAGAAACTGGCGGATAAAAGAAATCTTGTCTGGCTGAAGGAATGGTCACTCGGCCTGGCTATATTGGCAGGTTTGTTCACCGGTTATTTGTTTACTTAAAAGGAGGCAAGGCTTATGGCTTTAAATGATACTTCGCTTTCGGGAAAAAATAAAGCCGCTCCAGGGGCAGAAGGCCTGACTGACTATTACAGCCGGATTCATTTCTGGGGAAGAGTAACCATCTGGAGTGTTATTATTCTGTCTCTTCTGCTTCCAGTATATCTATCCTTTGTACTGGGATATCATCCTGGCTGGGGCCCGATCATTGCTGCGTATCTTGCTTTCGCTGCCCTTATGGGACTGGCCTGGGCGATGGAGCCGGTATTATATTATCCAACACTGGGGGTTTCCGGCACGTACCTGGCTTTTCTAACTGGTAATATTTCAAATATGTGTCTTCCTTCCGCTGCAGCTGCGCAAAATTCTATTGGTGCTGAGCCTGGTACAAAAAAAGGGGAAATTGCAGCAACTTTAGGTATTGGTGCAGCATCAATTATGAATGTTGCCATATTAATTCCTATTATTTTTGGCGGATCTTACCTGCTTTCTGTTTTGCCGCCAGGAGCGCAGGACATGCTGCAATACATTTTGCCTGCCATTTTCGGTGGTATTCTTGGCCAGTTTGCTATTAAAAAGCCGGTTTATGCTGTAGTTGGAATAACTGTCGCTTTGGCAGTAATCATGCAGCCAGTGGGAGCTTGGAATAATATTTTCGTTTCAATTCTTCTTACAGTAATCGTTTGTATGTTAATTGAGCGCCGAAAAAAGCAGTGATGTAAAGACGAGCTGCCATTTTTAGCAGGATATTAGAGAAAGAATTTCAAGGGGGAAAAATTATGGGTCCATCCATACATAAAAAACCAGATCAAATTCTGCAGAAATTAATACAGTTTAATACGACAAACCCGCCCGGGCATGAGCGGGCCTGTATAGAATATATCCAGAGCCTGCTCACTGAGTATGGCATTGAATCCCGGCTCGTTTCGCTTGATGAAAACCGGCCGAATTTAATAGCACGATTAAAGGGAGAGGGGGATGCGCCGCCTCTAATGCTTTATGGCCATGTCGATGTTGTAACTACAGAGAATCAGGACTGGTCTCATGATCCTTTTTCAGGTGATATTATTGATGGTTATATATGGGGACGAGGCGCGCTGGATATGAAAAGCGGCGTAGCGATGATGATTGCTGCTTTTCTGCAGGCGAAAGCGGAAAAAACGCCACTGCCGGGAGACCTGCTTCTCGTTATTTTAAGTGACGAAGAAAACGGAGGAGATTACGGGGCGAAATATTTAACAGAGGAGCATCCCCACCTGTTTGAAGGGGTGAAGTATGCACTTGGTGAATTCGGCGGTTTCTCTATGGAGCTTGCGAATAAACGATTTTATCCAATAATGGTGGCAGAAAAACAGTCAAGCTGGGTGAAGCTTACAATCAGAGGCCCAGGGGGTCACGGATCCATGCCGGTTAAGGATGGAGCGATGGCTAAGCTGGGGCAGGTTCTGGAAAAACTGAATCAGCCTCTTCCTGTTCATATTACACCGGAAGCGAGAGAGATGATAAAAGCGATCACAAAGGAGCTTTCCTTGCCGAAGAAGCTCGTACTCAGACAGCTTCTGAATCCGAAAAAAACAGAGAAAGTCCTGAAAATGTTAGGAGACAAAGGCAAAATGTTCGGAAGCCTCCTGCATCATACTGCGTCTCCCACAGTTTTGAGGGCAAGTGATAAAATCAATGTTATTCCAAGCGAAATTACTTTGGAGGTAGACGGCAGGATTCTACCAGGTTATACGGAAGAGGATTTTGCGGAAGAACTCAGAGAGCTGATTGATGACGATTCTGTGGAAATAGAATTTATCCGTTCAGATATTGTTGAAACCGAAACAGATAAAACTCACTTTAATACTCTTGCACAGATACTTAAAGAAAATGATAAGAAAGCAAAGCCTATACCGTATGTGCTTCCAGGAGTGACGGACGGTCGGTTTTTCTCAAATCTTGGCATCCAGACATACGGTTTTACGCCAATGAATCTGCCGCCTGATTTTAATTTTACCGCAAGCGTGCATGCCGCAGACGAACGGATACCCGTTGAGTGTTTATATTTTGGAACTGAAGCAATCTTTAAAGCCGTCCAGCGGATAAAGTAAGAGGGGATATAGTGTACGAATAACTAGTGAGAGGGAGCTGTATGCAGCTCCCTCTGTTCTATGAAAGCAATTAATAGAAGATAACGAATCAGCCCCGAAAATTAGGGTCGAATGCTTGTCGAAATACATCCAAAAAATAATTTTAATGTAAAAATATTCATATTTTATATCCTCATTTTTCCTTTTTTGCATGCTATAATAAGAAAAAAAGAGACAGAGCATGGTATTAAAGGAGATTTGAGGGGGAATGCTGAATGGAACGTCAAAGAACAGAAACGAAAGTTGTTGACGATGAGAAGGCGCTGGAAGCATTTCTTTATGTACAGATTCTTCTCGTAATTTTGCCAGTGATTGGAAGGATTGCCAGCTGAGCAGCAAAGGGAATCGCAGAAAATGAATAACAAATACCAGCAGCCATATGGTTAATCTGGTAGTGCTCAGCAATACTTATAATAGTATTGTTTTTTTCTTTTTTAGGCAAAAAAAAGAGCGAACCTGGTTCACTATATACTCAGATACCAGGACCGCGTCCATAATGATTCATGTCTGTTAATTCGATGATATACTCATAGTTAGCAATATACATTTTAAGTCTTTCTATTTCGGCAGTTGTCAAACCCGGGTTTTCCAGTTCATCAATCAGTTCCTGCTTCATTTCCTCCAGTCTTTGTTTTGATTTGTTGTATTCCATTTTAATCATCCTTTCAAATGTATAAGTGTTCGTGAAAAGGGTGACTGTAAACGTTTTCTTAATTAAATTATACTCAAAAAACAAAGCGGATTTTTATCACACTTGTTACTGTTTTGTGAAAGTTTCTTAATTATCTAATAACTCAACGTGATGTGGACAATATTGAAATGAAATTTCTATACAATTGAGTTAACTATAATATTATTATGTAAACAAAATTTAATGAAAGAATTCATACAGAGGAGGCGGTATTATGGCAGGATATAATTATGCAGGTTTCTTTGTGAGGCTGTTTGCTCTTTTTGTGGATTGTCTAATTATACTGTATCCTTTTAATATGCTCAGCCGGCTGATTTTTGGCTTAGGAGGATATGAGAATACTACAGACTGGCAGATTATTCCGCTGGCAGTTATCTGGTCGCTTTACGTTATTATCATGCCAGTAACAAAGCTTCAGGGTACACTGGGAAAAGCTTTGTTCCGAATAAAAATAATAAACAAGGATGGCAGCAAAATTTCTTTCATGAGATCTGCGGTCAGGTATTTTTCCCAGTTCCTTTCACTGATATTATTCATAGGGTATATTATGGTGGCATTCTCAGACAGAAAAACAGGCTTTCACGATAAACTGGCGAAAACCTATGTAGTATATAAAAATAAGCAGGAAATGGAACCTAAGGAGTATAAACGGGAATATTAAGAGCTTCGGCAAGGTATGTTAATGCCCGCAGGAGGCCTAGTGATAACCAGATTGAAAATGGAGGAGAACAAATGAAACAGATTTTGGATATATATTTTTTTATATCTGTTGGGGCAATTGGTTTGTTAGCGCTGATTTTCTTTTTAAAAGGTTCTCCTCTTGCAATGTTCCACTACATATTGCCGTTTTTATCTATCATTCTTTTATCAAGAGGCATCACCTGCCTTGTTTATAAAGCGAAAATAATTACCGGGACGGTGCTGGTTGTCTTTGCTTTTCTTCCTTTATATGGATTTTTTACCGGGTTAAATTTATAAGAGTCAGCTGCTCTTTTTTTATTGAAACTATTTTTTGCCCGATTCGTAAGTAATTAACAGAAGAGAAAGTGACGGGAAACTGACAGCTGATGAAGGGAGATATTAATTAATGGGCAGGAAGAAGAAGGACGACAGAGGCCATACGGCTGCTGCCTTATTTGAAGTGTTTTTGGAAGTGCTGGTCTATCTTCCGCGGCTGATCGGCCGTTTTATAAAGAATATATCCTGAGAGCTGCCTGGTGTACCATGAAGTTTGATTATTTGAAGCGCAGGAATCCATTATGTTAATTTGTTAATACAAACTTCAGGCCATTTTAGGAAGAACCTGAAAAAAGTGTGGAAAGGGCTTGATATAATGGACTCTTTTAAAGCTTTAGTATTAGACAAAGTAAATGATCAGACAAACCTGGAAATAAAGCAGCTTTCACTGGACGACCTTCCTGAAGGGGAAGTGACTATCAAGGTCGAATATTCCAGCGTGAATTTTAAAGATGGGATCGTAGCGGTTCAGGGCCAGCTGGTGGAAACGACACCGTTAGTACCTGGCATTGACCTTGCCGGAACAGTGTTGGATTCTAAAAGTGAAAAATATAAAACTGGCGACGAAGTCATAGTGACAAGCTATCGGTTAGGCACAGGCCATTCCGGAGGATTCAGCGAAGTTGCCCGGGTACCTGCCGATTGGGTAGTTCCTTTGCCGGAAGGGCTTACGCTGAAAGAAGCGATGATTCTTGGCACTGCAGGATTTACGGCGGCACTTTCTGTGGAAAGGCTTGAAGGCAACGGGCTGACACCGAAAGACGGTCCTGTTTTAGTGGCAGGAGCGACAGGCGGAGTGGGCAGCATCGCAGTCAACATCCTGGCTAATAAAGGCTACGAAGTAACAGCAAGCACCGGAAAAATACAGGAAGAACAATACCTTAAGAGTATTGGTGCCAAGCATGTAATTAACCGTAATGACATAGTTGACCCGGAAGAGGCACCTCTAAATGAAGAGAAATGGGCAGGGGCAGTGGACCCGGTTGGGGGAAAAACACTCCAGTATATCTTAAAGACACTCAAGTATGGGGGTTCTGTTGCTACATCCGGGCTAACTGGAGGGATTAAAGTTTCCACAACGGTTGTGCCATTCATCTCCAGAGGCGTCAACCTGCTCGGAATAGACTCAGTAGTCTGTCCAATGGATAAGCGCCTGCAAGTGTGGGACCGCCTTGGAAGTGATTTAAAACCAGCGGAACTAACTGGTGAAATAGTGAATGAAATCTCATTGGAGGAGCTTCCGGAAGTATTAAGAGAGATTATTCAGGGACAAGTCCGGGGAAGAACGATAGTGAAACTTTAAGTAACAGCGAAAAATAGTGAAACAACAAGCGCATCTTTGATAAAAGAGGATGCGCATTTTAAAATTATGTCGCATTCAGCAGTTAAAATTTATAAGCTAAAGAACGTATTTAATGTTAAAATCATAGAAGACAACCATGTTAACGGAAATAAAGCCTATGAGGGAAAATCAGGAGAGTGGGAACGATGTTTTTTCGACTTATTAGTGAAGTGGCAGGCTGGATAAAAGCAATTATGCTGGCATTTATATTTGCGGTGCTTATTAGTGTTTTTATCATACAGCCGTATGCTGTAATCGGCAGTTCGATGGAACCTTCCCTCGAAGGGGCTGACCTCGCGGACGGACAAGGCGGGGACCGTGTTATTGTTTTTAAAGCGCCGTACTTATTAGGCAATGTGCCGGAATATGGGGAGATGGTCGTTGTAGACAGCCGTGTACATATGGAAAGAACCTGGAAAGATACATTGCTTGAAAGTCCTGCCTTTGCATATCTTACTAACAGTGACACAATAGAAACACATGCGTGGATTAAACGGATTGTCGGGCTTCCAGGCGACAAAATTGAAGTAAGCGGCGGAGCAGTTTACCGTAACGGGGAATTAGTAGAAGAAGCATATATAAAAGAAGAAATTTACCGGGATTTCCATCCTGTAGTGGTCCCTGATGATTCGGTTTTTGTCATGGGAGATAACAGAAATGCCAGCATGGACAGCCGGAGTGTCGGGCCGATACCAATTGATAATATAATCGGAAAAGTTGTTCTCAGGTATTACCCGTTTGACAGGTTTGACTTTTTTCAAGAAGAGTGACGAACGGTTCCGGAAAAATACTAGGTAAGTGAGACGAAAAAGCTGCTGAGGCAGCTTTTTTTGTTTACATACATGAATGAATTTCATATATATAGACTTTGAAAAAAAACGAACATTACTTTTCGATTGCAGTGTAAGACGGCGACTGTCTCTTCCTCTTCCAGCTTAGCTCCGAAGAATATCCGTCGAGACAACTCGATGCATTTGCGGCGAAGATGATGCTCGTTCCTACGGGAAAAGCATGAGAAGCTGAAAATCCATTTTTGACGGCGTTCATTTGTCAAAATTAGTTGAAGCCGTGCCCGCAGAACGCGTCCGTCTGTAGCGTAAATCGAAAAACAATGTAACATTTTAAGATAATGTTTGTATTAATGATGAAAATCTTGAATTATGAAATTGATTCACATAATTGGCAGATTTAACGATAAAGAAGGAAAATTTTTCCTTAATGCAGAATAGTAATGAATAATAATATTAGGTATCAAATCAGCGGATGATTAATTAATCCATTCTCTCTGCTTAACGATAGAAGGCCATAACAGGAGGTACAAATGAAGCTGCCAGAATGCCGTGTGTGCGCTCACCAGTTTCGGTGGGAAAAGGTTTTAGTCAGCTGTTGGTTTGGCAGGGGGATAGAGTGTCAAGTGTGCGGAACTAATCATAAAAAAAACAAACAAGAACAGTTTTTGGATGATAATTATCCTTTAATAACGTATCAGCTATTTTTCTATAATTTTATAGAAAGTCGCCTGTCCTATCCAGACTCTGATCTGAATACTATTATTTATCTTTCAACAGGCATGGCTTACTATTCAATCATATCATTCATGTTTCCTTATTTTACAGAATATAAAGCAATTGAAACAGACAATTAAATATTGTGCACTGGGGGATGTGGGATGGCAGTCTTGAATTTACTTATCATGACTTGCATTTTTGTTGTGTCGCTGTGCTTTGTTTTTGCGAAAGATACAGAAGACGAGCGAAAAGAATTGGATAATGAATCAATTACGAAGATTTACAGATATCTTTACTTTATTGCAGCAAATTCCTTCTTTGCGGCAGTATTATTTGATCGATTTGGCTGGCTGATTTTTGTTACGTTATTTTCTTATATAGGTTTATTGATTTGCAGGAAAAAGCAGGAAAGTAAGAAGCCAGTGGTAATAAAGTTTTCACTTATTGCGTTATTTTTTATAGTCGCTCTTGTGCCCAGTTATCAGGATTCTTTTGAAAATCATGTGAGCAGAAAAGAGATCTATAAATGTTTTACATATGAATGCGTCAAAATATCAACCTATGTTAACGCGGAAAATGTGGTGGAAACAACTGCTGAATTACTGCCCATAACGAGAAGTATTTATGAATGGCGGCTTTTTTACGCTAGAGGATACCTTGAACTGGAGAACAGCGAGGGAAATAAGGAGGAATTTAAAGGCATTAACATTGCCGGGTTCTGGATTGAATACTAAAAAATAATCAGGCAAACTTTCCATTTTTCCCGGAGTCTGCCTGTAACTATCATAAAGATGTATTTGTATATGCAAGGTAACCGATCACTGCTATGAGAAGGGGAAGTGTTGTACCAATAAGGCTGCAAACGATTCCGGAGACAGCAAGCTTTCTACCGTCTTCATTAAGACGCTTTATTTCTTTCCAGCCTGAGATTCCGAGAAGTAAACCGGCGATACCCAGCGGCAAACCAAGGGGCGCAAAAATAAGACAGACAATCGAAAGGATACCAAGAAGCAGAGAAGTAACCGCTTTCGTATTGAGTTTTGATTCTTCTATATGTATGCTGCTCATGTTCTCCTCCTGTAAAGTTAATCTACTAATACAGTAACATAGATTTCCACATTCATGAAGATGCGTTGACTGAGGGACAACAGGAAAGCAAGCAGTAAAACATATAAAAATGATGAAACTTAAAGTGGGATGAGGTGATCTGAAGAGTAAACCAATTGAGAAGAAAGAGAGAAGATTCACCCAGGTCAAAATAAGGGAGGAGCAGGGATGCCTGTGAAAAAGCGTATAGAGGAAAGAAATAACTGGTTTACGCTTTTACTGGAGTTATTGCTGCAAGTATTGTTATTTGTCCCAAGATTGATTGTCCGGCTGTTTAATTTTATAACATAATTTCTAGTATGGAGAGTAAATAACATACATCGTTCGAGTGGAGTGCTTCCCAAGGGGCTATGAGGGTTTGGAGCTGAGACGATACAGGAAATGAAAAAGCAGAGATAGGCCTTTTACCGGTCTCTCTGCTTATTTTAGTCACTTAACTTTTCGTAAATTGCAGTAGTAATTATTAAGTAGGTCCTGCCAACTTTATTTTACAGTGTAACAAATATAGGAACATACAAAAGTAAAGGTAATAGAAGGATCATACCGGGTACCATCAATTCTTCTTTATTCAAGTTATTCTTTTTTTTTAACACGAACATCATGGTTATAAAAAATACAGGATAGAACACGGCAGTAATTATAATAACCGCTAAAACAATGTCCCTGGCTGAATTAACAAAATTATTGAGAATTGGAATTGTGAGCCATTGGCCTGAACAAAAAATTATTAACGAATACCAAAACCACTTCGGTAACTTCCTAACCATATACCAGCCTCCTTATCATGAAATTGAAAAAGTAAGCAGGTATAACTATATTATACGCATTTGGCCTCCTATCATATATTACATAGTTTTTTTCAGTAATTAACAAACTTCGAACACCCCCGAAACTGCCAGCAGGATGCTGTTATCCCTTTCCTCCAGTCGTTATCTCTTTTTGATATGGAAGCTGATTAATATATTAATTAATTTTCAGTGTACATTTTATTTTCCTGTATTAGAACTCGTAAAATTAAAGCCCCTTTTAGGCGAGCGAATATTTTGATGCAGAGCACCTTTTGGCATTTGTTCAGCGGTTATATATACACTTATCATTTTCTTTGTACTTGGATCATGTAGGTTATTTTCTTTTATTCAAAATGCATTTTTGTTTGATAAAACTAAAATATGATATTATTAAATTAACAAAATTTTCCGTATAGTTTTAGAAAAGGGTTGTGAGAGATTATGAAAAGCAATCTATTATACCTGGTATTTACTATTGCAGTTTTTCTTTTACTGCATAGTATTTTTCAATATCTATGGTTGTTGTTTGCAATCGAAATTACAGAAGTTACTCAGTTGATCAGTTTAATGATTATTGTTCTGTTACTTTTGCCTTTGTCCCTGGTTTCCGCCAAAAAACTGACAGAACATTTTCTGCCGAAAAGTAATGTATAAGGGGGGGACAGAGATATGAACAAGAGCAAAGTGCGAAAAGTAATCAAGCAACATAAAACCAACTATCCGGACCCAATAAGCCTTCACCAAGGACAGACTGTACATACAGGGAAGCTATATGAGGGTGAGGAAGACTGGGATAACTGGATCTATTGTTTTACTGAAGACAAAAGCTCGGAAGGCTGGGTGCCTGCCCAGATTATCAGCAGTAAAAGTGGGACTGGTCGGGGTGTGATATTAGAGGATTATTGTGCAAACGAACTAACAGTTGAAAAAGGTGAAGAGCTTATCGTTTATAAGGAGCTTAATGGGTGGTATTGGACTAAACGCCTGTTAACTGGAGAAGAGGGATGGGTGCCAAAATCACATCTGGAAGAAAGACAGGGGTGATTTATTGAATCTTTCTAGTATACATACTCATAGTTTTGAATTAGAGATGTAAGGAGCAGTTAGTGAAATATATTGATCTATTATTTTTGCTATTAAAAGGGCAGTCAGGCACCTGATGTTGAAGTCTTATTAAATTCAGGAGGATTAATAGCTTGGATAAAAAACAATTGATCAGTTTTGGGGCAGTAGTTGTTGTTATTCTTTTTATTTCCGTGATGTTCAGGGAGCCGGCCCAGAGTGAGCTTGCCGAAAATGATGAAGCAGAAGATCCTGTACCAGAATTCAGCCCTATTGATTATATCAATTTGGAAGGTGAAAACCGGGAACTGAAGAGGGAATTAGAAGTAAGGGAAAATGAATTTTTCGATATGAATTTTGCCCTTATGGAAGTGATTATAGACGGAGGTTTAGTGGACCAGCTGGAATATTTTGAGTTCGATGAATTACTATTTACAAAGGTTACTGATGAAGAATACATATTGTTTTTTCAGTGGAGCACTGAATATTATCTATTGTTGGCTGATAAAGAGACAAAGAGTTATCACAGATTGTATTTTAGTTTTCTGGATACTGACGAGGCTTTCAACTGGACAGGGGGCAACGAAACATACTACGGATTTGTAAATGACCCGGAAATTGAATCAGTTCAAGTTATTCAGAACGGGGAAGTATATGAAGGGAAATTCATTACTGTTAATGACGACATGAGAATTTGGTTTAGCGTTATTGACTTTGAGCGGAAGTCAATAAATGACGAGCCGGACGAAATGGAAGTTAAAGCACTCGATAAGGACGGGAACATCCTTTGGCACGAGGAGTTTGACGGACCTTTGGGAGGGTGAATGAGTTGTGTTTTCTTGTGGCGGTTAATTATTTTTTTAACCTGGCACCAGCGTACCTGGAACGAAAGTGCCAGGTTGAATAAGCGAGTAAACGGGAGGATAAGCGAGAAAAAAAGGCGCGGCCACGTGTCCTCGCTCAACCTGGCACCAGCGTACCTGGAACCGAGGTGCCAGGTTGAATGAGTGAGTAAACGGGAGGATAAGCGAGAAAAAAGGAGCGCCATAACGTGTGTCTGCTCAACCTGGCACCGATGTACCTGGAACCAAGGTGCCAGGATGAATGAGTGAGTAAACGGGAGGATAAGCGAGCAAAAAGGAGCGCCACAACGAGCCCCGGCTCAACCTGGCACCGATGTACCTGGAACCAAGGTGCCAGGTTGAATGAGCGAGGAAACTGGAGGATAAGCGAGCAAAAAGGAGCGTCGCGACGTGTCCCGGCCCAACCTGGCACCGATGTACCTGGAACCAAAGTGCCAGAACGAATGAGTGAGAAAATGGGAGAATACCTAAGAAATAAGAAGTTTCGCATCTCCTTCCAAAATATACTTTAATTAAGAAACGAGGTGATTAAGTTGCAAGGCATACTTTACGGGATATATGGAGCTATTATTGCTTTTATAGCTTTTTTCACTGGTGAAATAGTTACTTTTCTTATGCTTGGGATCATTTTAATGACTCTTCACAATATACACTCCACATTGAAAGAACTGTTGAAAGTAAACAAAGAAATACTGGCGAAAAACAGGCAGCCATAAGTCTCGCCAATGTATAGGTTAATTTCTTGATTATTTCATATTCTGCAGAAACTGCGAGGTAGAGGGCCAATGGTTACAGAACTGAATGCTGATGAGTTCTATAAGTGTAAACACTTTCTTCAGGATAGTCGTCTGCTGGAAGTAAGTGCTGTAATTGAAAGGATCAATCCGGGACGCATTTTTGTCGACGATCCGGATAATCCTGCCAGTGCGTTAATTTGGCTTGGAAATAATGACGGATTTATTTTTACCGGAGATGAAACAAATGAAAGGTTTATCAATAGCATCAATGGTTTTATAGATAAAGAGCTGGCGCCAGAAGCAAAAAGAGCAGGTTTAAAGTGGTTTGAGGGGGCAGGCAGCCATACTGGATGGGATAAAGTGCTCGAAAAAATTTGTGAAGGCAGGAAATGGAGCTCATGGAGTCAGCGGGTTTATAAACTGGCGGAACAAAATTATGTTTGCACGGAACCCCTAATTGAACATAACTATGAAGTTATCAAAATAAATAAGGCTCTGCTGGACAGGGTAAATTTGATTAATAACACAGAATTTCTAGATGAAAAAATACTTGGCTTCTGGTCTTCCTATGATAAGTTCTTTGAATATGGCATTGGCTACTGCATTAAATTTAACAATGAAATTGTTACTATATGTATGTCTGATTTTGTGGCGGGAAACATCCATACAATTGGTATAGAAACTTTGAAAGAACACGAGGGCAAGAAATTAGCACAAAAGGCTGTACACAAAGTTGTAAAAGAATGTTTCAGCAAGGGATTTACACCATAGTGGGACTGCATGGAATCAAATAAGCCTTCCATTGCAGTTGCAGAAGCCATTGGATTTCAAATAATTATTACTTACACCGGTTATGAATTCCCATTTAATTAGGGGCAGAGTAATTATTTTTTTTAATATTCCTCTTGAACCTCCAGTTACGTGAGGTCTTATACTTAATTTAGATAATATACAAGGAGGAATGAAGATGAGCAGGCAAAATAAATACTCTATAGGGGAATTCTCAAAAAAAACCGGTGTTTCTATCCGAACTTTACATTACTATGATGAACTTGGATTGCTGCAGCCGGAGAAAAATGAGGAATCCGGGCACCGCATTTATTATGAGAAGGATATTTTTTCTTTGCATAAAATTGTGAGCCTGAAGTTTTTAGGCTACAGCCTCGATAAGATTAAAGATTTACTGGACGAAGCAAGTATTTCAGCGGATTTAAACAAAACCCTGGCCCTCCACCTCGAAGGATTGGAAAAAGAAAAAGAACATATAGAACATTCCATGTCAGCTATTAAGAGAGTTATGAATTTGCTTGAGAAAGAGGGAGAAGTAGACAGTGCGGTACTGTTCAGCCTGATTAGAAATACGCAGGTGGAAACAGACCAGAAAGAATGGATGGAGGAACATTTTCTTACTGGGGTTGCAGAGGAGTTGTCAAAGAAATCAGATGAAGATAAATTCACCCTTGATGAAACGTTAGTCCAGCTTTCTAAAGATGTTAAGCAATTATATGGTAGACCAGTTGAAGATATGGAAGTACAGGCAGCGGTAAAAAGATACATTGAAGCAAGTTTCGCATTTCTTGGTGAAGAATTAATAGAGAAGCTCGCTGATACTGAGATGGAGGAGGCAGAAATTCAGGAACTTGAAAAAATGGCGCCATCTCCATTTACAGAGGAAGAGCAGCAGTGGCTTAACCGGGCAATGGAATATTATGCACAGCAAGCAGAGATGGAGCATAGTTAGCCGACAGAATTAACATGGAGAGTAATTATAAAGTAATGCGGAGGCTTTCTTTGCTTGCAGCACTTGTGTTTTTTGTCATATTGGTTACCTCGTTATTTGAAACAAACAAAAAGGTCCAATACCATGAAATCTCCTATAACAGCTGTTCTTTTGCTTCGTGCAGAAGGACAGCTGTTTTTCTTGGAGAGAAAGTTGCTGGTCAAAGTAAAAAGTTTTTAAAACAGTGACAAACCGGTTTACAAACTATTCCAAGTGGATATTAGAGGTAAGAACAGACAGAGTTTAATAGTTTTACTAAATGTAATCCAAAACTAAACGCTCTGCCGAATTAACAATCAGGAAGCTGACTTAGGAATAAGTCACTTAGCATCCAAGAGGGGGTATTTGATGGATCTAATTGAAAAGGCGGTTAAATCATTATCACAAAGACATCCTCTATTTCAATCAGAGGAAGACTTGAAAACGGCATTGGCAGATGAACTGCAGCACTTTGGTTTTTCCTGTGAAATAGATAAAATGCATGACGGAAATAAAACTGATGTCTGGGCAGAACACAGTGAGGAAGGTTCTGTTTATGGTATTCTGCTCCACAACAAAACGGCAAAACTGGAGGCAACCTCCCAGGGCCGTGATTACGATCTGAATTCAGATGATGGCCATGCCCTGGGAAGATATGACTTTGTTAAAGACATAGCCGATTTAGAAAAGCTGGCCGGAGAAGGAGGTGAACTAAAAGGAGCTGTTATTATGGTTACAAATGACCAGCTCTACTGGCAGCCGCCTGCAAAACTGGACTCGGTGGACAAGGATTTTCTTCTTTTTAATGGAAGAAAAATGTTTGGCAAACTAAAATGGGGTAAAAATGCTTCTGAAAATAAAGTGCCGAAAACCGAGATAAAGCTGAGGGGCTCTTATCAGCTTAACTGGAAGTATTACTATAAAGTAAAGAATGATAAAAATGGCGAGTTCAAATACCTTTATGTGAGAGTATAAAAAACACTTCCAGGCTAAACCCTGCAAGTGTTCTTAAATTAACTTTATTTTTGTTTTGGTATCAAGTAATGAAAACCGAGATAAGCTTTAGCAAGAATATAAGATATAACTGCCAGAGTCACGATGGAAGTGAACATATGGAGAGATGAACTCCAGTTGGCAAGGTCCATATAATGGGCAAGCATACCGATTACACCATTTAAGATGACTAAAACCATAACAATCATTGCCGGGATAACAAGCATTTGGGCCTTTAATGCGTAGAATAAGAACCAGAACGCGTAAACCACTACTACAACTGCCATAATGGTATGGAACATATAAATAGTATCCGCGATCAATGGCGATTCAAATAACAGTTTATCCGGTTCCTGGCCAAAACTGATCTTACTTGCACGGCTGTGCTTAAAGAATGCACCGAGAATAATCTCAAAAAAGAGCAACAGGAATACAATTAAACTTGGTGTGGAAATAATTTTTAATTTTCTTCGTTCCTCAATATGCTGCGGCTCCAGTTCGTTAATCGGATAACGCTTTAGCGCTACAGCGAGAAAAACTAAGCTCACCAGTAACAGAAGGCTGTTGTTTACATCAAGAGTTGTAAATCCTGGCGGGGAACTCAGTACTACGTTCACTCCTCCAGTTGCTGCCTGTAAAAGAAGAAAGAAACTCGTTAGCGGAGCAAGTATTTTAACTGATTTTTCACCAGGGTATCTCCTTCTCCATGCAAGAATACTATTAATCAGGATAAAAAATCCTAAGAACATTGTAAAAACACGATGGGAATATTCAATAGCCACATTAATAGTGAAATCAGGGATCCACTGGCCGTTACACTGTGGGTAAGTAGTGCCGCATGCATCACCTGAATTAGTTGCCACAACTAAATTTCCGAGCATAAGTGCAAGGATTGTTATAAATGTTGTTAAAAAAGCAAAACGATGTCTCATATATTGTTTCCTCCTGTAAAGTGACATAGGTGGCATGTAAGTATCAACTTATCTATCATACTAAATTTCCTGCCTGATTTGTTAGTTAACCGGACAATGTTAAAAATTAGTCACAAAATACGTTTTTTTGTCGTTGACAAAGATTGGAATTGGTCATGGTGAATTATTCTCCTGGCCACCATACATATTTGCAGCAGGTAAACGTCTTATTCTAGTGCTCACTTCATACCTATGTTATAATAACGTCTGGCTAAAAAAATAACAAATCCGGTGCTCCATCCGGGAGAGGTTCTAGCTCATACCCTCTATAAAAAACTAAGGAACGATATTAAACCATATCCTTAGGGATGTGGTTTTTTTAGTTGTTTGGGGCTGAAAAAATGAGTGGCAGCCTTGAAACGGATAGTTAATGAATTAAATTGGGGTTTTCGCGTGAAAGTTAGTATTCAATGACCGGGAATGGATGGTCATTGAAAGAAATAAACGTGTTAATCAACGAAAACGGCATGCCAATCAACGATCGTGGCTCCAATCAACGAAATCAGCTTGTCAATCAACGAACGTGGATAGACAATCGTCGAAAGTGAATAGATCAGAAAATCTGCTGGTTAAGCCATGTGAAAAATATATAAACAGGTGGGATATAGAATGCTAAAGAATGAAAAAGCTATCGTTGTTTTCAGCGGTGGCCAGGACAGTACTACATGCTTGTTCTGGGCGCTTGAAAACTTTAAAGAAGTTGAGACAGTAACTTTTAACTACAATCAGCGGCACAGTCTGGAGATAGAAGTGGCAAAAAAAATTGCAGATGAGCTGAATGTGAAAAACACCGTTCTCGATATGTCACTCCTTAACCAGCTCGCGCCGAGCGCGCTGACAAGAGACGATATAGAAATAGAAGAAAAGGACGGGGAGCCGCCATCCACTTTTGTGGAAGGAAGAAATCTCCTGTTTTTATCCTTTGCCGCTATTTACGGCAAACTGGCGGGAGCCCGTCATATTATCACAGGTGTTTGTGAGACGGATTTCAGCGGGTACCCTGACTGCCGAGACGCTTTTGTGAAATCACTGAATGTAACGCTTAATTTATCGATGGACCACCAGTTTGTTTTACACACACCGCTCATGTGGCTCGATAAAGCGGACACATGGAAACTTGCCGATGAGCTTGGGGCGCTGGATTTTGTCCGCAATAAGACACTTACATGCTATAACGGGATCATTGCCGACGGATGCGGAGAATGCCCGGCCTGCGTTTTAAGAAAAAGAGGGCTTGACGCTTATTTGCAGGAGAAAAATGATCGAGTAGAGAAAGGGTGAAGTTCTTATGTACGGCTTTCGAATTGTCGACAAACTGGAAAAAATTGATGAAGACATTCAGCGGGATCAGCTGAAATATCATTCGAAACGGGTGCTTGTAAGTAAGGAATTTACTTTTGATGCAGCACACCATCTTCATTGCTATGAAGGTAAATGTAAAAACCTCCATGGCCATACGTATAAAGTTATTTTTGGAATCAGCGGTTTTGTGGATGAAACAGGCTTAATGATAGATTTCGGGGATATAAAAGAAATCTGGAAAAAGGAAATCGAGGTCCAGCTCGATCATCGTTATCTTAACGAAACATTGCCGCCGATGAATACGACCGCGGAGAATATGGTAGTCTGGATTTTTGAAAAAATGGCAGAGGCTGTTGCCGAAAGAGAATCACTCAGCAGGGAACAAGGAGCACGGGTAGAGTTTGTCCGGCTGTACGAAACGCCGACGAGCTATGCAGAAGCAAGACGGGAGTGGATGGAAGCTTGACTACAATACCAGTCTTAGAAATTTTTGGTCCAACCATTCAGGGGGAAGGAATGGTCATCGGCAAAAAAACGATGTTCATCCGCACTGCCGGCTGTGACTATTCCTGTTCCTGGTGTGATTCCGCTTTTACATGGGACGGCTCCGCAAAGGACGACATTGTACAGATGAGTCCGGAAGAAATTTGGGAAAAACTTAAGGAGATTGGCGGTAACCGTTTTTCTCATGTTACGGTTTCAGGCGGTAATCCAGCACTTCTGAAAAACCTGGCTGGGGTTATTGCATTATTAAAGAAGAATAATATTGAAGTCGCACTGGAAACACAGGGAAGCCGGTGGCAGGACTGGTTTCTGGAGATTGATGATCTGACCATTTCTCCAAAGCCTCCTAGCTCTGGCATGAATACAGACTATAATAAGCTCGATGAAATTATTCAGCGGTTAAATGAAAACAGCCGGCTTCCCCATACAAGTCTGAAAGTGGTTATTTTTAATGATGGGGATTTAGCATATGCCAAAAATATAGCTGAAAAATATCCGGAGTTGCCCCTGTATCTCCAAACAGGGAATGACGATACAGCCAGTGAGGATACAACTGACCTTGCTGCAGTGCTCCTGGAAAAATACGCAGCGCTGATCGATAAAGTCGCTGCTGAGCCGGAATTGAACGATGTCCGTGTTCTGCCGCAGCTCCACACTTTAGTATGGGGAAATAAGCGGGGCGTCTGATTTGAGGGCTGCTGGAATTTAGATGCCTTAACAGCAGGAGCAGGAAAAGACAAAAGCATTGGAAAATCCCAATGCTTTTTTGTTACGTCTTCACCGGTCTGAGTATAGCTTCTCAAGCTCCTTCCGAAATTCAGGATGTATAGTAATTTGCGGCCGGATCTCTTTCACCATGTCTTCAGCCTGTGTTACAGTTTCAGCGAATCCAAGTTCGAGCAGTACTCCTATTGCCACACTACCTGTGCGGCTTTTCCCACCTTTTCAGTGAAGAATGGCAGTTTTTCCTGCTTTGTATGCATTAACGCTAAAAAAGATAGCTTCTTTAAATGATTCCTTCTGACCAGGCTGGCCATCAACTAACGGAAAACGGAACCATTCTGTATTTTTATCCTGAAAAGTCCGTTCGTCAGTTTCCGCTCTGAGATCAATAATATAATCAGCCTTTTCTGTTTCTGCAGCTGTTTGAACGGCTTTTTCCCCGCACATGAAAATTCCATTAAGTAGCTTTTGATAGTCGGACATTGTATCACCTCATGTTCCTTCCTATCTGCATTATACATTTTTAGCTGCGAAAAATCATAGCCTGTACTTCTAATTGATTGGCAAAAATTGAAACTTTTGGTAACTCTCGTTCGTAAAGTTCAGTAGGTACCTTAATATTTTTATAAGGTTTCCAGCTACATATTAAACTTAAACACAAGGAGGCAGCTGAAAATATGCAAATTGAAGTGATTTTAACTGTTTTAATAGGATTATTTATCATGCTGATTGGATTTCTCGTTTTTAAAAAGAAAGCACTTTTTCTCGTTAATTATAATTCCTGGACAGTTTTTGGAGACCACCAGGAACTGCTGGCAAAAATATTCGGGGTCGCCTTATTCATAATCGGTCTTATCATAACTTTACTTCCACTCATATTAGGGACGGAAAATATTAATTCTCTTTAAAATAAAGCTTGAGGAGGTTCACTTATGGAGATGGAAACTTTGCCTGCCTGGTTTTGGGGCGCTTATTATCTGTTTTTACTCACCACATTATCCTTAACAATCTATTGTATTTTAAAAAATAGAATTAAGAAATTGTCCATAGCGAATCTTCTTATCATTATTAGTTCAGACCCAATGTGGTTTATTCAAAGCATTGGAAGAATGGAAGGCACAGAATTTGACTATCTGATGTCCCAGTTGGCCGAAGGTGCTTTATGGCCTATCTATGTTTTGTTTGGATTTCTGTTTATGGTCATCTGGTGGGTTTTCTTTTTAATAAGTTTTATAACAAGATCATCTCCCGAAAAAGCAGCTTACTAGCTGTTTTTTGTTATACTTGAATGAGACTGATTATTCAGAAGTTTTGATTTAATGGTGAGGAATTATTAAGTGAACCTTCAATCAGTGGGGGGATTCATACCCACTGATTGTTAGTTGAACCAATCGGAATGTTAGCGTCCGTTATCTCCCGCCTGAACATCTTCGCTTCCACTCATGTTTAGAGGCGGGAGTTTTACGGACGGTTACATCGGGGATAAAAGCTATGGATAAAGGAGGCAGCCAGTTATGGAATTTATTAATGCAGAAAAAGTCAGGAACTTGCTATCCATGAAAGAAACAGTGCAGGCAGTTGAGGAATTTTATCAGGAAGACACGGAAGATAAAATCGTATCGCCGGAGAGAATGCATATTGAAGATGATGGGAATACGAGCTTGATAATGCCCTCCTATTTTGGTGAGTACTATGCGACAAAGTTAGTAGGTGTCGCACCGGGAAACACGAAGCTTGGCAAGCCAACAATTCATGGAATCATGGCGTTATACAACCGGCGTACAATGGAGCCGCTGCTTCTCTGTGATGCGGTGCCTGTAACAGAGAGCCGGACAGGAGCTATCGGAGGATTAGGGATGAAGTACCTTGGGAAAGAAAAGGCAGTGACTTTAGGAATTGTCGGCACTGGAACACAGGGATGGAGCCACCTGCAGTCTGCAATCACGGTCCGCAGCATAGAAAAAGTGTACATATATAACAGGACAGAGGAGAAAGCGGATAAATTTATTGAAAAGGCTCAAAAAGAATACCCGTACATACATATTGAGAAAACGACACCAGAATTTCTTGTGAAGCTGTCAGATATTATAGTCACTTGCACCACCTCGACTACTCCTGTTTTACCTGAGCTGCCGGCGGAAGCTTGGAAAGGAAAATTAATAGTAGGGGTTGGATCTTTCCGCCCTGCTATGCAGGAAATTCCTGACTCTGTTTTAAAGCAGGCTGATGAGATACATGTTGATGCAGGGGGCGCATTTCGTGAGTCGGGAGATATGCTGAAGGCGAAAGATCTGGGGAGGAAACCAGAAGATTCTATGTCATTGAAGGAGATAATCGGCAATTCCTATAAACCGGATAACACTGAAGAAAAATTGATCATTTTTAAATCTGTCGGCGATGCAGTGTTTGATTTGGTAACAGTGAAAGCACTATATGAAAAATTAGATGATTCCGCTGGCATGGAGAGTTCTCTATCTGCAAATGATTGACGGGGACCTGTTTTTAAAAAATATAATAACGATCATGAAAACGGAGGGAAATTATGCTGAAGCTGTATATAACAAGGCACGGGGAAACTGTTTGGAATACAGAAAAAAGAATGCAGGGATGGGGAGATTCTGAGCTGACGGAAAATGGCGTGAGAAACGCCGAACTTCTCAGAGATAGATTAAAGGATACTGATTTTGCGGCGATTTATTCCAGTCCGAGCAAACGGGCACGGCTAACCGCCGAGTTAATTAAAGGTGAGAGAGAATTGCCAGTTATATTGGAAGACAATTTAAAGGAAATACATCTTGGAGAATGGGAGGGCCGGACCGTTACAGAAATCGAGAAAACGGACCCGGATCGCTTTCATTTATTCTGGAATGCACCTCATTTTTACGAACCACAAGGTGGAGAAAGCTATGAGGAATTAAGAAACAGACTTACTGCATTTTTAAAAAATGCAGAGGGAACTCATCCTTCAGGAAACGTTCTGATTGTGACACATTCTGCGGTAATAAAAATGCTGTCAGCTATTTTTAAGGAGCTGCCATTAGAAAAGCTGTGGGATCCGCCTTACATACATGATACAAGCCTGACGATTGCAGAGATTGACGGACGGGGCTGTAACATAATTATTGAAGGAGATATTTCACACAGGCTGGATGTGCAGGGAACGAATTAACAATATGGAAAGGCGGAACCTTTATGGACTATGGAAAACTGGCAAATAAATTTAATAGATTTGCAACAGAAGAGTGCAGTGGGTCAAGTGAATTGTATGAGTACTTGTCTTTACAGATCGCACAAGATAAAGAAATTTTAGAACTAGCCTCTCAATCGGAGCCAGGACAGCCTGTCCCTAATTTGCTGTTGGGGTCAGTTCATTATTTATTGCTCAGGGGTAATGATCATAAGCTGAAGTATTTTTATCCGAGCATCGAGGAGGAACCGCAAAATACTGAAGAAGTATATCCATACTTCAGGAATTTTTGCATGGAAAACAAAGAAGAAATAATCAGCCTGCTGAAAAACAGGCTGGTCCAGACAAACGAAGTGAGGCGCTGTTCATATCTGTATCCTGTTTTCAATTATATTTATGAGACTGTAAAAAAGCCATTGGCTCTCATTGAAATAGGGACAAGCGCTGGCCTCCAGCTGTTATGGGATAAATACAGTTATTCATATGGAACGAATGAGATATTTGGCAATACTCAGTCAAATGTTACTATTACTTCGGAAGTGAGAGGGGACTACTCCCCGGCTGTTTATATGGGCAGCCCTCCGGTAGCTGTCCGAATTGGCGTGGATCTTAATATAATTGACCTGGCGAATGAGGACGAATATCTCTGGCTCCAAGCACTAATCTGGCCGGAGCATGAGGATAGAAGAGAAATGCTTTCAAGTGCCGCAGAATATGTGAAGAGATCATCTGTCACTCTTATCGAAGGGGATGGGACAGAGTTACTCATGGAACTGGAAAAAAATATTTCAGAGGAATACGCAATTTGTGTTTTTCATACACACGTGGCAAATCAAATGCCTCAGGAAAGTAAGGCGACGCTTCTAAGGGACGTCGAGCTGATCGGAGCAAAGAGAGAAATTTTCCACCTCTATAATAATATTTTTGATGGAGACCTGCACCTTGATTTTTATATCGGGGGTAAGGGTTTTAGAAAAAAAATCGGGGAGACTGACGGGCATGGAAGATGGTTTACATGGGAGTTAGATTCAGAACAGTCTGGGAAATAGCCTGGGAGCGGTTTCGAAAAAAATAGACCTGTATAGCCAGCGGGAGGCGGTCTTGCGTTACATGAGGTGTGGTAAAAAGAAAACTCAGGGCATGCAAGAAGGTCTTGCGTTACTTGAAATGCTGCACTCGCACCACTCAATGGATGCAAGTTTTTTTACCTGCCCTTAAATCTGTTAGAGGAATGTGATCTGTATGTTAAAAACTAAACCACTTGAAAATAAAGATTATGAGCTTATTAAAGAAGCGGAAAAGGTTATTGAAACAAACTATGTATATGGCAGGCATCATATTGGAGCGGCAGTCAGATCGAAGACAGGAACCATTTTTTCGGCTGTGCATGTAGAGGCGAATGTAGGGAGGATAACGGTTTGCGGCGAGGCTATGGCAATTGGTAAATCTATATCTGAAGGGGAGCATGAGTTTGAAACAATTGTAGCGGTAGCTCACCCCCATCCTCATGAAAATATAGAAAAATGCTGGGTTGTTTCCCCATGCGGCATGTGCCGGGAGTTAATCAGTGATTATGGGAAAGACATTGAGGTCATTATTTTTTACAAAAATGAACTTGTTAAATGTAACATTCTGGAACTTTTACCGGAAAAGTATTAAAGAATTTTGAGCTTGCGTCCATGAATTTTTTCAAGAACTAATTATCTGGTTTGTGTGGAAGATTTCCTCTTAAGAGAGGAGAATTTCTTATTCTCTTAAGGTGCTTTTTATTTATGCGTGTGTTCCAGATACTATATTTAAAGCCATTCATACGTTGATTTTTTTGCGAAGTCATAGACCTCACCTCCTGTTTCATATAGTTCCAATTACAGAACAATTATATGCAGGATGAGCGTGCAATAAAAGAAAGGAGCGGGCCTGTTATTATTCCATTTTCAGTAATATTTTTGGTGTTAATGCTGTTTATAACAGCAATAGGATTCATGCTTATAAAATTTGCAGGAAGAAAAAGCACAAAACATAAGAAAGGGCCTGGATTTTACATATACAGCGTGTTACTGGGCTTAGTTTTTATTACGCTTACTTACTGGTTAGCGGGAGGGTATACATTATTGCCGGATGACAGCCCATATTTCGATGGCCAAGGGTTTATCCTTGTTCACTTCTATTTGCCGTTAGTTTGTATGTTCTTTGCGCTTTTCCACCTGTTAAAGTTTCCTCTGTATGCAGGTCTTGGTGCCATCTTCTGCTTTTGGGTCGCGGCTTTTGGAATACTGATCATAGGGATTACCAGTATGTGAACGCATTTGATTTACTGTAATATTATTATGTAAACTAATCAGGCGGAAAGGAGTTACTTAAAAATGAAGCTTCCAATTTACCAGATTGATGCATTCACTAGTGAACAATTTAAAGGGAATTACGCGGCTGTCTGTCCCCTGGAAGAGTGGATCAGCGATGATTTAATGCAGAAAATAGCCGCCGAAAACAATCTCCCGGAAACTGCTTTTTTTGTTAAAGAGGGAGAGGGTTACGGTCTTAGATGGTTTACGCTTACTGGTGAAATAGATTTGTGCGGGCATGCAACATTAGCTTCAGCATTTGTTATATATACATATCTTGATAAAACTGTTTCATCAATCAGCTTCAGCACAAAAAGCGGAATATTAGAGGTCACAAAGGAAGACGATCTGTTAACATTACTTTTTCCTTCACGTCCTGGAGAAAAATGCGACGCTCCTGAGGAACTTATAAAAGGATTGGGGAAGAAGCCTATGGAGTTATATAAATCAAGGGATTACATGGCTGTTTTTGAAACAGAACAGGACGTCTTAGACTTTAACCCTGACATGAGTGAGCTGAAAAAGCTGGATGCAGCAGGAGTAATCGTCACAGCAAAAGGCACAGACGCAGATTTCGTATCAAGATTTTTCGCCCCGAGGTTAGGGATAGAAGAAGATCCGGTCACAGGTTCCACCCATTGTACACTAGTGCCATACTGGAAACAGCAGCTGGGTAAAAATGAATTTAAAGCAAAACAGCTGTCAGAAAGAGGAGGAACGATATACTGCACTGATCTGGGCGACAAAATAAAATTAGCAGGGCAGGCAGTTACTTATTTAGAAGGGTATATTACAATAAGTTAGTTTCCGCAGGTGCAGGTTTTAAGCTAGACAGTTAGCTGGATGAAAACCTGCCAGGTATATGATTTTAGCTAAAAGGTATTCAATCAACGAAAAGGTGGGCCAATCAACGAAATAGAGGGTTCAATCAGTGAAAAGGACCCGCCAATCAACGATATTGGTAATCCGATTCACGAACCGCCTGCTCAATCCGCATTCCTGCTGGTTTAAGAGATTCAAAAATGCTTTTAAGTTTTGAACAGGTCTAAAACAAAGATATAAAAAAACAGGAAATCGCTGACGATTTCCTGTTTTGCTATTTTAATAGATAACAACCGGGTCGTATGTGCTTAAGTTATCGTACACTTTTTTCATAACGTCTGGAGGAATGTTAACACAACCATTGGACCCTGCATTCAAGTAAGCGTTACCTGACCAATTGGTCCTCCAGTCAGCGTCGTGAAATCCCTGGCCGCTATTGGTGAATGGCGCCCAGTATTTTACATCTGTAGCGTACCTTTCTCCGTCTGCAGCAACGCCATTAAGTGTATAATCGGTGGTCTTATAAAGGATATACCATACACCTGGCAATGTTCCACGGTCTGTGCTTTCATTTCCCGTAACTACATTAGTCGTTACAACAAGTTCACCGTCTTTGTAGATCCACATTCGCTGCTCAGCCAGGGAAACCTCTGCATAAGTGCCACCAATGCCGTCGTTTGATGTAACGTCAAATCCGTAGCCTTCACCCTGCCAGCCATTTCCGTACGTATTGGAAGCGGAAATTGATTTTTCCCCATTTACAAACGCAGCGTGAATGGCTTCTGCCTCTTTTTCTGTTTCAAGAGCCCAGCCGTATCCTTTACCTTCCACAGATATGACGGAACCTGAGTGAGTTGTAAAGGTGAAATCTTTCCCTAAGGTGGAATGAGTGCCGCTGATTTCCGAGACAGTGTCGTGGATCGTATCCCCATGTATAACAACTTCCATCTCGTCTGATAATGCAGCATCGCTTATAAGCTCGCCGGCCTGTAAGGAGTAGACCTGATCCTGGATTTCATATTCAACAGTATGGTTAAGAAAGTCTTCAAGGCGTTCCACCTGGGAGGCGACGAAGTCACTGTCCTCTGTAACTGGCTGCAGATATTCTGCCTCCAGATAAAAGTTGTGCGTATATTCCTGCTTGTCATACTGAACCAGCAAGCCGCTAATATCAAACTGTTCTCCTGCAGCACTTTCGGAAATAAGAATTTCTCCATTTTCTATATATGCCTCTGCATCTACAGGGGCCTCCAGATCCTGATTCATAGCGAGGAGTGTCTGTTCCAGTTCACTTCTCAATTCTTCATCGCGGTAGCTGTCTGTTTCCACTGGCATGATATGGAACGATGTAGCCTCGGAAGATGGGAAAAATGTGTACTGGCTTTCCAGTAAACTCTTAATTTCAGGCAAATCTGCTTCTGTATAAGCCATGTTAGTTTCTTCTCCGGCTAAAACGAGCTGATCTCCAATGTAAATCTCATTCGTTAAAACTGTCGCCTGTAATTTACTTAATGCCTGTTCGGCTGTCAGTCCACTGACATCGACCTCATTAATGTCTACATTCGAATTAAAATGCGTTGTCTGATAATAAAACATTCCCGCAGCAGAAAGCGCAATAATAAGAATAATTGCTGCTGTGATAATCATCCAGTTTTTATACCACTTCAAAGATACCTTTTTCGGAGGAGCAACCTCTTCCACTGCTTGTTCTAATGGGTATCCCATAATAATTCCCCCCTAAAACCATACACTTCTCTGTCTGGAAAATATTCCTGTTACACTATTAATCTTATTGTACTAGAAAGTCAGCGATTAGTCTGTCGTATTTTGTAAGTTGGAGAAGTTTTTGGTTAAGAATATTTTCTTTCGTCCTGGTACGGATTGAGGGGGCTTACGAGCCAGCTTTATTTTGTGAAATTACAGAGTGTGGAGGATATTCCCCCATGCATGTACATAGATTTATTTTAAGAAAGGAGCTGTTTTAATGCGGCATATCATTTTCATTGGCATTATTGCTGTTGTTATTGCTGTGGGAGCCACTGGCATAATCAGGTTTGCAGAACGTGTTGAAGTAGAGAAAGCTTTGAAAGTTAACAGGAAAAACCTTGACCTGGCTGCCAGCTCTATAACCGAAATAATATTAAGCGCCGATATTGAGGGGCTGGAGATTTCCGGCTTTAGATTTTTCGCGGACGAACTGGTGATAGAAACCACCCTTGACTCTGCTGATAAAAATACAGAATTTATCGCGAATCACCTGGTCCGTCTGCTTTCCGACAAAATTTCCCCGCCATTTCAAATACACGTAGAGGATAGAAAAGGAGTAACGGTTGTGTTCGCTGATTAAAAAGGAAAGGTACTGGAGCTGTTATTATTTTGTACGCATGGTAAGTATCCTGCAGATAAAGTCCCGGAAATCTTCCAGAGCAAGGCCCCCTTATGCGGCACCTGAAGGGGGCTGGTTTTAGCACTATTCTATAGGGTTAGATAATTTGTTTAGCTAACCTTTCTGCAAATTTTCCGGAGTCATATTCCTGAATATGTTAATCGCAAAAAGAATAACACCAATAATCAAGGATATTCCGCCAATTCCAATGACAGGCCCTAATGCTTCATAGCCTGTCTGTACTAGAGTAAACAGAGCAACCATCATTATGAGCAGACCAATATTGTGGAGGATGAAGTGAATTTTTCCTAAAATGCTTCGTCCTGCTTTCGGAAAAAGCACATACAGGATGCCTGCCAGTGTCATGGAAGTCCAGCCTAGCAAATTAACATGGGCATGGACGCCGGTAAAAGAAAAATTATAAGTCATAGACATGTAAAGACCGAGGAGGACTCCCACTACAAAATAAAGCACGGAAATTCTAATGAAGTGATACCCCAAGATGCTCATCTCCTCTTTTTTGATTGGGACGACTTTTAATTCACTCCTGCAGCTGGTAACCAGCCCTGGCAATAACATCTGTCTGAACAATGCCAACAGACGACTTCCATGTCACCTCGTTGAACTGTAGTTAAATATATTTGCAGCGGATATTTTAAATGAAAAAAATTAATCGACAGTTGCATTTGTCGAAAATCTTTTGCCGGATTAAAAAGCATAGGAAAACCGGCAAGCTGGAAAGCATGCCGGTCCCTTTTTTACATATTTGACTCCAGGTTTATCTCATTATTAAAAACTGAAGCTTGCTTGTTTTTAAACATTTCCTCAAACCGGAAATAGATCATGCTCAGGTCGAGCTGGCCAATGAGAAACATATTGAGAATATATTGTTCTTTTTTATTTAATGGCACATCGTTCTGAATCTTATGTTCAAAGTGATAAAACACTTTTCTGGCGTTTTCTCTGAAGTAAAAGACTCTTTTCTTCGGATAATTTAAATCCTCCCGGAAGCCAAATACGAAAAAATGCTTTTGCTGTTCGTTTAACAGAGGGGTTTCCACATATAAGTGTGCCTTCCTGTCCAGCTTTTGGTTATATTCATACACTTGTTTCCACCAGTAAATGCAAGCGGTCAACAGGAGTAAGAACAAACCTGCGGCAGCTCCCGGCTTTCCGTGGAGAAAGATGGCAAATGCCACCGTCCCGCCCATGGAAAGGTGGAGAAAAGACAGAAGGTACCACTCTTTATACGTTGACTTAAATCGACTCATATTATCCACCTTCTAGTAAGATTTCCCCCCAGACAAAGAAGCTTTGAAAATTCTATGTGTAAAAACTAAGTCTGCTACTAATACGTTTCCCCGCCTGCCTGCTTTTTATGTATGAATTTTTGTCTCTGGGGATTGGGGAGGGATATTTTGTAGGAAAGGGGGGGAGGGAGGTGGCCAGGTAATTTAGTGTAGGGTTAGGGCGGCTTTATTGGCGCGTCGCCGATAAAATGAGGATTTCGCCGATAAACTCACCGGATTCGCCGATATATTAAGAATTTCGCCGATAAACTCATCGGTTTCGCCGATAACTAAGTGAGTCCAGAGGATTTTTTACTTTATATGGAAAATAACAATGTAATATATTGTAAAAAGGCAGTTTAATAGTTTTAAAGAGAAATATTAATTCCAGAAAGGGGCTGCAAATGAAATATTACATAGCTCTGATCATATTATTAAGTTTTATCATCATTGCAGGGTGTACGGAAAATGAAGGGCCGGATACAGATTCGGCAGTGGCTCAGGAAACCGATGTTGAGGAAGAAAAAAGTGATGATAAGCATGTTGATACAAAAGATGGGAAACAACAAACGGAAAATCAGCCGGACAACAAAGCGAAGAATGGGAGCGAGGGGCTTTTCTGGAAAACAATTAATGGAAAAAATACAGTTTACATGCTTGGTTCTTTTCATGCCGGCACGGAAGAAATGTACCCGATGAACAGCGATATTGAAGAAGCGTTCCTCCGGTCAGATTATCTTGTACTTGAATACGATTTGATTTCGGACGAACTTGAAACGGCGTTTTCTAAGTTTACAGAGTTACAGTATCTAGAAGAAGGCGAGATGCTAGAAGAGCATATTTCGGAGAAACTATATAAGGAGATCCAGGTAGTGCTTCCTCAAGTTGAGCTCACAGACAAAGATATCCAAAATATGAAACCTTGGTCGGTACATCTGCTTCTTGAACAGCTCTGGGGACAGGTAAAGTATGATTATAATGTGGGAGTGGAAGAATATTTCATCGACAAAATGTCTGGAAGTATGGTTTTGAAAGGACTTGAGGCAGAGTTCCCGCCATTTGTTTATGACCAGCTACCGGAAGAGGAGCAGGAGGAACTTTTGCGGTGGACGGTCCATGTTATCAAGGAAGGCAACGAAGCTATCTATGACGAAGCTATAAGTTATTGGATGGATGGAGATTCACAGGCTTTTGCTAATTGGGTGAAGGATACTTATTTTAGCAACGATAACCTGCCGGAATTCCAGCGGCTCCTGTTAACTGAAAGAAATGAAGAAATGGCTGAAAGCATTATCGGATTTTTAGAGGGCGATGAAGAAAGCACTTATTTTGTGATAGCTGGTGCCGCTCACTTCTTTGGTCCAGAGAACATTATTGAGCTGCTTCAGGACAAAGGTTTTGAAGTAGAATAGTTGTCTTGAGCTGCATAATTTAATAAAGGTGCTGAAGAAACATAACTAAGCAGTTTCCCAATAGAAAGCCGGGTGCTAATCAGCTCCCGGCAATTCATTTTCTGCTGCTAGTGTAGTGCATCGAGGTCTCCACAATATCCTTTCTCCTGTATACATTCAAAATCAGACCGAGGACAGCAGCATAAAGCATTAACATTAGACCGCCATAACTGACCAGCGGGAGGGAGATACCGATAATGGGAACAATGCCTAATCCCATCAGTATATTCCAGCATGCTGGGACAGTGAATAGTACAGCCCCCCCTAAAACTAACAACCTGCCGAACATGTCCTTCGTCCTGAATGCATTAAAAGAGATTCGAAAAATGAAAAGCAGCAGGATAAGGCACAGAAATATACCGAACAGCCACCCCATTGTATAAACAAGATAAATAAAAGCGAAGTCGGTGTGAAGTCCAGGAAGAGACTGGATGTTTACGTCACGTGTAAAACCATTGCCGAACCATCCGGCATTACTCAAAACTTCTCTAACGATAATGTACATATAACCTAAACCGAGTTGGTCGGAAGATGGATCAAAGAAGGCAGAGAAACGATAATAAAAATAAACATCTCTGGAAGAAATCAAAATCGCTGCAGGGACCAGCATCCCTATTGTTATGTTGGCTCCTGCAAAAGTTAAAGCTATTTTCTTCTCAACGTGAGAAAAAGCAAACATAGTTAAAACAAAACAAATATAAATGATTGAAAAAATGTAATGCGGCATTAAAGCAAAAAGTATGACAGGAACCCAGGCCATCATGACGAGCAATGCCTGCTTCCTCAAGCTGCTGAAATTATTAATGTTACTCATTATTCCAGCCCAGGCAATAAAAAATAAAAATAAGCTGAGTATTGAGGAATCAACCATAATGGGACCAACAGAAATCCATCTAATCATACCCTGAATATATGTTCCGAAAAGTAATGTATAAATGAGGAGGCCTACCCCGCTTAAATATAAACACCCCCACCAATCCTTTAATTTACTGTAATCAAAAAACAAAAAACTAAGAATTACTGCGAAAGCAATGCCATACCAGATTGCCTGCCTGACCAGGTAGGTTGCCCCAGAGAGTGATATGCCAGGAATTCCGCCAAGGAGAAGAAGGAAACTTGAGCTAGCAATAATAATAAACAGAGAAACAAGGAACCAGTCCATTTTGGGGCGGTGTATCCGGTTTAAACGTTCTCCGATTGTAAAAGGGTTGCCCATAGACTGAATTGCCATCTCATGTGCTTCTTTTTTTGGAATGCCACGCTTTTGAAACGACTCGCTTAGCTCTTTAAGGTGATTAGTCAGCTCCTTTTTTATGAACGAGTGAGCCTCTTTAGACTTAATTCTGGAGGTTACCTTATTCAGAAATTCATCAAAGTTTACAAGGCTCATATAGAAGCCTCCAGAATCAGTTGTTTAAGGGAGGTTTGCTGTGGAGATTTTTCTCGTCTTGTAACAGCCAAAATTTTTTTCCCTTTTCCAGTGAGTGAGTAATATTTTTTTTCATCATACCAGCGGGCGGCAATAATACTTTTGTTTTCCAGCAAATGCAGCAGAGTATAGAGCTCACCTTCCTTATTTCGGAAACTCGAGTCATTTTTCTGAAAAAGGAGACTGGAAATTTCATACCCGTCTTTAGCTTCCTGCTTGAGCGATTCGAGAATAGTCTTGAGAGTTTCTTCCTTCCAGGAATGGAGTTGCGTACTGGACGGACTTTCCTGTAGTGAATTCCTTACGGCAGTTTTTCTTTCTTCAGAAAAGGAGATATCCTTAAAAACTGTTTTCTTCAAAGCGCTTTTCAGATTAGTAAATGGGTCGCCCATTATTCTGCCTCCTTTGTCATCTTATGCCTGAGAATTTCTTTCGCACGTTTTAATCTGGTTTTTAAAGTATTAGGGTTCATTGCTGTGATCTTACTGATCTCCTTTAGAGTAAGTTCCTCGTAATAATGGAGAAAAACGACTTCCCGATATTTTAACGGCAGCTCCATTACTGCCTTCGCTAATATATCTTCCTCATCCTTAGCAATTATTTCGTCTTCCGTTTTTGACATGGAAGGTATATAGTCGAAAATCTTATCGTTAAGGGTAATTTTTCGGTAGTGCCAGCTCTTTAAGTAGTCTTTGCAATGATTACTGGCAATCCGGTACAGCCAGGTTTTTAAAGTAGACCGCTCATTGAATTGATGCAGCTTCTCAAAACATTTAATAAAAATTTCCTGAGTTAAATCTTCTGCTGTTGTCTCGTTTTTCACATATGTATAAACAAGATGTAATATCGCATCGCTGTATTCATCCATTAACTTATCAATTATTTGAACTCTTTCATCAAAATTTTCAAATCCCGCCTCCATTTGCTCTGGTTCGTTCATCTCTGTTTCACCTCTTCCTAATAATTTAGACGAAACTATAGCGCTTCTGGTTTGAATAATTAATCAGCATTCTTTCAGATGATACTGACTTAGTTTAAAAGATTTTACAGAAAGGTATTTTACATAGTAATCATTTGAACAGTGAATCTTTAAACAGAGGACAGGAGAGTCACTATGCCTTACTTTCATTCTGACGGAGCTGCTTTATATTACGAAACAACAGGGGAAGGTCCGCCAATTATATTTATTTGCCCTCCTGGTATGGGGGCAGGCACATTTTACGACCATCAGAAAAAGTTGAAAAACCATTTCCAGGTTATTACTTTTGATAACAGAGGCAGCGGGAAAAGCACTGACGGAACAAGAGAAGATTATACGATTTCCGACTGGACAGAGGATATCCGGGCACTGGCAGACCATTTGAAACTGTACAAAGTGATCGTTTGCGGATATTCCATGGGCGGAGTGGCGGCACAGGATTTCGCCCTTTCATATCCTGAAAGAACGGCGGGGGTCATCTTATTGACAAGTTTTTCAGAAGTGAGTACACCTGTACTTTCATTAGGCATCCGGATTGTGGAATTTCTCGGAACCTTCCATATTATTAAGCTATTGGCTGTAGTACTTTCGCTCTCGCATACTATAGGCATAGGAGCAAAAAAACACAGGAAGAAGGTTTTTAAGAGTATTAATTCTTCTAATCCTAAAATAGTAAAAAGTCTTTTTCGGAGCGGCAGATATTATAACGCTACAGACAGGCTCCCTGAGATTACATGCCCTGTGGCAGTAGTTCACGGAACTCTGGATATCTTCTTTTTTAAATACCAGAGGCTGTTTGAAAAAAAACTGCCGAATGTAAGGAGTATAAGGGTGGAGGGGATCGACCACCAGGTAGCCGTCAGAACTTCTGATGAAGTAAACGGAATAATCAAGAGTCTGAAGAACTGGATGGTTCCTTCTTCTCAAGAGTGAAAGGGGAATATTAAAAAAAATACAAACGGTTAGCGTTAATTAATTGGGACTCCTGGAAATGAGGGAGTCCCAATCTTTCTATCTACTTGCCACTTAGCGCTCATCGTTTGCTGAAAGTGAGTTTACTTTTTTATCTAAATCATTTATCTTCTGTTCAATTTTTTTCAACTGTTCACTTTTCTTCCTTGTTGAACGTACAAAATAAATAATTAAAATAATAATAGACACAGGAATAATTAAAGCAAATACCTGATAGATAATATCGATTAAGTTAAACTCTGTCACCACTGAACTTCCCCCTAAATGTAAAGTCACCTTAGCTTCTACACATATTTTTGTGACTGTTACTTTGTAACCTCTGATAATCCAAATTATACCATATAATATTCTGATAGATGTTAATCTTCTTTCACAAATCTTTTAGCAATTTGCTGGAAATTTCAGATAACTATATGTAAATTTATGTTAATATTAAAGTGGACAGCGGTATTTAACTATACATCAAGTCTGCTTGTCTTTAATTGGGGGTTACAAAATAAGATGGTTATTTTACTGGAGGATAATAGTTTTAATTAGTTTTGTCACTCTTTATCTTACAAATGTGATAAGTGCGGAGATATTTCTTTCTTTTATTATTGGTATTACTGTTTTTTACGGTATCCCGGAACTTTTTAAATTTCTGAAAAAAGATATTTATAACCGAAAGCAGCAGGCAAGACGTGAGAACAAATAATACATGGTGGGGAAAAATATGAAAAAACTGTTCTTTATCATTTTACTGTTCAGCATTTTTAACAGTGGCTGCAACACTACAAGTCAAGCGCTGCCTAAAGAGAAACCTGGCGACTTTAATTTTTCCCTGAAGTATGGCATTGCAGCAGCTAACGAGCTTAATACTTATGAAAATACGTACACAAAAGATATGATAATCGCCGAAAATGAAACGATTGAGTTTGTGCTTTCTGAAGAAGAGAAGAAAAATATATATGATGAGTTCAGAAATTTAGACGTATTAAGCCTGCCGGAAGAAGAAGGGGGGACCACTTGTCAGGAGCCGCACAACAGGTATGTACTTCAGATGACAGCAGCGGGGGAGGAATATCATCTCAGATGGAACAGTGCCTGTGAAACGAGAGCTATTAACCGCTGGGAGAGATTTATGGAGGAGCTGCACGCAGAGACCATAAGGACACGGGAAGAATACCAGGCACTTCCTGAACCTGAAGGGGGATATGAATAAGCAGGGAGTTCCCTAACAATACCAGGCCCCTGACTAAGGACTAATATTATAATATTGACAGATAAGGAGAACGAAGATGACTTTTCTAGAAATTGTTTATTATATTTTAGCTTTTTTATCCACATGGGGTCTGTTTTTGTTTTTTCAAAGATTATTACATGGCTACCGGAGGAAAAGTACCTGGAAAAGAGATATTATCATTTCATTAGTTCAGTGTGCCGTTGTTGTGCTGGTCGTCATTCCGCTTGTAAATTATTTTGTATAAGTTTGCATGTAATATTGAGGGGCTAATTCCCGTATCGAAGTTTTATTCTCGAAAAGGCATGGTCCATTCTCGAAATCGGTTACCCAATTCTTGAAAAAGCAGAAACGCCAATACTGCGACCTCAAGATTAAACACTGAAAAAAAGCCAGGAAATAAAAATTCCCGGCTTTTTTACGTATATTTCATAGCGGTTATTCCGATTCCCCATCTCTCTGAGGAGTGCTGCCTGACCCGTTGGTGTTACCGAGGCCGGTCCGGGATCCGTCATTAATATTTCCAGCATTGTCACTGCCGGATTGCTTAGCGCCGGCTTCTTCCGAACGGACAACTGTATGAGTATTGCCTCGGTTAACCAGGTCGGTTAACAGCTGTGAGACATCCAGTCCTGTTAGTTCCTTTAACGGTTCCTGAATCTGGGTCATCGTGTTTGTGATAGATTTGCCGTAAGCGGCGGTTCCATTACCGTTTCCTGTATCAATAATTTTCACAGAGTCGATATTGGATAGAGGTGCCGCGATTTCTTTTGCATAGAGAGGAAGCATTTCGATAAGTTTCTCAACAATGACAACTTCGCCGTGCTGGGCAATCGCTTCTGCAAGAAGACGTTTAGCTTCCGCTTCCGCCTGACCTTTCTCACGAATAACATCTGCTTCGGCAAGACCCCGGTCACGTTCAATCTTAGCCTGAGTTTCCCCGTCGATACGGGCTTTTTCCGCTTCTGCTTCTGCCTTTCTCGTAGTTTCATAGAAATCAGCGTCAGCCTTAGCCTTACGAACTTTCGCTTCTTCTTCTTCGAGTTTAACAGCACGTTCACGCTCAATATGTTTAATACGAAGTTCTTCTTCTGTTTTTTGGGCATTGAGTTTCAGTTGTTCTTCCTGCACTTGTTTATTAAGCCTTGTTCTTTCCAGCTCATACGACTGTTCGGACTTAGCTCTCGCCCGTTCTGTCTGTTCTTTGATTGCCGCGTCTTTCAGGTCCTTCTCTTTAAGCGCTTCCGCAATCTCAATCTGGCGCTGGTATTCCTGTTCCTTAGCTTCTTTATCGTTGTTGGCTCTATGTATGCGTGTTTCTCTCTCGCTGTCAGATTCCGCCAGTTCCGCTTCTTTACGTACTTTTGCAATTTGCGGACGGCCTAAGTTTTCAAGGTAGCCATTCTCTTTATCTGCATCTGACAGATCTGTCAAACCAAGAGAAGTAATTTTAAAGCCCATAGAATCAAGCTGAGTCTGGGCAACATAACGTACATCCTCGTTAAACTTCTCTCTGTCCGCGTTAATTTCTTCAACTGTCATCTTAGATAAAATAGCCCGGAGGTTTGCGTTTAAAACCTCGCCGATTTCTTCTTCAATTTCACTTTGTTTTTTTCCAAGAAACTGCTCTGCGTATATAGCGATTCCTTTTAATGTTTCTGATACTGTAACCATGGCAACAGCATCAGCGACAATTGGCACACCGCCATTTGTAAAAACCCGTGGCGTTCTCAGTTTCAGCTGAAATGAAGTTAAGTCAACTGGTGTGGCGGTCTGGTGTAACTTCAGCAGATGCCCGCCGCCTCGGATGATTTTAATGGAACGGCCTTCATTATCGGTAAAAATATTCGTTTCTTTTTCCGGATCGCCAAGCTTAGGTCCTGCAATAATTAACGCCTGGTTCGATCTGGCAGTTTTGTACCTGAATTTGTACCAGAAAAAGTAAAGTAAACCTACAAACGCAGCAAGAATAATTAACACAATTACAATCGAAAATACGCCTAATGCGCCAAACATATAATTCCCCCCATTTTCTTAGTTAGTATACTTACGAGGGAGACCGAGAAAGGTTCCCAATATTCTGTATTGCCCTCCTTTTCGTATACTAAGTTTTATATGATTTACTCTATCAGTTTAACACTTTTCTGGTTATAATTGGGTGAATTGTTATAAAAATTACAGTTGGATGAATTTCATATATAGGATTTGAAAACTTGAATTATGAAATGATTCAGTTATATATCTTTTTAATAAAATAGATGAGCGTGTTACAAAATATAATTTTTTCTTGAGAAACTACTTTCCATTTTTAGCCGTCTTATACAGCAGGAGGGCTGAAAATGAGAATATGGCATTTAATATTACTGTCTTTTGTTTTTGTTTTGGCCAGCTGTTCGGCCGTTGAATCAGAAGCTGGAAAATCACATGGAGAACATGCAATTTCCACACCCGCCGGAGGCTCAAATTGAAATTGATGGTGAGGTATATCCCACCGTATTAGGTACGTACTGCTGGTCGTATAAAAACACAGGCGAGTGTGTTGATACAGCTGGTCCTGTGGAGCTGCTGAAAGGGGAGGCACCGATAGAAACCAGACCAGGGGAAGAAATTAAATTTGTTATAAGCTATATACCAGAACCAAATGAATTCCATCTTATGCAGCTTACTGAGGATGGAAGAGAGGAAGAGGTGAAGACAGAAAGTAACGTATTCAAAGCGCCTGAAAAAAGCGGGACCTATTACTACTCTTATGGTGTGTGGTGGATGGACGAAGAAAGGGAAAATGTATCAAACGGTGATGCATTCTATAACTTTGCGCTGGAAGTTATAGGGGATTAGACATAGCTTTTTGCATGAAAAAAATTATTACTTGCGGGAGGAAGGAAATATGTTAAGCAAAAGATGGCTTGCAATGACTCTTACTATTATTTTTATTCTGGCGGTTTTAGGTGGATGTGCTTCTGCAGATAACGAAAATGATCAAGGAGAGTCTGAATCCGGTGGAAATGCCAGTGGTATCATGCTTGCCGGAGAGGAACCACCAGAAGTTTCCGGTACCGTAAAAAGTATCGAGTCCGAAGATGAGATTATAATTACTGTTAATGGCGTGGATAAAGTTTACCGGTTGTCAGAGGATGCAAAAAATCAACTGAAGGATAGTGTAATTGAGGAAGGGACTAAGGTAACATTTACTGTATACACGATTGGGGACGACAAGGAAACTATAGGGGAGTTTACAAGTGAATAATAATAAAATCGATCTGGCAGATTCACATCTGGCGGGTCTTTTTAATGATGTCGCATTAGTTCTGCGGCATAGTAAGAATCAAGTTAGAAAGGGTAAGGATGTTGTTTTTTCAAGCGGAACTATCCCTACCGGAGTAATTGCCGATCATCAATAGTTACCTTTAGGTAACCTGCGGAAAAAAATGTGCATTCTTCACATGTGGGCAGCACCTCTGTACAATTATAAATGCGAACAATAAACAGGCATTTTTATTTAAGAAAAGAGGTAATTTCATATGGGACAATCAATTAATGGGAAAACGGCTCTGATTACCGGCAGCGGTAAAGGAATCGGAAAAGCGGCTGCTATTGCTCTTGCAAAGGAAGGAGTAAACATTGGCCTATTTGCCAGAACAGAGGCTGATTTGAAAAATGTTGCGGCTGAGATTGAACAGCATGGTGTAAAAGTGGCATACGCTGCAGCTGATGTTTCTAACCTTGAGGAAGTGGAGAAGGCTGTTGATTCACTCACAGAGGAACTGGGCTCCTTTGATATATTAATTAATAATGCAGGAACCGGAAAATTCGGAGGTTTCCTCGAGCTTTCACCTGAAGAATGGAAAAATATGATCGACGTTAACTTAATGGGTGCTTATTACGTAACAAGAACAGTTCTTCCTCAGCTTATTGATAATAATGGCGGAGATATCATTAATGTTTCATCCACTGCCGGCCAAAAAGGTGCTCCTGTTACAAGCGCCTACAGCGCATCTAAATTCGGCCTTCTTGGTTTAACTGAGTCACTGGCAATGGAAGTCAGAAAGCACAACATCCGTGTTACTGCTTTAACTCCAAGTACTGTTGCTACAGAGCTGGCATATAAAGAGAATCTGACAGACGGAAATCCGGAAAAAGTGATGCAGCCGGAGGATTTAGCCGAATTTATTGTTTCCCAGCTGAAGCTCCATCCTCGTGTGTTCATCAAATCAGCAGGATTATGGTCTACAAATCCATAAGAAAAAAATTAGAAAAAGGGTGATCTGTTTAGTCTTCAGATTCACCCTTTTTTCCTTCATTTATCCCGATGTAACCGTCCGTAAAACTCCTGCCTCAAAACAGGAGTGGAAGCGAAGAGGTTTAGGCGGGAGATAACGGACGCTAACATCCCGATTGGTTCAACTAACAATCAGTGGGGGTTAAATACCCCCCTCCCACTGATTGAAGGTTCACTTTATAATATCCATTTCTTTCATTTGTTCAATACGGTTTTTACCCCATTCATACATCATTTCTACAATGGGCAGAAGTGTCATCCCCAGGTCAGTCATGGAGTAGACAACCTTTGGAGGCATTTCAGGATATACTTCTCTGTGAATGATCCCGTCTTCCATCAGTTCCCGTAATTGATTGGCAAGTGTTTTATGAGAGATTTTTGGAAACAGTTTTTGCAGCTCACTAAAACGGTGAGGTCCCTCTACACCCAGATGCCACAAAATAACAACCTTCCATTTACCGCTGATAATAGATAAGGTTAATTCCTTCTCACAATGGAAGTCACCATTTACAAGTTTTTCTTTTACTTCTTTTCGTAAAGTATCAACTGCCATATTTAAACTCCTTATGTTTACGGTCTCTGGCTATTTTCAGGATAATGCTTGACTATTATAGCACAAGGCGGCCGCGGTTTTATAAAATGAGCTTATATACTAGGTAAAAAAAGAGTTTTAACATTACCCCGCATTTTTTGTATTATGGATTATTTTCAATGAACTGAGTAAATAAAAAAGGCGCCTGCTCACGGAATTTCTTCCGGTGCCAGGCGCTTTAAATTTACACTGCTTTTTTATTCGTATCTATTTTAGTATCTTCCATTTCACTTTCAGGTTGCTCTGCAGCAAGTTGCTTAACAACTTTTGGCGCGAGCCAGATGAGGGGCAATAATATAAATGATACTGGTACTGCAGTTACAACAATAAAGGACTGGAGCGCTTCAACACTTCCTTCACCAATATAGAGAAGAACAACAGCAACTGCTCCCATGATAACTGCCCAGAACACCCGCAAATAGCTCGATGGATTATCACTTCCTGTAACTGCCATGGAAATAGTAAATGACATAGAATCACTTGTGGTAGCGACAAAAATAATCGTTACAAGGAGAAATGCAAATGCCAGTATTGTTCCTAAAGGCAGCTGAGTGACGATGGCGATCATCGCAGCAGGCATCCCTCCAGTATTTAACGCTTCAGAAACGGAACCTGCGTTTTGCAGCTCGTAGTAAATCCCTGATCCGCCGACAACCGTGAACCAGAAGTTAGTAACGATCGGAGCGATTATTGCAACGGCTAAAATTAATTCACGAATTGTCCGGCCCCGGGAAATTCTGCTTATAAAAATAGCCATCATTGGGCCGTAAACAATAAACCAGCCCCAGAAAAATACAGTCCAGAACGAGAGCCACGCCGTGTCCCCGCGATATAAGCTTGTTGAGAGGAAATCTCTCATATACACACCATAGCTGCCAATGAAATTATCGATGATAAAAGCACCAGGCCCCAGAATCAGGACAGCAATAATGAGTACAAAAGTAGAAATGATATTAAACCTGCTTAATATCTGAATTCCTTTGTGAACTCCTGTAACGGCGGAAACAGATGCAATCGTAATTAAACCGATAATGATAAGCAGCTGTGTCATAAATACGTTTGGAACGTTAAACAGCGCATTTAGGCCATAGGCTGCCTGGAGGCCTAAAAAGCCGATAGGGCCAATAGTACCAGCTGCTACAGCAATTACAGAAAATGCATCGACCATTGTGCCGAGGGCGCTGTTTTTCATAATTTTTTCCCCGAACATAGGGTAAAGTAATGCCCGTGGTTTTAACGGCATTCCTTTATGGTAGTGAGCGTACATTATTACAATGGAACCAAGAGTCCCGAGAATAGCCCAGCCAAGAAAACCCCAGTGCATGAAGGACTGTGAAAGAGCGGGCACAATAGCTGCCTCTGTACCAGACTCTATATCAGGATACATTGGCGGTGTGGAAATAAAGTGATACATAGGTTCTGCAGCAGCCCAGAATACACCGCCGCCTGCAAGTAATGTACACATAATGATGGCGATCCATTTAAAGGTACTCATTTCTGGTTTGTCGCGCTTTCCTAATTTGATCCGCCCATATTTAGAAATAGCGATACCAATGGCTGTTATAAAACTGACAAGCATGAGCAGCTGCCAGAAAAGGCCGAAATAATCAGCGGATAAGTTAAATAAAGTATCTACTGACTGGCCGACAAAATCCGCATTGATAATGGAAGCCAGTACAAAAAGAACTAAGAAACCTCCACTAATGAGTATTACTGGCCAGTCAAATTTTGCTTTCGAATACATTCATGATCCTCCTGAGATGTTATATATCCAATTGTGTTTATAGTTTTAGAAACTGTACGGAGAACCAATCTCAAAAATTATTAAAATCAACAGGATAAGTGAGTTTTTTGTCGAAAAAAACGACAAGCGTTGATTTTAACACAAAAAAGAGTAATGTCCTATTAGTAAATACCTGTATATGCGTAAATATAGTGGATCCTGCTTTCTTGTGGAGGGATAAGGTAGTATATATATCAAATAAGAGGTGGATTCTCGTGTTTTCGTGGATTGGCGGGGGAATTTTATTAGGGCGGGGCTTTTACCAGTCAGGAAATCCGGAGTGTTGAGACGAGATGGGGCGCGTTCTGGAATTGAGAGCAGGTGTTGAGGGGATTAAATTCCAGAAAGAGGGTGATTCAGGAATTGAGATGTGGTTATGAACGAGTTGGATTCCAGAAAGAGTGTCATTCAGGAATTGAGAGCCAATGTTGACTCGATTCTATTCCCGAAAGAACCCCCGCCAATAGCGGGGGCGTTAAGCCTTAAACTTTATTTTTAATCTGGCACCGTGATTGTTTCTCCTACGGTCAATGCGTAAGGATCTTCATGTGGATTGGCTGTAATCAGATCTTCGGTTGTCACGCTACCATACTGCTGAGCGATACTGTAGAATGTTTCACCGGATTCAATCATATGGGTTATTGGGCCATCGACATATCCAGGATCGCCGGAATCGTCAATTCTCTCCAGTAAGATTTCGGTTCCAACCGGAATAGCGTAAGGATCAATTCCGTGGTTTATATTATTTAATTCATCTGCTGTGACACCGTCGTATTGCTGCGCAATGCTGAAAAAGGTTTCACCTTGTTCCACGGTATGAGTGTCAGCATCAAAATCGCTATCTGATCCGTTGCCACCTGTACTGTCATCCAGCATAATTTCTGTCCCCGGGATGAGGTGGTAAGGATCGAGACCATGGTTCAGCTCCATCACTTCATCGACAGTCATATTATTTTCCTGTGCTATAATCCAGAAAGTATCTCCTGATTCTACAGTTGTAGTAGAGGTACCTGCAGCTCCAGCGGTCAAACCGCTAAAACCGAAGATAGCTCCCGCGGCTAAAATGGGGGCGGTTACTAATGAAGTTTTCTTCAAAGTAAACTCCTCCTTTTTAGTGTTATATAAATCGCATTCCACATCCGTGAAAAATTAAAACTTAATATTACCCGCTTGCTCCGGCATTTAAACTTAACCCTGGACTGTTGCTGGTAAAAAAAGAAAAATGCTGTCATTAGCATAAATTTAATGGCAATTAGGTAATTTCTTTATAGAGAATCAGTGCAGTATACGAAAATATAGGTGAACTAAATTTCACATCTACTATCTCTATTGCCGGGTCGGATAGAAAGGCATTCAACTTCTTATCAAATCCTGAGTCACTTTAAGCAACAATTGTTTTAGCTTTCAAAATAAAACGCCTCCTGATTCATAATGATATTTGCCACTCAAGTTTTAATATAATCAAAAAACTAATTTGCTTCAAATCTTCTTCAAACAAGGAAATTACCTGAACTAAAAGAAGTGTTATAGAAAAATATAATAATAGGAGATGAATTAATGGTTGTAAATGGATTTTTGTATGCCGCGAGAAGTACGAACGCTCTGGCAGAAGAGATTCCTGAAAAGGCCTGGGATATTCAGCTCATACCGGAATTAGGCACATTGAGAAAATTATTCATACATATTGTCCGGGTGAGGGATGTCTATAGTGATGGGTTACAGACTGGCACAGTCCAGTTCCCTGGTAAACTGCCGTCCGGAAAAAATATAGTTCGTGACTTAGACAGAAGTATGGAAGAGCTGGCGAATGCATTTGCCGCCACTGACAGGCAACTAATAAAAATGGGTGCAGAAGAAATCTCTCCAGCAGAATTACTTGGCTCGGCAATCCAGCATGAAGGCATTCATCAAGGGCAGTATTATGTCGCATTGAAACAGGCAGGGATGGAAGTCCCGGCCCTGTGGAAACAGGACTGGGGAATGTGAGAAAGTTGAGACAAGAGTGTAGAAAATATTGCTGAAAGGGGTAAAGCTCACATATAAGGAGGGTGAATCATGTTGATGAAAATGAAAAATACAGGTGAGATGTTTTTGGGAATCGGATTATCCTTAATGGTGGCTCATATTTTTGATTTGTTTTCCTTTCCTTATATCTATGTACCACTGATTATCGTTGGTTTACTCTTAGTGATTATCCCTGCATTAAAAACAAAAACTCATAACAGCCTTTTGTGCCGTATCGGTATGCACAAGTTCAACCATAAAGCCTGGGACAACGAGATAAAGTATGTTGCAATCTACGTATGCGAAAGGTGTAAAAAACGTAAAAGAGTAGTAAGAAGCGTTGGATGAAAACAAAAGAGCTGCCAGAGCAGCTCCCTTCAAATCCATTTTATTGTTGCTTCAAAACAGGTATCCAGATTTCACTTTCCACAACTGCTGAAGATAAATCATTGCTTTTAATTGCTAGTATTTCCGGGCCTTTTAATTGCTCATAATCTGAAGATGGAAACCATTCAGAGTAGATTCGGCCCCATGTTTCCTGCAGGGCAGCTGGAAAAGGCCCTGACGATGTAAACACCGCCCACGTATAAGCAGGCACATGGAGAGCAGAGAAATCCTCCTTCGTTTCTTTAGTGGTCGCCACACCAATATAATGATCAAGGGTTCCCTTTTCCTCCATACGGCCTTCTGAAAAATTCGTTGACGCCTGAATTAACCCTTTTGGCTCAACGGTGGAAAGGTCTTCAAGCTGATTGATCGAATCGGGGGTCAATGTCTTCCACATCTTGGTGATCTCTGGATTCTCTCCTTCAAAAACAATTGGGACTCTTTTTTTCAGGCCAATGATGTTAAATGCTTCTTTATCAACAATGCGATAATTCATTTCACTTCCTCCTTTGATGGATAAATGGAAGGTCATCTTCGGATAGGCTTTTAATGAATTTCCGCTATTTCTCGCTTCAGATGGTGTGATGCCATGCAGGCTCTGGAAGGCCCTGGTAAAAGAATCTGGCGAGCTGTAGCCATACATAAGGGCAATATCGATAATCTTTAAACTGCTGTTTTTTAACTCGAAAGCTGCCCTGGTGAGGCGTCTTCGACGAATGTATTCCGATAGGGGGATACCTGCGAGAAAAGAGAACATCCGTTTAAAGTGATATTCGGAACAGTAAGCCAGCCTTGCCACTTCCTTAAAGTCGATATCACCCGTCAGGTTTTCTTCGATATAATCTATTGCTCTGTTCATATTTTTAAGCAAATCCATTTAATAACCTCCTTTGTTAAAAATATAGCAGGAGTGAACGGTATACATCCGACCTTTTGTGCACACTAATGCAGGACTGGAAAAAAATTATCCCGGCAAAACGATTAACTTTGAGTGAATTATACCAGCCGGCAAAAATTAGTTGAACCCGTACCTGCAGAAAGCGTCCGTCTGAAGCGTAAATCGAACAACAAAGTAACTTTGTTAGATATTTTTCTCGTTAAAGTTGAAAGCCCTGAACTATGAAATGGATACAAATAAAAATAATTTCATTATTGGAAATAATAGTTCGGGAGCAGGGAGGGGCCTTAGTTGCTGAAAGGAATGTGTCTGTGGAATAATTATATCTGATACATAATATACAGGCAGAAAAGGAGAATAGCATGAAAACAGAACCTGCATTATCGTGGCTGGCAGACCCGGCTGTTTTTTCTGTAAACCGGTTACCTGCCCATTCAGATCATAAGTTTTACGAAACGATGAAAGAAGCGGAAAAAGGAGCTTCCATGCAGCTGAGATACGACTTGAATGGCAGCTGGAAATTCATTTATTCAGTGAACCCGGCAAGCAGGCCTGCAGATTTTTACAAAACAGAGTTTGACTGCCGAAACTGGGGCAATATTACTGTGCCAGGGCACATTCAGCTCCAGGGACACGGAAAAGCGCATTATGTGAACACAATGTATCCGTGGGACGGTGTGCATCATCTTCGTCCGCCGGAAATCGAGATGGATGATAATCCAGTAGGAAGTTATGTGAAATACTTTGATCTTCCTGAGAAATTTGCTGATCGACCTTTATACATAGCCTTTGACGGTGTTGAAACAGCTTTTTATGTATGGATGAATGGCCATTTCGTCGGTTACAGCGAGGACAGCTTCACGCCTGCACACTTTGATTTAACAAAGTATGCTCACCCGGGAGAAAACAAACTGAGCGTTGAAGTATACCAGAGAAGTACCGGAAGCTGGCTGGAAGACCAGGATTTCTGGCGTTTTTCAGGGATATTCCGCGATGTATATCTTTATTCTGTGCCAAAGATCCATCTTAATAATATTAAAATCAGCGGTGAGCTTGACGAAAATTATGAAAACGGTATATTAAAAGGGGAATTTGTATCTAATAGTGAAATTCCGTCTGGTGCAAAACTGGAAGCTGTACTGTATGACAAAGAAAATAAGCAGGCTGTATCAGGTGAAGGAGAACTCACAGAAAACGGCTGGAACATAGAATTGCCAGTAGAATCGCCTTACCACTGGAGTGCGGAAGATCCTTACTTATATAAGCTTTATGTGAAAGTGGTGGACGAAAACGGGGAGCTTGTGGAAGTGATTCCACAGAAGGTGGGCTTCCGGCGCTTTGAGATGATTGACAAGATTATGCATCTTAACGGCAAACGGATTGTCTTTAAAGGAGTTAATCGTCACGAGTTTAACCATCGTCATGGACGTGTTGTTTCTAAAGAGGACATGCTCTGGGATATTATAACGATGAAGCAGCACAACATGAACGCTGTAAGGTGCTCCCATTATCCTAACCAGAGCTGGTGGTATGAACTTTGTGATGAATACGGGCTTTATGTCATCGACGAAATGAATCTGGAAACCCATGGTTCGTGGCAGAAAATGGGTGCGGTTGAGCCTTCCTGGAATATCCCGGGGAATAAGCCGGAATGGGAAGATATTGTCATGGACCGGGCCATTTCCATGTATGAGCGGTATAAAAATCATCCTTCGGTATTAATCTGGTCCTGCGGCAATGAAGCATTTGCAGGAGAAGTAATATTAAATGTAAGCAAGTACTTCAAATCTGTGGATCCTGGGCGACTCGTTCATTATGAAGGGGTTTTTCACGCAAGGGAATATGATGAAACGAGTGATATGGAAAGCCGCATGTATGCGAAGCCGGCTGATATCATTGAATACCTTGAGAACAATCCGGAAAAACCGTACATCAGCTGCGAGTACATGCATGCCATGGGTAATTCCGTAGGGGGTATGTACAAATACACAGATCTGGAAGACAAGTACCCACTGTATCAGGGAGGCTTTATCTGGGATTTTATTGACCAGGCGCTTGCGAAAAAAGACAGATACGGCAATGAATACTTAGCCTATGGAGGGGATTTCGGTGACCGTCCAACAGATTACGCTTTCTGTACAAATGGTATTGTTTTCGGCGACCGGACACTTTCGCCAAAAATGCAGGAAGTGAAATATCTTTATCAAAATCTTAAAATCCAGGTGGAAAAAGACAGTGTGGCCATACGGAACGATAATCTATTTATCGATACTGGCCGTTACGACTTTATTTTTTCTGTGAACCATGAAGGTGAAGAAGTATACAAAAGTGCACTTCAGGACGTAAAAATACTATCTGGTGAAAAACAAAATTTCCCGCTGAACATACCGGATGAAGTTTTTCAAAAGAACGGAGAGTATTGTATCGATGTTTCTGCACAGATGAAAAATAATGAGCTGTGGGGAGAAAGAGGTCATGAGCCTGCTTTTGGCCAGCATATTTTTAAGCTCAATAATGTTCAGGAACCAGGAAGCGTTACCCGGCAGCCGAAGTTCAGAGTTGTTGAGGGCGATGTAAATATTGGTGTCCACGGGCTCGATTTCTCTGCTATATTCTCCAAACAGGCGGGATCGCTTATCTCTCTGAACTATGGTGGCAGGGAAATGATCGAGCTGCCGCCAGCGCCGATTTTCTGGAGAGCATCTACTGATAATGACAGAGGGCGCGGCCAGGATTACCATTCCGGAGTCTGGTATGCCGCGAGCTTTGGCAGAAAATGTACAGACATTACTACGGAAAAGGACGAAGACCGCTTTGAAATAACGTTCACTTATAAAGTGGCTGCTATTGAGGATGTTGCTGTGAAAGTGAAATACGAGGTTTTTGCCGATGGAAGTATCGGTGTAACATCTATGTATGAGGGTGCGGATGGGCTGCCGGAGATGCCAACTTTCGGTGTGACCTTTAAAACTTCCGCAGATTATGACCAGTTAACATGGCATGCTATGGGCCCGGATGAGAACTATTCCGACCGAAACAAAGGGGCCCGACTGCAAGTCTTCCATAATACAGCATCAGAAAATGTGTCTAAATATGAAGTACCTCAGGAAACAGGAAACAGAACCGGCGTGAGATGGGTGAAGGTGGAAAATGAGGAGTCACAAGGACTGTTGATTTCTTCTGTCGAGGATCCGGTTGAATGCACAATCACTCCTTATACACCTTTCGAACTGGAGAATGCGCGGCATCATTTTGAACTCCCTCAGATCCATTATACGGTTATCACCGTCGCTGCAAAGCAGATGGGTGTAGGAGGGGATGACAGCTGGGGCGCCCCTGTATACCAGGAACATCAGTTGAATCCAGCTGATAATCATGAGTTTCGGTTTATGATCGGGCGTGTGTAACGCAGGTTAAAGATCAAAATACAAATAAAACGCTCAGAGATTTCTGAGCGTTTTCAGTATGGATTTAAAGTATGAAAGCTTCAAATAAATTCCGTATGACTGCCAGGAATCCTATAAAAGAGGCAAATAAGAGAGCAAATCCTGTAACTTTTCTTTTGGCCATCACAAGTTCTATCCCAAACAATAAGAACATAAACGGAGATATGTATGAGAAAAAGTCCGGGAAAGGTTCAAATCTGCTGTCAAAAATCAGCCAGTCGATATAGAAGAAAAGGACAATAGCTGCAACAATTTTATTAGTAATTCTTATGAACATTCATTCACTCCTAGCCTGATGTAATTTCTGCAAGTGCAATTTTTTATGGCAGACAAAGATTTTCCAGGATTCATTTTAACATAAATTTTCCAATTATTTTAGTAATGTCTGGTTTTTATTTGCTATGCCCTGAAAAACTGTAAATCCAATAAAATGCACTCAGACATTTGTAATATGTTAAAATATAACAATAGATTAATTTCAGAATAATGAGTGTATTCATTGCAGAATCGCTCTTACAGGAGGAGGGATGATCGCTTTTCAACAATTTTTTATTGAATTTCTTACTACTAACTTTCTGTTTTTCCTTGCTTTCATATTGCTTATTCTGGAAATAAGGGCAAGAAAGACAGAAAGGATAACTGTTTGGAAAAATATTAAATTAACCATTATTATTCTCATTAACATTCTTTTGGGGATGAATATTATCTTGTGGATTATTGCCCTCATTTTGTACGGATTATGATCTCTTATTATAAAAATCTTTTAGGAGGGGAAACATGGACCGGGAATACAACGATCTGATAGGTGATATTTTAAAGGAAAAGGGCGAGAAAGATAATTTTGAAGGCGAGGGGAAAGGCAAGCCGCTGAAGAAAGATTATCTGGAGATGGATGTGTATCAAAATTTCCAGAGAGTGGCTAAGGACGCTGGCTTTTTGCCACCATGGCTCAAGCTGCAAAAAGAAATTTCGGAACTGATTTATATATGTAAAACAGAGAAGGAATTAAAAGAAATTAACAAAAAAATCAAGAAATATAATAGCATATGTCCGAGTTCTTTTCAAAAGAATTTCGTTACTATGGAAAATCTGGAAAAAGCGAAAAAGCTTTGGTGAAAGAGCAGTATTCATCCCCTGGCTGGTAAAATTGCCCTATGGTAAGATAACCGGGAAAATTTTAATATCCCAGCATATAAAAAAAGCTTCCGGTTAATGCCGGAAGCATTGGTCTGTTAATTTAATATTCTATTTGCTGGCATTAGCTGAAGTGTGGCCATTTCCATTTTTTGATCCTCTGCGCACCTGAGCTCTTAGATCCTCCAGCTCTTCAAGCAGCGTACTGATCATTTTGTCGCTTTTCTCTAATTCTTCATTAAGGGCAACGATAGTTTCTTCTTCCCAGAGAAATGGATTTCCTTTCACAGGTGTGACAGGAAGATCTTTATATTCGTCACCATCTTCTTTATCGGTTGGCTGGAAATATACAGCCACCTCACAGCCGCTGTGGCCCAGAGCTATTCTTTTTCGCAGCTTAACTTTCCCATAACCGAATCTTCTTGCAGCTATGCCCCCAAAAACCGTGGAGGTCATATTGCAAAGATGAGGTGCGTCCTGAACCACGTCTCCAAAGGGACAATTTGTCGCTGTTACAACTACATGATCAGGGTGTATTTCAGATATAGAGAAATGCCCGCCTATTGAGTTTTTCAGGTCTACAATAACTTCCGCGTACTGATCAGGGGTCCACTCACCCTCAATACTATCTTCATAAAAACGTTCAATCCATTCCCCAGTCCTTAAACCAAGCTGGCGGATATATTGTTTAGCCCCGTCACCAACACTTTTCTCATGAAGCTGTGCATACTGTGTTATTAATTTGGACAGAAATAGCGCTCCAGTCAATCTCGTTTCTTGTGTCATACTATCCCTCCAGCATTCGCTTTATAAAGGTGTTTTTAACCATAGCGTCCCAAAATTAAGAGAGACAGTTTTATAATTAATTATTTCATAAAATTATGCTGTTGAACAGAACTTTTAAATATCAACACTCCTCTTTACAAAGTGCAGAGGGTTCAAAGAGGATGGTTATGTCCGGACTCATATAGTTATAGGCGGAGGTAAAAAAAATAGAGCGGCTGGTGCACCGCTCTGGAAAATGTTATTCAAATTTTTTCTCGAGGATTTCCTGTGCCTTGTCCCTTAAGAATTCATCCAGTTCCTCTGGTTCATCTGTTTTTTGGCCAAGCAGAGTTTTTGCCGTATTAACATACTCATCGCCTCGCCGTTCAATAGTGACAACAAAAGGAGTAGCCTTGTCACTGGAAACCTCAAAAACAACAGTCCCTCTGTCAGGTGAAATCATATTGCTTTCCGTTTCCTCAACCCGCATCTCATTGAATTGATAAAGCATTGTTTTCCTCTTTTGTAATCAATAGGAAATTGAAAAGCTGCCGTTGTAAAACAACATTTTTTATTTTAATTTCCTTTTCAGAAGATGATAAACATACATCGTAAAAAGATTATGTTACAATTTTTATCAGAGAGGATATATGTGTGTAGTTATTATATTGATATAGGCAAAACGCCCTTTTAGAGGAGACTAGTATGGAAGCAGAAAAACTAAGAATTTTTGATGACCAATTGAATGAAATAGGCATTGCTCCCAGAAGTGAAGTCCACAGGAAAGGTTACTGGCATGAGGTTTTCCATTGCTGGTTTGTGAGCAGAAAAGCAGGCGAGGATTATATTTACTTGCAGCTGCGGAGTAAAAGTAAGAAGGACTACCCTGATTTGTTTGATATAACTGCAGCTGGTCACTTACTAGCTGATGAAACTGTGGAAGACGGAGTAAGAGAGATAGCCGAAGAAATCGGCATCAATGTACCTTTTGATGAATTAGTGCCTTTAGGGATTTTTGAATACATTGCTACCAAAGATGATTTTATTGATAAGGAAATAGCGAACGTCTTTTTGTTAGACTTCAAAGATGGTTTTGATGAATTCACACTTCAGACAGAAGAAGTTTCAGGCATGGTAAAAGTAAGATTAAATGAATTTGTACAACTCTGGACTGGCGAAAAAGACAGAGTGGAGATTAATGGATTTGTACTGGATGAGAATGGAGAAAGGTTTTCGGTTAACGAACGAGCGGGAAGGGAAAAGTTCGTTCCCCACCAGCGTTCATTTTACAATCAGGTGATTCAGAAGATCGTGAAGTATTTGAATGAGTGACTAAGCTCATATTATATTGCTGCAGACAGACTGAGCCCCAGGTTTAGTCTGTTTTCATTGACTCAAATGGTAAAAAGCCGGCTACCCCGCTCGCAGCCTGATGAGAAATGAACATAGGAAGCCTGCGAGAAATCCAGCGATGACAGGCAGGAGAGAAATTTCCGTATAATCGAGGGAAACTTTTAAACTTAAACTTTTTGTTTCTGTGAAAAAACCTATTAAGTAAAGCACTAGCATTGTTCCTATGGAAACGATTAATGGGGGCCAGAAAGGCTTCTTCATAAAAAATCCCTCTTTCTTTTTTTGAAAGTGATAAGTAATAAAGGGGAGGATAATCAGAGCAGCCTCAATTTTTAAAGTTTGTTATTTTCCCCTTCGGTAAAAGTATTGCTGGCACAGACGACTATGTTTTGTGAATCATTTCCACTCTGTTGCCGAAAGGATCTCTGAACTCGAATCGCTCATATCCTGGTATGGGAACGGAGTCAAGTATTTGTATGTTATTTTCCTCCAGTCGTTTTCTCCAGTATCGAATATCCTCTACTTCATATGCGAGATGTGCCTTTGTTGTTAACCTGTCAAAACCATCCTCCGCCCCCACATGAACTTCCAGGTTGCCGGCCTGCAGCCAAAATCCTCCACGGCCTTTTAGTGAATCAGGTTTTTCAACTTCAGTTAAACCTAATACGCTGCAGTAAAAATTTCTTCCTTCCTCCTCTGTCCCCTTAGGTATCGTAATCTGTGCGTGATGTAAACCAAGAATCATAACCTAACCTCCTTAACTTATCTGATTTTATTATACCTGAAGGAGCTGAATATTTTAAATTTATAGAAATGGAAGTGACAAAATCATGTAAGGCAAATCGGCAGGAAGGGTGCCATGTTATAAAATCTGTCTTAGTCAAGCAAATGGGCACCTAGCCAAAGGCTAAGTACCCTCAATGTTAGAAAAGGATCTCAGAAATAAAAACGAGACTAAAACATTTTATTATCCTAGTATATTATTTGCTAGATTGTAAACTATCGCATCATCAGTTGGCGGGTTGTGAAGGCCGGCACGGACATCCCGAAAATGACGCTGCAGAGGATTTTTTGCAGAAAGGCTTCTCGCACCGACAATCCTCATCGCCAAATCTACAGCGGTGTTAGCGCTGTTAGTACAGATATGCTTTACTGCTGCCAGCTCTGCTGCCATGTGAGAACGCTCATCCGGCTGTTCCACCCATTTACGGGCAACAGAATAAAGAACCTCCCGTGCTTTAAAAATCTCAAGTTCTATTTCGCCGAATTTCCTTCTAACCTCAGGAACCTCTTTGATTGGTCCCGGCAAGGTGACAGGCTGATAACTGGTTGCAAACTCTACGGCATACTCTCTTGCCGCAACTGCTACTCCTAAATAAACGGCAGGTATCTGCAAATACCAGCCCTTCGGGAAAGGCTTTTTCGCACTTTCAACAGATAATAAAGCATCTCTGTCTGCAAGTACATTCTCCAGAACGAGGTCGTCACTTTTTGTACCTCTCATAGCGATACTGTCCCACGTTTCCTCCACTCTCACACCAGGGAGGCGATGGTCGATGAGCATAAAACCTTTTTGCCCCGTTCGGTCAACATCTACTGTAACGACAGAATAATCCAGAGCTGAAGCCATTGAAGTAAAGGATTTTCTGCCATTTATTCTCCAGCCCCCAGCTTCTTTAACAGCTGTGGTCTGGGGGACTGCGCCTCTTGACGGACTGCCAGTCGCCAATTCTGTCTGGGCAAGGTTAATCAATGCCTTTTCCTCAACAATCAACCTGCATAGTCTGGCGAAACTTTGTTCCTGCCAATGATTTGTCTCCGCAGCTTCCAGGATAACACCCAGATGCCAGCCGATAGACAGGGCTGTCGCGGCATCTCCTTTTGCGAGCTTTTCCTGGATCTGTAAAAACTCGTACAGGTTAAGTCCTTTACCGCCGTATTTTTCAGGGACGGTCAAGGAAAGGAACCCTCGTTCTTTCAGATCTTCAAAGTTTTCGTGAGGGAAAATGCCTTCGGAATCAATATGTTCCGCACGCTGGCTGAATATATCTGCAAGTTCATCTGTCTGCACAAGTATTCCTGTAAAAGTTGCTGAATTGTTTTTTACTGCAAGCGCCATAGATTTAACCTCCTTTTAATTATATTAGGATAGAAATTGTGTGATTTTCTCAGAAGCAATTTTTATAATAGGCAATACTTTAAGCGGTTTGAAAAATAAAGTCAATACGGAATATCTTTTTAAAAATATTTGAGAGGGGCTTTTTATTGCTGTATCAGTGCAAAGGGATAAAAAATAAAAAATAATCAAAAAATTGCTGTTGACTAATTAATATTTACACTGTATATTTGGTCGTAACTTAATAGTTTCCAGCTTTTTCTTATCAAGAGAGGTGGAGGGACTGGCCCTTTGAAACCTCGGCAACAGGCTTTAATGATGTAAGTAAGCACTGTGCTAATTCCAGCAAGCTGTTCAGCTTGAAAGATAAGGAGAGAATTCTTTGCGTGGTGTATCGTGATGAAACCTCTTCTTAGGAAGAGGTTTTTTATTTTTTATTTGAGACCACCTCTCTCCGATGACTAATTAACCAGGAGGACGAGAAAATGACGAAACAGATTATTTTGAACGCATTTGAAATGAACAGTGCAATGCACAATTCCCATGGTTTCTGGAAGCATCCGGAGAATAAAAGACACAAAGGGTATAAGGATTTAAACTACTGGATCGAGCTCGCGAAGCTTTTGGAAAAAGGAAAGTTTGATGCCGTTTTTTTCGCTGATGTTCTTGGAATCTATGATGTGTACCAAAAAAGCAAAGCACCATCAATCCGAGATGGACTGCAGGTGCCCCTGAATGATCCGGCGCTGTTAGTATCTGCGATGGCAAGTGTGACGAACAACTTATCATTCGCGATCACTGTGAGCACTACATATGAACAGCCTTTTGGAAATGCCAGACGTTTTACAACGCTCGATCATCTGACAAACGGCCGGATCGCCTGGAATGTGGTGACATCTTATCTTCCTAACGCTGCCCGAAACTTCGGACTGGAGGAAATGATCAGGCATGATGAAAGATACGACATCGCCCATGAATATCTCGATGTGTCGTATAAGCTTTGGGAACAGAGCTGGGAATACGGTGCAGTAGTGGAGGACGTGGAAAACAAGACGCTTGTGGATCCTGAAAAGGTGCATGAAATCAATCATAAAGGCGAGTACTTCAGTGTGGAAGGACCACATTTAAGCGAGCCGTCACTGCAGAGGACACCAGTTATTTACCAGGCAGGGACGTCGGAAAAAGGCAGGGAATTCGCTGCCAGACATGCAGAATGTATTTTTGTCGGGGGACCAACACCTGAACGGATCCGATACTATGCGGATGATATTCGTGAAAGGGCTGCAAAACACGGGCGAAATCCGGATAACCTGAAGTTCTTCTCTTTCTTAAGTGTTATCGTTGCAGAAACGACGGAGGAGGCGGAACGTAAATTCGAGGAATACAACAAGCTGTGGAGTGCAGATGCAGCGAAGGCCCAGTACGGCGCGAGCGGATATGATATAGCCGAATATGAGAAGCTGGATCCTGAACTGCCTTTCGAATACACGAAAAAGACTGAGGGCGGCCACTATAAAGCAGCAACTTTAACTAAAGACGCTCCGAAAAAGCTTACTGTAGGCGATGTACTTAACAGGTTTGAGTCCCTGGATAGAAACAGCATTATTGTGGGAAGCCCGGAGGAAGTTGCCGATGCAATCGAATTCCAGTTCAAAGAATCAGGCGTGGACGGTTTTAACTTAAACCATCTCGTAACGCCAGGGGACCTGGAATCATTCATAGACTTAGTAGTTCCCGAGCTGCAAAAACGAGGACTATATAAAACAGAATACAAGGAAGGCACTTTAAGAGAAAAACTATTTCCGGAAGGCTCCAGCCTTCTGCCGGAAGACCACCCGGGAAGCAAATTCAGGAAAGTAGTGGTGGAGAGTTAAGGGAGAATGTTTGAGTTTTGCGTGATAAGTTCCTGTCTTGGCGTGATAACTATGTGGATTGGCGCGATACCTGCTTAGTTACGCGCGATAACTGTTAAATTTGGCGCGATACCATTTTGTTTTAGCTTTTCAGAAGGACTTGCAAAATAACAAAGCAGTTTAGGAAGAAATAGTCACTGGTTTTAATAAATTCTTTAACTAAAACGATAAGTATACTCAGAAATAAACAGCATCCAATAAAATTAAGAAGGGAGTCTTCTATGCTTACCCTGGAAAATATAACGAAGGAATTTCAAAGTAAATCTGGCATTGTGAAGGGAGTTGATGATGTAACTCTCCATATCAGGAAAGGGGAAATTTTCGGAATCGTCGGGTACAGCGGGGCAGGAAAAAGCACCTTGCTTCGATGCATGAACTATCTTGAACCGCCAACTTCAGGGACAGTAAAAGTAGACGGAGTTAACCTGGCTGAGCTGTCCCCAAAGCAATTAAGGAAACAAAGGCAATCGATCGGCATGATTTTTCAGGGGTTCTACCTCGTTTCATCCAAGACGGTTTTTGAAAATGTAGGTTTCGCTTTAAAGGCTGCGGGCATTAAAAAACAGCATATCCGCCAAAGGGTGGATGAGCTTCTTAAACTGGTTGGTCTTACGGACAGGAGGAACCAGTACCCTGCACAGCTTAGCGGTGGTCAGAAACAGAGGGTCAGCATCGCAAGGGCCCTTGCCAACAACCCGAAGGTGCTCCTTTGTGACGAGGCAACATCCGCCCTTGATCCGAGCACGACCAAATCAATTCTCGCATTGCTGAAAAAAATCAATAAAGAGCTTGGCATCACAATCGTTATTATTACCCACGAGATGGAAGTCGTGAAAGAGATCTGCCACAAATGTGCGGTAATGCAGGATGGCAGAGTAGTGGAACAAGGATCTACCTATAATATTTTTGCAAACCCTCAGGAACCGTTAACAGAAACATTTATCGAAACCGTGCTTGATTTTAAACTCCCCCAAAAACTTACAGAGGGGCTTGATGGAGAGCTTGTTATGCTGCAGTTTTGGGGAGAAAAAGCAACGCAATCTGTTGTATCCGATGCGCTTCAGGCATTCCGGGTACAGGGCAACATTCTTCATGGTAAGGTGGAATACATCCAGGATGAACCACTCGGAATTTTTATCATGAGTGTTACCGGGGAGCAGGACGAGGTAAAAAAAGCAATCGACTATCTGCGTAAGCGGGTAAGCAAAGTGGAGGTGATTAGCCATGGAGAGCATAATTCAAATATTGCCTGAACTGAACCAGGCATTCTTCGAAACTTTGTTAATGGTAGGGATTGCCCTTCTCACAGCCCTTCTTATCGGGCTGCCTTTAGGAATCCTCCTCTTTGTGACTGACAGAGGTATTTTCCTGGAAAACAAATTGATCCGGCAGACAGCAGGCAGCATTATTAATTTAATTAGGTCTGTTCCATATGTGATCCTGCTCGTTTTTCTGCTTCCGTTCACACATTTCCTGCTGAACACAACGATCGGGCCGCTCGCAGCTTCAGTTTCCCTTTCCGTAGCAGCCATTCCTTTTTATGCGAGAATCGCTGAGTCAGCAGCACGGGAGATTGACAAAGGTGTTATTGAAGCGGCAGTGGCAGCCGGAGCGTCACCCTGGCTGATCATAAAAGATATCATCCTTCCTGAGTCGAAGGCCGGGCTCATTCGGGGACTGACAATTACGGCAATCAGTTTAATCGGATACTCGGCAATGGCCGGAACAATCGGCGGCGGAGGCATTGGCGACCTGGCGATCAGGTATGGATATTACCGCTATGATAATACGATTATGTTTACTACTGTTATTCTGTTAATCGTTTTAGTACAGGTCGTCCAGTATTTTGGCGACTTTATTGCAAAGGCAGTAAGCAGACGATAATAAACAACTACGGAGGCTATATAAAATGAAAAAATTTCTATTACTATTATCATTAATCCCAGCCGGACTGCTGGCTGCCTGTGGTTCAGATGAAGGTGCAGCTTCAGACGTTGAAAAGAAGGATCTTGTTCTCGGAGGAACGATTCCGTACAGCGATATGTTAGAAGGCGGTGTAAAGCCATATCTGGAGGAGCTTGGTTATACAGTGGAAGTTAGGGAATTCAACGATTATGTCCAGCCGAATACCGCCCTTGGATCTGGATCTCTAGATGCTAACCTGTTCCAGCATGAGGTTTATATGACTGCATTTGCAGAGGAGCACGACATGGAACTTTCAGGTGTAATCAGAGTACCGACAGCACCAATGGCGATTTATTCAGAGAAGTTCGATTCCCTTGACGAAATTGAACCTGGAAGCACAGTGGCAATTCCGAATGACCCGACAAATACGGCGAGGGGGCTTACTGTTTTAAGAGACAACGGGCTTCTGGAATTTGACGAAGATGTTAACCCCCTGCGTGTAACTGAAAACGATGTTACCAGCAACCCGCTGGACCTGAAAATCGAGTCTCTGGAAGCAGCACAGCTTCCAAGATCTCTCAGCTCGGTGGATTTAGCTGCCATAAATGGAAACTTTGCTATTTCGGCGGGACTGGATTTAACAACGTCACTGGCAAAAGACAATATTCCTGAGAATATTATCAACCAGGTGGTTGTACTTACGGAAAACCTTGACGATCAATACGTACAGGATATTAAGGAAGCCATTGAATCAGACGAATTTAAACAGTTTATCGAAGAAGAATTCCAGGGCTTCCACCAGCCTGACTGGATGAGGGAGTAATTCGAGACGGGCCATAAAAATACTGTCATTCTGGAGTCAGGAAATCGAGTTTCTTCTATATATAATATAGAGAACAAAACTAATCGAGTGTTAAATTGCATTGCAATTTAATGCTCTTTTTTTGAAAATGTTTAAATGCAGAAACATTGGTGTCATGAAGTGGATACTATATTATTCAGACCGCCGGAAAACTGGTTTGAGTCATTTTACTCACATTTAATATTATTCGGGAAACAAATGCTATAATTTAGATGAATCGTTAAGTTTTCGTAATAATTAGGCAATTGTGGTACATAATTCTTAAATGTAATTCAGCATGGGGGGAAGTTACATGTAAGTTAAATAATGGAGGGGTCTAAAATAGCTATTACTCAAAGCAACTCATTAACTGCTAATCAATCGAAATCGCTACATGGCCTTCTGGATCAGCTGTTGGCCATGAAAGGGGTCCGGCACGCGGTTTTGGCGGTGGAGAATAGAGAGGGAACTTTTCGTTGGGAAGGGGCAAAAGGTATTGCCCATCCTGACGGGACAGAAATGGAGGCCGATACGCCATTTTGGATTGCCAGTGTAACAAAACTCTATATCGCCACCACTATCCTCAAACTCCACGAGACAAATAAGCTATCCATCAATAATTTAGTTATCGACTATCTTCCTGAAGATCTTTTGAAGAATGTGCATGTAGTTGGGGGCATCGACTATTATGACCGCTTAACGATAGAACATCTGCTAAGCCATTCTTCCGGGATTCCGGACTACCTTGAGATAAAGCCGAAAGGGGAAAAAACAATAATAGACCGGGCGATAGAAGGAAAGGATATGTCCTGGTCCCTTGAAGACACACTTCAGATTGTACGTAAAGTGAATGCTCCTCTTTTTCCGCCTCAAAACCTCAGCGGAGAAAAATATCGGATACGTTATTCGGACACGAATTTTCAAATACTTATCGCTATTATTGAAAAAGTAACCGGTAAGCCGATTGAAGAGGTCTTTAAGGAGATGCTTTTTGAGCCGCTGGGATTAGTTAATACATATCATCCTGGCTCTGAATCACTGGAACCTGCGGGGACGACGGCCACTGTCTGGATAGAGGACACAGCCTTTAACGACAAACCGCTTGCTTTAAGATCTTTTAATGATCTCAACAGTACAGCAAGAGATTTAATCAAGTTTATGAGGGCACTTGTTAACGGGAAAGTGTTTGAGAAACCAGAAACGGTAGAGCTAATGCAGAGTGGCTGGCAGACATTTGGGTTTGGGCTCAGCCCGTTAGCCCCTGGCTGGCCGATACAATATGGGCTGGGCATAATGCGGTTTAAAATGCCTCGTCTGTTTACCCCGTTTCGTCCTATGCCAGATCTGACGGGCCACACAGGAGCAACAGGTTCCTGGCTCTTTTACTGTCCGGAGCTGGATATAATAACCGCTGGAACCGTCAGCCAGGTAACTGCGGCTCCAGCCCCTTTTAAAATCATGCCTAAAATGCTTCGTATACTTGGTGAAACCAATTGAAACCGATAGCGGAAAGACTGCCCTGGAACCAGGGCAGTCTTAAATGACCTGAAGGTGGATAATAATCCGCCATTTAATGTGGTGTCTATTTTCCCTGCAGTATCATTTCTCTTTTGCCAGGCGTTCATGATCTGTCGCCAAAGGAGGCTCTTCCAACCATTCTTTATCAATAAGCAGGTTCACGCCATCCTCGGCAAGCACACCAATTTCGGCAATCATTTTTGCGTAATTAACTGACAAATCTCTTCTTTGGCATAATGCCATTGCTTCTCCGTAATACCCGACAGCAGACGAAAGGAGTGACACGATTAAGAACAATATAAGTCTGTCTGAAAATGGAGGGGTTGTTGAATCTGTTACTTCAGAATCGAATGTTCTCGGAATATGTAAATTTTCTTCCGTCAGCATGCTGGATAGTATTTTAAAGTGATTTTGACAGACAGATCTTGCTCTATCCATATACCTTCTTACTTCATTCGATTGTGTCACCTGGCTAAAACCAAGTTCAAGTACTAATTTTGTCATTGTCTTCTGCAAATTAAGATAAGTACCGCTCACTTCGACTGCGCTAATAGGTCTTCTTTTTCCAAACCAGCCAGTTAAATAATCCTGTTTGTTAATATAGTCAATTTTTTGGCTATTATTGAAAGAAGGGGGTTTACTGATTATTCCTTTTCGTACAAGTACTTCAGTAGCTCTGTCGTATAATTCCACTGATTCAGAAATAACTTCTTTAAAATATTTTCTTTGATCCTCTCTAATGGCACAGCCCATTGCACCTGCGTATCTGGTCATCCCATGAATAGACATAATCTGGATAAAAACAATATGAAATGTATCAGTAAATAAAGCTGGTGCTTCCAGATTAACATCAATATCTGAAAACCCTTTTGGTATTGGATAATTCTCTTTTGCTAAGAAAGGCTTTATTTTTTGAAGGTGGCTTTTGGATAATTGCAGAGAGAATTCGAGTACTTCATTAATTTCTTTATCTTGTGTGGTTTTTATTAAGTAGCTAAGCACATATTGTGACATGTTGTCATTTATATACTGGGTCCAGAGGTTGGCAAGCTCCGAGGAACTCAACCTGCTGTTGTGAGTGAAGTCATCCATCTTTATAACCCCCTGTAAAATTTATCTAAGATAGTTTATCCAATAACGAGAAAATCATTTAATTAGTCTGGGGAAAGGAAAATCATACTTTACCTGTCGTAGTAATTAAGGTAAAATAAAATTACTACGACAGATGAAGTACGACAGACAAAGTAAAGTTATTACCATTCTCTTTTTCCAGTCAGTAAATAAAGCACAGGAGGCAGGCGAAATAATTTGATCAGCAGTGATGTTATTCGGGGCTACAACGACACCATTATCCTTTATCTGCTGCTTGATGATGATTCATACGGCTACGAGATATCCAAGCAGATAAAAGAGCTTTCCGGCGAAAAATATATTATTAAAGAAACAACGCTTTATTCCGCCTTCAACCGGCTGATGAAAAATGGGTATATCACTTCTTACCACAAGGAGGGAACCTTCGGTAAAAGGCGAACTTATTATAAAATAACTGACGCTGGAAGGAACTATTATAAAGAAAAATGCAGAGAGTGGGAGCTTACAAAGGAAGTCATTAACCAATTTATTAAGGAGGATCTCTAAGTGGACACGATAATTACTTATCTTAATAATATGTTTGCACCACTGCCAAAAACAGCTGAGATGAAAAGAATAAAGGAAGATTTGCTCGCCAACATGGAGGATAAATACGAAGAGCTGAAACAGAGCGGGAAATCTGAAAATGAAGCAATTGGTATTGTAATATCCGAATTTGGTAATATTGATGAGCTCGTAAAGGAGCTGGACATTGATGTGGCATCAGAAGAAGCCGGTGAAGACGGCATCGAACTTACTTCCCTTAGTGATGAGCAAGTGGATGATTACCTGGATGATAGTACAAAGACAGGGAAATTAATAGGTTTTGGCATTGTTTTATGTATCGTCGGGTCAGCATCGTTAGTCCTCCTTTCTCAATTAGCTGAAAATGGACTCCTCTTTGGATTGAGTCAGGACTCCGGAGCGGTCATTGGCGTTGTCACTCTCTTTTTACTTGTCGCACCAGCAGTTGGGTTATTTATTTACTCAGGAATGGTTATGGAAAAACATAAATATCTGGGCAGCGGGTTCTATCTTCCTGCTGATATAAGGGTTTCTCTTGAACATAAGTACGAATTAGACCAACGGAGTTTTACGACAAAACTTATTGCAGGAGTGGCATTATGTATTTTGTCCCCAGCACCACTGATCCTTTTGTCGATCATAAATGACAGTGCGGCTGTGTACGGAGTTGTAATACTTCTGCTTATGGTAGCAGTAGCAATTTATTTGTTTGTAAGTTCAGGTACGAAGCAGGATGCCTACCGAAAACTGCTTAAAAGAAGCGGCAAGAAGGGTAGCGGTGCTTCAGTTGATACTTGGGACGATGAAGAGGATGAAAAAAGCGAGCCGAAAATAATCAGAGCTATTTCTGCAGTACTTTGGCCGTTTGTTACCATTCTTTTTCTCATCACCGGATTTTTCTTCCACATGTGGCATATTAACTGGATTCTCTTTGCAATTGCAGGCTTGTTCCTCGCTATGATCAATGGGGTATATTCTGCAGTTAAAGAAAAAGCGTGATTATAGGTATAATAGTTTGTTCAGGGGCTGGCAGGTTGCCAGCTTCTTTTTTGTATTCTTTAGTTGCGAAAGTTGAAGGGGAGGATGGAATTTTATGTTAATATTGACATAGAGTCAATTAATAGTGAATTTAATAACTTTTTAAGGTGCTGATAGGAACATGCTTGGAATTATTGTGCGGGGGATGGCAATGGGAATGACGGAGGTCGTCCCAGGTGTAAGCGGGAGTACTGTTGCTATGATCTTAGGTGTATACGAAAGGCTAATATATTCATTAAGTGTTGTGACAACTGACCGGAGAAATGAAGTGATTCCTTTTCTTGTTACTTTTGGTTTTGGTATGATTATTGGTTTTGCTTCTGCTCTGTATATTATTAGATACTTGCTTGAAAATTATAATACTCCAACCCTACTGTTTTTTCTCGGTATTATCGTTGGGTTTCTTCCTTATTTATGGGGAGAAGCACAACAACAGGCTAAAGCCGGACTGCAAACAAAACATTACATAATCATATTTATATTTATTTCTATTGTTATTGTGGGACAACTTTTAAGCGGGATTACCAGTGTTGAAATAAATAATTTATCTATTATAAATTACGCCTTTCTGATTGTTTCGGGATTCATTGCCAGTACTGCTCTCGTGCTCCCTGGAATAAGCGGGGCTTTAATTTTTATGATATTAGGAGTCTACGAAATTGCAACAGATTCACTGTTAACATTAAATCTGCCTGTTATTTTATCAATTGGCGCGGGTGTGATTATAGGTGTACTGCTTACAAGTAAATTAATTCGTTTTCTGTTAGCGAATTATTCAGCAGGAACGTATTCCGCAATGCTTGGTTTAGTGATTGGCTCCATTTACGCCATTTCAGATAATTTATCTGGTCCAGTCAATGGTCAGGTTATACTCATATCACTGGTTACATTTGCGGGTGGGTTTGTATTAGTTGTCTTATTGAAACGCTATCAAAACAGCCGGTTTGGATGATATTGAATATTGGGGTATGGGTGTTATTTATTTTAGATTAACAGCGACGTTTAACAAGCCATTTCAACATGGTATCGAGGTTCCTGGAACTCGGGTTCCTGGAACCAAAGTGCCAGGTTGAAAGAGCGACTATACCGGAGAATGAAGGAAAATGAGAGAGCCGCCCAACGGATCCCGATCCAACCTGGCACCGATGTACCTGGAACTAAAGTGCCAGGTTGCGCGAGCGAGGAAATGGGAGCATGAAGGAGAATGAGTGAGCCGCCCAACGGATCCCGACCCAACCTGGCACCGGCGTACCTGGAACCAAAGTGCCAGGTTGAACGAGTGAGTAAACGGGAGAATGAGGGAGGATGATGGTGCCGGCTAATGTGTCCAGAATCAACCTGGCACCGAAGTACCTGGAACCAAAGTGCCAGGTTAAACAAGTGGATAAACGGGAGAATGAGGGAGAATGTAGGAGCCGCCCAGCGTGTCCCGAATCAACCTGGCACCGGCGTACCTGGAACTAAAGTGCCAGGTTGAACGAACGAGTATACGGGAGAATCAGGGAGAATGAGCGAGGCGCCCAATATGCTCCGAATCAACCTGGCACCGAGATGAAAATTAAGCATTTTCCAAATAATTGTAGCTATTTTTAATTTGAAGTGATAATCTAAAATTACAGACTGTTAATCTGGAAATTTAGATCATAGAAAGGGAGTTTTTATGATGAATGAAAAACAATTAAAGGTTTCCGTCAATCAGGCAAAATTACTTGGAAATGCTCTTCGAATAAAAATAATTAGTCAGCTGCTGGAGGAACCAAGAACAGCCAAACAGGTTGCTGATTTGTTGGGGGAAACAGGAGGAAATATACATTATCATATGAAAAAGCTTTATGAAGGCGGACTTATTGAGCTTGTGGAAGAAAAACAGTTTGGAGGAGTGATAGAAAAATACTACAAATCAAAGTCTAAGTGGTTCAATTCAGATGGGACAGAACCCATTGATCCAGTTTTAAAGGATGATTATCTTTCCGATGATTCAACAGCGCTTAGTATACGATTAAGTCTTTCGCAAAAACAACAAAAGGAGATAAAAAAAGAATTCAGGTTATTTCTTGAAGAGTGGGTGAAAAAAACGTCTGTTAATACCACAGATAAGACTGAAGAATATAGTATCGGTGTAAAAATCAACTCAGTAAAACAAAAGATAAATAAACAGGAGGATGATAAATGAATTTATTTTCAAATAATAACTTCAGGTATATGTTTTTTGGGAGGGTAGTAAGTAATATTGGCGACAGCCTTTATGCGGTCGCTGCAATGTGGCTTGTGTACGATCTTGGCGGATCAACTTTTTATACGGGATTAGCGGGTTTCCTTACTGTTCTTCCCAGAATAATTCAGCTTTTAAGTGGCCCGCTAATCGATAAAATTTCTATTCGGCCATTATTAATAAACTCCCAGCTTATACAATGCGGCCTTTTATTAGTGATTCCTTTAGCCTATTATTTTGAGTTTCTTACTATTGCACTTGTTCTGACCATGTCTCCAGTTATTATGATGTTTAATATGTTGGTCTACCCTGCACAGATGGCTTCTCTTCCTGATTTTGTAAAAAATGAAGATTTAACAAAAGCTAATTCTTATTTTACACTTGCATACCAGGGGATTGAGGTTGGCTGCAATGCAATAGCAGGCGTTTTAATTGTTATATTTGGTGCTGTATCAATCTATTTATTGGATTCTGCCCTCTTCTTAATGGGTGCCTTATTGTTTTCTATGATAAAAATTGAGAAAAAGCCAGCAAATAAACAAGAGTATTGGATGAGAAACTCAATAATAAATCAGTTTAAAACGTATCAGCTTGAACTAAGAGAAGGAATGAAGATTTTGATTAGTAAAAGATTTTCCAGGCTTCTCTTTGGAATGGTGGTTATTAATCTTGTAGGAGGTGCCACTTTCGTGGTTCTACCTTCATTTAGTGACTATAAAGGCGGAGCTGAAATTTATGGATTATTACTAATGGCTCAAGCATTCGGAAGTTTGTCTGGAGCATTACTAACACCATATTTAAATTTAGAGCAGTTCAGAATGGGAAAGGTTTATGGAGTGGCATTTTTATTAAGCGGAATACTGTGGGCAGCGGCTGTGGTTATGCCATGGAAATGGTTAATAATCGTAGTTTATGGGATTGCGTGGGTACCTGGAGGTGTAACAAACATCTTAATTAATACAAGTTTACAAAAAGGGGTTCCAAAACAATTGTTAGGCAGGGTATTTTCAGCATCATTTAGCCTTAGTGGTATTGCAATGCCAATTGGCTCGTTACTAGGAGGCAGTTTAGGTATCATAATTGGGAGTTTTAACGTTATTTTCTTCAGTGGGATCACTGTTTTTAGCGTAGGTCTTTTTTGGCTCGCAGATAAAACCACTTCAAGACTGCCTGCCATAAAGGATATTGATGAGGAGACATTTGTAAACCGAACTTTTAAAACGCATGTAAATTAAATCATAAGCTATACTTATTTTACATACCACGAAGCTGCATACGCCGGCTTATTTTTTTGCAATTTAAAGAAAGTTAATAAAAGATGTGTGGAGAAAACTACTAAAAAAAAATGGTAGCCTACCAATAATCCAACTAGCATTTTTGATGCGGTAGATATAAAGTTACTGAAAAACCCCGTTAACAGTTGTTAAAATAAGGGTATTACATATAGGTAGTAAGTTTCAGGTACATTAATTTTGCCTTTGTTTTTCTGAAATTTCAAAAAACAAAACAGGAGGGAATGGAAGCGCATGTTCAAAGCCTATGAAACAGCCCCGTTTTTTGATGAAATGCTGTCAGATGAAGGACGCCCACGGAAGCATTATGCCTCATTCTATGAGACACTACAGCAATTTTCGGAAAATGAATTACTTGAAAAGCATGAAACAGCACAGCTTTCTTTTTTGCGGCAGGGAATTACATTTACAGTTTACAGTGAAAATCAAGGTACAGAGCGGACAATGCCAATCGATTTTATCCCGATTATTATTCCTCCTGATCAGTGGAAATGGATTGAGAAAGGCGTTATACAGCGGACTGAGGCCCTCAACCAGTTTCTTGAAGACATATATTCCGGGCAAAACATACTTAAAGACGGTGTTATTCCAAGAGAGTTAATTGAAAACAACCCTTATTATTATAAAGAGCAGGTGGAGGGAATTAATGTACCACTGAAAAACCATATTTTTCTCGGGGGGATTGACCTGATCCGTGATGAAAATGGGGAGTACCATGTGCTTGAAGATAATCTCAGGAATCCGTCAGGCATGGCATATGTTTATCAGAACAGGTTTGTAATGAGGCAGGTGTATCCAGAGTTTTTCTTCAAGCATTCCATTGAAACTCTGGAACATCAGATGACTTATATGCATGAAGCGGTGCTCAGCCACAGGCCGGATAATCTGCCGGATGGACAAGATCCAACTGCAGTGCTCCTGACACCGGGAATGTACAACTCCGCTTATTATGACCATGTGTTTCTCGCACAGCAAATGGGGATGGAGCTGGTGGAGGGGCGGGATTTGCTCGTAAAGGATAATAAAGTTTTTATGAAAACTATCCACGGTCTGAAACGGGTGGATATTATATACCGGAGAATCGATGATGATTTTCTGGATCCTGAGGTTTTTCGGGAGGATTCCTATCTCGGTGTCCCAGGGATGATGAGGGCATACCGTGCAGGTAATCTCGCTATTGTGAACGGGATTGGGAACGGCATTGCTGACGACAAAGCTATTTATGCATTTGTGCCCGATATAATAAAGTATTATTTAAACGAGGAACCTATTTTATCAAACGTGAAAACATACCAGCTCCGGGAACCGGATCAGCGTGCATGGGTCCTGGATCATCTGGAGGAGCTTGTTGTAAAAAACGTAGGTGCTTCCGGCGGGTACGACATGCTCGTCGGTCCCCATGCTTCGGAAGAGCAAATAGAAATGTTCAGAAAAAAGATTAGCGAGGAACCGCATCAGTATATTGCCCAGCCGACCATTAAACTTTCCCGGGCGCCGGCTTTTCAGGATTCCCGGTTTTATCCATGCCATGTAGATCTCCGTATTTTTGTAATGAGAGGGATCGAAACCCACGTTCTGCCAGGGGGCCTGTCCCGGGTTGCTCTTAAAGAAGGGTCTCTTGTTGTGAACTCATCCCAGGGCGGCGGCGGAAAAGACACATGGGTGTTAAAAGAGAAAGGAAGTGAAGAGTAATGCTCAGCCGTGTGGCAAACTCGCTGTACTGGATGGCGAGAAATATTGAGAGGACTGAAAATATCGCAAGGGTCATGAGTGTACAGCTCATCAATACTCTGGAAGCTTCAGATGAGGAAACACTTGCAGACCTGGACTGGGATATGGTCGTGGCAATTTGTGCATCACACCAGGAGCTTGAGCATATAAAAAATAATAAGGGACTTGATGAAGAATACATTCTTGATTATTTAGCTTCCTCTAAAGTGAACCAGAACTCCCTGATTAACTGTATTGATATTGCAAGGGAAAACGCAAGAACATCGAGAGACCATCTGCCAAATGATATATTTGAAATATGGAATGATTTTTTTCTGTACGCAGAAGGTTTACGGGAAGGGAAATTAACAAAAGAGAGCATAAACAAGTACTTAAGAAGAATTAAATCTACTTCGCTCACTATTCAGGGGGCGATAGAGTCATCCATGTCGAGAGGACGGCCGTACCGGTTTTTGAAAATCGGTAAATGGCTCGAGAAAGCAGAAAATACTGCTCGGACCCTTAATGTAGTATGCTGCCACAGCCGGGAGGGAGAAGCAGAGACAAATAGATATTATAACTGGAGGTTTGCGCTTCAGTTGTTAAACGGCTACGAGGCATATTTAAAGCAGTTTCCGCCGATAATGGAGCCAAAGAATGTCCTGTCATTTCTAATTACAGAAGAGTCTTTTCCCCGGTCAATCCGCTATTGTATCGACCATATCAGAGACGCGATTATTGATGTGGAACAAGGGAAGATTTCCCACTATTCCAGAGAAATATTCAGTGCACTGGATGAGCTGACTGCGGAGTTTACAGAGATGAAGATTCAGGAACTTAACTTGAGTGAACTTTGCCAGTTTCTGGATTACTTTCAGAACCGCTGTAATGAAATAGGCCAGATTTTTTCCGAAACATATTATCTGACGGAGCGGAACAACAGAATTAAATCCGGCAGCCAGACACAATCACAGCATGTGATTAATACACATACGGAGAAGAATGCGCATATGAAATTTCAGATTGAGCATATTAATAATTTTGATTACGAGGCGCCTGTGGATTCAAGTATGAACACAATCCGCCTGAAGCCACGGACTGATGAATGCCAGCGGCTTCTGTCTTACAGGTCAGAAATCAGCCCCGGTTCTCTCACGAAAGAGCATGTAGACATCTGGGGCAATCATGTGGAAGAGTTTTACATTCCTGAACAGCATACACATTTAGAGGTAAAGACAACTTCAGTTGTCAGTGTACAGCGAAGCCCGTTTATTCACCATATTAAATACACGCCGGAAATGAAAGGGATTTTCACGTCCAAGCTTTTCAGGGAGCATTATCTATCTTTTTTAAACGATACTCCTAACACATATTTGAAGAAGGAACAGGTTGATCAGGTAGTGGATGAACTTGGCGGCATGGAAGACCCGGTGGATTTTTCCTTAAAGGTCATGGAATATCTGCATGACAGGTTTACTTATCACACGAATTCGACGAATGTGCATACAAAAGCCGAGGAAGCATTTGAGCAGAAGTCCGGTGTCTGCCAGGATATGACGAATGTGATGCTCGGGATCTTAAGAGCAAATAATATTCCGGCCCGGTATGTGAGCGGTTATCTCTATGTTGGGGAAGGTTCTGCTTTAATCGGTGATGCGGCGACCCATGCATGGGTGGAAGTCATGCTCCCGGGAATTGGCTGGACCGGGCTTGATCCAACAAACAATGTGGAAGCGCTGGAAAACCACATCCGGATCGCAACAGGCCGGGACTATCATGATGTGAGCCCGCTTCAGGGTTTTTACCGGGGAGGTAAGAGCAATCTGGATGTTTCCGTGTCGGTGAAAGTCCTGGATGTAAATTAATTTCATAAAAACTCGGCGGGCAGCTTTATTTTTGCCCGTCTTTTTTGTATTTGTAGAAAAATTTTTTATGAACCGGGGGAATTGTGGATACGTATTAGCTGATTGCTGTGTTTTACCACCCTCCTGAATGGATAACAAGTATTAATAGATCAAATATAAAGTCAGTAAAGGGTGAAAATTCAAATGGAATATGATGTAATTATTATTGGAGCTGGGCTGGCAGGATTATCAGCAGGAAAGGTTTTAAATGAGGAAGATGTAAGCTATAAAATAATAGAAGCGAATGCACGCCCGGGAGGCAAAGTATATTCCAGGGAATATACTGACAGATATTTTGAACTTGGCGGACAGTTTATAAATCAGGACATGACAGAAATGACCAGGCTTGTAATGGATGCCGGTATGGAGATTCATGAAACTGATGTCACAGAGGATGCGGTCATTATTGATGAGCGGAAAAATACAGATGTTGAAACTATACTTGAGGCTGAGGAAAAATTGTTTAAGGGGCTCGGAGAGAGAGACATCAGGCTATCCAGGCTTTATGAGAAAAATATTACTGATCCATATCATAGAAAATTAATCAGCAGCCAGCATTCGGAGGTTTTAAATATTAATCCTGAGCTTATCAGCAGTAAAGCAATTGCTGAAATGATGAAACGATATTTATCAAGTAAAAGTGATACTACTCACCAGGCTTCCGGGCCATTAAATAATGTAGTGTCCTATCTGGAAAGTTTCTCTAAGGATAAAATTATTTACGGGCAGCCTGTTGCCGAAATAGGAGAAAGTAAGAATGGATATATTATACGCACTTTAACCAACGAATATCAGTCAAAATCTGTTATTCTGGCCATTCCCCCAACTGCTGCAAGCCGAATAAATTATACTACTGGTTTGCCTGAAAAAATAGAAAATGCTTTAAAGAGTTTTAAAGACGGCGCCGTTATCAAGATAACATGGGTATTTGAAGAAGCGTTCTGGCGCAGCTTCTCTGTACAAGATGAAGTTCACCGTCTGAAGGAGGTAATCTACTCAGAACCTGAGGGGATTAACGTATCAGATTCCTCTAAAGCAGGAGATGAAAACCGGCTGACAATGTTTATTGGAGGAGATACAGCGATAAAGTTAGCGGAGAGAACACTTGATGAAAGGCTGGAATATGCAGTCAGTCTTTTAACAGTGGTACTTGGTGAAAAAGCTCGTTATTATATTGATAGAGAAGAGAGCGTATGGGTGAACGATCCTTACTATGGCGGAGGTTACAGTGCAAGCGTTCTCTTTGAAGGTGTGCATAACGCAGCAGAAATACTGAGGAATCCGTATAAAAAGCTATTGTTTTCCGGTAGCGAGCTTTCTTCCGATTTCCCGAAATTCATGGAAGGTGCAGTTCGTTCAGGAAAGCATGCCGCAAATAAAGCGTTAGAATTATTATTTAAATAAGTTAGAGGACGAAATAATATGAAAGCAAGGCATCCATTATGTTTGGATGCCTTGTGTTTTATTTGCGAGTTCGACAAAATACGAGTTTTTTCGGGTGGTGCCAGGCACTCGTCGAAACTTCCCTAATAGGGAGTAGTTACTTTTATTCTGCAGGCTCGAGATCTTCAATAGAATCAATCTCCATATATTCTGGTACAACGAGACCAATTTTAGCGCCAGTTAAGTTTTCTCCTAAGTCTTCGAAATTACCTTCATGCTCTTCGTAAAATGAAGCATGGGTAGCGGGCATCCAGGGAGCGATTGAGGCATCAGCATCACCTGAAGCAATAGCCTGGAACATAATAGGCGGGTCAACAGGAGTTAGGGTAACATTAAATCCGTGTTCCTCCAGAACTATTTTTACAACATTTCCGGAAGAGCGTTCCGTGTCCCATGGAGTTATTACTAATTCAATGTTCGTACCATCCACAGGCTCTACACCTTCTGTCCAATCTGCAACTTTTTCCTCGTTTTCTTCTACCCAGTCCCGGGCTGCTTCTTCAAAATCCATTTCCTGGGCGTCAAGCATGACGGATTCCATATCTTCCGGCTCCCAGTTGAATCTGCCCAGAATTTCGTATGCTTCAGGCATATCTTCTTCCAGCCCGGTTCTTACAATTGTTTTAATTTGTTCTTCCCCGCCATATACGCCTTCAGGATCTTCTAAGTATTTCAGGTCATACTGCGCAAATTTAAAGTGAGGGGACCACCCGGCAACAATAATAGGTTCCTCATTGTTAATGGCACTTTCTAATTCGGTCAGCATAGCCACTGTGGAGGAGATTTCATGATGCCAGCCGGCAAGATTTTCATACTCTGCTAAAGCATTATCAGTAGCCTGAGTGATTCCGGCACCTGGCTCAATACCTGTAATCGTATAATTTACTGCTTCCCCGATATTCACGCCAGCTTGTTCGTTTCCGGCGTTTTCCGTGTCATCCGTATTCTCTGCATTTTCCTGTCCGCATCCGGCTGCGAGAAGAGTTAAAGACAACCCGGCAACCATCCCGGTCTTTTTCCATTTAATGTTTTTCATGTTATTAACACCCCTTAGTCTTAGCTTAAATCAGCTGCTATCGTTATTTTGCCTTATGTACAGCTATTCATTCTGCTGTCTATGAGATCTTTTTCAGTGAGCAAAAATTATTATGTAAAAAACAGCTAAATGCAATAATACAATTTTTTGTTTTCCAGTTCAAAGAGCAAAAACAGCGAATTTTGTATGTGCAGGACGTACAGTTTACATTGTGTGGACGAAAGGGAAGTATTCCATTTATTTTCTTGGTTATTCGACGGGTGACAGTGGTCAAGCCCCTGGTAAATAGACAATAAACAAATTCGACAATTTAGGTTCTAATATTCGTTAGAACCTAAATTGCATGTAGATATCTTTTATGGTATTCCTTTGGGGATGCATACCCCATCTTTTTCTGTATACGTTCTTCATTGTAGAAGCGGATATATTTTTTAAAGTCCAATTGTACTTGCACTAAATTAGTAGTCGGATAAAAATGAGGAAACTCTGTTTTTAGTTGTGAAAAGAAACTTTCTATAACCGCGTTATCCCAGCAGTTTGCTTTGCGAGACATGCTAGGTATAAACTTCAGTCTTTTGCTTAACATATGGTAATTGGCAGAACGATAGACGCTGCCTTGATCACTATGGAGGAGCACATTCTCTAATGTAGATAGCTTTCTTTTCATTTTCGCGGCTATAATGGTTTCTTCAATAAGCTGTTGATTTGGGCTGAACCCACACTTAAAAGCAATAATTTCACGGTTAAAAAGATCCATGATCGTGGAAATATAGAGTTTCACGGAGTCTATTTCAACCTCCGTCATGTCTGTAACCCATTTTTGGTTAGGGTGACTCGCCTCGAAGTTTCTATCTAATAAATTGCTGTATACAAAGCCGGTGGCTTGTTTCTTTGTTAGGTGTGTTGCCTTTTTCTGACGTACTTTGGCTTTTAAGTTAGATTCTCTCATTAAACGTGCTACTTTCTTATGATTAATAATAACGTTTTTTGCTTTTAAAACCTGTGCAATTCGTTTAGCGCCGTATGTTCCTCCATACTTTTTATAAACCCGCTTAATTTGTTGTAGTTCTTTTTTCTGTTTTTTGGTCGTTTGTTTTTTTGGACGCTTCAAATAAGCGTAATAACCACTTGTGGAAACGCCTAATACCTTACACAAAATAACAACAGGGTAATCCTTTCTCAGATAAGAAATTGCCTCGTATTTTTTACTTATTCGTTCTTCTTGAGAAAGGCCTGGAACTTTTTTAGGATTTCATTCTCCTTTTCTTTTTCTTTGAGTTGTTTTTCTAGTTCTTTAATTCTTTTTTCAGCTTCAACCTGAGATGGCGAAGCTTTTATAGAAGTAGTAGAACGAGGGTTAATTAGTCCTTGTTCTCCTTTAAGCTTATAGGTATTTATCCACCTATAGATCGTATCACGGTGTAACCCAAGCTCACTTGCGATTACTGAAACTTGATCCCCTTCTTCCAATACACGACGTACAGCTGCCAATTTAGTTTCGACACTTACATGTGTTTTTCCCATAAAAAATAGCCCCCTTAAAAACTAGATATGTCGTACGTTTATCATACCTTACCTGTCCATTATAAGGGGGCTTTTCACAGGCACCACCCGAATTATGTCGAGATAGTTTTATTGCAAACACAACAAACTTGAGGTAAATTAAAAGTAGTTTATTTTGTTGCATATGCAATAAAAATAGTGTGAGGAGTTCATTATGAAACAAATTCTCCGTGAAATTGGCATGATAGCAAGAGCGTTGGATTCCATCAGCAATATAGAATTTAAAGAATATGACCTTACGAAAGGCCAGTATTTGTATTTGGTGCGTATATGTGAGAACCCGGGAACCATTCAGGAAAAATTAGCTGAAATGATTAAAGTAGACAGAACTACAGCAGCCCGTGCTGTAAAAAAACTTGAGCTCAATGGCTTTATTGAAAAGAAAGAAGATGAACAAAACAAAAAGATTAAAAAACTTTTCCCGACAGAGAAAGGGAAACATGTATACACATTTATTATCAGAGAAAATGAGCATTCAAATGATGTGGCTTTAGCCGGATTCACCGAAGAAGAAGCAGAAACCATCCATGAACTCCTTAAGAGAGTAAGGAACAATGTAGTAAAAGACTGGGAGTTAGTAAAAAAAGGGAACAAAAGAAATTATTAATAGGGGAGGATTTTGAATGACAGCAACTATCAGAAAGTGTACTGTGGCAGACTTACAGAAACTACAGGAAATCAGTACGGTAACGTTCAATGAGACATTTAAGGACCAGAACTCGCCGGAGAATATGAAGGCTTATGTGGAAAAGGCGTTTAATCTGGAACAACTGGAAAAAGAAGTATTACATCCTAATTCGCAATTCTATATTATTTTCGTTAAAAATGAACTAGCTGGATATTTGAAGGTAAACACCAGCAATGCCCAGTCGGAAGAGATGGGGGAAGAAGCCATTGAAATAGAGAGAATCTACATAATAAATACATTTCATAAACAGGGACTTGGAAAACAACTGCTTAATAAAGCGATAGAAATAGCAGAGGAACAAAATAAAAAGAAAATCTGGCTTGGTGTGTGGGAAAAAAACGAGAATGCAATTGCCTTTTATAAAAAACTGGGATTTGTCCAGACTGGAGCACACTCTTTTTACATGGGTGATGAAGAACAAACGGACTATATTATGGTGAAAACATTAAGATAGTCATCAAACAATAGCCGATGGTGGCAGAAGTAATAATCCTGTCTTACTGTTTTAGAGCATTTTCATCTAAGTGCGGTAAATATCTATACAAGCCAGCCTGCCTCACATATAATGTACCATTCCTTAAAAGAAGGAGGTTTACATTAATGAGTGGTTATTATGGAGATTATGGTGGACGCGGCCATGGTGCTGGCTTTGCGTTCATCCTGGTGCTGTTTATCCTGTTAGTTATTATTGGTGCAGCTGCTATTGGCACTGGATTTGGGGGCTACTAATAATTTCTCCCCTTTCCCTTTCCTTTCATAGCGTCCTTTTTTGGGCGCTCTTTTTTGTTTTCAAGGATAAAAACAGAGATGTTTTTTATCCAGTGAATAAATTATAATCTTGCTGCTCTAATTTATTTATGGTAATATTACAAAAATTAGTAAATGCGATGATGAGAAGAGTAAATAAATAAGTTCTTCACAGAGAGCTCCGGAAGCTGAAAAGGAGCAGGAACGATTTTATTGAAGCAAGCCTCTGAGCAGTACATTGGATCCTTAATGGTGATAATGTATCGGGAGCTCCCGTTATAGAGCTAGGGTATAAGCTTAATTGCCGTACCTGAAGAGGTTAATATGGCAACATATTAATAAACTGGGGTGGCACCGCGATTAATAATCTCGCCCCCAAGACTAATGTCTTGGGGGTGGGATTTTTTTATTTTTCGGCAAAATAAACAGAGGGAGGGCTAAATGTGGACTGGAGAAAATTAATTTATTCCTGGAAGTATCCAGGCATTTTACTGTTCGGTATTGGTATTTCAAATATCGGAAGCTGGGTTTATTTTATTGCGCTGAATTTAATCGTTTTTAATATGACGGGCTCTCCTCTGGCGGTTGCTGCCCTGTATATCATCAGGCCCTTCGCTGCATTATGTATCAATTTGTGGAGCGGCAGTTTAATTGACCGTTTAAATAAGAAATTCGTCATGATTTTTCTAGATGTTCTCCATGGGATTCTGATTGTTTGTTTAGCTGTATTCTCAGGATCTCTATGGATAATTTATGTCCTTGTCTTCGTAATTAGTATGGCTTCTTCAGTATACGGGCCCACATCAGATAGTTATATTACCAGGCTCATTCCTGCTGAAGAAAGACAACGGTTTAATTCTTTAAGAAGCCTCATTGATTCAGGGGCTTTTATAATCGGACCTGCGATTACCGGCGTGTTATTTATCATTGGGTCTCCAATTTATGCCATTTACATCAATGCTTTAGCTTACTTTTTTTCAGCTATTGTTACCATGCTTATGCCTAATCTGGAGAAAAACCTTTTGAATAATACGACAGCCGGCCAAAAAGTTTCCATGAAGGTCTTTAAGGAAGACTGGATTGTTGTTTTAAATTTCAGCCGTAAGTTTTTTTACGTCATGACTATATATTTTTTGTTCAGCGTTTTTATCGTCATGCAGACAGCAGTTGATTCCCTTGAAGTTGCTTTTTCCAAAGAGGTCATTTCTCTTACCGACAGTGAATATGGTTTCCTTGTGAGTATTGCAGGAGCAGGCATTTTAACAGGAGCATTGATAAATGTAATCTTCACAAAAAAATTAACAGTCTCCATGCTGATTGGGGCAGGTGCTGTTGTTGTTTCCACAGGTTATCTGATTTTTGCTTTTTCGAGTTCTTTTATGGTGGCAGCGGCAGGGGTATTTCTGCTGGCGTTTGCCAATGCCTTTGCTAATACAGGATTTTATACCTTCTATCAAAATAACATCCCTGTAGAGGTGATGGGGAGAATAGGCAGTCTGTACGGATTTGCTGAGGCATTTTTAATTATTATAACAACAACGGGCTTTGCCATAGGGGCGCAAGTTCTTTCCATTCAGCTCATGGTTATTTCCGGTGCAGTACTAATGCTTTTACTGACTGCCACACTCTTCTGTCTTGCAGTTCATCCATCGAAAAATACTTTTTACAAAACTGTACCTGGAGACATAAAGACCGGTTAATTTCCCACATGAAAAACAGGCAGGCGATAGTGAAGGAAGCTATTGCCCCCTGTTGTTTTATTCGTCGATACTGATGATTTAAACAATATCTATTAGGTGTTGGAATTTTATGTTAATATATAACTTGTCGGACACTGGTTCAGGGAACAAATTACAAACGCATTAAAAAAATTCTTTCTTAGCGGGGAGATCTTTATGAGAAATTTAGTATTATTTATTGCAGCCAGTTTAGACGGATATATAGCTACTAAAGACGAGTCTTTAGATTGGTTATTTAAAGTGGAGGGAGAAGGGGATAATGGTTATTCGGAGTTTTATAATACAGTTGATACTGTCTTAATGGGCAAAAAAACATACGATTGGATAATGAAATATGAAACAGGAGAATTCCCCTATCGGGACAAAGAGTGCTATGTTTTTACAAGATCTTCGATAGTAGATACCGAGAATGTTAGTTTTATTAATGAAGATGTAAGTGATTTTATAAAGAAACTTAAAAACCAGTTGGGAAATAATATCTGGATTGTTGGTGGAGGTGAAATGCTCCATTTTTTACTTGAGGAAAAATTAGTAGATGAGATTATTTTAACTATTGCACCGGTTATAATTGGAACGGGAATTCCTTTATTTAAAGAAGGGGACTTTCATTTAAACCTGTCATTGATAAATAGTAGAACCTTCAATCAGTTTGCAGAACTCCACTACGAAGTTAAAAGAGAATGAATAATTAAATCTAATTTAAGGATGATCACATATGAACAAAAAAATACAGCAATTCTGGCAGGATTTTTGCACAGCAAATAATATGAAGGAAATTGAATATAAGGATGCTTTTCAGTTTGGCGCTTCCGCGGACTGGTTAGCAGAACTGGTAGTGGAAGGGAAGAAGACAGCGACTACTTCAGGTTTTGTGTTTTATGAAATAGAAAAAGAAGCTCTTCCTAAAGCTGGTGAATATAGTATTGTTTTAGACGGCTGGGAAGAACCAGCAGCAGTCATTCAAATTCAGTCCGTAGAAGTTGTACCAATGAATGAAGTAACAGAGGAATTCGCTTTAGCAGAAGGTGAGGGGGATTATCGTTACTGGTGGGATGCACACGAAGAGTTCTTTTCCGGGTTATTAAAAGAACACGGTTTGGAATTTTCTTCTGATATGTTAGTTGTATGTGAACGATTTAAAAAAGTATATCCAAAATAACTATATATCTATTAATGGGGGCTAGCTTATGGTCAGGCGATTCATGGAGAGCCTTTAAATAGAGTGGAGGTGATTGAATGGATCAGGTTTTTAGTGGTAATAAATTCGAAATAGCATTCAATATTTCTCTTTTATTATTTGCTTTAGTTGTAGTTATATCCTCTGTCTTTAATTTAATTGATACGGAAAGAAATTTCTTGTATGCCATTTTAGGAATTATAATTGGCAGCGGCAGTATCACCAGGTTATATCAGCTCAATAAAAATACATAATTATATATTCAGCTTATGGAGCGTTAATTAAACTTGAAAAGACAGCCATAAAGCATCATATTCCTATCCTGATCTATATACTTTAGTCGGTATGAATTTCCGTTGGTTTCGAATTTGATAAAAATAAGAAGTGGTTCTCACCAATTGTGAGAACCACTTTATTTATTGGACTAGTCAAGATTCAACCATGCCTGCGGTGCATTATTACTTTGTATATGGTTACTGCCAGCTGCATTCCTTGCGAGCTGGATAGCTCTTCTTGCATCGATTCTTCCAAACCTGATGGAACGTCCTGAGACTGGGCGGATAGCGGCCCGGTGGATAATCGATCTGATCTGTCTGTTAGTGAGTGTCTGATTTGTCGCCTTGATCAACCCTGCCAGGCCGCTTACAAAAGGAGCTGCCTGAGACGTGCCAGACGCCGTCCTGTACATAGAGTCTCCGGCTTCTCCAGGGAAAGTAGACAAAATATCCTGCCCAGGCGCAGCTACTTCCACCCAGGAACCGTAGTTAGAGAAGGGGGCAAGCTCGTTACTTTGGTTTGTTGCGGCTACTGCAAGCACCTGATTGTATCCGGCTGGATAATGAGCGATATTGGAAGAGTTATTTCCTGCTGCTGCAATAAGAAGAGCACCCCTGTTATGAGCGTAGTTAACGGCATTTCTCAGGGTTTCGTTTCCCATTGCAGCTCCTAAACTTAAATTAATAATATGCGCTCCCTGATTTGCCGCGTGAATAATCCCCTGAGCTACATTGCTGATTGACCCGCCTCCGTTATCTCCCATTACTTTTATATTCATAATCGCTCCTGTGTTATAGCTCATACCAGCGATACCATTTCTGTTGTTAGTCGCAGCGGCAGCAATTCCTGCCACATGAGTCCCATGTCCATGTATATCATCCGCAGTGGGTGAGCTGGAAAAATTCGCTTGATGAATGATCTTTCCCCTTAAATCCGGATGATTAGCTTTTACTCCGGTATCCAGAATAGCGATCCTTGCTGAGAGTGGAGCCACACGGGCAAGATCCCAGGCACCTTGTGCGTTTATATTATCCAGGCCCCATTGCCTTTCCAGAAGCGGGTCGTTTGTTGTGACAGAAGAGGTCGTTATTTTTTTCAGGGAAGCAATTCCTATCGTGTTAATGATCGGTTCCACTTGTATGAAGTAATCTTCCTCCACAAAACGGACATCCTTTGAGTCAGTATATCCCTTCAGGCAGGATGGGAGTTCCCCCTCAGGTACAGTCACCACATGAATGCCAATCTCTTTAATTTCCTTAATTAGCTCTGCTTTTCGCTCCTTGTGCATCTTTAAACAGCGGGACTTTTTTGTACCGGGCTTAAAGCATACAATCAGCTGCTTTGTTGCAGGCATGTACACCATCTCCTTTTCTGTAAAGCTTCTATATTAATCTATTCAAGCGAGGACATGTCCGAAGCGGTAGATGTACTAGGAAAGGAGAAATGAGGCATCTATTTACTAGACAGATAAAGATTTTTCGACAGGTGCCTGTGAAAAGCCCCCTTATAATGGACAGGTAAGGTATGATAAACGTACGACATATCTAGTTTTTAAGGGGGCTATTTTTTATGGGAAAAACACATGTAAGTGTCGAAACTAAATTGGCAGCTGTACGTCGTGTATTGGAAGAAGGGGATCAAGTTTCAGTAATCGCAAGTGAGCTTGGGTTACACCGTGATACGATCTATAGGTGGATAAATACCTATAAGCTTAAAGGAGAACAAGGACTAATTAACCCTCGTTCTACTACTTCTATAAAAGCTTCGCCATCTCAGGTTGAAGCTGAAAAAAGAATTAAAGAACTAGAAAAACAACTCAAAGAAAAAGAAAAGGAGAATGAAATCCTAAAAAAGTTCCAGGCCTTTCTCAAGAAGAACGAATAAGTAAAAAATACGAGGCAATTTCTTATCTGAGAAAGGATTACCCTGTTGTTATTTTGTGTAAGGTATTAGGCGTTTCCACAAGTGGTTATTACGCTTATTTGAAGCGTCCAAAAAAACAAACGACCAAAAAACAGAAAAAAGAACTACAACAAATTAAGCGGGTTTATAAAAAGTATGGAGGAACATACGGCGCTAAACGAATTGCACAGGTTTTAAAAGCAAAAAACGTTATTATTAATCATAAGAAAGTAGCACGTTTAATGAGAGAATCTAACTTAAAAGCCAAAGTACGTCAGAAAAAGGCAACACACCTAACAAAGAAACAAGCCACCGGCTTTGTATACAGCAATTTATTAGATAGAAACTTCGAGGCGAGTCACCCTAACCAAAAATGGGTTACAGACATGACGGAGGTTGAAATAGACTCCGTGAAACTCTATATTTCCACGATCATGGATCTTTTTAACCGTGAAATTATTGCTTTTAAGTGTGGGTTCAGCCCAAATCAACAGCTTATTGAAGAAACCATTATAGCCGCGAAAATGAAAAGAAAGCTATCTACATTAGAGAATGTGCTCCTCCATAGTGATCAAGGCAGCGTCTATCGTTCTGCCAATTACCATATGTTAAGCAAAAGACTGAAGTTTATACCTAGCATGTCTCGCAAAGCAAACTGCTGGGATAACGCGGTTATAGAAAGTTTCTTTTCACAACTAAAAACAGAGTTTCCTCATTTTTATCCGACTACTAATTTAGTGCAAGTACAATTGGACTTTAAAAAATATATCCGCTTCTACAATGAAGAACGTATACAGAAAAAGATGGGGTATGCATCTCCAAAGGAATACCATAAAAGATATCTACATGCAATTTAGGTTCTAACGAATATTAGAACCTAAATTGTCGAATTTGTTTATTGTCTATTTACCAGGGGCTTGACCACTGGCACTTGTCGAAAAATCTTCATCTGCCCGGCAGGGGGAAGTGCCTGGCAGGGCGAATATTAATACTTAGAAACTTTTACAAAATATAACTTTTTGCTTTCTGCGTACTCCTATATTTTTGAAAGGGACAATTCAAAACTGACTGGAGGCTGAACATGAGCGATTTTCCTGAGCTTCAAATACCGAAGGAGCTGGAGCTATACAGAAAACAGATTGAGAGTACAGTAAAGCCGTTTATCAGCATAACTGCCAGAAAAGGGGAAACAACCGTTTTTCAAAGTAAGTTTGGGGGTGATCCATATCTCCCTTTGTCGATGGAACACCCGCGGGATAGTTTTAACAAACCGATGAAGCTGCTTGCCCAGTTTAATCTGGGAGAAATACCTGTTGTGAAAGATATTCCGATTCCGGGGAAGGGAATCCTCCAGTTTTTTATCTCAGCTGGAGATGATGTGATGGGCATAGACTTTGATGATCAAACAAACCAAAAGAATTTCAGGATTGTATATCATCAGGAAATTGAGAAAGACGAATCCAGGCTTGTAAAGGATTTCAGTTATATAGAGTACGACCCGGAAACAGATTCTTTCCCTGTTGAGTATGAAACTGCTCTTACTTTTTCAGTGGACCATGAACCAGTTTCTCTTGAAGATCATCGGAATGGGGAGTTGTTAGGGGAAAGTGTTGACCTTGATAAGCCTGTTCATTATGGGGAGCAGGAAACCGATCTGTTTGAAGTGTACAATGAGGCTTTCCCCGGAGGCGGGCACAAGATCGGCGGGTATCCATTCTTTACCCAGCAGGATCCCCGGGATTATGGAAGTGACCTGAAAGATCATGAAATCCTGCTGCTGCAGATTGATAGTGATTTTGACAATGGGATCATGTGGGGAGATATGGGTGTAGCCAATTTTTTTATAAAAAAAGAAGATTTGAGAAACCTAGATTTTTCTATGGTAGCTTATAACTGGGACTGCCATTAGAATTCACATAATTTACTGGGGGCTTGTCGAGGCATTAAAAAAGACAAACTCCACAAGGGTTTGTCTTTTATTCCTCCGTAACAGTTACATGGAGAGTATTAAAGATTTTTCTTCATTAACGCTGCTATTTCCAGATTATTCTGGTCGGCAGTGCTTTCCAGATTCTTAATCACTAATTTCTGCCGTTCTGGCTGATGGTTCTGGCTTAATTTAGCCTTCGCTTCTTTTTTTGTGATGTTTATTTTAAATGGTAGGATCCCTTTCATCATGCTATCGATATATCCGGAGTCTGTGCCAGTTAATTTGTATGGACTATCTGCCGCTTCATATTTGTTAACCATGTCATTTAAAGAGTCGAATACTAGTTTTGGGTCTTCCACAATCTCTACTTTTCCATATACGTGGACAGACACATAATTCCAGGTGGGAACTGCTTTCGTTGTTTCATACCAGGATGGAGAAATATAACAGTGCGGCCCCTGGAAAACGACAAGGACCTGTTGGTTTTCAATATCCTTCCATTGGTTGTTCGCACGTGCAAAGTGGCCATATAAGGCGTTTTTCTCTCTATTTAATATCAGCGGAAGATGAGTGGCGCATGGCTCACCCTGATGCTGAGAAAATAAAGTTGCGAAGCTGTATTTCTCTATAGCTTCATAAATCACATCTTCCTCTGTAATTTCAAAATGTTTTGGTATATACATGGATACATGCCCTCCTCAATTTGTACTGGAAAAATAACTCTTAAATCCTGTTTTATTTCTGCTGACAAACAATTATATGAATATTTTAAACTATTTATTAAACACAGTATAGCAGCTGATTTTATGATTAAAGGGAGACTGTAAAATATGTGGTTTGTATATGGAGCAGCTGGATTAGCAGTATTATATATTTTGCTAACTGCAATAGGTTATAGCGCTTTTACCATTTTGATTGGTATTATTGAATGGTCAACTTTCTATTTATTGCCCTGGATCGCTCTGTACTGGTTTATTCAATTTGTGAAAACCAAAAGGAGAATATCATAAGCAGGGAGACAAATAGTGAACTTTTTAAAAGAAAGGCGAGATTCTGTGGCACGTTGTACAAAATGTAATTTTAAATGGAAAGGAAAAGATATTTGGGCACTGGGTTTTTCAAAGAAGGGGAAGGACTGCCCTGGCTGTGGAGCCAGACAATATATTTCTTCCGGCACTCAGCGGATATTCACATTAGGTTATTTAAGTCTGGTTTTTATCGTGATTTTCCCTTTTGTCATTAAGCTCAGTGATAAAGATGAACCGTTATGGTAGTTATAAAATACATTTAAATGGGAGCTGGGATTCCCTGCTTCCTATTAAAATATCAAGTTACTAATATACCAATTCCACGTTTTACAATATATTGAAGATATGCCATAATTGATATTAGTTAGAGAGAAGGGGGAATAACTTTGAAAAGAAGATTTGTAATATTCGGAATAATTCTCGCTATTATAAGTTCTTCTTTGTTTGTCGGGAACAAAATGACAGGTTATACTGACAGAGCATGGCAGACACAAAGCATTTACTCTATTTATGATGAAATAATTTATAAACATCAAAGTCTGGAAGGAAAAGCAGTACAAGTTGGGTTGTCAGATACGATGCCGGAAAAAATGTTTCGCAAGGCCTTATATTATTTCCTGAATTCCCGTGTTGATGCTGACTGGAAATGGAATGTGTATGAGATAACTGAGGAAAGAACGAACCAGCTTTTAAAAGTAGTCGAGAATAATAATTTCGACCATTCGAATCTATACATAAATATTTTGAATGATTGGCGCAACAATAACTTTTCTAATTCTGTAAGATATCATGATGAATTAAGGAAGATTAATGGTATTGTAGAAAAAAGCGCAGCTACAGGACTCTTCTCAGATTCAGAGGCAGAGAAGTACCTGGAACAAGGTTTCCCATTGCCGCAGCATGAGGAAGAATAACATATCGGGGGGGGGGGGGTACTTATGAAAAAAATAACAGTGTACTCGACTATTGGAGTCTTTGTAATAGGAGCAGGAGCTGCAATTGGTCTTTGGGCGACTGACAATTTTTTAGATGGGAAAAAGGAAGAATCGGCTGTCCATGCAGAAAAACTGGAAGAAAACGAACAAGACGATAATGAAACAACAGTGGAAGCACATAATGATGAACAGGTTGAAGAGTCAAATAGAGAAGAAAATCAAGAAGATGAAGAACAAGCCGAAGCAAGAACAAAGCTGGAACGGTTTTATAAAGAAGTAGAATATGATCTTGGAATCGATTCTGGGACAAGCCAGGACCAACTCCTCATTATTATTCATCATATGGCACACCAAAAGATCAGAGCAGAACAAAAATGGGGTGCCGTTCCATTAACTGAAGACACAGTAAATCAGCTGTATAAAGTAGTTTCTGAGAATGATTATCCACGAAAAGATTTATTGATGCAAATCCTCAGGGAATGGAAAGAAGAAGATTTCAGGTTCATCGATCACCACCATAACGAAGTCTGGGAAATCCAGGGCGGCACGGTTGGTAAAGCCTATGGAACCCTGGACCCGGCAGAAGAATGGCAGTATATTGAACAGGAGTTTCCCGACATCATCAAAGAGCAGCTGCAATAAAGACATCGATACACTGGGAAATAATAAAACCGGGGAACAGGTTAAAGGGTTCGATTTTTGGAGACGAAAACTAAAATAACACATCAATTAACAGACCAATTCAGAGTTGAATTGGTCTTTATGTTTTTATTGAGATCGTTGTTTACCTTGTTTTGAAAGGATAAGACCAGACGTGATATTATATATTTTATAAGTAATGAAAGGAGATGCTGTGTTTATGTATAGCAAGCGAAATGTTGAGATTGTAACAAATGGGGAGGTATGTGCTAAATAAATTCATGCATAGAACCTCCCAAAAGTTATAATTTAAAACTTAAGGAGGAAATAAAGTTGAATAATATTGATATGAAAAATCTAGGACTTACTGAAGAATTTAAACAGGAGTCTAAAATATATAAAGACCTTTTTATTGGCCGGGTTTCATCACAATCTAAAAATTTATATAAGGTAATCACAGAAAAAGGTGAGATCGTTGCTGAGATATCCGGTAAGTATCATTATAATGTAAAAGGAATTTCTGAATATCCTGCAGTTGGAGATTTTGTTATGGTCGATAGAACAAATAATTCACAGGGAAACGGAATAATTCACCGCATACTTTCACGAAAAAGCGTATTTGCACGTGAAATGGCAGGAACTAAAGAAGAAATTCAGATTGTCGCTACAAATATTGATACGGTTTTTATTTGTATGTCACTGAACAATGATTATAATTTACGCAGACTAGAGCGTTACCTTTCTATCGCTTGGGACAGTGGTGCAGTACCAGTTATTGTACTTACAAAATCAGATTTATGTAAGGACATAGAGATAAGGCTTAACGAAATTACTTCTATTGCAATTGGTGTCGAGGTGCTTGTTACAACAAGTACTTCTGATGAAGGGTCTCGATCTTTAAAAAGATTTCTCTCTAGCGGTAAGACAGCAGCGTTCATAGGATCATCTGGAGTTGGAAAATCAACCTTAATCAATTGTTTGCTCGGTCAAAATATATTAGACACAAATGGAATAAGAAATGATGATAAGGGCAGACACACTACGACAAGACGTGAACTGTTTATTCTTCCGCATTTAGGTGTTGTTATAGACACTCCGGGGATGAGAGAACTTGGGATTATAAATGCAGATTTAACGAAATCCTTTTCTGATATTGAAGAACTTGCTTTTGATTGTAAATTTAATGACTGCACACATAAAAATGAGCCAAACTGTGCAGTACAAAAAGCAATAAAAGATGGTGTTATATCAGTTGAAAGGCTAGAAAGCTATTGGAAACTAGAAAAAGAAGCTAAGTATGATGGTTTGAATTCTAAAATGATTGAAAAAGAAAAAATAAGTGACATGTTTGGTAGTATGGGTGACAAAAAAAACTTTAGGAAATTTATCAAAGAACAAAATAGAAAAACAAGAAGATAAATTCTTAGAAATGTTTGAAATGAAGATTAGGGTAACGGCTCCATGTGGAGCTGTTACCCCATTTATTTGGTATATAGGTTGTTGCAGTAACATGTGAGGAATTACTTAAGCTAGCGGAGAGCAATATTTGAATATCCAGGGAGCTGCAAATGCAGCTTTTTTTAATGATCAATTACTGGAAGATGATGTTAAAATAAAGGGGAGTTAAGCATAGACAAATGTAATACGAGGTGAAACAAAATGCATAATACTTCATTAATTACAGTAACTCATGACCCGAAAGGAAGAAACGTTAAATTATTTAAGGAATTAAAAAATGTATTCGAAGATATTTATTCCGAACTTTTTATTACTATTAGTGAAGAAACCTCTGCAGAATTAATTGAAGAATTAGAAAATAGCAAGTTCAAAACAAAGATAATCTCAAAATTAGGGGTAGCACATGCCAGGAGACAATCATTAAGTCTTGGTTTAACTAGCGAAGCTCAATATTTTCATTATTGTGATTTCGATAGGTTATTAACGTGGGTAAAGAATCATTCATCAGAATTAAGAAAGACCGTCGGAGTAATCCCCAAATACGATTATTTGATTATAGGAAGAACCGAAAGAGCAACGCAAACTCACCCTGATGAATGGTTAGAGACAGAAAAAATTACTAACAAAATATGCTCTTTAGAACTTGGAAAAGTAGTTGATATTACTGGCGGTTCCTGCTCCTTTTCAAGAAAGGCGGGAAATTATATTAATAAATACTCAAAAGAGAAGATGACTGATGCTGAATGGGCTATGATTGCTCATAGGTTAGCAGGATTAAATGTTAATAGTTGAAGGCTTAGAATACCATGAAGATATAAACAGTGTGACAAGGGAAATGAGTAGATCTGAATCATGGTTGAGTCGATTAAAGCTCAGTTTAATTATTAGTGAAACTGCGTGTAACGTAGGGAAGCGCAATTAATTTGTGATGAATTAGACTTATGGTAACGTAAGCGAAAGTTGAATAAGCTGTAGCAGTTCTTGTTCCTGCGAGGGTAGAAAAGTGGAAGTAGCATCCTGGGGAGGTTGTATCCATGTTAATAAGAAAAGCAAAACCTAAAGATAGCGATACTCTAGTAATCTAGCTTACAAGTCTAAATCTTATTGGGGTTATTCTATAGATTTCCTTAAAAGATGCAAGGATGATTTGACTGTTACTGTCGAATATATTGAACAGTATCCAGTTTATGTACTGGAAAAGGATAGTAAGATTATTGCCTTTTATAGTTTCGATTTAAAAAATACAAAGTTAGAAGCATTGTTTATTGATCCTGATTATATCGGAAAAGGCATTGGAAAACTGTTGTGGCTTGATTTGTTAGGTAAAGCTAAAGAGTTAAATATAAAAGAATTTACACTCGGTAGTGAGCCAAACGCTGAAGGATTTTATTTAAAAATGGGAGCAAATAAAATAGGTTATACTGCGTCAACGGTTTTTTCTGATCGAAATCTCCCACTCATGAAGGTTAAAGTAATTTAACACTTAAATAAACGGATTAGGATTATTTAAGACACAGCCAGTGCTGTTCTGGTGCTATGATTTAGCATTGTTCAATAGGAAATAATATTTCCAAATACACATACAAGATTATAAGTTTCTGTTGTGTTCTCTTTATAAAGTTATCCAGGGGGAGAAAATTGAAATTAAAAAACATTAACATTAAAGAACGAATGGCACATTACAATGTAAACGGTTTAAGTATTGCATTATACGAGGAAGGTCAAATCAGTGGAACAGAAAACTATGGTTTACTTGAGGTTAATAGTGATAGAAAAGTAAATGATAACTCTATTTTTAATGCGTGTTCCATTAGTAAATTCTTAGCTGGAATGATAGCAATAAAGTTACTGGAAGAAGGGCATCTGGATTTAGATGAAAATGTAAATGAAAGACTTGTTACTTGGAAAGTGCCTGAAAATGAATTTACAAATAATAAAAAAGTTACTTTAAGAAACTTGCTTAGTCATCAATCTGGAATCAAGGACCCTGAAGGTAGTTTTTTAGAACTAAATTCAGATAGAGGTTTTCCTTCGATGGTTGAATTGTTAGAGGGGAAATCTCATTATTGTAAGGTTCCTATTAAAGTTCAATTCGAGCCAGAGAGTGAATTTCATTATTCAGATGCAGGCTATTGTATTATTCAGCAATTAATAGAAGATGTAACGAAAAAGCAGTTTTATCAATTGGTAAATGAGTTCATATTTGAACCACTGGGAATGCAAAATAGCCAATTAAATACGCCAATGACGGAATTTGTTAGAGATACCTTTTCTTGCGGTCATAACAAAAACGGGGAATTAGTAGATGGAAAATATCCTATATACCCTTATCCAGCAGCTTCGGGACTATGGACATCTTCTTTGGATTTAGCTGAATTAGTTATTGAGCTGATGAATGCAGTAAAAGGAGAAAGTAAGCTGGGTATTTCGGAAAGTTTAGCAAAAGAAATGATAACCCCGCAAAGAGGTAAAAGATGGACAGGATTAGGTGTATTTCTTGAAGGCTTCGAAAAAGAACTGGAAATTACATCACTCGGTTGGGGAATAGGTTTTCAATGTATGATGGTGGCACGCCCACACTTGGAAAAGGGTGCAGTTATTATGACGAATGCAGAATTAGGCGTTCATCAATTAGAAGGGATTATTGGAGAGATATATAAATCTCTTCTCTCTTAAAAAAGCGTTAATTGTTTATTATTCTGTGATAACCAATAAGTTTCTTGCAGAACTGACGGGATCTGTTAGTTGAACAAAAGATGCAGACGGAGGCCTTACAAATGAATGGAATAAAAATATTAGAATCGTTTGGATTTAAAACGGACGAAGAACCAAAAAGCATTTATCCTTATTCACCAGTTTATCGAGTGAGAGGTGAGAAATATGATTTTATTATTAAGAAAACACAAAGAACGATAGAACGAGCACAAAGGTTAATTTATTTTACTAAATATTTAAAAGAAAATGGAATTAAAGTAGTAACGCCTGTTGATACCAAAAGGGATAATCCGCAACAAATTGGCGGGGATATATATATTGTATATCCTTTTATTGTTGGTGGAACGTACACAGGGACGAATGATGAAATATATGATTCAGGCAGGTTATTAGGAGAAATACACCGACTCTCTCCTGAGGTGAATAATTTTGATTTACCCAAGTACAATGTGTTTGATTTTAACATCAAAGAAGTTCATGATAGTGTCCAAAATATAGAAAACTACGCAAAGAGTGTTAATCTTAAAATTGACATTTATAAACTGAAAGAAAAACTAATACAAATTGTTCCTCAACAAGAGGAACTTAAGAATAGTAGATTGCCATATGTAGCAACTCCACATGATTTTAAAGCCAATAATTTAATTTTTAACCCTGATCCATATTTGATTGACCCTGATAATGCTACATGGTTACCCAAAGTATTTGATTTAGCATTGGTATTACTTTTATTCCACAATGAGTTATCAACAGCTCCAGACGAGATATTTACACCTGAGCAGTGGCAAATTTTTCTTTCCGGTTATACAAAATCAGTAAGTATAACTGAATTAGAGAAAGAATATTGGCAAAGAGCGCTTGAGCATGTCTTTTTAGATGAAGTTATGTGGTTAATGGCTGAATGTGAAGAAGATTGGTCTAATCCTTCTCAACTTAAACTCTTTGAGTGTTTAATTAAATTGATTATAGATTCATCAGATTATCATCTATAAAAAAATATCACATAACTCTTTTTGAATTAAAGGAGAGCAGTAGTTAAAGAAGCAAATATAATTTAAGGACTTAGAGATTCGAACATCTCTATGTCCTTTTGTTGTAAATTAAACTGTAAAGTGCATTGTGAAAGGTATGTGATTCTATTGGGAATCGCCATGAATTTTCTACTTTTTCAAAACCCCTAAGTATTCGACCCATGGCCCTGTATTTTCCCGGTAGTTTTCCGCCATAACTCTGACTATTTGAGATATATGTGTCAGGTCATGGACTACCCAGGTGGAAAGAAGTTCACTTACTTTTATTTCCCCAAAAGCCGGATGAAAACCTGTCTGGTCAAGCAGGGAATCAGAGGATACGAGTGTTGTGAGTTTTTTTATATTTTCGGCCCTAATCGTTTTAAACTCATCGAATTTCTGATCAATCGTTGTTTTATCAGTGTTATTAAGATGGGAGAAACGATCAAATTCCGGAAATGGCTTTGCTGCGCCTTCCTGGAGGATAAACTTAAGCCTGGGAATCCAGTTTGTTTTCTCTGCCTCAATCAGGTGATCAATCACTTCCTCAGGGTTCCATGTTCCGTCCCCTTCGTTACTATGCAGCCATGTTTCAGAAAGGCCTGACAGAAAATGCTCCAGTGTTTTAGGTGTACGGTCAAGCACTTCAATTGCTTCATACAATTTAAATGTCATAATTTTTATCCTTCCAGGTTTATCAAGTGGCTGGCACTTGGCGATTAAGATGATATCTTTTCAGAAATAAATTTAACATTATGCTTTAAATTAATCATTTTCCAGCCAATAACTAATTTAATACTTCCCTCTATTACAGCAAAATAATAAAAGAGACACTGGCCAGCAATAAACCAATCAGACCATTCAGGATGGCTAGTGTTCCTGCAAGAATCATAATCTTTCCTTGCGAGAGATATTACCTATATAAACTAACCACACTTCACAAGTTCTCTGTGTATTATATTCCCTGTTCCTCTTATTAAGTATATGCATAGCCCGTCCTCCTTCTTAACAACACATTCCCAGGAATAAACCCACTGCCTGAACATTAAAATTACCCTGCATTTTATACTATCATTATAGACGTAATATTCAAATAATTCACATTATCTAGTTAAAAACTGACTTTTAAAAATGGTATTGACTAAATATAATAAGTGTGACAATAATTATATTAAACTTGTTGAATATAAAAAGTTGAAATAAAAGAGCGGGACAGAGGTGGTTTTATGAGCTTAAGATTTGGCATGTTAGGGTTATTAAGCTATCAGGATATGACTGGATATGAGTTAAATAAAGTATTTGATTCTTCGTTGCAGTTCATGTGGAATACGAAGACTAGCCAAATATACAGAGAGCTTTCCAAAATGGAGAAGGAAGACCTTGTTACATCTTCAGTAGAGGTTCAGGATAAGAAGCCTGACCGTAAAATTTATACCATTACAGAGCATGGCAAAGTGGCCTTTGATGAATGGGTAAATAAGTTTCCGCAGAATTTAATTGCTCCAATAAGAGATGAATTCATCGTGCGGATCTTTTTCGGAAATTCCATTGAGCCGCAGAATCTCCTTTTCGAGATGCAGCGGTATAAAAAACAACAGGAAGAGGAACTGGCAACATTAAGCCTGGTGGAAAAAGAGGCAGTAGAAACAACTGCTGAGGAAGAGTTACAAGGTGAAATGTTTTACTGGCTGTTAACAATTAAGAGAGCAAGAAAAAGCATCATCGCAGAGATTGAGTGGGCGGACGAAACGATCGAGTTATTAAAAAATAAAGGAGAAAAAGAACAATGATTACTTTAGATTTATTGAAAAAATCGCCTGTCACTTTAGTGTTTTTTTCGATTTCTTCACTTATTTTTCTTGTTGCCCGTGTGAGCAATCCGGAGCATATAAGGTTTTTGGCACTAAGTAATTCGGAACTCCCGGAAAGATGGTACACTATTCTTACACATGGTTTTGTTCATGTTGAACCGAACCATTTTCTCGTGAACATGGCGATATTAATCCTGGTAGGTCCATGGGTGGAGCGTTTACTTGGCCGAAAAAGATACATTATCTTAACTGTTTTGTGCATTCTGGCCGGAGGGTTTTCTATTGTATTCTGGGGAACCGCCGGTATTGGATTCAGCGCCGCGGGCTGTGGCTTTCTATTCTATTATTATTTAGCTTTTCCAAAGGAGAGAGAGCTGTTCTTTGAACTGCCGAATTTTCTGCTGCCAGCAGCAATATTAATTTTCTCGGTTACGGCCCTGGTTTTTGACTGGTTATCTTCCGTAGGCCATCTTCCACATCTGGCAGGAGCAGGTGCCGGGGTAATATGTTTACTCTTTTTCAGGAAGAATCATAGGTCTATTGAAGATGCAGAGGCAGCGTAGAGGAGACAAGGGGAATTACTGCACTTCGCAGGAGAAAATTGAATTAACATACATTCAGACAGACAATTCATTTCTAATTGATCTGTTTATTTTTTTTATGCAAGAGGCTCTTGCGTTACTTGAGAAATGAAAATTAGAAAGTGAGGGCATGGAAGAGGCTCTTGCGTTACTTGAGAAATGAAAATTAGAAAGTGAGGGCATGGAAGAACTTCATTCACAGTTAATAAACTAAGGCTTGATACAGGGGACGGCTCTTTTAGGAGAACCGTCCCTTATTTTTTTCCAAAAATGGTTGCGCAGCATTCATAAGTGTGTATATAATGTATATATAGTATATATACACTATATAAACAACGTTACAAAAAATAACTACGGCGAGGGATTTACATGCAAATAATTATTTCCAATAGTTCAAAGGAGCCGATTTATGAACAGATTACAAGTCAAATTAAATCATCTATTTTAGCAGGTAATCTGCAGGAGGGGACCGCATTACCTTCCATCCGCCAGCTCGCAAAAGACTTGAAGATCAGTGTTATTACAACGAAACGGTCATATGAGGAACTGGAGAAGGCAGGCTTTATCTATTCAATCGTGGGAAAAGGTTCTTTTGTTGCAGAGCAAAATCTTGAAGTTATTAAAGAGAAGAAGCTGAAAGTCATTGAGGACCAGCTGAATGCTGTCATCATAAACAGCAGGGAAATCGGCCTGTCGCTGGAGGACCTCCAGGACTTACTGAATATTTTATACGAGGAGTGAACAAGGTGGAAAACGTAGTGGAATTAAAAAATGTCACAAAAAACTTTAAAGGCTTTTCCGTGAAAAATATTAATATGCAGGTGAAGCAAGGATTTATCACCGGATTTATTGGAGCGAATGGTGCTGGTAAATCAACAACGATAAAAATGATGATGAACTTATTAAGACCCGATGCCGGAGAAGTTAAGCTGTTCGGACTCGACTACAGGACACATGAGAAGGAGATTAAGGAACGGATTGGTTTTGTGTATGATGGCAATGTGTTTTTTGAGGGGCTTAACTTAAAGGATATAAAAAGAATTGTGGGCCCCGCCTACAAAAAATGGGATGATACTTTGTTTTACAAGTACGTGGCTCAGTTTCAGCTGCCTCTTAATAAACCGATAAAAACGTTCTCTAAAGGTATGCAGATGAAGGCGTCCCTGGCAATAGCTTTGTCACACGATGCTGAACTTATCATAATGGATGAACCGACAGCTGGACTGGACCCTATTTTCAGAAGAGAATTGCTGGATTTATTGCAGGAAATCATGCTTGATGGAAGACGCACGATCTTTTTCTCGACGCATATTACAACTGATTTGGACCGCATCGCAGACTATATCGCTTTTTTACAAAACGGAGAATTAATTTTTAACCAGTCCATTGACGACGTGGCAAATAACTATGCCCTCGTAAAAGGAGAACTTGGTCTGCTGGACAGGGACACGGAAAAGGCCTTCGTTGATATTCACCGTGCGCCTACAGGATTCGAAGCTTTGACGGATAATGTGAAAGCTGTGAAGAAAACTTTTGGTGAGTCGGTTGTGATTGAAAGAGCTTCGCTGGAAGATATTATGTATTACATGAAGGGGAGAGAAAGCTATGTTTAATTTAATCAGACGTGATGTTATTCTGCAAAAAAGACTGCTGTTAACCTTTATTCCTTTTATTCTGTTTTTTATAATTATGGACTCCCACCCGGCTCTTATTTTTCTCGTGGCCAGTATTTTTATTCCCTTTAATGCTTACGCTTATGATGAAAAAACAGAGGTTAATATATTGTTAAATTCATTGCCATACACACGTAAAGAGATTATCGCCGCACGCTATCTCGGAGCGATCATTTATTCACTGGCATCTATCGGGGTGGCCAGTGCAGCCTTATTAGCGTTTAGTAAACCATTTGCACTATCAGATATTGCGATTGGAGGAGGCTTATTCTTTTTATTTGCAGCCCTTACTTTTCCGCTGTTTTATATATTAAAACAAGGCTATATTTTTTCGGCTGTACTCATCAGCTTCCTTGTTTTAGCCGCCATAGGGCCTCAAATCGTTCTATACATGTCCGATCATTTGCCAGCTATAACTGAATTTCTTATGAATTTATCAACTACAGCGTTATATACTGGAGGAGCAGTTATTATCGGGGTACTTTATGCAGTGTCCTGGGGAGTTACTACGGTCGTTTACCAGCGCAAAGCATTTTAATTACTGACAACTATGGTGCAAATCTAACTTTATGAAAAATATACTACAGCACATTTTGGTAGTTCAATTTTAGAGTACAAAGCTGGACTTTGTATCTGAATTGAACTACTTTTTTTATGACCTGGGTAAGCAGTTGAATTATATGCTGGTGAAAAAAAGCAGAGAATTTGATGAAATTTATGGAAAATATGCTATCCTTAGATTATATCTATGGAAAATTAATGGGAAGTAATACTTAGAAAGAGGTACAAATTTGAGAATTAGAGATTTAATCATCCTTATTTTTTTATCAGTTATGACTTTTTATTTCGGCGGGATACTTGCAAGTATTGTGTATATGGAAAACGTCCAATGGAGAATCATGGATTCTATTTTATTAATTAGTTTGATTTTGCCGTGGATCGCTTATATTTTTTACATAAGACAAAGTAAAGTGAAAAAATCAGAAGAGATAAACTGACCATATTGTTAACAAAATTTTATATCATAATAAACCAGGGGAGATGCGAATGGACTTAACGAAAATCAGAAATGAGTTATCGGTGAAAGGGAAAAATGGTATCGGATTTTTATTATCTGCTGTTGTGATTTGGTCAATTATTACAATTATTTTTCTGCTGCCGCTGGGTATATACCAAAAGAATATATATATGCTGTTTACAACAGGGTTAATGTTTCCATTATCCGTAGGCATGTCTACATTAGTTCGGGCTGACTGGAGGCTCCAGGGGAACCAGTTAGGTGACTTAGGTTTATTTTTAAACCTTGCACAAGTTATCTATTTTCCTATTCTTTTTTGGGGCATAGCAAGAAGCCCAACTGAAGCTATCATGTTCTTTGCAATAATAACCGGGGCACATTTTTTTCCTTATGGATGGTTTTATAATGCTAAACCTTTTTATGTAATGGCACCAATCATCTCACTTGCAATCATGTTTTTGGGATTTTATCTAAACGGAGAAAGTTTATGGTTAATTCCGCTATCTATGATAATACTACTTCTCGTCTTAATTGTATGGCTGATTTCAGACTATAGGAGGAAAGCCGAAGAGATGTAAGCCGGTACACCGGATTAGAAATGTTCAGCAAAAAAATATGTTCATGTATGGCGCGAAGTGAGTTTTATTCGTGCCTTTTTTGTTGGCTGGAATGCAATTATTTTCAATAAAAAAAATTTTGAGAGAAGTGTTTGAATATGTCTGACTTCATTTTACACATCATATGTGAAAAAAAATTACGTAACTCAATACATTTTCCCCGGCAACTCATATATAATATATTCAAACAGTCGTTTGAATGAATGCTGGAGGAGTGGAAGAAATGGCAGATTATGAAGTTGTCATTATTGGTGGCGGTCAGGCAGGTTTAGCGGTGGGACACTATTTGAGAGAGAAACAGATTCCCTTTATAATTCTGGACAGTAATAGTCGTGCAGGTGACTCCTGGCGGAAGAGATACAATTCTTTAGTTTTATTTACTCCACGAGAGTATAGTAGTTTACCTGGTTTACAGATGAAAGGAGCTCCAGGAGAATTTCCAACGAAAGATGAGCTGGCAGATTATCTGGAAACCTATGTGAAGCACTTCAATCTTCCTTTTAGGCATAATACTAATGTACTTAAATTACATAATCTTGCCGATGGTACTTTTCATATAGAAACTAATCAAGGGAATATTCATGCAAAACAGGTGGTAATAGCAACAGGAGCGTTTCAAAAAGCTTTCATACCTGATGTGATTAATAAGGGAGCCGATATTTTCCAGGTTCATTCTTCTGAATATCGTACACCATCGGAAGTGCCAGGAGATGAAATACTAGTTGCGGGAGGCGGAAATTCTGGTGCACAGATTGCAACAGAGCTGGCAAAACAAAAAAATGTCACGATAGCAGTTGGCCACAAATTCAAATTTTTGCCTTTAAAGTTTCTCGGAAGAAGTATCTTTAGCTGGTTAGACATGACCGGTCTGCTGTATGCAGGTAAAGACACAATAAAAGGAAAATGGTTTCAAAAACAGAATGACCCGATTTTTGGAAAAGAATTAAAAAAACTCATTAAACATAAAGAAATTAATGTAGTACCAAGGGTTATACAGGTTCGTGGTAAAGAAGTGCTATTTGAAGATAACACCAGGAGGGAATTTTCAAGTATTATTTGGTCAACTGGTTTCGTCCCTTCATACGAGTGGATTAGTATAGAGGGTGTTATTTCTGAAAATGGAAAACCAGTTCATGAGAGGGGAATTACTGAGATTAACGGGCTTTATTTTGCAGGATTACCATGGCAATACCAACGGGGATCGTCTTTGATTTGCGGGGCAGGTATGGATGCAGAATATCTGGTACGGGCGATAGTTTCCAATGTAAATTCTTAATATAGAAGGAATGGGGGCAGCGGCTGTAGTGCCGCAACTGGATAGGGGAGGTGAATAAATGAGATATTGGTATATTATATTTCTGTTGTTTTCTGCTCTTTTTGTAAACACCAATCGAAGTCTCTTTCATGCTCATGAGTTCCAGGGAACTGGTTTATCACAGGTTAACCCATGATTGTGGATCCAGTGGTGGATTTATCTTCTGGCAACTTTAATTTTGCTGTTAATTAAATATCGGTCAGAAAAAAAAGAAAAATAGTTTTAACTAAATTACTTAACCTGATTCATTCTTCTCACGTCTTATTAATTATAAGACACTGGAAATAAGCTTTCTTTTTGAAAAAAAACTTGAAAATTATTGAAAAAAATATCAAACTGATCTATTCTTTATAAAGAAAAAAAGATAGGGTTGATTTGATGAAAAGAAAAATGATTTTAAGCATCGGTTTTCTCTTCGTACTTGCCGCCTGTTCAGGGGAAGAGTCCGTCAACACCGATGACACAGAAAACGAGGCTGCAATGGATGAGGCCACCGAAGAAGAGGAGGCTGAGGATCCGGTTGAAACTGATGCATCTGAGGAAGCAGCATCCACAAACGAAGAGTTTGAATTTGAAGCTGTTATTGAGGCTTCAGATGATGCGATTACACTTACAGGAACAAGTAACCTGCACGAAGGGACTGTGATTAGTGCGCGGATGTTTTCGGATCCCTTTCGAATCAGACCGCCGATAGGGACTGGACAGCGCACAGAGGTTGATGAAAATGGGGCATTTACGTTTCAGTTCACACCTCCGTCAATTGAACATAGATTTATGGACGTAGAACTTACTATGGACCCCAGCCATCAGCCCGATGATCTGTCAGCTCTGTACGGAGAGCTGGGAGAACATTTAACAGGGGCGCAGGTATATCAAACGGAAACCTTTCAGCGTGAAGAAGGTCAGAAGCTTTATGGGAATAAGACAATTTTCATCACAGATGATCAAAAGCAATTTCACATTACCCCGCCCGATCGGGAAGAACGTCCCTCTGACTATGGGGAAAATGAAATATGGGTAGAGACAACTGTAACAAATGATCATCAGTATTTTTACATTGAAGGCCGTACAAACCTGATTGAAGGAACAAGCCTTAAAGGAGATTACTATTCTTCTGACAGCGCATCTATTCCTCAAAACTGGGTTTCATTTAAAACAACAGTGGAGCCTGACGGGACGTTTTTAATGCGGCTCGGATATAGTGATCTGAAAGCGGAAGGATTTATACAGCTTGAAAGTGATGCCATGAACCTCAATCTTCTGCCAGGGCAGGCGGAGGAGCTGTACGGGGAAAACTATGAAAACATTTCGGGGGAATTCGTTGTTGAAGACGGAGACGGTAAGAAGCTTCAAAAGATCATCTACCCTGAGACCCCGGATTTTGAGGCACCAGAAGAAAGTAATCTCACAAGCTCAGGGGATGAAACTAAAGTCCATGTTCCTGATGACGTTCTCTTTGATTTTGACGAAAGCAGCTTAAAGGCCCAGGCCGAGGACATCCTGACCGAGATTATCACCATCCTGGAAAGCCTTGAAGACGGGACGAGAGTTCACATTAAAGGGCATACAGATAATCAGGGAGATGCTGAATACAATCTGAATCTTTCCGAAGAAAGAGCAGAATCTGTCAAAACGTATCTGGACGAAAACGGAGATCTGTCCGGCCTTGAAATTGAACAGTCGGGTTTTGGAGAAACCGACCCAATTGCATCAAATGAGGACGAGGAAGGCAGAAAACAAAACCGCCGGGTGGAGATTGTAATTAATCCTGAAGAATAGAGTAATAGAACCTCTCCTTTACATCATACCGGTACCAAATAAAAAGGGTGTCCCAATGATTTTGGGACACCCTTTCATTTAATATGTCGTCACCCTGAAGATTTTTTGCAGAACGTAGAGAACATACCTGGCAGTGCTGAGAGAATCAGCATATTCTTCATATGAAACAGTGAAATCAGCGTCTTCGTTTTCCCATAGACGGTGGAAGTAGCTGTCGATACTCTGTATAAATTCAGTGTCTGGATCGGCAATGATATTCAGGTTGTTTTCCGGATTATAATTATTCAGGTTCCTGGTAGTGAAGTTTGTGGAACCGGCAATGACCTGGCTTTCATCGTTTCGAATAATATACGCCATCTTTGTGTGGTATTGTTCTTCATTCGTGTTGTACCAGCGTATCTGAATATTATCATCTTCCCTCGTTAGCAATTCCTCAGCCACTGGTATATTTGGGAGACCAATTTTTTCCTGGCCAAAAGCGTTCTTGTTCGGATCCAGGATCAGGCGAAACTCTACACCACGGCTGGCAGCATTGTTGATTGCTTCAATAATATCCCGGTCAGAAAGATAAAACATACCGATCCAGACCATGTCCCCGGCTTCAGCTTCTTCAAGACCATCAATAAACGCATATTCAATCTGTCTTTCTGTGACAACCTGTGCTTCTATAGAGACCTCTTCCGAAGATGGAACCCCCTCACGTGAGTCGAGTAATTCTGTTAATTCAGCTTCTGTTGGAAAGGAGGAAAGGTCGCTTCCTGAGAAAGCGGCAACTGCTTTTTCCGCCTCAACCATATCTTTTATAATCATTCCTTCTGCACGAACAGCGATATCAGAATGAAGGCTGCTCGCATCATGAGCATTCCAGGACATATAGAGACCGGCATTTTCACTAATGACCGCTTTCCGGTGATTTGCTTTTACGTTCGCCAGCTTGAGGTATGAGCGAAATGTTACATCCGGTGAATTCTCGCCGAACGGATTCGGCAGCCACCCTGTTCCTTCCTGGCCGAACCACTGGAAAAACATCCGCCATGCTCCGGAATAAAGCGGGGTTGGATCCCGGAGACTGGTGAGGTCTGTGTAAATCACCTCTGCACCAAGCTCCTCGAGAGGATCTATATGCTGTGCGTCGTGTGACCTGTAAGTTGTATTAATATGATCGGTAATGATAGTGACTTTAAGGTCGGGCTGCGCTTCCATTTTTTTTGCAATTGTTTCTGAAAGGTGGGCACTTGTGGGCGGAAAATCACGTTCCTCGTCCGACATTTCATTGAACATAAACATATCGATGATTAAAAAATGCTCCGCTTCCTCTATTACTTCCACAATATTTTCATAAATATGATGCTCGTAATGTTCCTCTCCGTCGAGATGATAGGTAAGATCGTAAATGAATTCTATCTCCCCGTCAGCAAGGGGATGGAAATCACCAGCGTACGAAAACCCTTCAGGCAGAGGCTTCAGCTGGTGAAAAATAATCGTTCCTGTATAAACAAAAATAATTAAAAGGCCAAGAATAAAAGTAAACCGATTTTTCATTTTGAGTTTCTCCGTTCTTCATTTACCAATGATTTTTCAAATTAATATATTTCTTTACCCTGAATAACGGGTTTTCAAGCAAGCGGGCAATTGAGGGGAAGGTTTTAAGCTGTCTGTTTATGTGCTGAATTCCTTCGTATTTTATTTATAACGACTTACTGGAAAATCATGTTAAAATATAAAATGAAATAAGAGTATCTGGTGCTGGGGGGATAAGAATGAAATTAGTTTTTCAGGCAATCATTAGTTCACTTATTCTTCATTTCGTTTTTCTTGGAGGGATCCTGTTGTTTGGAATCATACAAACGAGAAACCACCTGCCAGATATTGCGGCCAGCTATGAGAATGTAACGATGCTTCAAAGCGAAACAGCTTTCGGGATGGTTATATCTCCAGTTTATATTTTCTTAAGTTTCACTGCAGCAGCAGTTATCAGCGGCTTGTTTATATTTTTACTGAATAAAAAGCAAATGTTGTTTTCCAAAAGTTAATAAATACAATGCGCGTCTGTACAGACAGTACCCCAATTACCTGAAGAAGCGAGGCTGGACGATGAAAGAATTAGCAAAGAAGCTGCAGCCATTTATCAATGGAAGTCCTGTTATTAAGATAGTTGAAGATGAATACACAAATGAAATTGTCGATGTAATTTCGGGAGAAGTCTATGGTTATGTCCATTTCCATAACGGGAGTTTTTCAGGCTACGATAAAATGGATCCTGAAGAAGATAAAGTACAGCAAGTAAGGCTGGACACCCCTCCAAATGTTAATAAAATATTAAAGAGTGCAAAGTTGTTCGTGGATTCATTTATTGAGCAGGACGTGCAATTCTCTATGTTAAATGAGTGGAGCGAAAACAATTATATGGTTACGTATGAGGAGAGTGATCCAAAGCTCGGTCTGCCACTTCCTCACACAGGTTGCACACTGTCTTTTTCAAGAGAGGGAATACTAACTTCGGCCAATATAGGACAGAAGGACTTTGAACTGGAATACCCCGAAATTGAGATAACGAGCGAGGAAGCAAAACATAAATTAAGGGAGTCTGGATACGTACAGCTTGCACTGCATATACCAATTATCGATGAAGAGGATACCGATCCTGTGGCAGAGCTAGTTTATTGTTCTAACGAAGACGTAATGGGTGTTGGTGTTGATGGAAAAATAGAGACTTTAACGGGATTTATAGGGGAGGATGAAACTTCTGCAGAGAAAATTCCTCGTGTAACCCCAACTGGCAGAGTAGAAAATATGCTGGGCGTGATCGAAAACCTGGTGAAAAAGGCAGGGGAGGGCGGCTCGGTTATTTGGGAAGATCCAGCTGATCGGGAAGAAGAGGAAGCAGAGCCGCTGATATCCATTTCCTCTACGGAATCAGAATACTTTAGTTTTTCAAATGTTCCATATAAATATGATGAAGAAGCTCTGCCATTTAAAATGGAGGAGCTTAAGCAAAAGGCACTGGAATTTCTGGAGATAACAGAAGGGAATATACATGATAAATACGTAATTTTTGAACCAGTTATAGCGATTGACAATGAGCATTTTTTTGGCGAAGGCCAAGGTAAAAAGGAATTTGAAGAGGAATCAGATGAAGAAATGTTGTTTTTGGATACCGAACCTATGCAAATGTTTGCTTTTAGCAGGGAATATAAAGGTTTCCGAATCGACTCAAGGAACGCTCTCGTTCATGTTGGGCTGTTTACAGGAATCATAAGGGAATGCTTGATAACACGATTAACTGCTGCACAGACTGCCGAATTAGAAAAACTGAGCACTGCACCTGTCATACCTCTGAAAGAAGCAGAAGCCAGATTTTTTAACGAGATAGAGTTGAAATTAGCACGCAGTATAAAGTATTTTGATAATCCGAACATCTACACACTCTCTTATATTGTTGACTTTCCTAAAACGGGAGGACATATTGAAAAAATCAATGCCCATACAGGGGAAGTTAGTTATGTGGAAACAGGAATTATGAAAGAACGGGATTAATGGTAACGTTGGGGTGAAAGGAATTTGTGGCAGTCACCAGCAGATTGGTCCCATAGATTAAAACTTTCTGCAGCAGAAAAGCCGGGCATTTTGCCCGGCTTTAATCTATTAAAACCTGCTGTCTCTGCTTTCGTCATCAAACAGATTATCAGATTCCCTGTCTCTGTTTTTAGCATTAAACAGGCCGGCAGAATTTCTGCCCTTAGTAAATTCGTTGCTGTTCTCCTTTTCACCTTCACGGTCAACGTGGAGTTCTTCTTTCTTCACATTGTCTGTAACCTGTTCGGTTTCCTCAACCTTTCTTTTGCCTACCTCAACTTCATCTGTAACCACTGGCTTTTTCCTTACTTCCACTTTCTCTTCTTTAATTGGTACACGGATTGTTTCATCTTCAATTCTACCATCGGCGTCCACATTAGCAGACTTCCCGTCAACCGGCTTTTTCTCCACATAAACCTCTTCGTGGGTCACCGGGACATCTATTCTTTGTGTTTCTTCGTGAACTTCCTTCTTTACTTCTACTTCACCGGTTTTTACGTTTTCCTTGTCCACATCGAGTCTTTCTTCGCGTAGACGAAATTTCTTTTCATCTTCAGTTTCATTTGTTCTGCTGCCTAAGCCATTTTCGAAAGAATTTCTTTGATTCGGCTTTGTTGCTCCTGTAAGAGAGTTAGTGTCATTGGTTGTGTCTTCTTTTCTTACAGGGTCGCTGGCCGACAAGTTGTTGCCATAGTCTGTTTGGCGAGTCCCGCCCTGGGTGCCTAAGCCTGTCCCATTTTCAGGTGCCAGTACAACAATTTTACCGCTGCGCACGTCTGCATCATACTCATGTGCTTCACTTTCTGAAAGGCCTAAATTAGTTAACCGGTCAAAATAGCCATTAGAATTGTTATTAGTATCGTTATCCAGAAAAACGTCCTTAGCTTTTTCCCAGAAGGATTTGTCGTCACCGCTGCCAGCCGAACCAGAAGATTCTATACTGGCATCTGTTCTGCTTTGCAGCCAGGAAGCATTTTCGCTGTTTGCAACAAGCGATATATCTTCTGGGGTGTAGCCTTCCATCTTAAGGCTTTCAACTGCCTGTACTACTTCCTGTTCAGATTCATATACACCAATAACATTTTTATCCAGTTTACCAGCCTCCTCAGTTTTGTGTGATTCCTGTTGTTACACCGTTCTTATTCCCATACACATATCTATAAAACTGGGTCAAAAGGTATGAACATAACTTGAAAGGGCAAGGGGAAGGAATGACAATCAGGAAATATAAGAAGTAAGTGGACTTGGTTGTTCGAATTTAGGAAATACGGCAAAACAGGAGTTGGGAGTTATGCTAATATTAGGTAAGAAGGTGGTTATTCTTGCTCAGGTAATGAAACTACTGTTTTATTTTATATTTCGCTATTAAATTGCTTAAAAGGAGATAAATATGTGTGGGAAAAGATAAAAATGAATCTGGAGCTAAAAAGGAAAGGAAAATCTTTGATACTGCCGCGGGTATAATAAGTTTGTTTTTTGAAAACGATGAAGCAAAAAATAAAAATGCTGACAAAGTGTTCAAGGAACTGATTTATGGATCACTGGCTGGAATTGTAATTTTCATTTTAATGGTGATGATCATTATCAATTTTTGATATTCAAGAATCAAAACTTTAAGTATCCTCATCTATTGTTTTCGTACATGTCTATATATTTCTTCCAATGCTCTTTAAGACTCCGGAAAAATTCTCCCAGATAATTCTCTAATAACAAATTAATATAGTTGATCAAGATTATTCGACAAGTGCCTGTGAAAAGCCCCCTTATAATGGACAGGTAAGGTATGATAAACGTACGACATATCTAGTTTTTAAGGGGGCTATTTTTTATGGGAAAAACACATGTAAGTGTCGAAACTAAATTGGCAGCTGTACGTCGTGTATTGGAAGAAGGGGATCAAGTTTCAGTAATCGCAAGTGAGCTTGGGTTACACCGTGATACGATCTATAGGTGGATAAATACCTATAAGCTTAAAGGAGAACAAGGACTAATTAACCCTCGTTCTACTACTTCTATAAAAGCTTCGCCATCTCAGGTTGAAGCTGAAAAAAGAATTAAAGAACTAGAAAAACAACTCAAAGAAAAAGAAAAGGAGAATGAAATCCTAAAAAAGTTCCAGGCCTTTCTCAAGAAGAACGAATAAGTAAAAAATACGAGGCAATTTCTTATCTGAGAAAGGATTACCCTGTTGTTATTTTGTGTAAGGTATTAGGCGTTTCCACAAGTGGTTATTACGCTTATTTGAAGCGTCCAAAAAAACAAACGACCAAAAAACAGAAAAAAGAACTACAACAAATTAAGCGGGTTTATAAAAAGTATGGAGGAACATACGGCGCTAAACGAATTGCACAGGTTTTAAAAGCAAAAAACGTTATTATTAATCATAAGAAAGTAGCACGTTTAATGAGAGAATCTAACTTAAAAGCCAAAGTACGTCAGAAAAAGGCAACACACCTAACAAAGAAACAAGCCACCGGCTTTGTATACAGCAATTTATTAGATAGAAACTTCGAGGCGAGTCACCCTAACCAAAAATGGGTTACAGACATGACGGAGGTTGAAATAGACTCCGTGAAACTCTATATTTCCACGATCATGGATCTTTTTAACCGTGAAATTATTGCTTTTAAGTGTGGGTTCAGCCCAAATCAACAGCTTATTGAAGAAACCATTATAGCCGCGAAAATGAAAAGAAAGCTATCTACATTAGAGAATGTGCTCCTCCATAGTGATCAAGGCAGCGTCTATCGTTCTGCCAATTACCATATGTTAAGCAAAAGACTGAAGTTTATACCTAGCATGTCTCGCAAAGCAAACTGCTGGGATAACGCGGTTATAGAAAGTTTCTTTTCACAACTAAAAACAGAGTTTCCTCATTTTTATCCGACTACTAATTTAGTGCAAGTACAATTGGACTTTAAAAAATATATCCGCTTCTACAATGAAGAACGTATACAGAAAAAGATGGGGTATGCATCCCCAAAGGAATACCATAAAAGATATCTACATGCAATTTAGGTTCTAACGAATATTAGAACCTAAATTGTCGAATTTGTTTATTGTCTATTTACCAGGGGCTTGACCACTGGCACCTGTCGAATAAATGTCAGGAAAATATGAAATTATTACCAACTTTCTGTATAATTAAGGAAGAGAGATGATCTTGCTAATAAATATTAAGGAGAATATAAATATGAAGATGAAAGATTTCTTCCAGGTGATGAGTGATAAAAGGGAAATTACTTCTCCTGTTTTTACAAAGCCGTTCACAGACCGTCCGGCGCATATTAAACAGTTGGAAAGCTTATTGAAGGAAACTGATCCGAACATAAACAGAGTTCTGGCAGAAACTCATCTGAATCTTTTCCGGATCGGACACATTGGTGAATCGAACGTATATTTTGAACTGAATAATTCTATGCTGCCGCTGCTATGCCTTCATGACGTAAGGCTGGAGAGCGGGGATAATGCTGCTCAGTTTGACTTTATCGTCATAAGCCATAGTATTATTTATGTCATTGAAACAAAGAAGCTCTATGGAGATATTGAAGTTACCGAAAGCGGAGAATTCATTCGGAAACTGAAAAACAAAAGCGGCAGAGTATATAAAAAAGAAGGCATGTACAGTCCTGTTACACAAAGTGAACGTCATGCAAGGCTTCTTGAGAACCTCCTTAAAGAAAACGGCTTGATAAAAACCATGCCGGTGGAAAACATCGTAGTTTTAGCCAACCCGAAAACGATCCTCGACAAAAAGAAGGCTCCCGCAGAAATCAGCAGGAAAATTATCAGATCTGACCAACTGTTAAATTACATAAAACAAGATTTGAAGGAACGCAAGAAGAAGACATACGCGGTAGATAATCGGATAAAAGATATATCAAAATTCATTATGAAAAATCATAAACTAGTTAATTTTGATAAGTCTCGTTACTTGAACGGGGAGACTGCAGCTGCCGTCGAAGCAGTACCAGAGGTTGAAACAGAAAAACCTATAACGGGAAAAAATATGAAAGAACTATATGAAGAGCTAAAAGCATACCGGCTTGACCATGCGAAGAAAGAAAACGTTGCTGCTTACTATATTTTCAATAATTCCACTCTGGACGATATTATTGAAAAGATGCCATCTAATAAAAAAGAGCTCCTGAAGATTAAAGGCCTTGGCAAAACAAAAGCAGAAAAATACGGGGCAGGGATTCTGGAAATTGTGAGGAAGTATTAATTGATTAGTGATTGATTGCAGGAAGCATACCGAAATTATGAGTCTGACAGGATAAACAGGGACGGAAACTTTTCATTACTGGGACAGGGGACCTGTCCCTGTGTCCCAAAAAGGGGGAGAGGCAGATGCGATATAAATCTACAAACGAGCATAATAATAAGCTTAGCATCACGATTTATAATGATGACTTCGGTCTGGTGAAAGAGGAGCGGCTGCTGGTTAGCCAGGAAGCTTGTGAAGAGATCCAATACTTAGATGTTGCGAAAAAAATTGAAACTGATTCTATTATCGTGGCTGGTGTACCTGTGCTTGAATTAAATTATGATTATGATCTCGTCAGTAAAGCGAAATTACTTGAAAAATATTTAGATAAAACCATTTATGTTTTTGACAAAAAAACAAAGGAAAAGCTGTCAATCAGGCTGTTGAGTGTCAGTGACGGAATTATCGGAGAGCGGACGGACACGAAGGAAATCGTCATTAATCCGGAAGGGGAGCTGGTGCTTCCATCGCTGCCTGAAGGGCTGATCGCTAAGCCGGCCTTGTTATGGAAGGTTCCTAAGTCTTCCCTTGATCAGCAGATTAACGTATCGTACCTTACCAAAGGTATTTCCTGGGATGCCAATTACGTATTAAACCTGCAGGAGAGCGATTTTCAGCTGACAGGGTGGGTAGCAATTAACAATCAGTCAGGTGCGGCTTTTGAAAATGCGGAGCTGAAACTGATTGCCGGAGAGGTAAACCGAGTGGAAGAAATAAAGCTTCTTGAACCGGACTACCATTATAAGGAAGGGATAGTCTACAGTGAAAGCGAGCCGAGTTTTGAAGAAAAGAGCTTTGCGGATCACCATATGTATACATTAAACAGGCCAGTAACGATTAAAGACGAACAGGAAAAGCAAATCAATTTTTTGAATGTGGCAGACGGAGCGTACCGCAAATTTTATGAAGTGAACCGCTATTCCGAGAAGCCTTACATTAAAGTGGAAATTGAAAACAGCAAGGAAAATAATCTTGAAATTCCACTTCCTAAAGGCAAAGTGAAGGTGTACCAGGAAGACTCCGATGCTCTTCTTGAATTTGTTGGTGAAGACAGTCTTCCCCATACAGCAAAAAAACAGCCGATTTCTCTTAATTTAGGTAAAGCATTTGATATATTATGTGATTCCTTAGAAAAGGACAGCTATGAAGAAGAGGGCATTGAGTATTTAGAATATGAATATCAGATTCATAACCAAAAGGATGCGGCAGCACCGATAAAAATAGAACACAGAATACATGAACGGAGCTGGAAGATGGTGGAGTCAAGCCATGAATATGAGAAGATGGATTCCAGCACAATAAACTTCCACTTAGATGTGGAAGCGGACGGATCAGCGGTTATTACTTTTAAGTATGCCGTTGACCGGAATGTTTACGTTAAAAGGAAAACAACATGAAACTTTTAAAGATAGTTCTTCTTTCTGGTTTAATATTTTCCGGTTTGGCAGGGTATGGGATTTACTGGTTTTTTTTCGACATGGGCAGGCTGCCTGCAGGAGAATTTCTTAAGGAAGAAACTTCACCGCACGGCACTTATACCTTAAAAGCATTTATCGTTGATGGTGGAGCAACCACTTCCTATGCGATCAGAGGAGAACTGGTTTTTAACAAGAGTAACAAGAAGTCAAAAAATATTTACTGGAACTATCGGGAGGAAAATGCGGAAATTAACTGGATTGATGACGTTACGGTAGTCATTAATGGCCGTACTCTTTATGTGCCACAAGATAAATTTGACTTCAGGAATTGATAATTGCTGTAAATTATGTAAAACAGGGACTTATTCAAAAAAAGAACATTATTTTAAATAATAATATTTCCTTTAAACGCTTGCGATCCTAATACCTGGGTGCTTGAAAAAGACAGATTAGATGAAGTATTAAGTGTAAAAAACCATAATGAAAACAAGGGCAGGGAGTCAAATTGTCTCCGTGCCCTTGGTCATTTACTGCATTATAATAAGCTTATATACTTGCCACTTTTTGGTCTTGCCGGGGATAAACAGTTCGGCCTTTCCCGTGCGGCACACATACTGGTGTACCGAAAATGGGGTCGCAGGTAATGTTGCAATTCATCTGGAATACGTCTTTTACGAGCTGACATGTAATGATGTCTTCAGGTCTGCCCTGGGAGTAAACTTGTTTATCCTTTACAGCGACAATATGATGAGCATATCTGCTTGCAAGGTTTAAATCATGAAGGACCATAACGATAGTGTGGCCCTTTTGTTCGTTTAAATCATACAGCAGATCAAGAATTTCAATCTGATGAGTCATATCTAAATATGTTGTAGGTTCATCTAATAAAATGATATCTGTTTCCTGTGCCAGAGTAAGTGAAATCCATGCACGCTGGCGCTGGCCGCCTGACAATGAATCGACAGCCCGGTCTTTTAAATGAAGCATGTTTGTTGATTCAAGGGCGCGGGTTACTGCGTCTTCATCTTTTTTTGACCATTGTTTTATAAGAGAGCGATATGGATGTCTCCCTTGTTTCACTAATTCATAAACTGTGAGCCCTTCAGGGGATACAGGACTTTGAGGCAGAATAGCCATCTTTTTAGCTATTTCTTTTGACTTCATTTTGGCAATTTCTTCGCCGTTCAAGTAGATATCACCAGTTTTAGGCTTAAGTAAACGGGCCAGAGAACGCAACAGGGTGGACTTCCCACAGCCGTTACCGCCAATAAAAACAGTGATTTCCCCTTTAGGAACTTCAATATTTAAATCATCTATAATGACCGTGTCTCCATAACCCAGTGTTAAATTTTCAGCTGATAGTGAATGCATCGGAACCCCTCCCTGCCGGTTGACGTAAATTTCGATACCGAAAATGACTACTTCTATTTTATTTGCTATTTCGCTTATAGTCAATGATAATCGTTTTCATTTAAAAAATAGACACATTTACATGTGAAGGAAATGTTTCATTTGTTCATTAAAAGTCCGGTAACAAGAGGTCTATTTTGGACATTGGGTTTATTATTCACTTGGTATTTTATGTTAAAATAGCCAGAGAGTAGTATTCATAAATTTGTTAATTAAGTTAAAAACGAAGGGCAAAAGCAAAAGATAACCCTGTTTTCGTCCAGATGCTAATAACAGGGAGGGTTGGATGTGGCAGATAACGAATTCTTTATTATTCCCATAGTAACATCAGTAGCAGTTACTTTAATTCTTGGAGTGGTTTTCTCAAAACTATATAAAGGAAACGACAAAGTTGATGAAGGTTTTGAGCTGAATTATTTTAAGCTTAGTTACCGAAGAAAAATGATTCGGACGGTAATGCTATTTCCATTTATAGTCATTCTCCTTATCATCGTTTATTTTTTCTATAACTGGAGTTTAATCGTGTTTGTAAGCTTTGCACTGCTTCCTTTATTGGGGACTACTGTCCAAATGTTATATAACTACAATAAGTGGAAAAAAGAAGAGGCAGAAAAATGTAATTGAAGAAGAATTCGGAGGCCCCTATGAACAAAAGAGTTTTAAGTTTCGCGGTTATTATTATCATAGTTATCGCAACTTTAGTAGTTTTCCAGGAGCCACAGGAACAAGCAGAAAGAGAAGATGGGGAAATACTTCAGAAGTTAAAGGAAAAAAATGACCGGTTAAGTCAGGAAATTCTCGACCTGGAGTATAAAGCCGAATTATATGAATCCCGTTACTATGAACAGGAATTACAATATGAGGCCCTCACGCATTCCCATGAAGACCTGGAACTGCGACTCGAGGAAATTTTAAAAGATATTTATGAAAGCGATCTTGAAGCATCTGATTTGGAAAATCTTCCTGAATACCTGGAACTCTATGAATCCAGGTTTATGAGATACCATCAAGCTATAGATGATTTTGACATACTATTTCGCATGGTACCTGACCCTGAACTTACTGCAGGAGAAGAGTTTGAATACGTCTTTTCTTTTTTCGAAGAATACGAGGAATATGCAGGAAAAGAGGTAGCAATCACAGCAAAACATCAGGATACAGAAGATACAGTCAAGCTGGCAGAGCCCCGTGTAAGAAGTGAAGAAGAGATGGAGAGGCTGGAAGTTTCAGTTACTCTGCCTGAAGGAGGTTTTTGGACATTTGAAGTTTCATTAGATGGGAAAGTTTACGGGGATGTAGAAATATTTGTGTCTAATCCATAAAATTCCCTATCTGTTTTTAACTAAGGAGGGATATATTGTATTTCTTAAAATTTGGGCTTGCCTGGTTTTTAGGTGTAATTGTAACTGGATTTATATTAAGTTTTTTGCAAGGCGGGGAAACCGACTGGGGCCTTATTATTACTATGAGTATAGCTGGTTTCATAGGCATACTTATTGCCTCAGCAATAAAGAAAGCTTTAAAAAAAGATAAAGAATAAATACAGGCGGGAGAGCGGTTATGGAAATTAGAAGATACGAACCCAAAGACGAAAAGGGTTGGGTCAGGTGCAGGGTGCTGGCCTTTCTTGATACAGCCTATTTTGATAATGTAAAAAGACAGAAAGAAACTTATGAAAACCCATCTATTGAATTAGTTGCAGTAGTTGACGGGGAAATCGCAGGACTTCTGGACATGGAATATGAAGTGGAGGTAGGCACAATCTGTTCCAGAGGCAATGGCATTGGCGGAATGATATGGCATATAGCGGTTCATCCGGATTATCAAAGGAGAGGAATAGGAATTCAGTTATTGTATGAAGCAGAGAAACTTGCTCAGGAGGTGGGAATCCACTACCTCGAAGCCTGGACTAGAGATGATGAGTGGGTAAACAACTGGTATGAGAAAAATGGTTTTAAAAATATCAAGTCGTACTTACACGTTTTCATAGATGGGAGACCAGAGGTAGATGGTTCAATAGCGACCGAAATGGATGATATACATATAGTGCAGGCGTTCGCTCATTATGTTGGTGATGAAAAAGAGAAAGTGAAGAACAGTTATAAGAGAGTTCATGAATGCATTTGCTATGATAAGCAGTTAAATTAAATAAACGAGGGAGGGGAACTATGGAGCAGATTTTACAACATGCAGCTGATTTAATTAAGAATAGAAAGGGCAAGTTGATCATTGGTATTTCCGGCCATGGGGCCTCTGGTAAGACAACCTTTGCAAATAATCTTATAAAACTATTAAGTAAAGAAGTAAATTATTTAAATACAGATCCTTATATTATTACAGGTGTCAGAAAGCACTCGAGTATAGAGTATGAATATAATAATCAAATTTATACTTATAAAATGACAGCTTGTCACCCTGATGCTCATTATGTATCAGCGTTGGAAAGAGACATTAAGATGGTGAGGGATGGTCTTGATTTTTACACTATAGGCATTCATTATTCGAAAAGTACCATAATTTCTACCAGTAAAGATATAACTATTGTTGAGGGGATGAGTGCAGCATTTGTTAATCCAAAATTGTTTGATTTATCCATTTACTTATATACTGACGGGGAAACGGAGTTTATAAGAAGGGGAGTTCGTGATGTCTCAGAGAGAGGCGCTGATAGGAATTATATAGAACGATCTCACAAACAACGGAGAATACAATATGATTTATTTATGCACTCATATCATAATAATTTTGATCTTGTTATAAGGAACTCCAATGAAGAGGCTATTCTGGAAAAAACAATACATAGTTAACTTTCTTATTTTCGATGCCTTGGGACGAATGCCATAGTACAGTTAATGGCCTGGAGTTCACCATCAGGATTCCAGCTGCTTCGTAAAAAATGCATAAGGAGGTGCAGATATGAATCTTTTCTTAACCTTTGTTTTCATATTATTTATTGGTTTATTCGAGCTTTTTATTGCAAGAAAACTTAAAAGTAAAACAAAGATTTCAGATACTTCAGGAGACAGAACATTTCGCTGGGGAAGAAATATCATTTTAATACTGTTTCTTGTGGCCCTTCCTTTTATTATTGACACCTCGGCACATTTAAAACTGGGGTTAATTGCATACGTGACTGCTCTTATGGGATTTCAGGCATTCATGGAATGGAAGTTCATTAAAAGCTCCAGAGAATATCAAGTTACCTTGTGTTCACTTATTGTCGGAGTATTTATCTTAATTAATATCGAGAACATACTGAATTTTTCAGGCATAGGTTAATGTAATACCATTGATGATTTATAAGACGACCGACCGGGACAGTGAACCTGTCCCGGTTGCAATTCTATATTTTTTTTGGTAATATCGTTTCATAGCTAACGATTTTGAAAATTCATAAGGAGGTGGTTAGAGTATATAGCTTTAATGAAGATGGAGAGCTGCTGCCGGAAGAGAAAGACACGATTAATCAACTGGCAAAAATGCCGCTGGATTCATTAGATCTTGAGGCTGTTTCTGTTGTGACGAACATCTACCGGGTGGCGCAAGGCCTGAGAAATAAGATGGAACGGGAGGTTTTATCGAAGCATGGTCTTTCATGGACTTCGTTTTCCATACTCTACGACTTATGGATTTGGAAATCAGTAGAAACGAAGAAACTTGCTGAATTAACAGCGGTCTCAAAAGCTACTATAAGTAATATAACGAAGACGCTGGAAAAGAAAGAGCTTGTATACAGAAAATCAGATTCAAGAGACCGAAGAATCACCTATGTATCAATTACAGATCAAGGAAAACTGGTTATGGAAGAGCTCTATCCTCAATTTCACAGAGGGGAAGTGGATATTGTCTCCAGCCTCTCGGAAAACGAACAAAAGAATGTCTCTGAATTACTCAGACGAGTAATAAGAGAAAATCAATTTTAGATATAACAATTGAATACTGCTGAAAAGTTATGATAGGAAACCCAGTAGGAATTACCTCCCTGTTCCAGAGAGTCGATGGTAGCTGCGAATCGATACAAAGGTAATCTGAATTACATTCCTTGAACTTCCTTTGAATCTGTTTATTTAAATGAAACAAAGGACGGGCGAGCCGTTAATCGTTGAGTGGAAGACCATATTCTTCAAAAAGGGTGGAACCGCGTGAAAAACACGTCCCTTTAGAAATGAATATGGTTTTATTTAATTTCAGGAGGTAAATAAAAATGACAAATGTGATGGAACAACTGAGTCAGGAACAATTAGCAGAAGTAAAAAGGCAAATGGAAATATACACGCATGGTGTGCAGGAAATTATCCCTTCAGAGGAATTAGAGGTCAAGGTGGCAAAATCCATTTTAGAAAACCGCCCGCTGAAAATTAAGTTAGGATTAGATCCCTCAGCACCGGATGTACATCTGGGCCATACTGTTGTTTTAAATAAAATGAGGCAGTTTCAGGAGAATGGCCATATCATCCAATTGCTTATTGGAGATTTCACTGGTAAGATTGGGGACCCTACAGGAAAATCAGTAGCGAGAAAACCGTTAACAGATGAAGAAGTAAAGCATAATGCCAAAACATACTTCGAGCAATTCGGAAAAGTGATGGATATGGATAAGGTCGAGCTTCATTACAACTCCGAGTGGCTCTCCAAGTTAAACTTTGAAGATGTGATTCAGCTGGCAGGAAAAATAACAGTGGCAAGATTAATGGAAAGAGACGATTTTGAAGAAAGAATTGCCCTTGGCAAGCCAATCTCCCTCCATGAATTTTTCTACCCTTTAATGCAAGGTTATGATTCAGTGGAGTTGGAGTGTGACATTGAACTTGGGGGAACGGACCAGCATTTTAACATTTTAATGGGAAGACATTTTCAGGAGAAGTTCGGTAAAGAAAAACAAGTAGCAATGCTTATGCCGCTTCTGGAGGGACTCGATGGGGTTGAAAAAATGTCCAAGTCGAAAAATAACTACATTGGTATTGATGAAGCCCCACAGGAAATGTTCGGTAAAGCAATGTCGATCCCGGATGAGTTGATGAATAAATACTTTGAGTTAATTACCGATTTTACTCCTGAACAAAAAGAATCCATTAAGAAAGATGTTGAGTCAGGAAAACTGCACCCGAGGGATGCCAAAATGCTTTTAGGGAAAACAATTGTGAGAATGTACCATGGGAAAGAAGCGGCAGAAAAAGCGGAACAGCATTTCGTGTCTGTTTTTCGGGAAGGAGCAATCCCCGAGGAAATCCCTGTGGCTGAATGGAAGGGAAATAAGGAAGTTTCAGTTGTTGACCTTCTCGTTGAGCTGCAAATGTTAAATTCGAAAAGTGAAGCACGGAGAATGATTGAAAACAAAGGTGTAAAGATTAATGGAGAAAAGATTGAAGACACAAGAGCAGAAGTTTCCATAACAGATGGATTAATTGTCCAGGTTGGGAAGCGTAAATTTAAGAAGATAGAAATTTAAGTATAGCTTAAATTTAATAAGTTGCGCCAGTTAGAGATAAAAACGAGACCTTTTCACTTAGTGAAAATTAGTCTCGTTTTTTTATTGGTAAAAGTATTAGTTACTAAGTGAATATACGTAAAAAAGAATAATTTATGGAGAGTATGAAAAAAATACCATAAACATTATTTTTAAAAATGGGGTATATCATGAACTGGAATGATTTGGGAGACAGAATATTTGGCTTTTTACCACATCGGTCAATTTTTTGGTTCGCAATAAGTACTTCATTTACTATATTACTGATCCAATTTGTTATAAGGAAAGTTGAAAATCTGGTAAAGCCTCCCTGGGCAAAAGAGGAAAATTTAAGACAACGGCACATACTGCTCCAGACGCATAACAAATCAGATAAAAAAGGAGAAAACGCAGATTGAAATCCGAAAATCAACAAACTGCTTATCAAATTAGTATATCTGAAATGGCGGTAAGTTTAATTGCGATGATTGTTGGGACTGGTGTCATTGTATTGCCTCGTGCTCTTGCTGTGGAAATGAATACAACTGATGGATGGATTACAGTCATAGTAAGTGGTGGATTTGTCATGTTTTTTGTGTTTATCATTACGAAACTACAGCAAGAATTTCCTGGAAGAAATTTTTTGCAATTTCTAGCTGAGGGGCTATTTGGAAAGTGGATAAGTAAACTTTTGGCATTTTCTTTCTTTGTTTATTTTATTTGTGTAGTTAGCTTTTTAAGTCGTTTTTTGGCTATAACTATTGATATTTATTTACTTCCCCAAACACCCACTGAGGTAATAGTAATGATTTTATTACTATTATCCACCTATGCTATTTCTAAAGGTGTTCAGGGGATAATTCACTTAAATATTATGTTTACACCAATTGTGTTAAGTATAGCGTTCGTTATTATTATATTTGAAATTCCAGAGTTTGATTTACTAAATTTACGCCCAATAATGGCAGATGGGTTTATTCCTTTATTTAAAGGTTTAAAAGAGACAATGTTTTCTTTTTTAGGTGTTGAAATATTATTTTTTTTTATGGCTTATATGAAAAAAAACGATATTCGCGCTTTGCCGTTATTAACCTCTATAGGTATTATTTCTTTTTTATATTTTTCAATTATCATCGCTACTTTTGCGATTTTTGGTTTAAATTCAACAAAAGTAATCACATTTCCTATGATTGATCTTGTAAAGGAGATAGATATACCAGGAGGGATATTTGAGAGAGTGGAACCAATTTTTATTACAATTTGGTTTATGTCTATGTTTAATACCATAGCGGCAGCTCATTTTTTAGCTGATACCCTTCTAAAAAAAGAGTTACTTCCTTATATAAAAGGGGGGCTTCTTACACCTATTGCCGTTTTTATCATTTTTATCAACACATTTTTAACTAAATCCTACACTGAGCTTTCCTTATTTGGAGAATGGCTATCTAATCTTGGGCTCATTAATATTATTGTATGCATTCTCGTTGTCTCAGTCACTTTATGGTACCGAACCAAAAGAAGTAAACCCAGCATTCAGGAGGAACAGGCATGAAAAAACTTATCATTGTGCTTCTGTGTTTATGTTTAGCTACTCAAAGTGGATGCTGGGATCAGCGGGAAATTAATCAATTAGGCTTTACACTCGCTGTTGCACTGGATCCAGTTTCGAATGAAGAAGACAATGGACAAGCGGAACCATTTAAGCCATTCAGTTCAACTTTTCAAGTCGCTGTGCCAGGAGACCTTGCTGAGGCTGCTGATGGTGGTGGCGGCGGAAAGCCATTTTTTAATATCACATCTTCTGATATAACGAACTTAAAAACTATTCGAAACGTAGCTGAACGAAGAAGCCGAAAACTCTTCTTTGAACATTTGAAAGCGATAGTAATAAATGAAGAATTAATAAAGGAGGGTTCCTTAGAACACATTTTAGATCTTTATTTAAGAGATCATGAAATGCGAAGACGTATACGTGTATTAATTTCTAAAGATCCAGCAAGAGATATTATTAGTGAAAAGCTCCCCCTGGAGGATATGCCGGGAATTTCCCTCGATATGATACGGGAATTTAACAGTGATATCACATTTGCAATGATAGAACCTAAGGAATTAGGAGAAATCAGCTCCTATATAAAGGGAGACGAAAGTTTTCTCATAGCGGGGATTATTAAGGATACAGAACTTAAAGTATCAGGGGCGTCTATTATTAAAGGTAAGGAAAATAAAATGATAGGCTGGCTAAATGAAAAAGATGTGTCTGGTTATAACCTTATTGTCGGTGAAAGTCAAAAAGGAATTGTGAATGTCCCGTTTGAAGAAAGCGGTTTATTCGTATACGAGTTAGATCGGTTAGATTCTGTTGTTAATTATGAACGTAAAAATGACCAGCCCCATTTTCATATTACTATTAAATCAGAGGGTATGTTCTCCGAGTCCTGGATTCAGGAGCCGCCAGTGAATGATATTGAAGGCATAAAAAAACTGGAAACAGCTGCAGAACAAGAAATTGTACGCCAGGCGGAACATATTCTTGAGAAAATGCAAAATGAGTATTATGCAGACGTCTTCAGGCTATGGCGTCAAGTAAAGATAAACGACAATAAGTACTGGAAAACAATAGAAGGTAACTGGGACGGGGAAGACGGGGAATTCACCAAGGCAAATATAACTGTAAGCGCGGAAGTAGAAATTCGACATTATATGTTAAATGAGGGTATGGAGTCTTAGGAAGCAGATATGTGAGGGGTGTCCGGATGTTAAATAAACTGTTTCGCAAACTTAATAAAAATAACATACATAGCAGTGATGAGTTTGAAGTGGCACTCTCTAATAACCTTAATGAAATGGTGGAATCGCTGCTGAAAATCTTTGGCGACAGTAATGATATAGTACAGCGGGATTTCAAAATTGCTAAAACAAAGTCTGCTGTTTTATTTTATATCGAAGGTTTGTCTGATGCAGATTCAATTGAAGAGGACGTAGTAAAACCATTACAGCAGATAAAATCAGAAGCAATAAATGAACAAAAGGATGAAGTTATTAAACAAGCGATTCAAGACTCAATAAACTTAACCCAAATTGATTTTTCTGCAAATTTTGATGACGCGATTTTGCCATTTATGTCCGGGAAGAGTTTACTCGTTGTTGACGGTCTGGCGAAATTAATCATACTCGGAACAATCACTTATGAGAACAGAGGAATTGAAGAGCCGCAAAGTGAAGTTTTAATACGGGGACCAAGAGATGGATTTATCGAGAATTTACCAACCAATATTGTTCTTATTCGAAGAAGAATCAGGGACCCAAATTTAACGATTCAGCTTGGGAAATTAGGGCGGCGATCTAAAAATGATTTTGCCATTATCTATATCAAAGGAATTACTGATGAATCGTTAGTAGAGGAGGTTCGCTACAGAATCTCATGCATAGACAGGGCAACTATAGAGGAATCAGGGACAATTGAACAATTGATCGAAGATAATGTTCTTTCACCATTTCCTCAAATTTTACAAACAGAACGCCCTGATAAAGCGGCAGCATCTTTAAATAACGGACAAGTAATTATCCTGGTTGATGGCACGCCATTTTCCCTTATAACTCCTATTACATTTGAACAACTATTTAAATCTACAGAAGATTACTATGACCGGTGGCAAATCGGTTCGCTTATTCGTATGCTTCGTTATAGCGCAGCTTTCATTGCCTTATTTTTACCTTCTCTTTATATCGCAATGATCTCATACCACCAGGGAATGATCCCTACCACGTTAGCTTTATCCATTGCTGGTGCGAGAGAAGGTGTTCCTTTTCCTGCATTTGTAGAGGCATTGCTAATGGAGCTGACTCTGGAGCTGCTGCGTGAAGCCGGGGTAAGGCTTCCCCGTGCTGTTGGTCAAACTATTGGTATTGTTGGCGGGTTAGTTATTGGGGACGCGGCTGTCAGAGCTGGAATTGTGAATCCAATTATGGTCATTGTCGTAGCGTTAACAGCTATCGCTTCATTTGCTATTCCAGCATATAATGTAAGTATAACTCTGCGGATGTTAAGATTCTTTTTAATGCTCCTTGCTGCCAGTTTTGGATTGTTTGGAATCATTATTGCTTATATTGCAATAAACATACACTTAGTTGGTTTAAGAAGCTTTGGACGCTATTACACTTCACCATTTGCTCCATATCGCTTTATTGATTTAATGGATACTGTTATTCGTATGCCACTTACCATAAATAAAAAGCGTAACGATTCCGAGCACACGGCGGACCCAGTAAAGCAAAAATAAGGACTTCATCAGCCGCTCCGATAGTGGTACATGCCATTCTCTTTATAAAGAGAATGGCAGTGCATTTGGCCATAATATCAAAGGAAATGTACTGCAGTGGAGGTCCATGATGTCTTGCTGCACCACTTAAGCTGAAAGTTAAACTGCGTTATTTCATGGTAGTTCAATTCAGAAAGGATTAAAAAAATGGAATTGGCTTAGGCTAATTGCATTCCGACATTCATAAAAGTTGTTAATACTTTCCCTCTTGCAAAATCAACTTAAGTATTATAAAATCTAACGTATGTTAGTTATTTTTCATGAGAGGAGTTGTTTAAAATGGTAATATATATTAAAAATCAATTTAATTATAAAAGGTAAAAAAATTTTCTGTAAAAAACTAACGATCGTTAGTTAGCATTTGGTTTTTTATTTAAAGGAGAGATTATTATGGCATGGGTGTACTTAATTATTGGAGGAATCCTTGAAGTAGGTTGGGCACTTGGATTAGGTTTTTCAGAGGGTTTTACGAGAATAGAAGTTGTTATTCCCACACTTATATTATTAGTTCTTAGTTGGTGGTTTTTCGCTAAAACCTTAAAAGTACTTCCAGTTTCGACAGCTTATGCAGTATTCACTGGTCTGGGTGCTTTTGGCACTGCTTTAATAGGTATGACATTTTTAGGAGATCCCGTGAGTTTGACCAAAGTTGTGCTTGTTGTTCTTTTAATTAGCTGTATTGTTGGACTAAAATTAATTTCAGACGAACCGAAAGATGAGAAAAGCGTAGGAGGTAACGTGTAATATGTATTGGTTATTTTTAATATTAGCTGGATTGTTTGAAGTTATAGGTATCATAAATCTAAAGTTAAGTGAAAGTTTTTCAAAATTAAAACCAACGATCTTTTTTATCTTATTTATGAGTATGAGTTTTTTCTTTCTTTCCGTTTCATTAATCGAAATACCTATTAGCATTGGTTATGGTATATGGACTGGAGTAGGCGCGTCAGGCAGTGTTTTGCTTGGAATGTTTTTATTTAAAGAACCGAAGAGTGCGAAAAAACTTGTTTTAGTTGCCGGAATAATTTTTAGTATAGTAAGCTTAAAATTAATAACCTGATGCAATTAAACAAACTGAGGTGAAAAGTGAATTGAAAAAAGGTGAAGAAACGAAAAAAAGGATATTAGAACAAGGTTTAAGGCTGTTCTCCTCGTATGGTTACGAGGAGACCGCTCTTAAAGATATAGCTGAAAATGTAAAGATTAAAACCCCTTCGATTTATGCTTATTTTGAAAGCAAGCAGGATCTCTTTGAACAAATTGTAAGTTTTGTTATTGAAGATTATTTAGAATTTATAAAACAACAGTCCTTGATTATAGCGGATTTTTCAACAGAAAAAAAACTGTATCATGTTTTAGCCGAATTAAATAAATACTATTACATGAATGACAAAGGTTTTTTTCTTAAAAGGTATGGTATTTACCCTCCGGAAAGCTTTAAAGAACTTATAACAGCAAAGAATAAGCAAGTAGAGGAAGAGATTCGGGAGCTTGTTTTCTCCATCTTAAGGAATAACAAAGAGAACGAATTTATCGATGAGGAAACAATCGTTACTTCTTTTACTACTATATTAGAAGGTATGCTTTTCCATATGATGAGTTCTCCCTATAAAGAATATGAACATAGATTAAATATGACCTGGTCTGTATTTTGGAAAGGTATTCAGCCTTAGTGAAGGGTTCGGTTATCGGGGACAAAAAACAAAAATAACATATCAATTAACAGACCAGTTCACAGTTGAATTGGTCTTTGTATTTTTGTTGATTTCAATTTAGCACCTGTTAACGAAGTGATTTTTTCAGTAATCTCATTTACATACTTCAGTTAAAGACCCCTCTGTGTTTTTTAATCTGCACCTTCATTTATTCGACAAGAGTAAAGAATAATAAAGGATTGACGTGATTTTTGTTGAATTAGTAATTGTATAAACCTGGAAGGCTTCTTTTTAAGGGAGGAGAATTATGATTTATAGGAAAAAGGAAAAAAAGTTAGAAACAAACAGGTTACTTCTTCGCCTGTTTAAAGAATCGGATGCGCGAGAGGTAACCAGGCTATGTAATAATTATAATATCTATAAAAATACATTATATCTGCCATACCCGTATTCGATGGATGATGCCTTATCCTGGATGAAAAATCACCAGGAAAATTTTAATGGTAATAAGGCGTATGAATTTGCGGTCACAGATAAGGTTACAGGGAAATTATATGGAGCAATAGCATTAACGAACCATCAAAAATTCAATCATGGCGAAATAGCTTATTGGATTGGAGAGGAATATTGGGGAAATGGCTATGCAACGGAGGCAGCTAAAACAATACTTGAATTCGCTTTCGTGGAAAAGAATTATAACAAAGTTTTTGCGAGATACTTTGATTTAAACGAGGCGTCAGGAAAAGTTCTGAGTAAAATTGGAATGAAAAAGGAAGGTGTCTTAAGAGAACATATTCTGAAAGAAGATCAATACATAGACCTTGTATATTATGGAATTCTCAAAAAAGAGTTCGGTTGACCATTTAACGGAATACTTTTGTCACAAGGATAAAATTATCGATTTTAATTGGCTTATACTATTCTGGAGGTTTCTTAAAATGAATAATAAGACTAGAACAGTTATTTCCCTGTTAGGCAGTACCCTGCTTTTTACTGTTGGTATGTCCAGAATTATTACCGAAACATTTGCTTCAATGTCCCTTTTTATTGCATATATTTTTGTAATAACCGGGTTCGTTGGTGCGGTTGCTAACAGTATACTTTTAAGAAAGTTACAAACTAATTAACTAAAGGGGACGGGCAATTAATCCTATTAATCGCCTTTCAAATTAAACGAAAGCAGGGACATTTGAATGAAAGTAATTACTTTGTGTGGTTCTACTAAATTTAAAGAACAGTTCGAAAAAGCGAATGCTTATTTAACATTGCAGGGAAACATTGTGATAAGTCTTGGCTTCTTTGACCAAAGCGAAGGCATAGAAATAACGAAAGAGCAAGCAGAGCTTTTTGCAAAGATTCATTTTGAAAAAATTAATATGGCTGATGAAATTTTCGTTATCGATGTTAATGGTTATATTGGAAACAGCACAAAAAAAGAAATCGAGTATGCAAAACAAAAAGGGATGCGGATATGTTATTTTTCTGAGAGTGATATAATTCAGTGAATAATATCTCCTCCTAAGAAAACAATCTATAGAGCAGGTTTGAAAATAAATCTTTCAATACGGAGGGGTGTAAATGATTATTTGTGAGATTGAGGATCTGCCGAAAAATAAAATAATAGATTTCTTTAAGCTGCACTGGGGAAGTCCGGAAATGGTAATTTCCAGCGGGGTATATGATTGCAGTGTATTAGACGGGTTTGCTGTAGTAAAAGAAGAAGAAATAACTGGCTTAATCACATACATAATTAAAGATAATGAATGCGAGATTATTTCATTAGACAGTGTTGCAGAAGGCAGAGGAATAGGCACTTCTTTAGTGCAGGAAGTAGAAAAGCTTGCGGTTGAGAAAAAATGTGAACTGATTAAACTGATCACAACAAACGATAATTTGCACGCATTAAAGTTTTATCAAAAACGTGGATATTTCTTATCCAGAATTATAAATAATGCAGTTGAAGAAGCAAGAAAGATAAAGCCAGAGATCCCATTCATAGGTAATAACGGGATTCCAATCAGAGATGAAATTGAACTGATTAAGGCATTAGTCTAACATAATTCTTCACGCGATGAAGGGATGACTAGTAAAAGAGGAAGGAGAAAAGATGAGTAAAACTGCTAAAATCATTGCTGCCATTACATTTATAACTTTTTGTGTATTCCTGGGATTCTCATTATACAGCTGGTTCGTATTAGGGACATTATCTCCTTCTGCAGTATTATTCAGCTTCATTTTATTAAGTGCTTTATTTAGTACAATTAATATAAGAAGCACTGTAGAAAAGGATAAAGCTGACGGAGATCAACGTATTCAAACCAAAAGTGCTATATTAGGATATTATGTTTTAGCTTTATCAGCCGGCTTAATCTTATTTATTTCTGAAGGAACCATAAATGCAAACGAGATTAATAATTATCCATTGCTTATTGTAGTATGTCTCGCACTTGTTATTCAGCCAATCACACAATTTTTTGCTAATAAAACCCATAGTCAGAAGGATATATATACTGGAGAATAGCCAGAATTCTGCTGGCATTGGTCTCGGTTAAAACAGGAGGAGTATTATATGAATAAAACAACTAGTTTAGAATTAAGTCATTTTAAGGAGGAGCACTTAGATATACTAAATTCTTTTGAGCTTCCTGAGGAGCAGGCACAATTTACAGCACTGCCAGATAAATATAAAGAAGTAAATGAAGGGCAGCATCGAATTGTTATATTAAATGGACCTGAACCCGTCGGCTTTTTTTTATTGCACACAACGGAAAGGGTGAAGGAATATTCTGATAATCCCAAGGCTATGCTACTCACCTCATTATCCGTAAATCAGATTGAACAAGGAAAAGGTTATGCAAAACAAGCAATGCTATTACTAAAAAAATTTGCAGAAGCTGAATTCCCTGACTGCAATGAAATTGTTCTGGCTGTAAATCACAAAAACATCGCTGCTCAAAAACTGTATTTAAAAGTCGGATTTGAAGATACTGGGAAAAGAAAAATTGGTCCAATAGGTGAGCAGTTCATTATGAATTTGTGGCTGTAATAGAAAAACCACTTAAAAAAAATCAAATAAGTTTAGTTAAAGGTGAAATCATGATAAAAAAAGAAAAAGCTCCATTAACCTTAGTGCAATTTGAAAATAAAGATATCAGTGGTCTGGTTGAGTTGTCAGCATCCGTGGGCTGGGACTACGATGAACAGGAAATCGGAACGGTTATGGCCTCCGGCAAAATATTCGGGCATAAAAATGCAGAAGGAAAAATTGTATCCAGTGCCGCAATAATTAAGTATGACGGTAACCTGGCATCGATCGGGATGGTAATAGTAAATAACGATTTCAGAGGTTTAGGTTTAGGAAAAGAAGTAACACAAAAATGTATTGATTATTTTTCAAATGAACTTTCTGTAATGCTGATTGCAACTGAAGAAGGCAAACCTTTATATGAAAAAATGGGGTTTAAAGCAGTCGATTCTGTACATAAATTTTTGTGTGATACTTATGATGTTACTAAATCAATAGTTAATAATAATTTTACAGTTGAGAACTGTACTGAGAGTGATTTTAACGAAATTATAAAGTTAGATGAAGCCGCATTTGGAAACAAACGAAGCCATTTTTTGCACCAAAGGATAAAACAATCAAAACAATGTCTTGCTGTAAAAGACAGCCAGGGAAATATCATTGGTTACGGCCTGTCTGTTTCAGGTCCGGTTAATCTTATCCTGGGGCCTGTAGTTGCACCGACTACCCATATAGCAGCATTAATTCTGGACAACCTTGCTTACGGACAGCAAGGGAAATTAAGGATTGATGTGCCATCAGGTAATGATGAGTTTATGTTGTTTTTAGAAAACAAAGGATTTGTAAAAGTTTCTACTCCTCCAGTTATGTTAATAAATGCTGCTGAGTTGCCATTCAGAAACAACACATTATTCGCTATTGCTGCTCAAGTTTTCGGGTAAAAATTGAACGCATTCTTTATTTACTGGTAAGCTGGGAAAAATGGTGAGAAAGAATAATTATTAATTATAAAAGGGGTGTGTTTATTTTGGCTGGAGTAGAATTTAATATGGTCGTTAAAGACAGTTTAAAAGCACTGGAGTTATACGAAAAAATCTTTGATATCGAACGGGTGGAGGTTTCAGACTTTCCACGCGGTGAAAATGAGGCAGTTTTTACCTTGTACGATGTTCGTTTTCATATGTTAGACGAAAATCCAAAATTCCATCTGATAGCGCCGACTCCAGAGGATCCAAAAACGAGCTGGATGAATGTTACTGTTCCGGATATAGAGGAGACTTATTCGAAGGCGATGGATTCAGGCTGCAAAGAGATACAGCCAGTGACTGAGATTGCTGATTATGGCGTATCGAACGCTATATTCATGGATCCTTTTGGATATGTTTGGCTGCTGCATCAAGTACATAAAGAAGTTAGCCATGAAGAACGTTTAAAGCTTTGGGAGGAAAAAAGGGAGAAATAGAACGAAGTACTATCGAGGCTACGATGAAGGCGGAGGAGATATTTTGTGAGTGGGATGACAACATATGGAAAAGTATGCGTAATCTCGAGTGTGCTGTTTTTTGCCTTGGGTCTATCATTATTAGTGTATAGTTTCATGGCAGGAGAATTCATGAGATTAACTATAACTTTCCTTGGCTTAGGATTTGTATTTGCTGGAAACCTTTATATCTTCAAAGAATTTTCTTTTTTGAATAAAGAAGAAGAGAAAGACTCTGGTGGTTAAATTTTCAGCATTTTTTTCAGTGTAAGGAAAATGTGTTGAGGCAGGACTCTTTGATCAGAGTCAAACCGAGCCACTATTATCAGGGGAGGAGTTAATTATGAAGTTATTCAGGTTCGATAAAGAAGCTGGCAGAAGTGTAACTCACTATAATTCTAATTTTATCCTCTCCCGAATTTTAAAAACGGAGACATCCGCTCAAATTAGCTGTTTGCATTTAGATTCTGACGGTATTATCGGCCTTCATAAAGCAGTGGTCCCTCAATTACTACTTGTCGTTGCTGGTGAAGGGTGGGTTCGAAGTGATGAAGCTCCGAAAGTAAAAGTTCAAACAGGGGATGCAGTATACTGGGAAAAAGGAGAAGGCCACGAGACTTTTACTAACACTGGGCTCACGGCAATTGTTATAGAATCTGAAAATCTTAATCCAACTGCTTTTATGCCCCCAAATTCAGGTTCAGATAAACGCTAAACGGGGAATTGCATAACCTTATTATAGGGGAAAGGGGTTTTTAGTGTGGGAATCCTCATGGCGATTGCACCTGTGTTTATTGTGGGAGTAATTGTTGTATTTGTAATAAAAAGGCTGAATCATAAACATAAACAAGGACTGTTGATTGAGAAAAAGTCAAAAAGCGCTCAGAATTTAGTAAACAGCTTAATACCAATTGGCATGCTTTTTGGTGGTGCTGCTGGTGTAATAATTGGCATGTTTTTTCCGGTCTCTTTATTATTTACATTTAGTATAGGGACTGGAGCAGGCTATTTAGCAGGATATATCGCTTATGAAATTTATAGTATGAAGGAAAAGTATTTTCAATAATAGCAAGCAGCCTGTAAAAGGGCACGATGGCAGGAGGACATAGTTTTTAATATGATTAAGATTAAGGGACATAAGGTGGAATTAACAGAGGCAGCAGCAAAGGATATCGATGAACTGTATTTTTGGAAATTTGAAGAAACGGCACAGGAAGCTAAAAAGTGGAACGGACCCTATATACCTGAAAAGAAGATGACTAAAGAAGAATACCAGGAAGAGTGGAGCGAGGAAATCTTTCCAGGCATTCCATCTTCTCTGGTGATTAAATGTGATGGTAAGGCTATCGGTTATGTTGGTGCCTATTGGGTAGATAAGAATACAAACTGGCTTGAGACAGGAATTGTTATATATGACAGCACGTATTGGAACGGCGGATATGGCTCCGAAGCTTATAAGATGTGGATTAACTTTCTCTTTGAATCAACTGAAATACATAGATTAGGAATGTCAACATGGTCAGGAAACATAAGAATGATGAAGGCAGCGAAAAAATTAGGAATGAAAGAAGAAGCGAGAATACGAGAGGCACGAATCGTGAATGGTGAGTATTTTGATGCAATTAAAATGGGAATCTTAAGAAAAGAGTGGGAAGAGATGAAAGTTTATTTGTAAATTTGCAGTGGTTTTACATAGTAGGATTTTGTAGTCAAATTAGGGCGTCCTGTTTTGAAGAGCTATTCTTAATACGGATAGAGGGGTTTCTTTTCTGGTTTTGAAATGTATTTTCACTCACTGTTTAAATTGTATGCCTTGTCCTTTAAGGAGTAATCAGGAAAAAGAAAATAACCGGAGTTTTTCCGTTTATATGCAGATTGAAGCCATTTTTGGGTGATATAAGGGGAGTTTTTCCGGTTATGCAAAGCAAAATGACCCATTTTTACTTTTTTTGAGTTAATAAGCGGAATCTCTCCGTCTATTTAAGCGTTTTTTCATAAGAATTTAGAATTAAGCGGAATTCTTTCGTCTATTGAATGCAACCTACAACCACCTCAAGGTATGAATCACCCTCATTCAGGAAGCCAGAGGTAATAATAGGAAAACTTGATTAATGTACATTAAGACGTATGCCAATTCATACGTCTGTTCTCAACATTTTAAATTAGAATACCCACGATAACGGACAGCTTTAAAAAAGGAGGCTTACCTTGAAATTTAAAACTGAAAGATTAACAATAAGACCGTATCAGAGCGAGGATATGCATGATGTATTTCATATATACAATGACGAGGATACATGCCGGTATCTCCTCCATGATAAGTGGACATATGAAGACATGCAGGATAAATTTAACGAAAAGTTGAAAAATAATAAACTCACAAAAGATACACCCTTAAGTCTGGCAGTTGTAAACGATAATAAAGTAATAGGTGATCTGTCTGTGTGGTATACAGGCATGAAAGATACTGTAGAAATTGGTTATAGTTTTACCGGGGAAATCTCAGGAAAAGGCTATGCAACAGAAGCCGTGAGTGGTTTAGTTCGAAAATTATTTAATGAATGGGATGTGCATCGTATACAAGCCAACCTAGATGCAAGAAATAAAGCGTCGCAAAAGTTGTGTGAGCGTATTGGAATGAGAAAAGAAGCTCATTTCATTCAGGATTTTTGGAATAAGGGTGAATGGACAGACAGCATTATATATGGGATGCTGCTTTCAGACTTACATTAAAACTGCGATTCATAAGAAAGAGGGTACCATGAATTTGTGGGTAAGAAATATGTGGAGGTTAACGGAACAGTGGCAGGCAGAAATGATGTTAGCTGAGGAAAATGGAAAGTAACAAACGAATAGCGTCGGGACAAAATCAACTGTTCCGTTTATTTTATTGAATAAAAATCTCTTAATCTCCATTAAAAAATAGCTCATTGTATGTATTAATGACGCCATCTAATTCCTGGCTGTATTGAACTGTTTCATCATGGCTTAGTCCTTTTTTAATACCAGTTGTTATCATTTTTTCTTTCAAATCAGTTATTTTATTCTCTAATTCCTGAATTGTTTGTTTTTTAGAATTCATATTTTTCTCCTGTCAAATTAATAAGAATGATTTCAATACAATGATTAAATTTTACTTTATACTACTATGTTTTGTCTATACAAGTAACTGCATTGTAATAAAGGATTTATGCGATAAAAAAAATTTAAAGGAGAAAGGATGTCTAAATGGAAATTGCAGCGGCAAAGTGCTGGAGTCTTTAGGAATCAGGAATTTTGAAAATGTTATTATTGCTATTGGTGATAACATTCAGGCCAGCATCTTAACAACTTTATTAATAAAAGAAATTGGTGTGAAAAATGTCTATGTAAAAGCGAAAAACAACTACCTTCATAAAGTTCTCGAAAAAATCGGCGCAGATAAAGTAGTTCATCCTGAAACAGATATGGGGCGACGGATTGCACAGCAAATGTCTGATGAGTATAGTATCGTTGAATTGAATGCGTCAGCTAATCTTGAAGGCAGTTCATTAGTGGAGCTGAATATAAGAGCACGTTTTGGGATTACCATTCCCGCAATCAAAAAAGTAGATGATATAAAAATTTCTCCTATGCCTGAATAAAATCTCAAGAGACGATCTGTTACTTGTAATTGGGCATAATGATGACATCAAACGGTTCGAAACCCAGGTAATGTAAGGTGAGATTGCTGAATCTGTTTAAAAACTGGACATTTTCACCGTGCTCCTGCAGGAAGCTTTCATCAGTATTCCATAGGGGCGTTGTACGCCTCGTTAAAATATTATTTATATTTTCCTTAGTAATTGAGTTTATCGCTGCCTTTTTATTGTCATTTCGCTGGGTTCCTGAGTGATTGTATTTGAAGCATTTTCCGCATTCGGTACAGTTGGATTATCAATGGGCTTAACTGGAGAATTATCTTTTGTAGGAAAACAAATTATCATTGTACTAATGTTTATTGGCCGAATTGGTCCATTAACATTAGCTTTTGCCCTGGCGAAATCCTCCAAACCTTTAGTTTACTATCCTAAAGGGGATGTTTTTACAGGGTAGTATTGGTACCGCAGTTGTATTAACGCTTTAAGATACTAAAAATAAACCGGTGTACGGGCAATTAAAAAGGCTCCGGTTATATTAAAGCACCTGACTCAAATCAGGTGCTTTCATCTGGTTATATAGGAGATTCATTAACTGAAATCTCACTACATAGTCTAACTAATAATCTGTAATACATACTACTGAGTTAAAATAAAACTGAACAGTTAAGTTCAGAATATCCCCCTCATTCAGTCACGTCTAATCGAATCATTCAGCTTCTCACGATAATGGTCCTGCCAGGTTGTCGCGTCCTTGACCAGTTCGTCGCAAAAACCAGCTACGTCCTCACCAGTGAGGTCAGTTACTTTCTTATTTTCCGAGGCACCTTCCTCAAATAGATCGAGTATGCCGCCAAAGATACGTTTGGTGTCCTTCCAGTCGGTAAGTCCACCAGTAGTCCACATATATTTTTGAATAGCTTTGTATGCGTTGTGGTACTCACCTGGGAGTTGTTTTGCGCGTGCCTCCATCTTTTTCCATTCCCGCTTATCTTCCATATTGCCAATGATTTTTTCCATAAAATTCACTTTTACCCTCTCCTTTTAATTTCTTTAGTTTTGAGTTCGTTTATTTTATTTGAGACAAAATCCCAATTTTCCCAAAAAATATCGAGTTTTTCCTGGCCAGCTGTATTCAATGTGTAAAACTTTCTCGGTGGTCCCATAGTGGATTTCTTTTTTTCTATGTTTACCAGATTGTTTTTTTCAAGCCGCATGGTAATCGTATAAACAGTGCCTTCAACCACATCAGTGAAGCCAAGTTCCCGCAGCTGCTGCGTGATTTCATAACCGTAAGTTTCTCCACGGCTGATAATCTCAAGCACACAACCCTCAAGCACTCCTTTAAGCATTTCAGTTATATTTTCCAAATTCATCCCCCTTTTTATATCCAATTAATTCAGTACTCTCTATCGTTTTGTATTCTGTAACACTAACTACTGGTATATAGTAATACTAAATACTGAGGTTGTCAAGGTCAGATAGCCTAATTAGTTAAAGACATAACGGTTATCATGTTATTTTTATTCATAAAATAATTTGAAATGAGGGAGGTTCTTATCTCAATGAGAAGATAAGATGGTTAATAAAAGCACCTGAAGCGAAGGGGGAAGGGTTCGGTTTTTGTTAAAATTTTATAAGAAATATACTTAGTCTATGAAAGAGTGTACTTTAAGTAAATGGGGAGTTTAACGAAGGAAGAAATAGAAACTTTTTACAGGATAACAACGTCATATGTTAAAAAAGAGGAGGATGTGTTTGAAAGGTTATTTGGTTTTGTTTTTATTTACATTTACATTTATTTTCTTAGTTGGTTGCAAAGAAAAGGAAGAATTAAGTGAGAATGCGACAATCGCAAAGAACTATTTAATTAGTGAAGGGTATGAGGTTATTTCACATCAAGGAGACGGTTGGCAAGAGTTTTCGAAGTCTGACCTACATGATCTTCCTAATCAACAAGTTTGGGCGGTCCAATATAATGAGCCAGATGAATACTTAAATAAACGAATTGATACTGTAACTTTTACAATTAAGAATCATCCTTTAGATGAACTATTCAATATGGGAAAAACTACCCTAACAGTTTGGTTATATGACAGTGAAGTTATTGGAGGCTGGTCTTATCCGATTTCAAAAGACAACGATGTGGTTGGAGGACCATCTTCATTGGATGGGAAAGCAGCAGAAGAAATTCAGGGAGATTACCAGAAGTGGTTAGAAGAATGGCAAGATAAATACGGAAGTTAAGCTATTCGTCAAACAGGTTTTGTTTATTGAACTAACGGACTCCTGTTATCGCACTATCGGGGAGAAGGAGGTTCAATAAAAATTGTGGAGTCTAATGATAAAAATATAATGGATGACTTTAACGATATTGAGGTGAATTAATGATAGAAGTTCGCACATTTATTAGCAAAAACAACATATGGTTTAATGAAAAGCTGAGTAAATCAGAATTTGATAGACAATATATAAATTTTGAAGATAAGGAAAAAGAATTAGAAATTAAATTAGCATTAAGATACTTGAATGATTATATAGATTTTTCTCCAATGGGATTTATTAAGATAAAATTAAATGGACAAGAATTAATAGGGGAAGAAGAATTTGATTATCTTAATGAATTGTGGAACACATATATATTATTAATTACTTCTTATTTAATAAAAGGTAGTGGCAGAGAATACTTAGACTACTCTCATAAAAAAATTACTCTGGAAACATACGACGATACAAACATACTATTACAAATCACATTTGTTCCAGAAGAAGAAACTGAAAACCTCTCAATTAATATAGATAAAGAATTCATTTTACCTGAAAACGAATTTATATTAGCACTTTTGAGAGGGGCCTATAACTATTATGAAAGGCTTTATAGTTATGGAGATAATGAAAAACTTATAATCAAAATGAAAGAACTAAGTAAATTATATAATGACTATACTGGAAAAGATATTTGAAATTATTGAACAAACGGATGTGATAGCACAAGAATATGTCACTGCTCTTATTGAAGTATTGGGGAGGTTTCCACAATCATTCTTATTGAACTAACGAAGCAGTTTAATTAAACAAGAAAAGTCTATATTCTTTTTATAAATTAATTCTGTTTGTAATAACATTTTTAAACAAGTGTGGTAACTTATGTTAATGTTAATATAGATTGAAAACAATGTACTTCAGCTAATGTAAGCAGATTTCTGGAAGAACTTTAAGATATATGATTCACGGAAGGAAATGAATTTAGAGTAAAGTAATTTATACATTGAACTGAGTAAGGATAGATGAAATAGTTGATGTTTCTATGTTTTTAGAAAAGTTCATGAAAGTATGGGTATATTTATGGATATAAAAACATTATGGAATTTAAGGGCTGAGGAATTTTATAGAAAAATCTTCAGATACTATTCAATAATCGGTGCGAATGTTGTTTATTTCTTTCTGGTTATTGGTAGTATATTTATTTATTATTTTAATTTATTTCTTCAGTGGATCCCTTCTCAGATATCTGTTGAAGTAATTATATCCCTGTTTATAACTTTCTTTTTAATGAGAACGAACATTCGTACATTTGTTAAAAGGGCAGATATATTATTTTTGTTGGCATTAGAAGTGAAATTAAAGTCGTATTTTATTAAATCACTTGTATATAGCTTTGTTATTGATGTTATTAAATTGCTTAGTTTAATTACCATTTTATTATTCCTATTTGTACACACAACTAATATAAATCTTCCCACCTTTATTTTAATAGTGGGGGTTGTTTTTTATAATATTTTAATGAAGTGGACTGAACAATGGTTAGAGAACCATGTACAATTTGTTTTACATAGGTTAAATAGGTTCTTTTCAATATATCTAATGTGTTATTTTCTTTTTAAAAATGACTGGATTTTTGTGCTTGTTTTAATGAGTGTAAATTTAACCTATTTAATCTATTTTATAGGAAAAAAAAGAAACCTGAATTGGGAGTGGCTAATAGCTGAAGAAGAAAGTGCCTTATTAAGAAACTTTAAATTTATTAATTTTTTCATCGATGTCCCCAATCTTAAACGTTCTTATCGGAATAGACGGTTGCTCACTATGATTGTAAAAAGGTGTATCCCATATAGTCAGAGTAGTACATTCGTATATTTATACTCACACTTGTTTGTAAGATATAATGATTACTTTTACCTTTATCTAAGACTAACTGTAATTGGCATATTTGTTAATTATGCTATGCCAACAAGTGGATGGATTTTTACTCTCCTAATTTTATTTGCGACTGGATTTCAAGTAATTCCTTTACAACATGAAATTAAAGAAAGTGTACTACTTTATCCTATTTCTAAAGCCCAGATGAATGATTCTTTCTTAAAGTTTGTCTTGGTAATTTTATATGTACAATTTTTTATTCTATATTTCGCTCAGTTCATTCATACTTCTACTGCTGAAATATACTATCTTGTCATTGGAAGTTTATTTGTTTATCTATTTGTATATATCTTTGTATCAAAGAGAGTCAATGTCACAGGAAGTCCCTTTAAAGAATAACGTGATATTCAACTAACCAGAAGCGTTAGTTGAATAATGGAAACATCTATACAGAGAAAAAAGCACCTAATAATTTGGCTTTTTCCGTTGTTAATATAGTGTGATTTCATTTTCAATAGGTATGCAAATTAGGATGTTAATTACCTTACTTTTATGTAAGTGGTCTCCCAAGACCAAACTCGTTAATCGAAGGGGGTACAATTTAAGCACTCCATTTAGCAATTAGACGGAAGAATTCCGCTTAAGTGCTAATCCTTATGAAAAAAGGCTTAAGTAGACGGAGGAATTCCGCCTATTAACTCGAAAAATCCGAAAAGGGGTCACTTTGCTTTACTTAACCGGAAAACCTCCTCTTATATCACCATGAAACGGGCGCCAATCTGTATATAAACGGAAAATGTCCGTTTATTTTATTTTGCTGATTAATCTATTCAGGACAAGACAACTTATCTATAATGGGGTGAGTCATATCTTAAAGTCAGGACGACCCGGTCCCATTTTAATGCATTAAGATGACCAGTTTAAAGTAAGTGATGTTTTAGTTCTAAATTTTATACCATTATTAAAGAAACTCGCCATTGGCGAGTTTCACTTTTTATATACAATAAGGTGTAAATGAAATTTTTAGAGAAGCACCTCAAAACCGTAGCCTTTAGAATTGAACCAGGTGTATTAACTTGAGTTGTCTTTGTTTCAATAGCAAGCTTACTTTTTTATAACTGAATTATTCCTGAACCAGCGCACTCAGGACATCCTGAATTGTCTGATGGGATGCAAGTAATCCTTTGTTTGTCCAGTTGCTTGGGTCGTTAAAAATATGGACATTATCGTTTTGTGCAGCTGGCGTGCTTTGCCAGACAGAGCTGTTTTCAAGAGTGTCGATTCCTTGTTCTCCTTCAACTGCAAGCAGGAAAACATGGTCAGCATCGAGCTCGGAAAGTGCTTCTAATGAAATAGGATTCCAGGAAGCGTCTTCAGCTGTTCCGAGATCTTCAATGAATGCAGGCTGATTAACCTCTAACTCTGAGTAGAGGACTTCAGCACTGTGGCGATTGCTTTCAAAGAGATAGAACTGGTCGCCGGTTACCCAGATGACAGCAACTGATTCATCACCAATTGCTTCAGAAATCTCGTTACGGGCACTCTCTACGACGTCATCATATTCATTTATGATTGTTTCAGCATCATCTTCTTTTCCAAGAATCGTTCCGAAGGTCTCAATTTGCTCGCGCCAGTCGCTGATTTCTTCGTCTGTCATCACATATGTCGGCGCAATATTGTTATAATCCTCATATGTCCCTTCATAGCTTTCCATATTGTTTTCTAATATAATCAGTTCTGGTTCGTGGTTTAAAACCTGTTCAAGAGGGAGATTCCATTCAATTCGCTCTACATCCTCCAGATCAGATTCTAAATAATCCTGAACAGTCTGGCCAATTGCCCATTTCGCAACTGGTGTAACGTCCAGTGCGATTAAAGAATCTTCATGATAAGGAGCAAGGATTCTCTCTGCATTCGCAGGAAGAGTTACTTCGCCCATGGCAGAATCCAGGGTAATTTCGTTTGTTTCAGTGTTGCCTTCATTATTAGTATCATTGTTAGTATTATTATTTGTCTCCGGGGCGGCGTCATTATTTCCGCATGCGGAAAGAGTTAGTAATGACCCGGCCATTAAAATTGTTGCGATTTGGCGAAAATTCTTCGTTGGTTTCAAATTAATTTCTCCTTTGTGTTATAATTTCATTGTTAATGATAATCATTTTCAGTTAACTAGTCAATTAAATTTACATAGCCTTTTTGACAAATTTAAGAACTTAGCGGAAAAAAACAGGAGAGTAATAATGAGAGAATTTATCCATCATTCGAGCATGTCAAAAGTAATCATAAATATATTAGCTGTCTTAGCAATTATTTTTTCCATTGGTGTATCTGTTTCATACGGTGCAACCAATATTGATTTAAATACAGTCTGGCAGGCTGTATTTCATTTTAATCCGGACCTGACTTCTCATCAGATCATTCAGGAACTCCGCCTGCCCCGCGCTTTGTCGGCGGCATTAGTGGGAGCTTCTCTGGCTGTTTCAGGGGCGATCATGCAGGGAATGACCCGAAATCCTCTGGCTTCTCCTTCTATTATGGGGGTAACCGATGGGGCAGCTTTGGCGCTAGTCATGGTGCTGGCTTTCGTTCCTGCGGTTACCACTGCAGGGTTGGTCAGTTCTTCGTTTATCGGTGCTGGATTGGCAGTGGCTCTCGTTTTTATGGTGGGATCCTTTTCACCAGGAGGGTTAACTCCTGTCAAACTTGCCTTAGCCGGCGTTGCGATTGCAACGATGCTCCGGTCCATCACTTCGATTTTTTCCCTGCATTTTAATTTAGAAAGGGAGATGGGTTTCTGGCTCGCAGGAGGATTGAGTGGAACGAACTGGACATCGGTTAATATTCTTCTAATCTCAGGAGTTGTTGGCCTGCTGATAGCTGTCGGGATCTCTAAATCGATCACGGTTCTCAGTTTAGGAGAAGACATGGCAACAGGCTTGGGGCAGAATAATGGAATTATTAAATTATTTGGAGTTGTAGCCGTTCTCGTCCTTACCGGTGCAGCAGTATCCGTTGCTGGTGTGGTTGGCTTTGTCGGACTCATTGTTCCCCATATTGTGAGATTTATCGTAGGAACGGATTACCGGTGGATTGTCCCCACGTCTATTCTTTTTGGAGCCTTGCTGCTTGTACTGGCCGATGTCGTTTCAAGGCTGATCAATGCGCCATTTGAAACACCGGTAGGGGCAATTACCTCTCTGATCGGTGTACCTTTCTTCCTTTATCTGGCCCGCAGCAGCGGAGGTGGTAAATAATGATGAATGAATCTGCAGCTAAAAAGACGAAGAAATTATCCGTGATCATCTTCTCTTTACTAATTTTGATTTTAATTATGTTTTTTGTCAGTTTAAGCACAGGTGCTTTTCAAATCTCACCAGGTGATGTGGTAAGAACTATTTTTGGCAACGGAACCTCTCAGCAGGAGCTTGTCCTGTTTCAGTTCAGGCTGCCGGCAATTGTTCTCGCTCTTCTAATAGGTGCAGGACTGGCTGTATCCGGTGCTATTTTGCAGGGGATTACGCAAAATGAACTTGCTGATCCTGGAATTCTCGGAATTAATACTGGTGCTGGCCTTGCAGTTGTCCTATTTATGTTTTTCTTCAGCGGCCAGTTTGCCCCGGGCAGTACGCTGGCGGTTTTCATCATGCCTGTGGCAGCGCTGGCGGGCGCCATTTTTGCCGCATTTCTAATTTACGTACTTGCCTGGAAAAAAGGAGTAAATGCAATCCGGCTCGTGCTGGTTGGAATTGGAGTAAATGCAGGATTTTCCGCGTTACTGACGATTTTCCAGCTGAGAATGGATCCACAGAGCTTCAGGCAGGCAACAGTCTGGCTGACAGGGGATATCTGGAATGCCAACTGGAATTTCGTGCTGGCTTTACTTCCATGGATGCTGATTCTTATTCCTGTCGCCCTTTATAAAGCCCACTCATTAAACGTTATGAATTTAGGGGATGACGTTGCTTCCGGCTTAGGGACATCAGTAGAATCAGAAAGAAGGTTATTGCTGCTGATTGCTGTGGCTTTGGCCGGGGCATCTGTTGCAGCAGGGGGCGGAATCGCCTTTCTGGGATTGGTCGTACCTCATATTGCCCGAAAACTCATGGGACCGCTGCATCAATATATTATCCCGGTTTCTGTGCTGGTCGGGGCATTGCTTTTGATGGTTTCTGACACGATTGGAAAAAATCTGCTGGCTCCGACAGCCATACCGGTCGGTATTATCGTAGCTATATTGAGCGCGCCGTATTTTGTATATTTGTTAATGAGGACGAAGTAGTTTGGCAGTTGGTCGCGGGAGGGGTTCTTGCATGCTGGCTCAGACGGAAATTTTGCCGAAAGGTTACGTGAGGTGGCCTTGCATGCTCGAACTTGGGGGGGTTTTTTGGAGAAGCGTAACGCAGGGGGCTTCGTCCCCGAACTCGGGAGAAATATGGTCGAGAGGTAACGCTGGAGGGTCTATTGTGCCCGAACTCTTTGAAAAGGTAAGAGAAAGGTAACGTTGGAGCGTCCAACGTGCCCGAACTTTGTGGAAAGGTAAGAGAAAGGTAACGTTGGAGCGTCCATCATGCCCGAACTCTGTGGAAAGGTAAGAGAAAGGTAACGCTGGAGCGTCCAGCATGCCCGAACTCTTTGAAAAGGTAAGAGAAAGGTAACGCTGGAGCGTCCATCATGCCCGAACTCTTTGAAAAAGTAAGAGAAAGGTAACGTTGGAGCGTCCATCATGCCCGAACTCTTTGAAAAAGTAAGAGAAAGGTAACGTTGGAAGGCCTCGCATACCCGCTCGAGTGAAAAAACTGTCTAAGCGGTAACGCAAGATGATCTCGCGTGCCCGCTCGAGCGAAAAAACTGTCCAAGCGGTAACGCAAGAAGCCCTCGCATACCCGCTCGAGGGAAAAAATCGTCCAAGCGGTAATGCAAGAAGCGCTCGCATACCCGCTCGAGTGAAAAAACTGTTTAAGCGGTAACGCAAGAGGGTCTCGCATACCCGCTCGAGTGAAAAAATAGCCGAAGCGGTAACGCAAGATGATCTCGCATACCCGCTCGAGTGAAAAAATAGCCGAAGCGGTAACGCGAGAAGGTCTCGCGTGCCCGCTCGAGGGAAAAAATCGTCCAAGCGGTAACGCAAGATGATCTCGCGTGCCCGCTCGAGCGAAAAAACAGTCCAAGCGGTAACGCAAGATGATCTCGCATACCCGCTCGAGTGAAAAAACTGTCTAAGCGGTAACGCAAGATGATCTCGCGTGCCCGCTCGAGCGAAAAAACTGTCCAAGCGGTAACGCAAGAAGCTCTCACATACCCGCTCGAGGGAAAAAATCGTCCAAGCGGTAACGCAAGATGATCTCGCGTACCCGCTCGAACAAAAAAATCGTCCAAGCGGAAACGCAAGACGATTTCACATAACCAAGCAGTAGACTTAGTTTTTAAAAGAAAGGAGAATACCTCCCTAAAATGAATTTCCAATCAATTATTGAAAATGTTGCCGATTACAAAGCCTTTCTTACTGTCGCCGAAATGGACGAAAGCTCGAGAAAGCTTGCAGAGGAGTTTCCTGATATCGTTACTGTATTTGAAGCTGGCACATCACGAAAAGGTCATCCGATCTTAGCGATGAAAATTGGGGACGGGCCGAAGAATGCATTATGCTTCGCTTGTCCTCATCCGAATGAACCGATTGGAGCGATGACACTGGAGTACTTATCCCGTGCTTTGGCGGAAAACGATAAGTTCAGGGAAGAATCAGGCTTCACATGGTATTTAATTAAATGTATCGATCCGGATGGTGTCCGGCTGAATGAAAACTGGTTTAAAGGACCATTTAACATCTACAACTATACAAGAAATTATTTTCGGCCGATCGGCTATGAACAGGTGGAGTGGACATTCCCCATTCAACATAAGGAGCTTAATTTTAACAATCCGCTACCGGAAACGGAAGCATTGATGAAACTGATGCATGAGGTAAAACCGGATTTCATGTATTCGCTCCACAATGCAGGTTTCGGCGGGGCTTACTGGTACGTCTCCCATGACCTGCCTGAGCTATACGATAACCTAAGACATACAGCGGAAAAACAAAGTATTCCGTTAAATTTAGGAGAATCGGAAGAGCCTTTCATAAAGAAATTTTCTCCAGCGGTTTTTAAAACAATGGCGATTGGCGAGGCTTATGACTTCATGGAGGAATACAGCGGCGAAACGCCAAAAATAAAGAATGGTACTTCAAGCGCAGACTATGTTTCCACGATAAAAGAGGACTGCGTCACGCTTCTTACAGAGCTGCCCTATTTCTTTGATCCGCAAATTGAGGATCAGAGAGAAGGTGAACTGACAAGGAAAGAGGCTATATTGCGGAGTGTTAAACAGTCCCAGACTCATTTCAGGGAACTGGACAAGTTGTTAATTGATGTTCGCCCAAATGTTAGTGATGACAATCCCTTTGTGAAATTTGTGGAAGAAGTCATTCACCATATTTTAGAGGGCAGTGAAGCGAGGATTAAGTGGGCGGAATCAAATCCGGAATTTGAAAAAACAGCTACTGTGGCAGAAATCTTTGATAATTTGAAAGCTATAAAGTTTTACAACGGGTTGTACTTAGGTTTAACTGTCCGGGCTTGCGAGTATGAACTGGAACGTCTTCAGCATGAAAACAACAGCGTTGAGGCAGCAGTGGAAAAATTGAAGGAAACCTGTGAAAAAAGTGAAGATCTCCTAAAACAGTATTGCAGAGAGCTGGAAAATGAGCTGAATTATGAAGTGATCCCCATTCAAAAACTCGTGCGCATTCAACTGGAAAGCGGACTTATTGTATCAGATTACTTGCACGGCCAAAGAAGATGAGCGGGAAATGACATAACATATTTTATATAAAAAAGCGAGGCCTTTTTAACAAAAAAGGTCTCGTTTTTTCGCATGTAATAGTGTTTTCTCTGACTCAAAGGTGTCCCTCATATTAATTAGAGGGTTTCTCAAAGATAATTTCAAAATAGGATGCTGAACCATATCCTTTTGTAGCTGGAGCAAATATCTGGACGAACCTCCAGCCATCTTTTGCATGGCTATTAATAATATCATGGTAATTATCTTTCGGTTTACCATTCCAGCTGCTAAGGTCCACTTTCACATATTTATATTCATACATGTTAAAACCTCCTGTTTCTTTCTGTATTTAACTACGGACAGGGGAAGGAATTTGTTTTATAATTTCGATTAATAATTAAAACTGGCGTGACTATCTTAGGACTGAAAACCCTGTATGACAAGTTTTTTATTACGGAAATTTCCTTCCACAACACACAAATCATGTAAGCAGACCTCTGCGAAAGAGCTCGGCGACTGCGTGGGCACGATTTTGTACCTTCAGTTTTTTCATGACTGATTTGACATATTGATGAATCGTTGCTTCGCTGATATTCATTGCGTCAGCCATTTCTTTCGTGCTTTCCCCCCAGGATACTCTTCTGACGACTTCGAGCTCTCTTGGGCTTAACAGCTCATTTTCTTCTGGACCAAGAGATTTTTGCAGTATTTTACCCACTGCCTGTCCAAATTCAGTAAAGTTGACCAGGAGCTGGTTATCCACATGTAAATTTTCTTCAAATTCATCCGTACAGATATATCCAATAGTTACAGAATAGAAGGTAATAGGAACGACGATAAAGGAATTAACGTGAGGCGGAGAAACGTATCGACTCGTAATTTGTTTAAAATACTCAATGCCAGAACAGTATTTCGCTTTTTTTTCATAGATAGCAGAGTAAATGGGGGACAAGCTGCGAATGTCATCACGTATGTCACGAATATGAACTAACGAACCATGCTTGATAGAGATGATTCCTTCTCCTAAGTATCCCAGATGAGAGTAGCGGAATAAATATGCATTTTTTACTGGAAAGGAGTTCATATATACTTGGAGAGTGACGTATAATTTCTCTTCGTGTGTACGGGCTTCTTCGATGAGGTGAAGATTTCCTGCAGTAATGGTAGGGTGACAGGTCATATAAACACCTTCTTTACAGGGGATTAGTAGATAGAAAATTAGGAATATTCAAATTATAAACAACCATATATGCTTATAATATAGACTTATATGATTATTTTTCTTTAGTACAGAGGGGAGTGGGTAGGAAAAAAGACCTTATTTTTGAAAGCGTTTCCAATTGTTGGTTAAAGACATGTTTTTGAAAGACAAAAGGAATAAGGAGGAGATTAAATGACATCAACTCAAAACGGGGATAAAACCACATACTTAGATGCTCTCATAGTTGGAGCAGGGTTTTCCGGATTGTATATGCTCCATCAGCTCCGGGAAGCAGGATTCACTACTCGTGTTTTTGAAGCAGCAGATAATGTAGGTGGAACATGGTACTGGAACCGATATCCTGGCGCACGATGTGACGTAGAAAGTATCTATTATAACTATACTTTCTCAGAGGAACTCCTTGACGAATGGACCTGGTCTTCAAAATATGCGGAACAACCTGAAATATTAAGCTACATCAATTATGTTGCTGATAAGTTTGACTTGAGAAAAGATATTCAATTTAAAACGAGAGTGCAAACAGCTGTATTTGATGAAAAAACGAATAGATGGAACGTCCAGTTAAGTAATGGTGAATCAGTGTCAGCCCAATATTTTATAACAGCAGTAGGGTGTCTATCTGCTTCGAATGTCCCTAAGTTTAAAGGCTTAGAGAACTTTAAAGGGGAGTGGTACCATACAGGGCTGTGGCCTCATGAAGGAGTAGATTTTAAAGGTAAACACGTTGGTGTTATTGGCACCGGGTCAAGCGGAATTCAGGCTATCCCCGTGATAGCTCAAAAAGCAGAACATCTTACTGTATTTCAGCGGACGCCACAGTACAGTATTCCTGCCCATAATGAAGCAAACGATCCGGAATATTTGAAGGAAGTAAGAGAAAATTTCAGTGATATCAGGAGAAAAATGCGTCAGTCTCTAGTCGGGATACCGATCAGCCCTGGAGAAAAGTCTGCACTGGAAGTAACGGAAGCGGAACGAAACAAAACATTTGAAGAAGCCTGGAAAAAAGGCGGCCTTCTGGCATTTTCCTACGCCTACAATGATTTGACCCTTTCACCGGAAGCAAATGAGACAGTTGCTTCCTTTATCCGGGAGAAAATAAGAGAAATCGTGAAAGACCCGGAAACTGCTGAAAAACTTTTACCAGACTATTTTTATGCAACGAAGCGTCCTATCATTGACACCAATTATTTCGAAACATATAACCGGAAAAATGTAAGTCTTATAGATGTGAAGAAAGCACCTATTGAAGAAATCACTGCTGATGGTGTTAAAACAACAGATAAAGAATATGAACTGGATATGATAGTCTTCGCAACTGGTTTTGACGCCATGACCGGTCCACTGTTTAAAATGGACATTCGGGGCAGAGGCGGGGTTTCATTGAAGGAAAAGTGGGAGAATGGAGCTGCAACAAGAACCTATTTAGGTATTGGTACGGCTGGTTTCCCGAATATGTTTATGCTTACTGGCCCGGAAAGCCCATCTGTACTTAGTAATATGATGGTATCGATTGAACAGCATGTAGAGTGGGTCTCGGATTGTATTAATTATATGCGCGAGCAAAATAAAGGAATTATTGAGGTGGATGAACCATCTGAAATCGTCTGGAGTAAGCAATGCAGAGAGATAGCAGATGCTACATTATTTACGAAAACAGACTCCTGGTACATGGGAGCGAATATTGAAGAGAAGGCACGGGGCTTCCAGATTTATCTTGGAGGAGTAGGCCCGTATCGTGAAATATGCGATGAAGTAGCGAAGAAGGGCTATGAAGGATTTACTTTAAAGACGACGGAAGAAAAACTGGGAATCTGACAGGTGACGGGAAGATCCACATTAATGGATGAAAAATTTAAAGGGGGAAACGAAAAATGGCATTAGATCCACAAGCAAAATTTATCCTTGATCAACTGGAGGCTGCCGGCGGCCCTGAAATGCACACACTGACACCGGAAGAGGCAAGAGCAAGTATTGATTTGAGTCCTTTGGCAGGAGAACCGGAACAGGTTGGGAAGGTTGAAAACAGAACTATTCCTGTGGAGGGCGGCGAAATTGCTGTTCGCATTTATACTCCAGTGGGGGAAGGGCCATTCCCTGCATTGGTATATTATCACGGCGGAGGATGGGTAATCGGTGACCTTGATACCGTGGATGTTCCCTGCCGCCTTTTGACGAATCAGGCAAATTGTGTGGTAGTGTCTGTTGATTACAGGATGGCACCAGAACATAAATTCCCGATACCGGCAGATGACAGCTATGCTGCTGCGAAGTGGGTGGCTGAAAATGCCGCAACTATCAATGTAGATAAAGATCGGGTAGCTGTTGGGGGCGATAGTGCCGGCGGAAATCTGGCAGCCGCAGTTTCACTAATGGCAAGGGACAGAGGCGAATTTTCCATCGCATTTCAAATGCTTATTTACCCGGTAACAAACCATTCCTTTGCGACCCCGTCGTATCTGGAAAATGGAGAAGGTTACTTCTTAACAAAGGACAGTATGGTATGGTTCTGGAATCATTATTTGAGAAATGAAGAGGATGGTATAAATCCTTATGCTTCTCCGCTTCAGTCGGAAGATTTAAGCGGATTGCCTCCTGCTCTCGTATTAACAGCCGGATTCGATCCACTCAGGGATGAAGGAGAAGCTTATGCGGAGCGGCTGAAGGAAGCCGGTGTAGAGGTAGAAGTAACCCGATATGAAGGCATGATTCACGGCTTTTTCTGGATGCCTGGTGCACTGGATGAAGGAAGAAAGTCATTCGGCCAGGCTGCAGAAGCACTAAAACGGGCATTCGATAATACGGTTGCACCTGCGTAAGGTGCCAGGCACTTGTCGAAAAATCCTGGAGGTAACAATTCACATTTGAATTGTTATCTCTTTTTTTATTTATTTCAAATTCTGGAAATTTATATTATAATTTTAGGAATATTATAAAAAAAGAGGCGGGATTCTTGTGAATGATTGTTTTATTTGTAATAAACACTCTGGCAATATACAAACCTCTGGAATTAAGATTTATGAGGATGTTTATGTTTATGTTGGCCATATTGACAGAAATGCAGAGCCAAACTATTTAGGCCATATTATGATTGATTTAAAAAGGCACGTACCAACGCTTGGTGATATGAATATGGAAGAAGCGACAGCGTTTGGTATGATCATAGCAAGAGTCAGCAGAGCACTTTTGGAGAGTGAAAATGCGGAACATATTTATTCTTATGTGATGGGAGATGCCGTTCCCCACCTGCATATGCATTTAGTTCCCCGTTATCCGAACACTCCTAAAGAATACTGGGGGCCAAATGCCGTGTATGACTGGGAATATGCGCCGATGGGCAACGATAACGAAGTGATTGAACTATGCAATCGAATAAAAGCATATCTGGAGAAAAATACACATGAGTAACAATATGAAAGGTTTCAGCTGGACAGGGAGCCAGGAAAATTTCATCGATAAACCAGATATACTTCAACTAAATCATATAGTACTTGGGCGTTATGGCGGCAATTCGGACGCAGGCCAATCTAAAAATGAAGACGGATGTTTGATCTGGTTTAATATAAAGGAAGATTGGGAGTTTACTATTCTACTGGATGCACATAATACTTCTGAGAGTGCCGAATTAATCACAGAGCAATTTGTGGCTGAAGGATCTCATATAAAACATATTTTATCATTGCCACCAGCTCATTCTACATTTAAAAAATTAGAAGAAAAGATACTAAGTATTTTTCAATCACAGGAATTTTTATCTGCCTGCCAGAAGATCAATGGAGAAACTGCCTGTTTAATCGTGGTAAGAAAAGACAAATATGTATGGTGGTTTTCTGTGGGCGATTGTGTTCTCTATTTTTTTCACAAAGAGTTAGCTGAACTAGGTCAGTACCAGTTAAATCAACGGCAATTTTATGAATGGATTGGACAGGTGAATACTTTTGAGGAGGAAGTGCCTTGTTACACTATAGGGATAAAGGAGTTAAGAAAAGGGGAGAACCGATTATTCTTAACCACTGATGGGTTAATTGAATGCCCAAATGAACCGTATTCAAATCCGCTCCAAATGTATAATTCCTTCTTAAATCGGTATGATGACGATAGAATCATTAGGGAAATGCTTGAGAAAATTAAGGATAATCATGTCAGAGACAGTACTACCATCGTTTCCTGGAAAGTTAACATCACGAAAGAGGCCACCAGACCGAGCGATCAAAAGTCCGTTCAGCTATCTTATTAGGTCCGTGACCGCGGGCTACATCTTTTACCATAACAATAAAGGCACCTACTGACATAAAAGGTCCGAGGGGAAAGATTCAGCGTATTTGCTATGCGCTGAAATTCTAATCCCTCGGACCTTTTTTATTATTTTAGGGAGGATTATTTAATGAAAAGAATTGATGAATTAAAAGCAGGCGTAGCAGTTATTATTTTGAATGGGGAAAACAAGTTTTATTACAGAAAAGAGAAGTTAAATGTAATTCTGATGAATCACTTGAAATAAAATTTATTGGTCCAGAAAACCTGCCTCGAGACTAATTGGAAATTCATCCTCGATGGTTAAAGGATGCTCTTGCTAATAGAGAATTAGCGTTCATCCGTTAGTGACTTCTTTTTGAAGTATTGGAGAGGGATAGTGCAATGACGTGTGGCATTGTTGCAGCTCTTTTTTACACTGAAAAATTATGTTTTGGTTAGTTAAATAGGGGCTTTTGGTATTTAATTACTCCTTTTAAGTCATAATAAAATTGAAAGGAGATGTATTAATTGGAACATAATCCAAAACTTGTTTCTTCAGAAGTTGCAGCCTTGTGGGGTGCTTATATGCAAAACTCAATGGCTTATTGTACCGTTCAGCATTTTGCGAATGTTAATGAAGACTCAGAGGCAACAGACCTTATTCAAACAGCCTTAACAAATTGTAATTTTGTTATACGGGAAGTCAAACAAATCTTTGAAAAAGAAAATCATGCAATACCTATTGGTTTTACACAAGAAGATGTGAACTTAAATGCAGGTCGGGTTTATTCAGACCTTTTTACCTTGCGATATATTAAATATATGGCATCTGCCGGAGCAGCAGCTGCATCAGCTTTCCTTGAAGTATTGGCTCGAAAGGATATTAGAGAGTTTTTTTCAGCTACTTCCGAAATGTTTATAAAACTTTACAATAATGCTTGCGAGTTATTACTAAAAAAAGGTGCTTTTATCCGATCACCAACAATAGGACCAATGGAGAAAGCAGAATACCTTCATAGTGAATCCTTCCTATCAGGATTAATAGGAAAACATCGTCCTTTAACAGCCATTGAATTAGCTCATATATCTAAAAATAGCGAAACTAACTCGATTGGCAGAACCTTTGTAGGAGGTTTTTCCCAAACTGCTAAATCACCTGAAGTTAGAAAGTTTATGGAAAGAGGCTTGGAAATAGCTGCAAAGCATGAAACTGTGTTTAGAAAAATATTATTAGAAGATGAAGTACCGATGCCAAGTACATGGGATTCAACGATTTCTCAATCCATTGACGGACCATTTTCAGATAAGTTAATGATGTTTCATACAATAAGTTTAAATGAACTTAGTGTCGCTGGATACGGAGCTGCAATTGGTGCCAGTCTAAGAAAGGACTTAGGTGGACATTATACAAGGCTAGTGGCTGAAATACTTCAATATGGGAATGATGGAGTTATATTGATGATTGAAAATAGGTGGCTGGAACAACCTCCACAAAATATAGATAGGGAAGCACTTAGGAACAGAAGGGTTTAAATGTATAAAACAGTGACCACAACAGCGAAGTATTGAACTCTGTAGTTTATTGACGTTATTTATATCTGGGAATGTTCCAACTTAAAGGAAAAGTGCTTAAGTTCAACAAAAAAATAAAAAATGGCAAAAACGGTTCGGCTCAAATTGAACTTAGCCATTTCAATTTCACTATTATATTTCACAAATCAGGGTGCAAATATAGGTGCAAACAACCTGCATTTCCACCTATATTTGCAATTTTGTGATAGGGTACGGAACCCGTTATGCTGATTGCACCCCTTTTTTTCATCCTGTTAACCGAACCCCTGCTATTTTTCTCTTCACTTTTGATTCGGACAGTAAGGACATTTCTCTGTGTCAGGCAGCTCCTTTAATAAGCAGCAGGTAATGCGTTCATGTAACGAAACGGATTCACTGAACGTTTTTTTACCGAGAAATCTTCGGAACATTGACCGGCGCATTTCTGGCTGCCAGATTGGGTCATCAAGCAGTTCTTCCAAATCAGTTTTTCCAGCTTCGGTATCTGTCGTGGAGTACATCCATTGCACATAACCCCATATATTTTCCCACAACGTATAAGAGGAGATGTTTCCCTGCTCAGCAAGGCTTCGCACAACTCCATGGCCGTAATTCTTCAGTATGTATTCCAGATCACCAGCTTCAGTGTCTCTTATATATTTTTTATTCAGATGAAATGTGGTGACTTTATCTTCCTGCACTAAGTAAATCTCATCTAATGGACCGTCCCATATTTGATGTCGCGCTTTTAAAAAAAGCTGGGCTGTTATGAACAATCCGTAGTATCTGGTAAAAATAGAGGTGGTGACGGTTTCATTCGGCGATTGGTTCGCTTTGCCGACTGTTGCTGTTAACTGCTCAAACTGGCCGCTAATAGCATCCTTAAGCGTCAGAAAACCAGCCGGATCTTCCTTTATATAGACTTGAAATCGCTCAAGTTCAGCGAAATTAGCCACAATTCCTCACCTCTTCAGTCCGTTAATTGCGAGATGTCCCTTATAAATCTCCATCATCGCAGGCACTTCTGTTTTATCCGGCCATTCGTCCGGCTTCCAGATCGTAGATTTTTGCAGTGCCCGGGGACAGTGGATGAAGCACTCTTCCACGTCGATTCCTATGCCAAGTACTGGAGGTCTTCCTTTCAGGCTCATCTGGCTTAGTATTTCTTCATTTATTATAATTGATGCCTTCCCGTTGATACGGAGCACCTCATCCATGCCTGGAATAAGAAAAATCAATCCGGCGCGAGGATTGGAAAGAATATTTAAAATCGAATCAAGGCGTTTGTTACCAGGGCGGTCAGGAATAACGAGCTGATGATCATTCAAGATAAGCACGGAACCAGGGCTGTCGCCTCTAGGTGAAACATCACAGTTTCCTTCTGCATCAGATGTGGCAAGAAACATCAGCGGGGAGGCGGCGATAAACTTTTTACAATTTTCATCCATAAAAGAAATTGTTTTATTAGCAACAAATTCATTCGGCGTGCCAATAAGCTCCCTAAGTCCTTCCTCCGAAGTAATCCTATCTTTCTCAAAATCTACTTTTTCCATAATCATCCCACTTTCTTATGTCGTCTCTAAATGCCTTTAATTTATCACAGAAAGGGGAGCAAAGCCAGTGGTGAAGAAAATTCGACAAGTGACAGCACCTGTCGTAATATGTCGAACGCTCACTAACTGTAGCTTAAATGGATATTTTCACGCTGCTGTTTTTCCAGTTTAATAATCTCATGGACAATATTCCTGGCAGCATCAGGTTTTTTAAGTTTTTTCGCGTTCTTTCTCAGCTGTGAATAACAATTTTTCTCGTAAAGAACCCGGTTTATCACATCAGGAATTTCCTTTCCACAGCTGGGCATTATTGCGGCTCCGGAATCAACAAGAAACTGTGCGTTTTGTTCTTCATGTCCTGGCACAGGGTGAAATATTACAATCGGTGTTTCACAAGCTAACGATTCCGCCATTGTCAAGCCTCCAGCTTTTGAGAGAATGGCATCACTTGCTTTTAAGTAAAGTAAGAAGTTTTGGGTGAATTCAACAATTTTTATATCATGATTACTTTTAATCAGTTTGATTTTTTCCTTCGCTTTGTAATTATGTCCGACCATGCAGAGCACCTGGATAGGCTTATTCAGCTTATCGATACACCTGATTACCTCCATATATTTAGTTAACCCCATACCGCCTCCTGCTATTAATAAAGTCTTCTTATCCTGTTCTAATCCTAAGTCGTAGCGCGCTTTCCATTTTGATTTATTTATAAACTGATCAGTAATTATTGGAATGCCTGCTGAAAAAAAGCGGTCTGATGGCACATTATGGAGTTTTGCAAAGTCCGAGCAATTAGGATCAATCGTAAAATAACCATTCACTTCCGGGCGCAGATAAGCCGGGTGTAACACAAAGTCGGTGATTACGGTATATAAGGGAACCATCAGCTGTTTTTTTCTCTTTAAACTTGTCAGAAAGGCAGTTACAAATGGGTGGGTAGAGATAATAAACGGGCAGGCTTCCCTGCTGATTATTTTATGCAAATGGTCAGCGAATAAAAGGCCAAACCGGTCAAGGTACAAAAATAATGGATATTCTTCCGCACGCAAATAAATATTTCTCCACACACGCGGGCCATGCTTAAGAAGCTTCAGATAACTGCTTAACATAAATTTATGAAGAACCGGATTCAATTCATAGAAAGTATCAATAATTTCAGGGAAATAGCCTTTTTTCCAGAACTCCTGCTGCAGAGCTGTTGCCGCCTGGTTATGTCCATGACCTATGGAAGCAGAAAATATGAGTGGCCGAAACTCCATTTTAATTCCTCACTTTCTTCAATTCATAACTGATATATAAATCCGGGGTTTCAAGTTTAGTGTTAGATAGCAACTTAAGAATCATTCACTTTTCCGATTGGAAGGATTTATCCAGCTGGAAATATCCCTGATTTATTCCCAGATACATAACATAGCAATGATTTCCCATACTAAAACCAAACTCCCTTACCGGCAATAATGATTTGTTTTTCATATAGTGCGTTTTAAAGGATGGTAAAAATGGATGTTAAAAAAAGAAAAAAAATAATACTAATCATGCTTGACACTTTAATGGATAAACCGTTTCAGAAAGCGTTAAAAGAAGAATCGCTGCCTGCATTCAGCTATTTCCTGGAGCATGCCCAGTATTTTCCTGAAGTGGTAACCCCTTTTCCGGCAATATCAGTTAATGTTGAAAGTACTTTAATAACGGGCCAGTACTCCGACCGGCATGGGGTTCCCGCGTTAGTCTGGTTTAACCACGAGGAAAACAGAATAATTAACTACGGCACCAATGTTATTGAACTGCTTAAGCTCGGATTATCTAAAGGGATCTATGATGCTTTATACCGATTAAACAATGAACACTTAAATCCTTCAGTTGCAACTATTTATGAAGACCTGCACCAGGCCGGAAAAACTTCCGCCTCCATTAATGCTTTAGTTTACCGGGGAGCGGTTCCACATCAGTTAAAAGTCCCCGGATTAATAAGGTTTTTTCTAAATATGAAAGAATCAATTAACACACATGCTCCTGATGAGTTTGTCTATGGCAAACTGGCCAGACTCAGTTCCGGCCGGAAGTACAGCTGCATATGGAACAAATACGGCTTTAACAACAATTTCTCAGTACAGGAATTTACCTGTCTAATAAAAGCAGGGAAAATTCCGGATTTTTCGATTGTCTATTTTCCAGATCATGATAAAAATGTACATAAAAGAGGGCCAATGGATGTAAAAGGAATTAAGGAGATGGATCTTCAGCTGAAAAAAGTTCTGAATGCATTTCCTTCCCGGGAGCAGGCATTATCGGAAAATATCTGGCTGTTGATGGGCGATAATGGTCAGGCAGTTGTAGGAGATTCAAGAGAAAATTCCTTAGTTGATTTGCGTAAACTACTTAGTCCTTTTAAAATTTCAAAGCTTAGAAAAGGAGTTCAGGCTGAAGACCAGATTGTCCTTGGGATGAATTTGAGATCATGCTTTATTTATTCCTTGAAGCCGGAAGCAGTACCGCTGCAAAAAATAGCCGAGGTATTGCAGGAGGATTCGCGGATAGAGATGATTGCCTGGAAAGAAGAGCAGTACATTCATGTTATATCTGGTGAAAAAGAAGGGAAACTAAAATTCAGTAAAAACGGTAATATGTCAGATGAATATAACCAGCATTGGTCACTGGAAGGTGATCCCCACATTCTTGATTTAACTGTGGAAGGAAAGGAAATTCAGTATGGAAATTACCCTGATGGATTAATGAGACTTTACAGTGCGCTGCACTCTCATAAAGGAAACTATATTATTGCTTCTGTAAAACCAGGATATGAATTCATTGGAGAGAGTACACCGAAGCACAATAATGGGGCCAGCCATGGCGGATTTCATAAAGACGATTCATTAATTCCAATGATTGTGGCCGGAACGAGTACAAAGCCGGAGTTCATGCGTATTGTGGATTTGAAAAGGTGGATTTTGAACTTAATTGAAAGGGATGGTGATTATAATGAAGCAACAGCTGGAAAAATTAAAAGTAATTCTTGAAGGAACGGTTTATGAACTCCTTATGCATGAATATTCTTATCTAAATATCAAAAACGAACATGGCAACAAAGAACCCGAAGAAATCGAGAATCCGGATGTGCTGTTAACTTAAACTATAAAGAGAAAAGATGCTCTCACATAACCTGTAGGGCATCTTTTTTTATTTGGAGCCGAACAGGACTTGTCATGATTAACTCTCCGTCACCCTGAACAAGGACAGGCGTGTCTGATTGTAAGTAAACATCTTTCCCTTTAAAAAAACTAACTTTTTTATCCCGAAGATGGCCGCCTTTATATGCTTTCGGGAACAAACGAAGCAGCTCCCACCTGCTGAGCCCATGGGCAATACAAATGTCCAGCAGCCCGTCATTATGCACCGCCTCAGGACAAATGCGAATGCCACCCCCATAGTTTGGAGCATTAGCCACAGCAACAAGCCACACTTTTGAAAAAAAAAGTTCTTCATTGTCTATAGTGATTTTCACGTTTGTCGGCTTATAGGTTTTTAATACTTCCAGCATACTGGCCACATAAGTCAGCTTCCCGAGCCTCAACTGATTAAACCAGCTCTTATAAAAAGACCGGTTCACTGTCTCTGCTATTTTGCCGTCGAAACCTATGCCGGTAACTGTTAAACAATAACGGGAGCCTGTGTACAGCAAATCTGTTTTTACTGGGTTGTTTTCGAAAATACGCCGTAATGCTTTTTTATAATCCATAGGTATTCCGAGACAACGGGCGAAGTCATTACCTGAGCCTGCCGGAATGACACCCAGTGGAATATCTTTGGGGACCAGCCTGTTGACCACTTCATTAATAGTGCCGTCCCCTCCAACCGCAATAATTGCTTTTACCTTGCTGTTAAAGAGTTCAGTGACAGCTTTTGCTGTGTCTGCAGGGCTTTCTGTATGGCGGACAAGATATGGTTTGCTGTCCAGCATGAGTTCTTTTTCAACTTTCTTCCACACTTTCTTTCCTGTTCCATTGCCGGAGGCTCTGTTAACGATAAAACCATACATTTTTTTCACCTCGTCAGTCTTGTCTGTGTAAACAGCAATATCGTTTAGTTTGTGTATAATTTTGGTTTTTAAAGAAAATATTATCCTAAGAAGATGAAAATATTTACAGATGCAGGAGGGGTTACAGTATGAATACATTTACGATTAATGGAGAACCGGCAAACTCTTTTACACAGTGGCTTACGGAGGGAATTAAACAGACATTTTCCTCCAAGGATTTTATATACATGCCTTCCCCGGAAGAGAATGTAAAACTTGTTTTTCATTTAACAGACAATGAAAATCCCCGGCCGTTCAGAAGGCATTCGCAGGCTACATTTGTTGTATCCATCATTGTAGCTGACGAATACCCGGCTGATATTCATAAGGAAGCCTATCCATATTTAATCAGAACCCTTGCTAACCATCTTATGTATGTGGTTCATACGAAAGAAGAAACAGAAATTTATTTTCTGACACCTGAACAGGGCCGCTACAGCATTACTTTTGCTTCCGGCCAAAGCGATGAAGATACATTTGGAAAAATATATGAGCGGTTAGAGCCTCTGGCTTTATCACGATTAGTAATTAACAATGATTATTATGAGGATTTACCGGAGCCTTTGTGGGAGGGGGATGAAGTTACTGGCTCTTTAAGAGATTCAGGAAAAAAACTGGACAGCTTAAATCTGCTGCCTGCACCGTTCCCTCTGGAAGAAGTATTAACAGAAAGAGATATCAGGCATTTAAATAAGTTATACGGCATAGGAGGTTTAAGCTATGGAAATTTAAGTGCGCGGAAAGATGGAAGTAATTTCTGGATGAGTGCAAGCGGGATCGATAAATCGAATATGAATGAGGTAGGAAAAGACTTTCTGTACATTTCCGGTTATGACGATGAAAAAAAATCAATGAAGGTAAGCATTCCTCCGAAGATTAAGCCGAAACGTGCTTCTGTGGATGCTATTGAACATTGGATGATTTACCGGGAACACCCGGATGTAGGTGCGATCGTCCATATTCACGCATGGATGGACGGAGTAGAAGCAACACAGTTTAATTATCCATGCGGTACGATTGAATTAGCGGAGAACGTGGCAGAACTGGTAAGCAAATCACCTGACCCGGGACGGACTGTGATCGGACTGAAAAACCACGGGCTGACAATTACTGGCCGGGACCTTAACGACATTTTCGATCGCATTGAAGGAAAAATCATTCCACAGGTTCCTATGCATTAATAACACTTGTAGCAGTCAGCGGCCGGGAAGCCTTTGCAAAAACCCCATTAACTGCATCAGAAGTATATATTTGGAAAGAAAGCTGGTGAAAACATGAAAGCTGTTCAATTTGATTTAAGTATTCCAAGGTATGCCTTTTCTAAGGCGATGGGTAAAGTAAATTCCTCGTTTTATGTAGAGTCGCCATTTTCCTGCCTTAAACTGAGGGAGGTGGATAAACCCGCTCTTCCCAACGGTGAATGGGCAGAAATTGAAGTAAAGTACGGCGGGATTTGCGGAAGTGATCTGAATCTGATTTATCTGAATGACAGCCCTGCCACATCACCATTTGTTTCCTTTCCGTTCACGGTAGGCCACGAAATGACCGGATCCATATCAGCTGTTGGGGATAAAGTGACAGATCTGTCTGTTGGGGAAAGGGTGGTTATTGATCCAATTCTGTCCTGCGAAGCCAGAGGGATGTCTCCCCAATGCTATGAATGCGCGCAAGGGAATTATAATCTGTGCCAGCATATGAATAACGGATCCATCTCACCAGGGCTCCTGACAGGAACCTGTAAAGATACAGGGGGCAGCTGGGGGAAGTATATCGTTGCACACAAAAGCCAGATTATTAAATTGCCCGAGAATGTGAATGATCTGAATGGTGTGCTTGCGGAACCATTCGCATGTGCATTACATGCTGTTTTGCGCAATATACCTAAACCTGGAGATACCGTCTTCGTCATAGGTGCCGGGGTCATCGGAATATGTGTAATTGCGGCCATACGAGCATTAGATATTCCATGTAAAATAATTACGTTGGCGAAACATCCATTTCAGGCGGAATTAGCGGAACTTTACGGGACTGACCAGGCGGTAATTCTGTCACATAAAAAAGATTATATTGCGGAAGCAGCCAAATCTTTAGAAGCGGATATATTGCATCCTGTGTTTGGCGAACCGATTGTCCATGGCGGTGCGGACATCGTTTACGAATGTGTCGGCAATAAAAAAAGTCTCCATGATTCTCTTCGGTTCGCCCGGAAAGGGGGGAAAGTGGTCCTCATTGGATTAGCAGGATTCATTGATAATCTGGATATGACGATGATCTGGCTGAATGAACTGGAAGTAAAAGGAACCTTTGCTTACGGAATGGACGAATTAAACGGGGAGAAAAAAAGGACCCTGCAGATTGCTGTGGATCTTATGCAATCAGGCAAAGCAGATCTCTCTCTCCTCGTCAGCCACCGCTTTCCAATAGATAATTACCGTGAAGCTCTGTCCACTGCAGGAAACAAAAAAAAGGGCAAGACAATGAAAGTAGTATTTGAACATTAACTACGGTGGTACAGCTGATACACCAACAGGTTATTAATTTTGAATAGAAAAAACCAATAATTTTAATATTATAATTGCAATTCATTCCATTATAACTTTTTCGAGGGTGACATAAATGATTACAAATTATTCGGTTATGATACAGAATGAAGTAAGGCGTGGCCAGGAAAAATATGATGTGAACGACCTATTCAAAAATCCTTTGATTCACCGTGAGATTTCCGGGGAGAAAGTTTACATACCTTTAGATACAAAAAGGCTGTGGCAAAAATAATATTTATGTGCCAGGCTTCTGGCAGCAGAATGGCAGGAAGGATTAAAATGGAAAGGATATTTTAATGAAAAAAGTCATTTTTATATTAGTTGATTCGTTAATGCCAAATATCCTTAATGAGGGATTAGCAGCCAGATGCATACCGGCTTTGCAGTATTTAGTGGACCATGGTGAATTAAGAATGGATTGCGTCACGGTTTTTCCGACGATGACTGCATCAATAGATGCATCACTATTAACCGGTGCCTTTCCCGACGAACATAAAATTCCTGGTTTAATATGGTACGACCCTGAAAAAAAGCAAATGATTAACTATATGAATGGCGCAGCCCCTGTCAGTAAACTGGGGATAAAAAACTGCTCTCAAAATATACTCGTTAATCTTAATCAGAAGCACTTAAATAAACAAACAAAAACAATTTTTGAAGACTTAGCAGACCGGGGAAAATCCTCCGCGAGCATTAACCTGATTATTCACAGAGGGTACGAGCAGCATAAAATACTGTTTCCTTATAAAAATCTATTGGGTATACATAAGGAACAGCTTATCAGTGGTCCGGAAACGCTCTTTTTAGGAGCGATGGCCTATCCTGGACATATGAAAACTAAATTAAAAAGCTTTTCCAGCGGAATGAGGCATTTATACGGGATTAATGATCAATTTTCCATCTCAGCGGCGAGAGAACTAATTAACCGTGGCAGCCAGCCTGATTTCATGATGGTTTATCTGCCTGATAATGACCACAGACTTCACAGGACCGGTCCGGAAAAGGGAGAGTTATCTTTAATTAAAGTGGACCGGCAGATTGAGCGGCTGCTGAATGCCTACAGTTCCTGGGAAAAAGCGGTTAAGGAAAATATTTTTATAATTACAAGTGATCATGGACAGACGGGAATTGGCAAGGAAAAAGCGGAGCATAACATCGACCTCGATCAACATCTTAAAGCTTTTAACGTTTTGCAGCTCGGCGAAAAGGTCTCCGAAAAACATGAACTAGTTGTTTGCAACAATGAGCGGATGGCTTATATTTATCCTTTAAAAGAAAATCTGCAGGAAAAGGCAGTAAATATATTAAAAAAGGAAACACGGATTGATTTAATTTCCTGGAAGGATGGAAATAAAATAGTAGTAACTGCCGGCGGAAAAACGGATACGACAGCTGTTTTTTATAAAAACGGGCCTTACCAGGATCCATACGGCCAGAGCTGGACTGTCAGCGGAGATATATCACTCATGGATATGACGCTGAATAATTCAATAATTGAATTTAATGATTATCCGGATATCCTTTCCAGACTATACGGCGCTTTATTTTCACAGGAATGCCCGATGATAGTGATAACTGCAAGGCCTAGATTTGAATTTACTTCCAAATATTATCCGAAACATAATAACGGCGGCAGCCATGGGTCTTTACATAAGTTCGACTCGATTATTCCTCTGATTGTTACGGGAGATGAAAAAGAAAACCCTCTTCCTGGCAGGCTGGTGGACCTGAAGGAGTATATTCTAAGCCTGTATGAGAAGGATGCTTAAAATCCAGGAAGGGGGACACACAATATTCCAGTCTGTACTACATCCGGAAAGCAGGTGATGGTAATAAAAATAAGGCTACTAACCTTTAATATTCACCATGGAAAAGGGCTGGACAGGAAAGTGAATCTTCAGAGAATCAGTCATGTTATTAAGTCGGTAAATGCTGATGTCATCGGGATAAATGAAGTGGATAAAAACTTTTCAAACCGAAGCAACTATGTTGACCAGACACAATGCTTAGCTGACGAACTTCAATTTCATTGTGTCTTTGGCCCTGCCATAACTATAACGGAAAAAGGCAAACAAGGTATAAGGCAGTATGGGAATGCTCTGCTCTCCAGGTTTCCGATAATTCATACACAAAATTATCCGTTCGACTTTCTGCCAAGCGTCATTGAAGACAGAGCTTTATTGGAAACAGATATAAAAATAGACAGTAAAAGAATACGTTTTTTTGTCACCCATTTAAGTTTTGCGCCTTTCATTCATAAGAAGCAGACAGAATATATAATAAGTAAGGTTAAGGAAAGTAAACATATGTCAGTACTGTTGGGTGACTGGAATATGAGGCCTCATTCAAAAAGCTGGAGAAAGGTGTCTGCACAATTAAAGGATGCTAACGCCGGGAGGGGAAGTAATTATACATTTCCATCCCGCAGGCCGAAACTCAGGCTCGACTATATTTTCGTCAGTAAAGATGTAAACGTTTTGGAAGCACACCCTGTAACTTTTGACGTGTCCGCATCTGACCATCTGGCGTATCAAGCTGTTATTGAAATATAAACAGAATGAAAGCAACTGAATAGAAGGACACGGCTGTTACGAAGTATAATTTCTTCAATCAAAGGGAGCGTTAGCAAAGTAGGTACTTGCTGTTGTTGTTTATAGTAGGGAGTTTATTATTAAATGGGAGGATTTAATGAACTTCAAAGTATTTATAATAACATTTATACTAGTTTATCTTCTCTTAAGTTTACCGACAATATTAGGAATAGGCTATGTAATTGACTGGGTTCCAGAAGCAACCATACCTCAAAAGTTTAAAGAATATGTAGCTGACGGACTTCTTAATAATTTTCTTATAAAAACTATAAGCTCCTTTATTGTAGGAATTATCGTTAGTTTGGTTTTCACTGGAAGGAGACAACAAAATTCCATATTAGATTTGTGAAGTAATACACTTAAACTAACGGGTGCGTTCGTATTATAAGGTTAACCAGATTTTACTGGTTGACCTTTTTTATATAGGACCTATGATATCAGTAGCCAGGGTAGGACGAACGGGTGCGTGGGACGTTGGATCCCGTCAACTAAACTGTCCGCCCCCTACTCATAGAAACATGTTTGAGGCTGGTTGAGACAATGATCTCGAATAACAAGCGAAGCTATGATACTAGGAGATGGATATAGGGGTACTGGTAAGTATACAGGAGAGGAAGAGATAGAATGAATCCAGTAATTGGTCTGGATGTTTCAAAAGGAGAAAGTGAAGTTCAAGCCTTTTTAGATAAGAGAAAACCCTATAAAAAAAGCTTCAGTGTATTGCATTTTTAAAGGTTTA
>NZ_KV917376.1:3848370-3916519 GCF_002019695.1 Evansella clarkii | reverse complement strand
CATTTAAAAACACATTATACCAGAGCCATTTAGTTAGCCTTCATATGTATATTCAAATGCTTCTTCAGTACCAAGAGCATCTTTCAAAGTTAGATGAACAAATAGATGCCCTGGCTGAAGAAATAGAAGAATATAAGATTATCCAATCGATCCCTGGAATAGGAGGAAAAATCGCGGCAACGATTATTTCCGAAATCGGTGAGATCGAACGGTTTAATCACCCTAAAAAACTGGTTGCCTTCTCTGGTATTGATCCGAGTGTTCATTCGTCTGGTAAGTTCACAGCAACGATTAATCGGATAAGCAAGAGAGGATCAAGTCGATTGCGTCACGCCTTGTATATGGCAGCTCTCTGTGGGATTCGTAGTTCTCGTAATAAAAAGCTTAGAGAGTTTTATGATCGCAAGCGAGAAGAAGGTAAGCCGTTTAAAGTAGCTATGATTGCTTGTACCAATAAGCTTGTTCATTGGATTTTTATCCTTTTGAAACGCAAAGAGACTTTCCTAGATTTAGCTTAAGCGATATAATTAAGTAACTAATCCAAAACCTTCCAATTGGATGTAGGAAGGTTATTTGGCATGAGCATTTTCAGTATATCATTTTATTTTAAGGAATTTTACTGAAAAATATTGACTTCTATTAGCTGGTTTAGTGAAATAAGAAAAAGAAAACATAAGCAAAAACGCACATGTGTGTGCGTTTTTTTGTAATAAATTTTGAATGAGAAATGGTTTTCTCTAAACGAATGTAATTAGAAATGTAATTAAACACTTTGATGTTCATAGTCTCTTAAGTCCTCTTTTTCTATCTGAATTGTACTGTGATCAATATGAAGTTTAGTCCTAATATATTCATTAGCTTGCAACAAAATTTTATGATGGTTCTCTGAATAGGAAGGTTCAATAATAAGGTGTACTGTTAAGCTATTAATACCAGATGTTATAGTCCATACGTGCAAATCATGTATATTTATGACTCCTTCTATACTCATCAATGCATTTTCTACCTCTTCTAAATTAATATTCTTAGGAGTTCCCTCTAATAATACATGAACTGTATCCTTTAATAATGAAAATGCCGTAAAAGCTATCATAATAGCGATAATGATACTTAGTATAGGATCCGCTATATACCACCCTGTAAAATAAATAATTGTTCCAGCAAGTATTGCAGCTACGGAGCCTAATGTATCGCTAAGTACATGCAAATATGCTCCACGCATATTAAGGTTATCCTTCACATCTCCACGCATTAAAGCAAACATAGCCCCAATATTAGCTATAAGCCCAATGAAAGCAATAAATATCATTCCTCCAGCTATTATTTCTTGAGGAGACATTAACCTAACGATTGCTTCCCGAAAAATAAAAACTGAAATTACTAATAACGCAACACTGTTGAATAATGCTGCCAACACTTCATAGCGATGATTACCATAGGTACGTTTTCTAGTTACTGCTTTTGCAGCGAGGATAATGGCAACTAAACTGATAAGCAAGTTGGAGAAGTCGTTTAACATATGAACAGCATCAGCTAAAAGTGCTAAACTCCCTGTCCAAAGCCCGCCTATAAACTGAATAACCATCCAACTTCCTATCATAACCATTGCAATAATTAAATTTTTCTTGTTTTTTTGTCCTGTGTGATGATGGTGCTGTCCCATTTATCTCACTCCTTATTAATATATGTTCATATATTCATATTAATGTTGCAACAAGTCCCTTTCAATAATTAATTTTTATTGAACCTTGTTTTTGATGGGTCAAATTTATTAACTATGGTACATATTTACCTTTAATCATGGTTTGAGTGTTCAATCGTTTTTTCGAGAATTTCCATTATATGCTCGTCTTCAGGAGAATAGTAGATAGATGTTCCTTCTCTTCTGGATTTAACAAGACGCAAATTTTTAAGAAATCTTAATTGATGAGACACCGTTGATTGTCCTAATGACAAATGTTCCACAATTTCACCAACTGAACATTCTTTTACAGACAATAAATGCAATATTCTTATACGAGTAGGATCGCCCAGAGCCTTAAAAGTTTGTGAAACGATAAACAGTGTTTCTTTATCAAGGTCAATATTATTTGCCATGAATATATACTCCTTTAAATATGATTATATGTTCATGTTATCATAAAAGGTTCTATATGTATAGTATTTAAAATTAAATACTAAACGTATTTCTTCTTACTTGCGAGTTTGTTGCAAGAAAACAGAAAAAAAGTTTGTTGAACAAAAGCCATCATTTACAAATGATTTTTTGCTACATAGTACAACTTTACTACGTTATTTAAACAACATCTACATTTACAAACTTTGTGAATAAATGTACTTACACTAACGGGTAGCATTAGTGGAACAGGCTAAGCCGTTGTGTAGCTGACGGGGAGTTTCGTATTATAAGGTTAACCAGATTTTACTGGTTGACCTTTTTTATATAGGACCTATGATATCAGTAGCCAGGGTAGGACGAACGGGTGCGTGGGACGTTGGATCCCGTCAACTAAACTGTCCGCCCCCTACTCATAGAAACATGTTTGAGGCTGGTTGAGACAATGATCTCGAATAACAAGCGAAGCTATGATACTAGGAGATGGATATAGGGGTACTGGTAAGTATACAGGAGAGGAAGAGATAGAATGAATCCAGTAATTGGTCTGGATGTTTCAAAAGGAGAAAGTGAAGTTCAAGCCTTTTTAGATAAGAGAAAACCCTATAAAAAAAGCTTCAGTGTATTGCATTTTAATAAAGGTTTAGAGATGTTACTTGACTTTTTGATAGAGGTGGAAGATGAAACTGGGGTCAAACCAACAGTGATATTTGAATCCACGGGACACTATCACACATCAATTGTTCAGTTCTTAGAGGAGAATGATTACCTCTACATTATGGTCAATCCGTTACTTTCTTATCAGGCAAAGAAATCAAGTTTACGTAAGGTGAAGACTGATGCGATAGATGCTTATAATTTATGTGAGCTTTACTATAAAGAAGAATTGGAGCCATATAAACAAAGAGGTATTCAACTTCTAAACCTACGAAATCTTTCAAGGCAACATGAAACAGTGACAGGTATTTATGTACAAACAAAACTCCAATTCCATGCGATTTTAGATCAGGTATTTCCTGAGTATAGAGGTGTTTTTGGAGATTTATATTCTAAGGTTTCGCTGAACACGTTATTGGAATTTAGTACATCGGAAGCTGTTTTAGAGGCTGGGGAAAACCGACTCACTGATGAGATTGCAAGTGAATGTGTAACTAGGTCAGAGCGTTGGGCAAAGGACAGAGCCAATAAGCTGATTGAAGCAGCTCATCGTAATCCATTTAAAAACACATTATACCAGAGCCATTTAGTTAGCCTTCATATGTATATTCAAATGCTTCTTCAGTACCAAGAGCATCTTTCAAAGTTAGATGAACAAATAGATGCCCTGGCTGAAGAAATAGAAGAATATAAGATTATCCAATCGATCCCTGGAATAGGAGGAAAAATCGCGGCAACGATTATTTCCGAAATCGGTGAGATCGAACGGTTTAATCACCCTAAAAAACTGGTTGCCTTCTCTGGTATTGATCCGAGTGTTCATTCGTCTGGTAAGTTCACAGCAACGATTAATCGGATAAGCAAGAGAGGATCAAGTCGATTGCGTCACGCCTTGTATATGTCAGCTCTCTGTGGGATTCGTAGTTCTCGTAATAAAAAGCTTAGAGAGTTTTATGATCGCAAGCGAGAAGAAGGTAAGCCGTTTAAAGTAGCTATGATTGCTTGTACCAATAAGCTTGTTCATTGGATTTTTATCCTTTTGAAACGCAAAGAGACTTTCCTAGATTTAGCTTAAGCGATATAATTAAGTAACTAATCCAAAACCTTCCAATTGGATGTAGGAAGGTTATTTGGCATGAGCATTTTCAGTATATCATTTTATTTTAAGGAATTTTACTGAAAAATATTGACTTCTATTAGCTGGTTTAGTGAAAGATGATATAATTAAAATAAACCTGATTATTTTAAGGAGAAGTATAATTTTGGATGCAAAATGTATTAAATTCTATGAATTCGGCAGCCCAAAAGATGTGTTAAGAATTGAGCCGAAAAGTATTGAACCACCAAAAGATAATGAAGTTCTAGTGCGAATGTTAGCTCGCCCTATCAATCCTTCAGACCTAATACCAATGAGAGGTTCATATGCTCATCGTATTTCCTTACCTAATATTCCGGGATATGAAGGGGTAGGTATAGTAGAAGATGTTGGTCCATTAGTTTCTCAAAATCTTATTGGTAAACGTGTTTTACCTCTGCGCGGGGAAGGTACATGGCAAGAATTTGTTAAGACATCAACAGAATTTGTCGTTCCTATCCCTGATTTAATCGATGATTTTACGGCATCTCAAATGTATATCAATCCAGTTACAGCATGGGTAGTTTGTAAGGAAGTTATAAAATTAAGACCGAATGATGTTTTATTGGTTAATGCCTGTGGTTCTTCTATAGGGCATATTTTTGCTCAATTATCCAAGATTTTAGGTTTCCCCCACGTAGCTTTATTTGCGTACTTAGCATATCCATCGGACATCACTTCAGCCCCTGCTACTTCAAGCAGTTTGTTTAATTCTTCTTTATTCGTCTCGACCTTTACTTCGTTGACGAATCAGAAACACATTATATCCGGGAAGTAAAAATTGGTGAGTATGATATGGAAAGCGGGCAGAGGAGGCCTCAAATACCTGATTCCTTTGACAGTTTAGATAAGAAACGTTTTTTTTCATTAGGACAAGATGTTAGTTATTATCAAAGATTAAATGAACTTAAAGAAGATATAAGACATAAAATACTGAATGCACTTAATGATGTAGCGTTGGACCCTGAAATTTATATACGTGCTAGGCAAAAAGATGTGATGCGAAGATCTTTACTTAGAAATGTTACTACTGCCTCTGTAAAAGGGCAATTTAGACGATTGGCTCACGGTGATGCTACTTTAACTCATTATAAGTTTACATATAGCTCTCCGGAGATTAAAGAAAGGCCAGAGAGCAGTTTTAAATTATCATTTGAAGTAGAACCAAGTTCGATGCCACCCACTAATTTACATATAATAATTGGGAGAAATGGTGTAGGGAAAACTCACTTAATTAATAGTATGGTTAGTTCGCTAGTGGAAAGTGATGCGAATAAAAAAGAAGTTGGGCAGTTTATAATTGATACAAAAAGTAGTTTTGCAAATTTAGTATCTGTGTCCTTTAGTGCATTTGACACCTCAATACCTTACGATGAACGAAGAGACGAAAATTTAGGTATTAGATATGCATATATTGGTCTAAAACAACTTAAAAAAAATAAAGAGATTACTACTAAAAGTATTGATACCCTTATTGAAGAGTTTGTAGAAAGTGCTAGAATTTGTACATTAGGTGCTAAAGTTTTAAGGTGGAAAGAGATAATTGAAAGATTAGAAGCGGATCCCATTTTTAGAGAAGTGAATATTACACAAATAGCAGGTATTGAGAATAAGAAACAGTTTAGAGAGTCGGCTGCTAAGTTATTTGAAAAATTAAGTTCAGGCCATATGATTGTACTTCTGACTATAACAAGGCTTGTTGAGACAGTAGAAGAACAAACTCTTGTCTTACTTAACCAACGCACCCATTAGTTAGATTACAAAGTTTGATAAGCTTAAGACAAAATAATTATTGCTTTTCTAGAATGGAATTAAATTTTGGTATAATGATACTACAAAAAGTGGAAGGGGGAGCGTAAATGCTAAGCACAATTCTGTCAGTTTCTAAGAAAGTATTTGATAATATGAGAAACCCAAAGAAAGCTTATACAAACCATATTATAAAAGCTCTAATAAAAGCGACCCATAGAGAAAAAAAACTGAATAGTGAGAGAATAAAAGATATAGCTTCTCAGGATATCGAGCAATTAAAGGCTTACTATAATAATCTTCAAGTAATAAGAAGAGACTTTGATTTTTATAGTACTGATGCAAATGAACACGCAGAGGAGTTATACCAATATTTTAACAATATAGACTTAAATTATGTAGATAAATTCCAAGTTATTAGAAATATTGTAAAATCCGCACAGAAAATTTTTATTGAATCGGTTGTTAATGATGAGAAGTTGGTAAGATTTATAGAACTTAAGCAGAATCATTATTTCAAGGAATTAATTCAACTATCAAAAGATGAAGTTATTAGTGACCACTCAAATGCCCAGCACGATTTTGGTGAAATTTATAACAAAGCAATTTTTGAATATGAGGATAATAACTTTGATATTGCTTATTCAATTATTATCCAAGGTCTTGCAAGTAGTAATTATAATGAGAAACAGATTGTTGCTTTAAATATTCTTAAAAGCTCTATAGAGTACAGCCAGTACCAATATGATAAAGCTTACAAAACTTTAATAGGATTAGAAGACCAAATTTCAGAAGATTCACTATATAAATTCCGGTACTACGGTAGTTTAGGTTGTGTTTTATCTGAAAATGGAGTAATAAATAAAAATGGAAAAATGGTAAGGTTAGGTATTAAGCATTTTGAAAAACAGTTAAGACTATTAGAAAAATTGGATAATTTAGACAAAGAAGCCTACCTTATTTACTATAATTTAGGTACTTCTTATTTAGCTCTTGCAACTATTGACCGGGAAGATCCCGAAACAGCTCTTCAATACTATAAATTAGCTCTAGAATTAGATAACAGGGCGCCGGAGCTATATAAGAATATGGGTTCAGTATATGGTCTATTACATTTACACGATAAGGAAGTAGAGTTTTATGAAAAGGCTTTAAGTCTTAATCCTAATTTATTTGAGGGTTTGTGTGCAATGGGAGCTGTCAAACTAAAATATGAAAATAATCCAAAGGATGCACTGAAATACTACAAAAAAGCGTTAATGCAAGAAAACGAAATACAGCGCTTTCCTGGGCTATTTAAGGGAACAGCTGAAGCTTACCTAAAAAACAATCAAATTAATGAAGCAGTAGAAATAATTGATAGAGGGTTAAAATATTTTCCCACTAATGAAATTTTAGTAGAGCAAAAAATAGAAGTGTTGGTGGCTTTACAACGAAAATTTTATGGTGAATATACTGAACACTTAGTAAGTTATATAAAAGAGCATAAGACACCTCTAGACAATGTTTATGCAGAAAAAATTGCTGCGGCATATCTTGTTGCAAAACAATATGATAAGTTAGACGATTTCTTAGAGGATTTACCTAAAAAAATAAAATTAGCACCTGAACTATTATTCATATACTATTTATATGCAAATAGGCTGATCGAGAAAGATGATTCTGAAAAAGCACTGGTGATGATTGAAATGATAGAAAATATCGATCCAAATAGCTTCGAAGATAAATTTCTACAAAGCTTCTATCATTTTGCTTTAGCAACACTACAATCCAGTCTTAACATTTTCGATAAAGCCCTATTGAATTATCAATGTATAAATACAAATTACTTTATCAAAGAATATGAGAAATGGTTATTTATAGGGGAGACATTCCTAAACTTAGAGAATTTTAAAGATGCAAGAAAGAGCTTTGAAAATGCCAAGAAAGATTTACAAGGTTCAAATTTTGACATTGAAATAGGGTTATGCGAGTCTAATCTGCATTTAGGCAAGACAGCAATTGCGAAGCAATCATTCATTCTAATGGTTAATTTCTCAACTACTGCATTAGCATCTATGTTATTTAATAAAAAGAATACACAAGAAGAAATAACTAAAGCGTTTAACGAAAGTAGGATGAAAGAGGTAATACAGTTTTCAATCCAATTAGCATTAGTTAAGACATTGAATCACTTGGAAAGAAAAGGATTAAGAAAAGAAGGGATAAGTGAAGAAAGATACTCTAAACTTTTCGCAAGTTATTATCTAGAGTTTAGGAATTTAGTTATTGAAAATATTAATCAAAAGTTGCATCCTAGTGGCACTTTTTTAGTAGACCATATCCTAACTCATATTGAGAAAGCTCTTGAAGAGTGAATTTTAAGAGCTAAGCTTAATGTTCATTGCAACTTTTAATAGAAAAGTATTCCTAGTTAGTAAAAGTTTTTTGAAAGAAAATCAAAATTAATAACAAATACTTAGAAAAAATGGTGAAGTATATGACAATTTCAGATATAACGAAGCTAGAGTCTGGTGTAGAATTCATAGAAATCCATAATTTTACAACAGGTCAACTGACCGACTTTGCTGAGAGACAAAAGAGATTTGCTGCACAAATAACGAAAAATTGGGATAATGAAAGGAAAGCAGAATGGATTACCCGTAATTACTTATCATTAAAAATGATTTTATCTTCAACTTTATTGTTAAATTCAGCAGAATATGCAATTGAAAAAAATTTGATGGTAGTTGAACCCTATTTGTTATATTATTCTTTATTAAATACAAGTAGGGCATTATTGTTTTCTGATCCAGCAATGGAATGGAATAGAGGAAAGATGATCAGACTACCTCATAGTAAGGTGATTAACCAAACTTACGACTTAATTAGAATAATTGCCCCAGAACAAGGTAGGGAAATTAAAAGCTTATTAGAAAATGTTAGAGGTTTGAGAGAACTTTTTTCTTATAGATTTCCATCAAACGGGGTAAAAGGAGTTTTTTATCAAAGTAGCGAAGTCAATATTGACGAAGTAATAAGTGCTTGTCGTTTATTAACCGAACTAGCTCAGTTTAACTCGGAGATACTTCAATTATCTTGTGAAAAAAACTGCAACGTTAAGGTTGAGATTTCAAGTAAAGATCTAGAAATTGGTTTTATTTATGAAGATTATTTAACTTCAACTAACATTGAGAAACCCGAAAGTATAATAGACGAGGAAGATTGGTATAGGTTAGAGTATTTTATTCGAAAAAGAATGGAGCCAGTTAATTTATTATGGACAGCAAGGGAAGGGTTAGTAGAAGATTTTTTCTACTCTTGGGATCTAGAAGAAAATAATAGTGAAGGTAAATTTGATCCTGGTCGTAATTGGGGCTTATTACTATCTCCTTTATGATGATTGCTAGTCAATAAATTTTAGAAAAATCCGGGGCTTCGATTATAATCAAACAAGAGAACCAGAAAGATTTACAGCTAAAGCCACGGAATCTACATAAAAATACACGGGCTAGAGAAATTATAATAGTATGACCAGTATAAAATCAATTTTGCTAAAGTTAATAATAAACCTGCTAAAATCACTAAAACCTGTCTCAATTATTGTAGCATTGAGTACAATTATGTTAAAAATATTTTCGTTAATTTTTGTAGCTTATACGTTGAGGTTTTTATAGGTATCTTGTATAGGTATTCCTACAATGTTAGTACACATAACAGTATTTCTTTAATGTTTGTATTTGCACTATTAATTTTCATTTTACTCCAAGGTAGTTTTTACTGGTTCATTAAATTCAGGAGAATGAAAACTAAAAAAGTACTTCTGCCAAGACTTTATAAATTCTTATTATATTCAAAAATATCAATTTAATCCTACTTGGAATTGTACCTGTTCTATTAATAATTGAGAAGATTTTTTTTGATAGAATATCTTTTGGGGGATTTTTCCTAACTTTGCTTATTTATCTCTTTACTATTGTTGAATATATAAATTATTATCACGTTCAATTAACGAATTATAAAAACGGAAGAGGAAAGAGCTCTTCGATATACAAAGAAATAAATAGAGTATAAGAATTATTAAGGCAAACAAACGGGTAGCGTAAGTAAAATTGTGAGGTGCAATGTTGCAGCTCTTTTTTTGTATCCATGAATTGGAAAGTGATGTTAAACTAAAGGGGAGGTTAGCCTTTAATTGAGGGAAATTGACAATGTTTTCTACCGTTTAAGATAGGCACTTATCAGAGCTCTTGCTCCAATAATGAGGAGTTAAGTGGAAGACGGAGATAATGGAGGGCTGAGTGAAATTGCCAACAATACATATTGATGAAATTCCGATTGAGATTAAAGAATATTTAAATAAAATAACTTCTATAAAGTACCCGCGCCAGGGTTACACCTCTGATGTAGGGTTAATCAAAAGTGAACAAGGATTTTTTGCCCTTAAAAGAACAAAGGGTGAACAGTTTAGTTCAATGTTGAAAAGAGAAGTATCTATTTTAAATTGTTTGACCAATAAGACAAAATTGCCAGTACCAAAGGTAAAGAAATTTTTAGAAGAAAATAATGATACTGTATCTTGGGCTTTAATTGATTTCCTGGAAGGTGAAACTTTAAGAAAAGCTTTATTAAATGAGTATAGTAAGGGAAAACGGCAAGAAATAATATTTAATTTTGGAAAAATCTTGTCTCAAATCCATTCAACCACGTGTCCCAATGAACTTATTAAAGAGCAACCGTGGATCGACCAAATGTTATATAAAGCAGAATATAACTTGAAAAACTACAAGGTTGACGGAACTAAAGAATTATTAGAAAGAGTAAAAGCAAATAAGCCAAAAGAATATAAGCAAACCCTTATTCATGGAGATTTTACGATTGATAATGTTATGGTATCAAATGGAGTTATAACTGGGGTAATCGATTGGAGTAATGGAGCTTATGGAGACCCTAGATGTGATGTATCATTAGCTATTCGTCCTAAACAAAATGCCTTTGAAGATGAAATAGATAAACAAATATTTTTTGAAGGCTATGGAGGCAAGATAATTGATGATAAAGATTATCATTATTTTGCCAATGGTTTATATGAGTTCTTTTAATTTATTATATTTTGCAGGAGTCGGGTACGTTGTCCCGTTACAATTTATTGCAACAACAGGGACAGTGGATCTGTCCCTCTGTCCCTCTATTTATACTTTTCGATCAAATATTGCACGCCATACAACAAATACGCTTTGTAGTGGATATAAAGGAAAAACTGAAAATGACTTAATCGATGCAGACGAATGATCTTCATCTTTTTAAATATAGGCATACCGATAAACGCGAAGAGGGCGTTATAGAGAGCATTCAGGAAAATGAACTTTTTAAAGTTGCCATAGGAAATTTTCAGCATCCACATAGACATGGGAATGTACGGACCGATGTCAAAAGGAAGTTCATCTCTAATGAAAAACCTTGGCTTCTCATAAAATTTCCAGAACCTCTTTTTCTGACCATGTATATGACTTAAAATTTCGTATGCAGCAATGATGCTGCTTGATAAAAAATACCGCTTAATATTTCGTTTACCTAAAAATATAATGGAAAGCCATGGAATGATAATGATGGCCAGGTTAAACAGCAAGTGCCTCTTTGATTTCATTAGTAAGTCACCTCAATTTGGAATATCCTTCTTTTAAGGTGTACAAAATTCTCATATCAATGCTAATTTTGAGGTAAAAAATAATTTAACCAAATATAACAAATCTTACCTGTACAAATAAAATTCGACAAGTGCCAGCACTTGTCGAATATTTTCATTTTCTGCCTTCTATTGTTCTTTCGTTTCCATCAGAAATTTCTGTTACGCTGACTTGTTCGTAATTTTCGTCAAATGTGAATATGAAGGTATATTCAGCTAAATAATTTAAATATTTCTCTTCCTGAATAAAAGTATAGTCATCTTTCCAGTAACCAACATTAGAAATGACGTAGTTATTGATTTTGTTTATGCGTGGTATCGTATCAATTCCGATAGTATATTCTTCTGTTACGTCGTCAAATTTAATATTCATACCAGCGACGTTTTTATCATAAAAAGACAGAGTAACTTCAGACCAACCGAAATCATTACTGCTGAATTTAAATGGTATGTCATTTATTTTCCCAACTTTTTCAGGCAGTTCGGCTGGTATTGGCTCAACTTCTTCTTTTTTCAGAACATCAAGTAATTGTTGATGACCTTCCTGGTTGTCTTCCAGTGGTTCCTCTGAAACAGCTGCTTGTATGATTTTCTCCAAAACGTCAGGCACCAAGTTATCAAACCTCGGGGCACTATGGTTTGAAGTAAATATGACGTTCATATTTAAATCAGGAACAGAGATAATATACTGGCCGTGGCCACCATGTGTATAATAAATGGATTGATTCTTTACTTCGTTAATATACCATTGGTACCCGAAGCGCACATTATTTGTGAAGTACTCATCGATTGAGGAGGTAGTGGATGCTGCTACCCAATCTTCTGGTATAATCTGTTCGCCTTCCCATTGACCTTCGTTTAAATATAACCAGCCGATTTTAGCCATATCCCTTGGTGAGATTACAAGCCTGTTTCCTCCGCTAGCTAAATCATTAAATTCAACAAAATCCGCATCAATTTGTAAGGGGTCAAACAAATATGTATTGGCAAATTCCGTTGTGGACATACCGGCTGTTTCCTGAATAATACCTGAAAGGAGATGTGAATCAGCTGAACTGTAATTATAGGATGTATCAGGATGTTCTTTCATCGGTAAGTCTAAGATGGACTGCAAAGGATCTGAGGAATTAAAAATGTCTTGAAAATCCTGCAGATCGTCATAAGCGATACCGGACCTCATATTCAATAAATCCTCAATTGTAATGGCTGATTTTTTGTCATCTAAATGCTGTATTTCTTTATGTGAAAATATATCTGCTACTCTATCGTCTAACTTTATGAAACCTTGGTCGATCGCTATTCCAGTTAAAGCTGAAGTTACACCTTTTGTGGCAGAATATACCCACTGGCTGATTTCTTTATCGTAATCATCATAATATTTTTCGGCAACAATATAACCATTCCGGGTGATAAGCACGCTGTTTACTCCTTCATGCCATTGATCAATCTCTTCAAAGGCATCAATAAGTTTTTCAGAATTCATGCCTTGAACCTCAGGTGCAGACATACGCCATTCACTCGTGGGAAAATAATGTTCCTGTGTGCTATATAACCCATTTTCTTCTTGTTTATTATCTCCTATAGTTTCGGCACTTTTACAGGAAGATAATAAAAAAACTGATGTGGCAACAATAATAGTAATATACTTATTCATAGGGAACTCCTTTCTGGATGGCAGTGTATTTCCTTCAGAATTAAGAGAATTATAGGATACAAGATCAGAAAGCAAATCTCATAAATAAATCGCCCCTTTATTATTTGAAAAATCGAAGTACCATATATTGCCTTATACGGGTTATTCAGGTAAAGGTTTCAATTAGGAGATATAGGAGGAATGAAAGATGGAGTGGTCCCAGTGGTTGCAAGGCGGTCCTTTCCTTGAAGTTAGTTTCATTTTGGAACTGAAAGAAAATAAAAGTAAAGCAATACGAGAAATTATAAATGGAATATCAAAGGTAACAAATAAAATTGAAATCGCAGACAAAAATGTTGACGATATAATTGAGTTTTTTGAAAGTGGGTACGCATTGGATGAAGGAGATCCGCTCTCACATCAGTTACACTCATTAAGATTAAGATTATATGTTTATATATCAAGGAAACGAAAAGCAACATTACAGATAGAAAAGGTTTCTTCCAATGCGCTTATGATTAATTTTTGGTTTTTTGGTGAGCAATTTGATGAATCTGAATGGGACCAGGTTGGTATTAAGAAAGAAGAATTTCCTGAATTCACACGTTTTTTTGAAGAGCTGTATGAGATCTTTGAGTTTAAAATTGGGGCCATTGGAATGGAAGAAGATGTGCTTGGCTTATTTGAATGTGGTGAACCTTATCCTAATGAATGTTATCGTTACGAGAATGTATCTTCTGATTTTCTGCTTAAAAAACCAGCTCGTTTCATTAATATAATTTGGAACGAGAAGTTTAATGAATTAAGATATATTCCTTATAGCCATAAAAGGCTCAATAAGGAAGGAATTCTTATTGAAACAGGCAACTTTAACAAGTAACCTTTTTACCAGTAAGAGGTAGCTGCAGCGCAAGGAGCTGGCTTATAAAAACAGAAAATGAGGGCCTTTATTATGAATTTAAGTGAATACTTAAATAAAGTTTTTCCAGGATTAAGCCTGAAACCAAGCCTCTATAACCAATGGAAAATCGGCATCCATTTTGAATTAGGGCAAGGGTTATATCAGTTTAATGAGGATGACAGGCTTAATCATGAAATGTTTGAAAGAGTATACAGCCAGGCATTGTGCATTTTTAATTCCCTTTTTTCTGAACAAGATGAAATCTTTCTCGTAACTAATGTTTACCACCGTAATAGTGATAAAAAAAGGATAAGCCCAACAAAGGTTTATTACCGTTTTCTAAAAAATAAAGATTTAAGATTCAATTTAGAACACGAAACTTTACCCTCTGTTTTTGACGATGAAGAAAAACAAGAAGAGTACTACATATCGCAGTTTCATCTGAAATGCAAAAAACGAGATTTAAATTTTAAATTACCCTTTACTAATTAAAGCAATTTGCAATAAAGACTACTCCTTGAATCCTAAATTGGGAGGGAAAAACGGGTCATATCCGCCCGATGTCTTTTTCGTAAATGCTACTAAAAATATTATTCTCTTTATTTATGATGACAGAGGCTGTGAAGTTATTGCGGAAGAAACGGAAACTATAAATATATTAATTAAGGAAAATAAAGGAGAGATTTAATATCAAGCCACAGGAAAAATATGTTAGGATAAAAAGGAATTTGATATAGAAAATTCAACAAGTGCCTGGCACTTGTCGAATGATAGAAAGGGTTTTACATATGTATCTTTATTTATGGGTTGTTTTTGCAGGGTTTATTGTCCTGACTGCTTTGCCGTTATTTTCACCTGAAAAAAGAACGATGTGGAAAACAGGTCAGTTTATTGCTGTAACCAGTTCCGTTCTTCTTGCGATTTTTGCCATTGAAGTACTTAATATTACGCCATTGCCTGCAATCATTTTCGTAGTAATTGTGAGTTTTCTTGCTGACCGGTCTACTTATACAAAATCAGGGATGGTTGTCGCTGGTATTTTCTTTATTCTGATCGCCGGGGGAGCCTACTACTTATATCATGACGATCCGGAGTATGTTGAGAACTACATAAACAATAATCCTGATCTGGCATCTATGCATTTGAGTGTTGACGGAGAAACGATCATCAGCCAGGAAGGGGATGTGAAACGGCCACTCGCCAGTACAGTGAAAACAATCCTTGCTATCGAATATGCCAACCAGGCGGCCGAGGGTGACGTTGACCGTGATGAACTTATTCCGTTGAATGAGCTGGAAAAGTTTTACCTTGCCAATACTGATGGCGGCGCACATCCAGCGTGGATTGAGGAAATGAGAGCTTCCGGCCAAATATCCAATAATCGGGTTCCCTTACATGAAGTGGCAAAGGGAATGATTATGTTCAGTTCCAATGCGAACACAGATTATCTGTTAGAAAAATTAGGAGCTGAATCAATTAATAATGTGCTTAAAACGTTGGAGCTTGAACAGCATGATCCGGTCTATCCTCTTGTTTCCGCCTTATTGATCCCTGAATATCTGGACTACAATCATAATGGAAGTTTAAGCAACCGGGAATTAGAAGCGATGCTGCTGGACATGAACCTGGAAGAATACAGGGAATTAGCCTGGGAAATCCACAACGAGCTGAAAGAGGGAGAACCTGATTTTTTCGATGGGACCGTTTCTGTGCCTATGGAGTTACAGAACATATGGTCTGACCGTCTGCCCAATGCTTCAGTGGATGATTACGCAAAAGTGATGAGCGCAATCTCTGATGATACGGCAACCGTCCCTGGGGGAGAGGAGATTCTCCGGGACCTGATGGAATGGCCAATGGAGCTGCATGCATCCAACCGGGAAATGTACAAACATTTTGGGGCGAAGGGTGGTTCCACAGCCGTCGTTTTAAACCAGGCTCTTTATGTGGAAAAGCCTGATGGGAAAAAAATAGAGCTTATCATTTTTACGGAAGGGTTTTCAACGATTGAGCAGATGAAAATGGGCCGGAATATGAATTCCTATTTGAGGAAGGTTTTAAATGAAAATTAGAGCCAGGCTGGGAGGGGAAGCCTAAAAAAACTTTACTTCGTCATCGCAGTAGAGTTTTTTTGGTTGATTGATAATTTTCCAAGTGTTAGTTTCTTATATTATGAAGCTTCCAGCATAGTCTTGTCGCTCAAAGAGAGGGGGGGATCTCCAGCTAAAGAGGTATTTATCGGCGGATCGCCGATAAGTGATGCAGTTTCGCCGATAAAATGAATTTTTCGCCGATAAAACCTCCGAGATCGCCGATAAAACAACTTTTTCGCCGATATATCGAATACCTCCGATCCAAAAACTAACTTCTTCAAATGCCTGGCACCTGCGGATGTGAATTAGTCCGCCTAGGTTCAATAACCAAATCTTCCCTAAGAAAATATAATTTGTTTTTCTTCGTATTTCTTTTAAAATATACATCTAGAGAGAAAGCAGAGGGGGATCCTTGAATGAATGCATTTCCAGCTGAGAGTGATATTAACAAAGCACTCGAGCTGCTTATTGATTATTACAAAGTCCCTGATTCTATTATTAAAGGGCTTTTCGGAAAAGAAAATTACAGGAAGCTGAATACTATAATGGCGGATCTTGGAGAGAAGGGGATCAACACAAGAGAGCTTGCGAGAGTGCTGATTATAGAAAAAGGGGCGTACTTATTTTCTGGCAGCAGTAAGGAAGTTCGTGCGTTAAGAGAGCATCTTATCCGTCAGCTCCCTGAAGACAAGCTGATGGACCTGTATGCACGTAATCCAGATTCGAAGAGGAATATTACATCTTCTGCCTATATGATCCGCCCCCTTGTACAGAAAAAGTGGGTAGTGGGAGGGACGTGGCCAAGAGACTTTACAGCAGCCCTTGGTTTTCCGGTAATCTTCTCCGGCATTTCCATACCTAAGACGAGCTCAACAGATCCGGTGATGGATATTGAAGCGAGGAAAAAAGTTCCGCCGCTTGCTCCGTTTCAACAGAAACTGAAAGAGAAGATGCTCCAGGTTTTAAACCAGGAAGCGGAAAAGACGAGATGTGTTGTCACGCTTCCTACCGGCGGAGGGAAAACCCGCCTTGCAGTGGAAAGCTTTATAGAATGGATGCAGGGGCCATTCTCCGAAGGGAAATACATGCTCTGGATCGCTCAAAGTGAAGAACTGTGTGAGCAGGCGATCTCCTGCATCAGTGATATGTGGCAGGAAAAAGAGTTTCCTGAATCCTTAAGGGTCTACCGTTATTTTGCCGGGAAATCCATTGGGGAAGAACAATTGATTGGCGGAGCCGTTGTGGCCAGCATCCAGCAGCTCTACACCCGGCTGCAAAAGGGAGATAAAGTAATAGAGGAGATTATAAAAAATTGTGGAGCAATGATTATAGATGAAGCTCATCATGCGTTAGCGCCTGTATACAGCACTCTGCTTGAAAAAGCGGAAGAGCTGTGCGGACCCGATTTATTCCCTATATGTGGCCTGACTGCCACGCCCGGGAGAAGCGATGGGGAAACTACGTCACTGGTAAACAGGTTTCAGGCGTATTTAATTGAACCGGAACTGCCAGAAACCAGTTCCTATAAAGCAAACCCGCTGCAATACTTCCGGGAAAAAGGCTATCTGGCCAAACCTGTCCATCATATTTATGAAACTGGCCGGGATTATGTGGTAAAAGAGGATGACGTGGAGCCAATGCAAAACGACCTTACACCTGAATTTCTGGAGACACTCGCTAATGATGAGGTAAGAAACCGCCGGATTATTGAAAGGCTCCTTGAAATTTCCCGGGGGAAACAAACATTAGTGTACGCCTGTACAGTAAAGCATGCGGAATTTTTATCAACTGTGTTAAATGCAGCAGGGAGGAAGGCTGCCAGCATATCAGCAAACACCCCTAAAGCAACAAGGCGTATGTATTTGGATGCATTTAAAAAAGGGGAGATTGAATTTTTGTTAAATTACGGCGTTCTCACCACAGGTTTTGACGCTCCGAAAACAGAGTACATAATGATCTGCCGCCCAACAACGAGTGTCCTACTGTATGAACAGATCGTTGGGCGCGGTCTTCGTGGACCAAGGTTCGGAGGGACAGAACATTGTACAATTATCGATTTCGCCGATAACCTGCTTAGATTAGGCAAGCCACTCGCTTACCAGCGGTTTCATAACTTCTGGGAAAAAGGAAGTGCTGAAACGGCTGTATTAAGTTAAATATGTCGTTTTACATTTATTTATAGCTATCAGGAAGATACGAAAGACTTACTTCTGCAAATGTTTAAGTGCTTCACGTTTACTAAGATTTTGAAGCGGAGTATCTTCAACAAATTTTATTACGGATTCCGGATTTGTTTTTCCATATTGTCTTAATGCCCAGCCAATAGCTTTAGCGATAAAAAACTCCTTATCACTCGCGTGTTTTTCACAGTAATTAAACAGCCGTTCTTCATCAGTATTTTCCTTGTAGGAAAGTTGGTGGAGGATGGCTGTCCTTTTTACCCACATGTTGTCATCTTCAATCCATTCGTCCATTACCTCAGCTTGCTCAGGAAATGTCTTTACGATATAACCAACCACAGCACTAGCGAGTGAATCGACGGTATCCCACCATGACTTTGAAGTTATTAGCTCCTTAATCTGTGTTAAATCGCCAGCAGATAAGTATCGTTTTGATTTTACTAAATAATCAATTGCAACATATTGGTATTCCCTTTCACTCTGTTCCCAGAGGGCAAAAACCAGCTTCCAGTCAATCGGGTTCTTACCTGCTTCCCATTCTTTGAATAGCCTGGCCGTGATTTTCCTTCTTTCCGGTGTCTGAATTCCCAGGAACTCAAAATGATTTTTCATATAGGCAGACATTCCGGCTGCTTTTTCCTTGTTCTCCATTACTTTAAACTGGGTTGAAAAGTCCTGAACTTGCATCAATTATCACTCCTGTAGTAATTGTTTTGTAGCTAACATTAAGGGCAATTCCCGAAAAGTTTTATGTATTTCATATAAACAGTTTAACATAAAATACCAGTTCGTTTTAGAAGGACAGTGGACATGTCCCTCTGTCCTACCTGCGCTTAACAAATGAACCGGAAAAAGTTATTATAAATGTATACAAATTACAAAAGGGAAGTGATCACATGAAGGAAAAGCCGTTAACTGAAATATTGATCAATCATGAGGAGGTCCAGCGTGTAGAGGATTTTGCGGCTACACTGGAAACTATCGCTAAGAAGTTAAGAGAAGAACAGAAATTCACCTTCGTGCAAGGTGAAGAACAGATCGAAGTTGCTCCTTCTGCAAAAGTAGAAGCAGAATACAAATATGCAATTAAAGGAGACAAGCATTCCTTTGAAATTGAATTCGAGTGGTACACTGGAGACAAAGCAGCCAAGTCCATGAAAATTGAGTAAACTATATGACGGTTCTTTGCTTCCTTTTGGAAGTAAACAGAATCGTTTTTTTCTGTAAGGGAATATTTAATTTTAAATCCTGGTACAGGTTATTTCTGTATCTTTAAATTTTTCGGAGTGATAGCTATTGAACATTAACAAATATTATAAAAAATCGGCTAAAGCATACATTATTATAGGTGTTATCCAGTTGAGCCTTGCGTTAATATTGCTTTATTTCTATTTAACAGCGAATGATTCCGAGACGGCTTTGGACCTGCTATTTTCAATGATTATGTGCTTCATTGGCGGCACCGCATTTTTCATATTTGGTATCGCTCAAAGAAAATGGTCAAAAACTAAGTTCAGGAAAAATAATTTAAGCAGTAACGAAGAGGATTTTTTCCAGGCTTCCCGCTTAATGCTCATCCCTTATGTTCACTGGCTAAGGGAATATGAATATTTCTCACTCAATGGCAATTCAGTGGCCCGGATCAGAGAAGACGTGGAAGGGTGGAGGAAGTTTATTACGTTTTTACTTCATTTAATTGGGTTAAGGCCCTTCTTAAAAAAATCATTCATCGTCGAAAATGGAGAGAAAACACTTTTTTACCTTGAAAAAAGCCGGGGCTTTACTCAGTATTTTGAAATATTTAATGCTGATAAGGTGTTAATAGCATCCTATAAAATGAACATCTTTAACCCTGTTAAACAGTATGCCGTTATACATGATGAGAAGGGAAATATCATCGGGAAAAATGATGGAGGTTTCTCAGCTCAGAATTTTAAGGTTATTAATAACAACGGTGATAAAGTGATAGAATTGAAGTATCAGGGCATACCGATGGAAGCGATGGAAACTTTTTCAGGAACAAATGGGGATATAGTAGACTTTAACTTCCAGGTTTTGCCGGAAAGAGAAGTCCCTAAATTTATACTCGCTCCAGTTATAATACAGCTGCATTTCCGTTAGTGGCAAAGGGGACAGTGTCCTGCAACTACTTTAATTACTAAAGGATGAAGTTTATGTATTTTTCGTCAAAAAAGGATCTATGGCTTGCTGTTGTGGTTTGGGGGGCGATTTTTGCTACGAATGTACCTGCATTTATTCTTGGGGAAATAGCCGGTCTCGCAATAGCATTGCCGATTTCATTATTCATATGCTGGTTTTGGTTTGCTACTGGATACATAGTCGAAGATAAAGAAATTATTCTTAAATACGGCCCTGTAAAAAATTCGGTAGCAATTCAAGAAATAAAAAAACTCAGTAAAACAAAAAATCCTATGTCCGCTCCGGCTTTGTCACTTGACCGAATAGAAATAGAATACGGCAGGTTTGCTGACTTCGTGTTAGTATCGCCCGAAAAAGAACGGGAATTTATTCTATTAATATTGAAGAAGAATCCGGAAATTGAGCTGGATGAAAAGATAAAGAGGATATTAAATGATTAAAAGAGGGAGAGACAGTTAAATAACGGGCTTGGTTTTGGGAAGCAAGGAAAAAAATCATACATCAATTAACTGACCAATTGTGCTATTTGGTGTGCTAATTCCTGTGTGATGTTACAAGATTATTGGTAGTATGTGTGAAAAGATTGATAGTAAATATTCTCAATATGTGAATGAGTGCACTTAAACTAATGGGGAGGATTGTGAAAGAAGGATTCTTAAACAGTCTGTGGAAATTACTACTTAATAAAAAATATGGAGGTAATATTGATGGTATTGCAAAGAATTAGCTTGATTACTATTGGTGCATTCAATTTACCAAGATTACGTTCGTTTTATAAAAGTTTAGGATGGGAAGAAACAGAGATAAGTTCTAATAATTACGCTGCCTTTAAAACGGCGGGCGTTATTCTTTCGATATTTCCTATTGGGGAATTGGCTAAGGATGCAGGAGTTGAAATTACTGAAAGCGTAGATTCCTTTCGTGGCGTAACTTTTGCCATCAACGTAGATAAACCTGAAGAAGTTGATACAACAATTGATGCTATTAGAAAAGTAGGTGGGAATATTTTAAGAGAACCCAGTGATGCCTTCTGGGGAGGAAGAACAGCTTATTTCTCGGACCCCGAAAACAACCTTTGGGAGATTGCTTGGAACCCAGACTCAGTATTCGATGAACGAGGAGCTATGATTTCATTTTGATAGAGAGTTGAAAGTTTCCTTTTAAAGAATGCCATAGACCAGTGTTTGAGACTTTCTACTTCAACTAACAGAGAGCTTTAATTTAATAAGCCGCAAGCTCTGGCTTGGTCAAAGGGGAAGTAATACATTGCCTAAATACAATATAGCAATCATTAAAAGTAGAGGAGTTTTTTATGAAAGTAATTTATTCTTTTGAAGAAGGGATTTATGTGATGGAAAGTCCCGAAAAAGTAGAAGTAGCTTTTGACAGGTTTTTAGCTCTATTACATAGCTCATATTAAGAAAATGAATTGATAACAATACTAGACGAAAAATCAGGAAAATACATCCGAAAGGTGTCCGGGATGTAAAATTAATAAACATTATTTTTGATAACAAACTCCCATCTATCTGAGTGAGAATTCTTTTTAATATATGTAAGGGATTTGTGGGAGTTTTAACTAACGGGAAGCAATCCATAAAGACTAATAAAAAGAAAGGGAAAAGGAGAAATAAGATGATTACAATAAATCCAATTGGTGTTGCATATAATGAAAGACATGAAATTGAAGATGATTACTGGGGGGAAGTAGTAACCAAGATAATCTTGGATCGTGCCCTTCCAGAGGAAGCTCTAAGTGAAATTGAGTCTTTTTCCCATTTAGAGATAATCTATTACTTCCATTTAGTAGACAAAAGCAAAATAGTTACAGGTGCAAGATATCCAAGAAATGATAAAACTCTTCCTAAAGTTGGCATCTTTGCTCAACGTGGAAAAAATAGACCTAATCAATTAGGTCTTACAACAGTAGAGCTAATTAAACGAGAAGGAAAAGAACTAACTGTGGGAGGTCTCGATTGCATTAATGAGACACCAATCTTGGACATAAAACCAGTGATGAAAGAATTTTTTCCAAAGGAGTCAATTGTTCAACCTAAATGGACAAATGACATTATGAAAAATTACTGGAGTTAACATGTATTAATACTTTGTTAAATAAGTTCATTCCTACTTCTGATTAAACTAAAGGATAGCGATAGTGAAATCACGAGTTGCAATGTTGCAGCTCTTTTTTTGCATCTGCGAACTGAAAAATGATGTTAAAGTAAAGGGGGGAATTCATTAATTAAGAAGATTTTATAAATTTTTGTTACATCCATTGATTAATAAGTTAATGATGTAAAATAAAGGAATTACCCTATACCCTCTAGAAAGATTACTGTATAAATTTTTTGGAGGTAAGTATGTGGAAATACAGACCTTATTTATTGCTATTCTTGTTGGTTACAATTCCAATTTATTGGTTAAATAATCATTCAATTGGAGAAAGTTTTACCCCGGAACCTATCCAGCCAGGTCAGAAGAGTAACTATGAAATAGAGCTTTATATGCATAAAGAAGAGACATTTAAAGCTGATGTAAGAATTGAAATTACTAATAATTCAGGTAAGGAATGGGAAGAGTTGGTGTTTTATTTTATTCCGAATATGTTTACGGAAGATAGCTTACCAGAACAAGATAATCCTCCTTTCCTTAAGATTCAATCTCTAACCGTTCAAGAGGAGAAAACTGATTACACAATTGAGGAAGATATGTTAAAGGTTCCACTCAAGAAGAAAATTACTCCGAATGAAACAGTTGATTTTCAGATGAGTTACACTTTTACACTTCCAGATGAAGGTTTTAGATTTACAAAACACCAGGATAATTACCACCTTGCACAATGGTATCCGATGGTCCCTACATACCACGACGGGTGGAATAAGCAACCATTCTCTTTTGTTGGAGAATCCTATCATACTACATTTAGTGATTTTATAATAAAATACAACTTCCCAGATGAATATACAGTAGTAACATCAAGTGATAAAGATGAAAATCCTAGCAAAAATAAAAATAGTATTCGCATCAACAACGTAAAGGAGGTTTTTATTGCTCTATTATACGAAACTCAAGTTGTTGAAAAGAACGTTGAAAATGTTAACTTGCGGGTTTTTGGAAGCAATGAAGATATAGAATTCCTAGAAGAGATACTGGAAGATGCAGCTTCAGCTTTCACTTATTTTCAAAACACCATAGGTCCATACCCCCATGAACAACTAGATATCATTCTTGAAGGTATTGGTATGGAATACCCTGGTGTAGTAACAGCCGGTTCAGTTTATGGGAATTTCACTAACAAAGAATCTATTTCAAGAATTGTTGTTCATGAAATAGCACACCAGTGGTTTTATGGGATTATCAGTAATGACCCATACTTTGATGCTTGGTTAGATGAAGGGATAACAGAGCTTGTTACCAGTTTGTTTTTTTATCAGGAGGAAGAGATGGAATTTGTAAGATTTTATGAAAGGTTAGAACCAATGCCTTCAAATATGCCATTACATAAGTATCCGAGTAATCATAGTACTTATATTTATAATCAATCAATGATTAATCTTTGGGATATCTTTGAGGAACACGGAGGAATTCAAACCTTAGAAAACTTTTTAAGCGAATATTATCAGCACTATAAATTTCAAGAAGTTAATACTGAGGAATTTGTCCGCTTCTTAAAATACTACCTCCAAATAGAAGATGATTCATTGTTTGAACAATGGTTGAATATCAACTGAATAAAACATTATAATAATGATTTTTTCTTTCACTAACGGAGAGCTTTACTTAAAATTACAGGAACAGTTATAAATGTTGCTGCTCCTGTTTATTTATTTGTTATTAAAGGAGGAAATACATTGAAGCAAAACGAAGCAGGACAATTTTCAGAACCACTTTATCCATATATCACTCCTAATAACTTGGAAAAACAATTGATTCAGAGTAAACCACTAAGAAGGTTGAAACATTTAGCACATTTCGGTGCTGGTTCATTAGTTTCATCAGTTGTGCATAGTAGATTTGAACATACAGTAGGTGTGTGGAAACTAACTTCCTTCTTTTTTCCAGAAGATATTGAGTTACGGGTAGCGGCATTGCTACATGATATTGGACATCTACCATTCTCCCATGCAGTAGAAAACACTTTAAAATTTAACCATCATCAATTAACAGAACAATATATCTTAGAAGATGAAGTATCTTCCATATTGCAACAATTTAATATTAATCCGTATAAAATTATAGGGATTTTAAATGAGCCTTCCGTTATTACAGGTAAAAAAGATATATTAGGTATTGACCATCTTGATAGTTTTTTTAGAGACACATATATGGCGGGTAATATAGAAATTCTCCCTAAACATTTATTACATAAAATTAGATGTACTTCTAAAGGAATAGATACCGATATTGAAACAGGACATTATTTATTAAAATTAATTTTGTCAGACCATAAACTTTTCTTATCACCACAAATGGTTGCCGTAGACAGATTATTAGCCGAATCAATCATACTCCATTGGAGTGTAGATGATAAAATCAACAAAAATGAATTTGCTCGATTAACAGACTTAGATGTTGTGTCAATGTTAAAAACATCTCCTTCTTGTAAAGCCAAGGAACTAATAAATATTTTACTCTTTGAATCAGATAAAATTAAAATTAATAATATCAAAACAGGCGAAGGTTACCCGATTAGCATAAGGAAGGTATACAGTAAAGTTCCCTTATGTGAGGGGGAACCACTTACAGAATGTAGTAATGAAGCAAGAGGTATTATGCACAATTTGGATGATTTATCATTTGATTTAGAAGTTGTAATTACTTCTGAATAGTTAATGTTTGTGAAGAAATGTACTTAGGCTAAACCAGCTAATAGTTTGTCAATATCTTTTCTCTAAAAAAGATAAAACAGCCATGTTATACTAAAATTGAACATGCCAAATAACCTTCCATTATCAACACGCTGGAAGGTTTTGAGTTATTTAGCTAAACATTGTTATTAGGCCACATCTTGGAAAGCTGTGTTGCTTTTTATTTTTAGTAAAGCAAAAATCCAATGCAAGAGCTTATTAACACACGCTATGACAGCTACTCTATATGGTTTTCCTTCTTCACGCTTTTTATCATAGAACTCTCTCATACGCTTGTTTCTAGGCTGTATGAAATCATCGGTTTTCTTTTTTTTACGTTTATCACGTATGGAACAACGAACAGCCATATATAAGGCATGTCGAAGGCGGCTGGAGCCTCTCTTGGTAATTCGATTCTTAGTAGCCGTGAATTTACCAGACTCAAAGACGCTTGGATCAATCCAGCGAACGCTACTAACTTCTTTGGGTGATTAAATCGATCTATCTCCCCAATTTCAGTATTAATCGCTGCAGCGATTTCTCCTATACCAGGGATAGATTTGATAATCTTATATTCTTCAATATTCTTTGCGAGAGCGTCTATCTCAGCGTCCAACTTAGTTAGATGCTCTTTATATTGAAGAATCATATCAATATATAAACCTAGGCTTAGAATATGACTTGGTACATCGTCTTCTTAAAGGGGTTACGAGCTGCCGTATTTTTAAGTTCTTGTGCTTTCCCCTTTGCCCACTTATCAGAGCGACTCTTACATAGTTCATTAATTTTGTCTGCTAAATCAGCTTCCTTAGCTTGAAGAATATCTTCTGACGATGGAAAGGCTAATAGAGTAAGCAGAGAAACAACTGAATATAAGTCACCAAAAACACCTCTATATTCGGGGAATACCTGATCTAACACGGCCTGAAATTGCAGCTTGGTTTGAACATAAAGCCCTGTAATATTCTCATGTTGTCTAGTTAAGTTTCGGAGATTCAAAAGCTGTATGCCACGTTTTTTATATGGCTCCAAATCCTCCTTGTAATAAAGCTCACAGAGGTGATAAGCATCAATGGCATCCGTTTTTACCTTTCTTAAACTTGAACTCTTTGCTTTATAAGAAATCAACGGATTAACAATAATTAATAGGTAATGCCGTTCCTCTAAATACTGAACTACAGGCGTATGATAATGGCCAGTTGACTCTAAAACAACAGGTGGTTTTTGCCCTGTTAACTCTTTAATTTCCTCTAGAAATTGAACGAGAGAATCAAGACCCTCTATAGTATGAGATACACTAAAACTTTTACGGTATGGTTTTTTCTTTTCCAAGAATGCCTGGACCTGACTTTCTCCTTTTGAGATATCCAGACCTACGACTGTATCCATTATATAATCTCCTCCTTAAAATAAATTGCTGGTTACCCCTAGACTATCTTGCAGTGTCACAGCTTGGAACGGGAGCGTTAGTAAAATTGTGAGTTGCAAAGTTGCAGCTCTTTTTTGTACCAGGGTATTGGGAAATAATGTTAAAATGGAGGTAAGTTTTGTTGAATAGGAAATGGAAAACTTATAAAGTGAAGTTTAAAAAAGGAGGGTTTCTGCGATGGCATCTTTATACGATAATATTGGTTTAGCTTACGATACTACTCGAAAAGCCGACCCTGAAATTGCAAGGCGTTTGCGGAATCATTTACAAGTACCTGACGGAAGTAAAATACTAGATATTGCTTGTGGTACGGGTAATTATACTGTTGCTTTAGAAAGTTCAGGTTTACATATGACTGGCAGTGATGTTTCTAAAGAAATGATTTCGAAAGCAAAAGGAAAGTCAAAATCAATAGATTGGGAAGTAGCTAATGTTAACCAACTACCTTATGAGAGTAACACCTATAAAGGAGCAACCTGTACGTTAGCCATTCATCATTTCGATGAACTATTAGTCCCTTTTCAAGAAGTATACAGGGTTATTGAAAAAGGTAGATTTGTAATCTTTACTTCATCTCCTGAACAAATGAATAATTACTGGCTTAAAGAATATTTTCCAAAAGCCATTGAAATCTCAGCAAATCAAATGCCAAATGTAGCAGAAGTCAGCGATACATTACAAACAGTTGGGTTTAATATTGTTGGCCATGAAACTTTCTTAATACAACCTAATTTAAAAGATTTTTTCCTTTATAGTGGTAAGTATGACCCGAAAATGTATTTAGATGAAAAAGTACGCTCTGGAATTTCTACTTTTGCAAATATAGCTTCAAAGGAAGAAATTGAAGAAGGTTGTAATAAGTTGAAATTGGACATTGAAAGTAAAAAAATAGAAGATGTTTTAAACAAATATAGTAGCCATTTAGGTGATTATGTGTATGTAATCGCTGAGAAGAAATAAAAATGCTTCTTCATCTAAGAATTATCTGTCCAATAAAATAACGGATAAAGGAAGAGTTTCAATGAGGAATTTATTTGGTAATGTAGCTAAAGATTTTAGCAAGTATCGTGGTGGATATCCAAAGAAGTTTTATAATAAATTACAGGAAGAATACGGGATAGCTCTACCAAATCAAAAGGTTTTAGATATTGCCACCTCTAATGGTTTGGTAGCGACAGATTTAGCAAACAAAGGGTGCTATGTAACTGGACTAGATAATTCACCAGAGCTTTTAGATGAAGCAGAAAACAAGAATAGTACAAGATTAAAAATTGATTATGTTCTTGGTGATGTTACGAAATTACCTTTTAATGATGAAACTTTTGATTTCATTACAGCAGTTCATTGTTGGAAGGTATTACCTACGGAACAAGCAAGTAGCGAAGCCTTACGAGTCTTAAAAGAAGGTGGGAAATTTGTTATTGCCCAATTTGACCAGCTTAATATGGGAGATAATATAGTATCTGAAACTAAGAAACTTGTTTCTAATTATAATTCTAAGTGTAATCAACTAAATAATTTTGGTTTTTATCCACAATGGATTGAAGAGGTTTACAAAGTTGGTTTTTCGAATATAGAAACTTTTACATTCGATATAACAACTATATTTACCCACGATGAATGGAGAGGTCGAATGAGAACTTCAACTGAAATAGGTGGGAGTTTATCAATGGAAGAGGTATTGTTATTCGACAATGATTTAGAAAGTCTTTTAAAGAGTAACTTTTCAGGATCAATGTTGGAAATACCTCACCGAATGTTCTCTATTGTTTGTGAGAAATAAGTACATTTAATTCGTTTATGATGAGCTAATGTGAACTGATACACTCAAATTAACGGAGATCAATACTTCAAGAAGCTGCAAGGGCTGTATGGTGCTAAAGAGATGTAGCATTTAATAAGAATAAGGGGGTATTTGGGATGAGAGAAGTTAAATTAGTACCACACCAGATAAAATATGCTAAGGATATGTCATTATTATCTTCAACCCCACAGGTAAAGGATTCTTTAGGACTTAATGAGGAAAATACAACTTTGGAAGGAACTTTAGCCTTTATTGAATTTGTTCTTGAACAGGAAAAATTAGGAAATGATTATTCAAGGTGTATATTAAATGAAGACGATACACTTATCGGGGTTATTACCCTTAAGGATATTGATAAAGTAAAGAAAACATGTCATATAGGTACTTGGATAGGTCATCATTTTTGGGGTAAGGGCTATAATCAATTAGCAAAGGCAGAAATACTATATACTGCTTTTTATGAAATGAATTTAAACTATGTTTTCGCTGGGGCAAAAGCAACCAATATTCGTTCTCAAAAGGCACAAGAAAAGTTACCTTATATTACCTTATTTGCAGAAAATGATTTTCCACAAGAACATAAGAAGTTAGAGGCTCAAGTAAAATCAAAGTGTTTTTTAAATGTTATAGAAAAAGAAAAGTTTTTAAATTGGTATAAGGAATTTATGTAAATTGACTACTCAACTAATGGAAGCGATAGCGGAAGAAGCAGTGTCTGCTCCTGTTCCAAAAACGGGGAGGATTGTGAAAGAGACGAGTATAATCTTTATTTAACAAAAGGATTCATTTAAGGGGGAATAGGAGAATATAATGAAATTTTATCTGTCATCTTATAAAATTGGTAATGAAGAACAAAAATTAATAGACATCACGAAAAACGGCAATAAAAAAGTTGCTTATATCAATAACGCATTAGATTTTGCAACTGATTTAGAAAGAAAGAATAAAAGTGACGCAATGGATGTATCGGATCTTAAAAAAATCGGTTTTACAGTGGATATTCTTGATCTGAAAAAGTATTTCCGTAACACAGAAGGGCTACAAGAAAAACTTAATAAGTATGATGTTATCTGGGTAAGGGGAGGCAATACATTCGTTCTTGCACAGGCAATGAGGTTAAGTGGTTTCGATAAAATCATTAAAAAATATTATAAGGATAAAAAGAACATCTTATATGGAGGGTACAGTGCTGGAGTTTGTATCCTTGGACCAACACTAAAAGGTATTCATTTAGTTGATGACCCAGATCAAAAGCCTTATGGAGAAAGGTATCATCAAACTTTTTGGGATGGACTGCATATTTTGGAATATGCAATTGCTCCACATTATAAATCAGAACATCCAGAGTCTGAGGATATTGATAAAGCAATAGAATATATGGTTAATAATAAAATACCTTTTAGGGTATTAAAGGACGGAGAAGTAATTATTATTGAATGATCTACCTTAACGCTCCTCCACTAACGTGTAGCGATAGCGAGATCAGGAGTTGCAATGTTGCAGCTCTCTTTTTGTACCAGGGCATTAGGGAGTAATATTAAAATTATGGAAGTGTAGTTTAAGTACATTTTAAATTTACAAAACTAATGTGATTACTTTTTTAAAAGTAAAGGGCCCTGATGAATACTTAGGTGAATATTTCCATAAAGGTCTTAACCAAAAAGGTATATTGTCCAAGGTTTAACTTGACGCTTACAACATCATTTTAGGTTAAAGCCGCAAGTCGCCCTTCAACGGCCTGACTTAGAGCGAAGAGGTAGGACAGTATTCGCTCTAAGCCTTGGGTGATAAATTTAAACCATATCGTATACTCAGAGAGCCCTGCTTTTGGCATTAATGTCTGGTTGTCTGATGTTTTTACTTATCAAACTTACTAGCGATGTGATAGATATTATTAATCCACTTAAAATAAATAATGTAGTTACTGAAATGATATCTAATAACCACCCTACAATTAAAAAGGAGACTGGCTGAATGCCTGTTGAGCCAAGCAATTGAAGACTCATCACTCTTCCAATAGCATTTTTTGGTGTCTTCCGTTGTATGAGGGTCAAAATTAATACATTCAAAACACCTATACAGACCCCGCTAAAGAATAAAATGGTTGATATTACAGCAAGTTTGTTCTGGTAAACACCAACAAGTGACCATATTCCACCTAACACCACTGCAACAGAGAACGCAATAATAATAGGAGATTTAATATTGTTTAGTAAACCAATTAATAATGCTCCGACCAGCGTACCTGCACCCAAGGCAGACATAATAAAGCCAAGGTTGTGGGCACCTCCTTCCAGGGATGTCTGAGCAATATAAGGAAGACCGATTTGTTGAGGACCGATCACACTTATGTTTAATAGGGCAGAAATAAAAATTAAAGCAATTAATAGAGGGATACCTCGAACAATCTTTATCCCATCAACAATATCAACGAATACGCCTTTAAAGGAAAGGTTATTACGGTCTTGGTTATCTGTTTCGATATGGCCGATCGCTAAAGAGAATAATAATGAAATAATAAAAAATATAGTTATTGTCAAGTAAATAGAAGGCAAACCAAAAAGAGAAATAATTACTCCTGCTAAAGCGGGACCAATAGAAGTGGACAGCTGTAATCCTAATTGAGCTAATGAATTGGCCGACTGTAATCGTGATTCGTTCACTAATTTTGGTATGATAGAAAAAGAAGTTGGGAGGAAAAGTGCTGTACTGATGCCAAATATTATGGAAAATACTACTAACATCCAGATTTCTAAATAACCAAAATACATAGTAAAAGTAAAAAATAAAGATGAAAAAAATAACAGAAGGATATTAATCATTAATAATTTACTGGGACTTATTATATCTGCTAAAGCCCCGCCTATCGGCATGATAATTAAGCGGGGAACAGCGGTGATCGTTAGCAGGGTCCCCAGCAATACGGTGGAACCTGTTAAATCTAAAGTCATCCAGGATAGAGATATAAAATAAAATTGTATGGCTATTAGTACAAAGACCTGCGTCAGCCAAAAATTACGGAACTTACCTTTGCTTAAATTTTTAAGTAGACTAATGTTACCTCTCACCAGCCCGAACTCCAGTTAATAAAATAGTTAACTGAGTAAATAACTCGTCTAACTCTTTCTCCGTAGGCTGGTGGTTCCTAGCTACCCAGAATTGCACTTGTCCATCAATTAATGACCAAAAAAGCTGTGAAATTAAAGCAGGATTTAAATTTATATTGAACTCTCCATTTTTTATACCGAATTCAATAATTTCTGTGAAGTATTTTTCGCTTGATTTATATTTATTTAGTAATTTCTCTTTATAATCGTCATTCTCTGAGGCTTCTAACCAAAACTCAAAAGTTAATTTCAAACTCTTTGCATCTAGTGATTTCCACGAGTCAAAAATACGATTCCACTGTTCTATTAGTTGATCATATGCTTTATTGGTTTGGAATTCCTTAGTTAATAAATATGATTTTTCATCCAGTAAATGCTGGAGAATATGAATGAAAAGACTTTCTTTACTATCGAAATATGCATAGAGACCGCCTTTACTCCAGCCTAATTCCTTAGCAATCAAACTCATCGAGGTTTTATGATAACCGTGTTGTTTGAAGGTTTCCAAAGCCTTTTCAGCAATATGTAATTTATTTAATTGTTTTTTCTTTGGAGAGATCCTTGGCGACATTTATATCACACCTTTCCGCGATTTTAAAAAACGACCGGTCGTTTATATAAATGTTAGCATGATTTAAAAACTGTTGTCAACACGATTTCTGCTGAGATTGTGAGGTATTATACTAGACTAAAGCACTAGTGAAATGGTGGGCTGTATTTATGCAGCTCGTTTTTTTAAAGTTATGCGAAATGGAAAATGGTGTTAAACTAATGAGGGGAATAGTGCAACAAGAAAAATGTAAACATAACTGTTTTACATAGGATAACTAGTATTGAAAGGATGAGCTAAAATTGAATAAAGTTGGAGAAGACTTTAGAGTGGTCATCGGAGCAGGGGAATATGTCAACAATCCAGGGTGGATACATACACAGGAAGATGAATTAAACTTACTAGAAGAAAATATGTGGCAAAGCAAGTTCAATAAAAGTTCTATTAAAGCAATTTTGGCTGAACACGTCTGGGAACATCTTACATACGAAGAAGGTGTTATGGCTGCCAGCATGTGTTATAAGTACCTAAAACATTCTGGATATATTCGGTGTGCAGTACCTGATGGATATTTTCGAGATGAAACTTATCAAAGTATAGTACAAGTGGGAGGCCCTGGTCCAAAAGAACACTCAGCAGCTAGTCACAAAATCGTTCACAATTATAAAACGTTGACGAAAATGTTTGAAACTGCTGGATATGAAGTTAAATTGCTTGAGTATTTTGATGAAGAAGGAAAGTTCTATCAAAATCAATGGGATGGAGTTGACGGTGTAATTTTTCGTTCTAAGAAATATGACCCCAGAAATCAAGGTGAAAACCTTGTTTTTCCTTCTCTGATTATTGATGCTCTAAAACTATAAAACCTCATTTGTGAATAAGTGTACTTAAAGTGTCGGGTAAGCGATAGCACAAGATTCTATCGCTGCTCTTATCGAAGTATTGGGGAGTTTAATTTAACAAGGAATTATAATTGAGGAGGTAAGTATATGGACGTTTCACAAATTGTTAAAAGAATTAATGGTTTTTTTGAAGTAACAAATGAAGATATCTATGCTAGTGAATCTGGAATTACATACCATGTAGAGAAAAAAGTTAATAAATTAGGATACTGTGTTAACCTGACACTTGAAACTATAGAGGAAGCAAGAATTCATGGAGTTGATATGATGGTGACGCACCACCCCGCATGGGATGAAATATACGGATTAAAACAGGCATGCATGGAAAAACTAGCTGAATATAGTATAAGTCACTACTATAATCACTTGCCACTTGATGACTGCAACTTTGGAACAAATGATAGCTTATTAAATAAATTGAATGTAGAAATTATTAAAAGAACCCACGGATGGGAAGGGTTATATTTTGGTAGAATCGCAGAATATGATAAAGAAATTGAACTTAATGAATTAGTAAACAATGTTGAAAACCTGCTTGAAGAACCAGTTAAATCTTGGCGATTTAATAACAAAAAGATTAAGCGAGTGGGCTTAGTTTGTGGTAATGGTGCCCCAACAGCTTGCCTTAAGGAAGCTGTTGAAAATAATTGTGATGTATACATTACAGGTGAATGTAATTTGTATACTATCCAATATGCTCAGTTTAAAAGGATAAATCTTATTATTGGGAGTCATACTTTCATAGAACTCTTTGGAATTCAAAATTTAGCCTTGAAATTGTGTGAGAAGATAAAAGAACTTGAAGTAGTGAGACTTAATGAAGAGCACTATGAAGCTAATACATAACAGCAATTCTGCTTTACTAACAGGTAATAGATAGGTAGAGCGGCTGCCTTTACTCTTTACGGCGATTATTATTCCAATTTGTGAATCAATGTACTTAAGCTAACGGGGTGCTTTAAAACAATATAAAACTCTCCAGTATGATTTGTTAGGAGAGTAAATTTATTTCTCTCTTATTTTATTTTATAACTTTTTTTAGCCCAGTAGTTGTTCCTTCATAATATCTGCAAGGTATTCTTAATTTATCTTCTTATTGTTAATTCTAAATTGGTGAGGTGAGCAGACACATACTTTTTTAAAGTGTTTGTAGAAACTAGAAAGATTCTTGTACCCTATCTGGAAGCATATTTCCATGATGTTATGATCTGTGTTCAATAACAAGCTCTTGGCTTTATGAATTCTTATATTTTCAAGGTATTTGTGTGGCGTGCTGCCTAATTTTTCTTTGAAGATTCGACTTAAATGATAAGGGCTTACGCCAATTTTGACAGCAAGATTGTTTAAGGTGATTCTTTCTTCATAGTTCTTTTCTAAAAAAGATTTAGCTTTCTCCACTATTTCTTGTTGAGGGTCATATATGTCAATAAAAAGCTCAGGTCGACATCTTTTACATGGTCGAAATCCTTGTTGTATAGCTTCCATAGCATTTTTAAAAAAACATATATTTTCATAGTTAGGGGTTTTGGATTTACAAGATGGTCGACAAAAAATACCCGTTGTCTTTACGGCATAAAAAAACTTACCATCATATCTTTTGTCGCATTTAACTATAGCCTTCCACTTTACCTTGAGTGAAAATAGATTATTTGATTTCATGGATTAAACTCTCCAATTGATAAAGTTTCTCTTAGCTAATAGCAGGTAGGCATTACATCTCTCCAATAAACCATTATGTCAATTCAAATTTTCATTGACTAGCCTGCTTTCTTCAAAGGTAGAAACCTTTTTTGAAATGTCATATAGCTAACATATAAAGCGGTAATGATTACAGGGACAAAGATGTATAATTGAAAAAACGGTAATACAAGGATACAAAAGATTAGTGATAATAAAGAGGACCACCAGGGTAAAGTTTTATTTTTAAACAGTTTAACACCAGCAGCCATAGAAAAAATATATACTAACACTCCTAACGAAGTCGGAATAAATAAAATATCATTAAATGTCATTGTAAAGTATTCTGTAATAATAACTCCGATACCTGCGAAACCAATTACAAAAACAACCATACGTCTTGGGATTTGTTTAGTTGGATGCATATGTGATAATTTTTTTGGAAACGCCCCATCTCTACTCAAGGAGTATCCCAGTTGCGTCAGGCTTGCTACAAATGCATTAGAAGTTCCAATACATATGAAAAATGCCAACATAGCGGTCACAATTTGTGCACCTACTCCTAGTGTTTCTCCCATTATAGCACCAATTGGTGAAAGATCACTCTCTATACTTCCGTATGTCCTGGTTCCAATTGTTACAAAACTTAGTGCTAAAAATAATATCCCTATAATTATTACGCTGATAATGGTACTATTAACAATGTTTTTATCGGGATTTTTAAAGTGATTAGAAAGATTACAAATAGCTTCCCAACCAAAAAATGCCCAAAATATTGCTGTTATTGCTGTTCCAACTGAGTACCACCCTTTAGAGACGAAGGGTGTAAAATTCTCCAAATTGATACTCGGTATTGAAATTATAATAGTAAGTGTAAGCAGTAATAGTAAACAGCCACTTATGATTAGTGCAACTTTACCACTGATTTTAATTCCATTATAATTGGCAATACCTGCAATAATTAAAATGGTGAACGCAATCAAGGTTCTTGCCAAGTCAGAAAATCCAAAAGCCTGGCTAATGTAAAATGCCCCTGTTAAAGATACAATAGTCTGCCCAACTGCAGCAGTGACAAAGTAAAACCAACCCACAATATTTCCGGAATGAAATCCAAATGATCTCCTTACAAAAGTTGCAGCACCACCAGCATCTAGGTATTCACGTGCTAGACAAGCAAATGTGTAGGCGAGTGGAAGGTTAGCAAGAATTACAATTATCCAAGACAATATGGATGCAGGGCCTGCAATGGAAGCTGTAACCGATGAAATAAATAGAACACCCGATCCAAGTATTGCAGCAATATACAATGCTATACCTTCATATAAACCAATAGAGCGTTTTCCCACAAATATCCCCCCTTTCAGTTAAAACATTAACACTTCAAGGGGGTTAATTTCTTCTCTTTTCTTGCGTTCTAATTTTCTATTGTTAATTCAGTAATAATAATTTTTATTGGCATATAGTTTCTTGAGAGTCATTGGGATAGCTATTCAACTAAAGGGGAGCGATAGTAAAATCACGAGTTGCAAATGTGCAGCTCTTTTTTTGTACCTGCGGATTGGAAAATGATGTTAAAATAAAGGAGAGAATTGTTGTACTAGCGTTAAAATATTTCTTAATTATTAACTTACTTTGGAGGTACTTACTTGAACACCAATCAAAAAGCGATTGAACTGTTTGAACAAAATGAGTATGAGAAAGCAATGGAACTTTTTCATAAAGCAGTCTATGAATCTAGAGATGTACAATCGTTAAATAATCTAGCTTGGATGTACCTTAATGAGGAAGAGGATGAAGATAATGCCCTTGAATTAATAAAAGAAGCTGTTACGATGAATCCTTCCTCATACTTTCCGTATAACATTCTTGGGGATATTTACATTAAGCAAGAAAAGTGGAAAGAAGCTAAAGAAGCATTAAGAAAGTCTGTTTCGATTCAAGCATCCAATGAAGCACTTCAAAATTTAGCTGTAGTTTATTATAAACTTGGAGAGCTGGATAAGGCTTCGGAGTACTTCATAAAAACTGCAGCAGATTCGGATCATAGAATGTATAGCCATGTAAAATGTTTAATTGATCTAGGGCGAACAAAAGAGGCTAAAATAAAGTTGGATGCGTTTAACGAAAAAGCTGATGATTTTGTAGGAGAAATCGAAGTAGCTGATTTATATGTTGAATTAAATTGCTATAAAGAAGCTATTCAATGGTTTGAAAAGGGGTACAAAGAATACTGGAAAACTCCTAATTGGATTGGTAGATTTGTTTATGCTCTATATAAAACTAATAATGTCCAACGTATAGACGAAGTTATTCAAGAAGCTATTGAAGAGAAAAAAGGAGAAATAGAAGACACTAAGAAAGAAGAAATAGATGAAAACTGGACGGAAAACGATAAGAAGGAGGTAATTAAAAAATATATCGAAGAGTATAACTATTATAAAAAAATGATAGAGCTTCTTAGTTCTGGCTATGTTCCTAAATTAGATTTTGAACCTTATAGTACTAGTGCTTGCTATCTGTTTGGTTGTGAATTACATAATAATTCTGAATATCAAAAATAAAAGACTGGGACTGTCAAACAGGATGGTTGTTTTTTTATCATAAGAGGTCGCATTTCTTATTACAAAATAATGGTTGTGAATAAATGTACTTAAAGTAACGGGTGCGATAGTGAAATCAGGAGTTGCAATGTTGCAGCTCTTTTTTTGTACCCAGTGATTGGTAAATGATGTTAAAATATAGGGGGAGAGATCAACAAGTAAGTGCCATTGTTATGGTGCTAACGGGGAGTCGTAAAAAACTAAAATGTCCAATCCTCTAAAAAGTATGGGGGCATAAATGATGAAATACTTACCAAAATCATATTGGAATTTTCTTTCTGTATATACATTCGTATTATTTTTCAGTATGTATTTAGTTGTAACGAGATACTCCTCTACTACTGCTGATATAATGCTAACTTTTTTGGCTATTGTGTTCATCATACACCCGTTAAGCGTAATTATTTTATTAGCTTACCTGAAACTTAAAGAGAGAATTGAAAGTACAATTCTTATTTGGGCAGGGTTATTAATGACTGGACCAATCTTATTCTTAATGTTGTTATTAAATATGCCAGTTAACTGGTGGCGTTAGTAAAAAAGGCTGTTGCTGCTCATTTTAATGAACAAACTAGTCCAGTACTTCAAGCAGCTGCCAGGGCTGTTATGGTGCTAACGGGGGAGAAGAATTGAATAACCAACTTCTTTTAATGCAAATAAAGAGGAGGAGCACCGTGTGGCTTTTATTATTTCGGCTTTAATAGTTGTAGTATTCATAGTAATTGTTATTGGCGGCGTTGGAATGTTTAAGAGAAAAATGATGGCTGCTATGTATACTTCGATAATAGCAGTTATAATATTAAATATCATTGAGCCTGTACCATCCACGGATGGAGGCTGGGCATTAGGCATTTTAGTTTATTCTATTTATGCAGTGCCTGTTATTTTTATTTACGGCATTTTTTCATCTGTAATTTCGGAAAAGATTAGTTTCCATGTGAAAAAATACTCGAATGTTTTTTCCCTTGTGCTTCATTTTTTATTTGGATTCGCATTTGTCCTGCCGTATGGTGTCATTTTCGATTCCACTACCTTCGCACAACATACATTTGGTGAAATCTTATTCAATACTGCCAATTTCTTTTTTTCCATCTTCGCTGTTATCTTCTTTATTATCGATTATATTTTAAAGCGAAAGTTTAAATAGGGAGAGTAAATTTCATGTAGACATTCCCTTCTTGAAATAAATGGCAAGTGATAGCTCAATCAGCTCTCGCTGCTCTTTTTCAACAAACGGGGAGTTTTCCACAATAAATATTTGTACATTCTTTTTTAATTTTAGTGTAGTTAATTTTTCCTTTTTTGCTAGAAAATCATGGTAATATATAATGAGTTGTATTGGAAAGTTCGACCTTACTTTTGAGAGGATGAAATATTTGTGAAAACAATTGCAGTTTACTGTGGTTCTAGTAAAGGAATTGACCCAACCTATATAGAAGAAGCTGAAAAACTGGGGAAAGTATTAGTAGATAATGGGATGGACCTTGTATATGGAGGAGCGACAGTCGGTTGTATGGGGGCAGTTGCAGATGCTGTAATGAATGCAGGTGGTAAAGTAATAGGTGTAATCCCAGAGAAGTTAAAAAACGTTGAGATAGCTCACCAACAACTATCTGAATTACATGTCGTTAGCACTATGCATGAAAGAAAGGCACTTATGGCAGAATATGCTGACGGATTTATTGCATTACCTGGTGGTTCCGGAACTTTAGAAGAATGGTTTGAAGTATTTACATGGGCTCAACTGGGATACCATAATAAACCGTGTGCATTACTCAATATTAATGATTACTACTCACCTATAATATCGCTTTTTGACCATATGATTGAACAAGGGTTTGTTAAAGCAGAGTATAAAGATTTAATAGTTATTGATAGAGATTCAAAAGAGTTAGTTAATAAGCTCAAAAAATATGAGGGTGCTTATATACATAAATGGTAATAAAATATCACTAATTTTAATTTAAAAGAGGGAGAAATCATGGAGCAATTGCTAAAAGAAATAAAGTTACTTAGTGAAAGTGAGCCAAAAACGTTAGAACAAATGGCATTAAAGTTAACCGAGGAAGTTGGTGAAACTGCTCAAGCTGTATTATCTTATCTTAAAGCAAGTGGAAGTGACTATAAACAGTTAGGAATCGATGATGTAAAAGAAGAATGTATCGATGTTGTTTTGGTCGCCTTAGCTATATATTATAAGTTATCTGAAGATGATGAAGAGTTCGGAAAGTTAGTTAGCAAAAAGTTGAATAAGTGGGAAAGTAAAATTAGTTACAAATGATAAGTTAATGATATCAAGGTTAAAAACTACACCTACACTAACGGAGAGCGATAGCTGAACAAAAAATCGCTGCCTTTGTGTAGTTAACGGCGGGGGGTCCCTTCAATAAGGGCTTTTGAACAAACGAGCGGTTTTGAAGAAGAAGATAATAATTGGATGTGAGGGTTTCTTGATAAAGATAATTGAAATTAGTAATAGAAAACACGCTGAGGATGTTTTAAATGTTCAAATACCGTCATATAAGGTAGAAGCAGAAATAATTGGTTCATATGAAATACCTCCTTTAAAAGATACAGTTTATACTTTGCAACATTGCGAAGAAACTTTCATTGGTTATTATGAAAATGAACATTTATGCGGAGCAATTTCTATAAAAGTAATTGACAATGAATTAGATATTCATAGGTTAGTCGTACATCCAAACCATTTTAGAAAAGGAATTGCACAGTTGCTATTAAATTTCATTGAAAGTAAATTCAAGGTTGGTACGATAAAAGTATCAACAGGTACTAAAAATGCACCAGCAGTTAGTTTTTATATAAAGAATGGATTTCAAAATATTAAAGAAGTCATGGTGAATGAACACTTATTCATAACCCTTTTTGAAAAGAAATTATAATTTTCTACTGGAGTAACGGTGCAATAGTACAAGAAGCTGCCGCTTCTCTTATTGAAGTATTGGGAGGATTCTCATATTAAAAGGGGGTTAAGATGAAACTGGTAAAGGTTATTGGAGGACAGTAATGAGTTTAGCATTCAATCTACAACTAACGAGGTGTCAAAAGTTGGATGGAGATGGTGGGGAGCCAAAATATGACTGAGCAGAACCGCAGTTAGGAACGCATTTGTTTATGGATCAAGCTTTTTAGTAATGACCTTTGGCTTTGCAGTTGGCGGCGGATTTGGTACAGCTGTAGCCTGAAGGAATAGAAATATCATTGTTAACTGGGGGATGAGCCGGCTAAACTACTGAGCTATGGTTTTCAATATTTCTTGCGTACCTACAAGAATAACACTTGGAGGTATCAGTAAATAAGGTATGGGAGGGGAATATGAACAATAATTTTCATGAGGATGGCCGTGGTAAGATGACCTTCTTACTATTTTTTATTTCAGCGGCTATTATATACCCTCCATTATGGTATTTTGACACTCTCATAAATATAAATAACTTCACTTTTGCCTTTATATCGTCTCTTCCGATTTCGATAGGTCTTATATTAGGGCCATTCATTGCTAAAAGGAAACAAAAAATATAACAATAAACAGCATGGCTGGTCAGTGGTTCGCTTTTCTTCTGTCTAGTTCACATAACGAGGATGATAGGAACTTATTTATAATATTTACATCGCGCCTCATTTGGACGAGGTTATTGATTAGGATATCGTGCTAACGGAGAGAAATTGTTGAAGATCCGGGGAGTTGCAATGTTGCAGCTCTTTTTTTGTACCTAAGAACTGGAAAATGATGTTAAACTAAAGGGGGGTGTCGAATAAAGGAATTAAAACATAGTACGTATGGGAGGGGAAAAATTGATAAAGAAACATTATAAGCCAATATTATACGTAACATTAATTGTTATCTTTTTATTTATTCTTAATGATCAATATCAAGATAAGAAAATGTATGAAGAACATATTTCTCAAAAGCTAAACAACGATATTCATAAGGTTGTAAGAGGTATTGTTTCGACTTACAATATATTTGATGAGATCCTTGATTCTGGCGAAATAACAAAGCGGCAGGCAAACCTCCTCCTACATTTCAATATAGATATAGGAACGATAACTAAAGAATATGTTATGCTGGCTGTTGATTTAAACCGTCTTAACATTTCTAATTTTAATAATGAAGCTCACAATAATTCACTAGAAATTTTTTCGTTTTTATTCGCTTTAACGAACGGAGAAGAATACAAATTAGAAGAGTTAGATGATACACTAATTGTCCTTGATTCCGAGTTAAATGAAACTATTGGGTATTTGCGGGAATTACATTTCGATTGGATAAAAGCAGCTGAGAAAAATACATCGGGGGTTACAATAAATGAAAATCTGGCTAGGCTAGATGGTAATGAATTTTTTAGTTTTTGTGGCGAAGATAGTGTTTCCAAAAAATTTTGGGTAAATTTAATAGTCGATTTGGATGAACAAACTACTAAATTCTTAAACAAATATGAAATTGATAACATTGAGGAAATATTATATAACTAACGTTTCCCTTATTTAGCGAATGGGTGCGTTTAACAAACGATTATATTAAAAAAGGACGAAGAGGATATTCTTCGTCCTTTTTCAATGCCAGGCACCTGGCGCATTTACTTTATTCTCCGGTACTTCCGTCCAGTGCTTCTGGGATCATTGTGAATCCGTCAACCACTGTGTCTTCATCTACTTCTATCATTAAGTATTTTTTCCCGTAGAAGTTAATCTGTTTCACATAACTTAAATCCTGTGGGCTGATGGAGATATTGGCGACCTTCGTTTCGATCTTAATGGATTTGGATGCATACTTCGGAACAATGTTTTTTGCTTTAATTTCATATCTGTTGTCGTTCACCACGGTCTGAAAAGCAGCTTCCACTTTTTCGGTGTTGATATCTTTGACCCCGCTCGACGATAAAACTCGTTCCACGTCTTTATAATCTAAGCGTGGAGCTTCTTCCGCTTCTTTATTCTCCTCGACGATGTGATGGATTTCTTCATAGACCCTGGAAAGAGTCTCCGTGTTTACTTTGTCTCCTGTAACATTTCTGACGACTTCCTCAAAAATAATTTTATCTTCTGCGGCAGTAATGGTTTCTTCTCCATTTAATACTTCCTCAATGAACTGGTAGTCTGGTTCATTTGCTTTTCCGGCTGCATAGAGAACGTGGTTCACATCGGCAGCATTATTCGTGAAACATGGAAACAGGAAGCCGCTGATTGGCGCGTTTAAGTTTATGATCGGATCTACGACAATATTGTATTTGAATTCTCTTTGAGTATAGTCAAAAAGCAATTCCTTTTTTGGATCCTGGGTAACATTTATTGAACACAAAATAAATGGATGAGTATAAACGGGGCTCCGTTCATTTTCTTCAGATTCCTCATTCTGGCTTTTTACGGATTTGAAATACTCTCCCCGGATAAATGTGATTACAATGTCTTTCTCGTATTCTTTCGTTTTCAGGATTTTTTCGGTAATGCGCAGCATGTTGTTAGTCCATTCTTCTGTATCGGTGCTCAGCAACGCCTGGTGTAAAATAAGCTGGCTGCTGTCCTGAACGTCCCGCTGAAATTTCAGTTCGAACAACTTTTCGTCGAGCTGGCCTCCAAGGCTTTTCTTAAAACCATTCATAAATAATTCCTGCTGCTCCTGCTCGAGCATTCCAAAAGGCTGTGTCTGATAATGAAAAATCTCGCTGGATTCTTTCATCACATAAACAGATAACATGTCATGGATTTTCAAAGCCTCGTTATCCGGTTTAAACTGTCTGCGAAAATGTGCAATGTTTTTTTTGTTCATGTTTTTCCCACTCCTGATAGCTGTATATTGAGCATTTACTATTTTAAATAGAAAAGGGAGAGGTTGATTCACTCTTCACCTCTATTAAGCATTCTATTAGTTTAACATATTAATATTCCAATTCCATACTGCATTTATAGGTTTCCACTGCACTTCAGCATTCTAAAGGAAGTGGAATATATTTTATAACCGCAGGAATGTACGGGTTTATTCCCAGCATCATATATTCTCCCTTCTATTATAGATGGCAGAGTGGGGAGGCGTTATCTTTCCTTCACACGTCCAGGATCCTGATTGAAAACCGTAATCATTATTATTTGTATTGACACCTTCAGATTAAGAGTATATATTAATCAAGTATAAATAAGAACAATTACGATTTAGGAGGATGGGTAAATTGATTAAAAAACATGTATTTATGGTACTTGCTGTATTATTAATATTTTTAACCGGTTGTAATAACAGCGGGGAATCTGAGAATACAGCTGGTACAGCAGAACCCAATGGAACAGAAGAGAAATCTTTAACTTTGTTGTATAGTTTTCCGTCTAAAACGATTGATCCCCATCAGGATGCGATGGGTGTTCGGGCAGGGATTGCTGAGACGTTAGTTAGAATTGATGAAAACTTGCAAATCCAGCCTTGGTTAGCAGAATCCTGGGAACAAATTGATGAAAGAACCTGGATATTTACTATCAGAGATGGAGTAACGTTCCATGATGGAACAGCAGTCGATGGGGAAGCGGTAAAAGCTTCTTTTGAACGTGCATTAGAGGTTAATAATGCCGTTGCTTCGAGCTTGAAAATTGAATCAATGGAAGCAAATGGACAGGAAATTTCATTCATTACTACAGAAGAAAATCCGGCACTCATTTCTGAATTGGTACATACAAACACATCTATAGTTAATGTAAGTGCAGATGATATTAGCGAACAACCATTAGGCACAGGGCCTTTTCAAGTAGCTGATTTCACATCAGAATCTGAAATAAAGCTCAAAAAATACAATGAATATTGGGATGGAGCTGTGAACTTAGATGAAGTAACCATTAATTTTAACTCTGATGGAAATGTCAGGGCTCTCGCTCTTCAAACAGGAGAGGCTGATATTGTTTATCATTTGCCCCCTGAAGCGTTGGATCCGATTGAACAAGATGAAAATCTGCTTGTGGAGTCCATCTCAAGCTTACGTGTTCATTTCCTTCTTTATAACAACAAAAAACCGGCATTACAGGATGTGAATGTCCGTAAAGCATTGGATATGCTAGTGAACCGGGAGATATCTGTAACGGAAATCATGAATGGACATGGTACAGCTGCCAATGGGCCGTTTCATCCTGATTTTAATTTTGCGGGAGACATGGAGCCGGAAAGCTATGATCCGGAACGAGCAGCAGCTTTATTAAAGGAAGCAGGATATGAAACAAATGAAAACGGAATGTTGGAAAAGGACGGAGAGATTCTAGAGCTGACTCTTGCGACATACCAGGGAAGACCTGAACTGCCATTAATGGCGCAATATATCCAGGGAGAAGCGGCAAATATAGGTATTGATATAAATATCATAACGGTTGAGGAGATCGACAGTTATTTATGGGAGCAGCAGGATGAGTGGGATTTAGCAACTTATTCTGTATTAACCGCTCCCCGTGGTGATGGCGGTTACTTCTTTAATGTGGCGTATATGCCTGAGGGCTCATTAAACCCCGGACAGATAAACATTCCTGAGATCAACGAAATTACAGCAGAACTCAATGTAACTGCCAACGAGGAAGAACGAATCGCTTTAAAAAATATGGGTGTGTCAATCATTCGAGAGGAAGCTCCACAATCGTATATCTTACACCCTCATATTATCGTAGGTGTAAACGATCGTGTTAAGAACTGGAGTCCGGGATCGGAAGAATACTACTTCATTACAAATGAAATGGATGTAGAATAATGCAAAAGTGAAAGCATCCAAATGATGCTTTCACTTTTTCCTGATTTTAATTTCATAGTGTTAGGCAGGTAAAGAGCATGCAAAGAATAGTTTCTATTATCAGCACCAGAATATTCCAGTTACTCATAATGATATTAATTCTCTCTTTTGTAACCTTTTTATTAATGAAAGTGACTCCTGGTGATCCAATCAGAGCGATTCTAAAGGTAGATGACGTAGTTGTAACAACGGCGGATGAGGAAAAATTAAGGCAGGAATATGGATTCGACGAACCAATCTTCGTGCAGTACGGAAAATGGATTTGGGGTGTGGCCCAGTTGGATCTAGGAGAATCTCTCATCTCCAACAGACCAGTATTGGACATGATCTTAAACAGGCTGCCGGCAACAGCTGCGCTGTCATTAGGCGGTTTAGTCGCTCTTCTGCTCATATCAGTTCCCCTGGGTATCATAGGCGCTTTGTATAAAGGACGCTGGCCGGATTATTTGTCAAGATGGACCGCTATACTGGGAGCTTCCATTCCGAGTTTTTGGCTTGGGTTGCTGTTGATTTATTTTTTCTCATTAAAACTCAATCTCTTACCTGTGATGGGAAAGGGAACGCTCGCTCATTATATTTTACCCTCCATCACCCTTGGAATAGCAATGGCTCCTATTTATATAAGATTATTACGTGAGCGTTTGATAGCAACAATGCAAAGTACTTTTATTGAAGCAGCAAGAGCGAGAGGCATACGTAAAGAAAGAATTCTTGTTTTTCATGCACTGCGAGGCAGTCTTATTCCATTGGTTACTATGTTCGGATTGAGTATCGGCAGTCTTCTCGGGGGTGTGACTGTTATTGAAATTCTATTTTCCTGGCCGGGTATGGGTGAACTCATTGTGACTTCAGTAATGCAGCGGGATTATCCGGTTATTCAAGGTTACATCATTATTGTGGGTTTTCTCGTAGTCTTATCCAACCTTGCTGTTGATTTGCTTTATTTGATTATCAACCCTCAAATCAACCAGGAAAAGGAGAGTGTGTGATGGATACAGTACTAACGAAAAGCACGGCACTGGTGCGAAACCCTAATATGCTTGGCGGAATAATTCTGGCTGTGTTTTTAGCAGGAGTTATGTTTCTTGGAGGAGCTCTTGTTCCTTATGATCCATTTAAAATTGACATGGGTAACAGGCTGCAGGAAGCCTCAACTCTTCACTGGCTGGGAACGGATCAATTAGGGCGGGATATCTTTTCAAGAATCGTCTTCGGTGCGAAGCTGACGATTGGGCTGGGGATGCTGGCTATTTTCATGGCTGTATGCATTGGCGTACCCATTGGTCTGATTTCCGGCTATATTGGCGGACGGATGGATGCTTTTTTTATGAGAATCATCGATGGTATTTTAACATTTCCTGACTTTATATTAGCCATTGCGATCGCTGGTATACTAGGTCCCAGTTTAACTAATATAGTTATTGCTATCGTGCTTGTAAGGTGGATTGTTTATGCCCGTGTTGTTCGCGGGTTAGTTCTTTCGGAAAAAGAGAAGGAGTATGTATTGGTTTCAAAGACTTCGTTTTCAAGTCCTATAAAAACGATACGACTGCACTTATTACCTCATGTGATGCCGGACATTATTGTCATGGCTGCAATTGATGTGGGAAAAGTCATATTGCTTATATCCGCACTCTCTTATATAGGTCTGGGAGCCCAGCCGCCTATTCCTGAATGGGGAGCGATGCTTAATGATGGCCAGGGATATTTTCAAGTGAAGCCATCTTTAATGGTTTATCCAGGCTTGGCTATTATGGTTACTGTTTTATGCTGTAATTTACTTGGCGATGGGCTGAAAAGTCATTTCGATATTAGGAAGGGGAGGCAGGAACTGTGAGTAACCCGATCATCTCAATTGAAAAATTAAAGATAGAAACAAGAAATGGCAGTTATCCTTTAGTTAACAACGTTTCACTAGAGATAAAGAAGGGGGAAATTGCAGGCCTTATTGGGGAAAGTGGCAGCGGAAAAAGCCTAACAGCAAGGGCAGTTATGGGCCTTCTTCCGGTAAATATGAAGAACTCCGGCCGTATCGTATATAAAAACTCTGACCTGTCAGCTCTTTCTCCAAAAGATCACCGGAAATTTCTTGGTAAGGAGATAGGTATCATTTTCCAGGATTACAGGGCGAGTTTTACCCCTTATATAAAAATAGGAAAACAAATCACAGAAACGATTCGCACCCACTATCCGATTGGGAAGAAAGAAGCAAGAAATCAGGCATTAGAAGTTCTCGGAAAAATGGGGCTTGATTCGGAACGTGTCTATTGCAGCTATCCATTCCAGTTAAGCGGCGGCCAGGTTCAGCGTGCCTCTATTGCAATGGTGCTGGCATTAAAGCCAGCTTTAGTCATCTGCGATGAAATGACAACAGCGCTGGATGTGATGAATGGAGAAAAGGTTTTAAATTACCTCGAAGAAGTCCGTAAAGAGACAGGATGTGCGATTCTGATGATTACCCATGATTTAGCCTTGGCTTACAAAAGGACCGATCGAATATATGTAATGCAGCAAGGAGAGATCGTGGAAGAAGGACTTCCAGAGCAGATTCGCTGCCAACATCAACATCCATATACTAAAAAACTATGTGCGTGTCTCCTGTCACTACCTGGGGAGAATTTTATAATTAATGAGAGAGTGAATGATCTATGAGTCTGGTAGTAGAAGGATTATCCAAGAATTACTCTAAAAACCTGGTTGCATTGAATACTATTTCTTTCAGTGCTAAAAAAGGTGAATGTATCGGAATCGTTGGTGAAAGCGGCAGCGGCAAAAGTACATTAGGTAAAGTACTGGTAGGATTAGAAAACTATAAGGAAGGCACAATTACCTATAATGGGGCCCCTGTCGTTCCAACAAAACGCTCCCGGCTTCGGGAATACCGAAAGAATGTGCAAATGATATTCCAGGATTCATCCAGCAGCCTGAATCCGAAACTGCCTGTATGGGAGAGTGTTCTGGAACCTCTTGATAATTTTAAGGAATGCAGCCCTGCTTTTCTGGAAGGGCAAAACCTTTCGCGAAAAGAAACAGCAGAACAGCTTTTAATAATGGTTGGTTTAGATAAGGAACTGGCCGGGCGTTATCCGGAAGAATTGAGTGGAGGACAGAAGCAGCGGGTCAGTATTGCGAGAGCACTGAGTATTGAACCATCACTTCTTATTTGTGACGAACCAACTGCAAGCTTAGATGTTACGGTCCAGGTGCAAATTTTAAATCTGTTAAAGGATTTTCAGAAAAAAATGGATATGACGATTCTTTTCATATCCCATGATATAAGGGCTGTAACATTTTTATGTGAACAAATTATCGTACTAAAAAATGGCACTATTCAAGACCAATTTGGAATAAATGAACTTTACCATAAAAGCCGCCACCCTTATACAAAGGCTTTAATTGAAGCTGCTTCCATCCAGTAAGCACATTTAGTTGTCATAAGGTGTGGTGAGGAAAAAATGTTACATAAAGGAGAATGGTATGAAAGGGGAAGCTGCTTCTGTACTGTCAAACAATGAAACATACTTAACCCACCGCAATTATCTGGCATTGGCGGTTCCACTCATCATTGCAGGTATCTCCACTCCCATATTAGGTGCTGTTGATACCGCAGTTGTAGGCAGGCTCCCTGACCCTGCTGCTATTGGGGGCGTGGCGATTGGAGCTGTTATTTTTAATACGATGTACTGGCTCCTTGGTTTCCTCCGTGTAAGTACGAGCGGCTTTACCGCACAGGCGGAAGGGGCTAAAAATGAAAAGGAAATCATTTTATCGTTTTTACGTCCCATGATCCTTGCTGTTTTGTTCGGAATGCTGTTTATTATTTTGCAACAGCCTGTTCTGAAGATCAGCTTAGTCTTATTCGGCGGAAGTGATGCCGTATCAACATTCGCGGCTACTTACTTTTCCATCAGGATATGGGGAGCACCATTTCTTCTTTTAAGTTATGTCGTTATTGGCTGGCTGATCGGTATGGGAAAGGTCCGCTTATCATTAATTGCCCAGGTTTCAATGAACCTGTTAAATATAATTTTAAATATCTTATTCGTCCTTGGATTTGGCTGGGGAGTTGCAGGGGTTGCTTATGCCACAGTTATCTCTGAAGTCGGTGTAGTACTATTCGGATTAATGTTTATTCTTTGGAAAAATAAAAGAAAGATAGCAAAAATAAAGCCTGCAATGGTCATGGAGTCAGAGGCAATATTAAAGATGATTAAAGTAAACAGCGATTTATTTTTAAGAACAATATGCCTGCTGGCAATGACTATCATTTTTACTTCCAAAGGTGCAAGTATGGGGGAAGTAACTTTAGCAGCAAATGCAATTTTATTGCAAATACACTATATTATGGCTTATTTATTCGGCGGATTAGCAAATGCTTCAAGCATTATTACAGGCAGAGCAATAGGGGGGAAGCAACAGGCCCTTTATCACCGTGCATTCTCCTTATCTGCACAATGGGGAATGATAACCGCAATTATATTATCATTTATCATATTTGTGCTTGGTGATCAAATCGTCGCTCTGTTCACCACAATTGAGGATGTAAGAGTATTTACAAGCGGCTACTTAATATGGATGGTGGTTTTCCCTGTAGTTGGTTATTGGGGGCTGCAATTAGAAGGGATATTTTCTGGTGCGACTGAAGCGAAGTCTATTAGAAATTCAATGGCATTAGCTCTAATTTTATTTTTGCTCGCTATCTGGCTGCTTGAGCCCTTGTATGGGAATCACGGGATATGGATAGCATTCGTTTTATTCAGTCTTGCCAGGTCCGTATTCCTGTCGCTATTTGTGCCAAAACTTACACGTTCTAAATTCGGGTTTTAGGGGGAGCCGGAGGACGGTTCCTCTGGTTCTTATTATAATAAAAAACCAGAAGAACCGTCCCTATGGTATTTAGTCTTAGGAAGTGTCTATGGCTTCTTATAAAAAATATCTCAGTCATATGATTGAGATATTTTTTTGAATTAAAATTGTTCCGTTAGATTACTATGTCTTCTCCCGGCATTTTAATTTTCCCAACTAAAACCAGTCAGCCGCTGCCAGAAGGAACATATGAAGCTAGTAACCCATATGAAGGGAACAAACTTATTTTTATACAGAGGAGCAGTTAGACACGGGGGACATTTCCTATACCCCCTGTGTCACTTCGTCTGCGCACGTAAAGCATTACTTGGACAGTTTAGTTTCTGTCAGAATGGTATCATTTAATAAACAACTATCCAATCCTTTTTTGATAGTAAGGGGGTCTAAGTGATCTCCTATAAAGAGAAACTCGGATAAATTATCAGCGGCGGTCGGTTCATTATAATTTTTTTCCTCAGTAATGATTTCCACAGAAGGGCCGATTTGTGAAATGAAGTGTGTTTGCTCTTCCTGTGGTATATAACAAACAGCCTTTGTACGCAAAGTTCCTTCAGGCAATTCCTGAAAGAACTTTTCAAGTCTTTCCATTGAAACAGGAAAAGAGCTGCGGTAAATATACGTATCGATACCATACTCTCCGACAAGAACAAACGGTTTTTTCTGCTCGAAATGTTGTAATTGATATGTGTAAAGCTCGTAAGGTGTACGTTTCCGTCCAATATCCTTTTCGCCAGGAACCACTCCTCTTTTGAAATCTGCCATTGTAACGAATTCAGCCAAAGGGTTCAGTTTTCCCAGAAACCAGTTTAGTTCCGCCAGCCGTTCCTTACTAACCTGGTCGGCGTTACCTAAGATAATAGTGTCAGCCATTTCTAAGGGGAAAATCAAAAGCTCTCCTAATGTAAATTCTTGTGATTCATTTCCCATTGATGAGAGGTTTTCAACACTTTCTATAGAAGAATAGTGAAACCAGAAGCTAACTGCATCAATGACATGAATATGAAGGGTATCAAGGAAAGAATCCTCTTCCATGAAGGAAGATAGCATATCGGGGGCGTGTACATTATCCAGATCAACTATTAATAACTCCGCCTTTTTGTTTTGCTGGTCTTTTAATACACATAAAAGCTCGTTTTTGTTATATGTCACTAGATCATGCACAGCTTCAGTCAGCTTTTTTTCCTGCAATAATTCTTCTGGAAATTCTTCAAATGAAAAATTGTTGTTGTCCTGGAAGAGAATTACTTTACTTTGTTTTTGTACCTTTATTTTCTTTATTAAAGATGACTTTAAACTGTCTGACAGGCCAGTCACCAAAGTTACAGGAATTATCTCTTCTTTTGCCATTGTTATCACCCCCATTTATTCAGTATCCATACAAAGGGAGAAGCCTGAATTTCCAGGCTTCTTTTCCTTGAAGTTGGTTTGGCTTTTCTTTTTACCAGCTGGATTTCTTTACTCCTGGAATCTGGCCTTTATGAGCCAGTTCTCTGAAAGCGATTCTGGAAAGCTTAAACTTGCGAAGGACGCCCCTTGGTCTTCCTGTCATCTCACATCTTCTTGTGAGACGAGCAGGGTTGGAATCTCTCGGGAGCTTCCTGAGTGCCTCATAATCTCCCTTTTCTTTTAATTCTCTTCTCAATTCAGCATATTGAGCTACTAATTTCTGACGTTTTCTTTCCTTTGCTACCATTGATTTTTTTGCCATTATAATAACCTCCTGCTATTTAAATCGTAATGATTACGTTTTACAAACATAAACTTATCATAAAGGAAAAATTTAAGCATGTAAAGTGAAAAAGGGTGCAATAATTTTTGACAAGTAAGGAAGGGGGGGGATAGTATAATAAATAAATCGTAATTATTACGATTTGTGAATGTAAAGGAGGGGTAATAAAGATGACATTAAAAATACCAGTCACTGTTTTAAGCGGTTATTTAGGAGCAGGGAAGACAACCATTTTAAATCATATATTGAAGAACCGCGATGGCCTCAAAGTAGCAGTGATTGTCAATGACATGAGTGAAATAAACATTGATGCCGAGCTCGTTAAGCAAGGTGGAGAACTTTCAAGAACAGATGAAAAGCTTGTGGAAATGTCCAATGGATGCATTTGCTGCACTTTGCGTGAAGATTTGTTAATTGAAGTGGAAAAGCTGGCGAGGGCAGGTAACATAGATTATATCGTTATAGAATCAACAGGAATCAGTGAACCGACCCCAGTGGCTCAAACTTTTTCCTACATAGACGAGGAGCTGGGAATTGACTTGACGCAGTTTTGCACACTTGACACGATGGTAACTGTCGTTGATGCTAACCGTTTCTGGCAGGATTTCAGGTCAGGGGAAAGCCTGCTTGACCGGAAAGAGGCGGTTGGAGAAGAAGACACGAGGGAAATCGCTGATCTGCTTATAGATCAAATTGAGTTTTGCGATGTGCTTCTATTAAATAAATGTGATCTCGTTTCAGAAACAGAGCTGGAGAAGCTGGAAAAAGTTATCAGGACCCTGCAGCCTAAGGCGAAAATCATCCGTACTGTAAATGGAAATGTTTCTCCTGAAGAAGTATTGAATACTAACCTGTTTAATTTCGAGGAGGCTAGTTCTTCAGCAGGGTGGATACGTGAACTGTCGCAAGGCCACCAGCAGCATATGCCTGAAACAGAGGAGTATGGAATTTCTTCCTTCGTATATATGAGGCGGCTTCCGTTCCATTCTGAGCGTTTTAATAACTGGATATATTCTATGCCGGACGAAGTAGTGAGGGCTAAGGGGATTGCCTGGTGTGCATCAAGAAACAATCTAGCCCTGTTAATGTCACAGGCAGGGCCGTCTGTTAGTATCGAGCCGATAACTTATTGGGTAGCCTCCCTCCCTGAAGCACAACAGGAGCAGATTTTAACAGAGAATCCTCAGTTATTGGATGATTGGGATGTTGAATTTGGTGACCGTCATACAAAACTGGTATTTATTGGCGTGTATTTGGACCGTGCTGAAATAACGAGGGAATTGGATAATTGCCTGTTGACGCCAGCTGAGTACGACTCAGATTGGAAAACGCTCCCTGATCCATTTAAGTGGAATTTACAAAGAGCATAAGAAAAAAGGGGTGCTGACAATGATACTGTCCGGAAAAACGATAGTAGATAAAATTAGCAGAGATGAAATTAAAATAAAACCTATTTCCAAAGAACAAATTCAGCCCGCTTCCATCGATTTACGCTTAGGGACACATTTTCTTGTTATTGATGAACATAGAAACGTCTCTTTATCTCTGGAGAACCAAGCAAACTACCGGGAGTTCATAACAGAAGAAAGGATCACAATTCCACCACATTCCTTTTTGCTTGCAACCACTAAGGAAACGGTAGAGCTTCCAAACAACCTGACTGCGTTTGTGGAAGGCAGAAGTTCAATCGGGCGGTTAGGATTATTTATACAAAATGCAGGATGGGTAGACCCGGGATTTAAAGGACAGATTACATTGGAATTATATAATGCTAACAGTCTGCCTATTGAATTAACTGTAGGGAGAAGAATATGCCAGCTGGTATTTGCTGAAGTTGATACAGAAGCGGAGCCATATAGCGGAAAGTATCTGCACCAGACAGGGGCCACAAACAGCAGGGTATACGAGGACGCAGAAGTGGGGAAATAAATTGCTGTATATCGGGCTAGCTGAAAATAAATTAACACATCAAATGGGTTGTCCTGTAACAGGACAACCCATTTTGTTCTTATTTATCCAATTCAATACGAAAAAATTTCTTTATAAAAAAGCTTTGACGATATTTGAAAAAAGTATTATGATTTATGTAACCGGTTACTGTAACCGGTTACACTAACATAAACATTTACTTATTAAGGGGTGCGGGGTATGAATATACTTTGGGGAATAGCAGGAATTGTCTCTGTATTGGGGATTGCTTATTTAATGAGTCTTGATCGAAAGCAAATACACATGAGGACTATTTTAGTAGCTCTTACCATCCAGATATTTTTTGCTTTTCTTACTTTGAAGTCAGCAACTGGACGAGCTGCTCTGGAATGGTTATCAGGGGTTGTCCAGGGAATCATTAATTACGCAAACGAGGGGATTGCTTTCCTGTTTGGTCCTTTACTGGGCGATGGAGTGATTTTCGCCTTCGAAATATTAACAGTTATTATCTTCTTTTCATCTTTGGTTTCGATTCTCTATTACCTTGGTATTATGCAGTGGGTCGTCACTATTATTGGTGGTGCGCTGTCAAAACTGCTTAAAACAACAAAAGTGGAATCTTTATCTGCAGCTGCGAATATTTTTCTTGGCCATACAGAAGCGCCATTAGTCGTAAAACCATTTATTAAAAAAATGCATCAGTCAGAGCTTTTTGCCATCATGGTAGGTGGATTTGGATCTGTTTCTGGTTCGATTCTCGTAGGATATTCACTTATGGGCATTCCACTTGAATATTTATTAGCTGCAAGCTTTATGGCAGCTCCGTCAAGTCTGTTAATCGCAAAAATTATACTTCCGCTTCCGGAAGAGATCAGAGAACAAGTAGGAAGTAGCAGCGACAAAGATATTAAGATTCAGGAAGACGACGATCAGGAAAAGGCTTCTAATGTCATTGATGCAGCTGCTCGCGGTGCTTCCACAGGTGTGAAGATGGTGCTTGAAATTGCCGGAACACTCCTTGCTTTTGTTGCATTAATCGCTTTAATTAACGGTCTCTTTGGAATCGTTGGAGATTTTGTTGGAATTGAACTGACAATGGAACGCATATTAGGTGTTCTGCTTGCTCCTATCGCATTTCTTATTGGTGTTCCGTGGGAAGAGGCAGCACTTGCCGGCCAGTTTATTGGGCAGAAAATTGTTATTAACGAATTCGTTGCCTTTGCCGGATTAGGAGAAGTAATGGATACAGTTTCACCTAAAACAGCTATGATCCTCAGCTTCGCTCTTGCCGGATTTGCCAACTTTGGATCAATCGCTATCCAGATCGGAGCATTAAGCACACTCGCTCCTAACCGCAGAAAGGATGTTTCAAAACTTGGTATGAGAGCTATGATTGCAGGTACGTTAGCTTCCTTATTAAATGCAGCAATCGCGGGGATGTTTTTCCTATAAAATATAATTTGAACTTCAGGAGGGTGTATGATGAATAATTTAAAACGTGTAATCTTAGATTGTGACCCAGGACATGACGATGCAATATCTATTATTTTGGCAGCTTCAAAAGTGAGTAATTTAAAAATCGAAGCGATTACTACGGTAGCGGGAAATGTAGAAGTTGAAAAAAATACGTTGAATGCTCTGAAAGTTTGCGACATAATCGGATTAGATGATGTTCCGGTGGCACAAGGAGCAGACAGACCTTTAATAAAAGAACGGGAAATTGCGGAAGAAATCCATGGGGAAACAGGTTTAGATGGCCCGAAGCTTCCGGAAAAGCCGGAAAAAAAGGTTATCGACAAGCATGCGGTTGATTTAATCATTGAAAAAGTAATGGAATCAGACGGGAACATTACGTTGGTTCCTACAGGCCCGCTTACAAATATTGCATTGGCAATGATCAGGGAACCAAAAATTATTCCAAAAATCAAAGAAATTGTGCTGATGGGCGGGGGCACATTCGGCAACTGGACCCCTGCAGCAGAATTCAATATTTACGTGGATGCGGAAGCTGCGAAAGTCGTTTTTGAAAGCGGTGTACCGATTGCCATGTTCGGATTGGATGTAACACACCAGGCGATCGCAACTGATACTATTGTTGAAGACCTGGAAAAAATCGAAAATGATGTTGCTCACTTTGTTGTAGAACTATTAAAGTTTTTCTCGAAGACATATAAAGATGTATTTGGCTTTGAAGGCGGTCCGATTCACGACGCATGCACAGTGGCTTATTTAATCGATCCTTCCATATTCAGGATGGAACATGTGCATGTTGGGATTGAAACAAAAGGGGAACTCACATACGGGATGACGACAGTTGATTTGCTAGGTGTAACTGGAAAACAGCCTAATGTGCACTTTGCTTCTCAATTGGATAGCAATAAATTCTGGGATTTATTCACAAGAGCATTGCATACTTATTCCAGATAAAATTCATCAGCAGCTAAGTTTTCCCGGGATACTGTGATCCTTCATTTTTAGTAATTACAAAATAATGATTTCAAGGTGGTACTAAATGGTAACAATAAGAGATGTTGCTAAATTTGCAAACGTGTCAGTCGCAACAGTGTCAAGGGTGTTAAATAATACCGGACAGGTAAGCGAGGAGACGAAAAAAAAGGTTGGGGAAGCGATAGAACAGCTGAAATACCGCCCCAACCTTGTTGCCCGGACATTATACAAGAAAACGTCCAGCTTTATCGGCCTCATTGTACCGGATATTACAAATCCGTTTTTCCCAGCTCTCGCACGGGCGGTGGAAGATAAAGCCCATTCTTACGGCTATACGGTTATTCTTTGCAATACAGACGGGAGCTCGGAAAAAGAATCGGAATATATAAGATCGCTACAGCAAAAAGGGATCGATGGAATTATTGTGTCAACGAGCAAGTTAGAAGCAGGGAGTTATACAGAATTTAACTTACCAGTTGTTGCATTGGACCGCACAATAAAAAATGATATTCCTACTGTTATTTCAGAGAATAAAGCTGGAGCCAGGACCGCCACTGAGCATTTAATCGAAGCTGGCTGCCGTTCTGTCGCCCATTTACGGGGACCGATGGGGCTGACTACAACCGATGAACGGGAAAAAGGCTTTTTAGAGGCTGTTCATGAGGCGAATATAGACCACCTTGTTATCGAATCGAATTTTGATGTAAAAGCAGCGGAAGAGATCACGTATGAGCTTTTTAAAAAGCATCCACACATAGATGGTATTTTTGCAGGTAATGATGTCATTGCCATTGGGGTAATGAGGGCGGCTCATAACCTTGGCCTGGCTATCCCGGACCAGGTACAGGTTGTGGGCTTTGATGGAATTGAGATCGGCAAAATGTTCATTCCATCTTTAACAACCATCGAACAACCGATCTATGATATGGGTGCCTTAGCTGTAGACTTGCTTTATCAGCAAATAGAAAAAATAGAGTTAGAACAACTCTTTAATGAATTTCCAACGAAATTAATAAAAGGAAATACAACGAAGAATCCGGAGGAGGGAGTATAATGACAACTCCTGTAATCACAGTCATTGGAAGCATAAATACAGATTTGATCACAGTCACCAGCCGGCTGCCGAGTCAGGGCGAAACAACCCTGGGAGAGACCTTCCATACTAAGCCTGGCGGAAAAGGTGCAAACCAGGCGGTGGCAGCTGCCCGCCTTGGAGCGAATGTCCAGATGATCGGCAGCGTAGGGGAAGACCTTAACGGTGCGGATATGCTAAAGGCATTAGCGAAGGAGAATATTGCAACAAGCATGATTAATACTGTTCCTGATAAAAATACAGGTATTGCGAATATTATTCTTTCTGATCAGGACAACCGGATCATTATAGTGTCAGGAGCTAATGATACAGTAACTCCGGAGTACGTGCAGCAATTTAAAGATGAAATTCTGAAGAGTGACCTCGTCCTCCTTCAATTTGAAATTCCATTGGAGACAATTTTATATTGCCTCGATATATGTGCTGAAAATAATGTGCCTGTCATCGTCAATCCTGCGCCAGCGAGAGAAATCCCGTCTGGCTACTGGGAGAAAGCCGCTTATATAACACCGAACGAAGGAGAAGCGGCACAGTTATTTGATTTTGATACGATGAGCCCTGAATTTAATGAAAAATTAATTATTACTCAAGGTGACAAAGGGGTTTCCTATAGTTTTAACAACAAACGATCGATAATCCCTGCTTATACCGTTACCCCTGTGGATACGACTGGTGCAGGGGATACGTTCAACGGAGCTTTGAGTGTGGCGCTCTCTGAGAAAAAAGATCTGGAGACAGCAATCAAGTTTGCCAATGCAGCATCAGCACTATCGATTCAGCAATTTGGCGCACAGGAAGGCATGCCGACACGGGAAGAAGTGGACGCTTTTCTGCAACGGGACTAGGAGACAGGTACACTGTCCCATTAACTTTTTTATGTGGGGTGACAACATGGATAAAAGAAAAATTATTATTGATACAGATCCGGGAATTGATGACACATATGCCATTGTTGCGGCATTAACATACGAGGGATTTGACGTGCAGGGGATCACGGTAGTTGCAGGGAATGTAGGACTGGAACCTTGTGTAACGAATGCCCTGGGAATCGTAAATATGATGGATGCAGATTGTCTTGTTTATCCAGGAGCACCGGCGGCATTAAATAAGCTCGGTAAAGATGAAAACTTTGCGTTAGCAAAAATGATACATGGAGAAAGCGGGCTGGGTACTGTCCAGCTTACTCCGGACCTTTCCAAAAAATCGGATGTCCATGCCGTAGACTTTATTTTAGAAACGGTGAGGGAGAACCCGGGAGAAGTCGAAATCATCACTTTAGGACCTTTAACGAATATTGCGTTAGCGATTCAAAAAGACAGAGAAACAATGAAGAAAGTGAAAAAGATCTGGTCGATGGGCGGGGGAGTACGATTCGGTAACCGCACGCCAGTAGCGGAATTCAACTATTGGGCAGATCCGGAAGCTGCGAAAGTGACATATGAGATCGGGGAAGACGTTGAAATCAATATGGTGGGCTTGGACGTTACACACAAAACCCGTTTCAGTTTGGAGGATTTGTTCTTTTTACGCGTGGAGTGCGGGGAAATAGGCAGTCTGTTAAGTGAAATGTCCAATCATTACATGGAAAACTACTGGAAATACATGAGGATGACCGGCGTTGTAGTCCACGATTTAGTCGCAGTCATGCTCGCAATTGATCCTGACTTAAGCAGCGAGGACGACGTCTTCAAGAGAGTTAATTTATCGATGGTTTGCGAAGGGATATGCAAGGGGCAGACAGTGGTTCAGTTTCCTCCAACAGACATTTATGAGGAAGAAGGACCAAAAAATGCCAACGTGTATATGGGCATTGACAATATCGCTTTCAAGAAAGCATTCTTTAAACTATGCTTCCCGGAAGCATACAGTATGTACAAGAAGTATATTTTAAAATAGTAATTGTAATGAAAATAGGGAGCCTTCCAGATATTCTGGAAGGCTTTTGCTGTTCAAAGGTGCGGGTGGCTGTTTCGACAGGTGCCAGGCACTTGTCGAATTATCTTTATTCCACCGCTCCGCCTATATCATAATCAGAGAGGTTAATCTCTATTTCTTCTCCTGTGGCAAGTTTTGCAAGTTCTGCTCCTAAATAGGGACCGGCGGTGAGGCCTGAGGCTCCCAGACCGTTTGCAGTAAATACACCTTCAAGGCCGGGCACTTTACCAATTACCGGCAGGTGGCCAGGTGTATAAGGGCGCAGTCCTGAACGTGTTTCCACCAGGGTACTGTCTGTAAGGCCCGGTGCATTTCCCAACGCTTTATCAAACACCTCATACAGGCCGCCGGCGGTAATCCTCGTATCGAAACCAGCATCATCTTCATGTGTGGCGCCGGCAATAATCCGTCCATTTTCAAAAGGAATTAGATAATGGTTTTTCGGGGGCATAACTACCGGCCAATGATTCGTATTTTTCTCCTCGATTTCCAGATGAACCAGCTGTGCTTTTTGCGGCGTAACGAGAAACTTTATGCCTAGTGGCTCGAATAGTTCTCCCGCCCAGGCACCGGCAGCAACAATCACTTTATCACCTGAAATCACTTCACCGTTTGTTTTTACTCCTGTAATCTTATTTCCTTCCCCAACCAGCTCTGCGCTGCCAGTGACAAATACAGCCCCGTTCTTTTTCGCCGCGCTTGTAAGGGCATTGCGCAGTTCCCGGCCGTTTACCCTCGCTCCCCCGGTAACATGGATTGCACCAAATTCATCGGAGACAGGGGGGAACATTGCTTTTGTTTCTTCTGGAGTCAATTTTGTAATCGTGCCAATCTCAGGGGCATCCTCCCGTTTTTTATAAGCTCTCTTTTCCTTGTCCTCGAGTATTTCTTCATCTCTATGTAATGCTAAAGCACCTGCCATCGTATATCCTGTATCCGTTTCGCCGTCATCTTCAAGCATTTTGATTAATTCCGGGTAATACTTTGCTCCATTTTTAACAAGTCTGTACCAAGCTTTATTTCTTCTTTGTGAAAGCCATGGACAGATAATTCCCGCTGCCGCGTCTGTTGCCTGGCCAGCATCACTCCGGTCAACTACAGTGACTTGATGGCCTGACTTTGCGAGGTGATAGGCTGTAGAAGCTCCTAATATACCTCCGCCAATTATTATTACATGCATCATATCCAACTCCACGTTTCATATTTCAATCTCCACAGCTATTTTACATTTTTAGCTGGTGCCTGTCACTACCCGAATAATCTTGTTTCACGGAACAAGATTATTCGACAAGTGCCTGGCACTTGTCGAACTTTTGAATCCCTCTGTCTTTACTTTACTCCTTTGATGCTTTCTTCGACGATATTTAATCCTTTTTCAAGCACTTCTTCTTCGATAGTAAGTGGGGGAAGAAGTTTTAACACCTGGCCGCTGCTGCCTGATGTTTCTATTATGAGCCCTCTTTTGAAGGCTTCTGCCATTACCCTGGAGGCAAAGCCATCGTCCTGAAAAGAAATTCCCTGCATTAGACCCCGGCCGCAGACCTTTCCTTTTAATTCAGGATAGCGCTCGGCGAGTTGGTTAAGAAACTCACTGACCCGTACGGCTTTTTGCTGAACGCTTTTCTCAAACTCACCATCTTCCCAATAGAGCAGAGAAGCGGCTGCAGTAATAAAGGCATGATTATTGCCTCTGAATGTTCCATTATGCTCCCCAGGCTTCCATAAATCCAGTTCCGGCTTCAGCAAAGTGATGGCAAGGGGAAGGCCGTATCCTCCAAGGGACTTAGAAAGGCAGATAATATCCGGTTTTATGCCTGCAGGTTCGAAGGAAAAATACGTGCCTGTCCGGCCGACACCTGCCTGGATATCATCAATAATCAGGATAATTCCCCAAGTATGGCAGATCTCTTCTATGCGCTTCAGCCATTCAAAACTCGCAGTATTCAGTCCGCCTTCTCCCTGAACTGTCTCAAGGATCATACCTGCCGGGACATTATCTTTCCCACTGGCAATTTCTAAATACGTTTCCAGATAATCGAGGCTCGACAAAATGTTTTCTTCATTATTATCCACCTTGTCAAAAGGCAGTGTGACTGTATTTGTCAATGGGAGCCCTGCGCCTTTTCGTTTCTCTATATTTCCTGTGACAGAGAGGGAACCGAGGGTCATGCCATGGAACCCGTTTGTAAAACAAATAATATCTGTCCTGCCAGTCGCTTTACGGGCTATTTTCAATGCACTCTCTACAGAATTAGTTCCTGTTGGTCCTGTAAACATCACTTTATAATCCATATTCCTCGGTTTTAAAATGACTTCATTGAATTTCTTCAGAAAGTCAGCCTTGGCAGCGGTCGCCATATCCAGTGAATGTGTGATGCCGTCATTTAACATGTATTTTACCAGTTTGTCCTTCATCACAGGCTCATTATGCCCGTAATTTAAAGCTCCTGCACCTGAAAAGAAGTCTATATATTCTTTCCCGTTTGTATCCCAGATTTTACTGCCTTTCGCTTTCGTAAATACTGCTGGATAACCTCTTATATAACTTCGTACATTCGACTCAAGTTCGCCAAAAATACTGAGATCATCTTTCATTTCACTCTCGTCTCCTTTCATAGATCCTCCCTTTATAAGCAGAAAAAATATCATAGTTTTCTGTACCTGTCTGCACTGGCAAGAAAGTCTAGTTAATTCTGCATAGTCTTTTAATAATATGCGCTCATGCAGGAACCGGCACGGTAGATGGCCTTTATATGATTGCCGCTATGAAATTTGGGACTGCTCTGTTTCTTTAATAACCTCCCGCATACAAAGGGAGCGGCATATATCAGCAGTTTTTCTGAAAGTATTTGTGCGAAAAAGGCGGATTACTTGAATCGAACAACCAGTCCATTTGTCAGGTCGTTTCATATAGTGATTAAAAATGGGGAGAAAGGGAGGCAAGAAAATTGAGAATAAAGTGGATGTATTCGATAACCGGGGCGGAAATCTTCCTGCCGCATAGTTTTAAGGACTTATATAATCTTTCCGGAAAAAAGAAGATTAATTTTAAGTTCGGATCCTGGAATAAACCCCTCAAGGTGAAATATAAAAGGACTCTTTCAAGGAGGACTATTGGCTTGTCTGCAAAACTTAAAAAAGAGGTTTTTATTCCGGAGGATGTTACTTTTCAAATCAACGTAGTAAAAAACACGCTGCAGCTGGGGCCGATGATTTTGTGGGTGGCAGCTAATGAAAATAAAAGACTGATTGACAGGCTTCCAAATCTGCAGAAACGGATTGAAAACCATGTACCTGAAACAGGTATGATTTGTATTTGTTCGGAAGAAGGAGTAGATCCGAAAACAAATCAAATTAAAGGCTTCTATTACAGTCATGACAGCAAAGAAAATGGATTGAAGTGGAAGAAAGCTGTTTTTTCCAATCCTGGTGCGGTTTTTAAAAGAGTGCGTTTGTCGAGCGTAATCAATAAAAATCTTATAAGCCAGTCCAATGGAAATTTGTTTAATTCCTACTTTTATACGAAGTGGGAAATGTGGAAGCTCCTGTCCAGTGATAACGGGGTAAGTATGCATCTTCCATTTACAAAAAAGGTAAAAGACATTTCCACAGTCAAAAAGGTTCTGAAGAAATATCCGTCTATTTATATAAAACCAGTCGATGGATCTGAAGGTGCAAAGATCATCAGGGTGGAGAAAGGCCGTTATGGTTATCGAATTACAGATGATAAAAATAATAAAGCGAATGTAACTAAACTGGAGGAATACCCGAATCTTGAGGAAAAGCTTAAAAGTGGCAGGGAGTATATCGTACAGCAGGATGTCTCTATGAAACATGATTCAAGAAATGTGGATTTCAGAATTTATATGCAGAAAAACAAATTGCACAAATGGATCTCTTCCGGTATTACCGCCCGAGTTGGCCGGCAGGGGAGTATTATAACTAATTTAAGGCAGCAGGAATATTGGCTTAAGGCCCGAAAAGCATTCCGGAAAATTTACGGTCTGAGTAAAAAAGAAGCTGCAAGCCAGGAAAAACAGCTCGTTGACATCTTCACGAAAGCTTGTGAAGCAGTTGATAAAACAGGCCATTTCGGGGATATTGCGATTGATTTTACAGTGGATAAAAATCTGAATGTCTGGATTCTGGAATTAAATATGAGAAACGTATATCCAGTAGAAGACCGGAGTCTGTCACATAAAGTGAAGGGCACACCGTTTCTTTATGCGATGAGTCTCGATGGTTTTAATACAGAAGAGAAGAAAGAGAAGAAAGTGAAGAAAGCAAAGCGGAAAGAGATGACAGAGACGACAGAGATGGCTGAGAATAAGCCGTAGTAGTAGAGATTACGTTCAGAGCCTATGATTTTTTTTTGCAACGGGCTGCCATGAAAAGACCTATTTTTTAGAAAAAAGCCTGAACTAGGGTACAGGCCGTTAATTTAAAAAACTATCTTAATATATTATTAGAAATACGAAAGGAAAGAGGTAGAAAATCCATGGGCAAAAAGAAAAAATCAGCTCATCTTTTTGGTGTTTTGATTTCAAATAAAGCCTGGAAAGATATGTCGAAAAAGAAACCCCCGTATCGACTTCAGCAGCTCGCTAAAGTAAATTCTTCCACTAATTTTGAAATGTATTTTTTCAACATGAGGCAGGTTGATCCCAAAACCAAGCTAATTAAAGCATATTATTATGACCCTGCTGAAGGGGAATGGAAGAAAGAAATTTTTCCATATCCAGATATTTTATACAGGCGGGGCGGCGCAACGAAAAGAGATAAATCAAGATTCAAGAAATTCATGAAGCAGTGCAGAAGGCAAGGCACGTTGTTATTAAATCCTGCCCAGCTTGGAAACTGGGAGATCTACAACTATTTTAATAAAGTTGAATCACTGCAGGAATACTTGCTGGAAACCATTCTGTACAGAGAGCCGGAAGATTTGATTAACATGCTGAACAGACACGGCAAAGTCTATTTAAAGGGTGTAACAGGAAGAAAAGGTAAGAATGTGATGCGGGTATCCCTGCTTCCAGATGAAATTTATCAGACAAAAAACTATTCCCACAGAAAAAACAAGGTCAGAATAAATGAATTTGACAACACCGAGGATCTGGTTTCTTATGTAATTAGTTTTTATCAGGATAAAGAATTTATGGTTCAGGAAGCTATTGAGCTGCTGGAAGTTGAAGACAGAATAATTGATTTACGGGCAGAACTGCAAAGAAACAAAAGCGGAGAAATTGATATTACAGGAGTTAGTGCAAGAGTGAGCCAGAAAAACTCGCCAATTACAATTAACTCTGTTGCTTATCCATCAGAAGAGTTCTTTGAAACGATCGGAATACCTTTTACCGAGAGAATCAAGTTAAAGCAGGATATAAACCGATTCTTACGACTTGTGTACAAAGAGACGGAAAAAAAATACGGTAAATTTGCAGAAATCGGAATCGACTTTGGTTTAACAAAGGATTTCAAAATTAAATTTATCGAGTGTAACTCACAAAGTGCTAAAGTATCCCTGCTCAAAGCATACGGAGAAGAAGCTTTTAACCATGCCTTACTGAATATCCTGGAGTCAGCAAAATCCGAACTTGAACAGCTAAAAGGTGCTGAAGTATACCAGGGCTGGTTAACGCGGATGAGAAACTGGTTTAAAGAGGGCTGGATAAAGATTCAATAAGAAAGGATGAAATAAACTAATGCTTTTAAAGGGCAGAAATAAATATGACATGTACCGGGTTATGAAATCAAACATTAAACTGGCCCCCTACCTGCCGGAAACAAAAACGTGGAGCCAGGAAACTTTCTTAAATATGCTGAATAAATATAAGTCCATTGTAGTTAAACCAAACAGCGGCAGTCTTGGCAGAGATGTCTATTTTATATATAAAAAGAAAACTAATTATGTAATAAGGGTCAATAAAAAAAGATTAGTCTATCCAAACGTTGATGCTGTTTGTTCCTATATGAAAAATATCGTAGGAGATAAAAAGTTCATTATCCAAAAGGAAATAAAGCTGGCTACAATAGATAACAGACGATTTGATTTCCGAATAATCGTCCAACGGAGAACGAGGAAAAAGCCATGGCAGGTTACGGGGATTATAGCAAGGAGAGGCGGGAAAGGTTACAAGGTTACTAACAGAAGCCGCCGAGGGGTAGCATTGCATCTGGATGTAGCCATGGAGAAACTCAATATTTCCGGACAGGCAAAAACTGCATTGGTGGAAGAAATAAAAAAGGTAGCCATAGAGGCGTCAGAAACTCTCGGTAAATCTTTTCCTAAACAACGCATTTTTGGAGTAGATATAGGAATGGACCAGGAAGGGAATCTCCATATTTTTGAACTGAACCGCTGGCCGCTTTTAGGAGGATTCAAAAGCCTGAAGGATCAGAGCCAGTATGAATTAATAATGAAAATCAAGGGGAAGAAAAAGAGATAACATTTATTCCAGGTTATGGATAAGACATTATGATTTGTTGTATGTCACAGGGCCCTCTTAAAGAAAGGAGGATAGAATTTGATTGGGATTATTGTATCATCCAGTATAGCCAGAAAAGCAAAATCCGGCCAAAAGCATAATGTAATACAGTTTTATAAAAAGTTAGCTGCTAATAATAAAGTAGATATCTGCTTTTACGCAGTGAAAGATCTTAAATCTTCCAGTCAAACGGTCAAAGCAGCAGTTTACTCCAGGGGAAGTGGTAAACTTGAAACGAAACAGGTTGCTATTCCGAAGGTGAATTTATACCGAGGTTATGCGTATCTCGTAAATAAAGCTTCTATTCGGAAAATAGAAGAATTAAGAAAGAAAAACATTGTTTTTTTCAACATTCTAAGTAATGCTGAGCGGGGAAAATTAAAGATTCATAATTTCTTAACAACGCAGAGAGAGATTGCCCCTTATTTGCCTGATACAGAGACCTTGACGTATCCGAAAATGGTAAATATGCTGGAACGTTACGGCAAGCTTTATATAAAACCTAAACAAAGCGCAAAAGGAAAGAATATTCGTGTCTTGGAAAAAACAGCTGGCGGGTATAAATTAACGCATGTTAATAAGGCTAAAGAGACTGTTAAAACAATTAAGAAAAATGAATTAAAAAGCTGTTTCACTTCCACATTCTCACCAGCACACAAATATATCGTCCAGCAGGCGATAAACAGTAAAACATATAAAAGAAAGAAATTTGATTTTCGCGTATTCACACAAAAAACAAAGTCAGGGAATTGGAAGGTTACAGGATTCTACGCCAGAATTGCGGATAAATGTCCAACTGTTACGAACAAAGATCAGGGAGGCCATGTAAAAGTTAATACGAAGCCGCTGATCAGCAAGTTGACAAAGAAGGAAATTAAAAAGGCTGCCGTGAAAGCAGCAAAGGCAGTAGAACAGAAATACCCGGAAATTATCGATCTTGGACTTGATATAGCCGTAGATCAAAATGAAAATGTCTGGCTGATTGAAGCGAACTTCCGCCCGTACAGAAGTACAGTCGACAGCAGACAATACCGCATCCTTTTCGAACACGCAGTGTGGTATTACAAGAACCGTTAATTTGGTGCCTGGTGTATGAAATAATAAATGTCGAATCATCTTCGATGTAATGGAGGTTAAAAGAGGATAAAAAAAGACCCCAGCGACTATGTGTAGTAAGATAAGGCTACCTGACAAGAAAGCCTCATCCTATACAAAGAAAGAGTGAAGTCACATGGGGCGAAAGTATAAAAAACCTAAATCCACTTCTAATCATATTAGAGGAAAGAAAGGAAGTCAATTCCGAGCTGAATTAAGAGGGATTGACCTGGAGAAGGTATTGATCGTTTCGATTGATGCAGCGAAGTTTTATCAGAAAGTAATGGTCTGTAATTACTTTGGAGATGTCTTATTAGAACCTATGTTTTTCGGAGTCAATAAAAAAGGGATAAGTAGCCTTCATGAAAAGCTACAGAAGATCAAGGCCAAAGTAGAGGCAAAGCGTATTTTCGTTGGTATTGAAGCAACTGGCCATTACTACGAGGATATAGTAAGGGAATTAGAAGCCTTAAAATATGTGGTTACCATTATTAACGCAGCTACAACCTATGAAGAAAGGGCCGGAGCACTAAATTGGAGTAAAACAGATGACCTTGATCTGGATGCCATAGCGCAAGTCATTATTCAAAATAAGGGGACAGAAAATAAACTTCCGCAAGGAAAGTACCAGGAATTATTGACATTGACAAGAGCTCGCAGGAATGAAGTTCGTAAGAGATCGAGGGTAAAAGTAGAGATACGAACGCTGATGGATAAGATATGGCGCGAATTCCAAGGTCATGTTTTAGTAAATGGAAACACCCCGACTAAAGTGGAGTTATTCAGCGACTTCTGGGGGAAATCCTCCCTGTTTTTCATGAAGCACTTCCCTCATCCGGAAGACATACTCTCTATGGATGAAGAGGGTATTCGAGCCCTTTCTGTTAAGCACAATTTGAAATTGAGAGACTCAACCATTAGGAATCTTTTATATGTGGCCAGAGAGAGCCTATGTAAGCCAAAAGAAACCGTACGTCCAGAGTTATTATTACTTAAAATGGCTCTACAGAACATAGAGTACCTCAATGAAAATATAAAGGTTTTAGAAAAAGAGATTGAGAAAGTATTATTGGAGACAGACGGAAGGCTTCTGCTTAGCATTCCAGGAATCGGAGTAATTACAGCTGCAGAGTTTTATAGTGAAGTTGGCGACCTATCAAACTTTGAGCACGCTGGGCAAATTATAAAGAAAGCAGGAACCAACCCTATTGTCATCCAATCAGGTGGTCTGCAAGGGTTTCACGGAAAAATTTCGAAACAGGGAAATAAGAACCTTCGGTTTATTGTTTATACAATCGGCAAGTCTTTAGCTCAACACAATAAGGATCTGCGTTCCTATTACAATAAACTTCGAGATCGTGGCAAACATCAGAGGAAAGCCTATATAGCTTTAGGAAATAAGTTCATTCGTATTGCTTTTTCCATGCTTAAGAATCGTATAGTCTATGAAACAAAAGATGAGTCGTATGAGTATTTAAAGATGATGAAAGAGAAGTTACGCCATACAAAAATGAAGGATTTTTATCAATTGATTAGTGCAGCATAAAATTATGATAATTTGATTCTTACTAATAAAATATGAGTCTCCTCCT
>NZ_KV917376.1:3664281-3848360 GCF_002019695.1 Evansella clarkii | reverse complement strand
CGGTGCCTGGTGTATGAAATAATAAATGTCGAATCATCTTCGATGTAATGGAGGTTAAAAGAGGATAAAAAAAGACCCCAGCGACTATGTGTAGTAAGATAAGGCTACCTGACAAGAAAGCCTCATCCTATACAAAGAAAGAGTGAAGTCACATGGGGCGAAAGTATAAAAAATCTAAATCCACTTCTAATCATATTAGAGGAAAGAAAGGAAGTCAATTCCGAGCTGAATTAAGAGGGATTGACCTGGAGAAGGTATTGATCGTTTCGATTGATGCAGCGAAGTTTTATCAGAAAGTAATGGTCTGTAATTACTTTGGAGATGTCTTATTAGAACCTATGTTTTTCGGAGTCAATAAAAAAGGGATAAGTAGCCTTCATGAAAAGCTACAGAAGATCAAGGCCAAAGTAGAGGCAAAGCGTATTTTCGTTGGTATTGAAGCAACTGGCCATTACTACGAGGATATAGTAAGGGAATTAGAAGCCTTAAAATATGTGGTTACCATTATTAACGCAGCTACAACCTATGAAGAAAGGGCCGGAGCACTAAATTGGAGTAAAACAGATGACCTTGATCTGGATGCCATAGCGCAAGTCATTATTCAAAATAAGGGGACAGAAAATAAACTTCCGCAAGGAAAGTACCAGGAATTATTGACATTGACAAGAGCTCGCAGGAATGAAGTTCGTAAGAGATCGAGGGTAAAAGTAGAGATACGAACGCTGATGGATAAGATATGGCGCGAATTCCAAGGTCATGTTTTAGTAAATGGAAACACCCCGACTAAAGTGGAGTTATTCAGCGACTTCTGGGGGAAATCCTCCCTGTTTTTCATGAAGCACTTCCCTCATCCGGAAGACATACTCTCTATGGATGAAGAGGGTATTCGAGCCCTTTCTGTTAAGCACAATTTGAAATTGAGAGACTCAACCATTAGGAATCTTTTATATGTGGCCAGAGAGAGCCTATGTAAGCCAAAAGAAACCGTACGTCCAGAGTTATTATTACTTAAAATGGCTCTACAGAACATAGAGTACCTCAATGAAAATATAAAGGTTTTAGAAAAAGAGATTGAGAAAGTATTATTGGAGACAGACGGAAGGCTTCTGCTTAGCATTCCAGGAATCGGAGTAATTACAGCTGCAGAGTTTTATAGTGAAGTTGGCGACCTATCAAACTTTGAGCACGCTGGGCAAATTATAAAGAAAGCAGGAACCAACCCTATTGTCATCCAATCAGGTGGTCTGCAAGGGTTTCACGGAAAAATTTCGAAACAGGGAAATAAGAACCTTCGGTTTATTGTTTATACAATCGGCAAGTCTTTAGCTCAACACAATAAGGATCTGCGTTCCTATTACAATAAACTTCGAGATCGTGGCAAACATCAGAGGAAAGCCTATATAGCTTTAGGAAATAAGTTCATTCGTATTGCTTTTTCCATGCTTAAGAATCGTATAGTCTATGAAACAAAAGATGAGTCGTATGAGTATTTAAAGATGATGAAAGAGAAGTTACGCCATACAAAAATGAAGGATTTTTATCAATTGATTAGTGCAGCATAAAATTATGATAATTTGATTCTTACTAATAAAATATGAGTCTCCTCCTCTGGGGCTGAGGGAAAATCGACTCGGTGCCGGAGGCATAGACCTCGAGTGACAGCATGATTTACCTCGTCCTACAAATGCGAATTGTACGTTATGACAACGAAACCTGAACTAACCAGGCTGTATCCCTGTAGTATTGAAACGAGGTAGTGTTCTATTCAAGTCCGAGAAGAGTGAGACTCATCTATAAAGCTTTCTGTCAGTTGCTTAATGGTATTTTTTGTATATTTTTACGTAAGGTTATTTGGATTACGCAAAAACAAGAAAAAACTAATTGACATAGTACGCTGTCACCACCCGAATAATCTTGTTTCACGGAACAGGATTTTTCGACATAAGTCAGCCTCTGTTTGATGGCTGCTCTCCAACTACAACAAGACATTATTTTCACTATCTTCAAGCCCTTAGTCTCAATACGCAGACTGGGGCTTGAGGTATAATTACAGTAAATAAAATAGAAGAGGGAGCCGTCAATATGGAGACAAAAATTCCGGCTTGCATCAAATGCGGGGAGCCTTTTACAAGAAGGGATATATTTATCAGTTTTTTTACCGGGCGGTATTTTATATGTAAAAACTGTAAAACAAGATACCGCAATAATAAATATGTGCTATTCACAGGGCTTATAATTATACTGGGCCATTCTTTTCTAAGAGATATTGTACCTGACTGGTCTTTATGGTGGGAAGGTGCTGCCTACGCTTTTATAATAGGATTTGGTTTTATACTCCTGAGAACATACACCCTTAAGCTAACCCCAAAAGATATTAAATAAAGTAAAGTAACGGCTCTTAATTTTCCAGAGCGTGACCCAATTAAATAGCACCACCCGAATAATCTGGTACGGGTGGTGACTTAACAAATTATTGAGAGAGGAACGCTATACACGTCCCTCTTTACCTTTTCTCCACTATTAACCGGAGGCCGTGTTTCGGGCGGAGTGTGATCAGTGGCTGGGCTTTTATTTCCTGCTGGCCAGGCGGGGAACTGAACTTAAACTGCCGGGCAAGGCAGGCAAGTACAAGCACCGCTTCCATAAAAGCAAAGTGGTTGCCAATACATACCCGTGGTCCGCCTCCGAATGGAAAATAAGCGTAAGCAGGTATCGTTTTAAGAAAGTCATTTTTAAATCGATCAGGTCTAAATTCATCAGGGTCTTCGTAATACAACGGATTTCTGTGCATCACATACTGGCTTATTAAAATCATGTCGCCTTTTTTAACAGGATAGCCGCCAATCTCAGTATCTTCATCGGCCTGTCTGCCAATAACATATGCAGGAGGGTAAAGGCGTAAAGACTCAGAAATGACATTTTGGGTGCAGACCAGTCTGCTGAAATGTTCCGGTTTAACAGGCCCGCCACCAGTAACTTCAGCAATTTCCTCGTATAACTCATTTTGTATCTCCGGATGCTGGGACAGGAGATGCAGCGTCCATGTTAACGCATTTGCTGTTGTTTCATGGCCGGCAAGGAAAATCGTCATCAGTTCATCCCGCAGCTGGGAGTCGTCCATTTTTAACCCGTCTGTTTCATCTTTTGCCCTCATTAAGACGCCGAGTAAATCTTCATGCTCAGCATCTTCCTGCTTTCTTTCGCCGATCAGACGAAAAAGCACTTCGTCTAAATCCTTCACTGCCTCCTTAAATTTCCGGTTTTTTTCCACTGGCACCCAGAGGGGAAGGGGAAGAAGTGAACGCATTCTTCTCACTGCTGTATTCATTACTTCCTCCATAGGTTCGCCAATGATGGAGGCACCTTCGTCAAATTCCATACTAAACATTGTTTTGCTGATAATTCCAAGAGCTATATTCATCATATCATCTGATACGAGCCGTTCTTCCATAGTTCCCCACCGGGAAATATACGTGTCCGTTGTATTAATCATGTCCTCAGCGTACGATGTGATATGTGTTTTTTTAAAAGCAGGCTGTATCATTCTTCTTTGCTTAAGGTGGAAATCTTTTTCACTCGTTAAAAGACCGTTTCCAACGATAGTTTTTAACGATTGTATATCTCTCGATTTGATAAACGAGCGTTGTTTCGTAACGAGAATCTCTTTTATTAAATCCGGGTCATTTACAAGAAAAACATTTTGAAAAGGACCGAATCGGAAACTGGAAACTTTACCGTATTTTTCAGAGAGTTCAGTAAGAAATTTGAGGGGATGAGATTGAAACGCATGAAGGCTTCCGGTAAAGAGTTTTTCTTTCGGACCAGGGGGCTTAGGGGGCTTCCTGGATTGTTTCCCCCTTGGTGTTCTATCTTTATTCACGTCATTTGCCTCCTTTTCTCTAATAGCTGCCAAGCTGTTAATATCATATGAAAGCTTTGACATTAAGCTTGTACCTTTGCGGATGATAGAAAAAAGAGGCGGCAGCACGGACGCTTCGGCTAAAAAAACCGTGTCCGCACGCTGCCTGGAATAAATGAAAGTTTTTAAATTGGTGAAGATCGATCATGAAGCCAGTTAATCAGAAAATCCGGAAGTTTTCCTTTTACGGCTATAGTTACGTGGCCGCCCCTGACTGTTTTAAAAAGTTTGTCTTCACTTCCAGTATTATCCATAATTGGTTTGCTCATCTTAGGAGGAACCAGTTCATCATCTAATGCCGAAACGATGAGGAGGCTGGATTTAATGTTTGATAGTTTAACTGTTTCATTATCTATCATTAACTGGTCGTTCATTAGTTTATTATCGATATACAGGTCATAGATGATTTTTTTCAAAGCCGCCCCTGAGAAAGGGACATGGTCATTTGCCCAGTTGTTTATACTGGACCATTTTTTCATGTAGTTTTCGTCGCCGGCCCGTTTTAGAAGAGACAGGTAAGAGGTAACTGTCATTGGCAGAGTAAGTGTTTTGATAAATGATTTCACACCGCTGGCAGGGATGAATTCCAATGCATCGATAAGCTCATCCACTGGCAGAGTGTTATTTTTAAAAGCACGATCCCACTTTTTCCATTTAATACTCTCTTTAAAATCGATTGGCGGAGCAAAGAGGACAAGATTTTTAACCGGTTCTTCCGCAACAGCAGCATAAATAGCAGCTAATGTTCCACCCATACAGTAACCGAGGACGCTGATCTCATCTGCTTTTGAATGAAGCAAAGCTCTTCTGACACCTTTTTGGATATGCTTTTTTATATAGTCATCGAGGGTGAGGTCTTTATCTTCATAGCCGAGTGTGCCGAAATCCAGCAAATACACGTCATAACCCTCTCTTGTAAAAGCATTTATCATACTCATTTCAGGAGAAAGATCAAGTATGGCAGGTTTATTTAATAATGAGTAGATTAAAAACAAAGGAGTACGATATTTCCTTAGTTTTGGCGGATAATGCCAGAGGGTTGATTTATTCTTTTTCCAGACAGGTTCTCTCGAAGTTGAACCGGAAGAGGACCCTGTCAGTGGATGGGAAAAATCACGTTCCCGGTTGTTTCCCGACGGCTTGTCACTCAACTTTATTCAGCCTTTTGAAGAGGGATTCAGTCAGGTTGGACAGGTCCTGCTCCTGAAGGTTGAAAGATCTCAGAATTAAATCCCTTCGGAACTGTTTCAGCGGGTCGATTTCTGTGGTGCGTTCGTTTTTGTGGTCAAATGACAGTTCATCGTCCTGGTCCTCATCTGTGGCTGCATCTTCATATATATCTGCCGAAATTTCCTCCGAATCACTTTCACCATCATAGTCGGCAGCTTCAGGCATATCTTGGAACCTGTCAGCGAGCATCGCGAATTTTTCTTCCAGTGAATCAATCTTTTCCTCTACCTGGATATTTAGTTTAGCGATATTGGCAACGTCATCCTTCGTAGGCAGATTCAGGCGGAGAGTGACGAATTCACTCAATGATTTAATAAAACTTAATGCATTTGTTTGTTCTGTCATGACCTTCTTTGTCAGGCCGATTAGTTTTTTGTCGTCTAAAACAGCATTAATGAGGTCTTTAATATCCGTATCCGCATCCATTTTTGGAAGTTTAATAAGGTCGTCTAAATGAACTGTTTTTTTGGCAGGCATCATCGTCATCCTTTCATCAATTATCAGTGGAAAATTCCTTGCTATAGTATATACTTTGTACAATCATCAGTGATGAAAATAGGTGCCTGTTTCGACGGGTGCCACCCGTTTGACAAGTGCCTGTCACCACCCGGTTTTTGTCGAACTGTGTCGTGGGGCAAGGGGACAGGTATGGTGTTCCACGGGGTTTATTGGTGGGGCGGGACAGTATACCTGTCTCTCTGTCCCACTATCAATTATGAATATATAAATTAATTATGCAAAAGTGGGTAAAAAATCCGCTCCCTATTTTCAGAAAAGTAAGAATACAGCCTGTTCATAGTTGGCATGGAACTTGCAACATAATTAAGAACAGAAGCCATATGTGAAAGGCTGAAATGGAAAAGTAGAAAGGGGAGTATTATGTATGAAAGAAAATACGGAAATTAACGTCAGAAAACCAACTTTAATGGTTGCAATGATTCCAATAGTCTTCATGATTGTTTCACTTTACATAGGGATCGCTGTACTTGACCTGGATGCACATATTCCATTGCTAATAAGCGGTGTCGTTGCCACGATTGTTGCCATGTGGCTCGGTTTTTCATGGAAGGAAATTGAAGTTTCCTTTCTTAACACGATCCGGCTCTCTTTGCAGGCGATCATTATTTTGTTAGTAATAGGTGCTATTATCGGTTCCTGGATTGCCGGGGGAATTGTGCCTACGATGATTTATTATGGTTTGGAACTGCTGTCTCCAACGTATTTTCTCGTGAGTGCATGTGCCATCTGCTGTGTCGTAGCATTAGCCTCGGGAAATGCCTGGACCGCCGCAGGTACTATCGGGATTGCGATCATGGGTATTGGCGAGGGGCTAGGCATGAATACGGCAATGGTTGCAGGGGCGGTCATATCCGGGGTCTATTTTGGCGATAAAGTGTCCCCTTTATCTGAAACGACAAATATGGCACCAGGTATAACTGGGGCAGAGTTATTTGAACATATAAAGCATATGATGTACACTACTGTCCCTGCTCTTGCAATCGCGTTAGTATTGTATACGATTATTGGCCTCAGGTTTACAAACGTGCAGTCAAACATCGGCGAAGTGCAGCAGCTGCAAAGTCAGTTAAACGATATTTTTCTTATCACACCGTGGCTCCTGATCGCCCCGGCTGCAGTCATTATCATGATGATGTTTCGGATGCCTGCAATTCCCGGGCTCTTGATCGGGTCCCTGATTGGTGTTGTATTCTCTATTGGCTTCCAGGGGATGGCTGCAGGAGATGCTTTCAATGTAATGTATTACGGGTTTGCGAGCGATATCGGCGTCAGTGTAGTAGACAACCTGTTGAATAATGGCGGGATGGAAAGCATGATGTACACAGTTGCCTTAATTTTAATCGCAATGAGTTTCGGGGGAATTCTTGAAAAAGCAGGGATACTGGAAGCGATCGTGTTAGCTCTGCTGAAATTTGCAAAAAGTACTGGCAGTTTAATAGCGTCAACCGTTGCAACTTGTATCGCGGCTAATATTATAGCCTGCGATCAGTATCTGGCAATCATTCTCCCGGGACGGATGTACTCAAAAGCGTATGAAAATAAAAATCTTCACCCGAAAAACCTTTCCAGGACGATTGAAGATGCAGGAACGATGACATCACCTCTCGTTCCGTGGAACACATGCGGTGCGTTCATGTTCGGGACATTAGGTGTATCAGCATTTAGTTATGCGCCTTTCGCTTTTTTATGTATTCTCAGTCCGATTATCGCAATCATTTATGGCTATTTGAATTACAAGATCGAGTACTTGCCGGCCAAACCAGCGGCTGCTGCTGAAATTGCAGCGGATGACCGGTTAAAAGCATAGATGCTGAGCCAATAGTGGAAGGGGAAAAAGACGGTGAACTACAAAGAATTAATCATCAGTCCATATTATGGTCAGATAGCTGAAATTTATATTGAAAAAGGCAGCCGAATAAATGAGGGAGAACAGCTGTTTTCTATACACACGTTAGAAGGGAATATTGAATATATATCGTTCGGGATATATGGTTATATTCATTCTATTGAAGTGTGCGAGGGAGAAGATGTGATACCAGGCATGGTTTTAGCATATGTTCAGACCGAGTTTTAAAACTGCAGCCGAATAAATTACCATTCAAGTGGAGAAGTTAATTTTTTGCTTCTCCACTTGAATATTTTTTGGTAAAAACTTTCCGCTGAAAGTTATTTAGTGCTAGTAACTAGTGATTTCATTACAAACAGGCTGCGAGTTTTATCGAAACTAGTAACAGTAGTAAACAGAAATTTCTGACCCTTTTGAATTGAAGAACAGTTTAGTAGTATAATGAAAGAAAAAGAGTTGTACCGGGAGGGAGATTGGCATGAACGCTACCGCACTGGAAAAACTAATTCCTCTGACATGTATATCGATGGATGCTCCAGAAAAAGAATTTCTCCACGAATTCAGAAAATCCACTGCTTCATTTTTGTTCCTTACTAAAAAGAATAAAATCCATGCTTATCTCAATATAGATGAATTAGACAATGAAGAGCGTTTTAGTTTAGATAAAAAAATGGCAGAGACCAAGGCCGTGCCAATTAAAAATATAGGCGAATGTAAGCTCGGGAGTCCAATGTCTTTTGCCCAGATGTTTCAGATTATGGGTGAACACATCACTCTTGTTAAAAATGATGAAGATGAATATATCGGGTATATCAACAGGGTAGATGCCTTAATAGAATTATTTCGCCAGGAAAACATAAACACAGATATATTTAAGGTCATACTTTCTTCCATTCCAATGGGGATTTTTATAGTAGATTCTGAAAGAAAAATAGTAAATTGTAATGAATCCGGCTTGAAAATGATCAAATCCTCCTATGAGAAAGTAATGAGAGCAAAAAGCGGGGAGATATTTAATGAGGAGCATATTGATACTGTTTTTTCCACTGGAGAAACATTGCTTAATCAGATACATATTAAAGAAGACATGGGTGTGCTCGTAGATTACAGCCCTATCAGGAATGAAAACAACGAGGTGGACGGCTTAATAATCATCGTACAGGATTTGCCGATGGTGGAAGAAATGGCGATGGAAATTGAATATGTAAGAGACCTGAATACAGATTTAAACGCCATTTTAGCAACTATGTATGATGAGATCCTTGTAGTTAATAAAGAGGGAAAGCTTCTCCGCCACAGTGAGAGTCTGATTCATGATTTTTGGGGAGTGAAGGATATAAAGGAACTGGAGGGAAAGAATCTTTTAGAAATTGAAAAAAGCGGTGTGTACAATCCGTCTATTGTCAGGCCAGTGCTGGAAAAGAAAAAGAAGGTTTCCATAGTTCAGGAAACGCCTGCAGGAAAGACCGTACTGGCAGTCGGCAATCCCATATTTAATGAAAATGGAGAAATCCACCGAATTGTAATTGCCTTAAGAGACATCACCGAGACGACGATGTTAAAGGACGAACTTAGAGAAACAAAACGATTGACGAGGAACTATAAAAATGAGCTGGAGAAGCTTAAGAACAAGAATAATACCTATTCCAGGCAGATTATTTATTGCAGCAGCAAAATGGAAAAGGTGATGAACCGGATCAGGAAGCTTGCAGATTTCGATTCAACAGTACTTATATTAGGAGAATCAGGAGTTGGTAAAGAACTGATTGCAAGATCCATTCATAGCGAAGGTAATCGGGCACACCAGCCTTATTTAGCTGTTAACTGCGGAGCGATTACGGAAGATTTACTGGAAAGTGAATTATTCGGGTACACCAAAGGCGCATTTACAGGTGCAGACTCCAAAGGTAAGGTCGGGTACTTTGAACAAGCTAATCACGGAGTTCTTTTTCTGGATGAGGTCAGTGAAATTCCTCCCCGTCTGCAGGTAAAACTGTTGAGAGTGCTTCAGGAAAAAGAGGTCACGCCTGTGGGAAGCACAAAAGCTATTCCTATAGATGTTCAGATCATCGCAGCAACGAATCGGAATTTAGAAAAAATGGTGGAGGAAGGATCGTTCAGGGAAGATTTATTTTACCGTATTAATGTTATTCCTATCCAGGTGCCTCCGTTAAGGGAAAGACCGGAAGACATTCCATTGCTGGCATTTCATTTTATTCAGCAGCTCAATGAAAAATATAAAAAAAATTACCACCTGTCGCCGGATGCAGTGACATTACTGGAAGTTTACGACTGGCCGGGGAACATAAGGGAATTGCAAAACCAGATTGAACGGTTAGTTGTAACCGCCGACGATGAGGTGATCAGTGCTGAGTTTGTTGCCCATTCTCTGAAGTTTGGCCCTATGAAACGGACCAAGCCTATGGTAACGGGGATCCTGCCTATGCACGAAGCAAAGGAGCATCTGGAAGAACAACTGATCCTGCTTGCGATGAAGCAATATAAAACGACGACAAAAGCAGCTCAGGTCTTACAAATCAGCCAGTCAGCCGTCAGCCGAAAATACCAGAAAATCTTAAAAAAACAAACAAATAATCCTGATTCATAAATAATAAGAGGCTGCTTTTCTGTTAAGAAAGGCAGTTTTTATACCTGTACTGAATCAATTTCATAATTTATCTTAATTTTTAGCAGCTTCGTTGGACTGCATCCGCTCGCTTTCCGCGGGCAACGCTTCCGCCAATGCTTTTTCCGCAGGAGTCTCGCGGATTCCGTCCAATCGGCCCCTCTGTCAGCGCCTTTTTACGCTCGCCAATTGGCGAGTTTTTTTATGGTTGAAATCTTTCCCCACCTGCAATGGTGTAAATGGAACACTAAACTTGATCATCATATTTTAATGCCAGCGTTCACAAACGATGCTCATAGTGGTAAAGTTACGCATTTGCACTTGCTATGACTTTGTTTATTAATTCTAAACTTAGCATATGCTTTGGAACATAAGCTATGCACAGATTCATAGATATTGAGGGTGGATTGCTGGAAAACGGCGTTAGCTCAGTAATGAAAAAACTGGCATGAAAATTGCAATTAATTATAGTGAAGTGAAATTATTTAGGAGGTTTTACAAAATGATTAACGAACCGTCTTTAAAACAGCCTGATATCTCAGAACTAACAGAACTTGATAAGAGGCATTATATTCACCCAACTACTATACCTAAATTACATGCTGAAAATGGTCCAAAGCTTACTTTTAAAGAAGGGAACGGTATTTTTGTCAAAGACATTCACGGAGACGAATATATAGACGGCCTGTCCATGCTGTGGAATGTTAACCTGGGCCACGGAAATAAGGAACTGGCGAGTGTTGCAAAAGAACAGATGGAAAAGCTTGCATTCAGTTCTTCCTTTGCCGGTTACTCCAATGAACCTGCTGTCCGGCTTGCTGAAAAGATTGCAGCCATGGCTCCCGGGGACTTGAACTCTGTATTTTTTACTTCCGGCGGGTCTGAATCCAATGATACAGCGTTTAAACTTGCAAGGTTCTACTGGAATTTAAAAGGACAGCCGGAGAAAAAGAAAATTATTGCATTAAAACAATCCTATCACGGGGTAACAATCGCAGCGCAAACTGCTACAGCGATCCCGGCGTTTCATTCGTTTTCCGGGTCAGGTATTTCAGAAGTTTTCCATGCTGTTCCTCATCTCACAAAGTGTGAGGAAGGAGATAAGAAAGATCCGAATTACAAAAACAGTATTCGTGCTCTCGTTGAAAGAGAAGGGGCGGAAACTATTGCCGCAGTTATTGTGGAGCCGGTTCAAGGTTCCGGTGGAGTGCATATGCCGCCGGAAGGTTACTTGCAGGCAGTAAGGAAGCTATGTGATGAATTTAATATCTTGTTTTTAGCGGATGAAGTAATCTGCGGCTTTGGCAGAACAGGCAAAATGTTTGGGGTGGATAACTGGGGAGTGGTACCTGATTTAATGAGTGTTGCGAAAGGGGTTTCCAGCGGCTATTCCCAATTAGGCGGTGTATTGATCAAGGATGAAATACGAGACACGATCGTCCAGTACGAAGATGTTTTAGCACATGGTTTCACATACAGCGGCCATCCAACAGCATGTGCTGTAGCGTTAAAGAACATTGAAATTCTTGAGCGTGACCAGGTTGTTGCTAATGTAAAAAATATGGAAAGTGAACTGAAAGCAGGATTTAAGTATTTAGAAGACAAACATCCAACATTTACAAAATCAAGAGCACTTGGTTTGCTGTCAGGATTTGAGCTTTATGCAGACAGGGATGAAATGGTGCCGTTTGACCAGTCGATTCTTCCTGCAACAGAAGTAGTTGAAGAGTGCTTTAACAGAAAACTCATTTTAAGGCCGTTAGTATCAAATGTTGGAAGAAATATTGTTGCGATCGCCCCTCCGCTTATTATCAACAAGCAGGAAGTGGAGCTTATGATTAATATTATCGACGAATCTATCTCAGCTTTTGAGCGGAAACATCTATAAATCAGAGAGAAACGTAAACAGGAAGGAGCAGTTTTGATGGTTAAAAAGCTCGTTTTGCGTGGTTCTCCAAGGGAAATTGGCAGAACCCATGGAGCTGATGGAAAAAAAGAAGTACATCAGAGCCTGGAAACATATGAAAAGCTTTTTCATGGATATAAAGGAATCAACTGGCCAGAGGCGAAGGAAGCAGGGTTAGTTCACCTGAAAGCAATCGAAAACTATAATATGGAATTCATTGAAGAAATGGAGGGCGTCGCAGAAGGAGCTGGTGTAGATTTTGAAGATATTCTTGCTTTGAACGCAAGGAGTGAAATCGCGCTGGCGAATTATAAAGGCGCTTCTTTTTCAGACGGCTGTACTTCTATTGCAGTAACGGCACCAGTTTCCGAGCATACAATCATCGGACAAAACTGGGACTGGAAAGCTTCCCAAAAAGAAAGCCTTCTTCTTCTCGAAATTCATCAGGAAGATAAGCCGGTCATCACAATGGTGACGGAAGGAGGGATAATCGGAAAAATCGGGTTTAATTCAGCAGGTGTAGGGCTCTGCTTCAACGCTTTACTGACAGACAAAAAATCAGATGAAGTTCCTGTCCACTTAGGGTTAAGAAGCGTACTTAATTCGTCTTCCCTTCATGAAGCAGTTTCTAAATTAAAGGGAGGCCAGATCGCTTCTGCCGGAAATATTATGATTGGCTATGATGACGGAGGAGCTGGGATGGCGACTAATGTGGAAACATCCCCGTTTGGCATCGATATGATAGGCGGAACTGACGGAAAAGCAGTCCACACGAACCACATATGTTCAGAGGAAATAAAGAAGAATTTAAAAGATATGAATGAATTTGCTTTCGAAGATTCCATGATTCGCAAAAGGCGTGCAGAGCAGCTCATTTTTCACACGGCATCAGCCAGAAATGAAGAAATAAATGAAACTTCTTTTAAGCGGTGGTTATCTGACAGATTTAATGAACCGAATTCGATTAATCATTATGAAAACTTAAATGCTCCGGAACACCGCCGGATGGTCACCGTTTTTTCTATTATTATGAACCTCACGGAAAGAAGAATGTATCTGAGCACAGGGCACCCGACGGAAGATTCATTTGAAGAAATTTAAGGGGGAATAAGAATGCTTTATATCAATGGTGAATGGAAAAAATCTAATTCAGGAGAAACAATTGATATTTTTAATCCGGCAACAGGAGAGCTTATTAGCTCAGTTGCTTCAGGAGGCAAAACAGAAACAGAGGAAGCAATCTATGCTGCTGAAGCAGCTTTTAAGAAATGGAGAAAGGTGCCAGGTCCAAAGCGGGGGAAATACTTAAAAAAAGTTGCGGCTATTATGAAATCGAAGGTAAATGAGATTGCTGAAACGATTACGATGGAAATGGGAAAACCCCTCGCAGATGCAAAAGGTGAAGTACTCGGTGCGATTGCTTATGTGGAATGGTACGGAGAAGAGGCGAGCCGGGTATACGGAGATATTCTTCCTGCATCCCATCCGGATAAACAGTTAACAGTACATAGACAGCCAGTTGGTGTAACGGCAGCTATCACTCCATGGAACTTCCCGGCTTCTATGATTACACGAAAAATCGCGCCGGCAATTGCCGCAGGCTGCACGGTCGTATTAAAGCCTGCACCGTCCACACCATTATCTGCAATTAAAGTGTTTGAGTGCTTCCATGAAGCAGAGCTGCCTGCAGGTGTTGTTAATTTAGTCATCGGGCCGGCAGAAGAAATCGGTGATGTAATGACGGAAAGCCCTGTCGTACGAAAACTTACTTTTACAGGATCGACAGCAGTTGGTAAACTGCTTTTGAAAAAATCAGCTGCAACAGTGAAGAAGGTTTCCATGGAGCTGGGCGGGCACGCGCCATTCCTCGTTTTTGAAGATGCGGATATTGACACAGCCGTTACAGGCGTCCTTTTAACAAAGTTTAAAAATGCAGGACAAACATGTATCAGCACGAACAGAATTTATGTGCATGAAAGCATTGCTGATAGTTTTGGTCAAAAGCTGTCTGAAAAGGTTTCCGAGCTCAGAGTAGGCAACGGGATGGAAAAAGGGACAGATGTTGGTCCATTAATTACTCCAGAGGCTGTTGAAAAAGTCGAGAGCCATGTAAAAGACGCAGTTGCCAATGAAGGGAAAATTCTTTGCGGCGGAAACAGAACCGGAGAGAAAGGCAACTTCTTTGAACCTACCGTAATTAATTTCGCTAATGAAAAAATGAAAATTTCCAAAGAGGAAACGTTCGGTCCAGTAGCTCCCATCTTCACGTTTACTGACGAAGAAGAAGTTATTAATCTGGCAAACCATGATAGCTACGGGCTTGCTGCTTATTGTTTTACAAATGATTTAGGAAGAAGCAACCGCCTGATCCAGGACCTGGAGTATGGGATAGTAGGCATTAACGACCCTGCGCCAATTGTTCCCCAAGCTCCGTTTGGGGGAGTCAAAGAAAGCGGAATGGGCAAAGAAGGGGGAAGATCAGGCATTCTTGAGTATCTGGAAGAGAAATTTGTTTCCGTCGCTTCCCTCAAGAGAGAATAATAAAAGAGAGGAGAGTTATTAATGGCAAAGACCGAACTGCCCGATTTAGAGAAGGAAATTGTCATCAGGAATATTACGCAGGACGACGTGGAAGAAGTTGCTGAACTGTCCATAAACAGTTTTGGTCCTGATATATCCTTCAAACAGGAGCATTTTAAAAGCCAGGTGGATATCTTTCCGGAGGGGCAACTCTGCGTAGAGTATAAAGGAAAAATAGTCGGCTCCTGTTCAAGCCTGATTCTTAATTACGAAGAGTATCTGGATAAAAATAATTATAAGGTTCTTTGTGACAACGGTTATATCCGCAACCATAGACCGGACGGTATTAATTTATACGGTGTAGAGGTATCTGTTCATCCTGATTACAGGAGTCTTAAACTAGGGAGAAAGCTTTATAACGCCCGTAAGAAAATTTGTCAGGACTTCAATTTAAAAAGTATTATTCTCGGCGGACGGATACCATATTTTTATAAGTTTGCTGATCAAATGTCAGCGCAGGAATACGTACAAAAAGTAGCAGATAAAGAGATTTATGATCCGGTACTTACTTTTCAGATAAATAATGGTTTTCAACTAAAGGACGTTATCCCTAATTACCTCGAAGGGGATGACGCTTCCCTCTACTATGCGACGTGGATGGAATGGTATAACAAAGATTATAAGTTTCAGAAGATAGGGACAGAGTAAAAAAAGCCAGGTCATGCGAGTACGGAACCGCCCCCGGTAAACGCAGAGTCGAGGCACCAGGTTATCTGTGTGGAAACAGGAAAACGAGGCCGGTGGCGGTTTAATTTCTTCTAAAAAGGAGTGTCTTCTTACTATGAGTAACAAACAAATTACTAATCCGAAAAGTCCGGAAACATTATGGAATGAGTTATCTCAATTAGACCGTAAACATGTACTGCACCCTTCTACTAATCCTAAAGCTCAGGCAGAATCAGGACCTAAGATTATTTTTTCAGGAGGACAAGGAATTTATCTGAATGATTTGAAAGGAAGAACATACATCGACGGAGTTTCCATGCTGTGGAATGTAAATCTGGGCCACGGAAATAAAGAACTGGCAGAAGCTTCTTATAAGCAAATGTCTGATTCTGCATATACAACAGGGTTTTATGGCTACGCAAATGAACCGACAGTCCTTCTTGCTGAAAAAATCGCCTCTTTAACTCCTGGTGATTTAAACACTATTTTTTACACGTCGGGTGGTTCAGAATCGAATGATACAGCTTTTAAGTTATCCAGGTTTTACTGGCAGTTAAAAGGTTACAAAGAAAAAAGGAAGATCATCTCACTGAGAAGGGGATACCACGGGGTAACAGTGGCTGCACAAAGGGCAACAGGGATAGAAGTTTACCGGAATTTTTCAGGCTCCCAAGACCCTGATATTGTTAATGCAGAACCATATCTGACAGAATGTGAGCTTGGAGATAATAATCATCCCAGATACGAAGAAAGCATCCGGCATATTATTGAAAAAGAAGGAAAGGAAAAAATCGCCGCAGTCATCGTTGAGCCGATACAAGGAGCAGGCGGGGTACATATGCCTCCTGAAGGATACTTGGAGGCACTGAGAAGATTATGTGATGAGAATGAGATACATTTCATTGCCGATGAAGTAATTTGCGGCTTTGGCAGAACCGGCAAGATGTTTGGCGTGGATCACTGGAATGTCGTTCCCGACTTCATGTCTGTAGCTAAGGGGATCACAAGTGGTTACGCTCAACTGGGAGGGGTTGTCATGCGTGAAGATATAAAGAATGCAATCTCCGAGTTTGACGGCATGCTGGCACACGGATTTACTTACAGCGGCCACCCGACTGCCTGTGCTGTAGGTTTGAAAAATATTGAGATACTTTTGAGAGATAACCTCGTTGACCACGCGGAAAAAATGGGGGAAGTCCTGGAAGAGGGACTTAAATATCTGGAAGGTAAGTATGAATTTTTTACAAAAACAAGGGTGAAAGGCCTGCTGGCAGGGTTTGACTTAATGAAGGATCCACAATCCGGACTGCCGTTTGATGATTCTGTGAAAGCAGCTGCTTCCCTGGTAGAGGAATGTTATCAGCGGGATTTGTTAATCCGGCCATTTGACTTCGAGCCAGGAATGAATACAGTAGCTATTGCACCTCCTTTAATTGTTACAAAAGAAGAGGTTGAAAGAATTATTTCTATAGTAGACAGTTCACTGGAAGCATTTATGAAAAAGATATAGCGTTAAAACGTAGTTCGGATAAATTGCTATGAAACAAAAGAAGGGAGGCCTCTTTATGAGGAGAGATTGGGAAGCAGACGTTATTTTGATGAGTAATACTGTATTTACAGGTCTTAAAAAAGAACCAGAGGCAGCCTCCATTGCCATTAAGGGGAACAGGATCAAAGCGGTGGGGCCTAAAGACGAAATATCGTCTTTCATCGGGACCGAAACGAAAGTATATGATTTTGGAGATCAATTAATTATGCCAGGGTTGCATGATTTTCATATTCACCTGATGATGGGCAGTATAGAAATGGACAGTGTGAATTTACTGGATGCTAAGTCACAGGAAGAAGCATTGGAAATGGTCAGGACATTTGCAGAAAACCGTCCGGAAGAAGAATGGATCTTAGGATTTGCGTGGGATAATGAAAATTGGGGGAACCCAAAGCTGCCTCATCGTTTCTCCTTAGACATGGTTGTAAAAGACAGGCCTGTGATCCTGAGCCACGTGGAGTGCCATCATGCATGGGTGAATAGTAAGGCACTGGAGATGATGGGAATTACTAAACATACCGAGGATCCGCCATTCGGTGAATTTGCAAAGGACAGTACAGGGGAATTAACAGGAATTGCTTATGAACATGCAATGATCTTAATGTATGAAGGGGCGTTTAGTTCCTATTCAGAGGATAAGAAGGTTACCCTGCTGAGAAATTTCTTTCAGGCGGCTGCCGCTTCCGGTGTTACCTCTGTAAATGATGTTTATATGCCCCAACGTGAAAGTCTGGATGAGTTTCCAATCTTAAAACAAATGGAGGAAAATGGGGAATTAACGGCACGTGTACATTTCTCACCTCCATTAAACGGTGATTTAGAAAAAGCAAGGCATATAAAAGAAACCTATTTTACAGAAAAAATACAGTTTTCAGGGCTGAAACAATTTGTTGACGGAGTACTGGGAAGCAGAACAGCCTCCTTGCTGGAACCATATTCCGATAAACGGGAAACACGTGGAACTACGGCATTTCCTCCGGACAGGCTAAATAAATGGATTGTGGATGCAGACCGGGAAGGTTTCAGAGTACGTTTACATGCAATAGGCGACGGAGCTGTCCGCTTAGCATTAGATGCTTATGAAGAGGCACGGAAACAAAATGGAGTTCGGGATTCCCGGCATACAATTGAACATATAGAGGTTATTCATAAAGAAGATATAAAGCGCTTTCATGAGCTGGGGGTAATCGCCTCCATGCAGCCGTATCATTTATCTGCTGCAGAAAAAAGTGTCTACACAGCAAGGATAGGCAAAGATCGGGAAGAGCTTGCTTTTCCAATTAACACGTTGAAAAAGGCAGGAGCAAGGCTGGCATTTGGCTCAGATTTCCCTGTGGTTCCACTAAACCCTATGTTAGGAATTTTCAATGCAATAACGAGGACTGATATTACTATGGACCCGGAAAATGTATGGAATCAGGACGAGTGTATTACTATTTCTGAAACGTTAAAAGCATATACTAATGGCTCAGCTTACGGATCGTTCCGGGAACATGAACTTGGAACACTGGAGGAAGGGAAGCTTGCGGACATTGCCGTCCTGGACAGAAATCTGTTTAACATACCACCGGAAGAAATCCTTTCAGCTAAAGTTATATTGACGATGATGGACGGAAAGGTAGTGTATGAGAAAAGTAGGACAGGAGCAGGAATCATACCAGTAAAGTAATATGGATGGAGAAAGAAAGAGAGAGAACGGACAGTAATTTTTTTTTTTTCAGCCAAAAATTCAGAATATTTACAAATATCAATAAAAAGGGGTGGAATTATGGAGGTAGCGGAAACATACGGAATAATAAGCCTCATACCAGTAGCAGTAGTTATAATAGCTGCTATTATAACGAAAAAAGCAACGGAGTCCCTGATACTGGGAACCTTTGTCGCTGCAATCATTTTAGCAGGAGGGGACTTTTGGAATACATGGTTTGATTATACCCTTACTGAGATTGGAGATTCAGCTTACTATATTATAATGTTTGGTATGTTTGGAGCAATGATAAGGATTCTTAAGAACTCGGGCTCTGCATTAGGGTTTACAGACATCGGCGCCAAGGTGGCTAAATCAAGAAACAAATCATTGTTACTTACCTGGCTGTTTGGGATCCTGATTTTTGTAGACGATTATCTCAATTCTTTGAGTGTCGGTGTGGCAATGCAGAATATAACAGATAAATTCAAAGTTTCCAGAGAGTTTCTGGCGTTCATCGTAAACTCCACTGGTGCAGCTATCTGTATTTTAGTGCCATTTTCCACCTGGGCGATTCTATACGCTGCTCAGATAGAAGAAGTAGGTGTAGTTGCTGGTGTATCAGGCTTTATGGCATATGTTAATTCAATCCCATATATGCTTTATGCCTGGATAGCGGTACTGATAGTTCCATTTTTTATTTTTGGTATCATTCCATTTTTCGGACCAATGAAAACAGCAGAAACGAGAGCTGCTGCAGGCAGGGTATTACCAGAAGATTTTAAAGCAGGGGAAGAAGAAGAGGAAATTGCCGCCACAACAGAAAAATCCAGTGCCTGGAATTTTATTGTTCCGCTGCTGGCTTTAATCGGAATAACTATATATTCATCGGATATAGTTCTCGGTGTGATTATAGCAATAGTAGTAGCGTTTGTGATGCTTTTCGTTCAGCGGTTAATGACATTTGGCCAATTAGCAGACAATATTATAGGCGGGTTTAAAGATATGCTTTATGTCACAATGCTCGTCCTTTCGGCTTTTGTACTGCAGAAATTTAATGATGACTTAGGCCTGACTCCATATGTAATTGATCAAGTAACGCCAATACTCAGTCCCGCCTTATTCCCTGTAGTGACGTTTATAGTCATTTCAATTTTAGCCTTTGCTACAGGAAGCTTCTGGGGAGTCGCAGCGATTTCATTTCCAATTATATTGCCAATCGCTCTCGCAATGGGAGTAGACCCATATTTAGCAATAGGAACTGTCGCAGCAGCTACAGCCTTTGGAAGCCATGCATGCTTTTATGGTGATGCAGTAACAGTAACATGTGCAGCCGTAGGCATAAAAAATATGGATTATGCAAGAACATCTTTATTACTCATTATCGTACCATTTGTTTTAGGTATAGCCGGCTATCTGGTATTGGGTTTAATTATGGCTTAAGGATCTTCAGGTTTGAGTTTGAAAACCAGAATTAAGGAAAACTTGTTCAAATGAATTTTGGACAGGTTTTTTCTTTGAACAAGGGGACAGGTACGGTGTAACAAGGGAAAGTTAAGTATTCGACAAGTACCAGGCACTACTCAGAATTTGTCGATATGACAATCAACAGGAAAAATATGAAAATTCATCCAATTCTGTTGTATAATGAGGGAAACGCTTGTTTTATGGAGGATATTATGGCATATACAATACCTGAGACGATCCGTTCGAGTGCCACTGTTGGGGAAAGGCTGCTGTTTCGTACACTGAAAACTTACTTACCGGATGACTATATTGTTTATTATGAACCTGAGGTACATGGGAGACGGCCTGATTTTGTGATCATCGCCCCTGACCTTGGGTTATTAGTGCTTGAAGTGAAGGATTATACGAAAAACACGCTTTTCCAAATTAACCAGGACGAGTGGACGCTGGTCACTTCCTCAGGCGAGCAGACGAAAACGAAGAGCCCGATGCGCCAGGCTCAGGAGTATATGTACCTTATAGTAGATATATTAAAGAAGGATAAGAACCTGATTCATCTGGACGGGAAATACAAGTTTTACTTAAAGTTCCCATATGGATGCGGCACTGTGTTCACCCGCCTGCAGCAGAAAGACTTCATACAGGAAGGCTTATATTCTGTTGTGGAGCCTCATCTTTGTTTTACTAGAGACGAGATAGATCCGGAAAAAGAATCTTTCTCTGAAGAAAATCTGATCGAGAAAATAATGAATATGTTCAAGGTCCCGTTCCGGTTAAGGGAGCCTCTCTCGAAAAATGAAATGGACGCTATCAGATATCATTTATTCCCTGAAGTACGGATCAGTGCGGAATATAAGCAGCCCGTGCCGTATCAGGACCAGCTTCTTCTGTCCCTGCATGACCTGAAAGCGATGGATCTCCACCAGGAAAACCTAGCAAAACAAATCGGTGATAAGAACCGGCTTATCCGTGGAGTAGCAGGCAGCGGGAAGACACTTATCTTAGGAAGTCGGGCAAAAATGCTCGCGAAAGAACACCCCGACTGGAAGATCCTTGTTCTTTGCTATAATATCTCCCTTTCCAGAAGTATTGAACAAATGATTTATCATATGATGACGGAGCCTGACAGTTTGTTTGACTTCGATTTCACCGAGGAAACCAAGAACAAGAAACACAATATTGAAGTACGTAATTTCCATTCCTGGCTGAAAAATGATTTGAAAACTTCCGAACAAAATATACCGGTATTATTGGAGAAGCTGGAAAACAACGAAGCGATTATGCCAACCTATGATGCTATTTTAATAGATGAAGGCCAGGATTTTGAGCCCCAGTGGTTCCAGCTTGTAAGCCAGCTGCTGAACCCGGAAACGAAGTCACTGCTGCTAGTGGAAGACAGGGCACAGTCCATTTATAAAAGAAAGCGTACATACGTGCAGGATACAGGCTTGAGTTTCCAGGGGCGTTCGAAGATATTAAATATTAACTACCGCAACACAGCCCAAATTGTGAAGTTTGCCTGGGATTTTTACCAGAAGCATTCCTCACTGAAAAATAAAGTAGTGAGTCGGGAGCATGAAGGGGAAATCATCGCTCCACAGAGCACGAGAAGAAAAGGAGCAGAACCCGCCATCCTTAAAACGGAAAATTTTTTTCGGGAAGCAAAGATAGTAGCAAGACAAATAAGGAAGCTGCACGAACAAAAGAAGGTTCCGCTGTCAGAAATGCTTATCCTCTACCGAGTAAAGAAAACATACAAGATGAATTATGTAGATGTGCTGACACGGGCACTGAATAAAGAAGGCATCGGCTATTACTGGCTTACTGAGAACTCGAAGTCAAAACGGGACTTCGAAAAAGAAGAGGAAACCGTAAAAATCAGCACAATTGACAGCAGCAAAGGACTGGACTTCCAGGCAGTATTCATCGTCGGCGCCGACAACATGCCATTCCCATTGGAAGAAGACAAAGAAAGAGAAGCCTCCCTCATGTACATCGGAATGACAAGAGCGAAGGAATACTTGTGTATAAGCTACTCAGGGAAGAGTGAGTTTACGGAGTATTTTGATGGGATCATTGCAGGTAGGACAGGTTTAATTAATAATAATACTTTGAAAGTCCACTAGACAAAGATAGAATTATGCCCGTTAAAGGGGAGTACTTTAAAGAGGTTACTGAAAAAAAATATCTGCCGATTCACTGCAATATAAAAGTATGAGGATGGAAAGAATCAGTATAGGAATACGATAATTTCTTGGTACATCATTAAATAGAAGCGGTCCACATTCTTAAGGGGGATTCTTTTTTGATAACCAATTATGAATATAATATAAATGGTATTGGGATTATCAATCCTGAAATATATGGGACAGCCTGTGAATTACTAGAAGATTCTAATTTAAAAATAATTAATAAACTTAAAGGCATTAATCAATTAGGTGCAATAAGATATATTCATAATGGTGCCCATTATACTCGATTTGAATATGTATTACTTCAAGTAATGTTAATAAATTTTTTAAAAGATCACGGAAAAATGGGTTTAAATAGTAAAAAAGATTATTGGAAATTCTTTGTTGATGATGGGACGAATTATAAGAAAAAAAAGATCACGGGAACAGAACTATTACAATTAACAGTAATCCTAGGAAACATGGGTTACTCCAAAGATACATTTTCAAGTAACAAAGTATGGTACCATTATTTAAAGCTAAATAAAGCAAATGTAAAAACGTTATTTAAAAATGGTTTAAAAAAAGAAAGTAAAAAACTATTCGATGTTATTTTAGATACAAATGATTTTCAAAAGATCCATTGGTTGAACACATTATTTATTTTATCAAGGAAAAGCGAGTATGATGAGTGTAGAGAAATATGTGAATTGATATTAAATAACATATTATCAAATAATCCCAATTATTATATTGATTTACACACAAAAGTTAGAAGAGTTTCTTATATTGTTATGGATAGTCATTTCTCGCATATACCTATATCTATCGACTTAAAGAGCGTTTTATTTAACAGAGAGCTATTTATAGATGAAATCGAAAAAAAAATATCAGGATTAATGGAAGTATTCAATCGTATGAATAGCTTGCTAGAGGATACATTATATTTAGAGAATAATGCTATTCTAATAGGTTCAAAAAGAAGTTTAGATTTAGCAAACAAATTAGATAATTATTTAGAAGAAAATCGTTCACAAAATAATTCTTTAAAATTAATACAAGGTATTTTAATGAATGAAGATTCACCATTCAATAAAGAAGAAAACTTTTCTTATAATACATTGCCATGGGATAAAGATACTACATTAAGTATTACTTACTTTGTTAAAGACAGAAAAGGATTTCCTGAAGATATATTTAAAGAAGAACTTGATAAAATTAACTACTTAGGTTCTAAATGTCATATTGGTATAGGGTTTTCACCTGATTACTTAAAATATAGAACAGTGTATGCCTTAGATAAGAAAATTTCAAATAATATAAAAGTAAAAAATTGTTTAAAAATAATTTATAACGCTTTAGGTGATTATTTTCGATTCAAAAGGTTCGCAAAAAGCGAAGTGAATAATGGAGAATTTACAGAAGTAGTTACTAAAAAGGTGATAACGTATTTGTTTAGAAATATTCTAAAGGAAGATTACTTTTGTGAGTTTAATTATGAAGGTTTATCAGATGCCCTAATTATATCGAATGGCAATACAAATGCGGTTAAGAAAGTGGAAGAGCATTTATCTCAATTTAAAAGAAGATTTCCTGAAAATAAGGATGGGATGCACGAAATTTTTACTGTTATTAAGGCTTTAGAGAAAATAACTTATAGAGGTCTTTATGTTATATATACAGGATCATTGAAATTTATTGATGAAAATAAACAATCCGTTTGTGAGCTAGACGGGATAATTTTCACACCATATAATCGAGACTTTTTCTTAAAAGTAGTCGAAGCCAAGAGAATCAGTAATAAGCATCAACGATCAAAAGTTGCTTTGGACCAATTGAATGAAAAATTTACCCCGCTAATAAATGTTGAAATAATAGAAAACATTAAAACAAATGAAATTAATAGTTATGGTGCTGAAATAAGTATAACTTAAGTCACTCATATAAAGTTCTTTTCTTGCAATAGGAAGAATATGGATATATGTACATTGCTAATCCAGTAGAATTATTCAAAATCGGAAAGACATCTAGAGTTTGGTACACTGTCCATTAGGCCCTGTAAAGAGAAAAGAAATTACTGAGTCCACTAATACACAGGGAAGGAGAACGGCGGCATGCTGTTCTCCTTCTTCATTATAAGTGCAGGAATAGCATGCTTAATGTCGAAAGTTGTAAGTAATCTCTTAATTCGTATTACTGAACCTAATAGTACTTTGAATCTGAATAATCTCATCATACTTTTCGAATTTATGCGGTAACTAACAATTGGAAATTTGAACGTAAAATCATAAGAGATACGCTCTAATAAATATAAACGAGGTGACTGCATTGGTTAATAAAGGCGTCCGCTGGAACGAGTCGGAGACAAAAAAGATTTATAACGCGAATAAAGAAACAGAGATGCTGATGAGGTATTTGGAGGAAAGGCTGTTCGAAAAGGAAATAGTCGATAATAGTGCCGACAGCCCGACACCTGACCGCGGGTTTGGACGGATGATCTATTATTCCGGTAGCAGGAGAATTCTCGTTTCCGCCCCGAGGAAAAGGTACAAGCATATTCATGTTGTTTTATCGAACAAAATTAATATGGCTGAAGTGAAAAAGGCTGGTATAAAAACAGGAAACGGGAAAACAGATGTCATGCTTACTTCAAACGAAGAGATTAATAAACTGGTCTCCCTCCTCGAAACGGGTTGGGAGCAGCCCGGCGGTGTAAAAGATGAGGCGGGAACATACAAAACGAGGACTCTGGAAGACTGGCTCCAGCTCTATGAAAAGGATGAAGCTGCAAGGTTCAGAGAGCATTTTATTTTATATGAAAGGGAAGCCTTTATATCAAATTTCACTGAGCTTGTTGAACTGAGAAACGGTACAATCAATCTAGGTGAATTTAAGAAAATTCTCGACCAGAAGACAAAAGCAAAAGTGGAATTTGAAGGTAACCGTGTGAATTTGTGGGGGTTCAGCGGCTTTTCCGGGCAGATGTTTTTTAATCAGCTTTACAATATGGCCGAGTACACAGAGACGATTGAAGAGTTAACAACAGAAATTCTCGCTGGCATTCAAATCTCGGATCATGAAGAGGGAGACTTCAACTGGACAAGGGAGAAGCTGGGCCGTTTTGGCGAGTATATAAAATCTCTAAAAAAGCGGGCGATAGAACAAGGTTTTCCCCCAAAAAGATGCCCAAATACCAGGTACATGACTTTCTTCCTCAGCTTTTTCTGGGGGATTCAGGGAATGGAGAAGTATCCTATTTATTATAAGGCAAGCCGTGACGGCCTTGAATATTTAGGCTACAGTCTGGCAACAGACACCCAGGCTGCAGAACACCATAAATATAATCATTTTGTTGATAAGCTGTACGAGCTGCTTGAAGATATGCAGAAATACCGGGGAGAAAAATATATGGCGGATATGATGTCCCTCAGTAGTTTCCTCTATTATGTAGCGTCCAGTATCGAGGCTGAGAATAATGCGGAGGACGATGATAAAGATCCAATTATAAACGATGAATTTGCTCTTCAGATTAGAGATGTGCTTTTTGAAGAAGGCTATAAGTTTTCTCAAATGAAAACAGCCGACCCGGAAGAAACTGGACTTGAAGAAGAATACACGGGAAGCCTGATCTGGCAATACAGCGGCGAATCGAAAGAGGATGTTGCGGGCCTGCTTATTATCTGGGAGAGCGAGGAAACATACAACGCCGACCTCCGCATAGAAAACGAAGAAGGCGATCTGCTAAGAGGAAAATCCGTCGATGCCCTGGATGATGTGAAATTCCTTAACGAACTGAGAGGCTACCTGCAATAAAGGAGCGGTGTCCGTAAGCCTTATACGATTGATGATGCGGTAAGGGAGACGTATGTAAGCAAAGATAGTATGGAGGAATGGCTCGAGCTTTTGAGTGAAAAACGCCAGGTTATCTTTTATGGTCCTCCTGGAACCGGTAAAACCTTTATTGCCCAGCGGCTTGCAAAAATTTTAACCCAGCATGAGCAGCATGTAAAATTAATTCAGTTTCACCCGTCCTATACATACGAGGAATTCATAGAAGGACTAAGACCTGAGTTAACTGGGGAGGAGAACCAGCAGCTTTCCGTAAAAGTAGAGCCGGGGATTTTCTCTATGCTATGTGATGAAGCACGAAAGCCTGAAAACCAGGAGAAATCATACATTCTGATTATTGACGAAATCAACAGAGCAAACACAGCGAAAGTGTTCGGGGAACTTCTTTATGCTTTAGAGTACAGAAATACCCCGGTGCCTCTTCCATATTCAAAAAAGAAGCTGATCGTTCCTGATAACATTTATTTAATAGGTACGATGAATACGACGGACCGGTCCCTGGCGCAAATTGACTTTGCTCTGAGACGAAGGTTTCAGTTCATTCCTTTTTCAACAAAAGAGACAGAGAGTGTGCTAAAAAATTATCTATTGGATAATGAACCGGAGATGGCGTGGGTCGCTGATTTAGTAAACAAGGTTAATGAAATGATTGATGACCCCGACATTTCAATCGGGCACAGTTATTTTATCGGACAGGAGCTTACGATGGCAAAACTAAAGAGAATCTGGAAATATCAGATTATGCCTTATCTTGAAGAGTGTTTTGTCCATGACAGACAGAGACTGGAACAGTTCCAGCTTGCGTCTCTTCTAGAAACTGGTGTGGAAGAGGATGAATGAGGAAAAGGTAATCCGCCTGACAGAGTATGAAAAACTGAACAATATCTTTTTGCCGGAAGAAATTGCAGCTTCCCTGAAAAATAAATATTCTGCTGCCGTGCAAGTACAGCATACTGCAGGAGATAACAAGTATACACTCCGGGCAGGCTCCATCGTCGGTGCCTTTCGCTGCAATAATTACCTTTTTAAAATATCTCCTAAAGTGGAGCTGCCGGTAATATGGGAATGGCTTGCCACGGCTTATGATTTATCTACTGTCAGGTGGAGTGAAACGGAAGTAAGCTATGAAACCGATTTTGGAGATCTTGAGTGGATTGTCAAATTCTTTCTTCATGAATGTAAACGAATTTATTCAAGAGGAATTAAAAAAGGTTATGTAACAGAAGAAAGCCCATTGCCTGCAGTGAGGGGACAGCTACATGCTGAAAAGACATTCAAGCGCTGGCTGAAACACGATTACCAATTTGACTGCCGCTATGATGAACTGACGGAAAATGTGAAAGAAAACTTTCTGATTACATGTGCATTAATGGATATGCTTAAGAGAGGATATGGGGATTCCTCAGTTCCAAGGGATCTCAGGGAACTTAAAAATATATTCGGCAGGGAGATTGATGGGAGAAGCTTAAAGAGCAGTCCTGAACCTGACGAACAAGTAAGAAATATTAACCTGCTTCCTGTCACGAGATTAAACGCCCACTACAAGCCGGCGTTCCAATGGGCGTTACTGTACTGGAAGGCAACCGCACTAACCTTTGAGCTGGGAGGACAAAAAAGCAGTTCCTTCCTTCTGGATATGAATGAACTGTTCGAGATGTATATAGGTAAAAAGCTCGTACAGGAACTAAGCAAGCATGGCGTCGAAGTCACCCTGCAAAAACACGATTCACTCGCAGAAGGTGGCAAAATCAAAATCATCCCGGATGTAATAATAAAGTCCAGAGACGGCCGGGAAGTGATCCTGGATTTAAAATATATCTCAAGGAGAGATGATTCCTCGATAAACAGCAATGTATTTCAAATGCTTGCTTATTTAACTGCCCGCCAGACAGAACACGGTATTTTACTATATGCCGGCGGAAGAGAACGGACCGATCAAATAAAGAACAGCCCCTTTACTATCCATCAATGGAGCCTGCAGCTTGACAGGGGGTTGGATAAAGAGGAAATTAATATAAAGGTAAATGATATTATTAAGCGTATTATTAAATTATTAAGTTATCATTAAATTTGAACATTTAGGGGAATAAAAAAATGGATTACTCATTACAATCAATCGCACATCTTGACCATACAAAAGAATTCGAGCAGCTGAATCAGAAATTTAAGCGTTTTAATCCATTTAAAGTATTAAAGGTTGACCGATTCGAGATTAGACATTCTAATTTTCTTGGATGGTTGCTGGACCCTAATGAAAATCATCAGTTAGGTGATTTTTTTGTGAAAAAGGTCTTATCACGATTGGTGACAAAGACTGAAAATGAAGAGAAAATAACCAATGTTGACGTATTATTACATTTGCATCGTTCGTTTTGGGATACGCAAGTAAAGCGGGAAGTCAGAACCAGTACGAATCGATCAATCGATCTTTTATTAAAAATCCCATCTCAAAACTTAATTGTCATTATAGAAAACAAGTTTTATGCCGGGGAATCAAAGGGGCAGCTGGAAGATTATCTATCCTATGTGAAAAATGAGTATTCAGGTTATGAGATTATTCCGGTCTTCCTTACCCTTTCCACTGACGAACCTTCCTACCAGGATTATTTTATTTTAGATTATAAAGATATTCTGGAAATCATAACTCAATACGTTGAACTGCATAAGGATGCTATTGCTGATAATATTTATGACTTCTTAAAATATTACACGGCGATATTACAGGAAGAGCTGGTGGAAGATGAGGAAGCTGTTGAACTTGCTTTGAATGTCTATCGTATGAACCGTTATGCTATTGATTTGCTTTACGTTAGTCAGCATCCGGAATTGCACAGTAAGCCAAGGTACATGGAATTAAGTAAACAGTTAGAAGGCTTCCATAACACAGAAAAGGAACTGATAAATCAGCTTTATGCAAAAAATAAAGAAACAATTGATTATGTATTTAAGAAAGGAAGCAATCTTATCAGAGAAGCTTTTCTTGATTTTGTCAAAATAGAAGAAATTCCTGAAGAGGTATACAGTGCACATGTGTCTTCACCTAATTTTATTTTACCGGATTGGTCGGACTTTGAAGAGGTTATTGGTAACCCAGGGGAAGGCTACTGGCTTGGTAATGGTTTAATCATCTGGTTTAACCGAACATGGAATGAACTTTTGAAGATAAATGTTGAAGTGGGTCCAATACCTTTTAAAAACAGATACAGGTTATTAACTGAACTAGAGCGCCAGGGAGTTTCTTTCCAATCAAGCGGTAAGCTGGAAGGAAAAAAGTTTACAAAAATTTATACAAATACTATTAATATTACGGATTGGGCAAATAAGCAAGAAATAGTAAATGGTATGAAAACTCTTTATAATGACCCTGATATAAACAGCCTTTTTAAACATATTGCTCTTGCAATTGAACAAATGGAAGAAAGTGAGGAAATACATAAACCTCAGACCCAGATACCAAAACAACAAAGAGAGGGGGAGTATCCTGAGACTCCATTTGAAAGGTTCAGCAAGTTCTATGACATTAATGCAAATGCCTATCGTTTTAAAACATATCAGGTATCATTTGTTTTACCGGTATTCCGTGAATTGGAAGAGATCTATGGAAATACGCGAGAAAAATGGTGGTGGCACGATAGTACGTTTACGTATTGGTTTGACAGGTTAAAGGATGACCGATTGAAGCTAACATTAGAATTGGGTCCCTTGCAACCAGAACAACGACTTAAAATTATCGAAAGGCTGGAGGAGCTTAATTACTCCATTACCAGCAGGTCAAAGCTTCCCACAGCTAAGTATACTCGTTTATTCTCAGATGCTAAGGTGATCAGGAATTGGGAGGATTCAGAGGAAGTATTACAAGCAATGAAAAACTTATATGAAGATCCGGCAAATCAGAAACTGTTAGAGGATATTTCAAGTTTTAAATATTTCTCAGTATAGAACACCAGCAACACACTAATATTTATATAACTGATACAGCAATGGAGGTACTAATAGTGATTATTGAGAATTGCCCATTCTGCACAATCGATGAAAAATTTTTAGAAAACGACCTGGCATTCGCCATCTTTGACAAATACCCAGTAAGTAAAGGCCACCTGCTAATCATTCCTAAACGCCATGTGAGTGATTTCTTTGACACCACATTAGAAGAACGTGAGGCATTTAACGAGCTGTTAGAGAAGGGGAAATCGCTACTTGATGAAAAATACAGACCTGAAGGATACAATGTTGGAATTAACTGCGGCGAGACAGCGGGACAGACGATCTTTCACGTACATGTCCACCTGATCCCAAGGTATGAGGGAGATATGAAGAACCCAGCCGGAGGAGTACGGGGAGTAATACCGGAAAAGCAGAAGTATTAAACCTTATGAGGCTTGCCCTCATAAGGTTTTTCTTCTATAGACCCGTCTTTCGACAAATTTGCTAGTATGGTAAACTAAGATCATAGTCAATATTTGGGAGTGATTCTTTATTAAAGTTAATTATTTTAAAGGTTAAGAGGTGAAAATATTGAGGGATAGAAAGTCAGTATTTATTAGTTATAGTTGGGACAGTGAAAAACATCAAATATGGGTTAGAAACCTAGTAAATAAATTAAGGAAAGAGAGTGGAGTTGAGGCAACATACGATCAATTTTTAACACAAACAAGTACCACCCACTTACCTCAAATGATGATAGAGAGAGTACGTGATAGTGACTTTACAATTATTGTTTTAACTGAAAAGTATTCAAAGAAAGCTGACAACTTTGAAGGCGGAGTGGGGTTTGAAAACATGTCTTTATTATCACTATTACAAGAGAATAGTGATAAACTTATTTTTATTAAACGTGATTCGGTTAATTTTAATGAAGTAGTCCCTTTTCATTTCAAAGGTTATTACGCTATTGATTTTTCAAATGATATGAATTTTGAAGAAAAATATGAGGAATTAGTATATAGAATATATAATGTACCGTTGTACGAAGAAGCGCCTTTAGGACCGGTTCCTGACTTGAAACCTAAAACAGCTAGAGACGTAGAAGTTAAAAACCCTTTTAGCGATAGTGTAATAGATATAGGTAGGAAAGTTACCGATCTGGACAAAGATAAATTTCTACAACATAAATTTATGGAAATTAAAACGTTACTTATACAGCTTTTTAATCAAGTAAAATTGAAAGATCAATCATTTGATTACGTAGTTGAAGAAATATCGAGCTTAAAAGTTTTCTATAAACTATATAAAAATGGAGTGGAAGTTACCGGGATAAAAATGTGGATTGGTGGCCTGTTTGGAAGAGGGATAAGCTTGCACTTTGGGAAAATGATTGATATTTCTAACGATAATGCTATGAACGAAAATATTATATGTGAAGTAAATAAGAATAATCAATTAATACTTAAAATGACAATGAATATGTTTGGTTCTCATCCTACTAATGCAAACGGGATAGTGGAAGAAATATGGAAAAGACAACTAAAACATTATTTTAATTAATAGACTAAAATAATTCTTCTTCAATCAATTATGGAGAAGAATTTTATTTTTATGATGGAATATGTATTTTTTTTAATAGTTTAATGCATTTATATGAAAAAGCACCCTAATGGATGCCTAGTTAATAAAGTTATATAGCTCTTGTATCTTTTTAAAGTATTTAAATTTCCAATGTTCGTTTGTGTCATTACTTTGGAGAATTATTTCGTCCTTGTTAACAAAGGTTATAATGAGTTGTATATCACGATGGTTAGCATCATAGTTTGTTATTTCAATCTTGGATATATCCCTAGTAAATCTCTTAATGATAAATAGCTTCTGATTTGAATCTAAACTACATAATACAATGTGTTCTTTGGTAAAAAAGTATAATTCTAAGTCGTTATCTTCTTGCCACAAATACTTTGGATAAAATAAATGCTCTTCCTCCAATATATTATTGATAAGGGTACTCTCTTGAAGATATTCAATTAACCTTTCGACCCTTATGTAGAATTGGTTTTTATAGCTTTCTTGCGCTGAATATTTTCTTAACTTTTCAATATTAATCCAATCCATTTATTTCCACCCCCCTTATAATAATTATCTTCCACAAACAGCACTAATATCCTGCTTAAATATTATCTAATTTACTTTATTAAATACAACCCTAATTGGTATCAATTGCGGCGAGACAATGGGACAGACGATTTTCCATGTTCATGTCCATTTGATCCCGAGGTATGAGGGAGATATGGAGAACCCAGCGGGCGGAGTACGGGGAGTTATTCCGGAAAAGCAGAAGTATTAAACCTTATGAGGCTTGTCCTCATAAGGTCTTCCTTTTGTAAACTGTCTTTCGACAAAGCTCCCTGTATGGTAAACTAAACCTATAGACAATATTTGGGAGCGGGAAGCTATGAGCAAAGTTAACCTTATTACAGAATCACTGGTTGAAGAACTGAAGAAATCTATCAGTCGTTCGTCTTCTATATACATACTTACTTCTTTTGTAATGAAATCCGGGGTGGATGTTCTTGCCGGGCCTCTTAAGGAGGCTCTTAGCCGAGGTGCTGAAGTAAAGATTTGCACGGGAGATTACTTATTTGTCACGCAGCCGGAAGCTCTGAGGAAACTTATCTCACTGGATGAAAAAATGGAAGTCCGCCTTTTTAAAAGCAATGGCAGATCATTTCACCCGAAGGCTTACATGTTCCAGTATGAAGAAAATGAGGGAGCTCTGGTTATTGGATCCTCCAACCTCTCAAGATCTGGCCTTACATACGGAGTGGAATGGAATCTGTCCATGGAATCAGAGGCTTCCGTCAATACATATGAAAAAGCTTTAAATGAGTTTCTAAAATTATACCTCCACGAGCAGACAATCCCAGTTAATAAAGAAACGATCCGGGAGTATGAGGAATTATATAATACTTACCACAGGGAAAACCCTGAGCTGATCCGTACCTGGACGAAAGCGGAAGAAATCGAAATGATGCTACCGAATAAGCCAGCAAAAGACAGTGAAGGAACAGTGGTGATAGAAGACAAAGGCAGTTATGACACAATTACGCCCCGTGAAGCACAGCTGGAAGCGCTTGAAGCTTTGGAGACAGTGAGAGAAGAAGACTATGACAAGGCGATGGTAGTCATGGCTACCGGACTGGGGAAGACCTACCTGGCTGGATTTTTTGCTAAAAACTTTAAACGTGTTCTCTTTGTTGCTCACAGAGAAGAAATACTAAAGCAGGCAAAGGAATCATTCCAACATATTATGCCAGACCGCTCCGCCGGCCTGTATAACGGGACGGAAAAAGAAGGGGACACAGATTTTGTTTTTGCTTCTATTTTTACTCTAGCGAATGAAAGGCATCTTTCCAGTTTTGAAAAAAACAGTTTTGATCTCATTGTAGTGGATGAATTCCACCACGCAGCTGCAAATACATATAAACGGGTGCTTGATTTTTTCCAGCCGGAGTTTCTCCTTGGTATTACTGCAACACCTGACCGGATGGACGGAAAGGATGTATATGGTCTATGTGGTGGTAACGTGGCTTACCAGCTTCATTTTATCGAGGCGATACAAAAGGACTGGCTGGCACCTTTCCACTATATAGGTGTGTATGATGAAACGGATTATTACCAGATCACCTGGCTTGGCACGCAATATGATCAGGAAGAGCTCCTTGCAGCCCAGCTGAAGGATGAGATGGCTGAGAAAATATTCACTAAATGGCAGGAACATAAGCAGACAAGGACGCTTGCATTTTGTTCCTCTATAAAACAGGCGCAATTTCTTGCTGATTACTTTAAAACCCAAGGAATTAACGCAACGGCTCTCCACTCCCAGGGTGGAGAGTACACGAGGTCAGAAGCCATCCAGTTTATTGAAAAAGGAGACCTGGAGATTATCTTTACGGTGGATCTTTTTAATGAAGGTACTGACATTCCAGCTCTTGATACAATGCTATTTGTACGGCCTACTGAATCATTGACTATTTTTACCCAGCAAATAGGCCGAGGCCTTCGCCTTTATGAAGGCAAAAACTTTTGTACAGTCATTGATCTAATAGGCAACTACCGCAATGCAGATAATAAACTGAGCCTGCTGGATACACGGACAGAAGAAGAAAGGAAAAAGAACGGTGCTTATGTCCCAGAAGTGCCGGCAAACTGCATTGCTGAATTTGAAACGGAAGTTATTGACCTGATAATAGAACTGCGGAGAAAACGACAGCCAAGAAGAGAGATGTTAAGAGAGGAATATCTCCGGTTAAAACAGGAACTGGGGAGAAGGCCAACTTACCTGGAACTCCATTTACACGGAAACGCAAAGACAAAAGAATATAAAGACCAGTTCAAGTCATATGCCGGTTTTCTATACTGGGCAGGAGAACTTGACCAGCATGAAGAAGAAGTCTTCAAAAAATATGAAGCCTGGCTTAAAGAAGTGGAAAGTACAGGAATGTCGAAGAGTTATAAAATGGTTGTGCTCTCATACATGCTGAGCCGTGGTGTCGATAATTGGATAGATCCAGTCACCCCAGAAGAAGCAGCTTCCTATTTCCATAACTATTTAACAGAAAAAGAATACCGGAAGCGAATCGACTTCTCTGACAAGCAGGGGAAGAGATTGTGGGAGTATGACGAAGAGAAAGTCACTAATTTAATATCAAAAATGCCGATGACAAAATGGAGCAGGAGTTCGAAGGGGTTGATCTCATTTGAAAATGGTGTTTTCCAGCTAGAGTTTAATGTTATTGAAGAGCATAAGGAAAAGCTTTTTGAGTGGACGAAAGAGATCTGCGATTATAGATTACATAATTATTTCGAAAAGAAAACTAAGGACCTGTAATAATGTCCCACATTTTAACTGTGTTAAAAACTAGCTATTAAAGAAGTGTATTTTGTTACAATAGAACTAGGTAGTAATACATATTAAGGAGCAGAGAAAATGAATGCATTTCCTACAGAGAGGGATATTAGACTAACTGTACAGTTATTAATTGAGCAATATGGTGTTGATAAAAATTTTTTGGCGAAGTTTATTGGTAACGAGAATTATGAGGATTTAACATATATGTTATTAAATTTAGAAGAAGGTGAAATGGACGTTTACAAATTAGCTAGATTGATTGTAATTAACAAAGGTCCATATTTATTCGCAGGTAGTAATTCTGTTGTTCGCGAATTAAGAGCAATATTACTAAGGCAATTAGGCGACAAGGAACTAATTGAATTGTATGATCGCAACCAAATTAGTGGTAAAAATATTAAGTCCCCCTCATATATGCCAAATGCGTTAGCTAGTAAAAAGTGGACTATGGGAGGAAAATGGGCTAGAGATTTTACTCAAGCTTTAGGTTTTCCACTTGTTTTTTCAGGCATTTCTATACCAAAAGATCAAAGCGCAGTACCTTTTCAAGATATTGAACCTAAGAAAAGCCTACCACCTCTAGTTGAATATCAGCTCGAAGTAAAAAACAAGATGTTAAGGGTACTCAATGAAGAAGAGGATAAAGCTAGATGTGTAGTAACATTGCCAACAGGTGGTGGAAAAACAAGAGTAGCAGTTGAAAGCTTTATAGAATGGATGCAACCGAGATTTTCAGAAGGTAAATACCTTTTATGGATAGCTCAAGGAGAGGAACTCTGTGAACAAGCTATTTCCTGTATTACGGATATGTGGCAAGATAAAGAATTTACTGAAGCCTTAAGGATATATAGATATTTTGGAGGAAAGAAAATTCAGGAGGAAAACCTGGTTGGTGGAGCAGTTATAGCTAGTATCCAACAGCTATATACACGGATTAAAAATAAAGACCCCATTATTGAAGAAATACTAAAACATTGTGGTGCTGTCATAATTGATGAGGCACATCATGCAACAGCTAATAGTTATAAATTAGTTTTTGATAAAGCAAGGGAATTAGTTGGTGAGAAGTTATTCCCTATATGTGGCTTGACCGCTACTCCAGGTAGAAGTAATGACGAAACAGTTGATTTAGTGAATCAGTTTGAAGCTTATTTAATACATCCTACAATACCAAAGAAAGAAGAGTATGAGAATAATCCTATGTTGTATTTTAGAGAAGAAGGTTTTTTAGCAGAGCCTATCTTTTTATTACATGAACAAGGTGAAGAAGTCGAAGTGGCTGACTATATGATAGATGAAGAAACAGGAGATTTAAATTCGGAATTTTTAAGAGTTCTTGCTGAGAACCAAGAAAGAAATTTCCATATTATAGAGTATATGATGTCACTTTCCCAAGGTAGTTCGGCATTAGTTTATGCTTGCACAGTTGATCATGCGGAATTTTTAGCAATGGTAATGAATTCTGTTGGTCGAAAATCTGCCGTAATAACAGCCGAAACACCGAAACAAATACGGAAAATACATATTGAAGCTTTTAAGAAAGGAGAAATAGAATTTCTTTTTAATTATGGAGTACTGACAACAGGATTTGACGCTCCGAAAACAGATCACATTCTAATTTGCCGTCCAACCTCCAGTATTATTCTATACGAACAAATGGTGGGTCGTGGTTTACGTGGTGCTAAATTTGGAGGAACAAAACATTGTTATATTGTGGACTTTTCTCAGAATATGAAACGTCATGGGAAGCCTTTAGCCTATGCTAGATTTATTAATGAATGGCAAGTGAAAGCAATAAATGAAATGGACGGAGTGATGGTATGAAACAGGGCACTATGAAACCAGGTGCTGAAAAATTAAGGGCCTATCTAGAAACAAAAGCCGATGGAGTTGCTTCGTTAAATGATTACAAAGAGATAGACAGCACATGGACCCGTAGAACGCTAGAAAGAGTAGCAAACGATTTTCCACATATATTTCAGCTTACCGATGAAAAAGTATCGTTAATAAAGATAAATACAAATAAAGAAGGCTATCGACAAACAAGAAAAGAAATCACAAATAAGCTAGAGAAGTTTTTAGTTGGCCCTTTTTTTAATGATGAGGAATTAGGTAAAAGAAGAAGACCTATGCAGCTTTATTTAACTGGAAAACTTGTTCCATTTGGTTCGTCTTCTAACGTAGTAAATGAAGAAGAATTTGACATTCAGACCAACCAATTAACTCAAGAGGAGAAAGCGGATGAGCACCTCAGCTATCGTGATGTTTTTCGTCCATCTAGCTTAGGGTTTAGTTTTAAAATGAAGAAATTGGGTTCTATTAGGATTGATGCAGAATGGGGTATGTATCATGGTGATTCACATCGGCGTAAGCAGTTTCATGAATATTGGGATATAGAATTAAAAAATAACAGGACTAAAATATTAACGAATAAAAACAATAATTCTGAACCAGCAAGGATTAAATATTCTGTAATAGAAAGAGAAGGTATTTACCATGTAAGTATATTTTTATATAACTCATACGAACGAGAAGATACCTATCCAAAGCAAGAAGAAATTATGTTCCAAACAAAGTTAAGGGTATCCTTTTCTAAGGAGTATATGGCTTTATTTACATCTAAATCTGACAGATTTAATATTTCTGATGAATTGTTATACAGAGATAGCAAAGAGTTAGCAATCGGCCATGGTGTGGGAGTGGATTGGAAGGACGATTCAAAACAAGTGACCATTGAATCAACATGGTTGCCTTTTTATGAGTTACCATCAATAAAGCATAGAAAATTTGAAACACACACCTTTTCAATGAAAAGTTTAAGCAGGATGTCTGCCAAAGAATTATATGACTATTTATCGATTATTCCTGTTGAATATAAAAGTTGGTTAAAGCTTCAAGAGAAAGTAGTTGTAGAATTAGAGCCACATCTAAAAAAAGAAGCAGAAGAAAATATAAAAAAGATAAGAGAAATAATAAAAAGAATTGAGGAAGGAATTTTTTATATTACAAAGTCAGAGGATTGTATCGGTAAAAAAGCATTCCAATTTGCGAATAGATGTATGATGTTACAGCGTGCACAAACAAAGGTTGCATTAGAGTATCGATCCTCTGGAAAAAGAGTTAGGCCGGTGAATGATGGGGAATGGAGACTATTCCAAATCATGTTTATCCTCATGAGTATTTCTGGTGTGTCTAATAAAAATCATCAAGATAGAGACATAGTAGATTTAATATGGTTTCCAACAGGCGGCGGAAAAACAGAAGCATATTTAGGGGTGACAGCATACTTAATGGCATTTAGAAGACTATCATCTGACGTCTTTAATGTTGAAGAATATGCAGGTGTAACTATCTTTATGAGATATACTCTTCGTTTACTAACTACACAACAATTTCAACGTGCAACAGCACTAATTTGTGCAGCAGAATTTATAAGATCGGAAAAACCTCATTTATACGGTACTGTCCCTTTTAGTATCGGGTTATGGATTGGGAGTGATTCATCACCTAATAGTCTTAAAGAAGCTAGTGAAAAGTTGGAAGAAATAAAACAAGGTAAAGAAGTTTTAAAAGGGAATCCAATGCAGCTCACTCACTGTCCATGGTGTGGTACAAGTTTATCAGCAGAAGACTATGAAATCACCGAGGAAACTCAAAAAATTAAATGTAACTATTCTTACTGTGAGTTTTATGCAGAAGGGCTTCCGGTTTATACAGTTGATGAAGAAATTTACAAAAAAGTACCGACTCTACTAATTGGTACAGTGGACAAAGTTGCACAACTTCCATGGAAAAATAATATGTATGAATTATTTGGCCTCAAAAATTTTTACCATCCAGAAAAGGGTTTTACTTATGAAAATAAAGAGACAAAACGAGGTTGGCAGAGAATAGATCGATTAACACCACCTGAGTTAATCATCCAAGACGAACTTCATTTAATATCCGGACCGCTGGGTTCTCTTACTGGTTTATATGAAGTAGCAGTAGATTTACTTTGCCAAAAAAATGGTACTGGACCTAAAATTATTGCATCTACAGCAACTATACGTGGTGCAGAGGAACAGGTTAGAGCTTTATATGGAAGAAATGTTACTCAATTTCCTTTAGCAGTACAAAAAGCAGATGAAAATTTTGTTTCGAGTACTATAGATACTAAAAAAGAGCCAGGTCGCTTATATTTAGGAATATGTGCACCAGGAGTGAGTGGAAAAATACAATCTATTCAAACTTACGCTGCTTTAACAGCGATCACCCGTTCTTCTAATTCAGAAACTTTAGATCCTTATTGGACTATGCTAGGTTATTTTAATACAGTAAAAGAATTATCAGGAATGTTAACAACGTTCAAAGATGAAATTCCTACTAGGTTGGATATGATTGACAGTAAAAAAGAGTTTTCTCATGATTTGCATGTAGAAGAAATGACCAGCAGAAAAAAGGCTAAAGAAATACCCGAATTACTTTCAAAGATGGAAAAAAACATGCAGGACCAGGGAGCTCTAGATGCTGTTTTAGCAACCAACATGATTTCGGTAGGAGTTGACGTTAATAGGTTAGGAATAATGGTTATGCATGGTCAACCAAAAACAACATCAGAATATATCCAAGCAACTAGTCGTATTGGTCGTGAATATCCTGGGCTAGTACTTACTATATTTAATTCAATGCGTTCCCGTGATTTATCCCATTTTGAACGTTTTAAAGCCTATCATCAAGCTCTTTACCGCCACGTAGAGACAATGAGCGTTACTCCATTTTCTGTAGGAAGCCGAAAAAAAGGCTTAACGGGAGCTTTTATAGGTTACCTTAGACAATCATTAATAAATATAAGTAACGAAAGAAGTGCTAATAAGTTCAGGTTCACCCTCGAAGTAAAAGAGTTGAGAGACCGTTTCCTAACTAGGATTAATCAAACTAACAAGTGGACTGAGAATGAAGCAGAAGTAACGTTGGAAGATTTCATTAACTGGTGGGAAGAAATGGCTGATAAATATAAGGAACAACTTAGTTATCGAAAAGATAAATATTGCAAGGATCATTTGTTACGACAATTTCCTGAGAAACCTAAAACTAAAGATTCAAAACCTGCGATGAACTCATTACGAAACGTAGAAGGTGAGATTTTGGTGGAAGAGATGAGGTTAAAAGATGAGTAAAGAAATGGGGTTGCTAAGGCCATCACAACTAGTCTATCATTATGGACCTGGGTCCATAGTTGATATGATGGATCAAAGTGTCATGGTTATGGCAACAGATTTATGGGATACGAAGTACACACCGCATGAAAAAGATGAGCGTATTACTCGTGCAATTGGTATAGACTATATTAAGTTATTAAATGAAAGGCCGGACTCCATTAAAATTAGAGCACGGGAATTCCCTAATTGGAAGATATGCCCTAAATGTAGTATGATGACAAATTTCAAAAACCAATATTGTCATTTTTGTAAGCAAAATGGAGAGGAAGTTGAATTATATCCAAGCAGATTTGTAGTTGCCTGTAACCAAGGCCACATTCAGGATTTCCCGTATATCGAATGGGTTCATAAGGATAAAGCATGTACAAGTAATACACCTATATTAAAATTTATACGACATGGTGATAGTGGTTCTCTATCAGATTTAAGTGTTAAGTGTGTTAAATGTAAAGAAGAGCAATCATTAGGGTCAATAATGAAAAAAGGAATACTTCAATCTGTCCTAAGAGAGTGTTCAGGTGAACGCCCTTGGATAGGGGATAGAGAATCTTGTACTGAAGTTATGGAGACGTACCTTCGGGGAGCGTCTAATATTTATTCACCAGCTGTAACTAGTTTCTTACAAATACCACTTACTGAACAACATAGCGATCCATTTCTTGAACTAGTAAGGGAGAATGAAACTGCCTTGGTAAAGGCACGAGAATTAAATGATGATATGTTCTTAATGCAATTGACTATCTTAGGAATCGATCACTCGGACAAAGACAAAGTAGAAAAAATAATTGACGGAGAATTTGACGAAGAAATAACTTATGAATCAATTCGTAAACAAGAATGGAACACCCTTATTGCAGGAGATAATGATGATTCATTACTATCTGGATATAAGTCAGTAAGAGTAGATGTACATGATAAGATGACAGAATATTTTTCTGCCATTCATAAGGTTGAATCACTCCCTGAGATCCAAGTCCTTCAGGGTTTCACGCGAATCGATTATCTAGATCGCTTTGAAATTAGTGAACAAAAAGATCTGCTTCCTATTATGAAAAATAATACAAATTGGCTTCCTGGAATACGGAACATTGGAGAAGGGATATTTTTCCGGTTTAACGAGAATACACTAAAAGATTGGGAAACAACTACTCCGAATGAAAAAATTACCGAACAAGCAATTTTAAGATATAATCGACAAAGGGATCAAATGGGATATAAGGCATTACCTATTAAAAGTAGGCACGTACTTCTTCATACGTTTAGTCATGCTTTAATTAAAGAATTGGCTGCGTATTCGGGATATTCTACCACCGCACTTAAAGAAAGAATCTATTGCAATGATATAATGTACGGTGTATTAATATATACCGCGTCTGGTGATTCAGAAGGGAGTCTTGGTGGGTTAATTGAACAAGCTTCATCCGAAAATTTATATCCTATTTTTATTCGGGCAATAGAAAGAATGATGTATTGTTCTTCTGATCCTAATTGTTCAGAAGGAGAATTTAAGTATAATACAACTGCTAATGGTGCTGCCTGCCATTCTTGCTCCTACGTTTCTGAAACATCGTGCGAATGGGGAAACCAGCTTTTAGATCGAAGACTTTTGTTAAATATAAACCCTGGTGAAAATTCCGGTTTCTTCAAAATTTAATGATTAAGGTGTAGTTATTATGGGCTACACCTTTTTAACTTGTTCATTAAATTATATTAATATATTATTGATTAATGATGTAGAATTAAAGGAGTTTATCAGGCGAAAATGGAAGTATAATAATATTGAAATATAGCTGTTTACATTTTAGAATTTAATGAAGGATGTTGGTATTTTGAATATAAATAGCTTGAATAAAAATATAAAGGAAATGAGGAAATGGTATCATAAATTGATTTACTTAGCTGGCACTGATAGTTCATTCAGTGCGAGTATACCTATATTGGATGAGATGGAAAAAATAAATGTTAACAGTGTTATCAGTGAGAGCTTAATAAGTATTCCAAAACACAAATACCCAATGTTCATGGAAGATATACTTAGGAATGCATTTGCAGATGAGGAGAAAATATACATATTGCAGCATATTGATATTTTATTTGATCCTCAATTGAAAATTAATCCAGTGAGGTTGTTAGAAAACTTAAGTAAATCGTATAGACTCCTTGTAGATTGGCCAGGTAGGTATATAGACGGTCAACTTATATATGCAGAGTACGGGCACCCGGAGTATTTTGTTAGTAGCGACTTTGAAGGTGTGATTTATAAATAATTAAAATTATGTGGGGTGTTTAACATGCTTCGTTATCAAGACTTAATATCATTTGAGCCGATTGAATCAGTTATCCAATTAAGGGAAGCAGATAATAAAGATCGAGCTATTGCTTTATTAGAATCCTATGTTGTATCAGAACATATGGAGGATAAATTAATTTATGACATATTTGAGAATCTCCAATTTGATCGTATGGTAGATAATCGTGGTATGTTAATTGTTGGAAACTACGGGTCTGGTAAATCTCATTTAATGAGTGTCGTATCAACTATAGCTGAGTTACCAAATTCTAGTCAGTACCTACGATACGAGAAGGTTTCCGAAAAAGCTAAAGAAGTAGAAGGGAAATTCCAAGTTATTCGTGCAGAGTTTGGTGCAGTTACAATGTCTCTACGTGATATTATTTGCCATCATTTAGAAAAAGGGTTAGAAAGAATGGGTATTGAATACTCTTTTCCTCCTGCAAACCAGGTAACAAACAATAAAGATATGTTATATGAAATGATGGAGTTATTTAACGAGGAATATCCAGATCAAGGCTTGCTTTTAGTTATAGATGAACTGTTAGATTATTTAAGAAGTCGAAAAGAACAAGAGCTAACTTTAGACCTCGGTTTTCTACGAGAAGTTGGGGAAGTATGTAGTCAATCACGTTTTCGATTTATCTCTGGAGTACAGGAGATGCTTTTTGATAATCCTCATTTTAGCTTTGTAGCAGATTCCTTAAGAAGAGTAAAAGAACGCTTTAAAGAAACTAGGATTGTTCGTGAAGATATTGCCTTTGTTGTTTCCGAGCGCTTATTGAAAAAAAATGAAGAACAAAAGGCACTAATCCGAGAACATTTAAGTAAATTTACGAAGATGTACAACGGGCTAGCTGAGGAAATTGATACCTATGTAAATATGTTTCCTATCCATCCTAGCTATCTTGAAATGTTTGAAAGAGTTAATATTGCTGAAAAACGTGTTGCATTAAAAACGATTAGTGACGAAATTAGAAAGTTGATTACAAAAGACGTACCAGACTATGAAACAGGATTTATTTCTTTTGATCGATATTGGAATTATATTATCGAAGATTCTTCCTTACGCTCAAACGATAGAGTCAAAATGATAATGGACAAAGTAAACACCTTAAAAGGTACCATTCAAACTGGGGTGAAAAGTTTATATAAGCCAATGGCAGAACAGATGGTACATGCATTAGCGGTCTTTCGTTTAACAACAGAGGATCTTAACACTCCAATTGGACTTACATCGGGAGCAATGAGGGATAAACTTTTTATTAGTAATTCTACATTATTAGACTTCGATGACGAAGTTGCTGATATGTTAAAAACAACAATCGATTCGGCAATGAAAGATCTACGAAATGCTGCAAGTTTTCAATTCATATCTCTAAATGAAGAGAACGGGCAATATTTTATTAATATTGATGAAGCTGTTCCTGTAGATGAATTAATTAGCCAACGGGGAGAAATGCTAAGTAATAACCAATTGGATAGTTATTATTTCGATGTATTAAAAATGGCAACCGAAGTGTCCGACAACACGTATGTCCATGGTTATAAAATTTGGTTACATGAAATACCTTGGATGGAAAAACGTGTCAAACGTCAAGGTTACTTATTTTTTGGTGCACCTAACGAACGATCAACAGCCCAGCCAGAACGTGATTTTTATATTTATATGCTGCAAGCATTTGAGGAGCCAAAATATAAAAATGAAGAAAAAGAAGATGAAGTTTTCTTCCGTTTAAGTAAGAAAAACGATGAGTTTATTAAATTACTTCGGTTGTATGGCGGAGCTACCGTTATGTATAATGACACAACAACAAATAAAAGTTTATATAAACCCAAAATTACTGAGTACCAAAAGAAATTAGTGAAGTGGATAAAGGATCATTTTGTAGACGCATATGAAGTTATATATAGAGGTAAAGAAGCCGGTGTTTTGGATCATGGCCTATTTTTACCACAAAATCCAGATACGTTGGTTGATCTAATTGATTCTGTATCTCATGATTTGCTTTCTCAATACTTTGAAGAGAAATATGGGGATTATCCAAGTTTCAGAAAAATTGAACGTTCATATTTGACGAAAGGTAATATGCATACGTATGTAAAAGATGCGTTAGATTATTTAAATGGTAGAAAAAAACTACAAGGGGAAGCAATTCTTGATGGCTTGGTTTTATTAGACCAAACTGGAAACCCGACAACAAGAAATTCCGGTTATGCAAAGTGGGTAGTTGACTTATTAAATGACAAAGAAAAAGGCCAGGTATTAAATCAAAACGAATTAATTGAAGTGATAAATACGGTTCAAGGTACACCGGATCAACGAGTTACTAAGAAGTTTAAAATGGAGCCTGAATTACTTGTAGTTGTAATTGGGGCATTAATTCAAAGTGGTGAAATAGTCGTTACTATCGGCGGAAAAACATATGAAGCAATGAATTTTTCAGAATTTGTTCAATTACCAATCGAAGAAATAACCTATTTTAGCCACATTAAGAAGCCAAGTGGACTTCCGATCCTTGAAATCCAGGAACTAATAAACATATTTGAGGGCTTTAAGGTAGATTTTTCAGACCCTGATTTAGTTGAACGGGGGATTAAACAAATCATCTCAAAAGCAAGTGAAGAAACAAATCGTACAGTGGAAATGTTAAATAACTTTAATACCAAGTTCCAAAAATGGGACGGGCCTCTATTTAATGCTGAAGAAACAGAAGCATACAAATCAGAGTTAAATAGTCTAAATGAATTTTTACAAGGAATTAAGGTATATAATACCCGTGCAAAAATGGTAAATCTTAAGTATGGCTTAGAAAGAATTGAAGCGGAAAAACAACATTTAAAAACTTTAAATAAGCTTGAGAATTTACAAAAAAGAGTTGTTGAATATACGAAGATTGCTGATTATTTAACAAAAGCGAGGTACATCGTTTCACCAAGTAAGGATTGGATAAATGAAGTTGATATAGCATTAGACAATTTAAGTGTCGCATTAAAAAATGATGAAAATTGCTCAAATGAGATCGCTGAATTAGAAAGGTTGAAAAGAGAATATATTAACCATTATCTTCAGTTACATCAAGATAGTAGGCTCAATGCTACTGAAAATCGTAAAAAGGCCTCTTTGCTTCAGGATAATAGATATGAAGCAATAAATATGTTGGCAACAAAGATAGAACTTTTTAAGTCCAGTAATGTTTTTGATCAATGGCGTGAAAAAATAAAATCATTAAAGGATTGTTATTATTTAACTGCTGAAGGATTAGAGCACCAACCTGAATGTACTAATTGTCACTTTAATCCTAGGGAGGAATTAAACAGAGATAAAATATCTCTCGAAGACCTGGAAGAGGAATTAGAAATTATCCTTACTAGGTGGACGGAAACATTGTTAACAAACTTCAATGATCCAGAGGTAAAAGAAAGTATTGAGTTGTTAGATGATAGACAAAAACTACTTATTATATCGTTTATAGATCAGAAACAATTTAATTTGCCTATTTCAATTGAACTTATAAACGCTATAAATATCGTTTTAAAGGGAATCCACCAAGAAAGAATTGATATTGAGCAATTAATAAAGGTGGTAGGTGATGGTAATCCAATTACAGTCCAAGAAGCAAAGGGGAATTTCGAAAAACTTTTGCGAGCAATGGTTGGGCATAATGATGAAAACCGAGTTCGAATAACCGTTAAGAAATAAGAGGGGGATAATAATGGAAAAAGAATCAACCCAACTTTCCTTTATGAATGAAGACTCTCAAGCAGATAACAAACCTGCTGTCTGCTTGGGAATAACCTTTAACAATGAGGAAGAGAGAAGAGAATACTTCAGGGAAGAATTAAGAAAAAAATTGCCTGAACTAAAGAAAATAGAAGGATTTCCAATCGGAGAAGACGAAGACATCATTGCCTTATCTGACCCTCCTTATTACACTGCATGCCCAAATCCTTGGATAAAAGATTATATTGAGGAGTGGGAGAAAGAAAAAAAGGATAAGAATGGTAGAGGTCTAAATGAAGAATATAATCGGAAACCTTTTATAGCAAATGTTTCTGAAGGAAAGTATGACAAAAGTTATAAATTTCATCCCTACCCTACAAAAGTGCCTCATAAGGCAATCATGCGTTATATTCTCAATTATACTGAACCTGGCGATATAATATTGGATAGTTTTTCCGGTACTGGAATGACCGGGGTAGCTGCACAATTTTGTTCTTCAGAGAAGGAATTATTGGAACTTGGTTATGAAGTAAAGGACAGTGAGATATTAACTAAAATAGAAAATATTGATGGAACAATTAGTAGAGTTCCCTTTTCGACTATTGGAGAAAGAAAAGTTATATTAAATGACCTTTCAGCTGCATCCTCATATATCTCCTATAACTTTAATATGCAGGATACTAAGTTAGAATTAAAATATTTAATGGATACTTTAAAAGAAACTGCTAACAAGACTAATTGGATGTTTAAAACCTTACATGATGCTTCGGACAATGAGATTAGTGCCGCTAAGAAAGTGATTTCAAATGTAACAAACCTTGAAAAAGGTTCACATGCTTTAAATAAATTAGATTCTGTTGTTGGAACCACTAATTTTGTGGCCTGGTCTGATGTTTTCATTTGCCGGGAATGTCTATCTGAAATAGTTTACTGGAATGAAGCTGTAAATGAAGAAACTGGCGTTATTAATGATAATTTTGACTGTCCAAATTGTGGGGTGCTTTTATCAAAGAATTTGATAGATAAATCATATATTGAAGAATATGATCCCTACTTGAATAAAATAACTAGACAAATTAAACAAGAACCAGTTTTAATAAATTATACTTATAATAAAAAGCGCTATATAAAAAAGCCCGATGAATTCGATAGACAATTAATTAAGATAATTAACACTCTTGAACCAATAAATTCAATACCAATTGATGAATTACCAGATGGTGAGGAAACACTACGACCTAAAAAGGCAGGCCTCACACATATTCATAAATTTTATACTAATAGAAACTTATTAGTTTTAGGAACTTTTATTGAACAAGGGGATATTAGAAACTTAAGTAAAGTTGTAACCCGAGTCGCTACTCGTATAACAAAAATGTATGGGTTAACTTATCAAAGTGGAAAATGGGGAGCTGGTGGTGGCCCTTTATCAGGAACCTATTATATTCCTTCATTAGTTAAAGAATTAAATATGTTAATACAAATTGAAAAATCATTAAAAACTCAACAAAGCAAGAACTGGGCTTTATCAACACAAGGAGTAATCCAATCAATCAATTCTTCTACAAATTTATCTTTTATCAAGTCAGATTCAATAGACTATATTTTTCTCGACCCACCATTTGGTGGAAACTTAATGTACTCTGAATTAAATTATATTTGGGAAGCTTGGTTAAAAGTCCATACCAATAATAAGGAAGAAGCTATTGTTAACAAATATCAGAAGAAATTATTAAATGAATATAAAGGACTTATTTCTAAATGTTTTAGTGAAGCTTATAGAGTGCTTAAACCAGGAAGATGGTTAACAGTTGAATTTTCTAACACTAAAGCCGAGGTTTGGAATGTAATACAAAATTCTATAACTGAATCAGGCTTTGTAATAGCCAACGTCTCCTCTCTTGATAAGAAGAAAGGCAGTTTTAAAGCTATTACTACTTCAACAGCAGTAAAACAAGATCTTGTAATTTCTGCATATAAACCAAAAAAGGAAAGTTTAATAAAGATAAAAAAACAAGAAAGTTTAAATGAATCGACCTGGATTTTTATTGCACAACACTTAGAGCAATTACCTGTGTTTAGTGGATATACAGGGAAAGCAGAAGTAATTCAAGAAAGAACTCCTCGTGTTCTTTTTGATCGTATGGTAGCCTTTTATGTGCAAAATGGATTGCCGGTTCCATTATCTTCTGCAGAATTCCAACAAGGGGTATCACAAAAATTTCCTATGAGAGATGGTATGGCATTTTTGGAAAGTCAAATAGCTGAATATGATAAAAAGAGGATCTTAGTTAGAGAGTTTACTCAAACCAGTCTATTTGTTTCTGATGAGAACAGTGCTATAGAATGGATACGACAGCAGTTGTTAAAAAAACCACAAACACGTCAGGATATCCACCCTAATTTCATAAAGGAACTGCAGCATATAGCAAAACATGAAATCCTTCCTGAACTAGACGATCTTTTAAATCAGAATTTTTTAAGATATGACGGAAATGGTCATGTTCCAAGCCAAATTTTCACATACTTGAGAAAAAATTATAAAGATTTACGTAATTTAGAACCTAGCGACACAAAACTGATTGCAAGAGCAATGCACCGATGGTATGTTCCTGATCCAAATAAACAAGCAGACTTAGAAAAACTTCGGGAAAGGTCCTTGTTACGAGAATTTGATGGCTACCTAAAAGATTTAGAAGGGAATAATAAGAAGTTAAAACATTTTCGTACTGAATCAATTCGTGCTGGTTTTAAGAAGGCATATAAAGAAAAGAATTTTGAAACAATTGTTAATATAGGAGAACGCATTCCGGAAAAAGTTATTCAAGAAGACGATAAACTATTAATGTACTATGATAATGCTTGTACGCATTTAGGTTTGTAAGGGGGGAAAGAAGATGTCCAAATGGCGAGATGTAATTATTGGCAAGTTTAAAAATCAAGATTGTTCCTTTCTCTTTGTTCAGGACTTTGATTTACTGTTGAACGATGAGCATATTTTGAATAGTTTACCTTATCAGGGTTATGAAGTACTAAGATACGAGGATTCTATCTCATTTCGCTTTTTGTATGAACTAAAGTTCCGTGAGCAGGAAGGTAAATTTAAAATTTTGTTGATAGCCAATGAGGACATCTTCTTACCTTATGAATTTGAGAAAAAAGCATTAAAAATTAAATTAGATATTCACTCATTATATCCTAAATTTTCAGCTATAGTTATCCGCCAGATAAGTAGTGAGGAATTTGATGAATTAGATCGCCTCCATTCTTTATATTCCGGGCCTTCCTCTGCCCAAGAAACATTATCTTTCTTAATCAGAAATTTATATAAAATTCCTTATGACATTATAGATCGGGAAGTGGAGTTATATAAAGCACTCCTATCCATTCATTATAAAGATCAAGAAGTTCCAAATGTAGTACAAAACTTTCTTTATGATGAATGGAGTAAAATTGATATATTTAGACAGCTACCATTAAAGAAAATGATTCGATCTTCTTCCTTCTTTTATAAATATATCGAACAACAATGGAGTGATCTAGTAAAAGAGTATTCCAAAATTAAGAATGGCCAAATTTGCGATTCGTCTACTGTAATTTATAATAGTCCACTTGCTGACGGTGATGTTCGAAGAATGATGAGTGATCTATTTATGGAGGGTATTATTAAGAAAGTAGAACATGTAGAGACTTCTTTGTTTCCAGATTGGATGAGAACTGGTATAGAAGAAAAAGGAGAAGAAGATGGAGATAAGAAATTATCATACTTATTCGATGAAATTGAAGCTAAACTGTTGGATGCTAAAAGGTATACGGATTGGATTAATATAATTGAATACCTATCTGAATATAAGCATACATCTATTCGTGTTGGTAGAGATACAGAGCAACTTTTCAAAAAAGTTAACCAATCTTTTCAAGAATGGATAGTGAAGTATTATCACTCTTTAACAAGTTTACCTCCATCTCCTAAACCAAAATTTGTACATCATATACCTTATGTAATAAATAAAGAAAAAAGTAAAAATGAAAAAGTTGCTTTGTTAGTTTTAGATGGAATGAGCTTTCCTGACTGGATGTTAGTGAGGAATCACTTAAAGGAAAAAGGTTTTTCATTTACTGAGAATGGTGTTTTCGCTTGGGTCCCCACCTTAACATCTGTTTCCCGGCAGGCCATCTTTTCAGGGAAAATGCCATTAACTTTTAGTAAACATATTTCCACCACATCTGCAGAAGAAAAATGGTGGAAAGCTTTTTGGGAAGATCAAGGTATTCTGAAACAATATGTAACGTACCAAAAAGGACTAGGTGTTGAAACTTATGATAGTAGCAAAATAAAAGGATTATCCAGAAAAGCTACTAAGGTTTACGGAGCTGTTATTGATATTATTGATCAATTTATTCACCACTCAGTTTTGGGTGAAAAAGGTGTTTATACTAATTTAAATTTATGGTTAGACTCCGATTATTTAGAGAATTTTTTACTGGACTTACAGAGCGCAGGCTTTACTATTTATATAACTTCAGACCATGGTAATACTAGTGCTAGCGGTGTAGGACGGATTCAAGAAGGAGTTTTAGTAGATCAAACAGGTGAACGTGTACGTATCTACGATGACTATACTATTTATAAAAACTCTGCTACAAATATACCTTCATTGAAGTGGCCTAATATTGGGTTGCCAGAAGATTTTCACGTTTTATTAGCTCCATACGGAAAGGCGTATGTACCCGAAGACTCTAAAGTACTGTCCCACGGAGGAATAAGTATTGAAGAGGTCTTAGTACCATTTGTAAAAGTTGAACCAATTAAGGGAAGTGGGTTGAATTGACCAAACCAGTGGGTTTTGATCAAAAAGTTTTAATACATCATTTAGACTATACAGCTAAGCAATCAAAAAAAAACACCAAAACCGAGATGTACGCCATACTCGACGGGTTCTTACGCGAAGATATTACAGGGGCTAAATCACGTAAAAATGCGATAACAATGTTGATGAAGATATGGGTAAACGTTCCTGATGAGTTGATATTAGTTAGAGAAGAGGTATTAAAAAACTTTAATGAATTTACTAAAGAAGAACGTTTATTTGTCCATTGGTGTATGACCATTGTTGCTTATCCGTTTTTTAAAGATGTAGCAACAGAATTCGGGAGATTATTTCAAGTACAGGAAAATATATCAAGTACATCTATTAGTAAACGAATGAAAGAATCCTATGGCGATAGGAGAAGAGTTGAAGTAGCAACAAGTGCAGTTTTGATGAGTATGAAAGCTTGGAAAATTATTATTCCTGGGAATAATAAAACATATATGGAAAATCAAAAAGTATATATAGATAATCCACTACTGCATGCTTTATTACTTGATACGCTTTTGACTGTGTTAGAGAGTGATACAATCTATGTAGACATGGCTACGAATCATCCTTTATTTTTTCCGTTTCAGTACAAACTAAATCTCCAACAGTTAAAGAAGCGGAAAAATAGTTTTTCCATTTACAACCAAGGAGTTGAGAATTTAATCGTTGAAAAAATATAAACTGCCTTATTCTTATGAATAAGGTTTTCTTTAATATAAATACCTTTTTATAATTTTTACATAGTTGGGGGACAATTATATGGATATAGGTGATGTTATTTCTAGTTCTTTTTTTCCAGAACCGGTAAAAATTAAAAAATGTGATCCAATAGCAGAATATTTTATTATAGAAGCCATAGGAGAGGAAACTAACAAGTATTATGAGTTATTGATAGAACAAGAGAAAATGAAAAAACTTTATCGCGTAGAGGATAATGAACAAAATAATGTTAATACTGAGGATTTACAAAACTATATACAGTATAGAATGTTAAAAAACAATTTAAAGTTCTCAAATTCAAGGGCACTGGAAAATGAGAATATCATGCCTTTACCTCATCAAATAGAGGCTGTTTACGGACGAATGCTTCAAGTCCCACAAATTCGCTTTTTACTAGCAGATGATCCAGGTGCAGGAAAAACTATCATGGCAGGAATGTTGATGAAGGAACTAATTTCAAGGTTTAATTCACAAAGAATATTAATCCTCGTCCCACCATTGGTGTTAAAACAATGGCAAGAAGAATTAGAACAAAAATTCTCTATCAATTTTCATATTGTAAACCGAACAATATTGAAGGAATATGGTAGGAAAAATCCATTTATCAAACATCCTTTTGTACTTACTTCTATGTATTGGGCTATTCGGGATGATGTTCGACCGTTAATTCAAGAAGCCAATTATGATTTAATTATTGTTGACGAAGCTCATAAAATGGCTGCATACACTCAAGGAACAGCAAAGAAAAAAGTATTTCGAACTAAGCTTTACCAACTAGGGGAATTTATACTCCAAAAAGCATCTCATGTTTTATTACTAACTGCTACGCCACATAAAGGTGATTCAGAAAACTTCCGCCATTTGATGAAATTAATTGATGAGGACGTATTTAATAGTAGTTCTGTTAATGAGAGCATTAGAGAAAAATCAAATCCATTTATCATTCGGCGTTTAAAGGAGAATCTGAAGAACTTTGATGGGAGCCCTATTTTTCCTAAGCGTACTACAAAAACGATCCAATTCGAATTAACTGAAGGCGAATTAGATCTGTATGAGTCAGTAACAAATTATGTAAGTCAATATTTTAACAAGGCAATAAATAATGGAAGCGAAAGTACAGCATTCGCAATGATGCTCCTACAAAGAAGATTAAGTTCATCTCTTGATGCAATTTATTTATCATTAAAAAGAAGGTATGCACGTTTAGTTAGTTTATATAAACAAACAGAGACAGAACGTAAAAGGTATTTAAATAAATTGAAAAGGATAGAAACAGAGCATTATTTAGAAGAGGGCAACGAATATCAGGAAGAAGTGGAAAGAAAGCTTGAACTATCTACAGATGAGATAAATTTAAAAGAATTAAAGAAAGAAATTCTTGTTTTAAAAGGACTTATCAAACAAGCCGAACATATAAAATTTTATGAAGTCGAGAAGAAATATCAAGAATTAGAAGAAACACTATTCGGTCTTAATGGACTCCTTCAACAGAATGAAAAAATCATTATATTTACAGAGTCAATAGACACATTAAATTATCTAGAAGAGAAACTATTAAAAAGGGTTAGTATTGTTGCAAAAATTATAGGTGGTTCTTCTATGGAAAAACGTCGGCAACAAGTTGAGTTGTTTCGAAATAATTGCCAAATTATGCTGGCTACCGACGCTGGAGGAGAATCTATTAATCTTCAATTCTGTAATCAAATGATAAATTATGATATTCCCTGGAATCCAAATAAGTTAGAACAGCGTATGGGGCGCATTCATAGAATTGGTCAAATGAACGAAGTATTTGTGTTTAATCTAGTAGCTAAGAATACAAGGGAAGGTAGTGTCATGGCTAAACTTCTCGATAAAATTGAACAGATGCGTACAGATTTAGGAAGTGACCTAGTTTATGATTTTATGGGGGAAATTATAGAAGATAATTACGACAGTTTAGCAGAAATAATGCAAAAGGCGATAATCGAGAGAGAAAGATTAGATGAAATTCTTGAAAATATGGATAAGACACTTACAAACGAACATGAAAAATTACTTGAATTACTTAAGGAAGAAAGAATGGCAGAAGAGGATCTTGACTTATCAGCTTTAAAGAAACAAAAGGAAAACTTAATCGTTAACCGTGTGCCACCTATGTCTTACACAAACTTCACAACTCATGTTCTTAACAAGAAAAAAGTAAGGATAGCCAAATCAAAAGATAAAAAAGTCTTTCGGATTGAAAGATTGCCTAAATTTATTCGTGAACAAATGGGTGATTATAATGAATATCACGAAGGGAGTTACCATTTTACAAACTCAATAAAAAAGGCAACAGAACAAACCCCTTTGATTTCGGAGAGTCATCCTCTCTTTATTACCGCGATGAAATTAATAGATCAAAAAATGAAAGGGCAATCATGGTCACATTATAAAGTGTCAACAAACATACCTGAAAATATATATGTAGAAATCTATGAAATTAGCGTTACTGATGGAACTGGGAAAACCTTAGAAAACCAATTGATTCATTTAGCGCAGAGGAAGTCTGGTGACATTATTACTTTGGATCCTAATTGGATTTTTTATCATCAATTATTAGATGAAGTAACTCAATTAAACGCAAATAATAAAAAAGAGCTCTTAAATGATATTATTAGTAACGCTATGGAAATCCGTGATGAAATTGCATCTAAAAGAGAGTCACAGTTAAATAAATTACATATCTTTCTGGAGAAGTCCTTTAATCATCAATATCGAGAAACGTTGAATAGGTTAGATAGCTATCAGCAAGAAAATGTAGATAATCGAAACACTGCCCTTATCAATCAGATGAATTCTAAATTAATTGAAATAGATAATAAGAAAGAAGAAAGACTAGAATTAGTAAATCGTCAAAGGAATGTGTCCTTAAAACCTCCTAAAAAGATTTTGTCATTACAAATATTATCTCAAGGAAAATGTAAGCGAGTCATAGCCAGTGATTACACCGAAGCTATTATAAAATACGAGCGTGCGAATGGTCGTATGAATGTGAAACAATATAACAATCTTGGCCTAGTTGATTTTTCTAGTGAGCGGTTTAATGGCGAAGAGCGGTTTATTATATTAACTAATGATCCTCAATTTGAATTTACTGAATATGAGGAGGAGGCATTAGGGGATATATTAGATAAGGTTTACATTTATATAGTAGAAGGCGGAGAGGTGAAGGAAGTAAGAAAAAATAAATAAATAGGTAATATATAAGAGATCATCAAAAGTGCATGTACGCATATATTATATTTAAAAAAGTTCTATTAATTGGAATAAAATGTAATTAGATTCATAAATATGGTAAAATTCTTTTAATAGAAAAAGTAAAAGAAATTTATATGAAAGGTAATTTCAAATTGAAGACTTTAGAAATAAAATCAATGGCTTTTAATAAGACCTCAATAGACTCTCTATATAGTCAACCATATTCTAATTATCCTATAGTGTATTTTATAAATAGCAATACTATTGTTTATATTGGAGAAACGGTAGCAGTTAGAAATCGTATGAAAAATCATTTGAAAAATCCAGAAAGAAAATCATTAGATAAATTGACATTAATCATTCATGAAAAATTCAATCGTTCAGCAACATATAATATTGAAACTAAACTTATAAATTATTTTTTAGCTGATGAACGCTATAAGCTCCAAAATAAGAGCCAAACAGCAAATAGTGTTAGCCATAATTATTACGAAAAACCGTTTTATAATGAAGAGTTATTTAATGAAATATGGGATCAGTTAAAGTTAAAGGACTACGTGACGCACTCAAGAGAAGTTATAGAAAATAAAGATATATTTAAATTATCCCCATTTAAAGAGCTTTCAGCTGATCAAATTGATTTAAAAGATAAAATTATTGACGTTTGTCAAACACGTATTAAAGATGAAAAACCATTTGTTTTCCTTATTAAAGGGGAAGCAGGTACAGGTAAAAGTGTGGTGTTAAGCGCGGTCTTTAATCGACTTAAAGAACTAGCAACAGAGAAATCCTCAGATCTTCATAATAATAATAATTATATATTAGTAAACCATAACGAAATGTTAAAAACATACCAAAAAATTGCAGGAAAAGTAAAAGCACTTAAAAAGAATAATTTTGACAAACCTACATCTTTTATTAACAAGCGAAAAAAATCAAACAAAAAGGCTGATATTGTTCTTGTAGACGAAGCTCATTTATTGCTAACCAAACCAGACCGCTTTAATAATTTTGAAGAGAACAATCATCTTGAAGAAATTATGAAATATAGTAAAATTGTTATCTTGGTATTTGATGACAAACAAGTATTAAAAATGAAAAGCTACTGGGATATCGATAAACTAAATAATATCTTAAAAGGAACTCCTTCAGAAGAATATGTATTAAAAAATCAACTTCGCATGCGTGCAAGTCATGAGATGATTCATTGGATAGATCAGTTTATTGAAAAAAGGATTTTACCTCTCCCTAGTGAGGAAGAATTTAAATTTAAAATCTTTGATTCTGCCGCTAAAATGTATAAGGAAATACGTCAGAAAAATAAGGAATTCGGCTTAGCAAGAATGGTATCAACTTTTGACTATATTCATAAAAAGGATGGAAAGACATACTACATAGAAGAAGATCACTATAAATTGCCATGGAATACTACCGAGGGAGATACAAGCTGGGCTTAAAGAAAAGATACTATAAACGAAGTTGGTTCCATTTATACTATACAAGGTTTTGATTTGAATTATGTAGGGGTAATATTAGGGCCATCAGTAAGTTATGATGAGGATAATAACGAATTGAAAATAATTACGGAGAATTATAAGGATACAGAAGCCTTTAGAGGTAAAGATGAATTTAAAGACCCTAAATATATTAAGGAAAAAATCATCTTAAATTCTATTAATGTTCTATTGAAGAGAGGAATAAACGGCCTCTACGTTTTTGCAAGTGATCCAAAACTAAGAGCACGTTTATTGCCATCGTAAAAAAGAGTATCGAGGTATCAAAGTTGCAGAAGATAAAAGCGATTATCAATAGATTAGCAATACTGAATAATTAATAATTCATTGTGTATAAAATACAAGATAATATTGAAATGGGTTAACAATTAAACGTATACTTATTTCAAATAGAGTCAACAACTTTTAGAAGGCCGATTTTTTATAGAGGGCCCCGGCAGTGCCCGCTATATTTAAGGCTATAGCATAATATAGTTTATAATTCTTGTTTTAAATATTGTATATATGTTAACGGATCTTTATTGGTAATTGATTCTTTCATAAATTTACTCCTAACATAATTAATTCCTAATGAAGATATTGCAGAGATAGGAGAGTAAATGTCAAAATTATTCTCGTTAACATAATGGGCTATTGAGGTAGCAAGAGTAGGAATAGTTATTTCTAATGTGCTCCATTGGATAGGGATTTTATATTCTCCCATTAGCTTACAAACATCTTTAAGATGTAACTCATAATCATCCTTATACCTATTAATATTTGAGGGGTTAGAATTAATTTTATCAACCCAATCGTTAATATATCTTCTAAATAATAATAATTCGTCTCTTCTTTCTTTCTTAAACGCTATAATATCCTCTAAAGAAGTGGTAGAAGAAGGTGTGGGTAAGTTCTCAATAACTAAATTTAAATTATAGTCTTTATAGAGTGAATCACTTCTTTCAAAAAGAATATTTTGGTATTCAATTTTATTGGTTGATGTTGTATAGTCTCTTTTTTCACTTGTTGTATGTTGGGCTAATAAACTCATATACAACAATCCTACATTACCTTCCACTATGATTGAATTTAAATTTTCTTTGTTTATCCTAGCAAGATCATTTTCAAATAAATAACGTGTTATATCCTCACTCATTTTACTTCTAAAAATTTCATAAATATTATGTTGTTTCCTAAAATTTTCCCTAGCATATTTTAAAGAATTATCTTGATCCATAATACTTTGTAAATCCTTTAATAGGTTTTTGAATATTTTCCAATCTAAATCTTCAGGACGTATATACTCATATATTCCTTCTGATTCAAGATATTCCATATTAGCTAGGGCCATTTCTTCTTCCTTATCTTTTATAATTCCGCTTACATTCATTGGGTGTATAGATGCAATTTTATCACTATATAACATCGTCTTCTTCATCCAATCGACAGGTAGAATAATTTTAGGGTAATATAACATTTGCCTCATACTTCTTCCTCCTAATTATTACAATTAAAGGGTATTGATTACTTGATAACCTATAAATTTCTAGAAGAATTACTTTTTTAAACATAAACAAATAAAATTAAGTACTATTTTGCTTAAGTTAATGATCGATCAGGCGGCAATTGTTCAGTATGCTTAGTGTGTTCGTACTGAAAAAGGGACATAAGGACATTTATTAAAGCAAAACCATTATATGTAAGAATGCTGCAGGCAAGTCTGAACAAAAAAGTACAGGAAGTTCTTCTCCTGTTCCTACTATAAAAGTATTCATAAATAACTCCTATGTGTTATTTTATATCTATATTTTACCAAAAATATCACATATATTATACAATATATATAAGAAGAAAAAGAGGAGGCTTTTCATTGTCTGTTTCGTGGAAAGGTACTATTGAGCAGTTTCTATCTGCTGACGCAAAAGAATGGTTAAATGAATTAAAAAGAAATACACGCTTTACTGTCAGTGAGGAACAGAAAGATTCTTGGGTAGACTGTTATGATGTATTACAGAGGGAAGTAAACAAGACTAACAATAGATACTTGAAACATTGTGGACTAATATTTGAATATGAACTCCCGCGAGAAGGGGGGAGAAGGCCAGATGTTATCCTTCTTACTGGTGATGCCGTTATAGTTATAGAGTTCAAACGAAAGCACAATTATTCTCAAGCTGATCTTGATCAGCTTTTTGAGTACTCACGAAATCTCCAACACTATCATAAAATCTCTCAGTCGAAACAGGTTATTTCTGTATTATTACCAACTAAAATGACTAGAAGTTCACATAAGGCGAACAGGATGCTTGTGTTAAACCCCAATGACTTACATAAATATTTTGACATTCTTCAGATCAACACTCCACAAATTAATATTAAAGAATGGATCAACTCGGAGTATGCTCCATTACCAAGTATTATTCAAGCAGCACAAACAATTTTTATAGAAAAAGACTTACCACAAATTAAACGGGCACATAGTGCGGGTATTCCACAAACGTTACAAGAATTACATAGGATCGCTGAGGATTCCAAACAAAAAAACGAGCGGAATTTAGTGTTAATTACAGGGGTCCCAGGTGCAGGAAAAACATTAGTTGGGCTCCAGTTCTCACATGAATATGGTAGAGAAGAAAGTGAAAACCAGAAAGCGATTTTTCTGTCTGGAAATGGTCCATTGGTAAAGGTATTACAATATGCCTTACAATCAGATGTTTATGTTAAACCATTAAAAAACTATGTTGCTCACCATGCAATACATCAACGTGAAATTCCAAAGGAAAATATTATTATTTTTGATGAAGCTCAAAGAGCATGGGATAAAGAGAGAATAAATAATCGTTATAATATTTTCAAATCTGAACCAGAATTAATTATATCCACTGCAGATTCAATTAATAATTGGTCGGTGGTAATAGGGTTAGTTGGTGAGGGACAGGAAATACATTTAGGGGAAGAAGGCGGCCTAGGACAGTGGTTTGATGCGTTAATAAAATCAGATAACAATTGGAAAGTACATTGTCCAGAACATGTGGTAGATCAATTTAGAGGGGTAGAACATGAAGTTAATCCATTACTAAACCTATCAGCCTCCTTAAGAACACATATAGCAGAAGATGTCCAATCCTGGATTGGCGCTGTCTTGGATGGCAATAGCAACTTTGCTTGCCAACTATCAGAAAAGATTCAAAAGCAAGGATACCCTATGTACATAACAACAGAATTAAACGATGCTAAAAGGTACTTGGTTGATAGGTATGAAGGTAAAGAGTATAAGCGTTATGGTCTTCTTGCTTCTTCCAAAAGTAGAATGTTACCTTCATTTGGTGTATACAATGATTTTAATTCAACAAAAAGGATGCATGAAGGTAAGTGGTTTAATGAACCACCAAACTCTAGGGATTCATGTTGTAGTTTTAACCAAGTTGCTACAGAGTTTTCTTGTCAAGGGTTAGAGCTTGATTTGCCAATAGTTTGTTGGGATGCCGACTTAATTAGAGAAAATGAAGTATGGGAAGCAAAGGTAAGTACAAAAGGTGCAAAAAATACAAAACAATTAAGGTTAAATAGTTATCGTGTACTTCTATCCAGGGGAAGAGATGGTCTAATTATATTCGTACCACCAGTTCCCCCATTGGAAGAAACGTTTCAATTTTTAAAGAAATGTGGGCTTACGCCTTTAGAACAAGCAAATACAATTTGACATTTTTTTTGTAATTAGAGCTTTATGTTTTTATTTAAATTCTGCGTGTATTTATGGTTGTTAGTAAAATTAAGTTATATCATTGGAATAAAATAAAAGGGAGAGATAAGAATGTTTAAACCAGGAAAAGTTTACAGACGAAGAAGTATACATGAGAAATATGGTGGACAAAATCAAAGTGGTATAAGTACTCCGAGGAGCTTTCCATTTATAATGATTTTCACTGGAGATAGTGGTGAAGAATATGGTTATAAAGACGGATGGCAAGATAATGGTGTTTTTTATTATACCGGAGAAGGGCAAGAAGGAGATATGAATTTTAATAAAGGTAATAAAGCCATTCGTGATCATGTTGAAAACGGTAAGGATATTTATCTATTTGAATATGTAAAGACAGGCCATGTAGAGTTTATAGACAATATGACTTGCATAGGTTACCACAATAGGCGTTCTACAGATCGTTTAGGTCATATGAGAGAGACGATAGTATTTGAATTAGTTAGAACTGAAGAGTTAACAGAAGGAGTCGAGGAAGAGATAAATGGTGAAATTAATAATGATTCATTAAGTGAACTTAGAAAAAAAGCCGTTGACTCTGCCGAAGAAGAAGTCACAGTAACAGAAAGAGTAACAAAGTCTGTGAAAAGAAGTAAGGCGATTAAGTTATATGCTTTAAAAAGGGCAAAGGGCATTTGTGAGGCCTGTGATACTGAAGCACCTTTTTATACAAAAGAGGGACAACCCTTTCTTGAAGTTCATCATTTAAGAAGGTTGTCTGATGGTGGACCTGACCACCCTGAATCTGTTGGGGCAATATGTCCAAATTGTCATAGACGTTGTCATCATGGAAGGGATTTTAAAGAATATAATGCTATGTTGGTCGAAGTGGTTCGTAATAAAGAAATGAATTTATAAAGAATAATTTATGGGAGAACTAAAAACATTATTTTGATTAAATCATTTTAAATTTATGGCGAAAGAAGAAATTTAATTATGCATGTGACGGTTCTCTGCTTCTAAAATTTCATCTAATCGAAGGTGTAGAACAGAACCGTCTCTGTCCTCCCAAAGATGAAACGGGATACTCAGTTCTTCAATAGAAGAAATGAGAAAATGCACTAACAAGTAATAGTAAGGTTTACGACGTTACTATATACGATATAAGCTGTGCATCTGATAATAAATTATTTTCGGATCAGAAGCAGGCTTTTTTATTAAGGTTCATGAAGACTATTTTTCATTAACTAATTGTTCAACAGCCGGTATATCGGCCGGTGCCCAGACTAAAGATTTAAGGTTCTCTCGTTTGAACCAAATCAGCTTTGAATGCTCAGTAGCCGTTGGCGTACCCCTCACTAATTTTGCCTTAATAGCAATTAAATTGATGGTGAAATTTTCATAATCATGAGTATTATCATTAAAGACTTCTTCAGTATGTATTTCACAATCCATTTCTTCTTTAATTTCTCTTCTTAATGCTTCATAAATATCTTCGTCTTTTTCAACCTTCCCGCCTGGGAACTCCCACATGTTTGGTATGCTCATTTCAGGTGACCTTAAGGCACATAAAATTTCATTTTCGTCATTTTCTATGATGGCTGCTACTACTTTTACTGCTTTGTTCATTTGTTCCTCCCACAATTAATATCTTTTACTTTCTCAACCACTAGTTTAAAGAAATTAATTTAAGAAGTAAAACAAGAAAGTGCAGGAGTTATTTTATTTTACAGCTTTAAAAAATGGATCTTCCGTAATTTTTCAAAGAAGAAATTCTGCAAGAGACAATATAGTTCCTTTAAAATTTTTAAAAAAACTAAGATTATTTTACATATACTGTAAAAATGTGAACTTTTCTTCATGGTGCAAACCTTTTTGCGAATAGATAATGTTTGTAAAAAGGAGCATAGCTGTTGAAGGATGATAAATTAGCAGAAGAAATAAACGTAGTTTTAGGGAGACATATTCGTAATCTAAGAAATGATAAAGACTTTTCCCAGGAGGAGTTAGCATTTCGCGCAAATTTTACTTACCGTCAGCTCATTGATATTGAAAAGGGCAGATCCGGTTTTACTACAAGTACTCTTTATGATTTATCAAAAGGGCTTGATGTTAAGCCAACAACAATAATTAAGCCGCTGGATGATTTATATAACGAAAAAAAGAACATAGACAAGGAGTAGGGAAGCCTCTCCCGCTCCTTTGCTAGAACTTCAACCTCTTGTTTGCCTCATGTTTCACCCATATACATTCCCATTCACTACCCATCCCACCAATAAGGAGCTGTTTCAATGAACGAAATTATTCTGGAAAACTATCGAATTAATGGGCAGACTTTGGCGATCCTGCCGGTTTACCATATTGACTATCAGTCTGTAGTGATGGAAGGCTCGAAAACAATTTATGTAAAAGCGAAGCCGATGAAGCTGATTGAGTCGGCCTGTATTTCCGGTGGTGCTGATTATAATGGTAGGCGGCGGGCGGTTATGTGCCAGCTGGATATCAGGCGCAAGGTGCCGATCCCTGTTAACCGTGAGAAGGATATATACGCATTTCCCACTCATTCACCGAAACAGTATGACTGCCACTGGCTTTTCTACTCCCAGATCTTCTGTATTACCCCTCACCCAGATAACCCGAATAAATCCCAAATTACCTTTATAAATGAACGACGGCTTGAACTTGATATTGCCCCATGGCTCTTAGTAAAACAAATGTATAAAACCGGCTATGTAAAAACGAAATTTGGTCTTGAACTTACGGATCTCCATAGTTCCACGAAGATGCTTTAACTGAGAGCAGGGAGCTGACATAGTTTAGATGTGTGATTGCCAGGCTACAGAAAGCTCCCGCCTTCTATTTTCATTCCCACTTTATCTTTCCCCGTAAGGTCTTTAAGAAGTGCCCCGCAATTTACCCCATTTTGAAGGAGAAGTGTCCCATGATGAAGATTGGTTCTGTTGAGAGTTTCCGCGAGTTTTCCCATTTCGGGAGTGTTAGTGAGTTTAATGAGCATGTGCGGTGCTGGCTAGATGTGTATGGCGAGAGGTTTACGAAGGGGGAGAGGGTTGGCCTCAGCCGCCTACTTCGCTATGCGGTGAAGGTGACGGGTGTTGCGACCGGGAGGATTGGTACGTTTCTGAAGGCGATTCATGAGGAGTACGCTGGCAATGGGATTTCCCGGTCAACGTTTAAGCGGATGGTTGTGAAGGCGAAGGAGATTGGGATGCTCTGTGTATTTGAGCTGGAGCGGGAGAAGGGCGGCCAGTCGAGTAATTTGTATGTGTTTCAGCGGTATGGGGGAGAGGAGGGGTTGGTTGTTTCGTCGGCGGTGGAAGTGAAGGAAGAAAAGGCGGGTTATCGTGTAGGTGTTGTGGAGGAAACTAAGGCGGAGTATGGTAGTGACGTTGTTGTGTCTGGTACGTATGGGAACGATGAACTACCCAACCAGGAACAATTGAACCACCATAAAACTTATTCTTCTTTTAAAACTAAAACAAAAGAAAAAGATAATAAACGTAACGAACCGTTGGATCACAAATTTACGTGTGAATTTGTTCCTAAGAAATTCGTGAGCCTTGCGAAGTGCTTTTATGATTCGGCAGCTGTGATTGAGGAATACTGGAAGATGGTGAAAATCGCCGCGTATAAGAAAGTGTTTGACCAGGAGCCTGAGGTTATGTTGGAGGTAGGTTTGTCAGGGTTTCGGCAGATTGTGCGGGCATTGAAAAAAGGGCGGGTTAGGAAGCCAATCGCTTATTTCTATGGTGTGGTGAACAGGAAGTTTAAGGGGGAGTTTGACAGGATGGTGGAAGAGTGGGAGGAGTAAAATCAAAATCCATATCTCTTTATTTTTCGGTAAATTCATTTTTCTCATTCTCACTTGGGTTCATGTGTTAAGAATAAAGATTTTCTGTATCTTATATAGATTCCAATAACAGGTATATTAGAGCACATTTATAAAAGTAAAGATACTTGGCCGAGGGTTTTTCATTTTTAGGTAAATGCGACCGGGGGTGCCAAACCTAAATGTTGCTTTCTAGTAGGAGCATAAAGGCTACGGCATTTCCAGCTCGTCATCAAATCGTATAAGGTTAAAGGCCAAGAGGAAGAGGCTTGGTCTCCTCGTTGTATTTGAGCTGTTTTGAAAAAACGGAGGACAGTCGGTCCATTTGTATGTTTGTAATTCTAAGATTTGCGGGACTGGATAAAAAAAGAGGCGGTGATAGTAGAGAGTAATTATGGAGAATGTTATTACGTATTTGAAATGGTGGAGTACGGAGCAGTGGAGGGACTGTGATATTTAAAACTAAAATTAAAAAAGTGAAAATAAACGTCACAAACCGTTGCATCACCGGTTTATTTGCGATTCTGTCCCTAAAGAATGCGTAAGTCTGGTGGTTTTAAAATGGTTCGGATGTAATTGAGGAGTACTAGAAGATAGCATATAAGAAGAAGTTCGAGCATGAGTGGGGCTAAATTTGGAGGTTAGGGCGAATTGATATTGGCAGACGATATGGGGCGAACGAGAATTCAAGGACGGGTTTAGCAGTCTAATTAGTAAGTTGAAATTAATGATTGAAAATGTCTGAATTTTAGTGGGGGCTTTTTAGGGAGAAATGGAGGTTTGGTTACAGTAAAGCGTATAATTCAACTCACTGCTATTATCCGGTTCTTTGAATATACGGTGATTGCAAATTCAGTATTAATTTGGATGAAATATTCGGGTGGATTAAGGTTTTATAAGAACATGTTATGGATCTTTTTTTATCCCTTTTTAACACTGTAAACTGAAACAGGAAGTATTGGTTTGGGATTTCATGGCAAAACAGATATGGCTATCAATAGATTTATTTATGTTATTATAACCATAAAATAAAATACCTCACCAATAAAAATTTAGATATAATTAAAATTGAATGAGTTAAAAGAAAAGTAGTACTTAAATTTTATCCAATGGAAGGAGCTTATTGTATGGAGTTAGATATAGTCAGAGGTATTGTACGCAATAGACAGGCTACGGACTTGTTAATAGAAGATTTAAATGAAAGTAATATAAATGGAACACTTTTCTTAGGGTATTTACTAAAAGCTGCTGATTCAAAAGTTATTACTGTAGATGCTATGTTAGTTTCTGAACAGTTTGGATTAATTGCTTTTATTTTTGCAACGCATGATAAAGAAGAAGTATATGATCAATATGATCAGATGTTTTTCCAATTAGAAAGTACATTAATGCAATATAATTCTCTAAGGAGAGGTAGAAGGCTTGCATTCGAGCCTAACGTAATTACATTCTTTCCATTAAAAGATGCAACAGAAATTCCGAGCTCTAGAGACGGAAATGAGTATTTATTTGCAGATTCAACTAACATTAAAGACGTAATTGATCGTTTAGATGGTTTTGACTCTAACCTATATGCAAGATTACAAGAAGCATTACAAAAAGTTTCCACAATGAAGCCTAAGAAAGAGAGAGAAAATGTTACTAAGGAGAATTCATTAGGTCATAAAATTAAAATAATTGAGAAAGAAATCGCAAATCTTGATCAATGGCAAAAGAAAGCTGCTTTTGAAGTTCCGGAAGGCCCTCAACGAGTAAGAGGTTTAGCTGGGTCTGGTAAAACAGTAGTTTTAGCTTTAAAAGCAGCATATCTTCACGCGCAGCATCCAGAATGGGAAATTGCTGTTACATTTTATACTCGTGCACTTGGACAACAATTTCGCAATATGATAAGAAACTTCTCTTTTGAATATTTAGGACATGAACCCAATTTTAAAAAATTACATATATTACATGCCTGGGGGACAGCAAATGAGGAGGGGGTTTATTCCGTAACATCTAGGACATTAAATATGGTGCCTGTCACCTTTAATGCAGCAAAAACTAAATACGGTAGAGAGGGTTCTTTTGAAGGTATTTGTAATGAGTTGCTTCAGAGTATGAATGACACATATACTCCATATTATGATGCAGTCCTGATAGATGAGGCTCAGGATATGCCAAAAAGCTTCTTTAAAATTTGTTATAGAATTACAAAAGACCCAAAAAGAATTGTGTTTGCCTATGATGAATTGCAAAACTTAACAAATGATGGTATGCCTGAAGTAAAGGAATTATTTGGTGTAGATAAACAAGGTGCGCCGTTAGTAACTTTAGATAGTGCAGAAAATAGTGCACAACAAGATATTGTCTTACCAATATGTTATAGAAATTCCAGATGGACTTTAACTCTTGCTCATGCTTTAGGATTTGGTATTTATCGGACTGGTGGCTTAGTGCAACTTTTTAAAGATTTAAAGTTATGGGATGATATTGGATATAGAAAAGTTTCTGGATTGTTGGAATATGGGAAAGAAGTGTCGTTAAAAAGAAAAGATGAATCGTCACCGAGTTATTTTGATGAACTAGTAGGGGCCTCTGAAGCAATAGAAGTTAAATCTTTTAGCAACGTTCAGGAACAATACTATTGGGTTGCACAACAAATCGAAAATGATATTCAGAATGAAGAGTTAGATTATGATGATATTCTCGTTATTTTTCCCGATGCATATTATTCGAGAAGTGAGTATATGGATTTTAGAAAATATCTCTTAGCTAAAAACATAGAGTCACTTCTAGCAGGTGTTACCACAGATAGAGACACATTTAGAGTAGATGATATCGTGACTTGCGCTAATATTTTTCGTGCAAAAGGTAACGAAGCTCCAAAAGTATATATTGTTAACTCTGAACACTGTGCAACTGGGACCGAAATGATTAAATTAAGAAATACTCTTTTTACAGCCATAACACGTTCGAGAGCTTGGGTAAAGATTTGTGGAGTAGGAAATAATATGAAAATTATTGAAAGCGAAGTTAATAAATGTATTCATCGCGATTATAAATTAGTATTTAAAATACCGACTCTTGAGGAGTTAGAACGAATGCAGTTGATTCATGGAGATAGGTCAGAAGAAGAGAAGAAAATAATTAACCAAGCTGCGCTTAACCTTTCTGAAATTATTGAGTTAGTTGAAAAAGGTATAGTAGATCCTAGTACAGTTCCTGAACTTGAAGCATTGATAAATACATTAAAGTCTAGAAAAGACATTGAGGAAGACAGTGAATAAAAACGTCTTATCTATAAAAGAACAAATTGAAAATTCTCTCGAGGTTCTACTAAATCTAAAATTAATAAAATTCTATAATCCAGTTAAAGTGGATTATGATCAAGGAATGGATAAAACAATATTATCATGGTTTAACCATAAAGGTGGAAGAGAGGTAAGTAGTAATGCTTTTTTAAAGATTTCTCAATACCTTACTCTATTAGAGCATGGAGCTTATCATATACTAATGAATGATTACTCCATAATACGATTTTCGTTTACATTTGAACATAATAAATTAATTTCTCAAAATTTACTTTGGTGGCCGTGCCCAGTTTACGTTGATTTTGAAGACGACGGAGAATTTTCTCCTTTTGAAATTGTTAAACTGTATATTGAAGATCGAGAAAATTTGAGAATGAGATCCCCAATAAGAGTTGACTTTGATTTAAGCAATGATACACCCAATCATCCTAAAGCACATATTCATACTCAACATCCAAAGTCAAGGATGAATACCATTAAGCCCATATGTTTTAACACATTTATAAGATTTATTTTGAATCATTATTATCCAACGATAAATTTTTCTGAGGATGATTTTCCTAGTGCACCTATTTTGGCCAAATCTACACAAGAAATATCGTATAATTTAAAAGATCAGCTAGTTATTTCACAACACTTTTAGAAGAGAACTCTATATTATTTATGGTGAAGAGGTTTGGGCTACCTCTTCATTTATTTAATTTTTGTGTTTTCTATCCTTTTATATTTCTTTAAGACAAGGTAAATTTCAGCTGTCCAGGACGTTTAATTTCACATAAAATCGTCGGGTTAAAAGGTACTTTGTCGATTCCGTTCAACTAATAACCTGAAAATATAGTAAACGTTTATTAATGCTGTATTTTTCTGAATTTTCAGGACAGCAATGGGTACTTCATCCTCGTACCGCTCTGGACAGCTTCTAACCCTGCCACCCATCGGTCCCCATTAACCACCACTCATCTTGTGTGCAGTGTTAATGTTTCATTCTTCTTCAGTACAGCACTGGGCATTAACAATGCAAGTAATATCCTGGGAAATATATAGTTAAAAGTTAATATTACCTACTGTGAAACGAAAATAACTATATACGATTAAACTACTAAAAAATATTAAATTTATTTTCAGGAAGATTAGTTACACATTTAGGCCCGTAAATAGTAATAAATTACATGAATTTTCTTTCTAAAAAGGAAAAATTATCAATTATGTAGAAATTAATTAAGAAAGGGTTATAAAACATATTAGTTTGTAATCAATAATAAAGTCCTATAATTTAAGGTGTGAATTAAAGATGAGTGAAAAGTCCATTCTATTCCATTCAAAGAAGGTTATAGATAATTATTTTGAAATACATGTAGTAGATGTGAAAGAATATAGTCTTGAACTTATCGATTTTATTAATGAACATTTTGTTAATATTTGCGAAGGTGCAAGTGGAAGTAATGTAGAGACAGTGAAAAAAAGAGCACTTGAATTTTTAGAGAGTAAAGCAATCGGTACAAAAATGGGTGCAATTGCTGAATTCTTTGTACATTTATATTTAAAAAATTTAGGATTTAAACAGGAATGTATGTTCTTTAATTTAGAAGAAAACTCAATAAAAAAAGGCTTCGATGGTTATTATTCGTTTGAAGAAGTTGAATGGATAATGGAGAGTAAATCGGGGAGTAAAGACAGCAAGAATAGTAGTCATCATAATAAAATTACCAAGGCCTATGATGATTTAGTCGATAAATTTAATGGGGAGGTAAAAAATAACCCGTGGAAAAATGCTTATAATCATGCTTCTCAAATAGATGTAGGTACTGAGAAAAATATTAGAGATAACATTAAAAAGTTATCAGATAATTTCACTAATAAAAAATTTGCTTCTATAAATGATTTTCATATTATTCCTGCTTCTACTATTTACTTAGAGGGTGATTGGGAAAATTATGATTATGAAGATTTAAGATCAAAACTAATTAAAAGCATTTCCGAATTTAAATTCAAAGAGATAATAGTAATTTGTGTTACTAAAAAATCAATAGACTTATTTATGGATTTTTTATATGATTTGTGAGGTGCTGAAATGGACGAAAAAGAAAAAAGGAAGCTAACTAGTATAAACAAAATTGATGTATTCAATAGTATATTAAAAAAAATAACTAAAGGGGAATCGCTAGAAAATAATGAGAAAAGTTATATTCTTAGTTGTGCAATTATGTTTATTCAGCATTATGAGCAAGATCGTAGATATACAAGTTATTTAGAGTTTGGGTATTATATTATATTAAAATATTCTATACAATATCAAGATTATTCTCCATTATTTGATTTTGCTCTTAACTTTGGTTTTTATCCAATAGCTAAAGAGATAATTAATCATAATTTATTAGACGAGGTTAAATTAAATGATAGCCTAATCGAATTAAAGCTAGATAGTTACATAAATAATGGATATATTGAAACATATGAGCAAAATAAGGCTAGACTTAATTTAATAAATAATAGTAATCAAGAAATGAGTTATGTTGCTCCAACTTCGTTTGGTAAAAGTTCTTTAATAATTGAGCATCTTTTAAGTAATATCAATAAAAGGGTTGGAATAATTGTTCCAACTAAATCACTGTTGACTCAAACGTATAAATTAATTAGGGAAGCTAATCTCAAAAAAAGAATGTTAATACATGATGAAATGTATCAACAAGACGAAGAATTTATTGCTGTATTAACACAAGAAAGAGCTTTAAGATTATTGGATAAACATGATACCGCATTTGACATTTTGTATATTGATGAAGCACATAACATTTTTGATAATGATCCGCGAAATATAATGCTTTCTAGACTAATTCGAAAAAATAGAGTAATAAATCCTCAACAGAAAGTGGTTTACCTATCACCTTTAATTACTGATAGTAATAATTTAAAATTTGATGATTTGCAAGAAATCAGTGAGCAAAGAATCACACATAATCTTAAGGAACCTGAAATTTATGAATATAGATTGAACGGTGAAGTATATCAATATAACAGATTTGTTAACGAATTCTTTTATCTAAAGTCTTCTTCCGATAGCTTATCATATATTATTGCAGAGAAAAGGAAAAAAAACTTTATATATATACGTTCTCCCAAAAAAATTGAAATGTTTGCTAATGAGTTTGCAGATGAACTAAAGTTAATAAAGAAAACAGACGATTTAGAAGAACTGCTTGATGAACTTAAAAGGTTTGTGCATAAAGACTTCTTTATGATTGATTTACTATTAAAAGGTGTAATGTATCTGCATGGAAAACTACCGGATATATTAAAAGAATATTTAGAATTTAAATTCAAGAAAATTAGTGATTTAAAATTTGTTGTGGCTAATAGTGTAATTTTAGAAGGGATAAATTTGCCTATAGATACTCTTTTTATTCTTAATACATATGAGTTAAAAGAAAAGAAACTTACGAATTTAATTGGAAGAGTGAATAGATTAAATAATATATTCGGTTCCAAAAATGAAAATCGTCTTGAAAAATTACTGCCTCGTATACATTTTGTTAACCATGAGACTTATAATCGAACGAACAGTAAAATGGAAAATCAAATAACAACTCTTAGAAGTAATATATTTAAAGATGAAATTAAAAACCCAGTATTGAATACATTTGATATTGAAAAGGTTAGAGGAAGCCAAAACCTCAAAGAAAAATTAATAAACATAAAAGAAAATGAAGATTTTGTTTTTAATGAAGAGCAAGATGAATTAAGTAAACTTAGAAGATACTTAATTAATTCAGGCATAGAACCTATATATAAGTTAGATGAATTTGTGTTAGAAAAAATCTTAGAAAGATTAAAAGGTGGTTTTAGAGAATTTATAAAAAATTGGTCAAACATGGACTTAATAGATAAAATTTACTGTATTTTTATTTACGGTTTAGAAGATTATGTTACAGATTATGAATTTTATCGTTTAAAATATATTGAGTCAAGAAACTTTTATAAAATGCATATACTAAATAGCCGTAAAAAATCATTAAAAGAAAATATCGAATCCACCTATACATACTTTAAGAGAAGAGCTAAATCTAATAACAGTTTATTTTTTATGGGTGAATCTTATGGTGAGGTAGTAAATGAGAATAATCGTTATATAAGCCCCAAAAGAGTTTATGTTGATTTATCAAAGAAAACTGATGTCGAGATTATTAACCTGGCAATTGTAAAGTTAAAGTTGGAGGATAATTTCGTTGATCACAAACTTAATAAGTTAATTATCGCTTTGTTTGATTATAATTTAATTACAGAGGATTCATATTACTTAGCTATTTACGGAACAAAAGACCTAAAAAAAATTGAGTTTATAAAAACTGGATTATCTTTAAATTTAATTAATCAACTCCAAAAGGATGATCAATTAGCTAATATTACTTTTGATGATAAAAACAACATTCAAACTAATGAGGAATTCAAAGAGTATAAAAAGAGAATAAGCGGTTTATACCGGTTTGAATTAGATAAATATTTATAATATTAACTACTTTATATTCGTAAGTTTAGGTGCTGTTAGAGCGACGAACACTTGAGAATTGGAAGAAAACAGAGAAAATAAAAAGTAAGCACAATAAGCATTGGAAAGTCGCTCGGTGTGCTTACTTTGTTTGATTAGTATAAAGCCTCTTAGTCCTCCATAATTTCTGGTGACAGGTAAAGGGTTAAGTATTTCCCGCATTGTCCAACTATAGAAAATTCAGCTTCTTTCAAGCATTGGCCTGGAATGGCGGTGTAGAAATCGGTCCGACTTTAACATCCATATTTCACATTTTTAGCTTTCACTAAAACACCTCGTACATGCAGGGACCTTACATATTTAGGGATGTCTGTTATTACACCAGCATGGAATAATATCCATTCATCAGGTGCGAAGTCCTCATTGTTAAATTGTAAATCTTTATATCTGATAAACTCCTCCTATTTAATAAACAACACCGGCGTCTTAGCACTTCCTATTTTTTGCTTATCTTATCTTATCTAATTTTAGATCACCAACCGCACAGTCTCAGCATCATTATCCAGTCGGAAGCTTTCTTTTTTATCTCCACAGATAAGTTCGTAATCACCTAGGAATCCTTCAAAAGTGACCTTTCCGTTGTCATCTGTCTTGTGTGTCACGTTTGTATACCAATCTTCTTTGATCAGTTTCTTTAATACTTCGTATGACGGTTTCGGACTATAATCTTTTCGGATGAATCGGAAGGCGCATTAATCCAGGCTCCATCGTCACTGAATTGCCAGGAGGAGATGGCTTCTACTAAAGGATGTTCAAATAGTATGATTTACATTTCCTCTGATTCTTTTGCCTTGCGTTCTTCACATTCAGGAGTAGACGGCCAATCTGTTACTTTATAGTCATTTGGATCCACAATTTCAGGTGGCATAAGGTGGCCGGATAACAGGGTGTTTTCGGGAAAATGGATAGGCAGACCAAACTGGGAAAATCGTTATAATACTTCTTCTAATTTTTCACACCCAAAAACTTACGGTTTGTTTAAACGTCACCTCATTTCCGGAAGCGGAATCCCCTGATGCATCAACTAATTCGATTGTCCTTAAAGCCATAAATCCAAAAAAACTTTCCTGAAGGTATATTAGTAGTTAGACTTGTAATCTCTAAACGTCTTCCCTCTCCATAAAATGGCAAGAGCAATAATTAATCCAACAATAGAAAAGGACAGAATGACTAATTGAATATCATATCCTCTGGAAACGAGTAAAGTTACACTTCCATAGGCGAGCGGATCAAAACCGTTCATTGCTAAAAAGACAATACTCATGACCCTTCCCATAATGCGGGGGTCAGTATCTTCTTGTGCTGAAGTGAAAAATGGGATGGCTACAAATGTCATGGTAAATCCAATTAAGAACGCTAACGCTGTTAAAACATACAAATTAGGAATTTGACTAAAAGCTATAGCCACGATTAATGTTGCAATTAAGCCTGCAATTGATGTTAATCCCCTGCGGCGTATTTTGATCATACCGATTACTGCTGTACTTATTAGCATCCCAACCCCTAAAGCAGCTTCAATGTAACTAAGATTAATGGGTGACCCTCCATACGTTTCTACTAAAATAGGGATTGCAATGGATATCGCTCCGAAGGCAAAAAAGTTTAACGTAATTAAAATAAGGATCCCTGTAATCAAAAATTTACTTGTTTTTACATAGAAAAAACCTTCTTTGAGATCTTTAAATGGTGTTTGCTTTATTGTATTCACTACAGGACCTTCTTTTAAGAATGGTGGAAACATAAAAAAGGCAGACAATAGAACAAAAATGGCCGAGACTAAATAACTAGTTGTTACACCACCGTATTCCATGACACTTCCAGAGATAACAGGTCCAATAACAAAACCAATTTGACCCAGTCCCTGAATAACGGCATTTGCTTGTTTTATTTGATTCTTCTGTACTATTTTCGGAATTAATGATGTCCCGGCTGGTCCGGAAAAGGCATCTAATGTTCCGAAAAAAAATCCCAAAATGATCAAGTATGCAAATGTTAATTGATCTGCATGGTGCAATAAAAATATGATAACTAGCAGAACTCCCTGGATTGAACTCGTACTGAACATTATTGTCGTCTTCTTGAATTTATCGGCGAGAACTCCACCAAATGCCATCATGAGAATACGTGGCACAGTAATGGCAATAAGAATAATGCCCAATGAACGGGCAGAACCTAAATCAGAAATGACAAACCAGGATGTGGTCATGAAAAACATGCTGAAACCAATAATTGCCAAAAACCCACCGATAAATAGAAATATAAAAGGGCGATTTCGAAATAATGATTGTTGTTCCATAGATAATCTTCCTCTCAAACTTATTTATAGAACCAATCATAAATTGTGACGTAATGTCGTAAGCAAACTTTTATTATTAAAGTGTATTGATTGTGACCCTGCGTAACAGTTTATAATTTAGTAAGGTGGTGTTTACATGGAAATGACAATTGGTCAATTTGCAAAATTAACAGGTTCGACAGTAAGAACATTACGATACTACGATAAAATTGAGTTACTAACCCCAAAAAAATATAATAAAAACGGCCGAAAAGTATATACACGTTTAGACTGGGAACTTTTTCAGCAAATAATGATTTTGAAACATTTTGGTTTATCCTTAAAAGAAATAAAAGAACAGTTGACTAATGAAAAGTTAAAAAATAGAGATTTATTGCTGGTACAAAAGCAATTAATTGAAAAAAAACAAGCGGAATTAAATGATAAGTTAGAAGTAATTACGAGAATGGAGAGGCTGTACAATATAGAAGGTATTTCTGAGGAAGAATTAAATGAATTTGCTTTTATTATGCTTGATTTATTCAGGCGGGAAAAATCACAAATCCAAATATGGGAAGAACATTTTATAAATGACAAGGAGATCCTGAAAGAAATAAAGCTGCTTAATGATCCTGAATACAAGGAGCAGATGGATAGAGAAATCTGGCAATTAATTCGAGCGATCAGAAATGCTATTCATTATGATGATTCTGCAAGCAGAAAAAAAGTACAGGAAATTCTAGATAAAATGGATAACCTATTCCCTGCGATTAGAAACTTTTTAAGACTTGTGGAGGATGATCATTTTTTAGCAAAGTACAATCATGAATTTACTATTTATTTTCCTGAAAACATAGCTGACTATATTTATAAGGCATTGAAATCATATTATAATGAGAAAGAGAATAATGAGTAAGGTAGAATCAGAAAAGGTTTGTGTATTTAATCTTGCTGAAGAAAGTAAACTGGATACGAAAACACATCACTGGAAACAAATTGTTGAAATACAATGTTTGGATGATATACTAATTACAAACTAAATCATGTTTTTCATATAATCGCGGGGATATGGCCTGCAAGTTTCTACCAGTTTACCGTAAATAAACTGACTATGGAAAGCTAGTACGGATAACATTCAGACGGATGTTTTATAATATCGAACTATAAAGCTCGAAGTACATGCTTTTTACATAGTAAAGCGTGCGCTTCGAGTTTTTTCGCAGATGATATGAAAGACACATGGTTAGTGGGTACTATAATTATTCTATCCATAGAAGGAAGGAAGTAAAAAATGGCTTATAAACGTACACCGCAATATGAAACCTTACGAGAGTTGAATGCCACGGCGCGTGGTGATCAACATGCAACACTCGTTATTCAGCGAGCAAAGTTAGTAAATGTGACAACAGGTGAAATCCTTCCTAATGTAGACATTGCTGTTCAGGGTGCGAGAATTGCTTATGTTGGGAAAGATGCAGGTCACACCATTGGTGGAAAAACAAGAGTCATTGATGCAGCAGGCCGATATGTAACTCCAGGTTTTCTGGATGGTCATTGCCATATTGAGAGCAGTCAAATAACTCCAGTACAATTTGCCAGAGCTGTGCTGCCAAAGGGAACAACCGGTGGATTTTTTGATCCCCATGAAATCATCAATGTGTTAGGGATTGATGGATTAAAACTGATGCTGGAAGAGGCCCGTACAACACCAATGGCAGCCTATATGCAAATTGCATCCTCTGTGCCTTCCACGAGTGATGAATTTGAAACGAATGGTGCTTCCATTGGAGCAAAAGAAGTAGCAGAAGCATTTACCTTGGGAGAAGATGTCGTTGCATTAGGTGAAGTAATGAATTTTCCAGGTGTTGTCTATGGGGACGAGAAGATGCTAGGTGAAATAGAAGAGACTTTGAAAGCTAAACGGATCGTCGATGGACACTATACGTGGCCAGCGGATGATGACGCTAAGCTCTCTGCATATGTGGCTGCTGGGGTGAGTGGAGATCATGAGGTAACGAGTGTGGAAGATGTAGTGAACCGGCTGCGATTAGGACAATATGTAAAGATGCGCAGAGGTTCTGCCTGGCATGATGTGGCAGAAACGATTAAAGCTTATACAGAGTTAAAACTTGATACGAGAAGAATGATGTTGGTAACAGATGATCGCAGTCCTGAATCGTTAGTGGATGAAGGCCACATGGATTTTGTCATCCGCCATGCTATATCACAAGGGGTTCCTCCAGTTGTTGCGATTCAGATGGCAACGATTAATACAGCGGAACGGTTCGGGCTCTCCAATGATATCGGTATGATTGCACCAGGCCGGTTTGCGGATATTGTCATTTTGGATGGGCCGTTAGTTGATATGAAAGTTGGGATGACTATTGCAGCTGGGGAAGTAGTTGCAGCGGATGGTGCGATGAAAGTAGAGTTACCAAAGTTTGAGTACCCCAAGTCAGCAGTTGAATCAGTGCATATAGACCGTAATATTGTTCCAGAAGATTTTGTCATAAAGGGGCCAGTGGACACGGGTACAGCCGAGGCCAGAGTGATTGAAGTAAGGGAAAACCATGTAGGCAGCTTGGAAAAACATGTTTCAGTGAAGTGTCAGAATGGCCACGTCCAGCTGGAGGATGCCCTGTCTAAAATGGCAGTGTTCGAGCGCCACGGTAGAAATGGAAACATTGGGCAAGGGTTATTATCAGGCGTTGGTTTCACAAAGCCAGCAGCAATGGCTACAACGGTAGGGCATGATAGCCATAACTTAATGGTGATCGGAAATGATGATGATTTAATGGCACAAGCAGCTAATCGAATTATTAGTATGCAAGGCGGGATTGTAATCGTTACGAAAGAGGAAGTGACAGAACTCCCATTGCCGATTGCCGGCTTAATCTCGGAAGCTCCATTTGAAGAAGTGGCAGCAGGTTCTAAAGCAATCAGTAAAGCTCTGCAAGATGCCGGATGCACGATGAATTATGCCTTTATGACGTTATCCTTGTTATCTCTTGTCGTTATACCCGAAATTCGTCTATCTGACAAAGGGTTAGTGCGAATTACGGACACAGGTTTTGAAATCGTACCGTTGTTTGTATAAGCATTGCCTCTGCCAGAATTTCAACATACTTTAATCACATTAAATAATGTATTTTAATATTGGCTATATAAACACAAAGGAGTTTTTCAGAAGCCTGACTTACTGGAAAGCTCTTTTTTGTATTTCCTGAATAAGAAGGGCAGCTAAAAGTCCTATTCAATGTCTAGTAGTGAATTGAGAAAGCTTAAGAAATCAGAACAGCAGCTGATAAAGTTGAGTAACTTAAATCCGCTAAATCATTACATATTATGATTAATACACCCTTTTGCAATTTCAATTGCAAAAGGGTGTATTAATGTATCCGCTTACTACTTTTATACTATAACTATCTTATGAAAGTGATTACAAAAAAGGCAGGGAAAGCGAAATGAATACTTCATGGTTAGGTCTGGAAAACAAAGTAGCAATCGTCACGGGTGGAGCATCCGGGATTGGTTTAAGTATCGTTAAAGAACTGCAAAATAATGGTGCAACGGTCGTTGTAGCAGATTTAAGTGTAGAAGATGGTGAACAAGAGGACGGGACATACGCTTTAAAATGTGATGTAACTAGTAAGAAGAATGTTGATGAGACGGTAGAAAAAACTGTAGAATTATTCGGGTCTGTTGATATTCTCGTTAATAACGCCGGAGTAAACTTACCAAGACTATTAGTTGATGACAAAGGTGAACGACCAGAATATGAATTGAGTGAAAAAGACTTTGACTTTATGGTTGCGATTAATCAAAAAGGACCTTATTTGTTTGCCCAGGCTGCAGCGAAGCAAATGTTAAAACAGGATAAAGGGGTTATCATTAATGTTTCCTCTGAAGCTGGACAAGAAGGTTCTGCAGGGCAAAGTTGTTACTCAGCAACAAAAGGCGCAGTAATATCATTTACCCGTGCATGGGCAAAAGAGCTTGGTAAACATAATATTCGTGTTGTCGGTATCGCTCCTGGAATTTTAGAAGAAACTGGTTTAAGAACAGAGAGTTACAATGAAGCTTTGGCGTATACAAGAGGTGTTACAGTGGAAGGATTAACTACAGACTACAGCAAGTCAATTCCACTTGGCAGAGAAGGACAACTAAATGAAGTTGGTGACTTAGTAGCGTACTTATCATCAGATCGCTCAAGCTATATTACTGGAACGACTTTGAATATATCCGGTGGTAAATCAAGAGGTTAAATCATCAGGAAATTTACGTATCACGGTAAAATAAACGAGGCAAATGATGCACTAGTACCTAACCTTTACATTAATTTGCTTTATATGTATGATGAGTCACGTGTTTTACTTTTTATACATTATAGAATGCTTGTAAAACGCCAGGAAAGTATTCGTTATAAGAACTTGGCGATAAGTCAGGTTTTGTTAGAGGGTGGTAATGTGATTAACTATTCATTAGACGATCGAATCGTCCAGATAATTAATATAGCAAGAAAAAAACCACATACTTCAATTGATTACCTAGCCTCGACATTAGGTGTCAGCACGAGATCTATTCGTAATGATATAAAGCAGTTAAATAGTGAATTAAACGGCATAGCAGTGTTTGTCAATGAAAAAGGTAAAGGTTTTTATTTAAAAGTTGAAGATGAACAAAAGTTTGCAAGTTTGATCGAGAACATGGAAGCAGAGAGCAAGTCTTCTGATTCACCGAAAGGAAGAATCGCATATATTTTTGACCGCTTACTGAATAAAGAAAACCTGGTAACAATGGATGAACTTGCTCACGAAATGAATATTGGCAGGAGTACGCTAGTCAACGAATTGAAGAAAGCAAAGGTATCTCTGGAAGCATATAACCTGTCGATTGTAGGAAAACAAAGCCATGGAATTTTTCTGGATGGTAATGAAATCAATTTACGTTTCTTCATTTTAGATAATATATACGACTTTTTGTTCGAAGATTTTGCATTAGACGAAGATGTGAAAAACGAAATTGTGAGGATCTCCAATGAGTATGATTTAGAATCAACAACGCAATCAGCATTACTGCAATTTGTTAATGTGATGCTGGACCGTATGCTTAAAGATCACCCACTCGTTGAGCTAAGTGAAAAGCATAAAGAATTAATAGATACGAATGATTACAAAATCGCTAAAAATATTGTAGAAATAATTGAGGCGAAGCTGCCGATTAAAATACCAGAGTATGAAATCTTGTTTATAACAATACCAATTGCTGGTCGGCGAACACCTACAAATAATCGTACAATGGCTGACATTACTATCCCGGAAGATGTAACTCGATTGTTAAATAACATTGTTGAGCAATTAGGTTTCAATAAACAAGTGATTCTGGAGAACGAAACAATTTTTGAAGATTTGCAATATCATCTAACCTTTATGCTGAATCGGCTTCTTTATGGTTTGCGTCTGAAAAATCCATTATTAGCTGAAGTTAAAGAGAAATATCCACTTGCTTTTAAATTGGCGGAACTGGCTGGTGACGTTATTGAAAGAGAATATAAAGTTAAAGTTACGGATGATGAACTCGGTTATATCGCATTTTATTTTGGGATTTTTATCGCTAAAAGTGAGAGCGAAGTAAAAAAGATTAACAAAGCAGCGGTGGTTTGCGGTACTGGAAGAGGAACATCCAGATTAGTATCTATGCAACTTGAAAGAGTATTGAAGCAAAATACTGAAATAGATTTATATTCTGATGTGGATATTTCAAAAGAGCTGTTAAGTGAGTATGACATTATCTTTTCTACTGTTAAATTAGGAGTAAAAACAGAAACTCCAATTGTTATGATCAATGAAATTTTTGATGAGCACAGTGTTGCAAAAAAAATAGAAGAAGTAATGTATGTACATCACCTTCCGTTCACTAATAACGATCTTCATTCGTCATTTATTAAAAAATTAGTAGATAAGGATAAGTTTTTTGTTTTAAACAGTGAGAAAAGTTATAAAGAAAATATTTATGACATGGTCGAGTCATTAATTGACAAAGGGACTTTTGACAGCGGTTTCCATAAAAGATTAATTGAACGTGAGAAAAAAGGGTCGTTGGTTTTCGATAATTATATCGCTTTCCCGCATACCCATAACACGTTGTCGAGTAAAATAGAGCTCGCTATCGGAGTCTTTCCTAAGGCAGTCACGGCAGATAACAAAAAAGTAAAACTCGTTTTTCTATTAGGTGTACCAGAGCAGGAATCGATAAATACAGAACATTTATTAGTGAAGATATATGATGAGATCATTCGAACAGCAAACGACAAGGCATTATTGAGTAATTTAATAAAGTGTACTGATTATGATGACTTTATGAAACATTATGAAAAAGGTTAATAACTAATCCTGCATTTCTGTATGTCTTTTGGATTACTTAGGAAAGAGAAAAGGGTGTCGAGTATGGAAGTCATTTTGTTACTAGGTGGTTTAATGGCACTGGCATGGCTGGTGCAAAGTGTATTTGGTTTTTTCCAAATAAAAAACTTCAACCAAAATTATATTGAAATGAGAGCAAAAGGCAGAGTGGCGATTGGAAGAAGAAAAGGGATGTTAACTGCCGGTACAGTAGTTATGCTGGCGATTAATAGTAAAAATGAAATAATCGATGCCAGAAAAATGGAAGGGCTTACTGTGTTAGCTCGTGTAAAACCGATGAAAGGCTTAGAAAATAAGCATTTACTGAAATTGAAACAAGAAGACTTAAATCAGTTTCACCGATTAACCGCTGCAGCCATTCAAGATGCGGTAGCCAGTTATGACATTATTTCTAAAGGAGGTGAATTAAAGCCAAAGAAAACTTTATTCGAAAAAATGATATCAATATTTAAAAAATAAGGGCAAGAGGAGGAACAAAAGTGAACTTTTTAACAGATTTAGCATCCGGCTTTATGGGTATGTTTGAGCAGGGTGGAGAAGTGTTTATAGATTTAGTAACTGGGATTGTGCCATTATTAATCTGTTTATTAGTTGCCATGAATGCCATCGTTAAGTTAGTAGGTACTAAGCGAGTAGAGAAATTAGCGAAAAAATCAGGGAAGAATCCTTTTACAAGATATTTTGTATTACCAGTTGTTGGTACTTTCTTCTTCGCAAATCCAATGACATTATCTTTAGGCAGATTCCTGCCGGAAAAATATAAGCCAAGCTACTATGCTTCAGCATCTTTTTCCTGTCACACTCATAATGGGCTTTTCCCTCACGTCAATCCAGGAGAACTATTCGTATTCTTAGGAGTTGCAGCTGGAATAACAACATTAGGTCTGCCAGTAGCTGAATTGGCATTATTTTATTTCATAGTTGGTATTATTACTAACTTTTTCAGAGGATGGGTTACAGATTTCACAACTGCCTATGTTGCAAAACAACAAGGAGTTATATTAAAAGATAAAGTTGAACTTTAAGGAGGGAGCAAAATGTCAGCAACAGTAGAAACGTTTCAATCAGCAGTTGTTCATGCAGGTTCTGGCGGGTTTGGCGGACCACTTGTCATCAGTCCGAGTGAAACGCAAAATAAAATCGTTTATATAACTGGAGGAAGTAAGCCTGGTATTGCAACAAAGCTTGCAAATTTAACAGGCGCAGAATTAGTAGATGGGTTTAAAACAAAGGTTCCGGAAGAAGAGATTGCTTGTGTCATTATTGATTGCGGTGGCACATTGCGATGCGGTATTTACCCACAAAAGCGTATTAAGACGATCAATATTATGCAAACAGGGCAAAGTGGGCCATTAGCAAAGTATATAACAGAAGATATTTATGTTTCTGGGGTTAAAGAAGAAAATATTATGTTGCACGAAGGTGCGGCAACACCTGTGCAACATAATGAAGAAGAAAATAAATCAGAATCAGCATCTTTAGTAGAAACTGAAGGTACATCTAAGCAAAAGTATAGCACAAACAAAAAAATAAGTGAACAAACAGAGCCAAAAGGGTTAATGGTTAAAGTCGGCATGTTCATGGGGAACATCGTTAATACTCTTTTCCAGGCAGGACGAGAAACAATTGATACCGTTGTAAAAACGATACTGCCATTTATGGCTTTCGTTGCTATGTTAATCGGGGTTATCTTATATTCCGGGATCGGTGATTTATTTGCAACTATCTTATCGCCGCTAGCTGGTTCTTTACCTGGGTTATTACTTATTGCGTTAGTATGTTCATTCCCGTTACTGTCCCCGTTCTTAGGACCTGGTGCAGTTATCGCACAAGTTGTAGGAACATTAATTGGTGTACAAATTGGACAAGGTAACATCCCGCCACAACTAGCGTTACCTGCTTTGTTTGCAATTAACTCACAAGCTGCTGCGGACTTTATCCCAGTCGGTTTAGGGTTAGCGGAAGCAGAAACTGAAACAGTAGAAGTCGGGGTGCCTTCCGTTCTGTATTCAAGGTTCCTCACCGGGGCGCCTACCGTCTTTGTCGCCTGGCTCGCAAGCTTCATGTTATTTACTGATTATTAAAAGATATAGATATAACCTGTATAACTAGGAGGTTACATCTGAAATAAAATATTTGTGAAGGAGTGAATATATGTGACTACAATTTATGAAACGAACGTCTCAAAAGTTGGCCCATTAGTTGAAGAATTTTATGGGGAAAAAATGGTGATTTTGTTTAAAGAAGGTGCTCCGGAAGAATTGCAGGAATATTGTGTTCTTCATGCTAAAAACCAATTGGACGGAGAAATTCAAACAGGCGACAGCTTATTCCTGAATGAAAAAGAGTATAAAGTTACTGCGGTAGGTGATGCAGTGAATAAAAACCTTCAGGATTTAGGACATATTACTCTTAAGTTTAATGGGGAAAACAATGCAGATTTGCCTGGAACGCTAGTTTTAGAGGATCAGCCAATTGAGCCAATAAACGAAGGGGCAACAATTTCTATTATTAGGAGATAATATGTTTTACGTATTGTTTAGATGAAAAATGTAGCAGTGGAGGTGTCCTTCACTGCTTATTCTAATAAGCTTATTTTATAATCTGTCGAAAAAGAAGGGAGCTAACAATGGAAATACTTATAGACAGTGCAAATATTAAAGAGATAAGCAGGTTGATTGATCTTTATCCGATCGACGGGGTCACAACGAATCCCACTATTATTGCGAAAGAAAAAGAAACCTTTCTGCCTCTCGTTCAGGAGATTAAGCGTCATATTGGATATGAAAAAACGCTCCATGTTCAAACGTTATCCACTGAAGCAAATGATATTGTTAATGAAGCATTGCAATTAACTGATCAATTAGATGGAAATGTTTACGTGAAAATTCCTGTAATACCTGAGGGAATTAAAGCGATGAAAACACTTCATCAAGAAGGAGTGAAGTTGACTGCAACAGCTGTTATTACCCCGTTACAAGCATTGATGGCAGCAAAGGCTGGAGCTGATTATGTCGCCCCGTATGTCAATCGCGTGAGTAACCTTTCTGTTGATGGAACAAAAGTAGTGGGGGAAATTGTCAACTTATTTAACATTTATCAGCTTTCAACAAAAGTATTAGGTGCCAGCTTTAAAAATGTTGATCAAATCAAACAAGTTGCATTAAATGGTAGTCATGCAATAACAGCAAGCCCGGATATGATTGACGGAATTCAAGAACATTTACTTACTGAATGGAGCGTGAACCAATTCAGCTCAGATTGGAAGAAGGCATTTGGGGAAAATTCTGTTCCATTTTATAAATAGTCGTATTCATATTAAATCAAAATAATCAATGCTATTTGAAGAGTGGATAGGAGAGGAATAAAATGATAAAGGCACTTATATTTGATTGTGATGGCTTATTAATTGATACAGAGACAGTGCAATATCATGCTTTCTGTGAAATTTATGAATCCCATGGACTCGATTTACCGTTAGATTTATATGTTCAGTGTGTAGGAAGTTCGTTTGCTGATTTTGATCCTTTTAACCATCTGAAAATAAATTCAGCTCAAAACGTTGACCTCAAAGAAATGCAGGCAGAGTTGACAGCCAAAATAACTGAAGCTATGAAAAAAGAAAAATTACGTAGTGGTGTACAAGAATACTTAGAATCAGCAAAGGAAAAAGGCTTAAAATTAGGAATAGCTTCAAGTTCCACTAGAGAGTGGGTATTAGGACATTTAGAGAAATTCGATATTATTAAATACTTTGACGTTATTCACACAAGAGATGATGTAGAAAAAGTGAAACCTGATCCTGAGCTCTACAATAAAACATTATCTACTCTTGGTGTTCATGCAAACGAGACTATTATCTTTGAAGACTCTTTAAACGGGTTAAAGGCAGCAAAAGCAGCTGGTGCTTCCTGTGTCATCGTCCCTAATAAAGTTACAGCTAAGTTACCTTTTGAAAATCATGATATTAAACTAAATTCCATGTCAGATAGAAGTTTAGAAGAATTAATAAATGAAGTTGTGGAATGCTATAATTCTTAATTTGAAATACTTAATCATTGAGTAATGAGACTACCTTAAATATATGTTAGCTGATTTCTGAATGTGGAAAGCAAAAAGATAATGTAATTGGGCGAGAGAAAGGTTAAGAAAAAGGATACTGAAAGCTGGTATTCCAAATGACTGATGGTCGCAATTGACTGGTACACCGGGATAAGAAGATAAGTTACCCATTTTGAGTGCATACTCAATTTGGGGCTTATCTTTTTTCATAATTAGATAATATGGCTACTATAAAATCATTAAAGTTAATGCTTCCTCCATAGGAAAACTGCAAGTAAATATCCCTGATGGGGGGGGTTACAAAAAGTGTTTTTTCTGAGTTAAGCTTGCTGTTTGTGAATTATACTCATTCTGTTCTTCATTTTTCTCCACACTATTCTTCATCCAGCCCTTTTAGAATCTGGAAACGATTTCCCAGACCTGCCACGTCATTTAAGGTGAATGCCTTGTATGTTTTCGATCTTATAAATGCTACTCCGCCAAGCAGGCTCTCCCCCTGATGCAACCATCTGGTTGTAAAAGCCATGGGTACGCATATTTTCAGAAGCGATGCGGGTGTGTTTCCTTTCATGTGCAGTGGAAGAGCTGGCTGTCCCTTTAGTAATAATGCTGTTGTTCAGTGTTGCATTTTTGCTTTTAGGAAGCAGAAGGAGAATTTCCTGATTCGTCTGCTATAATAGATAGAAGATACTAGAGGAAAGTGTGTATGAAGAGCCAGAATCAGGAAGACACAATACTCTATTTTGAAAAGAAAACAGTAAAATAAGTGGAATATCGTTTAATTATGGGGGACTTATGAAAAAAATAATTAAAATCTGCAGCATAACCATCATAATCCTGATTGCTGTAAGTTATTTATTAAATGAATTATCTCAATCAAGAACGTTCCAATTTTTTGGTGGTTTAGTTACCAGTGTAGAAACAGACGAGAAAGTTGTAGCTTTAACCTTTGATGATGGGCCTGGGGTAAATACACATGAAATATTAGATATATTAAGAATACATGATGTGAAAGGCACTTTCTACTTAACAGGAGATGAGATTGAAAAATATTTTGATGATGCGAGTAAAATAGTAGATGAAGGACACGAAATTGGAAATCACTCTTATTCTCATCAAAGAATGGTTTTTAAATCTCCATCTTTTATAAAAGATGAAATAGATAAAACAGATGAATTAATACGGGAAATCGGTTATGAGGGAGAAATCACTTTCCGTCCGCCGTATGGAAGAAGGTTAGTTTTGCTGCCGTATTATCTATCCAGGCAAGACAGGGATACTATTTTTATGAATATAGAGCCTGAATCTTATCCCGAAGTTGCTGATGATGCTGATGAAATCGTAAACTATGTAGCAGAAAAAATAAAACCTGGTTCCATCATTTTGTTGCATGTCATGTATGAAAGCAGAAGAGAATCTCTCAATTCAGTGGAAGGTATTATTAGTACTTTAAAAGAAGAAGGGTATACATTTGTAACAATTTCAGAACTCTTAGAATATGGACTTTAAGAAGGATTTTATATTCTTGTAGTGAATGCGTTCCTGTCATGAGAAGGAACGTTCTTCTTTTTTCAGATGAAAAGAATTGTAAACACTTTGCCACTAATGGGAGTTTACATTGAAATTTGTTAGCAGATCTGTACTATAAGCGAATATTCCTTCATTAAAATTGCTCATATTAATGTCCTTTATATACTTGAAGTTATTTTTGTCCCATAGAGGCTATCGCTCAAAACTTACTTCCAGGGTTATTTAATTTTTCTTCATGAAATCTCTTTTATCTAAAAAAATATAGGTGAAATGAAAGTAAATGTATTCCAACAAAACATGTATTGAGTTAAGCTATGGTTAAAGAAAAGTATAATGATAGGAGAAAAGGGATAAATGAATCATATCTATTCCGAAATAGATGAAGTGATCAAATATATTCATAATAATATTGATGGTCCGCTGTCACTTTCCCATTTAGCAGATTATGCGCGATATAGTCCTTATCATTTTTCGCGTATTTTTAAACAAAGAACTGGTCTTTCACCTCATCATTACGTATCTTCGTTAAAACTTCAAAGAGCAAAAGACTTACTATTGAATACCGAATTAACAATTCGTGATATTGGTATGGAAATTGGACAACAAAGCTTAGGTACCTTTACGACCCGATTCACAGAAAGAGTCGGTATTTCGCCTTCCCAATTCAGAAAATCCCCCTCACACATCAATAAGTATTTGAAGTCCTTAAAAACTCACACCAATTTGTCACACCAATCAATAATGGCTGCACATTCTAATATAGTAGAGGGATCCATTGAAGCGAAAATTCCCTTTCATGGTGTTATTTTAGTTGGATTATTCACCAAACCAATTCCTGCTGGTCTTCCTCAATATGGCACCATACTCACATCGTTAGGAGATTTTATCTTTCCACATGTTCGGCCAGGTATTTACTACTTAATGGTAACTGCAGTTACTTGGGAGATGAAGTCGAATGAGATACTTGTCCCCAATCAAAATTTACGTGGAAAAGCCAGCACTCCAATTAAAGTTAATTCAAAGATAAAAATACCCAAACAAAACATTACACTTCGTGAACCACGCCTGGATGACCCTCCAATTCTTATTTCTTTACCGCTACTTATGAAAAACTTTTTAAATCTGAAACAATAGCAATTTTTAAGAAATATTGCACTGCTTAACGTGCTAGAATATGGAAAACTTGGCTTTTAATATGCCTTTTACTAACCAGGTAGTGTAAGCCTATCGGTAAAATACTAATGGAGGGATAAACGAATGAGTCAATTCAATCTATCGGAACTTGTACGAAACTATTTTAAAGCGTATGAAACAAAGGAAAGGGAGACTTTAGAGGGATTGTTAAGCCATGATTTCACGTTTAACAGCCCGGTTGATGACAAAATCAATCGTGAGACATATTTTGAAAGGTGTTGGCCAAGTTGTAGGGACATACAGAAATATCATATCCAAAATCTATTTACAGATGGAGATGAAGTTATCATTCGATACGAATGTACTCTAAAGTCTGGTGCAACTTTTCAAAATATGGAACACTTTTTGTTTTTTGACGGGAAAATAAGCGAAATCACGGTCTATTTCGGCTTCGATTTAAAGGATGATTCTGTTGCAAATGCGAAAGTAAAGAGATTAAATGAGGCATTTGTGACAGGTAATACGGATTATATTGTTGAAAATTTAGCTGAAGATGTTCAATGGAATTTTGTTGGAGAATCCGTAATAGATGGCAAAGAAGCTGCTAGTAATATGCTTGAGCCGATGCGTGATGTTGTTGCTGTAGAGAATGCGATTGAAAATATTATTGTTCAGGGAAATAATGCGGTCATCGAGGGGACGATGAAAACCCCAAGTGAGAATGGTGAAGAAAAGATGTATGCTTTTTGCGATATATATACTTTTGATCAGTCGAGCGATAGCAAAATAAAAAAACTATCCGCTTATCTGATTGAATTAACGAGTGGGAAATAAGCGATTAGGTTATTTAGTCTATTGAATAAAGGAGAATAGGATGATTACCAAAGGAATTCAAATAACGGTTTTTGTTAAAAATCAGGAAAAAGCTAAAAAGTTTTATGTGGAGAAATTGGGGTTTGTTGTTTGTGAGGAGGCAGAATTTGCACCAGGGTGGAGTTATATTACTGTTGCCCCACAGAAGGAAAACGAAATGAAACTAGAATTGTTCCAAGCGGAAACGCCAGAACAGAAACAATTGATAGGAAAACAGGCAGCAAATCAGGTTCTTGTGATGTTTGCTACAGATAATATTGAGCTGGATTACCAGGAAATGAAAGCACGAGGTGTAGTCTTTCATGGAGAGGTAAAAACTGTTCCAGGTGGCAGAGGGGTAGGATTTGAGGATTTAGACGGTAATCAGTTTGATTTATATCAATCCAATCAATCATAGTTGTTTCTGAAGGTCCTTTAATAAATGACTGGGAAGTACTTTTACTATTTGAGGGTGATAAAGAAAACTTTGCTTTAATATATAAATTTTTCTCGAGAGGTCTGGAGTAAAGAAGGTCTGCATTAATGCAGGCCTTCAGATTGTCGAGAAACCCCTGCTTTTTTAAAGCAGAGGGTTTCTCTTTCTATAAAAATGATTTAATAAAGACAGGTTCTTAGTGGGTTAAAGGAGATCGCAAACCATCTTACCCCCTCGTAAGGTGGTTTGCGATCTTCTTTATGTTCTGTGCGATGGCTGTCATCAGTGCTTGTTCACTGGCGCCCTTCACACTCCTCAACCGGCAGTAGCGAAGCCCGTGGAGTTGTTTCGCATCCGCAAAGTTTCGCTCAATCGTTTCTTTTCTCTTTTTATAAAGTAGTTTCCCTTCGGGAGACAGCCGGTTTTCCCTGACCATCTCTTTACTTTCTTCCCATACATGCCTCGTCATCACCTTTTTATGATTTCTGGAAGACGTACATTGGGAGAGGAAAGGACAAACCCTGCAATTACTCGGATCTGAATGGTACTGCCTGTAACCTTCCCGGTTCGTTGTAGAGTAGGTCAACGTGCTTCCGTTGGGACAAGTATAGCTGTCTGTCTTTTTATCATAGGTAAACTTCCATTTTGGAAATAAGCCTTTCTTGGGAGTAAAGCGCCGATGGGCGATGACGCCCATAATGTTTCGCTTCTCCAGCCCATGGCAAATAGGGACGGTTAAGTAACCTGCATCCAGTCCAACAGCTTCTACTTCAAAACCAAAACGCTCTCGCTGGCGGTCCAAACGAGACAAATAAGGACGGGAATCATGGACGTTTCCGGGAGTGACATAGACATCTGTAATAATGTTATATTTCATATCTGTCGTGCGATGATCCAGATAAAAGAAGCCTTCTGGTTTCCCTTCCCGGTACATATATCCGCTATCTTTATCGGTTGTACTAACCTTGACTTCCTTTTCTTCCACCTCCTTCTCTTTTTTTCTTAAGGGCTTTTTTCCATGGGCTTTGCGATCCTCCTCAACGGCTTTATCAAGCTCTTCTATATATTCCTGCGTTTCTACCTGTACTTTTTTCTTAACGAACTTATGCTTATTAGCATTTGCCTTTAAATGAGTGGAATCTGTAAAAAGAACTCTTCCTCCTACCATCCCGTTTTCAGCCGCAAGCAGGACAATGTCATCAAAAATATCCTGAAAGACGGTAGTATCGTTAAAACGTTTATGGCGATTAAAGCTAATCGTGGAATGGTGGGGAACTTTATCTGTTAAATTTAATCCAAGAAACCATCGATAAGCTACATTGGTTTGAATCTCTTTTTCCAGCTGCCGCTCTGACCGGATCCCAAAGAAGTAACCAACAAGCATCATCTTAAAAAGCATTACCGGATCAATTGGCGGCCTGCCATTATCTTCACAGTAAAAAGGCTTCACTCTGTCATAAATGAAGTTAAAATCGATCTTTTCGTCTATTTTTCGAACCATATGGTCTTCCGGCACGAGCTGATCAATAGAAACCATTTCAAGTTCAACTTGTTTTTCCCTTATTGGACGTAACATTCTTTTCACCTCGGATAAGGAATTTTTGAATCAAAACTTTATGTATATCTTGCAATCGAAGAAGAGAAAGACGGCGACTCCTGCGGGAAAAGCAATAGCTGAAGATCCCCTCCGGAGCGCTTTTCAGCTCCGGAGGTAGCTGAAGCATTGCCCGCGGAAAGCGTCCGTCTGTAGCGAATGAGATTGTACAAATTTTAAGAACCCTATCTTTATTATACTATTTTTATCTGAATAATTGGATAATTAATCAAAAAAACAGGCTGTTGAGAAGACTTTCTCAACAGCCTGAAGGTCTGCATTAATGCAGGCCTTCTTTCTTTTAATAAATTGCGGCTATATCTTTTAATCTGTTTCAACTTGTTCGTTAATTTCTTTAAGACGTTCATAAAAGCTATTAAGCTGTACTTTTTCATATTCGGTTAATTGTAATTTCATTTGCTTCTTGTATTGCTCCTTTTGCTTGCTTTTTTTGTCCTAAAGATGCAAAAACCTCAGCTTGCAGAACTTTCGCCTTAAATAAAATATTACTATTAAGGCCGTCAGTGAATTTGCGAAATGCAACTTCTAATGTATTTCTTGCAGCAAGGAAATCTTCTTTTGAGCAGGCTAATCGATAAGCGGCAGCGTAGGCCTTTTCAAATTTTGATTCAAGTTCTCTTACTCGTTCATCTTCTGCTTCCATCAGTGTGGTTGAATCACCGAACGTTTCTCCAATGATGATGGTATTCTCACCAGGGTCCGTAATATTTACTCTCCAGTCTTCCGCTGTTTTGTTTATCCTGGAGATTCTTGGTATTCCTTTCGAAGGGTGTTTTCGATAAAATGGATAGGCAGACCAAACTGGGAGAAGCGTTCTAATACTTCTTCTGATTTTTCCCACCCACAATATCCTTGATGCTGGTGTGTCTGAATACCGATCGCATTGACCTTAACACCTGCATTCAGACAGCCGTCAATTAAAATTTCATAGTTAGCAGATGTATAAAGAGAGTGGCACCAGCATTTGGTTCCCTTGTCTTAGCGAACATTTCTTTAATATCTGTTAAGTATTTGGGCGAATATATAAAGAGAAGAGGGGGCAAATGAGTTGAGTAATTATGAAGAAAGAACAGATTTACCTGCGAATTTTGATGAGCTGAAAAAGTCCATCAACAGAACAGCAAATTGGCGGGAACGACTGGATGCGGTAGAAGAGTTAGGGAACTGGAAAACAAGAGAGACGATTGAACTGTTGAAATATAGTATGGCAGGTGATTCTGTCTATAAAGTTCGGGAAGCTGCATACCGTCAGCTTCTGGCCTTAGGAGAAAATGTATCGAAGCCGGAACCGAAGGAAGAAGATGCCGTTAAAAATACAAAAAAAATTCTTGTTCGCATAAAAAAGAGCCTGCCTAAGGATCATTCTTATGAAGAATTTAAAGAAAAACTGAAAAAGATGAGAATTGATGTGTATGATACTTATGAAGGAAATAAAGGTGAGGAATTTGATAAGTGGCTTGAGCAGTTGTGGTCTGAATTAAGGACAAGGTAATTTAAAGACTCCACCTGGAAAGCAAGTTTCTGAAGCAAAAGCCAACATTAACAATCACTATAAAAAATGGGGTTACGGTATGAGTGAACAAAGTTTTGATAAGTATCAGTTAAGTGAGGAAATAAATCGGGCACTTTCATTAATGAAATATGAAAAGCCCACAGAGGTTCAAGAGAAAGTCATCCCTTTAGCCATGAATAAGGAAGATCTGGTAGTTAAATCTCAAACGGGCAGCGGAAAGACGGCAGCATTTGGCATCCCAATATGTGAAATGATGCATTGGGAGGAAAGAAAACCTCAGGCGTTAATACTTACACCAACGAGGGAGCTTGCCGCCCAAGTTCGTGAAGATATCGCTAATATTGGAAGGTTTAAGCGGATTAAAGCTATTGCTGTTTATGGAAAAGAGCCATTCGCGAAACAAAAAGAGGAAATGAAACAAAGGAATCATGTTGTTGTTGGGACACCTGGCCGGGTACTGGACCATATAGAAAGAGAAACCTTAGCATTGGAGAAAATAAAGTACCTCGTTATTGATGAAGCAGATGAGATGCTGAATATGGGTTTTATCAACGATATGGAAGCGATTATTAAAGCACTTCCTGCTGGCAGGGTTACGATGGTGTTTTCCGCGACGCTGCCAAAAGATGTGGAAAATCTCTGTCATAAATATATGGAAAATCCCCGGCATATTGAGGTAGCGTCTTCAGGGATAACTACCGCTTCGATTGAACATCATTTGATTGAGGTTAACCCAAAAGAAAAGTTAACACTTCTTAAAGATATAAGCGTAGTGGAGAATCCGGACAGCTGTATTGTTTTCTGTAATACGAAAGAGAATGTGGATGCGGTGTTTTCCGAACTGGAGCGCGCTAATTTCTCTTGTGAAAAACTTCATGGTGGATTAGAGCAGGAAGACCGTTTTTCCGTAATGGATGGTTTTAAGAGGGGAAATTTCCGTTATCTTATAGCGACGGATGTAGCTGCCAGGGGAATTGATGTTGACAATGTAACTTTAGTCATCAACTATGACGTACCCATGGAAAAAGAAGGTTATGTTCACCGGACAGGAAGAACGGGCCGATCCGGTCATAAAGGAAAAGCGATTACGCTGGCAACACCAAACGATGGAAAATACCTTAAAGGAATCGAAAAGTACATTGGTTTTTCTATACCGGTCATGGAGGCACCACTTAAAGAGGAAGTTTCCAGAGGAAAAGCTGCTTTTGAGGAAAAAATGAGCGGCCGTCGAGTCGTCAGAAATAATAAAACAGCAAGGGTAAATAAAGATATTATGAAGCTCCATTTTAGTGGCGGGAAAAAGAAGAAGCTTCGGCCAGTTGATTTTGTTGGAACGATTGCCAATATTCCAGGGGTGACTGCAGAGGATATTGGGATTATCACTATCCAGGATGCGTTAACCTACGTTGATATTCATAATGGAAAAGGTTCGTTAGTGTTAGAAGCAATGCAACATACAACGATCAAAGGTAAAAAACTGAAGGTTAGTGCAGCCAGAAAATAGTGGAACAGTTCTATGGGGTATTCGGAAAAAGATGGGGCAACCCATAAGGACCTACACAAACTGATTCAAGATAACGAAGAATTGCTGTTAAGGTTAAATATCATAGTGAATGAGCTCGACTTATTTTTAAAAAGTTTGACTTTATGAATTTTAACTGTTATTCTTAATAAGAATTATTTTTGTTCGTGTCTTTAAGGAAAAATTAGTAAATATGCTTTTCTCCTTTGAAAACTGAGCAATAATAGTATTAAATAGTGGAAAAGATCCACACAGGAGGAAACAAACATGCAACAAGGTACAGTAAAATGGTTTAACGCTGATAAGGGATTTGGATTCATCGAGGTTGAAGGTGGAGACGATGTATTCGTACATTTCTCAGCTATTCAAGGCGAAGGCTTCAAAACTTTAGAAGAAGGCCAAACAGTTACTTTTGACGTAGAGCAAGGTCAACGCGGACCTCAAGCTACTAACGTTAACAAGGCATAATTATTAAAGGACTCTTTTATAGAGTCCTTTTTGTTTTCTTATTTTGACTGTCCGCCGCAAGCTGGTTCTTTAAAATATATGAATGAATTTCATATATAGATTAGACTTTGCATAAAAAAAGACGAGCATACTTTTCGATCACAGCGGAAGACGGCGGTGACTGTCTCTTCCTCTGCCAGCTTAGCTCTGGAGAATATCCGTCTAGACAACTCGATGCATTTGCGTGATGAAGATGCTCGTTCTTGCGGGAAAAGCATGGAAAGCTGAAAATCCATTTTTGACGGCGTTCAGCCGTCAAAAATTAGTTGAAGCCGTGCCCGCAGAACGCGTCCGTCTGAAGCGTAAATCGAACACCAAAGTAACATTTTAAGATAATGTTCGTATTAATTATGAATATCTTGAATTATGAAATTGATTCATATGTATAAAAAAAGCTGACTAATTAATGCCGAACCCTGATTAAAACTTAAAAATAGACCAAAGGAAAGAAAAGGTCTATATTTTCGTAATAAATGGATTAGACATTATAGCCAGCCTCAGAAACCAAAATATGATACAGGTGTTAAAATGGTTAGATAGAGCATACCATATTTTCGTCAAAAAACCTAATAAATTTTAAGTGTGATAATAATCTTTGATATGCTCCTAATAAGGTAGAACAGATAAAATAATTACTTTGTTGGTTTTTTTTTAAATGCCAAAGGAGAAAACTGTAAGAAACCATCCTGAGGGACAAGGGAACCAGTGGCTGTGTCCCGCTTTGGTGAGGAAGATGATTGTTTAACCAGGAGCAAATGAAAACCAGTTGAATGTGCAAGTAAGTTAGTGTATCTTTTGTTAATATCTACTAATGATATAATGAATTATTAAATTAGAATTATTTGGAGGAAATATGCTTACATTTGATCAAAAACTTGCGATTATCGAGTCTTTCCCAGAATTAGAACGTCGCGATGTTTCGCTAAATCGTGTTAATTTTCATTATGTGGGAGGCGACAGTGATAAAAAAAATGTCGTCTACCATCTGCACCCAAACGGAAATGGGTTTGTTTATGCTGCAACACTTAAAGTGCCGAAAAAAGATCCTAAAGGGATGGTTAACATCCGTGATTTTTCAGAAGAGGAATTACGTTCGATCATTCAACGCTCAATTGAGTCTCTGCAATCAAACGCAGTTAGTGAAGCAGAGGAAACTCTTCAAAATATTGATGAAATATGGATGGACAAAGAAGGACATAAGCTTACCATTATTCATGAAGATGACATGTGGAACGTCTATGCAGGTGAACAACTGGACGGAACGTTTCCATCGTATAATGAAGCGAAGCAATATCTACTTGAAGAAGGATTTAAGCCGAAGCGAAAGTTTGATAAAAAAATGAAATAATAATATTAACAGGGAAGAGATGGCCAGCAATGTGAGCATCTCTTCCGTCCTTACTCATTCTTTCGTGTAAGGATTTTTTTTGTACTAAATCACTACATTAATTACGATCACAATAGCTGAATAAGATTTTCGCTTTGTCCATAATAAACCGTAGACTAGATACTGTGCAGCATAGTCTTCATTCTAAAGTGACTTTGTGAAAGAATTTAAGAGTTTGAGAACAAGATGAACTCTTCAGACACGTTCACGCTCTTTACGCCTTATCTTGTCGGAAGATCCCCTAACTTCAGACTCTTTGAGGTGGTTGATCGATTTAATTGCTAAAGGTTGCTTATTTGGAATATGAAGAAATGCCAAAGTATTTACTGCGTAGTCATTCATGTATTTTACAACCAGAGATACCCCACAGAGAATGAGACCGATTCAATTTGTTTAACAGCGGCAAAGATTGATTGACTATATACTTTCTAAAAATAGCATTGATCTAAAGAAGGATTAATGCTTTTTTTGTTGAAGTATGTTGTGTGATATATATATATTCTTTATTTTTCAATAAAATTTTACAAAAATTCAGGATCTTTCAAGTTGAGGGGTTGTTTTTTCTAATTAAAGTAAACTTAATGTTTACTTGGAAGTGTAAGTTTGCAATTGGATGTATAGTGTATGTACTACCAAGATTGGTCAACGAGATACTTTAACTTGTTTTTAGATAGAATTATCTAGTTATACATATATTTTAAAAATATAAAGATGAAGGAGAATGTGTTCAAATGAGTAAAAATATTTCAAAAAGCCGTAGTTCAGTTTTTAACGATATTAACCGTGCCCCAAATCGTGCAATGATCAGGGCAATGGGGATTAATGACGAGGATTTTAATAAACCCTTTGTAGGAATTGCCAGCACATGGAGTGAAGTTACACCGTGTAACATGCATATTGATAAGTTAGCTCTAAAGACAAAGGAAGGAACTTTAGAGAATGGGGGAACTCCTTTTATTTTCAATACGATTACAGTATCAGATGGTATCTCTATGGGAACGGAAGGGATGCGTTATTCATTACCGAGTAGGGAAGTCATAGCGGATTCAATTGAAACAGTAATCGGTGCACAAAATTATGACGGTGTTGTAGCTATTGGTGGATGCGATAAAAATATGCCAGGATGTATGATTGCGATAGGGCGTTTAAATTTGCCGTCTGTATTTGTGTATGGGGGGACGATTCGACCAGGAAAAGCAGATGGGAAAGACATAGATATTGTTTCTGCCTTTGAGGCAGTCGGAAAATACAATAATGGAGATATAGACCGTGATGAACTACATAAAATTGAATGTCAGGCCTGTCCGGGAGCTGGGTCATGTGGCGGGATGTATACAGCAAATACAATGGCCTCGGCCATCGAAGCAATGGGAATGAGTCTGCCAGGAAGTTCTTCCAATCCAGCTGAAACGAAAGAAAAGTTAACAGATTGTACAGAAGCAGGCAAAGCAGTGATGAATTTACTGGATAAAGGGATTACTCCAAAGGATATTATGACTAAACAAGCGTTTGAGAATGCAATAACAGTTGTAATGGCTCTTGGTGGATCTACTAACGCAGTGCTCCATTTACTCGCTATTGCTCATACAGTTGATGTTGACCTTGAGCTAGATGATTTTGAGCGAATCAGAGAGCGTGTGCCGCATATTGCAGATCTTAAACCAAGCGGGCGATATGTTATGGAAGACTTGTCAGAAATTGGAGGCGTACCGGGAGTCATGAAATTACTTCTTGAAAAGGGGCTTCTTCACGGTGAGTGTATGACAGTTACTGGGAAAACACTCGAACAAAATCTTGCTGAAGTGGAACCATTAAGGGAAGGTCAGGAAATTATCTCTTTTGAAAATCCTAAGCGTAAAACAGGGCCTTTAGTTATTTTGAAAGGAAACCTGGCACCTGAGGGAGCTTTAGCAAAAATGTCAGGATTAAAAATAAAAGAAATAACCGGACCTGCTCGTGTGTTTGATACAGAAACAGATGCTACTAATGCTGTGTTAAACAATGAGATTAATTCAGGAGATATTATAGTAATCCGTTATGTAGGTCCCAAGGGTGGACCAGGGATGGCTGAAATGCTGTCTATTACTGCCATCGTAGTCGGAAAAGGTTTAGGCGAAAAGGTCGGTTTAATAACTGATGGGAGATTTTCAGGGGGTACACATGGATTAGTCGTTGGCCATATCTCTCCTGAAGCACAGGCAGGTGGACCAATAGCATTAATTAAAGAAGGAGATATGATAACGATCAATAGTAAGACTCAGGAACTCCAGGTCGATATTTCACCAGAAGAATTTAAGGTAAGAGCAAAGGAATGGTCTGCTCCACAACAAAATTTAAAAGGGTATCTTTCTAAATACGCACGTTTAGTTTCCTCTGCATCGAAAGGGGCAATAACAGATTAGTAATTTGTAATGCTGATTTGCAAGGAGAGCGGGATATAAGAAAAAGTAATATGCAGCAACGATACTGGCAATACACAATCATTGAAAGACGATTATGCTTAGCGTAATCGTCTTTCTTCTTACATAAAGAACACCTGGCCTAGCAAGATACGAAACTATCCTATTCTAAAAAAAATGTATTTATTGAAGTAATCCTTAGTTTACTAATAAAATCTAAGGAGAGTTGATTATTATGAACCAAGGAGAACAAATATTTATCAAATTTTGTCGCAGCTTTAAAAGAGTTGTACCCAACATCGAAGTTGAAAATACATAGAATAAATAGTCTACTGTTCTATCAGAGTATTATATTCGAAGAGTTGAGTTAGGTGAGGTTCATCCTGATCTTGAACGACCAAATAAATTTACTCTTCTTTGTAAAATATTGTATTTAAGGTAGCGGTGTTTAGTCGAAGTTTAAAGATTCTCTAGTTGACTTCCTTTAAGCCAGGTGATAAACTAAAACAAATTACAGACATTAAGAGTCTTTAATATCTTTTATGTCTAAGGAGGTTATGTATGAGATATTCAAACGCAACTAACTACGCTTTGCATACGATGGTCCATTTAATGCTGAAGCCTGGGGGGAGCTCAGTGGGAGTGCAGGAATTAGCCGAAATGCAGCATCTTTCCCCGACGTACCTTTCCAAGGTTTTAACCAAACTTGCGAAAGCGGGTTTGATTGAATCGACACCAGGAGCGAAGGGAGGCTATAAGATCTCCAGAACAAAACATGAAATATCCTTTTTGGATGTTATTCATGCGATTGAAGGAGAGACTAGCTTATTCGACTGCTCCATTCATCATGAAGGCTGCTTGATTGAGAACGTCATGAGACAGGCAGAAGAAAACATGAAAGATGAACTGGCATCAAAGCTTTTGATCGATATTGCTAAAGAGGCAGAATCGAATCAGAAATAAGTAATAAGTTAAATTTATAGAGGGAGTGAACAAAATGACATTAGACTGCGCTGTGATTGGCGGAGGACCGGCTGGATTGAATGCTGCTTTAGTATTGGGAAGGTCAAGACGGAAAACGATCCTGTTTGATGACAATAAACCGAGAAATGCGGTGACATCTGAGTCCCACGGGTTTATCACAAGGGATGGTATACATCCGCAGGAATTCAAAAGGATTGCCCAGGAAGAATTGAGCAGGTACCCGGATGTGAGGGTTGAACAGCATCGGGTGCATAGTATAAATAAAGAAAACAACTTGTTTCAAGTAGAAACAGAAAATGGGGAAGTTTACGGCGCGAAAAAGGTCATACTCGCCACCGGCTTTAAAGAAATCCTTCCAGATGTTCCACGGGTGAAAGAGTTCTATGGCAAGAGCCTGTTCAGCTGTCCTTTCTGTGATGGCTGGGAATTAAGAGATCGGCCGCTGGCAGTGATCACTGAAGATCAAAAGGCTTTTCATTTTTCGAAAGTGGTGTCCAACTGGACGAATGATCTAATTATTTTTACTAACGGCAGGAAAATCTTTTCGCTCGAAGAACAAGAATTGCTCAAAAACAATTGCATCAGTATTAATGAAAAGAAGATTTCCTCACTCAGTGGCAAAGAGGGGATGCTGGAAAAAGTCCAGCTTGAAGATGGAACCTCAGTGCTCCGTGAAGGAGGGTTTATCACCGCGGAATGGAAGCAGGCTGCTTCTTTTGATTCACTCGACTATACGTTAAATGAGCAGGGAGGGATTACAACTGACAGCTGGCAACGCACGAAAACAGAAGGGCTCTATGCTTGCGGTGATACGCGAATTGCCGGTCCTTCCCAGTTAATTATTGCGGCAGGGGAAGGTAGTATGGCCGCCATTGCTGTGAATGCAGCACTTATAGAAGAAAAATTCAGCCAGGAGATATAACAATAAAGAATAGGAGGATTTATATGATGCATCACTCGCATGGTAAGCACAGTAAAGGAAAAGTATCGTACTTGGAAAGTCCCGAACGAAGAAAGGAATTCTCTCCAGAACAACTGCTGAACATGATTCCTTTAAAAGAAACGGACAGCATGTTGGATTTTGGTGCTGGAACCGGTTATTTTTCCATCCCTGCTGCGAAAAGGATTAAGGGCAACGTATACGCATTAGATATCGATGCTGCTATGCTGGAAATAATCAATGAGAAAGCTTTGAAGGAACAGGTGACAAATGTTGTCACAGTGCAGGGGAGTATGGAGGCACTTCCTTTAGAAGATGGTTCTATCGATATCATTATTGCTTCTTTGGTCCTGCATGAAATTCAGCCACTCGCACCGCAATTACAGCAAATGAAAAACGTACTGAAAAAAGAAGGTTATCTAATCTGTCTGGAATTAGAACCAAAGGTAAGTGCCGGTAAAGCACCGAGAATTACCTTGGAAGGCATGGAGCGTGAAATGAACGAAGCAGGATTCAAAGTAACGGAAAAATTCTTTCCAGCAGAATCTCTATACATGCTAGTTGCACAGAAGACGGAGTAAGCAATTATTTTTTGTTTAATTAAAGACATTAGATGTCTCTAAAGTATTTAATTCTTTCTTCATAAAACACACAAATGATTTTACTGAACAGTACAACGATACTCTGCATGGAAAAATATTCTTTTACTTAGCATGTTAACTTTGTTTTAATATATTAATTTTTCTCGAGAGGTCTAGAGTAAAGAAGGTCTGCATTAATGCAGACCTTCTTTCTTTTAATAAAATGCGGCTAATCTGTTTCAACTTGTTCGTTAATTTCTTTAAGACGTTCATAAAACCTATTAAGCTGGACTTTTTCATGTTCGGTTAGTTGTATTTCATTTGCTTCTCGTATTGCTCCTTTTGCTTGCTTTTTTTGTCCTAAAGATGCAAAAACTTCAGCTTGCAGAACTTTCGCCTTAAATAAAATATCACTATTAAGGCCGGCAGTGAATTTGCGAAATGCAACTTCTAATGTATTTCTTGCAGCAAGGAAATCTTCTTTGGAGTAGGCTAATCGATAAGCTGCAGCGTAGGCTTTTTCAAATTTTGATTCAAGTTCTCTTACTCGTTCATCTTCTGCTTCCATCAGTGTGGTTGAATCACCGAACGTTTCTCCAATTATGATGGTATTCTCACCAGGGTCCGTAATATTTACTCTCCAGTCTTCCGCTGTTTTGTTTATCCGGGAGATTCTTGGTATGCCTTTCGAGGGGATTTTTCCATAATAGGCTTTCAAATTGGATTTTAAATCGGCAAATACCTCTTGAATATTAGGTACATAGATGTAACAACCACCCCTATTGCCATTTTCCTTAAAGTTTTTATTTCCGTAAAAGCCAAATTCTCCAATTCCTTCTTTAATAACAGAAGCAAAACGGTACGGTGCCTTCTGGTAGTAAATAATTTCAAACCCCAGAGCAGTATAAAATTCCAGATGATGATCAAATAAGTTGTAATCACATTCGAAAAGAGGGACAGAACGGTTACGGTTTTTTTCAACTAATTTTTCCTTATCCACCTAAACATCACATCCTTACATTTTCTATTCTTTTAAAAATTGCATACTACTCTTTCTATTCTATTAAATTGAAGCAAATGCTAAGGTTAGTGAATACAAAAGCCGTTAATTGGATGTTTAAAAAACTAAAGTAGTCATATACTTTAAAGTACTTCTTAAAGGGGGTTCATATTAATGGTAATTGCCAGGAATTTATAGTAGTTGAACATTTGAGAGTAATTGCTACCCTTCAAATCTTAGAGGAGTTATAAATAACAAAAAAACAATATTACAACTAATTAGCAAAGTGCGATAAGTGGCAAACGGGAACTGTCCCCGTTTGCCATTGGGAAATATGTAAGATGAAGGGGACCTAAAACAGCGCATAAACTCTTATAAAACTGTAAATGGATTATATCTCCTGTTCATCTTTTTTTGACACAACTTCCAGAAGATTTTGCAATGAAGCGATACCCCGAATTTGCTCAACAAGTGCCTGATCAATGTATTGAAGAGATTGAAGAGCCATTTCCTTCGTCCGAACAATGTTGTTTTTATCAATATCCGATAATACCTCACGAACAATATCCAGAGAGTAAACGACCCTTTGGACCGTCCGAATAATAAATACTCTTCTAATATCAGATGAGCTGTATATACGAAACCCACTTTCATTATGCCGTTCAGGTTCAATTAACCCTTCCTTTTCCCAATGCCGAATTGATGAAGGAGAGACATTAGCCTCTTTAGCCACTTCACCAATTGAGAAATAATCTTTGCCACGGTACTTTTTTATATCAGTCAATTCGTTGAACTCTTTAGAATCGAGTATTTCCACTGTTTTTTGTACTGTTTCCTTTTCGGTATAAAGATCAACTTGTGCTTTGTTAATTAGCCATAAGGCATCATGAATTTTCCTATTTATTATAAGTGGCATAATCTTTTTAACCAAATCCATTCCGAATCCAGCATTCAATGCACGTATACATTGAAAATATGCCTCATGTTCCTTTGTATAAATGCGGTATCCATTTTCTGCTCTCTCCACTTTTGGAATTAGTCCCCATGATTCATAATGCCTTAAGGCACTGGTGCTTATATTCAATTTCCTGGCAATTTCAATACCTTTCATAAAAGGTATCCTCCTTTACTTAACCTACAATTTAAAGTTAAAGTTCATGACGGGTTATAGTTATATAATATAATATTTTTAACGAAAAATATATGAAACATTAGCATTTGCATTAATATTATACTATAGAAAGGTAAGGTTAAAATTAATTTAAAAGGAGCGGATTTTATGAACAATCAACAAGTGGGCCAAACAATAGTACCTTATTTTATGGTACTGAATGCACCACAATTTATTGAATTTACTAAGAAGGTTTTCCAGGCAGAAGTAGTAAGAATTGATAAGTTGGAAGGCACAGAGGGTGTCATTCATGCAGAAATGAAAATAGGAAACAGTACCATATACTTTGCAGATACATCTGCAGATGGAAGCTGTGGCCCGGGAGTATGTGGAGATTTAAATAATGATGGTTTAGTTCCTATACAAATGTATGTTTTTGTGGAAAATGTTACTGATACTTACAAAAATGCAATTTCCCAAGGGGCAACCCCGTTAATGGAACCATCTGAAGAAACTGGTAATATGGGTGGTTTCGTTGACCCATTTCAAAATCTTTGGTGGGTTCAGGCAAAACAATAAATAATATTGATAAAAAGTTACAGACATCTTCAAGTAACGTAACTTTTGTATCGGAAGCTTATTTGAACGAATATGAAATAATATTGATGGCTGGAGTAAAATTAAGAGTTGCAGCTGCAACTCTTTTTTTCTGCCTGCAAAATAACCCAAGGTGTAAACTCCATGAAGAATGTTACAAGTATTTACTTAGAAAATAGGTGGGCGCATATATGTATGAACCGAAGATGAAAGAAACCGACAACAGTGTAATTGAATTCATTGAAAGTGAGGATAATGTAAAAGCCTTTAGGTCAGGCCAGTACCAAAGGCTTCTGGCAGAAAAAACCACCCGCTATTACGGGTGGTTTTGATTATAAAAGAAGTTTAGATAAAGCCGTGAACCAAGGATTAAAAGAACCAGAAAGAATCGTGGATCTTTTAATCCTAAAATTCCTCACAAATATATTGAAAAGAGTGAGGTTCTATGGTAAATTATATAAGTATGTGTTCACTTGTTGGAATTTAAACATACTTTTCCTACTATAACTATACAATACTATCGATGTGTTAGTCAACCCTTTTTATCAAATTTTTTACGAGGAGTGCTTGCCTTGAATTTGAAACTTCAGCTGGAGCAAAAGCGAGTAGAAAGTGTAATGAAAACAATCACGGATGAAATCAACAGATTGGAAGAAGAAACTTCCAGGCGTAAGAAAGAAGTGATACAGATCCGCAAGCACTTTTGGGATGAAGTCAAAGTGAATACGGATACCTTTGATGATTACCTTGAGACCGTTATTGGCTTGCGGCAAGAAGCTCAAGCTCTGTCTGTTAGCCAAAGTACTCATAGACATGCTTCAAAACGCTTATCAACACTAAAGCGAATGAAGGAGATTCCTTATTTTGGCCGGATCGATTTTGTCGAAGAAGGGGATGTAACTGAGGAACAATTCTATATTGGTCTTTCCTCGCTTAAGGATCATAATGGAGATTTCCTGGTCTACGACTGGAGAGCTCCGGTTTCGAGTGTCTACTACGATTATCAGCCTGGTCCGGCTAAGTATGAAACACCTGGTGGTACAATCGAAGGCAAATTGGAGAAAAAGTGGCAATATCTTATCCGCGAGGGCGTTCTTCAATCGATGTTCGATACGAGTCTTACCATTAGAGACGAGGTTTTACAGCAGGTTCTCGGTAAAGGTACTGACAAACAGATGCACAATATCGCAGCGACCATTCAACAGGAGCAAAACCGGATTATTCGCCATGACCGCGGGAGGCTGCTGATTGTTCACGGTGCAGCAGGCAGCGGCAAGACATCAGCCGCCCTGCAACGGATTGCTTATTTGCTCTACAAATACCGAGATCGGCTGAATGCTGATCAAATCATTCTTTTTTCGCCTAATTCGATGTTTAGCAGTTACGTGTCCAATGTGCTCCCAGAACTTGGTGAAGAGAATATGCAGCAGGTCACATTTCAGGAATACTTGAATCGTCGTCTGAGTAAAGAGTTTCAAGTTGAAAATCCATATGAGCAATTGGAGTATGTTTTAACTCAGGCGAATACTCCTTCGTACAGATCAAGACTTGAAAGTATCCGTTTTAAAGCGTCTACCCGGTTTTTTGATGCGATTCAATTATATAGACAGTCACTGGAATTATCAGGAATGAGATTTTTCGACATTAACTTCAGTGGAAAGCCAATTGTAACTGCTCAACAAATAGCAGAAAGGTTTTACAGTAATGATACTTCACTCCGCTTTCATAACAGACTTGATAAATTGGTGGAATGGCTGCTAAAAGAAATAAAAGAGGTCCAAAGGGTCGAATGGAAAAAATCGTGGGTACAGGAGGAAATCGAGCTCCTTAGCAACGATGAATACCATATGGCGCATCGTTACTTAGCAGAAAAACGAGGCTTTAAAAGGGAAGCAATTGCCGACTATGAGATGGAGCCAAAAGCACTTGCCCAATTGATTGTTCACCAAAAATTGAAGCCGTTACGAAAACGAGTCCGAGCGTTTCGTTTCATTGATTTTAAGGAAATGTACAAGCAGCTTTTTGCAGATCCTAAGCAAATTGAACGTTGGGTTGAAGGGGAAACACCGGTACAGTGGACGGATATTTGCCAAGTGACGCTGAAAATGCTGGATGAAAATAAATTATTTTATGAGGATGCAACTCCATTTTTACTTTTGAAAGAGCTGATACAGGGCTTTCAGACGAACAGCTCAATCAAACAGATTGTTGTTGATGAGGCTCAGGATTATTCACCATTTCAATTTGAGTTTTTGAGACGATTGTTTCCGGCGGCAAGGATGACAGTACTTGGCGACTTTAATCAGGCGATATTCGCCCATGCCAGCGAAAGAGCTGATTTCAACACACTAACAAGCCTTTACGGATCAGATGAAACGGAATTGATCAATATCACACAAAGTTACCGTTCTACGAAACCGATTATTGAATTTACTCGAAGACTCGTTCCTAATGGAGATAAGATTGTTCCATTTGAACGGGAAGGTGAGAAACCGGTGCTGAAACAAGTGGCAGATCACTCAGAACTGCACAGGTGCACTGCAGCCAAAGTTGAAGAATTTCGTAGTCTTGGACTTAATAGCATTGCGATTATATGCAAATCTGCTGAGGAAAGTGCACGTGCATATGAATCCCTGACTGGTATTGATGAGATTAAACTTTTAAAGAGCAGCTCGATTGAATATGAGCAAGGAGTTGTTGTTGTACCATCGTATTTGTCCAAGGGAATCGAATTCGATGCCGTCATCATTTATGATGCATCAGAGCAGGTATACGGTGATGAGAGTCTGCGCAGAGTTTTATACACTGTCTGCACAAGAGCGATGCATTATTTGCTTCTTTACAGCGTAGGTGAACCGAGCCCGTTATTACAACATGGCTTGCGGGAAGGTTTCATTCAAGCTTGACTCTATCTTGAAAACAACAGGTAATTTTAATACCAACAAACTTCAACAATCTGGCGTTTTTCTACAACAGGAAAAGCGTCTTTTTGTTTTAGGTCGTCAGAAGTCATATTAAATTACAGGTGTTTCGGAAAGTTCACTGTCGTTGACGAACTTCTTTCTGAACCATCACCTCGTTGTACTTATTTTAACCAACACTTTTTTTCAGCTATTAAAAATACCCGCCTTTAAAGAAGAGAGAGATAATTATAAGTTTAAGATGAGAATGATTATGCAAATAAAGTTCTTTTTCATCCCCCTCACTATTTTAATTTCCTGTTTTTTCCCCTAATCTAATTTGCTATGATATGACTAGCTAAAGTTCAAGAACACGCGGGAATCATCATTCAAAATAAGGCTGGGGGAGAAGAATGGGCTTGTATACATATTGGATTTGGCTATTATTACTTTTAATATCATGGTTATTTGCCCTATTGCAGTTTCAAGGGGGTTTATTAGATATTCCTGATCGCCTAATAGGAAGTGCAGCTTTTTTTGCCCTGTTTTTCCTATCACCTTTATTAAAGAAACAGCAAATAATATTTATGATCATCACTAGTATTATGGCTGTACTGGCGGTATTAACTTTGTGGCCTGAGAGTCAGGGAATAATCAACCTTTATACTCTCCTTGTTTTTGCAATCATAGCAGGAATGGCAGTTATTTATCTTAAGGCTTGGCAGAGTCTTATTGTCGCGGCAATTTTACTTGCGGGCATGATCGTACCTTCTTTTTTCGGATATCCAAGTCATTCACAAATATTTATTGTGTTGTATGTGTTGTTTGCAGGAGTTGCTTTGGCGAATTACCGTTTTACGAAAATCAGGGCAGATGAAATTGAAGCGAGGAACGAAGCGCTAATGAGTGAATATAAAAAAATGAAGCGGCGCCTCGTGGAAGATGAAAATGCTGCCCGGCAGGAGGAACGTACTCAGATCGCAAGAGAAATCCATGATTCTGTCGGGCACAAACTAACAGCTTTGCTCATGCAGCTGGAAGTAGTTCGAATGGAACAAAAGGATGAAGCTGCTGATCAAAGGCTTCTGGAATTAAAAAAACTTGCAAAGGATAGTCTGGAGGAAACCCGCAATGCAGTAAAAACATTGAAGCAAGATGAAGCAGGAGGGTTGTCAGCGATTATCAGGCTGATTCGAAAACTGGAAGCTGAAAGCTATATGCGAATTCAGTTTTCCATTCGACATGGAGCGTTAACTGCTCCATTGGGAAATGAGCAGGCTATTGCAGTGTACCGTGCTGTGCAGGAAGCACTGACAAATGTAATGCGCCATTCCGGCGGGCGTGAAGTGAATATTATCTTTGAAGCACCAGCTGGCGGCGTATTCAGATTTGAAGTATCGAACCCAGTGAAAACGTCAAGACAGCATCAAGAAGGATTTGGATTGTCTTCTATGAGAGAACGTATTGAACAAACTGGTGGAAAACTGGAAGTTAATCATTATGATGGGAATTTTATCGTGCGCGGGACGTTACCACTTCTCGACATGAAGAGGGGGAAAATGGAGTGATTCGTATTTTACTGGCTGAAGATCAGGGGATGGTCAGACAGGGATTGAAATTGATGGTGGAGACAGACGTTGAGTTGAAGGTAACAGGAGAAGCGAGTAATGGGAAGGAAGCTGTTACTCTTTGTGAAAAACAACATTTTGATGTCATTGTATTGGATATTCGCATGCCAGAAATGAATGGCTTGGAAGCTGCCCGTATCATACACTCCCGCTGGCCGGACCGAAAAGTGCTCATGCTGACAACTTTTAATGATGATGAATATGCATTAGAGGCACTGAAAAGTGGAGCGAGCGGCTACATGCTCAAGGATGCAGAACCGCATGACCTTATCAAAGCAATACGCAGCTGTTTGGCAGGAGGCCTCTCCTTACAGGACCAAGTGGCAGCAAAAGTAATGCCCCGCTTGATTAAACAACAGACAGGCTCCCAAGAGGTGGATCCGTCGATAACTCCAAGGGAATTAGATATTATTCGTCGCATAGGCGAGGGGAGAAGCAATAAGGAAATCTCAGAAGAACTTTCTTTGTCGGTTGGTACCATAAAGAATAATATCAGCATAATATTGGATAAGCTGGAGCTGAGAGACCGTACACAGATTGCGATTTATGCGATCAGACATAACGTTGTATAAGTGTGTTGATTGAAAAAATGACAGCAAGCTGTAAATAAAATGACTTAAGTCATGAAAATAGAAAAAACTGATGACCGGAGACAGTGGGAACACTGTCTTTTAATGTTTATACTTTGATACATAAACAAGAAGTGAAGCAGCTTTATGTAATAAATAATTATTTTACGATAACAAGGAGGTAGTGAAATGCTTGAAACAGAAGAACTGAAAAAAGTTTTTAAAGGAAAGACTGCCGTAAATGGTGTCAACTTATATATGGATAAAGGGGAATCAGTCGGACTATTAGGGCCGAATGGAGCAGGGAAATCAACAACTATATCTATGATTTCCTCTCTTATCAAACCAACTTCAGGAGATGTGAAGCTGAAAGGCCAGAGTGTTTTGAAGGATCCAGGCATTATTCGGAATGTGTTAGGTGTTGTTCCTCAGGAAATTGCTTTGTATGAAGAATTGACAGCCTACGAAAACTTAAAGTTTTTTGGAAGAATATACGGGTTGAAAGGAAAAGAGCTTGAGGCAAAAATCCAGGAAGTCCTTGAAATAGTAGGTTTGAAGGAACGGCAAAAAGAGATTGTCAAAACTTATTCAGGGGGAATGCAGCGTCGGGTTAATATGGCAGCAGCGATGCTGCATGAACCAGAGCTTCTGATCATGGATGAACCTACTGTGGGAATCGATCCACAATCAAGAACCCATATTCTGGATACAGTGAGGCACCTCAACCAGGAGAAAGGGTTAACTGTGCTTTATACAAGTCATTATATGGAGGAAGTGGAGCGTCTGTGCGATCGGGTTTACATTATGGATCACGGCCAGATTATTGCTTCAGGAACCAAGGATGAGTTAAAGAGCATTTTATCTGGTGAGGAAACGATTTTGATCGACCTGGACCGTCCGTACCCAGACTTGGTTACGGATTTACAGTCACACGATGGGATTCGTCAGACGATTGAAACGGAGAAAGGCCTGAAGTTAATCGTACCTAAGGGAAGTAAGCTCCTTGGAAGCATCTTTCAAGTTGCTGAACGCCATCAGGCGCAAATCTTAAATGTCAATGTAAAAGTGCCGACGTTGGAAGACGTGTTTTTACACCTTACAGGCCGAAAGCTAAGGGATTGAGGTGAAGGTGATGGGAAACTTTTTGAAAAAGGATATACTAGTTCTGCTTCGTGATCGAACAGAGCTAATGATTCTCCTGCTCATGCCAATCATTTTAATCGCAATTTTGAGTTTCGCTTTAAGGGGATTACTTGGAGGCGAAACTTCTGATTTTCATATGGATGTGGCATTTGTGATAGAGGATGATGAGCAGCAAGGGATAGTAGAATTTATAGCGGATTTAGAAAACACAGGGATGCCTCCAGAAGTTGTTCTTGAGCTGGAACATGCAGTAGAGGAAGTAAAACCTTATACCATGTTGGAACAATTGATGGAAAGCGAAACCGTCAGCGACATGGTAACGGTGGCAGAACTTGATTTTTCTGAAGCTGAGGAAGCACTGGAAAACGAAGATATCGTTGCAATTCTAACGATACCCGAAGATTTCACATATCGTTCTCTACAAAAAATGTTGTTGAATGAAGGGGACGGAAGTGACCTGCTAATCACCGTGAAAGACTACGGTTCCATCAGAACAGATGCATTTATCAATATGATAGATCGGTATGTTAGCACTATGAATTTTGAAACGGCTATATCTCAAACATTAATAAAATTGGGACATGAGGAAGTCTTGAGTGGAAGTGAAGGAGAAAATATAGAAGCACAAGAGCTGGGAGGGGTAGAATCCATTTCGGCTAGGGAGCCGGTCACCTCCTTCCAATATTATACGATTAGTATGGCGGTAATGTTTGTATTGTTTGTTGGGTCGGCTATTGCGAGTAAAGCTTATGTAGAAAAAAAGCAACATGTGTTTAACCGAATCATACTTTCCAATCAACATCCGATCGTTTATTTAGGTGGAAAAATCATTTCGGCATCATTCATTTCTTTTTTCCAGCTATTCATTCTCTTTCTGGTGTCGAGCTTAGTATTCCGTACCTTTCCTCTCGATGAACCTGCGTTTTGGGGAGGGATTGCAGTCATTGCAATGATTCTTGCCATTTGTGTTGGTGGCTTTGCAGCGTTGTTAACTGCGGTTACGGTGAAATACGAAAATGATGCTCTAAATCACATTTTCGCAGGTGGAATTGTGACGTTATTAGCCTTTATTGGAGGAAGTTTCTTTCCAACCTCTGAAATGCCTGCAATCATTGGTACAATGGGGAACTGGACACCAAATGGCGCGGCATTGACTGCATTTTTAAAGTGGATGCAGGAGCTTGATATGAATGTGATTCTCCCGTATTTGCTTCGAATTGCAGTGTTATCTGTCATCCTTATTGCCAGCAGCATTCTCATTTTTCCAAAAAGGAGGTCGGTGTAGATGAAATCAGTCTTTATATTACAGTGGCAGCGGTTCCGCCGTGCACCTATACTTGTTCTTTCCTTCCTTGGAATGACGATCTTGTTTGTATCAGTGCTTGCAGGATTTGGCGGGCCGAACAGCCAGTTTACAATTTACACCTACGGAGATCCATCCTTGGAGGAAGAAATGAAGGTGAAGTGGCTGGATCGATTGAATGAAGCGGAGAACCTGACTTTCAAGTGGGTGGAAGAATCAGAAGCACACGATGCTGTTTCCAGCAGGGACGCTGGCCTCGCACTGAAGCTGATGAACGATGATTACCGCATTCTAATTGCTGTGCAGGAGCCATCTAGTGTTTCGGTGGAAAACTATGTATATCAAGTATTTTCAGAGGAATTGCGGTTACAGGAAGTGGCATCACAGGCAGACGGAGAGGAATTTCGTTCAGAGTTGGAACGAGTAATGAATGAACCTGCGATTCAGATAGTAACTGAATCCTTAAGTGGCGAGGAAAGCACATTTATATATGATGACCAGCTCCACGTGTTGTTCGGAATGACGTTGTTTTTCTCCATATATACGATCATGTTCAGTTTAATGAATGTGGCGGAAGAAAAAAGAGTGGGAACATGGGACCGTCTCATTGTCTCCCCACTGTATAAATGGCAGATCTATACAGGGCATCTGCTATACAGCTTTCTTATAGGATATTTTCAAATTCTTGTCGCCTTCTTATTTTTCCAATTCTTATTTGGATTTGACTTAGGAGAGCGTTATGGTATGTTATTACTCGTTATTGCTTGCTATACCTTTGCAATTGTAAGTCTTGGAATGCTGGTGATGGGACTAGTAAAGAGATCTCAGCAGATGCAGGCGGTAGTTCCCATCTTGGCAACGGCGATGGCAATGCTTGGAGGAGCCTATTGGCCGATTGAGATTGTCACGAATGAAATCTTGCTTGCTTTATCAAAGGGAATGCCGATTTATTACGGACTGGATGCTTTGAAAGGGGCAGCGATTTATAACTTTGGATTGCCTGAGTTGGTACAGCCAATATCGATTATGCTATTGTTCGGCGTTGTCTGCATGGGGATTGGAATCAATTTGATGGAGCGGCGCGCGTAAAGATTTCGTGTGAAAAAATAATTTGGAATAACAATACCTGACCCCCAGCTTTAACGTGCTGGGGGTCAGGCTATTATCAGTCAATGCCAACTAATTGATTAATATCCTGCTAATCGAAGAAAGTGTCTGAAGACATTATTACGACTTTTTGTAATAATGTTTTTTATAGTTATTATAGAGATCAGTTGAGCAAAGTAAAGAGGGACAGATCGCATCAATCCTGTCCCTGTGTCTTTTCTATTTTTCTGTAAAGGTGGTAGGGTTCTAATGATGGAATGGATTGTTGAAAATAAACAGGATGCTGTTTCCGCAGAAAAGCTGGGGGCAGACCGGCTGGAATTGATATCCAGTTATCCAGTGGGCGGTGTAACACCAAGTATCGCCCTTATCAGACAAGTCGTGGATGCTGTTACGATTCCTGTTCAAGTAATGGTCAGGCCAGATGCCTATTCTTTTGTTTACACTGATGATTTAAAAAATGTGATACTGGAGGATATTAAACTTCTCAAGAGTTATGGTGTGAACCGTATTGTATTAGGAGCCATTAAGGAAGACAGAACAATCGACAGGGATTTGATTGAACGTGCGATAGAGCAAAATAACGAGATTAATATTACTTTTCACCGTGCTTTTGATGAACTTTCCGATCTGCAAAAAGGATATCAGGATTTAATGCCATACAAGGAACATGTGAAACGGATATTAACATCCGGCGGTACGCCAAACTGCAGCCAAGGACAACCCGTTCTAAAAAAACTTGTCCAGTTACAAAGAGAGACAAACGGACCTGTTATTTTGCCGGGAAGCGGCTTGAATGCCGAAACAATCGGAAAGATTCATCAAGAAATCCTTGCCGATGAATATCATTTCGGAACTGGTGTCCGAATTGGTGGATCCATGACAGCCGGCTTTGATCCAGAACGAATTGAATACATCAGACAAGTTCTGAATAGCGGCAGGAGCATATAGGCTAATTTAGATATGATTCATTTTTGCAGGAAATAGAACTATTATTCCAGAATTGGATAAAGATAAGTCACCCCATTTTGAGCGGCAGAAATAGGGTGGACAACTTTTTTCATATGGTGGGAGAGGATGTTAATTGGTAAACACCAACAATCTTAGAGGAAAAATAATCGTAAAATCAGTAAAAAAATTGTGAACTTTTTAAACAGAAAAAAAATTATAGTTGAAACATAATAAAACACTATATTTATTCTAACTGTTCATATAATATGGTAATGTACAGATACAAATTTACTAGGAGGATTTTACTATGTTTTTACAAGAATTAAATGCTGAAGAAAAAGTAGCTTTTTTAGAATTAGCTCATTTAGTAGCGATTTCGAATGGTATTATTGATGAGAATGAACAAAAAATGCTGGAAACATATGATCGTGAAATGGGAGTTAATTATAAAATTGAGGATTTAAAGGAATTGACTTTGCAGGAAATAGTACAAGTTTTTAAGAGTGAGAGAATTAAGCGTATTGTTTTTCTGGAAGCTATAGCTGTAGCTTTTGCTGATGGTATTTATCAAGAAGAACAGAAAAACTTAATTCAGGAGATAAAAGAAGCTTTGGCAATTAGTGATGATGAGTATGAACAATTTAAAGGCTGGGTAATTAAAGTAAATTCACTTTATTCACAAGCAAATGAGCTGGTTGGAGTCTAATCCGTTTCCCTGTAACTCTTGTGGGTTATGTTGCAAAAACATAGGTCATATAGTCGAGTTGGAGGCTTATAACAATGGTGATGGGGCATGCAAATTTTTAATAAATAATAAGTGCTCTATATATGAGACCAGGCCGTTGATCTGTCGAATTGATGAAATGTATGAAAAAACATATCATAAACAATTTTCCAAAGAAGAGTATTATTTAATAAATCTTAAGGCGTGTAAAGAAATGCAAGTTGACAATAATCTCAGTGAAGCAGCACAAATTGATCTAGATAAATACTGGGGGTTATTAATTGGAGAACAAAATAAGCAATAATAAGAAAAATACAGATTCTGCAGTAAACGCTGCAATAGGTGCTGCGGCTTCTGAGGTAGTAGAGCGTTATGGCAGTGCTGCCTCCGAGTTTATTAAAGGATATAAAGGTGAAATTAGTCCTGATGGAAGTGTAATAAAAGGACTTAAAGATATTGCAAGATCAAAAGGTGATACATATCAATCTCTGAAACAGCAAGCAGGATTTGCTGGTGAGGTATTGCATGAAAGCAGAACAAATGCTGAAAACATTATTAACAAATCCAAAGACAGGATCCGGAGAACGGATGCATTAGGGAAAACGAATCACCAGGAGTTTGACCATGTAAAAACTGATGTTAATGGGAAAGCAATTCTCGATCAGCAAGGAAATTTTACAGGTACTTCCCAGATGAAACTACGTGGGCATTATGATGTTGATGAGTACATAAAAATGAAGCAAAAAAATAACCCGAACTGGAAACCGCCAAAAGATTTAACAGAAGGGAAACTTGTTGAACTAAGTGCTAAAGATAATGTAAAAGAATTATTTAATAAAGACTACTCCAAATACAAAAAAGCCGAGTCTCTGGATATACCATCTGAGCAGTATGATTTTGCTAAAAAATATTTAAAAGAGCAAAAAAGTGACTTAAAACAGCAAATAAAGACCCTTGAAAAAAAGGGGGATATGAAAGCTGCAGAAGCAAAAAAAGCGCAATTAGAACGCGTAGAATCCGTTGATAAGCGGATTAAAAAGAGTGTGACCAGTAAAGACGCTATGAGTGCTCGAACTAACCCGAAACTCCAGACAGTAAAAGAGGTGCACTCTGTTTCGCATCGTGCAGGGTTAAAACAGGCAAAGAATGGGGCCATTATTGGTGGGGCAATTTCTGTTTCAAGAAATATTGTTGCAATTGCCAGAGGAGAAGAGAAGGATATAAAGAAAGTTTCTCTTAATGTAGCCAAAGATACTGCAGGGGCAGCAACTTTGAGTTATGCTACAGGCTATTCCGGAACTGCTGTTAAAGCAATTATGGAACGCAGCGGGAAAGAAGTATTTCGCAATCTTTCTAAAACTAATATGCCTGCCATGATCGCAACAGCTAGTTTAGAAGTCGGAAAGTCTATAAAACGTTATTTGACGGAAGAAGAATTTGATGAATTGCAGCTTATAGAAGAACTAGGTGAAAAAGGTACAGGCATGATGGCAGCAAGTATGGGTGCTGCAGTTGGTACTGCTATTTTCCCGGGAGTAGGCACAGTCGTCGGTGGAATGGTTGGATATATGACAAGTTCCACAATTTATAAATCTTCCATGGATTTATTGAAAGAAGGAAATCTATCAGAAGAAAATCGTTTAATAGTCGAGCAAATGGCAGAGGAAGCTATTGAATCAATTAAAATGCAGCACCAGGAGTTAACCCAGTTAATTGAAGTACATATGAACCAGCGCCAGGAAGTATTTGAACGAAGTTTTTCTGCTATCAATAATGCATTGTTTACTGGCGACCATCAAAGTTTTGTAGAAAATCTTGATGAACTGGCAATTACTTTTGGAGTAGAACTACAATTTACGAACTTCGATGAGTTTGATGATTTTATGTCTGACGATTCAAGTGTATTTAAGTTTTGATTTACTAATTAAAGTGGGTAATATTTTTAAACAATCATAGGAGATGAGAATATGCCAATTCCTTTTATTGCTGCCGGAGTAATTGCAGCCACTGCCATTAGTGGTGTTGGAAGTGGAGTCAAAGCGGCAAAAAATTCAAAAGAAGCTAAGAATGTTAATCAGATGGCTCGTGGAATTGTAGACGATGCAGAACATATATTAAACACTGAACGTAAAACAACAAACGAAAGTATTGAAACTTTAGGGAAAAATAAAATAAGTATTCTCTCCTCTTCAGTAAAAGACTTTGTAACTTACTTTCAATTACTAAAAAATGTTGAATTAAACGAAAATACTGTGGGGATCGAAGAGTTGAAGCATATTGGTGTTTCCAGAGATCTTTTAAATGATCTGGAAACTGATTCATACAAAGCTGTAAAAGTTGCAAGTGGAGGCCTGGCTTCATTAGGTACAGGAGTTGCGGCAGCTTATGGAGCTTATGCTGGTACAATGGCTTTAGGTACAGCTTCAACCGGTGCGGCAATTAGTGGTTTAAGTGGGGTTGCTGCCACTAACGCTACTTTAGCCTGGTTAGGTGGCGGAGCACTGTCTGCAGGAGGTTATGGAATTGCAGGAGGGACTTTAGTATTAGGTGGAATTGTTGCTGGACCTGCTTTAGCGGTCGGAGGATTAATTATGTCTGCCCAATCGAAAAAGAAGTTGAATTCTGCATACGAAAATTTAAGTGAGGCCAGAACTATTGCAGAACAAATGAATAGTGCAACAACTGTTTTATCAGCTATTAGAAGAAGGTCTGATTTACTTCATTCATTATTAACAGATATAAATGATGTATTTCTCGCTGGTATCAATACACTGAAATCAATAATTTCAGACAAAGGTACAAACTGGAATGATTTTACACGTGACGAGAAAGAAGCCATTCAAAAAGTAATTTTAACTGCTCAGTTAATTAAAGGTGTCATTGATACACCATTACTTGATGAAGATGGTGAGATTACAAGAAAATCTGCAGAAGTATTAAATACGGGAAGAGATGCACTTCATAAAATTCAGGCTCAAAAAACATTTTAATACAGAGTGGATATGCCGTCTATTTACTTAGGCGGCTTTTAAATCTTATTTTTCGTTAAATCTTTTTGTTCAGGTAAATGTAAGGGCCGAGGACAGGGCTGTCAGCCTGATTGTAAAATACAACACGCAAAGAAGCCATCGTTTCATAACTTCGTTTCTTTCCCGGGAAGCCCACTACCAGGCTCAACTGAAAATTAGTTGAATGTGCAAGTAAGTGTATTTTTTGATAATATCTACTAATGATATAATGAATTATTAAATTAGAGTTATTTGGAAGAACTATGTTTACATTTGCTTAAAATTACCGAGTCTTTCCCAGAATTAGAACGTCGCGATGTATCGCTAAATTGTGTTATCATTCTTGAAGATGACATGTGGAACGTCTATGCAGGTGAACAACTGGACGGAACGTTTCCATCGTATAATGAAGCGAAGCAATATTTACTTGAAGAAGGATGTAAGCCGTAGCGAAAGTTTGATGAATAAAAGAATTAATACAAAGACAAGAAAAGTAGGTGAAGAAAATGGGAAAATATCAATTGGATGCTAAAAGTCAGATGGCTGTGACAAAGTTTCATGAAAAACAGAAATCTGCCCAATTTGATAAAAAGCAGCAACTCGAAAAATTACGTGCGGAGTATTTGAAAAAGAAACAAAAACAAACAGATAAATAATATGAACGAAAATATAGGAAGACTAATAGTCCAACGAAACTCGTAATAACAACCACCAAAAGACGATTACATTAAAAGTAATCGTTTTTTTCAATGCTGAAAGGACCTAGTAGCATCTATTGTTGCGGTAGAATATATATAATTAGTTTTTTTATCCTGTAAATTTGATAAATGTTGCGGTTCTAAAAGATCTCCAATATTTAGTTCTGCTTTCGTACCATGAAAGAAAGGGCCCTTATTGTAGACAATCAGTAGAGAAGACTAAGGAGAGAGAGGTCAAAATGGACCTGTCTCTCTTTCACGGTTAAAAAATAGACGGAAATATTCCTGTTAATTCGTAATTATTATATAAAAGCGCATAAATAGGCGGAGAGATTCCGCCTATTTACTCAAAAACTTTGAAAATGAACGACTTTGTGCTGCTTAACCGGAAAATCTCCCCTTATATCTACCAGGAAAGAGGTCCAATCTCCATTTAACCGGAAAATTTCCGTTTATTTAGAAAGGGGACATCAATGCCTTGTTCCAAATGTTTGCCGGGTGGTAAAAAGATCGTTAGTGCTGGTACAGTATAACGGCCGAAACAGCTTAGATCCCTTCAAAGGGGACTGGCGCAGGGATATGATGATAAGTTACCCCATTTTGAGCCACGCACTCAATATAGGGTTATCTTTTTTCATGAAAAGATAAAATGGAATCATTAAAGTTCCCATCCTTTTCCCCTCTTTTCTCCCACATAGAAAATGAATAAAGAAAACATTGAAGATTAATGCCCGTTTCTTTAGAACGGCAGGTGCATGAGACCTGTCGTTTTTGTGTGTGAATTTCTGGCGGAGATGCCTAACAAGAAACATAATCAGAGCTAAGACCTCTTACAATAAAAACAATTATCGTATCTCTATAAATTTAAGAAACTATTAATAAATAGGAAATAGTTAATTTAGATTTCCTCTGTATTCTGATATCAGGTCATATCCCACAGGTAAGATCATTAAATCAGAGGAGGAAGATTATGTTTTTAGCATGGAATGAATTCAGGAGGAATAAGCTTCGCTACGGATTACTTAGTTTGATTATGATCGCTGTTTTATTTCTGGTCTTTTTTATTACTGCTTTATCAAACGGGCTGGGCTATGCGGACAGCGCAGCAATGAGTAATCTGAAAACGGAATATGTCATTTTAAGTGAAGAAGCAGAAGGGGTCTTAATTAAATCGGAATTAAATAATGATGATTTAGATGAACTTTTTGATTTACTAGGTGAACAATATTCTCCTTTTGCCATAACGGTATCGGGCTTGGAAAAAGTGAATGAGCGCACTGTAGACGTGGCTTATTTTACAGTAGATACGGAAAGGTACGGAGATGTCACTATAACTGAAGGAAAGAATCTACGTGAATTAGAAGATAATGAGGTAGTGGCTGATGAGAGTTTAAAACGGTTTGGTTATGAATTACATGACACGATTAAAGATTCCAGAACAGATATTGAAATGACGATTGCCGGATTTACAGAGGATCATGTTTATTCCCATATGCCAGTTATTTTTACTGATGCATCGATTGGATTTCAATCTTTCTATCGAATGGAGGATACGTATAATGCGGTGTTTTATCAAGGTTCAGAAATGGATCTTGAGCATTACGACATGCAGACATTAGAGGATACAATAAGGACTATTCCTGGTTATTCAGAAACACAAGGTTCTTTTATGATGATGAAAAGCTTTTTGTTTATCATTTCTGTCTTTGTGTCCAGTGTTTTCTTTTACGTTATTACACTCCAGAAAACACACCAGTTTGGAATTTTAAAGGCAATCGGAGCACAAACATGGTATATTGCAAAGTCAATTTTACTGCAGGTTGCTTTCATTACATTATTAGGTTTGATGTTGAGCAGTCTTGCTTTCTACGGAATTGTCCAGCTGATGCCAGAAGAAATGCCAGTCCAGTTATCCTGGCAGCTAATCGTTGGAACTGGCGGACTGTTTTTAATCCTGAATATGTTCGGAGCGATGCTTTCTATTTGGAAAGTGGCAAAAATTGATGCATTAGAGGCAATAGGGAGGATGGAATGATGGGAAGGTCAATTTTAGAGATTAAACATGTCACAAAAGATTTTGGTGACGGCAATAGTACTATTCGAGTTTTGAAAAATATTAATTTAACCGTAAAACAAGGAGAGTTCATTGCTGTAGTGGGACCATCTGGTTCTGGAAAAAGTACGCTTCTTTCTGTTATAGGCGCTTTGTTGACACCGACAGAAGGAGATATACTGATTGATCAGGAGGTTGTCCATCTGCAGTCAAAGAAACGATTTAACCAGCTACGGGCGGGAAAAATAGGCTTTATTTTTCAGTCGGACAATCTCATTCCATATTTAAATGTCTCAGGCCAATTGAAGCTAGTTAATCAAATTGCTAAAAATAATAAATCGACAGGCCAGAAACGGGCAAATGAGCTGCTTAGCCGCCTGGATCTCCTTCAAAGAAGGAACAATTATCCAGCTGAATTATCAGGTGGGGAAAAACAAAGAGTGGCAATTGCCAGGGCATTTATGAATGATCCTTCAATTATACTGGCGGATGAACCTACGGCCAGTCTGGATTCTGTTCGGGGACGTAAGGTTGTAGAAATGATATCACAGGAGGTTAAATCAAGAAATAAAGCTGCTATCATGGTTACCCATGATGAACGGATGCTGGATTTATGTGATAAAGTTTATGTGATGAAAGATGGATGCCTTGCCCGGGAATAGTTAATGAAATGCAGTTGGTAAACAACTGCATTTTTCAGTATGATTAGAAAAACAACTCCAATGGTCAGGGCTGTAAAAACGTATAAAGGCAGTGATTGTATGACGATCAGGAAGCGACTGTTACTTTCAAATGCAGGGATGATTCTTATTCCGATTTTAGGATTTCTCGCAATCGAGATTGCTTTAGGTTATATTTTATTTTTTCTATTGAGAGGGAACATTGAAGATGATTTTGAGTTATTTATGACTCTCAGGTTAATTGGAATGCTGTTAGTTATTATCATTACAAATGGACTGCTTACTTATTTTGTTTCTAAAAGTATTATTCGTCCAATAAAAAAGCTGATGAATGCTGCCGAAGAAATTAGTAATGGCAATTTAAATTATAAATTAGATGTAACGGAGAAAAGAGATGAGCTTGACCAACTGGCAGAGACGTTTGAATCCATGCGTAAGAAGCTATTGGAAGCCCAACAGCTTCAAAAAACGTATGAGGAAAATCAGAAGGAATTAATAGCGAGTATTTCACATGACTTAAAGACCCCAATCACTTCGATAAGAGGATACGTAAAAGGGATTCAGGATGGAGTAGCTAATACCCCCGAAAAACTGGATCGTTATATGGAAACAATCGATCGAAAAGCAGAAGGGATGAATCAGCTAATAGAAGAACTATTTCTTTACTCGAAATTGGATCTTGAAAGTGTTCCCTTTGAGATGGAAGAGGTTGATTTGCATGCTTATATGGAAGATTATGCAGCGGAATTACAATTTGAACTGGAACCAGTTGGAGGTACGGTTTTCTATGAGAAGAAGCAAGATAAGTCATACATTGTGCTGGCTGATCGGGAGAAACTAAAACGTGTAGTTGACAATATTATACAAAATAGCTTGAAGTATATAAATAAAGGAAACAAAGAAATATCGATTTATTTAAAGTCAGAAGCAGAAAATGTCATTGTAGAAATAAAGGATAATGGAATTGGCATACCAGAAGAATTACTGTCGGCGATTTTTAATCGCTTTTACCGTATTGACCCGTCGCGTAGTTTAACTACTGGCGGGAGCGGGTTAGGCCTGGCTATTGTAAAAAAAATCATACAAGGATTTGGCGGAACTGTTTGGGCGAAAAGTAAACCTGGGGAAGGGACAAGTATTTTCTTTTCGTTACCTGCCACACGTCATAGGAGGGGAACCAATGGGGAAGATCCTGATTATAGAGGATGAGCAGAGCATTGCAGAATTGGAAAAAGATTATTTAGAGGTGAGTGGATTTGAATGCGATATAGCTGCAGCCGGTGAAGAAGGTCTTGAAATGGCAATGAATCATGATTATCAACTTATCATTCTGGATTTGATGTTACCAGGGATTGATGGGTTTGAACTTTGTAAAAGGATCAGGGAGAAGTTAAACATTCCGATTCTAATGGTAACAGCAAGGAAGGAAGACATCGATATTATTCGAGGCTTTGACAGGGGAGCCGATGATTATATTGAAAAGCCTTTTAATCCAAACGAGCTGGTAGTAAGAGTAAAGGCACATATATCAAGGTATCACAGGCTGACTAATAGTAATTCATCTCAAAATGAAATACAGATTCGGGGTTTGGTTATCGATAAAAGCTCGCGTACGGTTTTTGTTAACGAGGAAGAAAAGGTTCTTAGGGGAAAAGAATTTGATTTACTCTTATTTTTAGCTACAAATCCAAACCAGGTATTTAGCAAAGACCATTTATTTGAAAAGGTATGGGGGTATGATTCCATGGGAGATATTTCTACTGTTACTGTCCACATCAGAAGGATAAGAGAAAAAATAGAAGCGAGCCCATCTGCCCCGGAGTACATTGAAACAATTTGGGGAGTAGGCTATCGTTTTAAAAAATAAATGCAGCAGTTCTTTATGGAAGAGCAAAAGGCAGTTAGTGACCTTTTGTTCTTTTTTTGTTATTTGTATGAACTTCCAATAGTTAAGAAATATTTAATAATCTCCTAATAGTTTGTTCAGAAGTTGTCAGTATACTAACAGTTGTCATTTAAAATATACAAAAGAAGGAGAGATACCGTTGAATAGAGCCTCATTACGAGTCAAGGTTAATAGATATCTTTATCTGTTTTTTATCAGTGTATTTATTTTATGTGTATTATTTCAGTTTTTTACAGTTGGACTTGCGATGTTTGTGGATTCCTCTAATTGGGTTTATCACCGGAGCCTCGTGCATCTTTTTGGCTGGAATATCCCTTTGCTTTTACTTTTGTTTGCCTATCTTGGCTCTCTTCCCCGTTTGATGTACTGGCATATTTTTGGATTGTTTATTTTAATATTTGCGATGTATTTTACCGCCAATATGAGCTTTCAAATACCATGGATCGGAGCATTACATCCATTATTCGGATTATTCCTTTTAGGTATCGCCTGTCTTAATTTAAGAAGCATTATCAAGATGACCTTTAATAAAATTGAACAGTAAGAAAGGGTGCAGCAACATGAAAATGTTTTTAGCAATGATAGTGGGGTTAATTGGAGGATTTATTCTGGGGATTGCCTTATCAAGCTTTATAGGTGTCATAGGTATAACAGTTTTTGGCCAGGCTGTGGGAATCAAGTTTCTGCCTTATTATACTTCATTAGTTTGTGCAGTTGCCTTACCTGTTATTGAGTATAAAAGAGGTTAGGCATTATCAGAGTAAAGCAGCTCCTTGTATTTAAGGAGTTGCTTTTTTTAGGGAACAGTGACTGGCACTGTTCCCTTTTCGGGAAAAATTGCATAGAACAGCAGGTGTATGAGACCTGGCGTTTTTTCTCGTTTTGTCACAATCACTGTGAAAAGTTTTTCAATTCCAGGTCGCTAATTTGTTTTCAAAAGCAGTAAATTTGTTTATTATAGAAAAAGAAATTTTCTGAAATTTACAATATTATTATGTAAGATATATAATTCTAATGGCATCTATACATATAGAAAGGATGGTGTCGTAATAGAAATTTATTAAATAATGCAGGATGAAATATACTCAATGACGTTTGAGACAAGTGATATAGCGGGTTTTTCGCAAACACCTTATCGAACAAGGGGTTGAGGCAGAACCAGTAATAGATGGGGGTCCATGCAGCTTACAATTACGTTTAAAGATATAGGTGGCAATAAGTTTCATGTTTAGGAGGACACTCATCAGTGAGAAAAGGAAAACACTCGTGTTCTTAAACAATAATGATAAAACAGGTGGTCGTTATGGAAGAAAACATGCAAGAAGGACACGAATCAGCATTTAATGAAATCATTTCACCTTACTATCCGGATATAAAAAAATATTGTAAAAGCATTGCATCAAATTATTGGGAAACAGAAGATCTGTTTCAGGACAGCTTATTAAAGATTTATCTTGCCTGGAAGAAAAAACCGGATCGTGAAATTACAAAAAAGTTATTATACACAATCATAAAAAACACATGGATTGATCAAAAAAGAAAAAAATGTTTGAGTACCGAGCCATTGGAAGAAGGGATTATTCAAGATGAAGCCCGGTACAATGAAGGATACGAAATAAGGGAAGTGTTGGAGGAACTAGCGGAATACTTATCTATCAAACAATTTGTAATCATCTTATTGACAGAAGCTTTCGATTTCACAGCAAAGGAAACGGCTGCATTAATCAAAGATTCGGAATCAAATGTCTATACGACATTGCACCGAACTAAAAAGAAATTAAAGCGCTATCTACATTTACAAGTTAATTTACCCCAGGAAAAATTCAGGAAAAAGGCAGACCAAATGATTGACCCCTCTTTATTTGAAAACTTTTTAAATGGATTTCGTACTAAAAATCCTAAGTTAATCTATGAATCATATTTATCAATGAATGGCCTCGGTATGGAAATCAGGAAAGTAAGAAGTGTTGGGAAGAGTATTTGTTTTAATGTAACAGATCCAGATGGAAATGTTCTGATGATCTGCACGTGATTTTTTTAAAAAAAGGTGTAAGGATTTGCGATAAATCATCGTTTATTGAAATAGAACAAGGAAAGGAGGCCTGGCATGGAAAATAAGTTTTACTACGGAACCGGCATTTTCATTCCAGTCAGTGACTTAAATAAATCAACAAAGTGGTATAAAGAAATGCTCGGATTCGAAATGCTCCACAGTGATGCACCTGAGGCGAATACGATGACTATGAAAGGTTTAAACACAATTTTTTGCCTTGTTACATGTGAGGATATTAAGCAGCCTGAGTTTCCAAAAAACAATTACGATGTGAGAGGCTATTTCAATATCCTTACAAAAGACATTGACAAGGTGTATGAAGAGCTCATTGAAAAAGGTGCACAAGTAAGTGATATTCATGATTATGGCAATGTACGAGGGTTTACCCTAACGGACCTGGATGGAAATCAGTTTGGCATTGTAACGTAGACAGGTATAAAGAATTGAAATGGTACATGACGCTTATCAGTTTGCAGTTGGTGTAAGTTCAATAAAGGGGGAAAACATGAATCAAATTGATCGCAGACTAGTGCAGCAGCATATTGATGATTTGTATAAAGGGGCTGAACAGGAACGATTAGCCCGGCAATTTAAGGATAAACAGAAAAGAAACAGACTTTCTACTTTTAGGTTCGTCATTAAATTACGTTCAGTTGTTGAATTTAGGTTTACCATTTATATAAGAACTTGGCCGCGAGTTAGATCTGATACCTATACATTATTAAAATAACAATAGGATTAAAATAGGGAGGACCAAAAATGAAAAATGTAAAACGCATTGATACTGTATTTGTTCCTGTTACAGATACGAACCGTTCGGAGGAATGGTATATGAGGATGTTTAACTTTAAGGTTGGATACCGGAGTCAGGATGGTAATTATGTGGGTTTCAGATTCGATGAAGCAGGTCCATTACAAACTGGATTAACACTTTACAAAGTGGATAAGGTCCCTGAAACCTCACATATTGCGTTTAACTTCTATACTACAGATGTAGATGAATCATACCAGTACATGAAAGAACAAGGAGCAGTAGTATCAGACATCCATGAGGAAGATGGGATGAGATTTTATGACTTCGCTGACCCAGATGGAAACATGCTCGGTGTTGTCACGTTTCCAGAACACTAAATAGATACATACGATAAAATAAAAGAAAGGGATATACATGGTTGCATAAAAATGGGGCGACAGATGCCAGGCACCTTTCAAAGGGGCTTACAAATTAAAATAAAGGAGCGTGTACATATGTCGGCAAGAGTTGTAACTAAGAAAGCTTTTTCAATTGCAGGATATGAGTTTAAAGCAAATCTCCAGGAAATTGAAGAGCAGGAATTAGGGAAGCAAACACTTGCAAGACTGAAAGAGAATGGGGAGTTGGTGAAAAGTAAAGTGGGGGAACAAATCTATTTAGTACAGGTTTATGATATGAAGCCTAATTTTGACCCCATGGTAGATCCGTTTACACAGGTAATTGGCTATGAAATCTCAGAGGCAGAGGATCTTCCTGAAGACATGATCCTGCATACTGTCCCGGAAAATAAATATGTGACAGTTACTCACGAGGGGCTCGAAAAGGATCTTGCGAGAACTTACGATTATTTGTATGGAACATGGATGAAACTGAATAACTGTCAGCCAGCTGGTTATGACTTTGAAATTTGGGATAATAGGTACAAACCGGGAAAACCTGAAAATGAAATCGATTTATACGTTGCCATCACTGATTAGTTATGAGTAATCGATTCCTTCAATTCACTATTTAATAGCCCTCTTTTTATTAAGGGGAGATTGCTGTTGTTTTTTTATAATTTGCCGCTTTTGAAGATCCAGGTTTGTTTTATTTATAATGAGGTCAATTTTTCCGCTAATTAAAGGAGGGAAATTTTATGCTGTTTATGTTGATTGTAAAAGCCTCAAAGAATTCGGAAGCCGGAACTCTCCCCAGCCCTGAACTCATGGAAGCTATGGATAAGTATAATGAGGCATTAATTAACGCTGGGGTACGGGTTATGGCTAAAGGACTTCACCCAAGTTCAAATGGGATTCGCCTTTCATTTCCAAAATCAGGAGAAAAGCCGGTCGTTACATATGGGCCGTTTACGGAAACAAAAGAATTGATTGCAGGGTTTATTCTGATTGATGTGAAGTCGAGAGAAGAAGCAATAGAGTGGGCCAAACGGATGCCCGATCCACAAGGACTTGGGGAAGGTCAGATTGAATTACGTCAAGTATTTTAAGCACAAGTCGTACCGGTGAACTTTTAAGCAAGACTGAAGCTGATTAATGATTGGAGGCTTTCGTTTCTTCCTCAACTAAAGGATAGCGTTTGTTCGACAATACAAAATCACTTGTTAATTTATATGCTATTTATTGTGATATTTAACGCGTTAAAAGAGTGAATAACCTTTAATATCAACGAAAACACAAGACCAATTCAACTGTGAATTGGTCTGTTAATAGTTATGTTATTTATGATTCTGTCCCCTAAAACCAAACGCGTTAAAAAGCGTTTAATGGTTATTATGAAAACAACCTAAAATACCGCACTTACTATAAAAAATAAAATTGAAAACATTATTATCGCTCCGTTTTATAAAATTCGATGCCCGGCTAACTTTGATGCAGGAAGCATTCCTGCTTTTGCTTCACCAGTCATATTGTTTCCATCTACAGTAACGATAAATTTTAAATTAAGACGCATAGGCTTTGAAACTTTCATGAACCACTTTAATTGATTCCCTTCTAACACTGTATTGTCTAGAGTGACTATCTCATCTCCTTGATTTGCAGTCCCAATTATCTGTCCATCTTTATACTCTAAATTTAATAGAACAGGGAGTTCTCCAATAGGAGTGGAGATCGTTATATCCCACTTGCCTTGAAAGTCAAAGCTCAAATCAGTTTGACAATTCGAATTACTTGCCGTTTCAATAAGATTTTCTTGTTGAGTTTCTTTCGGTATATTTCCTTCTGCTCTCCAAACTGTCCCCCTGCGTTCGTACTCAAATAGTTGTTCCACTGCGTGTGCTATCTGGGGGCCAAGTTCACGCTCAACCAGATATAGAGCAACATCGAGTCCCGAAGTAACGCCACCACCGGTAACAATATTACCATCATCTACAATTCGCGCATTCACTGGTATTGCATTAGCAGCACTCAAAAGCCCCATGCCCATGTGATGGGTAACGGCATAACGACCTTCTAATAAGCCACTCATGGCTAAAATAAGGGATCCACCGCAAACTGTAGACAGCAATATATCGGGTTTATTAATGGCTTCAGTTAATAGATTACTTAAACTTGTTTCAGTTGCTTGTTGTAATTTTACAGGTACTGATTCAGATCCATTATCATGAACAGATCCGGATGCTCCAGGAACAAGAATGATACCTTTTTGGATTAAGTCAAGCTTAGCACTTGCTTGAATTTGTAAATGATTTACTCCGCTTGTCACCATTCGTTTCCCTTCAGCAGACACGAGCTCAACTGTTATGTACTCATCTGTATACATTGCAGCAGCAGTAAATACTTCATAGGGTGCAATAGCGTCTAATAAATCAAATCCGTCAAACAACACAATTTGGATATGCATAAATAGTACCTCCATATAAGAATTTAAAATATAATGTATCTTTAACTGGATAGAAGATTTTTCAGCCTTTTCTATTCCGTTTCGTTGAGTTCCCCGTTTTCCCTTAATTTCTTTAGGTGATTAATATCCCTGTAACGATAGCGAATTGAGTAAATCCTAACCGCTGCTAAACAAAATAGTGTAAGGCAAAACAAAGCACCGAATGGAAAGAATGAGAAAGTTTCATTTTCAACACCCACTATTAAATACCTCCTTAATGACTAAAAGTTTGTAGTGGAACATTTCATACATACTGAACGTTCCACGGTTAAAGAATAACCTATAAAAATCTCAAACAATGGTATAAAACAATCACAAAATAATAACAATTGATCCTAAATCTTTATCTTTAGTGAAAAAATGATAAACTTAAATCGAATTTTAATTGTAATCAATGAATATGTAGTGTTTAATTTGGGGAAAGGTCGGGTTTTCATGAAGGAAGAAACTACGATTCTGGTTGTTGACGATGACAAAAGTATTATTGAACTAATGAGGGATTTCCTTGAGAATGAGGGGTTTTATGTAATAACAGCTTTCGATACTATTCAGGCACTTGCCGCCCTAAAGGATAATACAATTGACTGCATTATCCTTGATATAATGATGCCGGGACAAAATGGATTTGAATTATGCCGGCAGATACGTATGGAAAGCAACGTTCCAATCCTGTTTTTGAGCGCTATAAGTGATGATGTAGACAAGATTCGCGGCTTAGCACTAGGAGGAGACGATTATATAGTCAAAACAGCATCTCCAGGTGAGATTGTCGCCAGAGTGAAAGCTGTTTTAAGACGATCCGGCTCCCAGCAGGAATTAAAGAAGAAGGTCTTTAATTATGGTCGCCTTTCATTGAATTTGTCCACAAGGGAAGTATTTATAGAAGGACGGCCCATTTCACTCACACCTAAAGAGTATGATTTGCTTCGATTTTTTGCAGAACATCCAAATCTGGTTTTTTCATACGATCAATTACTTGAGAAGTTTTGGGAAGGAATTGGTGACAAACATACTATTCGTGTCCATCTAAGCCGACTTCGGGAAAAAATTGAGCTTGATCCGAATAAACCGCAATTTATAGTCAACGTATGGGGTATAGGTTATCGATTTAAAGGAGAGTGAAATGAAAACCATTCGTATTCGCATATTCACCATTCTTAGTTTATTTATTATCCTTTTATTTCCATGGATTTTTTATGTAGGTGGGCATTTTATTGAAACAAAGTCATTTAATCTTGGAGTTCCGGCAGATTCAAGAATGACTCAAATAATCACGGGAATTACTGGTCTAATATTGGCCTTTATTATTGTGGCCTTTGCAATACGAAGATATATTCTTATTCCTCTGGAGAAAATGAGTCAATGTGCCCGGCAGATTTCAGAAGGAGATTTGGATATTCAGATACCTTATTCCAGGATATCAGAAATTGCTGAAGTACATGACGGGTTTAATGTAATGGCAGAAAGCCTTAAAGAATCTTTTCAGAAACAGATTGAATTGGAAGATGAACGGAGATTTGTTATGGCTGCTGTTGCACATGATTTACGAACACCATTATTTGCCTTGCGGGGTTATTTAGACGGGTTAGAGAATGGCATTGCTGATTCGCCTGAAAAAAAAGCAAAATATTTGGCAGTTTGTAAAGAGAAATCAGCGCAGTTAGACCGACTGGCAGAGGAACTTTTTACGTTTGCAAAGACTGAGTATCTGGAAATGGAATTAAACGAAAATATTATTGACTTTAGCCTTGTTCTCAAAAACTCAATTGAAAGCCTGAGTCCGCAGGCTAAGCAAAAAGATATCACTATCATTGCAGATAATTTGACATGTGATTGCAATATCAAGGGTGATTCACATCTATTAGAACGAGCCATGAATAACTTAATAGAAAATGCGGTACGACATACACCCAGAAATGGTAAAATTCTTATTACCTGCAATAGAGATGACAACCAAGTGAACTTTACGATACAAGATACAGGAGAGGGATTCTCTGCGGAGGACCTTCCACGATTATTTGAACCCCTATATCGTGGTGAAGCATCAAGAAATCGATCAACTGGAGGAGCAGGGCTGGGGTTAACCATTTCACAACGAATTATTAGACTTCATGGGGGAGATCTAATTGCAGATAATAACCCTGAGGGTGGTGCACTCTTAAAAGGCAGGGTGCCTTTGAATAGTAATTTTTATTGATAGTAGCGGCAGACATATCCTATATTTTAAAAATGTAATTTAGAACATAAAAAAAAGCGATTCCTTTCGAACGTGCAGGATCGCTTTTTTAATTGGTTTTTAACTAAAACCCCCGCTAGTATAATAAGCGCTGACAAATTATGATTGGCATGACCATTACCTAAGGAAGGAAATTCAACTATAGGTGAACAGCAAAAACAATTTATCAGTTGATTCCTATCCCATTGATGACAGTATCTATGGCTTTTTTATAAAGAAGCTCTTTATCTTCCTGGGTGGTGAACGCTAATAGCGCAGTATCAAATAATCCGGAAATTAGTGCTAATAGAATGACACTTACTTCTTCAACATTTAAGTCCGGATTAAACTCTCCTTTATGAATACCCTCTTTAATAATCCCGGATAGGACATCCATTTCAGGTCTGAAAAATTCTGTGGCAAAAGATTTTTCTTTCTTTGTTGAGATTATATATTCTGAAACTGTATTGATTAATGGATTGTGGAACTCCAAACTGCATAAATGCGCCCATAAATATAATTTATCAGTAGCAGTTTCTTCTTTTACCATGAGTTTTTCCCACTCGTTAATAAATCTGTTTAATGCTTCTTTTATACAAAATAAATAAAGCTCTTCCTTATTTTTAAAGTGGTAATAAATTGTTCCTTTGCTTAATTGAGTTTCAGTTTTTATATCCGCCATGGACGTAGCTGCGTAGCCTTTTAGTTCAAACAGTCTGGTTGCTTTATCCTCAATTAACTTCTTGGTATCTTCACTATTAATTCCAATTGGTCTGCTCATAAATCCTCCTGCTTGCTCAGTAAATTATATATAAAAAGTGTATCGCTAAATAAATGTATAAAAATAATTTTATACAAATTTTATTTTTTATCAAGTACAACTATAAAATTAATTGACCGATCGTCCGAATAAATGATAACATATTTTACGTAAGCTCATTCATTGTATTTTTACTGAAGTCTATAAAAAAGGAGTGCTACAAATGAAGGAAAAAGTAATTATCATAGGAGCTGGTGCAGGGGGTCTTGCTACGGCTTTATTTTTAAAAAAGGCTGGAATAGAGAGTGAAGTATTTGAAGGAGCTTCCTTTGAAAGAGAGAGCGGAGCAGGGTTTGTACTTACACCAAACGGCCTGAAAGTTCTTGAAACACTTGGTATTAGTAAAATTGCAGAATATAGTTTTCCTCTGGAATCTGAGACCACATATACCAGTAACAATAAAGAACTGGCCAGCGCTACTGCTGTAGGTAATGATTTCTTTAGTAAAACCTTCATAACGATCAGCAGGCAAAATTTAATGGAACTGCTTTTAGAAAAGGCTGAGGAATATAAAATACCAGTACATTACAATAAAAAACTGGTTAATATAGAAGAAAACTCTGACAGTATTACAGCTTTCTTCTCTGATGATTCTACAGTAAAGGGAGAAATACTAGTCGGGGCAGATGGCATTCATTCAAGAACAAGGGAGATAATATTCCCTCAAGTTAAACCTGTTTATACTGGTTACTATGGAATTCACGGCCTGGTATCTTCTGCAAATGTGAAGCAATCTATTAATACTAAAGCGAATGTCTACATTGATTTTGATAATTATTTAGGTACTTTTGTCAGTAAATGTTCACCTGCTTCAAATTCAGATATATTGTGGCAATTTATTGGTAAAGAAGAGAGGAAGATTCCTGCAACAGAACTAGAGTTAGCTGACAATGAATTTATCAAGGATTGGTTATCCGAAAAAATTAGCGGGTGGGATAATCCATTTAGTGAACTTCTGAATAACACAGAAAATATTACCTCCAGAAATATATTTGAATTGGAAGAATTACCTCATTGGTATCATGGACGCGTCACTTTTGTTGGAGATGCCCTTCATGCCACCAACCCAATGCTGGGGATTGGGGCATCATGGGCTTTAGAGGATGGGATGTATTTAGCTAAAATGTTAAGAGAGCACGGATATAGAGACGCCTTTTATTATTTTGAAAATGACCGTAAGCCGCTTATTGATCCTGTAAGAAAGGCAGCCTCTAAAGCACTTGACCAAATAGTTGAACTAAAAAAAATGGCGAACACCATTTATGACAATCGTATTGATTGGTAAGAGATAAAAGCAAACAGCAGACAAAGAGTATGTACATTTATATACATACTCTTTCTGTTGTTTTACGTATCCTCAGAACAAAAAGTTTTCTTCAAAGATTGCAGGAATATTCATAATAAGTTTCAGAAAAGATATCGTTACCAAAAGGAGGTTGTGCAGATGTATATGAAAATCTTGAAAATTGGTTCAATCATCCTCATGCTTTTCGTGATTATTTACATAGGCAGTCTTGTTAGCTGGGTGTTCAGACCTGTAGCTGTATTTGTTCAAACGTTATTTCTGCCAACAATTTTAGCTGGTATTCTTTATTATTTATTTAGACCACTAGTAGCGTTACTAAGTAAAAAAATGCCAAGGGCTTTGGCAATCTTGTTATTATATGCGGGTGTAATCGTATTGGGTATAGGCATTATTTCTTTCATTGGACCAGAATTACAGAAGCAGTTTACTAATTTAATCAATAGCATGCCTTTAATTATGACTGAGCTCCAGTTGTTAATTACAAACTTACAGCAAAATGAACTAATCGTAAGGTTCGGCCTGACAGAAATATTTACTATTGAAGATTATGTTGAACAAATTGGACTTGTGATTGGAGGTCTGGTTGGAGATATCTTTACGAGAAGTGTCGGGATCCTCGGTACAGTATTTAATGCTTTATTATTACTGTTTATCGTTCCTTTCATCCTTTTTTATTTGTTAAAAGAAGGAGAAAGACTACCAAAGCATTTCCTGAATTTTTTTACGGAAGAAAACCAGGTTGAGATTAAACCTATCCTTACGAACATGGATAAGACGTTGAGCAGTTATATACAAGGGGTCTTAATTGTTTGTTCGTTTATCGGAGTTCTGTATTATATAGGTTTTACGAGTATTGGCTTAGAGTACGCACTTGTTCTCGCGATTTTTGGAATGATTACAAATGTCATTCCATATCTTGGACCCTGGATTGGGGCAATCCCCTCAGTAACTGTGGCTTTACTTCATTCTCCCTTGATGGCATTGTTTGTATTAATCATAGTTGTAGTTATTCAACAGATAGAAAGTATTTTCGTTCAGCCTCAGATTATTGGTAAGAAGATGTCACTTCATCCGGTAACTGTCATGGCTTTGGTGTTAGTGGCAGGGCGTTTTATAGGGATTATAGGAATGGTATTAGTTATTCCGGTTTATGCAATAGGTAAGGTCTTTGTTACCCATCTGTACAGTTTGTGGAAGGTAAAAGAGGAAGGCAAGAGTTATGACCATGAACGTTGCTAATTTAAAATATTGAGCCACGAGCTCATTTTGTGGGCTTATCTTGTTTTATGGAAGATAATACGGCTAGTATGAGTAACCCGAAATCCATTAAGATCATAATACTTTTCGCCGTTTTAATGGAGACACAGGCATCATCTCCAAGATGAAAGGCAGCCCCTGTGAGCTATTTAATGATTCTTAACGGGCTAAAAATTGAATTTCCATATTACTTTTTCGATACCCTATCCTTATTCCTTCTTTTCTTAAAAAGTTTTGAGTAATCAGCGATATTTGACGAATCGACCATTTATTATGGTAGACTAACCTTAAATCACTATTTGGGGGTACTGGAATGAAAATATTCATCACACTGCTTATAGTCGCTTCACTTATTTCGCTAGTTATAGGAATGAAAAAGAAACATCGTAATATGACAATAGTCTCAGGTGCAGCAACTGCAGGCTTTCTGGTATTGTATATGGTTTTATTTCAGCTTTAACATGGACGTCCTGGTCGAAACTATTCTGGAGAGCTATTACGCAGAGCGGCAGGTGTAAGAACCTGTCGTTATTATGATTAATGAATTTACATAAAAATTTCATATTAAGCAGAAGCAGGGGATGAAGACATTATGAAAAACAATAAGAAAAATACATTCTTAATTTTTACTGCAGCACTTACGCTTTTATTGACTGCTTGTGCCTCTGCAGAGTCAACTGCTGCATTGGACAATCACTCACAAAATAACAACTCAACAAACAAAAATGAAAATTCTACTAATATTAATTCACTGCAAAACGACGCAAACTTAAACAATAATGCAGAAACCTTGGAAACAGAAGATAATAACGGAAAAGAAGAAGAGGTTAATACAAACAATGTATCTGCAGAAGAGGAAGAGAATAATTCAAACATTGTAAATGCTGAAGAAGAATTATCCGAGTCGAGCCGGAAGGAAGAGTATCTCAAAAAATTAAGTGCTGCTAAAATAGCAACCGAAGAATTGGCGGCAACAGACTCATCTACATACGCATTAAAAAAAGTGGAGAACGATAGATGGGATATTTGGGATGAATTATTGAATGATATTTATGGTGTTTTAAACGAACAACTGTCCCAGAAAGAGATGGACCAGCTGAGAGAAGAACAGCGGGAGTGGATTAAATTTAGAGATAACAGTGCTGCTGAAGCATCACATAAATATAAAGGCGGTACACAGGAACAATTAGAATATGTGGCTGTGCTGGCGAATCTAACAGAAGAAAGAAGCTATAAGCTGGTTAAGGATTATATGAAATAAAACTTTACCATGAGAGAAATTAAGTTAATTCAATTTATAAAGAGAAAAGCCCTTGATCTCCGGGCTTTTCTCTTTATATTTCCGTATAATTTCCGGCAGCAATCCATAATTCAAAGAAAGATTATTCGAAATCACCATCACGTTCGATTTTTAAGTCTACTGAGATATTTATTTCACTAGCTTTAAAATCTTCTCGCCATTTATTTAATTCCATATCTGAGTTATAGAACGGCCGAGCGTATTCACCTAAGCCAATTGGGTCTGAACCGTACTCCCTTTGTAGTCTTGCTATTACTTCATTTGCTACCTTTTGAAGATGATTCTCAAATTTTTTCCCAATTTCATTAAATGTTTGTTCGTTATGAATAATTTTCCTTGCCTCATATTCAATTAAATCGGCGGTCATTTTTAAATTAACATCAAATTTTAATCTTTCGCCTTCTCTGAATACATTAACAGTTGTAAATGAGTCTACAAATGAAATAGTGGCATATTCATTTTTATCCGGATTAACGTTCAATGTAAACTGAGAACTTGTTCCGTCATTTCTTAACATAATTAATAATTGGGTTTCATCAGTACTTATAGAATCAACAAACTTATCATCCACAAATATCCCCGTTCTCGCAGCTTCAAATTCTTTGTCTTTCAAAATTAGGTAGGGCAAAATAGGGTCTGTTCGAATGCTAAAAAAATCATTTGTAAATTTGGACAGTGAGGTAGCAGGAAGTTCATTAATTCGTTCTTGTTTTCTTACTAATTGTGAGATATAGAATCCATCAATAGGTTTGTCATCAAACGCTTTAGTTAAGAAGTCGTTTGCTTTACCTTCCGTAATACAAATATATAAGTTACTTGATATCTCTACATTCCTCTGTAAAGTATCCAAAATATTGCTAATGCCCTGCCTTGCTAATTCTTGTCCAATTAGTAATACCTGTGCCTGCCCTCCAATTACTAATTTATCGGTTAGCCGGGAAAGTTTATAAATCCCTTCTGCAGTAGTCCAGGCTTTATTCGCAATTATTGCTTCCGCCTCATTGGATCCCTTAGAAAATTCAGGGTAAGAAGCACCGAGAATAATATTTCCTTCATCGCTTAAATCGGCTGTAATCACAGTTATTAACGCTAAATCCTCTAAAATTCTTTCGTCCCAACAAGAAGTTAACAGTACTGAAGATAACAAAATGACAACTAGTATTTTGTTCATTTAGTGCTTCCTCCAAAACGTTTTAAAAGCAGAAGTAGAAAAGATGTTATTATAGCAAGGGATATTCCGATGTACCCAACATAGTCAGCAATTTTTATGGCTTGAGGATGATTTTGGGGCAGCCAAGCCAATATAGGGACGGCCAGGACAATAAAATAATTTATTGCTTTGTTTTTATTAGGGAAGAGATAGTTAACACCTTTAATTACGCCCCATAAGTAACTGCCAGTGGTAATAACTATTAAAGGAAGCCAAACAAATACAATAATAAATTCTAATCGTTGAATAAAACGAAACTCGATCAATTTATAAGCAGACAATGTTGGCCATATGAGGTGTTCTAACTTCTCTGATGAAAATAAGGCAAAGGCTATAAGAACAATGATTACATAAATAAAAGTAGTCACCCAATTACTAATCGTTAATACTTTTAATACGCTGCTTTTTTGTTTTAAATAAAAGCTAAATAGTATAATCAATTCAAAACCGATTAAGGAAAGGGAGGTTTCTAATGTCCCGTTTAGTAAAGAAACGAACGATGTATTTTGGGGAGGTTTTAAATAATTCAGATTGAAATCTTGAAAGTGCCATAATAAAAGCAATAGAAGAAGCAGCATCAGATAAAAGAACATCACACATACTCTGGAAAGTGTATGTACTTTACTGCTGGCAAAATAGACCATGCATATCCAAATAATAATAATTAGTACAATATGTGGTGTAAGTGGATAGGCCCATATATTAAGCACATATATATAATTATTCATTATGATACATGAAGAACTTAAAAAATAAAGAATTAAAATTAATGTATAAAGTTTTGAAAAGAATTTACCTGATAAATTCTCCAGGAAATGAAAGAAATCACTTTGATTATTATTATTTAAAGAAAAATGATAAACCACAGCTAAAAGTTGAACAAACAATCCTGCAATTAAAATTGAAATCCACCCGAGCGAATCTGCTTCTTTCATTAATAATGACGGTAATGAAAGAATCCCAATACCAAATTGAACCATAACGATAAGAGCGACACACTGGTATGTAGAGAGTTTCATTATATTTCAACCTTACTTTGAATTATTTGTTTTCTGTATTAATAATGGTAATCGAACAAGGCTATCCCTGAATTCTTCTATATTAATCGGACTTACAGAGGTAAAATAAGGCTCACCAAGAGATTCTAATCGCGACATATATACAAGAATAATAAACATTCCAGCAGCGACTCCCAGTCCTCCCATAAACCCAGCTGTTAAAATAAGTATAAATCTTAGTATTCTGACTGCATTTGATAATTGGTATGAAGGGATTACTAATGTCGATAACATAGAAATAGAAACTACAATAATTAATATGTTGCTCGTGATGCCAGCCATAACTGCAGCCTGTCCAATAATTATTCCTCCAACAATGCCCACAGTCTGGCCAATTCTTGTAGGAAGTCTGCTTCCTGCTTCTCGTAAAAATTCCACTGCAAACTCCATTAATAAGGCTTCCACCAGTGGTGAAAAAGGCACTTGAGCTCTTGACTCAGCGATGATGATGATTAAATCAGGAGGAATGATTAGGTAATGATAAGACATCACAGCTACATATACAGCCGTTAACAAAAGGGCAATAAAGAATGCAGTAAATCTTAAAAGCCTTATAAAGCTGCCACTTATCCAATTGGTGTAATAATCTTCTGGTGACTGTAAGCTTTCACCGAAATGGTGAGGCAATAATGAAGCAACTGGACTTCCTTCAGCCAGTAATGCAATCTTGCCCTCGATTAAATTTGCACATGTCCTGTCCAGCCTCTCTGTTTGCAGGAATTGAGGAAATAACGATAATGGGTGCTCTGGAATCAGTTCATCGAAGCTTAAAGTATCGCTCAGATATTTAATTTTAAGCGAATTTAATTTTTTCTCTATTTTCTTAACTTGTTCTGGTTTGGCTTGTGATTTTAGAAAGATCAGAGAAACTTTCTTTGGGGCAACTTCTCCAATTGGAAATTGACGAATTACTAAATCATTTGTTCTTAGAGTATTCCTAATAAGGTTTATTGATTGTGATACATCTTCATTAAAAGAAACTTGAGGGCCGATAATAGTTGCTTCCGCTTCAGGTGGTGAGATACTTCTCGAAGGCATATCTCCAACATCAATTAATTTTATCTGGTTTGTATTTTTTATCAGCACTGCACAATAGCCTTCGAGTAATTTTTTATTTAATTTTGTTGTATCTTTTATAGTTTCTGTATCTTTTAGTATAGTAACGAAGGCGTGGTCTAATTTATTTTGTAACAGTGCCTTATCGATAAGGGACTCGAAGTAATACAATGTAAAGTCCTCAAATGTTTGTTCAGTAAAGTCATCACTTGACATGAGAAATTTAAACAAAGAAGCTGGATCAGCAAAAGTTGTATTATTTTCTTTTTCTTTATATGTTTTTTGGAGGGAACTGTTTTTTGGTTTTGAAAAGAATCTTAACATGTTTAATTACCCCTCGAGGACGTTGATAAGGCTTAGTATGATATAAAGTTTTCTTTTTATACCATGATCCTTTTGAGAGGGGATTGAAATAGCACATCCTGTATTTAAGTTTTTAACAAACATGAGTCTGATTAAAAATAATTTTAAGGGTATACATAGAAGAAGTTCTAAACGTACCCTTAAAATTAAACTTACCTGGACTTAAATAAAGGGGGCTATTTATATTTAAAAAAGGTAGATTCCTCAATAATTAACTGGTTATGAATTCATCCTGTTCGAAATCATACATCCCTGTAATATACCCAATAACGAGGACTATAACGACAACACCTATAACAAACCCCCATTGTGACGCAGGAACAATATGTTCGTTTTCTTGCATTCTGACTATTCTAACCATATTTTCCTCCTTTGTAACTCCCTAAAGAAGGGAGTGTGAGGTGAACTCCCAATTTATATATTACTTAAACCGTATTTCTTGCATATTATCTGGAATTACCTCTGAATTCCTGAAGGGCAACTATCCAATCCTGGATATTTTCATCATTCAATTGGTTAACTAAATTCTGTAAATTTCTGTTCTTTACTAACTTTCCTTCTAAAATAATTTCTATGTTCTGTTCTACATCTAATACTACAGCTCTTACCCTTAGTACTCGTGTAATTAATCCAATAATTACTGCTATTTGCTGGGGGGTTACGGGACCATATTGGTCAAGAGCTTCTAATATTTCTTTTTTATTTCCAATAGACATAATAACACCTGCTCATTGGTTTAATTAAGGCCAATCTAGATGGACCATCCCTGGTTTTCCAATAAGTGATTCTCTTTTACCAATTCCAAAAATAAAGGAAATGGACAAAACGATAGCAATAATAATCAGCAGGGGACTCCACTGTTCTTCTCTTGCTTCATTCATTGAGTTTTGCTGTGTTGGTATCACCTTTAAAACACCTCATTATTTATGATCAAATTTTTTACATTATATGTTTATAAGGCAATTTTGTTTGCTTATTTGTCTAGATTACATTTAAATGAAATGTTTTTTTAAAATTAGACAAGTACTAAATTATTGCTGATTTAATCCAGAAAAGACACAAGTTTATTTACCATGCTTGGCTAATTAGCCAGATTATAATTAAAAATTTTACAAACAGGGAGAGTTTTATCTACTTCTCAAATTAAAGTTAGTACCACAATTACATTAATTTATGTAGTTAAGGTATTTGTGTGCAATTAAATGCTTCATAAATAAAACACGTTTTGTTGACATGAAACCGAATGGTGTTATATTATGGGGTTGAAATGAAACCAAATGGTTTTATATTTATTTACAAAAAGGAGTAATGAAAATGGAAACTCTCCAAGATATTAAGCAAACAGTTGTATTTGAAGCACCAATCCAAAAAGTATGGGATGCGGTATCAACTTCTGAAGGAATCGCCTCATGGTTTATGCCAAATGACTTTGTACCTGAAGAAGGTCATGAATTTCATGTACAATCACCATTTGGCCCATCTCCATGTAAAGTTTTAGAAGTGGATGAACCGAACAAAATCTCGTTTTCATGGGATACAGATGGCTGGGTCGTTTCTTTTCTGCTGAAAGACCTGGGTGAAAAAACGGAGTTTACACTTATACATTCCGGCTGGAAATCTCCAGATACTGTTCTTCCAAAAGCCAACGAGAAAAGTTCTGTTATTCGTGAAAGAATGGCTAATGGCTGGGTTGGGATTGTTAGTGAAGGACTTCGAAAGGTTGTTGAAGGATAAATGTCAGCAGCAAAGCATGATGTTTTTCAGGCTATTGCTGATCCAACCAGAAGAGAGGTTCTCCGTTTGCTGGCCAGTAACGAATTAGCAATCTCTGAAATAACTGCACATTTTCCAATAAGTCGTACAGCCATAGCAAAACACCTTCATATACTTTCTGAAGCTAATTTAGTCAGCGGAAAAAAAGCAGGCAGAGAAAAAATATATCAGCTGCACCCGGAACCTTTAACAGAAGTAAAGCAATGGCTCTCTTATTATGAACAGTTTTGGGATAATAAGTTGTCAATCCTTAAACATGTCGTTGAAAATGATAATGAAGATCGTTTTAAAGGCAGAAAAAAGGATCAGGAATAATATCAGTACCGGTAATTAACAAGTGGTGTCTGGAAGTGATATTGCGCTTTTAGACATCATTTATATATTTACTCCAACTAATACATATAATTGGTTCCTCCTCCTCACAGCACTCCCGACTTGCAATAGTAATTATTCAGTGAGTTGATTCCATATAAATTGCATTCCGGCAGAAAGTTCTCTCGAATCTCTTCCCGCCGGAAACTCGGCATCCAAAAAGGCATGGAGTAGTTATAAACTGTATGCAACGTTTAATAATAGCTGAATTTTGTTCCACAAGATTTTTCCAGGATGACGCCGTGGTTAATAGAATGAGTCTGATGAGAAAAGAGTTAATCAATTTTTTATTTTCACTGATATTTTCACCATGTATTTTTCCATTCCTTTCACTGATAACTCATCCAGCAGGATATCTTCGTAAAAATAGCCAGTCAAACTGAAATTATGAGCTTCTGCATAGTCTGTTATGCGCTTGTAAGTTTTTTCAATACTCATATAACCTTCATCGTGATAGGCCACTAAATAAGTCCCCTTCTCCTTAATATGGTTCGCATAAGTTGAATCATCCACTTTGGTATAAAGATAATCATACTTTTCTGTTTCTCCAGTGAGAACATTGCCAACACGCCTCATCCAGCCTTCAGACGGGTACGGTATAATGTCGTGTTCGTCCAAATATCTGTAATGCTGCTGCAATAAGTCATAAAAGTTAATTTCGTTAGTGAGGTGTTTGGTGTCACTAACGACAAAGAATTGATCCTGATTTATAGTTTCAAACACGATTTCCTGCAAGTTTGCTTCTAACGCTTGTTTTGTATCATTTATTTTATGTGCAACCACTTTTTTTTTTGATTCCAGTTCTGAGATTTTCTCAGCAAGAACTTTTTCTTTCTTCTCCAGTATAAGTATAAGCTTTTCCGGTGATCTGTTATCCAGAAATTGTTTGATCTCTTTTAAAGACATATCTAATTCTTTAAGAATAAGAATGACACTAAAAACATCTGCCTGATAAATGGAATAATACCGATAGCCATTAGAAGCAATAATATCAGGGGAAAAGACCCCCACTTTATCGTAATAAATCAGAGTATCTTTTTTTACATTAAGAAGTTTTGCAAATTGGCCTGTAGTCAGATGGAGTTGTGGATTTATCTCCATAAAACACCTCACTTCTATATATACTGATATACTTTTCTCTTTCGGAATATAAAGAAGGCACAAACAATGATTGATAAGAATTCGGCCAGTGGAATAGCTATCCATATTCCGTTGACACCAAATATGAATGGAAGTGTCAATAAAGCAATTAAAACAAATACCAGCGTTCGCAGTAAGGAGATGATTGCTGAAATCTTCCCGTTAGAAAGAGCCGTAAACAACATGGAAGTAAAGATGTTAAATCCCATAAATAAAAAACTAATAGAGAAAATCCAAAATCCATTTTTAGCTATTTCATATACTTCACTGCCTTCTCCACTCATAAATTGAATGATATATGGTCCAAGCAGAAGGGAGAATATAAACACAATCATCGAACTGGCGCTTATAAAAATCATGCTGTTTTTAAAGATGGTCTTTAATTGTCCCGTATTTTGACTTCCATAATTATAGCTGATAATAGGAGCTATACCAACGGAGTAGCCCATAAAAAATGGGGTTAAAACAAACATAACATAAAGCATAATTGTAACAGCTGCTACTCCATCTACTCCGATGAATTTCAGCATTAACACGTTTAGTGCCATTGTCACGACAGAAGAGGAAAGGTTTGTAACCATTTCAGAAGACCCGTTTATACAGCTTCTTAAAAGGATGTCCCATTCCACCTTAAATTTAGTAAAGTAAAGAATATTTTTCCTGGCAACGAAAAAGTATAGGATACCAAGGACTGCTGGAATAACCATTCCAATAGCAGTTGCCAGAGCAGCCCCCTCAATCCCCATGTTCATGACCACAATGAACAAATAGTCCAGAATGATGTTGGTACTTCCACCTATAATTGTGATGATTAAACTTAATTTAGGCTTACCAGCGGTCACAAACAGCGTTTCAAACATTACCTGGACAATAAGAAAGGGACTAATCCACAAGATGATCTTCGCATAAGTAAGCGTGTAATCAAATAATTGAGGATTTGTTCCAGCACCAAATAGTTCCAGTACAGGCTGAATAAATAATAATCCTGTTGTCATAATGAAAAGACCTAAGGCAGCACCACAAATTACAATAAACGTAAAGTTGCTTCTGGCTTCCTCGTATTTATTTTCACCCATTTTTTTAGCAATAAGCGCACTGCCGCCGGTACCAAGTATTAACGCAATGGCAAAAATTAAACCGTAAACAGGCATAAAAATATTAACAGCTGCCAACGCCGTAGAATTCACATAACGTGCTACAAAGATTCCGTCAATCATCGTATAAATGGATATAAAAATCATGACGCTGATAGTGGGAGCGGCATAAGCCAGCAAAGATTTCATCGTATGTTCTTTCTTGATTCCTGATGCAATATTCATTTGACTCTCTCCTGTAACTATATTTTCAATATCCGTATCTTAAAGTATGGAGTTACTCCAGAGTCAAGAGTAAATAACAAAATTATGAAGTAGTATAGCCTCTAAATGTGAACAGCTAATGGGGGATTGGGGAAGACTAAAAAGCTAAGCTCTTGAGCCTTTATAGACTGTCGTTTTAAGTGTGGTGTTCTGGCAAACCAATTAATTTTTCAAGTATTATTCAACAGAGGGAAGGTCAGTAAGTTCATGTTTTTGTTTGGAATTAACTGACGTATAAAAACTAACTGGTGAACAAATATTAGAGAGGTATAAAAATTAAGGTCTTTAGTTCATCCTGAGGTGGAATTCACATGAGAATCTTAAATATATTTAAAAGAAATAAAACGACTAGGAATGAAGAACAGCAAATAGAAAAGCAAGAGTCAGGAGAAGAATATCCACCTACTGAGAGCCTAAATGATTTTTTTAGCTATTATTTAAAGAAATTTTCTGACACACAAGATTTAAAGAAGCAAAGTTTGTTCTTAGGTAATAGGAAAGCTCTCCTAATATATATAGAAACATTGATTGACAATGATAAGCTATACGAAAAATTATCTGATATGTCATTAATTGAGATAGAATCACGGCAATCAAAGAATTTAATGTATGCTCTGCGTAGTTTAGATTCGATTAATGAGAGTTTCAATGCGTTGTTAGAAGGAAAGTGTTTATTATTTATCGAAGAAGACGAAAATTTATATGAATTTGAAATAAAAAAAACACATGATCGCAGTATTGAAGAGCCAATGAATGAGAAAGTGGTTCGGGGAGATCATGAAGGCTTTATTGAGAACCTCAATACTAACATTAACCTTATTCGAAATAGAATAAAAAATAAAAATTTAGTCGTTCGTTACTACACGCTTGGTAGCGAAGCCCAAACCAAAATCGCTATTGTTTTTCATAATAAAATTGTAAATGAGCATATCCTTAAAGAAGTGGAGAGAAGAATCACTTCAATTGATACTGATTTAATTATTAATCCAGGCTTTACAGAAGAATTTATTGAGGACAATGCATATAGTTTATTTCCACAAATGCTAAATACAGAAAGAGTAGATAGGGCAGTTGCCAACATTATGGAAGGAAGAATAGCTTTATTATCAGATGGTGCACCTGATGCAATAATTTTACCGATTAATTTTTTTGCATTTTTCCAATCTCCTGATGAATACAATAGCCGGTGGATTACGGGATCGTTTTTTAGGGTTTTGCGTATGATCAGCCTCTTAATTGCAGTAACACTACCTTCTATATATATATCTATCATTTCATTTCATTCTGAAATAATCCCAACAGAATTAGTCTTAGCAATAAAAAGTTCAGTTGAAGAAATTCCGTACCCGCCTCTAATAGAAGCTCTTTTGGTTGAGTTAACAATTGAAATAATAAGAGAGGCAGGTATTCGTCTTCCCACTCCTATAGGTCAAACAATAGGTATTGTTGGAGGATTAGTAATTGGTGATGCCATTGTGCGTGCTGGGTTAGTGTCGAATGTCATGATAATTGTGGTAGCCCTTACAGCAGTATCATCTTTTGTAGTTCCTTCTTACGATATGAGTAATACAATTAGACTTTTAAGATTTCCTGCAATGTTTTTTGCTGCTACTTTAGGCTTTTACGGTATGGTCATTTATTTTACATTAGTCCTGATTCATTTGTGCAAGCTGGAATCGTTTGGAACACCATATCTAAGCCCAATATCTCCATTAAGATTGCAGGATTTAAAAGACAGCTTTTTCCGGGCACCACTATGGATGATGAAAAAAAGACCAAAAGATAGTGGAGCAAGAAAGACAACCAGACAGGGTGATTCTAGAGAGTGGAAAAGGAAATGAATAACAAAAAGTCGTATTTAACACAAAGACAATTGCTCTTTCTAATGATTCAAGCTCAAATAGGAGTAGGGATATTATCATTACCATATAGTGTTTTACAAAAAGCGAGTACTGATGGCTGGATATCAATTATTATCGCTGGGATATTTGTACAGATACTATTAATAATATATATCTATATGTTTAAGTTAAATAAAGGCCTTAATATATACGATATTGGTCAAAAGTATTTAGGTAATCTAATTGCATATGTAGTAAAAGTAGGATATTTCCTCTATTTTACTTATACCTGCATAATTATGTTAGTTATTTTCACGAATTTTATGAATATATGGTTATTCCCATTTACTCCAAGATTGGTCATCAATTTCAGCCTTATTTTTGTATGTGTATATCTTGTCAGGGAAAGTTTAATTACGATTGCAAGGTTTTTTGTGTTGACATCAATAATATTTATTTTTTTTATCATTACCACTGTTATGGCTTACACAAATGTTCATTTATTATATCTTTTCCCTATTGGACAAGCAGGTATCAAGAACATTTTTATGGGATCATTTGAATCCACGATTGCTTTCCTTGGCTTTGAAATATTACTTGTTGTACATCCATTTATTCAGCAAGCTGCTGACAAGAAAGCAAATACCACATTAAAAACGGTAAGCTTAGCTCACTTGTTTATTGTATTACTTTATTTATTTGTAGTCATTACAAGCTACACGTTTTTTAGTCCTGATGAACTTATGCTGGTTCCTTACCCAACTGTTTATATGCTCAAAGCATTTACATCCACAGTTATAGATAGAATTGATATCATTTTTATACCATTATGGTGTATTGCTGTCATGACTTCTTTTATGAGTTATTTATATTTAGCATCATTTACTCTGGCTAAATGCTTTAAATCCAAAGAGCACAGAAGGTTTGTTCCAATAACTGGAGTAGTAATATTGTTGCTTTCATTTATTCCAATGAATAATTTACTTATTACAAAACTGAGTAATATCTTAGGAATAGTTAGTATGATCTTCATTGGAATAATTCCAATAATACTATTTCTATATTCAATAATTTGGAAAGAGCGGAGAGATTAGTGATGAAAGGACAAGCATTTTCAGTAAAGTGTTTTCTCATTGTAATAGTTCTTTTTTTCTTATGCGGTTGCTGGGATCAACGTTTACTGAAGGAGACCACATTATTAATGGCAGCAGGGTTTGATTATACAGAGGATGGGAAATTATTAGGTACCATTAGTTCACCTAAAATTTCAAAGGAAAAAGTTGAAGATAAAGCACAATTTTTTTCTGAATCCGGATCGACTCCTAATCAAGTTAGGAATGCCTTAGATAGAAAAGTGGGAGAAGTTATTGATCCATCTAAGCTTAGAGTGATGATTCTTGGGAGTGAGTTAGCTGCACAACCCATTTATCCAATATTGGACCTCTACTACAGAGATCCAAGAAGTTCAATAAGTGCTAAATTAGTAGTAGTTGAAGGTACAGCAAAAGATGCAATGAGGGTACCAATAATACATAGTCAAAAACCATCAGAGTATATTTTAGATTTGTTGTTAAGTGCAGAAGAATCTACAATCGTACCAAATCTTAACCTCCAAACTATCTGTCCAATTATGTTTGACCCAGGTCAAGATTTTATGGTTCCATATTTAACAGCTAAAAATGATGAACTAAAAGTACAGGGTGTAGCTATGTTTAATAATCAAGAGTTTACAGGAACCCTTGATACATCTGAGTCTACATTGTTTTTACTAATGGATAATAAGAAATCTAGAGATGGAAGCTTAACCCTGAAAGTTTCTGACCACGAAAAACAGGAGATAAAAAATTTTATTACATTTAACCTCGAGCACTCTAAAGTAAATAGAAAAATTCAGGTATCTGAAGATAATCAAGTAAAGGTAGATATTTCTTTAGTTATTAAGGCAGAAGTCAATGATTATCCACATGATCAACTAACAACAAGAGAAGAAGTTCTTAAATTAAATAATAAATTATCAGAGCTATTGACTGAAAAAGCTCACACGGTAATTAAAAAGATGCAAGATGCCAATTGTGATGGTTTTGGCATAGGAAGAGAATTAATTGCACTATATCCAGAAAGATGGAAGTATTTAGACTGGGAAAAAGACTATTCAAAAATAGAGTTTAACCCAACAGTCACAGTTGAAGTTATACAGCATGGTATAATTAATTAAATTATTTCAGAATTTCACCTGCGACAATTATCAGGCGTTCTTCTTGATGAAGTTGGATAGACTGACTGGCTTTCCGTGGATTTTATATTAACGCTTCAAGCCGTATTATTCCCTTCTTTTATACGGAGGGTAAAGCCAGCCACTTATGTACAGGGTTGTCGATCGAATTATAAAATACAAGGCGGAAGAAGTGGAACCTGCCGCGCAATGGTACCGGAATTTAAACATAAAGTAAATGTCGAGCAGATGAAACAGCGACTAAAATATTTGAAACTTTAAATTTATTTAAGGCATTGGATAGAGGACTGCTATACTAACTGCCGCAACAGCTTAGATCCCTTTATAGGGGAATGGCGCAGGGATCAGAAGATTAGTTACCCCATTTTGAGCCGCGAACTCATTTTGGGGGCTTATCTTTTTTTTGGTCAGAATAAAACACCTTCCATTAAAAGAAGGTGCTGATTCGTTAATTATTTATCCTGAGCCAGTTTTTTTCTGTTTGGAGCAAGCGGCGGCTCTTCCAGCCACTTGAATTCCGTCATTAAATTGAACCATTCTTTTGTTACCATGATGTTTTTCAATATAATCTTCTTATAAGTTACCGCAAGGTCGGTCCGAATTGCAGTGGCAAGTCCAGTTCCATGGTAGGCTTGTGCGGTTTGCAGCAGGAAACCCATGTGATACAGCATTAATTTATCTGAAAAAGGAGACTCCTGAGAGGTTGAGATTTCCGATTCCCAGGACATTGTGACAGGCAAATTGTCTTTTTTTAGTATATTACTAAGCGTCTGGATTTGATTATCAGCTGTTTTATGTGATGTTTCCAGAAACTTTCTTACTTCTTCAGATTGAGCAACTTGGCTAAAACCAATAGAAAGAGTTTTTTCCAGGATCTCCTTTTTCAAATTAAATGAAAGGCTGATAATTTCAGTTGCGGCTAACGGGGGTTTTCGCCGAAGAAACCATCTAAAAACTGCTGGCCTGTAACAAATTCAGGAGCGGATTCAGGATAAAAATATGGGTCTCTTTGAAAGTGGTCTTTTTCTAACAATAGTTCAATAGTTTGATGGTACATTTTCTTGGCTTCATTATCGCATGAGTCATAAAAGCTTCTTAAATCTTTTCTGACAGAGGCACTGAGCGATGTGATGTGCCCCAGCAAGCCATGGAGTGTCATCACATGTAAATAGTGCAAGCAGAATACGTCAGAAAACAATCTTACTGTCTCTTTATTTAGGTCTGCATCAGTAAAGCCTATGGGTTCGGGAAATCCGTCCTTCTCAAGAAACACAGCTATCTGCTGCTTTTGTTTTCCATATATTTACCGCTTCTTCAACAATAGTTCTTACCTTTTCATCTTCTATTATGGACAGCATGTATTTGCTTACAATATGAACAGCTGTCCCATTGACGTACTCAGCCCACAAAGTTCCTACCTCAGCAGAAATAAGCTTTAACTCTTCCTTGTCCATACAATCACCTCATAAGGTATAATTCACTAATTCATATGAAAATATAATTTTCCTGGATAATTGTTGGGTTATATATAAGCGATGATTTAACTAGAAGTTTGCCACACGCAGAAGGAAATCTAAATAGCAATATTGAAATATAAGATGAAGCTATATTGAGGGGGTGAAAGTAATGAAGTTATCAATTGTAAAAAGTATAAGAACCAATAATTTTAATGATGAACATGTCATGCAAAAAATCACTGGGATGTGGAAAGAGGCTTCTGAGCGTTTACCTAAACATGAAAGTATTTACGGTGTATATCATGAGTATCAAAGCGACTATAAAGGTGATTATACATTAAGTATCTCTGTTGAAGATTCTAACGGGGAATCTTTTATAGAAATACCATCAAACGACCCATATCGTATTTTTAAAGTGGATACAACCGAACAAGGAATCTTCAATACCTGGAACAGTATATGGGAGCAAGAAGAAGCAGGTATATTAAATAGAGCTTACTCCTTTGATTTTGAAAAATACTATCCTAATGGAGAAATTGAAATTCATATAGCTATAAAGTAAGAGACAATTGAAATACAGGGTAAGATAGCGAACTCGTGAGTTGCAATGCTGCAGCTCTTTTGTTTTACAATCAAAAACTGGAAAAAATGTTAAACTGAAGGAGACTCAATAGATTAGGAGGAGTTATAAAATGGGGTATCATTGGAGAACGTGTCCTTCTGATTTAAAAGATTTTACCTTAAATATGAAAAAAGGGATTACGGAAATCATAAATAACGACTTCTTAGGTTTCTATTTACACGGTTCTTTAGCAATGGGGGGATTTAACCCAAAAAGCAGTGATATTGATGTTTTGGTTGTCACGAAGAATTCTGTAACAGTCGAGACGAAGAGGAAGTTAGCGCAGTTCCTTTTAAATTGTTCTAATTCTCCATTTCCAGTTGAAATAAGTTTCCTAACTAGAGATCAGTTAAAAAGCTGGCAGTACCCTTGCCCGTTTGACTTTCATTACAGCGAGTTCTGGAGAGAACGGTATGAAGATGATTTGATAAGGGGTGCATCTAAGTATATAAATGGAGATATCAACCATGATACAGATTTAGCAGCTCATATAACCATTATTAATCACAGAGGTATATGTGTAGAAGGTGTACCAATTGATGAAATTTTCCCTTCAGTTCCACGGTCAGATTATATTTCTTCGATAATGGGTGATTTTCAGGATTGTATAGAAAATATTGAAGCACACCCAATTTATTGTTCGTTAAATTTGATCAGGGTGTATTGGTATTTAAAGCATGGAGTCATCCCATCAAAGCAAGAAGCTGGTAACTGGGGTTTAAAAACTTTCCCACAAGAATTGAGAATTACTATTAGTAAAGTAGTTGACTGTTATTCGAATGAAAAAGGTAATAATAAGTTTGAAAAAAATGAACTTTTATTCTTAAAGAATTACATAGCGGATCGTGTTCAAAGTTTATTGTGCTAATGGAAACGATAGCTCAGTAAGCTATCAATGCTCTTCATTCGAAACGCAGAAGGAGGCTTATTAAATGAAAAAGAAGACATTGATTCTAATGATGATTGGGCTGTTATTATTAGTTATAGGTGCCGGCTTCGCTTCAATAAAGCCGTCAGATGTGAATAACTTTCCTGTCCCTTTAAATGCAAAAGTAGAAGAAATTCACTCTGACCAGAGTATTTCTTATAGCTTTTCAGGTATAAACAGGCTATATCTTCAACAAATCAAACTTAAAGGCTGGAAAGAAGTTGACCAAATGGGTGGGCTAAAAACATTTGAGAAAAATGGCAATAAAGTAGATATTATTACTTTCCAGGGCGGCTTTCAAATAATTGGCGAATCCGAAGAGTAAAACCGTTTGTCCTAAACAAACGAGAGGGTTAGCACTATATAATGATGATATTTTTATTCAACAAACAGGTAGAATACAAAAACATAATTTTTGATTATAGATCACTTATCAAATTTATTAATATGAGGAGGAGGGTATTTATGGTGGATTAACTTAGCATTATTTTTTGTTGCAGTATATTTTACTAAGTTTCTCCCTGTACCTTAAAAGAAATCTTCGTAGTTTTTTAAAAAAATTGAGTGGGATAGCAAAATTAAGCTTTGACTGGTTCTGTGCAACAGATAGAAGCGTTAGAAAAATTTCGGGTTGCGATGTTGCAGCTCTTTTTTTACAGCTAAGTACTGGGAAATAATGTTAAACTGAAGGGGGGATCCTTCAACAAGGAGAAACTATACTTGTTTAACTATCGAATAATATTTTTATAGTCTTCTAAACGGAATTTTGTAAACAGGGGGTGATGGTGTGAAGTTATTATTATCAATTTTATTTGCAGGATTGACCGGATTTTTAGTGTTTTTAGGACCGGTCGGAATTTATATATTTGGCGCAGTGCTTGTAGGAATTATATTCAGGTCATTTGTTTTATTAATTGAAATTCATAAACAAATTGTACCAGAAGGAGGGGTTGATAAAGTTAAAGAAGCATATGATAAATATCTCAAAGAAAATGAAGAAAAAAGGGTGCATTAGTGGAACAGACTAACGTTTCCAGTGGGGCTAACGAGGAGTATTGTTTAGAAACGGCAGCTATTAAAGCATCTTTTCTTGAACAAAATTATATTCAACTTATGGGTCACACTGATGATCTGGATTGATATGTACGGAAAAGACGTGATTTCATAACAAGGAGGTCTGTATAACATGCACTTCGATTTCGGGATTTTTGGAATATCACTTCCACCCTTACACATTACAATTATTGCAATAGTAATTATTTTCTTTTTAGTCAGGTGGAGTAAACAACTGGAGACACGCCGTTTTACAGTATTTTTCTACTTTCTGATCAGTACTGCAATTGTTCCAATATTTTCTGCAAATACAAAAACAGGCCTTTTTGAGTTATGGGTACCTTTGGGATTTATCGTTGTTTTTTTACACTTGTACCGCAGTTCACGGAACCATCCATCTAAAATGAAAGCGAGTATTTTAGGACTTTGCATAGCAATATACCAGATGATTCTGCAATATTCCGGGTAATTCTTATCCCGCTAACGTAATATATTTGAGGCAGGGTGGAAAATAGTGACTAATAAAAGAGTTAACTTGTTCTTCTGTTTAATATTATCCTTACTAGCTTGCAATGGGAATGAATCTAATGATATCGAAATTAATTCTTTTAAAGGGTCAGATCTGAATAATGATTTTCCAATACCTGAAAAAGCTGAACGGGTAACAGGAATATACTTTGAAACCCATGAAGAACAAATCAAAAAGAATTATATTTATTATCGTTTCGTAGGTATCGGAAGTGTTGAAAACGAATTTATTCCAGAAAAATATTTTGCAGAGATTGAGAGATGGGGATGGAACCAACTTGATAATAAAAGTATTGGGCAATTACATGTATTTGAAAAAAATGCAGACATTATTAAATTAATTATTAGTGAAGACATGTTAATGGTTGGTGAGTTTAGTAATAATTAATTTGTGAATGAAAGTATTTTATCGAAAGAGGATTTTAGTTGAAAAACAGTATAGAAAGAATTGAAGAGATTGGAGGTCAACTTTCAAAATGAAAATTTCGACTGAGATGTTTAAAAAGTCAAGTTCGTGGATAAAACGAAATGCTCGACCGTTAGAGGCAGCAAGATGGGAATATCTTTTTGAAGGCGGTTCTCGTGACAAGGTAATTAAATATTTATCAGCTTTTCAAAACGAAGATGGAGGCTTCGGGCTTGGTATTGAACCTGATTTTTGGTCGCCGTATTCATCGCCAATGGCTACATGGGCAGCTGGACAAATTTTAATGGAAATAGGGGCTATGAGCGATGAAAAAGTAGTTAAGTCAATGATTACGTATTTGGCAAATACTTATCAAAAAGAATCAGGAATGTGGTTCTCTGTATTGCCTGAAAACAATCAATATCCGCACGCATCGTGGTGGCATTGGCAAGAAGGGGTGCAGGAGAATTGGATGTTTAACCCGAGTGCAGAGTTAGCTGCATTACTTGTGCATTGGTCTCCTAAACACAGTGAAACTGCTCAGATAGGCTGGTCAGCGATTGAAGAAGCACTCAATCATTTATTCAATGTTGATGAAATGGATAAACATGAAATAAATAATTATCAACGGTTACTTAAAGTATTAAACTTGCACAAAACAACATTTACTAGTAAGTTTCCATATTTGTTGAGTGAAGTTTCAGATATAATTATGTCACTCGCAGAGCGTTGTGTTGAAAGGGATGTTTATGCATGGTCAACGGGATACAATCCACTCCCACTAGACTTTATTGATAGTCCTAATCATCCTCTATGTGAAAAATTTGGTGATTTAGTTGAACATAACTTGGTTTTTTATGTAGAGAAATTATCTGATGAAGGCACTTGGGACATTTCATGGAATTGGGGAAGTTATCCAGAAGAATTTGCAGTCGCTAAAAGATACTGGAAAGGATTACTTGCAGTAGATAGATATAAAACACTTAAATCATTTGAACTTATATAATAATAAATATTTCCTTATTCAATTGTTAGGTGCGATAACACAAGAAACTGACGCTTTCATTGTTCCACAAACGGGGAGGGAGAATAGTTTAGCTAGAATAAGAATTTACAAAAAGATTTTTGGGAGGTAGAATGGATTGTTCAATATAACTGATAATACAACTAAATATTTGGATTGCCTTAATTTAGGTTTAGAGAAGCCATCATATAATTATTTAGAACAAATTTGTAATGCCCAACTAAATACTTTTCCCTTCGAGAATATCAGCAAATTATTATATTTTAGAGATAATAATTATAGTAATTTTGCTTTACCCTCATTTGAAATATTTACTAAGAATTTTAGCCGGTACAATTATGGAGGGACTTGCTATACCTTAAATTCTAACCTGATGATTTTATTAAGGGAGATAGGGTTTGACTGTTACCATGTAATGCTTGGAGATGAACATATGGGCATTATAGTTAAAATTGAAAATGAACGTTTTTATGTTGATTGTGGTGCTGCTGCTCCCTTTTTTAAGCCAGTACGTTTTGAGAATAATTTTGAAAATATCTCTCCTTTTGGAAAAGATGAAGTGTATATATTACCAGAAGAACCACAAAGAAATAGGTATAAATATGTTCGCTACACTAATGGTAAACAAAGTGGAAAAACATGGCACTTTAATTCTCGAAGAGAAGCTAAAGTTAGTGATTTTAATGATGTAATAGAAAAATCTAATAAACCTAACGCACCATTTATGACTATTTTAAGGTGCCAGTTATATCAGACCCGTAAAAATAGAAGTGTTTCTTTAGTAAATAATAAGTTCGGTGTACGTTATTCAAATGGTGAAACAAACGTTAAAACTTTATCATCACCAGAGGAAATTAGAGCAGTATTATCAGAAGAATTTAATTTGTCTAAATTACCAGTAACAGAAGCTATTGAAGTGTTGAAGACATTAAATATAGACATTTTTGAACAAAGCAGAAATTAGATATTGAACTTACGGAAGTATTAGTGGAATTAGCGAGTTGCATTGTTACAACTCTTTTTTCACACCTGTAATTGGAAAAAGATGTTAAGATAATTGAGGATTCTTAAATAAGATTAAAACGTTTGGCAGTCGTTTAAGGTTAAGCAGTCTGAACAAAAATTAGGTTTTTAAGTGTAAAATTTTATTATCAAAAAGGAGATGGAGTTAACATTATGAAAACTGGTCTTTTCATATCATTTTATTTTGAGTTCATTTGTTATTACCGGTTGCGGAAGTCAGGCAGACAGTGTTTCTGTAGCTGAACAACTTCCAAATAGCTACCTGGGAAAAGGATTATATAAAAGATGATGCTAAACAGGTACAGGATGATATATTGAAATCGCTTGAAATTGTTTTTTAATCATTATTTTCCTTATTAAACAAACGGGTAAGCATTTCTTCAAGTAGGGGAAATGCTATTTTTATAGAAGTAATTAAGCTAAAGAATCAGAATACTGAGAAACCATGAGAAATATAATTTAAGGGACAATTTTTTTCATTTAAAGAAGGAGTGAATAATCATTAATTCAGACAGAAGAACAGCTAGAATTTTAGGATTAATGTTAGGATTGACTTTTGTATTTGGAATTCTTAGTTCTGTTCCAGCGTTAGAGTATCCAGATTATCTAACGAAATTGTCAGAAATCAATATGCAAGTACTGATTGCAACTTTTTTTCAAGGGGCAATGTCAGTAGTATATGTTAGTATCGCAGTGTTATTCTATCCGATAATTAAAAGATACAATGAAAATCTAGCGACAGGATACTTAAGTTTAAGGATAATTGGTTCGGGATTTCTCTTTGCTGGTATTGTCCCACTTCTTCTTTTATTATGGCTGAGTCAGAGTTATGTAATTACCAGTGAGGTTAACTTATCGTATTTTCATGTATCTGGTGAATTGCTAAGACAAGGCAGAGACATTCTGAATCATATAGGAATGATCTTTCCATGGAGTATAGGTGGCCTAATACTCTATTATTGCCTATATAAAATTAGAATTATCCCAAGATGGTTGTCGATATGGGGAATGATAGGTTCTACATTTACTCTCTTTGCTACATTGATGATAATGTTGAATCTCATAGAACTGGTAAGCCCCGTATACTTTATACTAAATGCACCTCTAGCTTTTGGTGAGCTTATACTTGCTATACTTCTGATAGTCAAAGGGTTTAATCCCCACTGAAATATATCTAATGAAAAAGGAGGTAGAAAATGAGAGTATTAGTTCTTGGAGCAAGCGGAGCTACCGGTAAACTAGTGGTTGATCAATTAATCAAAAAGCAAATTAATACTCGGATTTTAATTAGAAATAGTGCAGTTCTATCTAGTCACATAAATCAAAGTCCATTAGTGGAAATCATTAAAGGGAATATTAACGAATTAGATGATTTTGAGATGAATAACCTTATTAATGATTGCACTATCATTATTTCGTGTCTTGGTCATAATGTTACCCTAAAAGGAATGTTTGGTAATCCCCGTTATTTAGTGTTTGATGCAATTAAGAGAATATGTGAGACAGTCAAAAACAATGCTAACAAAAAAGTAAAGCTCATACTAATGGGTACAACCGGGTATACAAATCCTTTATCGGGTGAGACAAATTCTATGGGAGAAAAAATCATTTTTTCCGTCCTAAAGCTTTTACTTCCGCCTCATCGTGATAACGTCAAGGCTGCAGATCATCTGATAACCGAAATTGGTAAAAAGAACGAAATAATAGAATGGGCTATTGTACGACCTGATTCATTAGTAAACCATGAAGAAGAAAGTCCTTATGAAGTTTACGATTCTCCTGTAAGAAGTCCAATATTCAATGCGGGTAAAACTAGCAGAATTAATGTAAGTCATTTTATAACCGAACTAGTGACTGTGGAAGAAACATGGATTGATTGGCAGTGTAAAACTCCCGTCGTTTATAACAAATCCCTAAAAGATAGCGATACGTAGATTCTGTACTTTCTTGCATAAGGATGGTAAAGTGCGGCCGTGAGTTTATTACAGCAAAAGTCCGGGGTTTAGAAATTAAATATTTTCACGGTAAATGTTATCTGGATTTATTGTATTAGAAGTTGGAGAATAACTAGCATATCAGCAACTTGTGATATTTTTCACTTAAAGTAACTGGTAAGCGAAAGTTTAAGAAGCCCTCACTGCTCTTGTTCTACAAAAGGGTAGTTTAGTCGACTTGGCGATCCTAAAAAGAACTTATTTTATAAGATTCCCGTCAGTCAATAAAATTACTTTGAAAAGGGAGGAGGTTCATGAAATTAACGGAACGTACTCTAAGAATAATTAAAAATGCAGATAAAGAAGCTGAAAAGACAAATAAAGTTGTACATCCTGTTCATTTACTTTTAGGTATTTTGTTGGAAAGGACAAGTGTGTGTACAGAGCTAAATAATAACTTCCCTAATCTTTGGGATATATTAAATGAGCGAGCTAAAGATATAAAACTTACTAATGACAAAGGGGTAAGTTATGAACCTTTTACAAGAAATATTGCCATTTCCACTAAACAGGTGATGGAGAATGCAAGTAATCTAATGAAACGGTATAAACAGATTTATTTAAATGAAGGACATATAGTTGAGGCAATTTTTAGCAGCGAAGACTACTCAACAAAGTCGATAATTGATGGCCTTGATGGTTCTCGTATTCTGAAAATCGTAGCTTCTCCGAGAGATATGATTGTTTCATTAAGGAGTTATTCGTTACCAGATATTCGAACAAATAATATAACTTTTAGAAAAGCTGAGCAAAATGATGCTATTTCTTTAAAAAAATTTATAAAAAAAGAATTTGGTTATGGATGGTTAGATTCTATTGATAACGGATTTTTAAAAGATAGGATCCCTATTTTTATTGCTTTAGACGATAAAACAATCCTGGGTTTTGCTTGTTTTGATGTTGTTAGAAATAAAAAGGGGTTATTCGGTCCAATGGGAACTACACATTCAAAAAGGGTACAGGGTATAGGATACACCCTGCTTCATATGTGTTTAAATGAAATGAAAGAAATAGGATATGAATATGCTGTCATTGGAGAAGCGGGCCCTCTTGAATTTTATGAGAAGGCTTGCAATGCGGTTGTTATTCCTAAACCTATTTAATATCTAAAGATGTCTGTGAAAATGGTTCACTCATACTACGGGAGCGATAGTAAAATCACGAGTTGCATTGTTGCAGCTCTTTTTTTGCACCAATTAATTGTTAAATAATGTTAAAATAAAGTTGAGTCTTATTGGCGTGCAGACAAAAGGACCTGGCGGTAGATAGAAACACTATAAAATCACTGATGTTGGAAAGAAATGACGTTAAGCAAGTTGAATGGAGGTTTTTATAGAGTCTTTCTGGAAGGGAGAAACTAGTATGAAGAAAGTTGATGAATACATAAATTCTATCTATAAACAAGCTATGGGTGATAAAGAGGAGATTGAAGAACTTAAAGACGAGACGAGAAATCATTTAATGAAAGATATAGAAGAATTAAAAAGTGAAGGGAAATTAGAAAAAGAGGCAGTGCAAATAGCTATAGAAAGGTTCGGAGAGGAAAATGTAAAAGGCTCTGTCGCGGGAAAGTTTTATAATACTCAAAAATCCTTCTCAAAAATAGTTTTGGTTGTTGGTATTGCTGCTCTAATAATAGCCTTCGTTTTGAGTGAAGTTATCGCATTAGCTGGCAATTCGGCAAAAGAGGCGGATGCAGAAATTCACGCAGATGTCATGTCCATCATAGCAGATCAAGAAACCATTACGGATGAACAAAAGGAAGTAATTGATTCAATGCTGGCTGAAACTCAATACACCACTGCATACAGGTACTATTATATAAATGAGTTAGAGGTCGGCTCATTCGATCGGGATTTAGTTATGTCCTATACCGACAATAAAGACCCCAAGTATCTCTACGAAAATAAAGAGTTATTAGAGAATACTGCGTTTACGGAAATTGGAACGACAACCGTTACCGAGGGGAATTCACATGTAGTAAGAGAAACTATTATTAATTCACCTTTATCTAGTGTAGTAATATTGATCGGTATTGTAGTCTACTGGATTTTATTTGCTTTTTGGGGGCTTACTACCCTTTATCAAAGAAACAATTTAAAGTTTGGAGGGGGATTATTAGTCGTAACATTAAACGTAGTTGGATACATCCTTTACCTGCAATGGGAAAAGAATATGAAAGAGCCTGCATAGTTTATCCTTTAGTGTTTTTCAAACGTATATGAGCAATTCTGGGAGTTACTTTCTGGATTAATGGCGAAATGGTAATGGCAATTCTCATGCTTTTATTCAGCCTAATGCTTTTTTATTATTGATTTATAATGCTGAATACAAGTTTAGTAAAACGAGTAAGCTTGTTTACAAAAGTAAAGCCAAATCCGTTTATATATAATCTGGAAACACTATTCTTCTTCATCATATTAATGAGCTATATTACCCTTAATTCAAAATGGTAAATATAAAACCAGGTTTAGTATTCAAATTAAATAAACAGGAAGCAATAGTTGAAGACCAGGAAGCTGCATATGCAGCTTTTTTTATAATCGATTTTGGAAAATGATGTTAAAATATATGGGATAAGGATTGTAATCAATAAAAAGAGTGGTGATTGTATTGATGCTAAAATTAGAACTAAAAGCAATAGACTTTGATACAGTTTTAAAACATGAGGATTTAAATAATCTTATTGAAAGAATGCTGAATAATATAGGCTCAACTGACCCTGAGCTGAGAGATACATTGATTTTTAATACTTTTGGAAAATTGATTATAGAGGAATATTTAACTGATTATCAAATGAAACATATAATCGAAGTCTGCCGAAAAAATTTGTTTTTGGGCATTGAAGAAATGGAAAGTGATTTAGTCTTTACTCGATCTTTTTCCGCTTTGGTTATTGGACTAATCCTGCAAAAAGACAGGCAAAGAAAATTTCTTCCGGAGGAGATTGTTTTAAAGACAATCGAGGAAAGTATTAAGTATTTAAAACTTGAAAAAGATGTTCGTGGCTATGTGGAAGGAAAAGGCTGGGCACATAGTATTGCACACGGAGCCGATTTGTTAGCAGAGGCAGTCAGACATCCCAATTTCAATAATGACTTATCTATTAAATGTCTCGAAGCAGTTAAATTATGTTTATTTAAAGAGACTGCAACGAAAGCACCTTTTGTGGATGATGAGGAAGAAAGACTAATATTTGTATTGGAAGCTCTTATTGGCAAAGGAATTACACATAATGAATTGGAGAAGTGGATTATAGAAGTCTCAGATAATCTTCAGGATTTAAAACGAAAAGAAGGGTATAGTTTGAATTTTTTCTGGAAAAAATCAAATGTTATTACATTCTTGAGAGGATTATATTTCCGACTGTTGCATAAAGAAGCGTATTCAGAGTTGAGAAATAGTATTGCGGATATTTTGCAACAATGGCATAACCAAATATATAGTCCAGGTGAGTGAAAATAGTTTTTGCTTATTCATGTAACAGTGTGCTTTTTTTTGAACAAGCGTGGATAGTGTACCAGTATTACCTATAACAGCAAATAGAATAATTTATACTTTTTTCTTAATTTTTGTTGGAGTCAGTTTTATAAAGAAAGGATTTATGAATTTATCGGCTGAGAGAAACGTGAGGGCGTATGCGATCCCTGCCCACAAGTTCCACCAATCGTAAATCTCTCTTAGAGCTACCGTGCCGAATATTAAAACAAAAGTTAAGACACCTAAATACCTGTGAATATCGTAAACTATTTTACAGTTTTACATGTTAGGTATCTTTTGACAGTACAGCACGAAAAATATGTTTTCTTGGTATGATTATCTTGCAGTTTATGCAGGTACAATCCTTGAACTCCATATACCATTCCGCTCCTCTTTTTGTATAGAACCATTATATATCACGTAGAGTCTTTGGTATAAGACTAAAGGTTTGAACGGTGGTATTTACCTGGTAAATGCAGAGACACAGTTGCGAAATAGAGGAATTTTTGGAAAAAACAGCATCTAAAAGATATCTAAACCTAACTTTGGAGGGATAGCCATGGTTAAAGTCGACTCTTTTTTAAGAGAAAACGGCCCAGAAGGAGGGGCTTATTATAAAATTAATAATGGAAATGGGGAAGAGATCAGGAAAATTATAAGTAAATATAAGGAACTTCTATACGGTTATATCAGTATCACTTATAATGGCAATGAGATTCTTGGTGAAGACTTCTTAACTAGACTAGACGACCTTTGGGGACCTGTAGTAGATATCGTTGTTGAGTTCATGAAAAATAATTTTGCTTCAGGTCCCTTTGCAGACAATAATACTGAATATACTTTAAAGCCAGCAGACGATCAAATGGTAGAATTTGAATTGAGTGGGCATAGTTATTTTTTGCCTAAGAAGGAATTTCTATTTGAAACTTTAAACGGGGCAAAAGAGTTTTACACGCACTACATTGAAGCTACAAAAACTGATTATTATATTAAAGACTTAGAAAAAATAGAAACATATATGGAAAAGCTATAAGTAAAGCATATTAATATCATATAGAGATAAATATCATGTCTATACTCGAAATGAAACGATGAAGCACAAGACGCCGTTGCTGCTCTAGGTTCACAAATGGCGAAAAAAGTTGAAGAGTGGAGTGTGAACATTGAGAAAGGTTGAAGTGTGCTCATATTGTGAAGAATGGTCTGCAATGTTTTCAGAAGAAGCGGAAAAACTTAAACTAATTTATGAAAATGAAATTATAGACATTCATCATATTGGCAGTACATCAGTTCGAGGGCTAAAAGCTAAACCAATAATAGATATAATGCCAGTTGTTAGAGACATTAAAAACGTTGACAAATACAATAAGAAAATGCAGGAATTTGGATATGAACCTAAAGGTGAGAACGGAATACCTGGACGAAGATACTTTCAAAAAGGAGGAGACAATCGCTCCCATCACATTCATATTTATCAGGTTGGAAGTTATTAAATAAAACGACATCTGGCTTTTCGAGATTACTTGCAAGGACATCCAGAAATTAAGAACAGTTATGGTGAGTTAAAAGAGAGATGAGCGCAGCAATTTCCCTATGATATTGAAACGTACATAAATGGTAAGGAAGGTCTTGTTAAAGAAATAAAAACAAAAGCATTAAACTGGTATGGAAATGTCAGGGATCATTCTGGTAATACTGATTATAACTGCTAAGTATTAACGAACTAACAGGATAGCAATAGTTAAAGATCCGCGAAGCTGCAAATGCAGCTTTTTTTATTAATTAATTACTGGAAAATCATGTTAAACTCAAGGTGATATTAGTGAAAGAAAAGAGGTATAAAAGTGTATAAACAAACACTATGCTTTATTCGCAGGGACGATGAAATTCTAATGCTTAACAGAGATTATAAACCAACACTAGGATTATGGAATGGTGTCGGTGGAAAAATGGAAGAAAACGAAACACCATTAGAATGTGTAATTCGGGAAGTAATGGAAGAAACAAATATTGATATTAACGGTTGCGAAATCATTGATAAAGGGATAATTACATGGGAAGTAGACAGCTCTTTTACTGGAGGGATGTATGTATTTTTGGTTAATGTGGATGAAAAATTCAAATATGAAACTCCTAGAAAAGTAGATGAAGGAATTCTCGATTGGAAGAAAGTCTCTTGGCTATTAGAAGACAAAAATTTCGGTGTGGGAGAAATATTACCTCATACCTTACCAATAATTTTAAACAATGAATTGAAGTATAATCATTTTTGTGTACTTGAAAATGCTAAGTTAACTAACTATGAGGTTAACGAACTGAGCCCAGGTGGTAACTTATAATGGTAAATTAGCGTCTCGCTCTGCTAAATATCGGGATATAGGGATAGCGATAGCAGTAAAAGAAACTAACGCTGCTGGTGTTCAGCAAACGCTGAGAATACTAAAAAATGGACATGCATAAAGAGTAAATTATAGAGAAACCTAATTCGCTATATTAAGGGTGGAAACTAAATGAATAGAAATGTTGTTGGTTATAGTAGAGGTGCTTTTGGGTTAGGTATTTTAACTAGTTCGGTAATTTATCCTTTGAGTTATTTACAATCAGAAGTTGTATTTGTAGTGATATTTTTTCACATTGGTATATTGTTGATTAGATAAAAAGGAATCAAGGGGGAGCAGGATGATGAGAGAAGAACAATTATTTGAACAGATGAAGTTGTGGCGTCATTGGACTGTGGAGTTTCTACGAACAATTCCTGAAGAACTTTCAGACCGAATTCCACAGGGACATAATAATAGCATACGCTGGAATGCTGGTCATATCTTAGTGGGATGGGATAACACAATGTTTTCATCTGTCAACAAGGGGAGACAACTACCTCTATATTACCACTTGCTATTTCCTAGTGGGAGTAAACCAGAAAATTGGTCAGAACAACCTCCATCAATGAATGAGATAATCACACTACTTGAAGAACAACCCAAAATTATTGAACAAGCTTGCAAAGGACACCTTGATGAACCACTTACTGAGTCTTTTTTAGGTATGAGAACACTAGGTGACATGGTTGTTTTTCATATGAATCATGAAAATCTCCATATGGGGATAGTTAAAAGTATGAAGCAATTGCTTTTAAAAACATAAAAATTATAATTAGTTGGACTAACCGGGTGATAAACTATCAGGGCTCTTTTGGTGAGAATATGTAGTTTTATGAATCAAAAACTATTAATATGGATTTTATTTCTTCTTTTATTCTCCTTTTTTCTTGTAATGTTCATTGTTGAAGTCTCCCTATTTTCTCTTTAAATTAGCAAAAATTTTTATGGAAGAAGAGAAGGATAGTCTAAAAGGAGGAAGAATACCTGTGATTATTGAATGTATTAAGTAAAACTGCGTTTTTTCTATTAGTGTTATAAGGGGTTGTGCATAATAAAAAATCTCATGAGAAGGAAACATTATGCAATATTGCTGACAACGATTGGAATATCAAATATTGGAGATTTCATTCACTTAGTGGCTATAAATATCCTGGTATATCAACATACTGGTTCTGCGGCAGCAGTTGCGGGACTTTGGATTATTGGACCAATAACAAATATTTTCACAAAGTTTTGGACGGGGAGTTTCATTGATTATAGAAGTAAACGAAAAGTCATGGGGGCAACATTCATACTCCGTGCATTGTTCATCTGTTTTATTCCATTTGCACCTAATATGTTGGTGATCTATGGTATTCTTGTGGTTTTAAGTGTCGGTAAAGCCTTTTACAATCCAGCATCAATGACTTATGTCACCATTCTCGTGCCTGCTGAAAAAAGGAAACGCTTCAACTCTATTAGATCATTAGTGGATTCTGGTGCTTTTATCATCGGGCCAGCTATTGGCGGAGCGTTAATCTTATCAACTTCAGTTGAAGTTACACTATTGATTAATGCAATATCTTTCCTCACTGCTGCCATATTGTTATTGTTTCTGCCTGAAAAAGAAGATATTGATAAAGAGACTATTCCAACATTAAACCTTCCACAGATTATAAGCGACTTCACGGTCGTACAAAAGTTCATGAGGAACAATAAATATGTAACTTTTATTTATTTGGGTTTTATTATGATAATGATTTTTTCTTTTGCGATGGACGCTCAGGAAGTCGTATTTACACAACAAGTGATCGGTTTATCCGAATTCGATTATAGTTTATTAATTAGTATAACTGGCATTGGTTCAGTAGTTGGAGCTTTATTATTGTCTTTTTATTCAAATAGGCTTTCATTAAGATATATGATCACTATCGGTTTAATCATGATGACAATTGGCTATGTTATCTATGCGTTTTCCTGGTCATTTGCCTCCATAGTTGTTGGTTTTATCATATTAGGGTTCTTTAATGTTTTTTTAAATGCAGGAATTATGACTTTCTATCAAAACAATGTTCCTCTTGCTGTAATGGGGAGAGTTACAAGCATTTACCAGCTAATCCAAAGTGCTGTCCAGGTAGTATTTATTTTAGGTATTGGAGTAATAGCAGACATTGTTTCCCTGCGACTTACAATAGTGACTTTGGCCATAATCATGCTGCTATCATCTATTATTTTTTCAATTTCTATATTAAAACCCAATAAAGCAAGATTTTATCGAGAGTGCGATAATGATAAAGGAGAAGCAGATTTAGAAGTAAAATAACTGTTAATCTTTTTTCATATTAAGTTCGTGTAACGAGTATCTTGTAGATGTAAGAACTCGGAGGATGTCGATAATATTATCAGGTGATTGAATAAATATGTGACGACAAGGAATCGTCAATTGGTATAAAGAAGAAAAGGGGTATGGCCGTATTATCCTTTGAATTGGTCGAAAATCTAAATACTAATGACCAGAGTCAGGTGGCAGAAAATGTATTCATTATTTCTGACTAATGAAACTAATTTTTAAAATAACGGAGATAGAGAGTTGAATATCCTCTCGGTACAGTGATTATACTCATAAAACGTAGTGGAACTGGTGAGTCAAAAGGAGCAGGGGTAAGGATGATTAGAAAAGCCGTTGGTGCAATTGTTATAAAGAATAATAAATTTTTAATAGTACATAAAACAATGATCAACACCAAAAAAGGTAAACAAAGTATAAAAGGAGAATGGGATTTTATCAAAGGTGGTGTGGAGGAAGGAGACAAAGATTTAAAATCTTCAATATTACGTGAATTACAAGAAGAAACAGGATCCAATGAATATAGAATAATAAAACAATTTGAAGAAAAAATCTGCTTTAGTTTTCCTGCGGCAATTAAGACAGAAACCTCATATGAGAAACAAGAAACAACCATGTACCTTGTAGAATTCTTAGGTAACACTGAGATGCTTACCCCAATTGATAATGAAATAAGTGATATTAAATTCATTGAAAAAGAAAAGGTACTCGAAATACTTAGTCACCAAGATACTAAAGACTTCTTTTTAAAAAATATATAGCAGCTTAGCTAATTATGGAACCTGGCAGTTACAGGGTGGTTAATTAAGCAGGATGATAATAAAAGTTAAAGGGCGAAGGAGTATTTACAATGAATTATGAGGAAGCATTTGAAAAATATATAGAAGCTACTAATACACATGACTTTAATAACGTAAAGAAGTTGCTTCATGAGAAAGCGATTTATTGGTTTACTAATAAAACCTGTAACAATATAAGTGAAATTCAGAAATACTTTGAAAATACCTGGGAACTTATTAAAGATGAGGTTTATACAGCTGATGACATTCGTTGGGTTTCAACTGACGAAAATTCTGCAACATGTATTTACTTATACCATTATGAGGGATACCATAACGGTAAATTTGTGTCAGGTACTGGAAGGGCAACAAACATATTTATCAAGATGGACAATAATGAATGGAAGTTAATTCATGAACACTTGAGCAGTCTATCATAGTATAGGTAATAGGGGAGGGGGTTATTTAAATTATGAGTTGCGATATTGCAGCTCTTTTTTTGTATCAGTGTACTGGGAGTAAATTTATACTAAAAGGGAGAGCATTTAAAGGTCCAGGAAGCCACAAATATGCTGTTTTTTCATATCACTTTAAAAATTTACCAATAATTGTTAGAATAATTATAAAATAATGATATTTTTATCAATAAAGAGGGATGCTGTTTGGCTTCAGGTAGTTATCAATTATGGAAGCAGCCAAATTTTTTAAAACTTTGGGCTTCCCAGACATTGAATTCGTTCGCTCAAATTTTACTGAGTGTAGTTGTCATGCTGGAGGTTTACCGACTGACTGAATCGGTAGCTGGCGCTGCTTCTGTTTTTGCCTTTATGTCATTATCATCGTTTGTCAGCAGTCTGATAGTCTCCAGAATAATTGATAACTACCAGATGAAAAGGATCATGCAGCTTGTTGGATGGCTGCGGGGTATATTAGTTATTGCGATCGGCGTGTTCCTGTCTATAGAAAATACGGCAGGACTAATCTTATTATTTCTGTTACTCTCATTATATTCTTTTGTCGGGGCTTGGTACCAGCCAGCAAGATTTGCAATTTTACCTTTACTTATTCCGAGAGATCAATATATTAAAGCAAACGGAACACTTGTAATGATCCAGCAATTATTCATGGTTGCAGGGTGGGGAATGGGTGGAGTTTTGGCCGCTCTTGTTCCGTTTCCGGTAATCATTGTTGTAATTGCTATTGCATTTACTATTTCTGGCACATTAGTTTATTTAATAAATATTGTAGAGGAAGATATTTCTGTTAAGAAAATGAAAAACAGAACACCGGCCTGGAAAGAAGTATGGCGTATTCCGGTTGTAAGAGGGATTACAATTATGGAAACGTTTGAGGGCGTATCAAATGCCATATGGACTTCGGCGCTGCTTCTTGCATTTACCACTGTTGTTTTAAATGCTGGTGAAGAGTGGTGGGGTTTCATCAATGCAGGGTATTTCGTTGGTGCTATTCTGGGTAGTATTATTGTTACTTTTAATGGGAAAATTCTGCAGCATAAAATTGGGGTCATGATTGGACTCAGCGGGATTTCTATGGGTCTGTTAACCATTTTATTATCATTTACCACCACGCCTCTATTCGCTGTGCTTCTCTGTGTGTTAATGGGACCGATGTATCAGGCAAGGGATATCTGTCAGGTAGCACTTATGCAGGACGCTATACCTGAAGACCGCCGGGCGGGAATAATGGCTGCAAGAAATGCGTTTCTGACGCCATGGAATGGCATAATGGTTTTAGTAGTCGGTTTTGCAGCGGACATATTCAGCGTTCAGACAATCTATCTTCTGGCAGGCATAGTATATTTTGCTGCGTCTTTAATAGCATTCAAGCAAAAATCTCTTAGAAATTACGAATTTAAGGATCCGGAAGAAGGTAAAGTTCTGGGTGGTTCTTAAAAAAAGGAGTCTGAAGCCTGGATGAAGTGGTATTACAAGTGTATTTGAAATAAACGTTTCTATCAGAGCGTGAAAGAAATGGGGATTAAGATGGATATTGGAAAAGAGTATTTGAGGATTGTAAAAGAAAGATTTAATAGTGTAAAAACCCTTGGAGATAAAACTTTAAACCAACTAACAGAAGAGGAAATACATTGGAATTATAATAATGAATCAAATAGCGTAGCTGTAATAGTTAAGCATTTAAGCGGAAATATGGTTTCAAGGTGGAGCGACTTTCTAACTTCTGATGGTGAAAAAGATTATAGAAATCGAGACGGAGAATTTATCGATGATATAACCACAAAAGCCGAGTTAATCACTGTTTGGGAAAGAGGCTGGAAAGTTCTAATTGATACGCTGACTGATCTAACAGAGCAGGATTTATTAAAAAGTATAAACATTCGGGGAGAAAGTCATTTAGTCTTGGAAGCTATTGAAAGGCAAATGGCGCATTACGCATATCATGTGGGACAAATTGTTTATATTGGAAAGCAAATTAAAGATAAAGATTGGAAAAGTCTCAGCATTCCAATAGGGAAATCTGAAGATTATTTAAAGGAAATGCTCGAAAAGCACCAGGGTAAATAAGTGAGGTTGCTGCACAAACTGAGAGTGAAGGTTAAATAAGCTTTTACTGTCTTTATGTTGTCAAAGATGAGATTCCTGTGGCAGGGAGATCTCATAAAAATCCATATCTCTGAACCAAAACTTGTTTAATTAAAGCAGTTAACTAAAAAACTCGCATTACTCATGGATTTACGTTTACTAGGACCATACCAGTTAGCTGAATAGCTGGCTGGAGAAGGAGTGTTAATTAATTTTTAATGATTTTTATGAGAGGAATACAATAAATGTCTAAGGAAATGTTTCTTCAAATAAATGATTTTAAACTATATGCGAAATTTTACTGTGAAAATTACGGGAAGCCGACAGTTATAATGGACGCTGGATATGGAGATAATTCCGAGACTTGGGATTCAGTGATCGAGGACATTTCAATGTTCACTAATGTTCTTATTTATGACAGAGCTGGACTAGGGAAAAGTGCACCTAGTTCTAACCCCAGAACTAGTCGTGAGATGGTAAAAGAATTAAAAACACTTCTGATTGAATCCGGGATTCAACCTCCCTACATATTAGTAGGTCATTCATTCGGTGGAGTTAATATGCGAATTTTTGCGACTGAAAATGAGAATGAAGTTAGAGGACTTGTATTGGTTGACTCTACGCCTGAAGATTACAGGGAAAGATTTCTCCCGACGATGTCACAAGATTTCCAACAAGCGTACAATAAGCAATTCGTCTATGAATGTAATTATGATGAATTTATGGAAAGCCTTAATCAGTTAAAAGAAACCAGAAAAAAAATAGAAGTCCCACTTATTGTTCTTTCAGCTGGTAAAAAAGCACATTATACGAAAGAATCACAAGAATTATGGAATGAAATGCAGAGAGAGATTCTGGAAATATCATATAATGGTGAATTTAAAATTGTAGAAAATAGTAACCATTATATACAAAGAGAAGAACCAGACGCGGTAATCCAAGCAATAAAAAAATTGATTGACATGGATTAAAAATACAATATGATGGGTTGCACTTAAAATGGCAGCGTTAAGAAAATTGTGAGTTGCAAAGCTGCAGCTCTTTTTTTGTACCCGTGTATTGGAAAATAATATTAAACTGTCTATATGAAAGTCCAGAAAGCAGCATAATGAGTATTTATTTTCCCTTTAAACATTTACCAATAAATGTTAGGTTTATAAATAACGAGTTTTTTCGAAAGAGAGTGGTGTTGTCTTGCCGCGGGTACTTATCGATGAAGGTGTCAGAAGCTATTATCCCTTTTTAGATATGCTGTTTTTATGTCGGTTAATGGGAAGGAGAAATAAGATAATAAAGGTGATTAAATGATAAGAGAATATAGAGCAGACGATAAAGATTACATAGTAAATTCTCACTACAATCTATATAAAAAAGAATTTGGATACGATTTAACTTTTCGAGATTTCATAGAAGAAAGTGTTAACGGGTTTATTAAGCGATCAGACCCAGAGGAAATCATCTTCATTTTAGAATTAAATGAAAAACAAAGTGGTTCTGTAAGTATTAAAAAAGTTAATGACACTACTGCACAACTTGGTTTATTTCTTGTTGAACCTAATGTTCGAGGCACTGGGTACGGACAGAAGTTAATAGAGAAAGCTATTAGCTTTAGCAAAGATAGTGGATTTGAGACCATTATTCTATGGACTAATAGTGAACTTAAATCAGCAAGGAGAATCTACGAAAGAGTTGGATTTAAATTAAAGAAGACTCAAACTCAAATGCTTTCCAGTAAAGAACTTATCGAAGAAAAATGGGAGTTAACCTTAATAGATAATTAATAGATATTATTCGTGTATGGGACGAGAGTTACAATAGCTGTGCCTCTCACCTATTTATAATTAATTCAATCTTCAGAGACATTGAAGAATATAAATTCCAATAATAAAATATCCAAGTCTTCTTACTTGATTGGATAGTAATAGTTAAAAATGAATAGATATATTCAGGACTTCCATTATTATGGAAGTCTCTTTTCATGTATAAATTAACTGCAGAATCTTAACTTATAAAAACGTCAGAATTTTATGTGATTAAGTGGTATAATATTTTTATCAGGAAAATAATTACAAAAGATAATTAGGTGAAATAAGAGAAAAAAATATATTGATAGGGAACTAACGGAGCGATAGTGCAATAAGTTAATGAGCATTCTAATAAAGAGGATATTTAATAAGGAGTCCTTATATGAAAAAGAAACTTATTAGTCTAGTTATTGTATTACTTATTGGTTTAAGTTGGTTCATTTATTCTAGTTTACAACCAAATGCGTGGGTTGGTGAGAGTGAAGATGGGAAATGGATTGCAATTTATGAACAAGAAGGGATAAAGGAAAGGTGGTTTGGAACATTACAGTGGAAAGCTGAAGGAGAACCAATAATAACTTATAGAGAATTCAAAATAAATGGTGTCCAAAGTACTGGAGATGGTGAGCCAGGTGCAGAAAAACAACCAAGGTCTGAAAGAGTAGAAGGAGATATTGAGTTTGCAGCATTCGGAGAACAACCAGGCGAAAAAGATATATTAGAGCTTATCTTGCTTTGGATCGATGGCGAGACTGAATTTGAAGAAGTTATTACTCTACGTCCTTAAATTTTTTTAAAATGGGAAGCTTAACACCACAGAGAAGGGGTCCTAATCCTAATGAGTCCTGTTAAATTTTTTATTTATCAATTTCTCTTATTAATTGCACTCCTTCTTTTAAACATCTATTCTGATCCTTTCATTAGCAAACCGTTTTCTATTGTTGATTTAATAGCAACATTTATAGTATTTCCTGTCTATTTTCTGCTAATCAGTCTGCTTGTTAAGTTATATAGACGTTTCAATATCCGATCACGCAACAAAGTTATACTCTCAACAATAGCTTTTATGGCAGCTATAATATTATTAACTATTATGGAGAACGTTTGGTATGAAATATATGGTGAGATGTTATTTAAATGATGGATTTCATAGAATCATACTACTACATGTTATTTAAAGGAGAATGCTTATGGCTCAAATATCCATTCAGGAATTAACGGTGAAAAACTTGTATAAATGCCTGGAACTAAAATTAGCGGAGGATCAAGTTGATCGAATTGCTCCTAATGTTTATTCCATTGCAGAGTCTAAGGTAGATCCCAATTTAACACCTTACGCAATACATTTGGATGAGGAAGTTATAGGTTTTGTGATGACTGAAAATGATCCAAACGAGATTGAAGAGAGGAAATATTGGATTCCCAGGTTTATGATTGATCTTTCATTTCAAAGAAAGGGATACGGGAAAGCGGCAATGCAACAAGTGATAGATATGCTCAAAAAGAATGATGACTGTCATTATATTGGTCTTTCTACAGAGCCAGATAATTATTCGGCTATTCGTTTCTACGAGTCACTAGGTTTCATAAACACAGGCGAGTTGTTAGAGGAAAGTGAAGCTATTTTAATATTAAAAGTTTAGACGGCAACCTCCACAACGCTCTATTAGAAAAACAGTAACAAGGAAATTTCTTAATAAGAGTCAAATAGGAGGAGATTAGATTGCAAACAATTGAAATGGTAGAGTTAAACGAAGAAAATCTGGAAAGTGGCGGATGTTACTGTCTTCGCAGTAAACCAAAATCAATAGGTTATACAAATAAAAACAAATGGCTTAAAGAAAGTTTTAATAATGGGTTAAAATATATAAAAATAATGGATGATAATAAACCAGCAGGCTTTGTTGAATATACGCCAATAGAATATTCTTCAAGAGTTGTGCATGGGGACAATTATTTGGTTATTCATTGTTTATGGGTAAATGTTACAGGAAAAGGGTTTGCTTCAAAATTGATTGATAATTGTATTCAGGATGCAAAGGAACAAAAGAAAAATGGAGTAATCGTCATTACAAATCCTGAAACTTCCTGGACACCAAGTAAAGATGTTTTTCTAAAAAATGACTTTATTGAAATTGAACAAGCTCCATATGGCTTTCAATTACTTGTACATAAATTTGGTGATTTTCCAGACCCGTATTTTCCAAAAGATTGGGATGAAAGGTTGAAAAGATTTAACGAGTTAACAATCCTGCGAACGCAGCAGTGTCCATTTGTAGAGATAGCAACTGACAATGTTATAGAGGGAGCAAACAAATTAAATATAAAAGCAAAGATTATCGACTTAAGGGACAGAGAAGAATTGCTGAAACTTTCACCTACCCCTTATGGAATCTATGCAGTAATTTATAAAAATAAACTGATTTCATTCCACAGACTCACGGTATATTCTGCAATGAAGAGATTAAAAGAGTTAATTTAACTAACGAAAGGGATTAATAGAAACTGACGCTAGTCTTATTGAAGTAACAAGGAGCATTCTTTAAAAGGATTTGATCAAGGGGGAAAGGGGATGCGGGACAGAACTTCAGTGTTGTAATAATAGTAAATAAAAAGGTTGGACTAATAAAAAGAATTAGAGAGGGAAAAGTATATTATGTCTTTCCTGGTGGCGGGATAGAAGATGGAGAGACACCAGAAGACGGAGCGAGAAGAGAAGCATTTGAAGAATTAGGAGTAGAAGTGAAAGTAAATGACTGCATTGCAAGGATTGAATTCAACGGAACCCAATACTTTTTCTTATCTGAAATAATTGGTGGAGAATACGGAACTGGACGCAGCGAAGAGTATGCAGCTGAGAATAGAGCTCGAGGTACATATCTGCCTATGTGGGTAGATTTAGATGAATTATCGGCTATTGATGTTAAGCCGAAAGAAGTTGCTTTAATGCTTCAATCCGTATTCAAGTAAAGGATGCGATATGCGCTTATTTAGCAACAAAAAGAAAAGAATAATGGAAGGAGGAGAGTGAAATAATACTATCTTTCTTATTATTTTACATCTTTATAATTCCTTTATCTATCTTATTGCATGAAATAGGACATGGCATTGGCGTTGTTTCATCCTCCAGATCGCACGCAAGAATCTATTTGGGTTATTGGGGTGAGAAAAACAAACAAAATTTCAGATTAGGAAGGCTGCATTTTCATATACATTGGTCTTACTTTGGGTATTGCAGCTGGGACCACAATCTGAATAAAGCACAAAAGATATCTGCGTTAGCCGGTGGGCCTTTGATGTCTCTACTGCTTGTTTGTATTTCTTCGATAATAGTGCAGGACGTGCCTCAAGGGAATTTGCGTTATGTAATAAATGGAATAATAATCTTTAATTTAGTAAATTTTTTATTTACGGCTATTCCTATGACCTATCCTCGTTGGTTTGGTCCGTTAGGAGGGCGTCCCTCAGACGGATTACAGTTGCTTAGTTTACTGAAAATGAAATAACTCCTTTACAACTCGCGCAATTTTAAGCGCTATGCACAAAATGAGGTGGGAAATTGTCTAAGCTATATTCGAAAATGCTGGTGTTTTTCATCATGATGTTAACAGGTTGTGCTGGTTTGGCTGATTATAGTTATGACCTGCCAGGAGATTACTCTATTGTGAGGACATCTGCTCACCAAGTTACGATTGCACCGAAAATCAGTGAATCGAATTGGGGAAGTGATATAATTCCAAAAAAAGTAACCGAGGTGGCCTGGGATGATAACTATATTCTTGCAAAACAACTAGGTTTAATGAACGACCCAAGTAGTAGTAATGGTTATCAAATTCCTAATAATGATGATTTTTATTATTGGATAATAGAGTTTAAAAATGGAGAGGTATTTGGTCCTCTTGACGAAGAAGGTTTTATTAAAATGAAAAATGATCTCGGGATTTTTGATGATTTAATTTTAAAGAATGTAGAGACCTTAAAACAACCTATCTCTTCTTCTAAGTAAAGAAGAGCTTAGGAGAGTAAACAGATATAGTATCGGAGATGAAAGTAATGAATAAGGAATTAGAGAAAGCAATCGATTTACGGAACAGGGGACATCACATAGAATCAAACGAATTACTAATGAGATTAGCAGAGGATTCTCCTAATAATGCCTTGATTAATTACCAATGTGCGTGGAGTCTGGACATTTTAGGAGAAGAAGCTAAAGCAGTATCCTTTTATGAAAATGCTATTAGGATTGGATTGCCTCCTGCGGATTTAGAAGGGGCCTTATTGGGATTGGGTAGTACATACAGAACATTAGGAGATTATAAAAAGTCAAAAAGCACACTTCAGAAAGGGATTGAACTATTTCCTGATAATAGAGCAATGCAAACGTTTTATTCGATGACTTTATATAATCTCAATGAACATACTAAAGCTATGGAGTTATTATTAAAATGCTTAATAGAGACGACGAAAGACCCTGAAATTTCCAGTTACAAAAAAGCAATTGAATTCTATTCAGATAAATTAGATAAAGTTTGGAAGTAGATTGTTAAAAGTGTACTTAACTAAGGGAGAGCAATGGCAAAGGAAGCTATTTTATTAACTCTTTTAAGCTTAAAAGGAGACTTATTTTAATGTTAAAAATTGAGGCAGTCTTTTTAGATCGCGACGGAACTATAGGTGGGGATGATACAGTACACTATCCTGGAGATTTTAATTTATTTCCTTTTTCTTATGAACTAATAGGCAAATTAAAAGAAAATGGAATAAAAGTATTTTCATTTACTAATCAACCTGGAATTTCACAAGGAAAAGCTGCAGTAGCAGACTTTATTGAAGAATTAACGGAATTTGGTTTTGATGATATCTTCATCTGCCCGCATAATCATGATGAAGATTGCAGATGCAGAAAGCCTAAAACAGGTATGTTGCTTAATGGGGCTAACAAACACAAATTGGAATTGAGAAATTGTGTTGTCATAGGTGACAGATGGAGTGATATATTGGCTGCTTCTAAAGTTGATTGTAAAAAAATACTTGTAAAAACCGGGGCAGGTGAGGCAGCATTGAGCGAACACTATCATAAAATAAGAGACATTGAGATAGAATACATTGCTGAAGATTTAGTTGATGCAGTAAATTGGATATTATATCGTCAGTTTTAATATATTCGTATTCTGGTTTGCGAGAGGATGTGCTAATGTTGTCAAAACATATAAGGGTACGAGCAGGTGCACTCATTATAAAAGATAGTTTAATTTTATTGACTGAATATAATGACCCTATTAGAGGGGTTGTTTATGATTTACCTGCTGGTGGGGTGGAACCAAAAGAATCACTTATAGAAGCAGTAAAACGGGAAGCAAGGGAAGAAGCGTGTGTTGACATAGAAGTAGGTCCAATAGCCTTTGTTTATGAATATGTACCTCACCTTAATTACAACAAATTTGGTGAGACCCACACAATAGTGATGATGTTTGATTGCACTATTAAGGAGGGTTCATTTCCTAAATTACCTGTAAAACCTGACCCTAACCAGACCGGTGTTAGTTGGATGCCACTGGGGGAATTAGAGAAAATAGAACTATATGGAAATATACAAAACCAATTAAAAAACTATACATCTAACAAACGAAATATTGATTTGATTGAAGAACATAGTTTTTAATAATAAGCAAAACATTTTCCCTTTGCTAAATAGTTACTTTTAAACCATAGTGATTTTATGATTTAGGCACTATAAAAAATGTACACAAACTATTAATAAAGGCGGTGGGCGGTTGAGTAATAAACCCTCACATAAATTAGACGATTTGACGGAAGAAGAGGAAAGATATTTATCAAAAAAACAAAATCCTTATGGGGTAACTACAATGTTAATGGGGCTTATTTCATTTCTTTTTGGTCCTGTTTTTGTTGTAATTCCAATATGCACATTGACTTTCGGACTAATTACAATACGAACATTTAATAGAAAAAAAGAAGATAACCCTTGGACTTTTTATGTTGGTCTAGGTCTGGCTCTTTATGTTTAATATTAACTTTAACTAGCGGATCTCATGTTGTAAAAATATAGTTAATGAAGAAAATGAGCATTTAATTAGTGTGCTCTAGCAAACGGGTACGACAGCTAGTTTTGGCAGTCTGTATTCAGCAACCGAAGATTTGTAAAAATGCGAGGAGGAGAGTGAAATACTATCTTTCTTATTACAAGTAGTAAGATATGGCATTGCATAGCGTTTTTATTTTCCGGGTCAGAAGGAGGATCTGGCGGACACGAATCATATACCTTGATTGTATCACCAGCTTTGCCTCACGATACTTCTAATTATAAATTAGTCTTCAAAGAGTACAAACCACCTTACAAAAAGAAAACGGGGTTTGAATTTACCATATAAATTAAGAAATATTTTGCAGAGAATGTGCTTAAATGCAGGAAACACTGCAAGAATTCCTGGTGACTGAGATCTCTGAACAGGAATATTATGATGGAATTATTCGTTTTATATATTCTGGTAATATCAGATGTGGGGAATATGAATGTAACCAATTTGTTGTTAAAAAAATGGATTTATTAAACTTTATTGTTTTTGAAGAATACGTAATTGATAAAAAAAGAGAAATCCATAATTCATTTGCCATTTCTAAAAGTAAACTACTTAGCTCAATTAATGATTATGCGAAGAAACAAGGTTTTATAATAAGGAGTTTTGAGCGGGCTAATTAGTTATATATGAACTCTTTTAATTTTTATTCCTTCTTTATGAATCGGCTTGCCTTTCCGGATTATAAGATTGTATATACAAACAAGAAGTGTAAAATCTACTAGCTGCTTTTAAATTCTTTAAAACTTTCTAATAGGTCAGGCAAAGAAGGATGCATATCAAATGTATCGCCGTCTTCATAAATACGGTTATTAATAACATCTTCTTTTACGATCTCCATATACTCCAGAAACCCTTTTCTAATAGCATCCTTTACATCCTGAAGTGGAAGCCATTCTGTGGTAGTTCGTTCGTAATGATGGATAAATTGAACTTGTGGATTTTTAATATCAGTTCCATTTTTGGCAATAAAATTAATTTGACCAAAAAACAGATCATGTGGCTGCTCTGGTTGAAAACCTTCTTTTTCATAGTAAGACAGCAGGGAGGACCAGGTTGCAAAGAGATCATCTGTATCAACAATCTTTTTAAATAAGTTTTGCCCATTTAAAGTAAAAGTAATTCCACCGTAAAGATGACCACCATTCATCTTATACATTAGAGCGAATACCTCATGAACATAATCATCATTTAAGCTAATATATTTACTTTCGCCTGCATCGTCCAGAAAAGGGAAATCTTCCAAATATGTTTGAATAGATAAACTCACCTTTTTCTCCTCCTGATTTGTTACTGGATACTTTATTATAAATTATTTGTAAGAAGAGTGTACAGGGAATGGTAGCGTGACCATAACTTGTTCATACAAACAGGCTCCTTAAATGGGCCTGCTTTTTTTAGTTCTTTCATTATTAATAAAAAAACCTGCTCAACGTTCGAGCAGGCAGATCGTACAGTTAGTTCTTTTAGAGTTTAACAAGTGAGATTGCTATTATCGGTTTCTTTATCACGCAATGGTTGGGGGGACTCTATATTATTCTTCTAAACCAGGGATGAATTTTATACCTAAAACAATGAAAGCCCTGCCTCTCTTTCATCCTTACGGCTCCTTGTCCGTGCCAGTGTGAATCAGGATTACAAATCAAGTTATTTGACGATCGATAAAATTAAAATATTAATTATGGATTAGATTGTTAATAAAACAAGGGAGGTAAAATGCTCTAAAGTTGAATTGAAGGAGTTGAGTGGCTGTGGAGTGATTCAATTAAAATTAACATATTCCCGAAAAATTCAGGTCATTTCCGGGAGATGTAATACTTTATTTTTAAACCTTAAGAGAATATTTTTATTTGATTTTCAGTTATCCCTTTAATTAATTTCAGTTCACTAATCAGCAATTCATATGCATTATCAAACATTTTTTTTTCGCTCGAATTAAGTGCTTTCTCTTTCTTCATACGCTTCAAATCACGTACTACCTCAGCACCTTCCTGTATTTTACCTGATTTTATTTTGTCCGTGTTTACTTTATACCTTTGTTTCCACGACAATGATCTGTCTGATTCTGATACACCATGTTCAAAGTGATTTATGAGGCGTTTTAATGCAGTTATGTCAGTAACCGGGCGTATATTTGACCTCAAAATTTTACTCTCAGGAATCATGAGCTGCATATTACTGACTGACATGCTGATGACATAATACTGTTGTTTTTCACCTGAAATTTCCTTTTCTTCTATTGCTTCAATTATACCTGCTCCGTGCATTGGATAAACAATGTTATCGCCAACTTCAAACAAAGAAACCACCTCCGTATTTGGTAACTTTATTAAGTATAGCACGGTTAAGGTTTTATAACAAATTTATTAATAATACCATAAAATTATTTCTTGTGTCAACTACTTTTTGGAGAGGTACAGAAGGTAAATAATAAGAAAAGTAGAAAATTTCAGTGGTAAATACTATTGGGATACATTCTTAATAATTTCAGAGCCTGGTACTAATTATTATAGGGAGGATTAGAAAAGGTGGAAAAAGCAACAAGTACATTTGTGAAGAAGTTCACTTGGAACTGCTTTCATCTTACGAAATGACTTGCCGGAATCTCTAGTGTTAATGATTCTGCGTGTAACCATAGGTATCACCTCCTTTTAGATGAAGATGAGTGCCAACACCCAATGAGCTTCCCTGACAATCACTCTGTTATTATCATCTTTGTTGAGGTACTCGAACGGTTGTTCTAAAACAACGCTTCCAGAAAACTACCGGAAAGGTTGATGGAATTAGCAAGTGCGAAAATGAGGTCTAACCTAACAAGAGCAAGAAAAGATATCATTTCTTCAGATTAAGCATTGCGCTTGGTTAAACAATGTTGTAATATATAGAATAATTAAACAATTCAGCAAAAGCAATGATGAGGTCAGAAATTATTTTTACGGTATTCAGAGAGGGAAGGTATGCTGCGAACTTCCTTGCTTAGGAAAATAATTTACCCCCTCTAAGCTGCATTGGGGAACATTAAGTATCCAATGCCGTTGATTCGACGTTACACAACCTTGAGCCGATAAACCATTGTGTTTATTGGGAATTTGGGTGGAACCACGAGTATAACGCGCTCGTCCCTTTAGCAGGGATGAGTGCGTTTTTTATTTGTATAAATAAAAGCGATGAAGAGGACATGAGTTATTTTTACGGTATCCAGAGAGGGAAGCGGCTGCTGAGAGCTTCCTTACTTAGGAAAATAATTTACCGCCTCCGAGCTGTATTGGGGAACTAGAGTATCCAATACCGTATATACCGCGTTAGAGTATCAGAGCCATAAGGAAGATTTTCTTATGGGAAGTTGGGTGGAACCACGGGTTATAACACACTCGTCCCTTGCAGAGGGATGGGTGTGTTTTTTATTTTTACATTATTAAATTGACTAATACAAGGAGAGTGATAAGCATGGCACAGGTAAAAGAAGTTGTAAGTAAACAGGCAAATGCCGGTGATGGTACAGCTATTAAAAAGGTCTCATCTCTTGGCCGGTTTATTGCAGATCCTGCTTTAAAATTTAACGGGAAATCTGCCTTTGCAGCACAATTCACAGAGCTATTCTGCTTTGAGAATGAAAGTGAGATACCGAAACAAAGGAAAGTATATTTAACAGATTTTCCAGGTGATAATGCATTGAAAAAGTTTACAGAGGAGAGTAATGAGGGTGATGTCCTGTTCATAGAAAAACTGCCAGTAAAGAATGGTGGAGTTGCAAACGGTGTAAAACGGAATGGGCCTGTACCGGATATGGACGCTTATGTGAAAAAAATAAAGGAGAAAAAGCTCTCTGTATACTCCTGTCATATTCCTTTTATAACTCTTAGCCCTCTAAGTGTAAGTCTTGTTATGGCAGTAACAATAAATGGAAAAGTGACAGAAGGGTGTGTTTTTAACAATAAGAAAGACAACATTTCACTCCTTTTCTGCGAACTGGATAATATAGCTACTGATGGTCTGTGGGTGGGACCGGAAGCTTTGGCAGAGGCTATCGAGTCCACAGGCAGCTCTAAGAAAAAAATTAAAAAAGCAGCAATTGCAGCAGGCCCCAGCTGTAACAAATTGAAGTGGAAGGAAGAGGCCGTAAAAAGAGGGGCGGATATCTATATTACTGTTAATCTATGTGAGCGAGAAGTAACACCTTCTGAAAATAAAGCTAACTTTAATGCAACTGATTCTGGCTCTTTACCTTGTTTCAATTTTTCTCTTAATGAGGCTGATCATACACTTATAAAGAAAAAATGGGTGGAGGAGAACCTGGGCATGACATTAGTTTTACTTTCATAAGAAAAAAAGACATATATATAGTTCCAAAGAAGATTAATTTGTGAATTCCACTTTTTTAAAAAAAGTACGTTTTTCAGAATATTTATTCGGTTATAGGTAATCAGAGGGAACGGCCTGAATCTTAATGAAGGGAGGCAATAGCATTAGAAGGATTTGAAAGTTTTCTTATAAAATGGGTCCTCTCACATTTGAAGAGATAACTGTTCTTTTAGGAATGACAGAGGCTTTAGGCGAGAGATTTATGGCAATTAAGGCTGTGGCTGATTAATAATCTCTGAAAGGGTGGTTATTTATGAACCTTCACGTGAAAAAGACTAACTGGGCAGGCAGCTCAACATATCATGTAACGGGCAAAGGTGTTGATGTTAAGGTGGCAATGAGCAGAGGCGAGGAACTGGATGATGAATACTTAGTTGGCAAAGGAGCAAAGAAGCACAAACAGAAAATCTGGGAGGCAATAACTTTACATAGAAATCAGTTAGCGAGGTGATCAGCAGAGGACTGCCACTTCGGTATGGAGATAAGTTACCCCAAAATGAGCCGCAGACTCATTTTGGGGGCTTATCTTTTTTTTGTGCTCAGATAATATGGATGCTATAAGGAGACCATGAAGGGGGATAGTGAACCTGTCCTTGTGCCACTAGTCAGCTGTTTTTCTTTTAGTCTTTTTCATAGCCTTTAACAGATAGCCTCCTTTAAATTTACGAGGCTCATAAGAAATAATGAAGGCATGCGGCTCGTATTCCTCAATCATCTTCATCAATTTTTCTTCCATGTTTCTTTTGGTTAAAATTTGAAGCTGATAACGAACACTATCTTTTCCCATTCCTTCGAAGACGGTCACTCCAAATCCTTCGTTCCGAAGAGTGGAAATTAGTTCAGTATTGTTATTAAGCAAGTTAACAGTAAGGTTTGTATAACCTAAAGCCATTTTATTTTCAATATAATTCCCTAAATAAATACCAGCAGCAAAGCCTAACGCATATACAAGCATCTCAGCGATACTTTGCTCCCCGCTAAGAACAATAGATAAACCGAACACATAAATCAACGCTTCCAGAAATCCAAAAATAGAAGCAGGTATGCTCATGTTTTTAACGACAAATATAATTCGAAGAGATAAGACAGGCACCAATATAAGCTGTAATAAAAAAATCAAAAGGATGTTGGACATATGAAACCTCTCTTTCTGTAAGAATTTTTGAGGAGTTGTTTTAAAACCAGTAAATGTTAATAATCAAAGAAACATTTCACTGTATCAGAAGAATACATAGCTGCAGCAGGTGCTTTGATAGTCAAGGATTTAAAAAGTATATCTTTGATTGTAACAAATGAAAGAAAAAGGAACCAAGTGGACGGCCCTATGGTTGATTTTTACATTCAGGAGGTGACCATTAATAGAAGGGTAGACCGAACATTGAGAATCTTTATAATTCATTTAATTCTACAAATAACCTACAAATTCTGCGAGAAACCCTTTATAATATTTTTGAATAATAATTAAGATGGAAAGCCAAAAAACTAATCTCCTTAAAAAGATATTAGTTTTTTTATTTTCATTGAAATGAAGGGAGTTTTACCATTGGCGAAAAAACGAAAAGGGTTGTTTCAGAAGTTCCTTGATATGGTTGAAACTGTGGGGAACAAACTGCCGCACCCTGTCACTTTATTTGCCATTTTAACTCTGGTTGTAATCGCTGCCTCCGCATTAGTATCTGCGGCGGGAATTAGTGTGGAACATCCTGGGGAAGAGGGTGAGATGGTCACTGTAACAAATCTTCTGACAGCAGAAGGTATACAGTACATGTTCACCAGCATGGTTGATAACTTTATTGGATTTGCTCCGTTAGGGGTTGTTCTTGCAACGATGCTCGGTATCGGGCTTGCTGAAAGAACTGGGCTGATCAGTGCATGTCTCCGAGGGTTTGTGCTTTCAGTTCCTAAAGTACTTATTACAGGGGGACTTGTTTTTGCAGGAATTATGTCCAGTGTTGCATCAGACGCAGGATATGTTGTTCTTCCTCCATTGGGAGCGGTTATTTTTGCGGCTCTTGGAAGGCATCCGTTAGCCGGGCTGGCAGCTGCGTTTGCAGGTGTATCAGCTGGTTTCAGTGCAAACTTGTTTTTATCAGCTACAGATCCTTTGCTAGGGGAACTGACAATTCAGGCTGCAGGGATTATTGATCCGGTATACGCAGAAGGCATGAACATAGCGATGAATTATTATTTCATCATTGTATCTGTATTCCTCTTAACGATTGTGGGCGCTTGGGTTACTGAAAAAATTGTTGAACCGCGTCTTGGGGAATACAAAGGAGATTATCGTGAAGACATAAAAGGACTTGATCCGAAAGAAAAGAAAGGTCTTATCTGGGCAGGTGTTTCCTTACTAGTTGGTATACTTATATTCGCACTAATGGTGGTACCGGAAAACGGAGCTTTGCGTGCGGATGACGGAGGAATTATCCAGTCGCCGTTTATGAGTTCCCTCGTTCCTATCATTGCGATTCTGTTCTTTATCCCTGGTTTGTTCTATGGGATTGCTACAAAAGACATAAAGAGTGACAAAGACGTTGCAAATCAGCTTTCCGATACAATGGCAGCGATGGGGATGTTTATCGTTCTCGCATTTACAGCTGGTCAGTTCGTTGCTTATTTCGGGGAAACTAACATGGGTCTTGTCCTTGGTGTATATGGCGCCGAGGCATTGGAAGCGGCCAATTTAACAGGTATCCCGCTCATTCTCTCGTTCATCGTTGTGGCAGGTTTCATCAACTTGTTCATTGGAAGCGCTTCAGCTAAATGGGCGATGATGGCACCTGTATTCGTACCGATTATGATGCAGCTTGGCTATTCTCCGGAAATGACACAGATGGCGTACCGGATTGCCGATTCAACAACAAATATAATTACACCGCTTATGACCTATTTTGCAATTATTATCGCGTTTGCTCAAAAATATGATAAGAAGATGGGTATCGGGACACTTATTTCTGTTATGTTCCCTTACACGATCGTCTTCACCATCGCCTGGACGATTATGCTAATTGTATGGATGTTCTTTGGCATCGACTTAGGACCTGGATCTCCAATCCATTACACACCGGCAGAGTAGTACTGGAAAACTAACAGCCACAGAAGTTTAGATGCCTTACAAGGGATTTAAGGCTGGATATGAAGATAAGTTACCCTATTATGAGCCGCGAACTCATTTTGGGGGCTTATCTTTTTTTGTGCTGAGATAATATAGCTGCTATAAGCAGACCTGACGAACGAGGTCAAAGGGAAACAGGGTTGTCCTCCAGGAGAGTTCCCAGGTGGAGGGGACAGTTTACAGTCCCTGTGTCCATTACACCATAGTATCAGGGTCTATTGCTCGCAGGTTTTCCTCTGTGAGCATTCCTTTTTCCTGGAGGATTTGTTTAATGGATTTGTTTTGTTCATCCGCTTCATTGCCAATCTGTGCGGCTGTGTCGTAACCGTGCTTTGGGCTGAGGCCGGTTACGAGCGCCAGGCTGTCTACCATCAGTTGCCGGCATGTCTGTTCATTTGCGGTAATTCCGTTTATACATTTTGTTACCAATGTTTTAATCGCATTTGACATAATTTCAATCGATTCCAGGAGTGTAGAGGCGATTACAGGCATCATTACATTGATCTCCAGCTGGCCTGCCATTGCAGCGGCTGCCATCACTGTATCATTGCCAATGATCCGGCAGCAGACCATATACGCCATTTCAAGAATCGCCGGATTTATTTTTCCTGGCATAATTGTTGAGCCTGGCTGAACAGCTGGCAGGTTAATTTCAGCAAACCCGGTTCGCGGGCCGGAACTTAACAGCCTTAAATCGCTCGTTATTTTTATTAAATGTATAGCAAGCTCCTTTAGTAAAGCCATCATTTGAATCGCTGCATTCCGGTTTTGCATGAAGGTGAACATGCTGGCCGGGGAGCGGAAGGGGAGATTTGTACGACGGCATATTTCTTCCAGCACATAGTGCTGATAATCTTTATGGGTATTAATTGGTGTTCCTATGGCATTTCCACCCAGACCAATTTCATAGAAAGATTGAAGAATAGTTTCTGCCTGTTTATACAGAGTCTCAATAGTGCCGGCGTAGCCTGCGAATTCCTGCCCCATCCTGATAGGCACAGCATCATGGAGATGAGTCCGCCCGCTTTTTTTAACACCCATTAATTCTTCAGATTTTCTTTGAAGTGACTGATTTAAAGTGGAGAGGGCAGGCAGAAAATCCTGAATGATACTTTCAGCTGCTGCTATATGCAGAGCAGATGGGAAGGTATCGTTTGTAGACTGGGACATATTTACATGATCGTGTGGGTGGATGAGCTTTGATCCGAGAGTGCCACCTGCCAGTTGTGTCGCCCTGTTTCCGATAACTTCATTCGCGTTCATATTTTGTGAGGTGCCGGCTCCCGCCTGGTATATATCCACGTTAAAGTGGTCGTCCCATTTGCCAGCGATTACTTCTTCAGCTGCCTGTAAAATAAAGCTTCCTGTGTCAGGTGGAAGTTCTCCTGTCCGCATATTTGCTGCAGCTGCGGATGCCTTAATAATACCTTGGGCTCTTATAAATGAACGGGGGAGCGACTGGCCGCTGATCTGGAAATTTTCCAGTGCTCGCTGTGTTTCAGCGCCATAATATGTTTGTGCAGGGACTTTCACCTCACCGAGAGAATCCTTTTCTGTCCTGTATCGGCCGTTCGTGTTCATTGTGTTCCTCCGTTTAGAATTTATGTCCTGGCAATTCAGCAGTTAGTATTGTCTCCAATGTAACCGAGAATAATCAGAGGGGAGTACATAACAGGGAAGAAGATACGGAAGAATAAGAGAAAAAGGAGGAAGTATGATGAAGGATAAGAGGGGCAAGGTGGAGGATAAAAGCACTGGGCATATGACGGGTAAGAAACAGAACGGAAAGATCCCGGGGAAGACAAACAATGCAGAAGACGCAGAGTTTGGGATTGTGTATACAAGAGGAAAAAAGTAGGACTTTG
>NZ_KV917376.1:3660407-3664271 GCF_002019695.1 Evansella clarkii | reverse complement strand
AAAGATACGAAAACGATTAGTGTGTCCATGAAGAATCAGGAACAGCGAAGGCAGGTTCGGGAACGACTTCAGACAGAAACTGGCAGTCAGCTTTACCGGCGAAGGAAGTGTGACGTAGAGCCGGTTTTTGGCCAAATTAAATATAACCGGGGCTTTAATCGGTTCTATCTGAGAGGCCTTTCCAAAACGACGCTGGAATGGGGTCTTCTTTGTATTGCCCATAACTTTCTAAAATGGGAAACACATCTAAAGTTCAAGGGCCAAAAAGAAACAAAAAGAGAGCCGAAGGCAGGATAAGAGGCCTTCGACTTTCGAAAATCAACCAAAAACAGCTTTACAAAAAAGAGGCTGTCCTTTAAAGGTCGCAATTTAGCGACCTTTTGGGACAGCCTCCCAGCCACTCCAGTTAAATAATGCGTCCTGTAAAAACCATCTTACAATCCGCCACAATCACCGCTTTGTTTTCCACTTATATTGTTTGAAGCACCGAAGTCGGTTACTGTTGCATTGTTTCCAGTACATGTGAGCTTGCCGCTGATGTCGTTACCGGAAAGAATCGGGCCATATTCTCCATACTGTTCATTAGCAGAAATCTGATTGTTTTGAGATAAAGTTAATCCGCCATTAAACGAATTTCCTGCTAAAGTAATATTACTTGATGTGCCAGTTATTGCTGAATTACCGTTAACAGTTGTTCCAAACAGCTGGATAACCTCTCCGCCTGAGGTCTTGATACCTCCGTTAATGGAACTGTCAAAGGCGATAAGAGAAGCTCCATTTTCCACTGTTAGTCCGCCACGCACCTGCGCACTGTCTAAGCAGGTAACACCTTCCTTTACAGTGAGTCCGCCATTAATGTTTCCTGACAGAGTGTCCGTACATTCAGGAAGGTCTCCTGGAAGTACAGTGGCCTGGAATTCTTCCGCATCTCCGATATTACCTGTGGCATCGATTGCACGGTGTTCAATGGTGTGAGTGCCAAAACCAGGGATAAATGGACCATATGGGTCGTCCTCTGTATATGTTCTTTCAAAAGTTGCGATAGAGAGCCCGAAGCTGCCAAGGTTGCCGTAAGTGAGTTCCTTTACGTCAGTACCAGAATGTGCAAATGTAAATGGTGTACCTTCCGGCTCATCAGGGAAGCCGAAATAGTTAAACCAACCTTGTCCATTGAGGCGAAGCTCGCCAACGACAAATCCTGGCTGGTCGTCTTGAGGGTCAAGAAACATGTCAAACTCATTGAAGTAGATATTATGCTCCTCATCGCCTGAAAGAGAAGTGAGTGGGTCTGATAAAGTTCTTGGCGCCGTTGGAAGACCGTTATCAACAATCCAGGTGATAGAATCTGAATCATCACTAAAACCTGGGTCAGTGACTGTTACCGTAAGTTCAGAAGCTCCATCCGGGAGGTCAAGTGCACTTAAATCCAGTAGTCGGCTGTTATCAGGATTAGGCAATTCTTCTCCGTTCAGCTCCCATGTTACGGTTAACATGCGATCATTCGGGTTAGGTGTCTGAACAAAAGCAATTTCATCATAAGCTAACGCATTTTCCTGGGAAGACGAATTAGTGAATTTCACCTCAACATCAATTTCAGGCAGTGCTTCACCAATTATCCATTCCCTTATCTGAGTCATTCTCGGACCATCAAGATGCTGAGGATCACGGACAAACTCGGTTCGGTCCTGGACAGTAACCTTGATTTCGTCACCTTGCTCCACACTTAATGCCGAAAGGGCAAGATAACGGCTGTTATTCGTGTTATTTACAGCTTCACCGTTAATTTCCCAAGTCACATCGAGCATATGGAACCTTGGGTGCATCGTTTCTACCCATAGTACGTCACTTTCTCCGACTTCCCCTTCAGGAGTGGAAGAAACAGGCATTTCACCAGCGTTACGCATACCTGTAATCCGGTGTACCATGTGTTCCCGGCTGACCTGGTCAAAATAAAAGCCTGTATGTCTCATCATGGAATGCAGACTTGGTCTCCAGACGTTTGAACCGTTGTATAGTCCGCTTTCGTAACCGTCCGGGTCTGCTGCACGAATGATACCGCCAGATTCGCTTTCTTCTCCTAACCAGCGCCACCATTTTGCTTCTCTTTGAATCATTTCTTCTGAAGTCATACGTGTGTGGTGAATGGAATTTGGCTCAGAGTTCGGATGAGGTGCACCTGGAACCCCGCGGTCTCTATAAGCATATTCATCCTGCAAATTACCGAGTGAATGGCCGAGTTCGTGAAGTGAAACTAATGGGCCTTGAGGACTTCCGGCAGAAGTTGTTGCGTGAACTCCGCCGATACCGCCATAAGTAAACGTGTTCGCGAGTGCTAATGTCTGGATGTTTTGGGCGTTAGGGGAGAGCCCAAGTGCTGGTGCTACATGGTTCGCAAGAATTTCATTTCTAGCCTGCGCACCACCGGATCCATACGTAATTCCTCTTGCTAAGGCATCCGCTGGACATTGATTTGCATATTGCAGATTATAAACTGTATCCATGCGCACATTTCCGTCATCAGGATCACAGCTTATTCCGGAATCCACGGATGGAGTCTCCACTACGTAAACATTAAAATAGTTTCGGTAGCTTCGGAAAGGTTCCACACTCCACTGCACATTTTGATTTCGGTCAACATCTGCGTGGAACTTGTCCATTTCCTCGGCAGTATAACCGTCACCTAAAAGGATTAAATTAAGTCTCTCCTCAGGTGGTCCAGTGATTTGCAACGGAACAACATTCACATCCCCAGGCTGCAAATCAGTTGACTCGTTTGTCTGCTTGACTGAATCGTCTGCTGAAAAAACCATTCCTGAAACAAACAGTGATAAAACCAGAATCAGAGTAAAGATAGTAGGTTTTTTTCTTAACATTTCATCACCCTTTTGACTAGTAATCACAAGAACCCTTGTGTCATATGAAATTTTTCCATATCATGAAGAGTGCGTCAATTAATTATGTGAAAATTAAATAAATTTAGAATATTATACTATAGTTTTTTGTCAGTTTTTGCGTTAACATAGTCCATTAGTGTTGGACATCCGAGAGAATAGGACAGGAAGGCAGGAACCAGTATGCTTGGATGAGACTTTTAAGGTATGTAGTGAGGGGAAGCTGCCGCGTAAATAAATAAACGGATAAATTCCGGTTAATTAGTATTTTTTAATAAAAAACCAAAAAATAGGCGGAGAAATTCCGCCTATCGACTCCAAAAAGTCGAAAATGGGGGGTTTTTATCAGTATAACCGGAAACCTTCCCCTTATTTATACTCAAACGTGGGCCCAAACAACAGATAACCGGATATTCTCCGGTTATTTTAATTTAAATGTTGATTTCCATCCCACAAAAAAGCTGCACCTTCGGAGGAAGTGCAGCTTTTAATAATTACCTAGTAAACAAACTCCCGAGCAACCCCATACTGATAAAAATAATGATGAATACCTTCCATGACAAGCTAAGTTTTTTTCCGCCGGCAGATTTTTCTTTTTCACTGCTGTTCCCATTAAGAGAAGCAAAATCTATCAGCTCTTTCGCTTCTTCCAGCCTGTTCTTATCCGCGTATATATCAATGCCATAGCTTGTGTCTCCCATGTAAACAGTTAAGTAGCCGCCTGCTTCCCGGTACTTTCTCATCGTTTTGATGCCGTTAGATTCGAGAAAAGAAGTCAGCATATTCGCTTCAATTTCACTGGAAGCGGTGACGAGAAACTCAGTCTCTACAAACTCCATTTCCGGGTCACTTTCCTCCGCTGATTCCTCCTCCGTAAGCATAACATCACAATCGGAACATTTTTCTCTTTTATTTAAAAATTCTGAACCACATTTCGGACACCACCGCATAATATCACCCTCTTTCTTTTCGA
>NZ_KV917376.1:3655537-3660397 GCF_002019695.1 Evansella clarkii | reverse complement strand
CAAAAATGAAGGATTTTTATCAATTGATTAGTGCAGCATAAAATTATGATAATTTGATTCTTACTAATAAAATATGAGTCTCCTCCTCTGGGGCTGAGGGAAAATCGACTCGGTGCCGGAGGCATAGACCTCGAGTGACAGCATGATTTACCTCGTCCTACAAATGCGAATTGTACGTTATGACAACGAAACCTGAACTAACCAGGCTGTATCCCTGTAGTATTGAAACGAGGTAGTGTTCTATTCAAGTCCGAGAAGAGTGAGACTCATCTATAAAGCTTTCTGTCAGTTGCTTAATGGTATTTTTTGTATATTTTTACGTAAGGTTATTTGGATTACGCAAAAACAAGAAAAAACTAATTGACATAGTACGCTGTCACCACCCGAAAAATCTTGTTTCACGGAAAATGTTTCACGGTCGTCTCATGGTTAATGTGTTTGTTTGAAAGTGACAGGTGAGTAGTTCAGGTAATTAAAATCTGAAATAAGATATGCAATTGGTATAAATCTGTATTAATTATTGAATCCTAAAATCAATTATTTTAGGGAGGATTATTTATGCCGGAAAAAGCACCAATAACATCATCAGAATTAGGAACTTTATGGCTTACATATCAGGAAAAAACCATGATTTTAAGAATGTTGGAGTATTTTATAGAGAAAGCCGATGATGATAAAGCCAGAAATATTATGACTGGTTTGTATAATGAGCTGGACGAATATGTTAGTAAAATCATTGAGATATATGAACAGGAAGGGGCTGTAATTCCAGTTGGATACACAGCAGAGGACGTAAATAAAGACGCTCCAAAGTTATATGATAATGGATTTGATATCATGTTAGTCCGGCTGTTAAAAGAAATCAGCATGGGATTGCACGCATTAAATATAACGATGACATTCCGTGAAGATCTCAATATGCTGTTTGAAGGTCTTACTGCACTTACTCAAAAGTATTACAGGATTTCCTCGCAGTATTTGCTCGAGAAGGGGCTGCTTGTGAGGGCCCCTTACGTATCAATGCCTAAATCAGTTGAGTTTGTAAAAGACAATAGTTATTTAGGTGGGGTGATTCTCAATCCATTCAATGAAAAAAGACCCTTGAATACAGTGGAGATTGCCCATGTTCATAAAGGGATTGAATCGAATCTTATTGGATTACAATTGATACTTGGTTTTGGCCAGTCTGCAAATGATGGAGAGGTGAAAAACTACTTTAAGGAAGGCGCAGAAATTTCTAAAAGCATCATAAAAGAATTAAGTGAAATTATGATTCAAACAAACCTCCCAGTTCCTCAAGCTCCGGGCGGGAATGCAACTCGTTCAACAACTGCTCCATTTTCAGATAAATTAATGATGTATTGTATCAGTCTGTTTTGCAGCTTTTCTATGGGCAGCAGTTCGCTCGGGACAGCTTTTAGTTTACGAAATGACCTTCCAGCAAAAATGGGGATTTTCATGAAAGATATTTTTGAATATGCTCATAATGGCGCAGATATCATGATAAAAAATGGCTGGATGGAGGAGCCGCCTCAAATGGAGGATCATAAACAAAAGATGAATTAGGTGTTAATGTGCAGGCTAATTCAGGATTTCCCAGCATCTGCAGTTAATAAGTTCACCTCCGTTAAGAAGGCCGCCTTATGCCGGAGCAATAGTGAGGGATTTTAATAAGAAATGTAAAAACCAGCCGATTTTGGCTGGTTTTTTATATTGAAACCTATGACAATTTCTCCAGTTAAGAGCAAATGAAATGGTATACTTTAATTAGTGTACTGGTAAAAATGGTGAGGGAAAGATAAAGGAGGTAATACCTTGAGTAATTATGGCAGACTCTATGAAAGAGATGGAAGAAACATTTTAGTTTTTAAACGTAAATATTCTTATAGTCCTGAAAAAGTATTTCGTTTTATAACAGAGCCGGATTATTTCACTCGGTGGTATCCATTTGCAACTGGAGATATGGATCTTCGTGTTGGCGGGAAGATAAAGTTCGATGACGGGGAAGGTTCCGTCTACGAGGCAGTTATTACTGAGTTTCTTCCTCCATACTCCTTCTGTTTTCGGGAAATAGATGATTTATTAGAGATAAGCCTCGATGAAACGGCTCAAGGATGCACTTTGACGTTCAGCCATACGTTCGATGACCGCACAATGGCGATATACACAGCTGCAGGGTGGCATAGATGCCTGGATGTCCTTGATCAATTAATCCATGGCCATACAGTTGAATGGAAAGATAATGCATTTGAACTCCGTGAATACTACAAAACAAATTTGTAAGTTAAATAGCATTATCTGATCGCTAACTTAAAAAGCAAGTTAACATACATATTTAGCTGTAGAAGTGTTGTTTTAACGGAGTACTTTATTCGTTATCCAATTATAGGGAAAACAAGGGGGATACTTATATGACGAAGATAAATAAGGAGTTGCCACCAGAAAAACGTGAAGAACTGCTCGGAATACTGGAAACCCGTTTTAAGAAAAATATGAATCGGCATAACCGTTTTGAATGGGCGGAAGTGCAAGCAAGGCTCGAAGATAATCCTGAAAAACTATGGTCGGTTTATGAAATGGAGACTTCTGGTGGTGAACCGGATGTTGTTGACCTTGGTAAAACGACAGGCGAATACATTTTTTATGATTGTTCTCCGGAAAGTCCTAAAGGTCGAAGAAGTGTCTGTTATGACCATGAAGCGCAGGAGTCAAGGAAAAAACATAAGCCGGAAAATAATGCTATTGATATGGCAGCTTCCATGGGAATTGAGATATTAACGGAGGAACAATACCGGGAGCTGCAGAAAATTGAAAGTTTTGATTTGAAATCGTCAAGCTGGGTACAAACCCCTGATCATATTAGAAAACTAGGCGGGGCAATTTTTTGTGACCGGCGCTATGACACTGTGTTTATGTACCACAATGGAGCAGAATCCTATTATGCAGCGAGAGGATTCCGAGGTTTGCTAAGGGTCTGATTTTAGTTCAGTGAAAAATCTAACGGGAGAGTAAATTCGATATATTTTAGGAGTGGTAAATAATGAAAAAAATATCCACGTTTTTAATGTTTCAGGATGGCAGTGCAGAGGAAGCAATGAATTTCTATACCTCAATCATTGAGGACTCTCAAATCACAAATATTGTTAGATATGGGGCTGATGAAGATGGACCAGAAGGCTCAGTTATGCAGGCTGCGTTTACTTTAAAAGGTCAGGAGTTTATGTGTTTTGACAGTTATATTAAACATCAATTCGCTTTTACACCTTCTATCTCAATCTTCATTACTTGTGATACGGAAGAGGAACTGGATAATCTTTTTGAGAAACTAAGTGAGGGTGGACAAGCACTTATGCCTTTAAACGATTATGGTTTCAGTAAAAAGTTTGGCTGGTTAAATGACCGCTTCGGGGTTTCCTGGCAGCTAAATCTTCCATAGGGTGCAGCATCCCCTTATGCCGGTACAAAGCAAACCAATGATTGCCGGTTATCCTTGTCATATCAACTCGATCTAAATATAAGGAAGGAATTATCATGAGCAAACATAATATATATTCAATGAGTTTCGCAAAAGTTTATCCCCATTATGTTGCGAAGGCAGAGAAAAAAGGACGGACGAAAGCAGAAGTCGATAAGATTATCCGCTGGTTGACGGGATATAGCCAGGAAGAGTTAGCAGGGCAACTGGAAAAACAGACAGACTTTGAGACCTTTTTTACGGAAGCTCCCCAGCTCAATCCTTCGCGGGCTCTTATTAAAGGGGTCATCTGCGGCGTGCGAGTAGAAGACATTGAAGAACCAATTATGCAGGAAATCCGTTATTTGGATAAGCTGATCGATGAGTTAGCAAAGGGAAAAACGATGGAGAAAATATTGCGGACAAAATAATTATAACGAAGAAACGCTAATTCGATTTATAACATGAATTGGATGGTGTTTTTTGTTTGCATAGACAGGAAAAGATTTTAGCTCGGTTTTTTAAAAAATTGTTCATTTTTACAGGGAATTGGATTTTTATTCTAGAACATAGTGATGACAATAATGTAAACATGCATTTACTCAGAGAATAGGAGAGCGCATATATGTATGAACCGAAGATGAAAGAAACCGACAATAGTGTAATTGAATTTATTGAAAGTGTGGGAAATGAGAAGAAGAAGGCAGATGCCTATCAGTTATTAGAAATTTTTGAAGAGGTAACTGGTTATGACGCAAAATTGTGGGGTCCTAGTATTATAGGCTTTGGCAGTTATCACTATAAGTATGCATCAGGCCATGAAGGGGATGCGCCTTTAGCGGCTTTTTCACCAAGAAAGGCGAAAATAAGTCTCTACTTGGCCTATGAAAGTGAGGAAAGAGAAAAGTTATTAGAAAACTTCGGTAAACACACGAAGAGTAAGGCTTGTATTTATGTAAATAAATTGTCTGATATCGATACCAATGTTTTAAAGGAATTAATTAAACATACAGTAGAAACATATCAGGATCTTTATCCGGAGTAATAAAGCCTTAGCAATTGTGCTGAATAAATATGGGCCACGCTTTTGGATATTTTTACCAGCTACCAAACTTAACAATTAGAAGTTTTTAAGTTTCAGAAAAGTAATTATAACTCTATTTTTAAATAGATTAAGCCCTCGGAGTCTCAAAAGTGTACCTTCATTTATTTTCGAGAACAAATTTTATGCTCTCTTAATAAACAATTGAGGTGGAAGAGGGTGTCCCAAAAGCAACTAGCTTTTGGTGACACCCTCTCTCTTTATAACAAATTAATTAAAGTAAAAATAATAAGTTCGCTCGAATCGCTCTCGGCGGACGTGTTCCCCGGGCAACGCTTCATCCTCCTCGGGAAAAACGCCCTGT
>NZ_KV917376.1:3592292-3655527 GCF_002019695.1 Evansella clarkii | reverse complement strand
TTGCTTAATGGTATTTTTTGTATATTTTTACGTAAGGTTATTTGGATTACGCAAAAACAAGAAAAAACTAATTGACATAGTACGCTGTCACCACCCGAAACCACCCGGATTTTGTCGAATTATCTCGTTGCCACAATCGACTGTCTTTTATACAGCCATGAACCAAGCATAAACGTTACTGCTCCCCATAATATCATGATTCCGATACCGGTCCAGAGTTCAGCATTGAAAATGCTTGTTTCGTAGATCATCGTTTCTCTTAACCCATCCACAAAGTAGGTAAGGGGGAGAACATTAGAAACTGGCTGCAGCCAGTCGGGCATCGTTTCAACCGGGAAGAATACACCGCTTAAAAACATCATAAGAAAGTTGACGATGTTTGCGATGCCCATAAATGCTTCGGTTGTTTTACTGAACGAGGAGAAAAAATAACCGATGGCGTTAAAGGAAAGGGCTCCTAACAGGAAAACAACAATCAGGCCGGCAAAATTAATGAACAGGTTAGCGCCAAATATAAATACACCGATTAGTGATAATAAAATAATCTGGACGACGCTGAAAATGAGCCGCATCACCATATCGCTGAAACCGAACATGTTCATATCCGCCGGAGTCATCCGTAAACGTTTAATTAATCCTTTTCGCCGCATGTCCACAAGGTCGACCATCCCAAAAATACCACCCTGGGCAATAGACAGAGCAATCATCCCGGTTAGAAGGAAGTCTGTATAACTGAATTCCGTGTCTCCTGAGGTGATGGCTTCATATTCAATTTCATAAATTGGTTCAGCGCCAGCGGCAAATAAATTCGCCTGATGAACAAATTCGTTGAGCATTCCCGTCAGCGCCTGTGTGACTATTCCTTGTTCATCTTCTTTATTAACAATAAGAAGAAGGGAGGTATCGTCATCTGCTTCCGGGAGGACAATTGCTGCGTTTACTTCCTGATCTGCCACCATCTCTTCTGCTTCTTCCCGGGTGACTGGTTCGCCGGTTTCGATTTCCAGTACCGGAATATGGCTGATTTGCTGAAGCAGCATCTCTGACGTTTCATTTGGATGCTCGTTGACGAGAGCGACGTTTGCGTTGAAATCATTATCAGAGTTGTCACTGAATATAGACATAAAGATGACCATTAATATGACAGGGAAGAAGATGCCCCAGAACCAGGCCTGTTTTTCCCGGTAAGTCATCCGAAGCTGAGTCAGAAACATTTGCTTAAATTGCCGGAAACCGTTCAAGCTAATCCCTCCATTCCTTACCTGTAAAAGCGATAAATACATCCTCCAGGCTCATTTCGCGAATGGAGACCTGTTCCACCTGGAAATTTCGTTCTTTCGTATAACTAAATAATTGATACAGCGTATCTTCAGGGTGAGCAGTCCAGATTGTTAACGAGCTGCCATCCCGTTCTGTTCGACTGACAGATCCAAGGTCATCTGAAAACAAGGCGGCTGATTCCGCTGCATCAGCTCCGTCGAGAAAAATTAAATGGACTTCACGTTCCTCTGTGAGCTGGTCAATTAGCGCAGCAGGAGTATCTATCGAAATCACTTTTCCCTGATCGACGATGCAGACACGATCGCTCAGCTTTTCTGCTTCTTCCATATAATGTGTCGTTAAAATCGTTGTTTTCCCCAGTTCCTTCAGCTGCAGAACAATATCCCAAATGTTGCGGCGGGCCTGAGGGTCCAGCCCTGTTGTTGGTTCATCAAGGAAGATGATTTCCGGATCGCTTATCATAGCAAGGCCGATCGCAAGTCTCTGGCGTTGTCCGCCAGACAGCTTTTTCACATGTTTTTTCCGGTGGTCTGTCAGGTTAACTAATTGTAAGATGTCTTCCGCAGAACGGGACCTGTCATAAAAACTGGCAAACAAATTCAGGTTCTCTTCTGGCGTTAACAAATCAAACATGGCACTGGACTGTGGCTGCACACCGATCTTCTTTTTTATCGCGGCCGCATTTTTCCTCCAGTCCATTTCCCCAAAGGTGATTTCTCCTTCATCCGGGGGGACCAGCCCCTCGATCATTTCCAGGGTGGTCGTCTTCCCAGCGCCATTCGGGCCAATGATGGTGAAAATCTCGCCGGCTGTGACCGAAAAGCTGATATCTTCCACAGCACGCACAGGCCCGAACGATTTCTTTAAATGTTTTACTTCCAGCACGCTCATAATAACTCCTCACCTTTCCAGTGGGCTTCACATTGATTAATACGTTGAGGAGTGGAAAAAGTTTCTCAATTCACATAATTACGAAAATATTTTGATGGGGTGAGCGGGCGGTATTAAACAATTTGTTAGGTTGAGCTGATAACCGAGGCGGGGCAGGGATATCAGTTGAAGGGGCAGGTTAAGCAGACTTTTTTAAAAAATTGACGGAAAAATTCCGGTTAATTCGTACTTTTTATTAAAAAATGCAAAAATAGGCGGAGAGATTCCGCCTATTTACTTGAAAAGTTGGAAAATGGGAGGTTTTTCTTTGCTTAACCGGAAAACTTCCCCTTATTTTACCCCTAAAAGAGTTACAGTTTGCAGATAAACGGAATATCTCCGTTTATTTTACTTTTGCTCAATTTTAGATGAGACATCTTATTTAATTAATACCAATAACCATGTACATCTGGCTGTCATTTTCAAACGTTTTATAAAGAATCACCATAATATTTTATAGGTGCGTCATTTACAGACAGTGAGAATTCAAACAAGCCCTTGAAGCTGTTTGCTCCAGGGCCTGTCTTTTTTCTGCTATTTCTCCTTAACAGAAATCCATATCTCGCTTTTTTCATCTTTGCTGGCAAGGATTTCTGGACCTTCCGCTAATTCGTAAGAGGAGGAAGGCAGCCATTCGGAATAGATGCGCTGCCATTGTTCCTCGACTTTCTCCCAGTCTCCATCTACTTCGAAAATCGCCCATTGTAATGCAGGTATTTCTAAAGTGGAATATTTTTCTGGCGGCTCTTTAGTTGTCGCAGCCCCGATATATTGGTCGAAGGCTGCCTTTCCTTCCGCATCTTCTGAGTAATTTACAGACACATGAATGATCCCATGAGGCTCCCGGTTAGAGAGGGATTCGAATTCTTCCATTTGGGAATCACTTATAGCCGAAATCATTTCTTCATACGTTGGGGACAGTATTTCATTTTCCATTTCTACTTGATATTTTACACCTGTTACTCGAAACGCTTCTTTTTTACCAATCCGATACTTCATATCCATTCCTCCCTGAATAGTTAATTGAAAGGCCATTTTTGGATATGCTTTCAAGGTTTTCTCCGTGTTCCTCGCAGCTGATGGGGTAATACCATGGTAGTTTTGAAATGCCCTTGAGAAAGCATCCGGTGACTGATATTGGTATTTAAGGGCTGTATCGATTACTTTCACGTCTGGATTTTTCAACTCCAGAGCAGCCAATGTTAAACGCCTTCTTCGGATATATTCTGATATTGTAATGCCTGACAAAAGAGAAAAAAGGCGCTTAAAATGATATTCCGATGACATAGCGGTTTTAGCCACTTCTTGTAAATCGATTGGGTTACTCAAATTACCTTCAATATAATTTAGAGCGTCGTTCATTCCTTTCAGCATATCCATGTAAATGCCTCCTTCACTTGTCATATCATATCAGGTGAAACAGATTCTAACCCGTCATTTTATGCTTAATACAGTCGGTTGGATCGCGATGGAGCATAACGTGTGTCCAAAAAAAGTTACTTATCATGCCCAGTTCATACTTAGTTCATAATGGTGGTTTAACATAAGAATTGCCAGAGGTCATTCATTCTCGTGAATGGCTCACAACCCTCCTTATGTTATATGATAAAGCACAAAAGCCTCCGCTGCTAATGCAGGGAGGCTTTTGTGCTGTAACCTTGTTTCAGCTGCCTTACCCGAGGGAAATCTCCCTAATTCCCAAAAGACTCTAAGCAGGATTATTGCCAAAATTAGTTGAATATAGTTTAAGTAATTTCGATTTTTCAGAGCGTGTCTTCAAGAGGGGAGAGCTGCAGCAGTTGAACGGGCCGTTAATAACGTCGTCAGAACGAATGTTATTGGTATCAGCATTTATACTGGGACTGGCTTGTTTGGGGAGGTCAATTTGAGTTTAGGCATTCTGATCAGCTTGTTAGTTTTTCCTCTGCAAATTTTGTTTAGTTATCTGTGGCTGAAAAAATACCGTTTCGGCCCCATGGAATGGATATGGAGATCGGCGACATACGGTCAACTGCAGCCGATGAAAAACAAACAGAGGGACATTCACGGAACAGGACAAAAAACAGGTTGAGCAAGGAAAAATTCATATATGGCTGGCGAAATTCAGAATAGGGTAATAAAAATAACAGGGCGGTGCGCTTATGAAGTATTATAAGTTTTTCCTTTTATGTAATGCTATTTTGCTCGTTCTGGAATTAATTATATTTTATACAATGAACACCCGGTATTTAATTATGAATACAGATTTTTACCTGTCATTTATAGTCGTTCAGCTCATTTTTTTAGCCGCTGTCAGGAACGCACAGAGGGGAAAGACATTTATCCTTACCCTTTACGCTCATGTAATGATAATTTTACCTGTTTTATTTGTGAGCACTTTACCTGGCTACTCTTATTTTGAGGGGGAAGAACTAATATCAGCTCATATCCAGCAAGCAGATTACGAGATTGTTAACCTGGAAAACAAGACGGTCCCTGTCAGCATAGGACCTGCCTTGTTTGTAAAAGACTCTTTTTACTATTATAAAGTGCAGTCAGGGGGCGAAGACTTCTACTTTTCTGTAGATCCCTTCAGCGGGCAGGTATTTAACCATGAGGCAGATTTCTATAATTAGATAAGTGCCAGTGTTAACAGGAACATTTAATTGTATTGCTTAACCAATAGCTAAATGAAATATTACCAGCCTCGCTTTTTCTAAAAAGGAGAGGCTTTTTTTAATTACTTTTAAATCAACTGGAATGGTACTTTGTCTTTCTAAAGAATGGCTGTTTTTATAATCAATACTGCCGTATTAATAAAAACTTTGTTACAGCTGAAAATATTTTTTGAGATTATTCAAAAAACTGTTGTTATATTTGACCAGTCTAATTATAATGATTACGAAAGCACTTTCGAAAACGCTTACAAGTAAATATAATCCAATAAATATTAAAAATGTACATACGTATTCGTTTATTGGATTAAATACGTGATGTTTTCACAGTATTTTTAAAATAAGTTGAAAGAATACTCTGATTATAGTGACCTGAGTTTTTATTTTTCGAATAGTTACGAAAGCGCTTTAGTATTGTTTCATAAAACTCCATATCGCAGTGAGAGGGGATAGAAATATGTCAATCATTCAGTTTCCCAAGAGGATGAAGTGGGGAGTCGCGACCGCATCCTATCAAATAGAAGGTGCCGCAAACAAAGACGGCAGAGGACCTTCCATCTGGGACACCTTTGCAAAAACTCCCGGAAAAGTAGTGAACGGAGATAATGGGGATGTCGCTTGCGACAGTTATCATCGTTATAAAGAAGATGTGGAAATTATGGAAGACCTGGGAGTGGATTTTTACAGATTCTCTGTTGCCTGGCCGAGAATTTTCCCGGACGGGACAGGGGAAGTGAACAAGGAAGGGCTTGCGTATTACCACAGGCTCGTTGATGAATTGCTGGAAAAAGGCATTCAGCCGATGTGCACCCTTTATCACTGGGATTTGCCCCAGGTTCTTCAGGATAAAGGCGGATGGGATAACAGAGAAACGATTGAGGCGTTTGAAAAGTATGCAGAACTTTTATTCAGGGAGTTTGACGGGAAAATCAAACATTGGATTACAATTAACGAACCATGGTGTGTATCCTTCCTGTCTAACTTTATTGGCGCACATGCACCAGGGCTTAAAGACTTTCAGCTTGGAATGAATGTGGCACATCATCTGCTCGTAGCTCACGGGAAAGCGGTAATTAAATTTCGCAAGCTGGGGATAGAAGGGGAAATCGGGTATGCCCCTAATGTGGAATGGAATGAGCCATACAGTGACAATCAAAAAGATATTGATGCATGCACACGTGCGAGTGCCTGGTTCCTTGACTGGTTTTTTGACCCTGTGTTTAAAGGCAGCTACCCGGAATTTCTCGTTAACTGGTTTAAAGAGAAAACCGGCGCAGCCTTAAAAATAGAAGATGGGGATATGGAGATTATCAATCAGCCTGTAGACTTTGTCGGCATTAATTATTATACAGGCAGTATATCTCGTTATGCTGAAGATGAGGGACTTTTTGATCTGGAAAAAGTGGATGCAGGCTATTTGAAGACAGATATAGGATGGAATATTTACCCTGAAGGCTTTTACCACATCCTTAAGAAAATTTCTGATAAATACGGAGACATCCCGATCTATATTACTGAAAATGGATCCTGCTATAACGATGAGCCTGAAAATGGCAGGGTACAGGACACCGGGAGAATTGAATACCTGAAAAAGCACCTTGTTTCTCTTCAGCGAAGTATGGAGTCAGGGGTTAATATAAAAGGTTATCTTACCTGGTCACTTCTTGATAACTTTGAGTGGGCTGAGGGCTACACAATGAGATTTGGTATCGTACATGTTGATTACAGGACGCTTGAGCGTACAAAAAAAGACAGCTATTACTGGTATAAGCAGACAATTGCAAATAACTTCTTTGAAATATGATAAAAATCCATTTTAGGACACTGATTAAAAATGGTAAATAAGCCGCCTCCCTTTCAACGGGAGGGTTGTTTAGGGGAGAATCGAAAGCGCTTTCTTAAACGAGGCTTATTATATATTGAACATAAGGTTTCAGTATTGATCCTTTCGGTTTTTTCACTACCAATATGTATGGCACTCAGACTTTCAGGGGGGTGAGAGGGAAAAAGAATTCCCGGTTTGGAAGAAATCTATTAAATAATTATTAGGGGGAAAACTACAATGTCCAAATTTTTAAAACTGGCGGGGGTATCTGTCTTATCAGTATCTTTAATGGCAGCATGCGGCGGTGATGAGAGCAGTGACGCGGCGACTAACGGGGGCAATAACAATAACGAAGACAACAGTAATAGCGACACTACAGAAGAAACGATCGGAGACGGAGATATTGAACTCGTATTCTGGGAGTTTGGAAACACTGGCTATGACAAGCTTATTGAAGAATACGTTGCAGATAATCCACATGTTTCTATTAATCTGCAAAATAGTGACATGAATGATATGCATGATAACTTATTTACTTCTATTTCTGCTGGTACCGGAGCTCCGGACATCACGATGATTGAGGAAGCTCAGATCGAAAGATACCGGAATGCAGAAGATGCATTCACAAACTTGTATGACCATGGTGCATCAGATGTAGAAGGGGAATTTCTTGAGTGGGTATGGAAAAACGGTGAAAATGCTGAAGGGAATTTCCTGTTCGGCCTTCCAACTGATATAGGGCCAACTGTCATGTTCTATCGTACGGATGTTTTTGAAGAAGCTGGCTTCGATTCTTCCCCGGAAGCTGTTTCTGAACTGGTGAAAACTTGGGATGATTTTGAAAGTGTAGCGAAGGAGATCTATGAGGCTACAGGGAAGCAAATGACAGATGCCGGTGAGCTTGTATACAACGCGCGCCGTGACCAGTCAACGGAGCAGTATTTCAGTCCTGATGGTGAACTGATTATTGAAGAGCATAATCAAATTAAAGATGCTTATGAGTACACTTCCAGTCTGTTAAATGAAGGCTTAGTCGGCGATATTCCTCTCTGGACTCCGGAATGGTTCGCGGGAATGGGTGACGGAACATACGCAACTATGCTAGCACCAGCGTGGATGCAGGGAGTAATCAAAGACAATGAACCAGAAGAAGGAGTATGGTCTATTACTACAATGCCTGAAGGTGCTGGAAACTGGGGCGGATCTTACCTTGCTGTTCCAGCTGAGTCTGAGAATCCGGAAGAAGCATACAAGTTTATTGAATGGTTAACTGCTCCTGAGCAGCAGCTCAAAGCTTTTCAGGGTTACGGATTATTCCCGTCTGCTCCGGCTGTTTACGATATGCCTGAATTCAAGGAGTATGAAGACGAATACTTTGGCGGAATAGCAACAGCTCAAGTATTCTCTGAAGCAGCACAGGCAGTGGAACCTGTATTCAAAGGCAGTCTTTACTACCCTGTAGATGATGAAGTGAAGCAGGCTATCGATGATGTGGCAGGCGGTGCAGAGCCACAAGGTGCCTGGGAAGAAGCAATTGAGAGAATTAAACGAATCATTGAAAGATAAATAACAGGCTGTGGAAGGAAGTATGGCCGAAGTGGTAGTGCCATACTTCTTTTCACTTTATCTGATAAGATTCAGAGGGTGATAGTACATTTTTTACATATTTAAAGATTTCGAGACTGGCTTGCAGGTTAGTTTTAATAAGTTTAAATAAGTAATCTGCCAGGCATTCTTGAAAAAGACAAATAAGTTTATGAAAACACCAGCCGTTTCTCTTATTAAGAAGTACTATCAAACTGGGGGAGTGAAAAATGGAGAAGCCTAAAAAAACAAGGCGAATGTCAGAGAAAAAAAGTACTGCTTTATCCGCATATGTATTTATATCTCCTTTCTTTATTTTGTTTGCTGTCTTTGGATTATTCCCTATGATCTTCAGCTTTTATTTATCTTTTTTCCGGTGGGATGGGCTGGCTCCGATGGAATTTACAGGCTGGCGGAACTTCCAGTTTATCTTTTCCGATCCGGTATTTTACTCATCTATTAAGAACACCTTCCTTATCGGCATTATGGGAACTGCCCCGCAGATTGTCGCCGCACTTTTTCTGGCATTTGCACTGAATTCGCAGCTTATCCGCTTTCGTAATACGTTCAGAACGATGGTTTTTTTACCGTATATTACTTCGATTGTCGCGGTAGCAATTATCTTTGGAGTCGTGTTTAACAACCAGCCGTTTGGTTTTGCCAATTACTTTTTGAGTCTCTTTGATATCAGCCCAATTCGGTGGAATGCTGAGTACTGGCCGGTAAAAATAGCGATAGCCACAATGGTTTTCTGGAGATGGGTCGGTTATAACACAATCATTTTTCTTGCAGGGATGCAGAGTATTCCTAAAGAGCTTTATGAAGCAGCGAAAATTGACGGTGCTACTGTATTTCAGCAAATACGTCTGATTACGATTCCGATGCTGAAGCCGATCATCATGTTCGTTGTTTTCACCGCAACGATCGGCAGCTTCCAGCTGTTTACCGAACCATTAATCTTTTTAGGGCGGGGACTAAGGGAAGAGGGAATTACCATAGTTGCTTATTTATGGAGAGACGCATTTATTTATAACTCATTCGGCACCGCATCCGCAGCAGCGATTGTCCTGTTCTTTATTATTATTACCTTAACGGCAGTCAACCTGCTCATCACTAACAGAATCGGCCGTTCGAAAAATCTAGGTTAGGAGGAAGCTGACATGGCACAGGTGAAAAAAGAGACAGGGTCATCAAAGTTCTCCGTAAAAAAACTATTTGTTTATCTTTTATTGCTGTTTGGTTCATTAGCTTCTTTATTTCCTTTCTATTATATGTTTGTAATGGCAACACGATTAAACAGGGAAATAAACCAGGTTCCCCCGCCATTTACACCTGGAGCAGACCTTGTTAACAACTTTTTAAAAGTGTTAGACAGCATAGACTTTTTTGGAGCGATGTGGAATTCCTTTGTTGTTTCTTTTTCCGTAACAATCGGGACTCTGTTCTTATGTTCTCTTGCAGGATATACGTTCGCGAAGCTGGAGTTCAAAGGAAAAAATGTCCTGTTTGTCATGATCCTCGTTACAATGATGGTACCTCCACAGCTTGGCTTGATTCCGCAGTATTATATAATTACAACTCTTGGCTGGCTGAATGAACTTAAAGCGGTAATTATACCGGGCCTGATTAACGCCTTCGGAATCTTCTGGATGAGGCAGTATATGAAAGAAGGTCTTCCTGGAGAAATTATTGAAGCTGCGAAGATTGACGGCTGCTCCAACTTCCGAATTTACTGGAATATAGCAGTTCCAATGACACTGCCTGCTTTTGCTACTCTCGGAATTATTGTATTCATGCATGTATGGAATGATTTTCTCTGGCCTCTCGTAGTGCTCCGCGATCCGTCTGTCCATACACTGCAGGTGGCTCTCCGGGCATTGAACGATGCCCGGCAAATGGATTATGGTATGATTATGTCAGGTACTTTCTGGGCTACAGTCCCGCTAATTATCGTATTCTTGCTGTTTAACCGCTTATTTATTGAAAGCTTATCTGAAGGAGCAGTAAAGAGCTGATCTGACCTTGCAGGATTAAATCGATTGTTTTTTGAACAGCTACTGGAAGCCGGTCTTTAAACAGCTATTAATACACAGGGGTGCTAACAATGGGGAAAATGATATTTCAGCTTGCTGAGCTCATTTATAAGTTTGTTGCTTTAAATCTTCTCTGGCTGCTCTTTACTATAGCAGGGCTTGGAGTTTTTGGCGTCATGCCATCGACTGTTGCGCTTTTTGCAATCATCAGGGAATGGATAAAAGGAGATAAAGATATTCCGCTTTTTGCATCATATTATAAATTCTATAAAGGAGACTTTATCCGCTCGAATGTATTAGGGATTTTTTTCCTCGTGATATTTTATATCCTTTATGTGAATTTCACCTTCGTTTCTTATTTTTACGCAGAATCTATTCAAATTTTTATCTATATAGTTATATTCTTTTTTGCTGCCGTTGCTTTAATGACGTATTTGAATTTATTCTCTATTTTTGCTCACTTCAAATATAAAACCTGGCAATATATAAAAGCTTCCGTTGGTCTCGTTTTCCTGCATCCGGGAAAAACGCTGCTTCAGCTTCTATGGGTAATTGCCTATCTGATTATAGCTGTAAATTTTCCGAGAACCTTTATGGTAATCGGAGTAAGTGTCTTTGCTTATATACTCATGGCGATTAATTATACTACTTTTAAAAAATACCGCACTGCTTAAAAATGGCTGCCGATTTTTTAAAAGAGAGACTAAAAATAACAGGATGTGTAAGAGGGGATAGTATGACAACTATTTATGATATTGCCAAAAAAACAGGTTATTCCATCACTACAGTTTCAAAGGTACTGAATAATTACACAGATGTGAGTGAAAAGGCTAAGAAAATTATAAACGAAGCTGTTAATGAATTAGGTTATTTCCCCAGTTCCAGTGCCCGAACGCTATCCACAAAAAAATCCTGGAGTATAGGAGTAATATTTGTAGAAGACTCGGGTATTGGAATGGAACACCCTTTCTTCAATGCAGTAATTGAAAGTTTTAAAAAAAGTGTTGAGGAACACGGATATGATCTCCTATTTGCTGCAAGGAAAGTCGGTTCAGAATCAAAATCATATTTGGATCACTTCAAATACAGGGATGTTGATGGTGTCGTTGTTGTCTGCTCTGCGCTAAATGATCCGGAGGTAGACCTGTTAATCAATTCCGATCTGCCTACTGTGGTCATAGATCTTGATATAAGAGGATGCTGTGCGGTTTACAGCGATAATGTTTATGGAAGCGAGCTTGCTGTCAATTATTTATACTCTTTAGGACATCGTAAAATTGCCCATATCTCTGGTGATGAAGCTTTGTTTGTAGGTGTTCAGCGGAAAAATGGTTTTGTAGAAGCTATGAAGAACAATAACCTTGAGCTGCCTGATGAATATATAGTAAACGGCGGTTATTTTACGCACGAAGGCGGCCAGGGAGCAATGAAGCAGCTTCTCGAGCTGAAGGAACCGCCGACTGCAGTTTATGTTGCCGGAGATTTAATGGCACTTGGAGCAATCAGGGAGATTACAGAGCAGGGATTAAAGGTGCCGGAAGACATCTCAGTAGTTGGCTTTGACGATATAAGGATGGCTCAGTATACAACACCCGCGTTGACGACGATCAGGCAGGACACTACTCTCATAGGAAAAACCTCAGCGAACCTGCTGCTTGAAGAAATAAATAATAACAAGAAGCAATTCTTTTCTGTTAAAATTCCAGTTACTCTTGTAGAAAGAGCTTCCTGCAGGAGGATTTTAGAGCCTGAGCCAATAAAAGAGGCTTTACCCCGGTCGGAATCTCCGGTGTGACCTTTTAAATAGTGCTGTTTTTTGACAGATCTTATTATTGGTAATTTCTTATGTGATTTGGCAAAAGGTTTAGTATTTTACCTGTCCAGTTCATACTTAGTTCATATTACTGGTCTATTATGGAGTTGCCAGAAACGATTCCACATACTCGTTCTGGCCCATAACCTTCCTTATGTAGATGATAAAGCACAAAATCCTCCACTGCTAATGCAGGGAGGATTTTGTGCTGAAATGAGAAGATTTTTCAGAAAGATGATTTTACTTCTTTTTTTGCCGGTATAAATCTACGGACTTATATCCTTGTGATAAGATATCGACCATCTGTTCCTGGCGTTTATCGCGTGTTTTCTGCTGCTTAGCTGAATAGATATACCGTGCCCAGTCCCGTTGATAGCCAGGGGTAAGTTCCTGATAAAAATGGAGCACTTCCGGATGATCTGTTAACAGTTTTTCGATGTCTTGCACATGCTCCTCATAGTCAGCCACACACTGGCTTGAGGCGGATGACTTCACAGATTTTTTCTTTTCCCGTTTTAACCCAACAACAGTAAATACCTCGTCCATACTTACCATTCGTGAGAATTTCACATCACTGCCTGGTACGTATCCGTCATTCTCGTCTACCTTCAAGGCCGGAAAAATCTCGTCTCGGTGGACAAATGTCTTATACCGTTTATTGCCCTTTTTAGGATAGGCGAAAAATAAGTAGCCCTTCTCCTGTAAATGGTCTCCTTTTATCACGTTGTTCGTGTGACGGACCATATCGTCAATTGATTTTACAAAGATGAAAACAGCATCATGGTTTCCGGATAACTCTGTTTTATATCCATCAAACAGATCATAGTCGTCTGGCTGGTTAATGACGGCCATGTTTTTATACTTAGTAAGATTTAACTTATCAATAATTGTCATAACGTCTCCTTTTTTACATTAGCTATTTTGGTGAAATACAGGCTGTTCCGTTTCCAGATAGTTTTTCAGTGCATCCATGTCTTTTGCGCAAGCATTTTTGAAAGTTTTAGACATCATTTTTCCGAATAATTTCGTTATGCCCGTCAGACCATTTATCTCCCCATGTAAAGTAACGACAGTACCATCATCTGTTGGTTCGAGGAAATATGTAAACAGGAATTCTCCCTTGCCCGTTGTTCCTTTTGTCCCGTCACAACGGAGCACTATTTTTTCAGGTTCATGTAGTTTCACAACTTCAAAATGTTCGGTGGCTTCTTTTCCAAACATCTTCCTCGTTTCCTTCCACTGACTGCCAGGGCGGACCGGACCATCATCCAGCCGTTTAATTTCTACTAACCCTTGCATCCAATTTCTTGCAGCATCCAGATCAATTAAGCCAGCGTATGCTTGTTGAGGGGGAACATGAAAAGTTCTTTTTACTTCAAAATGAATGCTCATTTAACAGCCTCCCGCAGAACTTTTTCTTAAATTATAGCATACTGGCGGGGATAGCTTTGTTTAATTTAGAGGGTATCAACTAACAAAATTTGACGGAAACCGACGGGTGCCAGGCACTTGTCGAATACGTAAAGGAAGCTGTTTTAATGGATTTATATGAGGGTAACAGGATGTTTAGAGGAGGGGTAAAAATGGAATTACAAGATGCGCTTAAAAAGAAAATAGGTTTGGGCACTGCTCCCCTTGGCAATATGTTCCGGGATGTGCCAGAGGAAGAAGCGCTGAAGACAATTCAGAATGCGTGGGATAACGGGATCCGCTATTTTGACACAGCGCCTTTTTACGGTTTTGGTTTATCTGAACTGCGTGTAGGTGAAATATTATCACAATACTCCAGAGATGAATACGTGTTAAGTTCGAAGGTAGGACGGATTGTCCTTGAGGAAGAAGAGGAAAAAGAAGGCCTTTTTGAATATGGACGTAAAAATAAAATTACTCATGACTACACAGAGGAAGGCACATTAAGATCGATTGACGACAGCCTTAAACGCCTGCAGACAGACCGTCTGGATTTTGTATTTGTACATGATATTTCCCCTGACTTTCACGGGGATGAATGGGTTTCAAAGTTTGATGAGGCTCGAAAAGGAGCATTTAAAACTTTGACGCGTCTCCGCGAGGAAGGTGTAATTAAAGGATGGGGGCTTGGGCTGAATAAGGCTGTTCCGATAGAGCTGGCTCTTCAGCTGGAAGAAACTTCTCCGGACATTTGTTTGTCTGCAACACAGTATACAATCATGCAGCATGAAGAAGCGCTTAATAAAATGATGCCTTTAGCTGAAAAAAATAACACAGAGATCATTGTAGGAAGCCCTTATAATTCAGGAGCGCTTTTAGGGTGCGATCACTTTGATTACGCGGAAATTCCTGATGATAAAAAGGAGCAGGCGGATAATTTGAGAAGGATTGCAGAAGAACACAATGTTTCATTAAAAGCAGCAGCACTGCAGTTCTCCACTGCTCATCCTGTGGTAAGAGCGGTGATTCCTGGTTCCACAAAGCCAGACCGAATTGAAGAGGACTTAGCTGCGATGGATGAAAAAATCCCTCAGGCGTTTTGGGATGAACTTATTAGTAAGGACTTCATTTCCAGTGAGGCGCCGCTGCCGAAATAATGGCGGGGTGTTTCAATTGAACAGATGATGTTTGAATTTAGAGCAGGCTGTTGGGGGATAACTCAGCAGTCTGTTTTTTAGTGGAGGTTAGGATAAGGCGCTGTCTTGGTAAGGAAGTATGGGAGTCAGAGGCGTTATGGATTAAGTGAAGTGGTGGGACGGAGAGTCTTAAAATGAAGGTGAAGTATAATAACAAAGAAAGGATAGGTGTAAAATTAAAAGTTTAAGTATAAGAAGTGAATCAGTATGCCCGTCCCCTAAAAACTCAAGGATTATTTGTTCTTTAGGTAGTAAACTTCTTTTTCCAGTTTGTTCACTTTGTCTGTAAGAAAATCGGTTTCCTTAATACGTGTCTCTGCTGCAAGTTCAAATTGGCTCCCAACACCTTCCAATTTTGCATCCACAGCATCGAAGCGGCTGTGCATTTCGGATCGTAAATCTCCTAACTCAGATTTCACCGATGTCATGTCTTTACGCATCTCAGTTAATATCTCCAGAATCTGCTTTTCCATTTATCTCACCTCCTTTCAAATCATTATAAAAGAAAATTAACAGGAATGCATTTTTATTTTCTGTAATGAAAAAGAAAAAATACATAAGGAGCGGGGGCCAGTGTGCCTGTCCCATGTGTCCCTATGTACCTAAAGAAAATTCGACAGGTGCCACAGTGGCACCTGTCGAATTATTTCCCCGTTTTACTAATAACTTTATGAGCTAGATCCAAATAGATTTTGCCGGTTGGATGGTTTTCACCATAAATAGAAGGGGCGAAATCAACTGTGTCCATTTCCGGCTGACCTAGCGGTATTTGTGCTAACACTTCACTGTTTAAATCGTTAGCCAGTTTCTGGGCGCCTCCCTGGCCGAAGATGTACTCTTTTTCGCCGGTAGCTTTACTTTCGAAATATGCCATATTTTCAATGACCCCGAGTATTTCATGGCCGGTCCTCATTGCCATAAGTCCTGCACGGGCAGCGACGAATGCTGCGGATGGGTGAGGTGTCGTAACGATGATTTCTTTTGTGGTCGGCAGCATCGAATGGACATCAAGTGCCACATCTCCTGTTCCTGGCGGCAGGTCAAGGATTACGTATTCCGGGTCCTCCCACTCCACCTCCGAGAAGAAATTATTCAGCATTTTTCCAAGCATAGGTCCGCGCCAGACGATTGGAGAATTATCATGTACAAAGAAGCCCATGGATATGACTTGTACACCAAACCGGTTAACAGGCAATACCCGCTGCCCTGAAATCTTCAGCCGTTCCTGAATTCCCATCATATCAGGAACACTGAATCCGTATATATCTGCATCAATTATTCCCACTTTCTTACCTTTACGGGCAAGTGCGGTGGCAATGTTAACGGATACTGTGGATTTTCCCACACCACCTTTACCGCTCGTCACAGCGATGAAAGTGGTCTCCTCCATTCTGTCTAATAGAGATTTTTTCTTTTCTTCAGCTTGTCCGCCAAGCTGTGCCAACACTTCCTCAGCCATTTTTTCAAAACGAAGCCCTACAGAATGAGCTCCTGCAGCCTTTACTGCGTTAACTACCTGCTGCTGAAGGGCCATTTGGTCTGCAGTTCCTGGCTGTGCAATTGCCAGCTTAAGGCTGACCATGTTCTCCTTTATTTTCAGCTCTTTGATGGCTTGTACATCCACTAAATTTTTCTGCAAATGAGGATCTTTTATATTCCTGAGCGAATGAACCACTTTTTCTTCTGTAATCACGAAAAACACTCCTTTAAATGAAAATAATCGCCAGATGGATGACTAATGAAACCAGGAAAGTAACAGCAATCCAGCGGTGGACTTTCCTGCTTAAAAACGGGGAGACCATTAACCCGATGCCATCCATAGCCAAAATGAGTAATGTAACAAGAGCAACAATACCAGAAGCGATTAAGCCGGAATGAAACTCAGTAACGTTCATGTAGGCAGCGCCATGGATAAAAGCTAAACCGAAACCAACTGTGCCTGTCATGATATGGAGCGGCCGAACTATTTTGATTGAATTGGCCAGAAACTGTTTTGTGCTGGAGCTTAAAGGGAGTGACTGCCTTGTGATAACAAACCATAAGATGCCGTGAAGGGTTGTAATACTTATTAAAACCAGCGAGGCCCAGCCCAGGATTTTTCCGCTAACCGTCCAGCCCGGACTGGGAATGGGCGACACTAACCAGACGCCGGCAGCAATCAGCAAAAGCAGCGTATACAAAGCAATGCTGTTGCCGTAATAATCAGCAAAATGAACCAGTTTCATATACTTATGGGGCCGGATATTTCTTTCATGATATGGATTCATAGAAAATCACAACCTTTTTACATATTCAGTTACGCATCTTTCTTTTCTTCCTTCGGTGTCTCCTGACTTTCTTTTTTCACAGCTTCTTTCTCATCCATCATGCCGTTAACAGACGATTTGAACTCTCTCAGCGTAGTCCCGACGGCTTTTCCGAGTTCCGGTAATTTCTTTGGTCCAAAAATAAGCAGCGCGATGACAAAGATCAGAATAAGGCCTGGTATACCGATATTAGACAACATACTTATCACCCTCCTGATTTATCCTTGAAAAATTGGTGGTTATATACCATGGGAAACTCTTATATAGCTATTTATATAGTGATCTTCAGAAATTAGAATGATTTTTACTTTTTCTTAAGTTGTCATGGGTCAATTTATGAGAACGCTTACTTAATAGGAAAAATCTAGTAATAACGCACGTTAAGGGAGGGGGGGACAAAATGTTTAATAAGACGTGCCCGGAAGAATATCCGATTAATTTGTATGTGAATGGGAGGAACTTATTAACGATTCAGTTAACAGAAGTTCATCTGGAAGATTGGGCTGTTGGCTATATGTTCGCAGAAGGGCTTATTGAGTCAGCAAGTGAGGTTGAGGACATTACGATTGACCCATACCGGGGGAATATTCATGCCAGTCTGGATAATCAGGTGGACATGGAGGAGTTTTTGAAAAAAAAGAAGACTATTACAGCCGGATGCGGAAAAGGGGCTACGTTCCGATCCATGAAAGAGATGAGCCACTTTAAGAGAGTGAAAGATGCAAGAAGTGTTTCTACTGAATTATTAAGGCGGAAAATGAAAGAAATGTATAAATTAACCCCGCTATATCATCAAACGGGCGGCATGCACGCGGCATGCATTATTGATGGGAATGACGAAATGATTGTAAGAGAGGACATTGGCAGACATAACGCAATTGACAAAGTAATTGGTGCAGCTCTGAAGAAAGGGTTGAGTGGCCGAGACTGTGTAATTATGACAACGGGCCGGATTTCTATGGAAATGTGTTCAAAAGTGGCCCGCTTTGGAGCAGGAGTAGCTGCATCAAGGACTGCTTCTACCAATCTCGCTGTCGCATTGGCAAAAGAATTGAATGTTGATTTAGTCGGCTATGTCCGTGGCCAGTCCGCTTATGTATATACAGAGGGGAAGCGGGTGATGAAACTGGTGAATGGGTAGTGGGGTGGTTGGTTAAATGCGGTTTTTGTTCGTTGGATTGGGTGGTTTATTCTCGAAATCAGGTGGCCCATTCTCGAAATCGTGTACTTCATTCTCGAAAAGGGGGAGTTAACCTGCGAAATCACGAGGTCAACCAGCGAATACAAAACCATATACCAAAACCACAACCATAATTAAAAATAAATTCCACTCTATTTTTACGAAAAGGGGGATAAGCGATGCTTACACGGCGCGAGTTTTTGAAGCGTGCTGGTGCTGTAACAGCAGGAGCGACCATTGCATCTGTGTCGGGGATTAATATCAAGCCGGTACAGGCTCAGGTTTCAAAAATCAAGCTGCAGGTGAAGGAAGGAAGACAAGTTCCAAGTGTTTGTCCATATTGTTCTGTAGGATGCGGTATGATCATCACCGAATCTGAGGGGAAAATCATCAATATTGAAGGGAATCCGGACAGCCCGCTTAACTTAGGGTCATTATGTCCGAAAGGGGCGGCCGCATTTCAGCTCGTTGAAAACGACAACAGGCCGAAAGAGGTACTGTACCGTGCACCTCACTCCACATCCTGGGAAACAAAGCCTCTTGACTGGGCGATGGATCGGATTGCGGAAAAAGTTAAAGAAGACCGTGACAACAGTTTTATTGAAAAACAGGATGGCAAGCTTGTTAACGTGAACCCTGCTTTAGCATCTCTGGGCGGTTCCACCCTTGAAAATGAGTGGAATTATATTCATGCGAAATTAATGCGTGGTTTAGGCGTTGTGAACGTCGAAAACCACGCCCGGATATGACACAGTTCTACAGTACCCGGTCTGGGTACTTCGTATGGCCGAGGCGGCGCGACTTCCTCGGCGAGAGATTTACAGGATTCTGATTGTATTGTCATTATGGGGTCAAACTTTGCGGAGAACCATCCGGTAGCTTTCCGTTTTGTCCTGAGAGCAAGGGATAACGGAGCAAGAATTCTTCACGTGGATCCGCGCTTTACTAGAACTTCTGCGATGTCTTCAGACTACGTGCCAATGCGTTCAGGTACGGATATTGCTTTTATAGGGGCGCTCATTAACTATGTAATTCAGAATGACAAGTTTTTTAAAGAGTATGTGGTTAATTACACGAATGCTCCGTTCATCGTTAAAGAGGAGTATCAGGATACAGAAGATTTGGAAGGTATTTTTTCAGGGTTCGACCCGGACAAAAAAGCATATGACAATGCAAGCTGGGCGTATGAGCGGGAAGACCCTGTCGAGCCTGAAGGAGAGCCGGCAAACCTTTCTGAACGTTTAGCCCGGGAAAAACTGGCCGGACGACCAAAACGTGATGAAACGCTTCAGCATCCGAGAAGTGTGTTCCAGCTGATGAAAAAGCATTATTCCCGCTACACGCCGGAAATGGTAGAGGAAATTTGCGGAACATCAAAAGAAGAATTCCTCATGGTTGCAGAAACGGTGACTGCTAACTCAAATCCGGAACGGACAACGACATTCTGTTACGCCATGGGGTGGACCCAGCATACGTACGGAGTGCAAACAATCCGATCAGGCGCGATTCTTCAGGGATTGCTCGGCAACATGGGGCGTCCTGGCGGCGGAATTCTGGCATTAAGGGGACATGCGAACGTTCAAGGGGCAACGGATTTATCTACCCTCTGGAACTCGCTCCCTGGTTACCTGGATATGCCGGCAAAAGGAGCGGCGCATGACACGCTGGAAGATTTCCTTCGTGACAAAATGAGGCCGACAAGCTTCTGGCAAAACTATCCGAAGTATTTAGTCAGCATTTTGAAAGCATGGTATGGGGATGCAGCAACGCCAGCGAACGATTTCGCATATGAGGCCCTTCCGAAAACTCTCGGAAACCATTCCCACTACAAAATGTTCGAAGAAGCTTACAACGGAATCATCAAGGGGATGATGGTGATCGGGCAGAACCCTGCCGTAGGCGGCCAGAATGCGAGCTTCCACCGGAAAGCATTAGGAAAACTCGACTGGCTTGTCGTAAAGGATCCCTTCCTTATTGAAACGGCCACTTTCTGGTATGAAGCACCTGAAGTGAAAAATGGTTCGGTAAAAGCAGAAGACATTGGCACAGAAGTATTTTATCTCCCTTCCACCGTTTTTGCGGAAACAGAAGGCAGTTTTACAAACACAAGCCGGCTTCTTCAGACGAAGGAAAAAGCAGCGGATCCACCAGGGGACTGCCGTTCCGATCTGTGGTTCACTTATGAACTTGGTAAGAGATTAAAAGAATTATATAAAGATAGTAACGCCAAAAGGGATTGGGGATTTAATCATCTGACCTGGGATTATGAACCGGATGTGAATCCGCGCTTTAAAATTCAGGAACCAAGTGAACATAAAATCGTGAAGGAAATCAATGGCTATGATGTAGCGACAGGAGCACCTGTGGCAGGTTTCGGAGATTTACAGGATGATGGTTCCACTGCTTGCGGCTGCTGGATTTACTCCGGAGTTTTACCGGAAGAGTCCCTTAACCGGGCAGCAAATCGCGAAGGGGACGACTACCAGTATTTAAACTGGGGCTTCGCATGGCCGGCTAACCGCCGTAATCTGTATAATCGCGCATCTGCAAGGCCTGATGGAAAGCCATGGTCTGAGCGTAAAAAATATATTTGGTGGGATGCAGGGAAAGAGGAATGGACCGGGTATGATGTCCCTGATTTCGCAGCAACGAAAGCGCCGGATACACCAGCAGTGCCTGGCGGGGTAGGATTAGCAGCACAAAGCGGTAAAGATCCGTTCTTAATGAATCCGGATGGGGTTATTCAATTGTTTGCGCCTGCCGGTTTAGCGGACGGACCATTGCCAACCCATTACGAACCGCCGGATACACCTGTCTCAAAAAACATTTTATATCCTGAGCAGACTTTCAGCCCGACAGCAGTCATTTTCGAACATCTTCCTAACAACAAGGTGCATGGGGCGAACAACAGTAAATACCCATTTGTTATTACAACGTATCGTGTAACGGAGCATCATTTAAGCGGGGCAATGACTCGCTGGCTCCCATGGCTTGCGGAGTTAATGCCTGAGCTGTTCCTGGAAATCAGCCCTGAGCTGGCTTCAGAATTAGGTGTTCACAGTAAGGATTTCGTTACTGTCGAAACAGGACGTGGAAAAATTGAAGCGAGAGCGCTAGTAACAAAACGTATGCGGCCATTAAAAGTGGAAGGCAAAATGGTCCACACGGTTGGAATGCCGATTCACTGGGGGTATTCCGGAGTTGCAACAGGTTCAGTTCCAAATGATTTAAGTGCTATTGTTGCCGATCCGAACGTTTACATCCACTCTTCCAAGGCATTTACTTGTAACGTGAAAAAAGGCAGATTACCAGGAGGGGTAGTATAAAATGACACAGATTGAAAGCAAAAAAGGTATGTTTATTGATACTACCCTTTGCCACGGATGTAAGGCGTGTGAAGTTGCATGTAAGTCATGGAATGAGCTTCCTGCTAACTCTGCTCCGTCGTTAACCGGGAACAGTTACGATAACACAGGCAAGCTGGACGGAGAAAACTGGCGACATGTGAAATTTATCGAGGACATTTCTGACGACCGGAAAGATTCACGCTGGCTTTTTCTGTCAGATTCGTGTAAACACTGTCAGCTGGCAGGATGTATGTCCGTCTGCCCGACAAACGCGATTATCCGCACGGAGTTTGACACTGTTTATATTGACCATGATACCTGTATCGGCTGTAAATACTGCATTACCGGCTGTCCATTCGGTGTTATCGAGATTGGTCATCTGAGCGGGACTGCAGAAAAGTGTACGTTATGTTATGACCGTCTGCAGGCCGGGCAGCAGCCGGCATGTGCCCAGGCGTGTCCGACCGATTCTATCGAGTTCGGGGAAGTGGAAGACCTGGTGACAATGGCTAAGAAGAGAGAGCAGTATTTACAATCTGCTGGCTACGGGAAAGCACAGATTTATGGAGACAAAAATATTTTAGGCGGCCTGAATGTATTTTACATGCTTGAAGATAAACCGGAAAAATACGGTCTTCCAAGCGATCCGCAAATGCCTCAAAAAACCATGGTTGGTGGTTACTGGAGTAGTGTTTTCAGCTTATTCGCTGTTGGCCTTGTATCCCTTCTCAGCTTCCGGTCGTACCGTGAACGGAAGTTTAAAGAAGAAGAAGAAACCACCACAGGTGCGTAAAAGGAGGCTAAAGGATGTACAATTATGAACTGACACAATTAAAAAGTCCGGATTTTCCTTTTATCATCATCTTTGACCTTTTCATCGGCGGGATAGCGGCAGGGGCGTTTTTAGTCGCTGTCCTCCTCCTGGCCTTTGGGGGGAAAATTAATAAGGCGGGATTGCACCGTGCTTATTATATAACTATGGCACTCCTGCCGGTTTACGGGTTGCTCCTCATTTTAAAGCTGGAACAAAAAGAACGGTTTGTTAATGTCATGTGGCAGGCAAGGGAAGGCAGCCTAATGATCAACTTCCAGTCGCCAATGTCGTTAGGGGCGTGGGTGTTAAATGTCTTTATCGTTTTTGCGGCAGTCGGTTTTCTATACGCGTTAAGGAAAGACGGAATGCTTCAATTTGCATGGGCGGAAAAGCTTTATAAGTCAGCGGTCTGGCTCCATGAAGGCCCTGCGGCAAAAGTGTTCCTGTCTCTTGGCGCTGTTTTTGCAGGATGGTTCGCTATGTACCTCGGAGTCCTTGTCACAACATCACACCTGCCCGCATGGACAGCAACGCCTTTCATTCCAACATTATGGGCATTTAGTGCAGTAGTTACAGGTGTATCTGTCGTAATTTTACTGCTTGTTTTTACAAACCGGGGTTCCAAGCTGGATGATTCGATTCACCGCCTTGATAACATCGTGAAAAGTGTGATAGTCGCTAACATCGCGATGATTATCGTCTTCGTGCTTGCATTGGGGCAGTGGAGCGAAACGGTGACAAGAGGAATGTACGGTGCGTTATTATGGGGAGGTGTCGTCGGCGCCGGTTTGATAGTGCCATTACTATTAAAAATGAAGCCAAAACTTCTTGGGCAAAAATTCACGTTAATTTTCTCAAGCGTATTAGTTCTGGTCGGCGGATTTATCCTTCGATACGTGGTGATGATGGGGCCGATGTCGTATTGGTGAGATTGTAATCGTGGGGTCATGAAGGAAGAATGGGTTCCTGCGGATACACTCGGGTGTTTAATGCGCGAAATCAATGGTTTAATGCACGAAACCACTGATTCAATGAACGATATGGCGGGCCATCAACAAAATAATATAAACAGCATCTTTAGGAAAGGAGACAGCGTGTATTATTTAGCTTTCTCCTTTCTTTTTTTCAATAAATCTGGAAGTCAATTAACGGAAAGAGGGGCGGTTATGAGCAAAGTCAGATCTGTAAAGAATGTATGGAGCCGCATGATTGATAAAAATAAAGAGCTGAAAAATGTTTCAAAGATTCATATTGATTTGATAGAGCGACTGGAAAAAGCTGAACCTTCAGTTGCTGAGCTGAATTTATCCAGAGAGGAAGCGGAAGGAAAACTAAAAGAAGGAATCCCTTACTTAGAAGGGGAAGAAGATAAAATCGAGCTGAGTTCAGCTGTTATTCAGTTTCGCGAACTTTCAAGCTGGACAGGGTTAGGCGACTCCCGCTCAAATTTTAAAAAGATGGGCAAGAAAGCTGAAGATATGGAAATTCATCATCTGCTAAAGGCTTGGTTAACTGGGGAAAGCCGAACCATTGACCAGTTCGGGGATAAATTCCATCTGCCTCTGGATGTTTTATTTGTACTCGTTCGCTACAGCTTGCTGCCCACCTTACATGAATACGCAAAAGAGTTCGATCAAACTAAAGTGTTTAATGAAGAAGCATGGATGAAAGATTATTGTCCAGTATGCGGCGATCAGCACGGTCTTGCGGAATACCGGGGCAGCGAGAGATTCCGCCACTTCCGATGTTTATCATGTGCCGGCGATTGGGTGTTCTGGCGAATTGCCTGCCCCCACTGTGACAACCGGGACCATAACAAACTGAGCACCATCTTCATTAAAGAAGAGAAAGGCTCCTTCCAGATTGATGTTTGCGATGAATGCAATGGCTACGTGAAAGGAATAAATAAACTTGATCCATCAAGTCCAATATTTTTGTTATTAGACGATTTTGCAACATTCCATTTAGATATGCTGGCAAGAGAAAAAGGGTACTTTAGAGTGCCTGTGAAGACCGGGAATTTGTCAAAAATGTAAGATCGTCGAAGGGGGGATTGCCCCCTAAAATATTGGGTTGACTTGGTCATGGTTAAGGGGGGATGAAAATGAACGCAGGCTTAATTGTATTGTCAGGTGGAAAGTCGAGCAGGATGGGGAGAAACAAAGCACTGCTGCCGATAGAAGGTAAAGCAATGATTCAACGTATTTTTGACAGTCTTGGTGAAGAGTTCTCTGACCGCATTCTTGTAACTAATCGCCCGGAAGAATATGCTCCTTTACTTCCTGATGACGTAAAAATAGTTTCAGATGTATATCCTGGCTCAGGGCCATTATCGGGCATTCATGCCGGGTTATTGGCATCAGCAGCGGAGTACAACGTTGTCGCCGCATGTGATATGCCGTTTGTGTCCAGGCATGTAGCAGAATTACTGGTGAAAAAAAGTCAGGGTTTTGATGCTGTGGTTCCTCGTTTTAACAGAATGCGACAGCCTTTATTTGCTGTATACCATAAGTCGGTGGCCGGGGAGATTGAAGGCATCTTAGAAGGGAATGACTTCCGGGTAAATAACCTGTGGAAAAAACTGAATACATTGTGGCTGGAGGAAGACGATCTCAGCACCATCCCTGAAATTGAGCGGGCTTTTTTAAATATAAACAACCCGGAGGAATACGAGGCTTTGGGTGCTAGGGTAAAAAATACGGAGGGGTAATTTTAAGTACTAAAGGGACTGAAAATCACTGAGCTTAAAACACAAGTGACTTAACTGAAGAAATCACTTGTGTTTTTATTTTTTTCAAAAAAATATGGATATTTATGTTAAATTAGAAGTGAGGTAAAAGGACAAGCTAATTTACTGAAAGTGTATTCGGAAAATTTAGAATGAAACTAACCCTTTAAAAACATATATAAAATAAGGGTTTAAGCTCTTTTATTTATTTTAATTATGAAACATAAAAATGGAGGATTTAGATTGTCTAATGATATTCTTAAACAAAACAAAAAAAGTTGGAACAAAGTAGCTCATCATTTTAATGGGAAGGACGCATTACCTAGTTATGGTCCTTTTGCTCAAACTGAAGATGAGTTAAGACTATTTGATGAAATTACAAATAAAAAAGTTCTTGATATTGGTTGTGGAAGCGGTCATTCATTGAGATACATGGCGGATCAGGGGGCCAGTGAGCTGTGGGGAATTGATTTGTCAGAAGCTCAAATAAAAACAGCCCATAAAACGCTTGAAGGTCTGGAAGCTAATTTATACTGCACACCTATGGAAAAAGATATTGATATACCTAAGAAATATTTTGATGCAGTTTACTCTATTTATGCTATTGGCTGGACGACAAATCTTTCAGCTGCATTTAAACTTATCCATTCATATTTGAAGCCCGGTGGTTCCTTTATATTTAGTTGGGATCATCCTTTATACGCTCATTTAAAAAGCCTGAATGGTCAATTACATCTTGAGGGGACATATCAAAATGAAGGGGTAATTAAATATTCGAATTTTAAGGGGGAAGATACTCCAGTTATAATTCCGAAAAGAAAAATGGCAACTTATATAAATGAGTTAATAGAAGCTGGATTTACTATTAAGTCTCTCATTGAAAGTGATGTTCCAGCAGAATTTGATGACGTAAATGAAGATATATCTGATCGTTATTATTCTTTATACAAGGCAAGGCAATTTCCAACAACCATGATTATTAAAGCTGTTAAAGGATGAATCTTTTTACTGGGGTGGCGGAAATCATTATGCTGAACAAGCAAAATGCTGCCTTTGTCTAAGAAAAGGAGGATAGCATCCTTAGAAAGGAAAGAAATTATGAGGACAGAGGAATTGCCTAATTTTACTATCATTAATAATGGAAAGATTTCCAAAGAGCTTGTTAATCTTGGAATTAAAGATTTTTATCAAGCTATAAATTTTATTGGAAATTTACCTTATGGAAGAAATAGCCAAAGAAGTCTATATCAACTTGTATTAACTGAAAAAAGAGGAACTTGCAGTACTAAACACGCATTACTATCTCGATTGTGTATTGAACAACAGGTGGAAGAGATAAAACTATATACTGGGATTTATGAAATGACTGAATATAATACCCCTGGAGTGGGGGCTATACTAAAAAAATATGGACTAGAATTTCTTCCTGAGGCACATTGTTATTTAAAATATAATGAGAAAAGATATGATTTTACGAGGCTGGATGTAAAAGGGGAGCCTATAAATACCTTCTTGGTTGAAGAGAAAATTACCCCTGCTCAAATTGGAAACTATAAAATTAACTTCCATCGCTCTTATATACCTGTCTGGTTAAGAGACAAAGGGCTATGCCATAAATTTAACACTGATAATTTATGGGAGATAAGAGAAGATTGTATTAAAAAATTATCACAAGAAATACAGGAATGACTATTTTTAAAATACTTTAAACATTTAATGTACTACTTCGAGTTTGGAGTATAAGTATTGAATAAGCCGGGAGGAGTTTACATTGTCAAAAGGACTGCTACATCATATTGAACTATATGTAACTGATATAAAAAGGACAGTAGATTTTTGGGGTTGGTTTCTGGAGGAATTAGGATATACATCTTATCAAGAATGGGGCAAAGGGCAAAGTTGGAAATTAGATGACACATACATAGTATTTGTACAAACCGAGGACAGGTTTTTAGATATTCCATACCATAGATGCCGGGCAGGGCTTAATCATTTAGCTTTTCATGCCACATCACGTCAACATGTAGACGAAATGACAAAAAAATTAAAAGCGAGAAAAGTTAATATCCTTTACTCAGATAAGCATCCTTTCGCTGGAGGAAATAACTATTATGCTGTTTTTTTTGAAGACCCAGATAGAATAAAAGTGGAACTAGTTGCACCAGAGTAAAAATAGCGAACCACTAGTTGAGGTGTTGCATCTTTTTCCGGTCTATGTTTTCTGGTATATGAAGGGAAAAATTAAGGGGAGGTTTCTTTGATTAGTAAAATTGTAGCCAAGTCAAGGTGGGTGAATCTATTTTTATTTTCAATACTCACTATAGGGTGTCAAAGTGAAGACAATAATAATGTTCTGAGTTGGGGAGAAACAGCAGAAACGGAAAAGTTGGAAATCACCCCTACAGAAATTGAGGTAGGCACTGCGGACAATCAATTACCAGGAAGGGAAGTTGAACCGCACGCTCAAATTGCAGTTATAGATATCACTTTAGAGAATACCTCAGATTCTTCATTGGTATTAGACAGAGATTTTTACTACGAATCATTTGGAATTACAGTTGAGGGTGAAACAGGTATAGGCCGAATGGATACAAATGCTTTTCCATTTGATGGAGTATTTTTAGGTGACTTAAAAGCAGGAGAGACAGTAGATACCCGCTTGGAAATATACAATTCACTTGGTCAAATGTACTTAGTTTTTGACCATGGTGGTGATCTGGGAAGTGGATCCGAAGTAAGGTGGAATATAGAGTAATTACATAGTGCTAAAGGTGAGTTAGAAGAAAAAACTCACTACTTTTTTTTACATTATGTAATTGAATTTGAACATGAAAGTGTGAATAAAAGAAGAATGTGAAATAAAGGATTCGATTATGGCTCCATTATAAAGTAAAAAAGAACAGTGGAGAGGTATAGTTTAGGAATCTCTCACTGTCCTGCTCAACAAACTCCCTGCAATTCAATATGAAGATTGTTTATTTAATTTTTTGCTCTGTTGATACCTGAGAGAAAATAAAATGTGTGACTGTTTGCGCGTAAGGATTTATCTCTTCTATGAATTGTTCCGCTTTTGAAAAGGTATCAAAGTGTACTTTAAGCATATAACACGCCTTACCAGCTATGCGATAACAAAACTGTACGTTTGTAAGTTTTTGAATGTATTTTTTAAAAGCCTCATAATCTCCATTTTTCACTGTTGCCTCTATTATACATTGGATAGGACAACCTAGTTTTTCATAATCAACTTCTAATGTATATTTCTTGATAATACCGAATGACTCCATTTGCCTAATACGCTCTGTTACAGAAGGAGAAGATAAATTAATTCTCCTTCCAATCTCACTCATAGACAGGCGGCTATTATTATTCAATTCCTCAAGTATCATCCTATCAATATCATCGATTTTCATTTTTAAAGGATTCCCCCATTTATTTATTAATTATTTAATGTTAAAGGAATAAATATATTGTTTATTTAATGTGATTTTCGCATTTTAATTTCTATAATTAAATATACAAAGGGGGATTTGAAATGGCAAGAATTAAGGAATCAAATTTAGGAGATACACCTTTTCAACGACTATTAGGCCATAACGCAGAAGTAATGAAAGGATGGTGCTATTTAGGAAATATCCTGGAAAAAGATGGTTTACTCTCTTCTGATTTGAAAGAGCAAGTAAGGAGGTCGTTAGCCCAAAGTAATGGTTGTGAGTATTGTAAAGCGAAAGGTAAACCTCAGCATGATAAACTTGACGAAAAAACTTCTGTTGCGGTTGGCTTTACTGCGGTGTTTTTAAAACAAAAGGGTAAAATATCAGACTCCTCTTTTAAGATCCTGCAGGAATACATGACCGATGAAGAAATAAGTGAACTTTGTGCATTTATTACTTTCACTACCGCTTCACAATACTTTGGAGCTATGATGAAATTAAAACCAGCGAACAGCTAAGCTGTTTAAGTATATGAAATGAGTATGGTAAAATTAGGTATAAATTACAGGTGGTGATTTTCGAATGGAACCGAAATGGCTTGAATGGGCGAAACAACTTCAATCCATTGCACAGGCAGGATTGACTTATTCGAAAGATGTGTACGACTTGGAAAGGTTTGAATTGATCAGAAATATTAGCGTTGAAATGCTGTCACTACATACAAATGTTAGTGAGACATTAATAAAAGACCTCTTTGCAAATGAAACTGGTTATGCAACTCCCAAGGTAGATATTCGATGTGTTGTCTTTAAAGACAATAAAATATTAATGGTTAAAGAAAACACAGATGGAGCCTGGGCGTTACCAGGTGGATGGGGAGATATAGGGTTAACTCCGAGCGAAGTTGCTGTCAAAGAAGTAAAAGCAGAATCAGGGTTTGACGTGAAAACTACTAAATTGATAGGTGTGCTTGATAAGAAATGCCATCCACATCCTCCTTCGCCTTATCATGTTTATAAAATGTTTATTCAATGTGAAATTATAGGCGGGCAGCCACAAAAAGGAATAGAAACGAGTGCAGTTGAATTTTTCGCTGAAAATGAACTCCCCCAATTATCGATAGATAGAAATACAGAATCTCAGATTAAATTAGTTTTTAGATATTTACATAATCCACAAGAGCCTGCATATTTTGATTAGAATTAAAATATCTATTTGAGGACTATTGGAGAACAGCTAAGTTCATTTTTAAAACTAAAGACATATTGAACAAATTAAAAGCTATTTATGGTGGAAAAATAGTTAAGGGTTATCGTAAGGATACAAAATGATTATTTCAGCTACTATATTGGAGATGGATGCAATTGTGTATTAAATACCAAATTTTCAAATCAATACCTAAAAATGAAGAAATTACAGTTGGAATTGTTGAATTACATAAGAATATTTTTAGCACTTCAGAAAACCTGATCAACAAAATAAGTAGTAAAGAAAAATTAATAGTTATTATTGCATTGGATGGTAAAAAAGTAATTGGTTATAAGATAGGATATGAACTTGATAATAATAAATTTTATAGCTGGCTAGGCGGTGTAGAAACTAACTATAGAAAAAATGGTATTGCTACTGAGTTGATGAAAAAACAACATAAATTTTTAAAAGAAAGTGGATATAGTGTCGTTCAGACAAAAACAATGAATAAATGGCGAGGAATGTTAGTTTTAAATATTAAATGTGGATTTGATATAATGGATACTTATATTGATGAAAAAGGTTTTCATAAGATCATTCTTGAAAAGAACTTAATTAATTAACTAAGTTTAATTAAAGTATCGGCTTTGCAAAAGACTTCAGTAGTAAATTCCCTAATTAAAAGCCAAAAATAAACTGAAGAATGAGTGATAGCGTCAGAAAGTTTCGCTGTCTTATTAAAGAGGCGGGGGCGTCATTTACAGAAAGTACTTATCTTAGAAATAAATCTAGGGAGTGCATTAATATAATTAAAGCTATTGTATTTGACTTAGACGGGACTTTGTTAAACCGGGATGAGTCAGTAAAGCTTTTTATTGAAAGTCAATATAACAGATTAAACAAATGGTTAAATCATGTACCAATAGAAAGATACAAAACAAGATTTATAGAACTTGATGATAAGGGGTATGTTTGGAAGGATAAAGTCTATCAAAGGTTAGTTGATGAATTTAATATCACGGCTGTGACCTGGGAAGAGCTACTCCTGGATTATATCAGTCATTTTCATAGCAGCTGTGTTCCATTCCCTAACCTTATTAGTACGTTAGAAAAATTAAAGGGTCATAATCTTAAGCTTGGAATGATAACAAATGGTAAAGGGAAGTTCTAAATGGATACTATTAAGGCTTTAGGTATTGAAAGGTATTTTGAAACTATACTTATATCTGAATGGGAAGGAATGAAGAAGCCTGACCGAAAGATATTTGAAAAATGTTTAAAGTATCTAAATGTTTTACCATCACAAACCATATATGTTGGCGATCATCCAGTAAATGATGTAGCGGCTTCTATAAAAGCAGGTATGAAAGGGGTGTGGAAAAGAAACTCTCAAGGGGATAACGTTAAAGCAGATTTTATTGTGGAGGATTTGGAGGAAATACCTTTAATCATAGATAAATTACGTAATTAAAGTTTAGATCCTGGAAACTGGAAAGACAGCTTTTTTAATGACTAATCGCTGGAAAAAGATGTTAAACTATAAGATAGTTTCCTTTAAAAAGATACATATGCCGGAAATTTTTCTGCCTGTAGTCCAGAATAATTTGAGGTGATTATTTATGTTGATAAGTAAAGTTACGAAATATGATGATATCTTTGCGTTAGCAATTACTCTCCTATTTGGCAGATATATAGGAAGGGATCTTTTAGGTTTGCATATTGATTTAAATAACATCGTTACATCAATGTTTTTAGTAGCAATATGTATATTGGCTTTTTTCTATTTAATAAGAGTATCAATATCTCTTTTACTGGGCGCTTTCAAGAAAGGTTCATATATCAGAAATTAAAAGTTTCATATTGAATTTGAAAAAGGGGGTTATGGGATGACGGCTTTATACGATGAAATTGGTTTAGCATACGATACAACGCGAAAGGCTGACCCTGAAATAACAGGACGTTTGCGAAATCATTTACAAGTAACTGATGGAAGTAAAGTACTTGATATTGCTTGTGGCACGGGAAATTATACTGTTGCATTGCAAGAAACCGGGCTTCAAATGACTGGTACTGACATTTCCAAGGAGATGATTGCCAAAGCAAAAGAGAAGTCAAGTTTAATTCAATGGGAATTAGCTGATGCGAAACGATTACCTTTTAACAATAACACATTTAGCGGGGCTGCATGTATCCTGTCTATTCATCACTTTGATGAACTCTTTTCTGCATTTAAAGAAATATACAGAGTAATTGATAAAGGACGATTTGTGATTTTCACTTCATCCCCTGAACAAATGAATTGCTATTGGCTTAAAGAATATTTTCCGGAAGCAATTGATAAATCTGCAAAACAAATGCCCGATGTAAAAATAGTCAGTAAAATATTAAGAGAAGCTGGCTTTCAAATTATTGGACATGAAACATTTTTAGTTCAGCCAAACTTGCAGGATTTTTTCCTATACAGTGGTAAATATGAACCGCGCATGTATCTGGATGAAAATGTACGCTCAGGTATTTCTACTTTTGCAAACTTAGCTTCAAAAGAAGAAGTTAAAGAAGGTTGCAGCAAGTTAAAGAAAGATATCCAAACTAAGAAAATAGAAGGCGTAATAAATAAGTTTAGTAGTGATTTAGGTGACTATGTATATGTAGTGGCAGAAAAAAGATAAACTAAGGTGTACAAATTCAAGCAAAGAACTATAATCTTTTTGAAACATGGTTACTGTTGACCATGAAAACAACACAGGGACAATGTACTGTCCCTGTGTCCTTTTCTATTAATTCGCAGCTCTTGCAGCGTTAACGAGACCATTACCGAAATAGTAAGAGCTTCCCAGATTAGTGGCTGTACTGTTCAGTCTGTTTCTTATTTGGACATTGGTGGCGTTTGGATAGCGTGATTTTACTAATGCTGCGACACCAGCGACGTGAGGGCTTGCCATTGACGTTCCATTAAGTGAAACATATCTGTTAGTAGGGTAAGTACTTAATACAGATACACCTGGAGCCATTATCTCCAGTTCATTTCCAAATGTTGAAAAAGACGCGCGGTTGTTGTTAGAGTCTGTAGCACCTACTGCCATAACAGAATTATACCGAGCTGGGAAGGAAATCCCTGCAGAGCCTGTATTACCAGCAGCTGCCACAAGTAAAATGCCTCTGTTATAAGCATTATCAGCAGCTTGTCTTAATGCAGTAGATCCAGTCGAACCACCTAAACTCATATTGACTATATCCATATTATTTGTAATAGCCCACTCAATACCACGGGCAATACCGCTAAGTGAACCGCTGCCGTTTCTGTCAAGAACTTTAACAGCGTAAAGATCAACGTTTGGCGCCACCCCAAGAACTCCATAACTGTTATCCCGGGCAGCTATTGTTCCAGCCACATGCGTTCCATGGCCATTAAGGTCGTTGTAGGAAGGTTCCGAGCTGATAAAACTGGCTCCTCCAGAAATTCTTAAATCTTCGTGGCTTGCAATACCAGTATCAAGAACAGCAACTCTTACTCCGTTACCGCGGGCTCCCCAGGAATGGACGGTTGGTGCCTGAACACGGTTTATGCCCCAAGGAATGGTCTGGCTGGCCGTTACTTCTTCGTCTTTTTCCACAAAGGCAATGTTCGGATTCTTTTTCAGTGCTGCCGCAGCTTTTTCCGGCAAGGTTACATGGAGAACCTCCATATACTCGTATTCATGCTGGACATCGCCGCCAAGCTGGGTAACTGTGTTCTCATTAACTTTGTCTTTAAAACCAATTAAGTAATCAAACTTTTCGACACCTTTGCTATCTGCACTCACCGCTGAAAAAGTGAATGTGAAAGCTAGTAAAAACCCAACAATAAACCCTATGAACCTCATATTCTTCATTTCTGTCTTCCTCCTTTTAATAGATTAGTTTATATATTATTTTAAATATTCCGATATTAAAAACACCAAAAAACCTTTTAATACGCAAGTATTCCCCATTAGCAGACTATTTGCTTATTCTGATGAAGTTTTCTGTAAAAAGGGATTAACATATTAATCGCTGGAAAAAGATAGAATTTATATGAAAACCCCTCGTTCCATGTCGGAAGAGGGGCTTTCATATTTTTTAACTTTGTCTTATCAATGTCATTTCTTCTTTAAGGGCTGTGATAAAAGCTGGCACTGGATCCAGTTCATAGACCCAGAGAGCTTCTTCAAGCAATTTAATACAGGTTTCTTTCTCCGCGGGATCGTAGCGGAAGAGTGTGCTGCCTTTTTGAAAAAGAATGTGTCCCAGCAGATATAATTGCTGCTCTTTAATACATGTGTTCAATGCTTTATTAATATAGTCTAATGCTTCTCCGTATTCATGCCTGTCATAGGCATTTCTGCTGGCATTGTATAAAACACGAATAACTAAACGCTTATTCTGAACTACACGGAGAGAGGTGACGTCTCTTATAATTTTTCTGTATATATTAGCTGCATCATCCAGTTTTTTTATAAGGCTGTAAATGATTGCTTTAGAAGCCAAAATATCTATTTCCACTTCAGAAAACTTCTTCTCTGACTTCCCCATATTAAAAGCATTATCGAGAAGTTCTAACGCATGATCAGCATCGTTATGCAGATAATACACACATATTCCTTCTCTCCATAACAGGTACTGCTGCAAATGCTTTTTGTTAAACAGGGGGTTGTCCTTTTCAAGTTCCACAATTTCCATTACTTGTTCATATTCCTGGTCCCGGATATACTTATCGATCGTATTCATTACTTCCTTCACATAATTCAGGCCGTCCCTGGATATATCATCAAAAAAGTAATTTAAATCTACCCCTAAACGGACTGCTATCTGGTGTAAAACCGGGGCAGTGGGAGTAGCTGTATTTGTTTCAATTCTGCTTATAAGTCCTTGTGTGCAAATATCCCTGCATAATTCTCTTTGTGACATATTTAAGTGTTCTCTCAAATCTCTTATTCTGTCTCCTAACGTATAATCCATCCGAAACCTCCTGAAGATTAATATGTTAATCAAAATAGAAGAAAAAGGGATATTGTATAATAATAGCTCAGATAATTGCCTGTATTAACTGTTTTTCGAAAATGCAGGGAATTTACCTATATGCAATAATTAGAAAAAAAGGAGGGAATATACATGAAAAAACTTCTGATTGTTGGAATGGTTAGTGCATTTCTTTTTACGTTACCGCTATCTTCATTAGCTGGAACCGAACATCCACATGCCCCGCCGCCATACACACATGGATAATAAAATAAAGAAAGCAATTTAACATAAACATACGGGCTGGTGAGAATATTTTCTCAGCAGCTTTTTTTCATGCACTGGGCTTAAGAATTTGTTTTTCAACAGGTGCCAGGCACTTGTCGAAAAATCTTCCTTAAGAAAACTGTAAGATTTAACCCTTTGCCGGCATCTAAGATAATGGTGCAAAAAAATAGAGAAAGGATGAGAGGATTATGAATAAAGAGGTAAAAGCAAGCCCGATTCAAAGGAAGGTCAGCAGTATTTTTATCCCGGTCAGGAATGTGGAAAAAGCAAAGACCTGGTATTGTAAAATGCTTGGCATTCCTGAAACTGGCAAAGTTGAATTCGGTCATTTATATGTATTACCAATGGAAGGGCCTGATGTGATTTTAGACGAAATGCCAATGTGGGGCGGGAATGATGAAGAAGGGGTTTCACCGTACAGCGCCCCAGCATTTATGTTCAGGACCGGGGATATTTATGCTTCCTATAACTTTATGAAAGAAATGGGTGCAGAACTTGTAACAGAAGTGGAAAACTACCAGTGGTTTGTTTTTAAAGATCCAGACGGAAATCACATCATGATATGCCAGTAAAGGAAGAAATAACACGACGATAAGTGGGAAGGTGAAAAAGGAATATGGAAAGGCATAGTGCAATCCGCCCCAACATAGGGGGAGTTTTTGCAATAGTCAATCAAATGCCCCGGGCAGTTAAGTGGTACAGAGATATCTTAGGACTCCCGGAAGACGAGGAATTCATGCAGACAGCCACACCTGATATGAAGACGATTTATTCCATTCCATTAGGGGGAACGAACCTCATTTTGGATAGTATGCACCGTGACACATTAAGACCGAGTACAAATCATCTTTTTATGATAGACACAGATGATATAGAAAAAACCTATGAATTTTTGAAACAGAAAAAGGCTGACATCCAATCAGATATTGAAGGGGGAGAAGGAGTAAAATTTTTTGAAGTACTCGACAGCGAAGGAAATAAAATTATGTTTTGTGAGGAAAAGGAATAGAGGAATCGTCTGGAGAGGGGAGATAAAAAATGGCAAATACGACATTTGAAATCGTAAAAAAGAAATCATACCGGGCAATTGGTTTAAAGTGGGATGGTCCATGGTCGGACATCCAGCAGTTAAAACAAGTGATACAGACGATGAGTGAGCGTGCCGGAGAACTTGAGGGCAGAGTTGAGCCGAATATGCAATTAGGGTTATCTTACCATGAACGGCCGGACGGTTTTATCCATTACTCCATGTATGAAGTTACAGAAGAGCAGCCTGTTCCGGAAGGGATGATTGAAAAATATATTCCGGAGCTTACTTATTTTGTAACCAATCATGAAAAAGGTGCAGATATAGGTGAAACATATTATAAAATTTCACGCTTGTTAATGGAAAGCGAATATAAAGCTTATACCGAGCCAAATGTTATGTATTTTGAGGATACACTTCCAATTAAGCACGAAAAGTATCCCCATGACAGGGACCTGCAGGATCCACACTTTGAAATCTGGATACCAATTGTTAAGAAATAGTCTGAAAAAGGTTCATGGGTATCATTTAGGGAGGGAAGCAATATGAATGAGAGGCAGGAAGCGTTATTCAAGTCGTTAGAAACATATCGGATGTATTTATCAGATGATCTTGAGGATGTAACAGAAGAAGAGGCGGAAATAGTCCCTGATGGCTTCAGAAATAACATCCGCTGGAACATGGGACATACTTATCTCGATCAATACTTATGGATTTTAGACGTCACTGGTGAAAAAGACGAAACAATGAAGAAGTTCAATCAGTGGTTCGGCTTTGGAACAACGCCTGATAAATTTACAGAAGAAACGCCTTCATTTCAGGAACTGAAAGTAATGCTTGAAAACCAAATTAAAGACATAAAAGAGCGCTACGGTCATCGGCTGGAAGAGAAATATCCGCCAACAAGCATGGAGCACTACACTACTATTGAGCAGGTTTTAGTCCGAACGGCTTTTCATGAAGGAATGCATACACAGGCAATCAACGATATTAAAAAGTGCATCCGGCAGGCAGGGAAAGGCCAGCTTATAAATCAGGAAGAAATTAGTTAAGGAATCGGAAAGTATGAGTGCAGGAGGGAGAATTATTTATGGGTGTTTTAAATAAAAGGATAATAACAAAAGAAGCTTTTAAAGTAGTTGGTATGGAGATTGACTGGTCACCTGACAAAGATAAACCTTCAGAGAATAGCATTGCAAAGCTATGGGATAAGTTCAATGAAAGGTATTCAGAAATCAGTTATGCTGTGCCAATGCGATGTTATGGACTGATGCGGTTTCCTGCTGGCTGGAGAGAAGGGGACCCTTTTAAATACATGGCTTGCACTGAGGTTACGGAAGTTCCTGCCGAACTCCCGGATGAAATGACGGCTGCGGAAATCCCACGTTTTGATTATGCAGTGTTAACATATCAGGGAGTCATTGATGAGATTAGATATGCTAATGAATATTTCTTTAGTGAATGGGCGCCAAAAATTGAAGGCTTTCGCTTTGGACTTCCACATTGTATGGAATTTTACGGAGAAGAATATACAAGTAATGACGATCCTCAATCTGTTTTTGAGCTATGGTTTCCCCTTACTGGTAGAAACTAAAATGAAAAAGACGAGTTCTGGATTAGCTCTGGCAGCTCGTCTTTTTTTTCATTTTCCCAGCATATTCGCTCAGGAAGTACTTACATAACGGTTTTATCGTCCGGAATTTTCATTGATTGGAACATAAACTTCAACATCTTCTTCCGTAGTCTGATGCTGTGGAGGGCGAATGAATTTGATTGTATATGTGTTTGAATTCTCTTCAATTCCTTGCTGGAGCATCCAATTTTTCAGAGTTTCATATCCTTGTTTTTTCTCTTTCATCTTCACACGGATAGCAGCGTAGTTATGTTCTTTTTTAAAATACTGCATATCATTTGGAAGGTTGTATGGCTTAAAGCTGACAGGTCTTGCCACAACATAGGATATTTTCTCTTCGTCTCCCGTTTGACCGGACTTATAAGCAAATAGCTTGATATTATTGATGCGGGAAACAATCGAATTATCTCGTTTCATTAATTCGTACATTTGTTTTTCAGCATCTGATTCAATCTGGTCAGGCTGTGCAAAATGTTTTACACCCGCAAATTCGAAAGTTCTCTTTATTCTATAAGGTGTCATATAATTATCGTCCGCGTAGTGTTCCAGCAAGCTTTCCAGCCTCCTGAAAACTTCCATGCCTTTTCTTTCCCATTCGTATGCATGCTGTAATAATTCAATTGCTTTTTGGCTGATAGCGAGGTCGTTAGGTTCGCCGCCCTGAGGGAATGGAAACATTTTTCCGAGCTGATCAAAATAAGAGGCGACTTTACTATAAAACTCTTTCGCTTCGGTCAGGCCATCGATAACTTGCTGATCCAGCTTTGTTGAGGTGCCCCAATTTTCTGACAGGATGGTTAAAAAATGTGTCGCGTGCTTACGTGCATCTGCCACAACAGCCATATTATAGGCGTTGCCAAAGGCATCGATCTTTCGAGTCTGAAAAGCCTGGATCCAAGCATCATAACCTGCCAAACCATGTTTGTATTCATAGGGAGCGAATGGTGATTTACAGTCCCCGTGTTCGATTATTTTTTTCAGGGCGTCACGGAACATAATTGGTGTTCTTTTTGGCACAGATTCAAAGAAACCGCACAAAAACAAATGGCTGGATGCCCGCTCATTTAGCTCCGAATAGTTAATTATTCCGTCTTTTTTCATATCTTTCGCATAAAATACCTGCTGTTCATGGTCATATCCATAGATCAGGCCGAATTCAGGGGAAAATAAATCCCAGGAAATAATAGGCACTCCTGTATCAATTCTGGCTTCTGCCATACGGATTGTGTCTGCTAAATCTTTATTTGAGAGGGGAGTAAATTCGCTTTTGGTTAAGGTGTAAACACCAAGTGTTTTCAAGTTCTGGGAAACGAGTTCATATGGCGCGAACATAGTTGGACCTGCCGGGCTGACCGACTCTGGGTGAATATTCATTCGGAATGCGTGGGAGGAATAACCCATTATTTCAGAAAGGGAAAATTCCTTTTTATCCGTGTACTGTAGCATTGCATACATTGCCTGTGCTGCAGAAGTCATCGTTTTCACCGTATTTAGTTGCATCATAACCGCCTGACCCTCCTTACATAGATATTGGCGTGGCAAGCACTTTGCGCTTTGAATTATCCTGGCCTAACTGCTCCTTTAAATATCCCCTTAAATAAATACGTGCCCGTTCACGCTTTACTTTGATACGTGACCGGGAAAGCGTCGTGTAAATATTATTCATGGACATTCCGAATAAACCGGCTATTTCTTTCGGGGAAATTTGCTGAAAGAAGTATGCCTCGAAGACTTTTCTTTCCTGTTTCGTTAAACAGTTGAGAAGATCGTGGAGCCCTTCAAGCATCTCTTTCTGCATAATCAGTCTTTCCGGATTTCCGTACTGAAGGTGTATGTTTGAATTAACCCGCTGTGTGAGATGGTATAATATGTGGTCAATATCGTGGAAGTTAATCGTCTCATTGGAAGTATAATTCGTTTCTAGATGTGAAAATAATTGCTCTCCTTTATACAGCCTGCCGCGCCTCAGATCCATCATGGCCTGATTGCGGACAATCGTGCGCAGCCATGCCTGAAACCGTCTGGCGTCTATAAGGGTGCCCATGTGCATAAATGCTTTTATAAATGCCTCCTGAACAATATCCTCAGCCAGATTATTATCTTTCGCAAGCATTTGAGCCCAGTTCATTGCCTTACTCCTGTACCTTCTCACCAGTTCACCAAAGGCATCGTTGTTTCCAGTCCTTGCTATCTCAATTAATTCTGCTTCACCCATACATTTTAAATCAGCTTCTTCATTGGTAAGAGTCACACTTTTTCACTCCTTAAAACATGAACCTGTTAAAACAGATGCTCAAGAGTATACAAACCTTACAAAAAAATCTATCTATTTGCTGCACCTCGCTGATTTTATTGTACCAAACCGTGGTAACGAGGAAACTACTAATTTTGTGAAAAAGAGACAGGTCCAATTATCATGGGACAGTATACCTATCCCTGTTCTATTTGGTATGGTAAAATATAACTGAGTAAATAGTCTTGTTTTCAAAAGTCGTAGTTGACTTTGTTTTTATTAAGAATTAAAGGGAGGTGTTCATAATAGATCGGCACTCTGCTGTACAAAAAAATAATCAGCTGAAATTTATAACCGATAAGTTTATGCTAATAGCCCTTGTAATTCATATACTTCTGACGTTCATATTTTTCTGGATGGACCTGACAATTTTAGGTTATGTAAATATCGTCAGTTCCTTCGTTTATTTAGTCGGATATTATATTAATAAACGGGGCCATACGCTGGCAGCTCTGTACATGGGGCATATTGAGATCGTAATTCATGCGGCAATTGCGGTTTATTTACTTGGCTCTGGTTCCGGATTCCAGTATTACATATTAGATGTTATTATTCTCACTTTCATAGCAGCAAAACCTTCTACAGTGGTGAAGTCATTTATTGTGTTAGCTGACACAGCCATTTTTGTGATATTAACCCTTGTTTTCCGGTCGCCAGTTATTCCAATTGACTCTGTAGTCGTGGACACCTTGCATTTTCTGAATATTATTTTTGTTTGCGCATCTCTGGCGATTGCTACTTATCTATTCCGGAAAGTCACAGACGCCGCAGAAGAGAATTTACGAACCCTTAATAAAAAACTGGAAACTCTCGCAAACACAGATGGGTTAACGAAGCTGTTAAACCGCAGATGCATGATGGAGAAGCTGATCGAAGAAGTACAAAGTTTCAATGAACATAAAGAGCCATTCACTTTAATTCTTGCTGATATTGATAGATTTAAGTCTATTAACGATACACATGGACATGACTGCGGGGACTTAGTGTTAAAAAAAAGCGCTGAATTTTTAAAAGAAAGCCTCGGCAATAACCATGTTGCCCGCTGGGGTGGAGAAGAGTTTCTGTTTCTGCTTCGTAAAACTGAAAAAGAGGAAGCATATCATGTGGTAGAAGAGCTGCGGCGAAGCTTTGAAGAGGATATTGAATTCCAGCATGAGGACAAAACGTTGAAAATTTCCCTCACTTTCGGATTAGCAGAATATAACGATGCTCAGCAGGACGTGTTTGAGCGTGTGAACATCGCCGACAAAGCCTTAATGCAAGGGAAGAACCAAGGGAAAAACTGTGTGGTCGTAATTTAAATTGTGAGAGCATTCCTTTTAACGAGGAATGCTTTTTTGTATGGCTGGAGGAACAGACGGTTCGACATTTTTTCGGGTGGTGCCTGTCACCCGATGTTTTTGCGATAAAAATTTATTGTAAAACGATAAATAAAGATATATAGTTAAACCAGATAAACAGGAGGTGTGCTTTAAATGAAACGAGGATCCACAATGTTTTTAAAGATAGCCGTTATTCTTATAGGAATTCCAATTCTTGCTTTGTGCATAGTTGGCTTATACTGGTTACCAAACAATCCAGCAAGTCCGGATTATGATCATCTGCTTTATCCTGCTATTACAGGAATTTATTTATCAGCGATACCGTTTTTCATCGCCTTGTACCAGGCGTTTAAACTGCTGAATTATATTGATTCCAATAAGTCATTTTCTGGAGCATCTGTTCAGGCACTGAAAGTTATTAAACTTTGTGCAGTGACCATTAGCTCTTTGTACGTTATTATTATGCCTTTCGTTTTTTTCGTTGCAGAGCTTGATGATGCACCTGGCCTAATCATCATGGGTATGGTTCCTTTCTTTGCTTCACTGGTTATCGCTGTCTTTGCTGCGGTTCTGCAAAGACTTTTACAAGAAGCAATTTATATAAAAGAAGAAAATGATTTAACGGTCTGAGGTGATAATATGCCAATAATAATAAACATTGATGTGATGCTGGCGAAAAGAAAAATGAGTGTAACGGAACTCTCTGAAAAAGTAGGAATAACAATGGCGAACCTTTCCATATTGAAAAATGGGAAAGCAAAAGCAATCAGGCTTTCCACTTTGGAATCTATATGCAAGGCATTGGATTGCCAGCCTGGAGACATTTTGGAATATAGAAGTGAGGAGGAGTCTGACACAGGATAGACAATACTAAAAAAATGGATATGGTGACGAAAGAAGGGTTGCCTTTCAGTGATGTATAATTAAATAGAGAGTAGAATTGTAAATGGCGATGCAAGTTCCACTGTATTTTAAAGACCAGAACCCATAGGGGAGGAGGCTGATTATGAAAGTAAGCTTGTTTGTAACCTGCCTTGGTGATTTGTTTCAAAGTGATGTCGGTAAGGCAACCGTTGAGGTGCTTGAAAGATTAGGATGTGATATAGATTTTCCTGAGTCGCAGGTCTGCTGCGGCCAGCCCGCTTATAACAGCGGCTATGTCAAAGAATCAAAGGAAGCGATGAAAAGGATGATGAAAGCCTTTGACCATTCTGAATATGTTGTTTGTCCTTCCGGCTCCTGCGCTTACATGTTCCATGAATACCAGCATATTTTCAAAAGTGATCCCGTCTGGGAGCCTAAAGCTAAAAAACTTGCAGAAAAAACATATGAGTTAACGGAGTTTATCGTAGATGTACTTAAGGTGGATGACGTGGGAGCAAAATTCGAAGGAAATGTTACATACCACACTTCATGCCATATGACGAGATTACTCGGTGTGAAAAGCGCGCCAATGACGCTGTTGAGCAATGTGGAAGGCTTAAAATATACAGAATTGCCGGGAAAAGAACAGTGCTGTGGTTTTGGAGGAACATTTTCCGTAAAAATGGGGCCAATCTCGGAGCAGATGGTCGATGAAAAAGTACAGCATGTGGAGGAAACAGAAGCGGAGTATTTAATCGGCGCAGATTCAGGCTGTTTGATGAATATTGGCGGAAGAATCAACCGAAAAGGAAAGCCGATCAAAGTACTGCATATTGCGGAAGTGTTAAACAGCCGCTGAAAACCAGCGGGGCAGAAGTTGTGTTACGAGAGGAGGAATACAAATGGCAATGAAAATCGGCAGCAATGAATTTAATGAACGTGTCGGTCAGGGAATCGACGATGCTTTTATGCGCGGTGCTGTTTCAGGTGCTCAGGACAGTATGGGCGTTAGAAGGAGCAACGCTGCGGAAGAGCTTGGCAACTGGGAGGACTGGCGTTCCCATGGAGAGGAAATCCGACAGCACGTGCTGGAGCATCTTGATTATTATTTAGAGCAGTTGAGTAAAAATGTGGCGGAGCTGGGCGGCCATGTTTTTTTTGCCGAGACAAAAGAAGAGGCAAATGAGTATATTCGAGGTATCGCTCAAAAGAAACAGGCTAAGAAAATAGTTAAGGCTAAGTCGATGGTCACAGAAGAAATCGGCTTAAATGCTGTGCTGGAAGAGGAAGGGTGCAAGGTCATTGAAACGGACCTTGGAGAATACATCCTCCAGGTGGATGATCATGACCCGCCGTCACATATTGTTGTCCCCGCACTCCATAAAAACAAAGAACAGATTCGAGATGTTTTTAAAGAAAAATTAGGTTATAAAAAAACATCCAAACCGGAAGAATTAGCACTCCATGCCCGGGAAATGCTTCGTGAGGAATATATGACAGCGGATATCGGCATTACAGGCTGTAATTTTGCAGTTGCAGAATCAGGTTCTATTAGTCTTGTAACAAATGAAGGAAACGCTGATTTAGTTACCGCTCTGCCAAAAACGCAAATAACTGTGATGGGAATGGAACGGATCGTCCCTACATTTGAAGAAATGGAAGTTCTCGTAAGCCTGTTAACCCGCAGTGCCGTGGGCCAGAAATTAACGAGCTATATTTCTGTTCTGACAGGACCAAGGGAAGCTCAGGATGCTGATGGCCCTGAGGAGTTTCACCTCGTTATTGTTGATAATGGCCGCTCAGACATACTCGGTGGAGAATTCCAGTCGATTCTGCAGTGCATTCGGTGTGCCGCCTGTATAAACGTATGCCCGGTATACCGTCATATTGGCGGCCATTCCTACGGATCGATTTATTCAGGACCGATTGGTGCTGTGTTATCTCCGCTGCTCGGAGGCTATGATGAGTACAAAGAACTTCCCTATGCTTCCACCCTTTGCGGTGCCTGTACAGAGGTCTGCCCAGTAAAAATTCCGCTGCATGATTTGCTGCACAAACACCGGGAAGTGATCGTGGAAAAAGAGGGGAAAGCCCCGATTTCCGAGAAGCTTCTCATGAAATCATTTGGCATCGGAGCAGCTTCGCCAATGCTTTATAAGTTCGGGACGAAATTTGCACCAACTGCGTTAAATCCATATACAAATGGAGAAAGCATATCCAAGGGACCGGGCCCAATGAAAGCCTGGACGGATATACGTGAGTTTCCAGCGCCTAATAAAGAAAGGTTCAGAGACTGGTTTAAAAACCGTAAAAAGGAGGAGAATGCTCATGGCAGGGACGATTCAGAATCAAGATAAGTTCTTAAATAAAATTGCAAGCCGTCTTGGCCGGGAGCGTATTTCATCACCGGTTGAAAGACCAGACTGGAAATACCGGCCTCAGGATGAAGTGCTGAAAAACGCTTCCCAGGATGAACTTGTTGACGTGTTAAAAAAACAATGCGCCAATATCCATACTGATTTCTATGAAACAGAGAAAAAAGATTTGCCAGAAGTTTTGGAACAGATTGTTTCTTCTTACGGTGGCGGGCCGGTAATTACATGGAAAGACGATCGCTATGCCCAGTGGGGGCTGGAGTCACTTTTTAAAAAAGAGTGGCCCAAAAATAATATTGAGGTCCGTGAGTGGGATTTTGAAAATGGAGAGGAAAGCATCATCAAAGCTGAGTCTGCAAACGCGGCGATAACAATAAGTGAGATCACTCTGGCTGAGTCAGGCACGACGGTACTGTTCAGCGATAAAGACAAGGGGCGGATGGTCAGCTTTTTGCCGGCAACCTATATAGCCCTTGTGCCAAAAAGCTCGCTTGTCCCGAGGATTACCCAGGCAGCCCAGAAGATGCGGGAAATGCAGCAGGAAACAGGGCGGGTTCCTTCATGTATTAATTTTATTACAGGACCTAGTAATTCAGCCGATATTGAACTTAATCTTGTAGTTGGTGTCCACGGCCCGATAAAGGCTTCTTATATTCTTATTAATGATCTTTAAGCGGGAAAAAAGATGGATAGATGACATTGACCCGGTGACAAATTCAAGATAAAATATATAGACGATTTATTTAGAGATACTCAGAAGGAGGATTATTAAAAATGCTACCATCCAGAATTCGGTTCCGTACTTTGAACAATTAATTTCATACGTTCGAAGGCTCTGCTCGTGCATGCAGAGTAAACGGGATCAGTCTGTCCTTTTTTAATAATCTTCATTTAACACTGAGTTACGGATATGAAGAAAGGCGGATCGTTCTGCCTTTCTTTTTTGTGGATTTTTTCATACAAAAATTCAGTGAGGCAAATGCATAGTTACAAGACTATCTATCGTTTACTCCCAGTCACAGGCAGGCGTCCTGTGATTTTTTTAATTTCAAAAAAGAAAGCATGGTGTTTAATTATGAATAAAAAAGTGGAAGAAATTAAAGAGATAGCTGAAATAAATGGTATCTATATGGAAACTGAATCGATGAAAATTAATGAGTCCGGCGTGGACTTTCAGGTAGTCCATGCAGTTGATCGGGACGGTATGCGATGGATATTAAGATTGCCGAGAAGAAAAGATTCCATGGTAAAAACGGATGTGGAAAAGAAAGTACTGGATTTCGTTAGCCGCTCCGTTTCTTTCGAGGTGCCTGTATGGACAGTATTCACCGATGACTTAATTGCTTATAAGCAATTGTCAGGCACCCCGGCAGGAACGATTGACCCTGAAATCCAAAACTATGTATGGGAATTCGATATTAATAACGTCCCGGATACTCACTTTGATTCCCTTGGTAAAGTAATGGCCGAACTGCATCAGATCTCTCCTGAAGCTTCGGACATCCAGGGCTTAAAGGTGCTTGATGCAGAGGGTGTACGAGCAGAAATGAAAAAACGAGTAAGCTGGGTCAAAGAGAAATATGGCGTCAACGAAGAATTAGAGGCGAGGTGGCAGGCTTGGCTGCAGGATGATAAAATGTGGCCGAACCATACAGGGCTTATGCATGGGGATATCCATGCCGGCCACACGCTGATTAATGACAGGGCGGAAGTGACAGGGCTAATCGATTGGACAGAAGCGGCAGTTACTGATGTTTCCAAGGATTTTGTCGGTCCATATATGATCTTCGGCGAGCAGGCGTTAGAACGCATCATTGCGTCCTATAAAGACGCAGGCGGTGTCACCTGGCCCCTCATGAAAGAGCATATCATTGAGAGGAAAGCAACATACCCTATTGATATTGCTGAGCTCGCAGCGACTTCCGGGTTAAAAGAATATGAAGATATGGCGAAAGAAAGCCTTGGTATGAAAGAATAGTTATCAGATGGATTCCCTATGAGTTGACGAATATATTCAGTTGTGATTTAATAGAAAAAGTTTAATAGTTAAATGTTTTCTAGGGTTCCGTAATTTTTTAAAATTAGTCTGGTCCGAGAGAAAACTCATAGCTATGCTATGCCACGGAGGGACAAAAGCCCGGGAGATTACTGAAAAGTATCTCCCGGGCTTTTTTATTTTAAACTAGTTGGGGAAAAAGATTTTCTCCATTTCGCGGATATAAGTCCCGATTTCGAGAATAGGACCTTCCATTTCGAGAATAAGACCGCCGTTTTCGAGAATGAAATCTACGCTCGAGAATAAAAATGCCGATTTCGAGAATAAAAACGTCATTTTCGAGAATATAACTCTCCATTTCGAGAATGGGTCCAACCAGCTGCCAAAATTATATTATGGGTAAAAATATAAAAAACACTAAATCATTCAATATATAAACAGAAAGACAGCAGGTGATATACATGGCTTTATTATTAGGATTAATTACAGCAATGGCACTTGGAGTAGGGGACTTCATTGCCGGACAGGTGACAAAACGGGTTCCCACATTGATCGTCGTTTTATACGCGCAAGTGTTTGGGGCATTGATCATGGTCCCGACCGCTATAATAAGCGGCCACTCATTAACGTTCTCTGCGGTTATATGGGGCTTACTTGCCGGTGTGTCACTCGGTATAGGTTTTATGCTTTATTTCAGATCCCTCTCACTTGGGAAAATGGGAGTTGTTTCGTCATTAACTGGTATTTTATCGGCGATTATTCCGGTTTTTACTGGACTTCTCATTGGTGAACGCCCTGGGGCCGGCGCATTATTTGCGGTTGTATTAATTGTATTTGCGATCACGTTCATAACCAAAAAGGAAGCAGGCAGCCAAACACCTGTAAAGAGCAATACGGCAGTACTGGCGCAAGCCGCTTTGGCTGGTATTTTGATTGGGCTATTCTTTGTTTTCCTTCACATACCTGGCGCGAGGGAAAGTATGTGGACAGTTTCCTTTGCCATGACTGGTTCGTTTTTACCCGTCGCAGCAATATTATTTTACCGGAGGGCTGATATTTACCGCGTCAGCAAAAACGCGTGGGGGTATATTCTTGCTAATGGATTTTTGCAGACATTCGCCACAATTACTTATGTCCTTGGCGTTAATATTGGCCTTATGTCCATTGTCGCGCTTGCTGGAGCACTTTCTCCGCTGTTTACTGTTATTTGTGCGAGAGTGATCATTAATGAGCGGTTGAACAAAACTCAGATTGCTGGTTTTGTTTTTGCTTTGACGGGTGTTGCGCTATTAGTAGTAAGTTCCTGACCGAAAGCAGTTGACCCTGATAGAAAATAAGATATAGCACTAACTCATGAGAGCTGCTGTTAACCAGCGGCTCTTCACTATTATAAATTACATAATTTTCTAGCTCCTCCTGAATTTCCTTCTATCCAGTATAAACCTAGTGAAAAACTAGATTTTTTCTTAATAATTACTCATTTTTCCGGTAGAACATGATATAATGACCTAGTGTTCATTTTGTCGTTTTATGTTAAAAACACGGAATGTGAAAAATATAATCTATTCGGGGTGAAGAATGCTAGGTTTTAAAAAAATTCTATTAAATGAAAGCGCTGACTGGGCTGTGCTGTTACATGGGTTTGGCGGCGATTGTAATGTTTTTCATAAGCAAATGGCTGAATTATCCAGCCGTTTTAATATAGTGTTAATTGATTTACCTGGGCATGGAAGCTCCGAAGGTCTGGATATGAATAAATACCATGCAATGGAAGTTGCAGAGAAAGTAATTGAGGTGCTGGACAAGCTACATCTTCCAAAAGTGCACATTGTTGCTTTCTCACTGGGAACGATTGTAGCAAATGGAGTGATCGGGCTTGCGCCGGAACGGATAAAATCGGTAGTTTTGTTAGGACCGGTTCTCGGCTGGAAGAGGTGGTCCCGTTTCCTCATAAAGGTCAGCTATAAATTGAGAAACCTCGCACCGTATATGGTGTTCTATAAAATATTCGCTAACATTTTAATGCCTAAGAAGAATCATGCAAAATCAAGGTACTATTTTATACGAGAGGCCACAAAACTCGGCAGAAAAGAATTTATGAGCTGGGTCCACTTAATAAAACGGCCGGAGACACCATTTTTAACAACAAAAAAAATTAAACAATCCATTCCTAAGCAGTACATTATCGGCGCAGAGGACCATATGTTTCTCGATGCTGCCATTCAGGATGCACGTGCTGATAAGATGACGGAAATTGAAATCCTTGATAACACAGGGCATGTATGTGTGCTAGAAAACAGTAAAGGTACAAATGAAGCGATGGTGAAATTTTTAGACAAGCAGATTAGCGAGTCTGAGAAGAAAAAAATCGCCGGCTAGTTAAAAAGCCTTATACGAGTTGTTTAGTATGAGAAAAATGATATAAGTTGTTTATAAAAGAAAGAAGTACATGGCAGTTTTTTGCCAAATCCCTTTGTTATAACAACAGGAGTGAACATATATGAATATATTTCTAACTGGTTCCACTGGTTTTCTTGGTGGAAAATTAATCAGAAACCTTCTTGCAGATGAGGATAACAAGCTGTTTTTACTTGTACGTAATATAGATAAAGCCCGTAAACTCGCAGCATCTCTTAAAAAAGAGGAGCAGCAGCGTATTCAGCTGATTAAAGGGGATATTGCTTTTCCAAACTGCGGGATTTCAGATAACGAGCTGGGAAAGCTTCGGAAAAATGTTGATGCAGTATACCATTTGGCAGCGCTAGTGAAATTCGATTTAAATTTAAGAGACGATCTGTTTGCTGCAAATTATAATGGTACGAAACATGTTGCCGATTTAGCAGTAAACCTGGAGGCAAAGAAGCTTTTTTATGTGAGCACTGCTTATACAGCAGGCACTAATAAGGTGGGAACTGAAGAGCTTTATCCTTACGACAGTGAGACGAATAATCCTTACGAAGAAAGCAAAATTAAATCAGAGCATCTTGCTATGTCTTATAATGACCGGTTAGATGTCTCAATTTTCCGCCCGGCAATCATTGTGGGAGATTCCGCAACTGGGGAAGCTGATTCCCAGTTTGCTCTGTACGGATTTATGAGAGCCCTTGATGTATTTAAACGGCGGGTTACAAGAAAGCAGGAGAACAACAAGCCTTACCGGGTTATTTCCAGGAAGGATGCTACGTCGAATTTTGTTCCGGTAGATTATGTTTGTGATATTCTAGCTCTGGCACCTGAAAGAGCAGAGAAAAATAAAATCTATAATATTACTAATCCCAACCCTCCATCGAATCATCAATTAGTCGATATGTTCAGGGAAGCATTGGCTTTTCCAACTCTGGCAGCGATTGAACCTGAGGGAAGTCATCTTCTAAGGGATGACGAAAAGCAGATGAATGAAATGGTTGGCGTTTTTAAGGTTTATATTTCTAACTCTATCTCATTTAAGGACGACAACACGAAACGCCTCATTGAGGGAACATCAGTAGAACATCTGAATTTAGATGAAGCTACAGTTAAAATGATCATTGATGCATATATGGAAACAAAAGCGAGCTGATAGTTATAAACGGCAGGTGCCTGTACACCTGTCTTTTTTTCTGTGCTTCAGTAAAAATTCCGAGGGCTATTCCTGGATTAGTCTTACTTAATTGATAAACCTATCAATATATTCACTAATTTGCTCTTTGGTAGGTTAGCATCCATACCTTTGTCCAAGCTTTGAATAAGATATATTACCTATGGTAAAGGAGGTGCTAACATGAGCGGAACTCACGGAGGCTTTGCAGCTGGATTTGCTCTCGTCCTTGTGCTGTTTGTCCTGCTCGTAATTATCGGAGCAGCAAGAATCGGGTATTAATTCCTGAAAAGAGCAAATTAGCTTGCGCAAAAGAATCTGTTATCTCATTTTAACTGCCTGCCAAATTATTAATGATCTTGGCAGGTATTTTTTTAAAAGCTATTAAATGTATAGAAATTAACCATGGTGGTTTTGGCAATATATGTTAAACTAGGAAAAAGGAATGACCTGAATGTTTAACAAATGAGTAATAGATTTTAATCTGTACATATAGAGGGAGTCTGGAAGTTAATTAAGTGGCCAAGAGGTGAAGAATATTGTTACTGGCATTTTTATTAAGTTTAATCCTGGTGGGAATGGCAGGTGGATATGTATTAGCTCTCATAGACCCTAATGGCATTATTGCAGGTTTACTGGGCGGTATTTTAGTTGTTTTAACGTATATTGCTATACAAATTACACCCGATAAAGGACAAAAATAATGATAACAAAAAATCATTTTAGTTGAATACTGTTAATTTATCTTAGTAATTTGTGAATTCATGATATTATTAATAGAATGATGTCGTTTATTAAGGGATAATTTATCATATATAAAAAAAGACGTTATTGATTAGTGAGGTAATAAGGGGGCAAAGTGATGTTTAAGTTTATTTTTTATGTTCTAGTTTTTTTCCTAATTGGTTATAATTATGGCCATATTACGAGAGGTACTGTCTTTGATAATTTCTTCATGATGCTGCTAAGCCTGTTTGTCCTTATTTTTCTCTTTGAATGGATTTTCAGTTTATTCCGGTCAAAGAAAAATGCAAACGAGCAAGGAGAAAATGGGTCCAAAAGTACTTTTGAGGGTGAATTGCAGGCGCTCCAGGCTGACTTTGGAAAAACGTGGGACCTGAAGTACAATAATCATGATATAACCGTCGTTAATAAGTACAATCAGGAGGAACTGTACATTGATGGGAAGCTCATTTGCGAGAAAAGCAGAACCACTTGGTATTCCTGGTTTGTAGTTTCCCATACACTGACAGGAAAGCTTGAAGAGGGAGCTCAGTCCCGGGTTGTTAAAGTAAAACTGGGCGGTATTCTAAGTGTAAACTGTAAAGTATATGTAGATAAAGAATTAATTTTTCAGGATAAAATAAAGTACAGCTTCCTTTCCGGAGGAGTAAAAGAGAAGGATTAATAGAAAACGAGAGCATATTGGGAAGCAAAAGGTTTAGGCTGCCGGACAGTTATGTACTGCTTCATTCGAATCTGCATAGAGCAGCTTGTGGAATCGAAGTAACTGTGATAAGGTAAAAAAAGAATATTATGAATACTATATAGGGGAGCTATGAGGCTGGCTGAGAGGATATCCTGATGAAGATATCGACCCTCGAACCTGATCTGGGTAATTCCAGCGGAGGGATGTTATTAGAATTACATGTGTAATGTAAATCTGCATGCCCTTTTGGTATGCGGATTTTTTTATGTGAAAGGGGGTATTATGAACAGTTTTCGTAAGTATAGATATTCAGCTGTACCTGCTTTAACCGCTATTATGATATTCCTGTTAGTCTGGGAAGGAGCCGTCAGATGGTGGAATATAGAAAAATGGATTTTACCGGCTCCGAGTTTAATAGTTCAGACTTTTCGTGATTCGCTGCATCTCCTCCCTGCACATATATGGATAACTGCCACAGAGGCTGTGCTGGGGTTTTTGCTTGGAATAGCAGCAGCACTGATAATAGCCTTTATATTAGATTTCTCCCCGCTCCTGAGGAAAAGTTTTTATCCGATCCTTTTATTTTCACAAACCATTCCAATCATTGCGATCGCACCATTGTTAATCATTTGGTTTGGTTACGGAATCCTGCCTAAGGTGCTTGTGGTGGCATTGGTTACTTTCTTCCCGGTTGTTGTAAGTGTGACAGAGGGACTGCAGTCCAGTGACCGTGATATGATCCGGCTTGTCCACTCCATGGGTGGTACCAGCTGGCAGGTATTTAAGAAAGTAAGGTTCCCCAGTTCTCTGCCTTATTTGTTCACAGGATTAAGGATCGCAGCTACATACAGTGTGTTGTCAGCAGTCATTTCGGAATGGGTTGGGGCGAGTAAAGGTTTAGGTATTTACTTAATTAAAGCACAAAGTTCCTTCGCTACAGATCAGGTTTTTGTAGTAATTATGTTAATTTCACTTCTTAGCTGTTTAATGTTTTTAGTAGTAATTTTAATCGGCAGAATTGTGATGCCCTGGAAACATAAGACAAAAAAATAGTAATTGGGGAGAGACACAATGGTAAAAAAACTAAGTATTTTTCTGGTAACGTGTACGTTATTTATGACGGCGGCTTGTAATCAGGAGGAAGACCCTGGTGAAGCAGAGGAAACCAATTCGATTGAATCGGAAACAAATGAGAAGGAAGAGGAAATAACAGCGTCTTCAGAAGAGTTAATGGAAGCATCGATTATATTGGACTGGGTGCCAAATACAAATCATACCGGCCTTTATATTGCACAGGAGAAAGGATATTTTGCAGATGAAGGCCTTGAGTTAACAATCGTTGAGCCTGCAATGGAAGGGGCGCTGCAAGTAGTTGCAGCAGGAAGCGCTGATTTTGGAATTGCCTCCCAGACAGCTGTAACAATTGCCAGATCAGAGGAGATTCCGGTTGTTTCTCTTGCCGCTGTTATTCAGGAGCATACTTCTGGTTTTGCATCTCCGGCTGAAAAAGATATTACATCACCAGAGGATTTTGAAGGTAAAACATATGGCGGCTGGGGAGGCGCAGAAGAAGAAGCGATTCTTAACTATGTTTTAAATAAACACGATGTAGAGCCTGAAACCGTAGATAATATCATTGTAGGGTCTGCTGACTTTTTCACGAATACACAGCGAGATATTGATTTTCAGTGGATTTTTTACGGCTGGACAGGGATCGAAGCAGAAGTTCGTAACGAAGACATAAATATGATCTTCCTGAAGGATATCGATCCGGTATTAAGCTATTATAGTCCAGTAATTATTAGTAACGAGACCCTGCTTGAAGAAAACCCTGAGCTTGCGGAAAAATTTATGGCGGCGGTTTCTAAAGGGTATGAATATGCTATAGAACACCCAGAGGAAGCTGCAGAAATATTAATTGCTGCCTCTCCCGAAACAAATGAAGAACTAGTACGTGCTTCACAGGAATGGCTGAGTCCCCGATATAAGGGAGACAGAGAAAACTGGGGAATCCAGGACGAGGAAGTTTGGGATAACTTTTCAGAATGGATGCTTGATGCCGGCCTCATTGAAGCAGAAGTGAATACGGATGAATCAATGACAAATGAGTTTTTGCAGTGAGCACTGAAAACAGAACTAAGTAAGTCTCAAAGGAAACAGGAGCTAATATGGAATTAGAAATTCGAAATATACATCATTCCTTCAGCGGGGACCCTGTCATGAAGGATATGAATCTCTTTCTGAAAAAAAGGGAGTTTGTTTCATTAATAGGACCGAGTGGCTGCGGCAAAAGCACGTTATTTAATTTTATTGCAGGACTGGAGATCCCCGACTCAGGAACTATTTACCATGTTGGAAAAGATATAACAGGGAAACGTGGCCATAGCAGTTACATGATGCAGAAGGACTTATTATTTCCTTGGAGAACGGTGCTTGAAAATGTTCTCCTTGGCCCTTCCATTACAAAGCAGCACACGGACAAAATAAAGGAAGAAGCACTTTCACTTTTTCCGTTGTTTGGCTTAGATGGGTATGAGGATTATTATCCGACTGTGTTATCCGGAGGTATGAAGCAGCGGGCTGCGTTACTGCGAACCTTTTTACACAATAAAGAACTCATGCTGTTAGACGAACCGTTTGGAGCTCTTGATGCTTTAACAAGGGAGAAGATGCACGACTGGCTGCTGCAGGTGTGGAGCCAGATGCAAAGAACCGTATTATTTATCACACACAGCATTGATGAAGCGATTTTTTTATCTGATCGTATTTATGTGCTCTCGCCTCGCCCTGCAACGGTTCTTTTAGAATTGGAGGTTACCTTGCCCCGTCCAAGAAAAAAGGACATGGCTGTTTCCCCTGAATATTTAAAGTTAAAAGAGGAGCTAATGATGGCTTTATATCAAGATTAGTAAACGAGACGTGGACCAGATCCATCACCTCGTAAGAATATATAGAAAGGATGATCGGTTATGAAATTTTCAGATCAATTGAGAGAAAAGGCGGATTCCATTTGGAATGCTAGTTTTGAGCATCCTTTTGTAAGAGGAGTAGCTGATGGTACTTTGCCAATCGAGTGTTTTTCTTATTATGTAAAACAGGATTCATACTATCTTTCAAAGTTCTCTCAAGTACAATCCATTGGAGCGGCGAAAGCGTTGGATTTTCATACAGCTTCTCAAATGGCCCACCATGCCAAGTCCACTTTTGACGCGGAGCATATGCTTCATGAGGGCTTTTCAAAGGAATTAGGCTTGGAGAAAAACGCAGAAGGACACATGGCTGACGAGCCTGCGCCAACAGCTGTTGCGTACACAAATCATTTGTTTTCTGTTTCATATAAGGGTTCATTAGGGGATGTCATTGCTGCAATCCTTCCTTGCTACTGGCTGTACTGGGAGATTGGCGAAAGATATAAAGGGGCTAACCCTGGCCATCCGATCTATCAGAAGTGGATCGATACCTACGGAGACGAGTGGTTTGAAACTCTTGTAAAAGAACAGATTGACCGTCTTGATGAATATGCTGAAAAAGCATCAGACGAAGAAAAGAAACGTATGGAAGCTATATTTATAACAAGCAGCCGCTATGAGTATATGTTCTGGGAGATGGCTTATACGTTAGAAAAGTGGCCGGTATAGTAACAAAAGCGAAAGCGCCTTGGTCACGAGCGACACTGACGAGTAACCGCAGGAGCACTCTTTACCTGGCCCGAGTAATCGCAGGTCCAAGCACTGGAAGGACTTTGACAGAAGCCGCTCTTTGGCTTAGAAAAGGCCTGAAGTGACCTCGAGCTCGCAGGCGCTGAGCTAGAAAGTGTCACTTATCCCGAAGGCATAAATCTATAATTTTTTAAACAAGAAGCAAAGGGAAGCAAGAGGACAGTTCTCTTGCTTCCTTTCTTAATGATAAGAATCGGAAAACAGAAGGAACAAAATGGTATGACTTCTGTCGATGGAGAAACACCCCACAGCCATATGTATTGCGGCAGAACTAGCACGTAATAGAACGTGTTCGTAAAATCGGCTTATCTATTAATGAGCCAAATAAAAGAAGGTGCGAATTAACCGCCCCTTCTTCTAATTTGTTGATTAGTTAACAGGACTGTCTAGTATTAGATCCTCTCATTTTCACTTATTGTTTCCTTGAATATAAATAACTTTGGAATGCCGGAATTAAAACAATTAAAGGAGCGAAGGAGAGTATGGCCAGCGCTTGTTCACTGAGTGGTGGAAGGAAAAGCAGAACGAGTCCAATCCCGATAAGGGGGATACTCCAGAAAATCATCCTTTTTGCGCCGTATTTATTAATTTTGTACCAGTTTTCATCGGATTTATAAGATTTTGGGAATCGCACACCGTACAAATAATTCATTTCTACTTTTTCTTTATATAAAGGTATTGCCAGGCCAATATATAAAAGTCCGCAAAACAGATTAACAATGGCGATAACTATGTTTCCCATATTTTCACCTCAAATCATGAAATGTATTGTTCATAATAAATATACGATGTTTATGCATAAATGGTTTCGTCATTAATGCTGCATAAAAAAAGAACCAAAGAGCACTTGTCTCTGGTTCCTTTTAACGCGGGCAGGAGCAGAAAAACGCTTATCCCGGCTTAACGGTCACAAGTAATGACGACGAATTCTCCCGGCCGGAGTGTACGTCTCTGAGCAGGTGTTCCTCCTGTAACTCTGCTGCAAAAGATATCAAGCGTAGACAATCCGCACCGTATTCTTGCAAACTGATTTCTTCTTAAATCCACATCTCTTAATCTCCTTGTGGGAGCACCAAGTATTGGCAGACAGAATACTACTGCTATTTCACCCGGAGCGAGAGTAACCTGATGGTCCGTCGTAGTCCGGACTCTTCCATCCCGCCCTACGATAGTTACAAGATGCCCTCCCCGGATGCGGTCAGTGATATTTTCGAGTAAGTCCTTATGCAGTAATTCCCTTAAACGTTCTCTTAATTTATCCGACAATATTTTTCACCTTCCTTTCCTCGCTTTGCTTGTATTGTATGCTGCTGCAAAGCGGATGAAAGGGCATGTACCATTATCAGACAAAATTTCAACCATTGTCTTTAATACTAGTGTTAAAAATAGAGGAGATTTTGTAAATTTAAGTATACAAGGCTGTTGACTTATACTTTTTGGCTTATTTGTTAATAATTTTAAGAGGTTATTATACCTCGAAGGTCAAAAAGGAGTATTTAAATGGGTTTATTTGCCGCAGTTATAATGAAACTGAATATTAGCTCTGTTGCTCCAGAATGGAATGAAATCATCGATTTACGCAGAGATGCGAGGGATAAGGAACTGGAATACTGGCTTTCTGAATCGTTATTTACATTTAACTGGTGGTTTCTTCTCGTAACCACTATCCTCTTTTTTGCAATATGGGTTTATCTCCTGGATAAAAAAAGAATTTTGGAAATATCAGCGTTTGGGCTGCTTATTGGAACGATTGCCTTTATTCTGGATACTATTGGGAGCAACATGGTGTTATGGTCATATCCAGACAGTGTTTTTCCGATAATCTCACCAATTCTTGAAATCCATAAATTTCACATGCCGATTATTTACATGATCGTTTATCAATATTTCCAGACGTGGAAGGGATATTTAACCGCTTTAATAATCAGTGCAGCGGTGTTTGCTTTTATTCTTGAACCAATCACAGTCTGGCTTGGGATCTATGTGATTTACCAATGGAAATATATTTACTCTTTTCCGATCTATATTTTGATAGGCATTTTCCTTAAATGGATTTTCATTAAAGTTAAACATATCGAAAAGAGTAATCAAAGCAAAGCGGGATAGAGATAAACGGATAACTTGAATAACCGGAACAGATCAGCAACAAGGCGGATCTGTTTTTATTCTGTTCCAGGGAGGGGAGGAGGGGTAAGTTAGTTGCTCGATCACAGTCCAATCAGCGAAAACCCCCGTTTAATCTGCGAAAATAACGAACCAACCTGGATAACCGCTCCCCAACCTATACTGCCAAAACCAAACTAATTCAACTTTCACCTTCAACATTAAACATCACAAAATGTTCAAATAATATATTGACCAGACTAGTCAATAACTGCTATATTAAAAATGACCAATATAGTCAATAAACCAATCGATTGACTTCAGGGAAGGAGTGACACCTATTTACTTTAAATTTGAAAGTCTGATACAGGAGAAACAGGAACGTATTATTAACGCTGCGATCAAGGAGTTTGTAAAATCCGGTTATGACAAGGCATCGACTAATGAAATCGTGAAAGAGGCAGGCATTTCGAAGGGGTCCCTGTTCCATTATTTTAATAATAAAAAGGATCTGTATTTATACCTTCTGGATCACACGCTTAAGGTTATTGAAAATAATATTTATACGGATATAAATTTTAAAGAAACAGATATTTTTAACAGAATCGGGCAGATCGGGAGGACGAAGCTTCAGGTGATGACTACGTATCCCCAGATCTTTGATTTCCTGAAGTCGGCTGCTGCAGATGACTCGCCTGAAGTGAAGCCTGAGTTTGTAGAAAAACAAAAGCAGGTGCTGGCACAAGGTTTTGAAAAAATATATAAAAATATCGACTGGTCAAAATTCCGGGAAGGCATTGATATAGAAAAGTCCGTAAATATCATCAACTGGACAATGTTAGGTTATGCAGAAAAGGAAAAAGAGAAGCTTATATCTTACAGTGAGGCAGGCGTTGGGCAACTGGAGGAGTGGGACAGATACGCAGAAATCCTGAAGAGCTGCTTTTACAAAATAGAGGGGGAATAACCGGTGAGTATGTTAAAGGTCACTAACTTAACGAAGAAATTTGGGGATTTTAAAGCATTAGATGGTGTTAATCTGGAAGTAAATGAAGGAGAAATTATGGGCTTTATCGGACCTAACGGTGCTGGTAAGTCCACAACTATTAAAGTGCTCCTCGGCATATTAAAGGCGACAGACGGGGAAGTGCAAATTTTCGGCAAAGACGCGTGGGACGATGCAGTGGAAATCCATAAGCGGGTTGCCTACGTCCCAGGTGATGTGAACCTCTGGCCTAATTTAACAGGTGGAGAAGTCATTGATCTGTTCGTAAAACTCCGGGGGACTAACCACAAAAGCAGAAGAGATGAGCTTATTGAAAAATTCAGCCTCGACCCTAAAAAGAAATGCCGTACTTATTCCAAAGGTAACCGGCAGAAGGTTGCTCTGATCGCAGCTTTCTCATCAGATGCAGATTTATATATTCTCGACGAGCCCACTTCCGGGCTGGATCCACTCATGGAAAATATATTTCAGGAGTGTGTTAAAGACCTGAAAAAGCAGGGGAAAAGTGTGCTTTTATCAAGCCATATCCTTTCAGAGGTAGAGAAGTTATGCGATAAAGTTGCGATTATCCGAAAAGGTACCATAATCGAAACAGGAACACTTGCTGAACTCCGTCACTTAACCCGAACACAGCTTCTCATCGAAACAAAGAAACCGGTGAAAAATCTTGCGGAACTGAAGGGTGTCCATGATGTGGAAGTGAAGGAACAAGGGCTCTCATTCCAGGTGGACACCGAGGAGCTTGATAATGTGCTCCGGCATGTCAGCCAGTTTGGCGTTTTAAAGCTGGAGAGCGCTCCGCCAACTTTAGAGGATTTATTTATGCGCCATTACGAGAGCGGGGATAACGAAGCAACTCCAGGAGCTGGAGGTGGAAACTGATGGCTCTGAAGCATCTGACTAAAACAGGACAGCTTTCCCGGTTCATCCTTCGTCTGGACCGAGTTAAAGTTAGCCTCTGGCTCATCGGAATTACTTTTTTCACACTAATTGTTCCGGCCGCTTTTGAAGGGTTGTATGAAAACCAGCAGGAAAGAGACGCTATGGCAGAAACGATGGCAAACCCGGCGATGACTGCTATGGTTGGACCTGGGAATTTGGAAAATTACACGACAGGAGCGATGACTACTCATCAAATGCTGTTAATGACAGCTCTCGTTGCCGGATTAATGAGTATACTGCTCGTAAGCCGCCATACGAGGGGGGATGAAGAAGACGGACGTATCGAATTGATCCGCTCGCTGCCGGCAGGACGTCTTTCCTATTTAAATGCAGCTCTGGTTGTCATAACCGGAACAAGTGTGGTTTTAGCTTTGATTAATGGTTTTGGGCTTTATGCTCTTGGAATTGAAACGATGGATCTCGCAGGATCATTACTGTATGGTGCAGGCTTGGGAGGAACAGCTTTAGTTTTCGCTGGAGTAGCCGCAGTTTTCGCTCAGCTTTCCGAAAGCTCCAGGGGCACGATCGGTTTGTCCATTGGGGTACTCCTTTTTTCTTATTTGTTCCGCGCGGTTACAGATATCAGCAATGAATCCCTGTCCTGGCTGTCTCCTTTAGGCTGGGTGACAAAAACAGAGGCGTATACGAACAATAACTGGGGACCGATTTTCTTAATGGTTGTTGCAGCGGCTATTTTGTTTATCCTTGCAAATTACCTGCAATCCATTCGCGATCTGGAAAGCGGCTTTTTACCTTCAAAACCAGGTCGGAGTACTGCTTCCTCATTTTTACAAGGTCCTCTCGGTTTAGCGTGGAGGCTGCAGCGAACGGGCGCGTTCTTCTGGGCAATCGGAATGTTCGTATTAGGGGCATCTTATGGCTCGGTGATGGGGGATATGGAGTCGTTCTTTGAAGGGAACGAAATGCTACAGCAGATGCTTCAGCCAGTAGAGGGACTCACATTAACGGAGCAGTTTATTCCCATGCTTTTAATCGTTATGTCGATCATGGCAACCGTTCCGCCGGTTATCGCTATGAATAAATTGCGCGGTGAAGAGAAGAAGGAGAGGCTCGATCATTTGCTGGGGCGGGCCGTTTCACGCACACAGCTAATGGGAGGATATCTGCTTCTTGCAGTTCTTAATGCCTTTATAATGATTTCTCTTACAGCTATAGGCCTGTGGTCTGCTGCCGATGCGGTAATGGAAGAAGGTCTCAGCTTCAGTATGATTTACGGGGCAGCCTTGGCTTATTTACCAGCAACACTTGTAATGGTAGGGCTGGCGGTGTTCCTGGCGGGAGTCCTTCCAAAGCTTACACCTTTTGTCTGGGCGTATGTGCTTTATTCATTCTTTGTTGTTTATCTGGGTAACTTAATGCAATTCCCGGAATGGACCGCTAAAATCTCCCCATTCGGGCATGTGGCACAGGTTCCGGTAGAAGAAGCAGCATTCCTTCCATTGTTTCTGTTATGTGTTGTAGCTGCAGCACTAATGGCCCTGGGTTTAATTGGTTTCAGGAAACGTGATATTTCTGCTTAATATTTTTGCGGGAAGGCCTCTGGTTTAGTCTTGGGAAACCAGGGGTCTTTTTTAAAAGTATTATCCACCTCCGCCGCCTGGTCTGTGGTCTCCCATTATATATTTTGAACTGTCACCCGGTTTGGCATTTGGATGTGTCATTATGTTGGGAAAATAGAAAGAGTCATTGTAAGCTTTTCTCTTTTTTGTAAATGTTTAACGGTTTATAATGATGAGTATCAGATAAGTAAGTGCCGTTTTAACACCAGGAGGGGGGATAAGTATGAGCGTTCATATATACAGAAGAAAACGTTCTCTCAATAGCTATATTATAGAGAAATACTTACTTCCTTTACGGGGGACAAAAAAGGCGTATTCAACTCCGGAAAACGCACATCAATTTTTAACACAACAGGGCACTGAAAATACGATACCTTATATAATAGATAAAGTTAATTTTTCTTCTGACATTAGCGAGCGCCAAGTTGAGGGAATGCAAGTTTTCAAATTAAACGACCGGAAGTCACCAAAACAAAAAGTGATAATCTATCTGCACGGCGGGGGATGGACGAGCCAGCCGGAACGTTACCACTGGATATTTATGAACAAACTCGTACAGGAAACTAATGCTAAAATAATTGCTCCTGTATATCCTAAAACACCGAACTTCAACTACAAACATACTTATCCTAAACTTCTCAATTTATATAAAGAAATACTTGAAACGGTTGACACCCCTGAGCAATTAACGCTTATGGGGGATTCGGCAGGGGGAAATATCTGCCTTGGACTGGCTCATCTATTTAAAGAACATGATCTGCCCCAGCCAATAGATATTATATTACTGGCTGCATGTGTTGATATGCATTTTGATAATCACCTGATACCATTGTATGAAGAAAAAGATCCAATGATCGCATCCGGTGGAATGGATGTCATAACCAGCGCATGGGCAGGGGACAAGGAACTGCACGATCCCTTAATGAGCCCTATATATGGAAATGCAGAAGGCTTCGGTAAGATATCCCATTTTATTGGCACACATGATATATTATATCCCGATGCTGTAAAATTTGATGAGAAGCTGACAAAACAAGGATTGCCTATCGACACCTTTGTTTTTCCCCGGATGAATCATGTATTTGTCATAATGCCCATACCAGAAGCAAATGCTGCGAGGCAAAAAATAATTGAAATTATTAATAGTTAATGGCTGCCTGGGAAAGAATACAGGCAGCTTTTTTCCCTTTCAAATTTAAAGAATTTGTAAGCAGGCCGCCGAAACTTGGCTGAAAACGCAAATAGTAATAATGCTTGTAAGGAATACTGAAAAAGATAGCAATATTTTTTGGCAAATAAATCAAAAGGTCTGACGGTTGACATGGAAGCCCTTTCATACCTTAAAGTAAGAGTAACAAAGCTTGTGCATAAAATATTCAAGCTTGATAATAATTGAACTCCAGGGATGTGACTGAAACGATGGAACAAAAAGTAATATTTTTTGATATTGACGGGACGCTTCTAAATCATGAAAAAGAGCTTCCTGCATCAACGAAGGAATCTGTTTTTAAGCTGAAGGAAATGGGCCATATTGTCGCTATTGCAACAGGGCGCGCTCCTTTTATGTTTGCTGATTTAAGGAAAGAGCTTGGGATAGATACCTACGTAAGTTTTAACGGGCAATATGTTGTTTTAAACGGGGAGCATTCCTGTAATTAAAGAATTTGGAGTTTGATAGAAAAAGAGCCCTCTTGGTATGATACGAGGTGTCCAAAGCTTTGCGCGCAAAAGGACCCTTAATTGATAACCAAGGAGGACTCACTAATGAATTATAACCAAAATAACAAAATAGCTCAAATCACAGCTGAAACTCTAATCGTAGGTGTTGATATTGCGAAGTTTAACCACGTCGCAAGAGCACAGGACTTCAGAGGAATGGATCTAGGAAAATCTATTACTTTTGAAAATACGCAATCAGGGTTTGATGGCTTAATAGGTTGGATCAATCAACTTCAAGCTGCTAATCAAATGAACAAGGTTATCGTTGGTATGGAGCCGACAGGGCATTACTGGCTTAACCTTGCACATTACTTAAAAGAATTAAATATCAAGTGTGTTGTGGTCAATCCGTTACACACGAAGAAAAGTAAAGAATTAGACGATAATTCACCAACCAAGAATGACGTAAAAGATGCCAAAGTCATAGCACAACTGGTCAAAGATGGTCGCTACGCTGAACCAATTATCCCTGAAGGTGTTTATGCGGAACTCCGAGGGGCCATGAAAATACGCGAACTACTATCAACGGACCTCCGGTCTGTGCAAGGCAAGGTACACAATTGGCTAGACCGTTATTTTCCTGAGTTTTTTACCGCATTTAAAGACTGGGAAGGAAAGGCTGCACTTCGTACTTTAAAGCTTGATCTTCTGCCAGATGAGCT
>NZ_KV917376.1:2880039-3592119 GCF_002019695.1 Evansella clarkii | reverse complement strand
AAACGAGGAAGAAAGAAGCTAAGAGCTCTCCTCTTTAGAGTTGTAATGCCTTTAGTCGCGAAGAACCAAGCCTTTAAAGCCCTGCATGAGTATTATACTACCCGTCCAGACAATCCGTTAAAAAAGATGCCGTCTTTAATTGCCATATGCAATAAACTAATACGAATCTTATTTACAATAGGCACAAAACAATGTGAGTTCAGTGAAGAAAAGATGCTTAGTGATATTCCGCATTTTAATAACTTACAAGAAGCTGCATAACTCAATAATTTTGTTTTATTAAAACTCTATTTATCGAAGCTGATTATTAATTAATCTAATATTCTAAGACATTTGAAGCACGGAGAAGTCAGAACATAAACTAAAACTACGGGCAGAGACCCTGGCGGGGAGCATATCTGACCTCCACCCTCATGGCAAGGTTGAACGAAGGAATGTAGGAGCATCGACTCTGGGAGACATGGGAGGGTTAACCCCATGAGAAACGTGGAGATCCATCGTGGCGATCATACGTAAAATCCCCTCTACTTTAAAAAAATACTTAAGTGGAGCTGGTCAACAAGCCCCCTTACATCCATTTTCTTGAAGATAAGCTAAAACTAACCATGTAAATAATGTCTAATGAAAAAGAGTAGCTATGAAATCCTTAGATAAACGGAGTTTTCGTAAGAAAACAAAAAGATTATAGAGGGAGGTTGTTTACCGAAATTCGTTAGATAAAGCTTCTCTGTTAAAATTAACGGAAACAGCCATGGAAAATGAACATCCGGTTGTGTATATGGACCATGAGGACATGAAGGCGAATGTACCTGAGCATCCTCATATTGATGAGAGCATCGGTACAATGAAGCTTGATGTACATCCGACCCATGACCCTGATTACCACGTGGGCCGTGAATTATATCAGACACTATTATTTTGTGAGGAAAAAGAAGAGCAGAAATACGTGGAGCAATTTAAGGACTTTGACTTCGTACGCTGGCATCCCGTTTCAACAGACATACTGCCAAAAGGAGGCTCTAAAGCGATTGGTATTGATAAAATCGTGGCAAAGCTTGGTTTTGCAAAGGAGCAGGTCTATGCATTTGGAGACGGCCTTAACGACGTTGAAATGCTGACGGAAGTACATAACAGCATAGCAATGGGCAACGGAGTGGAAGAAGCAAAATCCGCAGCCAAAATTGTTACACAATCCGTGGAAGACGACGGAATTTACCACGGGCTGAAAAAAGCAGGGTTGCTGTAATTTAAGCGTATATGCGAAGTAGCTCCGTCATAGGGATTGGTCAGTGCTGCTTTTCAAAAAAGAAAAATACTTTGCATATAAATAAATGCCAAAAAGGGAACTCAGCTGAGTTCCCTTTTTAATAGCCACTGAAGTACTTTTTTCCCCTCCTCATAAGTCAATTCCTCCTCAGAAATACTTTTAAGTATGGACTGCCACGAGGAGTAAATGATTACTTGGACAGGTAGAGCACTGTTTTCACTAATTTCATCAATGAAATGTTTAACTTTGTTATCTCTGAATTCTGTTAAATCTTCGCTCAATTCTTTGCAAAGTTTGGATTTTATCTCCCGGGTTCTTCTGTTCTCCGCTTCGTGACCCCTATTTCTCTCCGGATCATTACCTTAACTAATGATAGAAAAGAGAAAAAGCTTTTTATCCTTTTAATTTCAAGGTACAATCAAAATAGAGTAAAATAAATTCCATTCAAGCTGGTCCTTTGCAAAAAGGTTAATAGGGAAGCCGGTGAAAATCCGGCACGGTCCCGCCACTGTAATCGTTTAGTATATACCGCGTATACCACTGTGCATAAACATGTATGGGAAGGTGCGATATTTGTAAAACGTAAGTCAGGAGACCTGCCAGCCTTGGTTTCTTTTGTGTTCTTCGGGGAAAAAGAATGCTTAAGGGGAGAAATTAAAAGTGTTCATTCCTTTTATATATACGGCTCAATTGCATTTTGCAGTTTTGCCGCCCTTCAAGCAGCCATTCTTTCCTTCAGAAGAATGGTTTTTTGTTTTGTTAAAAAATACAGAAGTTCTGGGAGGTTTATATGGGAAGCGAAGAAAGAAGAGGACTTACACTTGTATACACTGGTAATGGAAAAGGAAAAACAACTTCCGCCTTAGGTACAGTGTTACGGAGTGCAGGGAGAGGCTTTAAAGTAAAAATCTATCAATTTATTAAATCTCCGGAAAGAACATACGGGGAGAAAATCGCTCTGGAAAATCTGGGTGTAGAAATGGTGCAGCTAGGAAGAGGCTTCACATGGACAAAGACTCCTGAAGAACACCGGGAAGCTCTCAGGACAGGCTGGCCGGAGGCAAAGGCAGCTGTAATGAGTGGAGAGTTTGATTTAGTAGTGCTTGATGAACTGAATAATGCGCTCGCTATTAACAAATTTCCAATTGATGATGTCCTGCCTCTCGATGAGGTTCTTAGTATGATGAGGAATAAACCTCAGCATGTACATCTCATTATTACTGGAAGGGACGCTAAGAAAGAAGTGAAAGATCTCGCTGACCTCGTATCTGTCGTGGAAGCAGAAAAGCATTATTATGATGAAGGAATTCCTGCTGTAAAAGGGATAGAGTTTTAACTGCCTTCATGTGATTGTAATTATTTTACGAAAACGGAGGTAAATACACTCATGCAAAAAGCTATCCCATTGATGATTCAGGGAACCCATTCCGATGCCGGAAAAAGTATGATTGCCACTGCTTTTTGCCGTATTTTTTCTCAGGACGGCTATAAAACCGCCCCTTATAAATCTCAGAATATGGCATTGAATTCATACATAACAGCTGAAGGTAAGGAAATTGGCCGGGCGCAGGGTGTACAGGCGGAAGCGGCAGGGATTGGGGCCACCACGGATATGAATCCTATCCTTATTAAACCAACGGGTAACTTTGAATCACAAATTGTTGTCCATGGGAAGGTATTCAGAAATATGAAAGCAGGGGAATACCGGCAGGATTTTTACAGCCAGGGGATTAAAATTATTGAAGAGACTTATGGGCGCCTTGCCGTCAAGTATGACCGGATTGTTATTGAAGGTGCAGGGAGCCCGGCGGAAGTGAATTTAAATGACAGAGAATTAGTGAATATGCGTGTTGCCCGGATTACAGGCGCTCCTGTAATTCTTGTGGGAGACATTGAAAAAGGGGGCGTGTTTGCCAGTTTAACCGGCACGCTCCAGCTCCTGGAACCAGAGGACAGAATACGGGTGTTCGGTGTCATAATAAATAAGTTCAGAGGAGATGTGGAACTTCTGAAGCCTGGGCTTGAGTGGTTTGAGAATTATACTGGTGTGCCTGTACTTGGTGTTATTCCGTACATAGATAACTTAAATATAGAAGCTGAGGATTCTGTCGTATTACAGAGGTATACATCCAGTGCCGATGCAGCTAAAGATCTGGACATAGCAGTGATACGTTATCCAATGATTTCTAATTTTACTGATGTAGATCCTTTTTTTCTGGAACAGGACTGCCATGTACGTTTTGTCCAAAATCCAGAGGAACTTGGCCAGCCTGATTTACTAATTCTTCCCGGAAGCAAAAACACGATTGAAGATATGATGTACTTGCATAACAGCGGGCTCGGCAGCCGTATTTTGAATCTGGCGGAAAAAAATACCCATATTTTTGGAATCTGCGGTGGATATCAGATGCTTGGAAAACGAATCGAAGACAAGTTTGGGACGGAAACTTCGCTGCGGCAGAGCTGTAACGGACTGGATCTAATTCCAATGAAGACATTGATAACCCTTGATAAAAAAACTGTACTTTCTGAAGGTACGGCTGTTTATCGGAACAGGCGTTTTCCTGTTAAGGGGTACGAGATACATATGGGTGAGTCTTATTTTAAAGAGAATCATAGGAGGTTTATAAAGCTTAATAATATGGACGACGGATATATCAGCAGCAATGGGCAGCTGATCGGTACTTACTTTCACGGAATTTTCCACAATACAGAATTCAGGGAAGCATTTCTTAACAGTCTAAGAGAGAAAAAAGGACTCCTTCCAATAACAGGAAGAGCTTCGAGCCAAAAGGTTAAAGAAGAAGCGTTTAACCGACTGGCAGATACGGTGAGAAAGAGTGTAAACCTTGATCTCATCTGTGAAAAAATGCATGAATTCCAACTTACAGGGAGGAAAAAAGGGTTTGAAAAATACAATAAACCGGATTAAACCGGCAGATAAAACAACAGGCAACGAAGTCAGTGCCTATTTAGATACATTAACGAAACCAAAGGGAAGCTTAGGGAGACTTGAAGATTTGGCAGTACAGCTTGGTGAAATAACTTCAAGCAGATTTCCCGAAGTAACGCCTCCCGGGATTATCGTGTTTGCCGCTGATCACGGTATCGCAAAGGAAGGAGTATCTGCATATCCCCAGGAGGTTACCGCTCAAATGGTACAGAATTTTCTTAACGGGGGAGCAGCGATCAATGTCCTCGCAGAACAGACAGGAGCTATGTTGGAAGTTGTTGATATCGGAATAGCAAATGACATAAGTAATGAAAAACTTATAAACAGAAAATTGTGTTATGGAACGGCAAATTTTTTAGAAGAAGACGCTATGAGTAAAGAGGAAGCTGAAGCCTCGATAAAGACTGGCATGGAAATTGGCGGACAGCTGATCAGTAAAGGAGCTGAATGTATCATTCCAGGAGAGATGGGGATTGGGAATACAACGAGCAGCAGCGCTATTTTATCCGTTATAAGCGGAGAAGAACCAGGCACGCTCACAGGTGCTGGCACCGGACTTAGTCTGGAGCAATTAAAGCATAAGCAGAGAATTATTGAACAGGCGATAAGCAGGCGCAAGCCGGATCGTGATGATCCTCTGGATATTTTATCGAAGCTGGGCGGCTTTGAGATCGCCGGCATGACAGGAGCAATACTTGAAGCTGCCAGCAGGCGAAAACCGGTTCTGATAGATGGATTTATAAGTTCTGTTTCCGCACTGCTGGCTGTAAAGCTATGCGGGAATGTAAAGGATTACTTAATCATCGGACATCACTCCCAGGAGGCGGGCCATAAAACAGTGATCCGGATACTGGAAAAGCAGCCTCTTCTTGATTTGCAATTGCGCCTTGGAGAAGGAACTGGGGCAGCACTTGCATTTCCACTATTAGAAGCTTCTTCCAGGCTATTGAAACAAATGGCAACATTTTCCTCAGCCGGGGTGGCGGAAAGAAACAGGCCTTAATGATTTTTGTTTACAACTGGCACATACTGCCATATAATAGTTCTCAGAGCAAAAAAAACGAATAAAGAATCATCCAGGTTTCTTACATCTCAAGATGTAAGATGAAAAGGGAAGTTGGTGCAAATCCAACACGGTCCCGCCACTGTAAATGTTTAGGAAGGCTGAGGAAAACCACTGTGCCATAAAGCATGGGAAGGTACAGCCAACCGATGATACATAAGTCAGGAGACCTGCCTGGATGTTTTTTAAGCTCCTTCGGGGAAAAGGATGTTTAAAGTGCCAAGTAACTGTTCAAACAGGCTGCCCGTCTGCGGCATTGCCTTTTTCTGAATATGCGTACTTAAGCTGCATTTTTACATTTAACGCTTTTCCTAGGGAAACAGCGTTTTTTTGTTGGGAAAAAAGAGGAGGAACTGAGAAATGGGGAAACAAATAACCAAACGCTTCGGCCTATTATCTATTATTCTTTTTTTTACAGCAGTACTGCTGGCAGGCTGCGGAGCAAATGATCAGAGCGGGGCAGTAAATGGAGAAGACGGCGGAAACGCTGCCGAGACAGAATTAAACGGGAATGAAGAAGCTGGAGAAAATGGAAACAATAATAATGATCCGGATAATAGTGCAAATGATGGCGCTGTTGATGGAGAAGGCCCGTTTCCGGTAACCATCATTGACGATGCAGGCAAGGAAATTACGATTGAAGAAGAGCCGGAATCTATCATATCCATCCAGGCCAGCAACACAGAAATCTCTTATGCCCTCGGTTTAGGAGATAAAATGATCGGTGTATCTGACTTCTGTAATTACCCGGAAGAAGCTTTATCCGTTGAAAAAGTGGGCGGACAGGACATGAATGCTGAATTAATTTTAAGCCTCCTGCCGGATATTGTGCTTGTAACAACATATCACCATGAAAACCACGAAGAAATTTTAAAACAGTATGAAGAAGCAGGTATGGATGTCATTGTTATCGGTGATAAATCTAGTTTTGATGAAGTTTATGAATCTATAGAGCTGGTCGGCAAGGCCACAGGAACTTCAGAAGAAGCAGAAGCAGTAATCGCAGATATGCAGGAAAGACATAATACACTGAAAGAAAAAGCAGAGGAAATTACTGACAAAAAGAAAGTATGGGTTGAAGTTTCTCCAGCTCCGGACATTTTCACAACCGGCCAGGGGACATTTATGCATGAAATGCTTGAATCTATCAACGCAGAAAACGCAGCAGCCGACCAGGAAGGCTGGGTTATGCTGACGGAAGAGGAAATTGTTACTCTTAATCCAGATGTCATCATTACTACTTACCATACAGAAGATCTTCAGGCGGAAGTTGCCTCCCGTGACGGATGGGCGGAAGTTTCTGCAGTGAAAAACGAAGAAATCTTTGATGTAGATACTGATACAGTAGTAAGGCCGGGCCCTCGTTTGATTGAAGGAGTGGAGGAACTTGCAAAACTTATTTATCCGGAAGTTTTTGGCGAATAAGTTCTTCTGGTTTTACTTACTAAGCGGAGGGTTTGTACTTTGTACAGCCCTCCTTGGTATATTAGTGAGCAGCGTGAGCGTCCCTGTGCCTCACATCTTTTACATAATTATAAATAACACCTTTAACACACTCTCTTATGAGGATATTGCACCAAACGTGGAGATGATTATCTGGAATATCCGGCTGCCAAGAGTTCTGCTCGCTTTTTTTGTTGGTGCATCCCTTGCGTTAGCTGGTGCAGCATTTCAGGGACTCCTGAGAAACCCTCTTGCTGATCCTTATACAATCGGTGTTTCCTCAGGTGCCTCTCTTGGAGCAGTAATTGTATTGTTTTTCAGTATCAGTATTAGCGGGCTCGGCACGTTTACTTTACCGGTATTCGCTATTGCTGGAGGGTTTGCTGCCCTTCTCGTCGTCTTCGGGCTCGTAAGGCTCAGCAGCAGAAGTCTGGCGATAGAAACGATAATACTTGCTGGAATTATCGTAAGTGCCTTTATAAGTTCCATTGTTTCATTAATCATTGCGCTCGGTGACAGGGACTCCATGACCCAGATTATATACTGGCTCTACGGAAGTGTGGGAATGCGAGGGTGGAGCCATGTACAGCTCATCATTCCTTTCATGATTATCGGGACTGTAATACTTCTAAAGCATTACCGGGAACTGAACGCCCTTGCTCTTGGTGAAGACTCCGCAGAAAATATCGGTGTGAATGTGACAAGAGGGAAAACGTGGATCTTAATCGGAGCCTCACTGCTCACTGGTTCCGCAGTGGCCGTCTCCGGTGCAATTGGTTTTGTTGGACTCGTTATCCCCCACCTTGTACGGCTTGTAACAGGTCCGAACCATATGCATGTGCTTCCGTTATCCATGTTCACGGGAGGAGCTTTCCTCATTCTCGCCGACTTGCTGGCAAGAACGATTATAGCTCCAAAAGAACTGCCCATCGGTGTAATTACAGCGCTGATTGGCGCTCCGGTTTTTGCCTTTTTATTAATTAGAGAACGACTTGGGAGGAGGGGTGGCTGATATGCTTTCAGTAAAAAATGCTGCAGGGGGCTATTCGAAAGACCTGGTTATTAAAGGAATTGATTTAACGATTCAAAAGGGGGAGTTTTTTGCTCTCCTTGGTCCTAACGGAAGCGGTAAAACTACATTATTTAAAATGATCAACGGGCAGGTGCCTCTAAAGCAGGGAGAAATTACAATAGAAGGAAAGTCTGTAGCTGCTCTTTCCAAACTGGAAAAAGCGAAAAAGGTTGCGGTTCTCTCCCAGGAAGCCCATGTGTCTTTTGATTACACCGTGGAAGAGATTATAAGCCTCGGCCGATATCCCCACCAGAAAGGAGTATTAAAAAAGCTTTCAAAAGCTGATCGAGTGATTATCGACAATGTTATGGAGATCACAAATACGAAAATATTTCAAAAAAAACAGTTCAGGATGATCAGCGGCGGAGAAAAGCAGCGTGTCCTGTTAGCAAAAGCCCTCGCTCAGGAACCTGAACTCCTCCTCCTCGATGAACCTACAAACCATCTGGATATAAAGCATACCTTCCATATGATTGATTTATTAAAAGAGTGGCAGCAGACGAAAGAGCTGACCATTTTCGCGATACTCCATGATTTAAATGTAGCTTCCCTTTATGCGGACAGGATCGGCCTTCTCCATGACGGTAAATTTTTAGAGGTAGGCGATGTAAATACACTTCGAAAAGAAGGACAGCTGCAGAAGGTATATGAGGTGCAGGTGAAAAATCAGTCTCATCCGACGATTCCGAAACCGCAGCTTTTAATGACTCCTGATTATAAAACTGAGCATGAACCTGTGAACTTTCATCACTGCTATTCGGTAACACAAAATGACAGGCTGATTCACATCCAGTTTTCCGAACCGTTAAGAACAATTTCCAACGGTGTGGCCGGAGAAGGGCTGGAATGGGTGACGCATTTCTGTAATTACCATGTGGATAAGGGATATGATTGTTCAACACCGGAATTGGATATCCGGAACTGGATGGCAGAGGATGGCATTCCCTGTGAACAGGCTGTTGCAATGATGACGGCAGTAAAGCTGGATGACATGGTGCTGATGAGGAAGCATGAAGATGGAATGAATATCCTTGCCATGGTAACTGCCGGTACAGGAAACGCAGTTGATATTTCTGCGAAAAATAACGCTGCGTTAAAAAGAAGGACGGGGACTATCAACACAATGGTATTTGTGGATGCCCATTTTACTGACGGAGCTTTAGTAAATAGTTATATGTCTGCTACAGAAGGAAAAGTGAAAGCACTTCAGGATCTCCAGGTAAAAGATCCTGAGACAGGAACTTTTGCCACCGGCACATCCACAGACAGCCTCCTCATAGGTGTGACACAAAAAGGAATACAAACGCCTTATGCAGGTTCAGGAACCGCAATTGGAAAAGCAATTGGCGGAATAGTCTACGAAGCTACGTATCAGGCTGTGAAAAAATACTTGAATAGGGCTGGAAATCAATGATTTTCTATCACTTCCATTCCTTTCAGTGGCTAAGTTTTTTCGAATATATCAGTTTGCTCCTACTCCTTGCTATTGTCCTTGACCTTATCATCGGCGACCCCAGGTGGCTTCCTCATCCAGTCATATATACTGGTAAACTCATCTCTCTCCTTGAGAGCAAATGGAATAATGGAGCATCTCGAAAAGGGAGAGGGATACTTTTAACTGTCACAGTAATCGGGGTAGTATTCAGTATGAGCTTCACCGGCGTTTTCCTCACATACTGGATTCACCCTGCCCTTGGCTTTGTTACAGAAATATATCTCCTTTCAACAACTATTGCAGTAAATGGCCTTCAGAAGGCGGCTAACGATGTATTTAAGCCATTATCTGAAGGGAACCTGGAAGAGGCGAGGCACTCTTTAAGTATGATTGTCGGCCGTGATACTGCGAACCTGCCGGAGAGTGAAATTGTCCGGGGAACAGTAGAAACCGTAGCTGAAAACACAGTGGATGGGGTTACTTCTCCACTGTTTTGGACCATTATCGGCGGAGCCCCCCTGGCAATGGCTTACCGGGCAGTAAATACACTCGATTCCATGGTAGGATATAAAAACGAGCAGTATATTAATTTTGGCTGGGCATCGGCCCGGCTTGACGATATTGCCAACTGGCTTCCGGCGAGAATGACAGCATTAAGCATGCTGGCTGCTTCCATTTTTATTAAAAATTCGCTGAAATCGCATGCTTTGCACATTACATGGAGAGACGCACGAAAACATCCGAGTCCAAACAGCGGATGGCCTGAAGCAATGGTCGCTGGATTATCAGGTGTACAGCTTGGAGGAACAAACTACTATGGAGGCCGGAAATCAGACCGGGCAAAAATGGGAGAGCCGCTTCAAAAATTAGAGGCTTCCCACATACCGCAGTCTGTCCTGTATATGCACGGCGGCTGGAGCGGTTTTATATTTCTTATGCTGGTAATCGTATTTGCAGCTGGCAGACTATAATGAGGTGAAAGCAATGAACTGGCCTAGCCATGGCGGGCAGCCGCAGACAATGAAAAAATTATTCAATTTAGAAGAAGAAAAAGAAGTTCTCGATTTCAGTGCCAATCTGAATCCTTTAGGTCCTCCAGGCTGGCTGAAAAACAAGCTCCATCACATGTATGAAAAGATTACCTATTATCCTGACCCATTTTATTCTCGGTCCGCCAAGTATCTTGCAGACTATGAAGGAGTGGCTGCGGAACAAATTCTTCTCACAAATGGAGGGGCGGAAGCGATTTTCCTTGCTGCTAAATTATTTGAGAAGGGAAGGGCGATCATTGTCCAGCCTGCTTTTTCAGAGTATGAGAGAGCTTGCAGACACTATCATGTCAAAACTGAAAATGTTTTTTTAAAGGAACAAAACGGTTTTCAGCTGCCAATGGAAGAGCTCCTGAAAGAGGCTGGGCAGGCCGATGCAGTTTTTTTGTGCCGCCCGAACAACCCTACAGGAACAGTGATACAGGAAGAAAGCATAATCAACCTGCTGGAAAAAGGGCTTTCGACTGGTACGATGATCGTTGTGGATGAAGCGTTCGCTGATTTCCTCCCTGCGGAGGTGCCGTCTCTCGTCCGGCATTTGGCGCATTATCCAAATCTTATCGTACTCAGGTCATTAACGAAAATGTATACAATACCAGGTCTTCGAATTGGATATATGATAGGGAGTAAAGAAGTGGCCGGGAAGCTGCAGGAAGAACAGATGCCATGGAGCATTAATGCTCTGGCTGATGCTGTGGTTCCTGATTTGCTGGAGGACACAGTATTTCTCGATAAAACCCGTAAGTGGCTGGAACAGGAATCTGAAAAAGTTTTTACCAGCCTTAGAGAGATGGGTTTTTCTGTTACGGATTCGAAAGTTAATTTCTATTTACTCCAGGATGCAAAAGCGCCGGATAGCACGGAGGAATTATTTGAGTTTTTATTTAAAAACGGTATTTTAACGAGGCATACTCATAATTTCCCTGGTCTGGAAGGCCGGTATATCCGGGCTGCAATCCGTTCGGAACAGGAAAATAATGAACTCCTGAAAGTCCTGCGTAACTGGAGAGAAAAGCGATGATAGTTTTCATATCAGGGGGAGCACGTTCCGGCAAAAGCAGCTATGCCGAGGAGCTGGCTTATACTAAGCATATGATATTAAAAAATCGGTTTAGCGAAGGGAAGTTATATTACATCGCAAGCAGCAGGCGGTCTGACAATGAGATGGAACAAAGAATCGCCATACATCAGGAGAGAAGAAGTAAGCAATGGACGACGATCGAGGAGCCTTACGATATTGTACCGCTTTTGTCGGAAAAGCAAAAAGGGGACGTGGTTTTATTTGACTGCTTAACGGTCTGGCTGAGCAATATGATTTTTGATCTGGACTATTCCCTGAATGGCTTAACAAAGGTGGTTTGCGATTGGCTAGCTCTTTCGAAAAAAAAGGGATTTGATTTAATTATCGTATCGAATGACGTTAATGAGGGATTGCCAATGGACGGGGAAACTGTGCAGAAATATATGTATTATCTTGGGAAACTTCATCAACTCGCGGCAGCTGGCGCGGACCAGGCCATTCAGATGACGGCAGGAATTCCAATATACTGGAAAGAGGGAGAAAAATGAAGCAGGCTGTCTTAGGATTTTTACTCGCTGTTCAATTTCTTTCCCGGCTGCCTGTCCCGGTTTCCTGTCCGTGGAATAAGGCAACAAGCAGATGGGCGCTCAGAAACTACCCTGTTGTAGGGATAATAATCGGTTTAATAATTGCTGGTGTTATGCATATTCTTTATCCGTATCTGCCACAGGCAATGCTCGCCCTGCTTATTGTTTCTCTATGGGTCTGGCTCACAGGAGGCCTTCACCTTGATGGGTGGATGGATGCAGCTGACGCGGCGGGCTCTAACGCTCCGTTAGAGAAGAAATGGAAGATTATGAAGGACCCCCATGCAGGAAGTTTTGCGGTTATCTCCTTATTTTTTTTACTTGCCTGGAAAACCATGTTTGTTTATTTTCTACTGGGAATATCTGTAGAAGCCGCAAGTGCACTTTTATTAATTACTGCTTTTTCCCGGCTGACAGCTGTACTCCTTCTCCTGTATATACCAAGCGCGAAAAAAGAAGGTTTAGCGTGGGAATGGAAGAAGAACCTTACGAGCATAGATGCAGGTATAGCTGCAGTGCCGGTAATTTGCTGCTTCATTTTTTTCCCAAACCTGTTACTGCTCATTCCTGCCTATGCTGTGTTTTTCTTCTTGTACGGTTTCTGGATAAAGAGAACATTTAAAGGAGTAAACGGAGACCTTGCAGGTGCTTCTATCGAAGGAGGAGAATTATGGGGTCTTGCGGTGCTATGGATTTATTTCTCATTCGTCACGGGGTGACAGAGTGGAACAGACAAAAAAGATACTTAGGCTACACAGATATAAGTGTTTTACGGGAGGAACTGCGGACACTTGATCAGTTAAGGAAGAGTCTGGAAAATACCACTTTTGATAAAGTTTACACGAGCGACCTGATACGCTGTAAGGAAACGCTGGAATACCTAAAGACAAACGGTGAAATAACAGCGGATAAACGGCTGCGGGAACTGAATTTCGGCGATTGGGAAGGGAAGACCTACCTGGATTTAAAAGAGGATGAACAGTACCAAAGATGGCTCCTTAATTGGGAGATGGAGAAGATCCCCGGAGGAGAAACGTGGAGTATGTTTACGACAAGAATAGACAGCTTTCTCAGGGAAAGATTCGCCAATATCGGGAATGGCCGCTGTAAACATGCACTTATCATGACACACGGAGGAGTAATAAGATATTTACTCCTCAAGTTCAAAGCGGTTAATTCTTTCTGGCAGCCTGCGGTAAGACACGGTACGGCATACAGGCTTAAACTTATAAGGACAGGGGGAGTTTGGATATGCAGCTCGTTACAGGAGGTGCCTGCTCCGGAAAAAGAAAACTCGTAAAACATGAGTATGGGCGGTGTTCCTGGATAACAGCGTACGAAGGTAAGGAATTAAAAGACTGGAGGCAAAAATGGAAAGAAGGCACAGTACTGGTGCTGGAAGGGTGGGAAAAATGGATTGCTTGTGAACTGGAGAAAAATGCAGATGATTTTGCTGTCAGGCAGTTATTTACGAGGGTAATTAAAGATATTTGCGAGGAAGAAAAAAGCCGGGACAGCACTGCTGTTATCATAATGAACGAAATGGGGCGGGGGATTGTCCCGGTATCACCTTCAGAGAGAAGATTAAGAGATTTAGCAGGCTGGATTCTGCAGGACACAGCCGAGAAAGCTGAAAAGGTTACATATGTGTGGAGCGGACTTGCTAAGCAGATAAAATAGGAGCCGGCACGGACAGTATCCATGGGTAATATCAAACCTCGGTTATTTTAAATAATATTCCCGGGGTCAGGCAATTTAATAGAACACCGCCGAGTTGACAGCTTTCCTAGTTTTAACTAAAATAGTATCTTGGCTCGCCTGATTTTCAGGAAGGAGCGGGTAGGGAGAGGGCTAATTGAATAGTTAGGTCGTTTTAAATGAAGAAATGGATGAAGGATCCTTTTGAGATCCACAGTAGCAGCACCTCAGTAAAGCAGGAGATGATGGCAGGGACGATTGGTTTTTTCACAATTGTTTATATCATTGCCGTTAACTCGCTTATTTTGTCTGAGGCTGGAATCCCTCTGGAAGCAGCTATTATCGCGACAATTGTTACTTCAGTTGTTGGGTGCCTGCTTATGGGATTGTGGGCGAACGCTCCGATAATTCTTGTACCTGGGATGGGAATTAATGCGCTGTTTTCCTATACAATGGTGCATTCGATGGGGCTCTCCTGGCAGGAAGCTCTAGCTGTCGTTTTTGTATCCGGCTTAATTTTTATGTTCGTGGCTTTCACGAGCTTTGCGAAAAAATTGAGCGCGGTAATTCCAAATTCGCTGAAAGAGGCCATAACAGTAGGACTCGGACTATTTCTCATGCTCATTGGGCTGGAAATGGGCGGGATCGTACAAAAAGGAACGGACTCGATTATAACACTTGGCGAATTTAGCGATCCATTCGTACTCGCAGCTGTTATTACATTCCTAATAGCCATCGTGTTATTTATGCGGAATGTTCCCGGCAATTTTCTGATCACGATTATTGCTGGTACACTGCTTGCTGCCGGGTTTGGTTTAATTGATTTTCAGCAGGCAGATTCAGAAACTGTCAGAGCTGCAGACTACATGGAAGTTTTTGGCGCCATGTCTTTTGAAAGCCTGTTTTCTTTTGTATTCTGGATTGCTGTCTTTTCGCTGACACTCGTCCTTGTTTTTGAAAACATTGGCTTAGTGCATGGCCATGTTTCTTTCATTAATAAACCGGACAAATTTTCCCGTGCTTTTCAGGCAAACTCCGTTTCTGCCATGTTGTCAGGCGTTTTCGGAACCAGCCCGACGGTCTCTACAGTGGAAACAGCTGCTGGTATGGCAGCTGGAGGTAGAACAGGGCTGACAGCAGTAACGACAGGCATGCTGTTTGCCGCATCAGTCTTTTTCATTCCGTTAATTAAGCTGATTCCAAACAGTGCGATCGCGCCGATTCTTATTATTATCGGAGGCTTGATGCTCCAGAATATCCGAAATATTGACATGAAGGATATGAGCGAAAGTTTCCCGGCAATCATCATAATCGCTATGATTCCGTTCACATACAGCATCGCTGACGGAATCGCCATCGGTTTCATATTATATCCGATAATTAAAGTGGCTATCGGCAGGGCGAGGGAAGTTTCATTGTCATTGTACGTCATCGCCGTATTGTTCATATTTAATTTCATTTTTCACTTCGTTGGCTGAGTTGACAGTCTGGTCTGAGGGTTAGTTAACAGAACCAGGGCTTGCGTGGTTTAAAAAAGAAGTGGGAAGCCTCCTTCGCATTGGTGCGGGGGAGGTTTTTTGTGTAAAAAAAAGTTTAAGGATTGTACATCAGGCTTTCAACCTGGCACCGGGGTTCCTGGAACCAAAGTGCCAGGTTGAATAAAGGAGTATACGGGGGCATGAAAGAGAATGAGGGAGCTGCTCAACCTGGCACCAATGAACCCGGTACACCCGAACCCGGTTCCCAGGTGCCACCTTGCCAGACAGAGTAAACGGGAGCATAAAGGAGAACGATCGAGCCCCTCACCCTGGCACCAATGAACCCGGTACATTCGAACCCGGTACATTCGAACCCGGTACATTCGAACCCGGTACCGAAGTGCCACCTTGCCAGACAGAGTAAACGGGAGCATAAAGGAGAACGATCGAGCACCTCAACACGGCACCAATGAACCCGGTACATTCGAACCCGGTACCGAAGCGCCACCTTGCCAGACAGAGTAAACAGGAGCATGAAGGAGAACGATCGAGCACCTCAACCTGGCACCGATGAACCCGGTACACCCGAACCCGGTTCCCAGGTGCCACCTTGCCAGACAGAATCAAAGGGAGCATAAAGGAGAACGATCGAGCACCTCAACACGGCACCAATGAACCCGGTACATTCGAACCCGGTACATTCGAACCCGGTACATTCGAACCCGGTACCGAAGTGCCACCTTGCCAGACAGAGTAAACAGGAGCATGAAGGAGAACGATCGAGCACCTCAACCTGGCACCGATGAACCCGGTACACCCGAACCCGGTTCCCAGGTGCCATGTTGCCAGACAGTGTAAACAGGAGCATAAAGGAGAACGATCGAGCACCTCAACCTGGCACCGATGATCCCGGTACATTCGAACCCGGTACCGAAGTGCCACGTTGCCAGACAGAGTAAACGGGAGCACAAAGGAGAACGATCGAGCACCTCAACCTGGCACCAATGAACCCGGTACACCCGAACCCGGTTCCCAGGTGCCATGTTGCCAGACAGAGTAAACAGGAGCATGAAGGAGAACGAGCTAGCATCTCAACGTGGCACCATTGAACTCGGTACACCCGAACCCGGTTCCCAGGTGCCAGCTTGCCAGCCCGAGAAAACCAGAGAATAAACGAGAATGGAAGAGCCGGTTTTCAAGACCCCAAACCCCAAACCCCAACTCCGCAAAACAAAACCCACCCCCAACTGCCAAAAAACCAGCCTCTAAATAAAAACCCCGCCCCCTTCGAAAGGGGCCGGGCTATCAACACCAAGATCACAACCTCCACTAATTAAGAAAACAAGTTCATCAAGCGCTGCCAGAAGCCTGGGCTTTCTTCTTCTTCATCGGCGGCAGCTGTGTCTTCTGTTTCTTCGATTTCGATTGCTTCTGTTGTTAGTACGAATTGTACTTTATCTACATTGATATTGTGGGCGGATACGAAGGAAACAGGCTTAAAACCGGATCTGTCGAAGTTAGCCATCATCTGGTCCACTTCCTGCTGGATCTGATCTGGCATATCACTTGTTTCGGCTGCTAATTCTTCAGTGCCATCTGCGAGTTCGCCAACTCCGTCTTCCAGTTCAGAGGTTCCGTCCGCTAGTTCGCCGAGTCCTGAATCAATCTCACCGTATGCGTCTGCCAGTTCCCCGACACCGTTCGTGTATTCAACCAACCCGGAATGGAACTCTCCATAATTTGCAGAAAGCTGGCCGAGCCCTTGTTCTAATTCAGCAAGACCCTCCATACCGTCCATATTTTCCATGCTTGCGGAAAGCTCACTCGCGATTCCACTGAGCTGGCCGCTCATCTCATTCAATGATCCGCCAGTTTCCTGCAGGACAGACTCAGTAGCAATAAAAGCTTCGCGCACTTCATTGTATGTGCCTTTTGCTGTCTGGGCGGCAGTATAAACTTCCACTAGCTGGTTTACGGTTTCTTCATTTGCACCGCTCGCATACAGCTGCTGGATTTCTTCCTCGGAAATTCCGTAAGCAGGAATGGCATCCATAGCTCCGTCCAATGCCCAGAAAGCAGCGGAGAAGTTTTCATGGAGTGTAAGCAATCCATTACCCGCTTCGCTGAGGCCGTCTGCCATCTGATTAAGGCCTGCAGGAAGTTCAGCCAGTTCGCCCATATCCATTTCTCCTGAGGAGCCGCTCATTCCGCCGTGCATTTCAGCAAGTGCTGCACGGATCTCTTCGGAAGCGGAAATGAGCTCGGATGAAGAATCGCGGAGTTCTCTAATACCGCTGTTGTAGTCACCGGAACCGTCACGGAGGCTTGCTACCCCGTCGTTCAGTTCAATGACACCATCATTCAGTTCAGCTACCCCATCATTAATTTCTTCAATGGCATCACTTAAGGTCCTCATCTCGTCTTTCATCTCGTCCATATCAGGATCTTCCATAGCCATGGAGAGGGGGATGGCGTTAATATCGATGCCATCCATTTCAAAGTCAGTAACATCAGCAGATAATACGAATTCTCCGTCCGTGTCATGCATAACTGTGTAACTGATCTGTCTTTGTTTTCCTGCATTTGCAATTGTCGCGTCTTCGGCTTCAAGATTGCTCACCAGTTCTGAATCTAGAGATAAAGAGATTTGCAGAGTGTAATTCTCATAGAAAAGCTCATTGCCGTTTTCGTTTGCCGTTGTGTTAATGGTGAGCTCCAGATGGCCGCTTTCACCTGCAAGCTCTTCCGCCGGCAATGTTTCCCCATCAAGTTCGTAGGAAATATCGATATCCCAAGGCAGCTCTGCTTCTTCCATGTTCCCCTGATAGTAGAAGAGGCCTTCGGATCCCTCGAATTGTACAGCCCCATCCAGAATTTCAAGGTCTGTAAGGTTCGTTAAGTTGGTGACGGTTGTATAATTCCCATAATCAATAATTACGCCTGGTTCATTTACTTCAAACATGTTTACTACATAAATTTCGTTCAGGCTGCCGTCACCGTGCAGGGTACCGTAAACGACTTCCTCTTTTGAAGAAGCGTTCCCAGTGTCCCCGGATGTTTCCGCGTCTTCATTAGAAGCGTCGTCCCCAGAGTCACCTGATTCTGCATCAGAATCATTGGCATTTTCATTCCCGGGTTCCTCAGCTTCCTCTTCGTTTGAAGCATTATCTTCCGTTTCCCCCTCATTTGAGACGGATTTTTCCTCCTGCTCAGAAGAAGATGAGTTATTTTCCACAGTTTCCGCCTCGGAAGAATTATTTTCGTTCCCTCCATTTGCTAGTGCAACAGGCTGAGGGAAGGCGAGGGCGGATGCGAGTAAAAATAAAGGTACTTTCTTGTTCATAATCAGTGATCCTCCCTGTAAAATTTCGCTTTGAGCGTTGTTTTTCCAATAACTTTATCGAATACGAACAGTACTGCCGGCAGGAAGAAGAGCACCATGATGAAGGCTAAAATAGCTCCTCTGCCAAGAAGCAGGCCGATGGATGACACGATCGGATTCGTGGAAGTAATCCATAGAATCAGACCAACACTGGCTAAAATTCCCGCTGAAATAGAAATAGAAAATGTTTTATCATCCACTGTTTTCATAATCGCTTGTCTGGCCGGCATAACTTTCCGGTTATGCATGTAGTTTTCGCTGAACAAGATCGCATAATCCACTGTTGCCGCCAGCTGTACCGTACCGACTACGAGATAGCCAACAAATACGAGTGGCGTATCGGTGAAATATGGAACAGCAAGGTTTATCCATACAGCAGACTGTATTGTTAAGAGCAGTACTACCGGCAGGGACAGGGACCTGAATGTGAACAGCAGGACAATGGCGATGGCGATAACAGTCAGGTAGTTCACAACCGTGTTATCGTGCTGAATAATTGTTTTCAGGTCGTATAAGGATACGCTTTCCCCAAGAGCATGGAATTCATCCCCATAAAAAGAATTTGCAGTATCAAGTATGGACTCTACAACACTGAAGGCAAGTTCACCTTCCGATTCCGTCTCTGTATAAACGATTATCTGGCTGTAGTTTTCAGAAAGGAACTGTTCCGTTACCGATTCATCGAGATACTCCGGCGGGATGGCGGGACTGACCGACTTGTTATAGGAAACAATGCTGGAAACATGGTCAATCTCCTCCAGTGCTTCTTCCAGTTCCACTTCCCGTGCCACATCGCCCCTTGGAACGAGGAGCACTGCCGGGGTAGATTTCCCGAACAAATCGTCAATCTTCACCTCATCACGGCCGAGGCGGGTATCCTCCGGCTGTTCGCCGACTCCGTAAATAAAGTTTGTTTCTTGCTGAGCAAGGAAGGCAGGCACGATGACGAGAAAGACAAGAATTAAGCTGATATATCTCACTTTCAGGATTCCCTTACCAATATTCCTGAAGGCCGGAATGAATGGTCTGTGTTCTGTTTTATCGATCCACTTATAAAACAGGATCGTGAGCGCTGGTAAAAATATCATCACACTGATAAAACTGAGTAAAATACCTTTAACAAGGTTGAGTCCTAAATCGGCGCCAATTTCAAACTGCATAAATGCAAGTGCCATAAAACCGAAGAAGGTAGTCGCTGCACTGGCCGCAATGGCAGGGAAAGATTTTTTAACCGCCAGCTGCATTGCTTCTTCTGGTGAAGCTGTATTTTTTCGCTGCTCCTGGAAACTATGGAGCAGGAAAATCGCATAATCGAGGGAAACGGCCAGCTGGAGGATTGGGGCCACAGACTGGGTGATAAAGGAAATTTTCCCGATAAAAATATTCGTTCCTAAGTTAATCAGAACGGAGACCCCGATAGCAGTCAGGAAAAATACCGGTTCGATCCATGAGTTAGTGGACAGAACGAGAATAATAATGATAATCGGGATAAGAAGAGCTGCCGCATACATCGTTTCTGTAAAAGCCATGCTCTGGGATATCGCCGTATCTGCCGCTTCACCTGCGAGGGCGTTTTCCTCGCCGATGAGCTCGTATATCTCATCAGTAACCTGCACTTCTTCTCCTTCCTGCACTCTCATGGAGAACAGAGCGTTTTCCTCCTGATAATAGGAATCTAATAAATCCTGTTCAGCCATTTCCAGAGGAACAGTAAGGTCAAACATATCGTCAAGCCAGGTAACATCGGATACACCGTCTATTTCTCCGAGCATCTCTTTATACGCAAGAGCCTCCTGAACGGATACATCTGTAATCATTACCTGCAGATTGGGCATTTTGCTGTCAAATTCCGCTTCCATGACCTCAATAGCCACAGTGGAAGGGGACTCTTCCGGGATATAATCATTCATATTGTAATTTACATGAACGAATAGCATCGCTACTGCGCTGATGATAGTTAAAAGTGTAAAAATAACAACGATTGCTTTATTATGTTTAATAATCTTTGCTGCAATGTCTGGCATTCAACCACTCCTTGAATCTTTACTAAGAAATAATTATAATGGACACTGTGTTGTCTAATCAACAAACAGTTTAGCGAAATTAATTAGTTAATCAACAATACATTTAGTTGTGTTGGTTAACTGACAAAAGGGGAAATAATGATGGGATCCAAGCTGGACAGAAGGAAGAAATACACCCGTTTAGTACTAAAGGAAAGCTTTATTAAACGGATGCAGGAAAAGCCAATCTCAGCTATTACAATAAAAGAAGTGTGTTCACTTGCGGATATTAACCGCTCTACGTTTTACTCTCATTATACTGATCTGTACGATCTCCTTGCTCAGATCGAGGACGAAATTATCGCAGATTTAAACGAGACGCTATCTACATATAATTATACGAAAGATGAAGAAGCTATACAGATGACGGAAAAATTGCTCGAATATATCGCTGACAACCAGGAAAGCTGCCAGACGTTATTCAGTGAAAACGGTGATCAGGCTTTTCAGAAAAAAGTTATAATGCTGGCACATGACCACTTATTAAAATCTTTAGGAGAAGAAAAGGGGCAGGCACCTGCTTATCCTGAATATGTAAGCCTGTTTATCGCTAACGGAAGCATCCATATCGTACAGAGCTGGCTGAAAAACGGTCTGAAAGAATCACCGAAAGAGATTGCAGAGTTAGTCATCAAGCTGGCCACAAAGGGCGTTTCAGGTTTTCAGTAAAATAAGTTTAAAAAATTTGATAACTTTCTGTGTATATTATGATAGATTTGAAAGGGACTGAATTTAATATATACAGAAAGTAGGAATGTAATGTTTTATGAAGCTAACGACGATATAAGGGAACATCTGGCACTAATGTTTAAAAATATTGACAGCACGATTATCCTCTCTTATCTTCAGGGTCATATGGGAACGGCTTATGTAGATGACCTTGAGAATCCCACGGTTGCTCAAATAGTTGTGGGAATTTTTGTGTTTTATGCTGGGGACCCAAATACTAAGGAGGCTGAGGAACTGCTTTTTAACCTCCCGGAATTTGCTCTTGTCATTGTTGATTCTGATGATTGGAAATATCGCATTGAAGCGGTCCATGAAAGCAGGGTTGAGAAGTTTAAGCGTTATAGATTTGAAAAAAATCCTGAGCATTTAAAAAGAATCCATTTTGAAAACAATTTGTCTTCTTTACCAGAAGGGTATGAGATTAAGAAAGTTGATAAGGAAATTGTCAAAGAGGCTTCTTTCAATGAGCTGTCTGAAGATTTTGTGAGCCAATTCGATTCTGTTGATGATTTTCTCGAGAGAGGAGTTGGTTATGCACTCCTTCATGAAGGAAAAGTGGTTTGTGCGGCGACATCTTTTAGTATATATGATAATGGTATAGAGATTGAAATTGCCACACATCCTGAATACAGAAGAAAAGGTTTAGCGACTATAACCGCCTCTGCTTTGATTATTGATTGTCTTGATAGTGGGCGGTACCCAAGTTGGGATGGAGCAAATACTGAATCTGTTGAATTAGCGAAAAAGCTTGGTTACATATTTAAAGATTCTTATGATACGTATTTTATAGATAATCTAAAATAGCTTAGGGGAATGCTTTATAAGAAGAGACAGGTGCTGATGTACCTGTCTTTTTGGTATTAAAGCAGGTTCATTCCAACTGGAGAGACTTCCTCCAAGTTTCCTTTCCAGGGCTCAAGTTCGCAATACACAACGCTTGAGTCGTTCGTCTCGAAGCATGATAGTGCAGGAGTTTCGCTTTCAAGGGGAAGTAGATCGCTTAGAAGAACATACAGGTGAAGAAATAGAAGATATAAAGGTTCTGCTGGATACTTATAAGAGGGGATGGATTCAGATAATTATTCGAATCGACTTATTATAAATTTAATAAAATTTATTGCATTTATTTTCTCATACATACATACTGTATGTATGTGGGCTGATTTAGTAAAAACATTAAGGGTGGGGATGTTTAATGAAGGTATTAAGCTTTTATCCGGTTATTTTAACGAATGAGGTTTCACAAACAGCAGAATTCTATGAGTGTTACTTTAATTTCCAAGTCGTATTTGAGACTGACTGGTATGTCAGTTTGAAATTGCAGGCGTTCGAGCTGGGAATTGTTAAAAGTTGTCACGAAACTATTCCAACAGCAATAAGAAATCAAAACACGAAAGGATTAATCTTAAATATTGAGGTGGAGAACGTGAATGACCACTATAACCGTTTAATACGTAAGTCTAAGCTTCCAAATATATTACCTCTATGTAATGAGGATTTTGGACAACGACATTTTATTACTTCTGATCCCAACGGTGTAATAATTGATGTGATTCAGGAAATCCCACCGTCTTCCGAGTTCCAACAATATTTTAAGGATGTGCAGTTATGAGTTATTACATCCCTTTAAAGGATTACTTTGACAGGAACTTAGCTCAATTATTGTCCAAGAAAATCACAGCTATATACCCGGATTTTCCGTCTGATTCTTTTATTATAAGGGTAGGTGAACAAGTCGAAGGGTTAGAATTAAAAAGAAGAGTTGAAATGATTACGCTAGAATTTCATAAAGCCCTAAACTTGCCATATGAGGAAGCGATTCAAGTAATAAAACAAATTTTGGGTCCGGAAAATGAAGCGGAGCAAGGTATGTTTACAAACGGTTACTACTTAATGCCAATCGCTCATTATGTTGAACGGTTTGGGCTCGATCACTTTGATTTGTCAATGGACGCTTTATATGAGATTACGAAACGACACACATCAGAGTATGCGATTCGACCTTTTTTAAATAAGTATGAACGTAATGTCATAGAGATACTTAACTACTGGATTAAAGATCGTAACCCACATGTACGCAGACTGGTTAGTGAAGGAACGCGGCCCCGGCTACCATGGGCGAAACACATAGATGTCTTATGTGGTGATACATATATGAATTTAGGTTTACTGGAGAAGCTAATTACAGATAATTCTCCCTATGTAAGAAAGTCCGTTGGAAATCATATAAATGATTTGTCAAAAATACATCCAGATGAGGTTCTTGAATGGGCAAAGATTATGTATACACTTCATGGTTCTGGAGTAGAGTGGGTCGTAAAGAGAGGATTACGCTCATTGATAACAGATAAAAATCCTGACGCCATGGAAATATTAGTAATGATGGAGGAATAACAAATGAGGAAGGTTAAAACAGAAACGGAAAAAACAGTACAGTTACTTCTCCATACAGGGATAAAACATTTTGCGACCTATGGCTATAATAAAGCTTCACTTGAAAGAATGGTTACTGAATCAGGTCTCACACGGGGAGCGTTGTATCATCATTTTAAGAATAAGAAAGGATTGTTCCTTGCTTGTATTAAATTAATTCAAATGAGAATTGCAAATAAAATAGAGCAAGAAGCAAGTACCAGTTCTGATCCTTGGGAGCAGCTATGGTTAGGTTGCAGAGCTTTTGTCGCATCAACAATTGAACCCGAACATAAACAAATTATATTAATTGATGGGCCTGCTGTAATCGGTTGGAATGAATGGCGGGAGTTAGATGCTAATTATTCGATGAAACTATTGTATAGTCAATTGGAGATGATGCAAAAAAATGGCTGTTTCCCATCAATATCGTTAGAGGCGCTGACACATTCACTGTCAGGAGCGATGAATGAAAGTGCCTTATGGATTGCGGAGCAAGGATCTTATGAGCTTATTGATGAATCAATGTATGTGCTGAAAGCATATTTTGATGGACTTAAACGGATTAAATAAATTGAAATGTTATATTTCCTATACAGATAACGATTTACTTAGCAATATAAACCAATAAATTTATTCCAAAAAGAAAATTATCACTAAACTCAAAGATAATAAACCTAATGTTAAGTATACAAAACAAGAGGTGGAGACGTTATACAGTAGAAGACCCTAATTCAAGATAGATAGTATTCAACTAAGAGTAAGAAGACCCTCAAGGGTATGCTTAACACTAAAACTTTTACGGTACGGATTTTTCTTTTCCAAGAATGCCTGGACCTGACTTTCTACTTTTGAAACATCAGACCTACGACTGGATTCATCCTATACACATCTCCTTTAGAATAAATTTCCTGGTAATCCCTAGCCAATCTTGCAGTGTTATAGCTTCGCTTGTTATACGAGATCGAAGTCCCAACCAGCCTCAAACATGTTTCTACATATCTGGCTAACCTTATAATACGAAAGGGGAGGTTTCCGCAACAATTTGGAGGTATTGTTTTCATATTAAATTAACCGGGAGATTAGTATAACAAGAAGATAAAATTCTAGGTTGATCGTTAAGGATAAATATTAAAAGACCTCTACTTAGAGGTCTTTACCTCCTAAAAAGAAGCCAACCATTCAGAAATAATCCCTTGTAAGCAAATCAGAAGAAATGGGCTCTAATCCAATTTCCCTGGACCAAACTGAAATCTGACCAATATGATGAATTTCATGTGAAACTATATGGCGAATAACCTTTCCATATGAAAAAGAATAAGAATAGCCTCTTTTACTTTGTACCTTTAAGATTCTATCCTCATAATCAGGTGATAAAGATCCCAGAAATTCCTTAGTTACCTGTTTTGTAAGATCGGAGTATTCGATTACTTCGTTCAGTGTAGAAACAGAATTTATTCTCGTATTATTTTCAGGTTGCTCTCTCATATGACATGATACAAATTATTGATTATACTTTTCATCCCGCCAGTTCGTTCTTTTAACAGTTCTTCTTCCGGAATAGTTTTACACCACTCGAACCAGTCTTCTCTTACTTGCCAATTATATAAAAACATATCTAACATAAATAATCACTCCTGCATTGTATATTCAGAACAATTTTAACCCAAATTTCTACATTTTTGGTACAATTTGAGAATAAAGTTTTTGAAAATAAAGATTATTTTACTAATTATATTGAATTAGGAGAAAGGGAAAAGGGGATGAAATGAGCTATAAGATTGTGTTTTTCGATGTAGATGGTACTATAACACACCACGAAAATGGCAGTATTTCCCACAAAACAAAGGAAGCAATATACACATTAAAAAACAAAGGTATAAAAGTAGTAGCAGCTACAGGGAGACCTTTATCATTGTGTAAGGAAATTAGAGAACTTGGGATTGATACTTTCATAACTGCAAACGGAGGATATGTTAAGCATAACAATGAAGTTATACATAAAAACACAATGGACAGGAAGATCATCCAGGATGTGTTCGAGTTTGCACAAAAAGAAAAAGATGCTCTTTCTTTTTATACAGAAGAGTTTACTATGAACGGAATTAAAAATCAGAATACTCTAAAGGCCTTGAAAGAAACTTTGTCACTAAATGAATATCCGGGAACGACGGAACGGACTCTTATCGAAGATGTTTTTTTAATGTGTTTATTTGCTAATGATGAGTCTGCCGAGAAATATGTCAGCAGATTCCCGGATCTGACATTTAGAAGATGGCATCCTTTTGTTTTAAACGTATTACAAGAAGATATTTCAAAGTCTTTAGCAATCAAAAAAACTTTAGAGTACTTTAACATAGATAAAACTGAGGCGGCAGCATTTGGTGATGGGGAAAATGATATTGATATGCTGGAAATAGCCGGATTAGGGATAGCAATGGGTAATGGAAATGATAAAGTAAAAGAAATTGCAGATTACGTTACAAAAAAATCCAGTGAAGACGGCATCTACTTTGCTTTAAAGAAATACAGAATTATTTAAGTTTGTTTAAGTTACATAATCGTTTTGAAATCTGTCTACACAAGAGCACCAATTCTTTCTATGTGTCATAAAAATATAGATTCTAAGAGCAATCAAAAGGGGAAACCGAGCTGGGGTTTTAGCGTTCAATGGTTTTAATTAATGTTTAGCGATAATACAAGAAGCTCAAATTGCTGTTGTGTCCCTGCGAAAACATTAAAGGAGAGAATTTTATGTTTTCATTTTTTTTAATTTTTATCTTACTAATAATAAGTTTTTCAAGTTTTAGTGCAGCAGAGAAAGCGAAGAGAAAAAGAAGAGGTATAAAGTTTATCTTTAGCGTTAGTTTGGCTATAATGCTCCCATTTTTCGTTGAAGTAACTATATTGATAATGTCGCAATTTATTACGGGAACAACGCTTTTTATTACCCTATATGCTTTATCTATCATTCTTTTTACAGCACTTCAGCTTATCCTGTATGATATTGGTTTGATGAGTAATTACTGATAGACCGAATCATAATTCTTAATATGGAATGAAGTGCTATAACTGTCAAAGTTTTGGCTGCCAAGGTTAAACAAAATGGGGGAGAGCTGAAGAATAATAACTTAGGAGGAAAAAATGAACCTAGAACAATTTGAAGAGTATATTAAAATAATTTTTGATGAAGAACTTTTAAAAGAATTTGATGACGATTACGGTTTTACTAATCAGTCCAATAACTCAATTTCAACAATTGGATATTCAACAAATATATCAATCGATACCATTGAAAAAGCTGCGAAGAACAAGGTTGACTTAATGGTTACTCACCATGATGCCTGGGATTTTATTTATGGATTAAGAGAGGAATGCTTTAAGAAATTACAAGAACATAATATTAGTCACTTCTGGATACACGGCCCTTTAGATTTTAGCAAGTTTGGCACTTGTACTTCTCTTATGAATGTCCTTGGTATAGATAACATTATTAAATACTCGGTTTATAACAACGGGGAGTCTCCAGGTATAGGAGAATTAAGCGAGCCTGCCGATTTTAATTTTCTTGTACAGAAAATGACAGATGAGTTAGAGGAGCCAGTCAGAGCCTGGAGGAATAATGAAAAGAAAATAAAGAAAGTTGGAGTGTTAACAGGTGCAGGACATTCTACAAACCATATAAAAATTGCAGTAGAAGAAGGCTGTGATACATATATAACAGGAGAGGCAACCTTATACACTATTCAATATGCTCAGTTTACAGGAATTAACCTTTTAGTTGGGAGCCACACTTTTACAGAGATATATGGTGTTGAAAGTCTGGTCAACAAACTTCAGCAATTAGATAAAGATATTAAACTTGTTAAGTTAAAAGAAGAGCACTTTGAGTTCAATCATTCTTAATAAGTGATGTAAAACAATAGCATACTTACTTTTTATATAGGGGGAAAGTAATGAAGAAAGCACTTCTGGTTATAGATGTTCAAGAAGGAATGTTTCAAGAAGGCAATGTTGTATATGAAGGGTACAGCTTGCAAAAAAATTTAGCGCTAAAGCACGTTCTGTAATCCTTACAAAAGGATGCTGTCAATCGTGCTGGAGAAAATGAATAATATTGGCTCGATTTGTTTAGGATTCGGTATATCTTTATGTTCGCTCATTTATTCGATATGCTTTCCATTCCTTACTTATATGTACCTCTGATTGTGGTTGGATTACCTCTAATTATTATCCCTGCTTTAAAAACAAAAAAGCACAACAGCCTGTTTTGCCGTATCGGTCTGCACAATTTTGTTCATAAACATTGGGACGACGAGGTGCCATATGCAATTCTATGAATGTGAACGGTGTAAAAAACAGAAAAAGGTATTTCGATCTATTTAAAAGGTGCTGGAATGGATTTCTCATTTTCATGAATTAGAACCTGTTCTAAGGAACAACTCAAATAGTGGGGGATATAAAAGTACATTAAATAACCCGCCAGTAAGAATAGAAAGAACTGGCGGGCACTGGCACTTTGTTTTAATAAATGATAAAAAAGATCGCCGTGGCAACAAGCAAAATAAGCGCATAAAAGTAAACAACGTTAGATTTGTTAGATTTAGACGTACTTCCATCTTTATCTTCACTATCTCTATTCTCACTAATTTCTTCGCTTTCCTCGATCTGTGGTAATACTTTTTTGTTAATGAACAACAGTAATGGTGTGAACAATATCATGCAAGCGGCAGTATAGATTCCTCTCTGGATGATAGCTTCCTGATGAATGATAGTGCCAGCCATAAATACGACGGGTGCGATTACTAGAAAAAATAAAATAGATTGTTTTATGTGTTTAATTGGTGGAATATTATTACTATTATAATTGGCGGAATTAAACAAAGAAATAACAGCCGGGAGAGACAAAATTAATCCAATAAAAAACAGTATTATCATCGTTAATAAATATTGCGCATTATAACTCGGCCCTGCAATAAACAAAGCTCCACTGCCAAGTAACCACGGTTTATAAGGATGTATTGTATTGTCACTCAATGTTTACGCCTCCTAAATAGTATTAATACTGAGAAAGGAGAATCCTTAATGGTGCTGCCTTCCAACAACTCGTTGTATGAAAAAAAAATTAATAAGATGCTAGGTTATAAAAACTTCAAAGATCGGAAACCTATTATCAAGATTTTACTTCTTACGTGCCTGCTTGTTGTTGTGATCATAACTGTTGTAAACATGTTCAACATTGGACCAGATCTTCCCTATCCTGTCATTTTCTTCTATACCCTTTGTTTTTTTGTACTAACCATCGCTTTGGAAGGCTTTCTCGAAAAGAACAAATCACAGCTAATAATCTTCTTAACAGGCGGGATAATCTTAGTCATTTTAACAACATCAATTTGGTGGATTGCTCTAAACAGATGATATGCAACAGACTTGACCACTTGAGTAACTAGAGTTCTAATCAATTTGCTTACTTAATGGAATTGGTTGTTTAATAACCAAAATAAGCTCTTTGCTCTTGTTAAACAAACGTACTGACTAGCTATATATCACTGAAAGGGTGGTGAGAAAATGTATGTAAAAGTTTATGTTTATCACATTAAAACCGATAAAATGAACGATTATTTTAGAATACAGGAAAGAGCTGGTGAAATATACGGAAGGTATATTAATTCACAAACCACCTATTTACAAAGCAGGGAAGATGCTGCAAAGTGGATGGAGATCACTAAGTATAAAAGTGAGGAGGAATATAACAAAAGTATAGAATTAATTAATAACCAAAAGGAGATACAGGAATTATTCAAAGCCTTTCAGTCTGTTCTTTTGGAAAGTAAGAGCGAGATAATTGAAGAGAGTTTTACTGAAGTTATGACTAAGACTACCTTATAAATTATTTATATCAGTAACCGAGAGTGGCAGCTAAATAGACTGCCTGCGCTAATCATGTTCAATAATATAAGTAGAATACTTATAGTTGAGGTGTAAGATGAAAAAAGTATTTGGTGAAAAGATTAATAGAATTGACTATGAAATTAGAAAAGGGGTTTATGCGGTCATTTTCAATTCTAAAAAGGATAAAGTTTTGACTGTTCAAACTAAGAAAGGTCATTACTTTTTACCTGGTGGCGGAATAGAAGATGATGAAAGTCACACCCAGTGTCTTGCAAGAGAACTGTTAGAAGAAACAGGCTACGATGCCTTTATAAGTACTTACCTAGGAAGTGCAATGAGATATTTTTATTCAGCTGATGGTAAACCCTGCCTTAGCCAGGGCTATTTTTACTTAGCGAAATTGTCCAAAAAAAACAAAAACCAATAGAGGATGACCACCTTCTTAAATGGCTGGAAATTAATTTTGCCAAGCAACTTCTTATACATGAACATCATTATTGGGCAGTTGAAAAAGGAGTGCACGGATAACTAATCTTCCTCAAATCGTGTGCGTTATAAAATTGTGGGTTGCAATGTAGCAGCTTTTTTTGTACCCAGGAACTGGAAAATCCTGTTAATATAACAGGGAGAATGCATTAAAAAACAGATAGAAAGGATCATATTATTTTTATAAACAATGACAGACAAAACAAGGAGGCATTTATGTTCAGAAATTATCTAAGCTTGGTACTCATAGTAATCCTGGTCGTTACAGTGTTAGGGATTTTTGGAGAGACAAAGGAGAACTCAGCGGAGGCAGAATATAAGACAGAGTTAGAGGAAGCATTAAAGGAAAATGAACGTTTGAAAAAAGAACTGACACGAGTGGAAGAAAAGGTAAATAAATTAACGTCTATAGATAATAGAGATATTGTTCAGGCAATATCAGTACTGGAAGACTATCACTTAAGTAAAGATATTGAGGAGGCAAAGCCATTTTTTTCTGATGAAGTCTATTTTCCCGCAGACGAAGAACCTGATCATGAACACAATCCACATCAAATAAACCTTCCTTTTAATACTATGTTTGAATGGACACCAAACACTAATCCAGGATTAGAGTTAGTAGATTTCTCTAATGAAGATGGGAGGGTTTCTATCAATTATCAAACCGGCGCCAATGGAGAAGTAATCACCTATAAATACATAATGGTAATGGAAGACGGATGGAAAATAAATGAAATAGAATTTTTATGGGACTAGGGTTGATTGATATCTTAAAAAATAATGAAGAGAGAGGAAATACTATATGAACAGATTAAATATAATAACACTTGGTACAAAAGACATTGTAAAGTCCCACAAGTTTTTTAAACAATTAGGATTTGATACTTCAGTAAGAGGAAACGAGTGTAATCCGGATATAATTTTTTTTAAAAACGAAGGTACCAGAATAGCACTGTATCCTTTAGAGGAATTAGCTTTGGATATTAATAAAAAGAATCCTCCAGAAATTACAAGTGGATTTCCTGGTATCACTTTAGCTTATAATGCAAAATCAAAAGAAGAGGTTGAAGAAATATTTAAGAAGGCAGATTTGGCAGGTGCTGCTATTCAGAAAAAGCCGCAGAAAACCGACTGGGGCGGTTATGGTGGTTATTTCACAGATCTTGATGGATATTACTGGGAAGTCGCCTACGGTGATATTTGGGAATTTGATGAATCTAATATGTTAATTATTGAGGATGAATAAGAAGGTTAGGAAGATCTGTTATTAAACAACGGCGGACAGGAGTTTATTATATTCAGGATAAAGACTTTAAGGCTCGGTTCAGATTGAACTGAGCCTTATTTATGCTTTCCTGTCTCACAGAATGAAACTATAGCTAGAATTATATATGTTCGTTGGGGCGGAACATATTAGCCGAAACATCTGTCATTTCTTATTAAAGCACCTTCATTCCAACAGGCGAGACTTCCTCCGAGAAGGTGGATCGGGAATCAGCTTTCGAGAAGAACCCGAGAAACCTTGCGGAAGTCTCTCCAGTATTTTTAATATAGTGAGGTACATCTGGAGGGATGACAACGAGACTTCCGTCTGAAATAATGTGCTTCTCACTTCCTATTACCGCTTCAGCATTGCCGCTGATTACAAACAATATTTCCTCACTGCTTTCTGAATGCTCCCCAAGTTCTTTTCCAGGCTCGAGCTCGAAAAACACGACGCTTGAGTCGTTTGTTTTTATGCCTGACCAGAGTGGAAATTGCGGAGTGAAGGGGAGATTGGCTTTCCATTTCTTACTATCATTCTTTTCGTACCATAAATCCAATAAAGGAAGCTTGTTGATATTCACAGTTGTCATCTTTCTCCCTCCTTTAATTGATGCAGAATTGCCTGTTCTGTATGTTCAATACATTTTTCTTTTTCCATACGTCCAGTAACTCGTAATGTCCGGTAAAAAAGCGGATGAAGCAATCCTTGCACATAGCCCTGGACTTGTTTTTTTCTATCCTCAGGGATAGTTACTTCCTGCAGCATTACTTTCGCTGCGGCTTTTACAATTGCCTCATTCTGTAGTGAGGAATTTCTCATTACTTTCGATTGTTCAGCAAGGCGAAAAGAGAGCCAGACAAGTTCCATTGTGTCTTCATGAAAGGAATAAAAATCAGTTACTATTGCTGAAACTTTGTCTTCAAGACAGTCGATATGAAAATACCGGTGAATCTCCGGCAACCTGTTGTGTTTCATAAAGTGAGCGGCACAGCCTTTAAATAAATCTTCATTTGTAGGAAAGTATTTTCTGATCGTGGGGACGGATACACCAGCGTTTTCTGCGATAGTTTTAATATCAGTAATTCCATCGGAGTGCATTTGGTACGTGGATAAAATAATGTTGTTTATCGTTGACTGTTTTCGTTTCTCCCGAAGCTCAGAGTTATAAGGACGCTTATTTTCCATGACAGTTGCTCGCTTTAATTAAACTTGTCAGAGCAAGTCGCACCTCCTTTTTTCAAGCTTAAATTATATATATGCAGTTTGGATATAAAAAGACATTATTAAATATAAAAGCTTTATACCCAATTAATGATGTTAAGAAAGGCATTAAATCATACGGGAAATATAAAAAGCTGGATGTTATAATTGTCCGAGTACTTATTCCAATTATTTCAAGAGGTGATTAATAAATGACACAATCCGGGGAAGAGGTTTGGAACCGAAAAAGAAAAATAACAGTCGGTTATGAGATTGTAATGGCAATATTAGCAATTATATCTGTAGTCACAATATGGAATGAAACAAACTATACAAGATATATAGATTTTATTATCTGGCTGATCTTCGTTATCGATGTCTCCGTGCGGTTTTTCTTAAGTGACCGTAAATGGGATTATGTAAAGAAGAATCCACTGGATATTATTGCCATAATTCCCTTTGATTCTGTCTTCCGTCTCGCAAGACTTGCCAGGCTCTTCCGGGTGCTAAGGGCTATACTTATTCTGAAAAATCATTTTAAGCCGCTGCTGGAAATTCTGAGAACAAACAATCTGGATAAAGTAATCCTTGGCTTATTTGTGTTTATTTTCGTTCTTTCTATACCTGTACAGTATTTTGAGCCGGAAATTGAAACATATATGGATGCAGTATGGTGGGCGATTGTGACTTCCACAACGGTTGGTTACGGGGATCTTAGTCCCGAGACGATTATTGGCCGAATGATTGCTGTTGTTTTAATGATTTTTGGCATTGGGCTGCTGGGCCTTGTTACAAGTGCGGTTGCCACATATTTTTTACAAAAAGGCAGCGAGAGTACTAACAGCACAATTACTTATATTAAAGGTGAAGTAGACAGGTTAGAGGAACTAACAGATGAAGAGATCGACAGGTTAAAGGTTCTTCTAGACACCTACAAGAAAGAACAGAGGCAGGGTGATGGATAATTGTTGTAATATCCAATAATAAAATTCAATTATTTGAAAAGTTCCAAACGTAACTTCCTTATAAATGTTAAAATATGTATGAAGTTATGCCCAAACCGTTTTTGTAACGATATAATTAGTACATATTGGTTAATCAGTTCAGATATTTTTGGAGGGAATCATAATGTTTATAGTCAATGTCGAAGGTGCCATATTTAAAAATGGTAAATGGCTAATAATTGAACGGAGTAAAAAAGAAGAACATGCAGGTGGCTTGCTTTCAATCGCGGGCGGTAAGGTTGAAGATGAAGGGAACTCCTCTGACATATTAGAAAGAACTGTTAAGCGTGAAATAGCTGAAGAAGTTGGCGTAGAAGTAAAAGATAATATGAAGTATGTTCATAGCACATCTTTTATCACTGATAAAGGTGAAAAAGTTGTAGATATTGTTTTTCTATGTGAGTACTTATCTGGTGAACCTTTTCCTAAAAGCCCGGAGGAAGTTGAGAGAGTGCTATGGCTTTCTACCGAGGAAGTGTTAAACCACCCCCAATCACCAGATTATTTAAAAGAAAGTATTAAACGCGCTGAGACAATTATTGCTTCTGCTTGGAATAAATAACTTTAAAGCATAACTGTTCAATTAGCAGGGAGAACTAGCCTAGTAAATTCGGCTGCTCTAGTAGAACTGTCGGGGAGACTATTTCAAGTTGAACAAGTAAAGAGAGGGAAAATTATGTGGAAGCAAATATATGTTAAGACTGCCAGAGGACAATTTGAAGTATTTGTTTCTGGCAGCGGAGAACCTTTATGTGTAATTCACTTATATAGTGAGTTTAATGAACGCGGGAATTATTTTGCGAATATGTTTACAGATTCTTTTCGTGTTTACCTTATTAATTTAAAAGAGACAGGAAATTCGAATAGAGCCAAAACAAAAGAAGAGCTAAGCATGAATGAAACGGTAAAGGACCTGGAAGCAATAAGAGAGGCTTTATGCTTAAAAGAGTGGAATTATGCAGGCCATTCAACAGGCGGAATGTTAGGATTGGTTTACGGTTCTAAGCATCCAAAATCATTAAAACGACTATTAGCAGGCGGTGGCGCGGCGAGTAATGACTATATGAAACATAAAGAAAGCATTTATAGTTCTTTGAATCCAAGAAACAAAAGACTCAAAGAGCTTTTCTTTATTTTAAAATCTAAGGAATCAACAAAGGAAGAAAGAATTCAGGCAGGAAGAGAATGGACTGAAATGTCTTTATTTGACCCGGAAAGATTTGATGAATATTTTTCCAAACCAAGTAGTGGCAGAGTTGTTCAAAAACGCCTGGATTACTTTTCATATGAAGAATTACCTGAGTATGATATTAGAAAGGACATTACCAAAATAAAGACTCCCACTTTCATTTTTTGCGGTAAACATGATTCACAATGTCCACTCATATACTCGCAAGAAATCCATCAGCTTGTACCACTATCAAAACTTTATATTTTCGAGAACAGTAATCACTTTCCATTTTTAGAAGAGAAATTAGTGTTCGAGGATATGATAAATGATTATGTGAAAGTGGTTTAGTTTTACTGCCCGGCAAATGGTGAGCCTAAACCTGGAAAATGAAGAAACACTGGTCAAAAAATAACGAGGAAAACCTGAAGATATAGGTGTGATATATGAAAATAATGAAATTTGGCATTTGGACTATTGAAATTGATGTAAGGAAAACAAAAAGATTTTATGATAATTATCATTTAATTACAGAGGATTGTCAGTGTGATTATTGTGCTAATTATGTTTTAGCTTGTGATAAATTCCCACTGGAAATTAAAGAACTTTTTAATTCACTTGGTATTGATCCAAGAAAAGAAGGGGAAGTTTCTCACTACTTGGAGAATCAAGATAAAACCCATTTTTACGGTGCTTTTTATCATATCGCCGGTAAAATAATTGAAGGACCTACTACGGAAAATAGCGAACTATCATCACCAAACTTTTTCGAAAATACTAAGGTAGATATATGTTTTAGTGAGGAGTTAACGTTAGTACCTGAAGGGTTTCCAATGCCGACTATTCAATTTGAAATACATATGAATCTTCCATGGTTAGTAACCTTCCGGGGAGAGAGTTAGCAAATTATGAGTTGCAATATTGCAGCTCTTTTTTGTTCCAGTCTATTGGGATATTTAGGAAAAAATGTTAAACTTAAATGAGGTTTTAAAATATTCTGTAATATTTTCCAAATGAATTTACTACACGCTTGAGTGAAAATTATTAGGGTGAAGGAGTATTTTATGGAACTTATTTTTGGAAACCCAATACTTATTGCCATTGGAATTATGATTGTCATTATACTGTTTTTCTTTCTAAAAAAATGAAAGCTATTATTTCAATAATTGATTAATTGGAGTAACGGGAAGAAGTGCAGATAAAGATTTGAAAAATCTGCTAAGGGAGAGGTGTAATACTTGAAAAGAATTAGTTTTTTATCATTGGCAGGTGTCGTTGTTTTCCTCTTAATTATATTTATGAATGTCAATATAGAAGAGCCATTTAGTACGGGAGCTGTCCTTGATGAAGCGTGGGATAAATTTGTTTCTATGTTGGTGTTACTAACCCTGTTATATACATAAAAATTGATGAAAATACAAGTGAAACAGAACTTCGTACATATTTAGAACAAAATTTATCTCAATCATACCTGGAATATTACACTATTGATATTAGTCCTTTTAATGAACAAACGTAGAGGGATAATTGATTCCACAGTCTATGTTGAAATGCAACCGGGAGTTTAACTCATTAATTTGTTGTTATTAAATGGGGGAAGAATTATCGGAAATATGATTGCTCTTATTATTACATGTATTATTGGTTTTGCTATTGTTTATTTATTTGTACGAATCTATCTATCTCAGTCGTACACTTTTAAAGGAATAAAAAAGTACGTTTTACTATTTATTATTTGATATTTCATAAGTGGATTTTTACTCTACATATATTCCATACTCGGAGTCGAATCAGATACTTTTAAGAATATAGGAATTTTATCAGCTGTTACTTCTGTTTTATGGCTGGAATTAAAAAAAGACCCAAAGGAATTTGCAAGTCCTATGCAAGTTAAAGCTATCTTTGTTTGCAGTATAGTCTTAGCTGTACTGCCAATAGTGCTGACTGTTTACTTGTACTAGTGGAGTACGGATCTTTACTAGAATAAAACGCGTGTGGCTGAAGGGAAAATCTAATGAATCCATTATTAGTTAATATACCAACGCAATTAGAAACGGAGAGACTTATTTTACGACCCCCAAGACAATTTGGAGACGGTAGTTTTGTTAATGCAGCAATAAAAGATTCTTTAAATGAGCTGCAGGCTTGGCTGCCATTTGCACAGACAATGCCTAGTGTTGAGGAAACTGAAGCGAATTTGCGGGAAGCACATATTAACTTTTTAAAAAGAGAGAGTTTACGTTTTCTTATTTTTCATAAAGAAACCAATGAGTTTACAGGAGTAGCAAGTTTTGAAAATATAAACTGGGAGATTCCTAAATGTCAGATTGGATACTGGATTAACACGAAATTTAGCGGTAAAGGGTATATGTCAGAAACAGTAAAAACGTTAACTGAGTTTGGATTGAATGATATTAAATTTAAGAGAATTGAAATCAGATGTGAGTCTTCTAATCTAAAGAGTCGTTCTATTCCTGAAAAATTAGGGTTTGAGTTAGAAGGGATTTTAAAGAACGAGGATTTATCTGCAGATAGAAGCAGATTAACAGACACGTGTATTTATGCCCTGGTACCTGAATTTCGCTAAAAGAATAAGAGTTAAAGTAAAATTCAGTTTAGAGGAGGCTGATTAAATGAAGTTAGGTTTAAATCGTGATGAAGTTAGATTAGAAGACCATAACAAAGAATGGAAAAGTGAGTTTTTTAATGTCAAACAAGATATTTTAAATAACACCAGCCTTAAGGAAGCCCGTATAGAGCACATTGGCAGTACAGCAATTACGGACATGCCCGCAAAACCAATAATAGATATTATAGTAGGTGTGGACGAGTTAGATAAAGTAGATAAACAATTGCTGAAAGGTCTGTATCAGGCAGGTTTCTTAAGATTGAAAGTTGAAAGGCCTGGAGAAATTGTTCTGGCGAAATTTACTGATGATACATATGAGATAAAAACTCACTATATACATTTGGTTGAATATCAACAAGAACTCTGGAATAACTTAATATTCTTTAGAGACTACTTAAACTCTAACTCAGATGCTAAAGAAGAATATTTAGAGTTAAAGAAGGAATACATAAGAAAATCAACAACAGGTATAACTGAATATACAAATCATAAAGAGAAGTTCGTGAAAACTATATACGAAAAGAGAAACATTAAATAATTCTAATTACGGATAAAAACAGCATATTTCAGTTTTGCAGCTTTTTTTGCCCATAACTGCTGGAAATTTATGCTAAACTAAAATTAGGTACCGTCTAATATTAGTTAAAAAAAACTACACCCGTAGTAAATTATGGAGGTCAAATGGAACAGAAACCACAAACTATATACTCCCCGCCAAAACATATTGTTTCAGCAGCGACTATTGTAATCAATGAAAAGGGCGAAATACTACTAATCAAGGGACCGAGAAGAGGCTGGGAAATGCCTGGCGGACAAGTGGAAGAAGGAGAGTCTTTGAAAGAAGCTGCAATAAGGGAAACTAAAGAAGAAACAGGGATCGATGTGGAGGTATCGAAATTTTGTGGAGTGTTCCAGAATGTAAAGGATTCCATATGCAATACCTTGTTCCTGGCCAAGCCGATTGGGGGTACATTAACGACTTCTCCAGAGAGTTTGGAAGTAGAGTTCTTCCCTATTGAGCAAGGGTTAGAGATGGTAAATTGGAAGAATTTCAGACAACGAATTGAATACTGTCTGGATGAAGATACCCATCCTTTTTACATAGAATTTTAAAACTTATTTAAAGAAGTGCCTTTTGTTGCTGGCTAACATGGTGAAAAGGCTGTATATATGCTGCTCAATCAGAGATAGTTGCATTAACTGGAGTTAGCTAAAGAATAGTTAACCATCGTGTAAAAGAATGCTGTTTAGAGAAAACAGAATATTGTTAAAATACAGGTGAGTTTCAATAATATAAGTACTCGCTCATATGAAAATAAAGAGTAAGTGGTAACGGAAGAGGGGGGTTGCATCAAGGAATGCAGAGTCAATAAACGAAAAAAGGACTTTAATGAACGAAAACCGGAATTCAATGAACGAAATGCAGAAGCAATGAACGAAAAGCGAGGTTCAAGTTGAAGCAGCTGCATTAGTTCCTCATGGCAATACGAAATATTTTTAGGGAAGTGGATTAATTGCTTTTAAGAGATAATCATACAAACAGGTTTGATGAAGTACATAATCATGTAAAAGATAGTGCTGAAAAATTAGGTTCAAGTGGTTCAGCTTTATTTATCATCCATAACGACAAAATCGTCACAGAATCTTATTTTGGTAAACAGTCGAGTGTTGCACTTGCCAGAGACGTGAAAGCAGACACTCAATTCCATATTGCCTCTGTAAGAAAGGCTTATATTGGTTTTGCAGCTGCTTATGCTATATATAATGGTTATTTTTCTATTGATGATCCTATTCGAAGGTTTGTGAAAGATTCTAGTTTATCCGCATATGAAGGTGTGACTATTCGTCACTTACTAACCCATACACATGGATTAAGAATAGTAAATGGGGATTTAATAAGTGAATATAAACCGGGGGAATCATGGGCATACAGAGGGCCAAGCATTGAGTTGCTGGCAGCGATTATCAGAAAAACTACGGGACGTTCCGTTGCTGATATTGTAAGAGAGCAGGTTATTGAGCCATGCGGCTTCCAATCAACAGAATGGCTTAAGATGAGTCAGCCTCATGCAAAAATTGCAGAAACTATTAGGGATCCAGACAACTTATTCTGGACGGAAACCGATATAACCGATGGCTCTGGAATGAATATGTATGTGTCTGCACAAGACCTCGCATTATTTGGCTACCTTCATTTAACAGAAGGGAGATGGGGAGGAAAACAGCTTATTCCCAGAGATATTATTCAAATGGCAACTTCCATCCAGACTCCAAATCCGAAACTTCCTATGCACAAAAACGGGTTTTTATGGTTTGTAAAAGAAAAGAACTATGACTTTAGCCAAATTGGAGATACAGTGCCAAAGGGATCCTATCAATTACTCGGTTATACAAATGTTGCTCTGCTAGTCATCCCAGAGGAAAATCTGGTAGCAGTAAGAATGTTCAACCGTTATGGTTCACCTGAAGGTTACGATTATCTTAACGACATTCGCTCATTTGGAGACACTGTGTATAAATGTTCTATAAAGACAAATACAATTCAATAACGCCAGAGTTTAGTCTATGAATTATTCACTTCTGAACCGTTATATTATCGCAGAGGTAATACTTTATAAATCGTGTAACTATATGCGAAAGAGGGAGAGTCAATATGTGGATATTTTTATTACTTATTCTTATAGGCATTGGTACAGTTATTGGGTATCTTAAAGAACATTCAAAGCAAAATAAGAGAATTATTGAACTACTTGAGAAGTTAAACAAAGAAGATAAATAATATTCCAATCCAGAGAGTATTAGCAAAAGATCTGTCACTGGCATTATTGAAGGAGGAGATTAAATGAAACGAAATTATATCAGTTTTGGTATTATAATTCTGCTGATTGCTGTAACGCTTATTGCTTTTAGAGAGCTTGATGCAGAAGCTGTTGAATTGAACAACCTGGAAAATGAAAACGAAAATTTGCTCACTGAAATCTCTCATTTAGAAGAAAGTATAGAAGCATCCGATAATAAAGTTGAGGAATTAAAAAGCGAAAAGCAGCAATTAACAGAAGTATTATCCCAATTAGAGGGAGAGGTAGAAGCATTAAAAGAGAGTAAACATTATGATTTCACCACAGCGATAGAAACAGTCGAATCTTATAAACAGGCAGAAACCTTTGAAGAAGCAAGTGAGTCAATCCTTCATCCAGTACAAGTTATTCGGAAAAATGCAGAAGATTGTCCTTGTGCTTTTGTTTTTGGTCCCCAGAAATTCAATTGGATACCTGATCTTGTTCTTGACCTCAAAGAATACACCATTAAAAAAGATAATTTACAGCTTACCTACAATACATCTGAAGAAGTTAATGAAGTTTATGAATTTGTTATGGTGAAAGAGGATGAGTGGAAGATTAAAGAAATAAACTTACATTAATTTCATTCCTTAAAGCTCAGATAAATGTAATTAACGAAAATCACATAAGAATTTAATTAATTTCATAAAGTTGGCACTTAATTCTTACAGACCTATCTACTAGTTAATATCGCTAATTTGGAGTGTAACCTAATAGTCGGAGATACATATTTCCGAAAAATTATAGAGGATGATTGATTTGTTAAATTCAAAAAATATCAGATTACGAAAAATGGAAAACGAAGATATTGAAAAGTATCATCAGTGGAGAAATGATCTGGAGGTTATGGAAACTACAAGCCCAGTACTGGATGTCTATTCTCTGGATGAGACAAGGAACTTTGTTACAAACGTCATATTAAATGCGAGTTCTTCTAGAAGCTATATAATCGAATTAAAAGAGGAAAAAGTGCCAATAGGTGTCACTTCCCTCATAAATATCGATACTAAAAACAGAAATGCTGAGTGTATTATTGATATTGGCGAGAAAGAATACTGGGGAAAAGGCTATGGTACTGAAGCATTTAAGTTATTAATAGATTATGCCTTCTTAGAGTTGAATCTGCACCGTTTATCCCTCAGAGTTTTTTCGCTTAATGAGAAAGCAGTACATATATACACTAAACTTGGATTTGTTAAAGAAGGAGTAATTCGGGAGAGTTTATACAGACATGGTCAATGGCATGACATAATTAACATGGGCATTTTAAAAGAGGATTATATAAAAAGTAATAATCATTTGTGATGGTATTCTCTTAAGTTAACGTGATTTATGAGGCAAGGGAATTGTCGTATTAGCAGTTGCTGCTTGGTTGTTGAAGGATTAATAAAGGAACAATTAATTTTGGAGGTAGTCGGATGATTAAAGACTTATGGTTTACAGTGCAAAAAATTGATGCTGATACATATGCAATTAGTGAATATGGACATTGGGAAAAGGTGCATTCATTTTTATTATTGGGTAAAAACAAAGCAGTATTAATTGATACAGGACTTGGAATTGACAATATAAAAAGAATCACAGACCAATTGACTGACTTACCGATTGAAGTAATTACCACGCATGTACACACAGATCATATAGGGAGTCACGGAGAGTTTGAAAAAATATATGTTCATGAAGGGGATAAAGATTGGTTAGTTAACGGAATTAAAGGCTTATCCATTGAACAAATCAGAAAAGATATTAGCCGAGATATAACATTACCTGTTCCAAAAACATTTAATCCCGATACATATCAGCCATTTCAAGGGGAACCGACAGGTTTATTAAGTGATGGGGATAACTTTGATCTGGGGAACAGGACATTAGTAATCTATCACACCCCTGGACATTCTCCTGGACATATATCCGTTTTTGATGCAACAAACGGATACTTGTTTACAGGTGATTTACTATACGATGAAACACCTGTGTATGCATTTTACCCTTCAACAAACCCTGTGGACTTAGTAAATTCATTGGAAAAAATTTCTGATATTCCTAATGTTTCAATGGTTTATGGTTCGCATAATACTTTAGGGCTTGAACCGGGTATTTTAGAAGAAGTAAAAATTGCAGTGAAGTATTTGAGGGAACACCAGCTTACTAAGTTCGGTACAGGAATACATAAATTCAACGGTTTTAGTGTACAGTTTTAAGGCACGTACAGATTAGTTGGTAACAACAATTTACCGTACTTATTTATTGAAGCGGGGAAGCGATAGCCGAGGAAGCCGTCGCTTTTCTTGTTTCACAAAAGGGGAGGTTGGATTTTTATGGGATTCATTGAACCCAGGTCCTTTATCAAAAAAAGCGGCGATTCTTTTACTATAAGAACAGCATTACCCGAAGATGCTGAGAAGGTTTTGAGCTATAGTCGAAAAATCATTAGCGAAGCACCTTATTTACTTACAACAGAAGCTGAATTCAACATAACCTGTGAACAGGAGAAACAATTTTTAAAACAGACGTATGATGGTGAAGGGAAGCTAGCAATAATAGCAGAATATCAGAGTAATATTATTGGATTTTTAGACTTCCATAATGGCCATAAAGAGCGAATACAACATCAAGGTTCATTTGGAATGAGTGTTACAGATAAATACAGAAAACAAGGGATTGGAAAAGCAATGCTAACAGTATTGTTAGCCTGGGCAAAAGAAAACCATGTTATTGAAAAAGTATGTCTTGAAGTGTTTGCCGAAAATACAGAGGCAATCTCTTTATACAAAAAATTTGGCTTTGTTGAAGAAGGCCGGAAAGTAAAAGCAATAAAAGTTGAAGCGAATAAATATTATGATCTCATCTCAATGGCACTTTTTACGAAGTAGCAGGAAATTATATTGTGAACAGATGTACTTACTCTGATGGCAAGCGATTCTTTAATAAAGATCGTTCTTTTTTGACCTCATAAAAGGAAATAAATGTTAAAATTAAAATAGTAATGGAAGTCCTAATTTTCAATGAACGAGGAGGGTTTTTTTGGCTGACAAATCAAAAGAATTTAAATTATGGATTCCATTTGTATTGTTTTTTTCTAACCTCGTCCTCATTACTTTCTTGATTGCAGAATTAGTAGACGCCACAGAGCCAAATTACGGAATTTTAGGATTTCTAACACCTATTCTTGCTTTAATTTCATTCTTCTACATTAGAAAATTTGGCAGACAAAACCATGGTTCCTTAGTGAGATTTTTACAATGGTTAAATTGGCTTTTTATTAATTTCCCAATAATAGTTTGTGTATATATAATGTTTGCTTTTATATAAATGTCAGGGGTTTCAAATGAATGATAGGGCATGCTTTAACATGGCTATTATGGTCGGCAGCTTTTTGTATAAAAGCAGTTTTAAGGAAAATACAATTCAGGGGAGGTAAGCATGGAAAGAGGTAAACTTAAAATTTTGTATATAATGGGTGTTTTTCTATTACTGGGTTTCTTTTCTATAGGGACGTATAACATCGATGCACCTGCTTTTTTTGTGCCAGCTCTAATCGTTTCATTAGTGGTTGGAGGAATAGGGTTTTATTTGTTTGGAGAAGAAAAAAGGCTGTATAAAAATTTATACTTTTTTAGCTTTGTAGTTACAGTAAGTTTTGCTTTTGTACCACGGATAGGTGTATTCACTAAGGGAGGCAGGAATAAGGTAAGCAGGGCTGACGTATTGGTTAGATAGTTTCTGGAAATGAGGTGTGCCAGTTATGTTTTCTAATGAACAATTAAAAGAATTAATTGACGGAAAAATTGTTGGAAGCAAGTATCCTTATGATACAAAGAATGAACAAAAGATTTTGGAACATATCAAACGTTTGTTTTACAGAATAAAGCGTATTCCTGCTCTGGTATGTGAAGCGGAATGGGATCATTTTGGCAGTGGATATGCTTCTTTTGTTGAGTTTTTTTGCTATCGTAAAGAGGATGTTTCAATTGTTAAAGAAAAGTACGGGATTAAAGAGACTAAGACAAATGGAATCATTATAAATATTTGTCGTCATGCACCTGTAACAATCATGGGGGAAGACAACAGATATCAAACAATTCGTGTTGAAACGAACGAAGTAGTACGTGGGGTACATAGTTCTCTTGAATACCCTCATCAGTTGGTTTTAAGTGAACATCTTCAAGGTATTGCAGAACAACTGGAGCGATTGCTTAAAGAGTTTGGTTATGAGTTATTAGATGGGGAACAACTAAACCAGCCTTTACCATTTCAAACGAAAATACCAACACTCTATCGTAAACCTGAACATTATTTAATAATGGACGCAATTTTTTACTGGGAGGATTAAGCTTTTGTTGGCTGCAGGGTTACATTACAAATTGTAAATCTTCTTTATCCTGCAGGCTGGCGTGCTATATAGTCCAGTAACTGACAAGTATCATGGAAGCAAATCAATTTTTAATAAAACTAGTGTTAATATCCAGATTCTGATGGAGGAATTAAATGAGTAGAAATACGAGAGACATCTATAATAAGTTAGCCTCTACATATAAGAACAATGTTGATGAAGCAAACCCATATAACGCTTTTTATGAGCGCCCGGCCATGATGGCGGCTTTGCCCTCTCAATTAAATGGGAAAAAGGTGCTTGACGCTGGTTGTTCAGCCGGATGGTATTCTTCCCAATTATCGGATCGAGGAGCGACAGTTACTGGTATAGATCTAAGCCCTGAAATGGTAGAAGCAGCGCAGCAACATTACGGGGCGGAAGTAACATTTCTTTGTCACGACCTTCAGGAACCACTTCCGTTTGAAGACGATTCCTTTGATATCATTGTAAGTTCCCTTACGCTTCATTATATAAAGGATTGGACTTCCACATTTCAGGAATTCAGCCGCATTTTAAAAGCAGGCGGTATGTTGTTATTCTCGGTTCATCACCCATTTATGGATTTCACAAGATTTGATTGCAAAGATTATTTTAAGACTCAATTATTAACAGAAACCTGGAAAAAACCTGATATCACTATAGATGTCAGCTTTTACAGAAGGCCAATGCACTGCATCATAAATGAAACCACCCAATTTTTCCATCTTGATAAACTGATTGAACCCAAACCTCAGGAAAAGATGAAAGTTATTAAAGAAGAGGCTTATTTCTACCTCATGACAAGACCTCATTTCCTTATAGTAAAGGCTATGGCAAAAAAGTTGTAAATGAAACAGGAGAGGCAGGGAGGGTAGTGTATATGAGTAAAGATATAACATTTAAGATTTGGACTGTATGCATGGTTCAACATAAAGATAAAATATTATTGCTGGATAGACAGCATGATAATTTCAAGGGATACATTCCACCTGGCGGGAAAGTGAATTTTCCAGAAAGTATTACAGAATGTGCAATCAGAGAAGTTAAAGAAGAAACAGGATTAGAAGTAAGCAACCTTAAATATAAAGCTCTTTATGAATATGTAAATCCAGTTGCTAAGGATAGATATATGATTTTTAATTACATTACAAAAGATTTCTCAGGAGAACTACTTGAAAATCCTCCGGAAGGAAAAGCAGTATGGGTAAATATTAACGAAGCATATAACCTGCCAATGCAGGAATCTATCAGAAGAAGATTGCCACTATTCTTTGAAGACGGCACATTTGAAATACAGGTTGAATGGAATCATGAAGAAAATAAAGAAGGCAAAATTACTATCAGGAGTACATAAACAAATGTGTTATAACTATCATGGATGTTGTCTCAATTAGGATATACCACCATTTTTATGTAAACATACAGACTGAATAATTTAAAATGCAGGGAGAGAGCCCAATGGATTTAGATGATCCAATCGCAAAAGGTAATACTGCAAAAATTTACCTTTCCGACAACAAAATAGTGAAAGTTTTTAACGACTTTTTGCCTCCTGGGGAAGCCATAAATGAAGCAAACAAGCAAAAATATGCATATTCGTGTGGACTTCCTGTACCTGGAATTTTAGATGTTACTAAGATAAATGGAAAACAAGCGATAGTAATGGAGTACGTTAAGGGAGAAACACTAGGTGATTTATTTTTAAAAGATAAGGAACAAGCGGAATATTACTTAAATATTTCGGTCGATATGCAACTGAAAATTCATAGCATTCGTCCAGATCGAGAAGCAATCGAACCAATGTTTAATAAATTATCCCGTCAGATTGAGAATGCCGGAAAATTAACTGGAAAGCAAAAGTCTGTTTTGTTAAAAAAACTGGAATCATTTACTTACGGAAACAGGCTTTGTCATGGAGATTTTCATTTATTTAATCTGATTAAGACAGATAACCAGGTGGTAGTGATAGATTGGGTAGATTCTAGTGCAGGAGACCATCATGCTGATGTATATCGGACCTATCTGTTATATTCCCAGGTTTCCATTGAGTTAGCTGATATGTACCTGCAACTTTATTGTGACAAGAGCGGTATATTAAGGACCAACATTTTGCATTGGGCTCCAGTCATTGCTGGTGCCAGATTAGCCGAAAATGTTTCAACGGAGAATTCTGAACGGCTTTTAAGGATAGTAAATCAATACGGCTGATTTTAATATCTCAATTCTGTGTGAAATTTCACTTAAACAAACAAGCTAAGTAGTGAAATAACTTTATATTTTCAGAGAAGCCCAGATATGCCTTATTCTATGCATGTTTGAGCTTCTTTCTTATTCAATCAAATACTATGCTATATCATTATTTTCCTTTCAATATTAACCCTAAATAGCGTTCAAAGTCGGCAGCATTATTTTCACATTGAAGCTCTCTTAATATAGATATCATGTGGTTAACGAGTTCTGTACCTTCTTCAACTTGTCCCTTTTTTATCATGTAAATCCCCTTGATATATCTTACATGTATCCTTAGGTGAGTTTCATGTTCTTCCAGCTTAAGATCCTCGATATATGAAAATAACTTTAGGATATCTGCTTCATATTTTGTGACCATTTCATCGCCTTTATTTACAGGGCCTATTAAATAAATGATCGTACTCAGAAAAATACTTGCCATCACGTTTTTATAATCTCTGAATGAATGGTATCGCTTACCTTTTTTAAAAGCGGTGTGGGATAAATTCAATACCATTTCAGGATTCATTAATAACATCGTAGAGTTATACAGCTTCAATTCGTAATACCCCCACACTTCGACGGAGAAGAGGTAATCATATAATGGTTCTAAATTAAGCTGCAGATCATTACTGTCTTCGTTTTTTAATATATTCACATAAAGTTCAAGTAAAATCAGGTGATTTTGGTCTTTTTCATTCGCTCCTAATTGTTCCAGCTTTACTGTGTCCTGTTCCAGGTAGGCATGATGGACACGCGTGAAAAATAAATCGATTGCCTGATTCGAATAATCATTATGGATGAATAAAAACTCATCAAAAGATACGTTCAATCGTGTAAGTAACTGATTCATTGAAGTGAGGGAGATATCCGACTCTCCTCTTTCAAATTTTGACAGGAAAGAAACAGAGAGAGAGTCTTTGGCTAATTCTTTCATCGATAATCCTTTTTGTTTTCTAATTTTTCTCAAAGTCGGCCCATACTGTTCCATACGTTCTCCTTTTTAAAAATTCCACTATATGAGATTTTTATTTAATTAAAATCATTGTACCTTATGATGGAATTAACACAAGGCTAAGGAGGAAGTATCATGAGTTATCTACTAAAAAACTTATCGATTATCGATGTGGAATCAGAGAAAGTATTCGATGGGTCCATTGAAATTCAAGGAGAGCGAATAACACAAATATTCCATGGTGAAGTGAGTAAGAAATACGATGAAGTTTATGATATGAAAGGCAGGTTTGCTATTCCCGGTTTAATTGATATGCACTGCCATATCAAAGAAGGATTCGCCCCGCACTTTACAGCTTCAGGTGTAACTACAGTCAGAAATACAGCTGGGAATGTTATTGAACTTGAGAACTTAATCCATGCTGACAACGATGCACCAACTCCTCGTGTGTACTCTGCTGACCGCATGATTGACGGGCCTCCTGGACTTTGGGGACCAACAAGTATTGCTAATTTCGTAACTGAAGATCCTGAAGAAGCTAAAGAAGAAGTGAGAAGGCAAGTTAGCGAAGGCGCACAATTTATAAAGGTGTATGGATTGTTATCAAAAACAGTCATGAAGTCAGTTGCAGAGGAGGCAAAAAAGTATAACCTGGAAGTAAGTTGTGATCTGATTCATTCAACAGTTGACGCATTAGAAGCGGCTGAACTAGGCGTCACTTGGTTTGAACACGCTTCCGGAATTGTACAGGCAATGTATCAAGGCTGGCACATGCAGGCAGATGGATTTGATATTGACTGGGAGAACGTAAGCCAGGATAAGATTGATGAAGTTTGCAAAGAGCTGAAAGCCTGTAATGTGAAGCTTTGTCCTACATTAATAGTGTTTGATCAAATTCAGCTTTTACCAAATTCCTGGGATCCTGAAAATGTGGTAACACAATCGTGTGGATTATTAAATCAGTCGGGGGCCTTAAATGAGCATTGGAAAAACTTAGCTGAGAATGAAGAAATGTTTAAAAAACATTTAGGATTTTTAAATAATGTTACGAAACGAATCGCAAAAACTTACCATGATTTAGGGGGAACTGTCGTAACAGGCACAGACTGCCCCGCAGGTGTATGGACATACCCAGGGATGGGTCTGCATCGGGAACTGGAATTATTTGTGGAAATAGGATTAACCGAGATGGAAGCACTTCAGGCTGCAACGAATAAAGCAGCTGAGTCAATTGCTTTAAAACAAGTCGGGTTAATTAAGACAGATTACAAAGCGGACATCGTTATCTTAGAGAAAAACCCGCTGGACAATATTGAAAATACAAAAGAGATTTTCAAAGTAATAAAGGGCGGAAAAATATACGACCAGCAAGCCATTTTAAGAACAATCCCAAGTAAAGAGTACTTGGAGAAGGAATATATGAAGTTTGAAGAGAAATTTAGTATAGAATCTTAACTTATGGCTTTAGAAGGGGGAACCAATAATAAATAAAAAAAACCTGTTTATATTTCTATCATGTCTTACTCTTTTAGGGGTAATTGTATGTTTTCACCCTCCTGCAACTTCAGCTTGCGATTGTGACGAGCCTGACAATGCAGCGGAAGCGTTAGAAAGAGCGGATGCTGTTTTTAAAGGGAAAGTGATTGAATTAAAAGAAGAAACGATTGATGGGGAAAGGTACGAGGCAGCTTTAATATCCGTTTCTGAGAATTGGAAAGGTAATGAGGATTCCCAAGTCATTGTGTATACAGAATGGACCAGTTGTGAATTCGAATTTGAAGAGGAAAAAGAGTATTTGCTTTATCCATACGACGATAATGGTATGTTAAAAGTAATCAATTGCGGAAGAAATGCTGAAATTAATAATGCACTAGAAGACTTAGTAGAGCTTGGGGAAGGAAATAAGCCATCCAATACGGTACAGTTAGAAGCTGAATTTCAAAAAGGGGGATCAGGGGCAATAACGGGCTTGTTATTACTACTACTAATCCCATTAGTTTCCGTGCCAATACTTTTAATAAGAAAAAAGCGTTAGGATTCTACTTATATCTATTTAGTATACTCAATGAGCCAGCAATCCCTGTACTCACCTTCGTGCCATTCATGTTTTGGAAGTAATTTCACTTTCTTAAATCCGCATTTTTCATAGCATCTGATCGCTCGATTGTTCCATGTCTGCGGATCCATCACTACCTTGTCCGCATTTTTCTTTTCAATCAGAAACTGAACCATAGAAGTAATAAGCAATGTTCCAATGCCTTTATTCCAGTATGCGGTTTCTCCGATAAACTGGTCGATTCCATAGATGTCTTCGCCAGTGTAGCCATAAATGTCCTTCGTTTCTTTATCCAGCTGATAGAATTGGATATATCCAATCTTCTTGCCTTCATATTCAATGATGCATTTTCCTTTTTCATCGCCTGGCTCGTAAAAATCTTCGTTAACTTTCTCAAGATTAAAGGGCTTGTCCCTGCCTTCATAGTATTCCAGCACGGCAGGATCGGAAAGCCACTTTACGAGATGGTGCTTATCTTTATCTTCCACTTCACGGACCATTAAGCTTCCTTTTTGAAAAAGCATTTACTTACCCTCCCTTAGTATTCTACTATTATTAATATTAGCATAAAATTACATTTAGGTTTATTTATCAAATTCAGCCAGTAATGAAAGGGGAAAATAAGGTGGGGAAAACCAACTCAAAGTTTGTGTTTATATTTCTATTTCTTCTGCTCCCTTTAGCAGGGTGCCTGAACAATAACCTGGACCTTAGCCAAGAAGTTACTAGTATTGAGGTCTATAAATGGGACAGTGAAGAACTGTGGTCTGTAATTGAGGATCAGGGGATTATTGATAAACTTGTAAGAGAGCTTGATTCTGCCAATACTCATTCTACGGAAAATATAGATTTTCCGATGCCTGACTATAATCTTTTGTTCAAGAACAAGGAAACTGTTTTATATGAGATAGGATATTATAGTGAGGTTGTGGACCTCGGCATAGAAGGGCAGTATTGGGAGTTTGACAGAATATTTGGGGTAAAACTCGAACTTCCGATTGACTAATTGCGACTTATTTGACGGACAGAGTGTAAGAAGAAATGGTTCAGCAGGAACTGAACCATTTTTCTATGCCTTGAACTATTCGCCTTCACTATCTTCAGCCAATCCAATAGAGGAATTGTATATAAAGGAGCCCCGCGAGAAGCAGCGAGATTCCGAAAGTTTTGTTCCAGCGAAAACCGTTTTGTGCCATGCTTCTTCCGTTCAGCCCGCTGATGAGAAGGAGTGGCACGGTTACAGGGGCAATAACAAGCGTTACAGCAACACCGAGTAAGAGAGATAAGGCAATCAGTTCTGCAGGAAGTTCCCCTGGAATGTTAACTAAAATACCAGACAGTAACACCATCGCCGGTATAGGCGGGAAGCCTGCCAGTCCCAGCAGGATAACCACAAACGTTAAGCCGATGAGAATATTAATATTTAATAACTCTGCTGCTGTGAGAAAATAATTAAACAGTACTTCTCCAAAGCCGGTTTCCTTTAATGTACCAACGAGGATACCTGCAGATAAAATTAAAAACATTTCTCTCTTTCTTGTCTCAAGTCCTTCAGTAATCAGCTGCTGCCACCGTGTTTTATACTGACGCATTGCACGATGGCTAAGGAAATAAACAGTAGTTACAAGAATGATAACTACCGGAACAGCCAGGAGAATATCCATATTGAGCCACTGGGTCGTTAGGATAATGCCTCCCATAAGCAGAGAAACCCAGAACAGAAACCGGGTGGCAAGCCCTTCAGTATTTTCATCCGAGCCAGCACTCCCCAGGTTTGGAGTTATATCAGCAGGTAATTTCATCTGTTTCTTCTGAAGGAGATAAATTAGAATACCGATAATAAACCCGATAAAAGCAAGCCCCATGCCTTTGAGCATTGTCGTTAGAAGAGGAGCGCTCGTGCCGGCAATTACATAAGCGAAAGCAGGGTGGACGGCTGTCCATAATACCGTTAACGTGAACCCCCGCATGATAGCAGTGCTCAATGTAAAATCCCAAGCGTTTTGCGAAATGGCTGGTTTTTTCTCCCCCTGAAATATTTGATAGACGAACGGGATACCTCCAACTGCCATAAAAGAAGAAATAATATGGGACAGACCTGCTGTAACGGCAAAAAAGCGTACCGGAGTGGAGACTTGGTTTTTACCAACCTTCAGAAGAGCTTTAATGTATGGCCGGTGTGTAAGAATCCAGCTGACGAGACTGATTATTATTATTAGCGGGATAATTGCTCTCATTTCCCGTAACCCAAGCCAGAAGATCGCGGGGGGCGAGCCGGAAAACAAAATGATTGCCACGGATACAGTAATTAAAATCAGAGGCAGGATAATCGTCCGCTTTGGCAGCAGAATAAAAGCTGTCAAAAGCATGATCAGGCCAAGTGCCGATAAGAAATTCAGCAAAACAGGGGTCTGCCAGGCAGTTCCTATAAAATAAATGGTAATAAATGCAATTAGAGATGCAACGAAAACTTTATTTAAAAGTGGAATGTTTTTAGCCTCCTTTTTTCGAAATACTTATGATCTGTCAGATAATCAAAGAAGTCACTCATCTAAATTATACAAAGAGAAGCAGGACGAGGCATATTTTTTAGACTGAACAATAACAGAAAAAGGGAAGGTTAAATTATTTAACCAGCAGATAGAGGGCCCTTCAATTTTTATTACATTTCCTTCCTAAATTACAGGGAATTAGTGTTAAGATAAAAAGAAGAAACAAGGCTCGGAAAATCATTCATATTGGTAGCAAGTGTGCTTGCGTATATGAAAATCGATTTGATGAAGGTAAACCTTTTAAAGAAAAAAGGAGGATTGGGATCATGAAAGATTTATCAAGTCCGAAAAGGATTGACTCTGCTTCCCGAAAAATCTCTGTATCCGCACAAACAATATATCAATCATTCCTGAATCCAGCATCATTAATTTCATGGCTTCCGCCAAAAGGAATGTCTGGCACAGTTGAAAAATTCGATGCTCGCCCAGGAGGGACTTATAAACTGACCCTTACATATAGGGATATGGGCCAAGCATCTTATGGAAAGTCATCACACGACACAGATATTATCCAAGGTGAATACTTAGAATTGATTCCTAACAAACGCATTTTACAGACAGTAAAATTTGAATCTGCAGATCCTTCCTTTTCCGGAGAGATGATACAAACATGGCGCCTGGAAGTCGTGCCAGAAGGGACTCAGGTCACGGTTCTTTGTGAAAATGTACCTGAAGGAATAAGGAAAGAGGATCACGAGGAAGGCTTGAGATCAACCCTGGAAAATCTCGCTATTTTTACTGAGTAAGAATAGATGGGAGTGATTGTTAATAAGCAATTAGCAGTGCATCCTTCTATAATTAGAATTATATATTCATTTTTAGTGAACACGGAAGATATTTGTTTCGATAAATACGTACACAAATCGCCTTCAATATTAACATTCTAAATTAACTTAAATAAAATATTTTTTGACATTATTCGAGAAATTACATGAGATAACTAATACAAAGGAATCGAGTATTCGACAAAAGTACATAAGCATATGTCCTAGAATAGGGTTATTAGTCTAAATATTACTAATAGTCACTATTTTAGTTTCGTGTTTATCTCTATATAATTAACTTACGGAATTAATCTATCGGAAAAGGAGGGTATATTTTTTTAGCAAGTTTAGTATATAGCCAGCAGCTTCAGTCAGGGATAATATTCTCAATAAAATCAAGGTGTAGAATCGGTAATGGAAAGAGCTTACCATCATAGAGTGGTGGACGACTCTCGTACAAATGAAAGCGCAGCAGGCAGGGGTAAGTTAAAACCTTGAGCTCGCATGTTTACCTTGTGCTTACATACCGATTAAAATAATTAAAGAGACCCGCTTCCTAGATTTAGACTCAGAGGAATTGGGCTGTCAACAATCCTCTCTACTTTGTTTGTTCGCTGGATAAACTTAGATGTGACTTAAATTAGCTAAATTTATTTGCAGAGTCTTTATTTATAAGACTGATGTAAAACAATCTGGCGGGCGAGAAGGACTCCCAACTGAAAAAGCTAATCAATTCCGTTAGAATCTCTCATTCAAATTCTCTTCAGGCAGTTCTGATTCAATTTTTTGTCTCTTTAAACTCCTTATAGTGAAAATTTAAAAGTGAGATAGCAGAAAAGCAAAATTCAGTATTACGTTAAAAAATACACATAGTAACCTAAAAAAGAGAGGATAAAAAATCATGAAAAATATGAATAAGTTATTGTTTATTTTTCTGACGGCTGCTCTTCTGGCGGGAATTTTTACGATGCAGGCCCTGGCTGACACAGGCGATTCCGCACAGACAGTCATAGAGGAGTTTGAGGCCCTTGATGAAAGCGTATACACGCCAGCTACATATCGGCTGGCCAAAATGGAATACGATAAAGTAAAGGAACTAATTAACGATTCAAACGCAGCACCTGACGAAATCAACGAGGCAATCAATGCCTTAAACAAACGTATTGATGAGCTCAGAATACGGAACGGCTCTGAGTCATTGTGGCAAACATATGAGGATTTCTTTGAAATCGGAAACATTTACAGCGGTTCTGGCAACTTGGATCCGAGCAATACTCGCGGCGCGTTGACATCTGCCCATTTTAACTCACTCACCGCAGAGAATCACATGAAACCCAACGTCCTTTCTACTGGAGGAGCTGGACAGGAAGGTACTTTCAGGATCTTCGAGGGGTCGAACCACGTCTCTGATCAGTTAGTAAGAGAAGCACAGGAAAATGGCATGACAGTGCACGGCCACGTACTCGTATGGCACAGCCAGTCTCCAGACTGGGTCAACGGCGGCACTAATGGCAACTATACAAGAGCTGAGGCCAGAGAAAACATGGAGTACTACATCCAGACAGTGGTCGAGCACTTTGACACATACTATCCTGGTGTAGTCACAAGCTGGGACGTCGTCAACGAAGCATTCATTGATGAAATACCAACCATCCCTGAAGGCGCAGATTGGAAAGATTATCTTCGTGAAGGAAACCAGAGCGGCTGGTATAAGGCATACAGCAACGGTATGTCAGCAGATGAACATCCGAGCGACTACATCTATGATGCCTTCGTTTTAGCCCGTAAATATACTGACGCCAAGTTATTCTACAATGACTTTAATATGTACGAAGATGGCAAATCAAAGATTACCGCGATGATGATTAAAGAACTTAACGAGCGTTACAAGAATGAGTACCCAGATGATCCTCGCCAGTTAATCGAGGGTGCAGGTATGCAGTCCCACAACTACATTATGGATACACCGCCTTCCAGCGTGGAAAACGGGATTCTTAATCTCCTGGATGCTGGAGTTGATCTTATCATAAGTGAGCTTGACCTGTTCGCATGGTATCCTTGGAACGCAGAGCCAACTGGTGGTGCACTTTCCGGTTATATGGATTTAAGAGATCGTGGGATTGAGCATATAATCGGTTCAGCAGGTACAGAGGAACAGAGAAATTACTGGGTTAATCGGGGTATTACTAACGGATCCGAGATTGAAGTGATCCAGGCAGAAGTTTATGCTGAATACTTCAGAATCTATAAGGATTACGCAGCTAGTATCGACCGAGTTACATTCTGGGGTCTGAACGATCAGCAAAGCTGGAGAAGAGGCCACAATCCGCTCATGTGGAACAGTGATTTCTCCCCGAAGGATGCTTTCTACGCTGTATCAGATCCGGAGGGCTACCTTGGTGTAGATTATAATTATGTAAAACCAGTACCTGCTCCAAAAGTAGCTGAGACAATTCTTAATTACAACGATATGAAGCCTGCTTATAGAAATGGAAGAAAGGGCGGTAATTTTATAAGTGATGTTGCAAGGTCAATGGGTCCTAAAACATACTTTGACAACCAGCCGCATTTCATTATGTCAGGAGAATCAAAAATATCTAATCGTGCCTACAGGAAAGCAGTATTCAATTATCTGAAAAACCATCCAGGTATGGAAGATAATATCATCATGCCTCCAGATACATTCTTTATTAATAACAAGTAGTTTTACAGCAAAATTAATGATTGAAGAAGCAGGCCTCTGGAGGTTTCTCCGGGGGCCTGTTTTCTACAAAATTAATTTCCAGAAGAAACTCCTCCTTAAAGACCATATTTATTCATTTTCAGCAACCTGGCTAACAAATATAGTAGAATAGTAGAAGAATTAAACGTGGAAGAGGTCAGGCAATGAACATGAATGAAAAACTCCCTCTATTAAATAAACTCACAGGTCTGCGTATCCCGCTTGTAACGAAAATGATTGTGCTCATTTGCGCGCTGATCATTTTAATGCTGTTAGTACTTGGCATATACTCGAATGGGAAGTATTCGGAAACGGTTTCAGAGCAGATCGGGATTCGCGCCTTGAGTGTAGCCCAGTCTGTATCTGAAATACCAGAAATAAGAGATGCATTTTTCACTGAGAATCCTTCGGAGATTATCCAGCCGATTGCAGAATCGATTCGTGTAAAAACCGGTTCTGAATTTATTGTGGTAGGTAATACAGAAGGGGTGCGGTATTCGCATCCCCTTGAAGAGCGAATTGGTGAAACAATGGTCGGTGATGATAATGACAGGGCACTGCTTGAAGGGGAATCCTATATCTCCGAAGCAGACGGATCATTAGGTCCCTCTATCCGCGGGAAGGTTCCGGTGTTTTCAGAGGAAGGTACTGTTATTGGTGTGGTGTCAGTTGGATTTTTATTAGATGATATTGAAATGACGATTGGAACATATGTATCTGAACTTTGGTACTGGATTTTATTTAGTATTTTAATTGGAATAATCGGCGCTGTCCTGATTTCTCTTCATGTGAAAAAATCCATTCTCGGACTTGAGCCTGATGAAATAGGGCAGCTATTCGAGGAAAGGGAAGCGATTTTTCAGTCCATTCATGAAGGCATTATCGCTGTTGACAAGAATGGCCGTATCACGATGTGCAACCAAAATGCCCAGGAGCTTTTACACACTGAGGAGAATAACGTTAAAGGAAAATATTTGAGGGATCTGGTTACTAATACTAAAATTATGGAAGTGCTGGAAACAGGAGAAGGACAGTATAACCAGGAATTATGGGTAAACGACGAAAGATTTATCGTTAACAGGGTTCCTATATATTATGACAACAAGCTAATAGGGGCCGTCTCCTCTTTACGAAACCGTACAGAAATTGAGAGGCTTGCCGAAGAACTCTCAAAAGTAAAACAATATTCAGAAGCACTCCGTGTACAGACCCATGAGTTTTCCAATAAGCTGAACACGATCTCAGGCCTCCTGCAGCTGGAAAGAACGAAAGAAGCGGTTGAGTTCATCAATAAAGAAAGTAAAAAGCAGCAGGAGTGGATCCACTTTTTAATTAATAGTGTAAAAGATTCCTATGTTAGTGCGGTACTCCTTGGGAAGCTGAACCGGGCCCATGAACTGGGCATAAAAATGACTATCCATCCGGACAGTGAGCTATTAGCTCCTCTGACAGAAAGACAGCGGGAAGGGCTCGTGACTGTACTCGGTAATTTACTGGAAAACGCTTATGATGCAGTAAGAGAATCAGAAAATGATCAGCAAATATCTATATTTTTCACAGATATAGGGCAAGAAATCCTGTTTGAGATTGAAGACAGCGGTCCTGGAATTACCGACGAAGATGCGGACAGGATTTTTCAGAAAGGCTTTACGACAAAAAAAGGTTCTCACCGTGGATTCGGGCTCTCTCTAGTACAGCAGGTGTTACAAGAATTGAACGGAAGCCTTACTCTGGAGACAAGTGAGTCAGGAGGGTCCTGTTTTATAGTAACAGTTCCAAAAACAGGTGAAGAGGAGGAAACACATGGCGGACAAGCGATTTAACGTATTAATTATAGAAGATGATTTCCGTGTGGCTGATATTAATAAACAGTTCGTGGAAAAAGTCGACGGATTTTATGTATCCAAGGTAGCTTATACCGGCAAAGAAGCACTCGAGTATTTACGGAAATCTCCTGTTTTGCCGGACCTTATTTTGCTTGATGTATATATTCCGGATGTGGAAGGTCTGGAATTGATGTGGGAAATCCGCAAAACCTACGAAAATATTGATATTATCATGCTTACCGCGGCAAAAGAAACAGAAACAATAGAACAGACACTGCGGGGCGGCATTTTTGATTATATTATTAAACCAGTGGATTTCGACCGTCTGAATAAAACACTGGAGTCATTACAGGCAAAAAAGAGGCTGTTTAACAGTAAGCAGGAGATGACTCAGGAGGAGCTTGATTCTTTCCGAGGTTTATCTTCTTCAGCAGTAGTAGCTGATAAACCAAAAAGTGTCAGTGATCTGCCGAAAGGAATTGACAGGATCACCTTGGAAAAAATCGTTGATGTTATGCTGGAAAACCGGAATCAAAGTTTTACTGCAGTGGAAGTTGGCAGCGAAATAGGGGCAAGCCGTTCTACCGCGAGGCGTTATCTGGAATATTTAGTGGCGGCAGGCCAGGTGAAAGCAGAGTTGATGTACGGTGACGTTGGCCGCCCGGAGCGCCGTTACGCCCTTGTGTAAACAATATGGACAAAAAGATTTTTATGAATAATATAAGTTTTATGCTCCTATGCTGTATCGCTTTGCCGGTACTGTGCTAATTTTAAGAGGGATAACTCCCATTAAAAGGAATACAGTCCTGAATCAGTCGATAACAATGTCTTTCCAGGCAAAGGATGATCAGCATGTTGGAGCTTTTTGGCGTCATTATTTTTAATGTTATTATACCTGTCTTTATACTTATCGGGTTTGGTGCCTTTCTTCACAGGAAATTTCAGTTTGATTTGAAAACGCTGTCTAAAATACTGACATATTTTTTACTTCCTGCAATTACTTTTGTGAACGTGTATAAGAGTGAGCTGGATGCTCAGCTGTTGGTGGAGGTGGTCAGTTTCCAGCTGGTGCTTTGCCTCGCATTAATTCTCTTCAGCGCTGGCTTATCCAAAGCATTTAAGCTGGACAAAGGTTCAGCCTCCGTGTTTAAAAACAGTGTAGTTTTAATAAACTCAGCAAATTACGGCCTTCCGGTGAGCCAGCTTGTTTTTCAGAGCAATCCATCAGGGGTGACTATTCAAATTATCGTTACTGTGTTTCAGCAGCTTGTAACATTTACATACGGGCTGTTAAACTCTGTTTCAGTGAAATCACAGGGAGCCAAAGCATTGGTTATGTTACTGAAAATGCCGATGCTTTATGCATTGGCAGGAGGTATCCTTTTACAGGAACTTCAGGTGGAGATACCAACAGCGCTTTGGAACCCGCTGGAAAATGCGGCGAATGCTTTTATTGCGATGGCTCTTTTGGTGTTAGGAGCACAGGTGGCATACATACAAATTACAAAGATTAACAGAATCATAGTTTTCAGCTGCCTCGGCAGGCTTCTTTTTTCACCATTGGCGGCTTTAGGGATTATTTATCTGTTCGGGCTGGAAGGAACAGTGGCACAGGCATTGTTTATTGCAAGCGCCTATCCATCGTCACGGAACAGCGCCCAGCTCGCATTGGAATTTAACAACCATCCGGAGCTTGCCGCTCAGACGGTACTTGTGACTACACTGTTGAGCAGTGTGACAGTGACGGTGGTGGTGTTTATTTCTACGTTGTTATTTTAATTTTTGGCTGGTTTTGTGATGAAAGTGAAGGGGACTGTTTTTGTGAGAAAGATGAGGGCGAATTGCGAGAAAATGAATGTCTGGCCTGGGGGAAGGAGACTGTTGTTTTAGGAATAGTGGGGAATTGAGGGATTAAGAGATGTTTTTTTAAAACTTAGAGGTCTTTTTTTCGAGTTAGAGTTGCAATTCGCGAAAACAGAGGTTCTATTCTCGTAATCAGGGACCCAATTCTCGAAATAATAAGGTCAATTCTCGAAAACGATTATTCTATTATCGAATTCAGGATTCTTACCTGCGAAACGAGAGCAACCCAAAGAAAACTTCTCCGGATACAGTGATCCAGGAGAAGTTTTTCTATTGAATAGTATTATAAATAACTTATATGACTATAATTCCAAGAAGGATAGCCACTCCCATGAGTACTAAGCTGAATCCCCAAACCCAGAAGATGGAGTAGCGGATATGTTTCCCCATCTCCAGTCCGGCTAATCCAAGTGCGAGCCAGAGTGCCGGAGCAAATGGACTTACGAACGTGCCAATAATATTACCTATAATCATTGCGTATGCTGCGGAGAACGTATCAACTCCGTATCCTGTAACGATTTGTTCAACAACCGGAAGCATAGCAAAATAATAAGCGTCAGTATTCAGTATCAGCTCAAAAGGCACTCCGAAGGCACCGATGATCAAGTGTAAGTAAGGGACTACCATCGCAGGAAGTATTGTTACCATATCAACTGCGATAGAATCAAGCATGCCGGTACCGCCTAAAATTCCTAAGAAGGATCCTGCGGCAAGGATGATAGTTGCCATAAGCAGCGCATTTGGCGCATGTGCTTTAATACGGTCCATCTGATCGTTTACTTTCGGATAATTTAACGGAAGGGCAATACTCAATGCGATCATAAACGCAAATCCAGCAGGTATAAGATCAGTTACGAGAGATGCGACCAGCCCTAAAGTTATTAATAAATTCACCCAGAGTAATTTCGGGCGGGCTAGCGAATTATCCTTCTCCTGTGTGGAAGGCTCGTCTTCTGTCAGCTCTCCTGCAGCAGCGGCTTCAAGTTGTGCTTCTTCTATACTGCCCATTTTAGCAATTCGACGTTTTTCCCGAATACCAAGTATTACTGCTAGTCCAACTAATAAAACTAAAGCGATAATTTGTAAAGGTATAAGCGGGCGCCATAGTTCTGTTGGATCCAGCCCGGTTACAGCTGCAGTTCGTCCAAGCGGGCCAGCCCATGGAAGCATGTTCAGGATACTGGCACTGGTTCCTACTAAAAGGAGCAGTAAATACGGGCTCATTTTCAGACGTTTATATAATGGAAGTAAGGCAGGAATTGTTATCAGGAAAGTTGATGCCCCGGAACCGTCAAGATGGGCAACCGCAGCAATCAGTACAGTAGCAACGGCAACTGCGATAACATTTCCTTTTGAAATCGCTATCATTTTATTAATGAAAGGATCAAAGAGTCCCGCATCTTGCATAATTCCGAAAAAGAGAATTGCGAAAATAAACATTATAACTACATTAATAACACGATCAATTCCTTCACTGAAAAACCCACCGATCTCCGCAATGCCAAAACCTCCTACGAGGGCACCTATAATCGGAACAATTACAAGAGCTATAATCGGAGACACCCGGCCCTTTAAAAGCAGTACTACAATTGTGATTATCGTTGCAAATCCGATAATACTCAGCATAATCTTTCTCCCCTTTCAATTTCCTGAGTAAAATAGTAACCGCTTACAATAATAAAGCGGTTAGAAGTCATCGAGTTTTCTGATATATTAAATAACTTAACACATAGAAAAGAGGGAGGGATATGTTATGAAAATTAATTAAATATTGGTTAATTAGTGTATTTTGTTCATTTTGTTTACGGGAAGGGGTGGTTGATGGGAGGATAGAGTTGTGTTTTTTGGGACCTCGGTTAAACTCCGTTATTCTTTCGTTTTCACGTTGTTTTAACCTGGTACTTTGGTTCCAGGAACGGGGATCTTAATGAAGAAATAAGATATTGTCATAATATAGAGAAAATTAATTGACAATTTTAAAGAATCTATTAAACTAATAATAGTTATAACCTCCAATTCTTTACCTTTCAATTTCCTCAATTTAAGACTCTACTCTTACTCCTTTTTTCACTTGCATTAACTATCATTAATTTTAAAGTTCTTTCCGTAGTTAAATTAATAGTAAAGAAGATTCAGCCTAGACATAGAAAAAATATGAAGATTTAAAGCTCATATTTCAGATATTTTTATTAAAAGAATTGTTCATAAGATAAAAGGAGGATTATTATGGGTTTTGAAGAAGAATACCAGACCTTTATGAATATTCACTTGCAGGCAAGAAGCGGTGAACGATTGCGGCGCTTACAAGAAGGTCACAAACATGCTGAAATGATGTTTTTGAAGCACGTGTGGTGGCCTTCCTTTCATCATTTCCAATATCTGTGTCCAGAATATGAAGTGAATGATTTCAAGGAGGGCACAAGGTATTTGGATTTTGCCTATATTCGTCCTGGTATACGGATTTGCCTTGAGATTGACGGATTCGGCCCTCACTTAAAGAATATAAGCAGATGGCAATTTTCCGACAGTCTGGAGCGTCAAAACCAATTGGTAATTGACGGATGGACTGTAATCCGCTTCTCTTATGACCAAGTTAAAGAGAAGCCTCGCCGATGCCAACAAATTGTTCAGCAAGTGATTGGCCGGTGGCTGGGGGATGAATTGCACCTGACAACTCTATCCTTTTTAGAAAAGGAAGTGTTGCGTCTGGCAATTCGAAAAGGAGAAGCCATCTCCCCTATAGAAGTCGAGAAATATTTGAAGCTTAGCGACAAGACGGTAAAAAAAATACTTTCTCAACTAGTCGATAAAAAGATGCTGATACCTGCATCTGGGATTGTGAAAATCCGTTCTTATCAGTTGGGAGATCAGGTTAAGAACCTGATCTGATAAATAACCGGAGATATTTCTCTTATATAGTGATTAGCACTAAAAATAACTTAAATAGACGGAGAGATTCCCCCTATTTAAACAAATCAAGTAAAAATCCTTTATTTTTCGTTGCATAACCGGAAAAGCTCCCCCTATTTACCCCCAAAGTAGCTTTTTATTACAACTAACCGAACAATTTCCGCTTATTTTACTATCGCCCATTATTCGATTATTAAAAGGACTTCTTGTTTAAAGGCAGAGATGGTGAAACTTTCAGGGACTTTGCGATTTTAATTAACCAGAATTCCATAACTATAAAAAATTTACATATCGAAGAGATATTGGTATTTTTAAGATTATGAGAATGTTAGAAGATGCTGATCCAGAAGACCGTGCACCTATGATATTCCAATAAGGGGGCAAAAATGCGACAGGACAAACCGGCAATTTTAATAGTTGGGACCTACCACTTTGGTGGCTCCCCTGATATGATTCAAACGGATACAGGAAATGTGCTGGCAGAAAACAAACAAAAAGAAGTATTGGAAGTTGTTGAGAAACTGGAAAAATTCAAACCGACAAAGGTTGCTGTGGAAGCAGATAAGGCAAGAGACGAAGCTCTTAATGCAAACTTTAAAGAATATAAAAATCGCAAATTTGAATTAACAGCAAACGAAATTCACCAATTAGGATTCAGAATAAGTGACAGACTTAACCACGAGACGATATATGCAGTTGACTGGATGGGCGATGCAGGCAACAGGAGTATTAACGAGGTTCTGGAATGGGCAAAAATGCACCAGTCAGAATTATATGAGCTGATCATGGAATCTTACATACCGAAAATAGCACCAAATATAAAAGAATTATCTATTTTAGAAGCATTAAAAGAAATTAATAACAAAGAGAGAATCCTTACAGAACATGAGATGTATTTAACCATCGCTCAAATTGGAGCAGCTACTGAATATGTAGGGATAGACTGGATGAGATGGTGGTATCAGAGAAATCTAATTATCTATCACAACCTTCTCAAACTAACAGAAAATAAAAGTGAGCGAATTTTATTACTGATTGGAGGGGCGCACGTCCATTTGGTAAGCCAGTTTCTGACTGAAAGCAGCCAAATACAAGTTTTAAATATCGATGACTATTTATAAGCTGGCGATTATGAGGCGGCAGATTAATTTTCATTCAAGCCGGCAGGAATTTATCGCCGATAAAAGAGAGGGGAACTGTAAGTGGAGCATCAAATGGGCTTATATGGTGAATACTTTCAGGCAATTAAAGAGGGGAGAAAGACAGTTGAAGTTCGACTGAATGACGAAAAAAGAAGAAAAATTAACGTTGGTGATACGATTGAATTTATCCTTATTCCGGAACAAAACGATCGATTAAGAGTTAAAGTAACAGAGATTAGAAAGTATGATACATTTCAGGCTATGTACCAGGACATCCCTTTCAGAGACTTTGATTGTGAAAGCTGGACAATGGAGGAGATGATTAAGGGCACATACCAGATTTACACTCCAGAGCAGGAAAAATACTGGGGAACATTAGCTATTACAATTGAGTACCAGTCGGAAAATGAATAAACAGTAAATTATTTCCAGATACTGATAACGGCTGTTTGCAATTTTCTTTACCCGGATTTTTGTACTATAATAAATATTTCCTCACATATAGCAACCCCTTACGAGACACAGTAAGCAACTATAGGAATCACTGCTGATTGAAAGGCCTCTTATGTATTGAAAACCTTCAATCAAAATAAGAGAGGAGGTATAAAGAATGAACTGGAAGCCAGACCGATCGGATAAAAAACCTATTTACAAACAAATAGCAGAATATATTGAGAAAGGTATTTCAGCCGGAGATTTTCCAACCGATCTGCCTTTGCCGCCTGAGCGACGGCTGGCGGAAAAATTAAACGTTAACCGGAGTACCATTGTGGCTGCTTATGATGAACTTCAGGCCATTGGTCTGGTTGAAAGGAAAAAAGGGAGCGGCACTTGGATCAGTACAGATATTTGGGGTCTCTCGCATAAAAGAATGCCGAACTGGGGCCGCTATGTGGAAGGTGGCTCATTCCTGCCTAATCAGCCAGTGGTGCAGCGACTTCGTACGGAAACACAAAGAGAAGACTTAATTGATTTAGCGAGTGGTGAGTTAGCTCCGGATTTATTTCCCTCTGAAACATTTCAGGAGATTTTTACAAAAACGCCTTTTCATGGCCACCTCGGCTACGACCATCCCCAGGGGAATGAAATGCTGAGAGAGACTATCTCGATGCACGCAAAGGAGTACAGGGATATTCAAATAAATCCTGAATCTATTTTAATCACATCAGGTGCACAGCAGGCGATCCATCTGATAGTGCAGTGTTTACTCAAGCCAGGGGATGCTGTGGCGATTGAAGACCCCTCTTATGCTTACTCTCTGCCTATATTTCAGACTGCAGGCCTGAAAGTTTTTCATCTGCCAATTGATGAGAATGGGGTTAACCCAGATGATATAGAACATTTACATAAGAAACACCGGCTCCGCATGCTTTTTATAAACCCGGATCATCAAAATCCAACTGGCACAAAACTCTCTTTAAGCCGCAGGAAAAGAATTCTGGAGATTTCCTCGGAATATGGCATCCCGATTATAGAGGATGATCCCTATAGTTTGACTTCTTTTAGTGGGGAAACTGGCCCCACCTTGAAATCGATGGACCATCTGGGGAATGTCCTTTATATTAGTTCCCTGTCAAAAATAGTCGCTTCAGGTTTACGGATTGGCTGGGTCATGGGACCGGAAAAAGTAATTGAACGATTGGCTGACGCTAAACAGCAAGTGGATTTCGGGCATAGTGTTTTTCCCCTTTGGGTTGCTAATGAATTTCTTGGTTCTGGCCAATTTAAAGGACATATTTCCATGCTTCGTCAACAGCTTCATGAACGGCGTGACCAGCTTATCTCCTCTCTGAACAGCCACTTAAGGGAAAAAACGGATTATTTCATTCCTGAAGGAGGCATTCATTTCTGGTGCAAAATCAGAGAACCGATGGATGAATTCCGCTTACTTGAGGAATCCATTAAAAGAGGGGTGGCATTCGTACCCGGAAACGTATTAGGGACAAAAAAAGGCTATATACGCTTTACTTTCGGCCGGGGGGATATAGATTCAATAAACGAAGGTATAAGAAGGTTTGCAGATGTGTTACGTCAAATGGAGAAAATCAAAAATTAGAACGATGCCTTGTGCATGGTTCTTTTTTTTTGTGCAGAAGAAAAATAATACAGTGAAATTGGATGGTATAAAAACATATGAATTGGATGTGTTAATAAATTTTATTGCCTGTATTATTAAAAGGGAGGGAACAATCCTTCACTTAATCAGCTGTTAACTTTTTTATTATAATACTTATTACTGTTATCCAGGGAGGTAGCCTAATGAATAATGTACTATTAATTGCCAGTGCAATCATTTGTGTCATCGCACTTATAATCACTATTCTTGTTGGGATTGACCCAAACGATAAAGACTATCATAAGACAGCGAAAAGCCGCATTACACTATTGACTACGTTTTACATCGTAACATTTGTACCAGCACTCGGCTTTGCTATTATTTATTTTTTGACCAGATAGATTTTTATTTTTGATAATAAATAAGATATGTTGCTACGACACTCTTGGGAAGCTGGGGGAAGTTACAATGAGAAAAATATATTTCATATCAGTTGTTTCTTTAGTTCTGTTAGTCTTTTCAGGCTGCGGCTTTATGTACGCAGATTCTGCGCCTGAAAGAGAAGGTGTTATAGATATGTCAGAAGTTGAAAGAGAAGAGGACTATCAGTGGAGAATGCCTGAATTTGAAGCTCAGAACCAATTTGGGGAATTGGTGACAAACAAAGATACAGAAGGTGAAAAGACATTGGTAAAAACAATTTTTACGCGGTGTCCAACTGTATGTATGACAATGACTCCTAACATGGTGCTGATACAAGAAGCTATGGTCAGAGAAGAAGTCGATGGAGTTAATATTGTCTCTTTTACTGTCGACCCGGAATTTGATACGCCAGAAAGACTGGAAGATTATGCTCACTCTTATGGCGCAGATCTTGATAATTGGACCTTTCTCACAGGATATGAGGAGTCCTTCTTAACAGATGAACTTGCACCAGCCCTCTTCACTGTGTTCCAGCCTGTTGAAAATGACATTTTACACCCGACTCGCTTTTATCTGTTTAACGAGGCTGGAGATATAATCAGGATGTATGAGGGAGATGAGAGTTTTAATCTCGACAGTGTCATTTCGGATCTTAAATTCTTGCAGAACTGAATAACATAGCATAGTTATATTAAGTTTGATAACGGTCAACGGTCCACCTACATCAAAATAGGCTGCTCCATCATGCTTTTCAGAAATTCATGGGCAGCCTTTCCCTGTTTTACTACTTCATGGATCCGAGCGGCTGTATTTGCTAACCCCAGTCCAGAACAGGGTGCCAGCCATGAAGGCCGCAAATAATAGGAGATAAATGGAAAACAGCCATTTATTATCTGAAGTTCCGATAAAGTTTTCATATTGCATTTCGAATGACGAAACAGACACGTTTTCCAAAAAGTCATTAGGAGTGATAACCGTTCCGCTCTCTATGTCAAAGTACAAATACTCGGTATGCTCTGTTCTCATGATTTTGTCTCTGGAGGTAGTATATTTTACTAAAGCGGTTAGTACGTCACTTTCTTCCTGAATTTTACCGGTTTTTCTTTCGCTCTCATGCTGTGCTTTCATTTCCGCAATCGCAGCTTTTGCTGCAGCCTCTTCCTCTTTCAATAAATCGTTAAGCTCTTTTTGAATTTCCCCTGCTGTTTTATCTGTACCGTCATTTTCAAGAATAGCGTCAAGAGCGTGGAAAAGCTGTTCCTTTTTCTTGTCTTCCAGTTTTTGTTTATACGTAGTGAGTTCTTCTTTTTGTCTTTCCTCCATATTTCTATCTTCTTTTTCCATGATAACCCTATGTGTTTCCGTCTGAAAAATTTGCAGAGTCCCTGGTTTATAGTAGCTTACGGACTCCTTAAAATGATTTTCCAGTATGTTCTTCAGGCTGTTGTCTGTATCACTTGCAAAAGCCGGAGTGGCCAGCATAAGCAACAGACTGCCGATTATAAAAAATAATAAATATTTTTTCCCCATAGTTGTATTTCCTTTCTGTTTAGAAGTTTAATAGTTGCTAAGTCCGTGAATACCTCTGGATAATATATATGATTTTCTTGGCGGAAATATAACAGGGGCAAGGAGAGACTGGAAATAAGAGTTTGACAGATATATATTTCGGGGATACTTTGAGGCAAAAACAGAAAGGACGATAAATAAAATAAAGCCAGCCTGGAGGAGCCAGGCCGGCTTCTTTACATTATACAATTCGTTTACTCTTAGTTTTCACCATCCTGTAGCACTGCTCCAGCTGCTGGAATTCTTTATCGCTGATGGGGCGCATATGGCACACTTTGTTCCTGACACTTTTCAGGGAGATAAGGTCGCTGATTTCTTTGGAAGTAAACTTGAAAGACATGGCAGGGTTCCTTGTGAGGTAGGTGGTAATCTGAAAAAACGTAGCGTTGTTCAGGTCAATCTGAATGTCATCATTTTTTCCCCAGGTATGCCCGTATTGTTTCTGATGGGTTTTTCTTACAAGCTCTCTTAAATTCGTTTCAATTTCAAAAAGCATTCGGTAGGCTTCACCCATCTCTTTCGCTGTATTAAGGGTTTTCGGATCCTTTCGTTTACCCGGGGAGGAAGCCGGCCTTTTCCTGCCTGGTCCACCAGGCTGGCGGTTGTAAATCATACTATCATCTTCTTTCTCAGGGGATTATATTTGAGGGTTAATAAAGAATTCGCTCTGTCAATAATAAATTCCTTCCTTACGTGGGTGAGTTAATTATAGTAGACGAGAGGCGGTATAATCAAGTTTCAATATTAGCATTGATAAATTTGAGAGACAATAATTGCTGCACCCAGTGAAGTGTTTTCTTTCTTTTAAAAAATAATATCCACTATAATAAAAAGTGACAAGCTTTTGTTTCCACATTACTATGCCATATTACAGCCATTGAAATCAACTTGGCAGGAAATCTGCCAGGAAGACGGGCTGTTATCTGCTTAAGACGAAAAACATACTTGCAACGAATACTGTAAGAGGAGGGAGTTCCTATTTTTGAAAAAAGAGTTCGCCATCTAAAAAGGTTCAGAGAGATAGCTATTGCCTTTTCCAGGTACGGCTTCGGTTTTCTTGTGAAGGAAATGGGCCTCGATCACCTTCTGTCTTTGCCCGCAAGAGTGTTTAAGCACGATGATAAGCAGAAAGTACACAGGAAAACCCGTGGAGAACGTATCCGGTTATTTTTGGAGGAGCTGGGGCCGGCCTTTGTGAAAGTAGGACAAATTGCCAGCACCAGGCCAGATCTCCTGCCGGACGATATCCTTGAGGAACTTCAGAAGCTGCAGGATACGGTTCCTCCGTTTCCACTTGAAGACGCAAGAAACATTATTGAAGCGGAACTGGGCGGCAGACTGGAAGACTTCTTCATAGAATTTGATGAAGCCCCGCTTGGATCTGCCTCCATCGGGCAGGTGCATTACGCTGTTTTAAACTCAGGTGAGCAGGCTGCCGTAAAAGTCCAGCGTCCTCATATAGAAAACAGGATTAAAACGGATCTTGAGATTCTGAAGCAGGCTGCCATTCTCGCAGAATTAAGGCTCGACTGGGCTGCGCAGTATGAAATCAGTGAGATTGTGGAAGAAATTTCGAAAGCAATCATAACGGAAATGGATTATGTGACGGAAGGGCAAAATGCCGATAAAATATCCGCACAATTTGAAAAGGACAGAAAAATACACATACCTGAAGTGTATTGGGATTATACGACAAAAAGAGTTTTAACAATGGAGTTCATAGAAGGGACTAAAGTGAATAATCTGGAGGAACTCATTGCAAAAGGCTACGACAGAAAAGTACTTGCTGAACGGATTACCAATGCTGTTTTTCACCAGGTATTAATAGAAGGTTTTTTTCATGGTGACCCTCACCCCGGCAATATTTTCATTCTGCCAGGTGAGACCGTAGTGTTCATGGATTTTGGGATGACAGGACGGCTGACCCCTGAGATGAAAGCGAATTTTGCCGTGTTAATTATCTCACTCATGCGCCAGAATACACAGGGGGTTATTAAAGCGATTACTAAAATGGGGCTGGTTCCTGACGATGTGGACTTGCAGGTGCTTACCGCGGATGTGGAGGACCTTAGGGAAAAATATTATGATGTCCCTCTTAGTAAGGTGAGCCTGGGAGATGCGGTAAATGACCTGTTTTCTGTAGCGCGAAAGCATCGCATTAAGCTTCCTTCTGATTTGACTCTGCTTGGGAAAACCTTGCTGACCCTTGAAGGAGTAGCAGAAAAACTGGATCCTGATATCAGTATCGTAAAGATTGCAGAACCATTCGGACGGCAGTTATTAAAAGAACGTTATCATCCTGTTACAATGGCAAAAAGAATGTTCAGCGAGTGGAATGATTTTGGAGAGGTGCTTATCGACATCCCGAAAAACATTCAGCAGATTACAGCTGTAATGAAAAAAGGGAAAGTCCCGGTGGAAATCACCATGCCGGATCTTGAAATGTTTTTAAATAAACTGAACCGGATCAGCAACCGGCTGTCCATTAGTATTGTTATCCTCGCTTTCAGCATTATTATGGCTGGCCTGGTCGTCGCAACAGCAATAGGAGGACAGTCATCGGTACTTTGGAATATACCAGCAGTAGAAATCGGCTTCGGTATAGCGATGCTCATGTTTTTCTGGCTGCTGTATTCTATATTCAAGTCAGGGAAACTATAAGCAGGCTGGGAACAGTAACGAGGTATGCCAGTGAGTAAATTGATTATTCTGAATATTTCACGTACCGTATTAATAAATAGTCAAAAAAAACAAACCCTTATTTAAAACCTACAATAATCGTCAATAAATTACAAGCTTTTTTAACACTTGTACCAGACAAACTAATTGTGCATATGACATCTCAGGGATAAACTTTACCGGCAGATGTTCGGAAAATATTGGAACTGCCGGCCTGCACATTCAGGAGGATCCAGATGAAAGCTAATGAACTTAGAGATTTAATAAGAAGAGATAAATTCGCAAAAACTACGTCAGGTTTCTGCCAAGGGATCGTCCAGGCAAATGTAGTAATTCTTCCGGAAAAGTACGCGTTCGACTTTTTTCTTTATACTTTCAGAAATTCAAAAGCGTGTCCGGTTATTGATGTAATGGAAGCTGGTAAAACAGAATCAGATCTGGCGAGAGGATCTGATATACGCACGGACGTGCCAAAATACTTTATATACGAAAACGGGGAACTGAAGAAGGAAGTTTCTTCAATAAAAGAGTTGTGGCAGGACGATTTTGTCACATTCCTCCTAGGATGCAGCTTTACCTTTGAAAGTTCGCTCCTAAATGCGGATATTCCACTTCGACATGTGAAAGCTGGAAAAAATGTGGCCATGTATAAAACAAATATTGCTACAGAATCAGCCGGACCTTTTTCAGGACCGTTAGTTGTATCTATGAGACCAATCAAAGAAGAATTGGTTGAAAAAGCAGCTCAGGTGACAGGAGAATTCACTCAAATGCATGGAGGCCCTGTCCATATTGGCGATCCTGCTGAAATCGGCATCCAAGATATTGAAAAGCCTGATTATGGGGATTTTGCAGGCATCGGGGAAGGGGAGGTGCCTGTGTTCTGGGCATGCGGCGTAACTCCTCAGGCTGCTGCAGTGGCAGCAAAACTGCCAATTATGATAACACACGCCCCAGGGCATATGTTTGTCACAGATATTAAACATGAAGAACTATGACTCCAATTAAAATGTCAGCAGTTGTGGAATTTTCTCTTTTAAAGGCCCTGTGGGCGGAAAAGACCTGTATATCTGTTTTCACGCCTTCTTTTTTCGGTTATAATATGAGTAACAGTGAGATATAAATAAAAAGACCGTTAGTGCTGCCAACACTAACGGCCAGTAATAGTCCAGTTCCCTTCAAAGGGGATTGGCCGCAGGGATGATAAGGAACCCCACTTTCAGAGCCGTGAACTCATGAGTGGGGCCTTATCTTTTTTCGTGAAAAGACAATACAGCGACTACTAATAAACCGAAAGAAATCATTAAAGTTAATGCTTCCGCGGCAGTCACCATAGGCTTCACCCCCTTTCAGCCGGAGATGAAAGCCAACCCCCTATGAGTTTCTGAACCATTACTCTTCTATTATATCATTTTTTATAGCAAAACAGGAACATTTGTTCCCTTTTCGAGCTGCGAGAAATCAATAATAGTAAATAATTACTAATAAACAGGACCGGGTTATGGTTCTTTTTTATTTTTTTATAGAGGGTTGAGGGTTTAAGCATTCTGGGAAACCTCTTGTCTAAAGTTTAATTTGCGCTCAATTGGGAAATTACAGCTGAACCTTACTGCCATTTGCCCTGTCTTTTAAGGGAGTTTTCTCCCGATCCCAAATTTAATTTTTTTAAAATTGGGTATGTAATGGTTAGGAGTATATTAATCCATACTATTAGTGCTGTAAATAAGGCAGAAGATTATAGGGAGAGTGACAGCGTTGGAAGAAATACCACAGTCATTGATACTGTTATTAGTCGTACTACTGTTTTTATCCGCATTTTTTTCCTCCGCTGAAACAGCTTTTTCCAGTGCGAACCGGATCAGGCTGAAGTCAATGATGGAGGAAGGGAATAAAGGCGCAGAAAAGGCGCTGTATATAACCGACCGGTTTGACCAGGTGTTGTCCACTATTCTAATTGGAAACAACATCGTTAATATAGCGGCAGCTACGATTTCAGGAGCTGTTGCAACCCAGCTTTTCGGACCAAATCTTGGTGTTTTTATAAGTACGTTTGTATTAACCGTTCTTGTGCTTATTTTCGGAGAGATCATCCCGAAATCTCTTGCGAAAGAATATGCGGAAACGTTCACTTCCAAAATATCCGGTATCATGCTTTTATTAATGAAAATTATCGCGCCTGTAAACTGGGTTTTCCTGCAGATTAAACGAGGGGTTACGAAGCTCATTAAGAAAAATGAGACAAGTCCGTCTGTCACAGAAGAAGAACTGAAGATGATGGTGGAATTAAGTGAAGAGGAAGGCGTCATTGATGAAACGGAAAGAGAGCTCGTACACCGTTCCTTTGATTTCAATGATATTATCGTGGAGGAAGTTTTTAAACCCCGGACAAACATGGTCGCACTGAACATTGAAGATGCCCCTGATCTGATTAAGGAAACGTTTTTCCGGGAACGCTTCTCGAGGATTCCAATCTACGAAGGTAATATTGATAATATTATCGGCATCTTATCGGAACGTGATTTTTTAACAGCTTATATTAAAAATGAAGTGGACATACGTGCTTTGCTGCGAGACCCTATTTTTGTCGTAGAATCCATGAAAATCAATACATTGCTGCCGCAGCTTCAGAAAGAGAAAACCCATATGGCTATCGTCATTGATGAGTATGGGGGAACAAGCGGTTTAATCACGCTCGAAGATATATTGGAAGAGCTTGTCGGAGAAATTTATGATGAACACGACGATGATATCAAGTTATTTAAACAGGTGGATACTTCCACTTATTTATTTCATGCTGATTATCCTCTGGATGATTTCGTTCGTTTTACCGGCGTGGAACTCCCGGACACAATTCACCATACGATCGGCGGCTGGCTGTCCGAAGAATTCCAGCGTGTGCCGCAAAAAGGGACGGAGTTCAGCTACGAACATATAAAATTAACGATACACGAAGCAGATGAACGAAGGGTGCATTTCGTGATGGTGCATACGGGCAGCTGATTTAAAAACCGGAAGCCACTTGGTTGGGGGCTTCCGGTTGTTTGTTGTTTGTATTAATGATACCACTCTTGATGTTCAGGGTCTTTTACCTCGTGGACTACCGAAATGTTTTCTAAAACGTTGGCAACAGAACGGGACGCAAGGATCACACTTCCGGCTAAATAGAGAAGAGTACCAAGTGTAATGCCGAAATAGGAGAGGTTGAAAAGACTCCCGCCAACAAATAAAATCCCTACCAGCAAATCATTGACTGTTCTTGATAATTTACATTGCTTTTTAAATACAATGCGGTTACTCCCTACCCTAATCATCAGCTTATCTGTTTCATTTCTCATCCGAGGCATGGATCTTCCCCCTTTATCTCTCTGAAATTTTTAAAGACGCATACACACAGCTTTAATTTGCTTAATAGGGCATATTCTGGATTTATTGCTGATAATCAGGAGTATAATTCGTTTAACTATGTTTATGCACTATTTATCTCTGTATTATCCGATTTTATATAGCTAAAACTCCATTTTTTAAAATGTAATTAATTAGTAATAATTTTAACTGAAGAGTAAAGCCGGCGGATAAAAAATGAGTAATTTGTCAGGGGAAGCGGTGAGGGTGGGTGTGTTAAGATTGTTTGTTAGTTTGTTTTTGGACGGTGGAGGCAGGGAAGGTTAGGAATTCTTCAAAGGGTACTTGCTTAGGGAGGGAACTGGAAAAATAATTGGTCATTCGGTGTTTTATCTGGACAAATTCCGATTATCCAGGCAATATTTGTCCAGCAAACGGTAGAATCTGGACAAATCTTCCCTCTAACGTTAAAATTTGTCCAGAAAAGAGTACGATCACTGGAAAATACAAGTAAATTAAATACATATGTTACCTAAAAAGTAATTCGAAGGAAAAATAACCCGTCAATCGGAGTTGAATCTGGACAAATTTCGGTAGGCCAGGTAATATTTGTCCAGCAAACGGCAGAATCTGGACAAATCTCATCTAAACCGTTAAAATTTGTCCAGAAAAGGGTTTAATCACTGGAAAATACAAGCAAAGTCGATACGTATTTTAACTAAAATTTAAATTGCAGGAAAAAAACCGTCAATCGACGTTGAATCTGGACAAATTCCGGTCGGACAATTAATATTTGTCCAGCAAACAGCGGAATCTGGACAAATTCCATCTAAAACGTTAAAATTTGTCCAGAAAAGGGTTTAATCACTGGAAAATACAAGAAAGTTAGTTGCATATTTTACCTTTAAAGCAATTTACAGGAAATTTTACCGGTCATCCGCCGTTGAATCTGGACAAATTCCGGTCGGACAGTCAAGATTTGTCCAGCAAACGGCGGAATCTGGACAAATCTTCCCTCTAACGTTAAAATTTGTCCAGAAAAGAGTACGTTCACTGGGAAATACAAGTAAATTAAATACATATTTTACCTAAAAAGTAATTTGAAAGAAAAATAACCCGTCAATCGGAGTTGAATCTGGACAAATTTCGGTAGGCCAGGCAATATTTATCCAGCAAACGGCAGAATCTGGACAAATCTCATCTAAACCGTTAAAATTTGTCCAGAAAAGGGTTTAATCACTGGAAAATACAAGCAAAGTCGATACATATTTTAACTAAAATTTAAATTGCAGGAAAAAAAACCGTCAATCGGAGTTGAATCTGGACAAATTTCGGTAGGCCAGGCAATTTTTGTCCAGCAAACGGCAGAATCTGGACAAATCTACACCTAACAACGGAAATTTGTCCAGAATAAATTTACCCAATAACTCGTGTGACAGTGTTAAGGATATACTTTCCCATTCCAACCACCATATTTATAAGTAATTCTGTTTTCACTTTTTTCATTATCGGTTATAATAAAGGTAAGAAGACGGTATAAATAAGAAGACCGCTAGTGCTGGTAACACTAACGGTCTGCAACAGCTTAGATCCCTTCAAAGGGGACTGGCGTATGAGGGTTGATAAGTTACCCCATTTTTGAGCCGCTAACTCATGAATGGGGGCTTATCTTTTTTCGTTAAAAGATAATATGGCGACGATTAATAAACTGAACGAAATCATTAATGTTAATGCTTCCGCAACTGTCACCACAGACACCACCTCCTTTCAGACGGAGATGATACCAGCCCCCTATGAGTTCGCCTAAACTATTACTTTTCAATTATAACATTCATGCCTCGTATGTGAACATTTGTTCTTAAAAGTCATAAATTTATGGTAACCTGTTACATATCCCTATTAATCCTCCCAATAGTAAATCACCCGAAATAATGATATAAAAGTAAATAGCATTTTTTTCTAAGGAGCAGTTTCCGTTATGTTTACTTTATCTGAAGGTTCGCTTTTTAAAAATAGATCGTATCTTCTCGTCTGGGTGGCGGGGTTGTGTGCGATGCTCGGCTTTTCCATGTTCTTTTTATCAATATCATGGTTTATTGTGGATGTGCTGCAGGAGCCTGCAGTATTAGGCATCGTCCTTATGGCCATGTCTGTTCCCCGTGTAATTATGATGATATATGGAGGCATCCTTGCAGATAAAATGCGCAAATCGTTAATCATGTTTGTAACCAACCTCCTGCAGGCGGGTATCATGGTTGCGCTGATTATCATGTTTCTAAATGGGTCTCTGGATGTAACTTCCCTGATTATCATCGCATTTATATTCGGCTTTCTCGATGCTTTCTTTTTTCCTGCTGTTTCTTCCATGATTCCTGTCATTGTGGAAGATGCTCAATTGCAGCGGGCCAACTCCTTATTTCAGGGTTCCACGGAGCTCATGTTTATCATTGGGCCCCTTATTGCAGGGGTGCTGCTGACGATAGGAGACTTTACACTTACTTTTTCAGCATCGGCAATTCTCATATTATTGTCGGCGATTTTGGTGTTTCCACCGCTTCTCAAAGATCCAAAACCGGACAGGACCGGGGAAAAACAAAGTGCCATGAAGGATCTGAAAGAGGGGCTTTCTTATGTAATGAATTCGGATGTCCATAAAACAGGAACTCTTGCCATAGTCGTTATTAATTTGTTTATGATCGGGCCAATTCTGATTAGTTTTCCGATTATTGTTGAAGGATTAGGGGGGCGTCCCCTGGAGTTAAGTCTCCTAGAAGGGGGCCTTGCACTTGGAACGTTCACCGCGAGTATCTTCATCGTTATCTGGAACACGAGAAAACGGCGGGGGAATGTTGTTTTTACAGCACTCCTCGTGAGTTTCCTTCTGTTTATTGTTTTCAGCAGAATGGAAGCGTTCGGGCTGCTCATTTTGCTCGCAGCATTGACGGGATTCGTTGCTATGTTTGTATATTTGCTTACGGTTACGATGGTGCAGGAAAAAACAGAAAAAAATAAACTTGGCAGGGTAATGAGCATCATTACTCTGGCTGCAAGCGGTTTTGAGCCTGTGGCATTCGGTCTGATTTCGATTCTTGTCGCAGCAGACCTGCCAATTCAGACAGTGCTGACGTTTTCAGGAGTGACTGGATTGCTTTTAAGCGTATGGCTTGTATGGAAAAGCAAGGCGTTCAGGAGTCTGGATTAACAAGGTGAGATAGAAGTATCTCCAGTTAGACGTATAAATACCGTATTTTTCCACAAACTAGAAAGAAAAGAAGTAAAGGTGTGGGAAGTATGTGGCTGTTGGATATGCTGTTTGGCTGGAATGAAAACGAACGGCAGAAAAATTATGAAGAGAATATTGTAAAAATGGAAGAGAAGGGAAAATGCCCCGATTGTTTCGGCTATGGATACAATATGTTTGCGAATGATTATTTTTATGTAGCTTCCCATGGCGAGTGCCAGGGGTGCGGCGGAACCGGGACGTTCGAAGCCTGGAGCAGCAGAGAGTGAGTGGGGGAGGATCGGCTCTTCCTCATTCAACCCTCTAACTGTTTGAACGTTGTGTGAAAAACCAACAATCCCCTATGTATTTGTCGATTATCCAACGTGTCTCTTCTTATTGTATGTTGAAACCTATAAATCTATTAATTAAACTCAAAGTGTAGGAGAACCGTTTTTCTTAATAAACTATGCCTGGGAGGTATTACAATGAGGTTAGAAGGAAAAGTAGCGGTCGTGACAGGAGCAGCTTCCGGAATGGGGAAAGCAATTGCTGAGCTTTATGCAAAAGAGGGTGCAAAAGTTGTTTTAGCAGATTTAAATGTTGAAGGTGCTGAACAGCTCGCAGAAGAAATTACGAACAATGGCGGTACGGCTGCAGCTGTAAAAGTAAACGTGGCAGAACTTCAGGACGTAGAGAATATGATTGACACTGCGGTGAAAGAGTACGGCACATTAGACATCCTTGTAAACAATGCTGGAATCATGGACGGCTTTGAACCGGTGGGAGATATTTCAGATGAAAAATGGGAGCTCATTTTTGATGTAAACACAAAAGGCGTCATGAGAGCGATGAGAAAAGCAATTCCAATTTTCCTCGAAAAAGAAAATGGGGTTATCATTAATGTAGCTTCAACCGGCGGGTTCAGCGGTGCTCATGCAGGTGCAGCTTATGGAGCATCCAAGCATGCCGTGATTGGACTCACAAAAAATACAGGATTTATGTACGCTAAAAAAGGCATACGCTGCAACGCGATTGCACCAGGAGCGGTTGAAACAAATATTGGTTCCAGCATGTCAAATATAAACCAGTTTGGTATGGAGCGAGCCGGAATGACTCACGGTTTATCGCCACGATCCGGTAAACCGGAAGAAATTGCCCAGGCAGCACTTTTCCTCGCCTCCGAGGAATCCAGTTTTGTTAATGGAACTGTCGTTACAGTAGACGGCGGCTGGACATCAGCATTCTAAACAAATAATAACAAGGACGATCCTCTTCTATCGAGAATCGTCCTTTTCCTTTAAATTTTCTCCACAAGCCCATCAAAAGCACCTAAGGAAACAGAATGAACTTCCTGTGCTTCTTGTTCTCTTTTATAGAAAAACTTTATCCCTTTAAACTCATGAAAAAATACGGTTTCTCCAGTGTATAATTTTATTTTAGTACCGGGCCGAAGGGTTTTCATAAAAGATCGCAGCTCATTTTCCGATGCAAAAAACCAGCTGACAGGAAAGTAATCCAATTTTCCTTTATGCAGTTCTGCGAGAAACTTCCCATTCATCACATTCAGTTTTAATTTTCCCCGACGCCGGGTTTTGTACTTTCTTCGTTGTTCCAGAGTTTTTTGAGGGTAATCGAAATAGATAACCCCGTTTTTCCGCACGGATTCATTTAATACATGTGTCTTTTCCTCTATTGTTCTGTTGAATAGTTTCATCGAACACTCCTTATATATATTTATACATAAATATCCGGGATTACCTTTTAATAGAACAGATTCCTCTGTTTTCACTTGGTTTCCGAAAGAATTTTCCAGTTCATAATCAGTTCATAATTGTTTTTTATAATACTAATTGCAAGGGTATATCCCGAAGGCATAACTGCCCCCCTACGGAGAATAAGGCGGGCGCCCCTTGCCAGTAACTAAATGCCCGCCTGATCTCCGATGCAGATTGGTTCAGGCAGTGATCAGAATTGAAATAAAATGGGTTTAGGTTATTAAAAATTGAATAAAGGAGTAAGATATGTTTTTTCATCCAATGGATTTTTTAATCATTATAGCCCTCGGTTTAGCAATGTGGGCTCAATCTAAAGTACAAGGTAACTTCAGGCAGTGGGCTAGTGTACAGGCTGCCTCACGAATGACTGGAGCTCAGGCTGCCAGATACATTCTGGATCAGGAAGGCCTCTCACATGTTAAGGTGGAGTTTTCAAAAAACGGCACCCTCTCTGATCATTATGATCCTTCTGCTAAAACAGTTCGCCTGTCTGACCAGGTTTATCAAGGTACTTCTATTTCCTCACTGGCAGTAGCTGCACATGAAGTGGGGCATGCCATACAGGACAGTACAAATTATTCTATGCTCGTACTGAGGCACCGATTATTTCCTTTAGCAAATATCGGATCTCAGTTCGCACCATTTCTGTTTCTCGGAGGTTTTCTCCTTGGGCTAACCAACCTGATCGGCATTGGGATAGCATTATTTGCAGGAGCAGTCCTATTCCAGGTCGTTACCCTGCCAGTTGAATTCGATGCCAGCAGGAGGGCAAAGAACAAGCTGCTTGAGTTTGGGATGATTAACAATAACGAAGAAAAAGGTATTGGAAAAGTGCTGAATGCAGCTGCTCTCACTTATGTTGCAAGTACGTTAATGGCAGTACTTCAGTTGATTAAATTTATTATGATTTTCCGCAACAGGCGCTGAGGAGCAATGACCAGCAGAAAGCAGAGGGATAAAAAATGAAGATAAATATGACAGATTTACCGGGTGTAGGGAAGAAGGTTTCTTTCATAAATGGAGAAGAAAAATTGATTGTTATGATTTTTCACTATACAGGTAAAAGAGAGCTTTACTTTTTTGAAGACTACGAAGATGATGATCCAATATTTACATTTAAACTGTCAACCGAAGAAGCAAATCAGCTTGGAGCACAGTTCCTCGGTGCTGCATTAGGACCAGAAACCGGCATTGACAGGGAAAGAATGAAGAAAATCCAGAAACAGGCCGTTGTTGAATGGCTGGATATTACAAAACACTCCAGTTTTGCAGGTAATAGTTTTGGAGAACTAAATAAGTTAACTCCAACTGGTATATCCATACTAGGCATCTTCCGAAATGATGACTTTATAGCAAGCCCTGATGAAAATTCATTACTGGAAATTAAGGATACGCTGATGCTTGTTGGCAAAAGAGCACTAGTAAAAGAGTTTATCCGCTCTTGTGAAGAGGTGAACTAACCGTGGATTTCCCCGAACTTTTAGTCGCAGGCTTAATTTTGCTCCTTTTATTTATTACAGGTTTTGCAGGAGCAAAATTTAAAATCCCTAATATAATCATGTTTATTTTAGTGGGGATAATTATTGGGGGGTTGTTTACTGACACTCATCTCCTTCACTTTGCAGGAGAAATTGGCATTGTGCTGCTGTTCTTTATGCTTGGTATGGAATTTCCTGTAAAACAACTTTTATCAGTAGCGAAGAAAGTTCTGCGGGCCGGAGTTCTGGATGTAATACTAAGTTTCGGTGTTACAGCAGGGATATGCCTGCTCATGGGGCTGGATGTTTTATCTTCTCTTATTATCGGCGGTGTTGTTTATGCTACAAGCTCTTCTATCACAGCAAAAATGTTAGAGAGCTCTAAGAGAATGGCAAATCCCGAGTCAGAATTCATGCTTGGTTTACTTATATTCGAAGACTTAGTTGCCCCGATCCTTGTTGCCGTACTTGTTGGTGTCACAGCTGGAACTGCTGTAACTACGGGTTCAATGGGGTTACTAGTTCTAAAGGTGCTTATACTTGTAGCCGGAGCAATAATTCTTGGACGCTTTGTGTTCAGTAAAGCAGGCGGCTTCTTTGATAAGTATATGAATGAAGATATTTTTCTCTTGTTTGTTATCGGCCTGGCGCTTGTATACGGAGGCCTGGCGCTTTACCTTGATTTATCAGAAGTACTGGGTGCTTTTCTTGCAGGAATAATGCTTGCTGAAGTGAGAAGGACACATGAACTGGAACATCTCGTAGTCCGTTCAAGAGATTTGCTGCTTCCGCTATTCTTTCTTTATTTCGGGACCACGATTAATTTCTCAGATGGAGTACCAATGATTTCATTACTGCTTGAAATACTTGCCTGGTCTGTAGCTGCTAAAATTATTGTTGGTTATTTCGGCGGACAATGGTACGGACTTTCCAAGCGGATATCATTGAGAGCAGGTCTTTCCTTAACACAGAGAGGAGAATTTTCAATCATTATAGCAGCTCTGGCTGCAGGGACAATTCAAGCATTCAGCAGTATTTTTATAATATTATCGGCCGTGCTCGGCATTCTGTTGTTCCAGTTTGCTCCAGCTATTTCTATAAGGATTTTTGGACGGAAAAAGCTCCGGGAACAAAGAGCCTTAGCAAGGTAGAAAAACAGAGATTTTAATATTAATGAGAATACAGGAGGCTGGGAGTATGGATACATTTAAGTCAATAGACGTTAAGCAGATAAGAACTTTAAAAAACGAATTAACCCGCTTCATGATGACATATAAATTCGCTCTTGATGAACTGAATACGAAAATTGATATTTTAAAACAGGAATTCCATTTTGTACATGACTATAACCCAATAGAACATGTTAGTTCGAGGATTAAAACACCGGAAAGCATTCTGAAAAAAGTTCAGAAAAAGGGGTATGAATTAAACTTAAAATCCATAAAGGAAAACATTCAGGATATAGCAGGCGTCCGGATTACTTGTTCCTTTATTTCAGATATATATGAGCTTAGTAACATGCTGTCAAAACAGCAGGATATCAAAGTACTGGAGGCGAAAGATTATATAAGTAACCCAAAGACCAACGGTTACCGCAGCCTTCATATGATTCTCGAAGTTCCGGTCTTTATGTCTGACAGGGTTGAAAATGTCTGTGTGGAAGTTCAGATCCGCACTATCGCTATGGATTTCTGGGCAAGCCTTGAACACAAAATTTACTATAAATATAATCGCACCGTTCCGAAAAGATTAGTCAGGGAACTGACTGAGGCAGCAGAATCAGCCGCTCAGCTGGATAGGAAGATGGAGCGTATTCATAAAGAAATGAACGAACTGAAGGAAGCAGTTGATGAAACAGAAGAGGGACATGAACTGCGGCTGAACAACGAACGTTTCTATTTACCGAATGAGTTTTTAAAATTAAGTGAAAGATTATCGGAAAAATAGAATTAGAAGGAGTGGTTACACATGAATTTTTTCAACCAGGAAAACTATCCTGTTTATATACGAAAAGAACTGGAAAATATGCAGGCTTCAATTAAGCCGCTGATTAAGAAAGCGCTCATTTACGGGTTCATTTCTATCCCTCTGTTTGGGATAGCAGTTTTCAATTTGTACTATATAATCTTTGACGCTTCTGTAACTGAAAACATTACAACCCTCTTAATCCTATTTTCTGTCATCGGAGCTCTCGGTCTTGCCCTTTTTAAAGAATCACGGCTGAAAAATAAAGAGGCTCAGGAAAGCAGCCTTAAATATATAAGAGACAGAATGGCTAAAAGCGAAGTAGTTCATGAGGATTTGAAAGAAGGATATTTAAGAAAGTTAAAAGCAGAGCCTTTTAATCAATTTAATTTGTTCAGCGAGTTTCTTGCTCAGGAAGAACGAATCCGCAGATTAAACGAAAAACAGCAGGATGAAGATAACAGCACTTCTGAGTAATCAGAGGTGCTTTTCTTATCTTCCTGGGGGAAATAAATAAAAGACAAGTATGGAAAAAAATAGATAGCTAATCTCTTAAACACAGTGTAATATAAAATAAATGGATTTCAGAGATCCATTTAGAGGAGAAAACCAGTTCCTTTTCAAAAAAATAGTGTTACTCCCAAAGCATAAATCCGTAAATACGACACCACTCTGACGGGCAATGCCCACAGATAGAAAGGGAGAGGCAGTCTGGCATAGAGAATGAAACTTTACTATTAAAAGTCACATTGTCTGCCAATAATTGTCTTATTTTTCGGAATATTCATATACTGAAAGGGTGTATGTCAGAATGGAAACACAAGATTTATTCATTAAGGAACAAAGTATTTTCAGCCATACAGGGAATAAAATAATTACTAACGACAGAGAGATTAATATAATAGCCAGATATATGGAACCGAGGATTGTTGTACTGGATAATGTATTAAGTGATGAAGAATGTAAAGAACTGATCAGGCAGTCAGCTGACAGACTCACTCGGTCCAAAATTGTTGATACAAACGACGACCATGAACTTAGAACGAGCAGCAGCATGTTTTTTGAGGAAGCGGAAAATGAAGTGATCGCCAGAATTGAAAAGCGAGTCTCCCAAATAATGTGCATACCGGAGGAACATGGGGAAGGCCTGCAAATTCTGAATTATAAGCCTGGGCAGGAATATAAAGCACACCATGATTATTTCTCTTCCGCGGCAAGGCCGGTGAGTAATCCCCGTATCAGCACCCTTGTCATGTATCTGAACGATGTGGAAGAAGGTGGGGAAACGACTTTTCCGAAACTGAATTTATCCGTATCACCGAAGAAGGGATCGGCCGTATACTTTGAGTATTTTTATAATGATCCTGAACTCAATGAGCTAACTTTGCACGCCGGCACCCCTGTGATTAAAGGGGAAAAATGGGCGGCAACACAGTGGATGCGAAGGAAGCGGGTACAAGGATAAAAGAGCAGCGACTCCTAATAACGTATGGATTTTCCATACGTTTTTTTTAGTAAATGCAGAGGTCTATGAGGGAGTGAAAAAGTTGAAACTTATGACCATTATTATATCTGGCTTAATTTTACTGACAGCTTGCTGGAATACTGCGGAAGAAGGGGAAAAGCTTCCAGAGGAAATACCGGACGACTTTAATTTTCAGCTGAAATATGGGTTTGAGGCAAGAGATATTCTTGATACCTACGAAGATACTTTTGTACATAATATGATTGAGAAAGAGGATATAACGATAGACTTTCAATTATCAGACGAAGAAATGGAACAGATTTATTCTATGATGGCGGAGGCAGATATTTTAAACTCAGCAGAAAATGCGAGCGAATATACATGTGCCGATCCATATGAAGTAAATGAACTTCAAGTAACGATTAATGGGGAAGTGTATGAGCGGGAATGGATTACTTCTTATTGCGAGAAGAAGCCAGATAAGAAGCTGGAGGAATTTATTTATGTCCTGCATACGGAAATTGTTATGCCGAGAGAGGAGTACCGGGAACTCCCTGAGCCTGAAGGGGGCTACGATTGAGTTGCGATTATAAATATATTAAAAATTAAGAATCTTATAAAAATATGGAGGATTTGATACTTTTATAACGAAATCTTACTACACAATCGTTTCATCGATACAACTTTTTAGGGGGCATTTAGCATGAGAATTTTACATGTGCAAAGGGAAGTAATGGCCAAGTCGATGAAAGTTAAGCCTTTTTTTGAATATGTGATGGGGTGTGTGGAAACGGAACTGGGAGAATTAGGTTATGACGTAATGGTGTTTTATAATTGGCCCCAGCCAGGGGAACGGGATATAAGCATAACGTTGATTTTAGGCACTCAAGTCATAAACATAGGCATCAGCAGGGCAGAGGTTGAAAGGCGGAAGGAATATGCACCGTTTGCGCTGGACTGGCTCATCTGGTCGGAGATCCGCATGCACGGGATAAAAATACAGGACAGCCAGTACATGCAGACGCTCTTCCAGCCTGAAAGACTGAAAAAATAATATACAAAACAATCAGCAGGCGGACTAACGCTGCTGATTGTTCTTCTTAAGGGTATACTTAAAAGAAGTACATTAAAAGACCCTCCTCGCCCCAACGAACCTCCTGAGCCAGTATTCATTTAAAGGCGTAATTGCCACTTTTTTCTCTTCCCTGGATGTATGGAGCATTTGGCCATTTCCAAGATAAAGTGTTACATGGCCAATTTTTTCTATCCCATTCCTCTTCCTTCTCTTCTTTGTTGTAAAAAATAACAAGTCTCCTCGTTTTATTTGCAGAAATGGTACTCTTTTCCCTGCCTTATATTGTTCCCTCGAGTTACGAGGCAGGTCAATCCCGTTTTCCTTAAAAATAAACTGAATAAATGAACTGCAGTCAAAGGAAGCAGTCTGAAACGGAGGAGCATTAAATACATAAGGCTTCCCTAAATACATTAAACCGGTGTTGATAAGTTTGTTTATTTTCATCCCTTAACCTCATTTAGCAGTTGATTCAATATATTTACGCAGCAGCATTGCAAACCGTTCATCCGCTTCTGTTTACTGGAGGCAGATGCCCGGATAACGTCCCAAAAACAAACATGATTTGTCCACTTTTCGAATAGCAATTACTAAAGCGTGGTTTTAAATATAAGGGGGCGAATAAGATGCCGGAAGTAATTTTACGGCTGTTTATGAGTGAACAACAGGCCCAGTCTGTTTTATCAAGTCCGATCATTGAAGTGATTTTCACAGTGCTGTTTTTCACCTTTGCAGCAGCGTTTTTTCTTCATATTATGCTGTATCTCAGGCTGAAACGAATCCGCCATTTTTTACAGCATTCTGGATCTATGGATATTGAGCCGCTCAAGTCCATTAAATCAGAGTTCGAACAAAAACAGGCAGAAGAGCCAGTTAAAGCGGAAACATTTGTGCAGGAGAAGTTTTCCGGATGGCGGGTATTTAATTTTCCCGTCGTAGGGCTCATTAAATTAATCCAGATGACCGTTTCCATGTTCATTTTAATCGGGGTTCTTGGAACGTTTATCGGGCTGACAATGTCCCTTGGGAGTATCGACTCAACCGGAGAGCAGCTCGTAGAAAACGTAGCCAGCGTTCTGGCAGGGATTGATGTCGCTTTTTACACAAGTATTGCCGGTATGGGTTTGTCCCTCATTATGACAATTTTGCTCAGGGTGGCCAATACCGAATTTTTACTCACAGACATTATGCTGAAAACAGAGGCCCAGCTGGAAGGCAGCGAACAGGCTGGAATGGCCCGGCTGATAGAGGTTTCTGAAACGATTAATGCTAATATTGTGGAGCTTCGGGAGTCAAACGAGCAGACTTTAGGAAAAATTGAAAAGTCCTTTCGTGGTTTTCAGGAGTATACTTCCGGGCTTCAGCAGGCTGCAAAGGATCTGAGCAGCTTTAATGAAGGACTGTCGGAAAACCTGGGGAACTTCCAGCTGATTTTTAAGGACGTAAAAGAAATGGCAGCAGGATTCCATACGACAGCAGCAAAACTAAATGAAAACTTCACTCAGCTGTTTTCGTATTTAAATAAAATGGATAAGCGAAACGAACGGATGACACACGCTTTCCAGGAAACGTACAACAAAATCGAGACGCTTACTGTTTCACAGATCAAGACGATGGAGCATTTTGAAGGAGCAGTAGAGGAGTGGAAAGAATATGTTTCCGTGCTGTCAGACAGGCAGGTTGCGGCACAGGCTTCCTTCGAAAAAATAATGGGGAACAGTGGCGCTTTAGTAAATCTGATGAAAGAAAATAATAAACAGTTTAAAGGAATTTTCGGAGATGATGTAGGGTCGAAACTTGGAGGCATCCAAACCTCTCTACGGGAGCTTGCCTTTGATTTCGAAAGGATGAAGAATGCCATCGTTGAGGTGCCTGGTGCACTGGAAGCCATTCATTCCACACAGGCTGATTATAAAAATGTTCTGGCGGACCGTTTTGATGATTTAAGGCAGCTTAACCGTGATTTTCACCAGCAGCTTCAATCCCTTTCCGGGAATTCCGTAAACTTGGAAAAGCAGCTCAATGCTGGTTTCCGAATGAACGAACAGCTCGGGGAGAAAAATCATCAGCTGATCAGTGAAATGAACCGGAGTATAGAGGCTATGTCCAGTTCGTTTTCACAGCGGGAGAATCAGCTGGAAGCAGGTGTCGCTGTCCTCAAAGACACGCTGTCCCGTTATGTGTCCGGAATGGACAGCACGCTTGGGGAAAAACTCGATAAAGTGAGCAGGAATCTCGGTGAATACATGCTTGAAATGAACGGGGCGGTAAAAAAAGAGTTCAGGCAAATCAGTGAGTTCACTGTTGAGAATCAGGAGAAAAGCCTCCGGTTAAGCCAGCAGTCCCTGGAAGGGCTGACGCAGGAAGTAGGGAATTTAACCCGCCAGCTAAGGATGATCACAGAAGTAGCAGCCACACAGCAGCCAGGTAATCAAGGGCGGATAAAGGTCGGGTCAGGAAATGATTAATAAATATCAGCGTCTGTTTAAAGGGGAGCAGGAGGAAGGGCATTTCTGGCCGTCATTCACGGATCTGCTGTCAGCTGTTTTACTTTGCTTTGTGTTAATTTTTATCATTATGATGGTTATTAAATCATTCCAGATCGAAGAAATGAAGCGGACGATCGACCAGATCATGGGGGTCAGGGTAAATCTTGTTGAGGACTTAAAGGAGGAATTCAGTGGTTCCGAGCTTGGCATTGAAGTAGATGAAAAAACAGGTGCGATCATTTTCAGCTCTGATGTGCTTTTTGATTTCGATGCTACAGAGCTTAAACCGGAAGCATTTGTGTTTTTGGATGAGTTCGTTCCTGCCTATCTCGACGTTTTGCTGGAAAAAGGTTATGAAAGTTATATATCTGAGATTATAATTGAGGGCCATGCCGACCGAAACGGCGGTTACCTGTATAATTTAAATCTTTCCCAGGAACGGGCGTTCAGTGTAGCGGAATACATTTTGAGTGAGGATTTTCCTTACAGAAACATACAGGGGGCGGTTAAGGAGAAGCTTACTGTAAACGGAAAATCGTATACAGACGGGCGGGAAGACAAGGAAGGAAACTACAGCGCTCAGGATTCCCGGCGGGTGGAATTTAAATTCAGACTGAAAGACGAAGAAATTCTTGATAAAACAAGGGAGCTGCTTGGGGGAGCGTGAGGAATTCAGGAGATAAGAAGGAAAGTATGAGGGAATAAAGCAGTGAGGCTCTTGCGGGAGTTCATTTTCGAAAATTGAAAACTCAGGGCATGCAAGATGCTCTTACGGGACTTCATTTTCGAAAATTGAAATCTCAGGGCATGCAAGATGCTCTTGCGGGACTTCATTCTCCAAAATCAGAATCGCAGGGCATGCAAGATGCTCTTGCGGGACTTCATTTTCGAAATTTAGAAACTCAGGGAACGCATGACCCTCTTGCAGGACTTCATTTTCGAAAATTGAAATCTCAGGGCACGCATGATCCTCTTGCGGGACTTCATTTTCGAAAATTGAAAACTCAGGGCATGCAAGATGCTCTTGCGGGACTTAATTCTCCAAAATCAGAATCTCAGGGCATGCAAGACGCTCTTGCGGGAATTCATTTTCAAAATTTAGAATCTCACGGCATGCAAGACCCTCTTGCAGGAATTCATTTGCGAAATTTCAAATCTCACGGCATGCAAGACCCTCTTGCAGGAATTCATTTGCGAAATTTCAAATCTCACGGCATGCAAGACGCTCTTACGGGAATTCATTTGCGAAATTTCAAATCTCACGGCATGCAAGACGCTCTTGCAGGAATTCATTTTCAAATTTTGAAATCTCACGGCATGCAAGACCCTCTTGCGGGAATTCATTTAAAAAATTTAGAATCTCACGGCATGCATGACCCTCTTGCAGGAGTTCATTTTCGAAAATTGAAATCTCAGGGCATGCAAGATGCTCATGCGGGACTTCATTTTCGAAAATTGAAATCTCAGGGCACGCAAGAAGGGGCGAAAGATAACCTTTCGTCCCTTCCTCAATGACCCTCCACATTAACTAGCTATTCACCGGCATCTGCCGTACAAATCTTACACATTATCAATGTCTTCCGCATCGTCCATCAGTTCATCGAAGCCAGCGGAGACTTTATCGAATTCTTCATCGCTCTCGAGTGCAGAAAGACCGCCGTCCTCATCTGCTCTAAGAAAAAAAACATCAATACCTTCAGTGTCACTGTCTTCCTCTTCCTCATGAAGATCTTCAACAAAGCTTACAGCAACGTATTCATGACCATCCATATTCATTTTAGCTAGAACTTCCACTTCCTGATCTTCATCATTGTCATCACTAATTGTAAATACTTCACCAACCTCAAGTTTTTCCATGCTGACAGTTCCTCCTTTTAAATTAGCCTGATTACCGAAATACGGTATAATTATTTTGCCGAAAGGGAGCCTGAGCTTCAATTCCAACATGCGGCTCTGGAATAAATCTCCCGACTATGGTACATTCGACAAGTGTCATATATTTTTCATTGTACCCGTTTCAGTTTTAGATTATCATTGAATTGGCAAGAAAAAAAGAAGGAGAAGAATGAATATGGGCTTATTTTTAATAAATGTAGTCAGTTATGCATTTACGATCTATTACTTCATGATGTTTGTCTACATTATATCTTCCTGGATCCCGGCGATGAGAGAAAGCAAGTTCGTCCAGATGATCGCACAGCTTGTGGAACCTTACTTGAACATTTTCAGAAAAATCATTCCGCCTCTTGGCATGATAGATATATCACCGTTAATTGGCATAATCCTCTTCCGGTTTATTTCAGACTTTGCACTTAGAGGACTTATTACTGTTTTCGATTTAATTGGCCTCCTTTAAAACGAGACCTGAATATGCAAAAGAAATGCTCCCCCGTTCGTCATGACGGGGGAGATTATTTTGGTTTTTTAAAATAATTAGTGCCCTTGTCATGAAAAACTTTCTTCCATTTCTTTCTCAATAATTTTTAACTCGATCAGCTTTGTATCTATGTAAAACGGACGTATGAAGGACTCATACGACCGGAATCTACTTGGCATTAAGGCAAAAAGGTAACATGAAAATTAACTTAAGGACCAGCAGAAAAATAAACCAATTCAGCACAAATTAAACTTCATGTTTACAACTGGTAATTTTTGTTTCGTTCATGTTAGATAGAATATACATTAGATTGTCAAAGTATCTTTAAGAAAAACGCATTTTATCGAATATTAAACCAGAATATAAGGAAATTTGTATTATTTTATAAGATTTTTTGCTAAAATGTCTTTCTTTTTTTGATTCCTCTGTTAAAATGAAACAGGAATCAATTGAGAAAGAGGTGTTTCATTATGCTGTGGCAGGCGTTAATTATTTTTATCTCGCAAATCTTGTTCGTCCCTATTCTTACGTTGCGGACAATTATGATGGTGAAGGGCCTCAAAGGAAAAGCAGCCGGTTTCGGAATTTTAGAAGCTGTCATTTACGTTGTTGCCATTGGTATGGTGTTAAGTGATTTAACGAATTATTATAATATGGCTGCCTACGCGTTAGGATTCGGGGCAGGTTTATATATAGGTGCGTGGATTGAGGAAAAACTGGCGATTGGTTATGTAACCATTGAAGCAAATATTCCGCAAAGAAATGAAGCGTTGATCAGCAGGCTGAGGGAAGTGGGCTTCAGTGTTTCCACGTCAAGCGTGGAAGGGATCTCCACAGACCGTTATTTGCTTTACTGTACAGCGAGACGGGACAGAGAAAAAGAATTTTACCGGATCATTGATGAGTTTGAAGAAAAAGCGTTTGTCGCTTCGTATGAACCGCGGAACTTCAAAGGCGGTTACATTACAAAAGGTATGAAGCAGCGCAGAGAACGCTGGTTAAGGAAGAAAAAATCAGCATAACATATATTATTATGACCAGGTGGCTGAGGCTGCCTGGTTTTGTTTATTTAGCGGGTATTTCCGGGGATGATAGTATATAGGTAAATTTACCACAAAATCAACCGCAATCTGAAAAGTAGGCATACAGTTTTTTACCAAAAGGAGGAGTTTCTGTGGAACAGGTACCTTTATTTGTTGATACAGAGTGGCTTGATAAAAGACTTGATGATCCGGATTTAAGGCTGATTGATGCAACAACATTTTTGAAGATTCCTGAAGATGGCGGACAGGCAGAGGCATGGCCCGGAAAGGAAGCATATGACAAAGAGCATATTCCTGGGGCAGTGTTTGCGGACATCTTAAGTGAATTGTCCGATCCGGAAGCCGAGCTCCCATTTACCGTACCCCCAAGAGATAAATTTATTGAAAAAATGAGTGAATTAGGTGTCGGAGATGGGACATACGTTGTCATTTACGACCAGGGCCCACTCGTTGGTGTCCCTGTTGTCGCTTCTTACTGGGCATCCCGGCTTGCATGGCAGCTTAAATATGAAGGATTCGATAATGTAGCGGTACTGGAAGGGGGACTGCCGAAATGGAAAGATGAAGGCAGGCCAGTAACCGATAAACCGGGAGCTTATCCGAAAGGTAACTTTAAAGGGGAGCGCCGCCCTGAACTTCTGGCAACAAAAGAAGACGTAAAAAGGGCGATGGACGACAAAGATACAGTTCTCATTAACAGCTTGTCAGAGGCAGATTTTCTCGGCGAGACAAATACGTATGCCCGCAATGGCCACATCCCCGGAAGTAAGAATGTATTTTTCGGAGACTTATCAGACATGGAATCAAAGGAGCTCCACGATGAGGAAGATCTCCGGGAGACTTTTGTAAAAACGGGAGCTCTTGATCCGGATAAAAAAGTAATCACTTATTGCGGTGGCGGAATCGCTGCCACATGGAACGCGCTTGTTTTAAACAAGCTGGGACAAAAAAACGTTGCAATCTATGACGGTTCCATGAACGAATGGACCGCCGATCCGGACCTGCCATTAGATAAAGGGAAGAAATAAGGATCCCTTATCAAATAGGAACAGGCAGCCTCCTTTAATTGAGGCTGCCTGTTTCTGTATCTGATTTAATTATAGCATTAATTTCCAGTTTTAATCAGTCTTTATTTCTTCAATCAGACTGGTAAGCTTAGAATATACTTGATTGGGGGAATTGGATGATAGACTACAGGATTAAAAACGCAGGGGATTATGCACAAAAAATTGGTGAACTTGTTTCAATGCTGGAACATACCAGAGCTGTTACTCTGGAGGAAATAAAGGATTTAAGCGAAGAGGACTTAGATTCAGTGGCAGATGAAACTTCAAATACGATCGGCGCCCTTTTACACCATATTGCTTCCATTGAATATGTACATCAGGTTATTTCATTTGAAGGACGGGATATTAACGAGGCGGAAATGGAACAATGGAAAACTGCTCTGGAGCTTGGGCCGGAAGCCAGAAAAATCATTTGCGAAAACCCTGTTAGTTATTATATGAATGAATTGGCTAAAGTCAGAGAAAAGACTTTGCTGAAATTCAAAGTTATAAACGATGATTGGTTATTTGAAGAGAAGAAATGGGGAAACGGTGTTCCTCATAATAATTATTATCTTTGGTTTCATGTCATGGAAGATGAGATAAACCACCGAGGGCAAATCAGAATGCTCAAACGTATGCTTTCCGGAAGCAAATAAGCTTTTTACATAACAAAAGCTCAGAGCCGGCTTTGCAGCAACTCTGAGTCATATTCTTCGTGCAGCTCAGTTTTCATTTTTCCGGCCCCTACAGGTTCAGTGTACCGGTTGTCATACCTTTCCATGAGCATTAAGGTGAAAAATACACCAACAGCAAGTAATACTATTAAACTGGCAGAGAGAACAAGAAACGTTAAAATTGATTTTACTATACCGTATTCCAGTACTTTATCTTTTGCTTTCTGAATCACAGGAAACCACCTCTTATGTACAATGATTCTTATTTTTACAAATTATGATATATCCTTCCATTATTCTAACGTATGAAAACAGAATTTTCTATGTGTTTACTCTTTTTTTCCTAAGCACAGTTTCAGGAAACAGGGTATAGGAAAGTGTCCGATAATAGATAAGATAAGGAGTGATAACTATGGACATATTTTCAGATAAGGCATTGAAAGGAAAACACGTATTAATCACAGGAGCCACAGGGGGGATTGGCTATGAAACTGCAAAAGTTACAGCTGCCATGGGAGCAAAAGTATCCGTTACAGGAAGAAACGAGCTAAAACTGGAAGAGTTGATGGGTGAACTGAAAAAGGTCGCACAGGAAGAAAATCTTTTTATGAAGGCGGCGGATATAACAAAGGAAGGGGACAGGCTGGAGCTTATAAAAGAATGCAGAGATAAATTTGGACCGGTTACCCATCTTGTTAACTCTGCCGGCATTGCAGGAGGTTCTGTTGTAAGAGAGCTTGAGGAAAATAAAATGAGAGACATTATGGAGCTTAACTACTTTGCAACTGTGCGGCTTACACAGCTTGTTTACGAAGGAATGATGGAACAGACTAAAGCCGGGGGCGGAGCGATCGTGAATGTCTCCTCGTTATCGGGATTAAGAGGTACATACGGCAATTCCGCCTATGCGGCCAGTAAATTCGCAATCACCGGCTTTACCCAGTCTTTCGCAGTGGAAGCGATTGAACATAACATTCGAGTCAACGCCGTATGTCCAGGTTTTGTAGACACAGACATGGGAATCAATGCAATCAAACGAAAAGCCGGACGGGAAAGCAAGAGTTTTGAAGAGAAGATGAAGGAAGTGGAGAGCGGCATTCCTTCAGGAAGAATCACTACTGCCAGGGAAGTGGCGAACACTATCGCTTTTCTCTTAACTGACGCAGCTGAAAACATCGTGGGAGAATCAGTGAAAATATCCGGCGGAAGTGTGATGTAAGTTTAAACGAAACCGACAAGGGTCTGGTCCTTGTTGTTTTGGCCCTTGTTGTTTTTTTAAAATTTTCTGATTTCTTTTTTTATGTCACGGTGTGATATAGTCATGGTATTACATAACATGTTGCTTGATGTATGAAGGAAACAACGATGGAGGCGGTTGATTTGGATGTAAATAAAATGATGAAGGCTTATTTGCCAATGACGGAAACCGCTTATTATATTCTTCTTTCCCTGAATAAACCTCGCCATGAATACGGAATAGTTAAACATGTGGAGAAATTGACAAACGAACGGATCCGCCTCAGGTCAGGTACGGTTTACGGGACATTAACGAAAATGCAGCGTGACGGAGTAATGACTGTATATGCAGACGAACAGCGTATAACAAATTATCAAAATAGGCGAGAAAACTCCCTCTTCAAGCGTGTGAAGGGCGGAGCCCAAGGGTAAGGGGAAGATGAATCGCCTTCAGGCAAGAAATGGCTTTGGTATCTCAATTACCCGAAAATAAAAGGAACAAATGTTCGGACCCTCCTGTTTCATCTGGTATAATAATAGGAGGAGGTGAAAACCAAATGCAAGTAAAAAAGGCTTACAGATTCCGCATCTATCCAAACTCAAAACAGGCTGAACTGATCAATAAAACGATTGGCTGCGCACGTTTTGTCTACAACTATTTTGTTGGTAAACAAAAGGAAAAAGATGCTTATTGGTGTATCGTTCAGGAAATGGTCCAAAACGGACAGCTGCCTCAAAATAACTGGAAAGGTGAGCTTTTCAACAAAAACAAATCCATTAAAGCTGTTCGTGAATTGAAGAAGAATCATCCTTTCTTAAAAGAAGTCGATAGTATTGCCCTCCAAAAGTCCGTTGAAATTGTTAATGACGCCTACAGCCGGTACTACAAAAAACAAAACCGCGAACCACGTTTCAAATCCAAAAAGAACCCTGTTCAGTCCTACACCACGAAATCTGTAAATGGTAATATCCAGATTCACCCTAAACACATAAAACTGCCAAAGCTTGGTCTTGTCCGGTTTGCGAAGAGCCGTGAGGTGGACGGACGGATCATCAACGCTACCATTAGACGAAGCCCTTCAGGCAAATACTACATTTCCATTTTAGCTGAAACAGAAGTTGAGCACCTTGAAAAGACAGGGACGTCTATTGGGATCGATGTTGGGTTGAAGGATTTCGCTATTCTGTCTGACGGAACCATCTATAAAAACCCAAATTTTCTTCGTACATTGGAAGAAAAATTGGCAAAAGCGCAGCGCATTCTGTCCAGACGGTATATGGGTTCGTCCAACTGGCATAAACAAAAAAGGAAAGTTGCCCGCATTCACGAGAAGATAGCCAATGCGAGAAAAGACATGTTAGATAAAATCTCCACCGAAATAGTCAAAAACCACGATATTATCGGAATGGAAGATTTGTCTGTGAAAAACATGTTAAAAAATCACAAACTCGCTAAATCCATCAGTGAAGTTGCCTGGTCGCAATTTCACAGAATGCTGGAGTACAAGGCTGGCTGGTACGGCAAACAAGTCGTTACGGCAGCCAAAAACTTTGCCAGCAGTCAACTGTGCTCGAACTGCGGCCACAAGCATAAAGGCGTTAAAAATCTTGCGATGCGTGAATGGGATTGCCCTGTGTGCAACACGCATCACCAAAGAGATATTAACGCAAGCATAAACCTTCGTAAAGAAGCCTTACGATTAACCGCAGGAACTGCGGGGATAGCCTAATCAAAACTGACTTAGGTTGGTGTTCTTAGGAATCTCCATCTTCAAATTTCTAGTGAAATTAAGGTGGAGTAGTTCAAGAAATCACACCTGCTGGTAAAAAACTGATCAGTGCTGAAATCGGCAGGCTTAAAGAGCTGTATGAAAATGGATCCGCAATAAAGGGGGAGTTTGATGGATAAAAAAGTATTCAGGCCCTTATGGAGTTTTGATGTGCCAAAAACAGAAACCTGGCTCTCTGAAATGGCCGAACAAGGCTATCTTTTATACGAATTCAGAAAAAGCTCCAGCACGTTTCTGTTTAAACAGGGCAGCCCGGGAAGAGCAGAATTTAAAATCGGCCTGGATAAAAAGAAGAGTGATGTTCTTCCGGACGCCCTTGTGAACGACGGATGGCGCATGGTTTCCAGAAAAGGTGCCTGGTATGCAGCGGTAAATGAACAGCCTCAGGAGCAGATCAAAACAAGCATAGTTCAGGATAACATTGTAAAGCGGAATCAAAAGCTGTTTTATTTATTCATTAGTATTCTCGTATTCCTGACTGTCTGGATGTTTAATTTTGTAATGGATTATATGTGGATGCAGAGTTTGCCTGAAGCGATACAGGAACATTTGAGGGACACTGGCGGAATGGTAACTAATCCGCTCGTAATTTTTCCAGGGATTATTATTAATGTATTGCTAATCAGCCTTCTGGCCTATTTTCTAAACACTATCAGGAATTCAAATAAACAGCTTACCCACAGAAACTCCGAAGAAGAAGACCTTGAACATGGGGTTGTGGAAGGGCAAGAGCTCATTCCTTTTGAAGAGGAAACAAGCCTTAAAAAGGAAGGGAAATTGGTCGTTAAACGGTATTTTGGCTGGAAGTTTGCACCAGACAAACTGGAAAAACGGCTGGAGGAAATGGAGGCAAAAGGTTTCCAGCTCTACCGGATCAGCTGGTCAGGCATCAGCTTTTACTTTCTCAGCGGCAGCCCCCGGCGGGTAAGTTATAAAACGGAGTTTCAAAATATGCCAGATGAGAGATCTGCTGGTATGCACAAGGAAGCAGGATGGAAACAAGTATATTCATCTGCAAGCTCTTTTCCGAAATGGAGGATCTGGTCACAGGAATATAGCAAAGATGGAGCAAAACCAGTGTTGTACAGTGATCAGCCAACAAAACAAAAGCAAGCCTTGAAAATGGCGATTAATTCCACACTTATATTTATCCCGGTAATCGCTCTTTATAGCTTTTATATATGGACGGATATTAACTTAGCCACAGAAAGTATATATTATACAATCACCTGGCCAGTGATTATTATCTTCTCTATAATCGTTATCCTCTTTTCTTCTTTCACTATAAGATCGTGGCTGTATTATTTCCGAATGAAAAAGATAGAAGATTAACTTTTTGATACAGGAACAGCTTCCTTTTTCCAGGCAGCTGTTTTTTATTAACTTCGTTTGAATTTCTTAGGAGGCGCTAAGACAAGGGGAGAAACCATACAGGAAGGAAAAAATTAACTCTCGTATTCGTTTGAAGTTAAATATTGGCTTGATGACATAGGAGTAAGTGCAAAAGTTCATTACATAAGAGAAGAAAACACTATTACAATTTCAAAGGGAGGAGAGCAGACATCGGGCGGGTCTGCTCCCTGATTTGTATTATATTACATAGGTTTTACTGCGCCCAGTTCGTGCAGCTCACGGTAAATTTCACGATATTCGGTGAAAGAAATCAGGCCTCGGACATATTCACTTTGCAGTAAGTCTAAAAGTTCGTTTACGTGATTAGGATTATGTTTTTTTACTTCAATAAACTTCAAAATGAGATTTTGCAACATAGTATGTTCCTCCTCATATGAGTATTGGTTACACTTTTACCTTATCACAGGAATTTACTATTCTCTTATATTTTAAATTTTTTAACTTCCGACAGATAGCTACAAAAATCTCCGCTTCCTGCAAGGGTTCGAAGATCTTTTCCTTTACATGAACCGTGTTACTGGCATGCAGTGGACGGACTATCAACAGTGATAATGATAATCACCATTCCTTATTGAAAATATTTTTACCCATCAAGAGCATATCACTTGTTCATAAAACCCTATTTTAATATAATATAATCAGTTGATTAAAATTATTATTGTTTAGTAATAGGTTTAATCAACAGACACTGTTATAACATTTAATACAGTGTTATTCCTAAAATTTCTCGAGGAGGTTTTTATTCATGGCAGAGAACAAAGATAAGAATTCTTCAAAAGAACAAGAACAAAACCGCGAGACGCTGACAACGCGGCAGGGCCATCCAGTGACGGATAACCAGAATATCCGCACCATCGGCAATCGCGGGCCAGCTACTCTTGAAAACTATCACTTTATTGAAAAAATCTCTCATTTTGACAGGGAAGAAGTGCCGGAGCGGGTTGTCCACGCACGTGGAGCAGGAGCCCATGGCTACTTTGAGACATACGGAAAAGTCGGTGATGAGCCAGTAGAAAAATATACACGGGCGAAAGTATTTTCCGGCGCTGGAAAAAGGACGCCATTACTTGTTCGGTTCTCTACAGTTGCAGGAGCGAAAGATTCACCTGAAACAGACAGGGACCCTCGTGGTTTCGCAGTAAAAATGTACACAGAAGACGGAAACTGGGATCTCGTTGGGAACAACTTAAAAATATTCTTTATCCGAGATGCAATGAAGTTCCCTGATATGATTCATGCTTTCAAGGCAGACCCTGTATCCAATGTTAAAAATCCAGAACGCATGTTTGACTTCCTTTCTAAGACGCCGGAAGCTACACACATGGTAACATTCCTGTTCTCTCCTTGGGGAATCCCGGCAACATACCGCCATATGCAGGGGTCAGGTGTTAACACTTATAAATGGGTGAATGACGAAGGAAAAGCTGTGCTGGTGAAATACCATTGGGAGCCTAAGCAGGGTATCCGCAACCTGACACAGGAAGAAGCAAATATGATACAGGCGAAAAACGTTTCCCACGCTACGCAGGATCTGTATCAGGCAATTGAAAATGGGGATTATCCCGAATGGGAGCTGTTCGTTCAGATTATGGAAGATGATTATCATGAGGAACTGGACTTTGATCCACTTGATGATACAAAACTGTGGCCGGAAGATAAATTCCCATGGCTGCCGGTTGGGCGAATGGTCCTGGACCGCAATCCGGAAGATTACCACGCTGAAATCGAGCAGGCTGCCTTTGGCACCGGGGTACTTGTAGACGGGATGGACTTCTCTGATGATAAAATGCTGCAGGGCCGAACTTTCTCCTATTCAGATACACAGCGCTACCGTGTAGGTGCAAACTACCTGAAATTACCGGTAAATGCGCCGAAAACTACAGTACGGACAAATCAACACAGAGGGCAGATGGATATGCGCAATCCCAGGGAATCAGGGGACAACCCGCATATTAACTACGAGCCTTCCACGCTTGGCGGGTTTGAGGAAGCAAGTAAAGAAGATCGTCCTAAACACCAGCCAAAGTATAGTGCATCTGCAATGAGCGCGCCTATTGACCGTCCTAACAACTTCGGTCAGGCAGGGGAGACGTACCGCAGCTTTGAAGACTGGGAAAGAGACGAGCTAATTAAAAATCTGTCCGACGCTTTAGCCATATGTGACAAACGTATTCAGGATGCCATGATCGGTTATTTCACCGAAGCAGATGAAGATTACGGACGCCGCGTAAAAGATGGGATCGAACAAAAAATGAAAGAACTTAAAGAGAATAATGAAGAGGAAGTACCAGGCCGCGAAGCAGGCAGCAAGTCTAAATTCGGCCAGGGATACCCAGGAGCAAATAAAGCAGCAGAAGAAGCCCCGAAAAAAGGGCACGATGCTGAACCATATTAATACCCGATTGTACTTGTAAAAAATCAGGAGGAGGCTGTATTTTCAGCCTCCTTTTTTGATAATCAGGTTTTCTTCATAAAAAAGCCGTATGGCAAATGCCATGCGACTTTTTTTACGTAAAGTTGTTTTACCTGCTGAACCGGTGATAATTTATCCCGATGTAACCGTCCGCAAAACTCCCGCTTCCAAACATGAGTGGAAGCGAAGAGGTTTAGGCGGAAGATAACGGACGCTAACATCCCGATTTGTTCAACTAACAATCAGTGGGGGATGAATAACCCCCACTGATTGAAGGTTCACTTTATAAGACCTGCGATAAGAACGCCTGCGTTCTTTCATGCTGAGGGTTGTCGAAAATTTCTTCCGGTTTTCCTTCCTCTACAATATAACCGCCGTCCATGAAGATCACCCTGTCGGCCACTTCCCGGGCAAAACCCATTTCATGGGTAACAATGACCATTGTCATACCTTCCTTCGCCAGATCTTTCATAACTTCCAGCACACCGCCAACCATTTCCGGGTCGAGGGCAGACGTTGGTTCGTCAAAAAGCATGATGGAGGGCTCCATTGCGAGAGCGCGGGCTATTGCAGCACGCTGTTTTTGTCCTCCTGACAAATTATCAGGGTAGACCTTTGCTTTTTCTGCCAGGCCAACTTTTTTAAGAAGCTGCATGCCAATCTCTTCAGCTTCTTCCTGAGATTTCTTTTTTAGACGCTTAGGAGCTGCTGTTATGTTTTCAAGCACTGTCATATGAGGGAAGAGGTTGAACTGCTGGAAAACCATCCCTAACTTTTGGCGCATTTTATTAATATTATTTTTCGGATCAGTGATGTCTGTTTCTTCGATATAGATTGAACCTCCAGTAGGATCTTCCAGCCGGTTTATACAGCGGAGAAACGTACTTTTACCAGAACCGGAAGGCCCGATTACGCAGACGACTTCCTGGCGTTCCACTTCCGCATTTATATCTTTCAGTACTTCAAGTTTTCCAAATGATTTTTTCAAGTTTTCTATCTTAATCATGAGACATCCATTCTCCTTTCAAGCCAGCGGGACACGAGTGTGAGGGCGTAGATTATTATAAAATACAGAATTCCTACGACAGTCAGGATTTCAAATGCGCGGAAATTCGCTGAGTAAATAGACTGTCCTGACATGGTCAGCTCGGCAATCCCTATCACTGACAGAAGGGAAGTGTCCTTAATGCTGACGATAAACTGGTTAACAAAAGCAGGTAGCATTCGTTTTACGGCCTGTGGCAGAATGATGATCCGCATTGTTTCTCCGTATGAAAAACCGAGTGTTCGTCCAGCTTCCATTTGCCCTTTGTCTATTGAATTAATACCAGCCCGGAAAATTTCCACGAGATAGGCTCCGGCATTTATACTGATTACAATTATACCTGCTGTAAAAGCAGAAAAACGAATATCAGTTACTGCGGGGATACCGATATATATATATAGGATCTGAACTAAAATAGGTGTTCCGCGAATGATGTTTACATACACAGTGGATATGCCGCGGAGCAGCTTGTTTTTTGAAATACTGAAAAGCCCGAAAACAAGACCGATTACTAAAGCAATTGCCAGTGAAATTATTGTAATTAAAACTGTCATCTGCAGTCCTTTTAACAGGACTGGCATAGCATCAAGCATAACGTTAATGGTATCGATGGTTGACTCCTCCTTGTTTTTACATAAAAAAGGTATGACCGGATTCCAGAGAGTGGATCAGTCACACCTTTTTTGGGCAAAAAAGCTAGATTAATTACCCGAAAGGAATGGGGGAAGGGGCTGCGATAAGGCAGCCTCTGTCTCCCGAATAATCCCTTCCTGCAAATCACTTAAACTTATTCACCAAAATACTGATCATAAATTTCATCATATTTACCTGATTCAAACAGGGAATCAAGCCCGGCATCCATTTTTTCCACCAGGCCGTCTGAGCCTTTAGAGACTACAATTCCGTAATCTTCACCAGTAAGTCTGTCGCCAACGATACGGATATCAGACTCATCTCCGTCAGTAACGATTTTATATGCAGCACTTGGGTAGTCATTGATTACCGCATCAGCGTTCCCGGAAATGATCTCCATGTACATCATGGCATCTTCCTGGAAAGTAGTGACTTCCCCGTTATACTCTTCAGCTAGTTCATTAGCTTTCTCCAGACCGGAAGTACCTTGTTTCGCAACGATCGTAGCGCCTTCTAAATCATCAAGGCTGTTAATCTCGCTGTCCACAGGCACAACAAGTGAAAGTCCGGATTCGAAGTACGGCTGACTGAAATCTACTACTTCTGCACGGTCTTCACGGATAGAAATCGCGGAAACCGCTGCATCCATCTGGTCTGCCTGCAGTGCAGGGATGATCGCGTCAAATCTCATAATCTCCCAGTTAACTTCCAGGTTCTGATCCTCTGCAATCGCTTCAATTATATCTACATCAAAGCCAGTTAATTCACCGTCTTCCATGTATTCGAATGGCGGGTAGTCCTGTACTACGGCCACACTGATTTCCTCTGCATCTCCTTGTGAAGCTTCGCTGTCATTCTCCTCGGCTTCATTATTTTCTCCCTGAGAGTCAGTGTTGTCTGCCTGCGTTTCTTCACCTTCTCCACAGCCGGCCATTACCAGCAATGCAGAAGCTGCTAAAAATGGAGCAACCTTTTTTGTTACTTTCGCTGAATTTCTTACTTTAAATTTCTTCAAATTCATATCCTCCTGGTTGTTTTCTGTCTGGTTATTAAGAAAACATTTTGTTTTGTCACATGTTTACTAGGTTAGTGGTTTCGACAATTTTCCACAAATTCAGTATATTGATATATTTTTCTATTTAGCATATTTATTTCATGTCAAGAGGACTTTGTCATAAAAATATAGCTTATTCCTCGGTTATGTGGACTTATGCTCTCTAATGCTTCATAATGGCTTGAAAATATAGAAAATTTAAAATCACATTAAATGTTGATACACCAAGTGTTGAAGAGGGTGTTTTAGGTTGGACTTGAAGAGTGGTGGATATTTTGAAAGTTTTTTTATAAAAAATGGGGAGGATTTTCACGTGCTATCTGTCTGATTAATAGTTAAGAAGGCTCTGTTTAGAGGAGTTTGAGGAGGTGGGGGAGGTGGCGAAAACTTTTTCGTTAGTTCGGTATGTGAGACGATCTTGCGTTACCGCTTACTATCATTTTTTCCTCAAGCGGGCATGCGAGACGCTCTCACGTTACCGCTTGCCTTCAATTTTTCCTGGAGCGGGCATGCGAGATGCTCTCACGTTACCGCTTGCCATCAATTTTCCCTCGAGCGGGCATGCGAGATGCTCTCACGTTACCGCTTGCCTTCAATTTTTCCTGGAGCGGGCATGCGAGATGCTCTCACGTTACCGCTTGTTATCAATTTTCACTCAAGCGGGTATGCGAGATGCTCTCACGTTACCGCTTGCCATCAATTTTTCCTCAAGCGGGCATGCGAGACGATCTCACGTTACCGCTTGCCTTCAATTTCTCCTCAAGCGGGCATGTGAGACGCCCTCACGTTACCGCTCGCCATCAATTTTTCCTGGAGCGGGCATGCAAGACGATCTCCTGATACCGATCCCGGGCATATTCTCTAAGTTCGGGTTATAAAAACAAAAAAACCGGCCGCAAATAAACACACAGCCAGTCCATTCTCAAAAAATTATTTTGTTTTTTCCCGGATTTCCAGGCCTTTTTTGTCTAGAAGATACTGCAGGCCAGTACGGAAGGTCGCATGAGCATTGAGTTCTGTCAACCCTCTCACATTAGAAGAAACGAGTTTCTGAACTAATTTCGGAGACAATCCTACAAACAGCGTTTCTGCGCCCATTAATCGAAGAGAATCTACTAAGTTATGTATCTGACCCATTAAAAAATCGTATTCCATATTTTCTTCAACGCCATAGGAGCTAATCCCGGTAAAGTCGATTAACACTGTATCAGCTGATTGTTTATGAATGTTATTAACTAGCTTTTCCTGGATGTGTTCAAGTCGCTCACTTGTAAGTTTACCCATTAATGGGACGAGAATGGTGTTAGGAACAATTGAGGGAATAATAGGTGTTGATAATTCATAGATTTCATTTTGATATTGTTTATTTCTCTCTTTTAGTTCGATCAGTTCCTGGCTTTCGCTTTTTTCACTATTTGTCATATTAATTCCTCCTGCTTATAATAGAAATAGTATTTCATTTACACAGGCTAATCTTTTTGGTCTGTGACTGCTGTTAGTAGTGTTTTGGAAGATATTATCAACTTCTTAAACTTTACCACAAGTATTATTATCTTGCTATTTATTCTCCTGACAGGGGCTGGATGCTACACCTTCTTTTCAAATTAACTGGACTATTACGGATGAATCATCACACCAGTGCCAATCGGGACAATGCTTGCTAATTCTTCCACATCATGATTGAACATACGAATACAGCCCCTGGACACTGCCTGGCCGATAGAACTCGGGTCGTTTGTACCATGAATTCCATAATGCTGCTTTGACAAGCTCATCCACATTGTGCCGTACGGGCCTCCCGGGTTTGGCGCTTTATTAATAATAATAAAATTCCCTATCGGGGTTTCGTGGAGAATTCTCCCGACTGCAATTGGATATTGTTTGATAATAACGTTATTGAGGAACAAATTGAGCCGCCTCTCAGTAATAGACACATCAATTTTATAGGGAATTGTTTCAGGGGAGGGGAAACCAGGTATGAGAATTGCCTGTCCCGGAAAAATCATATCAGGATTAAAGCCCGGGTTTGCATTTAAAATGGCATCTAAGGGAGTTCGAAAATCCCTGGAAATCTGATTAAGTGTTTCACCGGCTTTCACAATGTGAATCATAAGAGCACTCCTCCAGATGGAAAATAGGTTTAAGACCAGTGTATGCAACAAAGTTTCAAAGAGGGCATATTTTATAAGGCATTTTTCAAATAAGCGCTTAAATCCCTTCGGAAAGGGGAAAATATATCTCGCTGCTAAGTACAGGAAAAAAAGGAGTGTAAGGATGAGTACAAAAGAGTATGTAAAAAATATAATCCGGGACAAAAATATCGCTTCTATTACCCCGACTTCTAAAAAAGGAGTACAGGAAATTTGCGGGAGGATGAACCTGGATAACAGAGTTGTCATCGTGGAGTACGGACCGGCAACCGGGGTTTTCACGAACTATCTGCTTGAACGGATCACGCATGATTCACTCATTATCGCTATCGAATTAAATGAAAACTTTGTCCAGTATTTAAATGAAAATATAACGGATGAACGACTGATCGTGCATCACGGAAGTGCCGAAGAGGTGGAGGAAATTACCCGGAAATATGCAGACGGGAAAGCGGATTATGTGTTATCTGGCATTCCGTTTTCATTCCTTACTCCTGAATTAAGAGACAAGGTTGTGAAAAATACAAGCCTGGTATTAAAAGAAAAAGGAAAATTCCTCCCATACCAGACGTTTTACCAGAAGGATGAGCACCTGAAAAAGTATCTTGAAAAGCATTTTGCCAATGTACACGATCAGTACTTCTTCAGAAATCTGCCCCCGATGAGAATCTATGAAGCAAGCAAATAAATTATAATAAGGTGATATAACTAAAAATGATGGCGGCAACAGTAACAGGCCGCCATCCTTTTTTTTGATGTTAAATATACATAATGGTCTGAAGTTCCTTGAACCCGAGTCTGCTGTACATTTCTTTCGCCGGATTAGCTGTATATACATTGAAGCGGACTTCCTCGTACCCCCGGGCCTTCAGAATGCTCACACCTTCCTGAATAAGTAATTTACCTAATCCCTTTTTGCGATAGGGAGGGAGTACATAAAGTTCAAACATAAAACCCACCGGTTTGCCAGTAATAAAATCCATTTGTTTTCCAAGAAGAATCCACCCGGTCAATTGACCAACATCCCCTCTCGTGACATAAAAGGAGGCGCCGCTGTATAATGCTGCCTCTAACAGGCCTTCTGCTTTTTCCTGGCTGATTTCCATGGCCGATCCCGTACTTTCCTTTGCTGTGACTGCTGCTCTTGAAATAATGAACTGCTTTTCTTCTTCTGTGGCAGGCATGATCATGTCGTTTAACCTCCCTGATTAAACTCTTTTATAAAATAATTATTACTGTAATTTAAATAAATACTCTCTATCGTATCTTTTATAATCATAAATGGAGAAAAAACTTTTCGACATCCGAAGTAAATATATCCTGTTTTTTCAAAAAATGCATTACAAAAGCACCACCATTAAAAATAGTGCTCAAAAACTATAAATAATTTTTAAAAGCCGGACATTGCAAAATCGTTTTATTAATTGGCATTAGAGTAAGCTTCTTTACTTTAGACTGGTAACTTATTGAAGAGTAATACTTTCATAATATAATAGATGGTCCTATTACATTTCTTTATTTGCCTGTCGAAATAAGTTGACTCTGAGAAGTGTGAGACTTATTTATACAATTGCTTAAGTTTTATAAATTTACAGAAAATTTGTTTTATTATGAAACTGATCCAGTAAAATACAGCGAAATGTGTGAGAAAAACAGGGAGGAGTGCCTATAAGAATACAGGGATCAACTGCATTGCCCGGAAGGTTAAAGCTGTACGACAAAAAATCTGAATTAGTGGAGGTTTTCTATGAAACTCAGAAAGAAATCCGCAGTCCTTCTTTCCAGTGTGTTGTTATTATTTTCATCTACCACTGCTTTCGCATCCCCTCCTGGTAACCCAAATGCCGGCGAAGCTGCAGGGAAGCCTGGCCTTACAGAATTTCCTGATCCAATTGATGAAGAATCCTGGGTACTCCCGAGAGACATGACATGGGATGATTACCGCCCGGTTCCCGGGATCGACTGGCATGATACGGATATTGAGCCAGAACTGAATATTAAAGGGGCTTTGATTTTAGTAGATTTCCCTGATCAGGAATTCATTATCAGCCAGCCGGAAGGTTCCCAGGCTGGAGGTAACCCAATTGGTATTGGAGAAATTCCTAGAGAAGACCTGCCACAGTGGTGGGTGGATTACTTAAATACACCGCAGGAAATCAACAATTATACATCCATTGATGGCTACTGGCGGGAAAATTCTTTTGGCCAGTGGGGCGTGGAGCTGGACGCTTTCGGTGTATATGAAATGGACCATCGTTATTTCCAGTATGGAATGGGTGAATGGGGACAGCAAGCCGATATGCCAGCAGGTTATCAGACATATAATCTGATGAATCATGGAGTTGCCGCTGCGCAGGAAGATATAGATGCCTCTGGGGAAGACTACGACTTCGTTTTTGTTCTCCATGCTGGCTTATCTGAATCAGACGTATGGCAGCAGTTTGGGGAAATGATGTTCGATTCTCCGGAAGATGTTACTGACGAGTTCGGACCTCCTGAGGAATTCAGAGATGAACTGAATAACTGGGCGAACACCCGTTATGTTTCCTGGACTTCCTGGGCTGCAGCTGCTGCTCCATGGGCACGTGCAAATATATCTGCAGGTATGTCTTTACAAGGGGAAACGAGCGGAATGGCAGTTTTCGCCCATGAATTCGGACATATTATGAATCTCCTTGATAACTACAACAACCCATATGCAGACCCGGTTTCCAGAACTTACTCTGGTCCATGGGAATTAATGAGCCGTGGTGCCTTTAACGGGCCAGGGGGGAACCATACTCGCTGGACAGTTCCTTCCTATGAAGGTGCATCAGCTCCGTCACACCATATGCTTCGTAACAAAATTAAGCAAGGTTACCTTGACGAAGATCAGTACATCAGAGTAGACAGGGATGAACTGGCAGAAACAGGTCCTGTTTTTGCTGAAATACTTACTCGTGCTGTCCCATCTGGCGAGGAATTCGGACGCGACGGTATTTATGGCATTAACATTGAAATGGTTGACCATACACCGAGGAATTCCCTGCAGGATGACTGGAGAGCAGACATGCAGCGTGGTGAAAGATGGTACAACAACTACACTATTGAAGTTGTTGACCGTGTAGGATACGACTCCTTCCAGATGGATTCCGGCGTACTTCTGGCTAAAACGAGAGACAACGAAGCATGGCCGAACATCTGGGTAATTGATGCTCATCCGGAAGACATTGAAGAAGTTGACTTTGTGCGACCTAACGGAGAAACTGAAATGCTTTCTCTTGGAGACTACCAGCAGCTTGCCGATGCACTGTTTAAAGTTGGTACTGCTGATGGGGTAGTGAACGAATACGTGGATGAGTACAACCGCCTGCATTTCTATATGCTAGATAAGATTGTTGCTGACGACGAAGCACTATCCTATCGTGTTGCAGTCCGCCATATGGATGGAGCTGGACCATATGAGCGAGGCGTTGAAGTAGAGAACGGAGATGTGGAGCATGCAGCGCCAGGAAGAATCGCTGAATATACTTTCCAGGTTACAAATACCGGGGAAGAGACAGACATTTTCCGTCTCGATGTTGAGTCTGAAAGCGGATGGGACCTCCGTCTCCTGAATAACCTTATCGAAGTTGAAGCAGGGGAAACAGTAGACGTACCTGTTTACGTTCAAATACCAGAACCAGGAAGAGGTTCCACACCAAATCCTAATGACCTGGTATTTACAGCATCGTCTGAAACCGACCCTGAACAGTCTGATACAGCAGTTCGCCGTGCAGGGCCTGGTAAAGGAAATGGAAGATAAATAGTTTGTCAGTGGAGAACGAACCTGCTGGTTCGTTCTCCGTACATATTGAATGGGCACTTAAGAGAAAACAGAGGAAGGTGAATGACTAATGAAAAAATATGGTCTCACAGGAATTTTAATAGCATCAGCCATCCTTGCTTCAGGATGTACAGATGAGGAGCAAAGCTCTGAGGCGGCAAGTGCAAGTGAGGGCGATTCAGAAGTAGTTGTTGAAACTACCGCCGGCACAATCACCAAGGAAGAATTATATGAAGAGCTGCTGTCCCGGCATGGAAAAGAAGTGTTGCAGGATCTCATTACAAGACAGGTTCTGAATGAAAAATATGAAATTAAAGAAGAACAGATTGACCAGGAGGTTGACCTTTATAAAAACCAGTATGGCGACGACTTCGAACAGTGGCTCGGTCATCTGAATTTTGAAGATGAAGAAGCTTTCAGGGAAGCGGTCCACTTGGCGCTTCTGCAGGACGAAGCAAAAGCTGATGGTGTTGAAATCAGCGAAGAAGAGATGGAAGAGATGTATACCCGCTTAATAACCGAGGTAAATGCCTCACATATTCTGGTCGAAGAGGAAGAACTAGCACTGGAGATAAAAGAAAAACTGGATGGCGGGGAAGATTTCGCCGAGCTTGCTAAAGAGCACTCGATAGACAGCTCAAATGCAGAAGAAGGGGGAGAACTCGGCTTTTTCACTTCGGGGATGATGGTTGAACCATTTGAGATCGCCGCTTTTTCACTGGAAGAAGGCGAGATCAGTGACCCGGTAGAAACTGAATTCGGCTACCATATCATTAAAGTGCTGGAAAAGCAGGAAATGGATGATGTTAACCAGTCATTTGATGAAATGAAAGGGGATATCCGGAGAATGCTCGTTGACGAAAAAGTAGAATTATCTGCTGCACAGAAGAAAATCGCTGATATGCTCGACGAAGCAGTGACCGACATCCCTATAGAAGGTATGGAAGATATTTTTAATCTGGAAAGCTTTGAAACTGAGCCAGAAGAGGAGTAAATTTAATTCTTAATGAAAACAGAATAGCAAGATTTATAAAAATACGGCAGGGAACTTGCCGTATTTTTTATTCACCATTTTTTTCGACATATGTTTTTAAAGATGAAATCCCTATTTTTAAAGGGGAGCAAATGAACTAGATTTGCAGCAATTCACAGGCTTCTGAGTAGGCATATACTCGCTATTTCTGTATTCTTCCAGGAAGAATCCGACAAGTTTGCCGTTCCTCGCGACAATAAAACAGAAAAGGCATTTGATTACTGCATAATTCTGTTTTTGCTACATTTATACTTACTCTATTAGAATAGCTAAGCAAAAGAAATAAGTCGTGTAATAAGCAGAGCAATCGGCGAAAAATCCTTCCTGAACGAACAAAAATCCTTTATAGATGGATTTCTTAAACATTATATATTTTCCTGAAAAAGTAAAAAGGATAATGAAACGACAAATTTCTTTAAATTCAGAATTTATTGACATTTTTATGATATCACTGAAAAATAGACTCATAGTCCGGCCCTTTAAATATAGAAAGAGGAGGGATACATAGCAACACCTGCTGAGCAGCAAGCCTGCCAGCAAACGGCAGGTAACTACTACATGAGGAGATGGGGTAATGGCAAGAAAAAAGAAGAATGTTTTATTCATTTATTCACTTATTTTTCTGCTTATGTTCTCTGGCTTCAGCGGTTTGGGGATGGCTGCAGAGGGGGATGCAGCCGGTGAACCGGAAGTATATCTTGATTTTGACGGAGAGTCAGAGGAAATACTGACAGTTATTGTTGAGCTTGACGAAGCATCGATTATTGAGGCAAAACAAGAAGGTGAAGTACAGACAGAAGAAAACCTGGAAGAAGTGCGCCAGGAAATAATTGCTGAACTGGAAGAAGCAGCCGATGTAACTGTGAACAGGGAATATGACTATCTTTTTTCCGGATTTTCCGTGGAAATTTCCCAGGCAGACCTTCCAGAATTATTTGAGATCGAAGGTGTAAAAGCTGTCTATCCAAACCAGACGTATGAAGTGTCGCAAATAGAAGAGGCAGAGCTCCTTGACCCGGAAAGCTTCAGCCCGATGATGATGGACAGTGCTCCTTTTATTGGCGCTGACGAAGCGTGGGATGCAGGATACACAGGAGAAGGAGTAACTGTCGCCATCATCGACACTGGCGTGGATTACACTCATCCTGATCTGACGCACGCTTTTGGCGACTATCTTGGATGGGATTTTGTAAGCAATGATGCTGACCCTCAGGAAACAAACACAGGGAACATGAGCCAAAGGACGAATCACGGTACTCATGTTGCCGGGACAGTTGCTGCTAACGGGCAAATTAAAGGGGTGGCTCCAGATGCCACATTGCTTGCTTACCGTGTTTTAGGCCCAGGGGGAAGCGGTACAACTCAAAATGTTATCGCAGGGATCGAACGTGCAGTACAGGACGGTGCCGACATTATGAACCTATCACTCGGTGCAAATGTCAACGATCCTGATTATGCTACGAGTATCGCATTAGACAGGGCGATGACAGAAGGAGTAGTAGCGGTAACGTCGAATGGTAACAGCGGACCGAACAACTGGACAGTCGGCTCGCCGGGAACTTCCCGTGAAGCGATTTCTGTTGGCGCAACACAGCTTCCTTACAATTTGTTCGGTGTAGATATTTCTACTGGAGGAGATACAAGTTACCCTAGCGCAGCAATCATGGGATATCCTTCAGAAGAAGAACTTCTTGCTCTCAATGAATGGGAGTTTGAATTCATTGATGTAGGGCTTGCTGGTACAGAAGCTGATTTCGCAGGCAAAAATCTAGAAGGAAAAATCGCGCTTATGCGCCGGGGGGACTACGCATTTGTTGATAAAGCACAGAATGCGAAGGACCACGGAGCAATTGGCGCAGTGATTTATAATAATGTGGCAGGGGTCCAGCCGCAGGTGCCTGGAACGGCAATTCCAATGATTATGCTCACACAGGAAGACGGGCAGAAAATCCTTGCGGAGCTGGCTTCAGGAAACGATACTATCTCTTTTGATATTGATTTTGAACAACTGGTTGGAGAAACAATGGCTAATTTCTCTTCCAGAGGACCTGTAATGAATACATGGATGATCAAGCCTGATGTTTCAGCACCTGGGGTAGCAATCGTAAGCACTGTGCCGACTCACAACCCGGCAAATCCTCACGGCTACGCTTCCTTCCAGGGGACAAGCATGTCAGCTCCGCATGTTGCTGGAGCAGCGGCACTAATCCTGGAGGCACACCCTGACTGGAGCGTGGACTTTGTGAAGGCAGCTCTAAAGAATACGGCGGAAAATATGTATGATGAGAATGGGAACCTTTACCCGCATAACAGTCAGGGGGCAGGCAGCATCCGTGTGCTGGATGCCATTAATGCAGAAGTACTTGCAACACCAGGAAGCCACAGCTTCGGTATCTTCACGAATGAAGAAGATAAAGAAGTAAGACGCCAGTTCTTTACTGTCCAGAATCTTTCCGATGAGAGAAAACGCTTCTCTATCGAGTTTACCGGGCATGAAGGTATTAAGGTAATGCACAGTAATAACCTTCAGGTACAGCCAGGAAAGACCCAAAACCTGAACTTTGGTGTACAGGTAGATGTGGCAAATCTTGATCCTGGTTACTATGAAGGTACTTTTATTCTTAGTGATGGAACATCAACAATTGAAGTGCCGACAATCGTTTTTGTAGGGGAGCCTGATTATCCGCTGTTATCAGGACTGCAGCTGTCTATGCTGTTTAATTTCCTTATCGGCAGCGTAAACGTACCCCATGGTGCAGATGAGTTTGTTGTCCGGTTTAAAAACACTTCAACTGGCGAAGTCGTCGCCGAGACTGCCCGGGCAACAAATGTAGCTCCTGGAACACGTTCATTCACTTACAATACGAACCAGCTTCCTCGGGGAAGTTTCCTGATTACTGTTTATGCGAAAAAAGGTGACAGAGAGTTTGAGCTGGAAGGCGGAGTTTTAACAAGAAACCAATAAATTATGAAGAGGAGCTCCCTTAGTGGAGCTCTTTTTCATTACTAAATTAATCACCTTAAATATTATTTTTATAAAACTTTTTAAAAATATTTAAAAAAACAGTGGTAATCTGACAAAAACTTTAGTAGAATAATTATAATTTATCATAATTATCTGACAACTATACTAAAAATAAAAACATGAGGGGGCTGATTTAATGAATGTTTCAGGATGGAAGCGGGGAATGATGGCAAAGTCAATGGGTGTGGAAGATTACTTTAACCATGTGATGGGCTGTGTGGAAAGAGAGCTGGAGGAAGCAGGCAATGATGTAATTTTAGTTTGCAGCTGGCCGGGTAAAAATGAAAGGGATGTAGCAATCACCTTAATCCTTAATGGCCGTGTATTGAACATTGGTGTAAGTCAGTCAGAAGTTGAGAGGAGAAAGGAAGAGAGTCCATTTTCATTAGACTGGCTCCTATGGTCTGAACTAGTGAAAAAGGGAGTTGTTCTTCAGGACAGCGGGTATATGAAGGCGTTGTTTCCAGAGAAAAATAAAAAAGACAGTAAGAGTGAAGGCGAAGATAAAAAGTCCTGATCAGCGAAGAATCATGTAGTTGTCTGCATTATTAAAATGGTTTAGCCCCTCAGCTATTATATTTATAATAATTAACAAGTAAATTTCTAATAAAAAGAAGCGCGCGGGTTCTCCAGCGCACTTCCTGACCGTTGGAGACATTATGAATTGTATACAAAAACGCCTGGATAATATTATCCAGGCGTTCTCTTTGTTTTATCACGAATGTGCTTTTACTGTGGATCCTCGATCCGCTCTTCCTTAAAATACTTAATTTTACGTACGTTTTAGGATCCTAGTTCCTTTATTTGCTCATTTCCCCCCTTAAATCACCAGATTTTATGCTGATCTGATAACGAAACGAGGAACCGCTGCACCTCCCCAAACGACATTTTTATCAACTTAACGGAATGAGGATCCTCAACACCTCCCGGAAGCAAATTTTTCAACCAATCCGATACTCATTTTAGTGACACGACGATCCTTTATCAGAATGGCATGAGGCACCTGTTTTCGCTTTCGGCCGCGGCAGGTCAATTGCAGGGTTCCGGTCAAAGAAACCAGCGGGCTTCAGCTGAAAATTAATATAGGCGGTAGGCATTACCGGCCAGTCTTCCGGGCGGGTGATATGATGGTGGCCCATCGTATACCAAACTACCACATCTTCATTCTCTATGTTCCGGTTTGCAGCTGCGTATTTAGGCAGCCCGTCGCCTCCTGGATGCTGGTATGGATAATTGCCTGTTGCATATTTTTCATCTGGGTCGTATTTAGTGACATATAAATGATTTTTCAAAAATCCGGCTCGTTTCATTACGCTCGAATCATCATTAGCAAACGGAAAACAGTTCTCACCAGGGAGGATCCTGTACCCTACAGGTGTGCCAACGGCGTTTAGTGACTCCGGATTAATAATTTTCCACGTCCTCTGGGAAGCAAGGTCCATGTTTCTTTGCGCTTCCGTTTCTGTTTTAAAGGTATGTGTATTAATATAGAAGCCGTTATTATTTGGATTATCAGGGCTTTTTTCTTCAGGTACTGTATTAATTTCAACGACAGAGTTATTAATTCCATCGAGCATTGTATCCAGCCGGAAATTGAAAAAGTGCTGATGGTAGGCGGCGTTCATTTTCGGAGCAACTTCGGTGCCATATTTGGATTGGCCGCTTTCATCATATGTTCCCGTATTTAAGATTCCAGTCAGTTTTACTTCGTTTTCTATTGTGCCATCCTGGTAAAAACTCCAGTAGAAACCATAATCATAGTTTCCGACAGTACAGAAGAAGGAGAGGACTAACCTGCGTGATCTCCGGACTTCTACTTTCTCTGTTCGCCAGTCAGTATGCTTCCACGCAACTCCATAATCTTCTTCATGTAGGCATATCGCATTTGGGATCGTGCGAACTTCTCCGCTGCTGTCAGTCATGACTGCATCAAAATAACGGATTTCTCCGAGACAGTCACAGCCTAAGGTTAAGGAATTTGCCAGCTGGCCCAGCCCGTATTCACCGGCATCGAATGCGTTCTGGGTATTATGGGCGAAGCTTGAGTCCCCATAAGGGACAACCATTTCCGATAGTGCTGCCCGGTAGAGTATAGGCCGGATCTTTCCTTTATCCTCATATCCCACCTGGTGGAGGACAAGTCCTTCCCTTGGAGTGAATCCGAATCGGATATGCCATTTCTGCCATTTGATATAATGGCCCTCAATCTCAAAGCTTGGCCCTTCCGGCTGGACAATTTCCAGCGGCTTTAAATCTGTCCGGAGTGTAATGCTCTCAGAAGTTTCTGGTGTATAATTTCCATCATTAGGCGGAAGTTCACGAACTCCATGGTCTTCAAAACGGTGAATTTTCATTTTATGGAGATCAACATAAGCGACAATCCCTGTCAGGGGATAGGCGTATCCGTTATCGTCGGCAAATTTTTTCACCCAGCAAATGGCTCTCGCCAGGCGTTTTCCTTCATCTTCTTTTATCCCGAAATTACCTGCAGACCAAGGGTCGACCATCACTAAATCAGGGTCAGAAATTCCCCGTCTTAACAGCGCTTCCTGAAATTCGGGACTGTTCTTTACAACCTGTTCGCACTGTTCGAATTCATCGAGCATGACACCGGGCTGTACTCCGGGAATGTGCTCCCATGAAAGCACATCTTTAGCTGTAAGTGAAACGACAGCTTCATATGTTTTCTCCGTTTCATTATCAAGTATAATCATAAATGCTTCCCGTATAATCGGATCTCCTTTTTCAAAGGAAAGGACGGTTTCTTTCAGAGGCTCGTAGAGAACTACTTGTACGAAACGAGCCGAGAGGGAGAGGTTCTGTTTTTCCTTTACAATTGCAACGGCTTCTCTGATTTCTTCTGCTGTAAGCGGTTCGAGCGGGTGATTAATTAATTGAGTTTTTTCCTTAATTTCCATTTGATCTCCTCCTGACAGGGATATTCACAAATGGTCCTGCTGGAGAGCCTGCACTGCAGTTTAACAACTTCCCGGGGTTAATAAGCGATGATGGCAGCAAAACAATCCAGTTCAGACCTTTGTGCCTCATTTTTAAGCATATCCCTGTTATGAGTATGATAATAGGAAGAAACGGAACTTTATGAATATTTTCAATATACAAATTACTACAAATTATTTTAAACGCCCGTGTTATACTAACCTCATTATTAGAATGCTGGTTTAGACTATTACTAATAAGGGGGAATTTGATGCTATTTTTTCCTTCTCAGCCTGAAATAGCATTAAATACATATGATTACACTGAGTTTCAGCCGCCCCGGAGTGCCTGGAATAAAGACATTGCTTTGTATTATCAGTTCAGAACAAAGGAAGCCACTTCCTATGCGATCCCTGTTATTCCTGATGGTTGTATTGACTGTATTTTCTGCTGCGAACCTGCTCATCCTGAAGCTGTACTCTGGACGAGCCCACCTGTGAGAAAAATACAGCCCGATTTCAAAGAAAATAGTTTATATTTTGGCATCAGGTTCATCCCGGAACAGACTACGCTGCAAGTAAAAAGCCCTATGAACGAAATTATTGATCAGAATTTTCCTGCAGAAAGTGTTACAGCTAACTTTGATACTGCACTTCTTCATCAGATTTTTGAATGTAATTCCTTTTCTGAGAGAGTTAAATTGTTTGAAAGCATTTTTGTGAATATGACGGGCAGGGTAAGGTATGATCATAAAATCATTCAATACTGCAGCAGGAGAATTTATGCGTCGAATGGTACAGTAACCGTCCGCCAGCTTTCAGAGGAAACCGGCTATTCAGACAGGTATGTACGCAATAAATTTGCCGAATATATTGGCTTTTCACCGAAGCAGTTCTGCAGCATTGTTAAATTCCAGAATTCCGTGAAGAAAATCATCCGTCAGGAGCAGATCACACAGGAATTATTTCTGGAAATTATTCAGGAAAACGGTTATTATGACCACGCCCATTTTAACCGGGATTTCAAGAGACTGGCAGGTGTAACTCCCACACAGTTTAATAAGTTCCTGGAAAGAAGGAAACCGGAAGCAGACGTAACAGCTGATCGAGCCTGGTGAGCATTAGATAATTATAAAAATTTGTAATGTATGGAGATAGTCTTTGACTCTCCAGGGAACTTTCCCGAAAGTCCCCCGTATTACTAGTAACGACAGGGGGATGTGAAATTATGGTAAGTGCTTTAATAGTAATGGCTGGCCTGATTCTGCTTGGAATACTGTTTTCTTTCGGAAAAGGCTCTTTCCTTATAGCCGGTTTCAACACGATGCCAAAGGAAGAAAGAGATAAATATGACAAAACTGCTCTAACAAAATTCATGGGAAAAATGATGTTCGCCCTTGCATTCATTCAGGTTTTTATGCTGCTCAGTGAACTGCTGAAAATCGGATGGCTTTTTTATTTTGGGCTTGCGCTTTTTTTCATTGTTATATTTTTTATTCTTTACTATGTGAACACCGGGAACAGGTTTAAAAAAACAAAGTAAGGGCATAAGTAAAGAAAACCAGCCGATTTGCGAAGACAGAGGCATGGTTGCACTTGTACTTTAGCCATAAAATTCCATTGTCGGATTGATTTCTTCGCTATATATACTTAGAGTGAATCAATTTTATAATTCAGGAAATGTTACTTTGTTGATCGATTTACGCTACAGACGGACGCGTTCTGCGGGCACGGCTTCAAATAATTTTTGACGGCTGTACGCCGTCAAAAATGGATTTTCAGCTTTTTATGCTTTTCCCGCAAGAACGAGCATCTTCTTCACCGCAAATGCGTCGAGTTGTCTCGACGGATATTCTACGGAGCTATGCTGGCAAAACTCTTTTTGCGACGAGTAACCGCAGGAGCAAAACTCTTTTTGCGACGAGTAACCGCAGGAGCAGATGAAGAGACAGTCACCGCCGCCTTACGCTGCAATCGAAAAGTAATGTTCGTCTTTTTAAATGTAAAGTCTATATATGGAATTCATTCAGGGTGTAAAAAGATTAATACATACTTTAAATAATTTAAACCAGATTAGTTTTATACGAAGGGGACCGCTGTGTCTCCTGTCTTATAATGCAGCAAGTAATGGGCAGAATAAATTTACATTTATTTTATGGAGGGATTTCGTTTGAGCGGTTTATCGGTGTTTGCTTTAGGTGGTTTGCATGAGATTGGAAAAAATATGTATGCCGTGCAATACGACGATGACATATTTCTTATTGACTGCGGCAATAAATTCCCTGATGAAAGTTTGTTAGGGATCGACCTTATCATTCCTGATATAAGTTTTCTTATTAAAAATAAAGAGAAGGTGAAAGGGCTGATTGTCACTCACGGTCATGAAGACCACATTGGCGGCATTCCATTCTTACTGAAAGAAATAAATGTTCCGGTTTACGCAACCAGGTTTACGATCGGTTTAATCGAGCTGAAACTGCAGGACCATAAGCTCCTTGGCACTACAGAGCTGAAAGAAATAAAGGAGGATACGCAGCTGGACTTTGGAAGTGTCCAGGTCGAATTTTTTAAAGTCATCCATAGTATTCCTGACTGTTTAGGTGTTGTATTTAATACACCGGAGGGTAGTGTAGTTCATACAGGTGATTTTAAATTTGATCTGACTCCGGCTATTGAAGAGTACTCAGATATTCATAAGATGGCGGAAATAGGGAAAAAAGGAGTGCTGCTGCTTCTTTCTGAAAGTACAAATGCCGAACGTCCCGGGCTTACTCCAACGGAACGAAGGGTGGGGGAGCATGTGGATGAAGCATTTATGAAGGCGGATGGGAAGGTGTTCCTGTCGACTTTCGCTTCAAATGTAAGCCGTTTGCAGCAAGCGGTGGACGCAGCAGCAAAAACAGGCAGGAAACTGGCGCTGCTTGGCCGGACGATGGTAAATGTAGTCGAAGTGGCGATGGAGAGAGGCTATCTGAATGTGCCGGACGGCATGCTTATTGATAAACGGGATATTAACAAGCTCCCTCCTCAGCAGGTTGCAATATTATGTACCGGAAGCCAGGGAGAAATAATGGCGGCTCTGTCCAGGCTGTCTACCGGAGATTTCCGGGATGCGGAAGTCCTTCCGGGAGATACGGTTATTCTAGCTGCCGGCCCGATTCCCGGGAATGAAAAAGCAGTGAGCCGTATCGTCGATAATTTGTATGGCCTCGGAGCAAAAGTTATCTACGGTTCCGGAAGCTCTTCAGGAATGCATGTATCTGGCCACGGTTATCAAGAAGACTTAAAACTGATGCTCACCTTAATGCGGCCAAAGTATTTTATTCCGATTCACGGGGAGCTGCGGATGCTCCATCACCACCGTATGCTTGCTGAATCTGTCGGGGTGCAAGAAGGAAACACCTTTATTTTGAAAAATGGCGACGTGCTGGATATTCAGGACGGGGAAGCAAGGCAGACGAAGTCCGTACACGCCGGAAATACCTATGTAGACGGCCTTGGTGTAGGGGAAACTGGCGAGATTGTTCTCCGTGACAGAAGACAGCTTTCAGAAGACGGAATTCTTATTATTTTTCTGACCATGAGCAAAACAGATAAAAAACTTGCCACGAATCCTGATATTATTTCCCGGGGCTTTGTTTTTGAAAAAGAATCTACAGAGCTGTTAAATAATATCAATGTCCTTGTTTCCCAGACAGTGAATGAGATGACATCCTCTAAAAGAAATGAATGGGGCATGATCAAGCATGAACTAAAAAAGGTGACAGGGGACTACTTATATAAACAGACAAGAAAGAAACCAATGATTCTGCCGTTTATTATTGAAGTGTAAACTGACCAGGATGACAGGAGAATTGGATGATGGCTGAAGAAAAGACGTATGAATAATCATACGTCTTTTCTGTTTGAGTCTCATAACGGCCGAAAATCAGTCCTGAATATAAAAAACAGTCGTATAAAGGGTTCATACGACTGTGAATGCCTTTTTATCACCTGAAAAGGGTCCAGTTATGGATAATGGTAACTGGACCCTTTTGTACTTGAGAGAGGCTGTTGTGTCCCAGCCTATTTGTATTATTATGGTCATTGAATTTTTATTGGTTGTTTTTGAGTTCTTCCAGTTCTTTTCTCGCCTGTTCATCTGGTATGCGGTTTGCGATCCAGTCGTTTCTGTGCGCAGAATCAAATTGCGTCAGCCCTTTTTCTTCCGGATCATCTTCTGCATAGACACTTTCTATGTCATCAATCTTTTCACTCGCTCTCCAGTGGGTGTCTTTATCTGCTTCAGAATTTACTGTTTGCTTTTTCTTGTACATACGAGAAGCGAGAACCGCTCCGCCCGCAATTGATCCGACTATTAGACTTAATGTTGAAGTTTTCATATTATCCCTCCACTGTGAATTTTGTTGCTTATTACTCTATCTCATACCCGTTTTTCGTTATTTAAAAATATCAATTTCTTTACAAAAGTATTTTTACAGGGAACATTCTTGTTACAAACTGTTGTAAAGCCTTTAACAGAGCGAAAAAACTGCACCGCCGGATTAGCAATCGGGGTGCAGTTTTTTTCAGCAGGAATCATTTAGTTTTAATCTTTAAGTTTTAGCTTGGCAAGGGCATCGGCAAGAGCTGGGTTAAACGGCTCGTCATTATCCTTGTTTTGTTTATTCATATATTTATTAACATCACGCTTGGAAATCTTCGTGTTTTTCTCTTTCTTCTTTCTTTCATTGAAGGTGGAGAGCTTTTCTTTATGGCCGCAACGGCAGACAAAGACCTGACCTTCGCCTTGTCCCCTCAGTTCCAGTTTCTTTTTACATTTCGGACAGCGGGCGTTTGTTGTTTTGGAAATATTCTTCCGGTGACCGCATTCCCTGTCCTGGCACACATGCATTTTACCTGTTTTCGTGTTTACTTCAAGCATGTTTTTTCCGCAGTCAGGGCATTTCGTTCCGGTGATATTATTATGCTTGTATTTTTTCGTGCTGTTTTTAATTTCATACACGACGGATTTAGCGTAGTCTTTCATCTCTCCGATGAACTGATTTTTAGCCAGCTTCCCCTGAGCGATCGCCTCAAGTTTTTGCTCCAACTCTGCAGTAAGAGCAGGGGACCGTAACTCTTCCGGTACCAGGTCCAGGAGCTGCTTCCCTTTGGAAGTGAGGAAAATATCCTTTCCTTTCTTTTCGATAAGGAAGGAATTGAACAGTTTTTCAATAATATCCGCACGGGTAGCCACAGTACCGAGGCCGCCTGTTTTTTGCAGCGTTTTAGCAAGATCCTTTTCTTCGCCGGCCATATATTTCGCAGGATTTTCCATGGCGGAGAGAAGAGTTGCCTCATTAAATCTTGCAGGAGGTTTCGTTTCCCCGGAAGTCTGGTTTACAGAGACGATTTTCAGCTGGTCTCCCTGTGCCAGCTGAGGGAGTAGCTGCTCTTTCATGTCATCACTGTTTTCCTCGTCCTCTTCAAACTTGTTTTCATATACTTCTTTCCAGCCAGGGGAGAGGACTGTTTTCCCTTTGGCGAGGAAAGTTTCTCCTGCCAGGTCCGCCTTGATTGTTGTCTGTTCGTATTCAAACGGAGGATACATAACTGCTAAAAATCGTTTTACAACCAGATCATAAATTTTCCTCTCTTTATCGGAAAACTTGCTTACGACTGGGGTTTCCTCAGTAGGAATAATCGCATGGTGATCGCTCACTTTTGAATCGTCCACAAAAGATTTATTCGTTTTAATCGGCTTTTTCAGCAGCTGGTGGGCAAGCTTCGTATAGCCTCCATTACCACATGCTTTAATCCGGTCCTTCAGTGTATCAGTTATGTCGCTCGATAAATATCTTGAATCGGTTCTCGGATAGGTGAGGACTTTATGCTGCTCATAGAGCTTCTGCATTATAGATAGTGTTTCTTTTGCCGAGTAACCGAATGCTTTATTTGCATCACGCTGCAGCTCAGTCAGATCGTACAGTTGAGGAGCATAGCTTTTCTTCTGTTTCTTATTGATTTCTGTTATTTTTGCCTGGCTTTTATTCGTTTTCTGCAGCAGCTTATCCGCTTTTTCTTTAGAGAAAGTGCGAATGTCACCGGAATGGCTGTCCTGCCACGTAAGAGACAGGCCATCGCTCGCTTTCGCTTTAATCCCGTAGTATTTTTTCGGCTTAAAATTACGGATTTCTTCTTCTCTTTTTGCGATAATCGCAACAGTAGGGGTCTGCACCCGGCCGGACGAAAGCTGGGCATTAAATTTTGTTGTGAGTGCTCTCGTAGCGTTCAATCCCACATACCAGTCAGCCTCAGACCGGGCTACCGCTGCATGGTAGAGATTTTCATACTGTTTTCCGTTCTTGAGCTTCTGGAATCCTTCTTTTATCGCTTTATCAGTAACGGAGGAAATCCAGAGCCGTTTAATCGGCTTATTTATTTTAGCTTTTTCAATGATCCAGCGGGCTACAAGTTCACCTTCACGGCCTGCATCAGTAGCAATAATTATTTCACCAGCATCAGGGCGGTGCAGCTGGCTTTTTACAGCGTGGAACTGTTTGCTCGTCTTTTTGATTACCGTTAATTTAAGGTTCTTTGGCATCATCGGAAGATCTTCTATTTTCCACGTCTTATATTTTTCATCGTACACTTCAGGGTCGGCAAGTGTCACAAGGTGGCCGAGCGCCCAGGTAATAATGTATTTGTCGCCTTCAAGAAAACCATTTCCTTTCTTATGGCAATTCAGCACCCGGGCAATATCTCGGGCTACAGAAGGCTTCTCTGCAATAACAACACTTTTTTTCATCTGTTTTAAACATCCTTTCCGGAAAACACAATCAAAACTAATATAGCACACAATCCTATTCCTAAGATAGGGGAACACAGTAATTGTCGGGGGTCTGGCCCTTGTCGGTTCGGTGTCAGGCTCCAGAGAGGTTAGGGCTGAGGGAGGGGCATATTGAGCAGGATGATTTTATATTTTTTTAGGAATACGAAATAAATTGTTTTTATTAAGGAACTTTAGTGGTAAAATTCTTACATTGATTAAAGCTGAGCGGTTATCTCTGAAGCAATTTTCCTTGCCCCAGAGAAACAGAGGCTGAGCAGTACGAAACCCCGGGAATAGAAAATGTTTTTAATACCATACAGCGAGGAAGACCTATGACAAAATCACAAGTTAAGAATATCTCTCTTTTTGCTGTTACATGGCCGATTTTTATTGAATCACTTCTGCATATGTCATTAAGAACTGCAGATACTTTTATGCTTAGTAAAGTATCAGACGAAGCAGTCGCATCGGTCGGCGTCGCCAACCAGCTGATTATGTTTATGTTTTTTCTGTTTCAGTTTATTGCTGCAGGGACTTCTGTCGTAGTTGCACAGTATCTTGGCGCAAATAAACATGATGAAATCAGGAAATATACTGGAAATGGAATTTTGATCAACTTCTTATTCGGAATCTTGATTTCCGCGATTCTTATAGCGTTCAGCAGGCAGCTTCTTGGGTTATTTTCCTTAGAACCTGCACTATTTGATCAGGCAAGGACATTCCTGATTATTGTCGGTGGAGCGCTTGTTTTTCAGGCGATGAGCATTACGATGTCTATGGTTATCCAGACGCACGGATTCACGAAAGATACAATGATTGTAAGCGGCTGTATGAACATCATTAATATATTTGGAAACTATTTATTTATATATGGAGCACTCGGTTTTCCTCAGTGGGGAGTCCCCGGGGTAGCTCTGTCAACAGCAGTCAGCCAGTTTCTCGCATTGATTGCTTATGCGGTAGTTCTTTATTACCGGGTAAAACTGAAGCTTACCTGGAATGACTTTATTGATCTTCAAAAAGAAAGGCTCAGTAAAGTCCTTAGTATCGGGATTCCATCGTCTATCGGTAATCTCTCTTACAATCTAAGCCAGATAGTAACAACAGCAATTATCACTCTTTTAGGCACACAAATGCTTGCAACAAGGATATACACATTAAATGTCCTCTTTTTAGTAATCATTCTTGGCATTTCTCTTGGCAGGGGATCTCAGATAATTACCGGCCACCTTGTTGGTGCAGGTAAAATGGAGGAAGCATACAGGGAAGGGCTGAGGACTATCCGCATCAGCATTATCGCTGCAGTAGTTGTTGCTCTTGTGGTTATAGCAGTAAGGGAACCGTTGCTCCGGTTATTTACAAACGATCCGGAAATAATCGAAATGGGTATGATTCTCCTGCTGATGGGCCTGCTTCTGGAGCCTGGCAGATGCTTCAATCTTGTTTATGGAGCAACTCTGCAGGCAACAGGGGATGCGCGATTCGTGATGGCTGTTTCGATTATCGTCATCTGGGGGCTCAGTGTGCCAATGTATTATATATTCGGTATCCATTTTGGATGGGGGTTAATTGGCATCTGGGCTGCATTCATTATAGATGAATGGATCCGGGGAATAGCTCTCTGGTACCGCTGGAAAAGCAGAAAGTGGGAAAAGAAAGCACTTGTTAAAAATAAGCCGGAAGAAATAGCGTGAGCAGGGGATGAACCCTGCTCGCGTTTTTTATTAGCAGTTAATATTTAATTCGCTGGCAGACGGGTGGATTTCGCAAGTTGGAGGGGCGATTTCGCAGTTAAACCTTCTTTTTAACATATTGTCAACTCTGCCAGTGTAAGATACAGCGTCACATCGGTTCAAAAACCTTGTATTCCATACTAATAAACCTCAAAATAATAAACAATGAACAAAATATGCAATACATAATTTTCTAATCAAAAAGAGGGGGATATACATTGGAAATTGGAATCAGTACATTTGTAGAAACAACGCCAGATCCGAAAACTGGTGAAGTAATCAGCCATGCGCAGCGTCTCAGAGAGGTAGTGGAGGAAATTGTCCTTGCTGACCAGGTGGGGCTGGATGTCTTTGGAGTGGGGGAGCATCACAGGGAAGATTTCGCCGCTTCTTCGCCCGCTGTTCTTCTGGCAGCTGCCGCATCTCAGACAAAAAACATAAGACTGACGAGCGCGGTTACGGTGCTTTCGTCAGATGATCCGGTAAGAGTTTTCCAGGATTTCGCTACGGTTGACGGTATTTCAAACGGCCGGGCGGAAATTATGGCAGGGAGGGGATCCTTTATTGAATCCTTCCCATTGTTCGGTTATGATCTGCAGGATTATGATGAATTGTTTGAAGAAAAACTCGATTTGCTCTTTCAACTTACAAAAACAGAAAAAATCACCTGGAAAGGAAAGCACCGTCCATCCATTCATGACCGGGGGATATATCCTCGTCCTGTACAGGATCCGCTGCCTGTATGGATCGGAAGCGGCGGGAATCCTGAATCCGTTGTGCGGGCCGGATATCTGGGGCTGCCGCTCGTATTGGCGATCATTGGTGGAAGCCCGCTGCAGTTTGCTCCCCTTGTTGACCTGTATAAACGAGCAGCAGCGGAAGCGGGCCATGATGTTTCCAAACTTCCAGTCGCTTCCCACTCACATGGTTTTATAGCGGAAACAACAGAAACAGCAGCAGATAAGTTTTTCCCGTCAACCCAGCAGGTGATGAATGTTATTGGCAGGGAGAGAGGCTGGGGGCATTATGACCGGTCAAGCTTCGACCATGCCAGAAGTTTTGAAGGGGCTCTTTATGTCGGGGATCCTGATTATGTGGCGGAGAAGATTATCCACCTTAGAAAAAATGTAGGGATCACCCGTTTTATGCTCCATCTTCCTCTTGGAACAATGCCTCATGATGAAGTCATGAATGCGATTGAACTCCTTGGCAAAGAGGTAGCTCCCCGTGTAAAAGGCGAGATAGCGGAGTGGGAGAAAGGCCGGTAAGAGACTAACACATAGGAAAAACAAACAGGGGCAAGACCTTTTTAAAAGGCTGCCTCTGTTTTTTATAGAGAAATCCACCAATACACATCTAAACTGCTTCAACACTCTTAGTTACAGCCCGAAGCTCAAGCCTTGTTGTTCCTTTTCCTTTATTTTTTGTTTTATCCAGAACAATTTCCCCGATATCCTCTGTTCCTTTCACATGGGTCCCGCCGCATGCCTGTTCGTCTATCTCTCCGATTTTCACGAGACGGATTTCTTTCACAGCCTTTGGAATAAGATTCACTACTGTTTTAATCGCGCCTGAAATTGCTTCCGCTTCTTCTCGAGGGAGGGTTCTCGCTGAGACAGGATGGTTTTTCTTTACTTCTTCATTAGCTAAAGCTACGATCCTGTTAATTTCATCCCGGTCAAGCTCTGTAATATCTGTAAGATCAATTCTCGCTTTTTCCGGGTAAATCTGGTTACCGGTACAAAGAGAGCCATACTCTTTATGGAATACCGCAGCAAGCACATGAAGCATGGTGTGATGCCGCATAAGGTTTTCTCTTCGTTCCCAGTCAATTACCGCTTCAGCAGGACCGGGAATAAGCCTTTCTGCATCCCGTACATAGTGGAGTATTTTCCCCGCTTCTTTTTTCACTTTATGTACTTCAAATTCCTGTCCGTTCTGTATGATATGACCATGGTCGCATTCCTGTCCGCCGCCGGATGGATAAAAAACTGTCTTATCAAGTATTACCGTACCATCGTTAATTTCAATGATATTTGCGCTGCATGTTTTTAAATAACTGTCTTCCAGATAAAGTTCTTCCGTCATCCTAACACCCTCCAGGCAAAATATTTTTATTTAATATAACAAAAAATTTTTATAATTACAAAAAGTTATTGAATTTATTAAATTTTTAGAATATTATAACATAAAGAGAAGGGAGGCTGTACATGACAATTCAGGAGAAATTAAACAGCACAGGGCTTCAATGGCCGGACGAGCCGCCTGCACCAATGGCTAACTACGTCACTGTAAGAAGAACTGGTAATTTATTATTTGTTTCAGGGGCCGGTCCGTTTGTAAATGGAAAACCTGTTTACCAGGGGAGAGTCGGGGCAGAAGTAACATTTGAAGAGGCGAGAGAAGCAGCCAGAATAACTGTAGTGAATTTATTAAGCATGGTAAGCAGTGAAGCAGGCGATTTACATAAAATCAAAATAATTAAACTTCTTGGATTTGTAAATAGTTCACCAGACTTCTATGATCAGCCAAAAGTCATCGATGCTGCTTCAGATCTTTTCGCAGAACTCCTTGGCGAGAAAGGAAAACATGCCAGGTCCGCGATTGGGACAAGTGTCCTGCCATTTAATATACCAGTAGAAATCGAGATGGTCGCAGAAATAGAAGATTAGGAGGGCTACTATGCTAGTTACGATTAATGATATTTACCAGGCCAGGGCTAATCTGGCAGGTGTAATTAACAGAACACCGCTCGAAAACAGCACGACAATATCCACATTAACAGGTAATGACGTATATTTAAAAACCGAGAACCTCCAGAAGACTGGTTCCTTTAAAATCCGCGGTGCCTATAACAAAATTGCTAATCTGCCTGAAGAAGAGAGGAAAAAAGGAGTAGTTGCCTTTTCTGCGGGAAACCATGGAGCAGGCACTGCATACGCGGCACAAAAGCTCGGGGTTAAATCAACTGTAGTAATGCCGGAAAACCCAGTGTTAAGCAAAAAGAACGCCATCCTTGAGTACGGGGCGGAAGTAATCGAACACGGAACTACTTCGATTGCCATGTTTGAAAAGGCATTCGAATTACATCAGCAAGAAGGCCGTGTAATGATCCATCCTTTTGATGACCCATATATCATTGCTGGTCAGGGGACGATAGGGCTGGAAATACTTGAAGATCTTCCGGATGCAGAGGTAGTCATCATCCCTGTAAGCGGTGGAGGGCTGATATCCGGGCTTGCAGCCGCTCTAAAGGAAATCAAACCGACGATTAAAGTAATCGGAGTTAACACAGAAGGGGCAACTGCGATGTATACCTCTTTACAGCATGGCCAGCCGACTGAAGTGAGTGAAGTAAATACAATTGCTGACGGCCTGATGGCAAAAAAACCAGGAGACCTGACTTTCGCTCATACGAAAAAATATGTGGATGACCTCGTTCTCGTTTCTGAAGCAGATATTGCAAACAGTGTTGCTTTTATGGCTGAAAGGGCAAAGCTTGTTGTGGAGCCTTCCGGTGCAGCTGCAACAGCAGCGCTTCTAAGCGGAAGAGTCAACATAAAAGACAAGAAAACTGTAGTGATGGTCAGCGGAGGGAACGTAAGCTTTGAGCTTTATCATAAGCTGATTAGAGAATACACAGAGCGTAATGCTGCAAAACAGGAGGTGGCCCGATGACATATTTGCTGAAAAACATTCGCGTGATCACCTGTAACGGCGATGATATTTTTGAAAACGGGGAGGTTTTGTTCAGCGAAGAAGGGATAACAGAAGCTGGCATATCAGTGAAAAAACCAGAAGGTGCTGTTACGGAAATAGACGGCACCGGTAAAACGGTAATTCCCGGATTAATAGATTCTCATGTCCATCTCGGAATGGATGCTTCTCCCGATCCGTTCGCAAAGATGAAAGATGACGGGTCTGAGGAAATTGCCTTTAAAGCTGTAAAACAAGGATACGAATTTCTGGCTGCTGGAATTACGACGGTAAGAAATCTCGGGACCCGGTACAATGCAGACATTAAATATTCCAGGGCAGTAAAGGAAGGCCTCATTGAAGGGCCAAGAGTTTTTGCCGCTGGGCGGCCCATCGTTATGACAGGCGGACACGGCCACGTTATGGCAGTAGAAGCTGATGGACCTGACGAGGTAAGAAAAGCAGCACGCCAACAGTTTAAAGCAGGAGCTGATCTTTTAAAAGTAATGGCTACTGCCGGAGTTCTCACAGAAAGCAACGAAGGACCCGGGGGAGTTCAGTTAAATGAAGAAGAGCTCCGTTGCGCCTGTGAAGAAGCTGCAAACCTTTCTAAAACTGTTGCGGCCCACACTATAGGCACGGAGGGGATAAAGAACGCAGTCAGAGCTGGAGTAACAACGATTGAGCACGCTTATCTTCTTGACGAAGAAGGAGTCCAGCTCATGGTCCAGATGGGGACGTATCTTGTTCCAACCTTACTGGCACCACGCCTCATACTGGACAAGCAGGGGATCGTTCCTGACTATATGCTGAATAAATTGAATCAGATAGTCGATGACCATATTAATAGTTTCCGGCTGGCTCTGGAAGCGGGGGTGCCGATCGCAGCCGGAACAGACGCAGGAACCCCATTTAATGTACCGGGGCTGCTCGCTGATGAACTCGCATTGATGGTGGATTGCGGGATGAGTCCAGCGGAAGCTTTAAGATCAGCAACTATCACAGCTGCCAGAGCGGTTAAAGCGGACAGCAAAATAGGAACCGTTGAAGCAGGAAAAACTGCTGACTTAGTGGTTGTGGACGGGGATCCGCTTACAGACATTAGTATTCTGAAAAATCCAGTTCACGTTTTTAAGGATGGCAGGCTTTATCAGGGAACAGCACTGAATAAAGTTCCGGAGGTACAGTAAGATGGAAAAACAGCTCGTAAAAACCGATATCCATCCTTTGCTAAGAAGCTACCTTCCAATAGCTGAAGGGATAGCATCTACTTTCGGTGAGTTCTGTGAAGTAACATTGCATGATTTTTCAGACGTTTCTTCTTCCATCGTCGCTATCTTTAATGGAGAGGTGACAGGTCGCCGGATTGGTTCTCCGGTTACAAATCTCGGGCTTGAAATACTCCGTAAAGGGGAAAACGGTGAGGATCTTATACTGAACTATCCTAATTCTACCGTTCCTCAGAAGTATATAAAGTCCAGCTCCATGATCATCAGGGACGAGCATGACGAAATGATTGGCTGTTTATGCATTAATATGGATTTAACATATTTAAAGATGAATCACACTTTTGCCGAAAGCCTCATGGCAACAAACCAGAAGAAAACGAGAAAGGAGGAATTTTCCCAGTCTATTACAGAACTTGAGGATGAAATCATTGAAGATGCAGTCAATCAGATTGGCAAGCCAGTTGCATTAATGAATAAGGAGGAGAGAGAAGCCTTTATTGCTTACCTTGATAAGAAAGGATTATTTCTTATCAAAGGAGCCGTACAGCGAGTAGCTACATTGCTGGATATTTCCAAGTATACGATGTACAACTATCTGGACAAGTCGCAGAGCTGACAAAAGACACAAAAACTATGTGAAAAAAGAACACTAAATAATTGAAAATAAGGAGGGAAACTTCGTGAGCGCAATCCCACAAAATAATCCAGGGGTGAAACCAGACCCGCAAATGGATCCTAATAATAAAAAGCCAGGCATAGCGAATCGATTATTTTCTAAATTTTTAGACTTTGTGGAAAAGTACGGTAACAAACTTCCTGATCCTGTAATGCTATTTGTAATTATTGCTGGTATTATACTTCTTTGTTCCGCAGTGTTTGCCGCTTTAGGCACATCGGCTGTCAACCCGGCAACCGATGAAGAGATTTTCGTCGTGAACTTATTGAACGGGGAAGGGTTAATTATGATTTTAACCGAACTCGTTCCGAACTTTACAAGTTTCCCTCCACTTGGGATTGTATTAGTGGTCATGCTGGGGGTTGGCTTAGCGGAATCTACCGGACTGATTTCAGCGCTAATGAAAACAACCATTATGAATACACCAAAGAAACTGATCCTTCCGGTAATTGTATTGGTAGCAATGCTCGGGAATGCAGCAGCAGATGCAGCGATGGTTGTTCTTCCGCCAATCGTAGCAATGATCTTCATAGCTCTCGGAAGGCATCCGATCGCCGGTCTGGCTGCAGCATATGCTTCAGTAGCCGGAGGGTTTAGTGCAAACCTGATATTAAGCATGCTTGATCCTTTAGTAGCTGGTTTCACACAAACCGGCGCACAAATTATCGATGCTAACTATGTTGCAAATCCGGCAATGAACTATTATTTCCTTGCTATTTCCTGTTTTGTTCTCGTCCCTGTAGCTGTACTTGTAACTACAAAAATCGTAGAGCCCCGTCTCGGCTCGTATACAGGTACTACAGAAAAGATTGAAGAAGTTACAAAATCAGAAAAAAGAGGATTGCTCTGGGCAGGTATATCCATTGCTGTTCTTTCAGTAATCGTTCTGTTCCTTACAATCCCTCAGGATGCATTGCTCCGGGATGCTGAGACAGGTTCGTTAACTGTTTCACCATTCATGACAGGCCTTGTGCCGCTAATGATGGTATTCTTCCTGGTGCCAGCGCTCGTTTATGGACTCGTTACTAAGGTTCTGAAATCTTCTAAAGATATTGCTGACCATCTGGCAAAAGCAATGTCCGGCATGGGAATGTACATTGTTATCGCCTTCGTTGCTGCACAAATGATTGCCTTCTTTAACTGGAGTAATTTAGGTCCGATCGTTGCCATTAAGGGAGCAGACCTTCTTCAGGCATTAGGATTAACCGGCCTTCCGCTTCTCCTTGGATTTATTATTGTGGCAGCGCTGATCAACCTCATGGTTGCAAGTGCTTCTGCGAAATGGGCGATCCTCGCGCCGGTTTTTGTGCCTATGTTTATGATTGTAGGATACAGCCCGGCATTCACCCAGCTCGCATACCGCATTGGAGACTCGATCACGAACCCAATTACTCCAATGCTTGCGTATTTCGCTATCGCCCTGACATTTGCGAAAAAATACGATCCGAAAATCGGTATCGGAACATTTATGGCTTCTTTACTCCCATACTCAATTGCATTCGCAATCGTCTGGATTATCCTTTTCGCAGCATGGTACTTCCTTGGGCTTCCACTGGGACCAGGAGAATTTATCCACCTGAATAATTAAAGCTATTCAGATTAATTATGACCCTGGCAGGCTGTTGAGAATTTTTTCTCATCAGCCTGTTTCTTTAGTTTTTAACCACTAACATAACTCTTACATGGATATATTATCCACTCTGGTAGTTTTAAAAATTTCAGACAAGGGAACGGTACTTTTACAGGATGACTATAACCCTATGAAGTTAATTGTTTCCCTCTCTCATCCCAAGTCCTGTAATTATAAAAATTTCTTATCGTACAGACAAAGTACTTATGGTAACTTCAAAAGGAATCAGTGTAATTAATTGGAAAATTTTAAAACTAAACGTTCAGGGCAAACCTTCAGAAATGATGGGACGCAAAACTACAGGGGCTACAACTGCAAAGTTATGCCAGCCAGTTACCGTTTTAATGGATAGCACATTCTGAAAACGGATGTGTTTTTGTATTTAAATGAAGGTTTTCATTGGTAAGAGTCCGGGGTCCCTGTATTTGGCAGCACCATTCCATGAGAATTTAAGATCAGTATGAACAGAGAAAGGAAAGGGAAGTATGACATTAAATATTCCGGATACAAAACTACTGAAATCGCAAAATATTATTCTGGAAATGATTGCAACCGGGGAATCCCTTATGAGCATCCTCGAGAGAGTGACCGTGGAAATTGAAAGTATTTTTAAGGATACATACTGTTCAATAATGATATGTGATGAAGCAGAAAACATTTTAGCAGACACTGTGGCTCCAAGCCTTGACGATTCATATAAACGTGCTGTCAAAGGAATCAAAATAGCTCCTCATTCAGGTTCATGCGGAACTGCAGCATACAGAAAAGAAAGAGTAATCGTAAAAGATATTACAAAGGATCCGCTCTGGAATGAATTTCAATCCCTTGGTGTTTCACATGGCCTGAGGTCATGCTGGTCCGAACCGATTCTTTCCTCTGAAGGAAAAATACTGGGTACTTTTGCCCTTTATCACAGTTTTCCGAATGAGCCTTCAGCAGATGATGTACAGATAATAGAAACTTTTACATATATAACAGCTATGGCATTGGAACATAAAAAGACAGATGAGAAACTATCAGAGAGCGAACGGCACTACCGGCTCCTTGCAGATAATGTTTCTGATTTTATCGGTATTGTGGATCTTGAGGGTAATTATGTTTATGTATCACCGTCCCATGAAAAGTATTTAGGTTATTCTTCTCTGGAGCTGTTAGGTAAAAACTGCTTTGAATTTATGCATCCTGATGATATTAATTTTGTAGTGGAGGCATTTGAAGAATCACTTAAAACCAATCAACAGGAGCACCAGGCAGTGTTTCGGTTTAAACATAAAAAAGGCCACTGGGTGTATCTGGACACTAAAGGAAACCCGATTGGAGATAATAACCAGGGCATCACTCATTTTGCCTACATTACGAGAGATGTCACAAATCAGAAAAAGGCCGAGCAGCAGCTGGAAGAAGTAATCGAGGATCTTCAGGAGACCCAGGAAAAATTCGATTCTCTGTTCAACAACTCTCTTGACGCAATTTTTGAAATCGATGAAGTAGGCAATTACGCAAGAGTTAACAATGTAGCGGAAAAACTAACCGGATACAGTAAACAGGAACTGCTCAGAATGCATTTTAATAACCTAATGCTGTTTAAAGAAGAAGCCGAAGAAGTTTTTCGAAAGGTAAAAGATGGCCAGTCATTCCGTTTTGAAAACTGGCTTATTCATAAAGAAGGGCATCACTTATTTATTGATGTGAATGTAGTTCCTGTTTCTTATAAGGATAATTCCTGTACTGTCCTAGCTTTTGTTCAGGATATTACAGAAAAAAAGCAGGCAGTCGAGGAGATCAGAGAACTTGCATATAAGGACGCCTTAACCGGCCTGCCAAACCGTTCACTGTTTAAGCTGAAACTGGAAGAAGCGATTAATCGGGCTGATGAAAACAGTAGTTCATTGGGTATTTTATTTATTGATTTTGATAATTTCAAATCTATTAATGATACCTTAGGACATGATTTCGGGGACGAATTGCTCAAAAAGCTTGTTGAAATAATGAAATCATGTATAGGAGATGAAGATATACTTTCCAGACAGGGCGGTGATGAATTCTTAATTTTAACTGAACAAGCAGGCATCTCTGAAATGCGAACACTTTGCAGAACAATCATTAATGAATTAACAATGCCTGTTGAGCTATACGGAAATGAAGTCTTTATTACGCCGAGCATTGGTGTATGCATGTACCCTGAATATAAAGTGAATGCCGTAAATTTAATAAAGAATGCTGATTTAGCTATGTATCATGCAAAAGATACAGGAAAAAACAAATATCAGTTCTATACAGAACATCTTCACGAAAAAGTCATGCGAAGAAACCAGCTCGTCAGTTCTCTCAGAAAAGCACTCCATCGGAAAGAATTTTCCCTGCATTATCAGCCGCAGTTTGAACTGGAGACGTCTAAGATTACCGGCCTGGAAGCATTACTTAGGTGGAAGCCGGAATTTGGTACCGTATCTCCGGCTGAGTTTATCCCTCTGTCGGAGGAAACAGGAATGATTGTCGATATTGGAGAATGGGTTTTGTATGAAGCCTGTATACAGGGAAAAGCATGGCATGATGCTGGAATATTAAATGCCCCTGTTTCTGTCAACGTTTCCGCCCGGCAGTTTATGGATCCTGATTTTACAGAGATGGTTACACGCATATTAAAGGAAACAGGCCTTCAGCCTCATTGTTTAGAGCTTGAAATAACCGAACGGATACTGATGGATGTAAATGAAGCGGCAGACAGCGTGAATAAACTAAGAGAATCAGGAGTACGCATTGCGATCGACGATTTCGGCATCGGCTACTCTTCACTGAATATGATAAAAATCATTGATATAGACAGCCTGAAAATTGATCAGTCATTCCTCAGGGATGTCATGAAAAACAGTAAATCAGCAGGTCTGCTGGATACGATTATACGAATAGGCACTGAAATTGGTTCTGATGTTATTGTAGAAGGGATTGAGACGGAAGACCAGGTTAACTTTCTGAAGCAAAAAGGTGTTATCGGGCAGGGGTATTACTACAGCAAGCCCCTTCCAGCAGAAGAAATCGAAGGGTTTTTAAGAAGAACTAAAGCGGGAGAATAATATTTGCACGCCCAGTAATTTAAAGCACTCCTCCTGCATGTTGATAAATCCCGTAAAGAAGGGCTGAACCTCCCTTAAACCGTATTTATATCCTTTAAAAGGATAATTTAAGTACAAGGGAGGTTTTCATAATGGTCAACAATAAAGTATTATTAAATTTAATATGAAAATAAAATCAGACATGCTATTGCAGCATTTTTATTTAAGCAGATGCTTACCTGGCCACTGGGACTGATGGTCGTGAAAAAAGACTATATCACGTATCCGGTAAGATTTTTTAAAAAAGAAAATAAATCCAGTTTTTCATTCGAGTATTTTATTTACACTGCTTTATGTGCAATCTTTAACATTAAATATCCGGAAAAATACAATTCTTTTGTTAAACTGTTATACATAGTCTTCTATGCGGGAATTATGACCTTGGGGGAAGTTGCTATAGAAAGATACACTAATTTAATTAAGTACAGAAAATGGAAGTGGTACTGGAGTTTTCAGACCCTGGGCATCACTAATTATCTTTCCCGGATATTTTACAAATGGTTTTTCAGAGAAGATTTTACTTCTCAATCAGCTGAGTTTTCATAAAATCAGGCAGAGAGTGTTCTAAACTGGAACGCTTTTTTTGCTGTGCTGTTTAGATCGGTTGAACAAGTGGAGGAGTTTAGCAATAGGTGTCGAATCTAATCAATAGACTAACTAAACTGCCAAACTGGAGGAAACAGGATGAATAATTTCACATTCGATTTACCAACAAAAATTTACTTAGGTAATGGACTTTTTTACAAAACAGCAGATTACATAAGCAATATTACTAAAGGCAGAAGAGTTTTCTTAGTAACCGATCAGGGGATGGAAAAAATCGGCCTTGCGGACATACTTTTAAAACAGCTTCAAAAGAACGGTTTCGAAGTGGAAATTTTCTCAAAAGTGGTGCCAAATCCAAAAGACGCAGACTGTGCAGAAGGGGGAGAAGCAGCCCGGAGTTTTGACGCTGATTGTATTGTGGCTCTTGGAGGAGGATCGGTAATAGATGCAGCGAAAGCGATCGCAGTCTTGCAAATGCATGGCGGAATGCCACAGGAGTATGCAGGGCGGGGGAATGTGCCAGGACCAGTAAAGCCCCTTGTGGCGATCCCTACAACAGCCGGGACAGGCGCTGAAGTAACAAGATCTTCTGTCATTACGGATACAAAAAGAAAAATCAAATTTACAATTAAGGATGTAAGAATTGCTCCCGCGGCAGCTATTGTGGACCCTGAGCTTACGTACGGGCTCCCGCCAGCATTAACCGCTTCCACCGGTATGGACGCACTTGTACACGCAATAGAGGCATACACATGCAAACTTTCGAACCCTGTTTCAGACGGGCTTGCGATTCAGGCAATGAAGCATATATATCCGAATCTCCGGAGGGCAGTGGAAAATGGTTCCGACAAAGAGGCCCGGTACCATATGATGACAGGCTCAATGATTGCAGGAATGGCTTTTTCACACGCTGATGTGGCTTCTGTTCATTGTATGGCAGAAGCAATTGGCGGGCTGTATGATACTCCGCATGGGGTGGCTAACTCCATGTTTTTACCTTATCTTATCGAGTTTAATGCTGAAGCAGATACGTATAAACACGCTGAAATTGCCAGAACTTTCGGATTAGCGGGTGAAAAAGAATCCGATTCGGAAGCTGCTGCTGCTCTGGTTCACGAAGTAAAGCAGCTTGCTAAAGATATTGAAATCCCTTCCTTTGCGTCCTTACTGGAAGCTCGTACTGAGGATTTTGATTACCTGGCGAAATCTGCATTTGAAAACGGGTCCACTCCAAGCAATGCGAGAGACATAACAGAAGAGGATTACAAAAACCTCTTTTATAAAGCTTTTGAATCAAAACCATAGCTCACTAAATACTTTTCGGTTTCTATTCCAATACTTTGGGAAGAGTACAAATAGAAGTACCGAAAATTATCGTAAAGGAGTTCTATTTAATGGCTTCAGAAACAAATATTCACTCTGAGACAGCCAGGTTTATTTCATCCATGCTGCGCAATAATTTTGGAAAGGGTCCCTCCTCTGTTTACGTAACAATAAAGCCTCCTTTTTTCACGGCTCATATCAGGGGCTTTATTGCTCCAATGGAGAAAATCCTGCTTCGCCAGAAAGAATATCAGCGTGTGCTGGAAACAAGGGACCTGCTGATGCAGGAATTGAAACAGGAAATTATCCTGGAATTATGGAAGAAATCAGGTTTGGATGTGAAACACTTATATGCAGACTGGGATCTGGAGAAGGAGTCAGGTACCATATTCGGAATATTACTGGTTGATGGGGAAAAAGAAGAAGACTCCTTCTGGCCGGAGGAGTTAAGTAAGGGAGAGTTTATCGAGGGAATAGACAGAGCAAGTGTCCTTGTTCAGAAAAAACCCGGAAGTACAGAAGCTTACTGGCTGAATGACAGAACAATCTTAGTCAGGCGCAAAGAAATCCTTGTACCAATTGAAAAAGAATTAATAAAGAACGGAGTAATAGAAGATTTAAAGCTGTCCAAAAGGCCTCTGGAACGGAGAGCATTAAAAGAGGTACAGCTGGAAACAGCATTAAAAAGAAACATTAGTGAATACTTTGTCGACTGGAATTTCGATAAAGATGAAGGTTTTATTGTTCTGATTCTGAAAAAAGATCCTGTCCAGGAGGATAAAAAGCAGTAAAGTCAGAAATCGTGCTGTTTAGCAGAATAACGGAATGAGGAGCCGTAAAAAAGAAAAATACACTTGGAACGGTTCCTCGTTCCGCTAACAGCATAAAATACAGTATTTTCATAGGTGAAAGAGGCGAATAGCGGAATGAGGAGCCGCACCAATAAGCACGGACTTATAAATCTTCAAAAGTTCCTCGCTATGTATTTCAACTAATTACGCAACGGATCAGTTCAAAAGGACAAATTAACAAATTAACATTCTCTCAGAACAACTCAAGCTGAAGAAGGCTTTGCGTAGTGAACCGCTCTGATTCTGTTACTCCTCTGGACAAATGGAAATCGACAGAACAATAAATAATTAATCAATAAACGAATCCTTCACTGCAGGCTTCATCCCCTGGCAATGAGGGCATTTTGAATAATGCTTTTCTTCCTGAAGTTCTGATATATATTCAAGGGAATTGGTGAATTCTCTTAGGTCTACCGGCGTGCCGATAAATCCGCAACGATCTTTCGCAAAAAGTTTTCGATGTATTAATTTATGTTTATGGTCAATAAAATAACTCATTTGGACCCTTTCCTCTCCTTTTCAGTAAAATTCCATTTCAATAAAAAAAGCCGAAAAGAGCCCATAAAATGGACTTTCCTTTTCGGCTTTACCTTCAGCACTACTGTCTGCGGCATCTTACCCACGTATGTTAACTGTTCATAAAATATCAAACATATTTCATATAAAAAAGGCTATGGTATAGATTGATGCTGATTTTCAGCCGTCTCGTTATAAAAATTGCGAGACACCATTTTTAAAACGGAAACGCTATTGTTTTCCGAGTAGTACAATCGTATTAGCTTCATTAAAAATTGTCAATGGTTCAATTCAATCCATTAAGCTGCTTTTTCCAACAAACAACGGACTACAATAAGGAAAAAAAATTTTCTTATATAATAATGTTTTGTAATTTACAGGCCTGTTTACTATAATAATTTCAGCAGTTATATTTTTTTATGTGTCATGCGATTGTATTAACTAAAATGACAGCGGGGGGAAGCAGACTTTTGAGTTTTAAAGGAGATAAAAGTCGGCGAAAAAATGAATACATCTTTTGAAAAGTTTGCGAATGATCGTGAAAACATGTGGGAGCTTTTTCAATTAATGAATGACGGGCTGATGATTACCGATTTTAAACAGCAAATTATTGCAGTGAACCCATCGTTCGAAAAGATTACAGGTTACAGGCTGGAGGAAGTAACAGGTAAGAACCCAAAATTTTTACAATCCGGCAAAACAGATCCTTTCGTTTTTCAGGAGATGTGGAACAGCCTTTTCACAACGGGGACCTGGACTGGGGAATTGGTAAACAGACGGAAGAGCGGAGAATTATTCTGGTCTTACATAACCATTACAAAAATAAATAAAGCTGAACCTGAGGATTCGTATTACATCGGGATTATGCGTGACATTACCGAACGAAAACAAATGGAAGACAAAATGCAGCATATGGCATATCATGATTCATTGACTCAGCTTCCAAACAGAGCTTTGTTTCTTGAGAAACTAAAAGATTCAATTACACATGCCGAACACAATGACAAAAAATTAGCTCTGCTTTTTCTTGATCTGGACAAGTTTAAACTGGTCAATGACACTTTTGGACATTTGGCTGGGGACGAGCTTCTTCTGCAGGTTTCCCGGAAACTCCAGCATGTAATTGGAATCGAGGGCATTGTCGGCCGATTTGGCGGAGACGAGTTTACTATCCTTCTTGACAATATTGCCGACTCCGACGATGTTAACAAAGTAACAGAGAAAATATTCAGGTCCTTTAATGTACCAGTTGATTTGTTCGGCAAGCCAATTAAATTATCGGCAAGTATTGGTGCCACTATATATCCGGACCATGGGATTACTATTGAGATGCTGCTTAAGAACGCAGATAAAGCAATGTATTTTACAAAAAACGAAGAAAAAAACAGTTTCTTCCTTTATGATAAAAAAATTAATGCCCCTGTTTAACTTATCTTATACCTGGCAATAATACGTTCCTGGCTGCTGAATCAATGTTCAGCAGCTTATTTTTTATGCCTAACCTTAATATTAATTCATTTATGATGCGCAGTGATTCGAGGCCCTTGATAAATTACAGCGATTATCGCAGCCGGGCATGTTCATGTCAAATATATGTCTAATTATAGAAAGTTGTGAAACAACCTGGAAAAAACGCTAAAATTCACCTGAAGTCTCTGTTTAAAATCTATGCTTCATGAGATAATGATTAATATTTAACAGGACGGTACAGAACAGGGGGCAAAAGCATATGATGAAGCCAGGTATTAAAGGGAAGGGAGCAATATTTATCGTTCTCCTTTCCGTGCTGCTTTTATTATTATGGTTCAGGGATTCTGCAGAGCCGACTACAGGGGACGCAGCAGAAGATGGAAGTAATAACAGTGGAGAAGTAATTCAGGACGAGGAACATGAAGAAAACAGCAATCATACTGAAAATGAACTCCCTGATAACGAGGTAATTGAAGAAACAGAGGAAATCTCCGAAACTACAAAAGATTCAGACCGGGGCGGCAGCGAGAATAATACTCTTGTTGAAGGTGAAAAGACGGAGACTGAAAACGAAGCTGCTTCTAATAACATTGAGAAGGAACTGACTGAAGAGGAAGTAAAAAAAGAGGAAGAGGAAACTGAATCTGGACAGCCTAACGGCAATGGAGGGGGAGATTCTCTGTCAGACAGCAATCTGTATACGAACAGCCAGTTTGGTTTTACAATGGAACTTCCGGAAACGTGGCAAGATATCATTCGTATAGACACAAATGCATTTTCTCCTGATCAGGAAGGAGCGGTAAATTTCTATTACGAACCTTCCGCAGAAATTAACCAGCTTGTTTTCTCTGTAATAATTTACACCGAAGAAAAAGGTAAAGAGCAGGAAGACAATCCTTTCTGGATGCCAATCGCCACAAATAACGGTTATACTTTTGGTTACATCATACCCGGAGAACCAACCGAGGAATTATTAGCACCTGAAAACAGCGAAAAACTGGAACTGGTGCAGCACATGATATACACTGATCTGCCGAAAATAATCAGCACATTTAAGTTCAACTGAAAACTGTATAATTTCTTCAATGACTCCACATAATTATCATATCCGCCGGTGCCGGCAACACTGTGCGGTTAACATAGTTTATCCCTTCACCGGGACAGACTGTACCTGTATAAGCATCCTGTCTGAGCTGCAGCTCACAACAGGGTGCTTATTTTTTTATATAGTAACTATCCAACAGTTATCCTCAACTCTCCTTTGTTCCATAATTAAAAGGGAATCTGCTGATCAAAAGAGAATAGATAGAGAAACAAAATTAGTGAGGTGAAACCATGCTGAAGAAAAGATTCATTGATCTGAGCCACACGATAGAAGACGGGCTTGTTACATACAAAGGACTTCCTGCCCCGCTGATCTGCGATTTTCTCAGCAGGGAAGAGTCCCGGAAGCACTACGAGGAAGGGACAGAATTCCAGATAGGAAAAATTGAAATGGTCTCTAACACTGGTACATATGTAGATGTTCCGTTCCATCGTTACAGGACAGGTAAGGATCTGACTGAAGTAACCATTGACAAGCTTGCAGGACTTGAAGGCGTGCTGATTCACATTGATAACGGGATAAAGGAAATCGGCGAACAGTTTTTTTCCGGACTGGACGTGCAGGGGAAAGCCGTTTTAGTGCATACCGGCTGGGATAAACACTGGAACACAGACCAGTATTTCGAAAACCACCCGTTTTTAACAAAAGGAGCAGCAAAATACCTGGTACAGAAAAAAGCGGCACTCGTAGGTATCGATTCTGTAAACATCGATGACACATCCGTAAATTCCCGCCCCGTCCACAGCACACTGCTGGCAGAAGAAATAGTAATTGCGGAACATCTCTGTAATCTTGAAGCATTAAAGAATAAATCGTTTCAATTTTATGCTGTCCCTCCGAAAGTGAAGGGCTTTGGTACCTTTCCGGTAAGAGCATTCGCTGAATTAAAATAGCACTCATTTTAACAAAACTACTTATACAGGAGGAATTGCGGAAATGGAATACACCACTATAAAGCCAGAAATAAAAAACCATACTGGAATTATTATCTTCAACCGGTCCGACGAAGGAAACAGTGTAATGCTTAAGTTCATGGAGGAGCTTGCCCATATATCAGAAATATATAAAGAAGACAAAAATATCAGAGTCGTTGTCCTAAAAGGCAGCGGGAGCCATTTTTCCGTTGGAGGCGACCTGAAAGCCTTTGCGGCTGAGGGCTCCGGTATCTCGCCCCACCTTCGCCAGGTTACCCTCCATCTGAATAAGGCAATTATAAATTTTGTAAAAATGAAAAAGCCTGTCATTGCTGCTGTTAACGGCACAGTAGCAGGAGCAGGAATGGGCCTCGTTTGTGCTGCAGATATCGTCGTCGCAACTAAAAAGGCAAGATTCGTCATGGCATATACGAAAGCAGGTCTAACTCCGGACGGTGCCACGAGCTACTTTTTGCCGCGTCTTATCGGCCTGAAAAAATCATTGGAGCTATCTCTCCTGAACCGTATGCTTACAGCTGAAGAAGCAAAAGAATGGGGCCTGATTACCGAAACATGCAGCGACACAGAACTGGAGAACACCACAAATAAACTTGCGGAGAGCATGGCAGAAGGAGCAACCGAAGCCTTCGGACTCACTAAAGAATTATTATACAGCTCCTTCCATCACAGCCTTGAAGATCAGACAGAAAAAGAGTCCTTGCTGATTGCAGAGAAAACAGCGTCCCCGGAAGGGCAGGAAGGAATAAATGCATTTCTGGAAAAAAGAAAGCCCGAATTCCCTAAATAAAAGCTGAGCTTTTCCGGTGCCTGCTTAACCTGAGGAGAAGCTTCTTATACAACCAGGGGGCAGGCACTGGCTCCAGTAAAGCAGTACAGAGCAGAGGCATAAATATAAATAATTTTAATAGTAGAAGTATAAGAAGCTGCAATAGTGCATCTCAGGGGGTGAAAGACATGGGGTTAACGATGGAAGAAGTTATGGATCTGGAGATCATGGGAAATGCCATCATGAAAACTTCCAGGGATTGTCTTGAAAACAGACATGTAGAATGGGTATCTGTAACCGAGACACCTGTTGAGAACTTTGTTCGCAACAATGAGCTTGTTTTGACAACAGGCATGGGATGCGGCAATGACCCGGTACTGTTCAGGCGTTTTGTAGAGGACATTATCAATTCAAAAGCTTCAGGGCTTGCCGTCGCCACAGGGCGGCATACGTATTATATCGACAGAGAAAGTATTGAGTTCGCACAGGAAAACCAGTTTCCGATTATAGAAATCCCCTGGGAAATCCGGTTTGCTGATATTACTAAAGCAGTGACCAGGAAAATTAACGAGCTGCAGCAAAAGGACTTTGAACATTCCCAAAGAACTCAACAGCATATGCTTAACTTAATTTTACAGGGGGCCGACTTAAATGCGCTGGCGAGATACACCAGTGAAAAAATTTCGGCTCCAATTTTAATAACGAACAGGCAAGGTGTCAGAAAGGGAGCAAGCTTTTTATCCAGGAAGCTCTCTGCAGTCTGGGACCAGCTTCTGGGCTCCAAAGTTATTCCCCAGGAGCAAATCGAGGAAGAGCTTTCAAACGATCCGTTTCAGACAAAGGTGCACAAGGTGGAAGCTTCGAACGGCAGAATCATACTCCAGCTGCCCATTGTCCAGACAACAAATAAAAAGAAGGGGTATCTATTCGTCCTCCTCAAGGAAAATGAATCCCCTGAAGAATATTTTAATTACCGCCGTCTCGTAGTACTTGAACATGCAGTAACAGCGGCAGCACTATGGTTTTTAAGAGAAAGCGCCGTAGAGGAAACAGAGCTCAGGTTAAGAGAGGATTTCGTATGGAATCTTGCACGAGGACAGATGGGTACATGGAGCAATGTCCTGTCCCGTTCAAAGGTTCTTGGCTATGATATTGAGCTGCCGTATCAGTGTATTTCAGGAACGCCGGAAAACCTGAAAGAACTGTATAACGAGATTGGCAAAAAAGAGCAATCCTACAGGGACTGGCTTCAAAGTATGATCCACTTCATTGAAGATGAGATCTATTATACAGGCGAGTCCATGCAGCGAAAAACGATGGTAACTTACCAGAAGAACATGGTGATTATCTTCCTGGAAGTCCCTATTGATAACAGCAGGGAAACAGTGAATACCTTTCTGAATCTCATCGAGCGCCGCCTGATGAATCTGCTGCCTGGAGTCATCATGTCATGGGGGATAGGAACCCTCCATGTTGGAGAAATTCGCTTCAGCAAGAGCTTTGAGGAAGCGGAAACTGCACTGCGGATTGGTAAAAAAAGAAAAGGAGCCGGCCACCGTTCCGCTTTTTCAGAAACAAGAATGGACCGTATCCTCCTCAGCTTAGCTGAAAACGAGGAGGTCAGAGATATTGTTTCTTCTACAATCAAACCGCTCACCGATTATGAAAAGCAAAGGAAGATGGATCTGATTGATACTTTCATGGCTTATTATGAGAACCAAAGCAAAGTAAGCCAGACTGCCAGAGCTTTAAACCTTCACCGTCAATCCCTTTTGTACCGGCTGAGAAAAGTCGAGTCCCTCACCGGATTATCGCTGGCCAACCCGGATGATGTTTTTCTAATGGATCTAAGCATCCGCATCTGGAAAATCGGGATGGCAGAAGAAGAGTAATGGGTCATGAGGGTATCGGGAAAAGGAAGGAAACAAAAATAGCCTTTGCTTGTTTTAATTTAGCAGTTCCGTTGAAGTCCCGTGGAGAAGATCGGGGAAAACTGATGAAATAAAAGAAGAAAACATATTCGCCTGGGATCTTAGTATCCAGGCGTTTTGTTTGTTTATAGCGGATGTGCTTATTTGCGGATCCTCATTCCGTTATTACGTAAAATTCATTGATTTTGTGATTTTTTCGGATCGTGGTTCCGCTGCACCTTCATAAAACACTATTTTATCCCACTCAGCGGAATGAGGAGCCGTTACACTTCCCTGGAGCTCCTTTTTCAATAGGTTGCTGGAAACAGGCTGCAGGATATTTAATCCGAATAACTCTAGCCAATTTGACTAAAAGTTCATTAAAAATTCATACATTATTGCAATTGTTGGAATTTTCAGTTTCGTATTACAATGGAAGTACGATGAATGGAAAAGGAAGGTGATAAAATTGCTGCCGTTTGAACTTTCCGAGTACAAAGTTAGAATGCTGAAAACAAAAGAAAGAATGGCTTCTGAAGGTATTGAAGTAATGCTGATCACCGATCCGGCAAATATGCATTATCTCACAGGTTATGACGGATGGTCTTTTTACGTGCATCAGATGCTGGTCGTAATGATAGATGAAGAACAGCCAATCTGGATTGGCAGAGGGCAGGACGCAAATGGAGCCAAGGCAACAACCTGGCTTTATCATCAAAATATAATTTCTTATCCTGACGATCACGTCCAGTCGCTTACAAAACACCCAATGGATTTTGTGGCAAAAATTCTTACAGAGATAGGACAGTCGAAAAGGGTAATTGGAGTGGAGAAGGATTCTTACTATTTTACAGCCATGTGTTTCATCCGCCTGAAGGCAGGTCTGCCAAACGCTGTTTTCAAAGATGGCACAAACCTCGTAAACTGGGTGCGGCTTGTTAAATCTCCCAAAGAGATTGAATATATGAAAAAAGCAGGTAAAATTGCCGGGATGACGATGCAGACAGCAGTAGAATCCGTGGAAGCAGGAGTCAGGGAGTGTGACGTTGCAGCGAAAATTTACCGGGCACAAATATCCGGAACAAAAGAATATGGGGGTGATTACCCTGCGATTGTACCGCTCATGCCTGCAGGGAGAAAAACCTCCACTCCTCATCTGACCTGGTCAGATGACTGCTATAAAGATGGAGATACCGTAATTCTGGAGCTGGCCGGATGCTATAAACGTTATCACGCCCCCCTGGCCAGAACGCTTGTTATTGGACAGCCTTCACATGAAGTCAGCGAGCTTTCTAAAGTTGTTATTGAAGGGCTCAACGCGGCGATCGATTTTATTAAACCTGGCATCACATGTGAAGAGGTGGAAGCTGTCTGGAGAACGACGATAGCCAAAAGCGGCTTTACAAAAGATTCAAGAATCGGCTATTCCTTAGGTTTAAATTATCCTCCGGACTGGGGGGAGCACACTGCAAGCCTAAGGCAGGGAGACAAAACTGTTTTACAGCCCAACATGACGTTTCATATGATTCCTGGAATCTGGCTTGATGATTACGGTGTGGAGCTGAGCGAATCTTTCCGGGTGTCGGAGGCAGGCTGTGAAGTTCTGGCTGATTATCCGAGAGAACTGTTTGTTAAACCAGCAAGCATTGAAGACGTTTCTTAAGTTCCGGCTGAAATTCCGTTAACTGAAGGAAAACACCTGGGAGAAGCCGGGATCTAATTGGATAATCATAAAGAAAGCCGGTTTCATAAGGATTTTTTTATCCTCTGTTGCTGCAGCAAGAAAAGTAAATAACAGGAGAGGAAACAGGGACATTGCAATAAGCTCCTCCTTGAGGGCTTAAATATAACAGACGAGGAGTGTTATGTATGAATTATCATGAAAAAGCAAAGATGGGGACCAAATCAGTCTGGGGCGGCGAAAAAGATTATCTTGTCCATGGTGCATCACAGGTGCCGATTGTTCCGAGTGTAGCGTATACGTATGACGATATGGACGAATGGTATGAGGTTGCAACCGGGAAAAAGAAAGGGCATATTTATGGGCGGAATACAAACCCAACCGTGCAGGCTTTTGAGGATAAAGTAAAAGTTCTTGAAGGCGCAAGAGCAGCAACAAGTTTTTCTACGGGAATGGCGGCAATCAGCAATACTCTTGATACGTTTCTCCGTCCTGGAGACAGAATTGTAACAATTAAAGATACGTACGGAGGGACGAACAAAATATTTACAGAATTCCTTCCTCCGAAGGCTATCGAGGTGCAGTTCTGTGAAACAGGGAACCATGAGGAAATCGAGCGGGAATTGGAGAAAGGCTGTAAGATTCTTTACCTTGAAACGCCAACAAACCCTACAGTCAAAATTACTGACATTGAGCGGATGTCCAGGGCAGGAAAAGCTGCTGGTGCTCTTGTCGTTGTCGATAATACGTTTGCCACACCAGTAAATCAGAACCCTCTCAAGCTTGGCGCGGATCTTGTCATCCACAGTGCGACGAAGTTTTTAGGCGGACATGCGGATGCACTGGGGGGCATTGTCCTCGGTGATGATGAAGAATTAGTGGAAAAGATCTTCCATTATCGTGAAATAAATGGAGCAACAATGGATCCATTCGCGGCATATTTGCTGTTACGAGGCATGAAAACTCTCGATTTGAGAGTAAAACGCCAGGCAGAGAACGCGATGAAACTGGCACAGCACCTTCAGAGGAAAGAGCTTGTTGACGAAGTGTTCTATCCTGGACTGCCAACACATCCAAATCATGATATTGCGAAAAAACAAATGAGCGGTTTTGGCGGAATGCTCAGCTTCTCTGTAAAAGGGGGCGTGGATACAGTAAGGGATCTCCTCCCGCAGCTGCAATATTCTCACCGGGCAGCTAACCTTGGAGCCGTTGAAACGACTGTAGGCCCTGCAAGAACTACAAGCCATATAGAATGTACTCCGGAAGAACGGGCCGCGATGGGTATCCCGGAAGGCCTCATCCGCGTATCATGCGGGATAGAGGATGCAGAAGATATTATTAACGATTTCGACCAGGCGTTTTCCTACGTGAAGAATGTAGTGAAAATATAATTACCAGGAAATGTTTACTCCCGGCAGAGGCAGAAACCTATGCCGGGGATTTCGGCATACAGGGGGGACAACTAAGTCTGACAAAAAGGCAGGGATCAGCCATGTTTTCAAATGAGGAATACAATGACAGAATCCGCAAAACGAAACAGAAAATGGAGTCGGAAGGTATTGAAGTTTTGCTGATAACTAATCCGGCGAATATGAATTATCTCACTGGATATGACGGTTGGGCTTTTTACGTGCATCAGCTGCTAATTGTGGCTTTAGAGCTCGAGGAGCCAATATGGGCAGGAAGGCAGATGGATGCAAACGGGGCTAAAATGACAACCTGGCTGAAACCAGAAAATATTATTTCCTATACAGATGAGTACGTTCAGTCGGCGGAAAGACACCCGATGGATTTTATCTGCAGCATTCTGAAAGACAAAAGGCTTCTTGGAAAATCTATTGCCGCCGAGCTCGATACGTATTATTTCTCCTCATTATGCTATGAACGTTTGCAGAATGGGATGCCCAATGTGCAGTTTAAAAATGGTACAGGGCTGGTGAACCATATCCGGATGATAAAGTCGGAAACAGAAATTGAGTATATGAAAAGGGCAGCAAGACTTGTGGAAAATGCGATGCGCACCGGAGTCGATTCCTTAGCACCTGGTGTCAGAGAGTGTGATGTGGCGGCAGATATTTACCACGCACAAATCTCGGGCACAGAAGAATTCGGCGGTGACTACCCTGCAATTGTACCGCTTATGCCATCAGGCAAAAAGACTTCCTCCCCTCATTTAACATGGACAGATGAAAGATATAAGCCAGACGATACCGTTATTCTCGAATTGGCAGGTTGTTACAAAAGATATCATTCACCACTGGCACGAACGATTATATTAGGACAGCCTTCTCTTCACGTAAGAGAGCTGGCTGATGTTGTACTGGAAGGGCTGAATGAGACACTTGCGATTATCAGGCCGGGGATCACGTGTGAGATGGTGGAAGAAAAATGGCGAAAAACGATAGCCAGGCATGGCTATCAGAAAGATTCCCGAATCGGTTATTCGGTGGGCCTCAATTATCCGCCGGACTGGGGAGAGCATACTGCAAGCCTGAGACAGGGAGACAAAACAATTCTGCAGCCGAATATGACCTTTCATATCATTCCTGGCATATGGTTTGAAGACTATGGGGTAGAATTCAGCGAAACTTTTCGCGTGACTGAATCAGGGTGCGAAATTTTGGCAAATTTCCCGAGGGACCTGATATGTAAAACAGAAGACGTACCAACCATTCCGTTTATTAACCATTTAAATGAAGGAGATGGCGCCGGTATATGACTACGAAATATGTCCAAAGCGGGGACGAATATCCAATTCGTTCCTGTTTTATTTCTCTTTCACTAAATACCCATTTTTTTACAACTCACTTAAGTGAAAGCCTGTACATAAGACGTTAAAACAAAGGCACCTTAATATTACAGGAGGTGTTTTTTTGAACAGAAAACAATCAGGTTTATTTTTATACGTTACAGCTATTATCGGGTTGTTCATACTCCCGTTTGCCATATATAAGCGCTCGTTTAAAGATTGGCTTATCGTTTATCTTGTAAGCTGTATCGGCAATTACTTTTCTGATCGGATGCTTGTATCGAAAGGCTATTTAAAGTATAAAGTCAGGCCGTTCAAGAATAAGCTCGCCATACACCTGCCATTTGACTTCATTCAGTATCCCTTGCTGCTGTTATACTTTAACCAGTGGACACTGAACAGCAAACCGGCAGGAATAATAGGCAAGGCTATTTTGGTTATTATCCCGCAAATTCTCATCGAAACGTTTGCTGAAAAGAAAACAGAATTAATAACGTGGCGAAAGGGTTGGACATGGGGCCATTCATTTGTGTCGATGTTTATTAAGTTCATGCTGTGCAGGCTCATTATTGGACTGGTCAGAAAGATGAATACGGGGAGGGTCTCCACATTAACATAGCGCCGCCTCAGGTCCCTTTTCAAAGTATACATGGGGCAGCATCCATTCCTGAAAATCTGCAGTACTAAAATGCTGCTCCCTTTACCTTGTTCTTTCGGCCTGTTAAAAAAATTAGTATAGCCCCTGCGGTAATCATGGCGACAGCGATAACGTTCCAGACCACATCGTATAAAAATACGTTGTCCACATATCTGATCTGATGGATTCTCATAATTTTATGCTGAACCGTCCCGTCGTAAAGCTGAAACGTGCCTGCTCCAAGGAGAATCCCGCCTATCCAGCGTTTCATCCAGAACCCTTTCCTGCGGCGCAGATCAGCGAACATAAACAATCCTCCAACCGTGGCAAACCAGCTGAATGCATGAAACCAGCCATCAGAAACAAGACCTGCAGCCGTTGTTGATTTATCGTAAAAATGGTGCCAGTGCAGAAGCTGGTGAAAAACTGTTTCATCAAAAAAAGCGACCAGACCCAAACCGAATAATATTCCTGCCCACAGGTTCCTACGGGAATACAGACTCCTGTCAGCAGAGTTTATTTCTTTTTTCCCGGAATCAGAAAACTTCTCCATAATGCCTCCTTAAAGTGCGTCTTCGATTATTCCGCTCCACTGGTCAATGTACAGCGTTCCGTCACTCTGCAGCTGGGCAAGGAGTACTTCTTTTAAGTGCTTTACTCCTTGTTTTTCTAACTCTTTAAGCAGCCAGTCTCTCGTTAATTGCAGTTCTTTCAGGGTTCCATCCATAATATGCCCTTCAATGACAAGCACACGTGGTTCCCGCTGAGGTTTGGAGTGAAGGTCATTTACCGTGGCATTACTGGCGCTTTTCTTCTTTAAAACACTGAGATCACCAGTAGTCTCGAGTACAGCAAGCTGAATATCATCCAGCTTGAAATTGCCGCCTTTTCTGAGAAGCACCATCACATTATGGACAGTTAGGTTCTCTTTTCGCATTTCTTCTTCACGTAATTTGCCATTTTCTATTAAAATCGCTGGTTTACTTTCAAAAACACGCCTCAGCATTAAATTTTTTCTGCTGAGAGCACTTTGAAGAACAGGGAGGAGACCCCATACAGAAACAGCTACAAGAGCGTTAACCGGACGTATTTCCGGTTCAATAACCATGCTTGCGGTAAAGTTACCGATAGTTATTCCAACGATATAATCAAAGTATGTAAGCTGGGCCACCTGTTTTTTTCCCATTAACCGGGTCAGGAGGAACAGATACAAAAAGCTTAATAAAGCCTTAATGAAAAAACCTGAATCATACATTCTTCGAACCTCCCGTATCATACTGCCCTTATTATTGGACAAAATAGAAAAAATAAACAAAGCAAGGGGGTTCCTGTATGAAAGTTTTGACAAACAGGCTGTTCCTCACCTTTTTAACTGCTCTCATTATAGCGATTGGGAGCTGGCTTCATACAAGTTACGAGAATGCAGATAATCCTCTGTCAAGGCAGGCGGAAACAGTCTGGCACCTTGTGGAGGAAGAAAACTGGGAAGAGGCTGAAAAGGAAGCGGAAATTCTTTGGGAAATGTTTGAAGATAAACGATGGAGAATGGAGTTTTTCGGGCCAGTCGAGCACGTTACTGTTGCCAGATACAAAGTTGTTTCTTTAATAGAAGCAGTAAGGAGCAGAAACGAAGAAACATCACTGGAACTGCTTGCAAAATTAAAAGCGAGGTTTGATGAATTTGTTATCTTTTAATTTTTTACTGTGAAACTGGATGCTGCATGCTTAACACTAGTCGCTGTAATGGTTGAGCAAAGCAGGAAATTGACTGTTTGCCTGAAGAGACTGTAAACTTTAAAACAGGTTTACATATAATTCGCACTATACATTCTGAAGGAGGAACAGATCTATGCCAGCAAAAAATTTAGCAGATACTGTGAAATTGCATAACGGGGTGAACATGCCATGGTTCGGCCTTGGTGTATTTAAAGTAAAGGATGGGAATGAAGCAGTCAGTTCTGTCCGCACTGCAATCAAGCACGGATACAGAAGCATTGATACTGCAGCAATTTACAAAAACGAAGAAGGAACAGGGCAGGGGATTCGGGAAGGAATGGAGGCTGCCGGAATCTCCAGGAAGGAGTTATTTATCACATCGAAAGTGTGGAACTCTGATCTTGGATATGAGTCTGCAATAAGGGCTTACGAGGAAAGCCTGGAAAGACTCGGTCTCGACTACCTGGATTTATACTTAATCCACTGGCCTGTGGAAGGGAAATATAAGGACGCCTGGAGAGCATTTGAAAAGCTCTATAAAGACGGCCGGGTTAAAGCAATCGGTGTGAGTAACTTCCACATTCATCACCTGGAGGATTTACTGAAGGATGCAGAAGTTGTACCGATGGTCAACCAGGTTGAGTACCATCCCCGTCTCACTCAAAAAGAGCTTCATGCCTTCTGTAAGGAACATGGCATTCAACTGGAAGCGTGGTCTCCGTTAATGCAGGGTGAACTCTTAAACAATGAAGTACTTCAGGAAATCGGTGAAAAATATGGCAAATCATCAGCACAGGTGATCTTACGCTGGGATTTGCAAAATGAAGTAGTGACGATTCCTAAATCTGTGAAAGAGCACCGTATCAGAGACAACGCGGACGTGTTTGACTTTGAATTGTCAGATGAGGAAATGGGCAGAATTGACGAACTGAACGAAGACCACCGGGTAGGGCCAGACCCGGATAATTTTGATTTCTAAGTTTTTTTCGGACGCTTACTCGTGATATATTATGGAAAATATAATAATTGACAGAACATTAAAATATACTTATGATAGTTTTATACAGCTGAATATTCTCTTAAAGGGGAGTAGCTTTTACTGCACAGTCGTCATTTCGGAGGTTTCCTCCCGGCTGTGCCGGCAACATAACGTTGTTAGCAAGACCTTTACCGGAAGCAGGTAAAGGTACAATTACACTATTAATCAACCTTTACCATTTCATAGATGGTAAAGGTTTTTTTGTTTTTAAAAAAGGGGCTGAGACCGTGTATTTTGATTGGCTTTCAGTTGTGTAAACAGAGTGGAATGAACAGCTGCCACCACAAATCAGGGGGTATAACTATGGCAAACTATAATAAATTAGCCGAAAGTGTAAAGTATAAAAAAATCGGCAGGAGGGTGTTGCTGGCAGAAAAAGATAACCGGCTTCAGCTTTTGGGTAAAGGGCGGAGCGCTTTTGTTTTTTCTGTTGCCGGCACTGACAAAGCATTGAAAGTATTTTTTCCGGAGTTTACTGCTGTTGCTCGAGAAGAGGCGCAAATATACCAACGTCTTGCGGGCGTGTCATATTTTCCCCGTCTGTATGAAGCCGGAACAAACTATCTCGTCATGGACCTCATCAACGGGAAGACGTTTTTCAGCTGTGCTGCCTCTGGAACGCAAATCATGCCGGAGTATATAAAAGAAGTAGACCGTGCGATTAAGTTTGCAAGAGAAAAGGGGTTAAACCCTTCTGATATTCATTTAAGGAATATATTTATAACAAACGACGGTAACGTTAAACTGATCGATGTCGCCCGCTTCCGGCAGAGTAAGGTCTGCTCTCAGTGGAAAGATCTTAAAACAGCTTATTATAAATTTTATCATCACAGGCTTTTTCCGAAGAAAATTCCTGATTACTTATTAAATACGATCGCTTTTTTATACAAAAAGAATTATTTAGAGAGACTGCTTTCGGTGAAGTCCCCGAAATGGAAGGGAAGACAGGCTGGATGAGCTGATAAAAGGGGAGGAGGAGGGGAGGGAAGTTGGTTTATCGGCGAAAAAGTTGTTTTATTGGCGAAACCGGTGCTTTTATCGGCGAAAAACAAATTTTATCGGCGAAATTCCATTTTTATCGGCGAACCGCCAATATAAGCAATAAATCCTTCGCTTCACTGCCAACAAACCAGTCCCATTCGCAAAAAGCAGGCCCGCATGCAGGCCTGCTCAATTATCTATTAATATACTTTATCGCCGTTAAAAATAGAGTTTTTCACGATCGCATAATCTACGTGGCGAATCGCATCAAGTGTGCTGCCGCCAGCGTAAGAAATTGAAGACTGGAGATCCTGTTCCATCTCTGTCAGGGTATCCTGCAGAGGACCTTTATAGTCAACAAACATTTTCTTGCCTTCTACGTTTCTTTTTTCGCCTTTTTGGAATTCGGAAGCTGATCCGAAGTATTCCTTATATTTCTTACCGTCTTTTTCCACGGTCACACCTGGTGATTCTTCGTGGCCGGCAAATAAAGAACCGATCATTACCATTGTCGCGCCAAAGCGGATTGACTTGGCAATATCACCATGAGTACGAATACCGCCGTCGGCAATAATTGGCTTGCTGGCTGCACGGGAACACCATCTAAGGGCAGCAAGCTGCCATCCGCCAGTACCAAATCCAGTTTTGATCTTAGTAATACAAACCTTCCCGGGGCCGATTCCAACTTTCGTTGCGTCTGCACCGGCATGCTCCAATTCCCGTACCGCTTCAGGAGTACCTACATTTCCGGCAATGACGAAGCTCTCCGGGAGGTGTTTTTTAATGTGCTGGATCATATCGATCACGGCATTAGAATGGCCATGGGCAATGTCGATCGTTATAAATTCAGGTGTAATCTGCTCAGAAGCAAGCTGCTCTACAAATTGATATTCTTCATCTTTTACACCAACACTGATAGAGGCGATTAAGCCGCGGGAATGCATTTCTTTTGTAAAACCAATACGCTTTTCCGGCTCAAATCGGTGCATAATATAGAAATAGCCGTTTTCAGCTAAAGCTGTTGCAATGTTCTCATCTATAATTGTCTGCATATTTGCCGGTACAACAGGCAGTTTAAAAGTATGTCCTCCAAGTTCCACTGTTGTATCACATTCAGATCGACTGTTTACTACACATCTTGCAGGAATCAATTGAATATCTTCATAATCGAATACGTTATCCATGAGAAATCACTCCTAAACACGAATATTTAAAATTAATATCTTAATAATTGTTCGTCCCTAGAGTACTTTACCTCATTTTGAACAGTATGTCAAAATATTTTTAACGAGTCATTTAAAGTATATTTGAATGGAAAAATTGTTTAGCAGGAATAGACAATGTTAATTAGTACATAAACAGCAGGGGTAATATAAGAAGAGATGAATTAAAGGGGGATAAATATGATTTTGAGAATTGAGCTGCAGTATAAGACTAAAAAAGGGACGGAAACAGTCTTCAGTTCAGAAGAAATGCCCGCTGAAAAAGCGCACTTGATCGGGGAGGACCTCCTGAAAACCGGGCGCGCCAAAGAACTAAAGTTTATCGATAAATATGATAGTTCCATGACGATGAAAGAGCTTAAAAAATACCTTGAAGGTGTAAAAACAGAGCCCCACAACCTCACCGTTTATTTTGACGGAGGGTTTGATATTCAAACGAAGAAGTCAGGATTAGGCTGTGTCATTTATTATGAGCAAAATGGGAAGGCATTAAGGCTTCGGAGAAACGCTTTAGTAACGGAACTGGATTCTAATAATGAGGCGGAGTATGCAGCTATTCATCTGGCGTTGGTGGAACTGGAGGAGTTAGGTGTCCATCATCTCCCAGTCCGCTTTATTGGTGATTCCCAGGTCGTTATCAATCAGCTGAAAGGGGAGTGGGCGGTCTATGAGGAAGAATTCAATAAATGGATTGACCGGGTTGAGGAGAAACTTGAAAAAATGGGACTGGACGCAGAATATGAACTAGTAGGAAGAAAAGAGAACAAAGAAGCGGATCAGCTCGCAACACAGGCATTAAAAGAAATTGAAATAATGAGTACAATGGAAATTGAAAAATAACATGATCGGCCCAGGAGTCAGAAAAACTGTGTCTTTTTTAATTGAGGCTCAGTTTTTTTTTATAATTTCTTTGAAATAAAATGCTTTAATCACTGGAAACTTTCTGCTAGAATGGTACGATGTTTGTAAACAGGTTAAAAGCCGGAAGAATTTTAAAAATAAAATAAAGCAGAATTCAGGTGAACGAAATGGAACATGTTGATACAAGGAAAGAGAAACTGCAATTATTTATCAGAATCTTATGGCCGATTATGGTCACACAGGTCAGTCTCTATGCTATGAATCTCGTGGATACAATGATGTCCGGGAGGGTTGGCACGGACGACCTTGCAGGCGTAGCGATTGGTTCCAGCTTATGGATGCCAGTGTTTACAGGCATTAACGGAATTTTACTGGCAGTTACAACGATTGTTGCTCAGCTGGTGGGGAGCGGACAGAAAAATAAAATCAGCGACGCTGTTACGCAGGCCATTTATTTATCCTTTGGTCTCGCTTTTTTTGTTTTTCTGGGAGGATTTTTCTTCCTTGAACCGATTCTGGCATTAATGAGCCTTGCGCCAGGTGTAGAGCATATTTCCTACCATTACCTTATTGGTCTGTCGTTTGGGATCGTCCCTCTCTTTTTGGCTAATGTATTGCGTAATTTCTATGACGGACAAGGTTTTACAAGAATAACAATGATAATAATAGTCCTCGCTGTACCATTTAATGTTTTATTAAACTACGGTTTTATCTTTGGGAATTTCGGTCTTCCAGCGCTAGGCGGGATCGGAGCAGGCTATGCCACTGCTGCGACATACTGGATTATACTAATAATCAGTATTTGGATGACATTCCGGATCCCGGTGATCAGAAAATATCAGCTGTTTGTGAAATGGGCGAGACCTTCTTTGAAAACATGGAAGGAACAGCTTTCCATAGGTATTCCTATCGGGTTGTCTATTTTCTTTGAATCAAGTATTTTCGCCGTTGTTACTTTGCTCATGGGGGCGATGTTTACGACAGTCACCGTAGCTGCCCACCAGGTGGCACTAAGCTTTACTTCACTTATTTTCATGATTCCTTTAAGCATCTCTATGGCTTTAACTATCGTTGTTGGTTTTTCTGTGGGAGGCAACCGCATTGAATCAGCTAAGCAGTACGGCCGCCTTGGTGTGTTTGGAGGTGTAGGATTTCTTGCAGTAGGAGCTGTTTTTCTCTACTTTTTCAGAGAGGAAATTGCCTACCTTTACACTACAGACCGTGATGTAGTAATTATGGCCGGGCATTTTTTCATCATAGCAATTGTTTACCAGCTTTCCGATGCAGCCCAGGCAGGCCTGCAGGGTGTGCTGAGAGGGTATAAAGACGTAAAAATCCCGTTTATAACAGCATTAATATCCTACTGGGCCATTGGAATCCCAGCCGGTTACGCCTTAGCGGCATATACCCCCCTCGGACCGTTCGGCCTATGGGTTGGCATCACTATTGGCCTCACATGTGCTGCAATCGGCTTTTTAATAAGGCTGCAGATTGTCCAGCGCAGAGCAGAGGAGAAGGCAATAAAAGTGAGTTCTAATTAAATCAGGTTAGTGATTTGTCCTGAAAACCCAGCCGGCCCTATTTCAAAATAAAAATAATTAACCAGCTGCAGGAAAGATCCATGCAGCTGGTTTTTTGATCCTATTGGGTCAGCGCATTATGAGCATTTACACGTCCATGTCCGAAAAATCTACTGTAACCTTGCTTATCCACACTATCTGCAGTCTGCTGCAGACGGTTTTGCACCTGGCGAGGTGTTGGTTTTTTGCCGGTTTCCTCATAAACTTGAGAAATATATGCTGCAGCAGCTCCAGCTACTTGAGGAGCAGCCATGGAAGTTCCCCTCATCCATGTATAACCGTTTTCACCAAAAAGCTGCTGGCTGCGATTGTTGTTAAAGTAAGTAGGGTAAGCACTGAGTATACCAAATTTAAAAGTATCTCCACCTTCGTAGCCTGCAGGCGGGTCATCTCCACCTGGTGCACCAAGGTCAATTGCCCCGTTTCCGTAATTGGAGAAGAATGATAAACGGTCTTCTGTTCCGAATCCGCCACCCATAGCAGAAACAGTAATTACACCAGGAAGATGTGCAGGAACGAACCATGCAGCACCACGGATTTCATAACCCGGGCCAGCGTTTCTTTCCATCCAGTCAGCAACCTTTGAAGGGTTGCTCATATCCTGCGCAGAGTTTCCTGCCGCTGCAACAACTGTAACATTTCGCTGTACAGCATAATCTACTGCCCGCTTGTATGCTACTACATCTGCTGCCTGGTTATTACCGAGTCGTACTCTTTCTCCAGTCTCAGGATCAGTATAGAACCACTGGCCTATAACGCGATTTCCGCCAAGGCTCATATTAATTACATCGACCCCGTCATCAGCTGCTGCAATCATAGCGTCTGTAATCCACAGCTGCTGAGCACTTCCTCTGTCAAATACCCGATAAGATTTTAATCCAACATCAGGGGCTACACCCTTCATACGGCCATTTCCTGCAATCGTCCCGGCAACATGAGTTCCATGTCCATGGTTGTCCCAGGAGTCCTGAGTGCCAGGAACAAAAGTGCGCGAACCCTCCGGACCGCCGATTATGTTTGGAGCCAAATCAGGATGGCCAAAGTCAAATCCTGTATCAATTACACCAACTACTACGTCATGCGTACCAGTATGTACACTATGACTTTGGAAATTATCTGTTACTTTCTCAATGTCCCACTGCCAGCCGGTTTCCCATATATTTTCGTTAACTGGTACTGGTCCAGGACTATTAGAAGAAACATCTGCTTCTCCGTCTGCGTCAAAGTCCGGAAGATCAAGTATTACATCAATAGAAGGGGAGAGGCCTAACACATCCCTTTCCTGATTTAATGCCTTAATGAAATCGATGGGGCTGTCAGTTACAGCTTCTAATACGCCAATTTCTCCAACTTCATACGTGACTTGCCCGCCAGCCTGGTTTACCATCTCCTCAGCATTGGCAGGCAGTTCATCAGACTTGAAGGCTATGATAAAGCGCTCCTGCAATGAACTGGTGTCGCCTTGAGGACTTTCTGCAGCTGCCATACTGAATGTGGAAGCAATCAAGGCTGCAATGATAAGTACCACAAAAGGAACTTTCAGCATTTTTTTCATATAACTCCTCCTTAATCCAGAATACTTACAAATTATCACAATTTTATAATTAGTAGTGTGAAAATTCCGAAAAATACAAGAAGGTAACAGAAGATTTTAATCTTTAATATGAAAAAAGCCCTTAAATACGACAATGAATGAAACGAAAGAACGGGAAATAAAGTAGTAATATATGTGTCTTTTCTTCAATACTCAGTTCCCACTTTCGTAATTTTCAGTTAAAATTAATTTATAGAATACCAGCATAAATTCAGCAAAAAGAATTTTTCAGCAGAAGGGGATTTTTCATGAAAAAAAGATCGTTAAAATACATAATAGCCGGGGCTGCTGTCCTGTTAATCATCTTCCTTGCTGTGGGAGGCTACAACTACAGCAGTTATATGTCTGCTAAAATTGACTGCCTTCAGAACGAGGGGACTATAACAGAAGAGAATATTGATTTCTTTGCCTTTAACTGGACAGTAAACTGCGAAAAATAGTGCCGGCCGATACAGAAAGCAAGCTTTTACAGAATGAGGGGGAAATACACTTTGCAGAATATAACATTCGAAAATATACACGTGTCAGGTAAGGTCATTTCAGAAAATGATTTTTTCAGGCAGGTTCATTTTGAAGAAATGCTTAACCAATACGACAGTAATTTTATTGAATTTAAAAGAATGCCAACCCTGGAACAATTTCAGGAAAAAGTGGAGTATTTAAGAGACTTCCATGAAAAATACGGCCAGAAACATATCCGATTTTATTTTCCTACAAATGAAAAGCCTTCCGGTGACCTGCAGGAATATCTGGAAGATGCAGGCTTTCAAACTGGATTTCTTGAATTGTACACTATAGAGCCTTCCAAGTTTAAAAGTAAGGATAAACCGGACATAGAAGTTAAAGAGGTTGGCAAAGAGGATTTACATATTTATTTACAGCTCCAGTATGATGAAGATTTAGCGTACGGGGTGGACTATGCTGAAAGTAAGCGGGAATTTAACCGGAAACAGTTTGATAACCCGGCTCTGCTGCAGATTCTGGCTTTTTATAAGGGGGAACCTGCCGGCTATACCGACATAATAATAGGGGAAACAACAGTGGAAATTGATAATCTCGCTGTAATCGAAAAGCTGCAGAAAAAGGGAGCAGGCAGCAAAATTCAGAGGTTTGTCATGAAGGCATTTCCGGATAAAACAGTAATATTGGTTGCTGATGGCGATGACACAGCGAAAGAAATGTACAGGAAACAAAACTATCACTATCTGGGATTCCGATATGACACCTTGAAGCTTTTCCCAAATCAGGAGAATGGTAAAGAATATGAATCCGGGACTTTAAACACATAAATCAGATTTTTGGCACAAAGGGGGCGGTAGTTATTATATCCGTTGCTCGTTATATATTAAATATATTTACCGGCCTGGTCGTATTATTTTTATCTGTCTGGATGAGCTGGCCGGTTTTAACAGGATCAGAGATCACCATTTACAGGCTGCTGTTTTTAGTCTGGCCGGCCGTCTGGATTTTCGGTTTTGCTCTCCAGCTGAAAAAGAGCCTGAGAATAACAGGTGTGATAGTTACTCTTATCCCGTTTTTGTTTTATGTATATTTATTTGTCACAGCCTGACTCCAATACAAATGAGAGGAGATTCCTTTTGAACAGATACCAGGTTATTTCATTAGTAGTTTTAATAGGGCTGCCACTATTCTTTTTATTAATCTCTATTTTTACCGGTAAATGGGGCTACTTCCTGTTCAGTATACCTCCAAGTTTGGCAGCTGGCCTTACTGGATTTTTTCACGCAAAGAAAAACGGTGTTCGAGCCCCTGCAAAAATAACGCGAAAAGGTTAAAAGAACCCCCTGAGCCACCATGTGGAGTGAGGGGGTTCTGCCTTATGCAATATAAGCAATGTATCCGAGAAAAATAACTGCCAGTCCGTACATCACGGGATGGACTTCCCTGTGCTTTTTCATGGCCGCCATCATGACAGGGTACAGTATAAAACCGAGCGCAATTCCAGTCGCAACACTGAAACTGAGAGGCATCATGATGATAGTCACAAATGCAGGTATCGCTATTCCAATATCGCTCCACTTAACAAGACGTACCTGGGAAGCCATCAGTACACCAACAATAATTAGCGCCGGTGCAGTTACGTGAGCCGTGACAACTTCAAGAAGCGGCGAGAAAAACAGAGCAAGGAAGAAAAATCCGGAAATTACAATCCCCGTAAATCCTGTTCTTCCTCCTGCAGCAATCCCAGAAGAAGACTCGATTAATGATGTGGTAGTTGAGGTTCCAAAGACCGCTCCTGCTACTGTTGCAGATGAGTCAGCAAAAAGCGCTCTGCCTGCATTAGGGATTTTATTATTTTTAATTAGCCCTGCCTGGGTTGATACCGCTATAAGCGTTCCTGCAGTGTCAAAGAAGTCTACAAAAAGGAAGGTGAAAATAACGACAAGGAGCTCAAGTGTGAAAATATTAGGGAGTTCCTGAATCGCCACTCCAAATGTAGGAGCCATGCTGGGAATTCCGCTTACTATGGCAGAAGGTGTATCAATCAAACCAACAATTACACCGATTAAGGCAGTAAGGGCCATCCCATAAAAGATTCCCCCTCTAACGCCTCTTACCATTAGTACTGCGGTGATGACAAACCCGGCAGCAGCCAGTAAGGCAGGACCAGTCAGGCTGCCTAATTCCACGAAAGTAGCGGGGCTTCCCACCACAATCTCCGCATTTCTAAGACCGATAAAAGCGATAAAAAATCCAATTCCGGCAGCAGTTGCGTACTTTAAATCAGAAGGAATGATGTTAATGATTTTCTCCCTGATTTTTAATAATGTAATTATAATCATGATAATACCGGACACGAGAACTCCGGCCAGAGCAGTTTCCCATGGTACTCCCATACCGATCACGACAGAATAAGTAAAAAATGAGTTCAGGCCAAGACTGGGAGCAAGCCCAATAGGGAAATTCGCCAGCAGCGCCATGAGCAGCGTTCCAACGATCGCCGCAAGGGCAGTAGCTGTGAAGACTGCTCCTGAATCCATCCCTGCTTCTCCAAGGATCATAGGATTTAAGGCCAGTATATAAGCCATTGATAAAAATGTAGTCAATCCGGCAATAAATTCTTTACGGTAGCTTGTACCACGTTCTTCAAACCGGAAAAAGTTTTTCATTAGTACGACCTCCCTTGTTGGTAAAATAAAAAAAACTTGGCAAGCCAAGCCTTAAAAGAGGCGAAGGATTGCCTTAGTTGCACTTATACTATAATCCTAAAAATTTTATCAACGTCGAGACGGCTATGTTGCTAAAATTTTATACTTTCTTATAGTAAAATAAAGCCCTGGTAAGAGGTACCAGAGCTTAGTTTACGTATGGATATGTAATAAATATACGCCGATCCAGAGACCGAGTATTTTATACCCATCGTAGTTAAGCTATTTACGGCAGCTTTGTAGAAACTCTCAGGCCATATCCCTGAAATTATACGACTGTGTGTGAAATTTTAAATTTAATATTTTGCTATAATATCAGAGGGGGATATGGGCGTCAATACAGATCTAATATATTTATATTTTCAAAAAACTGTTGTACTCAGACTTTGATCGTTGAAGTTATAATAACTTCAACAGATGGAAAGCTCCCTGAGAGAAAGTTTCACCATAAAAGAATAGGTAATATGTATATTGAGGCCTCCTGTAAGCTTCGATTCCACTTAGAAGATAAAGATAAGAAAGAAGGGATACGCCAATGGGAAAATTCATTTCGCTTTTAGGCCTGTCACTTATTATCGTTGCTGGCTGTACATTTCAGGAAGATGGCATTGACCATTTTGTTTCTACAATTGATGAAATTAACATAAGTGAAGCTGTGATTACGATTGACTGCTCATTTCTTACCTTGGAAGAAGGAGAAAACGCCCTGGAATATGTGACTTGTTATGTGGATGCGCAGGACACAGCAATTGTAAATGAAGCAGACGAAGAATTGTCCTATGAGGAGCTGGAGACAGGAACGGATATTGAAGTAGAACTGGAGGAGACACAACCACCTTCACTCATAGAAGGGGAAATAAATGCTGAAAGACTTACAATAATTGAATATTAATAAAAATCGTAAGTTTTACCGGCTGAAAAAGAAGGAAAATAATAAGTATACTACTACTTAGGGGTGTTTCCTGTGAAAAAAGCGATTCTAATGATAACTGGGGGGTTAATTTTTATAACAGCTGGCTGTAACAATGGTAATATACAGAATGGTGAACATGAAAACGATCTCATTCAAAACCAGAATAATTACAATGAGGAAGCTCAAAGTGAGCTTCCTCAGCAGGATGATGTGCAGTTCGATATAACGATAGGGGAACAGGATATTGAGGCCGATGTACATACTGTCTGCTGGGGCCATTGCGGCCATGATTATATGGCGGAGGAACCGGCAGATCTTGCTGAATATATTGAAAGCGATACAGTATACGAAGTAACAGATGGCAATCAGGTTACTGTGACAATGCAAGGGGAACAGCCAGATGTTCTTAGCTATGCTGTGCGAACCGATAATGATACTGTAGAAGAAGAGACAATTGAAGATGGCCAGTTTGAAATCAGCGGAAGCGGTGAAGAAGTTTATGTATTATACGCAGGCTGGTACGCTGACGAAGAAGAGGTGGATATGGGGGGCGTCGTCATCGCAGCATTTGAAGTGGACTTTTCATAGTAATATGGTTATACAGACAGAAAGGAAACAGCTATGCAGCCATTTACCGAAGAAGTTATTAATATAATCAGGAGCATACCCAGAGGACGGATTATGACATACGGCCAGATTGCAAACATGGCAGGAAGCCCTCGGGCAGCACGTCAGGTTGCCCGCATTCTTCACTCTATGAGTAAAAAGCACGGCCTCCCGTGGCATCGTGTTGTTAACTCCAGCGGCCAGGCCGCCATCAAAAATGAAGAGACGTATGAAGAACAAATCTTCCTTCTCAATAAAGAAGGCGTTATAACGGACAATACAGGCAGAACGGATCTTCCAAGGTATCAATGGAGGCCGTAGTCTGTGTACTTAAGAATTCACAAGGAAACTGTTACAGCAGTTTCTTTTTTACTATTCCTGATTATTTAGAATGGTACACTGAGAATACAGTGCAGAATACGAGTGGAAAAAATTGTTCTATATATTCATATTTTTACACTAAAGAGTGAATGGGAGGACAAATTGTGGGACAAAAAGTTAAAATAGTCATATTTCTTCTGATCTTTATCTTTGCTGCTGGCTGTAATAGTCCAGGGGAAGAAGATGGAGATCACCTCGCTTACATAAATGCCAACGAGGACTCCGAATATGAAAATACAATTAGAGATTTAAATTTAGGGGTGTTATTCGATTTTAATATTGAACTGCCATACGCGAACGAAACTATGGTGAGCCTCTGGGTACAGGGGTATTTAAATGGAGAGGAAATGGATGCAGATGATCTGGCCAGTATCAGGTTCGGGAATTTTCCGGAAGAAGAGGCGGAAGAATGGCTTGGATTCGGGCTGTTAAATCCTGACCACCAAACTTTTTTCCTTTATACACCGAGCGGCACGGCTGGCCCTCATTTTCCGGAAAACAACCCTGTAATAACCACTGAAGATACTTTTTCAACATGGGAGTATGCAATCAGTGAGGAGCCCACCGGCCTGTCTGAAGGAGAAGCAACCGTTCTCGCGGCATTCAGGCAGACGAAAGGGGAGTCAATGAGATCCGGTTATGATTATAATTCTCCTGGGGGACTGCAGGAGGCAATAAATGATGACGATGTAGTTCTTTTGTTGATGATTGAGGTGGAAAGAGAGGAATTCTAAAAATAAATTGGTAAATATCTCTCTGTAAGTACTTTAGTACTGGTATAATTATACTAAAATAATTATGGAACTGTCTTCCAATTTTATGTCACAACCTTTATAATGAACATAAACTACTTGGGGGTGGTTACATAATGATTAAAAAGCAGAGAGATCTTACTTACTTTAACGGTTTCGGTATAGAAAAGACAGAATTTTCGAACGAAAATGATGTAAAGACTATTCTTGTAAAGCCTGAAGAAACAACATCAGAGGTTGTATATCCTTATTTTCCTTCGTATAAAGATTAATACAGAAAAACAGGGGGCCAGCGGAGGCTCCCTGTTTTGTTTTTTATTTAATTAAAAGTTAACCGCTTCAGAAGCTGCTTTTTCTACACCTTCATTTACGATGTTTTCCGCTTGATCAGGGAACTGGTTGTGTCCTTCAACGATTACTTTTGTAATATCCTGAACACCCCAGAAACCAAGCATTGTGCTTACATAGTTAACGCACATTTCTGCCGCAGCCGCAGGGCCTTCTGAATAAACGCCCCCACGTGCGCTAAGAAGCAATACTTTTTTGTCGTTCAGTAAGCCAACCGGACCTTCTTCTGTGTAACGGAACGTTTTGCCCGCTTGTGCAAGATAATCCATATAAGTGTGAAGTACTGCAGGTACAGTAAAGTTCCAGAGTGGGAAGGCAAAAACTACTTTGTCAGCTTCAAGAAACTGGTTCAGATATTTATTAACCAGCCCGGCTGATTTTTCTTCTTCAGGAGTCAGTTCCATTCCTTTAGAAAGTTTAAACATTGCAGTAATCTTTTCGTTATCATAATAAGGCAGGTTTTCCTCAAATAAATCTAGTTCAGTAATTGCATCTTCCGGGTGCGTTTCTTTATAGCTGTCCACGAAAGACTGATATAGTTTAACGCTGACTGATTGCTCAATCGGTCTGTTGTTTGCTTTAATAAATAATACGTTTGCCATGAAAAATACCTCCGATGTTTACATTAAAATATTTGGTTGTTACAGCAACCTTAAGATGCGCATATAGTTGATACAGCAACTGAAAATGAAGCATTTCCCTTAAAACTCAGGACGGACATTATCATTGATTTTCGCAAGAATTCTTTCAAGCTCTCTAAGCTCGTCTTCAGTTAAACCTTTACTTACTAACTGGTTAAATTCTTCCGTAACAGGGATTACTTGTTCTCCAAGATTTCTGCCAGCAGGTGTAAGATACAATCTGACAGAACGGCGGTCATCTTTGCAGTGGACTCGTTTTATGAATCCTTTTTTCTCAAGATTAGAAGCCATCCTGGCAATATTTGTTTTATCTTTTTCAAGGGGTTCAATAAGCTGATGCTGCGACAAACCATCCTTTTCCCATAAAAGCATCATAATTAAGTTCTGCTCAGGAGCAAGGTTAAACGGCTCCAGCCTGGTTTTAATAAGGCTTGTTAGCAGAAGGTCTGTTTTATGAATTTTAATGCTGATATAATCCTGAAATGAAAACCTCAAATTAACCCCATCCTAATTAGTTGCTATACATACTAAATGAATCACAAGTGCTAGTATAATTCAGGAAAAAAATCGTGTCAAGATAAACACACCCCTTGAAAAATCTGGTATAATTTTTCCAAATGAGTTTATTGTTTGTAACCCCATCCAAAGGGAAATGGAAAGAAAAAAGCAGGAGGGGGATATTTATCAAACAGCACAGCATATTAAAACTTTTGTTTGGACTTCTGCTGTTTTTTCTGACAGCAGCCTGCACAGATAATGACCCTGAAATAACAATGCTTGAGGCTGTGGAAAAATCAAGAGAAGAAATAGCGGACCTGGCGGAAGTTGACCGTGCAGCTACTTCTTTTGATGGGGAAAGCTTCATCCAGTTCAGGCTGATGACAGAAGAAGTTCCTACAGAAGAGGAAGCTGAAACACTGTTTAATATAGTAATCGACACTATTGAAGAAAACAGCCAGCGCCCGGACGTTTGGGAAAGCTATGACGGTGTTTTTGACATCAGGACTTATGAAGACGGTATTGTTTATGAAGCAGCACACTCCAGCAGCGGGGAACTGAATATTGAATCAAGACAGTAAGAAATTTAACCGAAAGAAGGGGAGCGTCTTGTCAATTAAAAAGTCACTGGCTTATCTAGTATTCACTATGGTTTTTTTCGGCTTATTTGTATATATTGGCGAATTAATATTCCGCCTAAGGCAACAAATCTCTGTGACTGCTGATCTTACACCTTCTTTTTACTTCCCGTTTCTATTCATTCCTCTTGGTCTGCTGCTGGGACTTCCTGTTTTACTCTCTCATTTAAAAGAGAATGGCAGCTGGAAAGTGAAATATGAAAAGCTGCTGTTTGCAGGACTGCCTGCATTATTCTTCACCTGTTATCCCCTTATCTATTTTTTCGTGCCATATGTGGTAACCCCCCGGTTTCTTGATATTTTTGCAGTTAATTACGACCTGACCCAAATTTCCGGCCTGGTGTTTGGATACATTTTAATAACTAGTTTTTATAAAGAGTCTGCCCCATAAATTACTTACCAGGAAAAATCTCCAGTAAATTAGTCATTTGTTATTTAAATCCGGCTTATCCCGGCAACTGAGAATCTGAAAATCAACAAGTTCAGGAATATGCTTTCCATTGTAGTTTTTTGCCTATTCACTCTCCCGAATTGATGCATAATATAAACCATCAAGCTGGGGAGCGATGCACAATGGCAAGGAAGAAAAAAAAGATTAAAGGCAGTACAGTCACCCTCTCTGAAAAATATAAACATACGTTGAAAATGGTAACTTCGGAGACTTGCATTGCCTGTAAAAAACAATGCCCAAGAGGACTGGCGTATATTGAAAAAATGAGTAAGCCAGGAGCTGTCGGCCGGGGAGTGCCATGCATCCTGACGAAGGGGAAACCATATAAGTAGCTTTTATACGATATATTTTTCTATTTTACCGGCCCGACCCAGCCGGTTTTTTGTTATATTTTACTAAAGTTTTGATAATTTTGAAACTTCATCAGAAATATTCCGTATAAGGTATTAAGTGGAATAACCTATACATAGCCATAAACTTTCCATGGGATTTAATGTTTTAATCAAACTTTAAGGTGGGATAAAATGAAAAAAGCAGCTGTTTTAATGCTTCTGTCACTGGTTCTCTTATCAGCCTGTTCATTTAATGTTGGAATAAAAAATGATAAAGGACCTGTTTATGTAGAGGTTGAAGAGCATGAGGACGGAAACGAATAATAGTTAAGTTATCAGGAGGGCACATGACAGAAAATAAACAAGTATCTAATCTGGAAGAATATAATAACCCTGCTTTATATGACTATGAAAATGCCGGCATCAGTGAAGACATTAACTTCTTAATGAAACATGCTGCCGACAACGAAGGCATGATTATTGATCTGGCCTGCGGAACCGGAAGGGTAACAATTCCTTTAGCTGAAGCTGGCTTTCAGCTTGCTGGCGTCGATATACATAAAGGAATGCTTGACGAAGCGGAGAGGAAGTCTGTGAATCTGCCAATTACCTGGCTCGAGCAGGATTGTACCCAGTTGCAATTAACAGTGAAAAGCAGGCTGATTTACATGGCTGGGAATTCCTTTCAGCACTTTCTCACGAATGAAGACCAGGACAAATTATTGAACGGGGTAAACAAGCACTTGGAAGATGGAGGACTTTTTATTTTTGACACCAGGTTTCCGTCTGCGGAAGAACTCCTTGCTCCGGAAAATCAGGAAGAACACTGCAGAACATATGAGGATCCCGAGGCAGGAATGAGGGTGGAGGTATTTACAATCTGCAGCTATGATCAGATCAGCCAACTTCAGCTAAACACGATGATTCGGAGAATGATGGACGATGATGGGACTGTTATATGGGAAAGGCGATCTGATATAACACTAAGATATGTTTTTCCTAAAGAAATGGACAGGCTGCTTTCATCAGCAGGATTTGAAATCCTGGAATCATATGGAAACTGGAAAGGAACACCTCTAACAGACAAAAGTACACAAATGGTTTTTGTATGCAGGAAGGTGGGAGGGAAATAAAAAGAGAGTTGGGAGCATTTAAGTAATTCAGGGACCGACAGTAAACCGGAAATAACAGATGAATAACATAGGAAAGTACAAATTATATAGTACCTTAAATAACATCAACATAAATAGCACTCAACGCCTGGACTTTTTCCAGGCGTTCTGTTTGTTTCGTATAGAATGTGCTTAGATATCTCCAGGTCTGAATTAAGCAGGGTACCGTCTATATCGAGACAAATCATTTTATACGTCATTTTCATCACTCCTTCACAAATGTTTTTCCAATTCTATTAGAAGTTAAAATAGAGAGTTGTTAAGGGAGATGATGAATTGGTCTGTTCGATTAATGGTAAACAGGTTTCCCGGCCACTTCCTTTTCCATTATTTTTTCGAAAAGGGTGTACATATCTTTTTCCGAGAATATCACCGGGACAGGGTAGAGGGGATTTGCCTCATCCAGTGCCCGTTTCACCATGACAGGAATATCGCCTACGTTTATTCCACTTATCTTCCCTGGTATTTCCATATCTTCGTTGAGTTGTCTTATCGCAAAGATAAATTTCTTAGCTTTTACCTCTTCGGTGTCTGAAGGATCAGCTGTTCCGGCAAGCACTGACAGTTCAGCGAGAGGCTGAACTACTGTCTCGCCGTAATATTCCAGCACATAAGGCAGAATAACGGCATTAGCAAGACCGTGGGGGACAGAATAAAAACCTCCTAAAGTATGAGCGATTGCATGCACGTTCCCTACATAAGCCCGTGTAAAAGCTCTCCCTGCTAAATAGGAAGCTTTCTGCATATTTCGGCGGGCTTCCATATTTCCTCCATTTGTATATGCTTCGTACAGATTAGCAAAAATCAGTTTTACTGCTTCTCTGCTGCACTCCCTTGTTTCTGAAGTATTACTTCTTCCAATATATGCCTCCACAGCATGGGTTAAAGCATCCATGCCCGTGGTGGACGTTATATGCTTAGGGAGGTTTATCGTCAGAAGCGGATCAAGAACTGCCCCGTGGGGAATCAGCACCGTGTCACTCACAGCGTATTTTTCGTGAGTTTCGCTGTTTGTGATTACAGCTGCAACTGTGGCCTCGCTTCCGGTACCTGCTGTTGTCGGGACTGCAAAAAGAGGAGGGATCTCCCGTCTCACTTTAAGGGTGCCTCTCATTTCAGGTATGCTTTTTTCCGGCCGGGCAATCCTGGCGGCCACTCCCTTCGCACAATCCATAGGCGAACCTCCGCCAAAAGCGATGATTCCCTGGCAATTATGTAGTTTATATAGTTCAAGTGCTTCTTCAATATTTTCTATGGTCGGGTTCGGGACGGTCCTGTTGTATACAAAATAAGACATACCTTCTGTACGAAGCCTTTCCTCAAGGCTGTCCATGAGGCCGAGGGAGGATATCCCTTTGTCTGTCACAATCAGCAGACGTTCAATACCTTTTTGTTTTATAAACTCAGGGAGACTCTCTAAGCTGTTTTCCCCTTCTAATAACTCCGGCTTTCGCCAGTGAAGCACGTAACCAGCTGTTTTGAATGCTTTCTGATAAGCCCGGCAGTACAATTTGTACATCGTTCTCCCTCCCAGTCATCTCTAGAATCTATAAAGTGAACCTTCCATCAGTGGGGGGTCTTCATTCTCCACTGATTATCAGCTGAACAAATCGGGATGATAGCGTCCGTCACCTCCCATCTACCCATTTTCGCTTTCAATCATGTTTTAAGGCGGGAATTTTTATGGACATCTTTATCGAGATAAAACTCACTCTTATTTCCATATAACTCCATTATTGAAAAGGTGTCAAGCAGGAAAAGCCGCTCTGGAATTTTCACAAAAAAGCAGGTAAGAAATTGGGAAAAAGCGAATGTATTCTATGGTTATAAAATAAGGGGGTAAAACATTGTTAAGTTATTATAGTAAACTTTCGTCAGAAGTGTATGAATTGGATAAGCCTGTTGGCCGTTCGTTCGGTGATGTGGAGTTCTATCTGGAGAGGCTCGCTACCTGCAGGGGCAGAATTCTGGAGCCTGCAGCGGGAACTGGACGAATGCTTATACCTCTACTGGAAAATGGTCTGCAAGTCGACGGATTCGATCTTTCTCCGGAAATGTTAGCTATTTGCCGGGAGAACTGTAAAAAAAGAGGGCTGAAACCTTATCTTTTTGAAGGGGAAATGGAAAGCTTCTCGTCAGATGCCAATTATGAGGCGATTATTCTTCCAGCTGGATCCTTCCTCCTTCTTCATCGCAGGGAGGACGCCATAAAAGCGCTGCAGAATTTTCACCACCATCTTACTGATGGAGGAAAGCTTATTCTTGATATTTTTCTGCAGACAGATTTTGATCTGGGTAAAGTCTCCACCAGGACATGGGAATGTGGAAACGGGGATATTATTTCTCTTGAATCTAAAACAGTTGAAGTGGATTATATCCATCAGCATTCCGTCTCACACAGCCGCTTTGAAAAGTGGAGGAATGGTAAACTACTGCAAACTGAGCTGGAAAGATTTCCTCTGCGCTGGTTTGGCGTGGAGGAATTCAAACAGCTGCTTGAACAAACAGGTTTTCAGGACATTGTAATCTCAGCTGATTATAAGCACGGTGAATACCCTTCTGAACCGGAACAAATGATAACATTCGAAGCCTCAGCTTCTAAAACTTTTACATACAAAAAAGTGTAAAAAGTTCTTGAAAATGACAAATAGGAGATGAAATAATATCTCTTAATATGATATCTTTATCATTGAAATGAATTACAATAATCGCCAGCAAGGAGTAAGGATAATGAGATACAGAAGAAACGATTCGTTCAGATATGAATTTGAGGAGCCTGTACCCTGTGTATTCACCACAGGTAATGATGCCTGCAGAAGCAATGAAGCAGACGGTAAAATTAATGATATTAGTCTGGGCGGATTAAAGTTAATAACTCCTGTCGCTGTGCCTCTGGACAACGAACCAACAGAAATCGAAGTATCTTTTGAACTGAATGATCACACTTTCTTCCTGAAAGGCGAAATTGTATGGGGAAAAAACTCCTATAAATACAATACTTTCGGCATAAAATTCATTCTTGATGAGGCTGCGAAAAAAGAAATCGTTAAAGAATTAAAGGTATATTCCAGAGGAATCGCAGTCATTAAAAATAAAGCTTAAGCTCTGTTCCGAATGAATAGAGCTTTTCTTTATTCAGGAGTTGACGATTCATACCTTCAGCGCAGGCATTGCACCATCTGAATTCCTGAATGAGGGCGATTCATACCTTCAGCGCAGGCATTGCACCATCTGAATTCCTGAATGAGGGCGATTCATACCTTCAGCGCAGGCATCACACCATCTGAATTCCTGAATGAGGGCGATTCATACCTTCAGCGCAGGCATTGCACCATCTGAATTCCTGAATGAGGGCGATTCATACCTTCAGCATAGGCATCACACCATCTGAATTCCTGAATGAGGGCGATTCATACCTTCAGCACAGGCATCACACCATCTGAATTCCTGAATGAGGGCGATTCATACCTTCAGCACAGGCATCACACCATCTGAATTCCTGAATGAGGGCGATTCATACCTTCAGCACAGGCATCACACCATCTGAATTCCTGAATGAGGGCGATTCATACCTTCAGCGCAGGCATTGCACCATCTGAATTCCTGAATGAGGGCGGTTCATACCCACAGCACATACAATTCATCACCTGGATCCTAAAAGAGTCCCTTATATTCTTCAAATAACATAGCAATAATTGTAAATACTTGGGCTAGAGAGGTGTAACTCCGGCAGCATCTCTTTCGTCCTATAAGTAAAACATATGGCGGTGAACCTAAAATGAAAATTATTAAACTTTTTAACAGGAAGCTGATCATGCTTCCTCTGGCAGCAGCTTTATTTTTCATTCTCCCAGGCTGTGGGCAGGGCGGTGACAATCTGGCAGAACAGGGGAACGAACCTGACGAAGTGCGCGCAGGCTCTCCGCCCGATGATGAAACTCACACCAATGAAGAAGATATAGCTGTGGTTGATTCTCCGGTCTACGGGGCCAGTGACTGCCGGAATCTTCCGTGGACCAAAAAAGAGTTTGAAGAGCCTTCCGGAAAATGGTTCCTTCATAATGGGGAAGGCCTGCTGGGCTATCAGCTGACAACAGGAACTCAAAGAGCAGGGAGCAGTTTCGTTGTTGATTTTATCGCTCATAAAGACGAAGGAGAAGCGATGGCCAGAACAGTCAGGGTTCAGTTGATTTCCTTCAATGAGGACGGTAAAGAAGAGATAGTCAAAGAAAAAGAGATATTTGTTGAAACAGCAGGGAAGGGAGGTCCAGTATATTCCGGATATCTTCCTGAAAAAGAAAATGTTTCCTATGTGCTGGCAGTTGAAATTCTGAATGAAGCAGGGGAAACAGAAGATACAATGCTGTCATGTATTTACGTGCCGGAACCGGAAATTAATGCAGAGCTTATGACAGATAAAGAAGTCTATTCAGGCGAGAAAGAGCTCATTTTAATTTTAGAGAATCATGGACCGACGGAGCTGTTCTTTGGTGTCGACTATGCCGTTGAGAAGAAAGAGGCTGATTCCTGGGTGCCAGTCCCGCTTGATCTGGCTTTCATCAGTATCGGTTTATATTTGCCCCCAGGGGAAGAATATGAAAGTATTGTTGATATAAGTGAGCTCCCCCAGGGAGAATACAGGGTATTAAAAAATGTAAGAGTGGAAGAACTTGATTTGCAGGAAATGTTGACGGCACCGTTTATTATTGAATAAAGGAATTCCCGAGCAGGAACAGGAAAAGAGGAAGAGCTTATGGACGATAAAACCAGATGGAACGAAAAATATAAGAAACGGCTGAATAATGAACGGAAAGAGTCCGGTGCAAATGATCGTTTAAAATATCTCTCTCCATACTTCAATGGAGGGGTGGCTGTGGATTTTGCTGCCGGCCTGGGGGAGAACAGCCTGTTTCTTGCCCGGCACGGGTTTGAAGTTCAGGCATTTGATATTTCAGAAATAGCCGTGGAGCATTTATCGAAAAAAGGGGAAGAAGAACAACTGTCAATAGACGCTCAGGTTTGTGACCTGACTAACCTGGACAGAGATCTTATCAGGAAGGACTCTGCTGACATAGCAGTCATTGCTTATTACCTTGACAGAGAACTCATCCCTTTTGCCATGGAGACTGTAAAAACAGGAGGCTTCTTCTTTATGGAAACTTTCTTCTTAGCGCCTGGAAAAGAGGAAGAGGGGGTCGCAAAGAAATACAAGCTGGAGCCTGGAGAACTTCTTTCTCTTTTTAAGGAGTGGCACATCCTTTATTTTGAAGAAAATGAACATGAGAGCCGGCAGACTTTATTTGCGAGAAAAAAATGATGGGCTGTAAGGAACCCAATTCAAATAAGGAAGCTGTTTTGTCCGCCGCTGAACTGAAGCAGCCGGGATTGCAGCTTCCTTTTGTACAATTATCCCGATGTAACCGTCCGTAAAACTCCCGCCTCAAACCAGGAGTGGAAGCGAAGATGTTCAGGCGGGAGATAACGGACGCTAAACCTTCAATCAGTGGGGGGATGAATAAAACCCCCACTGATTGAAGGTTCACATTATGTAACGGAAATAATACAGTCAATCGTTATATATTCTCTTTCATCCTCATCACTTTTAATATGAAGTTTTTTAGTCAGATGATCGATATAATGGGCTTTTCCGGTGAAGTCTTCGTAAAACCCATTCTTCCAGTAAACGAACGTTAATTCTTTATCAAATTCCATCGCTTCACAAATAAGATATTCGAATTCCTCTAATTGCTGCGGCTCCAGTTCCGGCTTCGGCTGTTTCTTATGCTCGTGCTGCAAGTCCCGCAGCATCGCCACATGTTCCGGCAGCATCATCGCTGTCCACTTAATTGTTCCCCGGTCTTTGTTTTGCTTCATATCCATTATCATCACTCCTCCTGAATTAATCATAACGGATTTCAAAACTCATAACAAGAACAAATGTTCGCATTTTGATGGATGAAAAGGAAATTTTTATCTATAAGGATCTGGACCAGGAAACAGTCCTGTCTTACAAAAGATAATAATAACAACATTTACAAAAATTTGGTATGCCTTTCAAAAACACTATAGTAAAATGAATATTACAAAATTCAAATCATATTGGCGGTGTAGTTGATGAGTAATCTCCCATTTGTCGAGCAATATTCCTGCAAGTATCAATCTCAAGTACTAGATTTAATTCTCCAGATCCAGCAAGCGGAATTCAATGTTTCCATCACGAAAAGCGACCAGCCTGATTTATCTGCCATTGAAGAATATTACCAGACAGGCAACGGAAACTTCTGGGTTGCCCTTTACGAGGATAAAGTTGTTGGCACTATCAGTCTTTTAGATATAGGGAAGAAGGAAGCTGCATTAAGAAAAATGTTTGTAACCAAAGAGTACCGCGGAGCTAAATATAAGACTGCCAGCATGTTATTGAATACGGCGCTTAACTGGGGAAAAGAATGTGGAATTAAAACGATCTATCTCGGAACGACACCTCAATTTTTAGCAGCACACAGATTTTATGAAAAAAATGGATTTATCAGCATTGTTCCAGATGATTTACCGGAAAAGTTCCCGGTCCTGCAGGTGGATAAAAAGTTCTATAAATACGTCCTTTAACAAACGGACGCCGGAACCCGCCGCTAAAACCAGAAGCCTGGGAGTGCCTTAACAAGCACTCCAGGCTTTTTACTATGTTAATCAGAGAGTTGTTCCTGTGATACGTCTTACAGAAAGCACTCCGCAGCACACTAATTAATACAGAGAAAAGCTAATGCCTCCGTCTTCACTGACCTCAATAGTAGAATAGCTTTCAAAGGTGTCCTGATGGGTAATTTCATGTTCCTGCAGTTTACCAAAGCTTTCCATATAATTTCTGTACGATTCAGGTTCCTTTATCAAATGATAATAGTGCACCCGCTTACCATCGACTTCTTCACTTCCCTTGTAAGAAAAACGGTCCTCATACTCCTTCTTAAACCAGCTCCTTGCTTCCTCATGGGTTTCAAAGTCGGGCATTTCATTTATAATTTCCGTAATATCAAAGTTCATTTAATGTCGGCTCCTTTCAGAAATCACGCACTTAGTTTGTCCTCTAGGTTTTGTATAATGCACAGGTTCTGTTTTTCAGGGTTATATCGGCTAAAATGGTGGGTTTATCGGCGAAAAAATGACTTTATCGGCGATATTGGAAGGTTTATCGGCGAAAATCAGGAGTTATCGGTGACTCGCCAATATATCAGAGCAACTTACTCCAAACCGGCCCTGCACAGAGCAGTTTTTCAAAAAATCCAGCCTTAAACAAAGGAAAAGACATGGTTAATCCAGAATAGTAATACTGCAGCTAATGTTCACACATTTTTCATTTGAGTCTGTACCAAAGATACGTTAAGATGAGTGTTGAGTGTTATGGAAATAATTAGCGAAAGGGGGATCTTCAGTGAATACAAAGGAAGAAATCATCAAAATGATTAAAAACCTGCCCGAAGATGTAACAGTCGAGGACATTATGAAAGAATTATATGTAAAAGCAAAGGTTGAGAAAAGGCTCGATCGCATGGAGAGCCGAAACGGCATCCCTCAGGGCGACTATACTGCAAAAACATGGAAACTTCTTCATTGATCCGCAGTCTGACAGGCAGCGGAAAACAGAAAACGAAATGGCACTTATATTATAAATAAATTATCCGTTGCTGACATCACTGAAGAGTGGTGTTCTTTTTTTGCCAAAATTATGTCTTGTTTAATGACGTGCCGGTTCAGGTAATATACATACGACAAGGATTACACAATATCTGCATCACTTTTTAAACGGAGGCGGTAATATGGCAAAAATTCTGATGGTATTATCAAGCGGCTATAACGATGAGGCCAATGAATATGAAACAGGCTGGTGGGGGGAAGAACTGTTCGCTCCACTGCATGCCCTTGAAAAAGCCGGCCATCAGGTAGATCTTGCTTCACCAATGGGAGGAAAACCAACAGTAGACAAGAAGAGCTTTGAGCCTGAATACGATCCGAACGGAACCTATAAAGAGCTTTATGAATCCGGGAGAGCTGATGAAACAGCAAAGATCTCTGAAGTGATGGCGGAAGAATACGAAGCCCTGGTTATTGTCGGCGGCCATGGCGCGATGTTTGACCTGGCAAAAGATGACGACCTCCACCGTGTAATAAACACAGTGTATGATAATGGAGGAATCGTTGCCGCAGAATGCCACGGCCCAGCACCGCTTATCTGGACGATACGACCTGACGGCAAAAGCATTATAGACGGGAAAAAAGTAACCGGATATCCTGATGAAATAGAGCCGGAAGGATTACTGGATAATATTTTACCTTTCAGCCTTGAACAGGAGTTGTCAAAGACCGCAGACTATGACAAAGGGGATCTGAACGAGAGTGCTCACGCTGTCTGGGCAGATGACCAGATCGTCACAAGCCGGGACCCTTTTTCCTCTGAGTTGATGGGCGAAGAGCTTGTAAAGGCGCTGGAAAAAAGAAAATAACTTAAAATGCGCGATGGATTACCCTTGCCAGATCATGCTGGCAAGGGTATTTTTGTGGCTTCTGTACAGTTCCTTAACAGGACTCAGCGGTCAGGAAAATCTATCAAACTCCCTTCAATATATTTTAAATATTTAGTTTTTCAGGTATAATAAAACTATCTTCGGAACCCGAAATAATTACAGCTTGATATAAAAAGGTTCCGGCTTTATTTTTATAAAATCGAAGGGAGTAATGATATGTCAGCAACTGTTAGGAAAACTCTTACCCGCTCAGAAGTTCCTGTGGAACAGACATGGGATGTTACAGATCTTTTCGCCACAGAGGAAGACTGGAAAAAGGAACTGGAAGCAATTAAAAAGGATATCGAAACAGTTACACAATTTAAAGGACAGCTTGGAGAAAGCGGTGAAACACTGCTTAATTGCCTCATTGCGAAGGACGAGCTCAGTGAACGGCTGATGCGGGTGGAAACATATGCCCACCTCCGCCAGACAGGGGACGGTTCCGATCCGGTAAACCAGACGAATTCTGTGCTGGCAGGGGGATTAGCAGCAACCGTAAGTGAAAACCTTGCTTTTATCGAGTCTGAAATTCTCAGCCTCTCTGACGAAACGGTTCACTCATACATAGAACAGGTGCCTGCACTCCAGGAATTCCGGAAGGCACTTGAAGATTTACTGGCCTCAAAAGCCCACAGGCTCACTCCTGATGCGGAAGAAGTCCTGGCGGCTTTTACCGAGATTCATAAAGCCCCTTATATGATTTATGAAAGAAGCAGAACATCGGATATGAGATTCCCGTCTTTTCAAACAGACGATGGGACTCCGCATGAATTAACCTTCAACTCATTCCCAGCCTATGAAGGCTCTGCGGATACGGAGCTTCGCCGTAAGGCATACGCTGCATTTACGGATACACTGAAACAATATCAGAATACTTATGCGGCGAATTATGCTGTTGAGGTGAAAAGACAGGTAGTGGAGGCAAGACTCCGCGGGTACGAATCTGCAACAGACATGCTTCTGGATAAGCAGCAAGTAACGAAGGAGATGTACCATAATCAGCTCGATACAATTCAGGAAGAGCTGGCACCGCATATGCGCCGCTACGCGAAGCTGAAAAAGCAGGTTCTGGGTCTTGATAAAATGACGTTCGCCGATTTAAAAGCACCTCTTGATCCGGAATTCGATCCGCCGGTAACATATGAAGAAGCGTCTAAGTTAGTTCTCAAGTCCCTTGAAGTAATGGGTCCGGAATATATGGAGATCATGGAAAGAGGAGTGAGAGACCGCTGGATCGACCGTGCTGACAACGTTGGCAAGCGTTCCGGAGCGTTCTGTACAAGCCCTTATGGCATACATCCATACATTCTGATGACCTGGCAGGATTCCATGCGAAACGCCTATACGCTTGCCCATGAGCTTGGCCATGCAGGGCATTTCGGTTTAGCCGGAAAATATCAGCGCATTTCCAACACCCGTGCATCTCTATACTTTATTGAAGCACCGTCTACAATGAATGAAATGCTCCTCAGCCGTCACATTCTCTCTCAGCCGAATGATGACCGGATGCGCCGCTGGGTTGTCCTTCAGTCGTTAGGCACGTATTATCATAACTTTGTTACACATATTCTTGAAGGAGAGCTTCAGCGAAGAGTTTACAAGCTCGCCCATGAAGGAACGCCAATCACAGCAAAGCTGCTGAATGAACAAAAAAGAGAGGCACTGGCTAATTTCTGGGGCGACGCTGTTGAAATCGATGAAGGTGCCGGCCTGACGTGGATGCGCCAGCCTCACTATTATATGGGTCTCTACCCTTATACGTATTCTGCCGGCCTTACAGCTTCGACAGCTGCAGCTCAAATGTTTGCAGAAGAAGGCCAGCCGGCGATCGACCGCTGGTTAACTGCAATGAAAGCTGGCGGAACAATGAAGCCGCTGGAATTAATGCAGCTTGCCGGGGTAGATTTATCTACACCGGAGCCAATCAAAAAAGCAGTCGCCTATGTAGGCACCCTGATTGATGAACTTGAAAAAAGCTTTAATGTGAAATAAAAGGATAACCTCCAGCCTGATCTAGGCTGGAGGTTTTTTGATAAAGTCCTGTAAAAGAATCAATTTCATAATTCAAGATTTTCATCATAAATACGAACATTATCTTAAAATGTTACTTTGTTGTTCGAATTACGCTACAGAAGGACACGTTCTGCGGGCACGGCTTCAACTAATTTTTGACGGCTGAACGCCGGCAAAATGGATTTTCAGCTTCTCATGCTTTTCCCGCAGGAACGAGCATCTTCTTCACCGCAAATGCATCGAGTTGTCTCGACGGATATTCTACGGAGCTATGCTGGCAAAACACTTTTTGCGAAGAGTAACCGCAGGAGCAGGTCTCTTTTGCGACGAGTAACCGCAGGAGCAGAGGAAGAGACAGTCACCGCCGTCTTACGCTGTAATGTTCCTCATTTTTTATGCAAAGTTTATATATGAAATTCATTCAAAAGAGAAAAATTTTCTGGAATTACGTAAGGCCGATAGTTTATAATACTTTAGAAAGTTTTTGAGAGGGTGGCATAATGACTACAACAAAGAAACCATTTAAGGCGGCAGCTATACAGTTTAATCCGAAGCTGAACCGCCGCAATACAAATATACGTGCACTAATGAAGCTTGTAAGGGAAGCTGCAGAAAATGGGGCTCGTCTGATCGTAACTCCTGAAATGGCAACCACCGGTTACCATTACCTTGACCGGTCTTCCATATCAGCCTATGTAGATACAATTCCAGGGATTACAACTGCACAGTTCGCACAGATTGCGAAGGAATATAATACATACATCGTCATCGGGATGGCGGAGCATGATTTAACGAGCGGGCTTTATTATAATTCCGCCGCTCTTGTGGGTCCGGAAGGATATATCGGCAAGTACAGGAAAATTCATCAGTGGGTGGTTGAGAATTACTGGTCCTGCTGGGGGGACATGGGCTGCCCCGCATTTGAAACGGAACTGGGAAAAATATCGATGATCATCTGCCAGGATTCCACTTATTTTGAATCTGCCAGGCTGGCGGCAGTAAACGGAGCAGATATCCTTTGTTTTCCTACAAATTCATCAGGCGCTTCCATCTCTCTGCTGCAGCACTGGGCAGAAATGAACGGGTTATATGTGGTAAGTGCCAACCGTTCCAATACGGAAGAGGAATTTCATATGGCAGGCCTCAGTGCTGTATGGTCGCCTTCAGGAAAAAAAATTGAGGAAGCACCCTACTCAGCTTTTAATGATGAAACAAAGGATGAAGCCAGGATCATCTATGGAGAGATTGATCCGGAGCAATATGATAATGAAGCAAAAGAGCGTATCCTTGAAAGAAGAATGGAAGCTTACAAAGACTTAATGCTGTTTCTCGGACCGTGGGATTATACAAAAAACACAGAATCCCGCCACATACATGCGGCAGCCATTCAGTATGAGCCGGTAATCGGTGACAAGGAAGCCAATCTGCAAAAGGTAACCAGACTTGTTAAAGAGCAATTACAGGAAGGTGTGAACCTGGTTGTTCTTCCTGAATTATCATTAACCGGGCCTGTTTACACCACAAAGAAACAGGATATCGCCGAATATGCGGAAACAGATGACGGTGCTTCAGTAGGAGCAATGAAAAAGCTTGCGAAGGATGGGGGCATATACTTAGTGTTCGGTTTTGTTGAAAAAGTAGCACCTCATTTTCACAATACAGCTGTTCTGATTAGTCCTGAAGGGGAAGTCATTGGCAAGCACAGAAAAATCCATCTGAATGAACGGGACGAACCATGGGCGGCGCCTGGGTCAAAAATATCAGTAACACCAGTAAACGGTTTTGGCCGGATTGGACTGATGATAGGCTACGATGCCGCATTCCCGGAGGTTGCGGGAGTCCTTACTGTAAAGCGTGCCGATGTCATTTGTATTCCGGCAAGCTGGAGCGGGGAATTCGGCACGGAAATAGATATCAACCCGAAAATCTTCCCGGAGCCTTATCCGGCAGGATCGGTAACTACATGGGATGCAGTGGCCAAAGGAGCGCAGGCATATACGGTAGTGGCTAATTTTACTGGTACAGAATATAACTTTAAAGGAAGAAGCGCCATTTACAACCTTGACCAGAATTACACGAATGACAAGACGGTGATCGCTTCTGAAACAGAACAAGAAGTTCTCATGAATGACTTTAAAACAATGAAAACCGACTGGTGGCTCGACCAGGAAAAATTAATTTTGACTCGAAGAACGGATTATTATAAACCGCTTGTTACGAGAGTTCCTCCATTGCTTTAAATGTGGCAGCAGCGGGCAATTGAATCGTGAATCCACCTGCAGACAGACCTGAGTATCTATTCTTATGGTCTGTTTTTTTAATTCCGGAACCTGAAAAGTTATAAACACTCAATAACTGGGTAACCAAACAGATAACTGCTCTATTTGCATGAAGGAAGGGGGAAGAGTCTGCATGGAAGTAAAAAGAATGATTATTATCTTTTTTACAGGTATATTGCTGGCTGTTACAGGAGGAATTTTTTCACTGAACACAGTCATGGAAACAGAAACAGAAGAGGATCTCGGAGTTTTTGAAGCGGTCCAGTCTGCAGTTTCTGCTAATTATGACAGCCCCCGGGAAAAACAGTTAAAAAGTGAATGGAACAAAATGAACTATAAGCATCTTACTTTTTATTATCCGGACGAAGCAGAGGAATTAGTTCCGATTACAAAGGAAACCGTGGAGATTGCCATGGAGAAGACTAAAACTATATTAGGCGAGTATAATAAAAGACCTGCAGATGTTTTTATTTTTGAAAATCAGGAGGATCTCGAACAGTTTGCAGGGGAGACTGGCATTGACGGTTATTATTCTGATATTAAAAAGCTCATTGGTCTTGCTCCGGAAGATAAACAAGCGCTTTTAGGCAAGTCGGAAGAAGCATTGTTTGAGTTCCAGTCTACGTTAGTTCACGAATATACACATTATGCCGCGAAACAGAAGATGTTTGATCTGGCTATCGATCCGGAACGCATTCCCGTCTGGTTCGAAGAGGGAATCAGCGAGTATGCCGGAAAAGATAAATTTGTAGAGCAGGATGCGGAAGCTGTATCGTTCAGCACCTTAACCGAAAAAAGAAGCTGGGAAGAGGCAGACAAAAAGGAAGATACAGATGTATATGGCCAGAGCTTTCTCGCTGTTAACTATTTAATAGAAGAACACGGGGAAGAAATCATAAACGATATTTTAATAGAAACTAAAAAAACTGGCGGATTTTATAAAGGGCTCTATCAAACTACCAGGCTCACACTCCATGATCTTGATCAATCACTATCAGAAGAAGAAACATAAAGCACAGCCAGCCGGCTGTGCTTGTTTAAAAATATTCTCCGTCTGCAAATCACTTGCATGTTCCCTATTTACTGAGTGAGTACCTGTAAGCGGAAAAACAGCTTATACTTATTTTATACAAATGTATAAGGAGGACGCCCATGAAGCCATCCAGATCGTTTTTTTCCAAAAAGAAGAAAGGTCTTCATCAGCAGGAAGTTACCATCAGGCCATACGGGCCAGGTGATGCAGGTTATATTGCGTACCTACACGGGAAGCTCTACGCGGAAAAATATCAATTCGGGCCTGTATTTGAGTACTACGTAATGAAAGGATTGACCGAATTTCTCTATGATTCTGAAGGAGGGGAGCTGTGGATTGCAGAAGTGAACGGGCAAATTGCAGGGTCCATCGCTATTACAAGAGAGAATGAGAATACTGCTCAGCTCAGGTGGTTTATTCTGGATGAGAAATTTCATGGAGCCGGGATCGGACGCCGATTGATGGAAACAGCGGTTGAATTTTGCAATGAGCAAGGATATACGTATGTATTTTTATGGACGGTAAGCGATTTAAAGGCAGCCCGCTATCTCTACAAGGATTTTAATTTCGAATTGAAAGAGAGTAAACAAAACGATGAGTGGACAGAGTCAGAGATCACTGAGGAGAAGTGGGAACTGACGATTCATTGATCAATATAAACATTGAAAACTAACATAGACAATGTACTAAATGGGCTTACATTTGCAGAACAATTCTGATAATATAGGTTTCATAACTTATTTTTGGATACACGTATAAAAGAGGAGCTGGAAGGTATGAAAGAGGATTCCTGTGTTACATTTATCGGCGCCGGAAACATGGCAGAAGCGATCATTTCCGGTGTAGTAAAAAAAGGGCAGTACCGTCCTGAGCAGCTGGCTGTGACTAACAAAAATAATATGGGACGTCTGATTGAACTTCAGGATAAGTATGGAGTTCAGGGAATTGCCCGGGACCGCCTCCCCATCTCCTCTGCAAATATTATTATTCTGGCAGTGAAGCCAAAAGATGCGGAAGAAGCCCTCTGGTTTTTAAGGGACCGCCTGCAGCCTGATCAGCTTGTTATCAGTGTGATGGCCGGCATATCTATTTCCTATCTCGAGGCACATTTATCCAAGCACCAGCCGATCATCCGGACAATGCCAAACACGTCGGGAATGATACTGGAATCAGCCACAGCACTTTCGCCGGGGCAGCATGTGACAATGAAGAATGTAAATCTTGCCAAATCACTTTTTAAAGCAATTGGAGAAGTTTATGTAATTGAAGAAGAACAGATGGATCTTTTCACAGGGATGGCGGGAAGCGGTCCGGCATTCTTTTATTATTTAGTAGAGCACATTGAGAAAAAGGCCGTGGAAAATGGCATGGATTCTATAATGGCAAGGGAAATTGGCGCACAGACGATTCTCGGGGCAGCTAAAATGCTGCTGGAGCGGAGTGAACCAACGAGCCAGCTGAGGAAAAACATCACCTCTAAAAACGGAACTACAGAGGCAGGGCTTGAGGCTCTTTCCAGAAGCGGCGGCGGCGAGGCATTAATGGCAGCGATCGAAAAGGCTATGAACCGCTCTAAGGAGATTAGCAAAGAGCTTGAACAAAACAGCTTAGAAAAGAACAGGCTGTAAAAGAGGAATTTTTGAATGTTCCTTTAAAAGGTGGCAGACAGAGATTGAAATCCTGTCTGCCATCTTTGTGTACTTTATTAAGTGATAGTTATTACGGAGAAGTGGACAAGCATAATATGTAAAACTATGAAGCGAAAATTTTCCACTCATTCTCTTCCGCTATCTTTTTCATTTCATCTTTTGGATTAACAACGACAGGATACTGAACATACTGGAGGAGAGGAATATCACTTGCACTGTCTGCATAAGCCCAAATTTCACTTTCTTTCCCGTTAGAGGGCAGGCTTTCCTTGCTGAGCTGATCAAGCCACTCCTGGACTTTGCGGACTTTCACATCCCCATTTACAATTTCACCAATCTGGCCCGTACAGCGTCCTTTTTCATCAAAAATAAGCTCAGTACTTATGACATGCACATCCAGCTTGACTTCGTTTGTAAAGGCCTTTAAAAATGGCAGCAATGCTCCGGACAATACGATAACTGTGTCTCCGTTTTCCTGATGCATGCGGATGGTATTGATAAGATCATGGTGAACTTCTTTTTTCCCATGATCTACAAGCTCCTGAAAAAATATATCCAGCTCCTCATTTGTTTTCCCCTTAAACGTTCTGGCAAACGACTTGAAAAATTCATGGCGCAGTGCTTCTTTTCCTTTTACAGCCCCTAAAACCGCAGACTTTGCTAAACCGGCAGAAACGATTCCCCAGTCCCTGAGTTTAAACTGCTTCCTGCCGGCCTGAAACATAACATTGAACGAGTTTCCCTGAAAAAGAGTCCCATCAAAATCCACCGTTACGATAGCCATCTCAAGTCACCTCACTTTTCAGACAATTATAAAGGAAGTCCAGTTAAATGTAAAATTGCTGGAATAAAAGGAATGAAGTGGATGACACAAAACCGACAAGGGTCTGGCCCTGTGTGTAATTGTTCACAAAGGGCCAGACCGATGGGTTAATTAGAGGTATCATTTTTTTCATTTTCATCTCTTGTATACGTATCTGTATCTTTCATTTCATTTCGGAGAGAGGCACTGTGCATTAATCTCAGAATAGGGCGGACAACAAGAAAAGTACTTCCGAGAAGATAGCATACTTTGCCGATGATATCTAAACCATCGAAAAAGTTAAGAATACTCCCGGCTACAAAAAGTACACCAATTAATATATCGTTTATAGTAGACAATACCCGATATCTTTTATCAAAATACAGGCGAAATCGTCCTGCTTTTACGTCTAAATAATCTTCCCCGTCTTTCACTACAGGCAATTTCAACTTCGTCATTCTCCCTTCATCAAACATTGACTCCTGTTTTTTTCCCCTGTTTTAAGGAAAATAAACCCTATCTAGTGGGAAGGGGCAACCTGAGTTCCGGATTTGCTTTGCCGGTAAAGTTACCCGGATAACATTTCTGCCAAAATCAAGCTCTTCGTTAATTGGCTGTATACTGCTGTATAGCCCGAATGAAGGGATCAGAGGCGTTCCTCTGCACATATCTTTTAATGTTGGCGCTTTCATTAACTAATTGGAGCTTTATCTCATTTCTTCCCGCATATCCCTTGAAGTCATTGCTGAGCATGTTACTATAGAAATCGTGTGCTACAGAACGGACTTTATTTTTCAACAAGAATAACAAGGAGATTGATAGAATGGCTTTAAATAAGCAAATAGTTTTTATCGGGGCAGGCAATATGGCGGAAGCGATGATTTCCGGTATGGTGACAACGGGAACTGTCGAACCTGGCCAGATAACTGTTACTAACCGCAGCAACGGGGAGCGCCTTGCAGAACTAAATGAGCGATATGGGGTACGCGGCGTACCACGTCATATGGTAAATTTAGGAGAAGCGGACGTTGTAATCATAGCGATGAAGCCGAAAGACGCAGAAAAATGCCTACTTTCCCTGAAGGATGAACTACATGCTGACCAGGTGCTTATGAGTGTGCTTGCCGGTATAACAACTTCATTTATGGAAGAGCATCTGCAGACAGGGCAGCAGGTAATCCGGGTAATGCCTAATACTTCGAGCATGATCCAGGAATCGGCAACGGCTATTTCTCCTGGGGAAAATGTAACGATGAAAAATATCAAACTTGCTAAAACTCTTCTGCAGGCGATCGGAGAAGTATACGTTATTGAAGAAGACCAGATGGACCTCTTTACAGGAATTGCAGGGAGCGGGCCTGCATTCTATTATTATTTAACTGAGCATATTGAAAAAGCAGCTGAAGAAAATGGTATGGATCCGGCTAATGCAAGGGAAATAGCAGCACAGACCTTATTAGGGGCTGCGAAAATGATGATGGAGAGAGACGAATCCCCGGCACAGCTAAGAAAAAATATCACTTCTAAAAACGGCACTACTGCAGCCGGTCTCACAGAGCTCGCTGAAAACGGTGGAGGCCGGGCAATCAGAGCTGCTATTGAAGGGGCAATGAACCGATCTAAGGAAATCAGCAGCCAGCTGGAAAAAAAGAAAGAGCCTGTGCATCAGTAGTATACAGTTCAGTTATTTAACCCTGGGGTACACCCGGGGTTTTTTACCGTGTCTGAAGGGGAGGGAAGTCTGTGTTTTAACCTGGCTGTGCCCGAGCCACTTTTAGTAATTTAATTTGGATGAATATTCGAGATACTGCCACTAAGAAGATTTTCCGCCAGACAGAAATTATGGTAAAATAGCAAGAGATTTGTATGTTAAGAGATTACTTTTAATAAAGATAAGAGAGCTGTTTTGTTCACTTTTCGGTAAGCCTTTAGTGAGACGGTGAATATCCTGGCCTGGATACCGGTTTTACTGGTAGTCAGTAAGATTTTTGATAAAGTGCAAGAGAGGAAGCAGCTGCTTTTTACCCTTTCAGAAAACGAGAGAGTGGGCTCTGATTCTGTTTGGGGCACGATAGAGGGGAGTGTTATCATTGCCGGTTGAAACATCCATAATAATTGCGACACTAATGTTTATTGGATCCATACCGATCAGTGTATTTATCATATACAGAAAACTTCAGGACGATCATAAAAAAGAAACAAAAGCTGAGGATAACCCTAACCCACATAAGGAACAGACACCTGACTAACCGGACTCCAAAGCCTGTTTACCGGCAGTAGTGTTCGTTTATACAGGTTTCATTCGTGTGTGTTTGTGTATCGGAGGATTGGATGAGAAAATTTAAATATACGCCTTTATTGATTATGTTTCTATTTATTGCCGCAGGAGTTATCAGTTTTTTTGTTTTCCGTTATTTCTTTACTACGTACCCTTTATTCTAAATTCCTGATTAGTGTGAGGGGGAGGAGGAAGGTCACCTGGCTTCATGCTTGGTGACCTTTTTTTCGTAAGTATCCGGCATATGGGCCACCCAGCCCGAGGCTTGATGGCTTTTTCAAGTGAGACCTTTGCAATTTATACACCATACAGTCCAAACGAAGTAAAACCCCCTGACTTTCACTGCCAGGGGATTTTTCCAGTTAATCCTTATCAATTTTCTTTAGAGGAGCTGTTGCGGGGCCTTCAAGCACTTCGCCCGTATAGGAGAAACGGGAGCCATGGCACGGGCAGTCCCAGCTTCGTTCGCCGCTGTTCCATTCCACGCCGCATTTCATGTGGGTGCATGTAGTATCAACGATATGGAGCTCTCCACTTTCGTCTTTGTATGCCCCTCTGCGAAGCCCCTTGATTGAAACGACAGCACCTTCGCCGGTTTCCAGCTCTTCCAGCTTTTTGTCCTTCCTTTTCACCCGGGATTTCACCATCTGTGCACCATCATCGGCCATTTCTTTTATCAGCGTTTTTGCCGCTTCGCCTTTCAGATGCGTACGGGTAGGATCGAATAATTCCTTATATTTGTTCGGCTGGTCTGTAATGAGATCCTTCAGAAGGTGAGCTGCGGCCATGCTGTTTGTCATACCCCATTTTTTAAACCCGGAAGCTGTAAGAACATGGGGTCTTCCGGTTACAGACTGTCCGATCAGTGGCACATTATCAGGTGGGATTAAATCCTGTGCGGACCATCTGTACGCAACTTCCTTAACGCCGTAATGTTCATCTGCAAACTTTCTTATATTCTCAAAATGCTGCAATGTGTCTTCACTTTTCCCTGTTTTATGGCCTTCACCACCGAATATGGCCAGTTTTTCTCCGTTCACTTCTGTATGCCTTAATGAAAAACCCGGGTCATCAATCCCTAAATACATGCCTTCCGGAATCTCTTTCTCAGTTTTCACAGTAATTGCATAAGATCTTTCCGGGTGAAGCCGTGAAAAATAAAAGCCTTTCATATCGTCAAAAGGGAAGTGGGAGGCCATAACGACCTTATCGCACCAGATATCATACCCGTTCCTTGTTTTCACAGTGACAGGGTCGTCACCTGTAATATCATCAGCCATTGTGTTTTCATAAATCAAGCCGCCAAGCTTTTCGATTTCCTCCACAATTCCCTGGAGAAATTTAACAGGGTGGAAGTGGGCCTGGTTTCTCATCACTAGGGCAGCTTTCGTATGAAAGGGAAGCTCCGACTTATATATGAGTTCTCCTTCAATATTTAACTTCTCGTAAGCGTCCATTTCTTTTTCCAGCTGTTTCTGCCCATCCTCTGTACCGGCATGGAGGTACGCATCCTGAACTTTATACTCACAATCAATATCATGCAGGTCGATGAGTTTTTTTATGTTGTTCATTGCTTCCACCTGTGCATCATAGTACAATCTCGCTTTTTCTTCTCCATGTGTATCGATCAGCTTATCGTACATGACATCGTGCTGAGCGGTAATTTTTGCCGTTGTGTTTCCTGTTGTACCATCTAACAGGGACCCCCCTTCGATCAGGGCCACCTGTTTACCTTCGAGGCTTAATAAAAATGCAGTGAGTATGCCTGTCATACCGCCGCCGACAATAGCAACATCCACGTCTATGCTTTCATTCAGTACTGGAAATGCCTTCAGACTCTTATGTTCTCTCCAGTAGGAAGAAGAGCAGGAAGGCAATGTTTCCGCATTGTTGTAATATTCATTAGTCATTTAATCTCCTCCTTTTATTCTAAAGAGGCTATACCCAAGTTTCTGCTTAAGCATACATTCTATTTAAACGAAACCTGAAAAGTTGCTTACTGTTAAGCTAATAGTCTCTGTTTTTTAACAGGAATCTGCTATTATTAATAAAACGATTTTTATCCCGATGTAACCGTCCGCAAAACTCCCGCCTCAATACATGAGTAGAAGCGAAGATGTTCAGGCGGAAGATAACGGACGCTAACATCCCGATTGGTTCAACTAACAATCAGTGGGGATGAATAATCCCCCCACTGATTGAAGGTTCACTTTATAGAGACAGGGGAGAGAACCATGAATAACAACAAGCCAATGATTGGAGTTTTACCGCTTTACGACAGCGAAAAAGAAAGCTACTGGATGCTTCCGGGTTATATGAAAGCCATTGAAGAAGCAGGAGGCATTCCTGTGATGCTGCCGCTCACCTCAGATATACATACGATAAAAACACTTGTTTCCTCATTTGACGGATTTTTATTTACCGGGGGCCAGGATGTAGACCCAAAGCTTTACGGGGAAAAAGAAGAGGAATTTTGTCAGGAAACCTGCAGTGACAGGGATATCATGGAAAAATTGCTTTTCGAAGAAATACTGGCGCTTGATAAGCCAGTGTTTGGTATATGCCGTGGCTTGCAGATTATCAATGTCCTGCTCGGCGGCACGTTGTACCAGGATCTCCACGCCCAATTCGACTTGAGAGAAGGAGGCCATAAACAAAAACATCCTTATGATGAGCCGCTGCATCGTGTTCTAATAGAAAAAGACAGCCCTCTTTATGAGTTAATGGCGGGGAGGGAGGCAATGATGGTAAACAGCCTGCACCATCAGGGTGTCAAAGATTTATCTCCGAAGCTGGCCCAGGCAGCATACTCGGAAGACGGGCTGGCAGAAGCAGCATATATGCCAGGAAAAACCTTTATTTTCGCGGTCCAGTGGCATCCGGAATTTAATTTTCATAAAGATCCGTGCAGTTTCCGTCTATTCCAGGCTTTTACTGCCGCATGTCTGGAAAAAAAGAGTACAGGGACAGCACAGAAAAATGAAGGCATGGTTCAGGGATAAGAAACGGAATCTTTATTCAGAAGAATTTAGTCCGCTGAATGCAAACTTGTCCTGCAAATCCCTTTGCAGGACAAATTCTTATTTAGCGTAGCCAATTATGCTTTTTTCTGCACAATAAGCTTCTCGCCGGCAGTTTGGCTTGTTTCCTTAAGATAAGCATCGGGTTCTGTCCTGGTTTGACCTGAATTAATAGCCTGCAGGTTCTTTCGAATTTCCGCAAGCAGGTACAGCACTCTGATCAGACAGCCTGCAATGATACTAAAGCCCAGGAAGGTTCCCCAGAAAGGGCCAAATAAAAGGAGCAGGAAGGCTATAACCATACTGATTGTAATGGAAATAAGTAAATTCATAATCTATCCACCATCCTTCATTATTCATGCTGGGGCAGGTGAGATGAAGCAGCTACGGTTTTTATACCCCTATAAAGGACAAGCGTAACGTTAATTGCATGCAAAAGGGGTCATTTAAGGGTTGAAGGGTTCCGCTAGCGGGTGGGGTGCTTTTCCTATTAAAAAAGATAATGCCCATTTCTTGGGGGTTCAGATTAAGCAACCGATTTACTAATTAAACGGAAAAATTCCGCTTAATTAGTAATTTTTATAAATAAACGCATAAATAGGCGGAGAGATTCCGTCTATTCACTCAGAAAATTGGAAAATAGATGATTTTGCTTGGCATAACCGGAAAACATTCCCTTATATCACCCTGAAACAAGCTCCAATCTGCATATAAACGGAAAATCTCCGATTATTTTACTTTAGTTATACCTTTTACTTCAATGTACGGGCAATTGGTATTAAATTTGTTTTTCACCTGAACCTGAATCACAAAGGAGGGGTTAATGATGAAGCGTTATAATCCTGAAAATAAATGCCCGCTTTGTGGTAAAAACAACGACTGTAATGTGGCAGGCGATTGCTGGTGCAGCAGAGAGACCTTTCCGGAAAAAATACTGTCTCTGGTGCCAGACCATCAACGGAGAAAGGCATGCATCTGCATTAACTGTCTGAAAGAGTATAAGAAAAATTCCGATAAAGATAGTCAGCGTCACTATTGAGAAACCACACTCGTAATACATTCGCAAAAAAAGGACCCTAAAAGGTCCTTTTTTAAAACTATAGAAATCGCAATCGGCGAGTTTTCTTTATTTCTCCTTCTCCTGCTGCTGTCCATTTAGTTCATCGATAAGTGATTCTGCAGCTCTCCGGTATAAATTACTTAAGCTTGCGAGAGACGTGATAAGGAGTATATTTTCAAGTTCATCTGCATCGGCATCCATACTGGTTTTAAGCTCGTCCTTAACAGCTGCGCTGTGGTCCTGAATCTGTTTCGTGAAAATTTCTGTATTATGAAAAACTAGGTTTTGGTAACTCTTATAAAAGGAAGTAAAATTAAAGTCATCGTCATCCAGACGGTCATTAATACCATGAAGAGTCTCTTTAATATCAGTGATCGAGAGAACACCTTTCATCTGATAGATAAGGCTGATAAGCATAAGATGTTCTTTCGTATACCTTTTATTTTTAACAGGAGGGAACAACTTTGCTTTTGCGTAATTATTTATCATTGTTTTCGTAAGTACTTTTTCTTCATCCTGGCGTTTTGCTCCGGCAAATTTTTTCTCAAACAGCTGAATAACCTGATCCATGTATAAGTCAATCTCCGGAAGGTCATCGGTAGTTGTTTCTTTCTGTATATTAAGCTCAGTAAGGAATTCTTCCATTTTACCCATTTAAAACCCTCTTTTATCCGTATTTTTATACTCACATTGTATCATTGAGCTTCACGTAAAACAATGTTGACTACATAATGAATGTTAGTGTATACTTCATGTAGTTATCGATACTACATATCAACATGAGAGGTGATCAATTATGGATGCGTATATCAGAGAGCCAATAAATGGTTTAACACATCTGTTTGGTGCAATTATGGCTTTTGTCGGGCTGCTTGCAATGGTTATAAAAGTAGCGGAAGGGGGCTTTACCTTTTTAGAATTATTCGCGGTTATCGCTTTTGGGGTAAGCATGATATTGCTTTATTCTGCTTCGGCAACTTATCACATGGTGATTGCAAAAGAAAAAACGATCGCTTTTTTACGACGGGTAGACCATTCAATGATTTTCCTTTTAATCGCAGGAACATATACTCCATTTTGCCTGATCAGCCTGAACGGCCCGGTGGGGTGGATACTGTTTGGGTTTGTGGCAGTACTTGCAGTGGCAGGCGTTGTCTTTAAGTTAATTTGGTTCAGAGCTCCAAGATGGCTGTCCACACTTCTATATATTGGCATGGGCTGGATCATTATCTTTGCTGTCATTCCGCTGCTGAACAGTCTCGGCCCGCAAGGCGTTTTTCTGCTCATCCTGGGCGGGGTAATCTATACGATTGGCGGCGTCATCTATGCCCTTGAGCCTAAATTTGTGACAACAAAGCGTCTGGGCTTCCATGAAATATTCCATCTGTTTATCCTTGCTGGAAGCTTAGCCCACTTCCTAAGTGTATATTTATATGTACTTTGATGATCCGAAGATCCTGCAGGTAAACGTAGTCGATTAAGCTAAAGTTCATAAAAAGTTCAGGGGCCAGACCCTTGTCGGAAAACTGCGACAAGGGGCTGGCTTTTTTATGCAGGAGGTGAAGGACGGTCGAGCAGAATGTACCTCTGGAAACCATACAGCAAAAATGACTTAGCATACATTAAAAGGAATAAGATGAAGGGAGGCATCCGCTCCAGGGAATAAAGGTTAATTTTCCTTGCGAAAGAGGATAATGGGTAAGCAAGTACCAGGTTCATCAGCAAATTAACTACAGTAAAGGGGATGAACTTGCCATACGTGAACTTCATTATCCATAAGACAATTGCTAAATAAGCGCTTGATATATATGGAAGTTCCGCATCTATATTATGGCTTACATTTGTTTTTGCGTGCCACCACTTCAGTTTCCTCGCAGGATAAGACTCCGCTAATAAAAGAAAGGCGATAAAAAAATAAGAAGGCAGAAATCTTCTGATATCCTTCCAGCCAATGAAGGGAATACTTATCCAGGATAAGAACAACATTGCGAATAATAGTTTTCTTGGCAATTTCACCCGTTCGACCTCCTTTATTAGTAAAATCTCTAAAATGACCGTAATTTATGCGTGGAGCCGCATTAAATATGTTTTACGCCACACAAAAATAATGGATTATTGTAAAACTGGCCGCTTTGACGGTGCAATATAAAAAGGAAGCGCTGGCGCTTCCTCCTTAGAATTACTTTCCGGTTAATCTAATATGTAAATTAGTATCTAACTTTAAAATAACTTTATATGTACTTGCAGTGTCCTCTTCCAGATCATTAATATCTTTATATTTCTTACTAACAATATATGAAGTACTGCAGTTGCTGCATGTCAGCAGATAAAAGGCATAACTGGAGTCCCTTTTCGTTTTTTGGGACGCTGGGAAAGATATTTTTCTGGATTGGATATAATTTATTAACCCAGAGTAATCTTTAGCAGCAGAAAGCTTAATGAGTTGTTTTACATCCTCCTGGTAACTTCCAGCTACTTTAAAAAGAAGCTTTTCCGAAAAGAAACCACTCTGAGTGCATTCGCGGCATTTTATCTGATTGCCAAGGAGAAACAAAATAAGGATTGTACTGCCGAGAAGAAAGGTAAGCCCTTCCAGCCAGAACAAACTTATAAAAGGGAAATAATTTTCCTCAGCAGCATCAAAAATATGACCTGAAAAAAACACTCTCCCAGTAAGGTCAGTCCGGAAGACCGCCTTATAGATAAAGTACATGATAATCATGTAACTCATCAGGCCATAGGACAAAGCAGTAAGCAGATAAGGAAGCTTAAATTGCTTTTTTGTTTTAAAAATAAAAACATAATACGCAGAGGTTGAGAACAGCCCCATGAGAAAGAACTCAAAGAGGCCCCAGGAAAAATCAGCATAATTACGATATTGATTCCCGGCAATTACTGAATATGCTATTACAAATAAGAACACCAGTAATCCATATACTCGTGTCATCCAATTTCCCCTCACCCTTTGAAGAATTTGTAAAATTATGAAATATGTTTTTATTTTACAGGATAACCATTAATTTTACTATGACTTTTTAGAAGGAGGATGTGAGAGGTGAAAGAAATCAATAAAAAACCGCACCCCCGATTGCCAGATAGTGCTCAGCAATCGGGGTGCAGTTCATAGTGTCTTATACGTGATCCTCGCTTAAATAATTCCCAGGCTGTCCAGAAAAACAATCAGGATAACGAGAGGGATCACATATTTAATTAAAAAGCTCCATAAAGCAAACAGCGGGAAGCGATTCCCTTCTTTCTCTATTTCCGCTTTTACAGCGGCTGGCTTCCATATCCAGCCAAGGAAAATACTCATAACAAGACCGGCGAATGGAAGAAGAACTTCTGCAGACAGGAAGTCCAGCAAATCAAAAATTGTCCGGTCGATTAACGTAACATGTGATAACGCGCCAAAAGATAGTGATGCGAACACCCCTACAATGGCGATGACCAGCCCTGTAACCGGTGCTGCAACTTTCCTTGAGATATTAAATTTTTCTTTTACAAAAGCAGTAACGACCTCAAGCAGGGAAATAGCCGATGTTAAGGCAGCAACAAAAATAAAGAAGAAGAAAATTACTGCGAAAACAGTCCCGAACGGCATATCTGTGAAAATAGCAGGGAAGGTAATAAACACGAGATCCGGACCGCTTCCAGGATCTATTCCGTAATGGAAAACTGCAGGAAAGATAATCAAGCCTGCCATAATTGCGACCATCACATCAAGCAATACAATCCCACCTGCATTCCCTGTTATGGAACTGCTGCTTCTGCTGTAGCTGCCGTATGTCACATAAACACCAGAGGCAAGGCTTAAGCTGAAGAAAGCCTGTCCAAGCGCTGCTAATATAATCCCTGAATTGATTACCGAAAAGTCCGGCTCCAGAAAAAATCGTAGTCCCTCTCCGGCTCCGTCAAGACTTACACTTCGGAATACAAGAACGATTAACAGGACAAATAAGGTAGGCATAAGGATATTGTTCCATCTTTCAATCCCTTTTTTCACACCGCCCATGACAATAAAAATAATAATTGCCATTAAGAGCAGCTGCCAGACGACTGGCATAACCGGATCAGAGATAAACCCGCCAAAGGAACTGCCGTAGTCTCTGTCCTCCGCTACCAGATTTCCTGTTAGGGCCAGAATGAAATAATAAAATGCCCAACCCGATACAACTGAATAAAAGGAGAGTATCATAAAATTAACAATAATTCCGATCAAGCCATTGAACTTCCACTTTTTGCTTTTCGTTACGGCACCGTAGCTGTCCATTGCGTTTGCGCGCCCGCCACGGCCAATACTAATTTCCCCGATCAGGAGAGGAAGCCCGATTAATAAAACAAATGCTAAGTAAATCAGGACAAATGCCGCTCCGCCACTTTCGCCGACTACAAAAGGAAATCTCCATATGTTCCCCAGTCCTACTGCGGAACCTGCAGCGGCCAGCATAAAACCAAGTCTCGTACCCCATTCCTCTCTGGGTTCAAGGGAGTTTGATGAATTACGTGCTGACATAAAATTTCTCCTCTCAACTAGCTATTCTGTCTGTACTGTTTTTTCTTATTGACGTACCACACCAAAGATATGCGTTAACGCATTAAAGTAAAATTAGCAGTAACAGTTATAAATACTACCATATTCTTTTCTGGGGGGCTAGTTTTCTTCTAAGTCTGTAAAAAATAACAGTCCGGTTTTGCAGGACAGCTTATTCAGGAGTCAGCTGTCTGGATTGGCATTTTTCAATAATTCGAGGGCTCTTTAATCACAGGCCGATACTTTTTTGCATAGGCTACCGTGCAATGATAATTTTAGCGGGAGGTAGCTCTTTTGTATTATAATCAACCATTCTTTACGTATGTGACCCCCTATAGTAATCAGTATCAGCAAAATGCTGGCAACCAGTTGCAGCATTCTGGTTTTGAAAGAAGCAGCGGCGCTTCATCTTATTATCAGGGACAAAATATGTACACCCCTGAGTTCTATGACAATAGCTATCATGATCCGAATTTGTTCAGACAGCAGGTAGTACGAGGGCAGGCAACATGGACCGATGGAGGACAGGTGACCAGGTGCGGTATTCCCTGGTCGCAAAACAATTTTTTGACTGCTGCAGTGGGTTCTAATACACCTTACCGTTGCGGTGAAAGGCTGAGAGTGAGGAATCTTGCGTCGCCTGGCCAGGAGATTACCGTAATAATAGTTGACCAGGTAATAAACTATCCGGCAAACAGACTAAATTTGCATCGCCGGGCATTTGAAGCATTGGGGGGTAACTTGAACCAAGGTGTGCTGAACATCGAATTTACTCCGACGGGGGAAGAGCCGGAAACCGGACAGGAAGAAATGTGGGGTGCATATCTTTCAGGGCTGGTCCAGGCTGCTTATCCAAACTACAGGATAGTAAACTACCGGCCAGTAGACAGAACCCAACAGACAGGAAACCGAATAAGGGAGACGTATGAATTCAGTCTTCAGTCTCAGGAAGAACAAATTACTGTAAGGAGCAATGTAGTTTACAACCCTGATACAAACAGAGTCATTTCTACAGACATTCAGGAAGTTTAATTGCAGTCCAGCCCTGAAGAACCGGCAAGAAACATGCCAGGTTCTTCTTTTTGCCCAAAAGTTCAGGGGCCAGACCCCCGAACTCTTGACCCTGAACTTTTTGGTAAATTCCTGCATATCTTCCTTTGAACTTCTGAATAATAAACAGAAGAGAAGGGGTGTCTGCTGATGGTATTCAAAAAGAAACAGAAAAAAATCAGTGAGGTTCTTTCTTATGACGAGTATCTGTCCGGAATCTACGATGCAAATGCACCATTACCAGCTGATTTAGATCAGGCGAAACAATTATTTAAAACAGCCTTCAGCAACAGTTTTGATTTTACAGAACGGGAATTTACACTGCCTGGAGGAAAGGAAGTCTACCTTTGTTTTATCAGTGCAATGATCAGTGAAAACAAGCTTGAATACTCGGTAATCGAGCCTCTGTTAAAAAACAGCGGTAATATAAAACTTCAAAGAGCAGCAGACTTTGGAAGCATTCTCACAATAGCTGAATTTGAAAAAGCAGACAGCTGGAAGACAACGGTCAGAAATCTTCTTGACGGCAACATCCTTCTGTACGCAGAGTATTGTGATCCAATTATCTTATATCTTGCCGAACCTCTTGAAAGGTCTCTGACAGATCCAACCACAGAGAACCAGGTGTATGGACCGAAAATAGGCTTTATCGAAAATCAGCATTCAAATGTTGGCATCCTGAGACAGTTTATAAAAGACCCGCGATTAAAAACGAAGGAGTACCGCTTAGGAGAAGTCAGCAACACTGGTGTTTCCTTAGTGTATCTGGAGCAGTACTGCGAGCCTTCAGTGGTCAAACATGTTGATCAGCTACTGAACAGCTATGATAAAGACCATCTCATCACAGCAGGAGAGCTGAACAAATATATTTCCCGGCATCCAAATTCCATTTTTCCCCAGGTTACCATGTCCGAACGGCCGGATGTTGCTGCATACAGCCTTCTTCAGGGGAAGGTTGTTCTCTTTATAGACAATTTCACGTTTTCAGTAATAGCACCGATAACTTTCATGGATATGCTTGAAACAACAGAAGACCACACATATTTTGTACCATGGAACCTAGCTTTTATCAGGATATTGCGTCTTATTTGTTTAGTAATCGGCACAACACTTCCAGCATTATACGTCTCACTCGTTGCTTACCAGCCGGAAATGATACCAACGGAATTAATGATTAGTGTTGCCCAGTCCCGGGCACAAATCCCGCTTCCGGCGAACGCGGAGGCTTTCTTAATGATGTTTGCCCTGGATGTCCTTGTGGAAGCGAGCATGAGGCTGCCTTCTTTCGTTGGACAGACAATTGGCATTGTGGGGGGGCTCGTCATTGGTACTGCCGCGGTGGAAGCAGGGCTTATAAGCAATATTATGGTTATTATTATCGCTTTTACAGCAGTGGCTATGTTTACGCTCCCCTCATGGGAGTATGTCTCTTCGTGGAGGATTGTCCGATACGGGCTTGTAGCATCTGCCGCGGCTCTGGGACTTTACGGGTTTGTCCTTGCAATCGGATTTTTATACATGCATTTAAGCAAGCTGGATTCCCTGAATAAGTCTTATTTATATCCAATTTCACCGTTTTACCCAAGGCAGATCCTTAACTTTTTTAAGCCCCGTAAATAGTTCAGTCGTACCTGGCACAAACAGAGGATGATATTACAATGGATCCTATTTCTCAGGAAACAAATAATGGAAAAGGGGAACTTATTACTTTTACATACAGCTCTACGATCACCTTAGGGCTCATCTTTCTGCCGTATATATCAGAGACTGAGATACGGAGTGCGTGGCTGAAGGTGGTACTTGCTGTTTTCCCTTATTTTCTGCTTATGTATTTGATAAATAAAGTCATCAAGAAACACGGCGAACAGGATATCCTTGGCTTATTTAAACAAAAAAGCTATAAGATATTTTATTATCCAGTCGTCCTCTATTTGCTTTTCGGCACATTTTATGCAAGCCTCACGGGAACGAAAAGCCTTAGTATTATAGTGCAGACTTACTTGCTGCAGGATACAGACCAGGCTGTTATTATCGTGGCATTTTTATTAGTAGCATTTCTTGGCCTTCTGTACGGCATACGGACTATTACCCGAATGCTCGTTCTGTCATTTTTACTTGAGGTTGCTATTGTTTTCAGCCTATCCTTTATCATATTATCAGAAGATTTTCGCTGGATTAACCTTGCTCCTGTTTTTTCAACAGACATCCTGACATTCGGAAGAAGTATCCTTTCAGATATGAGCAGATATGGCGGGGTAGTTACTTTGCTTGCGTTCCTTCCTTATGTGAATAAGAGTGTCAACATCTTTAAAGCAACGTCCTTAGGTTTGCTTCTGGTCATGTACTCTTATTTTGTCGTCTGCTTTACTGCGCTTGGTATTTTCGGCTTTGAACAGGCAATGAATTTTCTCTCGCCTGCAACTGCGCTGATACAGGCAACTTCAGCAAGAACAGGTATTCTTGAACGGATGGATTTGTTTTTCCTGTCTATATGGATCATGTCTTTTTACAAAATCGCGCTTATCCATTTCTGGTTCGGCACCTTTTTAATGAACAGAATCATCAAGGTAAAGCCAAAGCGGGAATGGATCCATGTTTGCATATTTGTCGCTTTAATAGCTGCTATTTCACTCAGTACACCGAGCCTGATAAATTTTTCATGGGAGCCATTTAATCTTAATACGTTGTTTTACTCTCTGGTTGTACCAATGATACTCGTTTCTTATCTGTTAATCCGCAGTAAAAAGGGGGCTGGTACTGGTGGGGACATGTAAAAAAACAGTGTTTTGCGTTCTGCTTATCAGCCTCATTTGCCTCACAGGGTGCAACACTGACTCTAAAGAAATTGATGAGCGAACGATTATCGTTGGTATGGGTATTGATAAAAACGAAGAAGGCCAGTTTATTGTGTCTATTCAGGTGCCTGTCATTGTGTCCGGAGGCCAGCAAGGGGGAGAGGAAGGACTTGTAAGCGAGTTTGAAACACTCTCATCCACTCATAATACTGTCTGGGAAGCAATTGCCAATCTGGAGGCGCAAACACCTACAATTTTATTTTTTGGCCAGCTAAAATCAATAATGATTGGAGAAAGACTGGCTAAAGAAGGTATTGAACAGGTCATGGATGTACTTGACCGCAGAGCACCTCTGTCAAATGATGTGCTGCTCCTTGTGGTAAGAGAAAAAGGGGAAGTAAGGGAGTTTCTGAAGAATGAAACACAGTTAGTAAATTTGCCTGCCCTTTATATTGACCGATTTTTTACAGCAGAACAAAAATTATCCCGCACGGATGATGTAAAGTTGTTCGAATACCGGAGAGACAGAAATATGATTTCAAACGCTGCGACAATTCCGTTAGCATTTTATGATATTAATACAGTTATCGAAGATATGGCCGTCTTTAAAAACGGAAAAATGGAAGGAGAGCTTATAGGAAAAGAGGCGGGGATCAGTGGTTTGTTAAAGGAGCGGAAGATGGAGAATATAAATTATACAGTGACCATAGAAGGGGAAGGCCGTTCCCTGGAAGCTTCTATAAGAGCAAATATGGATTTGAGTTATTCTTTCACTGAAACTAATCCTGTAAAAATTCACCTGGAAGCAACGGGGAAGGGGGAGCTGGTTCACCTGGAAACCCACAAAGACAGGGCGTCTGAGGAAACGATAGACGAGCTTCACAAAAAACTGGAGGAAAACATTAAAAAAGATATAGATAACACTATTACAAAAATGAAGGGGATAAATGTGGAGCCATGGCTGATCGGCCACAGAATTTGGTCAAAAAACTATGCGTATTTCGAAACCCTGAACTGGAACGAGACAGGATGGAAAGATGCGCAAATAGATGTAAATGTTAATGTTGAAATGGAACAGACGGGCCAGCGGATACTTCCTGAAAAAATAAAGCTTGGCAGATAGATAAATAAGCTACCTGATATTATGGGATGTCAGGTAGCTTATTTAAACTGGAAATGGGCGGTAACCGATGCTATACGGCCATTATTGAGATCCATTTTGTACAGGAAGGGGGTAGGGAGGTGCGTAAAATGAATGGTTACGAAGGGAGATTAAACATACTGACAATCAGTCAGGGAACCAGGCCAGGCAGTTAAGCTTTAGAACATCATACAAAAGGACACTCCAAGCAGCAAATACAGGAATGTCATTATTTTAAATTGCAGTTGATTGCCAATACAAGCACGAGAAGATTTCAGTATTTATACCAGCCACAAATATTTTCCGGCTAAATTTTAAGGTTTTTTAAGCCAGCTAACAATTAATCGAGAAAAATTATTTAATATCTCAAAACTAAAAGTATACTTAGTTATTGAGACAAAATAAAATAAATCCATATTTGTTCCGATAATTTGTATTATGTAAACTAGTTTATTGAAATTTTTCTTCCTCTCCATTATTTTCACTCATAGAAATGAAGGGCAGACCTTAGTACCTCAGCTTGCCTCCGAAATTCTTCTGCAGCAGCCTCCTGTTTTATGTGTCACATTTCAATTCTTTCCTCATCAACCAAAGTGCTTCATTCATCTGCTGCTGTTCCGTTTCTTCCCTGGTTATTAACATATCTTCCACGCAATTGTACAAAAACAGGCACACATCCTGTTCCGGCGTCCGTTTCCCTACATAAGCTATCACAAGAGCTTTTTGTTGTTGTGTTTTGTGATAAATTTATTTAAGGAGGCCCTTCATATGTCTGCTGATTACTATTATAAAATGTGCCACGACCATATTGGCCAGGATGTAGAAATTACCGACAGACACGGTAAGATCTACAGGGGAAAAATTGAGCGCGTGGACCGGGAAAATGTATATCTTCGCCCCCATGACTCAGTTCCTGGGCATGGGCACCACCACGGCGGTCCAGGTGTGTTTTTCTTTCCCCTCGTCGCTGCCGGCCTGATTGCAATCCCACTCATTGCAATCGCAGGATTCCGCCGCAGGCCGTACTATTACTAATATGAATTGGTGTTGGGCAGGATGAATTTCGATAAGTCAAACCCTGTTTTTGAAACAAAGCATTTTATTTTTCGCCCCCTTACTCTGAATGAGGTGGAAGATCTTTTTGAAATTTATTCTGACCCGGACGTGATTCGCCTTGATTACAGTGAGCCAGTTACTACTAAAGAACAAATGGCCGCAATTATTACTGCCGCAAACAGCAACCCATCAGTTGTGACATGGAGCGGAGAACACAAATCATTCAATAAAGTAATTGGCACATGCGGTTTTAAAAACTGGAACAGGCAATCCCGGAATGCAGAATTAGGCGGAAACCTGGCAAGGGAGTTCTGGAACCAGGGGTATGCTGCAGAAGCATTAGGCGCATTGATAAATTACGGATTTGAGAATATGAATCTGAATAAAGTTTACGCTTCTACAAATTCCAGAAATATTGCCGCTCTCCGGCTGTTAAATAAATTTGGTTTTACCCAGGAGGGGCATTTCAGGGAACATCAGTTCTTAGATGGAGAATTTGCTGACGTTTTTTTCTTTTCACTCTTCAAAAAAGACTATAATAACGCGAATTAAGGCCTGTATTTAACATCTTTCGTTATATGCAGGTTTTTTTCTTCATTTTTTAGTCATAATTCATATGCATAATAAGTTTGTTTCATTTTTTTACATTTATATTTCAGTTTGTTTAAACAATGATATTTTTGTAGTAACCTGGCCTCTATGTCTATAGGTATGAGTGAGACAAAAATCAAGGAGGCTTTCATTTATGAATATGAAAGATTTGAGATTCTCAAAAATGAAGATGTTGATGATAGCGGTATTTGCTTTTGCAGCCTTTTTTATAGTATCTCCTGCATCCAGTGAAGCTGGCAGCGACAAGAATTTAGGCGATATATTGCTCTATGAAGGGAAAGAGCATCCTCATGTGTCAGAACTTCAGGAGTTACTAACGGAAAAAGGGTTTTTAAAAGATAACTTTACAGATGGAGTCTATGATAGTCCCACCCGGAAGGCGGTCACAGAATTCCAGAAAAGTGCTGATATATTAGTAGACGGGGTTACCGGGCCACAAACAGCCGGAGCATTAAAAGTTTTACGTATAGGTGACGAAGGGGAAGCCGTTGCAGAATTGCAAAAGCGATTGCACAATTTAGGTTATTATCCTGCAAACCTGGACGGTATTTTCGGTCCTGTTACTGAGAGATCCGTAAGACAATTTCAAAAAGATGAAGGTATCTTGGCAGATGGTATTGCCGGCCCGCAAACTTTTGGAGCGCTGCATTCTACCGGAAAAAGTGCAGCCGTTTCAGCTGCGAATAATACTTCAGAGGTTAACTCAGACGGCTCTGCCGAAATTGCCTCCTCAGAAGAAAAAAATGAGAGCAAAAATTCATCTGAGACCTCTGACAACGGAAATAAATCCGTAAAAAACGATGGGAAAACTAATGAATCACAAACTAAGAATAATCCAGCCAATAAGGCTGATGAAAATACATCCGATACTTCGGAAACAGATGACACAGAAAAGTCATCTGCAAGCAGTACCTCTGAGCAGCAGAAAAGCTCTGATTCTGCGAAACAGGAAGAAACAAATGAAGAACAAAGTGAGGAGAAAACTGAAGCTGCTTCCCGTGGGCAGTCAAGTGGCCAGGGCAGGGTTTTAACGATGGAAGCAACCGCGTATACCGCTTATTGCAACGGTTGTTCAGGTATAACAGCCACTGGAATCGATTTGCGTAATAATCCAGGCAAAAAAGTTGTCGCAGTGGATCCGAATATTATACCCCTCGGTACAATGGTGGAAGTGGAAGGTTACGGAACAGCCATTGCAGGTGATACAGGGGGTGCAATAAAAGGTAATAAAATCGATTTGTTTATGCCGAATCGGGATGATGCCCTTAAATTCGGAAGGCGCAATGTGAAGGTAACCATCCTCGAATGATTAAAATAAATTAGAGAACCAGGCCCTTAACGGGGGCCTGGTTCTTAATGCTTTATAAATAGTTTGAATCAATCACGGCGGTCCATTTTTCTAACCGCATCTTCAAGCTCTGTATTTGTAAGATGCGTATAAATCATTGTTGTCTGGACGGAAGAGTGGCCGAGCTGCCTCCGGAGTTTAGGTATATCATTATTTTCCATCTGGTATCTTGTAGCAAACGAGTGACGGAGCTTATGAACAGATAATGCAGGCTTCCCAAACGCAGTTGCATATTTTTCAACCATCTTTTCCACAGATCTTGCTGTCAGGCGCCTTGTAGTTCCTTTTTTTCCCATCGGAGCAGCAGCAAACAACGCTTTAAACGATTTATCCAGCTCGTATCGTTCTGTTCTTATTTTTAAGTATTCTTCAAGATCAATTTTTGCCTGTTCGCTGAAGTAAACATACTGTTCTTTGCTGCCTTTACGAATAACTCTCACAGTATGCTTGTGGAAATCAATATCATCTGTATCAAGTCCCACAACCTCCGAGAGACGGAGTCCTGACCCGAGAATTAATGAAATAACAGCAGTATCCCGTTCCCGGTTTCTCAAATGAAAGTTATACAATTTCTTGTTATCCTGATGCATTATCCCGTAGTCATAGGCCACAAACTGGCGGAAAAGCTCATATTCATCACCTCGGAGAATTTTTCCTTCCATACGGTTAGCAAGAGTTTCCTGATCTTCTTTAATGTTGTTCAATTCCAGTTTTGCCATGACATTCCGCTTAATATAAGGTTCCAGATCGCTTGTTTCAGCAATATTCTGCAGGTAGTTAAACAAGGATTTCAAGGAAGACAGCTTACGATTAACTGTCAGTTTGGAGTTGTTTAACCGGAATTCCAAAAACGAGAGAAAATCCTCGGCTTGCTGAACGGTAATGCGTTCCAGAAGTTCAAGAGGAATATCTTTTTTATTGCCATCAAAAAAACCTTCGGCAACGATCCAGTCAAAAAAGATGATATAATCATGGCAGTAATTTAACAGAGATGCCGGCGATAGTTTTCGTTTTCGTTTATCTATGTATTCATTAACATACCAAGGGAGCTCCCGTGATTTTTCTTCAATGCGTTCGTAAAGTCTCTGGCGGTTTTCCTGACTCATTATAATCAACTCCTTCCCTCCATTTTATATTATTGATATTAATTTCGTCAAATTTATATTTTACGTAATAATCTTTATTTGTTTTTTTCGGCTGCTAATTCGTCTCTATGTCCTCATAATTTCTCTTTCCCCTCTTTCTACTAAATATAAAAAATCAAGTTGCATTAAATTATACGAGTTTTGTTAATAGAAATTTTCTGTAAGGATCTTTTTTATAGCTTATATTAATTTAATATCTTAGATTATATTTTTTCTGTTTTAGGATTGCTGATAAATACTTTGTTATATATATATCGTGATTTTGCGTTTTGATATTATGTTGAAATCCTGATTTATTCAGACCCAAATTCATGGCCCCGTTTAGCTCGTTTATACTCCTGTTTGCTTGTTCAGTCAACCTGGCACTTTGGTTCCAGGAACCCCGGTGCCAGGTTGACCAACAATCTTGATGCTAACCCCGCTGCCATACTTGTCACTAAACTTCAATACGACTTAACTCCCCATCACTGCTGCGGCCCTTCTTCCGGAAATGACAGCTCCTTCCATCCTTCCGAAATAATGCTTGATAACGCGGTAATTTGCTTTCTTACCTTCAAGATGTAACAAAATCCCGTTGCGTGACTACCCCCTGCCCTCTTAAATTGAATATAGCTTAGGTTGGTATTTGCCTGGGGACACAACAAATACTGGAGAAGCGACTTTTACCTTAGCCAAGATGCTGAGTTCGATTAAACACACAGAAATTTTATTTAAATTCCCTTCTGGCATTTAACTTAAACCCCCTCTTTTGCCATGGGCCAAAGTGTGCACAAAAGGCCCATTTTTACATAAAACTGAAATAATTTTGGTAAAAACAGTAATATTTATGTCGAATCCTGTCGAATAATCTCAATTTGTTTGAATTCCTATAAATTTCAGAGCAATTTAAAAGCATTGCCTTGCCATATCCTCTTATCTTAATTAAGCGTTATATATAACAGTTAATACTCATTAGCCGTGTTTGATAATAAATCTGACTCTTTATAAGCTATTAAGTGTTGTTGGAAAAAAAAACTCAATAAAGGAGAGGATTTTTATCCAGTATGACAAATGGTTTTTCCAGAAAGGCGGGATTTTGCTATGACAGTAAAAACCGCTGCAACAATCGCTACCGAAGAAATTGTTCTTGAAAAGCCTGCTTTAAATGACGGGGCAAAAATGTGGGAGTTAGTTAACGACTCTACTCTCGATTTGAATTCCCCCTACAAATATTTAATGATGTGCGAGTATTTTTCTGAAACATGCGTAGTTGCAAAGGAAAATGAAAACCTTGCAGGTTTTATCACTGCTTTTATCCCTCCTGAAAGGAAGGATGTAATTTTTGTCTGGCAGGTTGGGGTGGACGAATCATACCGGGGTAAAGGAATTGCTTCCAGAATGCTGAAAGAACTATTCTCACGAGAAGCGTGTAAAGACGTCCGCTATCTCGAAGCAACGGTTACCCCATCGAATACCGCTTCAAAAGCTTTATTCACCAGGTTTGCACTTAAGGAAGACGCAAAGTGTTTTATTACACCTTGCTTCCCTGCTGATTTGTTCCCGGGGGACGATCATGAAAGTGAGTTAACCTATCGAATAGGACCGCTTAAATAACATTTATTACATCCAAGAAACCTTAATCAACCAAAAAAACTCTGGAGGGATATCTAACATGACTAACAACCTTAATATCTTTAACGAACTGGAATCAAGTGTACGCAGCTATATCAGAAGCTTTCCTACTGTATTTACTAAAGCAAAAGGAAGTAAAATGTGGGATGAAAACGGCAAGGAATACTTAGATTTTTTCTCCGGAGCCGGCGCATTAAACTATGGACATAACGAACCTAAAATGAAAGAAAAACTTGTAGAATACATTATGAACGACGGGATCACCCACTCTCTTGATAAAGCAACAACTGCAAAAGCAGAATTTCTCAACAAGTTTAACGATGTAATCCTTAAGCCGAGGAACCTGGATTATAAAATTATGTTCCCTGGGCCAACAGGTACTAATACAGTTGAAAGCGCGTTAAAAATAGCCCGTAAAGTAACCGGAAGAACAGATGTAATCAGTTTTACAAATGGTTTCCACGGTATGACGATCGGTTCTTTATCTGTAACTGGAAACGCGATGAAGCGTAAAGGTGCAGGAGTGCCTCTGACAAACTCTGTGACCATGCCATTTGACCGTTTTGCTGATGAAAAAGACGATTTTTCCAGCCTGGATTACCTCGAACGATTTTTAGAAGAAGGCGGCAGCGGTGTCGACATTCCCGCAGCAATGATACTTGAAACCGTTCAAGGTGAAGGGGGCATAAATGCTGCCAGGTTTGAGTGGCTGAAACGCGTGGAGAAAATCTGTAAGAAATGGGACATTAAACTTATTATCGATGATGTTCAGGCAGGAGTCGGCCGTACAGGCACGTTCTTCTCCTTCGAAAAAGCCGGCATTAAACCAGATATTATCTGTCTTTCAAAATCAATCGGAGGTTTTGGCCTGCCGCTTGCCATTACACTGATTAAGCCTGAACTGGATAACTGGCTGCCAGGCGAACATAACGGAACTTTCCGAGGGAACAACCATGCGTTTGTTACAGCTGCTGTTTCCCTTGAATACTGGGAAGACGACTCTTTTGAAAAGAGCATTGAGCAGAAGTCAGAAAAAATTACTGATTTCCTCAAATCTTTAATTAATAAGCACCCTGAGCTTAAAGGGGAAGTTAAGGGCAGAGGATTCATGCAGGGTATCTCCTCCCCCGTGGATGGTTTAAGTGAGAAGGTTGCAGAAGAAGCATTTAACAGAGGCCTGATCATGGAAACATCTGGAAGCGACGATCAGGTATTTAAACTCTTCCCTGCTTTAACCATTGAAGATTCTGAACTGGAAAAAGGCTTTAGAATCATCGAGGAAAGTGTTAAAGCAGCCATCGCAGCACAAACCGAACTAGTTGCTAACTAATTAAATGAAATAGATTAATTTGTTAAATTTAAATTCAGGAGGAACACAACATGAAAGTAGTTAAATTAGAAGATATCGTAGGCACAGAAAATGAAGTAAAAGGTGAAAACTGGACCAGCCGCCGACTGATCCTGAAAGATGTTGGCATGGGCTATTCTGTGCATGACACAATCATTAAAGCAGGGACAGAAACTCATATCTGGTACCAGAACCACCTTGAAGCAGTATACTGCATCGAGGGTGAAGGTGAAGTTGTTACTTTAAAAGATAATAAAGTACACAAGATCTCTGCAGGCACTTTATACGCGCTGGATGAGCATGATGAGCATCTCCTTCGCGGCCATACTGACATGCGTATGGTTTGTGTGTTCAATCCTCCTCTTACCGGGAAGGAAACACATGATGAAAATGGAGTATATCCACTTGTAACAGAATAATTTCAGTAAAAAGAGGGTCCCTTTACAGGGCACCCTCTTTTTTATTTTTTAAACTTATTCCCTAACGTTTCATCTACATAGGCATCTTCTTTTTTCAAGAGCTCAAATGCTTCTTCCGCGTCTTCCTCATCAACTTCAAATTCAAGCATATGGGTAAACGTGTTTTTATCCTCATGAGTAATGCCTTCCAGAAAACCTGGTACGCCAGAGGTCCCGCTTCCCGCACCCACATTAGTTGCCGCGGCCGGTATAAAGATGTCCCTGTTCGTATCATCTGGAATGCTGTCCACAAATATATTTTCCACTTTTAATTTTTGCAATTTAGCAAGCGCTGATTCCGCGTCGTTTTCACTTCTGAAATAGGCATGCATATGTTCAGCCATAAATACCTGCCTCCCTGCAATTTTTATATTATAGTACCCTTCCCCGTCTATAAATAAACAAAAAAGAAGCCGGCTAACCCGGCTCCTTACATTTATTATATCGTTTTCTCGTAGAACTTATTTCCTATATTATCTGTTTTTTCTTCAAAACCAATTCTGGTCAGATACTTTTGATGTCCTTCAATATCCGAATAGCTGATAAACCTCGTGTAGCCTCTATCCAGGAAGTACTCCTTACTGTCCTGAAAAATATAAGTACCTGTTTTAAAATCACGATATTCCGGTATGACAAAGTCAAGTTCGATTTTAAGGGTTTTTTCATCATGTTTTGAAGCAAGGAACAGACCTGCAGGTACCATGTTTCGGAGTATAAAAAAGCTGACTGTCATATCATTTATATTAAAAGCTGTTTTATCAGAGAATTTTTTGATTTCCTCTTTATTAAATTCAAGAAAATATTTAAAGTACTCCGTGTTCGACTCAATTTCAAGCATCTTAAAATATTCTTTAGATGAGGAGTATATTTTCGTAAGATAATATACGTTAATTATAGCAATACCCAGATTCATTAGCCCAACTGGCAACGCACCTATTAAAAAGCCATACAATGAAAAGATACTGGAACCAACAAGGTTTATCCATCGAAGTTTAAGTATGGAACTCATTAAAAGTGATATTAAAACAATAAGTGAAGCTAAATACCCTAACCATTCTAACCAGTCAATATTCAATTTAAGAAACTCCTTTCAAAGTTAAGACAGTACTACCCTTTGAACCAAAAAAGCATTATCTCATACCAATTCGAATAATGCAACTGGAACATTTGAGCCGTATATTCATTAAACGCCACTGTCAGCCGCGATAATGAGGTATCTCAAAGAAGGCAGAACTCATATCCTTCGGCCTTAATGATTCTGATAAGTTCAGGCAGTATTTTCACTGTCTGCTCCAGTTCATGCAGGAGAATGATCGCTCTGTCCTGAAGGTTTTCCTGAACATACTCTATAATTTTCAATGGTTCTTCTTTTAACTCCCAGTCAAGGGATGCTATTTTCCACATTACTATTTCCATTCCCAGCCTGTTTGCAGCAGTAATAGTATGTTCATTGTATTGGCCGAACGGAGGGCGAAAATACTTTACTGCCTGGCCGGTAATTTTCTCTATTTTCATTTTGCTGTACAGAAGCTCGCGAAACTGCTCTTCTTCATTCAGCGCTGCAAGGTTCGGATGGCCTCTTGTGTGGCTTCCTATCACATGCCCTTCTTCCAGGACCCGCTTCCATGGCCGCTTTTGATGCAGCAGCCTGGACTGCCAGAAAAACATCGCTTCCGCATTTTCCTTCTTTAAAATATCGAGAATTTCAGGTAGTGCCTTACCAGGTCCGTCATCGAAAGTAAGCATCACTTGTTTTCCTGTACTGTCTTCTTCCCTTTTCAATTCAGTAATTACATTATCATCTGCAGTGTCGTACACGACACATGTTTTATCTGCCACTCATGGTGAAAAAATCATCTGGACCCTTCCTCCTTGTTATTCTTTGCATTTTTACAATTTTTATAAACAGCTGCCAGTTTTTCAGCTTCTTCTTCAGGAGAATGATTTTCCATTACGTATTTTTTGCCGTTTTCACTCAGTTCCATCCTGAAACTTGGATCTGTCAGCATTTTTTCTGCATATTTTAAAAACGCCTCTTCGTCTTCATATAACATTCCCGTGGTTCCATGGCTGATAATGCTTCGGTTTCCGGCAATATTTGATGCTAAAACCGGGAGACCCACCAGCATAGCTTCTAATAAAGCGGAAGACTGCCCTTCCGCAAGAGAAGTATTGAGCACTACATCTCCCTGAGTGTATAATGCACCCATTTTTTCATATTCTATTTCCCCTAAGTAAGTAAGCCAGCCTTCGTTTTCTTTCACAAGCTCCCTTACATTGTCCCCCTCTTCATCTTCTATAACAGGGCCTGCAAGCCAGAGACGAATTTCCGGATACTTTGTTCTCAGTTTTTTCAGCATATGGACAGCTGCAGGAATATTTTTCACTTCACGGATGCCTGCAGGAAGAATAAACAAAAAGGTTCCCGCTTCCTTCGTTAAAGGAGCCTCCGATTCTGGGAAACCTGCCACGCTCTGAGGAATTACAACTGTTTTTTCCTGAAGGTCGGGTACTTCCGTAAGGAGCTTGTCCATTGCTTTTTTATCAAAAACATGGACAGCCTCTGCTCCCCGTAATACGTGAATAACTTCTTCCCGGCGTTCAGGGTCATACAAATCTTTATTTAAATCCGTTCCGGTAATGGTAATAAGATAAGGCTTCATTACTTTCCCGGTTCGTTTCATGAAACCGTAAAATCGATATGCATGGAAGCCATGGTAAATATCGCTATCCGGCAGATCCGGAACAGCTGTTTCTTCTGTAGAAGAGACAATTTCTGTAACTATACCATGCTGTTTTAATCCCTGCGCGATTCTTTCTGCTGTGACTTTATTTCCTCTTGACTGATGAAAATATGGTACGGCTAATAAGGCTTGCATAGAATTCTCCTTTATATGTGTCAGCACTGCTGTTTTTTGCTAGCGACATTATATCATTTCTTCCCGCAGACGAAAAAATTTATGACCTTAGCTTGGAACAGTGACCCCCGGGAACGCTGAAACACTGCCCGGGGTCCCTGCAAATCACCCCTTAGTCAGGTGACCTTTACGACATGCACCTCAAGCTATAAGGACACCTGGATCATTGCCAGGTGTCCTTTTAATGAGGAATGAGAAGTGCGCCAATTATCACCAGAAGGATAAAAAGCACAAGTATTAAAATAATCATAGTTTTAGCCACAGCAACATCCTATGACTAATTGTAACACCACCTTTCAAGTAGATATTACATTTTATGTATCAGGGTATAGTTTGTATAGCGATATTGCGGATAAGGTATTGGAGGAAATAAGGGGAATTACAGGTATTATGGCTTTTGTTCATTTAGGAAGGCGAAATACTTTGATATAATAAAAACAAGGAAACATTATTCTAAATTCTGTACAGAGCTTTTGGAGTCTCTTAAGCCTCTCGTAAGGAGCTTATATGATGAGTGAAAATGGAATGGCTCGTTTCATAGAAACTGCAGTTTTAGCAATAGCAGGGGGATATATTTTCAGCGTGGCAAACCTGCCGCTGCCGTGGGTGCTGGGAGCCTTGACCTTCGTCCTCCTCTGGCAGGGTATCACAAAACGAAAAGCGAATCTCCCATCCAGAGTAAAGAATTCAGGATTGATTATATTAGGCCTTTATTTCGGCTTATATTTTACAGCCGAAACATTTATGCTGCTCGGCCCATACTTCTTTCCTTATCTGTTTATGACGGTTCTTCTTATTGGGGCAAGCATTGTTATCAGCAGCTTAATCACTAACTGGATTGATGTGGATAAAATAACAAGCGTGTTTGGATCTATCCCTGGGGGCTTAACGGAAATGGTCATTGCCAGTGAATCATTGAACGCCAGGTCCTCTCTTGTAGTTATCTTCCAGACAGTCCGCCTCCTCACTGTTCTGTTTATCGTTCCTGCAGCGATTATTTTTTATTTCAATGCTCAGGGACAGGCTGGCGGAGCCATGGCTGCTGAAGAGCCTTTTGTTTTTGGCGGCTGGCAGTATGTATGGTTCCTGATACCTGTGGCAGCAGGGCTTATTGTAAAAAATAAAATCCCTGCCGGTTATATAATCGCTCCTCTCGCTGTAACAGCAGTAATGAATGTAAGCCCCGCGATGCTTCCCGCATTACCGGAAATACTCCTGATCGCAGGGCAGGCGGCAATAGGAGCAAGCTTAGGGAAGAATATTTCTTTTCAGGATTTACGTCTTGGGGGAAAATATTGTTTTGTGTATTTTGGAGTAGCATTGCTGCTAATATTGTTTTCATTCGGTCTCGGTTATCTCCTTGCCAGCTTTACATCTCTTTCTCTCGCAACCGCTGTCTTAAGCGTTGCGCCCGGGGGACTGATTGAGATGGTTCTTACGGCTTCAGCAGTAGGCGGTGACCCTGCAATTGTGAGTGCCCTTCAGCTGATTCGTATCCTTGTTATTATTATGTTTGTACCACCACTGTTGAAATGGTATTTCAGGAAAAAGCAAAAACAGGGTGAACCTCAGTATATTTAAATTTAACTTTCCTGAAATAAAGGTGCCAGCAGTTTCCCTGCCGGCACCTTTATTATTGATTTAACGCTTTTCAGTTAATCTTGAGGGATTTCCAGAACGATTTTTCCAAACTGGTTCCCCTGTTCCATATACTCATGTGCTTTTTTGATATCTTCGAGCGGGAAAACTTTATTTACTACAGGCCGGATTTCATGCTTTTCATAAAACTTGAGCATGTCCCTGAATTCATCAGGCGTTCCCATCGTGGTGCCTAAAATATCAAGCTGTTTCAGAAAGACGACAGGTATTACAACATTCGCCTGAGGTCCGCTTGTAGCCCCGAAAGTAACAATTCTGCTTCCTGGTTTTGCGATAGACGTTAGCACATTAAACGTCTCGCCGCCGATTGTATCGATACTGATATCTGCACCACCAGTCATCTTCTTAAGCTTTTTCCCCCAGTCGTCAGACTTATAATTCACTCCGTCGACCGCTCCGAGATTTTTTGCCTCTTCTATTTTTTGATCATCTCCTGAAGTGACATAAACCTTCAGTCCTTCAGCTACAGCCATTTGAAGCAGGAACGTAGCAACGCCTCCGCCAATTCCCGGGATGACCAGAGTTTCTCCAGACTTTATCTGCCCTCTTGTAAATAAGGCACGGTATCCAGTTAGACCGCCTAAAGGAAGTGCCGCAGCTTCTTCCCATGACAGGTAATCTGGTTTTGGAAAAATATTGTCAGCGGAAATAGTAATATACTGGGCATGGGTACCGTCTGTCGGGTTTCCTGCAATAGAAAAGTCCTTTCCACTGTGCCTCGGATTGTCACCCCAGTTTAGGGCAGGGTTAATGATTACTTCCTGGCCTGGTCTAAAGTCTGCCACACCCTCCCCCGCTGCTTCTATTACTCCTGCTCCGTCCGCTCCAGGAATAGAAGGAAACTTTATCCCCGGGTATAACCCCTGTCTTACAAAAACATCTCTTCGGTTCATCGCAGCAAATTTCAGCTTGACCAGCACTTCCCCTGGGCCAGGTTCAGGAACAGGCACTTCCTCAAATAACAGTTTTTCCAGTCCGCCAGTTTCACGTATCATTACTGCTTTCATTCTATCAATCTCCTTTTATTTTTATATAAAAATGTTTTTCATAAACATGTTGTTTGAGCAGCACTATTTAAGCGAGAAGGAATGCAATCAGTGTACCAATGGTTCCGTATATTATTGCGAAAGGAAGATTGGCCATCGTAATTCTGTACGGATTCTGGTGTGTATACATAGAAGTTAAGGTAACTGTAACCCCGTATGTAGCTGCGCTGGCAGTCGCCATTGCCCCGGTAATGAGCACGATTCCTAAGCTCAGGGGGTTAATGACATCATATAACGGAGTAATTACTTCCATTAAAACACCGATCGTAGCTATTGGATGTACCCCAATCATACTCATTAACAAATACGAGAGCTGGATAAAAAATAAAATAACCAATGGTCTGTCAGAAGCTGCAATAAAAGGATCCTGGATAACTTGCAGGAGCGGCGTGGCACTCAGGCTGTTGGAGAACAGTGCGAGTGAGACAAACAGCACCACAAAGTTTTGCATTCCATTGGTCCTTGCTTTCCACGTGTGCCAGCCTATAGAAATAAAACTGTACCAGCGTCTCATAGACAGAGCCCACAGAGCAGCAAACGGGAAAATAACAAGGGTGACAGCAAGTATGAAGTTAAGTTCAAAAACATTGCTTACTATAATGACTGTCGTTAAAAATACTGCCAGAGCCATGAAAAGATGAATGATCTTTCCAGCTACTTGCTTAATGGATAACGATCTCGGTTCATGATGATAAACCGGTTCATAGGGAAGCTTACTGTAAGCTAATTTTCCCCACACTATATCAAGGGTTACCATGATGACGGAAAACAACAATAACCATGGAAGATACACTAAATAGCTGACACCGGTAGCATCCACGCTGATAGCTACCATAATCTCCATCGGGCTCCAGACAAGAGCCATGGAAAAAGCCCGCAAAGTTGTCTGGCTTATGAATTTATTCCGCAGGTTTACTGATAAGTTTGAAAGGTTTTCTTTCAAAACTCCCTGGGTCAGCGGTAACGCAGATAAATTGATGAAAGAAATAAGCGTATAGGACGTGAGCGTTGCCTTTCCATACAACTGGCCAAGGTTGGAGACATTTGTCTTCATCAGTTCATTAATCCTTCTGTCAAACCTGCCGGCCCTAACAACACTGTTCATCCACGGAAGCATCATCAGCAAGGCGATAAGACCCATGTTTGTTGTCATAAATTCCAGGAAATCCAGTGCGGGTCTGCCGCTTTGCAGAAACAATACTATTCCTGCAAGAATAAATAATGATCCCAGTATTTTAAACAGCCGGGACGCCCCGGGAAACGATAAAAGGAGCATAGGTACTGCCGCTGCTCCAATAAAATAAGTAAGAATTTCAATGCCTGCAAAAATATTAAAAACGTAAACTGCTAAGATAGTAAAATAAAACAAATACAAATAATGCTTTAAAAAGTGCTGCATCTATGTAGTTCCTCTCTGTTAATATCAGCTGTACCTTCATGTTAATCTGTCTTATTTGAATTTTCCAGAATAACGTACTGAAAAGGTTTTGTAAGGTCTTATACTTTTGAAATGCAAAAAAGACTGTCACAACTACCTCCTCAGGAAGCCATGTAACAGTCCTTTATTATTGATTTTTACAACTGGCCGATTACTCCGGATTTTTCATCTTCGGGAGTATCTTCCCCACTGTATTCCCCTGATTTTTCAATGAGCTCCCGTTTTTTCAGTAAGTACTCCAGATGCTGCAGAGGCATCGTTCCGTAACTTCTCCCATCACCTAAAGTAAACTGTACGAAGGAACCTTTTTTCTGGCTGATCTTCAACGTATCCCCTCTTTTGAAATGAAGCTTATTGTCTTCAGAGATATCGAATTCGGCTCCTTTATAAATGTCCATGTCATTCCACCTCCTGGAAGTAATCTGCGATTATATATGTATTATCTCTCCATCTGAAATTATACATACATAATATGAAACTTCAATCACCGGGATTTAGTTCATCCCCACTGTTGTGAAAGAAGGATCGATCAGGATCATTTTTTAAAATGAAGTTAATGAATCACCTTTATTTTCCCCACCCTGAAGAATATGTTATGATCAACAAAAAGTGGAGGAGATTGATTTTATGGCTCTTCAGTTCAAACCAGGAGATATAGTTACAGGCATTTATAAAACAGGAAAGTATATTGGAGAAATAACTGAACAAAAGAAAGAAAGATATGTAGTGAAAGTTCTTGCTGTTCTGAAGCATCCGGTGCAGGGGGATCTGCATCAGCCGAAGACAGCGGATGTGCCTTTGTTTCACAAAAGGAAAGCACTTGGTTTGAGGGAAAAAACAAACATTCCGGATGTTTATGTGAAAAAGTATGAAGGGGAAATTCCTGATTACAAGGAATCACTGAGGAAAGCTTTACATGAGCAAAAAGCAGAACTTGAGAAGGATGACAGTGAGTGGGCCAAAAAATCCATGGAGTCTCTTCGTTTGTTAGAAGAAGATTATTTTCCGGAGAGTGAATAATCAATTCACGGGTTTTCGTAAGATCGAAAAAGCTATATAAGGAGTGTTACACATGGGAGAATGTAAACTGGATCATAGCAGGCAGGATGTACTAAACAAACTGGAACAGCAGCGGGAACATTTACCTGAGGACATGTACCGCAGCTTTGCGTCTTATCTTGAAAAGGAGCGTCCGCAGCTCGAGCTTAACGAAGCTTTTCATCTTCTGAAAAAATACGATCTGTCCAGTGAAGAAGAACAGCAGGAAAGAAACAAAAAAATGCAGGAGCTTCTGCAGAAAAATTAATTAATGAAAAGGGCACAATTTCATTTTGTGCCCTTAAACTGTCTTATCTATTCTTTCGGAAGGACAATCGTTACGTCCGTTCCTTCCCCTTCTTTACTTGTAAGGGAAATTTCCCCGTTATGCAGCTCGACGATACGTTTACATACCATTAACCCCAGACCTGTCCCTTGTACTTTCGTTGTGAAAAACGGCTCAAACAGTCGTTTCTGTTTATCCTTACTGACTCCATAGCCATAATCTCTGATAGTTATTATGTATCTCTGATCGTTTTCAGTCAGGGCTATGTTAATAATCGGTGTGTCTTCTTTCGTTGCTTCAATAGCATTCCGGATAATATTTATAAAAACCTGTTTAAGCATATCCGGATCACATACTGTCTTGAATGCCCCATCAAACTCCGTCTGTATTGTTATTCCTTTGATCTGACACTGAGGTTCCATAAACAGAATGACATCGTCAAGAAGCTTATCCAGATTAATTTCTTTCATAATAAGCTTGCGGTTTGGTTTTCCGATAAATAAGAATTCCTCTACAATACTGTTAAGCCGTTCTAATTCATCAAGCATTATATCTATGTACTTAGCCATTTCCTGTCTGTCAGCTGTATCATTAGAGATATTTGCACGAAGCAGCTGAGTAAACCCTTTTAAGGAAGTAAGAGGATTTCTGATCTCATGGGCAATTCCTGCAGCAAGTTCCCCGGCAAGAGCGAGTTTTTCCATCTCTTTAATTTTCTTTTCATTTTCTTTTTCCTCAGTTATGTCAATAGCGGTGCCAAACACTTCCTTAACATTGCCGTCTTCTTTATTAGGATTCAGCGTTGCCAGATAATACACCCCGTTAATACAGCCTTCGTAATTAATAATCTCCCCATTCCACGCCTGCTCGTAATAGTGGACTTTTAGCGCGGCCTCTTTTTTGGGTAAAAAATTAAATAAAGTGTGATTCAGTATGTCAGCCTTCTTCTGCCCCATCTTTTTTATAAGTTCGCCTTCTGCATATGTATGTATATATTGGCCGTCCACTTTTTTGTATTTAAAGACGAAGCCATTACGCCGGGGCAAAAAATCTTTAAAATTAATTTCAGTATAATTATTCAATTTTACTCAGCTCCTGCCTCTATAATTCTATTATGATGAGGTGCTATGAATATATATTAAAATTATATCAAAACAGTTTAATTGATGAAATATGTAAAAATAAAACTGAACAGGTAAATTTATATATTCCTCTGTTCAAGGAGAAGAAACTGAGACTGCTGTATCATCTAATGTTAAATTTTTTTCTGAAAACCATGTTAAGGAGGGTTGATTTCTTATGAGGAAAGGCTTCTTGCTGAAAACAGGAGGCATTATTCTGCTTCTTCCATTAATTATATATTTGTTATTTTATATTTTCCAGGACAGTATATTATTTTATCCCCAGCCATTAACAGAGGAGCGCCTTGATGATATTGACAAAAATTATGAAGATGTCCAGGAAATCATTCTTGAAATGGAGGATGGTACTGCTGTACACGGCTGGCTCGCAGAAAGTAAAACGGAATCCCCCTCCCCGCTACTCATTTATTATGGCGGGAATGCGGAAGAAGTTTCTTATTTAATTGAACAAGCGAACAAGCTGGAAAACCGTTCTGTATTATTAATGAATTACCGGGGCTACGGAAACAGCGAGGGTTCTCCTGGAGAGGCTGAAATGTTTAGTGATGCTCTGGAAATTTATGATTACATCAGCGGCAAAGAAACGATTGATGACAACAGAATCGCAGTTATGGGAAGAAGCATGGGCACCGGGGTTGCCGTCTATGTTGCAGAGCAGAGAAATCCGGAAAAGATAGTGCTTGTTTCTCCATACGACAGCCTGACGTATGTGGCCCGGGACAGGTACCCCTTCGTTCCAGTCAGCATTCTTCTTAATCATCAATTTGACAATATAAGCCGAGGGGAGTCGATTAGCACTCCTTTACTTACACTCATTGGTTCTGAGGATACAATTATTCCTCCCGAGCATTCTGTAAGGCTGGCAGAAGCATGGAATGGCCCAACTGAACAAATCATTTACGAGGGGAAGGGCCATAATGATATTCATCTGGCCCCGGATTACTGGCAGAGCATCATTGACTTTATTGAAAACTAACTGCTTTTCTTAGTCTATTAACGCCTTTGCGATAAGTCTGTAGGAGTTAATTCTGTCTTCAAAGCTGTGTGTAATCGTATTAACCATAATTTCGTCCGCCCCGGTAGTCTCTTTTATTTCCTTAAGCTTATCACTTACCTGGAGCGGATCACCAATAATCATCCGTTTTTTCCCATTTTCAATGGATTCCTTCTCTTTTTCTGAGTATGTGCGGGCCAGAGCTTCTTCTAATGAAGGAATTCCTCTTCCCGCCGTTTCCGGATTGTCGCTCTGCAACTTCCACAATAAACTGCTCAAAGCAAGCTCTTCTGCTTTTTCCTCCGTTGCAGCACATATAGCTGAAACAGTTAAAATAGTTTCAGGTTCAGGTCGATAAAAAGTTCCTTGAAAATTATTTTTATACCTTTCTATTATGTCGCTTCCGTCATTTTCACTCATAAACTGGCCGAAAGCATAAGCAAGGCCGTGCTCTGCTGCAAGATCAGCGCTTTTACCGCTCGTGCCTAACAGCCAAACGTCAGGTGGGTGAGCAGGTACAGGAGCGGCGCTTACCTTTGAAAACATATGGTCTTGCGGAAAACCTTTGTAAATAAAACGGGTCAGTTCATCAACAGAATCAGGAAATTTCCTGACTTGTTCCAGATAATTATCTGACAGAGCCATCGTCACTTCCGCAGAACCTCCCGGGGCTCTTCCTAACCCTAAATCAATGCGACCGGGAAATAAATTTGCCAGCATATTAAAATTTTCCGCTGTTTTATAAGGTTTATAATGAGGCAGAAGCACCGCTCCCGCACCTATACGAATCGTGTTCGTCTGTGCTCCGATATAGCTGAGGAGAACTTCCGGAGAAGAACAGGCAAGCCCCGGCAGGTCATGATGCTCTGTGACCCAGAATCTCGTATAGCCTGCTTTCTCCCCTTCCTTCGCCAGTTCTGCAGAAGCCATTAAAGCTTCCCCAGCTGTTTTCCCTTCAGGAACAGGAGACTGGTCTAAAATACTAAGCTTCATATAATCAGCCTGCTTTCTGTTATTTTTACAGGATTGTCCCATACTGCTAGTAGTAAAACGAATTTTATAATAAAATATGATATATTCATACTAGAAGCAAATATTGTAAACCAAGTATTGGAGTGATTAAATTGGCTGCACCTGCTCAAGGCGATAAAGTGTACGTAAGCAAACTGCATAACAGTTATGCAGCGAAAGGCATCGTCATCGATATATGTAATGACAAGGGAGACCTCGAAGAGCATTTCACTGAAGATCATCCCTTTTTTATGACATATACTTCATGGGTTAAAAACGACAAACCTGTATATATTGTGGAACTGGAAAGTAACCTTGGACTAGCCGGCTTTCTGAAACAGGAACTATCCGCTGAAGACTAGTTCCGGCCGGGCTGAAAATGATGTACTGTGAAACCTTTGCTGACCGCTAAAAAACAAAGGAGAATTTTAATATGGACAGACTCGATCTCCCTGCTTTCGATACGGAACTGGACAAAGATATTTATATTTGTACCCATTACGGGGAAAACCCCGCTGACCATCACGGAGCCGTTGTCCCTCCAGTCTATGAAAGCTCCCTCCATGTTTTTGAAAAATACGAGGACTTTGTAGAGGCGCAGAAAGATGAGCAGAAAAACTACCTGTACTGGAGAGGCACTAATCCAACAGTAGAAATAGCGGAGAAAAAGCTTGCTGCTCTGGAAAGAGGCGAAAGCTGCAAATGCTTTGCCTCCGGTATGGCGGCAATATCAGCAGCTGTCCTGGCTTTTCTTCATTCCGGCAGCCACATTATTACTCTCGGAAATGTTTATGGCACTTCTTTTAAGCTGCTAGATTATTTAAAAGAAAAGTGGCAGGTGGAACATACAGCACTGGACGATTTTTCACCGGAATCTTTACAAGCTTCAATTCAGGAGAATACGAAAATTATTCTGCTGGAGAGCCCCTCCTCAGTTACCTTTAAGCTTGTTGATTTGTCTGCTGTTGCTAAGATTGCCCGGGAGAACAATATAAAAACGATCATCGATAATACGTGGGCGACTCCCCTTTTTCAAAAACCACTTTTGGCGGGGATAGATGTAGTCGTCCATTCGGCCGCAAAATATTTGAGCGGCCACAGCGATATTCTTGCCGGAGCTGTTATATCTGATACTGAAACAATGAAGCAGATTTTTGATAATGAATTTACTTTATTCGGAGCCGCTCTGCCGCCTCATGAAGCCTGGCTTTTAATCCGCGGCCTCCGCACCCTGCCTGTCAGAATGAAACAGCATGAAGACTCTGGCTTATCGATAGCTCGTTTTCTCCAGCATCACCCGGCTGTAAAGAAAGTGAACCATCCAGGCCTTTTAGAAAATGAAAGCTACAAGCTTGGTAAAAAACAGTTAACCGGCTATGCAGGAGTATTTAGTTTTGAGCTGCTGGACGGCAGCTATGAGAACGTAAAACAAATCATAAACACATTAAGCTTCTTTCAGATTGGCTTCTCCTTTGGTTCCTACGAAAGCTTAGTTTTATCAGAAAACAACGGCAGTAACAAAGAAGAACTGAGACGGAAGGGGATCGACCCTGGACTGATCCGGATTTCCCCGGGTCTGGAGAGCCCACAGTCCCTCATTAATGATTTGAACGACGCACTCAATTCTGTTGTCAGGTAAATGAAAAAGTTAAGGGACTCTCCCTTAACTTTTTTGTTGCGCCAAAAGGTATTTGTATTTTTAAGGTTGCTTTTACCATGGCCTGAAATTTTGTCTTATTGTTTGGTTTGGCTATCGTTTCACTCTTCTGCCGGAAGACTTCTTCTCAAGGGGAAGAAATCTCAAGATCTTTTCAACAGAGAAACTCACCGGGGAAGGAAATTTATAAACGGTGTTATCACCACGCTTAATTTTGGCATCTGACAAGGTGATATAACCATTAGCCGCTTCTACCAGTTTCCCGCTGAACACAGGTTCAAAATGTTCGTCCTTAAAGAACAGCTTTCCCCCTTCCATAATCAGCATTACCTTTTGACCGAGCATAGCTTTAAACTTACCGCTGCCATACGAGCCTTTGTTATTAGCCGTTTTTTCTGATTTTTTGCCATTTCCCTTTTCGCTTCCCTGCGCTGCCTCTTTTTTTACCGAAGCTATTGCAGTTTTATCTGCTTGCTTTAATTCAGATTTCCTGGTCAGAGCCCCTCTGTAGAAATCCTGATTACTCAACTGCCCCACCCCGCTCTAATAATTTTTCCGCTTTAAATTTTATCGCCAATTCCATACATCTTATGGTCAAAAGCCCTTATACGCCAGCCCATTTTGGCAGGCGGACAACTGACAGGTGAATCATTCAGCCACACGTTGAATAAGGGCTGTCACACAAAAAAACGAGCATGAATAAAATGCAAACAGACACATGTTTCATTCAATTATTATTCATAACCTTTATTATATTGCAGAGGTCAAAGCCGATGTCTCAGGTTTTTTTAGGGAGCGATGTATCAGGAAATGTTCTGGCATTTTAAAGAATTTGGTTTTGAAAAGGAGGGACAAAGAATGCCTAAATTCCGAAGAATTCCGGTAATCGTTGAAGCAGTAAAAATTACAAGGCCGATAACAATTGATACCGCAGAAGGCTCGATTACCGGAAACCCCGGCGACTATTTAATAACCGAAGCCTCAGGGGAGCAGTACCCTCTGGCAGCAGAAATCTTCACCAGTGAATTCGAACCATACAAAGCAAGAATGAGCGCAAAGACAGCCGTTATGAAATCAATGCGGAAAGTTAAACGAAAAACAATGGATTTCATTAAGAAAAACGGGCCTGATGAAAAACGTGCCTGAGTAAGTTTATGCGGGTTAAGTGCGGAGGGGGGAGGATTTGGCGGGAGAGGTGCTGGGTTGATTTCAGGTGCGGCTGGCACCTCCCTCATGCTCACATATACTCCCGTTTTCTCCTTCTCCCAACCTGGCACTTTGGTTCCGGGTACATCGGTACCAGGTTGACTGCATGCACGGCCGGAACCTCCCTCATGCTCACCTATACTCCCAAATTCACGTTCTCCCAACCTGGCACCTCGGTTCCAGGTACGATGGTGCCAGGTTGAATGCATGACCGGCCCACACCTCCCTCATGCTCACTTATACTCCCGTTTTCTCCTTCTCCCAACCTGGCACTTTGGTTCCAGGTACGCCGGTGCCAGGTTGATTTCATGTCCGGCCCCCACCTCCCTCATGCTCACTTATACTCCCGTTTTCTCCTTCTCCCAACCTGGCACCTTGGTTCCGGGTACATCGGTGCCAGGTTGACTACAAACTAGCCAGCCTCCTCCCTCAAAACCACCCAAACTTTTATTACATATTTTTCACTCGATAACAAAGGCTAATAGGCAGTATTGCAAAACTCAGGAAACAGGTGATACTTTATGGAAGCTGGCTGGCTGTCTATACTGCCCTTTTTAGTTGTGATTCCGATTGCTATTTTTACGAAACAGGTGCTGCCAGGGCTGATTGCCGGGCTTCTTGTTGGTGCATACATACGGACACCTGAACTCATCGGCGGAGTTCAGACATTTCTAAATTATGTAGTTCAGGCACTCATAGATGAAAATAATATTAAGATTATTGTCTTTCTTTATGCCTTTTCAGGGCTTGTGGGGATGATTAAAGTCACTGGCGGGATTAAAGGGTTTGTGGAAAAAGCTGCAGAGAAAATCACTACAAAAAAACAGGCACTGATTTTAACTTATGTTTCCACAATAGGTACGTTCAGCGCTCCAACATTCCGGTTTGTCACGATTACACCAATTATGAAGGCGCTCCTCAGAAAAGTAGAGATGTCCACGAAGGAACTTGGATTTGTTATAGAAACGACGGCCACCCCCGTCATCGTCCTTATTCCAGTGGCGACTGCCTTTGTCGGCTACATGGTTTCAGTAATCCAGATTTCCCTTCAGAACGTTGGCGGAACTGTGGATCCGTATTCACTTTTTCTCCAGAGCATTCCGTTTAACTTTTTCGCTTTTACGATCATCGCAGTAGGTATATATTTAAGTTTCTTTCATCATTCCAAATCGAGTGGCTCTGCAGATATGGAACAAGGGCAGGACGAAGAAGACTGGCACGAATGTCACCCGGTTGTTTCAAGGGAGCTTCCTGACAAACCGCTCAACCTCCTTGTCCCTATTTTCCTTGTCATCAGCCTCACATTATTTTTCACGTGGTGGGACGGCAATGAACAGGCAGACAACTTCTTTGAAGCATTTATCCAGGCAGATGTTCTGCAGGCGATGGTAATCGCCCTTATCGTTACTGTATTTTTATCATTAGTGTTTTTTTTATTTCAAAAAGGATTTACATTGTCGGGTATGATTGAAAGTTTTATCATTGGCGGGAATGAACTCATGTCTGTCATAGTACTGCTGTCAGTTGTCTGGGGGCTCTCTTCGGTCACAGATGATTTAGGGTTCTCCGCCTTTGTGACAGCGCACACTGACTGGATACCTGCCCCGTTCATCACTCCGCTGTTGTTCGTATTTGGGGCGGCGATCTCCTATTTTATCGGTTCAGCGTGGGGGACTTGGGGGATTTTGATGCCTTTAGGTATATCCTTGAGTGCGGTAACAGACGTGTCCCTTCCTGTTATTATTGGCGCGGTGTTTGCAAGCGGCTCATTCGGTGCTTTTGCCTCCCCGCTAAGCGATGACACGAACACCATCGCAAAAATCCTTGGAATACCAGTAATGGACTATGTGAGATTCAAATTAAAACCTGCTTTAATAGCAGCGATCATTACTACCGCTGCATACACAGGAGTCTCGTTTTTATTTTAGTGTCAGTATAAAAAAGAAGGCTTGGTGATTGTCCTGATGACATCCCAAGCCTTATCTTTTTTATCCCGATGTAACCGTCCGTATAACTCCCGCCTCAAAACAGGAGTGGAAGCGAAGATGTTCAGGCGGGAGATAACGGACGATAACATCCCGATTGGTTCAACTAACAATCAGTGGGGATGAATAAAATCCCCACTGATTGAAGGTTCACTTTATGCAGCATTTTCTTTTTTTGTATAGGTCAGCCTTGATACAAGTATGCCGACAACCCCGAGAATAATAAACAAAAGGGAGCGTATAAATAAAGAGGCTTCCGGAAGGTCCACAACAATTACTTTCGCAAGGACCACGAAAATAAATATAACCCCTGCAGTCCGGAAAGCTTTATTTTTCCAGAAGAAACCGAGACAAGTCATAGCAATGGCGAAGACCATCCACACAAACGAGATAGCTGCCTGCTGAATGTGTGACTGCCAGGCAAGAGCTGTCCCGATTTCTACTGTCTGATACGTTACATATATGAGAAATGAGCTGACAAAAACGATTGCATTTGCTTTATATACTTGTTTTTTCTCCGGCTCGTATGTTCGTGCCAGCAGATAAAGCATGAGGGTCAGAAGGAGATAAACAAGCCATGCCACCTGCTGTATGCCGCTCGTTGCAAAAGTGTCATTAACAAGAATGAGGGCAAATATGAAATACAAAATAAAGCCAGCAATAATTCGCAAATCGCTTTTAAATCTGTAGCCGACAAATATAACAGAAGCCGCCTGGATGAGCAGTACAGATAATGTGAGTCCCTGATCGCCGGAATAATGAAGCACTGCGAAAGCACCAGCCAGCATAGCAAGGGAGAACATAGTAACAAAGCTTCCGGCAGCTTTTTTGGAAAACTCATAAACTGCCAATCCTGCTAGTAGAACCGGCAGGAACCACAGCAGATTTTCAGCCCATCCGTAATTTACACTGCCTCTAACTCCATGTATCCAGCCTGTCATGATCAGTATATTAGCGTATAATAAAGCTGATAACGGAAGAAACCGTTGTTTTTCCAGCAAAAATACAGCCAGAAATATCCCGAACTGCAGCAGCACTGGGTAAATTAACGCTGCAGCTTCCCCGGCAAGTACACTATAAGCAAGGTAGGTTAAGTGAAACAGTGCAAAGGCGCTGTAAAACAACTTGCTGTATTTTTTATAATATGCGTATGCCAGCAAAGCAATGTACAGGGTAAACTCATAAGCCGCAAATATAAGTAAACTACCCTGTTCACTGGCAGTCAGAAACGGGACGAGATAGCCAGCCAGACCTACAAAGATAAGCAATAGCTCCGATTGCCAGCGGTGCGCAAAATAAAAAACGAGGAGCACCCAGCCTGTATTCATAATAAAAGCTGCAGGTGGCGGAATCATTCCATATAGAACATTCATCGAGAATGTGGTCAGTATGAGAAGCCCCACCGCGCTTCCAAGCAGAACAAGCCCAAGCTTTTCCCGGTCTTTTTTAACCTGCATGCTTCCGTAAAAAATCAGCAGACCGCTGGCACTGAAGCCTGCTAAAACCCGTAATGGCTCGGTAATGTACCCTTCGTCAACCCCCATCCTGTACAGCCAGACAACTCCGATCAGCAGAATAAATGCAAATACTCTTGGCAGCCATACCTGTCCAATCAGTTTTTCGAAATCCAGCCTTTTCTATTAGCTCTTATGGCCAGTTTCCACTGGGGCATCTTTGTAAGTGATCCAGTCGCTCCAGCTTCCGGCATAAAGCTTAGGTTTTATTCCTGTTTCCTCCATGGCCAGAACGTTAGCACATGCAGTGACACCTGAACCGCAATAAACAATTACATTTTTATTATCAGTATTATATTTGCTAAGTTCTTTCGCCTGTTCTTTGGCAGGTTTCCACTTCCCGTTTTTATCAATCCGGTTCTGCCAGTCTTCATTCACAGCGCCAGGAATATGGCCTGCCACAGGATCAATAGGTTCTGTTTCTCCTGTGTATCGTTGTTCCGCCCGGGAATCAATGATCAGGACATCGTTGTTCTGGATGGACTCCTTTACATCCTCTGCAGTAACAAGCATCCCGCTGTTAAGTTCAGGGATGTACTGAGTAATTTCAGCCTCCGGAATTTCCGTTGTAACCGGATGATCTTTTTTCTTCCAGGCGGAGAACCCTTCCTCCAGGATTGCTGCTTTGTTATGGCCCGTATATTTGAGCATCCACCAGAGCCTGGAAGCCATGGCCCCGCCCTGGTCGTCATAAATGATCACCTGTTTCGAATGATCTATCCCTTTCCGGCTGAATAATGCAGCCATTTGTTCAGGTTCTGGCAGAGGATGTCTTCCTCCATGTGTGCTTATTGGAGCCGAAAGCTCTTTTTCCAGATCAAAATAAACAGCTCCGGGAATATGACCCTCTTTATACTCACTGTATCCTTTCTTCGGCTCTCCAAGCTGAAAACGGCAGTCAGCAATAACAATATCAGGGTCTCCTAAATTTTCCTTCAGCCAGCTTAAAGATGTAACATTGCTCATCTCAATTCCTCCTCCATATTCAGTAGGCATTTTTTATGCAATTTCCAGACCAGTTACGGGGTCTGGCCCCGCACGGTTTTGTGAACTTTTTTTGCCCGGCACCTTCTTCCGGGCAGCCTCCATGCTCGGCTGCGTTTAACTTAAATAAGCTGCAGAATCATATATACGGCTATCCCAAAGATGGTAGCCGCTGATATTTTATTAATCAGTTTTCGAAATCTGTAATCTTTGTCTATTCTCCTGATAAAGCCTCCGGCAAACGCGAGAAGAAAGAAATACAGCCAGGAAACCAAAATCGCAGCTAAAGTAAACATCCACAGAGCGTCTCCGTCATAAAGTAGGGAGTTCGTGCCGATGACTCCGAAAGTATCGAGAAACGCATGGGGGTTCAACAGGGAAACAGACAGAGCAAATACAATCTGTTTTTTCGCTGTGATCGGCCCGTTTCCTCCATCTCCCTGAGGCTCCTCCCGCCAGATTGCCCATGCTATGTAAAGAAGAAAAACAATCCCTGCGATATAAATGACATTATGCAGCCATTCAAACTGTTCAACGAGAAAAGCAGTACCAAGAACCGCCAGCAAAATTAAAAACGTATCACAAACAGCCGCTGTTAACACGGCTGGAAATGCTTTATAAACACTTGGCTGTGTTACTCCCTGGTTAAAAATGAACAGGTTTTGCACTCCAAGCGGCAAAATTAAACCTGCAGATAATAAAAAACCGTGAATAAATGCTTCCGTCATTTTTCCATTACCTTTCTAAATGTATTATTCAGGCTGTGCCTCCCTATTCCCTGGATAATCACAAAACTCAATTATCGTCCCTTCCGTATCCGCGGGATTCAGGTAAATGAGCCTTCTGCCATGCTTATTTGTCCGCAAAGTTTCAGGCATAACCCGAATACCTTGCTGCTCCAGTTCCGCAAGAGCCTCTTCCAGATTATCCACCCGGTATGCAATATGGTGAACCCCCTTTCCTTTTTGCTTAATGAACCGGGCAATTGGAGAAGTGGTATTATTCACAGGCGCCAGAAGTTCCGTCCTCGCCCCATTAACTTCCATCACGGCGATTTCACTTTCCACACCTGGTGCTTCACTAATATATCTGTCAATCAGAACAGCTCCAAGCACCTTCTCGTAGAACTCAATACTTCTTTCCATATTCCTTACAGCGATTCCTGTATGATCTAATTCTTTTTTCACCATGAACACTCCTGCTTGAATTATTTCGTACGCTATTATTATATACCAGCCGATCCATTCAATGGTTATTTAACCAAAAAGCAGCTCTGCCTGGTTTTCGTTCAGACAGCAGCTGCTTAAAACCTCTTATTTTACGAACCATGCTTCCTCGGGTGTTCCGTACTTTTCAAAAATCGAATCTCGTGCCTCAACAGCCATTTCCCGTACACGTTTGAGATCCACATCCACAAGTTTTCCGTCACGCTTAACTGCTTTTCCAGCGACAAAAACAGAATCCACGTTGCCCGAATGAGTACACTGCACAACCGCTCCGACAGGGTCGTTAACAGGGAAAAGATTTAAATCTGTTGTCCGGATCATAATAATATCTGCCTCTTTTCCTGGTGTTAAACTCCCCGCCTTATCATCAAGCTTCAGCGCCTTTGCACCGTCAATTGTTGAGAATTCAAGGATATCCCTTGCAGAAAGATGCAGCGGCGGACCAGGCATTTCCCCGTTATCAAGGATCTGCTGATTCACTCTCGCTCTTTCTGCCTGAAGCGCGAACTTCATCTGGGCAAACATATCTCCCCCTGTGGAAGTCACTACATCCACTCCTAACACAGGTCGAACGCCGTTTTCCAGACACAGTCCTGTCGCCGGGTAACCATGGCCCATCATCATTTCTACTTCAGGCGTTACAGAAACAGAACCGCCATTTGCCGAGATCATTTTCATTTCTTCCGGGCTGACTGCATTCGCATGGACAAAATTCAGATCGTCCCCAAGGAGACCGGCATTATGTAATTTCTCGATGGAACGGTCCTGGCTCCCCCATGTTCCAAAGCCAAGATGCATACTGCAGACAGCATCTAATTCACGAGCCAGCTTAATTTCTTCCACGGAAGTATCCCAGGAACAGAACTCTGGTCCCCTGATGGCAAGTCCCATGGTGAGCAGCTGGTCTTTAGAGGAAAAATGCTTTTCCTTGATATACCTCACATCATCCCCGTCAAAGGTGGTACTTTCCCTGTTCCAGTATTCCCCCTCTCCAGGAGACCCGTGACCGAATACAGCTCTGATACCGGATTCCCGCAGCCCCCGGATCATTTCTTCTGTATGATCACGGGAAATAATCATCGACCAGTCGTAAATTGTAGTGACTCCGGAGTCAAGAGCTTCCAGAGCACCGAGGAGATTTCCCGCGTAGTCATCCTGAGGCGTACGCTTAGATCCTATATTTCCGTAATAAATACTGCCGAGATATTTTTGCAGCGACCAGTCTGCTCCAACATTTCTAATGACTGATTCCCAGGTGTGTCGGTGAGTGTCAACGAGACCTGGCATTACGATCATATCCGCGGCGTCAATTACTTCACAATCAGAAGCCTCAATTTCCGGCTTCACTTCAACTATCTTACTTCCTTCTACAAGAACATCCGCCTTTTTAAAATCACCGATTGTTTTATCCAGCGTAAGGACAATCCCGCCCTTAAAAAGTTTCCTTTCCATTGTAACCCCTCCATTATTCCTGTTCTTCGTGTTTTTCGGAAAAACTCAGATAATTCTCCACTACTTTGTCTAAGTATTGGATAGTATCTTCGTCTGTCAGTCTGCCGTTTTCATCGATTTTTTCGTGTACTGCCCCTATAAAAACTTCGTTTCCTGTCAGCACATTTGCCTTTACTCCAGGAGAAGCAAGGATTTGCCGCAGATGAATCTGGCATCTTACTGTACCAAGCATCCCGGGACTAGCACCAACAATAAAAACCGGTTTTCCTGTCATAACTTTATCCACTCTTGAAACCCAGTCCAGCGCGTTTTTCAATACCCCAGGCACGGAGTGGTTATATTCAGGTGTAACAATTAGTACTCCGTCTGCTTCGGATATTTTTCGCTTAAACCCCTTAACTGTTTCGGGAGGATTCTCTTCTTCGTCCTGGTCAAAATAAGGAAGGCTTTTTAAATCCAAAGTTTCAATTTGCATGGAAGCTGCATACCTCTCTGCCATATAATCAGCAATTCTCTGGTTGAAGGAATCCCTTCTTACACTACCAACAAGTGCCGCTATCTTCATTTGCCATGCTCCTTTCTAACAAGTGAATTCCATTATGCCAGTATAAAAATTACTTAATATACCAAAATATATATTAAGTGGTTAAAAGATTAATAGAAGTTACTTAAAAATTCAATTTAAAAGCTATATCCTAACGAACCAGCTTGATAAAAATAAAGAAAATAACCACATTATTTACAAAAAATGTCTGCATCGATACTGAATAAACTATTTGTTTCCTATAAGGACTGCTAATTAGGGAATAATTCGGGTATATGAGGTTGTATTACTAATTTTAAGGAGATAAATGATGCGATTAGGTTATGCCTGTATTAATACTACTTTACCTACAAAGTTTAAGACATGCCGCCTGGCCACTTACCATTCAAAAGGTGCCCAGCATATCAAGGAGCTTACGATAAATAATCTGAAGAATGTCCTCGCAGCCCTGGAATGGAATGTTCAGCATAACATCCGTTTTTACCGGATGAGCACGGAGATCGTGCCCCTTGGCAGCCACCAGGAAATGGACTGGGACTGGTGGGAAGACAAAGATATCCTTCAGCTGACGGACACTATTAAACAGTTCAAGGAAGAACATGACATCCGCTTATCCATGCACCCAGGGCAGTATACGGTACTCAGCACCCCCCACGAACAGGTGCTTGAACGTTCTTTTCTCGATCTGGAGTATCATGATAAGTTACTTAACCTCACTGGCGGCACAGATATGATTATTCACGGCGGAGGAAAATACGGGGACATGGAGTCGGCAAAAATACGTTTTATTAAGAATTATAAACTTCTTCCTGAAAGTATAAAAAACAAGCTCAGGCTGGAAAACGATGATAAAACATACAATCTTAATGATGTGCTGGACATCTCTGAAGAAACAGGTGTCCCGATATGTTTTGACATTCATCACTACCGATGCTGTAATATTGGCACTTCGTTAGCTCCCATGCTTGATAAGGTTTTCGCTTCCTGGGAAAAAACCGGTATCCCTAAAATGCATATCAGCTCGGGTAAAACACATCCAGAAGATAGAAGCCACCATGAATATGTATTTGAAGAAGATTTTAAGGAGCTTCTCGAAGTGCTGGACGGAAGAGAAGCAGATATTATGCTGGAAGCTAAGCTGAAGGAAAAGGCAGTATTACGGATAATTGATTTTCTTGAAAAAGAAAAGGAAAAGTAAGTGTAAGAGAGGCTGTCCAAAACAGGGTCAATCAAACAACCTTGCAGGACAGCCTCGTTTTTTGCTTCACTTTTATCAGAGCTCGAGCTCCCAACCTAACTTTTATTACCTGTAGCGTTCTTCCTTATACGGATTCGCGCTCATGGAATATCCGAGCTCTTCCCAGAATCCAGGGACATCTCCTTTCATGAACTTAATGCCGGTAGCCCACTTTGACCCTTTCCATAAATAGAAAGATGCCGGCGGAATTAATCTTAGTGGGTATCCATGCTTAGGAGTGATATCCTGCCATTCATTCTTACGGTCTTTCCAGCGGTAGACGAACAAAGCATCATCACCGAGCAGTTCCTCCAGAGGCATATTAGCGGAGTAGCCAAATGGATCTCCGTTATAGTAGCCATATACCATCACATACTTAACGTCTTCTTTTAACTTCACGAGATCGACCAGGTCCATAAGCCGTACTCCTTCAAAACTCGTAGCGAATTTTGACCATGTAGTCACACAGTGCATATCTACGGTTGAAACAGTTTTAGGAAGATCCATAATCTCCTGATATGTCAGGACTTTCTCTTCTTCCACCTCGCCGAATAATTTAAATCGCCATGTTTCTTCGTCAAACTGATATACATCTCCCTGATGTAGAATCGGCCAGCTTTCTGTTTCAAACTGCCCTGGCGGCAACTTGTTTTCCATTGCAGACACCCTTCCCAGCTTCCTGTTTTCGTTGCAATATATGTTAACGAAGTGGAAAAACTATTGCAAGGAAATGGACCAGATGAAATCTCACAGGCAATATATTTTGTCACCCGAAATAAACTTGTTATTATAAAAAAGTAAGCTATTTAAATTTGCGTGATTCGCTTCGGGCAAACAAATTATTTTATAAAAAGGCAGTTGAAAAATATGAGTAAACAGCTAAACGATATAAAGTTTTCAGTGCTTGACCTTGCACCTGTTGTGGAAGGCGGTACTGTCCAGGAGTCCTTCAAAAATACAGTGGAGCTTGCACAGCATACAGAACAATTAGGTTACCACAGATTCTGGCTGGCAGAGCATCATAACATGCCAGGTATCGCCAGTTCTGCAACTTCTGTTTTAATCGGGCACGTCGCCGGTGCTACAAAGAAAATCAAAGTAGGCTCCGGAGGTATTATGCTTCCGAACCACTCCTCACTTGTGATTGCGGAACAATTCGGGACATTGGAATCCCTCTATCCCGGACGGATCGACCTTGGCCTTGGACGTGCACCTGGTACTGACCAGCTCACAGCCCAGGCATTAAGAAGAAGCAGCAGAACAGACGGGCAGGAATTCCCGCAGAAGCTGGAGGAACTGGAAGCATATTTTGCCGGTGAGGTAAGCCAGGTCCGCGCTGTCCCGGGAGAAGGACTGGATATCCCAATCTGGCTCCTCGGTTCAAGCGGCTTCAGCGCTCAGCTCGCAGCACAAAAAGGGCTGCCGTTCGCATTTGCAAGCCACTTCTCTCCGGATAATACAATTCCGGCACTAAGACTGTACGACAGTCATTTCCAGCCGTCCGATACACTTGATAAGCCATATTCCATGGTCGCTGTTAATGTGATTGCCGCTGATACAGAAGAGGAAGCAGAACGGCTTGCCACCTCCCTGCAAATGCAGTTTATTAATCTCATCCGCAATAAACCTGGCAAACTCCAGCCGCCAGTTGACGATATGGACGAGATCTGGACACCGTATGAAAAAGCAGCCTTAAAACAGCAGCTTGGCTCCACAATTATCGGCTCGCCAGAAACAGTAAAAGAAAAGCTGCAGAAGTTTCTCGATGAAACAAGAGTGGATGAAATGATGGTAACCGCTCAGATTTTCGACCATCAGGCACGTCTAAGGTCCTTTGAGATCACAGCGGAAGCTTTCCGGTAAGGCCAGAAAAAAGGCGGGGGTTCCCGCCTTTTTTTACTCTATATGAAAATATAAAATTTTTAGGATTTAGTATAACTAAGGCATTTCTTCGCCTTTGAAGGCTTGGCTTGCAAAGTTTTTCTTTATGCGCTTTTTTGCTTGTTAAAGTAGTCTGCGATATTTTCCAGGGCATCTGTCTCGTCTTCTCCATCTGCGATTATTTTGATTTCAGTACCAGCAGGAATTCCAAGAGACAGCACACCGAGAATAGATTTCAGGTCCACTGTTTTTCCATGATAAGATATAGTGAGTGACGAAACATAAGTACCAGCCAGCTGAACGAGATTTGAAACCGCTTCAGGATGGAGCCCAGGTTCAGGGATAATAATAGTTTTTTCCTTCATATCAGTCACCCTTTCTTAAAATAATTTTACCCGTGTAAATTACTGTGCTGTATAGCCTCCGTCAACAAGAAGGTTAGCGCCAGTGACAAAGCTTGCGTCATTGGAAGCCAGGAAAACAACTGCTTTAGCAACTTCCTCAGGTCTGCCGAGACGGCCGATTGGATGGAGTGAAACTAAATGGTTTTTCATATCTTCGTCAAGCTGGCTTAAAAGAGGTGTCTCAATGTAACCAGGGCATACTGCATTTACCCGGATGTTCTGCTGTGCATATTCCACAGCGAGTGCCCTTGTCATGTTTACTACACCGCCTTTAGCTGCAGTATAAGCAGCTGTCTGCGCCTGGCCAACATGCCCTAAGATGGAAGCGTTGTTAACGATATTTCCCCCACCGTTTTTCTGCATCGCCTTAATTGCATGCTTTGCAGTTAAAAATACACCGTCTAAATTTACGGAAATCACTTTTCTCCACTCATCAAGAGGCAGATCTTCTGAAGCTCCAAGTGCTCCAATACCGGCATTGTTAAAGAGGATATCAATTTTTCCAAATTCAGTTACTGCTGTGTTGATCATTTTTTCAGCATCTGCTTCGCTCGTTACATCAGCATGGACGTATACTGCATTCTGGCCATTTGTATTGAGGTCTTCCACCAGAGTGTTCCCGAGATCATCGTTCATATCGGAAACAACAACCTTTGCCCCTTCCTCAATCATTGCTCTCGCAGTGTACTCTCCAATTCCGCTTGCTCCTCCGGTAATTACTGCAACTTTTCCTTCAAGTCTCATTTAATATATCTCCCCTTGTATGACATGGCGCATCAGAAATTTTGTTCTTAAGCCAGTCACTGAATTAAGTGCATTTTCATTATACCCAGCAGGTAATTTTTCATCTACAGCGAATGAATATGAATATTGTCGAAAGGAAAGAAAATCATATAGCTTTCATAAAATTGCCACACTTTTCATCCCGACAGTCAAAAAGAAAAGGACATTTCGCCCCTAAATGCGAAACATCCTTTAAATTAATCAGCTTGCCTTCTTTTGTTTTATAGACTTCTGTTTTTCCCCTGAGTTCTCTATCTCCATAAGTTCGGAATTTAGTGCTTTGACAAGGCCATAACACATAACGAGTACGATAAATGTTAACGGCAGTGCGCTGACGATGATCGCTGTCTGCAGCCCGGCCAAACCTCCTGAATACATTAGCACGAGAGTAGAAGCGGCGAGGATGATGCCCCACATCACTTTAATTCTGCTGGAAGGATTTAATCTTCCCCCTGTAGTGAGCATTCCAAGAACAAATGTGGCTGAGTCAGCTGAAGTAACAAAGAAAGTAGTAATTAACGCTATCGTCAGTACTGAGAGAAGTGCTCCAAGAGGCAGCTGTTCAAATACGAAAAAGATTGCTGTCTCAAGACTGTGGCCGGAAATGTTCAGCCCCTGCGTCAATTCAAGGAAGATTCCAGTTCCTCCAAAGACCGTAAACCAGAGGCCGCATACTAATGACGGCACAAGCAGGACTGCTACCGTAAATTCACGAATGGTGCGCCCTTTGGAAACTCGGGCAATAAACATACCAACAAACGGGGTCCACGATATCCACCATGCCCAGTAAAACACTGTCCATCCCTGTGTCCAGGCAGCTTCTGCCGCATCAAACGGAGACAGGCGCAGTCCCATCTGAAGAAGGTTCTGTCCGTAACTCCCCAGAGTTGTCGTAAACATATTCAGTAAAAATAGTGTAGGACCAAGAATCAGCATCACGGCGAAAAGCAATACTGCAATGGACATGTTTGTATTACTTAAATATTTGATCCCTTTTGAAATACCTGTATTTGCTGAGATGATGAAAAGCACGGTGATTATACCCATAATGATCATTTGCACCGTAAAGTTGTTCGGTATGCCGATAAGATACTCAAGGCCGGCATTAATTTGCTGCGCTCCTAATCCTAAAGAAGCACAAACCCCAAACAAAGTCGCAAATACTGCGACAATATCGATCGTCTGACCGACAGGACCTTTCACCTTGTCACCAAGTACAGGGTAAAGTGTAGCACTCATTAACCCTGGCGCCCCTTTTCTGAATTTCTGGTATGCCAGTGCCATCGCCACAATGGCATAAATAGCCCAGGCGTGAAGCCCCCAGTGCAGCCATGTATATCTCATTCCTGTTATAGCTGACTGTTCTGTTCCTCCTTCACCCATAGGCGGTGTCGAAAAGTGGGATACCGGCTCGGATACACCGTAAAACAAAAGACCGATCCCCATACCTGCAGAGAATAACATCGCAAACCACGTAGGGCGGCTGTATTCCGGCTTGGAATCCGGCTTGCCCAGCTTTATTTTTCCATATTTACTAAAAATCATAAACACTGCGAATATAAGAAAGAATGTTGCAACGAGCTGGTAAAACCAGCCGAATGATTCAAGAATAAATCCTTGCGCTGTGGACATAGCTGTTCCTAACTGTTCCGGAATCAATACTCCGACCAGCACGAATATAACAGATAAAGCCACAGATACTTTTAAAACTATCCTGTTTCTATCACTATTGATGTTCAACACTTCCTTTTATTTTTTATAACTATAGTTTTATATTAAAACATGTCACAGCAGGTTTTTGAAAACCCGGTACTTCTTTATATATTTAGATACTTCGTTATTTTATAAGTTTAATTTTTAATCAACAGGAAATTATGTAAAATTCCTCTGTATTCGTTGCAAAAACTGTCGAATGCTCGCACCTAGCCCTCAATTGGAAAATAAATACTCCTATTTCATAGCTGAAACACCCTTTTTTTTACCAGAAAAAAAGAAAATCCGGCAATTAAAAATGCCGGATAAAAGATATTTAAGGTTTCAAAATCACTTTAATACAGTTGTCTGTTTTCGTATCAAATTTTTCATATCCCTGTTTTGCATCGCTCAGAGGAAGAACATGTGTAATAATGTCGCCAGGATCCACTTTTCCATCTGCAACTAAATCATACAAGTACTGCATGTACGGAATAACAGGTGCCTGTCCCATCCTTAGCTCCACATTTCTGTTAAATAAATCTCCGAGAGGAAATCCGTTATACCTTGCACCATATGCTCCTGTCAGCTGAATTACACCGGCTTTCCTCACAGCCTGTGCTGCAGTTATTACAGGATTTAATGCCCCTCCCTGGAGTTTCATTCCTGAGGACAGAAATTCTGCAGGGGTCATTTTCGCGTCCATGCCTACCGCATCAATAACTACATCCGCGCCGCCTTTTGTAATTTCTTTTAAATGGGCTCCTATATTCGTTTCCTGCTCAAAGTTTATCGTTTCTACATGGTTTGTCCTTTTGGCGTGTTCAAGCCGATATCCAACATAATCAACAGCGATTACTCGTTTGGCCCCCTTCAGCCACGCAAATTTCTGTGCCAGGAGCCCGACTGGCCCGCAGCCAAGGACGATAACAGTATCATCATTTTTCACACCAGCCCGGTCAACAGACCAATATGCTGTAGACATGGCATCTGCAATTAATACGAGCTTCTCTTCCTCCACTTCATTCTCTTCCGGGATGCGGAAGGGGGTGAAATTACCATAAGGAACACGCATGTATTCTGCCTGGCCCCCAGCGTAGCCGCCAAATGTTTCAGAATAACCAAAATAGGCGCCGGCATCTCCATGAGGATTGGAGTCATCACACTGGCTCGTTAAATCATTGCTGCAGTACCAGCACTTGCCGCAGCTTACATTGAAAGGAATAATGACACGGTCACCCTTCTTTACTTTTGTCACATCCGGGCCGGTTTCTTCCACTACACCAATAGGTTCATGGCCGATGATATAGTCTTCAGGAAAGTTGGCTACCATGCCATGGATTAAGTGCAAATCAGACCCGCAAATCGCGGAGGAAGTTACCTTTATAATAATGTCATCAGCCTTTTCAATTTCCGGATCCTTCACCTCTTTTACTCTTACATCCTTAATACCCTGGTATGTAACAGCTTTCATTTACGTACCTCCCTCTCTCTAATTATTCGGTGTGGCGAAAGTGCCAAGACGGTCAGTGTCTTTCGGGTAAATATTTAAGTTGGCAATCGACACAGCTTCCTCAAGGGATTTAATATCCACTTCGTATTGATTTCCCAGGTCGTGGGGATGCAGCCAGCCCTTTTCAATCATAAAATCTGATAGTTCACCGTGAAGGTCCAGCGCTTTGTCCATCTGCCGCTGTAAAACTGTTCTGAGTTCAGGGTCAGTGGTTTCCGTAATAGCAGCACCGTACGTTCTGATTCCTGTTTTGACAGAAATAAGAAAGTCCATCGCAAACGCGGAGTCTGCTTTGTCAGGCATATCAATGGCGTTTTGCGGATCTAAATAATCGTTCACGGTGTGTCCGCCTCCTCGTGTCTTAAATTTTCTTTTTTGTAAAACCTCTGCAGTTCAGCCACATCCTTTAACGTCTGCTGAACGTCTTTTTCCATAAGAGACTTAAGCGTATTATCAAAAACGAGCCCCTGCAGTAATTTCGATTTTAGTAAGCAGACAGTTTTAAAGTTAAGAATTTCGTGAGTTTCCATTGTCTCATGGTAGGCCAGGCGCTTATCCATCCGGTCTGTCACCTCCTGGTTAAAATAGCAGGTTTATTGTCCCCGAATTTGTAATCCTTTTATACACGTAAAGTTTCAGTCAAGGGTTAATGTATATTTCCTTATTCTGTACAAACTATAAAGGCATAAAGTGAAACTTCAATCAGTGGAGGTTTATCATCTCTCACTGATTGTTAGCTGGACCAATCGGGATGTTAGTGGACGTAATCTCCCACCAAAATGTCTCCGTTTTTACTCACGGGCGGGCAGCGTGGGAGTTTTTACGGGCGGTTGCATCGGGATAAATATGTTCAACAGGAGTGACGATAATGCCTCAGTTAGGTCTTCATGAAACACTGGATGCAAGAGAAATACTTACTGCGAAAAATTTAAGTGTGACAAAAGCAGCAACCATGAGCGGACTTGTGCAATGTAAGGAATTGAAGGCAATCCTAAAAGCAGAAGCAGATAAAGGAAAGCAGCATATACTACAGCTTCAGGAACTGCTTACGAGTGGTTCTCAGGAGGAGGGGAAAAAATCATGACTAACTTACTGCAGAATCTAGCCGGCATGGCCGGCATGACAGACCAGGTAATCGCAACTGATTTTTTAATATCTTCCAAAGCTACAGTGAAAGACCTTTCTTTTGCGGTAACTGAAGCCGCCACTCCTGAGTTAAGGTCAGTTCTGCGCACCCAGCTGAAAGATGCTATCGTTACCCACGAGCTGATCACCAATTATATGATAGAAAAAGGTTACTACCATCCAAATGATATAAAAGAGCAAATAAGCGTCGATCTGAAAGCATCCAAAGCAGCATTAAAACTGGCAGACTAAAATGATTTATGTTTAACAGACGCAAATAGAGGAAAACCGGGCATCTCCTTTGCCCGGTTTTTCTTTGCTTTGGCTGTGGCGATTGGAAAGGAAATTGAAGTAAGTATGTCTCGGGAACTGGTCTTGCATACCCACTCTGACGGAACTTTGAAGCAAGTGGGGATGCTAGACGTTCTCGCATACCCGCTCTGATGAATAATTTAAGCTAGCCGGTACGCAAGACGCTCTCACATACCCGCTCTGATGAAAAAATCAAGCTAGCGGGTATGCAAGAGTAATCTCCCTGCAACTAAAAGAGTAACCCCCTGTAAACCCTCATGCCTCTAACATAAAAAAGGGAACACCACTCACCTGGTGCCCCCTCTATACGTATTAAACTTCTGGCTTTCTATTCCCCCGCACCAATCATCCTACTCAAATTTACACAAACTCAATTTTCAGTAACTCTCGTACATTTTCTATCTGGTTTAAAATTGTGATCTCACTGCTTCCTGCAAATAAGAGCCCGACAGCGCGGTTTTCCATATCGGTGACGAGAGAGCCGCTGTCACCGCCTTCCGACATATTCGTGGTAAAGATCTGATCTCTGAACCGGGCAGTCCGTCCCCGGCCAAAATTGACATCAACAGTCGTATCAACAGAAATAATAGTACCCGCGGTATAGCCAGTGGTCCTGCCAGTTTTTTTGACCCTGGTCCCCACTTCTACATCCTCTTTTTTCACCCAGCCTTTCACGTAGCCGTTCCAGTAAATTTCCCGGTCAAGCTCCTGAAGCGACCCTTCTGCTATCGCTGCATCAACGATATTATTCTGCTCTTCCAGCGGGACGTCAGGTGTTAAATCAATAGGAATAAACTTGCTGAGCACCGCTACCTGGTCATCGCCCCTTTTTCCACCGTCCACAGCTCCCGGCTGTAAAATAGGGTCACCTTCTTTTGCAGCGTTACTGTTAGCAATCACATGATTGTTTGATAAAATATAATATCTGCCTGGAAGTGTTTCGTCATTATTAAAAACTACAGCACCTGCTGTGCCCGCTGTAATGTCCGGATGTCCGATACTCCATCCCCCTTTTAACGGCCTGATTCTTGAGGTAAGTTCGTTCCCCGGTAAGGTGCGCTGCATTGTATCCGCATCTTCTTCAACAAGTTTATTTTCTGCATTTTCAATGACTGGTTCACCTATTTCCACCACATCTGTTTCTATGCCGTCAACTGTTGCAGGTACGATATCTTTCTCCGCCAGATCACATTCATCTTTTTTACATTTCACAAAAGTAATCAAAGCCGGTCTGTCAGTTAATTTCCCATCTACGATTTTTCTGCCAATCCCCACAGCCACAACGTTTTCTTTTCTTAATATCTCATCTTCATTTTTCTGATTTTTCACCTTTTTTACTTTTGCAATCTCTGCCTTTGGCAAGTTATCCATCCAGCACCCCTCCTGTTTGGAAAAAATAGAGTTATCTGAGAAAACATTGATTAATATACTTCTCTATTAAATCTTCTGTAACCTTCTTTAAGAGGCTATTAAAGACAGGAATTTAATCAAATTAAGATTTTGAATCATTATTAAAAGCGCCCACAACTAGATTTTTACCATTCGAAATAGCGGTGTAGTGAAACTTTTTTCCTACATTCGAAAGAAATACTTTTTGCTTTCACTTTCCTCCCTCTTTTTCCTAACTCGTTCCGCCTAGTACCTTTCTACGAACATAAAAAATTTAACAGATAATTCATACTTTTGTGTATTTTGCTGTTAAAATTATTCTAAGAGAATGTCATTCTCAAAAACAACAAAGAAGGAGCTGTTTAAATGAGAGGAAAAGCAAAAATCTTTATGACGTTTATGCTTGCAGTTCTACTCGTAATGTCAACCTTCGTATCTGGAGCTGCCGCTTCAAATGCAGATGTGCAGAACGACGAAGAACAACTGTTAGTAGTTTTCCGTTCGGATAGCATTCCGCAAAATGCTGAAGACCTGGTTGCACAAGCCGGAGGAGAAGTTACATACTCGGTTCCTGAAATCGGAACTATCGAAGTAACTACGGATGAACCAGCATCATTTATTAAGGAAATGATGAACAACCGCGAAGTTTTATCGGTTGGACCATCACTTGAAGTAACTCTCGATCTTCCTGAACTGGAGGTTGCTGAAGAAGCTGAAGTTACTAATGAACCACCAGTAACAAACATCTGGGAGTCTGGTTATCAGTGGGACATTGAAATGGTAACTGACAACGGTGCAAGCCACGATCTATATCGTGAGGCGCGCGAAGATGTAGTTGTAGCAGTAATCGACAGTGGTTTCGATTTTGATCACCCTGACCTCGCTCACGTTGTTGACGAAGAAGGTTCCCGTACTTTCGTTCCTGGTACTGAAGACTCCTGGGACTTCAACAGCCACGGAACTCACGTTGCCGGAACTATCGGTGCTGACGGAAGCATGAAGGGTGTTGCTCCTGGTACTACTCTTCGTTCTTACCGTGTATTCGGTGCAACTGGCGGAGCACAGCAAATCTGGATTACAGATGCGATTATCGCAGCTGCTGATGACGGAGCTGACGTAATCAACATGAGCCTTGGCGGTACCCGTCTTCTTGGGCAGTGGTTCTTTACTGATCCTGAAACAGGCGAAAGAGTACGCGGCGGAAACAGTGCTGCAGATTATGTAGCATATAACAGAGCAATTCGTTATGCGATCAACAAAGGAGTTACAATTGTTGCTTCTGCAGGTAACTCTGAAATGGATTTAAGCAACCCTGCTAAAGTTACAGACCAGCTTAACGCTGGAAGAAACGACGGATGGGAAGCTAAAGGCGCTACAGTTTATGTACCAGCACAAATGCCTGGCGCTATCACTGTCTCAGCTACTGGAGGCGGATTTGGAACAGAAGACCGTCTCGCATTTTACTCTAACTACGGAAACGGCGCAATTGACCTTGGCGCTCCTGGTGGAGACCTTGGACCAACAAGAACTGAAGGAAGCAAATACCTTGTCCTAAGTGCTGTCCCTACTTATCTTGAGTACGGCGGACGCGGTCCTGAAGCTGAAGCATTATTCGGCAAAGGCTATGGCTGGAAAGGCGGAACTTCCATGGCAGCACCACAGGTTTCAGGTGCAGCTGCAGCATACATCGCTAAAGTATATGCTGAAACTGGCAACAAGCCTAACCCAAGACAAGTACAAAACGCTCTTCAGCAAACAGCTGTAGACGCTGGAAAACGCGGTTATGATCCAATATTCGGCCACGGAATTGTAAACGCAAACCGTGCGCTCAACGGCATCCGCAGATAATAATAAAAGATGAGGCCCCTTGAGGAGCCTCATCTTTTATTTGTTTTTCAGTGAAACTTATCCTTAACTATTCGCTGAACTTTTTTCCTCTCTTAACTTTTCAATCCCAGCTTTGCATACTCCATAGGAAAGCCAGCTGCAGTTCTTACAAAGTGTGTCTAAGTCATCCGGCTTAACATTTTTCGCGGTCCAATGAACAAGCTTGCTTTTACGGTAAAGCTTGCCTGGCTCCAGTTTCAGATGTTCGATTACTCTTATATCCATAGATTTAATCCGTTCATCAGCATTTTCACTCGCCATACAAACAGTGCCTCCATTATGTGGGCAAGCCCCGCAAGCATCATCCAGGTCAGCCACTACACGGATAGGAAAGTCCTTCTCTTCATCCCTTATTTCATCTACGATCGTTTCCATTTTTTTAATAAAGCCCGGGCTGTAACCCATTCCCTGAAATCCGTGGACACAGAGCAAATGATGCCCTCTCACTGTTCTTTCCATATAAATTACTCCTTCTGCAGCAAGTATCTGTTTAAAACTATTTCTCCCTTTAAGGAAAAATACCTTTTTTATTATCCTTTAAATACTTCCGGCAGACGAGCTAACGACAACGACCCTTTGACTGCTGAAATAAGGGAACATAAGGAGGAAACAGAGATTTTGGTGTGAGCGCCACCAAGCTGATGTTATGGAGACCGTTCTCTATTTTTTCGTGGCTGATATTAAATCTATTTCATGCGGAGGAACTGTGAGAAGCAAATAAAATAAGACTTACCCGAGTCAGCACTGAATCGGCAAGTCTTTAATTATTTTCAGTTAATTGCGCATTGCAATTTCTGATATTAAACAGAATTACTTGTTTCTGCAGCAGTCCTTAGAAATAAGCGAACCTCTTCCGGGCTCAATCCTATTTCATATGCCTCAGCCAGTAACTCTTTCCATTCAGGATCTAATGCTAAAACCTGATCTTCCATTTGTAACTCCCCCTATTTACTAATCTATACTTTTCCGTAGTCTTGTACTGTCTGATATGAGATAATCCCTGCCCTTTTTGTTCTTTATATTGAATATAAATATTATATAACTAATTTTTATTGCCATAAACTACTGTTTTCGTTAAAAATCTAGTATTAAACATATAATATCTTCTGTTTTTGGGTTATTACTGGTGTTTTCTTAATATTTTTACTTTTCAAAGTGATATTTTGTGCTATATAGTGAATTTACGACAAAAATAAACAGCCCTCCACCTAAATGGAGGGCTAATCCTCTTTATTTCTTAAAGTAAGAAAATTTATTTCCGGAGTATTTAAGAACCTGAAACGTAATAAAGGTATTGGGCCACTGCTGCCCAGGCCGGTGCTCACATATTGCTGAACTCCCCGGTGCTCCCATAGTCCTTTCACTTTGTCTTGTGGCGGAAACAACCCGGAATTTTCGTACATCGGTTCAGGGATAAAAACCGCTCCGTAAAAAGGAAACCGGAACTGCCCACCGTGATAATGGCCGGCTAAAATAAGGTCATAATCCATCAAATTATACTGAGGGTCTTCATCTAATCTGTCAATTAACGAATCTACCACAGGATAATGTGTCAGCCCGATTAATATATCAGAATCACTTTTTGATTCGATGTGCGAAAACTCCTCCATTAACTGTTTTAAATAAACCTTATCGTACTTTTCGTATACTTCTCTAAGCTGATATCTGCCTTCCACCACGGAAAGCTCTTCCTGCATATAGGATAATTCGAAGTCTGTAAAATGTAGGCGTGATGGCCCTTTGTCCACAGTGTAGACAGATTCCAGAAGCTCCACCCCTCTCTCCTCCATCCCCTGAATGAACTCGTGTTTTTCCGGCACCCTATTCTCGTTTATTACATAATTGGCTGTATCAGAATTTCCTGATACATACAACGCTACATCTTTGTTGTCCATCCCCTCTATCAATGCATAGAAATTCTCATAATCAGGAGAGTCACTGTACTCATCCAGCATATCTCCAGTAAAGACAACAGCGTCGTATTCCAGGCTGTTAACGACGTTTAAAAGCCGGCGCTGATCCTTCCCAAACTCCTTATCATGTAAGTCTGTTATCTGTAAAATCTTATAACCTTCAAACTCTGCCGGAAGGCCTTCAATGAAGATGTCCTCACTTACTACTTTGATGCGGTTATTGTCCCAAAACGTGTATACTGCCAATATAAATAGAAAACACACAAACAGTAACAGGATGAACTTTCCCCTATTTATGGTCAATTTTGTCCTCTCCCTGCTTTGTTGCATAGGTGATGCTTAAGCCTCCGCAAATACTACTTTGCTGGCATTGTAAAATCACAAAACAAAAACACCCTCGCGAGCCGGGTGTCAATAAGTGGCTTCCATCTGTCTTCTGAGCAATGAGCCAAAAACACTTCTTTTATCATTTGCAAGCTGGCCAAACTCACCTCTCTGAATTACCGATCCTTCATCCAGTACGATTACCTGGTCTGCATTCCTGATTGTAGACAGCCTGTGTGCAATAACAATGATCGTCATCTTCCCTTTTAATCTTTCCAGGGCTTCCTGGATCTTAGCCTCATTTTCCGTATCAAGAGAGCTCGTTGCTTCGTCTAAAACTAGAATCGAAGGTTTTCTTAGAATTGCCCTTGCCAGCACTAACCGTTGTCTTTCACCGCCGGATAGCTTTATCCCCCGGTCACCGATTAAGGAATCAAGGTTCTCAGGCAGTTTCCTGACAAACTCAGCGGCTGAAGAAAACTCCAATGCTTCCCAAATCTCTTCCTCTGTTGCATCAGGCTTCACAAGCAGCAGGTTCTCCCTGATACTATCGTTAAATAAGAAAGGATCCTGTGGAACATAACTTATCGCCCTTCTTAAAGAAATCAAATTCTCACTGGAAAGAGGCACACCATCAATGAGCACCTGCCCCTTTGCAGGTTTATTTAGCCCCATTAACAAATCAATCAGCGTACTTTTCCCTGCACCGGACTTTCCAACAACGGCAGTCATCTGGTTTGCAGGAAGCGTTATATTAATATCCTTCAAAGCATAAGACTCTTTCTTATATTTAAATGAAACATTCCAGCAGGTGATGTCTCTTTTTACATGCAGCGGCTTAATATCTTTCTTTTCAGAAAGGTCGAACTCTTTAGCTGACTTACTTTCTTCCTGCATAGCTATAACCGCTTTGAAAGCCGGCAGCATGGCTGCAATATGTTCCATTGAAGCCTGGATACCTGCTACTCTTGGCCATAGTCTTGAAAAAATCAGGATAATAAGCATTAATTGTGCGGCCTGCGCTTGAAACATGCTAAATGAAATAAATATAAAAGTAGCAATTAATACTGCAGAAGCAATTTTATAATAGAGCTGAGATTTTGTTTTTAACTTTGTATATTCTACTTGTTCGTGTTCCATTTTTTTAGTAATGGAGCGATACCAGTCCAAACGCGAGTCTTCCAGAGTATTACTCTTAATATCTTTTATACCGTTAATTTGATCTGTTATGCCTCCAAGGTAATTCCTTCCAAGCTCATAATTTCGGCCTCCAAGTTCCAATGACCGTCTCAAAAATTTTCTGTTAAAAATAATAAGTAAAAGTCCACTTAAGAGTAAAAATACTGTTATAACCGGTGACAGCCAAAACGCGATAGCAATCTGTATTGATGTAAATATTAGTGAAGCCATAAACTGTAAAAATGAATGTGTCCCTGCACTGGCACGAGCTATTTCAGAAGTAAGAATATTAATTAAGTCTGTTTTTCTATTTTTGATATAAAAACGCCAGTCGGCGTGAAGGAGTGATTCATATGTTTTCACCCTCATGTGCCTGAAAAATCCATGCTGTATTTTAGTTTCCCTTATAGTAATATGCCGTTGAAGCAGGTTCTGTATAATGCTGATTACAACAAAAATAGCCAGGATTACAGGCAGTCCAATAGAGGCAGGTATGCCTTGTAAATATTCAAATAGTCCAGCTACGGGAGTCCCCCCTGCATCGATATTTACTATTCCAGTCATGCTGATCATTGGTATTAAAAGCAAAATGCCAATTCCGTCGAGCAAACTGATTAGTATCATAGCAAAAAGGTTAATATACAGTATTTTACCGGCATATGCGTGTATTTGTTTCACAAAATAAAAAACAGGCTTTAACATAGATGGTTCCTCCTAGGATACAGCATGTTGCTTCCTCGATTTTCTCCATCCCCATATAAATGGGCGGAGTGGGAAATACAAAAAGTGAAGAAATTTTGGCAGCGGCAAAGTTTCCGCATCTTCTGGATATGGAAAAAAGAAACTGGCTAAAATTAAAAGTTTTTGCTGAAGCGGCATTAATGTAAGGAGGTAACTTTCGTGATATACAGATACTTCAGCTGGTACAGGGTCCGTATGTAAATTGACCATATTTTCAAAATAATACACTGCTTTCTGTGCCAGTGTACGAGACTGTTTATCGAAAGTGGCATTTATCCCTTCCGGCTGGTTGCTGTTCAATAAAGTGGAAGATAAAACCATAGCCTGCCCTAAAACAGGATACATTTGATATCTCTTTGACAGTTTAATAACACTAGTTAATTCTTTCTGCTCTCTTAACAGCTGATGAATATCCATTAGCCAGCGGAGCCTCGACCAGCCGTGCCGTGCACCATGGGCAGATAAATATAAGATTAAATCCTCTCTTCCTAACATATAGACAGGAAAGTTTGTTAAAGAACAGGCAGATTTTCGCTCCCACAAATCTCTGAAAACAGGCTCCTTTCCAGGCCCCGGATGAAGCCGCCAATGAACTTCCAGCTTTATTCCTTTCTGTGGATGAAAATACGTAACATGATGGTGTCTCCATTTCCAGTCATTCAGTACGGTTTTAATATAGTCATTTTTTTCATAACCATGTTCAGCCAATAAATCTTCTGCTTTTTCAAGCTCATCCATCGGTATTAGAAAGTCAAGGTCGCTGCACGTTCGCTTTGAAATATCTCCATACAGCTCGTCAGCAAGCATTGGTCCTTTCAAAAAAATGACAGGTATGTTTTGTTTATTAAACAATTTGCTAACCTGCTCCATTTCAGCCGTTAGCTGAAGCATACTAAATGTATTTCTTTGATATAAATGGAATAATTGATTTATAACGGTTTCAGGAATATATGAGTGCAGTTGCTTTGTTATAGTGTACAGAACAGGATACAGCCGGTGATGGACAGAAAGTTCAATAAAGCGTTCCCAGTTTACTTCTTTAAAAGTACCTTGACTAACCTTTTCTCCCTTAATTAATTGCAGGATTAACTTAAGCTCTTTTGGAACCCGCTCCAAATTGAGAACGTCCTTATCCATATGTTTCTCCTCCGTTTTTGACTGAAAGCCTTTTGGCAAATTTACTAACTACCGTGAACTTCTCCATGCCTTCTGCACCAGTAATATAATAAGGGCCGCTTCTTAACCATGCATGTGCTGCGAATACACCATTCTCACTCTTTCTGGTTCCTAAATATAATGTGCTTTCAATGCCTCGTTTTTCAAGCATTTTCAGAGAGGCAATTGCCTTAACAAGACACTCACTTTCCCAGAAGGTGTAGCGGCTCATCATGTGAACTGTTTGGGAAACTTGTGAGATTGTTTTACGCTCATTTACTTTCGGTATATAGTTTGTTTCTTCCATGTGCTCTCCGAGAGAAGGAGCAATTTTGTAAAAAGGCAGTAATTTTAATAATCTGGCCCAGGCCAAATAAACGTATGCTTCAAATAGCATTGATTTCACTTGTCTATCTAAACTCCAAAAAGACCTGGCTTTGTTAATCATTTTCTTTTTCCTTTCTGTTGCACTGATAATGTTAATTTTTTAACTCAACTAATTCTTCCTTCCTCAGCATATCGATAAAATTGATAACTTGTTCTTCACATTCTGTTTTTTTAACGTCATATTCTTCAAGCAGTCTAATAACAATTTCTTCAATAGAGATTGGCTGTTCGATCAGTTCCCAGATTCGTCCTCCAATTTCACCAAGGTTATAATATTTCCCTTTACTAATACTTAACATTACCTTTTCTCCGTCCATGTCACTGACAATGCTTCCTGGGAATTGACTTACCAGTGTATTTGTATAAATATTTTGACTTCCAATCATACAACAACCTCCTTATTTATCGATGATAGTATAAGTGCTGTTAATTCCTCTGTAGTAAATCGCGAACTTGGGCGCTGTATTTGATATAAATCCAGCTTATTTACCATATCCGCACAAACTTTGAAATGCCATTCCATTAATCCGGCAGGCTTAAGAAAGAAATTACGGTACGTATGAAGGTACAAGCTATGAAACCGTTCCAGCTGCTGGATCTCCCTGATTTCAACTTCCTCATTATTAGTTTTTATTAATTCAAAAACACCTGCTAGTGGCAGCCTGGTACTGGAAAAATGTTTATGTACCGGTATCGCAAACTTTGTTTCCCGGTCAACAACAGGCCGGTAGCTGGAGGAGTCCATTCCAAATTTATCAAGGCTTTCCTGCCATAGTTTTTGCTGGGGGTATGCAGGTGTTACAACAGGTATATTTTCTTCGTTTAAAGTCACAGGAATTACATCGTCACTAATAAGCTTGTATCCTTTGTTCAATAAGGCGGAAGCAGTAGTAGACTTGCCTGCTCCAGATTCTCCGACAATAGCATAAGCCTTCCCATTAATTTCTATCGCGCTCCCGTGCAACGGGAGTATTCTCCTTTGCATCAATACAGCTCCCATACATGTCCCTAACATGTAGAGGCGAAGCTGGTCTTCCTGTACATCTTTAAAAGGTGAAACAACAATTTCCTTTCCACCGTGGATTGAGAATATCCCTACCTTTGGAATATTTACTAATATAAAATCCTTTTCTATATAAAAATAATCATTATCCTTAGTATGTGAATCCCATGTTTCCTGCAGGTTATTAAAGACGATGGTAATATCAGGTGTTATATTACACTGGTTAATTACTGTTAACTCTGGCAGTCTAATAGGACTCAATAACTTGAATCCAAAAGCAGAGTAATAAAAACATTCTCTAGTATTCATAATAATTCATTACCCCCGAGGTCATTCAATATGGGAAAACCCTTATACTGTTTAAGTTAGGTATAAGGGTCAAAAATGCCTAAAAATTAACTACCTAGCCCTGGGCCTGGGCCTGGGTCTGGATTTGCACACGCTTTATTAATTTTTCCGTCAAAATTTGCATTAGTACAATAGCTATCATCTTGTGCATCACCAGCTCCACCCATAGTTCTATTTACATCTAATAAATCTAAGATTGGTTGTTTCCATACTTTTTTCATTTTTCTCACCCCCTTTCATGATGTATGTCTCTTAAGAAACCTGTGCAGGATAAGACTGCGGGTTAAAACTTTAAACTCGTCATAAAAAACGTATTCGGGGTTGGGAGTGTCACCTAACATAGCTATAGCATTCTTTACATAGTCCATATTTATATAATGAGAAGTTACCGGGTCAGAAGTCATATTTGTTATTTCCTCAATAAACGCGGGCCATTTTGGTGTCAATCGATGAACCACGTCTGCAGCTTGTAAACCCCTGCTATGCTGATTTAACCTTACTTTATCCGGAAGCAACCCTTTCATAGCTCTTCTTATTAACGCTCGTTCCATTCCTCCTTTAGCATACTGCTCTTGAGGTACAGCAAGACAAAACTTTATTAAACGTAAATCATTTGTAGGGTCACGATCCCAAGTTGAATACCGTAATGAAAGTTTGGTAGTTGCTGTTCCTGTTTTATTCCATGTATAGGGCTGCTGGAAGTGATTGTTTCTTATTGATGTTTCATCATTAATAACTCTATTATATTCCATTAATCTTTCTTCTAGCTGTGTATTTTTGGCAAGGTCAGGGTTTATTAACTTCATCCAATTAGTTTCTGTGTTAGCTGTTTCCTCTTTATTAAAAAAGGAATAGATTATTGGAAATGTTTTTTCCATTACTAATGGAAGAATAACTCGTTTTCCAGTATTAAGTTGTTGACAGAATAGGTTTAACTCTTTGTTTAAAGCAATCCAACGGAGCCTTTTTAATAAATCACTGTAGTAGGTAATCGTAAGGTTTTTCGAACCGAAAGAAATGGAATGATTTCCTCTGGCACCATTTAATAAAATTTTTATTCCCTGCTGGCTTACTGTTTCATTTATTCCTTTCAGCCATAAAGAATTATTAAAGAACTTATAAGGCATTTCCATAATGTCAAGGAAATGGTCAATCTCGTCCAAAGAGCTTCTCCCATCAAAATCAAGATAATTATCATTAATATTTCCAACAAAATTTACTGTTTCTTTAATATACGGCGACTCATTAGGCACATAAAAATTCGATGTCCAGTCATTAAATGTTACTTCCGGTACATAACTGTATGTGTAAAGTTTCTTATAATCTTTTTGTAACTGCTTTGCAGCTATACTAACTACAGAGCTCGAGTCAAGGCCTCCGCTTAATTGAGCCCCCACTCCTCCATGTGTTCTAAGCCTGTCTGACACAGCCTGATCTAATTCGTAGCGGAAAGCTTCTTCATATTCTTCGTCAGATTTGAATTTAATAGTCTCATTAACATCCAACTTTATATACCTGGCCAACTTCACATTTCCATTCTTTGCAGATATGCTGTGTCCCGGAGGCACCTGGTATATTGATTTATAGACAGTTTCAGTCATATTTATAGCTTCTTCCATTCCGGAAATTGAAATAAATTCCGCCAGCCAGCTTTCATTTAATTCCTTTTTTATGTAAGGAAATCGAAAGAAGGTCTCCATTATAGTAGAAAAAATAAAGCGGCTTTGGTCATTATAAAAGTATAGCGTTCTGGCTCCTGAGAAGTCTCTGGCACCAAAAAGCTTTTGGTTGTTTTGATCCCATATCATAAAGGAAAAGTCACCAATTAGATATTTCGGACATTGCTCCCCCCATTTATCATAAGCCAGTAAAATAATCTGGCTGTCTGGCATAGATCTTTTGATCAGTGGATCTTTTATATGCAGCTTTTCAAATAACTCTTTTCTATTATCTATAATAGCGTCACACGTTATAGCTAACTTTCTATTGTAGTCATAGTATGGCAATTGTTCCCCTACTGATTCCGGAGTAATCCACTGAGCATGGCAGCCTAAAAATATGTTGCGCATTTGCCAGGTTTGAATGTCATCGGCAGGAAATTGCTCAAAACCCGCCATTAAAGCTCTCGCTTGTTTAGGTAAAACTGCTTCATTATTAAAATGGACTAGGCCGGCAATCGCGCTCATAGTAATCCTCCTGTTAACAACAATGTTAAATGAATAGAACAATACCACCGGAATTATTATGATTTTTTAAGATTCTCAACCCCGTTCTAAATAACGAATGCAAAGATCAAAAAAAATAATATATACCTATAGACCATTCCAGTCATTGCTCTTGTGTTCGTAATAAAGAACTATCCTTTAGCTAAATTTATCACCCTTTATTATTAATGTCAATTACTCTTGAAAAATAAATTTTTATGTTCTTTTTACTTAATGTGCAATTAAACTTGTGTAAATTTTAAAGTCAATTTCCTGTATATTATTTCTTCAATGCTTTATTAATACCCCTAAATTATTAAGTGATGTATAATTATTTTCCTTTAAATAATCTAAAAATCTACTGATCTCTGTGGGTGCATGCTCAACATTTCTTGAATAGCTTTGGATTAAAGTTATTAAATGATTGTGGGTAAAACTTTCTTTATGGTAATTCATTAATCCAATTGATTGAAATTTAATTAAGGAAACATGTATAACCATAACAATGTATTCCTCAAAAACATTTCTTGTTATATGATACGGAAAAACATTTCTAAATATATAATTAACTAAGTAATTTTCAAAAATATATTCATGCTCAGATAAGAAAGGCAGGAAATATTGGTGATATGCTTTATTATATTCCATTAAACTTTGTTCATTTATTAAAGAACCAGTATATTTCAGACCTTTTAATCCTTCAAACAAGCAATTCAAATATCTGCTGTCTCTTACACCACTGAATATTCTCATATCCAGTAAATGCCTGTTGATCTTCATTTGTTTTTTAACAGATACCGTCACATTATTTTTTTTATTCAGAATTTCTCTGTTATCTATCAATAAATTAAAATGAGTTATACAGTTTGGTATTTCATCAATAGTTTGTTCGTCGATTAATCTCTGAATTTCATTTAAAAACATTCCTAATATTAATAACCTGTCAAATAGATAATAGCTTCTATTTTTTATTATACTAATTGAAAATTGTTGTAATTCATTAAAGTAAACAAATTCTCCACGTTTAGGAGTAGTTTTGCTTGGATTTATATTTATGGAAATTAGGTGACGATTATCAGTTGGTTCAACCACTTCATTAAAAGTTATGCCCTCTGGGTTAAGTAAAATAAGACGGGCTGCCTCAGGACAGGATAAAGTAGCAGATCTTTCGTACACTCCATCGATAATATTAGTTTGACGAGGGTACGTTGAGCATATATTAGGCAGGTAGTCCTCTCCCATTTCCGTATGAACCTTACATAACTTATCTTTATTAAGAAGCGGGCAATATAACTCACTATCTAACATTAATACTGCATAGTTTTCTTTATTACTTTTGACGTCTAGTTTTTTTAAATGTTTGGTGAGCAGAGTGTTATCTGTATTTTCATGTTTATAATAAGTTTCCTGATCAATGTTTATTCTCCAACCATGACAGCACGTGTCTTCACATTCAGATCCAAGACATTTAAATTTTTGTAAATAATCAGGTTCAAGTAGTTTTCTGATTGGCATTTAATAACTGTCCTTTCATGGTCCCAATGGACATAAATATTTGTTCATACGGAACAGCTTATTCATAATAAAGAATTAACCAGGTAAAAAACATGTAAATCATAAAGATTTCCCATCGGTATTAGTTCGTTATAATGAATATCTTCTTTTAAAAAAATTATCACTTTTTTAAGAAAGTGTCAATCAAATATGAATGTTTACTCCCCCGATATAGGACGCAGTCTTTTGGATAAATTCTGTTTCATCTATCTACCTCCACAGATGCACAATTTTGCCAAACAGCTTCGAGCCTAATAATTCAAGAATAGGAATATTTTTTTCTGCGTATTATTTTATACACTCCCCCTGGAACCAGCCCAACAATCAAGGCTCTAAAGGCATAAATATGGGATTTAAGAGGAAGCTTTAGCAGTCTGTAGCCCTTATAACGAACATATGCTTCATTAATTCTGTACTTATACTTCCTTCTTTTTATCGCATTTCTATCATCCCTGACTTCATATAAAGCCTCCTGAATGTTGCATCCTTTAGAACCATTTGCATACATGCGGAACCAAAGGTCATAATCTTCAGCTCGGTATGTCCTTTTATCGGTGTCGTAGCCGTTAACATGCATTATCGCCTCTTTTCTGAACATACTGGGTGCATGGCAAAAAGGACTTTGTAAGACAAAGTCCTCTGCTGTTGGTACTTTAACAGGTATAACCTGACCCCAAAAACCTTTCTCATCAAAAAAAGACATCCCTGTACTGACGATGTCGAATTCCGGTAAGTTATTAAGAACTGCTGCTTCCCGTTCCAGCCTTTCAGGAAGTGACCGGTCATCCCCATCCTGGCGGGCAATATATTCTCCTGTAGTATGTTCCAGGCACTTGTTAAGGGAATGAGCAAGTCCCACATTCTGCTTATTCCTTATTAAAACAATGTTGTCATACATATCAGCATACTTTTTTGCAATATAATAAGTATTGTCACTCGATCCATCTTCACACAAAATCAGCTCCCAATTTGTGTATGTCTGGTTTAGAAGTGATTCAATACTTTCACTCAAAGTAGCCTCACAGTTGTATACTCCCATAATTATTGAAATCTTTCCCTTAGTATTAAGCATCCAACTTCTCCCTTTGCGAAAGGATGAGTGTGTTGCAAAGTCTGTCCCGGTCCTCAAGTATATAGTCCCACAGTTTCTCCTGAGCAAAATTTGTCCTGGCAAAGTTAAATGCATTTTTGCCCATTTCTTCTCTTTCCTTTGGATTAAGTATCATCTGTTCCATAGCGTCGACTAATGGCTGTACAGAACCTTTTGGTACTGTAAGTCCGGTTATTCCAGGCTGCATCGCGTCAACCGGACCGGGAATGTCAGTTACAATTACCGGCACACCCATTGCTTCTGCTTCAATTACAACTGAACCAAAACCTTCCCGGTAACTTGGAAGGACAAAAAGATCCATAGCGGCGATGAATTTTTCTACCTGAGTCGTAAACCCAGTGTAAATCACAGAATCAAAACTCTTTGACCATTTATAAATCTCTGGCTCAAGTCCCTCAACCTTATCATCTGGCCCAATTATAAGGAGTTTACAATTTTGATATTCATCTGATATCTTTTTAAATGCCTGCAGCAGCTCATTTATTCCTTTATCTTTGTCCAGCCTTCCAATAAAACCAATTACCAGCTCATCAGGCTGTATGTTGTATTGTTTCCGTATTAATTTATTCCAGTAACATTTTTTCGAAATATCAAATTTGACCAAATCAACACCATTAGCGCTTCCGTTCCATATTACTCTACTCTTCCTTGGTTTATAGAGTTTTTCTCTGAAACTGAAATTAAGATTTCCTAAACTGTCAGGTTCAATATAAGTAGATAATGTACATACTGCTTTTTCCAAAAGCTTGAAAAATTGTCGTTTCCAACCTTCAAACCCTACGTACCTTATCCCCCACTGGCAATAGAGGCGTACTGGAACCCTTGCAAGCCACGCTGCTACAGAAGTATACAGAGCCGCATTTGGGGTTGAGTATTGCACTATATCAAAGTTCTCTTTTTTAAAGATTTTATAAAGCTGATAGATACATCTTATGGCATTTGCTGAATTTACTCCGCGAACCATTTCAACAGGTTTATAATTAATATAACTGGGCAGCGATTTTGCCAGCTGCAGATCATTATTGCAGATAACAGTTACCTCGTAACCACGCATATAAAAGTACTCCAGCTGCCCAATTAAAAAGCTTTTAATTGTCACTGATGTTGTTGTAACAAAGCAGATTCTTTTATTCGTCATATGATCACTCCATTACCGCATACTCACATCAGGTTATAAAACATAATTGAAGCGTGGGAAAATTAATTAAATATAATATAGCTTTTTAATAAACTTAAACCGATTGCAAATTGAGCATCTCCAGACATGCAGTTAAAGCAAGGCTTTCTGGAATTTCCACATCGTCAAAAGTGATTATTTCCCCTTCTTGGACTTGTCTCTTCATAACGGTATTAACAAGTATGCCAATAGGTACATGGTTGTTATCTGTAGTTAATTTAACTGCTTCCCCTCTTACCTGGAAACTCCCTATCCCCTTTTTAATCTCCTCTCCCGGTTTTAGCGTTCTTTTAGCAATTGCTGCTACACTTACAGAAGGATTTTCTCCATTATTTAAAAGTACTCCTCCTCCGTTAATGACTCTTCTAATCGTTTTTACAACTTCTAAATGGCAAAAATGATAGTTTTGCAAAATCGTATAATAAGGACCTTCTCCCATTTTAAAGTAACGTAAAGCTTCCTTCTGCCGTGGATCATGAGTTGCTGTTATAAAGACTCCTGGAGGGGCTTTTGGTGCAACTATATATTCACAAATAGGATAACCTAAACGGGCTGCCTCTTCCGCCAATTCATCCCCAATTGCATTTAAATCGTCAGAGCTTGGTGATAAAAGACCATCGACAGCGATTCCAGCTCCTAGTCCATTGGCAACTAATGCTTGCTCTATTTGTACTTTAGTTCCATCTGTAAAAGAAGTAGTCATATCGATCCGTAATCCATTTTTATTCGACCAAAATTCCATGTCTTCCTGTGTAGGATCCAGGTTTAGAAAACCTTTTATATTTCCATAAACGAGTGGTTTAAAGCCCATTTGAATAACATTTTTGTGTAAAGTGGCCAAACAGCCTGGCTGATCCCCTTCAGCCTCAGTGATAAACCCTCTTTTAGCAAAATAAGAACCTGTGGAAACTTGCAGCTCGGCGTTCATAGTAACAACTGGCAAGGATGCTTTTATTGCTCTGTCGATTACTTCCGTTCCATATAAAACGTCACCGCTGCATTCGACAATCAAATCGCAGCTTACGATAAACTCCTCTATGGAATTTGTCAGAACTTCAGAAAAAGGATAATCATTCATAGTATTAATTTCCCGGCGAGTTAGCACTTTAGTAAGTTCTAAATCTGCTTGCTTTTTCACTTCGATTGCTATACCTTTACCGATTAAACCAGTTCCTGCGATACCTATTCTGGTAATGTTTTGGTTCATCTGTTAAACCTCCCGGATAGATTTTATTCTAAATAGCGAACGACGAGGGTAAAAAAATAGACTTATTTACATTATTGTAAGAAGGCTTTCAGCTTCATCAGTATAATTTTTAAACCGCTATTTCTTCCATATAAAAAAACTACTTCCGATCTAATTAATTGATGCAATAAGGAATATTTTCTATACTTGAAAGACCTCTGCACTGCTAAGAGCAGGGTGACTCTTATCTTTTTCTGATAAAACCGGATCTGTCGTCGGCCAGGCAATCCCGATCTCCGGGTCATTCCACATAATTCCTCTGTCTGCCTCTGGGGAATAGTATTCATCAACCTTATATACAACCTCGGTGTTTGGTTCAAGAGTACAAAAACCGTGAGCAAAGCCTTTTGGTACAAGAAGCTGCTTCTTATTATTTTCATCTAGTTCAATTCCAAACCACTTGCCGAAGTAAGGAGATTCTATTCTAATATCAACTACCACATCGAAAACCGCTCCTCTTATTACCCTTACTAATTTAGCCTGGGACATGGGGTGTAACTGGTAATGCAGACCACGGATTGTTCCTTTCTCAACAGATAAAGAATGGTTATCCTGTACAAAAGTATTTTCTATTCCATAGCTTTTTATATTTATATAATTGTAAGTTTCCATAAAAAAACCCCGTTCGTCCTCAAAGACTCTTGGGGTAATCACTTTTACTTCTTCAAATATTGTGTTAATAACGTTCAAATCTATCACCTTCACAATTTCGAATTTTTTATAGTTTGACTGTCTTTAATCTTTCCCACCACTGCCTGTTGTTCATATACCACTCAATAGTTTTTATAAGTCCCTCGTTAAAACTGAAGCGGGGATTCCAGCCTAATTCGCTTTTTATTTTCTCCGCATCGATCGCATATCTGCGGTCATGTCCTTTTCTGTCTTCTACATATTTTATTAGAGTTTCTGGTTTGTTAAGATAGTTCAATATTTCCTTTACAATGTCAATATTTTTCTTCTCGTTATGCCCGCCTATATTGTATACTTCGCCAGGTCCTCCCTTATGAAGCACCAAATCAATGGCACGGCAATGATCTTCTACATGGAGCCAGTCTCTTACATGCAGGCCATCGCCATAAACAGGAAGTTCTCTATCTTCCAGTGCATTGGTGACCATTAAAGGAATCAGTTTCTCGGGAAAATGAAAAGGGCCGTAGTTGTTTGAACAGCGGGTAATATTAACATGCATATTATATGTTTCAAAATAAGACTTTACTAATAAATCAGCAGATGCTTTACTGGCTGAATATGGACTATTAGGGGCCAATGGGGTTTCCTCAGTAAAGTAGCCGTCCTCACCCAGACTGCCGTATACTTCATCCGTTGATATTTGCACAAACCTTTTTACATTGTTTTGCAGTGAAGCATTAAGCAGCGTATGAGTTCCTACTATATTTGTTTTTACAAAAACATCTGGTTCCTCTATGCTTTTGTCAACATGAGATTCAGCCGCAAAATTAATTACTGCATCCGGAGAATGCTCATTAAGTAAGGAGCTAATAAGATCTCTGTCTGATATGTCCCCCTGGACAAAGCAGTGATTGGGGTTATCTATTACACCCTCTAAATTTTCAAGGTTTCCTGCGTAAGTCAATTTATCAAGATTTATTATTTTATATGCAGAATATTTATTTAGCATGTATTTTACGAAATTACTGCCAATAAAGCCTGCTCCGCCAGTAATCAAAATTTCCATCTATCTGACCTCCGGACTTTTTATCTATTTACTGCCATCGTTACTGTTTTCAGTTTTTCATCTGCTAACCAAAGCAGGTATTGGCCGTATTCGCTTTTCTTTAAAGGCTCTGCTAATTCAAGTAACTGTGAGGTAGTAATATACCCTTTGTTAAAAGAAATTTCCTCGAGGCAGGCAACTTTTTGACGCTGCCGTTTCTCAATAATTTCAATAAACTGGGATGCTTCAAGAAGGGATTCGTGAGTACCAGTATCAAGCCACGCGAAACCCCGTCCAAGCAGCTCAACAGTAAGCTGGCCATTTAGCAGATAAGCATTTAATATATCAGTTATTTCTAATTCTCCTCTTGCCGAAGGCTGGACATTTTTAGCATAGTTAATAACCTTGTTATCAAAAAAGTAAAGCCCCGTAATAGCATAGTTGGATCTCGGATTTTCAGGCTTCTCTTCAATTGATAATACGCGGCCATCTCCATCAAATTCTACTACTCCAAACCTTTCGGGATCTTTTACATTATAACCAAAAATTGTGGCACCTGCCGGTTTAGAGGCGACCCTTTCCAGCTGCCTTGTGAATTCATGGCCATAAAAAATATTGTCACCAAGTATAAGAGCGACATTATCCATCCCTATGAAGCTTTCACCAATTATAAAAGCTTCCGCCAGACCTTTGGGTTCTGTCTGAACAGAGTAAGCTAGGCTTATGCCAAACTCTTTTCCATCCCCAAGGAGCTGCTTAAAAAGCGGTGTATCTTCAGGTGTAGATATAATAAGGATTTCTTTAATTCCTGCCAGCATTAAAACGGAAATTGGATAATAAATCATCGGTTTATCATACACGGGGAGCAGCTGTTTAGAAATCGAACGAGTTAATGGATAAAGACGAGTCCCACTTCCGCCTGCTAAAATAATTCCTTTCATTTATACCCCACCCTTTGTTTTATAAAATAAAAAAGCCTTCTCTTTTTTTGAGAAGGATCCATTAGCTTATGAAGTTACTTGTTTTTCAGTTGTTTTTTCGTAACCATTTGGATTTAGCTTCTGCCAGTTCCATGAGTCTCTGCACATTTCAGCTAAACCTCTTTCCGCTCTCCAATTAAGTTCCGTCTCTGCTTTACTAGGATCTGCATAGCTAACTGCGATATCACCTGGCCGCCTGGCTTTTATCTCATAAGGGATTGGTTTACCAATTTCCTCTTCAAATGCCTGTACCATCTCAAGCACACTAAAACCTCTGCCAGTACCAAGGTTATACGCTTCAACTCCCCTGGTGCTTAAAACTTTTTCAAGCGCTTTTATATGCCCATCAGCAAGGTCCATTACATGGATGTAATCTCTTATCCCTGTACCGTCATAAGTTGGATAGTCGTTTCCAAACACACTAAGTTTAGCTAATTTCCCTACAGCAACCTGGGTTATGTAAGGAACAAGATTATTTGGAAGACCGCTTGGATCTTCTCCAATCAACCCACTCTCATGTGCTCCCACTGGGTTAAAATACCTCAGCAGGGCTATACTCCAGTTTTTGTTTGACTGATAAACGTCTTCCATTATCTGTTCTATCATTAATTTCGTTCTACCGTATGGATTAGTTGCCTGGAGAGGGAGGGATTCGTTTAACGGAACACATTGCTGATTACCGTAAACAGTCGCAGAAGAACTGAAAACCAGCTTTTCTACTTCAAAAGTCTCCATTACTTCCAGGAGAACAAGAGTACCTGCTATGTTGTTCTGGTAATATTTTAGAGGCTTTGTAACAGATTCTCCCACTGCTTTTAAGCCGGCGAAGTGTATGACAGCTTCGATCGAATTTTCCTCGAATACTTTTATTAGGGCTTCCTGGTCAAGGAGGTCAGTTCTGTATAACTTAATTTTTTTTTCGGTTATTTGCTCAACTCTTCTCAATGCCTCTGGATTACTGTTAGAAAAATTATCGATTACGACAATTTTATAGCCTCCATTAAGCAACTGTATACAAGTGTGAGTACCAATGTATCCAGCTCCACCGGTAACAAGTATTTTCAATGCCTTATCCTCCTTCTGCAGCGTAATTTGTTAAACTATTGTTTTACTTGTTCATTTCCTTTTTCGGTCTTTCCCGAAGATTCTTAATTAGTTCATACATAGAGGGACTAATACGGAATAAGATTAAAAATATCTTTTGTTTCCAGCCAATTTCTCTATGTTTTATCAAATCAAAAAAACTACTGTTGAAAGTATTTTTCAACTTTTTCATTTCTTTATTATCGTTTATGTGTATTCCGGCAAGGGAATAATACCAGAAGAATTTCTCTATAAAATGCTTTAATGCTTTCTGTTGTAATTCTTTTTCGTTTATTTCCTTAAAAAATTTCGTTCTATTTTTCAAAATATACACCGCATCCAATCTCTTTATATGGAAAGGGGAATTGATCTGACTGCCTTCTCTTTGTATGTAGTAATAAAGTTGAGCGTTAATATACGTCATTTTCTGGCTCTGATATAAAAGTTTATGTGCAATGCTTTCATCATCATTGATAACTCCCTCTTCATATCTAATATCATTAAACAACTCTCTTTTATAAATCTTATTCCAAGGACAAACAAAGGTAATCCCATTCTCTGTATACAACTGGTGAAGGGCATCTACGTTATTCATATGGCGGATGGGAAATGGTCTTTTTAAACCGTTTATATCTGTTAACTGACCTCCCTTAACCTTTTTGAAATCACAAACTACTATATCAGATGAATACTTACATGCAGTATTATATAAAATTTCATACATCGATTGGTGTATATAATCATCATTATCTACGAATCCAATATATTTACCTTCAGATGCTGTTAAGCCAGCATTTCTAGAAGAAGCAACACCGCCATTTTTTTTATGAATCACTTTAACTCTATTGTCAATTGCAGCATAACTGTCACATAATATCCCGCTGCTATCTGTAGAACCATCATTGACTAATATAAGCTCAAAGTCGGTAAATGTTTGAGATAAGATTGAATCTATGCATTTTTTTAAATAATTTTCTAAGTTATAGACAGGTACGATAATACTTATTTCTGCCATAAAATAATTCTCTCCTTACTAAGTCTGCGAAATTATCAAAAGCACACTATATAGCTCGCTCTGACTTATCTTTTCTAAGAGTAATATTTTTCCTGTATTTCCTCACTTGCCCCACAAAATATTTGCCAAAAGATATTTGATTAAATATATAACCAGTTCCTATACATAAAAATATGGTGAAAATAAACATTAAAATAGAGTACGATAAAATATTTAGAACTGGTGGTGGTTTTATGTAACTTAATAGCGTAAGGTAAAACCAGTTTAGAAGGAATATACTGAATGAATAATCACTTATAATCATCACTAGTTTAGGTACTTTATTAAAACGTGTGGAAAAGAAAGTTATTAGAAATATAATTGATGGAGCATATAAAAGCATACCGACCCTCTTGGAATTATAATCAAGCAAAAATAATCTGTTCATAAGCAACATAACACCTAATGAAATGATGGTAAGCAACAACAAGCCTATTAATAAAAGAAGTCTGTTAGAACGCATAACCTTCTCAATATATTTATAATTTTTTGCACTGTAAAACCCCAATACAAAGTAAAAAATCCATCCTATAAACGGTAACCAGTATCCTGTATTCCAAATATAGTTTGCAAGAGAACTATCTGAAATACCCACGAAATTAAAAATTGACAAATAAAGAAAGTTAACTAAAAACGCAACAGTTAAAACCCTCCTTGCAGAAAAACGATATAGATACTTACTAAACAGCATATGCAACAAATAAAATTGAAAAATTATTAAAATAAAATAAAGAGGGGACTTTCCAAGAAATACATTTTCTAAAATTCTTATAGAGAAGCTTTGTAATGTCCATGATTCTAAGTTTAAAAATGCATAGACAATACTCATAAATAAATAAGGGAATAATAATATTTTAGCTCTTTTTTTCAGGAAGTCCTGAGGTACTCTATTTGGGTAGTTTTTTGACAATAAAAATTCTGTAATATATACGAATACCGGGACACCAAACAGGGTAGACATGTATATTAGGTAACTTACAGTATGAATCATGTTAGGATCTTCATATATTTGCTGACCATGGTATATAGCATGTAGTAACGTTACAGCTAAGCAAGCGTAGCACCTCAACCAGAAAATATCTTTTATCAAGTGTAAATCTTTCATAAAAAACACTCACCCTCAATTTACTCAAAGATCAATTTACTTAAAACGTAAGTGGTGAAGCACATTTAAATTGTCCCTAAAGGATATAGGAAAACCATTGATCAAGTTTTTGATCAATGGTTTTTAATACTTACATTATTGAACGTTCCTTTTTGTTTTCAATAGATATAAGTCTTCCCTTATTTAACTTAAAAACGATATCACAATTTTCGATAGTGCTTAGTCTGTGGGCAATTATGATTAGAGTCTTTTCTCCCTTGAGCCCATCTACCGACTTCATGATTTCTTTTTCAGTATTATTATCCAATGCCGAGGTTGCTTCGTCCATAAATAATATTTCAGGATTATGATACAATGCACGAGCTATTCCGATTCGTTGTCTTTGACCTCCAGAAAGTCTAACTCCTCTTTCACCTACTTCTGTATCAAGGCCTTCAGGCAAAGATTCCACAAATTCCTTAAGTTGTGCTTGCTCCAAGGATCTCCAAACTTCTGTATCATTTATATCCTTATTATCTAATCCAAAGGCAATATTTCCCCGGATAGTATCATCCGACAAAAAGATAAATTGAGGGATATACCCAATCTTTTGCTGCCATAGTTCTTTTTGTTCAAACAGGTCAATATTATCAACAGTTACCTTTCCTTTTTCAGGTTTAAAAAGCCCGAGTATAATATCCACAATCGTTGTTTTTCCAGCCCCTGATTCACCTATAAACGCAACAGAACTACCTATTGGAATTGATAAGGATACATCCTTTACCGAATAATCCTTCTGGTTTGGATAACGAAAAGAGAGATCACTAACATTAATTGAATCCTTAAAAGTTTTTTCGCCAAAGTTAACTGATTTTAATATTTGATTTGAAGTTTTAAAAGTATCTTCTTTTATATTAAAAATATCATTGTAGACAACCTCTAATGCTGGATAGCTATACCTTATTGAATTTATCATAGCAACAACTCTATTAATAGATGGCATTAATCGGAATGCTGCCATTGCAAATAAAGCCATGGTTGCTACTAGCTGTGTCGTGTCTGTTCCCTGCAATATAATGATTAACATTGTTACCAGTACTACTGATACTAGTAATGTTTCAATAAAATATCTGGGCACCTGGTCTAACATCATCATGTAACGACTATTATTTGCTTTAATCTGACTTTTAGCAGCATAGGCATTCACAAAGAAGCTTTCTTTTCCTGATACTTTCACTTCTTTACTTGCCCCTAATCCTTGATTAACCCATTTAATCGTTTCACCGCTAACTTTCTGTTGTTCTTTACCAAGATAACTGATTTTTTTTCGAAAAAACTTAAAAAATAAAAAAACACTAACTCCTAATAGTATAGAGGCAGTTAATGTTGCTACTGGTGCTGTTATAAAAAGTAATGTGGTTATGCAAAGAATCACAAGGAACTCTGTGAATAGCTGAAAAGAAGACATTATAATTCCCTGAAATACTCTTGATACTTCGTTGTTTACATTTCTTAGTAAGTCAGCAGAATTCCTTTGGAGATGAAAAGTATAAGGTTTTGTTAAGTATTCCTTAAAAAGCATTCGTGAAAGATTCACTTGCTGATTAAAGATTAATTTATATTGAAAATAGTGAAACAGAAGTAAATAACAATTTTTTAGTAGAAAGACTATTAGTAAAAATATGACGGAGAAAAACATAAATGAACTGGTTGATTGAAATTTAAATGCATTGTATACATAAGCAAGGATAGCTTGTTCGTGAATTACCGAAGGGTTTGTAATAACTCCTACTAAAGGAACAATTAATCCTATTCCTATTGTTTCAAACAAGGCTGCTAAAATCATCATAAACAATAAAAAAAGTAGATTTTTCTTTTCCTTTTTACTAAAAAGATTAAAAAGTTTTTTTACTGTGTCCCTCATAATTTCACCCTTTAATTTATAATTCTTACTATTTCTTATTATTTGGGTCCTTTAACTCTCTAACAGAAGCACCACCCTCTATTTCACCAATGTATCTATATTTAACTGACACCTTTTCTGTAGCGTTTTGTAAGAACCATTCATATTCTATGTCATTATACCCTATATCTATAGCTTGAGATCCTTAAGATGATAAATCGTATGACAGAATTGTGCCTGTTTGCACTAGAGTTAGAGTAATTAACAATAATGATTAACTATCATGCTTTAAACATTCACTTTAGAGTAAACTGATAGAAAATATTTAATTACTCCTGGCTGTTAACTGATTTATTAAGGTTTATCGTTAGGTTTTTCCTGATTTCTGGATTTTCGATTAGATATTTAATCTTTTCATATAATTCAACCCTATTATAATTTATAATATAACCATTATACTCATCCTTTATTTGTTCCTTTGCCCCTGTGAAATTAGTAGTAATAATTGGTTTTTTTAACATTTTAGCCTCCATCAATGTCATACAATAGCCCTCATGCATAGATGGTTGGACATAGATATCAGCTTTTGAAATAAACGGGTAAGGATTTTTTTTTGCACCTAATAATTTAAAGTCATTTATGAGATCATATTGTACGATTAGCTTTTCATACTCACTTCGGTTATTTCCTTCACCGATGCAATACCATCTTACATTGTGACCTTCACTTTTAAGTTTCTTTAACACTTCAATCGCTAACATCTGGCCTTTCTCAAAAGAAAGCCTTCCAACTGTTACTATTCGTAATCCAGAAAAATTATTATCAAAGTCTACCTCTTCTTTCGATAATTCGTTAACTAGTTCATGAGAAATCATATTTTTAAAAACTTCAATTTTGGGTCTAGTTTCAGAAAATTTCTCACAAATTTTTTCTTTCGCAGTTTTCGAAACCACAAAAATTTTGTCAAACCTTTTATATAAAGTTGTATATAATTTCTCGTTAACCCTATGTTTTGAAACATCAAAATGCACCCAGGAAATTTTCTTAGCTGCTTTTACTTTATTTGCTACATAAAAATCAATTACATCTGTCGGCCCCTGATATGAAATAGCAGCATCGTATTCATATGAATTTTCAGGGACATTCTTAAGAACATAGGAATAGTAAAGATACCTGTTATCCATTTTTTTTGATAAAAAATAAGTGGCTGCAAATGCAGGAACACTGAGAAACTCTTTTTTTTTCAGTTGATCAGCAATCGTTTTCTGCGGTGGCTGCATGATTACCGGCTTTATTTTCTTAAACCAGGCGGCTTCCTCTACTTTAACCCAGTCAGGGATATCATTTAAAAATCCTCCTTTTTTTTCTAAGAGCAGGATAGTAATTTCATATTTCTCTTTCGGAATGACAGAAAGTAAAGATAAAAGTGATTTCTCTACTCCACCTATATTCATACTAGTAAGCATGAATAATACTTTTTTCTTGTTCATTTTTTAACCCCCTTCCTCCAGTAAATTATCTCTTCTTATGCACTAGGCGAACTAAAAAGAATTATATCGGCTGTATTTTCCGTTTCACTCCTTGTGTTTCTGTTACGCTGTATCTTATCTCTAAGTTTTTCGTCCTTTAACAATTTTACGAGCGCATCGGCTGTTTGTTCTGCATCAAAGTCGACGATCAGCCCTGTCTCATTATTAATTATTTGTTCTCTTGCCCCCGTAAAGTCTGTACATACTATCAGTTTATTAAAGCATTTTGCCTCGGCCAGAGTAATGCAAAATCCTTCATGCCTGGACGGCTGAACGTAAATATCGCATTGTTTCATAAAAGGATATGGGTTAGAGTTGGATCCTAATAGGATAAATTCTTTTTCAACTCCGTAATCCCTGATTAGCTGTTCATATTCTTTCCTGGCGTTGCCTTCACCAATGCAGTACCATTTTACATTAAAACCTTTTTCCTTTAACTTTGATATCACCTGAATAGCAAGGTCCTGCCCTTTTTCTTTACTTAAACGGCCTACCGTCAGGATTCTGTATCCTTCAAAGGCATCCTCAAAGCCTCTTCCCTGTTCTGCCATAGCTGTCACTGACTTACGAGAGACAAAGTTAGGGTATACTGCTAGTTTTCGGTCCATTTGTGGAAGCAGGCTCAAAAACTTCTCTTTCCCTTCCCTGGAGACAACATGAATTTGATCGAAACACTTATATAATTTTTCCGCATAGTTTTTATCGAACCCTATCTTTGTAACATCAAAATGAATCCACTGTATCTTCCTGTCAGCCTTTATTTTTTTTGCAACAAAAAAGCTTATGAGGTCCATTGGACCAGCATAAGCGACAGCTATATCATATTTATCTTTTAGTACGGGAGTACTAGTACTTCTCAGGGCATATTTCATTAGTAGGATTTTATCGTTTAATAATTTTGAAAGGAGGCTGACAGTAAAAAATCCAGCTGCTTTAAATAACCGCCCTGTACGTAAAAAGCCTTTTACAACCTTAAGAGGAGGAGGATTTAACAGATCCTTTATCTCCTTGTACCCATCCACATACTCAACCTTTACATTACCTGGTATGGAATCCAGGAAGCCGCCGTACTTTTCCAGCATCAATATAGTAATCTCGTAGTCGCTTTCAGGTATTTCATTTATCATATTTAACAAAGCTTTTTCGGTGCCGCCTACGTTCATGTTAATAACCATGAAAAGGATTTTTTTCTTCATAAGAATACACACTCTCATCCAATTAATTTATAAAACTTCTGGATCTCTTCTACGTTTCCTTTTTTCTCTGTCTTTAAGTAATCCCTAATACTGCTCCTGAGCTCTTTGTCTTTATGGAGCTTTAAAATTCCTTCATACACAGCTTCTGGGGTCATATCTACAACTAAACCATTTTTTTCGTTTACCATCTGGGAAAAAACAGCATCAAATCTGGTTGTAACAACCGGAATATTAAGCATTCTCGCTTCTGCGATTGCTATTCCAAAGCCTTCAAACCTTGAAGTTTGAACGTATATATCCGAGTTCTTAATGTATGGGTATGGATTTGCCTCGACTCCAAGCAAAATAAAGTGGTCAGACAGCCCATTCTCATCAATGGACGCTCTTATCTTCCTCTCTAAAGGCCCTTTACCTAATGCATACCATCTAAAATTAATATTTCCCTGTTCTTTCAGCATTTTACAGGCTTTTAATGCGATATCGTAGCCTTTTTGATTGGCGAGCCTGCCAATTGTAAGAATTTTAGTCCCTTCAAACTTATCATTATATCCTTTTCCTAAATCAGCCATCCTGGAGATGAACTCCGGGTTAGTAATATCGAAGATCACCTCAGTTTGATCTTTATATTCCGGAAAAGTCTCTGTAAATATTTCTTTTGTTTTATTTGATACAGCAACTATTCTGTCGCACTTATCATAGAACTCCTTCTGGAAAATTCTATCCTCGTCCTCCAGTCTGTAGCTGACATTTACCCAGGCTAACTTCTTTTTCGCTTTAACTTTATCCGCCACATAAAAAGTAGGAATGCACTGGGCATACGCGATGGCAATATCATAAGTTTCAGGGTTTACTTCTATCACATCAGCAGCTGACTCCCAGAAGATCCTTGCTTTTTGGGGATTACTGTATGTTTTTCTCCTTATATTTACCGAATATTTGATTCTGGAATTAAGCATCTTAAAACTTTTACCTTTCACAGAGTATAGGACAGACTTAGAAAGACTTAACCCTGAGAAAACAGTATATTTTAGCGGTGGCAGTATATTTACTTCTTCAGGAAGTAATTTTTCAAGGGTTTTCCCATGAGAAAATAGCATTAAATCCACTGAAAAACTGGAATAATCCAACATCGATAATAATGTGACAAGACTTTTTTCCGCACCAGCTACATCTAATGAATCAATCACAAAAAGTAGTTTCTTTTTCATATTATAAGACATCACCTTTTATATTAGAGTTTAGCAGGATTATGCTCTGGCCAATTGCCTTTTGATTTGGTTAAAATAAAGTAGCAGTCTGAAATCATAATTGATTGCTCTAATTAAGTATTTATATTTTTGGTTTAATATTGAGCTGGTAATAATTTCTTTATAATATTTTCTGACAGGCTGCTGGATGGCGGATAAAAAATACTGTTGTTTATTCCTGTCTTCCACCTGGTTCATAATATAGTACATATTATCAATACAGCCGTAAGTAAAGGCTGCTAATACTTCATCTGACAACTGAGGATATTCTGCCGTCATATAATCTACGATTTCTTCCCACCCAGTAAAAGCATCCAGTCTCTTTTCTGAGAAAGTCGAGGTTAGTATGCTGTTGCTCCTCTTTACGTATATATAACCAATAAACTCTTTGAAAACCGTTTTTGAAGAATTGGTAAATAACCTGTATGTGGTCGATAGATCCTCATGTAAACGTCCTTCCGGAAACTGGATATTATGAAAGCACGATTTTTTAAAAAGCTTATTACATAACGAAAACCTGTATAGCTTCCCTTTGAAAAGCTCCCTTAAGGCTTCTATGTGATCCATTTCTTTCGTAAACTCATTAAATGCAGTATTGATGATCTTTTCGTCTATTTCTCTGGCCAGCCGGCAAACCGCAATATCACTGTCTGTGTTTTCACATAAGCTGTGCAATTCTTCATACATATGAGGGACAATATAGTCATCACCGTCAACAAAACCAATGTAATTTCCCCGGGCGGCAGCAACACCTGTGTTTCTCGCAGAACTGACCCCCTCATAATTTTGATGGATGACGGTAACTCTGTTATCTTTTTCCCTGTATTCCTCACAAATGCTTGCGCTGTTATCTGATGAGCCGTCGTTTACAAGTATTATTTCCAGATTTGTAAAGGTCTGCGCCAGGATGCTGTCCACACAATCCCTAAGGTAAGGACCTGCATTATGAACCGGTACAATCACACTTATTTCAGGTGGCATAATCATCCTATCCCTTCCTCAGGATCTTATTTTCTCTTTCACCAAGGTGGTAGAAACTCCCTTTGTATAAGGGAAATAAACGATTTCAACTCCTGCCTGGCTGAAACGCATTTCTAATTCAGCAAAAAGAGGACTTCCTTTCCAGTCGTCACCAACAAACATGACATCGAAAAGTAAATGTTCCCAGGCTGAATATTTATCTCTGTTAAACTGAGGAACTACTTGATCAACATATTTTATCCCTTCTACAATAGCCTTTCTGTCTTCGAATGAGGTCACCGGCTGTTTATTTTTATATTCCAGCACAAGTTCATCCGTACTGACGCCCACAATTAGGTAATCACATTCTTCCTTCGCCCTTTTTAAAATATTCAGATGGCCGACGTGAAATAAATCAAAAACTCCTGTTGTGTAGCCTACTTTATACTGCTTCATAAACATCCTCCTCTTTTTCGGGATAGCATTGTACCTCAATGCGTTTTACCAACCTTTCACAAGCTTTCCCGTTTTCAAAACTGCCTGTTTGAAGTGAAAATCTATCAAGACCCAACTGGTATTTTTCTTCGTTAAATTTACGAATTTGATCTCTTAAATTACTTTGATCTGTGGAATGAAAGAACGGAAGACCAGTAATATTGAAGTAAAGTCCTCTTTCTTTTGCTGTGTATTCTTTTATATCAGGTACATAAAGAAAGCAAGGCCGTTTCGTTATTGCATAGTCAAACATTAATGATGAATAATCAGTAAGAAGTACATCTGCAATACTTAGAAGTTCCTGGATATCATCGTAACTACTTGCATCAATGACATTGTTTTCTCCTTGTAAGATTTCCTTTGATCTCGAAGCTAAATGAGGGTGCAGTTTAATAAAAAAGAGCCATTCGCCGCCGAAGCGAGAATGAAGCTCTTTAATAATTGAAGAATAATCCATTTTATAAATATCTAAATTACTGCTGTTTCGGAAAGTTGGAGCATACAATATTATTTTTTTATCCCCATTAACATTTAATCTCTTGAAAATTTGCTTCCGCAGCTCCGGATTGCTGTTCACCAGTACATCATTCCGTGGAGTTCCGCTTTCGAAAATTTCGCCATTATACCAGAATGCTCTCTTGAAAATATCGGAACTAAACTTACAGCCTGACAGAAGCAAATCACATTTCTTTGAATCATTTTTGGCCATTTCCAAATAGTGAGCAGGCAAAGATTCTTCTGCATCTTTTTCAATTTGTTTCAGCCTTAAGGAGCTATGCCAAGTCTGGATATAATATTGATTCTTCCTTTTAATGAAATAATCAGTTGTCCGGAAATTAGTCACAATGACCTTAGAAGTGCATAATTCGTAGAAGTATTTGAGCGTCATTACTCTTACTTTCCTAATATCTTCAGGTACATTCTTCCTTTCCGACTCAGTAAAAGCCCAGACAATATCAAAGGTGTTTTCAGGGTAATTATCTAAGATGTATTCAGTTATGTATTTCGGGTTGCATCCATATTGGCTGCCATAATAGCTAAAAAAAAATATTTTATTGTTTTTAATCGGGAGGCAGTTGAATAAATGAATGATTACTATGATAATAAAGTTTTGTAGTTTAGCTATAAGCTTTTTCATTCCTCCTTGCCTCCTTAGAATAATTTATACGCTGAGTAGTGACGGGTACTGGAACCAACTTCAATCTTCTTAGATATTTCCTTCCTCCTAAATAGGCAATATTCACCCACGGGTGTACATGAAAAAACACCAGTTGCCTGTATAACTGGCGGTCCTCCTTACCGGCTTGTTTAAACTGTTTTATATTAGTTTTAATGTAAGATTGGATCTCTTTTCTGTTTTTTCCCCCTGGATCTTTCTTTCTGTTTAAGAACAATAAGTTATAGTGCTCCAGGCATGTTTTTAAAAGTAGTTTGCTGGATTTCAGCGATAGGTCTGGGTAGTGCTGCTGGATAAATTTATGCCTTTCTTTTAAACCCTTAATTATGTCCAGGTTTCTCGGACTGTAGTCAGCAACGATACTGTCTTCCCGCTGGAAGTAGTTATAAAAGGGCTGGTTCAGCAGGACATATTTATCTGCACGGTGCATAACTTGATGGGCCCAGAAGACATCTTCAAAAAGGACTCCTTTTTTGAACGGTATGTCTTCTATCAAAGCAGTTTTATATAGCTTTCCCCACGCAAAGTTTTTAACTTTTTGGTTGATGACCAGCTCTTTCATAAGTGCTTCTTTACCGATAACCTGTACTTGAGGCTTATCAGTAGCAGAGCTCTTTTCCAGCAGCAGAAAATCCTCGTTGGCATAATAAAAAGCCGACTGTACTATGTCGGCAGCGTATTTCTCTATCGTTTTTACCATTTGCTCTACCATTTCCGGTTCTAGCCAATCGTCACTGTCAACAAACATAGTGTATACCCCTGCTGCGTATTTCATGCCGAAATTTCTTGCATCTGACAAGCCACCATTTTCCTTATGGAAAGCTCGAACTCTTTTATCTATGGTGGTATATTCTTCAGCTATTCGGCCGCAATTGTCCGGAGAGCCATCGTTTACAAGAATGACATCCAGATTCCTGTAAGTTTGGCTCAATATACTGTCAATACAGCGTCTCAAATATTTTTCCACCTTGTAAACAGGCACTATGATGCTGACTTTAGGTAGCATAATTGATCCCTCCCTTCTCTATCGCATATAACTTCCGGATTTCCTCGTTATTGCTGTAATCCGTATTGTTACAATTTGCTGCGATTGTCTCTCTCAGTTTCCTGTCTTTATATAGCTGTTCAATTCCAACAGTAATCCCTTCAACTGATAAGTCACATATCAGCCCATCATAATTATTTCTGACCTGGCTTGCTGCAGTAGGGTAATTAGTGACTAATACAGTCTTGCCAAGGATTTGTGCTTCTCCTACTGTGACAGCCTTCCCTTCATACCTTGAGGGTTGTACGTATAAATCAGCTGCTTTAATAAAGGGATATGGGTTCGTTTGTTTTCCAAGGAGGATAAAGCTGCTATGCAGTTGATACTTGTCAATTAAATCCCTAATAAGTACTTCATCACCTCCGTAGCCCACCACATACCAGGCTATATTTTCATACCCCTTGTCTTTCAGCAGTCTTAAAGCTCTGACTGCATTATCAATTCCTTTTGCGTGTGAAAGTCTTGCAACAGTAATGATTTTAAACCGGCTGTCCTCTGCCATAGGGTTCTTTACAGGGGAAGCAGCCAGCTCTCTAACGAAATTAGGTGATGTGATATTTTCAATAACGATCACTTTATCTTTCAAGCTAGGATATTTGTATAAAAAAGAAGTCTTACAGTCTTCTGATACAGCGGCAATATAATCGAACTTATTCCACATTACCAAATCTGCCTGTATATCCGTATCTACTGTTGAGTAATCGGTGTGTATCCAGGCAATCTTCGTTTTCGCTTTCACTTTCTCTGCAACAAGGTAATGTGGCCATAAATAACTTACAGCAATATCATACTCTTTTTTAATAGAAGGCAGAAACGGTAGGGCATACTTCCACATGTACTGCATTTGCTTATACCCTGTTTCTGATGAATTGCTGCGGCCAGCCTTTACTTTGGCAAATAACCGAGTACATCCAAGAGCTATATGCCCTGATTTGAAGATGTCTTTTATTGGCTGCCTGAATGTTTTATATTCATCTACTTCCGGAAGCAAGCTTGGTTTTTCAGGAAGTTCCCTCATAAACTCGCCAGTATGGCTGTACAGCAAAAGATCTGCCTGATAATTCTCGTAGTCGAAATTCTTCAGCAGATTAATCAGGCTTCTCTCAACTCCGCCGACCTCCAGGTCAAATGTGGAAAACAGAATGTTCTTCATTATTGCCTCCATACTTGCTTAGTTGTATATGCTCAATAGTTTTCTTATCCCTGTATCCATGGAATAACCCTCTTTTATAAATGCATTCCTAATCTTTTTCTGGTCCACTTCATTCTTTCTGGTTTTCTGGATTATAATTTCCGCCCAGTTTTCAGGACTGTCTCTTAAAGATATACGAGTCATTAATCCGATATTCAAGTCTGCCTCAGGCTGAATAGCCTCTGATACTGCACATGGCAATCCGCTTGCCTGAGCCTCAAGCAGAACAAGCCCGAGACCTTCATACTTTGATGGAAAAACAAAAATATCCATACATCGGAACATTGTATGGACATCCTCCCTTACACCTGCAAAAACAACATTTTCCGATAACCCTTGCTCTTTTGCTGATTCTTCAATCTGTTTTCTCAGGTCTCCATCGCCGACAAGAAGTAATTTACAGTTTTCCTGTTTCTTTTTAAGAGATCCTAATATCTCCAGAAGAAAGTGATGATTTTTTGGTTCAATAAATCTTCCTACATGACCAATAACTAATTGATTCGTTAACCCTGCATCACTCTTAAATGCAACAACATCGTCCTCTTGATAACTCATAAACTTCTTATGTTCGATTAAGTTAGGGAAGTAAGCATACTTGCTGCCACTCACCCCTTTTTCACCAAATAAATAACTACCCGCATTACTGCTGCAAGCCAGTAGGTTTGTGGAAAACTTATTTATGACTTCTCTCATTGTCTGTAAATATATTTTTCTTACTAATGAGCTTTCGTTATCTTCTGTCGTATGTGCATGGGCAATCCTTACTGGCACACCTGAAATTTTTGCAGCAATCAACGCAAATCCACAGTGAAATAGTGTGTGTGCATGCACCACATCATACGGGCCATATTGTTTCATGACACTAGTATGTTCTTTTATTGACTGCGGTCTCTCAATACGAATGATTCTCCCACCAAGCTGTCTTATTTCTTCATCATAGTGAGCTTCCTGCTTACTGTAAGTTACGAAGTCGAATTGTATCCTTTCCCGGTCAATGTTTCTGTAAATATTCATTAACATTGTTTCAGTACCAGCCCTGTTCATAGCTCCTGTTATATGAAGTACACGCAACGTAATTCTCCTTTAAACTTTAATACTTAAGGACCTTTTTATACAGTTAACGATCCTCATCTGATCCTCTTCCGTCAGATTAGAACCTGACGGGAGGCAGATCCCCTGCCTGAATAAATCTTCCGAGACATTCTCCAGCTCGTTGTGGGGGTAATATAAACTGGAACGGAACAATGGCTGGAGATGAAGGGGCTTCCATACCGGCCGGGCTTCAATATTTTCAGATGCAAGTGATTCGAGAAGAGCTTCTGATGTAATTCCTGCCTCTTCTTCAGCGACAATTAGAGCTGTAAGCCAGCGATTGGAATGTGTCCCTTCCAGCTCAGGCATGAACGAAAGACCTGGAACATATCTGAGTTCTTTTACATATCGTTCAAAAACGGCTCTTCTCAAAGCAACTCTTTCATCGAGAACCTGCAACTGGGCTCTTCCTACACCAGCGAGAATGTTGCTTAGCCGGTAGTTATACCCCCGCCTGCTGTGCTGATAGTGGACTGCCTGATCTCTAGCCTGTGTTGCAAAAAACCTTGCTTTCTTTAATGCTTCTGTATTATTAGAAATGAGCATCCCGCCACCGGAAGTGGTGATGATTTTATTGCCGTTAAAAGAATAAATTGCAAACTCTCCAAATGACCCGCTCTTCTTTCCATAGTATTTGGAGCCAAGAGATTCCGCTGCATCCTCTACCACCGGCACACCGAACATATTACAAAGAGTAATTATTTCTTTCATCTTTGCGCTTTGTCCGTACAGATTGACGACGATAACCGCTTTTGGAAGCTTTCCTCTTAAGCCAGCTTCGATCAAAGCTCTCTCAAGTGCGTCCGGCGACATGTTCCACGTATCACGTTCTGAATCTATAAATACCGGCACGGCTCCCTGGTAAAGGATTGGATTAGCGCTCGCTACAAAAGTAAGACTGGAACAAAACACCGTATCTCCTTTTTCTACCCCTAATAAAATAAGAGCCAGATGAATTGCTGAAGTACCGGAATTTACGGCTACAGCATCACTGACTCCTGCATATTCAGCTATTTCTTTTTCAAATCCATCCACATTTGGCCCAAGCGGTGCAATCCAGTTGGTCATGAACGCTTCATTAATGAAGTTTACTTCATTTCCGCTCATATGAGGCGGCGAGAGGTAAATTCTTTTTTGTACTGATGTTAACAAGGACCTCACCTTCCTTTCGCAGTACTTTAGCTGGTACTCCAACTGCTGTACGGTATTGAGGAACATCATTTATAACAGTAGCACCTGCCCCAATGACAGCCCACTGTCTGATGGTTTTTCCCGGTATCACTGTTGCCCCTGAGCCAATATGAACTCCTTCCTCAACAGTTACGTTTCCAGCAAGTGTGGCATTCGGAGAGATATGGGTATAATTACCAATACAATTGTCATGCTCAACTACAGCGCAGCTATTGATAATCGCATGGTTACCAATCTGACTGTCTGCATTAACCACCGCATTTGGCATAATAACAGTACCTCTTCCGATTATGGCGCTGTAACTAATACAGGCAGTCCGGTGAATCACTGTGGCATAATACTCATCAGGAAGATTCAGCCTTTCCTTCATTTTTTTCCTTACACTATTACTGCCAATCGCGATAATAAATTTTACGTCTCCCCAGTAACTGATCAAATCGGCTGCTGCTTCTGTTGGGCCTGTAATGGATTGCTCCACTGTCTTCAGCTCACTGAATTTATCATCGAGATATGCGGCTATCTCATTTTCCTCTGCAGAGAGAATAATATCTTTAATGACTTTACTGTGCCCCCCCTGGCCGATCAGCACTATCTTCACTCAAGATCACCGCCTTTAAGAATATTATCCTCTGTATTTTTCAACCGTAGCCTTCCCGTCCTGATTGATTCCTTCTGTTTTGGCAACCTTTACTACAGTTAAAAATAATATTTTAAGATCTAATAAAAATGACTGGTTTTCTACATACCAGACATCCATATCCAGTTTTTCCTTCCAGGATACAGAGTTACGGCCGTTAACCTGAGCCCAGCCTGTAATACCAGGCCTTACCTCATGTCGCCGAGCATGCTTTTCACTGTATAGAGGCATATATTCCATAAGCAACGGCCGGGGACCCACAAGGCTGATATCCCCTTTAATTACATTGATAAGCTGGGGAAGTTCGTCCAGACTGTACTTTCTGAGAAAGGCGCCGAACGGCGTTAATCTTTCTTCATCGGAAAGTAAATTACCATCCTCGTCTCTGTCGCCAGTCATAGTTCTGAACTTATAGAAACTGAAAGGTTTGCCTTGTAAACCAGGGCGTTGCTGCTTAAATAATACTGGCGAACCTAGTTTTATCTTTACCAGCAAAGCAATAAATAAGATCACGGGGAGCAGGCCCATTATTAAGACACCACTCACAAACAAATCAAATGCTCTTTTCATGATTTCCCTCTCTTTGCGGAATTAACGGAAAAACTAACTTTCCTTCATAGCTGATAAGATTTCTTTTCTTATTTCATCAACAATTTCGGGTGCTTTTATCTTTTCTGTCTTCTCCCCTTTGTTATAAATTTTCAACAATATATCTTTCAGGTTATCCTCGGTAAGTTTTGAGGAAATTTGCATTATAAACACCTCGGTTTTAAATTAAAAATTAAGAAAATCAAAGTCACTTCTGTAGTCGATGTTTAAGGAAATCACATGCTCGTAATAAAAATAGATAAAGTAAAGTACCAGGATGGCATAGTATACAAACTTCTGATCTTTTTCATGAAACAGCTTTACTATCCAGGCCATTATAATGAGCTGATAAAGACCAAAATAAATAGTAAACCTTGCAAATATCCAGTTTTGTAAAGAAATAATCATGAATACCAGATTTAATAAACAAAGATTCAAAAAGTAGTCGCTGCTTGGGAATATTTCCCGCAATTTATCCCGTCCTAAATAAGCAAGAATTAATGGTGCAGCGGTGACTGCTATTCTGAGAATGCTTGCTCCGCCCTCTGAAAATTCACTGTAACCTCCATATTGTGTGTTACTTATGGAAGAAAACAATAAGTCTGAAAACTGTTCATAGCCGATTACAATGACAACAGCGAGTGCCAGCAGCCATGCCGTTGTTTTAGTCCAGGCTTTTCTCCTGATTAAGAAATAAATTGGGATCAAAATTAGGGCACTTTGATGAAATGTTGATGCCAGCAGTACAACAAGAGTGAACTTTTTCCAGCTTCCATCAATAATAAATTTTGTAGCTGCAAATATAATTGCAGCTGCTAAAAACTGACGTATTCCGTTCATAGACACAAGGAATAAGCCGCCAGTTATGTAAACATATAATGCCAGCTCAAACATCCGGGAATATTTATAAAGGATAATTACTATTAAAACGTTTGTAATAAGTGCCGTTGTAAAAATAAGAATCTGGGGATCTCTGCTAATTTCCTGAAGCAGCATTTGCAGCAAACCAAACCCCATATCCTTTCCTTCCCATACAATCTCCCAGGTGAAAGTTGTTGTTTCATAGGCGTGTCTGTAGTAATAAGTGTCTCCTATATTTCTGCGGAGCCCGGAAATTATCACAAGAATAACCATCGCCCCGAAAGCGAATAGTTTATTAGGTTTTACAGGCACCGGATCAGCCAGAGAAGGAGGAGCCGGCAATGATATATACCTTGCAAATAAAGAGAAACTGAACACAAGGGCCAGGTTAGCGTACAAAATTGACATTGCTCTTATCCTTTCTGCAGCTGCCATACAATATATAAATCTACGACTTCACTAAAACATATACATACAGTATCATTCCAAGCGGCATTGCCAGGAGTGTTAATAGTTTACTTGGTGCTTCTTTAAGAAAACTCCGGTTTCTCATAAGAATGCTGCTGGAAACATAATGTATTGCCTGCCGGAACTTATAGCTTGTTGAAACAAATGGAAGCTTCATTAGTTCCACTCTGTAAAAAGCAAAACCTCTTGGGTTTTTTCTGTACTGCCTCAGCATATTTAACGACGATCCGTCAGGAAGGTATTCAACGATACAAAGGGGCTCGTTCAAAAGCAGCAATTCAAAATCTTCGTCCAGCTTATAATACTTATAGGCGAGGCCAACGTACTTCTCGTTCTCAAAAACCGGGTAAGGGTAGTATTTTGTCAGCTCTGTCCGGTAAACGAGCTTCTTATCTCCTGTTACACCATGCTTACTGTACAAATCAAATAGGGTGGAAGTCTCCACTGTTTCAGGCAATATCGTTCCAATTACTTCTCCATTTTTATAAACATCCAGGCCAACAATGCCGCTGACTTTCTCAGAACCATGTTTTCTCCAGAAAGAAATTATCTTTTCCACCGCATCTTCCGGCATAGAATCATCAGAGTCGATGCATACATTTAATTCTGTTTCGATTAGCTCATAAGCGCTATTATGGGCACCGTGCATCCCATGATTCTCCTGCCAGTAGTATTGAATTTCTATTTTTTTTTCCGCTATCCAGCCTGCAACAAGCTCCCTTGTATTATCGGTAGAGCCATCGTCAATAACCATCCAGACAAAGTCTTGACAAGTCTGCCGGACGAGGCTTTCATAGCATTCATGCAGGCAGTAAGCACGATTGTATGCAGGAGTAAAAACCGTTAATAATTTAGCCAATTTACCACCTCTTTTCTAAATGGCTGAATAAAACCCTTCGCTCCATTGGGCAGAAGCTTTTATATCATAGCCTTTTTCTGCGAGAGTTTCAGAGGAAATTCTCCGTGGGGAAGCAGTCTGTGAAATAGCCTTCACTGCCTCAATCCATGGATGAATCTCATCTAATGGACAAAAATCCACGAGATTTATACCCATATCCACTTCCTCAGTGATCGTGTCTGATATAATACATGGCAGTCCCGAGCCCTGCGCCTCGATTAAAGTTACGGGCAGGCCTTCATGAAGGGAAGGAAATAAAAAAACATCCATCCCCTGAACGAGGTGATGAATATCCTCTCTTACACCGAGAAAATGTACCCGGTGGTCCAGCTCTAAATCACACACTTTTTTCTCTATTTCCTTCCTGAGCGGACCGTCTCCGGCGAGAACCAGTTTCGCTGCAGGTACGTGTTTCGTGATTTCATAAAACAGATCAATTAGAAAATAGTGGTTTTTCTGCTCATTAAACCTGCCAACATGTCCGATGACAAAGTTATTTTTCAGTTTCAGACTTTCTCTTACACGTTTTCTTATGTCTGGTGAATAGCTGAATTTACTGCAGTCAATACCATTCTTCAGGATCTTTGCTGAATCTACTTTTTTTTCAAACAGCCAGTCAGCTGCAGCATTGGAGCATGCCAGCATATGGGTCGCACTTGCTGTGATTTTTCTTCCTGCATACCACTTATACAGTTTTGCAGCTGTCCCCCCTTCACTGTGAGTGTTATGGCTATGCGCAATCCTCGCTGGAACTCCGCACCTCCGGGCACTTTCAAGGATGATCCCGCTCATTTTGTCCATATGGGAATGAACAATTTTGTATTCAGGATGCCCCTTAAAAAAACTATTAAGCGCTTTGGTAAAACCAAAGTGGCCTTTTTCAGTCACATAGGGAATCCGGTGTACTTTCCCTCCCAGCAGTTTGATCTCCTTATCAAAAACCCCCTCTTTGCATGTTAGGAAATCGAATTGCACCTTCGTCCGGTCGATATTTCTATATAGGTTCATTAACAGTGTTTCCGCTCCCCCGCGGTTCATATTAACTACAACATGCAATACTCTTATCGGGCCTCCCATTGCGATGCCTCCCTGCTGGTCATAAACTTTGTATATAGCTGCGCTTTTTCCTCAAGCACCCGATGGACTGAGTACTTGCTTTTAATCAAGGTCCTTCCGTTAGTGCCAAGGTTGTTTCTCAACTCCTTATTTTTAGCCAGAAGAAGGATTTTATTAGCAAATAATTCAACATTGTCTTTATCTGTCAGAAAGCCATTTTTATTAGGCTGTATAAGCTCTTTATGGCCTCTGTTATCTATAGCTGCTACAGGCAGACCCGAAGCCATAGCTTCCATTACGTTGACCGGAAGCCCTTCCCGAAAACTGGAAGCAACAGAAACATCGCACATAGGAAGAAGCTGGTCTATATCCTTCCGTAAACCGAGGAAATCAACCATCCCGCTGATCCCTAATTGCTCTGCAAGCTTCCTGCATTCTTCCAGGGAAGATCCTTCTCCAGCCAACAAAAGACAAGCTTCTGGAAGCTCGTCTTTAATCATTGCCAGCATTTTTAAAAGATGCTGCTGATTTTTATTTTTATTAAATTCTGCAGCGTAAAACATGAGGAAAGCTTCAGGATCGTAACCATATATTTTTCTCAGTTCTTCTTTCCCTTTTAATCCAGCGGGCTTAAACCGTTCCGTATCTACACCTACACCGTGTATCTGTTTAATTTCTCCAACATTAAAATTATGTTTAGTCGCAAGTAAATAATCCTCATCGTTAATGGTAATTAAGCAGTCCGTATATCTTGATAAGAATCTTTCAATTGGGTAATAAACCGCCCAGTTTACCGCTGAAGATCCTTTGCAAAAATGAAAGCCGTGCGCGGTATATAAAACTTTAGTTCCCCTTTTCCTCGCCTCTCTGGCAGCCAGCCGCGTCAGAACTCCTCCGAGCGGGGTGTGGCAGTGGATAATTTGATAGTCATTTTCATGAATGATTGTCTTTAGTTCCCTGTATGCTGTCAGGTTATCAGGCTTAAATGGAGATCGCTGAATCGGTATGTTAAATTTCCGGTCTGTAAAGGGTAAAGTCATTTTGCCTGCTGCTGCTACATGTACTTCCCAGCCTTGTTCCTTAAACCATTTCATATAAGGCAGATGAAATGCGCTGAAATGGTAGTCGACTGTGGCACAATATAAGATTTTCGGCAAGTTCCTCCCTCCATCCCTTTCTATTCTTTTATCGATTCTTTTTCAAGTACCTCTGATAAATATTCGAGTACATCGTATTTCAAATCTCCTCTTTGCACTGCAAAGTCGATCGTTGTTTTAATAAACCCCATTTTTTCCCCGACATCGTACCTGACACCTTCAAAGTCATAAGCATACACAGCTTCAAATTTGTTAAGCTCTGCAATAGCATCTGTAAGCTGAATTTCTCCGCCTGCCCCAGGCTGTATATTTTCTAATATTCCAAAAATTCTCGGGTTAAGTATATAACGTCCGAGTATTGCCAGGTTGGAAGGTGCTTCCTCCCTTTTAGGTTTTTCTACTAAGTTCTTTACAGTATAAAAACGGTGTCCGATTGGCTGGCCATCTACGATTCCATAACGTGAAACCTCCTCTTCGCTGACTGTCTGGACGCCAAGTACAGAAGCGTTATACCGCTCATACTGCTCCATCATCTGTTGCAGGCATGGTTTTGGCGAACGGACAATATCATCTCCCAAAAGCACGGCGAATGGTTCGTCTCCAATAAACTTCCTCGCACACCAGATTGCATGACCCAGGCCTTTCGGTTCCTTCTGCCTGATATAATGAATATCCACGAGCTTCGATGACTTCTGCACCTCATCGAGAAGCTCCATTTTTCCTTTATGAAGCAGGTTCTGTTCCAGTTCGAAGGAGTTGTCAAAATGATCCTCGATGGCCCGTTTTCCTTTTCCAGTAACAATGATTATATCTTCTATCCCTGATTCCACAGCTTCCTCGACGATATACTGGATAGTAGGTTTGTCTACAATCGGCAGCATCTCTTTCGGCATCGCTTTAGTAGCTGGCAAAAAACGGGTACCAAGCCCAGCCGCAGGGATGATTGCTTTTCTCACTTTCATGCTAACACTCCTCTTTTAGACGTTTAACTGATGATTTATCCTGGCATCGATATTAACACTTTTTCAGCAGACGATTCTCTGTTAGCAAGACCGATCAGCTCACTGCGCAATTCTTCATTAGTTATTGTTGGGTATCTCAGCATAATATTTTCTATTTCTTCTATATAGACTGCTGAAGTTTTACCAACATAAATATTCGGATAGATTTGCTGCTCGTGTACTTCATTTTTATTAAGCAGTTCTTCATACAGCTTTTCCCCTGGCCTGATACCTGTAAATTCAATCTGTATTTCATCTGTTGTATGTCCGGAGAGCTTGATCAGATTCTTTGCAAGATCCACGATTTTTACCGGATCTCCCATATCCAGGACAAATACCTCCCCGCCCTTTGCCAGACTCCCTGCCTGAATGACGAGCCTTGATGCTTCAGGGATGGTCATAAAGTATCTCACCATATCCGGATGAGTCACTGTTACAGGTCCGCCTTTTTGAATTTGTTTCTTAAAAAGTGGAATAACACTCCCCCGGCTGCCGAGTACATTTCCGAATCTAACAGCAATAAATTTCGTACTGCTTTTCTTATCCATATCCTGGATGACCATTTCAGCTAATCTTTTCGTGGCCCCCATCACACTTGTGGGATTCACCGCTTTATCTGACGAAATCATAACAAAAGTGGAAATACCGGTTTTGTCTGCTGCTTTAGCAGCGTTTAAGGTGCCGATAATATTATTCTTTACAGCTTCCTCAGGGCTTCGTTCCATTAAAGGAACATGTTTGTGGGCAGCAGCATGATAAATAACATCAGGTTTATGCATCTCCATTATGCGCAGCAGCTTATTATAGTCCTGAACATCTGCGATTTCCGGAATGAATTCCACCTTGGATTCCTTAAAAACTTCCTTCAGTTCCATTTCAATCGTATAAATACTGTTCTCACCATGCCCCAGCAGGATAAGTTTTGCTGGCTCAAATGCTGCCGCCTGGCGGCAGATTTCCGACCCAATGGACCCCCCTGCGCCGGTAACGAGAACGACTTTTCCTGTTATATAATCTGAAATCCCCTTCGTGTCCAGTTTAACTGGCTCTCTGCCGAGCAAATCTTCCACCTGTACTTCCCGGAACTGGCTGATGGATATTTTTCCAGTTACAATATCCTCAAGCATAGGAAGTATTTTAGTATCTGCATCCGTTTTGGCACATTCCTGAAAAATCTCATTTAGAGATTTTTTATCTAACGAAGGAATAGCGATAATAATGTTTTCAATGTTCAGTCTGTTGACTGTGGTCTCAATATCCTTTATTCCCCCTACCACCGGAACACCGAGAATATCAAGATAAAGCTTCTTTTTATCATCATCAATGAAAGCTGCCGGGAGGAGTTCAGCGCCATGATTATTAAGAAGCTGCCTTGCGATCATCGTTCCTGCTGCCCCTGCGCCAATAATGAGTGTCCTTTTTTTGCCGGTGTCCTTTTTTATGTAAGTGTCCCGGAAAACTCTCCAGCTGAACCTCCCTCCTCCAAGGAACAGGAGATAAAGCAGCCAGATAGCTGTCAGAAAACGAATATGAACGTGTCCTGTATAAAAAAATTGACCTGCTGCAGCTAACATTATTGAAATAGTAGTTATTTTTAAAATAATCAGCAGCTCACCAATGCTGGCATATTCCCAGGCTTTTTTATACAGCTTAAAAGAGTAAGAAAAAAAGTAATGACTGAGTAATACTATAATAGCTGTTAAGAGAAATGCATCACTGTAATAAAAATTCCCCTGGACTAACAGGCTGCCTAAAATTATAGTGACAATAATAAGAAAGGAATCAAAAAAAATAAGCAAGGAAGCCTTTTGATAATATGACACCTCCAGCCCTCCCTTCGTTTATATATATTTTAGGTAAATAAAATAAAAGGAGTTCAATTATCCACCCGGATGAGCTTCTAATTAAACTCCTTATTATGTAAAGGGGCATTTAACCCGTCCTCACACCACACCATCGATGACAAGCACCTAAGGTTTTTCAACCCACAGTATAGCCGAGTGCCTCCATCGATAACGGCAAGGAGACATTGCCAATCAGATCTATATAACGTATTTTAATTCTAAATAACGAACATAATAGGTAAAAAAATAAGGCCTTAGCTTTTATCTTGTTCTTCTTTTGAAAGAAAATCGCTTTTTCTTCCTGTTGAATATGATTCCAAGGATCCTGGCGTTTGACAGCTCCAGGGCGTTTTTCGCTTCTAAAGCAATCGAATCCTCTGTTTTACCATTTTTGAGAACAAGTATACTGCCGTCACACTTGGCAGAAAGTATTTTCGCCGTACTGTCATCTAAGATGGAAGGTGTATCAATGACTACATATGCAAACTGAAAAGAAGCTTTTTTCAGAAGGTCATCCATCTTGCTCGATTTGAGCAGCTTAGCTGTATCATATGGCAGCGGTCCGCTTGTAAGAACCTTCAAATTCTCTATAGGTGTCTTGTTTACCGTCTCTTCAAGCGTCTTCTGGTCCGACAGGATGTTGACTAAACCAGCTGTATTTTTAAATCCGAAAAGAGAATGGAGGGACGGATTTTTTATATGCGAGTCTATGAGCAGGACTTTTTTCCCTGTCTTTGCCAGACTGATTGCAAGATTAGCGGCAATGGACGATTTACCGTCTCCCGGTTCAGGAGAAGTAACTAAAATAGTGCTGCAGCCTCTCTCATAAGATAAAAATTCAATATTTTGTTTTATATATTCAAATTCTTCGGCTACTTGTGAATGTGGTTCGTGATAGTGAAGCAAAACATTTCTCTTAGTTTTTAGAGCCAATAAATTCACCCCTTACAGCCGTACTCTTTGATTTATCCCTATTTTTCACTAATGATCTCCCGCTGATTTTCGTAACCCCGCCAAGCACAGGCAAGCCAAGAAGTTTCTCCGCCTGCCGTTCGGTTCTGATTTTCGTATCGAGACTGTCAAGAAGCAGGACATAGCCGGTTCCCGCTACCAGACCAAAAATCAATGCTACCTGAATCATCCGGTTGCTTGGAGAGTTAATTGGAGTTGGATATTCAGCTACTACAGCTTCAGATAAAACATCAATACCGCTGTAATCAAATACATTCTTTGCTTCAGTCTGGAAAACTTCTGCGATTGAATTCGCAATATGTGCAGCGGTTTCCTGGTTTCTGTCTGTTACAGTTACTTCAATTATCTGAGATTCACCGATTGTCTGCACTGTTGTCTGGCCGTATATTTGCTCCGGTGAACGTTCCAGTCTCAATTCATTTACTACACCCTCGAGGACAGGCTTCTCAGTAATAAAAACAATCAGGGTGTTTTTTAAATTAGATGTTTCATGGATCACCATTCTTGTCGAAGCATTATACAGTGGGTCAGGTTTTGTGTATGAAGTATAAAACACTCCCGCTGCAGTGGAGACCGCAGTCAGCAGGATAATGATCCAGAACCTTTTTTTCAGGGCATTAAGTATTTTCTTTAATTCAATTTCACGTCCTTTTTGCTGCTCCATTCCTTCACCCGCCTAGATTGATATTAAGAACCACCACCATGTTCTTGATAATGCACATAATTGCTTGAAAAATAGAAAAGACTAAATCCGAATGATTAATTAACACTATTTTAGTTCTTAATAGAGAACATGTCAATAGAGAACGGGGAAAAGAATTCCAATTTTATTCCCCTTTTAAAAACTTTTTTCGGTATTATTCGCTATTAACATTTTTAGGATAAGTACCCAGGGTAATAAATTAAATTTAGCATAACTGGAAACACTAGGCTTTGGAGGTGTAAATATGTCTAAACCGTATGTATGTCCGAATTGTAAAACAAACCGTTCCCGATTTAATATTATTGAGCAGGTTGTGACGCCTGTTAAACTTGATGCACAGACTGGTGAAGTGATTGACGAATATACAGAGGGAGGGCTTGATCCATTCCACCGTGCCTATAACGGACCTGCAGTGAGAGTTCAGTGCGGATCCTGCGGCCTGGTGGAAGATGAACAGCGATTTATAAAACAAGCGGAATTGAATCAACAATAACAAGAGCCGCCCAAGGACAGATTCTTCTGCCCCCTGGGCGGCTCGTTTTTATCTAATTCACCTGATATTTTTCCCGTAAAAAATCTCATCCATTTCATTGCTGAGTTTTTCCGTAATCTCTACTTTTTCCTTATCAGACAGCTTGTCTTTACTTTGGCCGAACAAATAATTGTCCAGGTCAAAATCCTTCAGCTTACATTTCGTATGAAAAATATTTTCCTGATAAATGTTTACGTCGATCATGTCGTACTGCTTTTTTACCTCGCCTGGCAGATAATTCTGTATGGAATTAATATCATGATCGATAAACAGCTTCCGCCCGCTTTTATCCCTTGTAAAGCCACGGACACGGTAATCCATAGTCATAATATCTGTTTCGAAGGAATGGATCAAATAGTTCAATGCTTTCAGGGGAGAGATTTCTCCGCAAGTAGATACATCAATGTCAGCCCTGAATGTACTGATACCTTCCACCGGATGGTATTCCGGATAAGTGTGAACAGTTATATGGCTTTTATCAAGGGCCATCACTACGTTGTCCGGCAAAGGACCTGGTGATTCCTCGTAGTTTTCTTCCGGCACTTCAACAACTGGACCTTCAGAAACAAGTACTGTTACACTAGCCCCCTGAGGCACATAATCCTGCTTTGCTACATTTAAAACGTGTGCACCGATAATGTCGGCGACATTTTTCAGTATTTTTGTCAGGCGTTCTGCGTTGTACTGCTCATCAATATATTCAATATATTGCTCCCGTTCCTTACGGGTTTTCGTATAGCAGACATCGTACATATTAAAACTCAGCGATTTCGTTAAGTTGTTAAATTCATGGAGCTGAATTCGCTCTTCATGTGACAGCTTCATAGCTGGGTACCCTCCCCGGTTCAGAATATATTCTGTTATGTATCTTTAACATCTTTCCGATGGTAAAAACCCTGTTTAAATTACGTTACCCATTTTTTTGGTTAAAAAAACAGCGCCATAATCCTGCCAGAAAAATTAATTGAATTTTGCTGCAGCGATTTACATTTTGGAGAACATACATAAAAAGAAAAGCCCTGCAGGCTAATTACCCGCAGGGTTCTCTCAGTTCCTTAGTCTTTTGTTACGAGCCAGCCTTTGTATTCTGCCCGGCCGTCTTTCTCTACGTATGCAAACATCGCATATTGACCATTTGGCACTTCTTCTCCGTCAACATATCCGTCCCAGGAAAATTCATGGATTGGACCCGGAGCATCAGTAAATGGACCAAAAATGTTGATTTCGTCCCCTACTGCTCCGTTATTAAACTCAAATAAGTCGTACTCAATATAGTCAGCTCCATGAGGGATGATGGAACCAATATTATAGGTCCCGTCACCTGCATTTTCCAAATAGACACCTTCCAGAAGAGTCACAGGATAATCCGGTTCCCCGACAAAGAGGATAGTCGGTACGTTAATCGTATTCGTTCCGTCGCTGATCTTTATAGTCCCTTCATAATATCCCTCTTCTAATTTGGAAGTATCTACCTGGACATTAAATCTTACATTCTGTGATTTTCCTGGCTGCACGTTCAGGTTGTTGCTTGTCATTACTCTGATTCCGTCAGGGTTGCCATCAAATTCAACATCAAATGTGTAACGTTTTCTTTCATTTGAAAGGTTCTTAAGCTCGAAGCTCTGGCCTTCCACCTGTCGGCCGTTGTCTTTGACGAACTTGCCAAAAGAATGGCTGCCTGGTACTGCGAGAGTTTCCGCATTGATGGCATCAAGTACCCGGATACTTCCTGCTCCCTGGGTATTATGAGGGTATGGCTTGCCGGTTGCAGGGTCGATCACCGTTTCAGCAGTATTCATCAGTGCTGATTTAACGTTATCCACTCCCCAGTCAGGGTTAGCCTCCAAAATTAAAGCTGCAGCTCCTGCTACATGTGGTGCTGACATACTTGTTCCCTGGAATGCAGCGTAACCATGCGGGTTATCAGGATTATGAGTCGGGATGGTGCTTACAATGTTTACACCAGGTGCCCCAACATCAGGCTTAATCATCCAGTTATTCATTACCGGGCCGCGGGAAGAGAAGTCCGCCACTGTTTCTCCAACTTCATGAGAAAACTCAATATCGAAAGAAACCGTATTGTTTCCAGCTTCCAGTTCAGCTAACAACTGCTGACCGTCTGCCAAAGTTGTTTTAATAGTAGGTACAGCCATACCTGGAACGTCAGGATGTTCTCCTGCTACGTTGTTGTAGATAATTGCCCCTACTGCTCCTGCATGTTTCGCGTTCTCTGCTTTATCAACGAAAGCGAAATCACCGCGGGATATTAAAGCAATCTTACCTTCAACGTCTTTTCCTTCAAAATCTGAGACAGCTCCAAGACCAACATCAACAAACTCATATTCACCATCATTTAGCTCGAGAAGCTCTTCCTCACTTGGAAAGCCCATTACTTTGGCAGATGGATATTCCACACCTTCTGAAGTGAAAATTTCAGAAGAGAAGACATTATAAGGAAGTCGGTTCGCACCTACAGAGATTGCCTCACGGGAAGTTCCCGGCGATCCTACTGTCCAGTTATCCGGACCGCTGTTTCCGTTAGATGTTACAGCCACAACGCCCTCTGCCATTGCCCAGTCAAGCGCTATACTGGTCGCAAAGTCAGGGTCATTCTGTGAATTTCCTAAAGACAGGTTCATGATATCTGCCCCGTCCTGTACTGCTCTTTCAATACCAGCTACTACATTTTCAGTTGTACCGCTTCCTCCAGGACCGAGAACACGATAAGCCAATAAATTAGCATGAGGAGCCACTCCCATAATCTCGCCGTTAGCAGCAACAGTTCCTGCTACGTGAGTTCCATGGTTAGTGGATCCGCCACGCGGGTCGCCAGGAGGTGTTTCCTGAGGATCGTCATTATTATCTACAAAATCATACCCTTTGTAGTCACCAAAGGCATGAGCTAAATCAGGGTGCGTATAGTCAGTACCAGTGTCAATGACTGCTACTGTAATTCCTTCCCCTGTATAACCTGCGTCCCAGGCCAGGTCAGAACCGATAAAAGGAGCACTCTCCATCATTTCAGGGTTTACAGCGTCCCAGTCGAGCTCCATTGCATCCACTGTATATTCCACGTTTGGATAGACAGCCTTTACACCCGGTACAGTTAATAATTTTGGAATTTCATTTGCAGGAATTTCAACGGAAAAACCGGAGAATAAATAATCGTATTCGTGGTTAACTTCTGCGTTCTTCGTTTTGCTTTTGAGGTCGGAGATAACTTTTCCCCGTTCTGATTTGAGATTTGCAGCAGACTGCCTTTTTCCTTTATGCTTCGCTTCAATGATTGATTCTTCTTCTAATTCAACAATAACTGTCTCTGGTACACTGGAAGAAATATCAATTTCCCCAAATAATTCAGCTGTGTCCAATTCTCTGCTTGTTTCGTTTTTTCCCCCTGCAAAAACATTTACACTAAACGTGGACAAAATAAGCAGCGCAGCTAAAAACAACAAAATCCCCTTCATAAATCGCTTCTGCATCCCTTTACAACACCCCTCTTAATAGTTTTTTATGTACAAAGGCGACCATTTCCCCCCTTTCCTGCACCAATGTATTCAAAAAATTCCAACAATTAATAATATTACACGCCCTGTTCGGTTTCCCCTCCTGGACCAATTACCTAAATATTCGACTTGTTTTTTATAAAAAACTGGGTATTTGTTTGATAAACTCTATCAGGAGCTTAATATTACAGTTTTATCAGTTGAGGGTAGGCCATCAGTAGGGTATTTAGTCCCACTTTACCAGGGGTAATGTCGAGGTGTGTTGGTATGAACCGGCCTGATTATACTCATATTAAAAGCAGGACAATATAAAAGGGGGATTTGTGATGGATTTTCTTCCACGGGAAACGATAGTAAATGATTTGATGCACTCTTTCGAACCGCTGATGGAAAAATACAATTTAGAGGATATATCAGTGTTTGAAGAAGAAGGAGAAGGGGATCAATACCATATGGGCTATACTGTCCGTAAGGATGACAGAGTGTATATGATTCACCTCCCTTACAGAAAAAACGAAGATAATCAGCTTGCACCTGTAAAACGGGAATGGGTGATTGAATCGGACGCAGGAGATGAGCCGGAAGCTCATGGGTTAGAGAATCTGGATGATGTGTTTGAGAAAATAAATCGCGGCTTTGAGCATTAAGCGTATATAAAGGAAAAAAAGCCTCTTCAATGAGGCTTTTTTTCTTCACTGTCCTTTTTAACCGCTTCCTTAATATCCATCTCTTCCGCGAATTCTGTCTGCATTTCAAATTTCCCGAACAAAGGATTTGCCCCTTTTACTTTCACCACTTTTTTCATGATAAACTCGTGGTAAATGGCTTCGAAAAAAACGAGGGTTCCCCCTATGCCGGCAGCTAACAGAAGGCTTCTTATGCTCCCGTCCACAAAGCTTACAAGCAGAATTGCCAGGACAAAAGTATACATGACAAAGTCAGCGAGTGTCGCAATAAAGTTACCAAACTGCGGGAAGGCAATAACATCAGCAATATATGCAGGAATGGTTACTGCCAGGGCAATAAGTAATATCCAGGTTATCGGTATATCTGCGATAGAAAGGACCGTCAGTGCAACAAGTGATACATAACCAAGTTTTAATCCAAAAGCAATCAGATGTTTCAGCATAAGAACACTTCCCTTCCAGACCGAACGTTTATCTATTGTTAGTCTGTACAAAGGAAGGTTATATTATAAACCCCCGCAATATTTACCACCGGTATCTTTTGTTTTGGCAGCTTTTCTTTTTCCTTCTTCCAGTCCTTTCTGTACAAGCAGGTCCGTTTCTTTACCAGTTCTTTTCCCAAGTATTTCTTTCGGTTCACTATTAAATTTCATCTGCTGTTTTATACTCCCTCAAGTATTCGTTCTCCCCAGTTGCAAAAGAATCGTTTTGAAGACTGAATTCCTATGTTCCTGGGTGAGGAGTTTCCGTTTCCACTTCAGGAATTTCTTTTGTTTCAATTTCTATATTGCTTCTTTTCTGTTTTGTTTTTTGCCTGTCCATTATTCTTCCTCCTTTTTAGTCAAGATAGTGCTCAAATTGCTTTCCTCTTTGTGCCCTGTCTTATTTTTCGTTTATCCTCTGGAGCCAGGTCCCATTTTTGGCCGGTTATGGTTGCTGCGGCGGTATTCTTCCTCCACATCAGGAAGGCTTTCCGTTGGTGTCTGGTTATTTGTAATGCCCGCGTTTCGCTGCCCTTTTCGTTTCCTTGTCATTGTCTCGCCCCCTTAACACAATAAAAATAAAAGTGCTTCCATGTTATTTTGTGAGGACCGGCTGTTGTTGAATCAAGGAAATTAATGTTATACCCGAGAGCAGCAAAATACCGAACAGGCAACAATAAACCACTGTTAATTACGACATATTTAAACAATCGTTTAAAAACCAAGAACTCTTTCTGCCAACAGACAGCATATTTCTTCATTTTGATGAACTGAACATCCTGTTTTAATTTTCAAACCGAAAAATGATCGTCACTTTGTAACAAAACTAACAGTAAAAATTAACAGAAAAACACCTCAGGAGAGACAAGTTACTTAAAAATGGTCATACATTTTTACTATGACACTTTTTAAGGTGATGCAATTGCCCGAACTGTTAACGGTTTTCCTCATAAGTTTTATAAGTGACTTGGATAATATAATAATTTACGTAACGATTCTGAAACGCTATGCTTCGTCCTTTGCAGTTGTTTTATTCCTAGCTGTATTCATGGCCCTTAACAGAACCGTGTACGTTAGTGTAGTCCATTATGTATATGGAATTCCTGGATTTGAACTCGCAGTTGGTTTAATTCTTATAATCATTGCGTGGAAAATGGCTGTTGACCAGGTGGATTTAACCGGGAAACGAGCGCCGGCCCTTCTTAATATTTTGCTGTATGTTATTTTAATCGATCTTCTTCTGTCCATTGATGGTGTATTAATCGTTTCCCAGATTTCCGAAACACCGTTGGTTGTTTTTTTAGGGTTTGCCTGCAGTCTTTTTACACTGCTTGTTTTTTCCAGGGTTGTATTTGATATATTAAAGTACTTTCCCTTCTTTTATGTAATTGCTGCCTCATTTATTGGTTATGTAGCTATGGAAAATATCGTGAACGACCAGCTTATATTCACGCTGCTTCTGTCATTTGATCACAGCTTTCCTTCTGTGAACATTCTTCCTATGTTTTCCAAGATAACAGCACTTTTGATTATCTGTCTTGGCCTCCATGTTTCTTTGAAAAATAACCGGTTCTAGGAAATTTAGCATAGAAACAGGTAGCCTCCGTTTTCGGGTTCATTCTTAATATACAAAGGTACTTGACGTATGAATTGGCATACGTCATTATCATTATTATTCATCCAGGATCATGTTAGGTTTTCAGGCTAAGCAGTCGATTTAATAAATAGACGGAGGGATTCCGCTTAAATCGTAATTAATATCTAAAAACTCATAATTAGACGGAGAAATTCCGCTTATTAACCATAAAATTACGAAAATGGGCGGTTTTGCTTTATATAACCGGAAACCCTCCCCTTATATCACCCCGAAACAACCTCCACTTTACATATAAGCGGAAAACCTCCGCTTATTTAACTTTCGCCTCTTATCCGCGAATAAAAAAACTCGCCAATCACTATGGCGAGTTTTTAAATACGACTGTAAGAGAAGCACCTTAAGACGGAACCCTAAGCAGGAAGCTTCCTGTTTTCTATAATTTATATAAGTCCGGCCTTCTGTCAGTGAAAACAGGAATTTTCTCCCTGACTTTATCAACTTCGTCAAGATCAAGGTCCGCATAAAGAATTGTTTCGTCCTCTTCTGCTTCAGCAACAATATCGCCCCAAGGGTTAATAACGATGGAATGGCCGCCAAATTCATTATTAGGGTCGGAACCAATCCGATTACAAGCTACTACATAGCACTGATTCTCAATCGCCCTGCTTATGAGGAGGGTTCTCCAGTGATTTGTCCGTGGTTTCGGCCACTCGGCGACCACATAAAGCACTTTCGTATCGTCAAGCATATGAGTTCGGATCCACTCCGGGAAACGGATGTCATAGCAGATCACCCCGGCACTCTTTGTGCCGTCAAGTTCAAACAAGCCATCCTTATTCCCCTCAGCTAAATACTTTTCTTCCTCCATCAGCCGGAAAAGATGGGCTTTACTGTATTCTTTCACAAGCTCTCCGCTCCTGTTGAAAACGAACATCGTATTTGTCACTCCGGCCGATGTTTCTTTCGGGACAGAGCCTGCAACAATATTGATTTTATACTCTCTCGCCAGCTCAGCGATAAAGTCCGTGGATTTTTTGCCGCCTTTATCGGCAAGCTCATCAAGTCGCGTTAAAGCATAGCCTGTTGGCCAAAGTTCAGGCAGTACTACAACATCTGCGTGTTCTTTCGCCGCTTTTATAATGTTTTTCTTCACTGTTTCATAATTTTTATCCAGGTCGCCAAAAGCAATATCCATTTGTACTATTGCAGTTCTTGTATGCACTTTTTCTTCCTCCCCTTATGTTCCGGATGGTTCGTTTTGTACAAAGTATGACATCCGCCTTCCCTTCCGTCAACAATTCCAAACTTTTTAAATTTTACAACCATTGCTCTGTTTTTGTTATAGTAGGTGTAAGGAATATACATACCGTCAGAAAATTACTGGAGTGTGATAGTCATGAAATCGTTCGAGCAATCCGAAATGCTGGCAAGACTGCCGGAACAATTTTTTGCAAAGCTCGTTAAAAAAGTGCAGCATGCCAAAAAGAAAGGATATGACATCATTAACCTCGGGCAGGGAAACCCGGACCTTCCTACGCCGGAATATATAGTTCACTCGCTGCGGTCAGCTGCAGAGAATCCTCTTCACCATAAATATTCTCCTTTCAGAGGCGTACCCGAGCTGAAAGAAGCAGTTTGTAAGTTTTATAAACGTGATTACGATGTAGACTTAGACCCCGAAAAAGAAGTAGCCGTGTTGTTTGGCGCTAAGGCTGGGCTAGTGGAACTAAGCCAGTGCCTGTTAAACCCGGGGGACACCGCCCTCCTCCCTGACCCAGGCTATCCAGATTATATGTCAGGCATTGTGATGGCCGATGCAAAACCTGTTTTTATGCCTCTTGTGGAAAAAAATAATTACCTGCCTGATTACAACGAAATCTCACAGAAAGATCTGAAGCAGGCAAAATTAATATTTTTAAATTACCCAAATAATCCTACCGCCGCCACAGCAACAAAAGAATTTTTTGAAGAAACAGTCGAGATTGGCGAAAAACATAATATTTGTGTAGTTCATGATTTTGCCTATGGCGCAATCGGTTTTGATAACAAAAAACCAATAAGCTTTCTGCAGGTCCCGGGGGCAAAGGAGACTGGAATTGAAATCTATACCATGTCAAAAACATATAATATGGCTGGCTGGCGGGTGGCATTCGCCGTTGGAAATCCTTCAGTGATCGAAGCACTTAACCTTATTCAGGACCACATGTATGTCAGCCTTTTCGGAGCTGTCCAGGAAGCAGCTGCAGATGCTCTGCTTGGAAGCCAGGAACCGGTTCAGGAACTTTTGGAGATTTATGAACGTCGGCGGAATATCTTTGTTGAAGGCATGCAGAAAATCGGCTGTGATATTAAATTTCCAAAAGGATCCTTCTTTGCCTGGATGCCAGTAGCTGAAGGTTACACTTCTGAAGAATTCGCAGACATGCTCATTGAAAAAGCTCATGTAGCGACTGCACCAGGCAACGGATTTGGTGAACACGGCGAAGGATATGTCCGCATCGGACTTCTGACTACCGAAGAAAGAATCCAGGAAGCAGTCGAGAGAATTGGAAAATTAAATTTGTATTAATATAGAAGGAAAAGGAACGCAAGCCTGGGCTTGCGTTCCTTTTTAAGATGATGTTTTCTTAAAATGGGCATGCTGGACGCTCCAGCGTTATCTTTCTCAATAATTTTTTTTCCAGAAAGGTAAAATAGCTCTTTAGATTCTCTTATAAACAGACTTAATTCATTTCAGGTAAGTTGCAAGTGCATCTTGCATACTTTGAGTGACATAATTACTCGAGCTCAAGTAGTGCAAGAGCGTCTTGCATCCCTTGAGTCACAGAATTGCTCCAGCTCAAGCAGTGTAAGAGCATTCAGGTTCTTCTTCTCCTAAATCCCACTCAACTTAATATGAATGTCTTCCAAAACCTGCTTACAAGTCATCAAATCCATTATCATCTGAAACTTTCGTATACTGGCGGGATTTTTGCTCAAAAAAGTCTGTCTTCCCGCTGTTTACATCCTCGTACACTTTTATCCAGCGCATTGGGTTCTGGCGGTATCCTTCAAAGGGGCGCTCCACACCAAGCTGGTTCACACGCTTATTCGCAATAAATTTGATATATGCTTCAAGATCCTCCATGTTAATCCCGCTGATCTCATCGCCAATAATATGCCTTGCCCAGTTAATTTCAAGCTCCGCCCCACGTACAAACGTTTCCTGAACAAATCTGTGATTCTCCGCCGTATTTAATTCAGGGTTTTCATTTAACAGCTCTTTAAATATATTTGAAAACAAATATACATGCTGCTGCTCATCACGGTTAATATAATTTATCATTGTTGAGGTGGACACCATCTTCTGGTTTCTCGCCAGATTATAGAAGTAACTAAACCCGGAATAGAAATTCAGCCCTTCGAGAATAACATCGTAAACAATGGACTCCAGAAACGTCTGAGGTGTCGGGTCAGCTACAAAACGCTCATAACCTTCTGCGATAAAATCATTACGTTCCCTCAATACTTTATCGTGCTTCCAGTATTCAAAAATCTCGTCCTGCTTCTGCTTCGTTGTCAGACTCGAGAGAACATAAGAATAGCTCTGGTTATGAACCACTTCCTGGAAGGAAAGTACTGTCATCAGTGCGGACAGGCTTGAATCCGTTAAATACCTGGCCACATGCATCGAATAATCTGTCTGGATGCTGTCAAGAAAAGCGAGGAGTCCGATAATTTTATCAAAGGCTTCCCTTTCCTTCGTCTCAAGCGTTTCGTATTGTCTTATATCGTTAGCCATATTAATTTCAAAAGGAGTCCAGAAATTTGCAAGCATATTTTTATAGAGCGGGTATGCCCAGGAAAATCTCACATCGTCCCAGTTCAGAACGTTCGAGCTTTCCCCGTTTATAATCCCGGTAGATGCATTAGGCGCAGCTGTATCATATAGTTTTCTTTGTTTTAACGTCATATCAATTCCCCCTCAATTTTTGTGAAACTTAATCAGCTTGCACAGCTATCGCAATCTTCAATTTCACTGGATGTGGACCGGACATAATAAGTTGTTTTCAGCCCGTTTTTCCACGCGCTCATATGCAGTTCCAGGAGTTCCTTCGCTTTGATTGTGTTTTTAACATACAGATTGAAAGAAATTCCCTGATCGATATGCTTCTGCCTTGCACCGTTTTGCTTAACGCTCCACAACTGGTCTGTTTCATGTGCTGACTTATAAAACCAGGTTGTTTTCGGTGAGATATCTGGAGCTGTCACCGGGATTCGGAAATTCTTTTTCTCCTCTGCATACTCTTTACGATAGATCGGATCAATGGAAGCTGTTGTGCCGGCGATTATTGCAGTGGAGGAATTCGGTGCAACAGCCATTAAATAACCGTTCCGCAACCCGTTTTTTCTCACTTCACCTGCAAGTTCCGTCCAATTCACAGTTTCATAGTTTCTTAACCTGAAATATTCTCCTGATTCCCAATCTGATCCTTCAAACTTTGCATAACAGCCCTTCTCTTTTGCCAGCTCCATGCTTGCCTGAATCGTTAAAAAAGCAATTTTTTCATACAGCTCATCAGCAAACTGTACCGCTTCCTCCGACTCCCAGCGAATTCCTTTCAAAGCGAGCAGATGGTGCCAGCCGTATGTGCCGAGTCCGATTGCCCTGTATTTCCGGTTCGTCTGTTTAGCCTGAAGCACTTCAATATCGTTAATATCAATTACATTATCGAGCATTCTAACCTGGATAGGAATGAGCCGCTCTAGGACATCATCTGTTACAGCGGAAGACAGATTTACTGAGCTTAAATTGCAGACAACATAATCCCCCGCCTCTTTAGTAATAATGATTTTTCCGTCTGCCGTCTTTTCTTCCATCACTGTCGTCGGGCTCATATTCTGCATAATTTCAGTACAAAGATTCGAGCCGTAGATCATTCCGCAGTGCTGGTTCGGATTCATCCGGTTCGCTTCGTCACGGTAAAACATGTACGGTGTACCCGTTTCTAACTGGGAAATCATAATCCGTTTCATAATTTCAATTGCCGGAACTGTTTTTCTGCTTAACTCCGGCTCATTCACACATTCTTCGTATTTCTGGCGAAAGCTTCCGCCGCCTTTTTTCTCATCAAAAAAATCTTCCAGAGAATAACCCATCGTCTGCCTCACTTCATGAGGGTCAAACAAGTGCCAGTCTCCCCGCTCTTCCACCTTCTCCATGAACAGATCCGGGAGGGATACTCCGGTAAAAATATCATGGGTCCGCTTCCGCTCGTCGCCGTTATTAAGTTTGGCGTCAAGAAAAGAGAAAATATCTTTATGCCAGACATCCAGATAAACAGCGATAGCACCTTGTCTCTGGCCAAGCTGATCCACGCTTACCGCTGTATTGTTCAGCTGTTTCATCCATGGAAGCACACCTGAGGAAGTACCTTTATGGCCTTTAATAGAAGAACCCTGGGAACGGATTTTTCCTAAATAAATCCCAATTCCGCCCCCGTTTTTGCTTAAAGTAGCCGCATCTGTCGTGCTGTCAAAAATACCACGGAGACTATCATCCATCGTATCGATGAAGCAGCTGGACAGCTGCCCATGTGTCTTTCCTGCGTTTGCCAGTGTTGGGGTTGCCACTGTCATATATAAATTCGATAACGCCCAATAGGCTTCTTTAATATATTCAAGCCGTTTCTCCTCAGGTTCGTCCTGCATAAGTGTCATCGCAATGATCATGAACCTTTCCTGCGGGAGCTCCAGTTTATTGCCGTCAAAGTCTTTTGTGACATAGCGGTCGATTAAAGTATGAAGTCCGAGATAAGTAAATGCTTTGTCTTTTTCAGGGTCAAGCAGTCCTGCCAGCTCCTCTCTTTCCTTCACAGAATATTTATTAATGAGGAACGGGTGATACAGCCCCTTCGCTACAAGATGTTCAACCGATTGGGGAAATGCTTCATATACATTCTCAGATGCAGCGTTTCTTCTGCTCCCAATTTCTTCATAAAATTTAGCGAGCCTCAGCCGGGCAGCAACATACGTCCAGTCCGGTTCGTCCATCGTAATCCTCTCAAGTGCAGCGAGCAGCTGATCATCCGTACTTTTTTCTTCCGGCCAGCCATTCCAGTTTAAGCTGGAAAACTCCTGTCTTATTTCAATTAAATTATTTGTTTGTACCGCCATTTAGCTCTCTCCTTTTTAAAAATGATGATCCTGCCAGGGACGAGGTTATGAAAACAAAAAAACTCTTCCATAAAGGAAGAGTCAGAGAGAACGGCAAACATAAAAATAGAACAGAAACCTGAGAATAATAAAATATGTTAAATCATAGATGTATGTATAGGTTTCCAGCGCCTGCCGCCTCATGAACTCATTCCCCGAAGCCATGAAACTATTCGAAAAACAGGCAGGTCTCCTGGCTTATGCTTCTTTCTACTCTGAGCCTTCCCATACAGCGGCCTTGCAGCCACTCTGTACAGTGGATTTCTCATTTCGTCAGCATTTACAGTTGCGGGGACAGCTCCGGCTTTTCACCGGATTCCCTTTTAAGCTCTGATTTAAGCACCTGTTTTTCTGCAAAATATCAATATATTGTGTTGTCAGTTATTTCTGCAACAGTATTTTGTGTATTGAGTATATCGAATAATGTCATAATATGCAATCATAAAAACCTGTATTCTATAAAAATCTTATATTAACAATTACACTACTGGGTCTTTGGACCTTCTATCTGTTCCCCGAAACGTCCTTGCCGGAGGTATAGGTAATACAGCCTGAACAAGCATTTAACGAAAACAAAATTAATTAGATGGATAGGTCTAATGTCTGTGTAAAGTAACGTACTGCATCCGATCGTGATATATTACCTAAAAATAATAAAATCGCAATTCATCCTGACTATCACGCGGGTCTTATTCACTACAGTCGAGGGGCCTCTCTGACAGCCGGGCCTAAATACTCAATCGTCTTAACCAGAGTAGATTATCCGTTTCAAGTCCGTAACTCTGCCTGCCCCCCTATATGTTTCCAAGCTGAAAAAAGCTCATCACCCGATGAGCTTCTGTAATGCACAGTGATTTATTTCGTATTATCTTTTTTTAGCCGCTTCGTTTCCTTGGCTTAAAACTTCGCCGGCATGTTTATCATCTGGTGATTTTCCCAGGGGATTTACACTTCTCGTGCCAGGTATGGCCGGATCATTGCTTCTGTGCCCTCGCTGTTTTCCCATTATACTGCCCCCCTCTCTTCATCTGCCCTCTTACAACAGCATATTAATCGTCATCCTGCTCTATAGAAGCAGATGCTCCCTCAGTTCCTGCATCTCTTTTAAAACCTTTATCGAGACGCCCCGCATTTTCAATGTCTCCTGACATTTCATAGCCTTCAATCTCTGTGTTTCCCGTTGTTCCGTAAAGGCCCATGCCTCCTAACGTTGCATTAGCTTTTTGTTTAATATCACCTTTCTTGTTTTTCTCTTCATTACCCATTCAGAACACCTCACTCATTGATTTTTCCCTGAAAGTGCTCGTTACTTTTCATCTCCGAAAGCACATCCTGGATTTCCTCCATAAACTCATTAAACTGAGCGCCTTTTTCTGCTTTTGTGAAGTTAACCTGGTCAACAGAGTTAAGCAGGGCAATCACAGCCTTCAGCTTTAAATCATCATGATACTCCACCTCTGATTCGCCGCTGATTTCCCCGTGCACAACAAGCTTTTCCTCCTCATCTTCCAGGTGAAAAACACATCTTTGCACCTCTTCCTCCTTCATATGTACACCCCTTTATTTGCTGTTTTCACTTAAGACAAAGGCTTTGTTTAAAATAACAGCTCGAATATTTCAGTAAGTTCCCCTGCCCGCTTGTCGTCCTGGGTTTCTCTCGCATATTCAAGTTCCTTTTGAAGCACTGTATTCAGTAGATTAATTTCTTCCACATCAAGGTCTCTTACAAAGGCAAGTTCGTCCTCATAATGGTTATGAAGAAGCTTCTTATAAAGAGCGATGCATGGAGGGCTCGTCTCCAGGTAATTTGACAAAGATTCCCGTAAATAGCCAAGTGTCTCATCCATTTGCTTTCACCTGCTTCTTAAAAATTTGTTAAAGTCTAATGTTGATTTTTACACTGTTGATTGTAGCGAAAGGAGGCGAGACGCCTTCGGGAATAGCATTAGCTGAAGATCCCCTCGGAAGCCTTTTGGCTTCTGAGGTAGCTGAAGCAATGCCCGAGGCAAGCGAGCGTCCTGTAGTGAAAATCAACAATTAAGTTTAACAGAGCTTAAAAAATAAATTACTCATGGCAATTAACAGTATTAGGATGCAATTTAAAGTGAAAAACATACAGGAATTAAAGGATAATATAGCGAAAAAATAGTTATACTCTTTTTTTTACAGTTGTGGTTTAATATAATAGTTAGCCGATAAGATTAAGGGGGTTTTAAAATTGAAAAGAAAGAAAACATTATTTACAGCAGCGATTCTTGCAAGCAGCCTTATTTTCACAGCATGTGCTAGCGAACCAGATGAAAATGGAGGCAATGATAATCAAAGCCCTGACAACAATGCAGAAAATTCAGGTGAGTCCGCAAGCGGAGATCTGAGAATCGGTATTGTGTCCGACCCAGTTTCACTGGATCCGCATGGAGCAAATGAAAATGTGTCCAATAGTATTAATAATACGATTTATGATGGTTTAGTTTATCAGGACGAAAACATGGAAATTCAACCAGCCCTGGCAGAAAGCCTGGAGCAAATCGAGGATACAGTTTGGGAAGCAAAAATCCGTGAAGGGGTTACTTTCCATGATGGTTCTGAGCTTAACGCTGAAGTCGTTAAAATGAGCCTGGACCGTGTAAGGGACGAAGAGGTGGCATCTCCAGTCGGATTCCTGTTTGGCATGATTACGGATGTTTCTGTTGTGGATGATTTCACGGTGCACATTGAAACTGAATTTCCTTTCGCACCGCTCCCGGCACACCTGGCTCACACCGGGGGAAGCATTATCAGCCCGGAACTTGTAGAAGCATCTTATGAAGCAATGGAAAACGGGGACAACCCTTTTTCCGCAGCAAATGACAGTCCTTCAGGAACTGGTTATTTTCAATTTGACGAGCATGTGTCCGGAGAATATGTAAGGCTTGTTAAAAATGAAGATTACTGGGCAGAAGAGGAAGCCGGTGTTAACTCCGTTACATTTAATGTTATTCCGGAAGATTTAACCAGGATCGGTGAGCTTGAAACAGGCGGTATCCATATAACATATCCTGTTAACCCAAGTGATGTTGACAGAGTAGAAAATGCTGACGGTACTTCCATCCAGCAAGTAAGCAGTTCCCGAATGGAATATTTAGGGTTCAATACGGAAGTAGAGCCGTTTGATGATCCTCGTGTCCGCCAGGCTTTGCATATGGCAATTAATAAAGAAGATATGGTAGACGGGGTGCTGAATGATCTCGGTACAGTAGCACACGGTCCGCTCGCACCAGACGTATTAGGTTACAGTGAAGATATCGATTACATTGAACATAATCTTGAAGCAGCGAGGGAACTTCTTGCGGAAGCAGGATATCCTGATGGTTTCGAAACGACCATTCTTACGGATGATGAACGCCAGCGCCAGGATATTGCTCAGCTTATCCAGCACCAGCTGTCCGAAATCGGTGTGGAAGTGGACATTGACATGACAGAGTTCGGTACTTACCTGGAGCGTGCGCAGCAAGGGGAAACAGAAATGTTCCTCGGAAGCTGGGGCACAGTAACAATGGATGGAGACTACGGCCTTTATGCTGTTTTCCATTCTGACAACAAAGGGGTACCAGGAAACAGGTCTTTCATTGAAAATGAGAGAATCGATGAACTCCTTGACCAGGCACGCCAGGAAACAGACCAGGATATTCGTTTAGACCTTTATGAAGAAGTTCAAAATGAGCTTGCAGAGGAATCTCCATACGCTTATCTCTTCTTCCCGGATCTGAATGCAGGTGTCAGGGATGAAGTTGAAGGCTTCTGGCAGTATCCAAGCGGTTTTTATTTCCTTCGTGATGTAACACTTAACGACTAATTTATAAAGAGGGCTCCCTTATTCTGAAGGGGCCCTCTTTTACTGTTCGCACACTTATTTAACTTATCAAATGTCAAAGTTTAATTGCTTCCACTCTTCACACTTCCTGATCCATCGTTCCGCCATCAAAGGGCAAGAGGCAAAATGAAAATGAGTATATCCTGCCATAAGATTCCCGTCCTGATATCCTTCCCGCTTCACATTTTCCGTTCCTGTTGTTTTCCATGCAGCGATATATTCCCCGTCAGTATGAAAAACAGAATAGTGAAATTCATGGCCTCTTGCAGTTGTGTCTCCTGGCAGCAAATAGTTTCCATATGCACCCGTAAGCTCCCGATACCCGATTGCAGCAAGTGACTCCTGCATTTTTACAACGCCGGGTATTGCTCCGGCCATCTTGTATTCAGAACCATCGGTGGCAATAATCTTTTCACACAAAAACATAAAACCACCGCACTCTGCCAGCACCGGCAGTCCTTTTTCCACTGAAATAAGAATCGATTTTTTAACTTCCTTCTGTTCTTCAAGTTCTTTTGCAAATACTTCCGGAAAACCGCCGCCTATATACAGCCCATGGACATCTTCTGGAAGAAGCTCCCTCTTTAATGGAGAAAAGAAAACTAATTCAGCTCCACAGGACTCGAGAATTTCAAAGTTTTCCTCGTAATAGAAACTGAATGCTTCATCTTTTGCCACAGCGATCCGTACACTTGCCTTCTTTTCAGGCGAAAAATAAGGTTTGTCTGAAATGTCCGGATACTCTGATACTGACAGTTCCAAGAGCAAATCCAGGTTTACTGTTTCAGAAAAAGACTCACCTAGCCCCGTAAAGAAATCGTCCAGATCCCCTCTTTCTATTGAAGGCACCAGCCCAAGATGCCTTTCCGGCAGTTCAATATCTTGGTTATAAGGTAAATACCCGATCACAGGTACACCGCATTCTTTTTCAACTGCTTCTTTTATTATCTTGTAATGCCCTTCTCCTCCGACACGGTTCGCAATGACACCGGCGATAGTAATTTCATCGGTAAAGTTCTGAAAGCCCTGCACGATTGCAGCGGCGCTTCTTGCCATGCTGTAGCAATCGACGACAAGAATAACCTTTGTGTTTGTAATTCTGCTTATTTCAGCGGTACTCCCTTCGTTAGTTAAAGGGCCTTTCCCGTCAAAGAGGCCCATCACTCCTTCAATGACAGATATATCTGCCTTGCTGCTGCCTTTTATATAAACATCCTTCAGAGTCTCTTCACTGAGAAGCCAGCTGTCAAGGTTTCGGGATACTCTGCCGGTTACAGCTGTATGATAGGAAGGATCAATGAAGTCAGGACCGCATTTAAAGCCCTGAACTTCATATCCTTTTTGACTGAGCGCCGCCATCAGCCCTAAAGTAACCGTTGTTTTTCCCGTCCCGCTTCCTGTACCTGCAATAATAATTCGCTTATCTGGCAAGAAAACACCCTCCTGCTATTGGTCTATTCGACTATACTAGTCATTTTTTTAAACGATCGTTTAAACTTCTTCAATAAGTCCTAATCTTTTCGATATTTCTATGAATTTTTCTGCAAAAACCGGGTTATACATGCCTGTTTCTTTTTTGACAAGCTCCAGTACTTCTGTGAGATTTTGTTCTCCATCCATCCAGTACTGGATAAAAGTATCGTAGCCTTGTTCAGGGTTAGTCTCTTTTACTGTCTGATACCAAGTTAATTTTTCATCAACTGGAAGTCTGTCCAGCTCAAAAAGTAAAGAATACGGTCCTTCGTATACCCTTTTGAACACTTTACTTCCAAAATATTCCGGAAGCCTGCCCACAGAAGCCATACCATCATTCTTTCCGCCATATAACTTCGCCTTGTCCCCTGCCCAGTCTTCGATGGCATCAAACTGCTTGGCCAGCTGAACAAGCGCTTCCGCTGTCTTATCCTCGAGACGGGAAAATCCCCTCGCGTGAGCATACAGTAAATAAGAACTCAGTGCTTTATCCTCGTAATCAGTATAAAAATCCAGAGTATCCTGCCAATCTTCAGCCAAATGAACCTTCTGGAAAAACCAGTTTACATTTTTAACCAAATCGGTGTATCTCGAAGCAATATCATCGAGGAGAATGGAAATCCATTCGTCTTCCGTTCCGTTTGCCAGCCCATACGCATACAGTGCCGTGGTCAACCCTGTTTTTTTCATCATTCCCGGGTCTAGCCCGTGTGTCGTATCAGCTGTTGTATGGTAGTTTTTATCCGGCCACTGAATGAGCATCGGGCATGGAATACCGATGGAAGGATCGGAAATAACATAATGATCGCTGCCCCCGGAGAACCTCGTCTTCACAAAATTGACTGTGCTGTAAGAGGCCGTACCTGTAAAATTGCTCGTATCCACACTGACAGACTCAAATAATTTATAAGCGAACCGGTCTGTGAACGTAGGAGTGGCCATCGGCGGCTGTTCAATACATAATGGCCCTCCCCCTTTTTGCTGGTCTGCCCCGACCATGTCCAGGTTTAATGCAGCCACGGTCAGTGGTATGCGTTCCGGGTGCTGGTCAAAGTATGCATATGTTCCAGTCATTTCCGGCATCATCAGAAAGCGGATACTTAAGTCAGGTTCCGGCAGCCTTCCGGAAGAAATGAGTTCATTCAATGCGCGCATAGTTTCCATCAATGTCCCGGGTCCGGAAGCATTATCCTGGCCGCCGGGATACGGGTGACAAAGGTGGCTTACAAGGAGGATTTCTTCCTTTTTCTTACCAGGTATGTAATATTCAATATTCTCAAAATTACCGTCATATAGTTCGGCATTCACTTTTGCAAAAAGCCTTACTGTTTCTTTTTCAGCTTTTTTTCTTAGTATTTCTCCTGTACGCGGCGAAACAGCAAAGCCGAATGATTTTTTCTCGTCACCGTGCCACCAGTAGGAAGTGTATTGAATAGCATCTGGCATATCAAGCCTGGTTCTGATCGGCGGATATTCATTCAGGTTGTCAAAAATAAGCCCCGCTGCTCCATGCTTTTCTACAGCAAGATCATGAACAAGGAACTGGTTTCCTCTTACAAGAGCGATTTTCCCTTTAATATCTATATCTTTATAGCTTTCAGGGTCTTCGGCATTTTCCACAACTGCAAGTTCACCATATACTCCCTCTGGCGGTGTGGAGACGCTTCGCTGTATGATGGAGATTTCTTCTTCATTATATCTGGCAATTCTTTGCCTGTTTTCTCCTTCAATCCAAAGCTCACCGTGGTTGCAGTGCCATTCCTGAAAACTCCGGTGTGCTAAAAAACGCTCCCCTTTTTTAGCCGGGTAACTAATAATTTCCGCTTCCACGCCGTCACGTTTCAGCATACTGGCAGCTGTATGAGCAGCTTCCCGATAGCCGGTGGAAGCCTGTATCCGATGAAATTGGGCTATTCTTTCCGCATATCTGTATGCCTGTTTTCCTGAGAATTCTTCTTCCAGTCGTTTTCTCCATTCGTTAAACATGAGGAGCCCCCTTTTTACTATCGAAACTATTTATATTTTAACAATATTCTATCAGACTTGCACAAAGTTAGTTGGAAATTAGTCAGGGGAGGGGGAATGAAAGTTTATCGCGGGATGCCTGAACTCAGGGGAAATTATAGAGTTCGGGGACGCTGGAAGCTCCCGCATGCCCGAACTAACCGAAAGAGAACACCAAAGCCCCAGCCACCTCCATATAAGCTAACGTAAAAATTCCAGAACTTCACTTTTCTTGTTCTTGATTACTTGCTTAGAGAGCTCAACAAGCTCCTCAATACTTTCCATTTCATCAAACGGGACTTCTTTTCCAAGATCGGCGTTCAGCCGTAAATAATTTTTACCCATCAGCTTTTCACATTGTTCGGAAACTGCTTCGGACGACAAGTGCATTGCAAGGTCCAGCAGTTTTGGTGTAATTCTTCTGGACTGGAGATGAAAAGGAAGCCACTCTTTAATTCCCCAGGATTTCTTAGAATTTATTTCAAAATTTATTTTCTGCTCTCCTGTTCCTATGGAAAGGATTCTCACCTGATCCATCGGTTCTTTAAAGTAGTGGACAGCTTCTGTAAGGCATACGAGTGAAGGATTATTGGCCCATAACCCTCCATCTGCCGTTAAATATTTATTTTGTACATTATTTGGCGGAAAATAAACTGGCGCTGAACAGGAAGAAAGGACGGCGTCCCAAACTTTTACCGACAAATCTTCCTGCACATCCTTCCGGTAATTTGACCGGTACACATAGGGGGAGCCTTCACTAATGTTCACAGAAGGAATGAGTAATGGTTTCTTTATTTCAGAGAGGCTTACTTCTCCAAATTGCTCCCTGAAGTACTTTCGCATTTCTTTATCATTATATACGGTTTTAAACAGTCCAATTTTAGCCTGCGGAGTAAAAATCACTTTCCCATGCGTTTTATATTTTTCTTTTACTTCATTTAAGCCTTTATTTAAAACTACTGAAGCCGCGATAATGGAACCTGTACTGGTGCCTGCAATCATATCAAACATTTCATTTACTGGTTTTCCGCATTCTTGTTCTATCTCCTGAAGAATTGCAGCGGAAAAAATACCACGAATCCCTCCGCCGTCCAGACATAAAATGCGCATAGCAAATTCCTCCAAAAATGCAGTTTTTTAGTATGTACCCCGAGAACATTTCATTTAAAGGTATTTCTGGCAGATTTTACTTCCTTGCCTTTTTTACAAGTGAATGAATTTTATATATAGACTTTCCATAAAAAAGATGAACATTACTTTTCGATTGCAGCGTAAGAGGGCGACTCTGGCGGGAAAAGCATCAAAAGCTGAAAATCCATATTTGACGGCATTCAGTCGTCAAAAATTAGTTGAAGCCGTGCCCGCAGAACGCGTCCGTCTGAAGCGAAAATCGACCAACAGAGTAACATTATAAGATAATGTTCGTATTAATGATGAAAATCTTGAATTATGAAATTGATTCATGTAAACATATTCATTTTTTCGAGTAAATTTTTCTCAAAATTAACCGTTCAAAAAAGGACCAGGGCAGAATCCCCTTCAGGAAGGTCGCTGTCCTGATCCCTTTTCCTGTTTGGTATCGTAGTTTTGGTTTGGCGGTCCGGCAGATTTTCAAAATTAATTCTGCCACTTCTCCAGGCTCAGCTGCTCCTTCAGCAGAGTTACCGGCTGCCTTATGCAGATTCCGGATAAGTGTGGAATACTCATTTTCTTCCTCAGTATTCACACCTCCCATCCCTTTTTCCCATATTTTAGTTTTATAGGATCCTGCTTCAATTATGCTGACACTAATATTGAAATTCAGCAGCTCAAGTCTGAGGGATTCACTGAAGCCTTCCAATGCAAATTTTGATGCTGCATAAGGGCCTAAGCCAGGGAAACCGAATCTCCCGCTGATGCTCCCAATGTTTATAATCTTCCCTTTCCCGTTTTTTCTCATTAACGGGAGAAAGGCCTTCGTGACAGCGACTGCACCGAACAAATTTGTGTTAAACTGACCTTTCCAGTCGGCAGTGTCCAGGTGCTCAGTCACTCCTCCAAGTGAATAACCGGCATTATTAATTAATACATCCAGTTTCCCATATTTATCCTGAACATATTTTTGTATGGCTGTAATTTCTGACTGTTCTGTAACATCCATTTTAACGATATCAATGTTTTTCTCTATACGTAAACGTGCTGCTTCATCCTCAAGTCTCTGTTTTTTCTCAGTATTTCTCATAGCAGCAACCACAGTATACCCATTTTCAGCAAGCTTAAGAGCAGTATGAAAACCGAGCCCTGTACTTGTTCCCGTTATTAGTGCGATTTTTTTATCCATTTTATAAACTCCTAACACATTCTATGTAATCGAAAGATAAATGCGGCTGCTTCATTAAAAACTCTTTTTCATCTTATTATAATCCAAATTAATTAAATGAGCGGGACAGGTTCCTGTTTTTCTGCTAAAAGCCTTAATTCTTACAACAATAACTGATTTTCAGAATAGGATAAAATACAGAGGGTGTGGTGATATGGCTAACCAGCAGGAAATAATTAAAGCACTGGAAAAAGTCAGGAGTATCAAAAGGAGTTTAGCAATAATTACGGCGATCCTGCTCCTTACCGGCCAGATAACAATCATTGGCGTCTTTGTAACACCAAGGGGTTTTCGCGCGTCTTTAGGCGGCCCGATCACCGGACAGCAAAGGCTTGTGAGTAAAACGGGAAATCCACTAGTAAACCTCACTATAGATCTTATTGATATATTCATCGCCAAGTTTCTGATTACCGGGCAGTTTTCTGTTACAGGTGTGGTACTTAACCCTGCCGGACTTTCAATAAATGTAGGTGGTCCTCTCCTTGGCCTGCCGCATTTACGGCCGACTCTGCCAGGACTGGAGGATCCTCATGACAATATATATAAATTATTATGCGAGCATTTAAATTTGAATCCTAAGCTGATTGAAAATCATATAAGGGAGTGATTGTAATTGGCCTTAACTGAGATGTTTCCGGCAGTACGAACGACCAGGACCGCTTCATTTATAATCGGGATCAGTCTTATTTTGTTCATTTATTTCTTCACGACGTTTGGCGATGATGAGGACCCTGAACAGGAATAAGATAACGGAAAAACCGTACCTGATGCTCTGCCAGGAACGGTTTTTTCTCTTAGTATGCTTTAGCCCAGTAGACCATTTTTTCAGCTTCTTTCCCGCAGCAAACACATTCTTCAGAGATCTTCTCTCCTTCTTTTGGGATACAGCGGGAAGTTACTCCGGTTTCCTCTTTAATTTTTTCTTCACACGCAGTCTCGCCGCACCACATGGCTTTGACGAATCCTGACTTTTGATCAAACGTTTGTTTAAATTCCTCATAGTTTGTCGCGGTGTATGTTTTTTCTTGCTGCTTTTCTTTTGCTTTATTAAACAAGTTTTGCTGGATTTCCTCTAACAAGTCGGATATTCTCGTTTCCAGCTGATCCTGCGGGACAAATTCTTTTTCTCCGGTATCTCGCCGAACAAGTACTGCCTGCCCCTTTTCAATATCTTTAGGACCCACTTCAAGTCTCAGAGGAACACCCTTCATCTCATATTCATTGAATTTCCAGCCAGGTTTTTTGTCGCTGGCATCTATACCTGTTCTGAACTTAGCTGAGAGCTTTTCATTCAGCTCATACGCATGGTCAAGAACCCCTTCTTTATGCTGGGCAATCGGAAGAATCATCAGTTCAGTCGGAGCCACTTTTGGCGGAATGATGAGTCCCCGGTCGTCTCCATGCACCATAATCATCGCGCCAATAACCCTTGTTGTAAAACCCCACGATGTCTGATGTACATACTGCAGTTTGCCGTCTTTATCTGTGTACTGAATTCCGAAGGCTTTTGCAAAACCGTCGCCGAAATGATGGGAAGTCGCTGTCTGCAATGCTTTACCGTCATGCATCAGGCTCTCGATCGTATATGTGAGCTTTGCTCCGGCGAATTTTTCTTTTTCTGTTTTCTGGCCTTTGATTACAGGAATAGCAAGATATTTCTCTGCTATTTCCGCATAAACATCCAGCATTTTTTCCGTTTCTTCTAATGCTTCCTCGTCTGTTGCGTGGCAAGTATGCCCTTCCTGCCATAAAAACTCCAGTGTTCTCAGGAACGGACGTGTCGTTTTTTCCCATCGAACAACATTGGACCACTGATTATACAGCTTTGGCAGGTCTCTGAATGAATGGATAATATTTTTATAATGCTCGCAGAAAAGCACTTCAGAAGTAGGTCTGACACAAAGGCGTTCGGTAAGTTCCTCTGAACCGCCGTGTGTCACCCAAGCTACCTCAGGGGCGAACCCTTCAATATGGTCTTTTTCTTTTTCGAGCAGACTCTCCGGTATAAAAAGCGGCATATATACATTTTCATGCCCAGTTTCCTTAATTCTTCTGTCAAGGGCACCTTTAATATTTTCCCACAATGCATATCCGTAGGGCCGGATAATCATGGAACCCCTCACGCTGGAATAGTCTACCAGATCCGCTTTGGTGACAACGTCCGTGTACCACTGGGCGAAATCTTCGTCCATGGAAGTAATATCTTTAACAAACTCTTTTGCCATAATAAGCACCTCTTTTATATTTTTTGTTGATGCCGTTTGATCCGGCCTGGTCAGTTACATCAGGATGGGCTTTCTGGACAAATTCTGTGATTTTGACAAGGATTGTCCTGCAATTTTGCTTTGCTGGACAAATCTCAGCCATAAAACAAAGATTTGTCCAGATTAGGTGATAAAATTTTCAGTATATTCCATTATTAGGATATTGCCTGGACAAATTCTGTTTGTTTTACTTAAATTTGTCCTGCAATGACATTTTGCTGGACAAATCTCACTCCCAGACGGCTAATTTGTCCAGATTAATCGCTTTGCTGGACAAATCTCAGCCATAAAACAATTATTTGTCCAGATTAGGTGATAAATTTTTCAATATATTCCATTATTAGGATATTACCTGGACAAATTCCTGTCTGTTTTACTTAAATTTGTCCTGCAATGACATTTTGCTGGACAAATCTCACTCCCAGACGGCTAATTTGTCCAGATTAATCGCTTTGCTGGACAAATCTCAGCCATAAAACAATTATTTGTCCAGATTAGGTGATAAATTTTTCAATATATTCCATTATTAGGATATTACCTGGACAAATTCCTGTCTGTTTTACTTAAATTTGTCCTGCAATGACATTTTGCTGGACAAATCTCACTCCCAGACGGCTAATTTGTCCAGATTAATCGCTTTGCTGGACAAATCTCAGCCATAACTCAAATATTTGTCCAGATTCAGCACCGAAATTTCTATTACTAATAACCAGAGCCAAATTTTAAACAAAAAAGCCCTGCTCTGAATAAAGGGACCATTGATTGGCGGTACCACCCTTATTTACAAAGCAAGGCTTTATACTCTCTATTTGATAACGGATTGACTCATCCGCTGTGCTATAATGCACAGAACTCAGAGGCAGGTTCGAACAGCTGTTACAGAAACCTCTCACCAAATGGTCCCCTCTCTGAAGAAACATCGACTGCTTTACTAATCCTCATCAGCGTTTCAGTTATTTGAGGAAATTATACCGGGCGAGGAAGATAATGTCAACATTAATAAGGAGCAGGCTCCATAGCCTGCTCCTTATTTTTTTACTGAGTTATAAACATTTGCGTCCAGTGGTGGCCATTTTCGTCATACCCTACCCCAATATGAGTAAAGTTCCCGTTAAGTATGTTCCCACGGTGACCCTCACTGTTCATCCACGATTCCACCACCTGCTCCGGCGTCTGCTGCCCCTGAGCGATATTTTCCGCTGCCGCATTAAATTCCACATCATGGTCGCGGATCATATCGAATGGCGACCCATATGTTGGACTTGTATGGGAAAAATAATTGTTTTCCTGCATGTCATTGGATTTCGTCCTTGCCACATTGCTTAACTGCCCGTGTGCCTCAAGCTCTGACAATCCATTGTTGCGGCGCTGTTCATTTGTTAATTCAATAACACGCTGTTCCGCCTGGCTTATTCCGCCGCTTGGCTGTTCCTGCTGTTGCTCCTGCTGTTCCTGTTGTCGTTCCTGTTGATCCTGATCGGTCACAGGTGCACCTTGCTGCTGATCCGGAGCAGCTGTATCCTGCTGTTGTCCCGGCTGCTGCTGTTCACCTGCATCTCCGCCGGCTCCTCCTTCGCCTCCCTGGCCTCCGCCGATTCCCTGTCGGATACGGTTCATAAGACCCTGGCGTTGTTCAGCATTAGCTCCGCCTTGCTCTCCACCTCCATAACGCTTGCCGTCATCTCCCTTGACTACCTGGAAGTCAAATTTAGCTTCCTGGATTTGCACAGCTTTCGTATGTGGATACTTACTGCTTGGTGTGTCGGTACTTTCAGCAGAAATGTTGTTCGTGTAGTGGCGGAGATTATTGTCATCACCCATCTCAAACCGGTTAATCTCACCCTCGTTAGGATACTGGTTGTTGTTATAGGTATAACCATAATGTCTTGCATTTTCCTCATCAGTTGCTGTATTGCAAGCAGCTGCAAGGAATAATAATACAAAACATATATATAACATAAAACCTTTTTTATTCAATACATTCACTTCCCTTCTTAGCTTAGATTTTCTTTTCAACTTTATTTTTTCTAATTTTTCCTTATGTATAGGTGGGAAAATAGAGTAAATCTGGGTAAGCCTGAAAAAGAAAACGCCAGGCGTTTATATGCCCGGCATGTTACTAAATATTTTGTACACTATTTCTACACATCCCAACGATTTAAGCAGGCTTTAGGAACCAGGTTTCGCTACTCCTTATTTCACCAATGAAATCACCAACATTTATGCTATTAACGGAATAAGGATCCGCAGCAACCCCCTGAAGCACCCTTTTTCCCCATTTAACGGAATGTAGATCCGCTTCCACTGTGTTGCTTTTTTGAATCTCGATAGTCCTTAAATGTAAAAAGCAGGGACCGCTTACGTCCCTGCTCAACTATAAAACCTTTAATTTATTTCATAACAGCTTCCGTTTTACTATTACGAATCGTTGCCTGTGCTGCTGCAAGCCTTGCGAGCGGCACACGGTATGGAGAACAACTCACATAATCAAGCCCGGCATTATAACAGAATTCAATGGATGATTTCTCACCGCCATGCTCCCCGCAAATTCCCGTTTTCAGTTCAGACCTTGCTGTTCTGCCGAGTTTCACTCCCGTTTCAACTAACTTTCCTACACCGTTCTGGTCAAGCACCGCGAAAGGATTTTCAGGCAGGACTTTATTTTCAATATACGCCTGAAGAAACTTGCCTTCTGCATCATCACGGCTGTATCCGAAAGTAGTTTGTGTTAAATCGTTTGTACCGAAGGAAAAGAAATCTGCTTCCACCGCAATTTCGTCAGCTGTGAGAGCAGCCCGGGGTACTTCAATCATCGTGCCGACAGTGTAATCCACTTGTGTGCCAGTTTCATCAGCGATCTGTTCAGCTGTGTTTACAACAAGCTTTCTCATTTCTTTTAGCTCATTTACATGGCCTACAAGAGGAATCATTATCTCAGGAATGACTTTCATCCCTTTGTTTACCAGTTTTGCAGCCGCATAAAAAATAGCTTTGACCTGCATCTCATAAATCTCCGGGTGAATCATTCCGAGTCTGCAGCCACGGTGGCCAAGCATTGGATTAAATTCATCAAGCTGGCGTACTTTTCTGAGCAGCTGCTCTTTCTCCTTTAATTCAGGAGAATCAGGGTAAGTTAACTGTAACTTCGTTATGTCAACTAACAGTTCTTCCTTGTCCGGCATGAATTCGTGAAGCGGCGGGTCCAGAAGCCTGACTGTAACAGGGCGGTCTTCCATTGCTTCGAAAATTCCTTCAAAGTCTTCCTGCTGCATTGGAAGAAGCTGTTCCAGTGCTTCAAGTCTTTCTTCTAAAGTATCAGAAAGGATCATCCGCTGAACAACTGGAACCCGTGATGCATCCATAAACATATGTTCCGTCCGGCAGAGGCCGATTCCTTCCGCTCCAAATTCCACTGCTTTTCTTGAGTCCTGAGGATTGTCGGCGTTTGTACGGACTTTCAATTTCCGCTCATCATCTGCCCATGACAAAAGAGTCCGGAAGTCATCGGATAGTTCCGGTTCTATCATAGGAATTTCCCCCAGCATGATTTCACCTGTAGAACCGTCAATTGTAATGATTTCTCCGTAGTTTACGACTGTATCTCCTGCAGAAAACTGCTTATTTTTCAAATCAATCTTCAGAGCTTCACATCCGCAAATACACGCCTTGCCCATCCCTCTTGCTACCACTGCAGCATGAGAAGTCATCCCGCCACGGCTTGTTACAACCGCCTGAGCGGAAATGATTCCGTGAATATCGTCGGGTGTGGTTTCAGGCCGAACGAGTATAACCTTTCTTCCGTCGCCTGTAAGTCTTTCCGCTTCATCCGCGTCAAATACGACCTGCCCTGTAGCAGCACCAGGTGAAGCCGGCAGTCCTTTAGCAATATGGTTCCGAACAAACGAATCATCAATGCGGCGATGCAGCAGCTGATCAAGCTGTTCCGGGTCAATACGAAGGAGCGCTTCCTGTTTTTCAATTACTTCATCGTTTACCAGCTCCACAGCTATACGAATAGCAGCTTCCGCTGTCCGTTTTCCTGTTCTTGTCTGCAAGATGAATAACTGGCCCCGTTCCACTGTAAACTCAATATCCTGCATATCTTTGTAATGGTTTTCCAGATGATTGCATGTCTCGACAAATTGATCATAAACGTCCGGCATCTCATCTTTCAACGTACTGATTGGCTGTGGAGTCCGGATGCCGGCAACAACATCCTCCCCCTGAGCGTTGATTAAGTATTCCCCATAGAGCTTCTTTTCGCCAGTGGAGGGGTTTCTTGTAAAGGCCACACCAGTCCCTGAATCATTGCCCATGTTTCCGAACACCATACTCTGAATGTTAACAGCTGTTCCTAAGTGGTCCGGAATTTTGTTGAGTCGTCTGTAAACAACAGCTCTCTGATTATGCCAGGAATCAAAAACTGCCTGGATCGATAAAAGCAGCTGTTCCTTAGGGTCCTGGGGAAAAGCCTTACGTGTATGTTTTTTTACAATTTTTTTATATTCTCCGATTACTTCTTTCCAGTCTTCTGCTGTTAATTCAGGGTCGGTAGTGTACCCTTTTTCTTCCCTTGTTTCCTCGAGCAGCTGCTCAAAATAGAAAACATCAACTCCCAGCACCACATCGCTGAACATCTGGATAAATCTGCGGTAAGAGTCATAAGCAAATCTCGGATTTTCAGTAAGCTTCGCCAAACCTTCCACTGTTTCGTCGGTCATTCCCAGATTCAAAACAGTATCCATCATTCCAGGCATGGAAAATACTGCTCCGGAACGTACAGAAACGAGCAGGGGATTTGATGTATCACCAAGCCTTTTGCCAGTTTGCTCCTCCAGTCTGGCTAAAGCTTCGTAAATTTCAAATCTCAGTTCCGGCGAAACGCTTTTGCCAGCTTCGTAATAAGCATTACATGCTGTTGTGGAAATGGTAAAACCATAAGGGACTGGTAAACCAATCCTTGTCATCTCAGCAAGGTTAGCCCCTTTACCTCCTAATAACTCTTTCATCTTACTGTTGCCTTCATTGAAAAGGTATACAAATTTATCCACTAAACAGAGCTCCTCTCCATTTTAAAGTTTTCTAATATAAGATTAGCTGTTTCTTCCACAGCTTTATTAGAGACATCAATTACAGGGCAGCCAACCCGTTTCATTATTTTATCTGCATGCTCTAGTTCCTCGAGAATTCTGTCCAGGCGGGCATAAGAAGACTCCGCTGTCAGGCCGAGGGCTTTCAGCCGTTCTTTCCTGATTTCATTCAGCTTATCCGGTGAAATGATCAGGCCGACACATTTTTTTCTCGGTACCTCATACAACTCTTCCGGCGGAGCAACTTCAGGAACGAGGGGGACATTGGCTACCTTAAAACGATGATGTGCCAGATACATAGATAAAGGTGTTTTTGATGTGCGGGAAACACCAATCAGGACGATATCCGCTTTTTTTATTCCTCTTGGATCCCGGCCGTCATCATATTTAACTGCAAATTCAATCGCCTCTATTTTGCGAAAATAGGCATCGTCAAGCTTTCGTACCATTCCCGGCTCATTTTTAGGCTTCTTTTGAAATTTATCAGAAAGAGCATTCAAAAGAGGACTCATTAAATCAACAGAGGTAATATCTTCCTCTTTTGCACGTCGATCCAGATAATCTTTTAACTCAGGAATTACAAGTGTGTATGCAATGATAGAATTCATATACTTTGCTTCCTGAATAACATCTTCAATATCTTCCGCTTCTTCCACATAGGAATGGCGCCGGATATCCATGGTTCCGCCGCTAAACTGGCTTACTGCAGCCTGCACAACAAACTGGGCAGTTTCCCCCACGGAATCCGAGACTACAAAAACTGTTTCTTTCCTCTCCATGTTCTCCACCTGCTTTCTTATCTGGAGTAGTTATCCATAAGTTCATAATAGGCTTTGGCAATAGTGGTTTTTGTGATAGTTCCTGTTAATTCAGCAAAAAATGGCTTCTCAGATTTTACAGCGATAACGGGTAGAGAATCGATTTCATGCTCTACCAGTTTTTTCGCAGCTTCCAGTAAAGTTTCCTGGTCTTCCGTAACAACTAAGTTAGGCATTCGTGCCATCACCACACTTACAGGAAGACTTTCCAGATTCGTATTATTTATGGAAGCCATTAGCAAGTCCTTTTTCGATAAAGCTCCGGTTAATCCACCATCACTGTTAACCACATACAGGCAGCTGGTTCTCTCCAGACAAAGCTGAACAACTGCATCGTATAAAGAGGAAGTTTCAGGCACTGCAACAGGCCTTCCTTTGAAATCTTTTACCAGCTGTGCTTCAAACAACGAGGCTTTTTTCTTATTCTTAGAATTTAGTACATAACCGACACGTGGTTTTCCTTCCATTAACCCGCTCATAGATAAAACCGCCAGATCCGGCCTTAATGTCGCCCTGGTGACAGAAAGCTTTTCAGCAAGCTGTTCACCAGTGACCGGCTGATCGGTGGTTAAAAAAGATAAGATTCTTTCCTGTCGTTCAGTCAGTTTGATCATAAACCCCACCTCCCGTGTGACCGAATTAATAAGTCATACTTTTTAAAATTAGTATATCACATTTAACAAAAAAGTGAACATATTGTTTTTAAATATACTTATAAAACTAATATATTATTTAAAAATAACACTAAAAACATTACCCTCATATCTGTTATAGTCATTTAATTCACCTGTTATATTCTTTATACAGGTCGCCTCATTCGTGTCCTCCGCAGAAGGACACGACAAGTTAGCGCCTGTGGGTAAAGGGTTAAAAACTGTGGATAAGTGTTTTTCGGTGGCTGGAGCCTCTGCTTGTTGTTGATAAGTTGATAATCTGACCTTTTATAAGGGGAGGTTATGAATGGGGATTTATTCGTATATATATTAGTGTGGCATAATTATAGGTTCGCGTTACCGATGTTAGAAGAGAAAAAGAATTAAAAAGGAAGTTTACATAATAAAATTACAGTTAGCCTCTGTTGCAAATTAAAATACATAAAGGCTGGGGTTTTTCCCAGCCTCTAATTATTTCGCCAGTTTAGCTGCAGCCTCTGCGACAAGTTTGCCATACTGCCGGGCAAGTTCCATTTCGGAGTTGTTCGGCTCATTCATCGGAGCTTCAGGTGATGACTCCACAGGAATTACTGACGTGGCACCATAGGGATTGCCATAATTCACTCGATCTTCATTCAGAGGGCCAGTATTTGATACAAGAATCATACCATGGTGCTGCATTGGTGTTTGCAATGCACGGCACACATTTTCCACTCCCCCATGCTGGGACGATGCAGTGGCAAACACCCCGCCAGCTTTACCTTGAAGGCCCCCGCTCACCCACAAACCGCCCAGTTTAGAAAAGAAAGTAGCCATCTTCGGATTAGGCTCTCCAAAATAACCTGAGGAACCCCAAATTATTCCTGCAGCGTCTCTTAATTCTTCCGGGTCCGTATCTTCAACTGACTTTAGAATCCCCTCAACTCCTTCTGCCTGATTAACTCCTTCTGTTACAGCATTAGCCAGAATTTCAGTATGACCGTACATACTTGCGTGCAAAATATAAACTTTCATCTTAATCCTCCTGTTCATATGAGGTTTAACAAATATATTTTGTACGGTTCACAAGTTATTATTCCTGCTAACGCCCATCCCTCCATATAAACGCAAATGAAAAAACACGCCCTGCAAATGAATGGGCGTGATTATTTAACAGTTATTCGGTTAGGCTCATCCTGAACGTTCAGCCCCCTAAATCAGTAATAATTGAGTTCCAGTTTTTATACCAGGATTGATAACTGCCGTGAATCTCTGTTGTGTTTTTTCCGTCAAGAGAATAAAAAACACCGTCAAGAGGTTCCTCAGCTGCAGGAAAGGATGTACCGCCAATAATGTCCCCATCGTATAAATAAACCGTGACCTGTGTACTGTCAAGATAATACGGCTGGCGACCGTAAAAGTACCGGTCAAGGGGGTGATTCCTTACGAGAAACTCCTCAGTGACAAGGGTTTTTCCCACAAAAGACTCAGGGCTCACTCTCTGTACAGACCAGACATATTCCCCATGGACTGTTTTCAGGTTCTCAAGTGTTACTTCATATGTATTATCCCCTTCATATGATACAATCTCATACCCATGTTCCTCTAAGTAGCCTTTCACTTGCTCTGCGGTTTCACTTAATTCTTCCCTTCCTGTACAGCCAGAAAGTAATAATATAATCAATAATCCGAGAGAAGCTGCCTTCATCATCTCACCCCCTATTATGATAGACGAATCAAAACAGTTAAAGTTTCAAATAATTCTATTTTTTGTATAAAAAAGACGCCAGAAAGATTTCTCTTCCTGGCGTCTGATTTTAATATTAATGCGGCCTTACCTTAGTGCAAAATAAAATATTGCAAAAAGTAAAGCTGGTATAAAAGCTATAATATAAAAACTTGTCAGTAATGTAATCCGGTTTCTCGTTTTTTTCTGATAAGATTCATCGTGAGGGTTGATCCCCACCATTATAGTAATTATTAGAGCTATAACGCATATTAGAGCCGCGAAGATAAGATAAGGTGTGATATTCATAATATAAAGCCTCCATTTAACTATAAAAAAAGAAGAAGACCACCCGCTTCTCATTAACCTTATCCTATCATAAAATTTCACACCATGCCGGAAAGCATGCTTCGATACCCGAGCCTCCCCAAGATGCAGCGAGACTTTTACCATTAAATCTGTAAGGCAGGCTTCAGAGGAACCTGCCTGGCCATTTTTCTCGTCTTATCTTGCGGTTTTCAGTTCCTTACGGTTTTTAAGTTCCTCAATAATATAAACCATTTCCGTTTTCACATCTGAGGCTCTTTCAAACTCATATGCATTTCTCGCAATCTTTAATTCTGATACTAATAAATTATACTGTTTTTTTAGTTCTTCCGTCGTTTTCTCAGACAGGTGCAGCATTTCCTTTACATCGGGATGGACTTTATACATATGAGCACTCCTTACATAATGGATTTTTCATATTTTTTTACAGGAGAAATCATTATTACCCTGAGTCCGTATACTACTAGTTATGTATATGCCCTACGGATCAAAAAGATTAAATGATTCTGCTAAAAACACTTGCTGATGAACAGGAAAAATTATGATAATTTATAATATGTAGATAAATATACCAAAAATTTTGACAAAAGAAAATGCTATTCGGAAAAAAATCGCAATTTCACATAATTTTGTCGAATTTTTTTATATCTCTTTTAGATTACAAAAACCGGGGAATCCCCGGTCTTATTTAAAATATATAGTTTGCCGGAGCACGAAATAATCCATACTCCCTCGGCCTTTTCCAGGAGATCGTTTTATCTTTATTATGCATGGGATGTTACAGGTAATGTGAAAAACCTCGGCAAAAATGTGTTTATGTTCTTAACAAACAACACATCATTTTCTGCCTGCTTTACTCTGCTGCTCGGTTTCATGTCTGGAAAATCCGGTGTGAAATGAAATATTATTTCCCTGATATTTTCGCAAGGTATATTACCGATGACTTCGTGGAAAAGCATTTTTCTGGTACAGATAACATCGTAAATATGAAGCTTTTCCCCTTCAATCTTGTATATGAGCACCGCATTTTCCTGGCTGGAATAATACATACTGTCCCTGAATGTATGGAGGCAATGGAACAGCAGAATTCCTTTCGCTTGTTCTACATCGATTTTTCTGGATAATAAGGCTTTCTTTTCATAGAGCCTTCCGATCATTTCCATGTCTTCCCTGGACCTGGGATCAAGCTTCCGAAGAGGTGAGGCCGAATTACTAACGTCCAGCCTGAGTGAATAACTGTTCTCCCTTACCATATTAAAACCAAATTTCGGATAAAAAGTAAGTACTGATTCATTTGCAAACAAATAAATTATGTCTGCTATACTCTCATACTTCTCTAAAACTTTGTTAAGAAGAGTTGCAGCAAGGCCTTTGTTCCTGAATTCAGGAGCTGTCATTACGGTGCCTATTTGAACAGCACTGATTTTCTGTCCTTCCATAACTATATCAAGTTTGCTGGCTGAAACGTTCGCTGCTATTTCACCGCGGTCAAAAAAGGAATAGCAGACATAAGAATCATCCCAAAACCCCTTCTCATACCATTCTTCAAAATTTATCCCAAAAACTTTCAGAGCAAGATCTGAAAAGCTGCGGCGGTATGTATCTGTTTCTTTGTAGTCAGAAAGAAACCTGAGCTCTTCCATTATGTTCTCTCCTCAGCTAAGCCTTTTTTATTTTAATAAATTATTACTGGAGCAATACCGCTTTATGGAAAAATTATAATGACTTTTTGCAAAAATGGAAAGTACTTTTTTGTGTAAAATCACCGAATTTTCTACTTTATTACTGAGTATTTTTGTTTCCTTTAACTTAGCAGCATATGAAGCTTAGTGTTACGAAACTTTTATCTGTTATGGTACTATAATGTGTAACAGATAATAGTAAATATTTTTACAGAAAGGGGATGTGGATTACGAAACAAAATAGAATCTTTACATTCCTGGGTGTCTTATGCTATTTAACAGCTGTATTTTATTTAATGGAACAGTTTTTTCCGAGTTACATCCTGCTTTTTACATATAGCACCATTGCAGCTGTTCTTTTCGCAGCAGCATTTTTCTTTATTTCAAACGTAAGCAGAATAGTAGTATCTGTCCTGCTTATTGTAGGGACAATCTGTTTTTATCTGGAAGGAGTTCCACTAAGTATCGCCATGCTTGGGTTTGGGGAAAATACGAATCTATTATCTTTATTTCTGTTAATACCTCTGATCGGTACGTTTATGTCGACAGGCGGTTACCTTTCTGCCTTAAAGGAAAAAGTTCAGGAAATGGAACAGAAAGGCGGCCGTCACCCTTACCGGCTGAGTTATATGCTTACTGCATCAATGGGAATTATTCTGAACTATGGATCAATGGCTATCGTAAAGCGAATGGCCGAGGAAAGTTTCACAGCATACAGGGATAAACGGCTCAGCCTGAATATAATGAGAGCTTTTGGCTTTTGTATGCTTTGGTCCCCTTACTTTGTAAACGTCGGGTTAGTACTTGTCATGTTTGATCTTTCCTGGTTTGATATTGGGCTATATGTCATAATTCTTGCCGTTATTTATCTCGTAATATCATACTTTTTGTTTGCGCAAATTAAATTTCCGGAAGACCCAGTCGTTAGTAACAAAGGCAGAGAAAAAGGAAAAAAACTTAGTCAGTCACTTACTCCGCTGTACATGTTCAGTATTACATTAATTGCTCTTTCATTTCTGCTCGATTTCCTGCTGCCGGTAAATATGCTCACTGTTGTATCATTGCTTGCCCTTGTATTCCCTTTTATATGGGCAGCTGCGTCCCGGCTTTTGAGATACTATATATACGATGTTGCGGAACAAGTCCAGAATTCTTTTTTGAAAATCAAAAACGAACTTGCTGTTTTTATAAGTGCCGGTTTCTTTGGAATGGCTCTGTCCTATACAGAAGCGGGAACTGTCATTTCCGGGTGGTTGTTCCAGGCTTCGTTCGGCTCTGTTTACTTATTAAGCATGTTTATCGTCACTGTGGCAATCGCACTGGCGCAAATCGGTATACATCCTGTAATTATAATAATTGGCATCGGAAGTTCATTAAGCCCTGAAAAATTCGGCGTGAGTCCGGAGTATATGGCGATCGTTCTCCTTCTGGCCTGGACCGCCGCAACACAAATGTCCCCTTTTTCGGGGCAGGTGCTAATGACTTCCAGACTGATGAACCAGCCACCGACTGCTATCATCAGGCAGAACTACAAGTTCGCCATACTGTCAGCAGCTTTACTTACTACTACCCTGTATTTCTTCAGGCTGGCGGGGTGGATATAAAGAAAACTCGCCGATTGCTAGCCTTAAGGCGAAGACAGAGGCGTAGTTGCATTTATACTATAATCCTAAAAATTTTATCAGCGTCGAGACGGCGACGTTGCTAAAATTTTATACTTTCTTATAGTATAAAAAAGAAGGACTGTCAGCCTGCCGCTGGCGGTCCTTCACTGTTATCCATAGATCCGTTCATATACTTCATCATTGAATTCCTCAGGTTTTCCATCATAGACCAGATTACCTTTATTCAAACCGATAATACGCGTGGCAAATTTTTTAGCGAGCTGCACATCGTGTACATTAATAATAGAAATGAGCTCTTTTTCATCATGAATTGTACGAAGTATATTAAAAATACTTTGAGCCGTACTTGGGTCAAGGCTTGCAACAGGCTCGTCCCCCAGAAGGATCTCCGGTTCCTGGACCATTGCTCTCGCAATAGCGACTCTCTGTTTCTGGCCTCCACTAAGCTGCTCTACTTTCCTGTTTGCAAAGGGCAGCAGCTCTACTTCCTGTAAATATTGCTCTGCTGCTTTTTTCTCCTCAGCAGAGAAAATCCCCAGCAAATTTTCGTATACCTTCTTCCTGCCAAAAATTCCAGTAAGCACATTCTGTTTCACAGTTAGCCGGGGAATGAGGTGGAAGTGCTGAAAAATCATACCTATATTAGTCCTTAAAAGGCGCTGCTCTTTTTTGTTCAGGGTCTGCAGATGCTTCCCAAGTATATTTATCGTCCCTTTTGTTAATGGCTGCAATCCGTTAAGTGTCCGGATGAAAGTTGACTTGCCAGAGCCGCTCCTGCCTAAAACACAGACAAATTCTCCTTTTTCAAAGGACAGATTTATCTTTTTCAGTGCATCATCAGGCACACCCGGATATCTTACTGTGATGTCTTGTAAATGGATCATAAGTGAAGCCTCCTAGATAATTCTCTTCCGGACAAAAGAACCGAACATGTCCACGATAATGACGAGCACCATAATCAAGACGATTGATACAGCCATTCCCTGATAATAAAAGCTCTGGTACTGATTAAATATTTGCTGTCCGAGGCCTCCCCCGCCAACAAAACCAAGAATTAGGGATGTCCTGATCGCTACTTCGAACCGGTAAAAATAATTAGACAGAACATTAGGCCAGATTTGTGGAATAATCGCAAAAAGACTGCCAATTCCATGGGTTGCTCCCACTGATTTCATCGCTTCCTGAGGCCCGCGGTCTGAAGCCTCAATCAGTTCGGAAATTAGCTTTCCAAGCACCCCTATATTATGAAGAAGTATTGCCAGCACCGCCGCAAAAGGGCCAAGACCAATTACCACGACAAACAATAAACCGAATACAATTTCCGGCACTGAACGAAGCCCTGACAGAGAAAAACGGCTAAAATAATAAATAAAATTATTTCTGCTCGTATTATTCGCAGCTGCAAAACTAAGAGGGATCGCGGCAAGAAGGGCAAAGAAAGTCCCCAGAAAGGCTATTCCTAATGTTATCAGGCTTTCCCGGATAAGCAGCGGAAGTATTGCCCAGTCAGGGGGAAGAAATCTTGTTTCGATGAACGAAATCATATTAGAGAAATTTGCAAACTTCTCCAGTTCAAAGCCGGTGATATCCATGCTCCACCATGTAAGTGCAATCAATATAACTATGTAAATTAAACTTTTCTTATTAAACCAGGTCAAACTTCTGCCTCCTTTCTGCCGCCTGCCGTTTTATTATAAAGCAGTAATTTGTTAAAGTGTTCTTAAAACAGAAAAGAAATGGGCGGGCATTCCCTGACCCATTCCTCAACCGTTCTTTCCATTCTTTCATTATAATTAACAATCCACCTTAGTCTTCCAGTGTTTCAGGGTCGAGCATGTTAAATTCTCTGGCTGCTTCCAGAACATCTTCGTACTGGCTGTCATCAGCTTCAACAAAGGCGCTGGCTCCTCCAAAAATACGAAGAATTTCCGGATCATCAATATTTATGAACGCTTCCTGTACTTCCGTAATCAGCTCGTCGCTCATATCATGAGGAACTACCCAAGGGTATTGGTACAGCTGTTCCGACTGCCAGATTACTTTTATCTGGTCATCATCCACCGCACCTTCTTCCACCAGGGAATTGTAAATAGCACTGTCAATAGCGCCGATGTCCACTGTCTGGTCTTCCACAACTCTTGCAGTTACATCATGGGATCCAGTGTAGCGAACAGAAGCAAATTCATGATTATTCTCATCTTCAAATACGCCTCGGTTAACGAGCTCTGTCCCAGGGATTAAAGAACCAGAGGTGGAAGAAATGCTCGCAAAGGCAAAATCAATTTCTCCAGGGCCCGGGTTTTCGAGTGCTTCATCTAATGTGTCCCACGGCTGGTCCACATGGGAAATCATATAGGAATAATAATATGGCTCTCCATCTATCTCCTGAGTAAGTATTGCCTGTGCCCCGCTCTGTTCGTGGGCGATTAAGTACGTAAGGGGCCCAAGAAAAGCTAATTCTATATGGCTGTAATTAATTGCTTCCACTACAGCATTGTAATTTGGATAATGTTCCACTTCTACTGCCATATCCAGTGCTTCTGTAAGGGTTTCCTGTAAGTTATCAAGTCCTGTCTGCATTTCGCCGATAGACTGTGAAGGAATTACTGCTACACGGAACACTTCACTGTCCACTGCCGGATCATTTTCAGTTTCATCAACATTATCGTTATTAGCAGTTGTATTATTGTTATCTTCGTTATTCGTCAGATTGTCATTGTTTTCAGGTGTTTCGTTTTCTCCTCCACACCCAGCAAGGAGCACTCCAGCTGCTAACATTATTGTGCCCGTAAGTTTAAATCTTTTCATTTTATTTTTCATCCTTTCGACCCTCTTAAATGATAGCAATCAAACCTTGTGTAACCTTATAGGAAAAATATGATAAACTGATTGCTTAACTCAGTCATTATATCACTATACTGCATAGAAATCTCAAAATTACTCTTCCCATTCCTTTAATTATGTAAACGATTTACAGTATCCCTCTTTTACTAAAGCCTGAAACCTGTCTTTAATCCTGCAGGGTTCTTAAAAATAAGGAAACTGTATAAAACCTGTAATTACAAAAAAACAGCCTGAGGAAGGTCTATTCCCCAGGCTGTTCTCCGTTATTAATATGGATCTGATGGATGGCTTAGCTCTTGGGCTTTTTCAACAGCTTCATCCTGCTTGTCTTCCATACTGACGCCGCCTTTTTCCAGCCCTTCTCTCACTCGCCGTCCGTACTCTTCATCGGCTTGTGTAAAGTTATCAACCATTTTATCCTGTATTTCTTTGCGGCAGTCAGACAAATTGTCTACGAGGTTTTTAATTAATTCATCCTTTTCCCAATCAGCAAGCCTTCTGTACGTTTCCCCCGCCTGCCCGAAATTGTTCTCACGGGAGATTGCCTTCCTTGTCAGCTTGCCTTCCACATACGGTTCATGTGGCTGATGTTCTCTTTTAGCTTCTTGCAGACCGCCAATTGAAGAAGGTTCATAATTAATGTGCTTATCTTCTCCCTCCCCAAAGTTGGTCCGGTAATCCATTTGTCCACCTTCCTGGTTGGTGGCTACTCCTTTTCTCGGCCTGTTAATCGGCAGCTGAAGGTAGTTTGCCCCAACACGGTAGCGCTGAGTATCTGAGTAGGAGAACGTTCTTCCCTGAAGCATCTTATCATCGGAAAAATCAAGGCCATCGACCAGCACACCTGTACCGAAAGCAGCTTGTTCCACTTCCGCAAAATAATTCTCAGGGTTTTTATTAAGAACCATTTTACCAACCTTCTGCCATGGATAATCCTCTTTATACCACAGCTTTGTCGAATCAAGAGGATCAAAATCAAGCTCCGGGTGCTCTCCGTCTTCCATTATCTGCACATAAAGCTCCCATTCAGGGTAGTCTCCTTTTTCGATGGCTTCATATAAATCCACTGTAGCATGGTTAAAATCTTTGGAAACGATTTGATCCGCTTCCTTCTGAGTCAGATTGCGAATTCCCTGTACAGGTTCCCAGTGGTATTTTACGAGTACTGCTTTCCCTTCCTCATTAACCCATTTATATGCATGAACCCCTGAACCCTGCATCTGCCGGTAATTTGCAGGGATCCCCCATGGAGATAAGACGAAGGTAACCATATGAGTGGTTTCCGGCGAATTGCAGCAAAAATCAAAGAAACGCTCCATATTCTGAACGTTAGTCACTGGGTCTGGCCTGAAAGCATGAATCATATCAGGAAATTTCAATGGATCTCTGATAAAAAATATCTTCAGATTGTTACCAACTAAGTCCCAGTTCCCGTCTTCAGTATAGAACTTCACCGCAAAACCACGTGGATCCCGTAAGGTTTCAGGAGAATGGTTTCCATGCACTACGGTCGAAAAGCGTACAAAAACCGGTGTTTGAGCTTCCGTATTTGTAAATACTTTCGCCCTTGTATACTTGGAAATCGGCTCGTCTCCAACTTTGCCGTACGACTGGAAATATCCATGTGCACCTGCACCTCTTGCGTGCACAATACGCTCCGGTACCTTCTCCCTGTCGAAATGGGTGATTTTCTCGAGAAAATCGTAATTTTCAAGGGTAGTAGGCCCTCTGTTTCCAACTGTCCTTACGTTTTGGTTGTCTTTTACTAAGTGTCCCTGCCGGTTAGTCAGTGTTTCTTCATCATTATGGCTGGCCTGGTTAGCCTGATCTTCTTTATGTGGTCTTTTTTCCATTATGTACACTCCTTTCATGTCTTCCAAACCGTTCTGTCAGATTTTTTCGGCTCAAGTAAAAATTGTATTTTTTACCAGACAACATTACTTTTTCCAAAAACAGAAAAAATACCCGCAAAAATTAAATTTGCGGGTACTTCCTTTACACTTTATTCAATTTCCAGATTTCTTCTGCATACTCCTGAATCGTCCTGTCACTGGAAAACTTTCCGGAGTAAGCGACATTCGTGACACTCATATTCAGCCATGTGAGTCTGTCTCTGTATGCCTGTTCCACAAGTTCATGTGTTTCAATATAAGAATCGAAGTCCTTCAGAACAAAATAAGGATCATTATGGTACAGAATGTGATAATAAATATCTTTAAACTCAATCTCCTGGGAACCAAAGCCTCCCTCATTCAGCTGGTCCATAATCCGCTTTATTCTGTCGTCCGTATTATATACTGCTGTAGCATCATAACCGCCATGATTATAATAACTAAGAACTTCATCAGCTGTAAGGCCGAAAATAAAGATATTACGGTCCCCTACCAGGTCCCGGATCTCAATATTCGCTCCATCAAGGGTACCCACTGTTAACGCACCGTTCATCATCATTTTCATATTACCTGTCCCGGATGCTTCTTTACTTGCCGTAGAAATCTGCTCACTTATATCAGCAGCCGGGATAATCTTTTCAGCAAGGCTCACATTATAGTTTTCAAGGAAAACAACTTTTAATTTTCCATTAATGTCTTTGTCGTAATTAATAATGGAAGCAGCTTTATTAATCAGCTTGATTACTTCTTTTGCCATGTAGTAGCCTGGAGCTGCTTTAGCGCCAAAAATAAAGGTCCTCGGAGTAATATCAAGCCCGGGATTATCCTTTAGCTCATTATATAAGTAAATAACGTGGAAAATGTTCAGGAGCTGCCGCTTATATTCATGAAGCCGTTTAATCTGAACATCGAAGATCGACTGATCGTCCACCAGGATCCCGGTACGGTCATGAATAAAATTAGCAAGTGCTCTTTTATTTTCGTGTTTTACTTTATCTGCTTTTTCGAGAAATGGTCGGTCCTTTGAATAACGAAGAAGGCTTATCAGCTGGTTTGGACGCTGAATCCACTGGCTGCCGATAACTTCGGTAATCAGGCTTGCTAAATTTGGATTCGCCTGCAAAAGCCATCTTCTGTGAGTAATCCCATTTGTTTTGTTATTGAACCGGTCCGGAAATAACGCGTAAAAATCCTTCATTTCCTTCTTTTTTAATATATCCGTATGAAGCCGTGCGACCCCGTTTACACTGAAGCTCCCTACAATAGCGAGTCTTGCCATATGGACCTGGTCATCCGCTATTACCGCCAGTTCAGGTATTTTATCCCTTAATCCCTCATGATCAAACCAGATTCCCTTGCAAAAACGCTCGTTAATCTCATCGATAATCATGTAAATACGCGGTAATAGATGCTGAAGCATTTGTACCGGCCATTTTTCAAGGGCTTCACTTAATGTAGTATGGTTTGTGTAAGCCATCACTTTTGTAGTGATATTCCAGGCATCATCCCAGCCAAGGCGTTCTTCATCCATAAGGATTCTCATTAGTTCCGGGACTGCAAGGCTCGGATGAGTATCATTAATCTGAATGACAACTTTTTCAGGGAGGTGCCTGATAGACTTTCTTGAATTCTTTTTGAAATTCCGGATAATGTTCTGGATGCTGGAAGAAACAAGGAAATACTGCTGCTTCAACCTGAGTTCTTTCCCCTCGTAGTTAGAATCGTCTGGATATAAAAAACCGCTGATTTGTTCAATAGAATGCTTATGGTCAAGATCCCGGTAATACTGTGATTTACCAGCAGAATAATCAGTATTATTAAAAGGCGCTTCCGCATTCCAGAGACGGAGCGTATTAACCACTTTGTTCTTGTAACCGGCGACCGGGATATCATACGGAACCGCCATTACTTTATCTGTATTTTCATATTTAAATTCCAGGCTGCCGTCATTTTTCTTGAACATATGTACATCCCCGCGAAAATGGATGCATACTGCTTCTTCCTCTTTTCGGTTTTCCCATGGATATTCATCTTTCAGCCAGTAATCAGGGAGTTCAATCTGATTACCATGGATAATGCGCTGTTCAAATAATCCATATTTATATCTGATGCCAAAGCCGTGGCCCGGATACTTCAGGGAAGCCATAGAATCAAGGAAACATGCTGCAAGACGGCCGAGACCTCCGTTGCCAAGACCAGCATCATGTTCCTGAGAGTATATTTCTTCAGGTTCGTAACCGAGTTCCTTCAGAGAACTGTTAGCCGCATCGAGCATACCGCAGTTCATCAGATTGTTCTCGAGCATAGTACCTACCAGAAACTCCATAGATAAATAATAAATCTGCTTACAGTTTTTTTCTTTATATTTATTTTGTGTCTCCAGCCAGAGAGGCATCAATTCTTCGTTAACAATCGATGATACAGCATAATATAAATCTTTCTTTGATGCATCCGTTAACGTTTTTCCTTTTTGCACCTTCAGCTTATTCGTTATTCGATCCGTAAATTCTTCAGCGGTGAATGTGAATTGGGTCAAGGGATCCTACCTCCTATGCATAAATTGTTGTTAATTCTGAATAAATGGAAGCATAGTCCCTTGCAGAATCCTTCCAGCTGAACTGGCTTTTATTAATGTTTTTCAGCAGCTGATGCCAGTGCTCTGGTGTATTGTAAATTTCAAGAGAATAACGCAGCACTTCCAGAAGTTCGTGGGCATTATAATTACTGAAACTGAAGCCGTTCCCTTCTCCGGTGATTTCATTATAAGGAATGACAGTATCCTTCAGGCCGCCTGTTTCCCTGACGATCGGTGCAGCCTTATACTGCAGGGCAATAAGCTGAGACAGGCCGCATGGTTCAAATTTAGACGGCATAACGAAAAAGTCTGCACTTGCATAAAGCTGACGGGCCAGACCCTCGTCAAACGTAAGCATGGTGACCAGTTTGCCCTGGTAACGGTTTGAGGCATCTGAAAAGTAGGTTTCAAACTCCTCGTCACCTGTTCCGAGAATGATGAGCTGTACATCCTCGATGAGAAACTCATTAAGGATATGCTGGACAAGGTGAAGCCCTTTTTGCTCAACAAGTCTTGTGATAATTATATATACTGGGGTTTCCCCATTCTCAGGCAGTCCCAGTTTCTGCTGGACCGCCAGTTTATTTTCCTTTTTCTTGCCTCTGGAAGAACGGTAGTGAACCGGGATATAAGGATCTTTCATCGGATTATAATCATCCGTGTCAATACCGTTAAGCACTCCGGTTAAATCAATCGCCCTTTCCTGAAGCACTGGATGAAGGCCTTCTCCGAAATACGGATCTTTAATTTCTTCCGCATAGCTTGGGCTCACTGTTGTTATTTTATCTGCATGGTAAAGTCCGCTTTTCATGCAATTCAGCATGCCGTTCCATTCCATGCCCCCAATATGCTCTTCGGACAAATTAAAGAAATCATCAAATGTCCCAAGGGGCATAACACCCTGGTACTTAATATTATGGATCGTAAATACAGTTTTTAGGTTTTCAACCGGCTGCATTATTTTTGCAAGTGCTACTACCATTCCAGTCTGCCAGTCATGGGCGTGCAGCACGTCTGGTTCAAAATCAAGATGAGGAAGTGCTTCAATCACTGCCCTGCTGAAAAAAACGAAGCGCTCCCCGTCGTCGTAATAACCATATACCCCTTTACGGGTGAAATAATAATCGTTGGAAATGAAATAATATAAAATATTATTATGTTCCAATGTAAAAAGGCTTGCTTCCTGGTTTCGCCATCCAAGAGGCACATCAAAGGAGGATTTATACTCCATCTGTTCCCGGAATTTTTCCGGTATTTCATCGTAAAGAGGAAGAATGACCCGGGTGTCCATCCGTTCATTCTTTTTTAATGCCTGAGGAAGAGAGCCGATGACATCTGCAAGTCCTCCAGTTTTGATAAATGGTGTGCATTCTGAAGCTACGTGTAATATATTCTTCACTTTAGTTCTCTCCCTTCAGCTGTTCAGATTACCTGCCGCTTTGCCACAACATACGGCTTATCTTTAGAACCTATGAATCTCTGGTCTCCTTTTACATGAACATCCTTATCAAGGATGACATTCTCCAGATGGACTCCAGGCTCAATGACGCACCGCTGCATTATGATCGAATTTTTTACAGTGGCTCCTTCTTTCACTTCTACTCCTCGGAATAGAATGCTCCCTTCAACGTTTCCGTCAATAATACAGCCGTTAGCGAGAATGGACTTTTTCACACTCGATTCGAACCTGTACTTGGCAGGAGGCTGATTACTGATTTTCGTACGGATAAAAGGCTCTTTATAAAAGAGGTCAATATACTCTTCCTCATTCAGCAGATTCATATTATGCCGGTAATAGCTTTCAATGGAGTTAATGAACGCACTGTAACCTTCATATTTGTAAGTCTGAATATTTAATTCCCCAAGCTTTTCTTTTATACCATGGATAAAAAAGTGGTCCTTATGATGGGCGATACAGTCATCGACAAGCTCCATCAGGAGGTCCTTGCTTAAAATATACACTCCGGTATAGGTAAGGTTATTTTTCTTATCATTTGTAATCTCTGTAACCCACCCATCCCCGTCTGCCGAAAGTTTCAGGCACGAATCATGCTCAGGGAGCAGTGTCTTTACCTCTGTAGAAACAAGGGTTACATCAGCATTGCGATCCAGATGAAACTGAAAAGCCTCTTTATAATCTGTATTCGCAATAAATTGGCTGCCGCTCACAAGGACATAAGAAGATTTACTTCTGTTAAAGTAATCTCTGTTATTATGAAAGTGCTTCAGGTCGCCCTTTGAGATGTCCGACGGATCGTTCCAGTCCGGGGGAAGGATAAACAAACCTCCGTTTCTTCTGTCCAGCTCCCAGTTCTCTCCTGTTCCGAGATGGTCCATGAGAGACCGGTATTTGTTTCTCGTAAATATAGCGACTTCCTGAATTCTGGAATTGACCATGTTTGATAAGGCAAAATCAATCAGCCGGTAGCGGCCGGCGAAAGGTATTGATGCTCCGGTACGGAAATATGTCAGTTCGTGAAAAAAGTGGTGCTCGTGTTCTAGGTTAATAAGACCCATCATTGATTTCATCGGGATCCTCCTTTATTATTGGCTTTGTAAAATTATGATGATTTTCGCTTCAGGACACTCGCTTGCCTCGGGCATTGCTTCAAAGAGCGTTACTTCGCCGATACTCGTCGATTTGTTTCGACGGATATTCTACGAAGCTAAGCTGGCAGAGGAAGAAACAGCTGCCTTATGTAGAGACTTCTGTCTCTTCCTCTTAGAGCATCACTCCGAAGCTGCATGCGTCGAGACAACTCGTAGTGTTTTCATGGTGCTTCGCTCGTAGCTAATGCTATTTCCGAAGGCGTCTCGTACCTGTAGCTACAATCACCATTTCTAATAGAACAGTATATGTCCTTAACAGAGCCTATTTTTTCTGATAAAGTATTTCTGCTAATTTTTCTTCGTCAATGATCAGTGGTTCTTCATCTGGGTTTGAGCGTATATGGGTTCCTACAGGTATCTCTGTATTCTCCTTCACGATGACCCGCTCGAGCGTACAGTGTTTACCAACCTTTACTCCAGGGTGAAGGATAGACTGATAGATTGTGCTTCCCCGGTGAACCGTTACATTCCTGAATAAAATAGAGCTTTCCACCGTTCCGCACACCCAGCATCCTGAATTTATGAGAGAGTGTTTAACGATGGCGCTTTCCCCGATGAACTGTGGCGGGAAGTTAGAATCGTTGGAATACATCCGCCAGTTCTTATTGTTCAGAGAAAGGCTCAGATCCTCGTCAAGAAGGTCCATGTTTGCTTCCCAGTAGCTTTGTACTGTCCCCACATCTTTCCAGTAGCCATTAAATTTGTAAGCGTAAAGTTTGAGATCATCGTAGAGCATCGCCGGGATGATATCTTTCCCGAAATCATGGCTGGACCTGCTGTTTACAGCATCTTCTTTTAAATAGCGCTTCAGTTTATCCCAGGTAAAAATATAGATACCCATTGAAGCAAGATTACTTTTTGGGTTTGCCGGTTTCTCATCAAATTCATAGATTCTTAGATCTTCCGTCGTGTTTAAAATTCCGAAGCGCGAAGCTTCCTCCCATGGTACAGACATTACCGAAATAGTAGCGTCAGCCTCTGACTCTTTATGGTGCTGTAAAAGCTTTTTGTAATCCATGTGATAAATATGGTCTCCGGAAATTACAAGCACATATTCCGGATCATACTGGTCGATATAGTGTGTGTTCTGATAGATAGCATCCGCAGTTCCGGAATACCAGCTTCCTCCGTCTTTAGCAGTGTATGGAGATAAAATCGTTACACCGTCTGTCTGCCTGTCAAGGTCCCATGGTTTTCCTATTCCAATATGTTTGTTTAATTCCAGCGGAGAATACTGGGTCAGAACGCCAACGGTATGAATTCCTGAATTCGTACAATTGCTCAGTGTGAAGTCAATAATTCTGTATTTTCCTCCGAAATGAACTGCAGGCTTTGCCAGATTTTTTGTTAATGCACCAAGGCGTTTTCCTTCTCCTCCAGCTAACAGCATCCCTACACATTCTTTTTTCATTTATTCACCAGCCTCCTTAAGGCGAGAAGTCGTTTCCTCTTTTTTAAAAATCGAGATTGCCAGTGGCGGGACTTTGAGCTTTATATGCTGATGCAGCCCATGCCATTTCTCCGGAAAACTAAAATGTTCTCCTTCATTTATTTGGCCGGACCCTCCGTATTCGGAGGAATCCGAATTAAATACTTCCTTATAAATTCCTGGCTCAGGAACACCGACTTTATAATTGAAATACACGTTCGGAGTGAAATTACAGACGACAATTAATTCATCACCTGGTCTTTTGCCCCGCCTCCTGAAAGCAATGACGCTCTGGTCAATATTATGGGGATCAATCCATTGAAAGCCTTCCGGTTCGTGATCAAGTTCGTAAAGTTCACCGTTTTCCCGGTAAAAATAATTTAATGATTTTACATAATCAAAGATTCCTTTATGAAACGGATATTGAAGCAAATGCCAGTCGAGCTGCTCTTTATCTTTCCACTCCGCATACTGTGCCAGCTCCCCGCCCATAAACAGCAGCTTTTTACCGGGATGAGTGTACATATATCCATACAAAAGCCTGAGGTTCGCAAACTGCTGCCATTGATCCCCAGGCATTTTATCAAGGAGGGACTTTTTTCCGTGGACAACTTCATCGTGGGATAATGGAAGCAGAAAGTTCTCTGAATTGGTATACATGAATGAAAAGGTAATCAAATTGTGATGCCATTTTCTGTGCACCGGATCATACTTCATATATTTCAGCATGTCGTTCATCCAGCCCATATTCCATTTGAAATTAAACCCCAGTCCCCCGGTGTAAACCGGAGAGGTAACAAGAGGCAGGTCTGAGCTGTCTTCCGCCATCATCAGGGCATTCGGCTCGTATTCAAACACAACTTTATTAAGCTTTCTGATAAACGCGTGAGCTTCGAGGTTTTCATCTCCCCCAAAGGAATTAGTGATTTTTTCCTCATCATCATGCTTATCAAAATTTAACGAAAGCATGCTGGCAACAGCATCAACGCGCAGACCGTCTATGTGATATTCCTCCAGCCAGTAAAGAGCATTTGATATGAGAAAGCTTTGAACCTCAGGGCGGCCGAAATCGAAAGTGAGCGTTCCCCACGTCCTTTTTTCAGATTTTCTCGGATCTGTGTATTCATATAGTGGTTTGCCGTCAAATTCTCTTAGGGCAAATTCATCCTTGCAAAAATGCCCAGGGACCCAGTCCATAATGACACCGATATTTTCAAGGTGGCACTGGTCCACAAAGTATTTAAGGTCTTCCCTGCTGCCGTACCTTGATGTCACAGCAAAATACCCGGTTATCTGATACCCCCAGGATATATCCAGAGGATGTTCTGCAAGTGGAAGCAGTTCAATATGGGTGTAACCGAGAGATTTAACGTAAGGTATTAATTCATCTGCAAGTTCACGGTAGGACAGAAACTCCCCATCCTCCTTTTTCTTCCACGATCCTAAGTGGACTTCGTAAATAGAAACAGGAGATTCATAGGGAACATACCTGCTTTTCGCTTTTTGCCAGACACTGTCCGACCATTTGTATTCTTCTTCCCCCGGCGTCAATGAAGCGGTTGCCGGCCTTAACTCCCATTGAGAGGCATAAGGGTCGGACTTTAACAAAGTCCGTCCATCTGTCGTCTTTATTTCATATTTGTACGACTCTTTTCCGGAGATGCCGGTAAAAAAACCAGCCCATAATCCTTCCTTTGTAAGCCTTGTTAATTTATAAAAAGATCCATCCCAGTTGTTAAATTCTCCCGCAACCAGTACTTCACTTGCATTTGGAGCCCAGACGGCGAAGCGGAGGCCAGTTTCTCCGTTCCACTCAATCTTGTGGCAGCCAAGCAGCTGGTAGCTGTGATAATTGGTTCCCTGGTGGAATAAATAAACTTCTTCTTCTGTGATGTTATACAGCATGCATACTACTCCTTTCAGAACAAAAACGAAGTCAGGAAATAAGACAGAAGATTCTGAACAGTAATGTCAGACCTCCGTCAGGAAATACCTGGAGGGTAAACTTTTATGTAGTTTTTTTGCTTTCAAAATCTGGTTTAAAGCTAATTATAGAGATTAACTTTTACATAATGCAGAATTATTAAATAATATTTCAACAAATTAGTGAACGAAAAAACTAACATTCTATTTTTTCTACTTAATCCCTTTGTGCATCCCTTAACATTTACTCGTTATTATAGACGATTTCAGTGTATATTTCTTTATGTTTGTAAAAGAATCTTTCAACAAATTCATCTGAAAAATAGCTTAAGATAGGGACATTTGTCGAACAAATTATACTAAAATAACATTGTATTTATATACATTTTTTTGCATCCTGTATATAATTGGAGGAACGGACAGTTCCCAATATTTTTGTTGATTTTTTATTTCAGGGAACTAATCAAAAGCCGTCCTCAACAGTTTTTGCATACAATAAATAAAATAGAAAACTTCAAAGGGGTTGCTCTTGTGGAAAATCATGTAGCCTGGATCGAGGATAAAAATATTTTGAGTTTAACATATAATGATGTTGCACATCTGCTTCATGCTGAGACTCAACCCTTTATTAAAAAAATAATGGATGAATCTGTTATTTCTGTTTCGATTTCAGAAGTGACTGACGATAATAAATTATTTTTCTCATCCACCCAGGAACTTCCTGTGGGAGAGAGGCTTGAGCTGCATTTGGCCGGAGATGTTTTTCCTGTATATGCCGGCGCGATAGTTCGCACTGACTGGTTTGATACTCATTATGCGGCCACTGACGAAAAACTTGGCGCGCTATGCGGGAAAGAAGAAACAACCTTCGCAGTCTGGGCCCCCACAGCCACAGAGATAGAATTATATTTGAATAATGTTAACTACTCAATGAATCGACAAAAAAATGGGGTCTGGGAGTGCACGGTTCCTGGATACTGGCATGGTTCAGCTTACCAATATGAAGTTACAGTTAACGGTAAGACAGAGTTAGTTAACGACCCATATGCAAAGTCTCTGCTGCCAAACAGTACTAAATCAGTAGTAATTGACCAGGAGAAAGTAAGCATCAGCTGGCTGCCTGACAGCAAGCGACCCTCCTTAAATGAAGTTACGGACGCTGTCATCTATGAATTGCATGTACGTGATGCCACAAGCCATAGAGAAAGCGGTATGAAGCACAAAGGAAAATTCTCCGGTCTCACAGAACGGAATACAAAGACAAACAACGGTTTTTCTACTGGTATCAGTTATATTAAAGAACTTGGCTGTACTCATGTTCAGCTGCTTCCAATCAATGATTTTGCCCGGGTTGATGAGCTTGATCCGGAAAAAGACTATAACTGGGGATACGATCCCCTGTTTTTCCAGGTGCCTGAAGGAAGCTATTCCCTTTCACCCGGGGATCCGGCAGCCAGAATTACAGAATGTAAAACTATGATCAACGCCTTTCACCAGGAAGGACTGAGCGTCATCCTTGATGTTGTTTTCAATCACGTTTATAAAATTGAGGAATCCGCTTTTCAAAAGCTGGTGCCAGGCTATTATTTTCGTTACCATGAAGACGGAACACTGAGCAATGGAACGGGAGTTGGGAATGACTTCTCTTCAGAAAAGACTATGGGCCGAAAGTTTATCATTGAATCTGTAGATTACTGGCTGACAGAATTTAAGGTGGATGGCTTCCGGTTTGATTTAATGGGGATCCTCGATATAGAAACAATGAAACAGGTTCGAAAGCGATGCGACCAGGAAAATGTGAAAATCATTGTTTTAGGCGAAGGGTGGGATTTATATACTGCCCTGCCTGCAGATCGTAAAGCTGTTACAAACCATTCTCATAAACTTCCGGGAATAATGTTTTTTAATGACTTTTTCAGAGACACTCTTAAGGGAAGTTTGTTTAATATGCATGATACAGGCTATTCGAACGGTAAAGGCCGGTTTATCGAACGGCTGCCCCATCTCGTCTCCGGATGCAGTCTGGAAGAATTCGGCCATCCTGTTGTTTCTGATATAACTCAGACAATCAATTACACAGAATGCCATGATAACCATACTTTATGGGACCGCCTGCTTAAAACAAATGAAGAGGAAAGCGACACAGACAGGAAGAAAATTCACCAGCTCGCAACAGGCATCACCTTGCTAAGTCAGGGCGTGCCCTTCATTCATGCAGGCCAGGAATGGTTCCGTTCAAAGCAAGGAGACGGCAACAGTTACCTCTCTGGGGATACGATCAATCAGCTTGACTGGACGATAAGAGAGACAGAGGAAGAGAATATTCACTTTATAAGAAATCTTATTAGCGTAAGGAAACAATACAGTGTTTTCCGCCTTACCTCAAAAGAGGAAGTACGGAGACGCCTTCACATCCTTCAGACTCCAGCGCCTGTTTTCGGCTTTGCCCTGTTCGGTGACCGTGAGGATTTTGTCATTTATGTAAATCCAACGAAAAGGAGATTTGAGCTTCATCTCCCATCCCCTGGGAAATGGCGGGTTATGGCAACAAATGAATTTCCCGGCAATAGTGAGGTAGACGGGAAAGAAGTAACGGGGGAATTCACTTTTCTCGAACCTTACGAATTAACAGTAATGAAAAAGGGAAGATAATGATTTGCAGAGCGGGAAACGCCTTAAGGGTTACGTTATCGGGTGCTTTTCTATTAAAAGATACAAGAATTGTGGCTGGGACCAAAGTATATACAACAAAAGAAAAAACGAATGAGAATCAGAAGAGTAGCATAGACCTCGCTCCGGAAATATACTTCGCGTCGCGGGCATGGCCTCAAAGAGGGTTACTTCTCCGCGAATGCTCCGATTTGTCTCGACGTATATCCTCCGGAGCTAATCTGGAAGAGGAAGAGACAGCCTCCTCGGTAAAAACCAACCTGCGGGGTCTTCTGCTCATGCTATTCCCGCAGGAAAGAGCATGAGCTTCCCAGTAAATGCTTCGATTTGTCTCGACGGATACGCTTCAAAGCAATGCTCACAGAGGAAGAGACAGTCGTATATTTCCTACGCTAAATGAGTTCATCATTCGTTTTTTTTCATATTAAATACTTATTTCTGTCCCAGCCTCTTTCTTACCTTTAGTCAACGCATTTTTGTTAATTTCTTTTACATTTCATTTTTGGGTGTAGGAGGAAGGGGGACCCCGTCCTCCTACACCCAAGTTTTTGTATCACAAAAAGACCTTACGCTTTCCTGTTTTTCGAAAGGTCAATGTGCTATAGTTGAATCAAACTTCGTTACGATCTTTGAGCTGGTAGTGCGGACTCATAATCGTACAATATGCCGTGTGTGATAAGTTGAAACGTCACTTTCAGGAACTTATTCATACACGCCACAACAGCGACCTTATGAGGCTTACTCTGAGGTTGCTTTTTTAATTTGTAATAATAGTCCACGAAGTGATTAGGTTTTCCTTTTGCCATAAGCATTGAACAAATCATAAAAAATAAAATTTTCCGCAGCTTCTTATTACCTCTTTTATTTATTCGATCACGATATTGCATATTACCGGATTGATAGCGCATGATATCAATGCCCGCGTAAGCGTTTAACTGTTTGGCGTTTTTAAAACGGCGGATATCCCCTAGTTCGCCAATCAGTCGACACGCTGTTGAATCTCCGATTCCTGGAAATGAACGCAAGACCTTATATTCTTTTCTCCCTTCTGAGATAGTTACCATTTGTTTGACGAGCTGAACCTTTTTCTCCATCAAATCCGCAATACGTCGAGCATAATCCCTTGCTTGATCACAACGAATGTCCGACGGATCAATAGCTGGATACGAATTTTCGGCAGCTTTCAATAATACAATGGCTTTCTCCTCTGCGCGTTTTAAAGATAAATTCTTTCGGGTGTTCTCTTTCAAACGGTTTTTAATAATCGTTTTTGAAAGTGCTCGTAATTGTGCCGAATGGGGATAGAGCTGTACGAGATTTAAAAATAACGCGGAACTTGGTGTAATGAGCTGTTCCAATTCCGGAAATGATAGATGTAAAATCGCATGCATTCTACTGCGTAAGAGGATCATCTCTTCATCAATTTCATCATAGTAACGTGTAATCGCCCGCATTTGTTCAAAGTAGTCATCTTGTTGGTATGTCGCTTCGCGAGCCATACTAAAGTGTGTTTTCGCAAGCTCGTGGGCATCGCTAATATCTGTTTTATGACGACGCATCTTAGCCATTTGTAAATTCGCTTCCAATGGATTCATACGGCAGTATGTATGGCCTTTAGTCGCCAGGAACTTTTCCAGTGGTTTTGAGTAAATACCTGTTGCTTCAAACACAATTTCGGGGGCTTGTTTATCCAAAACCGTCATTTCTTCAATTCTGTGATGAAGCCGTTCAAAATCAATCCGAGTATGAGTTAATTCCCCTTCCAATTCACATTGTTTATACCGGTCATAAATAGCAAAAGTACTTTTTCCTTTACTGACATCAAGTGCGATGACATGCTTCAAACGAACCTTCTCCTTTTTAGCCAATCATAGAAGTCTTCACAGCGCCTTATTGATTCCATTTTCTTATACACGATCTCTTGGACCCAACATACTAAACTGATTCAAACAAGGGTGTGAAGTTGGCCGGTTTTTTGATACGGACTCTTATCTTGGTCCCAGAGGCTGTCCGGCCTTTCTTCACTTCTACTATAAAAAAATAGTAGCACAGACCATGGCCTTGGTCTGTGCTACTAATGTTAGTATGTTTTTCTTTATTAATCAGATTTTCTGCGAAATCCCCATCCATGAACAAACTGTTTTGTACTTTTCGGGTGGGCGTTTAGCTTAAGCAACCGATTCAATTATTAGACGGAAGGATTCCGCTTAAATCATAGTTACTATAAATTAACGCTGAAATAGACGGAGAGATTCCGCCTATTAACTCGAAAAGTTCGAAAATGGGAGTTTTTGCTTTGCTAAACGGTCAAACCTCCTCTTATTTCAGCCCGCGATGGACTCCATTCTGCATATAAACGGAAAATCTCCGTTTAATTTTTTGCTGATTATTTTAAAATCGAGTGAGTTTCATCTCAACCAGGGATCGAAACGGAACTTTGAGGAAAACACACCCAGCCGAATCTCCCTGTCGTCTGTTCATTAGTTGGGTACCGAATTCTCTCCGTTAATATAACCTGCACCGTAAATATCAGGATCCCTGTCATTCCATAACACAGTACCTTTTCTCAGTCGCCTTTTTATTCTTTTCGGTGTTAACTGAGGATTGTGCTGCAGCATTAAAGCCACAATTCCAGCGCATACAGGTGTTGCCATAGAGGTGCCTGATAAAGAAATATATTCTGCTCCCACTCTGCTTCCTTTTGAAGACTTATCAATATAAGAACCAGGTGATCTTGCAGCAATGATATTTACGCCCGGGGCAAGAATATCAGGTTTTGTCTTTCCATAGATTGTCGGCCCCCTGCTTGAAAAGCCCGCTGCTTCGTCATCAGCTCTGTCCACTGTTCCTTTGTCATCTAAAGCTCCTACTGTAATAATCTTTTTACTGATACCCGGGCTCGCAATTGTTTGTGGTTCAGGACCGGAGTTACCTGCAGCAGCACAGACAACAATACCTCTTTTCCAGGCTTCCTCCACGATATGCACCATTGGATCATCTGTCTCCTTTTCATGCCTCTGAGCAGGACTGCCTAGTGAAAGATTAATAATATCGATCTTTTCTGATTCATTTTGTTCGTTATACTCGATACACCAATGCACCCCTTCCATTACTGTATCGAGAGAACCTGCTCCCATTTTATTCAGCACCTTCACGCCAATCAGATTCGCTTCAGGTGCAGGACCCCGGTAATTTCCTCCGGAAGCAAACCCATCCCCGGCTGCATCTCCGGCACAATGGGTACCATGTCCATTATCATCATAAGGCTCCGATCTCCCGTTTATGAAATCCACAAATCCGGTAATTCTGCCGTTAAAATCAGGATGAGGATATAAGCCAGTATCAATAATGGCTATGGTAACTCCTTTACCTGTCAGCCTCGTTCCATTTCTTACAATATTATCTGCATTTGCAGCAGGGACTGCTGTGTTAAGAAACGCCTCTACTTTCCTGTTCAAATATATCTTTTCAACATGGCTGCAGCTTTCCAGTATCTCTTCAAGTGCTGCCGGAGTCACCTCCGCACTGCAGCATGAAACAAGGCGAAACTGTTTTTTAAGGCTGCATCTGAATTTATCTGAAAAAATTCTGTTAATCTCTTCACAGCCCGCTTCAAAACAGCCTTTTCTGAATTTCACTATCACTGGAAGCTTCTTCGTACTTTTAATCATCCTTTCCGCCATATTATGCAGGAAACAAGGGGTCCACCTGAAAGGTTTATACAGATTAAGTACTTCCCCCCGGAGCGCTCTGTCTATTTTATGAGCATGCTTCCTTACCACCTGAATCATTGAAAAACCAAGCATTTGCCTGTCCTCCTTATTTGTAATCTACGATAAGGTATGAGGACTGGCAGACTATTGAAACGGTGACTGTCCACATGCAAGGAAAAAAAGGTATTAAACTCGTAAATCAGGGTTCTTGTATTCAACTAGTTCCTGCTGTCTGTTATCAACTCTACGAATTCTCTTCGTTGATTTTCTAAAAAAACTGTCTTCCAGCCATGATCCAGAAGATAGGGGCCCTCCTTACACACAAAACCAAGGCTTTCAAGGAATTTTACTCCATTTGTAAAATCAGTAACCTGGAATGCTGTATGCACAGGCTGGAGGGTTTTCTTCTTCACTTCGATTAGTTCAATTTTCCAATGGTTTCCTGACAGAAAAACGATTCTTTCTCCCTCGAAAATAAATCGTCGTTCTTCCTGTAATTTAAGTTTATTAATAAAATATGCTGCTGTTTGCTCCAGGTTCTCCGTTTCTGCACCAATATGGTGAACGGTAAACAGCCTTTTTAAATGATGAGGTTGATATCGCCGAATTCGTGCCATAAATAACCTTCCTTTAATGCAATATTATATGCTGATATTAAATCTTTCCGGTCAACAAACGCAGTTAACATATTCAGATGGCTTGCTTCAGGTTCATGAAAGCCGGTAACCAGTCCGTCGGCCACAGATAAAGAACTTGTTTCATTTATATAAATATCCGTCCATCCTGATTGTGCAGTCATTCTTCCATTATAAAAGCCTGCTGTTTCAAGAGCCCTGACTACTGTGGTCCCAACTGCAATAATACGCCCGCCGTTATGTTTGGCCTCTGTTACCAATTCCGCTGTTTCCTGAGGAATTGCGTAACTTTCTTTATTTTCTCCCGGTGGAAGCTCCCATTGATTATCCATAAGATAGCTCAGGCCGGTATGAAGCCAAAGAAATGCCGTCTTTACACCTTTCTTCTTCAGCTGGCTGATCAGCTCCCAGCTAAAAGCCCTTCCTGCTGATGGCATTTCCACCGACCCTGGAACAGACCCATAAACAGTTTGATAGTGATCTAATTCCCACGGGTGGTGGATATATTCATAACGTACTGGTTGTCCCAGCTTATATATTTCTTCGTAAAGCCGCCTTCCAGTTAAAGAAAATCGAACCAGCACAAAAGGATAATTATCCTTAAGCAATACCGTCTTTCCCTGAAGCCTTTTTGAAAAGATTAATTTGTCCCCCTTTTTTACACCTCCTTCAGGCAGGAGAACCTCCCATCCGTTTTCATATACTTTCCTCGCAAGACGGACTTCCACAGCTTTTTTCCTCATAATTCCATTTCTCCATACATCTGCCTTTAGTACAGCAGGAATAGTTCTGCTGTTATTCAAAACGAGAAGATCACCTTCCCGAAGGAAATTAGTAAGCTGATTGAATTGAGAATGGATACATCTTCCATTATTGCGGGTTAGAACCATCATTTTTACTTGATCGCGCCTGATTCCTCGCGCCTCAGGAGGAGATACCGCATTCAGTTCCTCTGGAATAGTAAATGTTTCAGCAGGTATTGAGGTATGCATCAGACTGCCCCCTTGTTCGTAAGAGCAAATTCTTGTGCCTGGAACCGCTGCCCGTTTACTTTACTGCTTTCTTCCGATGCAAGATAAATAAATACATCCACCGCATCCTCCGGCTCTCCAATCTCGTAATCACAGTCAGGGACTGCGAGATCATGCATTTCTGTATCCATTTCTCCTGGGTCAACCATATTAATGCGCACCCCTGTATCCTGAACTTCGTCTGCCCATGTTTCTGTCATACCTTCAAGAGCAAATTTGGAAATTCCGTATGTTCCCCATCCGGAATAGCCAGTGTTCCCTGCCTCGGAAGTAACATTTATAATCGATCCGGCACCCCGGGAAAGCATACCTGCAAGCACTCGTTTTGTTATTAAAAAGGGACCGATTGCGTTTGTCTGCAGGACCTTTTGAAAATCCTCCTCCGTTGTATCAGCCAGGAATGGGATTGGGCTCGGTCCGATGGTGGAGGCATTGTTGATTAATACGTCGATTGTGTCATAGCTTAATTCAGTTAGAGAGACAAATCTGTCCACATCGGCGGCTATTGAAACATCGGCTGTTACTGCAAGAACTTCCGCTCCAAGAGCTTCTGCTTCTTTTTTCACTTTCAATAAATCCTTTTCTCCTCTGGCACAGATTGCAAGCCTGGCTTTCTGTTTTGCAAAAGCAAGCGTTAACGCCCTGCCTAACCCTTTTGATGCTCCGGTAATCACTATTGTTTGTTTATTATTCATTTTCTGATCAACTCTCTTCCTTTCATCTTGTTTGTTTACAATTACATCTTATAATGAAAGAGCTGTTGAATCTCCAGCATGAAGAATGAAAAAACATACAGAAAAAGCCCTGCAACTAAGGCAGGACTTCATCTCAGACTTTAGACTGAGTGTGGAGCCTATACTTTGTCATAACCATGTTTCATCGCATAAATGGCTGCCTGAGTGCGGTCGTTTACCTGCAGCTTCGCAAGAATATTACTTACATGGGTCTTGACTGTTTTTTCAGTAATAAATAACTCACTTGATATTTCTTTGTTACTTCTCCCTGCAGCTATCAGGCTGAGGACTTCTTCCTCTCTCCGAGTGAGCTTTTCAACTAAGCTGCTGTCTGTGGTATTTCCTCCCGCCACATGCGTCATAAGCTGATTGGCCACCTGAGGATGAATTTGTGCGGTTCCTTTAAAGGCGCCGCGGATTGTTTCAGCAAGCTGCTCAGGTTCTATGTCCTTCAGCTGATACCCTGCCGCGCCTGCTCGGATGGCAGGTACTACATGGCCCTGGTCGGAATAGCTCGTTAGAATTATCACCTTTATTTCCGGGTGTTTCTCAGTGATTTTCTTTGTAGCTTCTATGCCGTTTATAACTGGAAGGTCAAGATCCATTAATATGACATCCGGAAGCAGTTCAGCCGTTTTTTCAATCGCTTCCTGTCCGTCGTAAGCCTCTCCTGCCACGACAATATCTTCCTGTGTTGACAGGAAAAAACGGAGGCCTCGTATTACCATTGGGTGGTCATCCACCAGAAGTACTTTTATCATTTACACCCCCCCTTTAACCGGAAACTCAGCAATTACTTCGGTCCCTATCCCTGGTCCGCTATTAATTTTTACTGTTCCATGCAGTTCTTCGGCTCGTTCAATCATGCCTGTTAACCCGGCGGAGCGGAACTTCTTTTCAGGATTAAACCCTCTTCCATTATCTTTAACTATTAATCTTACATTTTCTTTCGTTAGCTTCAAATCTGCAAAAACATTACTGGTATCTCCATGTTTGCAGGCATTATTTAACGCTTCCTGCCCGATCCTCCAAAGCGTTTCTTCTACTTTTTCAGGGATTGGAGCAACTCCCTCAACATGTGCATGTACCTGCATACCAAGATTGCTTCCGTATTTTTTCAGGGCTGCAATTACCCCATCTTCAAGGCCTGGAGGCTTAAGCTGCCAGATTAAGGAACGCATTTCTGCCAGCGCTGTCTGTGCCATTTGCTGAAGGTCTTCAAATGTTTCTTTAATTTCCGCTTCATGTTTATATATATTTTTCGCACCCTTTGCTGTAAGGGAAAGAGAAAACAATGTCTGAGTGACCGAGTCATGAAGATCCCTTGCGAGCCGGTTTCTTTCCTCCATAACAGATATCTCCTGCCTCATTTTATGCAGCTTTGCGTTTTCCATTGCAAGTGTAAGATGGCCTGCAAGAGCAGAAAAAATTTCCCCAGGTATTTTACAGCTCCTGTCCCTACCAGCCAGCAGGAAACCGGCTGTGTCCTCCCCGCTCAGTAATGGGATGGCTGCCACTTTTTGATCAGCCTCTTCTGTAAAAACAACGTCTCTCTTTTTCTCAGCCTCGGTTAAAATCTCCCTGGTAAATTCTTCGCCAGCCTCTGGGATCACACTTAGGCTTTCTGCTGTATTAGTTTTTATGTAAAGGGCAGCGAACGTAAAACCAAAGATCGCTTTAATTTTATGAGCGGCCTGCTCTGGAAATGTATCAATGTCATTCAGCTTTTTCAGCTCCCGGCTGGCCACATCAAGCCGGACAAATTCTTCTGCTCTGTGCTGCTGTGCTTCATACAGTTTCATTCTTTTAATCGCCGTACCAATTTGAAACGCAACGGAACTCAGAAGAGCAAGCTCTTCTTCCGTAAATTTTATTTTCCCGGGAGCCGCGACATTCAGCAGTCCGAAAGTTTCCTCACCTGCTTTTAACGGTACTGTAGCATGATGGGTAATTCCTTTAGTATCTCCTCGTTTCAGGCTAATGGAGTCTTCCAGCCGTTTACACTCCATTATATTCACTGCACTGGTCAGACGCCCCGACCAGAATTTTTCAATACACCAGCAAACACCTTCCCGCATTGGCTTCTTTTCCTCTATCTCCAGTGCAGGAGGCAGTCCAGAATCGGCTGAACAGACATACTCACCTTTAGATTCACTGAGAAAAATCCAGCCAGCGGAAAGCCCCGTTATTTCAAGAAGCCGGTCAAGAACAACAGATAGCATAGCATGTAAATCATTGGACCGGTTTAAAGTTTCAGCAATGACTTTTAAAGTTGTTAATTCATTCTCACGCAATTCAGAACTCATTCTAACCCCACCGATCTTCATCTGAATATTTAAATTATACCATGTGGGATTAAAAATTGGTTTGGATTTAAATTAAACCCCCGGGATAGCTCTGCTGGCTATCCCGGGGGGTGGGTGTGCTTTTGTATACTCGTTTATGTTCCTGTTTTCTCGGTCTGGCAACCTGGCACTTCGGGACCGGGTTCGCGCGGACCGGGTTCACAGGTGCCACGTTGAGCAACTCGCCTATTCTCTCTCATACTCACGTTTTCTCGCTCCTCCAACCTGGCACTTCGGGACCGGGTTCGCGCGGACCGGGTTCACAGGTGCCACGTTGAGCAACTCGCATTTTCTCCCTCATTCTCACGTTTCCTCGCTCTGCCAACCTGGCACTCCGGGACCGGGTTCACGCGGACCGGGTTCACAGGTGCCACGTTGAAAATTGCTCTAGCTTCAAAACCTAAGGCACCGAAATGAAACCAAAATCCTCAATAATTACTTTACCTGGCCCTTCGTAAAAATGGAGCGTAATTCTCGCCAGCTCGTTCCGCTGGAAATCCTCATTAGCTTCTTCGAAAACATGAAAAGGGAATTCATGAGCCTGAAAAGCTATTTCTGCCTGTTCTTCGTACTTGCCATCACGGAAATATTTATCCATCACGCCGAACTTTGTGTAATGGGTTTTAATTTGTGGTTTTACCGGCATAAAATCATCAAATGGAAGCCTTACCGTCGTCCCGTCAAGAGTGGCAACCTCAATTTCTATAAAGTACCCGGCTTCGGCCATTTCTTCCGCACGATCTGTTTCCAGGCTCATGTCCGCCATAGAGATCCAGATACTCTCAGGGTCAGCATCATTTAAGTTTTCCAGAAAGCTTTCAGACAGATGTACTGAATAAAGGGTGTCGCTGGAAGCGTCATTCTCCCATTCAAGTACTACGCCATCTGTGTTCTTTGAATTACCACGCCTGTCTTCAGCTGCTTCTATCTCCCATTCTGTAAAACCCTCTGCTTCAACGGTAACATCTTCAGGGAACTCCGTTTTGCTCTCGTTTCTTCTGAACGGTGTAAGAGACAAATATTTTCCATTTTCAAATCTGCTCATATACTGGGTGTCCGGCAGCCAGTCAGCTCCGTAGCGATAATCACGGAACAGATTTATATAATCCTCTCTCCCATGGAAGACAGCTCCCATAAAAGCGGATATATATACTTTGGCGATTTCCTGCTGCTCTTCCGGTTCCAGCAAATTGTCACGATTAGTGAAAACCCCGCCTGGAAGGCTCATATCTGATCTGCCCCAGTCTGTATTAAACTGGCTGTGGTTCGCCTCTCCTATATACAATGAGGCTTTAAATCGTTCTGAGCCTTCATCGAAGGAGGTTCTTTCGTACTGACGGTCCCCGTGAAAAATGTGCAGATCGCCATCTCGTGCCCCATGAAGCAGAAGATAATGCGTTTCATGGAGTTCAGAACGCATATCATCCGTCCTTCTGTCAGTCGGAGCGAGGGCAATAACAGCTTCAATGCCGATTTCGTCAATTCCCTGGAGAGAGAGGTCTTCGGAGAACCATCTTTCATGGTCTGCTGCCATGGCAGCTGCCTGCCCGCCCCGGGAATGCCCCATTAATGCTACCTGATCCAGATTTACTTTACGGAAAAACGGAGTGCTTACCATCTCGTTAAATTCTTTTATTTCTAAAAGATGATGAAGCAGGATCCACGCCCGCAGTTCATAGTTTCGGCTAGGGATTCCTGACCATCCAGTATAATTCAGGAAATTCTCATCCACAGAAACAGCAATAAAGCCTCTGCTTGCAAGGAGCTCCCCTAAATAACCGTAACCTCCATCTGAAAAGTTTTCCATACGGTGGTTACCATGGACCATGAGAAGGAGGGGAAAAGGACCATCTCCGTCAGGCATCCATACCCGGCCGTTTAAAGGAAGCCTTGTTTCATCAAAACCCCAGAAATGTTCCCTGTCCCTGGTCCATCTGTCAATATACTCAGAGGCATCCACAGATGCTGAGAGCAAATCTGTTTCCTCTCCAAATTCCGGACGATGTCTGTCCTGCCCGCTCCCATATGTAAAGGAAATAACTTCATAATCACCCGGCTCTCCCGGATTGCCTGCTGGTACAGGTGTAATATGTTCCGGCATGACCATCTCCTCTAAAGAAAGGCGAACATCGTCTCCAGCATCATTTACTAAAAAGGCTGTAAGTATTGCTGCGGAAGGAACCAGGACTGCCAGTATTTTTATAACAGGCTTGGCTTCCGGATGAAAAATTATATAAAGCACTGCTCCTAATACCAGCCCCCCTATCGCATAAGAAATGCCTGCAACTAAAGAAAATATGAGGCCGAGGTTTTGTAAATGGAGCACATATACTGATAAAAAACCTGTATAAAGTAAACTTCCGAAAAACAGTCGCGGTACAGGAAGATAAACAAGTGAAAACAGATAGGCAAGAATAGTTCCTGCGACTATAAAAAACAGTAAATTAAGAACAAAGTATATGATAATGTCCAGCACAAAGCCAAAGCCTGTAGGGTTTCCAAGCCCTGAAACTACCATAGCAAGGCTGGCAGCAATAAACAAAGCCGCAATCAAAAAGGAAGACAGCATGGTGTCATAGCTGCCGGTTACTGCCGCTCTGCGCTTCAGCCATCTGAATATATGTATTGGTTTAAACATAGAAAGTCTGCTTAGCATAAAGTTATGGAACCCCTTTTATCCGTTTTAAAGTTGTACGTTAATTCTATCACACATAATATATTAATCTATTTTATCAATTTTAAAAAGAAATGCCTTCAGAAAAAATACAGACTTTCTAATACTGCTAATGCAAGCTAAAAAAGGGCGGGGGAAATCCGGAGATTCCCCTGCCCTTTTCTATTGCTTGAACTATTAAATATATGATTTTAATCCATTCAGGATGTTCCAACCAGTCTATTCTTTGTCTGTAATAAATTTCCCGTGGACAAAAACCAGGATCAGGAATACAAAAAAACTGACCATTAAAATGGACCCGCCAATGATAAAGTAAAGCAGTGAGAATAACTCAGTTGACCAGGCAGGCTGAAAATTATACAGCCACATTCCGGTTGTCAGGCCAATCGAACCTATGATTGCTGTCCAGACATGAATTTTCGCCAGCCTGGAGTCTTTCGGGATCTTAAACAGGGCGTAAAATACTGCAAAGGCAAATAAAGACAACCAGCCGACTACCAGGATATGCGTATGCACCGCCCGAAATAAATGGGACCCTGCACCTGCCATATGTCCGCCGATAAATACACCAATTACAGCATATATTGCTGAAATTTGAATTAATAGTTTTGCTTTATTCATTATTCCTCTCCCCCGGGTATTTTCTTTTTCTGCAGTTAATCATGTTATTACTATATGAATATTATTAACCTAATTACCATCTTAAGCACTGCTAATTTTTTTATCAATTATAAAGCGGCCTTGTCACCAGTTTGTCACAATTTCTTAGGTGGGGAGTGCATGGTTAAAATTTTCCAAATGAGAAACAATAAAGATAGTTTTTATTAATGGTTCAGGAGGGTCTAAGATGGAATATCAGATAAAAGCAAAAGATGGGGCTTTTCCATGCGAAGTAACGATTGATGAGGATAATGGCAGGTATATGGTAAGAAAAGCGGATACTTCCGGTGAAGTTTTTCACAACAAACAGGAATTAATTAACTGGGTAAAAACCAACTGGGAATCCAGCCAGTTTGAAAACCCAGGGAGCTTTCAGGACTTAATGAGTGAACTAACAACTATTTCTATGCAGGATTAAAGTAAACGGCTGAACCCTCTGATGGTTCAGCCGTTGCCCGTGTCTTTATACTGTTTGTGTTACTTTTAGTTCGCTGCCTAAGAACTTCGCAAGCTCAAGCATTCCATATTTTCCTGCTGCAGCTTCCGCCTCTGAATTGTAGTTTGTGTTGGTGTTAATGTCATACGTGTATATCACACCGTCTTTATCCCGGATAAACTCAATTCCAGCAACCTGAATGCCATTTGCAGCAAGCAGTTCCTCGTATTGCTGAATAACTGGCTCGTTAAAACCATCCACTATCTGGAACATAGGTTTTGTTTCCGGTGCTTCTTCGCCGACTGGGCAGAAAAGATCATCAATTCTGCACGCTTCTGCAGGGCAGAGCTCAAAACCTTCTGAAGTGTCCACTTCCACAGCGTAAAGAAATTTCCCGCCAACGAATTCACAACGTGTGATATATTTTTCCGGAGACTCAATATACTCCTGGATTAAAGTTATACCATCAAGCGGCTCTTCAAATTCCGGGCTGTTCACATATACCTCTAATGCAGCAACGGTCTGGAAAAGCTGAACTCCTAATCCTTTGCCTGCACGGTTATGTTTTGTAATAAACGGCTTCCCTTCAAATTTTTCCGCAGCTTTAAGAATTTGATCCTTCCCAACCGCTGCTGTCGTTTTCGGTGTACGAATACCAAATTTGTTGAGCTCCATGTATTGTTCCACTTTACTGACTTCCAGCTGAAGCGCTCTTGTTCCATTAAAAACTTTACGGCCGTGCCTTTCCAGCCAGGCGAGTACACCTCTTGTAAACTCGGGCGCAAACCGGTGTCCTCTCGTATGGGAAGAAGCGCTCATTCTGCTGTAAAATACTCCTTCCGGCGGCTCACTGCTCAGGTCAACAGTTCCTTCGTCCAGATGCCATAACTCATATGGAAGCTCTAATTCTTCTAAACGTTTCGTCAGGTGGTCTGTCCACTCATTGTTTTCGTGAATTACATAGATTTTGCTCATCATTATTCCCCTTCCAGTTATACAAACGCTTGTTTACGCTTTTTCTCTACTAATGGTATCACATCTTCGCTGAATCGTTTCATTTCTTCCAGCTGAGGCGAAAACTGAAGCAGCAGCAAATTCAGGCCGGCTGCTTCATACTCAAGAATGCGGTCAGCTATTTGTTCAGGCGTGCCTATAAGATTCGGTCTGAGACCACGATTAGATACAGAATAATCCTTCAGCTGAATTTCCTGTTCCAGCTGAGATTTACTTGTAAAATCCTTAAAGCCGGCATAACCGCTAACGTCCTTAACATCTGTAATCCGCGCAAGTTCTTCTATGGCTTCTTTTTCTGTATCCCTGCAAATGACATAAGCTGCCATACCAAACGACTGGAAAAGATCATTACCTGTTTGTTTTCTTCGGTCAGCCATATCACTTATTTTCTTCTCCACTTCCTGAACTGTTCCTCCGTGCATCACATAAGCATCCATGACAGAAGAGATCACTTCCTTGCCTTTTAGGCTCTCTCCTCCGGCATATAGAACAGGATGAGGCTGCTGCACTGGCTTCGGGGAAAGCTTTGCATCTTTGATTTGATAATATTTCCCGTCGTAGCTGAAAGTTTCCTCCTGCCACATCCCTTTCAGCACCTCGATGAATTCTTTTGTGCGGTCGTACCTCTCGTCATGCTCTGTAAAAACACCGTTATACTGTTTCGCTTCCTCTTCCCACCAGGCTGATACTACATTTAAAGTAAATCTTCCGTTAGAAATCCGGTCAATATTTGCAGCCATTTTGGCAGTAACCGCCGGATTATGAAACCCGGGGCGAATGGCAGTCATAATTTCTATTTTATCAGTAACAGCAGCTAATGCTGCAGCTGTGGACCAGGCTTCCAAAGAATCTGCTTCCGGGCCCTTTATATCATTTAAGTATAGTTCAGCGATTAAAGTTGTATCAAATCCCCACTTTTCTGCAGACTGAATAACTTCCTTTGCATAGTCAAACGTGGGGGGCATATTTTCATTTTCTATATTTCTGAGCCACCCGCCGAATATCGGCAGCCAAAATCCGAACTTCAATACACTCACTCCTCGATACTAATCTGATCAATCCATGGCGGAATATTTACGGAGAATATTTTCTCCTATTAATCCTACCACAATAGTCAGAATTAGTGTTAAAAAAAGAACTACAAATATAGCAGTGAGGAAGCTTGAAAAATCACGCTGGCTTGTTGCGTATTCATTGGTCCTTGTTGCGTTTTCGTATTCTTGTTGCGAAATTGGCATGCCTCGTTGCGAAATCACGCTGGCTTGTTGCGTATTCATTGGTCCTTGTTCCGAATTCATTGGTCCTTGTTGCGAATTCATTGGTCCTTGTTGCGATGCCGTATTCTTGTTGCGAAATTGGCATGCCTCGTTGCGAAATCACGTTGGCTTGTTGCGTATTCATTGGCCCTTGTTGCGTTTTCGTATTCTTGTTGCGAAATTGGCATGCCTTGTTGCGAAATCACGTTGGCTTGTTGCGGATTCATTGGTCCTTGTTGCGTTTTCGTATTCTTGTTGCGAAATTGGCATGCCTTGTTGCGAATTCACGCTGGCTTGTTGCGAATTCATTGGTCCTTGTTGCGTTTTAGTATTCTTGTTGCGAAATCATGAACCCTTGTTGCAATGCGGAGCCAATTACTTAAAAAACACATGCTCTGCGTGGATTTCCTTGCCGAGCCTTAAAATACCGAATGAAAAATAGGGGCTTCTCCGTTTATCTGTCGGGGAACCAGGATTAAAGAGAATCATTTGATTAACAGTTTTTAAATAAGGAATGTGGGAATGGCCGAATATGACTACATCAGGTTTTTCTTCCTGGAACGCTTCAACAACCCGTTTCTCCGTTGTTTTTCTGTCCCCATGCCCATGGGTCACCCCAATAGTCCACCCATTTAATCTCAGAAGCTGTTTTTTTGGAAGGATTGCCTTCAGATCTTTACCATCCACATTGCCATACACCCCATGTAAAGGTGCATATGCCTTTATTTGTTCATATACGGCCACTGATTGCCAGTCCCCTGCATGGATAATCTGGTCAGCCGTTTTCAATTCTTTCAAAAGACGCCGGGGAAGTCTTTTACTTCTTTTTGGAACATGTGTATCAGAAATAACTACAATTTTCATAGTGTTTGTCAACCTCCTTTGTCCATTTATAGTATGCATTATTTAAGTGCATTTGTTCTAATAAAACTAACCATTTATTTTCTCTGTGACCAGTTTAATTGTAACAAGGGCAGCTTTGACATGCCTCTGCCGCCTTCCTTTATGATCCCTCCTTCATAATGTATTGTAATAAAAAAGAAGCGGCAGAACCGCTTCTAATTAATCAGTATTTTATTTGTTTTAGATTTTACACAGCCCCCCAAGTTCAGGAATGATCCTCATCCTCACTGTGTTCGGTCTGCATTTCGTGGTCATCTCCGTGATCCATTTCTCCGCTTATAAAGGGATTCTCACCAGTTATCAAGGTATAGCTGCCTATGACAATGATCAGATATGCAATGCCAGAAAACAGCCATTTTTTCACTTCTGTCATCTTTATCCCTCCTGCTTTGCCAGTTTGACTTTTTGAAGCCTGAGAGCATTAAGAACGACCGAAACAGAACTGAAGGCCATCGCTGCTCCCGCAACCCATGGTGCAAGGAGCCCTGCGGCAGCGATTGGAATCGCTGACGTATTGTAAAGAAACGCGAAAAACAAATTTTGTTTAATGTTCCGGATGGTTCTCCGGCTCATTTCAATTGCATCAGCAACACTGTTTAAGTCGCCTCGCATCAGCGTTATATCCGCAGCTTCAATCGCCACATCAGTTCCTGTCCCGATTGCCATGCCAATATCAGCAACAGCCAGCGCGGGAGCGTCATTAATTCCGTCTCCAACCATAGCCACTTTTTTACCTTGTTTCTGGAGCTTGACTATCTCTTCGCTCTTCTGTTCAGGAAGAACTTCCGCTATCACTTTGTCTACACCAACCTGGGCAGCTATCGCTTCTGCGGTTCTCTTGTTATCCCCGGTAAGCATAATAACTTCAAGACCCAGATCGTGCATCCGCTGAATCGCCGTTTTGGAAGTTTCTTTGACGGTGTCGGCTACAGCAACTACTCCCGCAAAAATCCCATCTACTGCTATGAGCATAGCAGTCTTGCCTTCCCTTTCAAGTCTCTCCATGTCGGTCTCCGCATCAGATACGGAAACCGAATATAGATTCATTAGCTTTCGTGTTCCTGCAAGTACCTCTTTACCATTAACCATAGCTTTAATACCATGCCCGGGTATAGCTTCAAACTCAGCAGATTCGAAAAGCTCTATTCCCTGATTTTTAACACCAGTTACAATTGCCTGCGCCAGAGGATGCTCTGAGTTTTTCTCTGCACTTCCAGCGAACATAAGCAGATCTTCTTTCAGGAAGCCTTCCGCAGGGATGACATCTGTAAGTTCAGGTTCACCTTTTGTTACTGTACCTGTTTTATCAAGTACTACAGTCTGAATTCCCTGAGTGTTTTCAAGATGTTCTCCACCTTTAAACAGTACACCTATCTCAGCAGACCGCCCGGATCCTGCCATGATGGAAGTTGGGGTTGCCAGGCCAAGAGCACACGGACAAGCAATTACCAGAATGGAGATTACAGGAATAATCGCTGCTCCGAAATTACCTGGTGCGACAACGAAATACCAGATAAAGAACACAGCGATCGCTATCAGTACAACAACCGGGACAAATATCCCGGAAACTTTATCTGCAAGCCTTTGAATATCTGCTTTTGATCCCTGTGCTTCTTCCACGATTTTAACAATTTGTGAAAGTGCAGTATCTTTCCCTACTTTAGTTGCTTTAATTTTCAGGACGCCGTTCTTATTGATCGTCGCTCCAATCACTTCATCGCCCTCTGCTTTATCTGCCGGGATACTTTCACCAGTCAGCATGGACTCATCAACTGCAGAACGCCCTTCAATCACTTCACCATCTACCGGAACTTTTTCCCCAGGCTTCACGATAACTGTATCTCCAGCCAGCACTTCTTCCACCGGGATAACAAGCTCCTCGCCGTTTCGTATAATGTTTGCTGTTTTCGCCTGGAGTCCGAGCAGCTTTTGGATAGCCTGGCTCGTTCTGCTTTTTGCGCGGACTTCGAATAGTTTACCAAGCACGATTAACGTAATAATTACTGCTGCCGCTTCAAAGTACAAGTCCGGCATACCCGTTGCACCAGCATTATACCAGCTCCATCCGAGATAAATACTGTAGAAATAAGCCGCACTCGTACCAAGGGCTACCAGCACATCCATATTTGCGCTTTTGTTTTTCAATGCTTTATAGGCTCCCACATAAAACTGGGCACCAACGATGAACTGGACAGGCGTGGCCCAGGCGAGCTGCAGCCACGGATTCATGAACATATCAGGCATGTAAATAAACGCCGTGAATTCAAAGTGAGTAACCATTGACCATAGAAGGGGCAAAGTGAGTATAGCAGAAAAAATAAATTTCCCTGTCTGCCTTTCAATCTCTTTTACCTTATGGTCTGTCTTTGCTTCTTCCTCCTGTTTCGGTATCAGTTTAAATCCCAGCTTTTTAATTGTTTCTACCATGTCATTAGGCGTCACTGTGCTGTCATCGTACTGAACCGTCGCGGTTTCAAGAGCAAAGTTAACATTTGCCGACGCCACTCCATCTATCTTATTAAGCCGTTTTTCAATTCTGTTGGCACACGCCGCACAGGTCATACCGGAAATGTCAAATTCCGTTTTTTCATTCACTACTTTAAACCCTAATTTTTCAATCTTTTGTTCAAAATCATGCGTATTTGTTTTTTCCGGGTCATAAACAACCTTAGAACGCTCCAGAGCAAAATTTACATTCGCCTCTTCCACTCCGTCGATTCTGGAAAGACCCTTTTCTATTCTTGTGGCACATGCCGCGCATGACATGCCGGATATTTTTAACGTTGTTTCCTTGTTTGCCATTTCCCTCACCTTCCTATACACCATAGGGGTATATTATACACCAATGGAAAGACCGTACCCATGTACGATCTTACATTTTTGTGACAAGGTTTCTTTTCTATTTCATCAACTTCGATACAGTTTTCAAAAATTCATCCACAACTTCCGTATCGTCCTCCTTCAGCCGTTCCAGAACACAAGTTTTCATGTGGCTGTCAAGAAGCAGCCGGGAAACAGCTTTTAAAGCTGACTGAACAGCAGACATCTGATTTAAGATATCGTCACAGTATACGTCCCTGTCAATCATTCCTTTTATACCCCTGACCTGCCCTTCAATTCTGCTCATACGTTTCAGTAATGCTTCTTTCACTTCAGGGGGCATATTGCCGTGATGATCAGCATGCTCACAGCATGTAGTCATTTCCTCTGATTCTTCTACTATTTGTTCAAGTTTTTCCATCTTACATCCCTCCACTGTATGATGATAATAATCCTGCCCTCGTTAAAATAAAACGTGGATTTATATACGTGTGGCTAAAACACGTCTCTATACTATGTTATTACTAAATCCATTATATTATACCCCACAAGGGTATGCAATAAGTTTGCAAAAAAACAGACCTTTAATAAAGGTCCTCAGGAAAAAAGAATTTTAACTGCTAAGGGATACTGAACCGTTTTAATGCACAGGAGACTGTATATAATATCTTGCTTCTTTTTCACCATCAATAATCTCCCCTGTTTCCTGGAAACCAACTGACTGGTATAGCTGTCCAGCGGTTAAATTTTCAGGCACAAAGCTTGTAATAATATACGGGCTGCAGTCAGGAAGACCCTTTATTAACCCGAGGGTTTTCAGGACTGCTTCCCGTCCAAAGCCTTTCCCCTGATGTTTTTCATCAATCATCAGCCGGACCATCCAGTATATTCCGTCCTCAGGATCTTTGCCATACATAACAAAACCAACCATCTGAGTATCGGAATATACAGCTAACGGAACATAGGAAGTTTCGTAACGGGACTGAACGAGAGAGTACATGTTGGAAGCTACAAATCCCTTTTGGCCGCTGCCAACCTTGAGGCTTATGCATTCTTCCCAGTTATCTATAGTCACCTGTCTAAGCTGAACTGCCAAACTAAATCCCCCTTTTAATATGCCATACTATCTGAAAAAAAAATAGGGCCTGCCATTTAATGCAGGCCCTATTTTCCGTTACCGATTAATCGTGCGCTTTATTCATTTCCTTTAACCGCAGCTCCACCCTTCTGATTTTTCCGGAAGTCGTTTTCGGCAGTTCATCCACAAAGGAAATCTTTCTCGGATACTTATAAGGTGCCGTCAGCCTTTTCACATGCTCCTGGAGTTCAGACACGAGAGCATCGGATTCATGTTGGGGATCACGGAGTACGATAAAAGCTTTAACGATGCTGCCTCTGTCCTCATCCGGGCTGCCAACAACTGCACACTCCCTTACAGAAGTATGTTTCATTAGAGCATCCTCTACTTCGAACGGTCCGATTGTATATCCAGAACTGATGATGATATCATCGGAGCGCCCTTCAAACCAGAAATACCCGTCTTCATCTTTTTTCGCCTGATCCCCTGTTAAATACCATTCTCCACGATAGGCCATCGAAGTCCGCTCAGGATCCTTGTAATATTCTCTAAACAAGGCAGGCGTGCTTTTATGGACCGCAATATCCCCTACCTCGCCTGGCTCCACAGGCATCCCGTCTTCATTAATGACATCCACCTTGTTACCCGGGGTGGGTTTCCCCATGGAACCTGGTTTAATATCCATTCCGGACATCGTCCCAACGAGAAGCGTGTTTTCTGTCTGTCCGTACCCGTCCCGTACATCCAGTCCATAATGTTTTTTAAACGTTTCGATCACCTGGCGATTCAGAGGCTCTCCTGCGGAAACAGTGCTCCTCAGTTTTGGAAGGGAATAATCATCCAGGTTTTCCAGCTTAGCCATAAACCTGTATTCTGTCGGCGTGCAGCAGAGTACATTTATTTCATTGTCCTGAAGGAGCTGCAAATATTTATCAGGGTCGAACTTTCCGTTATAAACAAATGCTGTAGCTCCCATTCCCATAGTTGAAAGAAACGGGCTCCATACCCATTTCTGCCAGCCTGGCGCGGCGGTTGCCCATACGATATCCCCTTCATTGACATCAAGCCAGCCTTTAGATGCCGTCTGCAGATGGGAATAAGCCCACCCGTGGGTATGCACCACAGCTTTTGGATTTCCTGTGGTCCCGGATGTATAAGGCAGGAACGCCATTTCATCACGGTGGGTCTCAGGACCGTCATACTCGCCGGATTCTTCCTCCGCCAGCTGGCTGAGAGAGTTCCAACCAACTTTTTCCCCGCTTACTGTCAGCTTCAGCTGAAGTGTAGGGATCTCTTCTTCAATTTTATCTATCTCAGTCGTAAACTCGCTGTATGCTATAACAGCTTTTGCCTCTGAATGATTAATCCGGTAACTCAAATCCTTTGCCCGGAGCATCTCTGAGCAAGGTATGATTACAAGGCCAGCTTTTATGCAGGCGAGGTACGTAAAATAGGCCTCCGGGATCCTTGGTAAAATAAGAAGCACCCGGTCTCCTTTATTCAGTCCGTTATTTATTAAAGCGTTTGCAAAACTGTTCATTTGTTCAATTAACTGATTGTATGTATATTCCTTTGTCTGCCCGGCTTCATTAAGCCATTTAATCGCAAGACGTTCAGACTCCCCGCTGAACCTTTCCACTTCCTGGGATAAATTATAATACTCCGGTGCTATTAAATCTTTCGTCTGCATACTATCACCCTTTATTAGTAGATTAGCGACCACACAATCTATTATACTAAATTATCGGTAAATTTCGAATAATCCAACGCAAAAAGGGAGAAAAGCCACAGAGATATTATTCTCTGCGGCTTCTGGAATTCAGACAACCTTATGTCCTCTGCCCATAGCTGAATTGCAAAGAGGGCAATGTTTTTCCTTCAGCACCTGTTCCTGATAGCTGTCGGCACGCTGCCAGGCATTGCAATTATCCCCCGTGCATATCCATGCAACTACCTTTTCTTTAGGTTTTTCTTTCTTTTTAAACCGAAGGTCTCGTTCAATATTTTTCCTCTCTCGTACAGGACCTTCTCCGGGCTTCTGCTGCAAACCATATGCCTCAGTCAAAAATCTCGAAACCTCAGCTTTCTTTCCGCGAAAATAAGCAGGTGAACTTATGTATAGTTCTTCCATCGCTCTTGTTACGGCTACATAGGCAAGCCGCCTTTCCTCCTCCACTGCCTTTAGCAGCTTTTCTCCTGTTTCATCCTTACCAGGCTTATCTGCCATTTTATCCGCATCGAGCGCAGTACTGTGGGGAATTATCCCTTCAGAAGCACCAATAAGATATACTACCGGGAATTCCAGCCCCTTTGACCGGTGTATGGTCATTAAAGAGACAGCGTCAGCTTCATGGTCTTTTTTTAATTCTCTCATTTCTATATTTTTTTCTATCATCTCATCGATAAACTGAATGAAATCGTACACGGAAGAAAAACGTTTCGCAGAAGCTTCCAATTCATCAAGCCCTTCTTTGATCGTTTCCTGATGAACAGTTTCGCTTTCCTTGCCTTGAGCTTCAAGATACTTATCATAAAAGTCATTTCTGATTCTTTTTACAGCGATCAATGGTTCCTGCCTTTTTAACTCTCTTATAAATTTAATCCGTTCTCTCACCTGCTCAGACTGAAACGGCTTAATATTCGGGAGAGAGGTAAGATGGACAAGCGGATATTTTTTCGGCTGCAAATACTCTTCTCCGTTAATATGCTTCATGCCAGTGTCCCGCCCGATATACAGTGTAGGAAGCACATCCTCCATCGCCTCGAAATCCCTCGCATTCAGCGCCAGACGAAAATAACTGACCACCTCTTTTACCGGCCATTCCTCATAAAATGTCCTGTTGCCTGCAGCGTGATTAACAAAAGGCATCCCCTTAAGTGTGAGCTGCTCAAATATCGCACGGCTGTTGCTCCCGGCCCGGTGCAGTATCGCAAAATCCCGGTACGTGTAACTGCCTGTTGAAATCTTCTCTTTTATATCCTGAAAAATCCAGTCGGCTTCTTCATCGGGTGTTCCTGGCCTCAAATACTGGGGACGCCGGTTCGATTCTTTTACCGACTTCAGCGTTTTTGTTTTTCTGTGCTTGTTATGTTTCACAATTTCGTTTCCAAGCCCTAATATACTGGCCGTCGACCTGTAATTGATGTTGAGGGTGACAGATTCAGCTTCAGTAAACTCATTGTGGAAATTTAATATAAATTCATTCCTCGCTCCATTAAAGGAATAAATCGTCTGATCATCGTCTCCCACTACGAACAGGTTCTGGTGACTCTGCGCCAGCATTTTCATTAACTCATACTGCAGCTTATTTGTATCCTGGAACTCATCGACCATAATGTACTGAAATCTCTTCTGCAAGGCTGCCAGCAAAGTCTGATTATGCTTTAACAGCTTGTACGCTTCCATGAGAATATCATCGAAGTCCATTTGTTTATTTTTCTTTTTTAATTCCTCGTACTCTGTGAAAACTTTCTTCATTTCTTTTTCCGCCGTTGATTTCGCCGGAATTTCCTCAGGCTCAACTATATTCATTTTATAGGCTGAAAGCTCGGCAAGCAGGGTCTCCGGCTGGTAGGAATCAGCCATGCCGTGTTTCCTCAGCAGTTTTTTAATTATTATCTGTTTATGCCTCTCACTGCTCAGAATTGTTTCTTCATAACCGCGGCTTTTCAGCAGCCTCAAAAAGAAAGCATGAAAGGTGGCCGTCTGGATTTTATAAGCCGACTGTTTTGTAATTCCAGGAAGCCGGGCAATTCTTTCTTTCATCTCATCTGCTGCTTTCTTTGTAAAAGTAACCAGCAGGATTTCACCAGGATCGACCTTTTTTATGTTAATAAGGTAACCGGCTCTCACTGTCAATACTGATGTTTTGCCTGAACCCGCTCCCGCAAGCGTAAGAAGCGGGCCCTTAAAATGCCTGACCGCCTTAATCTGGGGTTCATTTAAAAAGATCCCCGCCTTTTCAAGGGATCTGAAGTAGGAAGCGTCACTGTCGCTGTTTTTAATAATGGATGAACTGTCTGCAGCCGGAGCCATTTCAGCGGCTGGAATTTTTGCTGCCGTGCAGCCTTCCGGAACAGTCTGGAATCTTGCTTTTCTCATGTGTAATCACCTGTTTTATGCGCAATCTGTCCTTAGAATTATAAAGGAGGATACAGTGGAAGTCACTTGGTTTTTACAGGAGTGACTGTTTTCACCTGTCTGCTAAATTAAGCGGGAGGCACTAATTCAGCAGACAAAAGGCCGGACACACTTCCGCCCGGCCAGCTTAAACAGCACATTATTTTTATTAATCCTCGTCTCTTACATCAATATCTTCCGGTATTGGCTGAGTGAGAATCTCCATTACAATTTCCTTATACTTTTCCATCTCATTCAAGTGAGTGTCAAACTGGTTTTTGTTCACTAAAAACTGTTCTCCGTCATGGATAGCACGAATCTTTTTCTGGTAAATCATGTTTTCGATATAAGGTTCAGGAAGCTCCAGAAACTCAGCGATTTCTTTCACAGTTAAATACATTTTCCGTCACCTTCTTTCATTATTGTTACTAAGATTATAAATGACATCTGGCCGAAAGTCACCCATCAGGTATTCAATTCGCTTGTGAAACGGGTCACCGCATGCCTTGTCCTTTGAGTAACCAGCAAAAGTAAAATAAACGGAGATAATCCATTTATTTTCAGATTGGAGCTCATTTCAGTGGTAATAAGGGGAGATTTGACCGTTTAGCAAAGCAAAATCTCCCATTTTCTGAATTTCTAAGTTAATAGGCGGAATCTCCGTCTATTTAAGCGTTTTATAGTAATAATTTATTATTAAGCGGAATTTTTCCGTTTTTATTATATCGGCTGCTTAACCTGCTCCCACGACCAATAAGTGCAAACTCTCTTAATACAGGAAAAGACGTATGGCAATACATACGTCTTTTCCATCAGAAAGCATCCGATAACGGGACCCTTTACTTATTTACAAGGTCACCCCGATTTAATATTTAGTTGCTGCCTCTTCCATTATTACCTTGCTGACCTTGATTTCCGTTATTCCCCTGCCCTCTTTTCCCTTCGGCTTCAGATGCAGTGGAAGCAAAAATCGTGTTTGCAAGCATTCGGTAGCTGTGCTCCGTATGAGCTCTGAATGCCAGTGAGTTAGCAAATAAGGTGAAATCTGTATCATTATTTTCATAGGAAAAAGCCATCGTCTGCCCCTGAGCTGCGTTGTGGCCCGGCCACCAGCCAGCAATATAAAAGTCATAGGCACCAGCGAACTCTGCCAGGACTTCAGCTCCTTCTGGGATCTGGGAAATCCATGCTCCTGTTGTTACGTAGAGAAGCTCGTCAGCACTGTAACCTGAAGTCAGCTGATGTTGAATAATATCAGCTTTAACGAGCCCTTCGTGTCTTCCCCCTGTTCCATCAACATCGAAGTCTTCCAGTACTCCGCTCTCCTGAACGGATTCCAGCGCACCGGCACCCATACCAATGTATGCTTTTCCTTCTGCTGTTTCCGCATTAAAGTTTCCACTATCGTCCACTATAATATCCGCCTCAGCTTCCTCTGTCACATGAAACCCTAACTGATTTAAAGTGAAATACAACTGAGGAGATCCAGCTGCGGCAACCGCAGGCTGAGACAAAATACTAGTTTCAAAATTTTGCCCATTTCCTAACGGCTGTGCTTCAAAGTAATAGATGTCCGTATATTCCTGCAGGTCGCTCGTTTCCACGATAAAATCCCCTTGAGTAATACGCCCTTTGTTTTCAGCTGCAACTTCCACAGTTTTTCCTTCTGCAAGCAAATCATTTACTAGTTTTATAGCATCATTCGTATTGTTTTTAACAATTTGTTTAGGAGGGTTGCCAGTAACATCCCCTGTTGGCAGTTCTACATTGTCTACTTCAGCAGTGACACCGTCAAACGCTCCCGGCTCCCGAATTTCGTCTGTATCGAACCCACGAAGAGCAGGAAAGTTAACGACGATCGGGTCATACATCGCTCCCCAGTCAGAAACATCGTCACCGCTGTAAAGTACAGCATTAGCAAGGCCTCGCTTAGCCTGGTTCATCGGCACTACAAATGTTCCTGCCGGATAAGTTGTCCCGTTAATTTCTGTTTCCTCAGTTGTTTCTTCAATGTTAATCCCGTTTCTTAAGAGGTACTCAGCCATTTTATAAGCCTCTAACACATTCTTTTGTGAGTCTTCATCTGCCGGAATAACATAGTAATCCGGGAAAAAGCTGTCGTGCTCCCCTCTTACACGTCCGATAGATTCCCCGTCTGCATTGACATAATGCTCATCAACTGCCCGGTTATCTTCTCCATTTACACCACGTTCAAAAATTTGAAGCTGGTTTGCGAATAATTCATCTTTGTTTTCAGTTACAAAATGTGTGGCGCCTAACCCTGTGCCTACCATTGCATACAGGGAATCCTGGCTTAAAGTCGGCACTTCAATTGTATGACCCAAAGAACCGTGCAGCATAGCGTAAATAGCTGTATACGCCGGTGTCATATCGTCCCATCCGTCGCCCCAGTCTGCCTTCGGGATAAAATAAGAATCCAGCTGGGAAACGCCGGTCCCTGCTCTGCCCATCGCATGAGCCTGGCCGAACATATTGTCAATGAGAAGGTCATACTCAAAGTTAGGGTTATGGGGCGGAGTAGCAGGTTCAATTAAGAAACCATCCACATATCCGTGCATATCAAGGAAAGATAGCGGTGTCCATTTAGAAATGAGTTCATTCACCTGCTGCGTTTCCACCTGTGTTTGGTAAGTATTGTCACGATTAAGGTCAAATCCGTGAGCATTCGTCCTCGTATTAGCTTCTCTTCCATCCGGGTTGCTCGTAATTAAATACAGGAATATAGCATCATCAAGTACATCGTCCATGTTTAAAGCGGCGTCAAAAGCTTCGCCATTTTCGTCTGATGTTTCGAAGATGATTTCGTCTTCCAGTGCAAACTTTTTCAGTAGTTCAATCTGAGCGTCCACCCCTTCTACTTCGTCAGGATGGATATTATTAAACCAGATAGGAACCTGGTAATCTCCCATCATATCATTTTCCAGGTTATCTAATAAGGAAGCCGGATCCTCCAGTGCAGCAGGAAGTGTCTCTTCAAGATAAGTATCAACTGCTGCCTCATCTCTCGCTAAAATAACAAAATGAATATCCCTACCTTCTGCACTTTCTCCTACTTTCTGATACTCAAGATATCTGTCATTTTCAGTATCCTCTTCTGCAGCCGCGAAGATCTCATCAATCGCTGGTTTCAGTTCATCATTAAAAAGAAATTCATCATATACATTCAGCCTGACTTCCCCGGCTGCTCTTACACCAGTCTCAGAATCTATTAAAGCAAGTTCGTAGTCTCCAATGAGATCCTGGTATTCTGTTCTTATAGTCCTGTTTGATAAATCGTCTGTGCCATACGGGAGCCCAAACTCCAATTCTGCAGTAATTACAGAAGAATCCTCTGCCAGCTCAGGACCCTCTGTAACCGTTATAAACGGTTCTCCGTCATATTGGCCATCTCCACTCCAGGAACCCCATTCGGAAATATCCTGGCCGCCAAATTCAAAAATGATATTTTCCGGATCAGCCTCTGTCCCTAAATCAGCTTCTACTTCCACCGTTCGTATTTCCGTCAGTGAAAAAAGCGATCTGCTGAGTTCCAGCCCGGTCACAGAGTTTTCTTCTGCATCAGTTTCAGCTGTTACAGACATTACCGGTACTGCTGCAGTCATAAGCATAAAGACAGCTAGTCCGCCTGCTAATTGCTTCTTCATTTTATTGCCCCTTTCTAATATTACTTGTCTGTTTTAAATTCGAGTTCTCCTGATAGGGAGCAACAACTAAGTGATAGATGCTAAAATAAAACGACTTAACTATACTAATATATTTTCTTGCTTTTGTGAATAAAAATACATTGTTTTAGTTAAATATTCACATAAATCTAGCAATAACCTAGTAGATTAGACTTAGTTATACATCCATCATTAGTTATAAGATCCTCATATTCAGAATGGGACTACTCAAACCCCCTCAAAAGATTATTTCGGTCAGATATTTCGGTAACCGATGTAATTATACTATTATAAATCCTCAGTTATTTTTAAGTAATCCGATGCTCAAATTACAAGTAAAGAATAAAAGTCACGGGTTGTAGTTTTTCTAAGCAGTATGATTAGCGGTGATTTTGTTAAATAATTGCAGAGTTCCAGGTTAAAATGCTTACCTACTATTGATACTTGAAAAAGATTAAAAGGAAAAATACTCTGGCTATTTAATAAATCTATAATACGCCAGAGTTTAAACTGTTACTGGCATTTTAAGTTGCTGGAGGGGAACAGGAGGAGTGAAAATGGAAAAATGGAAACAATAAAAGCACCGGGAAGATGAACAGCACCACGTCAAGTAGACAGCCGAAATAATAAAAATGTATTAAGCGGCCTTAGCTCTGTACTCACAGGGACTGAGGCCGTTTAGTTTTTCCTGGTAACGGTAATGGTTATAGAACTGTATGTAGTCATCAATGTCTTTTTGTAGTTCCTCGAAAGTATTGTATGAACCAAGCCTGTATTTTTCACACTTCAATTTGCCCCAGAACGACTCCATCGGGCCATTGTCAATACAGCGGCCAACACGGGACATGCTTTGCTTCATATTCGCCTGTTCGATCATTCTCTTAAAAGGATGGGAGGTGTATTGAAATCCTCGGTCACTGTGTAACAGTGCCTGTGAATCAGGTGCTGCCTTCAGAGCTTTTTTCAGCGTTTTAAACACGAGCTCATTGTTGTTTGATTTACCAAGTACATAAGAGATCACGCTGCCATCATGGAGGTCCATAATGGCACTGAGGTAAGCCTTACGGTTACCATACTTCATTTCTGTCACATCAGTTACCCACTTCTGGTTTGGGCGATCTGCCTGGAATTCGCGATTCAGTACATTTTCAGCTGTATGCTGGGGTGAAGAGTATTTATAACGGCATTTCTTACGACGAATGACAGACAAGAGGTTAGCACTTTTCATAAGACGGAGAATACGTTTATGGTTCAAAGGCTCCTTAAAGATCCGGTTCATCGAAATCGCCATTCTCCGATAGCCATAAATACCCTTCAACTTATGTTGAAGAAGAGTCATCTCTTCCATAACTCGTCGATTTAATTTCTCTCTGGCCGAAGGTCTGCGATTCTTCCATTTGTAATATCCCTGCCTGGAAACATGGGCAATGTCACAAAGTAACTGGACAGACATATTTTCTTCCGTGCTGAGTTCGTATATAGCAGTGTACCGGCTATGGTACCGGGTCTCACTCAATACCGCCTCCTTTCGATCTCCTCCAACTTTTTTAAGAACGCATTTTCCGCACGAAGACGCTCGTTCTCTATTTTCAGCTTCTTCATTTCTTTTTCTTCTTTTGTCATTTCTTTTTCCGTTCTTTGCTTTCCACGATTATCCTGAAGAGCTTCTTCCCCACCTTGAAGGTACTTTCTTACCCAGCTGTAAATCTGTGCATAAGAAACCTTGTGAATCTCCACTGATCGGGCATAATCTTTCCCATGAGCCAAACAGTCTTTAACGATTTCAACCTTTTCCTCGAAACAAACCTTCTTTCCCTTGGTCATAGAGCGACTCAATCCTTTCCTGTCATCCTTAAGTGCTTTATGACCATTATAAAGCTCGACCCATCCCATGAGAACCGATCTAGTTGAGATCCCATATTTCCTTATAACTTCATTTTGTGAAAATCTGCCGGAGAGATAGTCACGAACGGCTGCCTGCTTTAGTTCGGCTGAATAAGATGTATGACTCCTTATTGGTTCCAGGCTCTCAGCGCCGGACTCTTCATACAGAGCCCTCCAATTCCTAATGGTTCTTGCATTAAGACTATATTTTCTGGCTACCTCTTCACCAGGGAGGTCCCCTTCGTTATATTCAGCGATAATCCTAAGTTTTTCTGATGCCGTAAAGTCTTTTCTAGACACAAAAACTCCCCCAAAGGTAAACAGATTTTGTTTATTTCATCTGTCTACCTTTGGGGGAGCATATCAAAGATAATCCCCAGTGCTTTTATGCATTGCTCCCTATTATTCTATAACCTGGAAGCTGGTCATTTCTTCTTTTTTATTGCCTGACTTAGCATAGACTTTTACAGTGCTTACTTTTTGCGATACAGCCTTCTCTTCGCGGTCAGTATGAAGCTCTTCTGTTTCTGCAGAGATTTCTACTGAAACGCTGAATCCGTTGCCTTTAACTTCTTTCAGGCTGTCAAAATCAAGATCTGTAAAAGGAATTACGTAAGATGCTTCTCCAGATTTAACTTCAAGAGCTGCAGCGTTTTTCTTCGCATTTTTTACTGTTTTAACAGGTATGTCGACCTGAACTGTCTTACCTGCAGAAACACTGTCACCAGTGACTACGAGATTATTTGCTTTAGCATTGCCTTTACCTGGCTTGTTTTGTTGCTTGCGCTTCGCCTCAGGCTCAGATGCTGCGGAAGCAAAAATACTATTAGCCAACAGACGGTACGAGTGTTCCGTATGAGCACGGAAAGCCAGGTCGTTAGCAAATAATGAATACTTTGTGTCACCCGCATCATGAGTAAATGCCATTATTTTACCTCTAGCACCTTGGTTTCCTGGCCACCAGCCGGCTAGATAAAAATCATCTGTATCAGCGAACTCAGCAAGTACATCTGCACCTTCAGGAACCGAGTCAATCCATGCTCCTGTTGTAATATAAAGATTTTCTTCCTCCTGATAACCGGAAGTAAGAAGGTGGTCGTGAACAACTGCTTTTACTAAACCTTCATGGTTAGTTCGTGTGTATCCCCAGCTAAACCCTGGCAGTGCACCACTGTTACGGACTGCGTTTAAGGATTGAACTCCGATACCAATAAAGTCTTTACCTTCCACATTGTTACGATTAAAGCTGCTGCCATCACTGACAATCACATCAGCATCAGCCTGGCCTACAAGGTTAAACCCTAGCTGGTTCAGGGAAAATCTCATTTGCGCTGAACCTGTCAGGGCCACACCAGGCTGAGACAGAATACTAGTTTTAAAGTTATCACCATTCCCGAGCGGTAATGTCTCAAAGTAATATTTGTCAGTGTATGGGCGCAGGTCACTTGTGGCTACGATAAAGTCACCCTTAACAATACGTCCTTTATCTTCTGTAGCCCACTCAACAGTTTTTCCTTCAGCAAGAAGGTCATTTACAAGTTTAATAGCGTCATTCGTATTGTTTTTTACGATCTGCTTTGGCGTATTTCCTACTACGTCACCTGTTGGCAGGTCAACAGACTCTACTTCAGTTGTCAGACCATCAAATACGCCTGACTCACGTACTTCCTCAATATCAAAACCACGAAGAGCAGGGAAGTTTACGACAATTGGATCATACATAGCAGACCAGTCGGATACATCGTCCCCAGGGTATAGCATAGCATTTGCAAGCCCCCGTTTTGCCTGGTTCATAGGAACAATAAATGTCCCCTTAGGATAAACTGATCCGTTGTTGTTAATTTCTTCTGTAGTGCGTTCCACTTTCACACCATTACGAAGCAGATATTCAGCCATTTTGTATGCTTCTAGCACGTTTTTCTGTGCTCCCTCTTCTGCTGCGATTACATAGTAATCAGGGAAGAAATTTTCATTATCGCCGCGGACTCGTCCGATAGATTCCCCGGCAGCATTAACGAAATACTGGTCAACTGCACGATTGTCTTCTCCGTTTACTCCCCGTTCAAAGATTTCAAGCTGATTTTTGAAGAGATCGTCTTTATTTTCAGTGACAAATAATGTTGCTCCGTATCCAGTCCCAACCATTGCATGAAGGGAATCCTGGCTTAATTCCGGAACCTCAATTGTGTGGCCAAGAGAACCATGAAGCATGGCATACATGCCTGTATATGCTGGTGTCATGTCATCCCAGCCACTGTCCCAGTCAAGTCTTGGAATGAAATATGAATTCAGCTGTGAATTTCCAACACCCGCTCTTCCCATTGCATGCGCCTGCTCAAGCATCTCATTAACAAGAAGGTCATATTCAAAGTTAGGATTATGCGGCGGTGTTGTCGGCTCAATCAGGAAGCCGTTAACATAGCCATGCATATCGAGGAACGATAAAGGTGTCCACTTTGAAATAATCTCGTTAACCTGCTGTGTTTCCACCTGAGTCTGATTTGCATTGTCGCGGTTTAAGTCAAACCCGTTCGCATTTCCGCGAGTGTTCGCAACTCTTCCGTCGGGGTTGTTTGTAAACATATAAAGGAAGATTACGTCGTCCAATACCTCATCCATATCAAGGGTTGCAGGGAACTCATTATTGTTTCCATCAGAAGTATTAAAAGTAACCTCATCCTCAAGGGCAAATTTCTTTAATAATTCTACCTGAGCATCAACACCTTCCACTTCATCTGGATGGATGTTGTTAAACCAGATTGGCACCTGATAGTCGCCGAGAGTGTCATTTTCAAGTTGCTCAATCAGGCTTGCAGGGTCCTCAAGTGCAAGAGGAAGGGTTTCATTTAAGTATCTGTCTACAGCTTCTTCATCCCTTGCCAGAATAACAAAATGGATGTCACGCCCTTCGACGGATTCACCTACTTTTTGATATTCAAGATAACGATCGTTATCTTCATCAGCTTCTGCAGCTGCAATAACCTCATCGATTGCCGGCTTCAATTCATCATAGAACAGAAACTCATCATATACATTTAGCTTTACTTCCGCTGCAGCTTTTGTTCCGCTGGCTGCGTCAACCATAGCAAGTTCATAGTTTCCAATGAGTTGCTGATAATGAGTTCTAAGTGTTCTGTTTGACAAATTAGTAGTGTTGTATGGCAGTCCAAATTCAAGCGTAGCAGTTACCGCAGTCGAATTCTCCAAAAATGAAGGACCCTCAATGACATTTATCCACGGGCTGCCATTAAAATTCAAGTTTCTGTTACTTCTTCTCCACTCAGAAAGAGGTTTTCCACCGAATAAGAATTCGATGTTATCCAGGTCTGCCCCTTCCCCCAGATCCGCCGCTACCTCTACAGTTCTAACTTCCGTTAAAGAAAATAAATCTCTGCTTACTTCCAGTTCAATAACTTCATTTGCTGCCGCTTCATTTGCTGAAACTGTTAATGATGCAGGAATGATCATGGAAAACAGCATTAAAACTGCTAACCACCCAGTCAGTACCTTTTTCATCCATGTTACTCCCTTCATTTTTTTTGCCAGTTATTTGTCTGGCATTCTTTAAAACTACTTCTATGTACATGCAGATAAAATTTTAGAGAAATGAATTATTATTCACACTCAATTACAGCTGCGGTTAAACACTATACATAACAATCGCTCTCTAAATCTATTTCTGCATATTACATATAATAGTATAAAGTTTCACTTTATTGAATATTAATACGCGAATTATATTGAATATTCACAGTTTTGCAGATCTCCCGCTAGACCAAAAGACCCAGCGTCAGCTTTAATAATAGCCTGTCCCCTGTTCAGTGACGAACAGGGTGACAGGCAGTGTAAGTTTCTTATCTGTTTAGAGCGTTATATACATTGACGATTCCGTGCCCGAAGTATTGGCGATCTCGTCCGATTCCTGGCATATCAGCTGTCTGCTGAAGCAGAGTTCTGATTTGAGCAGGCTTCATGTGCGGATATTCGGATTTAACAACACCGATAGCTGCAGCTACTTTAGGTGCTGCCATACTAGTACCCATTGCCCAGCCGTAGCTTCCGCGGCTTACAGGGATCGTGGAGTAAGCCCGTGCCTCAGTAACTTGTAAATCACGGTCACCGGCAGCATTCGGCCAGTTAGGACCCCAATCTCCTCCTGGAGCGGAAAGATCCACATTACCGTAGTTAGAGAAGTAAGAAAGTGTGTCTCTAGTTGTTGTGGAAGAAACACTGATTACCCAAGGGATATCCGTAAATGTGTCAAACAACGGACCTGCCCATTGAGCACCTTCACCAGGGACAGTATGCATTTTCTGGCCTAAGTTAATTGCATCGTTGCCGTTTGCACCGACAATCATCATTCCTTTACTTTGTGCGTATCGTACTGCACGAGCAGAAGATTGGTGCAATGCTCTCTGCTGCTCATTATTCATGATGCTGTATGTTCCTAAGCTCAGGTTAGCGGAAACTGCTCCGTCGTCTGCTGCTGTTGTGATAGCTTCAAGAATGCCGCCCCAGTTCATGCGCCCCTGGTTATTAGTTACACGGTAAGAGGCAATTCCAAGCTCTGGCCCAACCCCCAGCACTCGGCCGTTAGCTGCAATAGAACCAGCAACATGTGTACCATGTGTGCCAGAATCTCTCAGCTCGTCACCTGGCTGATTTTGTGGGTGGAATGCTTTACCGAATAAAAGATTGTCCTGTAAATCCGGGTGAGTAAAGTCTACCCCTGTGTCAATGACTGCTACGAAAACATCGTGGCTTCCAGCATTTACTTCCCAGGCTTCCCCGTTATTTGTAACCCGCTTAATATCCCACTGATACTGCTCATACAAGTCAGCACCCTCCGTGATGTCACTAACGCGGGAATCTGCCTGAATATCCACTTCTTCTTCCGGTGAACGAATTTCAAGATCTTCCGTTACGGAAGTAATCGTATCTAAACCATTTGCCCAATCAGCGAAATCAGGATCTGATGAACGTACTGTCATTACACCGATTTGCGGTACTTCCTGTACAACTTCGGCTCCGGCAGCTTCAAGCTCTGCTACAGTTTCCTCATTTACAGACTGGCTTGAGAAGATCACAAGATAATCCTTTTCCTCTTCATTTGCCAGTGCACCAGCACCACCAAATGCCAGTCCGGAGAATAATACTAAAGATGCCAAAAACTTTTTCATAGACTTCCTCCTCCTTGATTGTTATCGATTAACACAGTTAACCGCTATTACTTAGAATAATATATTTTGTTTGTTCACCGGTGAAAATTGTGAATATTTAGAATACAAAGGCGGAATGGTCATATATATATAGATTCAAGGTAGGAAAAAATGAGGATTTCCCACCCAATTATCGGCATAATCCATAGGACTAAATTTATCTCAAATAAATAAAAAAAGAACCCCGTTCCTTAAAGGAAACGGAGAAGGGTTCTTACTTTTATACCTGCCATGGACGTGATTTAACCGAAGTACTCCCAAGCTTTTTTCCAGTTATGGAAGCCTTGTTCACAACCCGCGGTTCCATACCTTTTTCAATTCTCTTTTTTACTTTCTGGTCCATTTTGAATGTCCCGGCTGGTTTAAAAACTCGCTTTGATTGTTTATTACATTGCGGGCAGCTGGAGTATGTTTTTTGTCCAGCCATAGAAGTATGCCATTCCGTAAATTCACCGCATTTCGGGCAATTAAAAGAATAATATGCCATTAGCTTTTATTCCTCTTTTTTGGGAAATATATCTTTTTGAAAAATATCTTTTGGAATGGCAACTGTGCAGCAGGCATTAGGTATATCCACTATGCCGCTGATTCTTCCTTCAACTGGAGCAGTACTGAGCAGCATGTATGCCTGTTCACCTGTGTACCCGAGAGTTTTCATATATTCAATAGCGTTCAGACAGGCTCTTTTATAGGCCAGATGAGCATCGAGATACGCCTGTTCCCCAGTTGATTCATTTACAGATACTCCTTCAAACACAATGTAATCGGTATAATGTGGCTCCACTGGGCTGGTTTTAAAAATTGGGTTGGATTTTATCTGGTATTTTTCCATTCCACCCTTAATAACATCAACATGGAGGTCAATCCAGCCAGGAATTTCAATACCGCCGCAGAATGAGATTTCTCCATCCCCTTGTGAAAAGTGGAGGTCGCCAACAGAAAGCTTAGCTCCGTCAACGAATACCGGAAAATAAATCCGTGAGCCTTTAGTAAGGTTTTTTATATCACAGTTTCCGCCGTTTTCCCTGGGCGGAACAGTTCTTGCACCTTCCCTGGCAACACGGTCGAATTCCTCTCCTTCAAGGGTTCCAAGTACGACACTATCCTTATCAGGAAGCTCAGCCAGTGGCGGTACACGATCCGGGTTGCTGTTTACAAGTTCACGTTCTCTTCTGTTCCATTCGTCAAGGAGTTCTTTTGAGGGTGCTGTTCCAATAAGTCCCGGATGAATCAGCCCTGCAAATTTCACATCAGGTATATGTCTTGATGTGGCGTAAATACCATGGATATCCCAGATAGATTTCGCAGCCTCAGGATAGTGGTCTGTCAGGAAACCTCCGCCGTTTTCCCGGGCAAATATACCGTTAAATCCCCATTCAGCCTCCTGAAAAACCCCGATATCAAGAATATCCACTACAAGAAGGTCACCAGGTTCTGCCCCGTTAACATAAACCGGACCACTCAATACATGTACTCTTTTCAAATTTACATCTCTGATATCTGAGGGATCGTCATTATTGGATATTTGACCGTCTGTCCAGTCAAGGCACTCCATGCGAAAAGAAGCACCAGGGTTTATTGAAAAGGCAGCAGGTATATCCGGGTGCCAGCGGTTATGGCCAGGCACTTCTTGTTCATTCATTCTCCTTCTTAAATCCACCTTAAATTTTGTTTGCGGCATTTCAGTCACTCTCCCGAATAATATTTTACTCTTACTGGTAAACCTCTTCTGAAAAACATGTAAAAAGCAAAACACAAATAAAATTAACCTATGTTTTTCACTTGCCTCCTGCTGATGATAGCCAAAATAAAAAGGGTATTCCACCTCCTGTTTTAAAAAAATTTCAGCCAGTACAGAGCGAGTGAAGAAGGATAACAAAAGATTGATATCTTGGAAGCTGGTTCTCGCTTGATGAAGTTTATTAGCACGTCATGAAGAAAATAGAGAGGATATCTAGAGAGTTTTGTTTAAAACTATCATAATTCAAAATATTCCGAAAGTGCAATGACTTTCACCTTTTAATAATAAGACAAAAAGCCCGCATGAATACGGGCGGTTTACACAGTTTTTTTCGGAAGCGTAACTTTCACAGTTGTCCCGATGTTTTCCTTGCTTTCTATCTGAATATTGCCATGGTGGTTCTGTATGATCTTAAAACATACCATCATGCCTAATCCGGTTCCTTTTTCTTTAGTAGTGTAAAACGGTTCACCAAGTCGTTTGATTTTTTCAGGAGGTATCCCTACTCCTTCATCTTTAAAGTATAAAACTGCCGACTCGCTGTTTACCGTAATTTTAATATGTAAAACACCGCCATCAGGCATGGCTTCAATGGAGTTCTTTATCAGATTCATAAAAACTTGTTTCAGCTGATTTTCCTCACATCGAACCGTTACATCTTCATCTTTAAAGTCGTAATCCAATTTAATGACTACGTCCTTAAGATGAATTTCCGATTCAAGGAATTTAATGACCTTCTGCACTATGTCGATTAACCTTCTGTCTGATAAATCAACCGCCTGAGGTTTGGCAAGCAGCATAAACTCCCCGGCTATAAAGTTAATTCTTTCAATTTCCTCTAATAAAAGATTATAATATGTCTTTTTCTTTTCCTCTTTTTCATCAGCATTCAGAAATTCCATAAAACCTTTCAGGGTAGTCAGGGGATTTCTGATTTCATGTGCCACCCCTGCGGCAAGCTCACCGATAATTGAAAGCTTTTCAGATCTTAGCAGCAGTTCTTCTGATTTTTTCTGATCGGTTATATCATTTCGAATTGCCGCATATTGATATGGCTTGCCTTCTTCATTCAAAAAAGGGACGATTGTCGTGAATACCCAGTAATAAGAACCGTCCTTGGCCCTGTTTTTTATTTCCCCCTGCCAGACCTCTCCTTTACCGATTGTACTCCAGAGGTTCTTGAAGAATTCTCTGGAGTGGTGCCCTGAGTTTAGTATTCGGTGATCCTGCCCAATAAGCTCTTCCCTGCAGTATTTTGAGATCTCGCAGAACGTATCATTTACATAAGTAATGGTACCTTTCCTGTCAGTAATAGCTACAATAGAAGATTCGTCCAGAGCATGTTTGATAGCATGTAATTCTTTATTAGAATTAGCTAACTTATTAAGGGTCAGTTTTAACGTTCCTTCTGTCTCTTTCTTATTCGTTATATCTTTTTGAATAGCTATATACTTCGAGATTCCCCTGTTTTCATCTTCAAATGGAATGATTGTAGTATGCACCCAGTAATAGGTTCCGTCTTTTGCTCTGTTCTTGATCTCGCCTTCCCATACTTTTCCGTAACTGACAATTTTCCATAAATTGCTGAAAAATTTACGGGAGTGGAAACCTGAATTTAATATGCTGTATCTCTTTCCTGTGATCTCATCCCGTCTGTATTTGGATATTTCACAGAAACGATCGTTTACATATAATATTTTTCCTGCAGGGTCACTGACAGACACGACGTTTGTCAGATCCATCGCAAAAAGCATTTCACTGCCAAGCTTATCAATTGTCATCAATTTATCCAACTGTGCAATTCACCTCCGGGTATAGCATTATATACCGCATACTTTTCAAATTACCTATATCGAAAATGCCTGGAGTATCAGTTAATATGTTATCTGTAAATAATACGGGCAGCCTGTTCCATGATATCCTTAATAATCTCCTCAGCTGATTGCCCTTCCTTTACCATTCTTATCCCCTGCCCGGACCAGAGGGACAAATATTCTTTGTTCCCCTGCTTTTTTGCAGCTTTTCGTATTTCACCTGTTACACTATTCTGAACAGGGTATTTTAATGGCTTGATATTATTTTCAGAATGCAGTTTTGTAAATTCATTTTTAACCGCTCTTGCAGGCCTTCCGGAAAAGCTTTTTGTAATAGTCGTACTGTCTTCGTCTGCTTCCAGAAGCGCTTGTTTATAAGCTTCATCTGTTCCGCTCTCCGCTGCATGCAAAAATCTTGTGCCCAATTGTACACCTGCTGCACCTAACACCATGGAGGCGGCCAGGCCTCTTCCGTCCATAATCCCTCCTGCGGCGACTACAGGCAGCTCTACCGCATCAGCAACCTGAGGAACCAGTGACATCGTGCCGACAAGAGAACCATCAGTATCTGCAACCTGGAAAGTCCCCCGGTGACCGCCGGCATCACTTCCTTGCGCCACTATGATATCTGCCCCAGCTTTTTCAGCCTGTTTCGCTTCATTTATATTCGTTATCATTGTTATAACCTTTTGGTTATTTCTTTTGGCAGCAGTATATTCTTCCTGAGAAAGAAGCCCAAAAGTAGTTGAAACTACAGGGACTTCTTCTTCCATAAGCACCTGGAATTGTTCCTTGGAATAATCAGCAGACGAAAAATCTCCGGTTCCCGGATGGATGGCAAGAGCTTCATAAAAAGAGGCATATTTACCTTGGACTTCAGCTGTTCTGCTGTCTGTTTCCGCTAACTCCGCTTTGAAAATATTAACTGCAAAAGGTCTCTCTGTCAGTTGCTTTATGTTTCTGATCTCCATTCTCATAACTTCCGGAGTCAAATAGCCGGCGGCGAGAACTCCAAGCCCCCCAGCATTCGAAACAGCAGCAACCAGCTCCGGAGTTGTGATGCCGCCTGCCATAGGAGCCTGAATAATCGGGTATTTAATTCCCAGTTCCTTGCAAAGTTCAGTATACAGAATCATTATAACAATACTCCTTTTTAAAGGTGTTAACTTCTTAATCAATCAGACAATGCACATTTGTACATAAAAATGCCTCCATTCCCTTAAAAGGGCACCAGAGACTGTTTATTTAAAAAAATCTATTGGTGTACCTCCCATATCTTCTTGCTTGATTATGAAAATCCCTTTCTTTTTTCAAAATTCAAAAATATATTCTCTGTCCAGTACTAAAAAAGCATCCCGCAAAAAGCGGAATGCTAAATAGATTATTCTTAATTTCCTTCGATAAGTTTCACCAATGCTTCATAAGGCTGGGCACCCATTACCCCACGGTTTCCTGAGACGAAACAAGGAACAGCTGTGATTCCAATCTGCTGTGCTTCTTCATGATCAGCAAGCACTTCTTGTTCATACTCTCTTGATTTCAGCGCCTGCCGGAAATCTTCTTCATTAAGACCCACTTCAGATGCAATCTGCACCAGCGTATCGACATCATTAATATTTTTATTCTGCTGGAACTGGGCCTTAAAAACTGCTTCATGATATTCATGGGCAAGGCCTTTCTTCTCTGCAAACTTAGCCCCTTCCAGTGCCCGTCTCGAATGCTTACTCTTGTCATTCCAGTGCATTTCAAGACCATATTGCTCAGACATCATCTGAACGTTTTTCTTCGCCTGTTCATAATACCCATCCGGCATCTTCGGCGGTTCCATACCTTCCGGACGAAGTTCAAATGCTTTCCATTCTACCTCTAAGTTTTTCTCCTTAACCAACTGGTTAAGCGGGACTGTCCCGATAAAACAAAAGGGTCAAAGGAAATCGCTGTATATTGTGATTTTTTTTCTTTCTTCGCTCATTTCGGCACCTCTTCTTTTTTATCCTCAAACACCGAGAAAAACTATTTTACTTTAATGACGATTTTCCCTCTTGCGTGGCGGGTTTCACTTAATTCATGGGCACCCTGGACGCCTGCTTCACTGAACTCAAAGGTACTTCCTACTATCGGCTGAAGCTGGCCTTTATTGTAAAATTCAGCAAGCTCTTCCAGCTGTGCCCCGTTTTCCTGAAGCCAGTGAAAGCCTGCAGTTACGCCAGATTTTTTCGCTTCTTCTTCATCAGGAGGATTGACTATAGAAATTAATTTACCATCTTTCTTTAAAACTTCATAGCTTTTTGATTGTATCTCTCCTCCGAGGGAATCGAGAACAAAATCAAAATCTTGTAATACTTCATTGAAATTCTCGTTTTGGTAATTAATAACATGATCGGCTCCAAGGGACCGTACAAATTCTTCGTTCTTCCCGCTGGCTGTTGTGGCAACGTAAGCACCAAGGCTCCTTGCGATTTGAATGGCGTAAATACCCACACCGCCTGCTCCAGCGTGTACAAGGACCTTATCTCCTTCCTGTACATTACCAAGGTCAACAAGGCACTGATAAGCAGTCAATCCTGCAAGAGGAATTGCTGATGCCTCTTCAAAGCTCATTTTTTCAGGCATTATTGCCAGCTTGTCCTCATCGACGGCAGTAAATTCCGCGTAAGTGCCGTTTTTTGTTGTTGCAGGCCTTGTAAAAACGCGATCCCCTGTCTTAAATTTCGAAACATTTGATCCTGTTTCTGCTACAACACCTGCCGCATCCCACCCGAGGATTATCGGAAATTCAAAAGGAAACATCTCCTTTAAGTATCCTTCCCGCATCTTCCAGTCGATGGGATTTACAGAGGTAGCATGAACTTCCAGAAGTACCTGATCTTCCCCTATCTGCGGTTTTTCAACTTCCCGCTCTCTAAGCTGTTCTCTTCCGCCATAATTCTCAATCACTATTGCTTTCATCGCTGCCTCCTAAAAAAGATAAAAATTATATATCTCTTACTGCTTCTTCTATCGGCTGATCGCCAGAAACGAGATCAAATCCTTTATTGAAAGTATTTCTCGCATCAAGTGTATGAAGAATTGTCTCTGCAACATCTTCCCGTGGGATTGACGCCCTTTCCAGGTTTTCTCCGGCCATGATTCTTCCTTCCCCATTATCGTTCGTCAGACCGCCAGGCCGAACGATTGTATAGGTAAGTCTGCTCAGTTCAAGCATTCTGTCTGTATAATGCTTCGCAGCAAAATACGGTTTTATCTGGTCGCTCCAGTTTTCCCGGTTGTGTGCCTGGATCGCGCTTACCTGAACATATCGCATTACTCCGGCCCTTTCTGCCGCTTCAATAGTTTTTCCTGCCCCGTCAAGATCAATGAGTAGTGTTTTGTCAGGGCCTGTCTGTCCTCCGGATCCTGCAGTAAATACAACCGCATCACAGCCTTCAGCGGCTTTAGCGATGTCTTCCACACTTCCTTCAAGATCTGCCAGCGCCGTTTCTACACCCTGGTTATTAAACTCTTCTGCCTGTTCTTCTTTTCTGACCATCGCGCGCACTGTATGTTTTTCGCTTTCTTGTAATAACTTCACCAGGTGTCTGCCAATCTGCCCGTTTGCACCAACAACTAATACTTTCATATGATCAGACTCCTTTTCCTTTTAGTTTGGATTGTATTATGACATTGTAATTATTTCTTATCAAATAATTTGTTTGCCATATATTTTGCTGAGATACTATTCCCTTTTTGCGTGTAATCAATCGTCTATATCATTGAAAATAAAAGCACACTTAGTTTCAGGAACTAAGTGTGCTAAGAGAGCAGTAGTTATTTTTTTTTCTTATTCATCATCTTTGTTATTGTATCCATGTTTATTTTACCAGGGTCGCTTATAATTGCTTTTACAAGCTCATCCTCTTTTTTCTTTGGGACAGGTTTATTGGCTATCTGTCCGACTTTTCGGATGATCTCCCTTACAGTCTTCTCATCTTTAAAGTTTGCTCCCTTAATAGAGTCTGCCAGTTTAAAGATTTCAGCCATATTCACACCTGATTTTTTTTCTATATTTTTAAAGACTTTATCAAAACCCATACTTAACCTCCTTTCAGCCGCTCGTTATACTCAATAATCGTCCAGGAAAGCCTTCCTGCTCCTGTACTGGCCAGAAAAGTAAACAGTTTAGGACGACTTATAATAGATGTATGCGGCTGAAAGTTAATTGGCTGGGTACGAGTCCCGTGAAGATCAACTTTAAATAGGTGTTCAAAAAGAAAACGTGGCAATCCAAGCCTTAAAAGGCGAAGGATTGCCTTAGCTGCACTAATAAAGTTTTATTTGCTTCGAGACTACTCCGATGCTGAAATTTTATACTTTCCTATAGTGAATCAATTTCATAATTCAAGATTTTCATCATTTATACGAATATATCTTTAAATGTTACTTTGTTGTTCGATTTACGCTACAGACGGACGCGTTCTGCGGGCACGGCTTCAACTAATTTTTGACGGCTGAACGCCTCCAAAAATGGATTTTCAGCTTCTCATGCTTTTCCCTCAGGAACGAGCATCTTCTTCACCGCAAATGCATCGAGTTGTCTCGACGTATATTCTACAGAGCTGTGCAGGCAGAGGAAGAGACAGTCGCCGTCTTACCCTGCAAACGAAAAGTAATGTCCGTCTTTTTTTATGAAAAATCTATATATGAAATTCATTCATAGTGTAAAAAAATCCCTTCTGAGTCTTTCACAGAAGGGATGACATTTCATTTTTCCTGTTTGTTATGCTCTTACCCAGTACACAGCATCCTGGTCGCCTGGAGATGGCGGAAACTGATCACCTTCCTGGAGAGAGATTTCTTCAATGACTCCACTTGGTGAACCGCCATTTACTAATTCGTCAACTTTATATTTTCCTGTTTCAGGAGCTTTTTCACCAGTTTTGAATTTATTCTTCGCCATTGCTATCTTCCTCCTTTTGCGGATTTAATGTAGCAATACCACATTGATATGGAGAAAAAACCTCTCATTGAGAAAATGCGCCATAAGAATTATATAAGCTGCAACCGACAATCCATGTTAGTCGCCCCCTGCATCTTCCTTATACTTTAAATTCAAACTGGAAAATATTTCCGGATGCCCGAACCCATCCTGCCTCACTTCCCCATTACGGTCTACAAAGTAATAGTACGTAACCTCTGCTTCGTCTGAGAAAGAAACATTTAAGTAATATGGGTTAATATGTGCCATTTCAACATTTCTGTGGTCTATGCTCGTTATTTTCCATTCTGCCTCCGGATATGTATCGATCAGATACTCTTCCAGCAGCTCTGTCCTTTCCGATATTTGATAATCGACCCAGTATGGTCTGCCAATAAAGAAAATAATTACTGCCGCTACAGTAAAAAATATGGCCAGCACACCATTTTTTCTCCATCTTCCTTTTAAAAAGAAAGTAATGAGCAACGGGATCAAAATAATAGCAGCAGCCAGCAAAAGTTCATAATACATGCTTGGTCGCATCGGAAGCCCCCTAGGGAAATCAATGATCCATTGCTCATGATTCTTTCATCTGTAAACCTGAAGCTGCTGTCCCTTTGTCTGACTTAATTTTAAGGTGCAAAAACATACATCCGGCACTGCCGGTCAGACAGACAGCTGCTGATAAATAAAATGCTGTCGTAAAATTATAGTAATCTACTAAAACACCGGTAACCATCGGGGATATCCACTGCCCAATTCCAAAAAATAAAGTAATGAATCCGATAGCCATCGAAGTTTTTCTGGCAGCTGTTAAATCACTGACAGCGGCAACCATTATCGTTGGTACAGCCCATAACGTTAACGAGTAGAGAATGGTTTCCAGAAACAGGAATATCGGCTGAGTTGTAACAGTAAATGCTATCAGCAGGCACGTCTGAATCAAATAGATGATAAACAATGTCAGCATTCGCCCGATCTTATCTGAAAGTGCTCCCCATAGAAAACCACTGGCAATACTGGCTATACCAGCAGTGGCGAAAATCTGCCCTGCAAGTGTTGGTTCCAGAGAGACGCTGGTAATTAGAAAATCAACAAAGAAAGTAGAAAAGATCAGATATGAAAATCCCCAGGTAAAGTATGTGATGCCAATTAAATAAATTAGTTTGCTGCTGTAAACATTTTCAATCAACGGTGACCTGGGCTGAACAAGCTTTTCTCCCTCTTCGGATGCAGGATCCCTTTCTGCCCCTATGGGCTTCAGGCCAATTTCATGTGGTTCATCCACCAGGAAGAAATGGTTAATGATAATAATCAGCACGACGAGCAAAGCAAGGATACCCCAGCTGATTCGCCACCCCCCGGTATTAATCATCATGAGCATTGGCACTAAAAAACCGCTGATTAACATTCCAAAGCTTGAACCTGAGTTTGTCACACCGAGTGCAAACCCTCTGTATTTAATGCTGAACCACTTACCTACTACACTTAAGGATGCAACATTCCCTGTCCCGCAGCCCAGCCCAATGACCAGAAAAGCTAAAAACGCCGTAAAAAAATGGTTAACTGCCGCACTGGCGCCCATTCCTGCTGCAGAAATTATCAGGGATACTATAATTACTTTTTTAGTAGGAAATCGATTAGTTAAAAAACCAACAGAAACTGCTCCTGCCAAATACCCAAGAAACACAGCAGAAGCAATAATTCCCGCTTCGGTGTAGCTGAGTGAGAGTCCCTCCCTCATAAACGGCAGGATTGCCCCCAGGGAAAAGCGCCCCAGACCCAAGCATGCAAATAAGTTTAAAACAGTAATCCCTAAAATAAGCCAGCCGCGATGATACGGAAACCCTTTCATAATTATTTACCCCTTTGGTTCATAATGACAAACTGGAGTTAAAGCTTGTTGCCCACAATTTCTATCGTGTTAAAACAGTTCTCAAATATACTACATGCCAAAAATTCAAAATATGTATTTAGCCCGATTCAAAGTTAAAATTCGTACTTCGTCCTGTAAACCATCCCTTCCGCTAAGGCAACCAGATCATCCGTTTCGTTACGGACTTCCATTCTGTAGAGGCCAAGTTTATTGGAACGATTATCCTCTGTAGCGATCGCTTTCAGCCGGTCCCCAACTGCACCTGCCTTTAAATAATGGATGGTTACAGTAATCCCCACAGCTGTCGTTCCATAGGAGTTACTTGCACAGGCAAATGCCACGTCCGCAAGGGAAAAAATAGCGCCTCCATTAGCAGAACCATGGAAATTTGTCATATTTCCAGTTACGTTCATCGTTACCTCTGCGTAACCATTGTCAACTTTCTCTATGTTTATTCCGAGCCACTCCGCATATTTATCCCTCTTAAAATGTTCTAAAATTTTTTCATCCACCAGGATACCCTCCCTGCATTGTTATAACAAATTCGTATACACCCGTTTAATAAACGTAATATATCATAATATTCTTAATCTTTCAATTAGTTTTCTTGGTATGCATGCTGGCAATGGAGTAATCCTTATATAACGCTGCCTAGCTATATAAAAACAGAAAAAAAATATTGCTCATTATAAAAAGTTACCCTTATTTCATATAGATTATGGTATTATAATCATATATTATCAGTAATTTCAGAATTATTAGTTGACAATATCATTCTACAAGTATTACCCTTTGTATATCGATAAATTGTATGTTCGTTTTTATTTCGTATCATAATTCGTTATTAAATAATTTTATTGTAAATAAACAAGGGAGGAATCAACATGCTTTTTTACGATGAGATTGAGACGGCTGCCCGTGCTGAGATTCAGGAGATTCAGCTGCACCGTCTGAAGAAAACAGTTAATCATGTATTTAAAAATGTGCCTTTTTACCAGGAGAAACTTGTTAAGTCCGGTGTGTCGCCTGACGAAATAACCTCTTTGAATGATATCAGGAAACTTCCCTTCACGAAGAAAACAGATTTAAGAGATAACTACCCCTTTGGGCTTTTTGCAGTAGATCAGAAAGATGTTGTCAGAATACATGGTTCCTCCGGGACGAGCGGAAAACCAACTGTTGTAGGATATACGAAAACAGACATAGATAACTGGGCTTCACTCGTAGCACGGGCGATTGTAGCTGCTGGCGGAAATAAAGGCGATGTAGTTCATAACGCCTATGGCTACGGCTTGTTTACCGGCGGTCTTGGCCTTCATTATGGAGCGGAAAAACTTGGATGTGTAACTGTTCCCATCTCCGGCGGAAATACTGGCCGGCAGATTACGCTAATTCAGGACTTCAAACCAAAAGTAATTTGCGGCACTCCTTCCTATGTACTTAATATTGCAGAAAAAATGGAAGAGATGGGATTAAAGCCAGATGATATAAGCTGTGAATACGGTATTTTTGGGGCTGAGCCTTGGTCTGAAGAAATGCGCAAAACTCTCGAAGATAAGCTTGGAATAAAAGCAGTTGATATTTACGGCCTTAGTGAAGTAATGGGTCCTGGTGTGTCTATTGAATGCCACGAAGGACAGAACGGCCTGCACATAGCAGATGATCACTTTATCGTAGAAGTTATAGACCCGGAAACACTTCAGCCTGTAGCTGAAGGCCAGGACGGGGAGCTTGTTTTTACAAGCCTTACAAAGGAAGCGCTTCCAATTATCCGCTACCGCACTGGCGACATTGCTTCCCTCACTACGGAAAGGTGTGTTTGCCGCCGTACCACGACTAGGATGTCGAGAGTTAAAGGAAGAATTGATGATATGCTGATTATCCGTGGCGTCAATATCTTTCCTTCTGAGATTGAACGGACTTTGCTGCAGGTAGACGCTCTCGTTCCGCATTACCAGATCCACTTAACAAAGAAAGGATCTATGGATAATATTGAAATTCACGTAGAATTAAGCAAGGATGTTTATGACACTCTTGCTGACGGAAACCTGAATGACCAGGCCGCAGTTCTTCTTAAAGGGAAAATCCAGCATATGATAAAATCAGAATGCCTCGTTTCCGCAGAAATTAAGCTTACTAAACCTAAGACTATTCCCCGTTCGGAAGGAAAAGCTGTACGGATCGTTGACAGGCGCAGTGAGACAGTGCCAAGTTAACTTAAAAAGAGGTGCAGTACGCACCTCTTTTTACTGGACTTTTTCCACAACGATCCGGTCTGCCTGATTTAAATTTCTCTTTACTTCATTTAATATATTTTGTTCTTCTCTGTAAGCGCCAACTTGCTGCCCGTCCACTATTACCCTGTAAATGGTTCCTTGCTGATTACTTCTACTGAGATTAAAAGCTCTTTCCAGTCCGTTAACATGCCCTCTTGCCACTTTCTGACGCCAGGAAGGGTCCGCAATTTTTTCTGCATCTTCCGGGTGATCAATAAAACCGTTTTCTGTTAAAAGAGCAGACATTCTTGTTTCCCTTAACACGTGAAAGTTTGCTTTCTTTTTACCCCGGTTTCTCAGTTCGTTCACTTTCATAATTTCCTCATGCATTATGTCCCTGTATCTTGCTGTTTGAGAGGTATCAGATAAACTGTTGTGAATAAAATCTTCGTAACCCTGTGTGGAACCGTCAAAACCATTGATATGGATGGACAGAAAATAATCTGCTCCCCAGTTGTTAGCTTCATCTGTACGGGATTGTAAGCTCTTATCAATATCACTTGTTCTGCTCATCATTACTTCCACATTTTCATATTCTTCTTCTAATATATCCCGGATTCGCAGGGCAATATCAAGTGTTATCGTCTTTTCTTCCATTCCATGGCCGGTAGCTCCTATGTTAGAACCACCATGTCCTGGATCGAGATAAATCTTTACCATCATCTCACCTCCATACTATCTTAATATTCATTTGGAGGAGGGATGAAATGGACAAGGTGGCAGTTATTTTAAAATGTGCTCACTCAAAAAGGTTATCATTCTACTCATTAGCTTAGCGCAGTGAAACAAATTACATTCTTATCTTATAAATAAGGGCAATTATAAAGATTGTATTACAAACAAGTTATTTGTCCGAATGTATGTTACCATTATATATACCTGTTCGAAAAGGAGGATATCATTAATGACCGAAATAAGTATATTTTTAGATGATATCCGTGAAGCACCTGAAGGATATATAGGTGTAGAAACAATCAGGGAATGTCAAATACTATTACAACGATTCTCTGTAGAACACTTATCTCTTGACCATGACCTTGTTAGTAAAATAGAAAATGGCACACAGCTCGTAGAGTTAATGGTAAGAGAAAAGCTATTTGCCAACAGAATTACTATTCACTCCGCAAACTCTGTAGATGGAAAACACATGTACAGATACTTAAAGGATGCACAACTTCACCAAAATATGCCCCAATCAATAAAGGTTCTTCTGCAACCTCTTCCTCTCTATTTTATCCCGCCACGTATTATTAAATTTTATGCTGACACGATATAAACGGAAATATTCACTGCAGAACAGAAAACCCCTTCTCGAGTATGAGAAGGAGCTGCGCTTAAGGCATCTTTTTTCCACGAGAAGCTGTATACAGGGTATACCATTCTTCCCTTGTCATAATTTCCGCCTGTTTAACTGCCTCAGCACAATTTTTTATCCTGCCTGGATTTACTGTTCCAATTACTGGCTGAACCTTCGCCGGATGACGCATCAGCCAGCCAAGTACAATTGCTTCTGCTGCAGTGCCCTTTTTCTCAGCTAATTCATTGACAGCTTTCTTAGTTGCCAGGATAGCCTCAGTCGTATCTTTAGCTTCCCTGCCGCTGTACATTCCATAAGCAAGGGGAGCCCAGGCCTGAAGCTGGATGTTCTCCAGTCTGCAATGCTCAACTATTCCATCAGAAAAATTTACAGAGGCCCCCTCTTTCTGGTTCACTAGTACTCCATGCTCGACCCAGTCCAGCCGATTAAGACTCATTTCCAGCTGATTAACAATCAAAGGTTCATCACAGTACGCCTGTAAAAGTTTAATTTGCGCAGCGTTCATGTTAGATACCCCAAAGTGCTTAACCTTACCTGACTCTCTTAATTTTGAAAAAGCTGCAGCAACTTCTTCCGGTTCCATTAGTGGATCCGGCCGGTGGAGCAGTAAAATATCAAGATAATCCGTTTCAAGGCGTTCCAGAATACCATCCACAGATGACAGTATATGTTTTTCAGAAAAGTCATACCTGTTTGGAACCTCACCTTCTGAAAAACGAATTCCGCACTTACTCTGGAGAACTAATTTTTTTCTAAGGCCAGGATCCTCCTTTAATAACCGGCCAAATACAGTTTCTGACCTTCCATGTTTATAAATGTCCGCATGGTCAAACATGGCGATATTGTTTTCAAGCGCAGCCTCGACAGCTTTTTGTGCTGTTATGTAATCCTCTTTAGTTAACTGATCGCCGTTCCATTCCCCTCCTAACCCCATACAGCCGTATACAAGACGACTATTCGTAATTTCCCGTTTCTCCAATGGCATCATACTCATTAAATAATTCTCTCCTTTTTCAAAGTGGTTCAATTATAATAACACTTTTTACTATTCAAGACTATTATTGCCTTGGACTCTTATTTTTTGTATGAAAAAGATTCTTAAAAAGAAGTTAAAGAACGCAAACAGCCTGCAGGTTACGGCTGCAGGCTGTTTCTAATTCAACATTCTTTATATAATAATATTTGAAAATAAAGAAACCAAAATAAATAAAAAAAGACCATCAATATTGTCTATGTAAATTGTTATGTATTACTTTTATAGCTCTCCCTACAGTACTTAACCTTTAACGTACAGCTTTCAAGCAGTTGACATGACCCGAGACGATTCGGTAGTTCTTTGTTTATCATAGATTAAATACCTAAGTAATAAGCTTAATCATCCTGCATATTTAAGGATTAAAAGAAATTCGCCCCATTTTGTTTCATGGGGGATGAGACTATGATGATAAGGTGTTTAGAAGCATGATTAAGTATAAAAAGAATAGCTCTATCCTGGCTACTCTTTTTTTAATTTTAAATTAATCTAATTAGCAGAACGAGACAGATAATAATAAACTTGGAGTTTTATAAATTATTAATGTTTCCCTTCGGTAAAACTCTTCTCACTTTTATTATTAATGAACCGCCAATACTTATTTGCATTATAGATGAAGTACATTATTAATAATACAGTAATAATTACATCTAAATTGTATTTTGGTCCTTCATTGAAAAAACCACTCATCAACCAGACAAAAGGTATCCCTATAAGCATGATGGCAGATTGTAATAATTTAAAACCTTCCTTACTTAATTTCCTTACGGATATTAGAATCTTGTTTCATTACCCATTATGATGGCAATTATAATGGTATTATTTCCCTTATACTATATTTATAGGTTATAAACTACAAGAGCCTTGCTCAAGAGCCAGAAGCACCGGGAGGACTTTGAGAAAGGCCTTCGATCTAGATTATTCAATTCAATTCTACCTTACTAATTAATCCCCTTTTGGTAAAGTCGTTTTAATTTTGTATTGAGCTATGCTGGAAGGGCGTTTTTTTAGTATTAATGATATTGGCCTTTCCTTCATTCTGCTTCATACAAACCTCCTCCATTTCCTTACCTTTCCATTTTTTTAGTTAATTTGCCTCCTCTTTCTAATCGATTATTTATTCACTATTTCAAATGGGTTATACTCTTCTTTACATAAAGAGGTGATGCAGAAGTAAGGCAAAATAAGCAACTATTACATCTACTAAAGAATTTTTATAAAATGTTATCTAAATACGAGGATTCCAGGGACTCTTTCCCTGAATTTCGTAGTTTTCTAAGATTATTACTAAGAAATAAAAACTCTAATTATACTGTTCCAGTAATTGAAGTTGTCTCCTTAATTAAAGAGTACAAACCAACTGTTTTTTGGTACCTTAGAAGAGAAGGAAGTAATGAGCTTAATCTCGCCATAATTACAAGTACGACTTTACCAGCCGAGCAGGCCGAGACTCGTATTGATTCACTGATACAAGAGTTGGAAGACCGCTACTAGTAACGTTTAAATAGACACCGTCTTATCCATATCAATTTGATCAACTAATGTGAGTTAATACAGAGGAACTCTCCTGACTGGCTTTTAACAGTATCTTTCACACGCTAAAAATTGACATAACATTCAAAAGAACCTTGTTGTTCCTATTAATACCCCAAAGGTGAAAAGAAAAAGTCTAAGCTCACTCTGCGGAAATGGTGCAAAGCTTAATCGAGTGCATTAAGGTAGAAACATTTGAGGAACACTTCCTATTTTGGATTGCCTTTGTGGTATAACACGGGAAGTTGGAGATGCTGCATTGGAGGAACAACACGTATTAAAAGAAGAAGTGGTTATTCGTTTTGAGCAATCACTTACAGAAGTTACTTGGGGCGGTTTAGTTGTGAAGTCCATTAATAATAACCTGGATGGTATTGTTGCTATTTTCTATAATTGAACAACTTCTGAAACTAAACATATGGAAAAAATGAAAGCAAGAGACTAATACTTCTATCCTGAAACCCTCTCGGTTGACCCTATTGAAAAAGAGAGATGAAGTAGATTAGATTAGGTTTCACAATCTCCTGCCTGACCCGTAAAACCTTGTTCGTAAAATCAAACAACGAACGAGCCAGGCATTCACAGAATCTGAACGACAATGGATATTTATGGTCACAACATCGAAGAAGTGGAAAGATTAACAGCTACTCATTTCAGTGAATTTTTCACTCAAAAAAAAGGCGAAAATTAAATCCTGCCCCAATTCCGCCCCAAAAGCGAAAAAACGAGTGGGAAACTAACAGTAAAAATACAGGTGAAAAAATTAAAAACCCCTTGATATACAAGGGGTTTAGTTATGTACTCTCTTGGCGCACCCTAGAGGACTTGAACCTCTGACCTACAGCTTCGGAGGCTGTCGCTCTATCCACCTGAGCTAAGGGCGCCAGGCAGTTTCAGGCTATAATAAATGGTGCGGGTGAAGGGACTTGAACCCCCACGTCGTAAGACACTAGATCCTAAGTCTAGCGCGTCTGCCAATTCCGCCACACCCGCATTCATTAAATGGTGAGCCATGAAGGACTCGAACCTTCGACCCTCTGATTAAAAGTCAGATGCTCTACCAACTGAGCTAATGGCTCATGAAGTAATTCAAAGATGAATGTTCATGAGGTTATGGGTTATTAAATGGATTTAAATAATTGGTTGCGGGGGACGGATTTGAACCATCGACCTTCGGGTTATGAGCCCGACGAGCTACCAGACTGCTCCACCCCGCGACGATATTAAGTTAACGGACGATCCGTTTCAGGAAGCCTTTTTGACTGTCTCTTCCTCTGACAGTATCGCTTCGCTGTGAATGCGTCGAGACAACTCGAAGTTTATTCGATGATGCGCTGCTCGTTGCTCCACCCCGCGACGATATTTATATAATGAAATAATGGTGCTGGCCAGAGGACTTGAACCCCCAACCTACTGATTACAAGTCAGTTGCTCTACCAATTGAGCTAGGCCAGCATAATGGTGGAAGATGACGGGCTCGAACCGCCGACCCCCTGCTTGTAAGGCAGGTGCTCTCCCAACTGAGCTAATCTTCCAGTAATATGGTGACCCGTACGGGATTCGAACCCGTGTTACCGCCGTGAAAGGGCGGTGTCTTAACCACTTGACCAACGGGCCATAAGTTAAAGTTAGATGGCGGAGAGCGAGGGATTCGAACCCTCGAGACGGGTTTAAACCGCCTACACGATTTCCAATCGTGCTCCTTCGGCCACTCGGACAGCTCTCCTTATGGCATAAGTAAAGAATTGATAAAAAAACAAATGGTGGAGCCTAGCGGGATCGAACCGCTGACCTCCTGCGTGCAAGGCAGGCGCTCTCCCAGCTGAGCTAAGGCCCCGTTAGAAACGGGACTAACATAGTTAGCCCCGGAAGGCCCAGCGACGTCCTACTCTCACAGGGGGAGAGCCCCCAACTACCATCGGCGCTGAAGAGCTTAACTTCCGTGTTCGGCATGGGAACGGGTGTGGCCTCTTCGCTGTCGTCACTGGACTATAAAATTGAAAGGTGTCTAGCTACAGCGCCTACTCGCTCGAGGTCACTTCGGTCCGTCAATCGAAGCTTAAATGCTTGCTTCTTCTTGCCGGTCCTCCAGTGCTTGTCGCTCGTGTACGAGGCGCTTACGCTTTTCGTGTTGCCCTCTCAAAACTGGATAACTTTTCTGATTGATAATCTTGCTTAGTAAGACTTATTGGTTAAGTCCTCGATCGATTAGTATCTCTCAGCTTCACATGTCGCCATGCGTCCACACGAGACCTATCTACCTCATCTTCTCTGAGGGATCTTACTCACATAAAGTGATGGGAAATCTCATCTTGAGGGGGGCTTCATGCTTAGATGCTTTCAGCACTTATCCCTTCCACACGTAGCTACCCAGCGATGCTCCTGGCGGAACAACTGGTACACCAGCGGTGTGTCCATCCCGGTCCTCTCGTACTAAGGACAGCTCCTCTCAAATTTCCTGCGCCCGCGACGGATAGGGACCGAACTGTCTCACGACGTTCTGAACCCAGCTCGCGTACCGCTTTAATGGGCGAACAGCCCAACCCTTGGGACCTACTTCAGCCCCAGGATGCGATGAGCCGACATCGAGGTGCCAAACCTCCCCGTCGATGTGGACTCTTGGGGGAGATTAGCCTGTTATCCCCAGGGTAGCTTTTATCCGTTGAGCGACGGCCCTTCCATACGGTGCCGCCGGATCACTAAGCCCGACTTTCGTCCCTGCTCGACCTGTATGTCTCGCAGTCAAGCTCCCTTATGCCTTTGCACTCTGCGAATGATTTCCAACCATTCTGAGGGAACCTTTGGGCGCCTCCGTTACCTTTTAGGAGGCGACCGCCCCAGTCAAACTGCCCGCCTGACACTGTCCCTGAACCGGATCACGGTCCGAGGTTAGAATTTCAGTACAGCCAGGGTAGTATCCCACCAATGCCTCCACCGAAGCTGGCGCTCCGGTTTCCAAGGCTCCTACCTATCCTGTACAAGCTGTACCAAAATCCAATATCAAGCTGCAGTAAAGCTCCATGGGGTCTTTCCGTCCTGTCGCGGGTAACCTGCATCTTCACAGGTAATATAATTTCACCGGGTCTCTCGTTGAGACAGTGCCCAAATCGTTGCACCTTTCGTGCGGGTCGGAACTTACCCGACAAGGAATTTCGCTACCTTAGGACCGTTATAGTTACGGCCGCCGTTTACTGGGGCTTCAATTCAGAGCTTCTCCCTTACGGGATAACCCCTCCTCTTAACCTTCCAGCACCGGGCAGGTGTCAGCCCCTATACGTCGCCTTGCGGCTTGGCAGAGACCTGTGTTTTTGATAAACAGTCGTTTGGGCCTATTCACTGCGGCTCTCTCGGGCTTGCACCCTATCAGAGCACCCCTTCTCCCGAAGTTACGGGGTCATTTTGCCGAGTTCCTTAACGAGAGTTCTCCCGCGCGTCTTAGAATTCTCTTCCCGCCTACCTGTGTCGGTTTGCGGTACGGGCACCAGTCACCTCGCTAGAGGCTTTTCTAGGCAGTGTAGGTACAGGAACTTCGGTACTTAAATTTCCCTCGCCATCACAGCTCAGCCTTATGGCAAACGGATTTGCCTGTTTGCCAGCCTAACTGCTTGGACGCGCATATCCATCAGCGCGATTCCCTGCCTTCCTGCGTCCCCCCATTGCTCAAATGGTGACGTGGTGGTACAGGAATTTCCACCTGTTTTCCATCGCCTACGCCTTTCGGCCTCGGCTTAGGTCCCGACTAACCCTGAGCGGACGAGCCTTCCTCAGGAAACCTTAGGCTTTCGACGGAGGGGATTCTCACCCCTCTTTTCGCTACTCATACCGGCATTCTCACTTCCAAACGCTCCACATGTCCTTCCGGTCATGCTTCACAGCCCTTGGAACGCTCCCCTACCACTGTCCGTAAGGACAATCCATAGCTTCGGTGATACGTTTAGCCCCGGTACATTTTCGGCGCAGAGTCACTCGACCAGTGAGCTATTACGCACTCTTTCAATGGTGGCTGCTTCTAAGCCAACATCCTGGTTGTCTAAGCAACTCCACATCCTTCTCCACTTAACGTATACTTGGGGACCTTAGCTGATGGTCTGGGCTGTTTCCCTCTTGACTACGGATCTTAGCACTCGCAGTCTGACTCCCGAGGATAAGTGATTGGCATTCGGAGTTTGACTGAATTCGGTAATCCTGTGGGGACCCCTAGTCCAATCAGTGCTCTACCTCCAACACTCTTCCCTCGAGGCTAGCCCTAAAGCTATTTCGGGGAGAACCAGCTATCTCCGTGTTCGATTGGCATTTCACCCCTACCCACACCTCATCCCCGCACTTTTCAACGTGCGTGGGTTCGGGCCTCCATCCAGTGTTACCTGGACTTCACCCTGGACATGGGTAGATCACACGGTTTCGGGTCTACAACAACGTACTATAGCGCCCTGTTCAGACTCGCTTTCGCTGCGGCTCCGTCTCTTCAACTTAACCTCGCACGTTATCGTAACTCGCCGGTTCATTCTACAAAAGGCACGCTGTCACCCATGAACGGGCTCCAACTACTTGTAGGCACACGGTTTCAGGATCTCTTTCACTCCCCTCCCGGGGTGCTTTTCACCTTTCCCTCACGGTACTGGTTCACTATCGGTCACTAGGGAGTATTTAGCCTTGGGAGATGGTCCTCCCGGATTCCGACGGGGTTTCACGTGTCCCGCCGTACTCAGGATACACTCCGGAGGAAACAACGTTTCGGCTACAGGGCTGTTACCTTGTCCCGCGGACCTTTCCAGGTCGCTTCACCTACGCTGTTTCTTTGTAACTCCGTATGGAGTGTCCTACAACCCCAGAAGGCAAGCCTTCTGGTTTGGGCTGATTCCGTTTCGCTCGCCGCTACTCAGGAAATCGCATTTGCTTTCTCTTCCTCTGGGTACTAAGATGTTTCAGTTCCCCAGGTCTGCCTTCTCATACCCTATGTATTCAGGTATGGATACTGCCTCATTACAGGCAGTGGGTTCCCCCATTCGGAAATCTCCGGATCAAAGCTTACTTACAGCTCCCCGAAGCATATCGGTGTTCGTCCCGTCCTTCGTCGGCTCCTAGTGCCAAGGCATTCACCGTGCGCCCTTTCTAACTTAACCGTTTTTGCGGCAGATAACCGTCGGATATCTTCGTCAACTGCGCCTTCTCGTTCCTGTCGCGTATTGGTATACGCTCAGTCACTCGAAAGCTTGTTTCCTCGATCTCCTTGGTTCTCCTTGCAAAAACCTTAATAAAAGGTTTTTTACGCAATTATGGCGTCTACATTTAGCCTTATCTAAGACACTCGGTTGTACTCGTTAAAAGTTTGCACTTTTAATTAAAACAACCGGTGATCATCAATCAGTTAATCGTTATCCAGTTTTCAAAGGGCAAAAGAATAACCTTCCTCTGGAAAGAGGAAAATCATTTTTGAGAGTATGACCTCTCAAAACTAAACAAAAAGTACCAAGCGAAGCTTTAAAAAGGTATGAGCCTTTTAAGCTCCTTAGAAAGGAGGTGATCCATCCCCACCTTCCGGTAGGGATACCTTGTTACGACTTCACCCCAATCACCTGTCCCACCTTCGGCGGCTGGCTCCAAAAGGTTACCTCACCGACTTCGGGTGTTACAAGCTCTCGTGGTGTGACGGGCGGTGTGTACAAGGCCCGGGAACGTATTCACCGCGGCATGCTGATCCGCGATTACTAGCAATTCCGGCTTCATGCAGGCGAGTTGCAGCCTGCAATCCGAACTGAGAGTGGCTTTATGGGATTCGCTCGGCCTCGCGGCTTTGCTGCCCTTTGTACCACCCATTGTAGCACGTGTGTAGCCCAGGTCATAAGGGGCATGATGATTTGACGTCATCCCCACCTTCCTCCGGTTTGTCACCGGCAGTCACCTTAGAGTGCCCAACTGAATGCTGGCAACTAAGGTCAAGGGTTGCGCTCGTTGCGGGACTTAACCCAACATCTCACGACACGAGCTGACGACAACCATGCACCACCTGTCACTCTGTCCCCCGAAGGGGAACGCTCTGTCTCCAGAGTTGTCAGAGGATGTCAAGACCTGGTAAGGTTCTTCGCGTTGCTTCGAATTAAACCACATGCTCCACTGCTTGTGCGGGCCCCCGTCAATTCCTTTGAGTTTCAGCCTTGCGGCCGTACTCCCCAGGCGGAGTGCTTAATGTGTTAACTGCGGCACTAAGGGTATCGAAACCCCTAACACCTAGCACTCATCGTTTACGGCGTGGACTACCAGGGTATCTAATCCTGTTTGCTCCCCACGCTTTCGCGCCTCAGCGTCAGTTATAGGCCAGAAAGTCGCCTTCGCCACTGGTGTTCCTCCACATATCTACGCATTTCACCGCTACACGTGGAATTCCACTTTCCTCTCCTACACTCAAGTCCCCCAGTTTCCAATGACCCTCCACGGTTGAGCCGTGGGCTTTCACATCAGACTTAAGAGACCGCCTGCGCGCGCTTTACGCCCAATAATTCCGGACAACGCTTGCCCCCTACGTATTACCGCGGCTGCTGGCACGTAGTTAGCCGGGGCTTTCTGGTCAGGTACCGTCAAGGTGCCGCCCTGTTCGAACGGCACGTGTTCTTCCCTGACAACAGAACTTTACAATCCGAAGACCTTCATCGTTCACGCGGCGTTGCACCGTCAGGCTTTCGCCCATTGCGGATGATTCCCTACTGCTGCCTCCCGTAGGAGTCTGGACCGTGTCTCAGTTCCAGTGTGGCCGATCACCCTCTCAGGTCGGCTACGCATCGTCGCCTTGGTGAGCCGTTACCTCACCAACTAGCTAATGCGCCGCGGGCCCATCTTACAGTGTTAGGAACAAGTCCCAACTTTTACAGCAGAACCATGCGGTTCTTCTGGTCATCCGGTATTAGCCCCGGTTTCCCGGAGTTATCCCAGTCTGTAAGGCAGGTTGCCCACGTGTTACTCACCCGTCCGCCGCTCATTCCACAGGCATCACCCCGAAGGGATCAGCCTGTTTCCTGCGCTCGACTTGCATGTATTAGGCACGCCGCCAGCGTTCGTCCTGAGCCAGGATCAAACTCTCCAATAAATTGAAACGAGTTTGATGTCTCTGACATCATTTAATTTGAAAGATTACTCTTTCGATTGACGGGATATTTTAAAATATCCCACTTCGCTTGGCTTATTGTTCAGTTTTCAAAGAACAAATGTTTCGTAGTCGTTTTTTAGCGACAGGATTTATTATATCACGATAACAAACCGTTTGCAACTACTTTTTTAAATAAAGTTTTTTTCGTTGCTTTTCTGCTGTGTTGTGATCAGCGACATAAACAATAATATCACACATCTTAATTCTGCGCAACTATTTTTTTAGTGTTTTTTCTTTCCATGTAGTTAAACTGCAATAAAAAAACACGAAACATAAAGTTCTGCGCAACGCCGTTTTTATGGCGGATTAATAATATACCATGTTAACCACAAAGAAACAAGCATTTATTTTAAAAATTGCCGAGAAAACTGGATTAATCAAAGTTTCATTGAGGTAACAAAAATACTTCTAATAATTCATACCCATTATATACAGCCACTAATCCTCTTTTAAAACAATCAAGTGATTTTCTTTTATGTTTTTTTAAAAGAAGATTTTCTTTCATTATACCCGTGGCGCACATGCTATTATTTATTTATAAACTATCTCCCTGGAAGGTGATTATATGGGTCTGTCTTTTGATATTAATAATTACTCCGTACGTATTGAAGGTGAAAAAATAGAATTATTAAGGAAAGAGTTCCAGTTGCTGCAGTATTTATATGAAAATCATAACCATGCATTATCCCGGCAGCAAATTCTTGAAGCAGTCTGGCCATTCCAGATCCCTTCCGACAGAACAGTAGATGACCATATATACCGGCTTCGTAAAAAACTGAAGAAGCGGTCTCCTTCTATTATAATAGAAACAATTAAAGGGATTGGATACAAATTAGTTTATTCCCCTCCCCCGTCCCATACTTTAACAATTACTGCAGATGAAGACTTTAAACGGCTAAGCACGGAACTTTTGAAAAAATATCATTTATACGGACAGGGGGAAGCAATACATAGACTTATGGATAAAGATACATTCGGACTTGTACTGGATGAAAAAGAAGAAATATTCCTGAATTTTTTAAGAGGAGACTTTTTATCTTTAATTAATTCTACCCGAATCCCTTTTAATGAAAAATCCGTCACCTTTCTGGGGCTTTATATAATATTAGAAACGGACGAAAACAAAATAGAGAAATATATACAGAAGTTCGAGAGTAAGAACCTTATCCCCGAAGAAGACAGGGAAGATATACATTTATTAAAAGTTTTCATATATATAAAGATAGACCAGTTGGAAAAAGCTCACACACTGCTTTTAGATGCTGATGAAAGAATTACTGAAGCAGTACCTGGCTTTTATGGATTTTATCAGCTTGGCTGGTTTACCTATGCCCTCTGTCTGCAGGATGCTGCCCTTGCAAAAATAAGAATGGAAATATTGGAGAATTTTTTGGAAAGATATCATTTTCAACGGGAATACGGTTTGTTCTTAGTTTTAAAAGGATTTTACTATCTTACGACGAAAGAGCATGCTAAAGGAACAGACTTAATCTCACATGCTTTTACTGTTTTGAATAAAGCCCGCTTTCCAATTCAGACGTTAATGACTATCCTCGTGACGGAGAAACTCCTCACCATATTTAAAAATCAGACCGTGGCGGAATTCATTACGTTAAAAAAAGAAGAAGTATATGAGAGATACAATATAATAGAAGTAAAACGAAAAATAAAAAATGAAATTGATTTGTTCCTCTGATATTGGTCTGACATTCAAATATTATTCTTAAAGCAAATAAATGATTTGCTTAAGGAGATGAAAAAGATGGACCAGCAAAACATCCATCCACATAAGACAATCTGGCAGAACAAAATATTTATGAAGCTATTCGCCTCATACTCCGTTTCAATGCTCGGACACTGGTTTGATATGGTGGCTATTATCATTTTGTTCAGCTATGTATGGCAGGCAAGTCCATTAGTTATTGCTTTAATTCCCGTTGCCTACGCCCTGCCACAGGTTTTATTAAGCCAATTTGCTGGGGTTCTGACTGATCAGTACCACCGGGTAAAAATAATGTTAGTTTCTGATTCTGTAACTGCTGTACTGACTTTACTATTATTTTTCACAAACAGCCCTTGGCCTGCACTTATACTGCTTGCGTTAAGATCCGCTGTAAATGTGGTTCACAGCCCTGCCCAGCAAGGCCTTATAAAACTTGTGGTTGATGAAAAACTTATTATGAAAGCTGTGACCCTGAACGGTACTGTAAATCAAATGTCGAAAATCATCGGTCCTTTTGCCGGTGCCTCATTAGCAGGATTCCTGTCACCTAAATTTTGTATTTTGGTCAATGCAGCAGCATTCACCATTTCTGCTCTCATCCTATTAAAGATTGTTCTCAATAAAAAAATGATCCGGGAAACAGCAATGGTACAGGAAAAAGGAGAACAAAAAGGGGGATTTTGGAGTTCATGGCTTGAGGGCTGGAAAATTGTCCTTAAAAGCAGAATACTTTTCATAAGCTTAATTTCTATAGTTATTGGTTTTATTGCCATTCAAATGATTGATATTCAGTTTCCTGTGCTTTTTAGAGAAATAGCTCCTGACTTACCGGAACTAACTGGCTGGTTAATGGGGGCTTCCGGACTCGGAGCTGTGTTAATGATCCTGGTTCTGAATCGTTTTTCCACGTTAAATAATTATGGAATTCTTATAGGATTAAGCATGCTCTTAATTGGAACAGGGTTTGGAGGTCTTGGGTTTCTAAGGGAAGGGTTCTTCCTGTTACTGCCTGTGTTCCTTGGCATTTCCGCTGGATTGGGGGTTGGCCTTCTCAGCATAACTTTTCAGTATTTAATTCAAAAGGAGACAACTGAAAAGGAAATTGGCCGTGTTTCTGGAATTGCAAATTCTCTTATAAGTATGACTGTGCTTGTTTCCCCACTCGTTGGCGGAATGCTTGTCCAGCATTTTGGAGTAGCTGTCATTTGTATAGCCTGCGGAGGCTTCCTTATCTTGTTTGGCCTGGGCCTGGCAGCCGGAAGTCCATTCCTCGAGGGTAAGAAGAAACTAACGAAAGAAAAAGCAGCCGCAGTGGAATAAGGAAAGTTTGGCCTTTTTATGAGAAGCACACCAAAAAAAACCTTTACAGCCATCCCTTTTCCTCCGCTGCAGCAATTGCTTCTATCCGGTTTGACGCTTCCAGTTTCTGAATGATCTCAGACATATAGTTTCGGACAGTGCCTGGGGATAAATACAGGCTTGCAGATATCTCCTTCGATGTTTTTCCCTGTGCAGCCAGCCGCAGCACCTCCCTCTCCCTTTCTGTGAGAGGGTTTTCCTGTTTGACACTGCCAAAGATTAATTCTTCGGCAAACTGCCGTTTTCCTTTCATCACCTGCCTGATCGATTCAGCAAGCTCTTCACTTGAACCGTCTTTCAGGAGATATCCATGAACATTCGCTTTAACTGCCCTCTCAAAATAACCAGGCCGCGCAAAAGTAGTCAGAATGATAATTTTACAGGAGGAACCCCGCTCCTTCAGTTCTTCCGCAACCTCCAGCCCGCTCATTAAAGGCATCTCAATATCCATCAGGCACACATCCGGTTTGTTTTCCAGGATAATGCGGAGAGCTTCTTCTCCATTTTCTGACTGGCCAATCACTTCAATATCATCTTCCAAATCGAGAAGTGACCCTAAAGCTCCACGAAGCATTCTTTGATCTTCTGCAAGAACAATCTTAATCAATTTACGCACCTGCCTCTCTGTTTTGGCGGATGACAGGAACTGAAACAACAAGTTTAGAACCATTTTCCGATACAAGTTCCATCTTTCCGTCCAGCAATTCCAGCCGTTCACACATCCCTTTTAACCCGTTTCCATACTCAACTGAATTTCCGATTCCTTCTCCATCATCCTCGACGGTTACTTTCACCTCTCCGGCAAGCTGCTCCACGATAATCCGGCAATTTTCCGCGCCGCTGTGCTTAACAGTATTTGTGACTGCTTCCCGGAGGCACATACCGAGGATATTTTCAGTAAGCCCCGGGAGTGAATCTTTATTAAGCCTGCCTTCCACAGAGCATGTTATGGAGGCTGCTTCGAGGATTAATTTACATTCCTCTACTACTTCTGACAGAGAAGCTGTTCTCATATCTGAGACAAGTTCTCTTACCTGGGACAATGCAGTCCGGGACGTCCTTTCTATTTCCTTTGCTTCCAGTTTTGCTCTCTCAGGATTTTTTTCCGTAAGCTTTTCAACGAGCTGGGCTTTTAACGTAATTAACGACAATGTGTGCCCCAGAGTATCGTGAAGATCACGGGCGATCCGCATCCTTTCTTCCCGCTTAACTAATGTTTCAATTTGTTTATTCGCTTCATTCAGCTGTCTTTCCAGCTCCATCCGGCTGTTCATAGAGCGGATCCCAAATGGAGAAAAAAGCATGATGGCGCTGAAAATAAGAAAGAACAAAAGCCCTTCTGCCTGCAGGACTCCAAAATAGTAGACAGCCGGGAACAAAATGACAAAAGCGAACACGGAATAATCTCTCCAGAAGTGCTTTCTGTCATCGTGCCAGCCGATAAAGTGAGCAGAAAAGAATCCGAGATAAATACTGTTTATATTATAAAAGACGGTAAGCAGCAGGATGATTGACAGCTGTACGAAAAGCCAGTACATAAAAGAGTTTTTTGCTGTGGATTCCTGACAATAAAGCTGTCTGTAACTAACAAGGAACAGCAGGAGCATAAATATCCCCGCAGCCAGCTTCCAGCCTGTTTCAGAACCAATGAAAAACGCTGGAAGGAGGAGATACAGAAGGAAAATGTATGGGTAGTAACCGTACCTTGCAGGGAAAAATTCAAACCTTTTCTTACTTTCCGCCATTTTTACACCGCCGCTTCCTGATTTCTTCTTACATAATTAGACAATACGACAAAGAGGAATAAATATCCTGCTAACAGCAGCCAGTTTGCAAGTTCCGGGGCATTTCCCTGTACAATCTGCCATGCACCGTTTCCAAAATTATAAGAAGGGAGCCAGATACCAATACTCTGCAAAAAAGATGGCATCGTTTCTAACGGCATCCACATTCCGCCGCAGACAGCGAGAAGCATATAAATTACATTGCTGACCCCCGCTGCTGTGTCCACTTTCTTCATTGTTCCGATTAACGTACCAAGAGCAAGAAACGGGAACGAACCTGCAAGGATCCATAATCCGCACATGAGCCACTCTGCCGGAGTGAGTGCTACACCATTAATGACTGCCCCGGCAGTAAAAATAACAATAATAGAAAATGTATGGATCACTGTCTGGCCGACCATTTTAGCAAAGAAATAGGCAGTGTCTGTCAACGGGGTAATTTTCATGAACTTCGACCAGCCCTGTGCTCTTTCTTCCACCAGTCTGATTCCAAGTGTCATAATAGCCGATCCCATCACACTGAACGCTGTCATTGACATTAAATAATGGGCCTGCCATTCCTGCTGGCCATCAATCCCTGTGTTGAAAACCCTTGTGAAAATAACGTAAAACACAATTGGCATTGCCAGTGACCAGAAAACGTAGTAAGGGTTTCTTAAAATCCTCAATATCTCCGCTTTGGACTGCATGAAAAAAGCGTTCATCTATACCGCCTCCTTTTCTTCTGTCAGCTGTTCGAAAGCATCTTCCAGACGTCCTGAATCAACCTGGATATCTTTCCAGAATCCATTCAGCTTATAAAGAGAGGATAGGACTGCATCCGTATCATCAGTTTCAAGGTGCACTCTTCCGCCCTTAACAGAAACTTTTTGAATGTGAGGCAGGTTTTCAAGACCTTTTATATTTATTGCCTCGGTTTTTCTGAAGGAAACTGATTTCCTTGTCAGCTTCGCTTTAATTTCTGCAGGGGAGCCGTCTTCAATTAACCTGCCGTTATGGAACAGTATAATGCGTTCTGCAGTGTCATCAGCTTCCTGGAGATAATGGGTGGTAAAAATAATCGTTTTGCCTCTGTTTTTCAATAGATGCACTGTTTGCCAGAAAATTTTCCTTGAATGAATATCCATGCCGACTGTGGGTTCATCAAAGAATAGTACTTCCGGGTCGCCAGCCATTGCCAGAGCGAAGCTTAACCGGCGTTTCTGTCCCCCTGACAGTTTTTCAGCCCGCTTTTTCAGCTCATATTCTTTAAGGCCTGACAGATTTACTAGTTCTTCAAATGATAATGGTTCCGGGTAATAGCTTCTGAACAGCTGAATCACTTCTTTCACAGTTAAAGCATCAATTACACTAACTTCCTGAAGCATCGCCCCGATTTTTTCACGAACTTTCCTGGAATTAGGATTTTCTCCTAAAACCTTTACTGTTCCACTTGAAGGCTGAAGCAGTCCAAGCATCATGGAAAGGGTGGTTGTTTTCCCAGCTCCGTTTGGGCCAAGTATGGCTGCCACTTCCCCCTGCCTGATAGAAAAGGAAACTCCGTCTACCGCTTTTTTATCTTTAAACGTTTTCGTAACATCTTTTAAACAAATTATCTCATTCAAGACCATCACCTCCGCTTTTCTGATTTTATTGTATTGTTTATATGCTTTTCCAATTAGTGGAGGGTGTCATGATGTTTATATGACATTTGTCATCTTTATGAGAGTAAGGGGTGAAGGCTTGCGCTTCTGCGGCATTAATTGAATGTAAAAAACGTTTCTCCCGAGGAAGAAACGTTCAATACACATCAACAGTACTGTTTAATTTAGGGCCACTGCTTAATTTGGATTACTTCAATAAATTTGTGCTTTGGAGCTTCATATTCTCTATCAAGAATACTCATCATTACATCTGACTCATAATTCCCGTTAATTAGTGCACCCTCCCTTTCCTTCCCTTCCTCAATGAACCCGCATTTTTTATAACAGGCTATTGCCCGTTTGTTATATTCCAGAACTCGCAGATCTACTCTGTGCAGCTTAAGTCCCCTAAAAGCATAATGGAGAATAAGCTGGGTAACCTCAGTTCCCAGCCCCTTTCCCAATACCGAAGGGTCGAAAAAACCAACTGCATACCTTGCACGGTTATCGGTTTTATCTACAGTTAGACGTGCCTGGCCAATACAACGTCCTTCATACTCTACACACCATTCATTTTTATTTAATCGGATTCGTTCGACGAACTTTTCAGCGTCCTCTTGAGTAAAGGGTTTTATATTTTTTGTACTACCTCCGTACATTCTTATAATCTCTTCATTCCAGCCGCAGTTATAACGATCCTTAATATCTGTTTCTGCAGGCCTCCTGAGTAAAATACTCTCACCTTTAATTAACGGAAGCTGACTCATTGCACTATCCCCCTGTGACTTACTGAAGACTCCAAACCCTGCTGAAACATTATCAAATGGAAAAACCAACGGATTTATTTATTAGATTGAAGCTTTTTTGCCTGATATGTTACAAAAGCGCCGAGAGAGCCGCCTATCGACAGTCCGAGAAATGTGGGAATATAGTTCAATACTGAGACAGATCCATCCTGAATAAAGTCAGTCAGAACGAGTAATATGCTGACAATCAGCGGAATAACCAACATCCAGATTAAAATAGTCTTCCTTGGCTCAGACATTCAATCACCTTCTTATACTGGGAATCATAGTTACTTACTCTAGCAAATTCATTAATCTCACTTAACAATCCACAGATTATGTTAACAGTATATTATTTAGTTTTTTCATCGGAACACCTGTTTCAATATAACTCCTGACTATTCGCCACTCTCCATCGCTGCTTTTCTTAAACGTTTCAAAAAACAGATTGCCTGTTTTCATTATCTCTCCGTTTAAGATCAATGTTCCTGTGAGCACTGCCATAACTTCATCTTCATTCAGTTCCATGGCTGAAATTTGGTTTACAACCCATTCGCCATTATTTTCTCTTACAAACCCGAAAGCCTGCTCCCATCCTTTAATAGATTCTTCATACCCGAAGTCTTGCGGTTCGCCGTCTCTGATTTCTCTCGCCTGATAGCTTTCATCAATAAACCTGCTTAGGTCACTGAGGGAGCAATTTCTCCATGCGGTTAAAAATCGGTCAATTGTTCCTTGGAAATTATTATTCATCGTTAAAACCCCTTTAATATTTAGGTTTATTGAGCCTTGGAGCAATCACCTGCTCTTATAACTGCCAGGATGTGCTAATTTAATGAAGATATTTTCCTTACAGCCCGCTCCAGCTGTTTATCCTCTTCAGACAGAAAATCTATCCTCACCCTCTCGATTAAAATATCCGGATAGAGAACGTCTTCAGGATCATTTGCCGGTTCTGGCCGCATAAACTCTCTGTGTGATACGGTTAAAGTAAAGCCGGTGTTTGGCAGCCCGAACAAAAGCATGTCTCCAAATGAGCTGGGTGCACCGCCGGTTGGTTCACCAATAATTGTGGCAAGACCTGAATCGTGGAAGGTAACTGCGAAGTCTCTCGCCGCGCTGAAAGTTCCTGGTCCGGTAAGGATATATACTTCCCCGTTAAAAAGAGGCTCCTTTTGTTCATTGCCTACTGGCAAGGGGGGCGATTTTGCCTTTCCGTTTGTTTCCGCATATCCTGCCTGTTCACTTGCCTGGCTGGAGAATTTTGTTTCACTTCCATAGCTGTAATACATAGTTGCTGGCATATGACTGAGAAAAGGAAGAATTACCGCCCCACTTCCGCCTCCGTTTTTTCTTAGATCAATTATTATATTTTCAGCTCCGGACTCTTCGACAGCTTCAAAAAATTCCTCCACACTCTTTTCAAATAAAACCGTTGCCTTTGAATCGTTCAGGTAATAATAACCCGTGCTATTGGCTTCATCAATTGACCAGCCGAAATACTCATCTTGTGAACCACCCTCCAGGCCATTATTTCCGTTATCATCATTTATCTTTTCAAGCGGTATTTTTACTGTCTTCTCACTTCCATCCAATGCCTTAACTGTCAGCTCCAGTTGTTCTCCCTCCAGTAACCCTAAAGCATTCAGAAAAAGTTCGTCCTGTAAATATCTTCTCCCTGTGTGCTTAACCCAGTATGTATTTTCAGCTGGAATGATTTTTTCCAGTTCAAACAGTATGTCTTCTACTGACCTGCCAGCTATTTCTTTTACCAAATCGCCCCGCTCTGCCAGGTTTGAAGAGCTTTCTGTCACAATTACCCCCTCTTTCACCCATTCAAAAGAAAGAGGCAGCTGCCTTCTCTCCATGTTCACTGGATAAACATTTGTATGAGCATCTTCCATATGTGTGATGAATTCAGAAAGACGAATGGCAAAATTGCCTGCCGTTAATGGCTCTTTTAATTGTTCTTCCGTCTTCTCCACAAGTTCTTCCCACGTTTTTTCTAAGTGCCTTCCAGGATCAGGGTGGACATCCTTTATTGTTTGGTGGAGAAAATGAAAGTCTTCAAGCATCACTTCCGGGGATAAATAGTCGTTTTTATGAATATCATCTTTTTCCTGAAGGGAGCCACCATCATAAACCTGCTCAGTTACCGTAGATGTGCCTTGAGCGTATATGGCTACCGAAACAAGGATAATGAGCGCGATAATACCAGAAAAGAAAATAAGTGCTTTTTTTATTACCATCTAAATCTGTCCTTCTTCATGTATATATATTAAAAAACAGCCTTCTCATCCATCGCCCCACTTAAGCCAGTAATTTTTTTTCAAGGATATTTTCATTAAAAATACAAAACCTAACTGTTGTACTGAAGGAGGTGAGACTTATGGAAAATCAAAACAGACAGCAGAATCAGCAGCAGGGCGGCCAGCAAAATAACGGGCAGCAAGGTGCTGCGCAAAATGTGGCAAATGCCATCAAGGGCGGCGCCGATGTAGTTTTTGATGCTGCGCAAAACACCATTCAGGCTACAGAAAATATCGCGATGACAGCTGTAGACGAGACGGCAAACGCAATCAGTAAAACTGCAAATGCCGCAACTACACCTGGTACTGGAGAAGGACGTAATCAGCAGCAGAATAAACAGCGAAAGAACCAGGGACAAAATAATCAAAATCAGTAACATACATTAAACAGGTTCAAAATTATTTATTTATCACCTGCCGGCTGCCCTTTTTGGCATCCGGCGGCTGATAGAAGTTATAAGTTAATTTCAGACAATTTCACTCTGCTGAATCTTCATGGAGAGTTGTTTTGTTTTTAATGTATGGCCGAAGAACTCCTCTTCGAATTCTTTCGAGAACTGGAACCCTTTTGCAATGTAAAAAGTGTATGCTGACTCATTCCCACGTTCTACATGTACGATAAGCTCTGTTACATTCGGAAGTTCTTTGAGTCCCATGTTAAAAAGTTTAGTGCCGATTCCTAATCCCTGATTTTCCGGAAGAATATATATGGCACCTAACTCTGCCTGGGAATTTTCACGAAAAAAGTTAGCAAAGCCCACTATATTTCCCTTCAGCTCAGCAACAAGAAAAATGGAAAAATTAATTCGGTTAGACATACTCTCGTCCGAGTACGCTCTCTTAATAAACTTGTTCTGTACATCAAGCGGGATGAGACCCTTATATGTTTTATTCCAGGATGTTTGCGCCACCTTCCGTATTGACGGAATATCTTCCGGTACTGCTTTTCGAATTGTTAATTCTCCCTCCATGTAAATAGCCCCCTTAATAAAAACAGTAGTGATAATTCATTTTTCCTTTATTCCTCTGGCAAAGCAGATATAATTTGGTCTAGATGATGTCTGTCATGTTTTTTCAAGCCCTCAAAGTATTCATAAAAGGTAAGTTGTCTGGAACCAATGGTGATATTTTTTCCCCATACTTCCGGTTCCGTTTTCAGAAGAATTTCATAAATTTTTGTTTTAACAGAAATAAACTGTTCAATAATTTCTTCTTTGGTGCTTTCCCTGCTGAGCCGGGCACTTTCCTGATTAAAAGATTCCACATCCGGGGCTGGAGGCAGTGGTTCATCCGTAAATAAATACGGCAGTCTGTTTTCCAGCAAAAACTCATCCCATCGGGTTAAATGTCCCATAACCTCAGCAATGCTCCATTTTTGAGGAGCAATTAAAGTTCTCCACTCTTCTTCAGAGAATTTCTTTATTAATCTTGCAAGCCCTATCATAAAATCATAATGTTCTGCGATTTCCAGCTTTTGTCCGCCTGTTTTAGCCAGCCTGTTTTCACCATATATATCACGCCGGGTTGCAAAATCATCATCAGTTATTGATAACGTAAGTATGTCCTCATGTCTTCCCTTAATCAGCATACTTTTTCTGGCTGTTCCCTCATATTGCATACCACTTTTGGACATTACTCTGAGAGATCCGGTGTTATCAAGGATACAACGGCCCTGAATTCTCACCAGCTTCATTTGTAAAAATCCAAACTTGATTACTTCTCTGAGAGCTTCTGTCGTTATCCCTCTCCCCCAGTATTCAGGGGACACGACATATCCTATTTCAGCAGTTTTTTGCCGTGGTTTCCACCAGACAAAATCAATAGTGCCAATAAATTTTCCGTTCTCTTTTAATTCGATGCCCCATGGAGCCACCATTCCTTCGTTATACTGCTTCAGCACATGGCTGATAAAACTCTTCGAATCATCCAGGGTTCGGTGAGTCTCCCACGTTACATATTGGGATACTTCATCTATCGAAGCGTATGAAAACATCGCTTCAGCATCATCCATCGTTATTTTTCTGAGAAGGAGGCGTTCCGTTTCCAAAATAGGCAGGTCTCCATAAATATCTTTAATTTCCATAATCTTACCCCTATTCATTCATTACTTTGTTATCCCTCTCTGAGGCACCCAGGAACTCTGTTTTCAGTTCAGCCTCCACCAATGTATTGTCGTAGAATACCTGGAATGCTTTTGCTGCTGGTCTTGAGCTTACTATCCTGTTTACTTCCTGCCCGATATAATGTAAAGCAACACCGTCATCCGCAGCTATTCCCGGCTGAATTTTACCAGACGCCACTAACTCGTGAAAAGCAGGTCTTCTGTCTGCTTCCCCGTCATAGTGAGGACAATTGCTTCCTCTTAACAACCCCAGGCATTGCAATGGTTCCAGCTTATCTCCATACGAATCAGTGATTCCTTCTTCAAACCAGCATATAGAACCAGCACTCACACCAGCTAAGATAATTCCATTGTGCCACGCATTTTCTAAATACTCATTAAGTTTCCAGTCCCTCCAGAGAGCCAGTAAATTTTTTGTGTTCCCCCCGCCCACATAGATGATATCTTTATCCATAATAAACTCCTCCAGATCACGAGAAGGAGGGCGGAACAAAGACAGATGAGACGGTTCACACTGGTGGTTTTTGAAAGACTGATAAAAATTATTAATGTACCCTTCAGCATCACCACTGGCGGTTGGCAAAAAGCATACTTTCGGCCTTGTTTTTGGTGACTGGTTCAGTATGTAAGAGTCGAGCAGCGGATTCTCCGGCTCCATGGAGAAACCACCACCTCCCATAGCAATGATTTGCTTCACTCTTTTACCTCCTTTTAAAAATTATAATGTGTGCAGGTTTATATAATTTTAACATTAATTTCCTTTCTGAAAAGAGTTAAAAACAGACTTTTCATAAAAGAAAGTAAATTTAATAAAAACATAAGAAAAGGAACCGGAGAAAATCCTCCCGTTCCCATTGAACTGTAGTCTGGTCCTGCACAATTAATTATGTTTGTTCGTTTTCTTCTGCCTCTTCATTTTCATACCATACGTCAAGAACATCGCCTGTCTCCTGAGTATCAAAAAGGAAGGAGCCGTTCGTATAACGATCATTAAAACGTACTGTTTCTACATCTACTGAATCAATCGTTCCATTCATTACTTTAATAAATACACGGCCCTTCCTTTTTACCGGAAGAAGGGCAGCAACTGTATGAGGCTGGCGCTTCAGTTCTTTAAGCATTACAAGTCCCCGTTTGGCCCTTGATGCTTTCTCAAAGTTAGACAGTTTCATTTTTTTGTAAGCGGCACGCTGGGTAACTAAGAACAAATGAGGAAGATCTTCCTCATTAAACGCGAAATAGCTCACTGCTTCATCGTCTTCTTTCAGATTAATCGCCTTTACTCCGGCAGTTCTTTGGCCTGTAACAGCCACCTCTTCCTGGCCAAACCACAGGCCGTAACCTCTTTTTGTGGCAGCGAATATATCTTCACTGCCGTCGGTTACTTCGGTGTATATCAGTTCGTCATCTTTTTTCAGTTTGACTGCCATCAGTGCTCTGGAGTTTCGCTGCACTTTATAATCCGAAAGCTGTGTACGCTTAATCATTCCATTTTTTGTTCCGAACAGCAAGTACTTATCCTCGCTGAATTCTTTCACTGGTATCGCTTTAATGATTTCATCCCCTGCGGACATGGTGATGAGATTGCTCACGTGCTGGCCGCTGTCTTTCCAACGTGTCTCAGGCATCTGATGCACTGGCAGGAATAAAAACGATCCCCTCTTCGTAAACAGAAGCATGGTGTCCGTCGTATTTTGTTCTGTTGCATGAATCATCCTGTCTGTTTCCTTCATACCAGGCGGTTCTCCGTTAGACGCAGAATAAGAACGAAGGCTTGAGCGTTTTACATAACCCTCCTTCGTAACTGAAACCATAACGTCTTCAGAAGGAATAACGACCTCCATATTGATCTTTAAATCTTCAATTTCATGCTCGATAATCGTTTTCCGTTCATCGGCAAATTTCTTTTTCGTTGCCCGGAGTTCCCGCTTGATCTCACTGATCAGTTTTTTCTCGCTGCCAAGAATGCTCTCCAGTCTTTCAATTTGCTTCCTTAATTCCTCTGCTTCTTCCTGAAGTGTTGTAATATCTGTATTCGTTAAACGGTAAAGCTGTAATGTTACAATCGCTTCCGCCTGAGGCTCTGTAAAACCAAAGGATGCCTTCAGCTGCTCTTTTGCATCACGCTTATCTTTGGAAGCCCGAATTGTTGCAATTACCTCATCAAGGATCGAAATTGCTTTTATCAGACCTTCTACGATGTGTTCTCTTTCTTTTGCTTTATTCAAATCGTATGTAGTCCGGCGTCTGACAACCTCTTTCTGATGCTCATTATACGTCCTGAGCATTTCCCGCAAACCGAGAAGCTTCGGTGTTTTATTAGAAATCGCTACCATATTGAAATTATAGGAAACCTGCAAGTCTGTGTTTTTAAACAGATAAGTAAGAATGCCTTTTGCGTCTGCATCTTTTTTCAGTTCAATAACAATCCGCATTCCAGTACGGTCTGTCTCGTCCCGGACTTCCGCGATTCCATCTACCTTTTTATCAATCCTCAGCTCGTCCATTTTCTTGACAAGGTTAGCCTTATTGATTTCATAAGGAATTTCAGTAATAATGATTTGCTGTTTTCCCCCACGGAGCTCAGCAATCTCCGTCTTACCCCTGAGGACGATTTTCCCTTTTCCAGTTTCGTAAGCTTTTCTAAGCCCGTCTACACCCTGGATAATTCCTCCTGTTGGAAAATCAGGTCCCTTAATATGCTCCATAAGGTCATCTACAGAACAATCGGGATTCTCCAGGTGATGTATTGCAGCATCAATTACTTCCCCCAGATGGTGAGGAGGTATATCTGTCGCATAACCACTGGAAATACCAGTAGAGCCATTGACAAGAAGATTCGGATACCTGGAAGGCAATACTACTGGCTCCTCCAGGGAATCATCGAAGTTAGGCATGAAATCTACCGTATTTTTCTCAATATCAACAAGCATTTCTGCAGAAATTGCGGAAAGCCTTGCCTCCGTATAACGCATGGCAGCAGGAGGGTCTCCGTCTACAGAACCATTATTTCCGTGCATTTCCACCAGCATATGCCTCATCTTCCAGTTCTGGCTCAGACGGATCATCGCTTCATACACGGAGCTGTCTCCGTGAGGATGGTAGTTACCGATAACATTACCAACCGTTTTTGCAGACTTCCTGAACGGCTTGTCCGCTGTGTTTCTGTCCATATGCATGGCATACAAAATTCTTCGCTGTACTGGCTTCAGGCCGTCTCTCGCATCCGGAAGAGCTCTGTCCTGAATAATATATTTACTGTAACGTCCAAACCTGTCTCCAATTACATCTTCCAGAGGCAGGTCTAAATAACGGTCTTTTTCCTGCAAAGATTATTCCTCCTCTGTCACTAACAAGTTTTCATTTTCTAGTATGTTCGTTTCCTCGGCAAGTCCAAATTCCACATTGCGCTCAATCCATTTTCTGCGGGGCTCCACTTTATCCCCCATCAGTGTGGAAACATGCCGTTCCGCCCGTGCAATATCGTCAATCCGGACCCGGACAAGCGTTCTCGTCTCAGGATCCATCGTTGTCTCCCAGAGCTGGGTCGCATCCATTTCACCAAGACCTTTATACCGCTGAATGGTATATCCTTTACCGATCTTTTTCATTGCATCTTTCAGGCCTTCTTCATCCCATGCGTATTCGATCTTTTCTTTTTTCCCGGTACCCTTGCTTACTTTGTAGAGGGGTGGAAGAGCTATATATACCCGTCCTGCCTCCACGAGAGGCCGCATATACCTGTAAAAGAACGTCAGCAGCAGCACCTGAATGTGTGCTCCGTCCGTATCAGCATCAGTCATAATAATAATTTTATCGTAATTTATATTATCAATATCAAAATCAGCACCAACGTCTCCGCCTATAGCATATATGATCGTGCGGATTTCTTCGTTTTTCATAATATCCGCGAGCTTCGCTTTTTCCGTATTGATAACTTTACCTCTAAGGGGAAGTACCGCCTGGAATTTCCGGTCTCTGCCCTGCTTTGCAGATCCGCCGGCAGAGTCGCCCTCTACGAGATACAGTTCGTTTCGGGCAGGGTTTTTCGATTGCGCTGGTGTCAGCTTTCCACTCAGCATCGCATCCTTGCGCTTATTCTTTTTCCCGCTCCTTGCATCTTCCCTTGCTTTTCTTGCCGCTTCTCTTGCCTGTGCAGCTTTAACTGCCTTTCGGATCAGATTGTTGCTAAGCTCCGGATTTTCTTCCAGGAAAAAGCTCAGTTTCTCGGAAACGATTCCATCCACAGCAGAGCGGGCAGCTGGTGTTCCGAGCTTCCCTTTCGTCTGGCCCTCAAACTGAAGAATATTTTCAGGAACACGAACAGAAACAATTGCGGTAAAACCTTCTCGTATATCATTACCGTCAAGGTTTTTATCCCGTTCTTTTAACAGCTGAAGTTTCCTTGCATGCTCATTGACAACCCTTGTTACCGCTGTTTTGGCGCCGAGTTCATGGGTTCCACCGTCTTTTGTACGGACATTGTTTACGAATGAAAGCATATTCTCTGTGAACGCGTCATTGTATTGAAAGGCAAAGTCCACTTCAATTCCGTCAGCCTCTCCCTGGAAGGAAACGACAGGGTGAAGAGTTTCTTTTTCCTCATTTAAATATTCAACGAAGGCTTCGATACCAGTTTCAAACTGGAAAACCTCCTGGTCATTTTCTTTATCAGGCCTTTCATCCTTCAGGGATATCTTTAATCCTTTAAGCAGAAAAGCTGCTTCTCTAAGACGCTCAGCAAGCGTGTCGAAATGAAAAACCGTTGTGCTGAAAATGGTGCTGTCCGGTTTAAAGTGGACAGTTGTCCCGGTCTTTTTTGTTGTTCCGATAACCTCGAGAGTAGTTACAGGATTTCCTCCGTTTTCGAATCGCTGCCTGTATATTTTCCCCTCCCTGTATATAGTGACTTCCAGCCACTCTGAAAGAGCGTTTACTACAGATGCACCTACTCCGTGCAGTCCTCCGCTCGTTTTATATCCTCCCTGGCCGAATTTACCTCCGGCATGAAGAACTGTCAGAATAACTTCAGGGGTCGGCTTACCTGTTCTGTGCATTCCTGTAGGATAGCCTCTCCCATTATCTTTAACACTTATGCTGTTATCTTTGTGAATCGTAACTGCAATCTCATTTCCGTAGCCTGCGAGCACTTCATCAACAGCATTATCTGTAATCTCAAAAACAAGATGATGCAAACCCCGGTGGTCTGTGCTGCCAATATACATCCCCGGACGTTTCCTGACAGCTTCCAGGCCTTCCAGCACCTGAATTGCATCGTCATTATATTCAAACTTTTGTTTTGTAGACAATGATAATTACTCCTTTCCAACTCCCGAACGTACCTTCGTATCCTTAATAAACATACCATAAGTTATCATTGGTTTCGATAAATAAATTAAAAACAGTATAATTGCTATTTGAGATTCATCTGGCTACTTTCCAGCTTTCAGTATACAGATAAACACTCTGTGGTATAAAAATGAAGTAAGTACTCATTACAATATAGAATAATTCCCTGATTTGTCAATCTGCCCTGCTGCGCTCTTCCTGTCAAATAGCACTATAAAAAGCGGCCGGAAGCATTGTCCAGCCGCTTTTCACAGTATTTCATTTCCTTACTAGTACTGCGTGATCCACTTTAATGCACCTGTCCATTACCACTGTCATGCCTGCATCACTGGCAATATTATATGCTTCTTCATTTGCCAGCCCAAGTTGCGTCCAGAAGACTTTAGCATTCACTTTTGCAGCTTCCCTGGCCACTTCCGGCAGGAATTGATTGCGTCTGAACACATTAATTATATCTACCGGTTCTTTCAGTTCACTCAGTGACGAAAGGGCTTTAATACCAAAGACTTCGTCTGCATTAGGATTAACCGGAATAATTTCGTAGCCGGCATGCATCATTGCTTCAGCCACATTGTAAGAAGTTCTGTCAGGGTTATCTGAAAGCCCGACAACTGCGATTTTTTTTGCAGATTCAAGAATTTGTTTTACCTCTTCCCTCGTTGGATTCTTCATTTCATAAACCACCCTTGCAAATATTATTAAAAACCGGGTACTTCCGTTTATACATAATCTTTCAGAACACTTGCAGCTGCGTTATTTAACGATCATAACCGGGCATTCTGCACGCTTGGCGACTTTATGACTAACGCTGCCAAGGACCATTTCCTGAAATGGATTGAGACCTCTGCTGCCAATCACCACGATATCGTAATCCCCATTATTCGCATTTCTGATAATGGATGGCCCTGGTTCCCCGAAAATATGCTGCACTTCATATGTTACTCCTTCATCTTCAAGAGACTTTTCAATCGAAGCTGTTCTCTCTTTATGATGGTCAGGTACTTTCCCCGGTGACAGAGCTTCCTCCAATACTTCTGTACGGCCGGGTATATCATCAATCACATGAATTAACGTGACAGAAGAACCTTCTGTTTTTTTTGCTAAAAAAATCGCTTTTTCTGCGGCTCTCTTTGAATGGGATGATCCATCAGCGGCAAGAAGTATCTTTTTAAACATTGTCCATCCCCCTCCCTTATCCCAGGTTTATAAGCGCCTGTTAAACCAGGGAAAAGCTCATCCATTATCAATTATTCCACTTACTCCTCCAATAATCCTTCCTGCACAAGAAACTCTCTTGCAACAGTTTCCGCATCTTCATCCTGATAATCCACACGGTAGTTCATCTGCTGCATTTCTTCTTCCGAAATCCTTCCCCCAAGCTGATTTAAAATACCTTCCAGCTCAGGATGCTCTGCCAAAGTCTCCGCCCTGAATAGTGGCGCACCATTATAAGGAGGGAACAGAAGTAAATCATCTTCTAAAACGACAAGATCATATTCGATTAAATATCCATCGGTAGAATAAGCGTCTATTACGTGCACATCTTCAGATACGAGAGCCCTGGAACGTAACGCTGCATCCATTGTCTGAATATCAGAAAAATCAATACCGTACAACTCCTGTATTCCAGGATATCCATCAGAACGGTCCGTAAATTCATAAGTAAACCCTGCTGTCAGCTGATCATCCACAGCCTGAAGATCTGAGATGGTTTCCAGACCATATTCTTCCGCAATATCCCGGGTCACGGCTAACGCATACGTATTATTGTATTCCATAGGTTCTAAAAAGATCATATTGAACTCTTCTTCCATCCCCTGTTTTGCTTGTTCAAATGCTTCCTCTGATTCGTTGCTTACCGGCTCCTCATCCATAAATGCAGTAATCGCTGTTCCAGTAAACTCCAGATATCCATCTACATCACCTGACTGCAAGGCCTGGAAAACAAAGTCTGTGCCCCCAAGGCCAGGTTCCAAATCCACTTCAAGGTTTGAATCCTGTTCAATGAGGAGCTTATACATATTAATAATTATTTCCGGCTCAGCCCCAAGCTTTCCCCCAAGCACGATTGTATTCTCTTCCCCATCCTCAAACATTGCTGTAACAGCAGGTGTACTTACTGTTAAAAGAGCAATAAGGATCACAGCCCCGATCGGTTTCAAAGATTTCCCCGAAAACTTTTCAGTAAACCGAAGAATACTATCAAAGAAGATCGCAAGCATTGCAGCTGGAATAGCTCCCAGCAGGATATAATAGTTATTGGATCTCTGTATTCCAAGCATGATTAAATCTCCGAGACCGCCAGCTCCAATAAGCGAAGCCAGTGTGGCGGTACCGACAATGAGGACCATAGATGTCCGGATTCCAGCCATAATCATCGGCATAGCAAGAGGCAGCTGTATTCTGTGAAGCTGCTTATAATCTCCCATTCCCATTCCCCGTGCCGCTTCCATCAATGCTGGATCTACTTCTTTTATACCCGTATATGTGTTTCTTAATATAGGGAGAAGGGCATAAGCTGTCAGGGCTACAATTGCCGGTACTGTCCCGATTCCAATGAGGGGGATCATAAAACCAAGCAATGCGAGACTCGGTATCGTCTGCAGCACTGCTGAAGTGCCGATAACCGGCTCTGCAACACTTTCTTTTTTGGTCAGGAGAATACCTAAAGGTACAGCTATAAAAACAGCGATAAGGAGGGATATAAGGGACATATTAATATGCTCCCACAAAGCATTGATTAAGAGGTCCTGCCTCTCATTCATCAGCTGAAAGAATAAATGAATATGTTCTGTCATCTGCCTGCTCCTCCTTCCTGTTCACCAGCAAGGAAAAGAGCGATACTTTTGTAGGAAACAGTACCAGCCACTTTTTCGCCATCAATCACCGGAATGTGCTCTTTGCCCGATAATTCTATTTGTCTCAGCACTTCTCTGAGCGGTGTTTTTCTGTCTGCGGTAAAGGGGAATTCTTCCACGCTTTTTCCATTATAAATTCCTTTAAATTGCCCATTTGTATCTTGTATGTATTTTCCTTCCTCTGCCGGACCCCTTAAGGAATTCTCCATGAAAAATAAATTGGCTGTCCCTGCATCCATCACCTCTTCTGCCGGGGCACTGAGAGGATCTGTCCTTTCCCCGAGAAATTCCTTTACAAAATCATCCGCAGGGTTGTTTATTAGTTCGTCTGGTTTGGCAACTTGCACAGCTTCCCCGTCTTTCATGAGGCAAATCCGGCTCCCCAGGGAAAGAGCTTCATCCATATCATGAGTCACAAATACAATCGTCTTCTTAATCTCGCTCTGAAGCTTTCTTATGTCCTTCTGCAACTGTTCCCTGCTGATCGGATCCAATGCACTGAATGGCTCGTCCATTAAAATAATGTCCGGATCCCCGGCAAGAGCTCTTACTACTCCCACGCGCTGCTGCTGCCCGCCTGAAAGCTCGGCCGGTTTACGGTCTCTGTATGTATCCGGCTCAAGCCCAACCATTCGGAGAAGCTCATTGACTCTGTTTCTGATCCTTTTTTTGTCCCACTTTTTAAGTTCCGGCACCACTGCTATATTTTCTTCAATAGTCATATGGGGGAAGAGAGCGATTTGCTGCAATACGTACCCTATATTCCAGCGAAGCCTTTTGATATCTGTCTCCTCTATGTTTTTTTCATTAATTTTAATCGTGCCGTCTGAAGGGGAAATTAAGCGGTTTATCATTTTCAATGTTGTTGTCTTTCCGCATCCGCTTGGCCCTATCAAAACAAAAAATTCCCCTTCTTCAACGGTGAAACTTAAATTTTTTACTGCCTGAACACCATCATCGAAGTATTTATTTACATTTGAAAACTCAATCATTCATTTGTTCAGCTCCTTCATTTACTTAATCCAGGCCATGTTAGTTAGTAGTATGTATGCGCGGTTTTCGTGTAAAAAGAAATATATAGGTTGTATTACCTATTTGTTTGCTGTTAAAACTTAGTTGGTTTATTATTTCTTGTTTTAGGTGATTTGATTTGTTTTTTTGTGAAATATATGAACGGTATGTGAAATATTTTAATGACCATTTTCTATCGGTATATTGAAAAGCCGCCACATAGAGCGGCGGCATACAAAGGAATTAATTATAATTCATACACCTTGCTGTATTTCTCTTTTAAATATTTAATCAGGTAAGACGCATTGACACCTTCCCCTGTTGTTGCTTTCAAAATTTCCAGAGGTTTTTTGCTTTTCCCGTACTGGTGGACATTTTTCGTCATCCACTCTTTCACCTTAGCAAGCTCCCCCTCCCGAAGCAGCTCCTCATAATCAGGGAGATCCTTATCCATTGCATTCTTGAGCTGTGCGGCGTACACATAGCCAAGAGCATAAGACGGGAAGTATCCGAACGATCCGCCGGCCCAGTGTACATCCTGAAGTACCCCTTCTCCGTCGTTTTCAGGCCGGATGCCAAGGAGTTCTTCCATTTTATCATTCCACGCTTCCGGAAGGTCTTTCACTTCCAGTTCTCCGTTAATCAACGCTTTTTCCAGCTCATAACGAAGGATAATATGGAGAGAATAAGTCATCTCATCCGCCTCAATCCGGATGAAGGACGGTCCGGCCACATTGATCCCCCGGTAAAAGGCATCCAGATCAATATTATTAAACTGTTCAGGTGCATACTCCTTCAGGAGGCTGTAATTTTTCTCCCAGAACGCTTTGTTTCTTCCAACAAAGTTTTCCCAGAATAAAGACTGCGATTCGTGGATGCCCATCGACGTCCCTGTTGCTAAAGGGGTGCCGACAAACTTTTCATCAATGTTTTGTTCGTAAAGTGCATGCCCACCTTCATGAATCGTTCCAAAAACAGCTGTTCTGAAATCTTTTTCATCATATTTAGTTGTCACCCGCACATCCCCTGGGTTTAACCCGATGGCAAATGGATGTACAGTTGTGTCAAGACGCCCGGCGTCAAAGTCATACTGCATGCTCTTAAGTATTTCCTTGCTCAGTGCTTCTTGTTTATCTGCAGGGAAATGCTTAAACAAGAAGCCTGTTTCAGGCTGTTTTGAAGATTCAGTTACAGCTTTTACTAATGGAACGATCTCTTCCTTCAGCTGCCCGAATACTTTGTCAATTACATCGACAGAAAGCCCTGGCTCATAATCATCAAGTAAAGTGTTATATTTATTGCCTTCATAGCCTACCCAGTCCACGTATTTTCTGTTAAACTCCACGATCTTCTCCAGATAAGGCTGGAACATGGAAAAATCCTGCTTTTCCTTAGCTTCCGCCCAGACAGATTCAGCATTAGCAGTCAGAACCACATATTCCTCGTACTCTTTTTCCGGAATATTTTTAAGCTTATTAAGATTCCGTTCTACTTCCACTACTGTTCCTTTTGTCACTTCATCCAGGCTGTTCCAGACAGTCTCGTCTTTCAGCTCGGCAATATACTGTTTCATCTCTTCCGAGGTGCCCATACGGAAAACCTCAGAGGATAACGTCCCAAGGACAGCTGACCTCTGGCTTACTCCCTTTTTAGGCGCGCCTGTTCTTAAATCCCACGCGATCACGCCGATCGCCTCGTTGTAGTTCACTATTTTCTTAACATAATCGCGAAATTGATGCTCGAGTTTATGTACATCTGCTGTCAAAACTATCTCCCCTTTCAGATATCTTGTATTGCAAATTCTTATCCCATTCCATATTATACATGATATGGTCCATTTAGTATCAGAATTTCTTGCCCGCTGGAGCTGATTACTATACGATAGCGTGAGGAGGTGTTCCGGCATGCAACTAACAATTACAGAAAATGCAGCAAACTTATATAAAAAGGAAATGAGCTTGAAGGAAGGTGATGTCCTTGCCCTCTTTGTCCGGGTAGGAGGCATCGGTTCAGGAGGATTCTCGGCCGGTGTTAAAAAGGGGCGTCCCGATGGGGATTATACAGAAGTTACGTCAGGTGGCCTCGTCTTTTCTGTTTCAGACGAAGAAATCTGGTATTTTGACGGAATGACAATAGATTTCGATGAAGATATGCAGGAGCTCACATTTGATAACCCAAAGATTGATAATGTGATTAATCCTTTATAAAGAAAAGTGCAAGCGCCTTGGTCACGAGCGACACTCTTTACCTGCGACGAGTAACCGCAGGAGCACTCTTTACCTGGACCGAGTAATCGCAGGTCCAAGCACTGGAAGGACTTTGATAGAAGCCGCTCTTTGGCTTCTGAAATGCCTGAAGTGACCTCGAGTAGCTGTCTCTTCCTCTTCTAGTAGCGCTTTGGGGCGTATCCGTCGAGACAACTCGAAGCATACTCGTGATGTAAACGCTCGTCGCTGGAGCTAGACAACTATCGTGGGATGTTATACTTTCTGATCTGTTATAAAAAACGGGCGCATTTCTGCGCCCGTTTGTATTTATCCGCCAATATGGGACATCTCGATTTTTCTGATCTGCCCTTTATCTGTATACTTCAGGCGTTCGACCGAGTACTGGTCATCTCTGCCTTCCCACACATCACTTATTTTTTGCATTACAGCTTCGTCTCCCACTCCGGACCTCAATACATCTCTGATATCATGGCCTCCGGAAGCGAACAGGCATGTTACAAGCTTTCCGTCAGCTGACAGCCTGATTCTTGAACAGGAAGAACAAAATGCATCTGTTACTGAGGAAATAATTCCTATCTCATTCCCGTTATCTTTGTAGCGGTATCTTGTTGCCACTTCACCTGTATAGTTGGCATCAAGGGGCTCAATTGGCATTTCTTCGTTAATTATGGAGAATATCTCTTTTTTACTGACAACATTATCAAGTTTCCAGCCATTAGAGTTTCCAACATCCATAAATTCTATATATCTTAAAATAACACCTGTGTCTTTGAAATAGCGAGCCATTGGAAGAATGTCTTCTTCATTCATTCCACGTTTTACTACCATATTCATTTTAACGCCAAGTCCGGCCTTTTGTGCTGCTTCTATGCCATCAAGAATTTTTTGTACACCGACATTCCGGCCGTTAATATACCTGAATTTTTCGTCGTTAAGGCAGTCCAGACTCACAGTTACTCGTTTGAGTCCTGCTGCTTTCAGATCTTCTGCATACTTAGGAAGCAGTGATCCGTTAGTAGTCATTGCTATATCTTCAATGCCTTCAATACTGTTCAGCATATCAATCAATCGAACGAGGTTTTGCCGCATTAGCGGTTCTCCACCTGTAATACGAAGTTTTTTTATATCACTCATTTTTACGAAAAGCTTTGTTAAGTGCGTAATCTCTTCAAAAGAGAGTACTTCAGGCTTAGGTAAAAATTTAAAATTTTTATCGAAAATTTCCGGAGGCATGCAGTAACGGCAGCGAAAATTACATCGGTCTGTAACCGAGATGCGCAAATCCCTTAAAGGTCTGCCTAATTTGTCCTTTAGTTTTGTTTCCATAACAATTCCCCCCTGGTAGTACCATTATACGTCCTGGGAATTTGAATATACAAGGGGGTTCACAAAACTTTCTTATTTACACTATATGCATGGTGCATGGCTATTTTATTGATGGCTCTGGAGTTAGTTTTTTTGTTTTTTGAACGGTAATACGATACGTGAAATAATTATTTTTTAAAAGAAGCGATCGGGAGAACGAAAAAAATTCTTTATAACGAGCGTAAAGGATGACAGACGGCCGTTTCATTATCTCTCTTTAACAAAAACATCGTTCTAAGGCTTCCAGACGACCATTTTACCTTCCACCATGTCCAAAAGAGTCGTCTGCAAGTCTTCAGACGACCCTTTTCTTAAGGCGAATATCTTTAATTTTTATTCCGCGGCGGGCGTTTTCCCCAATACTGATAATAGTCTGTTTTAATATTCCCATTGTAGAGCTTACGTTTCTTTGTAGCTTTAGCTCCGTAAAGTTCTTCAAAGTCTTCGTTGGAAGTAATCACATAAACGGACCATGTATCAAGAGGGCGGAATGTTTCTCCCATTTCTCTGTAAAGCTTTTCTACATATTTTCTCTCCTGCATCCGTTCGCCATATGGCGGGTTTCCTACGATGACTCCGTAGTCTTTGGTTGTCCGGAAATCCTTTGCCTGCATCTGTTTAAACTTAATTTGATCAGGAAATCCAGCCTCCATAGCATTATTGGACGCAAGCTCAATCATATTATGATCAATATCAAAACCTTCGATATCCAGAGGCTGATCATACTTCGCCAGATCCTCCGCTTCCTCAAGAGCAGCGTCAAACCAGCGTTGTTCATACCAGGACCAGTTTTCAAAGGCGAACTCCCTGTTGATGCCTGGAGCGATGTTCTGACCAATCATTGCTGCTTCGATTGGCAATGTTCCTGAACCGCAGAATGGGTCAACGAACGGCCTGTCAGGATTCCACTTCGTAAGCTTTATTAGAGCTGCAGCAAGCGTCTCCTTTAATGGAGCTTCATTATGAAGATACCTGTAGCCCCGTTTATGAAGGCCTGTCCCGCTCGTATCGATTGTGAGCTGGGCTATATCTTTATGAAGGGCAACTTCAATTCTCTGCAGCGGCCCTTTTTCTTCGAACCATTGTACATGGTATTGCTGCTTTAAGCTTTCCACCACAGCTTTTTTAACGATCGCCTGGCAGTCGGAAATACTGAAAAGCTTTGATTTTACAGAACGGCCGATAACCGGAAATTCCGCGTCTTCTGATATATATTCATTCCACGGCAGTGCTTTCGTCTGTTCAAACAGCTCCTCAAAGCTCAGGGCCTTAAATTCCCCAACGAGAAGCTTTACCCGGTCAGCTGTTCTGAGCCAGAGATTAGCCCTCGCAATACCTGATGGATCTGCTTCAAAAATAACCTTCCCGTTCTCTACTTTGATATCCGTATAACCGAGCGCCTTGACTTCATCAGCAACGATAGATTCCAGTCCCATCGCCGCTGTAGCGATTAATGTTACTGAATTCAATGCAACTCCTCCTTGTTTAATTGAATTTTATGTATGATTTCCTGAGGTTTATATTCATCTGCAGCAGCAGTATAAAAACACCTTTGTTATCGTAACATGTTTTCTTAGCTTTTCCTATTTTCGTCTGTATAACTAAAGAAAAACTTGGACGATATGTGGTCTTCCTTATTGAGACGCGATTGTGCGTTTTAAATTTGCTGGTTGGTCATCGAATCTGGACAAATCTTTTCTTTTGAGGAGGAATTTGTCCAGCAAATCATATACTCTGGACAAATTTGCTCATTGCCTCCGATATTTGTCCAGCAAACTCCTTATTCTGGACAAATCAAGCCGATTCTCCAAATAATTGCGCAGAAAATATACTAATTATGTAATTATCGCTAAAAAAAAGGATTCTACTCTGGACAAATTTGAGAGTTTCTTTGGGAATTTGTCCAGCAAATCATATACTCTGGACAAATTTGCTCATTGCCTCCGATATTTGTCCAGCAAACTCCTTATTCTGGACAAATCAAGCCGATTCTCCAAATAATTGCGCAGAAAATATACTAATTATGTAATTATCGCTAAAAAAAAGGATTCTACTCTGGACAAATTTGAGAGTTTCTTTGGGAATTTGTCCAGCAAATCATATACTCTGGACAAATTTGCTCATTGCCTCCGATATTTGTCCAGCAAACTCCTTATTCTGGACAAATCAAGCCGATTCTCCAAATAATCGCCCAGGATAAATACTAATTATGTAATCAATGTTAAAAATAGGGAGTTATTCCGGACAAATTTATCCATTTGATGCGGAATTTGTCCAGCAAATCATTTATTCTGGACAAATCAGGCCGATTCTCCAAATATTTGTCCAGCAAACCCTTTAATCGAACAAACAAATTCCAACACCTGCATATAGATGAACCCAAATTCACGAATAACGTAATAGCGGTGCAATTATCAAAATCCGCTGTCCAATACCATACCCCAATTACCCACCATCCTCATAAAATAAAGAAAAAACTCCGCAGCCTGAGAAGCTGCAGAGTCCGTTTACTGATTAAATCAATATGACGCCACTTTTGTTTTGTAAGCCATGTTCTGTACCGTCGTCCTGCAAGCGGCTGTCAAACCTCGGACTCGGGCAGCAATCATCTGTCTACAGACATCTGTCTGTTCCCCATTCCGTTCATTTCCTTCCTGGGGATGCCCCTACCAAATTTTGGGTTTCTCACTCGTGGGGTTTACCTCGTTCCACTCTGGCCATTTCTAACCAGACTTCGTCACTGTGGCACTTTCAAGGTATTCGCCCCATATCCATAAGGACTTAGGTGCTTTCCCTGCCGTTAGCCCAGTAAAAAACCGGACTACCCTGGCTTATGACTTCGCCAGGCACGAACACTACAGCCATCTCAGACTGTGCGAGCATGGACTTTCCTCTACATCATAATGATGCAGCGATTACTCAAACATCAGTGGTTGTCTTTAAGCGACAATACAAATAATAACACATATTCCGCCGCTTAATCAACTGTTATTTAATTCCAGACGATTTTCTTACAGCTCTTTTTGCAAGCTGGTCAGCTTCTTTATTCTGCTTGCCTGGAATCCATTTAACAAAAACATAGTCAAAATCATTTGCGATCATACGCATAGCTTCTTCCAGGAGTAGATTATACTCTTGTTTTTTCACGTATTCCTTTTCAACTGCATCAGCGAGCACCTGGGAATCAGTTCTTAACGATAGTGTGCGGAACCCTTCTTCTTTACAGATTTTAAGAGCTTCTAAAAGAGCATGGAATTCAGCTTCGTGGTTAGACATAGAAGGCAGAGGAATACATTTTCTGATTAGCCTTCCGTTATCGTTGATGAATATTCCTGCTCCGGAAGGACCTGGGTCCCCGGCACTCCCTCCATCAATATACACTTCGATCAAAATAAGTCTTCTCCTTTAAAGTAACTGAGAAGGGTCACTCATACAGTTTGCTTCCAAACACGTGCTTTTCCAGGTTGGAAAGCCTTCTCAGGATATCATAATTTGTATTCCCGGCCTGAGGCTGAGGCTGAGGCCTTTTCGTATGCTCACTAAGAGCGGCAGCTTCTTTCTTAAGGCGCTCCACCTCTTTTTCGAGCCAGTCAATCCTGTTTTCAAAAGCATCGTAATCTTTAATAATCTGGTCGAGAAACTGATCAACCTCTTCCTGGCTGTATCCTCTGAGTCCAGTTTTAAAATCTTTCTCCAGTATATCCTTTTGCGTTAAACGTGAAATTCTTTTTGTCCCCAATTATTTCACCTCTATTAGTAGAACGTATATTAATTTATATTTTTTCAAAAAGACCGGGAAATGTCAATTCCAACCGCTGTTTTCCTGCTCTTCACGTATTACTTCATCAATTTCATCCGGTGTAAGATAAATTACCGGATAGCCCGCTGCCTCCTGTTTCTTCTTAGCACAGCTTATGTAGTACTGTGGAGACCCTTCTGTCAACTCATCATACAATACAAGAAAAGCATCACTTTTATCAATAATAAACTGATTTTTCATGCGGAGCTGGGATGAATGCTCATATTTTCGTTTGGAAATAAAGTCCGTATAGTCACTTTCCGACCAGACTTTTTCATACAGAATTTTTGTCTGTTCCCCCCACCTTTCTTCCTGTTCAAAAAATGGCGCCAATGTGGCAAGCTTCACAGGGTACTCTTGTTTCATGGAAATAACTGCTTCCGCCGCCCATAATTCTACTCCAGGCTGGCCGCTGGTTATGATCCATTCGATCTCATACTCCTCAATTAGCTGACGGAGCTTTTTCCTGATTGCTGTTTTCAGATAATCAAGATATTCATGTTTTTCGTTGAATATTCCTAATTCATGGGGTTTATAACCGGATACTGCTAAAACTTTGTACATGTCATCCCCCTTTCCCATCATTGTTGTTCCATGGCAGCTTGCTTTCAATATGTAATGAAAGCGAACCAGCCAGATGCCGGTTCGCATACATTTTTAGAATCTTCTCCCTGGTCCGCAGTGGATATCCTGGCAAGTAGTGCAGTGCACAGTAGACTCTGTGTGCGGATAGCTGTGGAAATATCTCCAGTTATGAGTTACAACATTTGTTGTATGGCTAGGGTGTACTACAGGTACGTTATAGTTCTGAGCAAATTGTCTCACATTGTGGCGTGTAGGCGTATATCTTGGCGGCAGGTTTACTGCAGGGCCTGCTGCCGGTCTACCTGGTCCAACTGGTCGTGGGCTGAACATGTTTGTATTTCCTCCTTTATTTTTTGATTCAATAACAAACTATGTCAGCCGGGGCGAAGGTGTACTAGTATATAAACCTATTTTTGCCATCCGCCGCGTATATGCAATTTACTTTTCCTTTATAACTGTACTATTGAAACATCCAGACGGTGGTGCCGATAACTACAAAAAATAACATTACAAATAATCTCGCCATTTTTTCTAACCCCTGACTTTCTTTAATTAATTATTCGTTAAAATTTTTGTCATTCTATCGCTACTATAAGAAGAAAATTACAGAAAATCAATAGGTTTTTTATTTCCTGTACAAAATTTCTTCATTTTTCGCCAAGTTATAAAAAAGTCCCGGCTTTTTCTGTCGATAAATCCTTAAAAAACCTCGAATGTGCTTGCATTTTGCGCTTGCCTGGGAAATATTCATATTGTTGAAAAAAAGGCCGGGAAATATTTATACTGTAATGAGAGAGGAGTGATAAAAGATGCCAAAAGTTACTGTACCTGGCTTTGAATCTTTTGAAGCAGAAAAAGGAAAAAAGCTTGTCCTTGCCCTTGAAGATAACGGAATTGACATTCTTCACCGTTGCGGCGGGAAAGCTAAATGTACAACCTGCAGAGTGAAAGTGCACAAAGGCGATTTCGGACCCCTGACAGACATCGAAAAAGAAGCTTTCAAAAGAAAAGGGATGGATGACTCACTTCGGCTTTCCTGCCAGGTTAGACTCACCGACGAAGATGTGAAAGTTGAACCTGAAATGACCGCTGCTGTATCCGGCCTGGACCCTGGACCCCGACCGGAGAATTAAGGTGCCGCAGGAGAATTATTTCCTGCGGTGTTTTTTTGCCAGTTCCCAGTCCTTATAAGTCTCTATTCCTTCTTTCATAAGCTCATGTAAAAGCCGCTCAAATAGTTTCGCAGTCATATTAGCATCGTTAAGGGCATGGTGTCTCGCTTCCTTGTCGACAGCAAACTTTTGGATCAGCTGGTCGAGTCCATTTTTTTCTTGTGGATAAAGCCATCTGGCAACCTCGTATGAATCTATAAAAGGAGGCTGGTAATCAGGCAGACCCCATCTCTGCACCATTTCCTGAAGAAAAGGAACATCGAAAGAAGCGGGATGGGCAACAAGCAATGTATCTTCTGAAAACTCCAGAAAATGTTTAAATGCCAGAGGAAACTCAATCCCACCGTCGATATCTTTACTAGTCAGGCCTGTTAATTCAAAAATTTCACGAGGTATCTTTTTTGCCGGACGGACTACTTCATAAAAGTGCTCTGCGAACTGCATTTTTTCTATATTCATTTTCAGAGCGCCGATAGAAACAACCTCATCGCCAATTCGGGGAAAAAAACCGGTTGTTTCAAGATCAAAAACCGTAAAATCTATTTCTTTCAGAGGTATATCCGGGTCTATCTTGTTTTTAGTCTTTTTCAAGGATAGTGCTGTTTTTTCCAGCTGCTCCATGTTGTTTTTAAGCCAGCTTTTTTTATTATACTGAAACCGGTGCCAGTCATACACCATGTATTTAATTATCTGAGTGACGGATACATCCATTATATCCCTCGATTCCTGGCAAAACTAAGTTCGCTCATCTGCTGCAGACGCTTTGCAACAATCAGCGCTTCCCTGAGTTGTTTTTTCTCTTCCTTTGTCAGCGATTGTGCAGACAGCTGGTTGGACAGCGTTTCCCTGGCAGATAGCTGCCTTAAGTTTTCTCTGATTCTAAAAAAGTGAAGGAAGTCCATTGCAAGCTTCGCATTCTTTACATCCCTCGGGTGGAAAACTTCCAGCCGCTGCAGTTCAGCAAGCCGTTTTAATGTACCTGTTTCTTTAACTCCATACCTGATAGCAAATATACGAACTCCGTTTACAATTTGCATTAAAGCTGATTTTTTTATATCCAGGCTCTTTTGCCGTCCTTTATAATGGATGCGTCCAAATGGATTTACAGGAACGCGGAAACGAATCGTATCTTTCATAAGCATGGCATGAAGAATTCTGCCCTGCTGAACTTTATCGGTAATCCCGTCTCTCAGCTGCTCAGCCAGGCCAAAATCCCCGTATACCGGCCTGTAGTCGATAAAGATAGTAAAATCCCTGACTTCTTCTGCATCTGTGTCTTTTACCCAGCGCTTTACTTCTTTCTCCCATTCATTAATGCTTCTGGACCACTTCTTCTCTTTAGCCATCACACCTCCGGTACATTCCGGAAAGCCAGAACGCATGAGTCCGCTGTTAATTTTCCTGGCAAACCGCTGAAAATAATCTGCTATTTGCTCGTGATGGGGGAGATGCTCATAATTATCAAGGATAAACCCATTATCCTGGTCAGTACTGAATGCCTGTTCTTTTCTCCCCTGGCTTCCCATAACGATAAAACAGAAGTTTACCGGCGGCTGTCCATGCCCTTCCTTTTTCATCTCCTGCAAAGCCAGTTTAATAATCTGTCGGTGTATCAGATCATTGTAATTAGAAATAAACTCAGTCACCTCTGACGGATGAGTCCTTTCATTCAGGAGCTCTTCCGTAAAGGTTTGAAACTGTTTGTTGTTTTTCGGGGACAGCTTAAGTACTTCCTCGACAGCAGAGGCATTCTGTAAGGAATGGGCCATGGATAGGTATCCGGAGTTTTGCAGCTGAAGAAAAGATTCCGAGGTTAAAGTCCCTACTACTCTCGTTCCGTTAAGCACAGGTACGAGATCCGTCTGCTCATCCTTAAACAGAGGGAGCACTTCATAACTGAATGCATCTTCCTGAACGGTTCTTGCCTCTTTGTCCATCCAGCTGTCTACCTTAGCATCCGGTCCTTCTTTAATCAGTCCCCGGATTACTTGTGATTCAGTGAGCACACCAGCTATTTTACTATCCCTGAATACAGCCACAAGGCCTCTCGTTTTCCACTCGGAAAGAGTTTTTGCCGCTTCTCTCAGGGACCGGTCCGGCGATATAAAGCGTGCTTTCTCCATAATCGTGTGGACTCTCGTCCGGAACAGCACGAGATTTTCTGTTTCAGGAACAGTACGCTCTCTTTTTATCTCATCATAGAGAGACTTCATCCTCTCCCCGATTTCCGTCAGAAGAATGTTTGAAAACTCCTGATTTTCTTTCATCACTTTTAAGAAAGCCTGTTTCCTGAAAAGAACCGCCTCGCAGTTCTCCATAGCCTGCACGGAAAAATTCATCTGTCCGCCGGCAAGAAGGATCAGCATTCCAATCAAGTCACCAGGATAGTAAAAACGTACAGAAAATTGCTTTCCGTCTTTTGTGTGAAGAACATTTTTCGCCAGGCCTGACAGTAAAAAGAAAACCTCCACTTCATCATCTTCTTCATGGAAGAGAAATTCATTTTCTCTGAATGTCAGGCGTCTTGAATCCTTCGTAATTTCTTCAAATTGTTTATCTGTGAGCAGCTCAAAAGGAAAAGTTGCTTTGATCACTTTTTTGTCTCTTAGCGTTTCAGGCATGTGTTTCTTCCCCCCTTATCTTTTCCCGTCTAGTTTTCCTGAAAGCCTGGAGACACGCTTTTCAGCAGCTTCAATCTGTTTTTTCACGCCCCCTGTAAGCCGGGTGGAACTCTTAAGCTGCTCCAGTGCCTGGCGGGAATATTTATAAGCGTCAGAAAAATTTTTCTCCTGATGCTCTGCAATTTTCGCCAGTTCTGTCCAGCTGTCAGGAAATGGTGTACTGCTTACGGCAAGCGCCCGGAGAAAGTTTTCCTTCGCGCTGTTTATATCTCCTTCTTTTTTCAGCAGGAGGCCGATCCTGTGATAAGCTTTTTCTCTTCCTGAACCTGAAAGCCCTGATGCCTTTTCATAATGGACAAGAGCTCTGGACGGAGAACCTGTCTGCTCAAACCAGTGGCCGATCTGAAGGTGTTCCATCGCTGTCATTCCCTCTTGATACGTCAGATTAAGCCGCTTACTGATTTCCGCGTACAACTTTATGAGAGACCGGACATCCTGATCATTATGCTCAATAATACCTGAAAGAATTTCCGGATCCTTTTCATTCAGATAGTCAAAGTATAAGAGAGGAGCCATGCTTCCAGGGGTGTCATTCTCTCTTCGAACAGACAGCTTTTCCTGTTCCACAATGGAAAGGCGGCAGGAAGGAAGCTCATGTTTCCACAGTCTCCTGGCCGCATGAAGAAGGTCGATATGACCAAACGCAGGAAGTTTAGGTACTCTTTCTCTTACAAAAGCATGGCGTGATTTTACCTGAGGCCAGTCAAATGATTTACCATTATAGCTTACTAAATAGTCATCCTTGCTGAATTCCTGGAGAAATCCATACATGAATGCTGCCTCAGAGGCCGGGTCTCCAAGGATATGCTGTGTCACTTCAATTCCTTCCTCCAGCAGCCTGGCATAGCCAATGAGAAAGATGGAATTGCCTGCTCCTGTAGACAGACCAGTCGTTTCCGTGTCAAAAAACATCATCCGCTCCAAAGGAACATCTCGTGAAGAAAGAGGGTGATCCATCTCTATGTTATTCCACCACGTATGAACAGACTCCATGTCTGATTTAAGGGTTTTGTTCTCCCCTGCAAAAGGATAGTACACTTTCCGCTGAAAGGAGGTTTCTCCCTCGAAATCAAAGGGCTGGAAATCAAGTTTTTCCCATTTCTCAGGCAGGTCGCTCCCTTTTTTGGCGTTGTCTTGTTTATTATTTGTCTCTGCGTTATTTATCTGATTCTTAATTTCATGTGCAGCATCCTGATTATCAGCCTGTTTTTCCGTCTTAAGATGGCCCTTCATTCTCTGCAGCTTAGATTTAATGCTCACACAAACACCTCCTCGTTCCAGCTTTGTCTGTTATAAATGAATTTTATAATCATTCAGAGCTAATGACATACTCATTTAACTTAATTTTCCATACATCCCTTCAGCAGTTTCCTGACCGACTTTTTCATATTTCCTTTATCTCCTGCCCCTGCAACACCGATACATGACGGACAGCCTTCTTCGCATGGACAGGCGTATAAATAATCCACTGCTTCTGCAATGATTGCATCCATTTGTTTAAAAATCGTTTCACTAAGTCCAATTCCCCCCGGGTAGCGGTCGTATAAAAACACAGTCGGCTTCTGGGAATGAACTGCTTTCACTTCCGGCACAGCATGGAGATCGTTTTTATCACACATTACCCGTACACAAGAAACATGCTGCAGTACATGGGCGATGCCGATTAAAATTTGTTCAAGAACCTTTTCGTCAATATCCTCCAGCTCCTCTGGCGGAAATGACAGAGCAATTCCGTTTGTATGCAGCTCCTGTTCAGGGAGGTGGATAGGGCCTGAGCCAATGTTCTCAAAGGTCTCAAGCTTAATTTTTTTAAAAATAGTAGCCATCGCAGTAACCATCATATCGCCGTATTCCAGCATGCTGTTACCTGCCTGTTTTTCCTTGTCAATTTCAAGCACCTTGAGCTGCACTGCAAGGTTCGCATCTGTGAAATATTCCACATCCACTTCCCTTACGTAAGCTTTTTTTTCATCCCAGTCCAGGTATTCCACCTGGTGCTGAACGCCTTCATGAAGGTAAATCGCTTCATCATGCAGCAGAGTCAACGCACTGAAAGTATCCATTTCCCCAATAACACGGTGCTTCTCCACGTATGTCTGGTCGATGATGACGACGTTTTCCTGTGCCGCCGAACGAAGACTGATGTTATGGGCAGGGAAAGCATCATTCATCCAGAACCATTTATTCTTCATTTCATGAAGCACACGCTCTTCAGCAAGGTAATCAAGGATCTCTTCGACTTCCACTCCGTCAAAGGAATCCCCCCGCTCAAAAGGAAGCTCATAGGCAGCGCATTTCAAGTGATCTACAAGGATAATCAGATTGTCTTTATTTATTCTCGCGGTTTCCGGAGAACCGCCAAAGAAAAACTCCGGATGCTGAAAAATATACTGGTCGAGAGGGTTCGAGTTGGCGACCATAATTACAACAGATTCATCCTGCCGTCTCCCTGCCCGCCCAGCCTGCTGCCAGCTTGACGCCACAGAACCTGGATAACCGTTCATGACACAAACCTGCAGCTGGCCAATATCAACACCAAGTTCCAGTGCATTCGTGCTCACTACTCCTACCGTTTCTCCGCTTCGTAAGCTCCGTTCGATTTCCCGCCGCTGGTTCGGGAGATATCCGCCCCGGTATCCGCGTATCGATTTCCGGCTCAGTTCTTTTTTTACCAGTTCCTGAAGATGGCTGAGGATTATTTCCACGCTGACTCTGCTCCTGGAAAAAACGATTGTCTGAATTTTTTCCTTTAAAAAGTTTGCAGCGATTTCATTTACCACCCTCGTAGAACTCTTTCTAATGTTTAACTGTTTATTAACAACCGGCGGGTTGTACAGTACAAAATGCTTCTTTCCTTTAGGAGCACCATTATTATCGATCAACTGCACATTTTCCCCCGTAAGCTCCTCACTTAGCTCCCGGGGATTGGCGATCGTAGCGGATGTGCAGATGAAAGTCGGATTACTCCCGTAATATTTGCAAATGCGTTTCAGCCGGCGCACCACATTCGCCACATGGGACCCAAAAACTCCACGGTACGTGTGAAGCTCATCAATCACTACTGTTTCAAGATTTTCAAACAGGGATATCCATTTTGTATGGTGCGGAAGTATAGCGGAATGGAGCATATCCGGATTTGTAATAACGATATGCCCTGCCTTCCGTACAATCTGGCGTATATTCGCCGGCGTATCCCCGTCATAGGTATAACTATTAATGCCAACATCTATTTCATCGATAAATTCATTTATTTCACTTTTCTGGTCCTGCGCCAGCGCTTTCGTGGGAAATAAATATAGTGCTCTTGAATCTGGCTTGTCCAGAATGCGCTGTATGACAGGCAGGTTATAGCATAACGTTTTTCCAGAAGCAGTTGGTGTTACAGCAGTAATATTCTTTTTCCCGCTCACAACTGCTTCAAAAGCACTTGCCTGGTGTTTATATAAAGAGTCAATACCCCGCTTACGCAGCGCAGCCTTGATTTTTTCATTCATAGCCTCCGGAAATGGGGCATATTTTGCTTCTTCTTCCGGGATTTGATGCCAGTGTGTAACATGCTCGTCCCGTTTCAGTTCTGCTATTAGTTCCTGTAAGCTTTTTTTGCCAAACATTTTATCCCCTCCACCGTATCTTTTTATTATAGCGAATGCACGTTTGGCTGACAAAAGGAAAAATACTTATCCTTGGGACATGATGACACAAGGGGCAGGAAAAAAGCGCTACTCTGTGTGGAAGGTGGATTTGAAGTTTGTTTATATGTTTGGGAACAACATCGTGGGTGGGTTCTGGAGTCTAAAAAGGCTTAAGGATTAGGGAGGGGGAAAACAGGTGAATAGTGGAACCAGGATCCTAAAAATAGCTAATAACAAGAATTTTAACTGAATAATGGAATGAGGAACCGATTCGCCAGTAAACGCAACACTTGTGTAACCATAAGATCCTCGCTAAATGCATGAGATAAAGAAGAACGATTCGAGCGAACAAATTAAATTAACTAAAATTAATTATATAGAGAGAGGGTTTCCCAAAAGCCAGGCTTTTGGGAAACCCTCGTCTTTTTATTAGCGTCTTATCTCAAATTAATAATTTCATAACCTTCTATACTTACATCAAAAGATACCCTCTCAAGCTTATCCAGGATTTGCTGCTCTTCTGCGGCAGACAGCGGAATGATCTGGTCGTCTTTAATGTAATAAGGTTTAAACTCCATCCTAATCTCATCTTTATGAAGCGTTAAAGTCAACAGCCCTGTTTCCGCACTGTTCCCGCTCACATAATCAGGGAACAAAAAGTTACCGAGAGAATAAGCGACAGGAATGCCCTCATAATACTCAAAGCCCTGCAGCCAGTGTGGATGATGCCCTACGATGGCGTCGACTCCTGCTTCGGCCAGCTTCTTTACATAGTGTTTCTGGTATTCTGCAGGTATGTCCGTCTGCTCAATTCCCCAGTGTATGTACAGAATCAAATGGTCTGCACCCTCTTTTTCTTTTTCCACCTTTTCCAGAAGATAATCAAGGTCGTAAGCACCAGCTATACCAGCCCGCGTGTTTGCATCGAAGGTGTACCAGTTCGGGCTTGGTACAAAGCGTGACGCCGCCATGATCCTGATTGTCTGTCCGTTAATAGTGTAAGTCTGCCCGGAAAACGCTTCATCAATCGTCGTTCCTGCACCAACATAATCCATGCCATATTCCTGAATGTACTCCATAGAATCCAGCAGTCCTTCTTCCCCATAATCCAGCGCATGATTATTTGCTAAAGAAACAAGTCCAAACCCGGCATTTTTTAATCCCTCCAGATGTTCAGGATTAGATTTAAAGTTAAACCGTTGCGAACGGTCTTTATAGCTGTCATCTCTTGTAGTTACAGCCGTTTCCAGATTTGCTACCGCCAGGTCAGCCCGCTGCAGCTCCTCTGTCACATGGACAAAAGGATAGTCTGGGCCTTTTTCATTCATCGTTTCTTTTACTGACCAGTCCATCATTAAATCCCCGGTAAAAGTAATCCTGACAGGCTCTGTGTTCCTGCTCCAGGCAAATTCAGCTTTTCCGTGGACAGGATTTTTTCTTTCTGCCATATCTGCTGCATTTAATACAGAAACCTCTCTTGACTCTGTGGCAGGCTGCCAGTATATCCCGAGCATGACTAATACTGAAACTAACATTAACAATGTACTAATCTTGGCAGGAATTGCCCAGTTGCTGTTCTTCCTCCGCCCTTGTCTCGTTTCCACTCCGCTTCTCATCTCATTTCCAAAAATATTTTTAAATTGAAACTCTGTACTTCTCTCTGCTTCATATAGATTACATTTCTTCTATTTTACTATAATTCCATGTCAGACAGTTTTATTTTTTTATGCTTCCAACAGGTTTTTCCGGAGGTCATAGACTGCTTTAACGGAAGAAAACAGCAGGTGTATATGTCTGTCCTTGAATATTTGGTTCCATGGTCTTATTCTCTCAATTACGGTATGTGAAACATTAAACCAGAGAGGGATAAAATGTATCAACAAAGAAACAAGCCTGCCTTCTGAACAGGCAGGCTCATTTACCATAATTTTATTATGTTAACTAACTAAGCTACTTTCTGAAGGGGATGCCAAATAATTCCGGTACTGTCACGAACTCCAGGCCCTGTTCCTGAAGAGCAGGTATAATCTGACGGAGGGCTTCCACAGTGCTTGTCCTGTCCCCGTCTGATTCCGCACCATCATGCATAAGGATTACCGAACCTGGTCCACTGTTGCTTATAACGTTGTAAGCTGTCTCCTCTGCCGGCCGTTCACGCCAGTCCAGAGAATCCACCGACCACCCAACAACAGTATAGTCCATCTCACCAAGCGCTTCCACCAGCTCATTATAAAGAAATCCATATGGGGCCCTGAATAACTTTGTTCTGTAGCCGATAATGTCTGCTAACGCATCTTCCGTCCGGGAAACTTCTGTCCTTAATGTTGCGACATCTCCTTCTTCCACGAGATTTGGATGAAAGTATGTATGGTTGCCCACAATATGGCCTTCATCAATTATCCTTCTCGTTAACTCGGGGTTTGCTTCCGCTCTCGCCCCCATTACAAAAAATGTAGCCTGGACGCCATATTCACTAAGAACATCAAGAATTTGGGGTGTAAATCTCGGATCCGGCCCGTCATCAAACGTTAAAGCAACTTTATTTTCTGTTTCCGGCCCTCTCAGTACAACTATCTCCGGGTAGCGTTGCTGCAGCACGATATTTGAAACAGGGTTGCGGGGCCGCTCTGTCAATTCCGGGCCGCCCTCAGGATCAGGCAGTTCATTCTGCCTCTCTTCAGGATTGTTTTTATCTTTATTCCACCACCATTGCTGTCTGCTGTCTTTATCAGACAGGTTTTCCGCAGAAACAACAGCCGGTCCTGCAGCCTGAAAACAGAGCACTGCCACTATGGCCCAGAGTACTATTTTCATTTTTTTCTGATTCACACACTTCATCTCCTGTCAGATTAGTAAAAACTGATATCCTTCCATACTTTCATTATTTTTTGTGTAATCACAGTTTTTATTCATCTACATCTTTCAAAGTGCTCTCAGAAGAAGACTTTCCGCTTTTTTTCAGAACAGAGATGCTTCCATCCGTCTCCAGAATAACTGCTTCCACATCCTCAAGAGCAGAAATCCCCGAGGTGCGGGCTGCCTGATAAATCTCCGTTTCATGAATTCTCTCTTTTTTCATAGCCCCCCTTAAAAACTCGCCCTTGGAATAAAGCAGTACTGGCTGAGATTTAATCATTCGGTTCACAAAGTTAACTCTTACTGCCAGCCAGGCAACAACATACTGGAGAAACACAAGAAGAAGTAACGCAAATACACCTTCCGGCAGGGAAACATCCTTATCCAGCAATACAGTGGCAAGTGTGGAACCAAGCGCTACAGTAACGATCAGGTCAAATGCGTTCATTTTTGATAGGGTGCGCTTTCCTGAAACCCTTAAGAAAACAATCAAAATAATATAAGATAATATTCCGACTATAGCTATTCTTCCTAATTCGTTTATTTCTGCTTCAAACATTTTTATTCCCTCATTTCACGGTTCTGTCAACCCTGGCTTCTACATTCCCTTTAGGTTTATGGATTTAACCTCCCTATACAAGAATGGGGGGCTATAACTGGAAAGAAGTGTTCCTGCATACTTCGCTCGTTTTTTTTAAAAAAGAAGGCACCTCTTTTCTGCAGGCACCTTCCGACTAAACTACTTATCCGGATTCGTTAATATATCGATGTTTCTGTTTCTTTCTCCCCCGTCTGATAGCTCTTCGGAAAACTCTGTCTCTCTTTTCTTACTTTCGGGAACAAATTTTGACGCCTTCAAATCAGCAGAAGTTAAATTCATATTAGGTGCAGCTTCCTCATTCCATTTTCTCATTGAAAATCCCCTCCTTCTTTATAGTTTTTCAGCTGGCCGCCATTGCTTGTGATTCTGTCCTGTGCCAATGACAGACGGCTGCACTTTTAGCATGCCCCCGGGAGTGAGGATGAATAATCTTTCCCCGATGTTGGAAACCTGTGTTTAATACATTCAGAGGAGGATTAAAATCGATGCCGTACAGAACTGAAAAACAATACAAAGCCATTGGAAAACCTCTTCGGGGCAGCGGTATTAAAGCCACTTACGAATATACATCAGGGAACGAGACAAAAGAAAAACGCAGAAAAAATGAAAATATTTAAACTTTAATCAGCTTCATTGCCAAAATAAAATGTACGTGTTATATTGATATAGCATTAAACAAACCCTGCGACGAGCGTCAGCTCATGTTGTCTTAAACCGATGCGTTTTATACAGGGAGTTCAATAAACTTGGGGAACAGCATGCCCTTTTAAAGGGAAGCTGGGAAGCAAGGTGAGAATGCCCACCTGCGAGAGCGGGTTTTAAGGCACTTAGGGCAGCGCCGGAGTGGGACATATATTAACTAATCATCCTCTCTTCATCATGAAGATGAGGATTTTTTTACATATTTTTTCTTTCTGTACTGCACAATTGTGAAAAGCTGGGGACAAGCTGTATAGTAAAGAGGGAATGGTGGTGAACACTCGGTGATTTTTATTTATGCAATTATTATAGTAGCATTTCTTGATACATTTCTTCAGCTCCCGATTATCTCTACATATGCCCATTCAGTTGGAGCGGGGAACCTGTTAACTGGTATGATTATCGCAGTATATTCACTTGCAAATATGGGCGGCAATATCATTGCGGGACACTGGATCGACCAGTTTGGCCGGCGGAGGGTCCTGTTTTTTGGAATGGCGTTCGCAGCAGTAATATTGCTGTTTTATCCTCTTGCGGAGACCGGATGGCAGCTGTTCTTTATCCGGTTTTTTCACGGTCTTGCAGGAGGTGCATTAATACCGGCCGCATTCGCTTATTTAGGGGATCTGGCACCAGAGAACAGAAGAGGTAAAATGATGGCGTTTTCCGGAGCCTGTATTGGAACAGCAGCAATTATCGGTCCGGCTGCCGGGGGGATTATTTCCGCCAGGATTTCCCCTGATGCAGTTTTTTATATCGCATCCATCATTTTTGTTATCACTTGTCTTGCGGTGCTTTTTTTGCTTAAGGAATCAGCACCAGCCTCTGCAAGGCGGAATGTCTCGCTCTCACATTTCAGAAGACTGGCCTTCAACCCTTTCATGGTACAGGCGTCTCTAAGTGCGCTCACCTTGACGCTTAGTATGGGAGTTCTGACGTTTGCGCTGCCATTAAGGACAGAGGAGCTCGGTTTAAGCCCATCCGTAACCGGCCTGCTCCTTAGCAGTTTTGGAATTATCGCCCTCTTTATCTTTTTGACGCCAGCAAACCGGCTCTATGACAAATTCAGGCCCCAATCTATTATCATTGCGGGCCTGATACTGATCGGCCTGTCCCTGTTCAGTTTAAGCGTCGTTGAAAACATTTATTTAATTACTGCTGTAATGCTTGTTTACGGGACTGGTTTTTCTTTCGTTTTTCCTTCCATGAACAGAATTATTGTGGAAATATCCGGAACGAGCGACCGCGGGAAAGCATTTGGTGTATTCTATGCTTCTTATTCTCTTGGTATAGTAGCCGGCTCTTTCTTCGCCGGCGCGGCAGCTGACTTTTTCGGCTACCCTTTCCGAGTCAGCGGGGGGCTGGTCCTGGCCATGTCCCTCACGCTTTTCTGGCTTGTGAAAAAACAGAGCGGTTCCGCAAAAACTCGTGAATCCGCTGGTGTGCGAGATTCGTGATTTCTTTCCGCTCGTTCAGAAGCTGATGCCGTGCTCCTGGGAAGAGTGCCACTTGAAACTCTCCACACTTCTCCCTGTAAAAACGAATGTTCTGTTTCCAGTCCACGGTTGTATCTCTTGTGCCCTGAAGCACGTAAACAGGCTGTTCTGCCACAGGACAGCCTTCAATCTTGAGCTGCCATTCTTTCAAAGCTGTTACCCATTCAGCAGTCAGAACTCTTACCTGAAGCGGATCAGACCTTAAAAACTGCTGATATATCTTATCTTCAGAATTCTTCTTAAAACCCCGCTTTTTACGGGAGATAACTTTTCCTGACAAAGTAAGCAATCCTTCAAATAACTTCCACTGGTACGGGTAATAAAGTGGAGCGGCAAGTATTAAGCTCTCCAGCTTCACTCTCTTTTCCGCACTTGCATGAAACAGAAGAGCTCCTCCGGTACTATGCCCCAGCCCTGCAACACTCTTAAGATCCAGTTTATCAAGTATAAGATGATACCCTTGTTCAATCGCCGCGATATAATCATCGAAGCTTGTGAGGAGGCCTTCATTCCCTTCTGAAAAGCCATGGCCCGGCAAGTCCAGCACAATCACCTGATAACCTCTCTGCAGCAGCTGATTTATCGTCCTGCTCAATCCCCCGCTGTGATCCAGATAACCGTGAATAAGATAAACTGTCCCTGCCGGCTGCTGTTTTAAAAAAAACTGAATGAATTGCTTTTTTCCTGAAGCTCTAACTGTTCCGCACCGGTATTCATCCACTGCTTTCATGTTGAACTGGTAATACTTCAAATATTGCTGGAGAGCTTCATCTTGATCATGCGGATTTTTTTCGTCAATTCCATAAGTATTATTATTCATATCTTCTATCCAGGTGTACTGCTGTGTCATAGAATTCATCCCCACCTGCCAATTAAATAATATGATTATCCCTTTTGCTCAGAATTATGGTTGTTACTTAAAAAGTGTGTTGAAGAGAACTACATGAGCTGTTCCTTGAAGGAGTCTCATTCGTTCCGCTCTCCACAACAACTCTTGTATAACATGAACCATTTATTCATTCTGAGCTAACGACATAATCATTTTAAATAAATTTTATAATACCTTATAATACACCATTTATGGAAGGCTGTTCCACCCTGATATTAGGGGAGCTTCATTTTTCAGGTGAGAGTTGTACGGATGATTACAAGAGGATAAAAATCAGACACCTTATTAAGGTGCCTGATTTCCTGAATTATTTGCCTGCCAATTTTTCAGCCAGCGCTTTACCGTATGCCGGCAGATCCGGCGGCCTTCTGCTGGAAATGAGATGCCCGTCAATCACGACTTCCTCGTTATGCCATTCTGCTCCTGCATTAACCATATCATCTTTAATTCCAGGTGTACTCGTCACCTTTCTCCCTTTCAGAATCCCGGCGGAAATAAGGACCCACCCCGCATGGCAGATCTGGCCGATAATTCTTTCGTTCCTGTCCATGTATTTCACAAAATCAAGCACTTCATCGTACCGTCTCAGTTTATCCGGTGCCCAGCCTCCGGGAACTAATAATACATCGTAATCTTCTATATTTATCTGATCAAAGCTGTAATCCGAAACAACGGGAACACCGTTTTTCCCTTTATAGACCACCCCTGCCTCTTTTCCTGCAATATGGGCAATGGCTCCTTCTTCCTGAAGCCGGTAGTGAGGATAAATCAGCTCAGAATCTTCAAATTCATGGTCAACGACTGTTAATACTTTTTTGTCCGACAGTTTCATTCTTTCACCCTTTCGAAATTACGTACAACAGGATTCAGAAATTCTTCAGATCCTGCTTAATATATATTCCCTTTTACTCTGGTTTCCAATCATCTAAAGGCCACTTACCTGTTCCCGGCCCACTCTTCTTTAAACTGGTGCAGAAATGCTTTTAAATATTCGTGCCTCTCTTCTGCAAGCTCCCTGCCTGTTTCTGTTTTCATTAAATCTTTCAGTTTTAGCAGCTTTTCATAGAAATGGTTTACGGCAGTGGAGCGCCCCTGTCTGTATTCTTCTTTAGTCATCTGCTCTCTCGGTCTCTCTTCCGGCAGGTGCATCGGATCTCCTTTTGCTCCCGCATACATAAATGTCCTTGCAATTCCTACAGCTCCAAGGGCATCAAGACGGTCTGCATCCTGAACAATCTTCCCCTCTATTGATACAGGGTCCTGGTTATTTCCGCCTTTATAGGAAACAGTGCGGATTACTTCAAGAACGGTTTCCTTCTCCTCTGAGGTTATCTCCTGGCTGTCCAGCCAGCTGGATACTTTTTCAAGTCCCGAAGCTTCGCTTTCATTGAACTTTTCATCTGCTGCATCATGCAGGAGTGCTGCCATTTCGCAGATAAAAATGTCCCCCCCTTCTTTTTGAGCTATATGTACTGCATTTTTCCGCACTCTGTCAGTATGATACCAGTCATGCCCGGTGGAATCCCCGGCAAAGATAGTCTTCACCCAATTTTCTCCGTTGCTTATTACAGTTTTTTTCATTTGTGTTCACCTCTGTTTTCCTTTCCCCAGTACTGGTAATTCTCTATTCTACCAAAGATCAGAGCCAGCCGAAAATATATGAAGCTAAATCGGCTTTACGTAAAATTAATTTTCGGTTGAATCTTTATGTCTTGGTACGTATACTCTGTGTTTTGGTATTCTTCAAGTAATGATTCTGAAGTATGCTCCCCTTTGGAAATCTTTTTATAAGGAATCGTTACATCAACTGTCTGCATACTAAATGGGAAAGGCTCCAGAATAACTTTGCCCTCTGATTCCCATTCTCCATAAAGCTTCTCATTATTTAACGGGGTAAACTTTTGTGGAAATCCTTTACGGAACCAGGAAATTTCTTCATCTTTTGAGGCACCCCATTTATTCATGCACAAATAAAGAGATAAGTTATCGCACAACTGCAGCAAATCAAAGTGAAACTGAAACTCTTTCATTGCATGGTTTTCTACTCCAAGCTTTTGTTTCAGTTCATTCTGCCGGCCTTCTTCCTCCGTACGGAATTTTGTTTCCTTTTTTCCGCTCTTTCCGTTAAAAAAGCTGGAATAATGGCTGCTGATAAGGAGGGCCGCATACTCATCCCGCTCCTTCATAAATTCTATCCCTTCCGTGTAGGCCACTATTTTTTCATTTAGAGGATAATCAGTAAAAGAAGCAGGCTGTTTTTCTTTTGTCAGAAACACCGGCTTCTTATCTAGTTTCTGCCAGCACCAGTCATGCATTCGAATGGCCAGTTCTACAGATCCCCTCTTATCTGCCCCCAGAAAATAATCTTTTCTCCATTTATTTGCTAACTCTCCGGAAATTTCTGCATGATAATGCTGCTCAATCAGAATAAAATATTTTGCAGTTTCTTTTACGATCATAATTAATCCTCCCCAGATTTCTCTCCTTGTTATCTTTCTCTAATACTGCTGGATATTCCTGTTTTATTTATCGGGTCTTCTTATATTCCTCTGTGGGATTGTTCTGCCGCCAGAGATCTCTACTAAAAAATGCCCGTTTCCCTCTTCAGGGAAACAGGCATTTTACTTAGTAGATCTCGCTTTCACATTCTGTACATTTATGGGAATAACAATCATGCATCTCGTCGATTTTGTCTCCGCATTTCGCGCATTCCTTCGGCGGCAGATTTCTGAAAAACTCTGTACTGGACATTATCATTGTAATCCCTCCATATAATACTGGTAGTTTTTTTGTACTGTAACAGATTTAATTTTACATCCCTTTATAATAGGACAATCAAAAAGATTTAGCGGAATAAGCCTTTTCTGTATTACTTCCCCTTTAAAGAAACGCCCAATCTGTTACAAACAGAACTGTTTTGTTACTTATATTATATAACAGTTTTATGATGTTGTCACTACTTTTCCCGATTTTTCTGAAAATAAACCGAGCAAACTGTTCCTAATGAGCGTTTTCTCTGAACCAATTTTAACGGGAAGCGTTTCATCTCCCTTGATAACGGTTAAATTATTTATAACACTTTTAATTGCAGGAAAAGGAAAAGCCATCTATAATATAGGAGGAGTATGGAAGGTTAGGAGGTCTGATAATATGATGAAACGCATTGTATCTGCAGCACTATTTGCATTATTACTTTTTTTCGCACCACTTACAGCAGTGTTTGCGGCAGAACAGCAAACACCTGAGACTTCTTCTTTAATGGAAGGGCCTTTTGTAATAGTAGCGTTTGCGACAATTATTCTTATGGTTTACTACGCATTCCGCGATTGATTAACGGTACATAGAGAGCAGATGGCTTGTACATATGCTCTTGTTTAAATCAAAGAAAAAAACTCCTTCACCAGACAGCGAAGGAGTTTTTTTCTTTAATCAAGTATTTCCACAGATTCAATAATTACCTCTTCTTCCGGACGCCCCTGCTGGTCCGTTTCAACTGCAGCGATCTCATCCACAACATCCATTCCGTCAATAACATGTCCAAAAACTGTATGGCCGAAGTCCAGATGCGGTGTTCCGCCGACTTCCAGATATCTTTCCACCGTTTCTTCCGGGAAGACCATGCCTTCTTCTTCAAGCATTTCAAAATATTCTTCAGATAAATCTTCTTCATCAGCCTGGACAATAAAGAACTGGCTGGAGTTTGTATTCGGCCCGCTGTTCGCCATAGATAGAGCACCACGGAAATGAGCTAAAGCAGTAGTAAATTCATCTTCAAAAGGACCATCATAAATACTTTCTCCTCCCATTCCGCTGCCGGTTGGATCGCCGCCCTGAATCATAAACCCGTCAAGAATCCGGTGGAAGGTTACACCGTCATAAAATCCATCTTCGCTAAGAGTAAGAAAGTTCTCCACTGCAAGAGGCGCAAATTGCGGGAACAAGCGAAGATGAATTTCCCCCATATTCGTATGGACAATCACCTCTTCTGAGTCCGCTGCTTCTTCGTTAAACTGCGGGTAATCGTCAGGTGCTTCCGCTCGTTCCAGTGGAAGCTCCTCCGCTGGATTTCCCTCATCCTGAGGATCTTCGTTTTCCGCTGGAGGTGTAGCAAGATTATCGTTATTGCCCTCGGTAAAGTTTTCCTGATTTCCGTTGTTATCCCCGCATGCTGCGAGGAGCACTGATAAGCTGATAAACATAGTAAATGAGACTGATAATTTTTTCATAAACACTACTCCTATTTTCTTGAATTAATTTCCAGCTCTTCCTTCGACAGATATACTTTCGAAAGGAGCCTCTTTTCTCCCATTGAGCAAAATCACTTTTTTCACGTTAGTGAGCCATATCACTTACAAGTCTTCCCGTAAATCGTATGATAAAAACAGCATAACAGAAGGAGGAATTACAATGGAACAAGTTTTTACAAGAGATACAAAAGTACGGGAGCTGGTGATTAAGGTTCCCCGTTCAGATGAGTTATTTAAACGGCACAAAATAGATTTCTGCTGCGGCGGCAACCGTCCCCTTCATGAAGCTGCAACTGAAAAAGGAGTGGACGAACAGCAGCTTCTGGCTGAACTTTCAGATCTCTATAAAAAAGCTGACGAAATGAAATCCTCAGACAGCGAAGACTGGACTACTAAACCATACGGGGAACTGGTTGATCATATTATCCACCGCCATCACCATTATCTCGTTAACGAACTGCCTGATCTTAGTTTTTACGTAACTAAAATCTTCCGTGTGCACGGTGGGTCGCACCCTGAGCTGGCTAATCTCCACCGTACATTCCATGAACTGAAAACCGAACTTGAACATCACTTACTGAAGGAAGAACAAAATATCTTCCCTGCTATCAGAGAGTATGAAGCTGTAAGAGGTCAGACGGAACGAGATGCTGCATTAAGCCAGATCGATGAGCTGGAATCTGAACATGACCATGCAGGCACGCTGCTTCGGGATATCCGGGAGATTACTTCTGATTTTACACTCCCGCCAGACGCATGTACAACTTACCGCATGACCTATAAACGCCTCGAAGAACTGGAAAGTGATATGTTCCAGCATGTCCACCTTGAAAACAATATCCTCTTCCCTCGCCTTGAGGAAGAAGCGTAAAATCTGAATGAATCACTGTTTTTCAAAGTTCAGGGGATCTCCCCTGAACTTTTTTGTTACTTAATATTTCGGTCATGGGCTTAATTTTATTTCTGGTTTTTCTTGACTATTTTCAGGGAAGAAGTAAAATAAAAATAAGAACACACGTTCGAAAAATTATTTTCCCTGAGTAATAAGCTTCCTTTAAATTTCACAACATAAAGTGAACCTTTCATCAAGGGTGGGCCCACTGGTTGTTAGTTGAACCAATCGTTAACTCCCGCCTATACATCTTCGCTTCCACTCATGTTTTGAGGAGGGAGTTATACGGACGGTTACACCGGGATAAAATCATACCTCGTTTTCATGTAAAGGAGTGGACAGAAATGGCCAAACTTACGGCTGAAGAAGAATACATAACCGAGTCATACATTTTGTCCGAGCTTGCCCGGAAAGTGCTGGAAAGGGATCTGGCCGCCATAAGCAAGTCACCGATGAAGCTGAAAGACCCTTACATCCGCCTTCTTGAACAGAATATCAGCAGACTCAGCAAAGAGCTTTTCTCCGTAAAAGCGAAGATGAAGGAATACGGGCTTAAAGTGCAGCTGAACAGCAAAGATGATACTTTCTCCGAATATACTATCTTTTTCCGGGGCTATGTCCTTACCGCAAAATATTTGAATGTCCACCTGAAAAATCAGGTGAGCAAACGAATTGTCAGGCTGTTTACCGGCATAGATGAACATCACGGAAAACAGCCTGTTCCATAAAGTGAACCTTCAATCAGTGGGGGTTTTATTCATCCCCCACTGATTGTTAGTTGAACCAATCGGGATGTTAGCGTCCGTTATCTTCCGCCTAAACACCTTCGCTTCCACTCATGTTTTGAGGCGGGAGTTTTACGGACGGTTACATCGGGATAAACTCGAAAAACTGCGCAAACGAGACAAACATCATCTTCTGTGTCTTCCTCCCACTCTGCTGCGTATTTTCGGGAAGACACGAACCGCAGTATGAAAGAAGACGTCCTCCCACGTTCTTTCCGGGAGGTGTTTCCTTATAAAATCAATATAAGGCTCCATCTTTACGAGCGGCCAGTCGGTACCGAACATAAACTTCTCGTAATGATCACAAAAAGCGAGAGCATGCTTAAAATGATCAAAAAAATGCTCTGTTCCCATAATTCGTTTTACTTCTTTATGATCGCCTACAATTAACCCTGATAAATCCGCAAACATATTACGGTTTTTATAAACGACTTCCGCCGCATCGAGCATCCACGGATCACCGAAATGGGCCATAACGAAAGTAACCTCACGGTGGCGCACGGCAACTTCATCAAGGGTGAGGGGGTGCGCGTATTTCAGCAGCCCCCGCTCGGAATATGTATCGCCTGTGTGAAAAACGACAGGGACACGGTAATCCCTGGCCAGTTCATAAACAGGTTCATAAACTTTATCATATGCATAGAAAGGGTAGTAACCGAGATAAATCTTAATGCCCACAACCTCCGGCTTAAGCAGCTCCTTCTCCAGGTTTTGCAGCTCCTGCCTGCCAAGGCGGTAAGGGTTCACCCCCGCGCAGAAGACCACTTCCTCCAGAGGCTCTTTCATCAGATCCAGCCCCATAGGAGTAGGAGGAAGGGAGTCAGGAAACCCTTCCCCTCCCTCAATTTCACGAAGCCCCATCCCTATTCCGAGTACAATGTTGTTTTCTTTCATTTCCCGCTGAAGCCCCCGGACGGAATAATCAAGACGGGAGATATTTTTCGCTGTATTATGAAAGGAATTTATATGTGACAGATGAATATGTGCGTCAATGATTTTCAAGATGATCGTTCCTTTCTAATTAACAGTAAACCTCAACTGGCGGAGGCCGCGGTAGTCCTCGAGGCTGAATGAGTCCCTGGCCAATACGAGAAACCGGGGATCAGCCATCTCCCTTGTCCCGCTTTCCGTATTCATGGATGTACTATTTACAGTAAGAACAATATCTTCATTCATGAACAGCTCCAGTTGCAAAGATTTTATATCCGGAACATAGTGAAGAGAATAACTCCCGTCCTTCTTTTCAAAAATACAGTCATCCAGCTGGGATATATCAGCTTCATGGCGATGGTGGGAAAATAGCTTCTTTTTGCCTCCCTCGTTAACAGAGACTGTTAATTCTCCCGCTCTTCGGCCTTTATTAATATTCATGAACGTACGAAGATGCTTTCCGTAAAAATGCCTTCCTGTGTTCTGCTCAATTTCAGTAAACAGAGAAAGCAGCGGCGCCCCTGGCCTTGTAACAGCATATTGATGTAAAACAAGGCCTGCGAATTCTTCATGATCCTCCACTCTCGTTGTCAGCCTGATCCCTTTCCATTCATTCCTGAACTGGTCAAAACAGGTGATAAAAACAGCTTCTGAAGGCATTTGCGAGATTCTTCTCTGGATTAAACCTTCCAATCCGAAAGAAATGCCCCCGACCCACGGATTCCACCACGATTTTGGATGGGCTTCAGGAAAAGAAGAGTCCAGCCACTCCGTCTCCCCATCATGAAGAGAATATATACACGGATAAAAATCAGGAGCCGCTTTCATAGTAAATACTCCGTTATTTACCAGGAAGACATTTTTGCCATTTTCAATTATCTCCTCTGTCTTAATGGTAGCTTCTTCTTCCGGAAAGAGAAGGAGCCGTTCAGCAATGTGCTGTGAGTCCATTTTACCCTCCACAGTGACAGGGAGAATTTGCGGCCCCCCGGAAGGAACAGGAACCTCTGTCTCCAGAGATGACCAGTTTTCCTCTTCCCCTTTGTAAAAAGAAGCATGCTTTTGTTTTTTATCCCCGCCGTTCGTATACACGAAAAGCTCTGTCTCAGCAGACCGTGTTACGGCAGAGCTGAACTTAATCCCTGCTTTACCGGATACAAACGGATTTCCTCCATCCACTTCAAGGCTGTAAACCTTCTCAGGTAATGATACGGCATTATCTTTCCTGCCCCCGGCGAACTCCAGAACTTCCTCTGCTGCAGAAAATACTCGCTGGCCAAAAACAAGAGGTTTTGACTCCGCTGATTGCCCCGGCCTCAGTTCCGGTAATGCTTCTTCGAAATAATGGCGGAACCAGTTCTGAAAATGAAGCGGAAGCTCCTCATTCCAGATAAGGGAGCTGTTCTCATTCTCCGCATCTGAAAACAGCCAGTTTCCGGTTATATCCTTCTCTTCCCAGATATTCACTTCGCTGTTATAAGAACTATCGTTAAAAACAATCTTCCCCCGGTAAGGAATGTACGTACCGATAAGCGGAAAGTTCACCGTCTGCTGGAGCTGCAGGGAATTAAGTTTTTCGAGGCCGCGATTTTCCAGCCTGTAAAAATGATTCAGTAAGCCATCCCCTGTAAGTTCGATACACCTCGTGAGTGCAGCTCCCGGGAAATCCCGGGACAAGTAGGTGAGTTCCAGGGCATTCTTCCACTCATCACTGTAAAATCTCACCTTCGCCGGCTTCATAATCGAAAATTCTTCCGAGAAAGGCTTTCCAAGCTTAGGATACGAGAAAGAATAATCGCTTTTATTGCTTCTTCCCCGCTCATAGATGAGTGTATTACTTTCTTTACTGAGAGCAACATGAACAAGGCCGCTGAACAGATGATAATATTTACTGCATTCGCCGCTGATCCTTGAACCAGGAGAATTAAAGGCGAATGCTGCCCTGCCGCTGCATGTCAGAGTGTCTCCTGCTTCCGTCTCCACAACAGCGGGAATATCCGCATTGATAAAGGCGGGCTTCTTCAGGAAGAACTTTACGGGGACAGTCTTCTTTTCTTTTTTCTCAAGCCTGACCTCATAGTTTTTCTCCCTGAATTCCACCTCCTCCATCTCCGGAAGAGTAAACTTCAGCTGAACCGCCTCCGGGCAATTATTCCCGAGCTCTATGAATGCGTTCTCCCATGCACCAGTCTTTGTAAATCTGCCTGAAAGCTTTCCTGTCATATTAACAGGCGGGAGAGGAAGAACACCTGTTTTAAAAACAATCTTTTCTCCGTTTATTAATACTTCTGCAGTCACTGCAGGATGGGTTTTTCTGTCCCCCTGTTCTTCTCCGGAATCTTCTGCTGTAAAGCTTCCTTCGATTACGGCCTTTTCTCCTGCAGTTTCTTTTAAGGAGAGAGGGAAACTAATATTACGGTCATCCTTCCCTGTTATCTCAATTTTCAATGGTCCGTCTGTATAGTTTTCAATATGAAAAACAGCCTTGTTATTTTTACCATGAATGACAGTGTGGCTGTCAAGCTTCATCTCGATGGAGTAATTTTCGGTTTTGACAGCAGAAATACCCCTGCCTGTTTTTTCAACAGCTACATGGAGAATACGACCGTCCTTTTCCCAGTGGTAATCATAAAGTTCAAAATCTCCGGATTTCCGGCCGTCCGGTTCCGTGCTGATCTCCCGGACGCTGTCGCTGTACCAGTCTGCTGAACGGAAAAAATCCGCAAATGCTTCGGTATTGAGCACCATAGGAAGAAAATTCATTAAATGAACTGTATCATCCCTGTTCTCCCAGAAAAAGCCGCATTTCTTATACAGTGGAACGGCCTTCGTATTCCCTGGCCATGTGTATAAATCAAGACGGGGCCATTTACGGTTAATAGTTTCCTTAAGGGCAGTAAGCACAAGCTTTTTGCCGATTTTTCGCCCGTGATAATCTGTCCTCACATTTAAAAGCGGGATATAGAGGGCTCCTGTGTCGTCCCGGTATTCTGACAAACCGCAATAACCCACTGCCTCTTCTCCATCAATCGCAATGTATGTATGGAGGTTAGTCGAATTTCCCTGTTCGTTCTGAACCTGCTCTTTTGTTTTGATATCCCCGTGGCCGCCCCAGCCTTCGCGGCTTCTATTCCACATATCCGCTACAGTTGCCGCCATCTCCGGGGTAAAATCTTTGATCACTATTTCCCTGGTTTCTTTCATTTTCTCCGCCCCCTATTATGCTGATACGGTCCCCGTGAATCATAATCGCCGGATCAGCCAGGTTTACTCTGTATTTAATTACAGGCTGTGTTAAATTTCTCTGTTGAGCCTTAATCCAGGCAATTTGTAAACAGCCTTCTATCACTCTATGTTTTACTTACCCTTCACATCCTTCCTTCGTGCAAAAAAGACGCCTTCACATTCAGGAAGACGTCCAGTTTCCCATCAGGATTCTGAGTTGTAATAGCCTTTTTGCTTTACCTGTTCATACGCATTGGTCAGTATTCCCTGAATTGCTTTACCCCTGTCTTTCTTCCGCCGTTTAAATTCATCATACAGTTCGTCACCGGAATAGCCTTCCTTCAGAAGATTTTTGAGCAGCATATCCGAAAGGTCATCTTTTTTAACTACCAGAATCCCGTCCAGATGTATGCTGAGGTTTTTCCCTATATCATTAATCCCTGTTACCTGGCAGACAAGTGTTGCCGGATCATTTGTTTTTTTCGTAATCGTGACCTCGGCCATAAACTTTTCCTGCCCATCGAGGTATTCCTGAAAAAAGTCTTTCCATTCCCTTGTAACTACTGCATCAAGGAGCCAGTTCTTGTCCGCTTCTTCTTTATTAATAATAAGCCCGTCTACAAGCGGGACATGCTGCCCATTTATCTGGCCTTTGTCATTATGCTCTTCATCAAAAAGCACAGCCAGTGAACAAAGTTTAAAAGTTTTCATTTTAAAAGACCTCCTGAGACGTATCCCGAAGCTTTCGAGTGACTGGTGCTTCAGGATGAGTTATAGTCTGTATAATATAATTTCTTCGTCCTGCCCCGATAACCCTTTTCTATTTAAAAAATCATAAAAATATCAAGCCGGAATTTTCATCACTATGCTTTTTGTATGATATTTTTAACTCATAAGACCAGCAGAGGATGAGTACTTTGACACAAGCTGTAATCACCAGTTATAAGAATGACCACTTGCAAATGATCTTTCCTGATTTAGCAGAAAATATCCCAGTCTATCGTTTTTCTTCAGCAAGCAATCGCCTGAAGAATGGCTTGCTTCCTTTTCGCTGGGATTCTTTTCAGTACCTTGCAGGGAAATACACAAAAATTTTAATGGCAGGGCCGCTCACGGCTAATGACCACCTCGTTCAGGGAAATAATTATCTCCTGCATGAATTAGCCTGCCTTCTTTTAAAAAAAGCAGCCTCAGAATTTGGCAATGAGCTGCACCTTGTTATGCCTGATGATAACCATTTTTCTGAACCAGCCGATTTTACGGCAGCTCCTGTAAAGCATACAGTTACATCTGTACAGAAGTCTCAGCTTAACGAAGGCCATCTGAAAAACAGAGAGCCATCCACTCTTTATTTTGACTGGGTGAACAGAAGCTTCAGGGGAGTGGTGAATATAAAAAGCCAGGACCAACGCCATTTATTTCTTGCAAAAGGATGTCCCAAACCACTTCTTATTCTGGAAGAAAACCAGCCTGGCAGCGTCCCGGGAGTCCAGGAATTCGTTATCCGGGGCGGCATCTTAAACAAAGAGCGTTCTGCATCCTCTCCAGATGGAAGATTTATCTTTTTATCAGGAGAGGATGAGGATGGCCCCTGGTTGTATACTGCGCTTCTTCACTTTAAACCGGCCCTTCCGTGGCTGGTTTACAAGTGTAACGCAAGGTCCGTTCCACAAGCTGGTGATGCAGCAGTTTGGAAAATCTTTATGATCAGATTTCGTCCGCCAGGTAAAAGTCACGAAGCATCAAATCCTCCCGTACCGTCTTCAACCGCTGTCTCGTAGGCAGGCGAAACGGCCTTTTCGATCGATGCTGTAAGGGCATCAGCTAAATCTCCTTCTTCGGACGACAAAGCAAAAACTCCTGAGCCTGCTGCAAAGTAAAGGGGAAAATTTTCCTGGCGCAGAGAAGGGGGGGCTTCTTTCACCGGGAGATGCCGGAAATAATCATCTTTTTTACCAAAAGCAAGGGCATAAAGAGCCGCAGGGGGAAATTGAGAAAGGTCGGTCTGATTTCTTGCAGTTTCCGGCAGCCGCTCCTTATATTCCTTGAAACGGTAAAAAATCTTCCAGCCATAATCAGTCATGTTTTTCAAATAAAACATCAGCCAGAACGATGCAATCGCCCCAGCGAGGTATAACACACTCACAAAGGGAACGACAAATAATAATATTCCTCCGGCAACAAGCTGAACGAGGGCTAGTGCACCGAGTAAAAGCTTCCGTGGCGGGAGGTCGGACAGAAGCCCAAGCTGTTTCAGCTTCTGTTCATTGTTCTCCTCCCATTCATAATACCGCTGAATAAACCTCTCACGGTTTTCCCGGGTTTCTGTATATTCCTCCAGCTGGGAAGGATAAAATCTGCTCTGCTTCCCTATCTCTTCCAGAAACCAGTCTGCGAGAAACTGTTCCTCTTCCTCCAGTTTCCCGCTCTCTGAGAGATCTCGTTCAAAATAATATTCCCCTCGTTTTTCATCGAAGCCTAAATGAAATTTCCCTTTAGCCACAAGGGAGAGAAGCCCGGACAATATATGCCTGGAACTATCCTCTCTTCCGTGAAGGAACTGGGCTGCCAGCGCTGGCGGCAGTTTTTCCAGATCCTCTTCAGTAATAAGCAGCTTTTTCGATTCCAGCTTATGTTTTTTTCTCCGGATATTCTCTTTGAAACCAATTAGAAATATAACAGCAGCGAGCAGAAAGAATAAACTTAAAGAAAACAAATAGACCGCCGAGCCCGCTTCGAAAAAGTCAGTCGTCATAGGGGGATGCCTCCTTTAATACAGGACTTTGTTAAAACTTATTCTCGATTTCTTATTAAGCGGTTCAATTCGCAATAATTACCTTACTTCTCTATCAATGCACAGACCGGTCTCAGCCAGGTTTATTTTCTGCCTAAGGAAAGCCTTCTGAACCTCCTCCTCCGGGTCGTGCTCTCTTCCTTGGTGAAAAAACGGTACAAATAGGAGCCGAGAACGATTGCCGCAAAAACAATATAAGCTGTTAAATAAGGAAGAAACACCGGCCCGCTTATCCATAAGGGTGCTGAGAGGAGACTTAGCAGCCAGATCATTGACATATTTCCGAGAACGGTTGAAATAAAGTAACTTCTGAAACTAATGGGGCTGAATGCAGCAGCAATGGAAATGAGGTTACTTGGCATTACAGGAATACTCCTTAATACAATGAGCATCAGAACGCCATATTCATTTATCTGTCTTAATATTTTGCTTAGTGCCTGCTGTCTTTTCTCCCAAAACCGGTCAACCCACTTTCCACTGAACGATTCCGCAAGCCAGTAACAAACTAATGCACCAATCGTTGTACCTATCATACTGAAGATAAAACCTTCTACTACACCGAAGCTTAAAAAATGAATTAATATGACCACAATTACCGGAAAAATTGTGACAGCTCCCTGAAGCACCATCAGCGGTATAGTTATCCATAAAAGTCCGTAACCTGCTTCTTCCAGAATTCCATCTGTAAAATAGTCCATATCCTCATTCCTGAGATGGGCAATCCATTCGAAATCTATCAGAAAGAGCAGAAGTATGAATCCTGTTAAAATTAGGATTCCCTTTTTCATATAATCACCTGATTTTTTGTCCTGAAACCTCCCTCTTAATAAGGGATGCCTGAATAATTTAGCTATAATGCAATTATACAGTTACTTAGGCCTTAATTAAAGAAATGTCAGTAGTTTAATGAAAACAATCATCCAGACTGTGAAGCCGGGCATTTTTGGAAACTCTGTTATTAACAATGGCAAACCATCCCGGGAATTTAAAAGGGGCTGGGACAAAATCCAGTAAATAAAAATAGAGAGGCACTCATACCAAAAAGTTTGGATGAGTGTCTCTCTTTCCTTTTATGCTCTATAACTTTGTTGTTGATTTCGCTAAAAGATGCTCGCTTGCCTCGTGCATTGCCTCAGCTTCCTCGGGAAAAAAGAGCGTGTCTCTTCCTCTGCGAGCATATTCTTCGAAGCGTTTACGTCGAGACAACTCGAAGCGGATTCATGACGTGTCGCTCGTCCCTGCGGGATCTTCGCCGAATGCTTTTACCGAAGGCGTCTCGCACTTTTCGCTACAATCAACTGTTTTTAAGAACCTCCTCATTATTAATCTGTACAATTTTTAAACAGGCTCATTCATTCCCCGGTTGTTCTTCAAAAATGAAGCTCTGTACAGGAGCGCCCCTGCAAGCCCCGTTAAAGCGAGGAAAAACATGATCCAGTACAGAACACTCAGTTCAAAATAATTCATTACCGTCCCGCCAATAAGGGAGCCGATTACACCGGAGATGCCAAAGAAAACAGAAATAAACAAGAGGTGACCCGTAGACTCCAGTTCTTCCGGCAGAAGTTTCGATACAAACTGAAATGCAGTCAGATAAAACATACCAAATGAGATGCCATGAAGCACCTGCACGGCGAGGAGAAATTCAGGATTCGGAACTGCCGCCATGAGAAGCCAGCGCACAACATAGACTGCACCAGCGATGGCAATGAGCGTCAGGGGATGGAATTTCCTCATCCAGTACACACTTAATGCAAATACCAGCGCTTCTGTAGCAACACCAATGAACCAGGCCATACCAATATAAGATTCATTCCCGCCAAGTTCAATAATATACAGCCCAATAAACGAGTCATTAATCCGATGTGTGAGACTGATAGCAAAGCACATTAACAGAAATAAGAGCAGTTTCATATTTTTCGCCAGTTTCAGCGCATTGATCAGTTTAACAGGTTTCTTTGACGGTTCACTGTCAGGAGCGAAGTATGTAAAAAATAATGCGATAACGATAAAGAAAGCAAGGACATAATAGATATTCATAATGCCGATTTGTGTGAGAATAATCCCGCCGCCAAGGGAAGAAAACGCAAACCCGAGGGAGCCCCACATTCTTATCGATCCAAAAGAAACCCCTTTCACAACAGAGACTTTCTGCGCAAGGCTGTCTCCAAGGCCTCCGGCAGGCGACATAAAGGTAAAGAAAAGATAAATCAGCGGGATCAGGAGCAGATACTCGGTTACCTGAAATACAATAAATCCTGTAGCGAGTGCTCCTGAAAGGCAGATTAACAGCACCCTTTTTACCGTTTTCCATTTATCGCTCATAAACCCCCAGAAGGGCTGTGCGATAATAGAGGCTGCCGGACCTGCAGCCAGAAGAACTCCGATTTGTCCGCCGGTCAGGCCGAGAGCCTGAAAATAAACAGGCAGATAGCTTATAAGAATTGTCATTGATGAATGAAAGAAAAACAGCATTCCTTTAAGTTTCCAGGTTGAATTCATGTTTCAAATTTCCTTTCTGCCTTCACTGATAAGCAAGTAAGCTTAAATATTATATCACGGATGCCCTTTCTGTCATGGCTAAGATTTCTCAGGAAAGAAAGCAGAGCAGACAGCAGCCCGGCGTCATCCATAGAAGCCGGGCACTAATCCTTATAAAGCTGTCAATTTCATATGAAGAAAACTTTCAATCTCTGAAACCAGGTTATCTATTTTATTATAATCTGTGTTTCGGTCATAGTACTGGTTTATTTGCTGCTGAATCTGATTCACCCTGCTCAGGCAGGCAGTACCCTTTTTCATAGTATCCTTATAGTTTGCTGTATATTCCCTCAGTTCCCGGGAATAAACATCTTCTACAAGAGGATCCATACACCGCTCAAACATATCCACCACTTCATCCTCTTTTCGGCGGGGGTCAATCACGTGAGGGGCTGTTCCATCAAGTATAGCAAAGCTCAGCTCCGGAATAAAAACCATATCAAGGCTCTTCGGATCAAGCCCGCAAGGATAGTATTCTACATATAATTGCTTTTCCTCTGCAGCCTTCGCTACCTTTCTCATTAAGGTTGATTTTCCGCTGCCTGAACGCCCTTTAATAATAATTCGTTTATTTATCCCCTCTGTTAGTTCATCGATAAAATTTAACGGTCCGAAAGCTGTCGCTGCGCCAAAAAAACGTACTGCCGTTTTTGACCCCACATTCCCATCCACACTGGCTTTTTCTATCCATTTAGCGATGATTTCATCCGCTGCCTGATCTGCTTTGCTGAAATCCATGGCCTTCAGGTAAACCGCTTCCTTTTCTTCATGGATTACCCTTCCGTTTTTAAAATGCCTGTAGGCAGCTTGCCTTTCCGTGGCAGCCTCCTCCTGCAGGGCAAAAATCTCCCCCCGCGACTTACGAAGATGGTCCGTTTTTAAACAATCGTTTAAATTTATCGTTTGGTCTGCCAGCCCTGAATAACGGCTGGCTGGCAATGCAGCTTCATTATCGGAAAGTATTACCAGGTTTACTGCAGGAATGCAGAGACCGTCAGGAGTTTTCCCGTCATCCGGATGGACAAATAATTCAGTTTCAGCACCGTATTTCCCCAGCCGGTCAGCAAGTTTTAACAAAACAGTTCCCCTTGCCAGCATGCTGCTGCCTGTTATTAGCCAGACTTCCGTATCTCCCTGCCAGAACTGTCCTGCAAGGCTGTAAAATCCTTCACTCGTATTACCGGATATATAAGTTGTTTTCACTGCAAAGTACCTCCTTTATCGTCCTTTATTTTATGCACTGATGCCTATTTACGTTAAAAGGAGGGCGAGAAGTAACGGAATGAGGATCCGATCCGCTGATAAATACACCCCATAAGGATCCGCAAATAAACAGCGTGATTTTCACCTCTCCTGTATTCCACAGAAAAAACAAGGCCCGCAACTCAGACCTTGTTCAGCAGTATATTGTACAGCAATTGCCCGTGCTCATAAGGGAGTTTCGTTTCTCCAAGCAGTTCCCCTGCTCTGCCGAAGGATTCATGGTGGAAATCTGAGCCGCCGGTAACTAATACAGATTTTACCCTTTCGGCTTCCGCTTTCTCCGCCAGCGCTTTATAACGGCTGACAGCTGCTTTATCGTGGTCACGGTGGTACACTTCCACACCGTCAAGATCCCCTGAGACAAGCCATTTAAAGATTTCATCATCAAGGGAATAAAAGACTGGGTGGGCGACAATTGCCAGGCCGCCAGCTTCATGAATGAGCTCAATCGCCTCAGCAGGAGTCATCTCTTTTTCTTTCGGAACGTAGCACGGCTTTCCGTCTGCTAAATATTTGCGGAAAGCCTCCTTTACGTTCGAAGAATAGCCTTTCTCAACCATCACTTTTGCAACGTGGGGCCTGGAAAGAGTATCTCCTTTAGCGTATACCTTTACTTCCTCAAAGCTGATGGCCATACCCTCATCATTGCATTTTTCAAGCATTTTAACCATACGTTCAACTCTCATATTCTGCTGAAACGTGAGCGCCTCCTGAAGCGGCCCGTAATCAGGGTCAATACCGTACCCTAATATATCCACATGTTTTCCCTCAGCCCGGGAAGACAGCTCAATCCCATTGATAAACTTCATGCCTAGTTCTTCAGCGGCCCTTTTAGCCGGAGCAATGCCCTGTGTTGTATCATGATCTGTAAGAGAGACAAGCGTTAGTCCTGCCTCAGCACATTTTTTCATAAGCTCCTCTGGTGTATAACTGCCATCAGAGGCTGTGGAATGCATATGCAAATCTGCTTTCCCGTTTATTTTAATCACTCCCTGGCTGACACTTGTTTATTTCCACCAGTTATCATAAATAGTCGGCGGAAGCTGCCGCTTATGTTCAGTCTGGCGGTATCTCCGTTCAACATTATCTTTTGCTTCCTGTGGAATCTCCTTACCTTCCAGATAATCATCGATCTGGTCATAAGTCATCCCGAGGGATTCTTCATCAGGCTGTAAAGGCTTCTCATCCTCCAGGTCAGCGGTAGGGACCTTCGTATAAATAAATTCAGGTCCGTCCAGCTCCCTTAGCAGCGCGATCCCCTGGCGTTTATTAAGTCCATACAATGGCGCGATATCACAGGCTCCGTCACCGTATTTTGTAAAAAATCCCGTTACAGCTTCAGCAGCATGGTCTGTACCAATAACGAGACACTTGTAGTGGCCCGCAAGATCGAACTGGGCTTTCATTCTCTCTCTCGCTTTCGTGTTTCCTTTTATAAAATCGCTTAAGCTTTCTCCTGTCGCACTGTAAAATTGTTCAAACGCTGCGTCCACCGCAGGCTTAATATTTATTTTCACCCGGACCGTCGGCTGGATGTAATCCATTGCTTCCTGCGCATGGTCTTCATCGCCCTGCACGCCATACGGGAGCCTGACTCCGATAAATTTATATTTATCCGTGCTCTCCTCCTCGTTCAGCTCATCCACGGCTATCTGTGCAAGCTTTCCTGCAAGAGTGGAGTCCTGGCCTCCTGATATTCCGAGCACGTAGCCTTCCATACCTGTTTTCTTTAAGTACAGTTTCAGAAAATCAACCCTGTCTCTAACCTCTTTTTTTGGATCGATTTCAGATTTTACTTTTAAAGCTGCAATAATTTCATTCTGCAGACCTGCCATACTCCTCATCCTTTCTTCCGCTTCTCTAATTTCTGAAGCTGGTAATATTTATTTTCTTTTTTTAGAATTTCCCGCTGCTTTTCTCCGAGAAGATCAAAATGGGGAAGGTCGTCCCTGTCATGGATCCATTCAGGCCTTAACCCGTAGCTTCTTCCCCACTGAACCAATTTTTTTCTGTCTGTGCAAGCAGCTTTCGTAACCGTATTACAATCTGGAAAACGGTCATCCAGCCAGTAGTGGGTCAGAAATGAGATTTCACCATTTCCGGCCTTTGTTTTCCACTCGATTAATTCTTTCCTGTTGATTCCAAAAGCCATCTCCCCGTCTCCTTTCATCTCTTTCATTTAAACAGGAAAGCTTGATACCTTTCAACACCAAAGGCTCGTCTTGTAATAAAACCTTACACACTTTTTTCAGATATCCGGTATATTAAAATTGTTATTCCCATAATGGCGGATAACTAAGCAACGAATAAACTTGAAACAGAGAAGAAAAAAGCAAGTGCTGTTGTTGAACAGCCCCCGCCTTTTTCTTTAATTATTTTCAATTATCAAGTCTGCGTCTGGTTCGCAACCGTTTCTTCCGGTTTTTTATTCGTCTCGTATGCTTCATGCCAGTCAGGAAATTGCTTTTTGATAGAAACAGGGCGGAATGTCTCTGCATCAACGCATACATGTTCACTCGTCGCTTTACAGCACACTCTTCCTGCTTCATTGACAATTTCATATCCATAAGTAACCCGGAAGCCATTATATTTTTCAATCCATGTGTGTATCACTATGTTTTCTCCATATCTTGCGGGATGCTTATAATCCACGTTTACATTTGTCACAGGCGCAAGTACTCCGCTCTTTTCCATATCCGCATAATGAAAACCTAATTCTTTAATCAGGCTTGTTCTGCCGATCTCACACCAGACTAAATAATTTGCATGATATACGACACCCATCTGGTCCGTTTCCGCGTATCTGACTGTAACTTCTTCTGTTGAAATTAGCATAGTTATTCTGCTCCTTTATCCAGTATAGAAAAATCTTCCTTTTCTAATTTCGTCAAAACATCTTTATTTTCCTGCTTTCCCGACTGGATTAGTCTGTATGCCTGTCGCTGAATCGCTTCTTCCGCCAGGTTTTTCATTGCCCTGGCATTACCGGCAGGTTTTTCCTGTTCTATGGCTTCCTCCAGTGCTTCCTCAGTTCCCTTATCTATTTCATAACCAAATTCACCAATATAATAATTAAGAATATCAATGAGCTCCCCTGGACTGTATGAAGGAAACTCAATCATTTTCTTGAATCTGGAGCTCAGTCCCGGGTTGCTGTCGATAAGCTGTTCCATTTCTTTAGAATAGCCGGCTAATATGACGACAAGGTTTTCATCATGTTTTGTCATTTCTTCCACCATTGTATCTATAGCTTCTTTGCCAAAATCCTGTGCGCCTTTCTGGAAGGTAAGAGAATATGCTTCGTCAATAAACAGCACACCGCCGAGAGCTTCTCTGATCTTTTTCTTTGTTTTTGAAGCAGTCTGCCCTGTATAGCCTGCTACAAGGTCGCTCCTTCCTGCAACAACAAGATGGCCCCGTTTTAAGAGGCCCAGCTCGCTTAAAATCTTCCCGTAGATTTTTGCCACCGTTGTCTTCCCTGTCCCCGGAGGCCCTGTAAAAATTCCGTGAAGCTGTACAGGTACGGAAGGAAGACCTTCCTCTTCTCGTTTCTTCTGTACCTCCACAAAGGAAGCGAGCATCTTCACCTGATCTTTTACTTTTTTCAGGCCGATCAGTTCATTAAGTTGTTCTTTTCCTGATTTTTCCTGTTTCTTTTCTTTTCCTTCTTTTTCAAAAGCACCTTCGTCGAGGACGGTAAAGTTTTCAGAACTATATTCTCTACTTCTGGCTACTGCGGCTCCTTTTTTAAAAATAGCGTCTAAGATAATATTTTTTACCGTTCTTGCATTGCCAAACGTCTCGTCAACCTGTGACTTAATAATCTGCCTTCTGAGAGCAGCGAGAGCATCGCCCGTCAAAGTGTAATCATTATCCAGCGCCATCCTCTCTCCGATCTCTATTAGCTCATCAATGGAATAATCGGGGAGATGGATATGATTGCTTTCGGGGAATCTGCTTCTCAGGCCTGGATTGCTCCAGAGAAAATTTCTCATTTCTTCAGGATATCCTGCTAAAATGACACCGAACCTGCTGGCATACGCCCCGCTCGTCATGGCTGATACCAAAGTGTCCACGGCAGCCTGGCCATAATCAGTTCCGGATGCTCCTTCCCGTTTCAGGCTGTATGCTTCGTCAATAAACAGCACACCCCCTGCTGCGGATTTTATCACTTCCATCGTTTTTTCCTCTGTCTGGCCAACATATGCTCCAACGAGCTGAGAACGGTCTGCTTCGATTACTTCTTCTCTCGGAAGGACACCGAGTTTATAGTAAATTTTCGCAAGCAGCCTGGCCAGCTCTGTTTTCCCGGTCCCGGGATTCCCGGTTAAAATCATATTCAGCGACTGTTCATTTTGCAGCTGATATCCTTGTTTTTTGCGTTCAGCTTCATAGATCAGATAATGATAATATTCATTTATTTTCTCCTTCACTTCCTCGAGGCCGACCATGGAATGAAGTTTCTTCAATGCATCATCTTCTACTGCCTCCAGCTGGGACTCCCGCCAGGCTTCCCAGTTTTCTGCGGCAGCTGAAACGGCATCAATCGCAGTTTTAAACGCTTTATGCTTTTCTTTTGAAAAATAAATTCCTGAAATAGACGCTTTATATTCTGCTGCAGCTTCCTTAAGGACATCCATTTGTTCAGCTGCTTCCAGGAGGATTTCTTCTCCAGATCTCGTTTCATTCAGTAGTTTGCTGTTCCCCGATGTTTCCGCTGCCTTCTTCAGCTCACTTATTTTCGGCAGCCATTCGTTCAGCTTCGTTTCTGTCTCCTCAGCCATATATAAAGATTTATCAATCGCTTTCTTTTTCCCCTGGCTGTGGTCGGTTTCCCGAATCACAGGAAACTTATCGCTAAGAAGCTGCTCATTTATTACTTTCGAATAAATATAGATAACTGTTTCAGCCACATACATATTTTTATCATCAATAGTTTTAGCTTCTTCCAGCCTCTCGGCAACCTTCTTATCCAATAGCTGAGTTCTGTTATATCTGGCTGCTGCAGCCATAGCAAGAAGCTTAGCTTTCATGTTCTGAAACGGCTTCTCCGTTGCTTCAGGTTCCTTTTCAAGATCTGTTAAAGTTCTGATAATTTCTGTTTCCTTCAGCCTTGAAAAACCTGAGTTTTCCCATTTATATATGCTGTCAGCAATAGCTGCTGTGTTAGTTTGTTTACGCGTCATCTTAATCTTCCTTTCAAAATTCAGAGGAGGTGAAAAGTCTTTCCTTACTGTATTTTCACAAATCTTATCGCTGCAGGCAAATTATGAGGTTTTTTCTTTGAGGACATGGAAGCTTGCCTGGTCCTATAAAGAAAACCCGCCAATTTGGCGAGCCTTATTAATATGTAATTTGGCAAAGTTCCTCAAGTTCTGGGGAAATGCCGAATTTCAGTATGGAAGCACCCTGTAACGGGCCCTTAATTTATTTATTAAATTAACGAAAAAATTCCGGTTAATTAATAATAATTGTTAAAAAACGCTAAAATAGACGGAGCGTTTCCGCTTATTAACTCAAAAAAATCAAATATGAGAGATTTTGCTGTACATAACCGAAAAACTTCCCCTTATCCACCCACGAAACGAGCTCCAATCTCCAAATAACCGGAAAAACTCCGTTTATTTTACTTTTACGTTTATACTCCTATGAAAGAAGTGCCTGGGACAAAAGCATATACAACTATAGAAAAATTTCACTGCGCAGAATCAACTTCGTCGCAAAAAGTAAAAAAGGCAGCATCCCCTTGCTGCCGCATTATAGCGGGTGAGGAGATACAGCCACATTTTATTATTTTTTGGGCCAGTGGGAGAGGGAACAAAGCCACCAGGGATACATTTAAACATTAGCTTACAAAAAAAAGCTATTTTGCTGCGGCCATTGGCACACTTGCCTTTCGCTTCTGTTTTTTCGCGCGGGTGCCTATCGTTACTCCTGCAAAAACAAGGAGGGCCCCGGCAATATGAACCGGAAGCAGCGGTTCGCCAAGAAGAATGACAGCCAGAATGACAGCGGACACTGGCATAAGGTTAATAAACAGAGAAGCTTTTCCTGCACCAATCGCACGAATGCCCTGGTAATACATTATAAAACTGACTACGGACACAATGATACTCATATGCAGGATAGAACCCCAGGTGAGCAGAGTCGCGTTAGCTGCCTGGTCCCATGTCATTTCCACCAAAGCCAGCGGCATGAGCATAATCGTCCCAAAAACAACTGCATACGTCGTGCAGACGAGGGGACTGAATTTTTGCATCGCCACCTTGCCCAGAACACTGTAAAGCGCCCAGCAAACAACCGCTGTCAGCAGCACCAGGTCGATAGGTTCGAATCCGGCCCTTACTAATGAGAGAAAGTTGCCTTCTGTTATGATAACCGCAGCTCCTGCAAGTGCGAGCGCCAGGCCAATAACATTACGTCCGGTTATTTTTTCTTTAAGAAATAGCGCGGATACTAAGATAATAAGTACTGGGTTGGACGCTATGAATAACGAGCTTTTTACAATAGGAGCTTCTTTCGTTGCGATAAAAAAGCAAATATTATATAAAGCAATTCCGGTAAAACCCAGTGCTGCAAAAAGCAGCCAGTCTTTTCCATGAGGACGGGGCCTGTTTTTTTCCATCGTCCACATCAGCGGCAGCAGGATAACGGCCGCAAAAAAGAATCTTAAAAATGCTACTGTTATCGGTTCAAAGTCCCTTGTAGCATAATTTCCCGCGATAAAAGCACTCCCCCAGCTGCTCGTTGCGAGGGCAAGCATTACATAGATTACCCATGGTTTGTTCATCATCTCTTTCACCCGCTTCATATCTTGTAACTTCGCACTTTAACTAAATCTTTCGTTATTCGAAATAGTAACCTATTTCATATGTAATTGCCAGAGTTTTTTTACAAAAAAAAAGCATCTCGCAGATGCTTCAGGAAAATACTTAAAACTTTCTTATATTAAACTGGTCACGTAAAAGCAGCCAGTTTTGCGGGAAAGGCAAACCAAGCTTCCAGTAGCTGATTCCTCTCAGCCCAAGCTCTTTCATTAAATTAAATTTAGCCTGAATGCTTCTCGCGTCTTCAAACCAGACAACATGTTCTGCTCCCTCATCATCTGTGTACTCAAAAAAAGGCGCCTGGGCTTCCTGGTCATACTGAATTGGTACATTTCTTTCATAAGCCAGGGCAACCGCTCTGTTCGGACTTAATGCTTTCGCATACTCCCCGCCCGGCTCATAAGGAAGTGTCCAGTCGTAGCCATACAAATTCTGGCCCATCATAATCTTATTTGCCGGCATTTCTGTCAAAGCATACTCAATAACCTCTCTTACAGGGCCAATCGGTGAAACAGCCATTGGGGGACCCCCGCTGTAACCCCATTCATATGTCATTAACACGACGAAATCGACTATTTCGCCATGAGCTCGGAAATCATGGGCCTCATACCACTGTCCAGGCTGGTCTGCCCTCGTTTTTGGAGCAAGTGCTGTTGATATTAACAGCCCCTGTTCCTTTAAACGGGCGGCAGCTTTTCTTAAGAACTGGTTATACGGCTCTCTGTCCTCCACACGAAGAAACTCAAAATCAAAATGAATATCCCTGAATCCAACATTTTGCGCTGTTGAAACAATTTCATCAAGCATACGGTTTTGTGCAGCTTCGTCATTTAATATTGCAGCACCTACTTCTTCACTGAACGCCCCCTCTTCCAGATTTGTAATAACCATCATGAGTCCGGCGTTGTTTTCCCTCGCAATGGCAGCAAAATTGTTCAGTGGCGGCGCTGTAAGCGAACCATCCCTGTTTACTTCATAACTGAAAGGAGCGAGATACGTTAAGAAAGGCGCCCGGGATCTGGCCGAAGCGATCAGGTTTTCTGAAACTGTTTCTCCCATTGGCTCTACATAAGCGTTCGATTCAGCATTAGTCTTTGCCCTTGGGGGAATATAGAGGCGGGTACCTGGCTGAAGCCGCCCTTCAAGGGTAATCTGGTTAATCTGGGCCAGCTCCTGTGCAGGAACCCCGAACCTCTGGCCTATGGAAAATAACGTGTCTCCCTGGCGCACCCAGTAAAACTGCCCGTCAATAGGGATAACAATACTCTGCCCGACAACTATTCTGCTCGGGTCAGGAAGCTCATTCGCTCTCGCAATCTCGTCTGCAGTAACGGAATATGCCTGCGCTATACCAAACAGGGTCTGCCCCTGCCCGACGACATGTATTTGCATCTGTCCACCCCTCTCCTTCTTCATCGTTTTATCATACGCTTCGGAGAGGGGCTGCTAGAACCAGATATTCAATATTACAAAAAGTATGCTTTTGGGATTACAAACAGAGATTTCTCTTCGCAAGTAAGACCCGTGATTTCGCAGGTTGAACTTCCTTTTTCGCAAATAGAATCGCCATTTTCACAGGTTGATTTCCTCTTCGCAAGTAAGACCCCTGATTTTGCAACAAGAACCTCCCGTTTTCGTAAATCTCACCTTCGTTATTGACAAATAATGCTGCCCTACTCGTAAATCAGGCAGATTTATAAAGGGCTGCCGCACTTTCACACCTGCCAAATCTCCTGTATAATATTTTTCGTGGATAATATTTAAGGGAGATAGTAAAATGCTCAGAAAATCTGCTGTACTTATCAGCGCACTGGCAATCATCACATTGTTATTCTTTTATCATGAATCATTGCTGCAATGGGTTCAGAATAATGAACAGGAGCATGTGGCTTTAACAACAGTTATAGCTACGTTAATGTCGCTCTTTCCAGTTATTCCTTATCCTCTTGTAGGAGGGGTTATCGGCGCAGCGTATGGCCCTTTACTGGGAGCTGCAGTCATCTGGATGGGATCCACTTTTGCCTCGATGATCTTTTTCTCGATGGTCCGGTATGGAGGTTTTGATGCCATGGGGAAAAAAATCCTTTTGAAATATACTGTTACGAAAAAAGTTACATTGCTGTTTGAACGTAATGCATTTATGTCCATTACTGTTTTACGGATGATACCGGTTATCCCTTCCATTCTAATAAACGCATATGCTGCTCTCAGCAGAGTTTCTTTTGTCTCATACTCCATAGCTTCCGGACTCGGGAAACTTCCTTCTATGGCTCTGTTTGCTATCGCGGGACACACGATCGTCACTAACCCGTCGGAGCTTTTGTATATGGTTATTATTTATGGAGTATTCCTGGCTGTCGTTTACAGCGGCTACCGCTTCTGGACGAAGAAGCTTGAAGCTGGATCAGGTGGAGAAAAAGAAGTAAAGCATCCTTCCCGGGTTTAGGAGGATGCTTTTTCTTAATTTTTCATTTACATCAAAGGAACGGAGCTGTTAAAAAATCCTGATAAATTTTATCCGTCTTACTGTCCGGTATACACACACACCAATTAATGCACCGAGAGTATTCAGAATCACATCATCTATATTCGACACCCTGTAAGTGAAGACAAACTGCGCTATTTCAATTGATACAGACAGGAGCATAGCTGTAAAAATAACAGTGAAAATGCTTACCTCTTTTTTTCTCCTCCGTAATTGTTTTACAAACAGTGGAAAAAGAAAGCCAAACGGCATAAACAAAATAACATTTCCTGCAAGTATCCGAACAGGGGCAGCTAAATCAGGGCTGAAAACAGCAATCCTGTATATGCTGAGGAACGGAGTAAGGTTATAATTCCTTCCTCCCGGACCAACCGGACCGAGTGAAGCCCCATAGTTCCAGGCGAACAAAGTGACATAAAAAAGCATGACCATGTATATAACAAACAACCAGGACCAAAGGGGAAAAGCTGACGTCCTTTTTTTATTTTCAGTGGAGACATCCCGTTCAGGCAGAATAAAAAACACCTCTTACTTTCCGGCATAAATAAAGTTGCGTCGCTTTTTTGGGCTGTATCAGTTTTTCAGCCTAAACAGCCGGCTCGGCCGTAGTGAAAAAACAATGCAGGCATATATTTTGTATATACCCTGCACTGGCGCTTTTCCTGACATTATTACAATAATATCCTATGTCCCTTTATGAATACAATAGAAGTCCACAATTTTTTACTTTCTGCAGAAACTCAATTTAAAAAGGCATTTATTCAGGATAGAATAAATGCCTTAAAGAATATCTGTTTTGTGTAAAACAGTCTTACTTTCCCTTTGGAGGAATATAATCGGGATGTTCGTCTCCCTTTGTGTTCATCTTTTTACCTTTGTTAGAGTCGCTTGCTCTGGGCTGAGTTCCAAGCTTATTTGGCCTGAACTGCTGAAAATGTTTAAATGACCCGGCCATAAAAAACCGCCTCCTTCTGTTACCGTATATAACTAATATTTCCGGAGGGCTGTCTGTTATGTCTGTTAAAAAAAGGCGGTCATATGGTAAATATTATCCCGCCAAATACGTCTTTCTTCCAGCCATGTTATTAGCCTGATTTTTTTGAAAAATCAGGACAAAAGCCGGTCCATATGTTTCTGATCAAGCCTTTGCTCGATTCTTTCCAGTTCTTCCTGGTTTCTAAGCAATTCCTGCTTATTTTCCTGAATTAAGTCATTAAATCTAACTTTTCTCTTTTTATTCATTTTTATCACCTCTGCATATTTATTACCAGTATAGACAAAGTTCCTGTCTGTTCATACGTCTTTGCAGGAGTTTAGCCAGTTTCTCCGGCTTTTTTATCACTAATGTATACTTTTCCCGTTTCATCTACTGTGAGCAGAAATATATCAGCCGCTCTGCTGAACCCGTTATCAGCCAGTGTTTTTCGCAGCCATGCTCTGTCAGCAAACTTGTTTAAGTTTGCATCAATGATATGGCCGTCCTGAATAATTACTGACGGATAGCCCTTAGATTCAGGATCCTGCCCCATATCAGCAGGAGTAAGGCTGTCATATTTCGACTTTTTAAGCACAGAAATTTGTCCGTTAGACTCCAGCACAGCATAGTCTACCTGGTTAAGGTCTATGGCATTGTTTGTCCTCAAATCCATCATAAGCGACTCTACAGTTACCTTGGCCTTTCTTAACTGTTCATGTAATATCTTCCCGTTTTTTATCAAAATAATCGGTTCATCTTCAATTACTCTCCTGAATCTTGGAGTTTTTAAGGCAAGATAAGAGAGAGACAGATGAAAAGCAGCGACCACACCAGCGGACGAGAAAGGCCCGGAAAGCCCGATTTCCCCATCAGATAACGTTTCCCCCAGGACATCACCGATAATTACTGCAAATAAAAAATCTATCGGATTTAAACTCATAATAGAACGCTGTCCTAAAATTTTAAGTATTAAAAATATGTATACATACACAATAACAGCCCTGATAATAAAGCCTGATACAGGCAATTCGGGAGAGCCTGCCCAGAATTGTAGCATTAAAATTCACCTTCATTTCTTTTCGTGGTCATTTATTATTTCTCATTTTAGCCAGTTCAACATCTGCATAGGTCGAGTTATCTTCTCCCCGGTCGTTCCCCGACTGGTTTAATAAGTCTTTTTTGTTCCTGTCAGCTGAACCTTCTATTGATTTCCTTGCAATTTTGTTTTTCTTCAATTTTTCTCCCTCCAGTATTTTTGAGGATTTAGGTAAATTTAAGCATCCTGCTTAGTATGAGCAGGTTAAGGTGTATTATGTAAATATTCAGCTGGAGGGATAATGAAAGCCCCCCCAAAAAATCATGTGACAGACCGCCCTTAAAATGAAAAAAACCGCCCGGAGGGGCGGTTTTTCCATTGAATTAATTTTTAACTTTTTCGTCGTTAAGTGCGTTGCGGAGAACCATTTGCAGGATTCCTCCATGACGATAGTAGTCAATTTCTACTTCGCTGTCGAAACGTGCAAGCACTTCGAATGTTGTTTCCTTGCCTGTTTCCTGGTCTTTCGCAGTTACAGTGACATACTCACGAGGCTGGATGGTATCTGAAAGCTGAACCTGGAATTCTTCTTTTCCAGATAAACCAAGCTTTTCAGCATTCTCCCCATCTTTAAACTGAAGTGGAAGAACACCCATAAGAACAAGGTTACTGCGGTGGATACGCTCAAAGCTCTCTGCGATAACTGTCTTAATGCCAAGGAGGTTCGTTCCTTTAGCAGCCCAGTCACGGGAGCTTCCCATACCGTAGTCATAGCCTGCAATAACTACAAGGCCAGTACCTTCTTCTTTATACTTCATAGCCGCATCATAAATGGACATTACTTCACCAGTTGGCCAGTAGGTTGTATACCCGCCTTCTGTTCCTGGTGCAAGCTGGTTTTTAATACGGATGTTTGCGAATGTACCGCGCATCATTACCTCATGGTTACCACGGCGGGAACCATAAGAGTTAAATTCAGCCGGAGATAAACCTTTTTCCATCAGATATTTACCTGCAGGGCTGTTTTTCGCGATAGAACCTGCTGGTGAAATATGGTCTGTTGTAACAGAGTCCCCAAGCTTCGCAACTGCACGAAGGCCTTGAAGCGGCTTAACCTCTTCAGGATAAGGAGATAGGTTCTCAAAGAACGGCGGGTTCTGAATATAAGTAGACTCTTCATCCCACTGATAGAGATCGTCGTCTGTTGTTTTCAGGTTGTTCCAGCGCTCGTTGCTTTCGAACACCTGCTCATACTCACGCTTAAATAGTTCAGGATCTACCGCGCTGCTCATTACTTCCTGAATTTCCGCATGGCTTGGCCAGATATCTTTAAAGAACACATCGTTGCCATCTTTATCTTTACCTAATGGCTCGGAAGCAAAGTCGATATCCACTGTTCCTGCAAGTGCGTATGCTACCACTAATGGAGGGGAAGCAAGATAGTTACCTTTCACTAACGGGTGGATACGGCCTTCAAAGTTACGGTTACCACTCAATACAGAAGTAACAGTCAGATCATTGTCTGCGATACCTTTTTCAATCTCCTCAGGAAGAGGACCGCTGTTTCCGATACATGTTGTACAGCCGTATCCAACAAGGTTGAAACCAAGCTGGTCAAGGTAAGACATGAGACCTGCGTTTTCCAGGTAGCCAGTTACAACTTTAGAACCTGGTGCTAAGCTTGTTTTTACAAACTCAGGTACTTCAAGTCCTTTTTCAACAGCATTTTTCGCAAGGAGACCTGCTCCAAGCATAACATGCGGGTTAGATGTATTCGTACAGCTTGTGATAGCCGCGATTACAACGGAACCAGTTTTCAGAGTAGATTCTTTTCCATCCGGATGCTTCACAACAGCTGTTTTTTCCACTTCTTCCGGTGCAAGCCCGAAGCCATGTGGTCCAACTGGAGCTGTAAGCGCTTTGTTCCAGGACTTTTTCATCTCGGAAAGAGGAATTAAATCCTGTGGACGTTTTGGTCCGGAAAGGTTTGGTTCGATCGTAGATAAATCTATCTCTACTACATCGGAGAATCTAGGATCCTCAGAAACTGGTGTATAGAATAATCCGTTAGCTTTACAGTATTGTTCTACAAGAGATACGAGCTCTTCGCTTCTCCCTGTAAAACGGAGGTAGTTTAATGTCTCATCGTCTACCGGGAAGAAACCGCAAGTAGCACCGTATTCCGGAGCCATGTTGGAGATTGTCGCACGGTCTGCAAGAGTCATATCTGCTAAACCATTACCGAAGAATTCTACGAATTTACCAACTACTTTTTTCTCACGCAGAACCTGTGTAACTTTTAATGCAAGGTCAGTCGCTGTTGCGCCTTCAGGAAGCTGGCCTGTAAGCTTACAGCCCATTACTTCAGGTACAGGGAAGTATGAAGGCTGCTTCAGCATTCCTGCTTCTGCTTCAATACCTCCGACACCCCATCCGAGAACACCAAGACCGTTGATCATTGTTGTATGGGAGTCAGTTCCTACAAGAGAATCAGGGAAGGCAACAACCTCGCCGTTTTCATCCTCTTCAGACTGAACAACGTTTGCAAGATACTCCAGGTTTACCTGGTGAACGATACCCGTAGCCGGAGGTACAGCACGGTAGTTATCAAAAGATTTTTGAGCCCAGCTCAAAAACTTGTAACGTTCTTCATTACGCTTGAATTCAAGCTCCATGTTGCGCATGAGTGAATCAGCGCGGCCGAATTCATCAACCTGTACAGAGTGGTCTACCACGAGATCAACCGGGATAGCCGGGTTAATTTCATTCGGATCTCCGCCCAGGTCAGCCATTGCTTTTCTTAAGGAAGCAAGGTCCACGACAGCAGGAACACCAGTGAAATCCTGCAGGATAACACGGGAAGGCTTGAATGGAACATCGATAGTTTTCACATCGTCTGTTCCCCATTTCGCAAGATTTTCAATATGTTCTTCTTTAATTACTTTACCGTCATATTGACGCAGCAGTGATTCTAAAAGGACTTTAACAGAGTATGGAAGATCGGAAACGTTTGCAATTCCAGCCTCTTCAATCGCTTTTAAATCATAATAATTGTACGTTTTTCCATTTGCGAGAAACGTACGTCTTGAATCATATAAAGACTTTTTTTCATTTGACATATGTATTCCCTCCTTCAGGTACTATCATATAACAGAAATTCGAAATTGTCTAAAACCTTATTTCGGAAATTTGTCACAGCTTTCATTTTACTACAATAACACATTTTTTTGGAGCCCATAAAGTAAAAACCCCTGTTCAAAAAAACAGAGGTTTTTCAGGAAAGAGCGGAGTGACAGGCAAGTTCCCGTTATATCGGAAGATAAAAAATGGCTGCGCTTACTATAAATTTTAATTTATCAATCGTGCAGCTGCTGTTTGTAGCGGTGAATATCTTTTGTGAATATTTCTAGCTGTTTTTTCTGATGTTCTGTCGCTGTTGCCTGCGCCTTCTGAATCGCCTGGAAAGCTTCGTCCAGTTCCTGTTCTACGAGTTTCTGCTGATGGCCGTAGTCTGCATCGTCACTGTGGAGAGTTTCGAGAGCCTCCTGAAACTGAACATATGCCTGCTGGGCTGACTGAAAAGCCTGTTGTTTATTTTTGTTATATGGCACGTTTAATTCCCCCTTAGAGATTAATCATCATTAGTGTGATTGGTTACGTGCCGTTTAATTCATCCAGGGGAAAAACATTTCACATGAATTTTGCAGGACAGGTGAGAATACAAAGGAAGGGAGGGTACGAAATGACTGAAAAAAATACGTATAAAGACCAGCGAAGAAACAGCCCGAAAAACGCCCGCGGCTCTCAGCCTGAGCCATTATCCGGCTCACACAAGGTAAAAAAGCGGAATCAGGTACCACAAACTGACGGAGAAGGATAATATCCTCCTCCGTTGTACTAATACAGCAGCAGCCTGTAATTTTTATGTGTGATTACATATCCTTTTCATCATATATTGGTTGTTAATACAAGGTTCTTGTTGCGATTATTACCTGTCTTGTTGCGAAATACAAGGTTCTTGTTGCGATTTTTACTTGTCTTGTTGCGATATTGGCTTCCCTTGTTGCGATATTGGCTTCCCTTGTTGCGATATTGGCTTCCCTTGTTGCGAAATACAACGTTCCTGTAATTCAGTACCTGCCAGGAATGTCAGCTGCTAAGCTGCACTTCTTGAAGACTGCGGATGAGCAAAGCAGTCTCGTCTTCGGCAATCGTCCGGAAATCAATAAAAACTTCCCCGTCTTTTATTCGGGTAACTACCGGGACTTCGACTTTTCTAAGCATACTTTCCAGTTTATTCGCAGTTATCCCGGCAACCTTCAATTTAAGCCCAACCGTCGGGAGTTCCTCAACCGGCATCGTACCTCCCCCAACCTGGGAATGGTCTTCCGCCATTTCAAACTGCCAATCGGAACGAAGCTCCCCAGCACGCTCAAGGAAAGCTTCCGCCTTTTCCCGAATGGATTCCTTGCTGGCAAGGATATCCCTTACTGCAGGTATATCACTCAGATTTTCCTCATTATACACGTATTCAAACAACGTAGCTTCCAACGCAGCAAGCGTCATTTTGTCCACCCTTAAAACTCTTGCGAGAGGGTGTTTTTTCAGCTTATCAATCCATTTCTTTTTACCAGCGATGATTCCTGCCTGGGGCCCGCCGAGAAGCTTATCCCCACTGAACGAAACAATATCCGCTCCGTTTTTGAGCGCTTCTTTTACTACAGGCTCCTCACCGATCCCGGCATGCATAAATGGAAAAAGGGACCCGCTTCCAAGATCTTCATACACTAAAAGGGGATCATCTTCCCCTCTTTCCTGGCGGCTGGCAATTTCCGTCAATTCCTTTGTGGCAACTTCCTTTGTAAACCCTACTGTTTTAAAATTGCTCGTATGTACTTTCATTAGCATCCTTGTTTTTTCATTAATTGCATTTTCATAATCATAAGGATGCGTTTTATTTGTTGTTCCTACTTCAACGAGCTGTGCTTCACTTTCCTCCATGATAGTGGACACTCTGAATGAGCCGCCAATTTCCACTAACTCTCCCCGGGAGACAACCACTTCCCTGCCGGAAGCTAATGCACGAAGAATAAAGTACACCGCTGCTGCGTTATTATTTACAGCGATCGCGGCTTCGCTCCCTGCAGCTTTAGCGAGAAGATCCTGGATAATATCATGTCGTGAACCTCGTTTTCCTTCAGAGATATCATATTCCAGATTACTGTAATGACCTGACGTTTCCACCACCTGCCTCACAGCTCTTTCGCTCAGCCTTGCTCTGCCAAGGTTTGTATGAAGAACAGTACCAGTCCCATTAATGACCCTTCTTAATCGGAATTTTGAAAAACCTGCAGCCTTTTTCTCAAGCTTGTCCAAAATAGCTTCAATAAAAGAATCCCGGCTGTACTCGTCGTATTTACCAGGTTCAAACTTAATGTTTTCCCGAAACTCATCAAGAACCTGCTGGGTCCACTCTTTTAAGAGCAGTCCGGGGATTTCCTTTTTAACTTTTAGTTCGTCGAATTTATCTGTCTGCTGAATTTCGTGGACTGCCGGGAGCAGCCTCATTACATTAGCCATCATTTTAATTCACTCCATCCAAAATAAACCTGCTGAAATGATGCATTTATTAATACCGGATTGTTCATCATATAGGTGAAGAGGGAAATTGTTCTCTCTTCAGGAGAAGGTACAGGAAGAAAGGGTTTAGGCGTTAAATCAGCCTTGAGGGGTGGTTCGCTTGTACAAGTAACAGGCAGTCGCACTGTGATCAAGGATAATTACGCTGTAAATGAGGTGTTTCCAAAAGACAAACATCGATTTTACCCCATTGCACGCCAGTATCTGCTCCAGTAAAAAGGTGGTCGTATGACCACCTTTTTACGTTATTCAGTCCCTGTTCCAAACGCTTCTCTTTCCCGTTTTACTTCCTGACGTTCCAGAGCATCCTTTATGAGCCCTCCAGCATACACAGCAATACCAACCGCGGCGCCAATACTCAATCCTTTAACGATCATACCCTTCATAAGTATTACCTCCCCTTTCTGTTTTCACACATGATAACTCCCTGGCTCCATTATACTAAAACGAACGGCTGAAGGAAAAAAAGGATGTGACAATTGTATAAAGAAAACTCGCCGATTGGCGAGCGTTAAAGCCGATGTCAGGGGAGTAGTTGCACTTATACTTTAGCCTTAAAAATTTTAGCCGCGTCGAATATATTTCTTCGCTAAAATTTCATCTCCCTAAAGTGATAAAAAGGGGCTGCTCTAAAACGATTCAGAAAGCCCCTCTTTCAGTCATTTATATTTATTTTCTCATCTTTTCGATTTTCCTGATAACCTCTTCCGCATCCGGAAATTCACCTGTATCGAGCTTGGAATAGATTTTTTCCCCGTCAAAAGTGACTTCGAAAGCTCCTCCGCCTGTCGGGACTAATTCCATGCTTTGAATATCTGAACGAAAATGTGTAAATACTTCTTCTGCGAAACTCGCAGCTTTTGGCGCGAAGTTTCACTGCATGCAGAATTCGACTTTCATTACATGAGCCATATTTAACTACCCCTTTTATGAATATTTTGTGAATAAATAAATCATAAGATAAAATTTGTCAGGAATCAAAAAACATGCTTATACTATCAGAAGGAGGTGATGTTCCATGGAACAAAATAATGAAATCAGATTAACTGCATTATCCTCGAAAGCTGGCTGAGGATGCAAAATTGGTCCTGAAGACCTGGCGCAGGTTCTGCGTCATTTACCTAAATCACAAAATGATGAAAGACTCCTTGTAGGCCATGAAACATCCGATGATGCCGGTGTATACAAGCTTACAGAAGACATTGCATTAATTCAGACCGTTGATTATTTTACTCCGATTGTGGACGACCCATACATGTTCGGACAAATCGCCGCTGCAAATTCCCTGAGCGATGTATATGCCATGGGCGGTGAACCGCGGACAGTTCTGAATATCGTCGGGTTCCCGATTAATAAGCTCCCGCATGAGATGCTTGCGGAAATATTAAAAGGGGCAGCACATAAAGTGCAGGAATCAGGAGCCGTTCTGGCAGGGGGACACTCTATAGACGATAATGAGCCTAAATTCGGGCTTAGTGTCACCGGCACAGTACATCCTGACCGGATCTTCAAAAATGTTGGCGCCAAGCCTGGCGATAAGCTTGTACTTACAAAACCGATTGGAGTCGGTATTTTAACTACAGGAATTAAGCGAAGCAAAACATCGGAAGCTCAGACAGAAATTGTTACGAAGACAATGGCTGAACTGAACCGGGTGGCATGTGAAGTGTTAACTGGATTCCATCCCCACGCAGTAACAGATATTACAGGTTTTGGACTTTTAGGCCATTCTTGTGAAATTGCGAAGGGCAGTAATGTGAGCTTTGAAATTAATTACGATAATGTCCCTATGCTCGAAGGAACGAAAAAGCTTGCTGCAGAGGGCGTTGTCCCAGGGGGAAGCAAAGCTAACCATAAGTGGCTTGCTGATGATGTGGAGTACGCTGATTCTCTCGATGAAACCGATCAGCTGATTTTATGTGACGCGATTACATCTGGAGGATTACTGATCAGCCTCCCTGAAGAAGAAGCTGATAAATACGTGGAAGTAGTTAATAAAAAAGCAGACTCTCAGGCTGCTGTTGTAGGAACTGTTACTGAAAAAAGAGAAAAATCCATTTACGTTTATTAATATCGGAGGCTGTGCCAACTTCTGTTACAGAGGTGGTGCAGACTTTTTATCAGGTTCTATCGAGGTCTGGTTGGGGAAAAACATCCGGGGTTTTTATTAACTACGGGTCATCAATTGACGAAATTTCGGTTTCTTTTCTCGAAATCGGGTATTCAATTCTCGAAATCACAGGTTCTATTCTCGAAATCAGGTATCCAATTATCGAATGCAGGTTCATTTCTCGAAACCGGGTATTCAATTCTCGAAATCACAGGTTCTATTCTCGAAATCAGGTATCCAATTATCGAATGCAGGTTCATTTCTCGAAACCGGGTATTCAATTCTCGAAATCACAGGTTCTATTCTCGAAATTAAGCATCCAATTATCGAAGTGAACTCCTATATCGAAAAGAGATTTTCTAAGCCTGATAATTACCGAAGGGCGGACCCCCCCATGAGGTGTCCGCCCTTCTCCTTTATTTTTTTTCAGGCTTTTTCACCCAGATTCGTTCGTTTTCCTGCCTCTTAGTGAAACCCAATTTATCGAGCTGTTCCATGAACGGAACAAGATATTTCCTTGTAGCATCAATAACTGCCTTCGCATCCTGAAGGGAAAAACGATCCTCTGTTTTTTCATAAAGCTCTGCAGCAGTTCCATAAAACACATCTGCAGCAACAATATGCTTATCATCGAGCTCTACCATCCTGCCTGACCTTATCAGGAAATGGCGCTGTTCTTCCTGTAGTGCAGAAGGTATACCTGCCCGTTCAAAAATATAGTCAAAACCTTCTACCTTAAGCCCCTGACTCCTTATTGTTTCCTCTGCCTGTTCCATCCGTTTTTTCCACTGGGGAGGGTAACCTGGAGTAAATTCACCAGCAGCAATATACTGTCCGTTTTTAATAAGTTTTCCTTCTTTTACAGCGTGGTCGATTACGAGTTCAGCAAGCTCGCTGCCATAAGAAGCTATGTCCTGTTTCAACTCTGCTTTATTTTTACCCTCCCGAAGGGGGTATTCTTCATGGAAAGCCGCAAGCTCATCCAGCAGGACCTCGGTTATTTCGTTATAAACATTAAAAAGAAGATAATAATTACCAAGCTTCATAACGGTCTCTTCGCTTATTAAACTGTTCAGTAAAGCAGTGATTTCTTCCTCAGCAATCCCTGTTTCAACGACAATTCCCTTTTCAGTCATTCCTTTGTTCACTTTAAGGAGATCTGTGAGGCGCTCTTCCGGTGTTCCTTCTTTTTTCCTTTCGAGCATTTCAACGGTTGCTTCGCCGAATTTATAATTCCCGCCGTTAGGATCAATGACAGTCCCCCCGCCGATTGTTTCCACTGGTGTGGGCCTTCTTAAAATAAACCGGTCTCCCCTCTTCGTCACAACCGGTTCATCCAGCCGAAGCTGACAAAGGACATTTTTGTCTTCTGTAAGTTCATTACGATCAAAAAAGACAATCTTTCCGTACACTTCCGCAGTTCCAATATGCAGCTTGATATATCCCCGCTGTTTTAATGGAAAATCAAGAGAATCCACTGTATCAAGAGCAATATCAATCGTATCTGTCACGGAATAATATTGCGTGGAAACGAGCACATCCCCCCGCTTCACTTCATGCCTTGATATACCACCTAAATTAATCGCCAGCCTCTGCCCTGCCCGTCCTGATTTTTGAGGATGGTGGTGAACCTGAAGCTGCCGGGCGCGAACTTTCTTTCCCTGAGGTAAAAGCTCCAGCGTCTCCCCTTCCTGAACCTCTCCTTCATAAACGGTACCCCTGACAACAGTCCCCTGGCCGTGAACAGTAAAAACCTGGTCGATAGGCAAACGGAAAGCGCCGGACGCATCCCTTACTGGTACATCATTTAAATACTCTTTAATTTTTCCAAGCAGCTCAGGAATTCCCTTTTTCGATAGGCTGTCGACAAAAAGAAGGTCGGAGCCTTCAAAGAACGTGCCTTCCACCTGGCTGGAAATATCCTCCTCGATCAACTCGATCATATCCTCTTCCACCTGGTCCATCTTTGTAACGACAATAAGTCCTTTATGTATCCCGAGCAGACGGAGGATGTCAAGATGCTCTACTGTCTGTGGCATTACTCCTTCATCCGCAGCCACCACAAGAAGAACAAGATCAATCCCCGCTACTCCAGCGATCATCTGCCTGATAAATTTTTCATGCCCGGGCACATCAATGATGGAAACTTCAGAGTCCCCCGCGTCATCGAGCTTTAACGGGGCATAACCGAGCTCAATGGAGATCGCCCGTTCCTTTTCTTCCTTCAGTCTGTCCGTATCTATATTTGTTAACGCTTTAGTTAATGTTGTTTTACCATGGTCGATATGGCCTGCCATACCAATTGTATAAAACCGTTTCGGCATTATAAGCCCCCCTGAACACCAAGTGAATTTAGCTGAAAACCAATTTCATATTAACATAAATAAGGTACCAGTGATATTCAGGAAGACTGCGGTGGTGTGAGGGAAAAAATTGTTCTTCTGCAAAATATGGCGGAGCTGTGAACAGTAAGAGAGAGGGTTGTCTAATCTTGGAGAAAAGAGTATAATAGGTTTTGCCGCTTTAAATGTACGGGGCCGGATGTGTAGCTGGTGCTTGCCGAGGTCTTCAAAACCTTCTGGGAGGCGCGTGACGTCTCCGGTGGGTTCGATTCCCACACGGTCCCGCCAAAAACCCCGTTACGACGGCGTTTGCCGCTGATTTTACGTTGATTTGAAACGGTGATTTTAACGCAAGTCCCTAACGGTTTTACAGCGGAATTTAACGAATCCTTTTGGGACCCTCCGCGGAATCCTTTAGGGGCGTTATTTTCGATAATTCGGATTTCCGAGCCTGCCAAACGAAATTGGGAGGTTTTTTGTATGTCGTTAAAAGGAAAGCAGCGCACAAAAAAGATCGGAACCCGTACGTATGCAAAGAAACATTTTAACCGTAATGCAATCGCGGAATTAAATCTATCGGACTCATACGATCGGTTTCTCGCATACAAGTGGACCCGCGGTTTATCTCGTACCACTCTGCGCCATTATGAGACACATTACGGATACTTTACCGGTTTCCTGTCCGAAACAGAAGGCGTTAAGGATTTACTGCACGAGGAGATCATTACCGAAGTATTTACCGATTACATACGTTATATGATGGAACGCGGATTAAAGCCGATAACAATAAATATACGTATAAGGACTATGAGGGCCTTTCTCCGCTGGTGTTACGAGGAAGAATATACTGATGAAGCTATACACGTTAAATTTAAGCCGGTGAAAGTTCCGGGGTCGCAGATTGAGGCGTTCACACCTGAAGAGATTCGCCAGTTACTAAACGCAATCGATACCGATACCTTTGTCGGCTTTCGCGATGACGTATTAATATTAATTAGAATATATCCCAGTTCATCAAGAACCAGGAGATCCAGCTTTTCAATCTGTTTCATGAACTTAGGAAGCAATCCCTTTTGGTTTTCTTCAATTAGTTTATTTACCAAAGCTGCCACCGTAAAGAACTTCACCCGGCTGCCAAAACTATGTATGGCATTTAAGGATATCAACGTTGCCAAATAGGTTTTGCCAGTGCCGACCCCACCATATAAAATGAGGTTTTCCTTCTCTCTAATAAAGCTGCCATTTAATACGGTTGACCGGTCAATTCCTTGTGGAATTTGAATGTGCTCCCACTGGAAAGGTTGTGTACCTGTCTTCGGCAGTTGGGCCTGGCTGAGTAATAGATTGATCTTGCGTTCTTCTCGATGTTCCACTTCCTTTTCAAACAGTTTCAGAAGATATTCTTCGTGTGTATCTGCCTTTAGATCTTTATAGTTCTCACGAATCCAACTTAGCTTTAGGCGTTTGGCATAATTCTCAATCTGCTAATTCATTTGCGTCCACCCCCGTCCTGGAAGAAGGCATCATAATGTGAGAGCCCCCGGGTGGCTTGTGGGACTGCAGGCACCTTAAAGCGTGGTGTGATAGCCTCGTAACTTTCATGCTGGTTAAGTAATGAATAAAAACAATGTTTAATCTGGTCTGCGTTCGGATGACCATGAGTGGAAGCCATCTCTAAAGCCTTGTTTAATAGGGTGAAATCGTTGTTTTTGAGCAGATTTCCTAATAGCCGTAAGGCTGACTTTTGTTCTTCCTCCGTGCATTCCTTTAAGTATCTCGACCAGGCATAAGGGAAGTGTTCGTATATGCTTGAATACTGATCGCTTTTGGACGCTTCGACAGAAGCTCGAGATAAGGCTGCCATACCATGGATCTTTTTCTCACACCGTATAAACGGGGGTGTTTCACGATCATTTCATTATCCTCATTAATCACGAGGATAGAGTTCAAAAGTTTCGGTGAGATCTCGATTTCCTTTGCTCCTTATTTTCTTCACCGCAGAGGATAGATTATCAAATCGCATAGTTGCCGGCACCCCGCCCATATGATGAAACATTTGTTGTAAACCTTCCAGTAAACATTCTGTGTTTTCCGAAGGGTACACCTGAAAATAAAAGGTATTGCTATATGGGAACGACATCACTAAGTATGGGAGGTCAGTGACCTCTGATTGGTATTTAAAAGGTGCTGTTCCAAAATCTACTTGGGCTGTCCCCTGAATGGATTCAAGGGGAAGGGCAGCTTCTTTCTGGTAATCAACGAGTTCCTTTTTCCGTTTGGAAACATAATCCCTGACTGATCGATCCGAACCTTCGAAACTATGAAAGTTCACTAACTGCTCATGCATTTTCTTAGCCGTTCGGTGATTCTTCTTTTTCTTTTTCAAATCCTCCTTGATCCATTTATCTAGTATAGGCTTCACTGGATCCATAATTCTTGCTTTTCTTTTTTGAGGCTGTCTTGCCTCGAACTCTTCCTTATTTGCATACTTTGTGACAGTACGGGGATCGATTCCCATCCTTTTTGCCACACTGTCATACTTTTCACCTTTTTGATTCACTTCATGTCTGATATAATCTACTTGTGCCACTGCTAACATCTCCTAATAGCCTCCTGTCGAACGTTGTTGGTCCAACGAGGAGTTTAAAGTTATTTTGAGAGGTTGGCAAGTGGCTTTTTTTATTTATGCCGGCCCCGCGGGGCCGGCATAAATTAACTGCCATAACCTACATTTTTAGTTTGCCATAAACACCTGGTGAGGTAGACACTTCTGAGGTAAGCACCTTTATAAAAAAGGAAAAACTAAACAGGAAACAAAAGATAAAAGGTAGTATTAATAAAAGGCGTAAAGCTAATGACGAAAAAGATATCGGGAGGAGCGGGAGTGAACAGAAACCCTGACGCTAAATTTATAAAGGAAGTAGGAAAGCTTGGACAGAAGAAAGAGATGACAATGACATTTTAAAAAAACCGTACACTAAAAAAGAGAAAGTAATTTTAATTACCTTCTCTATCCCTTTATTATTCAGCAGCTCGTCTAATTGCGTCCCTGTCATTGGCCTTCATTTGTTGAATAGATCGTTTCATATTAATGGGTGTTGGTCTTTTGTTTTGCTTTCTAGGAATGGCTACACGGTGGAATCTGCTGCTCCTCTTTCTCTGAGTACTAACAGATGTTCTTATGTGTTTATTTTCAATTTTTTATACATTCCCAGTATAAAAAATAAAACATAAACCCTAATGCTGAAACTTTTAAAATAATTAGATTGGAGAAAAGTTAGTACTGGCTAAGCAGACCTCTTTCTAATGCCGTTTTCTCGCACTTAAAATAAATTATAAGCCCAATAAAAAAATAAGATATTGAATTTATCATGAGCGAAAGATAGTCAAAAAGTAAGAAATCACTCCAAATAAACCCATGGATCATTACTTGTCGAATCATATCTACACCTTTTACAAATGGCGCTATTAATAAAAATGGTGCAGTCGATAATGGAATGAAAGTTAGCCCCATTAAAATAAACTGTAATATTTGTAAAAAGGATTGTATTTGTTTCACAATAATAGCCAACCCTGCTAACATAAAACCAACACCAATCATACCAATAGTAGTTATAATAAAGATTGGCATGACTACATCTACTCTAAAGAATAACCATTGGTTAGCTGTTAACATAGATAGAATTAGTAAGAAAACTACAATTATTCCGTATAAAAATAAACCTGCAATGAGTCTAGCTAATAAAATTCTCCACATTCCTGCAGGAGACATAAAAAGTTGTTCTAGAGTACCACGTTGTGCCTCCATTAAAATGACATACCCTAAATTTTGTAACGTCGCTAACATAAAAAACCATATAATATAGTTAACAATAACGTATTGAACATTTGTATCTACTTGTTGAGGGTCACCAATAACATGTATTCCTAATAGCATAGCAAGAAAAACAATATAGAAAGTAAATATTAAACTTAAAGTGTTAGGATAATAACGTTTGAGTTCTATATACTCCTTTCTAACGTTTGCACACAATAGAAACCAAAATGGTTTCATTCTTTACTCCCCTCCTTCGTCAGCTTAAGAAATATCTGTTCGATGTCTACAATGCTCCGGTCTATTTTTTCTATTACTGTTTTTTCACTTTTTAATATATCCATAATCTTATATAAGTCATTTTCTTTTTCTATAATCACTTCAATCTCATTAAAGTTAATATTACACATGGGGTAGTTTTCTGTTAAAGATATGCGTTGCTGGCTAGTTAATTCTTCTCCTAGTGTAAAAATATATGCCCTTGTATCAAAGAACGCTATCAAGTTATCTACTTGTTCATCTGCAATAACTTTCCCATTATTGATAATCACTGTTCGTTCACAAAGATCTTGTACCACAGGCATATCATGAGTACTTATAATTATAGTTTTACCATGTTCTTTAACTAATCTTTTTAATAGCTCGCGAACCTCGTAACCTGTTTCTACATCTAGCCCTAGAGTAGGTTCATCCAATAATATAATTTCTGTATTAGCCGATAGAGCAACAGCTATTGCTAGTTTCTGTTGCATTCCACGTGACAGGCTACTGACTAGTTCATTCTCTTTTTCTTTTAAGTTGAAATAAAGGAGTAACTCCTCTACTCTTCCTTGTTCATTTTTACGATTGACTCCACGATTTCCTACAAAATACTCCAAGTTTTCTCGAACGGTTAATCGCCAGTATAAGTTCCTGTTACCTTCTAATACCGCACTTAGGTAGTTTAAAGCTTTTAACCGACTTTTATTTGAGTCTATTTCATTTATAAGAACAGCTCCGCCATTTGGCTTTATCAATCCACAAATTGATTTTATCGTGGTTGTTTTACCTGCACCATTTGGACCTAATAAACCGAGAATCTCTCCTCGATACACATTAAAATTCACTCCGTTTAGAGCGTATATTATTTCATTTCCTTTTCTTTTTTTGTAGGTTTTTTTTAAATTTTTTACTTCAATTACTACATCCCTCTCCATTTTTTTCTATACACTCCTTTTGCTTATATATTCTATTAATAGCGACTTATAAAGGGAGAAGCAAAACATCATTTACCCTAAGCAAATGGGTGTGGATATGGGTTTATTTCTCTTTTAGTTTCTTTGGATAATAGATTTAGCCTCCGTGAGCCAAGTGGACGACACAAATTATCCGGCTCCAGAGGAACAGCACCTTGTATTAATACTCTTACCACATATATCCCAACCATTTTAATCTCTGGCTCAGTAAGTTCTATCCATAACCCTTGATATCCTTTTCTTGTTAATTTATTTATATAATAGTTTAACGAATTTTTATTACTTACCTCTGTTTTATTAAGTTTTGATATAAAACATTTAGCGCCTTTTTCTAAAAATTCCAAAGGAGTTTGGTTATTATTTTGATAATAGAATGTATGATCCAATAAACTATTTGGAGCTCTATTTCTAACCTTGTAGTTATGAATTTTTCTTAAATTAATAAGAGTGTGTCTTAGCAAAATACTTTCAATTAAAGCTTTTCTTGCTGCTCGCTCATAAGAAGGGTCCACTGCTGAACCTAGGGTTATAGATACACCATTACGATTACTCCCTGACCGTAATAATGCTACAATACAAGGAATGTCAATAATTGCTGGAAACTTCAAGAAAGTTATTTCTAGCTCATTTAATTCGCATCTTTTAATAAGTTCTTTTAATTCCTCATCATAAATTTCATCAAAAATTAAAGTGATTGGCTCTTTTTTTAAAAGCCATGTTGTTATACATGCATCTCTTTCTATAACCTCAAATAACCCTGAAATTATAGCATCTTCTATAGTCCTACCGGCAGCTAATCCTGTTGAATTTGGCCTACATAAATATGGGATCGGGGGTTTTAGATCAATTTTAAAAGTGGGAACCCAGAAAGATTCACTCGAATCTAAAGTTTTAGCTTTTGACCAATTAATAACCTGATTATTATTGTATTCTTTATAGGGGAAACCTTTTAACTTATATTGCTCTGGTGTATACATTAAAAATTCCCGCGGGTTAATTTTATTTTCTTTTAAGTCAATATACTTAGATTTATGAGTTTTAGTATAACTTAATGCTGAATACCGTTCTGCCCCCTCATAAATTGCGCGATTCCTCACCTCTTTGTCATATATACCCCCAGCTCCAGCAGAGGCTATTGCCCCGTTTAATGAACCTTTTACTCCTGATAAAGAACACGTCCATATATTGATGTAAGGTTCATCCTTATTAAGTTTTAATTTCTCTAAATTAACTATAGGGCCAAACTTATTATTGTAAAGGTGTAAAGGAGAAAGACTATAATTAGAAACTTTTTCACAAGATTTACATCCATCTACCGGCAATACTTTTTGTATGTTAGTAGCACCATTTTGTAAATTGACAGTTATAAATTCTGTAGTAAGAGTCTTTATACCTTTTTTTATCTCATTAACTAGAATATTTATTAATAGTTCTGAGTAATTCTTATAATATGGCCATAAAGTTAATTCCTTTGGAAGAGTGGTAGACTCAATATAGCGCCAATAGTTTTTTAATGACTCTTTATGTGCTGTATTACTAAGTAAACGATGTTTGAAACAACTAATACATGCTGGGTTTGCATACTTTAATATATTTCCATAAAACCCAAATTGTTCAAGTTCAATAAAATAAGCTCCCGTACTATTAGCAATACTTATCCACTCTTTCTCCACACCTAAATTAGGTGTATCACTAGTATATATAATAATATCTATCTTGTTTTCTTTCTCAATTGTTGTTAAATCGTTAAATTCTGTAATATTCTTTACACTAGCATTTCTCATTTGCAACTTGGCTTGAAGAATTGTTGCTAAATAACCCTCACCAATAATTAATACTGATATTTCTAAATCACCCATTATGCTATCAACTTTCCAATAGGGTTTTTGGGGAAGGGGAGTTATTATTTCCTTTTCAATAAGTTTATTTATAAATTCAATTGAGTAGTTATCTATATCTATTAGTTCAGATATTCTATCCCTGTTAAAAGGCTGACTTATATAAGGATATAAATCAGCCAAAACATCTTTAGCCTTAGTATTTCGAATACGTACACTCTTGTCAGGGGTATACATGTGAATCTCTTTTTCAAAAGGTACCAGGATTGATGGTTTTAGTATCATAGTAATCGCATTTGACACTAATTCTTCATCCTTTCCTTCTTTCTTTCACAACTTGTACAATTATCACTATAAGGAATTTCAACTATTGAAGATTGTAAAGTAAAAGCATTAATTCTTAACATTTTCCCGTAGGTTGCGGGTTTTGAATATTCAGAAAGGTGCTTTACAACCTCATATGCAGTGTAACTACCAACTAATGCACTTACAGTCCCCATAGCTGGTACCCAATCAGATGGCTCATCTAAATATTGTTGAATTATATCATCATAGAAAAATATATCTTTTCGAAGAATATCTTCTAAACAAGAAAAACAAGGAGTTTTTCCTGGCAATATAATTGGTCCTACTTCCATTCCACCTGCAATCATCATCGGTATATTGAGTGTATGACATGCCTCATTAACCCAACGTCTAGAGATTATTAGCGGTTCATCTATCAAACTTAAAACTAAATCTGAACCTTCAATTATTTCTTCTACATCCTGCGTTGACTGTATTCTTTTAACGATTGGAGTAAATTTTACTGAAGGGTTAAGCTGTGAGATAAGATCAGCTGCACATTCAGCCTTCGGTTGTCCGATCTGATTGTCCCTATATAATATTTGACGGTGCAAATTACTTCTTTCAACCACATCGGCATCCACACCTACAATTTCTCCTACCCCAGCCACAGCTAGCGAATGTATTGCCCAACTACCAACCCCTCCAAGTCCTAAAATAACAATTTTTGAATTTTTTAAGTTTGATTGGATATCATATCTATTTTTTTCATCTGTTTCGAACTCCGCAAAGTATGCAATTTGACGATGGTATCTTGCAATATCCTGCGAAGTTAAATCCTCATTAGCGTTGAGGTTTCTATCAATTAATAAGTTTTTCTTGTCTAGTCTTTCCAAAAAATTTTCTAATGTTTTTTCAATTGATTCAGTACTAAGTTCTGGCCAATCATACTTTATAACCCTAACAATTTCATCAATAGTTTTAGTTCCATCTAATAGACTAAAAAGTTTCCGACCGTATTCTCCATTCCTTAATTTGAGATGAATATATTTATCAAAGCATTCCATAAACATAAGTATACTGTTATCTGTACGATGATGAACGGTCCAAGCCTTCTTAATTGCAGGTTTCACATACTTCATAATTATTCCTCCTAAATTAAGTAATTTGCAGGTCTCCGGAACATGTGAGGTCACCTATTTCTAAAGTCTTATTTTCCTAACGTAACTCTTGTATTAATTCTAATCCCAGCACACAAGCAATCCCACAGCCGGTGCTTCAATTTCTTCTAATTCATCGATATCCATAAAATTGTCATTCGTTTGTGTATTCTCTTCCATAAATATCACCTCCTATTATAAACTTTAGATACTAAAAGTTGTTATTCCCCACTATATTAGGTTCCGGAGACCTGTAAATCACTTACAAGTATAGTAGGACTCCCACACATTCCACCTCCAAATAATAAAAATCTTAAATCATCTCCAACTTTTTCTATGTTATTAAGTAAATCTGTGAATCTACCAGCTATAGTTACGTCAGTAATAGGGTAAATCAGCTCTCCATTTTTTATATAATGCCCTGAGATTCCAATAGAAAATTCCCCCGTAACAGAGTTTCCTGCACGAATACCATGTATACCAGTTATAAAAATTGCCTCATTTGCTTCAGATATTATTTCTTCTTGAGGAGTAATACCTGGCAACAAATAAAAATTACTAGGTTTAACAGTCGGAAAACTTCGATAAGATGCTCTATCAGCATTTCCTGTGCTTTTAACTCCTGCTTTGTTAGCTGTATAATTATTATGTAAAATACCCATTAATTTCCCATTATCTATCAAGACCTGCTTTCCTGTTGCTATACCTTCTCCATCCCAGGAACGAGTAGCTAGACCTTCAGACAATCTACCATCATCAACAATTGTTATATTATTTCCTGCAACCATATGACCTATTTTACCTGTAAAAATTGAACGGTTATTCTGAACTTGATTAGCACATAGCATACTAGACATATTTCCTAGTATTATAGCTGCAGAATATGATTCAAATATTACAGGAAGCTTTTTACTTTTTAATTTCTTTGGATTAAGTTGATTAGATGCTCTCCTAGCTGCTTCCGAAGCACATAACTCAATGTCCAGATCAGTTGGAGAGCGACCAGCAGTAAAAAAGTTGCTCGGTTGTATATCTTCTCCGTTATCTGCAACAGCAGTCGCTAATGCATAAGATACAGAACGATTATCAGAACGTGATAATCCATTAGTATTTTTTATTTGGACATGTATGTGGTTATCAGCATAAATAACTTCTCTACAACGTTTGACAAACCGATTTTGCTTACATGTAATTTCCTCTAATTTTAATGATAGATTCACTTTGTCTTCTGTTGTCCACGCGGAGAATTCTTCGGGGCATAAGTTTTTTAAAGAGGTTCCGTTATCTTGAGTAGGTAATGTCCATTTTTCGTCAGAACTACTATATAAAGCATTATCTATTGCACTATGGATTAATTCCATAACACTGTCTTCCCTTAAATCAGATGTATAGGCATATCCAGGTCTTTGATTAACTAAGACTCGCAGTCCAATCCCCCCACCAGAAGAAACATTTAAAGTCTCTACATTGGAATTACTTACTTTTATAGTTACTTGTTTATTCTTAGTAGCATAAATCTCAGCCTCTTGAGCTCCTGCTTTGAGCGATCTGTATAATATTTGGTCGTTATTGAGATTACTCATACTTTCCACTCCTCTCTTTTAATAACCTCCAACAACTAATTCATTTATCCGTACGTGTGGAGACCCACAAGTTACATGTGCGACTTGACCTTCTTTCCCACAGTTTGAAGAGTCAAACCTCAAATCATCAGCCACCATATCAATATTTTGAAGTGCCCTAGGACCATTTCCTCGTAAAATAGCGCCTCTTACAGGGGATGTAACTTTTCCATTTTCTATTAAATAAGCTTCATTAACCATAAATACAAAGTCTCCATTAGTTATGTTTACTTCACCCCCACCTAGTTTTTTTGCATACAATCCCCATTTTGTAGAATTTATTATCTCCTCGGTTGAATGAGGACCAGGAGCTATATAAGTATTTGTCATACGTGGCATGGGTACATAGCGATACGATTGCCTTCGTCCATTTCCAGTTAAATTAACTTCACTCTTTCTAGAACTAATATTATCGTTCATAAATTGTTTAAGCACTCCATTTTCTATTAGTACATTTTTTTTCGTTGGATTACCCTCATCATCAATACTGGTTGTTCCATATGCATTTTGAACAGTACCATCATCTATCATAGTAATTAATGGATTAGCTATTAATTCATTAACTTGACTAGCAGAAAAAGCCGAACCATTATTTAAGATTGCATCTGCCTCTAACCCATGTCCTGCTGCTTCATGAAAAAGTACACCGCCATAATTATTTCCTATAACAACAGGCATAGTCCCGGATGGTGGATTAGTAGCCTCCAATAACCTCAATGCTCTTTCAGCTGCAATATAACCAACTTCAAACGGCTTATTTTTTTCAAAGAATTCAAAGCCTCTAGTTTGTCCTACGGTTTCAGTACCAAGTTGCAATTCCCCCTGCCTTTCAGCTAATGCCTGAGCCATTACTCTAGTTTTAACACGATGATCTCTTGCAAGTAATCCTTCACTGTTTGCTACCATAACCTCTTGATCTATTTCAAGAGATTTAACACTTACTTGTCTTATAGAATTTGATAGTGCTTGTCCGCCATTTACTATTTCCAAAATTTTCGAAACTCTTTCTTCAGATTTAATGTTTTGAGGTAAAACTACCTCCTTTAAATTTATTAAATCACTAAATTGTTTTTTCATAATATTATTTTTATTAGAGTTGGGATGTTTCTTTCCCATCGCACTCATTGTTCCCATTGATCCAGCTAAATTTGCAGCCTTTAATAATGAATCTACAGAAAAATCTTCAGCATATACATAACTTACACTGTTATTAAATATAGCCCTAATTCCCACACCCGCATCTACCCCCTGTTGAATATGGCTAATTTTGTTATTTTCAGCAACTACATTATAAGTTTTTTTATGTTCAGCAAAAACTTCAGCAAATGAAGCCCCTTTTCTTATTACCACATCAATAATATTTTGTGCATCAATTGATGAAAGTGGAATTCTTGATTTTGTATTCACTAAACCCACCCCTTTTTAAATTCATAATAATTAGATATTTCTGAAATTGACTACAAAATACCATGTATAACTCATAAATGGAAGTTTTTAAATAAAAATTGGTATTTATTACCTAACATTTCACCAAGATACTACATTATTCTCTAATTATTTTTAAACCAACTTATTAAAATAAGCATAAAAGTTACTTCATAATACTTCCTCACCTTGACATTCATCATTACGATGTTATAATTCATTATTAATAATAGTCTAATTCTTCCAAATCTTCTTTCTCCTTATAATTCTCACTGTAAAAATAGTAATATATGGTACGACATAATTAAAATAAACTAAACATCTCATTTAGATTATTCAGCTTCTCATCCTTAGTGGATATGAAGCTTTTTTTAAAATAAATAGTTGGAAGGAGATAAAGAATGAGTTTTAATCATTTAGAAATTGAGCAAAAATGGCAAAAGTATTGGATGGATAACAAAACTTTTAAAACTGATACAAACTCTAATAAAGATAAGTATTATGCTCTAGATATGTTTCCGTACCCTTCTGGTTCAGGTTTACATGTTGGACATCCGGTAAGTTATACAGCTACGGATATTATTTCACGGATGAAAAGAATGCAAGGATATGAAGTGCTCCATCCAATGGGTTGGGATTCATTTGGTTTACCAGCTGAACAATATGCTATTGATACCGGAAATAATCCTGCTGAATTTACTTTAAGAAATATTTCTACTTTTAAACGCCAATTACAAGGTTTAGGTTTCTCATATGATTGGGACCGTGAAATTAGCACAATGAATCCCTCTTACTATAAATGGACGCAATGGGTCTTTATAAAAATGTATGAAAAAGGTTTAGCATACATTGATGAAGTACCGGTAAACTGGTGTCCTGCATTAAAAACAGTTCTGGCAAATGAAGAAGTTATTGACGGAAAAAGTGAACGTGGTGGTCATCCAGTAATACGTAAACCAATGAGGCAATGGATGTTAAAGATTACATCATATGCAGATCGTTTATTGGAAGATTTAGAAAATCTGGATTGGCCAGAAGGCCTGAAAGATATGCAACGCAATTGGATTGGACGATCAGAAGGTGTTGAAATAACATTCAAAATTAATGGGTTTAATGATAAATTGAAAATATTTACAACTAGGCCAGATACGTTATTTGGTGTTTCTTATGTTGCATTGTCTCCTGAACACTCTTTAGTTAAAAAGATCCTTACTAAAGAACAAAAAAAACAAGTTAGCTGTTATTTACAAGAAATACAATCTAAATCTGATCTGGATAGAATAAATTTAGCAAAAGATAAAAAAGGAGTTTTTACTGGCTCATACGCAATTAATCCAGTAAATAACCAAAAATTACCTATCTGGGTTGCTGACTATGTTTTAATGGGGTATGGAACAGGAGCAATAATGGCAGTACCAGCACATGATCAACGAGACTATGAATTCGCAAAAAAATATAACCTTCATATTAAAGAAGTTGTTGCTGGTGGCAATATTTCAAAGGAAGCATACCTAGGCGATGGTGAACATGTTAATTCTAACTTTCTGAATGGATTAAATAAAGATGAAGCTATTGCCAAGATGATTAAGTGGCTAGAAGCATCTGGACTTGGCAAGAAAAAAATTACTTACCGTCTTCGTGATTGGTTATTTTCTAGACAACGTTATTGGGGAGAACCAATACCAATTATTCATTGGGAAGATGGTAGTATGACAACCGTACCGTTTGAGGAACTCCCTTTAGAGTTACCAGCAATGGATGAAATTAAACCAAGTGGAACGGGTGAATCTCCACTGGCGAATAGCGATTGGATTAACGTTATTGATTTAGAGAAGGGACTAAGGGGACGGCGAGAAACAAATACGATGCCACAATGGGCTGGAAGCTCATGGTACTACCTTCGTTACGTTGATCCAAATAATGAGGAAATGATCGCAAACCCTGAAAAATTAAAGAAATGGTTACCGGTTGACTTATATATAGGAGGTTCGGAACATGCAGTTCTTCACTTGTTATATGCCCGGTTTTGGCATAAATTTTTATATGATATAGGTGTAGTCCCTACAAATGAACCATTTTCGAAGGTTTTTAATCAAGGTATGATCCTTGGTGAAGGTAATGAAAAAATGAGTAAATCTAAAGGAAATGTAGTAAACCCTGATGAAGTTGTTGAAAAATATGGTGCAGATACACTGCGTCTGTATGAAATGTTTATGGGTCCGCTAGAATCATCTGTTACTTGGAGCACAAATGGTTTAGATGGTGCTCGTCGGTTCCTAGAACGTTTATGGAGATTATATGTAAAGGATTATCAATTATCTACTAAGATTAAGGATGAAACTAACGAAGCTTTAGAAAAAGCCTACCATGAGACGGTAAAAAAGGTTACCGGCGATTTTGAAAACCTTAGATTTAATACAGCTATTTCCCAATTGATGGTATTTGTTAATGAATGTTATAAGAATAAGATTGTTCCTTTTGAATATGCTAAAGGTCTAATAAAAATAATTTCACCTATAGTTCCTCATATAGCGGAAGAGATCTGGTCAATATTAGGAAACAAGAAAACAATTGCATATGAGCCATGGCCAGATTATGATGAAGCAAAAATAGTTGAGGAACAAGTGGAGATTGTTTTACAAGTTATGGGAAGAAACCGTTCTAAAATATATGTTGCAAATAATCTTTCTGAAGATTTAATAAAGAAAATTGCTTTAGAAGATAGGATTATCAAACAATGGATCCAAGGGAAGAGAATTCATAAAATTGTAGTTATACCAAACAAATTGGTGAATATTGTTCTATCCTAATTAAACATTGGTATAATAAAATTTTTCACAATGGTAGTAACGGCATATCAACACCAACGTGTCACCCCATCTATCAAAAAGCCTGTAGCCCATGTTTCCTATGGTTTCCAGGCTTTGGCTTTTTCTAACAAGATTTAGTTTTTTCTCTATCTGATGTCACAAATGTTTCAAAACATATATTTTATACCACCAGAAACGTATTGAGTTAAACCAAATTCTCAATTTTAAATCCAACTTGGTTAAAAGACAGAAGGTATCTCTTAAGAAAAGTGTTTCTAAACTTATCTTGCACAACGACTAATAACTATCTACGGAGAAGTATCCCTTCTATCTTACAAAGCTAAGAATTCACTGTAATCCATCGGTTTGACGCTTACCTTTAAACAGGCTTATCTTGGTATTAGCAAGGTTTATTTTACAGTCATTCCGAGGTATGATGAATTCAATATTGGTACATGTCATCACTTGCCATACTTTAGGGAATTTCCGTCTCACATGGGCCTAGCAGCCGACAAGCGTTGCCTGGAGTTTAAGATATCCGGCATAGCCATCCATATGAAGGTATTCTGGAAAATTGCCAAGGAACCGGGCGGGATTTTTAATTGCTCACGTAGTCTGATAGTCGAGGAGCATGATCACCGGACCTGTTTCCCTGGTTGGGCGATACAGCTACATATAAGAAGGTGTCGCGGCAGACCGCCCTTTTCTTTGAAGACTTAAACCGTTGTTTCAACGGTGTGAAGTACTTCTTCTTGAAGTTGGAAATAGTGCATCCGGTAATATAAAGGTTCTATATAGGCCTTTGCCATATAGATCATCCATTTCGACTTCGTTGCATGGAAACAGAAACACCGAATCGTTTCCATTCAGCCTCCTGCCGTAGAGAGGTAGCCCTTGGACAAACTTCTACGTCAGGATGTGTTCAACTACAGAAGGAAAATCCATATTTTTGGAGAATCAGTTGCAGGAACTAGCACCTATTTAATAACGTTCCGTTCCGTGTCGTTCGCATTAACGGCAGGCATATACCAACCGGCGATCTTTGACCGCTTTCACTTCCGAAGAAATACACCTTGAGTTCCCGGCGAATATCTTTTTTCATTACATGAAGTACTCCATTGCAGTATTCATAGGACAGCTCTGCCTCTTCTGGATTTTTGGCAAACTCCTACCTCGTTGAAAAATGGTAGTTAGAGCTGGCCTTCTGGTATTTTTTCACTTGAAGTCCCAAATTGGAGCTGCTTAATAATGCTGAATTGTTCCTCGTATCAAGGGCCGCCGCCAGCTCCTCATTTTGCTTTTCAAGGGAAGAAACACGTTTTTTATCAGTTGTTCAGTTATATTCTTTGGGGTTGAGTTAGTCGTTTTCATGCATCGATTATACTTCGCCCCTCAGTTTTGTCCCTCAGCCATTTAGCCGATTTTTTAACGTTTTTTCTTACCATACCCGTTCGGCCTGGACAGGGAGTAATAAGCTGCTTTTGTTCAAGGGAAAGGCCATCGAGCAGCCAGTGGTCGATTACTTCTTTTATTTTTTTTGAATATATATTCCCCCCTTGTCATTAGATTCCACTATATTCCATATTAGCTGTTAATATAATTTTTTATTTAATCACAAAGCCTTACTTTTAACCTCTGTTGCTTGTTTATTGGTAATTAAAATTATTTACAAGTGCCTAGTTTTTTGGTCCCAATCATAAAACTTGTGATGTTGTCTGTGGTCTAGACATTCTCACCTCCAAGTTTGTTAAAGCTTTTTATTGTTCAGTCCTTCGTTACGAAGTGCCTCCTATGGTCTCGGCTGACTTCTTATCATTCACAATGACACCACTGACCTCGTTTCGTTGTCCCTGTAACGAATTTCTCTTTCTTAGAGACCCTGATAAGACATCCAAGGTAAGTCTGACCGCTTTCCACACGTCTGTACGGGATTTACTGGGGGAAGTTCGGGCAAGGCAGGGTTTCATTTGTGTTGCAAATTCATACTTTCCTCTTCAACCTCGTATCCCGTTTCTGTTAGTTACCGCGTGTGTTTGCGTCCGGCTTCCTTCAGAGTCGCCCCGGGCACCCTTGCCATTCGCTAACGGTTCCCATTGCCAAGCCTGTCCACCTTGCTGCCAGACATACCGGCACAAAAAAATCCGCCCCTTTTAAGGAGCGGATTATCCTCTATTTTACTTTTGGTCTACCTATAACGGTGCCGAGTTTGGTGCCCAATTTCAAAAAATTTACGGTACAACGAAGTATCAGCTATCATCAAAACCCTAATGTAGAGCACGTTAGAGCACTATAAGATACTAGGAAACACAACCTCCCTAGCACTTCAAAACCTTCTGGGAGGCGCGTGACGTCTCCGGTGGGTTCGATTCCCACACGGTCCCGCCAACCCTTATAAATCAAGAGTTTCTGAAGTTTGCACCTCCCCATTTTTCTTCATGTATTTTCAGTTTTTTTTTGATCAACTTGCACAAAAGTTGCCGAAAAGTTTCCCTTCGTTATATTTTAAGTTTTATTAAAACCGAATCAAAGACTTCTGAAGCTCCGTCCTGTAATGAAGGAATGACATGACTATAAGTGTCCATTGTATTAAACGAACTTCCTAAGTATATTTCTTTATGCTTTGTTAGAAACTCAATTAACCCGGGCTTTTTCAATGTTTTTCTTTTTTTACCTTCTTATACTAACGCTCCCCTTGCTTTAAGCAACATCTTTGTTTAATGGTATATTTCTGGATAAAACGAGCAAAAGTATCAGAATGTGCAAGTTCTTAAACATCGAAGCTTACATACATTTCTTTCATTGCTCTAAAACCAACAAGCTCTCTCCATTTAACCTCTGCCGTTCCTGCGTAGATACATGCTGTGTTTTGACAGAGCGTCTGTATCGCAATTTGAGCTTCTAACCTTGCCAGAGCAGATCCTAAGCAAAAATGGATACCTGATCCAAATGCAAGGTGAGGATTTGGGTTTCTTGTAATATCAAATACATCTGCGTTCTGGAACTGTTTAGGATCCCGATTTGCTGCTCCAATAAGAACATAGACTTGATCACTTTTTTTAATCCGTACATTATTGAGTTCAATATCCTCTGATGCTTCTCTGGCAATCATTTGAGTTGGACTTTCATATCGCAAGCATTCCTCTATTGCAGGTTTAATTAGGGATGGATTCTCTTTTAACTTATTGTATTCATCACGGTTTGTTAAAAAACAATAAAGCGAATTGCCTATTAAGTTAACGGTTGTTTCATGACCAGCAATCACAAGTAACACTATTGTAGCCAGAAGTTCTTCTTCTGATAGTTCTCCGTCTTTTTGTTTCTTTAATAACTCGCTAATTAAATCGTCCTGAGGAGATTGTTTCCTTTTTTCAATCATATCTTTAAAGAATGACAGCATCTCCAATGTTGTTTTGTTTCCTTCAACAATAGATCGTCTTGACCGAGTTAAATCGATCGATTGGATTAAAGATAATGCCCATTCGCGGAATAAGTGCTTATTCTTATCTGGTATTCCGATTATTTTTGCAATGACAAGACTAGCAAATGGAAAAGCAAAATCAGAAATCACATCAATTTTTTTCTTACTTTTTATGCTATTAAACAGATCTATTGCTATCTTTTCTATAAAAGGGCGATATTTTTCAATACTGGCAGGGGTAAATTGGTGACTAACTAACATTCGTAATCTTGCATGATCAGGTGGATTTTTAAAAAGCATCATATCGTTTTGTATGTTTTTTAACGTTTCATACTTTTTCGTGGTGTCTGGCAGCGGCATGCGAGTCTGGAAACGATGATCTTTAAGAACAGCTAAGGCCTCTTCATATCCAGTCACATACCATCCAGGATATTTAAAGAAACTACCTTTGTACACAAAATCAATGGAACGAATCTCCTCATAAAAGGAATACGGATTTTCTATTATTTCCCTTGCACATCTTTCAATCCTCTGATTAATCATTTTTACCTCCTAAACTTACACTGTTACAGAATAAAAGAAAAGATGCGCTGATTCTACGCATCTTTTACTGGGGAAAAGTACGAAGCCAGATAAAAGAAATTTTGTTTCACGAAGCACCTCAAACTCCCCCATTCATGAAGTTTCTGCGTTATTAACTCAATAGTATATTTTAGAGTAACTGCTCTTATAAACCTTCCTCATTTACCTGCAGCAAGATTTTCTTTCATTTCTTCCACACTCTCCACCTCAAACCCTAAGTCCAGGAGCATCTTATGGTCTTCACTGTCTTCTTGACCTGCAGTCGTTAAGTAGTCCCCAACAAAAATTGAGTTTGCTGCATAAAGTCCAAGAGGCTGCAATGATCGAAGATTAACTTCTCTACCACCGGAAATGCGAATTTCTTTTGTTGGGTTAATAAAGCGGAAAAGTGCTAATACTTTTAAGCAATACAATGGATTTAATTCCTTTACTCCTTCTAGCGGTGTACCATCAATGGCATGCAAAAAGTTAACAGGAATCGAATCTGCATCTAACGCTTTTAAATTATTGGCCATATTTACAACATCCTGTCTGGATTCTTTCATTCCTACGATGACACCAGAGCAAGGAGACATTCCAGAACTTTTTGCCATTTCAACTGTGCTTACTCGATCGTCGTATGTATGTGAGGTCGTTATATTCGAATGATGCTGTTCCGAGGTATTAATGTTGTGGTTATAGCGATCAACCCCCGCTTCTTTTAATCGTACCGCTTGCTCCGGCCTTAATAATCCAAGGCACGCACAGATTTTCATTCCATATGTATCTTTTATTTCTCTTACTGCGTCAACTACATGATCGATTTCTTTATTTGAAGGACCACGTCCACTCGCTACAATACAATATGTTCCAATATTTAATTCGTACGCACGCTTTGCTCCATTTAATAGAGTCTCTTTATCTACCATTTTATAAGTGTCGATTGGTGCTTTTGAAATCGAGGATTGAGAACAATAGCCACAATTCTCAGGACACAGGCCTGATTTTGCATTCATGATCATATTTAGTTTTACTTTTTTCCCAAAGTACTGCTTTCCGATTTGGAATGATGAATGCATCAGTAATAGAACATCATCATCAGGACAGTCTAAAATTGAAAGTGCCTCATCATTTGTTATACATCCACCAGCTAACACCTTATTTGCAAGTTCCATCCATTGATTCATTTCATTGCCTCCATTTCCATTTGATTGATAAGTTTTGACAGATCAATATGCTCCTTTATCATTTCTTTAACCGCCTCTTTATTTAATTCTTCAAGCTTAGGCGTTACTCCTAAAATTGGAACTCCACATTGTTTTGCGATTACCTCAGGATTTTTTTCTTCTGCTAAATCAAAACCGCTGTTTTTTCCATTAATAATAATTCCGGCAATCTTAATTCCTAAACTTTCGGCGTATTTTACCGTTAGAAATGTATGATTAATCGTGCCTAAATTTGGCCTGGTTACAATAATAGCTGGTAAATCCAATGCTGTTATTAAGTCACTTACTAAAAAATCCGGGCCAAGGGGCACGGAAATTCCTCCTGCACCTTCAACAAGAAAATAGTGATGTTTCCCTTTAATTCGATCCCAGTGATGTAATACATCTTTAAGATAAATCGATCTCTCCTCTTGCTTTCCTGCAACATAAGGGGCTAAAGGTTCCTTATATACAAAAGGTGTAATTTCTTCGTGTGTTAATGAGGTTTCTGAAGCTTCCTTAAGCAGATGCGTATCACTTTCCGGGTTTTCACGCGAGATTCCGCTTAATAGCGGTTTATATACGCCGATATTAATTTGCTTCTCCTTAAGTACTGCGGCAATACCACTTGTTATGATAGTTTTTCCTACACCTGTGTCTGTACCAGTAATAAAAAATCCCCTCATGAGATAATCATCAACTCCCTTCCAATATCATTAAATTTGGTAAGCAAATGGTCTACTTGTGAATCATTATGAGAGGCAGTAACAGTGAGCCGGATCCGGCTTTCTCCTTTCGGAACAGTTGGCGGACGAATCGCAGGTGCATAAATCCCGTTTTCCTGGAGCTTATTTGAGAATCTAACTGACTTATCTGCTTCACCTATTATCACAGGGACAATCGGTGTATCCCCTCCATATACAGTGAATCCCATTTCTTCCAGTGTGCTTTTAATTCGCCTAACCTTTTTGAGCAGCCTGATCCTTTTTTCCTGGCTGTTCTCGATTATATCTAATGCAGCACTGGAGGCTGCACAGCTTGACGGAGGAAGTGCTGTTTGAAAAATAAATGTTCTCGTATGATTTAGCAGGAAATCTATTAACAATCTTGCCCCCGTAACAAAACCACCTTCAACTCCAGCTGCTTTACTTAAGGTACCAATGACTACATCTGGAGAAACTCCAAAATACTCACTCGTTCCCCCTCCTCTTTCTCCTAGTACACCTGTTGCATGTGCATCATCGACAATGACATAAGCATCGTATCGTTTAGCTAGTTTCATTATGTGATCTAATGGAGCAATCGTTCCATCCATACTAAAAACACCATCTGTAACAATAAATCTTCGAGTATAAGTTTGTGTTTCTTTTAGTTTTTTCTCCAGGTTACCCATGTCAGCATGCTTGTAAATGACAGTTTCAGCTTTTGATAATCTGCACCCATCAATAATACTTGCATGATTAAGTTGATCGCTTAACAGCACATCCCCTTTTTTAGGCAAAGAGGAAAGAACACCAACGTTTGCTAAATACCCACTAGAGAATAAAAGGGCAGCCTCCATCCTCTTGAAATCAGCAATCCTTTGCTCTAACTTTTCATGCCATATTGTATTTCCAGTTGTTAACCTTGATCCGCTGCTCCCCACACCAAATTCCTGTATGGTCTTTGATGCCTTTGCTATCAGAACGGGATCATTCGCTAAACCTAAATAGTTATTTGATGAAAATATTAGCTGTGGTGAACCATTAACTGTCATCTCTGGCTCAGGAGCATTGCTCATTGTTCTTAATTCACGGTATAATCCGGCCTGTCTCGTCTTGTTTATCTTCTCGCTTAACCATTGTTCCATGCTCACAGTTCAGTAACCTCATGAATAGCTTGTTTCATAATAGTAACCATCGCTTTAAGCTCTTCATACGTACTTGCAAGTGGAGGCATAAAGACAACAACGTCCCCCATCGGCCTGGTAAGCATCCCCAGTTCTCTCATTTTCAATGAAACTTGATAGCCAATCCTTGCTGTTGGTGTAAAGCTTTCTTTTGTTTCTTTGGATTTTACAAGCTCAATCCCGCACATAAAGCCTAACTGCCTAATATCACCTACATGTGGCATGTCCTTTAGTTCCTGGAATAATTCATGCAGTTGTTCCGCTTTATTGCTTACCTGTTCAACAATTTGATCTTTCTCAAACAAACGTAAATTCTCAATTGCCACTGCACAACCTAGCTGATTCCCAGTATAGGAATGCCCATGAAAAAAAGTTTTTTGTGTTTTGTAATCATCATAAAAAGCTTGATAGATTTCCTCAGTCGTAAACGTGGCCGCTATAGGTAAATACCCACCTGTAATTCCTTTTCCGGCAGCCATTAAATCTGGTTGTATTCTCTCATGTTCACAAGCAAACATCTTCCCAGTGCGTCCGAAGCCGGTTGCAACTTCGTCGACAATCATTAGCACATCATATTTCGTACATATCTCTCGAACACCAGACAAAAAACCTTCTGGCATTACAATCATACCTGCAGCACCTTGAACCATAGATTCGATGGAAAGTGCTGCAATTGTTTCGTGTTTCTCAATCAGTAACTGTTCCAGCTGCTGGAGGCATTCCTCCTTACATATATCTCCATCTCCACTTTCTGAACGATACACATAAGGGATTGGTGATTTGTAGCTTTCAAACATAAGCGGTCCATAAACATGGTGGAAAAGCTCAATTGAACCGACACTAACCGCCCCAATCGTATCTCCGTGATAGCCATTTTGCATCGAGATAAACTTTTGTTTTTCAGGTTTTCCGATGTTCTTCCAATATTGAAATGCCATTTTTAATGCAATTTCCATCGCTTCGGCACCACTATCAGAATAGAAAACTCTCGTTAAGCTTTCTGGAGTGATTTCTATTAGTTTTTCAGCAAGCTCTGTAGCTGGAACATTCGTCATCCCTAATAACGTTGAGTGAGCTATTTTACCAAGTTGTTTTTTTATTGCATCATCTAACTCTTTTTTTCTGTGCCCGTGTACATTAAGCCATACAGATGAAAATCCATCAAAGTACTCTTTACCATTAATGTCTTTTACTTTTATCCCTTCGCCACTTTCAATGATTAAAGGAGCTTCATCGTAATCCTTCATTTGGGTAAATGGTAACCATAAATATTTTTTACTTTTGTCAATCAACTCTTGTGTCATGTTCTTCCTCCCATTGAACCAGAATTGGTTGTTCTTCTAAATAAGAAATATATGTATTGAGATCAGATAATGAATGAACGAAAAAGATACGGCATCCACTCTCATCCCCGTAGTGCTTAAGTTTGGTTATACGTTGATATCCCATAGTTTTACTAGCTACATAGCCTGTAATATAATCCGGGTCGTCTGACCAGCATAATTCTGCAATGGTAGATTCGTGATTACACACCTTAGCAGCAAGCGTAAGCGCTTCCTTAATTCTTCGATTAGCAGAAATTAATTTTGAGTCAGCCCATCTTTCAAAGTTTCTCGTTTGCCAATCCATTCTGGAAACGCGAACACCCTTATTTACTATCTTATCTACTCGCTCTCCCGTATGAATATCAATCAGAATAGCACCTCTTACGGAATATTCAGGAATTTTTTGATAGGCTTTTTCAATAATATCTTTTGGGACACCTGTTTTTTCAAGAAGAAATCGAGCTAACTCTTGTCCTTCTTCAACGGTAGTTACTTCATTTGTTTGAATCGTAAGGGGGTTCACATATTTAATAGGTTTATTTATACTTTCACATTGAATTTGTAAAAAATCTGGTTTTCCCCTTGAATGATTCAAAGCCTTTTCCAGCAAGGTATTAACCGACGTCCTTAAATCACCATAGGAAGAAAGTAATTCACCCCCAGAAATATGCTTTCCGCCATTTTCATGAGTTTCTTGCTCCGACGCACGCATTCTTACACTATACAAACTGCTTTGATCCATTGCTGTCTTCTCCTTAGCTTAGTTTTAGGTACAAACATTTAATTCCAGCCATCAATTCATAAAGCAAGGAATCGTTCGATTGTAAACCAATTGTACTTTAAGGTTTACAATTAAGATAATAGAATTGTTAACCTTATTTGTCAACGAGTTAACATTATACTTTTGAATTTCATTGGAAGTAAAATGGAAGGTAATAGTGATAAAAAAGGGGAAGAAAGTCGTAAGGCTGGAGCAGGTTGCTTAGGCTTAGGTATACTTGTTTTGCACAAGCAGGATTTTTCAAAAAAATTTTCACCAGAACTACAATTCATATATTAAGATCACTTTTTCATACAAGAGATGTGCTTAATTTCTGTCATTCTTATGCTCTGGACTTTTAAACAAGTATGATCATAACAAACAGATAAAAGAAAAATGGCGGGCATGATTTCGGTTTAACACCGTCTTCACACCAGCCAATCAACTGTTTCTTAATCCCGGGAGTCAGTTCCAATGAGCGGCTGCTTTGCTCATATCATCCCTTGATGTTATACAATTACTTGTCGGAGAATCTCGGTTTTTGAGCACTGTTTTTTTGTTTCTCCAATGAGTGAAATAATAAACTCTCCCGTTATTTCATCGCAAACTCTGCAGCTGCTTTTGAGTGAAGGTAGGTTGTATCAAACAAAGGCATTGATGTGTCATTCTGGTTAATGAGCAGAGGGATTTCTGTGCATCCGAGAACCACGCCCTGTGCACCTTTGTCCGCAAGCCTTGAGAGAATCTCCAGGTAAGCTTTCTTTGAAGATTCTTTTACAACTCCCTGGCAGAGCTCCTCATAAATAACATTATGGACGATTTTCCGGTCCTCTCCATCAGGAACGACTACATCAATCCCGTGCTTTTTCAAGCGTTCTTTGTAAAAATCCTGTTCCATAGTAAAGTTAGTACCAAGGAGGCCGACTGCATCCAGGCCCTGTTCTTTTATTTTTGCCGCGGTGGCATCGGCAATATGAATGAGTGGAATCACCACATTCTTTTCCAGGTCCTCAGCCATCTTGTGCATCGTGTTCGTGCATATAACAATGGCATCTGCCCCGCCTCCCTCCAGTTTTTTCGCCGCGTGCACCATAGCCTGTGTCGCTTTTTCCCATTCTCCGTTATGCTGCATTTCAACTATTTCAGCAAAATTAAAGGAATGCATCAGGCACTTTGCGGAGTTCAATCCCCCAAGTTCTTCTTTCACAAACGTGTTGATATAACGATAGTATTCTGTGGAAGACTCCCAGCTGAGTCCGCCTATTAAACCGAGTATTTTCATAATAAATACCTCCCTGTCTTTAAAAAATCATATCATGCTATACTGGTAGGAAGTAGAGCCACAAATCAGTTAATTTTACAGTACCAGTTATAGATTGGGAGGGGTGTTGGTTGCTTACAGTGAACCGGGAAAGCAAGGTATCTCTTACACAACAAGTGTATGAACAAATACGGGACGGTATTTTTGAACAGAAGTTTTCGGAAGGGGAAAAACTACCCTCTACGAGAGAACTGGCATCCAGCCTGGGAATTTCGAGAAATGTCTGTCTGGAAGCCTTCGACCGGCTAATTGCCGAAGGCTACCTGGATGTGAAGCCCAGGTCAGGAACTTATATTGCAAAAGGGATCACCTTTCAGCGGGAGCAAGAACAGCCTCGGCCCGTTTTTCCAACAAAGGGTTCTAATCTGCCGAAGGACGTTATTGACTTTCGGGCTGCCAATCCTGCAATGGACCATTTCCCCCGAAATACATGGGGCCGTTTATCTAAAGAGGTGTGCAGGGATACCCCTGAAGCCGCGTTTGCATACAGTGGTTCAGAAGGAGTGAAGAAACTCAGAGAGGTACTCTCCCAGTATTTACTGAAAATAAGAGGTGTGCGCTGCCATGCGGACCAAATTATTATAACTTCAGGCGCGACTCAGGCGCTGTACATGATTTCAAAGTTAATAGCTGACCGGAATGATCAGTTTATTGCAGTAGAAGATCCGGTGACTGATGAGATGAGGCAAATCTTTTCTCTCGCCGGAGCGGAAGTACACCCTGTGCCGGCTGACGAGGGAGGAATTATTCCGGAAAGTCTGCCCCTTCACAGAAAGCCAAGCTTCCTGTTCGTTATTCCGTCCCACCAGTTTCCTTTAGGAGGAACACTTTCCATTCAGAGGAGAGTTAAGCTTATGGAATACAGCCGGAAAATGGATACTTATATTGTGGAAGATGATTATGACAGTGAATTTACATATGAAGGAGTACCGGTGCATTCCATTCAGGGGCTGAACCCAGAGAGAGTTTTGTATGTGGGAACCTTCAGTAAAATTCTCTCGCCGGCACTGAGAATTGGATACGCTGTCCTGCCTCCCCATCTGGTGGGCCGATTCCGAGAGCTCAAATGGTACACTGACCGTCACACCTCCTCACTGGAACAGCTCGTATTAGCCAGGTTTATTGAAGAGGGCTACCTTGACCGCCATGTGAGACACATGAAAAAAATATATAAAAAACGGCGCGAAACTCTGACAGAAAGTCTTCGTGAGCATTTTCCCGATGCAAAAATAATAGGGCAGGCAGCGGGGATGCATTTAGTGGTGGAGTTTCCTCAAGTAGTATTTTCTAAGGAGATAAAGGAGCTGCTCTGTGAAACCGGGGTGCTTGTCTACCCAGTGGAAGATTATTCCCTTAATAAAGGGGTTCATCAGCACAAAGTTGTCTTAGGATACGGCAGCTTGACAGAGAAAAGAATAGAGGAAGGTGTGAAGAGACTGAGTGAAGGACTGCAGAAATATATGTGAACAAGTACACCGGGACGGTTCTTTTCCCATTATTAAATGAGAAAAATAAAAGAAGCCAGGCGGGCACCCCATTTGGCTTCCTCCTCTTTTTGTGTTTTCACTAACGAATGAACGCTAATTCTCTATTTGCAAGAGCATCCTTTAACCATCGAGGATGCATTTTCAATAAGTCTTGAGGCAGATTTTCAGAACCAAAAAATTTAATTTCAAGTGATTCATCAGAATTACATCTAACTTCTCCACCTGTAATTTCAGCAAGAAAACAAGTTGTTATAAAATGTACTACTTTACATTTTGGTAAGCAAACACCTGTGAATCAGGTTCAGAGTACACACCAATAAGCTTTTTAATTCTTATATCTAAATTAGTTTCCTCTTTCACTTCTCTGATAGCTGCTTCAGAAACTGTTTCTCCAATTTCTATATGTCCTGAAGGAATACCCCATAGTTCTACATCAGCTCTTTTCTGTAATAAAACTTGTTTTTCCCCATTCAAAATAATAACTGCCACGCCTGCTTTTAATTCATCAATTCTTTTCATTTTATAATCCTCCCTAAAAATAATAAAAAAGGTCCGAGGGAATAGAATTTCAACGCATAACAAATACGCTGAACCTTTCCCCTCGGACCTTTTATGTCAATAGGTGCCTTTTACGTTATGGTAAAAGATGTAGCCCTCGGTCACGGACCTAATAAGATAGCGGAACCCTAGCTACAATTTTCCAGTTCATATTTATTTTACAACTATTACTCAGAAGATGAAAGATGTTCTTCCTCTTCTCCCGTTAATCTTGGCCAAAAATTCTTCAAGCGAATCTATGCGAAAGATATTGAAGAATATAAGATAATTCAATCTATCTCCCGTTTACAGCTACTATAATAAAATAACGAAAAGAGGATCTAGCCGACTTCGACACGCCTTTATATGGCCGTTCAGTGTGCCATCTGAGATAGATTTCACTATCCCTTCCTTTAGTTTAATAATGGGAATATGTTAATGACAGGTTCTTCATAAGGATGAACACTTCTAATAATACTTTTCACTTCTTCTATATCCTTATACAAACAACTAAATTCCATTTTACATTCTGTTCCAAAAGAAGTCTCCCCAACATAACCTTTAAAAGGCGTTGCTTCCTCCAATGGTCGCCAGTAGCCTTTTACAACCGAATAAGAAACGACATTATCATATTTCCCGACAGTTAAAATACCTATATCATTTAATTTATTTCTTAAAGTTTCAATATACTCTTCTGGTAGTAAAATTTCGACTTTTACATTTTTAGTCTCCATTATTTTCCACATGGTTCCTTTCTTCAAAAAAAATTATTTAGCAGACCTGCTAGTTAGTTAAATAAAATAAGTATAGTCTTATTAAACGTTCCTCCCCGATTGTTTAAGTGAAAAAAACCACAAACTCTCACATTTTCTATTATTATATTAACATAAGTTTCCTTATTTAATTCAAAATATTAAGAATCTACTTCTCCAACAATCTGATCTGCTTAGTTAATAAAATCTTTTATCATTCTTTCAAAACCATTAAGAGTCACAGTACTTTTATTTGTATTAATCTGTTACTTTTTCACGAAAATGTGCGCCGCATGTTAATAAAAGTCCTGTTTATATCTGACTAGATATGAGGTTTAACAAGTTCTGGAAACAGTACATGCTGCTCATGACATGATGACCTTTTATTTTTTACGATTAAATTGACAGAAAATTTTTAATAGGAGCTGATGAACATTTTAAAGCACAAATTAGCAATTAGTTGGTTGATCGCAGTAATTGTTTTAGCTGCCGCAGGGGCAACTCAAATCGTTTCTACAGCAGATACGGATCCTGGTCAGCTGGCAGAGCAGCAACTTAGTGAAGATATCCTTGATATTCTGGGTGATGAAGCTTTAAAGCATGCTTTGGCCTCGGTGCATGTGCGGACTGAATCAGGGGAGGAGATATTTTCCTATAACGGGGATACAAGTGTTGTGCCTGCCTCCGGTCAAAAGCTGTTAATAGGTGCAGCAGCCCTGGATACGTTAGGCCCTGACTACAAATTCTCCACAGGAGTGTATACTGACGGGCATCAGGCAGGTAAAGTGCTGCATGGAAATTTATACATAAAAGGATACGGTGACCCGACCATGCTCCCTGAGGACTACGAGAAAATGGCCAGTGAAATCGCAGCTCAGGGAATAAAGGTTATACAAGGTGATCTTGTTGCTGATGACACTTTTTTTGATGATATGCGCCTCTCACTTGATTTATCCTGGTTTAATCAGCGCAGAGTAACTGGAGCCCAGGTTTCCGCACTAACTGTATCTCCTGATGAGGACTATGATGCAGGTTCTGTTATTGTTGAAGTGTATCCTGGGGAAAATCAGGGAGATACGACAACAGTGGAAGTATATCCGGAAACGGATTATATTACTATCCTTAATGACGTTGTTACTGTAGAAGAAGGCGGAAGCAGAGCTGTTGACTGGGGAAGAGAACATGGTAATAATAATATCTTTGTCAGCGGAACTATGCCTCTGGACGGACCGAGATGGAGAAACTGGATTGCAGTATGGGAGCCTACGGAACTTGCCCAGGACCTTTTCTATCAGGCTTTAAAAGATAACGGTGTTAAAGTTCAGGGAGATCTCAGCCTGGGCGAAACACCTGAAAACGCCGAAGAATTAATCGTAAGGGAGTCCATACCATTAAGCGAGCTTTTTATTCCGTTTATGAAGCTGAGTAATAACTCCATTGCTGAGATACTGGCCAAAACAATGGGGCAGGAAGTATACAGCGAAGGAAGCTGGGATGCAGGACTTACTGTAGTGGATGAGTATCTGGAGAATGCAGGTCTTAATACTTCGGCAATTCAGCTGAGAGACGGTTCCGGTATGTCTCATCTAAATAAAATTCCAACAAAAGAAATGACAAGGCTTCTGGAATATGTAAAAGGAGAAGAATGGTTTGATGTATTTTACGACTCTCTGCCTGTTGCCGGAGCAAGTGACAGAATGGAAGGCGGAACATTAAGAAGCCGTATGGGCGGAACGTCTGCTGATGGGAATGTCCATGCTAAAACAGGTACAGTTACATCAAAAACCTCACTTTCCGGATATGCGACAACCAAGGATGATGAAGAGATGATTTTCTCGATTATATTTAATAATTATATCGGAAGCCATCCTAAAAATCTTGAAGATGAAATCGCAGTCCTTCTTGCAGATTTTACTTATGATATGGAAGACTAATTTACCACGGTAGCCAGACTAAAAAGGAGGGTCCCCCCCACAACCTTTAATTAATTTAGTTTATATCTTCTATCATTAATTGGCTCGCGCAAACCCGATCTGTGTAACTAAATAATATAAAAATTGGGTATTCGTTTTAGAAGAAACGAATACCCAATTACTATTAGTTTTTTAGTTATTGCAGTAATTATTTCAAGTCGAAACGATCTGCATTCATTACTTTAACCCAGGCAGCAACAAAGTCCCGTACGAACTTCTCTTTATTATCATCCTGTGCATAAACTTCTGCAATAGAACGGAGAACAGAGTTTGAACCAAACACGAGATCAACTCTGGAAGCTACACGAACTACTTCCCCAGTGTTTCGATCACGCCCCTTATATACTACCCCGTCCACTGGCTCCCAGGCTACTCCCATATCAAGCAAGTTCACAAAGAAATCGTTAGTCAGGATACCAGGACGATTAGTAAATACTCCAAGTTCAGTACTACCGTAGTTTGCGCCCAGTACACGCATACCGCCGACAAGTACAGTCATTTCTGGGGCAGTTAAGCCTAGCAGCTGTGACTTATCAACTAATATCTCTTCCGGGCTTACACTGTACTGATCCTTCTGATAGTTACGGAAACCGTCAGCAACAGGCTCTAACACGCCGAAGCTTTCTGCATCTGTTTTCTCTTCTGTTGCGTCGCCGCGCCCTGGAACAAATGGTACAGTAATATCAACTCCTGCATCACGTGCCGCTTTTTCTACTGCAGCACTGCCGCCAAGTACGATCAAATCTGCGACGCTGACTTTCTTTTCTAAATGGCTCTGGATTTCTTCATAAACTGCGAGTACTTTCGCAAGCTGTTCTGGTTCGTTCACTTCCCAGTTTCTCTGTGGTTCCAGACGGATGCGCGCACCGTTCGCACCACCACGGTTATCCGAACCACGGAAAGTACTTGCTGAAGCCCATGCTGTTGTAACCAGTTCTCTGATTGTAAGTCCGGAATCAAGTATAAGAACTTTAATTTTTTCTACTTCTGCATCTGTTAGTTCATATTCTGCAGCCGGAACTGGATCCTGCCAGATAAGGTCCTCTTCTGGAACTTCCGGACCTAAATATCTTGAACGAGGCCCCATGTCACGGTGTAATAATTTAAACCATGCCCGGGCAAATGCATCAGCAAACTCATCCGGATTCTCATAAAAACGGCGGGAAATCTTTTCGTATGCCGGATCATGGCGCAAAGCCATGTCAGCTGTAGTCATCATCGTATGAACTTTTAGAGATGAGTCTTCTGCATCCGGTGCCATATGCTCTTCAGCAGGGTCTACAATTTGCCACTGCCATGCTCCGGCAGGACTCTTTGTCAGCCACCACTCATAACCAAACAATAATTCGAAGTAACCATTATCCCACTGCGTTGGATTGGCAGTCCAGGCGCCTTCAATACCACTTGTGATTGTATCACTGCCTTTTCCGCTGCCATGTGTACTTTGCCAGCCGAGTCCCTGTGCTTCAACAGGAGCAGCTTCCGGCTCAGGACCAACCTGTGAAGCATCACCTGCACCGTGTGCCTTCCCAAAAGTATGGCCCCCAGCAATTAATGCAACTGTTTCCTCATCGTTCATTCCCATACGTGCGAAAGTTTCGCGAATATCGCGGGCACTTGCATGGGGATCAGGTTTGCCGTCCGGACCTTCCGGATTCACATAGATAAGTCCCATTTGCACAGCAGCTAATGGATTCTCAAGATCACGTTCCCCTGTATAGCGGTTACTCCCAAGCATTTCCGTTTCAGTTCCCCAATAAATATCTTCTTCAGGATGCCAAATATCTGCACGTCCGGCACCGAAACCAAACGTCTTTCCGCCCATAGATTCAATTGCAACATTACCTGTCAGAAGCAATAAGTCAGCCCAGGAAATTTTGTTGCCGTATTTTTGCTTAATCGGCCAAAGGAGACGGCGTGCTTTATCCAGGTTTGCATTGTCAGCCCAGCTGTTAAGGGGCGCAAAACGCTGATTGCCTGTTCCACCGCCGCCGCGGCCGTCACCTGTGCGGTAAGTACCAGCAGCATGCCATGACATACGGATAAAGAATGGACCATAATGTCCATAGTCAGCAGGCCACCAATCCTGGCTTTCTGTCATAAGATTTAAAAGGTCCTGTTTAAGAGCCTTGTAATCTAGTTTTTCGAATTCCTTCGTATAATCAAAATCTTCCCCCATCGGATTTGGTTTTCTGTCATGCTGATGTAAAATATTTAAGTTTAACTGGTTTGGCCACCAGTCTCTGTTCGTTGTTCCGCTCGTTTTAGTGCTGGTCGCTGCGCCATGATGAAACGGGCAGCCTTCAGTGCTTGCTTTGTTTTCTGTAGCCATATTCTGTTTTCCCCTCTCAATTACATATGTAGTAAATAAGTTAAAACACTTATCTACCCAAATTTAAATTTTGTATTATTGCCAACTTCTCAGCTCCTCTTATAAAGGAGTAATAGTTAAGCACATACCAATGATAACACTTCTCAGTTGAAAGTCAATACTTATTTATAACTATTATTAACATGTAAATGTTATTAACCTCATAATTTCTCTTAATTATGGCGATTTATAAGGAAAAAGTAATGAAATCATTCTCAATACTATACAAAATTCTCACTTATGATGAAGATATGCTATTATCAAAATAGTAGATATACGAGTGAGAATGGAACATAACGGAATAACGATTACTTAAGCCTTTTAAACAAGCACTTATTTTGCATACAAAAAAGCAAGAGGTCCTGCCCCCTTGCTTCCTGATCACAGTATTATTTTTTAACCAGCACCTTTTCCCTTTACCTTCTCTCCCATGTCCCATTCTTCATCTGTTGGCGGATAAGTTTTCTGAACTTTAAAGGAAAGAATTAATGCCACTAAGGTTATGACACCGATCATTCCGAATGCGATGATTGCTCCGAAAATATCCGGACGAACAACCTGTGGAATACTGGCTCCAGCTCTTTCTGCAGTTGTCATGGTCGTCACGAGCAAGCCCGTGCCGATAGACGCCGACAGCTGACGCACTGTATTCGTAACCGCCGAACCATGGGGAATCAGTTTTTTAGGTATTTGATTCAGTCCTGCTGTATTCACTGGCATCATGACCATTGAGAAACCAAACATCCGAATCGCGTACATTACAGTTAAATACAAAATGGAAGTAGTTGTATCAATGAATAGAAACGCAAAGGTGGAGATTGTCATGATAATCAGGCCGGGAATAGCCAAAACACGCGCACCATACCGGTCAAATATCCTGCCTGTAATTGGAGCCATAAAACCTGTAATTAATGCTCCAGGGAGCAAAACAATTCCTGCCTCTACTGCTGTAAAACCACGCATGTTATGCATATATAAAGGGATAAGTGTCTCCAGCCCAATGAGGCCTAAAAAGCCGATACTGCAAATTATTGTAGAAAGTGCAAACATACGCGCCCTGAAAACACGGAATTCCAGCATAGGATGATTCAAACCAAGCTGGCGCTTAACAAAGATGAAAATCATCAGTGCTCCAAAGAACAGAAAAATTACTGTTTGGGGGCTCCCCCAGCCATTATTTCCTGCACTGGTAAACCCGTACAGAAGACCTCCGAAACCAAAGGTAGACAACATAATTGATACTGGGTCGACTTTCGGGTTTTTTAGCTCCGTGACATTTCTCATTTTGAAGAACGCTAAAACGAGCATGAGCAGAGCTAAAGGAATTATCCCATAAAACATAAACCGCCATTCATAATTTGTGGTCACCCACCCGGATAACGTCGGGCCGATCGCTGGAGCAAACGAAATTACAAGACCGATATACCCCATAGCTGTCCCCCGTCGCTCTACTGGGAAAATGAGCAGAAAAACTGTTTGCATTAACGGTATCATTACCCCTGCTCCAACAGACTGAATAATCCTGCCTGCAAGCAGGCCAGGGAAGTTTACAGCCAGAGCTGCAACCACCGTTCCAATTGTAAAGATACCCATTGCAGACAAGAAAAGCTGCCTCGTTGTATATTTCTCAATTAAAAAAGCAGAAATGGGTACCATGATTCCCATTACCAGCATAAATACTGTCGTTAACCACTGGCCAGTATTAGCCGTGATATTCATTTCTTCCATGAGCGGGGGAATGGCTGTAATCATGAGTGTCTGGTTTAAGACTGCAATAAATGATCCTATGAGCAATAATCCAGCGATAAGTACCTTACTGTAACTCTCTTTATTTTCCATCTGAAAACTCCTAATATATCATATCTTCTGCGAGCTTTATGAACTCTCAAACTATTACTTAGTGTGAGCAGCTCTATTTTTTAGTCTGTGAGTCAATTTCATAATTCAATACTTTTATCATTTACACGAACATTACTTTAAAATGTTACATTGTTGTTCGATTTATGCTTTAGACGGACGCGTTCTGCGGGCACGGCTTCAACTAATTTTTGACGGCTGAACGCCGACAAAAATGGATTTTCAGCTCGCGCTGTTCCCGCAAGAACGAGCCTCTCCTTCACCGCAAATGCGTCGAGTTGTCTCGACGGATATTCTACGGAGCTAAGCTTGCAGAGGAAGAGACAGTCACCGCCGTCTTACGCTGCAATCGAAAAGTAATGTTCGTATTTTTTATGCAAAGTCTGTTTTTAAATTCATTCCTGTATATAAGTATATAATAATAACTATATTTCGCAACACGAAATATAGAACTTACTTAGGATGCATCAGCACTTTCCTGCCTATTCTGTCCGATAAACTATTGTCGCCCAAAAAAGTACCCTTAGTATTGCAAGCAAAGCTGGTTTACTTATACACTCACCTGCAATTGATTGTCGACAATATTTGCTATTTTGCAAAAGCTGAGACATAATAAATTACTGATTAAAATTAGTCGAGGTGAGTTTGTGAAAAATGTTACTTCAGTCTTTTGGTATGCACTCGTAATTTGTATTGCATTAGTTATCTGGGGCACCGTTGCTCCCACTCATTTACAATCCTTATCCTCTCAGCTGACGACTTTTATATCCGAAGCTTTTGGCTGGTATTACCTGCTGCTTATTATGTTATTTCTGGCATTCTGTATTTATTTAATGTTTTCCAGGTTCGGAAATATTAAATTAGGTAAGGAAGATGAAAAACCGGATTTTAGCACGCCTACCTGGTTTGCTATGCTATTCAGCGCGGGGATGGGAATGGGAATGGTCTTCTGGACGACAGCAGAACCAATCTCTCACGCGTTTAACAGCCCTCCAAGATTCGAACCTGGCACCAATGACGCAATAAGGCAGTCACTCCAGTACTCCTTTTTCCATTGGGGAATTCATGCATGGGCTGTGTATGGCGTTGTAGCATTAGTTCTGGCTTATTTTAAGTTCCGAAAGGGATATCCAGGATTAATAAGTGCAACACTTACACCAATTTTCGGTGAAAAAAGCATGGCTGGTATGCCTGGTAAATTAATTGATACACTTGCCGTATTTGCTACAGTAGTAGGTGTAGCTTCCACTCTCGGTTTTGGCTCTGCACAGATTAACGGTGGACTCGCCTACTTGTTCGGAACACCTGATAATTTTAGTATGCAGTTATTAATCTTAGCAGTGGCAACTTTACTGTTTATCATTTCAGCCTGGTCCGGAATCGGAAAAGGCATCAAATACTTAAGTAACATAAATATGGGCCTGGGATTTCTTCTGTTGTTCGTACTCTTCCTCGTCGGACCAACATTATATATCCTGAATATGTTTACATCAACACTTGGCGGCTACATTACTAACTTCTTTGATATGAGTTTCCGCCTTTCACCGTTGAATGAAGAAAGACGTACATGGATCGATAACTGGACTATATTTTATTGGGCATGGTGGATATCCTGGTCGCCATTTGTCGGTATATTTATCGCCCGTGTTTCCAGAGGAAGGACTGTAAAGGAGTTTCTGATGGGCGTACTTTTTGTACCCGCCATTGTGTGCTTTATCTTTTTTGCTGTATTTGGTGTTTCCGCACTTAATATAGAACAAAACGGTATAGATGCCATTTCGGCATACTCTCTTGAAACCACTACATTTGGGGTTCTGCAGCATTATCCACTGGGTCAATTTATGGCATTGCTGACAATAGTGGTCGTTGCAATCTTCTTTATTACATCAGCCGATTCAGCCACTTTTGTTCTTGGAATGCTGAGTACAAATGGGTCCATAAACCCTGCAAACGGGGTAAAAATTATTTGGGGCCTTGCCATGTCCGCTATGGCTGCTATTATTGTTTATTTTGGAGGAACACAAGGGCTTCAGAACATGCTGATCATCGCGGCATTGCCTTTTTCAGTGGTCATCCTGCTTATGGGAGGATCCTTTTATAAGGCAGCTAATTACGAAGTTGAAAAAAGATCAAGAAAGAAACTTACAAAAGAAAAAATAAAAAACAAAGAACTATCAAGTGATAAAAAAATAAATTAGTTTTTTCGATGGTTAATATTCAGCACAAACACCACCCATGCTTTTGCCCGGGTGGTGTTTCTTTTAAACCAGATTCTTATATGAAGCTGTTAGTCTTCTGCCATGTTTTTTCGGTTCCCCGATTGCGAATACAGAATTAGATAAAGTGCTGCAGCAGTGTTCCTTTGCCGTTTATTAAAGCAGCGTCTGCATAAGCCCCGTTAACAAAAGTCATCTGAGGAGGAAGATGGCCGCAGTCGATATCAAAAATTATTGGAATTCCCAGTTCTTCATACAGCTCCTGATAAACGTCTTCAACAGAATATTCTTCTGCAGAAGTAATTGCAGAGCTTCTCCCGAATAATATACCTGCACTGTTTTCGAACCAGCCTGCAAGCTTCATTTGAACAAGCGTTCTTCGCAGATCATCCGTTTTTAATTCACAGTTTTCAAAAAACCACAAAACAGGTTCATTATTAATATATTTTCTTTGAAATTCAGCTGCCTGCCCGTAAGGAGTACCAATCAGGTGTCTTATGACATCAATACAGCCTCCGAGTAAACGTCCACTGATTGTCACATTTGAACCGGAAACAGATTTCCACATTGTCGGTTCTGTCAAATTAAAGATATGCGGAGTAGGATTATCGAATTCCCACTCTTTTTGATATTTTTCCGATGATTTCTGAAGTACGGAACTGTTTACTTTAGTATTCAGAACCTCTTCCCACTTTGCTGTTGTTTCATCAGAAGTTTCGCCCCTAATGTCTACCAGATTAGTCCCGTGTGCTGTCGCTATGCCTGTGTTTAAAGTTATTGCCAGTAATAACAGGCTCGTATCGGAATAGCCTAAAACCCACTTTGGCTTCATACTATTAAAATCTATGTACTCCAGTATTTCAACAAGCAGAACTCCGCCCCAGGGAGGGAAAATTAACTGTATTTCATCTTCCTGCATCATTTTGTTAAATTCAGCCGCCCTTTTTCTGGCCGGAGCTGATCTTGCTTTTTCCTGTGTCCAGACAGTTTCTCCGCAAATAACGTGATAGCCTTTTGATTCTAATCTCCCGCATGCCTTGTGGATTAAGTGGTGCAATTCAGCAGGTACGCCTGAAGATGGTGCCGTAACCCCTATCGTTGTTCCTTGTTTGAGAATCGGATATTTTATCATGGTATACCTCCTCCTGAAAACGACAGGTCCCAGCACCTGTCGTTTTTATCGTCTTCGTCAATCAATTACATTGATTTTTACCGATCCTAATTGACTGAACTCTGCTTCATACACTCCTTTTTCCAGTGGGACTGGCGAAGTTAATGTACCTGAGGAAATAACCATCCCTTTTTTCAGATGTTTATCTGCCTTAGCAAGCTTTTTTACAAGCCATAGAATGGAGTTTAACGGGTTGCCCATGACATGAGTGGAGATCCCTTCGCCGAGCTCCTCTCCATTACGTTTCAGAGACACTGTAATCTTTTCTAATTCAACTGCAGAGGACTCCTTCCACTTTGATGATGTAACAATTTTTCCTGTAACTCCATTATCACAAATGAGATCCATCAGCTGAAAATTTGGAAACCAGTCTGTATATCTGGAGTCGGGAACTTCCATACATGCAGCTGCCTTTGTTTTTTCAGTGATTTCCTCGACAGTGGCATCATAAGGCAGATCTTCCGTTAAAACAAATGCAATTTCCGCCTCAAGGAGAGGGCTGTTCATACTCGGTAAATAAATGTTCCTGAAATCCCCTTCTATGTGGTTTGATGTTAATAACGTCCCGTATGCCGGTTCATTTGTATCCGCTAATGCCTGTGTCTCAGGACTCGTCATGCTTACTTTATATCCCTTTACTTCTTCATTTAACTGCAGGGATTTTTTAGCAATCAGCTCATGCTGAAACCTGTATGCCTCTTCCTCACTGAATTTAAATGAACCGCTGAGAAACGGTACTGGTTTGATATTTCTTTCTGCCTCCAGTAACTTATCAATATACGTTTGTACCTCTGTCACTTTGCCCATGCAACTACCTCCAGCTGTTTTTCATCCTGAATAAAGTTAAGTTATCCTAATATATTTATTATTTCGACAAATTTAAATATATTCCTTCCTGAAAACAATAAACTCCTGATTCATAAAAAGCACTCTCTGCTAAGTTTTTTCTGTTAAATGTTGAATATTTCAGTTTGACATTTAACCTATTTCTTCGTTATTAAGCCTGTCTAAAACAGATATAATATCCGGAATAGCTGCATGATCAGCTGGCTCGGAATCAATATGCTGCCAAAGCAACTTAGCTTTCGGGTCAATTAAAAATGTTCCTCCTAACTGATAAACATCCTGGCTGGCCATTGCCTTTTTTATCACTTCCCGTTTCTCTGAATCCTTCGGAAAAATCTCACGGAACCTGCCGGATAAAAGATAGTTAGAGATGATGGTTAGAGAGCTCATAACTGAAAGCCTATTCAATGATAATTCCTTATAAAAATTACGATCCGGGTCTCCTAAAATCTTAAAAGGATAAGGACCAAACACCTCTGCAAATTGCTTCAGCTGATTTGATTTTGCAGGAGTAACAGCAATAATCGATACCCCTTTGGAACAGATCTCCTCTGAATGCTCACGCAACTGCGCAAGAAAATCACGGCAAACGGGTCAGCCTAAATGCCTGACTAATACGAAGAGAACAGGATTTTCCTGGAGCAGATCTGAAAAACTTACGGGCACACCTTCATCTGTCTCAAATATAATCTTCATTTATTATCTCTCCTTCACTTTTACTCAATGTGAAACGCCCTCATTTATGATTAAGCTTCTCAGGATTTAACAGCATATAGATTTCTTTAATTCGGTCGTTACTAATATAAAAACTGATAACACTGTGCAGCTCCCCGTTTATTCTGTTTACAATAGCCGGCTGGCCATTAATTCTTTTCACTTCAAAAATAAAATCATCTGGCATCTTCTTAGTAATTCCGAATAAAAAGGACAATACATTCACGCTGGATACAATTGGCCGTATGGCCGCTTTAACGATCCCTCCGCCGTCGGAGTACAAAATTACTTCTTCTGATACCAGTTCCAGCAGCTCTGTTGTGTTCTTTGTCTGAAATGCGTTGATAAAACGAAGAATAAGCTTTTTGTTTTTTTCATAATCCAGGCTTTCCGCTGATACAGCGGCCAGTTTTTTCTTAGCTCGGCTGTTTAGCTGCCGGCAGCTGGATTCCTGCTTTTCTATGAAACTGGCAATTTCAGTATACGAAAAACCAAATACTTCTCTCAGTAAAAAAACAGCCCGTTCATGTGGATATAAGTTCTCCATCATCCTTAAATAAGCGATACTTAATCCTTCCTTCTGAATGGCAGCTTCAGAAGGATCATTTTCCTTCAGATGATCCGGCCATAATGGTTCCGGGAGCCACGGGCCAATATACTGCTCTCGTCTAAAGCGCGCAGACTTTAATAAATCCAGACAGCAGTTAGTCATTACTTTACACAAATAGGCTTTTTTGTTTTCCACCTTATCCTCATTAATTTGGTATGCCCGTAAAAATGTTTCCTGTACAAGGTCCTCCACGTCTTTTACAGAACCAAGCAAACGATATCCTAATGAAAATAACAGGGGCCGGTATTTCGTATATTCTTCATTAGTAATTTGCACTTTATCACCCTATTCGTTTTTGAATCATTTGCAATGCGGCTTTTTTGGCACTGCTGACCGCTGCTTCTGAGAGTATCAGGTCCGGCGATGCCCAGTCCCCTGCTATATATAAACCAGGAATTATCATCTTTTCTGCCAGCTCGAGCCTGTTCTCGTCTCCAGCTATTGGTAAACGCTGATTTACAATGATACGAGGCAAGCAGCGCTTTTCAATGAGTTGATTTCCCCATTCCGGCTGTACTTTTTCTAAAAACTGGTAAAGCTCATCTTGTATTCCTTCTCCATGTCCTTCCTCTTCCTCGCGAAAATATTTTAATACGTGCAGAACTGTATTTTGTCCTGATTCAGAAAGCTTTGCATTTGCGGAGTGCACGGAATAATAAAAGGGCTCGTCGATTCCCATCGCAAATAGTCTGGCAGGCTGAGGGAGCCTTTCTAAAGCGATGTCTAACGTGGCTGCTTTGACAGGTTTTATTTCTCGGAAGAAGCTGAGGGGAGAATTGGCATCCGTAAGATTCAGAATACGATCCAGCTCATTTGGTGACCCGGTAAATAAAACCTGGTTCCCAAAAATCTCGCTGCCATCAGCCAGAACTACCTGAAAGCAGTCATTTCCACCGTTCACCTTAATTTTCTTCACCACAATATTGGTTCGAACTTCTACACGTGAAATAACAGCCCTGTTGTGCAGCTGATCAATGATAGTCTGCCATCCCCCATCTAAGTATATGACGCCTCTCATGGCAAGTTTCATGTGGTTAATCATTACCTTGGCACTGGTTATATCAGGTGCATGGCAATAGGTTGCCAGCCTCCCTAATACATACAGTAGTGATCGTACTTTTAATGATTTCGCGGCCTGTTCAACCCAATGCTTAAAGGTTTGGTCCTCAGCAAGATTTTTCGGGTCTGTATTATTTAGTTTGCTGACTACCCTGACCCATTCCATACGTTCTCCCCACGTTAAAAATGTTGTTTTTAATATGCCTGAGAGAGAGAATGGTGCCTCATAATCAGTACTGCCTTTAAGTAAAATCCCCCTGGTTCCTGGTGGTTTACCGCTCAGCTTAACACCTAATTCTTCGAGAATCGGTTTAGCATTTCCTCCTTTGTACAGCGCATGTGGGCCTAAATTAAAAAGTGAACCATTTCTCTTTTCTGTTATTGCACGGCCGCCTGTTTTTCTCCTGCTTTCTAATAAGAGAACTGACAAATTAGTTTTTTCACATAAAATGTTTGCTGCCACATACCCCGCCAGCCCTCCGCCAACTATCACAACATCCCACTTTTCTGCCATAAAAATAACCTCCTTAAGTTCCTTCATTAACATGACGAAGTAAGGAGGTAAAACGTGACAGAGCAAAATTATAATTTTTGCTAAAAATAGTCAGTTGGATAGGAATGAGCAGGAGTAATCTTAGTTATTACTAATTTTATTGCGTGTTTTTAGAAGGTCAGGAACGTAACAGAATTAATGCCATAACACGGGTTGTAAAGGCTCGCAGCAACAGGTAAGAATGGATAACAACCATATTTTCCAGGAATAATATCACTGTTTGAATTTTTCAGGAAGGGGACAATCAAATGGAGAAAGAGAATATGTCATATGGCAGTGATTATAAGCTTATCCCGGCTACTTCTGTGACGAGCGGTGTTGGAATAGAGGTCCTGCCTGATTTATATTGCTGTAATGTACAAATTGTAAATATCATTCTCGCTGGAAATCCTGAAGACAAAGAATTTGTATTAGTCGATGCAGGAACACCTGGTTCAGCTGATACCATTTTTTCTATGGTGGAAGAGCGCTTCGGTGCCGGCAGCAAGCCGAAAGCAATCATATTAACACACGGGCATTTTGATCATGTGGGGGCTATACTTGAGCTCGTTAAAAAATGGGATATTCCTGTTTATGCACATGAAGCAGAAATTCCTTTCCTAACAGGAAAGATGAGTTACCCAGACCCGGATCCTACTGTGGAGGGAGGTATGGTGGCGAAAATGTCTCCTATGTTCCCTAACGAGCCAATTAACTTAGGAAGCCATGTTCAAGTGTTGCCGGAAGATGGCCATGTACCAGAAATGCAGGGATTTAAATGGATCCATACACCGGGCCACACACCTGGCCACGTCTCTCTTTTCAGGAAATCTGACCGGGCTTTAATTGCTGGAGATGCGTTTGTTACAGTAAAACAAGAGTCTTTATATTCCGTTTTAACCCAGGAGCAGGAAATAAGCGGTCCTCCCCGGTATTTGACACCGGACTGGCACTCAGCAAAGGTATCTGTGAAAATGCTGGAGCAATTAAAGCCGTCGGTGGCAGTAACTGGACACGGACTGCCTATGGCGGGAGCAGAATTGGAGAAAAATTTAGCGAGACTTGCGGAAAACTTTGATGATATTGCAGTTCCAGATTACGGAAAATTTGTTGACAAGGACATAAAACATTAATTATTATCCGAATAAGCCACCAGCCGTTAAAAACTATCAGACATGATTATGCTATGATGACCCTTTCTACAGTAGAGTGAGCAAAGTCCCCCTTTGCTCACTTTCTTTTCATAGTTGCTGTTTTTGACTATTTCACTACTTGTACACCAATAAACAAAGGTCTGCTTTCCTTGCCCGGTGTTCCCATGATATGCAGCCGCCGCCACCAAAATTGTTAAACACCTTAGAATATAAGTTTAATCTGTTTATGTTAGAGCTTCCTCTGTTTTCTTCTGTAATTTATAAAGGGTGTTGATTACTTTCATTAGCATAAACCGTACTCCTTTTTTTTCATAGGAAAAATCATTAAATGTGCCAATAATGTATGCATCCTTTTCAGGGTGATAAAACATAAACGACCCGGTAGCCCCTGGATGCCCCCAGGATTTGAATGTCTTAGGCATGAGTAAAAAAACAGGTTTAAACTGCATTATTCCGTAACCATAATCTATCCCGGTGCCATATTTAGCTTTATTATCCATCATCATTTCAAGCGTTTCTTTTTTAATTATGCGGCCGCCGGACAATCCCTTCATGAACTTAAGCAAATCTTCGTTCGGAGCGACAATGCCACCCCCTGCATAATCGAGCCCTGCGTAGCTTTTCAAATCATTTAACCGGTGACCCCTGTAGTAAAAACTGCTTACTGGGTAACGGCTTGCGGCCATTGGCTCTGAATAATGCAGCATGAAAGAATGTTTCATGTCATTCGGTTTAAAAATGAAGTGCATTAGTGCTTCATGGAAAGGCAGCTTAGTAACTTTTTCAATAATTAATCCAAGCAAGTGATAATTAGTATCAGTATAATGAAAGCCATTACCTGGTGAAAAATAAGGCTGCAAATTATTTTTTCCCCATATAATTGATTTCTGCGGCGTTAATTCTAAGGAAGGATCATCAATCAGTTTATCTAGAAGAGGCCAGAAGTAGTCATACAGCCCAGAAGTATGATTCAGCAGATGTTTTATTTTTATCTCAGGAGTATAGTCGGTACCCTTATATACATGGAGCTTATTTACTAATTCTTCATCTAAATATTTTATAATTGGTTCCTCAAAAGACAATTTTCCTTGGTCGGATAAAATACCAGTAAGGGTGGAAGTGAATATTTTGCCAACACTCGCCATGTAATTTGCTTGCTCCGGCCTTGCCGGCATATCATCTGATACTCCAGCTGCTGTATTGAGATGAAGTCCAAGTTTCTCTGATTCCACAAGAAGATAGGCGCTTTTTATTTTGCTGTCTTTCTGGACCTGTCGCAGCAAGGCATCCTCTATTGATGTTTTCATTTTGTTATTGGTCAACGGTTATTTCCCCCTTTTTAAACTTTGTCACTAAGTGGTGCTTAATTATACTTAAAAATACTAATCATATAATCATCTTCCGGAAAATCTCCCTCATAAGTTAATCCATTACTCGAATAAAACGCCTTCAGCTTCTCGTTTCCTGACCAGCAATCTAAATAAAGGGTTTTTTCATTTTGTTTTACCAATGAACAAGCAAAGCCGATGATTTCCGCACCAAAATTGCTCCCCTGATACTTTGGCAAGAGCGCAATTTGGTATAAATATCTACTATTTAATTCAACTGGTATATCATTTATTCTATGAATATCTTTTAAACAAAAAGTACCGGCTATTTGATCGTCTTCGGATAATAATACGTATAGATGCCGGTTACTAAGCTGGCTCAATAATCTCTTTTTTTCCCATGGATGCTCCCACTGGTTTATTCCTTTTTGATGCAAATCTATAGTGACCTCATTTAATAAACTGAGGACCTTTTGCAAATCCTCTTCCCTCGCTGGTCTGATTTCCACTTTTAAATCACCTGCCTGTTCAGTTACATTATTTAACGGCTCTCCAGATTGTCCATCTGTCCTGTTCCATAACCGTCCGGTTTAAAGGAATCGACTTATCAATATGGCTGATTAATGAACTCAGTTCCTCATCATCCAGCTCAAACAAAATACTTCTGCCTGTTCTTAGCCTTAAATCATCAAGCAATTCTTCTTTACTTTTATAAATTTGTCTTGTTTCCCAAAGCTTCATTTCTTTAATGTCAGTAAAACCTGCTTCCTTCAGATTTTTAATCACTTTGTCACTTTTATGTCTCCTGTTTATCTCGTTTTCCTCCAGTTTTGGAAAAAGGTCAAAGAAATACCCTCTGATGTGTCTTTCATCACCTTTTAAAGTACAATCATCAGGCGTCCTGTCCTGCACAATAAAAATACCGCCCTCTTTTAAAACCCTGTGAGCCTCATTAAAACAGGTATTCAAATCTGTGATATGGTGGATCAATGCTCTTTCAAGAAGTAAATCAAAAGCGTTACTTTCTGCCCCTGTTTGAAAAGCACTTCCTCGCTTAAAAGTTATCTGACTATATGCTTTGCAATTCTTCCTGGCACCCTCAAGCATCGTTTCAGAAAAATCAATTCCTGTAATCGAATCTATCCCCAATTCTGCAAGTGCTTTTGAATAGATTCCTCCGCCACAACCAACGTCCAGTGCCTTATTAATTGTATCAGCAGGCACTAGTTCTCTTACAGCTTTCAGCCAGGTTTCGTCAGCTTGACGGCTCGTATAAGCCTCTCTATTCTGTTTATGGTGAAAGTCTATGCCCATGTTCAATCATCCCCTCTTCTGTCTTTTTAGCTCTGTTTACCTTTTAAAGATTAAAAGAAATAGTTTTACATCCGGACGGCGGGCTGTCTGGTTCACCGATAAGCTGCTGCACTATTGTCAGCACTGACACACCATAATATGATTACCATCCGGATCTTTGATATTAAACCAGTGGCTGTGCATGATCTCTGTGGTAATTTCCACCCCCTTCTCCTTCAGGAACTCATATGCTCGTTCGATATCATCAGTATTTAAATGAAATAAAGGAGTTTTAATCAAATTATCCTGTGAATAAATTTTGCTGTCCAGGACGATTCCTGTCCCCTTCATCGGTATTATATATAAATGACCATGCAATATCTCTCCATCCGCTGATAAGCCTAAAATATCACAATACCAGTCCCGGGCTCCCTCAATATTGCTAACAGGAATAAAGACAGTACCTATCTCATTTTTTACAGCCTTCATACTAATCCCCCATGTAAAAAGTTATAATCAATACTTCGCTAAATGACTTAAATTACCTTCTTAATCATGAAACTACTGGGTATGAAATCAGATTAGGCATGTGTGCGTGACAATAACGATACCTTTTTATCGGGATTCTTTATGTTGCTTTCTTTAACAGAATCTTTTTCTCTTGAACCAGATTTAGTTTTATAAACAAAAGCGAGTAAAAAAAGGTAAAATTTATATAGGAAACGCCGACTATTAAACTCAATTCTCTTGGGCTAAATACTTCCAGCAAGAAACCAGCTGAAGCCATTGAAATCCCCAGGGCAGTATTCGAGATTGCCTGTATGAATCCAAAGAACCTGCCTCTTAGAGATGCCGGTATTACTTTCATCATCACTGTGTCCATACAAATATTACTTAATCCCCCTGCAAATGTAATAAAGATGACAACGAAAAGAGCGAGCGGAAAAACAGGTACAATACTCAATAAGATATGGGCAAAGCCTTCCACAATAATAAATATAACAGTAAGCAATAATAATCCCTTTTTTAACAAACTGGAAAAGAATGAACTTAAGATGAATCCAAGTCCCAGCGCGGCGTATAAACCTACGCCAATTTCCCCCATTCCAAAAACTTCGAGAGCATAGACATTTATCAGAACATTATCTATTCCATTTGCTAACGGCATTGTAACTGCGATGAAAATAAAAGTAATCATAGCAAACGAACTATAAAAAATTCTTTTAGAAACAGGCAGAAAGTTTTGCTCCCTTCTCATCGTTTCTCTGCCAGGTATTCTTATTTTGGAGAGAATAAAAGCAGATATAAGAAAAGCCGCCCCATTTAACACGAAAGGTAGCGATAATCCAAGGTAATGAGAAATAACCCCTCCTGCGCTGGAGCCTGCCACTAAAACTAATCCAATCATCGCCTGTTCCAGAGAATTTATATCGATTATCCTGTCTTGTTTAACCAATGACGGTATGGAGGACATTCTCACAGGAGCATAAAAAGCTTCGCCACCAGCAAGTAAAAACGTAACCAGGTATACGATCCACAATCCGTCTGTTCCCTGAACAAACAATAAAGATAGCACTAAAGGAATTCGGATCAAATCAATACAGATCAGCAGAATTTTCTTTGAAAACCTGTCTGCCAGTACCCCTGCAAGAGGCGCCAGGAGCAAAAACGGGACCATACGTATTGCCAGTACCATTCCGATAGCCATTGCTGAGCCGGTTAAATCGTATAGTAAGGAAAATATTGCTACCTGGGTAAACCGATTTCCGATTCCATTAATAAAACCAGCAAAGAACAGTCTTTGATAGTTTGTTTCCTGTTTCCAGGATTTTAAGATTGCCACCCTCTCCACCTCATTTTATGCCAATCTAATTATACAAACATCTAATTAGATGAGGGAAAAAAGGCCGGTTCAGACCGGCCACATTTCCTTTGGATTTAACTCATACTGACCATCCTGCCTGAACATAAACTGATTCATAATAAACTCACGCCGCACAGTGGCGTAATCGTCGTAGAATTGCATGATATGTTCATTAATTTCCGGTTCGCTGTATGTTCTGCCCATCTCCAGTCCTTTAATTAAATGCTCAAGAATTATAAGCCTTTTCTTATGCTGTGCCGGGAGATTTCTCACTTTACCGTTCTGCTGCACAAAATTATTAAGTACTTTGGATTTCTCATCTTCTCCATATTCGTATAGTTTCATTTCTTCCTCCTTACCGAGTCTTAAAATAGCTTTAGACATTAGCTCAAGATTTTTCTCGTTCAAATGAAAATAGATCGTATTTTTTTCCCTTCTTTGATAAATAATGTTGATTTCGCGCAGTTTAGCCACATGGTGAGAGATGGTTGGAGGAGTGAGCCCCAGTTTTCCCGCCAGTGCCTGGCCGTGCAATGGCCCTTCTTTCAACAATGAAATTATACGTATCCTTGTTTTATCCCCGATTGTTTTATGAAAATTAACGAGTTTGTCCAGCTGCATGAAATTCCCCCAGTTTGAGTATTAATTAGATTATAATCTAATTAGATAATTATAACAATAGTTTTTTAGTTCAGTTCTGACCAAGCCAATATAAAAAGCCTGCACTTTTCGTGCAGGCTCATTAGTGGTAATTATACTGGTCTGTCTGTGATTGTATGATTCGTAGAGCTGGAATTCCCCCTGGAGGATTCTTCTGAATCGGAGTCTTGGCTCACCAGCTCTCCCTTCGCATCCTTCACTTGAGATCCTACATTCTGTAGCTCTTCTCCTGCGTCCTTTGCTGTGCTCATCACTTCCTTAGCATTTTCTTTCACTTCTTTTACCTGATCTGCAATTTCCCCATTCGCAATATCATAAACTCCCTGAAGGTCTTTCACTGCACCCTTAAGTACGTCAGTCGCATTCTGAACCCGCTCCATAAGCTGTTCTTTCTTGCCTTCCGGATCTTCTTTAATTTCCTGTCCAATATTTACAGCAGATTCCTTAAGCTGGTTCGTACTGTCAATTACTTTGGAACGAGTACTTGAATTCAGCATCATCACCGCCGCACCTGCTAATGCGCCGACTGCCATACCTGCAACTATTTTTCCTGCGGTTCCGCCTTGCTGTTGTTTGTTATCCATCTCACATCTCTCCTCTTTTTAATATTAATTTAAAAATAGTGGAACAATAAAAAAACTGTCTTTGTACCGTTTTTCCACTCAGAGAAATACGCTAAACAATAATTTTTATATCATGGGCTCTAAACCTGTTTTATAGTTGCATGCAGCAGAGGAATATAAAGTCTCTTCTGGTCGAATACTCAGTATTAAAAGGCGAAAGGTGGTGCGACAGCTGTAAAAATCAGCAGCTGCTTATTATGGGATGGATTATTGCAGTATCTTTAATAGTATTGTTGCTCATAGGTATTGGCTTTCTTACTTTTCAGTAACGGATTATCCTATTGAAATCCTGAAGAAGTAACCCTGCTTTCAAGTGATGGATTATCATAACAAATATAAAAACCCGCCATATAAAAAAAGTGGCGGGCAGTAAGTACTTATTCATTTACATTATCAGGAACATTATTTTCTTCAGGAATTGAATCCGGGGTTTCAATTTCATCTTCCCCTTCAATTGGCTCATTAAGTTCCATGTTGTTTTCCCCGCATGCAGACAAAATTAAAATAGCTGTGATACCAGTGAAACAAGCCCAGCGCTTCATCTTACCGCTCCTTTCTCCTGTATGGCGCACGTTAAGCTTCTATTCCCTTTTTGCTTCAACCAATAACCCAGGAGAATGATTCAGGCGGTTTCGATTTCCAATGCTACCGGACAATGGTCGCTTCCAAGAACTTCAGCATGGATTTCTGTTTCCTTTATCAAGTCCTTTATTTTCTCAGATACAATAAAGTAGTCGATTCTCCACCCAATATTCCTTTCTCTTACTTTACTCATGTAGGACCACCATGTGTATGCCCCTTCCAGGTCAGGATATTTATACCTGAATGAGTCGATAAACCCTGAAGAAAGCAGGTTGTCCATTTTCCCGCGCTCTTCTTCAGTAAAACCAGAGTTTCCTCTATTCGTACGGGCGTTTTTCAGGTCGATCTCCTGATGTGCTACATTTAAATCCCCACATAGAATTACTGGTTTATCCTTGTCAAGCTCCATGAGATATGTTCGAATGTCATCCTCCCAATGCAGCCTGTATGACAATCTCGTTAAATCACGTTTTGCATTAGGTGTATAGACATTTACCAGATAAAACTGTTCAAATTCAAGTGTTATTACTCTGCCCTCCTGGTCATGTTCTTCTATACCAAGGCCGTAACTAACAGTCAACGGCTTTATTTTTGTAAAAACAGCAGTTCCTGAATAACCTTTTCTTTCAGCGTAATTCCAGTATTGATAATAGCCTTTCATATCCAGTTTAATCTGGCCAGCCTGGCATTTCGTTTCCTGCAGGCAAACGATGTCTGCATCAGCTTCATTGAAGTAATCAATAAATCCTTTTTTGACACACGCGCGAATTCCATTAACATTCCAGGAAATTAATTTCATTTTTTGTTTCTCCTCTATTCTGCGATTCTTTTATCACTTCTTTACCAATACAAAAGGAGACCTTCCCCTCTGAAAGCCTCCTGATTTATTTTATCTTATAATTAAATTACTGACAAAGTACTTGCTTTCATACAAATGAAAAAACACACCTGCATTGGTGTGTTTTTTCCATGACTTTTTTATAGTTTAGTGACGTTGGACGCTTGAGGACCACGATCCCCGTCAGTGACATCGAATTGAACACGTTGTCCTTCTTCTAAGGTTTTAAAGCCTTCTCCCTGAATAGCGGAAAAATGTACGAAAATATCGTCTCCACCTTCTTGCTCGATAAAACCAAAACCTTTGTCAGCATTAAACCATTTTACTGTTCCTTCAGCCAAAACATATCCCTCCATATTTCTTTCAAGATTCTGTATTATAATACCCAAATGGATAAAGGTTAAACCTGTTTCCAAAAATTTATTTTTTCGGCAGCAAAAAAAGCCACTGCGATGCCCCAAATGACTTCCGTTAACAAGTGCGTCTATCCTGGTTGTTTCCATTCGCAAAGTTATTCATCCTTTTTGAATTGAAACAACAAACATCTCTTTCTCCCTTTTCAGAAAGCCAGGAATATCGTACAATATACTACAGTAGGAAGAAGAGGTGATGTCTGATGCCAAGTGATCTGTTTTTTTGGCTGATCGTGCTTTGGTCGATCTTTTTGATAACAACTGTTGGTATCGGCGGTTTTTTTATGTTCAGGAAATTTCTTAAGAGACTGCCTAAGGAAGACGGTAAATCTGACCTTGACTGGCAGGATTACTATATTGAGAAAACGCGGCATCTTTGGTCAGAGGAAGATAAAGCCCTCCTCGATGAACTTGTGGAACCTGTTCCTGAGCTGTTCCGTGATATTGCCAAAGGAACTATAGCCGGCAAAATCGGAGAAATGGCTTTAAAAGAAAAGGCCGACAAAATGACCCAGGAACTAATTATTAAAGGTTACATCGCGGCTACCCCAAAACGTGACCATAAGTTTCTCGTAAAAAAACTCAAAGAGAAAAAGATTGATATTGACCAGTACAAACCGTATTTTAAAGAGTCGGTATAATCTCCGTGAACAACAGGCAGCATAACGTGAAACTTTAATCAGAGGGAGTCCTGTACATCCCACTGATTGTTAGTTGAACTAATCGGGATGTTAACCTCCGGTATCTCCCAATTGAACATCTTTGTTTCAACCCATTTTTTAAGGTGGAGTTTTACGGACAGCTGCATCGGGATAAACAAAAACCCGGTACCTGAGGATATTAAATCCTCATGGTGCCGGGTTTTCTGTTTGCATATTAAGTGGTAATTTAGTTTTCAACTGTTTTGATTTAAGTTCTCTTTCCACTTGCCTGAATTTTACATACATAGCGATACGCCAAGGAAGAATCATAGCAAATGCAAGAATAAAGAACATGCCTGCCAGTACCTCATATTCAAAGTGAATTCCGAGCACTGTTTTAAAGATCAGCCTTGCAGCAAGCAGTCCAAGCAGTATGAATGGGAATGCCTTTGATTTCTTCATATAGACGGCATTTTCCCTTATTTCAAATGAAGACAATTTAATCAGTACAATGGAGAATATTAATCCCACTGCTATTGCTTCAAGCACCTCCAGCGAGGTGGGACGTGCCGGTTCGTACAAAAACATTAAAAATCCCGTTGACATCGCAACAGGCGGAATCAGAATTTTTTTTGCATTAGCTGGTTTTTTCATGGATTTCATTCGCACAAAGAGAGCTAAGAAAGCCATAATGACAGCACCTGCACCTAAAACAATTTCCACCATGGGAGATTCACCCCCTCATTTTTCCTCTGTGATTAATAGTATAGCATATCCTCACGTATTTTTATAAAGTGAACCTTCAATCAGTGGGGATTTTATTCATCCCCCACTGTTTGTTAGTTGAACCAATCGGGATGTTAGCGTCCGTTATCTCCTGCCTAAACATCTTCGCTTCCACTGCTGTTTTAAGGCGGGAGATTTACGGACGGTTACATCGGGATAAACCGAATTATATCAGTTTCTACACCTGGAATGGCGCTGCCAGCCCATAAGCAATTACCAGTCCTGTGAGCATTGTTATTGATCTGGCATATTTCTTACTGGAAGGCACGAGTATTAAAGCTGCCAGCAGTACGAGAAGGAACAACCAGCTGTAATAAAAATTAACAGCATGGTACATCACTCCTTCATACATATATCCAAAAGAAAAAGGGGAAGGCAGCCCATAGTTTTTAACACCAAGGGAAAATACAATCAGAGCGGTTGTTATGGCAGCCATAAAACTGTCCAGGCTGTGATGGCTCCATTTCTTTCTTATACTCTGGAGAAAAAAGTAAATTACTGCAACACCTGCAGAAACATAAACCGCATATGGCCCTCCTGCAAAATAAAGCAGGTTGCCTGGAGATATAAGCAGCTGAGGATCCAGTATAAACGGCCACAATTTATAAATAACTGCGCAGATAATTAACGATGTTAAAAAGGTGCCCAGTATTTCTCCCCTGTTTTCCACGTGCAGTTTTTTCAGATAAAGGCTCATTACCCCATATCCGGCTGCTGCCGCGATAAAAATGAAAAGCATCTGAGCTGAAATTGTAAACGGACCAACAGACCATGTAATAAACGGTTCAGTCATTATCAGTCAGCCTCCTTTAAGCGGCTGATTTCCTGTTCCAGTTCCCCGGTTGTCACAGCCCCGGTCTTCCTGGATGTAATCGTTCCGCCGCTGTCAACAAAAAACACAGCCGGAACAGGTGGAACATAATACATATCTGCCACAGCTCCGTCCTGGTCCATTACATTGGGAAAAGTGATGCTATGTTTCTTAAGGAAGTTTTCTGCTGCCTGTTTTGAGTCCTGACTGGTAACATTAACACCGATAAGATGAATAGTCTCCCCGTGTACTCTGTGGGCATTTTCCACCGCTTCCATTGAAGCAGAGCAGAAAGGGCACCAGGAAGTCCAGAAATACACCACTGCCCCGTTAGCGTTTCCAGCGGCTTCACTTAGCTGAACCAGCCCTTCTCCTGATAATTGCTCAAGAGTAAAATCAGGCGCTGAATGTCCAGGATGAGGGAGAGATGCACTCTGCCCATCTGTTCCGCTCGTGAAATTGTTCTGCTGCTGCTCCATCCAGAGAAAGGCTCCTGCACTTGCAACGAGAATTACAATAAGGATTTTTTTATGTAAAGACATGGATAACCCCTTCTGCATCTGTTTAATAAGTTAGAAAAACAGCAAAACGCCGGCAATGCCGGCGTCTTATGTTTATCATTATACTACATCGTATCCCTGGTCTTCAATTTCCTCTTTCATTTTATCCACTGTTACTACACTCTCTTCGTAGTCAACAGTTACATTTTTCGCCTCTAGGTTTACCTCGGCACCCTTTACACCATCTAAGTTGTTTAATGTACCTTCTACTGCTGCTTTGCAATGGTTGCATGTCATACCTTCGACCTGAATTACATCTTTCTTCATCTCTGCCACACTCCTTTCAGCTGCTGTAATTTCATAAAGCTTATTTTCCTGGTGGCTGTTTTGCAAGCTCCATGAAAAATAAGGTTAGCAAATTTCATTTCTTTATACTTCCACCATACCCCCCGGGTGTATAAATGTCAAGGAAGAAATGTACTTGCCGGCGGAAACTTTTTTGAATATACGAAAGTGTCACTATGACACACGCCACTTTGACACACGGCATTATGTAAACAAAAAACCTCCCCAACCTATATATATATCAATGGTTGAGGAGGTGTTGCCCAAAGGCAACTGTCACTATGACGTAAGCTGATCGTACAAATTAATCAGGTGGTCATGTTCTTCTTTCTTAAGCATCCGGATGAGCAGAGGACGGGTTAACTTTGTACGGATGCCTGTTGTCTTGATATTAGCAGTAAATCTTACCCTGGTGCCCTCTCCGACTTCTTCACAAAAATATTCATAAACCATCTTCATACCGGCCGCACTGCTTTCGTAAACAACCCTCTGGTTATGATGCAAATCCACAATTTTGTAATCTGTACTTACTTTTCGGTTTGACAGGTCCCTTATTTCCTTAAATCGGTCTCCTTTTACCCAGCCTTTTCCTTCTCCCAGCTTCGTTACCTCCGCAACGTTTACATATAACTCTGTTCGGTTTGCCGGATTAGCCAGAAAAGCAAATACATCGCTCAGCGGTGCATCTACTTTGATTTCCTGATGTATATCTGCCATTATAACTCCCCCTTCTGCTGTGTATCACCTCTATTAATCAGTTTTTCACAGCTGTTCTGCTTTCATTTCTTCCATTTTGCCCTCTAGTTTTTCTGCACCTTGCTGAAGAAGGTACATTTTATGATACAGCCCTCTCTGCTCAAGAAGCTCATTGTGAGTTCCCCGTTCAACAATCTCACCTTGATGAAGTACCAGTATCTGATCCGCATCTTTTATAGTGGAAAGCCTGTGTGCGATTGCAATAGTGGTTCTTCCTCTTCGCATTTTTTCAAGAGCTGCCTGTATAAGCGTTTCCGTTTCTGTGTCAACACTTGCGGTAGCTTCATCGAGAACAAGTACTTTCGGTTTCTTAGCCATCGTCCTGGCAAAAGAAATGAGCTGGCGCTGGCCGCTGGAAAAAGTAGTGCCCCGTTCTCCAACTTTTGTATTGTAACCAGAGGAAAGCCGATCAATAAAATTATCAGCATGAACAAATTCCGCTGCCTCTTTTACATCAAGATCTGAAATATTCTCATCAAACAACCGGATATTATGAGCTATGTCTCCTACAAACATGAACGGATCCTGAAGCACGAGCCCCATTTTTTTACGGAGCTCACTGTCATCATAATTTTTCAGCGGCACTCCGTCAATCAGGATCTCTCCCTGTTTTATCTCATAAAACCTCATCAGAAGATTAATAATGGAACTCTTTCCGCTCCCTGTATGGCCGACAAGGGCAAGTGTTTCTCCTTCATTTACAGTAAAGCTGATATTCTTCAGGACATCCTGCCTGCCATCATAAGAAAAAGTCACATTACGGAATTCAATAACACCGCGCTTTATCTCCGGATCTCCTTCACCTTGTTTTACCGGAGCGAGCTCATCATGGTCCATAAGCCGGAAGACACGCCCTGCGGCAATCATTGCCTGCTGAAAAATAGACAGCCTCTGCATCATCTGGTTTACCGGTTCAAAGAAACGGTCAAGATAATTGACGAATGCATAAAGAACTCCGATTTCAACAGGGCTGTTCAAAGAAGTAATTCCAAAAAAGCTCAGCACAAGGACAAGGGTCATGATAGAAATGAAATCAACAGCCGGGCGGAGAAGAAGTCCATCCAGTTTAATGCTTTTGAAATAAGCATCATGATGCTCCTTGTTTGTCTTCTGAAATTCTCTGTTCATTCGGCGCTCCTGCCGGAAAACCTGAATGATCGCCATTCCCTGAATTGATTCGTTCAGCCTGGCATTCAGCTGGCTCAGCTTCTCGCTCATCTCAGCATAATACTTGGAACTAAAACGGCGGTAAAGCTGCATTACGAGAATAATCAGCGGCAATATAACAAGACAGAACAGTGCCAGCTGCACATTCAGCACAAACATAGCGATAAATATACCTATAAGGAAAACGATGTTCTGGACAAAAATTGCAAGCACGCTGACGTACAGCTCTTTCACTTGTTCTGTATCGTTCGTAATCCGTGAAACGAGTCCGCCCGCAGGAAACTGGTCGAAGAAAGACAGTCCCAGCTTTTCCACCTTTGCAAACACATCAATCCTCAGCTGCTGGATGATCCTTAATGCGATTTTCTGAAATAAAAGCAGCTGGGAATAATTCATAACTGCAGCTGAAACATGAAGCAGCAAATAGCCTGCTCCAAGCATGATTAAAGGCTGCAGCTCAAAAACTCTCGGTGTTAAAAAATCATCAATAAAAATTTTAATTAAAATAGGTCCTAAAATCTCCGCCCCTGTCCCGCCAACAAGAAGGAGAAAGGCAATAAGAATCCACTTCAGATGTGGTTTGCCGTATGCCATCAGCCGCTTAAAGACCGGCCCCTGGGGAAGCGGCACCAGTAAGTGTTTATGTCTCTCTATCATGAGGACTGTCCCCCTCTCTCTACGAGCGACTCCAGCTGCTGGTGTTCATACATTTTCCTGTACCACCCATTGCCGGCCATCAGCTCCTCATGGTCCCCCTGTTCGACTATTTTACCGTCATCCAGTACGAGAATCAGGTCTGCATGTTTAATAGCACTGAGTCTGTGGGCAGTAATAAAAGTCGTTTTCCCTCTGCGTATATCACGGAGTGCCTGGAGGATCTGTTCCTCTGTTTTTGCATCGACCGCCGACAACGAATCGTCAAGAATCAGCAGTTCAGGGTTGGAAAGAAGCGCCCTTGCGATGGATATTCGCTGCTTTTGCCCCCCGGATAAAGTGACTCCCCGCTCACCTACAATTGTTTCGTAACCTTCCTCAAATCGGATAATATCATCATGGATAGCCGCAAGCTTTGCAGCCTGAATAATTTCCTGATAGCCTGCTTCCGGATTGGCAAAGCTGATGTTATCTGCGATGGTTGCGGAAAAAAGAAAATGGTCCTGAGGCACATAGCCGATTGACGCTCGTAAAGCATCAAGTGTGTAATTATCGACCGGCTTACCGTCGAAAATTATTTCCCCGTCTTCAATGTCCGAATCTCTCATAATTGTTTTGATGAGCGTAGTTTTCCCGCTTCCTGTCCGGCCTGCAATGCCTAAAGTCTGCCCCCGTTCCAAACGAAAGTGAATATCCCTTAATGCATCCTCAACACTGCTTTCGTAGGAAAACCGGTTAACCTTAAATTCAATATCCCCTGCCGGCGGTTCCTCAGAAGCTCCAGGCTTATCGACAATATCCTGTTTCACTTTAAGGAGTGCGGATACCCGGTCATAGGAAGCCCTGCCCCGCTCGACGATATTAAACAGCCAGCCAAATGCGAGCATGGGCCATATTAACAGCCCGAGATAAACGGTGAAACTCGTAAGTTGACCAATAGTAAGCTCATCCATCACTACGTATCTCGCTCCGAAAACGATAGATAGGAAAAAGGACAATCCAACAATTATTGAAATCGTCGGGTCAAAAAGCGCGTCTACTTTCGCTACGTGAATATTTTTTTCCACAACGTCATCTGATTCTTTTTTAAAAGTTTTTACGTCTTCTTCTTCATAGCCAAACGTCTTCGTAACCCTTATACCGGTCATACTTTCCTGAACTTTGTCATTCAGGGAAGAGAAGGCTGCCTGGGCTTTTGTAAACCTCGCATGAAGCATGGAGCCATACTTGCTCGTAGCATACGCCATCACCGGCATAGGAAGCAATGCAATCAATGTGAGTTCCCAGCTGATCGTGACAGCCATTGTGATAATGACGAAGCCGCCCATAGTAATGGAATCTACAAGAGTAAGAACGCCCGCTCCTGCGGTTTGCTCGATTGCCCGAATATCATTTGTGGAGTGGGCCATCAGATCCCCAGTTCTCCTTTTCTGGAAAAAGGAAGAAGACATTCGAGAAAAATGATCATACAACTGGTTACGCAAAAGCCTGGCCAGGCGGATTGCCGAACCAAAAATCAGTATTCTCCATAAGTACCTTAGTATGTAAACGGTTACTGCAACACCAAACAACAGGAGCATCCACCTCAGTAAGACCTCTTCTGTTAATGTGCCTGAATCAATGTGGTCAACAATTACTCCTACCACATAAGGCGGAAGCAAAGATAACAAAGATACGAGGGCAAGTACGAGGATACCCCCGCCGTAGTTCCATTTTTCCTTTTTAAAATACCACATTAAGTCTAAGAAGACCCGCATAGAATGCACCTCTCTTTCATCTGTTACTAAAGAATTATAAAGTGAACCTTCGATCAGTGGGGTGTTATTCATCCCCCACTGATTGTTAGTTGAACCAATCGGGATGTTAGCGTCCGTCATCTCCCGACTGAACTTCTTCGATTCCACTCCTGTTTTGAGGCGGGAGTTTTACGGACGGTTACATCGGGATAAAGCAAAAAGACATTACAATCATACCAAAAGAAAAATCTCCGGAAAAGTTAAACTTTTCTTAATTTTACTTCTCCGGAAATTTTTTCAAGGGCGATATTTAGTTTTCTTTAACCGAAAAGCTTTGCAGTACTCTAATATACCACTCTATAACGAGCCCGCCTGTTTCTTAACATAACCCTCGACTTCCTGTTCAATCACTTTTACAGCCTCTGCTTCACCCAGACCGGAAAGGCTGATTTTGCTATGAAGGTTATAATATTTTTCCGAATGGTGGTACCTCAAATCGTAATAGTCTAGTAACAGTAAGCGGAAAATTTTACGGTAATCTTTTTGTGAGAAAGCATAGTCGATTTCCTCTCTCGTTTCAGCAGTAAGTCTGTTTTTAATACTCCCGTATGCTTCATAAAGGTCATCATGATGTTTCAGCGGGGCATAGTCCTCATAAATCCGCTCCACTCTGCTTTTGATATTATCCTCTAAATGAATCGCTTTTCCCTGCTTTTTTAAACCAATCAAAAAATCCGGTACAATAATATTGCCAATTCTCCTGCTCTCCGCTTCCATTACCAGAATTCTCTTCCCTTCAAGTTCTTTAAGCTTGTGAACGAGATGGTATTCAAATTGTTTTTGAGTTCTTGGTTCTAATCCTACGTGGCCAAATATGGAGCCTCTGTGTTTTGCAATGCCTTCCAGGTCAAGAACCGGATATCCTTTTGACTCGAGCATAGTTAACCATTTCGTTTTTCCTGTTCCTGTATTGCCCGACAAAACAACCGTTCGCCAAGGTATTTTTGCGAGCTCGTTTAACTCCTCAGTAACGTTCTTCCGGACTGAGCGAATCCCTCCTGTAAGCTGGCGTACTGGCAGTCCAAGAGAGCTCATCATTGATACAAACGCACCGCTTCTCATGCCTCCTCTGGCACACATTACCACTGCTTCTTTCCCAGGATTGGAGTTAATAAGCGATGTCCATGTATCATAAAATTGAGGAAGCTTTTCTGAAAAGATAGAAATACCTTGTTTTTTTGCTACATCAGGGCTCACCTGTTTATATAAAGTTCCTATTTGCTTTCTTTCTTCATTTGTAAAAAGCGGTATGTTAACAGAGCCAGGAACATGAAATTCTTTAAATTCTCCTGGTGATCTGACGTCGATAAGGTAGTTGTTGTTTTTATTTAATTCTTTATAAGTTATTTGTAATTCATGCAGTGCCGCCAGCATGAATATCACCTGCCTTTAATTGCTCCAGCCATATTTATTGCTAAGAAGCTGCTTACTGTCTAAATCTTCTTCTCATTCGAACTATCGTTTATACATGTAAAAAACACTCCTGAAAACGGAGTGTTTACTTAAATATTATTTTCGGTATAAATATTGGCGCCGAAGTGTTGCACTCCAGCATGATAATACGGAATTAGTCCCTGCCCTAATCCTGTTGGATACGTGGGGCTTCACGGGAGAAGAGGAAGATAGTTCTTCCCCGCACTCCTTATTATTTCGTATTATTCTGCATTGCTTTCATCATTTGATTAATTTTCTTCTGCGATGGATTCATGCCCATTTGCATCATCATAACTCGCAGCATTTTTTCATTAATTGGCGGATTCTTTTTCATATAACTCATCATATACTGTCGGGCAATAAAGAAACCAATGGCGATTCCTGCCAACAGAGCGATGACACCGATTAGAATATACATCCACATATTCGGTGACCCTCCTTCTCTCTATGTTGTCTTCCAAATATATCAAACATCGGTTTGGACCTTATATATTATAACCTATTGCCCGGAACAATTAAAGAGTATTTAATTAGATTCATTTAAATGCCTTATTTGACTCTGACAATTCAGCAATCTCCATAGACTTTAACGGTTTTAGCCAGCCATATTGCTCTCTTGAAAAATCCATTGCAATAAACGTGCCATCGTAACTTCGCAATGCTTCGAAAAAACAGGCTTCCGAATCCTGGCTACCCTCTGAAAAGAGTTTAATATGCATTTTATATATAGCTAACCCTGCCTGGCTTCTTCTCTTTGGTGACATAATATAATGCTTATTATCTCTTATAATATAGCCTTCTGTTTCATTTAAATATTTATTTAAATGATCCTGGACCTCTAATTTGTTAATTTGCTGGATAATATACTGGATCTGTTTTTCAGTAGCTTCCTTTAATCTTCCTTTAGCTTCCCTGTTTTCCTGAAAAAGCTGAAATAATTTCGTTTCCATTCCATAATAATCTAACGCGACATCTTCCCGAATTTTATAGATATGATATTCTCTCATTATTTTCAGCTCCCCGTCGTTCGTCTTTCACTAAGTATAGCGGACCTCTTCACTGCATGATGTCAAAATCTGTCTCATAAAATGACTAATTTTGTCTAAAGTTTGAAAATTCTATCTTCGGCACTGATTTTGTATTATAAATACCCTTTTTGGCTCCTTTGTAAAATGCTCGTGCATAAGTCGAATAAATTTTTACAAGATAAGATTACCTTTGCTCTGTATATAGACTAAGGTTGATTTTTTATAGTTGATTTACGCGAGCGTCCTGTAATGAAAATCAACAACTAAGTTTAACAGAGCCTTTATATTAAACAACAAAAAAAGGACACACAAATTTCTGTGTGTCCCAGGGTGTATATTATTGTTTGTCCAATAGCTGTTTGAACTGAGCTGCAACGTTTTCAGCTGTAAAACCATATTCTTTGATTACTTTGTCTCCAGGTGCTGAAGCCCCGAATTTGTCAATCGCCAGCACTGAACCTTTATCTCCTGTGTAACGTTCCCAGCCAAGAGATGCAGCCATCTCAATACCTAAGCGGGCGGTAACATGAGGAGGAATAACTGATTCTTTATATTCCTTGCTCTGCTTTTCAAATCTGTCCCAGCTAGGCATGCTGACAACAGTTACGTAAATGCCTTCTTTTTCAAGTGCTTTTTGAGCATCTACTGCAAGAGGAACTTCAGAACCGGTTGCAAGGAGAAGTCCGTTTGGCTCACCGTTAGCTTCCGAAACAACATAGGCGCCTTTTTTAACACCTTCATATGCTTTCTCCTTCGTTCCTTCCAGTGTTGGAAGTCCCTGGCGCGTCAGAACAAGAGCAGTTGGCTCATCCTTGCTTTCCACTGCAAGTTTCCACGCAGCAATCGTTTCATTCCCGTCTCCAGGGCGAATGACAGAGATTCCAGGCATTGCCCGTAAAGCAGGGAGCTGTTCAACAGGCTCATGTGTAGGGCCATCTTCCCCAACTGCTATACTGTCATGAGTAAATACATAAGTCACAGGTACCTGCATTAATGCTGATAGACGCATTGCAGGGCGGAGATAATCAGAGAACACGAAGAATGTTGCTGCATATGGCTTTACTCCACCGTGGAGTGCCATACCGTTTGCAGCAGCAGCCATTGCAAATTCCCTTACACCGAACCAGATATTTCTTCCGGCGTAGTTATCTCTCGAGAAGTCATTCTCATCTTTAAGCATCGTTTTGTTTGAAGAAGCAAGGTCTGCTGAACCGCCAAACATATAAGGAACATTTTTGGCAAGGGCGTTCAGCGCTTTCCCGCCTGATTCCCTTGTAGCGACCTTGTCCCCAGTGGCGAATTCCGGAAGATCATTATCCCAGCCTTCAGGAAGTTCCCCTTTAATAGCGAGAGACAGCTGCTCTGCCAGCTCAGGATATTCCTGCTTGTACTCGTCGAACATTTCATTCCATTCTTTTTCCTTTTTAGCTCCTTCTTCCGCAAGCTTATTATAATGTTCAGCTACTTCATCAGGAACATGGAAATCTTTTTCGAAAGTCCACTTATATGCTTCCTTCGTCATTTTAGCTTCTTCTTCACCTAATGGTGCTCCATGGGAAGCAGACTTCCCGCTTTTCGAAGGTGAACCATAGCCGATAACCGTTTTTACTTCAATAAGAGTTGGGCGGTCATCTTCTTTCGCTTGTTCCACCGCATTTTCCAAAGCTTCAAGATCATTTCCGTCTTCTACACGGATTACCTGCCATCCATATGCTTTAAAGCGATCTTCTACGCTTTCTGAAAAAGATTCGTGAAGATCCCCATCGAGAGAAATATCGTTTGAATCATAAATTACAATTAGTCTGCCCAGTTTCAGGTGGCCAGCTAAAGAAGCAGCCTCGGCAGAAACGCCTTCCATTAAATCGCCATCGCCGCAAATGCTGTATGTATAATGATCAACTACATTAAAGCGATCGCGGTTATAAGTTGCAGCTAAATGCCTTTCCGCCATTGCAAATCCAACTGCCATCGCAACACCCTGGCCTAAAGGACCGGTAGTAGCTTCAACTCCTGGGGTGTGGCCGTATTCAGGGTGACCCGGTGTGCGGCTTCCCCACTGCCTGAAGTTTTTCAGGTCCTCCATTGTTACGTCGTAACCGTGAAGGTGCAGTAAGCTGTAAAGCAGCATTGATCCATGGCCTGCAGATAAGATGAACCGGTCGCGGTTAAACCAATCCGGATTCTTCGGATTATGATTCATATATTTTGCAAAAAGGGTATACGCCATTGGAGCAGCCCCCATCGGCATGCCCGGATGGCCGGACTGAGCCTTTTCAATTGCATCGATTGATAATGTACGAATCGTATTAATAGAGAGGTTATCAATATTGCCAGACATAAAAAGTCATCCTTTCATTGGAGATAGTGGTGTAATCTGCTACTTAACCATCATATACTTTCTATCTGGTTTAGACAACAGATTACGTATGGCTTTTACCCGGAATTACAAATGCTTATTCACAGATTTTTCATAAGTTACTGGGTGGCAGGCATAAAAAATATAGCTACCCATTTAGGATAGCCATTAAACGGTAATTCATGTGAAAAGGAGCTGATTTCTTTTTACAGCTGTTTCCATACTTGCAGTCAAAGATACAACAGACAGCAAAACTAGTGCCTGAAACCATTACCGCCGAAATTTTTTCTCTTTTCCTCTTTCAATTTCTCAGGAGTAACATCGGTTCCTTCTTGATCAACTACCTTAATGGATTTAAGCTGATTCTTGAAAGAACTTCTTACACTTTTTAGATACTCCTCCCGAAGTTTCTTCTGTTCTTTCTGTTCTTTTAAAGTGAGGCCGTCGGTTTTTGCTTTTCTGGCCAGGAAATTTATTCTGTCAAGTTTGTTTTTATCTAACATTCCATTACCTCCAGGTTACTCTAAACATTCCCTTGAACAGGGCTGTATGAAAAAGTTTATACTTATCTTTACCTTTTGATTTACATTTTTAATCCTACACAACAATAAGGCCCCTTGCAAGTTAAGGGGCCTAAGGCTGATTTTTCATATATTCCTGGTATCTTCGGTGTGCAGTAGCTTTTGATATTGAATAGCCAAAACCTCTCAGTGTAGCGGATATTTCATGGAAAGTAAGACCGGAATTTTTCAGGCGGACGATCTCGCTTACAGGCACCTCTTTTCGTTTACGGCCTCCGTATCCGGCAGCATTTTCCAGGTTTTTTTCCGGCCGGTAACCTTCTTCAACTGCCTTTTTCATTCCACGCTTAATTTTTACGTTATGAAGTTTCCGCTGGTATTCCTCTACTATTGAAACAATATCAAGAACCATCGTATCTGTGTCCGATAAGTGCAGTTCCCCCTGGTCCTTAACAGTATATATCTGTATTTCCCATTTTAACAGCTGATGAATTAGAGCCATTTTGGCATTCCCTCTGCCAAGCCTCGTATCATCCTGAATGAGCAGTGTGTCTGCTTCCCCTTCGCTGAAGAGGGACAGCATGTAAATAATGCCGTCTCTGTCTATATCATAGCCGCTGGCTTTTTCTTCAATAATTTCGATAATATGAATACCTTTTTCTGCCGCCAGCCGGGAGAGTTCTTCTTTCTGCCTTAAAATGGAGGAATCCTGTGTTTCTTTTTCCGTACTGACTCTTGCATATATTACCGCCTTCATTTTGCCGCCACTGCCTTAACCTCAACAGGAAGATACAGCTTCTGGCCGGGATATATTGCTTCACCTGTTATTGCGTTTTTTTCTTTCACCCACTGGAGGGTCTGTTCTATAGTAAGATCAATTTGTTTATGATGGGAAGAAGCGATACTCCATAAAGATTCACCTTCGGACACTACCCATTCTGATACCTCATACTCAGTCATATACTCAGGTTCACCTGCAGAAACAGAAGACCAGAAAAACAAGGCTCCTGCGATTACTATTAAAATTACAGACCAGTCGATACTTTTCTTTGCATTTTTTATGTATTTCATCCAAATCACCTCGTAATAAGAATGTTTGTTCGCATTTATTATACAAAGAACGTCTGTTCGTGTCAATAAACAGAACGAATGTTTGCACATTATTTTTTCACATGGTATAATGTTCCTAATTAATAGATTCCTATATTTTTCAGTAATGAACACTGCCGATCATGACTTATTGAAATAAATTCTTCTATTTTTACAGAAAACGAGGTGTGGTAAAATGACAAAACTGTCGAGACGTCAACAGGACATACTGGATTTTATTAAGGATGAGGTCAGTAAACGGGGATATCCCCCTTCTGTTCGTGAAATCGGGGAAGCTGTTGGACTTGCTTCCAGCTCTACTGTACACGGGCACCTTTCAAGGCTTGAAAAAAAAGGATATATTCGCCGTGACCCTACTAAGCCGAGAGCGATAGAAATAATCGGCGCGGAAAAGGAAGTTCAGAATGTTACAGAAAGCCCTTCTATTTATGTTCCAATCATAGGGAAGGTTACAGCCGGGCAGCCCATTACTGCTATTGAAAATATCGAAGAATATCTTCCTCTGCCAGCCAGTTTCGTACAGGATGAAAATTCTTTCATTCTTGAAATTTCCGGAGATTCTATGATTGAAGCGGGGATCTTTGATGGCGACTATGTTGTGGTACGCCAGCAGAGGGATGCTTCAAACGGAGATATTGTTGTTGCTATGACCGAAGACGAAGAAGCTACAGTAAAGCGCTTCTTCAAAGAAAAGGATTATATCAGGCTCCAGCCGGAGAACTCCACTCTGGAACCAATTATCTTAAGAAATGTCCACATCCTCGGAAAAGTTATCGGAGTTTTCCGCTCCGTGCACTAAGCAATCGAGTAGGAGGGGGTGATTAACCCCCGACCTCTCACACCACCGTACGTACGGATCCGTATACGGCGGTTTCATGAAAATCAGACGTTATATCAACGATTTCAAACCCATCCTGCGCCAGTAGGCGTCATTACGCGTATGGTGAAGAATTGGGCTACAGGCGACTCGCCAGTAGCCTTTTCTTGTGTTTCCCCATTCATAAGCCTTCTGCTTCGATACTCCTAAGGCGATTAAGTTTCTGACTTTCGTTTTCGGTTTCTTCCATTCTTTCCATCGTACCATTCGAAGTCTTCTTCTTATCCACTTCATTAATTCCTTTAATACCGAGGGTGTTTCCGCCAGTCGGAAATAATTTCTCCAGCCGACGATAAACCGGTTCAGCTTGCCAATTCTGTATTCCATAGGAATACTTTTCTTTCGGGAAGTAATCTCACGGATTCGATCTTTTGCCCGTTGGATTGATTTCCTGTGTATTCTTATTTTCGCTTTTCCTTTAGAAGAAGCTGTGAAGCTGAACCCCAGGAACTTTCGTTTCCACGGACGGTCTACCGCGCTCTTTTCCCGATTTACCTTTAGCTTCAGTTTATCTTCAATGAAGGTAATCATGTTCTTTCGGGTACGCTCTGCGGCTTTCTTTGACCCTGTATAAATCTGGCAGTCGTCCGCATAGCGGACAAAACGAATACTCCGTTTCTCCAGTTCTTTGTCCAATTCATCCAGGACAATATTTGAGAGAAGCGGGCTTAATGGACTCCCTTGGGGAGTCCCCATGTCGTTTTGCCTAACTAATCCGTTTTCCATGATTCCTGCCTGAAGGTATTTCCGGATGATACTCAACACCCTTCTGTCGCTAATACGGTAACTTAACGTTCGCATCAACCGGTCGTGGTTCACTTTGTCGAAGAATTTCTCCAGATCAATATCGACCACCCATGTGTACCCTTCGTTGATATACTGTTTTGCTTTCAACACGGCATCATGGGCTCGTCGTTTCGGGCGGAAACCGTAACTGTTCTTAGAAAATGTCGGATCGTAGATTCGTTGAAGGTAGAGATTAATGGATTGCTGGATCAGACGGTCCATGACAGTCGGGATCCCTAACTTCCGTTTACCCCCGTCCGGTTTCGGGATTTCGACTCGGCGGATCGGTGACGGTTGGTAGGTTCTCGACAAGAGCCCCTGGCGGATGGCAGACCATTCTTCGGAGATCTGGGATTTCAGTTCCGCAGTGGTAATGCCGTCAACGCCCTGGCTCCCTTTATTTTGGACTACCTTGAGATATGCTTTATTCAAATTGTCTCGGTGTAATATCTCTTCCAACATCACATTAACCTCCACGTGGCTCTTCCTTTCCATTGTGTGGTATCATTCTCCACGCTTCCTAAGCCCTGGAGGGATTCACCTCTGCTTCCTAGGCAAGCTGGTATGTTCTGTGTCATCGAATGATACGTACGCAGGTGGATGAGCACTCTTTTCATGATTCAGCCCTTCCCACAAAATCTAGAAATCTGTGGTACTATGGCTTCGGCTGACTTCTGACAGTTCAGTGATTCCTCCTGGAATCAGTTACCGCATTTGTACGGCGTTCCTGTCAGACCTCCCCGGGTAAGTGCATAAACTTCCTCTCCATATACCCGCCTCATTTACTGCCGGATCCTTCGGTCGTTAGGACTTTGACTTGTTTTGCAGCCTCATCCAGACCCGACAGCCTTGTATGAGATTCGTGTTCCTCGGGTCGGAGATTTGCCTCCGGCTTCCTTCAGATTCCGAGTCGCCCCGGACACCCTTGCCTTTAGCTAGCAGTTACAACGACCTTCACTGTTCGGGACTTGAACCCTAAAGCGTATGCACATGCCGGGCACACAAAAAAGAGTATCATACCTAAACGGTGTGATACTCTTTTTATTATTTTTCGGCTGACTTCTAATTAACTACAACCTCAATTGCCCGTTTATCGCTTCCCGGACCAGTATGAAGCATATAATGAATCGGGTGGAGGCCACGCTGGTCGTCATAATGCTTGTTGTTTAAAATCTTACCATTAGTAGGATCTGTGCCGTGAAATGGTTCTTCTTTAATGATAACTTCGTTTCCATTTGGTGTAATAATCTTATGCTCGTGTGCTGACACGCCTGCTGCTGCACCAAAAATAAAAGCTGCAGTAAGTGACATAACAAATGCTTTTTTAATTTTTTTCATATGTATCCTCTCCTTGATTATGGATTCAAATATAATTTTAACGCATAAAGCCCGTTCATCTTCATAAAACAGGTTAAAAAAGATTTTTTTGAGTAATATTGGCTCTAACGACCTATGAGGGAATACTACTTTAAAGTATGTACAAACTTTCAGCCCATCTTAAAACAGGGACTTTTCCTGGTCATCCGGATAAGCAGAAAATTGTAAATCCCGGCGCCAAAACGGCACCGGGAAAAGGAAGATTCTACGTTTGGGCATTTACTCTTCTGGTCTGCCAGACTGTAAATAAAATCATTAACACAGCCAGTATCAAGAATGTCAGTGATATAGGCCGGGAAAAAAATAATGTCCAGTCGGGATTCGCCATAAAAGCTCTTCTAAGGTTCACCTCTGCAATCGGTCCGAGGATGACCCCAATAATCACAGGAGCAAGGGCAAATTTATACTTTGCAAAAAAGTAGCCAACCACCCCTACAATAAGCAATAAATACAAGTCTGTAACCCGGTTGTTTAACACATATGTTCCAATAACACAAAGCATTAGTATAACAGGAACTAATATATGAGTTGGTATTTCTGTTACTCTGACAAAAAAACGGATGCCTAAAAACTGTGTAATCAGCATGAAAAAGGAAGCCACAAGAAACGCGATGAAAATGCTTCCCGCTATAGATGGCTCATTAGTCATTAAGAGCGGCCCTGGATTGATTCCATGGATCATCAGAGCTGATAACAGAACAGCAGTCACAGCTGAACCTGGTATACCAAGGGCGAGCGTAGGGATTAGGTCCCCGCCGACAGTTGAGTTATTTCCAGCTTCTGAAGCTACAATCCCTTCTTCGTGGCCTTCACCAAACTTTTTTGATTCCTTCGACCATTTCTTCGCCTGATCATAAGCAATAATGTTGGCAATACTGCCACCTGCCCCAGGAATAGCACCAATGACCGCCCCTATAACAGAAGATCGGATTAAGTTTAGTGGTCTTTTTACAACATTTATCAGTGTCTCTTTCGGTTTCAGAATGAATTTAATATCTTTAATTTTATCTTCCTGTTTCTTTTTATGGTCTTTTTCCAGCTCAGTTCGTTCAATTGAGTTTAACAAACGTGAGATAGCAAACATTCCTATTAAAACAACTAAAAAAGGTATGCCGGCGCGAAGCATCTGTATATCAAAAGAAAATCTTGAAACACCGACAATCGGATCTGCGCCTATTGTAGCAATCAATAGACCGAACACTCCGGCGATCAGTCCTTTTAATATTGATTCACCTGTTACACCAGCGATAATCGTTAACGCCGCAACAATCAATGAGAACATTTCCCACGGTCCGAACATTAGTGCAAAGCTGGCTATCTGAGGAGCTATCGTAATAAGTATAAAAAAGCTTACTATCGAACTTAAAAATGAAGCCCATATTCCAATAGAAAGTGCCTTTCCAGGCTGTCCTTTTCTTGCCATTGGGTAAGCGTCAAAAGTGGTAGCCACAGCTGAAGGTGTTCCGGGAATACCCAGTAAAGTTGCTGTAATCAGCCCTCCGGACATTCCGCCGACAAGCACTCCGATCATAGCTGCTATTCCGCCAACCGGATCCATACCAAAAGTTAATGGCAGTGTAAGTACTATTGCCATGGTTACTGAAAAACCTGGGATTAAACCAGCAACAATTCCTGCAACAACACCCAGGAGGATAATTATTAATATATGAAATTGAAAAATTTCCGCTGTTCCCTGTACAAATAATTCAAGCATAGCTGCACCTCCTTACTTAAAAACTAAAATAATAATCCATTTGGAAACCGTACATTAAGTGCGGTCTCAAAAAAGAAATACAAGCCTAGTGTCACCATAACCGAAACCGTACCCGCAATCACGATATCCTTTTTCTTTTTAGGACCGATAATTAATGCTGTAGCTACAATGAATAGAATGCTTGAAATAATAAAGCCCAGGATGGTAATAAAAACAATATACAAAACTAATACAGCAAAGGTGATAATTACTAATCTGTACTCCGTCCATATGTAATTCAGATTATCACGAAAGTTTCCCCTGATACGTTCATCCCTGCCTGAAATCATGTTTCTCACTTTTTGGATCAGTAACAGCAGGCAAAGTATAAATAATATGGATGCCACCAGGCGGGGATAAGACCCAGGATCCAGGTGGGTTTCATTTATTTGCGGAAAGCCGTCCGAATTAAAGTAGAGTAGAAGGCAAAGCAGGATTATCAATATACCAATCACTATTTCTCCCATAATCTTAGTACCTCCGTTTGAATATGGTAATTTAAACGAGCAGAGGGCGATGAGAATCGCCCTCCGGAATTAATATTTGTATTGTTGTCAGTACTTAGTCGAGTTCAATACTGGAAATAACTTCTTCAATAATCCTGTTTTGCTCTTCAAGGTAATTTGTGAATTCTTCGTGCCCCATATAATTCACACTGGCACCAAGTGATTCAATTTCATCTCTGAATTCTTCACTATTAGCAACTTCTTCAAATTTTTCTTCTAAAATAGCTATTATCTCCGGATCTGTACCACCCGGGGCTACATATCCCCGGTTAATTCCCATAGTGAAATCGATGCCGCTTTCAATTAGTGTTGGCACATCTGGAACAGCATCTGAACGTTCTTCAGTTCCAATAGCTATGAACTTCATATGTCCAGCTTCAACAAACTCTGACGCCGATGGATAATCGGCGATAACTGCATCAACATGTCCTCCTGCAAGAGCCTGAATTGCTTCCCCCAAGCCTTCATAACCAACTAAGTTATAATTAATATCCAGTTCTCTACCTAACTGTTCCACCCAGACACGGGGGATCCCGCTTATTGTACCACCAAAATTAATCTGATTTTCCTGCCCATATTCAATGAATTCTTCAAGAGAATCTACTCCAAGTTCACTCGAAACAGTCAGTATCTGGTCAGATGCAGACATGGAAGAAATAGGAACGAAATCGTCGTAATTTATCTGGGTAACACCTGAATGGTGAGCAACGATATGACCTTCATGCAATTGCCCGATATTATATCCATTCGCGTCTCTTTCCAGTAACTCTTCCATACCTACTGTACCGCCGACCCCTGGAATGTTTACTACAACAATTGACTCGTCTATCGTGTTTTCTAAATGATCAACAACTACCCGGCCCTCAATGTCACTTCCTCCACCTGGATCCCAGGGAATAACCATTTCAATCTCCCGGTTTGGATAGTCTTCAGCCGATCCTTCGTCACCGCCGCAAGCGGTGAGAATCAGAGGGGCCGCAGCAACGAGCATGAAACAATTTAACAACCACTTACACTTCCTCATTAGTCTCTCTCCTTTTTAAAAAGTAATTATGTAATAATAAATTACATATCTCAAATGATCTGATGATTCCCTCTTTAAAGAAATAATTAATTTTTAAAAATCATCTGAATATTATTTGTCATTATAAGTGATAATTCCCTTACAGTCAATTACAAAAATAGGTAATTTCCTTTCTTTTTGTTGTTTTTTTAGTTTTTTCAATAACTTTTTGTCATAAGTTATGCGATCACGCCCTTACATTGTCAGGATTATAACTAATGAAGAATATTAACAGCTAACAGGGATTTTAGCCGCCCCGTTTTCGGTCATCGAGCAAAAAAGAGGACCATTATAGGGCTTCTTTGCTTTTATAGTTAAAGTTGCAACTTAAATTCACACCTTTTGAAAATGGAGGTTCAGGTAAAAGTTTTTACCGCTCCGTTTTTATAACCTGAGTTAAACAATACTTTACTAAAGTAAAAGAGGGTGTCTCTTCCTCTGCGAGCATCGCTTTAGAGTGTATACGTCGAGACAACTCGCAGCGGATTCGTGAGGTAACGCTCGTCCCTGCGGGGTCTTCAGCTGTTGCTTTTCCCGCGGGAGTCGCCGCCTGCCACTCTTTCGAGCTATTTTAATAAATTTGAAAAATAAAGAAGTCGCTCCTTTTAGTATGATTTAAGCGCCACACACAGAGGAACCAGAAGAATAAGCCTAAATCTTTCTCTCATTATCTAACACTAATTCAAGTTTATTAACTGTTCTCTTACCTGGATTACTAACTCACCAAATGTATTTTATATATATGGAGTCTTTAATGCTTTCTTTCTCTGATCAACAAAGCTGGCAGCATCTAATTTTCTGTTAGCAAGGATAATAATAAACTTACTAAAACCATAAGCATGTAAAGTGATTGCCGCTAGCCAAGTGAATAGGCTAAGCATTTTTTACCAAATAAGTTATCATTGTGTTTCTCCATTAGCTGCTTAACTTTTTGCTTAGTATCTTTTTCAACGCATTGGAACGGATTTTAAAACGTGGGGGACTCCCTCAAATACCCATAATGCGCTTAGAGATACACATGCTGTAATGCTTTTGGAAGCAGGCGAAAGCCTTGAATATGTACAAAGGCGGCTAGGACATAAAAGTTATCAAACAACTGCTGATATATATTCTGATATCTCTAAGAAAATTGAGCAAGATACACTTGGCAAATACGAAGATCATATGAATGATGTGTTGAAGTAACTTTTAATTTTTTTTTTGGCTTTTTTATGTGGGTATATTGAGGGCAAGTAGTCAAAAAACATCTGCATAAAAATTAACCCACGAATAAAAAACCCTCAGAACCTTTATGGCTCTAAGGGTTTTTTATTCTTAATACGTGCTCATATACTGTTCTCTCTCCCAAGGGTGGACCTGGGTTCTGAACATATCCCATTCGATTTCTTTTGCTTCTACAAAGTGCTCTAAAGCGTGCTCTCCAAGGGATTTTGTGATAACTTCGTTCTTTTTCAGTGCGTTAATCGCTTCCTTCAGCGTAGCTGGCAGTGCTTTAATACCTTCTGCATCACGCTCCTCTTCATCCATTGCATAGATGTTTCGGTTCGTTTCTTCCGGAGGAGTCATTTCATTGCGGATTCCGTCCAGGCCGGCTGCAAGAAGAGCCGCCATTGCCAGGTAAGGATTCGCTGCAGGGTCCGGACTGCGTACTTCAATACGTGTGCTGATACCTCTGGAAGAAGGAATTCTTACAAGCGGTGAACGGTTACGCATTGACCAGGCGATATAGCAAGGTGCTTCATAGCCAGGAACAAGACGCTTATAAGAGTTAACTGTCGGATTAGTAATTGCAGTAAAGGCATCTGCGTGTTTTAATGTCCCTGCAAGGAACTGCATAGCCGTTTCACTCAGCTGATTTTCTGTGTCAGGATCGAAGAAAGCATTCTCATTGTTTTCACGGAAGAGGGACATGTTGGCGTGCATTCCGCTTCCGTTAACACCGAATAATGGCTTAGGCATGAATGTTGCATGCAGGCCGTGTTTACGGGCGATTGTCTTAACAACGAGTTTGAATGTCTGGATGTTATCGCATGTAGTTACCGCATCAGCATATTTAAAGTCAATTTCATGCTGTCCTGGTGCTACCTCGTGGTGGGAAGCCTCAATTTCAAAGCCCATGTCTTCCAGTTCAAGCACGATATCACGGCGGCAGTTTTCACCAAGATCAGTCGGCGCCAAGTCGAAATATCCGCCTTTATCATTAAGCTCCAGAGTCGGCTCACCTTTTTCATCATTTTTGAATAAGAAAAATTCAGGTTCAGGACCGATGTTGAAATCAGTAAATCCAAGGTCTTCCGCTTCTTTCAGTACCTTTTTCAATACTCCGCGGGGATCTCCGGCGAATGGAGTTCCATCCGGGTTGTATACGTCACAGATAAGCCTTGCAACTTTCCCTTTCTCCGGCGTCCACGGGAAGATAACCCATGTGTCCAGATCAGGATATAAATACATGTCGGACTCTTCAATTCGAACAAAACCTTCGATGGAAGATCCGTCAAACATCATTAAGTTATCCAGCGCTTTAGTAAGCTGGGTAACAGGAATTTCTACGTTTTTAATGATTCCCATTAAATCTGTAAACTGGAGTCTGATAAATCGTACATTTTCTTCGTCTGCCATTCGTAAAATATCTTCTTTAGAAAACTTGCTCATGTAAAATTTCTCCTCCTCAGAATGTTGTGCCACTTTGTCGTGTGGCTTAGTAAGTCTAACCTTCCACTTTCCTTACTGTTGTAAACGAGTCGGCAAATCAAATTGATCTGCTCACTATGTAACTCGTTTAACTATTAGCTTAACTGTATTCTAACGGACATTATTTATCCTGTGTTAAATCGTGTCAGATTATCTGACACGTTAATTTTTCTGACAAAACAAAACATTTTCACAAAGCCCGTCACAGCAGCAAGAAAAGAGGAAAGGATATTATTACTCCTTCCCTCTTACTTGCCTGTTTAATCCTCTTTTAATCGAAGCAACCCCTCTTTGAGAAGCCGTGCCGCTGCATCAGTTACTGCAATTTTAACATGTTCATATGTAAGCCCGCCCTGTACATAGGCAGTGTATGGAGGCCGCAGCGGCCCATCCGCTGTAAGTTCAATGCTCGCACCCTGGATAAAAGTTCCGGCAGCCATGATGACATCATCTTCATACCCTGGCATCGGACTTGGCTGCGGGCTCACATGAGCATCAACAGGGGAAGCTCCCTGTATTGCCTGGCAAAAAGCAACCATCATATCTTTATCCGGAAAGCTGACAGACTGAATTAAGTCAGTCCTTGGCTCGTCCCAGGCCGGAGAAGTTTCCATGCCTGCAAGAGATAAAAACCGGGACGTAAACATCGCCCCCTTTAGTGCCTGGCTTACTACGTGGGGAGCCAGAAAAAGTCCCTGGTACATTTCCAGGAGGCTGTAAAGCGAAGCTCCTCCCTTACTGCCTATTCCTGGTGCAGTAAGGCGGTTGGCGCATTTTTTAATATACTTTTCCTTACCTGTAAGATAGCCACCTGTTTTTACGAGGCCTCCCCCTGGATTTTTTATTAACGAGCCAGCCGTCACATCGGCTCCCACATCTCCAGGTTCCTGCATCTCTGCAAACTCGCCGTAGCAGTTATCAACAAAAACAATAAGTTCTTCATTTTTTTCCTTTATAAACCGGACCATTTCCCCTATTTCATCAATGGTGAACGATGGGCGGTTATCATACCCTTTTGAGCGCTGAATCCCGATTACTTTTGTTTTGGGGGTAATTTGGCTTTGCACATTTTCATAGTCCACTCCGCCATCACCTTTAAGAGGTACATATTTATAAGTGATGCCAAAATCCATTAAGGACCCATCAATATCTCCTCTTAACCCGATAACTTCTTCAAGGGTATCATAAGGCTTACCTGTTATATAAATCAGCTCATCTTCCGGGCGGAGCAGGCCGAACAGAGCTGTGCTGATTGCATGTGTCCCCGATACGATCTGGGGCCTCACAAGGGCGGCTTCTCCGCCGAACACCTGGGCATAAATACTTTCCAGTGTTTCTCTGCCGGAATCGTCATACCCATAGCCTGTCGATGGGTTAAAATGGAACTCTGAAACTTGATGTTCCCGGAAAGCCTTTAACACTTTCCGCTGATTTGCTTCACTTATTTTCTCTGTTTCATAAAAAAGCGGAGCCAGGTCCTTCTGTGCTTTTTCCGCAAACTCTTCAAGCAGTTGTAAATTCTTTATGTTTTCGTTCATCTTACTCTCCTCTGCCAGATCTCTTCTGCATTTCATGGTAAATAGCTGTGTCCGGGTGTGCGTAACCCCTCACGATATACTGTTCATTATCCTCCACAAATTTTTGCTCAGAAACAATTGTCTCTTTCTGAAGACGATGGAGCCATTTTCCCTCGGCTGCATTTATGTGAATAACGTACGGGGAGAAATTTTCCTCCATCACACTTTCGATTTTCCGCTGAAGCTTGTCCAGATCTTCTTTCTCCCTGGCACTTATTAAAACAGATGGCCCCTCTGTAAAGCCAAAGAAATCACTCTTCAGTAAATCTCTTTTATTATAAACAGTAAGAAGTGGTATCTTGTCCGCTTCCAGTTCTTCTAACAGCTTATAAACGGTCTTCTCGTGGTTTGGAAAATCAGGGTTTGCTCCATCTACAACATGCAAAATTAAGTCCGCTTCTTTTACCTCTTCTAAAGTAGATCGAAACGCAGCAATCAGTGCAGTAGGAAGCTGCTGGATAAACCCTACTGTATCAGTAAGGAGCACTTCGATTCCCGATGGCAGCTTCATTTTTTTTGTCGTTGGATCCAGAGTGGCAAACAGCTGATCTTCCACATAAACATCTGCTTCCGCCAGCATACTCAGTAAAGTGGATTTCCCTGCATTCGTGTAGCCGACAAGGGAAATTTGAAACGCCTGATTTCTTTTTCTTCTGCTTCGGTATCTTTCACGATGAGAAACTATCTGCTCAAGCTGATGGCGAATATCTGTCATTCTGTTTCGTATATGCCGCTGGTCTGTCTCCAGCTGGGTTTCCCCAGGGCCCCTTGTACCAATTCCGCCCCCGAGACGGGAAAGCATCTGGCCCTGCCCCCGCAGCCGTGGGAGAAGGTAATTAAGCTGGGCAAGCTCTACCTGCAGTTTCCCTTCCCTAGATCCTGCACGCTGCGCAAAAATATCAAGGATAAGCTGGGTGCGGTCAATAATCTTTACATCAAGTCTGTCAGTTAAATTTCTTAGCTGGGAAGGAGAGAGCTCATCATTGAAGATTACGAGCTCTATTTCCTTCTCTTCGATTACTGCTGTGATTTCCTCTACCTTGCCTTTACCTATATAAGTGGCAGAATCAGGACGGTCTTTATTCTGAATTGCTTCAGCTGCTACCTTGCCTCCAGCTGTTTTAACAAGTGCCGCCAGCTCCTCCATCCGGTAGAGAAACGCTTCTTCGTCCGTTGTTTGTGTTTTAAGCCCAACCAGCAATACTTTTTCTTCGTCTATGTTTACACGAGGCTCCAAATTTAGCTCCCCTTTCTGCATTATCCAAGTTTCAGGTCGCTGCTGTGGAAGGCTGCTGTAAGATCAGCGCTTTTAATTAACATAAGCTGATCTCTTTCATAACTTTCTTCATCAAGCAGCCTTTTTGCCTGAGCACGGATTGATTTTTCCAGAAGGTTTCTAATAAACCTTCCATTGCTGAAATGCTCCTCATGCTTGCTTTTCATGAAGGCGAGCAAGTCTCTTAACGTTTCTATTGCACGATCTTCCAGTTTATAATCTCTTTCCTGCACCATTTTTTCTGCCATTTTTACTAATTCGTCGACTGTATAATCAGGAAAAGTAATTTTCATGGAGAAGCGGGAAGGCAGACCAGGATTCAGTTTCAGGAACCGGTCCATTTCCTTTGGATAACCTGCTAATATGAGTACAAAAGCATGCTGCTGGTCTTCCATCGCTTTAACGAGGGTGTCTATCGCTTCTTTTCCGAAATCTTTTTCCCCGCCCCGTGCCAGGGAATAAGCTTCATCTACAAAAAGTATTCCACCGAGAGATTTTTGCACGAGGTCCCTTGTTTTCTGTGCAGTATGCCCAATGTATTCACCTACGAGATCAGCTCTCTCAGCTTCAATTAAATGCCCTTTCTCGAGCACGCCCATCTCTTTAAACATTTTCGCCACCAGACGGGCTACGGTCGTTTTTCCAGTCCCCGGATTACCCTTAAAAACCATATGAAGTACTTGTTTACCGGTTTTCAGGCCATTTTCCTTTCGTTTCTGGTTTAAATAAAGCCAGGCATATATTTCTTTCATAAATTCCTTTATTCCGGAAAGCCCGACGAAAGCTTCAAGCTCACGCTGTATCTCTTTATACGCGTGGTGTTCCGGCTTCTGGAGAAGATCGGATGTATGCTGTGAGAGAAGGGCCGGCTCATTTGCTGTCTTTTTAAGAACAACATTTATCTGCCCTTTTTTTCTCATTCTGGCTGTCTGTTCCATCGAGGTCACCATCCTCTATTGTATAGTGGAAATTATTCTCTCACAACTACTATACGCAGACAGTGCGTACACGTGACAAATGCCTACGCAAAACCTGCTGATGTAAAAATATCTCCAAAGCTTACAATAAAAAGTTTTTACAGGACAAAGTTCAGTAAAGTGAATTATACTCTAATTAACTAATCCTTACAAAAGTGGTGAAGTGTATGGACTATGAAAAGGAAATTGTACGGTTTATCAGTTACCTTTCTCCAGAAAAACAGCCGAGCACCTTGAGACGTTACCGGTATGACCTTATACAGTTTTTTACCTGGCTGGAAAAAGCGGGTGATGATGAGAAAGAGCAAAGACTGCCTGGAAAAGACGAAGGCGCTGCTTATTACTCGTATTTAACAGAAGAAGCTGGTTACGCTCCAGCCACTATAAGAAGGATACTGGCGGTGCTCAGACAATGGTTTTTATATTTTGAAGATTACCTGGCTGTTAATTTAATTGAAGGTTTTATTAATGAAACAAAGGTTACCCTTTCTTCGGATGAGCCGCCGTTTTTACTGCCGGAAGAAGTGGAAAGAATCTTTGAAACTTTACCTTCGGACAGAGGGCTGACTGAAAACCAGCTTAAATACCGCCATTTAATCAGAGACAGAAATGAAGCTGTTTTCCGCCTGATCATATTTTACGGCCTAACCATTCAGGAGCTCACCAACCTGACACTTGATCATATTCATTTCACTTCAAATGAACTTGAGCTAATCAGCCGAAAAGGGAAAAAACGAAAAAAAACCATTGACCCGGAAGACCGCAGGAAGTTGTTTCAATATTATATGAGTGTGCCCGAGCCAGTAAGACCTAACCGGTATGACAATGCCCCATTCCTGATTGCTTTTGACTATCAGAGAGGAACATACCGCTGGGATTATAAAAATAACCGCCCTAAAAATCTCACGGAAGTTTCTCTCCAGAAAATGATTCGCCAGGAGATGCAGCGCGCAGGCCTGCCGAATAAATCAGCACAGCAGCTGAGAAAAACGTATATAATTAATCAGCTCATCCAGGGAATAGACAAAAAGACGCTACGGGATGAGCTGGCATTTGAAACAACACAGCCTCTTGACGACCTGGCGGAATGGGCCTTGCAGATTAAAGAAAGAGGATTTATAAGCTAGCCTGCATAAGCGATCCGATATGGGGAATAAATTTTAAAAAACAAGCTTCCACAAAGCAAGTGGAAGCTTGTTTTTTATCCGTTATTGTTTTCCTGATTATTAAGCTGAACGTTTCTTTGTGGTGAAAAAGTAGAGATAGCATGTTTATAAACTAACTGCTGTTTTCCGTCCGTATCTAAAATTACCGTGAAATTATCAAAGCTTTTTACAAAGCCACGGAGCTGGAAACCGTTCAATAAGAAAACCGTTACTGGAATATTTTCTTTTCTTAATTGGTTCAAAAATTGATCCTGAATATTTACTGGTTGCTGTTTCATCGTCAAGCAGGCCTCCCTCTATTTACATTATTATCTATATTCGCTATTAATAACAGCTTTCCTTCACAAATTGGTGAATTTCTTTCAGCTTTTTTTCTCGGTCTCCAGTCATGTCAAACCAGGTTAAGTCCATTTTATTCCGGAACCATGTGAGCTGCCGTTTAGCATATCTCCTGGAATTTCTCTTTAACAGTTCAATGGCGTCCTCTCTGGAAAGCCTTCCTTCGAGGAATTCATATATTTCCTTATACCCGATTGCCTGAACCGACTGGCAATCTTTGATACCAGCGTGGTAAAGACGCTCAGCTTCTTCAATCAACCCCTGATCAACCATCAGATCTACTCGTTTATTGATTCGCTCATATAATAATTCCCGCTCCATCGTCAGCCCGATCAAAGCAGTATCATAAGGAGATTTATCAGGCTGCCCAGGCCTTTCTGCGATTGTTTTGCCTGTCAGCTTATATACTTCCAGCGCCCGGATAATTCGCCGGACGTTATTAGGATGCAGCTGCCCGTAGCTGGCAGGATCAATGCTTTTCAGTTTATTATGTAAGGCTTCAGCTCCGTGCTGACGGGCAAACTCCTCCATTTCCTTTCGGTATTCCAGGTCTCCCTCTGTCTCTGAAAAATCATAGTCGAAAATCACCGCATTTAAATAAAGTCCGGTTCCCCCAACAATGATAGGCAGCTTTCCTTTATTATTAATTTCCTCAATTAACTGTCTGGCTCGCTCCTGAAATTCCGCTGCAGAAAACGAGTCTCTTGGATCTTTTATATCAATCAGGTGATGGGGGATGCCGTCCATTTCCTCCGGAGTCACTTTTGCCGTTCCAATGTCCATCCCTTTATACACCTGCATAGAGTCCCCGCTGATCACTTCCCCGTTGAACGCCTTCGCAAGGGAGATACCAGTGTCTGTTTTCCCAACAGCTGTCGGACCGGCAATAACTATTAGCTTCATCATTTAATTCCACCTTAGCCGTTTAATTCAATTACACCAAAATGATAGGTTGCTGAAGGCCTGACCTGCACTTCAAAACCAAACCGGCTGAATCTGCTGCTCCGAAAATGGTCTTTTAGCACAACACGTTTTTTCGCCACTCTCAAGGCTTCCTCCACAGCTTCCCCGGTTAACGGCTGATGCACAGTAAAAGGCCTCATTGCATCAAACCCGTCTGAACCGGATACCGCCTCTTCAAACATAGGATCAAAATAGATGATATCAACAGAGTTATCTGACTGTTTTTTTAACCAGTCAAAGTGGGAAGTGCCTGTAACACGAACTCTTCTCATTGCTTCATCAACTTCAGCGAGACCGCTGTTATACTCCTTCATTCCTTGTTTTACAATATAAGCTATAATTTCAGATTGCTCTGCTCCTGTCACCTCTCCCGTTACTCCAGCTGCGAGGCTGGCGAGAATGGAGTCAGAAGCAAGCCCAAGAGTGGCGTCGAAAAAACTGTCTCCAGGTTGAATCCTGCAGGCGTCCGTTAAGGGGTCCTCCTTTGTTTTCAGCCAGTGTTTCGCCCGGAACATAGCTGCATTAGGATGAAAGAAAAATGGAGGACGATCTGGTTCTGCAGGATAAACAGCCAGCTTGTCTGCCCCTGCTGTAATAAGAGGCGAACGATGTGCCTCAAGTAATTGTTTCACCGTCCTCTTTTTCCTTTCAATATACATAGCGTTCAGGTTCCTCGCCGTTTGCTTTGCTCTGTACACTGTCTCTTCCGAAGGTCGCCCAGCTGTAGTTACAAGTAATTTATTCATACACTCAGCCTCTTCTGCATTGCTGATTTTTTCCGCAGATTACTATTTTACCTGCAAGGAAGAAAATATAAACCTATTTTCCTGTTAAAAGATATATCCTTCCCCTTCCCTATTTTACATAATCCGTTTAAACATGCGCTCCATTTCATAGGTGGAGTACTGAATAATGACAGGCCGCCCATGGGGACAGGTGTATGGTTCCTCACATGTACGCAGCGTTTCCAGAAGGCGGAATATCTCATCTTTAGTTAAATACCTGTTGGCTTTGATGGCAGATTTACACGACATCAATATTGCTGCTTCTTCCCGAAGCTTCCCTATATCAACAGTCTCCTTATCTTTAACCTGCTCCAGCATTGCTTCGATAAGTTCCTGTTCACGGCCCTTTGGAAACCAGGCCGGATGGGAACGGACAAGATATGTTCTTGAGCCAAAGGGTTCCAGAACAATCCCCGCCTTCTCTAAAAGATGCCCCCGCTCTTTGACTCTTTCCTCTTCCGCCTGGGTGAGTTCTACTGTAAGAGGAACGAGAAGATCCTGAAGTTCAGGAGCTGTCTTTGCCAGTTTCTCTCTGTAATACTCGTAATTAATTCTCTCCTGCGCCGCATGCTGATCGATAATATATAGTCCATTCTCATTCTGGGCAAGTATATAAGTGCCATGGAGCTGACCGATCGGATACATAACAGGCAGCTCCTTTTCATCAACCGGGGAACTACCCGAGTTAACCTGTCCAGGTGCTTCCAGCTCTTCCTGAGAAGTATCGCTGTCACGCTCCTGAATTACAGAGGTGTCTACAGCTTGCTCCATTTCCGTTTCACTGGTCCCTGGATTGAAACTGCTGCCTTTCTGTTCTTCCTGCTGATGCTGTGGAGTATGAAAAGCTGTATTGGCTGAATTTACTGGATATCCAGCGTTCTCTGCTTCTGCCTGAGAAACGGAAGTATGTTCGGTCTCACTGTTCAATCCTGACATTGCAGGGATGTTTGCCGCCTCACCAACCTTCTTCCCAGAAGGATAGTCCGCTCCATCTTTATATTCTGCGGTCTGCTCCTTTGCTTCTTTCCCCTGGACACTGTCTCCAGCGTCATGGCTCAGCTGAAAAGAAAGCTGTTCCGACTGCTGTTTTTTTATCCTCGGTGCGTTGACTTCAGGAATGAGCCTTGTCTTTTGAAAAACTTTTTTAATCGCTTCCGTCACAAGCTCCTGCAACGCCTGCTCTTTACTGAGTCGGACTTCCAGCTTTGATGGATGTACGTTCACATCGATTAAAATCGGATCCATGTTAATTTTCAGCACTGCAATTGGAAATTTTCCAATTGGCAGCAGGGTGTGAAACCCTTCCTGGACAGCCTTCATCAGTGGAAAGCTACGAATATACCTGCCGTTTATGATCGTGGTCATATAAGACCGGTTTGACCTCGTCACTTCCGGGAGTGCCATATAGCCTTCTATTTTAAAATCGAGTGATTCGGCTTCCAGAGGCAGCATTTTTTTAGCAGTTCCTGATCCATATATAGCAGCGATCACCCTGAGGAGATCTCCGTTTCCGGCCGTCTTCAGCAGCGGTTTCCCATTGTGTGTAAGATGGAAAGAAATCTCCGGATGCGCGAGTGCCATCCTGTTTAACACATCGGAAATATGCCCAAGTTCGGTAGGGATCGTCCGCAAGTATTTTAACCGGGCGGGAGTATTATAAAACAGTTCAGATACCGCTATTTCCGTACCTTTTCTTGGTGGGGAAGAACCCTTGTGGAGAATTTTTCCTCCTTCAAGTTTTATCTCGCTCCCATGGCTGCCTCCGTTGCTCGTTTTCATCGTCACTTTTGCTACAGAAGCTATACTTGGCAGCGCCTCCCCCCGGAATCCAAGTGTGGCGATTCGGAAGAGATCCTTGTCATTTCTGATTTTACTGGTGGCATGCCGGTAAAAAGCAGTCTCAAGATCATCTTCTTCAAGGCCGTCCCCGTCATCAAGTACCCGGATGAGAGACAGCCCTCCTTCTTCAATATCGACACGAATTTGAGAACTGCTCGCATCAATTGCATTTTCCACGAGCTCTTTTACTACAGAGGCGGGCCGCTCCACCACTTCACCAGCTGCTATCTTATTGGAAAGCTGATCATCCAGCTGAAATATTTTACCCATTGTCCCACCACCTTTTTCTAAGAACTTCTATTGCTAATTTACTCTGCCGGAGCCTAATCCTGTCTTCCCATTGCTTTACGCTGCAGTTTGTCCAGCAGCTGAATTGCTTCAATCGGACTAACATGCAAGAGATTTAACGACTGGAGCTCCTGAATGATTTTCTTTTCTTCTTCGGAGAGCTGCTTACCGGTGTCTTCATGGACTTTGGCGGATATTTTCTCTTCCGATGGTTCCTCACCAAATAAAGTCAGCTGCATAATTCCGTTTTTGGATTCTTCCTGTTCAGGGACCGCTTCCGAAGCAATCTGTTTTTCTGAACGAATCGCTGTATGCTGCTCATTCTCAAACTCATGCAGAATTGTTTTCGCTCTGGAAATGAGTCTGGAAGGAAGTTCAGCAAGCTCGGCCACATAGATTCCGTAGCTTCTGTCAGCTGCTCCGTCAACCACTTTATGAAGGAAAACAACTTTACCGTCCTCTTCCATAGCAGAAACATGAACGTTCTTTAGTTTCGGCAAATTGTCAGCAAGCGAAGTTAATTCATGGTAGTGGGTGGAAAACAAAGTTTTTGCCCCGATCTCATCATGAATGTATTCTACAATAGCCTGTGCAAGGGCCATCCCGTCATATGTGGATGTACCACGCCCGATTTCGTCGAGGAGAATCAGGCTTTTATCTGTTGAACGGGAAACAGCATGCTTTGTTTCCAGCATTTCTACCATAAAGGTACTCTGCCCCTGGGCGAGATCATCAGCAGCGCCAATTCTTGTGAAAATCTGGTCAAATACCGGCAGCACTGCGGAACTTGCAGGGACGTACGAACCGATTTGCGCCATTACGGAAACGAGCGCAAGCTGGCGCATATATGTACTTTTACCAGCCATATTAGGGCCTGTAATAAGCAGCATGGACTCTTCCTCATCAAGGATAATGTCATTACTTACATATTCGCCCTGGTCGATCATCTTTTCAACAACCGGGTGCCGGCCATCCTTTATATAAACCCCGCCTTCCGGATGGATTTCAGGCTTTACATACCTGTTTTGCTCTGCCACTTCCCCGAAGCTCTGCAGAACATCAAGGGTACTCAGTACAACGGCAAGCTCCTGCAGAGGCCGGATAAACAGTTTTACCTGTTCACGGAGTTCCATAAATAATTCATACTCCAGCTTTTCACTTTTCTCCTCTGCTTCAAGGATTAATGCTTCTTTTTCTTTCAGCTCTTCCGTAATGAACCGTTCCGCATTAGCGAGCGTTTGCTTTCTCTCATATCTTCCCTCCGGAAGTAAACCAAGGTTGGAACGTGTTACTTCTATATAATAGCCAAACACTTTATTAAATCCGATTTTAAGAGATTTGATGCCTGTTTCCTGCCGCTCCTTCTGCTCAAGGGACGCGATCCATGTTTTACCGTTCCTCATCGCATCACGGTATTCATCTAATGCTGCATTAAAGCCATCCTTAATTATTTCACCTTCTGTTATGGATACAGGGGGATCTTCTTGAATGCTCTGGTCAAGGAGCTGTTCCAGATCGCTGCAGTCATCCACTCCGTTTATAAGAGAGGAAGCAAACTCATTAGAAAGGCCTTTTACAGTTTCAAATATTTGCGGCACTGCCCTCAGAGATCTCTTCAGCTGAATCATATCCCTTGCATTCACGTTGCCGAAAGCTACTTTTCCTGCTAGTCGTTCCAGATCGTATACACCGCTCAGCTGTTCTTTCAGTGTTTCTCTTTCAAAGAAATGCTCTATTAATGCTTCTACAAGACCATGCCTTTGCTCTATGGCAGTCTTTGAAACAAGGGGGCGTTCCAGCCATTGTTTCAGCAGCCGGCCTCCCATAGCTGTTTCCGTTTTATCAAGCACCCATAAAAGGGACCCTTGTTTTTTCTTATCCCGCATGGTTTCAGTCAGCTCAAGGTTTCTCTTTGAATGAGCGTCAAGCCCCATAAACTCACCAGGCAGAAAGTAAACGGCCGGCTTTAAATGTTCCAGGCTTCTTTTTGTTGTACGGTTTACATACTGAATCAGCCGCCGGCATGCTTCTCCTGCCTTTTCATCTTCTATCTCATCGAGAAGCAGGCCTGTAATACTTTCTCCACCAAGTTCCTCCTCATAAGAAACCGTAACACCAAGCCTTTGCTTTAGTTCTTTCTGGTCATCTTCAGGGAAAGCGGAGGATAGCACTATTTCTTTCGCTTTGAACTTAGCCGCCTGATGAATGAGGTCTTCCAGACTGCCTGTGAGAACCGTTGCAAGAAATTCACCTGTTGACATATCTGCGGCAGCCAGGGCGAACTTATTTTCTGAAAAAGCGGATACGCAAAGAAGATAATTATTTTCTTTTTCAGACAGCATGGTCCCTTCCATAACAGTTCCAGGTGTTATAACCTGAACTACTTCTCTCCTTACTACCCCTTTCGCGTGCTGCGGGTCCTCCGTCTGTTCACAAATAGCCACTTTATAGCCTTTATTAATTAACTGTGATATGTATGATTCCGCCGAATGGTATGGTACACCGCACATAGGGATACTGTCTTCCCCTTTTCCACGGCGAGTTAAAGTGATCTCAAGTTCTTTTGCAGCTTTTTTTGCATCTTCAAAAAACAGCTCGTAAAAGTCACCGAGACGAAAAAATAAAAAGGCATCATCGTATTCTGCCTTAATTCGTAGATACTGCTCTATCATAGGAGTTGGTTTTGTAATTGCCATTTTTACCCTCCGTACTTATTTTCCAAATAACAGACATAATTAGTCATAAACCAATTATAACATACGTTTTTCGATCTGCTAATCTGTTAATTCTTTCAGAAAATGCTGCCAGTCTTCCAGTCTCACATCTTCATTTTTTGTTAAGTAAGAGGAGATCTTCTCAAAGCTTTCCTGCGCCGCTCTTTTTAATTGCTGCCTGTCTCCTGTGTAGTATGCTTTGGCGGTTTCGTCAGATACTGGAAAAGCAGGCAGAGTTTCATTAAAAAGTAAAGTTTCTGACCACTGAAAAAATGGAAGCCCGTTATCAATTAAATGGAACCATGTTGGCAGGCTACGGTATTCAAACCCATTAAATTTATTGACCCGGCAGGCTCCAAGCCGCCCATATGTCTGCCTTCTTGATAGAGAAGAAGATATCTGAGCCGAGGCCAGAGGTATCGTAAGCAGTGAATCCAGAAGAGAAATTCTCCTGTATGTCGGCTTCTGGCTGGAAACATGGAGATGTCCCCCGAGCATAAACCGTCCGACTGGATTTTCTTCACATATGATTTCCAGTTTTTTCGCCCTCGCTTTTGACTCGATTATCCGTTTCAATCGGCGAAATTCTTCATGAAGTGCTTTCCCAGCAGGCTGGGGCCTTGCTCTCAGTTCAATGACTGGCTGATAAAAATGATGGTTTTTTCTTATTAATGCCTGGTCAACCCCGATTTCCTTTTGAAAATCATACTGCATAGGAACTGCTGTAAATCTGCCTGTTGTTTTGTTCAGAAGCATGATTTCCAGATCAGCCCCTAAAAGTGATAATGGGCTCTCAGCGGCATTTTCGTCTTTTGATTCTATTTCCCGTGCTGTTTTAGCTTCAGTAAGAGATACTATGCCCAGCTCTTTCCCTTTACGCTGTACTGTTGCTGTGAAATGGGGTATGCCGGAATAGTAAGCTGCCATCATTGCCAGATCGAGCATGTCTTTTCCGGAATAAAATTTTGAAACATCTTTTTGCCGGTGGATCCGGTGGCACTTATTTTCTGCGTCTGAAAATTCAATTGTAAAAGGAACGAATTCCTCTCCAGTAACGGTTAACTGAACAGCAGTGGGTTCCTTTTTTATTGTTTTAACATAATGCTGCTCCCACGGTTTCACGTTTTCCCCTCCTTCCTGGCTTATGTTGAGTCGTGCGGCAAAAAAGGTTGTCCTGTTTTCCTTTATGAAACTGAATGTTTCTGGCTTGGAGGATTTCCAGCTATATACTGACCGGCACTATATTGCAGATTATTTTAATACAAAAGAAATAAGGAAGAAGACCACTCTTCTTCCCTGGCAGACTATTCTTCTAAATCACCCATGAGGAAGTTCGGGTCAAGATCCTCAAAGTCTTCATCTTCTACATCATAATCCCAGACTTTCTCATCCCAGTCATCACTGATTCCATCAGGGTTTACATATACACAAACCTTTGTTTCCCCGATCACTTCTACAAGGAATTCCCTCTCTACCTGGACATTTACATCGTTTCCATTTGAAGCGATGGTAGCTTCCAGCGTATTGGGCTGCTGTATGGCTCTGGCAACTACTTCCATTTGGTTTGAAAGGACGTTTTTATCCTGCATTGTAAGAGGAACTACATCCTTATAATAAACCGTCTCAGTCGCCACGTTCGTTTTCGTATTGTTGCTGTAGGAGTACCAAATGTTGCAATCGTAATGGCCGTTAATCTCAATTGCGTCTCCTTTTTTCACTGCCTCATATTTGTGGTTAATGATCCAGCATCCTAAAATACTTGAAGGCTGCTGTGCAGGTGTGATAGCGTGGCTCGCCTGCGAAAACTTTCTTCCTTTGCCGCATACGGCTTTCGTTATTATCTCTCTGTAATTTAGCTCTCTGTCTGCTGGTGACATGCTTTTCCCTCCTCAAACAATTGATTGACGCGCAGCAAACTAAAAATCTTAAAAATCAAGACGGTTTCACTTGCATCATATGCAAGACAAATGACCAATGTGTCAATTAATCTCTGCCTAATTCATCGTATGAAGAAGATGAAAAAATAGTTCTTGGATTTCTTTTTTCAAGTTTGAGAGAAAAAGAAAACAAGATACCAGCACTCATTAGCATGCACTCTCCTCCACAGTTCAATTATTTATATGACGTCAAGACGAGGTTCATGAATGAGAATTGTTTTTTTTGATTTATTTATTAAATATTATACGGTACGTGAAATATTTTGATCGGAGGATTATTTGTCGTAGGCTTTACCAATATATCGGCGAAATTGTTTTTTTATCGGCGAAGTGGGGTGATTTATCGGCGAAATATTAATTTTATCGGCGAAATCACCTGGTTTATCGGCTAAAATCCAATACATGGTAAACCCATAGCTGAAGAACTGCCATAAACCAGCTGCCTGCCGCCTCTCCTGTGCAACATAAAAACCACCGCCCCGAAGAACGATGGTTTCCGTATTTTTTATTAAATACTAGCAGCCGTGAGAGTCAAACGGACTCTTTGTAGTAGTCCCTTTGAGCAAATCTCCGCCAGTTGACTTAATAATTTCGTTTGTTACTGTATTGGAAATAGTGCTGCTTACAAGCTGAAGCAGATTATTCACTTCCTGCTGTGACTGCTTAAATTCCTTTACGAGAGGAATGCTGTCCAGCTCATCCTGCAGTGCATCAATTTTCTCCTCCACAGCTTTCAAAGCTTCTGTTTTCTGGTAATGCTGAAGATTTACCGCTTCTTTCTGTTCCGATTTAATTTTTCCGATGATCTCCTGCACTTTCAGATGCTCATTAATCTGCAGCTCTGCACGTTTGAAGAAATCTACCTCTTCTGTCTCAGCGATCATCTTAGCTAGTTCTTTCGCGCGGTCTACAACTTCCTGTTTTGAATAATTTCCCATTAGTTTTTCACCTCTGCCGTTTCTGCTGCCTGGCCATCCAGTGACCATGACTTAGCTTCTGTTATTTTTACGTTTACAAGCTGGCCAATTGCTGATTTCGGCCCTTTAAAGTTAACAAGTTTGTTAGTTCTTGTACGTCCGGAAAGAACATCAGGGTTTTTCTTGCTTTCCCCTTCTACAAGAACTTCAACAACCCGTCCTTCGTATTCTTTATTTTTTCTCGCCGAAATTTCATTAACCACTTCGTTCAGCCTGGCCAGACGCTCTCTCTTCACTTCCATTGGTACATTATCCTGCATTTTGGCAGCCGGAGTGCCTTCACGAGGTGAATAAATGTATGTGTATGCACTGTCATACTCCATTTCTTTCACAAGGGAAAGGGTATCCTCAAACTGCTCCTCTGTTTCATTCGGGAATCCGACAATGATATCAGTTGTAAAGGAAGCATGTGGTATAGCTTTTTTAATTTTATTTGCGAGCGTTACATATTGCTCACGTGTATATTTTCTTGCCATCAGCTTCAGCACTTCACTGTTGCCGCTTTGGACAGGCAGATGAATATGCTCTACAAGGTTCCCGCCTTTGGCAAGAACTTCGATTAAATGATCATCAAAGTCCCTCGGATGGCTCGTTGTAAACCTTACCCGCGGTATATCGATCTTACGGATCTCGTCCATTAAATCCCCGAGTCCGTATTCCATATCCGCCAGGTCTTTGCCGTAGGCGTTCACATTCTGACCGAGAAGCGTGATTTCTTTATAGCCATTTCGTGCAAGGTGGCGCACTTCTTCGATAATATCTTCAGGGCGGCGGCTTCGTTCTTTCCCACGTGTATACGGAACGATACAGTACGTACAGAATTTATCGCACCCATACATAATGTTAACCCAGCCCTGAAACTGTCCTTTACGTGCACGGGGCATATTTTCAATGATGTCCCCTTCTTTTGACCATACTTCAACAACCATTTCTTTGTTAAAAATAGCGTTTTGCAGCAGTGTCGGAAGGCGGTGAATATTATGCGTCCCAAAAATCAGGTCAACGTGCTGGTGCTTCTGGAGAATTCTGTTTACTACAGCTTCTTCCTGTGACATACAGCCGCAGACACCGACAATAAGCTCGGGACGGTCCCGTTTAAGTGTTTTTAAATGGCCAATTTCACCAAAAACTTTATTTTCAGCATTTTCTCTGATAGCGCATGTATTAAGAAGGATAACATCTGCATCTTCTGTGCTGGAAGTGGACTGAAATCCCATGTTCAGAAGGATTCCTGCCATATTTTCCGAATCATGTTCATTCATCTGGCAGCCGTAAGTGCGGATCAGAAACTTCTTTCCTTTTCCGATCCCTTTCATATTTTCAGGAATATCAAAATCATAATGGATTTCAACATCTTCTTTTCCGCGTTTCTTTGCCTTTTTCAGGTCAGGCGCTACATAGGTCGTCTGAAAATATTGGGAATAGTCTTTTTCCAGTCCGGATTTTTTGTCCGCGGAAACAGATCCTTCCAGAGTCTGCGTCTGCTGTTTTCGCTGTTCTTCATTCATTTATACCGAAACTCCTTTTTTGGATTTTTTTCAGACTTTCATTGGATATATGTCTCACAACCTATAAGTATAAAGGGTTTTTCGCTGAATCACAATAGCAGGGTGGGCCCGTTCATTTTTTCGACACAAAAAGGAAGACTGACCTGCAAGCCATAATACAAAACAGCTTTTAAAGTCAGTCTTCCTGTTAAACTCGATTAGATTAACCCAAGTTCTTTCCCTGCTTTTTCAAATGCATCAAGAGCTTCCTGAAGCTGTTCCTTCGTGTGCTCTGCCGTTACGATCGTGCGGACACGGGCAGATCCTTTAGGAACTGTCGGGAATGCGATTCCCTGGGCAAAAACGCCGTAAGTTAACAGTTTGTCAGACAGTTCATGAGATTTTGCACCGTCTCCTACAAGAACAGGAGTGATTGGCGTATCGCTTCTGCCTGTCTTAAATCCAAGTTTATGAAGTCCTTCTTTAAAGAATTTTGTGTTATCCCACAGACGATCAATTCTTTCCGGCTCTTCCAGTAATATATCGATGGCTTCAGAACATGCCGCAGTTACTGCCGGAGGATGGGAAGTGCTGAAAAGAAACGGACGTCCTTTATGGATCAGGTAGTCTCTTACAGCCTGTGTGCTGGCAATATAGCCTCCAAGTACTCCAATTGCTTTACTAAGCGTCCCAACCTGGATATGAACGCGGCCGTTAAGATCAAAGTGATCTACAGATCCACGTCCGTTGCGACCGAGAACACCGCTGGAATGAGCATCGTCCACCATAATGAGTGCATCATATTTTTCACACAGTTCTACGATTTCAGGAAGAGGAGCGATGTTTCCATCCATGGAAAATACTCCGTCAGTTACTACGAGACGTTTACGGTAACCCTGGGATTCCTTAAGTGCTTCCTCAAGACTTTCCATGTCCACATGCTTATAAATTTTTCTTGCAGCTTTTGTAAGACGGATACCGTCAATAATAGAAGCGTGGTTTAGCTCATCGGAAATCACTACGTCTTCTTTTGTTAAAATAGATGACAGAATTGCCTGGTTAGCTGTAAAACCTGATTGCAGCACGAGCGTTGCTTCTGTGTGCTTAAATTCAGCAAGTTTTTTCTCAAACTCTTCGTGCATAGAGAAGGTACCTGCAATAGTTCTTACGGAACCAGTACCTGCACCGTATTTTTCAGCCGCTTTTACTGCAGCTTCTTTCATACGGGGGTGCGCTGTCAATCCTAAATAGTTGTTTGAAGAGAGCTGTATAACTTCTTTCCCGTTAATTACTACTGTAGCTGCCTGGTCTGATTCTAAAGGCACTAAAGAGCGAAATACTCCTTCTTCCTTCATTTCCTGCAATTCCTGTTCTAAATACTCAAAACCTTTCATTAGTACAGTCCTCCCTTTTTTCACTTATGGGTGTAATACCACTTTTCCACATTTTCCTGCTTTCATCAAGTCAAAACCCTTTTCAAATTCTTCTAAAGGAAAGTGATGGGTAATCATTGGCTTTACGTCAACCTGACCTGAGCTTAGCAGGCCGGAAACTTGCTGCCATGTTTCGTACATTTTGCGTCCTGTAATACCCTGGACAGTGATTCCTTTAAACACAATATCATTTGTAACATCGATTTCAACCGGTCTTACCGGTAGGCTTAAAATAGATACGCGCCCGCCGTTTGTAACCATTTTGAAACCTTGATCCATAGCAATCGGGTGGCCGCTCATTTCACAAATCACGTCTATTCCGTTTCCGTCAGTAAGCCTGGACGCAACTTCAAGTGGATCTTCATTTTTGGAATTGACGATCGTTGTTGCTCCCATTTCTTTCGCAAGTTCAAGGCGGTAATCGTTCAGGTCAAAAGCGATAACCTGTGATGCGCCCGCTGCTTTTGCAACTCCGACAGCCATGATGCCAATCGGCCCGCAGCCAATAACGGCAACTGTTTTACCTGCCACGTCTCCAGCCAGCACTGTATGCACAGCGTTTCCAAACGGCTCCTGTACACTAGCCACGTCGAAAGGCAGTGCCGGATCGTTTTTCCACATGTTTTCTGCTGGAAGTGCTACATACTCTGCAAAACAGCCGTTACGGTCCACACCGATAATCTCTGTGTTTGCGCAAATATGGGCCTGGCCGGTTAAACATTGCGGGCAGTGTCCGCAAACAATATGTGTTTCTGCTGATACATGGTCCCCTACTTCTACATTCTTTACAAGTTTCCCTTTTTCCACTACTACTCCTGCAAATTCGTGGCCGAATACATAAGGAGGCTTGACCCTGCTTTGGGACCATTCATCCCATGTATAAATATGAAGGTCAGTGCCGCAGATAGAGGTTGCTTTCACTTTAATAAGAACTTCCTGGTCTCCGATTTCCGGAACTGGTACTTCTCTGAGAACAGCACCTGGAGCTCTGTCTTCCTTCACGATCGCTTTCATCATTTTCTTCTCCATTTGTTTCCCACCTTTATAAAATAAATATGATTGCTTTTATACGATCTTATGAATCTATTATTTTGTAGGTTGATTCAATTTATTTTAGCACGGGGGCGTGTATTCGTAAACAGAACAGTCCATGGAGTATGGACAAAAATATAAAAGAGTAGTTGGTTATCAGGCGAAAAATTTCTTTTCGCCGATAAATTGTAAATTTCGCCGATATATTTCGTATTTCGCCGATAAAATAATGATTTCGCTGATAAATGCGAAAACTTCGCCGATAAATCAATAACGCTGATGTTTTTCCAGCCCACGACCAGCATCTCAGACTTTTTAAAACAAAAAAGATGCCGAATTTGGCATCGTTTTTGTTACTTATTACATAAATTCATTTACAAGTTTTTCAAATTGCTCTTCACCCAGTTCAAGATCCTGGCTGGCAAGAGGCTCATCTTTAAATCCACTTACAAGAGATTCATAGGACGGCTTTTCTTTATCCTGATAAATCAGACCTTTAACAAGGCCGTTATGCTTGATAAGTGTGCTCATAGCTGAAGCACGGTCTGCAGGATCGTAGCCTTCTATATCTGATAGTGAAGTGAGATTTTCTTTAAACCAATCATATGTGTTCACCTTATTGAAGGTAACGCATGGGCTGAATACGTTAATTAAGGAGAAGCCTTTATGCTCGATCCCCTGTTCGATGAGGGAGGTAAGTTCCTTCAGGTCACTGGAGAAACTCTGGGCGACAAATCCGGCACCTGCAGACAGGGCCAGCTCCATTACACCAAGTGCAGATTCAATGGAACCGTTTGGTGTACTCTTCGTCTTGAATCCCATCTCACTTCTTGGGGAAGTCTGCCCTTTTGTCAGTCCGTAAATCTGGTTATCCATGACAATATAAGTAACATCGATATTACGGCGGATCGCATGGATTGTGTGGCCCATACCGATAGCAAAACCGTCTCCATCACCACCGGACGCGATAACTGTCAAATCACGGTTGGCCATTTTCACGCCTTGTGCGATTGGAAGTGAGCGCCCGTGAATGCCGTGGAAGCCGTAGGAGTTAATATAGCCTGATATCCTTCCTGAACAGCCGATACCGGAAACTACAGCAAGATCATCAGGTGTTATCCCAACATTAGCTGCCGCACGCTGAATAGCAGCCTGTACGGAAAAATCTCCGCACCCTGGGCACCAGTTAGGTTTTACATTGTTTCGGAAGTCTTTAAAGGTAGCCATATTAGAACAACTCCTTGCATTTCGTATGAATTTCTGCCGGAAGGAACGGATTTCCGTCGTATTTTAAAATTGAGTGAATATCCTGCATCGCAAGATTCATCTTAATCAGGCTGGCAAGCTGCCCTGTCGCATTATTTTCCACAACTACAACTTTTTTCGCCTTTTTCACCATTTCCTGTACCTCATCTGCAGGGAACGGATGAAGAAGCCTGATTTGTCCATGGTTGACTTTCAGACCGTCTGCTTCTAGGCGGGGAAGCACTTCCTGGATAGTCCCTCTTGTGGAGTTGAATCCAAGAACGAGAAGGTCCGCTTCTTCATGGCGCTCATCTTTATATACTGGATCAGGGAAAACTTCTGTAAGATTATTTAACTTTCTCATGCGCTTATCCATCTGCGCCTCACGATTTTCAGGCGCTTCCGAAGGTTTACCCTGTTCATTGTGTTCGACACCAGTCACGTGGAAAATTCCGTTTTTCATGCCTGGAAGTACACGAGGGGAAACCCCGTCTTCCGTTACTTCATAACGCTTGAAGTACTGTCCTTTTTCCAGCTCTGGTAATTCTGTATTTAAATCCAGCTTTCCTCTGCGGATTTCGACTTTGCTGAAATCCAGCGGCTCAACCGACTGTTTTCCAAGAGAAAGAGCAAGATCGGACAGGAGGATAACCGGCACCTGATACTCTTCCGCGATATTAAAAGCTTCAATAGTGTCATAGAACGCTTCCTCAACTGTAGAAGGAGCTATAACCACTTTTGGAATTTCACCGTGAGTCCCGTAAATCATTGCAAAGAGGTCCGACTGTTCCTGTTTAGTCGGAAGTCCTGTACTCGGTCCGCCTCGCTGCGTATCAACAACTACTAATGGCGTTTCGGTAATTCCGCTAAGCCCGATAGCTTCCATCATTAATGACAGGCCTGGGCCAGCAGATGCTGTTAGACTTCTTACCCCAGCATAATTGGCGCCAATCGCCATCGTACACGCTGCAATTTCATCCTCAGTCTGAATAACAGTACCGCCGAATTCCGGAAGCTTTTTAATTAAATATTCCATGATTTCAGATGCTGGTGTAATTGGATAAGCCGGCATAAAACGCGCCCCTCCGGCAACGGCACCTAATGCAATCGCGTCGTTTCCAATCATGTACATCCGCTTCTGACCATCTGCTTTTTCAAGCTGGAAGTCACCTGTAAGACCCTCTGCTTCATTCGTAAAATACTCCATTCCTTTTACGATGGCCTGCATATTTTTCTCTACTACAGATGCGCCTTTTCTGGCAAATATCTGATCAACTACACTTTGGAAAACTTCCGCCTTCAGGCCAAGCAGCGCGCTCGTTGCACCAACTGCCACCATATTTTTCATCAGAGATGTCCCCAGCTCTGTTGCAATCTCTGTAAATGGCACTGAATAAAGTCTTGCATTACATCCTTCCGGAAGCTTTGGTGAAAACTTGCTGTCCCCAATAATTACCCCTTTGCTGCTAAGTTCATGGTGGTTTAAATCTATCGTTTCCTGATCAAAAGCTACTAAAATATCTAAATCATCTGATATAGAATTCATCGGTTCGATGCTCACGCGAATTTTATTATTCGTGTGGCCCCCTTTAATACGTGAAGAAAAGTGGCGATACCCATACAGGAAATAACCTTGACGGCTTAAAGCCGTTGAAAAAATTTCTCCTGTACTTTCAATTCCCTCTCCTTGCTGTCCGCCAACTTTCCAGGAAAGCTGCTTGATCATTTGTCAATACACCCCTTTTAGCATTTAAAAAGTCTCATTGAAATTATGCTTGCTTACACATTGTTATGTACTTCGCCAGAAAAGTACTCGTTCCCCCTCACAAAAGACCCTGCATCCTGTGCCACAGAACAACACGGAATGTAAACAGGTAAAATATGTAAGCACATACGTTTATCTGGGTCCGGTTTTATTACTCCTTTATTGTAACACATCTTCCATCAGCCTAGAACAGAATTATCCTGATGTTCCGGTATCAAAGCAATGAAAAAGCACTGAGGCATAAACGAAAAAAAACTGCCCGGCAGCTGAGGCCGGACAGAAATTAGCAATCTTTCAATTAACGAGGTTCTATTATTAATTTAATTGCTGTACGCTCATCCCCATCAATTTGAATATCAGTAAATGCAGGAATGCAAATTAAATCGATCCCGCTCGGAGCCACAAAGCCTCTGGCTATTGCGACTGCCTTTATTGACTGATTGAGCGCACCTGCTCCTATTGCCTGAATCTCAGCTGCTCCTCTTTCTCGAATGACTCCAGCTAAAGCACCAGCGACAGAATTGGGATTAGATTTTGCTGAAACTTTTAATACTTCCACTTTCGAACCTCCTTAAGATTAAATGGTGGTTGAGAGATTAATACAACATATCGAAGCAGATATTATTTCTATAATTATTATCCACATCGCTATGATACTCAAAAAAATGGCTTATTAATTGTTTCTCTTTTTGTATATATTCGAAACCTGTTTAAATCAGAATAAGTTTTTCAGTCAAAAAAGGGCCTGTCTTCATTAATGGAAATTCTCTGGATTGATTCGGCCAGACCGGTATTATTATTCAGCGTAATAAACACTCCGTTACATTGTTCCCGCCCTCCGGTTACTTCAAACCTTCCTGGAAGATTTGTCAGAAATTTATTAATTATTACTTCTCTGTCCATCCCCAGAATTCCGTCATAAGGCCCTGTCATCCCTGCGTCTGAAATATAAGCCGTTCCTCCCGGAAGGATTCGCTCATCTGCTGTCTGGACATGTGTATGGGTGCCGACTACAGCGGAAACTCTCCCATCAAGATACCACCCAATTGCCTGTTTTTCACTCGTTGCTTCTGCATGAAAATCCAGGAATATAAAGGGAGTTTTTTTCCGTACCTCTTCTACAATATCTTCTATCACACGAAAAGGATCATCTATAGGAGGCATAAAAGTTCTGCCCTGGCCGTTTATTACGGCAATTTTTTTATTCCCTGCTTTTTTTATTACGTAGCCGGTCCCAGGGTTACCTTCCGGAAAATTTGCCGGACGCACTATGGAATCTGCATCATCTATAAAATCAAAAACTTCTTTTTTATCCCAGGCATGATTCCCTAGGGTAATTACATCAGCCCCCGCTTCACGTATCTCATGGTATATTTTATCGGTGATTCCTTTCCCGCCTGCGGCATTCTCTCCATTTACGATGGTGACATCCGGCCGGAATTTCGCTTTAATTTTTGGTAAAAATTCTTTAAGAGCATTCCTGCCAGGTGAACCGACAATATCGCCAATAAATAAAACTTTCATTTTTTACAGACTCCTTTAGTTCAATTTATGATAATTTACCCATAGAGTTTACATGAATGGTGTGTAAAATTCTATTATATGTAACGATCCGGATAATATGTTCATTATATCCATACGTTTAAAATATCCCAATGAATCAATTTCATAATTTAAGATTTTCATCTTTAAAACGAACATTATCTTAAAATGTTACTTTATTGTTCGATTAACGCTACAGACGGACGCGTTCTGCGGGCACGGCTTCAACTAATTTTTGACGGCTGAACGCCGGCAAAAATGGATTTTCAGCTTTTCATGCTTTTCCCGCAAGAACGAGCATCTTCTTCACCGCAAATGCGTCGAGTTGTCTCGACGGATATTCTACGGAGCTAAGCTGGCAGAGGAAGAGACAGTCACCGCCGTCTTACGCTGCAATCGAAAAGCAATGTCCGTCTTTTTTATTCAAAGCCTATATATGAAATTCATTCCAATATGTAAAAAATAAAGTGGCGGAAAGCCACTTTATTTTGCATACTCAACTGCCCTTGTTTCACGGATCACTGTTACTTTTATGTGACCTGGATAATCGAGTTCATCTTCAATTTTCCTGGTGATCTCACGAGCAAGCCGGTACGAATCCTCGTCGGTAATAAAGTCCGGTTTCACCATGATGCGGACTTCACGGCCAGCCTGAATAGCGTAAGTCTTTTCAACGCCCTCAAAGGACTCTGAAATTTCTTCAAGCTTTTCGAGACGCTTAATATAAGTTTCCAGCGTTTCTCTTCTCGCTCCTGGTCTGGCAGCTGATAATGCATCTGCTGCAGCAACCAGGGTTGCGATCACTGAAGTTGCTTCGGTATCTCCGTGATGTGATGCAATACTGTTAATTACTACTGGATGTTCTTTGTACTTCGTTGCAAGCTCAACACCGATTTCCACGTGGCTTCCTTCAACTTCATGATCGATTGCTTTACCTAAGTCATGCAATAAACCTGCACGACGGGCAAGCTGAACATCTTCCCCTAATTCTGCGGCCATCAGCCCGCTCAAATAAGCTACTTCCATGGAATGCTTTAACACATTCTGGCCATAACTCGTTCTGAACTTCAGTCGGCCGAGTATTTTTATAAGGTCAGGGTGGAGTCCGTGTATCCCCATTTCGAAGGTTGTCTGTTCACCGTATTCACGAATCAGTTCATCTACTTCGCGACGGGCTTTGTCCACTGTTTCTTCGATTCGTGCAGGGTGTATTCTTCCGTCCTGAACGAGTTTTTCCAGAGCCGTTTTCGCAATCTCCCGGCGAATCGGGTCGAAACCGGATAAAATTACAGCTTCCGGTGTATCATCAATAATTAAGTCTATTCCGGTTAATGTTTCAAGGGCCCGGATATTCCGCCCTTCCCGCCCGATAATTCGGCCTTTCATTTCATCGTTTGGCAGGTTTACTACTGATACTGTTGTTTCTGTTACATGGTCTGCTGCACAGCGCTGAATGGACATAGACAAAATTTCTTTTGCTTTTTTATCCGCTTCTTCTTTCGCCCTTGTTACAGCATCTTTAATCATAACAGCCTTATCGTGGGTTAATTCTTCATCCACTGATTTCATGATGATTTCACGTGCTTCATCTCTTGAGAAGCCGGAAATGCGTTCCAGTTCCAGTTGTTGTTCTTTTACCATTTCCTCGACCTTGCTATTCATCTCGTCGATTTGTTGCTGACGCTTTGACAATTCTTCTTCTCTCTTATCGAGAGCGTCCTCTTTCTTGTCTAACGTTTCACTTTTTCGGTCCAATACTTCTTCTTTTTGAACTAACCGGTTTTCCTGCTTCTGAATATCGTTGCGTCGATCCCGGACTTCACGCTCTGCTTCCATACGGATTTTATGAGCTTCATCCTTCGCTTCCAAAATCGCTTCTTTCTTGCTGGCATCTGCTTCACGCTTAGCATCTTCAACCGTTTGCTGTGCGAGATGCTCTGCACTGGAAATTTTAGCTTCTGCGATAGATTTACGAACGAAGTATCCGATCAAGATACCGATCACTGCAGTGAATAGCAAAATGAGGATTTGAACTATAATGTTCAAGATTGATTCACCTCCTCATGCTATTTCTTTGTTTGTTGCTGATTTCATTGGAATTACACATGTTCATTTTCATTAAAAAAGTATACATCCAGCACAGCTCATTCAGTATGAGTATGTGTTTAGGTAAGGCAGTATTCTTTCTAATTGTATGCTTCATAATTTACAATGTCAAGCATTGGTAAGGCGTCATTCATGCAACATTGGACAAATTATGCATTAAGATCAATAAAAAAGGGAATATTACGAGTTTACAGTTTATTTGCGAGCGGTTTCCATTACCTGTAATATTTAATACAAGAAAAATCATTCGGATTGCCTCGGGAAGCCAGCATGAATTATACAAGTGAGAAAGCCCGGACGGCTGATCTTCTGCAGAATCAGTTATCCGGGCTTTCTATTATTTGCTAAAGTCACACTCAATTATAACTTATTTAAAATCGAGAGTCATATCCTCATCTTCGGAATCCGCAGGAATTTCCTTCGGAGCATCAAGGGCGTGGTACTCTCTTATCTGCTTATCTATCGCATCTGTGATCTCAGGATTTTCCCTCAGGAACTGTTTGGCATTCTCTCTTCCCTGCCCTATACGGTCCTCGTTATAGGAATACCATGCACCGCTCTTCTGGACAATATCAAGGTCTGAGCCGATGTCGAGAATGGAGCCTTCACGGGAGATCCCCTGTCCATACATAATATCTACTTCCGCTACTTTAAACGGAGGAGCAACTTTATTCTTTACAACCTTTATTTTCGTTTTGTTACCGACCATATCATTACCCTGCTTTAACGTTTCCGCCCGGCGTACTTCAAGCCTTACAGAGGAATAGAACTTTAATGCCCGTCCGCCTGGAGTAGTTTCTGGATTTCCGAACATAACCCCGACCTTTTCACGAATCTGGTTGATGAATACTGCAATAGTCTTTGATTTGTTAATAGCTCCGGAAAGCTTACGAAGAGCCTGAGACATTAATCTTGCCTGCAAACCAACGTGGCTGTCTCCCATTTCGCCTTCAATTTCCGCTTTAGGAACAAGGGCAGCCACTGAGTCCACGACAATAATGTCGACAGCGCCGCTTCGTACAAGAGCTTCAGCGATTTCAAGAGCCTGCTCCCCTGTATCCGGCTGGGAAAGAAGAAGTTCGTCAATGTTTACACCCAGCTTCTGTGCGTATACCGGGTCGAGAGCGTGCTCAGCATCCACAAATGCAGCCTGTCCACCGTTGCGCTGAACTTCTGCTATAGCATGAAGGGCAACGGTTGTCTTACCTGAAGATTCAGGTCCGTAGATCTCTACGATTCTTCCTTTAGGGTATCCTCCGACACCAAGAGCGATATCAAGTGCCAGAGCACCACTTGATACAGTTGATACTCTTTGTTCTGCCTGTTCCCCTAGTTTCATGATTGAACCTTTACCGAACTGTTTCTCAATCTGGCGCAGGGCCATGTCCAATGCTTGTTTCCGATCTGACATGTTTCTCTCTCCTTTTATATATAAAATTGCGAAGAATGTATAAAGCAATTTAACTTTCTAATAGTATTTTAACCTATATGGATCACAATTGCAAACATTCGTTCGTGTTTTTTACAAAAAGATTTAGCTTCTGTATCTAATAATAAAACACATCCAGCTGAAGTCTTCCGGAAGGTGAGGAAGATTCAGCTGGACTCTGTTTCTGTCTTATTTCCTTTTCGGACGTGGCTTCGCAGGCTCAAGATTAATTCTTGCTCCGTTCACCCTGGAATATTTAAGCCCTTCATAAACGAACGGCGCTACCTCTTCAGGTACTTCCATAAAGGTGAAGTTTTCAAAAATATCAATTCTGCCAACTGCAGTTTCCGGAATGCCCACGAGGTGAGAAACTTCTGCCGCCAGTTTTTTCGGCGTCAGTTCAATATTACGCCCGACATTAATAAAGAATCTCGTCATGCCTTTCTGAGCACCTGTTTCTCCGAAATCATACCCATCATCATTGAGATCGTCATGATTATAGAACGCCAGTTTCATTAAGGAAGCAACAATTTTTTCAGGCGGATACTGTTCAAGCAGCTCAGAAACGATGGCATCGTACAACCCGGCTTCTTCCTCTTCGGATTCAATCATGTCAACGATCTGTCCTTTCCAGACATGCTGCTGTTTTTCAACAACTTCTTCCACGGAAGGAATCCGTTCAGAAGGGATAGTCATTTTTATTTCTGATTCAATAGAGCGGAGATGCTTCATTTCTCTCGGAGTAACGAGAGTGACAGCCGCACCTTCTCTTCCTGCTCTTCCTGTACGCCCGATCCGGTGCACATAACTCTCCGGGTCCTGAGGTATATCGTAGTTAATAACGTGGGAAACATTTTCCACATCAATACCTCTGGCAGCAACATCTGTTGCAATCAGGAATTCTACAGACGAATCCCGGAATTTCTTCATAACGAGATCACGCTGTGACTGAGTCAGGTCGCCGTGAAGGCCGTCAGCCATATACCCGCGAGCCTGAAGTGCTTCTGTCAGTTCAGCAACACCTTTTTTCGTACGGCAGAAAATGATACCAAGCTCTACATTTTCACTGTCGATTACCCGGCAGAGAGATTCAAGCTTATTTTTCTCAAGAACTTTATAATATACCTGTTTAATGGAAGGAGCGGTTACCTCCCCTTTACTTATCGTTACCTGTGTCGGGCGGTTCATATATTTATTGGACAGCTTTCTGATCGGCGGAGGCATAGTGGCCGAAAATAACAGTGTCTGCCTCTCTCTGTTTACCTGCTGAAGTATTTTTTCAATATCTTCAATAAATCCCATATCAAGCATTTCATCTGCTTCGTCAAGAATAAGAGTGTGCACACTTCTCAGCTGGAGAGTGTTTCTGCTTAAATGGTCCAGAACTCTTCCAGGAGTCCCTACAACAACCTGCACCCCTCTTTTTAAAGAGCGAATCTGATGGCCGATAGACTGGCCGCCGTATATAGGGAGAACCTGCATATTTTTATATTTGGAGAGCTTCTGCAGTTCCCCGGCTACCTGGATTGCCAGCTCTCTTGTTGGTGTCAGAATTAATGACTGGACATGCTTATCTTCTGTTACATGTTCTATTAAAGGGATACCGAAAGCAGCTGTTTTACCAGTCCCGGTCTGTGCTTGTCCGATAACATCCTGTTTTTTCAGAATTTCAGGAATTACTTTTTCCTGAATTGGCGAAGGGGCTTCAAATCCCATATCTTTAATCGCCCTTTTTATTTCACTTGCTATTTCAAAATCCTCAAATCTCATATTTATCCATCCACCTTTTCCATTTCCTTACGCAAGAATTGTATCAAATAATACGCTCCATATTTAACGGAACGCTCTCTCACACCCGTTCTGCTTCCAGCAAGCCTGAGCTCATAGCTTTCGGCAGATTCCCGGGAAGAAATACCAATATATACTAGCCCGGGTGGCTTACCTTCAGAAGAATCTGGTCCGGCCACGCCTGTAAAGCTTATCCCGTAATCAGATTCTCCTTTGAGTCTTGCTCCTTTTGCCATTTCCTCTGCGCATTCCCGGCTGACTGCCCCGTGTTTGTGAAGAATTTCCCTGGCTACATCAAGTGTATTCGCTTTCCCTTCGTTTGTATACGTAACAAAGCCGCCTTTAAAGATACCTGAAGCACCCTGGATATTTGTTAACTCTGCAGAAAAGAGACCCCCTGTAAGGCTCTCAGCAGCAGCAAGCGTCGCCTTTCTCTCTTTAAGCTGCAGGAATACCTGCTTAAAAAGAGAGTCATCGTTTATACCATAGAAATACTTATCAAGCCGGGCAAGAACTGTTTCCTGCAGATCATTGAGCTTTCTTTCGTTCTCCCCTTCATCGCTGCCTTTTACTGTTAAACGGAGTGTTACGTCCCCATCCCCCGCAAGCGGAGCAATGGTAGGGTTCACCTGGTTTTCAATTAAGTCATCGATCTGCTCCACAAGCTGAGATTCACCAATATCAAAAAAGCGGAGCACTCTGGACTGAATGAAAGTTGTGTACTTCAGCTGACTCTTTATATACGGGACTGTATACTTATTAAACATTGGCTTTAATTCTTTAGGAGGCCCGGGCAGAAGAATGAACAAACAGCCATCCTCTTTAACAGCCATGCCGCATGCCAGGCCGTGGTCGTTCTGGAAAACTACAGAATCTTCCAGAACAAGAGCCTGCTGCAGATTATTTTCTGCCATGTATCTGCCAGTCTTCTTAAAATAATCAGTTATTCTTCTTTTTGCAGTCTCATCGTATATTAGTTCTTTGCCCAATACTTCGGCTAATGTTTCTTTTGTTAAATCATCTTTCGTAGGTCCAAGCCCTCCGGTAAGTACTACGAGATCGCATCTTTTACGTGCGTTTTCTATAACGGCTGCCAATCTTCCCTCGTTATCTCCTGCTACAGAATGATAGTAAATATTAATCCCAAGCTGGTTCATCTGTTCTGAAAGGAATTGGGCATTTGTATTGGCAATCTGGCCCAGAAGGAGTTCAGATCCTACTGCGACTATTTCTCCATTCATCAGTTTTCACCTTCCGGTAAACTACTTTGTATTTTTTATAACATGTTTATTTTTTATAAAATAATCAATACCCGAAATAAGGGTGAGAATAACTGCTGCATACACCATTATTTCAGCAAAAGGTATTGCCAGCATTTCAAAAATAATATTATGTAGCATAATTGCCGAAGCAGCGACGATCTGGCTGACCGTTTTCCATTTACCCCAGTTGCTTGCGGCGATTACTTCGCCTTCTCCGGAAGCAACCAGCCTGAGCCCGGTTACCGCAAATTCACGGCTTAAGATCAGAACAGCGGCCCATGCAGGAAACATATCCAGACCTGTTAATGACACAAAAGCAGCAGTAATAAGGAGTTTGTCAGCGAGGGGGTCAAGAAATTTCCCCATATTGGTAACGAGATTATGTTTCCTGGCGTAATACCCGTCCAGCCAGTCTGTAGAAGCAGCAATAATAAAAATAATTGCAGCAATTAAATGTGAAACGGGTATCTCAGTCCCGAGCAGTGCTATTTCACCCCACCCAAACGGAACGAGCAGAAAAATCATAAACACGGGAATTAAGAAAATACGAGATATAGTAATTTGATTAGGTATATTCACCTTGGATCCTCCTAACTCTGTTAAAGACAGGGCTTGCCTCATTGTGCTCCAGTACGTGAGCTTTATCAATTTTAACAGAATAACAGCGATAATGCTAATATGAGCGGCACCGGGAAAAGAGGAATTAAATAAGTATTAAGCTAAAAAAACACACCTAAAGAAAACTCGTCGATTGGCCGGGGCTTAAGGGGAACACAGAGGCGTAGCTGCACTTATACCTTCTCCTTAAAATCACTACTTCGAATCAACTTCACGGCTGAAATATTATAGTTTCTGAAAGTGTAAAATAAAGAGAGCTGGTTGCCAGCTCTCTTTTAATCAATCCTCCTGTTCCAGAGGTTCAAAATGGACAGTCACATACTGTCGTGTCACTTCCAGCTCATATTCCAGAAGCTCATCATTAATATAAATATCAACAGTTGGGGTATGCCCCAGGTTGAACTCAATTTGTTCCTCCCCGGAAAAATCAAACTCTTCTTCATCCCCGGCTGAGTGAGTCTGCATATGAAGACTCTCCCCATCACCATTAGTGAGCTGAAGCCAGCTGTCACCGCTAAATTCAAGCCTCACTTCGAAATTGTCAGTGTTTGATAACGTATAAATGGCATTATTGCCCTGGGACTCTTCAAATTCCAGAGACTGTTCAGGGGAAGATTCTTCATCCTCTTCTTCATTTGCGTTTTCAGGCTCATTATTATCTGCATCAGAAGCATTTTCCCCGTTATTATTCTCTTCATTTTCGTCAATATTATTAGCCGGAATATCCATTTCAGAGGTTCCTTGCTGTTCTTCCCGGGGGATGCCCACAGGCTCTTCAGCGCCATCCCTCTGGCCAAATGCCCAGATTCCCACAGCGATAGCTGTAATGAAAATTACTGCAAACAAAGTCGGCACCAGGGCAGCGAATTTAGTTTTTTTCTTCATTATTTTCGGTTTAGACCTTGTCGCCCGCGGCGGGAGTTCTGCAGGTTCCCGTTTAGGCTGAGGCAGTTCACCACTGTGCTCTTCAAAGAGTTTTTCAGGATCAATACCTACTGCGTCCGCGTACCTTTTTACAAAAGCACGAGCGTAGAAGTCTCCTGGGAGGCGGGAAAAGTCCCCCTCCTCAATTGCTGTTAAATATCGTTTCTGTATTTTAGTAATCGTCTGGAGTTCTTCCAGCGAATAGCCCTTTTCTTCCCGTGCGGCCTTCAGCCGCATTCCTAATTCTGACAATCGTAACACCACCTACCAACTTAGCTTATATCAAAGGAAGAGAAGCCTGATTCTACAGCTTCATATGTGATTTTTTCCCCTTCTTCGCTGCGCAATTCAATAATATAATCGAAATCATCGAGTGAATACTCTGTTTCTCTTACAAATATATCCGGATGCTCCACAACTTTTGTCGCAGGAAGCCGCATGATTTCACTCACCAGCATCTGGTGCCTTTCTGATGCCCGCATTGTGGAAACGATTCCGTCTATGATATAAATATGATCTTCCGATAGTTCATCATCAGCGAGCTGGCTTCTAATCGTCTGCCTTAATAGTGTTGAAGAAAGGAAAGACCAGCGTTTATTCGCACATACACTCGCAGCTACGACAGATTCCGTTTTTCCTACCCGGGGCATCCCTCTGATCCCTACCAGGCGGTGGCCATCTTTTTTAAACAGCTCCGCCATGAAATCAACGAGAAGACCTAATTCCGCTCTTACAAAACGAAACAGTTTTTTCTCGTCTTCATCCCTTTCGATGTACCGGCCATGCCTGACTGCAAGTACGTCCCGCAGCTTCGGCTCCCTTATCTTCCTTAATGTTATAATGTCCATCGTTTCCAGAATATATTTCAGGCGCATAATTGCTTCATCATTTTTGCTTTTAATCAGCATTCCTCTTCGCTGATGTTCAACACCGTTAATTGTGACAATGTTTATTTGCAGCATCCCCAGCAATGAGGCAATTTCACCAAGGAGACCTGGACGGTTTTCATTAATCTGATATTCTAAGTACCACTGCTTCTCCTCCATCGGCCAACTCCTTTCTCTCCTTCAGGTCGTCTGTGTTTTCGATACTGACATAACAAAGGTTTGACCTTATGGTCCATTTTCTCTAACTTTAATCATAATCGATTTTTTTCCCTATTTAAAGAGATTTCTTATGAACGTCGGATTTTAGCGAAAATTTGCCTATTTTCAATAAAATTGTTCACTGAATTTTTACCATTACCCTTATACAAATTAAAGAAAACCCGCTAATTGAGGAGCTTTAAAGCGAAGAGATACGAAGCTGCTTTTATAATCATAGGGTGAATTACTCATCTCGCGGCATCATTTCCGGTCAATAGTGGCGTGTATTGGAAAGCCTCTCGTGACCTTAATAAAAAAGTGCCGCAGCTGCGGCACTTTTTCAGATTATTGATTTTGTACCAGCTTAACCATCATGTTGGCGATAGCGTGCTGTTCTTCTTCAGAAGCCACGTTCCAAAGATCGGCGAGTACCCGTTCCTGCTCGTTTTTAGGATCAACTTGTTCTGCCAGGTATTCTCCAACCTGATAGGCAACTTCATTAATAACAGGTTCCGTCATTCCTTCACTCTTCGCCTGGTCAAGCCTGCTGCCAAGGAACTCTTTCCATTGCTGCCAGTTATCTAATACAGACATGGTAATTTTCCTCCTTAAGATGTAATTCAACGTTAGTTTTTTCTCTCGGGAAGATAATTATTCATTTTCCTGTAAACGATTCTGATGCCCTGCATTTTAATTATGGTCCCTTAAGCCGTCTTAACAATACCATGCTCCGTTCACCGACAGGATTTGTCCGTTGATATAGCTGCTCTCATCAGAAGCAAGAAAAGCTGCGGCGGAAGCAATTTCTTCAGGAGTTCCAAGCCTTCCTGCAGGTATTTCTTCCTCAAGCATGGCCAGTTCTTCCTCTGAAAAGCCATTGAGCATCTGGGTCCTCACCGCCCCTGGGGCTATACCGTTTACCTGAATATTACTCGGGGCCGTTTCCTTAGCAAGGGCTTTAACAAACGTATTCAGTCCGCCTTTTACGGTGGAATACAAAACCTCGCAGGAGGCTCCCGTGAGGCCCCAGATGGAAGAAATCACAATAATCTTTCCTTTTCTCGTTCTTATCATCTCCGGGAGAAAAGCCTGCGTTATTAAAAATGGTGTGATAAGCCCTTCTGTAAAACCAAGGGTGACTTCTTCCGCCGGCAGATCGGTGATAAGCCCCTGCCTGGAAGTCCCGCTGTTATGTATGATAATTTCCGGCGCAGTATTCAGTGCCTTCAGGTCCCTCAGTGCTTCCGCCGGCCGGGTGAAATCCCCCTGATAAAGGAGGCAGACAGTTTCCCTGTCTGCCTCCAGTTCTGATTTCAGCTGCAAGGCCCGTTCTTTATTTTTATTGTAATGCAGTATAAGATCGAAGCCTTTTTCTGCAAGCTTTCTTGCAATTGCACCGCCAATATCACCGCTCGCGCCGGAAATAAACGCTGTTGGTTTCTCCTTCATGTTACTCTCCCTTTGGCTTTATATAACATATACTCATCTGAGTTTCTGTATTAAAATGCTCTTTCATAGCATTTTCAAGATCCTGCTCCGTTAGTGACTCCAGTGTTGGGATGACTTCAAAAAGATCCATTTTATTAAACTGGTAGCGTGTAAACTGGTTTGCGATAAATTCCGGTGAGTTAAGGGAACGGAGAAAGTATCCGATCTTTTTCTTTCTGATACTCTCCATCTGTCCCTTATCGATATTCCCGGAAATGAATTCATTTGTCATCTCTTTTACACGGCCCGCCAGCTTTTCAGGGTGGTCTGTATCTCCTCCGATAACAGAAAAGCCGAAACCGTATTCACCTGAATAATCAAAAGAAAAACTGTCGTCAATAAGTCCTTCATCAAAAAGCTTCTGATAATTTTCGCTGCTCTGCCCGAACATCATTTCCAGCAGCAGCTGAATGGACAGTTCGTGCTTCAGCAGGTCGGTGCCCTGCTTATCAGGCCTTTTATCTTTAAAGCCTGTTAACGATTTCCCAGTATTTACATTCATCTTAATGGTCGTTTCTTTTTCATGCACTTCCTCTGGTTCGGCTTCGAAAAAGCGCTCGATCTTCTCCGGTGCCTTAAAATCCTTTTTCGCCTGGTTGTTCCTGATTTGTTCGATTATTTTCTCCGGTTCCAGGTTCCCTACTACAAATACAACCATGTTGCTCGGGTGATAGAACGTTTCATAGCACGTATATAACATATCTTTCGTAATGTCGTTAATAGATGCCGCTGTACCTGCAATATCGATTTTCACCGGGTGATATTCATACATGCTGCTGATTAGCCCGAAGTAATTTCTCCAGTCCGGATTATCATCATACATCTTAATTTCCTGTTCAATAATCCCTTTTTCTTTTTCCACTGACTGCTCTGAAAAATAAGGGTCCTGGACAAAATCAAGCAATGTTTCCAGATTTTTTTCTATCTCCATCGTACTTGAGAATAAATACGCTGTTCGTGTGAAGCTCGTGAATGCGTTAGCGGATGCTCCCTGTTTGCTGAACTGCTGGAATACATCTTCCCCTTCTTCATTTTCAAACAGTTTATGCTCCAGAAAATGTGCAATCCCGTCCGGCACCTTAATAGCATCCTTTTTGCCAAGAGGTATGAAATGGTTGTCAATAGACCCATATTTCGTTGTGAACGTAGCAAAGGTTTTATTGAATCCCTTTTTTGGGAGTACATATACTGATAGTCCGTTTGGAAGCTCTTCATGGTAAAGAGTCTCCTGCAGCTGATCAAATGTTACTTTATTCATTACCTGCTTCCTCCTTCCCCTTCAGGAAATAAACCGTATCAAGCTTTATTTTCTCTGCAACCCTTACAACATCTTCCTTCGTCACACTGTCGATTTCATCCATCCAGCCGGAAAGCGGGCGTTCCGTGCCTGACAGCCTGTTATGATACTCCAGTTCGATGAACCCTCTCGGAACATCCATTGTTTCCAGAAGCTGGTTTTTCAATACAGCTTTTGTCTGCTCTAAATCATCTTCAGAGAAATTCCCCTTTTTCATATCTTCCATCTGTTTAAAAATGATTTCCGTTGCATCATTAAATTTATTGCTTTCTATACCTGACATCACGATGAGCAGGCCTTTATGGCTTTCCACTCTTGAAGCCGCATAATAGGCAAGGCTGGCCTTTTCCCTGACGTTAATAAATAATTTCGAATGGGAAAATCCTCCGAACACTCCATTAAACAGCTGCAGAGGAAAGTAATCAGCATCGTCGTACGTTGTATAAGTACGGTAGCCTATATGAAGCTTCCCTTGCTGAACATCCTGTTCCTCAATTACTTCACGGGAATTTTCCCTGTGTTTCTGCACCGCTTTATTTACTTTTTTCTCTTTTCGCTCGTTTTTTCCCAGAGCGCCAAAATGTCTGGAAATTAAGGTTTCCATTTCTGATTCCTCTACATCACCAATAATGTATAAATCAAGCTGGTCGTTTTCAATTGCTTCTAGATAATAATCATATAAGGATTTTTCATCAATTTCTGAGAGATCCTCTGAATCTCCAAGGACAAACAGACTGAACGGTTCATCCTCACACATTTCTTCTGTTAAACGCTTATTTGCGTATCTCATTTTATCATCATACACAGAAGCCAGTTTTTGTTTTAACGCCCGTTTTTCTCCATCAACGATAGATTTGTCAAAAGCGTCATTTAACGTTCTCGGGTGAAGAACGACAGAAGCAAGCATCTCGATGGCCCGCTCAAGCAGCGGCCGGTCATCCGTCAAAAACTTTTCATTAGCAACTTCCATCTTGAATGTCATCAAGTGGTTTTCACCTTTTTTAGAAACATCCACATTAAGTGTTGCTCCGTACAATTCGTCAAGCTCATGACGAATATCTTTTCTTGATGGATGCTTTTCCGTACCGCTTTGAAGGACATAAGGCAGCAGTGCCCTTTTTGTAACAGTGTCTTTATCAAGAGAAGATCTCATATGAAGCAGCAGCGTATTTGTTTTATACGTGGTTGATGGCAGTACATGCACATTTAATGAGCCCGTTTCAAAATCATGAATTGTATGTTCGCGCAATTGGACTTCCTCCCTTTTCTCTCTTTTGTCTGTGCTTACCAGGATGAGTAATTACTTATAACTATGATTTTAGCTAAAAGAACTATGCCAATGCAAAAATTAAGCTGGAAATTACCGGTATTATGTTATTTTTTTTAAAACTTCATACTTATTGGCTTTGTTAAGAGGAAGCAAGTCTTAACAAAACACTCCTGATAAGAAAACCAATGGCAAGACCCGGTATCAGGAACAGCATCGGCAGGAAAACGGGACCTGGCAGGACACCGAAAATCCTCAGCTGCGTGGAATACATCAGGCCTACAGTAACCAGATATGCACCGAAGGCAAAAGGCAGATAGGAATAAGGCCCGGTTTCACCTTCAGCGTCACGGTAGGCGTCCCACATAGAAAACATATACAAACATGGATAGAACATGAGCCACTGGAAATCTATCACATCAATAGCTTCGTAAATGAACCCCTGAAACGAATACATGATCGCAAGATTGAACCTGCTGATTACATTAATAATAATTTCAAGCAGGACAAAGGAAGCTCCTTTTATAAATTTACCGTTAAGGATCTGGGCAAAACCTGGCAGCGCGATACTCCACAAAATCGCTTCCAGCTTCTTAACTTTCTTATTCATATTCAGCCTCTTGCCATCTCGACGTTATATCTGGTTGCTGCACAAAGGTTCTGGTCGGATCTCCTGTCACTTCCAGGTATTCTTCAGGGTGTAAAATAAAAGCCGTATATACATAAGCCATAGCCTTCTTCCTCCTTCGTGTTCCAGTATATTGTTTGTTTAATTTTGTTATTTATTATTCATAAAACAAAAAAACCTCTGGCTGCGGGGCCAGAGGGTTACATAAAAATTATACACGTTTTCGGACAACGTGAAATTTAAATTTGTCTGCACGAAAATAGTTTAGTGAATACAATACAGGACGTTCTTCTTCGTCATAGTGAAGCTGCTTTAATACCAGCAGAGCCGTTTCAGGTCCGCATTGCAGAATCTCAGATATTTCATCATGATAACCGAGAGGTTCAATCTGAGTTACCGCATGGCTGATTGCGATTCCCGCATCTTCCAGCTGTTCGAAAATAGATTGCTGATGATGAGATACAGCATCAGGAAGGTACATCTTCGGTATTTTATCAAGACAATATACAACTGGCTCTTCATCTGCTGTTCTTACACGCTCAATAATGGTCATTTCATTAACTTTTGCATTATTAAACCGGTTTCTGTCCTCATCTGAAGCCGGAGAAACTACAGAAGATAAAAATATAGTTCCCGGCTTTTTATTTGCCCTCTGAATCATATCCGTGACACTGAACAGTTCTTCAATACCGGACGAGAATAATGGTTTAGAATTTATAAATGTTCCTACACCATGCTTACGAATGATAATATTTTCATCTTCAAGCATTCGCAAAGCTTCTCTTAATGTCGCTCTGCTGACTCCAAGCTGTCTGGACAGCTGAAATTCTGAAGGGAGTCTCTCTCCCGCTTCGTAAATACCTTTATCTATATCTTCTTTAATTTTATCAATAACCTGGAGGTAAAGCGGCCTGTGGTCTGACTTAATCATTGGAACTCCCCCCTCATAAAAGCACTCAAAGTATACTGGTATAATTAATGTACCATGAAATAATATGTAAGACTATAAAAAATTATAAGAGGCTGTTTTGTCCCAGCCTCTCGAATGTTGTGAATCAACCTGAAATTTCACTATTTTCCGGTTTACCGATTAATACTTCTCTAGGTTTACTTCCCTCGTAAGGGCCGACAATACCTCTTGCTTCCATTTCGTCGATAAGTCTTGCGGCCCTTGTGTATCCGATCCTGAACCGTCTCTGAAGCATGGACACCGAAGCAGTCTGCATCTCCGCAATCAGATTTACTGCATCGTCGTATAAATCATCATCAACCTCTCCGGAAACTGTTTCTTCTCCTTCCTGGGGCATCATTTCCTCAGCATACTGTGCTTTCTGCTGCTCGATGCAATGGTTAACAATTCGTTCCACTTCCTCATCAGATAAAAACGCTCCCTGTATTCTTGTTGCTTTATTAGCTCCTACCGGCAGAAACAGCATATCCCCTCTGCCTAACAGCTTTTCAGCTCCATTACCATCAAGAATCGTTCGTGAATCTGTTGAACTGGAAACACCGAAAGCAATTCTGGAAGGGATATTTGCTTTAATCACCCCGGTTATTACATCCACTGACGGGCGCTGGGTAGCAATAATTAAATGGATTCCTGCAGCTCTGGCCATTTGTGCAAGCCTTGTGATCGAGTCTTCCACATCTGAGGAAGCAACCATCATGAGATCAGCAAGCTCGTCCACAATTACTACGATATAAGGCAGGGGCTGATACTGCTCTGTTTCGTCCCGTTTTTTATTTTCCTTCGCAATGTAGGCGTTATACCCTTCAATGTTCCTCGTTCCTGAATAAGCAAATAATTCATAACGCCTTTCCATCTCATTAACAACCTTTTTGAGAGCCTGAGAAGCTTTCTTAGGGTCTGTAACTACTGGAGACAGCAGGTGTGGCACTCCATTGTATACGTTCAGCTCCACCATTTTAGGGTCAATCATCATCAGCTTCACCTCATGTGGCTTGCTTCTCATAAGTATGCTGACAATTATGCCGTTGATACATACACTTTTTCCGCTTCCTGTGGCTCCCGCAACAAGTAAGTGCGGCATCTTATTCAGCTCAGCTACCACCGCTTCCCCGGAGATATCACGGCCAAGGGCAATCGCAAGCTTATTATTCTTCTCTTTCATTTGCGGCGACTCAATAACTTCTCTTAATGTAACCATGGATACTTCCTGGTTCGGAACTTCAATCCCTATCGCCGACTTACCCGGTATTGGCGCTTCCATTCGAATGTCCTTCGCTGCCAGGGCAAGAGCAAGATCATCAGTTAAGTTAACTATTTTGCTCACCTTAACCCCTGTACTTGGATATACTTCATATTTTGTAACCGCCGGTCCTAGATGGACTTTTGTAACCTTTGCGCTGACACCGAAGCTTTCCAGTGTCCTTTCAAGCTTCCGGGCATTTTTTGAAAGCATAGAATGCTCACGGGACTGATTGGCTTTCGCCGGGTTTGCAAGAAGATCTATTGAAGGCACCTCATAAAACTCATTTTCTTCAGCGCTCACAACAAAGGATCCGCTTCCTTTGCTGTTTTCCTCCTTACGCTCTTTCTTTTCAGAAGTCTGGTTCACCTGTTTTTCAGAATGCTCTTCCTTTGAAGCAGGTATAATTTCTGTTTCTGATTCCGAACCGTTACTTACCGGCTCCATATCAATTATTTCGCCTGTTTCCGTATTATAGGCTTTTGTGGAAAAATCGTAAATTTCCGGCTCTCCTGCAGGTTCCGGGTCCTCTTCCTGCAGATGAGTTTCGCTGTATCGATCATTTTTCTCTGATCTGTTTCTTTCCTGCCATTTCCCTTTAAGTCCCTTCAGGGCAGAACCTGCTTCAACAGCCTGTTTCCAGATCCAATCCTTTAATTTAAGTAACAGGGAGGCGGACCCTCCGCTGCCTCTTCTTATGACATCCATAAACGATCTTCCTGTTATAAGTACAAGTGCAGCCAGAATTAATCCGACAGCAAAGGCAATCGTCCCTCCGGAAGAAAACAGGAAGTGTGTCAGCGAAAAACCAAGCGCACCTACCATGCCTCCGCCTATTTCATCAATTACACCCTGTCCCTGGATCTGCATCCAGTATAAATGCCACGTATTCCTGATCACAGAGTTGTCCACAAACTCCCCGTGGTTCGAGAGCTGGCGAAATAAATTCACATGGCTCAGTAAAGTGAATGAAAATATGAGCAGATAAACCCCTGTAAGTCTTCTCGTCCATAAATACGGAACCTTTCTTTTCCCCATGATATAAAGGGAGAAAATAAATAATGCGATTGTCAGTACAATATGCCAGCTGCCAAGAAAGAACCGGAACAGCTGCACGAGACCCTCGCCCACAATACCAAGTCTCGCAAATGTTATAAGTGAAATAATTAACAGAAAAAGTCCAAGTAATTCATATGTAAGTTGTTTTTTCCATTTTCTTTGCTGTTTTTTCCGGCGTTTGCCTGCCATAAAACCACCTCTGTTTTTTTTGCAAATGGAAGAAGCAGCCGAAAAACGGCTGCCTATAAGGGATGTCGAACGCTTGTTTTCATTATTATAGCAGATTTTTTTTCCATTTGCTATAAGGCGAAGGTTTCTAATTGTACTTATAAGGTTGTTTTTTTGAGATGGTGCATCATGGCCACGTTAGACTGCTCGTGTTTTCTTACGTATGCTCCTTAATGCTCCAGATTTTATCCCGGCACTTTGGTTCCAGGAACGATCGTTCCTGGAACCTTGGGGACACGTTGAGATACTAACCAATCAGCCTCAACCAACTGGACCTTCATACATTTCTCCTGGCTGGTATTTTGTTTCCAGATACATATTCGGGTCAGTAGACAGGAGTTTTACAATACGGTATTTTCCTGAACCGCTTCCTGCAGCACTATTTTCTGCTGAAGGTACAGGTTCCAGAAGGAGCTGGCCGCCTGGTATATCCACAAGCTGTTGTTTATTGTAATCATCTTCGTTTACAGGAAAGATGGATTCCATTGACTGATAAGTATAAAGGATCACTGGATCACATCCTCATTCTGTTCTGGTTTAGCTGCGGCAATTAATTCATTCAGCTTTTTAATGGCGTGACCTATGCCGCCTACCTCATTGATGAGACCATATTTAACTGCATCTTTGCCTACAACGTTTGTTCCGATATCTCTCGTAAGATTTCCTTTCGACAGCATGAGTTCTTTGAAGTCTTCTTCAGTTATGTTTGAATGCTTCGTTACAAAATTAATTACTCTGTCCTGCATTTTGTCCATATATTCAAATGTCTGCGGGACACCGATTACGAGGCCGGTAAGGCGGATCGGATGGATGGTCATAGTCGCCGATTCAGCTATATAACTATAATTGGCCGCCACAGCGATTGGAACACCGATAGAATGTCCCCCTCCAAGTACCAGGGTGACAGTAGGTTTTGACATAGTTGATATCATTTCAGCTAACGCCAGTCCCGCCTCTACATCTCCTCCAACTGTGTTTAAAATAATCAGCAGGCCTTCGAGCTTGTTGTTTTGTTCTGCAGCGACAAGCTGAGGAATAATATGCTCGTATTTTGTTGTTTTATTTTGCGGAGGCAGCTGCATATGACCTTCTATCTGTCCGATAATCGAAACAACGTGAATGTTTGACTGTTCCATTTGCGGAACATTCGTCTGTCCAAGCTGCTGTATTTTATCCAGCAGGCCTTCTTTCTTTCCCTGATCCTGATCTGTACTAGGCTGGGCCGGCTGGCCGCTGTTGTTTTCAGGCATGAAAAAAGCACACTCCTTTCCTTCTTAAGGATAGTATGGAGTGTTCTCTTTCTTTTCATTCAAGGCTGTTCTCTGCCAGACTTCTGTTCAGCCCAACATGAAATGGAAACAGGAAACGACTGTTTTTCAGTGGTCCTGCTGGTAAAAAAAAGCCCTCCCTATGCCGGAGAGGGCTCGAATTTCCCTGAAAATCAGCGTACGCTGTCCATGATGCGGGACAGGTCGCTTCGTTCTTCTGATGAAAGAGGAAGAAGCGGCAGACGCACTCCCCCAACATCAAGTCCTTTAAGCTGCAGAGCGGTTTTGACAGGTGCAGGGTTTGGAGCCATAAACATTCCTTTCATTACAGGCAAAATGCTCTGATGAACCCGAGCTGCTTCTTTCACATCACCTGAGTCATATGCCCGAACCATCTCCTGCATTTCATTGCCAATTACATGAGATGCTACGGAAACAATTCCAGCTCCGCCAATAGCCATTACCGGTAAGGTAAGGCTGTCGTCGCCTGAATAGAGGAGGAAGTCGTCAGGAGTATTAGCGATAATTTTTGTCATCTGGTCCAGGTCTCCGCTTGCTTCTTTTACTGCGACGATATTCTTAATTTGAGATAACTTTATTGTCGTATCAGCATCCATGCTTACTACAGTCCTCCCTGGTACGTTATAGAGCATAACCGGGAGAGAAGTTTTTTCAGCTATTGTTTTAAAATGCTCATACATGCCTTTTTGTGAGGGCTTGTTGTAGTAAGGTGCCACGAGCATTACAGCATCCACACCAGCATTTTCGGCCTTTCTTGTCAGTTCCACTGAAGCATATGTGTTATTTGACCCAGTACCGGCAACCACAGGGATACGGCCGTCAACCACTTTTACTGTATGTTCAAATAACGCGAGCTTTTCTTCATTGGATAATGTAGGTGATTCTCCTGTTGTACCTGCAACAACAACTGCGTCTGTACCATTTGCAATCAAGTATTCCAGCAGCTTTGTTGTTTTCTGGAAATCAATATTGCCTTTTGAATCAAATGGTGTCACCATCGCTGTTGCAACACGACCGAAATTCATGTGACCAACTCCTTTTATTTCTCTTCTGACAGCAGGAACATTTCATGGAGTGCATTAACTGCTTCCACCATATCATCGCCTTTTACAAGGACCCAGATTGTTGTATGAGAGTCTGCTGATTGTAGTATTTGTATATTTTTTGAAGCCAAAGCCTCAACAATCCGGGAAGTCACACCTGGCACCCCTGTCATCCCGGCGCCAACAGCGGAAACCTTAGCACAGTTTGGAAGAAGCTGTACGTTCAGCTCCAGCTCTTTTAGTATAGACGCAGCTTTTTCTGCCACTTCATCATTTACTGTGTAAGCAACACCGAGAGGGTGAATGTTAATAAAATCTACAGAAATGCCCGCCTGAGCCATTGCTTTAAAAACCTTAGTCTGTAAATTATATTCTCCCTCATTTGCAATCACTTTAATCTGAGTGACGTTCTGTACATGGGCGATACCTGTGATCGGCCGTTCTTCTACATCTCTTCCTGCAGCTTTTGTTGTACTGGAGGTAATGAGTGTACCCTCATCATCAGAGAAAGTAGAACGTATACGAATTGGTATTTTCGCCTGCATGGCTACTTCCACAGCACGAGGGTGAATCACCTTTGCTCCCTGGTAGGCCATGTTGCAAATCTCATTATATGTCACAATATTTAAAGGCTTCGCGTTTTCAACGATGCGCGGATCTGCAGTCATCACTCCTGCCACATCAGTGAAGATATCCACCACCTTTGCATCAAGGGCTGCTCCCAGTGCTGTTGCTGAGGTGTCGCTTCCTCCTCTTCCAAGTGTAGCAGTAGTGCCGGCCGGAGTTTCTCCCTGAAAGCCAGTAACCACTATTGCATCATAATGTTCAAGAGCGAGTTTCAGGCTCTCCGTTTTCATTTCTGTAATCTTCGCATTTGTATAATCTTCGTTCGTGCGAAACCCTGCCTGCGCTCCAGTCATAGCAAGGGCGTTTACCCCGTTACTGTTCAGGAGGCTGGAAAACACAACAGAGGATATTGTTTCACCGCATGAAGCGATTAAATCCAGCTCTCTTTTTGAAACCTTTGAGGAGGATGAACCTCCCACAAGATTGAGCAAGGTATCTGTTGCATACGGGTCGCCCTCTCTTCCCATAGCAGAAACTACCACAACTACCTTGTACCCTTTATGGATAGCTTTTAACACATGTTCAACAGCTTTCATGCGGAGTTCATCATTCTTTAAAGAAGTACCGCCAAATTTCTGAATAACGATTTCCATTTCATCGTTCCACCTTTACATCCAATTGCACAACCTGAATAATATCATTTATTTTTTCAGCAAACCTAATTTATCAAGTGAGAATGCAATTTGTACAGAATTTAATGCTGCACCTTTTAACAGATTATCAGCAACAATCCACATATGGAAGCCATTCTCTGTATCTAAATCTCTTCGAATCCTGCCGACAAACACATCATCTTTCCCTGCAGCGTCAACTGCCATAGGGTAAAGCTGTGAAGACGGGTCATCCTGAAGTGTTACGCCAGGCGCCTCTTTAAGTACGCTTTGTATATCTTCCACTGTTACCCCGTCGTTTTCCACTTCGATAAAAACAGATTCTGAATGGCCTGTTTCCACCGGAAGACGGACACATGTAGCAGCCACTTTTAAAGAGCTGTCATTCATTATTTTTTTTGTTTCATTAATCATTTTCATTTCTTCAAACGTATAGCCGTTATCCGTGAAAACATCAATTTGCGGAATAGCATTAAACGCAATCTGGTAATGCTTCTTATCTCCGCCTGCAGGTAAAATCTGAGGATCGATTTCTTCCCCGTTCATTATCTGGCCTGATTGCTCATACATTTCGCCCACTGCATCGGCTCCTGCCCCGGAAACTGCCTGATAGGTTGATACTATGATTCTTTTAAGTCCATAGCTCTTCCTGACTGGTTCAAGCGCTGCAACCATCTGAATTGTTGAACAGTTCGGGTTGGCTATAATGCCATTATGGTTTTTCAGGTCCTCTTCATTAACTTCCGGAACAACAAGCGGCACACCTTCATCCATTCGATATGCGCTTGTGTTGTCCACTACTATAGCTCCGCGCTTAACGGCCTCAGGGGCAAGTGCTTTGGAAACAGACCCTCCGGCGCTGAATAATGCAAGCTGGATTCCTTCAAAAGATTCAGGAGCTGCTTCCTGAACAGTAAGCTCTTCACCTCTGAATTTAACCTTCTTTCCTGCAGAACGTTTTGAAGATAACGGCAGTAAAGTTTCTACCGGAAAATCCATTCTCTCAAGTGTTTTAAGCATTTGTTCTCCTACTGCTCCTGTCGCTCCTACTACGGCAACTCGATATCCTGATTTAGTCATTTGCAAGTCTCCTTTCATAATTAACGGTCCGTTTCTTGATCCCGGATGTTCAAAAAAAACACAACGTAGTTAAGGGACCCTTAACTACGAATAAAGTAAATTGAGAAGAACAGTGCTAAACCTCCCTCTCTATTTTAGCAACACTTACGGAATTTTTCACTAATCTTTATATCTTTCAATTAAAACAGGCTGAATCTGCCTGTGTAACATGGCTTCTTTTATCGTTTCCGGGATTTTTTCCATATCAGCTACGAGAGAATTTGGCTTTTTAAACGGATGATCCTGACCGAAAGGCACAAAGTAAATGTTTTTTGCAGCCATGAGTTTCATAATATTAACTCCGTTAAGTCCTAAGGCATCATTTGTAGATACAGCCAGAACTACAGGCCTTCCTGTCCTCAGGGTCGCTTTTGCCCCCATCAGTACAGGGGAATCCGTAAGGGCATTAGCCAGCTTACTCGTGGAATTACCTGTCAATGGTGCTATTACCATACAATCAAGGGGCGTCTGAGGGCCAAATGGTTCTGCCTTCACGATACTGTCCACAACTGGCTCAGGAGTGATACTGCGGATTTTTTCCAGCCAGTCTTCACTCCTGCCGAATTTTGTATCAGTGGACTGTACAGTATAGCTGACAAAAGGGGTTACCTTTGCCCCCTCATCCACCAGCTGCTGCATCACTGGCATTACTTCATCATACGTACAGTGAGACCCAGTCAAGCCAAATCCTATATGCTTCCCTTTCAAAGACATTCAGCTATTTCCTCCTTTTTCTGTTTCCAGCTGCTCCTTAAGCAAGTCAGCAAGTATATTGGCGATTATTTTCCCTGCCGTTTTTGGAGCAACTATACCTGGCAGCCCTGGAGCCAGCAATGCTTTTATCCCTCTTTTTTCAGCATAACGAAAATCAGTCCCTCCCGGCTTAGAGGCTACGTCTACTATAAGCGTATGAGCAGGCATTTTTGATAAAATATCAGCTGTGAAAATTTTCGCCGGAATGGTATTCACAATAACGTCTTTATCCCTGACTCTCTGAGCGAGCTCTTTCAGAGGGTAACTCTCCATATGCATTTCAAAAGCCCTTGCTCTCAAGTCCCCTTCGTTAGCAGCAACCTCTACATCAGCTCCAAGTGCCTTTAAAGTTCTCGCTATAGTCATACCAGTTCTTCCGAAACCACTCACGATGATCTTTGATCCGTGGATCGTTATGTTAGTGTTCTGGATAATCATCATCAGCGTGCCTTCTGCTGTAGGAACAGAATTGTAAATGGCTATATCATCCCGTTCAAACAGCTCTACAAGTTTTTTACCTGTCCTTTTCGCCATATTCTTCATCAGGTTATTCGAAATTCCCGTATAGAGCACACAATGCCCTGGTGTTTTATCCAGCCATTCTTCCCGAAGGATAATTTTGTTTTTTGAAAAGATGGATTCAACTTCTCCTTCATTGTTCATGCCGCTTACCGGCAGAACTACAGCATCGACGGAAGCAGGATTTAATGTGTCAAATGAATGCTTATTCGCTCCTGCAAAGCCATCATCCAGCTGGTCAAACCCAATAAGCGACAGCTTTCCGTCCTGTTCCGAAAGTTTACGGATAATTTCCAGCTGTCTTGCATCACCGCCAACAATGGCTATATGCATATCTGTCAACAATACTATTTCTCCCCTTTCTTTATCCTTTATTTAAAGGGGAACTGCTTGCGATATAAACTCACCACATATTATGTAACTTGCACCCTGCATGTGAGAAAACAGAGAACTTTTTTCCTGGATAAAAAAAGAAAAACATGCCGATTATTCTTCGGCATGCAGACACGGGCGGGTAAATAGGACATTCCTTCTCTGGTTATCAAACTTCTATAATAATCATATCCGTTCCGATCTTTTTAACCTGCTTCCAGTATACGGTAACCTCCTTTTCCCGTTTTCCCATTCCGAACCACTTCAGAGTCGGAATAACAAACGCTTCAATCTGCCCTGTTTTCTCGTCAATTATTAAGTCTGTCTGTCCGAGCACACCAAGACGCTGGCCTTTCTGGTAATCGATTATTTCTTTGTTGCTGATTTCGCTGAGCCTCATCTTATCCCACCCATCCCTTCTGCTGAAATTACAGCTGATAATACATCGTATGAAGGGACCAAAAAAACATGCCGCGATATTACCGCAGCATGTTTAATATTATAAGTCTCCGTGAACAGAGCTAATTAATGTACACCCTTAGGAAGCTTTCCTTCAGGGCTGATTAGCGTAAGAGAATACTCTTTACTGAAGATTCGTTCCCCTGTTTCTTTAACTTTGTTCAGGTCTACTTTATCAATCTCTTCGATTATTTCATCTAAACTTCGGTGTCTGCCTAAAAGAAGCTCGTTCTTACCATTCCTGCTCATTCTGCTGTTTGTGCTTTCCAGTCCGAGCATCAGGCTGCCTTTTAGCTGTTCTTTGCCATTTTTAAGTTCTTTTTCTGTCATACCTTCTTCTCTGATCTTTCCTACCGTATCCATCAGTACTTCGTACAGTTCGTCAAGCTGGCGCTGAGCTGTACCTGCGTATATAGTGAGCATACCAGTGTCATGAAAGGCTGAATGATAGGAAAATACAGAATAAGCAAGACCCCGGTTTTCTCTGATCTCCTGGAAAAGCCTGCTGCTCATGCTTCCTCCGAGAGTATTATTAAGAAGGATAAGGCTGTATATTTCTTCAGCATGGAGAGGGAATCCTTCAAAGCCAATACAAAGATGCGCCTGCTCGGTTTCCTTCTTTCTTGCAATAATTTCAGATTTAAAATCAGGTTTGGTAAGTGATTTATCAATGCCGCTGCCCTGCTTCATAGGTGAAAACACTTTCTCCACATAGGAAACGAATTTTTCATCCACGTTTCCACATATAGAAATAACAACATTTTCTGCATTATAGTATTGATCCATATACTTAATTAAAGACTCTGAAGACAGGGAATCCAGTGTTTCCTCCGTACCGAGAATCGGATAGCCAAGAGGATGTTCACCATAGCTTGCTTTGCTCAGGAGATCATGAACGATGTCATCAGGTGTATCTTCATACATCTTTATTTCCTCCAGAACTACTCCCTTTTCTTTCTTTAGTTCATTTTTATCGAAAAGAGAATTGAAATACATATCAGCAAGTACATCTACAGCATGTGTTGCATGAGTATCAAGCACTTTAGCATAGTAACAGGTATATTCCTTTGAGGTAAATGCATTCACATGTCCGCCGATAGAATCAAAAGATTCAGCTATCTGCTGGGCATTTCTTGATTTCGTCCCTTTAAAAAACATATGTTCAAGAAAATGAGAGACACCGTTTTCCTGTTTAGATTCAAATCTTGAACCTGTTCCTATCCAGATTCCTATTGATACTGAGCGGACAGTATTGTTTGGTTCAAATACAATCCGCAAGCCATTATTCCCTACAAATCGTTTAATCACAATGATCCTCCCTGTATTCCTCTATTGTTTCGGGCGAGCAATTCTATTTTCACTAAGCACATCGCTGACAGTCCCGATTACCAGCCCTTTTTCCTTTATCCCTGTGATTATAGCTTCAAGTCCGTCTTCAGCAGATGAAGTAGGGTGCATTAAGATCAATGCTCCTGGTTCAGTTTTGCTGACTGTCCTTTCTGCCATCGCAAAAGGCTCCGGTTTTTTCCAGTCCACTGTATCTGCTGTCCAGAGGATCGTATACATCCCATGCTCCCTTGCTACTTCCACTACATCCTGCCGGTAGCTTCCGCTTGGAGGTGCGAACAATTCCGGTTTCAGATCAAGCACGGCTTCAATCACTTCGTTAGTCTTTCTTATCTCCTCACTAATAGCAGCCCGGGATAAATTTTTCATATCCGGATGTGAATATGCATGGTTGCCGATCTCATGGCCTTCCTCTACTATCATCTTAGCAAGATTTGGATTATTTTTCACCCATGAGCCATCAAGAAAAAAAGTCGATTGAATTCCATGTTTTTTCATTGTCTTTAACATGCCGGGCAGGTATTCATTGCCCCAGGCCACGTTTACCATTAAAGCAGCCATTGGCTTTTCCGGATTACCTCTGTACACTGGTGACGGCGGCAGATCCGCCAGTACCGTCTCAGGGGGAATCTGGGTAAAAACTAACTTTTCTTCCTGGAACTCTTTTTCTTCTTTCAGCCTTTCAAAAGAGGCCTGTACATCCAGCTTTAACCCGTTATAACCTGGTATTGCCTTCCATACTTTATCAATTACAGCATCCACCGGAGCAATTTCATAGTCTTTCTGTCTTTTTAAAATTTCCATATATAAAGGATCTTCCTGCTTCATTACTGTATCTGCCCTCTCCCGTAATTCGTTTATGTATCCACTCGTTACAGGATGCTGAACACTGGAAAAAGAGATAAGCACGATCAGCAGAAAAGTAAGCCACTGAATAATAAATTTTGATAACATCAACTATCCCCCCTCACCTAAAGCTTTATGCGGAAGGGGGACAAGATAGAACAAAAGGCATGCGTGTTGTCCAAGAAGAGGGAAAACAGCCTCCGCTCTTAGTATTCCTGCAGATAAGTTAGTATCGCTGACTGCAAAAAAAGACCGGGAATCCACCCAGTCTTTTTACGTAAGTGTTATTCCTTATCGTCATTAAGAAGAGCTTTTCTTGAAAGGTTAACACGGCCCTGATTATCAATTTCCGTTACCTTTACAAGAACCTCGTCACCGATAGAAACGACATCCTCTACTTTGTTAACACGTTCTTTTGCCAGCTGGGAAATATGGACGAGGCCATCTTTGCCTTTAAACAGCTCTACGAAGGCACCGAATTTCTCAATTCGCTTAACTTTTCCTAAATAGGTCTGACCGACTTCCACTTCCCTGACGATATCTTCAATAATTGACTTCGCTTTTAAGTTCATTTCGTTGTCAGCAGAAGCAATGTATACTTTCCCATCCTGTTCTATATCGATCTTCACACCTGTATCCTCGATGATCTGATTAATCATTTTACCGCTAGGCCCAATGACATCACGAATTTTATCAGGGTTAATCATCATAGTCAGAATCTTCGGCGCATACTTGCTTAGCTCACTGCGGGACTCAGGAATAGCATTAAGCATATTCTCGAGGATTTTCATCCTGCCGGTTTTAGCCTGCTCAAGAGCTTCCTGGAGGATTTCTCTGTTGATCCCGGAGATTTTGATATCCATCTGCAGAGCAGTAATACCTTTCTTCGTACCTGCCACCTTAAAGTCCATGTCGCCCAGCGCATCTTCCATTCCCTGAATGTCAGTAAGAACTGAAACGTCGTCATCCTGCTTAACGAGCCCCATTGCAATACCTGCTACCGGAGCTTTAATCGGAACTCCCGCGGCCATCATAGCCAGTGTGCTTGCACAGATGCTGGCCTGTGACGTTGATCCGTTTGATTCAAGCACCTCTGACACTAATCTGATTGTATATGGGAACTCATCTTCAGATGGGATTACCTGTTCCAGTGCACGCTCACCGAGTGCTCCATGTCCTATTTCCCGGCGTCCTGGCCCACGGATTGGACCTGTCTCCCCAACACTGAACTGCGGGAAGTTATAATGGTGCATAAAACGTTTTGATTCTTCAATACCAAGTCCGTCAAGAATTTGTACATCTCCAAGTGCTCCGAGAGTACAAACACTTAATGCCTGAGTCTGCCCTCTTACAAACAAACCGGAACCATGTGTACGCGGCAGGACATCCACTTCTGAATTCAGCTGGCGGATTTCGTCCACTTTACGGCCATCCGGACGGATTTTATCTTTTGTAATAAGTGTTCGGACAGTTTCTTTTAAAAGCTTGTCCATTACTTCTTTCGCGTCGGAAGAACGGTCCTCTTCTTCTGTAACATATTCTTCTGTTACCCTGTCCACTACTGCTTTGATAGCATCTTCCCTGGCATGCTTTTCAACAACAAGGGCAGCTTCTCTTAAATCATCGCCTACTTTGTCGCGGATCTCTTCTTCAAGTTCCTTGTCTGTCTGAAGAAGTTGTACATCACGCTTTTCTTTACCGACTTTTTCCACGATTTCTTCCTGGAAGGCAATAATTTTCTTAATTTCTTCGTGGCCGTACATAATAGCTTCAAGCATTGTTTCTTCAGGTACTTCCTGAGCACCTGCCTCCACCATGTTGATAGCGTCTTTTGTACCAGCTACTACGAGCTCAATATCACTCTTATCAAGCTGTTCAGGGGTAGGGTTAACGATAAACTCCTCGTTGATTCGCCCTACAGTAACACCTGCAATCGGACCGGAAAAAGGAATGTCCGAAATGCTCAGCGCCAGGGATGAGCCAACCATAGCAGCCATTTCTGCAGATGCGTCCTGGTCATTACTCATTACTATACTGATTACCTGTACATCGTTTCTGAAGCCATCCGGAAACAGAGGACGAATCGGACGGTCGATAAGACGGCTTGTTAAAACCGCATGGTCACTCGGACGCCCCTCCCGTTTAATGAAGCCTCCCGGAATTTTTCCGGCAGCATATAAACGCTCCTCATAGTTTACTGTCAATGGGAAAAACGGCAGATCCTTCGGTTCCTTTGAAGCAGTAGCTGTGGATAAAACGGCAGTGTCACCGTATCTGACAAGCACAGCACCATTAGCCTGTTTGGCGAATTTCCCTGTCTCGAAAGTCAGTGTCCGTCCAGCCCACTCAATTGAAAAAGATTGGTTTTCCTGTGTCATACTGCGAGTACTCCTCTCGTCCATTAATATAGACTATTATTAATAAAAATTTTGTCGTTTTCTTTGCCTGCCGGATAATATGGAACATTTCAGCCTTATGGGATCATTCGATATTTACATTTAATTGCCGGCAATGACATATGTACCAGTAAATTGGCGGTTTTCCGTCTAAATTTGACGGAAGTTTGGAAAGTTTCTCCTGTAAAGTTCCCTACGGACTATAATAACAAATATTTTGCCAATAAGAAATACTCTTGTACTTTAAGTACACTTTATTATTAGTATTATCCACAGTTCCACTTTCTAAAACTCAAACTGTCCAGGCTCCGCTAAATTACCTGAAAACCTGCAAGAACTATGATTTCAGCCCTCTTACTAAGAAAATATATTATAAGTACAAAAAAAGCGGGATTACTCCCGCTTTTTCGTGATTATCGACGCAGACCTAGTTTGTTAATGAGCTCACGGTAGCGTGTAACGTCTTTGTTACGAAGATACGTAAGCAGGTTACGACGCTGACCAACCATTTTCAAAAGACCACGGCGTGAGTGGTGATCCTTCTTATGAGTTCTTAAATGGTCGTTAAGTGTGTTAATTTGCTCAGTAAGGATAGCTACTTGAACCTCAGGAGAACCAGTGTCATTTTCATGAGTTTTGTACTCCCCGATGATTTCATTTTTGCGTTCTTGTGTTAATGCCATCCGTTCCACCTCCTTCATATAATCCCCATTTGCCTCGCGGGCGTTGGTGAATCGCTCCGCCAAGCTATGGTTAATAGAACATCTATTAGCATACTAGTATTTAAAGTGTTTTTCAAGTGTTATTGCAAATGAATGTAAATTTATTTTTAATTGAATGAATTTCATATATAGGCTTGGTAAAAAGAAAAGCCGAACATACTTTTCGATTGCAGCGTAAGACGGCGACTCTGGCGGGAAAAGCATGAGAAGCTGAAAATCCATTTTTGACGGCGTTAGTCGTCAAAAATTAGTTGAAGCCGTGCCCGCAGAACACGTCCGTCTGAAGCGTAAATCGAATAACAAAGTAACATCTTAAGGTAACGTTCGTATTAAATATAAAAATCCTGAATTATGAAATTGATTCAATTGAGTATCCCTTTTGCCCAGAATTATGATTGTTACTTAAAAAGTGTGTTGAAGAGAACTACACGAATTCGCTTTCCTCGGGCAACGCCTCAGCCTCCTCGGGAACTGCGCCCTGCGGGGTCTTCACCTGCTCCTGCGGTTACTCGTCGCATGAAAACATGTTGCTTTTCCCGAAGGAGTCTCATTCGTTCCGCTCTCCTCAACCACTCTTGTATAACATGAATTATTTAATCATTCTGAGCTAACGACATACTCATTAATTTTTATTATTGCCAACAAACCCCTTATCTATCCTTCTGCAGTTCATCAGGAGTGCTTTTCAAAAAAATCCCTGGCCTGGTCTGCGTCCTTGTGAAGCTGTTTGATTAAGTCTTCCACGGAGGAAAATTTGATTTCCCCGCGCAGCTTCCGGTGCCACCGGACAGCCACTTCTTCCCCATATATATACTTATTAAAATCCAGTATATGGACTTCTATGACAGGTTCACCTTCTGAGCTGTCATGGAAGGTAGGCTTATAGCCAATGTTACATATGGATCTGTGCCACTTCCCTTCCGTGTAAAGCTCTGTTACATACACTCCGGTACCCGGGACACAGCTTCTTTCAATGGGCTTTACATTCGCTGTTGGAAACCCGATCGTTCTTCCCCTTTGTTCCCCTTCTACCACTTTTCCGGATACTGAATAGACACGGTCCAGGTATTTGTTTACTTTTTCTATATTACCATCAGAGAGAGCGGTCCTTATATTTGTAGAACTAATTTTCTCTTCTCCCGACGTAACTTTTTCGACAACAGAAGCAGTAAGTTTACCTCTGGAATGAAATGGAAGCGTCTCCATCGTTCCTTTTCCAAGACGTCCATATGAGTAATCAAACCCGGCAACAACGTGCTTTACGTTCAGCCTTATTAAATAATCATCAACGAACTGCTGAGGAGTAAGCTCCGAAAAATTTTTATTAAACTTTACTACGATGAGGTAATCTATTCCCAGGTCTTCAATTAGTTTCTGTTTATCTGCGAGAGTGGTTAAGTAATTGACTTTTTCACCTCTCAAAACCTCTTTCGGATGAGGAAAAAAAGTCATTACACCACTGCGGAAGCCTCGTTTTTCAGCCTCTTCCTTTGCCTTAAGGATAACTTCCTTATGCCCTTTATGAACACCGTCAAAAAAGCCCAGCGCAAGAGCAATATCAGGCAGTTCTCCTGGATAATCGGGATGTTCAGTATATATTGTTTCCAATGCTGCCACCTCAGTTGTTTCTAACGTTATGCATCTGCTGCTTTAAGCATTTTAGCAGGTTTAATCATTCCGATGCGTTTCGGATGCTTTTGGTATAATGCCAAGCATTCCCCCTGTTGATTATACAGAGCCACAAGGCTTTCGTCTACGTTTATCACTGAAGCAGGCAAAATCGCCCCATTCATCACTTTTTCTTCCGTCTCAGGGCTGATAACGGCCTTAGGGAATTCCGAGAGGGACTCTTCGATAGAAAACAGGGCAGAAGAAAGGGCATCGTCTTCCTTAAGCTCTTTCAGCCTTTCAAATGTTAAACAATCCTCGGCAAAGAACCTGCCAGAGCCTGTTCTCGTTAAATCAGACATATGAGCAGGATAGCCAAGCTTTTCTCCGATAGTAACAGAAAGTGTCCGAATATAAGTACCTTTACTGCACCTGGCTCTGAAGCGGAAAGAAACCTGGCCGTCAGCTTTTACTGCTGGAGAAGAGGTGCGGACAAGTTCAAATATTATTACCTGTCTTTCTGGCCTTTCCACAGTCAGTCCTTCCCTTGCATACTCATAAAGCCTTTTCCCTTTTACTTTCACAGCTGAAAACATAGGAGGAATCTGAGTGATTTCACCACGGAGGCTGGAAAGCACTTCTTCAATTTCTGCTTCCGTGATTTCACGCTCCACTGCTTTTTCCTCCACGATATCCCCGGACTTATCTTCTGTTGTTGTGGAAGTTCCGATCGTTACTTCCCCTTCATATATTTTTTCAGAGGCGGTCAAATATTCGACCAGTTTTGTAGCCCTTCCAAGGCAGACTGGAAGTACACCGTCTACGTCAGGGTCCAGAGTGCCGGTATGTCCGGCTTTTTTTGTCTGAAATATTTTTTTTACTTCCTGAACTGCTGCAAAGGAAGTCATTCCGGCTGGCTTCCACAGGGGGAGAACCCCGCTCGTTCTGTCATTATTCACGATTGCTTCACCTCTTTAATAATAAATTGTTATTTTGCGGTCATTTGGATCCTTTCGCAGGTTTGGGAGCCATTATCGGCAACACGGTGTCCTGGCCGCAATAGCCTGTATATCCGAAGAGATATGTATACTTTGTTATTCTTTGTAAAAGGGTTAAAAATAATTGAAAAAGAGGGTGTCTCCATAAGAACTGGGACACCCTCGCATCATTATTTCTCTTCCTGATTGAGCTTTCTGAGCAGTTCTTCAATTCTGTTGCCACGTTCGATGCTTTCATCGAACTTAAAAGAAAGCTCAGGAGTTTTCCGCAGCTGAATTCGTTTACCGATTTCAGACCTGATAAAACCGTTAGCCTTTGAAAGGCCCTGGAGAGTTTTTGCACGCTGATCTTCGTCACCAAATACGGTTATATAAGCTGTTGCCTGCTGCAAATCGCCAGTTACTTCGACTGCAGTAACAGTAATGAATCCAATGCGGGGATCTTTCAGCTCCCTCTGAATTATATCTGTAAGTTCCTTTTTAATTTGCTCTCCAACTCGATTGGCTCGAACATTACTCATTTTTTACAACACCCCTGTCAATGGATAGATACGCCGCTTTATAACCATTCCCAGGTTATATTCGTTACTTCCAGACTATGATGGTTATCAATGACCGCCAAAGCCCGCTGCAATTCTTTTTCAGCCTGGGTTCTGGCTGTTCCTACGGATACGATTGCCCATTCTGTCCGCTGCCAAACATCCTGATGGTCTGATTCCACCAGAGAGACATTGTATTGCTGGCGGATTCGCGACCCAATACTCTGAAGAACCGCCCTTTTATCTTTTAAAGATTGCGCATTGTATATGACTGCATCTACAATGACGGAACCTATAATCAACGTTTAATTTCCTCCATGACATACGCTTCAATAATGTCGCCTTCTTTAACGTCATTATAATTCTCAAGCGTAATACCACACTCATAGTTTTGCGCAACTTCTTTCACATCATCTTTAAAACGTTTTAAGTCGCGGATAGCGCCTTCGTGCACTACAACTCCGTCACGGATCAGGCGGACAGTTGCGTCTCTTGTAAGCTTGCCGTCTGTCACGTATGAGCCGGCAATCATGCCGATTTTAGAAACTTTAAATGTCTGGCGCACTTCAGCCTGGCCGATTACTTTCTCTTCGAACTCAGGATCAAGCATTCCTTTCATTGCCGCTTCTATTTCTTCAATAGCGTCATAAATTACACGATGGAGACGGATGTCAACTTTTTCTGCATCTGCAGTACGCTTAGCATTCACATCAGGACGCACATTAAAACCGATTATTACAGCATTGGAAGCACTTGCCAGAATCACGTCTGTTTCGCTTATGGCGCCGGCACCTGTAGAGATAATATTTACTTTTACGCCTTCCACATCAATCTTTTCCAGGGAGCCGCGCATCGCTTCAACAGAACCTTGCACATCAGCTTTAATAATTACGTTTATTTCTTTGATGTCCCCTTGCTGTATCTGATTAAACAGATCATCCAGGCTTACCTTCGAGGACTCGCGCCGATCAGCCTCACGCTGTTTCGTCGCTCGCGCTTCTCCTATTTGCCGCGCTTTTTTCTCATCTTCAAAAACAAGGAACTGGTCACCAGCCTGAGGAACTGCGTTAAGTCCTGTTATTTCCACTGGGGTGGACGGCCCTGCAGTTTTCACACGGCGTCCAAGATCATTTACCATAGCCCTTACTCTTCCGAAAGTGCTGCCAACTACAATAGGATCGCCAACTTTAAGTGTTCCGGCCTGTACAAGGAGTGTAGCAACCGGTCCACGTCCCCGGTCAAGTTCAGCTTCAACGACCGTTCCTCTCGCAGGTTTATCAGGGTTTGCCTTCAACTCTCCTACTTCAGAAACAAGAAGGATCATTTCAAGCAGTTCTTCAATTCCTTCTCCGTTGAGTGCAGAAACATTTACAAAGATAGTGTCCCCGCCCCATGCTTCGGCAACCAGGCCATGCTCTGTTAATTCCTGCATAACACGATCCGGGTTAGCTGCTTCTTTATCCATTTTGTTGACGGCAACGATAATTGGAACATCTGCAGCTTTAGCATGGTTAATCGCTTCAACAGTCTGAGGCATCACTCCGTCATCTGCTGCCACAACGAGGATAGTAATGTCTGTTACCTGAGCTCCCCGTGCACGCATTGTTGTAAATGCCGCGTGGCCAGGTGTATCAAGAAATGTGATTTTCTTGTCGTTTTCTTCAACCTGGTAAGCGCCAATATGCTGCGTAATGCCCCCAGCTTCCCCTGCAGTAACCTTCGTATGCCGGATACTGTCCAGAAGCGTTGTTTTACCATGGTCAACGTGTCCCATAATAGTTACAACCGGCGGGCGTTCTTTCAGATCTTTAGGATCATCATTTTCTTCCATATTCTCAAATTCCGTCTCATCAACAATGATTTCTTCTTCTGTTTCAATACCGAAATCCTCTGCAAGCAGCTCAATCGTATCTTTATCAAGTTCCTGGTTAATCGTCGCCATCACCCCAAGGAACATGAGCTTTTTAATAATTTCAGAAGGTTCCTTGTTAATCTTGTCTGCAAATTCACCTACTGTGACAGGAAGTGTATAAGTCACCTTACTAGGCATTTCCTTTTTTGGCGCAGGCTGATTGTTTTTATGCTGCTGCTGATTTCTGTTTTGATTGTTTTTATTTTTATTTCGGTTATTTCTGTTTTGTGCATTGTTAGCGTTATTCTGCTGTCCACGGTTCTTTTTATTTTTTGGGTTTCCGCCGCTGTTGCTCTGGGATTGGCGGTTTTGATTATTATTTCCTGGCTGGTTTCTGTTTCCCTGCTGGTTTCCTTTGTTTCCTGATGGCTTGCTGGTGCTTTTGCCGCCCTGCTGGGAATTACCTCCAGCTGAATTGTTTCCGGAATTACCTTTGCTGTCAAGTTTCTGAAGCATATCCTCTGAGAGCACACTCATATGATTGGAAACCTCAATCCCCTTAGTTTTAAGCTCATTTATAACATCTTTACTGCTTACGTTCTTTTCTTTAGCATATTCATATATACGCATTTTTTTCATATACTTACCTCCCGACTTTATATCACTGGCGGTACGTGTACCGTGTTATGCCTTACTTAAGCATCAGCAGTATAAAGTTATTCAATTATTGATCTGATTTTATTAGCAAAACCAGGGTCCTCTATCCCGATGACAACCCGCCCGGCTTTACCTATTGCCTGTCCTATTGCTTCTCTGTCGCCTCTAATAAAAAAAGGAATTTTATAATAGCTGCATTTATCCGAGAGCTTTTTCTTTGTGTTATCTGATGCATCCTCCGAGATAATTACAAGACTGAGTTTTTGCTTTTGTACTGCTTTTACCACAAGTTCTTCACCTGTGACAAGCTTTCCAGCCCTGTATATCAGGCCAAGCAGATTTAGCCAATCCGTTTTTCCTGTCATTTCTTCAGCCCTTCTGTTTCAGCAAGCAGCAAGTCATAAAGCTCAGCATCCACGTTTGTTTTCAAATGCCTGGAAAGAATATTTTTCTTTTTTGCTTCCTGTATAACTTCCGGGTCGGCACTAATGTATGCTCCGCGCCCCGACTGCTTTGAAGTTGGGTCTATTTTCACATCTCCATCAGGTGTTCTGACAACGCGGATCAATTCCCGCTTAGGCTTCATCTCGTTTGTGATAACACATTTACGAAGTGGTGTTTTTTTCATTCCAGCCACAGCAAGCCACTCCCTTACTGATCAAAGTCTTTTTCTTCATTATACTGTATATCTGCCTCAGTGGAGTCAGACCATTCTTCATCCTGTTCCAGAGGAGCATTAGGATCATAGATGCCTGCTTCTTCGGCATCTGTCTGGCTTTTAATATCTATTTTCCAGCCGGTAAGCTTTGCAGCGAGTCTCGCGTTCTGGCCGCGTTTCCCGATTGCCAGAGAAAGCTGATAATCAGGTACTACTACCTGAGTCATTTTTTCTTCCTCGCTAACTGTAACCTGGAGCACCTTAGACGGGCTCAGTGCGTTAGCAACATAAACCTTCGGATCCTCAGACCAGCGGACAATATCAATTTTTTCCCCTTTAAGCTCATTGACAATCGTCTGAACTCTTTGCCCTTTAGGCCCTACACATGAACCTACAGGATCCACCTCAGTGTCTTCCGCGTGGACAGCGATTTTCGATCTGTCTCCAGCTTCTCTTGAAACAGATTTTATTTCAACTGTACCATCGTAAATTTCCGGCACTTCAAGCTCAAATAACCTTTTTAGAAGGCCTGGATGTGTTCTTGAGATCATAATCTGCGGGCCTTTCGTTGTCTTTTCCACCTTTGTGATAAAAGCTTTTATCCTGTCATTGTGGCGGTATGTTTCATTAGGCATTTGCTCGCTTAAAGGCATAAGAGCCTCCACACGGCCCAGGTCCACATAAATGAATCTGTGATCCTGCCGCTGTACAATTCCTGTAATTATATCTTCTTCCCTGTCAATAAAGTCAGAATATATAATACCCCGTTCTGCTTCTCTTACACGTTGCGTAACAACCTGTTTTGCAGTCTGGGCAGCTATTCTTCCAAAGTCTCTCGGAGTTACTTCTATTTCCACAACATCATCCACTTCGTATTGAGGGTTGATCGCTTTCGCAGCTTCCAGAGAAATCTCCAGCCTGGAATCAAACACTTCTTCCACGACTTCTTTTCTTGCAAAAACACGGATGCTTCCGTTATCTCTGTCAATATCCACTCTGACATTCTGAGCGGAATTGAAATTCCTTTTATAACCGGTGATCAGCGCTTGTTCAATAGCTTCAAGAATTACCTCTTTATCAATACCCTTATCCTTCTCGATGCTCGTTAGCGCATCCATAAATTCACTGTTCATTTAACAAGGTTCCCCCTTTCAATTATTAAAACACAACAGCCAGTCTTGCTTTAGCTACTTTGTCATATGGTATTTCCACTACTTTTGTGCGGGTCTTTACTCTTGTTTCAATCGTAAGTGTATCTCCGTCATACTCTGTAAGTTTCCCTTCAAACTGTTTCTCGCCGTCAATTGGGGCATATGTTGTTACATGGATGTTTTTGCCTACAGCCCGCTGCACATCTTTTTCGTTTTTAAGGGGCCTTTCTGCTCCAGGTGAGGAAACTTCCAGATAATATGCCTGCTCAACAGGATCCCGTTTATCCAGCTCTTCACTTAACCGCTCACTGACAGCGGCACAGTCGTCAAGATCTACTCCGCTCCCATTTTCTCTTTCAATATAGACACGAAGGAACCAGTTCTTACCTTCTTTTTTGAATTCCACATCTACTAATTCCAGAGCCAGATCGGACAAAATAGGGGTTACAATTGATTCCGTGATTTCCCTTACATTGCCAGCCATTCGCTTGCCTCCTTAACTATTCTGTTTTCCCTGGCTGATTCAGGATAAAATTTATCAGCATTTTTTTATAACAGCTAGTTTTCTCTTAACATTCCTCTATGAGTACAAAAGAAAGAGTGGGAATCAGACCCACTCTTTCCGCCGTTACTATTACCAGTATTTCCATCTTACTATAACATAAACCATTTTCTCTTGCAAATGACGCCATAACCGGGTTTTTCCATTAAAACAGGGACAGCTGGTTAGAATCGGGCAGCATGTCAAGGCATCCGTGGTCGTCGAGATTTTCCAGGACTGTTTTTGTGATTCTGCTTCGTTCCCTGAGATCTTCTTTAGACAGGAACTCTCTCTCTTCCCTTGCTTTTACAATATTAAGCGCGGCATTTGTACCTACACCTGTTAAAGCATTAAAAGGCGGTATAAGTGTGTCTCCGTCTACGATAAATTCTGTCGCAGAAGAGCGGTACAGATCGACTTTCTGGAAGGAAAGACCCCTTTCACACATTTCCAGTGCAAGTTCGAGCACAGTTACTACACTCTTTTCTTTAGGAGTGGCATCAAGGCCCCTTGCATATATTTCTTCTATCCTTTTCCTGATACTTGCAGATCCTCTTATCATAGTATCAAGTTCAAAGTCATCTGCTCTGACTGTGAAGTAGGCAGCATAAAACAGGATTGGATGATAAACCTTGAAATAGGCGATCCTGACAGCCATTAACACGTACGCAGCAGCATGGGCTTTCGGGAACATGTATTTAATCTTCAGGCAGGAACTGATATACCAGTCAGGCACCCCGTGTTTCTTCATTTCTTCAATCCATTCTTCCTGCAGCCCTTTTCCTTTACGGACAAACTCCATAATTTTAAAGGCGAGGGAATGTTCAAGCCCTTTGTAAATAAGGTAAACCATTATATCATCACGACAGCCGATAACATCTTTTAACACACAAGTGCCATCAGCAATTAAGTCTGCCGCGTTATTCAGCCACACATCTGTTCCATGAGACAGTCCGGATATCTGTACAAGTTCACTGAACGTATTCGGTTTCGTCTCTTCAAGCATCTGACGGACAAAACGAGTTCCGAACTCAGGAATTCCATAAGTTCCGGTTTTACACATAATCTGTTCTTCCGTGACTCCTAAAGCTTCTGTTCCCCCGAACAGCTTGAACACCTCAGGATCATCTACCGGAATATCTTTCGGATCCATACCGCTTAAGTCCTGAAGCATTCTGATAACCGTCGGATCATCGTGCCCCAGTATATCGAGTTTAAGCAGATTGTCGTGGATAGAATGGAAATCATAATGTGTTGTCTTCCACTCGGATGAAGAATCGTCCGCAGGATACTGTATTGGTGAAAAATCATAAATGTCCATATAATCAGGTACTACGATAATACCTCCAGGGTGCTGTCCGGTAGTTCGCTTAACGCCTGTACATCCTGATACAAGCCGGTCAATCTCAGCCCCTCTGAGCTGAAGCTGGTTGTCATCCTCATATCCTTTAACAAACCCGTAAGCTGTTTTTTCAGCAACAGTGCCAATCGTTCCGGCACGGTAAACATATTCCTCGCCAAAAAGTTCTTTTGTATAGTTATGGGCTACCGGCTGGTAATCTCCGGAGAAGTTCAAATCGATATCGGGAACTTTGTCCCCTTTAAACCCAAGGAAGGTTTCAAACGGAATGTCCTGTCCGTCTTTTTTATACTTTGTTCCGCATTTTTCGCAGTCTTTATCCGGCAGGTCGAACCCTGAACCTACCGATCCATCATCAAAAAAGATGGAATGGTGGCATTCAGGGCAGACGTAATGCGGCGGCAATGGGTTCACTTCCGTAATTTCAGTCATTGTTGCAACAAAGCTCGAGCCGACGGAACCACGGGACCCTACTAAGTATCCGTCTTCAAGAGACTTCTTAACAAGTTTCTGGGATATGAGATAAATAACCGAGAACCCGTTGCTGATGATACTGTTCAGCTCTTTTTCCAGTCTTGCTTCCACAATTCCCGGCAGCTCTTCACCATAGATGCTCCGGGCCATTCCGTAACTCATCTCTCTCATTTCTTCATCTGCACCTTCGATTTTAGGTGTGTAAAGATCATCAGGAATAGGCTTGATTTCATCTATCTCATCAGCAATAAAGTTAGTATTTTCCACCACTATTTCCTTCGCTTTTTGTTCTGGAAGGAAACGGAAGCATTCAAGCATCTCGTCTGTGGACCGGAAATGAACTTCAGGAAGTGTCTGCTTATTCAGGGGATTCGCACCGCCCTGGGAAGCAATCAGAATTTTTCTGTAAACATGATCTTCTTTATTAAGGTAATGGACATTTCCGGTTGCTACTACCTTTTTGCCCAGCTTATCCCCCAGGTCTACAATCTTTTTCAGTATATCTTTTAAAGCAAGTTCGTCTCTGATAATTTCCCTTTCAATGAGATGCCTGTAATTGGCCGGGGGCTGGACTTCCAGGTAATCATAGAACTCCGCAACCTCTTCCACTTCTTCAGGGGATTTTTGCATCATTGCATCAAAGACTTCCCCTTTATCGCAGCCTGAACCAACAATAAGCCCCTCCCGGTGTTTTGTGAGTACTGACTTAGGGATCCGGGGAACTCGGTGAAAGTAGTCAATATGTGATTTCGAAATCAGCTGGTACAGATTACGCAGCCCTTTTTTATTCTTAGCAAAAATAATGCAGTGATTAGGACGCTGCTTCTTATAGTCATCACCGGAAGTCTGTTCATTGAGTTGATGATGTTTAGTTATCTCTTTTTCTGCTGCGTCTTTTACCATCTTCCAGAGAAGGTGTCCGGTTGCTTCTGCATCATAAATAGCACGGTGATGAGATACCAGTTCAATATTAAACTTCTTACACAGAGTATTCAGCCTGTGGTTTTTAAAATGGGGATATAGGAATCTCCCAAGCTCCAGTGTATCTATCACCGGATTCTTCGCTTTCTCAAGCCCGATTTTCTTGAATGCGGCATTAATAAACGCCATATCAAAGCTGGCGTTATGTGCCACAAGTATATCGTCGCCAATCCATTCATGGAAATCCCTGACCACATCGTCCACTTCCGGAGCATTTTCTACCATGTCATCGGTAATTCCCGTTAAATCAATAATTAACGGAGAAAGCTTCTCGTGAGGGTTTGCAAAAGATTCAAACCGGTCGACAATTTCCCCATTTTTAATTTTGACTGCCGCAAGCTCAATAATTGTGTTATATACGGCAGAGAGGCCTGTAGTTTCCACGTCAAAAACAATATATGTTTCTTCCTGAAGGTCTCTGTCAGCTTCGTTGTACACGATAGGCACTCCATCATCCACTAAGTTAGCTTCGACCCCGTAAAGTATTTTAACACCATGTTTCTGACCAGCTCCGTAAGCCTCCGGAAATGACTGCAGTACGCCATGGTCAGTGACAGCGATCGCTTTATGGCCCCATTTTTTTGCTTGTTCAATATAGCGGGATACTGAAGTTACGGCATCCATCTGGCTCATTGGAGTATGAAGATGCATCTCTACCCGTTTTTCTCCTTCAGGAGCTTTATCCATTCTTTCCGCAGGAGTAATTTGCTGAAGGTCTCTTCCCATCATTACTAGATCCCTTACGAAAGTATCAAACTGGACGCTGCCCCGGACTTTAAGCCACATGCCTTTTTTTATCGACTGGAGTACTGCCAGATCTTCTTTATCATTAGAGAATATCTTAATGAGCAGGGAATCTGTATAATCTGTTATTTTGAAAGTCAGGAGGGTTCTGCCGCTGCGAAGTTCCTTCGTTTCTGCAAAGAAGACATAGCCTTGTACAGAAGCCCGCCGTTCCTCCTCAATAATTTCACTAATCGGCCTGATTTCTTCAGGTTTGATATTCGTCCCCAGAGTAATGTTACCGCTTTGTCCTGTTTCTTTAGCTTTCGCTTCCTGTTTTTTCTTCTCCATCATTGCTTCGACTACTTTGGAATGGTCTTCTTCGTTCTTTTGCTCGACGAATTTCTCAATCGCTTCCTTTGATTCCTTTACTTCCGTTTCCAGTAAAGGCACCTCAAAGCCAAGCTCTCTCACAACATTCTGAAATGGTTCCTGCAGGCGTCTCTTTACCATTTCCGCTTCTGTTTCGTTCATCACAGCTATAAGTAGTTTTCTTCCATCCATCTGCGGAGTCTGTTCCTGGAGCCGGCGAATGAGACCGTTTGTAGAGGAACGCAGAGTTTCCACGATAAACGGCCAGTAATCTTTAATATAATCTCCAAGGGAAACTTCCCTGCCGTATGTAAGACATACATCCACTTTGGCTATATGCTGAAGGCCTTGTCTTATTCTGCTCTGGAAAAGCTCGAAGGCAGGAAATGGAAGAACCTGAGGAAGATATATTGTGAATTTCCATCGTTTTTCCGACTGGTAAACTTCTAATCTCTCAATCGCGCCCTCCTGCAGATATTGGTTTACAATATCATCAGGCATTGCTACCTGTTCAAGCAGCAGCTCAAACCGCTCCTGGCGGATTTGCTGATCACCGTTCATCGAGGTGTTCCTCCTCCGAAAAATAGTTTTTCCCGCCAGTTAAGCGGGAAGAGGCTGGCTCACGGGTAAGATACAACCTACTGAGCAGCAGCCTCATGCAGTCTGATATTTATTATCAGATGAATAAATTTCAAAATCCAAGATTTTCATCATTAATACGAACATTTTCTTAAAATGATACTTTATTGTTCGATTTACGCTTCAGACGGACGCGTTCTGCGGGCACGGCTTCAACTAATTTTTGACGGCTGAACGCCGTCAAAAATGGATTTTCAGCTTCTTATGCTTTTCCCGCAAGAGTCGCCGTCTTACGCTGCAATCGAAAAGTATGTTCATCTTTTTTTATGCAAAGTCTATATATGAAATTCATTCAAATATATTTATTTTAGTCCAGAGTGGTACATGTACCACTCTGCCCTATAGCTAAGTGTTTAAATAAGCTCTTTTATCTTTTGAAGCAGTTCATCTTTATGAATTTCGTATACTTCCCCGGTATTTCGGACTTTTAATTCCACTATTCCTTCAGAGGCCTGCTTGCCGGCCGTTATTCTCAGCGGTATTCCAATTAAATCAGCATCTTTGAACTTAACTCCGGCTCTCTCTTTCCGGTCATCCAGTAAAACTTCATATCTTTCATCTCTGAACAGTTCGTAAAGTTCCTCTGCCAGGTTCAGCTGATCTTCCTGTTTTACATTTACAGGAATGACATGTATATGGAATGGTGCAACGGATGAAGGCCAGATAATTCCGTCTTCGTCATGATGCTGTTCCACAATAGCCGCAACCGTCCGGGAAACTCCTATGCCGTAACTGCCCATCACAATCGGCTTGCTTTTTCCGTTTTCGTCCAGGTAATAGGCGCCAAGGGCTTCGCTGTATTTCGTGCCTAATTTAAAGACATGTCCAACTTCAATCCCTTCTTTAAAACGGATTGTTCCTTTTCCGTCTGGTGAAGGGTCCCCTTCCTGGATATTCCTTAGGTCAGCAAACTGATCTACTCTGAAATCTCTTGCAACATTTACGTTAACAAAGTGGGTGTCCTCTTTGTTTGCGCCACAAACTCCGTTTACTATTGTTTCTACAGCCTGATCCGCGATGATTTTTACATCTTCGCTTATTTTTACCGGTCCAATATAGCCTGGTACCGTCCCTGTATACTGTTTCGTCTCAGCTTCTGACGCGATTTCCACGAACTGGGCATTGAAAAGATGTTTCACTTTAATCTCGTTAACTTCATGGTCGCCACGAACAAGTACCAGAACTGGCTCTTCATCGACAATAAACAGAACTGATTTAATCAGCTTATCTTCTGGTTTACTCAGAAAGCCCGCGACCTCCGAAATTGTCTTTTGGCCAGGCGTTTCCACAGCTTCCAGGTCTTTCTCTGCTTCCTCAGACTTCTCGTATGTTACGTTAACAGGAGCAATTTCTATATTAGCTGCAAAATCTGACTGATCAGAAAAAGCGATTGTATCTTCCCCTATGTCAGTAAGAACCATAAATTCATGGGTGTCTTTTCCTCCCATAGCTCCGGAATCCGCTACCACTGCTCTGAAGTCAAGACCGCAGCGCCTGAAAATTTCCATGTAAGCATTATACATAGCTTCATAGCTCTTATCGAGTCCATCATAATCTTTATCGAAGGAATAGGCGTCCTTCATTAAAAACTCCCGAGACCGGAGAACTCCAAACCTCGGCCTTCTTTCATCCCGGAATTTTGTCTGGATCTGATAGAGGGTCATTGGCAGTTTTTTATAGGATTGTACCTCATCCCGAACGATGGAAGTCAGCACTTCTTCATGAGTTGGCCCAAGAGCAAATTCTCTGCTATGGCGGTCCTTCAGCCTCATGAGTTCCGGACCGTAAACTTCCCACCTTCCGGACTCCTGCCATAATTCAGCGGGCTGTATAGCAGGCATAAGGAGTTCCTGGGCAAACGCCCTGTCCATTTCTTCACGAATAATATTTTCTACTTTCTTCAATACTTTATACCCGAGGGGTAAGAACGAATAAATACCTGAAGTGCTCTGCCTGATTAATCCGGCTCTGAGCATCAGCTGATGACTTTTTGCTTCAGCATCACTTGGTACATCCCTTAGAGTTGGTGAAAAATACGTACTTTGTCTCATTTAAAGCCACCTCATTATCTGTCGTGGTCGTTATATATAAAGCTTCTTCACATCAGAGGAAGAATTTATTAATGTCATTCCATGTTACTGCCAGCATCAGCAGCATCAGTAAAGCAAATCCAATAAAATGTACAAGCCCTTCTTTCTGCGGGTCCACTGGTTTGCCTCTGACAGCCTCTAAAGCTATAAACATGAGCCTTCCTCCATCCAGTGCAGGCAAAGGAAGAAGATTAATAATACCCAGGTTTACGCTTAAAATCGCAGTCCATTGCATCAGAACTAAAAAGCCCATTGCAGCAACTTCATCGGTATAACTGTAAATTCCAACCGGCCCTGCGAGATGGTCAAGGGAGAACTGACCAGTTACCAGCATTCCGAGCGCCTCAATGATAAGCCGGGTAAATTCATATGTCTGGGTAAAACCGAAAGTAACAGCTCCCATAAGAGTTCTTTCCGTAGGGGCAAAAATACCGACATGGCCTTCTGCCTGGTCCTCAGGGCCGGTTCTTTCATCGGGAGTAATTGTCATCTCCATTTGCTGGCCGTCTCTTACTATTTCAAACTCCAGAGGCTCGTTTGGATTATCCTGAATAATGGAAGTCATTTCTTCCCAGGTGCTGACCTGTTCCCCTTCAATAGCAGTGATCCTGTCACCTGTTTCCAGCCCTGCTTCAATAGCAGCTCCATCTTCAACCAGGCCGCCTACTAAAGACTCGTTTAAAGGGGTTCCTGCGAACCAGCCGTACAGCATCAAAATAACAATGGCAAGCACGAAGTTCATCATCGGCCCGGCAAATAGAGCCATCGCCCGCTGGGGAATTGTCTTAGAACCGAACTGGCGGTCATAAGGCGCAATTTGCGTCGCCTGCTCATCATGCACAAATTCTGCCTTATCATCGATACGGTAAGTAACAAGCCCCTCTGCATCATCTGTATACCCTTGAACAAAGAGCTCTTTTTCCAGGTCTATTTTCTCCACCTGAATGATTTTGCAGTCAGGATACTTCGATTTATTATTTACAATAATCCTGCTTACTTTTCCAGCATTGTTAAAGAGCAGCCCTACTTCATATCCTGGCTTAATCTGTATCATTTCAGGGTCTTCCCCTGCCATTCTTACAAATCCTCCAAGAGGAAGAAGCCGGATTGTATAGACTGTTTCATCCTTTTTAAAAGAGAATATTTTCGGTCCGAAGCCAATGGCAAATTCCCGGCAGAGTATCCCTGCCCTCTTTGCGAATACTAAATGTCCCCACTCGTGGACAAAAACGAGAAGGCCAAAGATTATAATGATCGCAATAAATGTATTCATTTAAACACACCCTTTAATTCATATAGGTTAATACTTGCCTTCTTGTCTCTTCATCCACAGCGATAATCTCTTCCAGGGAAGGAGAAGCAACTGGGGTGTGGCGGGACAGCGCATCCTCGACTATATCTTCAATTCCTAAAAAGGACAGTTTTCTGTTAAGAAAGGAAGCAACAGCCACCTCATTAGCCGCATTTAATACTGTGGGTGCCGTTCCACCCGCTGCACCAGCCTCAAAAGCAAGCTTTAAACAGCGGTATCTGTCAAAATCAGGCTTGTCAAAATGCAGCGCTCCAATTTCCCATAAGTTTAACTTTTCTCCGCCCTTTAGTTCAAGGCGTTCCCGTTTGGAAACTGCATACTGGATAGGCACACGCATGTCCGGAGTGCCAAGGTGGGCAAGTACACTACCATCAATATATTCTACCATAGAATGAATAATACTTTCTTTGTGTAATATTACGTCAATTTTTTCATAGGGCATGTTGAAAAGCCATTTTGCTTCTATTACTTCAAGGCCTTTATTCATCATAGTCGCAGAGTCTATTGTGATTTTCGCTCCCATTTGCCAGTTTGGGTGCTTTAATGCATCTTCTACCGTCACATTTTTAAGCTCTTCCCTCGTTTTGTCACGGAAGCTTCCACCAGAGGCAGTCAGGATAATCCTGCTCACTTCTTTATCAGCATTATCTTCCAGACACTGGTAAATGGCGGAATGTTCACTATCAACCGGGATAAGCTCCACGCCATGTTTTTCGGCTTTCTCTGTGACGATATGGCCAGCTGTTACAAGTGTTTCCTTATTAGCTATTGCAATGTCTTTACCTGCCTCTATCGCTGCAAGAGTAGGCTTTAAGCCTACACTGCCCATTACGGCGCTCATTACGATATCCGCATCGTTTCCTGCTGCTGCTTCTGTCAGGCCTTCTTCCCCATATAAAAGCCTGGTTCCTGACGGAAGTTCATTTATAATGCTTTCTGCTGTTTCTTTCGTCTGAACACTTACAATTTCAGGTCTGAACTCATGAACCTGCGCCAGACCGGCATCTGTGTTTTTTCCGAAGCTTAAAGACACTATTTTAAATTTGTCAGGATGAGCCCTGACAACATCGAGAGTTTGTGTGCCTATTGATCCGGTAGATCCTAACAATGCGATTTTCTTCATGTGGAACTCCTTTTTCTCCTGCGGTTTCTTAGTGAGGATTTAATTATTGATCAGGGATTATCCTTATTTTCATACAAATCCCAGCAGATACAGAATCGGCATGACATAAATCAGACTGTCGAACCTGTCCAGTATACCGCCGTGGCCAGGAAGAACCTGCCCGGAATCCTTAACGGCATAATGCCTTTTCAATGCTGATTCCACCAGATCACCCATCTGCCCAGCTGTTGATACTACCAGTATAAACAGCAATGTAGTCACCATAGAAGTGAAGATCGGCAGAAATAAGGAATAGACGATTCCCGCAGCAAAGGCTAGTGCAATTCCACCAATTGCTCCTTCAATCGTTTTGTTGGGGCTTATCTCAGGCCATAACTTCCTTTTCCCAAAGGCTCGTCCTGCAAAATAGGCGCCGGAATCAGTAGCCCATACTAATATCAGAATAAAAAAGATTATTATCAATCCTTCTTCCAGAAATCTGGTATATATAAAATAATTAAAGCCAAGCCCGACGTAAACTGCCGCAAGAATTATAAAACCCGCCTCATCAAAGGTGAATTCATTTTTGCTTATAACGGTGGAAGCAAGAAGAACAACAATGAAAAGCAAAAACAATTCAAGCTGGTCTACATGCAGCCAGTCAACGGTGAAAACATTATCCGGAATTAAAAGGAGCAGCATAAGAAAAAAACTGCTTAATCCCATCGGCGACAAAATTCTGACCTGTTTCATCTTCAGCAGTTCACTCATTGCTATGAGTGCGAGTGCTATCATTAATACAGTGAAAGGCCAGCCGCCAAGTATAATTAATGTAAGAAAACCTGCTCCTGCTATAACTGCTGTAATTATTCTCTGTTTCACAGGCCTGCCTCCTCTCTATACGCCTCCATATCTGCGCGCTCTCATCTGATAAGCTCTTATTGCATTGTTGAAGTCTTCTTCTGTGAAGTCAGGCCACAAAGTATCCGTAAACCAAAGTTCAGAATAGGCGAGCTGCCAGAGCATAAAATTACTCAGCCGGACTTCCCCGCTAGTTCTGATTAGTAAGTCAGGGTCTCTCAATTCGGCTGTCATCAGGTTCTCTTTTAACATGTCTTCAGTTACATCATCTATGGACAACTCTTTTTCCTCAAGAGATTTATACATATTTTTTACAGCTTCAATAATTTCTGAACGGCTGCCATAATTCAGGGCAAAATTTAAAATAAGCCCTGTATTGTCCTTCGTCTTTTCCACTGCATTTTCCACAGCCCTGAGAGTAGAAGGCGGGAGCACATCCTTTGAACCTGTGTGTTTAACAATAACGTTTTTTTCCATCAGTTCAGGGAGTTCTTTATTCAAAAAACGTTCCGGAAGCCCCATAAGAAAGTCAACTTCTGTCTTGGGGCGTTTCCAGTTTTCTGTGGAAAACGCGTACAGGGTTAAAGTATTAATTCCCAGTTTGTCCGCCTGCCTGACGACCTTCCTGATTACATTCATACCTTCCCTGTGTCCGGCTATTCGAGGTAATCCTCTTTTCTTGGCCCATCTGCCGTTCCCGTCCATTATAATCGCAACGTGGCCCGGGAGGTTATCCTGCATCACACCAGTTTCGCTGTCCTGCACAGAATCATTCTTTTTTTTGCCTGTAAATTTATTAAACATAAGGATTTCCCCCAGATGGTTCAGTTCCCTGTTAATACCTGAATATTTATGTACTTCTCTAATACATAAAAATTTATGTATAACAGTGTAAAAAAACCCCCTGTCACAGAGGGTCTTTTACAAAACCGTTTCATAGAAAGCTTTTACATCATCATTTATTTTACATGTTTTTTCTTTATACTTCCATGATTTCCTGTTCTTTTACTTTTGCTATTTCTTCAATCTCTTTAATTACAGCGTCAGTCTGCTTTTGAACACCATCCTGGTTTCGTCTCAGTTCATCCTCTGTAAGCTCTCCGTCCTTCTGCAGCTTCTTCAGGCTGTCATTCGCATCCCTGCGGATGTTTCTTACAGCAACCTTTGCATCTTCTGTATATCTGCCTACTACTTTAACAAGCTCCTGGCGTCGTTCCTCAGTAAGAGCAGGGACAGAGATTCTGATAATGTTACCGTCATTTGCCGGTGACAGACCAAGGTCCGCTTTCTGGATCGCTCTTTCAATGTCAGAGATAGAAGACTTATCAAAAGGCTGGATCGTAAGCATTCTCGCTTCCGGCACAGCAATCGTCGCAAGCTGGTTTAATGGTGTAAGCATTCCATAATACTCAACCTGGACTCTGTCGAGCAAAGAAGGATTCGCACGTCCTGCACGGACTGTAGCCAGTTCCTTTCGAAAAGCTTCGATTGATTTACTCATTCTTTCTTCCATTTCGTTAATTACTGCATCCGACATCATTCTTTCCCCCTTATTATCGTACCGATTTCTTCGCCGGTTACTGCTCGCTTAATATTACCCTCTTCCATGATGGAGAAAACAATCAGCGGTATATTATTATCCATGCAAAGCGATGATGCTGTTGAATCCATTACAGCAAGACCCTCTTTCAGTAAATCGAGGTAAGTGAGTGAATCATATTTAACTGCACTGGAATCGATTGAAGGATCGGCACTGTATACTCCGTCTACTTTGTTCTTCGCCATGAGGATAACGTCCGCTTCGATCTCAGCTGCACGTAAAGCCGCCGTAGTATCCGTAGAGAAATACGGGTTACCCGTTCCTGCTGCAAAAATAACAACACGCTTTTTCTCAAGGTGGCGGATCGCTTTTCTCCTTATGTACGGCTCTGCAACCTGGCGCATTTCAATAGAAGTTTGCACACGGGTCTGAACCCCGATATTTTCCAGACTGTCCTGTAATGCGAGGGAATTCATTACGGTAGCAAGCATTCCCATGTAATCAGCAGTTGCCCTGTCCATTCCTTTGGCGCTGCCAGCCATACCTCTCCAGATATTCCCGCCGCCGACAATGATAGCCACTTCCACTTCCAGGTCAATGATGTCCCTGATTTGCTGTGCGATTGACTGAATGACAGAAGGGTCAATACCAAAGCCCTGCTCTCCGGCCAAAGCTTCCCCACTTAATTTTAACACAATACGGTTGTATTTTGTTCTTTCCATAATGCCCTCCTTCAACACTCCATGCTATAACTCATATTATAAAGTGAAACTTCAATCAGTGGGGGGGTGATTCATCCCCCACTGATTGTTAGTTGAACCAATCGGGATGTTAGCGTCCGTTATCTCCCGCCTATACATCTTCGCTTCCACTCATGTTTTGAAGCGGGAGTTTTACGGACGGTTACATCGGGATAAAACAATGTAATACTCAGGAAAAAGGGACACAATGTGCCCCTTTCTTCTTTGTTTTTTATTTTTTAACCTGAGACATTACTTCTTCTGCAAAGTTGTCTTCACGTTTTTCCATACCTTCGCCAACTTCGTAGCGGTAGAAAGTTTTTACACTTGCACCTTTAGAAGCAACGTATTTACCAACTTTCTGGTCGCTGTCTTTAACGAAAGCCTGGTCGTTCAGGCAGATTTCTTCAAAGTATTTTCCAAGGCGTCCTTCAACCATTTTTTCAACGATTTTCTCAGGCTTGCCTTCGTTTAGGGCCTGCTGCTTAAGTACTTCACGCTCACGATTGATTTCTTCTTCAGAAACAGCATCACGGCTTACATATTTAGGATTGATCGCCGCTACGTGCATTGCGATGTCTTTAGCGAGAGCTTCGTCAGTAGTACCTTCAAGTACTGCAAGAACACCGATACGTCCGCCCATGTGGATATACTCGCCGAATGCTTCATTTTCGCCACGCTCAACGATTTCGAAGCGGCGAAGAGAAATTTTCTCCCCAATTTTAGCAATCTGGTTGTTGAAGTAATCCTGTAATGTACCTTCTCCTTCAACTTCCTGGCCTAATGCTTCTTCCACATTAGCTGGTTTATTTTCAAGCAGGTGGTCAGCTACTTTATTAATAAGGTTAATGAAACCTTCGTTTTTAGCAACGAAGTCCGTTTCTGAGTTAACTTCAACAATTACAGCTGTGTTACCTTGAGCTTTAATATGAGCAAGCCCTTCTGCTGCAACACGGTCAGCTTTTTTGGCAGCTTTTGCGATACCTTTCTCACGAAGGTAGTCGACCGCCTTTTCCATATCACCATCAGTTTCAGTAAGAGCCTTTTTGCAGTCCATCATGCCTGCGCCTGTTTTCTCACGAAGTTCTTTTACCATCTTTGCACTTATTGCCATTGGGTAATTCCTCCTTCAAAGGTTTCAATTACTAATATTTACATAGAATTGTCAGTAAATTTTTGTAGAAAAAAGGTGATAAAGGGTCAAGCCCTCTATCACCCTTTTGGACAACATTTTAAGCAGTTGTTTCTTCACCTTGGTTTGCTTCAATAATTGCGTCAGCCATTTTAGCTGTCAGAAGACGTACAGCACGGATTGCATCGTCATTTCCAGGAATAACGTAGTCAATCTCGTCAGGGTCACAGTTAGTATCCACGATCGCAACGATCGGTAGGTTTAATTTTTTAGCTTCCGCTACAGCAATACGCTCTTTACGCGGATCGATAATGAATAATGCATCAGGAAGCTTCTCCATATCTTTAATTCCGCCTAAGAACTTCTCAAGACGCTCAAGTTCTTTGTTTAAAAGAACAACTTCTTTTTTAGGAAGAACGTCAAAAGTGCCGTCTTCTTTCATACGCTCAATTTCTTTTAAGCGGCCGATACGTTTACGGATAGTATCGAAGTTTGTTAATGTTCCGCCTAACCAGCGCTGGTTGATGTAGTACATCCCAGCACGTTCCGCTTCTTCTTTCACGGAATCCTGAGCCTGTTTTTTAGTTCCTACGAAAAGCATTGTTCCGCCTTGTCCTGCAAGGTCACGAACGAAGTTAAATGCTTCGTCAACTTTCTTGACCGTCTTTTGAAGGTCGATAATGTAAATACCGTTTCTTTCTGTGAAGATGTAGCGATCCATTTTAGGGTTCCAGCGTCGTGTCTGATGACCGAAGTGTACCCCAGCTTCAAGTAATTGTTTCATGGAAATAACTGCCACATCACTCACCTCCTTTTGGTTTTTTTGGCCTCCGCTTCCCTCCTCTTTATACAAAACTGCGTATTGCAGCACCATTGCATAAATCAGGAAACGTGTGTATTAACACCGTGAAATAATATACCATAATGCAAAGTCTATAGCAAGTGCTGAGGGGATTTATTTATAAAATTTTATCATAAGCTCTACTTCACCTGTTCCCATATTCAGTTTACGGGCGATTTCTTTTATAGTATAGCCTTCATTGTGAAGGGATAAAACTCTGGATTGGGGGGAGGTGTCCACCCTGACAGCCTTCTCTTCATCAGGAAGAGGCGGTGTATATTCTTTCTGCTCTGCTGAATCCTGTTCTGTCTGAAAAGCTATTATTTCCCCATCCGGTTCTTCCTGTTCTCTTTCAGATTCATCAGGCTCTGCAGCCGATGACCTGTCATCAGGTTTCAGACCGGCTGTTTGGTTATTCAGTTTACGTGAAACTATTCTGGCTATTTTCTCGTTATTTTCTTTCATTTCCGTTGTATAGGCAAGAAGCATTTCTTCCATTTCATCGAGTGTTTTTTCTTTATCAAAAGGTTCCTGCTGTTTCAGCCGCTGATAAAGGAGGATAATAAAATAAAAACAAACTAAATGAAGGAGAAAGCTGATAATTAATAAATAGAGCATTCGTATCCTCCTCTACCATTTCGCATCAAAATGAACTCCTTTATATGGGTGTTCTTCCACGTGATCTTCACCCGGTAAGGTACTGATCTTTTTATGTCCCTTTTTTCCTTCCTGCTGTCCACCACTGCCTGTACCCCTCTCTTCATCATTTGCAAGCCTTTTATATAAGGTCTGCTCGGCAGATGTAACTGTCTGTTTGACACGTTCCTGTTTTTTCACACCCGCTTCAGCAAGCTGCCCCTGGGCCACTGCTGTCCTCTGCTGAAGCTGATCCTGGATCTTCCCTGCAGACTGCGTCCTTGGCAGTGCAACCTGCATTTCAATGGATTTTAAGCCGCTCATCAGAATCCCCCCTGATCTTTCGCACTTTCCCAGGAGCATTGTACCTGGGCTTTAGCATTGCTGAAGTTCTCTTAGTAAAGTAAATCTGGCTTATGTAACAGATTCAAACCTGATCTCCCCTGCTTCCAGTTTAAAAATAAGATGCTGATGCAGTGAGTTTATTTTACATCTGTATTTCCCGAACTGAATGGCTGAATTAGGGTATATTGTTTTATGTACTGTAAGGAATCCCTCTGTCCCATTATGCGAAACCTCCGCTAACTCCCCGAGCTCCTCACGGCTTTCTTCATATTCACGGCTTGCCTTTTCTATTGTACTTCGAATCCGCAGTATCATTATCCTGTCTTTCGCCCCGGCAGCGCCCTTTTCTTCTTTCTCAGTAAGCTTATCAAGCAGAAGATGAAGCTTCTCAAGCTCTTCAGCTGATTTTTTTAATTTTTCTTCGTAAAACTTTTCCTTTTCGAAAGTATTCTTTCCGGCTCCGATAAAGAAAGTGGTTGGGGTATTCATCGAATTACCCGCTTCATTCATCTCGATTCCTTTTCCAGCGGATATACTCCCGCCAACAATATTCCCACGCCCTTTTATGCAGCGTACAAATCCTCCGGCAGAAATATTGCTGTGAAGGATGGACTGGGTAACATAAATATCACCGCCTGCTTCCGCCTCCGCCTGGTTGATAAAAGAAGTAAATATGTCCACTCCTGCCTTTATAAAACCTTTATTCTGCGCCACTATGCCTCGTGAAATATAAACAGATCCACCAGCGCTTATTTCGGCACCTTCCACTGGGCCGCTGATTCGGATATCCCCTTTAGCTTTAACAGAATAACCAGAAGGAACGCCTCCGTTTATAGTAACATTACCCACGAAATCGATGTTTCCTACCTTCATACTAACATCTCCGTGCACTTCATAGACAGGGTAGACATGTACCGTTTTGTTGCCTGTGGAAGGCTGGCCGGCCGACAAAGCGATAAGCCTCAGAGAGTCTCTGCTTACTTTAGTGTTTTTACCCGGCCTTAATTTAAAGTCTCTTCCTTCCCGTGCTGTGACTTCCCGGCCGTATACGTCTGTTCCGTCAGCACCGGGAGTTTTTTCAATTTTTACAGCAACTGTATCCCCTTGCTGCACAGATGGTATTTCAATAATATCCCGGAAATTAACAGATGAATTACTATCATTAAGAACGTCTTTGCGCGCTGGCGCTTTAACAACGAGCTGCATGGCGGCATCTCTCCCGTTTACCGCAGGCCTTCCTTTTGCGACCAGAAGTTTTTCTGATACAGGACCTTCATTGAGCCTGCCTGCAATCCCGGGTTTAATTCCAAAAACTATTCCATGCAGCTTTAAAAACTCAGCAAGCTGCTCTTCTGTGATGTCATTTTCATAATCTTTAAGCTGTTTCTGTTTCAGGGCGGCTGTCATCCCGTCCCCGCTGATTTCCAACTCAAAAAAATCTTCTAATTCCACGGCAGCAATACCCTCTTTCTCTTTATCACTTCTCTATGAGGACTATCTGCTTAAACCATGATAAAAGCTCTCCCCGGAGCTTTTGCAGATTGACCTCCCATAGGCCTTTCATTTAATTCCTGCTACCTATTTTGTTCAGTTTCTGCTGAAGCTTAAAAATACATCTGGAATGAATCTGAGAAATTCTTGAAGTCGATAAATTAAGCAGTTCACCGATCTCTGTTAAAGTAAGCTCTTCAAAATAAAACAGGCTGATGATTGTCTGTTCTTTTTCATTCAGTGTTTTTATAACTTCTGCAAGTTCTTCTATCCTTGCTTTTTTATCCAGCTCCTGCTCGGGAGTTAAGGTTCGGTTGTCTGGAATGGCAGCAGTGAACGTTTCCTCTTTTTCTGAATCCTGTGCCGTCTCATCAATGGAAAGCTGATGCGACAGATAACTTTCGTTCATCGTCTGAAGAACTTCTTCCTCGCTGAGACCGAGATAAACAGCAACCTCCGCAGCGCTCACATACCGGCCATACTTCTGTTCCAGCTGTTCTGATGCCTGTTCGATTTTTTTTGACTTCTCTCTCAAAGACCTTGGCAGCCAGTCCTGCTGGCGCAGCCCGTCAATAATCGCCCCCCTTATACGGAAAGAGGCATATGTATCAAATTTCAGGTCTCTTGTATGATCGAATTTTCGTAAAGCATCATATAATCCAAGCATCCCGTGGCTTCTGAGCTCATCAATCTGGACACTTTTTGGCAAGGCTGCTCCAATTCTTTTTACATGATATTCCACGAGCGGGAGAAATGCCTCAACCAGTCTGTCGCCTGCTGATTCATCACCTTTAGTCCATTGATTCCATTCGTCTTTAAACTGTACTGCAGCATAGGCATGTGGCATGAGTATCTGCCCCTCCTTCATGGTTTTTCCTGTCGCTGGCGCAAAAGCGCCGGAAAACAAAATATAGTATGCCTGTCAGATTACTTTTTCACCTTTATTAACAGTACGGATATACAATTTCTTCGTTTCCGGGTCAAACTCAATCGTCCTTCCGCTGCTGCCTCCAGTGTCTTCATTTATAAGCATTACTTTCATGTTTTTCAGCTGTTCTTTCACTGCTTCAACATTTCTCGGACCGATCCGGAACAGTTCGGTGCTCGTTGAAAACTGGAACATCTGAGCTCCACCGGCAATTTTCGCTTTCAGCCGGACAGCCTCTCCTTGCTTAGATTTACTGCGGAAATAGGAGACCAGGTCAGTGACCGCAGTATCGGCGTATTTAGCTCTCTGAACTATTCCGCCTCTCGACATGGAAGAATCGGGCAGCATGATGTGTGCCATTCCGCCGATATTTAACTTTTCGTCGTATATAACCACACCAACACAGGAACCGAGGCCCGAAGTACGTATTGTTGAAGGAGAAGCTGCAAAATTAATGTCAGCCATACCAACTCTGATCACTTTATTCATCTGCAGGCACCCCGAGAGACTGAAGTATTTTTCCCAGGGACCCAGGATCGGGAAGAAAAAAGAAATATCCATTTAAAACCCTGTTGCTTTCCCTGTCATTTTCAATAATTTCTGTTTCAATTATGAGTGCTTCGTCAGCCGCTGCAGATAATGGCACCAGAGCATAACTTAAAATAGCAGAAGCCATGTCGACTGCAAAGCCTGGCGGAGAAGGAATAAGGTTCAGCCGTGTAAAATCCGCCAGTGCTGTTAAATAAGAACCAGCCAGAATATTACCAGCCTCGCTCAGAGCCGATACTGCTAATTCGGTTGTATTGGAAACCGTTATTTTCTGTGAAGTATCCCCGGTCAGTTTCTGTACAAAAGAATTTGCTTCTTTAACAGGAAGCATAAAAAACATGCTTCCTGTTACCTCGCCATCTATCCTGAAATATATTGCTGCTACATTTTCCATATCTTCCCTGAACATATTACCAAACATATGAAAGGGTTCTAACTTTACTTGAGGGACTTTCATATCAATATCCTTGTCCAATAAACTGGATAAAGCTGTGGCGGCATGACCTGCACCAATATTCCCTACTTCCTTCAATACATCAAGATGGAATGGTTCAATCCGCCGGGACATACTCATTGATGCGCCTCAATTTGCTTCAGCTCTTTCATTTCTTCTGTATTCAGCACTTTATCGAGATTCAAAAGTATGAGGAGTCGTTTATCCAGCTTAGCCACGCCGTATATGTACTCTGCCTCCACTCCGCCAGCAACTTCAGGCGGCGGTTCAATCTCACCTGCCGGAATATCAATTACATCGTTCGCTGTATCTACAATTAACCCGGCTTCCGTATCGTTCACAGAAACTATAATCACTCTCGTATGTGAGGAATATTCTTCCTCTTCAATCTCAAAGCGGCTTCTGAGATCAATAACAGGTGTAACAACTCCTCTGAGATTAATTACTCCTTTAACGAAGTCCGGCGTTTTAGGAACTCTTGTAATATGCTGTACTCTTTCGATAGAACGAACCTGCTCCACTGGCACCCCGTACTCTTCATCTTTCAATTCGAATACAATGACCTTCACTTCATTTTTTACTGCTGCACTTTCCATTTTAGTTCCCCCTCTAAATGAGCTTTTTTAATTTTGGCTCTATTAAACTATGTTGTTGATTTTTGCTGCAGTGTGCTCGCTTGCCGCGGGCATTGCTTCAGCTTCCTCGGGAAGAACACCCTGCGGGATCTTCAGCTAATGCTATTCCCACAGGCGTCTCGCACCTTTCGCGTAAATCAACAGTATTATTAAAAATCAACATCAGCCATAAACAGAGCATTAATTTTAATGCTGCATAATAGAATTGCAGTCTATGATCAGGGCGATTTGTCCATTGCCCAGGATAGTAGCTCCTGAAATTGCCGGTACTGCTGAAAGATAGTTCCCCAGAGACTTAAGAACAATTTCCTGCTGCCCGATAAATTGATTTACTACTAAAGCTGCTATTTTTTGCTGCACTCTTACAATTACTACATGCAGGTGATTGCTCGCCTCTGCAGAAACAGGAACATCAAAATATCCTGTTAAATCGAGCAGCGGAATAACTTTGCCCCGAAAATCAATCACTTTCTGTTTGTGGGCCGATAAAATATCTTCGTCTTTAATAATTGCTGTTTCAATAATAGAAGACAAAGGGATTGCGAATGTTTCCTCCTGAATCTTAACCAGCAGTGAAGGAATTATCGACAAAGTCAGCGGCAGCCTGACTGTAAACTTAGTCCCTTTATTTTTTTCTGATTCTACAGATACAGAACCCCCTAAGGATTCTATTTTATTTTTAACGACGTCGAGCCCAACGCCTCGTCCGGAAACATTTGAAACTTTTTCAGCTGTACTGAAACCGCTCGCAAACAAAAGTTCAAACACTTCCGTTTCAGAAAGGCTCCCTGTGTCTCCTTTATTAATAACTCCGTTTTTAAGTGCTTTTTCAAGGACTTTTTCTTTATTAATTCCGGCACCATCGTCAGATACCTCAATAAATACATGGTTCCCGCTATGGTAAGCCAACAGGTTTATTTTACCTGCTTCATCTTTTCCAGCCTTTATCCTGTCTTCTGGCCTTTCTATACCATGGTCAAGAGAGTTGCGCAGCAAATGGACAAGCGGATCGCCGATCTCATCAATCACATTCCTGTCAAGTTCTGTGTCTTCCCCGCTTATTGTTAAAACTGCTTTTTTGTTCAGCTCTTTAGCCAGGCTCCGGACCATTCTCGGAAAACGATTAAAAACCTGTTCGGCCGGAACCATTCTTAAATTAAGAATAATAGACTGTAAATCACCAGAAACTCTTGTCATATGCTCCACTGTTTCAGTAAGTTCGCTGTTATTGGATTCTCTTGAAATCTGCTCCAGCCTTCCACGGTCAATGACAAGCTCTTCAAACAGATTCATTAAAGTATCAAGCCTGTCTATATTTACACGGATGGTTTTATTTGCTGACTGCGCCCGTGCCTGCCTGCGGCTGCTATCTTCTGAACTTCGGGGCAAGTCATTCTCCATTTCTTCATCCACCGAATTTTCAGGCTCTTTATCAGCGTTTTTATCTTCCTCAGTTTGAATTTTTCCTGTAAAAATTTTTGTAACTTCCGCACTTTCTATTTCAGAAATATTCAGAATTGAGGACTTAACCTCTTCCGAAGAAGACTTAGTAACAAGGATTACTGTGAACGAATTCTCAAACTTCTCTTCTTCAAGCTCATCTACAGAAGGAGACGCCTTAATAATTTCACCTGACTTTTCCAGAGCTTCAAAAACCATAAATACTCTGGCGGCTTTCAAAACACAATTTTCCTGAAGCGTAATATCTATTTGCAATGCTTCAAAACCTTGCTCTTCCGACTGAGCAATAACAGTTAATTCAAAGTCATCCAGAATGATAGTCTGTTCTTCAGGAACAGCAGTGCTTGCTGCCTCCTGCAGGGCTGTGCTCTGTGGGGAAGGTAAACCAGCTCCCTCTTCTAATTTCTTCAAGGCTGCAATTATTTCTGTAACATTGCGTTTTCCTTCTCCGCCGGCTGAAATATCTTCCACCATTGCTTCAAGGTCATCAACAGATTCAAACATCATATCAAGAAGTTCAGCAGATGTGTTCAGGACACCATTCCTGATCCCGTCGAGAATGTTCTCGAGCTGGTGTGTCAGCTTTTCAAGGTCATAGAATCCCATGGTAGCTGCCATTCCTTTTAAAGTATGGGCAGAACGAAAAACTTCATTAATTAGACTAATGTTTCCCGGTTCTTCCTCCAGCTTTAAAAAATGTGTATTCATCGCCTGCAGGTGTTCTTTACTCTCTTCAATAAACATGTCTAAATACTGATTTTTCTCCAAAGCAACTACCCCCTCCTGGTAAACCTTTCAATTATTGCGGCTATCTGGTCAATATCGGCTACTATATCCGCCACCCCGGCTTCTGCTGCAGCTCTCGGCATTCCGTATACAACCGCTGTTTTCTCAGATTCAGTGATTGCAAGCGTCTTAACAGAGTGTTTTAATTTTATAAGGCCTTTTGTTCCGTCGCTTCCCATCCCTGTTAAAATGGCTGCTATTACTTTGTGTTTAGTGAGTAAAGCTAGTGACTCAAATAATACATCCACGGAAGGCCGGTGGCCATGAACCGGATGATCCTCACTAAGTTCGCATGCCAGGGAAGCGCCAAGTTTCCGTACTCTGAGATGGCTGCCTCCCGGAGCTATATAAGCAGTGCCAGGCTGAAGAAGTTCCCCATCTTCTGCTTCTTTAACTCTTATGCCTGATAACTTGTTAAGCCTGCTGCTTAACGATTTCGTAAATCCTTCAGGCATATGCTGAACAATCAGGACAGGGGCATTGAGTTCCTTCGGCAGTGCCGGCAAAACTTTCTGAAGCGCTTTAGGCCCTCCTGTGGAAACTCCGATAGCTATTAATGTTTTAAGATGGATATTAGTATGGAAATCTTCTGTTTTCGCTTCTTCTTTTTCTAAAATTGTTGTATCCGGCACCCGGGCCTTCCTTGGTTTGCCTGGCCGTTCCGCTGCAGCTGATGCTGCATGTTTCACTTTGTTAATTAAATCCGTCTTAATAGTTTCTATATCCAGAGAGATAGATCCGGACGGCTTTGGTATAAAATCAAAAGCTCCATATTCCATTGCTTTAAGGGTTTCATCGGCCCCTTCTTCTGTCCTGCTGGAAACGAGAATCACTGGAACAGGACATTCTTCCATTATCCTTTTTAAGGCCTCAAGACCATTCATAACAGGCATTTCCACATCAAGAGTTACAACATCCGGCCTGTATTTTTTTATGCCCCGTAATGTATCCTCTCCGTTTCTCGCTGTTCCGATTACTGTTATATCAGGATCTGAAGAAAGCATACTTGCGATCATTTTCCGCATAAAAGCGGAATCATCTGCTACAAGGACATTAACCAAAAGTATTCCTCCCCTTAGTTGTAAAAAAGCGTCTGAGTTTAGCTGTAAAGGAAAACTCTGTATACTTCTCTTGTGAATTCAATTCATTTGTATACTGTCTTGCCGCCTGAAGAACTGCTGCAGACGATCTGGCATCAGGTGAATAAGCAATGAAGGGTGTCTGAGCCCTCACTGCCTTTCCAACCGTGTCGTCATCTGGTATGTAAATCAGACTTTTTATTTCTTTATTTAAAAACTGCCTGCACACAGCTGAAATGTTACTGGCTGTTGCAGAGCCTTCTTTTTTATTTTTAATACGGTTAATAATTAAACAGACAGGGAGGTTTTTATTGTTAACATGTAAAAATTTAATCATCCCATATCCATCTGTCACAGAGGTTGGCTCAGGTGTCGTTACCAGAAAGGCCTGATCTGCAGATAATAAGAAGTGGAGGCTGGTCCTGCTTACTCCTGCCGGCATATCAAAAAATATATAATCGTATTCTTTTCCAATTAACTGGAGCTGTTCAAGAAAGTATTCCATTTCATCTCCGCTGAATTCAATTAGATCATTCAAACCGGAGCCTCCTGAAACAAATGGCAGCCCTTCATGGCCTTTGGCGATAATCTTCCATACTGAAAGCCGCTGCCTCAGCATATCAACAATCGTATATTCAGCACTTTGCCCAAGTAAAATGTCTATGTTAGCCATTCCGATATCAAGGTCAAATACGAGGACTTTTTTACCGAGCCTTTGCAGGGCAAGGGAAAAATTGACGGTGAAATTCGATTTGCCCGCCCCCCCTTTTCCGCTTGCTACTGCTATCACACGGGCGTTCCCCGATGTGTGTTTTTTCTGGTCCGACAGTTGTAAAGCCATTTTATTTCTCAACGAATCTGCCTGATCCATTTGCTCAGCTCCTTAAAATCTCCTTAATGAAAAACTCCCCTGAAGCAGGAAGGATATCATCGGGTACGTTCTGGCCGGTAGTTATATACGAACTGCCAATTTTATATTCATACTGTATATTGATTGCAGCTCCAAGAGAGCCGGTTTCATCAGATTTAGTAAAAATGACTTTATCCGGATTGATAGTCTTGAATTCAGTAATGATCTTTTCCATGTCTCTGTATTTTGCTGTTAAAGGCAGCACGAGATGCGTTTCCATTTCTTCATCGAAGTCGATTATGCCGCCAAGCTGTTCTATATATTCTGCATTTCGGAAATTCCGCCCTGCAGAGTCAACCAAAATGACATCATAGTCTTTCAGCCTGTTTTTCGCCTGCTTAAAATCCTCTGCTGAATAGGCTACTTCCACTGGCATGTTTAAAATGTCACCATATGTTTTCAGCTGTTCAACCGCAGCAATCCGATATGTATCGGTAGTAATAAATGCTGCCTTCTTCTTTTCTTCAAGTACAGTGTAGGCTGCTATTTTGGCTAAAGTAGTCGTCTTTCCTGCACCGGTGGGCCCCACTACACAAAGGAGCTGTTTTCCATAACTAAAAGGACCAGTATTTACTCCTTCGAGAAGAGCTGTCAGTTCATCTGCTGCCCAGCTGCTGACCGTTTCCGGATCCAGTTCCTCTCTTTCACCGGAATACCATTTTTTCAGGAGCTGCTTCATTATTACCGCAGTAATATGAGGGGCTACTTCCTGTCCATCCAGTGTTTTTACAACAGACCTTAATTCAGGCGGGTAACTTATATTGTCTGTATCCGCTTGTTGCTGTTTGCTGAGACGCTCAACCATTTGCCGTATCTCTGACAACTCATTTGCCATACCGCTTTCCGGTTCAGGTTTTGCCTTTGTTTTAGGAACTGGCTTCCGTTCAATTTTCACCGGTTTTTTTTTGATTTCAGGATCGATTGCAGCGATAACTTCCACGCCCTTCTTTCTGAACAAGCCGAATATCCCTCCTGTTTCCACTTGCCGTGAATTCAGTATCACTGCATCGTCCCCTAATTCCCCGCGAATCTGCCGCATAGCTTCGTTCATATTTAGAGCTGTATACTTTTTTACCTTCATTAGTTATTCACCACCCCGACACTTTGAACTTCTACAAACGGCTCCAGCTCGTTATAAGATAAAACAGGAACCTGCGGCAAGTATCTTTCGATTAGCTGCCGGACATATAATCTTACAGCGGGAGAGCATAAAATGAGCGGCATATGGCCCGTTTCCTGCATTCTCTCTGCTTCTCTCATAACTGATTCAACAATTGACTGGGCAGAATCAGGATCAAGATTTAAAAAGCTCCCGTGTTCCGTCTGCTGCACTGCATCAGCGAGCGCTTTCTCTACCGCACCACTCACTGTCATTACATAAAGAGGTTCGTTATTAGGTGCGTACTGCTTGGAAATCTGTCTTGATAATGACTGCCGGACATATTCCGTAAGCAGGTTTGTATCTTTTGTCATCTGCCCGTAATCAGCAAGCGTTTCAAAAATTACCGGCAGATTTCGTATAGAAACGTTCTCCTTGAGTAAATTACTTAACACCTTTTGAATCTCCCCAGTAGTCAGGGGATTCGGCGTAACTTCCTCTACAAGGGTAGGATAGGTCTCGCACAAATGATCAATAAGCTGTTTTGTTTCCTGTCGTCCTATAAGCTCATGGGCATGGCGCTTTATAACTTCCGTCAGGTGTGTGGAAACAACTGAAGGAGGGTCAACTACTGTATAGCCGGCCATTTCAGCCTGTTCCTTCAGTTCTTCAGAAATCCAGAGTGCCGGAAGGCCAAAAGCAGGCTCCACTGTTTCTATTCCGGTGATGTTCTCATCATCGACCCCAGGACTCATCGCCATAAAGTGATCAAGAAGCAGCTCTCCTCCCGCAACCTCATTCCCTTTAATTTTTATCGAATATTCGTTAGGCTGCAGCTGGATATTATCTCTTATCCGGATTACCGGGACAATCATCCCCAGTTCTATTGCGAGCTGACGTCTTATCATCACAACTCTGTCAAGAAGGTCGCCCCCCTGGTTAGCATCTGCAAGAGGGATAAGTCCATAGCCAAATTCAAATTCCACCGGGTCTACCTGAAGAAGATTTACAACACTTTCCGGAGATTTTATTTCCTCGTCCTGTTCATCAGGGGGAATCTCCAGATCTTCAAGTTCTTTTTCTTTTCTCTCATTTTTACTGAGGATAAAACCTCCTGCTCCAAGTGCTGCAGCAACAGTTGTTGTAACAAAAGGATCGATCGGAGTCATGAACCCCAGCAGTGCAATCGTTCCCCCTGCTACGTAAAGCATTTTGGGGTAGGCAAACAGCTGCTTCGTAATATCGTGGCCCAAATTTCCTTCTGAGGCAGCCCGGGTCACTACGATTCCCGTTGCAGTGGATATAAGAAGTGCAGGGATCTGGCTGACCAATCCGTCTCCTACTGTAAGAAGTGTGTATTTACCGGCCGCCTCTCCTAAACTGAGCCCTTCCTGTGCCATACCGATGACGAAACCAAAGATAATATTGATCAGAACAATAACAATACCAGCAATGGCATCCCCTTTAACAAACTTGCTGGCCCCATCCATCGACCCGTAAAAATCAGCTTCCTGTTCAATTTTTTTACGTCTTTCTCTTGCTTCCCCATCAGAGATCATGCCTGCATTTAAATCTGCATCTATGCTCATTTGCTTCCCCGGCATAGCATCCAAAGTAAATCTGGCACCTACTTCGGATACACGTTCGGCTCCTTTTGTTATAACGACAAACTGGATAACAACAAGGATGACAAATACGACAAATCCGACTAGCGCGTTTCCTCCAACTACAAACTGCCCGAATGTATCAATAACATTACCTGCATCACCCTGATTACCGAGGATAGCCCTCGTTGTGGATACATTCAGTCCAAGGCGGAATAATGTTACGAGCAGGAGCAGTGTCGGAAAAATAGAAAACTGCAGCGGCTCTCTCGTATTCATGGAAACAAGGATAATCAAGAGCGCAAATGATATATTCACAATAATTAAGAAGTCTATCATTCCAGGCGGCAGCGGAATGATGAGCATAACAACTATAAGAATTACTCCTAATAAAATACTAAAATCTTTACCTGCCATTTACGTTCTTCCCTTCCGGCGTTTGAGGCAATGCATATTGCGGCATGTCAAATCTTCCTCTGGATACGATAGACGTATGCCAGTACTTCAGCAGTCGCTTTAAAAAGATCTTCCGGCACCTGGTCTCCAATTTCAGCCTGGCTGTACAGAGCTCTTGCAAGCGGCCTGTTTTCTACGGTAATAACTTCATTATTCTTTGCAACGTTAATGATTTTAAGAGCAATATAATCTACTCCTTTTGCCACGACTACCGGTGCTGCCATTTTTCCATCTTCGTACTTTAAAGCTACAGCATAATGAGTCGGGTTAGTAATAACTACGTCCGCATTAGGGATCTCCTGCATCATTCTGCTCATTGCCATTTGCTTCTGTTTTTCTTTGATTTTTGATTTTATAAGAGGGTCACCCTCGGTTTTTTTATATTCATCTTTTACATCCTGTTTGGACATCCGGATGTTTTTTTCATGGTCATACTTCTGGTACATGTAATCAAGCACAGAGAGGAAAATCAGCAATGCTGCTGTCGCCAGACCCATTATAAGTGTCAGGTTACCAATAATACGTACGCTCTCTCCAACAGAGTACAGGGACAGCTTTAAAATCTCATCCATGGAAATCCATAATACTGAAAACGTAACAAGGCCAACGAGAGAGATTTTAAGCATTGATTTTAAAAATTCCACCAGAGCCCGGACAGAAAATATCCTTTTTGCCCCTTTAATAGGATCGATTTTTTCCAGTTTCATTTTGATTGCCTCGGGAGCAAACAAAACACCAACCTGGAGATAATTGCTGAAAATTGCTGCGGCTATAGCTGCCAGCATAACAGGGCCAATTACCAGCGCAGCCTGAAAACTTAATTCTGTAAATAAAGTCCTGACGTTTGTTTTCGTAAGCTCCATCAGCAAATATTCCTGCAACGTAAACTGCGCTATACTGAAGAGCTGCTCCACCACAAAGCGGCCGATCAGCCAGAAGAACAAAAATACAAACAGGAGTATGAACGCGGTATTTACATCATTGCTTTTCGCTACCTGGCCCTTTTTCCTTGTCTCGAGCTTTTTTTTCGGGGTTGCCTTTTCTGTCTTTTCCTGGGCAAAAAATTGTATATTCAGCTTAAGATACACTACGATACCCCTCCATAAATCTCCATCAGTGTCCTCATTGTCAGCGTCATCGTTTCAACAAGATGCTGCACGATTACAAAAAAAGGAGCCATAACTAACACCAGGATGATGAATCCAGCAAGTATTTTAAGCGGCAGGCCAACAACGAAAACATTGACCTGAGGAACGGTTCTTGATACCATCCCCAGTGCTACATCAACAAGGAATAAAGATCCGACAATCGGCATGGCCATTTGAAAAGCAATGATAAACATCGTGCTGAACGTGCTGACAACAAAGCTGATGACCGCTTCGTCTCCAAAAGGAAGATACAGCTGGTCCACCGGGACAAACTGATAGCTGTAATAAACTCCATCGAGGAGGAGGTGATGAGCATCAGTTGCCAGAATGAAAAGTATTGTAAAAGTATACAAATAACTTCCGATCATAGGGCTTTGAGCCCCAGTCTGAGGATCGATTACGTTGGCAATCATAAAGCCCATTTTTATATCTATAAACCCGCCGGCAATCTGGACTGCATAAAGAAGGATCATAGCAATGAGTCCTACTGTCAGCCCTGTCAGCGCTTCTTTTATTATCAGCAGAAAATATGTGTAGTCAATTTCCAGCACCGGCCAGTCTCCGGAAAAAAACATCATCCAGGAGATAAAGACAGAAAGAGCAATTTTCAGCTGGGCAGGTATATTTTGATAAGAGAAAAAGGGCAGAGTGACCATAAAAGCAGATACACGTACAAGAATTAATAAAAATACAGGAAACCAGTCAAATATCTCAGCCATCACGCTATCCTATATACTGATTGAGATTACCGAAAATTTGCTCTGCAAATGTCAGTGCCTGATCAAGCATCCAGGGGCCAAATACCAATAAAGCGAGAAGTACGCCGACGATTTTAGGAATAAAAGCGAGCGTTTGTTCCTGAATCTGAGTTGTTGCCTGAAATATACTTACAATAAGACCAAGTCCCAGAGCAGTTATAAGCAAAGGCCCTGATACAGCCAGTACGACGAAGATACCTCTTTCAGCTAATCCTATTACCATTTCTGAAGTCATTTTCTTACTCCCCCTTAAAAACTAAGCAGCAGTGAGCGGACAACAAGATGCCAGCCGTCTACCATTACAAACAACAAAATTTTAAACGGAAGTGCGATCATAACCGGAGGAAGCATCATCATACCCATCGACATTAAAACGCTCGCAACAACCATATCTATTACCAGAAACGGAACGAAAATCATAAATCCGATCTGAAAAGCAGTCTTTAGTTCACTGATAGCAAAAGCAGGGACAAGAGCAGTCAAAGGTATGTCGTCAAGAGATTCAGGCCTGTCAAGCCCTGCGTATCCCATGAATAATGCCAGATCTTTCTCTCTCGTATGTCTTGCCATAAATTCTTTCATCGGGAGTGCTGCTGCTTCAAAAGCTTCTTCCTGGCTGATTTCCCCTTCAAACATTGGCTGGAGTGCCTGTTCGTTTACTTCAGAAAATACTGGAGCCATAATGAAAAATGTCAGGAACAGAGCCAGTCCGATAAGCACCTGATTAGGCGGCATTTGTTGTGTAGCCAGACCTGAGCGGACAAAAGACAAAACTATTATAATTCTAGTGAAGCAGGTCATCAGGATCAGGATACTTGGTGCAAGAGTAAGAACTGTTAGCAGAAGGAGAAGCTGGACAGTAGCTGTTAAGTTTTCAGGTTCATCGCTGAAAATATCTAATGCTGGAATTTCTATCATCTGCTGTTCCCCTTAACTGCGGAATGAATTTTGTCCTGTGTTTTTCTTACTTCCTTCATTTCTCTGTTGAGCATATTGTGGAAGTTTTTCTTGTCTCCCGCTTCTTTTTCTTTTCGATTAGTTGCGGAAATAAGGTTTTTCACCCAATCCGCAGCCTGGCTGACTGGCTGGTCAAGAATTTGCTGCGGCTGAACGGACTCGGTAATTTCTTTAATTTCTTCCGGATCTTCTATTTCTTTAATGAGCTGGACAGTTTCTCCAACCCCTACAAGGAACAACTTTCTTCCGACCTTCACAACCTGTACTGAGCGATTTGCCCCGAGTCCCACTCCACCTATATTTTCGATCGTTGAATGCTGCTGGAAAGACCTGCTTCTTTTATTGACAAATTTGAGGAGGGCATTGATTAAAAAGATGACGACCGCAAGAGCAGCAAACATTTGCAGTGAAAGCAAGAATAAATTAGGTGTGTTCTCACCAGTGCCAATAGTTCCGCTGCCATTCTCTCCAGCATCGCCTGTCAGTATATTTCCCTGTCTTTCTTCTTCTCTATCGCTGCTGTCATTTTCTCCCTCAGGCTCTCCCTGATTGATCATATCACTGATAGTTCCGTCCCCGTCCCCCCATTCCTGGGCGGATGCGTCTGTGCTTATCAGAATATTAAAAGCTAAAAATAGAATTAAAATACCACTCACGTGTTTCAATAATGCCACTCCTCTGAAGCTGTATGCTATCCCAGTGTTTTGTTAACTGCTTCCAGCACCCGTTCTGCCTGGAAGGGTTTTACTATAAAATCTTTCGCTCCTGCCTGAATTGCATCAATTACCATAGCCTGCTGCCCCATTGCTGAACACATGATCACTTTAGCATTAGCGTCAAAGTTCCGGATTTCTTTTAATGCTGTAATTCCATCCATCTCAGGCATAGTAATATCCATAGTGACCAGTTCAGGAGAATGCTCCTTGTAAAGTTCTATTGCCTGAGCACCGTCTCCGGCTTCTGCAACTACTTCAAAGTTGTTTTTCGTCAGAATATCTTTAATCATCATTCTCATAAATGCGGCATCATCCACTACTAAAACTTTTACTGGCATTACTGTTTCCTCCTTATTTATCTTAATTTTGTGATTCGTTCTTTCTGGCTCACAATATCTGTTACGCGCACACCAAAGTTTTCATCAATAACGACTACTTCCCCCTGGGCTACAAGACGCTGATTCACCAAAATATCCACCGGCTCTCCTGCGAGTTTATCCAGTTCAATAATCGAGCCCTGAGTCATCTCCAGGATATCCCTCACGGATTTCCTGGTTCTCCCAAGTTCAACAGTTACTTCGAGGGGTATATCCAAAAGCATATCGAGATTCTTCGTTCCTGTTTCTCCAGGGACAGGCTGGCCAAAATCAGAGAAAGCTGCGGCCTGAATGTTAGCAGCACGTTTTGGTTTCGGTTTCTGCTTCACTTCATGGCTGTTCTCATCAGATGAATTACTTCTTAATTCCTGCTGTTCCTGTAGTCTGGACCGGTCTTCTCCTGCCGGAATATTTGTTTCCTGGGCCGGTTCGGCTGCCTCCCGCTGGTGACGAGGTTGATAAGAGGCTGATTCTGAGTTCGAATCCCCTTCAGCTGCTGCTGAAACTTCGTCATACAATTTTTCCTCTTTCTGATCAGCAGCTGCCGGATTCATTAACAGCTCGACCATTTCCTTAGCAAACCCTACTGTAAGAAGCTGCATAATTTTAGAATCTATTAAATTTCCTATTTTTAAATTAAAGGAAATCATGACAAGAGCTTCTTCACCAGGCAGCTCGATTTTGTTTGGTTCTTCAGGCAAGTGCAAGACCTCGATATCCGGCGGGGAAATATCCACCCTCTTTCCGAAAATGGTGGACATGGAGGTTGATGCGGAGCCCATCATCTGATTCATTGCCTCCTGAACCGCACTGACCTCCATCTCACCTAATTCCTCAGGCGCGGAAGTTCCATCATTCCCTAGCATTAAATCTGCAATTATTGAAGCGTCTTTAGTATTAATTACAAGGACATTCATGCCTTCAAAACCATCTATGTACTTTACACTTACAGCTACATGGGGTTTTGGGAATTCTTTATCAAGTTCTGACTGCTTCACAATACTCACTTCGGGAGTGGTGATATCCACTTTCTGGTTGAGAAGAGTAGATAAGGCGGTCGCAGAGCTGCCAAAAGAAATATTGCCTATTTCACCAACAGCATCCTGCTCTATACCTGATAAATAATCCTCAACCACCGCAGTTTCTTCTGAAGAATCGTCTTCTTCCTCGTCACCCATTCCGTTTAACAGGGCATTGATTTCTTCCTGGGACAGCATATCGTCGTTCATCTCAATCCCCTTCCTCTCCAATTACTTCTGTTATCTGAACTGCAACATTTCCTCGCAGTTTCCCTGGCTGGCCATAAAATTTCGCCAGGCTTCCAACGTTTACCTTTAAAGGATCCTCGATTAACTGATTAAGTTCTATTACATCGTCTACTGCAAGGTGGAGGAATTCCTCAATTGTAATTTCAGACTTTCCAAGTTCAGTAACAACCTCCAGAGGAGCTTGTTTAACGCTGTTCTGAAGCGAAGTTAGTTCTCCTGGTTCTCTTTCTTTCTTCTTTTGCTGCATCCACAGATGTGCAGACAATTTAGGAAGGATTTCCTCAATAACAACATGCGGGAGACATAAATTGATCATTCCCGATGCCTCTCCAATGGCAGTGGAAAATGAAATAACTACGACCGTTTCATTGGGGGAGACTAACTGAAGGAACTGAGGATTTATCTCCAGATCATCCATAACAGGCTCAAACTCTTTAACCGAATCCCAGGCTTCACGGAAAGTTTCCAGTGTCCTCTGAAAAAGCTGTGTGAGTATCCGGGTTTCAATTTCTGTAAGATTTTCCGCCTTACTGAATGCTTCACCTCTCCCCCCAAGCATACGGTCAAGCATAGCGAAGGCTATGTTGGGGTTCACTTCCATCACAAAACGCCCTTCAAGGGGTTCAGGCGTAAACACATTTAATATTGTCATCTTAGGAACTGAACGAATAAACTCTTCATAAGACAACTGATCTACAGAGGCAACAGAAACTTGCGCAAATGTTCTGAGCTGTGCGGATAACTGTGTCGTTAGTAATCTCGCAAAATTCTCATGGATTCTCGTTAAACTTCGAATCTGGTCTTTTGAAAATCTTAGAGCACGTTTGAAGTCATACGTTTTTACCTTATTTTCTTTCTCTTCTTTTTTTAATTCCTCTGCATCCATCTCACCTGTTGACAGTGCGGATAACAAAGCATCAATTTCCCCCTGGGATAAAACATCTGTCAAGTGCTTCACCTCGCCTTCTACGCTGCAGCTAACCGTGCTACTGAATTACCCGTTGTTTTAAATAAACCTCCTCAACGGTTCCATCCTGCATAATTTCATTTACTTTATCCTTAATTTGTTTTTCCAGTGATGCAATTCCTTCAGAGCCCTGAAAATCACTTTCTTTCATATCGGAAAGCTCGCGGATAATAATATTCTCTACCTGAAAGTCACGTTTTTCGAGCTCTGATTTAGCATTTCTGTTATCAAGCTGGATAACAAACTGAGTCCTGATAATATGGCTGGACAATAAGTTCGTAATAATTTCGTCTGTCTCCACCGTAACTTTCAGAATTTCCTCTATTCCCGGTTTACCTTCTGCATGTGTTTCCTCTGCAAGCTGCGTATAAATCACAATTGTTAAAACACCTGCCACAGTCAGGGCCCCAAGAATAACAAGCATTATATTCACCAGTTTATTCCGGAACATCTCAATCCCCCTTTAGGCTGCTGCCCTGGTTTTGAACTGCAGCAAGCAAACCAGCATTTCTGTAAAATTCCGTCGCCTTCCTGATAACTTCATCTTCTTTCTCAGAAACTACAAGCCTTTTACCGTTTGTCAATGTGATGGTGGTATCAGGAAAGGACTGGATCTGTTCTATATATACTGCATTCAGAGTAAATTCCTGGCTGTTCAGCCTCGTAAGCTTAATCATATGATTATTGGCTGCGGACTAGCCTGGAGCCGCAGCCTTCCCCCTTTCCCGGTAACAGGCAGCTTAGTGCCCTCAAGAGCACCAAGCCACTAACTTTATTAACGTTTCAGATTAACAAGTTCCTGTAGGATCTCGTCAGAAGTGGTGATCATCCTTGTATTTGCCTGAAAGCCCCTCTGGGTGACAATCATTTCAGCAAATTCCTCAGCGAGGTCCACGTTTGACATTTCAAGAGCCGAGCCTGTCAGCGTGCCTCTTCCTGCAATACCGGCAAGCCCAACTTGCGGATTTCCGGAGTTGTTGGTTGCCTGAAACAGGCTGTCCCCTGCTTTAGAAAGTCCTCCCGGGTTATTGAATGATGCGAGAGCAATCTGCCCAAGCAATCTTACTTCTCCATTAGAGAAAATCCCGTTAATTTCTCCAGTCTGTGAAATACTGTAGCTTTCCAATGTACCATCAATACTTCCTGTCATGCTTGCAACGTCCACAGTAGAAGGAGATGCATACTGGGTAATCCGTGAAAAATCGATTTCCACATTGAAATTTCCTGTGCCGCTCGAAGAAGTAACTGGCAGGTTAAAAGGTCCGGCATTGTTACTTCCTCCGTTAAAATTAAGCGTTCCAGTAGTTCCGTTTACTGAGTAAGACCATGTGTTTTCAGCGGTTTTTGTGAAATTAATATTTACAGGATGCTGAGTTCCAATGTCATCTACCACGTTAAAAGCGAGTGTCCTCTCTGTATTAACCGGGTCGTCTGCTCTAAGATTCCCTCTCAGCGTTACATTATCAGTTGCTTCAGGAGCTACTTGCGCTCCTGAGGTAATCTGAAGATTCCCAGTGCCTGCTGCTGCGTTAATATTGCCTTCTGCATCTACCGGGTACCCCTGGACATACATTCCGTTGGAGGCAACGAGGTTCCCCTGCTGATCAAGATAAAAGTTACCGGCTCTCGTATAGAACGACTGATTCCCATCATTCACGATGAAAAACCCGTCTCCGGTTATCCCCATGTCAAGATCTCTCCCTGTAGTCTGCAAAGAACCTTGTGTCTGAATAGTATCTACTGTTGCTAAAGATCCTCCGAGCCCTACCTGCATTGGGTTAGTACCGCCGCGATTTTCTGCTGGTGTACCTGCCCCGGACATCTGCTGGCTTACAAGATCCTGGAAAGTCGCCCTTCCTTTTTTATATCCGAATGTATTTACATTCGCGATATTATTACCAATTACATCGAGTTTCGTCTGAAAGTTCTGCATCCCGCCGATACCTGAATACATTGCTCTTAACATCTTAATCTCTCCCTTCAAATTTAGAGATGCTGCTTCTGTCGGTCAGCAGCATACGGCTTCCTTTCGGTCCGGCCGCTTATTCGTCCTCAATCACTATAGCTCCATTTATATTGGTAAATAACTGAGTGTTCATTTCCTCTCTGTCCATTGCTGTGATCACAGTTTTGTTTTTGGCATTTACAATTAATGCCGCACTGTTTGTTATTACTAAAGCATCATTTACACCTTTTGCCCCTGCCTCATCGACTTTCCCATTAATTTCCTGCCAGGCCTTCTCTGTTATTTCAATCCCTCTTGCCTGGATTCTTTTTTCAGCGTGCCTGCTCAGCTTGATCTCACCGGTTTTGTCTATCTCGTTCCGAAGAAGAGATTGAAAGGAGATGTCCCCTTTTACCTTTTCAGGCTGCCGGTTTACTTTTACAGATGGGTTGGCCAGCTGCTGCAGATGGTGTGGCATGATTTTATTCATTTGACCATCAACTCCGAAAAAATAATATCTTATTCAGCCAGGGATACAGCTGTAATATCTGAGGTGCTTACTGGCCGGTCTCCGTCTATAATCAGTTCTGCAGTTCCATCTTTAAATCTTACAGAGGTTACAACTCCATCCCCTGTCTCTTTCCTCGTGGTGCCGTCTTCGAGCTTCGTTTCCCTTTCCCAGGCAACCCTTTTTCCAATTAGTTCACTATGTGAATGAAAAGCGCTCTGCTGCTGGGTGTCCAGGAATTTCTGAAGGTTTGCATTCATATTAGTCATTTGTTCAAGAGCAGAAAATTGTGCCATCTGAGCTATAAATTCCTGGTCTTCCATTGGATTAAGAGGATCCTGGTTCTGAAGCTGGGTAATCAGCAGCCGGAGAAACGCATCTTTATCCAGATCACCTGTATGTCTGCTTTTCTGCTGTTTCTGATAATCTGACAAATACAGGCTGTTAATAGTAGTTTCCACTGGTGGTCACCTACACTTTCGTGTTAATCGTCTCTTCTAAAAATGCTGCAAATGTTTCTTCATCCTCTTCTTCCCCTCTGTCTTTCTCTGGGGAAGGCTGCTGGTCCCCACTCTCTTCTCCAGCTTGTCCCTGAGAATCTTTCAGAGCCTGCTGCTGGGTCTGCTGCTGGGTAACCTCGACCCTGTCCACTTGTATCTGCTGGCCAAGAAAGGCCTGGCGAAGCTGATGCAGTTGCCCTTCAATCAATTCCCTTGCCTGAGAGGTGGCGGCAGTCAATTTAGCTATAAGCACACCGTTTACCTGCTGAATCGTTATATCAAGCCTGCCCAGATGCTGCGGATTCAGTTTAACAGTCAGCTGCTGGATTCCGTTTTCCATATTCCTGAATACTCCTCCTTTCAGAACAGACTGAAACTGGCGGAGGAACTGTTCCTCAGTAATTCTTTCAGAAGGCTGGGAACCGGTATGAAGAAAAAACTGCTGAAGCCTGGACAAGTGGCTGGATGCCGGGTCTATTTGTATATGAGCGGTGAATTCTTTCCCGGATTGCGGAAGAATAAATTGTCCGGATGAACCTTCTGGCTTTGTTTTACCCGCGATTAAACTCGTCCAGTCTCTAAGGCCTGCTGCTCTCAGTTTATCCTCCGGGAGTTCTTTAAGAATCTCTACGAACTGTCTGCCCAGTTCCTCCAATGTATTCATGTTTTTGACAGCGAGTGATGAAAGCCCTGGGAAGAGCTTATGTAGTGACTCACTTAAGAAAGGCGGGATCCGCTCAAAAGCCTGGATATTTTTCTGACCGTAATCTGCTCCAGACTGCGGCATAACTGAAAGAAGAGCTATAATGAACTCTGGATCATCGAGCATTTTGTGCTGCATGCCCATTTCTTCCATTTCAACTGCCTCCTGCAGTTTATTAACTATCTCGGCTGCCATTTTTTCAGGCATAATTTCTGTAAAAAATCCCCCGTCCGCCGACTCATTGAATAGTATATCTGCATCGGTCAGGACTGCATCTCTCAAATAAACAAATAGTTCCTGCAGATCCTGCCCCTCTCCTTCAGGGAAAGACTGCGTGATAAGGCCGGCTCCAGATTCATCTGCTCCTTCACCAATCTTCTCTTCCAGAAAAGATAGAAATGATTTACCTTCCTTGTCTTTCCTAGCTATATCTGCTGGCACGGAAGTATCAACCCCAGTCTGCTGCCTGCCAGGAACAGGGCCAGGTATAATTCCATTGATCAATTTTTGTTCACCCCCTTTCCATTTACTCTGCTAACTGGTTTACCAGGCTTGCAGCTGTTTCAGGATCCATTCTGCTTAATATCTGTGCTCTTTTGTCAATATTCATTTGCCGCAGGTAACCAGCAGCTTCATCCTCACTCATTTCTTCCAGTATGTCTGCTGCTTTTGAGGCTGTCATGCTCTCAAGAGTTCTGACTATGTCTCTTATATCCTGGCGGTTAACGTCCTCTTCAGCTGCCTCGTAATCATCTCCGTGTTCTTCCTCCTGATTAAGAAGGAGCAATTCTTCTTCAAGCCTCATGATCTCTTCCTCTTTGCTTTCAAGCTCCATTTCCAGCCTGGCCAGTTCTTTAGCGTAATTCTCATTTTCATGCTCAAGTCTGACCGTAAGCTCTTCTGAGGAATATTCTTCATGGCTCTCTTCATCAGAGTCGATAAACGGGAGGACAGAAGCCGCTTCCCTAACTGCTCCACCTACATTAACTCCCGTGTAATACATCAGAACAACAGCAAGAATCATAACGAATACAGCAGGGATGAATATAACTATAAAAAACCACTGAAATTTACTCTTTTCCTGATCTCCGCTCATATATTCACCCTGTTTCTATTTAAAAAACTTCTGTACGGAGATTTCGTCGAGGAACTGGTTTTCCTGCTTTTTCGTTTCCTCAATAAAGGCTTCGTACTTTTTTTCTTTCATTTTTTCAAATTTCCTGACGTCTACAGCGGTTATATTCAGCCGAATCTGCTTTTTAGTCATCAGATCCCTCGCCCGCTGAGTATCTATCTGCAGCTTATCGATTCTCAGCTGCATAAATCGAAGAGATTCCTGTATATACTGTATAGTCGCTACAGGGATACCTCCGGAAAGTTTATCCTCATAAGAAGCCAGCATATCTTCTTTCTGCTTCAGCAGATGATAAAGTTCTGTGGCGGTTTCTTCAAATTGCTTCATCGCCTGTTCATAAGCTGCCTGTGCTTCTACTTGTTCGTGTTCTTTCACTTCAAGTACTTTTTGCAGGGTGTATTGAAATCCCATTAAAGAACCCCTCCCCCAAAGCGGCTGATTAAGTCGTTAACAGCAGCATCATATTCCACGTTTTCCCCGGTACCCTGTTTTATGTAATTGATAAGTTCAGGGTATTTACTGATTGCTTCATCTACTTCCCGGTTAGTCCCCCGCTTATAGGCTCCGATACTAATCAAATCTTCAGAATCTGTATAGACTGCAAGGGCGTTTCTGAAGCGGTCCGCTGCTTTCCGGTGGTCTTCACTTACAATATCGTTCATAATTCTGCTGATACTTTTTAATACATTGATTGCAGGAAACTGCCCTTTATTTGCAAGTTTCCTGTCGAGCACAAGGTGGCCATCCAATATTCCTCTTACTGTATCAGCGATGGGTTCATTTAAGTCGTCCCCGTCAACTAACACTGTATAGAATGCTGTGATTGAGCCGGCTTCGTCTGTTCCGCTCCGTTCAAGCAGCCTTGGCAAAAGACCAAATACTGAAGGGGTGTATCCTTTAGTGGTGGGAGGCTCCCCCACAGCCAGGCCAATTTCACGCTGGGCCATAGCAACTCTTGTAACAGAATCCATTAACAATGTTACCGATAGTCCCTGGCTCCGATAAAATTCTGCAATGGCGGTAGCTGTCATGGCCCCTTTTATTCTCATTAGTGCTGGCTGGTCAGAAGTTGCCACAACTACCACAGAATTTTTCAGCCCTTCAGGACCGAGATCCCTTTCTACAAAGTCTCTTACTTCCCTGCCCCTCTCTCCAATCAGAGCAATTACATTAATGTCTGCCGCTGATTTTTTGGCAATTATTGCCATTAATGTACTTTTACCAACACCGCTTCCGGCAAAGATTCCTACCCTTTGCCCCTTGCCTACTGTGAACAGCCCATCGATAACCCTTACACCTAAACTTAACGGTTCATTGATACGCGGACGCTTCAAAGGATTTGGAGGAGTGTTTTCTGTAGGGAAAGAAATTAACCCTGTGTCCGGGAAACCATCATCCAGCGGCCTGCCAAGACCATCCAGCACCTTGCCTGTCAAATTCGTCCCTACTTTAATCTCCAGAGGTTTCTTAGTAGCTTCCACTAAACTGCCTGGGGAGATCTGATCAATTCTGTCAAATGGCATGAGTAATACTTTTTCATTGCGAAAGCCTACGACCTCCACCATAATTTTTCTTCCCGATGCCCCTTCAGCATGAATATAGCAAACCTCCCCAACAGAAACCTGAGGCCCTTTCGATTCAATCATCAGGCCGACAACCTGAGTAACCTTACCGTATTGTTTATAAGGGTCTGTCTTTTTAACCTCTTCAATAAGACTGCTGAAGTTCATTGTCCGCTACCTTCTTTAAGCTTTTCCTGCAAGGTCATCTTGATTTCTTTCAGCTGGCTGTCCACGCCGGCATCTACCCGGCCGTATGGAGTTTCAATTACACAATCGTTTTTGCCAATGCCTGCCTCCGGGTAAATATAAAGTTCTCTTGTATGAAGAGCAATTTGCTGAAGTTCATCCTTATGATGAAGAACATTTTCATATTTTTCCGGATGGATATATATAGTTATTTCTTCATGGCTCCTCACTTCTCTTACAGCTTCTTCAATAAGGTAAGTCCATGCATCGCCGGTTCTTTCCAATGTTTCCCCTATTATCTTTTCTGCTACTTCCATAGCGAGCTCAAGCATGACGGGCTCCGCCTTCTCCAGGTGGGAAAAGTAATCTTCTTTCGCTTTTCTCACAAGATCTCCGGCTTTTCGAATCTCCTTTTCATACTGGCTTTTTCCTTCCAGTTGTCCAGCTTCGTATCCTTGCTGCCAGCCTTTCTTCTCTGCTTCCTGAAAGATCTGTTCAGCCTCAGCCCTGATTTCTTCTTCCTGCTTCAGTAGCTCGTTCTGCAGAAGTTCCGCCTGCCTTTTTGCATTCTGAATAATTTCCTCTGCTGTCTTTTTCGCATCTTCTTCCAGTAAATTTCGTTCTTTATAGTGAACACCCATACCTGGTTGTGCCCCGGATTCTCTATTATCACGGACTTTCTCCCGCTGGCCATAAAGGCGCAGTTTAATCACTTTTTCTCCAGGTCCAGAGACGATTGTATTAGTTGACTTGATTAATTTAGACAATAATATCATCTCCCCCGCCGCGGGCAATAATGATCTCACCAGCTTCTTCCAGTCGTCTTATTACAGAGACAATTCTCGTCTGTGCCTCCTCAACATCACGAAGCCGGACAGGACCCATAAATTCCATTTCCTCTTTAAATGTGTCTGCCATACGCTGTGACATATTTTTGAAAACAATATCCTTCACTTCGTCACTGGAAACTTTGAGAGACAGCTGGAGATCTTCATTTTCCACATCTCTGATTACTCTCTGTATGGACCTGTTATCCAGAGTGACAATATCTTCAAATACAAACATGCGCTTTTTAATTTCTTCAGCCAGTTCCGGATCCTGAATCTCAAGAGAATCAAGTATTGTCCGTTCAGTACTTCTGTCCACTTTGTTAAGAACTTCGACTACTGATTCGATGCCTCCCGCCTGAGTGAAGTCATGAGTTACCGTGGCGGAAAGCTTTTTCTCGAGAATATTCTCCACCTCACTTATGATTTCAGGTGAAGTACTGTCCATCACAGCAATACGCTTAGCTACATCTGCCTGGACTTCCTGAGGGAGTGAAGATAATATTTGCCCGGACTGCTCACTTTCCAAATAGGAAAGTATTAAAGCGATGGTCTGAGGGTGCTCACTTTGAATGAAATTAAGAATTTGCCCAGGATCAGCTTTCCGGGCGAAATCAAAAGGCCTGACCTGCAGTGAGGATGTAAGCCGGTTGATTACTTCCATAGCTTCTTCTGTCCCCAGTGCTTTTTCCAGCACATCTTTCGCGTAGCCGATTCCTCCCTGAGATATATACTCCTGAGCTAACGCCAGCTGGTGGAATTGTTCTAATATTTCTTCTTTTGCGGAAGAATCCACCTTTCTGACACCGGCTATTTCAAGAGTCAGCTTTTCTATCTCTTCTTCAGTCAGATGTTTATATACTTGAGCTGACACATCCGGTCCCATAGATATTAGTAATATTGCTGCTTTTTCAGCACCGGAAAGCTGTTTTCTTTTAGCCATTTTCCTTCCCTCCTAATCCTCGGACAGCCATGTTCTTACCAGCTTAGAGAATTCTTCAGGCTTTTCCTTTGCCAGTTTTTCCAGCTGGCGTTTACGTACTTTTCCTTCTGTTTCTCTTTCTCCTTCAATTTCAGGAACCTGAAAAGTAACTGTCTCTTCTTCCTCTTCAAGCTCGGTCTCTGCTGCTGAACGTTTCTTTCTGAATAAAAGGAACAAAAGCAGAACTATAAGAAGAACGAGGATGATGACCGCATAAAGCCAGTATTGAGGCGAAGACTGTTCAGGCTGTTCAAAATCTGCTTTGCCGAAAAACTGCTGAGAAGATACGAATATCCTTTCATCAATGTCTTCCTGACCCCATTCAGAAGAATATTCATTATCAATAGAGGTTCTGACAATCTGGCCGAGTATTTGCTGAATATCATTAAGTCTTTCCGGAGGGAGAGTTAACGGATCTTCCGGATCTGGCGGTTCAACCATGACCTGAATTCCAATGTCTCTTATTTTATACGGGCTTTCTACAATATCTCTCTGAATCCGGTTCACTTCATCATTGATTCGTTCTTCAATTCGCTCATAATCTCCATAGCCAGCTCCAAAAGCTCCAGGATATCCTGGAATATCTGTTTCCCCTGTGCCAGGCACTCCTCCTTCTGGCAATTCCTCACCGGTGTATGTTTCAGTAATCCGCTCAACACTTAAAGTGATACCGGACATACTTTCTTCATCTACAGGAGTTACAAGCTGCTCCTGTCTGTTCTCCTGGGTGAAATCAAGATCAGTTGAAACAGCTACTACTACTTTGTCATGCCCTATAATTGTACCGAGCATTTGCTGTACCTGGCGCTGCAGGTCTTTTTCAATATCCCTCTGTATCTTCCTTTGCTGCTCGTACACCGAAAGTGCCGTCGCCATTTCCGGGTCTTCATTAAGCTCAAGATACTGGAAGTTCTGATCCATAATCACAATATTTTCCACAGGCAGATTAGGCACACTTCTGGAGACCAGGTGATGGAGAGCACGAATAGCTTTTTGATCGAGCTGGTAACCTGGCTGCAGCGTCAGAAGAATAGAGGCGGTAGCCTGGTTTGGCTCATCTGACAGCCAGATACTCTCTTCGGGCATAGTGACCATTACCTGAGACGCCTGTACGCCATCTATATTACGTATTAGGTCTTCAATAGAAGTCTGTATTGCTGCTCTCTCTAGGAGATTGAATTCGTTTTCGGTTGTACCAAAACCCATATTCTCACTAAAAGTGGAATAATCGATTCTCCCTGTACGTGGAATTCCTTCAGCTGCAAGAGATACCTTCAGGTCATCTACCATCCCTTCGGGTACTGAAATGGCCGTACCGTCCCGGTTAACTTCTGAAGGTATACCTCTGCTGTCAAGTGTCGCTTTAATCTCTCCTGTTTCCTGTACAGTGAGATTTGTATATAAAGGAACATAGCTCGTCCTGGAACCAGACCACATGAATACCAGAAGCAGAAGCAGCGTGATAAGGAAAGCAGAAACGATCATGACCTTTTGATTCTTCGATCTTCCCTGCCAGGTTTCAATTGTTTTATTTTTATAATGCGTTAACTTTTCGTTCATGTCTCCTCCCACTTGCCTTGCCACTAAGTAGTTAATTACATAATTTAACTGTTTTATTCTAAATTGTTAAAATTATTTATTTCTTACCGATAATTAAAACAGCCCCCAAAAAAATAAAAATAAATACGAAATTAATAAAAGAAAGGTTTTAAAACTAAAAATTACGGGTAATTAAATTATCAGACTTGCATTCTCATAATTTCCTGATAGGCCTCGATAGCTTTATTACGAACTTCAACTGTCGTTTGAAGAGAGATGCTCGCTTTCTGCGCAGTAATCATAACATCATGCAGGTCTATATCTTCACCCCGGGCAACTTTTTCAGTTACTTTGGCAGAAGCAGACTGAGCCTCATTAACTTCTTTAATTGCATCATTCAGCCAGGTTTTAAAGGATTGCTGTGCTTCTCCCGATGTCCTGAAGCTGGTGCCGGAGGATGAAGGTCTCATAATTGAGTTTAAATGGGTTACATAGTTTGTTTCCGACATGAGGAACCTCCTTTCTGATTTCTGATTTAAAATTACCGGCCGATTTCCAGTGCTTTAAGCAGCATGTTTTTATGGGCATCAAATGCTGTGACATTTGCTTCGTAGGATCTGGTCGCACCCATTAAATCTATCATCTCTTTAAGGGGATCCACATTTGGCAGTTCTACATATCCTTCTTCATTAGCATCCGGGTGTTCCGGCTGATATACAAGTTTATTGGGAGACTGGTCTTCAATCACTCTGCTGATTTTTACACCGGCCCCTTTGCCTGTAGTCTCACCCATCGCCCTATTAAGAAAAGAACTAAAAGAACGATGCCCGCCAGGCTCCATGACAACCATTTTACGTCTGTATGGCTCCCATTCCCCGTCGACCAGCCGGGAACGCGTGGTATCTGCATTGGCCATATTTGCGGATGTTGTATCCATTCTGAATCTCTGTGCTGTTAAAGCTGACGCGGATATGTTCATTCCGTTAAAAATGCTCATTATGTCTTACCTCCCCTGGCCAAGGACGGTTCTGATACTGTTGTAACGCCCATTCAGCCTGTCTATCAGTGTGTTGTAGTATATCTGGTTTTTTGCCAGTTCAGCCATTTCTGTATCCATATCCACATTATTGCCGTTATGGTTGTATTGAGTATTGTTTCTTTCTACCACACGGATGTTTTCTCTTTCATTTCCGTCTCTGAACTGGACGTGGCGTGGATCGGAACGATAAGCCTGCAGTTTTGCTGTATTGACCGCATTATTCAATTCATGGCTGAAAACTGCTTTCTTCGCTTTATAATTTGGTGTGTCAGCATTGGCAATATTCCCGGCAATTGTGCTCTGTCTCACTGTTGACGCGGATAAAGCATGCTGAAGCAGACTGTTAACCGAATTATTTAAAAGATTCATCGTTTTCCTCCGTTAATCTAAGGATTTCTGTTGATACTTGTTTGACAAAAACCGCTGATATTCTCCAGGTAATTCTCCAATTATTACGTTTCTAACATTTTCCACGTATATTAATTCTATATAAAATGGAACCAATTGTCTAACTGTCCCGAAAAATGGCATTATGTATATATAAAAGACCTACTATTTCTTAATTATAAAGTCACATAAAATTACCTCCAGATACTTTGTCAATTCGTTTATATGCTCTAGAATTTGTAAAAAATTCCCTAATTTGTTTTGTTATGTTTTTTGTTGTTTTAGTAATATAGAGTTCAAAAGTGAACTTAAACGGAAGCCGGTTAAACAGACCGCATAAAAACTAAAGCACCCCTTGTGCCAGAATGCATCTGGCACAAGGGGTGCTTTTAATTAAGAAAAATTCATTTAGCTTTTAATTTTATCTAATTCCTTAAGGAACTTATTATTAAGTACTTTAATGTAAGTACCTTTCATTCCTAAGGACCGGGACTCTATTACACCTGCGCTTTCAAGCTTCCTCAGCGCATTAACGATTACTGAACGGGTGATTCCCACTCTGTCTGCAATCTTACTTGCGACCAGAAGGCCTTCATTTCCGTCAAGTTCCTCAAAAATATGTTCAACAGCTTCTAGCTCACTGTAGGATAAGGAGCTGATTGCCATCTGTACAACCGCTTTACTTCTTGCTTCCTGTTCGATTTCTTCCGTCTTCTCATGAAGAATTTCCATGCCTACGACTGTTGCTCCGTACTCCGCTAATAGGAGATCATCGTCATCGAATGTATCTTCCAGACGGGCAAGAATTAACGTACCCAGACGCTGACCGCCACCCTGGATTGGGACGATTGTTGTTAAGCCTTCAGCGAAGAGGTCTTTGTTTTCCACTGGAAAGGCAGTGAATTCACTGTTTACATCCAGGTTTGAGGAAGTTTCTTCAATTTTAAACAGCCCGTTAGTATACTCCTCAGGAAACTGGCGGTCTTCAAGCATTTGCTGCATACGCGGATTTTCTATTTCCTGTTTTATAGAGAACCCAAGCAGCTTACCACGACGGCTTACAATAAAAACGTTAGCCTCTATAATATCCCGCAATGTTACTGCCATATCGTTAAAGTTCACCGATTGTCCAGCACTTTTTTGCAATAAGTCATTAATCCTTCTTGTTTTTGATAATAAATCCATTTCTTCTCCTCCTAATTATAAAATATATTGACTAAGGTCACGGTTTTTTACGACGTCCTGAAGTTTTTCTTTTACATATTCCTTTGTGATGACTATTTCTTCCAATGTTACTTCAGAAGCTTCATATGACAGATCTTCCAGTAGCTTTTCGAGAATGGTATGAAGTCTCCGCGCACCGATATTTTCTGTTTCATCGTTTACTTCTGTAGCAATGGACGCTATCTCATAAATAGCATCGTCAGAAAATTTTAATTTTATTCCTTCAATTTCCAAAAGAGCCTGATATTGTTTCACTAATGCATTATCAGGGTCAACTAAGATCTTAACAAAATCATCCACCGTCAGGCTTGATAATTCAACCCGGATAGGAAACCGCCCTTGCAGTTCCGGAATTAAATCAGAAGGTTTCGAAAAATGAAATGCTCCAGCTGCAACAAATAGTACGTGGTCAGTCTTTACAGGACCATACTTGGTAATTACTGTGGATCCTTCTACAATTGGGAGTATGTCACGCTGTACACCTTCTCTGGAAACATCGGCTGTCTGCTGCTGGCTTTTCCCTGCTACTTTATCTATTTCGTCAATAAAGATAATTCCCAATTGTTCAGCCTTTGAAACTGCCTCTTGATTTACTTCATCCATATCAATCAGCTTTTGGGCTTCATCAACAGTTAAAACCTTGCGGGCCTCTTTTACTTTCATTTTTCTCCGCTTCTTACGTTTAGGCATCATACCGCCGAGCATTTCCTGCATGTTCATGCCCATCTGTTCCATACCCGAGCCCTGGAACATATCAAGGAGGTTAGACTGCTGCTCATCCACTTCTACTGTAATTATATTGTCTTCAAGCTCTCCTGCTCTTAATTGCTGTGCAACCCGGCGTCGTTTATCCCGGACAGATTCTTCCTGTCTTGCCTCTTCCGGATCAGGCTGTTCAGCAGCCTGGTTCCCCTGGAAAAGCATCTCAAACGGGTTCCGGTAGTTACTTTCTTTTGCTTTCTTCGGGACAATTAATTCTACCAGCCGTTGATTTGCATTTTCTTCAGCCTGGGTTTTTACTTTATTCATTTTTTCTTCTTTAACCAGCCTGACTGAAGTTTCAACAAGGTCACGGACCATAGATTCCACATCTCTGCCCACATAACCTACCTCAGTGAATTTCGTTGCCTCGACTTTAACAAAAGGGGCACCAGTCAGCTTTGCAAGACGTCGGGCTATCTCCGTTTTCCCTACACCGGTCGGACCGATCATCAGAATATTTTTCGGGGTTATTTCTTCCCTCAAATCCTCAGTGAGCTGACTGCGCCTGTACCGGTTTCTTAAAGCAACTGCCACTGACTTTTTTGCTTTCGTCTGTCCGACGATATACTGATCCAGTTTCTCTACAATCTGGCGCGGTGTTAATGAATCACTCATATACGTTCCTCCCTTATTAAGAAAAGCGTAAGCGCCTTGGTCACGAGTGGCACTCTTTATCTGCGACGAGCAATCGCAGGAGCACTCTTTACCCTGCGACGAGCAAACGAAGTGGCGCAGGAGTCAAATGCGGCCTGCTTTAGCTTCGAAGGATATCCGTCGAGACAACTCGAAGCATACTCGTGATGTAAACGCTCGTCGCTGGAGCTGGACAATTATCCTGGAAAATTACAACCTATATCATTTAGACAGGAAAGCAGACTGCATAATTGTACATTAATCGCTTAGCTCTTCGACAATTATTGAGTCATTTGTATATACACAAATCTCCGCGGCTGTCCTCAGAGCTGCTTCTGCTATTTCTCTGGCAGAAAGATGGGGAGCATAGTCTTTCAGCGCCCTTCCGGCAGCCAGAGCATAATGCCCGCCTGAACCAATTGCCAGTATGCCATCATCAGGTTCAATGACTTCTCCGGTTCCGGCGATTAAATAAAGGTTGGTTTTGTCCATCACGATAAGCATAGCCTCTAGTTTACGAAGTACCCGGTCGCTCCGCCAGTCCTTAGCAAGTTCAACTGCTGCACGCTGAAGGTTGCCTGAGAATTCTTCCAGTTTCTGTTCGAATTTTTCAAACAGTGTGAAAGCATCCGCGACAGACCCTGCAAAACCGGCGATAACCTTCCCTCTGTACAATGTACGGACTTTCCTTGCTTTATGTTTCATAACTACTGCATTTCCAAACGTAACCTGTCCGTCACCTGCAATAGCATTTCCTCCGTCATGTTTTACGGCAAATATAGTAGTTCCTTTAATTTTTTCCATTTAAATGCCTCCTTGAGGGGTAATACTCTCAAGCACGGGGATGAGCAGAGTTATAAATTTCTTTCAGCTTGTTTTCAGCCGCTCCGGAGTAAACTCTGGAATTTGGGAGACCGTTATTCCCGAGGATCTCCTGAACAATTCGGGAGTCTGCACCTGCTCTTACCATATGGGCTGCAAATGCCTCCCTCAAACTGCGGGGGTTCAGCCTGGCTGTATCTGCAGTACCGTCAAGCAGCCTGCTGAAAATCTTTCTGATTCCCCTGTCACTAAGCCTGCCGCCCCGGTTATTCAGGAACAGAGCCTTTTCGCTGTTTTTGTTCAAAGCAGGCCTTCCGCTTTCCATATATGCTTCAAGAGCTTCCCTGGCAAAACTTCCTACAGGAACATATCTTTCCTTCCGTCCTTCACTGTTTACAAGCAAAGTGCCAATCCGGCTGTCATAATCCATTATGTTCAGGTTTACACATTCATTTACACGCAAACCTGTACTATAAATAAGTTCTATGATGGCCAGGTTCCTTTTTCCGAGCGGGGAATTAGTGTTTACAGACTGAAACATCTCAGTAATTTCTTCTTCGTAAAAGACAGGCGGAAGTTTATTTACAGAACAGTTTACTGACACCATCTTAAAAGGATTCTGTTCTACAGCTCCTTCCCTTAAGAGAAAATTATAAAACGTGCGGAGTGCAGACAGCTTCCTTGCCACTGTACTGCTTTCCAGTGTCATCAGGCGCAGTTCTTCCATGTAATGACGGACCTGGCTGTATGATACCTCCACTGATTTATCCAAACAAAAAAAATCCAGGAAATCGCTGATATCCCGCTGATAATTCCTTATGGTATGCTGAGAAGCCTGTTTTTCAATTTGTAAATACCGTATAAACTTTATAATCCATTCCTGGTACATTTATACCTTCACCTTTGCACATCTATAAGAGCTACTAAATCTTATCACAATTCAGTAGCTCTTTCAATAAAATTTACACTTTTTTCACAAAATTCTGAATTGTGCCCGATATTTGTTCACATGCTTCCCCTTCCGGCCGGTAAACATGGACTGGACCAGCGCGGTTCCTTCAGAGTATAAAACAATCTCTCCGTTGGTAATTTACATGAACCGGCCGAAAATAGCAAGCAATTAGTTCTGCTCTTCTTTATAGTCGCAATTGGAGCACTGAACATGAACTCCTTTTTTCGTTTTCTTTTCCACGAGCATGTGGCTGCATTTCGGGCATGTACGTGCAATCGGTTTGTCCCAGCTGATAAATTCACACTCAGGATAACGGTCACAGCCATAAAACAAACGACGCTTTTTGCTTTTCCGTTCCACAATGTTTCCTTCTTTACATTCAGGACATGTTACACCAATATCTTTAACAATTGCTTTCGTATTTCTGCATTCCGGAAAATTTGAACAAGCCATAAACTTTCCGAACCTTCCCATTTTATAAACCATTCCATGGCCGCATTTCTCACAATCTTCCCCGGCCGGTTCATCTTTAATCTCTACTTCCTTCATTTCTTCTTCAGCTGTTTTTAGTCTCTTCTCAAAATCCCGGTAAAACTGATCGATGACTTTTACCCAGTCTTCTTTACCTTCTTCTATGGAATCAAGGTCCGCTTCCATTTTCGCAGTAAAATCAACATTTAATATTTCCGGGAAGAACTCTTCAATCAGCTCAAGAACGATGGACCCCAGCTCAGTAGGGACGAAACGTTTATCTTCAAGAGCTACATAACCACGGCGCTGAATTGTGTCAAGGGTCGGTGCATAGGTGGACGGCCTTCCTATGCCGAGTTCCTCCATCGTCTTCACAAGCCTGGCTTCCGTATATCTTGGAGGCGGCTGTGTGAAGTGCTGATTTGGATCAATGTTTTCAGCAGTTGCTGTTTCTCCTTCATTCATTTCAGGAAGAAGCCGGTCTTCTTCTTTTTTACCGTCATCATTTCCTTCTATATATACTTTCATAAAACCAGGAAATTTAAGTTTTGAACCAGTTGCCCGGAAAGTTACACCGTTATTAACGATATCAACTGACATTGTATCCATTACAGCAGGGGCCATCTGGCTGGCCACCATTCGTTCCCAGATCAGCTTATAAAGACGGTGCTGGTCCCTGCTCAGATAACTTTTGACAGATTTAGGCGTCATAGTTACTGAAGTAGGGCGGATAGCCTCATGGGCGTCCTGTGTCTTTGTGTTCTGTTTTCCCTTAGAAGTGGTTTTATTTACATATTCTTTACCGTAATTTGTTTCAATGTATTGCAAGGCGTCCGCTTTTGCAGTCTCTGAAAGTCTTGTGGAGTCAGTACGCATATAAGTAATCAAACCTACTGTTCCTTCTTTTCCCACATCTATACCTTCGTAGAGCTGCTGAGCAAGCATCATTGTCTTTTTAGCCCGGAAGTTCAGCTTTCGGGCCGCTTCCTGCTGAAGCGATGAAGTAGTAAAAGGAACAACAGGGTTACGTTTACGCTCACGTTTTTTTACTTCCGCAATTTTAAAGTCTTTTCCTGAGATTTTAGAAAGTACTTCGTTAACATCCTGTTCCGAAGATAACTCTTTCTTTTTCCCTTCCACAGAAACAAATTTTGCAGTAAATTCTTCGCCATCCTTCTTAAGGTTCGCTTCAATGGTCCAGTACTCTTCCGGTTCGAATGCATTAATCTCTTTTTCTCTGTCTATTATCATTTTCACAGCGACAGATTGTACTCTTCCTGCACTCAATCCTTTTTTCACTTTCTTCCATAATAATGGACTGATATTGTAACCAACAAGCCGGTCCAGTACCCTGCGAGCCTGCTGGGCATCAACTAAACTCATATCAATCGTTCTTGGTGTTTTAAATGAATCTTTAATAGCCTGCTTTGTAATCTCATTAAAAACTACACGGCATTCAGATTTATCATCAATATTTAAGCTGTGCGCTAAGTGCCAGGCAATAGCTTCCCCTTCACGATCGGGGTCAGCCGCCAGATAAACACGTTTTGCTTTCTTTGCAGCTGCCTTTAATTCTTTTAAGATTGGTCCCTTCCCGCGGATTGTTATATATTTAGGATTAAAATTATCTTCAACATCCACACCCATCTGACTTTTTGGCAAGTCAATAACATGCCCCATAGATGCTTTCACTGAATATTTTTTACCTAAGTACTTCCCAATCGTCTTTGCTTTTGCGGGAGATTCCACGATCACTAAGTAATCGGACATACCCACGTTCCTCCCCTTTAGAGGTAAAATTAAAATCTTCCCTATTATTAAACACACTTTTACGGTTTGTCAAACATGTTATGCAAAAGAAAAGATAAAAATTTCTGAAAAAGATGATAATACTGGCATTTTTTCCACTATATTTTTTAAAATAATTTCCAGTCAGATATACTGTCCTGAACTGATTAATTACTCGTTGTTCTTGTAATTTACACATTTAGATGTAAATATTCCTCTAAAATATCTTCAGCCGATAAAATTATTTTTGCCCCTTCCTGAATAAGCCTGTTAGTACCTGCAGATTCGGGACTGGAAATACGCCCAGGCAGCGCCAGCACATCTCTGTTTTGCTGCACCGCCAATTCAGCTGTAATAAGTGAACCGCTTCTCTCTTTCGCCTCTACCACAAATACAGCGGGGCTTAAACCACTTATAATTCTGTTTCGTTCCGGAAAATGCCACTTTTGAGGTTTTATATATGGAGGATATTCTGTTATGAGAAGCTGATTTTCTTTCAATTCATTAAATACCTTTTTATTTGCTGCTGGATACATATAATTTAATCCATACCCAAGAACTGCCGCGGTCTTTCCGGAATGGGCAACGGCAAGCTCATGAGCCATCCGGTCAATCCCCAGCGCGAGTCCGCTGACAATAGTTACGCCTTTTTTTATAACAGGCTCCAGAATACTTTTCATTTCCACCCAGGCATACTCACTGGGATGCCTTGTTCCAACAACGCTCAATGCTGCTCCGGCAGTTACGTGTTTGAAGTTGCCATGATAGTATAACACCCACGGCGGGTCATATATATTTTTCAGCATTGGAGGATAATTTTCATCAAAAACGGTTACATAACTTATTCCTTTATCTATGTAACTCCTTTTTAATTTATTCAGACTTACTGAATGAAGAAGATTGAGAAATTTTCCCGCCTTATCGTGATTTACTCCTGTCAGACTGGCCAAAGAGTTGGGAGAGAGAGAATAAACTGTGGTAAAAGAGGGGTCTGATTTTGCTATAGCAGCGAGAAAACGGTGATTACCGGAGGAACAATAATGAAGGTGGACAATTCTTTCCTGGATATTCATTTTTTTCACAGCCTTTCTGAAATAGAGGAGAAATGTAACGGGGAATTGCCTGAATGGAAATAAGCCCCCGTCCGTGACGGGGGCACAGCTTGTTTATTTATGTGTAACACACTTTTCATAAATGCCGTTTTCTTTAAGTGCTTCGATGAGTGTCTCTCCCATTACGGCAGGAGTCTCAGCGACTTTTACACCGCATCTTTCAAGTGTTTCGATTTTTGCATCAGCAGTTCCTTTACCACCGGAAATAATAGCGCCAGCATGGCCCATACGCTTTCCTGGAGGCGCAGTTTTACCGCCGATAAAGCCTACTACCGGCTTCTTCATGTTTTCCTTAATCCACTCTGCTGCTTCTTCTTCAGCAGTACCGCCGATTTCACCAATCATGATAACAGCATAAGTATCTTCATCTTCGTTGAAAAGTTTCAGCACATCGATGAAGTTAGTACCGTTAACAGGGTCCCCGCCAATTCCTACAGCAGTAGACTGCCCGATACCTTCTGTGGAAAGCTGGTGTACAGCTTCATAAGTTAATGTACCGGAACGGGAAACTACGCCAACATGGCCTTTTTTGTGAATATAGCCAGGCATAATTCCAATTTTACATTCTTCCGGTGTAATGACACCTGGACAGTTTGGACCGATAAGTCTTGTCATCTTGCCTTCAAGATAACGTTTCACTTTAATCATATCTGTCACAGGAATACCTTCAGTAATAGTAATTACAAGCTCTACTCCTGCATCTGCAGCTTCCATTATTGCGTCGGCTGCGAATGCTGGTGGAACATAAATTACGGAAGCGTTGGCACCGGTTTTAGCAACTGCATCTGAAACTGTATCAAATACAGGTATACCCTCTACTTCTGTACCGCCTTTTCCGGGAGTTACCCCGCCCACAATATTTGTACCGTATTCAATCGCCTGCTTTGTATGGAATAAACCGGTTGAACCGGTGATCCCCTGAACAATGACTTTTGTGTCTTTGTTTATCATGATGCTCATATTTTATCCCGCCTTTCTAATTAAACTTAAGCTTTCACTAGTGATACGATCTTTTCGGCTCCGTCAGCCATGGAATCTGCTGCTGTAATATCCAGTCCGGATTCTTCAAGGATTTTCTTTCCAAGTTCCACGTTAGTTCCTTCAAGACGCACCACAAGCGGAATTTGTAGGCCGATTTCTTTCGTAGCAGCCACTACACCTTCAGCAATTATGTCACACTTCATAATACCGCCGAAGATATTCACGTAGATTCCTTTAACACTGTCGTCAGACAAAATAATTTTAAAGGCTTCAGTAACCTTTTCTTTTGTAGCTCCGCCCCCAACATCAAGGAAGTTTGCAGGGTCGCCATTGTAATGCTTAATGATATCCATTGTCGCCATAGCAAGGCCCGCGCCGTTAACCATACATCCGATGTTTCCATCAAGTGAAATATAGCTAAGGTCAAACTTTGAGGCTTCGATTTCCTTTTGATCTTCCTCATCCAGGTCACGGTATTCCAGAATATCTTTCTGGCGGTAAAGTGCGTTGGAATCAAAGTTAAGCTTAGCGTCTAACGCCATAACTTTCCCGTCTCCTGTAGTAACAAGCGGGTTGATTTCTGCAATCGAGCAGTCTTTATCTACGAAAACCTGGTAAAGACCGATCATAAATTTAACCGCATCTCTTACCAATTCTTTCGGGATATTGATATTAAATGCCAGTCTTCTGGCCTGGTAAGGCATTAAACCTACTACCGGGTCAACAACTTCTTTGAAGATTTTTTCTGGTGTTTTTTCTGCAACTTCTTCAATTTCAGTACCGCCTTCTTCAGATCCCATCATAACGATGCGGTCAGTTGCACGGTCAACTACAAGGCCGATATAATACTCACTCTTAATATCGCAACCTTCTTCAATAAGCAGTCGTTTTACTTCCTTGCCTTCAGGGCCTGTCTGATGTGTTACTAACGTTTTTCCAAGGATCTCGTCAGCATATGTACGTACCTCGTCTAAGCTCTTCGCTACTTTAACACCACCGGCTTTACCTCTTCCGCCTGCGTGAATCTGCGCCTTGACAACGGTTACATCTGTACCTAAATCTTTAGCCGCTTCCACTGCTTCATCCACAGAAAAAGCAACTTTCCCGTTAGGTACCGCAACGCCGTAGCTTCTTAAAATTTCTTTTCCTTGATACTCATGGATATTCATTGCCATCCTCCTTACTGAGTAATTAGGCCATTCCCTCTTGACTGTTCAAAACTGCCGTTCGAATGGCTCTAACTTTTGTTATGAAAATCATAACCTGGATCTGTAACAGATCCTGTTTCAATTACTGCGTTTACCTTGCAGAAGTGTGATAAATTTCGCCTCTTTATTCACACATTGACTATTTTACTATATTCCTCGACAATTTTGTGAATATATGCTCAACTTTTTTTTCGACAACGTCTTTTTTTTACTCATGGCGTCCTTTTATCTGGCTGAAATTATACAAAATGGTGCGGATTTCACCTCGTTTAAGCCCTTAAAACTAGCCAGTTGGAGAAAGCAAAGGCTAATTGCTCTTGTACTCAGAGAAAACGGAAAAGCGGATTGAGGATCCGTAAAAAAGCACATTCACTAATAAATGGGCAGATAAGTTGAACTAAGTAAACAAACAGAACGCCTGGTTTAAGATCCAGGCGTTTTGTCTGATATTTTATGGAGTTAATCATAATGTGTTTTCCAATGTTAATTCATCTGTTATTCCGGATTTTCTCCACTGTAACCGGAACTGCTCAGGCTATTACCCAGGCCTCGTAAGAATATCCATACAGATATTTTATTTGTTTTCTTTATTCTTTTTCAGCAGCTTATCTGTTGCTGAAGCCATGCCTGCCTGCTGGTCTGACTGAGTGGTGCTGTGGAACACCCCGAATTCCTGAGCGATTTCTTCGCTGTATGAATTCATAAATTCATCAACACCTTTAACAACAAGCTTTGATCGTTTTTCCATTGCCATTACCTCCTTTAATCATAGAATCACCTGTTCAGAAAACGTTATGCATTCGTCTGAAAAACAAATGATACTCTTAAGGAGGATTTCCATATTGAATCCAGGAGACAATGGAAAAATTAAGTTTCTCCGGCCTCTTCACTTTCCTGAGAGTTATCAAGACGGTATATGTAAGCGAAAATTTCAGCTGTTACTTCATAAAGAGCTGGGGGGATTTCCTCATTAATATTAAGCTGGCATAACATTTCCACTAATGCAGGGTCTTCCTGGACGGGTATATTCTTCTCTTTTGCTGCTTTGAGAATGTTTTCGGCTACATAACCGCTCCCTTTTGCAGCCACCGCTGGAGCACCATGTAATTCCTGGTTATATTTTAAAGCAACTGCTCTTTGTGTCCTGATATGGGTCTTCCTCATACACGGATGTCAACTCCTTTATACGCCCCGCTGGTATCAGGGGAGTAAGGCACCCCGTTCTTTCCGGACGGCTGAAACTTACCGGGATGCACCCATTTTACTGCAGACAGACGATAATCCAGTTCAGCCAGATTTTCTTCAAGCATTTTAAGCAATTTATCATTAGCAGCCGATGATTTTTGCGTCTCATTAAAAATAGTTACAGTTAAAACCCTGCTCTGAATCTGAACATCAATCACTGTTTCTTTAAGATGTTTTAAATGGAGATAAAACACTATTCTGCAGTGATCTTCATCAAGCTCTCCCCGCGTATTCTTTTTCCCCTCCCACTGAACAGTCAGGTCTTCCAGCTTGCTTCCTGAATGGAAGGGGACCTGGACAGAATAGGTGGAGACCTGGCTTTGAGAATCTGAAGATAATAACTGAAAAGCAGTTATTCGGTTAACCATAAACTCAGCCTGTTCCCTCAATTGGTAAGAATGGATGGGAGTCTGCTGCAGAAATTGCAGGAGAAGCGCTTTTAAGTTAGTCTGCTGAGACGCCGGGAGACTGCCCTCCACACTTTGCCTCAGCTGGAATTCATTCTGCATACCTAATTGCTTAAGAAGCTGGGACAGTACCGCCCCAGGCCTCTCCGAAACGAGTCCTCGCTCTTTTTCACCAGGAGTATAAGGTTTTATATAGTCACTTATTTGGTGCTGGCGAAAGCTTTCCAATAAAGTAAATAACTGAGGAAATCTTGTGGTAAGTCCACCGGTTTCCATGGCGTCCTGAAAACGAAGCATTGTCTCTCCCATTGTCTTTTGTGACAACAATGAAGCTATACTGAGAAAGGTCTCTTTAGTAACAGGAAGGCCGGATTTTAAGATTTGCGTCATAACTCTTGTACCCTCCTCCAGAGGTAGGGGAGAATTCTTCAGAATTATTGATGCTTCCCTGAAACTTTCCTTCGTAAAAGGAATATTTTCACGAATTAATTGTTTAATAAGCTGCTCTCCTTCTTTAGCTGATATGATGCCAAAATGCTGCAGAAGATGCTTAATGCTGCTTTGTTCATTACCACTTTTCTGTATAACGGGCACATTTTCCAGAACTTTAAGTTTAGGAAGTCCTTCCTGGCCAAGTACCTGAAGCCAGTATTTCCTCCCTGCTTCAAGTGGAGTTTCAAGCTTTGCTGTCAACGTTAAGCCACCGAGCTTCATTTGGGCGAGCTGTCCAGGGTAAAACCTGACCGCACTGCCCTGAAAGATCTCTCCAGGACGAAGCTGTATTTGTTTTGCACGGGTAATATCAGCCGAACTTAAGAGCTGATTCAGCATTACTGATTGCAGCATTCTCCCGCCTCCCCCCTGATTAGGCTAACTTAAAAAAAATCAGATTACCTCTCTTACAGGAGCAAATGATTTCCGGTGTTCCTTTGTAATCCCAAGTTCTCTGATTGCGGTTAAGTGTTCCTCTGTTCCGTAGCCCATGTGATTTTCAAATCCATACCCTGGATAATTTTTTCCCGCCACTTCCATATACCGGTCTCTTGTCACTTTAGCAACAACGGAGCTGGCGGCGATGCTTATGCTTGTCGCGTCTCCTTTAATGATAGACGTTTGTGGTATCCCGTTTGAAAGCTTCATAGCATCTATGAGGAGATAATCAATTGACGAGCCTGTGTCGGCTACCGCCCTTTCCATTGCCAGTTTCGTAGCTTCATAAATATTGAGCTTATCAATCTCCTCTGCATCAGCAGTGCCGATGCCTATACAAAGAGCCTGTTCCTTGATTTGCTGAAAAAACTCTTCTCTTTTTTGTTTTGAAAGTTTCTTAGAATCAGTCAGGCCCGGCAGATAAAAATCAGGGGATAAGGTAACACAAGAAGCAATCACAGGACCTGCCAGAGGACCTCTTCCCACTTCATCTATTCCGCCAACCAGCTTGTACCCCTTATTCCATAAACTTTCTTCATTTTTTCTCATTTCATAAAAATTTCTATGTAGTTCCTGGTTTTTACTGTATTGTTTTGTCCATGATGTATAGAGCTGCTGTACTCCTTTTCTGCCGTCTGCTTTTATTTGTTCAAGAAACGGATCATCAGGCTCTGTTATCTGTTGCATAGCAGTCTTGATTTCTTTAATTGACAATTTTTGAACCACGGTAATTCACTCCTCAAGTTATGTATCGGCTGAAAATAAACTTTTATAAAGGGAATCAATTTCATAATTTTAATACGAACATTACCTTAAAAGGTTACTTTGTTGTTCGATTTATGCTTCAGACGGACGCGTTCTGCGGGCACGGCTTCAACTAATTTCTTCCGGCTGAACGCCGTCAAAAATGGATTTTCAGCTCGCGCTGTTCCCGCAAGAGTCGCCGTCTTACGCTGCAATCGAACAGAAGCGTCGTTCGTATTTTACTATACAAAGTCTATTTATGAAATTCATTCAAGCATAATGTAATTTTGCCCGATAGTTATCCTCTGAAAACACCTGATATTCTCCCAAGAATATGAAAAAGCACGCACCTGGCGCGCTTTTCATCTTACAGTATAACTCAGTTAACAGGCGGCTTTTCCATGGTTATTCTCCCCATAGTACCTGAGCGAAACTCTCTGAAGAGAATTTCAGCCACTCTGTCGTAATCCACCATTCCGCCCCCCATCAGGGCTCCTCTTTTTTTGCCGATTTCATCAAAAAGTTCAACGACATCGTCGGGGATGTCTTCGAGCTTGTATCTTTCCTTCAACCTGCCTGGGTATTCCTCTTTCAGGAATCGGAGCAGAAAAACTGTGAGGTCCTGGAGATCAACTATCTCTTCCTTGATCGCTCCAGTTAGTGCCAGACGGTAACCGACAGCCTGATCCTCAAATTTAGGCCAGAGAATTCCCGGTGTATCCAGGAGTTCCATTTCTTTCCCAACTTTAATCCATTGCTGTGCTTTAGTTACACCTGGCTTGTCTCCAATCTTAGCAATTCTTTTATTGGCAAGCCTGTTAATAATCGTTGATTTACCCACGTTTGGAATCCCCAGGATAAGAGCTCTGACAGCTCGCGGGTTCATCCCTTTTGCTCTCATTTTGTCTGTGAGAGGTTTGGCGAGGAGCTGTACTTCTTCAGGAACGGATTTCACTCCGGTTCCTTTCTGGGCATCTATTTTTAACACAGAAAATCCTTTGCCCTCAAAATAAGCCACCCATTTTTCTGTGAGGGCCGGGTCTGCCAGGTCTGATTTATTTAACAGCATCAGTCTTGGCTTCCCTTTTGCCAGTTCATCTATCACCGGATTACGTGACGACAATGGAATCCTTGCGTCAACCAGTTCAATTACTACATCAATTAATTTAAGCTTTTCCTGAGCCTGGCGCCTTGCTTTAGCCATATGGCCCGGATACCACTGAATAGCCATTATGCTTCCTCCTACTCTACAACACGAACTTCTGAGAACGGCCAGAATACAAGGTTTGCTTTACCAACCACCTCTTCATACGGGACCACCCCGATATGGCGGCTGTCTTTACTGTGCTGGCGGTTATCCCCGAGGACAAACACGTGACCTTCAGGCACTGTTTCATATCCACCAGGTGCTTCGCTCAAATGGAAGTCCCTTGTAAACGGACGGTTCAATGTTTCTTCTTTGAATTTATCTAAATAAGGCTCTTCCACAGCTTCCCCATTTATATAGAGCACATCATCCTCATAATATATGGTATCCCCCGGGAGTCCGATTACACGCTTTATATAATCTTTATTTTGCGGTGCGTGGAAAACAATTATATCAAACCTGTCAGGTTCCCCTATTGTATATCCTATTTTATTAACTATCATTCGGTCATTATGCTCAAGTGTGGGCATCATTGACTGCCCGTCAACTACTATCGGCGCGAAAAAGAAATAACGGATTACAACTGCAAGCAGCAGCGCAACGGCGACTGCTTTAATCCACTCCCATGATTCTGATTTTGCCATTCTATATCCATCCTCCAGCTTATTTATATATATTCGCCAGGCATAGCTGTCAAATTTTATACTCAAACTATACGTGATATGTCTTTAAGGGAACCCCCTCTTAACCATATATTACTAATATGATTACAGAAGTTATTTTAACATAGAATGGGGGAGTTTACTTAAACTATCTAATGTTTTTTTATGTAATTTGTTGTGTAATACGGGCATTCCTCGGTTGTATATATTACTTAAGTCTTCTGCCGTTGCTTTTCCCGACCGGAAAGAGCATCGCTCCTCCGCAAATGCTTCGATTTGTCTCGACAGATATTCTGCGGAGCTAATCTGGAAGAGGAAGAGACAGTCTCCTTTGCTCCGAACTCATCAATATCTCATTTATAAATGAGTTTTATAGTCATTTTGAGCTAATGACATACTCATTAAACTCTAAAAAAATAAGGCAGGACAGAAAAAAAGAGAACCTGCTGACAGGCTCTCTTTCTGAACATTTTTACTCTGCTTATCGGCGTGCTCTTTCTTTAATACGAGCAGCTTTACCGCGAAGTTCACGTAAGTAATAAAGCTTCGCACGACGCACTTTACCTCGGCGAGAAACTTCAATCTTATCGACACGCGGGGAGTGTACAGGGAATGTACGCTCAACACCTACACCGTAAGATATCTTACGAACAGTGAATGTTTCGCTGATACCGGATCCTTTAAGTTTGATTACTACACCTTCAAACACCTGAATACGCTCACGAGTACCCTCAACAACTTTAACGTGTACTTTAACCGTATCACCAGGACGGAATTCCGGAAGATCAGATTTTAATTGCTCTTTCGTAATTTCACGAATGATTTGTTCCATTATCTGTTCGCCTCCTTCCCTACAGACATTCTTGTCCTGACTGTCTGACAGCGGAACGTCTTGATCAGTGGTTTAAAAACCACAAAGATTATAATACCACAGCCTTACACTAATCTCAACTGTTTTCCTCAGTTTCCTTCAGCTTCTTTATAAATTCTGTGTCTTCCTTAGTGAGGTCTATGTTTTCCAGCAGTTCAGGACGTCTTTCATATGTCCTTTTCAGAGACTGTTCTCTCCGCCACCGGTCGATTTTTTCGTGATGGCCGGAAAGAAGGACATCAGGAACTTTCATACCCTGATAGTCTGCTGGCCTTGTATAATGAGGATGTTCCAGCAGGCCGGTGCTGTACGAATCGGTTACTGCCGACGTTTCATTTCCAAGTGCCCCTGGAAGCAGGCGGGTTACACTGTCTGCGATAACCATTGCACCAATTTCCCCGCCTGTGAGTACATAATCACCAATGGAAATCTCCTCGGTAACAACATGTTCACGGATACGTTCGTCATAACCTTCGTAATGACCGCAAATTAAGATTAAATGTTCTTCCTTTGCCAGCTCTTCCGCTTTTTTCTGAGTGTACCGTTTGCCTTGGGGACATAAAAGGATGACTCTTGGAGTCTTTGCATCTGAACCCTGCTGTTTCACTGCCTGGACAGCATCAAAAACCGGCTGGGGGGTCAGAACCATTCCACCGCCGCCTCCATAGGGATAGTCGTCAACCCTGTTATGCCTGTCCTTTGTGTATTCTCTGTAATTAACCAGCTCGTACTCCACCAGGTTTTTTTCCTGGGCATTTTTCAGAATAGATTGCTGGAATACACCGGTAAACATATCAGGAAATAATGTCAGGATGGAAATTTTCATTATTAATCAAGCAACCCTTCCATGAGGTTAATAACAACTTTCTGTTCCTCAGGTTTTACTTGTTTTACCACTTCATCTATATAAGGAATAAGAATGTCTTTCCCTTTGTCCTTCCGCTGTACAACCCATACATCATTAGCACCTGGCGAGAGTATTTCTTTCACTTTGCCAATCGCTTCTCCAGACTCTGTGAAAACCTCACACCCGATGATTTCATGGTAAAAAAATTCTCCTTCAGGCAGCTCGTTATTAATGGCAGAACGGTCAACCTGCAGAATTTTCCCCTTCAGCATTTCTGCATCGTTTAATGAATCGATACTTTCAAAGGTCAGGAGGTCAAACTGTTTATGTTTTCTCCAGGAAACGACCTTAAGCGGGCGCCGCTCTCCCTGCTCGTTCACAGCATGAAGAATGCTGCCTTCGGAATAGCGCTCTTCGGGAAAATCGGTACGGGAAATAACACGGACTTCCCCTCGTACCCCATGTGTATTCACAATCTTCCCGACGTTGAGCCAATCACTCATCCTCTACGCCTCCCTGGCGGATTTCATGTACAACACCGTCTTTAATAACGATTTCTGTACCTTTCATAATTTCTTCCCAGTTATCTCCCTCTGCAACCTGTTCAATCATCTGAATCGTCCCTTCACGAAGTTCAGAGCCCAGGTCCATCTCATCCAGCTGGCCCAGCTTCAGTTCGAGCTGGCGTAAACGGTCTTTACGGCGTTTTACTTCCCTGTTAAAGCTTTCTTTTAAAGAATTCTGATATTTTATATTATTTTTGTTATCTTTCAGCTTTTTATGTAGCACAAATTCAAGCTGCTGAATTTCTTTATTTAACTGATACTGCCTGCCGATAAACTGTTCTTTCAGGCGCTGTCTGCTTTCCTCTGTGAGAATTTGTTTAACGACTACCTTTTTTATAATTTCCATAAAACTGCACCTCCGCATTTATGAACATTTTATATATACGGAAAAAGGGAGAGGACACACCTCACCCTTTACCCGATCTCTAAATTAATGCGTTTGTTATGATTCGCTCCTGCTGCGTTCACAACAGAACGAATCGCTTTTGCTATACGCCCTTGTTTACCGATCACTTTCCCCATGTCATCCGCATGGACTTCCAGCTTTAGCGTGAGTGATCTGCCATTTTCCAATTCTGTAACCCGGACATCATCAGGGTGATCTACAAGAGCCTTCGCAATAGATTCAACTAGTTCTTTCATGTCACTCACCTTTGGACTTTATTTCCACGCAAAAAACTTATTTTTCGTTTTTTGCATTGTGAAGCTTTTCCATTAATCCTGCGCTGGAGAACAAGTTACGTACTGTATCGGAAGGTTTAGCACCATCCATCATCCATTTTAACGCTTTATCTTCATCTACGTTAAATTCTACAGGATTTTTAAGTGGATTGTAAGTTCCGATTTCTTCAATAAAACGACCATCACGCGGAGAGCGGGAATTAGCTACTACTACGCGATAGAACGGTGATTTCTTTGCTCCCATTCGCTTAAGACGAATTTTAACTGCCATGTGTTTCACCTCCAAATATCATTCACACAATTAGATATATTATCATAAATTCTACCGGGGGACAACCCCAGTAAAGTAAAAAAACTTTACAGTGTTTCAAATAAAAGCGTAAGCGCCTTGCTCACGAGCGACAAATGCGGCCTGCGTGGGCTTCGAAGCGTAAATTTGGGCCGAGTAACCGCAGGCCCAAGCACTGCCTCTTCCTCTGCGAGTTCAGCTTCGGAGTGTATCCGTCGAGGCAACTCGCAGTGGCTCAAGAGGCTATGCTCGTTGGACAGCCTACTCGAGGATGCCTGAACAGAAGCCGCATTTGGCTTCCAAAAAGGCCTGAAGTGACCTCGAGCTCGTAGGCGCTGAAGCTAGATAACTTTCGTCGGAAAATATATATAATTTCCTATAAAAAATGCTGCGATTTACATAAACGGAAGGTTAAATCCGCCTTTTTTCTTACCTTTTTTCCCTTTTTGCATACCGGTCATCTGCTTCATCATTTTTTTCATTTCGCTGAATTGTTTAATGAGGCGGTTAACTTCCTGGATGGACGTCCCGCTTCCTTTAGCAATCCTCCGGCGTCTGCTTGCATTTAAGAGAGACGGATCCTGTTTTTCTTCCTTGGTCATGGACTGAACGATAGCTTCAATGTGGCCCAGCTGTTTATCATCAACCTGGACGTTTTTCAAGCCCTTCATTTTCCCGGCACCAGGCATCATATTCAACAGCTCGTCAAGAGGACCCATACTTTTCACCTGATTAAGCTGTTCGAGAAAGTCGTCGAATGTGAGATCATTGGAGCGGATCTTCTTTTCAAGTTCCCGCGCTTTCTCTTCATCCACATTTGTCTGTGCTTTCTCAATAAGAGTAAGCACATCCCCCATGCCGAGAATACGGGATGCCATACGGTCGGGATGAAACGGCTCCAGAGCATCGACTTTTTCGCCCATACCAGCAAACTTAATCGGCGTGTCTGTAACTGCCTTAACAGAAAGAGCTGCACCACCGCGGGTGTCACCGTCCAGTTTGGTTAAAACTACACCGGTAATCCCAAGGCGTTCGTTAAAGCTTTCAGCGACATTGACAGCATCCTGCCCTGTCATCGCGTCAACAACAAGAAGGATTTCATCAGGCTGAGTCAGTTCTTTAATCTCCGCAAGCTCATTCATCAGCTCTTCATCAACGTGAAGCCGGCCGGCAGTATCAATCAGCACATAATCATGATGCTCTTCCCTGGCTTTTTCCATTGCATTTTTGGCAATTTCCACAGGACTTACCTGATCACCCATGGAGAAGACAGGCATATTAAGCTGTTTACCAAGAGTTTCAAGCTGCTTTATCGCAGCCGGCCTGTATATATCTGCCGCCACCATCAGAGGATTCCTGTTATTCTTTTTTCTCAGGTAGTTTGCAAGTTTTCCGGTCGTTGTCGTCTTACCGGCACCTTGCAAACCTACCATCATTACAACTGTAGGCGGTTTGGTTGCAGCTGCTATTTTGCTCTGCTCTCCGCCCATGAGTTTGGTAAGTTCTTCGTTTACTACTTTGATTACCTGCTGCCCAGGAGTCAAGCTTTGCAATACCTCCTGGCCCACAGCCCGTTCTTTTACGCTGGCAATAAATTGTTTTACTACCTTAAAGTTAACGTCTGCTTCAAGAAGTGCAAGACGCACTTCCCGCATCATTTCTTTTACATCCGCTTCCGAGACTTTTCCTTTTCCGCGGATTTTGTTTAAGGTTCCTTGCAGGCGTTCTGCCAAACCTTCAAATGCCATTCAATTTGCCCCCTATTCCAGTTTCTCGAGAGATTCTACGATCTCGATCATTGTACCGGGACTTCCATTTTCCTCTATAGTTTCTTTCAGCCTGCTGAAAAGTTTTTTACGCTGTTCGTACCTTTGCAGGAGCATCAGCTTTTCTTCATATTCCTCCAACAAAGCTTCCGTCCGCCTGATATTATCATAGACAGCCTGCCGGCTCACTTCGAAGTGTTCGGCGATTTCCCCTAAAGACCAGTCATCGAGATAGTACATCGACATATACTGATTCTGTTTCGAGGTGAGCAGCGTCTGATAAAAATCATACAAGTAATTCATGCGGATAGTTTTTTCAAGCAAATCAAACACCGCCTTGTTAAGGAATTTCGCTTTACATTAAACTATAGTACTAGAGGATTGGAAGACTGTCAAGTTTTTATCTTGTCAGTGTTCCGGACTTACTCCTGTATCATACGCTGCGACTGCCCCTCCCTTTCCGGGGGTACAGCCGCAGCTTAATTATTTTATTATATCACAGCCATTTTTCAGTACTTATCAAGATCTTCTGCTGCTTCTTCTGACTGGGCGAGAACATCGGCAAACAGACCGTGAACATACTGGTCAGCCTGAAATTCCTGGAGGTCATCCATACCTTCCCCAAGCCCGACTAATTTTACCGGAATATCAAGCTCGTGGCGGATGGCAAGCACAATGCCTCCCTTTGCAGTACCATCGAGTTTCGTAAGCACGATCCCGGATACATCTGTTGCTTTGCCGAATGTCTTGGCCTGGCTCATGGCATTTTGGCCGGTAGTGGCGTCAAGCACGAGAAGAACCTCATGGGGAGCATCTGGTATTTCTCTTGTAATAACCCGCTTTACTTTCTCAAGCTCGTTCATCAGGTTCACTTTATTCTGCAGCCTTCCCGCCGTATCGCACAGAAGGACATCCGCATTGCGGGATTTGGCTGACTGGACAGCATCATACATTACTGCTGCCGGGTCTGATCCGGCCTGCTGTTTAATTACGTCTACGCCGACACGCTCTCCCCACACTTCCAGCTGCTCTATCGCCCCTGCCCTGAAAGTATCACCAGCAGCAAGAAGGACGTTTTTGCCTTCCTGCTTAAATTTGTGAGCTAGTTTTCCAATTGTCGTTGTTTTACCAACACCATTCACCCCAACAAAAAGAATAACCGTTAAGTCATTTTCTTTTATATTAAGGGTGGTCTCCTCGTCAGATTTCTGAAGAAGTTCAGCAAGTTTTTCGGATATAACCGGCTGAAGGTCAACCGCATCTTTAATATTCCTTGTTCTCGCTTCATCTTTAAGTTCATCTATTAGATCCATAACAGTGTGGACTCCAACATCAGCAGATATTAATATATCTTCCAGTTCTTCAAAAAACTCCTCGTCCACTTTCCGGTAATTTTTCACGAGATCATTCATCGCCCCTACGAATGAATTTCTCGTCTTGGAAAGGCCGTCTTTAAATTTTTCTGTTACGGTGTCTGTCTGGTGAGTAATTTTTTCTTTTAACCTCTTAAAAAAACTCATTTGTTGTGCTCCTTCCTTATGTTAATCAGCTCCAACTAATTCTTCACTTTCTTCCAGCCGGACTGACATCAGTTTTGATACGCCTGATTCCTGCATAGTCACCCCATACAGGACATCAGCTTCTTCCATAGTGCCTTTTCTGTGTGTGACGACAATAAACTGCGTCTCTGCGCTGAAGGCTTTTAAATACTGGGCGAAACGGGCCACATTCGCTTCATCCAGGGCCGCTTCCACCTCATCAAGGACACAGAAAGGCACTGGCCTTACCTTCAGAATGGCAAACAAGAGGGCAATCGCAGTTAATGCCCGTTCCCCGCCTGATAATAGTGCCAGGTTCTGCAGTTTTTTTCCAGGAGGCTGAGCGACTATATCAACTCCTGTTGTCAGCAGGTTTTCCGGGTCAGTCAGCTTCAGATCAGCCTGTCCGCCTCCGAACAGCTTTTTAAAAACGACATGGAAATGGGACTGGATTTGCTCGAATGTTTCCTTGAACCTTCTTGTCATCTCTTCATCCATTTCTGAAATGATCTGGTGCAGTGTGTTTTTCGCTTCTTCCAGATCTTCTTTTTGCTTCAGCAGAAATTCATAGCGGTCTTTTACCCGTTCGTATTCTTCAATCGCCCCGGTATTAACTGTTCCCAGTTCTTCGATGGACATTTTTATAAGTTTTACTTTTTTCCTCGCTTCCTCAAGCGGAACCGGAAGAGGAAAGTCGTTTTTAGCGCCGTCATAAGACAACTCGTATTCTCCCTGAAGCTTGTTAAGCCGATTGTCAAGCTCAACATCCAGCCGGTTCACCTTTACTTCTGTTTCATGGAGAACCGAGGAAAGAAACTTCAGCTGCCGTTTATTTTCTTTAAGCTCCCTTTCCAGGTCATCATGTTCCTGCTGAAGAGAAAGCCTTTCTGATCGCCTTTTTGAGATCAGTTTAATCGTCTGGTCTTTTTCCTGCCTTCTTTTAGTGATGATGGACTCCAGGGAGTCCACATTTTCCGTCTGGGAAGACATCTCTTTTTCAAGAAGGATAAAATCACTTTCTTTGGAGGACAGTGTCCCGGAAACCGTGTCAAAGTCCTGTTTCAGCCTGCTGTAGTTCTCCTGTGCATAGATAAGCTGTTCGTTTTCTTTAGCAAGAAGGATTTTCATTTCCGTAACCTCTTCAGAAACTGTTTCCCTTGAGGTTTTGTCCTCTTCCTCCTGCTTGGAGAGCAGTTCGATTTCCTTATTAAGGCTTTCTGTTTTAACTTCCGCTTCTTCCGCCAATGCCTGCAGCTCTTTAATCCGTTCCTTCTTTTCCCTCAGTTCAGAAGTAAATTCCCTTTTTTCGAGGTCATACAATTTTAGTCTTTCGTTTATATTTTCCGCAGACAATTCAAGTTCATGGACTGCAGATTTTCTGCTTCGTTCCTCTTCCCTGATCTGGTCTCCCTCTCTCTGGATCTTCTTCATCTCTGTCTGAAGGTTTGCCAGGTTCTCTTTTATTTCCGAGACTTCCTTTTGAAGTTTATGTGTTTCTCCTTCAAGTTTATCCAGTTTTCTGGTCACATTCTCAAGTTCGTTCTGGCGGCCGAGAATCTGGCTTTGCTTCTGTTTAATGCTTCCCCCGGTCATAGCTCCTCCAGGGTTGATGACATCTCCCTCCAGGGTAACAATTCTGTATCTGTACCGGAGTGCTCCTGCGATTGAACCGGCGGATTTCATATCCTCAGCAATGAGAATATGGCCCAGTAAGTGGGAGAGAACATTCTCATATTCCGGTGAATAGCTTATTAAGTCTTTTGCCACCCCAATAAAGCCAGGCTGATTCATAGCTCCCTGCAGATCATGAGGGGGGACGCTCCTTGGCTTTATAACATCCATAGGCAGCAAGGTCGCCCTGCCAAGACGCCTCTGTTTCAGAAACTGGATCGCTTTTCGTCCAGTCTGTTCATTATCAACTACAACATGCTGCTGGGCTGCACCTAATGCAATATCCAGTGCGGTCTGGTGTTTTTTATCCACGTCAATAAGCTCCGCTACCGCGCCTTTTATTCCGGTAAATTCCATGTCTCTTTCCTTCAGCAGTTCCTTTACTCCATGGAAAAAACCAGAGTACTCATTTTGCATTTCCTCAAGAACTTCTTTTCTCGATTTCAGCTGCTGCAAATGACGCATTGCTTCATAAAGGAGAGTCTCTTTTTTTGAATACTCATTCTCTCCTTTCTCAAAAGCTCTTTTCTTCTGTTCATATTCCTGCAGTTTTATATTTATCAGCTGTTTTTGCTCTTCCCATAAAGCATGTAAATCCGTCAGTTTATCCTGAAAATCTTCTCTCTTGCTTAAAAGCTCTTTATTATCAGTATCCAGCCGGGCCTGCTTGTCCTCCAGCTTCGCAACCTGCTCCTGAAGATAACGCATCTCATTTCTTGCAGAGGCCTGCCCGTTAAGCCATTCAATATAATCACCCTTCAGCTGCTCAAGGCGTTCCGCTGTATTTTTCTCGAGCTCTTCGAGAACACTTTGTTTCTCCTTCAGCAGAGAGGAGGTGGCGTTTGCCTTTTCCCTGTACTTCTTTAAAGCTTCTTCCTGAATTTCAAGCTTTTCTTTAAGGGTAATTTTTTGTTTTTTCAGGTCTTCCATTTCCTGTATAAACTGTTCTTTATTCTGGGCAAAATTCTTTTTTCGTTCTTTCCAGACTTCTTTCTGCCCCTCCTGTTTTTCCAGTTCCTCACTCGTGGAAAGGAGGATCTCCTGAAGTTCGTTTACAGAGTCATCTATGGCCTGCATATCCGACCGGAGCCGTTCCGCTTTTGCTTCCTGCTGCTTTACAGTGGTCTGCAAACCGTTCTCCTTCTGCTGGAGGGTTTCACACTCTTTCTTCTCATTCGTCCACTGCTCGTGGAAATCCTCAATTTCTTTAACAAGCACACCTACTTCGTACTCTTTTAATTCCGCTTTTTTAGCAAGATATTCTTTAGCGGCCGACGCCTGTTCTTTAAGCGGTTCAACCTGTGACTCCAGTTCAAATAATATATCTTTCACCCGGTTAAGGTTATCCTGTGTATCATTGAGCTTCTTTTCGGAAGCCAGCTTTCTTTTCTTATATTTAAGTACACCTGCAGCCTCTTCAAAAATCATCCGCCGCTCTTCAGACTTACTGCTGAGTATTTCTTCAACCCGGCCCTGCCCAATGATCGAAAAAGCTTCTTTCCCAAGTCCTGAATCCATAAACAGATCGATGATATCTTTCAGTCTGCATGGCTGTTTGTTAATTAAATATTCACTGTCTCCTGACCTGTATACTCTCCGGGTAACCGCAACCTCACTGTAATCGATAGAAAGATGATGGTCTTCGTTATCAAGTACAAGAGTAATTTCAGCCATATTTAACGGCTTACGGCTGTCACTTCCTGAAAAAATAATATCTTCCATTTTTGAACCACGAAGGTTTTTCGCCGACTGTTCGCCAAGAACCCAGCGAATCGCATCGGATATATTACTTTTACCACTGCCATTCGGTCCTACTACAGCAGTGACGCCCGGGACAAAATCTATTGCGATTCTGTCGGCAAAAGATTTAAAACCGACAAGGTCCAGTCTCTTTAAAAACACAATATTTCACCCCAATTACTTCTTTAAAATAAGTATTCTATGTAAATCGTTTTAATTTAGATGCTGTAAGTTATCCTGTACGAATTATGAACTAACATCCTAACCTGTCTATTTTACCATAAACTGCGCGGCTGTTTAAATCTATTCAAAATGAATGATTTTTATATATAGACTTTGCATAAAAAAAGACGAACATTATTTTTGATTGCAGCGTAAGACGGCGACTCTGGCGGGAAAAGCATGAAAAGCTGAAAATCCATTATCGACGGCGTTCAGCCGTTAATAATTAGTTGAAGCCGTGCCCGCAGAACGCGTCCGTCTGTAGCGTAAATTGAACAATAATATAACAATTCAGAAAAATGTTCGTATTAATGATGAAAGTCTTGAATTATGAAATTGACTCAAATGAATATGTAGTTTTCGTTTTATAATGTTACAATAAGGAAATGGAATTATAAATAAATAAGAAGGGCAGGTGAAAAGGATGAGCACGAAAGAAAAAAACCGCGAGAACCTGGACTTAATGATTGAAGATATAAAAAGCCAGCTCCAGATTGTAAATGGCGGCGCTATGAAAGCGGAACACTATTCCCTTGACCGGTTTGAGGATATTGAAGAACTGCATACAATGGTAATGAAGAAAAGTAACTTTAGTGTCAGTGAAATGGATGCTATCGTTTCAGAATTAGGCAGCCTCCGGGATAAATAATACATTAATACTTATAATAAAAGCATAATGATAAGGGTCATCCTGACTATTTCAGGGTGATTTTTTTATGCTGGAAAATACTTTGCAATAGGCTCATACATACGGGCGCCTGCTGATGCACTTTTATCCCTGTTTTCATACATATAGGGTGCAGGCTGATATTCAGTGAATATGACAGCAGCTCTTATATTATTCAGGGAGAGATGTTTATGTTTCTGCCACTTCTTTTCGGCGCACAAGGAGGTTTTGGCCCAGGTTTTGGGCCAGGTTTCGGACGTCCCCACTGGGGATACTACGGCGGACATCACTGGCCGCACCATCACTGGGGGCATCACGCCCCTCACCATTGGGGACATCATCACCACGGCGGGCACCACTGGCCCCATCATCATCACGGACATCCAGGACATCATCACGGAGGACATATGGGGGGCTATTAATTAATAGTTCGACGAACGAGCGCTTCATCATTATGGTGAAGCGTTCATTCTTTTTGTTTAAAAGCTTCTTCCTATGAAATTAGCCGAAACTGGCTTTAAATTTAATTCCCTTGACCATACGGAAAGCTGACCTGTATGATGTATCTCGTGGCTGATAATGTGGCGGAAAACCTCCCCCGCCGGAAATTTCATTTTGAGCCAGGGCGCATAAATTTCCTCTTTACTAGAAAAATCATTATAGCTTGTTAAAAAATCTTCTATTTCTCCTCGCCACCTGTCAGAGAGGGTTTTTAATTTTTCAACGGTATCGTATTCAGCGTAATCCACCCTTATATCTTCCATACCTTTTACAGCGCGGATCCAGCTGTATTCAACATCAATAATATGAAAAAGCGTAAATAATATACTCCCCTGCCCTCCCGTTCTCTGTGCTGTGAGCTGTTCCAGTGTCAGCTGCTGGCACCATTCAAACCATTCATCCCTTACCTGCCAGTTATATCGAAAAAAATCGATCATAAGATCATCCTCCTTTTGCAACCGAAGCATCTTTACTTCAGGCCATATTTTTCTCCAGTTCTTTTTGGCCACCCTCTGTTCAAAAATTATCAATCTTTGAGGGTCTTTTTCAAAAAATGGACTGGGTTTTAATATCATATTAATAGCATCTTCCGCACCGTGGGGCGCTGTAAGCAAAATATTACCGGTGCTGTCCAGTTTCACCCCCAGCGCGGTAGCTGTTTCAGGAAATTTAGCAATTCCGTCCTGAGAAGATTTATACGGCGGAAATCCGTTCAGTAGATGCATTCTTGCCTGATTTTTCACAGACCAGGGAGTATTAGGAAAGAAATTCCGCAAGTAAGCTTCGTATTCCTTTTCTTTCGCTTCAGCTGTACAGCCTTCATCAAAATAAATGACATCGATATCCGGAAGCGGAGTCCTGGTTTGATACCCATGCTGCACATCCCAGATTTTCGAACGGACAAACCCTGCGGAAATCCACCAGTCCGGCAGATCCAGTTTTTGAGCAGCATGTAATACACGCACCATCCAGCTGTCTTGTTTTATCAGGCGAATAATGTCAGCCTCATTTTTTATCATTAAAAATCCTCTTCTTTCACTTAACTTCATAAATATAATTGTTAAAGTGGATAGTCAATCCGTACTGATCCATTTCTTCAAATATTGCACTGTCTTCTGATGAGATAATAATCAGATATCCCCCCCCAGCCTCTGCCTTAACTGGCAGTTCTAATTCATCCTGTTCCTGCCATACTTCCGGGTCATCTGAAGGGGTATAATTAATGATAAACTGTTCAAACGAAATGTTTCCCTCCTCTATGTCGATACTTTCGAGCATGGCAATATCCTTGTCTGCTTCTTTAACTTTAAGGACAAAATATAGATAATATCTTCCCTTATAAGGCACCGTACCCCATTCATCTACAGAGACTTTAGAGGGGGTTCTCTCTCTGTCCCTGACGGCTGAAGGTTCGCTGATGGAGAGATACCGGGTCTGGGAAACCACATCCACCTTCCTGCCATCCTTTTCATAGGTTGTCATAGTTCCCATTACGTCTGCTTCTTTCCATCCCCAAAGCCTGATCATGGCAAGGTAAGACAGGGGCAGGCCATTTTCCTCAGAAGCCCTCCGCCAATCATAAATTTCAAACATTTCTGTTTTATCCTCTTTAGTAAGCTCTGCCGTAACTGGTACAGGAAAACCTGCAACTACCGATGACTCTTTGCAGGATAAAAAGTAAACTACTGAAAAAGATGTAAGAAATAAAATGATTATCACTGGTTTTCTTTTCATTAAAACGCTCCTCCTGTTTAACCTTGCCTGCAAAAAACACGTTGTTAAGTTCTTTCAATGTATTATTCTGTTTGCTGTTATTCAATTCCTTTATTAGTATTAGAATTGCAAAGAAATATAAGAAGGAGGCCGCTCGTGAAAATAACATTTTTAGGAACAGGCGGAGGAATACCTGCTAAGCATCGAAACGTATCCTCCTTAGCTCTGCAGCTTGCGGATAAAAAGGGGGTTGTCTGGCTTTTTGACTGCGGCGAGGCAACCCAGCATCAGATTTTACATACCTCTTTAAAGCCAGGGAAAATTAATAAAATATTCATCACACACATGCATGGAGATCATATATACGGCCTTCCAGGTCTGTTAGGCACCCGCTCTTTTCATGGGGCAGAAACACCTCTTACTGTTTATGGGCCTGCAGGAATCAGAGAGTTTATTGAAGTTTCTCTCAGAGCCAGCAGTACGTATGTAAGATACCCGCTGGAAATAAAGGAAATAGACAGCAACGGTCCAATATTTGAAGACAGTGAGTATGTCGTTTCATCCGCTAAACTTAACCATGGGATAACTTCTTACGGTTTCAGAGTGGCAGAGAAGGAACAGCCTGGGGCATTGCTGGCTGAAAAGCTCAAGAGTGAAGGTGTTCCTCCTGGCCCATTGTATAAACACCTAAAGAAAGGGATGGATGTTACCCTTCCTGACGGTCGTTTTATTCAGGGAAAAGATTTTTTAGGTCCACCAAAGTCCGGAAAAACAGTAACGATAATAGGGGACACTAAGTTTACTGAAAAATGCGCGGAGCTCGCAGAAAAAGCAGATATACTTGTCCATGAAGCTACTTTCAAAGAAAGTGAAGTGAAACTGGCAGAGGAATATTTTCATTCAACTGCCTTACAGGCCGCTAAAACTGCAAGAGCTGCCGGAGTAAAACAACTAATTTTGAACCATATCAGTTCCAGGTATCAGGGAAAGGCAGTTGACCTTATGCTGGAGGAAGCCAGGGAAGTTTTTCCTGAAACTTTTATCGCTGAGGATTTATATTCTTTTACTGTATAAAAATTCGCTGGCTCCCTCTGTCCGTTTTCAATTGGTGAATTATAATCCTGATTACCCTCCAGCCTGATCTGTTTGAACTGTTCCATCTTAAATTTTTGTAAATACAGATATAGTTTTTCGTATAAATGGGAAACCCTCAGTGGAATTCTGAGGGTTTTGTTTTGCCTGAAAATTACTGAACTTAATATAAAACTATTTTTGGAAAATAAATGAATACTCCCCATCTTATGACGCATTCTAATTTTAAAACTGGTATTGAATGGAGATGGAGAAATGGATCAGGTTTTACTAACCCGCACATTATTCGGCTCTTCAATGGCTTTTCACATCATTTTCGCTACGCTGGGTGTAGGAGTAACGTTAATGATACTGTTTGCTGAAATAATGCGGTGGATTCGGAAAGATGATGATTACGGTATTATGGCAAAGAGATGGACGAAGGGTTTTGCTATACTCCTTGGAGTTGCTATCCCATCCGGGACGATTGTTGGAGTTATGCTCTCTTTACTGTGGCCAGGTTTCATGGAGATTGTCGGTAAAGTAATTGCAGTTCCTTTTCAAATTGAAATTTTTGCATTTTTTCTCGAAGCTGTGTTTATGTCTATCTATATTTACGCAGCTGACAGGCTGTCAAATGTCATGAGAGTAATAAGCGTTGCCTTAGTGGCGTTTGGTGCTTCCTCTTCAGCATACTTAATAAATATCGCACATTCATGGATGAACACACCCAGGGGTTTCCAGCTTACAGACGGCCAGGTAACAGATGTAGATCCATGGGCAGCAGTTATGAATCCAAGTATGCAGTATACTTCCAAGCATGTTCTTGCAACCGCTTATATGACCGGGGCTTTTGTTCTTGTTTCTATTGCCGCATATAAGCTTTTGAGAAAAACGAATTCCGATCATGAACGTGCTTATCACAAAAAAGGCCTCATGCTGACCCTCGTTGTAGCTTTAATTGCAAGTCTTTATACTGCAACGAACGGCCATGATACCGCTAAAATGCTGCATAATGAAATGCCTTTAAAACTTGCAGCTGCAGAAGGTCTTTTTGAAACCCAGGCAAATGCCCCACTGGCTATCATGGGTATTCCTGATCCTGAAACAGGAACGATAATTGGAGGAATAGAGATTCCCGGGATGTTAAGCTGGCTTGCGACAGGCACAACCGAAGGAGTCGTACAGGGCCTGAACGACTTTCCGAGAGAAGAATGGCCGCCCCTATTTGTCCACACTCTGTTTAATATTATGGTAGGGATTGGTTTTTCACTTATTGGAATAGCAGGGATAGCAATAGCATGGTCTGTTTTATTCAGAGGACGGGATTTTCCCGCATGGCTGCTTTTAATACTAGTAACTACCGGACCATTGTCCATGCTCGCCATAGAAATGGGCTGGATTTTCAGCTGCACCGGCCGGCAGCCATGGACAATATACGGTATCCAGTCAACAACTGATGCAGCGACACAATCAGGTAATATCGGCACACTTTTCATCCTCTTCATGGCTCTTTACGTCATGCTGCTTGTGTTAACCGGTCTTGTTCTGAAGTATTACTTCTCAAAAAATCCGCTCCACGAAGACCTGACAAAAATGAAAGTGCAGGTGCTGGACTAAGATGAGTGAAGTATATATAGCAATTTTAATTATCTGGGTTTTCCTGTTTGTTTACGCGATTGCAGGCTCCATCGATTTCGGTGCAGGTTTCTGGGCGATGTTTTATCAGACAAGCAAAGAGACACAGGCATCTCAGATTGCGAACAGATATTTGTCCCCTTCCTGGGAAGTAACGAATGTTTTTCTCGTACTGCTGGTCATTGCATTAGTCGGTTTTTTCCCGGGGGCCGCTTTTTATCTCGGTACTCTCATGATTCTGCCGGTAAGCCTTGTGCTGATCTTACTGGCGATACGCAGTGCTTTTATGGTGTATTCCTTTACCGTAAAGAAATATACAAGGACTCTTACTGTAATATCAGGGCTTACCGGATTATTAATCCCTGCTCTGATGGTGAGCATTCTCCCTGTTTCCATTGGAGGATTTATTGCTTCTTCAGGCGAGAGGCACTTCATCCTTTTTAATGAGGTATTAACCAGTCCGGCCGTTTATACGCACATTGGCTTCGGCTTAGCAACAGAATTATTTCTTTCCGCGCTTCTTCTCAGTGATTATGCAAGAGAGGCGGGAAACGAAGAAGTATATGGAATATACAGAAAGAATGCCATTGTTTTAGGACCTGTTACATTATTGTTCGCAGTATCCGCTCTCCTTACATTAATCCCAGAGGCTCCCTGGATGGTCGAAACTATGATGGATATCTGGTATTTATTTGCTTTATCACTGGCAGCTGCTGTTATTGGATACAGCACCCTGTGGTGGAAGTCTGATAAAACAAACCTGGGCCGACCCAGAATAGGAGTTCTGCTGATCATTTTACAGTTCGGCCTTGCAAGTTTTGGATACGGGCTCTCCCACATGCCATACATTCTCTATCCCGACTTGACAGTGTACGAAGCTTTTACTGACCCAGTTATGTTCCGCTGGCTCCTGTACGGCTATGGAGGCGGGCTGGCAATCCTGATACCTGCTTTCATCGTCTTCTGGCGGTTATTTATGAAGGACAAAAGGTATCTTCAAATCAACCAGGAAGAAAAATAAAAGACCACCAAAAACTCCCCCGCCATACAACGCATGACGGGGGTTTTTCAATGTATAATATTTTTCTCCGCCAGCAGGTGCTAATACTTAGTGCATAACGGCAACTATATACTAATTTCTCTATTAAAAACTGATCTTTGCGTTCTTTTTCTGAAAATCTTCCTCTTCATAGTACGTGTTTTTTACAAGAACATTTGGCCCTAGGCATTTCACAGCGGGGCAATGACAGTTTAAGCTTTTCGCCGTTGGTGTTTTCAGCCACCGTTCATATGCTTCCGTTAAGGATGAATTCTGGATATTCCCCAATGGAGGTTCATCTCCAAAATCTGTGACAATCACTTCACCAGTAAAAATATTTACATTTAATCTGGATCTGCCATCGGGATCATTTCTCACAGTAACGTTTTTCGCCTGATGCAGCTGGCTGATTAACTCCAGATCATCTTCCGAGGAACTGCATGGATAAAAAGGCAGTGTCCCAAACAGCATCCACACATTCTGGTCACGATGGCTCAAAAGCCGTTTAATTGCCGCACGCATTTCATGAAGCTCCAGAGTTTCAAGTTGGCTGGCATAATCGACAGGGTACATTGGATGAATTTCGTGTCTGCTGCACCCCATTTCAATGATATGGTCATGGATAGATTCAAGATATGGATAAGTACGTTTATTCAGCATTGTTTCAGCAGACACCATCACCCCTTCCGCAGAGAGGCGCTTTGAATTTTCAACCATTCTGTGAAAATATCTTTCCCGCTGACTTTCAGCTGGTTTTCGATCCATCCTGGCAAACCCTGTTTCTGTGAATTCTCTGATTGTCCCCCAGTTGTGAGAGATATGGAGCACATCAAGGTTAGGGATTATCTTTTTATACCTTTCAAAAGGCAATGTGAGGTTGGAATTAATCTGCGTTCTCACGCCTCTGCTGTGAGCATATTGAAGTAAAGGGAGAACATAGTTATCAACCGATTTTTGCGACATCATTGGTTCTCCGCCTGTAATGCTGAGAGTTCTTAAATATGGAACTTCCTCTAATCTTCCCAGTATAAGTTCAATGGGAACTGCCTCAGGATCCTTATTTGACAATGTATACCCGACGGCACAGTGGGCGCATCGCATATTACAAAGTGTTGTCGTAGTAAATTCAATATTTGATAAGACCATTTCCCCGTATTCTTCAACATCTATGTAAGCTTCCCACGGGTCATATTCCGGAGAAAGACGGTGATTCGTATTTACTGCTGGCATGTTTACCGCATCCTTTCTGGTTTACTGGCTGCCCGATGAATTTCACAGCCATATGCATTTGAATGCCATTTTACATTTTAACATGCGAGTCAACAGAGTGTTATAGACGAATGTAAATTAGCCTGTAACTATCCTCAAACTGATAAAACTCTGGAATGCACTTGATGCCGGAGCGCCACGATATATCTAGTCTCTTGTAAAGGCTCCTGATTGTTCGCTCAATTTAAGAAATATATATGTCAGCAGCTTAGAGAACAGAAAAACACCAATTAATATGATGAATAAATGAAAAAAATTAACCCCTTTATACAGTCTGAATAAATCATGCATTACAAATATCGGCTTTAATATAAAACACCAGAAGGCAGAAAGAGCTAAAGTATAAATTAAATACTTTTTAAAGCTCGCAATTGTCAGCTGATAGACAAAGATAAAAGCTACAGGCATTAAAGAAGCTTCAAGTGTTACGTTTCCGGGCAGGAAAGGCAGAAGCTGATACGGATATTCCCAGATTCCCTGCTTCACTCCCCAGGTATCAAGGTAGCCAAACCATACATGTATGTTAAATCCATAAAAACATAGTAAAAACACACGCCTCCTGTCTATAAATAACAGCAGTGCAATTAATGGCACTGCAAACAAAAGGAGAACAACCCAGAACTTTATCTCGCTCATGCTGGAAAATTGATGCCAGTATTCGGTTTCCAGCTGGCTTATTTGTTCATTGAGAACTCTTATCTTTTCCAGTTGATTTTCCTGTTCCTTAGCCAAGTTCACATCCATATGGAATACCTGCCCTTTTTTCTTAGAATGTGAAGATGACCGTTATTTTATTTACAGGCTCTGAAACTTAGTTGTTAATTTTCAATACAGGGAGCCCAAGTGCTTCAGGCATTGCTTCAAAGAGCACTACTTCTCCGCAAACCCGTCGATTTATTCGATCTATATTAGTCTTTAACAGAGCCTGTTTATAATATATTCGGAATTAGAAAAGGCATTTTCCCAGTATGGAAAACGCCTTCCTGCTGCAGCTTATCCAAAAACATTCTGAATAAACAGCCTTACTATATCTGCACCTGCAATTAAAGTGCCTAATGTACTTCCAAGGTTAGTCAAAACTACGACCAGGAGGATCCGGGTCACTTTGTTATTCCAGAACCCTTTTGCCGAATAAACGTCCTCACTAAGGTTTTCAAAGTCCCCTACATTCGGCCGGCGGTAATATGTCTGAACAATTCCGGCAAACCAGCCTGCTGCCAGCATCGGACTTAATGAACTTAGCGGAGCAATAATAAATGCCATCAGTACAGCAAGGGGATGTCCGAAAGCAACTGCTGCCCCTATAGCAGAGAATGAACTGTTCCATAATACCCAGCTTAGTGTCTGCTGCAGGCCCGCCTCCGGATTTGCATAAAAAGTATATGCAATCATTCCGATAATAAGCAAAGGTATCGCCCAAGCGATCACTTTAGGTGCTTTTGATTTTGGAGGCACTTTGTTAAGTTCCTCAATGTTATGGTCATTTTCGATTTCTTTCTTAATTCCAGGAACATGTGCTGCTCCTAACACAGCTACTATCTTGTTTCCTGGAGCTTCTTTGATCTTTTGTGATAAATACTGGTCCCTTTCATCAATCAAAGGCTTCTTTAATTTAGGAAAATGCTCTGTAAACTCTTCAAGCATAGAGTCCAGCATATCTTCCTGCTTCATTTTTTCCAGTTCTTCTTCTGAAACCTTTTCATTGTACAGTACACTGGCAAAGATTTGCAGCATGAGTTTCAGTTTTCCTCCAAGGCCGACTCCGTGCCATATACGGGAGAAAGTTACCTGAATATTCCTGTCAGCAAGAACGAGTTCCGCCCCTGTATCCTTTGCCGATTCTATACCCTGTATCATTTCCTGGCCTGGCTTAATACCGAATTGTTTGGCTATACGCTTTTGAAAAGATGAAATCATCAGGTTCATAAGAAGCAACGTCGTCTTCTTTTCTTTAATAACCTTGAATATATCCATGTTTTTCCATTTGTCCGCATCCATAATTGATTCATATCTTTGTTTATCAAGCTCAATACAAACAGTATCCGGCTGTTCTGCTTCAATAACTTCTTTTACCTGCTCTGCACTGTGCCTCGAAACATGAGCAGTACCGATTAATATGAGCTCTTTTCCGTTTATTTCTAACCTGGTGATATTTTCTTCAGACATTTGCTACCTTCCTTTTACCGTATATCTAATTGCTTTTGGATGTTAAAAAGCTCACAAGCAATAGTATTTTACTATCATACCATTTTATTTCTCCATTTGCTCTATAATTGTCCAGCTTTCACAGCTTCAATTTTTTTAAAGTCAAGTGTATAGAAATTCAGCCTGTGCTGCTCACTGAACCCTGAGCTTCCGTATACTTTAAGAGCTGCTTTGTTACCCGCATCAACACACAAAATAATATTGGTAATCTCTTTAAAAGAAAACAAATAAGAAAGTGCATGATTAATTAACTTCCTGCCTGTACCCTGGTTTCTGCCAGATGGAGAAACGGCAATAAAATGAATATCTCCCTCAGAGAAATCCGGTCGTGCTTCACAATAGACATAGCCGGCCATTTTACCATTCTTTATTTCTATAATAGTTTTATTGTACTCATCACTTTTTTCCAGTATTTCCGCAGCTGTATAATAAGCATTCTTAAAACTTTCTTCATGAAGCTGCTGAAAATCTTTATAATACGGCTCTGAAATTTCCTCAATAGCTGGCTGATTAGTTGTGCGAATATCTTCCCGGGTTATTCTTAAGATAACGTCTTCTCTGTTCTTAACAGCTGCTCCCATCTCCATAAAAAGCTCGCATTCAGCATTTGCTATATTATAAAAGCCGAAAGCTTTTTCTATTTTCCCAGCGAGCTGGCTAACCAGTTTGTCCCACATTTTCACAGCTGTATCTTCCCACTCTGGTATGTCTATAAACGGGCCCCATAACTCTCCGGTTTTCTGATCCTCGTCCCCGTCTATTCCGAGCAGGCCAACCAGCTCGCCGTCTTTATAGGCAGCTATGAGAGAATCGTCCAGAGGAAAATCAGAAAAGTCATTCTCCAGAGTATGTAAAACTTCATCTGCCTCAGTACCGCAGTATCCAGTATGAGACGATTTCTTTTTGTTCATCTTTGCAATAAATTCTGCTGCTTCAGCGTAACTGTCAGGTTTTCTTATTTCCATCATATGCTTCCCCACCTATTAAATTTTTTGTTCACTCTTTATCACATTAACATCCGGTAATTTTTCCACAGACTTTCTGGCAAAAAAACTGTGAAGGAGCATACCGAGTACCACCAGGAACAGCCCGCCAAATGCCAGACCGTCAGGCAGCGGAGCTGAAAGAAGCAGTACTTCCCCTACTAATACAAACATTACCTGAGTCGACTGGGTAGCTTCTACCGCAGCGAGTTTTCCCTGGTCACCCTTCGTTCTGTCAGTAGCTATAAAAAATAATGTAGTAGCTACAACCCCTGAGCAGACAGCTACGACAAAAGCCTGGATCATCTGGCTGGATGACGGAAGACCGGCAGTTGCGTACCCAGCAGACCCAATTATTACCCAGAATGGGAGACTTGCCAGTGTCATTCCAAGAACCCTCTGAAAAGTATCAAGCCTCCCCCCGCATAACTCCATCATTTTTCTGTTGCCCAGAGGGTATGCAAAAGCGGCCACTGCCACAGGCAAAATACTTAATAAAGCAATACTCCATGTGAGATTACTGCCGTGCTGCCATTGCATGAGCATGACGCCTGAAAAAATAATCACAGAAAATATTAACGCAAATACAGGAATCTTTTCTCTTACTTTGATTGTTCCTGTTGGAGCAGGTATGCTTTTGTAAAAAAATGGTGTCAGTAAGACGCCGGCTACGATAGTGAGCTGCCAGGTTCCTGCTACAAGCCAGCCTGGCCCATAAGCTGCTGCATATGTAAGAGGGCCGTAAAACAGGACGAATCCTGTAAAACTCCATACTATCCATGGGAGAGGGTTTTTTACCATCTCCTGGAGCAGTTGTTTCATGTTTTTCCTAAGGAGTACGATAATAACCAGGAACGGGACCATAAATAAAAATCTTAATGAAGAGCTCCATAACCAGCTTCCGCCGCCAAGCTCCATGGAACGGTTAAGTATAAATGTGACTGCAAAAAACATCGATGCTGCAATGCCGATTAATATTTCTCTCATACATCTCCCGCCTCAGTTGTTTTAAAAAGATCAGCGTTGCGTTGATTGTTTACAATAAATTAATTATGTTAAGCTGTTTTCCGAAAAGGAATAAAGCCGTCAAAAATGACCGCAGCTTAGAAGAGCGGCCCTGGTTAATCATCCCTTTGGATAATATATGAAGTAAGTATAACACACTTTTCTGATAATTTATTATTTTTGTTTTTGGGATTGGAGGGTATGCATGGGGACAGAGAGGGGTTGAGATGCTCTCGCGTTACCGCTTGGGCGATTTTTTATCCCGAGCGGGTATGCGAGACGTTCTCGCGTTACCGCTTGGGGGATATTTTATCCCGAGCGGGTATGCGAGATGCTCTCGCGTTACCGCTTGGGCGTTATTTTATCCCGAGCGGGTATGTGAGACGTTCTTGCATTACCACTTGGGCGTTATTTTATCCCGAGCGGGTATGCAAGACGTTCTCGCGTTACCGCTTGGGCGTTATTTTATCCCGAGCGGGTGTGTGAGATGCTCTCACGTTACCGCTTGGCCGTTATTTTATCCTGAGCGGGTATGCGAGACGTGCTCGCGTTACCGCTTGGGCGATTTTTTATCTCGAGCGGGTATGCGAGACGTTCTCGCGTTACCGCTTGGCCGTTATTTTATCCCGAGCGGGTATGCGAGACGTGCTTGCATTACCGCTTGGGCGATTTTTTATCCCGAGCGGGTGTGTGAGATGCTCTCACGTTACCGCTTGGCCGTTATTTTATCCCGAGCGGGTATGCGAGATGCTCTCGCGTTACCGCTTGGGCGATTTTTTATCCCGAGCGGGTATGCGAGACGTGCTCGCGTTACCGCTTGGGCGTTATTTTATCCCGAGCGGGTATGTGAGACGTTCTTGCATTACCACTTGGGCGTTATTTTATCCCGAGCGGGTATGCAAGACGTGCTCGCGTTACCGCTTGGGCGTTATTTTATCCCGAGCGGGTGTGTGAGATGCTCTCACGTTACCGCTTGGGCGATTTTTTATCCTGAGCGGGTATGCGAGACGTGCTCGCGTTACCGCTTGGGCGATTTTTTATCTCGAGCGGGTATGCGAGACGTGCTCGCGTTACCGCTTGGGCGTTATTTTATCCCGAGCGGGTATGCGAGACGTTCAAATTGCAACTTCTGCCTGCACCACTCACCACTCCCGGCCCAAATGCAGGGGACACACTGGAATAATTCCCACGAGCGAGCTAATTTATCCCCTGTCCTGCGAGGCCTGCCATCCTCGCAAATTAACACTGCGCATAAAAAAAGAACTGGAAAAAGAGATGCTGCCTTGCTGAATGAATTCATCGGCAATTTCTTTTCCAGTTCCTGGTCAGTCGATAAAATTAGTGGTTGTTTGTGAGTTTTTCCAGTGCTTTTTGGGCGGCCATTTGCTCGGCTTCTTTTTTGGATCTGCCGGTTCCGGCGCCTAGTTCTTCTTCTTCGAGCCATACTTCCGAGACGAATTCTCTTGCGTGGGCGGGGCCTTTTTCCTGTACGATTTTGTATTGGATGTGGCCTTGCCCTTCACGCTGAATGAGTTCCTGCAGCTGGGATTTAAAATCCATCATATGAGAGTATTCGCCTTCTTCGATTTTCGGATAGACGTGTTCTTCAAGGAACTTGTATACGGCTTCCATTCCCTGGTCAAGGTAAAGGGCCCCGATAAATGACTCGAATACGTCTGCGAGGAGTGCGGGCCGTTTTCTGCCCCCTGTCATTTCTTCTCCTTTACCGAGGAGGACATAATCACCGAAGTGGAGATGGTCGGCTGTTTTTGCCAATGATGGTTCGCATACGATTGCAGCTCTGAGTTTGGTCATCTCACCTTCGCTCATGTTCGGGTATTTTTTGTAGAGGTACTGAGAGATGGCCAATTCCAAAACTGCATCGCCTAAAAACTCCAGCCGTTCATTGTCATCATGCGGCCGTATTCTGTGCTCGTTTACATAAGATGAATGCGTGAAGGCTTGTATAAACAGGTCTTCATTATCAAAATGAATATCTATGGAAGATAAGAACTGGCGGTACTTCTGTTTTTGCGCCTTTGTCATTTGAAGCTTTCTTGCTGGGCGTTTTATTCCTCTTCTTTGAATCTTTCGTGATTGTTGCATGAGATCCCCCGTCGCTTTGTCTCAGTTTGACAGTTTAGTCTGCTCTGGATGAGCTTTTTAATATAATAACGCCGTTAAGCATTATTGAAAGCCCAAGCCCGGTGAGGGGCTTGGGTTTAAAACTATTGATGACGCTCTATGTATTGAATCACGTCACCTACAGTAGATATTTTTTCAGCATCTTCATCGGAAATTTCCAAGTCGAACTCGTCTTCTAACTCCATTACAAGCTCAACTACATCCAAGGAGTCTGCTCCTAAATCATCTTTAAACGTAGCTTCCGGCTTCACTTCGGATTCATCTACGCCAAGACGATCTGAAACGATTTTCGCAACGCGGTCAAGAATTGCTGCCATTACACTCACCTCCTCTCAAGTAATTATAGGATAAACAGGTGAAAAAAACTAGTTAGATTTCAACTTAGTATTATTTAAGGCTTTTCCCTGGTTACTGCGTGGTTATTGCATTACCATTCCGCCGTCTACGTGAAGTGTCTGCCCTGTCATATAGGAAGACGCATCGCTGGCAAGAAATACCGCCACATCTGCTACCTGCTCGGGGGTTCCAAGCTTCCCAAGGGGAATCTGCTTCAGCATTTCACTGGTTACTTCTTCGGAGAGAGCTTCCGTCATATCTGTTTCAATGAACCCGGGAGCAATAGAGTTAACATTTATATTTCTGTTTGCAAGTTCCCTTGCCATCGATTTTGTTAAACCGATAACTCCCGCTTTACTTGCCACATAATTAGCCTGCCCGGCATTCCCAAGCACTCCGACTACGGAGGAAATGTTTATAATTCTCCCGTAACGCTGCTTCATCATCGGCCGGGTAACCGCCTTTGAACAGTTGAAAACACCTTTCAGGTTCGTTTCGATTACGGCATCAAAGTCCGCTTCTTTCATCCGCATGATAAGTGTATCTTTCGTTATCCCTGCGTTGTTCACTAGGATCTCCAGGGACCCGAACTCTTCAATAGTGGTTTTCACCATTCCATTCACAGCTTCTGAATCAGCTACATTCGCCTGTAAAGCAAATGCTTTTACATCATAGGAGCGGCATTCTTCTGCCACTGCCTCTGCTTTTTCTTTACTTCCGGAGTAGTTTACAGCTACGTTTACACCCTGTTTCGCCAGGGCAATGCAAATCGCGCGGCCTATCCCACGGGATCCTCCTGTTACTAATGCGTTTTGTCCTTTCATGCTCTTCACTCCTCAGTCAGCACTTTAACAGCTTTATCTAATGTTTCCATATCATAGACCGGCAATACTCTAGCCCGTCGTGAAACTTTTTTTACAAGGCCGCTTAAAACCTTTCCCGGCCCTAACTCAATAAATGTGTCTGAACCTTCTTCAACTAGCTTATGTATAGTGTCTTCCCAGAGTACCGGGGAGTAGATTTGTTTGTAAAGCAGCTCCCTGATTTCTTCAGGATCCTTCGTTTCTTCCGCAGTTACATTTGCAACCACTGGTATTTTCGGTTCCGAAATTTCAACATTCTTGAGATGTTCTTTCATTTTTTCAGCAGCTGGCTCCATGAGTGATGAATGGAACGGCCCGCTTACTGTTAACGGGATTACCCGTTTTGCACCCCTGGACTTCGCTAGTTCCGAAGCGGCAGCAACTCCTTCGGCAGTGCCGGAAATAACAATCTGCCCTGACGCGTTAAAATTTGCAGGCTGAACCGCTCCTGCTGTTTCGCTCGCTTCGTCCGTAATTTTCTGGAGTAAATCTCTGTCCATACCTAAAACTGCCGCCATCGTGCCTTTCCCTGCAGGCACAGCTTCTTCCATCCATTGTCCACGCTTTCTTACAGCTGCGCAAGCATCCTCAAACGACAACGCACCTGCAGCCACAAGAGCCGAATATTCACCAAGACTGTGCCCGGCAGCAAAGTCCGCGGTTATTCCTTTTTCTCTTAATATTTCCCATATGCCAGTACTTACAGTAAGGAGGGCAGGCTGAGTATTCTCTGTTCTTTTTAGTTCTTCTTCACCTGAAAAAATAAGTTCTGACAGCGACTCACCTAAAACTTTATCCGCTTTGCTGAATACCTCCCTGCAAACAGGGTAAGCCTCAGCAAGCTCTTTTCCCATACCGACCTGCTGTGATCCCTGGCCGGGAAAAAGTAATGAAATCTTTACCATAGTTATTACTCCCCCTCAGCTGATTTTGTTTTTTGAATCTCCTGCTCGATCGTGCTGACTACTTTCTCTTCATGCATCGTTTTTGCCTGCCGGATTGCACTGAAAAATGCCCGCTCATCCGAGGACCCATGAGCTTTAATTACCGGAGCCCTTAATCCGAAAAGACCGGCGCCTCCATACTCGGAATAATCCATTTTATTTTTGACCCGCTTAAACGATGGCCTCAGCACTCCGGCAGCCAGCTTATTTGTGAACGAAGAAGTAAGTTCTTCTTTTAGCAGGGAAAACAACGACATGGCTGTTCCTTCAATAGTTTTAAGCACGAGATTGCCTGAGAATCCGTCACATACCACCACATCGGCGGCACCTTCAAGAAGATCCCTGGCCTCCACGTTGCCAACAAAATTAACAGAGCTGTCCTGCAAAAGTCCATAGACCTGCTTTGTCAGCTCGGATCCTTTTCCTGCTTCAGTCCCTACGTTCAACAGCCCGATTCTTGGGTTGTCGACTTTACGAACTTTCCGCATATACACATCTCCCATTTTGGCATATTGAAGGAGATGTTCAGGCTTTGCATCCATATTAGCACCCACATCAAGAAGCAGAAACCCTTCCCCGCCTAATGTAGGCAGCATAGGAGAAAGAGCAGGCCGTTCGATTCCTTTTATTCTTCCGAGAACCAGGAGGCCGGCTGTCATCAATGCTCCTGTGTTCCCAGCAGAAACAGCAGCATCCGCCTTGCCTTCTTTCACCTGCTGTACTGCAAGAACCATAGAAGAGTCTTTCTTCCGGCGGACTGCCCGGACCGGAGAATCTTCCCCTTCAATGACAACTTCTGTATGGATAATTTGTACTCTGTCAGATGGCTGAATAAACTTTTTTATTTCATTTTCGTTACCTGTCAGGATTATTTCAAGATCATTATATTTATCTAAAGCAGCTTCACACCCTTTTATAATGCTCTCCGGGGCATTGTCACCGCCCATTGCGTCTACTGATAGCCTCATTGTTACACCAACCTTAATTTATTGTTCTTGTCGAAACATGGAGAACTCTCCCTGAAAAACAAGCTCCTGGCCAACGTAGCTGTTTACTTCAACGAAGGTGCGGTCCTCGCGGATATCCGTTACGTACGCTTTTGAAATGACACGCTCCCCAACTTTAACACGCCTTTTAAAGGACATATTTGCTGCTGCGGTCAATGCCAGTTCATCGTTAATTACAGCGACGGCCAGAGAATTTGCCTGTGCAAAAAGATGATGCCCTCTCGCAATGCCAGTTCTTGAAAAAACATGCTCTTCCTTTATATCCAGGATGGAAATTGCGTGCTTATCCAGTTCAAGATCAATGACTTCTCCGATAACCTCCTCAATGGGGAGTGCTTTAACTGTGTCGTACTGCTGCTTAGCAACATGTTTTATACGCTCTCTGACTTCAGGGATATTAAGCTCAAGTCTGTCCAGCCTGACTGTCTGTACACTGACTTTAAACTCCTCCGCTAATGCTTCGTCGGTTATAAACGGATTTTCGGCAATTTTCTCTTTTAACATCGGCTGTCTTTGTTTTTTAGATATTTTCATTTTCTCACTTCCACGTTTCTATGACTAGGTACTAATAGTAGTATATATTTGTAGTACTGTACTTTTCAACAATAAATATTTATTAGTCCAGTTTTTCTTCTGAAAAGATACCCTCAGATTTTAAATACTGCCGGAGTTTTGCATAGTCCTGCCCATTCCAGAATGTTTCTGAATGAACGAGCTTTACCGCATCCTGCCTGGCCACCTCAAGCACCCGATAGTCTTCTACAATGTCAGCAACTTTAAATACCGGGAGTCCGCTTTGTTTTGCCCCAAAAAAGTCTCCTGGACCCCGAAGTTCCAGATCCCGTTCTGACAATTCAAAGCCATCTGTTGTCTCTGTCATGATTGACATTCTTTCTTTGCCAACGTCTGTCTTTGGATTAGCAAGCAGTATACAGTAGGACTGAGCATCTCCTCTTCCTACCCTGCCTCTCAGCTGGTGAAGCTGTGCAAGCCCGAACCTTTCTGCGTCGTAGATGACCATAACTGTGGCATTAGGAACGTTGACTCCTACCTCTACGACAGTAGTAGAGACAAGGACCTGAACCTGATTTTCAGCGTATTCATTCATCACTTCATCTTTCTCCTGGGAGGAAAGGCGTCCGTGCATTAAGCCCACATTTATATCCGGAAGCGCCTGCTGGAGCTGAAAATGTACATCTATCGCATTCTGGACATCGAGTTTTTCTGATTCTTCAATCAGGGGGCAGATTACATAAGCCTGATGCCCTTTATTGATTTCTTTTTTTATAAATTCAATCACCTTAGGAAGAACTTCCGGCTTCACCCATCTTGTATCCACCGGCTTTCTCCCGGCTGGCATTTCATCGATTACGGAAACGTCCATATCGCCAAAAGCAGATATGGCAAGCGTACGTGGTATTGGAGTTGCTGTCATAAAGAGAACATCAGGCCGTACGCCTTTTTTCCTCAGGATTCTCCTTTGCTCCACACCAAATCTGTGCTGCTCGTCCGTTATAACGAGACCAAGGTGATGGAAATCGACCCCTTCCTGGATAAGCGCATGGGTGCCTATTAAAACGTTTATTTTTCCATCCTTTAAGTCAGCCAGGATCTCTCTTCGCTCTTTAGCTCTTGCCGATCCGGACAGCAGGGCTACTTTAATTCCATGAGGTTCAAGCAGTCCTTTTAGAGACTCCAGGTGCTGCTCTGCCAAAATCTCAGTCGGCACCATCAGCGCCCCCTGGAAACCTGCTTGTACAGCAGCAAATAAGGCACAGCCTGCAATGATTGTTTTTCCTGAACCCACGTCTCCCTGAAGAAGCCTGTTCATTCTGTAGTCACTTTTTAAATCATCAATAATTTCCTTCAGCACTCTTTTTTGTGCTCCGGTTAAGGAAAATGGCAGCTCTCTGACGAAATCTCTGATTAGTTCTGTCTCAAATTCTTTCTTTTGGCCTTCGTCTGCTTCCCGCTCTATTTTGCGGTACATCTGCATTTTCAGCTGGAAAAGAAGCAGTTCTTCATAAATCATTCTTCGTTTTGCCTGTCCCAGTTGTGCAGGAGAAGAAGGAAAATGCAGTTCCCGGATAGTTTCTTCCCGTGGCAGCAGACGGTATGCAGCAAGAAGCTGTGGAGGCAGTATCTCTTCAATTTCTCCTTCGAATTGCTGTATTGCCTGCCTGATCAACTTTCTTAAGGTAGTTATCCTTAAATCGCCTTTCACCGAGTAAACAGGTTCCAGACCTTGTCCAGGTCCGTCAGTTTGTTCCTGCTTTATAGTCCCTCCTGTTATCATCAGCCGGTTACGATCGAACTTACCACTCAGGATAATCGTATCGCCAAGACGAACTTGTTTTTTTAAGTACGCCTGGTTAAAGAAGACAGCCTGCACTAAGAGACCGTCCACGAGAACGCGAACGGTCAGGCGGGACTTATTTTTCCCGTAAAATCTAAGAGATGGTTCACTGTGTACCTTTCCTCTTACAGTAACCCTTTCATTATGCTGGGCTTCCATAATCGGGCGGATTGCATGGTCTTCGTACCTGAACGGGAAGTGATCAAGCAAATCGTTTACAGTGTAAACCCCCATGGCCTGCAGCTGTTCATAGCTCCTGGGGCCTACTCCGTGAATCTCTGTAATTGGCTGTTCCATTAGTTATCACACCTTTGCAGACTTGCCGAATATTTTCTCCTGGTATTTACGGCCGGTCGGTGTTGCAGCCAGTCCTCCTTCAGCAGTTTCTCTCAATGCTGACGGCATGGATTGACCAATACGGTACATGGCATCGATTACCTCATCACAAGGTATTCGGCTTTTAATTCCGGCTAATGCCAGGTCCGCGGACACAATAGCGCCCGAGGCACCTGCAGCATTTCTTTTTACACAAGGAACTTCCACTAATCCCGCAACAGGGTCACAAACTAATCCGAGCATATTTTTTAGCGCGATCGCCATCGCTTCCGCTGACTGCTGCGGTGTCCCCCCTGCCATTTCTACTGCAGCAGCTGCCGCCATTCCGGTGGCAGAACCTACCTCTGCCTGGCACCCGCCTGCAGCACCTGAGATCGATGCGTTGTTGGCTACCACGAATCCAAATGCTCCGGAAGTAAAAAGAAATCTTACCATTTGTTCTCTTGTTGGATTTAGCTTATCTTTAAGAGCAAACAACACACCTGGCGCTACACCTGCTGAACCTGCGGTTGGTGTTGCACAGATTGTTCCCATAGCAGCATTCACTTCATTTGTAGCCATTGCTTTTGCCACCGCGTCAAGCATGAGGGGACCAGCAAGCGTATCATTTGATTGTATATATTCGTACAGTTTTTTTCCGTCTCCGCCTGTAAGGCCGGACAAGGATTTCACTTCTTCATGAATACCCCTGTGTACTGCTTTTTCCATTACATCAAGGTTTCGTTCCATCTGGGCAATAACTTCCTCTCTGGAACGATCGTGTATTTTCATTTCCTGGCGAATCATCACTTCGGAAATCTGAATACCTTCTTTTTCGGCTATAGCAACCAATTCTTCAACATTGCGAAACATGATGCAACCTCCTTGGTGCTGAAGTCTTACTCGTTTATTTTAGTTACTGTTTCAACATGCTCCAGCGCTTCAATTTCTTTTAAAATATCTTCTCCGATATTTTGGTCCATTTCAATGACCATTAATGCTTCTTTCCCCACATCTTTTCTGGAAACTTCCATACGTCCAATGTTGACTTCGTATTTTGCAAGATGGCTGGAAACGGAAGCGATTGCACCATACCGGTCATTATGGACGACCAGTATGGCAGGGTGATTACCGCTCAGCCTTAATGGGAAACCATTCAGTTCGGTAATTTCAACTTTTCCCCCACCTATGGAAATACCCACTAATTCCAGTTCCTGAACCCCGTTTCCGAGACGAATCTTCACAGTATTCGGATGGTCGGGCTGAGCTTCCTCTTCATGAAAGGATACATTCATACCTTTAGTATCTGCAATATTAAGAGCATCGGTAATGCGGGGATCCGAAGTATCGAATCCTAAAACTCCACCTGTAAGAGCGACATCTGTCCCATGCCCCTGATACGTTTTTGCAAAAGATCCGTATAAGTGAAAGGACACCCATGCTGGTTCAGCGCGGAATAATTGTCTTGCTACGAGGCCGATTCTGGCGGCCCCTGCTGTATGTGAACTTGACGGCCCGATCATAACCGGGCCGATAATATCAAAAACACTTCTGTATTTCATTACGAATTCCTCCCTGGAAACTCTCTTTAATTACAATAACACATTTAATCAAAAATACTATGTATATATTAACAAATTGCGGGAAAAAGGGCTATCATAACCGGCTGGACAGGTTATCGCCGGTTTAAGATGCTGAATGTAAAGATGTCAGCAGCTTTCACTGCAGGAATAAAAGTAGTTAAGCAGGAAAAAACCCTGATCTCAGGATAATTCCTTAGATCAGGGCTGTTTCCAAAGTGTTACATTTTGCTCCTGCCAAATGCAATAGAGATTGTGCCAGGGCCTACATGGGTGCCTATTACTGGCCCGATATTTGTAACTATTTCTTTTTTTACATTAAACCGGTCCTTAATTTTTTCCATAAGCTCATCGGCTTCTCCCTGTACTTCCGCATGGGAGATTCCAACGTGCACAGGATCATTGCCGAAGCGGTCCTCAAATTCATCCAGAATTTTTGCGACAGCTTTCTTATTGCCTCTCACTTTCTCATACGGATAAACTTCCCCTTCTTCTGTCAGAGAAAGAATTGGCTTAATTTTCAGCAAGGAGCCTAGTACCGCGGACGCTTTACCGATTCGTCCGTTTTTCTCCAGGTACTCAAGGGTGTCAACCATGAAAAACACGGTAGTTTCTTCAAGGAGTTCGTTAATCCTCGAGATTACTTCGTCTTTGGAAGCTCCCTTCCTGGCAAGAGCTGCAGCTTCCACAACGACTACTCCGATAGCATAAGAAGCCCTCTTTGAGTCAACCACAGTAACCGGAATTTCTTCTCCAAGCGTCTGGGAAGCTATATAAGCAGACTGGTATGTACCGCTCAGTTTAGATGACAAGTGAATGGAAATAATATCACTTTCAGGATTTTCTTCTGATAAGCGGCGGTATTCCTCTTCAAACTGATGCGGGGTTGGCTGAGATGTTGTTGGAATCTGGTCTGCTTTCTTTAGTTTTTCATAAAATTGGCCAGGATTTAGATCGACTCCATCTTCGAAAGTCTCTTCACCAAAGTGGACTTTCAGAGGCACAACTGTTATTCCCAGTTCTTCCTGCAGAGATTTCGGTATATCAGCAGTTGAATCGGTGACTATTAAAACTTTTCCCATAAACGCAACCCCCTGTTTAATTTATCCTCTTACTCCACTGAGATGATGTATGAGTATAGAGGCTGGTTTCCTTCGTGGACTTCTACTTCCACATCCTTGTATTGCTCTTCCAGATATGAAGCAAGTTCGTCCGCTTCTTCCTCTGTACGGTCTTCTCCTCGGATAATCGTAATGATTTCACTGTCTTCATCCACCATTTTGCTCAGAAGCTCTTTTGCAACACCCTGTACGTCACTGTCGGTGGATACTATATCTTTTTCGACAATGCCCATGAAATCTCCTTTTTTAATCTCCACACCGCTAATACTTGTATCCCGGACAGCGTATGTTACCTCACCGGTTTTAACTGTTGACAGGGCTTCCTTCATTTCTTCTTCATTATCTTTCAGATCAGCTGCAGGATTGAATGCCAGCAGGGCAGCTAAACCTTGAGGAACAGACTTTGAAGGAACTACGACAACATCTTTGTCGGAAACCGAGGCAGCTTGCTCAGCAGCCATAATAATATTTCCGTTATTCGGAAGCAGTACGATTTTTTCAGAGTTACTCTCTTCAATCGCTTTAACAAAATCTTCTGTTGACGGATTCATTGTCTGGCCGCCTTCGATAACACGCTTAGCGCCGAGGCTCTTGAATAACTGGGAAATTCCTTCCCCCATTGCTACAGTGATTACGGCGTATTCGGTTTTCTCCGCTTTTGCAGGTACAGATGGAGCAGCAGCAGAATGGCTTTCCTGCTGAAGGATGCTCGTATGCTGTTCCCGCATATTTTCTATCTTCACATTGACGAGAGAACCATATCTTTGAGCGGCAGAAATTACATTGCCGGGATACTCTGCGTGAATATGGATTTTCAGGAGGTCTTCGTCAGAAACGACAAGCAGGGAATCGCCATGTTCGCTGAGTTCTTCTCTGAAATCAGTTTCACTATATGGGTTTTCCTCTACTTTTTCTTCTTCAAATTTCACCATCACTTCTGTACAGTACCCGAATTCGATGTCCTCTGTGGACATATGGCTTTGAGCAGACTGATGATGTTCCACCTTAACAAGCTCGTCCATACTTGGCCCCTGTACCTCTGTTTCGGCGATTTTCTCCCCTTTTAACACAGCGAGGAAGCCTTCATAGATCGTAACAAGCCCCTGTCCTCCGGAGTCCACTACCCCAACTTCCTTCAATACAGGCAGAAGATCAGGTGTGCGCTCTAAAGAAGCCTTTGCTTCCGTTACAACAGCCTCCATAAGCGCAATTGTATCGTCATTTTTTTTGGCGAATTCCACGGCTTTATTCGCTGAGTCTTTAGCCACAGTAAGGATCGTTCCTTCCACCGGCTTCATAACAGCCTTATATGCCATGTCTACCCCGTAAGCGAAGGCTTTACTTAAATCTTTGCTTCCTATTGACTCTTTCCCTTCCACCGATTTGGAGAAACCGCGGAAAAGCTGTGATAATATTACACCGGAATTTCCTCTTGCTCCCATTAACAGTCCTTTGGCAAAATAACCTGCCACCTGTCCTGTATGGGTCTTGCTCTGTGCCTTAACTTCCTTGACACCTGAAGTGATTGTTAAATTCATATTTGTTCCTGTATCTCCGTCTGGTACAGGGAATACATTTAAGGCATCGATGGATTTCGCATTGTTGGATAAGTTGTTCGCTCCTTCAATTAACATTTGGGCGAACTTTTCTCCTTCAATTATCTTGATCGTCACGAATGCTCCTCCTAACTATGGGTTTGTCACACGTACACCTTGTACGAATATATTTACCGAACTTACTTCCAGGCCCAGCATTTGTTTCAGCTGGTATTTTACTTTGGACTGGACATTGTGCGCTACCTCTGAAATCTTAGTTCCGTAGCTTACAATAATGTACATATCAATATAAACCTCTTCTTCTTTTTCCCGTATTACAACTCCGCGTCCCATATTCTCTCTGCCTAAGAGGTCGGTAATTCCGTCTTTAAGCTGCTTTTGTGAAGCCATTCCCACAATTCCGTAGCAATCGATCGCCGCTCCGCCTGCAATAACAGCTACCACTTCTTTTGAAACGTCAATTGTTCCGTAGTTCGTTTTCATTTCAATGGTCATGCAAAAGCCCCCCTTTGGATGTTTTCCTCATGGCTAGTGTAATTTTACTATAAAAAAAATTAATTTAAAAGAAAACTTGAAAAGGATTTCTTTATTTGCCGGCTGCAGCGGATAAAAGTATTAAACCGGGACGCTTCCGCTGCAGTCCATCCCCCTGCCATAACTGTCGAAATCAGCCATTTCATAAGGCACCTCTGATGGGTGCCTAATCATACTATTAGAATAACCGGCTGATGCTGCTTGTTCCCTGTTCTGGCGTAAAGAATTTATGTATAATCAATCCCCGGCCGTAAATCAGGTCTGACAAAATAACGGTATGTTTAAAGAACTTACTCCTGCTGGTTTGTAGGAACAAGACGGCACAATATATTATTATCTTGTCTGTCACGCTTGCTGTCAAGGGGATAACCTTTAAACTAAAATTTATACTACTTGAAATTCTTTTTTTCCTGTGCTAAGATGTTTTAGTGTTTGTTATGAAACTTGATTAGTGAAGACTTGGAATTTGACCGGTTTTACGAAGGAGGGAAAAACTATGTCACGTAAATGTGTAATTACGGGTAGAGGCCCTAAAACAGGAAACAAGCGTTCTCACGCATTAAACGCAACGAAACGCCGTTGGGGTGCTAACGTTCAGAAAGTGCGTATCATGGTAGACGGAAAGCCAAAACGTGTATACGTTTCTGCAAGAGCGCTTAAATCTGGTAAAGTTGAACGCGTTTAATATTAAATGAAAAGAGACGGAATTCAGAACTCCCTCTCTTTATAGTTGTACTAAAAAACGGCGCCTCTTGCGCCGTTTTTTGCTGTTCATGGAAGAAGTCAGAATTCCCGGTGTATCTGCTCTTACCATGACCTCAATTAAATTCAGGATGGAAAGGATTGTCCGTACTGCAATACAGCATTTAACCCTTCTTAAAGGCTCCCAGACATGCTCTTACAAAGCCGCCAATAAACTTTGGCAGTTTAATTGTATAAAACTTCATTTTTCCCCCTCCTCAAATGAGCTTCCATGGCCAGAACAGGACATAAAGTTTAAGAATAAATACGTGTTTCGTTATTACCCATTATATTCATCCTTCAGAAAATAGTACCCTTTTTCTGAAGATACATCTTCTCAAATAAGGCAAGTTGTGCGGCGGCACTTAGAAAACCAGCCTCTTCTGCCTTTTTCGGACAAAAAAATAAATCCGTAATTATCTTCCTTCTGGCGGCGGAAAATCATACCCATTGTTTTCTGCCCGGATATTCATTAGCATATGATAAAGGTTAAAACATGTGCGGTTTCCAAACTGAAAAAACATTAAAAAATTAAGCCAGAACAAAGAAAACAGGCCCCCTCAGATAAAAGGGGTAACCTGCAGTTTCCAAACGTTTAAATGGTTCCTCTGATAGCCGAGATAGCCTGCTCTCTGTTACGGCTGTTATATATGGCAGAACCGGCTACTAACACATTTGCACCAGCCTCAATACATTGTTTTGCCGTGTCCGGGTTAACTCCTCCGTCCACTTCTATTTCAATCTCTTTACCCGTTCTGTTTACCAGCTCACGAACATGGGCGATTTTCGGAAGTACAGAAGGAATAAAGGACTGTCCGCCAAATCCGGGGTTTACGGTCATAAGCAGAACAAGGTCCACATCCTCGATAATGTGTTTGATTGCTTCCACCGGAGTTGCCGGGTTCAGTACGACACCGGCTTTCGATCCATTTTCCTTAATAAGATGTATTGTCCGGTGAAGATGAGTGCAAGCTTCGGCGTGAACGCTTATAATATCTGCCCCTGACTTCGCAAACTGGGGAATAAAATGATCCGGATTCTCTATCATTAAATGAACATCCAGCGGAAGCCTGGTTACAGGCCTTATTGCATCCACAATCAAGGGGCCGATCGTAATGTTTGGAACAAAATGCCCGTCCATTACATCCACATGAATGTAATCAGCTCCTCCTTTTTCCACATCTGAAACTTCTTCGCCTAATCTGGCGAAATCCGCTGATAAAATCGATGGTGCAATTTTTACCATAATCTCAGTACCTCCGCTTTTGTGATTTTATTTCATCAAAGAACTGCAAATAATGTTCGTACCTGAAGTCGGCAATTTCTCCATCCTTTACTGCTTCTCTTACAGAGCAGGAAGGTTCATTAATATGGGTGCAGCCCCGGAATTTACAGTCATTCACCCGGCTTCTCATCTCGGGAAAACAATAGCTGAGCTCTTCCGCTTCTATGCCGTGGAAATCAAGAGAGCTGAAACCTGGCGTATCCGCAACATACCCTGACTCCACCGGGATAAGTTCTACGTGGCGGGTCGTATGTTTTCCTCTTCCGAGACTCTTGGAAATTGGCCTTGTTTCCAGGTTCAATTCAGGCCTGAGAGCATTCAGCAGAGAAGATTTCCCCACCCCTGACTGTCCGGCAAACACGGAGACTCTGTCTTTTAAGTAGGGCCTCAAAGTCTCAATCGTTTCTTCAAGATAAATGGAAGTGTTTATTACTTCATAGCCGAGCTTTTTATATATTTTTTCCGCCCTCTGCATTTCCGCTTCCTTCACTTCATCGAGCAGGTCAATTTTTGAGAGGCAGATGACAGGCTCGATGTCATTGGCTTCAACGTGAACGAGGAACTTGTCAAGGAGCAAGGAACTAAATGACGGTTCTTCCGTAGAAAAAACCAGTATTGCCTGTTCCACATTTGAGATTGGAGGACGGATCAGTTCGTTTTTCCGCTCCATTACTTCTAAAACATATCCATCCGTTTTATTTTCCGCTTCAAATTCAACCGTATCGCCTACTAACGGGGTGATCTTCCGCTTCCGGAAGTTCCCCCGCCCCCGGCATTGAAATATTCCATCTTCATTTTCTACATAGTAAAACCCGCTTAGCGCCTTTACAATCCTACCTTGAGCCATTCGTACCTCCGAAAAAAACCAATGAAATTCCTCCCTTTCGTATTTTATATTACATATTAATCTTTCATAATCTTTCAGCTGCTATTTTTACTCATACTCCTGCAATTCTTCATAGGTGTATTCATACGGTGATTCTTCATGCTCTTCACCGTCAACGATGACAACAAGATAGCCTGATTCACCGGGGGCAACCCTCATATCTATATGAAACCTTTCATCTTCGGATACTTCTCTGTCTATTACCTGTCTCGGTTCTTCGCTTCTCATATCAATAACGGAAATACTTACTCTGTAAACTGGTCGGTCTTCCTCGTCTCCATCCCAGTCAGGGATACTGACATCAAACGGAACACTGGCTGATACCGGCTGTTCTTCCGGTTCATTTTCCGGTTCTGGTTCTGGTTCCGGCTCCGGTTCTGGTTCTGGTTCTGGTTCCGGTCCAGCAGAAAATACAACTCTCACAGTAGTTCTTTCACGAATTTCAGTTCCCCTGGGAGGGTCTTGTGAAACAACTTTCCCTGGTTCAATTGTAGAATGGTACTCTTCTGTAAAATCAAGAACGATTAAATCATTATCTTCAAGTGTCTCCAGAACTTCAGTCCTTGACATTCCATACAAGTTTGCCATCATATAAACCGGACGCTCACTTACTGTAAGAGTAACAGTAGTCTCGCTTGGAATAACCATGGATTCAGCCTCTGGTGACTGGGTCAAAACAGTGTCTTCATCATATTCGCTTGATTCCTGGTAATTTAGTTCTACATGTTCGTAATTTTCCAGCAGTTGTTCTGCATAGCTTAATGATTCACCAACAAGGTTTGGCATTTCAACCGGCTCAGAACCTTCACTTACAATAAGCCTCACGCTTGTTCCTACTTTTACAGTTGCACCTGATCCTGGAGAATGGGCCAGTACTATGCCCTCTTCCACTTCTTCATCAAAGCGGAACTCCGGTTCCACCTCCAGATTAAGGGCGGCAAGTTCCTGTAGTGCCTCCTCGTACTCCATACCGACCAGATCTTCGGGGATAGTAACTTCATCGACCCTAAGCCAGCCTGGCAGCAGAATAGCTATTGCAATGACTATGGCCAGCAGAGATACTACTACTGCAGTTATCCAGAACTTTTTCCCTCGTTTTTTCTTTTCTTGCTTATTGTCGTGTTTCCCTGAGTCGTCCTCGCCAGCTGGCGGATTTTTTCCTGCTGGTTTATTGTGTATCATCGTTTGTTCATTATCTTTCTCATTTCCGCTGAGGACCACAGGCACTGCCTTTGTGGCTTCCGTATCCTGTTCACCCTGAACCGCTCTCTTTTCATTTTCTCTCTGAGGGTACAGGACGGTAGTCAGATCCTCTGCCATCTGGTCCGCTGAGTCATATCTGGCTTGAGGGTCTTTCGCTGTGGCTATCAGAACTACATTTTCCACACTTTGAGGTATGGATGGTTCATTATCACGGAGAAATGGCAGAGGTTCCTGCAAATGTTTGATTGCAACAGATACAGCTGTGTCACCATTAAAAGGGACTGCCCCGCTGAGCATTTCATACATTACTATTCCCAGTGAATAAATATCGGATTTGCTGGTTACATGGCCTCCCCTTGCCTGTTCAGGTGAAAGATAATGAACGGAACCCAGAACAGAATTTGTATGTGTAATCGTCGCCTCACTGATTGCTCTTGCAATACCAAAATCCGTAACTTTCGCCTGCCCGTCTGAGCCTATGAGTATATTGTGAGGTTTAATGTCCCGGTGTATGATCCGGTTTTCATGAGCATGTCCGATTGCAGCTGTAATCTGCTCCATAATGCTGACTGTTTCTTCCACACTCAGCTTTCCTTTTTTCTGGATATAATCCTTCAGCGTATCACCGCTGATATATTCCATTACTATATAATACAGATCGTCCTCTTCCCCAACATCGTATATATTCACCACATTGGGATGTGAAAGGCTTGTTGCGGCCTGCGCTTCCCGCCGGAAACGCCTGATAAATTCATCGTCCCCTGAGAATTGAGGTTTCAGGACTTTTACAGCCACTTCTCTGTCAAGAATGATATCTTTTGCTAAATAAACATCAGCCATTCCTCCGCCGCCCACTGGCCTCAGCAGCTCGTAACGGTCATTTATACGCTTTTCTTTCATCGATCAGTCACTTCCTTTAAATCCCCGGTGTGACGGATCAGCGCAATTGTGATATTGTCTTCCCCTCCACGATCATTTGCCATCTGTATCAGTTGTTCTGCGAGCTTTTCCAGCTCACCCTTATCTGTTATCTGATGGTAAATCTCGTCTTCAGGAAGCATATCAGTCAGCCCGTCAGAACAAAGCATTAATAAAGCACCCGGATCCCAGTTTATCGTGTTTACATCAACTTTAATATTGCTCTCTGTACCGAGGGCCCTTAATACGACGTTTCTCCTTGGATGATTCTGTGCTTCCTCTTCACTGATCTGCCCTGAGCGGACAAGTTCTGCTACGAGGGAATGATCAGATGTAATTTGCTTCATTTGACCTTCCGATTTTAAGTAAATTCTCGAATCACCTACATGAGCATGGGAAATAAACTGATCAGTACATATGGCAGCTACAAGGGTGGTTCCCATCCCTTTACACTGTGGGTGTTTCTGAGCGTGCTCAAAAAGCCTCCGGTTCACTTCGTATATCGAATCCTCCAGCCACTTTTCAGCTTCTTTCGGGTTCAGCGGCCGATTGTTTTCCTGCCACTTCTCCAGCAGTATATCTTTAGTCATTTTGCTCGCAACGTCACCAGCCTGATGCCCTCCCATTCCATCGGCAACAAGGACAAGCATCTGCCCGTTCAATTGTTCGGATATAAATCCGTCATCTTCATTGTGGGATCTGATCCTCCCTACATCTGTACGAAAAACTGCTTCCATATAACAAATCCCCTCGTTTCTTCTTCCTCTCCACCAGACAGAAACAGACGTCTGGTCAGGACATTCTGTTTCTGAATTCCCCTGTATGGTGATAATGGTGAAGCTATGTTCATACTGCATGTTAAATAAAATGACAATATGCTGTTTTCCCTTGAGGGAACATTTGAACCAAGTGTTTGGTACTTGGTTTCTACCATATAATTAAACTGTGCAATACTTATTATTTTTTCGCCAAAGGCGGCATTATTTCCTTTAAAGGCGGTCTGAGAAAACTCAGCTGTCTGATTTCACAACGGCTGAAATAAAGAATCCGTCAGTCTCATGCTCACCTGGAAACAGCTGGAGCTTCCCTTCTCCAGCTCCGGCAGACTGCTGAAAGCTTTCAGGCAGCCTGCCTGAAAATCCGTTGTCAAATGAAGCATCTTTATGAGCCTCAACAAATGAATCAATAACTGCTTCATTTTCTTCCTTATCTACTGTACACGTGCTGTAGACAAGGCGTCCTCCTTTTTTCAGGAGCGGCCATACTTCATTCAGAATTTCCTTCTGTATACTGGACAGGCGGGCAACATCTTCCGGAGTTTTCGTCCATTTCAGATCCGGCTTGCGCTGTATGACCCCAAGACCTGAACAGGGGGCATCGACCAGAATTTTATCGAAAGCCTCTTCTTCAAAAAACTCGTGGGCTTTTCGCGCATCCATTACTTGCGGAGAGATGATAGTTAAACCAAGACGTTCTTTCTGTTCTTTTATCAGACCAACTTTATGCTTATGAATATCGAGAGAAACAACTTCTCCCTCGTCGTTCATTTTTTCTGCAATATGGGTGGATTTGCCTCCCGGCGCTGCACAGGCATCTAATATTCTGTCTCCCCCTGCAGGTGCCAGTGCGAAGGCTACGAGCATAGAGCCTTCGTCCTGAATGGTGAGCCACCCTTTACGGAAAGCTTCTGTCCCGCTGAGTGAACCCTTTTTAACTACAATACTATCAGGAACCCTGCTGCTTGGTTCTGCTTCAATTCCTTCTTCCTGCAGACTTTTTATTACTGTATCTCTGTCTGTTTTCACAGTGTTTACCCGCGCAGTATGAAGAGGATGTTTTAAGTTAGCCTGTGACATCAGCCTTGTCCGTTCTTTGCCGAACTGATCTGTCCATCTGGCTATCAGCCATTCCGGATGGCTCGTTTCTACCGCGAGCCGCTCCTCAGAATCTTCTATCGTTTCAAAAGAAGGAAGCCCTTTTCGCTGAATTGTTCTTAGAATACCGTTTACCATCCCCGAAATTCCCTGGTGGCCTCTCTTTTTGGCTATTTGCACGGCTTCGTGGACGGCAGCCCGCTCAGGTATTCTGTCCAGATAAACAATCTGATACAAAGTCAGACGAAGAAGAATCAGCACCCACAATTCCAGCTTTTCAATTGGCCGCTTTGAAAAAGGCTTCAGATAAAAGTCCAGTGTTTTCTTGTACTGCAAAGTTCCGTATACAAGTTCCGTAAGCAGCGGAATATCTTTTTGATTCAGTTTTGTTTTTTTTATCGTGTCATTAAGCAGCAGATTACTGTATGCCTGACTTTTCTCAATTTTTAACAGAACATCCAGAGCTGCTTCTCGCACATTACCTTGTTTCATTGTCTGCTCCTAATCTTGCACCTTCAGATAAGTTCTTGCCAGCTCCAAGAAGGAAAGTTTTTACATCCATTCTCTTTTTACCTGAAGGCTGAATTTCGTCTATTCTCAATACTGTGTTTTCCCCGCAGGCAACATAGAAAGCCTCTTCCTCAATTTTTACAACTGTTCCAGGAGAGGCCTCTGAAGTCAGGGCGCTTTCTTCCGTCCACCAGATTTTCATCCGGTTTCCTTCCCATGTTGTATAGGCAACCGGCCATGGAACGAGTCCTCTTACTTGATTATAAACAGAGGATGCAGGTCGTTCCCACCGTATTTCTTCCTGTTCTTTAGATATATTAGGCGCGTATGTAACTGCCGATTCATCCTGCTCCTCCGCTGTAATTGTGCCCGCTTCAAGCTGCGGCAATGTTTCCAGCAGAAGGTCCCTTCCCACGATACTAAGTTTCTCATGCATCGTTCCGGTCGTGTCTGTTTTTTCAATCGGTATCGCTTGCTGGCTCAGGATATCTCCTGCGTCCAGCTTTTCAGCCATATACATGATTGTTATCCCTGTTTCCTTTTCCCCGTCTATGATCGCCTGATGAATCGGGGCTCCGCCGCGATATTTCGGCAGTAACGAGGCATGCACATTGATGCATCCAAGTGGCGGAATATCAAGCAGCTCCTTAGGAAGGATCTGGCCGAAAGCGGCGGTAACAATTATATCAGGGGTATATTTCTCTATTTCCTGCCATTCATTTTTAATTTTCTCCGGCTGGAAAACAGGAATCCCGAATTCTTCAGCTGCAGTTTTTACTGGAGGCGGAGTGAGTGTCCGCTTTCTGCCCTTTGGCCGGTCCGGCTGTGTAACGACAAGGCTGACATCATAACCTTTTTCTGTTAACCCGGTGAGTACCGGAACCGCAAAGTCCGGTGTTCCCAT
>NZ_KV917376.1:2348669-2880029 GCF_002019695.1 Evansella clarkii | reverse complement strand
TGGGGGGGGGGGGGGGGGGGGGGGGGGGGGTGTTCCAGCGGTTAGCTGGCGCACCTTCCCGGAAAAATCAGCTGCAATAATTAGTCCTCAGGTAATATCTTCGAATAACATTAGAACATCATATATGGATTGGTATCTATAAAAATAGATAGTTCGCTTTTGCTCATTTCTCCTTGGTATGTTTTCAAAATTTCCTGGAGGACAGAAGTTAGTTTTGGTTCGACTTTATATTTTACCATGCATTGGTAACGATATCTATCTTTGATACGGGGGATTGCCGACGCAACAGGTCCGTATATGAGAGTGTTTTCTGAGAATGAACTTTGCAGAAACTTACTGATTTTTTCCGTGACTTTTACTGCGTTATTCAAATCAGTATCACTTACATGAATAATCGCCAGATAATAATACGGCGGGTAGCCAGCCTGCTTCCTGACGCCCATCTCCCTGTTAAAAAAGGTAACATAATCATGCAGAACCACATTCTGAATACTGTAATGTTCCGGAGTGTATGTCTGGATAATAACTTCCCCGGGTTTTTCATGCCGGCCCGCTCTTCCGCTAACTTGAGTAAGAAGCTGAAACGTCCTTTCAGATGAACGAAAATCAGGGAGATGGAGCATGGAATCAGCTGCAAGCACACCTACCAGTGTAATATTAGGGAAGTCCAGCCCTTTCGCGATCATCTGCGTTCCTAATAATACATCCCCTTTTCCGGCACCAAAATCGCTGAGCAGCCTTTCATGGGATCCTTTCTTTCTGGTTGTATCCACATCCATTCGGATAATTCTAATTTCAGGAAGAACTTTCCGAAGCTCTTCCTCTACCTTTTGTGTTCCAGATCCGAAAAAGCGAATGGAACCACCCTCGCATTCCGGGCATCTCGTAGGGATTGTTTCCGTATGGCCGCAGTAATGGCATTGCAGAGACTGGGTTGTCCGGTGATAAGTAAGAGATATATCACAATGAGGGCATTCAGCTACATATCCACAGTCTCGACACATGATAAACGTAGAATACCCGCGGCGGTTTAAAAAAAGGACAATTTGTTCGTTTCTGTCAAGTCTCTCCTTAATGCCGTCAATGAGTGCGTTGGAAAACATGGAACGGTTTCCTTCCCGGAGCTCCTGTCTCATGTCAGTAATTTTCACAGCCGGGAGTTTGACATCTTTCACCCGCCGCTCCATCGTAAGGAGATGGTACACACCTTTTTTTGCCCGTGCGTAACTTTCCAGAGCAGGAGTGGCACTGCCTAGAATGACCGGGCAATTGTAAAATCTGCCTCTTGTGATAGCGACTTCCCTTGCATGATATCTTGGTGCTTCTTCCTGTTTATAGCTCGTCTCATGTTCTTCATCGATGATAATCATACCGAGATTTTCAAAAGGGGCAAATATTGCCGATCTCGCCCCTACAGCTACTTTAACTTCTTTCTTTCTGATTCTGCGCCATTCATCATACTTTTCTCCTTTCGAAAGAGCACTGTGAAGAACAGCAACCTCAGAGCCAAAGCGTTCCTTAAACCGGGTAACCATTTGTGGTGTCAAAGAGATTTCAGGCACTAATACGATAGCTTCCTTCCCCATGGAAAGAACCCTTTCTATGGACTGCAGATATACTTCTGTTTTACCGCTTCCAGTGACGCCGTGTAGGAGAAATGTTTCGTGCCTTCCCTCAGTAACTGCCTCATGTACCGGCCTGATTACCTGGTACTGTTCCTCAGTAAGAGGCAGCGCTTCGGTGGTATGGAATTCCCTTCCTTCATAAGGGTCTCTGAGGAACTCTGCTTCTTCCTGCTTCAGAACCCCTTTCTCTGTAAGGGATTTTACAGTACTTCTGGACGTACCGCTTTTCTCAATTAATTCAACAACCGGTATCTCTTCGCTATGTTCAATAAAATGCTGGATAAGCTCCCTCTGTTTTTTTGCATTCGCTGAAAGTGTGGTCAGGTAGTCTTTTAGCTTCTCTTTTGAAAGAGCCGGCTTTACTACGATGAGTTTTTTTCTTGTTTCCTGTGTCCCTACTACTGGCTGAAGCTGGAGAATTCCTTGTTTTACCGATTTAAGGAGAAGTTTTGTTTCTTCAGGAGACATCTTTTTTAAAAGCTCATCCATATCTCTTATCGCTTCATTCTGAAAAAGAGGTTTCAGCTCAGCAGGAAGATTACCGAAGCTGGAACCTTCAGGAAGCATGACTTCCTTCCTGTACTTTGCCCGCATAGCAGCAGGGAGCATTACCTTTAATACTGAAATATGGAAGGAAAGCGTGTCATCTCTTACCCATTCTGACAAGGAAAGTAGCTCCCTTGTCAGTGGGGGCTCCACATCTACAAGATCTTCTATTTCTTTTAGTTTTTTTATGTTATATCCGCTCGTTTCACTCACACCCATAACGAATCCCTGTACTTTTCGAGGACCGAATGGCACAATTACACGTATTCCAGGGACGACAGAATCCTGAAATCTGGGAGGTATGAGGTAATCAAACTGCCTGTCCGTCTGATTAGCAGCCACATCCACGATAATTTTTGCAATCATCGCTTTTCCTCCGAGTGAATCGCCATTGCCTCGTCGAGAATTTTTTTGGCTGCCTCTGTTTTGGCAGTCATTGGTATGTGAATCACCTCTCCATTTCTTTTAAACAGAGTTAATTCATTTGTATCTCCCTGAAAGCCGGAACCAGGTGCCGTAATGGAGTTAGCCGCAATCATATCGACCCGCTTAGATTCTATTTTTTTCTTCGCATAAGTTTCTATATCGTTAGACTCGGCAGCGAAGCCTATGAGTGTCTGATGAACACGCTGCTCTCCGAGGGTTTTAAGAATGTCTTTCGTACGTTCCATTTCAACGTTCAAGTCTCCCTCTTTCTTTTTAAGTTTCTGTTCATATGTTAGCTTTGGCCTGTAGTCAGCTACAGCTGCCGCTTTTATGACAATATCAGCATCTTGAAACCGGGAAGTTACCGCCTGGAACATCTCTTCAGCAGATTCGACGGAAATTCTGTTTACCCCATGAGGCGTAGCCAGGCTGACAGGTCCGGAAACAAGAGTAACATCAGCTCCTCTCGCCGCTGCTTCTGCCGCAATAGCAAATCCCATTTTTCCCGAAGAACGGTTAGTAAAGAAACGGACCGGGTCCACAGTCTCCCTGGTAGGCCCTGCAGTAATGAGTATTTTCTTCCCGTGCCAGTCGGGATTTTCAACTTTGATAAAGTGATGCTTGACCATTTCAAGAAGATCCTCCGGCTCGGCCATTCTGCCTTTCCCTTCATAGCCGCAGGCAAGATAGCCCTCGTTTGGTTCGATAAATGTGTATCCAAACGAACGCAGTGTTTCCATATTTTTTCTTACTGCGGGATGGTCGTACATATGTACATTCATTGCAGGAGCAAGCATAACAGGTGCCGTTGTTTTCAGAAGAATGGTAGTTACCATATCATCAGCAATGCCGTTAGCCACTTTACCGATCACATTAGCTGTCGCAGGCGCAATCAGGACAAGATCCGCCCAGTCCGCCACATCCACGTGTGCTATTTTTGAAGGGTCCTTCTCCTCAAATGTATTTGTATAAACACGGTCACGGGAAAGTGCCTGAAAAGTTAACGGTGTTACAAATTCCATTGCTGACTCTGTCATTGCTACTTTTACACTGAACCCGTTTTGTATTAGTTTACTGGTTAACGCCGCAGCTTTAAACACAGCGATTCCGCCTGTTACACACAGCAGCACATTTTTTGTTTTTTCCACTATTTTCGCCTCCAGAAATTCCTCGTAATCTCTTAATTTACACGATACCGAAAAAAACAGCGAATGACAATCAAGAAAAGCGCAAGCGTCTTGGTCACGAGCGACACTCTTTACCTGCGACGAGTAACCGCAGGAGCAAATGCGGCCTGCGTTAGCTTCGAAGCATAAATTTGGGCCGAGTAACCGCAGGCCCAAGCACTGCCTCTTCCTCTGCGAGTACAGCACCGGAGGGTATACGTCGAGGCAACTCGCAGCGTTTCAAGAGGCTACGCTCGTTGAACAGCTTACTCGAAGATGCATTACGGAAGCCGCTCTTTGGTTTCAAGTGCTCCTGCGATTACTCGTCGCAAGGCAGCAGAGATGCAAATTCAGGTAGTAGCCTGCCTGAAGTGACCTAGAGTAGCTGTCTCTTCCTCTTCTAGTAGCGCTTTGGGGCGTATCCGTCGAGACAACTCGAAGTATAGTCGTGATATAAACGCTCGTCGCTGGAGCTAGACAATTATCTTGGAAATTTACACTTTCTTATTTTTATAAGAAAAGCGCAAGTGCCTGTGCTTTCTCCGTGGTCCGACGCTGTCTTCCATAGGCGACACGAAGTCACCTGAGTTTTTTACGTAAGTAAATGAATGTTATATCTAGGCTTTGAATAAAAAAATGTACATTACTTTTCGATTGCAGCGTAAGACGGCGACTCTGGCGGGAAAAGCATGAAAAGCTGAAAATCCATTTTTGACGGCGTCAGCCGTCAAAAATTAGTTGAAGCCGTGCCCGCAGAAAGCGTCCGTCTGTAGCGTAAATCGTTCAATAAAGTAACATTTTAAGATAGATATCGTTTTAAAGATGAAATCTTGAATTATGAATTTGATTCAAGTGCAAAAAAAGACTGTTTTCACTACTGCGTAAAGCAGATGGAGTGAATACAGCCCTGGTATTACGGTTATTTAGCTTCTGGCTTACAACAAGTTTATTCCCCTTCTTGCTTGTATGTCAGTTTTTCGGCGTCGATTTCCTCTAATGCCATTCCTACAAAATTTACTGATTTGGATTTCTCTGTTTTCTGGTGCATTTCAGGATTTTCCCTGAGCTGTCTTGCCCGGTGAGCCGAAACAGTCACAAGAGTGTATTTTGAATCGATCTTTCTCATCAGTGAATCAATAGATGGGTTTAACATAAGATCACTCCTCTACAAGTTCTTTATATTTGTCAATGAGACGTTCTTTCTTGCAGTTTTCTGCGGTAACAATCGCTTTAATACGTTCCACAGCGGCAGAAACCTCATCATTTTCCACTACATAATCGTATTTATCCATGAGCTCGATTTCTTCTTTAGCGATGGTCATACGGCTGTCAATTAAATCCTTTGTTTCAGTGCCTCTTCCTTCAATTCGTTCCCTTAAAACCTTAAGGCTTGGAGGCATGAGAAAAATGAAGACACCTTCAGGAAAATTCTCTTTAACCTGGAGTGCTCCCTGTACTTCAATTTCCAGAATTACATCCTGGCCTCTTGCAATAACTTCCTCCACATAGTTACGGGGAGTACCATAATAATTATCCACATATTGTGCCCATTCCAGGAGTTCATTATTCTCAATCATGCGTTTAAATTCTTCTTTTGACTTAAAATAATAGTTTACTCCGTCTTCTTCTCCTTCACGGGGAGATCTTGTAGTTGCGGAAACAGAGTATTGTATATGCGTATCCTGCCTGCGCAGCTCTCCGCATACAGTTCCCTTTCCAACACCGGACGGACCTGAAAGAACGATGAGCAGTCCCTTATCTCTTTTCATAAAAACCTCCAGCCTTCTTTATACCGTTTCTTTGTCACTCCATGTTTTATCATTTTTTTCATAAAAATTCAAGCCTATTCACCTGAAAATAAAAATGGCAATGCCATCGGCTTAACCGATGGCATTATCTGTTCTCTTATTCTTCAGTGTCGTCTTCACGGCTGAATACTCGCTGGGCCACAGTTTCCGGCTGTACAGCAGATAAGATAACATGATCACTGTCAGCGATAATTACAGCTCTTGTTCTTCTTCCGTAAGTAGCGTCAACAAGCATGTTTCTGTCTCTTGCTTCCGTAATAATCCGCTTAATAGGTGCAGATTCCGGACTGACAATGGAAATAATTCTGTTAGCAGATACGATATTTCCAAACCCAATATTTATTAATTTAATATCCATAGTAAAAGTCCCCCAAATGTTTCTATTTTTATTTTTTTCTAATCTGAAGTAACCAATCATATTTCAGTGATAATTTATTCGATATTTTGAACCTGTTCACGTATTTTTTCCAGTTCTGACTTAATTTCCACTACATGCTTGCTAATAGTGACATCATTAGACTTGGAACCAATAGTATTCGTTTCACGGTTCAGTTCCTGAACGATAAAATCAAGCTTTCTTCCAACAACCTTTTCGCTGGTGATTATTTCATTAAATTGCTTCAGATGGCTCTGTATTCTGGTAAGCTCTTCCTCTATATCACTTTTATCTGTATAAACTGCAACCTCTGTCAGTATTCGTGACTCGTCAATTTCCAGGGCTGATTCAGTATAATCCCGTACCTTTTTCGTTAATCTCTCCAGATAACTTTTTTGAACAGCAGGCGCGAACTTTTTAAGCTCTTCCGCCTTATCAGTGAGACGCCCTACCCGTTTATGTACATCTTCATAAAGTTCCTGGCCTTCCTTCTTTCTCATCTCCACGAGCTGAAGAACAGCATCCTCTGCCGCAGAAACAACAAGGCTCTTCAATCCTTCATCCACTTCATCCGATTCCTGAATTTCCACTACGGCGTCATTTGCCAGCATACTGTTCAGCGGGAAATCAGCGCTGCCGCCGAACTTCTCTTTCATTTCCGAGAAAACAGAGTGGTACTGGCTGAGCAGGTCCCAGTTAACAGCGAGCGACCGGTTAACAATCCCTTCTCCGCTGATATTAATAAATACATCCACTTTCCCTCGTTTTACGAATCGGCTGATCGTTTTTTTCAGCTGATCTTCGAGAAAGAAAAACTGCCGGGGCATTCGAATATTAATTTCGCAAAAACGATGATTTACAGCCTTCATTTCCACTGTAATCTGACAATTGGCATTCTCCTTCAGGGAGCGCCCGTATCCTGTCATACTCATTATCATTTCTATCACATCCACATTACTATTTTATACGTTTTTCCGCTTCACAACAAGGGAAACAATAAGATTGGCCTAATAAAAGTAATTTTTCCGGGCTTTTTTCCATTACCTTTATAATCATCTTTATGGAGATTATTTACATATTATCTGACAAAAAAGTATCTCGCAACACATAACAAGGGAACTCTGATTCATACACACTTATTTTCTTGATAGAAAAGAAAAAGGCATCTTCTGTTATTGTAATAATGATAACTTTGCTATAATAAGGCTTGTATTATAAACATGTTAAAAAGTTTAACCGCTTTTTTTAACTGGAGGTGCTTTTATGTCTTTTGATGGCATTGTCACACGTGCGGTTACAGAAGAGCTGCAGCAGCTCGTTTCCGGCCGGATCGTAAAAATACATCAGCCATATAAAACAGAACTTGTAATAACAGTAAGAGCAATGGGAAGAAACAGTCATATTTACCTGTCTGCCAACCCAACATTTGCAAGGTTTCATATAACAGAAGAAAAATATGAAAATCCGAAAGAACCTCCAATGTTCTGCATGCTCCTGAGGAAGCATCTTGAAGGAAGTATTCTGGAAAACATTGAACAAAAAGGACTTGAACGGATTGTCACCTTTTCATTCAGGGGGCGCAATGAGCTTGGTGATGTTTCTTATAAAAAGCTGATCATCGAATTAATGGGACGGCACAGCAATATTTTATTTGTTAATACGGAAGATAATATGATTATAGACAGTATAAAACATATTCCTCCTTCCCTTTCAACCTACCGGACAATTCTGCCGGGCCAGCAGTATAAAGAGCCTCCCCACCAGGATAAACTAAACCCGCTGGAAATTTCAGAAGACGAAATAAGAAGCAAATTAAATTTCTATCAGGGAAAAATGGACAAACAGTTAATCGACACGTTCAGCGGACTTTCCCCGCAGATTGTTCGTGAAATCCAGACAAGAGCCCGCTTCTCCAATCAGGAGACATTGCCGCCAGCCTTTATGGAAGTGCTGGAACCTGTTAAAAATAACGAGTATGTTCCACATATGATTATTGACGATAATTCAGAATCTTTCTCAGTTATTGAACTGACTCATAAAAAAGGGGAACGGAGATATTTCGATTCTGTCCACAAAATGCTCGATCGTTATTTTTACGGAAAAGCTGAAAGAGACCGTGTTAAACAGCAGGCAAACGACCTGGAGAAGTTCCTTCGCAATGAATATAGCAAGAACAATAAAAAAATCAAGAAGCTTAATAAGACACTTTCCGATGCTGATAAAGCACAGAAGTACCAGCGATACGGGGAACTGTTAACCGCCCATATGCATCTTGTTAAAGCAGGGGACAAAGAGGTTGAGGTAACTGATTATTATGATCCTGATCAAAAACAGGTGAAAATACCTTTAGATCCGTATAAAACACCTTCGGATAACGCACAGCAGTTTTTTAAAAAGTATCATAAACTGAAGAATTCGGTTGCAGTAGTGAAAGAACAGATTGAGAAGGCAAAAGAAGAAATGGTCTATCTCGATCAGCTTATTCAGCAAGTGGAAACTGCCTCACCTAAAGATATTGAAGGCATTCGTGAAGAGCTCGCGGAAGAAGGGTATATTAAAAAACGTGTATCAAAAAAACAGAAGAAAAAGAATGATAAACCGACTCTCGAACATTATGTTTCCTCTGAAGGAATAGACATTTATGTAGGAAAAAACAATAAACAAAATGAGTATTTAACTAACCGCCTCGCAAGGCAAAATGACACCTGGCTCCACACGAAAGATATACCAGGTTCCCATGTTGTTATACGCAGCCTTGAGTTCGGTGAAGAAACACTGAAAGAAGCAGCAAACTTAGCTGCATACTTCAGTAAGGGGCGCCAGTCTGGCCAGGTACCTGTTGATTACACATTGATTCGCCACGTGAAAAAGCCAAGCGGCGCAAAGCCAGGTTATGTAACTTATGATAATCAGACGACACTTTACGTCACTCCTGATGAAGATCTTGTCCTGAAGCTTAAAAACCGAAAGGCTGTACAGAATAACTAGAAGTGAAAGCACCGCAGAAATGAACAGCACCCCGTCAAGTAGACAGCTGAAATAATAAAAATGTATTAAGCGGCCTTAGCTCTGTACTCACAGGGACTGAGGCCGTTTAGTTTTTCCTGGTAACGGTCATGGTTATAGAACTGTATGTAGTCATCAATGTCTTTTTGTAGTTCCTCGAAAGTATTGTATGAACCAAGCCTGTATTTTTCACACTTCAATTTGCCCCAGAACGACTCCATCGGGCCATTGTCAATACAGCGGCCAACACGGGACATGCTTTGCTTCATATTCGCCTGTTCGATCATTCTCTTAAAAGGATGGGAGGTGTATTGAAATCCTCGGTCACTGTGTAACAGTGCCTGTGAATCAGGTGCTGCCTTCAGAGCTTTTTTCAGCGTTTTAAACACGAGCTCATTGTTGTTTGATTTACCAAGTACATAAGAGATCACGCTGCCATCATGGAGGTCCATAATGGCACTGAGGTAAGCCTTACGGTTACCATACTTCATTTCTGTCACATCAGTTACCCACTTCTGGTTTGGGCGATCTGCCTGGAATTCGCGATTCAGTACATTTTCAGCTGTATGCTGGGGTGAAGAGTATTTATAACGGCATTTCTTACGACGAATGACAGACAAGAGGTTAGCACTTTTCATAAGACGGAGAATACGTTTATGGTTCAAAGGCTCCTTAAAGATCCGGTTCATCGAAATCGCCATTCTCCGATAGCCATAAATACCCTTCAACTTATGTTGAAGAAGAGTCATCTCTTCCATAACTCGTCGATTTAATTTCTCTCTGGCCGAAGGTCTGCGATTCTTCCATTTGTAATATCCCTGCCTGGAAACATGGGCAATGTCACAAAGTAACTGGACAGACATATTTTCTTCCGTGCTGAGTTCGTATATAGCAGTGTACCGGCTATGGTACCGGGTCTCACTCAATACCGCCTCCTTTCGATCTCCTCCAACTTTTTTAAGAACGCATTTTCCGCACGAAGACGCTCGTTCTCTATTTTCAGCTTCTTCATTTCTTTTTCTTCTTTTGTCATTTCTTTTTCCGTTCTTTGCTTTCCACGATTATCCTGAAGAGCTTCTTCCCCACCTTGAAGGTACTTTCTTACCCAGCTGTAAATCTGTGCATAAGAAACCTTGTGAATCTCCACTGATCGGGCATAATCTTTCCCATGAGCCAAACAGTCTTTAACGATTTCAACCTTTTCCTCGAAACAAACCTTCTTTCCCTTGGTCATAGAGCGACTCAATCCTTTCCTGTCATCCTTAAGTGCTTTATGACCATTATAAAGCTCGACCCATCCCATGAGAACCGATCTAGTTGAGATCCCATATTTCCTTATAACTTCATTTTGTGAAAATCTGCCGGAGAGATAGTCACGAACGGCTGCCTGCTTTAGTTCGGCTGAATAAGATGTATGACTCCTTATTGGTTCCAGGCTCTCAGCGCCGGACTCTTCATACAGAGCCCTCCAATTCCTAATGGTTCTTGCATTAAGACTATATTTTCTGGCTACCTCTTCACCAGGGAGGTCCCCTTCGTTATATTCAGCGATAATCCTAAGTTTTTCTGATGCCGTAAAGTCTTTTCTAGACACAAAAACTCCCCCAAAGGTAAACAGATTTTGTTTATTTCATCTGTCTACCTTTGGGGGAGCATATCAGAAATGGATATAGCCTGCGGTGCTTTTTATTTGGATAATGTATTTCAGGGTTTGAATATAAAAGGTGGAGCTGATATAGCAATCAGGGGATAGGTACCATTCTACACTCTCTCAGAGTGGGATTTTCTGTCAAGGGTAGCAAAGCGCTCTTTCGTTACCTCTCTCGGAGAATTCCTCTTCCTCAGGGTACAAATCACACACCCTTTCGTTACTTCATTAAGTCCTGCTCCTGTTACTCGTTGTATAAAAAGCTTACATAGATGAAAGCTCCAGCTCTACAAAACCCTTTCAAAAACAACCATATGCTCCGCTTTAATGCCGTCTTCATAAACCGGCTCAGGGTACTTATTAAAGTATCCTTGCCTGATTTCAGCCATTCTGAAGCCTGCTTTTTGATAAAATGCCAGATTACTAATACTGGAGTTTGCTGTTCCAACAATCATTCTTTGAAAACCCATCTCTTTATACAGCCTGCATCCTGCCTCAATCACTTTTTTACCTGTACCTTTCCCTCTAAACTCCGGGGCAATGGCAATATTTTTAATTTCCACTGTATCTCCTGGATCGAAAACAAACAGGACCACACCTGCCGTATCTCCGTTAAGCATAATGGAGTACATATCTCCTTCATAAATATATTGATTAATGACCTCTTCATTTTCATCGGCAAGAAGCAAAAAGTCAGTGAAACTCTTTCTATTATCCGTTGCCACTTCTTCTAACCGAACTTCAGCCTGATGACTGTCCATATCCCTGAAAAACTCCATATGCTTTTTTTCCTGTTTGTAGTAATCCAGTCTGTCCTTTAACGTTCCTGTATGGAATTCAAACTTATGTCCATCCGCATCGGTAAAATAAACAGAACGTTTATCCTTCTTATGGCGCGGCCTGCCAGTGAGAATATTTACGTTTAACTCTTTAAGTTTCTCATAATAATAAAGAAAGTCACCTTCCTCGACAGTAAAAGCAATATGTGTATATGAATCTCTTATTTCATTTCTTGGAATCTCTTTTTCTTCGTTTAAAGCAAGCCATAATCCATTCAGATCAAAATAAGCTGTCGTCCTTCCTTTAACAAGAAGCTTAGCCCCGAAAACCTCTGAATAAAACTTCACTGACTGCTCCAGATCAGATACAGAAAACAATAAATGATTAATACCTTTTATAGACATTTCAGCACCTCGTTGCACCAGTTTTGATTTTTTAAACTCCCGAATTCCTGTGTTTTTCTTTTCTTATTTGTTTATGGGCTGCAGCCTCTCCAATGCCATTTCTCCTGTACATCTTCATATAAACAAAACACATAAAGCATACAGCTCCATGTGTCTCATTGATAATCATCCCGCATTTAGTACTTTGAACTGGGCCTTTACGAGAGAATAGTATTCTCCTTTTTGCTTCATTAGCTGTTCATGATTTCCCTGTTCGAGAATGTTGCCTTGTTCAAGAACGATGATGTTATCCGCTTCCCTGATCGTTGACAGCCTGTGGGCAATCATGATCGCCGTACGGCCATGAAGGAGTTTTTTCAGTGCTTCCTGGATAACCTGTTCTGTTTCAGTATCAATTGACGCTGTCGCCTCGTCTAAAATTAAAATTTGCGGGTCGGCAAGGAGCGCTCTTGCAAAGGAAATCAGCTGCCTTTCACCGACAGAAAGAACATTTCCTCTTTCCTCCACTTCTGTTTCATAGCCGTTTTTCAGCTGAGTAATGAATTTGTCAGCGCCAACTATTTTAGCAGCTTCCATGATTTCCTCATCCGTCGCATCAGGGCGCCCAAAACGGATGTTGTCCATAATAGTACCGGAGAAAATAAAGGTGTCCTGAAGAACGATACTTACTTTTTCCCGCAGACTGTCAAGTGTTATATCTCTTAAATCATGGCCGTCAATGGTTACCCGGCCATTTGTAGGGTCGTAAAAACGCGTTATTAAGTTTACTATGGTAGTCTTTCCGCTGCCGGTATGTCCTACGAGGGCAACTGTGCTCCCCGCCTCCATCTTTAAATCGATCCCTTTTAGCGCTTTACGTTCTTCATCATAGGCAAATTCCACATTTTCAAAGCGAATCTCACCTTTAATATTATCCAGTTTTTTCGCTTTTTCCTTTTCAGGTACAGAAGGCTGTTCATCGAGGAATTCAAATATACGTTCCGACGATGCCATCCCGACAAGCAGCTGGTTGTAAACCTGGCCAAGACGGGAAATAGGCTCCCAGAACATTCCGATATATAGGGCGAATGCGAAAAACTCACCTATCGTTATATTGCCGCCCTGGATCAGGAACACACCGTACCAGAGAAGGACTGCTGTCCCGATGGCACCGCTCATTTCCACAAACGGACGAAACATAGCATTTTTTTGCGTTGCCGTTCTCCAGGCTTCAAAGTTCTCATGATTCATTTTGTTAAAGAAACCAATGTTTTCCTTTTCCTGTGTATAAGACTGTGTTACACGAATTCCCTGTATACTTTCATTCAGGTGGGAATTAATCATTGCCTGTTTTATCCTTACATCCTGCCACGAACGGCGAATGTTCCGGCGCAGTTTCGTAGAGATGAAAAACATGAGCGGCAGCACGACCATAATAGCCAGTGTCAGCTCCGGACTGATCATAAACAACAGGAAGATTATACCGATCAGCAGGATAAGATCCATCAGGAGGTTGATTACCCCATTAGTAAATAAGTCCTGAAGTGAATTGACGTCGTTGGTAATACGTACCAGGATTGACCCGGCTGAACGCTGGTCAAAAAAACGATGGGAGAGGCGCTGTATGTGGTCAAACAGCGCCTTTCTCAGGTCGAAAATAATATGCTGCCCAACTTTATTCATATAATAAATTCTGATTGCGTTACCGGCCCAGGATATAAGGTACATACCTGCCAGCACAGCCACCATAATCCAAAGGAAATTCAGATCCTGGTTTTCGATTATATTATCAAGCGCGTAGCTTCCGATTAATATTGGCGCAAACAGGCGGACTGCTGTGGCAAGCATCATCCCAAAAACAGCCATCGGCAGCAAGGTTTTCCCGTAAGGCTTCATATAGCCCAGCAGCCTCGTCATCTGCTTCCAGTTAAACTGTTTTTCTATCGCCTGATCTGTTGAATAATGGAACCTCTTCAGCGTCCTGTCTTCTGTATTGCTGTTAGTTTTTTCAGACAAGCTTTCCGCCCCCTTACCTTGCTTCCTGCAGGAATGTATTTCGGTCTTTAAACTGTATATCGTAAATACGGCGGTAGTGACCGTCCAGGCCGACAAGCTCATCATGTGTGCCCCGCTCGGTTATTCTTCCGTTATCAAGTACAATAATTTCATCCGCATGCATTAATGAGGAAATCCGGTGGGCAATAATGAAAGTGGTTCTCCCTTTCATTACTTCTTTAAACGCTGCCTGTATTTTTGCTTCTGTCTCCATATCTACAGCACTCGTTGCGTCATCGAGAATAAGGATACTCGGATTAATGCAAATAGCTCTTGCTATAGCGATTCTCTGCTTCTGCCCGCCGGACAGGCCCATTCCACGTTCGCCAAGAACAGTATCATATCCCCGGGGCATATCCATGATAAAATCATGAGCCTGTGCCCGCTTGGCTGCATCAATAATCTGGTCCATGGAAGCATCTGGGGCTCCGTATGAAATATTATCTTTTATGGATGAGGAGAACAGAAAGGACTCCTGCAGAACTACCCCAATATTATGTCTGACAGACTTTAAGGAATAATTCTTCAGTAGATGGCCGTCAATTAAAATCTCTCCCCGGCTCGGCTCATAGAAACGTGATATCAGCTGAGTGATGGAAGTTTTACCAGAACCTGTAGCACCGATTAATCCTATCGTTTTTCCAGGCGGAGCATCAAAACTGATATTTTTCAGTGCCAGTTCATCTTCACTGTCATAACGGTGAGTCACATCTCTGAATTCCACATGCCCTACCAGACGGTCAGCCTCAATCGCACCAGGCTCATCAAATATATCTTCTTTTTCGTCCAGTACCTGCAGCAGACGCTCACCTGATGCTTTTGACTGGGAAAACATGTTGATGATAAATCCAAGGTTCATCAGCGGACCGATAATATACCAGATGAGGCTGAAGAAGGCGACAAGGACTCCCGGGTTGAGCTGCCCGGTGATAACAAGCCATCCGCCGTAACCGAGAAGAACAACAACACAAATATGGCCAATGAGCTCCATAACTGGAAAATACTTTGCCCAGATACCGGCTGTATAAATATATTTGTCTTTATAATCATTGTTTTTATCTTCAAAACGGCCAATCTCATAGTTTTCCTTAGATAGTGATTTCACAGTGTTCATCCCGCTTATGTTTTCCTGAGCTTTTGTGGTCATGCTGGCTAAGGATTTACGAATGCTTGTAAACGCAGGATGAACCTTCTTATCAAACTGGTATACCGTCAGCACCAGGAACGGCATAGCCCCAAGCGTTAATATAGCAAGGCTCGGGCTGTAGAAAAACATGATACCCATACTCAGGCTGACGAGCATTACGATATTTATTAACTGTGCGCACCCAAATGATAAAAAGAATCGGAATGCTTCCACGTCAGCTGTGAGCCGGGACATGAGATCCCCCGTGCGGGCGTTATCATAATACCGGAAAGGCAGAAACTGAAGCTTTCGGTATAAAGCATTCCGCAGCTCGTATACGGACTTAATGCCGAAAAGATCTCCTAAGTACTGATGAAAGTATACAGCTACACCTTTCAGAGCCATCAACACTAAAAATCCTATTGATACATATGGAACGAGATTATAGTTCTGACCAATAATAATTGTATCTATCGTTATCTGCAAAATTATCGGATAAACTACTGTTATACCAGTCACTGCGAGCAAGGTCAGAATGGAAACAATAAAATAACTCTTAAACGGCCAGTAAAATTCCTTCAGTCGCTTAAATGTATCCATACAGGCACCTCCTATTCTGTTTTTTGTTAAATACTTTCACTGTTGATTGAGTAAAACTTTAAAAAATTCAGAAATCAAATTAGGCAGTTTACCTAAAAAAAGGTAACATTAATAATATATCGATTTCCGAAATATTTTACGAGCCTCTTTATTTGCTTTATAAGACCATTTCAATGAATATTGAGGCAAATCAAACAGGTTACAATCGGAATTTTCAGTTTATCTTCTTTTTACTCCTCTTTAAACAAGTTTGCACGACCGCTGCTGAAATTTCACACTTTCCTCTGGTGCAAAAAAGGCCTCCCGAATCGGGAAACCTTTTTTCGTCTTATGTACAGCTTAAAAAAGGCAGAGCCTCTATTTTACTCCGAAACTTAGCAGAGCGATGTTTTCAAGATAAGTCTTCTGGCGAATTTGTTTAAAACGATATTTTCTGAGTAGACTTTCAAGGTCTTCGTCATTAAAACTCAGCCGCTTTTCAGTAATCTTGCCCCACTGCTTAAGGGCATTTTCTTCTTCTTTTTCAAGCTGCCACTGCTCTGCAAGCTTATGGGCCTTCTCCAGGTTAAGTTTTTCTGATGGATTAATGAGAGCGAGCAGACCGCCTGGCTTAAGTACTCTGTACATCTCCTTGAGCGCAGGCTCCGGGTCAGGCAGTAGAAATATTACACAAGTGGACAGGACAATATCGAACTTGTTTTCAGAAAAAGGAAGTTTTTCCGCATCTGCTGTCTTAAAAACAGGGTTGTACAAAAGAGGCTTTCCCTCCGATAACTCAGCCGCACGATTAACCATCCCTTCAGAGATATCCACTCCGTAAATTTTTGTAGTGGAATCAGCCCCGCGAAGCAGGAGCCTCCCGGTACCGCAGCCTACATCAAGGACAGATTTCTCTTCCCAGGTTCCTGTTTCTTTAAGAAGTTCTTCATGCACTTTTACAAGCCACGAACTGCATGCCATCCTGTCAAAAAAATCAACCAGATTATCAAACTCTTTTCCTGAAAACTTCCGCAATGTGCTTCACCCCGTATTCGTTTTACTGAACCACCCTTTGGGATCTCTGCTCCATTTAGCAAGGGTCTCATATTCCTCTTCGGTAATTTTCTTTTCGTCCAATGCTAATTTTAATAGAACAGAATAATTCGTCAAGGAATGTGACGGTATACCTGCCTCCATAAATGCTTCTGCTGCTGTTTCAAATTCGTAAGTAAAAATGGAACATACACCGAGAACGTCTCCATCTGCTTCCTCTAATGCCGCTGCAGCCTGGAGGGAAGATCCCCCTGTTGAAATTAAATCCTCAATTACAACAACTTTTTGTCCCGCTTTAAGGGTTCCTTCTATTTTATTTCCTTTCCCGTGGCCCTTTGCTTTTGACCTGACATAGACCATCGGAAGGGAAAGCCTTTCAGCTGCCCAGGCAGCATGAGGAATTCCTGCTGTCGCAGTACCGGCGATCACTTCAGCTTCCGGATATTTTTCCTTGATTAAAGCAGCAAATTCATCTGAAATTAATTCACGGACTGAAGGATGGGACATCGTCAGCCGGTTGTCGCAATATATCGGGGAACGGAGTCCTGAACTCCATGTGAACGGCTCCTTTGGATTAAGTGAAACAGCATTGATATTTAAAAGTTCTTTCGCGATAGTTTCTGATTTCATAGCCTTCCCTGCCTCCATTCGTTTTCATAATGCTTATATGCAGCAGCCGGGTCTGCAGCACGTGTAATCCCTCTCCCAACGACAATTGCCGTCGATCCGGCACGGGCTGCTTCAAAAGGTGTCATCACCCGCTTCTGGTCATCACCCCCGTCTTCCTTCAGGCGGATTCCAGGTGTAACTGTATAAAAGGATTCACCAAATCTACGGCGGATTTCCGCTGCCTCTTCAGCTGAACAAACCACTCCGTCCAGTCCTGCTTCCTTTGTTTTTCCACATAGGTTCAGCACAGAATCAGGCAGGGGAGTCTGGATATTCAGATCATCCTTCATTACTTGTTCCGACATACTCGTCAGATGCGTAACTGCGATACAAACAGGCATTTTGCCGTTAGCTGGGGTTCCTTCTTCCAGGCCCAGCTTTGCCGCCTGCATCATTTCTATTCCTCCAAGTGCGTGAACATTGACGAGGTCAACTTCCAGAGAAGCGAGCTGGCTCATCGCTCTTCTTACGGTGGTGGGGATATCATGCAGCTTCAGATCGAGAAAAATCCGATGACCGGCATTTTTAAGCACATCAATCAGGGGAGCCCCTTCTTTGTAAAAAAGCTCCATACCGACTTTCACAAAAAGTTTTTCTTCGTTGAAATTATTCAGAAAATCACTTGTCTGCTTCCGGTCCGGGAAATCAAGGGCTACTATTAAAGGGTTTGTCTGCATAGAAGTGAACTCCTTCCTGTGATGGAGCTAAGTTTATCAATTCCCAGTTCATCCATTCGCTTTTCAAGTCCTTCAATCAGATTCGGGCAGGCAAACGGGTCGATAAAATTCGCGGTACCAACTGCTACAGCACTCGCTCCAGCCATCATGAATTCAAGAATATCATCCACTTCGAAAATACCACCCATGCCAATAATCGGGATATCCACCTGCTGGCTTACTTCATAAATCATTCGGATGGCAACCGGCTTGATAGCTGCTCCGGAAAGACCACCTGTTTTGTTGGCCAGAACCGGCTTCCCTGTTTTCAGGTCGATTCTCATTCCGAGAAGCGTATTAATCATGCTTAAGCCGTCTGCACCTGCAGATTCAACTGCCTTGGCGATTGGGACGATATCAGTAACATTTGGAGAAAGCTTCACATAAACCGGCACATTTGAAACAGCTTTTACTTTTTCCGTTAAATCAGCTGCTGTGGCGGCATGTGTTCCAAATGCGATTCCCCCTTCCTTTACATTCGGGCAGGAAATGTTTAATTCAATGGCACTGACATTTTTGGCACGGGAAATTTCCCTTGCGACCTCTGTATAATCCGTTGGTTCGTATCCTGCGATATTTACCACAACAGGTATGTCATATTTTTCGAGCCAGGGCAGTTCGTTTTCCAGAACATGTGAAAGGCCGGGATTTTGCAGGCCGATTGCATTGAGCATTCCCCCTGGGGTTTCCGCTACTCTTGGGGTAGGATTTCCCGCTCGCTCGTCCAGAGTGACCGCTTTTACGCAGATCGCCCCTAATTTATTTAAATCATAAAGCTTAGCGAATTCCTGGCCAAACCCGAAGCAGCCTGACGCAGGCATCACTGGATTTTTCATTGAAAGCCCTGGAAGTTCTGTTTGCAAACGATTCATATTAACACCTCTCCCGCTGGAAATACTGGCCCGTCACTGCAAATTTTACGATATTTCCTGCCGCTCGTACTGCCAGGGTCCTTCAGCTGGCAGACACAGGCGAGACATGCGCCAATACCGCAGCCCATTCTCTCCTCCATGGACACAAAACCTGGTCCCTTTGCCGTTTCTTCCACTGCTCTCAGCATCGGATTAGGCCCGCAAGTATAATAAGTGTCATAACTGGATGCAAGCTGATTTATTGCATCTGTAACATACCCTTTAACTCCCTTTGAACCGTCTTCTGTTGTAATAATGACTTTGCCAAGCTGCTGAAATTCCTCTTCGAGAAAAATGTCTTCTGCCTTACGAAAGCCCAGAATAGTAATAATTTCTGCACCTTTTTCAGCAAGCTGCCTTCCAAGATAATAAAGTGGCGGGATTCCCACTCCCCCTCCCACAAGAAGGCATGTGTCGCCGCTTTTCACTGCATCTGTCGGGAAACCTTTGCCTAATGGTCCGAAAACCTTAATTTCTTCCCCCGGAACTTTTCCGGCAAGAAGCTTCGTGCCTCTGCCTTCCGTACGGTAAATGAGAGTCAGCTCCTCTTTTTCCGCCTCCACATCAGCAATACTCAATGGTCTGCGGAGGGAAGGGTCAATCCCGGGCTGGATCTTCACATGGACAAACTGCCCGGGAGCTGTCATCTCCCGGATTGATTTTCCTTGAAGCTTCACCTGAAAAATATTCGGTGCCAGCTGTTTCTGTTCCTTAATCTTCAGATATTCATCTTTCATACGCCAGCACCTTCCCTTATCTTTTTCGGCGACCCAACAGCTTCTGCAGAGAAGGAGATCGTTTCCATTACTCTCAGCAATGCTTCTGCAGTATCCATCGAAGTGAGGCAGACGATTCCGTGTTCAACCGCTTCACGCCTGATTCTGAACCCGTCCCGGGCAGGCTGCTTTCCTTTTGTTAATGTGTTGATAATAAACTGTGCCTGGCCCTTTTCTATGACATCAAGCATGTCAGGGGAATTTCCCCCAATCTTTGAAACTACTGTTACAGGGATATTTTCAGCAGCGATTCTTTTCGCTGTGCCTTCCGTTGCGAGCAGATGGTAGCCGATTCTGTGGAATCGTTTCGCCAGCTCCACGGCTTCCCCTTTATCTTTATCAGCAGTAGTGAAGAGTACGGAACCATAGGCTGGTATTTTCATGCCGGATGCAATCAGCCCTTTATACAGTGCTTTTTCAAGTGTATAATCTCTTCCCATTACTTCACCGGTTGATTTCATTTCCGGTCCTAGAGTGATGTCTACACTGCGCAGTTTTGCGAAAGAGAACACAGGCACTTTCACGGATACCTGCTCAGGTTCAGGGAGGCAGCCTGTTTGATATCCCTGGTCTGCAAGGCTTTCTCCAAGAATTGCTTTCGTTGCGATGTTAGCCATATTTACACCAGTAATTTTGCTTAAGAACGGAACTGTTCTGCTTGATCTCGGATTTACTTCAATCACGTAAATATTGTTGCGGTGAATAACAAACTGAATGTTCAGCAGGCCGATAATATTGAATCCTCTTGCAAGCCTGATCGTATAGTCGATAATCTGGTTTTTCAGTTTTTTACTGATATTCTGTGTCGGATATACGGCAATGGAGTCTCCTGAGTGCACGCCGGCTCGTTCAATATGCTCCATAATCCCAGGGATCAGCACCGTTTCTCCGTCTGAGACAGCATCCACTTCAATTTCCTTCCCTGTGAGATACCGGTCAATCAAAACCGGGTGCTTTTCATTTATTTTTACAGCCCTGTCCATATACTTAAGGAGATCCTGTTCGTTATAGACAATTTCCATTGCTCTCCCACCTAGTACGTAGGAAGGCCTTACCAGTACAGGATAGCCGATGCCATTAGCGATTCCTACTGCTTCTGTCACAGAAGTTGCCGTTTTTCCTTCCGGCTGCGGTATGTCAAGCTCCATGAGCATTTGTTCAAATTTATCTCTGTCCTCTGCACGGTCCATATTTTCCAGAGAAGTACCGAGAAGTTTAACTCCTCTTTCCTCCAGTTCTGAAGCAAGGTTAAGCGCCGTCTGACCTCCGAACTGCACGATTACACCTAATGGCTTTTCATGCTCGACTACATGCATGACATCCTCCACTGTGAGCGGTTCAAAATAAAGCTTATCGGAAATCTGGAAGTCCGTTGAAACTGTCTCCGGATTATTATTAATGATAATTGCTTCATAGCCCGCTTCACGGATGGCTTTCACTGTATGGACGGTAGCATAGTCAAACTCGATTCCCTGCCCGATGCGGATTGGGCCGGAACCAAGTACGAGAACGGAAGGTTTTTCTGTGAGGACCGACTCGTTCTCCTCTTCGTATGTTCCGTAATAATATGGCGTTTCTGAGGCAAACTCCGCTGCACACGTGTCTACCATTTTATAGACCGGAACAATATTATGTTCTTTTCTGTAGCCGGAAACTTCCAGTTCATTAACTCCAAATACATCTGCGATTTCCGGGTCGGAGAATCCAAGGCTTTTTGCTTCCCGGAGCACTTCTGTATCCCATGGGTTTTCCGCCAGCTCTTTTTCCATATCAACGATTCTCTTAATCTGGTAAAGGAAAAAGCGGTCGATTTTCGTCATAGAATGTAACTCTTCCATGTCATAACCAAGGCGGAAAGCTTCCGCAGTTAAAATTAACCGCTCGTCATCTGCCTCAACTAAACGTTTCCTCAACTCCTCATGGCTGAAATGTTTTCCCTGTTTAAAACTGATGTGCTGCAGATCAACCTCTGTCGATCTGATTGCTTTTAATAAAGATTCCGGAAGATTTCTCCCAATTGCCATCACTTCACCAGTAGCTTTCATCTGGGTGCCAAGCTTACGGTTTGCTGAATCAAACTTATCGAACGGCCATCTCGGAATTTTTGTAACTACATAATCAAGGGCCGGCTCGAAGCTCGCATAAGTAGTAAGTGTAACCGGGTTTTTACATTCATCGAGCTGATAACCAACTGCGATTTTCGCTGACAGCTTGGCTATCGGGTAGCCTGTTGCTTTAGAAGCAAGGGCAGAAGAACGGCTTACCCGTGGATTAACCTCAATGATAAAGTAGTTCTCGCTGTATGGATCGAGAGCGAACTGAACGTTGCAGCCCCCTTCGATTCCGAGAGCCCGGATGATTTTCAGGGAGGAATTCCTTAAAATCTGATATTCCCTGTCTGTCAGTGTCTGGCTTGGGGCCACTACTATGGAATCTCCTGTATGTATTCCTACAGGGTCAATGTTCTCCATGTTACAAACGACGATCGCCTGGTCATTTTTATCCCGCATAACCTCATATTCAACTTCTTTAAATCCTGCGATGCTTTTTTCAATCAGGCACTGGTTCACCGGACTGCTGCTAAGGCCGCCTGTTACAATTTCCTTCAGCTGTTCTTCATTGTATACAAGGCCTCCGCCAGTTCCACCCAGTGTGTATGCGGGGCGCACTATAACCGGATAACCGATTTCATCAACAAATTCTCTTGCTTCTTCCAGACTGTGGACAATCTCACTTGCAGGTACAGGTTCATTTAATTCATTCATAAGGCTGCGGAACAAATCTCTGTCTTCCGCCTGTTTAATCGCCTTTAAATCTGTACCAAGAAGCTCGATTCCGTATTCGTCAAGAAGACCTGATTCGGAAAGCTCCACCGCCATGTTCAGTCCTGTCTGGCCGCCGAGGGTTGCCAGGATACCGTCAGGCTGTTCCTGCCTGATAACACGGCTTACAAACTGCAGTGTAAGTGGTTCAATATATACTCTGTCTGCAATCGTTTCGTCCGTCATAATTGTCGCGGGGTTGGAATTGATAAGAACAACTTCGTAGCCTTCTTCCATAAGCGCCTGGCACGCCTGTGTGCCGGCATAATCAAATTCCGCTGCCTGGCCGATAACAATAGGGCCAGAACCGATGACAAGTATTTTCTTAATATCTGTACGTTTAGGCATGAATGATCCCCTTCCTTGCTGCATGATCTTTAAGCATCTGGCGAAATTCTTTGAATAATCCATTCGCATCTTCCGGACCTGGTGAAGCTTCCGGATGGTACTGCACGCTGAATGCAGGGACTTCTTTATGGCGGATACCTTCAACCGACCCGTCATTTACGTTAATATGCGTTATTTCAAGCTCAGTGTCCGCAAGGCTTTCCGGCAGGACAGTGTACCCGTGGTTCTGGGCTGTTATAGCAATCTGGCCGGTTCTTAAGTCCTTAACTGGGTGATTGCTTCCCCGGTGGCCGAATTTCATTTTCGCTGTCTTTGCGCCGGATGCCAATGCGAGAAGCTGGTGGCCTAAGCAAATACCGAAGATAGGGATTTCACCAGTTAATTCTCTGACTGTTTTTATTGCCTCAGGCACATCCTGCGGGTTTCCCGGACCATTACTCAGCACGATACCATCCGGCTGGAAAAGGCGGATTTCTTCAGCTGTCGTGTTATGTGGCACTACCATTACTTCATAGCCTTCAGCAACCAGATTTTTAACAATCCCTTTTTTCACTCCGTAATCGATAAGAACTACCCGCTCCTTCGTTCCCGGGTTCACAAAGCGTGTTTTTGTGGAAACTCTTTCTACCTGATCAGTCGGAAAATTCGCCTGCTGAAGATAAAAAATTATTTCTTCGGTATCTGCGTCAGCAGAACAAAGCCGCCCTTTTAACGTACCAGTCTCGCGAATCATTTTTGTCAGTTTTCTCGTATCAATTCCTTCAAGCCCCGGAATGTCAAAGTGTTTCAGCCACTCATCGAGTGAAAGATTTGAACGAAAGTGGCTTGGGTAAGCGGAAGCCTCTTTGACGATCAGGCCGTGAATATTGGGAATAATACTTTCAAAGTCATCCCGGTTTATTCCGTAATTTCCGATCAAGGGGTATGTCATCGTAACGATCTGGCCGCAATACGAAGGATCTGACATGATTTCCTGGTAACCTGTCATCCCTGTGTTAAATACTACTTCTCCTTCACTTTCCTTTTCGCTTCCGATTGCCCTACCTTCAAAAACCGCTCCATTTTCAAGAACTAGTAATCTTTTCATGACATAACCTCCTCATTCTTCCATGCTGTCTTCCCTGCTGCCACTGTCTGAACTGGCCAGGCAGTAAGCAATTCATCCTTAAAAGGTGTATTTTTTCCTTTAGAGTAAAACTCTTCAGGATTAACTCTGGCAACATGCTCAAGATTGATCACTGTAAAATCCGCTGCACTGCCTTCTTCCAGTCTCCCGTATGGCAGATTAAATGCATCTGCAGGTTTCTCAGTCAGCCACTGAATTATCTCGTGAAGCTCACAGACTCCCTTTTTAACCAGTTTTGTGTAAAGGAGCGGAAATGCAATTTCAAGACCGACAATTCCAAACGGCGCTTCTACAACAGGCAGTTCCTTCTCTTCTTTTGTATGGGGTGCGTGGTCAGTTGCAATGAAATCAATCGTTCCGTCAAGCAGCCCTTCGATCAATGCTTCCCTGTCTTCCCGTCCTCTGAGGGGCGGGTTCATTTTATAGTCAGGGTCTGCTCCGGGGATATCGTCCTCACATAATATCAAGTGATGAGGGGTTACTTCAGCAGTCACTTTTATCCCTGCCCGCTTCGCATCCCTGATTATCCTCACTGACTCTTTCGTACTAACGTGGCACACGTGGTAGTGGACTCCCGCAGCTTCAGCAAGAAGGACATCTCTTGCAATGTGCACGGATTCAGCCGCAGATAAGATTCCTGGTATATTATGTTTCTTTGAAAACTCGCCTTCGTGCACCGCTCCGCCATACAGCAGACTGTTATCTTCACAATGGGCAACAACCGCTTTGTTCACTTTCGCCGCTGCAAGCATCGCCTCGTACATTTTCCCAGCTTCCTGCACACCTACTCCATCATCTGTAAAAGCGAATGCTCCTAGTTTCGCAAGGCTTTCCATATCTGTAAGATTCTTTCCTGCCTGCCTTTCTGTAATGGAAGCATACGGCAGAACCCTCACATGCCCTTTTTCTTTCATAGCATCAGATATTGCTGTGAAGTGCTCAGGTGTGTCGGGTACGGGCCTTGTGTTCGGCATAGCTGCGATAGTTGTAAAACCGCCTCTGGCAGCAGCCATTGTACCAGTTTCAATCGTTTCTTTCTTTTCGCCTCCTGGCTCACGGAGATGCACATGAAGGTCAACAAATCCAGGAGTGATGAGCATCCCGTTCAGATTAACTGCTTCATCATATTTTTCCGTAACCGCTGATACGTCATGGTAAATCCTTTCGATTTTCCCTGATTCTGAGTTTACTGCGATAGATATCGTCTCTCTTTCTCCCTTTTCGTTAAAGATCCATCCATTTTTATATAATGTGCGCATACTGTTTTTCCCCCTTCAGATTAAGTAAGCTGGCCAGTACAGCCTTTCTTGCTAATACTCCGTTCTTCATTTGCTTAAATATTCTCGAACGGCTACATTCCACCAGTTCGTCAGCGATCTCCACATCACGGTTCACAGGTGCAGGATGCATAATAATCGCCTCAGGAAGCATCCTTTTTTCTCTCTCCAAAGTCAGCCCGTATTTCATATGATATTCTTCATTCGATAAGCCTTCTTCGTTTTCATGGCGCTCCGTCTGTATTCTGAGCATCATCATCACATGGGCTTTTTCCACCGCTTCGTCGATGGTTATAACATTCCCTTTTGTAATAGCCGGGTCCATCCATTCCTCAGGACCAGTGAAAAATACATTTGCGCCTAATTTTCTAAGTATGTCAGCATTCGTCCGGGCTACTCTGCTGTGCCTGATATCACCAGAGATCACGATATCAAGACCCTGGAAGATGACGAATTCCTGCTGAATTGTCAGTAGATCGAGCAGGGACTGTGTCGGGTGGTCTCCTGCTCCATCGCCGGCATTTATAACAGGGATCGTGATATTCTCAAGCTCTTTATAATAAGCTTTCTGGCTGGACCGGATGATTACCGCTTTACAGCCTATAGCTTCCAGTGTTCTTACAGTATCGTATAATGTTTCACCTTTTTGAACGCTCGATGAGCTTTCGTCAAGAGTAATGGCGTGAAGCCCGAGTTCGTTCTGCGCAACCTGAAAGCTGCATTTCGTTCTTGTGCTCGGTTCCAAAAACAGATTTGCAACTGTCACAGGCGGATAGTGCTGCTGAAAAAAGGTGCCCTCCATCTGTTTTGCCATATTTAAAATATCCTCAAGCTCATTAATCGTTAAATCATTTAATGTTCTTAAGTGTTTCATATCTCGACCCTCTCCTAACTGTTGGATTTCTCACCGTCTGGAAGTTCAGGGTATAAAAAAGCACCCTGATTTTATACATTCAGGGTGCCCACTGTTCTGCTTTCCGCAGAACGATATGCTTAAAGAAGAGGGGGCTATCCATGCCCCCCTGTCCTTCAGCATCGTGTTCACCCTTCCAAGCCTCACGGGACTTAGTTAAAGGATGATTTCATATTAAGCTGCTTCTCTATCCTGCTTTTTAGTCTCACTTTCAAAAATCTCGTCCGGGTCTGCGACTTTCTCTCTGCCAGGAAGAGCAAGGTTAAGGATAATCCCAATCACTGTAGCAAGAGCCATTCCTGCGATCTGAATGTTTTCATTGATCTGGATGAATGCTCCGCCAATCCCGATAACAAGGATTACTGAAGAGATGATCAGGTTACGTTTTTTACCGATGTCCACTTTGTTATCAATCATCATTCTTAATCCGCTTGATGCGATGATACCGAACAGAAGGATTGATACACCACCCATTACCGCTGTAGGTATCGTCGTAATGAGAGCCGAAACCTTTCCGACAAAGCCGAACAGTACCGCTGTCACTGCAGCTCCTCCGATTACGTAGACGCTGAATACTCTTGTAAGTGCTACAACCCCGATATTTTCCCCGTATGTGGTGTTCGGAGGTCCGCCAAGGAACGAGCTGATAATCGTCGCAATCCCGTCACCGAAGATGGAACGGTGCAGACCTGGCTTTTCCACAAAGTTTCTGCCGACTACTTTACTTAATACCATTTGATCCCCAATGTGTTCAGATAAAGTTACTACTGCAATCGGCACCATGATCAGGAAGATTTCCCATGAAAATGACGGGCTGTATGTGACGAACGGGATGATGAAATCCGGGGCCTGTATCCAGTTTGCCTCCCTTACTGCTGTCAGGTCAACCAACCCCTGGGTATAGGCGATTGTATAACCTGCTACAATTCCAATCAGGATTGGAATAAGTCCAAAGAATCCTTTAAAGAACACTGACGCTATAATAGTGACAAACAATGTCCCAAGAGCTACAGCAAAGTGTGTGCCGCTGTATGCTTCAGTCAAAGGGTCGTTCATCGCCATGTCGATCGCGACTCCTGCAAGTCCCAGACCGATAACCATGATAACCGGACCTACAACAATCGGCGGGAGGAGGTTCATCAGCCAGCGCACTCCTGTGTATTTAATGATTACCGCTACAATTCCGTACAGTAATCCGGCAAAGAAGCTTCCGATCATTACTCCTTCAGGCCCGCCGATGCTCATACCCGCTATAATCGGCATAATGAAAGCGAACGAAGAGCCGAGATAAGCCGGCACCTGGCCTTTTGTTATAAGGAGATATGCAAGTGTTCCAAGACCACTGGATACAAGCGCTACTGCAGGGCTTAAACCTGTGAGAAGCGGTACAAGAATCGTAGCGCCGAACATAGCGAAAAGGTGCTGAATGCTCAATATAATCCATTTATCAAGACGTGGAATTTCGTTTACCTCAATTGTTTTTTGTTTCATGTTAATTCCTCCTCCAGCTATTTTGGACATCAAAAAACCTCTTTGCAGACAAAGAGGCAACATCGCTTCCGCATGCCGGTATGCACAGACTTCTTTTAGAAGGCCTGCTCCGGTCCGGGAGGAGTATACCCCTTGTCAGCCTCACGGGACTGTATTAAAGGGAGGTTTTTTGTGTGATTTTTACTTCATCGATTCCATCCACTTCATTTAGCTTTGCTTCCACAACTTCCGATTTGGAAGTTGGAACGTTTTTTCCGATAAAATCAGGTCTGATTGGGAGTTCCCGGTGACCCCGGTCGATTAGAACTGCCAGCTGTATCTGTTCGGGCCTGCCCAGGTCGATAAGCGCATCCAGCGCTGCTCTTACTGTTCTGCCTGTATAAAGCACATCGTCAATAAGGATCACTTTCTTGTTATCCACTCCAGCTGAAATACTTGTTCCTTTCAACTCCGGCTCATCATCCTGTGTTTTCGTTGTGAGGTCATCTCTGTAAAGCGTGATGTCCACTTCCCCTACTTCAATAGCCTCACCTTCGATTTGCTCAATCTTTTCAGCCAGGCGCTGTGCAAGATAAATTCCCCTCGTTTTAATCCCTACCAGGATACAATTATCGATACCTTTATTTCTTTCGATTATTTCGTGAGCAATCCTTGTAAGAGCCCTGCGAATCGCCTGTTCATCCATAATCGCTTTCGACATGTTTCCCACTCCTCTGCTGCATGATGGGTTTCTAGTAAAAATTATGTCTGGATTCCCTTTACCTGGCAGATGCCATTAAAAATCCCTCTCACCGTTATTCAGCGAGAGGGATTGGTCTGCTTGTGTTATCCAGGCCGGAATATACACTCCGGGCATAATAAACACATTCCAGGCACACTTTCTCTATAAAGTGTGTTTCCTTCTCAGCCTCACGGGACTGTAGTTAAAGGTATCCGTATTTGATTCTTCAGCTATTATCACACTTGCTGCGAAAAATGTCAACTGGTTTTCTTTAAAATCTCAAGGCAGTTTTCAAAGTCTTCAGGAAGCGGTGCCTGAAACACCATCTCTTCCTTTGTCCTTGGGTGTATAAAACCGAGCATCTCTGCGTGAAGGGCCTGCCCTTCGATTGGAAAATCATTTTGTTTCTTTCTCGGCCCGTACTTCGGGTCGCCAACAATCGGAAAGCCAATATATTTCATATGCACCCTGATCTGATGGGTCCTGCCAGTTTCAAGTTCACATGCTACCAGTGTATGTTTGGAGAAACGTTCGATTACATGAAAATGAGTCACAGCGTCTCTGCTGTTCAGTTCTGTCACTGCCATGCTCTGCCTGTCGTCAGGATTTCTTCCGATAGGCGCCTCAATCGTTCCTTTATCATGAGCGATAATACCGGAAACAATGGCGTAATACCTCCGTTTTGTCGTCTTGTTTTTCAGCTGTTCCACCAGCGATTCATGTGCCAGGTCGTTTTTGGCAACCATGAGAAGCCCTGATGTATCTTTATCGATACGGTGGACAATGCCTGGACGCATTACTCCGTTAATTCCTGACAGATCACTGCAGTGAGCCATCAACCCGTTCACTAATGTTCCTGAATAGTGGCCAGGAGCCGGGTGTACTACCATCCCCCGAGGCTTGTTTACAACAAGCACATCGGAGTCCTCGTAAATAATATCAAGATCCATCTCTTCCGCTTCTACATTAAGAGGCTCGAGCTCTGGTTCATTTATTTCGATTTTATCTCCTGCGACCACTTTATATTTATTTTTTACTGTGTCTCCGTTTACTTTAATATGCCCGTCTTTTATCCATTGCTGGATGAGAGAACGGGACCAGTCCGGATACTGATCTGAGATAAATTTATCAATTCGCACCCCGCCGGCTTCTGCTTTCAAAAAATAAGTTTCCATTTTTATGACTTCCCTTGCTCTTTTTCTTCTTTTATCACATGGATAATCAACATAATCACCCCGACTACAAGGGCAGAATCAGCCACGTTAAAAATAGGGTAATTATAATTGAAAATGTATACGTCAAGAAAATCTACAACTTCGCCGAAAAGTACACGGTCAATAAAATTCCCGATAGCTCCGCCTAAAACAAGGCCCAGAGAAATTCCGAACAAACGGTTTTGCCTTCCATACACCTGAATGTAATAGACAACTACTCCTACTACAATGATGGTAGCAATATAAAAGAGCCACATCTGCCCTTGAAGAATCCCAAACGCCGCCCCGGCATTTCTATGGGAGGTAAGATAAAAGAACCCTTCAATAACCGGTATACTTTCTCTTATTTCCATATTTTGTACTACGAGCCATTTCGTAAACTGATCTATTACTAAAACAATAAAAGCAATTAAATAAAAGATCACGTATTCTCCCCCATTCAAAACATATATCCTTATGCATTTTAGCATACAGGGCCTGCACAAACAATTGATATATAGGCAGGCTGCTTTTATTTTTGGTTTATTTTAGCGGGTGAGGGAGAATTCTCATGCAGACGGCGTTTAATTTTAAGGCGTCTGCTTTGTGAAAATATCTTTCCCTAGTTTCGGTGTTATATTAGTTTTTGGTGTGTCGTATCTGGTTGACTGCGTTCGGGTAGGGAAGATTTCATTTTCGCCGGTTTACTGGTGTTAACTCAGGTTTTTAACCTGGCACTTTGGTTCCAGGTACCCCGGTTCCAGGAACGTTGGTGCCACGTTGATCTGCTTCCATTTCCGCACATTTACTCCTGTTTACTCACGTTTTTATCCTGGCACCTGCGTACCCGGTTAGCTCGTACCCGGTTCACTGGTGCCACGTTGATCTGCTTCTGTTTTCGACCGTTTACTCCTTTTTACTCACTTTTTTATCCTGGCACTTATGTACCGGGTTCGCTCGTACCGGGTTCGTTGGTGCCACGTTGATCTGCTTCTTTTTCCGCACATTTACTCCTGTTTACTCACGTTTTTATCCTGGCACTTTGGTTCCAGGAACCCAGGTGCCAGGTTGCCGAAATCCCGACCCCTGATTCAATGGTTAAGGTTAACCCTCACCACCTACCCGCATTCGCCTCCAACCGCCTAACCCCCACTTCCGAACACAAAAAAACTGCACCTATGCAGTGCAGTTTTTTTCAAAATTTATTCGTAATGGTTAGCTACAATGTCAGCGCAGCTGCTGCAGAGTGCTGGGTGTCTATCATCGTTTCCGACTGTAGTTGATACAACCCAGCAGCGTTCGCATTTTTCTCCTTCAGCGAATACTACGTTTACCGATAAATGATCGTATGCTTTTGTTTCTGCAGGTGCATCGTCTTTTGCGGCAACTTTAGCACTGGAAGTAATAAACAGTTTGTTCAGTCCCTCAATATTTTCAAGGAGTTCTTTCGCTTTTCCTTCAGCAAAAATCTGAACTTCTGCTTCCAGGCTTTTCTTAATTCCTTTGTCTTTGCGTGCTTCCTCTAATGCTTTAAGCACATCGTCTCGAACTTCCATGAAGTAATCCCACTTGTCAGTAAGTTCGCTGGCGTTGTCAAACTCTTTTGTTTCAGGCATGTCTGTCAGCTGGACGCTGTCTTCTTCCACTCCAGGGACGAGCTTCCATACTTCATCTGTTGTATGGGAAAGAATTGGTGACATTAACTTTGTAAGCGCAACTAGTGTCTCATACATTACTGTCTGAATGCCGCGGCGGTCAGGATGGTCTGCATGCTGGATGTACAAAGTATCCTTGGCAATATCCATATAGAAAGAGCTGAGCTCTATTGTACAGAAGTTGTGTACTTTGTTATATACATTGGCGAATTGGTATTCGTCATAGCCCTTCTTCGCATCACGAACAAGATTATTCAGCTTAACAAGCATATATCGGTCAAGTTCTGAAAGATTTTCATAGCTTACTGTGTTTTCTGACGGGTTAAAATCGTGCAGGTTTCCAAGCATAAAACGGAATGTGTTTCTGATCTTTCTGTACACTTCAGCAACCTGCTTCAGGATGTTATCGGAAACACGCACATCAGCCTGGTAATCAACAGAAGCTACCCAGAGGCGGAGAATATCCGCTCCAAGCTGTTTCATAACTTTATCAGGTACGATAACGTTACCTACAGACTTACTCATTTTTCTGCCTTCGCCGTCCAGCGTAAAACCGTGGCTCAAAACAGATTTATACGGAGCTTTTCCAGTTACAGCTACAGCTGTAGACAGAGAAGAGTTAAACCAGCCACGGTACTGGTCTGAACCTTCCAGGTACATATCCGCCGGCCGCTGCAGATCTTCTCTTTCTACAAGAACAGACTGGTGGGATGATCCAGAGTCAAACCAGACATCCATAATATCTGTTTCCTTTGTAAAGGTTCCGTTCGGGCTGTGTTCAGACGTAAACCCTTCCGGTAGAAGGTCCTTCGCTTCTCTTTCAAACCAGATGTTAGAGCCGTGTTCACGGAATAGTTCAGAGACGTGGTTAATTGTTTCGTCTGTAATGATTGGCTCGCCGTTCTCCCCGTAGAAGATCGGAATCGGCACTCCCCACGCGCGCTGGCGGGAAATACACCAGTCTCCCCGGTCACGGACCATATTATAAAGCCTTGTTTCGCCCCATTTTGGTATCCAGTTCACTCCGTTGATTTCACGAAGAAGATCTTCGCGGAAATCTTTAATAGAAGCAAACCACTGGGAAGTCGCCCGGAAAATTACCGGCTTCTTCGTTCTCCAGTCATGGGGATAAGAGTGAGTCATGAAATTAAGTTTCAGGAGAGCTCCCACTTCCTGCAGCTTCTCCGTGATTGGTTTGTTTGCTGTATCATAGAAAAGACCTTCGAACATTGGCGCTTCAGAAGTAAAGACACCTTTATCATCGACTGGAGTCAAAACATCGAGGCCGTATTTCTGGCCGATAATGTAATCATCTTCCCCGTGACCAGGTGCAGTATGGACACAGCCTGTTCCTGCTTCAAGCGTTACATGCTCTCCAAGCATAACCAGTGATTCACGATCATAAAACGGGTGCTTAGCAACAGTTTTATCGAGCTCAGAACCTTTTAAGGTTTTCAGAACTTCATGGTTTTCCCATTCCAGCTCTTTCTCCAGGTCTTCAAGAAGCCCTTGGGCAACAATGTATTTTTCCCCGCTGACTTTAACAACCGCATAGTCCAGCTCAGGGTGGACAGCAATTCCTAAGTTTGCCGGAATCGTCCATGGGGTAGTTGTCCAGATTACATATTTTTCGTCGCCTTCCAGAACGCCTTTTCCGTCTTTAACTTCGAAAGCTACATAGATAGACGGAGAGCGTTTGTCCTGGTACTCGATTTCCGCTTCCGCTAATGCTGATTCAGAAGAAGGAGACCAGTAGACAGGCTTTTTGCCTTTATAAATATATCCCTTCTTGGCCATTTCACCGAAAACCTTAATTTGCTGTGCTTCATACTCAGGGTGAAGAGTGACATAGGGGTTTTCCCAGTCGCCGCGCACACCGAGACGTTTAAACTGCTCCCGCTGGCTGTCGATCTGTCCCAGAGCGTATTCTTCACATTTCTGGCGGAATTCAGCGACGCTTAATTTCTTTCGGTCGACTTTCCCCTTCTTTGTGAGAGCTGTTTCGATTGGCAGTCCGTGAGTATCCCATCCAGGGACGTACGGAGCGTGGAAGCCTGCCATTGATTTATAACGGACGATGAAATCTTTTAGTACTTTATTAAGGGCGTGGCCCATGTGGATATCCCCGTTAGCATACGGCGGTCCGTCGTGAAGTACGAAGAGAGGGCGCCCTTCCGTTCTGTTTTGTACTTTCTCATATATCTTTTGTTCTTCCCATTCCTGTTGCATTCCTGGTTCCCGATTAGGCAGGTTTCCGCGCATAGGAAACTCTGTCTTCGGCATAAGCAGCGTGTCTTTGTAATCCATTTGCCGCTTCCTCCTTTTATGTTCAATTGTTTTAAAGTTTGTCCGGCAGCTATTTTTGACAGGTTACAGGAAAATAGCTGACCCCGGATTTTCTTCAGAGCCTGGAAAATAAAAAAACCTCCTCATCCTGTAAGGGACGAGAAGGAAACCCGCGGTACCACCCTCATAAACAATCATGTTATAAAGATTGTTCACTCAGGATTTCTTAACGTGAAATCAGCCGGCACAGCCTACTAAGCAAAAAAACTGTTCAGTGCGCAACTCAAGGGTGATTTTCCATCTGCTTGCTTCGTCAGGCTTTCACCGTCCCTGACTCGCTGGAGAAGTATTGCAAATGTACTGTCCCTGTCAATGTTTTTCATATAAATTCCAGTTTACCCAGATATAAAGTAATTAATAAGTATAGCAAATTAAAAAATCTTACTAAAGTATATGACAATTGCAATCAATGCGTCAAGTTACCCGTTAACATTCTCGTATGACTCTTCTTCCTCATCCTCATTGCTTTTGCTCAGGTCGTCCCAGTCATCTGTACTGAGCATTTCCAGCTGTGCTTCCAGGAGCATGCGGAAGCGCGTACGGTAGACGGAGGCCTGTTTCTTCAATTCCTCAATTTCAAGAGTTATTTTTCTTGATTTAGAGAGTGATTCATTTATTATGCGGTCGGCATTTTTCTCTGCCTCTTTAATTATGAGCTTAGCTTCTTTATCTGCGCTTCGCTTCACATCTTCAGCTGTTTCCTGTGCAATGAGAATAGACTTATTAAGCGTAGTTTCAATGGAAGAAAAATGGCTTAATTTTTCTTCCAGCTCATTGACACGATCGGCCAGGTCTTTTTTTTCACGAATTACTAATTCATAGTCTTTGATAATCTGGTCAAGAAACTCGTTTACTTCGTCTTCATCATAACCGCGAAAGCCGCGGGTGAATTCCTTATTATGAATATCCAATGGTGTTAAAGGCATGTTCTGCCACCTCCAGTTAGTTTATTATGCTAGGCTAAAAAAGCTGTGAAAGGAGAGACTGTATCGCTCCCGCCTGAATTAAACTGTAAAAACAGCAAGTACATAGTTTATAGTATGTATAATTTCGACATGCTTGTGCTGCCTTCCTGCTGTGCCGACAAATTAACGGGGAAAACCTATGGTTATTCTCCATTTCCCTTTCTTTGTCTGTCCATCTATTGAAACGACATGGCATCTGCCTTTGCCTCTGAGAGAGATGACGTCCTTAACCTCCACTTGGCTGCTTGGGTCTTCTTCTGTCTTCCAGTTAAGTTTCACATCGCCGTTCTGTACGAAAGGTTTAACTTTAGAACGGGATATATTAAATGCTTCCGCCAGTACTGTATCCAGGCGAAGAGACGATACCGTGGCTTCGGAAAATAAAAACTCCTGCTCCATCTGGATAATATCTTTCTCATTTGAAATTTTTTCCAGAGAAACTTTTGTTTTTCCTGCAGATGTAAAGTTCCAAGTTACAAAATCGGCAACCTCGTCAGCAAGGATCACCTGAAACCTTGTCCCATCCGTTAAAATATCACCGAACTTTTCTCTTTTCAGGCCTACGTTCATCAAAGCACCGAGAATTTTTCGGTGTTCAAGCTGTGCGAACTTCACCGGATAGTTAATTTCATATACAGATAGCTCAAAGTCCCCGTTTCCAGGTTCAAAGTAGTCCGGGTAAAGCAGTCCCCGTTTTCTTTCCGCCTGGTCCTGGCCGCCCCAGTAAGAAATTCTGATGTCATCATTCTGCCCAATCAGCGACATAGCAATTTCCTGCTGGCGGGGGTCAAGGAAATCTGTGAGCTTGGGACGGAACTGATCAGAGGCGATGGATTTCCACTCAAGTACCTGGTCTACGAATGGGTGCTCTTCTTTTCGGTAATGTTCATATAAACTCAATTTATTTCCTCCTGTTTCTAGCGCAGCATGTCAAAGATAAACCCAACACCATACATGGCAAAATTAAGGGAAAGAATAGCCACAATAGGTGAGATATCAATCATGCCAAGAGGTGGGATGATTGACCGGAATGGCTGAAGATACGGCTCCACCAGACGGCCTACCATTCTTCCGAAAGTAGTTTCCCTCGCGTTCGGAAACCATGACATAAATATATAAATAATACAGAGTATTAAGTAAATCTGTATTGCCATCAAAACTAATGATTCAATTGTTCCTATCAAAGCTGCTCACCTTCTTTTAAGTATGTTTACTCCTGCATCATTTCGGAGATTGAGCCAGTTACATCCACATTATCCGGAGTACAGAGAAAAATATTCATTCCGAGCTTCTGAATATCTCCACCGATTGCATATACAGTTCCGCTGATGAAATCCACAATTCGCTTAGCCTGTTCCCGTGGAAGGCGCTGAAGGTTAATAACCACGCTCTTTCGGTTTTTCAGATGGTCGGCGATTTCCTGAACTTCATCATAACTGTGTGGTTCCAGGAGCATTACCTTTGCCTGATTCTGAATACTGGTGAGACTGACTACATTTTTCTTTTCCTTTTCAAAGCGGGCAGGTGCGTGTTGTTCTGTTTCCCTGTAATCTTTCTGTTCAGGAAAATCGTCTGTTTCTTCTTCTGTTTCAGTATATTCGTCTTCCAGTTCGAAAAACTTTTTAAACTTCCTCTTCATACTCATTTGTTTCACCTCAGCGTTTCTTTTGAGATTATTTTTCCTTGCCTACAAGTGCCGAACCAATACGGACGAATGTTGCTCCTTCTTCCACAGCTACAACATAATCATTTGACATGCCCATGGATAGTTCATGACATGGAGCATGAGGCAGTTCCAGTGCTTCAGTTTCCTCTTTTAACTCCCGAAGTTTTCTGAAATAGGGGCGGACTTCCTCCGCGTCTTCCACGAATGGAGCCATTGTCATTAATCCTGTGACTTCAATGGAAGGAAACTCAGCAAGTTCCCTGATAAATGAGATGGTCTCCTCTGGCTTAAGCCCTGCTTTTGTTTCTTCACCTGAAACATTTACCTGTACAAAACATTTCACCTTTTCATTTTCCGGGGCGCGCTTTTCAATCTCTTTAGCGAGTGATAGTCTGTCGAGAGAATGAATATAATCAAACTGGTTTATCATATGTTTTACTTTTTTCGACTGCAGATTGCCAATAAAATGCCAGGTCCCTCTTTCGCCAAGAGTTTCCCATTTTTCAACACCTTCGTCCACCCTGTTTTCACCAAGATGAGCGACCCCTGCATCGAGAGCTTCCTTTGCTCTTTCCATGGAAACATATTTAGTTACTGCGATTATTTTAACATTTTTCTTTTCTCGGTTTGATCTTTCACAGGCTGCATCAATTTCTTTTTCTATTTCTGTTAAACGATCTTTTACAGACACATTGATACTCCTTCCAATAAACTGAACATAATATGTACTTAATGATATACATATAATAATCATAATGAAACTTTTGCCTTCAGGCAATGAAAATAAAGCGAAACTGGCTTTTTTTTCTACAAAATCCTGTTTTAAACTTACATTTTTTTAATTTATGCTATATTTTGCTGTTGATATTTTTGCTGAAGGCCCTATGGTGGTTCTCGCCGCAAGTAAAATTAAAACCTCTGCCTGTAAAGGAGAGGTTTTAATCATTATCCTGATCACTCGATGATCCGCCTGTCTGGCCTGGGCCGTGATTTCTGACGAGAATCACATCTGATCCAATTTTAACGATATTTTTCCAGGGAACTGTTACTTCCTGCTCCCGGTTCAAGAACCCCATCATCCGGCCTCCGCCAATAATAATTGCTTCTACTTTCCCTGTTTCCAGATTAATATCTATATCTGTAATATGGCCAAGAAGTTTTCCGTCCGCGAGATTTACTATATCCTTGGACTGGATATCAGAAATTTTCAGCATACAGCTTCCTCCCCCCTGTTCTCTACATTCTATGCCTCCCTTGTTCAACTTATTTCTCAATTCCTTATTTCTTTAGCTCTGTTAAACTCAAATGTTGATTTTCACTACAGGACGCTCGCTTGCACCACATGCATAAGCGCACCATCTGCTTAATCTTCACTCCGTTTGATTTCACAGTGTTCTCTTTATCTCAGGCCTTGCTTCAAAGAGCGTTACTTCGCCGAAAACGCGTCGATTTGTCTCGACGGATACTCTCCGAAGCTACTCTGGCAGAGGAAGAGACAGTCTAAACTCCTTCGCTATGATCAACACACATGTAAAAAGTCAACATCGCTCTTTAACAAAGCCATTTCTTTAGTAAACAGAAAAACCTTCTTCTGTCTTTGCCTGTACAGAAGAAGGCCTCGCACCATTATCTTAATTTCCTCTATTCCTTGGCGTGCTTGTTCATTTGCTGAATCGCCGCTTTTTCCAGGCGGGAAACCTGTGCCTGGGAGATCCCTATTTCATCAGCGACCTCCATTTGCGTTTTACCCTGAAAAAATCGCATGTTTAATATAAGCTTTTCACGGTCATTAAGTCGGATCATTGCTTCCTTTAAAGCAATTTCTTCGATCCACTGAACATCTTTTTGTTTATCATCGCTGATCTGATCCATCACATAAATAGGATCTCCGCCATCGTTATAAATAGGCTCAAATAATGAAACAGGGTCCTGTATAGCGTCCAAAGCAAAGACAATATCTTCTTTCGGAACATCCAGCACCTTAGCAATTTCCTGAACTGTCGGTTCACGTTCTCTTGTTTTCTCACTCATAAGACTGTCCCTGACCTGTAAAGCCTTGTAGGCAATATCTCTTAGTGACCTTGAAACTCTGATTGGATTGTTATCCCTCAAATATCGTCTGATTTCACCGATAATCATTGGGACGGCATACGTGGAGAATTTTACGTTCTGCCCAAGGTCAAAGTTATCGATGGATTTCATAAGCCCAATACATCCAACCTGGAACAAATCATCCACATACTCGCCCCGGTTATTAAACCGCTGTATAACACTCAGGACTAGGCGAAGATTTCCGTTTACTAGCTTTTCCCGTGCAGTAATATCGCCATTCTGCATTTGTTCGAAAAGCACTCTCATTTCTTTGTTTTTCAACACCGGTAACTTTGATGTGTCAACACCGCAGATTTCAACTTTATTTCGAGTCAATGCTTTCCCTCCCACCAGGAGCTGATGTTCAAAAATCAGTATCTCCCCGGGAGGGAAAATTATGCAGTCTTTCCAGTTTAAAAAAATCAATTAACCGGCAAAGGCTGTTATATCAATGAAAAAACTATAACATTTTATTAAATTCTTTTCTGAGCCTTTTTATGATTCGTTTTTCAAGCCTGGAAATATAGGACTGTGAGATTCCCAGCATATCCGCTACATCTTTTTGTGTTTTTTCTTCCCCCCCAGCCAGTCCAAAACGAAGTTCCATGATTTGCTTTTCTCTGTCATTCAGTGTATCCAATGCTTTAACAAGCAGCTTTCTGTCAACCTTGTCTTCAATACCTCTCGTGATAATATCTTCTTCTGTTCCTAAAACATCCGAGAGTAATAGTTCATTTCCATCCCAGTCAATATTCAGGGGTTCATCGAAGGACACTTCGGATCTTATTTTATTATTTCTCCTCAGGTACATGAGTATCTCATTTTCTATGCAGCGGGAAGCATAAGTAGCAAGCTTAATTTTCTTTTCCGGATCGAATGTATTAACCGCCTTTATCAGACCGATTGTTCCAATACTGATGAGATCCTCAATATTAATCCCTGTATTCTCAAATTTTCTCGCAATATAAACAACCAGCCTTAAATTACGTTCTATAAGAATGGAGCGGACCGCCTCATCACCGTTTGGCAGCCGTTCAAGCAGATCTGCTTCCTCTTCCTTTGTTAAAGGCGGAGGGAGTGCTTCGCTCCCGCCTATGTAAAATACTTCATCAGATTTAATCCTGAGCTTGATTAAAATACGGTACCACCACAGCCTCAGCCTCATTTTCCATTTCTTCATGTTGCTTCCCCCTTTAGTAAATTGCACTGTTTATGAAGTCAGCTTTTTCTTTTGCATCATCTTAGGGTGCAGTAAACAATTAAAATCCTGTCGGTCAGATAACCTCGTGTTGCTCATACCAATCAGCACGTGCTTTACATTATAAGACCGGCCTCTTTCATAGACAGTAACGTTGTCCGGTTTGACAGCCCACATAAAGTGCTGTGTCTCACCGACAGTTCTGTACGGAAGTAATGTGAGCTTCCCCTCGAACGGTTCAGGCAGTTCCTCGTATGTCAGATCTGATTTACTAACGAAACGGACAACAGACGCAGGAAACTGATCACCCGCTTCGTTCATATCGATAATCATTACAGGGCGTTTGGTGACAGGGTCCTCCAGACGGTTTCCGCTGTCAACAAAGCCTTTTAAATGAAAAGTCATACCCGCGGCTTTTACTGTAACAGGATAAATCTCCTCGTATTTCATCTTCTCAGTTTCAACTGCTTCCAGTCTCTGTTTCGAATAAAAGTAAACGATCGGAAAACCAAGAACAACGAACAGCCAGCTTACAGGGGATCCTAGACCACTTGTGTAAGTTGCGAAAGTTCCCTTTACAAAAGCAGTGTCCGCCTGGAGAAAGAAATGCAGTCCAAGTAGTCCACCTCCTGCTGCAAAGTTTACGAAATAAAACATGAACCAAGCCTGTAAAAAGTGTTTTAAGCGTTGAAAACCAAATGCCAGATAAACAATGACAAGAGAATAGCAAACCTTAATCAGCGGATTTACAGCTAGTGATTCCATAGGGGTAAAAAGAATTAAAACATATATGGATGCGAACAATGCTCCAAAAAATAAACGAAGCTTACTTACTTTTCTTTTTAATACAGTGGCAGTCAATATTAATAGCATCAGGTCTATCAAAAAGTTTAGCAGCCAGATAATATCAAGATAAATGTGCAAAACAGCCACCATCCAATGGAATTTGAAACTAAGTATAGCTTATGGAATTATTTAAGTCTGTCACTATTTGCCAGAGATCAGCTACTTATTTTGACTGTTTTTCTTTCATCTTGTCACGCATGCTGCTTAATAGTTCAGTAGATTTACAGGTTACTATGAAGGGTGATTTATCCGGAGATTAAAATATACTGGAGAAAAATATTTTCTCAGCCACAAAAAAAAAAGAGAGCTTCCCGAGTATCACCGGGTTGCTCTCTTCTGTTCAGCAGATTTGCGTAAAATTTAATTTCTTTTCCTGCGATTGCGCAGGAACGTAGGAATATCAAGCGTATCATGTTCATCTTCAACAGGCTGCGGCTTTTGAGGAGCCTGCTGGCTTGAGGAGGATTCCTGCTGAGGTTCCGGCCTCATTGATGATGAAGGTTTGTTCCTTTGCATCGTTGAAGGCTGACGCTTCGGGGCAGGCTTTTCAGCCGGCTTATCATCGAAGCCTGTTGCAATTACTGTTACTACTATTTCATCTTTAAGGTTTTCATTGATAACAGATCCAAAGATCATATTCACTTCACTGTCAGATGCTGTTGAAACTATCTCAGCAGCTTCGTGAACTTCAAACAGGCTGAGGTTTCCTCCACCTGTAATATTCATTAATACCCCCTGGGCTCCATCAATTGATGTTTCAAGCAGAGGAGATGAAATTGCTTTTTTCGCAGCTTCCGCAGCTCTATTTTCACCAGTAGCTACACCGATTCCCATTAAAGCAGAACCTTTTTCGCTCATAATTGTTTTCACATCAGCAAAATCCAGGTTAATCAGTCCCGGAACAGCAATAAGGTCGGAAATACCCTGTACACCCTGGCGGAGAACATTATCTGCCTCACGGAATGCCTCCAGCATTGGAGTGTTTTTGTCCACAATTTCAAGAAGACGGTCGTTTGGAATAACGATCAGGGTATCTACTTTTTCCTTCAGAGAGGAGATACCGCCGCCTGCCTGAGTCATTCTTTTTCTTCCTTCGAAAGTAAACGGGCGTGTCACAACCCCAACTGTTAATGCGCCAAGCTCTTTTGCTATTTCAGCAATTACAGGAGCTGCACCAGTACCGGTTCCGCCTCCCATACCGGCAGTAATGAAAACCATATCCGCTCCGCTAAGTACTTCTTCAATTTGCTCACGGCTCTCTTCAGCAGCCTTTTTTCCTACCTCAGGATTTGCACCTGCACCGAGACCTCTTGTAAGTTTGCCGCCTAATTGCAGTTTAGTTTCAGCCTTCGAAAGATTCAGTGCCTGAGCATCCGTGTTAACAGCTATAAAATCAACACCCTGAAGACCGTTTTCAATCATACGGTTAACAGCGTTGCTTCCGCCGCCGCCAACCCCGATAACTTTTATTGTTGCTAGTTGATCTGAATCCATTTCAAATTCCAACATTTTTTGTTCCCCCAATCCATCATGGTTCACCAAACAAATTTGTGTTCTATTCAAAAAATACTTTAAACCAGTTCGATACTTTTTTCTTGACTCCAGGCCCTTCCTTTGGCTGTTTCTTTTTCGGGGCTGATTTTTCCTTGCGTTCATTTCGTTCCTTCGTCTCAACCTGGTTGTCCGCTTCAGAGATGTTGCTTACTCCTGAAGCAACTTCCTTACCCTGAATTCTGATGTTTCTGTGTGCAAAGGTGATCAGGCCGACCCCGTTTGTATACTGTGGCTCCCGAACGCCTATGTAATCCGGTATCGCAATACGGACATTTTTCTGCAGTACATCTCTTGCAAGTTCAAGTACACCCGGAACCTTCGCTGTACCACCAGTAAGAACGTATCCTCCCGGCAGTTCCGAATATCCCATTCTCTGAATTTCCTTCAGAGCAAGCTGGAGAATTTCTTCAATTCTTGGTTCAATTATATTAGCAAGCTGCCATTGTGAAAACTCCTGCTTCTGGTCGCTGCCAATCTCCGAAACTTCAAACGTTTCATCATCGGAGGCATATTCAATAAAAGCATGTCCATTTTCAATTTTCACTTTCTCCGCTTCGTCTGTAGAAGTACGCAAACCAACGGAAATATCATTCGTAATATGGGTTCCGCCAACAGGTATTTGCTTAGTACCCTGGAGAGTTCCATTTTCAAAAACGGAAACAGTCGTGGAACCGCCACCCATATCAATCAGAGCCACTCCCAGGCTTCTTTCATCTTTTGAGAGTGCTATTGAACCTGCGGCTAATGGCTGAAGCGCAATATCTGCCACATGCAGCCCTGCCTTCTCAACACATCTCAGTACATTATGTAACATTGTCCTGGAACCAGTAATTATTATTCCTTCCATTTCAAGACGGACGCCTATCATGCCACGGGGGTCATTGATTTCGTCCAGCCCGTCTACAATAAACTGCTTTGGTATTACGTCAATAATTTCTCTTTCGGGAGGGATTGATACCACCTGCGCGGCATCTATTACTCTTGTAATATCTTCGTCCCCTATCTCCCGGTCTTCACTGGATACGGCAACAACACCATGACAAGGCTGCAATTGTATATGATTACCTGTTACTCCAACAATAACATTCTGAATGGAAAGACCTATCATTCTTTCAGCCTTTTCAACTGCATTCCTTATTGACTGGACTGTAGCATCTATATCCACTATGGAACCCTTTTTGATTCCATCAGAGTTTGTTTCTCCGACTCCAATGATGTTCAGCGTTCCATTGATCATTTCACCGATAACAACGCGAACACATGATGTGCCGATATCTAATGTTACGTATGTGTCATGGTTGTTCATTGGCTGGCACCTCCTACCTGCATTCAATTCTATCTACTAGCATAACATATGAATCATAAGAGAGTTATGAAATGTATTCAACATTCAACTCCCATTCCCTCTTTTTTTCGGCGGATTTTAACCGAAAACTGAAGTTAAATCTCCTCATCCTGCGTTTCTTTCTTTATTTTACGCTTTTCCAGCCATTTATCCAGCAGAATTCTTCTGATTAAGGCTATGTTATGAAACAGCCTTACTCCAAAAGCGAAAACGGCAGCTAAATATAAGTCTACACCAAGATGGACACCCAGAAAAGCTAAACCCGCAGCTAAAAGGATATTAGTAAAAAAACCAGTTAAAAAAACTTTATCTTCGAAAACGTTCTCCAGATGCGCCCTTATTCCTCCTATTAAAGTATCAAGTGCTGCAAGTACAGCGATTGACAAGTAACTTGAATACTGATCAGGAACTCTGAATTCAGTAAAAAGCCCGAGGAGGATACCGATTAAAAGCCCCATGACAGGAAGCCACATTTTAAGAATCCTCCTTTATCAGTTCCATATGGCGCACTCTCATTGGTTTATCATACGCTGGCAAAACTAACTCTGTAACAGTGCTTGATTCGAGTGACAGATTTTCATAAGAAAACATTTCCCTTGAGGAGGAAGACATCATCGCATAATGGAGCCTTTCCGGATCGTCAGTAATTACCCTTACTTTCAAGGGGAACTGGGTAACCCGGCTGCTGTTGATTAATGTAACCCCGTTTGCCTCCCTGATCGCAGAAGTAGAAACTACTCTCTGGCTGGCTATAGCAATTTCAGAGGCGCCGTTAATATTTAATTCATTAATCAGCATTCTTAGCAGATACGGTGGAACAGATCTTATGGGCCCCCCGTCAAAGTTTTCATCGAAAACAGGAGAAATTTCCAGTATAACGCCAGGCCCGCTCACCTCTGTGAGTCCAGCTCTGTATTTTAACTCCTCCATTGCTGAAGCCATAACTTCTTCAACGTCTCCCCCCTGCTGGAGCTGAGAGAGATGTTCAAGCTGCTTTTTAATCTCCTCATTCAGCTCCTGCTGCCTTTCTTTTTCACTGGTCAGGGCCTGCTGAAGTTCCATTATATTTCTCGTATCACGCACTTCCACTTCTTTCGTGCTTTGAAACTGGACAGCGACCATAAAACCGAGGACAGCAGTGACTATAGTAAATGTATATATGCGCCCTTTCACGCTATCACCCGCTTTCAGCAGTATCGGAGTAGTATGGCTCCAGCACCACTTCTCTCTGCTTTTCAATCCTCACATCAATATTTTCACTAACCAGCTGGTCTGCAACACCTCCGGCCATGTTCAATGCGCTGTTTAATGTTTCACTGTCCCCTATCGCAGTAACTTCAAAGGGTGCAAAAGAAACTCTTCCATCTACTTCAATTACCGGTCCTATACACTGAATGTAAGAACGGTGGCTTATCCGAAAGCCATTAACAGCCACTGCTTCCGCACCTGTCACCAGCAGTTCATCAATAACCTTCTGAATATGCTGTTCATGGACAATATAGTTATTCGGATTCTCCCCGTCAGGTATGTAGTCTGCATCGTGAAGAGTTATACTTATTCCCTCACCTGCCACCCCTACTGTCCCTGTGACCATACGGAGCCTTTCTATATCTTCTACAAGATTAAAATATCTTCGCTGGTTATTTGCCGCTTCTTCCTCGATCTCAGAAATATGCGCCTGGATTTCCCGCAATTCTTCTGCAAGCTGTTTATTTGCTTCCTGTTCACCAAGAATTTTATTTCTCAGCTCGTCCTCCGCTTTCCATTGGGAAGTGGATAAGTATGCGGAAGAAGACTGGCTTTCGTTTGCTTCATTAGCAAACTGGTAGCTTAGCGCGGCGATAAACCCGGTAACTAATAAAACAAACGAAAAAATTACATGTTTACCCTTCACTCTCACCTTCTTCTTCCTCCCCCGTTTCAAAACTTTCAAAATATGGGTTCATACGCATATGAACGATACCTTCGCTGCCTGGTTCAAGCTGTTCAACTACTGAAGGGTACGGGGCTATCCTTTCAGAAAACCTGCGGACCGTAGAATGTACCGTAAATCCGTCATTCATGTAAACTATAACTCTTGTCGGATCGTTTTCGGCAGGAGACAGGTGAATTTCAGAAATTCTGTTTTTCATTGCGTCAGAAACAGAAGAAAGTTCCTCCGCCATCTGCTCTTTGAGTTCTGAATCGGAAAAACCAACTAATATTGGCGCGTCATACGGAGATACAGAAAGGGATATATCCCCAGTCAGCAGTTCTCCCGTTTCAAGTAATGGAAAAAATTCCTCTTTCTCCTTTATATAAGCAACCCTGTCATATTCCTCTACAATAATTTCTACTGTGTTCGGCCACTGACGGGATAATTCAGCTTCAGCTATTTGAGGATGGGAAAGGAGTTTTGAGACAACTTCCTCGCTGTTTAAACGCCACATGCTTACTTCCGGAATCAAGTCAGAGTTTTCAACAATCCAGTCCTCCGGCACATACTGTGCCCCGCTCACTTCCACTGCTCTTACGTGGCTGAAGGAAGACTGAAAATAAGCAACAAGTGTCATTAACAGGAAGAAAACAGAGACATACAAAATCATTCTGCGGTTTGCCCTCTGACGCCGGCGCTCTTTTAACGTTGGAATTCTTTCTTCTAACTCAACAATATTTTTATCATTCATCTGTCTTTCCTCCATTGTATAGCATGGCGCAGTTTGAGAAAACCTGATTTTTACACTAATCGACAAAAATTTAAAAAACTTGTCCACCTTTTGTTTATTTTTGCCGCAGCAGAAATAAACTTTAACTATGTCATCCGCTTTTACCCACCAGCTCTGTTCTCCTCAGCCTGGATAACAGCCTCCTGCCGGAAAATCCGGCTGACAGAAAACTACACTTATTTCCCGCCAGCCTAAGCTGTTCCATTATCTATATTTCAGTAGCGCTGCAATGTTAATTATCCCCTACCTGTTCAACTTCCGTTTCCATTTTGACGCCGAATTTCTCATAGATAGTAGTCTGTACGTGTTTAATCAGACCCATAACATCTTTTGCTGTCGCGTCTCCATTGTTAACAATAAAGTTTGCATGAATGTCGGAAATCTGGGCCCCGCCTACGGAATATCCTTTCAGACCTGCTTCTTCAATAAGCCTTCCTGCATATTTAGGGAGAGGGTTTCTGAATACACTACCGCACGTAGGGTGTTTAAAAGGCTGCGACTCCCTCCGGTAATCTTTATTAGCCTGCATTTCTTTTGTAATCTTTTCTTTGTCGCCTTTTTTGATGTTAAATTCAGCTTCCACACAAATTCCTGCCTCTTTCTGCAGGCGGGACGTTCTGTAGGAATAGTCCATTTCTTCATTTGTGTACCATTTAAAACTCCCGTCAGGAAGAAGTATAAGTGCTCTTTTTAATATTTTTGATATATCTGACCCATGAGCCCCGGCGTTCATAAAAACAGCTCCGCCAATCGTCCCCGGAATACCTCCCGCAAACTCGAATCCCGAATATCCCTGCTTACTGATCAGGGTAGTTAGTTTAATTACAGAGTATCCGGCGGTTACTCTTAAAAGCTTATCATCTTCAATTTCATAATGAGCGAAGTTTTCACCAAATTTAATTACGACACCATTTATTCCCTTATCAGAAACGAGCAGATTCGAGCCCTTTCCTACTACGAGCCAAGGCACACCGGAGGCAATAATCTCCTTCATGGCAGTCTGCAGGTTTTCCGCTGTGTCGGGCTCGTAAAAAATTCTGGCAGGACCGCCGATTTTCCACGTTGTGTGATTTTTTAATGGTTCATTTTCTTTTATTTTCCCAACATTAAGTTCTTCCAGTTTCTTTAATAGCTTTTCCATCATTACCTCCATCAAAAGTTGTTTTAACCAGGTTGTTTATTTCATTATTTTATAAAATCCAATACGGCTGAGTTGGAATATTATCAAATTTATGAGTATTACTTTTGCTCCTCATTAACATTGTTATTAAATAAGGGGTGTAGATGAGCTCTGCACGAACTCGCTTTCACTCCAGAGTACAAGTGCGACATCAGCTCTTACTTCCCTTCGGTCGTAATCACTGTGTCTTCTTTGCTGCGGGCAACGCCGCAGCCTCCCCGGGAAAAGAACATTTCCTGTCTCTTACTATTATAGCGCAAAAGTTAGTGTCCTGATGACTATAATCTGAAGGTTTTTTCAATAGCAAACAAAAAAGCAACTGCTGAAAAGCAGAAGCAAAAAGGACCGCATTATGGCACTTATCTCATATGGCGGCTTATATTAAGCAAAACGCCTATCGATGTAAGCATCAAAGTAAGAGAAGAACCTCCATAACTCAGAAGTGGGAGCGTAATCCCGGTAACCGGCATCAGCCCGATTACTACTCCAATGTTTATCATTACCTGAATAGCGATCATGCCAATAATCCCCACTGCAAGAAAAGTTCCGTACAAATCAGGGGCATACAAAGCAATGCGGAGACCTCTCCAAAGCAGAACCGCAAAGCAGGCAAGTACAAATGCTCCTCCAAGAAACCCCAGTTCTTCCGCCAGAATTGCAAAAATAAAATCCGTCTGAGGCTCCGGGAGATAAAAATATTTTTGCCTGCTGGCACCAAGCCCAAGGCCTAACAACCCGCCTGGACCTATAGCGTATAAAGACTGGATGATCTGAAAACCACTCCCTAAAGGGTCCTGCCACGGATCGAGAAAGGAAACGATCCTCTGAAGCCGGTACGGGGCAGAAAGAATTAGTCCCGTTAAGCCTGCCAGGCCAAGCAGCCCCAGAAAAACGAAATGCTTTATCCGGGCTCCTCCGGTAAATATCATAACTACCCCTGTAAGTACCATTACCATTCCGGTTCCAAGGTCAGGCTGCAGCATAATAAGGGCAAATGCCAGAATAACAAGCCCAAGTGTAGGGATCAGCCCATGCTTCACTGTAGTAATATGTTTTTGTTTTTCGGATAAAAATTTAGCAAGATAAAAAATCATCGCCATCTTCATAAATTCAGAGGGCTGGATAGAAAAAGCTCCGACACCAAGCCAGCTTCTTGCCCCGCCCCTCACAAGCCCTACTCCTGGTATAAGCACAATTATAAGGAGCAGGAAACAGACGATGACGAGCACCTTTGTCATTCTTCTCCATGTCCAGTAGTCCACATTCATCATAAACAGCATGGCTGCCACACCAAGCACTGCAAAAAACAACTGCCGTTTTAAGAAGAAAAAGCTGTCATTAAAGTTATATTCAGCCCAGACAGCACTTGCACTGTACACCATAATCAGACCTGCTGATAACAAACAGACTGTAGCTGCAATTAGTAAGATATCAGGTGCAGATTTTGTTTTAGGCAATAGAGAACACCTCGGTTTCCATTAAGTAAATACTTCTCTATTACCTATCTTTATGAATAGAAGGGACAAACATGACAACTACTGTATTAAGTTTTTTACAGCATTAACAAAATGGTCTCCCCGCTCTTCAAAGGTCCTGAACTGATCCCAGGAAGCGCACGCAGGAGACAGAAGAATAACATCACCTGAGGAGGAATGGGCGTATGCTGCAGACACTGCCTCAGAAAGCACCGAAGTTTTTACCACTGCCGGCACACCTGCCTCTGCCGCTGCCTCTGCTATCTTTGCAGCTGTCTCTCCATAAGTAATAACGGCTTTCACATTCTCTCTTAAGTACGGTACCAACCCGGTGAATGGAACGCCTCTGTCAAGGCCGCCCGCAATTAATACAACCGGTTTTCCTTCAAATGCTTTCAAAGAGGTTATGGCGGCAGGTACATTCGTTGCTTTTGAATTATTATAAAAGCTTCTTCCTTCGTACTCCGTTACAAACTGGAGACGGTGCTCAACACCGGTAAATGTTCTCAGTACATCCTTAATTCTGTCCTTTAAGGCACCTGATAAATAAGCTGCTGCCGCTGCTGCAAGGCCGTTTGCAATATTATGTTCCCCAGGAAGCGACATTTCCTCTGCTTTGATAAGTTTTTCGCCGAACACCTCAAGCCAGCCATCCCTGATACATGCCCCTTCTTCTATAACAGTCTTCGTTGAAAAAGGGACTTTTCTGGCAGGGGTGCGTTCAGCGAGCCTGCTTACCGTCTCATCATCAGCATTGTAAATAAAGAAATCATTTTCTTTCTGATTGGCAAACACTTTTGCTTTTGCCTCTATGTATTCACTCATAGAACCATGATAATCAAGATGGGCTTCAACAATGTTCAGGAGAATAGATATCTTTGGACGGAATTCCCTGGTCCCCAGCAACTGAAAACTGGAAAGCTCCGTTACCATTATATTTTCACTGGTAGCTCTCTGTGCCACCTCACAGGCAACCTCACCAATATTGCCTGCTACTAAAGGCTCTCGTTCTCCTCCTCTAAGCATTTCAAATAAATAAGTGGTAGTTGTTGTCTTTCCGTTAGAACCAGTGATACCGATAATTTCTGCCTCACTTATTTTATAAGCAAGTTCCATTTCCGTTATAACAGGTATCCCTTTCTGTTCGGCAGCTGACACAAGAGGATTATCGTACCGGATACCCGGGTTTTTCACGACATAGTCAAGCTCATTATGAACAAGCTCCACCGGATGGGATCCGCATACGACGTTAGCTCCTTTTTCCTTCAGCTGCTGTGCTTCTTTATTTTTCTCATAAGGCTCCCGGTCGTTCACTGTAACTTCTGCTCCCAGATCCAGCAGGAGTTCAGCTGCAGCCGTTCCGCTTTTTGCAAGACCGAGTACAAGAATTTTTTTACCCTGGAATTTTGTTGTCTTTATCATTAGATGAACACCTCTAAGTAAACTAAATAAACGCCGATTACTGCAAGCAGGAATCCTACAAGCCAGAATGTAACAACAACACGCCATTCACTCCAGCCGGACAGCTCATAATGGTGATGAAGAGGACTCATTTTAAATACCCGCTTACCTGTAGTTTTAAACGCTATTACCTGAATGATAACAGAGAGAGTTTCGATGACAAAAACTCCGCCAATCACAATCAGAAGCAGTTCCATTTTTGTCAGAATTGCAATCATTGCCAGTGCTCCGCCTAGGGCAAGAGACCCGGTATCACCCATAAAAACTTTTGCCGGATGTGCATTAAAAACTAAGAATCCTAAGACCGCACCCACTACCGCAACTGAAAAGATAGAAACGGTATATAAAGACAGGGAGTACGCAATGATAGCAAAGGCGCCAAAAGCAATTGCCGACGTCCCTGCAACAAGGCCGTCCAGCCCGTCTGTGAGATTGACCGCATTAGATGCGCCTACAAGCATGACGATAATTAAAGGAAGATAAAGCCAGCCTATATCAAGAGAAAATCCGGTTCCAGGTACAATGATTTCTGTGGAGAGATCCGTTTGAAAAAGCAATACTGCATAAACGATTGCAGCAATTGCTACCTGGCCAAGAAACTTTTGTTTCGAAGTAAGACCAAGGTTTCTTTTCTTAACTACTTTTATAAAATCATCAAGAAAACCTAAAAGACCAAAACCAAAAGTAACAAAAATAAGAAGAAGAATTTCCACATCTACAGAATGGAAGAATCCTGCGATAACCAAAGCGGAAATAATAAGTGAAAACATGATCATAATACCGCCCATCGTTGGTGTTCCGCTTTTCTTCTGATGGGATTTCGGGCCTTCATCCCTGATACTCTGGCCGAATTTCAGCCTTCTTAAAAAAGGTATAAAAATTGGTGAAATAACTACAGTTATGAAAAAAGATAATATTAATGTATATAACAAGCCTTGTTCCAGCATAACAGGAACTCCTTTCTGTACTGCGCCGGTTGAACCCGGTGTTTCTGTGATAGTCACCTCAAAAATACAGGCCTCTGTCTCTGCGGGCTCTGCTTTTTTTCGAATGCTTTGTTAAACTCTGCTGTAAATTTTCGTTTCAGGACGCTCGGGCTATCCGGAAAAAGAAAACCTCTCCAGCTCCTCTGCGGCTGCCTCTGCGGGGAGGCCCAAATGCACGCAGACGGCAACAGCATATACAGCACATTTAATATGGTGTGGTTCAGAACTGTTTATTTTAAACCGAAGCCTGATACCTTCAATTGAAAATTCACTATTATTTGGACTGGTCTCTTCCACTGAATGTATCTTAAAGAGACAGCCATCTGAAAAACCCGCTTTGACAGCGTCTGCCTTCCATTTCCGGTCAAGGAGAGGATCGTCCCCGTCTAAAATAAGACTTGCGGAAGCCTTCATCAAATCTTCAGCCAGGGAAATGACACTCTTCGTTTGATTACTCTCACTGTCACCCGTACCTCCGGATACTCCTGTAATAACATTGAAACCCGGCTGCAGAACCTGAAAAAGCTCAGCGGCTGTTTCCTCGTCCTGAGGATCCGCTTCAAATATATATACATCTGTTGCCTCCGGGAGCTGAAGAAGGGACAGAAAAGCAGCGGCAGGGTCAGACACACTGCCTGCTGTCACTTCTGTTTTAAAATGGTTTTTAATCATCACTTCAATCAGCTTAATAACAGTCGTTCTTTTCCCATTTCCGGTTACAGCAATTACCACAGGCTCCAGGTCAATAAGATAATCTCTTGCCATCTCTCTGAAGCCTTTCATTACGGTCGTGCCTCCGCAGCCGCTTCCCTTGCAGTTTCTCTGTCATCAAAATGGTAATTCACTTTGCCTATTGTCTGGTATGTTTCATGGCCTTTCCCGGCAATCAGGATAATTTCATCCTTTTCTGCTCTGTGGACTGCCTCAAAAATAGCTTCCCTGCGATTTTCAATTACTGTATAAGAAGTACCGGTTATACCCGCTTTCATATGTTCAATAATATCCGCAGGGTCCTCTGAACGAGGGTTATCAGAAGTTAAGTACACAAAGTCGGCCAGCTGTTCTGCAATTTTTGCCATTTGAGGCCTTTTTGTTTTATCTCTGTCACCACCGCAGCCAACAACAACCGAAACCTTGCCTTTCGCAAATTCCCTGATCGTCTCTAGCACGTTCTGAAGGCTGTCTGGTGTATGGGCGTAGTCGACAATTACATGGAAGTCTTCTTCGAGATCCACTCTTTCAAACCTTCCTGCGACACCCTCCACGGACGATAAACTTCCAGCAATAGTCTTCATGCCTACTCCGGTTACATACGATGCCGCTGCCGCTGCGAGTGCATTATAAACAGAGAATCTCCCTGTCATCTTTAATGTGATTTCCTCACGTTCTTCCCCGATACTCAGATCGAAAGTGGTACCGCGCTCTGTTATCCTTATGTTTTCTGCTTTCATGTCCGCATCATTATCAATACCGTATGTTAAGAGAGGGGCAGCAGTCATGGTCTGAATCAATCCTGCCATTTTATCATCTGCATTAATTACTGCTTTAGGCTGCCTTCCTTCTTCATAGCCGTTTCCAAGCTGTGCAAAAAGCAAACCTTTAGCTCTGGCATAATTATCCATTGTTTCATGGAAATCAAGATGGTCCTGCGACAAATTTGTAAAAACAGCCACATCAAATTGGGCACCGTGTGTTCTCCCGAGCTCCAGAGCATGGGAAGAAACCTCCATCGTCACTGCCTCCACACCTTCATCCACCATACTGGCAAAACTTTTTTGTAAAGTGAGAGATTCAGGTGTTGTGTTCTGAGTGGTCACTTCTTTGCCTGCATACCTCATATACATCGTGCCTATAATTCCGGTATTTATTTTATGATCTGTAAGGATTTTTTCAATTAAGTGGGTTACCGTTGTTTTCCCGTTTGTTCCTGTTACGCCGATCAGATGGAGCTTCGTTGTAGGGTAGCCATAGAATGCTGCCGATAAAAGAGCCATTGCCCTTTTTGAATCTTTCACTTTAATTACCGGAACGCTGACAGTAATATCATCTTCGGCTATTATGGCTGAAGCGCCATTTTCAGCAGCCTGCTGTGCATAATCGTGTCCATCCACCGTATAACCTTTAATACAAAAGAAAAGCCCCCCTTCAGTAACTTCCCGGGAGTCCATATATAATTCCTTAATGAGGGGATCCTCATTGTTCTTAGTCTCATAGGAAGGAAGTCTTCCTAATAGTTTGCTTAACTGCATCATTTTCATCCCTCTTTCCTGCCTGTTCACCTGCTGCCCCTGTTTTAACATAGGGGAGCATTTTTAACTCATAACTTTCATTTTACTGTTCCTCTTCTTTTTTGTCACCCATATATATTCTTATTACCGAACCAGCTTTTATTCTGACCCCCGGTTCCGGAGACTGAACAAGTACTTCCTTGCCTTCTCCGGCCACATCAAGCTTCAGCTCATAGTAAGCTTCATGGATGTCCTTCATTGTTCTTCCGATAAGATCCGGAACTTCCACAAGAGGTTCGTCATTCCACATTCTCTCTTTCTCTATTTGTTCCGCTCTTCTCTCAACACCAAGGGCACGAAGGCCATCTTCCATAATATTCCCTACAATCGGCGCAGCAACAGTCCCACCGAATTGGACCGTGTTTTTCGGGTTGTCCACGGCAACGTAGACAACAATCTGAGGATCATCTGCAGGGGCGAAACCGATAAAGGAAACGATATGGTTGTTTTCCAGGTATCTTCCGCCCTGCGCTTTCTGTGCAGTACCTGTCTTCCCTCCAACACGATAGCCATCTACATAAGCACCTCTTCCTGTGCCTTTAGCTACCACGTGTTCAAGAGCTCTCCGGATTTCGGCAGAGGTTTCCTCAGAGATAACCTGTTTTTTCAATACCGGCGAGGCATTGGCAATCACTTCTTCTGTGGCCGGATTAACCCACTCCTTCGCAAGGTAAGGCTGATACAAATTACCGCCATTAACCGCTGCAGCAACTGCAGCAACCTGCTGTATGGGAGTTACTGACACCCCCTGGCCAAATGCAGTGGTTGCCAGTTCCAGTGGTCCCACATTTTCCAGGTCAAACAGTATTCCTTTCCCTTCACCTTGCAAGTCTATGCCTGTTTTGCTTCCAAACCCAAAATCATTAATATATTTAAATAACGTATCTTTGCCAAGGCGTTCACCTAAAACAACAAAACCAGGGTTACATGAGTTCTGGACGACTTCAAGAAAAGTTTGAGAACCATGGCCGCCTTTTTTCCAGCAGCGGAGCCTGTGGCCAGAAACTTCAATATGCCCTGGGTCGTGGAAATTATCTTTATCAAGATCTACTTTTCCTTCCTCGAGGGCGGCAGCAAGCGTAATGATTTTGAAAGTAGATCCTGGCTCGTACTGGCTCCAGACCGGCTTATTCTGATTGTATATTTCCGGAGGTACTTCTTTAAACCGTTCCGGATCGTAATCAGGGCGGGAAGACATGCCGAGAATTTCTCCTGTCTTCGGGTCCATTGCAATCGCCATTGCTCCGTCAGGATTGTATGTAGCTTCTGCAATATCCAGTTCCCTTTCTATTATCGTCTGAATCCTTGTATCGATTGTTAATTTTAAGTGTTGGCCGTCCACCGGCTCTGTATACTCGTCTGCTAAATTCGGCATTCTTCTCCCCTTAGCGTCTGAGTAGAAGGAAACGAACCCTGGCTGGCCAGAAAGCTGTTCATCATAATAGAGCTCCAGGCCTGTCAGCCCCTGGTTATCAATTCCTGCAAACCCCAGTACATGGGACAGGTACTTCCCAAATGGATAATGGCGTTTATTATCTTCGGCAATATAAACACCGTCCAGCTTCAAATCCCTGACTTTCTGCGCAAGTTCATTGCTCATTTTTCTGCCCTCAGGATTCATTCGCACGATCGAAGCGTTTTTTGTAACTAATTCATACGCCTTTTTTTCCTCCATCGTTAATACCTGGGCAAGCTCCCCTGCCACTTTTGCCGGCTCTTTTATCTGGCGGGGCACTACCAATACAGATGGTGCACTTATATTAGTTGCAAGCGGTATTCCGTTCCGGTCCAGAATCTCCCCTCTTTTCGCTTCAAAGGGGATATTACGGCTCCAGGAGTCTTCTGCCCGGGATGAGATATCATCTCCTATTACAAGCTGTACATAAGCGAGCCTTATTATCATAACCATGAAAACGACAAGACCAGCACACAAGGCTAAAATAAGTCTTTTTCTGACTGTTACGTTGGATACACGTTTCATACCGAACCTCCCGTTATGGGCAAATTTTAGTTTCCTCTCCTGCACGGAGAAAACTACTGCGGCAGTTTTTACAGGATATTGAATGTAAAAACACTCCGGCTTGGTTCAGACATATGAAAACAAAGGACAGGATAGAACCTGTCCTTTGTTTTTTACATGCATATACGTAATTTAAAAAGCTTCACTAATCCATGAAAAACTCTTCTTCTTCCTCGTTACCATCTTCCCCGGCTTCATCAGCTTCATCAATTTCTTCCCCGGATTCTTCCGGTACCTCAGCAGCTTCTTCTTCCCTTTCCCCAGGGACAGAAAGAGCAGCCTTAATCCGGTCAGCACCTGCAAGGCTTGTGCCAGGGTCTGGAGTCTGGGAATAAACGAATCCATTACCGGATGTTTCAGCAGTAATTCCGGTAAGTTCCTGGAATGCAAATAAATATCTCTGAGACCAGCCATCCATGTCAGGCATAAGAATTTCTTCACTATCGGTCATTAACAGAACTCTTTCTCCGTTGAGAATTCCTATGCCCGGACGAGGAAACTGCCCTGTAATCTCAGTACCCTCTCCGATAAGAATGGGTTTCAGACCAGCATCTGTAAGGTGCTCTTCAGCCTCTTCTGCAACTGATCCTGTGAAATCTTCAAGAATATTTGCCTCATCTTCATTATTTCCAATTGTTTCTGTAGGAGCGATATTTAAATACTGAAGACTCTGGTTCATTACCGATTTGAATATCATTGAAACAGGAAGGTTCCCAGGTTCATCAAGATCCAGTTTCGGACGGTCGACAGCTACATATACAATGATTTCAGGGTCCTCTGCAGGCGCCATGCCCAGGAAGGAATAAATAAAATTACCGTGCCCGGTCATGTACCCTGGACCGTCCTCACGAATAATTTCAGCCGTACCGGTTTTTCCCGCCACATTAAATCCTTCAATTGCATAAGGTCTCCCTGTTCCGTCTTCATCTGAAACAACTGTTTCCATAAGCTCAAGCACCTGACGGGAAGTCTCCTCAGAAACAGGATTACCTGCAGCTTCCGGTTCTCCTTCCACAACTACTGTTCCGTTGTCGCTATTCACTATTTTGTCAATAACGTAAGGCTTCATCATCGTTCCATTATTCGCAATTGCTGTAGCTGCCTGCACCTGCTGAATTGGTGTTACAGCACTCCCCTGGCCAAAAGAAGTCGTAGCAGCGTCACTGCGCCATTGCCTGGCAATCTGGCTGTTTGCTTCATTAGGCAGTTCAATCCCGGTAGGTGCATTAAATCCAAATTTGTCTATATACTCATATAACTTTTCAGGACCAAGTTTATCCAGGGCAAGGATGGACATAGCCACGTTAGATGAACGCCGGAAGCCCTCATCATAAGTGATTTCTCCCCACCCTCCTCTATAGTGGTCCCTTATCGAGTGGTCACCAAGTTCATATGAACCTGACTTGAATAAAGCATCCCCGTCATATACACCTTCTTCAATTGCCGCAGCAACTGTGAATATTTTCATCGTAGAGCCAGGTTCGAACCTGGACGAAATATTATAGTTGGTGTAATTTTCAATGGACTCATACTGGTTCGGATTGAAGCTGGGACGGTTGGACATGCCGAGTATCTCACCGGTCTTCGCATTTGCAACTACAGTCATCACCCGTTCCGGACTGAACTCTTCTTCCACCTGATTCATTGTTTGTTCAATTGCCATCTGGATTCGCGTATCCAGTGTCAAATAAACATCATGCCCATTTTCCGGGGGATCAATAATCTCCTCAGCGTTTGGAAGCCTGCGGTTCCTGCCGTCTTTCTGATAGGAAATGCTGCCTTCTTCTTCCTGTAAATAATCATTCAGGCTGCTTTCAAGACCCATTCTCGCCTCAGACATATCACGTTCTGTATAGCCAAGAATATGGGAAGCAAACATTTGTTTAGGATAGTACCTCCTCGGGTCAGTCCTCAGCTGAATTCCTGCCAGCTCAAGTGCTTCGATTTCTTCTTTCGTTTCATAACTTAAAAACTTTGCCTTAGGACCAAGTTCGACCTGCACCCGACCGTTCTCAATACCCGAAGTGAGGTAGCCTTCAATAACAGACTGTTCAATATCGAGTACAGTGCTCAGCTTTCTTGCGGTCTCAGCAGGGTCCTCCACTCTGTCGCTATATCTTTCATCAAGAATAGCAACTACAGAGTAGGAGGTAACTTCTTCTGCGAGGGCATCCCCATTTCTGTCAAAAATAGTTCCTCGCTTCCCCTCCAGAACCCTCGTCTGGGACCATCGCTGTTCAATAATCTCCTGCAAATCATACCCCTGAACTTCCTTGGCAGCCTGGATATAAATAAATCTTGTAAAAAGTAGCGCTGTTCCGAGTATAACTACCAAAAACACGAACAGCGCTCTTTTGGTCACTAAAGGGCTCTTTCTCTCTTCCATTCACCCTGCCCCCATTCAAAACTCCTGCTGATAAAATTATTCATTCTGGTGGGTAAATCTTACGTTCTCCTCATTCAGAACCATTCCCATGTCTTTAGCTTCGGATAAAATACGTTCCGGATCAGACAGTTCCATCACCTGCAGGCTCAGCGATTCATTGACTCCCGTCTGCTGGCTGATATCAACCTCAGTCTGCTGGATTTCGTGGTTCGTCATATAAATGGATGCATAGTTAGATAAAATTAAACACAGGGCAAACACAAAAGCTGCAGAAGCCACTATGTAAATTAGCTTCTCTCCCTTTGTAACTCTCCCTTTATAAACCCTTTTTGTTACTGTTCTTCTCTCTCGCTGCGGCTGGACAGAAGTGTATGGAGCCTGTTTTTGTACAAGTGGACTCATATTTCATACCCCCGGTTATTTTTTCTCAGCAATCCTCAGCTTAGCAGAAGATGCCCGATTATTTTTTTCTAATTCTTTTTCATCGGCAAGTATAGGTTTTCTGTTTATTAATTTCAGTTCCGGTTCAAACGACTCAGGAATTACAGGTAAATCTTTCGGCAGCGCCTCCGGAGTGCTTCTCCGTTTAAATACCTGCTTGCATATTCTGTCTTCTAAAGAATGAAAGGTTATTACTGCTATCCTCCCTCCTGAGCCTGTCCTGTTAATTGCATCATTTAAAGCTTTTTCAAAAACATTTAATTCATCATTTACAGCGATTCTGATCGCCTGGAATGTCCTCTTAGCCGGGTGTCCGCCTTTCCGTCTGGCTGGTGCCGGGATAGCTTCTTTAATAACTTCAACCAGCTCAAAAGTTGTTTTCACCGGTTCAGTTTCCCGCCTTTTTTCAATTTTTCTTGCAATCTGTTTTGCGAACCGTTCTTCCCCGTATCTGGCAATAATCCGTACGAGATCTTCGAAGGCCCATTCATTTACTACCTCGTATGCAGACAGAGACTGCCCCCGGTCCATCCGCATATCTAAAGGAGCGTCAAACCGGTAACTGAAACCTCTTTCCGGCTCATCAAACTGAGGGGACGAAACTCCAAGATCAAAGACGAACCCATCCACTTTATCAATATGAAGTTCGTCCAGTTTCTCATTAAGGTGTTCAAAATTACTATGGACAAAGGTAACTTTGTCTTTATACGGTGCCAGGCGTTCTTTTGCAAAACTCAACGCTTTTTCATCCTGGTCGAAAGCGATCAGCCTGCCATTATCACCAAGCTCAGAGAGAATCCTTTCACTGTGTCCCCCTCCCCCGAGGGTACAGTCGACATAGACCCCGCCAGGATCTATATTCAGGCCCTTCACTGTCTCTTCTTTAAGAACCGTTTCATGTTCAAACAAATACATTTCCTCCTGTCTGTGAGTATTACAGTTCAAAATCCACTATACCTTCTGCAATCTCTCCGAAGGATTCCTCAGATTCCGCAAAATATTCTTCCCAAATAGTTTTACTCCAGATTTCCACCCGATTGGAAACCCCGATTACAACACATTCTTTTTCAAGACTGGCATATGTACGCAAAGTTGGCGCTATATTTACTCTTCCTTGTTTATCAAGTCCGCATTCAGCAGCTCCGGAAAAGAAAAAACGCGTAAACGCTCTCGCATCTTTTTTTGTAAATGGGAGCGTTTTAAGCTTTTGCTCTAATTGTTTCCATTCCTGTTCCGGATAAACAAACAGGCATTTGTCCATTCCCCTTGTAACGACGAAGGTGGTTCCAAGTTCTTCGCGAAATTTTGCAGGGATAATCATCCTGCCTTTCTCATCAATATTATGATGATACTCGCCCATGAACATGAAACTCCACCTCCTATCCCCACTTTATAACACTAATTTACCACATCCCCCCACTATAAACCACTTGGAAATGAAAAAAAGTTAAAAAAAGAAAAGAAAACCCTGCAGGCTGCAGAATTTTCTTTCGTACACTTACACTTTTAAGTTTAAAAACAGTAAGGGGATTTTGGATCCTCTACATTGATAAAAAGGTGGTCGACGGCGGGGAGATCCTCCACATTGAAAAAAAGGTGGTCAATGGTGGGGGACCCCCCAATGAAAAAAGGGTGGCGATGGTGGGGTAACGGTTCCTCGTTCCGATAAATCTAGTAAAAGGGTACTTCTGGGTGGTGCAGCGGTTCCCCGTTCTGTTATCAGCATATCCTCGATTTTCTCCAAAGCATTGAAACTACTTGCGATCCAGGGAGGGTACACTGCTTTAACTACTTATGTTACCCACGCGCCCCCCTGCGGAATCTTTTACAGATAAACAAACAAATGTTTTCCCGCTACGTCTTTCTGCTTTCTTATATTTTTAAGGACTCTGAGCAATAAATCAGTTCCATACATATTCAGGTATGGAAAGATATTTAAATGACGTTCCTGGAGGTTTCCATCAGGTTTAAGCTCTGATTCTGTCTCATCATATTTAATCAGCACAGCTTCATGCTGCTTATGAATCAGCTTCTCCATGTCATTCTTATACCTGTTAAGAGCAGCCGCGGCTATCGCGGCATGCTTTTTATGAAGGTGATCCGCTTCACGCCCTGCAGGTGGGAAAGCAGCAGAAATATCATCCATTGTTTGGTCGAGCTTTTCTTCCGCCTTGCTGAAAACTTCTTCAACGTTTATCGTTTGTTTTTCCTTGAACCATGCTTCCTTTTCTTCCCGGACACCATTTTTCAGCACTGTTTCCGGAGACAGTTGTATGGAAGCAAGGTTTTTCTCCACTCTGCGGGTAATGAAGCTAATGTGCACTCTCGGATAAATGAGCGGCATTTTTATTCCCATGCTGCTGAACACCTGCTTCAGCACTCCCCAGTATTTCATCTCACCTGGGCCTGCAATAAAAGCCGCAACAGGAAGAAGCATATCCTGCATGACAGGTCGGGTAACAACGTTGTTGCTGAACAGCCATGGTTCCTTGCTGCATATTTCCAACAGCTCTTCCGTTGTCCATTTTTTTTCGCCATTTTTTTCATGGAACAGGCCGCCCCGATTTGCCATGAGATACCTCTGGCCTTGCTCATGAATAAAAATATGAGAGTTATGGAGATCTTTTTCTATTGGAGTTCCAAATCCGGCTCTTTCAAATGTACTTGCCCCTTCGTAAAATGCTTCCCTGATCGCGTCGTTATTCTTTATCATCTTCAAGAAGAAGGGTTTTTCAATTTCTCTGATAGCAGAATCATCTGAATCCATCAGGACCAGGCCCGTTCCTTCAAAAATCCTGTGAATCAGCAGTGCAAACCAGTCTACATATGTAAATTCATCTTTAAATTCATCTAACAGAGAACTGTATAATTCTTTAGTGTATTCTGTTTCAGGAAGGCATCTCAGTGCCTCATTAATAAGCCGTTCTGCTTCTTCGCGGGAAATCTTCCTCTTGGATACAGGGATTTTCACATTGTTTTTCTCCGGAATAACGAACTTTCTGGATGACTGTCTGTCCGGAAAATAAAAGTGGTTCACTTCATCTATATCATGGTCTTCCCCAGCTATCCAGAAGACGGGTATAACCGGAACGTCGTGTTTTTCTTCCAGCCTTTCAGCTTCCGCCAAAATGGAAAGTATTTTGTTTACCGTGTATACGGGACCTGTTAATAATCCTGCCTGCTGTCCGCCCACTACTACAACTGCATCCTTTTCCCCCAGACGGCTAATTTGCCGGAAGGTATTCTCACAATCAGTATATCTTTTATTAAAGCTGTGAAGCACTTTCACAAGTGACTGTCGATTAAATCTTCTGGAGCTAAGTTCTTTCAGGCGCTCGGTTCTGCCTCCCTCTGTTAATGGGTAATCATAGAATTCCAGTATTTCCGGATCGTTATTTATGTATTTTCCTATAAAAGGCTGCGAGTCAATTTCCTTCACTTCTATCTTCATTTATTCATTCAACCTTTCACTTAGTCATGATGGTGAAGAGGAGTTATTTCGTCTCACGCAATAATCTGTTTCATTATATCAGACTTCAGGGTCTCTACCAACGTTCCTGCTTACTCTGCAGCGAAAGCGTAAATGCTGGTAAACATCCCGTACAGAATAAGCGCAAAATAGGCCAGAAGGAATACAAAAAACTGAAATCTCCACACTCCTTTTATAACCTTCCTGATATAGATATCTTCATATACTTTCCAGTGCATGATTGTAAAAATAACAGCTGAAGCAAGAAAAAAAAGTATAAATACCCAAAGGAGATGAACACCCCAGATTTCCAGAATCAGAAAATAAACAGCCGCCATAAACAACAGAGCCGTGCAGTCAACCGCCAGTTTTAAAGAGAAAACCTTATTTCTTGTAGTTTTTACAGCAGCTAAATAAACAAAATACAAACCGAGCAACGGAATAGTAACAAGTGTCGCCGCAATTACAGCGAATATTTCGCTAATATTATTCACTTTGTATCTCCTCTCCCATGAATACCTGTAATTGATCTGTGTAAAAACGACGTTACAGGCATTTCCAGGCCTCGCTCCGCCGCAAGTTGCATTATATAACCGGTAATTGCTTCTGTTTCTGTCTTCCTCCCGCTTTTTACATCCCCTAGCATAGAGGATTCATTTTCTCCCGTCCGTGTAATAACGGCTTCCACTCTATCCCATTCTTTTTCATCAAGCCCCAGTACACTGACTCCCTCGCTAAAAACCGCTTTTACATTTTTCGCCCACTCCGGGTTTTCCAGCAGTTCTCCATTTTTCACTCTGTAAAGAGCAGTGAGCGGGTTTACAGAGAGATTAACAAGGAGTTTCCTTTTCAGCATTAGCTGTATGTCCCCGGTCTCGTATACAGGAAAGGAATCAGGTATAGTAAGCTGAGCTGCGAGGTCCAGTTTACAGCCTCGCCAAAGCCCAATATGTATATCTCCTTTACCGGTGTGTTTAACACTATTAAGCCCCGTTTTCAGAGCTCCGTGAGTTACCGCCCCCGCATACAGGCTGGAGCGAAGTGTTTTTTCTGCTTTCTCCATGTGGCCCATGCCATTCTGAAGGAATAATACAGGAGGGAGCCCTTCCACATCCCGCCATTTTGCCAGAAAACTATCAAGCACCGTTTGCTTTAAAGTAACTATCCATAAATCACAATCCATATATTCGGCGGAAGCATGGTGCTCTGCATTAACACATACGGTTTCAACCCCATTCCCGGTTTCCAGGTTAAGCCCCTTACTGTTAAGGATATCGGCCTGTTCTTCCGTCCTCGTAATGATATGTATATGATGCCCGCTTAAAGAAAGGTACCCTCCCGTAAGCAGCCCCACAGCCCCTCCGCCGATTATTGCTATTCTCAACTCCTCACCTCCCATAAGGTCTTTAGTTGTAATTATTTTAGCATATAACTATATATTGACAGAGCATATAAATTATATTTATTTTCTTTTTAAGCTTTTTTAAATTATAATAATATATAGATAATTTATTTTTTCATTATTTCATTGTCAAAATACGATCTAGCAGTGGAGGGGTATTCATGGAAAATTACGAGGTTGTCCGCTTACATGTAAACTTTAAAACATTAGAAGAATTCGAGAATTTCCGGGAATATGGACAGCAGGAGCTGTCAATGAAGGAAGACCTCGAGGGCAATATTATTGAAAATGACAGCGAGTCTCCCTTTTACGGAGTATATTTCGGTAACAAGCTCGTCGGCAGAATGAGCTTATATAAAATAGACAAGAAATTTGACGAATATTTTGACCCAAAACAGGACTATTACGAGCTTTGGAAACTCGAAGTCCTTCCCGCATACCAGGGTAAAGGGATTGGGAAGAACCTGGTAGATTTCGCAAAAAGCCTTGGACTTCCAGTTAAAACCAATGCAAGACAGCGCTCCGACGCCTTCTGGGAAAAAATGGGCTTCGAACCTCTTTCTTATGTAGAAGAGAGAGACCGAGGGGAAAACCCTTATGTCTGGTTCCCTGAAGGGGTCTCTGAACAACACTCAGCCAAATAGGAGTAATCAGGGAGTTCCTCCATCGCGGAGGCCGTCGTACCAAAAGTAGATACTGCGAAAAGAAAAAAGTAAAGCATCCACCAACAAGTTGGTGGATGCTTATTATTTTGCTGAAACCTGAGCGTGTGTCCGTTTAGCAGCACGTTCTACTACATTGATCATTAACTGATAGTCATTTTTAACAATTTCATGTTCCTGTTTTAGCCGTGCAAGCTCTGTTTGCAATTTCTCATTTTCTTCTTTTATTTTTTGTATACTTTTCCCCGGTCCCACGTTGCTTCCATCATAAAGAGACCGTATTTTTTCCCTTCTCTCAGAAAGCATCTGAATTACTTCATCCAGCAGCTGCACAAGGGATTTTTCTTCCCCTTCCGCTTCACCATTCTGTACATGTTCCGTTTTTAAAATATTTACTTTTTCCGCCAGCCCATTCTTTTTAACTTGTTTACGCTGTTTTTTCGCAAGCTGGATAGCTGATTCGTATTTTTTTCTTATTGTAGAATTCCAGCGAAATCCGCATGCCGCCGGAGTACGTGACAGTCTGTCGCCAACCTCTTCAAACGCCGAAAGCTGAGTGCTTCCTTCTCTTATGTGCCGGAGCACCACTTCAGCCAGCAGCAGATCCTCATCCTGATTCCATGCATCCTGCCTGACCAATAAATCATCCCTCCTTCTTTGTTTTTTCCCTTAATATGTATGCAATTAGTAGAAAAGATAGAATCATTGTCCTTATTTAGTATGAACCATATCAGGTCAGGACATCCTTCTGGATAGTAAGGATAAAAGAAAAAAAAGAAGAACTACCCGGCCGCAACCCAGGTAGGCAAGCAGTTAAATCTAACCCTTATCTTGACGGCAGTCCTCTAATTTTTGTTAAGAAATTTTTTTACAGCTTCGTGATGTTCTTCTGACACCCATAGCTTTGCACAAGCTTCTACTTCTTTGTCTATTAATTTAAACAATTTTTCTCTCTCCGGCTCCGGAAATAACGTTTTTTTGTACTCTCTGACGACTTTAGCATCCAGCCACCGGGAACACCATTGGTCAATATCTTCGAGAGAATCCACTTTTTTTGATACAAACTTTATTGCTTCCGCTTCTTCCATCGTATACAGCCTCGCTGTACCGAGCATTTCAAGCGCAGTTTCGTATCCAACTCTCATTTTAAGAAGTGAAGCCCCTCCCCAGCCGGTAGCAATATGCAACTTCCCCTGAATAAATGCAACCTTTCCGTTTGTGCCTGAAAAACGAAAATCAGCAGCAGCCGCCAGTTCAGCACCTCCCCCAACAGCTGTCCCGTTTAAATACGCTGCCGTAATTACAGGAAACGAAGCGATTTGTTTCAATACTTCACTCATCGGCCGGAGCATTGATAAAGCTTCCTCTTCAGAATAAAGAGAATGAAAGCTTCCAAGATCGCCTCCGCCGCAAAAAGCGTCACCAGTCCCTCTTATTAGAAGTACAGTTAATTTCTCGTCATGTTTAAATTCTTCCAGATGCCTGGAAAGGCTTTCAATTACTTCGAAATCAACGGCATTCCTCTTTTCAGGACGATTTAAAACTATTTCAGCTGTTGTTTCCGATCGTTTTCTCGCTATAACTTTCATTATTCTGTTCCTCCTATTGTGCTGTTTCCTGAAGCTTGTAAACTCCAGTTAGATTTGTGTTAGCAGGAAATTATGTAACTAATTTCTTTAATACATGAAGTCTTTTATTTTGATTTTAACACATGAGGTTATGATTTTTCTTAAAACTGAGGGTTCTTGTTTCTTCAGCTGGTGGTATGCCTGTAATGTATGAGCACTTTCTGGTCCAGCGGGTACTTTTGCGTTATTAGTCTATAATTTTTCTGAAATGGGTACGCAAGACGCTCTTGCGTTACCGCTTGCACCTAATTTTCTCTCAAGCGGGCATGCGAGATGCTCTCGCGTTACCGCTTTGCGCATAATTTTTCCCGAGCGGGTATGCGAGAACTTCTCGCGTTACCGCTTGCACCTAATTTTCTCTCGAGCGGGTATGCGAGACGCCCTTGCGTTACCGCTTGCACCTAATTTTCTCTCAAGCGGGTACGCGAGACGCTCTCGCGTTACCGCTTGCACCTAATTTTCTCTCGAGCGGATATGCGAGACGCTATTGCAGGTAAAGATAAGTACAAAAAAACAGGAAAGCCATAAGCTTTCCTGTCTGTGTAAATTATTTGTTTACAACATCTTCGCCCTTGTATGATCCGCATTCTTTACATACACGGTGTGAAAGTTTCATTTCACCACAATTAGGACATTTTACCATACCAGGTACACGAAGTTTAAAGTGTGTACGGCGCATTCTTTTCTTAGTCTTACTTGTTTTTCTAAAAGGTACTGCCACGAGTCCCACCTCCTTGGAGATCATTCACATGCTGAAGTTTCAAACATGTTATTTCTTATCAAAGAACTTTTCCAGTTCTTTCAGTCGAGGATCAATTTTTTGAGATTCCTCTTCTTTTGTTTGCAACTCCCATCCTTTACCAGAGGCAGGAGCTGGACCTTCTTCTGCGTCACTGAATACACGCATTGGTTTTTCTAGCAAAATTCTTTCTTTTACGTAAGGCAGCAAATCAACCTGATTATCTTTCAATTCGTGAACTTCCTCTTCTTCATCGAAGGTGGCCCAATCATTCAACTTGAAAATTTCAGTTGCTTCAATATCAAAAGGGTACTCCACATCGTTTAACGTTCTTGCACAGGGGAGGATCATCTTGCCTTCGATTACAAGCTGAAAAGTAATCGAGTTATTGGTAAAATAAGCTTCGCCTGTTACGTTAACCGGAGCAATATCACGAATTTCACGGTCTATTTCTTTAATACTGCCGACATCAACAGTTTCATTGATGTTTAAACCTTTTTCTTTATAGGCCAACAATTGCTGAATCGACCATTTCATAGGTTTTCACCTCAAGACAACAAATGTAATTATATATTTTGATTTTTCTTTTGTCAAGGTAAATTCTTTACAAGAGTACCAGTAAATATTATTCAAACGGACATCTGTATTTTTTCATCTCATACGCGCCTTTCAGACTGTTGGAAAAGCATGGCGCAACTAATAGAATAACATATGAAGACCTCCATAGACAACACTTGCCTTTTTACAGGAAAACTGAAGTCCATCCAGGTATGAAAATATGCTGCTTCTGTATAGAATGGTCAAAGGAAGATATTTTAATACAAGCAGGTACGCGGCTGTGTTACATTTAGTGTATGAATACTTCGGAAAATTTTTCCCCATTCTCACCCACCGGCAAAGGAGTGATTTCATGAATAATGTTCTCGGGGTAGTTGTGGAATACAACCCCTTTCATAATGGCCATCTGTTCCATCTTCAGCAATCTGTGAAGAAAACGGACGCACATATAACTATCGCTGTGATGAGCGGATCGTTCCTGCAGCGGGGTGAACCTGCATTAACCGATAAATGGACCCGTACAAGAATGGCACTAAAAGGCGGAGCAGACCTGGTGATTGAACTTCCTTATATATATTCGGTCCAGAAGGCCGAAATATTTTCAGATGGCGCTGTAGCAATCCTAAACAGCCTGGGAGCAAACCGGATTTGTTTTGGCAGTGAAGACGGGTCCGTTGAGCCCTTTTACAATGCTGTAAACAAAATTAATGAACATAAAGCTGAGCTGGACCAGCTGATGAAAGCTCACCTGAAACAGGGGATGAGTTACCCTAAAGCATTTTCTACAGCTTTCCATACCCTTTTTAAGGAAGAAGAAATCGTAGATCTCAGCAAACCAAACAACATACTAGGATACCATTACATAAAAGCAATCAGTAAGCTCGGGGCAGAAATTATTCCTGAAACAGTCCACAGGCTGCAGGCACAGTACCATGATTCCTCCCTTCCTGAAAACCCTATTGCCAGCGCAACTGCAATAAGGGGCAGTTTGTTTGATAAAGACGGAGATCTGCAGGGAATTAAGAGCTATATACCAGACGCCACTTTCCGTGAACTGGCGGATTTCAAAAATAACTTCGGCACTTTTGCTCACTGGGATTTGTATTTTCCATATCTCCAGTACAAAATTCTGTCAGAACCTCCCGAACGTCTCGCCGGATTATATGACTGTAGTGAGGGCCTTGAACACCGATTAAAAAAAGCAGTGTCAGAAACCGGGAGCTTCACGGAATTTATGGAAGCAATAAAGACAAAAAGGTATACCTGGACCCGGCTGCAGCGGCTACTCGTACATCTCCTTTTAAATACGGAGCAGGAGTTTATGGAACAGTATTGTGAACCCCTTAATCCCCCTTACATCAGGGTGCTGGGAATGACAGGTGAAGGAAGACGCCACCTTTCTTCTGTAAAAAAAAATCTGCCTGTCCCTCTCGTCTCAAGAGCGGCAGAGATGAATCATCCTGTGCTGGAAAAAGATATTTTAGCCGCAAGAATACATTCCCTCCCCTTTCATCCTAAGGGGGGCTTACAAAAAGAGTATAAAGCTGTCCCTGTACAGTTTGATAAGAAGACAGAAACCTTTCTTACTTAGTGCCAGTTCCGTTTATGGCGGAATGAGGATCCGATGTGCAAATAGACACATGTGCTATAAAACAGGGAGATAAAATTGAAACAATAAACAAAACGCCTGGATAATTAAATCCGGGCGTTTTATTTATAAGAGCCTCTTTTATATAATGGTTTACTGGCTTCCTGCCAATGGAAGATTTTCAAGGAATTCAAGTGCTTCTTCAAAAGTATCTATCGGGACTATTTCCATTTCTGTTCCGATGCTTTCCGCGGTTTCCAGGGCAGTTTCATAGTTGGACTGCTCAATCCCCTGTTCGCTTGGTGCAAAGAAGAAATCAGCACCTGCATTGTCAGAAGCGATAACCTTCTGGTTCACCCCGCCGATCCTTCCTACATTTCCTTCCAGATCTATAGAGCCGGTACCTGCAATATCATAGCCTTTCGTAATATCTTCTTCCAGAAGCTGGTTATAAATTTCCAGAGAAAACATCAGTCCTGCAGAGGGCCCCCCGATAGTATCCGTGTCAATCGAAATCTCAGGGTCCTTTATTAATTCACTGTCTGTTACCGGGTAGGAAATACCAACTCCGCCCCGTTCTCCTTCAGGGTCGAGGTCTTCAGGGAATGGCATGACTTCCAGATCAACTTCAAGCGTTTCATCCCCTCTTTCCACTGTCATGCTTACTGTATCGCCAATTTCATATTCAGAAAGAACATTTAGCAGGGATTCAGCTTCCAGCACTTCTTCTCCTGCAACTTCAATAATTCTGTCTCCTGCTTCCAGTTTCTCTTCTGCGTCCATAGCTGGAACGAGGCCTGTTACGATCACACCGTAATTTTCAAAATAAGCTGTCTCTCCGGCATGGTTATATGCTACATATACGGCTACTTCCTGAGAACTGGACATAAGCATCATTTGCCGGTGGTGATATTCATCATCGGTTTCACCTTCTGGCCTGATTTGATTTTCAGGAATCAGTTCACGCTCATCACTAACGAGAGCCCAGACATAATTAACAACGTTTGCCGGTCCCATTCTTACAGTAGTTAACATAAAGGAACCTTCATAGTCGTGCCTTTCCTCTACATCAATTACCTCGGAGAGCACTTTAGCATCACCGGGTACGGTAAAGTAATACGGAAGCTGATAAAAATTTATTGCTAATATTATTACAATTAATATAATCCATTTCAATGCGCTGCGGTTACCGCGCCGTCTGTCTTCGTACATTCTAGGACTCCTTCCACTCTTCGATCTTCCTGCAGATAAATTCTGTGTGTTTTAATGTCTCTTTCTCTCCATTTTGAATGATATCCTTTACATTTGTAAACTGAGTCGACTTAATATGGGATAAAATTGGCCTGATCATTACATCTGATTCAATTTCACGATATCTTATCATTTCTTTTTCCATAATGTCCATACTCTGCATAATGACATCATATATGGAAGTGATCTGTGGTTCCATGTCAAAATACGATACGTCCACAGCAATGATAATATCTGCACCCATTTCTTTTACAACTGAAACTGGAACTCTGTCCGCTACACCGCCGTCAACATATATTCTTCGGTTAATCTCCTGGGGAATTACTATTCCCGGTATGGCGATACTTGCCCTCACTGCAAGAGATATGTCTCCGCTTGTAAAAACAGCTCTCTCTCCCTTCATCAAATCTGTTGCGACAACCGCGGTTTTTGGATCCAGCTGTTCCAGAGTCCTGTTGTTTACAAGTGTTCCAATCACCTGCCTGATCTTGTCACCCTTAATAAATCCCATTTTAGGCACGGTAAAATCAAGAAAAAACTTTCTCCGAAACTGCAGAGCCATTTTTTCCAGTATATCAGGAGTATACCCCGCCGCATATAAAACACCGACTAACGCCCCCATACTGCTGCCGGCAATATAATCCACTTTGATCCCGGCATTTTTCAATGCTTTTAATACCCCTATATGGGCAAATCCCCGGGAGCCCCCTGAACCGAGAGCCAAGCCGATTTTAGGTCCCACCTGTCCCCACTCCTTTTTAAAAAGCCATATTGCATGGTCTAAAGTCTCTATAACTACGTATATTTGACTAAGGACAAGTTTATGATTTATTTGGAAATGGGGTATGTGAATGAAAGTGAGTGCCTCACTGCTTAAGACTATCATGTACAGCGGCACAAGCATCTTTCTGGCACTGTCATTTATGGCCTTCCCGAAAGAAGCATACGAAGCATCCATCAATGGGCTGTCAATGTGGTGGGATGTGGTTTTCCCCTCGTTGCTGCCTTTCTTTATTATATCTGAATTTCTCATTCGATTTGGTGTTGTTTCCTTTATCGGGGCTTTTTTTGAACCTGTGATGAGACCGCTGTTTCGTGTCCCTGGCGCAGGAGGATTCGTATGGGCTATGGGGCTTGCCTCAGGTTTCCCTGCTGGCGCAAAGCTTACTGCACGGCTTCGGCAGGAAGGAAAAATAACTGCGATTGAAGGAGAGAGACTTGTCTCTTTCACTAATGCTTCCAATCCGCTGTTTATTTTCGGAGCTATTGCTGTAGGCTTTTTTCATGATGCTGCCCTTGGAATAGTGTTAGCAGCGGCTCATTATGGAGGAAATATAATCGTTGGCCTGGCTATGAGGTTTTATGGGGATAATTCGCAGAACAGAAACGAAGAAAAATCCCATTTCTCCCTTTCTTACGCTCTAAAGCTTATGCATGAAGAACGCCTGAAAGATGAACGCCCATTCGGAAAAATGATGGGAGACGCGGTACATTCCTCTATACAGACATTGCTGATGATCGGTGGTTTTATTATTCTATTCTCTGTACTTCACAGAATTCTCGAGGTAGTACACATATCCAGCATTTTAAGCTTCGGCATATTTATAATTCTGAGCTTTGCCCAGCTGCCTCCTGAACTAAGTACAGGCCTCTTATCAGGACTTTTCGAAATCACTCTCGGAAGCCAGATGATCAGTAATACAAACAGTGCGTTGCTCCTTCAGCAGGCTGTTGTGGTCAGCTTTATTCTCGCTTTTAACGGATTTAGTGTCCAGGCCCAGGTGGCAAGCATCATTGCGGAAACAGATATCAGATTTAAACCTTTTTTCCTGGCAAGATGCTTCCATGGTTTCACAGCCTCCCTTTTAACATTTATATTATTTGACTTTTTATATCACGAACCTGCATTTTCTGGCGATCATCTGCCTGTATTAAGCACGACAGCCGGGATTGAACGTTTCTTTGTCCTGCATTATCACTGGCTTCTCCAGTGGGGGAGTGTCATTACCTTAACAGCTCTTGCCTTATGGTGTATAAGCTTCCTGTACAGACTACCCGCTGCGAAAAAATGAATAATGCAGCGCGGCCGGATTCCTGTTATCCATACTTGGAAATATACAAAAAGGCCGGGAAACCCCGGCCTTTTTACATGCTTATTTTATGTACTTTTTCTTCAATGCTTCTTCTACTGCATCGGGTACAAGATCACCGACCGGAGCATCGTATTTCGCAATTTCTTTTACAATGCTCGAACTTAAATAAGAATATTTATTATTCGTCATCATAAAGAACGTTTCCACATTTTCATCGAGTTTCCTGTTAATTGAGGCCATTTGCAGTTCATATTCGAAATCGGATACTGCACGCAAACCTTTAATTATAGCGCTTGCATTTTTCTCTTTTACATAATCAATAAGAAGCCCGTTAAAATTGTCCACTTCCACGTTTGGGATGTCTCTTGTAGTTTCCCTGAGCAGCTCAATACGTTCTTCAACAGTAAAAAGAGGCTGCTTGCTTCTGTTATTAAGTACTGCTACGATTACTTTATCAAATACTTTGGAACCTCGTTTTATGATGTCCAGATGACCAAGTGTAACCGGGTCAAAACTTCCGGGACAGACTGCAATGCTCGCCATAGAAAATGCCCTCCTTATTTCTTAAACTTCATTCCTGTAGATGGATATTACTGTATCGCCATATCGTTCTTCTCTTGTTAGAGACAATGTTTCGTATGAGTCTTCAAGAGCCACCTGTACTGAGTGCTCCACGACGATGGTGCCGTTTTTGCTGCTGAGATTGTTCTTCCCGATAAACTCCAGCTCTTCCGGGAGTTTGTGCTTCAGATAAGGAGGATCGAGAAAAATAAGATCAAACTGGATTTCCCTTTTCACAAGAGCTTTCAGTGCCCTGGAAGCTTCGTTCCTGAAGACACTCGCTTCCCCGGATGGTATCCCGCAGGCTTTCAGATTAGAGTAAATTGTTTCCACTGCTTTCTTATCCCGGTCCACAATCACTGCTTCATCCATGCCTCTGCTTAATGCCTCAATGGCAAGACCCCCGCTGCCTCCATACAGATCAAGAACTGTTCCTCCCTCGAAATAAGGTCCTGCCATATTGAAGATAGCCTCTTTTACTTTATCTGTTGTTGGCCTTGTTGACTGGCCAGGAACTGCTTTTATATGCAGACCTTTATATTTTCCGCTTATTACCCTCATTTGTTTTCACCCTGGTAATTTTTTTGCTTTTCGCCCTTAATATCCTACCATAAAAAAAGAAAAACGTGAAATTATAGAAGGGAAAAGGAAAAATGATTTGAAGATTCTTACTGTTTCGCAGGAGGTATAATCTCACATAACTGGTCCATAATAAAGGTAGCAACAATATTTGTTGCTGACAACCGCGGAGAAGACTTACGTTTCCCCATAAGTTCTTCCTCCGGTTTCTCCTCTCCCATAGCCTTGGCAGAAACGAATAAGGGAACCCTTCGTACCCTTTTTCAGCTGCTGTAAGGCAGCCCGCAGACATGAGTGCTGCGGGATTTTTTTTGGTAACCGATTGAATTTCATATATAGGCTTTGAATAAAAAAAAGACGATCATTACTTTTGGATTGCAGCTTAAGACGGTGACTGTCTCTTCCTTTGCTCCTGCGGTTACTCGTCGCAAAAAGAGTTTTGCTCCTGCGGTTACTCGTCGCAAAAAGAGTTTTGCTCCTGCGGTTACTCGTCGCAAAAAGAGTTTTGCTCCTGCGGTTACTCGTCGCAAAAAGAGTTTTGCTCCTGCGGTTACTCGTCGCAAAAAGAGTTTTGCTCCTGCGGTTACTCGTCGCAAAAAGAGTTTTGCTCCTGCGGTTACTCGTCGCAAAAAGAGTTTTGCTCCTGCGGTTACTCGTCGCAAAAAGAGTTTTGCCAGCTTAGCTCCGTAGAATATCCGTCGAGACAACTCGATGCATTTGCGGTGAAGAAGATGCTCGTTCCTGCGGGAATAGCATGAAAAGCTGAAAAACCATTTTTGACGGCGTTCTGCCGGAAAAAATTAGTTGAAGCCGTGCCCGCAGAACGCGTCCGCCTGAGGTGGAAATCGATTCACCAGAAACAGAAAAAAGCTTCCAACAGAGTTGAAAGCTTAAATTCCCATTTTGTAATCAAATTCTTTTTCTTTTTCAGGTACAGAGTTCTGGTACTCTGTTTTTATCCATGGTCTCATAGATATGGAAACTTCTTTTACGAAATGAAGGGAACGGAGTTTTTCCATCGTTTGCTCTGACCGATCTTCATCACAATACATTACTACATATTTCATCTTTTTTGAGACATAATGTATATTTCCATATTTTCTGAGCTGTTTGACTTGTTTTAAAGACTGTATCCACACAGCTAAGCCAACCCGGTTTGCAACCATTGGTATGTCCCCTTTAATTTTCTTAATATTCAATAATACTAGCATAATTTAGAAGTTTTTACAAACTCCCGCCTGTATTAGCTGCAACCGCAGCTGCCTCCGCTGCCGCAGCCGCCTCCACAGCCTCCCTGATCAAAGAAAGGATTACCAGATGGTACTTTAATGTTTGGAGAGACAGCATCTGCAATAATCATACTAACCTCGCCCAGGAGCTGCTCCAGTTCCTTCTCCGCTTTTTTAAAATCAGCGATGGATGGGTGGGTGTCCAGCTGTCTTTTTGCTTCCCTGACATCCTTAGTAACGGTTTTGAAATCAGGATGGTATTTTCCGAATCTCTGAACTTCATCGTATTTTTCCTTCAGATGCCGGAAATTTCCGATCATCTCCTGAGCCTCTTTATCCTGCTCAAGCTGCTGCTTTGCTTTCATATATATATGGAATACTTCAGAAGAAGTAATTATCTCGCCAAAGGAATAAGTTTCCTCAAGTATATCTGCATTTGTCATTGATGTGATCACACCATCACCTCCACAATTGCATTATAACATGAATTTACAGCAATCACTAATTACTCCTGAGGTTTTCTCCAGTTTCTTCACTTCCTGGATGTGTAATAGCCAGCCGCTGTATATGGGCCAGAGAAAGACTCCTTCCGCTGTATGTTTCAATCCCGGCTTCTTCCGTCTGGTACTTTAATGTTTTTACTTCCTCGACAATCTGCGAACCATCGCTTAATTCGATAATGACCGGAAGTTTTAACGCCTGGCTTTGGCGGATCATCCTCGCTTTCATATTCTCACGGTAACTTGTGAGTTTGAAAGAGGCTTCCGGAATCCGTCTGGCTCCCTTCCACTCGTCAAGCTGAACATCTTCATATTTGCCTGCTGTAAAGGGTTTTTCCAGCTCTTTTCGCTCTGCAGCCTCTTCTATTCTGTCGCAGGTAAAGGAGATGTCTTCCTGTTCCAGATATTCCTCCCATACTGCTGCTTTTTCTGCGGCGATAAAAATACCTTCCTCAGCTTGAATAACGAACTCCTTGCCCACATTCATAACTGCCTTTTTCATGAGCGTATTCCTCATAGAGGAAGAATTTATTTTAAAATAAACAAATGAACCTTTATTTACTACTGATGCGTTCTTTTTAGCCAGTCTCTCCAGTTCGTCCAGTACAGCCTTGTCATAAGCAAAACTACTGAGGATCTCATTCCAGAATGGGGATGGGTCCGTAAACACCCTCTCACCTTCCTTTATACTGCTCTCGGTAAACTTTATATGCAGCATCTGGCCTGTACTTACCAAATCGCTGAAGGTTAGAAGTATAAATAAATGTGATGGTTCTGTATTTAGTGGGAACAGCCATTCATTGTCAGGCAGAGGAATCCCCTTAACAGAACTGTCGAAATAATTCCGGAACATGTGCAGTGCTGCCTCAGGCATAACAGATGTGAAAAAAGGAAGCTCTGTTAACTCCCCGCACGATCTGAATAGGGAGGCCGGTGCTTCGTTCCCATACAGCAAAGGCTTTACATTCATATCTTTTTTTACAGCCTTTTCCCGCAGGTAAATTCCTGCAAAGTGCTCAGCAATACTATCAGGTCCAAACCGTAAATATTGAATCAGCTTACCGGGGTCTCTGCTGATCTCTTTCAACTCTTCAGAAAAAACGCTGTCAAATTCATTAAAAATAAGCCCTCTGTTATTATCGGGACTTCGTTTATGTTCCGATCCGATACGGCGGCTGACAAAAAGCAGGAAGTTAAACAAAAAGGAAGTAATATCAAAGTAAACAGTATTTGCGGAAGGCTTTTCCCAACTGAAAAATTGGTTAAAAATATAATGGTCCAGTTCCCTTGGTATACAATAATACTCCGCTCCCTCTGTTTTCAGCAGGTAAATACATTCTGATTGTATAAGCCGGCACAATGCCTGATGATATCTGTAAGGGCCGTGTACAGCACTTCCTGTTTTATCAACAATTTTTCTATCCAAGTCCGGCAGCGTTGCCAGCCATCTTAATACTTTTCTTTCATAGTCAGGTATGTTCCCCCATTTTTCTTCAGCTGCATAAGCGCTCTCTATGTTATTACTCAGCTCAGCATAGAACATTGGCTCCATTCCTCCTTTTCATAGATATATCCCTGCTCTGCCATAAAAAGCTGCCGGTGACTGGCGACATCTTCTTCCTGAGTGGAAGGGGTAACCAGGGAATAGAAAACTACAGGTTCCTGGTCTTTCTTAGGACGAAGCAGCCGTCCAATTCGCTGGGCTTCTTCCTGCCTGGATCCATAAGTTCCTGACACCTGTATAGCAATCTGTGCATCCGGGAGATCCACAGCCAGGTTCGCTACACGGCTGAGAACAAGTGCCTGAACTTCACCATGTCTGAACCTGGTATACAGCTGATCTCTCTCAGCCTGCTTCATCTGCCCTGTTAACAGCGGGAGTTGAAATTGCTCGGCAATTCGCCGCAGCTGAGCGATATACTGCCCGATAATAAGGAGCTGACTATTTCTGTGTTTCTTTATTAACTGTTCAAGGACAGCCAATTTCCGCTCATTTTCGCTGGCATAGCGGAACCGTTCCCGTTTCTTCAGTTTCAAATAGTTCTCCCATTGCTCTTCTGAAAAAGGTACTTTAATTTCCCTGCATACAGGTTGTGCTATCCAGCCGTTATTTTCCAGTTCCTTCATGCTGATTTCAAACTTTTTTGGCCCTACAAGACTGTAAATATCTCTTTCCTTACCATCTTCTCTCACAAAAGTCGCAGTTAATCCCACCCGCCTTTTCCCCTGAAGATTTGAAACAATACGAAACAAAGGAGCAGGAAGTAAATGTACTTCATCATAAATGACCAGGCCCCAGTTTCTTTCATAAAAAAGCTGGAAGTGGGGAAATTTACCAGTCCGTGGATTTCGGTAAGTCAGCATCTGATACGTAGTAATCGTAACTGGCTTATCTTCTTTCCTTTCACTTGTATAAATTCCAACTTCCTTGTCAGTTAACGTAGTCTTTTCAAGAAGTTCCCTTCTCCACTGCCGGAGCGCTGTTTCATTCGGCACTATAATCAACGTGGCTTCTTTCACTTTTTCCATAATACCCAGACCAGTTACTGTCTTTCCCGAGCCACACGGAAGGATGATAAACCCATTACCTCCATTATTTCTCAGAAATGCCTCTGCTGCTTCCGTCTGATACGGACGCAAGTTAATCTCCTCCTGAAATTTAAACTTCAGCCGTTCTCCTTTATCTATCCCAAGATGATCAGCTACAGGGTAACCTTCTTCCATTAGGATTCTTTTTAATTCTCCTCTTTCCTCAGAAGAAACAGTCAAAGCTTCGCCTGACTCACATGTAAAAACTTCACTCTTTCTTTCCGGAAATAGTTTTTCGAGAAGCTCATCTTTAGCCGATACAAGGCATGGGCCTCGCTTTGAAAGACTCTTCATACTCAGAACCCCCGCCCTCTCACCCCACTGGCCAAGCAGCTGAATGATTTTTTCTGGAATTTCTCCTTGCGAAAAAGCCGCCAGAAAGTTGGTTATTTCAGTAATTGTTATTCCAAGTTCTAAAGCGTACCAGACAGAAAATGAAGAGAGTTTATATATATGAAGCCCTTCAGGGGTTTTAATTAATTGTGAGAACTGACTGAGAAAAGGCTGAACGATTCTGCTTTCAGGGTGGCTGGGCCTCAGAAAAATTATTCCGTTATCCTGTATAGTTAATGGCTTTCCGTATTCAGTATTATGCATGTGAATCCCCTCCTTATCTGTTAATTTCTCAATTCAGAAGGAAGGATATTCATTTATTTGCAGAGTCTGTTATTTTTTCATGGTGCTTTGTTGATTGGCAAGCTATTAGTGCCAGGTACACTGGGTTCCAGATACCTCCGGGCTCGTTTTATGTGCTCCCTTTTCAACACGTTTTCGCGCGTATACTCGCCGGTTCATCCTGGCACCTTCGTTCCAGGAACACCGGTTCCTGGAACCTCGGGGACACGTTACGCTCCCCTTTATAAACACAAAAAAAGCAGGAGGAAAACCTCCTACTTAGGTGCTGCAAACCCTCGCATCATTTCAAGGAACATCATCGCCATATTCATATTATTATTCAGCCGGTCCATCCGCTGAGGGAACGTCTTACCAAAGAAGTATTTCGCTTCCTTCTCCATTTCGGAAATTAACCCCGGGTCTCTGCCCAGCTTCCGGTACCAGTAAGGCTTATATCTTAAATACTTGTGAAGCTCAGGCTTGCTGCGGATGTACTGAAGAACATCGCTCCTCACCAGCGCGCTACCTCCCCTTGGTTAATCGTCCGTGTAAGAAAACGGCTGCCTTTGTTCCCCGCCTCCACTATTCTGGGAAGGGGGCCCCGGCCTGAATTGTTCCAAAAGCTCCTGAACGGATGCGAGAACGCCGCTGAACTGAGAAAGATGGCCCTGGAGGTCATTAAGGTTCATTTTTTTTAGCATAGATAATAAATCCTGGGCAGTCTTTTTTTCACCGCCAGTTTCTTCCTCTTCTGCTTCTGTCTCATCTCCAGCTTCATTGCTCTCTTTCTCTTCTTCCTGTTGATCATCCTCATCCGTTTTGTAAGTTTCCCAAATATCGTCCTCTTCACCAAACAGTGCCCATTCCTCATAAAGATCCTGGAGGCTTTTTTCTCCTGCTTTCACATCTCTTAATACGTAAGGATGATTCTTGACGAACAGCTTAAACTTCTTAATGTCCGGATGGATTGACTTGCCCACTTTATACCACCTCTTAGTCAAAAAACCAGTATATTCATACTACATCATACCGGTTCTCAGCATATAGGTGCGCCCAATTTAACGGGGAACCAGGAAATTTTGGGTGTAAAAATCCTGATATACACCGACACCGAGGTGGGTAAATTCTTCATTAAGGAGATTTACCCTGTGGCCTTCACTATTCAGCCATCCCTCAACAGCTGCTAATCCATCTACATAGCCAGCTGCAATATTTTCAGCTGCCGTCCAGAAATTTACTTCCCCAGCTTCAAGCCTGTGCTGTAACTCACCATAATTTGGAGAAGTATGAGAGAAATATTCGTCCTCGAACATATCTTTACTGTGGAGATAAGCAACATAGGCTGTGTCGTCCTCCCATTCAAGCTCAGTCAGCCCATGCCGCTCCCGTATTTTATTCGTTGAGTCAAAAATCTGCCTTGCCTGCCCCTCCTGAACTTCCGCCCACTCTTCATCAGACAACTCGTCAGGCAGAGGTAATTCCCCCCTGTAAACAATAGAATATGGGCGGTGAAGCAGCAAAGTTTCCTGATCCATATATCTGACTGCAGAAATTGTTCTTTCAAAATTATCAACATACAGCTGCATCCAGACACCGTCAAGTTCTGCAAGCGGCCTCATTTCTAAATCCTCAGCAGTAAGCTCAAATTGGTAAGAAGTAAATGATCCACTTAACGATACTGTATCTTCGAATGTAAATTCCTCTTCAGCAATGGCTGCAGTATCCCCAACGTTCAATAATTCTGTCTCAGCTTCCGGATCATTTGTAAAAACAGTAACTATCTTACCCTCCTTCACCCCTATCTGAAGATAGGGAGTATCTCTGTATATCCACCAGTCATATCCATACTGTGACAGGTCTACTCTGTCTGGTTTTCCGTACAATTCTATTACTTCACTGCTGTCCTCTCCAATTAGATTATGCAGCTTCACAGGATCAGTGGAATTGTCGTCGCTTTCCGGTGATTCAACCTGTTCAGACTCCGTCTCCGTGTTATTTCGCTCTTCCCTTAGTTCTTCATTATTTTCTTCAAGAGCCAGCTCAGTATTATTATCAGGTTCAAGTGCTTCATCCCCGTGATCTGTCGGTTCATCTCCATTTTCCTCCTGAGCCTGTCCCGGGGTATTTTCATTATCGTGATTTTCGATTAAAACAATATCCAGTCTGTCAAGCTGTTCTTCTATTGACCCGTTGTTTATGTATACAAAGAAGGCGTAGACTGCTGTAATCATTACAAGTAAGTATATAACTGCTCTCATATGTTTCCCCTTCCGTTTCTTTCTTTAATTATATTCGAGTATATGTTTATAAGTTCCTTCAGCTTTTTCCGATTATAGATTCAGAAAGCAGATAAAAACTTAAAAAACTGATATAAGAGTGGGTCTCCAGGAGTAAATAACTTTAATAATAAACGGCCCTGCTCTTCTTTAGAAAGAGGGGCCGTTTTTGCATCCTCTGTTTTTAAGAAGTGTTCTACCTGCTAATTAATGGTGATACTTAGGCTCCTCCGAAATCTCGGACAGAGCATAACCAGCTTCGTCTTCGGTGGACGTATGCACAGCAAGATCACCTAAGGAACACATACCTTCCAGCTTCCCATCTTTAACCACTGGAAGCCGGCGCACCTGCTCTTCTGCCATTAATTTTGCTGCTTCATCAACTGAAGTATCGGGGCTCGCTGTAAGAATATCTTCAGTCATAATTTCAGAGACCTGTGTTGAATTAGGTTTCTTTTCTGCAACAGCTCTAAGAACAATATCTCTGTCAGTAACCATCCCTACCACTTTATCGTCCTTACAAACAGGGATAGCCCCTACACCATCCTTCTTCATCTTAACTGCCGCTTCATATAAATTATTATCAGGCTCACAATAATCCACCTGTCTGGTCATAACATCCTCTAATTTTTTCATAAATGTCCCTCCTCGTCAAAAGGTTTTGGAAAAGAACTTACGAAAACTGTTTTACTAAAAACATTAATGAACCGTACACTTATAAATACCACCAGAATAACTCACTAAACATATTTCGTTGCATCCCGGTGAATTTCGTAATATCATAAGAAAGAGACAAAATGCTTTAGCAGGAGGTATAATTAATGAAATTTGAAAACACAGGACTTGAGGGACTTGTTATTGAATACCAGGCACTGGAGGATATAATGGAAAGTGCTGGGTTCCATTCCGCCTACGATTACGAGAGAATTACCTTCGATTATAAAATGGAAGTCCAGGATGAAGAAATTTACTATCTTCGCGTACAGGGGTATGCAGTGGAGGGCGAGATTCCGGCACTTCATTCAAAAGTTAAATTGTTGACTGTTCTTTTAGGGAAACATTATTACCCGCACGGAGTAGAATATGATGAAGTTTTCCCTAAAAATGTTGTGGACAGAAGCAACAAAAAGCTTAAAGCAATTGCAGAAAAAGTAAAAGCTGAAGCTATCGCTTAACGGTTGTACATAAGTCCGAAGGGATGAAACACAATGCTTTCGATTCTATCATTTTTAAGATAAAATGATAATCGGAAGCTTTTTTTCGCCCTGAAGCCTTTACAAATATTGATTACATAATTCTCATCCAGTTCTTTAAAAAGAAGATTTATTTTACCCCCACTATGATTACTTACATTTTCATAATATAATATATATACTAACCACCTATGGAAAGGAGCGTTAAATTGACATCTCACACAGTTAAAAAGTATTCTACGATTGTGATTGGGCTTATTATTCTTGCCCTTGTTATATACTTTGTTCTTCCGGTTTCTGTACCAATTATTGTAGCGCTCATAACTGCTCTTTTCCTGGCCCCAGCTGTAACTGCTATTGTTGAAAGAGCTAAATTAAGCAGAAATTTAGCCGTTTTTATTGTGTTTATCCTGTTTCTGCTCCTGTTGTCGTTTACAGGATACTTTTTACTGACGAGAGCGATGACCCAGCTGAATCAATTTGTTGAAAACCTTCCATATACAATTAATGAAATCAATCTCGCCTGGAATACTTTCCTGCAGAATTTAAGGGTTCAGTTTGATGCATACTCTCCTGAAATTGTTGACGATATCGATAACGTAGTTACAACCATGCTTTTCGATTTACGGAACAATCTTCAAAATCTTGATATTATTGGCGCTGTAACCAACATATTGATGAGTATTCCGGCATACTTAATTTCTTTTCTTGTTTATTTGATTTCTCTGTACTTATTCCTTCTTGAGCTGCCAAGACTGAAAACAAAAGTCCTTGGGTATATGACGGAGAAAACAGCTGAAAAAGTTAAGTTTATGTCTTCCCGTCTCTCATATGTGATCTTTGGCTTTTTCAAGGCCCAGTTTCTTGTAAGTATCATTATCTTTGTCGTTTCATTAATAGGCCTTTTATTTATAGCCCCGGAAGTAGCCGTCATTATGTCTATAATTATCTGGGTTATTGATTTCATCCCGATCATCGGCTCTATAGCTGTTCTTGCTCCATGGGCTGGCTACCATATCATCGCAGGAAACACTGCGCTGGCAATCCAGCTGCTGATCCTGGCGGCAGTTTTGCTCACTATCAGGCGGACAGTTGAACCGAAAGTAATGGGACATCATATAGGGCTGTCACCATTAGCTACACTGATTTCCTTATATTTAGGGCTTCAGCTGCTCGGTATTCTAGGTTTTATATTAGGACCGCTCATTGTAATCTTATTTACAAGCGCCAGAGAAGCAGGGATCATAAAACTGAATTGGAAGTTTTAAATAAGAACCAAAGCGCAACCACTTTGGTCACGAGCGACACTCTTTACCTGGACAGAGTAATCGCAGGTCCAAGCACTGGAAGGACTTTGACAGAAGCCGCTCTTTGGCTTCTGAAAAGGCCTGAAGTGACCTCGGTAACTGTCTCTTCCTCTTCCAGAAGTGCTTCGAAGTGTATCCGTCGAGACAACTCAAAGCATACTCGTGATGTAAACGCTCGTCGCTGGAGCTGGACGACTTTTCCACAAAATAAAACTTTTATAATTTCCTGAATAATACTAAAGGGAACACGCGGCACAGCTGTGTTCCCTTCTTTATGTCTTCAACCAGGCTAAAATCAAAAAAGCAGTAAATAAAAATCCTCTGAGGAGCTTTAAAGCAGCCTCAGAGGATTTTTTGTTTTAATTGTTGGCTTCATATGTTACCGATTACCACTTAGTGATTCCAAGAAGCAGCATTAAAGCCGCAACTGAAGGAATGGCAACTACTACTGCAGACCAAATCATAGCATTTGGCCATGCATTACCACGGTCGTTTAAATGCATGAAGATGTAGAGCTGGAGTACAACCTGAATTACTGCCAGCATAAAGATAAACGGAATGGCAAAGCTTGCCGGAATCGCATCACTTGCAATCGAAATAAAAGATATAGAAGTCAGGAAAAGCGCAAGAACAAAACCAATGATTTGAGTCTTAACTTCTTTTCTCAACTTTCGCTTCGTATTCTTTGAAGGTTCTCCGGTTAACGGAGCACTTGGATCCATACCATGATCTGCCATTTTATTACCCTCCTATTCCCATGAGATAAACGACTGTAAAGATAAATACCCAAACTACATCAATGAAGTGCCAGTATAATGTAGCCGTATAGAACTTCGGTGCGTTTGTAAGTGTGAGACCAGTCTTAGCGTAACGGATAAGCAGTACGATAATCCAGCCAATACCAAAAGTTACGTGGGCACCGTGTGTACCTACAAGAGTGTAGAATGCCGAACTAAATGCGCTCGTTGTAAAGCCTAATTCGTAGTTTACTGTGTAATCCCAGAATTCATAAATCTCGAACCCAAGGAACCCGAGTCCTAATAGTACTGTTACCCACATCCATGCAAGCAAACCTTTATAATTACCTCTCTTCATAGAGATAATCGCAAATACTGACGTTAAACTACTTGTTAAAAGCAGCATAGTCATGATAAACACGAGGTCCAGGTGGAAAAGGTCCGATGGTCCGGGACCGCCTGCAGTGCTGTTTCTCAAACCTAAATATGTTCCAAATAAGCTGGCAAACAGGACAACCTCTCCCCCGAGGAAGAACCAGAAACCCATGTATTTATTTTTTCCTTCAAGGGTCGCCTTCTCAGGGTTTGGAGGTAAGCTGTGCTGTTCAACGGTATGATTTTCTGCCATTGTTTACTTACCTCCTTTATCTTTTGTGATTTCTTCAACAGGAATATGATATCCGTGGTCTTCTTTCACAGACCTTACAAACATCGCCCCAAAGACTATTAGAAGACCTGCACCTGCCACGATCCATGTATGATAGACGAGACCAAAGGCCATTACGAATAAACCAAATGAAATAATTATTGGCAGGATTGAACCGTTAGGCATGTGAATATCACCCAGAGGCTCTGCCGCTTTAATCTTCCCGTCTCCCTGATATTTTTCATACCAGAATGCATCGTAATCACGAACTAATGGAGTCTGTGCAAAGTTATATTCCGGAGTCGGTGACGGGATCGTCCACTCAAGAGTACGGCCGTCCCATGGGTCTCCAGTTGTTTCTTTGTTTTTCATTGAGACAAAGATGTTGATGATGAACAGCAGGAAACCAGCCGCCATAAAGATAGCTCCTGATGAGCTGACAAGGTTCATGCCATCCCATCCCTGTCCAGGAAGATAGGACGCCACTCGTCGAGGCATTCCGTATAATCCAAGGAAATGCTGAACAAAGAACGTTAAATGGAATCCAATCAGGAATAAGATAATGAAAGCTTTTCCTAATTTTTCATTTAATGTATAACCAAACATTCTAGGCCACCAGTAGAACGCTCCACCGAATAAACCTAAAACAGTAGCACCTACAATAACATAGTGGAAGTGGGCTACTACGAAATAAGTATCGTGGAACTGGTAGTCAGCTGCACTTACAGCAAGCATAACCCCGGTTACCCCACCCATAACAAATGTAGGAATAAACATTGCTGCACACAGCATGGCAGTCGTCATCTTTATGCGGCCGCCCCACATGGTGAGAAGCCAGTTAAAGATTTTAATACCTGTTGGTACAGCAATCGCCATTGTAGCAATAGCAAAAACAGAGTTAGCTACCGGACCTAATCCAACTGTAAACATGTGGTGGGCCCATACCATAAATCCGTAGAAACCAATCAGCATTGTAGCGAATACCATCGCAGTGTAACCGAAAATACGTTTCTTAGAAAACGTAGGAATAATTTCAGAGAAAATTCCGAATGCAGGCAGAGCCAGAATGTAAACTTCCGGGTGACCGAAAATCCAGAATAAATGCTGCCAGATGACAACATTACCGCCCATTTCTACAACGAAGAAGTTGGATCCGAAAATACGGTCCATCATAAGCAGTAAGTATCCTACAGTTAATGCAGGGAAAGCAAACAGGATTAAGATAGATGCAACAAAAGTATTCCATGTAAATAATGGCATACGCATCATACTCATACCTGGTGCACGCATGTTAATAATTGTTACGAGGAAGTTAATCCCCCCGATTAATGTTCCGAGACCACTAATCTGCAAACCGAGTACAAAGAAATCAAGACCGATTCCTGAATAGTGACTTGCAAGCGGTACATAGGATGTCCAGCCGGCATCAGGCGCTCCGCCTAAAAACCAGCTTAAGTTTACAAATATTCCACCAAAAAGGAACAACCAGAAACCAAGTGAGTTTAAAAATGGAAATGCCACGTCCCTGGCCCCAATTTGCAGTGGAACAATGTAGTTCATAAAACCAAATAATAATGGCATAGCTGCCAGGAAAATCATAATTGTACCATGCATCGTTAATATTTCATTAAACGTTTGCGCTGGTATTAAAGACGAATTTGGAAACATTAGCTGAGCACGCATTAATAATGCCATTATTCCACCGATGGTGAAGAAAAATGCGCCTGCGGCTAAGTACATAATACCAATTTTTTTATGGTCGACTGTAGTCAGCCAGTCCCATAACACGCTCTTCTTCTGAGCCTCCGCATATGACACGTCGTTTTACCCCCTTAACTGTTAAACCTTATTCTTCATCTAATACACTTAGTCCATTTAAGTATTCAATTAGTGCGTCCATTTCTTCATCGGAAATCTGATCTTCAGGGAACGCTACATCCATTCCGTTTCCAGGCTTCACAGACTGGGAATCTCTGATGAATGCTCTAAGATTCTCGTTATCCTCATCATACTCAAGGAATCCTGCAATAACTTCACGTTCGCTAAAGTTAGTTAAGTTAGGGCCGATATTTCCACCCTCATCTCCAACTGCATGACATTGAATACAGCTTTGTTCAAATACTTCTCTTCCCTGAACAGCAACTTCTCCTGCATCTTCCTGCATCTCGCCTGCATCTTCTGCAGCCATATTAGAAGCCCATGTATCAAAAGTGTCAGGATCTACAGCGATAACACGGAAGTCCATCAGCCAGTGGGCTTCTCCACAAAGCTCAGCACATTTACCAATGTAAACGCCTTCTTCAGGAGCTTCAAACCACATATAGTTTGTAATACCAGGAACGTTATCCTGTTTACCTGCTAATGCCGGAACCCAGAAGGAATGGATTACATCACTTGCTTCAAGGTTAATATTAATTCTTGTGTTTGTAGGAATATACATGTCCTGACCTGCTACAATGCCATATTCAGGATATTCAAATTCCCACCAGAACTGATGAGCTGTTACTTCTACTTCAAGTGAATCATCTGTTGGTTCCACATCTGCTAATGTAAAGGTTGTCATTACGTTAGGTACGGCAAGCGCAAGGAGTAATAGAATTGGTATAACTGTCCAAACTATTTCCAGTGTTCTGTTACCGTGGACTTGCTTAGGAATATGTGTGTCACCAGGCCGCTCACGGAAACGGATAAGTACAAACACATAAATACTGAAGACAACAACCATCACAAAGATCATGATATACAAACTTAACATTATTAATGAGAATTGCTCTTCTGCCACAGGACCACGCGGGTCAAGCGCAGACAAGTTTTGTTGTCCACAACCAGCCATCAGCAAGATGAAAGATAATGGAAGTAAACGCCACAAATACTTCATCTCGTCACAAACCCCTCTTTCTGTCTTTAAGTTAATAATAATTCATATTCAAAAAAGGATATTTCCTTAGAACATGTGTACGATAATCATAAGTACAAACAAGATCGTTAAGTAATATAAAGAATACACAAACATCTGCTTTGCCCATTTTAAATCATCTTTGTATTTATAGCCAGCTATTCCAAGGACCAGCCAGCCGATTCCGAGCAAGGATGCGGCAACAGTGTACACAACCCCAAAATGTGCCACTGTAAGGGAAACTGGAATCAGAGCAGCAATATACCAGACAATCTGGCGCTTCGTAATGTCGAACCCGGCCACTACCGGAAGCATTGGAATTCCCGCTCGTTTATACTCATCCGCCCGTTTCATTGCGAGTGCAAGAAAATGCGGCGGCTGCCATATAAACATAATTAAAAACAGCGACCATGCAATTGGGCTTAAGCCCGGATCAATCGCTGCCCATCCAATAAGAGGCGGTACTGCACCGGCAAAGCTTCCAACTATCGTATTCAGCGTTGTTGTCCGTTTTGTCCACATGGAATATAACACCACATAAATGACAAGGCCAGCAACACCGATTACAGCAGCCATCATTGACGCCATAGCCAGAAGTATTGTCCCCGCGGCTGATATTCCAAGCCCGTATGTGAAAACCTGTTTTCCTGATAATTCCCCGCTTACGGATGGTCTTTCTTTCGTACGTTCCATTAAATGGTCTATATCTCTGTCAATATAATTATTTAATGCGCATCCCCCAGCTAAAATAAAAGCAGACCCCAATAAAGCAAATAAGGCATTTAGCGGATCGCTGCCTATTGTAGTACCTGTATAGTAAGCAGCTAAAAACAACCCGGTGAAAGTAGTAATGAGGTTTGACATTACAATTCCCGTTTTAGAAATAGCCAGATAGGATTTCCACGTTACCTTCCCTGCCTCATTTCCAATGAATTCATTACTCTCCACAGCCTCATTCGATGTCAGTGCACTTGATTTATTCATTCGTTTCACCCCCCCTTTAAACTTATTACAATCTAAGCATGATTATAAATATAAGTCTAATAAAGTGCATTATCACTTTATTATCTCCATGGTAAAAAAACGGACGATATTTTTAGCGTTTACTACGCTCAGATTTATGGAAGAAAATTATTTCCTAAAAATAAAAATAGTCCGTTTGCATCTGTGCCTTTGACCTACAATCACATTATAAGTCATCAATCAGTGATTTTCATCACTTAAAAAGGATTGCATATAACTTCCACACTGACACAATTTTCATTTTACCATAATCACTATACTAATATTAATAATCTTTTTAAGAAAAATAAAGGTAAATGTCATAATTTCTTGCTTTTCTTTTCTGAACAGCCATGTCTCAGAATAGAGTGATTATTTTGAATTTTATACAACGTCCATGTTGAAGGGTTCTGTGTGGGGAATTCTGACGCTGGAGCCTTTGAAGCTCATTAAAATGAAGTTGTTAATCAAAGATTATCTTATATTTCGATGCTTCGTTATGTATTCAAAAAAATGCATGAGAAATTCCTAAAATCACCATTTTTCCTGAATATAGGTCAGGGTCACTATATATGCTCTATTGTGAACTAACAACAGATACTTTGAACATGCGGATGGACGCCCAGGTACGAAATCTGCTCCACAGAGAAAAGGAGAGCTGCCTTTTTTTAGGCCGCCCCCCTTCCGGATTTTTATTCTTCAAGGAAAGACCTGAGCATCCAGTTATGCTTTTCAACAGACTGTCTAACCGCAATTAACATATCTGCAGTTGCTTCGTCGCCCATTTCCTCTAAATTTTCAATATCGCTATTTAGTTCCTCACTTAACTGCGTAAAGTCATCTGACAGAACTTTCACCATATCTTTAGAAGCTCTTTCCCCTTGAGCTTCCTTGATGGTCGCAATTTCGAGAAACTCTCTCATAGATGCAACAGGTTCCCCCTGAAGTGTTAACAGGCGTTCAGCAAGTTCATCAATATGGCCTGCTGCTTCGTTGTAAAGTTCTTCGAATTTCTCATGAAGCTTAAAGAAGTTAACACCTTTTACATACCAGTGATAGTTATGTAGCTTAACGAACAGTACGTTCCAGTTAGCTACTTGCCTGTTAAGAATTTCAGTTGTTTTTTCATTTGCCATTTTCAATCAACTCCCAATTTGTTTTGTCAGTAATTTTTATTCCCCAAAAAGGATGTCGGAAAACAACCTTTCCATAAGTATAACGAAAAAGTTGAAGCTTATTCAAATGATAAGCGCTTGTCGAAAACCAGGCGAGAGAAAGGTTAAGTTATTGGCGGAAAAAAGTTTTTATTGGCGGAATCTTTTAAGCCCCCTTAATCATTTAGACACCATATACAGGTTATGAAAACACCTAGATGATGGCAAAAATGATTTAAAAAAGGGAGAAAGTACAGAATGGCTAAGAGAATTGATGTTATTGAAGATGTAAAAAAGAAATACGTTCGCATGGCCTTGGAGACTGGGAATTATACCTCTATCGCCAGAAAGGCTGGAATATCCAGAGAAACTCTTAGGAATTGGTTCAAACTTTACGAAGATGAAGTTCGTGACGTGATGGAAACCGAAGGATCAACGGGTTTATCCGATAACCCCACAAAGGAGGAACTTCAAAAGAAATATGAGCAGGCGATGCTTCTATTAGGCGAAAAAGAGTTGGAAGTTGCCATGCTCAAGAATGTTATAAAAAAAAACGAGTTCCTCTAATCCTCCTGCTAAAAGAAATCGAGGAGTGGGTGAAAGACGGTTTTCCAGTAACTAGAACTACAAGAGCATTAAACGTGGAACGTTCGTTGTATTATTACCATCAAAAAAATAAACAGGTCACAGAAGAGTCCTTCCAGGGCCGGCCAGTACCAGGATTTTCCTTGGCTCAGACTGGTATAAAAATATCTGATGAGCAGATTGAAGAATTCCTAATGGAAGCTGTAGAGGGTGAGGAAGGTATCTACGGATACCGAAAACTCACCAACTACCTTAAAGACCAACATAAGTTGGTAATAAACCCTAAAAAGGTCTATCGCCTCTGTGAAAAGTTAAATATTCTGTTACCTCAGCGAAGAAAATCTAAGTATCCTCGAAGGTTGGCGAAGCAGCACACGATAACAGCTTCTAACCAGCTTTGGCAAGTGGATATAAAGTATGGCTCGATTGAAGGTAGTGGACGATTCGTTTTTCTAGCTAGTGCTATTGATGTATATGACCGGTGTATCGTTGGATACTATCGCGGTCCAGAATGTAAAGCAACAAACATTACGAAAATGCTTCAAGGGGCGTTATTGAGACGCGGTATTCACTATGAAAGTGAGACTTCTTCGAAGTTGATTATTCGTACAGATAACGGCCCACAATTTGTCAGTGAACATTTTGGCAGATTTTGTGAGCATCAACACCTATATCATGAACGCATACCAAGCAAATCACCGGATTTAAACGCCTATATTGAATCGTTCCATAGCGTCATCGAAAGGGAGTGTTACCAACGTTACCGTTTTGAATGCTTCGAAGAAGCCTATTACAGGATTGATGAGTATATGGATTTTTATAATAACCGGCGCTACCATGGAAGCCTAAAATATTTATCGCCGGCAAAGTTCTATAAATTATATAGCAAAGGAAACTGTCCACAAATAATTAACTTATAGAACCAAGGGGAGTGATTTTCCTCTTCTTCACCTAACTACCCAGCAGTTGATTAAGCGTAAGGGTCAAGCGGTGTTGGCTTGATGCTTGCGCGCAATCAACTATCCTTCGAAAGGTGAAGAAGTGACTACCTAAAAGTGAGCAGTAGGTGTCTAAATTGAAGGGGCCAAACCGGAATGCCGACGTTTATTGGCGAAAATCAAATCATATTGGCGAAATCCCTATGTATATTGGCGATCCGCCAATATACATGCAACAGGCAGACAGCACAAACATTAAAAGGAGTGGAAGCAGCTACTTCCACTCCATTACATTTTATTCAAATTCCACAAGCAGGTCTCCTGCCTGGATTGCCTCGCCGTTTGACACGTAAAGCTGTTTTATTGTCCCGTCTTCCGCAGCCTGGACTGTTGTTTCCATTTTCATAGACTCTGTAATGATGAGATGATCGCCTTTTTTCACTTTGTCGCCTTTTTCAGCAAGTGTTTTTACTACTGTACCAGGCATTGTAGCTCCAATATGTTTCGGATTGTTTTTATCCGCTTTCACTTTCTGCGCTACGAGTGATTCTACATTTTCATCTTTAACGACTATTTCCCTCTGCTGTCCATTAAGTTCGAAGTAAATTACTCTCGTTCCGTCTTTCTGAGGCTCCCCGACAGAAACAAGCTTAACAATCAATGTTTTCCCCTGCTCTATCTCAATATTGACTTCTTCCCCGAGACGGAGTCCGTAAAAGAAAGTTGGTGTATCAAGCACAGATACATCGCCAAACTGTTCTGTAAATTGTTCATTATCAAGATAGACTTTAGGATACAGGGCATAGGAAATCAGGTCATGGCTTGTTACCTGACGGCCAAGTTTATGATAAAGCTCTTCCCTGATCTGGTCAAAGTTAACTGGTTCTAAATGCTCCCCCGGCCTGTCAGTAATCGCTTCTCTCCCTTTAAGTACAATTTGTTGCAGCTCTTTAGGAAAGCCTTTATACGGCTGGCCAATATACCCCTGGAAGAATTCAATAACTGAATCAGGAAAATCAAGGCTTCTTCCTTTTTCATAAACTGTTTCTTCATTAAGATCATTCTGCACCATGAAGAGTGCCATATCACCCACTACTTTTGAAGATGGGGTAACTTTCACGATATCGCCAAACAAATGATTAACCTTCTGGTACATAGATTTTACTTCATCCCACCGGTCTCCAAGCCCTACCGCTTTCGCCTGCTGCTGCAGGTTACTGTATTGTCCTCCAGGCATCTCATGGAAATAAATTTCAGAATGTGGAGCATTCATACCACTTTCGAAATCCTGGTAATATTTTCTCGTGTCTTCCCAGTAGCTGTTAAGCTGTTCTGTTTTGGCAATATCCAGTTTCGGCTGGCGCTCATGCCCCTTTAATGCATGGTAGAGAGAATTCATGCTTGGCTGGCTTGTGAGCCCTGACATGGAGCTGATAGCAGTATCAAGAATATCCACTCCTGCATCCACTGCACGGGCATAGGTATATATCCCGTTGCCGCTCGTGTCATGAGTATGCAAATGGATAGGGATATTTACCGTCTCTTTTAAAGCAGAAATAAGCTCATACGCTGCCTGTGGTTTTAACAGCCCTGCCATATCTTTAATACCTAGTATATGAGCTCCAGCTCCTTCAAGCTCTTTGGCCATTTTTAAATAGTAATTCAGGTCATATTTATCTCTGCTGCTGTCAAGAATATCTCCTGTGTAACAAATGCTCGCTTCAGCTATTTTTCCTGATTTTCTGACTGCTTCAATGGCCGGAACCATTCCTTTTACCCAGTTAAGGCTGTCAAATACCCGGAAAACATCAATACCGCCCTCGGCAGACTTTTCAACAAACTCTTCAATTAAATTGTCAGGGTAATTCTTATAGCCAACCGCATTTGAAGCGCGGAGAAGCATCTGGAATAATACATTAGGAGCTTTCTCCCTTAGCTGAATAAGTCTGTCCCATGGATTTTCGTGGAGGAAACGCATGGAAACATCAAATGTTGCCCCGCCCCACATTTCCATGGAGAACAAATCCGGAAGAAGCCTTGCAGTCGGTTCAGCAATTTCTGTCAGGTCTGTAGTACGCACACGGGTGGCGAGAAGCGACTGATGAGCATCCCGGAAAGTAGTATCTGTAAGAAGCACTTCTTTCTGTTCTTTCACCCAGGCTGCAAGTCCTTCGGCACCGCGCTGATCAAGAATCTGCTTAGTTCCTGCCGGCATTTCCTGAAAGTAATCCACTTGAGGAACTCTCCGCTGTTCAAACACTGGCTTTTTCTTAATACCGATTCCCGGATAACCGTTAACTGTTGTATTAGCAATAAAAGAGAGCATTTTTGTTCCTCTGTCTTTCCTTTTTGGAAAAACGAAGAGCTCAGGTGTTTTATCAATAAAAGACGTATTATACTCTCCGTTAAGAAACTTAGGGTGCTGAACTACGTTTTCAAGAAATGCGATGTTTGTTTTTATTCCTCTGATACGGAATTCTCTGAGATTCCTCAGCATTTTGTGGGCTGCTTTATCAAAGGACAGAGCCCATGTGGAAACCTTCACGAGCAAGGAGTCGTAGTGAGGTGAAATTACGGCTCCCTGGAACCCGTTTCCTGCGTCCAGCCGGACACCAAATCCTCCCCCGCTTCTGTATGCCATAATTTTCCCTGTATCAGGAAGGAACTGATTTTGCGGATCCTCAGTTGTAACCCTGGATTGGATAGCGTATCCGTGTACGGTTACGTCTTCCTGATATGGTATTCCAATTTCGTCACTATGTAATTCTTTTCCATCTGCTATCAGTATTTGTGTCTGAACAATATCAATTCCAGTAATCATCTCAGTAATTGTATGTTCTACCTGTACTCTCGGATTAACTTCAATGAAATAGAACTTCTCATCGTCTGTTACGAGGAATTCTACTGTTCCTGCGTTAATATAATCGATGTTTTTCATTAACTTAACAGCAGCGTTACAAATATCTTCCCTTGCTTTTTCTGTTAAGGAAACACTAGGGGCAATTTCCACAACTTTCTGGTGGCGCCGCTGAACGGAACAGTCTCTTTCATAGAGATGAACAAGGTTTCCATGGTGGTCACCGAGAATCTGCACTTCGATATGCTTAGGATTTTCTACAAATTTCTCTACATATACAACTTCATTTCCAAAGGAAGCTTTTGCTTCTGAACGGGCACGGTCAAATGCTTCACTCAGCTCGTCTGCAGAGCGAACGATTCGCATTCCTCGTCCTCCGCCCCCCAGCGCTGCTTTAATAATAATCGGGAAACCATGCTCATTAGTAAATTTCTTCACCTCATCTAATGAAGAAACTGGACCATCGCTTCCTGGGATTACAGGAATATCAGCGGCTACTGCTGTTTTTCTAGCTTCTACTTTGTCCCCGAACATTCGTAAGTGCTCTGTGTCAGGGCCGATGAAAATAATCCCTTCTTCTTTACACCTTCTTGCGAATTCAATATTCTCTGAAAGAAATCCATATCCAGGATGAATCGCGTCTACTCCGTTACGCTTCGCAATTTTAATTATGCCTTCAATATCCAAGTATGCATCAATCGGCTTTTTTCCCTCGCCAACAAGATAAGCTTCGTCAGCTTTATAACGATGGTAGGCGCCGTTGTCTTCTTTTGAATAGACAGCTACTGTACGGATATTTAATTCTGTACATGCCCGAAAGATTCTGATCGCAATTTCTCCCCGGTTAGCAACTAATACTTTATTGATTTTTTCTAAACGTATCATTTTCACATTTCCTCCTTCGGCCGATAAAACACCAGACTGTAAAAACTAATAAGTTATTCTATTTTTTTGAAAACTTATGCTTATCATACCATCTACGAGAGACGATTTCACGTATTAGCAAAAACAAATATGTATAAATGTATTAAAATAGTCTTTATTTCGACAAAATGAAAATATGCTGCAGCCTGTCCCCGGCTGCCTTCACTGAACTGGCGAAAAAAAACCAGCTGCCTCATCGGCAGCTGGTTTTCGTATTAAAAATTATTAACGTTTTCTTCCTGTACTAGCTTCATGCAGAGCAGTCAGCTTTTTCTCCAGACCATCCAGAATTTTTTTCCCTTCTTCTTCCTGAATGAGCTGCAGACGAATTGCAAAATCTATTTCTCTTGATAAACCGAACATTTGTGTATCTAAAACTTCCTCATAAAGAGGACATTGCGGCATAGTTAAGTTTTCCATCTGCACTTCAATAAGTTTTAGGATCTTCTGAGCGTCTTCCTTAAGAAGAGCATATGCTTTTTCACTCTGTCCGGGTAGGGTTTCAACTGACAAAGGAATCCCTCCTCCTCAATGTGTAAAAACTTCTCCTATTATCTTATATTAGCTTTTTCACGGTAAAAAAGCAATAGATGGTAATAAACAAACATAGTTTTAAAATCGACAAAGTTTTTAAAAGTCTGTTCCAGAAGAGTATTGAGGATGGTTTTCTGTATTGAGGGTCTGCTGAATACAGCATCGTTTAGCCAGTAATGACTAAAAAATGCTCAGGTCATATCTTTGAGACAATACTTCAAGAAGATGCATGCCTGCAACACTATTTCCTTTCTCATCCAGTGCCGGGCCATATATGCCTATCCCGACCCGATGTGGCACCGAAGCCATTATCCCTCCTGAAACCCCGCTTTTCGCCGGTATGCCAACACGTATAGCAAACTCACCGGAAGCATTATACATGCCGCAGGTAACCATAAAAGTTTTTAAAATCCGGGCAATGTGAAGAGGAATGACAGGGCGCTGAGATTCTGCATGCAGACCTTCGTTGGCTATGACATAACCAATCTTGGCTAGATCCTCGCAGTTTACTTCTATCGCACATTGTTTCGTATACAACTCAAGAAGTGTCTCAGAGTTTTCATTAATTACACCATGCTGCTTCATAAAATATACGAGTGCTCTGTTTAAGTTTGCTGTATCATATTCTGATTTGGCAACTTTCTCATTGTAACTGATCGATGGATTTCCTGTAAGCTCATGAATAAAGGTGAGCAGCCTTCCCAGCCTTTCTTCTACACTCCCGCCGTGAATCATCGATGTAACAGAAAGAGCCCCGGCATTAATCATCGGGTTAAGAGGCTTGGAAGGGGAATGGGTTTCCAGCTTGATGATCGAATTAAATGGGTCCCCCGTTGGTTCCATGCCAACTCTGGAAAAAACTTCTTCCTCGCCGTTGTCCATAAGAGCAAGTGCCAGTGAAAGGACTTTCGATATACTCTGCAGTGTAAATTTTTCCTGAATGTCTCCTGCGCTTGCACAGGTTCCTTCTTCATAAACGGCAATGGAAAGTGCGTCTCTGTCTGCTGTTTTTAAAGCGGGAATATAATCAGCCACTTTACCATGCTTCGTTAATTTGTTTGCTTCTTCAACCATTACTCGAAGTGTTTCCCGATCATTGCAAATCATAGTAGTGCCTCCTTAGTAAAGCTGCTGGTCCGTGACAAATTGTGCTGCAGACTCTATACTGTAAATTGTAAAGAAAGGAGAGTTGTTTTTTGTCCAGTATTCTCACTATTTCAGGTAATGTAAAACATACTATTACTATTGATCCAGGTGTCTGGATTTTTGACGAAAGAAAAGTTGATCTTAAGACGTATTTTTCCCAGGAATACTTAAACCATCAGGAAAGAGAAGAGAAAAATATGGCGGAAGCATGGAATCTTCACCGCAGCCAGGGCGCTGACGCTCTGCCTAAGGGTAATAATGTAAAAGTAAGCAGAAAGGATCTTACGGAAAAGTCTTTCGGCGTTCCCTTTGCTCCATTTCTGAAAAATGCCTCACCTTCATCTGATGCTCAAACGGTGGTTTTCGAACGCAGTGAAGGGGAAGATTTTGGTTGTACCCTGCAGGAAGCTAATGAAGCAATCATTGGTTTTTCAGAAGAAGGTAAACCTCTTAAAGGAAATGGACCTGTACACTTTTATTACGGGGATGGCTCAAATAAAGACAACCCGGTTACGCATATTAACAAAATTGTAATCGTTTAATTTATTTTTCCTTGTTTGACTGTCTGTAAACATTAAACCTCCTGTCAGCACACTGCAGGAGGTTTCTTTATCTTACAGCAGGTCAGCCGCCATCTGGGCAAGTCCGGAACGTTCCCCTTTTTCCAGTTTGATATGCCCTGTTTCGGCTAGATGTTTCAGGCGTTCCGCTACGTAGGTAAGACCATTTGTATATTCGTCCAGATAAGGGTGGTCAATTTGTTTAGGATCGCCCATTAACACTATTTTGCTTCTTTCCCCTACTCTCGTAAGGATCGTTTTGACCTCATGCTTTGTCAGGTTCTGCGCTTCATCGATAATAATAAACTGGTCAGGTATACTCCTCCCCCTGATATAAGTGAGTGCTTCTACCTGAATCGACCCCATCCCTGCGAGAATCTGTTCCAGCTCTCCCGGCTTTTTCGTATTAAATAAATACTCCAGATTATCATATACAGGCTGCATCCAGGGACGGAGTTTCTCCTCTTTTTCACCTGGAAGAAAACCTATGTCTTTTCCAACCGGAACTACAGGTTTTGCCACAAGAATCTTTTTGTATTTCTGCAGGTCTTCCGTCTGATATAAAGCGGCAGCCAGTGACAGCAGGGTCTTCCCCGTTCCAGCTTTTCCTGCCAGGGTTACAAGCGGTACGTCATCTCTGTTAAGAAGTTCCACAGCCATCTTCTGCTGGACGTTTCTCGGCCTGATGCCCCAGATGGTGTCGTCGTGTGCCAGAAATAGGTTAAGCATCTTCCCATTTTTACTGACTGAAGACAAAGCTGATTTAGAAGGATTGATCTCGTCCTTCAGAATAAAAAACTGGTTAGGAAAACATCCTTCGACCCCTGCTTCTTCCACCTTGATAGTTTTTTTTTCATAAATACGGTCCAGCATACGGGATGGGAGGTATATCTCTCTGTACCCGGCGTACATTCTGTCGTACTGGACAACTCTGTCGCTTAAAAAATCTTCCGCATGAATCCCAAGAGCATCAGCTTTTACCCGGAGGAGGGCATCTTTGCTTACAAGCGTTACTTTTATTCCGGACTTTTTTTGTTCTTCTTCCAAACTCATATTAAGTGCAACGGCGAGAATTCTATTATCATTATTGCTCTCCAGAAAATAATCTTTCATTTTCCCGAAAGAGCGGTGATTTAATTCTACTCTGAAGGTCCCTCCGTTAATGAGCGGAACACCAATGTGCAATTTCCCTTTCTCCCGAAGGTCATCAAGCAGCCTTGCAATATGTCTGGCATTCCTGCCTACTTCATCCATATTCCTTTTTTTTGAATCTACTTCTTCCAGAACCACAGCCGGAATAACAACTTCATTTTGTTCAAATGCATAGATAGCAAGGGGGTCCTGCAGCAAAACGTTCGTATCTAAAATATAAATTCGCTTTTTCAACCTCTCGCCTCCTGCAATGAAAAAGTTTTCTTTTTTCATTTACTATAATGTATGTGGCTGAAAGGGTGGTTAGACGTTTAAATGGACATTATCCATGACCGAATGTTTTATCACCGGAACACTCGGGACCTCACTGTTTTTTTAACACTTTTTTATCAAAAAAAGAAAGCGCGCAACATATTATGCAGTCACGCTTTCTTAATAGCTTCCATTACCTGTCTGTCAAGTTTGTCTGCTGCTTCTTTATCATAAGTTTTTTCATACTTAGGCTCTGAAGTAATTCGGGAACCATAAAACATTACATCCCGCACCTCATCTATTTTAATCTCTAAAAGGGCCAGCTTTAATGGTACTCCTTCAAGTTTTTCCTCTGCAACGAATGCTTTTCCGGCAATGGAATATGTAGAGCCGGCTCCAATCAAGGACAATGTAACGAGTGGCTGCTTACGTATATTTTCTACGATGCGTGATCTCTTATCAACCGCAAAACGGACTGTATTTTCATCTGTTGCGTATACCCAGGAGACAGCATTCACATTTGCTCCCCCGGTTTCATGGTCTACAGTAGCCACATTAATATAATGCTCCTGCTTTAGTAATGGCAGCAGTTCTTCAGTTAGTTTCGTTTCTACGCGATTAGCCATGGCACGTTCCTCCTTTTAATCTTCCTTTAACTAACAATCAGCTGGGGATGATCAAATACCCCCTGATTGAAGTTTCACTTTATAATTAATACTATACCTGTATTTTCTTTTCAATAAAACTATTCCATACAAAGAATCAAAATCTCGCTTCGCTCACCCCAGTCACTCTTTGTATAGATTTCTTAACGACATGAATCGTGCTATAATAATCATTAGTTAATATAAACGTAAAGAGGTGGAGTATGAGGGTTAAGTGTGTATTATGCGATGTGATCGAGAATATTAATGATTATTCACCATTAGCAAAGAAACTGCGCAACAGGCCGATTCACACATATATGTGCCAGACATGCTATGACAGAATTGAAACCCGGACGAATGAGCGAAAGGAAACTGGCAGCTTCCGCCAGTACTCTGACGACAAAGAAAAAGATGAATGGGTTTTCTAAAAACACGCTGCACATTTATGCCATGTATTGTTTTTAGGCGGTTTTCCTTATGACTGCAGTTGTAATATATAGTTTAACTATAAGAAAGCACCTGCTGCAGCCGGAATACCGGACACATCAGGTGCTTAATCTTTATTTCAGTTATCAGTCAGTCGTTGAATCTTCTTCTTTTTTATACCGCTTCAGCTGAATTTTATAAACGCCAAGAATCAGAGCGGCTACAAATAATGATTCAATAATTGGGAGAGATAATGCCAGAAAGGTCATAAAAATATTACCAAAAAGCATTAAAATATAGACAACCGCCAACTTCAGTACAGGCAGTTTTCGGGCAAACCCAAGATTAAAAACGACTATAGTTATAACATTTAAAATAATATACAAAACGACATAAGCGAATAAAAAGTTTTCCGGATCAGTTGCTCCTACAAGTTCCGCCATGGGGCTCATATTCGGCGCGCTTCCGGAATTTACAGTTCCCAAGATCATTTCTTCACTCCTAGATTTACTTCTGTTTCAAAGTACACAAGATAAACAAACCGTAATTATTATAGCATATATTTGCCACTGATTAATATAGATCACCAGCAAAAATTGGTTTATCTGTCTTTAAATAAATGAATAATTAGGTTAATATATTCAGGAGGAGGTTTTAAAATGAATTCATTTGACTGGCGCTTCTTTCTTCTCGCTCTCGGAGGAACAGCGGGTATGATTGGGATCGGAGTAGGACTTGCAGAAAAGAGTACCCTTATTGTTGTCTCAGCAATACTACTGGCATTGTTCTCTGTCGGAACAGGGTTTACTCTTAAACATAAAATAAAACAGCAGGAAAAAGAGGGACGAGCCTGAGCTCGTCCTTTTATTATGGAGGGACTTTTACACCTTCCATAATTAGAGCTGCCCTTTCAGGCGGACTCCTGTTTATACTTATTGGTCATATTCATGTATGAGTGAAAGAATATTATTATGGATATATGGGTTGGCCGCAAGAAGAGTTCCTTTATTCAGGAAATCCAGATCTTTACCTTCGTAATTTGTGACTGTTCCCCCAACTTCCTTTATTAGTACATACCCGCCAGCTATATCCCACGGAGCCAGATTAAAGCTGATATACGCATCGAGACGCCCTGCTGCAACATAAGCCAGTTCCAGAGCTGCTGAACCGTATGAACGGGTGCCTCTGGACTCTTTTACAAGTTTCTCCAGCCTCCGGTCTTTCAGTATCCAGCCGGAATTAAAACTTAATATTGATTCGTGGACAGGGACCTCTTTCAGCTCAGGTAATTTCCGTCCGTTAACGTATGCCCCTTCCCCTTTTAAGCAGGAAAACATTTCGTTATTCATCACATCGTATACAATGCCGATAATCCCTTCCCCATTTTCGAATATTCCCAGAGAAACAGCAAAAAAGCTCTCCTGATGTACAAAATTCATCGTTCCGTCAATGGGATCAAGTATCCAGACGGTTCCATCAAGATTTTTTACCGATTCGGCGGTTCCTTCTTCACCCATCAACGTATGATCTGGCAACTTATCGGAAAGTTTCTGTTCAAAGAAATTTTCTACCCCTTTATCCACATCTGTGACAAGATCATCCTGGTTTGATTTTGTATTTACAGAGAAACTTTCTTTCATCTTTTTTCTTATGTACTCACCAGCTTCCCTCGTCCAGTCAGTTGCTGTGTTAAACAATTCCTTCCGGTCAATCCTGCTCATATAAGCTCCTCCTTAAGTCAACTGTACCACCATCTGATCATTTATATATAACATAACAATTTGTTTGACCGCAAACAACTTGCGGCTTATACGGCAATTATCCGCTAATAAAAAAAACTCGCAATTCAAGCCTTACAAGGCGATGAATTGCCTTATGAAGCTTATTACTATCATCCTTAATATTTCACCTGCTCCGAGACTGCTTCCTTTGTGAATTGTATGATTTTCTATAGTGTGTGCAAAAAAAGTGAACCCTTATAAGGTCCACTTTGAATCAATATTTATGCTTCTAAGTGAATTAATTCACTTCGGAGGCGCTCAAGCTTCTGTTTGCTTTCTTTAATCTGGCCTTCTTCATTGGCCTGAAGCGCATCGTATAGTGTCTGGAGTTCATAGTCAATTTCCATTTTCAGCACAGGAATTCTTTTTTCCCCGTCTATTCTTTTTAAGGTTTGAATGACCTTCTCCATTTTTACACCCCTTTTCTTAGCCTCATAATAACTGTCACAGACTAAAGCAAACTCGATTATTCTCTCATATACAACGTGTACAAACACGAGGTTTTTGTAATACAGCATATGTGCCAAGCATCGAATTCGATACGTTTTTCTTGCTCTTAATTTTCTATATCTGTATTATTGTTATCTTCTTTTCCACCGCTTTGTTAATTTTAAACCTTGTTACGTGCTTTTGGGCATAGTCTTTTGCTTCAAAAAAATAATGTGGTAAAATGTCGGTAAATATAAAGAGGTGAGAAATAATGAGTTTTTCAGGCTTCACAAAGCAGGATTTTGACACTTTTGCAATAGAAGGTCTCGAGGAAAGAATGGCTGCTATCCAGGAGCGTATACAGCCGAAATTCCAGGCAATCAGCGATGAAATAAGCAAGGATCTGTCTTCTTATACGGGATATGACATGCATTTACATATTGCCCGTCATGCACGGCGAAAAGTAAACCCGCCGGCAGATACCTGGTCCGCTTATTGTCATGATAAGCGGGGATATAAAAAACATCCTCATTTTCAAATTGGACTCTTTGATGACCACGTATTTTTATGGCTTGCCTATATTTACGAGATGCCGGACAAACAGGAAATAGGCTCCCGCTTTCTCGACAATATGGATTCCATTACAGAAAATATTCCACAGGAGTTTATGGTTTCACAGGATCATATGAAAAAGGATGCTGAATCTCTTGAAACTATTGACCTGGAAAAGGCCCTGACACGATTTCGGGATGTAAAAAAAGGAGAATTCCTTATCGGCCGGCAAATTAAGGCCGACGATCCCCTGTTACAGGATGGGGAGAAATTCCTTAATTTTGCACGGGAAACATTTGAAACACTGGCACCGCTCTATAAATTATCTATGAGGAACTAATTGCATCAAAAGGTTTTTGTAAAAGGTTAATATGTTTTTTATAAAAGAATAAATAAAATGGCTCAGTTCAAATTGAACCGGGCCATTTTTACAGTTTTTCGCTTTTAGGTTTTTCTATTTTATAAAGAAAACTTGGCAAGCCAAGCCTTAAAAGGCGAAGTATTGCCATAATTGCACTTATACTATAATCCTAAAAATTAAATCAGCGTCGAGACGACTACGTTGCTAAAATTTTATAGTATAAAAAAGGCTTCCTGACTTGAGGCCTTTTTTATTTACTTTTGATAAAATTACAATCACATTTTAATAATCGTGCCGCCCTCTGCTTCTCTGGCTTTTTTTACTGCGTGGTATGGAGATTGGCCAGTCTGGTTCCCATACTCTTTAAAGTCTCTTTTTTCATCCGATTTTCCCGGGACAGCTTTTTTAAACCGCATATATAACGTTAGCAGAGTATCACGGTCCGTCCCTTTCCTGTAGGCCTGATCAACAGCTTCATAAAAATTCACAACATCAATTATTTCTTCCTTGGACCAATCCGTTGATATAGGTATTGAAATATTTTCGTCTTTCATCATATCACCTCTGAAAAATTTTATTCCCAACAGCTGTTCGTTCTGGTATACTTTTTTTGTTTTGTGTAGCTTATTTATCATCAGGGTAAATATTTATACTATGAACATAACATGAGGTTTTATTTATCTCAAAAAAGTATACTCTTACTTGAATAGCAAAAGGATAAAGTGAACCTTCAATCAGTGGGGGTTTTATTCATCCTCCACTGATTGTTAGTTGAACCAATCGGGATGTTAGCGTGCGTTATCCCGCCTGAACATCTTCGCTTCCACTCATGTTTTTGGGCGGGAGTTTTACGGACGGTTTCATCGGGATAAACAAAACAGAGTATTAGTCGTGAAGCAGTAACAGTAACAGCAGCATAGGTGAGAGGTGATTTGTATGAAAAAAAATCCGGAACAGCAGACTACGCCGTTGCTTGATGGACTTTTAAAACATGTTGAACAAAAACCGGTTCAGTTCCACATCCCCGGACATAAAGGGGGAAAAGGAATGGACGAACAGTTTCGTGATTTTATAGGGGAGAACGCTTTATCACTGGACTTGATAAATATCGCACCCCTTGATGACCTGCATCATCCCGGAGGCATGATACAAGAGGCGCAGCATCTGGCGGCAGAAGCTTTCGGCGCTGATTATACCTTCTTTTCTGTACAGGGGACGAGCGGAGCGATTATGACGATGATAATGAGTGTTTGCGGTCCTGGCGAAAAAATAATCGTACCGAGAAACGTTCATAAATCAATTACTTCGGCAATCGTCTTTGCCGGAGCGACACCAATATTTATCCATCCGGAAATAGACAGCCAGCTCGGAATTTCCCACGGCATTACAGTTAATGCAGTGGAGAAAGCTTTAAACGCCCATCCTGATGCAAAAGGTCTTGTAGTAATTAATCCTACTTATTTCGGGATTGCTGCAAACTTAAAAGAAATTGTGGAACTAGCCCACTCTTTTGACATCCCCGTACTTGTAGATGAAGCCCATGGTGTCCATATCCACTTTCACGAAGACCTTCCCATGTCAGCGATGCAGGCAGGAGCTGATATGGCAGCGACAAGCGTTCATAAGCTTGGTGGATCTTTAACACAAAGCTCTGTTCTGAATATACAGGGAAACCTTATTTCACCGAACAGGGTACAAAGCATAATTAGTATGCTTACCACTACTTCCACCTCTTATATCCTGCTCGCATCCCTCGATGCAGCAAGAAGGAATCTGGTGATTAATGGAGCTGAACGGATTAGCGAAGCAATCAGGCTCGCGGAAAAAACAAGAACTGAAATTAACGAAATTGAAGGAATTTACTCCCCCGGAAAAGAGCTCCTGAATGAAAGAGCTATATTCGATATGGATCCGACGAAATTAATTATTTCTATTAAAAATCTCGGCATAACAGGGTATGATGCAGAAGTGTGGTTAAGGGAGAACTACAATATAGAGGTAGAACTTTCTGATTTATACAATCTACTATGTATTGTTACTGCAGGTGATACAGAAGAAGAAACCAACCTTCTTGTCCACGCTCTGAGTGAACTCTCCCGTCAGCAATTGGAGAAAAACGAGCAACAGCATGAACAGGATAAAAGAATTAACGTTTTTGTACCAAGTATTCCCACCCTTGCTCTTTCGCCACGGGACGCATTTTACTCTGAAACCGAGGTTATCCCTTTAAGAGATTCAGCAGGCAGAATAAGTGCTGAGTTCGTCATGGTCTATCCTCCAGGTATTCCAATATTAATACCTGGTGAAATTATTGATAATGAGAATTTAAATTATATCTGGAAAAATATCGAGGCCGGCCTTCCGGTTCAGGGACCTGAAGATTTTACCCTCCAGTCCATTCGGGTAATCAGAGAGCGAAAAGCAATAGAATAGACGAGATTCACGTACGTCTATTAAGAAAAACGCCATAAAGAAAACTCACCGATTGATTGGTAAGCCTGATACTATCCTTTCCTAAAGCAAAATAAAACGGAGCTCTCTAAGAGAGCTCCACATTTTTATAATTCCATAGTTTCTTCTTTTTTGCTTTCCCCGCACTCTTCACAGCATTTTCCGTAAAGAACATGCACTTTTTCCGCCTCATAATAATCAATTACCTGGTTGCAAGATTGACATACAATGCTTCCCATGTATGACACACTCCTTTGATTTTTTGTAAGCGCTTATCTTATCCTTAAATCCATTTTAGTATGTCACATTTATAAAGTCAAGGTTAATTATGTATCATAATTAAAATTTATTATGTTATTAACTATATAACATTAGCTGATTAATCCTCAAAACAGGAAGAGAGTCCGGTTAATATTAGCATCATTAAAAAAGCGGGATAAAAAAAACACCCTGAAGAGGGTGTAAATTATTCTGCATATTGTGTTTGCAGTCCTGTAACCGGAAGAACATCTTTAAAAAATTCCGCAAGAGCCTCTGCTTCGTAAGGGTCTACTTTAAACAGCCTTTCAATCTGCTCCACATCGGTTATATCATCAGCGCATAAAAGGAAGGAACGTCCAGTTTGCATACATGTTATAAGCGGCTTGCCAAAAAACATATTCGTATACGTGATACCGAAATCATAGCGGGCACTTTCAGTAGTCATACCAACAAAATTAACATTTACCCGTTCTGTTTTGTCGTAAAGCAGCTCGTAACTTTCCATAAGATATCCCTCCTTAGATTACTGAATATTTTAAATTATAAAACAATATTCTCTATTATGCAAAGTATATGCTCTTTACACAAGAAAAAGCCCAGTAAACCCAGGCTTAATATAAATTATTATGCTTTTACTATTATTTCTTCTTTCCTCTTAACACCTCGTGTTTTGCTCCGATAAACCTGACAAGTTCATCTACAAACACATAATCCTGTCTGCTTAAGGAATAACTCTGTTCTGAAACTGTAAAAACCAGTACATATTCTACGTTTCCGAAAGAAATAACAGGGGCTGCGATCGTCTGGATACCATCTTTCGTAAAAACTAATGAAGAAGGAATACCGCATACAGACAAAAAGCCTTCTCCAGGGAAATCAGTTTTACCGCTTTGTTCGATATTGCCGAGCACATACCTCTTCTTCAGACCAGCATCAGAAGAAGGTTCGTAAACAGTAATCATACACTGGTGCCCCACTATGGAATAAAGAGTTTGAACTACCTTTTTCAAGAAGTCTTCATGGTTGTTTGCATAATCAAATGCTAATCCTACTTTAAGTCTAAGTTCATCCAGAAAATCTGATTTTTCCATATGCTCCCTCACCACCTGTTTTTTTTGACACATTCTTGTTGGATGGTTTTATACATTATAACATACGCTGGCAGAGGAATTTGACCAGAATTGTCGTATTTAGGTAAAAACAGAAAAATAAACCAAAGGGCTTATTCCTGCGCCATTTAATGTATTTTAAAACATACTTTTATAACACTTCAATTGAAAAAACTAACTAAACGCGCAAATTTAAGAAGGCCAGTACACAAGAAGATTTTCACTTAATTAATGCAGGGTCAACTATTTCATATCCTTTGTCTCTTAATCCGGTGATAATGTCGGCTAGTGCATCTTTCGTATGCTCCCGGTCATGTATCAGCAAATTTGCTCCGTTTCCCAGAAGCGGGGTTTCAACCATTATCTCGGCAAGCGGCTCAGCCTCAAGATAATCCGGCTCCCAATCGTAGCCATATGTCCAGTTCATCCATTGCATTCCCTCTTCTTCCACTACTTGCTGAGTATATTCCGGGTTAACTCCATATGGTGCTCTGAAAAAGCGCGGCCTTTCCCCAGTTACCTCTTCAATAATATCGTTAAGTTGTACAATTTCTTCTCTTTGCTCTTCCTCAGATAACTCTGAGAGGTTATGGTGGTGCATCGTATGGTTTCCTATTTCTGCTCCCATCTCATGGAGCTCCCGAAGTCTGTCCTGCTCTTCTTCGGAAGATAAGAGCTGTCCATTTATAAAAAAGATGGCGTTAGCATCATGCTCCTGAAGAATTTCAGCCATCTCCAGAGCATACTGAAAATTAGCTGACAGAAAGGAATCGTCAATAGTAAGAAGCACAACCTCTTCGTCAGCTCCTGAGCCTTCTATCGGCCTGACAATAAAATTACTCTCTGCCCCGGCAACCTCATATAAAGGTTCTTCCGGCTGGTAGGCTTCTTCGGCTGCATTGTTGTTTTCTTCCTCTGACTCATTTGCCGCCTGTTCATCATTTACTTCATTGTTTACTTCATTATTTTCATCATTTCCTTCATCGGAAACTGGTACCTCACTATTATCTTCATTATTATTCAGCTCCGTCTCTTCCCCTTCTTCTGTCTCATTATTCTCATTCATAGCTTCTTCCTGTGCGCAGCCAGCAGAAACTAATGCAAGAGCTGATAATAAACTTAATGTAATAATTCTTTTCATCGGATCATCTCCTCATAGACTGTATTAAATATGTAGCCAGGCAAAACCATTACTTGAAATTCTATCATACATCACCACCAGTGAAAACGTGACAATGTTCATAGGGATGCTTCTTTTTTATGCATATACTCCCAGGTTTCAACAAACAATTAACTAAGATAAAGCGTCGAGGCCTTTTTGTTTGATAATATTTTATATTGGGTAAGGTTAAACGAGTATTAATAGGTACATAATCCTTGAATTAAACCGAAAAGTTTAGGATAATACACACTGTTGTCTATCTGTGTGGAAAGACCCTTATGATACGGAAAAAGAACTTCCAGCAAGATGAAAGGTGGATTTGTATGAAGAAATTAACTCCAGTATTTTATATTTCACTGGCTATCGCAGTTGCTTTTATATTATGGGGTGTCATTGCCCCTGTGAACATGGAAGCTGTCACAACAGAAATTCAAGGATTTTTAACAAACCAATTTGGCTGGTTTTATCTGCTCGCCGCAACCGGCTTTCTGGCGTTTGCACTATTTCTTATCGTCAGTCCCTGGGGACGGATTAAGCTGGGAAAACAGGACGAAGAGCCGGAGTATAATTATTTAACCTGGTTTTCCTTCCTGTTTACAGCTGGTATGGGGATCGGTCTCGTTTTCTGGGGCGCGGCCGAACCGATCAACCACTTTATGTACCCGCCTCCTGCTGAGGGTGTGGAACCCGGAGACCAGAGAGCTGCAGGGGTCGCCCTCAGATATTCATTTTTTCATTGGGGGCTTCATCCATGGGCAATATATTCCATAGTAGCCCTTGTACTCGCTTACTTTAAGTTCAGAAAGGACTCTCCAGGAGTTGTAAGTGCTGCGTTCCAGCCGCTCCTTGGAGACAGAATTAACGGAGGAATCGGTACAACTATTAACGTAATCGTTGTATTTGCCACTATTTTCGGTGTAGCGACTTCCCTTGGTTTTGGTACAGCACAAATCGGCGGCGGTATGTCTTATATGTTCAATCTGGAAAATACCGTATTTCTTCAGCTCACGATTATCGCTGTGATTACAGTTCTGTATATGATCTCTTCCCAGACCGGGCTGAATAAAGGTATTAAAATCCTGAGTAAAACAAACATATACCTTGCTGGGCTGCTAATGTTGTTTTTACTATTCTCAGGACCTACAAACCTCATTATGAACTCATTCACCCAGACATTAGGAAGTTATCTGCAGAATCTCGTCAGAATGAGTTTTCAGCTTGATACGTTTAACCCTGAAGCTACATGGGTTGAAGGCTGGACGATCTTTTACTGGGCATGGTGGATTGCCTGGGCTCCGTTCGTTGGAACGTTTATCGCCCGTGTGTCCAAAGGACGTACTATCCGTGAATTTGTAATTGGGGTAATTGCGGTGCCCGCGGTTTTTGGAGCATTATGGTTCTCTGTGTTTGGTGGGACAGCAATCAGCCTTCAGACAGAAGGAGTAGATATTCTTGGAATAATGGAAGCTGGCGGCGGCGAGGAATTTGCTTTGTTCGCTGTATTGCAGCAATTTAACTTCGGCCTTATTATGTCCGGGATTGCAGTCTTGCTAATCGCATCATTCTTTATTACATCAGCAGACTCGGCAACCTTTGTACTTGGAATGCAGACGACAAACGGGACACTAAACCCTCCTAATAATGTTAAATTCGTATGGGGGATTGTCCAATCCTTAACCGCAGCTGTTCTGCTCTGGTCAGGCGGCCTGGCTGCACTGCAGACCGCATCAATTATCGCGGCATTCCCTTTTACCATTATTATGATCTTCATGATCTTTAGTCTGGTCAAGGCACTGAGGGCGGAAAAAATACCCCCGCGTAAAGTAAAAAAATATGAGTAACTAATTAGAAAAGCACAAGCGCCATAGTCACGGGCGATAAGCGCTGAAGGACACTGACAGAAGCCGATCTTTGGCTTCAAGTGCTCCTGCGATTACTCGGCGCAAGGCAGCAGATATGCAAACTCAGGCAGTAGCTGCCTGAAGCGGCCTCTAGCTCGCACGCGCTGGAGCTAGACAACTTTCGCTGGAAAATATACTTTCTTATCTAGTAAAAAGACTGCCATTTGCAGTCTTTTTTTACTTATCATTTCTGTTTATCTCATACCTTTCATTTATATAACAGTTGTGTTACGGAGCATCTTTTCAGCTCTAAATGATGCTATTATACATTTAAGCGAAAACCGCTGGCTGTATATCGAACTACTGAGTTGAAAGGATGAAGAGTATGAAGGAATTTGTTGTTTATATACTGCTATCTTCCTTTTTTATATTAGCGAGCTGTGAATCTCATCAGGCGGCTCCCCCAGACGGCGCCGCAGCTTTCCTTGACGGCTCCGCAGATAAAATAATAACACTTTTGTTTTCAGATGATGACTATATTGAAGATGAAAATAGTTATTTTAACGCATTGCTTGATTTTAAGAAAGATTATCCTGACTTAATTGGCAGTATAGATATAGTTAATTCAGATGATAACGACCTTAGAAGCGCTTTTAACATTGAGAGCTTTCCTGCCCTGCTTGTAATTGATAACTCGGAAGTAGTCGTACAGGTAGAAGGTGCGCAAAATTCTAATACGATATTAACCCTTCTGGAAGAACAACTTGATCCACAATAAAAAATAGCAAATTAACAACGCCTGGATTTTATTATCCAGGCGTTTTATTTGTGGCCCTGTTCAACTTGACTTTCCTTTTGTAGTGGGAGGTTTGTTTGCAGATCTTCATTCCGCTATTGCCCTGTTTATCCCTTGTAATCATCCGTTTTTACCCTATTCAAGGAATGAGGATCCTCTCTCTTGTTTGTTTGAAAATGTTTCAATATGAACCTCTCGTGAGGGAATAACGCACTGACGTATAAGAAAAAATGAACAGACCAAATCATTAGATTTAGTCTGTTCATTCCCATGCTGCTTTAGTGTTAAAAAGCCGGCAGAGTTCTGCCGGCTTTCTAATTATTTTACTACATGGATAGGCATGCCTAAGGCAACCTCTGCAGTTTCCATTGTTATTTCACCAAGTGATGGATGTGCGTGGATAGTCAGCGCAAGATCCTCAGCAGTCATGCCTGCTTCAATTGCAAGTCCTGCTTCAGAGATCATGTCAGAAGCACCAGCTCCTGCAATCTGTACTCCAAGAACAAGTCCGTCCTCTTTACGAGTAACCATCTTCATAAATCCATCTGTTGCATTTAATGAAAGGGCGCGTCCATTTGCAGCAAACGGGAATTTGGCTACAGTTACATCATAGCCTTCTTCTTTCGCTTCCGCTTCACTTAAACCAACTGTCGCTAATTCAGGAGCAGAGAATACTACTGCCGGAATAGCGTTGTAGTCTATCTCAGAAGGTTCACCAGAAATGGCTTCCGCAGCTACTTTCCCTTCATAAGATGCTTTATGCGCCAGCTGTGGGCCAGGAACGATGTCGCCGATAGCATAAATGTTTTTGGAAGTAGTACGTGACTGCTTATCCACTTTAATAAATCCATGCTCGTTCAGCTCTACACCAGCCTGTTCAAGACCCAGTTCCTCTGTATTAGGCTTACGGCCGACTGTTACAAGGAGGTAGTTACCTTCATATACTTCTTCCTTGCCTTTAACTTCAGCTTTTACCTTAACACCGTCAGCAGTTTCTTCAACACCTTGTGCAAATGCTTCAGTTACAATAGTTACGCCATTTTTCTTAAGGCGCTTAGCAACAAGCTGGCTCATTTGTTTTTCGAACCCAGGAAGGATAGCCTTTCCGCCTTCAAGAATTGTAACTTCTGAACCTAAATCAGCATATGCAGATCCAAGCTCTACTCCGATGTATCCTCCGCCGATAACAACAAGCTTTTCAGGAACTTCAGTCAAGTTCAGTGCCCCTGTAGAGGACAGTACTCTGTCGCTCCATTTAAAAGCAGGCAGCTCGATAGGACGGGATCCTGTAGCTACAATACAATTGTTGAATTTATAGGTTTGTGAACTCTTTTCGTCCATAATACGCACAGTAGACTCGTCCACAAAATATGCTTCCCCTTTAATAATTTCAACCTTGTTGCCTTTAAGAAGTCCTTCAACTCCGCCAGTAAGCTTTTTAACTACAGACTGCTTCCATTCCTGAACTTTAGAAAAGTCAAGAACCGGCTCTGCAGTAATACCCATGTCGGATGAATGACCAGCATTATGGAAACGGTGGCCTGCTTCAATAAGTGCTTTAGAAGGAATACATCCTACGTTTAAACAAACCCCTCCAAGGTTATCCTTCTCAACTATGGCTACTTTCTGTCCGAGCTGAGCAGCACGGATTGCTGCTACGTAGCCCCCTGGACCTGAGCCTACGACGAGTGTATCGACTTCTACTGGAAAATCTCCTACTACCATTCTTACCCCTCCATTACAATTAATTGTGGATCATTCAACAGACGCTTTATATGATTTAGCGCGTTCTGTGCTGTTGCACCATCAATGATACGATGATCGAAGCTTAATGACAAGGCAAGTACTGGCGCAACTACCACTTCACCATCACGTACAACCGCTTTTTCTGCAATACGGCCAATTCCAAGGATAGCTACTTCAGGGTGGTTAATAACCGGAGTAAACCACTGTCCGCCTGCAGAACCGATGTTTGTGATTGTACATGAAGCACCTTTCATTTCTTCACCTGATAAGGAACCTTCACGGGCTTTCGTAGCCAGCTGGTTTATTTCATCAGAAATTGAGAAGATTGATTTGCGGTCACTATCTTTAACAACCGGTACGAGCAGGCCTTTTTCTGTATCAGCAGCTATACCGATATTATAATAATGTTTGTGAACAATTTCATCTGTCGAGTCATCCAGAGATGTGTTTAGCATTGGGTACTCACGTAAAGCAGAAGTCAGTGCTTTAACCACATATGGAAGATAAGTCAGCTTGATTCCTTTTTCCTGTGCTACAGCTTTAAACTTTTTACGGTGAGCCACTAATGCAGTAACATCTACTTCATCCATTAATGTTACATGCGGCGCTGTGTGCTTGGAGTTAACCATAGCTTTAGAGATCGCCTTACGGATTCCTGACATTTTTTCACGAGTTTCAAGCTCAGCATTTGCAGGCTTGTATGGTGTAACCGGCTTCTTCTCTGCTTTTTCTGCCTGTGCTGGTTTTTCTTCCGCTGTTTCTGCAGCCTGAGCTGTATCTCCTGAAAGGAAGCTATCAATATCCTCTTTAATTACACGGCCGTTTTTACCGCTTCCTTTTACTTTACGGATATTTACATCCTTTTCTCTGGCATATTTACGGACGGAAGGCATCGCGATTACACGTGCATTTTCATCCACCTCTTCAACCTCAGCTTCTGCCTCAGCTGCAGGCTGTGCAGGTGTCTGTTCCTCCGCCTTATTAGGAGTGTCTTCCCCGCCTGCTGTCTCCGCTTCATCGTCACCACCGCCGTGAGCATCTGCAGGAGGTTCCTGGTCTGTTTCAAAAGTGATAATAACAGTACCTACAGTTGTTACAGTACCTTCATCAATATGGATTTTCTTAACGGTTCCTTCTACAGGAGATGGAATTTCCACTACTGCTTTATCATTTTGAACTTCACAAAGAACGTCGTCCTCTTTTATTTCGTCGCCTTCTTTTACTTCCCATTTAACAATTTCACCTTCATGGATACCTTCACCAATATCAGGCATTTTGAAATCGTATGCCAAGATTAACGCCTCCGTTTCATTGGAATATCTTCTAGTCTGTGTCTGAGTAAATAATGAGGACTGAAAAGGGCTCGCCTTTTCAGTCTTTAATTAAAAGTTAATAACTTCCTTTGCTTTTTCAACAACGTTTTTATAGCTTGGAAGCCACGTATCCTCTGCAGATGCGAAAGGAAATACAGTATCAGGAGCAGTAACCCGAAGCACTGGCGCTTCAAGACTAAGGATCGCACGTTCGTTAATTTCTGCCACAACGTTAGCAGCGATTCCTGCCTGCTTCTGTGCTTCCTGAACTACGATTGCTCTGTTAGTTTTTTCTACAGAAGCTATAATTGTTTCAATATCAAGCGGGCTGACTGTCATTAAGTCAATAACTTCCGCTTCGATTCCTTCTTTTGCAAGCTCTTCCGCTGCTTTCAGGGAAGTATGAACCATCGCGCCATACGTAACGATAGTAAGATCTTTACCTTCCCGCTTCACATCAGCTTTCCCTAACGGAATAGTATATTCTTCTTCAGGAACTTCTCCGCGGAAAGAACGATAGAGTTTCATATGCTCTAAATATACAACCGGGTCATTATCGCGGATTGCAGAAATCAGCAGCCCTTTTGCATCGTAAGGAGTGGATGGTATTACTACCTTTACACCAGGAGTCTGGGCCATCAGACCTTCAAGGCTGTCAGCGTGTAATTCTGGTGTTTTAACTCCACCCCCGAAAGGAGAGCGAATTGTAACCGGAGAGTTGTAAACCCCGCCGGAGCGATAGCGCATACGTGCCATCTGGGCAGCAATCGCATCGAATGTTTCAAATACGAAGCCGAAGAACTGAATTTCCATTACCGGACGGAAACCAGTAACGCTAAGTCCGGCAGCAAGGCCGCCGATTCCTGACTCGGCAAGAGGCGTATCGAAAACGCGGTCTTCTCCAAACTCCTTCTGCAGCCCTTCTGTTGCACGGAAAACACCGCCGTTTTTACCAACGTCTTCACCGAATACAAGAACGTCTTCGTTGTTCTTTAATTCGTTACGCATTGCGTCTGTAATTGCCTGGATCATTGTCATTTGCGCCATAGCTTATTTCGACTCCTTTTCTTTATATTCTTCCATTTGCTCCTTTAAGTTGTGTGGAAGCTCCTCATGCATAATATCGATTAAGTCTGTAACTTTCTGTTTTGGAGCTCCATCAGCTTTCTTAATAGCATCTTTAATATCTTCCTTAGCCTGCTCCACTACTTTGTTTTCGTCTTCTTCAGACCAGAGGTTTTTGCCCTCAAGGAATTTACGGAAACGAACGAGCGGATCTTTCTTTTCCCACTCATCATCCAGCTCGGATGTACGATAACGTGTAGGGTCGTCCCCTGCCATCGTATGCGGGCCGTATCTGTATGTCATAGTTTCAATTAAAGTTGGCCCGTTGCCGGCAAGACCACGTTCACGGGCTTCTTTTGTTACTGCATAAACAGCAAGGATATCCATTCCATCTACCTGAACGCCGTGGATTCCTGCAGCAACAGATTTCTGAGCGATTGTTTTAGCAGCAGATTGCTTTTCTACCGGTACAGAAATCGCGAAACGGTTATTTTGCACCACAAATATAGCTGGTACGTTATAGGCTCCCGCAAAGTTGATTCCTTCATAGAAGTCACCCTGGGATGCACCGCCGTCCCCTGTATATGTGATAGCAACAGCGTTGTCGCTTCTGCGCTTAAGACCCATTGCAACACCTGCTGTCTGGGTAATCTGAGCACCGATAATGATCTGAGGCATCATTACGTTTACACCCTCAGGCATTTGACCGCCTTTCAAGTGCCCCCGTGACCACAGGAAAGCCTGCTCAAGAGATATTCCATGATAAACAATTTGTGGGATATCACGATACCCCGGCAGAATCCAGTCTTGTTTTTCCAGCGCAAACTGAGAACCGAGCATTGATGCTTCCTGTCCAGCTACTGGAGCGTAGAAACCAAGACGTCCCTGCCTGTTTAAAGAGATAGCTCGCTGATCCCAGATTCGCGTATAAACCATACGTGACATAAGCTCTTTTAGTTCCTCGTCAGATAGTTCAGGCATTGCTTCCTCGTTTACAATTTCGCCTTCTTCATTCAGGATCTGGAACATTTCGAATTGACTTTCTACATCCTGTATTACTTTAGTTTTTTCCATGAATCAATTCACCTCTTCCTTTCTTCTCGCAATGGGCCATTACTTAATAAATAATTTTTCAGTATCTTATTTTGCCATTGTTTAGGGTACCCATTCTGATGGGAAACAATGTGAGTAAGATCGTCCAAAAAACAGTCTCTAAACACTATATACCCGATCGAATTTCCCGTTAACCATAGCAATTGAATCGAACGCGGTATAAACTGTATTACTTTTTCTGCAAAATAACTGATACAATTCCCTCTACGATGATAAGTTTAACCACGATTTTTATATAAGTCAATTATTTTAAACCCGTTTTTAAAGATTTCTCTCCTGCCATACAGCTTACTGGAACACCTGCCCAATCTATCTGTTATATTAATAAAATATCATCTGTTATATAAAATAGATTGTATATTGTCTGCACAGATGCAGAGACTCTACTTTCTTTTTTTTAGTATCTTACAGTTTAGCGTAAGGTACGGATTTCATGCATTTAAAAAGCCAGCGCACATTTTGTACGCTGGCTTTAAATAAGCATTATTTTATTTCCGGTCCCTTAACGGGGAAAAGAGTAATTTATCAGGCATCTTCAAAAACTACCTCTAAACCCGCAGCTTCGTAAAAATCACGCTTTTCTTCGTTATAAGCTACAGTGTATTCATTAAACTGTTCGTTCAGGTCGTTAATCTCTTCATAATAACTGTTTACAGAATCATGCTGCTCCTGCAGTTCTTCTACAGTCAGCTCTTCTTCATAAACCATCATATACAGCTGGATGTCCATCTCAATAGTTGAAGTGTAAGCCTCATACAGCTCCTGATAAACCTCATATCTGGATTCCATAGTTGCAATCATACTCTCAGCCTGTGACCTCACTTCTTCTTCCAGGTCAGAAACATATTCCGCTGCCTGCTGGAATTCTTCATATGCTTCTTCGATTATTTCTCTCTCTTCTTCAATAAGGGCTTGTCTGTTTTCAGCGGATTCAACAGCCTGGCGGGATAACTCTTCCAGCTCCTCCAAGTCAGAAGTTTCCAGCATTTCTTCATAGAGCTCATATTCGTTGTTTTCAGCTTCGGTTAAAGGCTCTTGATGTTCCTCAACAGCTCTTTCAATCTGCACAGCCTCTTCCAGATGCCCGAACATTAATTCTGCAGGATCTTCTCCTCCGCAAGCCGTTAAAAATAAAATAAGTAATAATACCGAAACCATCATGCTGATTTTTTTCAATTTACTTCCTCCTTCAGGGTTCCCTCAATAACTATCCTACTAAAAAACTATCTTATGTGGGGCAATTTTACAAGGAATTTAGGTAAACAAGTCACTCTTTTTTCATTGTCTTACCATTTGAACAGCCAGTCTGGGTGTTTATCCACTCACAGACGGGATACGTGCATAGAATAGCAGTAAAAACAATGCTCTGACTAATTATACGAGGAGGTTCATCTATGAACACGTGCATTGGAGGCCACCATCTCCCTCCGCCCCCTGTATGGCATGGCTACGGAGCTCCTGCGTACGGTGGGTATAGGGCACCTGGTTACGGCTGGGGTGCCGGGTTTGTTATAGCAATCGTTGTTGTTTTGTTTATCTTATTTATACTGGTCGGCGCAGCCAGACTAACGCCCCGCTGACTTCTTTAATGGGGCGGAGTCAGTTTCACCATATGAAAATTGCTCCGCCCATATTTTCAGCAGTTCTTAAGAATGGGAATGCTTATTAACAAAAAATGTTTTCGTTTCTTCTCTTTTTTAGATTTTTGCTATAAGATAATAATAACGCTTAATTTAACCGGGGAAAGATACAGGAGCAAGGCTGTTTTCTTTGTGTCAATGATAATCCGGACGCTGCCTGTAAACAGAAATAAATATCAAAATAAAAAGCCTGGTAGATAAATAATGCCAATATGAAGAAAACCAAATAGTGTATAAAGAAGAAAACTTTTATCCCGATCCAACCGTCCGTAAAACTCCCACCTCAATACTTGAGGCGAAGCTAAGATGTTTAGGCGGGAGATAACGGACGCTAACATCCCGATTGGTTCAACTAACAATCAGTGGGGGATGCCCCCGCTGATTGAAGGTTTCACTTTATATTCATACACAGCCGGAAGGAGTTATTTATTATGCTGACAATGAAAAATGTTATTAGAGAAGGCCATCCTGCCCTACGTAAACGTGCAGAAGAAGTTGTAATCCCACCTTCGCCTGAGGACCAGCAGACTCTCAAAGAAATGATGGAGTTTTTACTACATAGCCAGGATCCGGAAACAGCCGAAAAATATGATTTAAGACCAGGGGTGGGACTGGCTGCTCCACAGATAAATGTAAGCAAGCGAATGATAGCTGTACGGGTAACGGACCATAATGATGAGTTAATTGACATTGGCCTTTATAATCCTAAAATTATCAGCCACTCGATTGAAACCACCTATCTCGAGAACGGCGAAGGATGCCTCTCTGTAGACCGGGATGTACCCGGGATTGTTCCAAGATATTCCCGTATAAAAGTGGAGGGAGTTTCCCATGAAGGTGAGACAGTCCGCATGAGACTAAAAGGTCTCCCTGCCATTGTTTTCCAGCATGAAATTGACCACTTAAACGGAATTATGTTTTATGACAGAATCGAAGAAGATGATCCTTATAAACAGCCTCTTCCTCCTAATGAAATTATTAAGCGGAACGATTTTGACGGCCCCTTCACATAAGGGAGCCGTTTTTTTAAAAGCTCTATTAACTGTAATTGTTGATTTTCACTACAGGACGCTCGCTTGCACCACAGGCATAAGCGCAACATCTGCTTAATCTTCACTCCATTTGATTTCGCAGTGTTTTCTTTACCTCGGGCATTGATTTAAACCCTTTCCCATACTTTTCCTTCAATTTCATCTTATTTTTTGCAAATACTATCCTAAAAAAGATGCCTTACTCTTGAATAAGATTGAAGGAGGGTTTAAAATGTTGAAAAGGTGGAGAGAACGAATATTAAAACGCTGCCGGGATTTACTCCCGAAAAAATTATATGCATGAATGTCCAGATCCTTCTTTCTGTACACCTGAAAGAAGGATTCTCCATGAAAATATAATTTTTTCACAATACTGATCGGTCGTTTATACAATAAGCAAAAATGGGGATAACATACTTAGGACAGTTATTACGAGAGGGAACACCATTTAATTAATAAATGATCCTAATGTATTAATTAATATAAAGGCGTTGTTACAGTTTCTTGTTGATTGGCTCAAGGTTCAGCCGGTTAATCATAAGCGGGCAACCGCAGATTTAAAAAGAGACAAGCCGGAGAAATCTGCGTAATCGTATACTCCTGGCCTGGCGCGAAACGGCTGGCCGCTGCTTTGATCAGCAATAAAACTAACATAGCCATTACAAAAAAAAGCAATAAGGAGAGGGATTTAATGATTTTTAAAGTATTTTACCAAACCTCATTTACAGAAGTACCTGTAAGAGAGAAGACAGAAGCTATGTATCTTGAGGCAGAAACAGAAGAGGACGTTCGTAAAAAACTTGCCGACCGCCAGATTAATATTGAATTTGTTACGCCGCTGGAAGGCGAAGCATTAGCTTACGAACAGCAACATGAAAACTTTAAACTGGAGAATGTGTAATTATGAAAGTTAAAAATCATCAAGTTGGTGTTTTCGCTCTGGGCGGACTGGGCGAGATCGGCAAAAATATGTATGCAGTGCAGTTTCAGGATGAAATTATCATTATCGATGCAGGTATAAAATTTCCTGAAGAAGAGCTTTTAGGTATCGATTATGTAATACCTGACTACACTTATTTAGTTAAAAACGAAGATAAAATTAAAGGTCTTATTATCACTCATGGACATGAGGATCATATCGGCGGTGTCCCCTACCTGCTCAGAGAGATAAACGTTCCTATATACGGTGGTAAACTTGCTCTCGGGCTGATCCGTAACAAGCTGGAAGAGCATGGTTTACTGAGAAAGGCTCAGCTTAGAGAAATTAACGAAGATGGAATTATAAAATTCCAGAAAACTTCTGTTTCGTTTTTCCGAACTACCCACAGCATTCCGGACTCATATGGTATCGTTGTAAAAACTCCTGCTGGCAACATCGTTCAAACAGGTGATTTTAAATTCGATTTTACTCCTGTAGGCGAGCCTGCAAACTTAACTAAGATGGCTAAAATAGGAGAAGAAGGTGTACTGTGTCTTCTGTCCGACAGTACGAACAGTGAAGTGCCTGGCTTTACAATGTCTGAACGTAAAGTCGGAGAAAGTATAGACCAGATCTTCCGTTCAGTGGAAGGAAGAATTATATTTGCTACTTTCGCTTCTAACATTTACCGTCTGCAGCAGGCTGTAGAGTCGGCCGTTAAATACCGCAGGAAAATTGCTGTATTTGGACGCAGTATGGAATCAGCCATAAATATTGGTCTGGAACTGGGATATATAAAAGCTCCAAAGAGTACGTTTGTAGAGCCTTCCCAGCTGAATAAGCTCCCTGCTGACCAGGTAACGATTCTTTGTACAGGAAGCCAGGGCGAACCTATGGCAGCTCTCTCAAGGATCGCGCACGGAACTCACCGCCAGATTCAGATAATACCTGGAGATACAGTTGTATTTTCTTCTTCTCCTATCCCTGGTAATACACTTAGCGTCAGCCGTATTATTGACCAGCTTTACCGTGCAGGAGCAGACGTAATTCATGGTTCCCTGAATGATATTCATACATCCGGGCACGGCGGCCAGGAAGAGCAAAAGTTAATGCTCCGTCTAATGAAGCCTAAATACTTCATGCCAATGCACGGAGAATACCGCATGCTTAAAATGCACGCAAAACTTGCGCAGGATTGTGGCATTCCTGAGGAAAACTGTTTTATTATGGATAACGGCGATGTTTTGGCTCTCGATAAAAGTGAAGCAACCCTTGCAGGGAAGATTCCATCAGGCTCTGTTTACGTAGATGGAAACGGAATTGGAGACATTGGAAATATTGTTCTCAGGGACCGCCGTATCCTTTCAGAGGAAGGCCTTGTTGTCGTAGTGGTAAGCCTGAATATGAAGGAATTTAAAGTAGAAGCAGGTCCTGATATCATCTCCCGTGGTTTTGTCTATATGAGAGAATCCGGAGATCTGATTAACGAAGCTCAGAAAAAGCTCGCTGACCATCTTAACGGAATGATGGAAAGAAAAACTACTCAATGGTCTGAAATTAAAAATGAAATTACGGACATGCTGGGACCATTCCTTTATGAAAAAACAAAGCGTAAACCAATGATTCTGCCGATTATTATGGAAATTTAAGATATCGGCTGGCAACCTTGCATTAAAACAGGAGGGCCCTCACCTTTGGTGAGGGCCCTTTCTATTTGCAGGGGCTGATTGTTCCGGAAAAAAGAACAAGAAGGATTATTCGTTGTCAAACCATGCCCGTTCCAGTCTGTTAATGTCTGTATCGGCACCAATAACAATTACAACATCGCCCGTTTTAATTATCTCATCTGCCAGAGGAGAAACATTGATGTCTCCCTCCCGCTTTATAGCTACTATATTACATCCGTACTTTGCGCGTACGTTTAACTCCACAAGTGATCGCCCATTTATTTTCCTGCCCGCTCTCAATTCTATAATACTGTATTCATCAGAGATCTCCAGATAATCAAGAACATTTTCAGAAATAATATTATGGGCAATTCTAACCCCCATATCACGCTCTGGGTGTACGACCATATGCGCCCCAATTTTATTAAGCACTTTCCCGTGGTAATCATTCTGAGCTTTCGCTGTGACGTGTTTTACTCCCTGTTCCACTAACATTAATGTAGTAAGAATGCTTGCCTGAATATCCTCTCCAATAGCTACTATAACATGGTCAAAGTTCCGGATACCGAGGTTCTTCAATGTCGCTTCGTCTGTTGCATCTGCTACTACTGCATACGTAGCTATAGCAGCAAATTTATTTACTCTCTCCTCACTTCTGTCAATCGCAAGCACTTCCACCCCGTGGCTCAGCAGTGCTTTGCAAATACTCCCTCCAAACCTGCCAAGTCCTATCACCGCGTACTGTTTCTTCATTTTGCTTTCCCCCTGAACAATGATTATACAATTTTACCTTCCATTGAGATTATCACTCCCATCATTATAATCCTCGCTACAGATTTACGCTGAAATACAGCTTCTTCAGCTTTTTTACCGAATACCAATTTCATTAAAAAAACACTGTTCCGGTTATCATTCCGAAACAGTGTTGTTAAAATCATTTTATTCTTTTATTCCAAGGACACGGTTTACACGCTTTGTCAGCATTTTCATTCCGCCCCCGCCTGCCTGGAAGTGCCTCAGCTGGCCTTCTTCATCAAAAACATAGTAGCTTGGAACGTACTGGTTATCAAAAGCATCAGTCAGTTTATGCTGGTTATCAACAAAGATAGGCTGTACTATGTCATGCTCATCTGCTACTTTTTTAATTTCATCAAGATCCAGGTCTTTTTCAGAACGGGGCATATGCACAGCTATAACATTTAACTTGTCTTTATACTTATCCCGAAATTCATTTACATCAGGCATTGCTTCCTTGCAAAGCCCGCAGCTGATCGACCAGAAGTGGATTAAGGTTGGCTTACCTCCCATTAAATCAGACTTGCTTACTTCTCCATTAAACCACGTAGTTGCTCCTTCAAGTTCAGGCATTGGAGTTCTTAATTTCATGATTGTTCACCTCTATCGTTTAACTTCATTTCACCGTGATAATTTGACTATGCAAAAAGCCCAACAAACTCTTGTCAGGCCTCTTACCAGGGCATTTCAGTGATTAAAGAGTTTCCTGCCCAGGCTTCCAGTTTGCCGGGCAAAGGCCCCCTGTTTGCAAGGCCTGAAGCACACGCAGTGTTTCATCTACATCACGGCCGATGTTGTTATGGTTAACAACCGAATACATTAATTCTCCTTCAGGGCTGATAATGAATAATCCGCGAAGGGCTACTCCTTCTTCTTCTATTAACACACCGTATTCACGGGAAACGTTATGGTTAGTATCCGCAGCTAAAGGATATTTCAATTCGCCGAGTCCGTTGTCATTACGATCCGTGTTGATCCATGCCAGGTGCGTGTGAATCGTGTCAGTGGATACACCTATTACTTCTGTATCAAGATCTTCAAATTCATCGTAACGGTCACTCATCGAAGTGATCTCAGTTGGGCATACGAAAGTGAAGTCCATAGGATAAAAGAAAAGAACTGTCCACTTGTCTTCCTTCATAATATCTTCAAGGTTTACTTTTCCGAATTCCTTGTTCGCCATTACAGCATCCATTTCAAAACGTGGAGCTTGTTTTGCAACCATACGTTTGTCTGACATATGTAATCCCTCCGCCTTTACTTTGTTTACATTAAAGCTTTTATGAGACTAGCTAAAACTAAATAATTCACTAATAGTTGCACACCCTATTAATATGGCCAAATATCTGATGTTTAAACAATAGGATTCTGGTTAGCCGTAATTATAGAGGTCTTTGCACGTGAGAAATTAATTTGTTTAATTCTGTTTAGTTTTGTCAGTTGCTGCTTTATGATAAACTCTATAATCAGGTTGTGAATTACTTTTCTTGAAGGGAGTTTAACAAATGAACGAATGGCTGGAAAGGATCGACTGGGCTGGAATCAGTGTGGCAATTACAACTGCGGCCCTGCAAATTATACTTATTCTTATCGTGTTCTTAATTATCAGGGCAATCGGGAAAAGATTCATTTCAAGCAGTTTTAACCGATTGGGCGGACAACGCGGCATGTCAGCCGGAAGAGCAAGAACTCTGGAAAAATTATCGCTGAATATTTTTTCATATGTTCTCGGCTTTATGCTGGTAATATTTATTGCCGATATATTTAATTACAACGTTTCTGCATTAATCGCTGGTGCAGGTATCCTAGGGCTTGCTATAGGTTTTGGTGCCCAGGGTCTGGTGAGCGATGTTGTCACAGGCTTCTTTCTTCTCCTGGAAAGGCAGCTTGAGGTAGATGAATATGTCACCGTCGCAGGAATAGATGGCATAGTGGAAGGAGTCGGGCTGCGTAACACCAGAATCCGAGGATTTGACGGCACTGTCCACTTCATACCAAACCGGGAAATCAGCACTCTCAGCAACCATTCCCGCTCGAATATGCAGGCAATAGCCGATATCAGTATTGGTTACGATGAAAATATTGATGAAGCTATTTCAGTTATACAGAAAGTATGTGACCGTATCGCTTCTGAAGATGAAACAATTGTGGAAGGGCCTCATGTAATCGGAGTTCAAAGTCTCGGTGACAGCGATGTTGTTTTAAGAGTCATCGCTAAAACTGTAAATATGGAACAATGGGCTGTAGAAAGAAAGCTTCGCAAAGAAATAAAAGAAGCGCTGGACAGCCATAACATCGAAATTCCTTTCCCACACCAGGTATATATCCATAAAGAAGAAAAAGCATAAAACTGATATGTTAAAAAGCTGTCCGGTAAATTTGTTACTGGACAGCTTTTCCTATGGGGTTGATGTAAAAATGTATAGCGGCGTTTCTCATTAAAAAAATATCTGTCTGAAGATAAACTGGCACAAGGGCATTGCATTGACCAGGCTTCCCTTTCCTTTGTTCTCATCGGAACAAGGAACGTCCTCAGGAAACTGTTTTTTTCCTGAGTGCTGTGGTATTACTGTGTGCCCCCATTTAGGCGGCTGTCCACTGCCTCGCATATCTCTTGTGCGTTCATGCCATGAGCATTAATTACAGAACCTTCAATGCTTGTTTGCTGAATTCCCATCATATTTTCATCCTGACCTGTAACAACACAGCAGTCACAGCCTGCAGCATCCTGCTCCTGCCGAAGCTGTACAACTTCATGACCTCTTGCTTCCAGCTCCTGCTGAACGTTCGTTAATGATTGCTCAACTCCAATTCTGGCCATCATAGACCCTCCTTTTTCCGGTTAAAAGGTGAGGAAAAAAACTCGTCCGTTTTTATGAACAACAAGTTTATCCCTGCTTACATAATATAAGATGACCAAAATTTCTACGTCTATTCTTCGAGGGGGAAAATGAGCCTTGTTTTACATATGACGTACCGCTTAGGCTGCCTCGAGAATTAGCTTCCCGTTCGAGAATTAATGACCTGTTTTCGGGAATAAAACCGCTCCTTTCGAGAATGAAAACCCTGATTTCCAGAATAGCCCACCCCTCGTCACAGCAATCGAGTAGGAGGGGGTGACTAACCCCCGACCTCTCACACCACCGTACGTACGGATCCGTATACGGCGGTTTCATGAAAATCAAACGTTATATCAACGATTTCAAACCCATCCTGCGCCAATAGGCGTCATTAAGCGTATGGTGGAGAATTGGGCTACAGGCGACTCGCCAGTAGCCTTTTCTTGTGTTTCCCCATTCATAAGCCTTCTGCTTCGATACTCCCAAGGCGATTAGGTTTCTGACTTTTGTTTTCGGTTTCTTCCATTCTTTCCATCGTACCATTCGAAGTCTTCTTCTTATCCACTTCATTAATTCCTTTAATACCGAGGGTGTTTCCGCCAGTCGGAAATAATTTCTCCAGCCGACGATAAACCGGTTCAGCTTGCCAATTCTGTATTCCATAGGAATACTTTTCTTTCGGGAAGTAATCTCACGGATTCGACCTTTTGCCCGTTGGATTGATTCCCTGTGTATTCTTATTTTCGCTTTTCCTTTAGAAGAAGCTGTGAAACTGAAACCCAGGAACTTTCGTTTCCACGGACGGTCTACCGCGCTCTTTTCCCGATTTACCTTTAGCTTCAGTTTATCTTCAATGAAGGTGATCATGTTCTTTCGGATACGCTCTGCGGCTTTCTTTGACCCCGTGTAAATCTGGCAGTCGTCCGCATAGCGGACAAAGCGAATACTCCGTTTCTCCAGTTCTTTGTCCAATTCATCCAGGACAATATTTGAGAGAAGCGGGCTTAATGGACTCCCTTGGGGAGTCCCCATGTCGTTTTGCCTAACTAATCCGTTTTCCATGATTCCTGCCTGAAGGTATTTCCGGATGATGCTCAACACCCTTCTGTCGCTAATACGGTAACTTAACGTTCGCATCAACCGGTCGTGGTTCACTTTGTCGAAGAATTTCTCCAGATCAATATCGACCACCCATGTGTACCCTTCGTTGATATACTGTTTTGCTTTCAACACGGCATCATGGGCTCGTCGTTTCGGGCGGAAACCGTAACTGTTCTTAGAAAATGTCGGATCATAGATTCGTTGAAGGTAGAGATTAATGGATTGCTGGATCAGACGGTCCATGACAGTCGGGATCCCTAACTTCCGTTTACCCCCGTCCGGTTTCGGGATTTCGACTCGGCGGATCGGTGACGGTTGGTAGGTTCTCGACAAGAGCCCCTGGCGGATGGCAGACCATTCTTCGGAGATCTGGGATTTCAGTTCCGCAGTGGTAATGCCGTCAACGCCCTGGCTCCCTTTATTTTGGACTACCTTGAGATATGCTTTATTCAAATTGTCTCGGTGTAATATCTCTTCCAACATCACATTAACCTCCACGTGGCTCTTCCTTTCCATTGTGTGGTATCATTCTCCACGCTTCCTAAGCCCTGGAGGGATTCACCTCTGCTTCCTAGGCAAGCTGGTATGTTCTGTGTCATCGAATGATACGTACGCAGGTGGATGAGCACTCTTTTCATGATTCAGCCCTTCCCACAAAATCTAGAAATCTGTGGTACTATGGCTTCGGCTGACTTCTGACAGTTCAGTGATTCCTCCTGGAATCAGTTACCGCATTTGTACGGCGTTCCTGTCAGACCTCCCCGGGTAAGTGCATAAACTTCCTCTCCATATACCCGCCTCATTTACTGCCGGATCCTTCGGTCGTTAGGACTTTGACTTGTTTTGCAGCCTCATCCAGACCAGACAGCCTTGTATGAGATTCGTGTTCCTCGGGTCGGAGATTTGCCTCCGGCTTCCTTCAGATTCCGAGTCGCCCCGGACACCCTTGCCTTTAGCTAGCAGTTACAACGACCTTCACTGTTCGGGACTTGAACCCTAAAGCGTATGCACATGCCGGGCACACAAAAAGCAGAAAAGAGGTACTTACACCTCTTTTCTGCTTACATTTACACTGCTGTTTTATTAAAATAATCAATCAGCAGGCTGATTCCGGTAGTAATCGCGCCTTCACTTGGGTTCAGCTTTGCTGAATGAAGGCCGAATTCACTATCGGCTCCAAGCCAGAACATGAAACCTGGTATTTCTTCAAGGAAATATCCGAAATCTTCACCTGTCATCGCCTTCTCTGCCGGCTTAAACGTAATATAAGGGGAAGACTCAGCAAAGGTAATGAAGTCTTCTGTTATCTCATGATTATTATAAACCTGGCAGTAATTTGCGCCATAATCAATATTACCAGAACAGCTGAAGCCTGCCTCAATTCCATTAACAAGCGCTTCAATGCGCTCTTTCACAAGCTCCATTGACTCAATGGATAACGTCCTGATCGTCCCCTCAATCCTGGCTGTTTCGGCAATGATATTCTGCTTTGTCCCGCCAGTAATCTTACCGATAGTAACAACTGCAGAGTCTAATGGCGAAACATTCCTTGAAACAACGGTATGCAGCTGTGTAACGAGATGGCTTGCGGCAACGATCATGTCGTTAGCCTGATGAGGAAAAGCGGCATGTCCGCCCTTCCCTTTTAAATCAATAAAGAGCTCACTCGTGTTAGCAAACAACAGGCCGGTTTTCGTAGATACCGTTCCTGCAGGGAGCTCGGGTGCAATGTGCAGTGCAACTATGCTGTCAGGCTTCCACTCCTTAAATTCTTCAGACTCAAGCATTGGCTTGGCTCCGCCAGGCCCTTCTTCTGCCGGCTGAAATATAAAGAGCAGATTATCTTTCGGCTGGTTTTCCGCGAAATAACTGAGCACCCCAAGAGCAATACTCATATGAATATCATGACCGCAGGCATGCATCATTCCCTCATGGTTTGAGGAAAACTCAAGGCCTGTTTCCTCATCCATCGGCAGACCATCTATGTCAGCACGATATCCGAGCGTTCTTGAAGGATCGCTCCCTTTTACTCTTACAAGAATACCGGTTTTCCATGTTCTAATTTCCAGATTAGCCGAAGGAAGGCTTCGCAGGTAAGTTAATAAATAGTCCTGCGTCTTCTTTTCGGCAAAGCCCAATTCCGGAATTTGATGAAGATCACGCCTGATTTTTATAAAAGGAGCTGTATCAAACATCTGTCCCTCGCTGGCCATTTTTATTCCTCGTTCAGCTTACGGAGTTCCTGTTTGATTTCAGTTTTCCCTTTAGTTTTTTCATCGATTTCTTTAATAACTTTTGCTGGTGTACCTGCTACTACTGTGTTTGGAGGAACATCTTCTGTTACGATTGCGCCTGCAGCAACTACTGCGCCTTCTCCAACAGTAACCCCTTCAAGGACAACAGCGTTTGCTCCTACTACTACACCGTCTTCAACGACAACTGGCTTAGCAGATGGCGGCTCAATAACACCTGCAAGTACCGCTCCAGCACCAATGTGGCAGTTCTTGCCTACTGTTGCTCTTCCGCCGAGTACAGCGTTCATATCAATCATTGTTCCTTCACCGACTACAGAACCAATGTTAATGGAAGCGCCCATCATAATTACTGCAGAATCACCGATTTCCACCTGGTCACGGATGATTGCGCCTGGCTCTATACGAGCGCGGATATTTTTCATATCAAGCAGCGGGATAGCAGAATTACGTCGGTCATTTTCCACAACAAAGTCCTCTATTTTACCTTCATTCGCCTGAAGGGCTTCGTTAATATCTTTCCACTCGCCAAAAAGGACGCCTGTTCCGTTCTGAATGAAGCTTTTTGTGTTCTCGCCAAAGTCGATCCCATCCAGATCGCCTTTTATATGTACCTTTACAGGTGTTGACTTCTCAGCATTTGAGATAAAGCTGATAATTTCGTTTGCATCCATCATTTTCATAATAATATTCATCCTTTCAGCTATCAGTTTAAACACATACTAATAATAGACATTCAGGGCGAAAAATGCAATCAAGGCGATTGGATATACCATTATTTATCTCTAACTGTTTTGTTAAGCGGATACCCGGTCGTGATTCCCAATTGCATAATAACTTCTTAACTGTCCATAATATGATTATCAGGGGATGAAGCTGAAAAATAAGCATTATGGAAAAAACATACCGTTATTTTCCATAACAGGTGAAAAGCCTTGCAATCCCGCCACAGTTAATAAATGTTTAAAAAGGACTTGAGGAATTAACCCTCAAGTCCTTTTTTAGCACTTCCTTCTATATTACCTGCGTTTTCAACATAGATACTTTGAGAAGGGAAAGCGATTTGAACTCCTTCTTCTTCGAGCACCTGAAGAATGTAGTGGTTTACTCTCTCCTTTACTTCAAGGAATTCTGTCCATGCTGTCGTATTAGTAAAGCAGTAGACAAAAATATTTAAACTGCTGTCTTCTATCTTGTCAAAACGAACCATGATCAGTTCCTGGTGAATTTCCGGATTATCCTGCAGATAGTCATTGATCCTCTCTACTGCACGCTTTATATTCTCTCTCGGAGTAGAGAAGGTCACGCCCATATTAATAGAAATCTCCCGTTTGCCCATCTTTGTCCAGTTTGTAATCGGTTCGTTAGCTAAAGTTGAATTTGGAACTGTAACAAGAGCTTGTGAGAAGGTCCGGATTTTTGTGCTGCGGAATGAAATATCCTCTACTGTTCCTTCCACACTTGGTGTGCTGACCCAGTCGCCAATTTTAAAAGGCTTTTCGGTTATAATGACAACCCCCCCGAAGAAATTGCTCAGAGAGTCCTGGGCCGCAAGTGCAAAAGCAAGCCCTCCAAGACCGAGACCTGCAACAAAACCAGAGACGTTATACCCCCACTCCGCTGCAATAATACTTAATGCCATCGCAATGATCGCAAACCTGAGCAGCTTTGAAAGGAATGGCATAAGAATATTATCAGCTTCCACGTGGAACCTTTTGCCTACCTTGGTAAACACTGCAGAATTTGGGCTGGTTAAATTGAACAATCCCCAGGCAACAAGAATTACAATCAGGGACCTGTAAATTAACCCTATTAAATTCATTACATTGTCACCATGCGGCAAATATACGAGTGCTATATAAATACCAATGATAAAGAAAAAAGCTCTTAAAGGCCGCTCAAAGGCCAGCAGCACATTTGTTAACACATCAGCATGAGCTTTTCTCGAAAACATGAGAATAAACTTAAAAAGATATGTAGTAAATATCTTTCGGAAGATGAGAAATAAAATAACTATCCCTACAGCGATCCCAAACTCTGTCCAGGTAAAGGCTATTTCTATCTCTTCTAATATTTCTTCGAAGTCTGTTTCGTTCATCTTGTTTGCTCCTTTCTAAGACAATACCTCCCGCAAGTAACAGTATAAACACTAACGGTGAATAAAAAAAGCACTCTCTATTATTTAGAGAGTGGTTAGTTCATATTGTCAGGAACTACCATTACAGGGCATTGAGCCAGATGAAGTACACCGTAACTGACACTTCCAAGAATGGCACTGACAAAAGGTCCGCTTCCCCGGGAGCCCATAACGATACACCGTGCTTTTTGTTCTGCAGCTTCATCCGTTATCTGAATTGAAGGAGTACCGATCCTTACTTTTTGTTCATATGGAACTCTCTCATTCACCAGTTCTGCCGCGGACTTCATCACTTCCTGGCCCTTTGCCTCTTTCTCGGCGAGCCACCTCTCGTCTCCAGGGTCCTCCCCGGAGAATAATTTCTCCTTTTCAGGCTGAACATTGAGCACTAAAAGGGGTTCCGTATATTTTTCTGCCATCTCCACTGCAGTTTCTACTGCTTTCAGAGCATGGGAAGAACCATCAACAGGGACGATTATCATTATACCAGCACTCCTTTCAATAAACTTCGCTTCCACTCATGTTTTGAGGGGGTATTACGGACGATTATAGCGGGATAAATGCATTGTACCTTTTTTAAAGAAAAATAAAACTTACCCGCCTCAAAAAATTTTGCATATGTTATAGGCATTCAGGAATAACATAGTACTTACCAGCGGAAAATTCTGAATAAAAAGATAACTGTAACAAAACTGTCATTTTTCAACAAAGAAAGCGCTTTCAATTTCTGCTTATTGATGGTTAAATACTCATAAGGGGACTAAGGTTACGTGTACAGCAGTGAAAAAATCTTTTGGGAGGTTGTTTATGGGGATTGTCAGTTTATCCAATGTACTTAAACGCTTTTCAGCCGACGGGGAAATGAATATTCTTTTCGAGAATATGAATCTGCAAGTGAACGAAGGTGAGGTAGTCGTTATAACAGGCGGTTCACAAACGGGCAAGTCTACATTGCTTCATATGATAGCGGCTATGACACCAGCAAACAAAGGCACGGTGGAAGTTTTCGGACAAAACCTGGTAACGATTAAAGAACGCCCGAAATGGAGGCTGGAGAACATTGGCCTTGTAACCGATGAAGGATGTTTATTACCTTATTTGACTGTAAAACAAAACCTGCTTCTTGGAACGGACAGAAGTGAGGCGGATTATCCTTTAAAAGAGGCACAGGCCCACAGAATTCTCGAAGGGCTTGGTTTTTCATCAGAATCAGTAAATGAAACACTGGAAGGGCTGACTTCCAAAGAACAGATCCTCGCAACTATCGGGAGAATCTTCATGACAAATCCAAAGCTTATTCTTGCTGATGAACCTGGAAAGAGATTGTCAGGGCCTGAGGGAGAAGAAGTTATAAGAGGAATGTTTCAATTTGCAAGATCCAATGGTTCCACGGTAATTGCAGTCAGTAATGATCCAGGGATTATCAAGAAGGCAGATCGATTACTCAGACTGGAAAACCGCAAACTCGTGGAGGTGCAGGAAGCCGCAGGGTAATTTCAAATGAGGTATAACAGAACAATATTAGTTTCAGTAAATACCGGGAAAGCCATAATTCAGCTGTGTACATCTGGCGAATGTATACAGCTTTTTTCATTTGTATTTCCCCCTGCTCAATCTGGTTTACTTCCCTTTAATAAACAAACCGCCCAACAAAGTTTTTTTCTGAAAAACTGTGCTTTTGCCTATTCGCCATCCCTCTTCATTACATACGATGTAGTGAATTGATATGTGAGGTGATAAGCATGAGCGAAGAAAAGAAACGTCCTTTACTCCCTTTTCAGGAAAGACCTTTCGGAGACTTACTGCAGTCAATTGATTCTTTTTTTCAGGATACAGTAAAGCATATAAAAGCGCCTAGGTTCATTCCCACTTATCAGTATGAAACGAAAAAAGAATATATTATTGAGGCTGAACTTCCAGGTGTGCAAAAAGACCAGATTGGCCTGGATATTTACCAGAACTATATAAAAATTTCCGTACAATCCGAAGAGATCACCGAGGAAAAGGACGATATTCAAAACACATTTAAGCACAGCAGCAGATTCCAGAGAGCGGAAAGAGTTGTACAGCTTCCCTTTCTTGTAAACGAATCAGAGGTTAAAGCTGTATTGAAAGATGGAGTACTGCAGATCAGGATCCCGAATAAACGTAAAAGAATCCCAATTGATTAATAAGGAGGAATAAATAATGTATTATCCACCTAACCACGGCCGGCCAGGCCGGCCTCCTGTAAATCAGCCGCCAATGTATCCTCCATATCAGTCACAAGGTATGTACTGGCAGCAGCCATACCAGGCTCACAACGGCCAGCAAACGAACAGCCGCCCAGGAGGAGCAAACTACCCACAGGGCCAGCCACAACCTCCAAGACCTGGAGCTGGCATCTTATCTGCGTTTAAAACAAAGGATGGCAAATTCGATTTTGATAAAGCCTCCACTACCATCGACCAGGTAGTTAAAGTTGGAAATCAGATCAGCCCCCTCGTAAAACAAGTAGGAAGTTTTTTCAGCACTAAAAATTAAAAACAGACTCATTATTTTTTTTATATGAATAACGGGCAGTGCCCGTTTTTTAATTTCTTCTCCCCCTTATGCTACAATGAAATAAAACAACAACAAGGGGAGAAATTGGGATGAATGATGTCATTGAAACAATTTTAAATCACAGGTCGATCAGAAAATTTAAAAATATCCCGCTCACCGACGAGCAAATAAAAACAGTTGTATCCTCTGCACAAATGGCCTCCACTTCGAGTTACATACAGGCTTACACGATTATCGGCGTGAAGAACCCCGAAACAAAACAGAAACTCGCGGAACTTGCAGGAGGACAGGCTTATGTGGAAAACAGCGGCCACTTCTTTATATTCTGTGCGGATCTTCAAAGACATGAACTCATTGGAAAAATGGAAAACACGGATGTATCAGAAGCTCTGCAGTCGACTGAAAAATTTATGGTTGCTGTTATTGATGCAGCACTTGCAGCACAAAACGCCACACTCGCTGCTGAGTCTATGGGCCTCGGTATCTGCTATATCGGCGGAATAAGAAACAATATCGCTGAAGTTTCAGATCTTCTGAAACTTCCTGACTATGTAATTCCTCTCTTCGGCCTTACTGTTGGCGTTCCGGAATCTGAGGGTTCTCAAAAACCAAGACTGCCATTTGAAAATGTATATCATGAAGAAACTTATATTCAATCAGAAGACAAGCTGATCAGCCAGCTCCATGAATACAACGAAACGGTGGCGGCATATTACCGCGAAAGAACCGATGGAAAGCGATCCGACACCTGGACTGGCCAGATGGCTGGCATGCTGTCCAGCGCAAAAAGAAAACAAATGATGGAGTTTGTTCAAAGCAAAGGATTTATGAAAAACTAGCCCTTAAAGACAAAACTGTCCGGAGTAAACAGGCAGCCTTCTGCTGTCTTGTTACGCGGCAGTTTTTTTATTTTCTGTAAGAACTTTTTTCTTCCTCCCGCTGAATGCCACAAATTCCAGGGCTATTTTTTAATTTCATAAAGTGAACCTTCAATCAGTGGGGGTTTTGTTCAACCCCCACTGATTGTTAGTTGAACCAATCGGGATGTTAGCATCCGTTATCTCCCACCTAAACTTCACCGGTTCAACTCAAGTTTTGAGGTGGGAGTTTTACGGACGATTTCATCGGGATAAATCGGGTATATAAATTACTACAGCTTTGTTTTCTTGGCATTGCTGTGGAGCGCTGCATATGATAAAATATAGAAAGTTAATCCCGAGTAAGTTAATGAGTTTTATATGAATTCTAAGGAGTGACTAATCATGGGAAGAGAATTCGTTGATCTGTTTAACCGTTGGGCAGAAACTTATGACTCCACAGTGGCAGGTATGGATGAAGAATATAAAGATGTATTTGAAAATTACGGGCAGATTCTGCAGGAAGTTGCCAGCAGAGTAAATGGTCATGTCATTGAATTTGGGACCGGAACAGGAAATCTGACTGAATTTTTAGCAGCAAAAGCGGAGACAGTTATGGGTGTGGAACCTTCAGATAAGATGCGGGAAGCCGCAAACAGAAAGCTTAAAGAAACAGAAGTGGTAGAAGGAGACTTTCTCGTTTTTCCCGAGCCTGAACAACCGGTGGATGCCGTCGTTTCAAGCTACGCATTCCATCATCTTACAGACGAAGAAAAAGGAAAAGCGGCTGCTATTTATGCGGATATACTAAAGACTGGCGGAAAAGTCGTTTTCGCTGATACAATGTTTATGAATGAAGACCGAAAACAGGAAATTATCCGGGACGCGCAAAAACGCCAGTTCTTTAATTTAGCGGAGGATTTACAGACAGAATACTACACCACTCTGCCGGTAATGGCTTCTATTTTCGAAGATGCCGGTTTTGAGGTGAGTTTTACCTCCATGAATAAATTCGTCTGGATCCTTGAGGCGGTTAAGCGCGAAAATCACTAAGGAGGAATGTATTATGACTAAGAAAATGAATGTAGAAAGTTTCAATCTTGACCATACGAAGGTGGCTGCTCCGTATATCCGCCTTGCAGGGGTAACAGAAGGCGCGCAAGGTGACAAGATTTATAAATATGACATCCGTTTTAAACAGCCGAACAAAGAGCATATGAAAATGCCGGCACTACACTCTTTAGAGCATATGATGGCGGAATTCAGCCGAAACCATCATTCCCAGATCGTTGATATTAGTCCGATGGGCTGCCAGACCGGCTTCTATCTCGCAGTCATTAACGATGACAACGTGGAAAACGTGCTGGAGCTTGTGGAAAAAACACTGAAAGATGTGCTGGAAGCAGATGAAGTTCCAGCCTGCAATGAAGTACAATGCGGCTGGGCTGCTTCCCATTCTCTTGAAGGCGCGAAGGAGCTGGCGAAAGATATGCTCGACCAGAAAGATGGCTGGACTGCCGTTTTTGCTGAAGAAGCATAGGTGAGCGTTATGACAATCTACCAGGGAATCCACTCGTTAATCGGTAATACACCACTTTTTGAAATAACAAATATTGAAATTCCAAATAAAGCGAGAATCTTTGCTAAACTGGAGTTTTTCAACCCAGGCGGAAGTGTCAAAGACAGGCTCGGCCAGGAGCTGATCAGGGAAGCGGTGGATAATAACCGGATCAGCTCTTCCGGCACGCTCATTGAACCAACCGCCGGAAATACTGGGATCGGCCTGGCCCTCGCTGCTGTAGGAACAGAAATAAAAGTTATCTTTGTCGTTCCTCAAAAGTTCAGCCAGGAAAAACAGACTTTGATGCGGGCACTTGGGGCAACAGTTGTAAATACGCCTACTGAGGACGGTATGAAAGGCGCTATTGCAAAAACGAAGGAACTTCTTAAGGAAATCCCTGACTCCTACTCCCCTTCTCAGTTTGCCAACCCGGCCAATCCGGAAACCTACTATAAAGGATTAGGACCGGAAATTGTCAGGGACCTTGATAACAAAGTGGATGTTTTTGTGGCAGGAGCCGGCACTGGCGGAACATTTATGGGAACTGCCAGATATTTAAAGGAAGTGCTTCCTTCAGTGAAGACCTCCATCGTTGAACCTGAAGGATCTATTTTAAACGGGGGAGAATCAGGGCCGCACCGTACGGAAGGAATCGGCATGGAATTTCTCCCTGATTATATGGATACCGGGTTTTTCGATTCCATTCACACGATAACTGATAAAGAAGCATTCCAATGGGTGCTTGAACTCACAAAGAAAGAAGGCCTCCTTGCCGCAAGTTCTTCAGGAGCTGCCTTTGCTGCAGCGATGAGGGAAGCGGAAACCGCTAAGGAAGGCGCTCACATTGTCACAGTCTTTGCAGACAGCAGTGAGCGGTATTTAAGTACAGGCATATACGAAGGGACGGATGAAACATGAAAAAGAAAACACAGCTCATTCACGGAGGTATAGTCGGAGATGAATTCACTGGTGCAGTATCCACACCAATATATCAGGTAAGCACGTACAAGCAAAATGGCGTAGGAAACTTCAAGTACGAGTATTCCCGTACAGGAAACCCTACCCGTGAAGCACTTGAAGCACTGATTCGTGATCTTGAGGGCGGCCACGCAGGCTTCGCTTTCGGCTCCGGGATGGCTGCTATATCAGCAATCCTGAATATGTTCAAAAGCGGGGACCACGTTGTTTTCACAGATGATGTGTACGGGGGGACGTACCGCCTCATGTCTAAAGTGATGAACCGTTTCAATATTGAAGTAGACTTTGTGGACACGAGCAGCCCTGAAAAAGTGAAGGAAGCGATCAAGGATAATACGGTGGCTATTTACGTTGAAACACCGACAAATCCCCTGCTGAAGATTACTGACATTCGTGTGATGAAGGAAATTGCTGACGAGAATTCGCTCCTTCTCATCGTAGACAACACATTCAGCACACCATATTTCCAGAACCCTATCGATCTTGGAGCTGACATTGTGCTGCACAGTGCCACAAAATATCTTGGCGGGCACAGTGACGTTGTTGCCGGACTAGTTGTAGTAAACAGCCAGAAGCTTGCTGAAGAGCTTCATTTCGTGCAGAATTCCACTGGCGGAGTGTTAGGGCCGCAGGATTCATGGCTGCTAATTCGCGGAATTAAAACTCTGGGCCTTCGTATGGAACAGACAGAGAAGAATACGAAAGAAATAGTGAAGTTCCTGGAAAACCGCGACGACATTGAAACGATCTGGTATCCAGGACGGGAAGACCACCCTGGACGTGAGATTCACCTGAGCCAGGCAACTGGTTTCGGCGGAATGGTATCCTTTGATGTAGGAAGCGGTGAAAGAGCGGAAGAAGTATTGAGGAAAACTAAATTCTTCACACTGGCAGAGAGCCTCGGTGCTGTAGAAAGCTTGATCAGCCTTCCTCCAAAAATGACGCACGCTTCTATTCCAAGGGAACGACGCCTCGAACTAGGGATTACTGACGGATTAATCCGAATCTCTGTAGGAATTGAAGATGCGGAAGATTTAATCGAAGACTTAAGACAAGCACTTGACCGCTGAGCGTAAAAATCAGAGGCGATTGCAGTGCGTGGCTTGGTTTATCGGCGAAAAATTGATTTTATCGGCGAAACCTGAGTGTTTATCGGCGAAAATAGGATTTTATTGGCGAAATACTGATTTTATCGGCGACCCGCCAATAAAACCTTAAAAATCAGGACACAAAAAAGATGGCAGAGGTCTGCCATCTTTTTTTATTGTAATTCCATTACAGCTTTTCTGCATTTCTGCTGCTGCTTCTTTCTGATGAGGCAGGCAGGACTGCAAGGATGTTCTTCACTTGAAATCTCCTGTATGCCTTTCTCAGATGGCAGTACCCATGAACCCACTGGTCATCAAATTTTTCCACCGAAACAACACGCTTTGAAATAAGCCCTTTTTCCGAAAGGTACATTAATACAACAGGATACCTCCCGGATAGCGCTTTCCGCAGAACACCTTCCATCCTGCTATCCCTCCTTTAATAAAAGATAACCGAACTTATGTTCTCTTTTTATTATAATTTATTCTCCTCGAGCTGGCAAGTGTCACCCAATTGGAAAATCATTGATTTTTCCGAAAACTCTTCAGCCCCGTTCTCTGCTTTTGCAGGTGTATATACTTCCTGACCAATCATAACCTGAACAATTTGTTTGCGTGAATTCCCTCGTCCTTTTTGGAAGACCGGCCTATTATCAGGTTTATTAAGGATATGTGACAATAATGTTCTCCTGTTAATAATATGGACACTATTATAGCTGGCTAATACTCTCCGGTTTTCTTTTTCCTGCCCTGGAAGAGGAGATATTATCCCCACTTGAACGTTCGAAGAGACAGCTTCCGCCATTGATACACCACCCGGCTTCGAGATAACTAAATCGGCCGCTTTTACATAATCTACATAGTCAGAAGTGAATGGTTTGGAAACGAGAACAGATCCTCCATTAATAATTTGTCTGCATGGCTTCTGTTCATTAACTTTCCCTCCGAAAAGGTAAACTTCCCACGGTTGCTGTTCCTTCTGCAGCAGCTTTTTTATTTTTTTCTCAGGGGTCAGTCCTTCTCCTCCCCCTGATACGACCAAAACTCGTTTCCCGCTGCTGATCCCCAGTTTATTTCTTATCAGCTGTTTTTCAGTTTGTTCCTCCCATACTTTTTTCACAGGGATTCCGTATGGGTAAAAACGACAGTGTGGATACGCCATCTGAAGTTCTGCTGCTTCTTCCTTTTCACTAAGAAAGACTCCGGAAACACAGCTTGTTAATGAAAGTTTATGAGTTGAAAAATCAGTGATCACTGAATATAGGGGGATATTCCTGTGCTCTGTCTGCTGGAGCATGAGTGACGCGACTTGTGTGGCAAGAGGATGAACAGCTGCAATGCATGTACATTCTTTGTCACTTAAAAATTGGAGCTGCTTCCCCCACCAGAATTTCAATAAAGGCTGAATGAATTCTCCTATTCTTTGAAGATCGGTCATTTTGTAAACTCCGTCCCATAACAGGGGGAATTTCTTAATACATATGAAATAGGCAGTTTTAAGCCTCGACGCAGTTTCAGTATCCACGAGAGAGAAAACATCAATAATCTCCGCTTCTCCCCCATGCTCTTCCCATTCTTCCTGCAATGCTCTGCATACCTGATTATGCCCCTCTCCTACGGAAACAGAGAAAATCAGTAATTTCCTGCTCATCTGCAACACTCCATCTTCATTGTATGGTTAGTATGCACAAAGGCTTTCGGCCAAGCATAGGAGCTATTACAGGAATATTCAGCGGGAAGAGAGACAATTCTGGATTTTTAAAGTTTATTCTGGCAAGCATTAGCAGATGGCTTGAAGTATAAGGGGGATTGTGTGCTCGAATGGAAGAAAATTAGGGTAGATATGGTAAGCTGTAGCGGCTCGCATGCCCGAACTTTGAAATATGGCAGAAGAACGGGAACGTTGGAGCTTCTCGCGTTACCTCTTTACCGCTTTTTTCTCCCGAGCGGGCACGCGAGAGCTTCTTACGTTACCACTCTACCGCTTTTTTCTCCCAAGCGGGTACGCGAGAGCTTCTTGCGTTACCGCTCTACCTCTTTTTTCTCCCGAGCGGGTATGCGAGAGCTTCTCGCGTTACCGCTCTACCTCTTTTTTCTCCCGAGCGGGTACGCGAGAGCCTCTTGCGTTACCGCTCCAACTCTTTTTTCTCCCGAGCGGGTACGCGAGAGCTTCTCGCGTTACCTCTTTACCGCTTTTTTCTCCCGAGCGGGTACGCGAGAGCTTCTCGCGTTACCTCTTTACCGCTTTTTTCTCCCGAGCGGGCACGCGAGAGCTTCTTACGTTACCACTCTACCGCTTTTTTCTCCCGAGCGGGTACGCGAGAGCTTCTTGCGTTACCGCTCTACCTCTTTTTTCTCCCGAGCGGGCATGCGAGAGCCTCTTGCGTTACCGCTCCTACTCTTTTTTCTCCCGAGCGGGTACGCGAGAGCTTCTTGCGTTACCGCTCCAACTCTTTTTTCTCGAATCATTAAAAAAAGACGGCTTAAATAAATCAGCCGTCTCTATCTTTACATTATCTGTTTCTTCATTGCTACATGCGGGATACCCGCATCCATAAACACGTCGGAGTGAGTTGTGTAACCAATTTTTTTATAGAAAGCCTCTGCGTGAGTCTGGGCGTTCAGCTTAATTTCAGCTACCCCATTCTCTTTTGCAGCTTCTTCTATTTTTCGCATCAGCTTTTCGCCGACACCTTTTTTGCGGTGGGATGGATGTACACAAATCCGCTCCACTTTGCCAAAACCTTCAAGAATCCGAAAACGGCCCGCGCCAATACTTTCCCCTTCATCATACACTACAAAATGAAGAGAATCATTTTCATGAGAGTCCATTTCTTCTTCGAGAGGCACGTTTTGCTCTTCTACGAAGACAACTTTTCTGACTTCATAGGCATCTTTTAATTCCTGTTCTGTCGTGACGAGCCGTACTTCCAAAATTTATACTTCCTTTCCTAATAAGAACGTTTCGTAAACGGTCCATGTTCCGTTCTCCAGCTGATAGAGTAAAGAGAATCTGTCGATTGTTTCTTTATGGTCGAGACTCTCCAGCCTGAGCCTGCTGCTCACATCGGAACACTCATCATTATCAAGTTCCTGGCCGATTGTTATATGAGGCACAAAAGTATATTGCTGCTCCTGAGCCAGCGGCCCGCTGTTCAGCTTATCATGCAGAGCAAGAAGTTCCTCATTTGTTTTTACTTTCATATAAATAGTGTTTGTAACAGGGTGGAACGAGCTGAACTTGTACACACACATTTCAAACGGACTGCTTTCTCTTGCAGCCTGGCGTATATATTTTACTAACTCTTTCATTTCCTCTTCATCCGCATCGAAAGCTTCTTTCAGCGTCAAATGAGGCGGGATTTTAGAGTAATGAGAATCATATCGTTTTCGGTAAGAGTTCGCAATGTCCTGTAATTTTTTTGACGGAAAAGCAGCAATCCCGTATCTCATTTAATTCCCTCCTTGATTGCAGCTGTATGAGTTTATACGTTAATACAGCCGGCAAAAATTTTTAATTTATTCTATTTTTCCGGTCTTTCCTGATACCTCTTTTTTTACCTTCTACATTAACTATAAAAAAACCTTCACGATTTTGCAAAAATTAAGCAGCTATTCGTTAACGCTCCCTGAAAGTTTAGTCTTTCCCGCTAAAGGGAATTCAAGTTTCAGACCAGCGCTATTTTAAAATAGTTGTGGTAAAATGGCATAATAGAGCGAACTTTCGTAAAAGTCGTACCAAGGAGTGAATTTTAATGGGAGATAGAAAACCAGAGAGAGTACCAGTAAGAAGTGATGTAGTCGAGCAGGCTACAAGAGATAAATTAGAAAAACGGGGCGTAACAATTGAGTCAATCGCGCAAATCGTTTACGATCTGCAGCTCCCTTTTAATGAAGATTTACACATGGAAGACTGCATGGACAGTGTAAACAAAGTGCTGCAAAAGCGCGAAATACAACATGCAGTACTAGTAGGAATTGAGCTGGATGAACTTGCTGAAAAAAAACAGCTTTCCCAGCCCCTGCAGGAAATTGTTGAATCCGATGAAGGGCTTTTCGGAGTAGATGAAACGATCGCCTTCGGTTCTGTATTTGGCTACGGAAGTATTGCTGTTACTACTTTCGGTTACCTTGATAAAGAAAAAGTAGGAATCATCAAGGAGCTGGATACGAAGAAAGGTGAAGAGGTTAACACCTTCCTCGATGACCTCGTCTGCAGTATCGCAGCGAATGCTTCCGGCCGTCTCGCCCACAGGCTGAGAGACCGCCAGGAAAAGCTGCAGGAACAAGAAATCATCGATAAAGACCGGGAAGAGCGAATTGGATAATTACAAAAAATGCCAGCACCCCTGTGAACTAAGTTCATGGGGGTGTTTCTTGATTAATCTTCCAGATAGTGATATTCTTTTCATCAGTTATTGCAAATTAAACTTTGAGGTGAACACGTTATGCAAAGTCCGCAGCCCGTAATCAAAAAGCCGCGCTGGATTTATTTGAAGCAAATATTTACTTCTAAGTTTCAGGCAGACTGCTTAAAAGCAAAAATAGAAGATAACTGGATCAACGGTTATGAAATTGGTCCATGTGTGGAAATACGAAAACTGAAAGATAATCGTTATGTTGTAAGATATACATACGACGAGTAAAGTCTATAACCCTTCTTGAAATCTATAACCTACACCCCACACAGTCTCGAGAACATCATTATTATATTTCTTTAGCATTTTACGAATTTTTTTAATATGCACATCTACTGTACGGATATCGCCAATGAATTCATACCCCCATACTTGCTCAAGCAGCGCTTCCCTTGAGTAGACATGCCCTGGAGCTTTTGCAAGGTGAACAAGTAAATCAAATTCTTTAGGCTTTAATTTAACCGCTTCTCCTTTAACGATCACTTCTCTCCTGTTAACGTCAATTTTCAAGCTCCCATTATTATATAAGTATTCTTCTCTTTTTCTCGCTTTTTCTGGTGCAGAAGGCTCCATCCTGCGATAAATGGCTTTAATTCTGGCTATTAGTTCCCTAAGACTGAATGGCTTTGTAATATAATCATCAGCTCCAAGCTCTAACCCAAGCACCCGGTCAACCTCATCGTCTCTTGCAGTTAACATCATAATTGGAACATCGGATTTTTTTCTTACTTCACGACAAACATCATAACCATCCAGCTCAGGCATCATAACATCAAGAAGAATGACATCGGGAGTGAACGTTTTCAAGACTTCAAGCACCCCTTTTCCTGTAATTGCTTCTCTAACTTCCATTTTGTGCTTCATAAAGTAATATTTTATTATTTCACGAATATTATCATCATCATCCGCAACTAAAACTTTATACATTTTTATACACCTCTTTTACTAATCCGTTCAATTTAACTTTCGGAAGATCATTGTTTTTTGAGGCTGTTATAAGACTGCAAAGAGACAAAAGCTTTATGTAATATTAAATATAATTTATTATTTCAGGATATTTTTCACTCTAATTTCCCAAGTTAAACCAATCTGTGGCATAAAAAAAAAGAGCCCCAGTGACTCACCAGGGCTCGAGATTATAATTAAACACACAAATGGAATATTTTATTCAAAAGGTATTACCTAAGAAATGACATGAAGTTTGCATAAGCATCTTTCACTTTTTCATAAGATTGAACTAACTGATTATATGGCTGGAAATTAAAACCGTTAGTTTTAATAGTTGTATCTGCTTCTGCATCTGCATTTACTGCAGCTTCAACTCCATTATTCTCTTCAGATACATCTTCTTCTGTTGCGTCTTCTTCTGTTGCATCTTCTTCTACTGCGTCTTCTTCTGTTGCATCTTCTTCTGTTGCATCTTCTTCTACTGCTTCTTCTTCAATTGCGTCTTCTTCTGTTGCATCTTCTTCTACCGCTTCTTCTTCAATTGCGTCTTCTTCTGTTGCATCTTCTTCTACTGCGTCTTCTTCTACTGCGTCTTCTTCTGTTGCGTCTTCTTCTGTTGCATCTTCTTCTACTGCGTCTTCTTCAATAACTAGTGTTATTCCAAACTCACCCAAAACTTCCCCAGCTAACTCATAGTCACCTTGAGCGACTTGACTCATAACTTCCCCTTTTTCCGGGCCTTCAGGAAGAATTTCTGCTACCGCAGATACAACATCACCATGATTAGTAGCTACAAGTTCTTCTACCTCTTCTTCTGTTACTGTATCTTCCTCTACTGCATCTGCTAACTCTTCTTCAATACCTTCAACGATAGGTGCAATTTCTTCTTCTACTTCATCTGTTGTTTCGGTACCATCAAGTTCGCCTATAGATTGTAAGTAATCTACAATGTACTGTTCTTTATAATCTAACAGGTTATCATAACTGTCAAAGATAGACTGATAGCGCTGAATAAGATCCTGAACAATTTCATCTTCATCAAGAGATGCATCTTCTTCTACTACATCTTCTGCGGCATCTTCTTCAATTGCATCTTCTTCTACTACATCTTCTGCTGCGTCTTCTTCAATTGCATCTTCTTCTACTACATCTTCTGCGGCATCTTCTTCAATTGCATCTTCTTCTACTACATCTTCTGCTGCGTCTTCTTCAATTGCATCTTCTTCAATTACTAGTGTTACCCCATACTCACCCAGAACTTCCGCAGCTAACTCATAGTCACCTTGAGCCACTTGGCTCATAACTTCCCCTTTTTCCGGGCCTCCAGGAAGAACTTCTGCTACCGCAGATACAACATCACCATGATTAGCAGCTACAAGCTCTTCTGCTACTTCTTCAACATCTTCTTCTGCATCTTGCTCTGCTTCGTCTATATTTGCTTCCTCAACTGGAAGAATAGTTACAATTTCTTCCTCGTCTAAATACTCGCTAAGCGCTTCCTGAGCCAGTTCATAGTTGCCTTGAGAGACTTCATCCATAATATATCCTTTTTCAGGAGAGCCAGGAATTGTTTCAGCAACTAAAGAGACGATCTCACCATGGTTTTTCACTTCTGCATCGTGCTCATCAGCTGAAACAGGAGCACCTGCTGCTAAAAAAGTTGCTGCTAACATAGATGTTGATAAAACAAATGGCACTGCCTTCTTATTTCGTTTTCGTTCTTCTTTTTTCTGATTACGTTCTTCGACCATTTTGTAATCCTCCTCTAAAAGTAAGTGTTTCCACGAACAAAGTAAACTTTCATTTGTTATCCAGTTTATTGCTGTTAGCTATACAACAACCTCCTTTTACCAACGAGCGTATGTACAGGATTTCTCTGCACGCATTTCACTATAATCCAGAAAAATGACCAAACTATGACCAAACTAAGAAATATTTATGATCTTTTTAAGACCAACAAATGAGGCCTTTTGCTTTAGCCAAAGAGTTCCGTGAACGGGTACTTCTAAACTGGTCGATACAAAGTGTTGATTCCCAAGGCAGAATCAGGAGTGTTTGCACTTATCGGTTGAAATTCAGGTGAAGTACCCTATTTAATGAATAGACGTAGATATTCCGCAAATTAGCTCAAAAAATTCGAAAACGGGAGATTTTTGCTTTGCATAACCGGAAAACCTCCCCTTATATCACCCCTAAACTAGCTTCAAGCTGCATGTAACCGAAAAATCTCTCTTTATTTTACCTTTACGATTACTAAAGGAAGGACAGACATCATATTTAATGGAATTTATCTCGAAAACCGTGTTTTGATGCCATTACGGTGACCCCTTTTCCAAGAAAGCGAGATTTTATAAATAAAGTTTTCTACTCCTAATAAAGAAACTCGCCAAAATTGACGAGTTTCACTTTTTTATATATCTTTTAAGAGAAGCACATTAAAAAACGGATTACTTTACACTTTAGTAAGGATTTTTATTAATAAAACTTCACTTGACTTTCCAGTTTATATCGTATATATTATTAATTGTCGCCATAGAAAAAATGATCCGTTAGCTCAGTTGGGAGAGCGCCACCTTGACAGGGTGGAGGTCACTGGTTCGAGCCCAGTACGGGTCACCATAAAAACACCATCAAACCCTTGATATATAAGGGTTTTTATTTATGCCATTTTTAGGGTTTTTCGAGAATTTATTAAATTGATGACCAATTGATGACCAATTTAGTTATTTTTTAAAAGAGAAAAGAATTTTTACTTTTATAATATATAAATAAAAGGAAGGAACTAGTTGTAGGACGAATTCCTTCCTTTTGAAAATGGATTAATTTTTTATTCCTCCTATTAAAATAGTTTACAATTTTAATATCCTTTTTAGTTGGAAGAGTGATTTACCCCTTATAGTTTTTTCTTGGACTAACATTAATCTCTTAACATAAAAAAATACAATTCCTTAATTGCTCTATAGTAAAAATATTTAATAACTCCTAATTCATAAAAGCGATACATATGAATTAAAGACTCAAGCGATAATTCCTTATATAAATTTGCTTTTACTTCTTTAACCTCTTCATCTGTATCTGTATCTACTTTTGCATCATCTATTATATTGTCAACAGCCTCTTTAATATCCATATACCCCAAACTAAGAACACTACCTGTTTTAGATAAAATAAATCGACTGTTCTTTCGATTTACCTCGTATTGATTAATTATCTCATCTTTTCTTTCTTCTGAAAGTGCCTTCACATACTCTCGAGGTGCATTTTTTACATGTGCTACATAATAATTCTTATTCTCTTTAATAAATTCTTCATGGTTAACATATTGATTTTCTTTTAAATCGCAAAGCATCCAGGTAGCTCTAGAAAAATTATTATTAGTAAACTTAACCGACTGACAAGTTTTTTCAAGATGTAAAATATAACGTTGAATAATTTCGGGGACAGCCTGATTTCTTAAAGTGTCTTTTTCGTAAAAATCTTTTGTCTTAAATGATTTTAAAAGTTTATAATAGTCGATACTCTCAAAGGAAATATCCAATGGTTTAACAGGGAGTTCTTTCGGAATTTTACTATATTCTATCGGAAAAATAACCTGAAGTGTAAGCATTCCTACTTCATAAACATTTGCTATAATAATTGGCTCTATATATTTATCATTAAATTTCGCAAGAAACGGGGGCAATGTAAAGCGTCGATGGTTGTTAAGAATATAATCTTTTGCTATAAACTCCCGATTAACCCTTTCAAAAACATTATCTAAATTAAGAGCTTGGTCCATTAATTTAGATTCAATAGTATTAATACTAGGAATTATTTTTATACTTTTATCGTTATAATTAATATTAATTGAGGTTTCATAATCATCCTGGATGCCAACTGTATCTTTATATTCCTTAGCTGCCTTAGAATTTTCTATTTCAGGCCAAGTTATTTTATGATCAAACTTTAAATTTCCACTACCTGGGATCTCCTTTAATAAATCATCTATATTAGGGAGCTCATCTAATATAGGTGCATGTAAACAATATGCATCTTGCTTAATCCCTAGATATTTTTCATATCTTTTGTTTTTAACTCCAGAATTCTTATCTGAATCAATATAACATAAATATCCTCTCGATTTAATTAACTCCTCTATTAGGAATAATCTTTTTTATCAAAAGTAAGGACATGATAATAATTGAGGATGCGTAAAAATATATTACACCCCACTAAATTTATTTGATCAAATTCATTTGCCGGCTTTTCACTTTAAATGACTTCCTTACCTAAATTTTAACTCACTAGTTATATATCGACAATAATAAATGACTTCCATAAACGAACTAACGTTCGTATAATGAGGGATAAGAGTTTTATCGATAACAGCCCTCATTTTTTCAGCTTCCAGCATCCGCATATCATCGTAATCAGCCATTTCCTTAAACTGCTTAAGCATGCTGCGGAGCTCTCCCATAGCTCGGCTTTGGGAATTAAGAAAGGTAGCCTGGCGATCCCAAGCAAACTGAAACTCCCATTCTGTTTCTGAACTACTTGAAGTATCTCCCAAGCTTTCTTTTTCTTTCTTAATTTCCTTAATCATTTCCTCTTTATCTACTACATGCATGATTTGCTGCGCCCTCATTATCTGAGCAAACTGCAACTTGATGTTCATCCAGAGAATATCAAGAGGGGAAATGTCCTCGATCTGCTCGACGATCTCCATAGTCTCTTCTGGAAGGTACTTGGAGAACAATCCATGCTTAACAGCGTTGGCATTTTTAGATGGAGCAGCACCACCAGAATTACCCTTGGCATTAATATTTCCTTTTGGAGCACCCCTGCTTTTTGTGTGCACCCTTTTTGTTTTGTATGCACCCTTTTCTCTAAACCAGCCATAACGCTTTTTCCAGGACTTCACTGTGTTGAGAGAGACTCCGTACTTCTCGGCAATGTCTTTATATTTCATGCCTTTGACGTAATCTTTCTCAGCATTTATATATTTTTCAGCCACTACATCATCACCCACCCCCAGCGATCAATTGAGTTTGTTTTGGAGCAAAAGAAAAAGCACCCTTAAAGGTACTCATTATTACTTTCCAAGTAATTTGTTTTCCAGAGCTTCTTTACTTGTTTTAAAATTGTCAGGCAATTTATTTAACATTTCTTGCACAAATGTTTTATGGTAGGATGTTATTTTGTCCAGGTGATCTAGTGTTTTATCAATTTTTTCTATTATATCTTCTAGATGTCCATAACCTCCTTCTTCCCCTAGACTAATTTTACCTGCATCTGTGTAGGCAAATAATGCATTCAGATGAATTTTTTCAATGGTCCAATAACCTCCTTCTAAGATCTTTAATTCAATTTTTATAATCTCAATTTGTCTATTTTTATCTTTATTTTCGAATTCTAAGCTTGTTATATTTCGGTTTATTTCTTTTAGCTTTCTAGAAACATCGTTAGCAAGCTCTTCTTCTATTTCTTCTTTTAATTCTTTCCTTAGCTCCTCTCTTAGATTACTTATATAATTATTTTGCAAATTTAATATAATCTCCGACTTAATTTTTTCTAATTCATCTTTCTTATGACTCCTCAAGGTGAAAAATTGAGCACCAAGAAAAATAACTAGAATTGTTATAATTGCATTAACCGCGAATTGTAAAGTACTCTGAAATTGATTGTTTTGATTTATTAAAATCTCAATCATTTGACTTGAAATATCATCCATAATATCTCCTCCTTTTCCTGATACTTCGACAGAAAGGAAGTTATTTCCTGCAAAAGAAAAAGCACCTCATTGGGTGCTAATAAGTTATTCCTCTTCTTTTTCAATTAATCTCTTAAATGAATCATGCATAGACATCCACTTAATATAGATATCACCATGAATTATTTCGTCTTCTGATATGCCAGGAACATACTTGGCATTTTTATCAGCCCATTGAATCCTACAATAACAGTTATGATATTTCTTTTGCAAACCATCTTCATATAGATAAATGTTAACTACTGAGTTGTCTTTTTTTATATTCTCGATTAAATCTAATACCCGGCCGTGTAATTCTACTCTTGACAATTTCCCGAATTGATATTTTGCACTAATTCTTTTTTCTCCACCATATGAGGTAGAATACAACTCAGCAAACTTATTTGCATACATATTTTCACCTCCCTCCTGCCTTTCATTTTTCGACAGAAAGGAAGTTATTTCCTGCTATTTATTTTTAGATGGTTTCCATCTCAATTCACAATCTTTACAGTACAATTGTCTACCAAAGTAAATAACCAAAATAGCCAGGATTAAGATACCAATAGCTCCTCTTAAGAAATTACTTTCGTCATTATTTCCTAAAAGAGTAGGCTCACCAATATGATTTGCTGTTATAAAAAAAGGTAGAGCTAGAAAAAAGCCAATACCCAAACAACCTGTTGGTGACCGACTAATTACACGATTACTGCCACACCTAATACATTTTTCCCATTTCAAAATACTCACCTCACTTTTAGTATAGTAACAAAAGTAAGGCAAAGAAATAGTAAATTTTTATAATAAATCTCTCTATGCGTGTGCTGGTTAACCGCGCCTTCCCCCCTCACACACTACCATAATAAACCATTTTTAGAGCTCAAAAGTGACATGATAGTGACATGTTTTATCTCCATCCCATCACTTCAATAGTTGCCTGGATAATTTCATCCCTCCACCTCATTGCTTGTCTTTTACTAACATGCAATTCAGCAGCAATTCCGTCCCAGGTCAATTCCTTAGTTCCCCAATACCGTAACCTGACTAATTTTTTGTAGTTATCCGGAAGGGCATTATATACCTGTTCAATGGAACCGGCTATTTCGTTCAAGTACTTAAGCTGCTTGTTTGTACTCAGCCTGGTTGCAATTCGTTCTGTTAGATTGGAGATAAATCCGGATCTACCACCGCCAACATTCTCGTCCTGATCTTCCTGATAAGGGTTCATTATTTCCTGTCTGAGAAGATTAATTTCATTCAATGTCTGGTGATAACTGCGCCATTCAGACTCCATATTTTTAAAAGTAACTTTCTTTATCTGTATTTTTGACATACGGTTCTCTCCCTCACAGTCTATTTCTGATATGAACGAATTTTGGACGGCGGTCAATGACCTGGCTGTGCATGTTGAGCTTCCGGGGAACATGCCAGGTGGCTTTAACCTGTTTATCCGTTTCTACCTTTTCTACAACTTCTTCTATAACTGCGAATGCTTGTCTAAAAGCGGAAACAGCTTTTTCGACTATCTCCCTAACTACCGCAGCTGCTTCTGTTATAGCTTCTATTAATCGATCTATGTTAAAACCAGTCTTATACAAGAACAGCTCTCTCAGTTGAATCTCAAGTGGCGTCCCTTCAAGCCAGAATAGCTTTTCATCATATACGCATTTCATGAGTAGCCCTCCTTATTTTTGTCTTATTGCACCGCCACGGCGTTCATATATCGGTCTGTTCGCACCCATTAACTCTTGCCAATCCTTATCTGTAAGCTCCTCTTTCTTCTTAGACTTCTTTTTCTGCTGCTGCTTTTTCAATCGCTTCATTTCGGTTTTTAGATTTCTCATTTGTTTCCCCTTTCAAATAAAAAGAGGACGCCAGAAAAACGGTATGAACCGTCATTCTTAGCGTCCTCCAGTTTGCTGGTAGAACTTATAATTTCTTCATAATATAATTCTTAAACATCTTTAAACCTGAGACAGTAAATTCGTACTTTCTTTCATCTAGTATCCCGTTTTCAGCTAATCTGATAATATCCTCAGTTTCTACTTTTTCCATTATCTCCTTCCAAAGTAAATTACGTAAGTCTTGATCACTTGCATTACTTAGAGTTGTTTTTGAAACATTTTTTGTAATTAATTTAAATATATTAACTAATCTATCGAAGCTGTATTCATTAATTTCACGTTCATTTATTAATTTTTCTGTCAGTGCGTTATTTTCTTTTTGTAATTTATTAAAAATTTCCTCATATTTTTTTACATCTTCGGTTGAGATTTCTCCTTCTTCAATTTCTTTTTTTAGACTCTCAATGCTTTCGTTTATTTCTTTTAAAATACTAATCCTGAGTCCCTGCATTAACCAAATGAAGAGTATCAAATCTCTGGTTAAGTCTACTGCTATTCCCTTCAATATTTTTTAAGGCTTCCCAAAATTTACCTTCCATAGACGATAATGTATTTGCAATATCTCGTGTATGATTATAAGATCTATCATAAAACTTATTACTCTGTTCTGTTGTTTTAAAGTAAAAGATAGATGATAAATAAATCGAAAAAAACGCTAGTAAAACTGTTAACAATGTAGTCATATCTAGCTGGTAACTCTCAAAATTAAAAACAACAATATATCCTACCAAAAGAGCAAAAAAACTGCCTAATCCAAGCAAGAATTTATTGTTTCTATTTTTAATTTTCTCTTCTAGAGACCGCTCATTATATAAATTTTTTCTTATACTCTTACTGCCATTCGCATTTTGTACAATTGTTTTAATGTTATTTATTTTATTCTTCTTACTCAAAACTCTTCCCCCTCCACCAACTTATCCCTGTCCAATCCCATGTGAACGCCAGAAAAACGGTTTATAACCTGAATTCTTAACGCCCTACAGTAGAAATGGTAGGAACATTTTTTTAATATATAACTAATTAAAATACTTTTTTAATTTCTCATTAATTTCTATTTCAGACTCATTATTCTGGATAAAATCATCTATAAATTCATATTCATCAGAAGTCATCTGAAGCCGTAAAGTTTCAAATAATTGATCTCTATCTTTGCTTTTTAATTCACTATTATCAATTAGATATATCATTGAATATAAACACTTAACATACCTATCATATATATGTTTAAAATTTTCATAATCATCTGGATCGTTTTTTACAGATTCACTTATAACGCCCATTGCGAAATGTCCTTTAAAATTTTCAAAATAACTAATAGACTCTATTATATCGATTCTATATTTATTGATAGTAAAGAATGAATTTTCTGTTCGTTGTAGTTTCATTGTATACTCTTGTTCTTTGAAAACCTCACGAGTCTCGGTTAACTCTTTTCTTTGTAAAGCTAGTTCTTCACGTTGTAACTTAAGTTCATTTTTTTGCATTCTGTTTGCTGAAAAAAGCAGCAGAAAGGCTGCTGTTGATAAAAACGGCGCTGCCGTCTGTGCATATTCGGTTCCTGTTTGTCCATTAACAAAAACCGGAATAATAAATCCTAATGATAAAAATGTAAAACCAAGTAATTCTATTTTTGAAACACTCTCATTTACCATATTAAAAATCTTCCCCCTCATCAAACCTCACCCGTTTCAGCTGTCCCTGATGTGTAACAAGTTTAGTCTCACCGTGATCCGGCAGAAATGTTTCCCGAGCTTTTCCACCTGATATAAGTATCACAACGGGTTTGTCGTATTTTGTAGTATCTATCTCCATTTTACCAGTTTGAGGATTAATTTCTATATTTTTCAGTCTCATTTATAAAGTCCCCTCCCAGAATATGATATAATTTACTTAGCGATTGACCGTCCTGAGAGGGGCGGTTTTTTTATTTAACCAATAATGTATAATTTCTTGCTGTCAATTTTCTCTCTTAACTCTTCCTCTAAATATTCCTTAATCCTCTGCATCGCCTTAATCTTCCAAGCCCCTCCATCTGCTTCAAACAGAGCGCACGTTGGGCCACTTTGCATTCGGAATACAAACTCACTTTCTGGCTGTTCCACTTCGACGAATGTACGGTACGGTGCAAGAAGTACAGGATTAGGTACTTTAACATTTCCTACACTTGCTACCCCTGTTTTCGCAACTACAGACTGGCTTGTCCCATCATCGCCAACTGAGGCCACATTCTCTTCCTTGATGTTTCCAACCACTTTTAGCATAATGTCCCGGTCTTCATTCTTAACAAACGTAGATTGCAGCTTGATATTAAAAGTCTCTGCATCGTAGAAACGGTCAAATCGAAACTCAGGGATCCAGGCCTCTGCTTTAACCCATTTATTCCGTTTCATTTCTCCGTTTACTGGGGAGAAACACTCAACAGATTCCGGGCTCTTTACATGCAACATGACTTTTCATCTAAATCAAAGCAGGATTTCACGTAATCCACTAATCCTGAGAGGCTGCCTACAGTTAGTGCATAGACTGTTGGCCACTCGACTAAGTGCAGCTGCTTATCCGAGAATTACACACCAGGTTCTTAAAAAACGTTTGGTTCACTATGCCCTACAACATACTCCATTGCTTGCTTAATCATTGATTAACCCCTACTTCCTTTTTGAAATTAAAATCGTAAACTTTCTCGCCCTTGTCTGAGTAAACGCCGTCTTCTTGGAGGCATGATTATTATTTGATGGACAGTAGAACTCTCATTAAGGTGTAACTTGTACACCTACGTACGTATCATTTAGGCGGAGGGTGCTCCTAATTTGTATGCTCATTTTGAAGATTACATAAGAGTTGTTTTATTTCAATTGAGGTAAAACACCAACTGATTTAGATATGCATCTTATAGCCAAGAAAATAGGCGCTGTAATTATATATAAAGATAAATCGTCTAGATTTAATGAAGAGATATTAATTACTAAAGGAACAAAGAAGCTGGCAGGCTTATATTTACTGCTCCGGAAAGTATCGATATCGTGCCGGATTTCCCCTGTCTTTATTAAAGTTTGCGTATATTAGCGACCAGGTAAAGGCGTATGCGGAGGAAAAAGGGTTTCAGGAGGTAGACGAGGATATACAGCGGGAGATAGAAAAATGGAGAACAACCAGAAGCAAGGTTGGATCTGCGTGCCAAAAAAAATTATTATTTCATTCGAAAATCTCATAAAGAAAAAATGCACAACCTGCGTCTCTCCCCGCTGGCTGTGCATCTTTTTATGTGGAATATTGCCAAAAAACATAAGCGCCTCAGACTGTTAGTTTTTCCAGCGCCATCTGTTTCAGCTCTTCTATCAACGAAGGTGCATACAAACCAGTAATGATTTCAAATCTGTGGTTTTTATCATTCCAGACGAGAATATCAGAAACGGTCCACTCCCCTTCATCCTGGAAGCGTTTTTTAAGAACGACTATTCCTTTAATGTTTTCAGGATTATCTCTTGATTCATATTTTATGGAAACTGTCAGATCGAGATTCTTTTTTAATAAATTTATATCCGATAACTCAGCGTTTTTTATATACATTTCCTCACATCCTCTACCATCAGCATGGACAGAATGGGAGGAATTTATTAGCCTGAGAGAGTTTTATTTAAAAGCCATTGTAAAAGGAACATCAGCCAATGTGATGTACCTTCTTCATGAAGTATATTACAGGAAAGACTGAAGTCTTTCATTACATTGCCCGCATACCGCCATCGACAGTATAAATACTTCCTGTTATGAAACTGGCTTTTTCCGATGCAAGGAAGTAAACAAGATCTACGATTTCCTGATTTTCCGCATATCTTAAACACTTTATTCACATTGCTGAATAGTAAAAACGGACAGTGCAGAGGCACTGTCCGTCATATAATAACTCTATTATTTCTTAATCTACTACTCGTATTTCCACAGAGCGTCTCCCGAAGGCTAACGCGTCAGAGCGGTTTGGCATAAAGATATCAATCTTATTGCCTTTTATCGCTCCGCCTGTATCAGCTGCGAGGAATGTGCCGTAACCTTTCACTTCTACGCGGGATCCGAGAGGGATCACGCTTGGATCAACGGCGATTACTTTTGCATTAGGGTTTGCCTTCAGGTCAATGCCTGTGCGAGTCACCCCTGAACACCATTACAGCTTGCAGTATAAGCAGTTGCTGAGAATGATCTCCAGCCGCCGCTGTCAGAGTTTGAACCTGACGAATTATTTTGGCTGCTGCCAGAACTGGAACCTGAATTTGATCTGCTCACTTGTTCTGAGTTATTGCTGCCCGATTCCTTTTTAGCCTGTTGTTCTTCAGCCTTTTTCCTGGCTTCTTCTTCTTCTGCTCTCTTCTTAGCTGCTTCTTCCTCGGCTTTCGCCTGAGCTGCTGCTTCCTCTTCGGCTTTTTTCTTAGCTGCCTTGTCTTCCTCAGCTTTTGCCTGTGCAGCACTTGCCTGAGCTTTTTCTTCTTCCGCTTGAGCTCTGTCTGCCTCTTCCTCAGCTTTTGCCTGAGCTGCTGCCTCTTCTTCCGCTCTCTTCTTAGCCGCTTCTTCCTCGGCTTTCGCCTGGGCTGCTAATTCAGCTTCTCTTTCGGCCTGCAGACGGGCTTCTTCCTCAATAAGTTTCCGGATATCTTCTTCCTGTATAGCCAGATCTCTGTCATCCTTCATCAATTGGCCAATGAGCTTTTCCTGTTCCGCTTCGTTTGCTTTTGACTGGTCTCTCAACTGAACAGTTTTGTCACGCTGTTCTTCTAACTGCTCGTGAATTTCTTCCAGCTCGATTGCCTGATTTACAAGATTGTATAGCGTATCTTCATACTGGCCCTGAACCAGAACCAGTTCCTCCTGGTTAAGTTCAAGCTGAGTTATAAAGTTATCATCAGCTTCTGCAATTCTCGTAATACTAACCACACGGCTCACAAAGTCGCCGAAACTCTCAGATCCCAGAACAACCTCTATGTATGTAGCTGTATCAACACCTCTATGCTGATATGTTCTCGCCCGTTCCCTTAATAGATCGGTACGGTAATCAATATCATTCTGCAGCCTTTCCACTTCTGCCTCAAGGTCTTTAATCTCTTCTTCATTGTTTTTAATATTGTTCTCTATTTCTTCGATTCTCTGCTCGTTTTTCCCAATGATATCATCAAGCTGGGAAATTTCACTGTTTAGTTCTTCCATCTCCTGAACTAACTCAACAAGCCTTACTTCCGCCTCAGACAGTTCAGACTGAATTGCTTCCCGTTCTGACTGAATTTGTTCCTGTTCCTCTTCATACTTTTCCGTGGCGAAAACTCCGCCGACTCCCGCTGCATAAAATACTCCAAAGAACATCAAAACTGCTATGAATTTTTTAAGCACACTGTCTCCCCCTAAGAGTTTTTAGTGTCCGTCTATGAATATATCTACAATAGCAGAGAAACGATCAGTACCTTACGCATGTAACACTCTTGTAAAAGAATTATTGTCTCTTTGTAATAGAACCGAAATAATTTGCCATCCTGGTAGCTGTTATGTAAAGTTCCGTTGTTAAATTCCAGGATGGTAGATTCCTTAAACTGGTAAAATTAATTTTCTTTTATTTGTCACAATTCTATTAATTTTACCTGTTGTAACACGACCCGTTTTTCCTTTATAATTTAATTGATAATGATTATCAATATTAATTGGCAGGTGATTTTGACATGGCTTCTTTATTAATATTTGGAGGAGACCAATTAGGGGCGATCCCAAAACATTTGAAAAATATAGGTTTTGAGAAGATTCATCATATAGACGGCAGAAAACAAAAAATGCTTACAAAGAAAATTCCCGAGAATACAGACTTGATTCTCATTTTAACTGATTTTATCAGCCATAACCTGGCAAAGAATGTGAAAGAGCGTGCTGAAAAAAGAGAGATTCCTGTTTGTTTTTCCAGGAGATCCTGGTGTGCTATACAAAAGACAATAGTTTCAAGTGAACAAGCTTGTAAACATTGCCCATTCTTATCAAAGTCAGATTAAATACGAGGTGTGAATATATGTTAAATAAACCCCATATTACTCCCTCTGTACCAGACCGTACTATTCAGGATCTCATTAATCAGTGCATGAGAAAGATCATTACTGAAAACAGCATGAAAAAAAGTACCGTATTAGATATTATTTATCAGGAATGCTTTCCTTTCATTCCTGAGCTCTTTACTTCATCCGGGGATTTTCTTTTGAAGATATTCCCTATTATGGATTATACGCTCCAAATTAATTCAAAGTTAAAATGCTTTGAATTAAAACAACTGATTCAGGTGGATGGGGTTTACATATTCACAGGCGAAAATGAGAATTCAGCACACGAAGCGTGGGCTTTCGTCTCTACCGAAACTAAACAGAACAATGATTTTATCAGGAGCCTTCAAAACAGATTAGCCTCTGTTTATCCGGCTGATTGCACATGCTATCTTTATTGTTTAGAGGATGGAGAAGCAAAGACTTATTATTTCTTTAAAGAATTTCCTAACAAATAATAGGATGCATTTTAATGCTGCATGTTTCCCCCATTTTATGTACAGATAGAAATATAATTTTTCCAATATTAAAAAGCTGGAAAGTTTATGACTTTCCAGCTTAAAACACCATACTTTAATTACTTGCCCCAACTTCAGCTATACACCGGCCTTTGCCGAATGGTATACATAACGGAGTTCCAAATAACGGGTCCTTTGTAATTTGACACTCCATTTTAAATACTTTTTTTACAAGATTGCAGGTAATGACTTCCTCCGGCTTACCCTGGGCAAATATTTTCTTATCCTGGACTGCCACAATGTTATGAGCATATCTGCAAGCCAGATTCAAATCATGAAGCACCATAACAATTGTACGTTTTTCTTTTTCGTTTAATTCAAACAACAAATCAAGTATTTCTATTTGATGAGTCATATCTAAATATGTGGTAGGTTCATCTAACAATATCGTATCTGTATCCTGAGCAAGCACCATAGCTATCCAGGCCCGCTGTCTCTGTCCCCCTGATAAAGAATCAACTTCCCGTTCTGCATATTCTGTCATTTGTGTAGCTTCCAGGGCTTTATTTACCTTTTCTTCATCTTCCCTTGACCATTGTTTCAGCCAGTTTTGGTGAGGGTACCTTCCCTGCTTGACGAGCTGGAGCACAGACAGCCCTTTAGGAGCATCAGGTCCTTGAGGCAAGATCGCGAGCTGCTTTGCCACGTCTTTTGTCCCCATCTTATTAAGCATTAATCCGTCCAGGAGTATTGAACCGCTTTTAGGCTTAAGTAATCTCGCTAACGACCGTAATAATGTGGATTTTCCACAGCCATTTCCACCAATAAAAACGGTAATTTCCCCCTTGGGTATTTTTATATCCAGATTATCGATTATTAAGGCTTCCCCATACGCAAGACTGAGGGCATTCGCTTCTATACCACGCATACTCTGACACTCCCTTCAATGCAAACACTCCTGTAATCAGAAGTACATATATTTCATCTAATTAATTATTTATATCGCTCACTTAAGTGTATTTTAATTGAGAATCATTGTCAATAAGCTTGAAGGGCTCTTAAAAAGCAGTAAATACTTAAACGCACTTTGTTTTACAGTACCTGGAGGAGATAATAAACTACAACTACAATATCTGTTACAAATTGCGGTTTTTATATAACAAATAAATGAAGAACGGTGCACCTATTCCAGCAGTAAAAACGCCTGCCGGAAGATCTGACGGCAAGAAAGCAGTACGCGCCACTACATCCGCCAAAGTAACAATCAAACCGCCAGTCAGCGCTGCAGCTGGTACTAGGGCGGCAAAGGATGCTCCTATTAGTTTTCTGGCAATATGGGGAGCTATTAACCCTACGAAGCCTATCCCTCCGGCAAAGGCAACTGCAGAGCCAGCTAAAGCAACACTGATAAATAACAGCAGAAAGCGAAACAACTGTACTTTTACACCAAGGCCACGAGCTACATCGTCCCCCAGTTCTTTCACATTAACCGTTCTGGCAAGGAAAATCGTAACAGGTATCAGAACGACAACCCATGGAAGCAGCCCGTACACATCACTCCAGTTTGCCCCATAAATGCTTCCTGTCATCCAGAGATATGCTCTGCCTGCTGTTGCAATATCACTAAGTACAATCATCATAGTGGTTAATGCGTTCATAGCGGCAGCTATCCCTATCCCTATCAGGATTAAACGAATAGGTGTAACTCCATTTTTCCACGATAAAATATAAATCATCACAGAAACTGCACCAGCTCCGGTAATAGCCGCTAAAGGAAGCCAGCTTATACTTATCTGTCCTGCGAAACTGACTAAGAAGATGATTGCCCCTACGGAAGCTCCTCCGGTTATTCCAATAATATCAGGAGAAGCCAGCGGGTTTCTTACAATACCTTGTAAAATAAGACCAGAGACCCCTAATGCTGCTCCAACCAAAAATGCCAGCAATGTCCGCGGAAGCCTGAGAGTATTAATAACAAAATCATGTTCTGCTGTACTCCCTGTAAGCTGCTTTATTACCTTTAAGGGAGATATCCATGCACTTCCTGCTGATAAAGAAAGCAGAAACACTAACAAAGTAACTACTGCTAATACAGAAATCACTGCTGCTGATTGCTTATCAGCCTGAAAGGAGACTGAGTCTGACTTGTTTCGAATAGTGAATTTACCCATTTCTTGAGAGCCCCTTTCTTGCGATGAAGATAAAAAATGGAGTTCCTATCAGAGCAGTCATAACCCCTATCGGCATTTCCTGCGGCATTATCACCAATCTCGCTGCTACATCTGCCAAAAGTAAAATAGTCGCTCCTGTTACAGCAGAGAAGGGTATAACCCACCGGTAATCAATACCTATAATGCCTCTGACTATATGAGGCACAATCAGGCCAATAAATCCAATAGCTCCGCCAATCGCAACAGACCCGCCGGCTAAAAAGACTATTATGATTCCTATTACGGCTTTAGTAAGGACGGTACGCTGCCCAAGACTTTTTGCAACATCCTCGCCAGACATCATGATATTTACCGATCTTCCTAACAACAGTGCTCCAATTAAACCGGCAGCCATAAAAGGCAATATTGGCAGAAGCATTTCTATAGATCTCCCTGCTACCGACCCGGCAAGCCAGAAAAGTACGCTTTGCAGGTTCTGTTCACTAAGCACTAAAATTCCTTGAGTAAACGAAACAAACAAGGCTGTTATTGCAGCACCTGCTAAAACAATCCGAACCGGAGCTAGTCCGTCCCTCCCAAGGGAACCAAGAAAGTAAACAAGAACAGCAGCTATTCCTGCTCCAAGAAATCCTATCCACATATAATGAACTAAAGAAGCAATCGATAAAAATACAGAAGAAAAGACAATAAAAAATAACGCACCAGCATTTATTCCGAAAATATCCGGGGCTGCCAGTGGATTTCTTGTCAGTGCCTGCATAAGAGCGCCGGAAACAGCTAAACTTGCTCCTATAACCGTTGCTATAACTGTTCTGGATATACGGGAAGTTGTAATAATAATATGTTCAGTAACTGTTTCATCATAATCAATAAACGCTTCAATAATTGTAGACACAGGAATTGCTGTTTTCCCCACAGAGATACTCAACATAAATGAAGTTAGAAATATAATAAAAAAAATAAAAAGAATAGCTATTTTAGGCAGCCGGAAAAATAATTTTTTCATTTTTTTCCTCTTTTCATTACTTTTTAATCAACGTGACTCTATCTTTGCTGGCATATACTTCAGCAGCACAAAGTATGCGAATTTCTATATTACCTGTTTTTTCGCTGCAACAAATAAGCAAGGGAAGAGAGAAATCACCCCCTCCAGCCCTTGCTTCGTAACCTTTATTGCTCTAAATCAAATCTGTCGTATATATCGTCTAACATCATATTGGCTGCGATAATTCCTCCAGCCATATTCCATGTTACCTCATCTACCATATAAACCTGATCGTTCTGCACTGCATCAAGATTTTGCCAAAGTGGATGGCTGGTCCATTCTTCAAAAGTCCTTTCAACAGCTTCATCCTCTTCATTAAAGATATAGAATACATCAGCATTCATTTCGGGAATACTTTCTTTATCGTTAAGCATTATTCCCCATTCTTCACTCTGCTGGTTTTCTGGTCTTGAGAAACCAAGTTCGTTTAAAATCGAGCCGGCAAACCCTGTAAAGTATATTCTTGCATGATCTGCTCTGAAGTTCAGAATTGAGACGTTAAGGGGCCACTCGTTTCCTAATTCTTCTTCTATTTTAGTTTGGAAGTCAGCTACTCTTTCGTCCCACTCAGTTAGTAATCTGTCTGCATCCTCTTCCATATTCATTGCCTCTCCCATTAGTTCTACTGTTTCCTTAAATTCGAATACAGTCTCGTGAGTAACAGTTGGAGCAATTTGTGAAAGCTGGTCATATATTTCTTCATGACGCATTTTTGAAGCAATAATAAGATCAGGGTTTAATGCTGCTATTTCTTCAATGTTAGGCTGGTTTTCATCACCCAGAATTTCAACACCTTCCAGTTCATCTTTCAAATAATCATAAACTGGCTGCTGGACCCATGACTCGACTACACCAACGGGCTTAACTCCAAATGCAACCGCAGCATCTGTCGCACCTTGGTACAGAGTCACAATCCTCTCTGGTGTTCCCTCAATCGTTGATGTTCCCATCGCATGTGCAATTTCTCTTGTTTCCTGAGCTGTTTCTTCGTTTTCACCAGCCTCATTTTCCTCCGGTTCAGTGTGCGCAGCATTGTTGCCGTTCTCATTATTGCCTGCTGGCTGTTCGTTCTGATCTCCACAACCAGACAAAATAATTAACGAGAGAAATAACATTATAAGTATTAAGTATAATTTCTTTCCACCTAATGGATATGTAACTTTTAGCATATTGTTGTCTCCTCCTTGTTTAATTGAGATTGATTATCACTCCCAATTAGAATTATAATGCATGTGTTTTAAAAGTCAACACAGTTTTTTTGTTAATCTCCAATATTTAAACATCTCAAACAGTTTTAACGTAAAAAGAAACCACCCAATTCAGGTGGTTTCTTTTATTTGTTACGAATCCCATGGTTTGTCTATTGTCATATACGAAGCAAGTTCCTCACTTTTTTTTCGTCTTCTTTTTCTGTTTTCTGCCCTTTCTCCACCTGTATTATGTAAAAACTCTTCTTCCTTCGTTTCCGGAACCACGGAAGGAACCTGTGATGGGCTGCCATTTTCGTCCAGGGCTACAAAGGTTAAAAAAGCTGTTGCTGCGATCCGGCGGTTTCCGGATAGTAAATCTTCAGCAACTGCCTTAACAAAGACTTCCAGAGATGTCCTCCCTGTCCACGTTACAAACGATTCAAGACAGATGGAGTCTGTCGGGTGAATTGGTGCTAAAAAATCTACCGAATCTGTAGAGGCCGTTACAACATCCGTACGGCAGTGCCGCCTTGCTGAAATAGCTGCCACTGCATCCATCTTTTTCATTAACACACCACCGAACAATGTGTTGTGGTTATTCGTATCATTCGGCAGTACGAGATCCGTCTGTACTACTCTCGACTGGCGGATATATTTCTTATTCATAATGCTCCCCTTCCTGCTGAAATACATTACACATGCATAAAGTGAACCTTCAATCAGTGGGGGGGTTTTTCATCCCCCACTGATTGTTAGTTGAACCAATCGGGATGTTAGCGTCCGTTATCTCCCGCATAAAGAACATCTTCGCTTCCACTCCTCTTTTGAGGCGGGATTTTACGGACGGTTACATCGGGATAAACATTTTACTATTCTTTAGCTTTTCTGCTGCTTTTCTTAACACTTCTTCTTTCTGAACAAGGGCAATCCTTACATAACCTTCCCCTGTTTCCCCGAAAGCATTACCTGGAACTACGACAATTCCTGTTTCATCAAGGAGTTTATATGTAAATGAAGTGGATGTTTCATTCTCAGGAATTTTAGCCCAGATAAACATAGATGCCTCTGGCGGTTCTACATGCCACCCTGCTTCCTGCAGCCCCTTTACGAGCACATCTCTTCTCTGACTGTAAATCTCCCGTAATGCACTGCTGAAACTGGATGCGTTTCTCAAAGCCAGAGCTGCGGCCTTTTGGACCGGTGCGAATACACCATAATCTAAATTAGACTTGAGTCTGCCGAGACCTTCAATGATTGAGGGATTTCCGGCAGCATAACCTATTCTGCATCCCGCCATGTTGAAACTTTTAGAAAAAGAGTTAAATTCTATCCCCACTTCTTTCGCTCCGGATACAGATAAAAAACTGACTGGTTTTTCACTGTAATAAAGTTCCGAGTATGCAAAATCATGAAGAATAATAATGTTGTATTTATTAGCAATTTCTATGGCTTTTTCAAAAAACTGCACAGAAGCCAAAGCTGGTACCGGGTTTCCCGGGAAGTTTAAAATCATCAGCTTCGCTTTTTGAAGGATTTCTTCCGGGATTCTGGCCAGATCAGGCAGAAAATTATTTTCTTCCTTGAGCGGCATAAAATATGGGTGTGCTCCTGCAAGAGAAATGCCTGCCTCATAAGCTGTGTAGCCTGGATCAGGGACAAGCACCACGTCTCCTGGATCTGCTACTGCCATTGGCAAATGAACCAGCCCGTCCTGGGAGCCCATCGTAATGATAATTTCTTTCCGGGCATTCAGCGACACACCGTTCCCCTTAAAATAATATTCCTCGACAGCTTTATGAAGCTCGAATGTACCAGTTAAAGAATAGCCATAATTTAAAGGGTCTTTAACCTGCCGGGCCAGTTCCTCCATGACAAAAGATGGTGGCGGAAGGTCCGGGCTCCCGATACTTAAATCTATTATTTCCTCACCTGCTTCCACCTTCTGCTTTTTATAGTTTGACAGCTCCGAGAAAATTGACGTACCGAATTTACTCATTTTTTGTGAAAGTCGAATCTCCAATTTTTTCACCTCTTTTGTAAAATGTAAATTACACTAATTATAACAGGATATAGAATGAACAAGTATGCTCTTCATTCAAAATTTGCCAAAAACTACATACTCTCTATATCTGAAAACGATGTCTTTAATAGTCATTTGATAGTATAATAAGATTAACTTCTGCATCCCCGAAGGGTCTTCGACAAGGCTAAAACTCCTGATCGATTAGAGAGCATCGGTCTTTCTTCACCGGATCCGTACATAAAGACACTTTCCTGCTTAACCACTTGCCTTAACAGAATTTTGTACTTCATACGCTAATATTTTATAATTTCATCCGTTTTGATTTCTCTGTTAAGAGCATCTTGCTTCCCTTTTGCAGACATTTGTCTCCAGCTCTGTCAAATCACTGGTGATGTTCAATAGTTTTTAGTACATTGTCGACTTATTCTAAGTGATAAGGAAGTTTCATAACAATTTAATAAGGAGGGGTTCAGTTATGTATGAACAGGAAACAACAAAAAAGAAAAAGCCATTTTATAAAAAGTGGTGGTTTATTGCAATCGTCGCATTTTTTATTACTGCAGCCATTGCCACTGGCGGGGAGGATGAGGAAACCTCTCAGTCAGAGGATAACAATAACTCGGAGGAAAACGAACCTCAAGATAACGAGAATAATAACAATAATGAAAACAACAACGCCAACAATAATAACAGCGAAAACGAGGAAAACATCGAAGACGCCGTTAACAACTCCAATAACAACGCTGGCGATGAAAACAACGAAGCTGCTGAGGAAGAAGAACCTGAGACAGATGAAAACAATAATGAAGAAACTGTTGTTGAAGAAGAGGAAATTGAGCCTGAAACAGCAGATTATGTAAGTTTTGGATCAGGTATGTTCATCGTTGGAGATGAAATACAGCCTGGTTTATACCGAAATGACGGCAGCATAACATACTGGGAAAGACTGGCCGGATACAGCGGTGAGCTTGATGATATTCTGAGCAACGGACTTCCTGAAGGCCCTGCATATGTTGAAATTAAAGAATCTGATGAGGCTTTCAGTTCACAAGGTTCTGGTGAATGGATACTGATTGATGATAATTATGAAGGAGAACTCCTTACAGAATTCGGGGACGGCCAGTACTTAGTAGGAGTGGATATCGAACCTGGAAAGTACAGAAACGATAATGCTTCAGGGGGCTACTGGGCAAGATTAAGCGGATTCGACGGGGAATTAGACAATATTATCTCTAATGATATTATCGAGGGCTCCGTTATCGTTGAGATTTCACCAAGTGACTACGGATTCGAAACTACAAGATCCGGCACGTGGACAAAAATTGATTAATCATTAATTTTATCTTGCAAGCTCCTGCGTTACTTGAGATACAATAATCAGAAACTCAGGGTACGTAACTTAGTTAACAAAGAGAGTCGGAGAAATGTTCCGGCTCTTTTTTTTCCTGCATAAATCTTTTATTATTCCTCACAATCAATCCCAAAAGAGCCGCTCCACCGCCTCGCACCAAAAATATTACTCTTCAAAAACTTTTCCGATATATTAAAAAGTGGTTTTCAATAACCTCAAACAGGTTATATTAAAAACAAAACATTATATGATACGAAAATAAACACACTGGAGGCTTTAACATGAATGAAAATTCACCGAAAGATATTGAGCTGATAGAACGAAGAGCAAGGGAAGAAGACAGGGAAGCGAAGCGTGCGGATATTGTTGTGGAAGAGGCGATTTCTCATATGAATCCGCAAAGACAGTATAGTGCAGAAAAATCCCTGGATAAACGCTAAGGCTGGAGACGCCCTATATAAAGCTGGTTAGTCTGAGAGAGGTACACGAAGCCGTGTACCTCTTTTTTGCTCAGACAGGCAAATACAGATTAGCAAGAAAGATTCCAAGTGTTTCTTCATACATTTCGTCAAATTGAGTAATGGGAAGCGGGTTAACTCCTCTTCCTAATTCAACCGTAAATCCTGGTCTTCTCCATTCCTGAATAAACCAGTCTTTATACCCCGCGAAGCTCTCTACATACTGAATCGGACGGTAACCACTCACACGGTAGAACTCATTTACAATTGTCCGTGACTCCGGGGGTTCAAGCCCCTGGTAACCCCAGAAAATTACTTTTCCCTGAGTATGATATGCTGATACACGATGAAATTCTCTGTTTCTCGTCAAGCCGGCAATCGCAACAGCCTCTGGCTCCGACAATGGACTTTCCCCGGGATAATCGAACGGTGCCGGGCTGTAAATTTCCTTACGTGCCCTCTCTTCTTCCCACATGGCCGGGAACTGGTTATTTAAATCCACCCCGCGAATATTAGCTTTCCAGGTTGAAAAGTCAAGGCTTCCCCCATTAATTGAAATGACGGATGAACGAAATGGCTCCTCTGCAGGAGGACCGTTCAACACAAGATCCACACCATCAGGGTTCACCATAGGAACGACCGAAAGCTGTGCTTCATTATAAAACCGGTTCAGATACAGCCCCCTTACTGGCTGTTCATTGGTGAGTGCAAGCAGATAATCATTAAGCTGGGTCATAAGTACCGGAGTTGTTATCCATTCTATTGCATGAAAGGAAGCATTGACATGGACTCGCTTCGGTCCATTGCCAACAGTGACTTCAAACAAGTTCTTTCCCATTACCGAGCTGCCAAAAACGGAAGTACCAATAAACGGATAAATTTGCGCCAGTTGACGAAGTTCATTAACCAGTGCCTGAGAATCGTAGTTCCTATTTCCTGAAACTACCCGCCATGTCACTCTTACCGGAATAATAAGGATGCTGCCGACAGCTAAGTTAGCAGGATTGACTCCAGGGTTTAATAAGTACAGTGACTCTGGAGGAATATTGTACCGCGAAGCAATTTGCCATATCGTATTACCTGCCTGAACCTGCTGGCTGGCTGTTACGTAACCAGGTATTCTTATTTCCTGCCCCGGCTGAAGCCCTGCTGGGTCTACATCACGGTTCGAATCCATCAGCAGATTTAAGGGAATGGAAAACAACCTGCTGTAAAACCACAGTGTATCTCCTCTCCGTACACGGATTCTCATTTAATCCCCCCACGTTTTTTTACAGTGTATGTGCAGTTTCTTTATTAAATCCTCTATTAAAGAAATTTCACTGGACCTAGTCTTCGCTAAGAGTTTTGGTACAATAGTTAATATGCCAATAGATAAACTAAGAGGAGGCTTACTATGATACATAAGCTGGAACTACGTTCAGAAAACTTACAAGGCTCGTTCAGTAATGAATATAAACCTGTCCTGACAATTAACTCGGGCGATTCTCTCCATCTCACTACACCTGATATTCAATGGGGCTATTCCCCCTCTAAAGATACCGAAAGATTTGAATATAACTCAGGACAGAACGAGGAAAAACGGGGCCACCCTGTCCTTGGGCCGGTAGCTGTAAGGGGAGCAAAGCCAGGAACAGTACTTGAGGTGCGGCTTAATGAGATAAAACCGGGCTGGTATGGAAGGAACTGGGCTGGAGGTAATAAAAACTGGCAGAATGAGAAGATCGGGATAATTGACGAAGAAAGACTTCAAGTGGACTGGGAACTGGACTCAGAGAGCATGACAGGAAAATGCAAAATGGGTGAAAAGGAATTCCGTGTTGCTCTCCAGCCTTTTATGGGGCTCCTTGGAGTTGCACCGGAACAGCCGGGAATGCATCCCACTCCTCCACCAAGAAACTGCGGCGGAAATATTGACTGTAAAGAGCTTGTAACAGGAAGCACATTGTTTTTGCCGGTCTATACAGAGGGAGCATTATTTTCCATTGGCGATGGACACGCTGTTCAAGGAGATGGGGAAATTTCCGGAACTGCCATTGAGTGTCCGATGGATCATGTGGACGTCACATTAACAGTCAGAGAAGACATGAAGCTGAGTTATCCCAGGGCAAAAACACCTTCCGGCTGGATAACATTTGGTTTCCATGAAGATTTAAACGAGGCAACTGGAATTGCGTTGTATGAAATGATGGATTTAATACAGGAACTGTACAATGTGAGCAGAACAGAAGCCACTGCCCTTGCAAGCGTAGCAGTAGACTTAAGGATCACCCAGGTTGTAAACGGTGCTAAAGGAGTACACGCTGTCCTCCCGTTTGGGGCAGTGAGATAAAAACAGGGGGTATCCTGGAGAAGATACCCCCTGGCCTGTCCCTGAAAAAACAAGTCCGTTTTAACATCAAAGCACAACAGGTGCAAAATAAAACCTGTTGTGCTTTTCTATATACTTACTGCTGCATACCATGTCCCTGATTATTCATCGGCGCTCCAAGATTCGGCATTCCCATCCCTGGCTGTTTTTGCTGGTACTGGCCAGTCATTGGCTGGAACATAGCTGCCATCTGTGTCGTCTGGTCCTGACTGAAAGCAGGAGGCTGATAATATCCATTCTGATTCATCCATCCCCAAATTTCATACGCCATTTCCTGGCATAAGTTTGCTCCATTGACATGGTATGTGCGAAGCTGTGTATCCACACATTCATTTGCCCACTGCATTCCCATTACAGAGCCTGTTTTATGCGTATTTAAGGCTAAAGTGGCAATTGTCTGGTCTGACAGGGCATTAGTTTCAGTCCTCGGGGCAGACATGCTTATCTGGTGATGCATGCCAGGGTTCCCATGCATATTAAAATCAGGAGTCTGATGTGTTACCTGAGCTCCTTTTCCATTTAATAAATTTACGCCTTGCTGATATGCAGTGATCATCAGCTGCTGGTGCTTCATTAAAATATTCCGTAAGTTCTGGTCTTTGCACTGATTCGCAAACATGCTGTGCTGCTCAATTTCAGCTGCTTTTGTCCGTAGTGCCTCAGAAGTTTCTAATAGCTCGTGGGCTGCATAATTCATTGGTTTTAACCTCCGGATATATTGTGGGTTATAAATAAGCCCCTCGATTAGTTTGGACAAAGGCACCTGGAACATGCAAGATTAAACTTTCCCAATATTTTCAGTATCAGAAACAATGCCGGAATTACCAGGCACCCAGTTGGCCGGTGTTCCCAATTTTGTTTTTGCTTCATAATTCAAAGCTTGTATCACCCTTAGTAATTCGTAACTGTTGCGCCCGATTTCTTTCGGGTAAACCGACTTTAGTACAATTACACCCGAGGGATTAACAATAACAGTTGCTCTGTATGCTGCTCCCGTATTCTCATCCAGCACCCTGTAAGCTTTACTGATCCGGTGGCTGCGGTCGCTTACAAGAGGATACTGCACGGCACCCGTGGAAGGCGAAGTCTCTTTAAAAACTTTATGGGCATATACACTATCGGTACTGATGCCAAGTACTTCTGCATTCTGTTGCTTCAATTGAGGGTATAAAGCAGCAACTGCTGCCAGTTCAGTAGGTCAGACAAAAGTAAAGTTACCGGTGTAGAAAAAAAGGATTACCCATTTACCAAGGAGCTGCTGAAGGTTAATGGTAACAATTTGATTATTTACAAAAGCTTCCGCTGTAAAAACAGGTGCAAAATCGTCCCTGGATGGACAACAGGGCTGGGTACCAGGAGATAATTCTTCTGCAGATATCTTTTTTTGCCGCCAGTCCATTGGTATCGCCCTCCTTGCATTCCGTTATTTCATTGATATGTTTATTCTTCGTATTTTAGGATGTGAAAACAATAAAGAGACCTCGCCGATTATCGAAGTCAGAGGCGTAGTTGCACTTATACTTTGGCAATAAAATTTTTCACTGCGTCGAATTAACTTCATCGCTAAAATTTTATACTTTCTTAAAGTGCAAAAAAGATCCCCAAAAAGGGATCCTCTGCTGCTGTTAAAATTGGTCATCAGGGTGCAGATTGTTTTGCATAAGCTCCTGCACCTTCCCTATCTGGGCGGCAGTTGCTGCTTCTGTCATATACCAGCCTTTATCATTGAGCAGGTTAAACAGCCGGTAATGGCCATCGCTGGAGCTTTCCAGACATTGTCCATATATTTTCCGCAGCGGTTCGTGGCTGACTTCAAGCATGGTGTTACTCAGGCTGCGACACCGCCCTTTCTCCAGTTCCAGACACAGTTGTACCATTTCCCTGTCAGTCAGCCCCCGTCCTTCCATATTGTTCGGCATTTTCTGCCCTCCTTCCTTATTGTAATTTACCAGCTCGGTTAAAGTATTGAGAGAGTTCGGCAATCCTTAACTGATGCTGTTCGGCAATTTCTTCAAGCACTGTTTTCAGCTCCATATCATTACATTGGGATGCACACCAGTTCATTGTTTTCGCAGTTATTTCCTCGGCTCTTATTTCATCTTCAATAAATGCAAGTTCCTTCATTGTCAGCCCAGCCAATTATCTGCACCTCCGGTATATTATTTTTACTTATTATTTAATTTCTGCCAGAAATTATCCTATGAAGATTATTTCAATAAAACCAATTAACCAGTTAATGGTTATTATCCCCTCTTTTTCTCATATATTTTAGTTGTTGGCATTCCCTTAAATTAAACTAAAAGCAGGTGACAGACACATTGGGTCAAAATAATAATAAACGAAGGTCAGCAGTGAAGACCGCCCAGCAATTTATTCAGCATTTTTATCCGTTTTGCCAGGGCGCTATCCTCGCCGGAAGTGTTATCAGAGGAACGGCTACTAAGACTTCGGACCTTGATATTGTTGTATTTGATAATGCTGTTCCCTCCCCTTACAGAGAAGCCCTGATATTTAATGGCTGGCCGGTGGAAGTATTTGCCCATAATTTAACATCCTATAAACAGTTTTTTCAGGACGACTGTGAAATAGCAAAGCCTACCCACCCCCATATGGTTGCTGAAGGGATTGTGCTCATCGATAAAGGAATTGTCAGTATTATTAAAAGTGAAGCAAAACATTTAATGAAAAAAGGGCCCGCACCCTGGGCTCCGGAGGAAATTTATTTAAAGCGGTACTTTATTACTGACGCGCTTGAGGATTTTATTGGGGCATCAGACAGAGGGGAAGAACTATTTATAGCAAGCACGCTTGCAGACTGGATTCATGAATTCGTCTTGAGGACAAATGGAAAATGGATTGGAGATTCTAAGTGGATCGTTCGGGCTTTAAGTAATTATGATAAAGATTTCACCAGCACTTTCGTGGAAGCCTTTGATGTATTTTATAAAACCGGCAATAAAGAAAAAATAATAAATCTTACAGACAATGTGTTAGCTCCATTCGGCGGGCGCCTGTTTGACGGCTTCAGTATGGGGAAGAAATAAAAAAACAGGGACCAGGTCCCTGTTTTACGACATCCATTTTGGCGGTGTGTTTTTATCCCAGTAAACTTCTCCAAGCTCATAATGCTCTTCGAAATTATCAGTATATAAATGGTAGTGGAAATTAAACCAGTATCCGTCCCGGGGGCGGTTATCCCGGCGTACATGAAACCTCGCTATATCATCACCGGACCGGTAGTCATATACATTAAAGATCTTTTCTCCGTATCCTCCGGAAGGCTGTTCCGTTATCACGTAATAAGGAACTTCTTCTCCCGCTTCGGTAAGAATCATGCCCAGCACTTCTTCTATATTAGGAAGAATCAGAGAGTTAACTTCCTCTTCTACGTTTTTAATAATACGGGGACCTAATTTTTCAATAGTCTGTTCTTTGGCAAGCTCAGTCAGGGCAACGACATAATCTTCAGTGGCCGGCTCGCCGCTTTCTGAAACTGAATCTCCCGTATCGTGGGCTCCAGTCAGGTCGTTTTTAGAGTCCTCACCATTGCCCGAGGATAAGATTTCGTCATTGTTTTCTGCCTGTGCATCCAGATATGTAGGTGGTATGAATGTTCCCAGGGTTATAAATGTAATAAGAACAACGGAAAACTTTTTCAGCCATAGTTTCATAGTAAAAACTCCCTCTGGTTTACTAGTTTAATTGTAACATGCCAGAAGAAAAAATCTATGAGACTTATTAATAAAAATTGTGAAAATTCATGTATTATAAAGAAACTTATAAGAGCAGCTGGATTCCTCCCGCAGCAGCAAGAAAAAGGATTACCGTATTGAACTTATTCTGGGGAATCAACGGCAGAAACTTGATTCCAAGAAAAGCTCCTGCAAGTATAACCGGAACGAGCCACAGATTAAACAGAACAGTCTCCCAGGTTATTAACGTGAGCCAAATATATAGTGGTACTTTAATGAGATTTACGGCAAGAAAAAACCAAGCCCCGGTACCAATAAATACTTTTTTCGGCAGGTTGATAGCGATGAGGAAAATGGACATAATCGGACCGGCAGCATTTCCAATCATCGTTGTAAAACCTGCCAGTGTACCTATCACACCTCTGAAGCTCCCTGACTTCGGCATATTTTCCAGCCATTTTGTCCTGCCCTTCTCTCTTGCCATCTGACCGGCGGCCATCACCAGCACTATTACACCTAGGATAACCTCGATGGGCCGGCTCGCTGTTATGAATAAGAGCAGAATAAATCCGGCGATTAAACCTCCACCTACCCATGGAACGAGTGAAAAAAGAGTTTTCCAGTGGACGCTGTGACGGTAGTAAACCACTGCTATGAGGTCTGCAGCGATAAGCATAGGCAGCACAATTCCTATAGAATCTCTCGCTGGAAAAATAGTCGCCATTGCTGCAACTACGAGAATCCCAAGTGCAGGGAGACCGGTCTTGGCAAGCCCTATAAGTAAAGCACATAATAGAACAATTAAAAATTCTCCAGTGTCTAATCCAAGCATATGACTCCTCCTGCCACTTTTTAAGTCATTCCCCACCAAAGATATACTGTACCTGAGGCAGCTTGCATAGGTTATCCTTTTCCACCTTATAACCATCTGCATGACCTGAAAAAGTATATGATTTGCAATATATACTATTTCTCAACAAAATAACTACACATATTTGCTTCTCTTTACATAAGTTGTACTATCCCTGAAAAGGAAAGGGGGTTTGCATTATGCACGGACACACTGGTTTTGGAGCTGGATTCGCTTTAGTTCTGGTTCTCTTCATTCTGCTGGTAATCATCGGTGCTTCAGTCTGGTCTTGGTAATCTGAGCTTACCAAAAGCAAATTCCTTAAAGGGCGCCTCCTGGGCGCCCTTTTTTCAGTGAAATGTAAGACTACCTGAGGGACAAAGAGACAGGTCGCTCACTGTCACTACGTTCCCCCCTTCTCTCTGAGTTACGGCAATGGTCTTCTTATGCCAATTCTTCTGCTAAACGAAGTTTGAGAGAATCCCAGATTAACTGCAAAAAGTCCTCAAGCTCTTGTTTTCCTCTAAGTGCAGCTTCTTCTGCGATCTCTTTACTCTCAAAAGATAACCTCCAGCTTTTATTAAGTAAAAGTTCGCTTAACCCATTATCGGAAAAAGGTGATGCATTTTCGTCGTATGTAAAATTAACTCTGCTGTCGGGACTCGACTTTCTTTTTTCTGCTGTGAATTTCCAGTTTTCAAAAAGGTCAGCGTCCTTCGTGAAGCATTCCTCAACTGCTGCATGTTCATATGTTAATAAGAAATTCACATCATACGGCTTGTCTTTTTCATTGTTTATTTCTGTTTTCACATCAAGCCGAAAAACTTCTTCCATTTGAATCTCCCCCTTACAGATCGATTTTCTTAGGCGTTACACTTTTTATTCGTCTATTAAAAGTGGCGAGATTGATGAAGTTATTAAGCTCACGCTCCAGCCTTTTGACTCCTGCTGCAGCTGCAGCTTCTGCCATCTCTTTATTACCAAACTCCCATTCCCACTTACCAGCCAGTACAAAATCCAGCATGGAATTCTTTATTCTGTAATTACCATAGTGAGCCAGCTTCTCCTCTTCTTCTTCGTTTTTTACAGGCAGTATGTTTACAGAATACTTGTTAGACCGCCACTTATAAAACAATTTTTCTGTACAGCAAAAGTTTTTATCATAGCTGACTGCGTAATACAATGCAACTTTCTGAAATTTCCTGCTCTTAAAATCAATGGTAAAACGGACAAGATGTGGTTTATCAGAGCCCGGGTTATGATGAACTCCTGAAGATATTATACATAAATCCTTTAGTTTCAAATGAATCGCCTCCTCTTAAAATGACCTTAAATGCTGTGGATTTTAGTTTACTCTCAGAAAAGTTATAAATAGTACAAGCCCAACTACGAAAAAGCCAGCAACAAAAGCCTGTTTACTGGCTTCCCCCATCCTTTTTCTGACCTCAGCAAATATGAGGATAAAAATTCCCGCCTGGATCAGTAAAATGAGAAGGAAGGCAAGGAGAAAGTTACCATGAAGCAGGTCTGCAGCTTGCCCAGGGTTTCTCTCTGCATAAATCATAAATATGGACCCTCCCCCAATAAGCAGTGCCAGCGAAACCATTTGTATAATAGCCCATTTCCTGTTGTTCAATTAAATTCCCCCCTCCCCCTTTTGCTTTTAACCAATAAAAAAATTACCTGAAAGCTACTTATACTAATAACCTATTAAGAACATTTAAGTTTTTCTTAGTCCATATACCTGCATAAACCTGCGGATAATAATCCCTTAATAATTTTAATTACACGCTTGTATAAGCGAGTATCACCAGCACTAATATGCCTGCTAAAGTAACTAAACTTGCTTCCTTTGATATATGACCAACTCTTCTTCTAACTTCTCCTATTATTAAAATAAATAATAAACAAATGAAAATAAGAATCAAAAGTCCGGCTAAAATGTAATTGCCCTGTAAGGTCTCACCTACCACCGGGTACTGAGGGCCGACATACAATAACAAAAAAACCATAGTGACTATCAGCAAAAAAGATAATAATTGAAATCTACCCCAGGTTTTATCATTCATGCAATCCGCACCCTTTGATATTTAATAATATTTTATGTGTAAATTTCGATCCGGAGTCTGTTGTAGAACTAACTTTATTTTTAAGGAATACTTTTTACAACCAGGTCATCCCCCGAGTCGCATATCCATCCAGCAGCGGCTCACTGAAGGTCGCTGCTGCTGCGTTGAGGCCTTCCAGGGTCGTTATGTAATCGTGAGCAGCTTGGACACTCATAACATAACACAATACCAAGAGGGCTCTTTATTTTTTAAAACTCAAAAGTAATACTCCTTGCCCAAGTTTTTAAACCTATGATCTCAGGGAATGAGCTCCCATTACAAACAGGAACATTCCAATAGTTGCAAAAACGGCCTTTACAAAAGTTTTTCTAGTTACTTGCTTATTCGGTTCGGAATCTCTTACGACCCTCAGCATCACTAAATATATTGCAATTAAAATTGTAATGCCATATATAATTCGCGGAAGCTCCCAGTCAGATACAAAAAGAGCCCCGATATGTCTGGTAGAATCATTATCATATAAAAACTTAATACTAAATCCTACAATAATAACGTATAATACACTGCTAATAGTTAAGTAGTTCCATTTTTTATTGCTAATCTTGCATACACCTCCTCAACATAAAAACATCTCAAATATCATGCCTTATATCAGGGTGCCGTGGAATATCTGCAGGATGTAATACTTTATCAAAACCTTATCAATCCTGGTTACAGGAATGCTTTAGAATTAAGTCCTATTTCTCGCAGAAGTTAACAATAGCAGATTATAAAAAGAACTAAAGTAATAAGTATAATTTCGTCATTTCTGCTTATTAAGCATTTAAAACTGCAAGAATAATTATTAAACAAATGAATCCAATGATTAGTAAGCTGCCCTTTAAATTTATTTGGCCATTTCTTTTTTTCACTTCTGCAATTATTGCTAAATAAACCAAGATAATGGTAATCGAAAAGCCAAGAAATGCTGCTGCATAATTTCCGTAGAAAAGATCCCTTGTAGCTATTGGGTAGGTGTTGGCGTAATGGGCCAGTGACAAAACAAGTGACAAAAATAAGACCATAGATGAGACTTGTATAGTTAACCACTTTTTTCTGCTCATAAATGCAAACTCCCTTTTATTTTTCGCAAAGAAGTATGGTTTAGCTACACGCTTAAATACGCTAAAAACACTAAAAAACATAATAAACCGAGGGTCAGTAAACTGCTTTCTTTTGTTATTTTCCCTGTCCTGCGTCTGACTTCGGCTATGATCATGATAAAAGCTAAACCTATCCCGATTATTATCATCAGTGCTACTAACATATAATTACCATACAGAACTTCTCCAAATTCATCCATGTATTGATTGCCAAAATATATAAATGAAATGCCACCTGTGATCAATATAATCATAGAAGCAATTTGTAAAATTAACCAGGTCTTCTTTGTCATATCCTTCTCCCTTTGCTGGTTATATATGTGAATGGAACCACCTGCTCACTTCCCTTATAGTTTTTTACCACAGATAAGTTCATCTAAAATTATGCCTTATCAAAGATAGACATAGAGTACAGATAACCAATCCTTCGTGATTACCTGTCAAAATTAATTACTTGTATAAGCTAACAAGAAAATCAAACACAGAACACCGATAGTTATTACACTGCTCGTTTTTGTGATTTTGCCAGTCCTAATCCTAACTTCTGCTATTACCATAATATAACCCAGTCCTAAAAGGATAAATATCAAAAACACTACCAATAAGTGATTTTGCAGCAGAGTCTGCCTAAATAACACTGGATATTCATTAGAGAAATACGCAAGTGAAAAGCCTCCCCCGATAAGCAGAAACATAGAAGTGAGTTGTAAAACTAACCAGGCCTTTTTTGTCATTCACATTCTCCTTAAATCTGAATAAAGTTGAGTGGAAAGTAATAAAAGTAATAAACCCACTTCTATTTATGTGCAATATATATATAGCTTCTCTCCTTGCCAGTCTTAGTTAAGACACTTTGGTAATGTGTATAATATGCTCGCTACAACCGTGTAATTGAAAAGAAAAAGCTAACGCCAAGTAAGATGAGAAAACTTACTAAAAATGTTTTCTTATTAACTTCTCCCATTTGCCTTCTAACTCCGGCAAAGATTATCAAAAATGCCATGATGATCATTAAGCCGACTATCAGGAAGATAAGCCATGTATTATTCAAAAGGATTGCTGAAGCTTTTTCTTCGTTATTTTCCATAAACCATGTAAATGATAATCCGAATATAATTATAAAGGCAATTACTATTGCCTGTATTCTCCCCCATGCTTTGTCAGACATCTCCTCACCGTCCGATCCTAAAAATCCCTTATTATTAGCACCTAATAGGAATATTTCAAAGCTAATTATGACTTTACCGATTGTGCTGCCAGTACGAATAAAAACACGCCTGCTGTTGCAAAAGCCGCTTTTATAAATGTTTTTCTGGTAACTTTTTTGTTTTCTTCAGTATCTCGTGTGGTCCTTAAAATTATAAAATAAATGGCAGATAATAGTGTCAAACCAAATATTATCCGATATACACGCCCCATTCTACTAAAATAGGTTCTACCAGATATCTTATGTTTAAATTATCGTACATGAGCTTTATAATACTTCCACCCACAAATATATAAAGCACACTAATAAGTGTCGCTATATTCCATTGTTTGTCACTCATATTGTTTCCCTATGACCATAATATAAATTTTATGTTTTAAATTAGCATATTGATTCTTAGACGCTTCCTTTATATTCTTTCTCTTTTATTATTTGACTAATCACTTAAATTTTAAGACCTCAGCGCTTGAGCTCCCATTACAAATAAGACCATTGCCACTGTAACAAATACGGCTTTCACAAAAGTTTTGGGTCCTGCTCTCTTATTCTGCTCCATATCCCTGGTTAATCTCAACATTAAGATATAAGCACAAATCCAAATTGTGATTATATATAATATCCGCGGAAGCCCCCATCCAATGACTAATGGCTCTACCAGACGATTAGTTGTTTCATTATCAAATAATAGTTTTATGGTTACGCCTGAAACGAGAATATACATAAAACTTATGATTGTTATATAGTTCCATTTTTTATTGGTAATTTTGCTTACACCTCCTCAATATAGGGAGCCATTAAATAATTATAATTTTTCAATTAGAGGAACCGTTTCCTTTGTAATATAGACCATATCAGTCACTGAGATAAGCTATCAAGAAAAAAATACAAAGGACTCCAATTGTAATTAAACTGCTCATTTTTGTGATCTTACCAGTTCTAATCTTAACTTCTGCTATTATAATGAGGTATCCCATCCCTAAAAAAATTAATAGTAGGAACGTTACCAGAAAATGATTTTGTAACAGAGTTTCTCTAAAGAATGAAGCGTGTTCATTCGAGAAATACACAATGGAAAGGCATCCCCCAAAAAGTAGAAGCATAGAAGTGAGTTGTATAACTAACCAAGTCTTCTTTCTCATTATCTTCTCCTTCATCAATTCTGGTAATATTGCCAGTGAAAGTAAATAAAAAATTTTCTTTTTATTCTCTCAACCTTCTAGGAACGGTGTGGCAATATGATGGGTATTTTAATTCTGGTAAACTAATTTCATTTCAAACGATCCTATTTGCAAAGTACAATATAATATTTATGTAAGGGGCTTCCATTCCTTATCAGTCATAGTCAGAAACTTACTGCAGAACAAGTGTGCTTACTATACGGTTTTCCTCCATAATTACAGCCGTGTAATTGAAAAGAAAAAGCTAAACCCAAGCAGAATGAGAAAACTTATTAAAAAGGTTCTTCTATTAACCTCTCCCATGTATCTTCTAACTCCGGCAAAAATTATCAAAAAAAGCATGATTATCATAATACTAATTATGAGATAAATCAGCCACGTATTATTTAAAAAGAATGCCACACCTTTTTCTTCATTATTTTCCATATACCATGTAATTGATAATCCGAATATCACTATAAAAGCACCGATTATTGCCTGTAATCTCCACCATGCTCTGTCAGACATCTCCTCACCGTCCGATTCTAAAAAAGTCCCTTTTTATTAGCGCTAATATGATACTACAAAGCTAATTAGGACCTTAACGATTGTGCAGCCATTACAAACAGGAACATGCCAATAGTTGCGAAAACCGCCTTTATAAAAGTTTTCCTACTTACTTGTTTATTCGGTTCAGCATCTCTTATTACTCTTAATATAAGTAAATATCCCGCGGTTAATAAAGTTAATAAATATACAGTACGAGGAAAGCCCCAACCCGAAGCAAAGTGCTCCCCCAAGTGTCTAGTGCTTTCGTTATCATAAAGTATTTTAGGAGTTAGGCCGATTACGAGGATATATAAAACACTACCTACCGTTAAGTAATTCCATTTTTTATTATTCAAAATTATTCCCCCCATGGACCATAGTATTTATCTCTAGGCCATCGGCACCCTCAAACTCTTAAATCCCTTTATGGACTTTCTAATGGCTATAGCCGTGTAATGGCAAAGAAAATGCTAAACCCAAGTAAGATAAGAAAACTTACTAAAAATGTTTTCTTATTAACTTCTCCCATTTGTCTTCTGATTCCGGCGAATATTATTAAGAAACCCATCACAACCAATAATGACATCACTAAAATTAATACCCAAGTATTATTAAGGAGGAATTCCGTACCTTTTTCTTGGTTATTTTCCATAAACCATGTAAATGACAATACTAGTATAATTACAAAGGTCATGACTATTGCCTGGATTCGCCCCCATAATTTGTCAGACATGGCTTCACCACCCGGTCTTAAAAATACCGCTATTTATTAGTTTTTAACATAAATAACAATTTTACTTTTCTGTTCATAAGTTACATTTGTTTTGTTCCGGCATGACAGTACGTACACCTTGAACCCTCCTTGACCATATTTAGAAACCTATGATCTCAGCGACTGAGCACCCATTACAAACAGGAACATGCCGATAGTTGCAAAAACCGCCTTTACAAAAGTTTTTCTAGTTACCTGCTTATTCGGTTCAGCATCTCTTACAACCCTGAGTATAATAAGATACACCGCGGTTAATATAGTTGCCACGAATAATGTGCGGGGAAGTCCCCATCCTGATGCAAAGTGGGCTCCAATATGTCTCGTGCTTTCGTTATCATAGAGAAGTTTTGCTGTACTGCCGATAATAAGAATGTATAATACACTGCCAATAGTTAAGTAGTTCCATTTTTTATTGCTAATCTTGCTTGCACCTCCTCAACACAAAAGAACATCTCAAATATCATGCCTTATATCAGGGAGACGGGGAAGATCTGCACGATGTAATACTTTATTGAAACCTTTGTCAAACTTATTCATATAAACCCCTTTAGAATTAAGTACGATAATTAAAGAGGCTGATAATACTATGTCTTTTTTTAATGCCAGGAGATGAACAATGCTGAAAAGCCAGAAGAATAGTAGAAGGTAGATTACAAAAAGAAGTACGGGAATAAGTGCAATTCCTCCTGCTGCAAATGTCAAAGGCAATAGTGCCAGGGCAAACAATTTAAGCGCGCCTGCGGTAAGAAAATACTTCAAGTACTTTCCGGATCTCGTTAACAAGGCAAGCGCAAAATAATAAAATGCAAACAAAAATGGAATGAAAGCTGCTATGCTCAGCGCTAAAACAATCATTTTATACCATCTGTCTCCGGCCTTTTCATCAGCAAAATAACTTGGCCTGGAACGATCCAGCCAGGATCTAATTACAGACTCGTCTTTTGAGTAGATGTTTTTAATCATTTCAACTCGTCGGTGATGAATTGTTTGCTTCAGTAATTTACTATATTTACGTTTTAAACTGAAGGTATGTATTAAAGCAATAAAAGTACTAAGCAAACATGTAATTATCAGAAGAATGATGACTGGCTGCATCTGCCCCGCAAGTGCCCCATTAATAAAAAATACAGGAAATAAAAATAGAGGGATTGAATAAAACAACGCATAAAACATAAACCGTTTCTTCTTTAGCTGCACACCTAAATACATAAATGTGAGTGGGTTAAAGAATAGTAAAAGTGCAGGAATAGTCCATCTCTTATATTCACTGCTCAATGTTTTGTTCTCCTCGCGTAACAAACCTGTATTCATAAATATCCCTCTTTTACCATAATCAAAAGTTTATGATCTTATTGCCTAGGCTGCCAGTACAAATAAAAACACGCCTGCTGTTGCAAAAGCCGCTTTTATAAATGTTTTTCTGGTAACTTGTTTTTTCGGCTCTGAATCTCTCGTAGTTCTTAATATTATTAAATACATAGCACCCATTAACGTTGAATAATATACTATCTTTCCAATCCCCCAGCCTTCTAGGAAGGGTGTTGCAATATGACGTGTATTTTCATTATCGTATACTAATTTCATTCCTAACGTGCCAATAAGTATATACAACGCGCATACAAGCGTTAGAACATTCCATTTATTATCGGTCATAACCATAAACTTACTGCAAAACAAGTGTGGCTTTATCTTTGATGATGTCGGGAAACTTAGTAAAACTGCCTCCCTTTGCCGTACTATTCTTAGATAATTTACCATCACTTCTTCTCACTATTTCCCTCCTTGCCAAGGTTAGTTTGCATCGCTAATTTAAGCTATCCTTCTCAAAACATAAGTCGTCCCTATAAGAATTTTCTCCAATGTTACAGGCGTGTAATTGCAAAGAAAAAGCTAAAACCAAGTAAGATAAGAAAACTTACTAAAAATGTTTTCTTATTAACTTCTCCCATTTGTCTTCTAACCCCAGCAAAGACCATTAAAAAGAGCATGATAATAATTAGGCCGATTATTAGGAAGATAAGCCATGTATTATTCAAAAGGATTGCTGAAGCCTTTTCTTCGTTATTTTCCATATACCAAATAAAAGATAATCCAAATATAATCATAAAGGCAATGACTATTGCCTGTAATCTTCCCCATGCTTTGTCAGACATCTCCTCACCGTCCGATCCTAAAAATCCCTTATTATTAGCACCTTATAGGAATATTTCAAAGCTAATTATGACCTTAACGATTGTGCTGCCATGACAAACAGGAACATGCCAATTGTAGCTACCCCTGCTTTTAAGAAGGTTTTTCTGGTTACTTTCTTATCCGGTTCTGTGTCTCTTGTGGTTCTTAGCATAATAAAATAAAGTGCTGCTAATAAGGTGATCCCAAATATAATTTTAGGAATGCCCCATTCTCCAATAATCGGGTCAGCTAAATATCTTGTAGATTGATTATCATGCAACAGCTTCAGAATTGAAATGCTCAGAATCACATAAAAACTGCTAACTAGCGTTAGCTGGTTCCACCCTTTATTAGACATAATATATGATCACCAATTCTCTTTATTTTCGAGAAACTAAACATCATCCCTGATCTCCGGATACTTGATATTGGGGTAAAAGGAATGATATTTGCGGTCAAAATCATTAATATAAATCCCTCGTGAGTTAAGTACCATGATCATGGATATTTTCAGCATGATTTCTTTTCGTAAAGTAAGATAATGTACAACAGCAGCCATCCAGTTATAAATAAAAAAGAAAGCCGATACAGCTATAAAGATGCCAAGAAGCATATTCTGAACACTGACAGCCAGTACTGCCCCAATTACAAGGAAAATCTTAATTGCCAACCTATTAATGCCAATTTTAAAATATTCTTTGGACCGTGTATTCATTGCCAGGAAAAAATAATAGTAAGGGTGAGTAAAAAAGAAGAAAACCAGAAAAGCTAAAAGACTATTAATAGTGATGTACCAAATCCGCCCAAGGCGTTTGTCTTTATAATGGGATACCTTAGCTGACATGATCCAATTTCTGATAACTTCTTCATCGTCTGAAAAATACTTTTTAACCAGCTCCACTTTTCGTTTCGAAGCTGCCTTATTAATTTCCTCACCAAATTCATGCTTCACCCTGGAAACATGAAAAAATGAGACTAGGCTGCTAAAAAACCAACTGATCCCTGTCAAAATTAATAAAGCAGAGAAACCATCGTGGTTAACTGTTGGAGATAATAGAAGCATCGAAAAAAATAGAAATAAAGGTATCGCATATAATATGGCAAATACCTTGTACTTCCTTTTTCTAAGCTGAATGTTAAGATAAATAAAGGATAGGGGACTCAGTACAAGCAGTTTGGCAGGAATATCCCATTTACTTTTCTGTTTCCCAGTAACATCTGTTTGGTCTCGGGATGATAATGCATTCATATTGCACACTCCTTGCTCAAGTTTTTAAACCTATGATCTCAGTGACTGAGCTCCCATTACGAACAGGAACATTCCAATAGTTGCAAAAACCGCCTTTACAAAAGTTTTTCTAGTTACTTGCTTATTCGGTTCGGAATCTCTTACCACCCTCAGCATAACTAAATATATTGCAATTAATATTGTAATGCCATAAATAATACGCGGAAGTCCCCAGTCAGATACAAAAAGAGCCCCTATATGCCTGGTAGAGTCATTATCATATAAAAACTTAATACTAAATCCTACAATAATAACGTATAGTATACTGCCAATAGTTAAGTAGTTCCATTTTTTATTACTCAAAATATGACGTTCCTCCTAAGGTCCATAATATTTATTTTCGAAATTATTTTCCTGTTGAAATTTATGAGTGTTTTCTTGTATAGCTTTTTTGTCTTCCGGTGGTTTTTCAAACCAGCTTTTCACCTTGTTGTAAAATTCCGTTATACCCTTTTGTGCTCCTTCAATTAGATACTCATACGCACCTTCCTGTCGTTCCTTAGGTATATATTTAGCAACAATTAAAGAGAATGCCATCGTAAAGGCAGCTCCAGTTAGGAAATCACTAAGACCTGCTTCACCCATATAGTCACTAAGTATGAAGTTGCCACTGCCTCCAAGAACACCCCCAAACAGGAGAGTGCCTACTTTTTTTCTAATAGTGGGCATTGCTAAAACTGCCTTCCCTAATCCAAGAGTAAACATTCCCATTAAACCAGTAGTAGCTGCACTAAAGAGTATTTCACCAAATGTCATACTATCTAAATTAAAAAATAAGTTGAATCCCATATCAACGAAGGCAGGTATTACAAAAGCCTTTCCCATTATTCCTCCAGCACTTGCCAGGCCTCTGGTTAACAGTCCGCCTGCGAAAAGCTTAACTCCACCGAAGCCAAGCAATGGCAGGCCAACCCATAAAGCAGCATTCCATATGCTGAAGTTTTCAGTACCTGCATACTTTGCTGCATAAATGATACCGGAAATAGCTGATACAGCAAGAAGGCCAGCCCCGATAATCAGACCAGTAATTGTAGTTATCGGAGCAGCAATTATAAAAACAATCGCCCCAATAATCACCAGACCCCCTGTAATTATCCAATGCACCAGAGTTAGGTTCTCATTTACCCAATTTGAGTATGCTTCCCATGCGTTTGAGAAGAATCCACCAACTGACGACAGCCAATTATTAAAACCATCCCATGCATCACCAAACCATTCCCCAACCGAACTCATGGTATCAACAAATCCATCCAGCAGCCATTCGCCGAAGGAAGCTGCATCTGCCCGGAGGCCGTCAGGGTCAGTTATATAATCCCAGGTATCGCTTGCAAGCTCTCCTAAATCTCTTCCCGCCTCTACAGCCCCGTCCCAAAGATCTCTACCGAAATCACGGAGCCTTTCCCAGAAGCTTCGGTCGTCATAATCCGGATGATTAGGATCGCCTGAATGCCCAGGGTGGCCCGAACCGGGATCTCCCGCATCGGGGTCAGGAGTGCCAGGCGGGTTAACATTATCTATTCCTCCAGGGAAGAATCCCCCTGGTCCGTCCGGTCCCCACGAACCTGACTCATCTTCTATATCCGTATCCACCAGCCTTGATTTGCTTTCCGGGAAGATAATGCCGAAATCGTCGTCTGCCTGTGCAGGCACAGTGCTTCCAAGTGTAATAAAAATTATACTGATACAAAATAATATAACGGAACAAAAATTTATTTTTTTCATCATTTGATTACTTACATACATATGAGTCACCCAACCTTCACTTGAGTCATTTTCAATTATTTCGTTATCAGTGGCATGCGCTGACTACGAAATCAAATCCATCAAGCAGTGATACAGAAGAAGCTGCCTGGGCATAAACATTGTTGTTTTCCAGATTTCCACTGTCTACGGTGATATAGGTCGGGTTCCTCTTGGTGTATACCTGTATTTTAAATTCATCGTTATAAGGAAATCTAACGACAATATCATCTTCAGCGTCATTTACAGCACCGTTTTTTTCTGCATAATATTTCGCGGCACTGTCAATATCATTCCATCTGTTATTAATTCCTCGGCACATGATTTGGGTGATAATAACATCATCATTATGAAAAAAGAAGGCTGCCGCTTCCTCAAACTCCAGTTCTGCTGAATGGTTCTCGAGCCTTTCAACAATAGAATCTGGAATTCCCCAATCCGAAATAATCTCTTCCCTGATTTCATCTTCATCAATTTCTATTTCTTCTGCTTCTTCATCCTCATTTTCATCTTCTTCATTTTGCTCCAGCAATTCCTCAATTCGCCTTTCCAATTCTTCATCAATTTCTTCCTCAAGATTACCCAGCTCATCGAGTATTTCTATACGCAGTTCCTCTTCATAGGCTAATTTCGCTTCCCTTGCAGCCGCAAGGGCCCCTGCATCTGCACCTGACTGGCTGATCCGCTTATTTGCAAAAGTAGAGAAAAAATCCAAAAACACGAAACTTAAAAAAATCGCGCCAATTAATATAAACAAAACAAAAGTGGTCGTACTTCCATCTTCATTTTTCAGCCTCAGCACCTGCACCCTCTCCTTATCAGCACCTGGAAGAGTCCAGTCAGTCACTCTCCCCTTCGTAGGGCATAGTGACAGACCTTGTAATATTTTGATCTAGATTATTCAATATTGGCATCTGGATGAATGGCACCTTTGTCACTACAGTAACAGTGACTTCCTCTCCGTAACCGGAAGAGCCAATACTCCGGGTAGGAGTGCCGGCGAGTTGAAGTCCAACCGCGGAATTTTCTACTGCCTGCACATAATCCCCCTCCACTGCTGCTGCCCTGGCACCGTCCCTTGCTGCAGCTTCCGTGACCACAAGGGCGTAAGCAACAAGCGATACCTGCCATACAAAGAAAATAGCAAATATTAAAAGAGGAAAAATTGCCACAAACTCGATAGTCTGTGAGCCTTTTTCATTCCCTGTATACCGTTTAATGATTTTTCTCATCGGACCCACCTCGATATAGTCTACTAGTTACAGTACAGCGGGAGTCTTTCGTAAGCCAGGAAAGACTCCCCCCGCCCAGAATTATGATGCATTCAGGTTGTCCAGGAATCCTGTTATAACTTCGATAATTTTCCCGCCAATCTGCTGGTCGTCCCCTAGGACAGAGATAATTGCAGTGACAAACACGATTACAAGCAGTCCGATCGCAACCCACTCCAGAGATAAGGCACCCTTTTCCTCTTCCATCGTCTTTTTGAACTGTTCCTGGGTTCCACTCAATGTTTCAGTAATTTTTCCATAAATTTTTTCCATCATTTTGAATCTCTCCTTTAAAAGAATATAATATTTGAAGTTAATTATTAACAACATGCCTGTTTGCTGGCTTCAGCCCAGTTTGTTAACGGAATAATATATCAAGCCCAAACGCCCCAGGGTTGTAAATAAGATTCAGCGCCATCATCCCTACTATGAGGAGTAAGACACTAGGAGCAACAAAAAAAGTTGTCACAAGGGTAATCTGAGGGCTCGCTTTCGCCGCTTTTTCCTTTGCTCTGAAACCTCTGGACTGCCTCAGGTCACTAGCCTGCACGTTGAACGTCTGTGCAATCGGTACACCAAGCTCTTCTCCCTGCAAAAGAGAGGTCACAAGATTTTCAAGCTCTTTTGATGAATTCCTTTCCAGCAGCTCCTGAAAAGCGATTCTTCTCGGTACACCAAGGCTTGTCTCTCTCGTGAATCTGCTGATCTCTTCGCTTAAGGGACCATCCATTTTTTCTGAAACCTGCCTTAACGCTCCATCCAGTGAAGCACCGGCTCTTAAAGAAATGCTTACAATATCCATGAAATCCGGCATACTGACGCTAATGATTTCCTGCCGATCTTTCGCCTTCATGCGAATCCATACATTAGGGAAGAGAAATCCTGCGAAAGGCATTACTACTAATAGAAGAAAACCAAACGGCAAACCCATTAGCTGGTATGGCCAGAAAACTATTAAACTTCCAAAACCAAGGAGATATCTGAGTCCGTAAAAAGTTTCCAGTTTCATTCCCATTGGATATCCAGCATAAGCAAGAAGTTTTTCATCTTGTTCCCTGTTCTCAAACATCGGGTATTTAACTGCAGTGGGCCCTACATATTCACCCCCTCTGATTAACAGCCTGCCAACCCTTTCTTTCAGGGAAACTTTTGTTTTTTTCTTTTCTTCTCCTTCACCTGCATATTCCACGAGCTTCTGTTTCTTTGCCACATAAAGCCAGATATAAATAAACGCGGCCAGAAGGAAGAGAAGGATAATGCCAACTAATAAAGTAATAAACGTTATAAAATTCTCACTCATAGGCTACACCCTTATCCTTGTTATCTTTTTTATCAGGAAAAAAGCAAATAACTGAAGGGCAGCGAATATAACAATAAGAATCAGGCCTAACGGGGTGAATAATGGATTAAGAAAACCCGGTATAACCACATTCATCATGATGACCATGAAAACCGGAAGGATGGGCAGTAAAAAAGCAATATACTTCGCTTCAGCAGTTAGTGTGTTAATTTCTTTATTGACACGCTCCCTTTCTTCAAGGGTGTCGGCCATAATACTAAGCACCTCAGCAAGATTTCCCCCAACCCTTCTCTGAATCGAGATTGTATTGACAAAAATCTTCAGTTCCTCACTGGCAATTTTTTGAGAAAGTCTGCCCATGGCCTCATCAAAGCTGTCACCCAGATTCAGCTCCTGATTTAATTCATTAAATTCTTCCCCTGCAGGCGCAGGCAGCTCCTTTGCTACCAGCTCCACCCCCTGGTGAAGCGTCATTCCTGCTTTAACCGTGTTGCTCATCATCCTGCATATTTCCGGAAGCTGCTTGTTGAAATCCGCGGCTCGTTTATCTTTGCGGGAATTTAAGTATATTTTCGAACCTGCCCAGACAAAGATATAAGCCAGTACCATGTCCAGCGGAAAAAGCAGCTGCAGAAGAAAGTGGCAAACAAACCACAGCACTGCAAAGATGAGAATACATACAGCAGCGTATTCAGATGCTTTAATCGGCAGATTTGCCTGCATAAGCTTCTTTCTCAGTGCCTCGGAAATCTCGGAGGAATCAAACCGGTCGCCAAACAAGTAGATGAAACTTTTCCTCTTCTTCTCTTCCTCAGTATGAAACCAGCTGTTAACACGTTTAATAGATTTTTTTGCCTGCTTACCCATTACGTAGTAATACAAGAAGACGGAAAAAGCAAAGAAGGTGGCGCTAAGTGAAATAACGGCAGGGTTCATTCCAGCGTCCCCTCCTTAAATATGTCATCGGAAAGTGTTAATCCAAAGGATCTGATCTTTTGATACGCCTCGGGTATATAGCCAGTCGCTTCAAAATCACCCAGTACTCTTCCAAGTTCATCTGTTCCTTTTCTAGAAAAACGAAAAATGTCTTTCAGATAAACTTTCCCGTTATCCTCGGTGATTTCAGAAATATTTACGAGCCGGCGTTTACCGTCTGTTAGCCTTTCACTCTGGACAATAATATCCAGCGCTCCCACAAAATATCCGCGAATCACGTCTACAGAAAGAGGAAGACCTGACATAATTACCATAGCTTCCAGCCTTCCCAGCGCATCTTTAGGCGAGTTGGCGTGTACCGTAGTTAACGACCCTTCATGCCCGGTGTTCATTGCCTGCAGCATATCAAGAGCTTCCGTGCCCCTGACTTCCCCGACAATGATCCGGTCAGGCCGCATCCGCAGTGCATTCTTTACGAGATGGCCAATAGCTATCTCGCCTGTGCCCTCCATATTCGGAGGCCTCGCTTCCATTCTTACGAGGTTATCGTAATTAAACCGCAGTTCTGCCATATCCTCTATCGTGACTATTCTTTCCCCGGGAGGTATGGCTGAAGAGAGAACATTTAAAAGTGTTGTTTTTCCACTGCCCGTCCCTCCGGAAACGAGAATGTTACATTTTGCTTTTACCAATGCTTTCAGAAACTCTCCCATCACAGGGTGGAAGGAACCAAACTGAATGAGATCTTCCATAGCAAAAGGGTCTCTTTTAAATTTCCTGATAGATATTACCGGCCCATCAAGGCTGACAGGAGGAATAGCGGCATTTACCCGGCTTCCATCATGAAGCCTGGCATCAACCATTGGAGAACTCTCATCAATTCTGCGCCCAATCGGAGCAATAATCCTGTCAATAATATGCCGGATATGATTCTCATCTTTAAATCGGACATTTGTTTTTTCCAGGCGCCCTTTTTTCTCAATAAAAATCGCTTTCGGGCCGTTGACCATTATCTCCGTAATCTCATCATCTTCAAGAAGAGCTTCCAGTGGGCCGTAGCCTACAGATTCATTGATGAGCTGCTTAATGATTTCCTGCATTACCTGAGAGGGAATGATAACCCGCTCTTCTTCAATCATCGCGGAGATGAGCCGCTCAATTGTCTGTTTCCTTTCCATAGGTTCCAGTGCAGTAATAGAAGCAAGGTCAGCCTCTTTAATAAGCCTGTTTTTATAATGCCGTACCCAGCGGTCCACCTCCTGGTCCCGGATGTTTTCGGCTCCGGCTGAGGATAAAACGGCGGTGCCAGGTTTAATGCCTGCTTTTTGAATCCATGATGACATGCTGATCACCTATCCATTTTTATTGGTTAAACTAGTACTTTGCTGACGAGGCGCTGAACATCCTTCGTAACTTTGGATTTAGCTTTCTTACCGTTACTGAGGAAAAATGGTATTCCCATGTTCAGCATTGGCTGGATACCATAATAATCTGACCGGATGACACCATCCAGGGGAGCATCAATGATCTTCCTGACGTCCTTTTCCGTCATCTCGTCTTTGTCGTCTGTTCTGTTAAGTATGATGGAAAACCCTTGTTTTTTCCCAAGCTGAAATCTGTCAAACAAAGTTAGAGTATGTTTCAAAACTCTTAAACTGAGACTGTCAGGATTCAAAACATAATATATATGGGAAGCCTCATTAAGCCCTGTAAAACTAAGGGAGGAAAGGCCGCTCGGCATGTCCACAATGACATAGTCATAATGTTCTTTACATACTCTCAGCATTCTGGAGACCAGCTCGTCCTCTATGTCTTCCGCATGTTCCGGTACAGATGGGCCGAGTATGATATCAATGCCTGTCTCTTCATGGGTAACAGCCACATTTTTAATATGATGAATCGCAAGCTCCTGAAGCACAGGCTTCAGATCATAATAGGAACGTGGATGATCCAGACCGAATGTAACCTCGATACCGCCGAACTGGGCATTCAGGTCAATGAGGACGACTTTTTTATCGTGCTGCGTCTGGAGGCACTGTGCAGTCATTGCAGAAAGAAGTGTTTTTCCTGCCCCACCTTTAGAACTGTAAAAAACACAAACTTTTCCCTTATCCATCATTCCGTCGTTCGCTGCACTTGCTGCTTCGCCGTGCTCGATTTTATCTTTTATATGTTTAACTAAATCCTGCAATCTGTCTTCTTCTTCATTAATGACCACAACATCATAGATTCCAAGTTTCAGATAAGACCGCAAAGCCTCGTATGACCTTTCTCTTGCCACAGCTATAAAAAATGTTCCTGAAACGTTCCACAGATTACTTTGCTCTTTCAATATATTTTCATCTATGAATACCACATCGTACCGATGGCTGATTAAGTCATCGTTCCATTCATCTGTTTTGACAACAGTAACAGACGCCTGCTCAAGAGACTCTTCCAGCTTGTTCTCCAATTCTTTGTCAGGTATAACTGTCAGGGCACGCATGGCACTCATCATTCTTCATCCTCGCCTTCATCATCTTCATCTTCGTTGTCTTCATTGTCTTCGTCATCATCTTTTTCTTCATCGTTATTATCATTGTTTTCTTCATCGCTATTATCATTATTTTCATCGTTTTCATTGTTATCATTGTTATTCTCTTCATCCGGAGTTTCTTCGTCTGCTTCAGCAGACTCTTCCTGTTCGGAAGATTCTGATTCCTCGGCTGGTATATCTTCCGTCTGCTGAATCTGGTTAGCGAGAAGAACACGAATGGAATCAGCAGTATTCTGAAAATGGATAAACTGCTCTGCATCATTAATGTGCAAGGATATTTTAATATTTGCAGTCTCTTCACTGCCCTGATCACGCTGGATTACTTCTACATTCTCAAATACACGGGTGGTTGTTAAATCTGTTTCTTCAGAGGTGTATGTAACAACGATATCCACTGTGTCTCCAGCAGCAACCGCCTGGTCCATCACTACGTTAGGAGTAGCATTAAGCCAGACGATTCTGTGGTCCTGGGGGATATCTGCTGCTGAACGGAGTATATTGTGTGTGAGAAGGTCTCCCTCCTTGAGCTGGACAATAGTAACTGCGTCCTGTACATCACTTAAATCTCTTATAAAAGATGTGAAGCCATCTGCCTGAGGAATTTCCACCCACTCAATCATATCAGCATTAATTTCAGAGTACGGCTGAATATTGGAAGCGGCGACAGCTACACTCGTTCTTTCCCCGAGAGAATCCTGCGCGGATCTTACTTCGTTCAGAACGAGCACACTGGTAACAACAGATAAAATAAATGCTATAGTTAAAAAAATCATTGCTTTTCGTTTCGCATCAATCATAGGTTCTTCATCTCCGTTATCATTCTGCTAAACTACAATTCTTTACTTGCTGTGCTTCTGTAATGTTCATTTTTAAGGGCAATAGCTGTACGAATGGAACATTTACAGGCAAATTACTATTTGGTACTGTAATTGAATTTTTAACGTTTGCCTTATTTTCAAGTTCACACCCCTTGCATACAGCAGCAAAATCATTATCCCTGTTATTATTAAGTACTTCCTCGCACAGGTCACTTATTTTTCCTTTTCCTGCCACCTTCCAGCTGCCAGTTTCTGGTGTGTACTCGTGTATATAAAAAGTTTTAAATTGCTTGTCTTTCTGCATTGTCTTCCTTTTTTTCTCATAAACTGTAATTTTCTTATATGGTATGATAAGCCACGCTTTACTACTGTAAAGATGCTTATTAAGATACTCAGCTGTCCCCTTTGAAGTAATATTCTCCGCTCCAAGGTCGGCAGCCAAAGTTCCTAAATATTGTGTAATATTGACAGCATCCATAGCCTGGAAGCCTTCCCGTACTGCCACAGGTATAAGCCTGTATTCAGGAAGGAGCCAGTTTCTGATTCTCAACAGCTTCTCAGCCCCTGTGACTGCAGGATCGTATATGTAAACTACAGGACCTTTAACAGCCTGCTCTTTGAAATACTCTGTAAAATACTGCAGCTCTTCTTGTGTGGTTAATTTCCTGAATTTAAATGGACGTGGAAAAACCGACCCCTGGTAGCCCGCTATTATACTGCTTAGCGAATTTGATTCAGCCGTTCTGTCTTCCCGGACCGATATTTGTCTTCCTTCATTCCAGGAAAAGCCATCAAGATGCAAAAAAATGCTTTCATCGATTAAATAATTCATTTTTATCCGCCCTTATGTACTAATTTTCTCCTGTGTACGCAGCTAGAATATTTTACCGTCCCTCAGCTCAGCTATTCGGGAGTTCTATATAGTGTTTTTTATCACAAATCTGTCACATTTTACAAATAACTTCATATCCTCTGCATTAGATAAAAAGTCCCGACTTTCCCACACTTTCCTGCTGAAAATAATAAATCCAGGAATTCAAAATGAATCACAGGCCTTTTTTCCCATTTTACTTTTCCAGCTGATCTATTTAGTAATTTTATGGAATATCATAAATTTTTACAGTTAACTCTATTTGGAGAAGAAAAAAATAGTCTGTCAACAAAATATGCTCATGACTTAAGTACTGTTTTTTCGACACTGGCGTTTTCCCAAAAAAAGTCTAGTTTATTTTCCAAATTTTTCCCTTATTACACAGACTGTTTTCTCTATCAAAAAAATACAGCTGGCACTGCCTGCTGCATTCACATAGTAAAATTCCATGTATAACCGTAAATGTACATTGTAGTACAAAAAAAGGAGCTGCAGACTAACCAACCTTCTGCCAGCTCCCTTATATTATCGGCTGTCTTATTAACTCCCGGCCTGCTCTTTTTCTGCCGCCTTATCTTTATATTCAATGGACTTTTCCCTCAGTTTGAACTTCTGGATCTTTCCGGATGCTGTCATTGGGTACTCCTCACAGAATGCTATATATCTTGGAACCTTATACCGGGCAATTTTACCATAGCAGTATTCTTTAATCTCTTCTTCTGCAGCTTCTTCCCCCTCCTTCAGCCGGATCCAGGCAACTATCTCTTCTCCGTATTTCTCATCGGGAACTCCTACAATCTGTACATCAAGAATTTTAGGATGCTGGTATAAAAATTCTTCAATTTCCCTTGGATAAATGTTTTCTCCGCCACGAATGATCATGTCTTTCAGTCTTCCTGTAATTTTGCAGTAGCCATTCTCGTCCATGACTGCCAGGTCTCCAGTATAAAGCCAGCCGTCATTGTCAATCGCCCTGTCTGTTTCTTCCTGATTCTTATAGTAGCCTTTCATTACATGATAGCCTCTTGTACATAATTCACCCTGTGTTCCTCTTGGGACCTCTTTATTTGTCCCCGGCTCAACGATTTTTACTTCCACATTTGGCAGCGCCGGTCCAACCGTGGAAACGCGAAGTTCGAGTGGATCATCCGTTCTTGTCTGAGTAATTACAGGGGATGATTCTGTCTGCCCGTAAGCGATAGTAATCTCTGACGCCCCCATTTCATTTACTACACCTTTCATCACCTCAATAGGACAGTTGGATCCTGCCATTATTCCTGTTCTTAAAGATGACAAATTATATTTTTTAAAATCAGGATCATTCAGTTCTGCAATAAACATCGTAGGAACACCATGTAAAGCGGTACACCGTTCTTTTTCCACCGCCTTCAGGACATCCGCAGGCCTAAATTCCTGTACCGGCACCATAGTCGCCCCTACTGTAACGCATGCAAGTGTCCCCATTACACAGCCGAAGCAATGAAAAAACGGGACGGGTATACATAGCCGGTCGTCTTTAGTGAGCTTCATGCATTCCGCTACATTTCTTGCGTTGTTAATGATATTACTGTGTGTAAGCATTACACCTTTAGGAAAACCTGTCGTTCCTGAAGTATACTGCATGTTGATGGGCTCAAGGAAGTGAAGGCTGTCCATTCTCTCATCTAGCTCCTGATCAGATGTTTGACTTGCACGCTCAAGTAAATCTTCCCAGTGAAACATTCCAGGGTAACGATTCTCGCCGAGTACAATCACATTCTTCAGTTTAGGCAGTTTTTTTGAAGTCAGCCTGCCTGGTTCTGAAGTTCTCAACTCCGGGGCTATTTCATAAAGCATATTAATATATGAAGCATCACGGTATTCTTCCATTAATATTAAAGTTGTGGAGTCTGACTGTCTGAGCAGATACTCAAGCTCTGAAGTACGATAGCTTGTATTAACTGTTACGAGTACAGCTCCCATCTTTCCCGTGGCAAACTGCGTGGTAACCCATTCCGGGCGGTTCGTGGCCCAGACGGCTACATGTTCTCCTTTTTCAATACCAAGGCTCATCAGCCCTTTTGCTGCATCACGGGCGAGCTGATCAAACTCCTTGTAGGAAAGCCTGAGTCCTCTGTCCGGATAAACTACTGCATCATGGTCAGGACTCTCTTTTGAAACCGCTTCCAAAAGCTTGCCCATAGTCAGTTTTATTTCGTCTGCCATGCTTATCCCCCTTTAAATTGAGATTTACCTGACTGAGCAACCGCTCAGTTAGCTGGGTTATAAAGGTATTATAAATTAATTATTACAAATTTAAAAGTAATTAAAAATATTCTGAATTACTCGCGGTTAAATTTTATTTATTCGCTAAAGAATTTTATTCAGAATCAGCAACTTTTTAGCGACCAAAAAAAGACGTATACCAATTTATACGCCCATTCATGTCCAATATAATAAGTATTCACCTGTTAACAGAACCGTTTATTGTCAGCTCTGCTTTTTTTATCTAATCTCTGTATTTCAATTTCGAACTTCTATAACTTATAAGATGGTGAACTGCTCCATTTAATAGAAAAACAACTGCGACTATACCAAGGAATACATTCCAGCCAATCACCGGGTAAAAACTGTAATTGAGCAAGTGATGAAAATGAAGCTCTGCGGGATCTGTAAGAGGAGAAATCCACTGAAAGACCACCCCTGCAATAATTATACTTACAGAGGCCTGTAAAAAAGCATAGAACAGAGCAGTTACTCTGTTAATTTTTAAACGTTCCATAATCACAAAAAATAAATATATAATGCCTGCCATAATAAACAACATTAAGATGATTAAAGAAATTGTTAACGTTGTTTCATTTATCATTTCCTTCACCCTTAGTTAATCTGTTTTCATAACTCTAACATTATATCACTAATATGTTAACTAAGAGGGAGTCTTTCTGTTTGATTTATATGGGAAACTTTTAAAACAATGTGAGAAAGTATATGAGAATGAATTTTCTTTTCCTCAAAGGGTATAGATCAACTATGAGCTGAATTATTCTCTGGTGTGTTGAGCAATGCGCTCTTTATGTCAGGGAACACGGACAGGCCTTTAAAAGGAAGATTTTGCAGTACGGCAGACTGGGCCAGTTCAGGCTGTATACCAGTGAGAGAAACATTTACACCAAGAACTTTAAGAGTTCTTATTACTTTTAATATCCCGGCAGCACTTTTGTCATTCACTTCCTCCATACCTGAAAACTCAAGAATAAGATGCCCTATTCGTTTTTCCTTACTGATCTGGAGGATTTCCTTCAGCATTCCGCCGGCTTCGCCGCTATTAAACCCGCATGTAACAGGGCAAAGAGCTGTTCCATCTGTAAGAGGAATAACCAGTAGGGTATTCTCTGAATCAGTAACAGAGGAAGTTCCAGGTGTGTCTTTGAAGAAAATACTTTCGCTCATTATTTTTCTGGTACTTGCTGTAATTAGTCGATTAATCTCAATAGCTTCCGTTACAGTAAGGAAGTATTTTTGCTGAAGTTTACTGTCTGTTTTATACAACATCCAGAAAGCGGTTGTAATATAAGAAAAAGTGATCATTCTGGCGAAAAGGACTGTGTGGGACAGATGGACAGGTTTATGTATTGTTTCTTGGTCCAGTTGATCTGTGTTGTCTGCCGGTTTCCCGGACAACAAGTGCTCTGCCAGAATATTGGTTGTCTCTTCAATAAAATGTTCCTTTTCCGGCATGTCCGAATAAATATCTTCTGCCTGATCCATACACCGTTCGGTCGCTGTTTTTATAACCGTTCCCCTCGAGGAAAACATTTCCTCCAGGAAGTCCTGAATTTTATCGTTCCCACTAAAGGTAGTCATTCAGTATAAACTCTCCTTTTTACATCACGTTTAACCAGCATGAAAAGGTTTAACATAAGTGTGGCACAGATACAGGCTGAGTGTAAGTAGTATATTATTTTAGACTTAGGAGGTTGATGCAATGGAAGTTGAAAGGATGAAGGATATAAATACAACACTTGAAGTAGTATGCGGAAAGTGGAAAGCTATAATTCTGCTGGAGCTGGACAATAAAACGCTTCGTTTCAGTGAGCTTAAGAGCAGGCTGCCAGACGTCAGCCACCAGACACTGATCAAGCAGCTGAAAGAACTGGAAGAAGAAGGCCTTGTTGAGAGGAAATCCTATCCAGTGGTTCCCCCGAAGGTTGAATACTCATTAACTTCTTATGGTAAAACCCTGGAGGGCTTGCTGCTGAATATGTCAGAATGGGGACACAGACACAGGAAAAACAGGAAAAAAGAATATGATAACGAGGAAAACATGAAGCTGTCCTGAATTAATCTCCTCTCCTCCGAAACAAAAAAAACGACGATACTGGCGGCAGTATCGTCGTTCACAGCTTCATTAATTAGTTATCAGCTACTCCAAGAGCTATCTTTGCATAGCGGGACATCATACTTTTATCCCACGGCGGGCTGAATACAATATCTACATCCACTTCGCCTATTTCCCCGAATTCCTGCAGGTCGTTTAAAGCCCGTTTAATATCGGATACAATTGTCCCGGCTAATGGACACCCCATAGAAGTAAGAGTCATCGTTACTTTTACATTATTTTTCTCATCCAGATCCACATCGTATATTAACCCAAGATTAACAATATCGACCCCTAATTCAGGGTCAATAACATTTTCAAGTTCAGCATAAACCCTGTCTTTCATTTCCTGTTTATCGTCTGCCATGTTAACCCCTCCTTTACATTTAATTTAACAAACTTCTTTTTTTTAAAACAGTTTTCTGCTCATACTAACTTCATGAACGATTGAAGTAATTTTCCGGAAAGCATGCCGTTTCTCTAATGAGGCAGGCAGTTCCTATTATCCTCAGTTGACAAAACAAAGGAATATTTCTAATATGATTATATATATTTCTACATACGAAATATTTTTATTCTGCGGCGGGTAACTTACTTCTTTTCCGTCATTTCTTTAATGGCAGAAACCTAAATAGAAAGAAGGCTTATTATGGAAGAACAGCCTGTCCATAAGAAACTTGATAAGCGTGAAAGAAAAAACCTTATTCTCTTAATTTGTATCCTCCTTACTTTTACAGTCATGAACGGTACAATGTTCAATGTTGCCATACCGGACATAGCAGAAGAATTCAATCTGCTCCCCTCTCAAGTAAGCTGGGTAATGACCGGATATATATTAGTGTTTGCCATTGGCTCTTTAATGTATGGAAAACTGGCGGATCTGTTTCCTATCAAAACATTGCTGACAGCAGGAATCATTCTGTTTGCTTCAGGGGCCGCATTAGGTTTATTTTCCCCTAACTATCCGACCCTTCTCGCAGCAAGAGTTCTTCAGGCAATGGGAGGAGCCTCTATCCCTGCCCTTTCCTTTATAATACCGGCCAGGTTTATGCCAGGTGAAAGAGGTAAAGTTTTTGGGATTGTTTCTTCAACAGTCGCCTTTGCTTCCGGCCTTGGCCCAATCATGGGAGGCTTAGTTGGAGGAGCATTTAACTGGCGGTTTCTTTTCATCTTTTCTGTACTGTCACTCATTGCTCTGCCATTTTTAAGAAGATGGCTCCCTGAAGAAGAAAAAAGGCAGACTGGCAAAGTTGATATATTAGGGGCTGTACTTATAGCCATAACTATATCGGCATTTTTACTTTTTGTTACATCACTCAATTTTATTGCCCTCTTAGCTGCAGCTGCTGCAGGAGTTCTCTCCGCCTGGCGTATGTACACGTATGAAGATCCTTTTATTGATCCGGCAATGCTGAAGAATGTTTATTATGCTTTCACTATCCTGACGAGTTTTCTCGGAACTATAGCTATGTTCGGCATGATTTTCGTTGTTCCGATTATGGCAAGGGATATATATTCTTTAAGTACAGTGGAAATCGGCCTTCTTCTGTTCCCTGGTGCCATGGCGGCAGGGATTATCGGCCAGTTTGGCGGAAAACTGATTGACAGGCACGGAAGTTATCCCGTTGTTCAGTTCGCCTTTTTATTCGTTGTGGCAGGGTCGTTTCTTGTCTCAACTTTTATTGGTGTTCCTCCGTGGATTATTTCTCTGTGTATCCTTGTGCAGTATATCGCCTTCCCGCTGATTCAGAGTTCGACTGCTAATATACTGACACAGGTGATTCCTGAAAAACGCACCGGCGTAGGCATAGGGTTATTCAATTTATTGAATTTTCTCGCCGGAGCTATTGCAAGCGCAGTGTTTGGAGCCATCCTTGATCTTCAAAATGTAACATTACTTTTAAATCCTGTAGCACAAAATGGTTCGGCAACGATCTATGCTAATTTATTTATTGGTCTTTCCATTCTGGCTGTGCTTACTTTATTTATTTTCAGAACAATATTCAAAAACTTTGCTGAAAAACATAAATAGTCAGGTCAGTAAAAGAAAACTCGCAGATTGAATAGCCTAAGACGTAAACAGAGGCATTGTTGCTCCACTTATAACTTTGGTAATAAGAATTTTCACTGCGGCGAATCAGCTTCTTCGCTAAATTTTCCCACTTAAAGTGCAAAATAAGGCTCCCGGGATGGTCCCGGGAGCCTTTGAATATTTATACGGAAATGTCAATATGCGACCCTTTTCCTGTGACGGTGTTTTCACATTCTTTCGCTTTTCGTCTTAACTGTTGTTTTACCACGTTTCTTTCAAAGAAATTGCCACAACGGGACCTGTTTCTTAGTACTTCGTAGAACTCAGCACGCTGTACCTCTGCAGCTGGAGCGACTAGGGATGAATGTTTCTGTTGGCGGCTGCCATAGATAATCATTTGTTCATCTTTGACTGGCGGGATATAACCCATAGCGATCACCTCTTCTCCTGTTTATAATTCCCCTTTTCACGTCAGCCGAAACCTTCTGAAAGGGACAGGAGCTGAGAATTATTCTTTTTTCTTCAGCTTTTTCCCGCAGCCGCATCCTTTTCTTTGAATCTTTTTTATGGTCTCCTTAGCCTTAAGGTGATTATTCACCTGTTTTTTCTTATTTTGTGAAAGTATAATTGGACGTTCAAGCTTCATCACTTAATCTCCTTTCCCCTTTACCAATATGGTATGTAAGGAAAGAGTTAGTGACCACACACCTGTCTATGCCGAAGTTATCATTAAATCTTAGATGTTTGAATGAATTTCATAATTATGAAATTCATTCGTTTAAGTGTCTTTATTTTTTTTCTGCTGCGTATGAAGATTACTGATAAACCAGTCATCTTTTACTGCTCTTGTCTTCCCTTCCCCTTCCTCCCTGTTTTTCCTCTGTACGCCTGCCTTTCTGTTCTCTTCTGGCAACGGCAGAAACGCTGAACTTCTCTCTTCATACTTCTTTATTTTTTCCATTAGCAGTACATTATCCTGCAGCGTTTCCTCCAGCTGCTTATTCAGAAGAATTCCTTTCTCTGTCAGCACATTTATTTTATCTGCAGCAGCCTTATATTTATTGCGCCATTCTTCATTCTCACTTTGCAGTCTTTCTTTTTCATCCGATAACCTTTTCATTTGTTCTTCAGCTGTTTCATTCTTCCGCCTTAACTCTTCATTGTTCTGTTTCAAGTCTTCCAGCAGCCGGTAATGATAATTTTCTTCATAGTCCTTAACCTTCTTCTCATATTTATGAAGCTCTGATCTCAGGTGAATAACTTTTTGCTTCAGCTGAACTGTTGTCATCCGTTCCTGCTTCATCCTCTTCCCCCTTTACGTTTCACTCCCTTTTTATCATCTTATGTCCATATGAGCGGAAACTTTCCAAAGTCAAGCCCATAGTCTCAAATTCAAAGTGGGATTTTGCACAAATTTTTCCTTTCTTCATACAATGAAGTAGTCCCGAATAAAGGAACAAACACGAGTGAAAGGATGATAAAAGAATGTCCGACTTAGAGAATCTTTGTATCCGGGTCACTAAAGTTTATGACTGGGTAACAAGGCAAGTAGATAAAGATTATACTTTCAACGGCAAAACCGGGCTGGCGGACCTTGCATTCACCTGCAATGGTACTCCCAATAATGATCCTTGTGCTTTGATTGACGATGGTGAAGATTTCTTCGTCTCTGTAGTGCCGACAGATTCAGAGGGTAATGTAATTCCCCTTGATGAAATAGAATGCCGCGAGGTAGGCACCCGCAAAGACATCTTCGTAGAAGAACTGGGAATAGAGCTTCAGCTTGTAAAAATCAAAAAGCAGGGATTCTTCTCAGTTGAATTGAGGGAAGATGAAAATGGCCCGGTAGTATGTGTTTCTGAACCGGTTCCATTCTGCATATTTGAAAGATTTTTGCTGTGCGCCCCTGAAGGTACAGATGTAAAATGCCATATTTACGACTTTTTCGGTACCGGGGTCGTATGCTGCAACAACGGCGACTTCCTCGATCTGGCCTTAACCTTGACTATCTGCCAGTCAGTACAGGCGGAAGCTGAAGTGAAGCTTGAAGTTGAGGGAAGACTCTGTAAGCCTAGAGAAGATATAGCAGCTCCAATTGTAGAAAGAGTCTGCCCAGATATCACTTATCCTCCGCAGTGCCCTGAAATATTCCCCCCTGACCATTAAAATTTCACTAAGAAATGGCGGTCAGGAGAAACGAGGAAATTCCTACAGCTTATTCTATTATCAGATTGATGCCACTCATCAATCTGATTTATTTTTTTATCCTATAAGTGATCTTTTTGCATACATATTTTTATATATACGTATTCAGTAACTTGTAAAGGGGCTTTTATTATGGGAGACCGGTACAAACAACTCATTAAAAATAAAGAGGATAAAATAAACCAGCTGAACCAGAAGTTGCTCCATTACCATTCCGAACTCACTAAATATAAACGGGAACTATCCAGATTATCCAGGAAGTATTATAGTAAATCAGAACCAGAAAAAGTAATGGAACAGGAAACGGCCTTCTCCGAACTGGAAAAAAAAGTTTCCCCGGTAATTTCCTATTTCAGCAGTGCTGTATTTCTTGAGAAGGAAACAGAGGTTGACCGGACTATTGACATCATCGGCCATTTTACTTTTCAGAATCTGACAGATAAAAGTATCAGAGATCCTGTCATCTGCCTTCGTGTAAAGCCTGTTTCAAAAGTTTTTGTTGGCGGGAAGGTTACCTCCCACAATAATATTCATGATAAGATATCCGAACTAAAAGAGGAATGGGTATACATTCAGAAAGAATGGGTGAAAGAACGGGGAGAGCACTGGCTAAAACCCCTCCACCTAAAAGAGTTGAAGCCGCTGGAAAAAGGGAGATTCAGAAACTTTAATATCTCAATGGAGCTTACTGAAGAGTTTTCTCATTATTTAATTGAAGGCTTTTTCTATTCACGCGATCATCAGGGCGGCATACCTGCCGTCAATTCAATATCTGTCTATTTATAAACCGTGCAGTTAGTGCTCCTGTCCTCCAGGCAGGCTTTTTTCTTTGGCTATACTGTAACAGAAAACAGAGGGGGGATTTGCTCAGCCTTTTTAAAACTGAGTTTTATTCAAAATACTTTAAGACAATCGTATGAATGACAGAGGCTGCCCCTGCAGCGGCGAAAATCCATATAACCGGGTGAAATACAGGAGGAAAAAACTTATAGCCTCCCCAGAGGAAGAAACTGATCCACAACCCAGTACACCAATGGCATGTTATTAGCTCACCAGCCCATTTTTTCCAGCCCTTTTCGGCAAGGACAATATATTTTTCCTCTACTCCTGTATCATTCATCTGGGTCTCATATCTCAAAATAAGCCCTCTTGCGGTTTCGAGTATACTATCATATACAATCAGATGAGTGAATCTGAATACAGCTAAAGCAAAAATAGTAAACTCCAGAACAGTTACAGCCATGTTCCTCTCACCTACATTCATTATTTAGTCTGCAGCCCAGAGTAAAATCTATAAAGTGAACCTTCAATCAGTGGGGCGGTATTCATCTCCCACTAATTGGTAGTTGAACTAATCGGGATGTTAGCGTCCGTTATCTCCCGCCTAAACATTTTCGCTTCCACTCATGTTTTGAGGCGGGAGTTTTACGGACGGTTACATCGGGATAAATACAGGAACTCCTCTACTTATATGTATGTTAATAAGACATAATGTGAGATAAGAATTTGGTGAATAACTACGTTTTTCCATGAATTGCTTAATATTCCCAGCCCGCCTTTTAGTCGATAACGGCAATAAAAAAACACAGTGACCAAATACTCTTCAGCCGCTGTGTTCTATAGCAATATCTTCTTTACATTAATCCAATCGTATTATATCCTCCGTCAACATGAAGGATTTCACCTGTAATCCCTCTTGCCAGATCGCTTACAAGGAACAATGCTGTATCTCCTACTTCCTGCTGGGAAACTGTCCTTCTTAACGGTGCTTTTTCTTCCATTTCATGAAGTACTTCATTGAAGCCCCCTATTCCTTTAGCAGCCAGTGTTCTGATCGGTCCGGCAGATATAGCGTTGACTCTTACCCCTTCTTTACCGAGATCATTCGCCAGATACTTTACGCTCGCATCAAGAGAAGCTTTCGCTACACCCATCACATTATAATTCTTTACGACCTGCTCTCCGCCGAGATAAGTCATCGTTACGATACTGGAGCCTTCTGCAAGCATTGGACGAGCCGCCTTTACAACTGCAGTCAGTGAGTATGCACTAATATTCTGAGCAAGGAGGAAACCATCTCTCGTTGTATTTAAATATTCCCCTTCAATTTCTTCCCTTTTTGCAAATGCGATACAATGTGCAATCCCATGTATTTCCCCTGCTTTTTCTTTTATTTCTGTAAAAGCCTTATCAATTTCTTCATCGCTTGTTACATCACATGGAATTATTAAATAATCCTCCCTTTCAAGCGTTTCTGCAAGCTGGCGGACATTTTTCTCCAGTCTCTCTCCCTGATAAGTGAAAATCAGCCTTGCGCCGGCTTTTGATAATGATTCGGCGATTGCCCAGGCAATACTTCTTTTATTTGCAACACCCATGATTACGTATGTACGATTACTTAAATCAATTTTCATTTACATTTCCTCCTCAAGTTCTTATACGTTGTTATTAGTACTTGGTACTAATTTTAACGGGAGAAAAGTAATCCGTCAATCGTCTTCTGTCATTAATCAACTGGACAATTTCCGTATATACAAAAAGCCGGAATGTTTCAGGGTTATTAAAAATGCATTTTCAACAAATTCTGCTCATAGAAGGTCTAATATAAGAAGTACCACAAGGCGAATATTCCAGCAAAACTAATACAATCGGAAGAATGTTCAGCCGCAATCTGTGTAAAATAACGGGGATAATGAACACGATAACTAAAACGATAACATGAGATGTAATTGAGAAATTGAGGCATGTTACTTTTTTAGTGTCTTCCTCTTTGTAAAGTAGTTTAGCTTTATGATAGTTGTTTTTACATCAAGGATGGTCCTGTTATAAAATTATTATGATACTATTTCTCGTCCGATTATTTTTTGCCGATCTGGTTTTCAGCTGCTATAGGCGGGCAGCTTTCACAAATCCAGGAAGAAGGCAGAAGCTCCGGCGGCTGGGTTAGCCCCCGTAATACATTCGTCAGCCTGCATTCAATTCATTGGATGCCCGAAATAACACACGCATCCCATCATTCAAAAACTCTTCCCCATGTCAAAATAAAATGAGGTGATTGAAGTTGTATGACATTATTGGTGATATTCACGGATGCTTTGAGGAAATGAAAGACCTTTTAAGAGAACTGGGTTATGAACTAAAGGACGGGGATATCCGCCATCCTGAAGGGAGAATTCCGGTGTTTCTGGGAGACTTAACTGACCGGGGACCTGATTCTCTTGCGGTCATATATGCTGTGGCACCGTGGGTAAATTCCGGAAAAGCGCTGTACTGCCCTGGAAACCACTGTAATAAACTATACCGTTATTTCTTAGGGAGAAAGGTTGTAATCAGCCATGGGCTGGAAACGACTGTAGCTGAACTGGAAGCTCTAAGTAATAAAGAACGGAGGAATGTCTCTTCTATGTTCAGGACACTTTACGAGAATGCTCCGTTATACCAGGTGCTGGATAACAGGCAGCTTATTGTAGCTCATGCAGGTATCCGCCCTAATGACATAGGCAAGGAGGGTAAACGGGTTCAGACCTTTGTACTTTATGGAGATATTACCGGAGAAAAACATCCCGACGGCAGACCTGTCAGGAGGGACTGGGCTTCTAAATATGATTATGACTGTACTGTCGTTTATGGACATACTCCTGTAATAGAACCACGTCAGATAGGCAGTACGATTAATATTGATACAGGCTGCGTTTTCGGGAATAAATTATCCGCGTACCGCTGGCCTGAAAAAACAGTTGTCTCTGTACCTTCAAAACAGGCATTTATTGAAGAAAAGTTCCGTCCGGTGGATCCTTAAAAAGTTATGAGGCAGGGGGAGGGTTCCCTTCAAAGGGATTGCGGAGGATTTGAGATGGCGTGGTGTACTCCTACTTTCCAGGCCCGGAAGACGTGCTTGCAGGAATTGAGATGCCGTATGAATCACGCCCTTTCTGGAATTGAAACGGAACTTTCACTAGTCTCAACGTATGAATCACGCCCTTTCTGGAATTGAAACTGGACTTTCGACGCTCTCAACGTATGAATCACGCCCTTTCTGGAATTGAAACTGAACTTTCACTACTCTCAACGTATGAATCACGCCCTTTCTGGAATTGAAACTGAATTTTCGCCGCTCTCAACGTATGAATCACGCCCTTTCTGGAATTGAAACTGAATTTTCGCCGCTCTCAACGTATGAATCACGCCCTTTCTGGAATTGAAACGGAACTTTCACTAGTCTCAACGTATGAAAGGCAACACTTGAACGAAACAAACCAAAAAAACAACGGCAATCGGCCGTTGTTTTTTTTAATTACCTTCTTCAAGAGTTTTTATGGCATACTCCATATCTGAAAATAACGGAGTGGAAAATTCAAGGGTTTTGTTTTCTATTGGGTGAAGGAATTTTATTTTTGAAGAATGAAGCGCCTGCCTTCCAATAAGTCTCCTGGTTCCGCCGTACAAAGTATCACCTGCCAGCGGATGGCCAAGATGGCTGAAATGGACGCGAATCTGGTGAGTTCTTCCAGTCTCCAGGTTAATACTGACTAACGAAGCCTCTGAAAAAAGCCGTTCTGCCTTATAATGGGTCACAGCTTCCTGTCCGTTAGGAGTTACTTCCCGTTCAATAATGCTAGTTGATTTTCTGCCTATAGGCAGATCAATAGTCCCTTCATCCTTATCCAGCTTCCCTTCCAGAAGGGCAGTATATGTCCGTTCTATGTTCTGTCTCATCTGCATTCTCACAAATAAATCATGCACATGACGATGCTTTGCTACAAGCATAAGGCCGGATGTATCCTTATCCAGTCTGTTAACTGCATGAAAAGTAGAAGGGATATTATGCTTTTTATAATAATGAACTACCGCCCCTGCAAGTGATACCTCTCTGTGTTCCCTGGAAGGGATGGTTGATAAATTAGGAGGTTTATTTATCACTAGCAGATGGTCATCTTCAAATACGATATCCAGTTCTCTGTCAACAGGAACTATCCCTTCACTGACATTCTCGGGCGGAAAGATTATCTGAATAGCCTCCCCTTCTTTAAGGACATGCCTGACTGTTACGTGCCTGCCGTCAACAGAGATATCCCCGCCTTTAAATTTTATATCTGCCAGTGCTTTCTTAGAAATTCCTTTTTTTTCGCGAAGAAAAGTTTTCAGGAGCTGTCCATCCTCTTCAGCCCCTGCTTTCCATTGAAGAGTAATCCCTTTCATTGTTATTCAGCGATAAAGGATTCCTTTACCCTCTTCCAAAATGGAAACGGCCGGAATCTTGCAAAGCGGACTTTTTCTTCAGCGACACGATACTGGATGGATTTCACTTCCTGCTGCAATAACGTAAGATGGTCAATTGTCACCTGAAAATCCACATTATTTTTCGGTTTCAGCAGGCATGTGTGGTGCTGGGGCAGGACGAGCGGCGAACCGACAGTCCTGTACACACGATTGTTGATAGAAGCCATCTCTGCAATCTGAATCGTGGACAGAGACGGGTGCAATATCGCTCCCCCAAGTGCTTTATTATACGCTGTACTACCTGATGGAGTGGAAATACACAAGCCGTCTCCCCGGAAAGTTTCAAAAAGATCCCCCTTTATTTCCACATCCATCACGAGGGAACCCTCCATACTTTTAACTGTACACTCATTAAGAGCTAAAAACCTTTCCGATTTCCGTTCTCCGTTATGGCGGATAATGACTTCCAGTACCGGATACTCAACAACTTTAAACGGGGTTTTAGCGATATGGATTACCAGCTTTTCAACTTCTTCCGGCTGCCAGTCTGCATAAAAACCGAGATGCCCTGTATGCACACCGACGAACGCCGTTTCTGAAAGCCGGTGTGTATATTCATGAAAGGCTTCCAGCAAGGTTCCGTCTCCACCTACTGATATAACAATCTCCGGGGATTCGGGATCGAACTCCAGACTGAATTCAAGCAGATAATTTTTAATTCTTTGTGAGATCATGTTGGAATCATGGTCCCCTCTTGACCTGACTGTAAACCTCATGAAATGTGCATCCCTTCCTGTTTATTAGTTTTTTCGTATCGACTGCTGCTTGCGGGAAATAATTTTCTGGGCTTCCTGTACTTCTCCTCTAATCTGGGACATTTCTTCGTCAAGCCTGAAAGCGGCCTCCGCCGCCCGCTGCAGGCGCTCTTCAATTTTTTCAGGTATTTTACCGGAATATTTATATTGAAGAGAATGCTCTATGGTAGCCCAGAAATTCATTGCGAGTGTGCGGATCTGCAATTCTACCAGGATCCTTTTTTCTCCGCCTTCAATCATTTGAACCGGGTATCTGAGCACAATATGGTAGGAACGGTATCCGCTCTTTTTCTTATGTTTAATGTAGTCTCTCTCTTCAACTATTTCAAAATCCGTTCTTGAATGAATAAGCTCTACAACTGTGTCTATGTCACCTACAAACTGGCACATAACTCTTACTCCTGCAAGATCCTGCATTTCTTCTTCCAGCTTATCCACAGGTATATTTTTTCTTTTAGCCTTTTCCAGTATGCTTGAAACAGGCTTAACGCGGCCTGTTACAAATTCAATCGGCGTATGCTTTGATGATAACTGATATTGCTCCCGTATTCCCTTCAGCTTTATCTTCAGTTCATCAACAGCCTGTTTGTAAGGAGCCAGCATAGCATCCCAGTCCTTCAAGGAGATCACCACCAAGCTTTTGATTCTGCTTCAATCAGCAGACTGAACATACAATTTAATTCTTCTGATACAAAGATTACTCCATGTCCAGTTCAAAAATCGTTTCTACAGCTTCTACCATTTCCGGCCCGTAGTTGCTGTTTCCCTGGATATTTTCCAGCAGACTGTTTAATTCGTTCCAGAATTCCGGGAGTTCAACAGCTTCATTCTGGCCGAGCTGTAATTTTACAGGCGGGGTGGATTTCCTTTCCACGGACAGATCGCTCCAAACTTGTTCAGGGAATCGCAGATGCGCGAATCCCTCTTTGTCTGCCAGTAAATATACGAATGCCTTTCCGTCTGAATCTGCCAGTATCTGGCCTTCAGGTTCTAATTCCTCCAGCTTTTCTGTATTATCATCTGTATTTACATATACTTTTAAAGTCGCCTCTTCTTTAACTAATTTTTTAACTTCTAATGAGATCATTGTCACTACCTCCAGCATAACTGCGTTAATAAATCCATATTTAGTTTATCATAATTTTTAGGTATCAGCGATTATGACCCCTTTAATTCAGTGGGTAAAAATGCGCTTAAAAAATAATGAGGCACTTAAGACATATTGTCAAAAAAAATAGCTTGTGAAATAATATATTTAACATGAAAAATACTTTTCCGGCAATACTCTGAAGAATACGGCAATACCCGACTACATAAAGCGACCGGCAGGTGAAAAAATTGCACCAGGAAATAGAAATTGAGTTTAAAAACCTTCTGACAGAACAGGAATATAACCTTCTCCTGGAACAGCTGAAAATTCGAAGTGAAACAGCAAATAAACAGGTTAACTATTACTTTGATACAGCAGACATGCTTTTAAAGGAACACAAAAGCGCTTTAAGAATCCGTAAAAAAGGCGGAGAATATGTTCTTACCCTTAAGGAACCACATCCGGATGGTCTGTTAGAAACCCACCAGAAATGCACAGAAACGGAAGCCATCAATGCAATGGAAACTGGTGATATTCCGCAAGGCCAGGTGACAGAACAAATTCGCAGGCTTACTTCCGTATCAGAAGCCCAATTTAATTACATTGGAGAACTTTCCACAAAACGGCTTGAAATACATGAGCCGGATGGTTTAATCGTACTTGATAAGAGTGAATACCTCGGCAAAGTTGACTATGAACTGGAATTTGAAACTTCAGCAAGAACGGCTGGCGAAGCTGCATTTAAACGGCTTCTGAATGATTATGGTATCCCTCAGAGGAAAACAAAGAATAAAATTGAACGATTTTATGAGAGAAGCCTGCAGCTTCGCAGGGATTAGAAACATCGCCGCTGCCGTCTCTGAAAAGTGGATGCCGGCACGTTTTCCATCCCTCAGCTGCTTTTCCAGTCTAAATCGTTATAAGGAGAAAAAGTATGAAAACAAACATGTTCAGTGAATATTATCAATGGCAGGTTCTTCGTTCCTGGGGGGAAAAGCAAGCTGCCAGACTCTCAACTGCGCCCCCTTCGGAAAACAGCTTCAATAGTTTTATGGCGTCAGCACTTATGAATAACAATTTAACAACAGCTGTACAGGACAGCCTGAAGGCTGTGGAGCAGCCCCCGAAAGGTGCATCAACGCGAAGCCCGGCAGCAGCTGAACAGAATTCCACTCAGCCAGCTGCTCCTGTGAACATGATGAGCCGGACAGAGCGAGATAAAGCTTTTCTTCCATATATTGAAGAGGCTTCAGCTAAATTCGGGGTTGATAAACATCTGATTTACGCTGTTATTCAGGCAGAGTCAGGATTCAGGCCTCAGGCTGTCAGCCATGCGGGGGCGAGAGGCCTTATGCAGCTAATGCCTCAAACTGCCAGAGGCCTTGGGGTAAAAGACAGCTTTGATCCAAAACAAAACATTGAAGGCGGGACTCGTTACCTGAAAGCGATGCTTGATAAGTACAATGGCGATACCTCTCTCGCTCTTGCCGCTTATAATGCCGGGCCAGGCAATGTGGACCGTTATGGCGGGATCCCGCCGTTCAGAGAAACCCAGAATTACGTGCCAAAAGTTCTTAACAGCTATCATTCCCTAAGATCATCTTTTGTTTAATTATTAGCGCACTGCTGAAAAGTCAGCAGTGTGCTTTTCGTTTATGTCTAATAGGGAACCTAACCTGAGGCTTGCCGCACCCAAAGACTAATTAATCCAGTTGTTATAACTCCGAAGATCAGTACTCCGAATCACATTTGTTGCTGGTCTTAGCTATGCTTGCTACAATAAGACTTAAATAATTAAGGTTAAATAGTTGTACTGGAGAGTTTAATTATTTATTATTAGATGACAATGCGGGGAAATAATATGAGTGAAAATCAAAAAACCTTATATGAGTTAATCGGTAAAGAACAACTGTACAAGTTAGTGGACCGTTTTTATCAGCTTGTAGGAGAACATCCGGACTTAGCACCGTTGTTTCCAGAGGACCTCACAGAAACAGCCAGAAAACAAAAACAATTTTTGACACAGTTCCTCGGAGGTCCCCAATTGTACACCGAAGAACATGGGCATCCGATGCTTCGGGCAAGGCACATGCCTTTTCCAATAACACCGGAACGGGCTCAGGACTGGCTTTCCTGTATGGCCCAGGCTATGGTTGATACCGAACTTGAAGAGCCGCTCAGATCACAGTTTTTCAGCCGTCTGTCATATACTGCCAGGCATATGGTAAATACCCAGGAGTAACATGCTCTCTGTAAGAAGGAGGGAACAGAAATGTCAGCAAAAGAAATTAATTATATTTGTGACGAATTGGGCCTCTGTTGTCCTTCAGAGCCATCTTCATTTTATATATCCGACAAGAAAAAGAAACCACTGGAAATATATATGTTTATAGATCCCCTGTGTCCTGAATGCTGGGCACTGGAACCTATAATCAAAAAGCTCCAGATGGAGTATTCCCCATATTTTACTCTGAGAACTTATCTTGGGAGTGAATTGAGGACATTTAATAAAACTTACGGGCCGAAGAAAGCTTCCCAGCTGCGTGAACGGGCAAGAAAGTATAATGAAACAGCCAGCCGAACCGGCATGCCATGTGATGGTGATGTCTGGAACGAAAATACGCTGATTACCCCTTATACTTCTCTCCTGGCTGTAAAAGCGGCAGAACTGCAGGGAAAAGCTATTGGTTCTAAATATTTAAGAAGCCTGAGAGAAGCCCTCTTTCTTAATAAGCAGAATATCGCAGATGAAGACGTTCTGATTGAATGTGCAGAAAAAGTTGAGGGAATGGACATTAGCGAATTCAGAAACGATTTAAATTCACAGAGTGCTTCAAAAGCATTTCAGTGTGACGTGAAGACTACTAAAGAGATGGATGTTACTACAGTACCTACACTGGTCTTCTTTAACGACGATGTTAATGAACCGGGATTAAAGGTTTCAGGATTGTATGATTACCATATTTATGTAAGTATCATGGAGGAAATGCTCGGGAAAAAACTCGAAAAATGCCCACCCATGTCTTTAGAAAGTTTTCTCCAATTCTATACCTTAGTAGCCGCAAAGGAAATCAGTGTTGTTTTTGACTGGACACTTGAAGAAGTTGAACGGCAGATGAAGCGATTAAAACTAAGGCAGAAGGTTGAAAAGATCAACGTAAAAAACGGAACGCTATGGCGCTATATTGATTAATTGAGAATTAACCGGCTGACAAAAATCAGCCGGTTTTTTACACTTAAGAAAGTATAAAATATTTAGCGATGAAGTTAATTCGACGCAGTGAAAATCTTTTTGACCAAGTTATAAGTGCAACTATGCCTCTGTCTTTGCCTTAAGGCTCGCCAATCGGCGAGTTTTCTTTATGTATCAAAATGTTCCTTACATTTAAATTTACTAAATTGGCTAAACAGCCACAATAGTTTTCAGGTATATTTCACATTTCTTTCACATATCAAATGGTAATAACAGAATCTGACAAGCATAGATTGTATTACTATGTATGAAGGAGGGCCGCAAGTGGTCATTTTACTAATTTTAACCATGACCGGGATTGCAGCGAGTTTTTATTTAGTTATCCTCAGTATTTTAAATCTCTTTCCAAAACTGATAGCTTTCCCGCTGCTCTTCCTTTTCATTACCATACTGATTCATCTGTTTAACGAGCGGCACAGGTTTAAAGGATTCCGCTCCTGACTAAAATCGATGTTCAAGAAACTCCCGGACAACTTTTCAATTAAATGAACACCTTATTTTTAGTTCACTTCAAAGACCATAAAAAGAGTGCCGGTCCCATATTCCTGCCAGACCGACACTCTTTTTTATATTTTACTTTTCAAATAGTAATGTCTCAAGCTCGTTGAGGGTTTCTTCAAAAACAGCAAAGGCCTGTTTGATAGGTTCCGGTGAAGTCATATCGACCCCAGCTTTTTTCAGAACTTCGATAGGATAATCAGAGCTGCCCGCTTTCAGAAATTCAAGATAACGCTCAACAGCAGGCTCTCCTTCTTCCTGAATCTGTTTAGCAAGTGCTGTGGCAGCACTGTACCCTGTAGCGTACTGATATACATAGAAATTAAAATAAAAATGAGGGATCCTTGCCCATTCCAGTGCAATCTCTTCGTCAATAATGATATCATCCCCAAAGTACTTTTTGTTAAGATCATAATAAATTTCACTTAACAGGTCCGGTGTTAAAGGCTCTCCGTTTTCTGCTCTCTGATGGATTGTATGTTCAAATTCTGCGAACATTGTCTGGCGGAAGACCGTCCCTCTGAAACCTTCAAGGAAATGGTTAAGCAAATATAGTTTTTCCTGCTTATCTTCTGTAACATTTAAAAGGTGGTCGTTCAGCAGGGCTTCATTACATGTCGAAGCAACCTCGGCCACAAATATGGAATAATTAGCATAAGGGTATGGCTGATGCTTCCTCGTATAATAACTGTGGACCGAGTGGCCGAATTCGTGTGCCAGTGTAAATAAGTTATTTACATTATCCTGCCAGTTCATTAGAATGTACGGCATTGTTCCATATGTTCCGGAAGAGTATGCCCCGCTTCGTTTACCTGCATTTTCCTCTACGTCTACCCAGCGATTATTGAATCCTTCTTCTACAATAGAAACATATTCCTCACCCAGAGGAGCAACTCCTTTTTTCACATGCTCCTTTGCATCTTCATAAGGTATTTCCATTTTCACTTCTTTCACAAGCGGTGTATACAGGTCATACATGTGAAGTTCATCCAGTCCAAGTGCCTGCTTTCTGATTTTCACATACTTATGAAGTAAATGCAGGTTATCATTCACTGTGGATACAAGCTGATCGTATACCACTTCAGGAATATGGTTTTTGCTTAATGCAGCCTGGCGGGATGATTCGTAATTTCTGATTCTTGCGTTAAAAATATTCTTCTTAACGTTCCCGCTCAGAGTACTTGAGAACGTGTTTTTATACTTGCCATAAGTATCATAAACAGCTTTAAAAGCGTTTTTTCTTACTTCTCCGTCACTGCTTTCCAGAAACCGGATATAGCGCCCATGAGTGATTTCCACGTCATTGCCATTCTCATCTTTCACTTCCGGAAACTTCATATCAGCATTATTAAGCATGCCAAATGTGTTGGAAGGGCTGGCAGTTACTTCACTAACCTGAGCAAGAAGGGACTCCTCTTTTTCACTGAGCACATGTGGACGCTGCTTATTTAACAGTTCAAGAAGGTGGCGGTACAGCTCAAGGTCAGGATATTCCTTAAGGAAACTCTCGATTTTTTCCTGCTCCACGGCAAGTATTTCAGGAGTTATAAATGACGCAGCCTGAGAAACTTGTGTAGCCAGCTGGCTTGCCCGGTCGTTTAACCCCTGGTAGAAAGAATCAGTAGTATCCTGGTCATAACGCATATGAGCATATGTATAGACTTTCCCCAGTTTTTTGGAAACTTCATTCTGGTATTGCAGCGCTTCATAAAGTACCTTTGCTGACTCCCCGAGCCTTCCTTTAAAGTCAGTAATCCCTGAAAGCATTTCTTTTACTTCACTGAATTCCTTTTCCCAATCGGCATCTGTTTTATAAATATCTTCAAGATCCCATGTTAGTTCTTTTGGTATTTCATTTCGCTTTGGTAAAGTGTTCGTTTTACCTGACATAAGGCACCTCCGGAGTAGTTAAAAATATGATTCTGTAATTCTTAAGGATGTGACAGAATTGTCCTGATATGGCTTCCTGCTCGCGCCAATAAATCCTGAGTATAAAAGGATTAATGTATTTCATGGAAGCAGGCTTATTACCAGCTTGTTACAAATCACATCTTTAATAGTTCTATTTTTTCCTTTCAATTCCTCTTCCTTTTCACTAATTACCATACTTTATTTTTACACAGCCTTTCTTTAATTTTGTTAAGTACATATTCATCATCATTACATAGTGTGTCCAGTTGTTTGTTAAGATTAATATGCCTTTTTATTTTGTATACCCCTGGATGGGTTTGCACCACAGCTCCAAACAATGTCAGAGCCTCAAGGAATTCTCCTGCCGATTCTCTTGTTTTTTCTTTAGGATGGACGCCGAATGGCCTTGTATGGAAGCAACCCGATTTAACTTCTTGATACAGTAATTCAGCTGTTTCAGAAAGCCTGACGACACTGTTTAATGGTTTACCATTAATTATAGTAAGTATAATCCATGACTGCCACCAATATGGCGCGGTAAAAAAATTAAAATTACTTTTAAGCGGAAGGGCTGCTACAGCCGGGAAGTAATTGAGGTTAAGCCTGTGCTGCTGGAATATTCGGTACATTCTTTTTTCAACCGGAGTATAAGATGGATAGATATGCAGTCGTTTCTTTCGGATCTGCTTCGTCCACAAACCGAGATAAATATCTAGATATTTAGGCAAATGTGAAGTGTTATCGTTTAAATTTACAATGCAGGCTGGTGGTTTGCTCAGAGAGATAAAATGGGGCATCACGAAGACTTTCTTTGGAGAAAGATACATAAAATCTGTTAACAAAAGCCATCTTTCATGCTGAATATCGAGGTAAATGGAGTGTTTGAAAGGAAGATCTCTTATAAGAAGATTATCCAGCTGTCTTGAGGGGATCACTCCGTAAAACTTCATCTGCGGAGGAGGCAATCCGGCCCAGACGGTTTCTATACCGGCCGTTAAATAGCTGCTCTGGCGTTTCATGAACACCTCGCTGGAGAGGGATGACCGCTGAAGTTCAAAGGCGATCATTTTGTCTTTCATTTGAACAAGAATATCAGGGCGCTGCTTAATCTCCTTAATATAATGCTCTTCCATAGGATGATAACCGTGCTTGTGAAGCCATCTCATCAGAAGAAGTTTCCCTTTAATATGTACGTCTGTTTCTCTGCGGGTGTTATGGGTGCACACACTGTCCGGATGATGGGCAAAATGCCAGGCTTGGGTGTTGCCAAGCTTCAGAATCAGCCGCCCTTTACAGGCCCCGCAAAAGAAAGTTGTTCTGCTCCGTTCCAGTTCCAGCTCTTCTCTGCTCCATCTTTTGGAATACAGAGAAATCGGGGAACCACTCTCACGGTAAGCCGTAAACATGGGTGCTTCACCCCCTTTTTAACTGATTATACAGCAAAAGAGAACGTATGTTCAATAAATATTCCTCAGCAACAGAACATACAGCGCTGGTGTGAGTGCGATTATTAATCTTTAAATTAAACATGGTCAATCCGCCTCCAGAATAAAGAGAATTTGCACTTACCAGCTCTTGGGTTTATGTTAAGCATCCGATTTAATAATTAGGCGTAATAATTTCGGTTATTTAATAATTTTGGTGTAAAAAGAGCTTAAATAAACGGAGCGATTCCGCTTATTCACTCTTAAAATGTTATAATGAGAGATTTTTCTTCGCATAACCGGAAAACTTCCACTTATATCACCCCGAAACGACCTCCAGTCTGCAAATAGCCGGAAAAAACTCCATTTATTTTACTCTTACGTTTTACACTCCCGCTATGGAATGATGTTAATATAAAAATGCACACTTATATTTGTACATTGGAAGTTTCACTCCGGCGAATCAACTTCCAGGAAAAATACTATGAAAACTTTCATGTTGATTTTCACTACAGGAGACTCGCTTGCACCTCAGGCAAAAGCACAACATCTGCTTAATCTTCACTCCGTTCGATTTCACAGTGTTTTATTTGCCTCGGGCATTACTTCAAAGAGCGTTACTTCGCCGCTAATGTGTCGATTTGTCTCGAGGATACTCTTCGAAGATACGCTGACAGAGGAAGAGACAGTCTCGCCTCCTTTAGCTGCAATCAACACAGTGTAAAAAATCAACGTGGCCATTAACAAAGCCAATATGTAAAAAAAGCCTCAGCATTACCATTTAGGTGGTATGCTGAGGCTTTTTATTTTCATGCGAACTTTTCTCTTATTTTTTCAAGGGCATCGGCTGCAATGATTTCAGTTCCATACTCAGAAATGCGATGGATTGTAATATCTGATTCATAACCGAATTCAAGCATTCTGCTAAGCATATTATCCTGTTCCTCGTCTGTGTACTTCTCATCAAGAGTAACATATATATAGTATTTTCCTTCAAAACTGTGGAAGCTTGTTTCCACATCCTCATCAAATGTATGGCTTAAGGAAATGACATCTTCAAGATCTTTAAAGCCTAATACGACACTCAGTGAATGATCCTTGAGAAGGTCGCCGTCTTTATCCTTCTTGAAATTATTATCAAGCATGTCGACAATATTGTTATCCATAGACATATCATCCTTTTCCTCGTCTTCCATCGGAATCTCCAGCTTCACATTGCCATCGCTCATCTGTCCACGGGTTACAATTATTTCAAGACCTTTATCTAATGCGTGCACCTGCACCCACAGCGGCCCGTTCATCTCGAACTGTTCTTTATCGTTAGCCTCATTCATCATTTCAAAGAAAAGCTCTTCTCCACGCTCACGGTTATACCATATTTCTTCTTTCTCAAATCCACGACGCTCTATATCATTATACGTAATGTAAAACTTGATTGTTGATTCATTTATACGTTCTATTTCCATGTGTTCTCACCCTTTCAAGAGAATCTGCCAATCTAATTTGGAGAACAACTTCCTCATTGTTACTTTGGAGTTATAAATACCCCAATCCATTAAAAGATAATCTTTATTTATTATATCCTATTCTAAGTCATTAGCCGGCGAAAGAAAATAGTTCTGTCTGAATTTTTTACTAATTTGTTTTTTGCTTAAAAGAGCAATTTTAATAGGAAATGTTCTTAAAAAGTTAAAGCTTGTATATATATAAATGAGATTCCTTATTTGTCTTCACCTGAATGACGAATTATTAAAAGTACTTATTATTTTATTGTATGATCAAGGAGGAATCAACTTTTGAGCTCAGAATTTCTTATTTCCCTTTTAACTATAATCGGAATTGATATTATTCTTGGCGGGGACAATGCCATTGTAGTAGCCTTAGCGTGCCGCAAACTGCCTCCCCATCTCAGGAATAAAGCAATCATACTTGGCATTTTGCTTGCGATAGCGGGAAGAGGAGTACTTACCATGATTGCTGTGCAGCTGCTCGCCATTCCTTATTTAATGTCAGTTGGAGGAATACTTCTCTTATGGATTGCTTTTCGCCTGCTCACTAATGCAGAACAGGATCATAATATCACTGGTGAAGCTAAATTAACCGAAGCGATTAAAACAATCGTTATCGCCGATATTGTCATGGGCTTTGATAATGTGCTCGCTGTAGCAGGTGCTGCAGGAGGAGATGGTTTGCTTGTTTTGCTTGGCTTGTTAATATCAATTCCAATAATTATATGGGGAAGCAAAATTATTTTATATTTAATGAACCGATTTTCATGGATCATCTATGTTGGTGCCGCAATTCTTATTTATACATCAGGGAAAATGATTTTGCATGAACCTTTTTTCTACAGCTTCCTTTATGAGACCGGCATCCATACAACTGTCTTTCTTATCTTCCTTGTCTTATCCGTTCTCGCGTTCGGCTGGCTATACAACCAGATTAAAGGGATCGAATGGTTTCATACACTCAGAAAGTAGTTCTCTCTTAAATTATATCAGAATACAAAAACAAAGGGCCTTCCACATTCTGCCGTGGAAGGCCGCTCTTTATTCGTTAACCAGTTTTTTAGCAGCTTCCTGCAACTGGAAAGTACGTACTTTCCTCGGTAAAAACCGGCGGATTTCTGCTTCATTATACCCGACCTGGATTCTCTTTTCATCAAGAATGATCGGACGTCTCAGCAAACCGGGATGGTCGCTGATTAGTTTAAATAAATCCTGTAACGGCATAGCATCCAGTTCTACTTCCAGCTCCTGAAATACCTTTGAACGGGTAGAGATAATTTCATCAGTTCCGTCCTCCGTCATTCTGACAACCTCTTTTACCTCTTCTACTGTCAGGGGCTCCGAAAAAATATTTCTTTCTTTGAATTCAATATCGTTTTCCTGCAGCCATGCTTTTGCCTTCCGGCAGGATGTGCAGCTTGGGGATGTAAATAATGTAACCATAAAGCGAATTCTCCCTTCTATAGGTTATCAAATAGAGAAGCTTGTATGTTAGTGTATTAGTATGGGCAAATAGTTACAAACTTTATTATACAATAATTATTCTAATTTGGACAGAGGCGATTTCTAAATAAAATTCTGCATTCAGAACAAGTATGTATTTTTCAGCCTACATTAGCTATTACCCCGCTTCGGAAAAATATAAACATAAAAATATTAATTTTTAAACGATTTACTCCTTTTATCCTCACCTATATTATACGTTATTAGGTGGTTAAAGGTTTCGCAAAAAAGAAAAAAATTGTACTTTTTTTCACAAGGAGCGGCATCCATTATCAATTGTCCCGCTAAATTATCAATAAGTCCTAAGACGAAAGAAATGGCCGCCCCTTATCTCAGGGCAGCCTGTATTCAGGCGATGGTTTTGGACTGGGAAACTGGTCCCCTGTTCGGAAGTCGGTTCACTTCATCCCACTTTCGCTTCAGCAAGTCTTTCCATAAGCCTTTTTTTAACTTCTTTCTCTTCGTACTGCCTTTCATATAAAACACGCTCCTTTCATGTGTTTTCTGGAAAGACATCATACATGCATCTATATTCCAGCCTGCCTGTATTATCAGGCAGGTTGGTCACCAGATAATTAAGAAGTGGCCTCTGTTTCGTTAAATGTTAAAACTTTATCTGTATCTTCATAAGATTCTCCGTAAAGTTCTGTATCTTTATACGTATGAATATTTTCGTACGTGTGACGCATTTTTTCATAAATACTTTCCTCGGATTCATCTGACGGAGACCAGTACAGGATTTCCATCTCATTGACCTTCCCTGTATCTAAAGAACGTCTCCGGTAACCGATCGACTGCGCATGACTGAATCCTTCCCTTGCATAGAACCTCTGCCTCTTTTGTGTATCAGAGTCTTCATAGTCAATTGGTTCCACTTCAAGTATAATTGGTTTCCCCTTTTTCTTCAGTTGATCAAGGAGCTTTTTACCTATCCCCTGGCCACGTGCTTTTCCTGAAACAAATAAATAATCAATAAAGATAAAATCTTCCATTTCCACATACATAAGCACGTGATTTTCACTTTCATCCTTATTATATATCCCTTTCTTCTCTTTTAAAAGCAGTTCCATATGCTCCTTTGATTTCATTTCTTCTACAGGAAAATACTGATTTAGTTTTTCATACCAATTCATTAATCCAAGAACCTCCACAATTTTAATTGCCGCATCTTATTGTTGTACGCGTATCCACTTATATACTTTTATTATATGCAATTTCAAAAAAATGATAAACATTTCCTGACGGTCATATATGTTAAAGGAGACTAACAAATCAGACATATTAACAATGAGACTGTTCATTCGTAAAATTACTGTCATATACTGCCGTATGTATTAAAATGTAAGATCTGTGAAAATTAAAGAAGACTCGCTGTTGGGTACTGTGTTTCTAACGCATAAAACAGCCGGTTATTCAGCCGGCTGTTTTTTAACAGATCAGTCATTCTCCAGCAGGTAATCCACACCTCTTGTATAATTGTTGCCGGCATCCCAAAGGAGGAACTCATCTATTCCGTTTTCATATAAAGCCCTGATCTGAGCTTCCACTTCTTCCACCCCGTACGGTATATAATTACCTGATCCAAGGTAGGACGCTGTAAAGTCCTGCAGCCATGGCCGGGATACTGGTGGTTCATCAAGCTGTCCAAGTACTTCATTTTCCACCTGAGCGTATGCATCAACGAGTTCATACGGATATAAATCAGGCTTGTCCAGGCCGAAATGAGGTGTCCAGTGGCTCGGATATATCATAGAACTGATAACATCCACATTCTCAGAGATACGTGTAAAGTTCTGCCCTATGCCCGGCGCTTCAGAAATAGTTGCTGCATAGCCAAAAATATCAACAGAAACATCTACATCATAGGGTTCAAGACGTTCCCTCGCATAAGCAACGAAGTCTGTCACTGCATCCACACGTTTTTGTACGTTATCTTCCCCGTCTGTATAATTGCCTACCTCATAATCCAGAATATCATCCCTGTTTTCAAATCCTTCAGGGAAACGGACGTAGTCGAACTGGATTTCCCGAAAACCCATTTCCGCTGCCATTATGGCTATATCCACGTTATATTCCCAGACCTCTTCCAGAAACGGGTTCACAAATGCTTCCCCTCTTCTGTTTTTCCATACTTCGCCATCCTGTGTAAATGAAAGATCTGGTCTTTCCTCTGCCAGAACACTATCTTTAAAAACAACAATTCTGGCTATAGGATATATTTCGTTTTCTTCCAGAGTCTCCATCATTGCTTCAGGGTCTGCTATCATTCTCTGTGAAATGTCATAATAAGGGTTATCTTCTTCCGGCCGGTAAGTTAAATATCCGTGATCCTCTTTTATGTCTATTACCATGGAATTCAATGCTGTATCATTTAGAAATTCCACCAGATTTTCAAACCTGCCTCCGCCTGCTGAATGCCCTGTTACATAAATTCCTCGAACTGCATCAGGATATTCGAATGTATAGCCTGAATCAAAAGTGAATCTGGCTACACGGTCAGGCCATTCTCTCTCCTGCAAATTTGTGCTTTTGCCAGGATGCTCATATGCTGTACGCGGTCCTTCCTCATCAGCCGCAACTCCTGACTGCAGTGTCCAAAATGCTGCCCCGAGCACAGCCAGACCACCTATTATTTGAAATTTCCCCAATGTTTTCACAACCTTTTATTATGTAATATTTTTACTATTGCAATCAGGCAAACTCCTGTCTTTATCCTATTTTCACAAATTATTAATTGTTAAACCTGATTTTCCAGTTAGTGGCGCTTTTTATTATATGCTCCCAATTATACATGGGAATTATTATTTAACCAATGCCATTTGACTCCTAAATTCCCTTCCTTCAATAGTTTCTTCCAAGTATTAAATCAGGGGTTTTAATATTTTCAGGAAGGTAAATGAAAATATATATTGACTTTGTCAATGATTCTCCTTATAATCTTGAACAATATACTTTTTTAGGATAAGGAATCTATAAAATAAGTAAGGAGGAGATAAAAGTGGAAAGAGTCAGCTTACTGGAAATATACAAACACCCAATCTGCCAGAAGTATGTTTCCCGGGCCGGTATGGAGCATGCTATTTCAACGGCTGAGTACGCGCTTGATTTTGCCGAAGAGTTCAACACGGATCCAGATTTAGCTGTAAAAGCAGCTTTTTTGCATGATATGGGACATTACACCTGGTACAGAAACGGGAAATGGGATTACAACCTGTATAAAGAAAATGATATCCATGCTATTAAAGGTGCCGAGCGGGCTCATAAACTGCTCATTCGTCTTGGAGAGCACCCTGTTAACGCAAAGCAGATCGCCCTGGCTATCCTTCTTCATACTGATTCATACCTTCCTGAAGGCCATCTCCAGCTTAATCCTCTGCAAAAAGTGGTGGCTATGGCTGACAAAGCGGACGAGGAACCTGGCGGCCATCATCATTATAAAAAAATAAGCAGAGAAAGCGCCATTACACGCCTCCATGCCCTTGATGCAAAAACTGAAGAGAAACTGTCTGCGAGGAGGACCAGCGAAGGGCGGGGCCAGCCTGCTTCGTAATCCCTTCCTCCCCCCTGTTTCAGGGGACTTCCAGAAAACCATGTACTTGCAGCAACAAGTTTTAGTTGACTTGCAAGGAACAAAATGATAGATTAATAACAACCAAATAAACTGCCTTGTAAAAAGGGGAGTAGCGACCGTTCAGGTTAATGAATCGTCATTTCAGCAGGTTACTGCTCGGTTCATTAAGCTTTGCAGATAGCGCAAAGTACGCAAGACCTTTTTATGAAATGTTTTTCCTTTATCTAAAAGGGGCATTTCATGAAAAGGTCTGTTTTTTTGTCAAAAAAAGGAGACGATGTCCATGATGTATGTAATTTTTGCTGCTGCAGCTTTAATCACTGTGCTGGCATCTGTAAAACTCTCATCCTATGCTGATGTTTTAAGCGAGAGAACTTCTCTCGGAGGTATGATGGTAGGTACCCTGCTTCTTGCTGGTGCCACCTCATTGCCTGAAGTAACAACAAGTGCTACTGCGGTCTTTTTGAACAATCCTGATATCGCTGTAGGTAATGTACTTGGAAGTAACCTATTCAATCTTTTGATTCTTGCGGTCTTCGATGTGGTGTACAGAAAAAAGCAGATGATGAGCCAGATACAAAGCAGCCATCTTCTGACAGGTTTTATCAGCCTGGGGTTAACAGCTTTTATTCTTGTCGCCATCCTTACTCCAAGCGGGGTAGTTTTTCTTGGGATTGGTATTGAGTCCTACTTACTCGTAATCTTTTATATTATTAGTATGAGAACAATCTCCGGAGCCGGTTCTCCGGCAGAACATATGGAAGCAGCCGCTTCGGAAGCTGCTGAAGTTGTGGAGTCTCATCATACAAGAGCAATTTCAGTTAAAAGGGCAAAAATCGGTTTTGCTATAGCAGCCGCGATAATATTCGCTTCCGGCTCTCTGCTGACACTTTCAGGTGATGCTATTGCTGCTGCTACAGGATTAAGCTCCAGCTTTGTCGGTAGTTTCCTGATAGCAGGTGCTACATCACTTCCTGAAGTTGTTACTGTCCTGGTCGCCATTCAGCTGCTGAATTACAACCTGGCTGTAGGAAACATTCTCGGGAGCAATATATTCAATTTGCTGATCCTTGTATTAGCTGATGTATTATACAGAGGCGGCAGTATCCTTTCAGTCGCAAGCCCGGTTAGTGCTGTGACAGCCCTGGCGGTGATCGGCTTAAACATTATTGTGCTTGGGGCAATTATGTTCTGGAGATTAAAGGCACCGCACAAAGGTTATGCCCTTCCTTCGATTTTACTGATTTTACTATATGGGATTTCCAGTTACCTGATTTTCACCTTCTAATCCCTTCCACTTACCATACTGTCTTAAATGCAGCTGATAAGACACTATAAAACCGCGGTTCCTTTAAGGAACACGCGGCTTTACTTTGATACATTATTTTTGAAAAAAAGCTTTTCCCGAAATATCTTCTCTCGTTGTGAGTGAGTGAAGTCTGGAATCAATAATCCCTTCTTCATCAATTAACAGGACGGTAGGTACACCGAAAACTTTATATTTTTCCTGAGCTGCACCTTCCTCATCCATAAGCACTGTCACATTACTTGACGGCAGTGACTCCGCATACTGTAAAACATTGTTTTTACTTTGTTCTTCCTTCGTTAAGTTAACCGCAACTATGTTTATGTTTTCCATCAGACCTTCAGACAAAGCTAAATCCAGTTCATTCCATTGTTCAGCACAAACGTGGCACCAGGTAGTAAAAAACAAAAGCATTACTTTTTCCCCTGAAAATCCCGATAGCTCCACTGTTTCGCCAGCAAGGTTCTTTAATGCGAAATCAGGTGCTTTATCACCATTTTCCGATCCTCCCGCAACCTCGCTCATCGTCCTTTGGGTAAGTGCAAGGTCATGGGACGAATTCATATAGAAAGCACCCGCTGCTGATAAAATAAAAAACAATGCAAACAACTGCAGTTTTCTTTTACTGAACACGAACATCCCCCCTGCTACATGTTATGCATCAGGGGGGACCAGCAGTACAATCTTTTACTGTCTGCCATTCAGCAGTATTCGTTTTTTAATGGGGTATTCCCTTTTACGCTGCTGTTTTCTTCGTTACTATCTTATCTACCAGCAAAGCGATTGCTCCATCTCCAGTAACGTTGGCCCCTGTTCCAAAACTATCCTGAGCCATATACAAAGCAATCATCAGACCGATAGCCGCTTCCGAAAAGCCAAGCATGGAAGTAAGTATTCCCAGAGCAGCCATTATCGCTCCCCCAGGAACGCCTGGAGCAGCAATCATAATGATACCAAGCATTGCGATTACTGGAATTATTTCAAAAATTGAAGGAATGCTGTATCCGTCAAGTACTGACATTACAGCAACAGAGCATGTCACAATCGTGATAACACTTCCAGACAAGTGGATTGTAGCACCAAGAGGAACACTGAAGTTCGCCACTTCTTCCCGCACTTTATTTTGTTTTGCCTGTCTGAGTGTTACAGGAATAGTAGCCGCGCTGCTCATTGTTCCTAATGCCGTAAAATAAGCCGGAAGCATTGTCTTAATAAGAGCAAATGGATTTCGCTTTGTCACTGTTCCGGCAACAGTATACTGAATAATGATCCACACCCAGTGGGTCGCTATCGCCGTAACAAGAACCAGACCGAATATTCGTAATGTCTCAAATACAGTCCCTTCCGCTGCCAGTCCGGCAAATATACCCGCAATATACACAGGCAGGAATGGGATGATTACTTTCCTGATAATTAACTCAACAATTGCCCGACCTTCGTCAAAAACTTTAATAAGAATGCCGCTTTGAAGTTTCGCCATACTGATTCCAAATACAAATGCCAGCACTAAAGCGGTAATGACACCCATAAGAGGAGCGATTTCAAAGGAGAAAAAAGCTTCAAGGCCGCCTCCCTCTTCCGGTGGAGTTCCTCCTGCTGAAATAAATGGCATCACAGTTATAGCAACAATAAATGCCGCAATTCCTGCCAGGAGAGTGGAAGTATAAGCCAGACCAACTGTATAACCAACCATTTTTCCTGATTCTCCTCCGAGCTGTGATACTCCGGATGCGATAAAAAATAAAATAATTAAAGGAATCATAAAGCCGATAAACTGCCCGAAGATGTCAGAAACAGTGAGCAGCAGTCTTGTTAAGAATTCGATTTGTGTAAGACCGATAATAATACCTGCGACAATACCTGCAATAAGCTTCAGTATAAGTTTCATAAAATTCCCCCCGTCTTTCTTTTTTTTTTTTAAAAGTAAGGCTTGTACTTTTCTAAAAACTATCATGCCTCCTATTCAATAAAATAGCAATATATTTAGAAAATATTAAAATATTCGGAATTTATACTAAATTCTTATTATGAGAATATTTTTTTGCACTCTATCAGCTTAACCTGCTAAGATGTTATAGTGAAAAAATATTATTGGAGGATTCATATGAGAAATTCATTTATTATTGGAAGCGCTTTTATCGGGGTTATTGTAGGAGCAGGCTTTGCTTCCGGGCAGGAGGTGCTCCAGTACTTTACCAGTTTTGGGATAATGGGAATTCTTGGTGCTGTTCTTGCGACTGCTTTATTTGCTTATACAGGCATGCTTCTCGTCTGGATTGGGAGCAAAACAAAGACGACCTCCCACAAGGAAGTAATTTATCAGATCAGCGGAAAGCTTTTAGGGAGAGTCATTGATTACGTCTTAATATTTACCCTGTTTGGGGTAGGTGTAGTTATGATAGCAGGAGCAGGTTCCAACCTGAATCAGCAATTTGGACTGCCGGTTGTAGCAGGAACTATATTAATGACCCTGCTTGTATTTCTGGCAGGAACAATGAAAGTAGACAGAGTTGTAAATACCATTGGAGGTATTACTCCTTTTCTCATAATATTTGTATTAATTATTTCTGTTTATAGTTTTATTAGTGCAGACGGTTCATTAAACGAATTGGATCCTGCTGCAAGAGAGATTTCTACCACACTGCCAAACTGGTTCATCTCCGCCATCAATTATGTATCCTTTAATATTGCGGTAGGAGCTTCCATGGCTCTCGTTATGGGCGGGGCTGAAGTAAACCGAAAAACCGCAGCGTTTGGCGGATTATTAGGTGGTTTAGGACTTGGGGTTCTGATTCTTTTAAGTAATCTCGCTATGTTCTCTAAAGTGGAACAAGTGGGAGGTGCTGATATGCCAATGCTCGCAATTGTCAATAATCTGTCGCCTGTTTTAGGAACGGTTATGTCCATAGTAATCTTTGCTATGATATTCAATACGGCCTTGAGCATGTTTTTCTCCTTTACTGCCAGGTTTACTGAAATGGAAACGAAGAAATTTAAAGTATTTTTCGCTGGCACTATGCTGATCGGTTTCATACTAAGCTTTGTCGGATTCACTGATCTGGTTGCCTATTTCTATCCGCTTATTGGCTATCTCGGTTTAATATTAATTGCGGTTCTGATTGTTACTCCTTTCAGAATGAGAAAAGCAGCTAAGGCAGAACAGAAGATTAAACAAGCAAATTAAGCAGAGGGTAGTAAGATAAGGTGTTTTGTTTTGTTGCCGGCTAACATTTCCTTTATTATCCGGATGATTTTTTAGTGTATCTTGCATTTCGGTGAAGGAATATATATAATGATAAAAAAATTAATATTAAAAGCAATGATAAAGATGTAGTACAATTACCCGCTGGATTTCAGAGAGCTTGTGGCTGGTGTGAACAAGTACCATGGTATATTGGAATTGGGCTTTGGAGCTTTTTTGTAAAGTGATCTTACTTATGTAAGATAATAAGGGTGGTACCGCGGTCCATTCGTCCCTTCGCAATAGGGGGCGAATGGGCTTTTTTATTTTTAAAACGGAAAGGAAAGAGAAAAATGAAAACAATATTTTCAGGAATTCAGCCAAGCGGAACATTAACATTGGGCAACTACCTTGGTGCTATGAAGCACTTCGTAGAACTTCAGAATGAAAATAACTGCTATTTTTGTATTGTAGACCAGCACGCTATCACCGTCCCTCAGGACCGCATGGAGCTGCGTAAAAACATTCGCAGCCTTGCTGCACTCTATTTAGCTGTGGGAATCGACCCTGAGAAGTCTACATTGTTTATCCAGTCAGAAGTACCAGCGCACTCCCAGCTGGGCTGGATCATGCAGTGTGCCAGCTATATTGGCGAGCTTGAGCGAATGACTCAGTTTAAGGATAAATCAGAGGGAAAAGAGGCTGTTTCCGCATCATTATTAACATATCCCCCACTGATGGCAGCAGATATCCTTCTATACAAAACAGATATTGTGCCAGTAGGCGAAGACCAGAAGCAGCACCTGGAACTCACCAGGGATCTTGCTGAAAGGTTTAACAAAAAATATAATGATATTTTCACAATTCCTGAAGTTAAGATTCCAAAAGTCGGGGCAAGGATCATGTCATTAACAGATCCTGAGAAAAAAATGAGTAAGTCGAACCCAAATCCAAAAAGCTTCATTTCTATGCTCGATGATGAAAAGCAGATCGTTAAGAAAATCAAAAGTGCAGTTACTGATTCAGAAAATGAAGTGAGATACGATAAAGAAAATAAGCCAGGAGTTTCAAACCTGCTTACGATTTACTCTCTCTGCTCCGGCTTAACAATCGAAGAACTGGAGAAAAAATATGCCGGGAAAGGATACGGTGATTTCAAAGCCGATACAGCAGAAGCTGTAGTATCCGTGCTGGCTCCTATTCAGAAGCGGTATTTCGAACTCCTTGAATCGGAAGAACTGGATAAAGCCCTTGACTATGGTGCTGAAAAAGCGGGCCGTACAGCACGAAAAATGCTTGAGAAAGCAGAGAGAGCAATGGGGCTTGGCAGAAAAAGAAGGTAACAAAGATCAATTTTTGGTAGTGGTTCCTCCTTCCGCTATATGAATGACACCCACAGTCAACATATTACTGTAAAACAAGACAATATAAATAATAACGAGGCTGTCCCAAAAGGTCGCTAAATTGCGATCTTTAAAGGACAGCCTCTTTTTGTAAGCTTTTTTTAGTTAATTTTTCGAGAGTCGAAGGCCTCTTACCCTGCCTTTGGCTCTCTTTTTATTTCTTTTTGTTCCTTCAACCTCAGATGTGTTTCCCATTTTAGAAAGTTATGGGCAATACAAAGAAGACCCCATTCCAGCGTCGTTTTGGAAAGGCCTCTCAGATGGAACCGATTAAAGCCTCGGTTATATTTAATTTGTCCAAAAACCGGCTCTACGTCACACTTTCTCCGCCGGTAAAGCTGACTTCCTGTTTCTGTCTGAAGCCGTTCCCGAACCTGCCTTCGCTGTTCCTGATTCTTCATAGACACACTAATCGTTTTCGTATCTTTTCCTTTAGCGCATACTTCCTGGAAAGGACAGCCGTGGCAATCCACGCACCGGTAAACACGTTTGATCGTCGTATAACCGTTTTCTGTTTTTCGATTAGAATTATACTGAAACGTAAGACGCTTATTATTAGCGCAATTCCACTCGTCTTCCTCTTCATCATATTGGAGGTTCTCCACCCGACCGATCTGATCTTTAAACTTTTTGGTCTGTTCCTTATCCAGTGTACTGTATTTCACATAGGCTTCTATCTTCTTCTCTTTACAAAAGGAGTAGTTTTCCTCACTTCCATAGCCTGAATCGGCGATCAGGTTGTTGGGAAGTCGGCGACCGTATTTTTCCAGTAAATCGAAGTGTGGTTTCAGGCAGCCTGGATCTCCAGCTCGCTGATGAAGGCTAAATCCGGTGATAAACTGGTTTTCTGTCCCTGTCTGTACATTGTAGCCTGGCTTAAGCTGGCCGTTACGCATGTGGTCATCCTTCATTCTCATGAAACTCGCATCAGTGTCGGTTTTAGAGTAACTGTTTCGGCCGTTCAGAATCTCTTTTTGCGTCTCATATTTTTCTTTTCGTGGAAGGAGATCCTTTTCAAGAAGGCGCTTCGCCTTTTTAACCTCACGGTTTTGTGGTGCCTCATCCAGTTTCTCTTCGAGTTCAGTAATGGACTGTTTGATGTCAGCTGAAGTGATTGGGTCAGCCGCTAGTTTCTCTTGTTCGTCCAACTCTCCTGCGTGATCCTCGTCTTGCCGGATCACCTTCTCTATACCCTGCATAATCTTATGGTACTTTTCGTTGAGCTGGCTGTCGTAGCGCTCGGTGGCTTTTCGCCAGACGAACGTATATTTATTGGCGTTAGCTTCAACCTTGGTGCCATCAAGGAAGTAGTCTTCTAACTTTACGAGACCATGATTCCGAAGGAGATCCACGATAGAAAAGAAAATCTCATAGATAATTTCTTTCATTTTCTCGGAGCGAAAACGGTTAATGGTGCGGAAGTCCGGCTGTTGGTGGCGAGCCAGCCACATAAAATAAATATTTTCCTTAAGCTGTTTTGCGATTTGTCTGGAGGAGTAGATTTTCTGTGTATAGGCATAGAGGATAATTTTTAACATCATTTTCGGATGATAAGGAGGACGTCCGCCCCCGTCATAACACCGATAGAGAATATTCTTATCGAGTTCTTCCACGGCTCGATTGACAATGCGACAAACGTGATGGGTTGGGATTTCTACTTCAAGATCCATTGGTAAATACAGCTGATCCATGTTATAATCTTGGAAAGAAATATGATCATGTTTCATAAAGAAATCGCCTCCTGGTATGGTTTTGGTGTGGTGCTTTAATTATACCAAATGGGGCGATTTCTTTATTTTTCAATTTTATTAAAATAGCTCGAAAGAGCGGCAGGCGGCGACTCCCGCGGGAAAAGCAACGGCTGAAGACCCCGCAGGGCGTTTTTCCCGAGGAGGCTGAAGCGTTGCCCGGGGAACGCGTCCGCCGAGAGCGATGCGAGCGAACTAATTACATTTACTTCAATTAATTGGTAAAGAAAGAGGGTGTCACCAAAAGCTAGGCTTTTGGGACACCCTCGTTGTTGTTTGCAGTTTTATGCTGCTGATAAAATATGTTTTTTCATCAGTAATGACGATTTTTTTCCACGGTACCACTGCTTATACTATGACGCACCTCTTATATACATCTTATCTCACATTTTTCTTTGCCGCCTCATCCTGCTGAAGCTCCCATAATTTTTCGAAAAAAGGCTGGCCTTTAATCATCGTATAACAGTACTCTTCATGCTTTTTGGACCATCCGTTCTTAATTTCATCGTATAAACCATGCCAGGCTTCCTTTAGCTCCATCTCATTAATCTTTCTGTATTTTTCAGGGGCCCACTCGGTATACCAGTATCTCATTTCTGCCAGCTCTGCCTCACTGTATAACTGGTCAAGCGCCATGAACAACAGTTGCTTGAGCTGCCTTTCTTTCCTGATCAGTCCGTTCATAAGCTGTGGCTCCGGAGATAAAATATGGTATTGTTTTTCGCACTCAAGATAATCAATATAGTATTCTCTTACAGGCTCTGAAGCAATCAGATTAAACAGCTGCTCTTCCTGCCTGGGAACCATCCTGCTCTTCCTTACAGGTGTGACATAACCAATTGTATCCACTACGATACTTCTCTTACCGTCAGTAGCTAAAAAACAATATTCCAGCTCTACCCGCTGGCTTTTTCTTCGAACAAAACTTTGTTTGTACACGTCAGCCAGCAGTTCTTCAGGAAGCTCCTGAAGACTATTTTCAATGTAGTCGAAAAGATCTTCATTGATTTTTAATACAGCTACCTGATCAAGCAGTTCAATCCTGTCTTCTTTTTTCCATTCAAAAAATTCGCAGACGTTGTAGCCGTTTTCTTCACCTTCAAACCAGTTTACCCATACATCCCGCATATGGAGCATTTACTTTTAACCCCCTTGCACGATTCATTTATATGAACAGTATGGGCAGGTGAAAACCAGTTTATTCCACTATTTTTTCACTTCTTTCGCAAGGGGAAATATATTATGGACCATATAAGCACCAGACCTGATAAAAAAATATATAATTCCGGCCGTGTCAAAAGAAACAGCCCGTATTCCCTGAGCGAAAAACCTACTGTAAGAAGATTTAAATAGGCTACAAGACTTACTCCTCCGAGCACAGCAAGTCCAAATCCTACAAGCAGAAAAAACACTCTTGCCAACTTTCTCCCCCTCCTTCCTCCCTCCTTGTCCATTTGGTTAATAGTTATATTTATGATTCTCTTTCCGAAAAAAAGAACCTGATATACTACTTTTTTAGAAGGTCTTCTCCCTTAGATTTGAAAAAAAGCAGAAAAAAGACTGCTGGAATATTTACAGCAGGCTACTGGACATAATCTGAACCTCTGTATATTTCCTCAGCAGTCTTCTTCACAAAGCTTATATGGTCCTGGGAACCCCTATTTGCTATATAACTTTCGGTAATTTTATATCCGATGGCGTACCCCAGCCATTTTGGGAAGCCATACTTGCCACCGTACAGATACTGCATCTGCCTCTTCCTACCAATGATATTGAGTTTATTTTTAATTTTCCTCTCCCACCATCTTTTCAGGAACTCCTGGTCGTACATTGTCATCCAGGGGGCAACGTATTCCTCGCCAACAATTCTCTTCACTTCTGTTTCAGCAAGCCCCTCCATAACCATGGATTCCAGCAGGGAAATATTCTGTTCATTCAGATGATGGTAGTCAAGCCGGCATGCATGGTGGTACTCATGGAGCAGAAGAGCGGAAAGTTCTTCGGGAGCGATATCTTTATGAAAAAAAAGAAAGATAAAACTGTTGAACGTCAGACCATTTCTCCCCTTCATCGTTTTCATGAATTTCCTGTCTGACGTGTTCACAGGGAAGAGATACACATCTATTTCCGGACCTTCAAACAAAGATTTATATTCTATATATTTTTCCTGCAGTAATTTCATAGGAACCTGTTCTTCCCACTCTTGCCATTCCTGTTTAAAACGTTCTCCTGCAGGCAGCATCCCTTGTTTGTACAACAAGGAAAGCCAGTCTTTTCTCAGCAAAGAGGGAAATGCAGTGATTGGGATATTCCTGTGTGGATCATTTTTTGTTTGATTTACTTGTTTATTAAAGAGTTCCCTTCCCCATCCCTGCGGATCAATAATGGGCATTTCTTTCACTCCTGTTCAAAGATTTGTCAGGCAGAACATGGGACCATGGCTCCGTGTTTATTTCTCTGTATTTCTGGTGGTTTCTCCTGTTTACTCGCGGAATTATCCTGGCACTTTGGTTCCAGTAACCTCGGTGCCACATTGAATTCCTTTAACAACGACCATTTCCCTCCAGCAAATGAGGTGTGAGTTTCTTCACTTTTATACACTTATAATTATGCTATGCTGGACTAAATTAATAGGTTCCGATATATATACGGGGAGGAGGAATAATTTTGAGTGAAGTCAAAAACCAGGCGAAATACGCACCTTTTTTTCATCAGCTTTCCAGGGAAAACCAGCACATTCTGCTTATTCACGGCAAGGAAATGACAGCACGTGCGGGGCAAACATTGTTTTATGAAGGTGAAGAGGCAAAATATATTTACCTTATCCAAAAAGGAATTGTCCGCTTAAGTAAAATGACGATTGAAAATAAAAAGTTTTTTCTACATCAAAAACAAGAGGGTGACATAGCCGGGGAGTTCAGTCTTTTTAATGATATGAGCTGCAGCATGACTGCAGAAGTCGTTAGTGATGCCGTTCTTGTGAAGTTTGAAAGGAAAAGCCTTGAAGCATTATTCTCTCAGAATGGAGAAATTGCAACTGCATTCATTAAATTGTTTGCAAGAAACACTCAGCTGACCCAGGCGAAATTCTCCGACCTCCTTTTATACGGAAAAACTGGCGCTCTCTATTCCATCCTCATTCGTTTCGCCAATTCATATGGGGAGGAAAGGCAGACTGGCATTCTTATTAACTGGAAGCTGACAAACCAGGATCTGGCCCATTTTACGGGCACAAGCAGAGAAACAGTAAACCGGATGCTGAACGACTTAAAACGAAGCAATATTATTTCTGTGAAAAAAGGCTGTATTTTAATTAAAGATATCGATTTTCTCAGGAAACATTTACACTGTGAAAGATGCCCTCTGGAGAGATGCACAATTTCATAAGAACGGAGAACACGCAAAAAAACCGGTCAGGATGCATCCTGACCGGCTCTGTTTGTCTATTCGTATTTGCGGAAAACTAATGTTGCATTGTGGCCGCCGAAGCCAAGAGAATTGCTCATTACCGCTTTGACTTCCTGCTGTCTTGCTTTATTAGGCACATAATCAAGATCACATTCCGGGTCTGGAGTCTCATAGTTAATGGTCGGCGGAATGATTCCTTCTTCTATTGCTTTAACCGAAAACAAGGCTTCAACCGCTCCCGCAGCTCCAAGAAGATGGCCGGTCATTGATTTTGTAGAGCTGATTGCAAGATTATATGCATGCTCCCCAAATACGTTTTTGGCTGCCATTGTTTCATATTTATCATTGTATTCCGTACTTGTTCCATGGGCGTTCAGATAAGTTATTTCCTCAGGTCGCATTCCTGCGTCTTCAAGGGCCTGTTTCATCGCCCTTCCTCCACCTTCACCTTCGGGAGCCGGAGCAGTAATATGATGGGCATCGCCAGTAGCTCCATACCCAGCCAGTTCTGCATAAATCCTTGCCCCGCGTTTTTGTGCGGATTCCAGTGACTCAATAACCAGCACACCGGAACCTTCTCCCATTACAAAGCCATCCCTGTTTTTATCAAAAGGGCGGCTCGCATTTCCAGGATCCGGATTAGTGGACATCGCTTTCGCCGAGCTGAAGCCTGCAAATGCCATTTCAGTGATAGGAGCTTCAGCACCACCAGTAATCATAATATCTGCATCGCCACGCTGCACTACTTTAAATGCATCTCCAATGGAATTTGCACCGGAGGCACAAGCAGTCACTGTACAGGAGTTGACACCTTTTGCTCCTAAAGTAATAGACACCTGTCCTGAAGCCATATCAGGAATCATCATAGGCACAAAAAACGGGCTTACTCTGCGGTGGCCTCTCTTCTCATACATTCTGAATTGCTTCTCGAATGTTTCCATTCCGCCAATTCCCGAGCCAATCCACACTCCCGTACGTTCAGCATTTGATTCGTCTATTGTGAGATTTGCATCTTTCACAGCCATTAATGAAGCTGCTACTGCAAACTGCGTAAAACGGTCCATTTTTCTGGCTGCTTTCGGATCAATAAATTCAGCCGGATCAAATTCAAGTGCTTCTCCTGCTACTTTCGTAGGAAAATCAGCTTCTTCGTATTTCGATAGTTTATTAATACCTGATTCGCCGTTTATAAGCCTTTCCCAGGTAGTTTTTGCACTATTCCCGAGAGGGGTCACTGCCCCGAGTCCGGTTATTACAACTCTTCTTTTTTCCATGTTTCCTGTCTCCCTTCAATTGCACTGGCAAAACTGCTTCAATTTTTAATTATTAACGTCCCCATCTCATTGCCACTGAGCCCCAGACAAGCCCGGCGCCGAATCCGACTAAAACAATGAGGTCTCCGTCTTTGATTCTACCATGTTCAAGCTCATACATTAATGATAAAGGTATCGATGCCGAGGAGGTGTTTCCGTATCTCTCCACTGTTCTGGACATTCTTTCCGGCGGGAGATCCAGTCTCTGCCGGGCTGATTCCATAATGCGGATGTTTGCCTGGTGAGGAATAAGAAAATCTACATCCTCTTTGGATAATCCGGCTTTTTCAACCACATTCATGGAGGACTCCCCCATTTGACGGACAGCAAATTTGAAAACTTCCCGCCCGTTCATTTTCAGAAATTCCTCTTGTTTAATATGTTCTCCTCCGCTGCCGTCGGCTCCAAGTTCAAAAGAGATAATCCCCCGCTCGTCAGAAACATTTCCTAAAACGGCCGCCCCGGACCCGTCACCGAATAAAACGGCAGTGTTTCTGTCACTCCAGTCAGTAATTTTAGAAAGTTTTTCTGTACCGATTACGAGGACATATTTACAGCTTCCAGACTCAATAAACTGCTTGGCTGTTACCAGTCCGTATATAAATCCGGCACAGGCCGCACTTACATCCATTGCAGCAGCATTCCTGGCGCCCAGCTGATGCTGCAGCATGGAAGACACAGAAGGGAACGGCTGATCCGGAGTAACTGTTGCTACAAGAATGAGATCCAGCTCTTCCGGAGATATTCCCGCGTTATCAATCGCTTCTTTAGCAGCTCTGTAGGACATGTGAGAGGTATCTGTATCATCAGATGCTATTCTTCGTTCTTTAATTCCGGTTCTGGTCTGGATCCACTCATCGGATGTATCCAGCTTCTTCTCTAAATCGGCGTTTGTAACTACATTTTCAGGAACGTATTTCCCCATGCCGATAATTCCTGCCCCCATAGTGTTTCCTCCTCAGTTCATAGCTTATTTTAAAATTTTTATAGTTATTATTATGACCTAGTGCTAAAAAAATTGCAATCCTGATTTTACAATATCAGATTATCCGATTATATTTGGCTGATAATCAAACATATGTAATTGCGGTGTGTTACTTTTCTGTAAAAATTTGGTCTGTTCGGTTATGGTGGAACCTTCTTGCGTTACCTGTCCAATATGTTTTTCCACGGTTCAGGCATGCTGGACGCTCTTACACTAACTTTCTAATCAAACTCTAACTGTAATAAAAAACCCTGCAGTGCGGATCCACATGCAGGGGAAAAATTTAAATTAGGTTTGTTCTCCATTATTTTTTTCAATAGAACTCATCAGCTCTTCGAACATCTCATCTACCCTCTTTTTAATAGCAGCCTCTTTTTCATTTTTCGGCTCAAATTTCTGCAGTTCCTCATATGTGTTTAAAAATTCGTCCACATCTTTCGAACCTATTTGAGCGATGGCTAGGTATGATAAGAAAATCACATTGGGCTTCGTTTCCTGATGAAGAAAGTTTCTCAAAGGTTCAAGCAGCTTTTTGGCGTTCTGATACTCCCTTTTATGTACTGCATCATAACCCTCTAATACTCTCTGGGCCATTTTTTGAACCGCTTTGTTTTTTTCAGGCATTGTATCCTCCTTACTCTTTACGTAGTTATTTCTTCCTTACTGTTACTGGCTGTTTCGCTCATGGGGAAGCAATCCGGTGTCAATGTAGGATTCCACTGCATCCTCAATCATCAGCACAGTTTCCTCCGGTACTTCTGAACTGAACTTCCCAAGACTGATTACACCGTCTTTGAAGTCGAAATACTTGTTTCCTCCATCAAGTTCTCCATTCAGATATCGTCCCGCAACAAATTCATATAGCCTGTCCACATGCTGAACTGTACTGGTGAGTACAGTCGTTTCCCCAAGATCAATCTGGTCACTGACATAACCAATTGCAAATAAACCGGCGTTTTTAACTTCTTCAATAACAGCTATATGAAAGCCATCGCCCGCAGGATAAAATACATCGGCCCCTGCATCTTTCATCACATTAAAAGCTCTGATTGCTTTCCCTTCGTCTATCCAGCTATCCATATACTGAGTATCTACCTCAACATCCGGATTCTGGAACTTTGCCCCTTCCTCAAATCCTTGTACTTCCGGCTGAAATGGAAAGGCAGCTATCACACCTAGCTTATTTGATTGTGTCATTTCTCCTGCCAGCATCCCTGCAAAATAACCCATTGCATATCCTTCGAAATGGAGGCTCGTAATATTTTCCCCTTCCACCTCACCGTTGAAACTTACAAAATGAACCGACGGGTAGTCATCCTTAACTTCCATAAACAAATCAGCGTATGTAATACTGTGGCCAAATATCAGCCGGACATCATCCTCTGCAAATTCATCAATAGCAGACAGGATATCCTCTCTTCTATTGATATCTTCTCTGACGAAAATTTCCATACCCAGGTTTGCCTGTGTATTTAGTATTCCCTGGTACCCTTTGCTGTTCCAGCCCTGGTCGTCTATTGGGTGCGGCAGCAGCAGTGCCGCCTTTTCTGGTGCTCCCACAGAAGTCCCGGCACAGCCGCCCGCCATTAAAATCACTGATAAGCAGTAAATTATCCAATATTTCATTATAACTGACACGCTCCTCTGCGTTCCATTGAAAACCTGAGGCTGAAAGATTGGCCATTCATTCTTTTTTCATAATTATACTAATCTTTCAAACCAAAATTTTATATTCGACAACCGAAAGAAAAAATCCTCTTTTTCTTTAACGCGGCAAAGGTGGATTATGTACTGTCCTTCCTCTGCCTGTATTTATAAAATATAATTTCAGCAAGAATCCCGGCGCAAATTGCCATCAACACGCTGACAACCTGGTCGAAAGCGGTTAACAATTCCAGAATAAAAAATGTAATCAGACATATAACAGAAAAGATAATAACTCCATAAACAGCTTTCAAAATTTGCCGCTCCTTTCATGAAAAAACGCTAATTACAATCATTACAGACGTGCATGAAAATAACAAGCTTTAGTTCATCTCAGGATCTGTTAAACTATGATGCTGAGTTTCACTGCCGGACGCCCGCTTCCCTCAGCCGTCCCGCGCTTCTCTGCAACACCTTTATGTTAAATGTTAAAAAATCAACCCTCTTCTCTGACAGAACCCAATTTTATTGAAGTGGTTTCATATTTTTTCAGGAATATGAGTAATTGCTTTGTAAACTGTTCGATCGTTTTTCCAGGCATATAAAAAGTCGTTGCCAGATCCTTCTGTTTGTCGTTCCGTTCTTTTATAAAAGGGCGCACATGAACATCAGGCGAGTATGGAGCCTGGTATATGAGCTGAAAAATTCTCAGTGGGATATGAAAAGGGATCTCACTCATTTCCCTTGTCCTTTTTTCGCATATTTCCTTCACTTCTTCTTCCTTAACACAGTAGGCGTTTACCAGTTCCTTCACAAACCTTTTATAAAAAAAGCGGTTGATTTTTTCTTCGCTTAAATGTTTATCCAAATCCAGACAAGGATTAAACAAAGTTACTGACCGCAGACTGTCCGGTGACCGAACCATCAGCCGGACCGCTAACAGCGCCCCCATCCCTTCAGCAAGAATGTGTATCTTTCTGTTCAGAATTTCATTTTTCAGTACATGCCGGATCAGGCGATCTGTTAAAGCCATATACTTATCACTGCCCCAGTGCATTTCTCCAATCCCTGAATAAAACACTGTATACCCTTCATTAACCAAACTCTGCAGCAGCTGTTTTCTCGCAGTATGCTGCTGCCAGAAACTTATTCCACCCTCTACATAATGGTTTCTGTCCCCCAAAATAAGCACCCCGAATCCATTAGGCCGTGCTGGGAGATGGACCAGACATTCTACATTCTCAATCTTTATATGGCGCAGACTAATAGACATGACCATCCCTCTCTAAATAAATCTTAAGCCTCATAATAACGTATTCAATCCTTTGGAAGGTTGTTCATATATATATGTCTGTTTTACAATAATTAGATTAGATACCGCAGATTAGTAAGCCATACCGGGATGATTATTCTCGTCCATAACGGAAGCCGGGGCTGCTGCCTCCGGCTTCCTTGCGTAATTCACGGTTTTCTTTTATAGGTCCAGATTCTGTCTTTATTCTTTGTTTCCGGAAATCTCTCTCCAGCCTCCAGATGTATTTGCTGAGGGTCGTTTACCATACTTTCTGTTTCACCAATTTCTACATAAAATCCGTTGTTAGGAGCTTTGTCTCCTGGTTTAAAATGCCTGCTCTGGCCCATTCTTTTTCACCTCTCTGATTATCCTGCATCTTAATGACGTCCTTATATAAAATGCCCGGCAAAGGGGAAATTATCCCTGTCCAAGAAAGGGAAAGCCGTTCGGTGAACCAGAAATGCTTTACATATAATAAGCCCCTACAATAATTATAAAAAACAAAGCACTGTTGACGATTTCAACAATCCCAATCTGCATAGGACGGCGCAGGTATTTTTTCGGCACGAACAATGTTTTCAGCAGGCTTACAAGGAAGGCAGCTGAGACGAAAAACAATTGCATCAGTAACGGAACTGCTACAACCAGGCTATGATAGATGAGAGATTTTTTGTGAAAAGCCTGGTTTTTCTTTTCCCTGATAAGAGACTTCACATGAAAAACACTTGCTGTAAAAAATAAAACCGTTACAAATAAATAAAAAAACGCTTCCAGCTGCAGCGCAGGCTCAGTAAGACGGTATGCCATCAGCAGCAGAGACGAGAGAGCGATAATTGCAATCAGATCATTTATAAACAACCTTTCCCTCTTCGTCCTGGCAAAATAAATATTCAGAAGAAATAACGGCAGTATCGCAAGCCCGATCAGCAAAAGGGCCGGATTATTTATGATAAATGGTACGGTTAACAGCAGTCCGGCGCTTATATAAATAAAAAACGATGGCCATACATCTTTATGCTTTGGGTTTCTAATATAAGTCAGCAGTGGAGCCTGGGCAAAGTAAGCTGCAAATAAACCAGCAAAAAACACAAAATGGGCCCAGTGAAGACCACTGATTGCAGCTCCTATCCAGTAGGGTACTATCAGCATCGCCCACGCCCCGTGCTCCCGAGGTATATACCATTTCATGAGTGACCACTTCTTTCTCTTCGCAGTAATATATCTTTAATTATATTGTAAACAACCTGGCACAGCTGTAAAGTGACCAGAATCACACTTTTAAATGCCCTTTTAAATTATTCACAAGTTGTTCATGTTATAATTGTTCTTGTATGTGAATTTTCCCACAGTGCAAAAATCGTTTCTTTGTTATTATGAATTCAGTAACAAAATGAGAGGAGAATTGGAATGCTGCAAGTAAAAATATCCTATTCAGGTGAACAAATGCTGTACGGAATTCTCTCCGCACTGGGTTTTAAATATGATAATTACCGTTATTCATTAAAACTTTCTCCAAAGGCAGGCGGTCCGCTGGTATTAACTAATCAGCCTGCAGACAAGGAAATTAATCTGACATTTCCTGAAGAAGTTACCATGGAAGACTGCATCCAGATAAACAGGATAATAGAAACTATAGCCGGTGAGGTCAGTGGTAAAGTTGACGACAGTGAGGCTCACCTTGGTTACGATAAAGACGGCAACAAAAAGTTCATTTACCACGGCTTTAACAGCTGGGCAGAGTTTATCGACGATGCACGGCATAAGACCCTTGAAGGCCAGAAGGTTGCAGTAAAACACGGTGATGAGATTATGGGTGAAGGAATTCTGCTTACCCTTGACAGAGCCAGAGAAGGTGACAAAGTGAAAGTTGTCAGCTGTACACTTGTTACGACTTCAGGAGAACAGTCTTTTTACGGTGACGACCTGCAGATCCTTCCGGTAACTACATGGCAATAATTCCTGGCTTTAGAAAAACATCGAACAAGGGAATTATCTCCTGTTCGATGTTCTTTCTCTTTAGTCGCAGCCTCACCAGGCGATCATATGGTGCAAATCTCCACAGGACAATCACCGCAATGAAGATAGTCCTTTAAAAACTGGATATCATGCAGGAGAATATGCCCTTCTCTCATAGAAACAATGTTTGTTTTCTTCAGATCATTTATCATCCTGTTAACGCTTTCCCGTGTAGTGCCAATATAGTTGGCTATATCCTGATTAGTAAGCTGTACATTAATTAAAATCCCGTCGTCGTTCTGGATCCCATATGAATTACTGAAACGGATCAGGGTAGAATAGAACGCCCCTGTTTTTCCGCATAAGATTAAATCCCTGAACTTCGCCTGCGTGGACTGGGTATGACGGGCAAACCATTTCATAAATGCCACTGCAATTTCTCCATTTTCCCTGAACAAAGCCTCAAGGGTATGCCGGTCAAACCTTACCAGAACAGCATCTTCAATAACTTCAGCACTTACACTGATTGCCATTTCATTAAACAGCCCAACTTCACCTACAAGCTCATCCCGCTGTTTCAGGTGAACGGAAAATTCTCTTCCTTCTGCAGTCATTTTACTAAGTCGTACTTTACCAGATCTGACTAAATAAACGTGATCAGGATAATCTCCTTCATAAAAAAGGAAAGTACCGCTTTTTACTTTTATTTCCAACCCGTAAGTAAGGAGCAGTTTCTGGTTTTCTTCAGAAATTTCGTTAAAAAACCTTTTCATTTCCAATTGTTTTTTTTCCATGGAGAAAACCCGCTTTCTTTAAAGAAATTTTATTATACTCATATTGCGCCAGTCATGACCCGTATGTGATTTAGTTCAATGCTGTATCCTCTGCAGTAAACAGGAACCTTTACTTTTCGTTTTACGTTTTTCTTCCTTCTGATACTAATATTATCACTGTTTTCATAGGATATAGTGGTTATTATTTGAAGATATTATGAATGTTTCCCCTACACAGCAGCCATAGAAATTTCAGATCTGCTTTACCTCTGTTTCCTGTTACCCTCTCTTTTTCCCTTCCGTACAAAGACATGGAAAAAGACGGTCCCTTTTCATTTGGACCGCCTTGCAGTTAACATTCCTCAGCACTTCACTTCCGCATTCTTTCTGGAATAGAAATACCAGTTGATCACCAGACTTACAGCATAATAAGCTATGAAAATATACAGAGCAAGATTTGCAGCTCCTGTAGTATCGATAGACCATCCGAAAATACTCGGGATCAGGTAAGCACCAAATGCGCCGATTGCTGAAGTCCAGCCAATAACAGCCGCAGCTTCTTTTGGCTTTTTAAAGATAAACGGAATCATACGGAATGTTGAACCGTTAGCAATACCTGTTGCCATAAATACGACCATAAACATGATCAGGAAGCCTGTAAAATTACCAGCGTTATAAAAGAAAATAACACCGAATGTCGCCGCGATCATTAATATGATATCCCAGAACGTAACGAACGCTCCGCCAAGTTTGTCAGACATCCAGCCGCCGACCGGGCGTATCAGGGCTCCGATAAGCGGACCAAGGAAAGCAAATGCCATTGCGTTAACTTCAGGGAACTCAGTACGGATTAGCAGCGGGAATGCTGCCGCATACCCGATGAATGAACCAAAGCACATTACATAAAGCCATGTCATAATCCATGTATGTTTCATTTTCAGAATAACCATCTGTTCTTTTACAGATGCTTTCGTTCCTGGAAGGTTATCCATTTTTAACATTGCCGCGATTACAGTCAGGATAATTGGTATCACCCAGATAAAAGCAGCGTTTTGCATATAAACTGGTGTTCCGTCCCCTAAATATTGAGGCGCTCCTGCAAAAGCTCCAAAAAGAGCAAACGTAACAACGATAGGTGCCAGAAGCTGAACAGCACTTACACCCAGGTTTCCGATCCCTGCGTTAAGGCCCAGTGCCGTCCCTTTCTCTCTCAGAGGGTAGAAAAAGCTGATGTTAGACATGCTTGAAGCAAAGTTTCCTCCACCTAAACCGCAAAGTGCTGCGAGAATAGCCATTGTCGTGAAAGAAGTTTCCGGATTCTGAACCGCGATACCAATACCAATTGATGGAATCAACAATGATGCAGTACTGATTACAGTCCAGTTTTTCCCTCCAAAAACTGGTACGACAAAGGTATATATTACACGCAGTGCAGCTCCTGTCAGCCCAGGAAGAGCTGCCAGCAGAAAGAGCTCACGCTCCGTAAAGGCAAAGCCTACATCATTTAAGTTTACAGCTACTACAGACCAGATTTGCCAGACGGCAAAGGCCAGAAACAAAGCTGGAATCGATACCCACAGATTCCTTCTTGCATGGCCTCTCCCTTCTGTTTCCCAGAAATGTTCATCTTCAGGATTCCATTTTTTAATAGCCCCCATAATTTTCCCTCCATTAACTCAAAGTTCATTGAGTTTATTGAGTTAAACTGCTTGATCTGTCTCCCCAGACTGACCAGATGAATCAGGCTTTTTTTCAGTGCCTGTATTATATTCCAGCTTTCTCCACTGAAGCAGAGTAAAAAATGCAATGAATGCTGAAACAACAGCGATGCCGGAATAAACTAAAGTAATCTCGTATTCTCTCCCCAGCCAGGCTTCCACTGTCCACTGCAGCATAACCACGTTGATTGCGATGGTTACAAATATTATCCCCCAGCACGTTTTCTTACCCATGGCGGTACTGCCTCCCTGTGGCATATACTGTTCCGTTAATTACTTCAACTTCAATTAGCGGAAGTTCCCTTTGCGGGGGACCGGCAATTGGGTGGCCGCTTTTCAGGTCAAAATATCCTTTATGGCACGGACAAAGCAAAGTCTCACTCTCTTTTTCGTAGAAAACCGGACACATTAGATGAGTACAGGCTGAATTATATGCTACAAGTTCTCCGTCATTTGTATGAACAAGGATAGAAGGGTCGTTATCTGTAGGATAATTAAATGTTACTGATTCTCCACGTGGCAGCTGGTCCAGCTGAATAATTTCCACATGCTCGGTGTCATCCTCGGCAAGCCCTACCATCGCTCTTAAGCTGAATGGGACAGTAGCCAGCCCGAGAGCCATAGAGGCTCCCGCTGCTGTTTTTAAAAATGCGCGGCGATTTAAAGTCATATCATCCTTTTGCTCGATGTTTTCTGTGAGATTCACCATATCACTTTTTGATTTCTTTCCGTGTCTTCCTCTTTCTTTCGGGCAATCATTTGACATGTTTGCCACCCCTTTCCGAATTTTAGCCGGTACTTCAGTCTGAATAGACTCCGAAAAACTCCGGTACGTACTGCCATTTATCATTTTCAGAAGGCTTTTTGCCTTCGATCAAGTTCATCTGTGTTCTCTTTCTCCGTAATTCCATCATTTCCTCATGGTCGATAAATCGAATTGCATCACTTGGACATACGGACGCACACATTGGAGCGATATCATGCTTCGTACGGTCATAACACATGTCACATTTGTACATCTTGTTCTCTTCAAAATCGAACTTCGGAATTCCGAATGGACAGCCGAATGTACAGTTTCGGCAGCCGATACATTTTTCTTCCATAGCCGAGAGTACAACGCCTTCTTCTGTGATCTGGATCGCATTTGCAGGGCATACTCGGGCACATGCCGGGTCTTTACACTGCATACACATCATCGGAAATGTCTGTCTGCTTTCAAAAAAGTCGATATACTCAACGTAGTTACGTTCCTTTGCATCATGACCGCCACATTCTCTGCAGGCAGCCTGGCAGGATCTACACCCGATACAGCGTTCAAATTCTAAATACATTACTTTTTTCATGAATGTTTCCTCCTCCAGCTTCTGTTAGTTCACCTTTTTGAGATTGACGGCACATACTTTAAATTCTGGCATTCTTGATGTTGGATCGAGAGCCGGGTTAGTGAGCTGGTTTACAGAAAGCTCTTTGCCCCAGTGATATGGAATAAACACATGGTCCGCTCTGATCGCTTTTGTAAGTCTTGCTTTCACTGTCATAGATCCTCTTCTCGTGGTAAGAAGTACGTTATCACCATCCTGGATGTTATATCTGGTTGAAAGCTCAGGATGCATTTCTACATATGGCTCCGGACATTGTTCCATAAGGAATTTCGTTCTTCTTGTTTGTGTACCTGAAAGATAATGGAATACGACACGTCCTGTTGTAAGTGTGTGAGGGTACTCGATATCAGATACTTCTCCTGGCTCCTCCCACTCTACTGCTGCAAGATTCGCTTTTCCGTCTGGTGTTCCGAATTTATCGATAAACATTGTTGGTGTTCCCGGGTGGTCCTCGGAAGGACAAGGCCAGAAAACTCCGTCTTCTTTCTCAATTCTGTCATAAGTGATTCCATAATAGTCTGCTTTACCGCCTTTAGATGCTAAGCGGAATTCTTCAAAGATTTCCGGTACGTTTTTATAGCCAAAGTACTTTCCTTTGCCCATTCTTTCTGCAATCAGGTTTATAATCTCCCAGTCAGGTTTTGATTCGCCAATCGGATCTTTTACTTTACGGATCCTGATTACTCTTCCTTCAAGGTTTGTTGTTGTTCCTTCATCTTCCGCCCATGTTGCTGCCGGCAGTACTACGTCTGCAAATTCGGCTGTTTCAGAGAGGAAGAAGTCGCTTACTACCATGAAGTCCAGCTTGTTGAAACCATCCCAGATGTAATTGTTATTTGGTGCTGATACCGCCGGGTTACTGCAGATTACATGCATTGCTTTAATTCTGCCGGCTTGAATTTCATCAAACATTTCATAAGCTGAAACTCCTGCTTTCGGCATTTCTGACGGATCGATTCCCCAAACGCTGGACACATATTTAACATGTTCCGGGTTGTCGATTTTACGGTAGCCTGGAAGAGCGTCTGCCTTCTGGCCATGCTCGCGGCCGCCCTGTCCGTTCCCTTGTCCTGTAAAGGTTGCAACACCGGAAGCAAATTTTCCGACCTGGCCTCTGAGGAGAGCCATGGAAGTATAAAGGCTTACGTTATCAACGCCTTTTTTCTGCTGTTCAACACCTCGTGCAAACATAACGACCGAACGAGGGGACTGTCCGTAAATATGTGCTGCTTTAATAATTTTTTCTACTGCAACTCCTGTAATTTCAGACGTATATTCAGGAGTAAACTTAGCTACTGACGCTTTTAGCTCTTCGTAGTTGTTGCATCTTTCATTCACATACGTTTCATCTACATATCCTTCTCTGACAAGAAGGTGCATAATTCCGTTTGCTAAAGCTGAGTCTGTTCCTGATCTTAAATCAAGGTGCACATCTGCGATTCTAGCAGTTGGTGTTTCCCTCGGATCAGCAACGATCATTTTCGCTCCCTTATCCCTTGCCTTCCAGAGCCACTGAATAGATGTTGGGTGACATTCCGCGGTGTTACTTCCTGCCATGAAGAAACAGTCAGTATGCTCGATTTCCGGCCATGGCAGTGTTGAACCTCTGTCAATTCCCAGAGTTTTCATGAAGCCTCCCGCAGCAGAGGACATACAGAATCTTCCGTTATAATCTACATACCTCGTTCCTAATCCTACTCTTGCATATTTCCCAACGAGATAGCATTTTTCGTTTGTCATCGATACACCGCCGAATACAGAGAGGGCATCTTTTCCGTGCTCATTCTGAAGCCTTTTGAAATTCTTTTCAATGAGATCAAGTGCTTCCTCCCATGTACTTTCAACAAACTTTCCATTTTTCTTAATTAAAGGCGTTTTAATTCTTTCTTCGTGGTCTACTGTCTGGTAAGCAGTTACACCTTTAGGACACATCTTCCCAAGCGTTACGGGCCAGTCATATCTCGGTTCTACCCCTACCACTTTCCCTGACTTTTCATTTACTCTTATATGCATACCGCACTGCATACCACAGTAACAGCAGTGAGTGGTGATCAGTTTTTCACCTTTATTCTGGATGTTTTTAACTCCTGGTTTAACAACAAATTCTGTCATGATTTAACTTCCTCCTTTACTGCCTGGTTATAAAATTCTTCCGACCGTTCCCGTCCAAAGCCCGGCACATGAATTCCATTGTTTGTTTGTACAGGTCCGCTGACTTTTCCGAATTTGGATTTCATATTCAGGTGATCCATTACTCTGATCATCCTTCGGCAAGCTGTACAATAGTCTGAAGGTTTGTTGCCGTTATCCATTTCCAGATCAAATGCCTGGTTGCCAAGGATTTGCTGCACATCAGCGATTTGATCATCGTTTGAGTACAGCTCGCCGCAGCCGGCACACTCTTTCGTGTCTACCTTAACAACTTCCTGATAGTTCATCGGCACTGCTGCTGCCATTGGACGAATCGGCAGGTGGAACAGTTTTCCGAATGGGAAGTATACAAGGAAAACTACTACCGTAATTTGGTGAATTAGCGCCAGTTCAGGGTGCATCCAGCCGCTTAGCAGTTTATAGGAAACTGTTAGGGCGAGACCTGTTACTGTCATTGCCAGAAGCAAATATAATGGAAACAAGTCGAACTCTGCCCTCTGAGTAACCTTCAAATCGTTATTTCCGATTCTTCTTACAAGTGCCATGATTACCCCTATAAGAAGCATTGCAGCTGTTATATTCAATCCTTCAAATATCATGGAAGCGAGAATTCCGTCCGGGTGCATGGAGATGGTTGGAATTCCGAAAACTACCATCTGATATGTTTCTGCGTTGATTAACTTAAAGTGCATCCATCCGAACGTTAGCCCGAAGGTGATTGCAAGGGACCCGATACAACCCCAGGCTATAAGCCAGTGCTGTATGCCTCTGTACCATCCTCTTTTAAAAATGAATTTTTGAAGAATGATATTGTCGAACAATGTTTTACCTATCGCTTTGAAATTTCTTTTTTGCCGCTTTTTTGTTTTCATGTTTTTTATTGATCGTTTCAAAACTTCATAGGTGGCCGGCCTCATAATCCATGATGTCAGTCTGACTGTTATTCCGATAAAGAAGATAAAGGACGAAACCATATATCCGAATAACATCCAGTCCATATGTGAAAACTGGCCTGTGCCTATCCACATCAACATAAACAACACAACTACTACTATGAAAGAATACATACTTGCCTTTGAATAAAAGGACCTCTCTAACCTTTCCACAGCATTTCCTCCTTTATTTCTGTCTGTCAATTCAGCAACTGTTCATGTCTTTATTTTAAAAATTTGAGTATCCTGGAACTGTGTAAACTCTCACACCAATTCTGTGAAAAAAGTCACTTCCAGACGCCTTATCCAATAATCTTTTGTGAACAACCCCCTGCGAACCTCTTGTGACTCTAGTGTTCAGCTGGACTCTGCATCTATTGGTCTGCAGTTCACAAATCTGTCAACTTCACAAATTCGTCATTTTTCACTTCCCTGAACATCTTGCTTTTTTTCTATGTGCTTTTTGGTTTTGTTTTCCTTTTGCTGATTCCAATGTTATCACCATTACAACTGTGGAAAAGGCAATAAATATGACCAAATTATGAAGTAGCTGATTAATTCACAATTCCGAGTTATTTCTGACACACACTGTTCAAAATTGGAAAAACTGATTTGAGGAAATGCCGACCGGGCAGTGTTTCTTAGGGGGGAAAAGTTGGCTGTAGCAAGGGGGCGGGGCAAGTTCACCATGTGAAAGGAAACTGCAAAGTTTTCTCCCAGCAAAAAACCGGGACTAATTGATGTCCCGGTTTCTCATAACTATTTTAATTATTATGTTTGTAAACAATTTCTTCTCTGTCTTCGTTGTATTCCACTAAAAAGTTTTTTCCGTCGAAATACCATATATCCTTATTTTCAATATAGAATTGTATATTATCTTTGGTCGTTTCCACAGCCGGGTCTTCCGGATCTTTTTTCGTTACACCTAAAGAAAAACCTGTCTGAAAGTCACCGTGTCCCCCATATCTCACAAAAAACTGCACTGCTTCACCGTCTGTAAGATCCAGTTCTTTTTTAAACCACGCCACTGCCTTATCCGTTACTTCTATTTCCACGTTATTCCCTCCACTAACTAATAATTACTATAGTAGTTCCCTGCACAGTCTCATTCAAACACAAGCCTGCCTTTAGAAAAATTAAATGTAGTGAGAATATAACACAGGTTTTTATTTTATAGTTAATATTTGCTTATATAACAGAATTTAATAAGACTTTTCATCCTGTCACATACCGAGCCTTCCAGCTCTTTATGGCTATGGCGAAAACTTAATGTGTCTCCTGAGCAACTACTTTATGATCAGCCATGAGATTAAAGAAACTTTCCCAGGCAGCATTCACTAAATTTTCTATGTCTTCTGCTGTTGCATTATCAACATGTATTCCTCCGCTGACAACAACATTTTTTTGAAAGGTGTGACACCACACCTTTGCCAGCTCAGTAAATAATCCTTCTTCTTTGTGGCCCGGCAGACTATGGCTGACTACGTTCGGCTGCCCTTCCTCCCATACAGCAATAACAATAGCTCCTACATGAGGTTTTGTACCCCCTGTAACTAAGATAACGTCGTCTTCCCCCAGATGATTAATTTGGAACTGTACCATATTTAACCTCCTTGATACTTTCATATATTGCTTGCCAATACTTTACCATGATTGGTTTGTTTCTTATGTGAAAACAATCACACGTATGATTTAATTCTTTAGCCAAATTTCATATCGCATGGATCATATTTTTAAAATCGCGGGAAGGTGACGTTAGTCACCGCTCTGTGTATTGGAATCTTTTATGATGAGAGCAGATACTTAAACAAAAATAAATGAGGTGATTTTCCATGTCAAAAATCTTTACCCTCGATGTAAGAGAAGATATTCAGCAGAAAAAAGAACCTTTTCAGCGAATTATGAAAACAGTGGAACAGGTTGAAGAGGGCGGCCAGCTGGTCCTGCACACTCCGTTTGTTCCTGAACCTCTGTACAACATAATGAAAGGAAAAGGATTCAGTTATGAGGTGGAGCAAAAAGACAAAGATCACTTTGTAACAGTTTTCCACAAATAATTGCCTGGCTTGATATGATACACTATGAAAAATGTCACAGTTACAAATCCTTCTTCCTGCTACAATGCTCATATATGAATAAAGACCAGCGAAGGAGGCGGGTTTATTTATGAATGATATCCTTAATAAAATTACAATATTTGCACACTTGCCGGAAAAAATAAAAGATCAGTTAAGCGAGATTGTTATCTCTAAAAATGTCACGAAGGGGGAAGTTCTTTTTCACGAAGCGTCCCCTGCCGAAGCTGTATATTTTGTTAATGAAGGTAAAGTTAAAATCTCGAAAAGCACACCGGTTGGAAAAGAAATTCTCCTGAGTATAAGACAGCCTGGAGAGATGTTTGCGGAGGTAGCATTATTTAAAGAAGCAAACTGTACCTATCCGGCTACTGCATCTGTAATTGAGAACGGTGCCGTTTCCCTCATTAGAAATGAGGAACTTGAGCTCTTCCTGTATCAGCATCCTGAGCTTGGGATGGCGATATTCCGTGTTATGGCCGAAAGACTGCAAATCTCACAGGCTACTCTGAGAGATGTTGCATTATATGGAAAACTAGGCGCCCTGGCTGCGACACTTGTAAGGCTCACGGAAGATTATGGAGAGGCATCTGAAAATGGTGTTATTATTAAATTAAAATTGACTCACGAAGATCTTGGTAGTTTTTTCGGTGCTACACGAGAAAGTGTCACAAGAATGATGAATCAGCTTAAACAGCAGGGAATTCTGAATAAACATCAGGGGAATATTATAATAAACGATCTGGATGGGCTGAAAACTTACATTACAAATTAAACAGTTGTAAACTTAAGGCAGTGCAATGCGCACTGCCTTATGTATTACTCCGGCAAAGGAGGTATGGAAGTGAGCCAGATTTTCATAATAATATCAGGCTATACAACTGTTTTTCTCGTACTTAGTAATTTTCTCATGTTTATATTATTTCTATGGATCCGCAAGTCAAAAAACAGAGCGGTTCAGAAAAAGGTTGCCAGGACAGCGAGATTCTGGATGAAGACTCACCGTCCCTTCGCAGTCGCTGCTGTATTTATAGTAATTATCCACTTTATCAGTGTATTTCAGTATTTAAATTTCAGAGAAAACATTCAGGCTGCCACCGGCTTGCTGGCAGCAGCTATTTTTATTATTCTTTTCGTATCCGGCTTGATTCGTAACCGGAAAGCTACAGGCAGGAGAAGAAAATTTCACCGGTTCATGGCCTTTCTGTTTCTCATCATGATGTTCCTCCATTTATTCAGCTCCTGGTTTACTACATAACTATCTCTAAGAAAAGATCTTACCTGTTCAGTTTTTTTATTACGTTTTCCCGATGACTCCCTATACAGAAAACAAGCTGCTGAATAATTTCAGCAGCTTTAATCTGTTCATATGATTGGGGGTCATTATGAACAACACATGTTGCACATTCTTTAGGTTTGTAACGTGGATTAATACGCTATTCGATTGGGGGTCATCAGCTATATTAATCTGTTTATGAATCAGGAGGTAAAACTATGGACCGCGGAGAAAGTATATTTCCCCGGCCACATTTATTATTATAAGCTCTCCTTCCTGAGTTTTATGTGAATTACATCACAATACAAATTATTTATTAGGAGATTTGTGAAATTTTTGTGGCATGTGACAGGCGCTGTGACTTGAATCACTTCTTCTTTTTCAAATAATTACTATAGTTATGGTAATAACCCAGAAGGTAATAAGGAGGACAGTAAGATGACTATAGTAAATTTAGATGTCCGAAAGGATCTGGAAAACAAAAAGGATCCGTTTAAAAAGATTATGAACACTGTGAAGGCTCTTAAGAAGGACGAAAAGCTGGTTCTTCATTCCACTATTAAACCTGTGCCGCTTCTCACTATTATGAAAGCAAAGGGCTACACGAATAAAGTTGAAAAAATAGCAGCAGATCATTACAGAACCATATTCGAAAAAAACAAAGAAGGGCTAATAAAAAGTATTTTTAAAAGAAAGAAAAAAGAAGAGACTCCTGCACCGGTTCACGGGGCACCTGCTTTCCCGACGAATGAAAACCTTTTGAAGGACGAAGAAAAAGGAGCTTTCTTTCTTGATAACAGAGGTCTGGAACCACCACAGCCCATGGTCAGAACTTTAAAAAGACTGGAATCGCTGAAAGTTTCGGAAACGCTGACCATTCATAATGACCGGGTACCGGTTTATTTACTGGAAGAACTGAAAAATTTAGGTGTGAATTACACTATAGAAGAACAACCGGACGGTTCGGCAAAAGTTCATTTAACACGCACAGACGAGTAGGAGGGACAGACATGAATAAAACATTACAGCAAAGTACTTCACAAAACACCGATCAGTTTATCCTCCCCTTTTCTTTTATTATTTCAAGTTTGATCTTTCTGGTGATTTTCTCTGTCGGTCTCGCAAGCAATCCGGGAGTATTTTCTTTTGAATCTCTCCGTTCCCCCGCCGCCCTTGCGATGGCTCATCTTTTTATTCTCGGCTGGGCGACGATGCTGGCTATGGGAGCTGTCTATCAGTTAATTCAGGTAGTTTCCCAGAGACCTGTCCACAGCAGTAAGCTTGGATTTATCCACTTTGGCCTGTATATCTCAGGAGTGACGGGACTATATATCTCCCTTCCTGACTTTAATCTACCTGCACTAACCATTTTTGGACTTCTAACTGTCGCCGGAGTGGTTTGTTTCCTGGTTAATGTCCTGCTGACTCTTAAAGATTCCCAACTCGTAAACCCTGTCATTTCAGCCACTAAAAGCGCGCTTCTGTATTTAGGATTAACAGTGGCGACAGGACTGATTATGGTTTTAAACTTCCGCTTCGGATTCCTGGGAACCTTTCATAACGGAATTTTTCTTCTCCATTTATGGGCCGGCCTGATTGGATGGTTTCTGTTCCTTATTGCTGGCTACAGCTTTAAAATGCTCCCTATGTTTTTTCTGGCACATGGGCATGACGAAAAGTGGCAAAAATGGATTCTCATTGCTCTTCATGGGGCAATCTGGGTCAGCGCTGCTGCCGGAGCGGCGGGAATGGCTTCCGTCTTCCTCCCATTTAGTCTTGCTCTATTGTCATTAGGCCTTGTAATGCTGCTCGTTCAGATAAGCGAAATCAGAAAAAATAAATTTAAGAAAAACCCTGGGAGAGGCATTATCTTTTTCATCACCTTACTAAAAGCATTTACTGCACTTTCAGTAGTTTTATTCCTACTTTCAATAGTAAATATTGACTTTCTTCTGCAGTATTCCGTACTCGGTCCAATACTGATGTTTTATATTTTGGGCTTCGTCAGTTTATCTATTGCAGCCTATCTGTCAAAAATAATCCCATTTCTCTGGTGGACCTTCCGGTATGGAGGGCAGGTTGGACAGAAAGAAACTCCGTCACTCTCAATTATGGTTGATGAAAAAGTCGCTGAACGAAAACTATGGTTCCAGCTTGCTGCCTTAATCCTGTTTATTTGCAGCCTCTTGTCCGGTCTTCAAGTCTTAATTATCGGAACTGCTATTCTCTTTGCGTTTACCATTATTTTTTATATTCTCACTATTGGGAAGGCCTTCACTTATTAAGAGACTTTTTCAGGGAGTGGAAGGGGATTCTGGGTTAATCAGACGATTGGCTTACAGGAGAAAGAGTAAGAGAAATAAAAATTTATTAAAAACCTGAGGAGGATTTAAAATGGCTAAAATAACAAAAGAAGAAATCATGGAAAAGCTCGGCACAGTAATTGATCCGGAACTTGGTGTGGATGTAGTAAACCTGGGGCTGATTTATAATGTAGATGTAAAAGATACTGAGGTTTCTGTGAGAATGACACTTACCACACCTGGCTGCCCTCTTCACGACACAATGATAAACGGTGTCAAAACCGCAGTGGAGCAGCATCCTCTAGTTTCAAAATGTGAAGTTAATCTCACGTGGGAGCCAGCCTGGTCTCCCGATATGATGAGTGATAAAGTAAGAAGCATGTTCGCCTGATTAAATGAAATTGAATGTGAACTTGACGGGGCCGCTGCAGGTTTGGTTTTTGTGCAGCGGTTTTTCTTTTTATGTGGCTGGGGGTTAATTTAATTCGGTTTTGTTAGTTAATTGTTTTACGGGCGGCGGGCGGTGCGGACCTCTTGCGTTACCACTCCACATGATTTTAAGCGGGCATGCAAGAACATCTTGTGTTACCGCTCCACATGATTTTTCCTCCGAGCGGGCATGCAAGAACATCTTGCGTTACCGCTCCGCCTATTTTTTCACCTAAGCGGGCATGCGAGATGTCCTTACGTTACCACTCCACGTGATTTTTCCCTCAAGCGGGCATGCGAGATGTCCTTACGTTACCACTCCACATGATTTTTCCTCCGAGCGGGCATGCGAGATATCCTTGCGTTAACGCTCCACGTGATTTTTCCTCCGAGCGGGCATGCGAGATATCCTTGCGTTACCGCTCCACATGATTTTTCACCTAAGCGGGCATGCGAGACGTCCTAACGTTACCGCTCCACCCAATTCCCCTCTAAGCGGGCATGCAAGAGCCTCCTCTCACATTCCATAAAAAATGCCCCCGTCTCAGCAGGAGCACTAAATAAATCAATATTATTAACCTCCGCTTACTGGAGGAATGAATGCAACATTATCGCCGGCTTTCGCTTTCACTTCGTCTTCAGCGTATTCTTCGTTTATTGCTGGCATTGCTGTATTTATAACCGTTAACTGAGGGAATTTATTCAGGAGATAAATTCTTATATCGGAAATTTTCATTTCTTCCGCTGAAATTTCAACTTCCCGCTGTCCGGCTTTTTCTTCCAGTTCAGCAAATAACAATACTTTTATCATTGCAAGTCCTCCTTTTCAGGCTTTCCGGATGGGTATGGCTTCTTTTCAAGCTGATCGCCGATCCACTCTTCCCCGTCTTCCCAATGTTCTTTTTTCCAGATTGGGACGATCTCTTTAATTCTTTCGATCGCATATCTGCTGGCAGTAAAGGCATCCGCCCGGTGTGGCGTGGAGACGGCGATAACTACCGCGATATCAGTGATGCCCAACTCGCCAATTCTGTGTGTTATTGCTACTTTTGCTTCAGGGAAATCGATCTGGATCTCGTCCCCTATCTGTGCTAGTTTTTTCTCGGCCATCGGCACATAAGCATCATATTTTAAATAAAGAGTCTTCTTTCCTTTAGTCAATTCCCTGACAGTTCCAATAAAGGTGTTAATAGCTCCGGCATTTCTGTCTGTTACTTTATCTACAACTTCCTGAATATTGATTACTTCTTCAGTAATTAAAAAGTTTTTCTGCTCAGCCATCAAATATCACGCTCCTTGTTTATCCGGCTCATAAGCCAGTCAAGATATTGATTGTCTTCTTTAATAGAAAAGACCGGGACATTCAGTTTTTTTTCAGCAGCCTCAAGCATGTCATCATTCCAGCAAACCACCGCTTTCACGTTAAAGGCGTTTTCCGCAAACCTAAGGTCATCCATATTGCGCAACAACAGAAGTTTAGGGTATTTTTCCTTCTTGAATCCTTCAATAATAATGATATCAGGAGAAAACGGTTTATAAAAACTGATTAATTCCTCAAGGGTTAAAGGCCTGTCCAGATTCATCATAAACTGGAGCTCCTGGCCGCTTGCAACAATCGTGCCGGAAGAACCTGCTTCCCTGTGCCCGGCAGAATCCTTCCCTGTATCGGCGGCTTTTAGTTTTCCGCCATGGCCGTGATGCTTAATAGTAGCAGATTTTATCCCCGCCTCGCTTAACCTTTCCAGCCACTTTTTAACTAATGTTGTCTTGCCGCTGTTTGAGTAACCTGCGATTTGAAAAATAATCGGTGTTTCTCTCATTCGTTTTCCTTCCTGTTTTTTAAAGGGTCTTTCAGAGGAATTGCTGAACCTTCCCGGTTTAAAAGTAATATATCTACTTCGTCACCGGCTTTATAGCCTCTGCTCCCTCCAGGAACTGCCACAAGTGCGTCCGTATGGGCAAGGGATGTTACTACTTGAGATTTATCCATGCCTACCGGAGAAGCGGTAATTTCCCCATCGGCAAAATCTGTTTTACTGCGAATGAATCTAGTAAACGGATTTGGCTTTGGGAAATCTTTCGTCAAACTTCCCTTAACCGTTTCTACATACGGAGTCCGGGAATGAAGATATCTTTTAATCCATGGTCTTGTATATAGTTCAAAGCCGACGAAGCACGCGGAAGGATTTCCTGACAGCCCGAAAAGGAGCTTTCCGTTTGCCTCCGCAACAGTTGTTACACTGCCTGGCCTCATAGCAATTTTATTAAACAGCACATTTGCCCCCAGTTTAGCGTATATCTCCGGGAGGAAGTCAAAATCTCCGACTGAAACGCCTCCTGTAGTAATAAGGGCATCCACTTTTTCCAGAGCGTTACTGACAGCGTTGAAACTAAGGTCGAAATCATCAATCAGCTGGCCAAAGTACACTGGCTCCCCACCTGCCTGTCTGATTTGAGCCTGAATCATATAAGCGTTACTATTTCTGATTTTACCCGGCTCAAGAGGTTCACCAACATCGAGAAGCTCTGTCCCCGTCGCATAAATTCCGATGACCGGTTTTCTAACCACCGGTACCTCTTTATATCCGAAGGTAGCTAAAACTGCGATTACACCAGCGTGTATTTTGCTTCCGGCTTCAAGCAGTACATCTCCCTTTTGTGTTTCTTCCCCTTCAAAGGAAACAAAGTCTCCTTCTTTAAAAGGACGCTTTATTTCAATATATTGTCTGCCTTCTTCTTCAATTTCTTTTGTAAGCTCAAACATGACGATTGCATCACAGTCTTCAGGCATAATCGTTCCTGTCATAACTCTAACAGCCTGCCCTGGTTTTACCTCAACGGAAGGCACACCGCCCGCGCCTACTGTTTCAATAACTTCCAGCCTGACTGGATGTTCTCCGCTTGCGTTTTTTGTATCTTCGCTCCTAACAGCAAAACCATCGAGGGGAGATCTGTCAAATGGCGGTATATTATGGTCCGCTTTCACAGCTTCTGCCAGATATCTTCCATCTGCGTTTTCAATATCGATATATTCCTTTTCCCCTTCCCGGGAAAACTTCATTACTTTATTAACCGCTTCACTAACCTGTATAGCTGTCCGCTCTTCAAACATTTTAACCGCACATCCTTCCTCTGACATCCTTGATATTTTAACAGACCTTGATAGAAAAAGGTTGTATGTTTTATCACAAATTGCTGAATTTTTCGTTCTTAATATGTATTGTAAGAAAAAAACTGCGCCGACACAAAAATACCGGCACAGTTTACTTAATTATGTCATTGTTCCAGAAGATATTTCAAATCTTCGATCGTTGCTTCCAGGTCGAATCCGTCTTCTCCGCTGTACATACGGACCAGTTCACCTTCAGGACTGATGAGGTAAAAGCGGGTAGGATGCATAATATCATTTTGTTCCGGGAGCTTTACTATTGGTGCCCTGAACGTATCCATCGCAAATTCTTCGAGCTCTTCCTGAGTATATCCGGTAACAAAATCCCAATTCGAAAAATCAGCTCCATATGACTCTCCGTAATCACGCAGCCTTTCAGGCGTATCGAAGTCAGCATCCACTGTAAAGGAAACTATTCGCACGTCAAGGTCTTCTTCAAGAATCCCTTCCTGAAGCTGAGCCATATTGGGCGTCATCGTCATACATACTGTCGGGCAGCGGGTGAAAATAGTTTTTGTTACCCACCACTCCCCTGCCATTTCTTCTGTGCTCCAAGGCTCACCATCCTGGTTTTCACCTGATATATCTGCTATCCCCCAGTCATCTTCAGACTGGGTTACATCGATAATTGCATCAGATTCAGGCGGCGCCGGAGCCGAATAGAGAAAACTGCATCCCTGAAGCAGCAATGCAAGACCTGCTAAAAAAAGCAGGCTGTGTAGCTTACTCATTCTGTATACCTCTTTTCTGCTTATGCTTCTGTCACATTTTTCTGATTCACCATTTCGTACTCTTTAAGCTCAACATCCAGCTTGTCCGTGGACGCTTTATCCGACCTCATCCACAGGGCGAATATATAACCAATCGCGGCACTGTATACAAGCTCCTGGATAACCTTCATCATAACTCCCCCAAGCTGCTGATCCTGAAGGGGGGTCAACAGGGCGATAGTCTGGTCTCCTGTGGTGAAAATTTCATAAGGAATATCTGCGCCGGCAGGAAGACAGTAGCTGATTGCAGCCGCCCAGACAGCTGGATTAGTGTATGTTTCATAAAGGGGTTCTCCTGCGAATATAATCAGGACACATGCCGGGGTAATCAGAACACTTCCGGCGAACATATAGCCCATTTTTTTCAAATCACTAAGCTCCCGTTTCGTCTTCATTCGGGGAATAACATGCCACCACATCATCAGCGCAGCTCCAAGCATTGCCAGCTGATACGCATTGTGCCACCCTTCATTCGTAAGAAAACGGTCAAACATCTGAGGCAGATGGTAAAAAGAAATCATAGCGTTAAACAGCACCAGCCCGATAATCGGGACGCCGAGAACTACAAAAATTCCTTTAATGACTCTGATATTTCCAAGCCACCGGAAAAACCACGAAGGTGTCCCGAGCAGCAGCAGAGGCGGCGCAATAAAATAAGTAATTGCCATGGACAGCATATGCATGCTCAGCATGAGATGGCCCAGAACATACAAAGGCCCGCCAAAACCAAAGTATATACAGATAAGGCCAAGGTGGAAGTAGATCTTCCTTGATACCTTTACAGGCTCTGATCCTGGGAACTTATGGCGCCAGGGACCGGTAATCATAAAATAAAAAAAGCTGATGATCACTAATACAACAATTAATTCAGGGGTCCAGATCGTCCGTGCAGAGAACGTGGAAAAGAATTGCTCCACCGCTCTTCCCTCCTTGATAAATATAAATTTTCCCCTTTCTGAATGGCCTGCAGAAATATCTGTGCCATCCAAAAAACTGAATGAGTGATTACTTTATCTTCATCCTAAACTAGTATAGTATATTTATAACATGTTTGCATGGCAAAACCTAATTTTTCCCCCAGCAGGTGCAAGAAGCTGCTGGAAAAAACGAGCTGATATTAAAATGCAATTTTTAAAAATATGGAATTGGAGTGAGTCAGAATGCAGCCGCATATTATCGCAGTAGATTTAGATGGAACATTATTGGATGATAACAAAAACATCTCCCTGAGAAACCGGGCCGCCCTGGCGAAAGTGAGAGAACTTGGCCATAAAGTAGTTATTGCAACCGGCCGGCCGTACCGGGCAAGCGAAGTATATTATAAGGAACTTTTTCTTGATTCTCCTATGGTAAATTTTAATGGTGCGTTCACACATCATCCTAAAGACCCTTCCGGATTCCAGACCTCCCATTCCCCTTTGGATAAAAGGACTGCATACTCGGTGATTGAAACGTGCGAGGCCTTCAGAGTACAGAATATTATGGTTGAAGTAATGGATGAATATTATCTTCGCTATAAAAACAAAGGCTTCGCCGGTGCTTTTACATTGGGACAATCACCAGTTGAGTACGGTAATCTGTCAGAACTCTTAAAAGTGGACCCGACATCAATACTAGTGCATCCGGAAGATTCAAACTACAGACAGCTCAGAGACCTGTTGGAAGACGCTCATGCGGAGGTTATTGACCAGAGATCCTGGGGAGCCCCATGGAACGTGATTGAGATCGTCAGAAAAGGACTCAGTAAAGCAGTTGGATTAAAGAAAATATCCGATTATTACGGTATTCCGAAAGAGAGAGTCATTGCTTTTGGCGATGAAGACAATGATCTGGAAATGCTTGATTATGCCGGCTGCGGCGTAGCAATGGCCAACGCCATTGATGAGCTGAAATCTGTAAGCAATGAACAAACGGTTACAAATAAAGAAGACGGCGTCGCCGCCTTCCTGGAAGACCGATTCAATATTTAAAGCCTGCACGGCATGAGATTATACATCTCATGCCGTGCATTTTTTTGTTGTCCCCCCCTGTCACCCCACAAAGTTGAAAAGGCATATTCTCCTGTCATTTCAATTCATAATCAGCCAAAAATTCCACATAGTTTTTCCTGTATAGCTTCATAATACAGAATGATCATTCCAGGTCACTCTGCAGAAAGTAAAAATTAATAATTAACTACAGGAGGATTCTTAATGGGAAATCGCTATTTTCAGGAAGCAAGAGATGCAGTGAATGAAGCGGCAGCGGCTATGGCACAGACACATACACCATTACAGCAGGCAGCAGCAACAGAGAAAATCAAACGTGCCAGACAAGCTCTTTCCCAGGCATTTGCCGATTCAACTTTAGCTGAGCGGGAACAGCTTATGGATATCCAGAAGTCCCTTTATGAAATTTCAGATGAGTTCTTAAACGAGGAGCTTTAAAACCCTTATATTTGCCTGACGATTGTAGGAGATAAGAACATTGCAGAAGTCTATGTAAAAAGGAAGTCTCCTCCCTCTACCTGTGCTATAATTTATTCCCGAAGGAAATATTTATTTTTTATGGAATAGTTATAGTGTACGGCAGGGAGATTGGAGGCTTATCCTATGAAAGTTTATAAAGTAGAGAAATCAGAAAATCCGGAGATCCGTTTAAAAATAACGGAATTAATGATGGAACAAATGAGTGCCCTCAGTATTGATATTAATGAAGAAGAGCTGTTGAAAACGGTAGACCTTGCACTGGAGGAGTCTTCCGGAGCAGAGATCTTTGCCGCTGAGACAAACGGAAAAATTGTGGGCTGCGCTTTTCTGAATAAAGGTATTGGGCTTGATAAGGGCGGGCCTTATATCTGGTTGAATGATCTTTATGTACAAAAAGATTTCCGGCGCCAGGGGATAGCCCGAAAGCTCCTTTTGAAAGTTCTGTACTGGGCCGAGCAGGAAGACTTTAAAGGAATCGAACTGGAAACCGGTATTAATAATGCAGCCACTAAAAAGCTGTACAATTCACTTGGCTTTTATGACATTGTTTCTAAAAGATACGGAAGACAGCTATAGGCATTATTAAATTCAGGGTGCTGAAGCTTTGGCAAACCATGCAATACAATTTTAAAGCATACTTCAATTAAAAAAGAGGTTGTGTTCCCCTGCCTGACTTCAGGTTGCAGAATAAAACACACCTCTTCTTTATTTTTCCGTATTTTAATTACCGGTACAACTTATTTAAAATAAATATGTAACCAGCGCAAGCCCTGCAATCGCCCCGCCCACTACACCGATTAAAGGGACACCAATACTTGCCAGCACAATTGCTGTCAGACCTGCAAACAGCCCGAACAATAAATTCTCATGCACAGTAAGAATACCTGGAAAAATTAATGCTCCTAATACAGCGTAAGGTACCCTCGAGAGCATACGTTTTGACCATTTAGGCCAGTTTTCAGTGTTAAGCATGATAAGCGGCAGCAGCCGGGGAATATACGTTACTGCTCCCATACCCACGATCATCCAGAACATTGTCATACTCATTCTTCATCAACCTCCCTCAGGACAACCCGGTCAATACCTTCAAATAATATAACAGCAGCTATCGTTCCAAGCATGATAGCCCAGCCTGTTGACATCCACAGCTGAAATACGGTGTGAAAAACTCCTCCCAGAAGGGCAAGCATAATTACAACTTTCCCTTCTTTCTTAATCGAAGGGACTAATAATGCTATGAATAAGGCATATAAAGCGACTGCCATACTTTCCTGCAGGAGCCCCGGCAGGAAAGACCCTGCAAAGAATCCAATGGCTGTAAAGGACACCCAGCTCGAATAAGCTGCCGCTCCTGCCCCAATAATATAGCCTGAACGTACCGGTGCTTCCTGTGACGATGCTACAGCAAAAACTTCGTCTGTAAGCCCAAATGCATAAACCGCCCGGACTTTTTTAGAAGACTTCTCTGCCCGCTCATGAATAGAAGCACTCATCAGCAAATGCCTGAAGTTAACGATGAATGTTGCAAGAATAATTTCCAGGGCCCCAGAACCAAGTGCAATCATGGAAAGGGCCATATACTGAGAGGCGCCAGCAAAAACGATCATGCTCATTAAGACTGATTCCATGACAGTCAGCCCGGTTGCCCCTGCAATCAGGCCGAATGTAAGCGCTACGGGCATATAGCCTATTGCTATTGGGAGACCGTCCAAAACGCCTTTTTTCCACGTTGCTGATTCTGTCTGTTCAAGAGAATTAGTAAGACTTTCCATAACTGCAACCGCTCCTATCAATATATTAAGTGAACCTTAAATCAGTGGGGGGTTATTCATCCCTCACTGATTTTTAGTTGAACTAACCAGTATGTTAGCGTCCGTTATCTCCCCCCTGAACATCTTCGCTTCCACTCATGTTTTGAGGCGGGAGTTTTACGGACGGTTGCATCGGGATAAAATCTCAGAAAATTATAATCTATTTTACTCTTGTTAATTCCTCCTTTCAAGAGAATTTCGCCTTTCGAAAAAAAAGAATTGGTTTAGGGGTATTGTTATCTGTGATTTCCATGCGTTGCGTCAACTTAATTTGAGGATGGGCTTATGGAGGATCGAATTCATAATACGCTGGGCTTCTTGTGAGGCTCATTAATTCCTCCATCTCGCACTCTATTCGTGAATTTAGCGGAAGGAGGATCCGCAGCACCTCCCCTGCGCGCTCCTTCCTCAATTTAGAGGATCTGCTGCTTTGTTGTTTTTTTGAACATGGTCCAAAATCCACCTATAGTTTACATGATGACAAAGCTTTGTAATAAGATAATTTGTTGCTGTTTTGTATGCTGATTCAAATCTCAATTTCCAACCAATCGTTGAAATATAAGGAAAAAAACACAGACCATGGTTTGGTCTGTGTTTTTTTCCTTATATCTCTCCATCGAAAAGGGACTGCTTATCTTGTTTCCGTTGGCTTTTGATTATTGATTATATGGCTGTTGAATGGTGGAATTTCTGAAGGAGTGCGAGCTTTTCTTCATCTTTTAGAAGCCCTTCCGCAAATGGGAATAGTATCTCTTCTTCTTTGAGGAAATGGTCGGTCAACGTGTGAAATATCCCCGCTGCTATATAAGCCAGCTCTCTGACATCTTCTGGTGTAAACCCTGGACCTTCAGAATACTTAGTGAAGAATTTATCCAGGCTCTCTTTTACTTTCAGGCGCTCATTCTCCATTACAGTTAAAGGGCTGGAGCCGTTTCCAACATATTTTGTTACAAAATCAAAAAGATACTCTTCTTTTTCGGCGTGCAGAAATATTTTTTTATGGAAATTCTCTATTTGCATACAGAGCTGTCCGGCCAGTTCGTCCCGGTCCTCCCGCTGTGGGCTGTACGCCAGCATTGCAGCAGTTTCACGGAACCGGTCCATCTCCTTCGTTAAAGATGGATGTTCTTCGAGAAGCTGCCGAATCGCTTCACAGTAATTATCCGGCTTAGAAAAACTGCTTGTAAGACACCCGTGGAAATTATACATAGTTTCCAGCTCCTTTCTATAGATTTCTTATCTTAATATTAACTAAAAAGGAACTGTGCATGGGTGATATTACTCACATTTCAATAAGTGTTCACACGGTCTTCACAGTTCATTCAACCATCTGTAACCACTGTGACAAATTTAGGCTCCTGCAACAGAAAAAAACGGCCATCAGACTAAACCTGATTTGCCGTTTCTTAATTAGCGGTATTTATTAATCTTCGGATAGTCTCTCTGCGCTCACTTTATAGCAGCGCGGCTATACAGAACAATTCCCTGCCATTTTCGGAAGATTAATTGTAAACCTTGTTAAATGCTTCTTCAATATTTGGAAGAAGCGAATCCCAGTCGGCTCCCATTTCTTTGTTTACAGTTACAAAGTCCTGAAATCCGAAGATATTATCCACTCCGTCAATAGACAGAAGTTCCTTTGCTAAAGGATGATCGGGCTCGTCCCCTTTTTTAAAAGAAGCACTTCCGGAGCCTTCAAAAAGCACTTGGTTTGCAGTAAATTTCATTGCATTTGGATTAGGTGTTGGTTCTCCTCTGACTTCGATAGCCATACATACACCTCCTTTATGTATTTACGGCTATCATATCACGTACAGCGTAATTTTCAAACGAAATTACAGTACAAAAGCGAGAAGTTATATACCATTCTCCAATGAATGGACTGTAGTTTTATTCCAGTGTATTTCCTTCAGCGGGGATCGGATGGTCTTTAAGCATTCTTGCAAAATGAAGCAGATTGTATGACATCATGCTGACTTGCTGTTTCGTAAAATCATTTTCTTTACCACCCTCAATATAAGAAGCTCCTGGCCCTGCTTCTCCTACCCAGTACGTATCCACATTAGGAGGAATGGTAAAGCCCAGCTGAGACAAAGAATAAAGTACTGACCGTGATACTGACTGGGCCCCGTCTTCATTTCCAGTTACCACTACGCCTCCTGCTTTGTTATAAAAGATAGACTGGCCTTTGCTGTTTGTTTTGCTGCTTACTCCGTTAAGACGTTCCAGTGCCTTGGTTATAATGCTGCTTTTTTCACCAAGCCAGATTGGCGTGGCTATAACGAGAATGTCCGCCTCCATAATTTTGTTATGGATACCAAGCCACTCATCGTCTCCCTCGTCTTCTTCCATAATTCCATAGTCAATATTATAATCAACAAGACGAATGACTTCTGTTTCTGCCCCCTCTTTGCTGAACACATCAGCAGATTTCTTTATCAGAGCTTCCGTATTTGATTCCTGCGGGCTTTTTTTCAGAGTACCGTTAAGGAATAATACTTTAACAGACATAATAGTTGCCTCCCTCAATGTTTATTTCATAATTCTCTTTCCTTATCAGGCTGAAATAAAACATTAAAAGTCAGCGTTGAAAACTATGCTTCAACGAAATTTTTAACGATTAGATTAGTTTCATAATTCAATCGTTAAAAATTTCATGTGAACATTATCTTACTTCGTTGTTCGATTTACGCTTCAGACGGACGCTTTCTGCGGGCACCGCTTCAACTAATTTTTGCCGGCTGAGCGCCGTCAAAAATGGATTTTCAGCTCGTGCTTTTCCCGCCGGAACGAGCATCTTCTTCACCGCCAATACATCGAGTTTTCTCGAGATATTATAAGTAGCTAAGCTGGCAAAACTCTTTTGCGACGAGTAACCGCAGGAGCAGAGGAAGAGACAGTCCCCGTCTTAAGCTGCAATCGGAAAAGTAATGTTTCATCTTTTTTATTCAAAACCTATATATGAAAGTCGGTCCTTTATGTATTAATTAATCCTTTTTTTACCCAGGGAAGCTGGCTTAATGGGCGGTTTAAAGACTGCAACAAAAAACCCGGCTTTGCCGAGTTTATCCATATAAGCAGCCTACAACATGACTACCTGTCATTTATAAATACCTGCAGTTTCTCTCTTTTTTCAGACAGGGAAGTAAGTTCCTTTTTAATTCGGGCAATTTCCAGACTATCCTTCGCTTTCAGGGCATCCACAAGCTCCATAAGTAAATAGTCGATTTGTGCCGTCATGATGTATAATTTAACCTCCGGGTCGACACCTTCCATCGGACTGCTGTCTTTTTTAACCGTCCGGTATGACCCCATCTCAGCTTTTTCACCTCCTCCGATTTTCATAACTGATACAATTTTTCCGTTATCAAAACAGCTTACATAAATCCAGCCGCCAGTTGCTGTTTTTACGATCGCTCTGCCCTTTGTCTCTGTTATCAGCTCTTCAAGGATAATTGCCAAGTCCTCTATTCGGATGCTCAGTTCATTTAGCTGAATGACTGTTATTTTGTCACTGGGACGCTGAATTGGTATCAACACCTGGCCTTCCGGAGACTTGATTACCAATTCAACAGTATTTTTATCATGCCGCCAGGAAATGCGGAAATGTGCCTGCAGCAGTTTCTGGATAAATGACTTAAGTGCCGGGCGGGGCAGCTCAATAAATACATCCTGGAAATCTGCCTGAAAGCAACTCTCGCTCATGACCACGCTCCTTTCGTGTTTCTTATAAATATCGTATGTGGCATCAATAAAAAAAGAATGGTTTTTTATACAGAAGAGCTATTAAATTCCTGACAGACGGCACCGGGAAGCAGGGGAACTGCTAAGGGGTTTCAGTATAGAGGCAAGTTCGTATTGAAATATTATCATACCGAAGGAAAAGTGAATTAACACCAGCCAGAGCCATCAACAGTCACATGTATTTTAGGATAAGCAGAATTTTGGGCACTTAATTTTCGCGTGTGAAATCATGCACCGATATTTTGAACTTGTCTTTTTAGCCAGGCTGGTTTATCTTAAATATAAATATCTGAAAGGGGATGTGCCATGACTCCTCACTTTTTGAAACCTCGTACCGAACCACTTGAACTAACCCTTCTTAAACTCCTCCGTTCCCGCTTCGTACTCCCTGAAGAAACAAACAACTATTATTTAAGCAAATTAAAAGGTTATGTAGGCGAGTGCTATCTGGACTCATTGCTCGCAACTTTAACAAGTAACTCTCTTATCCTCTGCGACCTCCTCTTTGAGCAAAATAACACCACTTTCCAGATCGACACCTTGCTGCTCTCCCAAAAGACCATCTATCTTTTTGAAGTAAAAAACCTTGAAGGCGATTATTACATTAAAAATGGAGATTGGTTCAGAAAATCGACAGGCAAGGCAATAACCAATCCGGTTCACCAACTGAAACGGTGTGAAACCCTTCTCCGTTCGCTCCTGCATTCACGGAATATCAAGATGGAAATTGAACCTTACCTAGTCTTCACCAATCCCCTTTTCACCTTGTACCATGCCCCGCTTGATCTGTGTGCATATTTCCCGGGACAGTTAAATTCTTTGTTAAAAAAATTGACTGAAGCCCCCTTTGATTTAAATGGAAGCCATCAACGACTGGGACAATTCCTTTTAAGCAGGCATGTATATGATTCACCGTACGGAAGGCTTCCGGAATACCGGTATGATGATCTTCAAAAAGGTGTTACTTGCAGGAAGTGCATGTCACTGAATGTGACGGTGACCAGATATACTACGATATGTAACGCATGCGGTCATACGGAGCAAAACACATCAAGCATCCTCCACGCGGCAAAAGACCTGAAACTACTGTTTCCAGATAGGTTGCTAAACGTACATGCCTTAGATCATTGGTGCGATCACTTGTATCATAGAAAAGTAATTCAACAAGTCTTGGGGACAAACTATAATTTAATCAAAAAGGGTAAGTACTCGTATTATTTATAAATGGGGCGACTTTACTCTTGCACTACTTGAGTTTCTGTTTCCTCTCTTTCAAGGGATGCAAGATGCTCTTTCACCACTTGAGTTCACCCTTTCCTCTCTTTGAAGGGATGCAAGACCCTCTTGCATTACTTGAGTTCATCATTTCCTCTCTTTGAAGGGATGCAAGATGCTCTTTCACCACTTGAGTTCACCCTTTCCTCTCTTTGAAGGGATGCAAGACCCTCTTGCATTACTTGAGTTCATCATTTCCTCTCTTTGAAGGGATGCAAGATCCTCTTGCACCACTTGAGTTCACCCTTTCCTCTCTTTCAACGGATGCAAGATCCTCTTGCATTACTTGAGTTCATCATTTCCTCTCTTTGAAGGGATGCAAGATGCTCTTTCACCACTTGAGTTCACCCTTTCCTCTCTTTCAAGGGATGCAAGACCCTCTTGCACCACTTGAGTTTACCCTTTCCTCTCTTTCAACGGATGCAAGATGTTCTTGCACCACTTGAGTTCACCCTTTCCTCTCTTTCAAGGGATGCAAGACCCTCTTGCACCACTTGAGTTCACCCTTTCCTCTCTTTGAAGGGATGCAAGACCCTCTTGCATTACTTGAGTTCATCATTTCCTCTCTTTGAAGGGATGCAAGACCCTCTTGCACCACTTGAGTTCATCATTTCCTCTCTTTGAAGGGATGCAAGATCCTCTTGCACCACTTGAGTTCACCCTTTCCTCTCTTTGAAGGGATGCAAGACCCTCTTGCACTACTTGAGTTCACCCTTTCCTCTCTTTCAACGGATGCAAGATGCTCTTGCACCACTTGAGTTCATCATTTCCTCTCTTTGAAGGGATGCAAGACGCTCTTGCACTACTTGAGTTCACCATTTCCTCTCTTTGAAGGGAGGGAAGTTGCTCTTGCACTACCTCCGTGCAACCTATTTATATACTCTGGGAGAGCTTAAAACATACGGAGTCACGCCCATTGCCTGAATTGGACGTTGTGCAATGTAGTTTCCTGAACAGGAAAAGAACCTCACATTGATAAAACAATGTGAGGTTTTGAAGGTATTCGTCAGGCGGGATGCCCCGCTGATTGAAGTTTCACTCTATATTGACTGACTGGCTGTATGTTCCTTTTCCGATTTCTTTTCCGTCAACTGCGTATACGAGCAGGGTAGTTTCCACTGTCAGGCTTTCAGCCGCAGGAAATTGTTCCGAAACAGCCTCATCCTGGAACGTCAGTGTTTCTCCTGGTCCAATCTCTTCAGTTATGAGCGCTTGTGTAAACATTTTCCCCTCTGCATAATGGTAAATCTGATTACCTGATTCGTCCCTGACCAGGACATCAAACTGCTGCCCCGAAGAAAAATCAACTCGTTTCGTTTCTTCGGAATTGTTAGTAATCTCCATTGTAACAAGCAAAGTGTCTTCTTCTGCCTGCACAACCGTATTAAAACTTAATCCCTCAGCTTCCACAGGTGCTTCCCCCTCTCCTGAATTTTCTTCATTATTCACAGAATCATTGTTATTATTTTCTTCACCAGCCGGTTCATTTCCCGAAGGCTGTGACCCAGTATTCTCATCTCCTGTCCCACATGCCGCCGCGGCAAAAAGAAATACCAGGCTCATTACCAGTATAGCGCTGAAAGCTTTCATCCAATTACCTCCCTGTCCTTTACAATGTGAGACGGCAGCCTTTGCCATTTAGTTTCAGTCTATTGATCTTTTCTGAACATACCGAACACTCCGGTTGTCTGTACAATGTTCGTAAAGGCTGCAGGGTCGGCTTCGTTTACAATCTGATGCAGCAGATACAGTTCGTATCTCGTAATCACTATCATAAGGACCTCTTTGTCTTCCTTTGAATATCCCCCTTTAGCAGGTATCCTCGTAACACCTCTTGTAATATTTTTGTGGAGAGCTTCCTGAACTTCATCTCCTTTATTAGTGACTACCATCGCAGTCAGCTTGACATGCCGGGTGTGGAGAGCATCAATAAGGCGTGAGCTCACGTAAAGAGTAAGTAATGTATAAAGAGCAATTTCCATCCCGAACATAGCTCCGGAAGTTAAAACGATCATTGCATTTAAAATAAAGAAATATATCCCAAGCGGCCTGTCGCTTTTACGTGCCAGTAACAGCACCAGGATGTCAACGCCTCCCGAAGATCCCCCGAATTTAAGCACGAGCCCGGCGCCCATACCTCCAAGCACTCCTCCAAAAACGGAATTTAAAATAATATCCTGTGAAATATTAATAACAGGCAGAGCTTCAAGAAAAAAGGTCGTAAACGCAACATTTACAAAACTGTAAAATGTAAAGCTTTTTCCCACTTTCATCCACCCGAGTATGGCAACAGGAATATTCAGGAGGAGGAGCAGCAGCCCCGGGGAAAGCATTGTAAGTTCGGATAGAATCTGAGCTACACCTGTAAAGCCACTGGCAAATACATTAGCCGGAATAAGAAACAGATTAAGACTCAGGGCAAGCAGCAAAGCACTGCAGACTGCAACTGCGAATTTTTTTCCTTCTTCCAGTATATCTATGTTCTTCAAATAGTTCTGCATTTCTTAGTCTTTCTCCTCTCTGTATAAAAGCTGCAATTGAATGGTTTATGTATTTCTCATAAAATTAGTATGTTTTCTTAAAATGAGTATTTACTATAAAAAATATTCTGCTGGCCTCAGACACCCAGCCTGAGATTCGCTGAAATTTATACCCACGAACAGGAGGACTGGGAAAACCTGTGCCAAAAAGAAAACCATCATGGATTATGATGGCTCCTCTTTCTCATCCTCGTTTCCCTGTTCCTTCTCATTATAATATTTAACTGCATAAGTTGATCCTTCGCCAACCATTTTATTATCAGAAATATCCTCCGGGTCAGAGTATCCCATCTTTTCGTCATAATATGATTGATAGTCTTCTTTCGTACTGTTTGATAACTTCGATTTTACTCTATTAAGATTATGCATAATCTTTTCCCGGTTTTCTTCCTTTCCAAGAAAATATGTTCCTGCTGCCACCGCTGTGGCCACTGCTGTTGAGGTAAATATTTTTTTAGAATTCACCAGTAATCCTCCCTTTATTAATGAAGGTTTTTTATTACCTTCCCTTATTCTTTACTGTATAAACAGTAATAATTTTCTGCTATGTTTAATGTTTTAATGAAGACAGCCCCGGTCGCTCTGTTCAAAAAATAAAGAGGGGATCCTGTCCCCTCTTGCTGTTTGTCTGAACCGTTATGCACGCCGGCCTGAAACAAGATTGAAAATAGCTACGATCAACGCGATCACGAGCAGAATATGAATTAGTCCTCCGCCAATTTCAAAACTGAATCCTAATAGCCATAATATTATAATTATCCCTACAACTGTCCAAAGCATTATTATTCCTCCTTGTAAAATTGAATTGTTTACTCTGGTAAATTTTTATGTTGACTTATCGTGTCGTTGGTGATACTATTACCGTTTTGTGAAAATAAAAAACCCCTTGTTTTAAACAAGGGGTCTGAAAACGCATCTACTTTTTCCATTCGGTCAGTTCTTTTTCACTTTTGAGGTGATGTTCTTTCCCTGCTTTAATGTCTCCATCCCAGGAAAGCATCCCTCCATTAAAATTTGTCACTCTCTCAATCCCATTAGCCTTAAGAAATAACGATACTTTCTGAGACCTGTTACCGCTTCTGCAGATCAAAACATATTCTTTATCCTCACGGAAAGCTTCAACAAGCTCAGGAATTGTATGCATTGGAACTAATGGAATGCCGGGAATATGGCCAGCTTCATACTCTTCCGGTTCCCTCACATCAAGAATGACTTTTTCATTATCATCGTTCTCAAGTATTTCTTTCAGTTCCTCTGTCTCTACCTGGTTAACACCTTCGAGTTCATATGGCATAATATTATCTCACCTCTTACATGATGATACTGTATTTTACACCTAATTCATTCATCATGTAAAATCTCCGGTCCATTTAACCTAATTATTTTTTATCTCCGTTTAGTTCTTCATCAAGTTTTTCCCGAAGCTTAAACAGCCGGTACATATGACTAACAATTACCTTTGATACTGCATATGTGGGAATGGCGAGGATCATTGCAAGAAGACCGCCAAAACGTCCCGCTACGAGAAGGAGAAGAATAACTGTCAATGGATGGAGATGCAGTTTCTTTCCCATTACCTGCGGGGAGATCAGATTGCTCTCAATCTGCTGGACGATAACAATTGCAAGGACTACCCACAGAAAAGTTACTGGTGAATCAATAAATGCTACGATAGCAGCCGGTATGGCACCGATCCAAGGACCAATGAACGGAATAACATTCGTAAACATAGCTACAAGAGCCAATATTAATGAATATTCAAGGCCTATAATAAGAAACGCGATATACATCAGAACCCCTACACAAAAACTTACTATAATTTGTCCCTGAATATATGCACTTAACGCTCCGTCCATATCTTCTACAATAGACCTTCCTTCTTTCCTCTGCTTTTCCGGAAGAAAACGGAGCACCTGCTCCGGCGCCTTATGTCCATCCTTAAGCAGGAAAAACAAAATAAATGGTATGACAACCGCTGCAATGAGAGCATTTGCTACTGCTCCAATAAAGGCAGCAATATTGCTCCCAATGAATTCTGCTGCATTTGCCACATTCTCTGTAATAAAGTCACCTATATCTTCAAGTGAGAAGTTATCCGTTTCCTGGAATTGTTCTACCCATGGATGATTCTGAGCCTGAACAAGCATTTGATTCAGTTCATTAATCAGCCCCGGCAGGTTGTCTACAAGGTTCATCACCTGTTCCTGCAGTGTTGGACCGACAAGGAACACAAGCCCGGTAATTATTCCGATCAGGGCGAGAAAGATAGTCAGAATCGCCAGAGGCTTGGGAAATTTATGTTTATGTAAAAATGAAACTATCGGCCTCAGCAAATAAAACAGTACTCCCGCTATCAGGAACGGAATAAATAACGTCTGAAAGATGATTACTAAAGGCTGGAAAATAAACGGCACAAGTGTTGCAAGGTAGATGATAAGAAGAACAAATATTGTTGCGACGAGAAAACGGTAATATTTACGTGTAAAAAGCATATTTTTCACCAGCCTTCATTAAAATAAGTTATATTATAGCACATACCCGCCTGCCTCCCCGGGATAACACTCCATGAAAAATATGTAGAACTATTAGTTTTGACAATCTATTTCTTTTTTGCTTAAATAAAATCAAGTACCTGCTTTTTTACAATTGCTGGTGCTATCTTAAATTCTAGTAAACAGGGGGTAAAAGAATGAAGAAAAAGGCTTATTCAATTTCTGCACTGATTCTTACTGGAAGTCTTCTGCTGGCTGCCTGCGGCGATGGTAACGGTAACGACGGCAACGACGCAAACGTAGGAAATGACAACAACACAGTGGACAACGCAGACAACGACAATGCTGCTGATAACGGCAACGATGACAATGAAGCAAATGACGGTGCTGCTTCAGACGCAAACATAGGAAATCTTCAGCTCGGTACTGGTAGTACTGGAGGTACTTATTATCCGTTAGGCCAGGAAATGGCTAATGTAATTAACGCTAATATTGAAGGTTTCGATGGATTTGACCTGAGTGCTGTTTCAACAGGTGCATCTGTTGAAAACCTCGCATCTATTTATCAGGGAGAACTTGAGCTTGGCATGACAGTTCATATTCCTGCACGTGACGCTCTTGACGGAACAGGCGATTTCGAAGAACTTGGCCTTTCAGTTGATAACTTTGGCTTTATGGGCCATATTTATCCGGAGGTTATGCAGATTGTAGTACGTGCTGATGCAGGTATTGAGTCTGTAGCTGACCTTGAGGGTTCTAACATTGCTATCGGACCTCCTGGATCAGGTACACAGGCTGCTGCCCGTCTGATTCTTGAAGCATATGGACTCGAAGATGGAGACTATACTGCTTTTGAAGAAGGTTTCGGTGACGCTGCCGGACGTCTTCAGGACGGTAACCTTGATGCTTCATTCGGTCTTTTAGGTTTACCAGCTGGTAACATTGAAGAATTATCACTTCAGCGTGATATTGAACTTCTGACACTCTCTGAAGAAGCTCTTGACGAAATCGAAGCTAACAGCGGATACGAGAGAATGGAAATTCCAGCTGATTCATATGACTTCATGGATGAGCCTGTGCAGGCAATCACTGCCTATGCGATTCTCGTTGGCTCTACTGACACAATCGATGAAGACCTTGGATATGAAATCACAAGAGCTCTGTTCGAAAACAGTGGAGATATCTCCCACGCACAAGGCGCTCACTTAACAAAAGAGAACGCAATGAATGGTTCTGAAGGTCTTCCGCTGCATCCTGGTGCAGAAAGATATTTTGAAGAAGAAGGCCTGTTAGAATAATTTAAGAGACCTTTCAGTTTTTGAGGCCGGACCTCCACGCAGCGTCCGGCCTTTTTTTAAGAAAAATTTGGGATAAACGATACAGGACCAAGGAATTTCCTGTAATATTTTGAGAAAGGACAATACATACTAAAGTTATTATGTCTTTCCTTTCAGTAACAGGAATATTACTTAATATATGCAATGACAGAGTGTATCGTTTAAAATAACCAAGTAACTTTTTATCCGCGTTTTAGTCGCAGGAATATTCCAGGCTAAGTAAAGGCGGAAGCTCGACGAAAACGCAGGACAGCAGCCTCCTACTTTTTCGTCGATTTATATTATCCAGTGATTTCAGGGTGGTGAACTTATGAAAGAAAAAGAACCGGCAACCGGAGGAAACCCGGATGAACTTCTTGCCAAATACGATAAAGAATCTGCATACAGGCAGAATCTCGGTAAATGGGGCTGGGTTGTAGCATTTCTAGCAATCTCTCTTACTGTCTTTCACTTGTGGAGAGCTCTTCCGACAAATGGGCCTCTCGTATTTCTGCTTCAGGGCGCTGTACATTTAGGTACTGCCTTAGGCCTTATTTTCTTATTATATCCAGCAAGAAAAACAGGGATTAAAAAGAAGGGTGTTCCCTGGTATGATGTCGTCCTTGCATTCATGTCAATGGGGTCTATTTATTATATACTGTTCAGATATGAATGGATTACCGGCCCGGCAAGAATTCTTGGTTTTGAAACAATAGATATTGTTGTGGCAACAATCGGAATCATTTTGCTCCTGGAAGCAACCCGCCGCGCAGTCGGAATACCAATCGTTATTATAGCAGGACTAGCGATTCTCTATGGACTTTATGGTACAAACATACCGTACTTTGGCCATGGTGGCTTCGATTGGTCAGGCTTAGCCAGAAGATTGTTCTATTCTTCCGACGCTATTTTTGGAACACCAATTCAGATTTCGTCAACATATATTTACTTATTCCTTTTCTTCGGAGTCATGCTTACGAAAACAGGGGTCGGACAGTATTTTAACGACCTTGCCTTTGGAGCGACAGGAAGATATACAGGAGGAACCGCGAAAGCAGCGGTTGTTGCCTCTGCAATGCAGGGGACAGTAACTGGAAGCTCGGTGGCAAATACCGTAGCATCAGGTTCATTTACGATCCCAATGATGAAACGGGCACGCTTCAAACCTGAGTTTGCCGCCGCTACAGAAGCATCAGCATCTACAGGGGGACAGATCATGCCTCCGATTATGGGTGCTGCCGCGTTTATTATGGCAGAGTATGTATCCAGTGTTTCATACAGTGACATTATTATCATCGGTATTATTCCTGCTTTACTTTACTTTGCCAGCGTATTTATCGGAACTCATTTCGAAGCAAAAAAACAGGGAATTACCGGTTTGCCGAAAAGCCAGCTTCCGACTATGAAGGGATTGCTTAAGCGGATTGACCTGCTTCTTCCCCTCGTCACAATCGTATATATGCTTGTCAGCGGATTTACACCTACGACTGCCGCGCTGACTGGTATCGCAACAGCTTTTGTTATTTCTTTCTTCAGAAAAGATACAAGAATGACACCGCGGGATATGATCAATGCACTTGAACAGGGTGCACGAGTTGCACTTCCTGTTATCGCTGCCTGTGCCTCTGCCGGTATCATTGTTGGTATCGTAGTATTTACAGGACTCGGAGGCAAAATAGCCGGAGGACTCCTGAATCTTGCAGGGGATAATCTGTTCCTGCTTCTGTTCTTTACGATGATCGCATGTATACTGCTTGGTATGGGGCTTCCTACAACTGCAAACTACGTTGTAACAGCTTCAATGGCAGCTCCTGCGTTAATTGCTTATGGAGTGCCTGAAGTAGCAGCTCACTTCTTTGTATTCTATTTTGGAATTATCGCTGATATTACGCCGCCTGTTTGTCTCGCAGCTTATGCAGGTGCCGGGATTGCAAGAGCAAACCCGATGAAAGCAGGTGTCACCGCCTTCAAGCTCGCAATTGCCGGTTTCATAATTCCTTACGTCTTTGTTTACAACCCTGTTCTCGTACTCCAGGGTGCAACAGCATTGACATTGATTCCGGTAATAATAACCGCGCTTATAGGTATGGCCGCAGTAAGTGCCGCCATGATGAATTATTTCGTATACAAACCATACTGGTTTGAACGAATCCTTCTTCTGGCCGGTGGTATTATGCTCATTATTCCGGAAAATCTCCCGGTTGAGCTAACTGGCCTTGCACTGCTGATCGCTATAGGCCTTTTCCAGCGTATGCGAAAAAAGCGCGATGAAAAGAACGATCCGCAAACAGCTTAAATCAAAAGGGTGAATACCTTAAAAAGAAAAACGAGGCTGGGACAAAACCCATTAAATAAAAATAGAGAGGCACTCATGCCAAAAAGTTTGGATGGGTGTCTCTCTTTCCTTTTATGCTCTGTAACTTTGTTGTTAATGGGACAATAAATCACGAAATATCCAACAAAAAAGGTTCCTAACATCAATTTTTGATGTTAGGAACCTTTTATAATTCATTTTTAGCTAGATTTGTCCCTTCCCCGTTAGAAAGCACAGCCACTCAGTCATAAAACACATCGAAAGTTTCCCACAGGTCTTCCAGTTCCTTTAGTCGTTTTTCAACCTTTTTATGTTCTGAACGCGTCAAAGCAGTGATCAAAGCACTGACTATACTCATAGGAGCTGAAAAGGAATCAATAAATGAATTTATCTCCGTAGAGGCAATGATCTTCATGTCCCCATACGGGACAAGGGGACTCATTAAATGATCAGTTATTACCACTGTTTTTGCATTATGTTGTTTTACATACTTTAATACCTCAACTGTCCGCTTGGTGTATCGTGAAAACCCAAACCCGATTACAAGGTCTTCCTCGGTTATATCCAGAAGATGTTCTGATACCCCGTCAGCCTGGCGTATTAGTTCAGTGTTCTGCAATACAAGATCAAGATAAAATTCCAGGAATGCCCCAACGCTTGTAGCGCTGCGGTATGCAATAATGTATATCCGCTTTGCTTCTATCATCTGCCTGACTACTTTCTCAAATACTTCCGGATCCACCTGTCTCAATGTAGTTCGTAAATTTTGTATATCATCATTTAAAATTTCAGTGACAACATGTTCCGTTTTTTCATTCTCGTCAGTAGTACGGGCGAGTACCTCTGCTGATGTCATCTTTCTCTGCAAGGCTTCCTGCATATGTCTTTGTAAATCAGGATACCCTTTGTAATTAAGAAAAAAAGCAAAGCGGATAACCGTAGCTTCCCCTACCCCCACGTTTTTGGCCAGTCTGGAAGCGGTTAAAAACGGAGCGGTTTCATTATTTTCTATAAGATAGTTAGCGATCTTTTTGTGGGATTTACTCATTTTATCCCTGTTTTCGATTATTCTCCGGTAAACATCACTTTCGAGCAATATACCTCCCCCTTTTAACCTTCTAACCCCCTAAACGTTCAGTTAAAACAGTTTCATAGGCCTTTAAAGTTGCTTCCAGTTCTCTCTCCCCGTGTGCTGTAGATATGCTGTAACGATTAAGCGGTTTAGTGTAAATACCTTCGTTCAGGAGATGAAAGTCCATTTCTTTCCGCAGTTCTAAGTTTGTTTTCTGAAGATCTCTGTAATTTCTGATCTTTTCCTCTCGGGTACATACTACACTAAAAATCGTTCCCAGGCCAACTGTTCTTAAAGGAACTCCGGCTTTTTTCCCTGCAGACTCTATTCCTTCCCTCAGTCTTTTTGTATGCTCCACTACGGAATTAAATTCCCTTTCGAGGAGATTAATCGTAGCCAGACCGGCTGCAAGAATGGTAGGATGCCCATTATACGTACCGCTGTGGAACAGTACTTCCTTTGAGGCGGACTTTTTTCCATGCCCTGCATCAAATACATCTCCAGATGGCTTTGGCCGGCTGATGTTTATAATATCCTTTCGTCCCCCGACTACACCGATCGGGAATCCTCCCCCAATGACTTTTCCAAGAGTGGTTATATCCGGTTTCACATCGTATAACTCCTGGCCGCCTCCAAGTGCTGTCCGAAACCCTGTTTTTACTTCATCAAAGATGAGTACAATATTATTTTTCTCAGTAATTTCCCTTAATTTTTTCATAAATTTCTTTTCTGCCGGAATAAAGCCTCCCTGCACCGGTTCAATTATAACCGCTGCAAGCTCCGATTTATATTTTTTAATCAGTTTTTCTGTGGCTTTAATATTATTGAATGGAAGAATAAGCGGCTTATGTTCTCCAAATAAATCGAGACCTGCCGACTCAGGAACCGCCTTTGGATTATCTTCCTCCCCGGCTTCTGATTCAGGTGGATTAATACTGTACAGCACTTCGTTATAGCCACCGTGGTAATGTCCTTCGAATTTCGCAATCCTTTTCCTGCCGGTAAACGCATTCGCAAGCCTGACTGCCAGAAGCGTTGCCTCTGTACCTGAATTAGTGTATCTTAGTCTTTCCATAGACGGATAATGAAACTGGAGCTTCTCAGCAAAGGCTGCTTCCAGTGCATGAGGGGTGCCAAATAAAAATGTACCGTCCGTCTCCATCTGATCTGCCACTGCCTTCTTTATTTCAGGATGACCGTGGCCGGAAGCAAGAGCTCCATATCCCATTAAATAATCTACATACTCGTTGCCATCCACATCCTCCACAACCGCTCCCTTTCCCTTTTTCATGACAATAGGATAAGGGTCAAAGTGTTTTATATTTGCAGTAACTCCACCTGGTAAAAAGTCCTCCGCTTTTCTCATTTCTTCATAGGATCTTTTTGTTTTGTTCCCATATTTGATATACGGGTGATCGTCAACTTTCCTGATGGCCATTTTTACTTACATTCCCCTTTCCTTCATTCCTTCATATTTTTGGAGTATTTATTTCATTCTATGATACTGTTACCCAATTAGAAAGGGTAAAATGCATATTTTAAAAGAAAAAATCTAAATTCTCCTAAACTGAAAAAACCGGGAGTAATTTGGAGGATTTCCTTCACTAATCTTCTTAAATAGATTATTTCCTCCGTTTTTGACCAAATTTAACATTCATTGTTATAATGAAATAAACTGAATATTTTTTAAACCGATTTTGGAGGGGATTTATATGGCACAGCCGAAGTACATCATGAACATCGACAAGTTAACGCAGATACCAGAAGAAGAGCGGGAGAAACTAAAGCAGATTACAAACAAGTTTGTTTTCCGTGTAAACGACTATTATTTAAATTTAATTGATTGGAATAATCCGAACGATCCAATCCGCAAACTCGTTATTCCTAACGAGGGGGAACTTGAAGAATATGGCCGTTGGGATGCTTCCGATGAAGACACGAACTATGCAGCTCCAGGCTGTCAGCATAAATATGCTACTACAGCTTTGCTGATTGTGTCTGAAGTTTGTGGTGCATACTGCCGTTACTGTTTCCGCAAGCGTCTATTCCGCAATGATATTAAAGAAGCAATGGCCGATGTACAGCCAGGAATTGACTACATTAAAGAGCACCCTGAAATAAACAATGTGCTGCTTACTGGTGGAGATTCTCTCATTCTCGCCACAAAAAAATTACGGGGCATTATTGAACAGCTAAGGGAAATCCCTCATGTAAAAATCATTCGCCTTGGCTCTAAAATGCCAGTGTTTAATCCAATGAGAATTTACGAGGATGAAGAACTTCTTAAGCTGATCAGCGAATATTCTACTCCGGAACAACGTATCTACGTTATGGCGCATATTAATCACCCGGTTGAAATCACGGAAGAAGCGAAAAAAGGCTTCGATGCTCTGCATAAAGCTGGAGCAATCGTAGTAAATCAGACGCCGGTTCTTAAAGGCATTAATGACGATCCTGAAGTGCTTGCAGAGCTCCTTGATAAACTTTCATGGGCTGGTGTTACGCCATACTACTTCTTCATCAACCGCCCAGTTGCCGGCAACAACGATTTCGTTCTTACTCTTGAAGAAGCATATAACGCTGTAGAAGCTGCTAAAGCTAAAACGAGCGGACTAGGAAAGCGGGTTCGCCTCTCTATGAGCCATACTTCCGGTAAGATTGAAATTCTTGCTATTGAAGATGGTAAGGCTTACCTGAAATATCACCAGTCAAGAGATAATGAATACGGGAAGTTTATGGTGCTCGACTGCCCGAAAGATGCGGCCTGGTTTGATGATCTTCCTGGGAACGAACAATACTGGACAAAACCTAAAAAGAAACTTGAATCATTTGTTGGAGCAAATGAAAAGATTTCCGGACAGCCAATATAAAGAATTGAATTAATGTACAGAGTCTGGGCCAGACCCAGTAAATAAAAAATGGAGAGGCATTCATCCCTGCACAGGCTTGGGCTGGTGCCTCTTTTTTACAGAAAATCATTTCCACCAGCCACCGATTCCAGTAATATATAACTAAACGCTTTAAAAAGAGAGTCGATAATTATGAAATTCCTCCTGCCTATGTTCACTCTGATGAATTTATTATTACTAATCTCCTGCTCTTCCGGAGAGGGAGCTCAAGGTAAAAATGCAGATTTACCTTCAAAGGAGGTTCATCGCTTCCAAAAGCCTCCTCTTCATATCGAGCTGATGGACACCGATATAAAAGACGGGAAGATAGAGCTTATATTTGCTGCTGAAAACGAACATGGCCTTCCGGCAGCCGGCGAGGATTTCCACTATAGTTTTCCTCCCTATATATTTGATACTGAAAATATCCCTTATAAAGTGACAAATATGGAAATCGTTCCAGCAGACAGGGCTCAAAACGGAGAGCTTATATTTGTGCATATCCAGCTTAGCCCAGCCCCCAGCGGGAAGAATACAACCCTTTATGTTCCACTAACTGTCTACCCCGCTGTATTTGAACATGGTTATGTATTTAGAATAGAGACGAACTTCCACGACACTATTACTGCAGGAGAAATTGAAATGAAAAACATTACAGCTGAGGAAACAACTATTTCTTTCCATCTGATTGATAATCATCCGGAAAAGAAAGCCCGAAACCTTTCATACAGCTATCGCATGATCAAGGATGGAAATTATGTATATCCTGTACATACTTCGAGTAAAACGGACGGTACAGGATCTTTCATTGAAGTAACATTTGCATACCCTGTTTCTTTACCGGCAGAGTTTGTCATTGACAGAACATCTGCCTATATACCAGAAATGAACACTTTATTTCATATTCCTCTGACAGAGGCAACTCCTTAACTTGAATATAAAAAAGCTGCTGAAACAAAATCTCAGCAGCTTTTTTCATGTGTTTTAAGAGGAAGAAAGAGGGATTTTAAAAGTCATCGTCATCCGCCGGCATATAACCATTGAACTGCATAGGGCTTTCAGTCATCCCTGGTCCAAAGCTTTGGTGCTGGTCAGGCATTCCTCCATAGTGGCTATGCTGCTGGGTATGGTGGCTGCCAGGCATAGCATACTGACCTCCTGGCTGGCCTCCACCGTATCCTCCCGGAACCCCGTACTGCTGATGTCCCGGGTATGGAAGTGCCCCTCCTGGGCCCCCGCCATGCATCGGGAAGGGGGCTTGATGCATCGGAGCACCTCCATGCATCATTTGCTGTCCGGCAGGCATCCCCCCATATCCATATGGTACACCCCCATGCTGCTGGGGATGCATTCCTGCTCCCCCATGCTGCTGATGAACATGATGATAATCTGGCTGGTGTCCAGGCTGCATTCCGGGGTGGTGGTTCATTTGGGGCATAAAGTACTGCTGCATTTCATATTGCCCCGGTCCATGACCCTGGCTGAATTGATGATTTGCCATCATCTCATGATGGCTGTGCCCCGGAAATTGCTGTACCCCTGCTACATTTTGCTGCCCATGCGCCATAGTTCCTGCTTTAGTTTTGTTTGCACCACATTTACAAGTCAACTTATGCTCTCCTTTCATAACTGCATTGATACTTACAAAAAAGTTCTGTTGCCCTGCATTATTTTGCCTTATAAAAGACAATCACGACCATTGCCGCAATGAATTCAATTATACAAAGCATGTATCTGCAGATTCAGACATTGAATAATTAAGCAAACAGCTGCTGCTCACTGATTCATAGTATGACCACAGAAGGAAAATGTGACTTTCTCCTGGTTCTTCTGCCGTTACAGTTAAATCCCCAGACACTGTGTAGATAACCCAGAACAAACTCCTGTTTTTCGCATAGGCTGGAATATGGCTGCAGAAGGAGGACTGAAAAATGGGATACATGGACCCAACCAGTTTACTTATTAAAGGCGGGGGAGCTGTTAATATACGTACTTCAAGAAGAGAAGACGGATTAAAAATGCACCGGCTTACTAAAGACATACTGCAGGAACAGAATAATGGACTAATTATGATTCTGTCTGATTTTCAAATGACTCCAGAGGACCAGGCGTTAAAAAATGAAAGCTTTCTCCATTTTCCGCAAGCTCTTTCCATACTGGCTGAACATAGCGGCGACTGTATCGGTATATTAACGATCGAACCTGAAGGTCTGGCAAAGACCATACACAGAGGAACTCTGGGGATTATTGTTGCAAAAAGCCACAGGGCTATGGGAGTTGGACGGGGAATGATGGAATCTGCACTAAAATGGAATAAACGATATCATGTATTTGAAAAAATTGAACTGGAAGTGCTTGAAACGAACAAACATGCCATTTCTCTTTATGAAAATCTTGGGTTTAAGACAGAAGGCGTAACTTCTAAAGCTGTCAAACACGGTCCTGGGAATTATGAACAGTTAATAAAGATGGGGCTTTTTGTATAATCCTCTCCCCTCACCTCCCATGCATTCTCCATTTCATTTATACACCAGGTTAAATATGGTATGATAACCTGGATAGTCCTTGATGGAATGGAGGTTTTTTTATGAACATCGTCGTTGCTTCACTTAATGCAAAGTACATCCACACATGTCTTGCGTTACGGCTTTTAAAAGCTTATTCCGCCCCTGAATACGAGGTGGAAATGGCTGAATATACAATAAAAGATCCGGAACTTAACATAGTATCCGATTTACATAAAAGGCGTCCTGACGTTATCGGATTCAGCTGTTACATATGGAATATTGAAAAGACAATACAAGTTGTAAAAATAATAAAAAAGGTGCTCCCAAATACTAAAATTATTCTGGGCGGGCCTGAAGTATCCTACGATACTAAAGAATGGCTCGACCGGGTTCCTGAAGCAGATTTCATTGTTCGTGGCGAAGGTGAGGAAACATTTAAACAGCTCCTGGCAGAGATTGAAGGAGAACAGAATTTCAGCCGTCTTGCCGGTATTGGATACAGAAATGACGGGGAAGTCATTCTTACCCCTTCAAGGCCGAATCTGGATATCCAGTCCATACCAAGTCCGTACAGATTTGATGAAGACCGGGCAGACCTGAGCCGCCGGGTAGTATATTTTGAAACGAGCAGAGGCTGCCCTTTCCAGTGCCAGTTCTGCCTTTCATCTATTGAGAACGGTGTCCGTTATTTTGATATAAATAAAGTAAAAGAAGATTTACTGTACCTGATAGACAATGGGGCTAAAATGATTAAGTTCATTGACAGGACTTTCAATATTAAACGGGATTACGCTCTCGAGATATTCCAGTTTCTCATAGACAACCATAAAGGCTGTGAATTCCAGTTTGAAATCACAGCGGATATCATGCGCCCGGAAGTCCTTGAATTTCTCAATGAGAATGCTCCTGATGGTATTTTCAGGTTCGAGATCGGCGTCCAGTCTACGAATGATCCGACTAACGATATCGTTAAACGGAGGCAGAATTTCAGGAAGCTTTCCAGGACAGTAACATTAATTAAAGAAGGGAGCAAAATCGATCAGCATCTCGATTTAATAGCCGGCCTTCCTGAAGAGGATTATGACAGATTTAAAAAGACTTTTAACGATGTTTTTGCACTGAGGCCGGAAGAACTGCAGCTTGGTTTTCTGAAGATGCTCAGAGGAACAGGCATGAGAGCCATGGCAGAGAAATTCAACTATACATTTATGGACAACGCCCCTTATGAGATCTTATCTAATAACGTTCTCAGCTTTGAAGAAATAACACGGATTAAACGGGCGGAAGATATACTTGAAAAATTCTGGAACGACCACCGTTTTGATAATACCGTAGAGTATCTTATCAGACACGAATTTGCTACTCCTTTTGACTTTTTTCAGTTATTCGGGGATTTCTGGGATGAAAAAGGCTGGGGAAAAATCGGGCATCAATTTGAAGACCTTTTCCAGCGTCTTGATTCGTTTTTACAGAACTGGAAGCCAGAAAATCCAACGATCATAAGAGATCTGATGAAGGTGGATTATCTGCTTCATTTTAAACAGAAGCCAAGGAAGAAATGGTGGGATCATGAAACCGGGACAAAAAAACAACAGGAGTTTCGCAGCCTGACTATAGAAGAAGTTATTCCCGGTGCGGATAGCCAGAATCGAAAAAGTCTCATGAAAAACATTATTGCAGAAGAACTTTCCATTGATGCTTCTGCCTGGATAACCGACAGAGAGCTTATAAAAGGGGAATATTATTTTGTCGTACATTACCAGCCAGGACAGGAATCAAAGAAGTTTTATTCAAGAGTAAAAAATGAATTAGTCTATTAAATTCTTGCTTCATTTATTTAAGCAGACGCAGTTAAAGGGGGAAACCGGATGCATAAATTCGCATTACTATTAATAATACTTGGAGCCGCTCTCTGGGGTTCGATCGGGATTTTCGTTCAGGCGCTTTATGACTTGGGTTTTACCCCTATTGAAGTCGTTACAATCCGGGTTACTGTCGCTTTTATCTTCCTGGTGGTTTACCTGCTCATTAAAGACGCAAAAGCAATAAAAATTAAATGGAAGCACTTCCCGTTTTTTATTGGTACCGGGATTTGCAGCATTGTTCTTTTTAACTGGGCTTACTTTACTGCAATTCAGGAAATGAACTTATCTGTCGCTGCTGTTCTTCTATATACAGGCCCTGTTTTTGTTACAATTCTTGCCAGGATATTCTTTAAGGAGCTCCTGACTAAGCAGAAAATAGCAGCTTTATGTACCACGTTTATTGGCTGTATTTTTGTAATTGGTTTATTTCCGTTAAATACTGGCACATTATCATTTTACGGAATAATGGTTGGTCTGATTTCCGGATTTGGCTACGCGCTGTACAGTATATTTGGGAAAGCGGCACTTTCTTCGTATTCATCTCTTACGACGACCACTTATACCTTTCTCGTTGCTTCGGCTGCACTCCTTCCTACAACCGGCCTCTTTACAAAAGGCCTGGAAGTATGGAATGCTGAAGTGCTCTGGTACAGCATTGGACTCGGGCTCCTTCCTACCGTAGTTGCTTACTTACTGTATACGACGGGCCTTCACTATGTGGAATCGAGTAAAGCTTCCATAGCTTCTACAATCGAGCCGGTTGTTGCCGCGCTGATCGGAGTTTTCATTTTCCATGATGTCCTGGGTGGCTGGCAGACGTTTGGTATGCTTCTTGTCATTTCAGCTGTTTTCCTGATTAACATAAAAGGAAAACAGCCTGCTCCAATGAAACCATTGGAAAAAAGCGGTACGGGGGTATAAAAATTAGTTCGGAACGGAAGGTATTAAGATTTAATTGCTCTATGTTAATTTTGTGAATATATTAAGTCCAAGCGGGATAAATCTTCGTTCTTTTACTGAGATTTGTCCTGCAAATCTTTTTTTCTGGACAAATTTATCCCAACCTCAGTTAATTTGTCCAGATAACCTGCGTTTCTGGACAAATTTTGCTTTTTGACATGGGATTTGTCCAGAAAGATTCCTTTAATAGTTATAATTGTAAATATCAGTAAGTTACTCTGGACAAATCTTCGCTCCTTTACTGAGATTTGTCCTGCAAATCGTTTTTTCTGGACAAATTTGTCCCAACCTCAGTTAATTTGTCCAGATAACCTGCGTTTCTGGACAAATTTTGCTTTTGGACATGGGATTTGTCCAGAAAGATTCCTTTAATAGTTATAATTGTAAATATAAGTAAGTTACTCTGGACAAATCTTCGCTCCTTTACTGAGATTTGTCCTGCAAATCGTTTTTTCTGGACAAATTTGTCCCAACCTCAGTTAATTTGTCCAGATAGCCTGCGTTTCTGGACAAATTTTGCTTTTTGACATGGGATTTGTCCAGAAAACTCCTCCCTTATAGCACTTTAGTAATTCTGTAAAAATAAACCGGAGCCCCCATTGCGGCTTCCGGTTTGATTATTCACTCTTGTTCTTCCTGTTCTTATTTTTATCCTTATTCGCTGCTTTTTGCAGTTCCAGTCCTTCTTGCTTCAATATATGGAGCACTGCCTGACGATAATGCGGAAAAGACTTTGACTCTACTTTCACCCCACCGGCAATAAAGGATTTTACGAGATCCCTTGTAAACCCTACGAAATAAGTTTCAACTCCAGTAAGCGCTACTGTTTCATTAAAGTTATGGAACTGTGCGATCATAGAGTTGTTTTCCATAGCCCTGATTCCTGACATATCAAAAATTAAATAGTCCGAGCCTCTCCTGACTACTTCATGAAGCACCGTTTCCTTTAGGTGCTCCATTCTGTTCTCGTCAAAATTACCGATAAGGGGCACAAACAGTGTATTATCCAGTACGCTTGGAAGAACAGGTGTGGACAGTTCTTCAATTAAAGCCCGGTCCCTTTCTTTTCTCTTCTCTTCGGTGGTGACATCCCTCCAGAACAACAAATAACCATAGTGGTTTCCTTCTTTCGTTTCCAGATTGCTGATCACAATATCAGCAACATAACCGTCAAAAATATTAATCGTCGCTCTGTATGGGAGTTCATGCTTTGTCATTACTCGCAGAAACCTTGTTTCCTTACCGTGCATTTTTGTAAGATCTATCCCGATTAATTCTTCAGGATCTGATACTTTAATATGATGGGTGAATTTACTGATAAGCTTTTCTGCAGCTTCGTTCATCCAGACTAACTTTAAATCTGTATCCGCAATAAATACGTTATCTGTAAAGGAGTTCAGTACTGCTGTTGTTTCATACTGGAGCTTATCCCATTTTCGCAAAAGAGGAACCACCTTTCTGTATGTATTAGTTAAATTCTGGCAACACTATCAGACGTGTAATCCTCCATTACTTTATATTGTAACAAAAGATGGACGCTCCTAAAAACAATCACATCTTCCTGCCATTCTGGCCAGAAAGGATTTCTGCAGTTTCTTTCACCCTCCTGAGCATTTTTTCACGTTCCTCTACGGTGCATTGAATTACATCTCCAAAATGGACTGTCTTTTCCAGTTCTATACCGCAGAACTGGAAAATGCTTTTCTCTGTCAGGTCTTTAAAGTTCTCATACATTCCTGATTCGTGCATTTCTTCTTCAGGAGTGCCTGTGGTAAAAATAAGAACTGCTTTTTTTCCCGAAAGTAACGGTATGGGTGACTCCCCTTTAAGTTTGTATGCAAAGCCATATGAAAAAACACGGTCAATATATCCCTTTCCAGAAGCCGGAAACCCGCCCCACCAGAAAGGAAATATAAATGAGATAACATCTGCCTTTTCTATTTCTTCGTGTTCTGTTTTTATATCAGGCAAATAATTCTCTTGTAAACTATGATCATACTCTTTTTGAGATAAAAGCGGCTGAAAGTTATCCTCATACAAATACCTTACGGTTACAGTGTTTCCCAGATCAATAAGTTTATTTTTATATTCTTTTAACAGCGCTCCGTTGAAACTGTTTTTGTCAGGGTGCATAAATACGATCAGATGATTCATTCTTCCGCCTCCCGAAATTAATCTCCGTTTTCTGCTTCATCTGCATTATACCCTTTAAGCAGTTCAGGTTCCATTTCACCTTCTGCGAAAACCTCAAACCGTTCTTCCACTTCTTTCTCCCCTTCTGAAATGGTGACAATTGCATACCATTCCCCTTCCATGGCAAGTGGAAGATTAATCACAAAATTTCCAGGTTCCGTTTCTTTCATTGTACCTTCCATGGGATGGTGCATCCTTTCCATATTCATATAGAGATACACTCTCTCAGGAGAAACTGCTTCCCCATCCTTGTCCTGCAGATTAACCTCAAAAGTAATAAACTCTTTCGTCTGATACGTTTCCCCTGCATTTTCCAGCTGAATATCCGTATTCCCCAGAGCACCCACGCTGCTGCATCCAGCTGCGGCAGCTGTAATCATAAATAAAATTGTCAATAAATAGACGATATTTTTCATCTGCATCCCCCATTCGCTTAGTTATGATAATAGTAGCTGTCTAATATGATTATAAGGGGTAAGGAGTAAATTCATTATGAATAATTCCTGAACTTTTGAGGGGGGAAAAAGGATGGCAAATAAAATTGGTATACTATTAATAATTTTCATTGCTGCCGGTATGGGATATACTGCTTATTCTTATTTCTTTGCCGGCGACCCGGGAGATCTTACTATAGTAGAACGTATTGATGGTAATGAACCGATTCAGCTTGACGAATTCATCGGACAGAAGAAAACCATTCTGCAGTTCGTAGCCGTCCCATGCGAATGCTGCAGCTATTCCATGCCGTTTATTCAGGAGTTTGTAAGGAATCAGGATGAGATCGAAGTTATAACTATTGTATTTTACGGAAGGGAAAAAGAGATACTGGATAAATTCACTAATGAATACACAGCAGAGCATTTATGGGGCGTCGATCTGGACAGAAGCCTTGCCAATCATTACGGTGTTTCTGTTTCCCCAACATATGTCTTTTTCGATGAGGATGGAAACATACTTGGCACTCACCCATACATTATTGGAACAGGCGAGGAACTAGGGGAGAGATATAATGACGAAGAGTTCCACGGCGAAGGGGCATAATAATGGACATACTGTTCGCTTTCGCAGCCGGTGTTCTGTCTTTTGCCTCGGCATGTATATTGCCGTTAATTCCTGGTTATATAGCTGTTATAACCGGGCTGACAGTCACAGAACTTAAAAGTACAGATAAACTGGAAAGGTTTAAAATTCTCCCAAAGTCAGCAGCATTCGTAATTGGACTCATTATTCCTTTAATTTTAATAGGAATGGGAGCAACAACTGTCGGAGGGTTTTTCACACCTGCTTTTTCAGATTTTCTTTCACAGCTTCTCGGTTTTTTAGTTATCATATTTGGTCTGCACCTGTTGGGACTGCTGAATATTCGTTTCCTTCAGCGGGAGATACGTTTTAACAAGGTATTTCAGAGAAAAGGCGGTTTATTAACAACCGGGTTAATGGGAATGGCCTTTGGCTTCGGCTGGACTCCATGCATCGGGCCCATGCTGAGTTCTATCTTAATACTTGCTGCTGATTCCGAGACAGTGTGGCGAGGCGGCGGTTTGCTCCTCGTATATGGAGCTGGTCTTGGCCTGCCTTTTATTCTCATAGGATTTGCGAGTGCTTCAAGCCTTAAGCTACTTCGGTTTCTGCAAAAACATGTGAAAATACTTTCCACAATCAGCGGAATACTCCTTCTGATCCTTGGTATTCTTCTCATAACCGGCAATATGGCATATATAACCCCGGGAATATAACAAAAGAGGACTCTGTGTTTTAGTACACAAAGTCCTTTTTTATTGAACTTGCTTATCCGCTATTATCAGCTGCGCTTATAAAGGCCAGTTTTCACGAACAAGTAAGGAGCTAGCCATATCCCCCAGATGCCCATTACTGCATAACGGACAGCGCTGAAGATATCTGCTTCCGGCAGCACCAGCTTCAGGCCAGCCTGCAAGGCAAAAAGTCCGGCGGCTCCAATAATATAAGCGGTGATTTTGCGTCCCCATGAAAAGGGAATTTTCATTGAGACATATTTTTTCTCCAGAAAGTAACCAAGCCCCGCACCGAGCAGGAATCCGCCGTACGAATAACCTTCAGGGTGTGGAAACAAAAGAATCATAATGACAGGTATAATTACAGCGAGAGCGATTTTCCAAATATCCTCCAGCCTGCTTAGCCCTTTTACAACAAAGTGATAAACTGTGATAATGATTACAGCTATAGCAATGCCCACTATAATATCAAGAGGCCAGTGCACTCCGGTGTACAGCCGTGCTAAAGAAATTAACAAAACAAGCAACCCCAGGGCCAGCCACACATTTCGTCTGTTGACTTTGTAGGCGATGAATCCCCAGAGCGTAGCAGATCCTTGGGCGTGCCCGCTTGGGAAACTGTCATGAGGATAGTGAGACCCTACTTCCGCAGAGTCGATAAACAATGAATTCACACCTTCAATATTAATTGGACGAGTTACTGCAGTAAGTACTTTTATAAAGGAATTAATATATACCGAAATAATAAATACATACAAAAGCCTGATACCGAATCCTTTAGAAATACACCAGTAAACAAAAGGAAGAATAATGAAATAAAATTCCTCATTACCTAAAAAAGTCAGAAACCATGCAAAATAATCAAGTACGGGATTTTGCAGGCTAGTAAAACTTCTTAAAATCTCGACCTCCAGCTCCCTCAAATTCTTTTCTCCCCTTCCATTTTTTCTCTCTTTTCCATGATACTTATTTTTGGAACAACTTGCATTACTTCTTTTGTTTTATTGTTGATTTTTTAATCTCTGAATCAATTTCATAATTCAAGATTTTTCAATTTAATACGAACATTATCTTAAAAGGTTAACTCGTTGTTCGATTTACGCTTCAGACGGACGCGTTCTGCAGGCACGGCTTCAACTAATTTTTGACAGCTGAACGCCGTCAAAAATGGATTTTCAGCTCGCGCTGTTCCCGCAAGAGTCGCCGTTTTACTCTGCAATCGAAAGAAACGTTCGTCTTTTTTTATACAAAGTCTATATATGAAATTCATTTCCTCTAATAAGGTTACTAAAAAGTGAGGAATTTTTGACAGATGGCTGTATGGGCTCTGCCCTGTCCTTTGTTATTGTATAATATTAAAGTCAGATGAAATTTATTAACCTGAAAGTGAGGAGGCAATATGCAAAAACTTTTCGCATGCCTTGTTTTTTTGAGTCTGTTTCTGCTGCTGGCTGCCGGGTGCAGTACGGAAGACTCAGCAGAAACAGATGGATATAATTTTCCCGATTATGTGATGGAAGCAAATCACCCGGGCGCTGTCGATGCTTATAAATATGCAGTTGATAACGGAGAATATTTAGAATACATCCCATGCTACTGTAATTGTTATGTAGATCCATTCAACCATCGAAACGTCAAAGACTGCTTTATAAATAATGAGCATTCTGACAGTGAAACAATCGTATACGACCCTCATGGCGCCGGCTGAGGAATCTGTATAGATATTGCACTGGATGTGCAAGACATGAAAGAAGACGGTAAGCCTTTAACTGAAATCAGAGAATATATTGATGAAACTTATTCCATTTATGCTGATCCAACTGATACGCCATACCCGCCTGAAGATTTATAAATAACAACTGCAACATTTAACAAAACCATTTTCAGAGAAAAAAAGATAAAATTTAACTTGTATACCACTTTAAAAATCTCCTCCTGTTTGTTATTATAATAACAAGTTTTTGGAACATTCTTTCTTTTCACAGGTGACTAAGAGCTTCAGAACAAAAGGAGGAGATTGTTGCATGGTATTAACTGCCGAAGAAGTAGAAGCAAGTTTGTATGACTCAGAAGGCTGGGACGCGGAAGACGGAAAATGGATTAAAAAGGAGTATGAATTCAGGAGCTTCAGAAAAGCCATCAGCTTTGTGAATGAAATTGCAGGACTTGCCCAGGACCGGCAGCATCACCCGAAAATTTCAATCGACCGCAGAAGAGTTCAGGTTAAGCTCAGCACCATGGATAAACAAGGATTAACTCAAAAAGACTTTGAATCTGCTTATGCTTATGACCGTACATATGAGAAGTATATTTAAGACGGTCGCATAACAATTGCCTTATGAAGCAGCCTCTCCCTGGGGCTGCTTTTCCTGTTATTTTCATTCCCCCGAAAATATGTTAGAATTGTCTTTCAAATAACTGGCCGTTCAAGTCTGCCAGCAGGATAATTATTTAACATAATTTAATATGGAGGACTTTATGTATCTGCTTTATTTTATTTTCGGTACCATTTTCGCGCTTATAGCTGTTTATCATATTTTTTCACATAGAAAAAGAATCAGAGCCAACGACGAAATACTGTATACACTGAAGGATCCAGGAAAATTATCGTCCAGGTCTGTTTATTATGCACTGACTATCCCCTTTTCCTATATTATTCTTTTTCTTGTAATTTTCATGTATCTCGCCATATTCACCAGCTTTTATACAGCAACACTTCTCTTTTTTATTATCTTTTCCTTTGGCATATATGTATTGTTAACGATTGACAGAACATTTGAGCTGCGGACTAATTCTCTGCTGTTCGCTGGTTACCATGCTCCGTGGAGCAGAATCCGCTGCCTTACCTGGGGGAAGCGGGGAAAAAAACGGACAAAGCTCATCATGGAGCTTGATAAAGGCACGAAAATTAAGACTTCAATTGCTAATGAGGAAACAGAAGACCTGGAAAAAATCCTTGTAGACTACACAAAAATTAAATAAAGCTTTTCTCAAATGCATCATGCGCCTGATTCCTCTTAAGGAATGAGGCGCTTTTTTATTGCCCCGAATTGCTTGGCAGATTGGTCCTATTTCCCGGTAAAACAATGGCGTATGCAACCTTGGACTTAATGCGAGGAGCAGCATTGGGTCCCAGTCTCATAAACCAGCTGAAAAAAATTTTATTTCCCCCCCTCCTTTTTCATCACTTTTGTGTACATAGAAAGTGAAAGGAGGTGATAAGAATGGGAGACTTAACATCTACCCGGCTGTCTGTGGTGTATATTGCGGATTACACAACTGACGGGGACCCTGTTTTTAAAGTAAGACAGTTCAGAAACATTCTGCCTCAGGCTTCAAATGAAAATTTGTTTAACGCGGCTGTAGCAATTTCTTCCTTACAGCAGCACGAACTCCATAGGGTGGAGCGAAACAACAGTTACGAACTGGCTGAATAGTATCAGCTGAAATTTAAAAGAGAGGAGGTGCCGTTAAATGGCAAAAAAACTTGAACTTCTTTTTCTAAACCAGGGAGGAAAAAGTGTAACACTTTCTATTGACGAACCTGCTGAGCCTGTGAACGAACAGGCAGTTGAAGCAGCGATGGATGAAATAATCAGCAACAATGTTTTCACATCACGGGAAGGAGCATTTGTAAAAAAGCGTGGCGCCAGATTAGTTGAACGTACCGTTCAGAACTTTGAGTTTGAAGATTAATTGGAAGTACACGGAGAGAAGCGTTTCTCTCCGTGTTTTATTAAATAGCCGAAAAAACGCAGGAATAGCACTTTCATACAGGAAGGAGGAAATACCCAATGGAATTTTGGCCAGTCCTTATAGGAGAATATGGTTTTCCTGTCGCTGTAACTTTTTATTTGCTCTACCGAATTGAAAAGAAACTCGATCAGTTAAATCATTCTGTTCTTTACCTGGCAAAGCTTTATCAGCATGATGCTGGTTTCCAGCCATCAGATTCTGACCCCGTCCCCGAGTGGCCCGTTCACCCTGGCGGCAAGCAGAAAATAAACATGGAAAAATAAAATTGAGAGCACACAGCATAGTTTCAGCAGAAACCGCATAGATTTTAAAAAAGCTTTCACTGGACTAGTTCTTCTATGTATAAGAAGAAATTATGCAGAAACTGGCCGGAGAAGATATAACTAACCCGTTCAACTCCGGCCGGTAAATGCTGAAGAGAACAAATGGGGAAGGAAATAAAATGGACAAGCCTGAAGGAGGAAAAAAATGAAAACACTGTCTCTTACATCACCACTTATTAATAATTATCCGTCTGTTTATAATCAGAAGAATAATATAAGTAGTACAGCTGATGATAACATCTCAGAAAAAAAAGAACTTGCCGTTACTGGAACGGTGAATCTTCTGGATAAATTATTAAAACGTTTTATACCTTTTTTCTTCGTGTCAGCAGCTATTTATCTTTTCTACATAAGTGTTCATTTTATATATTTCTTCCTTTTATAACAGATATAAGCAAAACAGCCAGGGCTGCTCCCCCCTGGCTGCTGTACTAACTAATTATTTCATTTAAGGCTTAATTGAATGAATTTCATATATAGACTTGGCATAAAAAAAGACGAACATTACTTTTCGATTGTAACGGAAGACGGCGGTGACTGTCTCTTCCTCTGCTCCTGCGGTTACTCGTCGCAAAAAGAGTTTTGCTCCTGCGGTTACTCGTCGCAAAAAGAGTTTTGCTCCTGCGGTTACTCGTCGCAAAAAAGAGTTTGCTCCTGCGGTTACTCGTCGCAAAAAGAGTTTTGCTCCTGCGGTTACTCGTCGCAAAAAGAGTTTTGCAAGCTTAGCTCCGTAGAATATCCGTCGAGACAACTCGATGCATTTGCGGTGAAGAAGATGCTCGTTCCTGCGGGAAAAGTGCGAGCTGAAAATCCATTTTTGACGGCATTCAGCCGTCATAAAAAATTAGTTGAAGCCGCACCTGCAGAACGCGTCCGTCTGAAGCGAAAATCGAACAAAAAAGTAACATTTTAAGATAAAGTTCGAATTAATGATGAAAATCTCGAATTATGAAATTGATTCAATTTATAAAGTGAACCTTCAATCAGTTGGGGTTTTATTCATCCCCCACTGATTGTTAGTTGAACCAATCGGGATGTTATCCACTCATGTTTTGAGGCGGGAGTATTACGGACGGTTACATCGGGATAAATTTATTTATGATTATATTGTATAGATGCTAACTTCCAACTTTCCTCTTCTTTAAAAGTAAGCTGAACCTCTGTTATTAGATGGACGTCCTTTTCCTCTGCAGAATAAAAAGTGTATAAAGCGACGAACTTACTATCCTCCTGATTATATTCAAAGGCCGACTGCCTTGAATAATTCACTGAATTAAGCTTTAAGTAATGGAAGGTTTGCAGCCTGCCATCTTCTTCCTCAATCTCCAGAGTACTATTGGCGGAAACAGATGTGATATTGTCAGCAGTAAGTTCATTTAGTAAGTTATGATCATCCGTATGCATTGCATGGAAAATATCCTTAGCAAGTTCATCAATAGTAACTTTTAATTTCATTTCATCCATCCGATAGTTTTCCTGATCTATCACCCTCTGTTTATAGGTAAGTAAATCATCTTTCAATATCCTGTTTTCTTCCTCCAGTTCTGCAATACGCTCGCTCAGTCGGTCGTTTTCCTTTCTTTCCTCGGAAACTTCATCCACCAGGCGTTCATTTGTTAAGATTAATGTATCGAGATCGCTGTTCCCGCTGGCGTTTATCGTGTTAGTATCAGCTGGCGTTTCATCACTTGTACAAGCGCTTATAAATAGCAGGCAGACGATGATAAAAGCCCCTAACCCTCTTTTCATAGGACTGACTCCTTTAACCTTTTTTGCCGTTAAGGCATGTTTAATATTGCTCTCTTAAATTACCCGTATTCTATTATACATAATTTCTTTTGGAAAAGAACCCTGCTTTATATGAAAGAAATCATAGGTAAAACTACCTGCCGGGCATATCCGCATATTCTCTTCGGGGCTTTGTATTCCTTTTATCTTCCTGAATATCAGCAGGAAACTGCCTGTTTCGAAATATTTAAATTGATTTTTATTTTATCATTCCATGACAGTATTTGAAAAGAGTGTTAAATTGACCATATCTGTTACCCATTGTCGAATGAAACAAAAAAAGCCGGCTCCCCTGGAACCGGCAATGATCGCAAGCATTCACCCTTCTCCTGTTTTACCACCAGAAGAATGCGGCACCCAATGCAAATCCTCCAATGGCAGCTAAAGCAACCGGGAACCATAATCCTCCCCAGCCCCACCCCCATCCGAAGCCAAATCCTCCTGCTCCGGAGCGGACTGGTTCAAGCCACACGTTCTGATGGTCAACATGCATTATCCTTCCTGTATATACCTTCCCTGAACGGTCATGAATTGTAACCACTTTCCCTTTGTGTTTACAGCACAGATCATAATAATGATGGCCATTTCCCATAGACAGCACCTCCTTTTTATCCCTTACACTCATATTGTATTTCATAGTCAAAAGAAGGATTGGACAACTGTCACGACCTTGCAGTCATTTTGCATATATTGATTCAAAGGAGGTTTGCTATGAGTAAATACACGGAAATGCTTGCTGCATATGGAGTGACTAACGCCCATCCTGGAGGAGGAGATTTTACCGACCAGCTGCTTGAACGCTTATGTGTAACCGAAGGTAAGGAGGTTGTGGAAATAGGCTGTGGTTTAGGAGATACAGCCAAAAAACTTGCCTGTAACAGTAAGGCAAAAGTAACGGCCATTGACAAAAACCGAAAAATGATCAAAAAAGCAAGGCAGAGACATGAAGGGGTTCCAGGAATAACATGGATAGAAGGTTGTTTTCTTGAACAGAATTTCCAGGACAAACAGTTTGATCTTATTATTGGTGAATCCGTTCTCTCCTTCGTTGATCCGGAAAACTGTATAGAGAAATTCTGCAGATTGCTGAAACCTGGGGGAAAAGTATGTATGCTGGAACCAGTCTATTCAGGAGGACTTCCCGAAGAAATACTGCAGGAATACAAAAAGTTTTATGGATTTAAATCACTTTTAAGTGAGAACGAATGGAAAAAGCTGTTTTCCCGCTATCAGTTTACCAGTAAAGAAATTGTATACGGTGACGATGTTACAGGCGAACCTGAAGAAGAGAGTAATATTCCTGAATTTGTACTCGATCCTCAGCTTCAGCAAGAACACATTGAAACACTGGAAAAACATATGGAGCTGACAAATAAATATCTTGCGTATTTTGATTATGCCTGTTTTATCTGTGAGAAAGCTTAAAAAAGGCAAAACAGCAGCCTGGGAGAAAGATCCTCCTGGCTGCTGTTTAATGCTTATTCAAATGTCCCTTTTTTAATAATTTCCTTTTCCTTCATCATCCATTTTCCTAAAGCTATGACCCCGCTAACTGAGTAATCTGTTCTGTCCAGTAACGCAAAATCTGCGTCTTTTCCAGCTTCTATCCTTCCTTTTTCAGTTAGCTTCAGCATCTCAGCAGGGTTGGAAGTTGCTGTTCTCACTGCGTCTTCCATAGTTACCCCTTCTTTTAAAAATGCATTCCTGACTTCCTGGAAAAGACTTGTTACTCTGCCAACTTCCATCCCTGTCAGCTCTCCGTAGGAATTAAACTTTGGAAGGCTTCCCTGCCCGTCAGAAGTAAAACTGATTCTTGATATATCAACCCCACTGTCTAGAAGCTTTTTCAGGCATTTGCTGCTGCTCAGTTCATTGTCTTCTCCGTGAACACTGCTCGTCGTTAAATCAATATAGCCCCCTCTTTTCCCATACTCGATTCCTGCCTTAAGAAGTTCCCTGTTTCTGTTAATATGAGTCGGAATAAACTGACTGATGGGAATGTCTGTTTTTTCTACAAGTTTCTCAAGAAGAGTCAGCCTTTGTCTGCTGTCACCTACATGGACTACTACAGCGCCTCCTTTTCCGGCAAGTAAACCTCCGATCCTCGATTCACTTGACAAGCGGGCCAGCTCCTGCAAGGCAGGCTGTGATGAGCGGTGGTCTGCGATGGCGATTTCCCCTGTTCCGATTACCTCATGGATCAGGATAATATCTGTCTCCACAGAGCCGGTAACTGTTTTCACAGGAACGTGATAGTTACCGCTAAGGCAGTAACAGGTAATCCCTTCTTCAGTAAGCCCTTTCGCTTTTGCGATTAAGTTTGTCATCGTCCTCGTAGAACCATCTGTCCCAATAACTCCTACGACAGTAGTTATTCCGCCTTTAACACAATCAGAAAGCATTAATTCCGGGGTGCGTGTTTTAAAACTGCCCTCTCCTCCCCCGCCTGTTATATGTACGTGACCGTCAATCAGCCCTGGTATTATTATTTTTCCCGCTGCGTCATACACCTCAATATGATCATTAAATGAGTTTGGCAACTCAATGTTATCTTCAATCGCAGCAATTTTTCCTCCGGCTGTAAGAATATCCTTTTGCCCCAGATAATCCGGTGCGTATACCTCTCCACTTTTCAGCAGTGTAATCATTCTGAATGCTCCTCACAAAATTTTCTAAACATTTCGATCAAAATCAATATAACATAAAAAAGGGGGCGGGACATTGCCAGGCTGTTTGAGACCACCAAAAAAGGTTCCAATCATCAATGTATGATTGGAACCTTTTTAACCTGAACAGGTCTGTTTTGTACCGAGGTGGTTCAAGTGCCCGGGAAACTGGCCATATAAAGAAAGATCGCAAATCCAAGAGATACAGCTCCCAGTATTGCCAGTGCATATGAGGCATTCGCCGGCCTACGGTTATATAAACCAATAATGCCCAGATACAATATAAGCATGATTGCCATAAACACAATTCCGTCAATCAGTGGACTGAATAAAATTGGCTGCTGTGTAGTCTCACGGTAAATCTGAAAATTACTTACCATAGCAATAATCCAGCCCGTGAATAAACCGATGCCTATGTATAATAACAACTTCTTCATTTCCGCTCACCTCCCAGCGTAGTATGCAGCTTCTACATAAAATATACCCATTTTCCACATTATTTATTATATGAATTTCCTGTTTACCCTTTTTATAAACAGTTTGAGTGTTTATTTTAACAAACACTGTCTGTTTTCGAAAATTATATGCAAATTAAAACAACCCCGGTCTTTTAGACAGAAGTTGTTTTGTATCTCTTACTTAATTATTTCCAAGGAAGCTTTCATAGTCCTCTCTTTCTCTCAGTCCGTCGATTCGGGCGGTTTCACGCCCATTCTCGTAATGGACTAATGTCGGTGTTCCGTCTATTTCGTATTCTCTCCATCCTTGTTCAAACTCAAGGAGGTTGAACATCTTAACTTCTGTGCCAAGTTCTTCAGCAACTGACACAATTTGAGGAGTTGCCAGGTTACAGTACTCACAAGTTGGGCTGTAGAAATAAACCGTTACTTTCTCTTCCAGTTTAAGAGCAGAATAGAGTTCTTCGGGGAGAATTATATTCTGGTAATTCGGATCTTCCAGTTGTTTAATCGTTTCGGGATGCAGCGTACTCTTTCCAAACGGATTTCCTTCCGACTGCTGCTTATTTTGTGCGGAAGTGATCAATGCCAGGGCAGAAAAAAGAACTACTATAATAACAGCGAAAATAATTAACTTTTTCATACAGTCACTCCTTAGAAACTTTTATGATATAAATCAGCAGTCCGGAGATCAGCAAAAACGAGGTCATCGACATAAATGGTATCGTTATAAAACCAAGATAATTAACATATTCGTAATTACACGGTACCGTCCCGCACGCTGCAGCCTGGTTATTAAGCGCAGGAATTTTTTCCAGCATATAATGATAGATCGCAATTCCTCCCCCTGCCAGGCTGAGCGAAAGTGTGTAAACAGCCTGGCCAGGATCTTTTCTGACCGAAGCAATCGCCAAAATAATAACAAGAGGATACATGAATATTCGCTGATACCAGCATAGAGTGCACGGTATGAAGTTTTGTATTTCTGAAAAGTACAAAGAACCTGCTGTTGCTGTTAACGCGATTGCCCATGCACCAAATAAGGCATTCTCAATCTTTTTGTTCAAGCGCTTCCCTCTCTTTCATCTCTCCCTGTCTGTTTATCATATAATGAACCAAAGCAATAGCAAATAGGAATTTTAACTTTTGTTTATTTTCAATAAATTATTAGGGATAACTGTAAAAAACAAAGACTCCGCCTATAAACAAGGTGGAGTCTCTTCCTGATTTCAGCTGCCCGTCAGAATTTCAGCCGGTGGTATTATCTTTATGTATTGTGTGAATTCGGAAGGAGGGAGAGGCTTACTGTATAAAAAACCCTGCATTTCATTACAGTTTCTCGCGTTTAAAAAGGGAAGCATATCCGAAGATTCCACTCCTTCAGCAATAACACGCAGGTTCATATTATGGGCCAGTTGTATAATCGATGTAACAATTGCCTGGTCTTTACTGTTATTTATAATATCTTTAATGAATGTCCGGTCGATTTTCAGAGTATCTACAGGAAAGCGCTGTAAATAGCTTAACGAAGAATATCCCGTGCCGAAATCGTCTATTGAAATCCGAATACCGATTTTTTTGAGCTTTCCAAGTGTACGAAGGCTTTCTTCTCTGTTACGAAGTAAATGATTTTCGGTAATTTCTAAGTCCAGCTTACCAGGTTCCAGGCCACTGTCCTGAAGAACCGCATTTACTTTTTCTACAAACCCTCGCTTTTGAAACTGCAGCGGGGAAATATTAATTCCGATGCGTAATGAATATCCCTCATCACTCCATTTCTTTGCCTGTCTGCATGCTTCCTCCAGCACCCAGTCCCCAATCGGATTAATCAGCCCTGTTTCTTCCGCCAGAGGAATAAACCTTTCCGGAGAAACAGCTCCCAGTTCCTTATCTTCCCATCTTATTAATGCCTCTGCACCGATCACTGCCATATTCTTCAGATCAATCTGAGGCTGGTATTTCAATTGAAAAGCTTTATTCTCCACTGCTGCCCGCAGCTTCCGTTCCATAATTAATTTTTCCTTTTGCTTTGTTCGTATAGAAGGTCTGAACCATTGCAGGTTTGCCTGACCTGCTTCTTTTGCATGATGCATCGCGTCTTCCGCATGATTAATAACAGCTTCCTGTGTGTTTCCCTGGTCAGGATATACGGTAATGCCAATACTGGCGGATAACATCAGCTCATCACCATCAGCTGAGAAAGGACTGTTAAACAATTGAAGGATGTCCTTAGCAATCCCTTCTGCTTCTGAAGCTGATTCAGGTTCTTTCAAAAGGATGGAAAATTCATTAGCCCCGTACCTGTATATTTGTATCCCCTTATGATTCAGCCCTACAAGAGCGTTCGCAATATTCCTTGTCAGTTTATCCCCTGTATGCTGGCCAAGGATTTCACTATAATAACCGAGACGGTCAAGATCAATTAATAAAACAGCGAAAGATCTCTGAAGACTCTTATCACCTTCTATATATTCAGCAACATCCTGTTCAAACTTGCCCCGGTTTGGCAGCCCTGTTAAATTATCAGTACTTGCCAGCTGCTTAATCGCTTTCTCTGCCTGCGTCAGTCTTGTAATGTCCTGATGGAGTATGATCGAAAACTTAGTTATCCCTTCTTCTGATTTAACCAGCGGCATTATACTCGTTTTCATAATAAAAGGGTTGCCATCTTTAGAAACAGGCATAGTTTCTGTCTCGTAATTCGTTCCTGATAAAAACACTTCTTTAAGCCTCTCCCTGTCACTTCCGGTCATTAAACGGTCCCGCAGTTCTGTATAGTACTTTCCTTCAAGTTCCTCTTTCCTGTATTTCAATATGCTGCAAAACGATTCACTAACATATGCCATACTTCCCTTTTCATCTGAAATTACTACATGAGATGTTTCTTCAAGGGCGTTAAATAAATTTCTTATCAAGCCAGGAAAGCCAGCTTTCGTTTCTCCCATATTTATGTCGTCCCATGATTGGAACAAATTCACCAGCTCTTCGTTTGAATCTTTTATGCTGAATCCTTTCTGTTCAGATATAGTAAAAGCATTATGTTCTTCTTTCATATTCTCCCTCCTTCTTTCTTCTCTTTTCTCATAGCTGCTCCAGGAGAGCTAATTTCCAGCTGTACCGGAATACAGGTCCGGAAGTCATGATATGGATTTTTTTTCGTCAAGTAACTGCTGCCTGCTTCTGGCCTGTAAGGTTCTTATCCATAAAAAAAGCCGGCCTGAATAAATGGCCGGTTGCACTAATTGCTCCTACATATCCAAGTGCCCAGATGAAGATATGTGTTCCTCGCATCCCTTAATGATTGCATTATTCGCTGATATATCAATTTTAGTATTATTCCATACCAATTTTCAATATTTTTGCACAACTTTGTATAATATTCCTAGTTTAAACTATTTTACCCCTTTTCACGGTGACAAAGCCTCTCTATAAGAATCAAACTTTTGCTGTAGACGATGTAAGCCTCCAGATATTAAAGGTTTCTTTTTATTAAATTTGGGTATTCTAACATATAACAAGAAAATGGTGAACTGTCATGGCAAAATTCACAGCAATAATTTTTCCTCACAGTATTTGGAAGGGGAGGATATCGTTATGGAAATGACCGAACTAAACGACGGCAATATTAAATCCATCGGATATGATGAAATGACACGGGAACTGCATGTGAGATTTGAAAACGGCGATTATCTGATCTATTACGAAGTATTCAAAATCGACTATGTGGGAATCTTTTCAAGTGACAATATGAGTAAGTATTTTGAAGAAAGAATTCAGACTCGTTACCCTTTTAAAACAATAAATAACGCCTAAAAACTGGCCAGGGGGCCTTTTGTCATCCCCTGGTTTTAATTTATGTTCTGGCTGACCAATGCAACTCTTCCTGAAACAGCAAATAAGTGACAGGTAGTTGCTAATTAGCTACAATAATTAAGATACTATTTAAATTTAAGGAGGATATCCATGAATATCGGTGTGCCAAGAGAAATAAAGAATAATGAAAATCGTGTTGCATTAACTCCTGCAGGTGTTCTTACACTCCATCAGGCCGGCCATGAGATCTTTGTAGAAAAAGACGCTGGAATTGGAAGCGGTTTCACTGACCAGGACTACAGAGACGCAGGTGCCGTTATATTGGATAAAGCACGTGAAACATGGGAAACTGCTGAGATGGTAATGAAGGTGAAAGAACCCTTACCTTCTGAATATGGTTATTTCAGGGAAGATCTGATTTTATTTACATACCTTCACCTTGCGGCAGTGCCGGAGCTTGCCGAGGCACTTACTGAAAAAAAAGTTACGGCTGTTGCTTATGAGACTGTGGAAGTAAACCGGACTTTGCCTCTGTTAACTCCTATGAGTGAAGTAGCAGGCCGGATGGCATCCCAGATTGGTGCCCAGTTTTTAGAAAAGCCTAAAGGCGGAAGCGGTATCCTTCTCTCAGGGGTGCCTGGAGTAAAAAGAGGAAAGGTAACTATTATTGGAGGAGGAGTTGTAGGAACAAACGCAGCAAAAATTGCCATGGGGCTTGGCGCTGACGTCACCATTATTGATCTGAGCCACGAACGCCTAAGGCAGCTGGACGATATTTTCGGAACGGAAATTAATACGCTGATGAGCAACCCGCTGAATATTGCAAATGCAGTAAGGGAGTCAGATCTTGTTATCGGAGCGGTCCTGATTCCTGGAGCTAAAGCGCCGAAGCTCGTTACAGAGGAAATGATAAAAGATATGATGCCTGGTTCAGTAATCGTGGATGTAGCAATCGACCAGGGCGGTATTTTTGAAACTGTGGACCGTATTACTACACACGATGACCCGACTTACACAAAACATGGTGTCGTACATTATGCTGTAGCTAATATGCCTGGCGCAGTCCCACGGACTTCAACGATAGCTTTAACCAACGTAACGGTGCCATACGCTCTTCAGATCGCAAACAAAGGACTGAGTACAGCTCTCAGAGAAAACCCGGGACTTGTTAAAGGTGTGAATACAGCTGCGGGTAATGTAACTTATGAGGCAGTGGCAAGGGACCTTGGATATGAATATAAAACAGTGGAAGGATCTCTTTTATATTAAATCAGACGTAAAAACCCGGCAAGTGATGATGTCTCATCCTTTGCCGGGTTTCTTTCGCTCATACAGCTCAGGCATCCGCTGCTGTTACAGCGAGCCTGCTCAGCTTTTTCGTCAATTGCTCCAGCTCTCCAAAGCTGTTCCTTATCATTTGAATCCGTTGATGCTGTTCTTCCACAGAAGCAAGAATTTCTTGAACGGAAGCACTGGAGCTTTCCGCATACTCTGTTACAGCTGCGATTTCTTTCATCATTTCTTCCGAAGCGGTACTAATCCCTGCAACCTTAATATTTACATTCTCCGATTGTTCAGCTGATTTCTTTGCATAGGTGTCAATATTAAGGAAACGATTTGTAGTTTCTCTCGTAGTAGTTACATTTTCATCAATTGCTTTTTTGGTTTCATCTGTTTGTTCCTTCATCAGTTCAATCTTTTGGTACAGTTTCTGCAGTATAATGCTTATCTTATTCGTTGACAGATTTGATGTTTCTGCAAGCCTGCGCACTTCGTTGGCTACTACAGCAAACCCTCTCCCATGCTCGCCAGCCCTGGCAGCCTCAATGGAAGCATTCAATGCCAGCAGATTTGTCTGCTCAGATATTTCCTTTATAGAAGTGAGGATTTCTCCAATTTCTTTACTTTCCTGAAACAGCGCTTCTGCTATTTTGCTTTGTTCCCCAGTAATATGATGGACGGCTTCCATCCCCTTCATCAATTTTTGTACATCTTCGCCGCCTTCTTTTGTCACCATCGTCGTGGATATTGCTCTTTCATTCAGATCCTTGACCGAATCGTTAACGTCGTTAATAAAACTAACAGAAGAGCTAATGGATTTGCTCATATCCCCAACACTTGCTGCAGAAGATTCCACTCCTTTTGCCATTTCAGTAAATGCCTGTGTGAGGTCTCCCGATATACCCTCCGCCGATATAATATTATTATTGAGCTTGTTGCTGAAATCAGTAATAACATTAATCGACTGTTTCACTTCCTCGAGCATTTCTTCCATCTGCTGTTTTCTCTTTTTAAGTTCAATGTGCTGGGCATCAATTTTTTTCTGTATTCTTTCCCCTATTAGAGCCTGAGCTGTCAGAGCGGAGGTTATTACGATAAACATCACATTAAGTGATATTAAAATATCTAAACCTGCACCATAAAACATTTCCGAGTTATATGTAAGAAAAAAATAGTTTGATAAAACCAATCCAAGTACAGCAGACAATGCGATGGATTTATAATTATGATAAAGAGTGATAAAAGCAATAGAGACATAGATCATCATATAATTAGATAACTTTGGAGAAGTGCTTACCATAAAAAATATAAGGATAGAGAAATTCACTGCTATCAAATACTGCACATAGGGAGAAAAGTTCTTAAGAAAATAAACTGCGGCTGTTATTGAGCCTACTGCTGCAAAGCCTATAACTCCAAAGGCCGCAATCCCCTGGGGAGAAACTCCTGCAGCAAAGTTACTTCCCAGCCCAAGCAAATAAGCGAACCAAAGTAATTTTGTCATAAGTATATTTCTTTGTTCTGCAGTTTCTATATTTCCTGCCAATATCCCACCTTCTTTCTAAAATTGATAATTTTTGATTTTTTCAGTCATTTTTCACCTTACATTAAAGATACCTCCCGTTTGAAAATATTTCAATAACATCTCAATAAAAATATTCATAACACATATAATTAAAACAGCTGCCAGGCAAATTCCCGGCAGCTGTTTTATCATACTTCACCCTAGTAAGCCCAAGCTGCTCCGATAATTACAAGCAGGATGAACAGAACCAAAATTAACGCGAAACCTGCTCCGAATCCATACCCGCCATGAGCTACAGGAGCTGCTACCGGTGCAGGGCAGCAAGGATCAACATAACCGTATCCATAGTGACTCATTACAATTTCTCCTCCTTCAGAAGTTATAGTTTTAGCTTAAAACTCTTCATACTTCCAGCTATTACCGGCTAGGTTTAGTAGTAGCCGCCTGGCCTTACAACTGCTGCTCCGATGATTACAAGCAGGATAAATACTACAAGGATAAACGCAAATCCTGCTCCTGCTCCTCTGTGTGCGTGTGCACCCATTGACTTCCCCTCCTGTATTTTGTAATGGTTTGCGATTTCCTTCGCATTAATACTTTATGGTCTGATACGTTACACTGTCTAAACGAAATCACTAAAGTGTCTAAAAATAGGCTCGGGCGGGGAGGCAGTAGTTACTTAAAACAACATTTCCCGGCTCCGAGTCTAATATATGGGGTTTAATCGGCTAAGGTCCTTTGGAAGCTCAGGCCGCCGGAACAATCGGCAGCCTGTTATGAGCTTATTAGTAAGCCAGAGCTGCTCCAATGATTACAAGCAGGATAAACAGTACGAGAATTAACGCGAAACCTGCGCCAAAACCATACCCTCCGTGTCCATATCCCGCTACAGGAGCTGCAGCAGGCGGGCAGCATCCATAATATCCTGGTTCACCATAGTATCCCATCATTTATTCCTCCCTTTAATATATTAATTAATTAACATTTAATCGGATTTCTTTCATCCGCTTTTAGTGGACGCCGGGAATTAACTTAGTACCAGTATCCTCCCGGTCTGACCACAGCAGCACCGATAATTACAAGCAAAATGAAAATCACGATAATAAACGCAAATCCTCCTGCATATCCTCCTGCCGGTGCACCCATTCAGCTTCCCTCCCTATAACTGTTTCTCTCGCGAATACCGCTTCGCAATAATAAGATATGTGTGGAGAGTTTACTTTGTATAGACGAATGCCGATATAAATTCAATGTTTGCCAAAACCAATTTTTTTATAAAACTAGCACATTTGTACAATCAACTTAGACGTTTGCTAATAATATGGTAAAAGATTCCCCTGAAAGGAGGGAAGATAGTGGATTATTATCAACTTTGCTGCCAGCATAAAGGGAAACTGGCTCAAATCACTGAAAAATCAGGAAAAGTGCATGTGGGAAAAATTGCTGAGGTAGATCAGCAGTATGTGTATATTGAGCCAGCTGCCCGGAGGCGCGGTTTTGGATACGGGTACCCGCCTCATGGATATGGCCACCATAGTTACGGTCATTACAGCTACGGCCAGCATGGGTACGGCCACCACGGATATGGAGGAGCGTACGGCCACAGACCAGGTTTTGGAGGAGGATATGGTCCTGGATTCGCGGGAAATCCTCACTGGGTCCCGGTAGCTTTAGCGGGAGTAGGAGGTTTTGCCCTCGGGTCCGCCTTCTTCTGGTAACAAATATTTTATTAATGAAATGAATATCTGAATTGCCCTTGCCCTGTGCCTGACTTTATGTGGCAAGGGCAATTTTCTGTTTTCCTGTACAAGATGGCTGTCCCGCAAAAAGAAACCTGTGGTCAGCTTTGCAAACGAACAGACAGCGGTACGTTCCGCCGTTGACCTTTCAAAGTTTTTCCTGTGTCCATTACTTAAATAGTGTGAGGCTGGGACAAAAGTGTTTGATGGATTGAAAATCCGAACAATGACAAAAATACCCCTACGGAAATACACTTCGTTTTCCTCGGGCGGATGGTGAGCCTCCTCGTGATTCGCGCTTCGGGGTCTCACCGTTGCCTTTGCTCCCGAAGGAGTCTTTTATATTTCCTCCGCCATAGTGATATGTTGTTCGTATTTTCATTCAAGCACTTTAGTTATGTCCCAGCCTCAGAGCTTCAGCTATACATTTTTTCCAATTCGTTTAAACATGGTTTAATAAGCAGTACGGGGCAGCCTGTTTATTTTTTCAGCAAAGCGAGTAAAGGAGATATCTGCTTTACCATTGGGCTGACTTTTCCAGCTATACCGTATGCTTGCTGTACACCATTTCCTATTTTTACATAATCCCATGTCCCGTCTTCCTTCATAAAATGAGATAGCACTCCTTTTTTTGACTGATGGGCTTGCGGCTGCTGGTACGGAGTTTGGTGCGAATACTGTCCGTGAGCATAGCTTTGATAGTTTGCCGGATGTTGTCCTGCCTGCTGATGCTGTTGAAAAAAGTGGGGTGACCCCTGGCCCGGTGGTCTGGCGGAGCCGAACATCATATTAGTGAATGGATCTGTGCGGGAGCCGTCCCTGTCTCTGCCTCCCTGATGCATAAGAACCCTCCTTTATTACATTACGTTTTTCCTTAATTATTATATGTGTATGGCTGGCCATCCGTTTGTGCGCGGGCGATACTGCAATAAAAAAGCCGCCAGTGATCCGGCGGCATAAGTTGAGGAGGTATAAAAAGCTTAGGGTACTACCTGCAGACGTAAGAAGCTGAATTCCTTTACTCGATTGATATGAATTTTCTGTTCGCCTTATTTTTGGCAACTTTTACATTCAGAACTTTATCTTCACTGAAAGAAGCGGAAATATCAGATTCTGTGAACGGAAAATAGACCGGGATAAAACGTTCGACTTTACCTGTGTGATGAGACTGTACAGGCACCTCATCCCCTTCGCCATCCTTCGTTTCCGCCGGTTTTTCTGCTGTAATAACCACTCCGTTTCGTACTGCTTCAATAGTAATATGCTCTTTTTCAAAGCCCTCGAGCTTGCCTTCCATTATCAGTTCATTTTCAGTATCCTGAACATCGAAATGGTAAGGCTGAGGCTGAGTCCCTGAGAAGAACGGAAATCCGAATAACCCAAAAGGATGGTCTGATCTTCTGTTAACCATAGCTTATCTCTCCTAACATAATAAGATTTCATAGGTTCACGTCACGGTTGACATAAACAGTGTATGTATCCCGCTCATCTTTTGATTAGACGAACGTGGAGTTTCCCTGGAATAATAAATACGGCCGCATTAAATGTCTGCGGCCGCATTCAGGATAGTTATTCAATGTTCATTAGCTAAACAAAGCCTTTCCCCTCAGGAAGTCTCACCAGATAAAAAACAACTGCTTGCATTATCATCATCATCAATCCTTTCTAATTTATTTTGGTTCCATTACATCATTCGATTCATATATTCAGCTTGCTTTGCACGGATCGCCTCACGGTGCTTATTTGACGCTTCATGCCTGTGGGCCCGTTCAATTTCTGCTCCGTTGTATTTTCTGCGGGTGATTGTCACAGTTAGAAAAAACAGATTAAACATCATACTTATCACCTCCTGTAAAACGATTACATCATACGATTTAAATATTCAGCCTGCCTTGTACGAACTGCCTCTCTGTGTTTTACAGATTCCTGGTACAGGCGAGCTTCCTCAACATCTTTACCATCGGATTTTCTTCTGGTCACTGTAATCGTGAGAATAAACAAATTAAAAACCATAATTTTCACCTCCTTTAAGTCACTACATTATTATTCGATTCAAATAATTAGCCTGCCTTGCACGAACTGCCTCCCTGTGTTTTACAGATTCCTGATATACATGGGCCCGCTCAACTTCTTTTCGATCGGGTTTTCTGCGGTACACTGTTATTGTGAGAAAAAACAAATTAAACGCCATAATTTCCACCTCCTTAACACCCATTACATTAGACGATTCAGATATTCGGATTGCTTTGCGCGGACAGCTGCACTATGCTTAACAGATTCCTGGTACTCATAAGCCCTTTCAATATCTTTACCATCATGCTTTCTTCGTGCCACTGTTATCGTCAGAAAAAACAGATTAAACAACATCATTTAGATCACCCCCTTACATTAACAATATAAAAGTTTTAAATTTTTTACTTCGTTTTATAGTTGCAAATTTATCTACAACAATAGTTGTAGGGCAACACATCTCATTATGTGCCGGTTTTATTAATACCATAAACGGCCGATCGTGTTGCTCTTCATAAAGATAACGTTTCAAAAACGCAAACTGTTGGAAAAAAATATAAAGTGAACCTTCAATCAGTGGGGGGGTATTCCCCCCGCTGATTGTTAGTTGAACCAATCGGGATGTTAGCGTCCGTTAACTCCCGCCTAAGCATCTTCGCTTCCACTCTTGTTTTGAGGCGGGAGTTTTACGAACGGTTACATCGGAATAAATTTTTAATCCTCTCAGTTGGCGAATTTACACTCTAACGAACTTTAGTCCATCCTAAGTACAATTTTCAGACACAAAAAAGCACAGGTGGACGCACCTGTGCTGATAGTATCCCTATTCCGGATGCCGAAAACGTTAGTTCGATCCTTCCCGGAAAAAAGCATAAAAAAACACAGGTCTGTCTTTAACCTGCGCATACCAAAATGGATATAAAAGCTTCTCTGCAATTAATGCAGGAATACCTTAACGGAGGCTAAAGGGGTTGAATTATTTAATTTAGAGTCTGACTTTAATTGAGTTAAATTGATCATCATCATTTTAGATAAGCCTCCTTTCCATAATTTTCATTAACTTCTTCCACCACGTATTCTACTCCTATTGTTTGCATTTGTAAAGACACAATTTAGAATTTTTTAAACTTTTTTTATCGTTCCCTTTCACCATACAATTATATGCTGGTCATTTTTCGATGATTCCGTATTTCCCAGGAAAGCCAAAAATCCGCTGCAGCCTACGATAAATCTTATGCGCCAAGCCCAAAAAAAATGCTGCTCTTTCTTTAGTAAAAGAAAGAGCAGCTTTTTAAATTTTTGTTTGTTAAATTGCTGTCCAGCCGAGGAATAAGACGATTACCAGGGCGATTCCGAACTGGGCCCAGTAAGCGACTTTTGGAGTCCCTGCAAGGGTCCCTTTTGCGCTTCTCGTAGAAATCATTTCCATAGAATATATCAGCCAGATAGCAAGAAGTCCTTTAATTACAGCAACCCAGTAGAATTGATAAGTAACGAGCAGGGTTCCTCCTGTAACAATGACTAAGATATAAAATAAACGAAGAGTCATCTGAGAAATTTTAGCTGGTTTTGCTTTTCCGGATTTCACAAAGAAAAGTGTAAGGAAAAATACGATCAGCATAAGAAGCCAGACAAGATTATGAGCATGTACCACAACATTTTCCTCCTTTAATATACAAGCAATGCTTCAACTCTATGTAGTATACAAAAAATTCCCTCTCTAAGTAAACTAAAACGCCTTTTACAGCTTATTTTCACCTTCTCCATAAAGTGAACCTTCAATCAGTGGGGGTTATATATCCCCCACTGATTGTTAGTTGAACTAATCGGGATGTTAGCGTCCGTTATCTCCCGCATGAACATCTTCGCTTCCACTCATGTTTTGAGGCGGGAGTTTTACGGACGGTTACATCGGGATTAATCAGCAATTTAAAACATTTTATCCGGCTGAAACAAAAACAGGCCCGGCAAATGATGATAACCAGGGCACTGAATAATATTAATTAAGATCAAACCTTCTTCCGTTCACTTCGTAAATAATCCATTCTGCAATATTCGTGCTGTAGTCCGCAATTCGTTCTATATAGCGGGAAATATATGCAAGCTGGGTTATGTTCTCGATCATTCCAGGCTTGAGTACAGCTGTTTTAAATATGGACTGAACAAATTCCCCGTACGCTTTATCAATCTCATCGTCAATCGCAGCGATCTTCTGGGCTTCGAGCACATTCCCATCCCGGTAAGCTGATATAACAGCCTTTAACATTTCATTAGTTCTTGCACCCATCTTCTGAATTTCCTGCTCAAAACCTTGGCCGCCAGGTAATTCGTTAATTCTTAACGCCGCCTTAGCTATATCAACAGACAAATCCCCAATCCGTTCCAGGTCGCTGGAAATTTTCAGGCTGACGACCACTTTCCTGAGATCAGAAGCAACAGGCTGCTGCTTTGTAATTAACAGCGTAGCATTCTCATTTATTATTAACTCTTTATTATTAATCAGTCTGTCATTTGTAATGATAATATTAAGCTTCTCACTATCGTGGCGGGAGACGGCTTTCATTGTTTCCGCTAAAGCTTCCTCCGCCATACTGCCTAAACTAAGAACCTCTTCTTTCAATGACGAAAGACTTGTTGAAAATTGCTCTCTGATTACCATAATTCTCCCCCTTCACCCAAATCTGCCCGAAATATAATCTTCTGTCCGCTTATCGTCCGGAGTAGAAAATATATGGTCTGTATTTCCATATTCAATGACTTCCCCGTGTAAAAAGAATGCTGTGCTGCTGGAAATCCTCGCCGCCTGCTGCATATTATGGGTAACGATGACAATACTGTAATCCTTTTTTAAATTCTGAACCAGTTCTTCGACCTTCAATGTGGAGACTGGATCCAGCGCAGAAGTTGGTTCATCCATCAGAATTACATCCGGCTCAATAGCAAGACACCGGGCAATACAGAGACGCTGCTGCTGCCCTCCTGAAAGGCCGTACGCATTTTCATGAAGACGGTCTTTCACTTCATCCCAGATGGCTGCTCCTCTCAGGCTGTTTTCTACAATTTCATGCAAAAGCTTTTTATTACGAATACCATGAATTTTGGGGCCGTATGCCACATTTTCAAAGATTGATTTTGGGAATGGATTCGGTTTCTGAAAGACCATCCCCACCCTTGTCCGGAGTTCTTCTACTTTATAGTTTTTATCAAGAATATTCCGCCCTTTGTATAATATTTCACCTGAAACTCTAACACCGGAAACAAGTTCAACCATTCTGTTTAATGTCTTCAGGTACGTGGATTTTCCGCATCCTGAAGGGCCTATGATCGCTGTCACTTCATTTTCCTGTATTGGCAGATTAATATTTTTTAATGCATGGTCTTTTCCATACCAGAGATTTAAGCTCTTTGTTTCGTAAACACGTTTGCCAGATTCTATTTCAACTATATTCCTGCGCAGTTCATCGGAGTATACTGTTTTATTCCTGTTATCCGTGACTGTTACTGCTGACATTTTGCTTCGCCTCCGTATTTAATATCGTTTTTGAAACTTGTTCCTCAAAATAATCGCCACCGAATTCATTAAAAACAAGATTATCAGTAAAACGAGAATGGTAGCAGCTGCCAGGTTTGCATACTCATCTACAAGAACTGAATCTAATGTCCAGTAATAGATCTGCATAGGCAGTGCTGTGAAGTTATCAAAAATACCGCTCGGGATAGGGATTAACAGAGCAGGTATTCCTAAAGCTACTAATGGAGCAGTTTCCCCAATAGCACGGGAAAGAGCGAGAATAGTACCTGTTAAAATGCCAGGAAGAGCAGCCGGCAGTACAATATTTTTTATGGTCTGCCATTTTGTCGCCCCCATTCCAAAGGACGCTTCCCGCAAAAATCCAGGTACAGATCTGATAGCTTCCTGCGCAGCCACGACAACAATCGGCAGCACGAGGAGGGACATTGTTAAACCTCCGGCAATTACACTCGTTCCGAAGCCGAGTACTCTGACAAACACCGTCAGGCCGAGGAGACCGAAAACAATAGAAGGAACACCGGCAAGATTATTTATATTAGTCTGAATAAAAGAGTGAAGACGCCCTCTCTTCGCGTATTCCTCCAAATAAACTGCCGTACCGACACCTAATATCATTGTTACCGGACCGACAATCAGCATAAGCCAGAGGGTCCCGGTAATAGCACCTTTTATGCCGGCATTTTCAGGGATAGTGGATAATCTGTTTGTTAAAAAATCAAGGTTCAGCCAGCCAATCGTATCCGCAAATACTCTGTACAGCAGAACTGCTAATACTATCAGCCCAAAGAGTGTTGCTGCCAGAAACAAATACTTAACGAGCTTGTTAATCAGAATTCGGGTGGTCATTCTTTTGTTTACTGTATCCAGGTCAATATACTTCATTTTTTAGTAAACCTCCCTGTATCTTCGGGAAATGTATCTTGCCAACAGATTCATGAGCAGTGTAAAGATAAATAATGTGAATGCTACCGCATACAGACTGTAGTAAGCAGTTGTTCCGCTTGCTGCGTCCCCGCTCGTTACTTCAACGATATATGCTGTCATCGTCTGCATGGACTGTGTAAGGTCAAAAGTTAAATTTTTAGAACTTCCGCTGGCTATCGTAACAATCATCGTTTCCCCGATCGCACGTGAGACCCCCAGAACGAATGAGGCGATAATTCCGGAAATTGCAGCTGGAATAACTACACGCAAAGTAACTTCCAGTTTTGTTGAACCAAGGGCGAGTGCGCCTTCTCTCATTACGTTTGGAACAGAATTCATCGCATCTTCTGAGAGAGAGGCAACCATCGGGATAATCATAATGCCCATCACGATTCCCGGGCTTAATGCATTTGTTGCCTGCAGACCGGGTATCAGCTCTCTTAATACAGGAGTCACAAAAGTAAAAGCAAAGAATCCATAGACAATTGTAGGTATTCCAGCCAGAACTTCCAATACTGGTTTTAACATTTTTCTGGTGCTGTCAGACGCGTATTCACTTAAAAATACTGCGGTTGCTAATCCGACAGGAACAGCTACTGCCATCGCCACAAGTGAGATCATAATTGTTCCTGTCAGCAGGGGCAGGATGCTGAATTTTGGTTCAACAGGGCTTAAAGGTTTCAATTCCGTGGTGCCGAAAAATTCAGTGAATGATACTTCTCTGAAAAACAACACAGTTTCATAGACTAATGTGGAAATTATCCCTGCAGTAGTGAGAACAGAAACAAATGCAAGCAGAAATAAAATGAACGGAATTACTTTTTCCGTTATTCTCCTGATGCCTGCTTTGCTCTTCTTCTCCTCTATCATTGCTTTTACACTAATTGCTTTTTCCATGGACGGTTATCCTCCCAGACGAAAAAATAAGGGGAGAAGCAAGCATTCCGCTTCTCCCGGTTAATTGTTATTAATTTATAGATTGGATAAACTCCAGGCTTTCCTGCAGCTCCTCTTCAGGCAGGGGAGCAAAGCCTGTATCTCCGGCGAAGTCATTTGCAACCTGGAAAATATATTCAGCAAATGCTTTCACCTGAGGCTTTTCTTTTGCTGCGTCGATGCTAAGGTTTGTAAACACTGGACGGGTGAACGGTCCATATTCTCCATCTTCAGCAATTGTGTCCAGAGAAGGGGCGACCGGTCCGTTTCCAAAATCCACTTCCACGGCTTTAATCTTGTCGTCATTGTTTGCATAATAGCCATAACCGAAGAATGCAATCGCATTTTCGTCTTCCGCAACTAAGTTTACGAGAGTGGAATACTCCTGCTGCAGGTTGATCGTCTCGACCAAGTCCTGCTCTTCGATAATTTCTTTAACGAAAAATTCATTAGTTCCATGGTTTTCGTTCGGCCCGTAAAAATTGATTTCTTCTTCAGGCCATTCAGAACGGATATCAGACCAGAGTACCACATCATCGTCTTTGTAATTTCCAGTCACAAACATTGTGCTTATTTCTTCTTCTGTCATCTCTTCAGCCCAGTCGTTCTCCGGATTAATAACCATTGTTAAACCGTCAAGAGCAACTTTAAATTCCTTTGATTCGATTCCGTTAGCTTCCAGTTCGGCGACTTCTTCTTCCTTTATTTCACGAGACGCATTCGCAAAATCAGTTTCCCCTGCTACATATTTTTGCATGCCGGCACTTGTCCCTGCACGGGCCACTTCAACACTTACATTTTCATGCTCGTTCACCATAAATTCTTCAGCAATTCGGGACATTAACGGATAAACGGTACCAGACCCATCAATAACTACCGAGCCTGAAAGCTCCCCTCCGTTCCCATCGTTTCCGCTGTTACTATTATTTTCGCTGCTGTTATTATTGCCCCCGCTTTGTTCAGTTCCTTCAGCTCCTCCAGAACTACAAGCTGCAGTAGCAATCACCATAGCTGTTAACATAGAAAATAAGGCCGTCTTTTTAATCATCATTAATAAGTTCCTCCTTAAAATCAGCTTCAAAGTTTGATAGAGTTTGTTGTTTGTTGTCTCTCTATCTCTAATTCTGATTATAAGAAGCGAATGTTAAGGACAAATAAATGTGGTGTAAATCCATTGTGAAGGTTATGTAAAGGTCGCTTTTACAATTGGCTTTGTGGTGAAGCAGGAGGTTGGATCTGGGACAGCCATCCATTATTTTGAGAATTGGATACCTTATTTCGAGGATTGGCGTGCTGATTTCGAGAATGAGAATTTGCTTCACATTCAGACGGGTTACATAAAACTAATAATTAAAAGATTTGCTTAATTGTTAGCTGCGGCTCCGAAGCTGCTCAAGTAATCCAGCAAAGCAGTTAAGCAAAAAAGCACTTTCTCTAATTTTGGGGAGAATGGGGGAGGATTTTGTTGTTAAATTAAGAATTAAGCAGGGGTTTTCCATACGAAGTAAGTTAAAAATTTTAATAAGGAGGCTATGATGTGATCAAAAACACAGCAAACCATCAATTAAATTAAGGCAGCTTGATGCTCTCTTCCGGCGATTAAACACGACCCATCCCAGGAGGAAAGATGTGGAGGATGATTTATTTAAAGAAAGGGCCGGCTACAAGGGCGAACAGCAGCTTGACTATGATCTCACTTTTCTCAGAGATCATGAATTCCTCATACTCAACGACCTCCGGCTGCCCCACCAAGGTAAACATTTTCAACTTGATTCCCTGCTCATCTCCCCATACTTTTTTCTTCATATTGATGCTAAGCACTTATCAGGAAAAATTGAGATTGACCATACTTTAGGACAGATGGAACGGTTGCGACTGAATAATGAGGTAGATGTTTATAATGATCCCACCCTCCAGATAAAACGCCACGAAATACAGCTTAGAGAATGGATGCAAGTGAACAAACACCCTCTTCTTCCCTTTGAATCCCTCGTTGTTTTTACTCATTCCAACGCCTACGTCACCATTTTAAATGGTCACCCCTACAGGCATTGCATCATAAAAAATGCTTTATTAATTGAAACCATTACTAGTTTGCAGCAAAAATACCGGCGCCCCGTTTTTTCAAGCAAGGAACTTCAGAAAATTTGCCGTCAGCTCATTAAACAACATACTCCTTCTTGGGAAGACCTTCTCCAAAAATACAGAATCTCTCCTGATGAGATATTAACTGGTATTTTTTGCCCGAAGTGCGGGTGGAGGCCGATGGAAAGGAGGCATGGAAACTGGAGGTGTATTAATCAGTCTTGTAAATATGAAGATCGAAATTGTCATCTGTCAGCTCTTGATGACTTTGCACTTATTTTTGGCCCCATGATTTGCAACTCACAGTTGAGAAACTTTCTCCACTTATCCTCTTTCGCTACAGCTTACCGTATACTTTCCAATATGAAACTGCTTTATAAAGGAGAACAACGATACAGAGTATACTATCTTCCTTTAGATTAATTAAAAAAGTGCTATTTTAAGGATGCCAATTTCACTAATTGTTCTCTATATTTTGTTGGTTAAATTCCGGTTCGTTGATTGACCCCGCTTTTTCGTTGATTAAACTCTACATTTCGTTGATTAAACACTCAATTTCGTTGATTAAACACTCAATTTCGTTGATTAACCAAACAAGCCTTCCCGAAATTCATTCGGAAAGGCTTGCCCGCAACAAAAAATTATTTAATTTCAATCTCCAGACCTTCATACGCCAGCGCAACCTCGCCGGAAAAATGCTTTTCCGCTTCTGTCACCAAATCCTTATGCTCCCCAAAATGAGGCAGGTGGCTTAACAGAAGCTTTTCAACCTCGCCAGCAGCCGCCAGCCGGGCAGCTTCACTGCTTGTCATATGGCCGTACTTCTCTGCTTCCTGTCCATCATAGAAACTTGCTTCCGCGATCAGGAGCTCGCTCCCTTTCATAAGAGGAACCAACTTTTTATTATATGTCGTATCTCCCGTATACACGAACGACTTTCCGCTCACGGAAGATTCCACCTTAATCGCATAACACACTGCAGGATGCGAGGTTTCCTGAAAAGTAAAAGTAAACGGGCCGATTGTCAGCACTCCGGCAGGATCATATGCTTCCGCGATTGCATACGGTTCTTTTCCTAGTCGCTGAAAACCTTCCGGATCTCCTGTATGCCCGTATATTTTTAACGGCCGGGTTGACCTCTCCAGATTGATATCAACAACACGACTGTACTGCAGAACACCAACGTCTGCCACATGGTCATGATGGTAATGGGTAAGTATTAAGGCATCAAGGTCGGCAGTTTCAATATATTTCTGCAGTTTTGAGACTGCTCCGCTGCCGCAGTCCAGCAGTACTTTAACATCTTCCTCTTCCAGCAAATAAGCAGAAGTTGCCCCATCCGGTCCGGGGTATCCGCCCCAATAGCCTATGACAGTAATCTTCATCGAACATCGTCCTTTCTCGTGAATATGAGACGTCCCTTAGTATGAAGATAACACGCCTGACATATAAGTGAAAGCCAGAGATAACCAAAAACCCGCAATGACCTGAGTCATTACGGGTTTCTTATCACCTTAAGCTTCCTGAGCTTCAGGGTAGACGCTCACACGCTTGCGGTCACGTCCAACACGTTCGAATTTAACAACACCGTCCACTTTCGCGAACAATGTGTCGTCTCCGCCTTTACCTACGTTCACTCCAGGGTAGATACGAGTTCCACGCTGACGTACAAGGATAGATCCGCCTGTTACCATTTGTCCGTCTCCGCGCTTAGTACCAAGACGCTTCGCAATGGAGTCACGACCGTTCTTTGTACTACCTACACCCTTCTTTTGAGCGAAAAACTGAATGTCTAATTTTAAAAACATGGTCTTCACCTCCTGGATTATGTTTTAATTTGAATAAACTGTCCGTATTGTTCTTCCAGCGTTTTCAGCGAGTAGAACATACCTTCCAGTAATAGTTGAACTTTCTCGTAAGTGTCCGTATCGAGTTTTTTCGGAACACGACAGCGGAGAAAGCCTCCTTCACCTTCCATTTCTACATCAAGCTCCACACCGCAAATCGCCGCGATTGCGTTCACCGTACCAAACGATACGGTAGAAGCGCCAGCGCAAACGAGGTCTTTGCCATTTTCAGCAAAGTCAGCATGTCCGCTCATTGTAAATGTATGGATGGTTCCGTCCTGATTCCTGTCAAAAACAACGTTAATCATAAGACACCTTACGCGTTGATTTTTTCGATTGTTACTTTAGTGTAAGGCTGACGATGTCCTTGCTTACGACGGTAGTTTTTCTTAGCTTTGTATTTAAACACAGTCAGTTTCTTTCCACGACCCTGTTTTTCAACTTTAGCTGAAACTGTCGCACCTTCTACGAATGGAGCTCCAACTTTTGTTTCGTCTCCACCTACAAGGATTACGTTTTCGAATGTAACAGTGTCTCCTTCAGCTGCATCAAGCTTCTCGATGAAAACCTCTTGGCCTTCTGTTACTTTTACTTGTTTTCCACCTGTTTCAATAATTGCGTACACGACGGCACCTCCTTCTAGTACTCAGACTCGCCATTACAGGTGCGGTTTCCATTGAAATCCGCTTAAGAACCTGATCTGCGCGGTTGTAGTTCTTTGGGTGCTTCCAAACAACTAACAAAAGAAATCATACCATATTTTGAAGATCTGTGTCAATAACTCCTTTTCATCCACTTAAAAACATGATAAATTACTTTCTTTCAAGCCAGACATTCTTAATTTTTTCCCTGCTTCCCAGCATTCTGATTATATAATAAGGGAATTTCCCCTGCAGTTCCGTACTGGACAGCAGAAATAATTTTTTCCCTGATGAACCTTCCAGTTTATGAAGCCTTGATACATTGCCATTACCAAGCATCTCTTTCAGCAGTCGAGGAGAAACTTCCACCAAAACCGCTTCATCCTCCGTATTTTTCAGTTCCAGAATCCCTCTTTCCAGCTCTGCTGCTCCGCTTTTCACTGTTCGTAATCTGCCGGTGCCGCTGCATACTTCGCACGGTTCTGTCAGCAATTCTTCCAGAGGTTTCCTCACTTTTTTCCTGGTCATTTCAACCAGGCCAAAATGAGTAAACCCTGCTATATTTGTCAGGCCGGGGTCGGCAGATGTTCCTTTTTTTAAAGCTTTAAGCACAACCGCCTTGTCTTCCTCCTGCTTCATATCGATGAAATCGATAATTACAATCCCGCCAATGTCTCTTAGCCTCAGCTGTTCTGCCACCGCATATGCTGCATCTGTATTGGTTTTTAAAACCGTTTCCCGAAGGCTGCCTTTCCCGGTATACTTGCCGGTGTTCACATCAATCACCGTCATAGCTTCCGTACTTTCGACAATTAAAAATCCCCCGTTTTTCAGCCAGACATGCTTTTTCAAGGATTTGTCCAGCTGCTGGCCCAGTCCAAAAGCGTCAAATAAATCCTCTTTTCCCTGATACAGCTGCAGACGCTCTCTGGCATCGTCGCCGCTCCACTTCAGCAGGCTTTGGTACGCCTGATAATCATCGGTAATTACTTCCGTTTTTCCATCGGTGAACAGATCCCGGTGTACACGATAAATAAGGGAAGACTGATCGAAAAGAAGGTAAGGCGGTGCGGCTTCTTTTGTTTTTTGCATCATCTCTTCGTGCTGGTCTCTAAGCCTGCCCAATTCCTCGAGCACAGCCCCTTCTTCTGCTGATTCAGCAACTGTACGGATAATCATCCCTTCCTGATCTTTAAGAGCTGTTTTTCCGAAAGACCGCCACTTTTCTCTTACCTCACCAGACTTCATCTTTTTCGACACCGCTACGTAATTTGCATGAGGCATATACACAATATATTTTCCAGGAAGTGAAATATCTTCTGTGAGCCTTACTCCTTTGTTTCCTGTCTCTTCCTTTGTAACCTGGACAACGATAGTCTGCCCTTTTGTAAGAAGAGAACTGACAGAAGGAGCTTTCCCCTGATCTTCATTTTCCCTGTACGGGAGATAGCCGATCAGTTCATTCCGGTACAAAAAACCGTTTCTCTCTGCTCCGATATTTACAAAAGCAGCTTCCATACCAGGAACAATGTCTTCCACTTTCCCAAGAATGATATTTCCTGACCGGGTCAGCTCATTTTCCTGTTCAAACAGCCACTGGGCTATATTGCCGTCCTCTGTTACCGCTCCCCGCTTTTCACCTGTTTTCATGCTTAATATCACTTTTCTCAATACATTTTGCTCCAATCCGTACATTAGTTGCGACTATTATATATGTAAAGACGTAAAACTGACAAGCCCTGGCCGTACACTGTATCTATGAATTTCATTTCAAGCCCCTGTTTATTATCCACAAAACGACCGTGTTTATCTTTTGCCTGCTGAACAACAAAAAAAGCCTGCCTGTATCTACCGGCAGACTGTCACAGTAAAAGTTCTTTTATAATATTTTCATTAGAGGAAGCAGCCGCTTCTTTTCATCGAAGAAAGCATTCAGTATCTCTTGTTCCTCTATCACTCCATAGTTTTTCCCTAAAGTGAAATAATGGTACCTCTCCCGATTTACCTTTTTGATTGCCTCAGTAACTGTAGTGGCTGGAGAGACTTTCACTTGCTTTTCCCCCTTGAATCCAGCTTTTCTTTTCCTTTCCAGGAGAAACCTGAGAAAAAGAAAATGCCGTTGTTTCCACTCCAGATAATGGTGAACCCATAAGAATAAAACCACGATTATTAAGTTTAAGTGAAAAGGCAGGATGAAAAGAGAAATTATTGTTATTGCCGACAAGAGAAGGGCAGAGAAATAGAAACTAATCCGGACAGCCTGATGAAAAGGCAGAAGCCATGACTGGATGGAAAAAAGCAGCTTCCCCCCGTCCAGCGGGAGGACCGGCAATAAATTAAACAGAAGAATCGTTAAATTATGGAATAGAAAAACCTGGTGATCCCCTTCATTCCACAGAGGTGTAGCAAGAAGAAGATAGCTTGCCCCGATAAGCCACAAATGCTGAAGAGGGCCGCTGATCGTCACGATGATCTCTTCCTTCACAGGCCGGTTTCCGTACTCTTCCGTCTCAGCCATTCCTCCAAATGGAAGAAGCATAATTTTCCTGATGCGCCAGCCAAATCGGTAAGCAGCGTAACTATGGCCAAGTTCGTGTACGAACACGATGAGAAAAAGCATAATGATTTCCTTAAAATAGCCCGTCAGTCCGCCTATACCAAGAATACCCCAGAAAACAGGGTGTATATGGACTTTCTTCAGGAGACTAATCAAAATTGATCACTTCGTTAGGATCTATAAATGTATCTCCTTCCTTTAGTGCAAAATAGTAAACCCCGAGATTTTCCTCTTCCTGATGGGGAGAAACTTCCCCGATAAAATCCCCGCTGTCTACATGATCATAAAGCTGAACCGGTATGTTCTCCAGCCTTCCATACCAGGATTCTCCCCCGTCATAATGGCGGATTACTATGACATTTCCCCATTCATTCGCTTCATCTTCTCCAATAAATCTTACTATGCCGCTTCGGACCGCTTCTACTTTTTCCCCTCTATTTGTCTCTACATAGATTCCCCGCCCATTTTGTTCAAAAGACTCTCTTATAGTTCCTGAAGCAGGCAGCGCATAAATATCAGCAGGGTCTCTTTCCTGTTCATAATCCCCGGGAGCAACTACTTCCATCTGCGGCGGCAGCAGGGCAACCGGCCGTCCAAAGGCTTCTTCATACCAGCCTGCTACTGTACTGAACTGGAAATCCTCGCTAAACGAAGTCTGGACATAATTACGCATACCTTCCAGAGAAGAACTTTGTGACTGAAATAATATGCCAATGACAAAAAACAGGCAGATACTTGCCAGAATCTGCATAATGAATCGGTCTTTCCGGAAAAAGGGTTCGTTTTTTTTCTGGCTGCTGACATCTTTATACTTCCCTTCAAAAGTATAAAGGGTGTCTTCCCTTTCCTCCTCATGTTTCCAGCTGTACGGCAGTATTGGTCCTCCGGAGGATCTTTCCCTTGCAATCTGTCTGTGAGGCACCGGCCTTCTTTTTCTCCGCTTTGCCTCCATCCTCCGTTTTAATTTATCCACCCGATTATTCATAGCTTCCTCACCCACTTCGTTTCTTTGTACAATGTATGACTTGTCCTCAGCAGATATGCCAGTTTGTCCCTGTAAAAGCCCTCTGAGCCTGTGTATAATCTGCTGCCTCCAGGAAAAAGAAAAAAAACGGCATCCAATTTCGGATACCGTTTCATTTTATTTTTTTATTTTATGCTGCCTGCCCTTGTGGCCCTTCTGTACCAATCAATTTCTTGCGAGTGAATAGAGACTTCAGGTAAGGGATCACCCAGCGGTCGCCGCCGATTCTTCCTGCGTTATAGCCTGCTGCAAGGATGAAAATTGTCAGGAGAACCATCCATGGATTGGAAGAGATCGTACCTGCAAACATGAATGCGAAATTCATTACAATTCCGAAGAAGGCTGCCGCTGTTGTTAGTATTCCAAGCATCAATCCGAGACCTACAGCTACCTCGCCCCATGCTACAAGGAAGCTGAACATTTCAGCGTTTGGCAGAGCGAAAGACTCAATAAATGCGTGATAAGTTGGATACTGTTCCATAACCATTTCATTATTTACTACACCTGTGAGATACCCTGATGCGTCAAAGCCATCCGTAACTTTACCCCATCCTGCTGACAGCCAGCTCCATCCGAGATACACACGTAAAATTGTCAGAATTCCCGCCGCAATCTTATTATTCCTGATAAAATCCATAAACATATTAATTCCCCCTGTCGAAATAGAATTTTATAATTGCACTTTCGTTTGTAAACCATATATGAAGTATTCTTGTTTGTTAGATTGTTAGGTGATCACTAACGTTTTCTACACTTTTATTATATATCGGTTTTGCATGTGAAAATATTCACATGTGTGACCGTTCTGTTGCAGACTGGTGACTAAAGTGTGACATTAAGCACAGTTAACCAGTGACGAAAATCACAATCTCTAAACTTTCTTTTCACAAAGAAAAGACCTCCGTTTTCCAGATGGAGAACGAAGGTTAAGAAAATAATAATCAGGGGGTAGTGTATTTTATTCCGCCAGCACTAAAAGTGTTAAAGTATTAACAGATCCATCCTTGCTGAACATTCACTGCGGTATAAATTGATCCAGCCACCAAGAAACCGCTTGTCCAGTTTCACGGACAAGCGGCTTTTTATTACCCTCGAATTCCGAGGAATTTTTTCATTCTTGTAAAAACACCTTTATCGTTTTCCAGAGACATGAGGGGAACCGATTCGCCGCATATTCTCCGGGCAATATTTCTGTAGGCAATTGCTGCTTTCACTTTAGGGTTCATTGCTACTGGCTCACCGGAATTAGAAGCTTTTATCACTTCGTCTTCATCGACGACAATTCCGAGAAGCTCAATAGAAAGGATGGAAACAACTTCTTCCACATCAAGGGAATCCCCGCTTTTACTCATGTGAGGCCTGATTCGGTTGATCACAAGTTTAGCAGCATCAATATGTTCTTCCTTTTCCAGGAGCCCGATAATCCTGTCGGCATCACGGACAGAAGAGATTTCCGGTGTAGTAACTACGATCGCTTTATCTGCCCCCGCAACAGCATTTTTAAAGCCCTGTTCAATACCTGCCGGACAGTCAATCAGAATATAATCGTAATCTTTTTTCAGTTCATCTATCAGCACTTTCATTTGTTCAGGTTTGATTGCTGACTTATCCTTCGTCTGTGCTGCAGGAAGAAGGTTCAGACATTCAAAGCGTTTATCAGTTACAAGAGCCTGATGAAGACGGCAGCGTCCCTCCACTACATCTACCAGATCATAAATGATCCTGTTTTCGAGTCCCATAACCACGTCAAGGTTACGGAGTCCTATATCGGTGTCTACTAAACAGACTCTCTTTCCTGCTAATGCCAATGCAGTTCCTACGTTCGCAGTAGTGGTAGTTTTACCAACACCGCCCTTACCTGATGTTACAACGATCGCTTCTCCCACGTCATTCTCCCCTTTCTCCTAAACCTGTAAAACTATGTAAATTATACTTAAGGAACAAAGAGATACTTTATAATCTGAAAAAATCCAGTGCCCTTTTTATTCAGAACAGGTAACTTAATTTTAACACACCATGATTTCTCTATGTGAAAAGAAATTTAAAGGGAAGATAAAACCTGTCTCTTTTTACATCATGCTGGCGATCTCCGGACGTATTTTCTGAAGATGCTGCACTTTGTCAATAACCATCTCTCCTGTTTCATCGACAAAAGCACATTCCATTATAAGCTCTTTATCACTTTCCTCCTCAGGAGGCCTGCTTATTACATCGGCTATCCTGAGCTGGGAAGGAAGCATGGAAGATCCGCAAATAACAGCCTGTCTGTTACCTTCACAGCCTGCATGGGCGATTCCGCGCATTTTGCCAATAACAAAAATATTACCGGAAGCTTTAATAGTCCCTCCAGGATTAACATCCCCAATTAAAAGCAGGTCTCCGGTCACCTCAATTACCTGGCCTGAACGGACAATTCGCAGCAGGCGGTTAACTTCCTGGCTCTGGATTGCCTTCTCCGCTTCTTCTTTGGACATGACCTCTGATTCTACTGTCATTTCCACGCCATTAATATGGTTTAATAATGCTTCTTTCAAAGCATCCAGCTGCTGTGGATCGAGATATCTTTTTCCTGAAACGAGCTTTATACGGACCTGCCCTTCTTCACTGTCACTCGAAGGAGGACGATCGGAGAGCTTATCATTTAATTCAGTTAACAGTGAGTCGAAGGAACACTGGTCATTCAGAATAAAGGTCAGACCGTCCTTTGTTCCTTTAATTAACACATTTTGTTTTCTAAGCTGTTTCTGAACCATCTGTTCCTTACACCTCACTTTAGCTGTTTCTTTGATCAGACCTTGTAAATTTTTAGTTGTTTTCCCCTTTAACACGCTCGTCCTGCACTACTATAAAAAGTTAAAGCAGGCCGTCATCTTCATTCCGCTTTATATATTCAAACCACTTTCTCAGCGGATATGCAGCAGCAGCCAGTACGAAGAAATTCATAGCAAGGCTTGGCAGAAAACGGCTGTACAGAAATTCCTGATGGGGAATAGCAGTCATCCCCAGAAGGAGCATCATACCGTATAGAAAATATTCCAGCAGGATTACCGCTGTTATCGTTAAAAAAACAGCTGCGGGAAGATTCCTTTGAAAAAACGGAATTGAAATGGATAAAAGGTATGCCAGCAGTCCCATGGCAAACGTATATATTCCCAGGAGCGCAGAGTAAATAACATCAAACATGATACCAAAAATCACACCATATAAGGTTCCTGTACCTCTGCCCCGGAAAATTCCGGCAAATATAATCAGCATGAATGACCATCTTGGGATAAACAGGAGGTCAGAACCGAACTGATCAGGAGCAAAAATCTGAAACACTGTTCCTTCTATTATAAACAAAACAAAGAGTACAAGAAATAAAGAATATTTCCTCATCATTCTCCGCCCTCAGCTTCAGGGTCAATGTCAGGCTCCAGAGAGCTTGCTCCACGCTCTATTACAAGGACAGAATCAAGCTGCCTGAAATCGGCAGCAGGCTCGATAAAAGCAGTCTGACTCAGACCAAATTCGTCCGGCTCAAAATAAACGATTTCTCCAATAGGGAGACCACGGGGGAAAATGCCGCCCAGTCCGGAGGTAACGACCATCTGCCCTTCTTCCAGCTCGGCATCTATATCAATCTTTGTAAACTGCAGATAACCGGATTCCTCATGGATTCCTTCGATAAAGCCATATGTTGGTTCTCCATTATCCGCAAAAGCGGAAATACGGTTCGTATGATCCTGGTCACTCAGCAGCTGTATCGTAGAGCTGAACTGGGAAACCTGATGCACCTTTCCGATTAATCCACTTGAAGTCATTACAGCCATGTTTTCTTCAATTCCGTCCTGGCCGCCTTTATTAATGCCGATGTATTCATTCCACCGGTCAGGAGAGCGATGAATGACCAGTGCAGAGCGCACCGTATAGTCATAGAGATTCTCACTCATATCAAGGGAATCTTTCAGTTCTTCGTTAACCCTCCGTAACTCAGTAAGTTCCACCTGAAGAGCGGCATATTCATCGAGATGAGACTTTAAAACCTGGTTTTCCTCATAGATATTGCGCATATCATTTACACTCTCAAAGAAACCCGCTGCAAAATGAGCGGGTCTAGAGAATCCGGACTGAACCCATCCGATACTGTCTGTCAGAAACTGTTCAGGCCAGGATAATGAACGCCTTTCACTCATGGAATAGCCGATGAGGGCTACCAGGATGATAATGCATACAAGTAAAACGATCAGTCGCTTATTGGAAAAAAATGAAGGCATTTGCGACACCTGCTATCCTTTTCTGTTTGATCTTACCGTAATGCCAGCTTTTGAACGAAAGAGATGGAGATTTTCTAACGCTCTTCCTGTACCTATAGCCACGCAGTCAAGAGGGTTCTCGGATACAAGTACAGGCATATTCGTTTCTTCAGCTAAAACTCTGTCCAGGTTGCGCAATAATGCACCGCCACCGGTAAGGACAATTCCCCGGTCCATAATATCTGCCGCAAGTTCCGGAGGTGATTGTTCTAAAGTATCTTTAACAGACTGAACGATCATAGCCACTGTGTCTTCCAGAGCTCCCGCAATTTCATATGCGTTAATAGTGATTGTTTTTGGAAGTCCGCTCACAAGGTCACGTCCGCGAATTTCCATGTCATCATTTGTATCCGGCTTGCCTGCAGAACCTATTTCGAATTTAATGGATTCAGCAGTTCTTTCACCGATCATCAAATTATAATTTTTCTTCACATACTGTACGATGGCATCGTCCATTTCATCCCCTGCTACACGGACAGACTGGCTCGTTACAATTCCACCCAGTGAAATAATTGCCACTTCCGTCGTTCCGCCTCCGATATCAACAACCATGCTTCCTGTTGGCTCCCAGACTGGCAGATCTGCTCCAATCGCTGCGGCAAACGGTTCTTCAATCGTATATGCTTCCTTCGCTCCAGCCTGTTTCGTAGCATCCTCAACAGCTCTTTTTTCAACAGCTGTAATGCCGGACGGCACACAAACCATAACGTTAGGCTTCCTTGTAAAAATAGAACGATTCCTCAATGCCTGGCGGATAAAATACTTCATCATAGTGGCCGTAGTATCAAAGTCGGCGATAACTCCGTCTTTCATTGGACGAATGGCTACGATATTTCCCGGAGTACGTCCAATCATATTTTTAGCATCATTACCTACAGCTTCTATTGAACCGGAATCCGAACGAATCGCAACAACGGACGGCTCCCGTAAAATAACACCTTTTCCTTTAACATAAACAAGTGTATTAGCAGTACCTAAGTCAATTCCCAAATCTTTTGAAAAACCACCGAACATCTATGTAATCTCCCTTCATAGTTAACAAAACTCATATCGTTAATTATACTCAATATCTTTCGGAATGAGTAGCATTTTCATTCAACAGTGATAAATCTTTTTACTGCCTGTTTTCTGCATGGAAACTTATAATAAAGTCTCCTGTATATCCAACCTGCCGGATTTTCGAAGCAGAAAAACAGCGGATTTTTTTATACTATAATATTATTAAGAATTTGTATATTCTTTTTTAGCATAAAGTGAGACATCAATCAGTATTTTTTGTTTACTCCCTGCTGATTGTTAGCTGAACCAATCAAGATAGCGTCCGTTCCCTCCCTTAACATCTACGCTTCACCTTATCGTATTAGGGGATAGTTATAGGGACGTTTACATCGGTACAAAGCTTATCTGTCTCAAAAATTGCCTCATATTATCCTATCACATTGCAGTAATCTTGTATATTAATACTCTGCACCGGCTTTGATTACTATGAATGCTTCCGGGATTGTGCAGTTTTTGAGATTCTGGAGTTTTTTTTGAAAGAAAAAAGCTTCACAAGACAAGGAGTCTCGTGAAGCTTTTAAAATAGCTGCTTAATTACATTCGATTCTTATTTCAGCACAGCTAATTTTTCTGGTTTATTTGTTAAATCAAAGCGGTCTGCGTTCATAACTTTAATCCATGCTGCAATAAAGTCTTTAACAAACTTCTCCTGGTTATCATCCTGTGCGTAAACTTCGGCAAGAGCCCGAAGAACTGAATGAGAACCGAAGACAAGATCCACTCTTGTGGCAGTTCGTTTTAGTTCTCCTGTCTTCTTGTCGTACCCTTCATAAGTCAGATCGTCTTTTGGTTTCCACTCAATTCCCATGTCCAGAAGATTCTTGAAGAAATCTGGTGTGAGCTGTCCGACCCGATCCGTAAAGACACCGTATTCTGTACCACGGTGGTTCGCTCCAAGAACACGCATACCTCCGACAAGCACTGTCATTTCCCGGGCAGAAAGACCGAGGAGCTGCGCTTTATCGAGGAGGAGTTCTTCCGGGCTAACCGCATATTCCTTCTTCTGGAAATTACGGAAGCCGTCCGCCACTGGCTCAAGCACTTCAAAGTTTTCTACATCCGTCTGCTCCTCAGCAGCATCTCCCCGTCCAGGTTCAAACGGAACTTTTACATCAAAGCCGGCTTCTTTTGCCGCTTTCTCAACAGCAGCACTTCCTCCTAGGACAATTAAATCAGCCAGGCTGACTTCTTTATTAAAATCATTCTTTATATCTTCAAGAGCAGAGAGTACTTTTGAAAGCTGTTCCGGCTCATTTGCTTCCCAATCCTTCTGAGGAGCAAGACGAATTCGCGCGCCATTCGCTCCGCCACGCATATCTGAACCACGGAAAGTGCTTGCAGAAGCCCAGGCCGTCGAGACAAGTTCACTCACCGAAAGTCCGGAATCGAGAATCCTGGACTTGAGCTCTTTAACATCATCATCAGTTAAATCGTAATTCCCCTTTGGTACAGGGTCCTGCCAGATGAATTCTTCTTCCGGAACTTCAGGACCCAGGTATCTGTCACGAGGTCCCATATCACGGTGAAGCAGTTTGAACCACGCACGGGCAAAAGCATCTGCAAACTCATCCGGGTTCTCATGGAATCTCCGTGAAATTTTTGCGTACTCAGGATCTTCGCGCATAGCCATATCTGCTGTAGTCATCATCGTCTTAACCTTCTTAGACGGATCATGTGCATCAGGCGCAAGATGTTCCTCATCAGGGTCTACAGGCTCCCACTGATAGGCTCCGGCAGGGCTCTTTGTGAGCTTCCATTCATAACCAAACAGGAGATCAAAGTATGTGGAATCCCACTTTGTCGGAGTTGGAGTCCACGCCCCCTCTATCCCGCTTGTAATAGTGTATGGGCCATTACCGGTTTCAAAAGTGCTGTGCCAGCCTAACCCCATATGTTCAACCAGGGCTCCTTCCGGCTCTTCTGTCACATGGGAAGGATCTCCAGCACCATGCGCTTTACCAAAAGTGTGTCCGCCAGCCGTAAGGGCAACTGTTTCTTCATCGTTCATTCCCATACGTTTAAACGTATCCCGAATATCCCGGGCACTTCCGAGAGGATCAGGTTCACCGTCCGGGCCTTCCGGGTTAACATAAATTAAGCCCATCTGAACGGCAGCAAGCGGATTCTCCAGCTCACGCTCACCTTTATACCGTTCGTTTCCAAGCCATTCTGTTTCCGGTCCCCAGTTAACGTCTTCTTCCGGATGCCAGATATCTTCACGGCCTCCGCCAAACCCAATAGTCTTTCCACCCATTGATTCAATCGCCACATTCCCTGCAAGAACGAGCAGATCCGCCCAGGAGAGTTTGTTGCCATACTTTTGCTTAATTGGCCAGAGCAGCCGCCGGGCTTTATCCAGGTTCCCGTTGTCCGGCCAGCTGTTAAGGGGAGCAAAACGCTGGGAACCGCTCCCTCCGCCTCCACGGCCGTCTGCCATACGGTATGTACCTGCCGAATGCCAGGACATACGGATGAAGAAAGGGCCGTAATGGCCATAGTCTGCAGGCCACCAATCCTGACTGTCTGTCATTAGGTTATGAAGGTCCTCCTTCACAGCCTGATAATCAAGTTTTTTAAATTCTTCTGCGTAATTAAACTCCTCCCCAAGGGGATTCGTTTTTGTGTCATGCTGATGAAGGATGTTCAGGTTCAGCTGGTTTGGCCACCAGTCTTTGTTTGTCGTGCCTTTTTTAGGCTTACCTTCTGTGCTTGTACTAGCCTGTGTAAATGGGCACCTCTCATTGCTTTCATTGCTCTCATTGCTCATACATTATTCTCCTTTCTGTTTTAAGAAAATTTAAGCAGAAACGATCATGTTGAACGACATCGAATGAATTTAATATCCATTCTTAATTTATAATTATAATAAATAATTGCTGAAATAAAAAGGAATATGCTGAAGATTAACATTTTTCACTTATATTAGGGGGCGGGAGTAATTGCGGGGAAGCTTTCAAATAGCCATGGTTTTGTCGGAGGTCTCATGAATTTTATATAACTTAAGGAGCAAGGGGGCATTGGCTCACGAAAAGTTGATCTGAAACCATGTATTAAGAAATTATATATAGGGTAGCGGAATGAGGTTCCGAACCGCAAGTAATAAGCACATTAAGTCTAACCCACAAACTAAAACGCCTGGATAATAAAACCCAGACGTTTTATGTGCTACAAATAACCCTTTTCCTTCAGTGAACAAAATCGTTTATCGCCGATAATGACATGGTCCAGCACATCAATGCCAAGCATCCGGCCGCATTCCACCAGGCGCTTGGTCACTTCTATGTCTTCATGGCTTGGGGAAACATCGCCGGATGGATGGTTATGGAGGCAGACAATAGAGGCGGCAGAATAGCGGAAAGCTTCCTTAAACACCTCTCTTGGGTGCACGATTGAAGCATTGAGGCTTCCAATAAAAACAGTTTGTTTATGGAGAACATGATTTTTGGTGTTTAAATAGAGGGCTACGAAGTGTTCCTGAGTGAGGTGGCGCATTTCTTCCATTACGTAGTTTGCGACATCTTCCGGTGACCGGATCGTGTATCTGTCTTCTATAGTAAATTTTGATATACGTTTGCCTAGTTCAATAGCTGCTTTTAACTGGACCGCTTTTGCTTCCCCGATCCCGCGAATATCCTGCAGCTCTTTCACTGAGGCTTCCTTTAAGAGCTTCAGGCCGTCGAAATGCTGGATCACTCTGGCAGACAGATGAATAACTGATTCTTCCTTTGTTCCCGACCCGAGGAGCAGGGCGATCAGTTCCTGATTGGATAAGGTTTGCGGCCCTTCCTTCAGCAGCCTCTCCCTCGGCCTTTCACTTTTTGGTACATCACGGATCATCATTACCATTATTATTTCTTCCCCTTTCCGGCGGCTGTCCATGAAGCACTGATGCTGGAGCCGCCATGAGGGGGAAACTGTCTCCAGTGGGTCAGTCCGCTTTTTTAATAATTGGAAAATCCTTCAAAGCCCGTACTACTTTCGCTACCGGCAGCCCAACGACGGCAAAGTAATCGCCGCTGATCCTCTTAACAAGAGTGGCGCCAATTCCTTGTATTCCGTAGCTTCCTGCTTTGTCAAACGGATCACCTGACTCAATATACTCTGTAATCTCTTCATCCGTAAGCTCATAAAATTCTACTTCTGTTTTGACACAAAAGGAAATAGACTTCTCTTCACTGACTATTGCCACCCCGGTATACACCACATGTGTTTTGCCTGACAACATCCTGAGGGTGTTCCGGGCTTCCACCTCATCTGCAGGCTTTCCAAGAATTTGCCCATCATAAACGACAATAGTGTCTGCGCCAAGCACTACGGTATCGGGGGCATAGGAAAAAACATCCTCGGCTTTTTGGGAGGCAAGTGTTTTTACGATTTCTTCCGGGGTGTCTTCCATATTCATTTTTTCGTCGACATTGCTTTTCTGTACGGAAAAAGGGATCTGCACCTGCTCAAGAAGTTGTTTCCTTCGAGGTGATTGTGAGGCTAGTACGAAAGGTTTCATGCGGGTCCTCCTTGCAAAATGTTCCTGTTTTGCCAGAGGTTGCTTTAAGTATACAAAACTCTGGCAAAAGGAACAATCTTTTTATTTATGATCTCTGTTACTATTTAAGTTCAGCGTATACAGCATCCAGTTTTTCAGGGAAAAAATATTATCTCCCGTCGTCCCCAAAAATCAGTTCCGGTGCTGCAATACCTGGTCTTGTCATCTCTTTCGGATCGAGAATTCTGTCCAGCTCTTCTTCAGAGAGCAGTCCTCTTTCCAGGCAGATTTCCCTGACCGGTCTTCCGGAAGTAATTGCTTCCTTTGCAATCCTTGCCGCGGTTTCATAGCCTACATGAGGATTAATCGCTGTAATAATACCGACACTGCCCTCTACCATTTCCTTACATCTGTCTACATTGGCAGTAAGTTCTTCTACAGCATATTCTCTGAATACCCGGATGCCATTTTGCAGTATTGTAAAGGACTGCAGCAGGTTAAAAACAAGAACAGGCTCCATAACATTTAATTCCAGCTGCCCTGCTTCAGATGCAAGACTGATCGTATGGTCATTGCCGATTACCTGGAATGATATCTGGTTAACAACCTCTGCCATTACCGGATTTACTTTACCAGGCATGATTGAAGAACCTGCCTGCCTTGGAGGCAAATTAATTTCATTAAGGCCGGTCCGCGGGCCGGAGCTCATCATTCTCAAGTCATTGGCGATCTTTGATAAGTTGATTGCCAGAATTTTCAATGCGCTTGAAAGCTGAGTGTATGCATCTGTGTTTTGTGTGGCGTCTACTAAATCTTCAGCTCTGTGGAATGGGTGATTTGTGTATGCAGCAAGATACTCTGTCACTTTTTCAATATAATCCGGCATTGCGTTTAGGCCTGTACCTACTGCAGTTGCCCCCATATTTACTTCATAGAGCATATCTACAGAGTTTTTTACACGCCGAAGATCTCTTGTGAGCATACGGCGGTACGCACCGAATTCCTGGCCGAGGCGGATCGGTACCGCATCCTGCAAGTGGGTTCTGCCCATTTTTATAACGTCATCAAATTCTTTTTCCTTCCGCCCCATTGTTTCTACAAGTTCTTTCAGTGATTTAAGCAGGCCGGCTGATAAGTTCAGGCATGCAATATGTATTGAAGTTGGAAAAGTATCGTTTGTTGACTGGGCCATATTGACATGAGTGTTTGGGCTGACTTTTAAATAGTCTCCTTTTTGTCCGCCGAGGTACTCAATCGCCCTGTTAGCGATAACCTCGTTCGCATTCATATTAAAAGAGGTTCCTGCGCCTCCCTGAATACTGTCCACGATAAAATGTTTATCAAGTTTCCCTTCAATAACGTCATCAGCAGCTTTCATAATTGCTTCAGCGATACCTTTGTTCAATACACCTACCTCGGAGTTTGCCTTCGCTGCTGCTTTTTTTACATATCCAAACGCCCTGATAAGCTCCTTATGAGGCGGATATCCGGTGATAGGGAAATTCTGCTTTGCGCGGACTGTCTGTATCCCGTAATACGCATTTGCAGGCACCATCACCTCTCCTAAAAGATCTCTTTCTGATCTGAACTCCATGTTGCTCTCTTCAGCCATTATTAGTCCTTCCTTTCTGCTTTGCAGTTACTAGTATTTGCCGCCAGCCGGGAATACATGATTTTTCCCGAATATATTTTCCAATACGACATATTTCTTTCAGACTCTCATTAAAAAACCAGTGAATAATCACTGGTTCTCCCCGGTATTTTTTACGGCAAGAATAAGCTTTTCATAAGCAATCATTGTCTTAATCAGCGCCTCCTGCACCTCCCAGGCTGACGATGAAGAATAAACCGATGATGAATACATTCGGAGGGCAGGTTCACCTGTTTTCAGCCATTCCCCGGCCTCCTGGAAATAAGGTTTGTCAGTCTCACCGGATAGTCCCTGAAATTCCTCCTCCCAGGCCTGCCCGGCTTGAAGCATATCTGCTACTTCCTCATTTGACAGTGCCTCACCTGAAATATCTTTTGCTGTGATAGTAGCTGCTTTCTCCATCCACGAGGTTCCTTTTTCAAAAAAACCGGCCCATTCTTCCGGGATACCAGTACTGCCAGTTATATCATAGGATTTTATATACGTTTCTGTTCCCCTTTCATTATAAATGACAGACAATTTTTCTGCATCTTCTTTGCTGCTACCTATTCCGATAAACAGATAGAGCGGATCGGTATTTTCCGTAATGACTGCAGGAAAATCTCCACCCCGCAGTGCTGACGCAGTCTCTTCTGCTTTTTCCTTCAGGGAAAAGGCGCCTCCCTGAATCACATATAAATTGAGGGGAGGGACTGAACGGGACCCATCCTCGCCGGCAGGCACTACTGCACCAGCAGCAGTGCCTGTCGTAACTGATAAGCCACCATCCGCTGCCGGATCGGAAGGATTGTCCCCTCCTGTAAAAATATTAAGCATAATAAATCCAAAAATTCCTCCAGTGATCACTGCAGCCGCGATTGCCAGAAAGACAGAATGAAATATAAAATTTAAGTTAAACGATACTCCGGAGGAATTCTTTTTCTTTCTCTGAAAAGGAGGCAGCCGGGGCCCGGCATCACGTTTGCCATCGTCCCAGAAAGGAAGGCTCCTTTCCTGTTTTTCCTTTTGTTTTTTATTAAAATCGATTATCTTATCTTCCACATTTGTTTGGTCTGTTTCCAGATCGGCGATCTCTGTTTCAGTATTTTTCTGTTCACTGGACGCAGCAGTTTCTTCCCCTGCTTTATCCCGGGACTGACCAGAAAGGCCAGGCGTCCTGGCACGCTCCGTATATATTTGCTCTTTCCCATTGAGACGGATCGAGACGTTTTTCTTTTTTTCCATATCGACCTGACTCCTTCCTTTCTCTGACTCGTGTTACTAGTCTATTAAAGGATTTAGAATGATAGAACGGAAAGTGCAATTTACATAGTATTTAATTTTATTTTAACAGAAAAAACAGAAAAAAAGAGCCTGTGACTTATCACAAACTCTCATCGTTTTTTGACAAATAACGCCTATTTATTTTTCAGGTTAAAACCCTGGTTCCCACAGAGGGTTTACTTTTTGTACTGGGTGTTCGAAGTTGCGGTGGAAGAAGAAATCCTGGAATTCATCCTCCATTTCAGGCAGGTAGAATGTGCTTAATTCAATATTAAAAGACAATGTAAGTTCCTCATCTTCATTTAGTGTTTCAGGTTCTCCATACCCTTCAAAGGAAACAGCGTTTATATGTGTCACTCTCTCGAATCTCTCAATTTCTTCGATAAAACGGAAAAGTTCCGGATAATCTTCCGCATCTACGTCAAGAGATACAGACACTGCCTTCAACCCGTTTACAGGAGGCGGCACTGCAGATTCTGTGACCAGATTCTCTTCAGTCTCAGTTTCCACTTCCACTTCTGCTTCTACCTCTGCTTCTGCTGTGGTATCTCCGTCTTCCACTTCAGCTTCTGCTTCAACAGAAACATCCACCTCTTCTGTTTCTGTTGCCGTCTCATACACTACACCTTCATATTCTCCTTCACTAAATGAGTATGAGGTAATTAATGTCTCGGAGACAGCTTCCGCCCGTTCCAGGTCAAGAAGCCAGTGTTCCGTATTGGGAGCATATGGAACCTTTTGCAAAAAAGCCTGTATCTCATGGCTTTCGTACTGTCTGGTATCTGCAGCAGGCCCACTTATTTCTTCCAGAAGATTTTCTTCAAATTCCAGCTGGGATTGAACGCTCTCAAGCTCTCCTTCCGCCGGTGCAATAAACATAAAATACGCAGATACAAAGAAAATGAGCAGAAGAACAGCAGATGCTGACAGATAAATATATTTCCTGTTAAGGTCTGTAATCATTCTCCTGCTCCTCCGTTTCCCAGTTATCTTCCACAAAGTCATTTAATACATCGTCTTCCAGGTTAAAACTATTACCTTCTGCATCGTTATACTCACCGTCGAAAATGATATCATTATCTTCAGCGTCCCTATTTTGCCCTGTATCTTCTGCTCCATCATCAGTACTCTCCTGGTTTTCTCCCGGAAGTTCCTGTTCTTCTGTCTCTTCTCCGTCATCCCAAGGCGGCGGGTCTATCCCTTCCACATCATCACTCTGGCCAGCTTCATCGTTTCCTTCCAGGGCTTCCTGTTCTGCGATTTGTTCCGCTTCCCACTCTTCGATATTCCTTACAAGCTCCATATTCATGACGATGGTGTAATCAGCATTGTATCTCGGCAAATATTCCGCCGCGACAAGTTCTCCTTCCATCTCAGCTGTAATATCGTTAGTAGTTATTTCATTCAGGATTGCACTCTCTGTCAATTCCGACAGAGTCAGATGATGCAGATAGCTTGCTGCTCCCCGTTGCGTCTCAAACTGAGCAGAAATAGTAACGATGCCGCCCTCTGAATATTCATAGGAAGTGAAAAATCCCTGTTCCGGAAGAAGGCTGACAAGATGAGTCAGCACCCTTGAAGCAAGTATCTGATTTTCTTCCAGATAAATAACCGAAGCCTCTAAATCAGCAGTTTCTGGCGTATGCCTCTCTTCATTGAGTTCAATTTCCTGCAGCTGCTGTACAGTGCTGATTTCATTTTCCGTCCGGACAAGTTCCCGCTGCACATTTTGATAATGAAGGATTCCTAAAATCAATACCAGAACAGATGCAACAAAAAGGGAAACCGCCGCTATAATAAATGCTAAATTTCTCTTTGGTTTTTCAGGAAGTAAGTTAATTTCTATGTTCATTAGCGCACCTCTTTTAAACACAAACTAAGCGGCAGTATGTACTGATAGGAAAGTGTTTCGTTCGTATCTTCCAGGATACTCAAAGAAGAAACCAGTTCAGTTGTCCTGGCGGGAAAGGCTTCTTCCAGTTTACTTTTAATCTCTTTCAGCCGGGGATGGTCCCCTGCAAGCAGGATCTTCGTAACTTCCTGTTCACCTTTATTCAGCGTGAACTTATAGAAGTTATAAACCCGTTCAATTTCTGTAAGCTGGTCTCTCACAGAAATATCCCCGGTGCCTCTGTCTGCAGGATGGTTTTCCTGCAAGTCAATTTCCCACCTTTCCTCTTCGGTACCTGGAGGGAGATGTCTCATAAAAACAGGCTTGTCTTCGTGGAAAATACTTAAGTTAACAGAAGTAAGATCCCACTCGATAAATAAATAATGTTCATCTGGTGAGACTTCTTCCGTTCTGTTAAACAGTCTGTAAAAAGATAGTGCCGAGATATCCGCAGCAACCGGATCCATTTTAAATTCTTCCAGTTTATGAGCATATGTTGAGACAATAGTTTCAGGAGCTGCAAAAAACAGTAGCTCTCTCGCTTTATTTTCTTCTGATTCTATTTCTGAATCTATTATGTAATAGTCAAAATAAGCTTCCTCAAATGGAAGATGAATCGTAGAACCAATCTCAAAGTTTAAGTAGCCTCTGATTTCCTCCTCCGGCAAATCTCCAGGGACGGAAATTTTCCGAAAAAAGACAGAAGCGTCAGGGACGAAAAACATGACCCGCTGATTTTTCAGCTTCCATTCATCTGTTAGCTCCTCAAGGATAAGATTAAATGATGCCTCGTTAATTATTTTCCCTTTCTCTATAATTCCGTCAGGGAGGTATTTTTCACCGTAGCTATGTATATGGGAGAGAGAATGCTGTTTCGTCGCCACATAGCGAATGACGTGGTCTTTTATTTGTATGGCGATGTCGTATTTCTTTCCTATGTTTAATGAGAGCACTTATTGTCTCCCTCCTTTTTCACTTAAAAGAAACTCATATACCATTCTATTAATGGATGATAGAAAAAGTATGCTAATAGAGATCCGGCGGCTATTGCCGGGCCAAAGGGAACAGGCTGGCCCTTCTTTACTTTTTTCGTAAGCATTGCAGTTATCCCGGCGACAGAACCTATTAAACTTGCAAAAAATAATGTCAGGAGCACTCCCTGAAGGCCAAGTACAATACCGAGCACTCCAAAAAGCTTAATGTCTCCGCCCCCCATGCCCCCTTTACTGATGATGGCGATAAGAAGGAGCACACCAAATCCGGTGGCAGCTCCAAGGATGCTGCTCCACCATGGATCCAGGGGTGAAATTATTCTAAGAACGATGAAGATACCGAGAAATACGATCAGTATTTTATTCGGTATTAGCATCGTAGTGATATCAGAAACAGTAATAATTACCAGCAGGGAGATCAGTGCTAAAGCTACTGGCAGTTCCTTTGACCATCCCACCAGAAAGGGTGAAATCGTAAAAAGAAGTCCCGTTACAGCTTCAAAAAAGGGATATATAGGAGAAATTGTCGTTCTGCATCCGCCACATCGTCCTTTTTGAAAGAAAAAAGAGAAAATTGGGACAAGCTCTCTCCATTTTAACTTTTTCCGGCAATTCGGGCAATAAGAACCTGGCCGGACAATTGATTGCCCGGCCGGTACTCTTAAACCTACAACATTATAGAAGGAGCCTAAAATGGCACCGAAGATAAATAAATATATGTGGAGTAGTAATTCCATTTTAGGTTGGTCCTTTCGAATGTTAATTAATAATTAATAATTAGTTATTTTTTACTTCATCTCTCGATAAGTTAGACTGAAGAATAAGACCTTCACTTGCTCCAATTCTCCTTTTTCCCCCTCTTAAGTATACAGAGTAGGTTCCATTCTCTTTATCAAAGCTGACTTTGCTGTTATTACTATAATCTGCCCCACCCGTATCAGGATCTTCCATCCTATCAATATATCCACCGTCTAAAAGATCTTTGAATGTAACTTCCGTAGCTTCTGGGTTACTGGTTTGATAGAGCCTTGCCGAATTAATCATCTGTTGAGCGTTTGCTACATGGGCATCTTTCTTGGAGTTATCAATCATTCCACCAACACTCGGCACTGCAATCGCAGCGATAATTCCTAAAATAACAACGACAACAAGGAGTTCAATGAGTGTCAGACCTTTTTGGTTCTTGAGAAATTTTTTCAACATTTTCTTTCTCTCCCTTTTTTATTAATTTTATTTTCAGGCCGGTTGCACTACTGGCTCCGAACGGTCCAAGTGCCCAAATAAAGACCGTTTTTCATTGCCTCCTTATTGCTTCCTTTTCATTGTTCAACTGCGCCCCTGATTTCCACAGGACGTGAGAAACTTTGCCAAAGACCTTTAGTAATTAAGCTCGCCAATTTGCAAGTTCACTTTAAATTTCCGAGTAAATCTGGAACATTGGCACAATGATAGAAATAACGATCACTCCTACTACACCTGCCAGCAAAATTATCATCAATGGTTCAATAAGTGCTTTGAGCCGGTCTGTGGCGTACTCTACTTCTTTCTCATAGAAGTTCGCTACTTTGCTGAGCATTTGATCAAGGGAACCAGTTTCTTCGCCAATACTGATCATTTGCACCACCAGGGGAGGAAATACCCAGTGCTTTTCCATGGGTGCTGTCAGCCGCTCCCCTTTTTCCAGCGCATCTCTCGACTCCTTCAGTGTCCTGCTAATGACTTCGTTTCCAACAACCCGTTCTGTTATTTGCACTGACTGGAGAATCGGCACAGAACTGGTGAATAAAGAACTTAATGTTCTTGTCATTCTTGCTAATGCGGCTTTCTGAAGCAAAGGACCAAAAACAGGCATTTTCAGCAAGAAGTAATCAAGATGATATTTTGTTTCAGGAGTCTGCCTGAGCGCCCATATTCCGAACGCAGCCAGTAAACCTAAGAGGAGGAGAAGCCACCATAACGTCGCAACAACCTCGCTGGCACCTAATACAAATACGGTGATTGCGGGCAGCTCACCTCCTAAATCAGTAAGCATAGATGCGAAAGTTGGCACTACTGACGTTAAAAGAAAAATAACTACTGCGATAGCGACAATACCGACAATGACAGGATAAGCCATCGCGGACTTTACTTTCTGCTTCGTCTCGTGCTGTTTCTCAAACTGGGAGGCAAGCTGATCCAGAGACTCATCAAGCGTTCCCGAAGCCTCCCCAGCCTGAACCATATTAATAAAAATTGGCGGGAAGATTTTTTTCTGCTTCGCTGCTGCTTCTGACAGCGGTTTGCCAGTGACCAGTTCCTCTTCGATAGATTCAAGTGCCCGCATCAGCGGTTTGCTGCTTGTCTGTCTCGCAAGTATGGAAGTTGCATTAACGATTGATACGCCAGACTGCAGTAATGTGGCGAACTGGCGAAGAAACAGGACAAAATCCTGGAGCTTCACCGGGTTGCCAATCGTCAGCTCCTTTTGAAAAAAAGAGGGCTGGACCTCAGTGATTGAGGCTAATGCAACTCCCTGTCCACGGAGTTTTTCAATGGCATGCTTTCGTGATTTTCCGTTTATAGTACCTTCTTTTTTTATACCGGTTTTCGTCCGGCCCTGATAACGGTAATGAGGCATTATAAATTTCTCTCCCTGATGTAAGGCTGTGCTTCATCTTGCGATATTTTTCCCAGCTTAAGCAGATGGCCGATACTCATCTCCAGTGTGTGCATGCCGTCCGCTCTGCTTGTCTGCAGAATACTTTCGATTTGATGCACTTTATCACTGCGAATCATGTTCGCAACAGCTGAATTATTAATTAAAACTTCCGTTGCAGCGACTCGTCCATGACGATCTGCTGCTGGCATCAGCCGCTGGGAGATTATCGCTGCTAATACAGAAGCGAGCTGCACCCTTATTTGCGGCTGCTGGGTGGAATCGAACACGTCCACAATCCGGTTAATAGTTGCCGCTGCACTTGACGTATGAAGTGTTCCTAAAACAAGATGCCCGGTTTCAGCAGCAGTGATAGCTGTGGATATCGTCTCCAGATCTCTCATTTCCCCGACTAAGATAACGTCAGGGTCCTGTCTGAGGGCTGCCCTTAATCCTGCGGCAAATGATTTCGTGTCAAAGCCCACTTCCCGCTGATCAATAATCGAGTTGTTATGTTTATGGAGATATTCAATAGGGTCTTCCAAAGTAACGATATGCTTTTTCATATGCTCGTTAATATGTTTAATCATCGCCGCCTGTGTCGTGGATTTTCCGCTTCCTGTTGGTCCGGTTACGAGTACAAGCCCTTGTTTTTTCTCCGCTATTTTCCTTAAAACAGCTGGCATTTGCAGTTCCTCAAGGTCAGGGATATCCGTAGGAATCACCCTGATAGCCATACTAAGATGTGAACGCTGATAATAAGCATTTAACCGGAACCTTGCCACCCCAGGGATACCGTAGGAAAAATCGGCTTCCCGGGCAGTTTCCAGGTGCTCCCTCATCATTGGCGGGAGAACTTCGGCAACAAGCCCCTGCATAGCATCTGGTGTCAGCGTCTCGTCACTCACAGTAACCAAATCTCCATGAATACGAAGAACAGGCGGCTTCCCAATTGTCAAATGGATGTCCGAAGCCTGCAGGTGAATTGCTTCTGTCAGTATTTTTTCGATGCCTGTATTCAAATTTATCACCTACTTATCGGCAGCTGCCCGGAGGATTTCTTCTGTGGTCGTTAATCCTTCCTTCACTTTCTGCAGCCCATCATCAATTAAAAAGGTCATTTCTTTCTTTATGGCATAGTTCCGGATATCCGTACTGGATTTTTCGTTCATGATCATCTGCTTAATTTCATCATCGATTATGAGCATTTCATGAATTGCAATCCGGTCCCGGTATCCTGTCATATTACAAGTTGGACAGCCATCACCACGGTAAACCTTGTCAATTTCAATCCCTCTTCGTGTAAAAATATCTTCTTCTCTCACGGTGACAGGATGCTCTCTTTTACAATCCCGGCATATTCTTCTTACGAGCCTCTGAGAAATAATTCCTGACAGTGACGAAGCAACCAGAAACGGTTCAATCTTCATATCTATCAGTCTGTTAACTGTACTGATAGAATCATTCGTATGGATGGTGCTGAGTACCAGATGCCCTGTAAGAGAGGCCCGAACTGCAATTTCCGCAGTCTCGGAATCCCGGATTTCCCCTACCATGATGATGTCAGGGTCCTGGCGGAGAATGGAACGGAGCCCGCTGGCAAAGGTCATTCCCACCTTAGGGTTCACCTGGATCTGATTAATGCCTTCCAGCTGATATTCCACCGGATCTTCTACGGTGATAATATTAACTTCCTCTGAGTTAAGCTTGTTCAGCCCTGCATACAAAGTGGAGGATTTCCCTGACCCGGTAGGACCGGTAATCAGAATTATTCCGTTGGGCTGCTGCAGGAGTTCCGTCAGCTGAGCGTAATTTTTCTCACTGAACCCAAGCTTATCAAGGTCATTAAGGGAACGCCCCGCATCAAGAATCCGCATAACCACCTTCTCGCCAAAAACAGTAGGCAGGGTAGAAATACGAAGATCTACCGGATTGTAATTCACCTCCACTTTGATTCTTCCATCCTGTGGAATTCTCGTTTCCGTAATATCTAGATTAGCCATGATTTTTATCCTGGCTGTGAGCATGCTCTGCATATGTTTTGGCAGGGTGCGCTCCGTACGAAGGATTCCGTCAATCCGGTACCGTACAACTACCTGGCTTTCCTGTGCGTCGATGTGGATATCACTCGCCCGTTCCTGCACAGCTCTGAGTAAAAGCTGGTTAACCAGTTTAACCATCGGAGAATCTTCCCGGGTGACTAGCTCAGTATTTTTTTCTTTTTGTTCAGGAAGCTCTTCAAAAAGTTCTTCCACGGCTTCATCCAGCTCGTAGTATTTATGGATTGCTTTAATAATTTCATCCTTGGAAGCAATGGAAACTTCCACTTCAAAGCCGGTGGATAATCTAATGTCATCAATGGCGAAATAATCCATCGGGTCTGACATAGCGATAAATAATTTGTCTCCTTCTAGCCTTAACGGCATCAGTGAGCTTCTTACTGCAAGTTCCTTAGGCACGATACTCGTTACTTTCGAATCCACCGGGTACCGGTAAAGACTGATATGGGGAATTCCGAGCTGAAATTCCAGAACTTCAATAAGCTGCTGTTCTGTTATGTATCCCTGCTGTAAAAGCATGTCTCCAAGCTTCTGGTCATGCGCTTTTTCAGTTAACGCTGTCTGCAGCTGCTCCTCTGTTATTAATCCTGATTCTACTAAAAGGGTCCCAAGCCGTTTTCGGGAAGCAATCATAGTATCACCGCCTTTTATAGTGTTCTATATAGTTAACAACCGTCGAGAAAAAATAGGTCTAAAGGACCGGTTTAATAAGAAGCTAAACTATTATTTCATTCAAAAATTATTTCATTTTAAATAATCTTTATATGTTCATTATAATGTATAATGTAATAAAATAAAGATTAATTGTGAGTTAAGTATGAATTTTTTGCTAACTTTTGTGTTTTAGTGTAAATAATTCCTATTTTTTTACTGTATTCGAAATCCATTTTACTAACAAGGGGGCAATAGGCATGAAAAAAACTTTAGTTCTTTTTACCCAGGAAGAGTCAGGACGAACATTGATTGAAATCATTGCTTCCATAGTGTTGTTGTCGATTATTGCTATCCCTTTCGCTGGTATGTTTGTTCAGTCAAGTAAATCTATTAATGTGTCAGATGAAATTATAGATGCTACATATGTGGCTCAGACGGAGATGGAGTGGCTATACCATGTAAGTTCCTCAGAATCAGGAGAGGAAAAAGGGGATTTACGTTATACAAAAGAAGAAAATGATTTTTATATTGAAACCGATTATAAAGACCTTGAAGATAATTTAGTTCAGGTGATTGTAAAGGTCTACGAAGATAGCAGTAAAAACAAGCTCGAAGCCCAAATGGAATCCATTTACTTATGGAGGGAGGACTGAAACATGATGAAAAAGCTTCTCGATGCCCGGGGTCTTACACTTGTAGAAGTACTTGTTTCAACTGCTCTCTTATCAATAGTCCTTCTCATCATCACTTCTTTTCATATTTTTGGGCAGAACCAGTTTAATAACCAGGACTCTCAGGCTGAACGGATATCAAATGTTCGGCTTGCGATGAGTGATATGACAAAAGAAATAAGAAAAGCACCATTTGTAACTGAGTGCGGTCCAGGGAAGCTTTTATTAGGGGATGTATCCTATAAGTTGGAACATGATCATCTAGTGAAACATAATACCCTTTTTGTTAAGGAGATTAAGAGTTTCTCTTGTGAGGAAATTAGCAGCGGATCAGAAGTTACAGGGGTAACTATAACCATTTCAAGCACTCAGCCTGGTCAGGGCAGTCAAGCCTCCTACACTTCCGAAATATATTTTAGAAAATAGGCGGTGAAAATATGAAAAAAATCATAAATAACGAAAAAGGAATTGCTCTTATCGCTGTTCTTCTTATGATCACCGTCATCTCTATTCTCGCAATAGCTCTCATGGGGGTAACCGCTACCAATGTAAAACTCAGTTCTGGGGAAAGAGACTACCAGTCTGCGTATTATATTGCTGAGGCAGGAGTTAATCTAAAAATGCAGGAAATTCTATCAGGTACAGTCGATTTGGATCGGCTTGAGTCAGTTGAGCCATCTATTTATCGCGAAGAGAAATTTGAGGAGTCTTTTGGCAACCAGCCAAAAGCAATTGTTACTATTGAAGGTCCAGTACTAACTAATGATTTAACAAATTATAAAATAGTCTCAACAGGTACAATCGGAAACCGTTCCAGAACCGCTGTCTCCTCTTTCTCCATAAACACTGCAGGAGGTAGCTGTATTGATAAACTGCAAGAAGAAGATGTTGCAGTATTTTCAAATGGTAAAATAACGCTGACGGGGAGCGCAACTATTGAGGGAGCGGCTTGGACTAATATGTCCGATGAAAATACTATTACCTTAACAGGATCAGGGCGGATAACAGGTGATATTTTTATTGGTTCCTCATTGAGGGATAATATTATTAATAAGCCACATTATATTAATATACGTGAACCAAAGTCTAAACCAAAGCTATATTGTGAACCTGAAGAGTTTCCCATCTTACCTTCCAACCTTCCTAGGTTGCCAGACGGAGGGCCGGTAAACAACAATATTCTTACTGTTGGGTCCTGGCCTTATCAAACATATACAATTACAGAAGATGCTTCATTGGATCAAATTAGAATAGTCTCTCACAGCACATTGACTATTGATACAGGCAACAGTGACCGTTTGATCAGAGTAAAGGAGCTTAATCAGGCAGGACATATTAAGGTTGTAGGTTCAGGAAGTTTGTCAATCTTTATTGAGGATAAATTTACTTTCGTTGGTGGCAGCAGTATTCTCCCAAACGAAAATGTTGATAATATCAGTATCTTTTATGCAGGGGAGGAAAAATTCACTGCTGCAGGAGGAACAAGTATACATGGCTCTTTACACGCTAAGAGATCTGATGTAGAACTAGGTGGAGGTACATCTTTAAAAGGCCATTTAATTAGCGGAGGAAAGAACGTTAAAGTCACAGGAGGAGCGCAGGCAGATTCACAATTAATTTATGCCCCTAATTCAAAAGTCACTTTAGAAGGCGGGGTAAGAACCGGCACAATAATCGCTAATGAGTTTGAAGGTTCTGGTGCCACAACAGCTAAATTTGCCCCCGTGGAGAAAAGTGAATATGACCATTTTTTCTCTGAGAAACATCAATTTCAATTTGATCCTGTATACGAACAATAAATAAACATACCCACCTGCCAGTTCGGCAGGTGGGTTTTAAAATGCTTATTCCCCTTTTACAGGCCTTCCTTCTTCATCAATTCCTGATGGCGGAGTGAATTTTTGTTTTCCATCTTCACGCATGTCTGGTGTGCCGCTGCCGTCCTGGGAACGATCCTCCCAGCCCTGCTGTCCATCCCGGTCCTGCTGACCATTCTGCTGCCAGCCTTGGCGGTCACTGTCATCACCAGTACCCAAGTCTCCCTCTTCGCCAGCTCTGTCTCTGTTCCAGCCTTCTCCGGAACTTCCACCAGAACCATGGTCAAAGTCATCGTCCGTACCTCTTCCATCATAGCCGGAGCCAAAATCAGAGTCTCCTCCATCATAGCTTCCGTCCCTGTCTGAACCGCCCTGGTAACCAGACTCATCGTCATACCCTGAGTCAGGCCAGTCCCGGGCAGGGTCTCCATCCAGATCAAACTCGTCTTCGTCCGTTCCATCATCTGTTGTCCGGGCGAGATAATCTTCTTTACTCCAGACTTCCACTCTTTCTTCTGCGGGATAATAATCATTAGCAATTACTTCTTCAAAAATTACCTCAGATTCCATATTGGTGAAAGTTCTGGCTAACTGATAGGAAAGCCCAGGCTCTCCCGTTTCTATAACGTTCTCCGTACCTTGTGGCACTGTATCTGAATAGCGGACAATCGTCTTTGGCTCAATTTGCTGGTGGTCGAGTATATCCACATTAATTGAATATGGAAATTCCTCCCCATATACTTCTGCACTAATCCTGCCATTTTCCGCGGACAAATACAGCTCATAAGGTACAGGATTAGGATTATGAAAAATCAAATCTGACTGATACTCAACGACTCTTACGTCAAATCCTTCAGGTACAGTGTCATAAAGTATGTCACTCTGAACTCGTTCAATAAGCTGGAAATTGGTGTGAAGCAGCGCTTCATAAACAGCAGAAGCCAGAATCGACATAGATTCTTCCGAAGGAATCTCCATCTCGGCCCCTGCGAACATCGTACTAAATGTATAATTCTCTTCCGGTTCGATGATAACTGGTTCTGTGCTGTTTAGCCATAATGCAAGCTGGTCGCCAAAATAAGACCTTTCAGCCTGATAAATAACCGAAGATACGTCTTCCTCCGTCATTCCGTCCGGATCAACAGTAAATTCATGAAGTGATATAGTTATATTCTCATCCGGAAGCTCTGAGGCTCTTAGTTCCAGTTCTTCTCTTAGCGCTTCCTCATCTGCCTCAAGTTCAAAACCTGCATGCTCAGAAAAATAGGCAATAACTTCTTCCAGCTCTCTTCTGTCTGCCGAGACTATAAGGTCACCTTCAGAAATTTCGCCATTAGACATACTCTGAACAGATTCCTCTATAAAAAAGTTCAGTTTTTCAGCAGGAAAGACTGCTGTTTTTTCAAACCAGCGCACTTCGATCGTCTGGCCTGACTTCCAGTTTTCAGTCTGCTCCCGCAACGCAGTAACAGCTTCTTCCTCACTCATACCGCTAATATCAACGCTCGCCATATACGTTTCCACATCATAGCGCTCTTCTTCAAACCAGATAGCGTAAAGCATATTTCCTGAAAAATTAAATAATGAAAGAAAAATAATGATACCTGTCATGACAACCAGTGATGATATAAACCATTGCAATTTCCCCATCCTGCACACCCCGTTTTAAAAATCTTCTACGCTGATTTATTCCCCTGTTTATCAAGTAAATAAGCAACAATCCAGGAAGTAGTGACAATTAGAACAACAATACCTCCTGCCACGTATCCCCAGTGGAAATAATCAAGGAGAATGATACCTGTATAAAAATACAGGGAGGCTATAAGTACGAGAACTACTGTTAGTTTCTTTGAAAAAACAGAAGGCAATAATAACAGAATAGTTAATAGAATACTTATCCCTGCTAACAGCAATATAATTTCAACCACTTTTGTCTCCTTTTGGGTTTATCCCCGATTTGGCGGAGATTTCCCTGATTGCTGATTTCTTCCTACTATTCTATTAAATCATCTGTTGTCAATTCTTTCAAATAGTAATTGGAAATTTACAATTTAAAAGTGAGAGACACGGTTTCTTCCCTTTTGTTTTGCTCCTGTGTACATTGCACGGTCCGCATTTCTGAGCACCGACATAGCGGATTCTCCAGGCTCGGTTTTTCCCGCAACTCCGATACTGGCTGTCAGCCGGACTGATTTTCTTTCTCCAGTATCAAGGTCATCTGTTACAACGAAAAGGTGGTTTTCTATATTTTCCCGGAGTGATTCAGCCATTTTTTCAGCAAACTTTACATTCGTTCCCTCCATTAAAATGACGAATTCTTCTCCGCCGTACCTGGCAAGTGTTCCGAAACTGCCTACCGTATTCACAAGTACATCAGCAACCTGCCGCAGCACCTCGTTTCCGCTTTGGTGTCCATATGAATCATTAATCCTCTTAAAATGGTCCAGATCAAGAAGAATAATCGCAAAATCCTCCTTGTTTCCTGACATATCAAATTTTTCAAACAAAAGATTTTCAAAATATCTGAAATTATAGAGCCCTGTTAATGAGCAGCGTTCACTTTCATTCTTTTTAAGTTCATAGTTTTTAGCATTTTGAATGGCTACTGCCAGGTAGTTAGCCATTATTTCAAGGAGCATAAGGTGATTTTTTTCAAAGGCGTGTTTTCTTGGAGACCCCACTGTAATAATTCCCGTTACTTCCTTATTGCTCATTGCAGGTATAGAGATCACCGACTGAGTATCCTCCCAAATATTTTCTTTATCTGTTTCTTCATTTTCACCTGCCGCAGGTATATAAACCGGGCTTCCCTGTTCAAGCGCCTTCAGGCTGATATTATCACCGTTTTTCAGATATAATTTTGTTTTAGTGCTGGCATGATACGCCTGGGTTACTTTTAGTTTTCCGTTATGAACCTCGTATATAAATGCCTTGTCCACCGGAAAAATAGAGGTGACTGTCTTTGTGAATAACTCATTTATGCTGTTCACCGAGAGATTTCCGTTCACACGGTAGCCGAACGAGCTAACTTTCTTCAGGAGACGGTTTGTCATCTCACTCTGATTATAGATTTTTAGGATAAGTGACAGGCTTAACAGCGGGATACCGATTAGGAATACAGCAATCATGCCAATCTGCTCGTACAGCAGAACGAGTGTTACACCTATAGGTATAATAAGTACTGCAGAAACAGCCTCCATCTTTAGAGCTTCATCAAAAAATTTCGTTTTTCTGAGTTTAACTAAGTATTTTCTAATCAGGAATATAATCCAGTTGTTAAGGAAGAAGTATGTAAACGCATAGGCAGCTATGGGAAAAAGCATCAGTGAGAGCTGAACTTCTGAAAGGTTCTCGGTAATCCCTCCCAGAGAATAATATACTCCGGCTGATACGATGGAGACTGTGAAAAAAACTAGTGAGTTAAGAGGGATTCTGTATAATTCGCTTCTGGTCAGCCTGAGGCTCAGCAAAGAAGTTAAGACTGCAAGCTGCATAACAAACATTTCTATAAGAAGACCAAATTGAAGAAAGATGGCAAGAGCTATACCGTGCAGCGGTACAATATTAGTATCTCGAAATCTTATAGGGAAGACTGATGCAATTAATATGAGAGTAAGGAATGATAATATCTCCAGCCATTGATTGTAAACAAGAGGAAGAGCCCTGGCGAAGAAAACAGCTAAGGCGGCGGTAAAGACTACGCACCACACTCCCCAGATCACTATTTGTTTCTTACTGCTCACTTTCATCACCTCCATTGTATATTCCCTGGCCTGTCCTTCATGACCTGTCCCGGGATATGTATTTAAGCTGACAAGCTACGATTAAAAACATAGGTATTTTATACTGATATTCTTATTTAATCAAAATTACATAAATCAGGTGGAAAAATTTGAATTTTTTGTTTATTGATAAATATGTATACTATATTACCACAGTAAAGTAGTTGTGTTAATAGTTTAAGCCTTCAAATAAGGAAAAAAGATCTAATTATTTCCGGGATGCAGTAGAATGCTCCGTCTGCTGAAATTTCAGAAAATAAATTAACCAGGATAAAAGACATAGTCCCTTTATCCTGGTTAACTGTATTATATAAGATTTTTCCTCATTTCACCAATAAACTGGTGTGACCCGGTAATCAACAGTACAGCATCTGTGTTTTTTTTCTGCCATTCGGAAACCCATTGTTCAGGGTGTTCCACAATTTTCACTTCACTGCCTCCTGCGATTCCATCGTATTTATCAGCAGGCAGGGCTCTCGGTGATAAAAAATCAGTATAAAAAATTGTATTTGCTGAGGGGGCCAGTTTCTCAACCATTCCCTGTATATCTTTATCCTTCATCGCTGCAAACAGAACATCAGGTTTATCCTGAAACATATCGTTAACCGTTTTCACCGCAGTTTCTATTGCTGCCGGATTATGGGCTGTATCAAGCAGAATCACTGGAGATTCGGAGATTCTTTCAAATCTCCCTGGCAGCTCAGCCTTCTTAAGCCCCTCAATCACCTGCTCGTCATCTACCATCAGAGCATAAAACTGCTTTAAATAATCAGCTGCAACAACAGCGAGTGCAGCGTTTTTAGCTTGATGTTCCCCGGCCATTTTCAATGGTATCCCGTCCAGTTTCCGGTAGGAAGCTTCGTAAGTGAGGACCTGTTTCCCATCTTTTACATCAGTATGAAAGGAAAACTGTTCGCCAGGAGAATAGACTTTTGATTTTCTGTCGCCTGCCTCTTTTTTTATAACCTCGAGGGCTTCCCCCTCACTGCCGGTTATAACCGGGATGCCTGCCTTGATAATTCCCGCTTTTTCACGGGCTATTTCACTTATTGAGTCTCCCAGGAATTCTTTATGGTCCTCTGCCACGTTAGTAATAATGGAGACAAGAGGGACAATTACGTTGGTTGCATCATTTTTGCCGCCCATTCCCGTTTCTATTATGGCAAGATCGACCGCTTTTTTAAAGGAGAAGAAATATAAAGCTGCTGCAGTCATTACTTCGAATTCGCTGATCGTCTCTCCGAGCTCAGCTTCTGCTTCCTGTATTCCAGGTTCAATTTCACTGAGCAATGCAGCAAATTCTTCTTCTCCGATTGGTATGCCATTTATCGCTATCTGTTCTCTCGTATCCCCAAAAACGGGAGTCATAAACGTTCCGATGAAAAACTCTGCTCTTTCAAGCATGGAGCGCAGATAGGTGACCGTTGATCCCTTTCCGTTTGTTCCTGCAACGTGTATCGTTTTCACCCGCCGTTCAGGATGCCGGAGCTTTTCCATTAGTACTCTCATTCGTTTCAGGTCAAAGCGTATGCCCGCTTCCTGCTTCCACTGCAGATATGTTTGCGCTTCTTCGTATGTACGTATCATCTTTCAATTCCCTCCAGGCATAACTAAGTTGATTTTTCAATGAAACCATGCCATTATCAAAAGTGTTCACAAAATCGTCGGGGGTCTGGCCCCTGACATTTTCATACAGGGCTTGACTCTTTAACTTTATCATATGTTTGACTCGGACAGGAAGGAGTATGCTATGCCGGATTTACATGGGTGGATTATATACAACGGGAATTTAACAACAGGGAAATTCACCGACTATATCCAGTGGATTCAAAGAGCTGCCAGGACTCAGAATATACATATAGAGGCTAAAGCGAACAACCATCTGCTCGCTTCCGTCATAAACGGAATACCTGCACTGGCTGGCATAAAGGGAACAGATCCTCTGCCTGATTTCGTCCATTTCGCAGACAAAGACCTTCATTTAGCAAGGCATCTCGAAATGATGGGCATTCCTCTGTTTAATTCTGCGGAAGCGATCGGAATTTGTGATAATAAAGCACTGATGCACCAGAAGTTAGCCACCGGCGGATTTCCTGTGCCGGACACCGTTATCGCTCCCCTCGTATACAGCGGGCTTGAAATGGAAGACGAAAAGCATATTCAGCTGGCTGCTGAAGAACTTAGTTTTCCTCTCATCGTTAAGGAAGCATACGGTTCTTTTGGCCAGCAGGTATACTGGGCAGACTCGCCGGAGCAGCTCTTTAAGCTGGCAAGACAGCTTAAATGGAAGGAATACATAATTCAAAAGCCAATAACAGAAAGCCTTGGAACAGACTTGCGATTAAATGTAGTCGGGGGCAAAATAGCCGCAGCAATGAAACGAACTTCCAAGGAAGATTTCCGGGCTAACGTAACAGCAGGAGGAACCACGGTTCCGTACACCCCTTCCAAAGAAGAAACAGAACTGGCCCTTTCTGCCGCAAGAGCCGTCGGTGCAGATTTTGCAGGGGTAGACCTTCTTCCTGGAAAGAACGGACCTTTCCTTTGTGAGGTTAACACTAATCCGCACATTCGCAGCATTTATGAATGCACGGGTATCGACGTTGCCGTTGATATGGTTCAGTTTATAAAAGAAAATACAGAGAAAAGAAGGAGTTCGAAAAAGTGAGGGCCATAAAAAAATACGGCTGGCTTGTCTACCGTAAAGAAGATATTAATCGAAATCAACGTTTTATTAAACTTCTCCTGCACGCTGCTGAAAAAAGAGAGATAAAGCTTTCACTTGTTCACTTAGAAGAACTCACCTGGAAAATAAGCGGAAATGAATCTCCTTTTACCCGCGGAGGGGAGCAGAGTCCTGATTTTCTGATTAACCGCTCTGTTTCTCCATGGCTGAATGAGCTAGCTGAATTTAGTGGAATACGTTCCTTTAACACTTCTTTTGCAGCCCGGCTCGCCAATGATAAGCGGCTAACCCATGCTTTTTTACAAAAAAAAGGCATCCGTATGGCCGATACAGCTGCAGTTTCACCAGAGGCACTGTCTCCTGACAACCACCCTGATTTCCCTTTCGTAATCAAGGACCCGTATGGCCGGGGCGGTGCGGGCGTTTATTTTATTCACAATGAATGTGATCTTCTCCATTGTCTAAGCCAGATAAACTATAGCGAACTGCTCGTTCAGCCTCTTTCCGGAAATCCCGGTAAAGACCTCCGGGTTTATATCGTTGGCAACGAAATACAGGGAGCGGTTCTGCGGGAAACAACCTCCTCCTCAGAGCTCCGTGCAAATCTTTCCACCGGGGGTACTTCCAGGAGTTATGTATTAAATGAGGCCGAAAAGAAGCAGATACATGCCATAGCAAGCAGTATAAAATTAGATTTTGCAGGCATTGATTTTTTATTTGATAAAGATGGCACGCTTTTATTTAACGAAATGGAAGATGCCGTTGGCTGCAGAAGTTTATATATGAACAGCAGTGTGGATATTGCAGACGTGTTTCTGGAGTATGTGCAGAAAGTAGTTTCATAAGGTTAACCTGCCTCCCCTCCCCGCACGTATGAAAACTAAAAAAGCCCCCACGCTAACAAGGTATCCCTGACCCCTTGTTAGCGTGGGGGCTTTTTGTATCATTTTTTTGTGACAGCAGCACCACATTATGTTATTTAAATACCCCCTCGTTAAAAGCGTATATAACCGCCTGTGTCCGGTCATGAACCTCAAGCTTTCCGAGAATATTGCTGACATGGACTTTCACTGTTTTTAATGAGATAAAAAGCTCTTCAGAAATTTCCAGATTGGTCTTTCCCTGTGTCATGAGGCGGAGCACCTCCAGTTCCCTGGCTGTAAGGGCCTCATGAAGAGATGCCGCAGGACTTTTCCTCATTCTTGTCATAAGCTTTCCAGTAACCTCCGGCTCCAGTACAGACTGCCCTTTATATGTGGAACGGATAGCTTCTGCAATATCCTTTGCCTTTGAGGTCTTAAGCATATAGCTGGAGGCACCGGCTTCAAGGGCGGGATACACTTTTTCATCATCCAGAAAACTCGTTACTATAATAATTTTAGCTTCCGGCCACTTTTCAATAATTCTTTTTGTAGCTTCAATTCCATCCATTTGTTTCATTACCAGGTCCATCAGGATAATATCCGGTTTATGGGCCAGTGCCAGATCCACAGCTTCTCCTCCGTCTTCTGCTTCTGCGATTACCTGGATATCTGCCTGCGCAGACAGATAGGAAGAAACTCCAATGCGAACCATCTCATGGTCATCAGCAAATAACACTTTAATCAATTTTCCCGCCCCCTGTCGTTTTCCTTTGAGGAATTTTAACTTCCAGCCGGCTCCCCTCATTTTCAACGCTTACTATTTTCATAGAGCCCCCTATCTCGATGGCTCTTTCATACATATTTTTTAATCCGTAAGAGCTTTTGGAGCTTTCTTTCGTTACATTAAAGCCTTTTCCGTTATCGGCTACTCTTAAAATGATAATATTATCCCGTTCCATCAGTATTACTGTCAGCTTTTCCGCCTTAGAATGCCGGAGTGCGTTTGATACGGCCTCCTGCAGAATCCGGAACAGATGATCTTCAACCCCTTTTTCAAGCTTGAGAGGTTCAATCTTCCAGTCAATCTCCATAGGCACTTTGTCTCTTAATTCGCTCAGCAGCTCGGCAATCCCTTCTCCAAGGGGCTTTTCCCTTAATGCCGCCGGGCGCAAATGCAGGAGCAGAGCTCTCATTTCAAGCTGAGACTGGTCAATCATTTTTTCGATAAGCCCCAGCTGCTTCCGCATGGCCGGGTCCTCTGGAGGATTGCCCTCATTAATCGCAGACATCATCATTGATGCGGCGAATAACTGCTGGGACACGGAATCATGAAGTTCCCTTGCAAGGCGGTTCCGCTCCTGGAGTACGACTTCCTGCAGCCCTTTCTCCCGTTCTTCCGCCCTTTCCGTTGCAAGGCGCTGCGACAGTTCCGTCTGTTTCACTGCCTGTGTTTCCAGTTCCTGAAGTAATTTATTGATCCCGGAAAGGTCCGGATGTTCTGTATCCTCTTCTATTGACAGTTTCTCTCCCCGCACCAGCTCTTCCAGACGGTCATTAATCTGCTGAAGCTTGTTCCTGTATATTGTCCAGTAAGACACACCTGCTGTAATACCGCCTGCCGCAATAATACTGACAATCCAGAGGGGATACGGCACCCCAAACATCTCTCCTTCAGAAAGTTCACGCCAGTTCTCCACAGGAAATATGAGAAACGTTGAGGCTACAATTGCCGCCCCGAAAAATAATGCACCGAGCAATGCGGCAAGGAGCTGTTTAATAAAAAACAAATTCATATTCTCTTCACCTCAATGTCTCCGGAGAACACAGAGGTAACGATTTTCAACTCAGGGTTACCTGTTTCCCTGCCATAATTCTCTGTCTCATATAACAGCGTCTGATTTACTAATGAATCATGCTTTTTCTGAAAGACAGCAGCTCTGCCGAATACAGAGCTGTGGTGGAGACTCACCTCCACTTCGTAAGGTACGTATATTTTTATGTTTCCAATAAAATGTCTGACAGATATTACGGGGTGATCAGGAAGCACTGTGTTGCTGAGATCGATTATCTTATCGCCAAACCCACTGTGGATATTGACATCCTGCCACCGGTACGGCACTTCATCCGTTTCCTGCCTGCCAAAAAAACGATTACGGAATAATGGTTCCTTCCGGATCAGAGGCTCTTCACGTACTTCCTCTGTAGTTGAGACAGCCGTCTCAGAAGTTTTCGGTTTGATATATTCCGGCTCTCTTGATGACCGGCGGTAATTAACCGCAAAAAGAATGATGGCTGCAACAACAACAAAACGAACAGCCATCATATTTACCACAGTAAAAAATACACTGATCAGCCCGATAAAAAAGAAAATCTTTCCTACAGCATGCCTGAAATTTTTCCAGCCCATATACGTAAGGAAACCGAGGAAAAGGAGGGAGAACACCAGACCTGTATTAAAAAACAAAATTTCTGCCACAAGGAGCAATGCTCCTGTTATAAGTATCCAGTTCACGGTGTTTACAGATATTCTGCTGAACATACAGCGGCCTCCTCCCCGTTTTTTATGTATGCCCGGACTGACAAAATCTGCCGGGCAATCTTATTTTACTAATAGAGCCGCAAATATACAATATAATCTCAGGCATCTCCGGGCTACGTATGTATCCCGGAGTCCTGATGCTTATTGTGCTTTGTCTTTTAATTCCCGTTCCAGCATAGCTATTTTACCGTCAAAGGAATTTTCATAGCTTCTCCGGTTCACTTTATGCTCCAGCCCTTCAATGAAACTTTCCATTTCTGTAAAGCGATAATAGGAGGCATCCCCTGGGTCCTTCGTTACTTTGTCTATCTGGTAAGTTGCCCGGGCAATATTTTCTCTCCCCATAAGCTGCATCCTTCTTAAGTGCATATCTTTTAGTTTATGGCTCATTTCTTCATATTTTCTTTCAAGCTCCTCAAGCTGTTCCTGTGCCGAGATTTTTGATTTATGAAGTTCTGATACTCTTGTTTCATATCTTTCTGCTTCGCTTAAAGCAAATTCATGCATCTCCTCTTCTCCCGCTTCAGACGCGATTTCGGCCTGATATTTTCGTTTGGCCGCCATTTCTGCTGCTTTCTGATGTTCCTTCGTAAATTCGTCGATTAGCTTATACTGGCGGTCAGCCAGCTTGCGTACCTTTTCCGTTTCTTTTTCACTCTGACGTAAATACTGGTTCAGAGCAGCAATAGGGTTAGCTTCCTCTTTCTTATCAAGCAGGTCATGGAGATCTGCTGCTATAGAGTCTTTCAGCCTTGTAAATACATTTGTCATTTCATATCTCTCCTTTGTTTAAGTAAAATTTGCTTTTCAGCATTAATCAGCATTTATCAGTATTTATCAGCTTTTTCTGCTTTTTACTTGTTCATGTCTGCCCATTGTCTTTCAAAATTTGTAAATGGGTCGTTCTCTGAAGGCTTATTAAAGATAATTTCTTCCTCTTTCCCGTTATTTTTGAAAAGCACATATAAAAAATACAGTGCAGCGAGCCCTAAAACTGCGTAAATATTTGATAACGCTACGCTGAGTACAAGCAATCCAAGGAGCACCCAGATAACTTTTCCTGCCATTGAATCACTTCTCACAAATTTTTTGAAGATAACATACAGAAGGTAAACACTAACTCCAAGAAGTATTAAAGGCCCGATGTTAGCTAACAGAATAAACAGGGCAGCGATAGCAAGCAAGAAAATCAAAAACTTTTTCATCGTTTTTTCCTCCTCTCTTTTTTCTGCCTTAATCATATCGTCTCTGCCATTTCCGGATAATGTACCGGGGAAATATCTTATCTAAGCCTTCAGGCGTATTTTGTATTAAGCCCCCCATCAGCTAAAGAAAAACGCAAGAGCCTTGGACACGAGCTGCGCTCTATATCTGCAATGAGTGACCGCTGATCCAGACACTGCCCCTTCCTCCTCGATTGTAAATAGGTTGCTGTAGTTGTATTGTTTGCTGCATATGCTCGTTGGACTGTAGTGTTATTGAATCGACTCAATTCCTGAATCAGCTTCATTCATACGTTGAGGAGCGTTGTTCAACCGATTCAATTCCTGAATCAGCTTCATTCATACGTTGAAAAGCGTTGTTCAACCGATTCAATTCCTGAATCAGCCTCATTCATACGTTGAGAAGCATTGTTCAACCAATTCAATTCCTGATTCAGCTTCATTCATACGTTGAGGAGCGTTGTTCAACCGATTCAATTCCTGAATCAGCCTCATTCATACGTTGAGAAGCATTGTTCAACCGGTTCAATTCCTGAATCAGCCTTATTCGTACGTTGAGAAGCATTGTTCAACCGGTTCAATTCCTGAATCAGCTTCATTCATACGTTGAAAAGCGTTGTTCAACCGATTCAATTCCTGAATCAACCTCATTCATACGTTGAGAAGCATTGTTCAACCAATTCAATTCCTGAATCAGCCTTATTCGTACGTTGAGAAGCATTGTTCAACCGATTCAATTCCTGAATCAGCCTTATTCGTACGTTGAGAAGCATTGTTCAACCGGTTCAATTCCTGAATCAGCCTTATTCGTACGTTGAGAAGCATTGTTCAACCGGTTCAATTCCTGAATCAGCCTCTTTCGTACGTTGAGTCCAGGCATTCAACCAACTCAATTCCTGCATCGGCTTCATTCATACGTTGAGAAGTGTTGTTTAACCGATTCAATTCCTGAATCAGCCTCTTTCGTACGTTGAGGAGCGTTGTACAACCGGTTCAATTCCTGAATCAGCCTCATTCCCTCCCTTGGGTTAGTAATTCGGCGGACAGCATAATTTAATAGCTGCTTTTTCCTTTTATGCAGTACTTCGAGGTGCTTCAGGAGAGGTCATCCCACGCTCACATCTGAAACTGGACATTATCGTGGAAATTTACAGTACTTCTCTGGCAAAAATACCGCACACCAAAAATGCGTGGTGGACAAAAATTTTTATTTTATACTTTCTTATCTTTCAAAAAAACACCTGCGCAATTAATTGCACAGGTGTTTTAGTTATGGTTTAACCCCTTATATTAATATGTTCATTCACTTTTGCTACTGTGTAATTTCTTTTTCAGGAGGAGCATCTCCTGGTCAACCTGGTCCTGCAGCCACTGGCTGTCCGTGTTTTTTACGTTTTTGTCAGTTTGCTTTCTGTCGTCGGGGGTATTGGAAGGGATTCCTTCTTCCTCCGTACCTTTCATCTCGTTCTCTCTATCTTTCCTATTGGAAAAGTCCAGGGTGGAAAGAGCTTCATTCATCAAAATGTTAGTCTTTGTGGTCCCGACTTTATTTTGCAGCTGTTCCCGCTTAAAGAGTATTTCCTGGTAGGACTTTTTCAGGCTGAAGAGTCTCTCGTTAAGTTCGGCTGCATCGTCTCTGGCAGACGCATGGAGTGTTTCAAGATGTCTTTTCTCCCCGGAGATTCTTGTTTTATCTTCAATTACACGCCGCGCAAAATCGTTCCTTCCTGTGCTGAGTGCTTTCAGAGCCTGCTTTTCACGCTTCTTTATTTTTTCAGCTGCTGCTTCAATTCTTCGGGCCAGTAATTTTTCTTCTGCTGTTTTTTGTATTGCTTCGTTTTCCAGTTCTTTAACTTTTTCTCCAAGCATTGCTATGTACTGCTCCAGTAATTCTTCAGGCTCTTCGTCTTTCCTGAATACTCCGGAAATTTTAGTTAGATTCTTTCTGAGTCTTCTGATTAAAAAAATTGAAAACACCCCCCGAACAGAACGCTGTTTAACTAACCAGGTCTATCAGCCAATTTACTGTAATAATTTTTTTACGCTTTAAGGAAAGAAAAGTTTCATAGGATTCTTAAGAAAGTTAAATAATATTTCCTCTTTAGCTGGAAATTCCAGTATTTTCATTTTATATCACTATTTCTGAAAATACATTCTTTTTGCATTTCCCAAGGAAAATTGTTTAAAAGGCCTCTCCAGCATGGCTTTCATCTGGGAGGCCCTTGAGATTACTGCCCTTTAATATATAGTTTTTTAAAGGCATCTGAAAGCTTAAGAGTCACAGGCCTTGTCTCAGGGAATCTTGTACCGTCTGCTTCACTGACAGGCATCACTTCTACACTGGTACTCGTAAAGAACACTTCATCTGCATTCAGGAAGAATTCTGTGTCAAACTTTTCTTCCTTTACAGCTATATCCATTTCTTTCGCCAGTTCAATAACAGTCGCCCTTGTGATACCGTGAAGAATGCCTCTTGTTGCAGGGTGTGTATATATTACACCGTCTTTTACAGCAAAGGCATTACTGCTTGAGCCTTCTGTAATTATGCCGTCTCTCTGATATATTGCTTCTGCGCAGCCTTTTGCCATTGCCTTCTGCTTAGCCATCACATTTGGGAGAAGGTTTAACGATTTAATATAACAATTGAGCCACCGGTCATCTTCTGCAATTGTTACAGGAACGCCTTCTTCCCGTTTAATAGAATCCAACGTTTTTGCCTGGCGTACTGTGAGAGCGAACACAGCATCACATTCTGGATAATGATGCTGGCGGGGGGAAATACCTCTCGTGATCTGGAAATAAATTTCCGCTTCTTTAATTTCTGATCGTTCAAGTGCTTCCTTAACAATTGCCTTCAGCTTTTCTCTTCTGTATGGAAGCCTCAGGTCAATTGCTGCAGCACTTCTCTCGAGCCTGTCGAAGTGTTCCTCCATAAGGAATGGCTCTCCGCCATAAACGCGGATCACTTCATAAACTCCATCACCGAACTGGTGGCCCCGTTCCTGGATTGGCACAACGTTCTCTTCAATACCTACGAATCTGTCTTTATAAAAGGCGACTTCTCCCATTAATACACCTCTCCTTTTTATATAAGCTTTTCAGCATACTCACTTAATGAGATTAATTGATTCCCGTCTCTTCCGGTTGTTGTTTTTGCCATAAGCATTGAATTAATAATCGCCTCTTCCGTAGCTTCTGCTGCAGCTTTAAATGGCTGATCCAGTTCTTCTTCATGAACAAACTCCATAGAAAGAAGCTCAGCTTCCGGCTTATGGGGGATTCTTGTTGCTGTCGAAAAACCGATTACTAAATCTCCGCTCCCATGGCCCATATTCGATCCAGTACGGCTTAAACCATTGCCGCATCTTCTGATGATCCGGTTAAGCTGTCTGTCTGTCACAGGTAAGTCAGTAGCAAGAATCATAATGATGGATCCTTGATCCTTTTCTTCTGTACCATTTGTGTCCCTTATTTCAGAAATGCGTTTCCCGGCTTTTTTGCCGTCTAATACTAAATCCTGCAGATTACCGAAATTAGACAATACCAATACTCCCAGGGTATATGCTCTGTCTCCCGCATGAATAAATCTGGAGGCTGAACCAATTCCGCCTTTCAGCCCGAAGCATTTCATCCCTCTGCCGGCACCATGTGCACCCTCCTCAAAGTCAGGCCCTGCAGCTTCGATAGCCCTGGTCACATGACGTTCTTCCACTGCGGCTTCTCTAATATCATTTAAAATCATATCATTACATTCACATACAACTGGGTTAATTGTACCAGTAGTACGTCCAGGCTCCAGGTTGTCTTTCAGCATATATTTGATGAGTCCTGCGCTGCAAGTCCCCGCTGCAAAAGTATTCGTTAAAATAATCGGCGTTTCGACGGTTCCCAGTTCATTAATTTGAATCGTTCCTGCTGTTTTGCCGAATCCGTTGAATACATGGCTCGAAGCAATAACCTTTTCTTTAAAAATATTTCCCTGATGCGGCAGAATAGCAGTTACTCCGGTCTGTATGTTTCCATTACTAAGTGTATGATGGCCAACTGTTACACCTGGAACATCAGTAATTTTATTTTTTGCCCCTGGCTGAAGGTCCCCTATTTGTATATTCAGTTCTCTTGCCCTTTTATACTTTATTTTACCCATTCCAAGTCTCCTCTGGTTAATATAATTATGTAGAGGAAACCCAGGGATGTTAAATCCCTGGATTTTCTTGAGCCCTTAATTTTTCAGTTCTTCTAAGCGGGCAGCAACTTTATTTCTTTGCTCCGTGTAATCTTTCTCTTTTTCTCTCTCAGCAGCAACAACCTGTTCCGGAGCCTTATCTGTAAAGCCTTTATTTGAAAGTTTTTTCTGAACTCGGATAACTTCCCCATCAAGGCGCTTCAGCTCTCCTTCGAGACGCTCAATTTCAGCGTCCAGATCGAGCAGGCCTTCTAATGGGAGATACAGTTCCACACCTGACAGAACCGAGCTCATTGATTTTTCCGGAGCAGCAAGCCCTGTATCCATTCGCAGTTCTCCCGGGCGGCAGAAACGCTCTATATAAGCCTGGCCTCGTTGAAGCTGTTCAAGTACTTCTACGGAGTCAGCTTTAATATGAAGAGTAATTTCCCTGCTCATTGGAACATTCAGTTCTGCTCTTGTGTTCCGTACAGAACGGATGATTTCCTGAAGGAGCTGCATATCTTTAACAGCCTGGATGTCCATTAAGGAGTCTGTTTTCTCCGGCCATTCAGCCACAGTAATTGATTCTCCTTCGTGCGGAAGGTGCTGCCATACTTCTTCTGTAATAAATGGCATGAACGGATGGAGCAGCCTCATCGTATTGTCGAGAACATACGCAAGGACTGAACGAGTTGTATGCTTCGCTTCTTCGTCTTCCCCATTTAATGGCAGCTTCGCCATTTCAATATACCAGTCACAAAGATCATCCCAGATAAAGTTGTAAAGGGCACGGCCAACTTCGCCAAATTCATACGTATCAATAAATTTAGTAACATGGTCAACCGTTTCCTGAAGGCGGGTCAGAATCCACTTATCAGCAATCGATTTTTTGCCTGAAAGATCAATGTCTTCATATTTGAGACCTTCCATGTTCATTAAGGCAAATCTTGAAGCATTCCAGATTTTATTGCCAAAGTTCCAGTTTGCTTCTACTTTTTCCCAGTAAAAACGGAGGTCATGCCCTGGTGAGCTTCCTGTAGAAAGGAAGAAGCGTAAAGCGTCTGCACCATATTTATCGATAACATCCATCGGGTCGACTCCGTTACCAAGGGATTTACTCATTTTTCGCCCTTCTGAATCACGGACAAGACCGTGGATCAGCACATCTTTAAACGGGCGTTCGCCAGTGAAATGCAGTCCCTGGAAAATCATTCGCGCTACCCAGAAATAAATGATGTCATATCCCGTTACGAGAACATCTGTGGAATAGAATCGTTTAAAATCAGGTGCTTCTTCATTCGGCCAGCCCATTGTTGAAAATGGCCATAATGCAGAACTGAACCATGTATCAAGTACATCCTCATCCTGTTCCCAGTTTTCAATATCTTCAGGGGCGGTACGGCCTACGTAAATTTCTCCGGTTTCTTTGTGGTACCAGGCCGGGATTCTGTGCCCCCACCATAGTTGACGGGAGATACACCAGTCACGGATGTTTTCAATCCAGTGTAGATAAGTTTTCTCAAAACGCTCAGGAACAAAATCAACTTTTCCTTCTGACTTTTGCAGCTCAATTGCCTGATCTGCGAGAGGCCCCATTTTTACAAACCACTGTGTGGATAAATAAGGCTCTACAACTGCGCCGCTTCGTTCTGAATGTCCTACACTGTGCATATGTTCTTCAATTTTGAACAGGACGCCTTCTTCCTGAAGGTCTTTAACAATCTGCTTTCGGCATTCAAACCGGTCCATACCTTTATACTTCCCGGCATTTTCGTTCATTTGTCCGCCTTCATCCATAACGAGCACACGCTCCAGATCATGGCGGTTGCCTATTTCAAAGTCGTTCGGATCATGGGCAGGAGTAATTTTAACAGCACCTGAACCAAATTCCCGGTCCACGTAGTCGTCTGCTACAATCTCAATTTCTCTGCCAACGATCGGGAGCTTTACCTTCTTGCCAATGAGGTGCTGGTAACGCTCATCTTTCGGATGTACGGCAACAGCAGTATCCCCAAGCATCGTTTCCGGACGGGTTGTCGCCACCTCGATATGCCCGCTTCCGTCCACGAGAGGGTATTTCATATGGTAAAACGCACCTTGTACGTCTTTATGGATTACTTCAATGTCAGAAAGAGCCGTCTTTGTCTGAGGGTCCCAGTTTATGATATATTCGCCGCGGTAGATAAGACCTTCTTCGTACAATCTTACGAAAACTTCATTAACTGCGTCTGAAAGTCCTTCATCAAGAGTGAACCTCTCTCTTGAATAGTCGAGGGAAAGACCTAGTTTTGCCCATTGCTTACGGATAAACTCCGCATACTCTTCCTTCCACTCCCAGGACTTTTCAAGGAATTTTTCTCTGCCAAGGTCGTGTCTGCTGATTCCTTCTTCACGAAGTTTTCCTTCTACTTTCGCCTGAGTGGCAATACCTGCATGGTCCATTCCAGGAAGCCATAAAGCATCATACCCTTGCATCCTCTTTACCCGCATAAGAATATCCTGGAGTGTCGTATCCCATGCATGCCCAAGGTGAAGTTTTCCTGTTACGTTCGGCGGCGGGATAACGATAGTGTACGGCTTTTTGCTTTCATCACCAGCTGCCTCGAAAAACTTTCCATCCACCCAGTACTGATACCATTTACTCTCTGTCGCCTGCGGGTCATACTTAGGCGGCATTGAAACCTCTTTGTTTTCCATTATTCTTCCTCCTCCAAAAGTTCGGGGGCCAGACCCCGTACGATTTTGTGAACTTTTTTAGTTATAGCTGATTTTTTATAGTTGAACGGCTGAACGGTGCGGCCTGATAAAGGGGGAGCATCTTTACATAGTCATTCTCCTGCGCCTGAAACAGGCTGAAAATACAAAAAACCCCCTTCGTCAAAGGACGAAGGGAGTTAAATTCCTCGCGGTACCACCTTTGTTTACAGTCTCAGCATCTTCTTTACTAATCAAAGAAGATCATTTCCCTAATGGAGGATGCCTGCATTGAAACGCAGTGGATCCATAGGAATCTATACATAAGACTGTACACTCAAAGCTTTAACGGTGCTGCACCGGCTCTTGCTGCAAGCAGTCAAATGAAGATGCAGGCTTCCTTCCCCAATCAGGGACAGTAACCTTGCCTTTTCTGTCTGCTTGTTCACAAAAGCAACTCCAGGGCGACCTTCCATTTCTACCTCCCGGGAAACCTTCCAGCACCACTGCCAGCCTGTAAAAGACTACCCTGTGATAGCTTCCCTCTCTGTCGGGCTCAAAATGTACTCTTCCCCTTCATTGTTTTTCAACGTCTGGTATGTAACGTATTTTAACGTTATTTAAAAAGTTTATCAATAGTTATGAGACCAAATCCGCAAAAATTTTGTTTTCCCGGACTCTGCATGCCCTGCTGCGTTTAAAAACCAGTACCATTAATCTATCTTTGCCACTGTGGAATTATTTATACCACTGACAGAAGTAAGTTATACGTTTAAAGAAATTATCTGAAAAACCAGGCTGGAGTACACCTTCTCCCTGCCTGAGCATAGAATAATATAACAGTATGAGCACAGGGAGGGATGAAAGCTGAGAAAAAGAGTATTCTCCCACTTCAGGTGGCCCCGCTGGATGATGCGAAGTGTGGACGTTTTTTACCAGATTCTTCTGCCACTGATTATTTTACAATTTCTCCGTACACTCTTCCTGCCGACAACCTTTGATATGATACTCCTTGCAATACTTGTTTTTCTCTATCTGTCCCATGTACTCGGCTGGTTCTCCAGCTGAGTACATTTTTTTCCATAAAGAGGACCCAGCTGGTTATTGGATTGCAAAGTAATAAGACCGGGTATACATCCCGGTCTTTGCGTGCCAATCTCAATTTTATAAAATTACAATGCCATTCCCGTACCTTTACCTGTTTTCGTTTTCCGGGGAAAAGAGGCTGTTCATAAACCGTTGTACCCTGTTTAAAGTAAGAACTCTTTTTTCCAGGCGTGTCACATAATGCAGTTCTGTCGACTTCCCGTCCCGCTTCATATACCTGTCCGCCATTTGATACATGCTCTCCGGAAAAGCAAGATAGCTTACAAACAGATGCCTTTCTTCATCGTACAAAGCAAAATGTTTTTCATATATTTGCAGCCAGTGCCGCCCTTCCTGTTCATCCCATGGCCTTGACATAAAAAAGTGCCGGAACATATGAGCCACGTCTCTTGCCGGAGTATCCAGAACCGCTTTTTCAAAGTTGAGGAAATATGCAGTTCCATACTTGTCAAAACACGTATGCTTTCTCGCTGGTTTACCGTGGCAGAGAACACTGCGAAAACTCTTTTTTTCTTTTACCCCCTCATACCACAGAGTCAGATGTTCCTCTGCTTTATCCGCCATAAAAATGCTTCGCTGGAAATGAGTCAAAAAAGTCAGTTCAAACGGGGATAAATATACATTGCCTTCTATTTTATCCGCATACCTTTCCATCTCCAGCTTTCGGTACGCCCAGCGCTTTTTTAATGTTTCAAAAGATTTCTCAAGAACCGTTTCCGAATAATCCTGTGTCCTCTCAGTAAGCCCGTGGAGCTTAGCAAGTTCCTCTGCCATCACCTCTTCAGGGTAAACCGGGCTTCTGAACTGCTGATGATCCTCGTACCACGGCATTAGATAAAACGTCTGGCTCCCATAACGGACAATATAGTCACCGTACTTAGTAGGGAGCACTGGCACTACATAATGGAATCCAATTCTCTCTAGGCGCCTCATCACATGAACAAACCAGTGGGCTTCTTCCTCATTCATTGTCGTTTCTTTTAAAGCATACTGACCGTTTGCTGTAAAAATACGTTTCACCTTACCGACATTTTCAATCTTTTCCGGATAAATATCATACTGAAACAGTACTGCGCCTAGAGGTTTCTGCTGCACATCTATATTCATACCTTCACCTGCTCCCGGGTAACATCAAGCCATTTACTCAGCGCCTTCACTAAAGCTCTCGATGTTTCCCACCTCTCTGCCAAAACCTTTCTCCGGGCACCAAAACTTTGATTTTCCCCTGCTTCTATAAAGTCGGCAAACTCCCAAGGAAGGAGACATTCCGTGAGAAGGGGCACCCCATGTTTATTTTTTAAAGGGAAATAAGAGTCCATTTCGTCCAGCATTGCAAATAAAGACTTCTCTCCTTGATGCTTCAGCCATTCTCCTAACATACGGCTGAGAGAACGGTACCCGCTCTCTGGTTTCTCCGTTGAATTTACCCAGTACATCTTCTCGTACACCAGTCTCGCCTGATTCAGTGATAGTACAGGGCAAACAAACGGTACAGGGGCAGGATCTGCTTTTTCGTTAAGGCGCTTGGCCTTTTGATATCGCATCAAAGCTTCTTTTCTGACAGCCTCGACGAACTCTCCGTTTTTATCACGCTTCCCTGTATGAGCTTTCCTGTCAAGGATCTCCGCATTAAAATCCGGGAAATACGCATGGTCTTCATCTGTTTGTTTGTCTTCCACTTTGAGAGAATAATATTTACCAAAAAAACGGCCTGTTTCTTTTTCCTTATTTTTGTAAGAAAAAGGGCTGGACACTTCATCATGCACAGTAATCCAGCCCTCGTCACACAGCGACATTCTCTCCCCGCGAACTGTCTGGATCATCCTGTCAGTCAGACAGCCCGTATTTTCTGCCAGCTGGTCTCTCCAGCTGATGTGCCAGTTAAGAAGGGCTTTATCAGTCCAGACATGGATACGCTTTAGCCCTTTCTCTGTTTCCAGCAGGCTTCCGGCAATTTTCCATTTACCTTCTTTAAGACCATAGCTTTCAAGTACCGCATCTAATCTAAGCATACCACCGCCCCCGCTCACTCTTTGGATGCTGGCGCCTGCTTTGCAGGAAGGTAGAGGATTTGTCCTTCTGACACTCTTTCCTCATTTAACCGGTTCATTCTGAGCAGACTGCTGACGGTAAGATTGTATCTCTCAGCTATTGTCTCCAGCGATTCCCCTTCCTGAACAATACACATACGCAGCCTTGTAAATCTTTCTTCTCCTCTTGTCAGCATTTTCGTTAAATACAAAGCATTCTCCTCTTGCTTTTGTCCAGAGGTTTTCTCTTGCTGTACTTCCTCATCAGAATCTGCGGATTCATAGTGCTCAGTTTCTTCCGGAGTACGATTAAGAGAATTAAAGCTCTTTGCAGGAGAAAATTTTACGTTTGGTTCGTTCCCTGCAGCCTCTGATTTTTCCTCGATATCTCTGCTTTCTTCCGCAGATATAGCGGTATCCTCATAATCATTAAAATTATGCTGGCCGCCGTCCCATCGATGTTCTTCGTGATGATTATGATCCAGCTCTTCCGGTTCGGGCTGCTGACGGTACGCCTCAAAATGAAAATGGCGTTCTTTTACATCTTCTTCTGAGTTTTCCCGATTCTCTTCTTGTAAATAATGAGCTTCGGAATAATGTTGCTCCTCTCTGTCATCCTCTTCTTCATGTTGGTAGCCTTCCGTATATCCCGCCTCGTACTCGGTTTCAGCTGCATCTTCCCCTTCGTCTTGTTCACTGTAGGCATTTCTTTCACTAGTTATGCCGGAAATAGAAACATTTGCGTCAAGTTCGATACACCCGCTTCCCGGCAGTTCATAATCAAATGCGTCAACTGTCACAAGCAGATCTTCAATTCTGTTAATTCTTTCTTTCGGAATAGTAACGTCGAGCGGGAAGTGATGGCGGATTACTCCCATTCCTTCATCATTAAGTGATACTTCTTCCACCGACCTGAAAGATACCTGATCTTCCAGTGAATCTGCATCCACCGGGGCGTTAGTTTCCTCTTTTGGCCTGTATTCCCCAACAAGCTGAAGCGACCCTCTGACAAGTACTTGATCGTCATCCTCTTTTATTGTCACATCGGGTTCTAAAGATAAAGATAATAGCTCATCAATTTCATTTCCCCGGTTTAGCCATACTGCTTCCTTAATAGAAAATGCCAGTGATGACGGCTGTTCATTAGTCAAGCGGAACTCCCCCTTTATAGTAAACTCTGCCTTACATTGTGTTGATGATGTAAGCATTTAATAAAATCTTTGTCCAAACTCGTCTCCCAATATTGGTTCATACGTTACACTTCTATGTGCATTCCCCTCGAAATATGCCTGTTTATAATTGTGCATGGTCAATTGTACGTGGACTTACAGGGGCCGTCACATACTTATCGTGTTAAGAGGGTTGAATAAACTTTTTTCAACTGAATTTTTGGGGGAGTGAAGAGTTCTTTTCTGCCCTGAGCATGGTGATTAATCTGAACGAGGGTACGAATGAGTGCTATTCGTTACCTGAGTGTAGTGATTACTAAGGATGAAGGCACGAATGAGAGACATTCGTTACCTGATTGTACTGGTCGCTCTTGAACAAGTAACGAAAAAGCGAAAACGTCTTGTTTATGCACCTTAAAGTGACATATTTCCCAGACTTACAAATAAAAACCCCCGGCAATAAACAATATTGCCGGGAATCTGCTGTCATTCATTCTTATTCTTTTTCACTGCTTAATATTGCAAAAGCTTTTTCTGCCGCCTGAATTGTTCTGTCAATGTCTTCCTCTGTATGCTTCGTGGAAAGGAACATCCCTTCAAACTGAGATGGAGGAAGAGACACTCTTTCATCCAGCATAAGTTTAAAGTAGGAAGCGAACATTCCAAGGTCTGAAGCAGACGCCTTCTCGTAATTTGTTACCTTTTCATTATTGAAGAAGAAACCTACCATGGAACCTGCTCTGCTAGTGGAGTGAGGTATCCCATGTTTTTCAGCTGCTACGGCAAGACCTGTCTCCAGCCTTTTTCCTAATCGTTCAAAATGCTCGTAACTCTCTGGAGTAAGCTGGTTCAGTGTTTCATACCCAGCAGTCATTGCCAGAGGATTACCTGATAAAGTTCCAGCCTGGTAGATCGGTCCCGCAGGCGCGATCTGCTCCATGATTTCCCGTTTACCTCCATACGCCCCTACCGGTAGACCGCCGCCGATCACCTTTCCAAGAGTAGTTAAATCCGGAATGACATCATATGCTCCCTGTGCACAGTTGTAATCTGTACGGAATCCTGTCATTACTTCATCAAATATGAGAAGGGAACCGTGATCTTCTGTAATCTTCCGTACTCCCTGGAGGAATCCTTCCTCAGGTAAAACAACTCCCATATTACCTGCAACCGGCTCAAGGATCACAGCTGCAATATCATCGCCGAACTGCTCAAATGCAGCATTCAGGCTGTCCAGATCGTTATAAGGGACAGTCAGTGTATTTTTAGCCACTGATTCAGGGACGCCAGGGCTGTCTGGCAATCCTAACGTAGCTACACCTGAACCAGCTTTTATGAGTAAGGAATCTCCGTGGCCATGATAGCAGCCTTCAAATTTCACGATTTTATTTCTGCCAGTATAGCCACGTGCAAGGCGAAGGGCACTCATCGTTGCCTCTGTACCGGAGTTTACCATCCGTACTACTTCGATAGAAGGCACTCTTTCAATTACAAGCTCAGCAAGTTTTGTTTCAAGCTCATGGGGAGCACCAAAGCTTGTCCCTTTTTCAGTTATCTTTTTAAGAGCTTCTACTACTTGTCCGTCCGCATGGCCAAGGACAAGCGGGCCCCATGACAGCACGTAGTCGATGTACTCGTTGCCATCTACATCCCAGATACGCGCCCCTTCTCCACGTTCCATAAAAACAGGATCCATTTTTACTGATTTAAAAGCACGAACTGGACTGTTTACACCGCCTGGCATTACTTTTTTCGCCTGCTCAAACGCTGCTTCTGATTTATTTCTGTCCATCATAACGTCCACCTTTCTTTTATTGAAATTACTTGTTATTAAAATGGAAGGCGAAATTCCTTTTCCTGAATTCCGCCTCTTATAATGTTAAGTTAAAAATCCTAACCTGACTTATTTTTCATCAAGCCATTTTGCCACATCTTTTGAAAAATACGTAAGGATGAGATCGGCACCGGCCCGTTTCATGCTTGTCAGCATTTCCATGACGACAGCTTTTTCGTCAATCCATCCGTTTAAGGCAGCTGCTTTAATCATTGAATATTCACCGCTGACATTGTAGGCGACAACAGGAAGATTATGATTTTCTCTCACATCTCTGATAATATCCAGATAAGACAGTGCCGGCTTTACAATGAGGAAGTCCGCTCCCTCTTCCACATCTGATTCTGCTTCACGGAGAGCTTCCAGCCGGTTTGCCGGATCCATCTGATATGTTTTTCTGTCACCGAAAGCAGGAGAACTATGAGCTGCATCCCGGAATGGCCCGTAAAATGCAGAAGCATATTTAACAGCATAACTCATCACCGGAATATTCTCAAAGCCTGCTTCATCCAGTCCGTGGCGGATCGCTGCAACAAAACCGTCCATCATATTTGATGGGGCAATAATATCCGCTCCTGCTTCTGCCTGGGAAACCGCTGTTTTGACAAGCAGCTCCAGTGTTTCGTCGTTTAATACTTCCCCGTTTTCTATAATTCCGCAATGCCCGTGGTCAGTAAACTGGCAAAGGCAGGTGTCGGCTATAACAGTTAAGTGAGGGTGGGCCTGCTTAACCTGTCTTGTTGCCTGCTGCACTACACCATTCTGATCGTAGGCGCAGGAACCAACCTCGTCTTTTTCATCCGGAACCCCGAATAAAATAACAGATTCAATGCCAAGATTGACAACCTCTTCCATCTCACTCTTTAAAAGATCAAGAGAAAGCTGGTAAACCCCCGGCATAGAAGCTACCTCATTTCTGATATTAGTCCCCTCTTTAACGAATATGGGATATATTAAATCTTCTTTATGTAAATGTGTTTCACGCACCATTTTCCGGATGCCCGGAGTCCTTCTCAATCTTCTGTGGCGTCTGAAATCGATGGATGACATATAAAAACCTCCTTTTATCTTTTCCTGCCGATACACAACTTTACCGGGGACCAGGATGAAGAGTTCCCTGCCAGTCAGCAACTGGAAGGAAATCCTATATTATATTTTGCCCCGCTGATTCATTTATCGCTTTCACAAGACCTTCCACTGTAAAAACTTCCGGGACGATCAAATTGGTAAAACCATAATCCTGTATAGCTTTCGCTGTTACGGTCCCTATTACTGCAAACATTATGTGTTGCAGGCCTTTACTCCGGTTTTCAGAGCTGATCTGCCTGAAAAACGAATAAACAGCAGAAGGACTTGTAAAAATGATGATATCTATGCTTTTTTCCTGCAGAAGTCTGTTAATCTCCATTCTGTGGGCAGTTTCTGCCACAGTCTCATAGAGCACTGGCGCTTCTATGTGTATGTTTTCCCGCTTCAGCAGCCTGATAAGGATGTCACGTGACAGACTGCTTCTTGGAAAAAGCACTTTTTCATCTGTCCGGATAACTTTCTTCAGCGCTTCAGCCAAATGTTCCGCCTCAAAGACATCCGGCACAATCTCCGCCTCAAATCCTTTTTGCCTGAGCCGGTTGTGAGTTTTCTCTCCGACAACTGCGAATCGTTTGCCATAAAGACTGCTTGCACCGCCGTCACTCTCATTAACAAACTCGAAGAAAAAATCCACGCTGTTTGCGCTTGTAAGGACGATCCAGTGAAAACTTTCCAGGCTGTTTCTGATTCGTTCAAGTGTGTCCGCTGAGGAAACTCGTTTTACTTTAATAAGCGGAAGCTCTGTAACTGATGCTCCATGCTCCTCAAGCTTCTCCGTTAACGAAGAAGCTTGATGGGCCGGACGGGTATTTAAAAGTCGGCATCCTTCAAGCTCCATCTTATCAGCTCCCTACAGATCAAGTTCTTCCTTTACACGCTGAAGCACTTCTCTGGCACCTTCGTCGAGCATTTTATTAGCAGCTTGCTTTCCAAGTGCAACCGGGTCTTCCCCTTTAACTGTTTCCTTGAAAACCTGTTTTCCATCCGGAGAAGCAACAAGAGCAGTCAATGAGATCCGGCCATCTTCCATCGTGGCATACCCGCCAATAGGAACCTGGCATCCACCTTCAACGGTGTGAAGAAAAGAACGCTCAGCAGCTACTGTTAATTCAGTAGTAGCGTCGTTAATTTTACCAAGAAGTTCAAGTACTTCTTTATCGTCTTCTCTGCATTCGATTCCAAGAGCTCCCTGCCCTACAGCAGGAAGGCAAAGCTCAGGCTCCAGATATTCGGAAACAATGCTTTTATCCCAGCCTACTCTTTCCAGACCTGCAGCAGCAAGAATTATCGCATCATATCCTTCTTCACGGCATTTACGCAGTCTCGTTTCTATATTGCCCCGGATCCACTTGATTTCAAGGTCTGGACGTTGAGCAAGAACTTGTGCAGAGCGACGCAGACTGCTCGTCCCAACAACTGACCCAGCAGGCAGATCCATTAACTTTTTCCCGCTGTTTGAAATAAATGCGTCTCTCGGGTCAACACGTTCAGGAACAGCTCCGATCGTAAGTCCTTCGGCAATAACAGCAGGCATATCTTTCATGCTGTGCACTGCGATATCAATTTCCTTATCATACATTGCCTGCTCAATTTCCTTAACGAAGAGGCCCTTCCCTCCTACTTTTGATAAAGTTACATCAAGGATTTTGTCTCCCTTAGTAACGATTTCTTTAATTTCAAATTCATAATCCAGACCAAGGGATTTCAGCCTTTCGATGACCCATTTTGTCTGAGTCATGGCTAAGTTGCTTTTTCTGGATCCAACAATAATTTTTCTCATAGTAACCTCCAATGTACACAGTGTTTTCTTCTTCGCTCCGTTGTCTGTCTTTAATCCTCGGTGATATTGTATCAAAAATCAAGTAAGCAGGAACAGCGAAAGGAGCAGACAGTCCCTGTAAGTTCCTTTTACTGCCAGATATGAAAATCTGAAAATGAACTGGAAAGAAAATAATTTATAAGCAGAACGAGAAAAGCAGCTATATTAAAAAGTGCCATCCCATAGCCCCGCTTCTTTTTTACTGACCATTGGAACAGGTATATCCCGTATACGAAAAGTACGCCAAAGGTACTGACTACTTTAATATCGAGCCATGGAACTGCATTAAATCCGAGCCATGCCCAGACTACTCCAAGGACGATGCCAAGGAACATGAGCGGAAGCCCCACCATAGCTGTCAGAAACGAGAACCTCTCCAGTTTTGAAAGGTTGCCGATTCTCCCCATCCTTTTTCCCCACATCTTTCTTTTGAGCATGTGGTGCTGAATATAATATAAAAGAGAAAATGCGAAGGAAAGTGTAAATGTCCCATAAGACAGGAGGAGAAGTGTTACATGGATAATAAGCATTTCAAGGATGAGAAGATCCGCCAGCCTCGGGGATACATCGCCAGCCGGTGCCAGCCCCCCGGCAGCAGTAATAGCAAAACCAATGACATTAACGAATAAAATTAAAAAATCGCCTTTATAAAACCTTGCCACTATTAAGGAAAAAGTTACCAGTATCCACGCATAAAAAAACATGCCTTCAAAAATTGTCATGATCGGAAGCCGATTATATTCAAACGCTCTCACAATAAAAAACAAAAGCTGGAGAAACCAGACAATAGAAAGCAACCAGAAGGAAATTCGATTAACCTTCTGGTTGTTTTGTATAAAGTCGATAAAATATCCAAGAACGCTTAATGAATAAATAACAATGATGGAAATATACAGGAAGTTTAATGCCATATCTTTAAGCAACCCCTCTCTATATAGAGCGGGCCACAGCCTCATGCCGACTTGCTAGCTTTGCTTTTTTCTTCTCTGCGTTCCATTCACGCTCCGCCTTGTTTATATTAATTTCATAAGAAGGAAGCTGTTCCTGCTCCTTCAATTCTTCTTCCAGAGCAAAAACCTTCGTAACAAATTCCAGAAGTTCAGCAGAGTTTTTATCGCCCGGAATTTCTTTTACAGCAGAAATCGGGTCACGGAGGATCTGGTTAACGATACTCTTCATATGTTTCCGGATCACTTTCTTTTCTCTTTCGGAAAGCCCTGTTAGTTTTCTCTCAAGGCTGTCCATAGTTTCTGCCTGAACAGCAAGAGCCTTGCTGCGAAGCGCGGTAATGACAGGAACCACTCCAAGAGTATCAAGCCAGTGGCTGAAAGAAATCAGTTCCTCTTCAATCATCAGTTCAATCTTCTCCGCTTCATGCTTCCGTTCTTCAAGATTAGCGGCAACAATGCCCTGCAGATCGTCAATATCGTAAAGATACACATCCTCAATCTCAGCTAATCCAGGATCCAGGTCTCTTGGTACAGCGATATCTACAAGAAACAGAGGACGCCCGTTCCGTTTCTTTGCCAGCTTTTCCACACCGGCTTTAGTGACCACATAATCTTTCGCACCCGTAGAGCTGATCAGGATGTCTGAAGAAAGAAGGGATTGTTCCAGTTCATCCATGCCCTTAGCCTGTCCATTAAATTTCCCTGCAAGCTCTACAGCCTTTTCCTTGGTGCGGTTCATTACTGTAATATCAGAAACACCGTTGGATGTAAGGTTTTTGGCCGTCAATTCACTCATTTTTCCAGCGCCTAATACAAGCACTTTTTTATCTTCGAAACCGCCGAAAATCTTTTTGCCGAGTTCGACAGCAGCATAGCTGACAGAGACAGCATTCTCTCCGATGCTAGTCTCGGAATGAGCGCGCTTAGCAAGTGTAACGGCTTGTTTGAACAAATGATTGAAAATTGTCCCTGTAGTTCCATGTTGCTGGGCCATGGCAAAGCTGTCACGGATCTGCCCAAGAATCTGTGTTTCTCCAAGAACCATGGAATCAAGCCCGCAAGTCACACGGAATAAGTGTTCAATAGCATGTTCATCCTCTCTTATCTGCAAATAAGGGGAGAAGTCTTCTTTCGGTATGCCAAACCATTCAGATAAAAATGCTTTTGTATAATAACGACCAGTATGAAGCTGGTCGGCTACAATATAAATTTCAGTTCTGTTGCAGGTAGATACGATAACATTTTCAAGAATGCTTTTGGCGTTACGGAGCTTTGTCAATGCAAGCCCAGTATCATCCTGAAAAGTAAATTGTTCTCGTATTTCAACTGGAGTTGTTTTATAATTCAAACTGACGACCAGGATGTGCATACTGTCACCTCCATGACATTAATAATAGATAAATACATATATATATAAAGTCTTTATTATTAGAACGAACTTATATATCATTATAACATTTCAGCGAATATGCTATGAAACAAACGTTTGAAGAAAATGTGAACTTTAGATAGTGTTCAGTTCATATTTCATCTTTTTCAGGAGTCTCTGAAGGTTATTTTTCATTATTCCCTGAAAAGTAAAATTTAGTAATTTTTTTGAAGCAGAAAGGAGAATATCTTCCGATGAACCGAAAAAATTCCCTGCCAGGATTATTGCTTATAGCTGCTGGCCTATACTTTCTACTTAATCAGTTTAATATTTCTGTCCCTTACTCCGATGTGTTATTTACATGGCAGTCTGTCCTGCTCTTTATCGGCCTCATTATGTCCTGGAATGGTTTTTCAAACCGGGACGATAATAAGATGTTCTTAGGCATAACCCTTCTCGGCCTCGGGGTATACTTTCACGGAGTGATGACTTTTGGATCCTGGTCATACCACTGGGGCTTTTTTACGTTTATTGCTGGTGCAGCTTTTTTTATGAAGTATTTCGTTAATAAACGTGAAGGTCTCGTGCCTGCGGTAATACTGATCGCTGTCTCTTTGTATGCACTCTACAGCGGGCAGGTTATGAACTACCTGCGCAGCACGATTGCAGGATTTGAGTCTTTCTGGCCGTTTATCTTAATTATTCTCGGCGTGTATTTATTATTTTTCAGAAAAAAGTAATAGTCTGTGATAAATATAGCAAATGTGGTTTCGACAAATGCACCTACAATAATATAACAAAAAAAACGGCTTTTTTCAAAGCTGCCGCTCTATTTTTCAAGATATCTTCATGAAAAAGCACAGCATCCTATTAGTGGCTGCTGTGCTTCTCTTTTCCCCTATAAAACTTTGCTTAAAAAGTCTTTCGTCCTCTGTTCTTTAGGGTTATCAAAAAGTTCATTTGAAGGGCCTCTTTCAACTATTCTGCCGTCATGCATATAAACGGTATAATCGGCTACTTCTTTTGCAAAGCCCATTTCGTGGGTAACTACTATCATTGTCATACCCTCTTTGGCCAGTTTCTTCATTGTCTCCAGCACTTCTCCCACAAGCTCCGGGTCGAGTGCAGAAGTAGGTTCATCAAAGAGCATGATTTTTGGTTTCATCGCAAGGGCTCTGGCAATTGCTACACGCTGCTTCTGTCCGCCGGAAAGCTTTGCGGGATAAACATCATATTTATCACCTAGTCCTACCTTGTCCAGCAGCTCCTTCCCTTCTTCAATTGCCTGTTTCTTTTCTATTTTCTTCACCATCATAGGTGCTTCAATCACGTTTTCCAGGACTGTCTTATGTGGAAACAGATTAAAATGCTGAAAAACCATTCCTACCTGCTGACGTACTTCATTTAAATTATCTTTTTTGGGTTCTATTTGTTTTCCTTCAAAAATCACTTTCCCATTATCTTTTATTTCAAGAAAATTGAGACAGCGGAGAAGTGTACTTTTCCCAGAACCACTCGCTCCCACAAGGCACATAACGTCACTCTCGTTAACAGTCAGATCTATATCCTTCAGAACATGAAGATCTCCAAAAGATTTATTTAGCTTTTCTACACGAATCATTTCTTTCATCTTTAACTCCCCCTATCTTTCACTAACAGACAGCCTGTGCTCGATTCTGTTGACAATCCATGTAAAGACCATAACCAGCACTAAATAATAGAGGGCAACAATCAGGTATGTCTCCATCGTGTTGAATGTCCCTGCCGCGATTCCCTGTGCCGTCCGGAACAATTCTCCAATAGCCACAAAAGCTGCAAGTGAAGAGTCTTTTAATGCGATAATAAACTGATTACCAAGTGGAGGAACCGCCCGTCTCATTGCCTGCGGCATAATAATTCTCCGCATCGTTAACGAAGAAGTCATCCCCAGGGAACGACCCGCTTCCATCTGTCCCTTGTCAATCGACTGTATAGCACCACGGAATATTTCAGCTATATAAGCTGAGTTATGTACAGCGAGGGCAAGGGATGCCGACCAGAAAGGAGAAAGCTGTATAACCTGTGAAAAACCAAAGTAGAGAACAAAAATCTGCACAATCAGCGGTGTTCCCCGGATAATAGTAATATAAATATCTGCAAAAACTTTCAGCACTGGCCCCGACAGTTTAATCAGCGCTACAACCACACCGATGACCGTTCCGAGAAGTACTGCGGCAAGAGTGATACGGAGTGTCAGCCAGGCTGCTTCAAGAAAAAAAGGATATGTACGAATCAATTCTGAGAAGAAAATTTCAATACTGAATACGCCACCGACTATCATTTTGTCACCTCATTCATTAGCAAAACAGGGCTGCCTGCAAATCAGACAGCCTCATTCGCTTCATCTAATAGATATAGTTTTATGGACTTTAGGTAGATTAAAAGAAAATATTGATGGGACAGGTTAAGCATTTAACTTTAAAGAACGAATGATCAATCCATTTAGCGCAGGAAATATACGACTGTCTTCCTCTCCGAGTACTGCTCCGCAGGATATACGTCGAGACAAAACGACGCACTCGCAGAGAAGTCCCCCTCCTTGAGGCCATGCCCGCTGACGCGAAGTATATTTCGAAGCTGTGTCTATGCTCCTGCTCTGATGCTCCTTCGTTTTTTTAGTGAAGTATACTATTTGTCCCAACCTCTTCTGCTCCTTTATTCTTCTCCGATATTCTCGTCAAAGTACTGGGAGTTAATTTCTTCGTATTTGCCGCTCTCTCTTATATTTTCAAGTGCCTGATTTATTCCCTCCAGGAGATCATCTTCATTCTGACGAACGGCTACAGCGATTCTTTCAGTGTCAATAAGCTCCCCTACCATCTGAATATCCAGTCCCTGATCTTCGATGTTAATCAGGCCAACAAGACGGTCAGTGATAACAGCATCATGCCTTCCCTGTGAAAGGGCCTGCAGTGCAACTACGTCAGAGTCATATGTCGGAGTATTCGTTGTATAGTCCTGGATCATAGAGTGGTAAGTAGTACCTTCTGCTACCGCCACTTCAGTATTTTCATCAACATCATCTATTCCGTTTATATCACTGTCAGGTCGAACGTAAAGCTGGGCACCTGAATAGTAGTAAGGGTCGGAGAAGTCAACAGTTTCCTGCCGCTCTTCGGTAATGCCCATACTTCCGATAATCGCGTCATACCTTTCATCCTGCAATCCGAGGATAATTGAATTAAATGCTATCTGAAAAGGCTCGCCCTCTAATCCAAGCTCCTCAGCGATTGCCATTCCAATATCCACGTCAAACCCTGCAAGTTCGCCATTTTCGTTAATATAACTGAATGGCCGGTACTCTCCGGACAGGGCAAAAATAAATTTGCCATCCTCCACAGTATGCTCGTCGTACTCACTTCCTTCTCCATCTGCCCCGCCTGAAGAGTCCTCATTATTTCCGCATGCAGAAAGCAGCAAAGCAGCTCCTAACGAGACAGGCAGAATACTTTTCACAAATGCCTTCATGTAAATCTCCCCCTTATTTTATATAAACTCCTTGAAAATTTTTCCGGAGTTCTCAACAGTTCTGTTATGTATTGCCATATTCCTATGCAGAAACACCAGTCTCATTGTATAACTATGCTCAGTGACCTGAATTTTTGTGTAATTTTAGAAAACCGGAAAATTCCGAAGATAAAGATATTACTGATATTATCATAGCAAAATATTTCGAGGAAACACAAAAGGAGGGAATACCGCTTGTCCGGCTTATTATTACTTCACAGCGTACCCATGCTTAAAATTATGTAATATACACGAAATCCCTGTTATTTACTGGCTTATACTCTTTAAGGAATGGAACAATCAGAACCTCAGCCAGAAAAATGTATAAATAAGATATTGTTTTTTACCCTGATATCAGAACCTTTAAACTCCTTTTTCACCCCATAAATATAAAAAAGTATATTCATATAACAAATTTTTACTTTTTAGTTAATAAATCCCCCCCCTGTGAAATAAGTAAAAAATGGTACTTCAGGGAAGTATTGCGGATTCTCGTTCCCCTATTCTCATTTTCATCTGTTATTCTGCATCAAATTCCATAGAACCGGAACTGCTCACAAAAAAACCATGCCTTCATAAAAATGAAGAACATGGTTTATAAATACTTTAAATCTCCGAAAATCAAGGAGAATCTTTATGAAATTATTAATTATCAAACAGCAGGCTGCTTAGCTCACGCCAGGCTTTGTCCTTGCCCTGGCCTGTTTCCGAAGAAAATACAACAATTTTATCTTCCTCCGCCATGTCGAGCCCCTCTTTAATCTGCTTCGTATGCTTATCCCATTTCCCTCTGGGAATCTTATCCGCCTTTGTCCCAATAATAAGGACAGGCAGTTCATTATGCTTCAGCCACTCATACATCATAATATCGTCTTTTGTAGGCTTATGACGAAGATCAATCAGCTGTACTACCCCTTTAAGCTGTTCTCTTTCCTGAAAATAAATCTCCATCACTTTTCCCCAGGCTTCCCGCTCAGATTTAGATACTTTTGCATAGCCATATCCTGGAACGTCTACAAAATGAAAACGCTCATTGATCAAGTAAAAATTCAATGTCTGCGTTTTCCCTGGCCGCTGAGATGTACGGGCAAGATTCTTTCTCCCGAGAACAGTATTGATAAAGGACGATTTCCCTACATTAGAACGTCCGGAAAGAGCCACTTCAGGAAAGGGCCCTCCCGGAAACTGGTTTGGTTTAGCTGCACTGATTATTATTTCTGCACTGTTAATTTTCATTTTGTTTCCCCACTAACGCTTCTTTTAATACCTCATCAAGATGAGATACGGGTATAAAAGTTAAATCTTTCCGGACACTTGCCGGAATATCATCAAGATCCCGTTCATTGTCCTTTGGCATGATAATATGAGTAAGGCCTGCACGATGGGCGCTCATTGCTTTTTCTTTTAAGCCCCCAATTGGCAGCACTCTGCCTCTTAAGGTTATTTCACCTGTCATGCCAACTTCTTTTCTCACCGCGCGCCCTGTCAGAGCGGATATAAGCGCAGTGGCCATCGTTATTCCAGCAGAAGGACCGTCCTTAGGAATTGCTCCTTCAGGCACATGGATATGAATGTCATTCTCCTCATTAAAGCCAGGATCGATAGACAGCTCTTCTGATTTTGAACGGATATAACTGAAAGCTGCCTGCGCGGACTCTTTCATTACATCCCCGAGTTTACCAGTCAGAGTCAGCCGCCCTTTTCCTGGTGACAAGGATACCTCTATCGTTAAAGTGTCTCCTCCGGCAGTAGTATACGCCAATCCAGTAGCTGCGCCAACCTGGTCTTCCAGCTCTGCTTTCCCATAACGGAAACGAGGTTTCCCGAGAAAATCTTCAATCGTATTTTCGGTCACGATTACCCGTTTTTTCTCACCGGAAACGATAATTTTAGCGGCCTTTCTGCAAATTGTCGCCATTTGCCTCTCCAGGTTCCGGACACCGGCTTCCCTCGTGTAATAACGGACAACTTTCAGGATCGCGTCTTCTTTAACCTGCAGTTTCCCTTTTGTAAGTCCGTGGTCTTTTACCTGTTTAGGAAGAAGGTATTCTTTCGCTATTTCAAGCTTCTCCACTTCTGTGTAACCAGGTATATGAATGATCTCCATGCGATCCATGAGAGGAGCCGGTATTGCTCCAATATTATTCGCTGTTATGACGAACATAACTTTGGAAAGGTCATATGGTTCCTCAATAAAATGATCACTGAACGAGTTATTCTGTTCAGGGTCAAGCACCTCCAGCATAGCAGATGAAGGGTCGCCCCGGAAATCACTGGCCATTTTGTCGATTTCATCAAGGAGAAAAACAGGGTTTTTAGAGCCCGCTTTTCTCATCCCCTGAATAATTCTTCCTGGCATCGCACCTACATACGTGCGCCGGTGGCCTCTTATCTCTGCTTCATCCCTGACACCGCCAAGAGACATACGCACAAAATTACGTCCAAGGGAACGTGCTATTGAACGCGCCAGAGAAGTTTTACCTACCCCTGGAGGTCCGGCGAGACAGAGTATCGGTCCTTTAAGCTCTCTTGTCAGCTGCTGTACTGCAAGATATTCAAGTACCCGCTCCTTGACCTTTTCCAGCCCGTAATGGTCTTCATCGAGAATTTTTTCAGAGCGATGAATATCAAGAAGATCTTCCGTCTCGTTTCCCCACGGTATAACAGTAAGCCATTCCAGATAATTTCGTATCACTGAACTTTCAGCGGAAGTAGCTGGGATTTTTTCGTACCGGGCTAGCTCCTTAAGCGCTTTTTCTTCTATACCCTCAGGCATATCGGCTTCAGCGATTTTCTTACGGAGCTCGTCTATTTCCCCTTCTTTTCCTTCTTTGTCTCCCAGTTCCTTCTGAATTGCTTTCATCTGCTCACGCAAATAATACTCTTTCTGGGTTTTCTCCATCGACTTTTTAACACGCTGTCCGATTTTCTTTTCCAGCCCCAGCACTTCTTTCTCATTGCTCAGTATTCTGAGTACCTTTGTGAGACGCCCATTCACCGGGATTGTTTCAAGTATTTCCTGCTTCTGGACGATCTTCAGCGGCAAATGGGAGGAAATTATATCTGCCAGCCGTCCAGGCTCCAGAATGTCGGACACAGTTGCAAATGTTTCCTGGGAAACCTTCTTTGACAACCGGATATACTGTTCAAACTGTTCGAGGACATTACGCATAAGCGCCTGGTCTTCTGTCGTGTAATCCTGCGGTTCTTCAATCAGTTCCACTTCAGCTTCATAATAATCGGTTTTGTCGGTTAACTCGTTTATTCTTCCTCTGCTAAGCCCTTCTACAAGCACACGTATCGTGCCGTTCGGGAGCTTCAGCATTTGTTTTACCTTTGCAAGTGTTCCGACATTATAAATATCGTTTTCACCTGGATCGTCTACAGAAATTTCCTTTTGAGTTGTAAGAAAAATTTCATGATTATCTACCATAGCCCGTTCAAGCGCTTCCACTGATTTATCTCTTCCTACGTCCAGATGAAGCACCATTGTAGGATAAACGAGCAGTCCTCTTAACGGTAGTAAAGGGAGTTTTCTAAGAGTTTCTTCACTCATACAGACCACACCTCCACCTTTCCCTTACCCTTTTTCTGTTTTTATCAGGGTATGTTTTATATTACTTTTATTGACTTTCGCCAGGCTTTTAGTGAAACAGTACCTTTGAAAAATCACATAATAGTTCATCACATTTATCGTTGCTGCCAACAAAACGATTCTGATCTGACAGCAAAAGTATACAGCTGCTTTATCCTTATTATTCCTTTTCAAAGTATGAAAAAAACAACGTCATTCCGTGGAATCACGTTGACGAATAAAATATTTAAAGTAACTGTAATAATTTTATCTTATCAAACAGGCTTTGTCTAACAATGCAAATTTAAATTCTGCTGATACAACGATTCCCTGATCAAGGTTTTTATAAAACAACTTTTTTATCAGCCAGTGCAGTCTCCCAACATTAAAGGGAGCTGTAATCAGCTCCCGGATTGACCTAAGGCAAATGAAGCAGCGGCAGGCAATGGAATTTGCTCCTTCTCCACTTCTATTTGTTCCGCCTCCTGAACCATACTGAGCTTAAACACTTCGTCCAGCGTGCTTACCGGGTGGATAGACACACCCTCAAATTCTTTAAGTATTGACTGGAAGTTCGCCTTTGGAATAATAACTTCTGTTGCTCCTGCATGTTTTGCCGCTTCTACCTTCGCAACGACTCCGCCCACGGGCTTCACATCTCCATGGATACCAAGTTCGCCAGTCATTGCTACATGGTGGGCAACTGGTATCTTATGAATTGCGGAATATATAGCCGTTGCAATGGAAATCCCGGCTGAAGGCCCGTCTACAGGAATTCCGCCTGGAAAATTCACATGAATGTCATAGTCAAATGTGTTTTCTCCCATATTACGCAGGACGGTAAGTACATTTTCCACCGATCCTTTTGCCATACTCTTTCTTTTTACTGTCCGTGTTCTGTCTCCCGTACTTTCTTCTTCGGCAATACCAGTTATATTGACAGTCCCTTTTCCTTTGTTTTCAATTACAGTAACCTCAATATCGAGAATCGCTCCCATATTTGGACCGAATACGCCAAGTCCGTTCACAAAACCAACTTTGTCCTCTTTGTGGATTTGTTTTTCCGGACGGGGAGGTCTCTGGGAAGAGTGAATGACCCATTCCACATCTCTTGATGTAATGGTGTCCCGCCCCTCGCTGGATGCCATTCCTGCCGCGAGCTGAATGATATTTACTGCTTCCCTGCCGTTTGCTGCGTATCGGGAGGTAAAATCGAATACTCCTTCTTCTACTTTCAGGTTCAATTTTTCTACAGCTTTTTTTGCAACGATCATTATTTCGGATGGAGTCAGAGAACGGAAATACACTTCCATGCATCTGGATCTGATCGCTGGAGGAATCTCTTCAGGTGACCTGGTAGTAGCTCCAATAAGCCGGAAATCTGCGGGAAGGCCGTTTTTAAAAATATCATGTATATGCTCGGGGATCTGGTGGTTTTCTTCACTGTAATAGGCACTTTCAAGATATACTCTCCGGTCCTCCAGAACCTTCAGAAGCTTATTCATCTGAATCGAATGAAGCTCACCAATCTCATCGATAAACAGCATCCCCCCGTGCGCCTTTGTCACTGCCCCTTGTTTCGGCTGAGGGATACCTGCCTGCCCCATAGAGCCGGCTCCCTGATAAATTGGATCATGGACTGATCCTATAAGCGGATCTGCTATTCCACGTTCATCGAATCTTGCAGTCGCCCCATCGATTTCAACAAAAACAGAGTTCTTTCTGAAAGGAGACACCGGGTTCTGTTTCGCTTCTTCAAGAACGAGCCGTGCTGCAGCTGTTTTCCCTACCCCCGGCGGGCCGTAAATGATTACATGCTGAGGGTTCGGCCCGCATAATGCTGCCTGAAGACTTTTAACCCCATCTTTCTGTCCCACAATATCGCTGAATTTTTTCGGGCGGATTTTCTCCGACAATGGTTCACTCAGACGTACCGCTCTCATCCTCCTTAGCTGTTCCATTTCTTTCCTTGACTCTTTATCTACGGAGACCTTTTGGGTTCGCTGACTTCTTAATAAATTCCAGAAATACAGGCCTATCACTACCCCAAAGAAGAGTTGAATAAAGAAGGCAAAGCCTGTCAGATTCATGGTAAAACCCTCCTGACTAAAGTTTGGTGTGCTGTTTATTATCTCCTTAAGAGCCATGGATAATCTTTAAATCCGAATGAGGGAATAATTTACATAAGAAGGCATGGTGTTGGGAGAGGGAGGCGGCAGCATACGTTTAATGGTTCATGGGGAATGCGAGAGGCGGGCTCATGGGGTTCGAGGGGGACGAGGGGAGGAACAGCAGGTGGTCAACCTGGCACTTCGGAACCCGGTCCCGGCGTACCCGGTACATCGGTGCCACCTTGAGCGAGGGAGCTTTCGGGAGGATATGCGAGGTTTCAGCAGCAATTCAACCTGGCACTTCGGAACCCGGTCCCAGCGTACCCGGTACATCGGTGCCAGGTTGAACAAGCGAGCATTCACGAATATATGCGAGTTTTCAGTTGCAGTTAACTCCACCAACGGCAAGCCCTGTCCAAAACACCAAACCTCCCCGGTCTCCACGCTAACCCCCCACCCTTATACAAAGCACCTAAAAAACCAGGCTGCCGCCTGGTTTTTCACCTTCACCTTTATCAATACGCCATTTCAGCATCATGGTAATATTTAAATTCGAGGAGATTGTTGGACGGATCGATCAGGAAAAATGTTATATGTTCTTCCTGTTTCCCCTTAAAGCGGACCATAGGAGTCTGGAAAAACGGCAGTTCCTGTTCTTGTGCAGCTTCCAGACAGCGATCGAATTCTTCTTTATTTAAGAAGGTAATCCCATAATGCCGGGGGTACATTTTCGGCTTTTCATCAATTTCATCCGGGCTCAGATGACATACGACCTGGTCGCCAAAGAAGTCCAGGGTAACCCGGTCTTCATATCTTCTTGCAATCCTGCACCCCAGCTTTTCATAAAAATCCGCAGTTGCGTCCAAGTCAGCGCAAGGTACAGCTAAATGAAAAATTTTATTAACGTCTCTCACAAAAACTCTCCCCTCTCTCTTTTAAACGCTATAGAACGTGTCAGAACGAAGACCAAGCCTTAAAGTTTCCAAGGCTATAACATCGGAAAAGGGAATATTGGCAAGGTTGGCGTCAGTGCCTATTTTTTTGATGAACAAAGTTTGTAATTTCTTCGAGGGCGCTTCGAAAATTATCTTAGCAGCATCGACCTCTGCTGCTAAAATTTCGTCTATCAGATCCATTCTTATTTCCCCGTCTCCACTGCACAGGCCGCTTGTTCCTGATTCCCTTGCTTCTGTAATCACCATTTCAGCCCCTGCCTCGAAGTCCTCTTTTATATACTCCAGCCACACTTCCGGCTTTTCCGTTTGTGAATGTGTACTGTCTTTACTGCCGACTTCACTGAACACAATGAAGTCTTTTGAAAATTCACCGATATATTTCCCTTTGTCCTTATTGCTCAGTTTTATCGTCCCGTTTGATATTTCCACATATCTGCAGCCAAACTCCCTGCAATACTGGTGGTAATCATCCAGCCGCCCCTGGCTCAGAAACTTTTCAAATAAAGTTCCTCCAAAAAAATAATCAATATTATGTTCCTTTAAGCAGCTTATCTTTTCCCCCAGTGTTTTCGTAACAATGGAAGTTCCCCAGCCAAATTTGACGAAGTCGATAAACTCCCCGCAGCTGCTTACACTGTCTTTAAATGACTGAAGCGGCAAACCGTTATCAATAAGGATAGTTAATCCCTTGCTTCTCGGCTTGTTTTCTCTGTCAGGCATGACAAGTTTAGAATAATTCATATACTTAACCTCACGATCGTAGGTAATCCGTTTACTTCTTTGACTTCCATTATAAAATTTGTCTCGTTCACCTGGGAGCAGTATGAAATATCATCCTCATTAAATTCCGGCTTGCTTTTATCATAAAATTTCATTGCTGCTTCAGATTCCATAATCCTCCGCTCAATTTCCTGCGGCCTAAACTCCTCGGCTCCTGTAATAATCCCATGCATATATTGGGCGCACGCAAAATCATCATCGCCCTCCGGATGGGAGGCTATTATATTAATCCTGTCCTCCTTCCCTGAACTTTTTTTCACATGAGCCGCAGTTTTCCCTGCATTTGAATAGCCTGTTACATAGACAGAATCAGCGTTCATATAATTTAATGCAGCAGTAACACCGTTTGTTGTCTTCAGGATGAGCGTTTCCCCTTCCAGGTTTTTTTCAGCTGCCTCAGCAGGAGAATTACCTATATCAAACCCTTCAACTGGAAGACCCTTCACTTCCCCTGCGGCTATATAACGAGGATTAGCTTTCTTCAGGTCCAGCGCATCCTGGACTGTTTTCACAAGAATAATTTTTTCCGCTCCCCCTGAAAGAGCATAATGAGCAACAGTAAAAGCCCTGATGACATCTATAACTATGTTTGTTTCAGCTTTATTTAATTTTTTATCAAATCCCCGCACAATTGATACCTGCATTTTTCACTCCCCTGTAATCGTATTGCAAGTAAAAATCAGTCAATTATCCATATTCTCCTCTATTGAGGAGTGTGCGGATAAATCGCCTGTTAAGCCCAAATGCTCTAAATCTCCTGTCAGACTTCACATTTTTTCTTTCTTTGAATAATCTGCCTATATATTTTTGTGCAGGGAAGTAAAGGAGGAACGAGTGAATGGCAAACCAGCTGACATTTGAGACGTGGGAGAGGGAATTGGCTGAAAAAATAAACAAATCGCTCAACACCCCGGGGGAAGTTCTCAAATGGGCTTACGGTAATTACGAAAACGACATCGTATACGCCTGCAGTTTCGGAGCAGAGGGTGTAGTATTATGTGATCTCATTAGCAGAGTAAATGAAAGGGCAGAGATTATTTTCCTTGATACGGAGCTGCACTTTAAAGAAACTTACGAGCTTATTAACAAAATGAAAGAGAGATATCCTCTTATGAACATAAAAATGGTGAAGCCTGTCCTCACTCTGGAAGAACAGGCAGCAAGATTTGGGGAGGAGCTCTGGAAAGGAAATCCGAATCTCTGCTGCAGCCTGCGAAAAATTCAGCCTCTTGAGAGGGAACTACAGCAAGTTAAAGCTTGGATATCCGGGCTGAGGAGAGATCAGTCCCCTGCAAGGAGCAAGCTTGAAAAAGTAAATAGAGACGACAAATTTAAACGGATAAAAATCTGCCCGATTATTGACTGGACATGGGATGATATCTGGACATATATCACGTTATTTAATTTGCCTTACAATCTTCTCCACGATAAAAACTATCCCAGCATCGGCTGTGAAAAATGCACTGCCCCTGCAGAAAATCAGACAGATACACGCAGCGGCCGCTGGGTCCAAACCGGCAAAACAGAATGTGGACTACATGTAAACATGGAGGGAAAGTAATGAGTTTAATACAGCCCCATGGCGGTGCATTAATTAACCGGCTGAACGAAGAAGCAAATTACAACTTTGATTATGTGATCGAGATGAATAAAACAGAGTTAACCGATCTGGAGCTCATAGCAACTGGAGCCTACAGCCCACTTGAAGGCTTCATGGAAGAAAAGGATTATTATACAGTTGTGGAAAAAATGCGCCTGAATAACAATCTTCCCTGGAGCATCCCAATTACTCTGACAACGCATAGGAAATCAGCGGCCAGACTCGCTAAAGGAACGGTGGCAGCCCTGGAGTACCAAGGGGAGATTTACGGATATATCACCGTGAAAAGTATCTTTACTCCTGACAAAAATAAAGAAGCATTAAAAGTTTACTGCACAACTGATGATTCACACCCAGGGGTCAACAAGCTGTTCAGCCGTCCGGAAGTATACATCGGAGGCCCTGTCACTATGTGTAAAAGACCTGAAAGAGAGCACCTGAATGAATATCACCTGGATCCTGCTGAAACGCGGGAAAAAATCGAAAGATCCCGCTGGAAGTCAGTTGTCGGCTTTCAGACAAGAAACCCCGTACACCGGGCCCATGAATATATTCAAAAAACGGCTCTCGAAACGATAGACGGTCTGCTCCTTCACCCCCTTACCGGGGAAACAAAAGCAGACGACATTCCAAGTGATGTAAGGATGAAAAGCTATGCCGTCCTTCTGGAGAATTATTATCCTGAAGACCGTGTTCACCTTTCCGTTTTCCCTGCCGCCATGCGTTATGCCGGGCCAAGAGAAGCAATCTTTCATGCAATTGTCCGGAAGAATTACGGTTGTACTCATTTTATCGTTGGCAGAGACCATGCAGGTGTAGGCGATTATTATGGCACTTATGATGCCCAGAAAATATTCAGTAATTTTTCCAGTGATGAAATTGGAATTACTCCGTTATTTTTTGAGCATAGTTTCTTTTGCAGGAAGTGCGGATCTATGGCTTCCCTGAAAACATGCCCTCACAGTTCCTCTGAGCATATAGTATTATCAGGAACAAAAGTACGGCAAATGCTAGGACGTGGCGAGATGCCACCGAAAGAATTCACCCGGTCTGAAGTTGCATCCGTCTTAATTGAAGGCATGGCTGAACATGTTCTGGAGCACAGCGGAGGAAAAAGAAATGGGTAAAAATATAGTCTGGCATCCTTCGGCAGTCTCCAAAGAAGAACGGGAGCAATTGAACAAACACAAAAGTTTCGTGCTTTGGTTTACCGGGCTGTCCGGATCAGGTAAATCCACGATAGCCAATGCCGTGGACAGAAAACTTTTCGAATTGGGGAAAAGAAGCTACTTGCTGGATGGTGATAATATACGCCACGGACTGAATAAAGACCTGGGCTTCGGGGATAAGGACCGGAGAGAAAACATCCGGAGAATAGGAGAAGTTGCGAAACTTTTCACGGACAGCGGCCAGATTGTCCTCACTTCATTTATTTCACCTTTTGCTGAAGACAGGAATCATATTAGAAGCCTGTTTCCTGCAGGAGAGTTTTATGAAATTTACCTGGACTGCCCATTGGAAGTATGCGAAAAAAGAGATCCTAAGGGGTTATATAAGAAAGCCAGAAACGGAGATATTAAAAATTTTACCGGAATTGACTCCCCGTATGAACGGCCCGAACACCCTGAACTAGAAATTAATTCTGCACATATAAGTCCCGAAAAGGCTGCCGTCACCATCATCAATTATTTAAAAAAGAGAGAATTGATATAGACCCTATCTTAGATGGCAGCTTTGTTTTTTTCACAGGCTTTTTTCAGGAGGTGTATAGCTTCCATCTGTAAGTCCACGTCCGGCAGAGGAGCGGAAAAAATTAAATGACTGTAGAGATTTTACTGGTCCTGCTAGTAACAGGCACTATGCTTATATGTTTAATCAAAGAACTAGCCAGACCTGACCTCATCGTGTTCTGTGCTTTGGCCGTCCTGTTCGTCTCGGGTATATTGTCTCCCGCAGAAGCCGTCAGAGGATTTTCAAATGAAGGAATGCTTACAGTTGCTATTCTGTTTATTGTTGCAGGTGCAGTTCAGCAAAGCGGAATACTGACTAAAATGATAACGAAAGTAATTGGAACAGGAAAGTCCCCCAGATTTTCAATATTGAAGATGATGGTTCCTGTCTCTGGCATGTCGGCATTTTTAAATAATACACCAATCGTAGTTATGTTCACTCCGGTTATTCGAAACTGGTGTAAAGAGAGGAATATTTCCCCTTCAAAGTTTTTAATTCCCCTCTCTTACGCAACCATCTTCGGAGGCACGATTACACTGATCGGTACCTCAACAAATCTGATCGTCCACGGGCTTATGCTTGACAACGGTCTTAAAGGATACTCTATGTTCCAGCTGGCGGTAATCGGCGTTCCAGCAGCTCTGATAGGTGTCCTTTATATGTGTACGATAGGCTATAAACTACTCCCGGTTAGAACTTCTTCAGACGTATTATTTGAAAATACAAAAGAATATTTATCGGAATTAATTGTGGAAAAAAATTCATCTATTTCCGGCAAAACGATTGAAAAAGCAGGACTGCGGCATTTGAACGGCCTATATCTCATTGAAATTATCCGGAATGATGGAGAACGAATAGCCCCTGTTACTTCCCATCATAAGATTAAAGATGGCGACAGGCTTATATTTACAGGACTGATCTCAACTATTGTGGAGCTTCAGAATATGCGGGGCGTCAGGGTGGATCCTGGTTCTACTATTCAGCTCGAGGACCTGAAAAACGGAAACCAGGTTCTTCTTGAAGCAGTTGTGTCACACCAGTCAGGATTAATAAACAAAACAATCAGGCAAAACAGATTTCGCTCCCGCTACGGAGGCGGAGTCATCGCTGTGCACAGAAACGAAAAGCGAATTAACAATAAAGTTGGCGATATTATTCTTGAACCTGGAGATACTCTCCTCGTCCTTGCAGGTAGGGATTTTATAAAGCGCTGGTCCAGCTCAAAGGATTTTTACATTATTAATCCTGTGGACGGCCCTGAAGTAACGGATTCATTCAGAACGTCCATTGCAGTAATTGTCCTTGCCGGAATGGTATTGCTGGCCGCACTGGAAGTAATGTCTATGTTAAAGGCCGCAACACTCGCAGTTCTTATTTTGTTTCTTACAAGGACAATTGGCCTGGATTCCGCAGGGAAGTATATGCAGTTTAATGTGCTTCTGCTCATTGCCAGCTCTATCGGAATAGGGGCTGCCATAGAATCCTCCGGAACAGCATCTTTTATAGCTGGTTATATTGTATCTGCCACAGAAATATTCGGTGCAGTTGGTATTTTAATTCTTCTGTATTTAGTAACCAATCTCTTTACTGAAGTAATTACAAACAACGCTGCTGTAGTTATTATGTTTCCAATAGCCCTTGCCTCTGCATCATTAACAGGGGCAGATCCTCTTCCCTTTCTTGTAACTATTACAATTGCAGCTTCCGCCAGCTTTTCCACGCCGATCGGGTACCAGACTAACCTTATCGTCTATGGCCCTGGAGGCTACAGGTTTACCGATTATCTGAAAACCGGGATCGCTCTGAATATTATCTATCTCCTTGTAACAATTTCTGTGTGTTATTTTTTATGGTTGTAAGTGTTTGTTTACAACTAAAAGATACAAGGTATCCTGTATGAATCCAGAGGGGACAGTCTCCATTCAACGTAGGAATCGGGCACTTTCCGGAACTCAGAGAGGACAGTTACCGATCTCAATGTATGAATCGAACCCTTTCTGGAACTCACTCTATGCCTTCGATTCGCTCAAGGGATGAATCGCACTCACCAAAGAGAAAAAACCTCCGGCAGCCGCCGGAGGTTTCTCTTGCTTGTTTATGCACTTTCTCTGTCTGTAATAACTTCTCCATCTTTTGACTCAAGAATTGGCTTCTTGCCTTTGCTGACAGCTTCATCAGTTATAATACATTTTGCAATGTCTTCTCTGGATGGGAGGTCATACATAACGTCCAGCATAATGGATTCAATGATGGAACGCAGTCCACGGGCACCAGTTTTTCGCTCAATTGCCTGTTTTGCTACTTCACGGAGCGCTTCGTCGGTGAATTCAAGTTCAACGTCATCAAGTTCAAGAAGCTTCTGATATTGTTTAACAAGCGCATTTTTTGGCTTTGTAAGGATTTCAATAAGAGCCTCTTCATCAAGTGGCTGCAGACTTGAAATCACTGGCAGACGGCCGATAAATTCCGGAATTAGTCCGTAACGGAGCAGGTCTTCCGGCAGAATTTTTGCAAGGTACTGGCCTTCTTTCAGATCTTCCTGTGTTGTTTCTGATCCAAAACCAATAACTTTTTTACCAAGACGGCGTTTAATGATCTGCTCGATTCCGTCAAAAGCTCCGCCAACGATAAACAGAACATTAGTAGTGTCGATCTGGATAAATTCCTGGTGCGGATGCTTTCGTCCGCCCTGTGGTGGCACACTTGCGGTAGTTCCTTCAAGAATTTTCAGAAGGGCCTGCTGTACACCTTCCCCGGAAACGTCACGGGTAATAGACGGGTTTTCTGATTTACGGGCTACTTTATCGATTTCATCAATATAAATGATTCCCCGTTCTGCTTTTTCTACATCATAGTCAGCTGCCTGGATAAGCTTGAGAAGAATATTCTCCACATCTTCCCCTACGTATCCCGCTTCAGTCAGTGAAGTTGCGTCAGCAATTGCAAACGGTACATTCAGAATGCGGGCAAGCGTCTGTGCGAGTAGTGTTTTACCGCTTCCTGTCGGCCCGATAAGGCAGATATTACTTTTCGCAAGTTCAACCTCATCATTTTTCTGTGTGGAATTTACACGTTTATAATGGTTATAAACGGCCACAGATAACGTTTTCTTCGCCTGGTCCTGGCCGATAACATAATCGTTCAGAATCTCGCGGATTTCCTGTGGTTTTGGAATATCTTCCATTTCTACTTCTTCTTCAGTACCCAGCTCTTCTTCCACAATCTCAGTGCATAGCTCGATACATTCGTCACATATATATACGCCTGGTCCGGCAACTAGTTTCCTGACCTGATCTTGTGTTTTACCGCAAAAAGAACATTTAAGCTGTCCTTTTTCCTCGTTGAATTTAAACATTCTGTTCACCCCTTATACGAAATTGAGAACGCAACATCAAATATATTTATTAAATACTCCTGATTATATCGGTAATGTTATATGTTTACATTGTACGTTGCTGTCCTGTTTTTTAATCAGCTGTATACCATGTTTTTCAGGGAGCTGATAATTATTTTTGAAAAAAGTCCGGCTGGCAAAATCAGTTTTATAATTAAACCCTCGTTATTTTTACTGAAATAAAACCTGGAAGGACCTCCTTTACCTGCTTATAAAAATTGTATCATATTTGTTCTTTATTCTATAACAGAAACACTTATGATAAGTTAACACTCAAACACGTCCCGTTAAAATGGTTTCATCAGAGTATACCACAAAAGGAGACATGTCAAACAGTACAAGACTTTTTATGTATTTACTTACAGATTCGCTCAGCTTAATGGACAAGTTTCTTATTTACTAACTTTACCACATTGAGTTAGGAAATACCTTTTTTATTAATAAAGAAATTTCTTCAAAATTCGTTATTCTTTTCTAAATGAATCAATTTCATAATTCAAGATTTCCAACTTTAATACGAACATTATCTTAATAGGTTACTTTGTTGTTCGATTTGCGCTTCCGACGGACGCGTTCTGCGGGACCGGCTTCAACTAATTTTTGACGGCTGAACGCCGTCAAAAATGGATTTTCAGCTTTTCATGCTTTTCCCGCAGGAACGAGCATCTTCTTCACCGCAAATGCATCGAGTTGTCTCGAAGGATATTCTACGGAGCTAAGCTTGCAAAACTCTTTTTGCGACGAGTAACCGCAGGAGCAGGTCTCTTTTGCGACGAGTAACCGCAGGAGCAGAGGAAGAGACAGTCGCCGTCTTACACTGCAATGAAAAAGAAACATTCATCTTTTTTATACAAAGTCTATATATGAAATTCATTCAAATATATAAAAGCAAGGCATGAATATTCATGCCTTGCTCATATTACTCTGTATTATTCAGCAGTTTTACTGTTTTCTACAAGGAAATCGATAGCTTTACGGACTTTCAGATCACCTTTAAGTGTGTCTGCTCCGCCCTGCATAGCAAGGATTTGCTTGATTTCATCAGCAGAACGCTGATACATTTCTGCCATTTTTTCAATTTCCTGATCAACTTCTTCATCAGATACTTCAAGGTTCTCAGCTTCAGAGATAGCTTCCAGAGTCAGGTTCATGCGAACACGCTTTTCTGCATCATCATGGAACTGAGCTTTCATACCTTCTGCATCTGTCTGAGCAAACTGGTAATACATATCAAGAGTCATCCCCTGTGCCTGAAGGCGCTGTTCAAACTCCTGAAGCATGCGGTCAGCTTCTGTGTTTACCATTGCTTCAGGGATGTCTACAGAAGCATTTTCAGATGCTTTTTCCACTAATGCATCGCGCTTCTCAGCATCAGCCTGCTGCTCTTTAGATGTTTGAAGTTTTTCACGGAGATCTTTCTTAAGCTCGTCAAGAGTCTCTACCTCTTCGTTAACATCTTTTGCGAATTCGTCATCCAGTTCAGGAAGCTCTTTGCGCTTAATGTCGTGAACTTTTACTTTAAACGTTGCAGGCTTTCCTGCAAGCTCTTCGGAATGGTACTCTTCAGGGAATTCAACATTAACTTCTGTTTCTTCTCCTGTTTTTGCTCCTACAAGCTGCTCTTCAAAACCTGGAATGAACTGGCCTGATCCGATTTCAAGAGAATAATTCTCTGCCTGGCCGCCTTCAAAAGCTTCACCGTCAACGAAACCTTCGAAATCCATAACTACTGTGTCGCCGTTTTGAACTTCGCCTTCTTCTACAGCAACGAGTTCTGCATGGCGCTCCTGAAGCTGCTTAAGTTCTTCTTCTACGTCTTCATCTGAAACAGATACGTCCTGCGCTTCTACTTCAAGGCCCTTATAATCGCCTAGCTCAACTTCAGGCTTCACTGTTACAGTAGCTTTGAAAATAAGGTTTTCGCCTTTTTCCATTTGCTCAATGTCAATATCCGGACGATCAACAGGCTCAATTCCAGCTTCGTCGATAGCTTCTGCATATGCTTCAGGCAGGATGATATCAAGTGCATCCTGGTAAAGAGATTCTACTCCAAAACGCTGTTCGAACATTTTACGAGGTACTTTCCCTTTACGGAAACCAGGTACATTTACCTTTTTAACTACCTTTTTGAAAGCTTCATCTAATGCTGTATCCACTCGTGCACTGTCTACTTCGACAGTAAGTACACCGGAATTACCTTCTAATTTTTCCCATTTAGCTGTCATGTATCTTTCCCTCCAACATCAAAAAAATAATTCTTTTTCGCTTCTGTTTTTTACAGCCCTTCCATTATAACACACGATACTTTCATTTCAATGTACAAAGTATCGAATGTTTGAAAGATATGTAGTTTACTGCATTGTTTTGAAAAGGTGCGCTTCGATTGTTCTCATATGTATTACCGCTTTATTAACTTCCTCTGCTTGCGTCCTGTACCTCTGGGAGATTTGTTTCACTCTGTTTTTTTCGTTATCCATCAGCGACAGGCCCAGCACATGAAGCGCCGCTGCCCAGACACGGGCATCCAGAGGTGCCGGAGACTTGGGATACAAAGCAAATAAAAAATGCCACCACACCTGCTGTACCATTTCAAAGAGAGATGGACTTTCCTGGCCAAGTTCCTTTTCCAGTTCGTTTATTACTTGCGTACCGAACTTTTCATGGAATACATCTTCCAGGTCTTCAATTTTAACTTCATATGTATTGCCAAACTTATGTACTTCAAAGGTTCCCTTTACGTCCAGTTCCTTTAACGTCTGCAGCAGATAACTCTTAATAACAGGATTTTTATCTTTTTCTTTCAGGAAAGTCCGATAAGCATTCTGAACCTCTTTTGTGTTAAGCTGACTGAGCTTTTGTATAGCTCCCCACTGCTGATCTGTTTCTCCTTTTTCAAGAAGGTCGATCCATTCCTTTGTCGTACTCAGTCCTTCAATACTTTCTTCATCAATCTCATCCTCAAAGTCGGCAATTTCCGGGGAAGTCATCTGCCGGGCAAATTCCAGCAGCTGATAAAACGATTCCGCCATGTCCGCCGGAAGCCTTTCCTCTGACATAACAGATTCCAGGATTGTTTCAACTTCCTGATAGTCTCCAAGCTGTACGAGCAGGGAAACGTACACTTGAAGAACCTCGTAGTAGTTCCCAATGCCTTCCCGCAGCATTGATTCGCAATGACTCTTCGCTTCATTCAGTCTGTTCAGCTCTATGTTAGTAATCACAAGGCCATAGCGTGCCTGAGGGTGAGACGGCTCAAGTTCCGCAGATTGCTGAAAGTACCGCAAGGCGTCATAATACTTTTTCTCTTTTAAAGAAGACATGCCCTTTTCCACCAGCTTTGCTACAAGCCCGGGAAAGAGTATGACATTATCCTCTTGTCCATCTCCTTGCTTCCCCATTTGAGCGACCACCTTTACTAAACAATATACTCTTCCTTTCAGTGTACCAATACCATCTTTGAAAAACAAATAGTATAAAACTCACGTTAAATTATTTTTTATAAGTTACTATATACCCTATTAATAAATTTATTAAATGTATTTTATGGAATTTTGTAAATTACGGAATGTTAAGTGGATGTATAGTGAAGGCTGGAGGGTACTTAAGATGCTGAGATTTGCTGCTGCCTGTAAAAAACTTTATAGAAGGCAAAAAGGAACCTTCCTTTTTGCCTCCGATGATCATTTTATTCTGACGGCCTGTTAGGTCCTTCCAGTTTCTTATCGCCGTATCCCGGAGCCCGTTCCTCTTCGTGCCTTTTTTTCTGACTGCCGCCCCGCTGTATAGCTTTATTTTGTGTGTTTTTGTTATGCATATCGCTCATTATTAAGCCTCCTTATTTCGTTAACCCTTTCTGTCCTTAATATTTATTTAAAAAGGGCATTTTATGTGTAAGAATGAAAAAAGGAAATAAAAAACCTATTACAATATTTTGTAATAGGTTGCTTTTATGTATGGCGTCCCAGGAGAGATTCGAACTCCCGACCGACGGCTTAGAAGGCCGTTGCTCTATCCAGCTGAGCTACTGGGACAATGTATAATAATAATATTTAGTTTTTTTTGATCTGAAGCCAGATCCTATCCTGTCTCTTCCTCTGCTCGAGTCGCTTCGAAGTCTATCCGTCGAGACAACTCGATGGGTTTCGAAGAAGCGAAGGCTCGTAGCTGAGCTACTGGGACATTATAATGGAGCGGGTGATGAGAATCGAACTCACGACATCAGCTTGGAAGGCTGAGGTTTTACCACTAAACTACACCCGCATGTTTATTATGTTTAGACTTCAACTGCTTCTCCCGACCGGACATGTCTCTTCCTCTGCTAGTATTGCTTTGGAGTCGATACGTCGAGACAACTCGCTGCTGTTTCATGGATGCTTTGCTCGTGGCTGAGGTTTTACCACTAAACTACACCCGCATGTGTATTAATTTAAGACTTCTACTGTTTCTCTCGAGTAACCAACCAACCGAGCGAACAGGTTTTTATTATATCACAATTGTTTTAGCACCGCAACATTTTTTTGAAAGAAGCGGGGGACTGTTTCTCAACAGCGACATTTATTAATATAAACAATCCCCGCTCAAAAGTCAACACTTTCAGGAAAAAGTTTTTGATAGGTTTTCCTGTTTTTCCCCATCAAGAGAATAAAAAGTTACCTGCTTCCTATTCTCTTCAGCTTCCAGAATCACATAAGTGCCAACACTTACCTGTCTCGGCAGACGTACGCTTCCTGGATTGATTAATATCCTGCCTTCTCTTTCAACAGCAACCGGCACATGTGTATGGCCGAAACAAACGAAATGTGCTTCGTTTTCCTCGCCTTTATATACCAGGTTCATTTCTGACATTTTCACATTTAAAAGGTGTCCATGTGATACATAGAAGCGATATCCCTTCGCTTCTTTTACCATCTCTTCAGGAAAATCATTCCCAAAGTCACAGTTACCTCTGACAGTGTAGAGACCAGCAAGATTTTCGTCGTCTGCTCTTAGTTCAGAATCTCCACAGTGCAGAATTACATCTACCTCATCCTGATGACGTTCCACTATTTCTTTCACCTGGCTTGTCCAGCCGTGTGTATCACTCATAATAAGGGCTTTCATCCTGATCCCTCCCCAGAATATTTAGCCTGCTGCCCCGGTTATCCTAAGCCTTTCCTGATTAAAAATCCCCGTTTTCTTCTAATACCTTTAATGCATTTGCCCTGTGGCTCAGCTTATTCTTCTCTGACTTATCAAGCTCGGCCATTGTTTTATCTAAAGATGGCAAATAGAAAAGGGGATCATAGCCAAATCCATTTGAGCCACGAGGTTCTTCAGCAATTATGCCTTCACACGTCCCGCGGTAAGTTGCAGTATTTCCCCCAGGCACATAAACTGCGAGTACACAGACAAACCGAGCTGTACGCTTTTCAGCTGGCAGGCCCTGAAGCTCCTGTAAAAGCTTTTCATTATTTTTCTTATCGCTTTTTTCCGGTCCTGCAAACCTGGCAGAATAAATTCCTGGTTTTCCTTCCAGAGCGTCTACTTCAAGACCTGAATCATCAGCAAGCACCGGAGATCCTATCCACTTGCCAATCTCTTCTGCTTTTTTTACCGCATTTTCTTCAAAAGTCTGGCCATCTTCAACGACGTCAATATCTTCTTCTAAATCCAGAAGGGATTTCACTTCTATCCCTTTGTTTTGAAAAAACAGTTCAAATTCCCTTACTTTTCCTTTATTTTTCGTTGCGATAAAAATATGGTCTACCTTCATTCAGAGCCTCCCTCCCTGTTTCCAGCATCCTTTAAAGAATTCGTAGTCCCGTCGCCGGACTTCTGTTCAAAATACACTGCAGCAGACCCGATAGCTTCCTTCTGCATGGCAAATAATTCATTGATCCCTTTTTCAGCAAGTTCCATCATTTCATTCAGCTGAGATCGTGAGAAAGTAGCTTCTTCCCCTGTACCCTGAACTTCAACAAATTCTCCTTCACCTGTCATAATAATATTCATATCCACATTAGCACTTGAATCTTCTATATAGTTCAGATCGAGAACAGCGCCCTCTTTTTCATCAATTCCCACAGAAATAGCCGCAAGATAGCTTTTTACCGGCATTTTCGCCAGCGTTTCCCCTTTAATAAGTTTATTAAAAGCCAACACCATAGCTACGAATGCACCTGTGACGGAAGCTGTTCTTGTTCCACCGTCAGCCTGAATAACGTCACAGTCGATCCAGACTGTACGCTCGCCAATCGATTCAAGATCAACAACTGAACGTAACGCCCGTCCAATTAACCGCTGAATTTCCATTGTTCTCCCGGTAAGTTTTCCTTTTGATGATTCACGAATATTTCTCTGCTCTGTTGCCCTGGGCAGCATAGAATATTCCGCCGTTACCCAGCCTTTTCCCTGACCTCTCATAAACGGGGGAACCCGGTCTTCAATACTTGCGGAACAAATCACTTTAGTGTCTCCGAAGGATACAAGAACCGAGCCTTCAGGATGTTTTATATAGTCAGGAATAAACTCGACTTTTCTCATTTCATTTGCAGCCCTGCCATCATTGCGCATAATACCACTCCCTATGATTTTTCATTATGTGATGTGTAATTCCGCCTTTATGGAAAAAGGTGTTACTGTTATTTTTCAAGCAGTAATATGTATTTCCCTATTTCAGAAAAAAATGTCCCTCTGAAGGCAAAAAGAGGCAGCTCTATAAGCTACCTCCCTAATAATAGTACTTTAAATAGGTAATTTCAAATTGTTGTTAATGATTTTTAGTTAATACTCTCCAGCGTTAACTGCTTCAGGCCGGGAAACAGGTTCTGTAAGCATTTCCCCGCTGCTGACGAGCAGATCGCTCTCATCGTTTACAAGTACAGATACTTTTTCCACACCTTCCTGCTCAGTCAGTGTCAGAACAAGCATATTCAGGACATCCGGCGACATAGCACTCCCGTCAAGCTGGCCTAACAGGGCTTCATTGAAATTCACAGTTAATGTCCCATTCTTCAGCTCAGGCTCTTCGACTAACGCCGCCTCTTTCCTTATATCCGTAAGTAACTGAGTCATCATATCCGGGCCTTTTAAAAGTTCGTCAACGACTGCTTCATATTCATTCATACTTTCAGGTACACGCCGTGTTACAGGCACATAATAAGTATCCTGGCCTTCTGTCTGGGAAAGGAAATAAAGTACAACAGGTTTGGTCGCAGATATATCAGCCTGGCCGCTGATTTCCAGGTTAATCCCATGTCCCCGGGTATAGCCATTTCCTACCGGAGTACCATTTTGCGGCATTACATCAAGGTCTTCTCCATCCACTTTCAGCTTAAGCCTGTTTACATCCTCCAGCTGAGTCACAGTCCAGGTCAGGGACTGAAGAATCTGAAGTTCGCTGTCCGGATGGTAGTCGTTAAACTGCCTGGAAAAATCAATGGTCGCTGTTCCATCGGCAGATACTTCCGTATCGAGTATTTCCGTTCCTGGCGGCAGGACTGCTTTAAATCCATTTGGAAGCTTTTCCGTCACAGGACCTTCCTGAACGAGATGGCTCACCGCCTGCTGAAGCTCATTATCTTCCTTAGGAACATTAAGGCTTTGCGGTGCTACCAGCCCATTTTTATCTACGAGATACAGTTCAAGCATCGCAGTTTCCATCACAGGGCCGCCTTTTTCTTCCGCTTCTCCTGCTTCTGTCTCTCCATCTCCCTCACCGTCTCCATCAAGATCCGTCACACTGTCTCCGATCATCCCTTCATCATTTTCAGCTTCACCTGTCACATCATTTTCTTCACCTGCTGCTTCCATTTCCAGCTCCAGTTCCAGTTCTTCATCATTATCAATATAGTTTATTTGCGGCGGATCAACTTCATCGAGGACTTCCTCAACTGGGTCGGATCCACAGGCGCTTAGTGTAAAGGCCGCAACAAAGACGAGCCACCACACAGATTTCAGCTTAAAGCGACGCATCGTATTCCCTCCTTGGCAGTTTGTACTACCATATATACGAGCCGTCATCAGTTTTAGACCAGCTGATTATTTTTTTGAATAAAAAAGAAGGCCTCTCCAAAAGAATCAGCCCCTTTTGGAGAGGTCCTCTTACATTACCTGTAATTTCTTAAATTACTATGGTAACCTGACAAATTAAGTTCCTTTACTTTCATATCAGGCATAGACAGCCATTTCGATGCCACCTTTTTGAACCTGTCACTTGGCCCGGTGGAATAAAACAAGTAAGAAGGAGGGCGTTTCCCGCTGTTTAACGTATTGCGGTAATACAGCCGTGAGCTCACTTCTCTTGCTGTTTCATCTCCGGAACTGATCACTTCAATTTTCTCCCCTGCCACTTCCTCAATCACAGGCGCCAGCAGCGGATAATGAGTGCATCCAAGTATTAAACTGTCGATATCCGTAGCCAGTATCGGTTTTAACGTTTCCCTGACAGTTTCAACAGCAATCGGCCCTTCAAGTATTCCCTGCTCAACCATAGGCACGAATGCAGGGCAGGCAAGGCTCTCGACTTTAATTTCCGAGTTTATCTTAGCAATTTCCGTTGGGTAGGCAGAACTGTTTATCGTTCCTTCCGTCCCTATGACACCGACATGGTCGTTTTTAGTAGCCTTTAATGCAGCTACAGCTCCTGGGTGAATTACTCCTACTACAGGAATGGAAAGCCTTTTTCTAGCCTCGTCCAGTACTACAGCAGTCGCTGTATTACAGGCAATTACAAGCATTTTAATTTTGTGGAAAAGAAGGCACTCAATCATTTCCCACGTATATTCTCTCACCTCTTCAACCGGCCTCGGTCCATATGGACATCTGGCGGTATCACCAATATAGATGATTTCTTCTTTTGGCAGCTGTCGAATCAATTCAGAAACTACGGTCAGTCCCCCGACCCCTGAATCAATAACTCCTATTGGTTTATCCACTGATTTACTTTCCTCTCTCTGAATATACAGTTTTATCAAAAAGGAGAGATTTCACAAGGTAATTCAGGATTTAAAAAGATTTCCATGTTTTCGCATCCCGTTTCATTTCCTCGTTCAGGAAACGCAAGTTCTTTTCCATAAAATCTACATCCTCCTGAGAGAAATTTTCCAGAACTCCCTGTAAATACGCCTGGCGCTGATGAATTACTTCTCTGATAATTACAGCCCCTTTATCGAGTAAGTGAATCCTTACTACCCGGCGGTCATTAGTATCCTTTACTCTTTCAACTAAATCATTCTTTTCCATCCGGTCAATTAAATCCGTTGTCGTACTGCAGGCAAGGTACATTTTTGATGATAATTCACCAATCGTCATATCACCATATTCATGGAGCCACTGCAGTGCCACAAATTGAGGAGGGGTAATCGGGAATTCATTTAAAATTTCTCTTCCTTTTTGTTTTACAATATCAGAGATCATTCGTAAAGACTTTTCTATCTTTGCTACTTGGTCCATCTTAACTGTTTGTTTTTGATCGGACATGTTGAGTCCCCCCTTTCGATAAGCGAAATACCAATACTTTTATTTTCCTAGTTTTTTGATAGAAATTCAAGTATTACTCCAATATTCTTCTCTTTGTTCAAAAATATTTAACATTTGCAGCATACAATTCATTATCCTGATAACAGCTTTACTAAACAATAATACCCAGAAGCACTTATCTGTGAATGGTCCTTCAGGGAAAAACTCCCCTGGCAATGGCAGTGCCGAACAGCAAAAAATGTCCAAAAAAAAGCAGGGGCGACTGAATGTCAGACCCCCCTGCAACAGCATTATTATAAAAATTTCTTTTCGACAAAATTCTTTACTTCTTCAGCAGTATTCATTTCAATAGCTTCAAGGGCGGCAGCTTCCGCGTCCTCTTTTGTGATTGCAGCCAGCTGGCTTCTTGCAGGCAATACAGAGGTCGCGCTCATGCTGAATTCATCAAGACCAAGCCCTAATAGTAACGGAATCGCAACAGAATCCCCCGCCATTTCACCGCACATGCCAGTCCATTTTCCTTCCTTGTGGGAAGCTTCAATAACCATCTTCACAAGGCGGAGTATCGCCGGGTTATAAGGCTGATACAAATAAGAAACCTGTTCATTCATACGGTCCGCAGCCATTGTGTACTGAATAAGGTCATTCGTTCCGATACTGAAAAAGTCTACTTCTTTCGCAAACTGCGCTGCCATTACAGCAGTAGACGGAATCTCCACCATAATGCCAATCTCTATACTATCACTTACAGTGATGCCTTTATCAATTAATACTTGCTTCTCTTCCTCAAGCATTTGTTTCGCCTGTCGGAATTCATCCAGTGTAGCGATCATTGGAAACATGATTTTCAGATTCCCGTAAGAGCTTGCGCGCAATAATGCTCTTAGCTGTGTACGGAAAATATCGTCCCGCTCAAGGCAAAGGCGGATAGCACGGAATCCCAGGAAAGGATTGAGTTCTTTCGGAAGATCCAGATATGGCAGTTCTTTATCACCGCCTATATCTAACGTACGGATTACTACCGGCTTGCCATCCATTTGCTCAAGTACTTTCTTGTAAGCATCATATTGTTCATCTTCTGTTGGTAATTCATTACGGCCCATATAAAGAAATTCAGTTCTGTACAGACCGATTCCTTCAGCACCGTTGTTTTTAACTCCTTCAAGATCGTCCGGAGTTCCGATATTTGCAGCGAGCTCCACATGCTGGCCATCCTTTGTGAGGGTCTTCTCGTTAACAAGTTTAGCCCATTCACGTTTTTGCTCTTCATAATCTGCCTGTTTCTGTTTATATTCCTGAATTTCTTCCTCTGAAGGATTCAGAATTACCTTACCTTCAAGGCCGTCTACAATGACAGTAATCCCGTTTTTTCCTTCATCTGTAATTGTTTTCGTCCCAACTACTGATGGGATCTCCAGGGAACGTGCCATAATCGCCGAATGAGAGGTTCTTCCTCCGATATCTGTAACAAAACCTTTTACAAACTGTTTGTTCAACTGAGCTGTGTCAGACGGTGTAAGATCCTCAGCGACGATAACTACTTCTTCGTCAATTTCAGCTAGAGACACGATCGGAGTACCAAGGATATGTGCTAACACTCTTTTGGAGACATCCCGTATATCAGCTGCTCTTTCTTTCATGTATTCATTATCCATCGCTTCAAACATTGCGATAAACTGGTCAGACACTTCCTTAAGTGCAAACGAGGCGGTGACATTTTCTTCTCTCACTTTGTTGCGAATAGTGTCTACCAGTTCAGGATCACTCAGGACAAGGAGATGAGCAGAAAAGATTTCTGCATGTTCATCCCCCATCTGTTCCCTTGTTTTTTCTTTAATAACCTCAAGCTCCTGTTTGGATGTTTTCAGTGCCTGATTGAAGTTTTCCAGTTCTGCTTTTATATCTTCTGCTTGTTTTTTCTCAACTGTCAGATCAGGATTTTCCAGACGGAATGCTTTAGCAATCGCAATACCTGCTGACGCTCCAATCCCTGTAAGCAAATTAGACATTACTCACCAAGACCTTCCTTAATCACTTCTTCAATTCCTTTGATAGCTTCTTCTTCATCTGAACCTTCTGCTTTTATTGTAACTTCAGCACCCTGGCCAACACCAAGAGACATTACACCCATAATCGACTTAAGATTGACTGCTTTGCCTTTGTGTTCCAGTGTGATTTCTGATTCAAACTGAGATGCTTTGTTCACAAGCTGTGTAGCCGGCCTCGCGTGAATTCCTGTTTCTGCTGTAATAGTAAAGTTTCTTTCTGCCATGTTAAAACACTCCTTAATAATAATTAGTAAGCTGCGAATGCAATTAATCCAGCCCTCATGGTATCGTCTTCAATCTGGCCCTGTTCCATTTATATTATTACCCAATTTTCCAGGGCTTCACGCTGAAAAATCTTTTATTATGACAGCAATAATGCTGAACAGTGACTGTAAACAACAAAAAAGCATGAGCAAAAAAAGTGCAGCAGGAAAAACCTGCATCCCGGAAAGGGGTCCCTTTCGGAAGAGCACTAATTTTCACTCATGCCTGATCGTATCAGTTACACGTAAAAGATAATTATTTATTTTCTGTGAGCCGCTGAAGGTGGATTATGAGATAAATCGTTTCGGCGTCAGCTAAAGTGTGGCCAACGACTTTCTCCACCATTCGCACGATGTTTCGAGAAAGATTATAACATACTGGACTTTCTTTCTTCAACATTTGTAGAACTTTTTTTTCCACTGGAAAATTATTTGTCATACTCCTTTCAAACATTTGTTTCAAATGCTGGACAAACCTGTGAAAGGAAGTACTCTCTTTATCCAGTTGGCGTTTTGTTTTCTCTTCAATGTATGAAACACAGCGGGAGATGAACTCTTCTGTCTGATCCATTAATAACGGCCGTTCATCCGTCAGGGCGCTCTGTATGTGGAGAGTTATAAAACCAGCCTCTGCTTCGGGCAGCCTGACCCCCGATTTTTCATATATATAATCGATAACAATTTCTGAAATTTTGAATGTATCGTAATACATCCATTTTGTTTCAGTCAGAAAAGGGTTCTTAATATCCGTATGAGCTTTTGTTCGTTCAATAGCCAGCACAAGATGCTGAGTCAGAGCGTAATGGATACGTTCATGGAGTTCGATGCCAAGCAAGTCTCTTATTTTCGAGATTGCTTCGTGAATAATTAGAATTATCTTCTCTTCTTCTTTAGACACAAGTTTCTTATATTTTTCCTGTTCTTCGGCATCAGCAAGTTTAAAAACTTTTTCGTATGGCTGCTCTTCCAGCTGATCCCCTGTTTTTTTGCCAAAGGCAATCCCTTTACCTATAAAAACCACTTCTTCATCCTTGTTCGATTTAGCTATAAGTACATTATTATTAAGAATTTTTTCTACAGTAAACATCCCTTGCATGGTTCTTGTGTCCTCTCTGCTTGTCATTATTACCATCTTAAATAGAAAAGAATAATTAAGTCAATCATTCAGGATAAGCAGTTTTTGTAAGTTTCAGGGAGAACAAAAGCGCAAGCGCTTTGGTCACGAGCGACAAGCACTGGAAGGACTTTGACAGAAGCCGCTCTTTGGCTTCTGAAAAGGCCTGAAGTGACCTCGAGCTCGTAAGCGCTGGAGCTGGACGACTTATCCACAGAATTAAACTTTTATAATTTCCTAAACAAAAAGTAAAACCGGCTCCACTGACATGAAGCCGGCCTACGTTAAATTTTCAGTTCCCCTAACCGGACCAGTTCGATGACTGCCTGGGAGCGCCCCTTTACCCCCAGCTTCTGCATCGTATTGGAAATATGATTTCGTACAGTTTTTTCGCTGATAAAAAGTTCTGCAGCTATTTCCTTCGTGGTTTTGTCCTGCACAAGCAGTTCAAAAACTTCACGTTCCCGTTTGGTTAATAGCGGCTTAGGTCGGAACTCATGTTCTTTCAAATATTTTCACCCTTTCCTGCCTGGGCTGCCTCCTCATCAATGAGATATTAAGCTAGCATTTAGTCATCATTATAGTATGTAGATGAGGTAAAGCCCGTGACTTGAAAAGGGATTTGTGGCAAGGAATTATTTTCAGAATTGTATCTTCTGCACAAAAGCCCTCTGGTAATTACATTCCTTTTTCAAGAAAATTTCTGCCATTTTCACTCCACGGCTGAGGTTTACCTGAATCACGGGATACTTGTACAATCTTACCTCTGCCAGTCATACAAATATCATCGTTTTTGTTCACAATCATATAATGCAGATCTACTGAAGTAGTGCCTATTTCAGCGACTTTTACACAAACATCCAGATCTTCGTCAAAGAAAACTTGCTTAAAATAATCGCAATGCAGGTCACCTGTTACCGGTATTGTTTTTCCATCTGAAGAAAACCACTCGCCAGTCATTCCTGAATCCTTAAAAAAGTTAATCCTTCCAAGTTCAAAATACACGAAAGAGACTGTGTTATTTAAATGTCCGAAGGCATCCGTTTCTGAAAACCTCACTCTTACTGGGTAGCGGTATTTAAAGCTTTCTTTCCATTCGTTTAAGTCTTCTATGTAATACGGTTTTGCCATTTTCATCACCCCGGTATTATTTTTTATGAAACGAATGAATATTCATTCATTAATACGGTAAAAAGAAAAGGGGCTGTTTAAAGCCCCCTTCTCATTTAATTATACTCGGTCACTTCCGAAGAAGTTCCTGAATGACTGGACAGAAGTCTCACGGTTTAATGCAGCGATGGAAGTTGTTAATGGAATTCCTTTAGGACAAGCTTCCACACAGTTTTGTGAGTTACCACAGTTAGACAGGCCGCCTGATCCTTCCATTAATGCATCCAGACGTTCTGCGCGATGATATTCACCTGTTGGGTGAGCATTATGCAGTCGTACCTGGGATAATGCAGCCGGTCCGATGAAATCTGATTTATCATTAACATTCGGGCAGGCCTGCAGGCACACACCACAAGTCATACATTTTGATAGTTCATACGCCCACTGTCTTTTAACTTCAGGCATACGCGGCCCAGGCCCAAGATCGTATGTTCCGTCGATTGGCACCCATGCCTTCACGCGCTTCAGGGAATCAAACATGCGGCTTCTGTCTACTACAAGGTCTCTTACGACAGGGAAAGTAGCCATTGGTTCCAGACGGATTGGCTGTTCCAGCTGGTCAATAAGAGCTGTACATGACTGGCGCGGCCTTCCGTTAATTACCATGGAACATGCTCCGCAAACTTCCTCAAGACAGCTTGCTTCCCATGCAACAGCAGTAGTATCCTGCCCATCGGCATTTACTGGGTTTCTGCGGATTTCCATTAATGCGGAAATCACGTTCATGTTTTCCCGATAAGGGATTTCAAATTTTTCTACATAAGAATCGCCTTCTGAGTCTTTCTTTCGGGTTATTTCAAGAACTATTGTTTTTTCGCTCATGCTTTTTCACCCGCTTTCTTCTTGGATGTATAGTCACGTTTACGAGGTGGGATAAGCGATACGTCTACTTCCTCGTATTCAAAATCAGGTCCCTGGCTGGCAGGGTTAAATTTGGCCTTTGTTGTTTTCAGCCATTCATCGTCGTTTCGGTCCGGGAATTCCGGCTTGAAATGAGCGCCCCGGCTTTCGTTTCTGTTATATGCACCTAAAGTGATAACTCTCGCCAGATTAAGCATTCCTCCAAGCTGGCGGACAAACGCTGCACTCTGGTTGCTCCATCTTGAAGTGTCATCAATATTAATTTTCTTATATCTCTCCATTAGTTCCTGGAGTTTCTCATCCGTCTCAAGCAGTCTCTTATTCTCACGGACTACTGTTACGTTATCAGTCATCCACTGGCCAAGCTCCTGGTGGAGTTTAAATGCGTTTTCCTCACCTTGCATATTCAGGATTTCCTCATACTGGTCCTGGTCTTCTTTCAGTTGTCTGTCATAAATATCAGAAGACATGTCTTCTGAGGACTTTTCGAGGCCTTCAATATACTCGATTGCTTTCGGCCCTGCTACCATTCCGCCGTAAATCGCAGACAGAAGGGAGTTAGCTCCAAGCCTGTTTGCGCCGTGCTGTGAATAATCACATTCCCCTGCTGCAAATAAACCAGGTATATTAGTCATCTGATCATAATCTACCCAGAGACCACCCATTGAATAGTGAACGGCAGGGAAGATTTTCATAGGCACTTTACGAGGATCGTCACCCATGAATTTCTCATAGATTTCCATGATTCCTCCAAGCTTAATATCAAGCTCTTTCGGATCTTTATGTGAGAGGTCAAGGTAAACCATGTTTTCCCCGTTAATACCTAGTTTCAGGTCAACACAGACGTGGAAGATCTCGCGTGTTGCGATATCCCTTGGCACGAGGTTCCCGTACGCTGGATATTTCTCTTCAAGGAAATACCAAGGCTTTCCGTCTTTATAAGTCCAGACACGTCCACCTTCTCCACGGGCAGATTCACTCATGAGACGAAGCTTATCGTCTCCAGGAATCGCTGTCGGGTGGATCTGAATGAATTCACCGTTGGCATAATAAGCACCCTGCTCATAAACAGCAGCAGCTGCATAACCAGTATTTATCATGGAGTTTGTTGACTTACCGAAGATAATTCCTGGTCCGCCTGTCGCAAGGATTACTGCGTCTGCACGGAAGGATTTCATCTCAGAAGTTGCAAGATCCTGGGCAGTGATTCCACGGCAGACACCATCATCATCAAGCACTGCATGAAGGAACTCCCATGATTCATATTTATTTACAAGCCCCGCAACCTCGTGGCGGCGAACCTGCTCGTCTAAAGCGTATAATAACTGCTGCCCTGTCGTTGCACCTGCGAAAGCTGTACGGTGATGCTGTGTTCCACCGAATCGGCGCAATGCAAGAAGACCTTCTCCCGTACGGTTAAACATAACTCCCATACGGTCCATTAAATGGATGATCCCAGGTGCCGCATCACACATTGCTTTTACAGGAGGCTGGTTAGCCAGGAAGTCTCCACCGTATACAGAATCATCGAAATGCTCCCACGTGGAGTCTCCTTCCCCCATTGTATTTAACGCACCGTTTATTCCTCCCTGCGCACATACAGAGTGTGAACGTTTTACCGGTACGACTGAAAATAAATCTACAGAAACTCCCGCTTCCGCTGCTTTAATCGTTGCCATTAACCCGGCTAAGCCGCCTCCGACAACGATAATTTTCCCTTTGCTCATCAGAAACACTCCTTCATTTATACTACGACTACACGAATGCTAATATTGCGGCTACGCCGACATAAGACATTCCTAAGAATACTGCTAATGTTACATAAGTAGCGATACGCTGAGAACGATGGGAGACAGTTATTCCCCATGTCACAGCAAATGACCATAAACCATTCGCAAAGTGGAATGTAGCGGCGATGATCGAAATGATATACAAAGTTAAAGCGATAGGATTTGCGACTATATCAGCCATCATATCAAAATTAACTTCAGCGCCAAACGCTTTTTGAATACGAGTATCCCACACATGCCATGCAATGAAAATTATCGTAATGACACCGGTAATTCTTTGCAGACGGAACATCCAGTTCCTGAAATAACTGTATGTAGATGTGTTATGCCTCGCCTGAAATGCGATATATAACCCGTAAATTCCATGAAATAAGATCGGAATATAAATTAAAACAAACTCCATTAATAACAGAAACGGCATATTGCCCATAAAACCAGCAGCCTGATTATAAGCTTCCGGCCCCCGCGTGGCTGTATAGTTTATCATAAAATGAACAATTAAATAGGCTCCTAAAGGAACAACTCCTAATAAAGAATGCAGCCTGCGGTAGAAAAACTCACGATTCGTGGACATCAAACTTTCCCCCTGTAATCAAATTTTGCGTATTAACATGGTAAAGAAAACAGAAAAAAGTTACCCTCCTTTTACTATTAAACTCTCATTTCATTATTCTACTATTGCTTGTATAAATTTTACACAAGTTTGTATAAATTGTGACAATACCATTTTACCCCTCTCGCCGGCCCTCGTCAAGAAAGCGGATACAGGTTTATATTTTTACACAAAAGCGTTTACTTCAGCACAATCTCTGCTTTTACACCCTTCAAAAACGAATTATATCATAGAAAATAAAAGGAAAAGTCCTCTTTGCTTAACAAAGAGGACTAAATAGAAAATACCATTATTTTTCATTTTAAAGAGAGGAGCATATAAAGGTATTTTATTACAATACTGTTTTAGTTTTAGCCAATAATGATTCGCTCTGTAGGATATTTGTACTTCGTTTTCTTTTCTTCTCCCCTGATGGAGAAAAGGAAAGCAACTAAACCTACCCTCCCGACGAGCATTAACAGCATGAGGGTTAACTGGCTTGGAAGGGACAGATCGGAAGTAATACCCATAGAAAGGCCGCAAGTTCCGAAAGCTGAGCTAACCTCAAATATTATTGCCATTAGTGCTATTTCATTACCATGCTCAAAAGCGCTCACCATGAGAATCGCCATAAACAGGCCAACTACAAAAACAGAGAGGACAATAAATGCTTTCTGTCTGTCTTCCACATGAATTTCTCTTCCAAAAGCTTTTACATCTGTCCGCCCCATCGTAAAACTTCGTATTGTCAGAAACATGACCGCGAGAGTAGTGGTCCGGATACCTCCTCCTACACTGGAAGGACTGGCGCCAATAATCATCAGTCCGGACAGAAAGAGCAGGCTGGCGAGCGTCAGTTCTGAAACATCCATAGTGGACAATCCACCACTTCGGGCTGTTGCAGAATTAAATAATGAGTAAAACAATTGCTGATGCCAGGCAAGTCCTTCATAAAAGGCATTCTTTTCAAAGATCCACAAGCCGGCAACACCGATAGCAAAGACGATAAAGTAAGTGGACGCTGCTATTTTTGTAAACAGGCTGAACCGGAAATTAGGATTCTTTCCTGAAAAATATTCTTTCAGTTCAATTAAGACTGGAAAACCGATTGCTCCTGCAAAAATAAGCAGAATCGTCACCAGCTGAACAAAATAATCGTCGGCAAAGGGAATGAGAGACTCCCCTGTTATATCAAAACCTGCATTGGTAAAGGCTGATAGTGCTCCGAAAGCACCCTGGTAATATGCCTCGAGGGGGGTATCGAAATAATTAAGATAATAAGTACCGAGAACCAGTGCGCCTGCAAGCTCGATTCCAAGGGCAACGATCAGGATTCCCCTCATCAAATTAACAATCCCTGCATAAGACACCTGATTATGGTCGACCATGATCAGCATCCGCTGGGACAGGACAATTTTTCTCCCAAAGACCATCCAGACGAACGTACCAATCGTCATCACTCCAATACCACCAAGCTGTATGGCGAGTGCAAGAAAAAATACACCTATTGCACTGTATGTTTCAGAAACGTTCACAACGGTTAAACCTGTAACACTGACAGCACTCACAGCTGTGAACAGTGCTTCAGAATAACTGAGGCTGACACCCTCCTGGGTGGAAAATGGCAGGAAAAGAAGCACGCTGAATACGAACATGGCTACTATGTATGAAATTAATACTATCCTGAATGGACTGAGAAACTTGCTTAACCCTAACTTCATGGTAAAATACCTCCGCATATAATACGGGCTTAAGTATACCACTTACTCAATGTCCTTACCATAAGCTGTTGTTTTTTTTTAGATTATTTATCCGGCTGAGCAGCTGCTGTGGTAAGATTGTAACAGAATTATACTTGATTATCAGTCTTATAAAGGAATGATTTAGATGAAAAAGAAATCACAGATGATTCGTGAAATAGAGGATGTAAATGAAACTGTCCCAGCTTTTAGCAATCACATTTTAAGGCACGTCCTTCTTCCTGAACTTCTTGGGAAGGAAGAAGAAATGATACTGTACTGGGCAGGAAAAGCTTTGTACAGAAAACTCGCTTCTGCACAGGCAGTTCTGGAAGATAAAGCAAGCTTCTTTTCAGCTGCAGGGTGGGGAGACCTTGAACTTATTAAAGAGAAACGCACAGAGCTTCACTACGAGCTTGTAGCCCCCCGAATGGAAAAAGGACGCCCATTCACTCTCGAAACAGGATTTCTCTCTGAATGGAATGAAAATGAAACGGGCTGTATTACAGAAGCAACGTATGAAGTAGTTAAAAAGGACCCTTGCACCTGCAGAATTACAGTAAAATGGGATCCGAAAGATCAAGTTAATTTAGACTAAATAAAGCCTGAACTTCTTCCTCAATGAGCTTTTCTGATGAATTTAGCATACTGTCCGTTCTGGAATATAAGTGAGTAGGCCGCATGAAGATGCGGCCATGTTTTTTTAAGGCTCCGTTAAAAGTAATGTTGGTTTTTGAAAATAGAAAAAGGAACATCCGCCGCTGGATGCTCCTTCTCCCCTTCTGATTACTCCACAATAATTAAACTTTTGCCGCCTGACGGCTATCCAGCTTAAATGCTGTATGGAGTGCTTCTACCCCTTTTACCATATCTTCTTCAGGTACAACTGCTGATACTTTAATTTCTGATGTACTTACCATTTTCACAGCAATCTCCTGATCTGACAGTACAGTAAACATCTCGGCTGCTACACCTGGATTGGAAATCATGCCGGAGCCCACAATGGAAACCTTGGCAAGACGGTCTTCATGCCTTATATTTGCATAACCAAGCACTTCTTTTTTATTTTCTAAAACCTGAAGTGCTTCTGTTAAAGCCTGTGTATGAATGGAGAATGAAACATTCATTTCATTTTCCCCTGTCATCTGCTGGATAATAATATCAACGTTAATTCCGGCTTCTGCCAGAGAAGCAAATACATTAGACATAGTATCATATCTGTTTGGCAGACGTTCTACTGTTATTTTTGTAACGGCTCCTTCAAAAGCAAGTCCTCTTACCACTAAGTTTTGTTCCACTGATGCTTCCTCCTCTACAATAGTTCCTTCCTCGTCAGTAATACTTGATCGTACAATAAGCGGCACATCATAATTTTTTGCAAATTCCACGGCCCGGGGGTGAAGCACGCCCGCTCCAAGGTTAGCTAATTCCAGCATCTCATCATAGGAGATACTTTGCAGTTTCCGGGCTCTTTTCGCCACTCGTGGATCACAAGTATAAACGCCGTCTACGTCTGTATATATGGAGCATGAATCTGCTTTTAATGCTGCCGCAAGAGCTACAGCAGTTGTATCTGATCCTCCGCGGCCAAGCGTAGTAATTTCACCATCTTCAGACATTCCCTGGAAGCCGGCTACAATAACCACCTTACCTGAGTTGAGCTGCTCCTCAATTCTTTCCGAATCAATATGGGTAATTCTTGCATTCTGGTGCACAGCTTCTGTTCTGATACCTGCCTGCCAGCCTGTAAAGGAAATAGCTTCAATACCCATTTCTTTCAAAGCCATTACCATCAGTGAACTGGTTACCTGTTCCCCTGTACTGAGAAGCATATCCATTTCCCGTTTATTTGGGGAGTCAGTTATATCCTGTGCAAGCTGCACCAGGGCGTCTGTGGACTTTCCCATTGCGGACACAACAGTGACAACGCGGGAACCGGATTCTTTGGCACGCTTAATTTTAGCAGCGGCCTTTTTAATTTTCTCTACATCTCCTACAGAAGTTCCTCCAAACTTCTGAACAACAGTTGACAACATGAACGCCTCCTCAATTTTTCCCATTATTAAAAATTCTCATGATGTGTGCTTCCATAAGGCTTAAGCTCTTTAATGAAGACTTAACTCACGGAGATACCTTTTTTTAGCATTCCAAAACGATGGCAAAACGAGCACTGTTAAAATAAAAAGCTCATATTATTCTTCTTCAACAGAAAAAGGCAGCGGGTAAGGACCCACTGCCGATACGACTTTCAACATAGTTAACAACTTAAAAGCCGCTCCGTGAGATAGTCCTCCATACAGTTTTCCTGTATGACAGCACTGCATTTGTTCAACACAGTTCCAAAAAATTAAGATTTGAGGCTTAATTTTCTTCGGCGGATTTCCCTTTCGGCTGCAGTCACTGAAGCTCAAACTTCTCATGCAGTTTACTGATGATCTCCGCACCTCTATCAATCCATAGAGCTTAATTATGGAATCGAATCAATATTCAACCTGTATAGAAGTGTATCAAAGTATTCTTTAATTTGCAAACAATTTAGGAGGTTTCTTTCTCCTGTTGAATTCTTTCATATAAAGCTAAGGCAGCCGGCTCTGGTATTCCCGCGTTTTGGATTTCTTCAACACTGGCTTCCTTAAGACGTTTTAAAGACCCAAAATGCTTTAACAAAGCCCGCTTCCGCTTTTCTCCAATCCCGCTTACTTCATCAAGTATAGAAGAGAACATCGTCTTTTTCCTTGTATTTCTGTGAAAGGAGATAGCGAAACGGTGAACCTCGTCCTGAATCCTTTGCAGAAGGTAAAACTCCTGGCTTGTTTTTGAAAGATTGACAACTTCAGGTGGGTCCCCTTTCATCAGCTGGGAAGTACGGTGTTTGTCATCCTTTACCAGACCACAGACAGGAATCAAAAGACCCAGTTCGTCTTCAATAACACTTTGGGCCGCCGATATCTGCCCTTTACCGCCATCAATCACGATAAGGTCCGGAAGAGGCTGTTCTTCTCTCAAAAGCCTTGTGTATCGTCTTCTGACCACTTCCCGCATGGATTCGTAATCATCAGGACCTTTAACCGTTTTAATTTTATATTTCCTGTAATTATTTTTATCTGGTTTCCCATCAAGGAAAGAAACCATAGCCGATACTGGGTCGACACCTTGAATATTGGAATTATCAAAGGCTTCTATACGGTGGGGAGTGTCAATTTGCAGCGCTTCTCCAAGCCTTTCTACTGCGATAACGGTTTTCTGTTCATCTCTCTCGATCAGCGCAAATTTTTCTTTCAGAGCAAGTTTAGCATTTTTGCAGGCAAGATCTACCAGGGACTTTTTCTGTCCTCTTTTAGGCTGAAGTGCTTTTGCACCTAAAAACTCAGATACTATATTTTCATCTACCGAGGAAGGAACTAAAATCTCTTTTGGCTTCTTGTGCTGATCATTGAGATAAAACTGTCCGATAAAAGTGTAGAAGTCATCTTCGGCATCCTGATACATCGGAAAGAGCGAAACGTCTCTTTCTATCAGATTCCCCTGCCTGATAAAGAACACCTGGACGCACATCCAGCCTTTATCGTAGGCACAACCGAATATATCCTTGTCCGTTAAATCTGAGAGAGCCATCTTCTGTTTTTCCATCACCGTTTCAATATGCTGCACCTGATCCCTCAGTTCTTTGGCCCTTTCAAACTCAAGGTTTTCAGAAGCCTGGTGCATCTTTTCCGTAATTTCCTGTTTTATATCTTTTTGCTCGCCATTTAAGAATCTTGAAATTTCACTTGCAATCTTCTGATTTTCATTTTTACTTACCTCAAACTCACAGGGAGCAAGACACTGGCCGATATGATAATACAAGCAAACCCGGTTTGGCATTGTCTCGCACTTTCTCAGGGGATAGAGCCTGTCGAGCAGTTTTTTCGTTTCATTTGCAGCATAAGCGTTAGGATACGGGCCAAAGTACTTTGCCCCATCCTTCTTAATCTTTCGCGTAGTGATCAGCCGAGGATGCCTTTCATTAGTTATCTTTAAATAAGGATAACTCTTATCATCCTTCAGAAGGATATTGTAGCGTGGTTTGTATTTTCTGATTAAAGTTCTTTCAAGGATCAGGGCCTCCATATCAGAGGATGTAACGATCCATTCAAAATCCTCAATCTCACTGACTAAGCGCTGCGTTTTAATATCATGCGCCGCCCGAAAGTAGGACCTTACCCTGTTTCTCAACACTTTCGCTTTCCCTACATATATAACTGTTCCATGTTTATTCTTCATCAGGTAACAGCCCGGCTGATCAGGGACAATTGCTACTTTTTCTTTTAAAAGTGACATTTATTTGTCGCTCCTTTATCCCGATGTAACCGTCCGTAAACTCCCGTCTCTAAACATAAGTGGAAGCGAAGATGTTTAGGCGGGAGATAACGGACGCTAACATCCCGATTGGTTCAACTAACAATCAGTGGTGGATGAATCCCCCCCACTGATGGAAGGTTCACATTATAACAGCTGAAGCTTCTTAAATTTATTATTGATTGAAATCTTCTCTGATGTTTAGTATATCACCAGATCGTCCTCTGTTCATCCCCCAGGTGTATTAGCAATTAAGGCGTGGAAGGCTGAGCAGCGGTGGAAGGAATCTAGTCTGGGGAATCGGACAGTCAGAAAACTGGACAGGTATATGAAAAAAAACGGAATTTGTCCTGCAAAAGAAAAAACTGAACGGCAGCCGTTCAGTTTTAATTATTACTATTATACGTGTTTGTTTAGTAAGCTTGCTAATTGTTCTTTTGGCTGGAAGCCTACAACCTGGTCTACAACTTCTCCATCTTTAAAAACAAGAAGTGTCGGGATGCTCATCACACCGTATTTGCTTGCTGTTTCCTGGTTTTCATCCACATCAAGCTTAACGATTTTTACTTTGTCTCCCATTTCACCGTCAAGTTCTTCCAGTACTGGAGCAATCATTTTACAAGGTCCGCACCATGGTGCCCAAAAGTCAGCAAGGACTACACCTTCAGAAGTTTCAGTTGAAAAGTTTTGATCAGTTGCATTTACGATAGCCATTTAAAATCCTCCCTCATATTACATGCCATTTTTATCCCCGTGCAAAGACAGGCCTGCCTATGCAAAACACCGACAGGTATTCTTTAGTTTCATTACAATTCCTATATTAACTAACATACCCTTTCATAGCAAAAATATTGCTCAAAGTGTTTCTGAAGTCTCTGAATGCATTGTCATTGATTTCAGCTACAGGTGTTCCCTTATGAAATACATGGGTGTTATGTAATGAGTAAAAGAGAGCCGGAAGCCGGCTCTCTTTTACTCTGAACGTTTAGTATTACACGAGTACCTTCTTGAACTCTTCTGTCAATTTAGGCACTATATCAAACAGGTCTCCTACAATGCCGTAGTCAGCAATCTGGAAGATCTCCGCTTCAGGGTCTTTGTTGATTGCAACAATGATTTTCGAGTTAGACATACCTGCCACGTGCTGGATAGCACCACTGATACCAACAGCGATGTAAAGGTCAGGCGTAACCACTTTACCAGTCTGCCCGATCTGCAGCGCATAGTCACAGTATTCTGCGTCACAAGCTCCACGGGATGCACCAACTGCAGCACCGAGAACGTCAGCCAGCTCCTGAAGAATGTCGAAATTTTCTTCGCTCTTCATACCGCGGCCGCCCGCAACGATGACAGAAGCCTCTGAAAGATCAACTCCTGACGTTGTATTTCTTACAACATCCTTAATTATAGTATTAAGATCTTTAATATCTACGTCCACACTTTGCACATCGCCGCTTCTTGAATCGTCCTTCTCAAGCGCCGGGATATTGTTTGGACGGATAGTTGCAAAAACAATACCGTCTTTAACAACCACTTTTTCGAATGCTTTACCGGAATAAATTGGTCTTGTAAAAATAACTTCTTCACCAGCCGCTTCGATTCCTACAGCATCAGAAACGAGGCCGGATCCAATACGGGCAGCGATTTTCGGAGAAACATCTTTACCGATTGCCGTATGGCCGAGTACGATTCCTTCTGGATCCTCCTGATCAATTACAGCCTGCAGAGCCTGGCTGTATCCTTCAGGTGTATAATCAGCAAGCTTGTCACTTTCAACAGTAAGTACCTTGTCGGCACCATAGTGGATCATTTCATTCGCTAAACCGCTTACATTATCGCCAAGAACAACACCGACAATTTCTCCGTCTGCAGAGATTTCTTTTGCAGCTGCAATTGCTTCAAACGATACGTTACGGAATGCTCCGTCACGAACTTCACCGATGACTAGTACTTTTTTAGACATATTGACCATTCCCTCCTGTTTATATCACTTTCGCTTCGTTTTTCAATAAAGAAACAAGTTCTTTCACCTGATCATCCAGTTCGCCTTCAAGAATCTTACCAGCCTCTTTTTCCGGCGGGAGATAACGGTCGACTGTTTTTGTTTTACCTTCCACATCATCTTCATCCAGATCAAGGTCATCAAGATCAAGTGTTTCAAGTGGCTTTTTCTTTGCTTTCATAATTCCCGGAAGTGAAGGGTAGCGTGGCTCGTTAAGCCCCTGCTGAGCTGTTACCACAACTGGCAGACTTACTTCCACGATTTGCTGGTCACCTTCCACATCTTTTTCGATCGTAGCTTTTCCGTCAGCGATATCTATTTTCACTACAGAAGTTACATGGTTGAATCCAAGTTGTTCTGCCAGCCTTGGACCAACCTGCCCGGATCCTCCATCAACAGCTACATTTCCTCCGAGGATAATATCAGCATCTTTATCCTGCAGGTAAGCAGCAAGGATAGCCTGAGTAGAGAATTGATCTCCGTCTTCTACATCTTCGTCTTCAATAAGTACCGCTTTATCGGCCCCCATTGCAAGACCTGTACGGAGCTGCTTTTCTGCTTCTTCGTCACCAACAGTTACAAGAGTAACCTCTCCGCCATGCTCATCTCTGATCTGGATTGCCTCTTCAATTGCGTACTCGTCGTAAGGGTTGATGATGAATTCTGCTCCATCTTCAACGATCTCACCATTTTCGATTTGAATCTTTTCCTCTGTATCAAAGGTGCGCTTCAAAATAACATAGATGTTCATGAATTTCCCTCCCAATATTTTAGAAAGATTAATAAGTGCTTCTTAAAAAACAGGAATCTTAAAGGCTGATGTTAATTTCTGATTATATTTTTGATTTACGCGAAAGATGCGAGCGAGACTGTCTCTTCCTCTGCCAGCTTAGCTTCGCAGATTATCCGTCGAGACAAATCGATGATTTTTCGGCGAAGCATATGCTCTTGCCTGCGGGAATAGCATTAGCCGAAGATCCCGCAGGGACGAGCGATTACCTCATGAAACCGCTGCGAGTTGTCTCGACGTATACACTTCGAAGAGAGGCTCGCAGAGGAAGAGACACATCTTTTTTCCCCGAGGAAGCTGAGGCAATGCCCACAGGACAAGAGCTTCTTTGAGCGAAAATCAACAACAAAGTTTAACAAAGCCAAAAATAAAGACTGTTACCGTTCTTTGGAATGTTCCGATTATTTTAAACAAAAATAAAAGGTTTAATTACCTAAACGGAATCAGCGGTCTTTGAATTCAGGCTTTCTTTTTTCCAGAAAAGCCTGGATTCCTTCTTTTGCATCTTCTGATTCAAAAACTTCTCCAAAAGAATTAGCTTCCTTCACTTGACCTGCATCGGTTCCAAGATTTTCACTTGTATTAAAATGCAGAAGCTGAAGGGCATGCCGGACAGATACAGCACCTTTTTTAGCAATTTTACCTGCTAGTTTCTCAGCTTCAGCCAGTACATTTTCCTCAGGTACAGCATAATTCACCAGCCCGAGGGACGCTGCTTCAGTTCCGGTTACCGGCTCTGAAGTCAGCAGCATTTCAGCTGCTTTAGCTTTTCCTACGAGAGCAGGCAGCCTGAGTGTTCCTGCAAAGCCAGGGATCAGGCCTAATTGCAGTTCCGGCAGTCCAAGCTTCGCATTTTCAGCTGCGATTCTGATGTGGCAGGCCATTGCAAGTTCAAGTCCGCCCCCCAGAGCAGCGCCATGAATTGCCGCAATAACTGGTTTAGGAAAAGACTCGATCTCATTAAAAACAAGCTGTCCCTGCCTTGCCAGTTTCGAAAATGCTTTTCCATCTTCAACTCTGGTAAACTCTTTAATATCTGCTCCGGCTGCAAAAAAACGTCCTTCGCCATGAAGCAGCACAACTTTTACAGAGGTGTCCTCTTTCAAACCTTTAAAAATTCCGCCGATTTCCTGAATGAGATGTTGTGATAATGCGTTTGCTGGCGGAGAAGCTAAAGTCACATAAGCGATTGAGCCCTCTTTCTTTAACTGTACCAACTTATTTTCAGACAAAGCATTCACTCCTTTCATTAGGCTGAGAGTTTTTTGAAAAAACTGTCCTGGTTATTTCCGGCCATGAGCTGTCTCCCAGTCTGGAGGAAAACGTATGGCCGGCGGCTTCACTTTAAGTCATGTACCCCTTTATTTTACTGCTTTAATTTGTTTTAAGTCCATTAAGCAGCATTTTATGTACCGGGACAGCCAGCGAAACGAGGTCATATTTATGGTCTTTCATCACCCAGTTTGTGACTACTTCATCAATAGCGCCAAAAATCACCTGACGGGCAATACGGCGGTCGAGGTCCTGATGAAAGTATCCAGCCTCCACACCTTCTGCTAATATGGAGTCGATTAAATCCAAGTATCCTTTTAATATTTCGTTAATTCTGTAGCGAAGGACAATATTCGATTGCCGAAGCTCAAGCTGAGTGACAATGGCCAGGTCGTAATCAGCTACAAATTGCTTAAGATGCATTTCGATTAACAGCAAAAGCTTTTTTTCTATAGATGTTTCTTCAGAAAGGCGCTCTTTGCTATTCTGGACGAAATGCCCCATCTTCTTTTCAAATAAAGAGATAAGGATATCCTCTTTATTTTTGAAGTATAAATATATGGTTCCGTCAGCAACTCCCGCTTCTCTGGCGATCTTGGATACCTGGGAATTATGGTAGCCGTTCTCAGCAATAACTTTTACTGCGGCATCGATTATCTGATCGTATTTTTGCCCTCTTTTTTTTGCCATTTCATCACTTCCTCAACACTTCCATAAAAATGAATGACCATTCATTCATGTATTAATTTTAGATGATCTTTTCTTTTCTGTCAAACAGGAAATTTTCTCACCGTAAACAGGTTATTATATATTTTCCCGGCAGGCAACTAATTTAGTCACAAGAACAGGATTTCCCGTCTGCATTTCAGAAAAAATCATTCTAGCAGTGCTAGAATGATCAGCTCGATTTTTCTTTCGCCTTGTTCTCCTGCTGTTTCTGTTTTTCTTCCTCCAGAAGTGCACGCCGGAGAACTTTACCTACCATTGTTTTTGGCAGCTCATCACGGAATTCAAAGAGACGTGGAGCTTTATATGCCGATAAATGTTTACGGCAGTACTTGTTCAGCTCTTCTTCTGTTGCCTGAGCTCCGTCTTTCAGTACAATAAAGGCTTTGACTGTTTCACCACGGTATGGATCAGGAACGCCGACAGCAACAGCTTCCTGAACAGCTTCATGCTCGTACAGAACTTCTTCAATCTCACGAGGATAAATATTAAATCCTCCTGCAATTATCATATCTTTCTTGCGGTCAACAATATAGAAGAAGCCTTCTTCATCCATATAGCCCATATCGCCTGTCAGCAGCCATTCCCCTTCATGGAAGACGGCGTCTGTTTCCTCAGGTCTGTTCCAGTAACCTTTCATTACCTGCGGGCCGCGGATAATTAATTCTCCTACCTCGCCTGGCTGGGCTGGTTCGCCGGTTTCCGCCGAAAGAATCGCCACATCAGTGTCCGGCCAGGGAAGTCCAATACTTCCGGATGGACGCTTACCCCACATCAAATTGAAGTGTGTTACCGGAGATGCCTCTGTCAGGCCGAATCCTTCTGACAGCTTTCCCCCTGTCAAGGTTTCAAACCTTTGCTGTACTTCCACTGGCAGCGGTGCGGAACCACTTATACAAACTTCAATAGAGGTAAGGTTGTATTTTTTCACATCGGGATCGTTGATCAGGCCGATATACATCGTTGGCGCTCCAGGAAAAATGGTTGCTTTTTGTTTCTCGATAGTTTTTAATGTCTGTTTCGTATCAAACTTAGGCAGAATAACCATTTTTGACCGGTCCATTACAGCGAAATTCATACCTACCGTCATTCCGTATACGTGGAAAAATGGCAGTGCACATAAAATAACTTCGTTTCCATGGTCAATTTTATGCATCCATTTTATACACTGGGTAGTGTTTGCCACCAGGTTATAGTGCGTCAGTTTAACCCCTTTCGCGACACCTGTTGTTCCACCGGTATACTGAAGCAGAGCTAAGTCTTCCTTAGTATTTACTTCAAGCGGAATTTCTGCAGGCTCGGATGATTTCAGCAGTTCTGTGAAGGAATGAACCTTAGAGCTGTATGTAACTTCAACCTTAACGCCTGTGTTTTTCTTTTGAATGAACGGATAAATCAGGTTCTTCGGAAAAGGAAGATAATCCTTTATTCCAGTAACAATAACGTGCTCAAGCTTTGTTTTATTAATGACATTCATGACGCGAGGATAGACCAGATCTAAACAGACAATTACCTTAGCACCTGAATCAACCATTTGATGCTCCAGTTCCCTTTCCACATACAAAGGGTTTGTCTGAACTACAACCGCTCCTGCCAGCAGCGCACCATAATAGGATATTACTGATTGCGGAGTGTTTGCCAGCATAATGGCGACTCGATCCCCTTTTTGAATTCCCAGATCTCTGAGGCTGTTTGCAAAACGAAGTGCGGAATCATAGACTTCTTTAAACGTCATTTCTTTCCCCATGAAATGAAGTAATGTCTTCTCCGGCTCTTCTTTTGCACCTGCTGCAAGATAGTGCTGCAGAGGTTTTTCCTCATAATTTATAGTTTTCGGAATATCTTCAGGGTAGTGAGCAAGCCAAGGTCTTTGTAATTTCTCCTCCATGAAACGTCCTCCTTTGCTTCTCCTTTCTTTCCGGTGAAGCATTCAACCCTCTCTCTTTTCCATTGTAATGAAACCGATTACAAAAATAAATGGTTTAGTGACAATTTTTTAAATTTTTTTCTTTTTACACAAAACTTTTTTGGCAGTTTTGTACCTCGCAATCCCTTTACATGCTCATTTTTTATTGATTTTACTAGAGATTTGGCCTTTTATTTCCCTGCAGTTTAATATATTGGCGAAAAAATCATTTTATTGGCTTAATCGAGATTATATTGGCGGAATCGGTTTGGCCCCTTCAATTTAGACACCTACTGCTCACTTTTAGGTAGTCACTTCTTCACCTTTCGAAGGATAGTTGATTGCGCGCAAGCATCAAGCCAACACCGCTTGACCCTTACGCTTAATCAACTGCTGGGTAGTTAGGTGAAGAAGAGGAAAATCACTCCCCTTGGTTCTATAAGTTAATTATTTGTGGACAGTTTCCTTTGCTATATAATTTATAGAACTTTGCCGGCGATAAATATTTTAGGCTTCCATGGTAGCGCCGGTTATTATAAAAATCCATATACTCATCAATCCTGTAATAGGCTTCTTCGAAGCATTCAAAACGGTAACGTTGGTAACACTCCCTTTCGATGACGCTATGGAACGATTCAATATAGGCGTTTAAATCCGGTGATTTGCTTGGTATGCGTTCATGATATAGGTGTTGATGCTCACAAAATCTGCCAAAATGTTCACTGACAAATTGTGGGCCGTTATCTGTACGAATAATCAACTTCGAAGAAGTCTCACTTTCATAGTGAATACCGCGTCTCAATAACGCCCCTTGAAGCATTTTCGTAATGTTTGTTGCTTTACATTCTGGACCGCGATAGTATCCAACGATACACCGGTCATATACATCAATAGCACTAGCTAGAAAAACGAATCGTCCACTACCTTCAATCGAGCCATACTTTATATCCACTTGCCAAAGCTGGTTAGAAGCTGTTATCGTGTGCTGCTTCGCCAACCTTCGAGGATACTTAGATTTTCTTCGCTGAGGTAACAGAATATTTAACTTTTCACAGAGGCGATAGACCTTTTTAGGGTTTATTACCAACTTATGTTGGTCTTTAAGGTAGTTGGTGAGTTTTCGGTATCCGTAGATACCTTCCTCACCCTCTACAGCTTCCATTAGGAATTCTTCAATCTGCTCATCAGATATTTTTATACCAGTCTGAGCCAAGGAAAATCCTGGTACTGGCCGGCCCTGGAAGGACTCTTCTGTGACCTGTTTATTTTTTTGATGGTAATAATACAACGAACGTTCCACGTTTAATGCTCTTGTAGTTCTAGTTACTGGAAAACCGTCTTTCACCCACTCCTCGATTTCTTTTAGCAGGAGGATTAGAGGAACTCGTTTTTTTTTATAACATTCTTGAGCATGGCAACTTCCAACTCTTTTTCGCCTAATAGAAGCATCGCCTGCTCATATTTCTTTTGAAGTTCCTCCTTTGTGGGGTTATCGGATAAACCCGTTGATCCTTCGGTTTCCATCACGTCACGAACTTCATCTTCGTAAAGTTTGAACCAATTCCTAAGAGTTTCTCTGGATATTCCAGCCTTTCTGGCGATAGAGGTATAATTCCCAGTCTCCAAGGCCATGCGAACGTATTTCTTTTTTACATCTTCAATAACATCAATTCTCTTAGCCATTCTGTACTTTCTCCCTTTTTTAAATCATTTTTGCCATCATCTAGGTGTTTTCATAACCTGTATATGGTGTCTAAATGATTAAGGGGGCTTAAAAGGAATTTTATTTTTATTGGCTAAACTCAGCAGTTTATTGGCGAACAGCCAAAAAAGCTATGCCCACAAAGTTTATTATTTGCGTGATAATCAAAAAAAAGAAGGCATCCGGGGATGCCTTCTTTTTATTGCTCATCTTTAGGTATTGCTGATTCTTTAATTTTCTTCTTTTCTTCCTCAACTAATACCCGGCGAAGGATTTTTCCTACCATAGTTTTCGGCAGTTCATTTCTGAACTCATAAATTCTCGGAATCTTATACGAGGCCAGATGTTCACGTGAAAACTCTTCAAGATCCTTTTCGTCAATCTTCCGTCCTTCTTTAGGAACAATAAATGCTTTTACCGTCTCCCCACGGTAAGGGTCAGGAACTCCAATTACACATACTTCCTGTACATCTTCATGTTCATAAAGGACTTCTTCGATTTCCCTAGGATAAATGTTAAATCCGCCGGCAATAATCATATCTTTTTTACGGTCCACTATATAGAAGAAGCCATCTTCATCCATATAGCCCATATCACCTGAAAGGAACCAGTCATCTTTAAAGACTGCCTGTGTTTCCTCAGGGCGGTTCCAGTAGCCTTTCATTACCTGAGGTCCTTTAATCATAATTTCACCAATCTCATTAGGACCAGCCGGTTCTCCAGTTTCCGCAGAAAGAATCGCCACGTCTGTATCAGGCCATGGAAGGCCGATACTTCCTGTTTTTCTGTGCTCCCAAAGCAGATTTGCTACTGCTACAGGCGACGTTTCCGTCAAACCATAGCCTTCCACAAGCCGGCCATTAGTAACTTCTTCAAACTTCGTCTGCACCTCTACCGGAAGCGGGGCTGACCCGCTGATACACGCCTTAATGGAGGACAGGTCGTGATTCTTAATATTCGGATGGTTCAGAAGGCCGATATACATAGTAGGCGCCCCTGGATATAAGGTGGCTTTATGTTTTTCAATAGCCTTCAAAATATCCTTCGGTTCAAATTTAGGCATAATGATCATTTTAAAGCCCATTCTGATTGACAGGTTCATTACGGTAGTCATGCCGTACACGTGGAAAAACGGAAGTGCCGCAAGAACAACTTCTTCTCCTGGTTTTAATTTATACATCCACTGTTCACACTGCTGGGTGTTAACGACCAGGTTATAATGTGTAAGCATAACTCCTTTTGCAGGACCTGTTGTTCCTCCCGTGTATTGCAGAAGTGCGAGATCTTCTTTAGGGTCAATTTCGTGCTTGAGAACAATTTCCTCCGCACTGCCCTTCTGGAGCAATTCAACAAAAGAATGAAGCTTCGCGCCATACTGAAGATTGACCGAAATTCCTGTGTTTTTCTTCTGGATAAAAGGATAGATCAGATTTTTAGGGAAAGGTAAAAAGTCTTTAATACCTGTTACGATGATGTGCTCAAGCGGTGTTTTTTCCTTAACTTTAGCCACCCGTGGATAAACCAGGTCAAGACAAATCATTACTTTCGCCCCGGAATCATTCATCTGATGTTCTATTTCCCTTTCCACATACAAGGGATTCGTCTGCACGACAATAGCGCCGGCAAACAGGGCTGCGTAATAAGACACTACCGACTGGGGTGAGTTTGCAAGCATAATAGCTACTCTGTCCCCTTCTTCCACCCCGAGTGAACGAAGCTGATTAGCAAGCTTTAAAGAAGCTTCGTATACTTCACTATAAGTCATTTCTTTCCCCATGAAATTTAGTGCGGATTTATCCGGAAATCTTTCCGCCGCCCTCTTCAGGTAATATTGTAATGTCTCTGTTTCATACTCAACAGACTTAGGAATTTCCTCGGGATAATGTTTGAACCACGGTTTCGCTGTTACTGTTTCCATACTTTCTCCTCCCTTTTAAAATGATCTCTCCTTTTTAAAAGATTCTTCGATGAAAAGTGTACCCATCATGAACGCTTGTTCAGAATGAGTGCCCTTTGCATCGATAGGCATTCCCCTCTCTATATTCTATTGTATTGAAAACGCATACAAAATAAAAGTAATTTGTTATAATTTTTAGAATTTTTTACTATAATTTCAGTTATTTATTCTCTTGTTTCCCCTTCCTAAGTCCCGGAAACACTGTGAAAACGGAAATTTAAATAAAAAATTCCCTGGAAGCTTTACCCAGGGAATAATGCATATTTTTTCTTTTATCTGAAGGTTTTCAGGCAAAAAACCAATATAACAGCCCGCCGATAATGAACACAGCACAAAAAACAATAAGAACTTTAGCCAGAGTTTCCATACATTGTATCACCTTTTAATATTTTTTATCCGCCTGCAGACGCCTAATAATGAACCACTGTCTGCATATGGAGTAAATAATGTTAAATTATGCTCGCACCGATAATATAAGAAAGAGCAACAGACAGTATAAACGAAATTAAACCAACAGCCCGGTTATCCCGCCTTAGTTCTTCGTCCACTTTAAAACCTGGAGTTAAAAACTCAAAGATAAAATAAACAAAGATAAGAAGAACAAAACCATAGATTCCCCAGCCGAGCATACTTATTACAGAATGATTTTCCAGAATAGAATAACGGAAAATATTCGCCACGCCAAAGATCTTTCCCCCGGTAGCAAGTGCTACTGCAATATTCCCTTTTTTTATTTCTGTCCAGGTACTGTATTTAGTAACGAGTTCGAAAACGGCCAGAGACACTACAATAGCAACCACCACTATACTGTAAAGCCCCGCCGTATAAATATACTCGTGCTGGAAAAAGCCATCCATCAGCTTGTCCTCCTATTTTAAAGAAACTACTGTAACGCCTGATCCGCCTTCATTCATACCGCCCATCCTCACACCTTTTACGTTCCTGTGGGTCTTTAACAATTCCTGGACACCTTTTCTCAATGCCCCGGTACCTTTACCATGGATTATGGAGACTTGATTATATCCTGCAAGGACAGCGTCATCGAGATATTTTTCCACTTCCAGCATGGCGTCTTCAAAACGCTCACCACGAAGGTCCAGCTCGGTTTTTACGTGGGAATCCTTTCCCCGGACCGTAGACAGTGGACTTTTTTCCACTTGCTTCGGACGGTCTATATAAAGAAGATCACCGGATTTCACCTTCATCTTCATCATCCCAAGCTGAACAAAATATTCTTTATCGTTTACTTGCTCCACTATATGGCCCTTTTGATTAAAACTGATCACTTTCACTTCATCGCCAGGCAGCAGCTTCTGCTTTTTAATATTTGATTTTTCCTGTTGTTTATCTTTACGTTTATCCACCAGCTCAGGTTCCGCCTGTTCAAGGCGCTTCCTTGCATCAATGAGCTCATGATCCTTTATATTAGGGTTGTTTTTCTGAACTTCTCTTAGTTCGGCGATAATATTTTCAGCTTCTTTTCTCGCTTTACTTAGCGCAGCAGCTGCTTTATCTTCCGCCTCTTTCAAAATCTTTTCTTTTTCACTTTCAAGGGTGCTGAATTCTTTCTCCAGTTCCCTGTGGAGACGCTCAGCTTCCTGGCGATGCTCTTCAGCAGCATCCATCTCCTTTTCGGCCTGTTTTCTGCTGTCCTCCAGAGATGCAATCATATTTTCAATTTTATTTGTATCGGCGCCGATCTGGCTTTTTGCATCGTTGATGATCGATTCATCCAGGCCTAATCTGCTGCTGATGGCGAAAGCATTACTCCGCCCTGGCACCCCTATTAACAACCGGTAGGTAGGCCTTAATGTCTCTACATCGAATTCCACACTTGCATTCATTACACCATCTCTGTTGTATGCATAGCCTTTCAGTTCGCTGTAATGAGTTGTGGCAATAACTTTAGCTCCTGCATTATAAACATAGTCCAGAATAGCTATCGCGAGAGCCGCCCCTTCCGTAGGGTCAGTCCCTGCTCCTAGCTCATCGAACAGAACAAGGGACTGGTGGTCAACCTTCTCCAGTATATCTACTATATTTGTCATATGAGAGGAGAATGTACTTAATGATTGCTCGATAGACTGTTCATCACCAATATCGGCGAAAATGTTCTGGAAGACAGCTGCATTGGATCCTTCCTCACAAGGTATCTGCAGACCAGACTGTACCATAAGTGTGAGGAGACCAACCGTTTTTAAAGTTACCGTCTTTCCTCCTGTGTTCGGCCCGGTAATCACAAGGGAAGAATACTCTCTGCCAATCTCAATATCGATTGGCACTACCTCGTCCTCATTAATCAGCGGATGTCTCGCTTTAGCCATTTCTATAAAGCCTTCTTCGTTAAGCTTCGGCTGTGTCCCTTTGAGTTCACCACTGTACAGGGCTTTTGCAAAAATAAAGTCGGCCTCTGCCATCACTTCCACCACGATTAAAAGTTCATCCGCATCTTCCGCAGTTCGGGCAGATAACTCCTGAAGAATTCTGTTGATTTCCTGTTTTTCTTTCATCCTTGCTTCCCGAAGCTGGTTATTAATCTGAACGACAGAGCCTGGCTCGATAAATAACGTGGCTCCTGACGCTGACTGGTCATGGACCATTCCGCCAAAATGCCCTCTGTATTCCTGCTTTACCGGGATAACATACCGGTCATTCCTTATCGTAATAATCGCATCTGATAGCATTTTTCTTCCGCTTGAAGATCTGGTAATACTCTCAAGTTTAGATCTAATCCCTGATTCATGGGAACGGATCTGCTGGCGGACGGAACGAAGAGCAGGGGATGCTGAATCAAGGACATCGCCGTTTTCATCAATGGCCTGTTTAATCTCTCTTTCCAAATCTGTAAGAGGAACCATTCTTCCAGCAAGTTCAGGGAGAATAGTAAGTTCAACCTCATCTTCCACCATATCTTCTATGAAGCTTTTAAACCGGCGGCTCCCATAAATTGTAGAAGAAATATCAAGGAGCTCCATCTCATTCAGCATGCCGCCAATCGCTGCACGTTTAACTGCTGCACGAATATCCCTGATTCCTCCAAGGGGAGCCTGTCCCTTTAGCCTTATAACTTTAGTGCCCTCAAAGGTACTGTCCTGATTCCTTTGAATTTCATTTATATCGTAAGAAGGAGTAAGCTCTTCCACACGCTGTTTTCCTAAAGAACTGCTGGCATGCTTTATCAGCTGCTCCTTCATCTTGTCATACTCTAATATGCGACTAACCCTGTCTGACACAAGGGCCACCTCCATGTATTTTACCTGTTCCTGTTAAGGTACTTTGTAACTTCTTCTGCTGACCACGTATTGACAACCGTCTCTTTCTTAAGCCAGCCTCTTCTCGCTGTCTTGACCCCCACAAGCATGTGATCCAGCATTTCCCACCTGTGGGCATCTGTATTCACAGCTATTTTCGCCCCTGCTTCCTGGGCTTTCCTTACCCATTCTGCAGAAAGATCAAGACGGTTCGGATTTGCATTTAACTCCAGAATCGTTCCTGTCTCCACAGCCATCTCTATCAGTTTTTCGAAATCGACAGGATAGCCTTCCCGTCTGCCGATAACTCTTCCGGTAGGGTGGGCAATCATATTGACATGTGGGTTCTCCATTGCCGTCTTCAGTCGCTTCATAATAGTTTCTTCATCCTGGCTGAAGGCTGAGTGGATCGACGCGATGACAAAGTCCACGTTTTCAAGTACGTCATCTTCAAAGTCGAGGGATCCGTCCGGAAGTATATCCATTTCCGTACCTGTAAAAATAGTAAAATCCTTATACTTCTCATTTAATGTACGTACTTCCTCATGCTGGCGTTTCAGCCTCTCCACAGTTAACCCGTTTGCAACACGGAGGAACTTTGAATGGTCTGTTATAGCAATGAAGCTGTAACCCCGCTCACGGCAGGCCTCCACCATCTCTTCAAGGGAATGAGCCCCATCACTCCAGGTGGTGTGCATGTGAAGATCCCCTTTTATATCATCATACCTTATCAGAGGATATTCATTTTTATATACTTCCAGTTCCTTTTTGCCTTCTCTCACTTCTGGAGGAATATAGGAAAAACCGAAGTGGGCGAAAAATTCTTCTTCGGATTCAAATGTTTTTATTTCGCCTGTTTCTTCATTTTCAATACCGTACTCACTAATTTTTTCCCCGTTTTCCTTCGCAAGCTGCCTCATCATGACATTATGGTCTTTAGAGCCGGTAAAGTGATGAAGAGTCGAAGCAAAAGCCTCGTCTTTAATCATTCTGAAGTCCACAGGGACGATCAAATCTCCGAATTCGAGCTCAAGGCTTATCTTCGTCTCGCCATGGGCAACGATTTCTGTAATATTTTTCAGAGAAACTATTTGTTCCCCCACTTTAGCAGGATCCTCAGTGGAAATAATAAAATCCAGATCCTTAATCGTTTCCCTGCCTCTTCGGTAGCTTCCCGCAAGTTCAAAGCGATTTACACCATCCATTTCCTCCAGCTGCTCTTTAATTAATTCCGCTGCAGGCATAACTTCCGCAATCGTAAGCCTTTCAGGGCGCTTCCCAAAGTCTTTCAGTGCATCAAGAATTTTCTCTTCCGTTTTCTCCCCAAACCCCGGAAGCTTCTGAACTTTCTTGTCTTCACAGGCTTTTCTGAGAGAATCCACGTCAATAACGTTCAGCTCCTGATAAAGTTTACCTATTTTTTTGCCGCCCAGTCCAGGTAGCTTCAGGAGAGGTATTAATCCTGCCGGCAGTTCCTCTAAAAGTTCATTGAGAAGGGACGATTCCCCCGTCTCCATCAGCTCTGTAATAACGGAGGCTGTCCCTTTGCCAATCCCCTGGAGGCTCGCCGGGTCATCTATTTCCTCCATCGTCCGTTCGTCCCGCTCTAGTGCACCGGCTGCTTTGCGGTAGGCAGATACTTTAAAGGTATTCTCCCCTTTAATTTCCAGATACACGGCTATCGTTTCAAGAGTTTTTATTACATCTTTTTTGTTCACTTCTGACATGTTATCACCCCATAAGGTAATTTTGTATAAAGAAAAGCGGAAGCACCTTGGTCACGAGTGACACTCTTTACTTGCGACGAGTAACCGCAGGAGCAAGCACTGGAAGGCCTTTTCGGAAGCCGCTCTCCGGCTACCGGAAAGGCCTGAAGTGACCTCGAGCTCGTAGGCGCTGGAGCTAGACAGCTTTCGTTGGGATTTATACTTTCTTATATTGTAAAAATAGCTTCCCGCTTTTAACGGAAAGCTATCCTGGCTGGAACAGGCCCTTTCATTTGCCAGAGAGCAGTGAATATCACTGAGTATCCAGCCACCATTCTTTAATCTGGTTTGACAATACCGGAGTATAATCAAAAATCATCTGTGCAAATGAAGAACCTTGAAGAATCTCCTGTACAAGTTCAATCTGAATGAGCGCGGCTAAATGAAGGAACACCACGATTACTATCAGTGCTTCGAGAAAGCCCAGGATGCCGCCAAGCCAGCGGTTTATAATATTCAATATTGGCAGATGGGCAAGGAAATCAAACATCGAGCCAATGATCTGCATCAGTATTTTCACAGCAAAAAAGAGGATGGCAAATGCGATACCATTATAGTAAACATTCTCGAGACGGAATGCATCAACCAGCAGAGAAAAATCAGAGGAAAGCTGTGGAAATGGAATCCATAATCTTATGTAATGAGCTACATCCTGATAATATAAATAAGCAACTATAAAAGCGGCCGCGAGACCAAGCAGATGGATGACCTGAAGGACTAATCCACGCCTGAATCCTACGAAAAAACTAATGATTAATACTAAAAACAATATAAAACTCAGCATCTTTACGAATCCCCATCTTTCTGATCATTATCCAGTTTTTTAATCAGGCTTAAATAATCATTCCCTATATTTACAGCTGTTAAAACAGCTAGCTGACTGGAGTCTAAATAAGGGTTCTTCCCTTTTATTTCCCTCATTTTTTTATCAACTAATGAGGCTACCTGTCTGATATGGTCCGGATTTTCCGAGCCGACGATCTTGTATTGCTGCCCGTAAATACTAACATTAGTTCGACGCTTTTCGTGTCCCTGTTCCACTCATAAGCCTCCATTCGTCAATAGAAATCCTAGTTTATATCATAACATGTTGATATGTTGATGAAAATATAAAGTATTTATTACCCAAAAAAATGGTGACGTTAAACAAAAGGTTGACTATACTTAGGAAAGCTTAGGTATAAAGAAAAGAGGCAGTAAGTTTACCTGTATTGGTAAAAGAAGCGGCGCGGGAGGCAAAACTTATCAGAAAGGAATGATGTGACATTGAGTTATGAAGTCATTCAGGTAAATAAAGGAACTCTTGAAAAAATAAAGTACCATTATATATCCTCTTTAAAAGAAAATCCGCCGCAGGGTGCTGTGTTCTCTGCTAAAACGAGCGGCTGTACAATTACTGCATATAAATCCGGCAAAATTCTGTTCCAGGGGAAAGATGCCGCTGCAGAAGCAGGAAAATGGCAGAAGGGTGCCGTCTCATCTGCAAAAAAGACCGCCAAGCCAGCTTCCAGGAAGGCGGTGGACAACCATTCGTATCAGCCTCCGGCAAACCTACCTGGCCTCGTTCTTCTTGGCAGTGATGAAACAGGGACAGGTGATTATTTCGGCCCGATGACAGTCGTTTGTGCTCATCTGAGTAAAGAGCAGCTGAAAACCGTGGAAAGCTGGGGTATTCGTGATTCAAAAATGATAAATGATACAACGATCCGGGAAATTGCCCCTAAGCTTTCGAAAGAATGTACATACAGCCTGCTTGTACTGCATAACGAAAAATACAACGATCTTCAGGAAAAAGGGATGAATCAGGGGCAGATGAAAGCACTCCTCCATCATCAGGCTATTACAAATGTGATGAAAAAATGTGCCGCTGAAGGTCTGGATTATGATGGAGTTTTAATTGATCAGTTCGTTCAGCCGGCACGGTATTTTGACTATTTAAAATCAAGAAACCAAATGTGGTCTTCTGAAAAGCCGCTTTATTTTGCAACAAAAGCGGAAAATCTTCATCCTGCTGTAGCTGCGGCCTCCGTTCTTGCCCGTTATTCGTTTCTGAAGCAAATGGCTGAACTGGAGAAGAAAATCGGACTTCCATTACCAAAGGGCGCTGGCCCGGGAGTTGACGCAGCTGCCCGAAGAATACTTAAAGAAAAAGGACAAGACACTCTTTACAGCTGCACAAAATGGCACTTCGCAAACACAGGTAAAGCATTTAAATAATATTATTTCAAACCTCGCCAGAGTGATTGGCGAGGTTCTTCATTAGGAGTTTAATATCTAGAAGATGTCTTGGCTTCAAAGGGTAATCAGCGAAGAAAAAATAAACGGAGATTCTCCGTTTATTTGCAGATTGGAGCTCATTTTAGTGAATATAAGGGAAGGTTCTCCGGTTATGCGAAGCAAAATCAACTATTTTTGGAATTTTCCAGTTAATAGGCGGAACCTCTCCGTCTATTCCAGTGTTATTTAATAATAATTACGAATGAAGCGGAATTTTTCCGTCTATTTATTTTATCGGCTGCTTAACCTGAGCCCCAAACCACTAGTGCATACCCTCTTGATCCTTAAAAGGAAAACACTTATTGTCCCTCCTAGTAATAGTAATAATAAATGTCAATTGCTCTGCCAAAGTTAATGGGATTTCCAGAAAAACTTGATTAATAAAGAAAAAGACGCATGTTAATCCATACGTCAATTCTTGTCTCTTTAATAAGGAAGCACCCCATAACCGTACCCTTTAGAAAAATGCAGTAAGCTCTTTATTAATGCCGTCAAGAAGCTAATCAAGCTCGTTTTAGGTTCCGATCTAACAACTTGCTGCTGCAAGGCTATTCTTTAATTTGCCCATTCCCCAGGATAATGTACTTTTCAGAAGTCAGGGCGTCCAGCCCCATGGGGCCGCGGGCATGAAGTTTTTGTGTGCTTATTCCAATTTCAGCTCCGAAACCGAATTCAAAACCATCTGTGAAACGGGTAGAAGCATTATGGTATAAAGCTGAAGCATCAACAAAAGTAAAAAATTTCTGAACCTGACTATCGTCCTCCGAGATTATTGCTTCAGAATGCCTGGAACCATATGTTTGAATATGTTCAATAGCTTCATCTATACTTTCACTTATTTTTACTGAAACAACTAAATCCAGGTATTCCTTCGCCCAATCCTCCTCTGTTGCAGGAACGACAGACGGAACTGCTGCAGAAACTTTTTCATCTCCTCTTACTTCCACCCCTTTGTTCTGGAGTGAGGTAATAAGGCGGGCCACCTGCTCCCTTGGAAATTCTGAATGAATTAATATCGATTCAGCTGCATTACAGACGGAGGGACGCTGAGTCTTTGCATTTACAGCAATCTTAACAGCTGTATCAGGGTCAGCAGATTTATCAATATATATATGGCAGTTCCCGGCGCCGGTTTCCAGAACAGGCACGGTTGCTTTTTCTACTACAGTCTTAATGAGCTCTTTTCCGCCCCGGGGGATTAATACGTCTATATGCTCTTTCATTTTAAATAGTTCTTCCGCAGCTTCATAACTTGTATCTTCAATCAGCTGGACAGATTTTTCCGGTAACCCTGAGCTCTTTAATGCATTCTGTATAACTTTTACAAGAGCTATATTAGAATGCAGCGCTGAAGAGCTTCCTCGTAAAATAACAGCGTTTCCCGTTTTCAGACAGAGTGTTGAAGCATCCACAGTAACATTCGGCCTTGCTTCATATATCAAGCCAATAACTCCAAGGGGAACCTTTATTTTCTTGATAACAAGCCCATTTGGCCGCTCCCATTTCTCCGTTATTTTCCCGACAGGATCGTCCATTTCCGTTAGTTGACTGATTCCTTCAGCCATCCCCTTTATTCTTTCTTCAGTCAAAATTATTCTGTCCAGAACAGCCTTCGAAAGACCTTTTTCTTCCCCCTTGCTAATATCCTTCTTATTTTCCTCCAACAGGTAATCACAGTTCTCTAACAGCTCGTTTTTTATCTGGTGCAGCGCATTATTTTTCTCGTTTGCTGATAATCCCCCAAGGAAAGCCGATATTTCCCTGGCAATTGCTGCCTTTACACTGACTTCAGATGCCTTTAGCTTAACTTCACTCATTTTTGCCTTCACCCCTCTGATTACTTTTTTGCAAGAGCCACCCAGTTGTCCCGGTGTATGACTGTTAAAGATTGCTGCGGTGGAACTGAAAGGGACGTTAATTCAGAATGACTGTAGTTTACCTGGCCTTTTCCTAAGTTCTCTCCTGAAAGGCCATGCACTTCCACAACTTCTTTTGCAGAGAATGTTCCTTCTATCTTCGTAATGCCGGCTGCCAGAAGGCTTCTGCCTTTGTCAAGAAGGGCTTCCTTTGCCCCATCATCTATAGTAATTACTCCCGCACAGCTGGAATGAAGATTAATCCATTGTTTTTTACACTTCATGACCGGCGGTTTATCTGTGCCGATATATGTGCCATCTCCATATCCCTCGATAATTTTAGTTAATTTATCCCTTCCGCTCCCATTCCCCACAAAAACGCGTACACCTAGTGATAAAGCTGTTTTTGCAGCCTGGAGCTTCGAATGCATTCCACCGGTGCCAAACTTGGAGGTGGAGGCAGGTACAGTAGATAAAAGCTCATCGTCTATGTCACTCAGGAGATCATACTTCTTTGCGAGAGGATCAAGTACCGGATTAGTGGCATATAAACCGTTAATATCAGTGAGCATAATCAGAAGATCTGCATGTACCATACCGCTTACAAGAGCAGACAGCATATCATTATCACCAAACGTCAGCCCCTTAACAGAAACAGAATCATTTTCATTAATAATCGGAAGTACTTGTCTTTTAAGCAATTCCTCTAAAACCGCATGAACGTTTTTATAATCTTCATGGGCTGAGAAATTCTGCCTTGTAAGCAGCATCTGACCTGTCTTAATGCTGTGGAACCGGAATGCTTCTGCATAAGCCTGCATCAGCATCCCCTGCCCTACCGCGGCGGAAGCCTGTCTTCCTTCCAGTGTATTGGGCCGGACTGGATACCCTATTTCTTTAAACCCTGCTGCTACAGCACCAGAGGAAATAAAAATCACTTCGTGCCCTTGATGAACTAATTCCGAAATAGCCTGCACATGATCGATTAACTTTTCAAAACTTAAACTTCCGTCTTCTTTCGTTAGTGAACTGCTGCCAATTTTTATTACCAGCCTTTGTTTCTTCACACGTACAGCCTCCTTCTCTTGTAATGCAGGAAAAATATCCGGACTGAATTATTCCGATTGATTGTATCATCATTACCGTATATTTATTATTATACATGAATAAATATTCTGTCAACAGTATTTCTTACCTTTTATTTTCAAACTGATAGAAAAAACCTGCCGGATATTTCCGACAGGTTCTCTTCTTGGTTATTTATTTTTATCAGATGAAATCGTCCGTAAAACTCCCACCTCAAAACATGAGTTGAACCGGTGATGTTTAGGTGGGAGATAACTGACCACTGATTGAAGGTTCACTTTATAGTCCAGGGGGGGCGAGGATATAATAGATGCTGGCAAAAAAGACAAACACAGCAAATACTGAGGTGTATGCTTTCCATCCTCGAAAGCCTTGAGTGGTCTCATGTATTTTTACACAGATAAAATACATCCAGATTAACGCCGCTATTATACCGGCCCACGTGAGCAGCCCGCCACCGGCACCTGTTAGCCCAGGTATAGCCAGCAGTCCTGGAATCAGCGCTACAGCAGCCCCCCGGTTAAGGTCACCGATATTCCCCGGCCCCCCAAACCCTCTTGCTCCCGCCCAGAGCAGTATTGTCAGACCCAGCCTTGTCAGCCAGACTGAAAATAAACCAAATAAGATAAATATAAATGGTACAGCAACATTGCGCAGTAACTCCGATTCAAAGCTTGCAATAAAACCTGCATTTGCATAAATCCCCATTATTCCATATATTACTCCCGCCATAATTACAATCATTCTGCTGTAAAGCGGCGCCTTTTTTTCAGCCAGAAACTCCGTGTAGGAGGAAGATCGAAGACAAATCATTTTTCCAATCACCAGGAAGACCTCCTTCATGCCTACATATTCCAGGGCATAATCGCCCATATTGCAATGACAGCAAAGAAGATCACTGTGATTGCTGCGCCCGCCGTACTGTTGTACCGTTTAGGATGAATATCTTTCCATCCATGAATCCTTTCAATAAGGGCATGGTCTTCTTTGGTTGTCAGCTTCGCAGAAAGCTGCGGTATTCTGTTCGTTATATACGAAACTATAATTAGCAATATGAAGCTCAGCGGAATGGCAAGCATTGCACCGGAGAGGCCCATTCCATCCGTCACACTGTGGCCTGTAAGTACTATATTCGGGAACACAAACGGCGATACAATAATATATACTGCTCCGCCAATAACAGAAGCTGCAATTGCGCCAAATTTGTTGGCTTCTTTCCACCATACCCCTACGATAATCAAAGGAGCATTTGTTACCCCTGCAAGGCCGAATGCCCATAGTATACTAACAACCAGGAAGGCTGGAGGATTAATGGCAAGCAGGATACTAATAATACCTCCTGCAAAGATAGCAGCATATCCAAGCTTCATTTTGGTTTTCTGCTTAAGCCCCGGCTTTAATGTAGTAACAATATCCTGGGACAGGAGAGCGCCGATAGCTAGCAGATTTCCACTTAATGTAGAAAGACCTGCCGAGATAGCCCCTGCAATTACAAGAGCGGTTACCCATTCAGGGTTATAAACAAGGTTCAGTATTAAAGTGAGCTTATCAGCATCTCCCGGTGAGATCGCCACACCTTGTGTTTCTGTAGCATAAACACCAACGAAACCCATTGCATACGTTGCAGAAAATACAAGACCGATAATAAAAGCAAACCAGACCATTGCCGAACGGGCACTCTTTAAGCTGGATGCTGTATATATCCGCATGGCAAGATGGGGCAGCCCGAGTGACCCGATAGTTAATCCAATAAGCGACACATACCATTTCGGCGAGAACTGATAATCAAAGAAATTAGGCATAGCCTCAAGCATAGCCGGGACCATATCGGCATACAGCAGAGGAGGAAAAAACCATCCACTGCCGCCTACGGCTTTCATAATAGCGCCTAAAGGCACGATAAACATTAAAGCTATAATAACCATCTGAATAGCTGCGTTATTTGATGCACCAGCCATTCCCCCGATAGTAATATAACCTACTATTATTAACCCTCCCGCTATAAGGCCGGTCAGGTAAGGAATTCCCAGAACAGTTTCAAAAGCAAGAGCAATCCCGATCATCTGGCCAAGGGAATACATGATAGAAACGAGAATCATAAACAGCGCAGCAATAATTGAAGCACTTAATCCGTATCTTTCCCTTATAAAATGAGTCGGAGAGAATGCTCCCATACGCCTTAAGCTTGTCCCGTAAATAATTGTGATGAGAGGAATAGATAAGATAAGCTGTATCCAGAGCATAATAAACGGAACTTGAAGCTGTAAAATCAATGCCGTAATACCAAGAAACGTTGCAAGACTCATATAAGTCGCCGCCATAGCCAGACCATTTGTCAATGGGCCGATACTTGCCCCTGCTACATACAGATCAGTTACAGAGGTGCTTTTCCGGTTGGATATGTATCCTACTACGTAAAATAAAAGAAAGGTAACTACTATTGCCGCGATTCCTAACAGAGGATTCGATAACTGCCATGCTTCTTCTCCCATTTTCCTTACGCCCCTTCCTCGCTGTTTTTCTCTTTTCCGAGAGTTTTCTGGTGTTTGTTTTCTTTCTCAATTTCCTCGTCGATTCTGTTACCGAGCCTGCTTGCTACAATGGTCAGAATAAATATCCCGAACCAGCCGGAAAGAATAGGAACGATGTACATAATCGGGAAACCAAACAGATATCCTTCTACAGGAAAAATAGAAAATATTAATGCGACATTTCCGGCAAGCAAAAATAAAACTGTTAATAAAATAGTGATCCGCACTTCAAATTTGTAAGCTTTCATAATCTCTCTCCTCTTTGTTTAAGATTTTTCTGACTGATTGCTCAGTCGGTAATCCTTTCAGAGAAGTCACCATATTTTTTGAAATAGAGGGCCTTTATCTCCCGTTTTTTCACCTGAAAGAATCTCTGATATTTCAAGATTGTAACCGCTTCCAATAAAAGGTGTCAATATAGTTTTTAAAAAATTAGGAATATTTATAAAACTTTGGTTTATTAGCCCTATATTATTTCGCAGACGCCTTTTTTTCAGGGCCTCTTGCACTATGTCACTTCTTGTGACAACAGGAAATTTAACGAGTGCCAAAAACAATCGCTAACACGATTAGTCTTATTTTTTTTGAGTATTTAAAAAAACCGGCCAATATGACCGGTTTTCGTTCATTTAACTTTACATACCTGCGGCTATTTCATACCTGCAGTTACACTCGAAGGTACGCGCCTAACTTTTCTTCCAGCCCGGAGACAACTTTGTCATGGACCTTAGCAACTTCTTCATCTGTTAATGTCTTTTCAGGATCCTGGTAACGGATAGAAAACGCGAGGGATTTCTTGCCTGCTTCCAGATGTTCACCCTGGTAAACATCAAACAAACCCGTATGCTTCAGAAGTTCCCCGCCAAGTTCTCTAATTGCCTTTTCCACTTCTCCTGCCTGTACAGACTCGTCAACAACGAGGGCTATATCACGGTCGACAGCTGGATAACGAGGAATCGGAGTATATCGAAGCTCTTCTGTCTCAAGCTCCATCAGCTTTTGCAGATCCGCCTCCAGCAAGTATGTTTCAGGGAGAGACCATTCTTTCGCCGTAGCTGGATGAAGCTGTCCAAGAACAGCAGCCTCTTCTCCATTTACTTTCAGTATTGCCGTTCTGCCAGGGTGGAAGCCTGGTTTTTCAGTCTGGACAAATTCAATTTCACCGGTAACATTTAATTCTTCAAGAATACCTTCCAATACGCCTTTTACAACAAAGAAGTCCACTGGCTTCTTTTCTCCCTGCCAGAGATGCTCATGCCACAGTCCCATAAATGCTGCTGCAAGGAACGTTGTTTCCTCAGGCTGCTTTGTTACGTTTTCTTCCTCTGTACGGAAAACAGAGCCAATTTCATAAAGTTGCACGTTAAGGCTGCTTCTGTTTTTATTATGGCTTACCGCATCCAGGAGATGAGGAAGGAGGGTAGTACGCAAAGTACTTCTTTCTTCACTCATAGGCAGGGCAACATTTACTCGGAGACGGTCTTCTTCTGTGAAATGCGATTCTTTCTGAGCAGTCGTTAAGGAATAGCTGATTGCCTCGTTGATACCCGCATTCTCAAGGAATCTCCTGACTTTCCGCTTTTTCTTCTGTATTGCTGTCAGCCCCCCTGGTGTTGCAGGAGTGCTTGGAAGAGTAACTGGAATATTATCATACCCGTACATTCTCGCCACTTCTTCTACAATATCCGCTTCAATCTGGATATCCTGCCTTCTCGTAGGAGCACTGATAATAAATGTACCGCTGTCTTCTTCAGAAGGGAATTTCAGCCGGTCAAAAATACCGTTAACTTCTTCAGTGTCAATAGAAGTCCCCAGTACGTTATTTATTTTTTCCAATGTTATAGTAACTTTTTTAGGCTCTCTGTCCAGCTGATCGAATTCCTGCACACCTGACAGGATAGTTCCCCCAGCAAGTTCTGCAATAAGTTTGGCAGCACGCTCTCCTGCTTCCCTTACGCGATTTGGATCCACACCTTTTTCGTAACGAGTACTTGCATCACTTCTCAGACCATGGTCACGGGAAGCTTTTCTCACAGTACCAGGAGTAAAGTAAGCAGCTTCAAGAAGAATATTTGTCGTGTCGTTTTCAACTTCAGAAGTGGCGCCTCCCATTACACCAGCAAGAGCTACTGGTTCAGATCCATTAGTTATCACAAGGTGGTCTGCTGTTAGTGTGCGCTCTGTGTTATCCAGCGTAACTATTTTTTCCCCTTCCTGCGCTTTTCTTACAAGCACTTCTTTTGAGCCAAACCGGTCGTAATCAAAGGCATGAAGCGGCTGTCCATACTCCAGTAGAACATAGTTCGTTACGTCAACTACGTTATTGACAGGACGGATTCCAGAAGCCATTAACGTGTTTTGCAGCCAGAGGGGCGACGGTCCGATTTTCACGTCTTTAATAATAAACGCTCCGTAATATGGGTTATCTTCTTTTGCATCTACATTTACTGTTATGTAGTCAGATGCATTTTCAGCGTCTGTTTCCATCTCTGTATCCGGTAGCTTTACATCTCTTCCAAGGATAGCGCCAACTTCATAGGCAACTCCAAGCATGCTGAGGCAGTCGGCACGGTTTGGTGTTAAATCAAGCTCGAGCACTTCATCATTTAAACCTAATTGCTCTGCAGCATCATTCCCTGGAGGCACTTCAACAGGGAAGTTATAGATCCCTTCAGCGTACTCTTTGGAAACGATCTTTCCTTCAAACCCCAGTTCCTGCAATGAGCAAATCATTCCCTCAGATACCTGTCCTCTCAGTTTCGCCCGTTTTATTTTCATTCCTCCCGGCAGTCTTGCGCCTACCTTCGCAACAGCTACATATTGGCCTTTTCCTACGTTTGCGGCTCCACAGACAATTTGCACTGGTTCCTCTTCCCCTATATCAACCTGGCACAAATTAAGTTTATCCGCTTCAGGGTGTTTCTCACACGCCAGAACCTTTCCTGTTACAAGGTTTTTAACACCTTTATTCATAGAGTGGACAATATCCACCTCCACACCGCTTCGTGTAAGCTTTTCCGCTATTTCCTGCGGTGTAAGATCATCTATGTCTATATATTGTTTTAACCATTGATATGATACAAGCACAGTGATTCCTCCTTTATATTTAACAGTAGCTTTCAGTTATACGCGATTGAACTGGGACAGAAAACGAACGTCGTTAGCATAGAAATGGCGGATGTCATCAACACCGTATTTCAGCATGGCAAAGCGCTCCACTCCCATACCAAACGCAAATCCGGAATATTTCTCCGGGTCGAATCCTCCCATACGGAGAACATTCGGGTGAACCATCCCGGAACCCAGCACCTCTATCCAGCCTGTATGCTTACATGTGCGGCAGCCTTTTCCTTCACATAACGCACAGGAAATGTCCAGCTCTGCAGAAGGTTCCGTAAACGGGAAAAAGCTTGGACGTAGTCGTATTTCTCTGTCTTCGCCAAAATACTGTTTTACAAATACTTCAAAAATACCTTTCAAATCACTCATTCGGATTCCTTCGTCTACCATTAGCCCTTCAATTTGCATGAATTGGTGCGAGTGAGTAGCGTCATCTTCATCCCGTCTGTATACTTTCCCGGGAACGATTATTTTTACCGGGCCTTTTCCTTTATGCTTTTCCATAGTCCGTGTCTGAACAGGAGATGTTTGCGTACGAAGGAGCAAGTCCTGTGTGACAAAGAATGTATCCTGCATATCCCGGGCCGGATGATGCTTCGGAAGGTTCAGGGACTCAAAGTTATAATAATCCGTTTCTACTTCAGGACCCTCGGCAACTGAGAAGCCCATGCCGATAAATACATCTTCGATAGTTTCTATTACTGAAGTCAGCGGATGGCGGCTCCCTTTATTAATCCCTCTTCCTGGGAGCGTAACATCAATGCTCTCTTCTTTAAGCTTGGCCTCCATAGCCTCTGCTTCAAGCCTGCCCTCTTTTTCCTCAATTCTCGTGCTTACAGCCTCACGAACTTCGTTTGCCATCTGGCCTACCTTAGGCCGCTCTTCCTTGGAGAGTTTCCCCATCCCCTTTAGTACTTCTGTTATTGGCCCTTTTTTACCTAAGTAAGCCACCTTCAGTTCTCTCAATTCTTTCAGAGAAGATGCTTCCTCTGCTTTTTTCAGTGCTTCTTCTTTCAATTCCTGCAGGCGATCTAACATAAATATTTTCCTCCTTTAAATTCTATTCGTTTCCTGACCTCCATACTTGCTTCTGCTCAGGAGTCTGATAACCATTTAATAAGCTGGACGGACATTGTTTAAACCGTGAACTAAAAACGTATCGGTCCGAAAGAAACGGGACAAACAAAAAAAGCCTTCTTCCCGGTAAGGGACGAAAGCTCGCGGTACCACCCTTGTTAATGCCCGAAAAAATACAGGCATTCACTCATAAAAAGGTAACGGCCTTTTCGCCGGAGCACCTTCACAAGCTGGTTTAGATATGTATACTTGTGGTCCGGTGTCGACTCCGGAGTGAATTCGGCTGCGTTCTGCATAGAAATGCTTTCAGTCTGCGGCATTTCCTCCCTGCATGAGAACTTCCCAGCGTACTACTCTCCTTCACAGTCTTTAAATTATTTCATTGCTTGTTATTATCTACATCATTATATAAGCAATTGATTTTTTTCGCAAATGCATTCTTTGTTTATTAAAGAAATCATGACAACTTCCAATCCGCACATGCTACCCTCGCAAGTGATACATCAAAATGCCCGATGCAATACTTACGTTCAGCGACTCTGCTTTTCCATATATGGGAATGTACAGATTCTGGTCACATTTGTTCAAAAGAAATTCTTTTACCCCATTCCCTTCATTTCCGGCTATCAAGGCAAAGTTTTCCTGCGGCTCAATAGCTGTATATGTGCTACCTTTTAATGAAGTTCCAAATACTGGAACACCGTTTTCCTGGCAGATTTCCAGCGCTTCCTCGAGATCCATTTTCTGGACAGGTATATGGAATAATGATCCCTGCGCTGAACGGATTACCTTACCATTATAAGGATCCACTGTACCTTCTCCAATAATCACCCCCGTCATACCCGCTGCATCCGCTGTCCGGATCATAGCACCCAGGTTTCCAGGATCCTGAACTTCATCTATAAATAAAAATTTTCCTTCCTCAAGCGGGAGATTTTCATTATCAGGAAGTTTGCAAACCGCCGCAAATCCCTGGGGAGTTTCAGTTTCACAAATTTCATTCATTACTTTGCTTGTTACATGAACGGTTGATACGTCCGTTACTCTCCATTCTGCAGGTATTTCTCTGTCTTCCTGAGCAATAATTTCATTAATCATCAGTTCGCCCTTAAGAGCTTCCTCGATTAAATGAATTCCCTCGATAAAAAACAGGCCGGATTTTTCCCTGCCTTTTCTGGAATGAAGTTTTTTCCACGCCTTTACTTTAGGATTATTAACGGATTCAATTATTTCCATACGTCTTCCCTTCTTCCGAATATTTATCTGCTTGTCTTTTTTATCCCGATACAACCGTCCGTATAACTCCCGCCTCAGAACATGTGGAGAGGCTAAGATGATGTTTAGGTGGGAGATAACGGACGCTAACATCACGATTAGTTCAACTAACAATCAATGGGGGATGAATCCATTGATTGAAGTTTCACTTAATATTATTGTAAGTTTTTTTGTCCTTTTCACATATTCATACCCTGTCTCACTCATACTATAACAGAATCAATTGCCAGACAAACCTGGAGACTGGCTCTTTCTTAATAAAAACAATGTGAAGAAGGGATGGATCAGCATGAGTTTTAATCTTCGTGGAGCTATTATGGACAATATCTCCGGCAGCAGTGCTGAAGATGTGGAAGCAACTATTACAGATGCTATGCAGAGCGGCGAGGAAAAAATGCTGCCTGGATTAGGAGTTTTATTTGAAGTCTACTGGCAAAATGCAAGCGAACAGGACAAAAAGGAAATGATTAATCAAATTTCCCAGGGCCTGCAATAAAGTGAACCTTCAATCAGTGGGGGTTTTGTTCATCCCCCACTGATGGTTAGTTGAACCAATCGGGATGTTAGCGTCCGTTATCTCCCGCCTAAACATCACCGGTTCAACTCATGTTTTGAGGTGGGAGTATTACGGACGGTTACATCGGGATAAACGATTCTCACCCCCGAAAGCTTCGAAAAGAATTTTCTTTCCGGAGCTTTTCTTGTTGTTGCGTCATAGTGACAGTTGCGTTAGGGCAACACTCCATAAAGCCTTTCGGGCCAACACTTCCGTCTTTTATTTTTTATAAATTCACCTGATGTCACTATGACACATGTCATAGTGACAGTTGGGTTAACGCAACTCTCCTCCCTGATAATCCCAAAATTACGTTTTGCAATGATGGGAGTTATAAAGCAGAGGAGGAAAAGGAATGAAACACATTGCAGCAACTGCAAAAAAGCCTCCCTGAGGTATCCCTGATCTGCCGGTTAAACCGGAAAATCGGGCTTTCTCAGGGAGGCATAAATCAGCTTAACGGTAAGTAATATCCTCTACAGTCTTGCTGTCCAATTTCTTAATAACTTCAACGATCAGTTTAACCGCATTTTCAAAGTCATCACGGTGAAGGATCGCAGCATGTGTGTGAATATAGCGTGTAGCAATTGTAATTGACAGTGCCGGAACCCCGTTTGCAGTCAGGTGGATTGCACCGGAATCGGTTCCTCCTGCAGCTACGGAATCAAACTGATAAGGAATTTCCTTTTCATCAGCTGTATCTGTTACGAAATCACGGAGTCCTTTATGGGAAATCATAGATGCATCATACACAAGGATCTGCGGGCCTTCTCCCATTTTTGCAAGGGCATCTTTAGGAGTGACTCCCGGAGTATCTCCAGCGATTCCCACATCCACACCAAAGCCAATATCAGGCTGAATTTGGTGAGCAGAAGTTCTCGCACCTCTCAGCCCAACCTCCTCCTGGACAGTCCCAACACCATATACGATGTTCGGATGCTTTTCGTCTTTCAGGCGTCGGAGAACTTCGATAGCAATGGCACAGCCAATACGGTTATCCCACGCTTTAGCCATGAGCATCTTTTCATTTTTCATTACTGTGAATTCACATACAGGAACAATGGAATCTCCAGGACGGACACCAAACTCCTCTGCTTCTTCTCTGCTTGATGCTCCAATATCAATAAACATATCTTTCTTATCAACAGGCTTTTTCCTTGCTTCCGGAGGAAGAATATGCGGCGGTTTGGAACCAATTACTCCAGGGATATCTCCCTTTCTTGTCATAATGGTCACCCGCTGTGCCAGCATTACCTGCTCCCACCAGCCGCCTACAGGCTGAAATTTAATAAAGCCGCGCTCATCTATATGAGTAACCATAAATCCGATCTCGTCCAGGTGACCGGCGACCATAATTTTTGGCCCGTTTTCCTCGCCAACCTTCTTTGCAATCAAACTGCCAAGATTGTCCGTTTCAATCTCATCAGCGAAAGGTTCAATATGCTTTTTCATAACCTCTCTTGCTTCACGTTCGTTTCCCGGGATGCCGTTTGCATCGGTAAGCTCTTTGAGCATACGTAACATATCATCCATATAAGTATGTACCTCCTTGGTTTATAGAAAAGTAAAAAAATTATGTCACTTCATCTATTATACCTAAAAAATTGGTCCCACTCAAAGAAAAGGCTGGTTTCCACCATAGCCGCAATGTTAATATCCCTGATTCTGCCGCTCGTGATTCACCTCATTTTTATTATAATAGGCAGCAAGAATCTGCTCCTCTGTAAAACCAAGCGCAGCACCTGTATGCAGGTAAGCATCAAATAATTCCCGAAAACTCAGCCGTGTTGCCTCTTTCTGATGGCGGGACACTGCATCAATTACCTTGTAAAAATACTGGACAAGCTCAGCACCCTCTTTCTTCTCTATAATTGGAAAGTTGTAATTATTCTCTTCCTGAAACCCTTGCTCGAGACCGACAGATAAAATAAAGTGTATACCGTCCACATATTCCTCAAGAATTACATCTTCAGGTGAAGGACCTTTTTCACTCCAGAATTTGAAACATCGCGTTTCATTCGCCAGTTCAGCAAGCTCCACATGGAAAGCAAGAAGTTTTCTCTCCAGCAGCTGTTCATTTTGAAGCCCATGTTTTGTTTCAATATAGTCATCCAGTTTTTTCTGCATTGTAAAAAGCTCTGAAAAATCCAATTAACAACACCTTCTCCATAATTTCTTTTTTTCTTTCCGTATTACGGCTCACTATTGTTTTTTAAGCAGACAAAACAGTTGCTGCTGCAGTATTCTGCCAGGTAAGCTGTAAAAACATCAAATCCACTCCCATATAACATACCATTCCAACAAATATTATAACAAAGGAATACGTTTGTTTTGAAACCTTCCTTAATTTCACTCGTATACTTAATTAAATACTAAAGTAAACAGCCATTTTCCGCTTAAATGATATAGATCTGGGGAAAAGTGTAGCAGAATGGCATTGAAGGAGAGATTGGATCATGACAGTGATCGTATTTCGTTTGTTCCTCCTATTAGCTGTAGGAATCATCATTTACAGTATTATAAAATACTTGCTGGATCCCCGACGTAAGCTGGAGCGTGCCCATAATCAAGGGGAATTCTTCCTTCTGGATGAACCGGAAAATGTTCGTAAAAACCTATTGTTTACTTATCGCAAAGTTATGTTTGAAGGAGAAAAATTCCTGGGGCCTGCTGAGGATTCATTTGAGGTCACTTCTATTATGGTTTGGACAGAAGAAACAGACGGCCTGAAAGGATTAAGTAAAAAAGACTTTCACTTCATTGAAAAAGAAATCTTAATTAACTATCCTAAAGCTGTTATCGAATGGAAAAGCCCGATTAAAGAACTTTTGAGAAAAATGAATAAAAGCTAATGAACCAGCAAAGCACCCGCTTGCTGGTTTTTCTTTTGTTGGAATTTTCATTACTAACCTTTGTTAAATTATACTGTGTTGATTTCCGATAAAAGACGCTCACTTGCCTCGGGCATTGCCTCAGCTTCCTCGGGAAAAAGAGCGTCTCTTCCTCTGCGAGCATCCCTTTGAAGTGTATCCGTCGAGACAACTCGCAGCGGATTCATGAGGTGCCGCTCGTCCCTGCGGGATCTTCGCCGAATGTTATTCCCGAAGGCGTCTCGCACTTTTATCTACAATCAACATGCTTTAATAACCCATATTCGTCTTTTACAAAGCCTTATATCTAAAACAAAAACAACCGGATCACGCTTTGTTGAAATGTTTTCTTATTTTCCAGATGTCCCGGGGCATACTAACGTAAAACTGACAAGGAAAAAGGAGAGCCAATTATGCACACAATCTGGAAAGGGACCATATCTTTCGGCCTTGTTAACATCCCGATAAAACTCCATGCTGCTACGGAGAATAAAGATGTAAAACTCCGTAATCTTCATAAAGACTGCCACGCTCCGATAAAATACGAGCGTACTTGTTCCGAATGCGGTGCGGAAGTTTCCGGAGATGATATTGTTAAGGCCTATGAGTACACCGAAGGAAAATACGTAGTGCTTGATGATGACGAACTTGAAAAGCTGAAAAAAGAGCAGGAGGACAAGTCTGTCGAGATCATCGATTTTGTGATGCTGGAAGAAATCGATCCCATCTATTTCGACCGGACCTATTATATGAGCCCTAATGAAGGTGGATCCAAGGCATACGCTCTGCTCAGAAAAGCATTAAAGGACACTGACAAAATCGGCCTTGCCAAAATTACGATCAGAGCTAAGGAAAGTCTTGCAGCTATAAGAGTTTATGGGGACACAATCGTTATGGAAACACTTCATTTTCCTGATGAGGTAAGAGATGCTAAGGGGGTTCCAAACGTGCCTGACGAAACGAAGATTCAGGAAAAAGAACTTGCGACTGCTAAAACATTAATTGAGCACCTGACAGCAGAGTTTGATCCTGAAAAGTACACGGATGATTACAGGCTGGAACTATTGGAACTGATTCGCGGGAAAGTAGAAGAAGATAAAGGTGTTACAAGACAGGAACAGACAAATGTTATCGATTTAATGGAAGCACTTGAAAAGAGCATCGAAAAAGCGAAACCGAAGAAAACAAAACGGGCGGCGAAAAGCAAAGAAACAGCAGCTAAGAAAACTGGAAAGACTGCAGGAGAAAAGGTAAAAACACCTAAGAAAACGAAGAAAACAGCGAAAGAAGCCTAATGTGCATGGATATGATTCTGAAGCCAATTAAACCTTTTGAACCAGTCAGCACAGAGTCCATCCCCGAAGGTGAAGAATGGATCTCCCAGATAAAATGGGACGGCGTGCGCATTCTTGTATATTATGACGGAAAGGAAACAAAGTTGTATAACCGCCGGAAAAACGAACGGACGAATCATTTCCCTGAAATAGCAGATGTCTCTTCCTACTGCAAAGCAGAATCTGTCATTCTTGATGGAGAAGTCATCGCCCTTGGTGAAAACGGACGGCCATCTTTTCGCCAGGTTATGCGCCGGGATGCACTGCGCCGTCTTGACCGGGTGGAGCATATGAGAACTTCTGTCCCTGTTTACTATATGATTTTTGACATTGTGTACTGTAACGGCAAATGGGTAAACGAACTCCCGTTAAAGGAGAGAATCTCTTTATTAGAAGAGATTATCGTTCCAAGTAAACAAATACAGCTGACAACGTCAAAAGGAGACGGTGACACATTATTTGAAGTGACCAGAGACCAAGGGATGGAAGGCATAGTAGTCAAGAACTTACACAGCAAGTATAAAATCGAAGGGAAAGACAACAACTGGCAGAAGGTAAAGAATATGCAGGACATTATAGCAGCAGTCGGCGGCGTTACTTACCGGAATAATGTCGTTAATTCATTGCTTCTCGGCATGTATGACACTGAGGGGAATTTCATCTATATCGGCCACGCCGGAACAGGAAAATTAAAACGGGGAGAGTGGGTCTCATTAACTAAACTGGTGGAGCCTCTGAAAAGAGAAGCTTCCCCTTTTTCCAACAAGCCGGAGAGAATTAAACAGACACAGTGGCTTAAACCAGAACTCACCGTTAAAATACAGTATATTGAATGGCCTCAAGGAAGATCCGTACGACAGCCAAGCATTCAGAGCTTCATGAATATCCCGCCGGAAGAATGCATTTTGCCGGAGGAGCAAATTCCGGAGAAACAGAAACTGTAAAGGATGTTCAGCTAATGACATCAACTATTCAGGATATATTATTCTTTAAAAAAAGACAAAAAAATTTCATAGGAATCTTCTTCATTACAGGAGCAGATCTGAAGAAAAAAACTTTTTCCGCCGGTCTGATCAGAAACAATGATGCCATTACTGTGGGGGCTTTTTCTCAGGGGATGACTGCGGAAGAAAAAACTGCGCTTCTTGAGACTTTAAAGAAGACATCGGATCCTGGGGATAATATGTTCTTAGCCGTTGAACCAGGGATATGTGTTGAATTGGAATTCAGCAGTATTAAGAACGGAAAACTCGTGAAGCCCGTTTTCCTGCAATTCCAGTTTAAATACAACTGGAAAGACTGCACTCTGGCTAACTTAATGCTGCGTAACAGTGCGGTGGACGATGGAGTTAATATTACCAACCCTGACAAAATTATTTGGGATGAACCGCCTGTTTCAAAGGATGAATATATAGCATACCTTTTTGAGGCGGCACCACATATACTCCCGTTTCTGGAGAATAGAACAGTTACCGTAATCCGCTATCCGGATGGCATAACAAAAGAAGCTTTCTACCAAAAAAATCGTCCTGATTACACTCCGGACTTTATTCATTCCTATTTTGATGAAGATATTAACTATATCGTCTGTGATAATTTATCTTCGCTTCTCTGGCTTGGCAACCAGGCTGCTCTGGAGCTCCACGTTCCATTTAATTTTATCGGAGAAAACAATCCATCAGAAATAGTATTCGACCTGGACCCTCCAGGTAAAGACTATTTTCCTCTGGCAATAAAGGCGGCCAGAGAGATGAAAAAACTGTTTGATAAATTCGCAGTTAAAAGCTTTCCTAAACTGTCCGGCGGAAAAGGTTTGCAAATTCATATACCTGTTGCCGGTTCCCCTTATACGTATGAAGAAACACGTCTATTCACTGAATTTATTGCAAAATATCTCACTGAGTTATTTCCAGACGATTTCACAGTTGAGCGGATGAAAAAAAAACGCGGGAATAAACTCTACATTGATTATGTACAGCACTGGAGAGGGAAAACTATTATCGCCCCTTACTCATCAAGAGGGAGAAAGGGAGCCACCGTCGCTGCCCCTCTGCACTGGGAAGAAATAAACGACGAACTCCTGCCTGAAAACTATTCTGTTTTTACAGTGAGGGAGCGCCTGAAAAAACAGCCCTGTCCTTTCAAAAAGTACTTCGGCGAGGAAAATACCGCTTTAAAGGCTGTCATTGATTCATTAAAAAAACAAAGCCCATGATTTTTCAGTCGTAAAGAAAACTTGGCAAGCCAAGCCTTAAAAGAGGCGAAGGATTGCCTTAGTTGCACTTATACTATAATCCTTAAAATTTTATCAGCGTCGAGACGGCTACTTTGCTAAAATTTTATACTTACTTATAGTACAAAAAAGCATGCTTATAACAAGCATGCTTTAATTATCTATTCAGAAGGCAGCTTTCGCGGGAAAAACCGATCCCATTTGTAGGTAGCTGTACCTTTTTTTCCGAGATAAGAAAAAAGTGCGGTTAACATAACAAGAAACAGAAGGGAAAGATAGAGAGGCATTTCCGTTATTGCCTGGCCAAATGCTGTATAAATAGCAGATGGAAGTATAACTCCCATTACTGAATAACGCATATATTCTTTAAATGAATTTGTCATCTCCATCAAGTAAAGGGATAACAAGTGAAAATGGACAAAGGGCATCATTCTTAAAATCATCACTTGTCCAAGAGTTAGTATTCTGTCTTTAAATATCTTCTCTTTCAGTTTCGTGATTCTGTTCCTCAATGAAGGAAAAATATCAACGACCTTATAAAAGAAAAAACTCATCAGAGACAGGCCAATTACAGAATAGAGAGTACCATGAAGAAACCCAAATAAATAGCCGCCTGCAATACAAATAACAATTACAGGAAGAAATAAAAACGGCCTGATCAAATGAATAATAATAAATATAACCGGTGCAAGCCAGCCAGCTTCTTCAATGACACGAGGAATTGCTTCGCTGAATACGTCCATGTTGCTGAATCCTCCTCTCTCCTATCATGTCTATGTGAATTTAAACAATCTATTCTTTATGCTGTATTGTGTTTACTAACCATATTTAAGCATGCAATCTTTTTTTACCTGTGCTTGAATGTGCATCACAAGTATATAAAGGCAGCTGAAATGATTAATATATGCAAAAAAATAATTGCCGGCAGTCCGGCACTGAACAATCTTTTCTTTGTTTTGTGCCTGAAAACTCTGGAGGAAATCAGCATCCCGGCGGCCCCTCCGAACAGAGCCCATTTCATTAGTGTTTTTTCCGGAATCCTCCTATTGCCCAAAACCGCTCTTTTTTTATCCAGAGCCATGATTATATAAGCAATTATGTTTATTATTAATAAATAATATATCAGAAAATCAGGTCGCATACTCTGTCCTTTCCTAAATTATATTCACTGTTTTTGAATTAGTGTTCAATAACATTTTTAGTATACACCTCAGGACATTACAGACCGCTTCATAAAGAAAAGCCACTCCCGGATGAGAGCGGCCTTTTCAGTTTGATTATTTTAAGTTCTCTTTTGCTTTTGAAGCAAGATCAGAGAATGCTTTTTCGTCATGGATAGCGATATCTGCAAGCATTTTACGGTTCATTTCCACGCCAGCCTGCTTAAGACCGAACATGAAACGGTTGTAAGAAAGGCCGTTCATACGTGCTGCAGCGTTAATACGTGCAATCCAGAGTTTGCGGAAATCACGCTTTTTCTGTCTGCGGTCACGGTATGCGTACAGGTGAGATTTCATTACCTGTCCCTGGGCTGTTTTAAATAATCTATGCTTTGAACCTACATAACCTTTTGCAAGCTTTAATACTTTTTTACGACGACGACGGGAAACAAATCCGCCTTTTACTCTAGCCATCGTAATCCCTCCTTCTCAATCAATTCTGTGTAGTATAAATACCGTGCTGTCCGACAGGGAATATCCCTCATTCTTCAGCCGATGTTAAGTCAATCTGAAATTAGATCATTTCTCCAATGCGCTTCTGATCGCTCTTGCTTACCAGTGCACCTTTACGAAGCTTTCTTTTCTGCTTTTGTGATTTATTAGCAGCTAAGTGGCTAGTGTAAGCATGGGAACGCTTCAATTTGCCGCTTCCTGTCTTTTTAAAACGCTTTGCAGCGCCGCTGTGAGTTTTCATTTTTGGCATCTTGGGTTTCCTCCCTATCTGCATATTCGTTGTCTGTTATGGTGAATCTTTTAACAAATGCCTGAGCATCTGCAATTTATGGCCGGTTGTTGTTGTCTTATAGAAAAAAGGCTTATTTTTCAGCTTGTGGCGCAAGGACGAGGAACATGCTGCGTCCTTCCATTTTAGGCTTTTGTTCTACAGTAGCGATATCCTCGCATTCTTTTGCCAGGCGCTCGAGAACATCTTTACCTATTTGAGAGTGAGTGATGGCGCGTCCGCGGAAACGGATTGCAGCTTTCACTTTGTCACCCTTAGTTAAGAACTTTCTTGCATTGCGAAGTTTTGTGTTAAAGTCATGCTCTTCAATATTCGGACTTAAACGGACTTCTTTTACGTTAATAACCTTCTGCTTTTTACGAGCTTCTTTATCTTTCTTCTGCTGCTCGTAGCGGAATTTTCCGTAGTCCATGATCCGGCATACTGGCGGTTTAGCGTTTGGCGCAACCATTACAAGGTCAAGGTTGGCATTTTGCGCCATTTCTAGTGCCTCTTGTTTTGATTTAACCCCAATCTGGTCACCGTTAGCTCCGACCAAGCGCACTTCGCGAGCGCGAATGGCGTCGTTAATGATCATATCCTTACTAATATTGAGCCACCTCCATAATTTTACGGATCAAAGCAAGCTGTTATCGTAACACCGTCAAACTTCCGTTAATAAAAACAGGTTTTATAATTTTCGCTACAGGACGATTCCCGAAGGCGTCTCGCACCTTTCGCTACAATCAGCACAACCTGCCAGGAAGTATTGATGACAATAAAAAAAGTATGGGTGCATAAATCGCCCACACTTCTACCTGTCTGTATGTTCTCAGTAGTAACCTGTCAACTGCCTAAGCGTCAATCAGGTGAGAAGCGGGCGCTTCTTCTTGCTTTGTTTCCAATATGATGTTCACTAGAATAGATTAACACATGCTTTCGTCTCTGTCAAATTAGTTTTTAAAAATATCGATCTGTTAAGCAATTAGGGGCGCAGACAGCCGCAGAAGATTAATTATTTATTAACAGACCGATAAATTTATCAGCAGGAACAGGCTTACTGAAATAAAAGCCTTGTACGTACGGGCAGCCAATGGAGTTCAGATACTCGTATGCTTCCTGGCACTCCACTCCTTCAGCTACCATAAAAAGTCCCAGGTCTTTACCAAGCTTAATAGTAGATGAAACAATGGCTCTGTCCGCTCTGTCTCCTGGAAGGTCTTTAACAAACGACCTGTCAACCTTTAAACAGTTCACAGGAAATTGTTTTAAATAACTCAGGGAGGAGTAACCAGTACCAAAGTCATCAATTGCGATCGTAAATCCTGAATCTCTTAGTTTCTGCAGCGTGTTAATAGAATCAACTGTATTCTCCATTACGCTGTTTTCTGTTAGTTCCAGCTGGATTCTGCCGGGACGGACATTATATTCCTGTACAATACTTTTCAGCCTTCTTACAAATCCGGCCTGCTGAAGCTGTGATGCAGATATATTAACAGATATGATCAGGTCCTCATTTCCAAGGAGTTCATCCCATTTCTTCAAGTCCCTGCACGCCTGCTTTACTACGAAATCTCCAATGGGGATAATGAGCCCTGATTCTTCTGCCGCAGGGATAAATTCAGCCGGGGAGATCATTCCTTTTTCAGGATGAACCCAGCGCACGAGAGCTTCACAGGAAATAATTTTTTTATCATCAGCACGGACTACCGGCTGGTATACGAGCCGGAACTGCTCCTGTTCTACTGCCTGCCTCAGGTCGCTTTCAAGCCGAATCCTCGAGAGAAACGCCCCTTTCATATCTGCGCTGAAAAAACGGTACGTCCCCCCTCCTGAGTGTTTTGCATCCAGTAAAGCCATATCTGCATGTTTCATAAGCTCTTCCGGATGATCTGCAGAATCAGGGAAGACTGCCACACCTATGCTCGCTTTCTGAGGGATTTCAGTCTGTTTGTATTGAAACCTTTCATTAAATACCTTTAAAGAAGATTCAACAATTCTTAGCAGCTCCAGTTCATCAGAACCGAAAATAAACCATACAAATTCGTCGCCGCCTATATGGTAAAGCTGAAAATCATCTGCATATCCTTCAAGGTTTAAATGCTGAAGCCGCTCAGCGGCCATCATAATAAATCTGTCGCCAACAGAGTGGCCAAGGGTGTCATTTATATTTTTGAACTGATCCAGATCAATAAGAATGATAGCTGCTCTTTTATCCGCCGATTTTGCATCTGTCAGCCTGTATGCCAGGTCTTCTTCAAGCATCCTGCGATTAGGCAGCCCTGTTAAAGGATCGTGAAACGCCATATTCCTTACAGCAAGCTCCGAATTCTTCAGCTCCGTAATATCACTCACTGAAGCTACTACTTCTTTTACTGTTCCATCTCTGTCTGTAACAGGAGACAATGTGGCATGAAAGAAGCCATTACCCTGCTTATACTCGAATTTAACCGGCTGCCCGGCATATGCTTTCTTAAAATTCTGCCGGATAAGAGGCTGCTGGTTCCCGTCTCCAATTACAGTGGAAACAGGCTTCCATTTAACAGTCTCTGTAGTTATGCCGATTTTTTCTGCGAGCCTTCCTTCCAGTAAAGTAATAATGGGCCCGTTTGTATCCCCCTGAATTGTGCGAATGACAAAGTTATGAAGATTTTTAATAAGGGCAGAATAATCCTGCTCAATAGCAGTTCGTAATTCTTCCTCGGATTTTAAAGCCGTGATTTCAGAACCAATAGAAATAAACTTTTCCGGCACACCGTCTTCCCCTGGAATCGGAAAAAAAGAAGTTTTCACCCAGTAGTATGTTCCGTCTTTCCGTTTATGTTTTAATTCCCCGGTCCAGGTTGTGCCATTCTGAAGTTCTTTCCAGATCTTTTCATAAAAAGTTGAGGAGGAATGTCCGGATTTGAGAATATTATGGTGTGCTCCTATTAGTTCTTCTCTCCTGTATCCCGAAACATCACAGAAAGCATCATTTACTTCAATGACTTTTCCGTTCGTTTCTGTCACAACGACCATACACGCCTGATTAAAAGCTTCTATCATTTCCTGAAGCTGAATGATCATATTTTCCACATTATCAGACAGCCTGCCGTACTCTTCTCTCAGCCGCTGGTGGAACTCTTCCGTCCATTTATGTACTGAAACAATCGATTCCAACATTTCATCCACGTCCTTATCTGCAGTCTGTACGATGTCAAAGCTGTTTTCGGGAAGTGCTGTTTCAACAAATTTCTAACTCATTCACTGTAAGAATTGTAGAAAACTGGCGAAAAAAACAGAATTAGTATAATATCTCCATTTTACTTTGTTTCCTGTCGTTAAACAACCTGACTTTTCCCTCGTACTTTCTGGACTCTTTCTCTATGGAGAAAGCAGTTAACTCTATTACATGGGAAATACTCTAATTACAGGGAAGTTGATGCGAACCCATATAGAAAAAGCCGGCAGCTATTAGCTGCCGGCCATTTATCCGTAACGGTGTTTTAATTAGATGAGCGATTTTCTATTTCTTCCTTTATCAGAGCTTTAAAGTCCTGCAGTGTTACTACATCTGTTTCTTTTTGGCCATATCGCCGGACATTGACACTTTCTGACTCGATTTCTTTATCTCCAAGGACAAGGATATAAGGAATCTTCTGCATTTGTGCTTCCCGAATTTTATAACCAAGCTTTTCGTCACGGACATCCACGTTAACACGAACCCCTGCCTGCTTCAGTTCATCTTCCACTTTGCGGACATAGTCCATATGCACGTCGCTTACCGGGATAGCCTGAACCTGTACCGGAGCAAGCCATGTTGGGAAAGCACCTTTGTATTCTTCCAGTAGGAAGGCTACAAAACGTTCCATAGTGGAAACTACTCCACGGTGGATGACTACAGGGCGATGCTCTTTACCGTCTTCTCCAACATAAGTAAGCTCAAAACGGTTCGGCAGGTGGAAGTCAAGCTGGACAGTGGAGAGAGTTTCGTCTTTTCCAAGCGCTGTTTTCACCTGAACATCGAGCTTAGGACCATAGAATGCTGCTTCGCCTTCCGCTTCCACATATTCCACTTCCATGTCGTCCATTGCTTCCTTAAGCATTGCCTGAGCTTTTTCCCACATTTCATCGTTATCCACATATTTCTCTTTATCTGCAGGATCACGGTAAGAGAGGCGGAAGTAATAATCTTCAATGCCGAAATCTTTATAAACATTCTGCACGAGATCTACTACGCGGATAAACTCATCTTTCAGCTGATCCGGACGGCAGAAAATATGCGCGTCATTAAGAGTCATCGCTCTTACCCGCTGTAATCCTGCAAGAGCACCAGACATTTCATGCCTGTGCATCATACCGAGCTCAGCAATACGCACAGGAAGATTACGGTAGCTGTGCAGCTGATTTTTATAAATCATCATATGGTGCGGACAGTTCATCGGGCGAAGAACGAGATCTTCGTTATCCATTCCCATTGCCGGGAACATGTCCTCCTGATAGTGGTCCCAGTGTCCGGACGTTTTATAAAGTTCCACACTTCCAAGCACCGGAGTATAAACATGGTCATAGCCGAGACGTTCTTCCAGATCCACAATATAACGTTCAATAGTACGGCGGATTGTCGCACCTTTTGGAAGCCATAACGGGAGGCCTTGTCCCACTTTCTGGTTAATTGTAAAAATACCCAGCTCTTTCCCAAGTTTACGGTGATCCCGCTCTTTCGCTTCCTCAAGCATTTTCAGGTGGTCATCCAGCTGGCTTTGCTTTGGAAAAGCAGTCCCATAAATACGCTGAAGCATTTTATTTTTGCTGTCGCCTCTCCAGTAGGCCCCATTTACAGTCATAAGCTTGAACTTTTTAATTTTGCTTGTTGACGGGACATGAACCCCGCGGCAAAGGTCAAAAAATTCGCCTTGTTCGTAAATGCTGATTGTTTCTCCTGCAGGAATATCTTCCAGAAGTTCAAGTTTCAGTTCATCACCGATCTCATCATAGCGCTGAACAGCTTCCTCCCTGCTCACTTCCACCCTGTTAATTTCAAGGTTTTCATCTACTATTCTTTTCATTTCTTTTTCAATTTTCTCTAAGTCTTCCGGAGTCAGGGAATGAGGCATATCTATGTCGTAATAAAAGCCCCCTTCAATGACCGGGCCTACGCCCAGCTTCACATCTTCATAGAGACGTTTTACAGCCTGAGCCATCAGATGAGCAGTACTGTGGCGGAGAACCTCAAGCCCCTCATCAGAGTCATAAGTAATTATTTCTATATCTCCATCTGCGTCTATTGATTTGCGAAGATCAATAAGCTCTCCGTTTAATTTACCTGCAAGGGCGTTCTTTTTAAGCCCTGGAGAAATAGAAGCAGCTATTTCTTCTGTGGTCGTTCCTTTGCTGTACTCCTTTTTATTACCGTCCGGAAAAGCAATCAGAATTTTTTCAGCAGCTTCTGCCATTTTCGACACTCCTTTTCTCTTTTTATCGAATAACCTTCCGTAATGATAAGTTACCGGGCGGGTTTCAAGGCATTAAAAAACACCCGTCCCTTATACAAGGGACGAGTGTGTCACACGTGGTTCCACCCTAATTCCTGAACAGATTTTCCGTACATCGACCTTCTGGAGAAGAAGTGCCAGACGGCTGTTCAGCTTCGTTTGACCCGGTAACGGCGGGGCCGTCAGTACATACTAAAGGGGTTTATCCCTATTCCGAACTGAAGTTTAGAGGCGGTAAGCAAATTTTCGTACTGGGAAGTTTTCAGCCGGTGGCTTCCCTCTCTGTAAGCCGGTTAAAAAAGCTCATGTCCTCATCATCACTGGTTACTTGATTTCCTTATGGATAGTATTATAATAATCCCCCGGATGAAAATCAAGCCTTTGCTTAAATAAACTCCTTTTACGAAGGTTTTCACCGAACTGTTGTCCGTTTTCAAATTATTGCTTTTATTTCATTTGAGATTATCCCCCGGGGTTTTTCGCTAATTATTTTCTGCCAGAATATCAATGCCCCTGTTCCCCGCCAATTCTTTCTTCAGCTCCACCCTCTCCTCAAAAATAGATAAGAGCGTATGCAGCAATCCTTCATGATGTGTCCGCGGGTGAATAATCAGCCTCCGGGGTGAAATACTCACGAGAGGACCAATAACTCTCCTGGCAAGAGGCAGATGGGAATCAAAGTACATCTCTTCACTGAGCCATCGGAGTATTTGCTGACTGGAGATCAGCCTTCCGTTTCCATCCACTAATTTAACTTCTTCCTCCAGAAATAATTGGACTGTATCCACCCTCGGTACTGTATCTTTTAAAAATTCCCGGCATGTCTGAAGCATAATCTGATAATCATACTCCATCTTGTATTCATCAATTGCTTTTTCAACAATTTCCCCAAGCTGCTCTTTGTTTTTCCTGAACCGGAACATTAAAAACGACTCAAAGGAAAAGCAGATAGAAGCTTGAATAAACTGATGATAGAGCTGAAACATTTCCTTCTGCCAGTCCAGAAATGAAGTTTCCAGAGGCACATCCTCCGGAGGGTTAAAAAAAAGATCTCTTGCATGGCCCATAATAGCATCGATTTCATACTGCTCTTCATAATAAAACCTTTCCCTCAGAAGCTCTTCCATCCAGAGAGGCAGTACATTTTTTATCGTTACATTTGTTAAAATAAGCGCAACTTCCTTCATTTTATCTGGCTTATCCCCGTCCAGCACATTCATATTAATAAAAAGCCTGGTCTCCCCATCTTCCTGTTTCGTAAATATACTTTTCCTGACGCCTTCGTATGTATCCATTGAACGGAGCAATTGACAATAGAAGGCCTCACATAGTGAAATATTTTTAAATTCTATAACTAACAACGGCAGCCCCTCCCAATCGTGCAGTCGAGTTGAGAGTCTCGGCAAGACTTGATTCTTAAGCTTCAACTCTTTGCAAACATCTAATACATATATATGGATGAGCTGTGCATTTATGATTAGCTATTAAAATAAAGTGAAAGTTCAGTTGGTTGGGGGTGTTAATATCTGAGTTGGTTCGTATGAGGCTCAGTGGGGGGGACATCCGGGAGTTGTTCAGATAAAGATCAGTGGGAAAGTGCTAATATCCGGGGTAGTTCAGGTAACGATCAGTGGAGAAGCGCTAATATCCGGGGTGGTTCAGGTAACGATCAGTGGGGAGAGTAATGAAATTCACACCCCCCGCCCGAATATCTTCGCATGCACTTTGATGTGAGGCGGAGTTTTTGAGTTAGGTACTGGGGGTGGGGGCTCTGGGAGCTGAGGCTCCGAAGGCTGGGACCCTGGGGACTGAAGTTCTGTAAGCTGGTGCGGGAGGTCGGAGGTGAGGCGGGATTTTACGGACGGTTTTATTTATAAGATTCTTCTTTACAGGAAAATTTTTTTTATATAAAGGGTTTCATGATTACATGTGGAATACTTAGTTTATTAAATATAAAGGAGTGACCACATGGGAAGAATTAAAAGATCCTGGAATCCCCACACCTATTACCACATTTACAACCGGGGAAACAGAAAAGAAGGCTTATTCAGGAAACCCGAAGACTATCAGTTTTTTATTCAGCTCGTCGAACGTTCCTCACTCAAATACCCTGTCACCATTACCTCCTATTGCCTCATGAAAACCCACTATCACTTTCAACTCCAGTCTAAAGAAGTACTGATCACCGAATTTATGAGTTTTTTAAACAGATTATATGCTGTTCATTTTAATAAAACTTACAATCTTCGTGGCCCAGTTTTTGAAAACCGTTTTTCAGCCAAACCTATTACGGATCAACGAAGCATGCTCCATTTAAGCCGCTACATCCACTTTAATCCAATCCACGCTAACATAACAAAAAAACCTGAAAACTACCCTTGGAGCAGTTATTCTTATTATTTTCATTTCAACTCACCTCCGCCTCCTTCATTTTTGAATATGAATCCGGTACTCAACTATTTTCCAGGGTCTGAAAACCAGAAAAAACAAAAATATGTTGAATGGTGTATGTATTAAAAAGGTAGCTCAGGAAGTCTCTTTTATAATTAGAAATAGCAGACTTGTTGATGGTTAATACTGGGCGGTTAATTGAAATGCCAGGTTGAAATGTTTCAGCTTTCTCAGTTTTTCTCGCTAATTCTCATTCTCTTAACCTGGCACCGATGGACCGGGTTCATTCGTACCCGGTTCACGGGTGCCACGTTGGCTGGCTCCTTTTTACTCCTGTTTTCTTGCTTATTCTCACTCGCTTATCCTGGCACTGATGGACCGGGTTCATTCGTACCCGGTTCACAAGTGCCACGTTGACTGGCTCCTTTTTACTCCCTTTTTCTCGCTAATTCTCGTGCTCTTAACCTGGCACCGATGGACCGGGTTCATTCGTACCCGGTTCACGGGTGCCACGTTGGATGGCTCCTTTTTACTCCCGTTTTCTCGTTTATTCTCGTGCTCTTAACCTGGCACCAATGGACCGGGTTCATTCGTACCCGGTTCACAAGTGCCACGTTGGCTGGCTCCTTTTTACTCCTGTTTTCTTGCTTATTCTCGTGCTCTTAACCTGGCACCAATGGACCGGGTTCACTTGGACCCGGTTCACAAGTGCCACGTTGGATGGCTCCTTTTTACTCCCGTTTTCTCTTTTATTCTCGCTCTCTTAACCTGGCACCGATGGACCGGGTTCATTCGTACCCGGTTCACGGGTGCCACGTTGGCTGGCTCCTTTTTACTTCCGTTTCCTACGTTTTTTATCCTGGCACCTCGGTTCCAGGAACCCCCGTTCCATGAACCAAACCCAAGCTTCCAAATTCACCCGAACATCCACCTGTATATAAAAACCCCCGTTGCCTCCAACGGGGGCACGGGGGTTCTTCACTGTATTAATACTAGTTTTGCATGATGAAGTCTTTTTCTGCTGTTTCTTCGTCCTCGAATTTGCGGATGATGTTGTATTTTGTATCACGCTGGGCTGGTACCTTACCAGCTTCACGGAGCAGGCGAAGAATAAGGTTGGTGTTAACCTTGTGTGTTGCCCCGGCAGCGGAAACAACGTTTTCTTCAATCATGGTGCTTCCGAAATCGTTACAGCCGAAGGAAAGGGATTTTTTGCCTACTTCTGGTCCCATTGTTACCCATGAAGACTGGAAGTTAGGAATATTATCAAGAAATATTCTGGAAATAGCAACGTTCTTCAAATAGTCTTCCGGCGTAAGTTTTTCAGCTTTCATATTTGTGTTATCCGGCTGGAAGAGCCAGGAAATATATGCAAGGAAACAGCCAGTTTCATCTTGAGCATCACGAACACGCTGCAAGTGCAGGGCACGCTCTTCGAAAGTTTCTCCGAAGCCGATAACCATCGTGGCTGTACCATGCATGCCTACTTTTTTAGCTGTTTTCATGCAGTCAATCCATTCTTCCCACGTGCCTTTGAGGCGGCTGATTCGTTTTCTTGTACGGTTGTCGAGGATCTCGGCACCACCGCCTGGCAGGGAATCAAGACCTGCTTCATGAAGCTGGCGAAGTACTTCTTCCAGCGGCAGGCCGGAAACTTCTGCCATTTTATATATTTCTGCAGGTGAAAATGAATGCATTGTTATATTTGGAAAACGTTTTTTAATATCTTTGAGAAGATCAGTATAGTAGCTGAATGGCAGATCAGGGTTTGTGCCGCCCTGCATTAAAATTTCTGTTCCGCCTATATCAATTGTTTCCTGGATTTTCTTGAAAATCTCTTCATTATCAAGTACATAGCCTTCTTCATGTCCCGGCGGCCGGTAAAAAGCACAGAAACGACAGTATGTATCGCAGAAGTTTGTGTAGTTTACATTTCTGCCTATAACAAACGTAGTCACTGGTTCCGGATGCCATTTTTTCATGATTTCATTAGCCACAGCACCCATTTTTTCAATTTCATCACTTTCATATAAACGAACGGCATCCTCTACAGAGATTCGCTCTCCATTAAGGGCACGGTCTAAAATCGCATCAATACTCATTGCCTCTCCCCCATTTTTGAAACTAGTATCGGAAAACTTACAGACTCTTACAACTAATAAACTTAAACTTATTCTATCGTAACATACAAGAAGATAATTTTGCTTGTAAAAAACATGGGAATCCGGCAGATTAGCGGAAGATATTCCGTTAATCCCGCTTATTATCCCCTTTCATGTCGATAGTTGCGCTCAGATGACGGATCCTTTCCATAATGCGTTTCGCCTTAAGGCTGTCGATCTTTTCGATTCCGCCTTTCTGCGTGTAGGAAAGATGGTACTCCAGCTCGTCTAAGTCAAAATTAGAAGTAAATAAAGTAGGCAGTTTCTCCATCATCCTGAACTGAAGCAACGCACCAAGTATATCATCACGAACCCAGTTTGACATTGTTTCCGCTCCAATGTCGTCCAGAATAAGAACCGGAGCCCGCTTGACCTCCTCCAGTTTCGCCTGGTAAGTGCCGTCTGATATACCATTTTTCAGTTCCCGGAAAAAGTCAGGAGTGTAAACAATCATCGTTTCTATGTTTCTGTCAGCAAGTTCATTGGCAATTGCCCCCATAAGATAGGTTTTCCCCACACCGAACGGCCCGTAAATATACAATCCCCTGCCATTTTCACCTGGCTGCACGTTTACGATAAATTCCATTGCCTTAGCCATCGCATTTATTCTGGAGGTGTTATCCTCGTGGAAACCATCGAAGTTAGCTTCCGTCATTTCCTTTGGAATATAAAGGCTTTTTACCAGTGAAGCATGACGTTTTCTCTCTTCTTCTTTCCGCTTCAGCCTGCAGGGCTGATAGCCAAGCTGAAAATCATTTCTGTATAAGGAAAGCTTTGGCTCGTAACCCTTTAGTAAATTAGGACAGGCATCGAGTCCCGGACAGAGATCGCAATTTTTCATCTGTTTTTTATACTGGTAAAGCTCGTTCATTCCACGTTCGAGCTGTTCCTGGGTAAGTTCAGGATGCGCGGATAAAATGGCTTGAATTCTGTCATCTTTTAATATTTCTCTGGTCATAAGAGCAAGACGATCTTCCAGATTACCACTTGTCCAGCTTTTGAGAACCTTATCTATTGAATCCACCTTTTATCCCCCCTGTTTTTTCTTCTTCAGCATCTCTTTTAACTGAGCTGCTTTCTTTCTAGCCTCTTCCAGATCTTCAGGCTTCTCCCCGGATTTATTCCATTCTTCATCAGCCATCCATTTAGGAAGAGGCTCCTGCCGGACAGCCTGATTTCTTGCTGCGCCCTTTTTAGTACTCTTCGATGTATCTTTTTGTTGTTTATTCTGCTCAGTCTGCTCATATTGCTTTCTCGTAAAGTCCATGGCCTCTTTTACAGTCCTGATACCTTCCCTGCTCCAGTGGCTGGCAATTTTAAAGGTGAAATTCCGCGTCAGTTTTTTTCCATGCATGATGAAAATATATTCCAGAAGAACATTAACGACGCCTGGCTCTAACTTGTATTCGAACATAAGCTGATCGATTATATCCAGATCACCAGGATACACCTTTGCTCCGTTAGCCTGCTCCTGCAAATATTCCAGCGGAGAAGTAGTTTCGAAATAGTGAATCTGCATCTCTTCTTCTGTTACTGGCTCTGTTTTCTGTACTCTCAGATTTTCAGGCTGAACTTTCGTATGGAGACGAGGCGGCTGGTCACTTTCATTCATTCTGTAGCGGCGCTTTGCCTGCTCACGAAGAATACTGCCGTTTAATTCATCTGTATGGATCATGGCATCCTGAATGATTTTACTTACTTCTGAAGGGGAAAGCTTGTAGAGGAACGCCATTCTCTGAATGAGAGTCTTGTTCTCCTTCTTCTTCACTTCATCCTTCGGTACGAATGGCGGCAAAAATGCCAGCATTGATTCAAAATCAAAGTCATGGCCTTCCAGTTTGTAGCCGCTCTCCCTTTCCGCTGCACCCTCAAGCCTGTCTTTATTCAGCAGTACTTCTTCTGTTTCCGGATTAATGGTAATCTCCGAAGGATGGACTGATGTGAACACTTCATCAAAGGATCTTGTAATATTTTCCCTGTCATTCCCATTCTCACGTTCAAGTTTAAATGTGTTTCTTAACTGCAAATAGTGTTCCCTGCTTCCCAGCCTGTTGTATAAGAAAACACTGAGCATGTCATCGTTAAAAAATTCTTCAGGAGATAAGGGAGACTGTAGTTCATAATAATGGATATATTCTTCACCTTGTTTTTTTCTGAACACTTTCAGCAGCCCAATAGCCTCCAGTTTTTTCCGTTCTTTAAAAATTTCATCAAGGTGTTTTTCTGTATAAGCCATTAAGGCTTTGTGTGTACGCTCAATACGTTTTCCAGGCTGACGGCTCACATCACTCGTCAATGTCATATAGAGGCTGTAAGCAGTCGCACCGATAAGCGGCTGGTACAGTAATGTGAGTACATCCCGGTCGGTTTCGTGAAGCCGCCTGTTCATATACGCAATGTATTGGTCAGATGGTAATATTTCTTTCCAGTGCAATGCTTTTCACCTATACTTTCTGTCTGGCTGTCCCATCTCAAGGACACGATGGAGCCAGTAGTAAAAATACTTTATATGGAAAAATGGAGCGGTTACCGCCCCACTTCGTTACAATGTATAATCATTATTTTTTATTTTCCCGGTCAAGAAGTTCTTTTAGTTCATCAACGAATACGTTAAGGTCTTTAAACTGACGATAAACAGAGGCAAAACGAACGTAAGCAACATCATCGAGGCTGGCAAGATGCTCCATTACCTGTTCCCCAATATCATGGCTTTCCACTTCGGAAGTTCCCTGGCTTCGGATATCTTTCTCCACCGTTTCGACAATGTTTTCCAGCTTTTCTAATGGCACAGGTCTTTTTTCGCAGGCACGGATAATCCCCCGCAGAAGTTTTTCTCTGCTGAATTCTTCACGGTTTCCGCCTTTTTTAACAACAATAAGCGGTGTTTTTTCTACACGTTCGAACGTAGTGAAACGATACCCGCATTCTTCACACTCACGGCGACGGCGAATGGACCGCCCCTCATCGCTTGGCCTGGAATCTAAAACTCTGGTCCCGTTATGCTGGCAGTTTGGGCATATCATTTACGATCATCTCCATTCGGATTTCTGGCAGGCTACCACGACTTTGTCAGTTCGTCCCCGAGACCGGTACCTACAAAGGTTAAACGCTTATTTAACTCCTTATATAATTCAGCTGCGAGCTTGCGGCTGTATCCAAAGTCAGAAAAAAGCATTGTATCAGTTGCAATCGAAAAATCAACCGCGGTTCTGAAGGGCCGTACCATTATGACAGTAACCACCATCATCGCTTTTTTGCCTTTGTTTATATTTACTATTATTTCGCCCCGTTCCTCAGAAACGGATGATACGGAAAAACCAGGCCGCTGGTTTAACATGCTTTCTATTTCTTTAATTACTTTATCTTTCGTTGATTTATAATAATGCGTCCGTAATTCTTTATCTGTATGATTTTCTTTTGTTTCTGTATGTTTACTGATAATTGTCTGGACTGTCTCTTTAAATCCCATTTTCATCCCACCTTACCACTATTAAGAATAGCAAGAAACGGCATTTTCTTCAATCTAAAAAACGGATTCTGCAAAAATGGCGATAGTTTCCTTTCTGGCTTCAAACATTATTATTTTCCCTTAGGATGGTTATGTTAATTCAAGGTTGATTTTCGCTTCAACCAATTCAGTCTTCAATAAAAATCAACATTATTTTTAACATAACCATTAAGAAAAGGAGGTGAATTTCACCTCCTTTGAATTTATTATTATGCGTTTGTCAGTATTTTACTTTGGCCAACTTTGATTGGGCCCATTCCTCTTGGAAGTTCCACAATTTCGGTTTTCTTAGCACAAAGGGCTTTTGCTATAAAGTTTGAAGCTACATTCGGATCAATCCGGTCTCCGCACGTATACACGTCAATACTTGCATAACCGTGCTCCGGAAAACTATGGATTGTTAAGTGTGATTCGCTGATAATTACAACTCCGCTTACACCATGAGGCGCGAATTTATGAAAAGCTACTTCTCTCACCTCGGCACCTGCTTCAAGTGCTGCATCCACAAATAGTCTCTCAATGTACTCCATGTCGTTTAGTTTGTCAATGTCACAATCCCAAAGTTCGGCAATTACGTGACGTCCCATAGTATCCATTAAAAAATCCCCCTTTACCACAATTAAATTTCATGCCTTCTAAAGCATGGAGGAATAGTCATTACTGGGGGAAAGTTAGTCCAGAGAGGTCCTAACCCTTTACATAATGGTTATCCCTACTTTTGCTTTTAATCGAAGTTCACGAAAATTAGTATACTTCCTATATGGGCGTTTTGCAATATTTTTTTCATATAAAGTGAAACTTCCATCAGTGAGGCGCCTCCCCCGCTGATTGTTAGCTGAACTAATCAATATGCTGCCGGCTGTAATTTCCCTCCTGAACACCTTCGCTCTTATTCATGGCTGGCGGCGTAGTCTACCGAACGGTTACTTCAGAATAAAAAAATAAAAACGGAGACAGAAAGCCTCCGTTCATGATTTTTAGTCTTAATGTGTATCTATTCTTAAATCTGATATTCGGCAAAGCGTATTCCCTGAAGATTAGTTATGCCCTGACACCAGATTCATTTCTTAAGTTTTGTGCCACAAGCTGAATAAGGTTTACCACACGGCAGGAATATCCCCATTCATTGTCATACCAGGCCAGAACTTTCACCTGGCGGTCATTAATCACCATTGTAGACTGCCCATCAATAATGGAGGAATTTTCGTTTCCGTTGAAATCAATGGATACAAGAGGTTCCTCCGTATAAGCCAGGATGCCGGCCATTTCAGTTTCAGCCGCTTGCTTTAATACTTCATTAACCTCTTCAGCTGTAACATCCTTTTCAAGGTCAACTACAAGGTCAACTAATGAAACATTAGGAGTCGGCACCCTTAATGCCATACCGTTAAGCTTCCCTTCCATTTCCGGAAGTACTTTTGACAGCGCTTTCGCGGCACCCGTGGTAGTTGGGATGATTGACTGGCCGCATGCTCTTGCACGGCGGAGGTCTTTATGCGGGTTGTCTATGTTTTTCTGGTCGTTTGTATAAGAATGCACTGTAGTCATGAGACCTGATTCAATTCCGAATTTATCGTTAAGAACTTTTGCTACTGGAGCAAGGCAGTTCGTAGTACATGATGCATTGGAAATGACGTGGTGCTTTTCAGGGTCGTATTCCTGTTCGTTCACTCCGTACACAACTGTGATATCTTCGTCTTTCCCAGGGGCAGTAATAACAACTTTCTTAGCTCCCGACTCCAGATGGAGAGCAGCTTTATCTCTGGAGTTGAACTTGCCTGTCGCCTCCACGACGATTTCAACGCCAATTTTTCCCCAAGGCAGCTCTTTAGGATCTCTTGTTCGAAAGAGCTCAATTGTTTTACCATTCACAATCAGTTTCTCGTCTTCTACTTTGACATCTCCGAAAAACGGTCCGTGAATTGTATCATATTTAATCAAATGTGCTAATGTTTCCGCAGGGTAGCTCGCATTAATAGCAGCGATTTGAAGCTCCGGATCGTTCATTGCCTTTCTGAAAACCATTCGCCCTATTCTCCCGAACCCATTAATACCTATTTTAGTCATTAAAGATACCCCTTCCATCTATATATGTTATACTCATATACCCTAATCTGTCATTTAGTATAACATATAATATGTTAATAAGGTGAAAAAACTTCGTGTTTTTTAATTAATTTTTTCACACTAATTAAATCATCCTGATTTATGTTTGGAAGTTTGCTTTAATACCGCAAGATTCGGAAGGAAACGGGGCAGTCCGCCCGCCCCTTTCACTGCAATTAAGGGATTCATTTCTCTTTATCATAGCCTTTAATATTAACTTTTGTCTTGTACATGCCCACAAAAAAAGAAAGAACTATACGTCCTTTCTTGAGTATGTCATATTCCTTTATCCATAACGTCTTTTGTATACTCCAGTTGTTCTTTTGCTTCCAGCAGTATTTCTTTTTCATCCGGGCCTGCCTTAGCATAGTATCCCGGAAAGTTAGCTTCAAGCCTCAGAAGTTCTTTCATTGCAAAACTATAATGTGATGGATCATTTTCCCTGGTTATCTTTATTTCAAGCAATGCTTCCTGAGCGTTCTGGATCGTCTCCTTAACTTCATTAACATATGCTTCCAGTTCTTCGTTAAACAAAGCAGCTCCTCCTTATCTTTTACAGCTACTTTGCCTTAAAACCCCCGCCCTTATACATGCTGTGTTCAAACATGAAATTATTTTGAAGCCCCCAGCTGAACGAGCAGAGCATCCAGCTGCTGCTCCGTTTTTTCAATGGTCCCTTCATTATAAATAATTGCGTCCGCATAACTTTTCTTCTCGTCAATAGGAAGCTGGGAAGCTATCCTGCTTTCCGCTTCCTCCCTTTGGCTTCCGTCCCTCTTCATCAGCCTCTCCAGCTGGAGGGATCTTGGAACATATACGAGGAGAACTTTATCCACCATATGCAGGAGATTACTTTCAATAAGCAGGGGGATATCCATGATTACTGTCTGATAGCCTGACTCTTTATATTCGTGAGCCTGCCTTTTCATTTCTTTCCGGACAGCGGGGTGGACAATCTCATTTAAGATTTGTCTTTTAGCTTTATCATTAAATATAACGGAGCCCAATTTTTTTCGGTCGATGGATTTATCTTCATGAAGAATTTCTTCCCCGAAAGCCTGGACTATTTTTTCGTATGCCTCCTGGCCTGGGTCCACTGCCTCACGGGCAATAATATCTGCATCAATTACGGGGTATCCTCTTTCCTTCAGCATTGCTGACACGGTGGATTTCCCGCTTGCTATCCCGCCTGTAAGACCTATAATCATATAGCGTCCTCCTCCTGTACTTTTCAGAATATATGTAAGCATAAGGTGCGGAATTATAATTTCCACACCCCGATTAATATCAGCAGTAAACCTGGTATAAACGAAAAATGTTTTATCCACTTTGTGTCCGAAAAAAATAATCCGCTTCTCATTCCAAGAGTTAGAAACAAGCCGCACATTACTCCTACACTGACTGCCATAAGCAAAGGAGAAAAGCCAATTAAAGCAGCGCCGATCCCTGCGCCAAACGCATCAAGGGAAAGGGCAAAGCCTAATAAAAAAGCCTCCTTACCTGTGATTGCTCCGGAATTGTCAAGGTCTGCCACCATTGGTTTTCTCAAAATTTTTATGATAATACCAAGTTTTTTGATTTCTAAATTTAAAATAGTTCCCCTTTCCTTTACCGTTTTTGGTTCTGTTCTGGCTGGTCTGTATGCCTGGTAGATTGCCCAGCTTCCAATTCCGATAAGAATAATTCCTCCGAATGTTTCTGCATTTGAAGCAGGCAGCCAGTTCAGTATAAGACTTCCAAGCCCCATTGCAACTAAGATGGATATTGCTGAAAAGCCTGCAATTAACAGCAGAGAATATAACGGTAGCTTCATCTTTCTCAGGCCATAAGTCAAACCGACCCCAAAACTGTCCATACTGACAGCAAACGCCAATAATAATAGTGAAAAGATAGCTGCCACAGGCAAGAGCCCCTTCCATTCTTGATGATAAGATATTATATGGGAGGGGCCCGGCCAATGTACGTAATTTATGGTTGTATGCCTAATTTTGTTCAGAAAGCCTCAGCTGTCCTGACATTCGGGGCATGTATGAGTTCCTCTGCCTCCAACTACTGTACGGACTATCTCAGAACCGCATCTTCTGCAGGCTTCTCCCTGTCTTCCGTATACAAACAGGGTCTGTTGGAACATCCCCATCTCACCCTGTCCGTTCACGTACGTTTTTATCGAGGAACCACCCATTTTCACTGCTTCTGTAAGTGTTTCAATAATACTGTTATGAAGCCGGGTGATTTCTTTTTCAGAGAGTTCGTCACTCTTTTTTTCCGGGTGTATACCTGCACGGAACAATGCTTCGTCCACATAAATATTTCCTAACCCTACAACAAGGCACTGGTCAAGTAAAGCAGGTTTAACTTTCCGGGTTGTTTTTCCGAGCACAGTCCTGAGATTCCCGGCTGTAAACTCATCGGAAAACGGTTCAATCCCGAGCTGGGATAAAGGAAGATGGTTAAATACTTCTTCTTTTGGATATAAGTGCATGGTGCCAAACTTCCTTACATCACGGTATCTCAGCTCTTTTCCGTTCTCAAAAAGAAAACGGACATGTGTATGTTTGTCAGGATCTTCCTCTGCAGGAAACAGACCGTACCGCCCCTCCATTCGCAAGTGGGAGACGAGAGCATCATCATCCAGTTCAAAAATGAGGAATTTCCCTCTTCTGTTTATGTCCCGGAAAGATTGGCCTGTCAAACGAAGCCGGAATTCCTCCACATCATCCGGATGTTTAACCATCTTCGGCCATGTGACGATTACATCTTTAATTTTTTCGCCCAGTATAAGTTCTTTCAGTGTTCTTCTGACTGTTTCTACTTCTGGCAGTTCAGGCATAGCTTTTCACCTTCTGTTTCTTTGTGCGTCCTCCGGTAACATCTCCCGGGAAAACTATTTCGCATCGTACCATGTGTCCCCGTATGAGTAATCTACTTTAAGGGGAACGGCAATTTCAATGGCATTTTCCATTACCTGAGGAACAAGCTTCTTCATTTCTTCAAGCTCTTCTTCCACTACTTCAAAAATCAGTTCATCGTGCACCTGAAGCAGGAGGCGGGATTTCATTTCCCGTTTATCCATTTCCTCAGCCATGTTCACCATTGCTTTCTTTATTACATCCGCAGCACTTCCCTGAATTGGTGTATTCATTGCTGTTCGTTCTGCAAAGCTGCGTAAATTAAAGTTTCTGCTTGTTATTTCCGGGAGATACCTTCTCCTGTGCAGCATTGTTGTTACGTACCCATTTTCCCTGGCGTCTTCTATAGAGCGATCCATATATTCCTTTACCCCAGGGTAGCTGTCAAGGTATCTGTCGATAAATTTCTGAGCTTCCTTCCTTGTTATGCCGAGGCTTTGAGAAAGACCATAATCACTGATTCCGTATACAATACCGAAGTTTACAGCTTTAGCCGTCCGCCTCATATCAGAGGTAACATTATCCTCATCCACATGGAAAACGTCCATTGCTGTTTTCGTATGAATATCCATTCCTTCATTAAATGCTTTTATAAGGTTTTCATCACCGGATATATGAGCCAGTACCCGTAACTCGATCTGAGAATAGTCCGCTGCAAAAATAACGGATCCCTCCTGCTCCGGGATGAAAGCATGACGAATTTTTCTTCCTTCTTCCAGACGAATAGGGATGTTCTGAAGGTTCGGCTCAGTGGAACTGAGTCTTCCTGTCTGGGTAATCGCCTGATTAAAGATCGTATGGATTTTACCAGTTTTTTTATGGACAACTTTAAGCAGTCCTTCTATATAGGTGGAATTCAATTTTCCTAACTGGCGGTAATGCAGAATTTTTTCAATAATTTCATGCTTGTCCTGCAGCTTCTCAAGTACATCCGCCGAAGTGGAATAGCCTGTTTTTGTTTTCTTAATGACAGGAAGGTTAAGTTTTTCAAACAGGACTTCTCCAAGCTGTTTAGGGGAATTGATATTAAACTCAACCCCTGCAAGCTCATGGATTTGCTGTTCCATTTCAGCAAGTTTTTCGCCAAGGCTGCTTCCCATTTCTTTCAGTTCTTCTGTATCAATACTGACACCGTTCATTTCCATTTTCCCTAATATAACGGACAAAGGCATTTCCAGATCATTAAACAGATCAAATTGTTCATTATCCTGGAGCTGCTTTTCAAGGTTTGTTTTTAATTCTCTGATAGCAGCAGCTTTTCGGACAAGATGCTGAGCAAGTACAGATTCTTCAGGGATCTGCTGCTTCTTACCTTTCCCATATACTGCTTCATCAGACTGTACAGCCATCCCTTTATTCCGTTTAGCAATATCGGCCATTTCATGAGAACTTGCGGAAGGATCGATAAGATAGGATGCAATTTGAGCGTCAAATGCAATCCCGTTCAATTCCACACCTTCCCAGCCGAGAGCAACAACGGCTTTCTTTGCGCCAAAAATCCATTTTTCTTTATTTTCGTCCGCCGCCCAGCTGCGGAAGGCTTCGCTTTTCATTGCTGTTTCTGTAGAGATGAAATAATTTCCTGTTTCATTCACAACAGAAATCCCAGCTATTTCTGCCTGATGGTAGTTTTCCGCAAGCACTTCCACCACAACAGCTGACGGGCTTGTAAAAATATCTTCATTCATACTCGCTTCGTCAATAATCTGAATATCAAGATCCTCCATCTCTTCCTCTACAGCTGATTCATCAGCTCCATCAAAACGGTCGAGGAGAGAATTGAATTCCAGCTCTTTAAATAGCTTTATGATTTTTTCGTTGTCATGTTCGCCGAGTTCAAGCTTCTGAACCTCTATATCAACTGGAGAATTTACTTCAATTGTCGCAAGCTTCTTGCTCATAAATGCATCGTCTTTATTTTCTTCCAGCTTTTCTTTGAGTTTTTTCCCCGAAACGCCATCAAGGGATTCATACAAAGCTTCGACCGTCCCGTACTGTTTGAGCAGCTTGAGCGCTGTTTTCTCACCAACTCCCGGAACGCCGGGAATGTTGTCAGAAGAGTCTCCCATAAGGCCTTTCATATCGATAATCTGCTCAGGTTTGATCCCATACTTTTCGTCAATCATAGCAAGATCGTATGTCTCTACATTCGTAATACCTTTTCTCGTTAAGGCTACGTGAACTTTATCCGTAACAAGCTGAAGCAGGTCTTTATCTCCGCTGTAGATTTTCACATTCCAATTTTCCTCAGCTGCTCTTTTCGACAGAGTACCGATAATGTCATCCGCTTCGTAGTTCTCCACTTCATAATGGGGAATGTTAAATGCTTTCAGAAGATCTCTGATCACCGGCAGCTGCTCAGATAATTCCGGCGGAGTCTTCTGCCTTGTCCCTTTATATTTTTTATAAGTATCATGCCGGAAAGTTGTTTTCCCCGCATCAAATGCTACAAGCATATGTGTTGGCTTCTCTTCTTCGAGTATTTTCAGAAGCATTGTTGTAAAACCATAAACCGCATTCGTATAGACCCCTTTTTCGTTATTTAACAGGGGCAGTGCAAAAAAAGCGCGGTATGCAATACTGTTACCGTCCACAAGTACGAGTTTACTCAAAACTAAACACCTCGTTTTCATAAGATAAGCTTATTTTATCATGAATGATTTAATGTACAAATGAATCGCATGCCAGGAAAAATGAAAGAAAAAGCCCGGGATCTTTCCGGGCTTTTCTGAGCCTTTCCAGTACCCAGGCAAAAACATTTTTTTCTATATTTAGTCTTCCGGCTTGTTTTTGTAAAAGGAAATTTGAAAGGAAGATCCTTTCCCTGCTTTACTTTCCACGGTAATTCTCCCTTTGTGGGCGTCAACTAAATGCTTAACAATCGCGAGTCCAAGGCCGGTTCCTCCAGAGTTTCTGCTTCTGGCTCTGTCAACTCTGTAAAACCTTTCAAATATACGGGGCAGCTCTTTTTTGTTTATTCCAATCCCTGTGTCCTTCACCTTCAAAACAACTGTTTCAGCCTGTTCCTTCGTCTGGACACATACGGTTCCTCCGTCAGGCGTATACGTAATTGCGTTATTTATTAAGTTTATGAGGATTTGTTTCAGGCGGAATGGATCCCCTTCAATAAGAGTATTGCCTTTCACCTTGTTTTCGAGCTGTATATTTTTCTGTGCTGCTTTTTCGCTGAGCATAAAAATCACGTCTTCTGCCAGTGCGCTAAGCTCTACAGGCTCCCAGTTCAGGAGGAATCTTTCCTGTTCAATTTTAGACAGTTCGAACAAGTCGTAAATAAGACTTTCCAGCCGTTCGCTTTCTTTTGCAATTATAGTGAGAAATCGCTCTCTTAATGCTGGGTCTTCCATCGCTCCGTCAATCAATGTCTCAGTAAAACCTTTAATTGAAGTAACAGGTGTCTTCAGTTCGTGAGAGACATTTGCAACGAAATCCTTTCTCGTCTGCTCAAGTTTTATGAGTTCGGTAATGTCATGAAAAACGAGCACTACACCTTTTAACTTATCATCCTGGCCTATAACAGGAGCTGCATGAATATCAACATGCCTCGTTTCAATATCCATATGTAATGCCGCCTGCTTCCTTGTCTTTGTTTCCGTCAGAAGAATTTCCTGTACAACCTTAATGACTTCTTTGTATTTTACTGCCTGGTAATATAATTTATTCAGCCACTCGTCCGTGTCCTCCCGGAATATATCTTTACAGGACTGATTTACGAGAGTAATATACCCTTTTTCATCAATTAACAGCAGTCCGCTACCCATGTTTTCAATCAATGCCTTTAATCGTTCCTGCTGATTTTCATATGTTTTTGTAATTTGGTCAAGGTTTTCAGCCAGTACATTCAGTGACTGGTTTAGCTGGCCTGCTTCCTTACTGTTCCCTGTATATGCTCTTGCTGCGTAGTTCCCCTTTGCGAGCTGAATAGCAGTTTTTCTCGCATCGTCAATTGGTTCAGTAAGCTGATTTGCCAGTTTAGCAGCCACGAACACAATGATCAGGAAGGCAAGAAAAAAGCAGACCGCTAAAATAACCCAAATGCTTCTGTAAACATGGTTAAACTCCTGAATGGACATTGCAAACCGTAAATAGGCGACTGTTTCTCCTTGCTGAACATAGGGGACGGCGTAATAAATAAGTTCGTTATTCAGCGTATTGCTGTATCGGATTTCAAAGCCTGACCCATGCTCTGCAGCATTTTGTATTTCAGGCCGGTCCAGATGATTTTCCATTTGCCCAGGCTCGCCTTCGCTGTCCGCAACTACAGTCCCATCAAGGCCAACGACACTTATTCTTAAATCAAGCCGGCTAGCAAGCTGATTAATGCTCTCCTCCACATTCTCCGTATCACTAAGCTCTGTCCTGTCAAGGTATAATGCGGCTACCTCAGCCTCTTTGGATAACCGGTCATTTACCCTCTCTAAGTAAAATTCTTTAAACAGCGGACCGAACACAGTTCCAATTCCTGCGAAAACGAGGAATATAATAATAGTGAGAGGAATAATAAGCCTGGAACGGTAACTACTCATCTATCCGAGGTTCCTCCAGTTTATAGCCTAGTCCCCTAACTGTTTTAATATAAACAGGCTTTTTCGTATTTGGTTCAATTTTTTCACGAAGATGGCTTACATGTACATCCACTATTCTGCTGTCTCCGATGTAATCATAATTCCATACAGCGTTCATAAGCTGATCCCGTGTCAGGACCCTTCCCTTATGATTAGCCATGTATATGAGGAGCTCAAGCTCTTTTGGAGTGAATTCTGTCAGCTTGCCATCAACATAAGCTTCAAAGCTTTCCGGGAATATTTCCACTTTCCCAACCGTAATTTTAATTTCTTCTTTTTGCTGGGGAACCGCTTCCTCCCTTCCCCTGCTCCGCCTTAGTATTGCTTTTACTCTGGCTACAACTTCCCGGGGACTGAAAGGCTTCGTTAAATAATCATCTGCCCCAAGCTCCAGACCGAGCACTCTGTCAAATTCTTCATCCTTAGCAGTCAGCATAAACACTGGTGTTGTAACTTTGTTTTGTCTAAGCGCTTTACAAACTTCCAGCCCGTCCATCTCAGGCAGCATTAAATCAAGAATGATTAAGCTGAATTGATTTTGCAGAGCCAGGTTATATGCTGTTCTTCCATCAGCAGCAGGGATAACCTCATAACCAGCCTGCTCAAGATTATACTGTAGCAATGCTATGATTGATTCCTCATCATCGACAATTAATATTTTTTCCGCCACAAAAAAGATCCTCCCCATCCGGTAATGAACTTTATCCTACTTATAATATACTATACACCACGGAGTTAATAAAAAGGGGAAGCAGGAATACTATTTTCTATGTGATTAATAAGGGGAAAATCATGTTGTGGAGTATGGTCCGTAGCAAGTTCCGTCACTATAACCGGCACAGGTCTATTATAATTATCGGTGCTACGAAGAATCTGGACAAATCTTTCGTTTATCTTTGAAATTTGTCCTGCAAAATCAATTTACTGGACAAATTTTGCTTTCGACTGTCAGATTTGTCCTACAAAATTGGTTTCCTGGACAAATTCTTGCTGCTTGCGTTGAATTTGTCCTGCAAAGTTCTTGTATAACGAATATAGCTGCATTTGATATGTTTAATCTGGACAAATCTTTAACTTATCTTTGAAATTTCTCCTGCAAAATCGTTATTCTGGTCAAATTTTGCTTCCCGCAGCCAGATTTGTCCTGTAAAATTGGTTTCCTGGACAAATTCTTGCTGCTTGCGTTGAATTTGTCCTGCAAAGTTCTTGTATAACGAATATAGCTGCATTTGATATCTTCAATCTGGACAAATCTTTAACTTATCTTTGAAATTTCTCCTGCAAAATCAATTTACTGGACAAATTTTGCTTTCGACTGCCAGATTTGTCCTGCAAAATTGGTTTCCTGGACAAATTCTTCCCATTGACCGTGGATTTGTCCTGACAGACCACCATCGAGGAATAGTAACCTGTCCAGAAACACCAAAAACCGTTTCTCCTCCCTGGAGAAACGGCCGCAGTAATTTAACTAAAATCTCTGTTGAACTTTATTTTTGATTTGTGCTCCTGCGATTACTCGTCGCAGGTAATAAGTGCTCCTGCGGTTACTCGTCGCAGGTAATAAGTGCTCCTGCGGTTACCTGTCGCAGATAAAGCACGCTGGTGGACTCTCTTTTCAGGTATTTTAAAAGTTTTCAAAAGTACCTGCATCGTATGTCATCGGTTTCCATGGGTAAGGCGGGCAGACTTCCAGCTCCCCTTCCAGGACGAGATCTCCAAGTCCATCTTTCCCTGTAGCTTTGATGAGAACGAGATGTTCTTTGTGCCGCACTTCTGATATTTCCAGTTCCAGGTTAAGAGTGCCATAATGGTATAGTGGCTTTGGGTAAGAAAGAGAGATCTTTTTTATTACACTTCCTGGCCCTGGCAAGGACATAGAAACCGCGGAAGATAAATAGCCATTTATCATTATATTCGGGACAATAGGTTTTTCGAAAGGGGTACGTGAAGCATAATCATGCTGTATATATACAGGGTTAGCATCATCTGTAAAACCCAGGTACAACAGCAGATCTCTGTCTTCAATCTTTTTCTCAACAGATATCTTTTCTCCGGCTTTTAAAGTATCAATCGTCTTTCCTAGTTTTTTCCTTTTCTTTGTAAACACAAAAAGTCCTCCCTCTCAGCTCATTTCACTTCCACCGTTAAGTAAGCGTTTCCAAAAAGCTTTATCTTGCAGTTACTGTTTAGCATGACAGCTGCCTTTCATCATTTACTGTCTGTGTCGCGAGCTTTCAAACTAGCTGTATATAATCTAAATATACTATACTTTATTGCTATTTTAACTATTGCTATACATAAAATTTGAAGAAATCCGGCACTTGGCCGGATTTCTTCTTTGTTTAAATCGTGAATAATATGAACTGGCTATTACTGTTTTAATACTTCCATGACGTTTTTCACGGAATCAACAGATTTTTGCAATGCCTCTTTTTCATCTTCATTCAGTTCGAGTTCAATTACCTTCTCGATTCCATCTCCGCCGAGAATAGTTGGCACTCCCAGATAAAGGTCTTCATAGCCATACTCGCCTTCCAGATAAGCAATGGAAGGAAGGATACGCTTTTTATCTTTAAGAATGGCCTCAACCATCTGAACGATCGATGCCGCAGGTGCATAATATGCGCTTCCTGTACCGAGAAGATTAACAATCTCTCCGCCGCCTTTTCTTGTACGCTCCACGATAGCATCCAGGCGGTCTTTAGAAATCAGTTTTTCAAGAGGGATGCCTCCAGCGTATGAATAGCGCAGCATAGGAACCATATCGTCACCATGGCCGCCAAGTACAAAGCCTGTTACATCCTCTACAGAGACATTAAGCTCCTGTGCAACAAATGTTCTGAAACGGGCAGTGTCAAGCACCCCCGACTGGCCGATAACACGGTTTTTAGGAAATCCGGATTCTTTGAAAACTGTATATGTCATCGCATCTACAGGGTTTGTCAGCACGATAATATAGCAGTCTGGAGAGTATTTTACAATCTCCTTTGTTACTTGTTTCATAATATTGGCATTAGTAGCAACAAGGTCGTCACGGCTCATACCTGGTTTTCTTGGAAGCCCTGCAGTAATGACAACAATATCAGAATCCGCCGTATCTTTATAATCGGATGTTCCAGTGATATTGGAATCAAAACCTTGTACAGGGCTGGCTTCCATCATATCCAGCGCTTTCCCCTTTACAGGATCTTCATTCTGGGGTATATCAACTATTACAACATCCCCAAGCTCCTTTTGGGCCGCCATGAGCGCTGTTGTTGTCCCTGTAAAGCCTCCGCCTACAACAGTGATTTTTTTGCGTTTAATAGCCATTGTTATCCGTCTCCTTCCAACCGGGAATCCCGTTTTAGAGGTTTTTGATCAGTTCGTCTGCAAACTCAGAAGTTTTCACTTCTGTTGCACCATCCATAAGACGGGCAAAGTCATAAGTTACTACTTTGCTTTCAATCGTTTTATCCATAGCATTTTCAATCATATCTGCTGCTTCAACCCATCCTAAATGACGAAGCATTAGTACTCCGGAAAGAAGGACAGAAGAAGGGTTTACTTTATCAAGGCCCGCATATTTTGGAGCAGTACCATGAGTTGCTTCGAAAATAGCGTGACCAGTTTTAAAGTTGATATTCGCCCCTGGAGCAATTCCAATACCGCCAACCTGTGCAGCTAAAGCATCAGAAATGTAGTCTCCGTTCAGGTTCATTGTTGCAACCACATCGAACTCTTTCGGACGAGTAAGGATTTGCTGAAGGAAAATATCAGCAATTGCGTCTTTAACGATGATCTTACCTTCATCTTCAGCTTTTGACTGAGCTTCATTCGCTGCGTCACGGCCTTTTTCTTCGACGATCTTATCGTACTGTGCCCAGGTGAATACTTTGTCACCGAACTCTTTTTCAGCAAGCTCATAACCCCAGCTTTTGAACGCGCCTTCTGTAAATTTCATGATGTTTCCTTTATGAACGATAGTTACGCTTTTTCTTCCATGCTCTAAAGCATACTCAATCGCAGAACGCACTAAACGGTGAGTACCTTCCTCAGATACTGGCTTGATACCGATTCCGGATGTTTCAGGGAAACGGATTTTCGTAGCTCCCATTTCATTTTGAAGGAAATCGATCAGTTTTTTAACCTCATCAGTGCCTTTCTGATATTCAATACCTGCATAGATATCTTCAGAGTTTTCACGGAAGATAACCATATCTGTATCCTGCGGGCGTTTAACCGGAGACGGCACCCCTTTGTACCAGCGTACAGGACGGAGGCACGCGTATAGGTCAAGTTCCTGGCGAAGTGCTACGTTAAGTGAACGGAAGCCACCGCCGATTGGAGTTGTTAAAGGACCTTTAATTGCAATGAAATATTCCTCGATTGTATCGAGTGTTTCCTGAGGGAGCCATTCGCCAGTCTTGTCATAGGCTTTTTCTCCTGCGAGAACCTCTTTCCATTCGATTTTCTTTTTGCCGCTGTATGCTTTATCAACAGCAGCTTCCATTACACGGGAAGCTGCCTTCCAGATATCCGGGCCGATGCCGTCACCCTCGATGAATGGGATAACCGGTGTATCCGGCACATTAAGAACACCATTATTAACTGTAATCTTTTCGCCTGCCATAAAATAACTCCTCCTCATAGTATGATCAAATATGTAATTACATGAGGAAAGGAAGGTAATTAAAGGCTCCTTCCCTTCCGTAATTCTCTTTAATTTATAAAACTATTATCTTTTCTCGATTGGCAGCCATTCCTGGCGGTCAGGCCCTGTGTACTCAGCACGCGGGCGGATGAGACGATTATTCTCGAACTGTTCAAGAATATGAGCGATCCAGCCGGAAATACGGCTAACTGCAAAAATTGGCGTGAACAGATCGTGCTCAATTCCAAGGCTGTGGTATACAGATGCAGAATAGAAATCTACGTTTGGAAGCAGGCCTTTTTCGTTTGTCACGATCTCATCAATTTTTACACTCATATCGTACCATTTTGTTTCCCCGGTAATATGAGTCAGCTGGCGGGACATTTCTTTTAAATGTTTAGCCCGCGGATCTCCATTTTTGTATACACGGTGGCCGAATCCCATAATTTTCACTTTACGGTCAAGGGCATCCTTTATATATGGTTCAGCTTTTTCCACTTCGCCAATCTCACTGAGCATCTTCATAACGCGCTCGTTAGCACCACCGTGAAGCGGACCCTTCAATGCGCCTATAGCAGCAGTTACACCTGAGTACATATCTGAAAGTGTAGCAACACATACTCTCGCAGTAAATGTAGATGCATTCAGTTCATGGTCAGCATGTAATACTAATGCTTTATTGAATGCCTTTTCTGAAATTTCATCAGGCTCTTCCCCATTAAGCATATACAGGAAGTTTGCCGCAAAACTCAGATCGTTTTTTGGAGCAACAGGATCTTTCCCATCCCGAATGCGGGAAAATGCTGTTACCAGCGTAGGAAGCTGAGCCTGCAGCTTGATTGCTTTTTGCCTGTTTGCTTCTTCACTTGTTTCATCAGCTGAACTGTCAAACAATCCCAGGTTCGAAACAGCAGTGCGGAGCGCAGCCATCGGATGTACATCTTTAATAGGGTAAGATTTCATTTGCTCAATAACAGCCTCAGGAACTGCTGCCGCATCTGCCAGTTCCTTTTTAAAGCTCTGGAGCTCTTCATAATCAGGTAACCGGTGGTTCCAAAGCAAGTAGACTACTTCTTCAAAACTAGCATTATCCGCTAAATCATCAATATCATACCCATGATATGTGAGGACCCCATCAATAATAGAGCTTACACTGGATGTAGTTGCAACTACACCTTCTAAACCTTTAGTTGTACTCATACCTACCTCTCCTTTGTTGAAAATTTAGGGGGTAACTTTCCTAATATAGTAATAAAGATGATAGATTTATGAAAGGAAAACGTATCAGAATAACGAACGATGAAATACTCAGTGCTATCAAGTTAAAAACGCTTTATGGAAATACTTTATTTGAAACGTGTTCCTTATTGCACAAATCATCACGTAACCACGTTCCCCGCGTAAGCGGTTACGAAAAATACTGCTGGATAACAAACAGGTAAGGATATGTAACCTGGAACGCCACAGTCCTATTATACCATTTTTAAACTTTTTGTGAACTTTTAATTATACTATTATTTTAATTTGTAAGAATAATCAAGCGAGTTTTCCCACTGTTTTCAGGAGAAAAACTGGACTACTCTCATCGCCATATAGGCTATCCCGGCCCCGATTAACGGGCCCACCGCCACTCCGTTAAAAACAGCCACTGCAAGGATAGTTCCGAAGACGAGTGCTGCCGTAATATGAGGATCGTTTTGAAGCAGCTCTACACCGTTTGCCGCTATGACAGCAACAAATATACCGGAAGCAAGGGCTATCCATGCATAATACGATTTAAGCGCTTCCTGCAATTCTTTAAAGCCGATTTCCCCGGTAACTATTGGAACGAGAACGGCAATTGTAATAATGGTTACACCGATATGTATCCCTTTCTGCTGCGCAAATGGGAATATCTTCTCACCTAAACCTGCCCATTTAACAGCAAGCAGAAAAACAACTGCTATTATGAGCGACTGGTTTTTAGCCAGTACCCCTATTAAAAGCAAAGCAAGCATAAACAATACAGCCTGGTTGAGCAACCACTTCATCCTCCTATACAACCTTACGATAATATTAACATACCCTTAAGAAGATAAAAAAAAACTTAGCTCATAAAGTTCAATTTGCTGCTTTATCTCATCCTCTTCTGTCATATTCTTTTTTCAGAAACATAGCTTGTCTTAAGGATATTTTCAGAAGGAGCCAATATATGAGAAGCAATACTCAGCTGCTTACCCGTGTGTGTTTCCTTGTACTATGGATAATCATTATTTGTGCAGGTCTGTATGTATTAACCGTCTATTTATACCCTTTCCTGATAGGACTGCTATTATCTTTAATTTTTCTCCCTTTTGTTAACTTTCTTGAAAACAAGTTTGGCTGGCATCGCTCAGCTGCTGTTTTCCTTGTTATTTCCAGTTTCATTTTTTTGTTTTTCGCAGCATTCACACTGCTCATTGCTGAAATAGCTGCCGGGCTGAACCACCTTACAAAGTCGCTGCCTGGACATATCGAAGACGGATTTTACAAGCTTCATGAATGGTTTGATACTACTGTCCTCCCTGTTTATGAAAGGCTCCTCGCTTTCACAAGAAAACTAAGTAACGAAGAACAGCAAATGCCCGTTGATTCACAGATAGAATCTTTGCTTACAGACCTGGGAAGCCAGGCTGGAAGTGTTATTCAGTATTTCCTTAATAATCTCGCTGAACTGATTTTGTCTCTTCCTAATGCGCTTACTGTGTTTTTTTTCGCCCTTCTCGCTTCTTTTTTTATCACGAAGGACTGGCCAGTAATGATGGAATGGCTGAATAGTAAAATTCACAGGAAAATTAATAAGCTTGCCGGAAATATTATTTTTCATTTAAAACAGGCTGTGACCGGTTATGCTCTTGCACAATTTATTTTAGTTTCAATAACCGGGATCATCGTGCTTACAGGACTGCTCATTCTTCAAATCAAATATGCAGTCACAGCAGCTCTGCTCATCGCACTGGTGGATTTATTCCCTTATTTAGGTACAGGCCTGATATTTATACCGTGGGTCTTATACTCCTTTTTTTCAGGGGAATGGAGCCTTTCAATTGGGCTGTCTGTTTTATACGCTATAGTAATCATCCAGAGGCAGCTGGCTGAACCTAAAATAATTTCCAGGCATATAGGCATCCCTCCCCTCGCCTTGCTCATTACTTTATTTTTAAGCTACCAAATTTTCGGGGTGCTGGGTCTCCTCATGGGGCCGGCTCTGTTTATCATCGCCCAGTCACTCATTAAAGCAGGTGTAATCGAAGAGATTGGCAAATATATTAAAGATGGCGCCAGAAAAGCATAATTTTAAAAGTTTCAGGAGGTTGGCATTTTTGGGGCGTTTGGTCGGTGCATTGTCTATGGTTTAGGCTGGCGGGGAGGCGGAGCAGGATGCTAATGCGCTCTCTTTTTTTTTTGTTTTTTGGAGGTTCGTTATTGTGGTGCTCTTGCATTACTGATCTGTATGATTTTTTCTTCGAGCGGGCATGGGGAGGTACTCTTGTGTTACCGCTCTCTGCGAATTTATCCACGAGCGGGCATGCGAGACGCTCTTACGTTACCGCTCTTCACATATTTTTACTCAAGCGGGCATGTGAGACTCTCTTGCGTTACCGCTCTTCACATATTTTTACTCAAGCGGGCATGCGAGAACCTCTCACGTTACCGCTCTTCACGTATTTTTACTCCAGTGGGCATACAAGACTCTCTTGCGTTACCGTTCGCCGTGATTTTCCGCGCTTCAAGATGAAAAAAGGCTGTCCTATCAACCGGCTTTCGGTTGCAGGTCAGCCTTTTCTTTCTGTTTTTTCCGCGACTACGAGTTTTACCAGCGTCTGTTATTAATAAAAACAACTTTTCCTGAATTGATCAGTTTTTCAAATATTCGCTGCAGAAAGCCTTTTAATATCGCTCGTGTTTGTGGAAGGAGTAAAAAGAAACCGACACCGTCAGTAATAAACCCTGGAGTTAACAGCAAAACAGCACCAACAAGGATGCAAACACCATCAAGTATGACACCGCTCGGTATCTGGCCTTGTGAGGCCTGCATCTGGGCGGTTCTTATGGCGTTCAAGCCTTCCTTCTTAGCAAGAGCAGCTCCCAGGACCCCTGTCAGTACAATTAAAAGTAATGTCACAAGAATACCAAATGTATTGCCTGCCAGTATTAAAACTGCAATTTCCAGAGCCGGGACAACTATAAGCAGTAATAATAATATTTTCCCCATAATACCAGCCTACTTTCCTTGTATTCAGTATATATACGAATTGCATCGCGATTTGTTTCAGTCAATCCTTATAAGATATTAAAAATGAGGAGGGATTCTGTCCCTCCTCATACAAAATTATATTACACTTGCCTGTCCTTTGTAAATATCGCCATGGTGGCCGTCAACAGTTATTTCTTCACCATCCTCAAAGAGATCAACTGCTTTATCAACTCCAACGATTACAGGAATGCCAAGACTCAGGCCTACGACAGCAGCGTGTGATGTCAAACCGCCCTGCTCCGTTATAACTGCAGATGCTTTTTCAAAGGCTTCCATCATATCACGGTCTGTAGCAGGAGTAATTAGTATATCTCCCTGAGTTGTTTTTTCAATAGCTTCTTTTGCATTTAATGCTACCACAGCTTTACCAGTAGCTGTTTTGCGGCCGATACCTTGTCCTCTTGCAGCAACTTCCCCCACTACATGAACCTTCAGAAGGTTCGTAGTGCCTTTTTTGCCTACAGGGACTCCGGCAGTTATAACTACAAGGTCGCCGCGTTTAATATAACCGGCTTTCATGGCCACATCAACTGACATCTGAAGCATTTCGTCTGTTGTGCTTACCCGTTCACTCACCTGAGCATAAACTCCCCATGTAAGAGAAAGTGCGCGGCAAACCTGCTTGCTGCTGGTTGCTGCCACAATCGGTGACTCAGGACGGTACTTGGCTATCATTCTCGCTGTATGTCCGCTCTCCGTAGCTGTCAATATAGCAGCAGCATGAAGATTTAAAGCCGTATGGGAAACAGACTGGCTGATAGCATCTGTTATGGATTGTTCGCTTTCTTTACTTCTCTTGCGGAGAATATCTTCATACTTCAGGCCTGTCTCTGTTTTCTCGGCAATGTTTCTCATTGTCTGTACAGATTCTACAGGATAAGAGCCTGCAGCAGTTTCGCCGGAAAGCATGATTGCATCCGTACCGTCAAAAATAGCATTGGCAACGTCACTTGCTTCTGCACGTGTAGGACGAGGGTTACGCTGCATGGAATCAAGCATTTGGGTAGCTGTTATAACCGGTTTTCCAAGCTTATTACATTTTTTAATCAGATCTTTCTGTACAAGAGGTACATCCTCTGCAGGAATCTCCACTCCAAGGTCTCCCCTGGCAACCATCAGACCGTCAGAGACTTCCAGGATTTCGTCAATATTATCGACGCCTTCCTGGTTTTCGATCTTAGGGATAATCTGAATATGGCCTGCATTATGCTCTTCAAGCAGCTCGCGGATTTCAAGTACATCAGAAGCCCGGCGTACAAAAGACGCTGCAACAAAGTCAACATCTTCTTTTATACCGAAAATAATATCATTGGCATCTTTTTCTGTGATCCCCGGCAGGTTCACACTTACACCAGGTACGTTGACACCTTTTTTGTTCTTGAGGACACCGTTGTTAATTACTTCTGCAGTAAGTTCGTTGTCTCCCATTTCAGTGACTCTAAGTTCGATCAGGCCATCATCCAGAAGGATAATGGAACCGACGTTTACATCATTAATGAGACCTTCATAAGAAACTGAGAACTTCTCACGTGTACCCACTACCTCAGTCATAGAGATTTTTACTGTGGAACCAAGCTCAAGTTCAATTTCTCCGCCTTCCATAGTATGTGTACGAATTTCAGGGCCTTTTGTATCGAGCAGAATTCCCACATTCTGGTTAAGCTCTTCAGCCGCTTTACGGATGTTGTGGATTCTCGCTCTGTGTTCATCATGGTCTCCATGGGAAAAATTAAGCCTGGCTACATTCATTCCGGCTGAAATCAGTTCTTTAAGCTTATCAATACTTTCACTCGCTGGACCTATAGTACATACAATTTTAGTTTTTCTCACTTGATATCCTCCTCTGTTTTAAACAAAAAGCATTAAATAAATCCTTACAGACTCTTTTCCCAAACGAAAGCCAGGACAAAACTGCCTGTCCCGGCTGTTTAGATCATTTTCCCCTTTTGGGAAGAAAATAATAAAGCAGCATTTATTAAATCGATAATTCTTTGGATAGGTTATACATATTTATATCCAGTTTATGTTCAAATTTCAGTGCATCATCGAAGCTGTGGGATACAAGTTCATTCTTCTGTACACCTACCATTTTCCCTGCCTCTCCATCCAGAAGCAATTCAACCGCATATGCACCCAGACGGCTTGCAAGAACCCTGTCTGAAGCTGTCGGCGATCCGCCGCGCTGAATATGGCCCAGAACAGTCACTCTCGTTTCAAGCCCTGCACGCTCATCAATTATCTTCCCTATCTCCACGCCGGAAGCTGCTCCTTCGGCAACCACGATAATACTGTGTGTTTTACCACGATCATGTCCTCGCTTAAGCCTTTTAAGCACATCATCTATATCATATTTCTCTTCAGGGATAAGAATCGTCTCGGCACCGTCTGCAAGCCCGGACCACAGCGCAATATCACCAGCGTCCCTTCCCATAACTTCGATTACATATGTTCTTTCATGGGAAGTTGCCGTATCACGAATCTTATCAATTGCATCAATAACTGTGTTCAGGGCAGTATCAAAACCGATTGTAAAATCAGTTCCTGAAATATCATTATCAATTGTCCCTGGCACGCCCACTGTTGGGAAACCATGTTCAGTCAGTTTCTTAGCACCCTGAAAAGAACCGTCTCCTCCAATTACAACGAGACCTTCGATACCGAATTTTTTCAGCTGTTCTACACCTTTCAGCTGGCCCTCTTCTGTTCTGAATTCTTCACAGCGTGCAGTATAAAGCATCGTTCCGCCTCGGTGGATTATATCCCCTACAGACCCTACTTCTAGTTTTTGTATATTTCCGCTAATAAGCCCGGCATACCCATAGTAAATACCGTACACTTCAATGTCATGGTAAATAGCTTTTCTCACTACAGCTCTTATTGCCGCGTTCATTCCAGGCGAATCTCCGCCGCTTGTAAGCACTCCAATACGTTTCATAGTTGTATATCTCACCTCTTAAAGTGTCTTCATTTTTTAATATGTGTTAAAAATACCACTTTCATTTATTAAAAACAACAGAGATCAGACGTCATACAAAAAAGCTTTCCCGTTCCCGGGAAAGCGAAAACCTTATACCATAGTATTGATACCGTTTACACTGCCGTACTCACCAATTTTTTTAAATTTATTATAACGTTGGCTTACAAGCTCCTCTTTTCCTAATTTCCCCAGTTCGTCAAGGGAGCTCTCAATAATTTGGCGAATATTGGCAGCCTGCTCATCCACATTCCGGTGAGCTCCTCCGCGAACCTCAGGAATTACTCCATCAATGAGGTCAAGATTCGAGAGGTCAGGAGCAGTGATTTTCATCGTTTCTGCAGCGCGTCTTGCCTGTGAAGAATCTTTCCATAAGAGAGCAGCAGCTCCTTCTGGAGAGATAACTGAATACGTTGAATTCTCAAGCATATATATTTTGTCTCCTACACCGAGAGCCAGCGCGCCTCCGCTTCCTCCTTCACCAATAACAATACATATTATGGGAACTTTGAGTCCCGCCATTTCCAGCAGGTTGCGGGCAATGGCTTCACTTTGCCCCCGCTCCTCGGATTCAATTCCCGGATCTGCGCCTTTCGTATCAATAAAACAAATAACCGGACGGCTGAATTTTTCTGCCTGTTTCATTAGCCGGAGCGCTTTCCTGTATCCTTCTGGACGAGGCATACCAAAGTTTCTCTTTATATTTTCTTTTGTATCTTTTCCCCTCTGATGCCCAATTACGGTTACCGGTACCCCGTTAAATTTTCCAATACCTCCGACAATCGCTTTATCGTCCCCGTACAAACGGTCACCATGTAATTCCATAAAGTCTGTAAAAAGCCTGTTTATGTAATCATTTGTGGTTGGCCTTTTAGTATGCCTGGCAATCTGCACGCGTTCCCAGGGAGTAAGATTACCATATATATCTTTCTCCAGCTGTTCCAGACGCCCTTCCAGTTTTTCGATTTCTCCGGATAGATCGATACCTTTTTCAGTTGTAAATTCTTTTAATTCAGTGATTTTATTTCTTAATTCAATAATTGGTTTTTCAAAAGGCAGTTGGTGATCAGCCATTTTATCCCTCCTTTTCCAAGGCTGCTGGACTATGCAGATCGAGAATGACCGCAAGTGTTTTTCTCATTTCGTTACGTGGAACCACTTTATCAAGCTGACCGTGTTCAAGCAGAAACTCTGCAGTCTGAAAATCATCCGGCAGCTTCTGGCGAATAGTCTGTTCTATTATTCTTCGCCCTGCGAATCCTATTAACGCTCCAGGTTCAGCAAGGTTTATATCTCCAAGAGAGGCGAAACTTGCTGATACTCCTCCTGTTGTAGGGTGTGTCATAACACTTATAAACAGCTGGCCTCTTTCATGGAGCTGGTTTAAAGCGGCGCTTGTTTTTGCCATTTGCATTAAACTGAATACACCTTCCTGCATCCTTGCTCCACCGGAAGCCGAGAACATAATAAAGGGGACGTTTTTCTCAATAGCTTTTTCAATAGCTCTCGTAATCTTTTCCCCGACAACTGATCCCATACTTCCCATACGGAAGCGAGAATCCATCACTCCGATTACAGCCGGGTAGCCTTCGATAGTCCCTTCACCTGTGATGATCGCTTCGTTGATATTTGTTTTTTCCCGGTCAGCTGCAGATTTTTCAGCATAAGAAGGAAATTCCAGAGGATCCTTGGAAATCATATCAGCGTCGTATTCTGTAAAGCTATCAGCATCAAGGGTGAGATCGACTCTTTCGTAGGCAGTTATACCGTGATGATGACCACAGCCTTCACAAACCATAAGTACTTTTCTAAGTTTTTTAGTATACATAATAGTTTTACATTTTGGGCATTTAGTCATTAAACCTTCAGGAACTTCCTGTTTCGCCTGTTCAGAAGGGATAGTAGCGTATTTTCTTCTTTTGTTAAATATGTCCCGTAGCACAACCTCACCTCTTAAAGTTAGAAATTATAATTAATGGCTTTATGAACATTGATTTTCGCTTCAGGAGGCTCGCTTGCACCACAGGCATAAGCACAACATCTGCTAAATCTTCACTACGTTTGTTTTCGCAGTGTTTTCTTTACCTCGGGCATTGCGGTTCATGTCACTTCCTCTGCGAGTATCGCTCTGGAGCAAGGTCCGTCGAGACAACTCGCAGTATTTCATGATGCCTTGCTGTTGCTATTCCCGACCGGCAAGAGCATAGCTCTTCCGCAAATTCGTCGATTTGTCTCGACGTATATTCTGCGGAGCTAATCAGGAAGAGGAAGAGACAGTCTCGCACCTTTCACGAAATTCAACAAGTTCATAATCAACATCAGCTTTTAGCAGATCCTGAATAATAAATCTCTGTGGAAGTCATCATACACCGGAATTAATTATTATTCAAGGTTGCTATTAGTAACTGGTGTTAATAAAATTCGTTTAAAAACGACTGTTTTCGAGGTGGTCCCTTAAAGACCGTACAGCCGCGTCTTCATCTTTATCTATGAGTCCCTGTAAAATAGAACGATGTTCCAGAATTGCATTTTCCGGCCGCCCTTCCCGGGACAAGGACTTTTTTAATGCAACCTTGCTGTATTCAACCAGTGGGCGCCACATATTCAGCATCAGCCTGTTCTGGCTTGATTCCACAAGAGTCTTATGAAATAAATAATCCTCTTCTACCGGAAGAATTCCGCCGGACCATTTTTTTGCAGAAGTTTCGAGCAGTTGTTCCAGTTTCTCCAGCTGCTCTGCCGTTATCCGCCTGCAGGCAAGTCTGACTGCCTCCACTTCAATAATTCTCCGTGTTTCAGTAACATCTTTTCTGGCCCCTTCATCTCTCAAAAAAAAGCTGGCCAGTATCTCAGTCAGTTTGTGTCCGCCGGAACGCCTGATAAAGGTTCCTTCCCCTTTTCTCGTTTCAATCAGATCAAGCAGCTCCAGGGCGCGTAATGCTTCGCGCACGGAAGATCTTCCAGCGTTCAGACGGTCTGCCAGTTCTCTTTCCGATGGAAGCTTATCCCCTGGCAGTAATTCATCTTCATGAATAATAGCGTTAATTTCTTTTAAAATATTCAGATATACTTTGCTTTTTTCACTCATTATGGCACCTGCCTTATTTTCCATGCTAACGCAGGCACTGCCCCGGCCGGCCCGAAAGCCGGCTGTACAGCAGTCCTCAGCTGCTCCTGATCAGTTCGCCAGGAAACAGTTAAATGTTTATTTCTCTTCAATCATAGTAAGCTGCCGAGTTTTTTCAGCCACTGCCTCCGGGTCCACTTTTCTGCGTGCTACACCTGTTTCCATAGCCGCTCTTGCCACACTCTTTGCAACAGCTGGAGCTACCCTTGAATCAAACGGGCCAGGAATAACATAATCTGCGTTTAGTTCTTTTTCGTTAATTAACTCTGCTATTGCGTGGACAGCAGCCACTTTCATTTCCTCATTTATATGAGTAGCGTAAACATCAAGGGCACCGCGGAAAATCCCAGGAAAAGCAAGTACATTATTTACCTGATTAGGGAAGTCAGATCGGCCAGTCCCGATAACACTTGCTCCCGCTTCTTTTGCGTCTTCCGGCATGATTTCCGGTACCGGGTTTGCCATTGCGAAAATAATTGGGTCCGGATTCATGCTCTCCACCATTTCTTTTGTCAGTGCGCCTGCAACTGAAACTCCAACAAATACATCAGTATCTTTTATTACTTCACCCAGGCTGCCCTGTTTTCTTTCTCTGTTCGTCACTTTTGCAAGTTCATCTTTTAAGTCATTCATTCCATGTGTACGGCCTTCATAGATTGCCCCTTTTGAGTCACAGAGAATAAAATCTTTACAGCCCATACTTTTCAGAAGCTTAATAATAGCGATACCGGCTGCTCCAGCTCCATTAATGACAACTTTTATTTCCTGCATAGATTTCCCTGTGATTTTTAAAGCGTTTAGCAGTCCTGCAGCTGTTACAATAGCAGTACCGTGCTGGTCATCATGGAAAACAGGAATGTTCATTTCCTTTTTCAGTCGTTCTTCAATTTCAAAGCATTTCGGAGCAGCGATATCCTCCAGGTTAATTCCTCCAAAGGTAGGCTCCATCAGCTTCACTGTATTAACTATTTCGTCAACATCGTTTGTATTCAGGCAAATTGGAAAAGCGTCCACGCCTGCAAATGATTTAAACAGAACGGCCTTCCCTTCCATTACCGGCATTGCTGCTTCTGGCCCGATATTTCCCAGTCCGAGAACGGCTGTCCCGTCTGAGACTACACCAACCATATTTCCTTTTACTGTATATTCATATACAGACTGAGGATCATCAAAAATCTCTTTACAAGGTTCAGCGACACCTGGGGAATAAGCTAAAGATAAATCTTTTGAATTTCGTACTGCTACTTTTGCAGTCGTTTCAAGCTTGCCCTTTTTTACCCGGTGCATATGTAATGCTTCTTCACGTAATGTTGCCACTCTGTTCAACTCCTTATTGTGTTAGCTTCTTTTTCTTCATAGCAATTTCCCGAACTGAATAATTCTTAACCTTCAGTAATTAAAGAGATAAGGGCGGTTTTCCATGAAAAAAAGGAAAAGCCGCCGGAGCATGTCTTTACAATAACCGTAATGTTACCCCGTCTTTATCCAGTAATAAATGCTGTTGATAAAAGCATCGCCAGTGGTCTGACCACTTTACTCTAAATATTATAACAAATTAACAGCTCATTACATAGCTTGCCGTTTCAAATAAACATTTTTTTGTCCTAAAATTCCTTTCAGAGCATTCAGAAGTTTTTCGCTGTCGGTAACATTCCATATTTCAGAAAGATGCAGCGCCTTATTGGTTCTTTCGTAAAAAAGAATGACAGGGATCTCTCCCGGGGCGTCCTGCAGGAGACTTTTCAGCCTGTCAAGATGTTCTTTTTTCTCATAGACGGCAGGAATCTTCAAATAGAGCACCGGTTTTTTTTCCTGCTCTTTTTTCTTTTTAAGAGCAGAAACAGCAGTGCATTTATCAAGAATAAATTTTATGTCTCCCTGATGGTCCTGTAATGTTCCTTCAAGAAAAAGAAGTTCGCCCTTTTGCAGCTTATGGCGGTGTTCCCTGAACGCCGAAGGAAATACAGTAATGTCTATTTCTCCTGTTTCATCCGACATTTTTATAAATGCCATTTGTTCTTTCTTTTTTGTCTGTATTATCCTGACTTCTTCAGCCATTCCGGCAATCCTTAGTTTCCTGCTTTTTCCCGCTCCTTCTTTAGCATCGATAATGGTTTCCCGGCTGTATTGTGAAAGGGTTGGGAGCTCTGCTTCTATCGGATGCCCGGAAGCATAAAACCCAAGCACCTGTTTTTCAAAGTTCAGTTTATCTTTATCAGATAACGGCGGGACATTTATATATTCCGGTTCCTTTTCTTCTTCAAAGAACAGAGCTGTCTGTCCCCCCTCCTTCATCTCCCGCTGTTTTTCTCCGTATTCTATCGCATCATCAGCAGAAGCAAGAAGCCGGGCCCTGTCCACCAGCAGGCTGTCGAGAGCCCCCGCTGCAATCAGAGCCTCAAGGGATCTTTTTGGAAGGATTCTCGGAGGAATTCTTTCACATAAATCAAAGAGGCTTGTAAAAGGGCGCTTTTTCCTTTCCTTAATTATCTCCTGAACCGATTGAATACCTACATTCTTTATTGCTGCAAGGCCTATCCATATTTCTCCGTCCTTTACGGAAAACTGGCCTTCACTGTGAGATATGGATGGCGGATGGACGGTTACTCCCTGGTGTTTCGCTTCTGCAATATACTCCGCCAGCTTATCCTGATGATGAATGACAGTTCCCATCAGACCGGCCATAAACTCCAGAGGGTAATTTGCTTTTATATAAGCAAGGTAATAAGCGATAATGCTGTATGCTACCGCATGGCTCCTGTTAAAACCATAATTAGCGAATCGGAGAATCGTATTGTACATCTCTCCCGCTTCTTCCGTGGAGAAACCTTTTCGAATAGCGCCTTCAGTGAAGCGGGCACGTGTTTCTTCCAGGTCTTTTTGTTTTTTCTTTCCTACAGCCCTTCGCAGAATATCTGCCTCTCCAAGGGAAAAACCAGCCATTTCAGCAGCAATTTGCATAATTTGTTCCTGATAAATAAGCACCCCATATGTTGGTTCAAGTATTTTTTTCAGTGCAGGGTGGGGATAGGAGACCTGTTCTTTTCCATGCTTCCTTTTTATATACATTGGAATATTTTCCATTGGGCCTGGGCGGTAAAGTGCGTTAACAGCAACGATATCTTCAAATTCGGTAGGCTTTAACTTACGCAGGACATTTTTCATACCGGAAGATTCTAGTTGAAATACCCCATTCGTTTCTCCTCTGCCAAGTAATTTGAAAGTGTCCGGATCATTGAAAGAGAGTTCTTCAAGACGTATCGTCTCGCCACGGGTTAACTGCACCATTTTTATAACTCGTTCCAGAAAGCTTAAATTTCTGAGTCCGAGAAAATCCATTTTCAGCAGTCCCAGCTCCTCAAGATCTCCCATAGGAAACTGGGTCAGGGACATACCTTCATGCCCTTCCTGGAGAGGGACTGTATCAGTAAGAGGCTGGCTGCTCATCACGATTCCGGCTGCGTGGACAGATGAATGTCTAGGCAGGCCCTCAATATCACCGGCTATACGGAAGAGCTCCTTTAGCTCATCATTTTCTTCAATCATCCTGCTTAAAGCCTGAGATTCTTCCACTGCGGCGTTTAGTTTCAGATTTGGGCGGGAAGGCATATTTTTTGCAACTTTGTCGATAGTTCCTGAGTCAATGCCCAGCACCCTTCCTGCATCTCTGATGGCAGCTTTTGCTGCAAGTGTACCGAATGTAATTATCTGAGCCACATGGTTTTTACCGTATTTCTCCTTTACATAATGGATTACTTCGTCCCTCCGGTTATCCGGAAAATCAATATCAATATCAGGCATGGAAACTCGTTCCGGATTCAGGAATCGCTCAAAGAGGAGCCCGTATTTAAGAGGGTCAATATCGGTGATTTTTAATACATAGGCGGTGAGAGAGCCAGCGGCAGACCCTCGTCCTGGACCGGTAAGAATTCCTTGTCGGTGTGCGTAATTCATGAAATCCGCCACAATAAGGAAATAGTCGTTGTACCCCATTTGGTCAATTACTTTCAGCTCAAAATCAAGTCTCTGCCATACTTCATCTGCAGGCTGGCCAAAGCGCTCAGCAACTCCTTTTTCGCATTGTTCCCGGAGATATTCCCCCGCTGTTTTCCCTTCAGGCAACGGAAACTCCGGAAGAACAGAACCCCCGAGTTCAGGCTCAGCGTTGCAGCGGAAAGCGATTCTTTCCGTCTCCTTAACAGCTTCCGGCCAGGCCTTGAAAAGGTCCTCCATCTCATCCCGGGACTTCAGGTAATACTCTGCAGAGGACATTTCATCAGGGAGTTCATCGAGTTTCAGTCCCAGTCGCACAGCCTGAATAACTTTATGGGCATCCGCCTGTTCAGGTGTAAGAAAATGTACATGATTGCTGGCTACTACAGGGATATCTTCTTCACGAACCCACCGGGAGATCTTGTGAAGTTTTTCTCTTTCCGACCGGCGCCAGTGATTCTGTATTTCAAGAAATACATTTTCTTTCTGGTATGTGTGCTGCAGCCACTTAAAATGCTTCCGGGCTTTTTCAATTTCACCTTCAGCAATAAACCTCTGTACTGCTCCTTCTTCAAACGGAACGATTGCAATAATCCCCTGAGTTAACTCCTGCATTTCAGAGACTGTAACATACGGACCATGTCTTCCATTTTTTTCATGAGCTTTTGATGTAAGCTTCAATATCGACTTATACCCTTCATTATTTTCAGCAAGAAAAATAATCCGGCTCGTAATTTTTTCCGTAGCAGAGGGATGGTCAGCTGCATATGCTAATTCAACACCCAGAACTGGGTGGATGCCATGTTTTCTGCATGCTTTCCAGAAAGGTATAATTCCATACATTGCATCGATGTCTGTCAGGGCCAGAGCCGTATATCCGAGAGCTTTTGCCCGGGCTGCAAGGTCATCCAGTTTTGCCGCACTTCTTAACAGACTGAACTCACTGTGTATATGTAAATGAACGAAAGACATAGCAGTTCCCTCCTTTTGATAAAAAACATTTATTTTATCCCGATGTAACCGTCCGTAAAACTTCCGCCTCAAAACATGAGCAGAAGCGAAGATGTTTAGGCGGGAGATAACGGACGCTAACATCCCGATTGGTTCAACTAACAATCAGTGGGGTATGAATAACCCCCACTGATTGAAGGTTCACTTTAAACTAATTTTACCTTTCTTTTAAGTGTAACGGAAACATTTGTTCTTTTCACCCTTAATTCAGATCTAATTTGCTGGCAGCTGATTCAGCAGAAAAAAGCTTCTGTTAAGACCAGTCCGAGCCTGATCCCTCAGGATATAACATTCCCATTAATTCAACGTTCTGAAAAACTCCTGCTCACTCCGCATAACTCGCTCCTGTTGTCCATAAAAATGTACAAAGGGCGAGCATGGAAGGAGGAGCTGTTTTGGACAAAGATTTTCTTGCAACGCTTGTAATTGATTATTTTGTAGCCTTAGGGGTTATTATCGGCGGCAGTATTATCGGGGGTATTGGAGCATATTTAATCGGCAAGCCTCCGTTGTCAATTATGTATGACCTGGCTTCCAGCTTAAAAATATGGGCGCTTGTAGCGGCAATCGGCGGGACATTTGATGCGATTTCCAGCCTTGAACGGGGAATATTTGAAGGAACACATACAGACATTTTCAAAACGATTATGATGATTTTTATCGCTTTATGCGGAGCTCATACCGGCACCCTGCTGATTCAGTGGATAACACAGGAGGGTTAATATGAGAGTTCCGCCGCTTTATAACGATAAAAGCTGGCAGCGTTTTTTTGCAGGACTTGCAATCGGGATTATTTTTGGCTGGCTTTTTTTTCTATATCATTTCGGGCTTGTGCATGAGAAACTCGTCCTGGAAATTAACAGGCAAAAGACAACCATTGAGCATCAGGAACAAACCATCGAAGTACTGAGAAAAGACCAGGATGAAATAAACGAGCAAAACCAAAAAAAGTTAACCGTACAGGATATTCATATTTCGTTTGTAAATGAAAAAGATGTAAAGCTCAGTGAGCTCACCTATCACGAATTAAAGGGAGCTGTAGAGGGAGAGCTGGAAGTAGTAAGGAATAAGGATATTGACACTATTGCCGGTTCAAGAGATTTTTTACTGAAAACGGTGGAAAATAAAATCTTTATCATTGGTGAAAAAAGATATCAGCTGAAGGTGGAGCAGCTGATACTATATACTTCTCTCGAAATATATGTACGAATCACGCCGGCAGAGTAACATTCATATTCTGCTTGCTGAAAAAAAAATTGTGATATTTTTTTGAACACTGAGGCTGTTTTTTCCATTTTAAGCTTTCATAGGGTATAATATGATCAGGGGAGGAAGCGCTTAAAAATAAACCACTCCGTTTATTTTAAGCAAATTACCTCAAATCCGTTTACTTACTCCATATTAAAATCATTATAAATGACACTTTAAGGGCCTCCTGCCTTACTATTCAGGACCGCCACACGAATCTAAATAATGAATAAAGGAGGAAGAAATTATGAAAGTTATGAGCCGCAGCCAGCTGGCAAGGGAAAAGGTACAGTCCATCCAGGCAGGTTTTTCTGCATATGCAGAAACGAGGGAAGTATCGGATCTCATAAAAAAAGAACTGAGAACATTGGGAATTGAAGTTATAGAAGATACAAACAGCATGGGATCCTGGTTTATACCAAAAGAAAGAGCGTGACCTTAAAGTTGGTCACGCTCTTTTTTTGTGTAGAATTGTTGAGAGAGGCAGCATTGGAGCTTGCTGCTTGCCCGAACTCTTGAAAATATATGGGGTTCGGGAACGGTGGAGCGGCCTGCATGCCCGCTCGTGTAAAAAATCGGGCAAAGCGGGAACGCTAGAGCTTCTCGCATGCCCGCTCAAGGTAAAAATCGGGCAAAGCGGGAACGCTAGAGCGGCTTGCATACCCGCTCACGGTAAAAATCGGGCAAAGCGGGAACGCAAGAGCTTCTCGCATGCCCGCTCGTGTAAAAAATCATGCAAAGCGGGAACGCTAGAGCGGCTTGCATACCCGCTCGTGTAAAAAATTGTGCAAAGCGGGAACGCAAGAACGGCTTGCATGCCCGCTCGTGTAAAAAATCGGGCAAAGCGGGAACGCTAGAGCGTCTTCCCTACCCAAACTCCAATCAACCTGGAAATTCAGAACAAATTTTGTCCAGATCAGCTGTAAATTCCTCAGTTTCTTCCCAGTTTGAAGCAGACGCTCCAGAAGCCATTGGGTGCCCGCCGCCATTATATTTTTCCGCCAGCTTATGAATTTCAGGTCCTTTAGAACGGAGTCTGATTCTGATAAGCTCAGGCGATTCTTCTACAAAAAAGACCCAGGCCTTTAAACCTCTTAAAGTAGAAAACGCGTTAACAATTGCAGCGGCTTCTTTTGATGTCACGCCATATTCCTCCAGTTTGTCCATAGTTAACGTAACTACGCCAGCTCCGGATGGCCGCAGTTCCAGATTTGATAGGACATAGCCTTCCAGACGCAGCAGCGGAAGGGATGTTTCATACATTTCATCATAAAGGGCCGTCCTGGAAAATTTGTGTTTAATAAGTTCGCCTGCATAATAAAAGGTTTTTTCCGTTGTGTTGGAAAAACGGAATCTCCCTGTATCTCCAACTATACCTGCGTATAGCAATCTTGCGCCTTCATCTGGCATAGAACCGCCGTCTTTTTTAAATTCTTCAAACAGGCTGCAAATCATTTCGCTCGTTGAACTTGCTTCTGTGTCTACCCATGAGATATCACCGTACACATCCACATCAGGATGATGGTCAATCTTAATCAGATAATCTCCATCGTTAAACCTGCCGTCGTCGATGCGCTCTCTGTTAGCAGTGTCACAAACAATCACGAGTGCGTTCTGAAAATCTTCATCACTTATTTCATCCATAGAAGCCAGGAAAGATAAGGAGAGCTCCTGTTGCCCGGCAAGAAGAACCTTTTTCTCCGGAAATCTTTGCTGAATGATTTCCTTTAGCCCTGCCTGCGAACCGAAAGCATCAGGGTCAGGCCGGACATGCCGGTGAATAATTATTTTTTCATATTCTTTAATTCTTTCGTAAACATCTTTTTTCATTGCATACTCCTCGTGTGATAATATTTTTGCAGCAGCTGTAAAAACACAGCTTGAATTATTCATCCTGTCGTGCTAACTTACAATAGACCGCATTTTAAATAAAGGCTTTGTATATAAGTATCAAAATGAAATTATAAAGTCTTCAAAGGAGATATGCAGCCAATGTTATTAATTTCAATTATTATTATATCCCTCGTCTTTTTCGTTTATTTTAAAGTACAGCAGGCCAAAGTTCCTGGCCTTATGCTTAAAAGCTGGTACGCTGCGAAAAGCAGTATTACGATCGGTGTCTTCTTCGTTGCCTTTGCTGTTAACTCGTACAATTCTTTCGGGTCTCAGGTTGCAGCAATTGTAGGCCTGGTGTTTGTGGTTTACGGAATAATTAACATTGTTTTTGGAATTCGCAACTACCGCACATATCTGCCGCTTGCAAGAAAAGAAATGGAAGAGATTAAAAAGGCAGAGTTACAGAGCTGATTTAACACTCAAGAGGAACGGCCCGCAGCCGTTCCTTTTATTTTTCCCCTCACTTTATCAACGGTCGATCAGCTGGGCCATGAGCATCGCTTTCCCTACAATCTGTCCCCCATAGAACAGCTCCACGTCTACCTTTGCAAACTTTCTGCCGACTTCCAGTACTCTTGGAACAATGAGTATTTCATTTTCAATTTGCACCGGTTTAATGAAAAACAACGTTATATTTTCTACGACAAGATCACCCTTTTTATACTTCCGGAGCGCTCTGCTCCCTGCTTCAGTAACTATCGTGGTGATTACGCCATAGGAAATGGTCCCGAGATGGTTCGTCATTTGCGGGTTGACTTCAAGCTGATAACAAACCTCCTTTGCAGACGAAACGTCCTCCATATGCCTTGTAACAAGGTCTTCAATTGTCTCACCTACATGAGGCTGCCGCTGAAGCATCTGCAGCGCCTTGAGCACGTCCTGTCTGCTAATGATGCCCACTAGTTTTTTGTTCTGGTCAATGACCGGGAGCAATTCTATTCCCTCCCAGACCATCATATGGGCTGAGGATGCCACAGAAGTTTTCGGGCTCACTGATATCGGGCTCTTTGTCATCACCTTTTCTACCTCAACAAACGGGCTTACTCCAATAACATCTTTAGAGGTTACCATACCGTACAGCTTATTTTCACTGTCTACAACTGGATATCTGCTGTGCCCTGTCTGGCTGTTAAGCTCGTGCCATTTTTCAACTGTGTGGGAGGTAGTAAGAAAATTAGTTTTTTCGCGAGGAATAAGTATATCTTCTACCAGTGCGATTTCCTTTTTTATAAGCTGGTCGTATATTGCTCTGTTAATCATGGTTGCTACTGTGAAAGTATCATACGAGGTGGAAATGATCGGAAGCTCCAGCCTGTCCGCAAGCTGTTTCACTTCTTCATTAGTGTCAAACCCACCAGTTATTAAGACAGCTGCCCCAGCTTCAATAGCCATCTTATGGACTTGTTCCCGGTTACCGACAATCAGCAGATTTCCTGCATCTACATAACGCATCATTGCCTCGGCCTTCATTGCGCCTATAACAAATTTAGTCAGCGTTTTATATAAACCATTTCTGCCGCCAAGCACCTGGCCATCAACAATATTAATCACCTCGGCGTACGTAAGTTTTTCGATATTTTCTTTTTGCTTTTTTTCTATCCGGATTGTTCCGACACGTTCTATTGTACTTACAAGCCCCTGGTTTTCTGCATCTTTAATCGCGCGGTATGCCGTTCCTTCACTTACCTGAAGCGCTTTTGCAATCTGGCGGACGGATATTTTGTTACCCACATCCAGCGACTGAATATGCTGCAGGATCTGCTCATGCTTTGTCATAGAGCAAGCCACTCCCTTTTATACTGTTCTATCGTTTCTCACATCTGTACTAATACAAGTATATATGCGTCATATAAGGACTTCAATAGCCTGTGCCAAAACTTTGCCCTTTGAACATCATTTCTGTTATTTTTCGCTCCTCGCGAACAGCAAATTTGTAATATCTTAAAAATTTGCAGAAAAACAGTGAAAGATAGTTTTAACTGGGTACAAATACTACTAAGTGAAATATAATATAAAGAAAGGAGTTAATGATTCCCTACATAAAGGAGTCAAGTTATGAAAATACTTTTTCTTATTCTCGCAATACTGATTTTTATTCCGGCCTGCCAGCAGACGAACAATACTCCTCCCAATCCTTATGCTGCTCATACAATGGGAGAAGATCCGGTTAAAATGGTCTTTGATGAAGGGGCAGCACAGTTTGTCGAGGTTAATTACAGGGAAGTTACAGAAGAAGCTCTTGAGCACCTAAGAAATTTGTACATTTCTGATGAAGACACGCAAAGATGGTTCATTCGATATTATATAGAAAATTTCGAAGAAGATAAGGGTCTCACCGTCCAGGAAATGGCTGCCTTCGCAAGAGATCGTGCAGAATTCGAAACAGCATGGAGAGAGTATGCTTCTGCAGAATATGGAGTGGAAGTTACGGAAGAAGAGATTGATGCACAAATTGATTACAATGTGGAAGCCTACGGTAATACTCTTCCTCCAGCAGTTCAGGGAATTTCCAACGGCCTGAATATCTCATATGAAGAATACATGCGCGAATTTGATCGTGATTATGCAGAGAGGACTGTCATCTGGCAACAGCTGATGCCTGTTCTCCTTGAAAAGCACTACATGGAAGAATCAGAAAGGCTTGACGGAGTTTTTCTCGGACAGGCTTATGAAGAGGAAGTAAAAGCCTACTTAGAGGGAAATCCATAAGGAGCAACAGGCTTGCTAAAAAAATGGAGATTGTGAACATCCATCAGGCTGGACTGAGAAATATACGAGGCTGGGTTTCGCTGCCCAGCCTCGTTTTTTATTTAAATATACTATACTTGCCGAAAACTTATAGCTCCAGGTGATCTCCAGCTTCCAGGACAATCCCTTCTCCGGTTTTTACTTTTTCAGCAAATGCCTTCGGATCCTGCTCTATGACAGGGAAAGTATTATAATGCATTGGAACAACTTTTTTCGCTTCAATCCATTCAGCAGCAGTCAGTGCATCTTCCGGCCCCATTGTGAAATTATCGCCGATAGGCAGAAACGCCAGATCGATCTCATGTTTTGCCAGGAGTTTCATATCGGAATATAACGCTGTATCCCCGGCATGGTAGATCGTTTTCCCTTCGGCTTTAAATAAGATCCCAGCTGGCATACCTGTATAAATAATTTGCTGGGTCTCTTCATCAGTGTACGCAGAGCCGTGAAATGCCTGGGTGAGCTTTACTGTACCGAATCCAAATTCATGCGCCCCGCCTATATGCAGCGGGTGCGTATTTATCCCTTTCCATCCAAGATAGGTCGCTAACTCAAAAGGCGCAACTACTAATGCATCATTTGCCTTCGCAAGTTCCACTGTATCACCAACATGGTCATTATGCCCGTGGGTCAGAAGAATAACATCCGCCCGTAAATCCTTTACTTCAAGATCAGTTGTTCCGTTTCCTGTAATAAATGGATCGATCAAAATGTTTGTTCCGTTTGTTTCAATTTTCACTACTGAATGTCCATGATAGGAAACCTTCATTCGTTATCTCTCCTCCCGTAATTTATCCTACAATTACACATATACTAGATACCCCTGATTTTTCCTTCCTATTCTTCCGATTAACTTTGACAGCAGTAGACTGAAATTTTAAAAAATAAGGCACTGAACTCTTTATCGTGTGTTAAGATTAGTAGAGTAACTTACAGGAGGGGATAAAATTGAACAAGCAGAACAAATCACTAAAATCCTGGATGAAGGAAAGTAATATTGATGTGCTTTTATGCCAGACAAGGGCTAATGTTTATTACATAAGCGGATTTGATACAGACCCGCATGAAAGATTAGTAGGAGTATTTCTGTTTCAGGAAGCGGAACCTCTGCTCGTTTGCCCTGGAATGGAAGTAAACCAGGTAAAGGATGTTTTTACAGAGGGTGAGATCGTTGGATACAGCGATACAGAAGATCCTTGGCAAAAAATTAAAGAAGCCTTCCTTGCGAGGGGTGTTTCTCCACAGAGAATTGCTGTAGAGCAGAACCTCCCGTGGCACAGGGTGAAAGTTCTGGAAGGGTTATATCCTGAGGCGGAACTCATAGACGGGGATGACGCCCTGCTTGGACAGCGTGTTATAAAAACTCAAGCAGAAATCAAGAACCTGAGAGCTGCTGCAAGGCTTGCTGACTACGGGGTGGAAGTAGGTATTTCTGCCTTAAAAGAAGGCGTTACTGAAATGGAAGTTCTGGCGAAAATCGAGTACGAACTCAAAAAAGAGGGAGTCCGGGAAATGTCCTTTTCCACGATGGTCCTTTTCGGCGAAAAAGCAGGAGACCCTCATGGAAATCCTGGCAGCCGCCAGCTGAAAAAAGGTGACGCCGTTCTTTTTGATCTCGGTGTAGTTAAGGATGGCTATTGTTCTGATATTACGAGAACAGTTTTCTTCGGTGAAGTGAGAGAAGAAGACCAGATTGTTTATGAAACAGTTCTTGCAGCACAGGAAGCTTCTCTTGCTGAATGTAAGCCAGGTAATCCGATTTCCGGACTGGATAAAGCTGCGAGAAATTTAATCGCAGACAGAGGATATGGGGATTATTTCCCTCACCGGATTGGCCATGGATTGGGAATCGAAGTACACGAATTCCCATCTCTGAATGACCAGAATGAAGCGCCGCTGCAAACCGGAATGACTCTTACCATTGAGCCTGGCATATACATTCCGAATAAACTGGGCGTACGAATTGAAGATGATGTTTTAATAACAGAAGACGGCTATGAAACATTAACCATCTTCCCTAAAGATATAACAGTAGTACCGGAAAAATTAAGGTAAGATAACGGTTCAGTATGTAACAGATAAGACTGGGACGAACACCTGCTATTAACTAAAAAGGTTTCAATTATCGAAATGGATAATTGAAACCTTTTTTGCGTATAACTTTAAAATCTGATAGTTTTTCTGTCGAGTTGATTGCCCGAAATTACGAGAGGCATGAATACGGCCGTTTCGGCTATTCTGTTTAACTGGCAGGGCCCTTCCTAATCCTGTTTTTAGCTTTTTCTCCAGTGCCATGTCCGTGCGTTATCTTCTCCGTCCACCGAGTGAATAACTATTCTCTCCGGAGGGCCGAAATACATTCGCTCAAACTTCGCTGCAGTCTCATCAGTTATAACAGCTTCATTCAGGTCGAAATGAGCAAGAATATTTTCAAAAGACTTCCTGGCCGTCTCTCCGCGCCAGATCGTGTTTTCTTCTTCATATTCGAATGAGGAAGGATTCTCATATTCCCATTCAAATACTTTTTCTTCTGACTCAAAAGTAATTTTTAACGTCCTGTATTGCTGCCAGTCGAAGGAAGCGCCGGCCATTGTTGCAGCCCCAAACAGACTAAACATAGTGAAAAACACTACAGTAACAGTATACTTATACAAAAAGATCACCTCTTAATCAGTTTGAGGTGATTTTCCTGTATATATACTTCTGTTGATTAATTTTGTCGGTTTTTTGTGAGTTCTCTCCTTAATGGAGTAATCCTCACCAAAAGTAAAATAAACGGAGATTTTCCGTTTACATGCAGGTGGAAGCTCTTTTTGGGTGATATAAGGGAAGTTTTTCCGGCTATGCAAAGCAAAATCACCCAATTTGGAATTTTTCGAGTTAATAGGCGGAAACTCTCCGTCTATTTAAGTGTTTTTTTATAATAATTACGAATTAAGCGGAATTTTTCCGTCTATTGAAACCAGAGGAAAGAGTCTCTGGGCTCAATGGGTAACTCCCCTCATGCAGGAAACTGGAGGAAATCTTACCTGAATTTATGCAGCACATCGACTCCGCCAGTAACCTCGATTACAGCACCGGTAATTAAATCTGCTTTTTCTTCACATAAGAAGCTGACTGTTCTGGCTATATCTTCACCAGTACCTGGCCGGCCTACAGGGGTTTCTTCATCCCTTATACTCTTTGCTTCGTTGATGGAAGCCTCTTTATACTCATCAATTATCTTCCCTGGACAAATAACATTGGCGGTGATTCCGTATTCCGCTTCTTCAATCGATACAGTTTTTGTAAGCGATACGAGGCCCGTTTTTGCTGCGGCGAAAGCTGACCTGTAAAGCCATCCTGGTGTATGGTCCGCCCCCTGAAAGGCATAGGAAACTATTCTGCCGAATCTTTGTCTCCGCATAACAGGAACAATTTCTTTCAACAGTATAAAGGCTGAATTAAGATTACCGTCAATCATTGTATACCATTCATTTTCGCTGTAATCCATCAATTTCTTTCTCTCAAAAATATAAGGGCCTGCATTCATAACGAGTACATCTATTCGTCCCCATTTTTCCAGTGTATCGTTTACGAGACGAAGAAGATCTTCTTTATTCGTCACATCTCCCTGAATGAACTGGATACGTTCACTGTTTTCACCCAGCTCCGCCTTCATTTTTTCAACAGCGGCTGTATCACTGTGATAATGTACCGTAACAGAAAAACCGTCCTCTAAAAGCTGTTCTGTAACTTTTTTACCCAGCCCTTTTGATCCTGCTGTGATCAATGCATGGCGCATCGAACCACTCTCCCTCATTTAACTGTTTTATTCCATAATATATCTGGTGCTGTTTATTTAATATGTATTATTACAAGTGTTATTTTATTATACTTATGAGCAGGCGTCTTTGTAAAAGATATTGACCAGTAAAAAAATTCAGCCCGCTGCTGAACGGTAATTTCAGAAGGGGCTGATTACGTTGATTTAGTTCATTTCTTGCTCATGCCCTCATTCCCCATCCGAGTTCATAGTTTTATCTTCTTCAGGGTGGGAACGTTGATAGTAAGAACTCATTAGCAAATCTCTTGTAACAGTGTCCGCTGTTTCATCAAAAATCAGTTCGTTTAATTCAGGTTTATTCGCTTTCAATGGAACACCCCCTTAATTATAAATAGTATTTGACAATTTAGCATCAATTATCATTATTTGCTTTTTAGCACGAGATGCTCTGGTATAATTAAGGTGGAAAGAACAGATCGCTGAAAAAACAGCGGTTAAATACGGACCCTGTCCATAAAAGGAGGTAGTTAAAATGCCAGTACGCTACAATACTGTATTAGTTGCTGTTGACGGATCGGACGAAGCAAAAAGAGCACTTAAAAAGGCTATCACTATCGCCAAGGATAACACTGCAAAATTGCTTATAGTACATGTAGTTGACACCAGGACTTTCGCTTCCATTGAACATTATGACAGGATGATATTTACAGAAGCTGAAAAATATGCGGAGAACATGCTGAAAGATTATAAAGAGCAGGCAATAAATGCCGGTGTAAAAGATGTCAGCATGATTATTGAGTACGGGTCTCCAAAGGTTAAGATAACGAGAGATGTTGTTAAGAAACATGAGGTGGATTTAATCGTAACCGGAGCAACTGGTTTAAACGCTGTAGAACGCTTCCTTATCGGAAGTGTCTCAGAACACATCACCCGCCATGCACGTTGCGATGTATTAATCGTACGTACAGATATGGCGGAAGAATAAGCTTTTATTCAGGAGGTATAGTTTTGTCTTCGATAAAATTTACTTTCGATTCCCGGCTGGGCATTGTCACTCCTCAGCTTCAAACAGACTGGGAAGAACTTGACCCTGTTTTGCAGGAGAAAACTCTGGCAAAATGGGAAAACGTACGTGGAGATATTCCAGAACGCATTAAATCTCTGGAACAACAAATAAACAAGCTGCAGAAAGATCTGTATGAAGAAGAGAATTTTGAACGTAGCTGCCAACTGAACAGCCAGATCGCCGAACTTGCATCAGTAATTAATGATCTCTGGATCTGGTACAGAACCGGCGAAGAAGTGAAGGTTAAAACACATTCTTAATATTTACAGCCTCCTGTCGCTAATACAGGAGGCTGCAGCTATTTATTCTTCTTTTCCAGAAGATATCTTTTTTGGTAAAAAATATGAGAAGCTTCTGCCACATGCCGGGCAAATGTATAATTAACCCCAGCCCCAACTGCTGCTCCAAGCAGCGGGACTCCCTGAACTGTTTTTTTTCTGAGCAATCCTAAAGCAAGCAGCTTTCCAGTCTGTTTCAGCGGCTGCTGCATCCACACTTTGCTGGTTACATCTTCCTTGCCATCGTAAAATATTGCCTCCACCTGTGAGGATTCCGCTTCTCTGAAAACTTCCTCCCAGGCCTCAAGCTGTAAGTGGTGCGGTAATGACACTGCATGAAAAAGCTTAAGCACAAGCATCATCTCATAGGGATTCCTTAAATCGTACCCGTAGTTCATTGCCGTAAGTTGTATAGTTCTTAAATTAACCGCCAGCATCAGCGGCAGATCCGCCAGCATAAACAGCAGTCCCCCAGTACCTGTTGCTCCTCCCTGAAAAAGTGCAGCCGCCTTCTGTCTTGCCAGCTGTTTTTCTGCAATAAACCGAAGCTGGTCAATCGTAAGTTTTTTCATATCCTCAATATAATAAATATCCTCCCGGAATATTCTCGCCTGTGAAAGGAGACCGGCTATCTTTTTTTCATCAAAGTGCCTATGCTGGATAATGGCATGAAAATGAAATATTATATCGTCCAGACTGGCAAGAAGTTTTTCGTTCATGGGCCCAAGTGATTCCAGACTGCTGTTAAAAAGTTTATAAGCAGTGAGCGAAAAGTCGGTTACTTGTTTGGAAAAATGCTTCCCCTCCCACTTCTCAATCTCCTCCCAGACTTGTTCATCCCTTACCGTCCAGGCCATGCCCCTCCCCCCTTTCCTGTTGCCTGTAAAACTATATAATTATATGCAAATAAAATTAAGAAATGCGCGTGCGCCTTGGTCACGAGCAACACTCTTTACCTGCGAGCCGGACAGCTTTCCTGCAGTTTTTATACTATCCTAATATAAAAAAGCCTTCCTCAGTAAAAGGGAAGGCTGATTACGTACTATTATTTTGTGAGACGAACAGTGTCTCTTGCTATCATTACTTCCTCATTTGTAGGAATCACAATTACTTTTACAGGTGAATGTGGGTAGTTCAGAAATGCTTCTTTCCCTCTGACTTTATTAAGAGAAGGATCCCAGTAAATACCCATAAATTCAAGCCCTTCGAGTACTTTTGCTCTGATTACATCACTGTTTTCACCAATACCTGCTGTAAAAATTACTGCATCAAGACCATGCATTCTTGCAGCATAAGATCCAATATATTTGTGAATTCGGGATGTGAATACATTAAGTGCAAGTTGTGCTCTTTCATTTCCTTCACTTGCAGTTATTTCAATATCTCTCAGATCGCTTGAAAATCCGGAAAGCGCCAGCATACCGCTTTTCTTATTAAGAACCTGAATTACTTCTTCCGCACTCAGATTAGCTTTCTCCATAATATATGGGATCAGAGCAGGGTCAATGTTACCGGAACGGGTTCCCATAGTCACACCTGCAAGAGGAGTGAATCCCATTGAAGTATCGATGGATTTTCCGCCTTCAATTGCTGCAATACTCGCACCATTACCTAAGTGACAGGAAATGAGGCGAAGCTGGTCAATAGGCCTGTCCAGTAGTTCGGCTGCTCTTTCAGATACATATTTATGTGACGTGCCATGGAAACCATATTTACGGATTCCATATTTCTCATAATACTCATAAGGGAGGCTGTATAGATAAGATCCCTTTGGCATTGTCTGATGGAAAGCTGTGTCAAATACAGCTACTGCAGGAACTTCCGGCAGCACTTCACGGAAAGCACTGATACCAACCAGGTTTGCCGGGTTATGCAATGGGGCAAGTTCAGAAACCTCATCTATCCCTGCTAACACTTCATCTGTAATAAGGACAGAATCATTAAATTTTTCTCCTCCGTGAACAACTCTGTGCCCAATACCCTCAATTTCGTTCAGGGAACTGATGATGTTGTACGAAGTCAGCTTATCAAGAAGGATTTTAACCGCTTTGGAGTGGTCTTCAATATCCCCAACATCCTTCTTTTTTTCTCCTTCTACTTCAATAGTAAAAATAGAATCTTTTAAGCCGATCCGCTCAACAACACCTTTTGTAAGCACCTTTTCTTCGGGCATTTCCAGAAGCTGAAACTTTAAGGAAGAGCTTCCGGCGTTTATTGCCATGATTTTAGACATACTATATACCGCTCCTTCAAATTTCTGATTATCATACACCGGTAAAAATACCGATGCCGATATTTTTCATAGTTCTACACGCTGCAGTCATTGCGCCATAGATAATTAAACCACGGGTATGCCACATTTGCAACATCTGTTACATTAATTTCAAAAAACAGAATTGTAACAATAAAATCCTGTTTTTACACTGTTTTTACGTTGTGAAAGGTGTTTTATACAAAATAATTTTTTAATAATTATAACAGTTGGGAACGCTTTCTCTATTTTTCCCGTTTTTGTTTATCTTTATTTTAAATGGTCGTCAAACCATCCCGCTATCCTCTGCATAATATCAGCAAGCGCCTGTTTGTTTGAAAAAGAAGGCAGTTCTGCCAGAAGAGCTTGTTTTGGCGGAATTATTCCGTCTTTTTGTTTTCTCAGTACAAGAATACTTTTTCCCCACTTCTGATTTTTAAACATGGATTTCGGAAGTTGTAAAAATGAATATATTATTGCTTCCTTCTTTATATATTCATGCAGCTCTTTCGCTTCTTCCGATTCAAAAATAAAATTAGGAACGAGGAAAAACATAAACCCGCCTGGTTTTACGTGGTTAACAGCCTGCTCAATCAGCAAATGATGGACAAATGAATGGCCCTCTTTTGATGCAAGGGTATACCTGGATGCGACAGCATCATTAGGATAAAAGCCAGCAGGAAGGTCTGTCACTATCATATCAACGTTTTTAATTAACGGAGATGCGACACTGTCCTGATGGAATAAATCTACAGAGTGTTCCTGGAGATTAGCGTTTATAAAAGATAATCTGAGCAAAGTTTCATCTGCTTCTGCTCCTGCCCCGTGAGTCTTCGTTTTTACTTGATTCATTACTGCCGTCAGCAGGTTTCCTGCACCTACAGCCGGGTCTAGAATCACTTTTGCTTCTTCATTCTCCTCATAGCCGAGAACCTTATCTGCTAAATAGCCAATAAATAAACTTACTGCATCCGGTGTCATTGCATGGTGAGGCTGTGTAGCCTCCTTCATGCCTTTTAGAACAGCAAGCTGCACCGCCCGGCGGTATTCTTCTTTAGCTGCTGCTCCTTTCTCAGGGAGCTCCTTTAACGCTTTTGAGACCTGGGCACGGCCGGTTTCTGAGAGCCAGGAAGGAATCTCTTCATGAAAAATTACTTCTCCCATTTCGGCCAGAGCATCCAGGTATGTATCGTCTTTCTCTTTCTGAATAACGTTTGCCCCTTTATCTAAAGTATTAAAGATCAATTCTGTATTTGTTAAGTTATAATTATCCATTTAATTCTCAACTCCTGAAAATAATTATCGTTCTGCATTCTAACTATTTTAGCAAAAGATAATATCCCGTAAACAAATTTTGCTCAAAATTATTAGAGGAGCACGTGTGTCTGTTGATTTTTGCAGCAAAAATTATTTCATGTAAAAAGAGAAAAGCCTCTCCAGAGGACTTTTCTCTTTAGGTATGTGCTGTTTAATTATCAAGAGCTTTTTGAGCTTCTTCTATTGCCCTGTCATAGTCAGGGTGATCAGTAACTTCCTGAACATACTCAGCGTATGTAACTTTATCCGAGCTGTCGACAACAAATACAGAACGGGCCAGAAGACGAAGCTCCTCAATCGCTACTCCGTAATTTGTACCGAAGGAAAGATCCCTGTGGTCTGATAACGTCTGAAGATTTTCAACACCCTCAGCTGCACACCAGCGTTTCTGAGCAAAAGGAAGATCTACACTAACTGTTAAGACCTGCACACCATCCAGTTTGGACGCTTCTTCGTTAAAACGCTTTGTCTGCGCATCACAAACACCTGTATCGATTGAAGGAACAACGCTGATCAGCCTGACCTTTCCTTTCGAATCCTCCAGAGTTACCTCTGATAAATCATTTGCAAGAACTTTAAAGTCAGGAGCCTTGTCACCAGCTTCTACTTTACTCCCTTTAAGAGTTACCGGATTACCTTTAAACGTAATTTCTGCCACTTTGAATCTCCTCCTCATTATTCCTTTATGTACATAAAGTAACATATATTAGTGATGAAAAAACAGTAATATGTCTTCCTGATTGATACTTCTTCGCTATGGTGTCGCTTTTTGGGTCAAAACGCCTTCTTGTCTTACGTATAGGAGCGGAATGTGGACAAATCTTTAAGGTTTCATTGAGATTTGTCCAGCAAATGATTTTCTTTGGACAAATTTCGCTTCCGGACCACAGATTTGTCCAGCAAATGATTTTCTTTGGACAAATTTCGCTTCCGGACCACAGATTTGTCCAGCAACTTTGCTTTTCTGGACAAAAACGACTTAATTATCAAGAATTCGTCCATCGTTTTTACATTTAATGGAATAATTCAGCGTTTTACTCACCAATGCTGGACAAATCTTTAAGTTTTTATTGAAATTTGTCCAGCAAATGTTTTTCTCTGGACAATTTTCGCTTCCGGACCACAGATTTGTCCAGCAACTTTGCTTTTTTGGACAAATCCGACTTAATTATCAAGAATTTGTCCTGCAATAATATAAAATACGGTATTTTCTTTTACATAAAAACACCTGGCGCCTTTCCAATGGCGCCAGGCTGATTATTCATTTCTTGTTTCAGTAAAAGTCTCTGTTTCCGTTCTCTGCACCACTGTATCCGGTTGCTGTTGCTGTTGTTGCTGGCTTCCCGCCATCTGGCTTCCGGACTGCTGACGATTTTGCTTCTGGTTCTGCTGGCCTGACTGCATCATCTGCTGAATTTTTTCAACAACCTGAGGCGTAAAGTCTAAAAGCTTCTCAACAAGGTGTGTGTTCTGGTCAAGATGAACCATTTTTACTCCCTGGCTGCTAACAACCAGAAATGCGATTGGAGTAATTGAGACACCACCACCACTACCTCCGCCAAAAGGATGTTTATTGCCATTTTCACCAGCTGCGGAACCTCTTGGCTGATCAATTACAAATTCACTTCCCCCAGCTGCATAACCAAACCCTACTTTAGAGACTGGCATTATGACGCTTCCGTCTGGCGTCTCAACTGGATCTCCTACAATTGTATTCACATCAACCATTTCTTTTAAGTTCTCCATAGCGGTTTTCATTAAACCTTGTATTGGATGTTCAGACATGAATATCCCTCCCTGCTGTTTGATCATTATTTTTGCTGAACAGAGCTCTGCCTTTTCTCATATGACGTAATACCTTTATTCCTGCAAGGATAGCATGTCCGATTCGGAAGGAAACCATGCATTTTAATGACGTTTTTAATTTAATTTGCTGAAAATATGGTATTACTTCAATTTCCGGGGCTGTTTTTAAACGCATATAATTAGAAATGATCCCCAGTACATTTCCTTTAATCATCCAGACTACTCCAGAAGAGGAACCTGTTAACGCCGCGTCTTCAGCTCCAATTTGTGTCACCCATCTTAACTTCAGTACGGAAACCTTCTTCAGAAATTTCCGAATAATAGTATGAAATCCAACTACATGGTGTAATAACTGTTCAAATTTTCTCAGATCGAATAAAAACTCATCAACAGTGAATTTTTGTTTTCGTTCCGTTCCGCCCAGTGCGCTGTCTGTATGTTCCTCATATACGATTGAAGGACTTTCCTTATCCACTGCTATTAAAGGCACGCTGAGATTATATTTGATGATCCGAAAAATACTGAATTGTAACGATAAGTCATCATTTTTACCATCATGTAAATAGGTAACCAGTACCCTGAGTTTCAGAAACGGCATTACTATTAACAAAAGTATAAGGATTAGGAGTATCCACAGAAAAATATTCATAAAGTCCTCCTTTCATTTCTAAAGAAAACTCGCCGATTGGCGAAGACAGAGGCGTAGTTGCACTTATATAATCCTAAAAATTTTATCTACGACGAGACTGCTCCCTTGCTAAAATTTTATACTTTCTTATAGTGCAAGTATCACCCAGCAAATAAAAAATAAACCTGCACCAGCATGCAGGTTTATTGTTTTTCAGTCTGGCAATCGTATATTTATTTGGACCGTGGCTCAAGCACAACGTGAGTGTCGGCAAATATATCATGCAATCCTTTTTTCTTTGGATGGAAAGCAACTATCACATAAAGGATATTCGTGACTGCCAGTGACTGGTGAATATACCTTCCTACTACTTCCCGCATTATTACATCCTTCCAGGCTAAACCTTCTGGCCTGTCAGACAAAACTTTAATACCCATAATTCTTTTTCCTAAAGTCTGTCCCCAGAATTTTGTTAAAACTACAAAATAAGAGTAACTTACTAATGCAGTGAGAAACCCGCCGGCAGTATATATTCCTAAAGTCAAATCATTCAGGTTAGTGAGGAAAAATAGTGGCGCAAGAATGATTCCATTGATACTTGCAGCAACGGCTAAATCAATAAGGTAAGCCCAGAAACGCATCCAGAATCCGGCAGGTGCATATGCTTTTTCCGGGATCAGAATTTCCTTTTCTGCTTCTTCCCCAATAGTTCCAGCGTATATATCGCTCATTTTACCACCTCAATCCGTATACAGGTACATAAGCTTAGCACCCTGGTTCGAATGCACCCAATCAGTAATGCCTAATAAGTCTAATTCATTTGTGAAAACCCTCTGAGCTGCAAAAGAGAAGATGCCTGGAAGCCCGAATGCTGGCTCGTATTCAACCACGGTTAAATTGCCTCTTCCAAGGTCTTCCTGCATTGTGTCTATTACCTCGTGAAAATGGCCCAGTCCGTCAATCAGACCTGCCTCGTATGCCTGGCTGCCGCTGTATATCCGGCCATCAGCCAGCTCATAAACTTCTTCTCTTGAGAAATCCCGCCCTGCTTCGATAACATCTACAAACTGTTCATAGGATTCATCAATCAGATCCTGAAGAATTTCCCTTTCATCATCTGTCATTTCTCTTGTAGCAGACATTATATCCTTATAGGGCCCGCTTTTAATAACTTCACTGCTGATACCCAGATCTTCAGCCAGTTCACTCACATTTATGGACTGCATAATAACACCAATAGACCCGGTTATCGTCTGAGAATTTGCAAATACTTTTTCTGCAGGTGCAGCAATATAATATCCACCGCTCGCAGCCATACTTCCCATTGATACATAGACAGGTTTTCTGAACTCCTCCTGAATATCAACGATTTTGTCATGAATTTCACTTGATTCCACTACTCCTCCACCGGGAGTATTGACTCGGATTATAATCCCATGGACCTGGCCATCCTCGGCTGCCGCATCAAGCTGCCGGAGAAAGTTCTCATGATGGTAACCGGCTGCCTGAAAAATTCCAGGGGGATTATAACTATTTTCTATTACACCGTTTAAATGTATCACTGCAATCTTTCCAGTACCGTCCCCACTCTCCACAACCCTCTCTTCAAATGGCTGGTCCGATACATCAAAGAACTCATCTATACCAGTTGAAAAAAGGGCCGTAAACATAGTGAACGCACTAGAAACCAGAAAAAGTCCTGCTGCAGCTAACACCGCGATCCAGCGTTTTGTACTCATAATGTTCCTCCTTAAATCAAATAATTAATTTGTACTTGAATTAATTTCATAATTCAACTTGAATTAATTTCATAATTCAACTTGAATGCGAACTTTATCTTAAAAAGTTACTTTGTTGTTCGATTTACGCTTCAGACGGACGCGTTCTGCGGGCACGGCTTCAACTAATTTTTGACGGCTGAACGCCGACAAAAATGGATTTTCAGCTCGTGCTGTTCCCGCCAGAGTCGCCGTCTTACGCTGCAATCGAAAAGTAATGTACATTTTTTTTATTCAAAGCCTATACATGAAATTCATTCACTTGTTTAATTTTTCACGTTTGTGCAGGATTTGTTGAAAAAAACGAGAATACCACTAATCAGAACGGTTAAAAGTTCCACCTCAATGATTTATTGCAGAAAGGATGAAAACAGTAATGCCTAATCGTAGAAATGTTTATTTATATTACACCCCTTCTGATGAATTAGAGCCTAAAGTCCAGGAGTTAAGAAAACTTGGGAGAAAGTACGACTTTCAGCTCGTAAAAAACCCTGATGAAGCCAATATAATTGCCAGTATTGGCGGGGACGGGGCTTTTCTGCAGGCAATCAGAAAAACAAAATTCCGTGAAGACTGCTTATATGTAGGAATCAACGATGGCCATCTTGGCTTTTATACGGATTTTGACCTGAATAACCTGGAGAGGATTGAAGCCGGAATGCAGGCATCCGGCCTGGAAGTGCTTCGGTATCCAACCCTGGAAGTGACAGTCGACGAAATGCAGAGCTTTCAGTGTCTGAATGAATGCGCGATCCGTTCCAATATTATTAAAACTTTTGCTATCGACGTGTTTATTGATGACTTATATTTCGAAACCTTCCGTGGAGACGGAATGGTTGTTTCAACTCCTACAGGCAGTACCGCCTATAATAAATCACTTGGTGGAGCAGTTGTTGACCCTAAGCTTAAAGGTTTCCAGCTCACAGAAATATCTTCCATCAACAACAACCAGTATCGTACTCTGGGCTCCCCGCTTCTGCTAAACAAAGATCGTGAGCTCGTCTTAAAGGTCATTCAGGACGGGAACGACCACCCAATTATTGGAGCAGATAACGAAGCACTAAGTATAAGGCATATACACGAACTGAAAATCCGGCTCTCAGAAAAAGAAATTAAAACTTTGCGTATGAAAGATAATTTGTTCCTTCATAAAGTGCGAAGAAGCTTTTTGTGATCTAAGTCTTATAATTTTCCAGGCAGGGCAGAAGATTTTTCGTCCCTGCCTCTTTCGTTTTAATTCTGCATGGTTACCGTACCTGTTTTCCTGTCATACATTACCGTGTCATCCACCACAGTTTTTTCAACTTTCACCTTGAGCCATTCATCCGGATCCAGCTCAAAAAGATCTTCGCTTAAAATGGTAAAATCAGCAGTATAGCCACTTCTGATAAGCCCCTGCTTCTTTTCTTTACCTGCTGCCTGAGCGCTGCCGTACGTATATAAACGCAGAGCCTCATATAACGTGAGCTTCTGCTCAGGATAGTAACCTTCGTGTTTTTCTTCCGGCTTCCTTCTTGTGACAGCAGCATGAATGCCCAACAAGGGATCCACCGGCTCTATCGGAGCATCAGAACCACCGGCACAGATTAATCCTGCATCAAGCAAGGTCTTCCAGGCGAAAGAATACTTCATTCTTTCTTTGCCGAGCCTGTCTATCACCCATGGAAAATCAGAAGCAACAAATCTTGGCTGGAGATCCAGAATAACAGGAAGCTTTTTCATCCTGTGAATTAAGTCTTCTCTTGCAACCTGAATGTGAATAAGCCTGTCACGCTGACCCTTTAATAATGGCGGGTATTTTTCAATAATGTCAATTGCAAGCTCAAGTGCGGCGTCCCCTATTGTATGTACAGCAATCGGCATATTTAACTTCCTGGCTTTTTTTACAATGTCCTGCAGTTCCTCCCGGGAATAAATGGCCACTCCCTTTGTTGTTTCATCATCTGCATAAGGTTCGCTGAGGAGAGCAGTTCTCCCCCCAAGAGCACCATCTGCAAAAATCTTTACGGAACCTGGTTCCACAAAATTATTTTGTTCTGTGCTGGCACTTATTTCAGACAGTATTTGTTCTGCAACTTCATGGTGTATAAGAAGATTAGCACGAAACTTCACTTTCTTCCCATCAATTTTTTCATAGAAAGCCGCCAGTGTGCCTGAAGGATCTCCGTAATAATTCAGGTCTTCTGTATGCCCTCCAACAAAACCCTTGCTTAACAAGTCATCTATCGATGTTCCCAGAGCCTTTTTAACATAATTTAAGCTTATAGCCGGAGCCGCTTCCCGGATTAAATCCTGTGCCTGGTCCAGCAAATATCCAGTAGGCGCTCCTGTATTATCCTTAACGATTATCCCGCCTGATGGTTCCGGAGTTTCCCTCGTTATTCCCGCAAGCTTTAGGCCGTATGAATTTGTAACGAGAGCATGGCGGCAAACTCGGGATAAAATAATCGGGTGTTCTGTCGTTACTTCATCCAGAATATGTCTGTCCGGCACTTTTGCCTCTGCATATAAATTTTCATTAAACCCTTCTCCAATGAGCCACTCCCCCGGCGGAAGTTTGGCAGCGGCTTCAAACAAGGTGTTTTTGAGTATTTCTATACTGTCTATTTCGGAGAGATCGAGTTTCAGGAGTTTCTCCCCGTGCCCGACCATATGTAGATGACTGTCAGTAAAACCAGGGTACATAACTGCCCCTTCCATATTTTCCATCCTCGTAATTTCTTCCTTGAATTCGGATAGCAATTGTTCTTTTGTCCCTGTCCCCCGAATGATTCCATCTTTTACAAAAACCGCTTCCTTACTATCATGCTCATTCTCCATTGTTCTCACTTTACCACCGTACCACAGTGTTCCCACAGCCTGCCCCTCCTGCCATTTATTCTCTTTTAACTGCTGATATTTTCCATATTAAGAGTATCACACAATCAGATTTTAATAAAAAACAAAGATTTATTTAATCATATGATATTTCACTCGCAGCTAATGCTATTCCTGCAGGAAAGAGCATGTGCTTCGTCTCGACGTATACTCTGCAGAGCTTAACTGGCAGAGGAAGAGACAGTCTCGCTCGTACCTTTCGCGATAATCAACATTACACGCACAGTCAACATCAGCCTTCAACAGAACCATTTTTATAAGGAAGTTAGAAGCTCTTAAAAAGCATCCCCCGAAACCGGAAGATGCTTTCTTTGTTCCACTTATTTTATTAACGGTTTCCACTCATTTGCTGCTGAGCCATTGAAACTAAACGTTTAGTAATCTCTCCACCTACTGATCCGTTAGCCCGGGATGTTGTGTCAGCACCTAGCTGTACGCCAAACTCCTGAGCAATCTCATATTTCATTTGATCTAAAGCTTGTTGTACACCAGGGACTAATAATTGGTTAGAACTGTTGTTGTTCGCCATCTTTTTCACCTCCCTTGTAATCATAGATTGTACAAAGTTAAAGGGAAAAATTCAGTTAAAAAGATGGTTACAGGACCAATTTTTGGAAATTAAATTACCGATTTCCCAGTTTCAGTATTTAAGCTAAAGATTTGGATTCACTATAAATCGGATTAGTTGTTAAAAAAGATCCTCAAACTCTTTTTCTATATTAGTATCGTGTTTGATAATTACTGTTTCAATTCCTTCCACTGCTTCACTTACATACTTATCTACATCAATCGCCTGCTCATAAGCTGCCGCTTTTCTAATGGATGGCCGTGTTTTTGTCTGAGGCGGCAGGAAAATAGTACAGCAATCTTCATAAGGCAGGATCGATAATTCGTAAGTGCCAATATTTCTGGCGATCTCAATGACCTCCAGTTTGTCCATTGTTACCAGCGGCCTGAGTATCGGCAAATTAGTAACTTCATTTATTGTATGCATGCTGTGGAGCGTCTGGCTGGCAACCTGGCCGAGGCTTTCCCCGTTAACAAGAGCGAGAGCTCCATTTTTTTCAGCTGCCGCTTCTGCAATCCGCAGCATGAACCGGCGCATAATTGTCATTTCATAGTTATCTGGCACTTTCTTATGAATCTCCTGCTGGGCTGCAGTAAAAGGGACGATGTGCAGTTTGATCCTGCCCCCGAATCTTGTAAGCACACGGGCTAAATCTTCCACTTTCTGTCTCGCCCGTTCATTTGTGAACGGAGGGCTGTGGAAATGGATAGCTTCGAGCTCCACCCCTCTTTTTAAAGCAAGATATCCTGCAACAGGACTGTCAATACCCCCGGAAAGCATAAGCATTACTTTCCCGGCTGTACCAACAGGAAGGCCGCCTGCCCCTTTTCTTGTTTTGCACATAATGTAGCAGGCTTCATCCCTGATCTCTACTTTAACTTCCACATCCGGGTTATGCACATCAACTGTCAGCTCTTTCGTATTTCTCAAAATATGAGAGCCGATATGGTAATTCAGTTCCTGGGATCTTTTCGGAAAAGTTTTATTCGCCCTTTTTACAGATACTTTAAAAGTCCCTCTTTCTTCAGGGAGTGCATCTTTTATTGCCCATAATGCACCTTCATCAATACGTTCCTGGTCAAGTTCCAGTTTTAACGCCGGACTGAAGGAATGTATGCCAAATATATCTTTCAGACGGCTGGAAACTGCTTCCTCATCTGCGCCATTCAGTTCGATAAACATTCTTCCAAATGATCTTATCACTTTTGTTTCCGGGAATTTCTTCAGAGCTCTTTTAAGATTGTCCTGAAGTTTTTTTTCAAATTCTTTTCTGTTCTTTCCTTTCAGAGCCAGTTCTGCATACCGTATTAAGATATGATTGTAATTCATTGTTTGTTTACCACCTTTTTCAGAGAAGCAACAATATCACTGAATTCAGCAATAAACCTCTCCGCTTCTTCAAATGTATTTTCGTATGTTAAAGAAATCCTTAAAGCACTTGATGCTGTCTCCTTATCGTAGCCCATTGCGATCAATGTCCTGCTCGGTTCCGTCTCCCGGCTGGAGCAGGCAGACTTTGTTGAGACATAAATATCTTTTTCCGCAAGGGCCTGAACCATTACTTCCGGTTTTATGCCAGGTACAGAAATATTGAGAATATGCGGTGCCCGCTCCTCTGGTGAGTTTATAACCACACCTGGAATATTACTGCATTCCTGTTCAATCCAGCGATTTATTTTTCTGATTTGAGGGAGGAAAGTTTCAGATTTCCCCATACTCATTCTCAGAGCTTTTATCATAGCGGTAACACCGGCAACATTCTCAGTACCTGCTCTGATTCCTCTCTCCTGGCTGCCGCCGGACAGAAGAGAATGGAGCCTGACACCGTTTCTCACATATAATATTCCGCTACCTTTCATGCCATGAAATTTATGAGCGGATAATGTACATAAATCCACCTTTGCAGTTCTGAAGTCCAGGGGCACTTTTGCCGCTCCCTGTACATGATCAACATGAAACAATACTTTTGGGTGATGAGAGAGCACTTCGCCAATTTCCTGAACAGGCTGTATACTTCCTGTTTCATTATGGACATGTATAAGAGAGACGAGAATAGTTTCGTCTGTAAGTTCTTCTTTTACCTGTTCAGCAGTAATTATCCCATTATTATCAGGGTCAAGGTATGATACTCTGAAGCCCTCTTTCTCCAGCTGCTGAAATGCTTCCAATGATGAAGCATGTTCTGTACTGGAGGTAATTAAATGATTACCCCTGCCCTGGTACTGATGGGCAGTTCCTTTTATCGCGAGATTATTACTTTCAGTTCCCCCGGAAGTAAAAAGAATTTCTGATGGGTTTACCTTCAATAACTCTGCCGCCCGCTCCCTTGCCTGGACTAGAAGGCGCTCAGATATCTTCCCTAAAGGATGGAGGGAGGAGGGGTTGCCAAAATATTCTGTAGACACTTTCAAATATGTGTCAGTTACTTCTGGGTATGGGCGGGTTGTAGCACTGTTATCAAAGTAAATCATCGTTTTTTCTCCTTTTTCTTCCAATATTATATATGTCGATTATAGCCATTATTATCCTCTCGAATAAGAGGGACAGGCTGCAACAATTAATCATAACATACCGGGGTGCAAAGGAAAAACAAATTATCGCATATATAATTGCATTGATTTTATTTAATTTTAACTGTTTACAATTATTGAATTTATTATATAATTCTTATCGTCTGTGTTTTTCCGACGTTATTGTCAAATATTAAATTATATAGGCACTGTTACACTTTGATGTTGATTTTGGCTCGCCTCAATTGGTCCCCTTTTACAAACTCAACATAGACCTTAACATGACATGGCCTGTATAACACCCGGAGGGTAACAACTATGGATAAAAATACTATTTCTGTTAAAGAGACCTTGGCAATCGGGCTAATGATGTTCGCATTGTTCCTTGGTGCAGGAAACTTAATTTTCCCCCCTGCTCTTGGGCAGGAAGCCGGAAGCGCAGTATGGACCGCAGCAGCTGGTTTTTTAGTTACAGGAGTAGGATTGCCTGTTTTAGCTATTATAGCCATCGCAAAGTCAGGAGGAGATCTTCAGCATATATCCAAACGGGTTAGTCCGTTATTTGCCATAGTTTTTTCTCTGGCTGTTTATTTAGCAATCGGCCCTTTATTCGGAATCCCCCGTACTGGTTCTGTTGCTTATGAAACAGGTGTGCTCCCATATATGAGCGAAGCTTCCCCTGTATCTTTATTTTTGTTTACGTTCATCTTTTTTGGGATAAGTTACTGGCTAAGCCTGAACCCCGCAAAACTGGTAGGGAGAATTGGAAAAGTTATTACGCCTGTTCTTCTTTTCGTCATTGCGGTATTAGCTGGCACAGGCCTGATCCGTCCAATGGGAGAGCCGGCTTCTCCAGCTGAAGCATACGAGGAATTCGCTTTTTTCCGAGGCTTTCAGGAAGGTTATTTAACGATGGACGCTATAGCTGCTCTTGTTTTTGGAATTGTAATAATTTCAAGGCTGAAGGAAAGAGGTATCACGTCAAAAGATGAACTTACAAAGCGGACGATCCAGGCAGGGCTTATTGCCGGAACAGGGTTAATGTTCGTTTATTTCTCCCTTGCATTTCTTGGAGCATCCAGCGTCAGCGTAATTGGATACCAGGAAAATGGCGGCGCCATCCTGACTGCTGTTGCCGATGAACTTCTCGGTACAGGTGGGATTATATTACTGTCTGTAGTAATCACTTTAGCGTGCTTAACTACTGCAGTAGGGTTAATTTCGGCGTTCGGGGAATTTCTAAACAAGCTTATTCCATCCTTGAATTATTCTGTTACTACAGCAGCCATAACATTGTTCAGCCTTCTTATGGCTAACATGGGGCTTACTCAGCTTATCCAGTTCTCTCTGCCTATGCTTATTATGCTGTACCCTGTTGCTATAGTGCTTATAATTCTGTCGTTAGCGAAAGACAGGTTCAATGAGTCCTCCGGAGTTTTTAAAGGAGCAGTTGCAGGAGCGGCCCTCGTCAGTATTCCTGATGGTTTGAGCGGCACAGCTCTCTTCTCTGGTTTGTTTCAGCCTTTAATGGATGCTTTGCCTCTTTCAGCATACGGAATCGCCTGGCTCATTCCGGCTGTAATTGGAGGTATAATTGGGGGCATTCTAACGCGTAAAATATGAACAATCTCAACGTAACTTACAGTGTAATGCTTGTGTTACTTGGCACGAAAACAAACAAATGGAGGGGCTTAGAAGAAATTGACGGCGATATAATCAAAAGTCACCGGTGTAACTGCATTTCTTAAAATGTAAACGCTGTCTCGGCAGCCGGTAAGTAATCGTCCCCTTCTTTAAAATTATAATTACACGATTGAAAAATGCGGGTCCTCTGATAAGAGGAAAAAACAAAAAGCAGAAACGGCTCTCTCCGTTTCTGCTTTTTCTTTCCTTAATCGGATTCATTACTGATTCTTTCAATAAGGTCATCCACAGAAATAATTTTATCTGGTGCGATATCATTAAAATCGCCAGGATGTATACCTCTGACAGCAAATTGTCTGTTTTCAGTTATTTGTTCGTTTGTCAGAGAGTCCACTCCGGAGCGGTCTTCTGTTTCCCTGTCCGTATGATCCTTAAGCCCCGGATCTTCAAAATTATCTGTTTCCAGTTCAGAAAAAACCTGGGATTTGTCAGACTCCAGATCACCTGTTTCATCCACAGGAACGTCCAGACCCTCCCCAACAAAATCCGCCGTTTCAATTTCCCTGTCCGGGAGAAAAGAGAAAATGAGTACGGACCAGACGGAAATACAAGCGACTGCCGTTCCAATTAACAAGCTCCATCGGGCTATCATCTAATTCTCCCCCTTTATTAATCAGACTGTCAGGAGTTCTCTGTTGGCAGAGACTTTTTCAAGTACATTAGGTTCAACTTTTTCGACTGCTTTAAGTGCGGTTGTAAGTGCTTCTTCATACTGATACTGCCTGAAACAGCTTTCAGCCTGAAGAAGTTTAATATTTAATTCGTCGTATTTGTTTCTGTACCTGTTGCCGTACTGGATAACCTGTTCTGCCAGTCTGGCTTCTTCAATAACCTTGTTAAGCAACTCTGTACAGCTTTCTACATGTTTCGTTGCTTCTTCCACTTTAATTCTGATTTCATCCATAGAAAGAGGAAGTTCATTTAATTTCTTTGCTGCCTCTTCTACAGCTTTTCCAGCTTCCTCAAGTTCCCCCAGCAGTTCAGATGGTACACCAGGAAGATTGCTCTTGTTTAGTTTCTTACGTCCTGACAGGAGTGTTTCCCTGAGTTGCCTGATTGTTTCTCCAGCATCCCGCTCATCACTTCTCAGATGATTGAGGCGTTCTTTTCTGTCCGCCATATCCTTTTCCGCTTCAGCCAGTTTTCCGTTAAACTCTTCAATCAGCTTTCTGATTGAGGTAAATGATTGTTTCTTTTCCTCAGCAGACGCCTTGATTACTGTATACTGGTTCACCAGTGATTTGAACTGCTTCTCTGTTTTCAAAAGATTATCGTCGTCTTCTTCTGTCAGCCTGTAACTAAGCTTCAGTGTTTCTATTTCTTTTATGAGTGCTTCATACTGTTCCGACATGGCCACGAGTTTCTGCTCCAGTACCGGCAGTTCTTTTTCCGAGTATTGCTTAGACAGAGCTTCATACTCAAGCTTCTCGTATATTTCATTAATATTTTTCTGAATAGAATCAACCGGCTCTGCCACCTCATTGAGTTTAAGCTCCTCAGCCAGCGGAAGCAGCGTTCCGATCTGCTTTTTCAGCTCTTCCGTCTGCCATTTAACAGAGAAATGTTCAAGGTTATACCCTTCCTTTTCCATCTCTTCGAAACCTCTCTCCAGTTCCTGCAGCTGTGCGGGCAATTCTCTCTGAAGAAGAACAAGGAATTCCGGCGCCTTTTCCATCGCCTCATTAATGAAACCAATCTCTTCTTTTAATTGGAGCAGGATTTCCCTTGCCTGGAGGTAGTTCCCCTGATCCGTCTCTTCCTCAAAAGATGTAAAGAGCTCCTGGAGATCCTGAATTCGTTTTTCAGCATTCGCGCCAGCAGCTCCAAGTATCCCTCGCTGCGCCCACATTTTTTTCTTCGTCTCCTGGTACAAATCCTTGACACTATGTATGTCCTGCCGGTTTTGTTCCTCACTGTCGATGAGCTGCTCCACATCTGCAAACATTTCTTTCAAATGTGTATCCAGATTGTTAAGCTCCTCATCAACAAAGCGGGCAATCCTTCTTCCTTTATTAAATCTGTACCTATTTGCAGATTCTTCGATGTCAAACAGCTTTTCTTCTATATCAGGCAGCTGAACTGTGACTATTTCATCCCATTCTTTGCGCCATTGCTCAAACCTTTCCTCCGTCTCCCCTGACATTTTAAGTGATTTAATCTTAGAAAGTTCCTCGGTCACAGGCTCGTTCATAAGCTGTATTTTTCTGTTTTCAAGCCTGTCCACTTCTTTATAGATCGCCTTTCTGGACCATGCCCCGTAAATGATTGCAAGCAGAAAGACAACTATGGATGCATAAATAACGTAAAATATCATTGAAGGCCTCTCCTTTTATTAGTTTTTTTATTTCGTGATCCGGTTATTTATAAAATTTCATACATCGACAAAATTTGAATTGTTAGTATAATAAATAGATAATCTTATCTTAGCATAGAAAAACAAGAAATTACTTACAAAATCTATCTTTTTTTGATCAATTTCTCTTATTTTTTATCGTAATGTAACTGGAGGGTAATTTCATATAACTTTTTACGCATTTTTTGTTGTGTTTTCAACTAAAAACTTTAAACAGGAGTGTTATTAAATGAGAGACGGGCACATACATTCCCCATACTGTCCCCATGGTTCTGGCGACGCTTTTGAAAAATACATAAACAAAGCGATTTCCCTTGGATATAAAAGCATGACTTTTACAGAGCATGCCCCACTTCCTGCACCTTTTACCGATCCTGTACCTGAAAAAGACTCTGCAATGCAGCTCAGGGACCTGCCTTCATACATAAGAGACTTAAGACAATTAAAAGAACGTTACCGAAGGGATATAGAAATTAATATTGGGCTTGAAGTTGATTTTATTGAAGGATTTGAAGGAGAAACAAAAGAGTTTCTCGATAATTGGGGGAAAGAGCTGGATGAGGCAATTTTATCGGTTCATTTTCTAAGACTGCCGGACAACCGCTATATTTGCCTGGACTATTCGCCTGATTCATTCAAACTGCTGACAGAGAAATTTTCTTCTCTCGAGGCTGTTTATAAAAAATATTATGATACGCTGCTTTGTTCCGTCGAAGCCGACCTCGGACCGTACAAGCCGAAGAGGATAGGTCATATTACACTTGTTAGGAAGTTTCAAAAATTATTCCCACGGCATTTTGATGATAAAAACTATCTCACACCCTTATTACAGGCTCTGAAGAAACAAGGTTATTCCCTTGACATCAATGGGGCCGGCTTGATTAAGCCATACTGCGGAGAACTTTATCCGCCGGAAGAATGGATCAGAGCCGCCCAAAAAGAGGGGATCAGTCTTGTTTACGGTTCAGATGCCCATGATCCCCAACAGCTGGGCCAGGGGATACAAGAGCTGAGGAAGCTGCCATTTTTCTCTGAAAACTTTAATAGTTAGCTTCCCTCAGCTTACTGTTTTTTCTTTAAAATGGACACCAATCCAGTGTGCAAGCTGTGAAAAATACTTATCCAGAAAATTACTGTCATGAGGCATCAGATGATAGACTTCCCTGATATACTGCGGATGGAGAAAAGGCATGTTCAGCATCCCCTTCAGCTGTATAACAAAAAATTCATCAGGAAGGTCATACACTTCTTCATTACTGTAGCCCTTCTTCAGCAAGGTGCTGAAGAGATGTTTTTCCTTTGCCAGGTATGTGCTCATCAACTCTCTGACAAGCGTCGTGTCAAGTGTAATCTCTCTGTGAACAAATCTGGCGAGGTGGGGCCTTTTCTGCTGGTATACGAGTACATTCCAGATCGCCTGCAAAAGACAGTCGTATGCTTTATCTTCTTCCCTTAATGCTTTATCGACCTGCACTTCAATTACTGCAGTATATCCTTCAAGAAAATCCGTTATAAGCTGTTCCAGGAGACCTTGTTTATTTCTGAAATAATAAGATATCAACGCTACATTACACTCCGCCTTTTGTGCGATATCCCTGACGGAAGTGCCTGAAAAACCTTGCACATTAAACAGCTCCACCGCCGCTTTTATTACTTTTTCTTTTGAAGCTTTTTTTGCCATCTTTTCACACCACCTGTATACCTGTGATAACTATGCTGTTACTACTTTAATTCTCGATTTTACCGTTGTTTCCTTTATAAAAATATCGACAGATTCAGAGCTAATATCACACACAGCTTTTTGTTTGTGGTATACTTTTCGAAAAATATCCCAGGAGGTTATCACATGTTTCAGACTACTGCATATTCCGGCTCCCTTAAGGAGCAATATGAATCCCTCTCCCGTCAGCTTGACGCATTGCTTGAAGGAGAAACAGACTTAACAGCAAATTTAAGTAATGCCTCTGCACTGTTAAACCAGTTCCTTAACGATACTAACTGGGTAGGCTTTTATATATGGAAAGAAGACCAGCTGGTATTAGGACCTTTCCAGGGCCTTCCTGCATGCGTAAGAATAGCCAGTGGTAAAGGAGTTTGCGGTACAGCCGCTGCGGAAAGAAAAACACAGCGGGTAGCAGATGTCCATGCATTCCCTGGCCATATCGCTTGTGACGCTGCTTCAAATTCAGAAATCGTCGTACCGATGGTTAAAGATGGAGAATTGCTGGGAGTACTCGATATCGACAGTCCGCTGAAAAACAGGTTCACGGAAGAAGACCAGCAGGGACTTGAGCTCTTTGTTAAAACATTAGTAAACAAGTTATAATTTATTGCACGTATATTAGCAGGTGGTTTTCTTCCACGATTTTTGATCGAAAGGATGAAATCCACCTGCCTTATATTTTACCCTACCTGCTTAATCCTGGTACAGGGGGAAAAACTCAAGCCCAATGTTCCGGTGATAAAATGCCGTGACAGTAATAGGGAAACTTCTGAAGGAAACGAGCGTTTTCTTTTTTCAAAAAATAGGGTCAGTACCCAGAAGATGGGCCGCAAGACGCTCTTGCATCCCATGAGCAGCGTCGTTCTCCCTTCTCAAGTAACGCAAGACACTCTTGCATCCCATGAGCAGCCTGGTTCTCCCTTCTCAAGTACCGCAAGACACTCTTGCATCCCATGAGCAGCCTGGTTCTCCCTTCTCAAGTAACGCAAGACGCTCTTGCATCCCATGAGCAGCGTGGTTCTCCCTTCTCAAGTACCGCAAGACGCTCTTGCATCCCATGAGCAGCGTGGTTCTCCCTTCTCAAGTACCGCAAGACGCTCTTGCACTCCCTGAGCAGCGCGGTTCTTCCTGCTCAAGTACCGCAAGAAACTCTTGCATCCCTTGAGTAACGTTTTTTTCCTTCTCAAGTACCGCAATCCCTTACTTATGGTCCCCCACCTCGCTAACCACAACAAGACTTACGCTCCCTCCCCTCCAGCGGGCTAATCGTTTAAAAAGCATCCCACTACACCGGAAAAGGTTCCCAGTATAAAAAATACAGAACCTTCCCTTGACTTCAGACTCTAAAAAATATACACTATACTTTGTGCAAATAAGACAGCCACGGTAAACATCATGTGGTTCATTTTATTCCCGTTTGATAGCACGTAAGCTGTGCTGGCGCATTGATGCGCCGCAGAGGGACGCCTCTGCTATAAAACGAGGTGCATCGCGTAACCTCTAGCTGTCGAGGCGAGGGTGCATGAAGATAAAATGTCCTTGTGAGTGGGATTGCCACTGTTATTTATTTCACTAAAACTGAAATATAAAGGAGGAGCTATATTATGGCTCGATATACTGGACCAAGCTGGAAGCTCTCCCGCCGTTTAGGAATTTCTTTAAGCGGAACTGGAAAAGAGCTCCAAAAGCGCCCTTACGGACCTGGTGAACACGGTCCCAACCAACGTAAAAAACTTTCTGAGTACGGACTTCAGCTTCAGGAGAAGCAGAAGCTTCGTCACATGTACGGCATGAATGAGCGTCAATTCCGCAGCCTGTTCGACCAGGCTGGCAAAATGCAAGGTATCCACGGTGAGAACTTCATGATTCTTCTTGAGTCCCGCCTTGACAACCTTGTATACCGTTTAGGTCTTGCACGTACACGCCGTCAGGCTCGTCAGCTTGTTAACCACGGTCACATCACTGTAGATGGTCAGCGCGTAGATATTCCATCTTACCGTGTACAACCTGGTCAGACAATCTCTGTACGTGAAAAATCACGTAACCTTGACATCGTTAAGGATGCACTTGAAGTTAACGACTTCGTACCAGCATACCTTGAGTTCGATGTTGACAGCTTAGAAGGTAAATATGTTCGCTTCCCTGAGCGTTCTGAACTTCCAGCTGAAATTACAGAAGCTCTTATCGTTGAGTTCTACTCCCGTTAATAGCTTTGAGAAAAAGCACAGCCAATGGCTGTGCTCAGGCTGTTGAGAAAGTCTTCTCAACAGCCTGTTTTTTTGATTAATTATCCAATTATTCAGATAAAAATAGTATAATAAAGATAGGGTTCTTAAAATTTGTACAATCTCATTCGCTACAGACGGACGCTTTCCGCGGGCAATGCTTCAGCTACCTCCGGAGCTGAAAAGCGCTCCGGAGGGGATCTTCAGCTATTGCTTTTCCCGCAGGAGTCGCCGTCTTTCTCTTCTTCGATTGCAAGATATACATAAAGTTTTGATTCAAAATTTCCTTATCCGAGGTGAAAAGAATGTTACGTCCAATAAGGGAAAAACAAGTTGAACTTGAAATGGTTTCTATTGATCAGCTCGTGCCGGAAGACCATATTGTTCGAAAAATAGACGAAAAGATCGATTTTAACTTCATTTATGACAGAGTGAAGCCTTTTTACTGTGAAGATAATGGCAGGCCGCCAATTGATCCGGTAATGCTTTTTAAGATGATGCTTGTTGGTTACTTCTTTGGGATCCGGTCAGAGCGGCAGCTGGAAAAAGAGATTCAAACCAATGTAGCTTATCGATGGTTTCTTGGATTAAATTTAACAGATAAAGTTCCCCACCATTCCACGATTAGCTTTAATCGCCATAAACGTTTTAACGATACTACCGTCTTTCAGGATATTTTTGATGACATTGTCCTGCTTGCGGCTGAAAACGGGATGGTAGGAGGAAGAGTTCTTTTTACAGATTCCACTCATTTAAAGGCAAATGCTAATAAGCATAAGTTCGTTAAGGAAAAAGTACAGGTAGAAACGCAGGAATATATAGAAGAGCTTGATAAAGCCGTTGAGGAGGATCGCAAAGCCCATGGAAAAAAGCCCTTAAGAAAAAAAGAGAAGGAGGTGGAAGAAAAGGAAGTCAAGGTTAGTACAACCGATAAAGATAGCGGATATATGTACCGGGAAGGGAAACCAGAAGGCTTCTTTTATCTGGATCATCGCACGACAGATATGAAATATAACATTATTACAGATGTCTATGTCACTCCCGGAAACGTCCATGATTCCCGTCCTTATTTGTCTCGTTTGGACCGCCAGCGAGAGCGTTTTGGTTTTGAAGTAGAAGCTGTTGGACTGGATGCAGGTTACTTAACCGTCCCTATTTGCCATGGGCTGGAGAAGCGAAACATTATGGGCGTCATCGCCCATCGGCGCTTTACTCCCAAGAAAGGCTTATTTCCAAAATGGAAGTTTACCTATGATAAAAAGACAGACAGCTATACTTGTCCCAACGGAAGCACGTTGACCTACTCTACAACGAACCGGGAAGGTTACAGGCAGTACCATTCAGATCCGAGTAATTGCAGGGTTTGTCCTTTCCTCTCTCAATGTACGTCTTCCAGAAATCATAAAAAGGTGATGACGAGGCATGTATGGGAAGAAAGTAAAGAGAAGGTCAGGGAAAACCGGCTGTCTCCCGAAGGGAAACTACTTTATAAAAAGAGAAAAGAAACGATTGAGCGAAGCTTTGCGGATGCGAAACAACTCCACGGGCTTCGCTACTGCCGGTTGAGAAGTGTGAAGGGCGCCAGTGAACAAGCACTGATGACAGCCATCGCACAGAACATAAAGAAGATCGCAAACCACCTTACGAGGGGGTAAGATGGTTTGCGATCTCCTTTAACCCACTAAGAACCTGTCTTTATTAAATCATTTTTATAAAAAGAGGCTGTCCCAAAAGGTCGCTAAATTGCGATCTTTAAAGGACAGCCTCTTTCTTACCTTTAGTCAACGCATTTTTGTTAATTTCTTTTACATTTCATTTTTGAGTGTAGGAGGAAGGGGGACCCCTTCCTCCTACACCCAAGTTTTTGTATCACAAAAAGACCTTACGCTTTCCTGTTTTTCGAAAGGTCAATGTGCTATAGTTGAATCAAACTTCGTTACGATCTTTGAGCTGGTAGTGCGGACTCATAATCGTACAATATGCCGTGTGTGATAAGTTGAAACGTCACTTTCAGGAACTTATTCATACACGCCACAACAGCGACCTTATGAGGCTTACTCTGAGGTTGCTTTTTTAATTTGTAATAATAGTCCACGAAGTGATTAGGTTTTCCTTTTGCCATAAGCATTGAACAAATCATAAAAAATAAAATTTTCCGCAGCTTCTTATTACCTCTTTTATTTATTCGATCACGATATTGCATATTACCGGATTGATAGCGCATGATATCAATGCCCGCGTAAGCGTTTAACTGTTTGGCGTTTTTAAAACGGCGGATATCCCCTAGTTCGCCAATCAGTCGACACGCTGTTGAATCTCCGATTCCTGGAAATGAACGCAAGACCTTATATTCTTTTCTCCCTTCTGAGATAGTTACCATTTGTTTGACGAGCTGAACCTTTTTCTCCATCAAATCCGCAATACGTCGAGCATAATCCCTTGCTTGATCACAACGAATGTCCGACGGATCAATAGCTGGATACGAATTTTCGGCAGCTTTCAATAATACAATGGCTTTCTCCTCTGCGCGTTTTAAAGATAAATTCTTTCGGGTGTTCTCTTTCAAACGGTTTTTAATAATCGTTTTTGAAAGTGCTCGTAATTGTGCCGAATGGGGATAGAGCTGTACGAGATTTAAAAATAACGCGGAACTTGGTGTAATGAGCTGTTCCAATTCCGGAAATGATAGATGTAAAATCGCATGCATTCTACTGCGTAAGAGGATCATCTCTTCATCAATTTCATCATAGTAACGTGTAATCGCCCGCATTTGTTCAAAGTAGTCATCTTGTTGGTATGTCGCTTCGCGAGCCATACTAAAGTGTGTTTTCGCAAGCTCGTGGGCATCGCTAATATCTGTTTTATGACGACGCATCTTAGCCATTTGTAAATTCGCTTCCAATGGATTCATACGGCAGTATGTATGGCCTTTAGTCGCCAGGAACTTTTCCAGTGGTTTTGAGTAAATACCTGTTGCTTCAAACACAATTTCGGGGGCTTGTTTATCCAAAACCGTCATTTCTTCAATTCTGTGATGAAGCCGTTCAAAATCAATCCGAGTATGAGTTAATTCCCCTTCCAATTCACATTGTTTATACCGGTCATAAATAGCAAAAGTACTTTTTCCTTTACTGACATCAAGTGCGATGACATGCTTCAAACGAACCTTCTCCTTTTTAGCCAATCATAGAAGTCTTCACAGCGCCTTATTGATTCCATTTTCTTATACACGATCTCTTGGACCCAACATACTAAACTGATTCAAACAAGGGTGTGAAGTTGGCCGGTTTTTTGATACGGACTCTTATCTTGGTCCCAGAGGCTGTTCGGCCTTTCTTCACTTCTACTATAAAAAAATAGTAGCACAGACCATGGCCTTGGTCTGTGCTACTAATGTTAGTATGTTTTTTATACTTTTTAGTCAGGCTGCTTTTTCCGCGCCTATTTTCCCTGCAAGGATATAAGCAATCGAAGCGGCAGCTATTGGTATAAGTATTGTAATGAGGTTTCTGTTGCCCAGCATCATCTCACCTGCTGCTCCACCCTCGTAACTCCCTGCTATGTCCGGAGTATACTGCAGAGTTAACAAAATGCCGGAGACTATCTGCAGACCCATCAGTAATATTAAAAATAGTGAAATAAACAATAAAAATTTCTTCATCGGAAAGACCCCTTACACTTTAATATTCTACTTTGGTAAAACCCTGAGGGCACAAATATTCAGGAATTTCACACTTATACTATTTAAACACAATTACAACTTTGTTGCTGGACAAATTGTCACAAGTTTAAGCAAATTTGTCCAGCAAACTGTTTTCTCTGGACAAATTCCGCTTTCTACGTCCTGATTTGTCCAGCAAATCTTCTAATCTGGACAAATCCAACCTTTTCAACGAAAATTTGTCCATAAAATAGTTAATGAAAGTAATTTATTCAAAATATTACTACTTACTCTGGACAAATTTTAGCTGTTTTATTGATATTTGTCCCGCAAACTGTTTTTTCTGGACAAATTCCGCTTTCTACGTCCTGATTTGTCCAGCAAATCTTCTAATCTGGACAAATCCAACCTTTTCAACAAAAATTTGTCCAGCAAACAACATCCAGCCTAGCCTAGATATAACACTAAACTATAAAACAAGCACCGCCCCTCCCAAAAAGAAGAGTCTGGTGCTTCACTTTATTTACTCAATTTCCTCGAAAAATAGTCCGCCTTCTGTCTGAACGAAGAGGGGATCCGTGACACTATCGAGACTGATTATTATATATGGATTGTCCTTTCCCGTTTCCTCTTCGGTGAACTCTACAGTGATGACAGTACCTTCTTCGTCATTGACAACCCCGGCTACATCGATTCCTTTTCCCTGGTTATCACTGCCGAGCGAAAGGACTACTATCGTTTTCTCTTCTTCATCTGTAAAACGTTTATAACCCTGAATTTCCGGAGAATTTTGCAGCTCAGCTGTATATCTGTCAACAGTCAGGTGTTCAGCTGCATCCGTTTCCTCCACTACCTGGTAATCGTCGCCATAGAACAAATACAAGAGGAATGCACCAATAATTAACGGCAAAATAACGAAACTACTTTTTTTCATCGCATAATCCTCCTGGAAAAATTAAATAAGAAACTGTCTCTATATATTTTACCAT
>NZ_KV917376.1:2331728-2348659 GCF_002019695.1 Evansella clarkii | reverse complement strand
GTGCGGAAGTCCGGCTGTTGGTGGCGAGCCAGCCACATAAAATAAATATTTTCCTTAAGCTGTTTTGCGATTTGTCTGGAGGAGTAGATTTTCTGTGTATAGGCATAGAGGATAATTTTTAACATCATTTTCGGATGATAAGGAGGACGTCCGCCCCCGTCATAACACCGATAGAGAATATTCTTATCGAGTTCTTCCACGGCTCGATTGACAATGCGACAAACGTGATGGGTTGGGATTTCTACTTCAAGATCCATTGGTAAATACAGCTGATCCATGTTATAATCTTGGAAAGAAATATGATCATGTTTCATAAAGAAATCGCCTCCTGGTATGGTTTTGGTGTGGTGCTTTAATTATACCAAATGGGGCGATTTCTTTATTTTTCAATTTTATTAAAATAGCTCGAAAGAGCGGCAGGCGGCGACTCCCGCGGGAAAAGCAACGGCTGAAGACCCCGCAGGGCGTTTTTCCCGAGGAGGCTGAAGCGTTGCCCGGGGAACGCGTCCGCCGAGAGCGATGCGAGCGAACTAATTACATTTACTTCAATTAATTGGTAAAGAAAGAGGGTGTCACCAAAAGCTAGGCTTTTGGGACACCCTCGACAAACTGAGCACAGCCAATGGCTGTGCTTTTTTATTGCTAACTTACTGGCCATACTCATTAAACATGGAAAACAGCGTAATTAAAAAATCATAAAACAATTGCTCTGCAGGAAGGAGCTCCCGCTCTCTAGATATAATTACTCCTGCATTCCTGGTCACCTGCGGCTCTGCCAGAGGGATTTTTACTGTGGAACGGGGGACTTCATCCAGCAGGGTCATCTCCGGCAGCAGAGTTACCCCCATTCCTGCTGAGACGAGCCCCTTGATTGAACCAATATCCCACCCTTCCAGAACAACTTCTGGCTGAAAACCTTCTTTCCTGCAAGCTTCAGAAATGATCGTTCGGAGTATGTAGCCTTCCGGAAACATTACGAAAGGCTCTCCCCTTAATTCATGGAGGCTGAGCTCACTTTTGGCAGCCAATGGATGATCCTGTGGAAGCAGAACAGCGATATTCTCTACATAAAGGATTTCCCCCCTGAGTTTCTTATCATCCTTAGGAACTGGTGCCATAAGAGCGATATCTATCTCACCTTTTATGACAAGTGACATAAGTTCTTGGTAAGAACTCTGATACAACTGAAACTTTACCTTCGGATATTCCTTCCTGAAAGAAGATATAACAAGAGGGAGAATATAATTGGCCATACTCGCAGGAAAGCCGATTCGCACTGTCCCCTTCTCCGGATCTACATACTCCTCCACTTCCCTCTTTGCCTTATCAATAATGGTTACAGCATCTTTCATGTGTTCAAGGAAAATCCTTCCTACCGGAGTAAGCTTCACTCTTCTCCCTTCACGAATAAACAAACGTACACCCAATTCTTCTTCCAGATTATTTATCTGTCTGCTTACTGCAGACTGGGCAACGTGCATTGCATCAGCTGCTTTTGTAATATGTTCTCTTTTCGCAGCTTCAATAAAATATTCTATCTGACGTAATTCCAATATATCCACCTCATGCATTAATCTAATTTCGGCATAGATATTATCTAATATATATATTGTTTGCGATTAATTATCAAATGTAAAATATTTAATAGGTGTCTGTATCTTTTTACCAGTATAAAACATGAAAAAAAATACAAATTCACAGACTTTAAAACAAAGGAGTTTTATCCATGGGTGTAGCTTTAGGTCTGAAAAAAGACGAACTAAAAAACGCAAAAGAATATGTAAATGAAGTACTTGCGCTTGTAAAAAAGAAAAACCCAGGGGAAACAGAATTTCATCAGGCAGTGGAAGAAGTATTACACTCCCTTATACCAATAATCGCAAAACATCCTGTTTATATGGATAACGGGATACTTGAACGTCTGACAGAGCCTGAAAGATTGATAACTTTCAGCGTTCCCTGGGTGGATGATAATGGAAAAACGCACGTTAACCGGGGCTTCAGAGTTCAGTTTAACAGTGCTCTTGGTCCGTATAAAGGCGGGTTAAGGTTCCACCCATCTGTTAATGCAAGTATAGTTAAATTTCTTGGCTTTGAACAAATCTTAAAAAATTCACTTACAGGACAGCCTCTCGGTGCAGGTAAAGGCGGCTCTGATTTTGACCCGAAAGGAAAATCAGACGGGGAAATCATGCGTTTTACCCAAAGTTTTGCCACCGAGCTTAATAAACATATTGGCCCTGACATAGATATCCCTGCAGGTGACACAGGTGTCGGCGCCAGGGAAATCGGCTTTATGTTCGGGCAGATGAAAAGGCTGCGGGGAGCCTATGAAGCTGGGATCCTGACAGGTAAAGGACTGGAATATGGCGGAAGCCTCGTCAGAAAAGAAGCTACAGGCTATGGCACAGTTTACTTTTTAAATGAAATGCTGAAAGATGCAGGGTTGTCACTGAACGGAAAAAGAGTAACAGTTTCAGGATCTGGCAATGTATCCATTTATGCTATGGAAAAAGCAGCCGAATCAGGAGCAACTATCGTAGCCTGCAGTGATTCCGACGGCTATATTTACGATCCGTCTGGCATTGAAATTGCAACAGTGAAGAGGATAAAGGAAGAGGAAGGCAAGAGAATCAGCGAGTATTTGAAAACGCATCCTGGTGCAGAATACCATAGCGGCTGTTCTGGTATCTGGTCTCTTCCGTGCGATATAGCCCTTCCCTGTGCCACGCAAAATGAAATTGACGAAAATGATGCACAAATGCTGGTTAAAAATCATGTTCTCGCTGTAGCCGAAGGGGCTAATATGCCTTCGACAAAAGCGGCAAAAGATTTATTTGTGAAAAATAATGTTCTCTTTGCCCCTGCGAAAGCGGCAAATGCTGGAGGTGTAGCTGTATCTTCCCTCGAAATGGCTCAAAATAGTATGAGACTAAGATGGACATTTGAGGAAGTAGACCAGCACTTACAAAAAATCATGAAAAACATTTATCAGGAAACAAAAAAAGCTTCAGAAGAGTATGGATATCCAGGCGATCTGTCAGTCGGCGCAAACCTTGCCGGCTTCAAAAGAGTAGCAGATGCGCTGGTTTCCCAGGGTGTAGTATAATGGAAAAGGCCGGGTTCATTCCCCGGCCTTTTTTCAGTTCAGTTCACTTATCCATTTGTATATTGTTGATTACCGGCAGTTCTGGTTAGCTGAAACTAACCAGGAAGAATTTTTTCTTACCACGGCGAAGTATAGTAAAAGTGCCGTCAATCTTGTCTTCCTCAGAAACAACTTTCTCCAGGTCCTGGCATCTGTCTCCGTTAATATACACCGCACCGCTTTTTATATCTTCACGTGCCTGTCTTTTAGAAGGAGAAGCACCAGCTTCTACAAGCAGATCAATTAAGCCAATCTCCCCGCCTTCTGCTTTATAGGAAGGAACATCTTTGAATCCCTGCATAACTTCTTCAGCACTAAGCTGTTTCAGATCACCTCCGCCAAACAGAGCTGCGGAAACATTCTCAGCCTGTTTCAGAGCATCCTCGCTATGAACAAACTTTGTCAGCTCTTCCGCTAACCGCTTTTGAGCAGCCCGCTCATGAGGCCTTGCCTGAACTTCTCTCTCCAGAGCTTCGATTTCTTCTTTTGTGAGGAAAGTAAAGAACTTCAGGAACTTAATAACATCCTGATCATCTGTATTAATTAAGAACTGATAAAATTCATAAGGGGAAGTTTTTTCAGGATCCAGCCATATCGCTCCTCCTTCTGTCTTCCCGAATTTTGTTCCATCCGCTTTAGTAACTAACGGTATAGTAAAACCAAATGCTTTTCCCTTCTCACTATCGTTTTCTTCCTCATCCTGCATTTTCCGGATAAGTTCAAGTCCTGCAGTAATATTGCCCCACTGGTCGCTGCCTCCTATTTGAAGCCGGCAGTTCTCCTCTTCGTACAAACGGTAGAAATCGTACGACTGGAGTATCATATAGCTGAATTCAGTAAATGAAATTCCTGTATCTATCCGGGATTCCACAGAATCTTTTGCAAGCATGTAGTTCAAACCGAAGTTTTTTCCTACATCCCTGAGAAAGTCAATTACCGACATACTGCCAGTCCAGTCATAGTTGTTTACAAGTTTCGCTCCGTCTTCCCCGCCAAAATCCAGAAACCGTGAGAGCTGTCCTTTAATTTTACTGCTGAATTCTTCGACTACATTCTGTTCATTTAAAGTTCTCTCTGCTTTCTTTCCGCTCGGGTCCCCAATTAGCCCGGTAGCTCCTCCAACAAGAGCAAGCGGTTTATGTCCTGCAAGCTGAAATCTCCTCAACGTGAGAATTGTAAGCAAATGACCAATATGAAGACTGTCTCCAGTCGGGTCAAAACCGCAATACAAGGTTACAGCCTCCTCGTTAAGCAGTTTTGTCAGCCCCTCTTCGTCTGTCATTTGGTTTACAAGCCCCCGGTACTTTAAATCTTCCAGTAAAGTCATTATTCATTCACCCTCTTATTTTGTATTTTTCCTGATCGGTGTGCAGTGGTATTGACTTGCTGTTTGGGATCAATGGTTAGTTTCGGCAGACTTTGTACCTGCTGCAAAACAACAAAAAAAACCCTCCCTTAACATAAGGGACGAGTTTACCGCGGTACCACCCTAATTGAAAACAGCCTTGTTTTCCACTCTGTGAGTTAACGCCTCATCACACGTTCTTTTTTCCAGCAGGAAATCCTAAACCTGAGTATACTAAGAAAATCCGCTGGTTCATAAAGAAAACTCCAAGGACGTAATTCATTTTCGTCTGTGTACCGGTTCGCAGCAACCACCGGTTCTCTGGGACAGTGAGACTGAAACTACTTCATCCTCTTCAACGTCTGAATATTTAAATGGTAATGTAACTTTTTTACCACCTTTTGCTGAAAATGTCAACCTGTCGGGTATACAGCTTTTATACCTACTCATAACTGATTTATGCTATAATATTCATGACTTTTTAGGAGGTTTGCTAATGGCTAAAGATAAATTTTCATTTAATAAAATCTTAAAGAGAAAAGAACCGCAAACTATATTTAAAGGTGTAAGAATTACATCCCAGGTTATGTGGAACTTATTTTTAATCTTTCTTACTCTTGGAATTATGGGAGCTTTCTTTGTTGGCGGAGCTGGAGCCGGATACTTCGCTTCTCTCGTGAGGGACGAGCCTGTCCGAAGTTATGAAGAGATGAGAGAAGACATTTATGACTATGAAGAGGCTACAGAAATTTATTTTGCCAATGATGTCTATCTGGGAGACCTTCCAAGTCCCCTGGAAAGAAGAGAAGTGTCTCTTGAAGAGGTATCCCAGGTTGCAATAGACGCTGTAATTGCGACGGAGGACGAGTACTTTTTCGAGCATGAAGGCATTGTGCCTAAAGCTTTACTGAGAGCTGTATATCAGGATTTCTCTAATGCAGCTACTCAAACCGGAGGAAGCACCCTCACCCAGCAGCTTATTAAAAACCAGGTTCTTTCCAGTGAAGTTACTCACGACAGAAAGGCTGCAGAAATTCTGCTTGCTATGAGGCTGGAAAACTTTTTTGATAAAGATGAAATACTGGAAGCATATTTAAACGTTGTGCCTTTTGGCCGTAATTCATCCGGCACGCAAATCGCAGGTATTCAATCGGCTGCTCAAGGTATATTTGGTGTTGATGCAGCTGAACTGAATCTTCCTCAGGCTGCATTTATCGCAGGTCTGCCGCAAAGTCCGTTTGCTTATACTCCTTTCACTGGCCAGGGGGAAGTGAAAGAGAATATGGACGCCGGGCTTAACAGAATGAGAACAGTATTAAACCGTATGCTTGCCGGGGGTTTTATAACAGAAGATGAGTATGAAGAAGCACTCGCATACGATATAAGGGACAACCTGACTCCGCCGGTGAGCGGCAGTTACGAGGACTATCCATTCATAACTGACGAAGTTCGGAAACGTGCTGAGGAAAAACTAGCCATTGCACTTATGGAACAGGATGACATATTTATAGATGAAATTGATGACGACGGCCAGATCAGGCTGCTGACACACAGATACAGGGAAGAAGCTGCCCGCTCGCTTCAGCGGAACGGGTATAAAATTTATACTACGATCGATAAAGATATTTTCGACGCGCATACCAAGGCTGTTGAAGAATTTGAGTACTTCGAAAAAGACCTTGAAGAAACTGTGGTGGATGAAGACGGGGAAACTGTTGATATTAAGAGGCCCGAAGAGGCTGGATCAGTCCTTCTTGATAACAGGTCCGGTGCTATCATCAGTTTTATAGCCGGAAGAGACCATACTAATTCAAGCTATAACCGAGCCTTGTTTGCAACACGGCCCACAGGATCTACAATGAAGCCTTTACTTACTTTTGCCGTTGGATTTGAATCGGGTGATCTGCAGCCTGGATTTGTTACACCTGATGTCCCAACTTATTACAGTAATGAAGACGAAGTAAACAACTTTGACAGGAATCATCTTGGAATTATGACGGCAAGAGAAGCTCTCGTTCGTTCAAGAAATACACCAGCTGTCAGAGAGTTCATGAAGATGGATTCTGACTTTGCCCAGGAAAAAATGAAGCAATTAGGTTTGTGGGGATATATGGAGAAAGAAGACGGAATTCTGGAGAGTTCCCCTCTTGGTTCCCAAAGTATCACTGTTGAGGCTACTACCAGTGCATATACTACTTTCGCAAACGAAGGAAAACGTGTGGAACCATATATGATAGAAAGAATTGAAACGTCTGATGGGGAAGTTGTGTTCGAACATGAAACTGTGGAAGTGGAAGTATTCAGTCCGCAAACTGCTTATTTAATTACCGATGTCCTGAGAGGGGTACTTGAATCCCCAGGAACTGCAAGAAATCTTCCAGATTACCTTGACTTTTCAGCAGACTGGGCAGGTAAAACAGGTACTTCACAGGGAGTACGGGATTCATGGTTCATTGGTTATAACCCGAATATTACTCTGTCTGTCTGGATCGGATATGACCATTATCAGCCGATACCAAGACCAGGCCATGGAGGAATTACAGGCTTAAATTACAGCACCCGCTCACAGATGCTCTGGGCAGAGCTTGCAAACGCTGCATATGAAATCAACCCTGATCTAATGGCTCCTGAGGAATCATTTGAAGCACCGAGCGGTATTGTCAGGGAGACAATTTGCGGCATTTCAGGTAAACTTCCATCTGATTTGTGCCGTGAAGCCGGACTTGTAACTACAGACCTTTTCAACACGGAGTTTGTACCTACAGAAGAAGACGATAGTCTCCAAAGGGTCAGGTATGTACGTGTTAATAACGGATTGTACAAAGCACTGGATTCCACTCCAAGTGAGTTTACAAAATCAGGTGTTGCTGTAAAAGAAGAGTACTTTGATTTTGCTGATGAAGATATCTCAGATTTTCTTCCTGATAGTGCTATTATTATTCCTGACATTGAAGCCCCTGACAACGGGAAAACCCCTGATGCTTTGTCTTCAGTAAGAGCTTCAGGCGGAGCTGTAACATGGGATGAACATCCAGAAGGAGATGTTATCGGTTACCGGGTATACAGTTCTTCGGGAACACTTGTCTCCAGTGTGAAATGGGATGAATCGTTCAGGTATTCAGGAAGCGGTGGAACATATTATGTTACTGCTGTAGATGTGGCAGGGCGTGAATCCTCCCGCAGCTCTGAAGTAACCATTGGAGGCGGTTCCTCGCCTGATGAAGATGAGGATGAGGACGGTTCTGATGACGGCAGCGACAATAACGAAGATGGCCGGGAAGATAATGACGCCGAAGATAATAACGAGGACGACAATAACGGAGGAAACAACAACGACGATAACAATCAAGATTCCGATAGCGGAAGCAACAGCAATAATTCCGGGAATAATGGTAACAATGGCAACAACGGCAACGGAAATAATGACAGTAACAACAACGATGATGCTAATAATGACAACGATAATGATGGTAATGACGACAATGGCAACAACAATGACAACGAGGATTAACTGAATTATCTATCCTGATTAAGAAGTCTGTCCCAGGGACCACCTTGGAACAGGCTTCTTTTGATAAAAATTATGTTAAAAGAATGAATTTTTAGTTAATATTACATATATAAACATTTAATATGATATAGTGAAGAAAATGTGGTTCTGTTAATCGACGAAAAGGTGGCATGCCAATGAAGCATTCAAAAACCTATCATTCGATGGAAATTGAAAAGAAAGACCGGACATTTATTATCGAAGGTCCGGTAACCGAAGAGGCCCTTTCGAGTTTTGACTTTGACAGCGGACTAATCGCATTTCGGCCTGCAGAAAAACAATATGAGGCTTTATTAGAAGTTTCCAGGCTTCCAGAGAGCAGAATTATTTTAGCGAGAGAAAATGAGAAAATTGTAGGTTACGCAATCTATTTATACCCGGACCCCCTGGAGAGATGGTCAGAAGTCAACCTGGACAATCTCCTGGAACTCGGGGCAATTGAAATTTCAGCAAATTACAGAGGCTACGGACTTGCCAAGAATATTCTTAAACTATCAATGATGGATAATGCTATGGAAGACTACATTATAATAACTACCGAGTATTACTGGCACTGGGATCTTCGTGGCACCGGCCTGAGTATTTGGGAATATCGCGATGTTATGGAGAAGGTAATGCAGTCTGGCGGATTGGAATGGTACGCGACAGATGATCCGGAGATTTGCTCTCACCCTGCAAATTGTTTAATGGCGAGAATTGGATCACGTGTTGCCCCCGATGCGGTTCACGAGTTTAACAGGGTGCGATTTAAGCACAGATATATGTTTTAGTAATCGTTATATTTAAAGAAAAAATCTATGCTTAGACGAAGGAGAGGTTTTCTTGAAGATTAAAGACATTATGATCAAAAACGTTATTTCCGCAAAGCCTGAGCTGGCTATTAAAGACGCACTTCAAATAATGAAAGAAAACAAAATACGCCATCTTCCTGTAGTAAACGAGGAGAATTCAGTAATCGGCATTATATCCGACCGGGACTTGAAAGATGCTAGCCCGTCGGTTTTTGCGGCCGATCAGAAAGAACTCCTTGAAAAACCTGTCAGTGAAGTAATGATAACAGATGTTTTGACAGCGTTTACAAATGATTTTGTGGAAGAAGCCGCCCACATGATGACAGAAAATCAGATTAGCTGCCTGCCTATCGAAAAGAATGGCAAGCTTTCCGGAATAATCACTGAAACTGACCTTCTCCATACGCTGGTCAGGCTGACAGGAGCTGATGCCCCATCGTCCCGTCTTGAGCTGGAAGTCCCAAACAGAAGCGGCATGCTCTCAGACGTCGCTGCAATTATTAAAGATCATAAAATAAATATTCAAAGTGTTCTGGTCTACCCTTCTAACGATCAAACAAAAAAAATTCTCGTGTTCCGGCTGCGTTCTATGGATCTCCGAATGCTGATCCAGTCTTTAAAAGAAAGTGATTATGCTGTATTGTGGCCTGAACAATTGGGGATGAGAACATGATGCCTGAAGCAGCATACATTTATTCCCCTGAACAACTCAATTACAAATTTTCCGAAGACCATCCATTTAATCAGAGAAGATTGTCATTGACTCTTGATCTGCTGAAAGAACTGGGGGCTTTGGAACAGCATCAGATTTTTCCGGCCAGAATGGCTACAGACCAGGAACTCCTCCTTATTCATGAAGAGGAATATATAAAGGCGGTTAAAAGCGCCAGTACTGGGCTTGTACAGTCTTCCTATTCCTCTACGTTTGGCATTGGAACAGAAGACACACCAGCTTTTCCAAATATGCATGAAGCGGCAGCATGGCTTGTGGGTGGTACATTAGCTGCAGTAGATATGGTATTTGAACTGGGATACAAACACGCACTTAATCTGGGCGGAGGTCTTCACCATGGCTTTCGTGGTAAAGCTTCAGGTTTCTGTGTCTATAATGACAGTTCTATAGCAATCGAATATATGAGAAGAAAATACCAGGCTCGTGTATTATATGTAGATACAGATGCACATCATGGGGATGGAGTGCAATGGGCATTTTATAACGATCCTGATGTCTGTACTCTTTCCATTCATGAAAGCGGCAGATTTCTGTTCCCTGGCACAGGTAACGTAAACGAGCGAGGACATGGAGAAGGCAACGGTTATACATTCAATATTCCTTTAGAAGCCTTTACAGAGGACGAGTCATTTTTACAATCTTATCGAAAAGCATTCACAGAAGTGGTTGAATACTTTAAGCCTGACGTTATAGTTACCCAAAACGGAGCAGATGCCCATTATTATGATCCGCTCACTCATCTGTGCGGAACATCAAAGATTTTTCTTGAAATCCCTAAACTCGCCCACGAACTTGCTCATAAGTATTGTGAGGGGCGCTGGATAGCAGTTGGCGGCGGCGGATATGATATTTGGCGTGTCGTCCCAAGAGCATGGTCCGCAATATGGCTGGAGATGAGCGGACAGACAGATCTTTTTAAACAATCATTGCCTGAGTCATGGTTAAAACGCTGGCAAAAGGAAACGGATGCAGTTCTTCCGGACAGCTGGTACGATCAGCCCGATATGTATCCGCCTATACCCCGAAAAAATGAAATAAACTTAAAAAATGAACGGACTCTTAATAAAGCTCTTGAACCGATATTCAAAAAAAAAACTGACAACGAAAAGCAAAACGTCCTTTTATAGATATTACTAAACAGAATGAAAACAGGACAAACCTAGCTGAATATCCGGCAGGTTTGTCCTGTTTCTTTAATTATATTTTTTAAGGCAGTTCTTTTAACATCTTCTCTACTATGGCAGCTGAATTTTCAGCTGCTTTGTTTACAAAAGTTTCGAAGCTTTCGGCAGCCTCTCCATTCGCCTTATCGGAAATCGAACGTATGACTACGAACGGAATATTATTAAAATAAGCAGACTGGGCTACTGCCGCACCTTCCATTTCAACACAAGCGGCAGAAAACTCGTTTCTCAATTGTTTTACTTTGTCAGTGTCTGCAATGAACTGGTCCCCGCTCACTATTTTCCCTTTAATCACCTTTATCTCATTTGAAACCGTAGTTAACGCAGATCGATAAGCAATATCCAGTAGTTTTTTGTCAGCCTGAAAGTCAGACGGACCATCAAACATAGGAATTACTCCTCTCTCAAAACCAAGAGGACTGGCATCAATATCATGCTGCTGGCAGCTCGTTGATATTACTACATCCCCCACATTTAAACCTTCTTCTGCTCCTCCGGCAACCCCGGTGAATATAACGATTTCTGCCCCGAATACATCTATTAAGACTTGTGAAGTAATTGCAGCGTTTACCTTTCCAACTCCGCAACGGCTTATAACAACATCGTGTCCTTTCCACGCGCCTGTATAATATGTTCTTTTCCCTTTCAGTACTTCATCCAGGTTGTCTATCCCCTCCCTGAAAAAACTAATTTCTTCCTCCATTGCACCAATAATTCCTATTTTCAATGCTGCCACCTCATTTTATGTATCTATATTTGCTGTTTTTAATTGAATCAATTTCATAATTCAGGATTTTCATATTTAATACGAACGTTACCTTAAAATGTTACTTTGTTATTCGATTTACGCTTCAGACGGACGCGTTCTGCGGGCACGGCTTCAACTAATTTTTGACGACTAACGCCGTCAAAAATGGATTTTCAGCTCGCACTGTTCCCGCCAGAGTCGCCGTCTTACGCTGCAATCGAAAAGTATGTTCGGCTTTTCTTTTTACCAAGCCTATTTATAAAATTCATTCAATTATATAAGTATAATACAAAGTCAAAATATAAAAAACAGGAAAGCTGCAGCTGCAGTTTTCCTGTTTTTTTAATTGGAAAAGATTTCCCCGGAAATATTAAAAGAGATCCTCTTCCCCCATAGCGGGATCAGATATTACAATTACCACCCGGCGATTTTGCTGAAAATTTTGTTCAGAGGTATTAGGAACAACCGGTTTGGTCTCACCGTAGCCTACTGAGATAAATCTTTCCGGATCTAGATTATGCTGGTCAACTAAGTATCTGATAACACTGCTGGCCCTGGCCCCGGAGAGCTCCCAGTTAGAAGGATACCGGTGGGTACTAATAGGCCTGCTGTCTGTATGCCCTTCTACTTTTACTATGTTAGGCACAGATTCAAGAAGTGTCCCTACTTTATCAAGGAATGGAACAGCATCCGGAATCACATCAGCCTCTGCAGATTCGAATAACACCTGTTCCTGCAGTACCAGTACAACTCCCCTGTCATCCCTTGATGCTGTAATAGCATCTAATAGATCCTGAGAGTCGAGGAATTCGATTACTTCTTCTAAAAATTGATCCAGCTGCCCTTCCGATTCATCCGATTCACCTTCAAGAAAACTCTCAAAAGGATCATCCTGCTCAAAAGGATCATCCCCCGGCTCTGTATCAGGTGCCGGGTTTTCAAAAGGGATAATGGAAGGATTAAAATCGAAAACTGAGCGTTCCTGGAAAGAATCAGAAATGGCTCGAAACTTATTTGCATCCACTACCGACATAGAAAAAAGAAGAATAAAAAAGACGAGAATCAGCGTCATCAGGTCAGAGAATGTTACCATCCACTTTGGACTCCCTTTGTCAGGCCGAGTCTGGGGTCTTCTTTTAATCATTAATTATCTCCTCTTCTTCCTCCTGACGTGTTTTTGAATGATTTGGCAGAAAAGCGCTGAGTTTTTCCTGAAGAATTTTGGGATTTTGGCCGGATTGCACTCCGATTACCCCTTCGACCACTATCTGCTTAACAAAGACTTCATCTTCCGTGGAAATTGCAAGTTTGTTCGCCACTGGAAGGAATACTAAATTCGCCAGCAAAGTGCCATATAAAGTTGTTAATAATGCCACAGCCATATTCGGCCCCAGTGTGGAGGGATCGTTCAGGTTCTGAAGCATAAGAACGAGTCCGACCAGTGTACCAATCATTCCCCATGCAGGAGCATATTCACCTGCTTTTTCAATAATAAACCGGCCTTTTCTGTGCCTTTCCTCCATTGCAGCTACTTCAGCCATCATTATATCTTTAATTACTTCCGGCTCGATGCCATCTACTGCCAGAAGCACGCCTTTTTCAATAAAGGGATCTTTTACATCTTCAATCCCCGCTTCAAGGGCCAGCAGACCTTCTCTTCTTGCTCTTGTGGAAAGATCTGCAAACGTATCGATTAACTCCTGCAAATCATGCTCCTGGGTCTGAAAAGACTCTTTGAAAACCCCTGGCAGCAATTTTAAATCACTGGCTGAAAAGTTTATTAAAATGGCTGCTGTGAGCCCACCGAATACGATCAGAATAGATGCCCACTGGAAAAAGAAAGCTAAATTCCCTCCCGCAGTGTTTGTTTGTATAGCTAGCAAAACCATGGTTAATCCGATTAATATCCCGACAGGCGTTAACAAATCAATTTTTTTCATAATCCTCTCCCTAACCCACTATGCAGTCAATCTCTCTTTAGGGGGAATCCGCGACTCTTATTCTTTCGTAGAATTTCTGTATTCTATTCTGTGCGGCAGCAGAACTGCATTTTCCCCAACTTCTTCTTTGTTCATATATTTTGTTAAAAGTCTCATGGAGACAGCTCCAATGTCATACATTGGCTGAACCACAGAAGTAAGTGTCGGTCTCACCATGGAAGCAAGACGTGTATTATCAAAGCCTATTACTTCAGTGTCTTCAGGAACTTTCAGCCCTGCATCCTGAATACTGTGTATGACACCCAATGCCATTTCATCTGTTGATGCAAATACAGCTGTTGGCCTGGTTTCCAGAGCTAATAAGGAATTCATGGCTTCAAGGCCTGAATCATAAGTGTAATCTGCGATAGCCACATAGCTGTCTTTAATAGTCAGTCCCGCTTCTTCCATCGCACGTTTATAGCCTGCAAACTTCATATAACCGTTTATTGGGTCTTCCAGCGTTCCTGAAACCATTGCTATGTCTGTATGGCCCCGCTGAATGAATGAATTTACCGCATCAAATGCAGCTTGTTCATAATCAATATTTACAGATGGAAATTCTTTTTCTTCATCTATAGTTGCGGAAAGAACAATTGGAACTGGAGACTTTCTGAATGCCTCTTCGTGCTCCTTTGTGATTTCCCCACCCATAAATACGATGCCATCTACCTGTTTTTCAAGAAGTGTATTCAGCAGATGTATTTCTTTTTCTTTATTTTGGTCTGAGTTGCTGAGGATAATATTGTACTTATACATAGTTGCGATATCTTCAATACCCCTTGCAAGCTCAGCAAAAAATATGCTTGAAATATCCGGTATAATAACGCCGACAGTGGTTGTCCTCTTGCTCGCAAGTCCCCTGGCTACTGCATTTGGTCGGTAACCAAGACGTTCAATAGCCTCCAGCACTCTTTTCCTCGTTGTCGGCTTAACATTAGGGTTGCCGTTAACAACCCTGGAAACCGTTGCCATTGATACTCCCGCTTCTCTTGCTACATCATAAATCGTTATATTCATTTATAATCCTCCTTAAAACCGTTGCCATATTATGGTTTTCATACTTTCATAATGTAATGATATAATACGATACTTTAAGGAGGTGCGCAAATTCTAATAATTATATCGGCAGACACCTCTTCAAAGTTTAGGGTAAATGAAAAAAACAGTTAATTCTCATACCTTTTTTCCTTGTAAAACAAGGTCGTATACTTTCTGCCGGCCCCTGTCTTAAGTTACCAGTCATTACATTAATTTGTTTTATTTATACTGTATCATCGTTCCTTCTTTTAGATTGACTCAAACACCATAAACTTATTCCTTCTTATTCTGTCAGGAAGCTTGCCTGTTAAACCCCTTCGTTATATGGACATCGAAAAAGCCTCCGGATATCCGGAGGCTTTAGCATGAGATTTATTTTTGTACTGCCACAGCTTCTTTTTCTCTTTCATAAAGCCCTGAGGCAATAAGATTAGACACGAATTCGCTGAACTGAGGTATATCCATCTGCTGTGCTGAATCAGACAGCGCTACTGCTGGATCCGGATGAACTTCCGCCATTACTCCGTCAGCGCCAATAGCCAGTGCCGCTTTCGCTGTAGGAAGAAGGAGATCCCTGCGTCCTGTTGAATGGGTTACATCCACCCATACAGGCAAGTGTGTTTCCTGTTTTAAGATAGGAACAGCAGAAATGTCTAATGTGTTTCTCGTTGCCTTTTCATACGTGCGGATACCCCGCTCACAAAGCATAATATTTCCATTACCTCTTGAATGGATATACTCGGCTGCATTGATAAATTCTTCAATAGTAGCAGACAGACCACGTTTTAGAAGAACTGGTTTGTCTACGCTTCCCGCTGCTTTCAGAAGCTCGAAATTCTGCATGTTACGTGCACCGATCTGGATAACATCCACATACTGCAATGCCATTTCAATATCATGAGGACTGACAATCTCACTAATAACTGCCAAATCGTATTTATCGGCTGCCTTCCTTAGTATCTGGAGCCCTTCTTCTCCAAGCCCCTGGAAATCGTAAGGAGAGGTACGAGGTTTAAAAGCCCCTCCACGGAGAAACTTCACTCCCTCTGCTTTTAGTGCTTTTGCTACTTCTTCCACTTGCTCATACCCTTCTACTGAGCAAGGTCCGGCAATAAGGCGCTGTTTTCCATCACCGACATTTTCATTTTTAATCGGTACAACCGTATCTTCCGGATGTCTTTTCCTGGATACAAGCAGTGCCTTACGGTGATCGTCTTCCTGAAGCTCCAGGCTCGCTTTGAAGATCTGTTTAAACAGATGCTGAAGCGTCGATGTTTCGAACGGTCCCTGATTTTCTTCCGCAATAAGGTCAAGCATTTTACGCTCTCTTACGGGATCAAAACGATTCAGGCCCTGTGAGCTTTTCACCCTGCCTATTTCCTTAACTAAGCTTGCTCTCTCGTTAATAAGCTCCATCAATTGAAGATTTACTTTATCCAATTGATTTCTCAACTCTTCTAATTGTTCGTTACCCATAAGAAAACTCCTCCCATTTACATCAGCTCATATTGTATAGCTTGTTGTTTACGGACTATTATATACGATGAAACATATTCTGTCACGGTTTTTCTTTAACAATTAAACGCTTTTACGCGCTAAAGTATTCGATTTATTTTTGTAAAAGCCTTTCCCATAGGCTTTTGCGGGACGAACTTTATTAAAAACTGTTTGAAAATTTTATAAAAATAATTTTTATAAGCTCTGTAAAACAAAAGTTGATTCTTTCAAAGACGATTGCAAAATATCAAAAGCATAAGTGCATCGTTCGTTTTTTTAAAAATACTGCAATTTAAGGAAAACATTAGATTTTTGCTGAAATGCAGGTACCGGGGAGAAGATTTAATTTATTTAGCCGGAATGAGGATCCACAAGTGCTGTGATTACTGGCGGATCGAATCCTCATTCCGCTATTTGCCTGTTTCAGCCCTGAACCTATCAAATCAAATTAATCGAGTAGGAGGGGGTGACTAACCCCCGACCTCTCACACCACCGTACGTACGGATCCGTATACGGCGGTTTCATGAAAATCAAACGTTATATCAACGACTTCAAACCCATCCTGCGCCAATAGGCGTCATTAAGCGTATGGTGGAGAATTGGGCTACAGGCGACTCGCCAGTAGCCTTTTCTTGTGTTTCCCCATTCATAAGCCTTCTGCTTCGATACTCCCAAGGCGATTAGGTTTCTGACTTTTGTTTTCGGTTTCTTCCATTCTTTCCATCGTACCATTCGAAGTCTTCTTCTTATCCACTTCATTAATTCCTTTAATACCGAGGGTGTTTCCGCCAGTCGGAAATAATTTCTCCAGCCGACGATAAACCGGTTCAGCTTGCCAATTCTGTATTCCATAGGAATACTTTTCTTTCGGGAAGTAATCTCACGGATTCGACCTTTTGCCCGTTGGATTGATT
>NZ_KV917376.1:2130385-2331106 GCF_002019695.1 Evansella clarkii | reverse complement strand
CTTCCTAAGCCCTGGAGGGATTCACCTCTGCTTCCTAGGCAAGCTGGTATGTTCTGTGTCATCGAATGATACGTACGCAGGTGGATGAGCACTCTTTTCATGATTCAGCCCTTCCCACAAAATCTAGAAATCTGTGGTACTATGGCTTCGGCTGACTTCTGACAGTTCAGTGATTCCTCCTGGAATCAGTTACCGCATTTGTACGGCGTTCCTGTCAGACCTCCCCGGGTAAGTGCATAAACTTCCTCTCCATATACCCGCCTCATTTACTGCCGGATCCTTCGGTCGTTAGGACTTTGACTTGTTTTGCAGCCTCATCCAGACCAGACAGCCTTGTATGAGATTCGTGTTCCTCGGGTCGGAGATTTGCCTCCGGCTTCCTTCAGATTCCGAGTCGCCCCGGACACCCTTGCCTTTAGCTAGCAGTTACAACGACCTTCACTGTTCGGGACTTGAACCCTAAAGCGTATGCACATGCCGGGCACACAAAAATACAGACCAAATCCCGGATCTGGTCTGTATTAGTATGCTGCTTCATATATTTATCCGCCGAAACGAAACCGGCTTCCTGTTCACACACCTATTTATTTTCCCACGCTTTCACAAGCTCTTTTTTCGTTACTTTCCAGTGGGAAGCATGCCAGGATACTTTCCCTTCTGAAAACAAGAGTGCCTGGGGAGATTCATGTTTAACGTTGTATTTTTCAGCCACTTCATTGGATAGGTCCCTCAGCTCCTGAACGTTCAGGTAATATACAGGAATATTATCATTTTCACCTGCGAACTTTTCCGTTTCTTTAAAAGCTTCATGGCTTATAGGACAGGTAGTACTGTTTTTAAGGAGTATCAGTGTTCCCTGCTCATTCAGCACTTCCTCAAACTGCTGCTTTTCATCAATTTTAGTTAGTGCCATTTTCCTCTTCTCCTCCTGTATCCTGATTTTCCGGAGCTGAAGCGCCGTTCTTCTCATTTCTGGCTTTTTCTTTCTCTTCTACTTCTTTAACAAGCTGCTCTACAGAACGCTGAAGGTCTTCTACTTCTTTCCTTACGGAAGCAGCAATTTCATCGCTGATACCCTCCATATCATCTGAGAGATAATCTGCGGATTCTGTGAGCTCCTCCATGTCTTTTCGGACCTTTCCTGCAAGATCTTTAACTTTTTCCACTAAACTGGTGGATTGACCTGAAACTGTTTTAGCAATAGTGCTTGTGCCTTCCTTCGCCGTTACAGCCAGCTGATTTCCTTTTTCCACTGCCTGGCTGGTCCAGTCTGTCGTTCTGTCCTTTGCTGCCCGCGCCTGTTCGTTAATATCCTGGCGAAGCTCCTTACCGGATTTTGGAGCTGTCAGAAGGGCCGCCGCTGCGCCTATTGTTCCCCCTACAAACATCCCGATAATAAAATCTTTCGTATTCATACCGTTGTTATTCTCACCCATCACTATTCCTCCTTGGAAAAATTATTTTACTTTTTTCTCTTTAGTATCTATATCAGCTTTTTTTGCTTTCCATTTTCCCCAGAAATCCAGAGCAACATTGCCCCATTTAACTGCCTGAGCCACCTGGTCTGACTGTTCATTCGCTTTTTTGGAAATTGCGGCAGAGACTGTCTTTAAGGAATGGTTCACATTCTGTACCGTTTCACCAAGATCATTAGCCGCTGCAAAAACAGAATTCAACGAATCTGACTTTCGCTGAATATCATCAGCAAGCAAATTCGTTTTATGTATCAGTTCCTGGGACTCCTTCGTAATTCCATCAACCTGCTGCTGAAGTCCCTCAACAGTAGATGATACATTATCCAATGTTTGCTTCATGGAGATTAATGTCCTGATTAAATAAAAAACCAATGCCGCGAAAGCAACTGCGATAATTGCTACACTCAAATATAATAGCCACTCCATTAACGAAAGCACCTCCTGAATTTTTTCTATATCTTTTAAAACACTCTAAAAAGAGTATTACTGCCTGCAGTTATTTTCATCCCTCAATATCATCATTCTACATTTTTTTTACTAAATCCTCCATTATTGTGTAATTTGCCTGTTAGAAATAGCAAGCGTTACGCTGGTTTCCTGTAAAAGAAGTGTGTAGAATATAACCATACTTCAATCATTATACAATTTACAGGAGGAATAAAAAAAGATGAGAGATCCTCGAATTCAGACACTCGCGAGAAACTTAATTAATTACTCGGTAAACCTTCAAAAAGGAGAAAAGCTGCTCATTGAAAACTTCGGTATCCAGAAGGAGCTTGTAAGCGCCTTAGTGGAAGAAGCTTATGAAGCAGGTGGTCTCCCTTTCGTTTCCCTAAAAGAGCATGAAATAAACCGTTCTTTACTTATCGGAGCTGACGAAGAACAGCAGAATCTCACTGCAGAATTTGAGGCTCAGGTGATGAAAGAAATGGACGCATACATAGGCCTCAGAGCTGGCGATAACATAAATGAGCTGTCAGACGTTCCTGATGAAAAAATGAGCCTCCACCAAAAAACTGTAGGTACAAAAGTCCACAGAGAAATCCGAGTGCCGAAAACTAAGTGGGTCGTCCTCCGTTACCCTACCTCTTCTATGGCGCAGCTGGCAAAAATGAGTACAGCCGGTTTTGAAGATTTCTATTTCAATGTATGTAATCTTGATTACAGTAAAATGGATAAAGCAATGGATGCTTTAGTTGAACGTATGAATAATACAGACGAAGTGAGGATAACCGGTCAAGGGACTGACATCAGCTTCTCTATAAAAGATATCCCGGCAATTAAGTGCGCAGGAAGACTGAACATTCCCGATGGCGAAGTGTATACTGCTCCTGTCAAAGATTCAGTGAACGGAACTATTACTTATAACACTGCTTCACCTTATCAAGGATTCTCCTTTGAAAATATTAAATTCACTTTCGAGAACGGAAAAATCGTCCAGGCAGAATCAAATAATACAGAGAAAATCAATGCCATACTGGACACAGACGAAGGTGCCCGTTATATCGGAGAATTTGCTATTGGTGTTAATCCATACATACTCCACCCAATGCAGGATATTCTGTTCGACGAGAAAATAGACGGAAGTTTCCATTTCACTCCAGGTCAGGCATATGAGAATGCTTATAATGGCAATGACTCTGCCGTACACTGGGATATAGTGAACATCCAGCGCCCGGAATACGGCGGTGGCAAAATATATTTTGACGGAGAACTCATCCGGGAAGATGGAAGGTTTGTTGCAGAAGACCTTAAATCACTAAATCCGGAGAATTTGAAGTAATACATGAATCAATTTCATAAACCATGATTTTCATCATTAATACGAACATTATCTTAAATTATTACTTTGCTGATCGATTTACGTTTCAGACGGACGCGTTCTGCGGGCACGGCTTCAACTAATTTATGACGGCTGAAAGCCGTCATAAATGGATTTTCAGCTTCCCATGCTTTTCCCGCACGAGTCGCCGTCTTACGCTGCAATCGAAAAGTAAATAATGTTCGTCTTTATTTTATAAAAAGTCTCTATATGAAATTCATTCACATATATAAACTTTCAAAATCCATTAAAAACTCCCCGGGGATGATCCCCGGGGAGTTTTTTATCCGGCAGGCTATAATGCCGCCGGGTGATTCATTATTCAGTTACTGACTTTCAGTGCTTCGTATGCCCGCTGGAACTTCTGCACATCCCCGGCACCCATAAACAGCAGTACTCCATTATCATGTTCTGTCAGCTGGCTGACCGTGTCTTCTGTTAAGAGTTTTGCCCCTGGAATCCGGTCCTGCAAATCCTGAATTGACAGCTCCCCGCCTTTTTCCCTTGCAGATGAAAATATATCACAAAGGTATACATGGTCAGCTGTTTTCAGGCTCTCGGCGAATTCATCGAGAAATGTTTTCGTTCTCGTAAAGGTATGAGGCTGGAACACTGCCACTACTTCTCTTGAAGAATATTTCTGTTTCGCCGATTCAATTGTCGCCGAGATCTCTGTAGGATGATGGGCATAATCATCAATAAGAATCTGAGAACCAAATTCCTTCTCAGTAAAACGCCGTTTTACCCCTTTAAAAGTCTTCAGCTGTGATTGTACTACTTCCACTTCCACCCCTTCATAATGGCAAAGGGCAATGACAGAGAGGGAATTAAGGACGTAATGATTTCCGTATCCCGGCACTGTAAACGAAGCGTATAATGAATTACGTACATAGACGTCAAAATGCGTTCCTTCTTCATCAGTGTGAATATTTTTCGCACAGAAATCATTATCGTCGTTCAAACCATAATAAACGACTGGGACCTGAGCATTGATTTTCTGAAGATACTCATCATCACCACAAGCTATAATAGCCTTGTTTACCTGCATCGCCATGTCCTGAAAAGCGGCAAATACATCATTAACATCTTTGAAGTAATCCGGGTGGTCAAAATCAACATTAGTCATAATCGCGTAATCAGGTTTGTAATTGAGAAAATGCCGGCGATACTCACAGGCCTCAAAAACAAAGTATTCACTTTCTTCTTCACCTTTTCCCGTACCGTCTCCTATCAGGAAAGATGTAGGCTTTGCTGCCTGAAGCACGTGGGACAATAAACCTGTCGTAGAAGTTTTTCCGTGGGAACCAGTAACAGCGATACTCGTAAATTGCTGAATGAACTCTCCAAGGAAATTCGGATACGGGTGTACAGGTATATTAAGTTCGTTTGCCGTCCTGATCTCTTCATTTTCATCATTATAAGCCGCGGAAGCGATAATAGTCTGGCCTTCCTCTATGTTTTCCTTTTGAAACGGAAGTAAAGGAATTCCTTTTTTTTCCAGAGGCTTCTGGGTAAAAAATTCTTTTTCTACATCTGAACCTTGAACACTAAACTTCATATCGCTCAATATTTGTGCTAATGCGCTCATTCCAGAGCCTTTAATTCCAATAAAATGATAAACTGTCATGTTGAACCTCCACAAATCCATTGGTTCTAAGGACTGCCTTAGCACCAGGCTTTTTTGTACGGGTATCTCTAAAGTATATGCCTAATTAATATTAATTGGGAATATAAATTTCATACTTTCCCATTATAGCAAAAAAGCAAAACGGGAAACAATCAATATTAACATATTACCCTTTATTCTTACGCTTTAATTTTCCCCTCTGCATCCATTATTTACACAAGCCAGGCTTATGGAAGGATACGTTACTGGCAATGTCAAAGCAAGTTAATAATAAATCAGGCTGACTACTCTTATCTTTACCCCTTTTTATGTCTTAAATAATCAATTCCCGACTCTTTTAAGTATTTTCTTACTCTTCCTTCTTTCCCTGCAGTTCTTATTTCAGTTAGAATTTCTGTTGCTTTACCATCATCCACTGAAAATGGAGGGCCAATAATAAAGTTTTTGAACCCTGCCCTGACTATTCTCAGAAAAACTGTATCCCCTTCCTGAATATTGAAACTGCCTTTCAGGAAAAACACAGCTTCCCTTTCTTCCACGGAGTTTTCAAGGACGCCTGAAAATGTAATATTATCATCTTCGACTGCTTTAACATGTACAGGCTCCAGCGCCATCAGCATCATAAACCCGCTTAAATCCAGCATTGGCTTGGTTAATTCCTCTTGTTTTTCCCTTACAAATAAATCAAACATTCTGGAACCTGCTACTGTGATGTAATCAAAAGCGAACCAGTGTTCAAAATGCAGGACTGTATCCTGCTCTAATATATATTCTGCCGGTATGCCGGTTTTATGGGAGAAAATCTGCTTTGCCCGTACTTTTTCCCGTATATTAGCTTCCTTGTCAATATAAGTAAACAGTTTCTCGTAAAGATCCATAAGGGCATTTTCCATATATTTTTGTTTTTGCTGTTTTACCGTTTCGAAATCAATTATAAATGAAGCATGCTTCTCGTCCATCCCGGCACTCCTTTCTCTTATGCTGTCATAAAATGATCGCTTGCTTTTCCCCGGACAAACAAATGTAACAGCCCCTTGCCTGGTCCGTATTCCAAAGGAAAAGACTGCTCAATTGACATCGATTGAACAGTCTGGCAGTTGTTAGTTAGTCATCAAATTCTATTTTTTCAAGGCGGGGATTCGGTCGGTATATTCTCCCTGTTTTGGCTTCCGGTTTACCATTAAGGAGAACATTGTCGCCTGTAAAGCCTATGTGAATCTTTAAAAGACTGCTTCCTACTCCGTAAATGTCTACAGGAGCACCCAGCTTTTCATATTCCTCAATCCGCTTCGCGTCAAACCCTCCTGACACAACTATTTTCACATGCTGGAAACCTTCTTCGTCAAGGGCTTTTCTGAGGGCAAAAAGCAAGGTTGGGTTAATACCTCTTGGATCAAACGTTCCAAGCACGTCAGGATTACGGAAGAAATACTGATCCACTAACGTTTTTGAAGTATCAACACGGACACCTTTCAGTTTATCTCCAAACTCTCTGGCCACTTTGAGTGAGTCAGTAATGACATCGTTATTGTAATCAACGAGAGCCATTAATTCATCGTCCGGAAATGTTTCCTGATAAGCTTTTGTTGCCTCTACCACATCACCTTCAAACAGCTGAATCAGGGCATGAGGCATAGTTCCCATTCCCTTCTTCCCCCACCATTCATTCATGGCATGAGTTGCCTGAGCCTGTGAGCCTCCTATAAACGCTGCGTATCCATCACCGGACTGCTGTGTAAAATGGTCATCCCTGTCCCCCATGAAGATGACCGGCTTCTCAACACCGGAAGATTTAGCCGCTTTTACAACTTCATAAACATTTGTTGCCACGGAAGTTCTTCTTGCGAGAATGCCGTCAATGACACCTTCTAAAAAACCAAATTGCTGGTAATGCCCTTTAATTGTAAGAACTGTTTCAAAAGGTGAAATTTTGTCGCCGTCCTTAAGAGAGTAAATTTCAAGTTCCTCTGGTCTTTCGGCAAAAGTCTTAAGCAGGGCAATCACTTCATCAGTTCCGCAAAGCACAGCATGCTTTTTCTGAAAAAACTGCATTGTAATTATATTATCCGCCTTATGTCTCTCGGCGATTTTCTTTGTTTTTAAAAAGTAGACCGCAGAGAACCATCCTTCACCTACACGTTCATCAAATTTAAAAGTATCGTTAGTAAGGCGCTTAATTTTTCCCTGTAGTTTCAAAGTAATCTCTTTCATTTTCTACTCCTTAATTTACGTCGGCATTTTCTGTCACACACTTGACGATCGTTTTAGTGATAATAAGGGGTTTTCTGATGCTCCAGTATTACTGCTTCAACAATTTCAACTAAATCATGTTTATCCACTTGCTGAATTCCGTTCTGGAGAACTATCCATTGGGTTAGCTCTTCTTCTTTCAAAAGATGACGCAACTTCGGAGATACAAATTGAACCAAATTTCCTAAAGGAATCTGCTGCATAAGAACACTCCCCCTTATAGTATTGATTCGATCTCATTTGAAGATACCGGAGTCCGCTGTGAAGCGTGCGGTCTGCCGGGACTGACATCCTGAAAGCTTTTCTGCATCCCTTCCCTTAATTTTTTCTCTATCTTTACCATATTGTATAAAAAAAGGAGAATGGTGTGTAGTCTAAGTATCCCCTCTTACTCCTATTTTTCCGCTATTTCCCTCTTTTGTCAAATAAACTTCCCTCGGTTTGCTCCCTTTGGCGGAGGAAATTATACCCCTTTCCTCCATTTCATCGATCAGGCGTGCTGCCCGATTGTACCCAATTCGGAAATGGCGCTGTAAAAGTGAAGCAGATGCTGCCTGCTGCTCATAAACAAAATCGCATGCAGGTTCGAATAAATCATCTTCTGAATCTGCTTCTATTTGTTTTTGTAAATTTTCTCTTTCAAATAAATATTCTGCCTTCCCGGCCTGTTTTACATACTCCATAACACGGTCTATTTCCTCATCAGAAACAAAAGTTCCCTGGATACGCACAGGTTTTCCTGATCCATTCTCCATGAACAGCATGTCTCCTCTTCCAAGGAGGCGTTCCGCTCCACCGCTGTCGATAATCGTTCTTGAATCCGCCTGAGAAGAAACAGAAAATGCGATACGTGTCGGGATATTGGATTTTATAAGACCAGTAATTACATCCACTGACGGACGCTGGGTAGCTACGAGTAAATGGATGCCGCAAGCTCTTGCTTTCTGGGCAAGACGGCAGATTGCTTCCTCCACATCATGAGGAGCGACCATCATCAAGTCTGCCAGCTCATCTACGACAACTACGAGATATGGTAAAACATCTTTCTCCTGGCCTTTTTCTTTCATTTTTTTGTTAAAACGCTTCAAGTCTCTTGAACCTTCTCTTGCAAATAATTCGTATCTTCTTTCCATTTCACCAACAGCCCATTTCAGACCCTCCGTAGCTTCTTTTGGATCTGTAATAACAGGAGCTGCGAGGTGAGGTATACCATTATATGGCGCAAGCTCTACCATTTTCGGGTCAATTAACAGGAGTCTTACTTCTTCAGGAGACGCCTTATAAAGCAGACTCACAAGAATAGAGTTTACACAAACACTTTTTCCTGATCCGGTAGCCCCGGCGATCAGACCATGAGGCATTTTTTGCAGATCCGTAACTACCGGCTCTCCGGTAATATCCATTCCAAGTGCTGCCGTAAGGGGAGATTCCTGGGTACGAAACTCCTTATGGTGCAGTATCTCCCTCAGGAAAACTGGTTCGGAAACTTTATTCGGTACCTCTATCCCAATCGTGTTCTTGCCCGGAATTGGTGCTTCTATCCGGATTTCTTTTGCCGCAAGGCTTAGCTTCAAATCATCAGTAAGATTAGTGATTTTACTTACTTTAACTCCCGGCTCAGGCTGGATTTCAAAACGGGTGACAGAAGGTCCTTTTGTTACATGCACCACCTTCGCCCGAATCCTGAAGTAATCGAATGTTTCATTCAACGTGCTTACCTGATCAGTCACCCATTCGTCATCGATGCCCATCCTTTTAGGCGGAATGTCGAGAAGCTGTAATGATGGAAAAGCATATCCTCTTTTTCGCTCTTCTTCTCTCCGCTTTACTTTTACTCTGTCCGACCGGTTCATCAGTACATTAAAAGGGATGTTACCCTGTCTTTTCTCTTCTGTTTTTTTGAACCCTGAACCAGTAACAGGGCTTGTACTTTCATTTCTATGCCTGTCTTTTCTTTTCTTGTCCTTTTTCCTGGAAAAAGCATCCCGGTCTGATGTACTTTCTTCAGCCGGAGAAGCAGCCGTTTCAACGCGGGGTTCGCCAGAGTAATCGATTTCTGCTGACGCTTCTTCCTCTTCGGTCCATGCTGGCGCGTCATTATATTCAGAGAAAGTTTGCGGAGCTTCCTCTTCCGTATGGAACTGATTCTCCGCTTCTTCTTCTGCTGCTGCATTGACAGCTTCGTCAACGCTAAAAGCGCTGTTTACAGTTTCAGTCTCACTCTCACTCTCATGACCGGGCTGTTCTCCATTTGCTGGGGAAGGTGCTTCTGTTTCCATAGCTGCAGCATATTCAGCAGCAGGAGCATGCTCCTCTGAATGATACCCTCGTTCAATAGTATTTATCTGTTCTAAGCCATCCTCTGATTCAGGCGCCGAATTTTCTTCATCTGCAGTTTTATTCAGCAGCCAATTTTCTTCATCCGTTTCATCGTTATTGAACACCTCTGCTTCTGTTTCAATGGCTTCGTTCTGACTGCATATCTCTTCTCTTTCAGGTTCAGCTATACGGTGAAAAGTTTCTGCTTCACTTTCTTCGTAGCGAAGGGCAGGTTCTTCTTTTTCGTGATATAGCGAGATAGTTTCTGTTTCTTCCATTTCTTCAGTTTGATTCGAAGGTTGAGTTTCCATCTTTTCCTTATCAGGATTGATAATTTCTTCTGTATCTCTCTTCACCTTTTCATGAGGCTGATTCTTTTCCTGCTTATAGACAGCAACATTTGCTGATGGTGGAAGAAAGTCGGCTTTTTTCAAGGTTTCCTGCAGCTTTCTTTCAGCTGCATTATCTTCTTCTGTGAAATCACGTTTAATTGTCTCTTCTGGAGGATACCATGCTTGTTGCTCCTCCCTCTCTTCATCAGCCACCATTTTCGGTTTACGAACTGGCGGCTTATTAAACCCGTAAACCGGAGAAGGAACAGAACGAACGGAAAAGTCTTTGCCCTGAAACCTTGGTTTCTGACCCTCTGTACCTTTTCTTACTTGCGCAGGTTTTCTCTCCTTACGTTCGGTGCTGGTTGCTCTGGTACTGTATTGCTCTTTTGTAAAGGAGCGTTTCTCCTTGTTTCTTTTCACTTCAGGCGGTCTCTGTATTTTGCCTCTTTTTTGAGCTGGCTCCTCATCTTTTATAACCGGGAAACGAAAGTTCCCTTTTTTAGGATACTGATGAATCACTTTGGGCTCAGGACTGTTCTGTTTTTGCAGCCTTGGGTAATATGTATCTGAATTTGTTTTACCCTTCACCTCATAATCTGTGTAGTTACTATTTGAATACTCCTGGTCTTCTGATGAAGGAAACATCCAGTTTTTTAAGCCTATTAAAAAACGGGGAAACCGTTTTGCCATTTTATATCACCTGTTTCTTTGAAGTCTTGTCTGGAAAACATTTCTGTGTAAACTAAAGTATATCAGAAAAGTAACCAGTGTAAGGATAGGTTTCGGTAATTTTATCCTCTCTTTGTCCGCTTTTGCGCCACTTCCATAGTTAAGCCCTGAACGAGGCATTACCTGAATAACAAAATGCTGAAGGCGGCGCCGTCTATTACCACTAAAAAGAACCACCCTGACAGGCGGTCCTGATTAGTTTACACTCTTAAAAACGGAAAGGCTCTACTTCTTTTTACCTGATTTGGGCTTTCGCTGAGCCAGAATAAATACAGGCTCTAATTCATTATTTTCATAGATAAATGGCAGAGCTGTGATTGGCACACGGCCTTCAGAGAAGAATTGAAACACCATCTGCGCCAGAATATCAAAGCCTGTCTCGTTTCGGATGTCGCCAAATATAAGCACATCCTGGTGAGGCACGGCAACCGCAAGCTGGCCGGCAGATTTTTCACTCATCTCCTTTAACAGAGATTCGTTAAGGATGCGGCTTGCATCATAGCCGTCATCTGTATTCAGAAAGTAAAAAGTATTCCCTGCTACTTTATCACTTTTCATATCTCCGCCCAGAGACCGAATATTAAACAGAGCAGCTTCATGTATTTCTTTTAAGGATTTGCCTTCATTTTCAAGTGTTTCGGCATCGATTAAAGAAAATGATCTCCCATGGTCGACCGCATAATATACTCTTGTTTCAGCTGTATGGTCTGAATAGATGAGTTTTTTTCCATCCTCAGTCTCCGTAGGAAAAGATGTCGCTCTGATAACCGGAAAAATGTTTTTTTCATTTCCTTCAAGGTTTATTGTTTTACCAAGCAGCCCCAAGCCTTCATTGATAAAATTTATTGTCTCCTCCAGAGCTTTTTCTTTGTTTTCTTTGAACTTATCTTTAAGGTTTGAAAGCTGAACCGTTACCCCTTTGTCATAGCGTTTATCTACAATTCGGAGGGTCTCGCTGTCCCTGTCAAAAGATGTGACCCAATTTTCATTAGTTAACCGGCTTTCAATTTCCCGTTTTATTTGTAAAGGTTTCATACCTTGACCTCCCTTTTGTTACAACTTCTTATTTTATCATTTCTCAGGCAATGAACCAACAAACGGGCTCACTAAGAGACAGAAAAAATGCCATGGAAGCTGAAAAACTTCCATGGCACTTGTTTTGTTTTTATTTATTCTTAGCTTCGTTTAAAAATTTGATAATTTCCTCTTTGGATTTACGGTCTTTACTTACAAACCTGTGCACTTCTTTTCCTTTTTTAAAAACAAGAAAACTTGGAATGCCGTATATATCCAGTTCCTGGCACTGGTCCATAAACTGGTCACGGTCTACTTTATAAAAGTTAAATTCAGGAAAGTGTTCCTGCAGCGCAGGCAGATCAGGTTCAAGCACTGTACAATCCGGACACCAGCCAGCGGTAAACATCATCACAGAACCGTCTTCCTGTTTCACTTCTTTAAACTGCTCAATATTTAATACCGTCTCCATTATACTCCTCCTAGGATTGTTCAATTTTCATATCGCCAAAGCGGATTTTCCCTGTTTTTCGCATCCACTCTGAGAATATCAAACTTAACACAGCAGGACCAATAAAATGCAGCAGGAGGATAGCAAACAGTACTCCTGAACTGCTACCCATCATGTTAATGGTCATTATTTGGCCAACTAAACCGCTCGTTCCCATGCCTGCCCCTTCCGGACTGTTTTCCATTTGAAAAACCAGAGTGGAAACAGGACCTAATATTGCGGCAGCCAGAGTAGGCGGCAGGATGATCCATGGGTTTCTCACAACGTTAGCTATCTGGAGCATCGAAGTGCCTATCCCTAAAGAAACGAGCCCTGACCACTTGTTTTCCCTGTAGCTGCTTACGGCGAAACCGACCATCTGAGCCGCACAGCCAACTGTAGCTGCCCCGGCAGCAAGCCCTTCTAGTCCTAAAATAATCGCAATCGCAGCACTGGATATAGGCGCTGTTAAGGCAAGCCCCATAAAAACAGCTACGAGTACTCCCATAATGAATGGCTGCTGCTGGGTCGCCCACATGATAAACTGTCCAAAACCAGTGAGAAATGCAGCGATTGGAGGACCAATCAAAGTCGCTGTCCCCACACCTGCAGCTATCGTTACGAATGGTGTAACGATAATGTCTACTTTCGTTTCCTGGGAGACAAGCTTTCCAATTTCAGTTGACAATAATGCAGCTATGAAACTCCCTGCCGGACCGGCAAGTTCAGCCCCCGCTGCGCCGCTTACGACTGCAGCGAAAATTACAAGACGAGGTGCTTTCAAGCCATAGGCAACTGCTACACCTATAGCCGGCCCCATCAGGGACATCGCCGTCCCGCCCATCGTTTCCAGAAAACCTGCTGCTCCAGTGAGGACGTTTAAATCACTAAGTAAACGCCCCGCAGTCTGCATGATAAGCCCGATGATTAAGGATGAAAACAGACCTAAAGCCATATAGCTTAAAGCGTCAATTAAATATGTCTGGAGGGAAGGCCTGACACCTTTTCTATGTAAAAATTCCTTCATCGTTATTCCTCCGCTGCTATGGTTGTAAAAAAATCGTTCACAATGATAAATATCAGTTTCCCCGTGTTTTATTAGTGGCTGATAAAGTTAATCTATACAGCAAAGTACAGCTACAAATAGATTACCTCTCTTTTATTTGCACATACATTTTTTCCAAAACTTTCTTCTTATACTGCCAATGTTAATATTACACGGTTAACAATAGATTGCCAAGCTGATGATTGAAACCGATTTCTTTACTGACATTTCTGTTTATGTTTAAAATGGAATCACAAATAGAAGAAGGAGTGAAGCAATAATGGAATTTACAGTATATCTGGCAGGCCAGATACATGACGACTGGCGAAAAGAAATTAAGGATAAAGCAGCACAAATGAATCTGCCTCTTCAGTTCACCGGACCAATGGAAAACCATGACAGGTCTGACAATATAGGAGAAGAAATTCTGGGAGAACAGCCGAACGCTGTGCTTAAGGACGAAGCTGCTTCAAAGATAAATAACCTCCGGACTCAGGTTCTTCTGAATAAATCAGACATCGTTATTGCCTTGTTTGGCGAAAAATACAAGCAATGGAACAGTGCAATGGATGCTGCTGCCGCTATCGCCCTGAATAAGCCGCTTATACTCATCCGCCCGGAAAGTCTGCACCATCCTCTAAAAGAGCTCTCAGAAAAAGCACAAGTGACTGTGGAAACTCCGGAGCAGGCTCTGAAAGCTGTCTCTTATATTTTTGAGGATTAAATAACAGTCACTTTAAAAATTAACGTCTGTGGATAAAGACCACCTGAGTCTCCATTATTGGGAGCTATCTTATTAAACAAACAAACAAGAATTGACGTATGAATTGGCATACGTCTTTTTCTTTATTAATCAAGATTTCTACGAAATTCCCAACATTTATAAACTGGTGGTCGATGAAAAGCTGCTGATTCCTGCATCCACTATCAAGAGGAATTAAACTTATCGGTTGGAGCTCAGGTTAAGAAACCGATGTGATCTTCTGAATAAGGGCGCTTCATTCGTGATTATTATAAAAAAACTCTAAAATAGACGGAGAGATTGCGCCTATTAACTCGAAAAGTTCTAAATTGGGTGATTTTATCTTGCATAACCGGAAAACTTCCCCTTATATCAACTAAAATAAGCTTCAATCTCCAAATAAACGAAAAATATCCGTTTATTTTACTTTTATATATTATTAATTATATAAATAAAATACGCTTTTCCTTTCCACTATTTTAGAGAAGCACCTCTCAAAAACGATCACTTTAGAAACTGACACATGGCGTTTTTTCCTGAACGGTTATTAATAGCTATGAGTGAGAGATAAATTTATTTCTCCGACCTTAACCGGGAAAATTTCCATTGTCCATAAAGGAGCCTTACAATATGCTCAAACATGAGTTCACGGGTAATTTCGCCTGCAGTTAAAATACCTATCGTTCCTTCTTTTTTCCTCACGTCTGTCTTCTCCGCCCATTGATCAATAACATCTCCAAGCTCATTCCCTGCCCGGATTTTTGCGGCAATATCTTCAGGAAGCGGAATTCTTGCACCACCGGCAGTGTATACTCCTCCGCCTTTAACTGCCAATGCTCCCCAGTTGCAAAGGAACATCCCTTCTTCACTATCAATGACGCCTCCTTCAAGGCCGATTCCCAATGAAATATTTTTATTGTTGGTAATTAAATATACTGCTCTGTTCACAGCTCCTTGTTTCGTCTCCTCATCCGATAACGGCTGAGGGGATACCGAAGTAGGAACTTCCTCAGAAATGACTTTCGCTCTTGTAAATACACTCTGAACTGCGGTTATTTTCGCAGGATTTTTTGAACCGATATATATTTCATCCACGATAACTTGCCCTCCATAGTAATTTTAAATCACTTCATCAAATTATTATTTTTGATTCTCAGCGTCCAATTTATTTTCTATCAGCGAATTTGAGTGGGCTATTGCGAAATCTCACCCTCTATCTGCGAAACCATACAGGCTATCAGCGAAATTTACCCTTCTATATACAAAACCTTCATTGCCCCGCCACCGCCTAAAAACAACCTCTCACACAGAAAACCCCTTTCCTTAGCGGAAAGGGATTTCCATTATCTAATTAAACATTACTTCTGATCGTTTCAAGGGTTGTTTTATCTGTTTTCCTGACAAGAGTGGTGATAAGCTCCTTAGCAGCTGCATAATCATCTACGTGGATGATGGAAGCGGATGTATGGATGTATCGGGAACATATCCCAATAACTGCGGAAGGAACGCCATTTCCTGACATATGAACACGGCCGGCATCTGTTCCGCCCTGGGAAATAAAGTACTGGTAAGGAATGTTTCCGGACTCAGCGGTATCAAGGATAAAATCCCTCATTCCACGGTGAGTTACCATTGTACGATCCAGAATCCTCAGCAGTGCTCCTTTTCCAAGATGCCCAAACGTATCTTTTTCGTCAGAAGTATCATTGGCCGGGCTGGCGTCGAGTGCATAAAAAATGTCAGGCTGGATCATATTTGCGGCCACCTGTGCACCTCGAAGGCCTACTTCCTCCTGGACAGTCGCTCCGGAATATAAAGTATTCGGCAGTGTTTCTCCCTGAAGTTCTTTTAATAATTCGATGGAAAGCCCTACACCATAGCGGTTATCCCACGCCTTAGAGATCACTTTCTTCTCATTCGCCATTTTTTCAAACGGGCAGACAGGCACGATTTGCTGACCTGGTTTAATACCGATCCTCTCGGCATCTTCTTTATTATCCGCACCTATATCTAAATGCATATTCTTTATTTCCATCGGCTTTTTCCGTTTTGCTTCATCAAGAAGATGGGGCGGAATTGAACCAACTACTCCCGTAACAGGACCTTTCTCTGTAATTACCTGAAAACGCTGAGCAAGAAGGACCTGGCTCCACCAGCCTCCAAGCGGCTGAAAACGAATTAAACCTTTGTCAGTAATCGAGGTGACCATGAAACCTACTTCGTCCATATGTCCCGCAACCATCACTTTCGGGCCGGCTTCTTCACCTTTTTTGACACCGAAGATCCCGCCGAGGCGATCCTGTATAACTTCGTCACTGTATTTTCTCAGCTCATCACGCACAAAACTTCTTACTTCATGCTCAAAGCCTGGTGCACCGGGAATCTGTGTTAACGTTTTGAATAAATCAAGTGTCTCCTGTTTCATTATGTGCTCCTTTCAGAATCTATGCTTATGTATCTTTTTACATTTTACCAAAATTATCAGACTTGTTTCCAGTTATTCGGCTGTCGAAATAAAAACTTCTTACATTAGAATTAACCTTTTTTTCAAAATTTAACATTGATAAATTTGGCATTTTTGTTTATGTTGGTTATACTGAAAGCAGAATTGGATTGTTTTCACTGAAAAAGCTATCTTATAGTGCTAACTGGAAAGAGGTGTTTTACAATGGGATGGAAACGTTTCGCAGCGGGAGTAGGGGCTGGTGTGGCCGTAACGCTGATTGCAAAAAACCAGATGGAAAAAAATCAGAGCCAGCTCTCTCCGGAAAAAGCGTTAAAACAAGTGAAGGAAAAAGCAAAGCATCTTGGTTCGATTGAAGGATCCTGGGTGCATATGATCCCTGAAAAGTATGAAACTGATGAACTTTCCTATAATGTTTACAGGGGCGGAATTACCTGTACCGATGAACAGGGTAAAATGAACGCTTATGAATTCTATGCAGACAGCTCTACAGGAGCAATTCTTAAACTGGTTAAACAGGATGATTAATCGCTGACTGCTTACCTTCAGGAAGCCGCAGCACCAGCATTATATACTATGCAATACTGAAACAGACCCGGAAAAAGCCCGGGTCTGTTCTTTTGTGTTTTCACTGTTATTCATTTTCCTGATTTCTGAGAACTGCCTCTTCAATCGTTTTTCCATCCTCATCCCATTGCAGCGCCCTGTATTTATAATCATGGTAAAAAATAAACCAAGCCCGTTCCTGAATTGCAGGCAATAAGTATTTCTGCTTCGCATCAATGGAGTCCATTGGGTAATCATCATACGCCAGAACCCACAAAACATTCTGATGAGCATGGGTAGGCATTAGATCGGCCAGGTGTACCACTTTCTCTCCGCCTCGTTCCACTACAAGAATACTGTGCCCCGCGCTATGCCCTCCAGTATGTATAAGCCGGATGCCCTCCACTGGCTCACATGACTCCTTATACGTTTTCACCTGATGCTCGATAGGCTGCCAGTTTTCTTTAAAATACGTATTTTTGGAACGGATGTTAGGGTTTTTCAACTCTTCCCATTCTGTCTCCTGCACCCAGTATTCCGCATTCTTAAATACACTCTCGAATTCACCAGAATCTGTTTTTCCCGAAGTACCGCTGGCATGATCGAAATGCATATGTGTCATAAGAACATAATCAATATCTTCCGGTTTCAAACCGAGGCTTTTAAGGTTTTCCACCACGGAAGATTCCTGAGTAATCCCATAGTTTCTTAAAGCTTTTTCGGAAAATTTGCCGTTGCCCAGTCCTGTTTCCATAAGCATATTTTTCCCATCTGCCTGAATTAAAACAGGGTCAGTCCGCAGTTCAACCTGGTTCTTTTCGTTAACCGGATATTTTCTCTCCCATAATGGCTTTGGAACCACTCCAAACATTGCCCCTCCGTCCATATGGGTGACACCTCCGTTAAGCCACGTATACGTTACGCCACCCGCTTCGAACTGTTCTAATGCCATTTTTATCATCCCTTCGTCATTTGTATTTACAAATCAGGATTTTTTTCGGCTTCCAGGCGATAAATTCTCATACCCTTATCAACATAACGTTCTTCATACTCTGTCATAATATTGTCTTCCATACCACTGTTGTGGAGATCAAGGCTGATGTTTTTAAGCCTGAATCCAAACTGGCTCAGGCTTTCAAGGGAATATTCAAAAAGCGCCTGATTATCTGTTTTCATATGTATTTCTCCCGATTTACCTAATACTTCGGCATATTTCTCCAAAAATCCTTTATGAGTCAGGCGCCGCTTCTCATGGCGGTTTTTCGGCCATGGATCAGTAAAGTTAATATAAACACGGGAAATCTCCCCTTCAGCAAAAATATCCGTCAGTTTCTCCACATCGTCCTTTATTAGTTTGACGTTTTTTTGAGGCGTCTCAATGAGGCGTTCAACTGCCGAGAGAATAACACTATCGTATTTTTCCATTCCAATAATATTCCTGTCAGGATAGGCTTCTCCCATCCTCGTGACAAATCTGCCTTTGCCAGTTCCCACTTCAATGTATACAGGGTTTTCATTCCCAAAATGTTCGTTCCATTTCCCTTTCAAATTTTCCGGTTCAGGGGTCACAATTTCCGGATGGTTTTCGATTACTTCCGAAGCCCAAGGTTTATTTCTTAAACGCATAATTAACACTCCTTCTGACATCATCGTCATTACTATATCTTATCTTACCCGTTCTGTCAGTTGTTTCAAAATCATTTTTCATCCCGATGCAACCGTCGTAAATCTCTCACTGATTGAAGTTTACTTTATGTGTAAAACAGACAGACCGGGGGAAAAGAGTTAAAAAGCCAATTTTAAATCAGAACTTAAAGAAACAAAACAAAGGACAATTTAATGCCGCTTATTCAACGGGCAAAAAGGTCCAGCAATTTACGAAAAATAATAAGGAGGCTGCATATGGAAAAAGATGAGATGATCCAGCAGGTGAGGGAAATACTTAAGGAGCAGTTAAGAACAAAGGACGCGGAAAATGGCCAGCTGAGTGAATTGGATGCTCTGTTAAGTTCTCTCAAAGAAAAGCATTTTAATGCTAATTTCAGTGGGACTGTGGAAGAAATTCACGCTTACACAAAAACCGCACTTGAAACCAGCAGCAAGGACAAGCTCCGGACACATGTGGAACACCACCATCTTAATCTGGCACGCTGGCTTGAAGAGCTGGATTTACTGAAAGCCGGCGGAGGGGCAGTAACTATTGACTATGAACAAAGGAAAGGCAGAGAAATTTAAACATTTCCCGCATAATTTCACCTTAAAATCACATCCTTTAATTATGATAACAAAAGTCAAAACGCTGTTAAGGATGTGGCTTTTAAAATGACCATGAATTACCACCATCAGCTTCAGCTGCTGTCCGATATTCTGATGAACCAGCACGACGAACATTACGGCACACACGATGAATATCGCCAGGTTGAAAGACTAGCTAACGCTTTACTGCAAAATCCATCTGTAAATGGGGAACTCCGTGAAATTCTTAACAATATCCGGAACTTTGCCACAGAACACGATATAGACGGGCAACAGGGAAATTTCATACCATCAGATCTAAGCAACTGGGTTCAGCAAATTCAAAACTCAAACCAGAGCGGCCCTGGCATGGGAAATGCGGGGAATCTGAATATGTAACATGAAAAGACCGGGAACGGCCCGGTCTTTTCTTTAATTTCCAGCTGAATCAGCTGATAATAGCCTGTAATTTTCAGGAAGAACGAAATCGTGACTGGCGAAGAATTTCTGTAAGGATATCCGACCACTTCGTAATATCATGAAACTCCTGTCTCTGCCAGTGCCAGAGCATGCTTTCCACACAATGGGCTGCCATATACCAGTCAAGACGGTATTTAAGCTCCTCTGTATATGTCACTCCATATTCTTCGAGCCAGCTTTCCCATTCGTTCTTCGGTACATATAAATACAGCATGGGAGCCAGATCAAGAGCAGGGTCAGCAACTGTTGCTCCGTCCCAGTCGATCAGATATAAACTGTCGTCGCTGCTTATTATCCAGTTATTATGGTTTACATCCGCATGGCAGACAACATGTTCTTCTATCCTGCTTTCAGGGAGATTTGTCTCAAGCCATTTCAGCGCTTCCGTAATATACGGATCTTTTATTTGTAAGCGGACTGCCCGCGATTTAGTTGCTTTAAAAAGAGCATGAGGAGTCAGGGGATGATTTCCCATCCTCGTAAACATATAGAGGAGCTCTCTTGACCGGTGGATTTTGGCCAGCAGCCTTGCCACACGCTTCTGGCGCAGCTCCGGCGATTTTAACTCACGGCCTTTGACCCACCTCTGGGCAGTGAGAACATCTCCATTTTCAAGACGCTTTGTCCATAAGAGCTTAGGGACAATTCCTTCAGCGGACAGAACAGCAAGAAAAGGAGAGGAATTTCTCTTTATGAAGATTTTCTGGTCCCCCTTCTCTGCGATATAGGCTTCGCCCGTCGCACCTCCGGCAGGACATATATTCCACTCTTCGCCCAATAAGTGTTCCAATAATTTCACCCTCAATTTTCTGTGTATGATTCCAGCAGTGTTTATGACAATTTCTCAGATACCGAAAAGTCTTTAACTATTGTAAAAAATAATTACACTTTCTTCAACTTAATATATTTTATGAGTATTCTTTTTACTCATACTTTTGATCATTAAATATGCGCTGACATACTGATTCGTTCAGCTGACAATCAGTGGGGGATGACTCCCCCACTGATTGAAGTTTCACTTTATCTTAATGCTCTTTTTAAATATCGTCAATCCTCCCCTGTGCCTCATCGATGCGAAGTTCAGAGTTTGTAAGGCATTGTCCGAGGAGCGTTTCGGCAATTTTCAACTGGTGGTGTTTTACCGGAACTGTTGCAGCGGTAAATTCTTTTTTCCAGCTTGCCAAATTTCTTTTATCAATCACTTTAGTACGCTTGCCAGGAAGCTGAGGAAGATCAATGAAGCTGTTTTTAGCTATCACAGCGGTCCTGACAGGAATCTCCAGTCCATTATCAGCAAGAATCTCCTCTGTTACAGTTTTCATTCGCTTTAAAGCAACCCCCGGATTAAGAAGCTTTTCCGTCCGGTCTCCCTGTTTTTTTTCCCAGAACCGGTTGGAAAAGCTTTTGTAAACCGTTTTATCTGTCCCTGGCAGCGCAGTAATCAGCCACATCTCCGCAGGTGTTAATATAAGTATATCAAAATCCACAGGTGCTTTTTCCAGAAAAAGAACAGGCTCATAGAAAATAAAATATGAGTCAGGAAGCTCCTTCACAAAAAATGAGAGGAGATGGTCATAATAATATTTTCTGTTGATCTCTGACTTTTCCGAAATGGTGGAACTGGCCCAGCTTAGCTGAAAATGAAATACATCCTCCATAAAAGCTGCCCTTAATTCCTGTTTATCTTTATATTTAATGCCAGGTGGGGGCGCAGGCTCCACTTCGTCTGCATCATCTTTACTAAGAAAAAGATGCTTCAGTCTCTGGCCAAACGTTTTTCTCTCTTCTGTTTCCTGTTCAAAAGAAATATCCATTTCAGGCAGGTAAACTTCTGAATTTCCCCATTCGCTTGAAAATCTTTTCCACCGTTCCTTTTTCAGCCGGACAAAGCGGCTTGGGTAACGGTATATATCTGTCTCATACCGAGAGATATAATCTGATAACTTTACTAGCTGAGCCAAATTTCTACCTCCATCTCCACCATTCGCTATATATTTACTATTTTATCCTGAAAATTGAATTTTTGAAACGGGTTTATACATAGGTTTTTTTCCTGGCCGCACTTCATAGAGAATTACTTCCTCCACGAGCCACTCCATATTATTCAGTGTTGTTCCCGTGCCTTCTGAGAAATCCTCGTCTGTGTTATAAGATTTCGCAAGTGTAATATGTGGCCGGTAAGGCCGTTTCTCCCTATGAAAACTATACTCTTCTGCTTTACTGGACGTTAATTCCTGTATTTGTGATAAAGCCTGTTCCCCGCTAATCCCTGCCCAGAAAACTCTAGGTTTGTTTTTGCTGCCAAAAATACCTGTACGGTCAAGAGCTAATTTGAATGGTTTCTCTTCAGCTAGCCTGTCAGCCAGGGCCGACCATAATGACTCCCTGTCACCTTCTTTACCCCAATCCCCCAAAAATAAGAGAGTGATATGAAAATCTTCTGCAAAAGTAATTTTTTTATAATAATTCTCTAAGCTAAGTTGCTCCTGCAGCTCTACTAAATAACTGTTGACATTTTCAGGTACTGAAATTCCAATAAAAAAGTGTGAACTGGCCAATGTAATCACCTTCTTTTTTCAAATAATAAAACTGTGGTACAATGATAAAGCTTAATAAACCCGATTGATTTAATCAGATTTCACAAAAATGAAAGATGCTATAGAAAGGAAGTGATCAGATGCGTGTCGCAAATAATATGGCCGAGCTGATCGGCGATACACCCCTCGTTAAGCTGAACCGTGTACCTGATGAGGGCGGCGCCTCTGTTTATCTTAAACTGGAATTTATGAACCCGAGCGGAAGCGTAAAAGACAGGGCTGCTTTCAACATGATCCTCCAGGCAGAAAAGGAAGGATTGCTTAACAGTGACTCTGTAATTATTGAACCAACATCCGGGAACACCGGTATTGGCCTGGCTATGAACACAGCGGCCAGAGGCTACCGGACAATCCTTACTATGCCTGACACAATGTCACAGGAGCGCATTAACCTCCTTAAAGCATATGGAGCTGAAGTGGTGCTTACTCCAGGAGATAAAAAAATGCCAGGGGCAATTGAAAAAGCGCATGAGCTCGTAAAAGAAATTCCGAACAGCTTTATGCCGATGCAGTTCGAAAACAGTGCAAACCCTGACGCCCACCGATCCACAACCGCGAAAGAGATTGAAGAGTGCATGAAAGATATAGGGAAGCCATTATCTGCTTTTGTAGCGGCTTCAGGAACAGGCGGGACCATTACTGGCACAGCAGAAGAGCTAAAAAAAACTTATCCTGATCTGACTGTGCATGTAGTCGAGCCTAAAGGTTCTCCAGTGCTTTCCGGCGGGAAACCTGGGCCTCATAAGCTGGTGGGTACAAGCCCTGGCTTTATTCCACCAATATTAAATGAAGACGTGTATGGTGAAATCTTTTGTATTTCTGACGAGAATGCCTACGATATTTCACGCCAGCTAGCCAGAAAAGAAGGAATCCTGGTCGGCCCGTCCTCCGGAGCAGCATGCTATGCAGCTCTTCAGGTAGCTAAACGGTTAACTCCTGAAGATGTTGTGGTTGCCATTGCCTGTGACACAGGAGAACGTTATCTTTCTACAGACCTTTTTGATTTTGAAAAAGAATAATCAGACTTTAAATCCCTCATTACGGCAATGAGGGATTTTCCTGTGTAGATTAGCTTTTCCTCGTTCCGTCTACAAAGAAACTTGTTTTTCCTGCCGTATGATGACCAGCATCAGTACTGCTCCGGCCAGGGTCAGCACCCCGTAGAAAAGATAGACGGACAATATTCCAAACCAGTCAATTAACAGCCCTGCCGAAAAAGTAAAAAACCATGCTCCCAGACCGTTTCCTGCTGCCGAGTATAATGAAACAGCAGTTGCTTTGATTTCACCAGGCGCAATCTTTATTACATACTGGAGCGCCGCAGGTATAAACAATCCAATGGAAAAGCCCTGAATTATAGTTGTAACATAAATAAAAACCGGACTTGGACCAGCAACGTAAAAAAGCCATCTTAAACCGGAAATAAGTGAAGCAATAAAAAGGATTTTCAGTATTCCAGCCCTTTCAATCCAGTTTCCTGCCCAGCGCATAAAAGGAACCTCGCTTCCAGCTGCCAGCAGGAAAGCAAAGCCTACCCCGGCTAAAGATCCGCCTGCAAACTGAATAAACAGCCCGAAGTAAAAGTTATTGGCCATGATCGGTCCGAAAACGAGAAATGTTACTAAAAGAAAAATCATAAATCGCGGCATCTTAATTAAGGTCCCAAGTCCATTTTTTATCCCAGGACTTACTTCAGCCGACTCTCTTGGCATACCCATGGAAAAAACAGCGCTCAAAAGCATGGTGGCCGCAAAAATATAAAAGATAATCTGGAGACCGGCTAAATCAGAGAGGTTTCCAGCAACCCAGACGGCCACAGCAAATCCGGCCGCCCCCCAAAGCCGGACATTTCCATAGTGTTCCTTATGCTTATATACATAATTCATCGCCATACTGTCTGATAAAGGGACAAGGGGGCTTTGAAATAACGCAAGTAAGGCAGCGATAAGAAGCAGCCAGATATATTCATATGTAAATAAATACAACAGGCCAGTGCTGGCGGTAATCACAACTGCCACCGTTAAAAGCACTCTTGGCTTGCCGGTATAATCACTGAGCATACCCCATACTGGCTGGGAAAGAAGCATAACTATGGGACCCACAGACATGATTGTGCCAATTTGCGCCCCTGAAAGGCCTGCTTCATTCTGCAGGTAAACACTTAATAAGGGAAACAGTCCCCCCAGTGCAAAAAAGGAGAAAAAATAAAAGCTTTTCATATTTAACATCGTCTTTTTGTGCTGATTCATTTACCATCATCCTTGCTGTTTATGCAGGTTGTTTTTTATTTTCAGTGAGCATAAGGAGACTCATGCTCACTGTTCATAAACTTCAGAAGCTGGATTCCTGCCTTTATCTTGCTAGTTCGTAAATCGCCTGAGCATAAAGTGCAGCTGCTTTTTTCAGGCTGGCAACGGATATATACTCATCTGCCTGGTGAGCTGCATCTTCTTCTCCGGGAAACAAAGGCCCAAAGGCGGCACCGGCTTTAAGGGACCTCGCATAAGTTCCTCCGCCGATGGCTATACATTCAGCCTCATCTCCGGTTTGCTCTTCATACACTTTTGCCAGCGTCTTAATAAGAGGATGGCTCTTCTCTACGGCATGGGGCTTCTCATGTGCTTTAATTACTGCCTGATAACTGCTTTCTGTAAAAAAGTCATTCAGCTTATGTTGAAGAGCCGAAAAGTCAGCGCCTTCAGGATACCTGAGATTAATACCAATTTCAGCTTTCCCTTCCGCTTTGTATCGTAATATCCCAAGGTTCTGTGTTACATGTCCCTTTTCCTCGTCAGTATGAGCAATCCCCAGTTTCTCCCCCCTGCTGTCCTCAAGAAAAAAATTTTTGAGCATAGAGAAATACGTTTCCTCTTCAGCATTCAGCTTAATATGGTCAGTTATATAGGCGGCAAGTAAAAGCCCGCTGTTCAGCCCCTTCTCTGGTTCAAGACCATGGGCTGATTTTCCGGTAAGGTTTAATCTTATTTCGCTGCCATTTCCGCTTACTGAACCTTGAAGATGATTTTTCTCCAGATAAAAATTAAACGATTTCTCCACTTCCTCCTGAATGACTCCCTGTAAAACTGCAAACGCCTGCTCAGGAACCATGTTGAATCGTTCCCCGGCACGAAACTCCAAAACAGCACCCTTCTCCCCGTTTGTTAAGTCTTTTGTATAGGAGAGGTCGCATATTCCTTTTTCTGCATAAATAATTGGGAAGACAGCATCCGGCGCAAAACCTGTTTCAGGCATTCTTTCAAGCTTAAAATAATGAGAAACACAGCGCCACTGGCTTTCCTCATCAGTACCTATAATTATGCGGACTCTTTTTTTCAGAGGCAGATTCATTTCTTTCACTATTTTCAGGGCGTAATAGGCGGCCATCGTAGGGCCTTTATCGTCGATTGCACCTCTGGCATAAATTCGGCCATCCCGGATTTCCGCTGCGAAGGGCGGTGAGGTCCATCCCTCTCCCTCCGGTACTACATCAATATGGCATAGAACTCCGACAATCTCCTCTCCATCCCCAAATTCAATATGGCCTGCATACCCCTCGAGATCTTTGACAGTGAAACCTTCTTTATCCGCCTTATTCAGCAGCCAGTCATAGCACTCCCGTATGCCCCTGCCAAAAGGAGATCCAGCCTGTGCGGTGGATTCATCCAGTACACTTTTAATTTTCAGGAAATCCTGGGTATCCGAAATAAATTCAGTCTCTCTTTTTTCTACTTCTGCCTGCCAGTCAGCCATTACGGCACCTCCATTAATATGTATTTATTTGAAAAATTACGCTGAACATCCAAAATGCTGCATAGTCTTTTAGGAATCCGAATTAAATATATAATAACACGAGTTTGGAGGAAAGGCTTTCGCTCGAAAATATACACTGAGTTTTCCGACTAGTAAACCAATTATCCTTTACCTTACTGCCTTATTACAGTAAAATTAAAGAAAGGGGGGATGGTTGAAAATTTTGTACCGCAGCTGAAAAAACTAATCAGCTTATTCTACAACTCTTTTTACAGCGAAAAGAGAAAATAGGTAAGGAGTGGTTTTTTGAAACCTTCAACTGACCGGATGCTGACCAGGATAAAATCCATCTACTTTTATATTAAAGGGAGAGAAAATGTCACGACAAAGGAATTGGTTGAAGAATTCGGGACAACTCAAAGGACGATTCAGCGGGATTTAAGTGCTCTTGAACAGCATAATCTCGTGAGCAGTCCGGAGCGGGGAAAGTGGACAACTACCAGCCGTAAGACAATTCTGTCAAAATTGATATGATAATATAATTACTATTATTGCTTAATTTCAGGCAGCCCTTCACAAACATGTGAAGGGCTGTTTTTTGTTTTGAAGCGTAAAAAAAGCCTGGACTTCGCTACCTCACGGATACGAAACCGGCTCTCAGTCCGTTAAATAATGTTTTTGCAGAGGGTTAGCTATGGATAGAGAATGAAAGCACTCATTTATTTACTTCAGGAGGATAAATCCCTATTCAGATGAGATGAAAAGCGTATGTACCCTATTAATATTTGTTCTTATATGTGTATATCGGCGAAAAATTAATTTTATCGGCGAAATCTGATTTTTATCGGCGAAGCTGCAGCTTTTATCGGCGAAATTCTCAATTTATCGGCGACTCGCCAATAAACACACAAATGCCACCCAGAAACACGCCCCACCGCAGGTACCAGACAACAAAAAGGAACGAACACTGTCCGTCCCTCTCGCCTCAATAATCATAAATTCCCTTTACGCAATAACTCCACTTCGTCGTCATTTAATTCTCGGTATGTGCCAGGTTTCAGGTCAGGGTCCAGTGTCAGAGGGCCAATGGATTCACGTTTCAATGCGACCACTTTTCTGCCTACAGCCTGAAACATTCGTTTCACCTGATGAAACTTTCCTTCTGTTATGGTGAGCCGTACTGTTGTTTCAGGTTCGCCTTCATAATAAGCCAGCTGAGCTGGCTTTGTTTTATACCCATCATCCAGCACCACTCCAGATTTAAGCACTTCCTCCTGATCTATTGTCAGCACGTCGTCAATATGGACCCGGTATGTTTTATCCACTTTCTTCTTCGGGGAAGTTAGCTGGTGGGCAAGTTTTCCGTCGTTAGTCAGGAGCATGAAGCCCGTGGTGTCTTTGTCAAGGCGTCCCACAGGGAACGGATCATAGATCAAGTCCTCTGTTTCGAGCAAATCAAGGACTGTACTCTCAGCAACATCCTCGGTTGCTGAAATTACACCTTTTGGCTTATTCATCATTAAATAGATGTTCGGTTTATACTCCACCTTCTCGCCAAAAATTTCAATATCGTCCTTTTCCGGATCTATCTGCGTCTTGGCGTCCTTAATTGGAGCCCCGCTAAGAGTGACACCTCCCTTTTTCAGAAGCTGTTTCACTTCTTTTCTTGAACCAAAACCCATATTTGCGAGAAGCTTGTCAATTCTCATATTTGTTCCCCCTTCTCTCTTTTATCACCTGCTGGCCGAAACCTCCAAGTCTTCCTTCCACATAACTGTTAATAACTCCGGGGATAAGCTGCCTGCTTGCATGATTAATTAATTTTTCCGGAAGACCCCGTTCTTTCATTTCGTTGCGCAGCTCCTCTGCAGCAATCACCGCTTTTTCTGTTGCCGCTTTATTAAGAGCAAGAACCTCTTTCTCTTCGGCGATGACTATTTCCATAGTTTCGCCAAACGTCTCTGCCAATCTTCCCTTCCAGCTGCTGTATTCCTGAGGCAGAGCTGCCATTCCTTTTCCATCCTTTTTCAGCTGTCCAGCTTCGGTGATAAATTTTACTGGTACCACCTGCTGCTTATCTTGAAGAAGAGGGGCAATGTCTGCGGAAATACCTTTTGTTGCGCAGTAAAAAAACACCGTCTCCGGGTGAAAATAAGGCTGGTTTTCCTTCAGAAACTCCGGCACAGCATCTGCAGGAAGAAACAGCCAGACTTCTTTTTCCGCCGAAAAATCCTGCGGGTCAATCCAGGTAATTCTCCTGTCAGCTTCAGATGCTTCCACAACTTTTTCCTTTGTCCTTGAATAAACCCTCACCGGCACATTAGATCTGTTGATTTCCACTAAAGCACTTGCCAGTCTTCCAAATCCTGCATACATACTTTTTTCACCTACCAGTCATCTCTTTTATTGTACAAAAAAGAGAGCTGCCGGAACAACTCTCCATGTAAAATGCCAGCACGCCATTTCCGGCATGTCTCTGTGTACACTTAATCTTCTTCCCCAAACATATAATGTTTTGTCCTTATATTTACATTAAGAACAATCCCTATTGCTATCATATTGGTAAGAAGCGCGCTCCCCCCGTAACTAATAAACGGCAGAGCAAGACCAGTAATTGGCATTAAACCTATTGTCATAGCGATATTCTGGAATACCTGGAACAAAATCAGACCAATTGTTCCTGCCACCAAATAAGTGCCAAAGGTATTATTACAGCTGAAGGCAATAATGACAAGACGATAGAGGAGGAGGAAATAAACGACAATCAGCACGGTTGCGCCCACAAACCCAAACTCTTCGCCAATAACTGTAAAAATAAAGTCCGTGTGAAGCTCAGGGATGATCCCGCTCTGAGATTTTGCCCCTTGAGCTAAGCCGCTCCCGTATAATTTACCTGCCCCTATACCCTGTATCGCGTGATATAGCTGGTAGCCTTCCCCGCCAATATTAGCAGAAGGATCAAGCCAGGCATAGATTCTGCTCAGCTGGTGGTCCTTAATAATCTTTGTAAATAAGCTGAAGTAATTATTATGCAGCCAGACCAGAAAAGTGATAGCAAGGATCACAAGGGAAGATAAAAGGCCGATCATCCTGTATGTCACACCTGACATCAGAATCATACTGAATATGATTGCACCAATAACAAGTGCAGTTCCCAGGTCAGGCTGTACAAGAATTAATGCAAATGGCGGAAGACCCACCGCCAGAATTTTTCCTATCACAATTGCATCTGATTTAAAAGACTTCTCTCTTGGGGTTTTCGTTATTTGGTAAAGCAAATGAGCCAGAGTAATAATAACGAAGATTTTTACAAACTCCGAGGGCTGGAACCGGAAACCATCTTCAATCCCAATCCATCTTTGCGCGCCGTTATGCTCAATTCCAAAGAAGTGAACGAGAAGGAGCAGCACCATTCCTAAAGCGTATAATGGAATGGAGAAGTTTTTAAAAAACTCATAATCTATACTCATCGCTGCCAGCATCAGGATAGTACCTATGCCAAACCAGACGATCTGTCTTTTCACATAAAACATTCGGTCTGCTGTGTATTGTTCGGTCGTCCCGCTGTATATAGCAAGCAGACTGATACACATCAGAACAAAAAGAAGAAATAGCAATGTATAATCAAGCTGCTGTAACGTGGTTTTTCTTTCTTGCATCTATACCACCTATCTATTATTTCCTATTGATCTCACCGGACGAAGATGCTCTCTTTTACTGAGCTTGGTGGCAGCTACTTCACTTTCCGCTTCCACGTCTTCCTTGTGGCGTTCGTTGTATTCTTTTTCAGCTCTCCTGGATATATTGGCAAGAATCCCCATAGACACACAGGTCACCATTAATGAAGAGCCCCCATAACTGAGGAACGGAAATGGAATCCCTGTAATCGGAAGGAGCCCGCTGACCGCACCAGCATTAAAGGCCATTTGTATAGCCAGCTGGAAAACGATCCCGAAGGCTAATAAACTTCCAAAAGCATCCCGCGAACGGGCTCCAATAATAATACCACGAATTATTATAATCAGCATACATGTAAATACAAATAATATTCCCAGTAAGCCTAATTCTTCACTTACAATAGCCAGAATAAAGTCTGTATGTGCCTCCGGCAGATAGAACAGTTTCTGGACACTCTGGCCGAAACCGGCACCGGATAGTCCTCCATGGGCAATTGCTATGTATGACTGGACGAGCTGATAACCTTCTGTAGCTTCCAGTTCAAACGGATTCCTGTGCCCAATCAGACGGTTTAACCGGTATGTTTCAGAATTAGCGTAATGCCAGAGGCCCCAGGCTGCAATGCTTCCGAGAGATATTAAATGTATCAGCTTTGCTCCGGAGCAGAAAGCTATTAAACCGGCAACGAGGACGATGGAAGTTGCTGTCCCAAGGTCAGGCTGCATCATTATTAATCCGAAAAAAACAATAACTACTACGAGGGGCGGCATAACCCCTTTAAAGAATTTATTTATATAGGCTTGTTTACGGGAGTAAACATAGGCCAGATAAATAATCGACCCGATTTTTACAAACTCAGAAGGCTGCAATCTGAAGCCGCCAACATTAATCCACCTAGTGGCCCCGTTCACTTCATGCCCCACGCCGGGGATAAGAACGAGTACAAGCAGAAGGACAGATCCCCCAACGATAAACGGTGAAAGCTTCCGGAAATGCCGGTATGGGAAAAACATAAAGGCAGTAAATAAAACAGCTGAGATTATTAGAAATTGCAGCTGCCTGTCAAAAAAATGTGCTATGTTTCCAAATGTTTCGTACCCCTGTACAAAACTTGCGCTGTATATCATAACAAGGCCGAAAACAGCCATTACTGAAACTGTTATAACAAGAGTCCAGTCTATATATAATTTCCGTTTAGATTCTTCATCCATCGGATTCACCTGCCATTCAATCCCAGTTTTAATTCTTTTATTATATCAGAACCTCAAGTAGTCTAAAAGAGACTAAAGGGATGCACGAGATTAATATATTATTTATTTTTTTACAGAATGATGACAAAAAGGCAGCGAGCCACTTTTTTCGGGTAGTCGGGAATGGGTGAAGGGCCTTGTGTTCCCTATATTCTCTGGTTTTTTGAGGTTCGGGCATACGGGGGGGATCCTGCCTTACCTTTCTTTATGTATTTCTCGAAATTCGGGCATGATGGGCCCTTTTGGCACCTCTTTCCCAACGGAAACAGCCAGTAGCCGCTCACCACGGCAAAAAAAGACTGGCTGATGCCTCCAGTAGAGGCATAAAAGCCAGCCTTCATAAAATTAACCATGCAGAGCCTTTGCAGTTTTTGTGACACGCTGAGCTAATCTCTTTGCCATTGTGAATTCTCTTTCATCCGGCTGATTGCTGCCGTCCGGCCCCGCAACCGTAGCGGCGGAATAAGGCGAGCCTCCAATACCGTCTGTTGTCAGCTGCTCCGGGTTTTCCCCGTAAGGAAGACCAACATAAATCATTCCGAAATGAAGGAAGTTTATAAGCGCGGTGATCGGTGTCGTCTCCTGTCCACCGTGAATGGATCCGGTACTCGTAATCACACCAGTTACTTTCCCTTCAAGGTCTCCATTTGCCCAAAGACTTCCTGCTGAATCAAGATACTGCTTCATCTGGGCTGGCATACTGCCGTAACGGGTAGGTATGCCCCAAATAATCCCGTCAGCCCACTTTAGGTCGTCATGTGTAGCAACAGGAATATCTTCCTGCCTATTTTGTGCATCTGCGTAAGCCTCCTGTGAGGACATGGCATCTTTCACCACATCAAACTCTTCAATCCGCACGATTCTCACTTCCGCACCGTCAACTTCTTTCGCGCCCTCTGCAGCTGCTTTTACCATATCCAGAATGTGGCCATACGAACTGTAATAAGGGATTAAAATATTTGCCATGAATAATCCTCTCCTTTATTTGAGCATTCTGTAATTCTCCCGTTTATTCTTAATGAAAACCAGGATTGTCCCCTGATTTTCGCTATAGGTACGTTTTCCTGTATAGTTGTGTTTTAAACTTGAAATCTCACTGGGCAGAATTTGAATAATCTGGATCTTAGATAAAAACACATTAATGCCCTTCTACAGTTTGATATCCTCCACAGCTGTTTATGTTTTTGCAGTAGAATTAAAACGGATTCTGGCAACATATGTTATAATGTTTCTAAGGAGATGATGAATATGGTTCAAATTAACATGTGCCCTAAATTTGAATCAGCCTTTCAGCTGTTAGGAAAACGTTGGAACGGATTGATTTTAAATGTATTACTGCAAGGTCCTCAGCGTTTTAAAGATATATCGGCAGTTATTCCGAACATGAGTGATAAAATGCTTGTCGACCGTCTGAAGGAGTTAGAGGAAGCGGGTCTCGTTACAAGAACCGTTTATCCTGAAACACCTGTCAGAATTGAATATACAGTAACAGAGATGGGCCGGGAACTTAAGCCGGCAATGGATGAAGTTCAGAAATGGGCCGAGCGTTGGATGGACTGATTTTTAAAAAATATAGGGGAGATAACCAAGAAAATAGCCTGGTTATCTTTTTTTATGGAGCAAATATGCGCCTTATGTTTCGCCCATGAGGGGGACAGTTATTCTACAAAATACACTTTTCACATCCAATTATGACTGAGTAACTTATCGTGCATGCCCGCTCGCAAGATGCTCTTGCACTACTTGAGTTCATCTCTTCCCCTCATTCAGGGCACGCAAGATTATTTTTCTGGAACTAAAGCCAGGCATCCAACTTTCAGGCTGAACCGCCTTCACACATAAAAAAAAACCGGACACAACGTCCGGTTTCCCCCCATAACTGGATTTATCCTTCTTCTCTAGCCCGCTTCTTTTTTTCTAAAAATCTGAACCTGTGTCCGAGAATCTGCCCGGCTAGCCCTGAGCGCAGCCCAAGAAACAGGTATACAGCTGCTCCGGCAAGGACTGATGCTCCCAATATCACTCCAGCATTCAGCCTAGAATCCAATGTCAGGAATTGTTCGGCTCCGGTTCTGACTCCATAAACAACCGCTCCCATAAAAGCAGCAAACATTCCAATGAGAAGCAGCCTCTTGACCAGGAAATTATATTTATAAGGTGCAAACTTTCCTATCGCCCAGATGTTAACCCCAACTGCTACAGCATATCCTGTACCAGTTGCGTATGGAGCACCTGCAGCACCAAACCAGAGGACGAAGAAATAATTAAATACTGCTTTAAACAACAAACCTGAAAACAAAGCAATAACTGCGTATTTCTGCCGGTTGATTCCCTGCAGCAAGGAAGAAGTTACAGCAAAAATACAGAACAGTACAGCTACAGGAGCGTAGTTTCTGATCATTTCTGAACCAATAACTAGCTCAGTATGGCCGACTCCAAATAAAGCCCCGTATACAGAATCTGAAAGGAGCATAAGGCCTAAAGCTGCCGGAATGCTCAGGAAAAGAATTATTTGATACGTCTGGGTAATATACCGTTGTACCCTTTCGTCGTCTTTATTCGTATATGCGTTCGTTACGGTAGGCAGGATAGTCAGTGACATCGCAGTCGCAATAGCTACCGGGATCATAATAAGCTTGTGGGCTGCCTGGGTAAATGCGCCGAAATACATTTCCGCAGTCTGCTGATCGTAGCCATTACTAAACATTGCCTGATTAAAGGTAAGCATGTCGACAAGCTGGTATAAAGGTATTGCAAGACCGACTATAGCTATCGGGACGGAGTAGGAAAGCAGCTCCTTATAAAGCTCCTTTAAAGGCTTGTCGCTCACTGCTGTGCTTTCGTCTACTTGCTGCTGGATGGACTGCCTTCTTTTTGCCCAGTAGACAAGAAGGACAGCAAGACCGCCGACAGCTCCCACGAACGCTCCGAATGTGGCAAAACCTACGGCTGTACCAAGCTCTCCGTTCCATACCTCAATAATAAGATACGTCAGCACAAGTATGAATGCGATCCTGATAATTTGCTCAATCACCTGGGAAACAGCAGTTGGCCCCATAGACTGAAAGCCCTGGAAATAACCACGGATAAGTGACATTATCGGCACTATTAAGAGGGCCACACTGACCATGCGGATAGTAAATACAACATCATCCATGCTGTTTCCCTGCAGATTCTCAGGATCTACTACAAGCCCTGCAATCGGTTGTGCAAGAAGGAATAAAATTATAAAAGTTATAAAGCCCATAATGGACATGACTACCAAACCTGAGCGGAACAGCCGCTGTCCTGTTTTATAATCCCCAAGAGCGTTATACTTTGCAACAAATTTCGATACGGCCAGGGGAATACCAATAGTTGAGAGACTGAGCAGTATCGTGTACGGTATATAACCGTATGAGTACAGCGCAAGTCCACCCTGCCCAACTATAGCGGTAAAAGGAAATATGTATATAAGCCCGAGTATTTTCGAAATAAATATACTTGCTGATAAAATGGCAGTTCCCCGAATTAATTGTTTATCTGACATGAATTCTCCTGCTTTCTTCATAAAGTGACACTTCAATCAGTGAGGTGGGTAATTCATCCCCCACTGATTATTAGCTGAACCAATCGGGATGTTAGCATCCGTTAACTCCCGCCACAACATCTGTGTTTCGACTCATGTTTTGAGGAGGGAGTTTTTCGAAAGGCTGCATCGGGATTAAACTATTTTTCGCTAGCTTGCATTTTATCATATTTTTCAGGCATGCGTTTAATAAGTTGACTTTATTCAGCATTGTATTTGATTTCCATCACAGGAATGTCGTTTAAAGTGCACAGAAAAGATTAAATAAACAGCAGAGAACCTGTCCAATTTGAACAGGCTCTTTAATACTGTATTTTTCCAATGTCCTGCCCAGTCAGATGAACTCCTACCCTTCGATTACTTTAAGGTACATATTTCTCGTTCTCGGCCCGTCAAATTCACAGAAGTATATACCCTGCCATGTCCCTAACACAAGCTCCCCTTTATGAATGATGACAACCTGGGAAGCTCCGGCGGTGCTCGCTTTCAGATGGGAAGCCGAGTTGCCCTCTCCATGCCTGTACTTATTATGTTCCCACGGGTAGACCTCATCCCAGCGCATAAGCATGTCATGTTTAACATCAGGATCAGCGTTTTCGTTTATCGTAATACCAGCTGTCGTATGAGGAGAGTAAATATAAACTACACCTTCTGATACACCTGTTTCCTTTACGAAACGGTTAACTTCCTCAGTTACTTCCAGCATCTGATCACGTGACTGAGTACTTAGAGAAATTTTCTTAATCATTGCCATTGTTATTACCTCCATTCAAAAATATAGTCAGCATCTCTTTACTTCGGTTTAGATCTAATTGTTCTCTTTGCCACGCATGAAATTTAAACTCCTAAAACTCTCCAATGCTTTTTCCCACTGCGGTTTATTAATAACCTGAAAATAATTATATTTCTGTTTGTCTTCAAAAGAATTGTAACTTACCTGAAAACGGTGCGTCTAATATTTTAAAGCAGACTGGGAGTGAAAATATGGAAATAAAACCACGCTTCTTTATAAGAATTATTCTTGCCTTAATATTTTTCATCCTATTTACCGGCTGTTCTAATAATGACTCTGCACAGGAAAATACAGCAGTATATAATGATGCCGACAATTCCGGCTATACAGAGATGGAAGAGGAAGCTTATGAGACAAGCGAAGACGTAGATAATTATGAGGAACCTGAGCTAAGAGAATCAGCAGGCGTGGAAACCCAGCACAGAATGGTCATCTATAATGCTGACCTTTCCATTGAAGTAAATGATTATAACTCAGCCTATAACGATATTCAGAATAAAACGGTATCAGCCGGAGGGTTTATCGTAGAGTCTTCCCAGCACCAAAACGACGGGGGAGCCCTTTCAGGTTACATTACTGTACGGCTGCCGCAGGAACATTTCCACTCCTTTATTAATGACCTGGAATCAGGAAGCTCCACAGTCCTGGAAAAATATGTACATGGAAACGATGTAACTGAAGAATATGTTGATCTCGAATCACGCCTCCGATCCCAGGAAGCAGTAGAAGAACGGCTTCTGTCTTTTATGGAACAGGCGGAAAATACAGAAGATCTCCTGAATATCTCACAGGATCTTGCGGATGTGCAAGAGGAAATTGAAACAATTACCGGGCGTATGAATTATCTGGAAAACCATGTTGCCTATTCTACTGTGTCTATTCATATAAGAGAAAGGTACGGATCGGCCTCCACTCTGCAAAATACAGATGACCTGAATACTTGGGAGCGGGCTCAAAGCCTCTTTACAGACACTTTAAATTTTATCATTACCTTCTTTTCAGGGGCTGCAGTGCTGATCATCGGACTGTCACCAGTGTTGCTGCCGTTAATAATAGCTGCAGTTTTGATCTTTTTCCTGTACAAACGCAAGAATCGCAGGAAGGAAAAAAAGCCGGAGAATCCCTCAGAGTAAAGAGCAGACAGGATCCAGAGGGGACCTTAAACCCTCTATTAAGGCTAAGGGCACGTGGTCTTTTCCACATGCCCTTATGCATGCAGTTTAATTTTCACCCTGGCTTCGCGCATGCCTGTTAACAGCCTCCACAGCTTCTCCAATCAGCTCTTGGAATTTCGCTTCCTCCAGGACCTTTAAGCCTTCAGCAGTCGATCCTCCGGGGGATGCTACCTGCCTCTGTAAATCTCCCGGGTCAAAGCCTGCTTCGAGCATCGCTGCTGAACCGCTGAGCATCTTAATTACCAGCTCCCGTGCCTGTTCTTTTGTTACGCCGTTTTCAGCTGCCGCTTTTTCCAGGCCTTCTGCAAAGGAATAAAGGAAGGCAGGTGCACTGCCGGTTACAGCTGTTAAATTATGTACTTGTTCATTAGAGAGTTCCTCCCCATACCCAATAGCAGATAAAATAAGGGAAATCGTCTTTTTCTGGTCTTCTGTGACAAACTGCCCTGTTGAATAAATGGACATAGACTTACCTATTTGAGCGGCAGTATTAGGCATAATCCAGCAAACAGCAGCTCCGTCCGGCAAGCGACTTTCCATATAATCCGTGTCAATACCTGCAGCAACAGTGATGATCAGCTGGCCCGACAACCGTTCGCCTATTTTCCTGAGCTGCTCATCCTGGGTGCCAGGTGGTGATGCGAGGACTATAACATTATGTCCTGCCATATCACCTTCCCAATCAGATGATGTATTTACTCCATACTTTTTCTCCAGCTCAGTAAGCTTTCCCGTATCTGAACGATTTGCGACTGTGATCTTTCCTATTTCCGAAGTTTCTTTAGCAATTAATCCGGATATAACAGCTTCAGCCATTCGGCCAGCACCGATCATCAGTATATTTGTCTTTTCCAAATGAACCTCCCCTTTCTGTTCCTTTCAATAGTTTATTATACATGCAGGCACTTTCATAAGATTTTGTCTGTCAAATCTTTCATTACAGAACCATTACGAAAATAAAGTAGAAAGAAAATACAAATAAAATGACAAAAATAAAAGCGGTCAGTATATAAATACTTACCTTGGAAGGAATAAAGATTCCCTGTTCTATCTGTGTCATTTTATTAAAATAATCCTTCGTGCTGAAAATTAAAATAATGATCCCGGTAATTATTGAGGCGATGCCCACAAAGTTAATGACATAATCAACCTGCTGTATTCCTTCCACATCGAAAGTGAAATGAAGATTTGTGACTAAAAAACCGATACCCATTATTGCAATAGCTGTCCGTATCCATGCGAGATACGTCCTCTCATTGGCAAGATGCTGCTGGGCGAGCTTTACCGAATGCTTATCTCCGTTAGTTTTATTATCTTCAGTCATCCAAGTTCACCTGTCTTAACATCATTTTTTTCTTCAGTTAGTTTCCACCTCTTTTTACTTCTTACCCGGTGCAATATTCTAAAAACCAGACTGCTCAGAAACTGAAAAAAACGCCTGGATATTAATACCCAAGGCGTTCTGTTAGCTATATGAGGGACCATTTGTACTGAGCTTTATTGGCAGGTCGGACCCTCATTCCGTTAATTCGTTAAATTCCTGTCCAGTAATCGTTTATGTATAAGGAAGAAAACAGGCCAAATCCTGGGATTTGGCCTGTTTTTAGTATACTGCTTCATATATTTCTTAACAGCTTCTTAAATGCCATTCAGGCGTCTTTCAAGCTGCTTCATTTTAAATTCATCTTTATTGGCTCTTTCAAACTGCTTTAGCTTTCTTTTCAGACGGCTCTTAGTTAAAGGAATGTCAGTAATTCCTTTCTGGTTTAAATAAACCGCGAAGAAGTCAATCTTGCCGCTGTCATATTTATTTTCCGCCTCTACAGTATCAAAATACAGCTCCAGAGCATCTGCCAGAGTGACAGATTCAGGGAGAAAGTCTCCATACTGATCAAAGTTTACCCGGAAATTTTTCTCACGAAGCTTTGTAAGGAATGTGTTTAAGAACAGTTCTTCATTTCCCGATACTTTAAAACCTTTTCTTTCAAGAAGCTGTAAAAATATTTTCAGATCATTATGGTAAAAAGAATATGCTTTACGCATTTCTTTAGTCATATTTAAATTGATGCTTACTGTGCCTTCGGAGCGAGCGTGCAACATGTTCAATAACGCCTTGTTAACTTCAGGCTTTAACAAAAACGCCGGATGAACTGTTTTCAGGTACTTATCAACCTCTTCATTCAAAAGACGCTGCTGCTTTTCTTCCATATCCATTTTTCTAAGTGATGCTGATTGTTCCTGTTTAGCATACTCTGCAATTCGCTGTTGTGTCTGTTCTGACCACACAGCCCGTTTAGCTTCAAACCTATTTTTTATTGTTTGAAACATGTGCTTCTCCTCCTTCCAATGTTTTCTATATCAGTTACACTAAGAAGTGTACCACACTAAAAACAGAAATAAAATAGAGTTTTTGTTTAAAATGTGAAATATTTATAAGTTCTCAGGCGATAATCACTTCTGAGCTTAATATTTAAAGATATATTCTGATATTTGCCGTTTTTTTCTTTATTATTTCGGAATTAAAACAATTTTCAGATAACTTAATTTTAGTGTTTGTAACATATATATCTGAGGAAAACTTTGTTATAGTAAAGAAGAATTTGAAGGCATATCCGGCTAATTTTTACCGATAAAATTGACGCTTACATAGCAAAAGAGAGGTTGTATCTGAAAATGAAAGACGTGATTGTAATCGGAGGCGGTCCCTCAGGGCTGATGGCTTCGATAGCTGCAGCCCAGTACGGCGCTAAAGTACTGCTTATCGATAAAGGGGATAAACTTGGCAGGAAACTTGCCATTTCCGGAGGGGGCAGATGTAACGTGACAAACGTGAGCCCAATCGACCAGCTCATTGAAAACATTCCCGGGAACGGCCAGTTTATGCACAGCCCCTTTTCCGTGTTCAATAATCAGGATATCATCAGTTTTTTTGAGGAACTTGGAATAAAACTGAAAGAAGAAGACAGGGGACGGATGTTTCCTGTCAGCGATAAAGCGAAAACAGTGGTGAATACCCTCCTGAACAAAGTAAACGAGCTCGGAGTGGAAATAAGAACAAACACAGGCGTCAAAGATCTAAAGTATACGGAAGACAGGGTAGATGCGGTTGTTCTGGCTAATGGGGAAAAAATTAAAACAAAAAATATAATCGTTGCCGTAGGAGGCAAATCTGTACCTTATACCGGAAGCACCGGCGACGGATATCCATGGGCTAAGAAGGCCGGGCATACAATTACCGAGCTTTACCCAACTGAAGTTCCAATTACAGCTAAGGACAAATTTATTAAAGAGAAACTGCTGCAGGGCCTATCCCTGCGTGAAGTGAAGCTTACTGTCCTGGATCCATCTTCAAAAAAGGCTATTAAGACGCATGAGGGAGACATGGTTTTTACCCATTTTGGTGTCTCCGGCCCAATTGCTTTAAGATGCAGCCAGTTTGTTATAAAGGCCAAGAAGGAGCATAATGTGAAAGAAGTAGCCTTATCACTGGATCTTTTTCCTCATAAGAGCTATGAAGACGTTCAGGAAGAATTGGATAACCTGCTCCATTCCCAGCCAAAAAAAGCAATTAAAAATGCTTTAAACGGATGGCTTCCAGAACGAATAATCCCGGTAATTCTTGATAAAGCAGGTGTTGAACCTTTCATTGTGAGAGCGGAGCTTTCCAATGAAAAGAAACGCTCACTTTTAAGGTCAATTAAAGATTTTTCCATCTCTGCAACCGGCACATTATCTATCGAAAAAGCATTTGTAACCGGCGGAGGAGTATCAGTGAAAGAAATAAAGCCAAAGAAAATGGAGTCAAAATTCAAAAAAGGCCTGTTTTTCTGCGGCGAAGTACTGGATCTCCATGGATATACAGGCGGTTATAATATCACTGTAGCATTTTCAACCGGCTATACTGCAGGACAGGCGGCAGCGATGAACCTGTGGGAAGAAAGCTAATACACTCATTGAAAGATGTGAAGACGCAAAAACTCTTCACATCTTTTTTATCCCTATTCCACAGCAGCCTTCGTATTTCCCCTTGCTAAAGGTTGTTATAACATCCTCCCTGATTGCAGCTCCCTAAAGAAAATGGTTGAAATGCCCTTTCCTATCTCAGCGCTCCTTAATATACAATATTAAGGAGCTGATAAAATGGGGACGACTAACTATACAGGTATCCTTATTTCAGGGAGGATTCATAAAAAATTTCCTGAAACAGAAGGACGCCTGGGTAAAACTCTTTCTTTTTATGAAAATGCCGCCAGAAAAAACAACATTAAAATTTGTTATTTCCGCCCAAGCGATATTGATTTCAATAATAGAGAAGTAAAAGGGTGGGTTAAATCTTCCCATGGATATAAATTGATCAAAATACATTTGCCTGCAGTAATTTTCAGACGGACATCTTATGGGAAAAAATATGACCGCTTATTTAGTCCATTATGCAATAAAGGGGATCTGTATTTATTTAATCTCCGGCGGTTTAAACATAAAAAATATGATGATTACCTCTTCTTCCATAAAAATGAAACGTTGAGAAAGCACTTGCCGGAAACAATGAAAGCCACACCGGAATCGATTAGGGAAATGATGGAAAAATATAATCAGTTAATTATAAAACCAAATTCAGGCCGTGTTGGCAAAGGAATTATGAAACTGGAAAAATCAGAAGGACACTGGAAGTTACTCTATAAAAAAAAGCAGGAGAAAGAAATCAGATGGGAAACGATTGAGTTTAAAAATGACCTCCCTTCCAGGTTAATCAAAAAAATGAATAAAGGTTCATTCCTTGTACAAGAGAGAATTAACCTTGCAACTGTTAGTGGCTGCCCATTTGATATGAGGGTTTCCGTTCAGAAAAATTGTTTCGGTACATGGCAAATCTCAGGTATTATTGCAAAACTAGCTGAAAGAGGCCATTTTATAACGAACCTCACACAAGGCGGGACCTCATATCCGCTCTCCAGACTTCTGGAGGGGCACCCCAGCCTGTCTCCCGGAAAAGTACTCCATAACCTTGTTCCATTTGTTTTATTAGCTGCGGATTACCTTGAAAAAAGTTATCCATTTCTGGCTGACCTAGGATTTGATATTGGAATTACTCCTGAGGGCTTCCCTTATATTATAGAGCTGAATACCGTATCCGATTATCCAACCCTAACTATGCAAAATAACGAGCTGGGTGATCAGGAATGGGAGAAGGTCTTCACAACGCCAATTGATTTTTCAGCCTATCTGTTAAATGAAAAGCATTGCAGCTAAGCTTCTCCTTCTTCTTCAATGATTATGAAAGGAACGTGAGTGTTTCACGTTCCTTTCTGTAATTAAAAAATCTCATGGAGAACACCTTCTCAAATATTTATCCTGGAGATTTCTGCATACTTGTAAGAAAACTAGTTCAAATGACCATTCCTTCCTAAGCTTTTTAAATATATATATAAGAGCGTTATTAAAGGAGGGTTCTCTTTGACTAAGCCTTATCTTGGAATCATCTGCTATAAAAAACGTTGGAAATCTCTCAGCTCACCCAAAGGTAAACTTAAGAGACAGTTGAAGTACATTGAAGCAGCAGGTAAAGAAAATGGAGTTATTCCATGCTTTGTCCGACTTTCGCATATAAGCTCTGGAAAAGAAAAAATCCAGGCGTATATCAAGGGAAAGGATGGGTATGAGTTACAAAAAATCCCATGTCCTGATGTTTTTTATAACCGCGTTCTAGACAGTCCGTCAAAAAGGCCCAAAATCAAGCGATTAACCGATGCTGGGAAAATTATTTTTAATATGATAAATGCGGATTTTACTCGTGGAAAATATGTTATATGGAAGCTGTTAAATGAAAATCCAGAAATCCGGCCCCATTTGCCTGACACAAAAAAAGCAACTGTGGAGAACTTGTTAAAAATGATGAACACATACGATTCATTAATCGTTAAGCCTGACACAGGAGCAACAGGTTTTGGAGTAATGTCCCTCGTTAATGGCGGAGAATCCTGGTGCCTCTCCTTAACTAATGACAAGCGCGGGTGGGAGGACATACACTTTAAAGGAAAACTGCCGGAAATTCTGGAGCAGCGGATTACTGATTACGCGTATATCATCCAGGAAAGAATCCCTCTTGCAACCTACAAAGAGGAGCCTTTTGATATTAGAACGGTAGTTCAAAAAAACAAACTGGGGATTTGGGAAACAACAGGATATATTGCCAAGGTTGCGGGCAAAGGAAGGCTGATTACTAACCTTACCCGCGGCGGGACCTCATTCCCCCTGGAAGAAATCCTGAGTAGTCATCCATCCCTTACTTATGAAAAAGCTGCTGAAAACATTTCTGCATTCGCTGTTAAAACTGCGGGATATCTGAGCAAAAAATATCCGGATTTAGGTGACCTCGGAATGGATATTGGCATTACCTCGGAAGGCTTTCCTTTTTTTATAGAAGTCAATTATATGTCTGATTATGATACGCTCTGTTTTCGTAACGACAAGCTAATCTCTAAAAGATGGGAAAAAATCTATAAGACACCAATTGAATATGGAGCTTATTTAATCGAACAAATAGATCAATAAAAAGGAGCTGTTACCTTTTTCGGTAACAGCTCCTTCTGAATTATTTTTTTAACTGACTGCTAGTTCGCCACAATATTGACGAGCTTTCCAGGAACTGCAATGACTTTCCTGACTGTTTTCCCTTCAAGCTCTTCTTTAATTTTTTCATTATTCACTGCTGTTTCTTCCATTTCATCTTTCGAAGCATCTTTAGCAATCGTCAGCTTTTCACGTACTTTACCGTTTATCTGCACGACAATTTCCACTTCATTTTCCACAAGCCACTCTTCTTCGTATACAGGCCAGGTCTGATACGCGATCGATTCTTCATGGCCAAGACGTCCCCAGATCTCTTCACTTAGATGCGGTGCAACCGGGGAAAGAAGCTTAACGAAACCTTCAAGCTGGGTTTTTGACAGTTTATCCTGCTTATATGCTTCATTAATAAATACCATCAGCTGGGAAATACCAGTATTAAATCTGAGGCCTTCAAAGTCCTCTGTCACTTTTTTTACTGTCTGATGATAAGTTCGCGTCATCTCTTCTGTGCCTTCCGCATCTACGATTGCCGGGTTCAACTTGTTATCGTCTGTGATAATCAGACGCCAGATACGATCGAGGAAACGGCGGGCTCCATCAAGGCCTGTTGTACTCCATGCGATAGCAGCATCAAGGGGACCCATAAACATTTCATACAGCCGGAGTGTATCCGCACCATGGCTTTCGATAATATCATCAGGATTTACAACATTTCCTTTTGATTTACTCATCTTTTCATTATTTTCCCCGAGGATCATTCCCTGGTTATACAGCTTCTGGAACGGCTCATTTGTAGGAACAACGCCAATATCGTAAAGGAACTTATGCCAGAAACGAGCGTAAAGCAGGTGAAGCACGGCATGCTCCGCTCCTCCAATATAAATATCCACCGGAAGCCATTTTTTCAGCAGTTCTTCGTCCGCAAGGGCTTTGTCGTTATGCGGATCAATATACCTCAGGTAATACCAGCAGCTTCCAGCCCATTGAGGCATGGTATTTGTTTCCCGGCGGCCTTTTTTACCAGTCTCCGGATCGGTTACATAAAGCCAGTCTTCTGCGTTTGCCAGCGGGGACTCTCCGGTTCCGGATGGCTTAAACTCCTCAAGTTCAGGAAGTGTAAGCGGCAGTTCCTCTTCAGGGACCGGCTTCATTGTTCCATCCTCAAAATGAATCATTGGGATTGGCTCGCCCCAGTATCTCTGGCGGCTGAACAGCCAGTCACGAAGACGGTAAGTTACTTTCTTTTCACCCCGGCCGTTTTCTTCCAGCCAGTCGATCATCTTGCTGATTGCTTCGTCATTATTAAGCCCATCAAGGAAATCAGAATTAACGTGCGGGCCATCGCCTGTATATGCTTCTTTCGCAATATCTCCTCCAGAAACCACTTCTCTTATTGGCAGATCGAAAGCAGTTGCAAACTCATAGTCTCTTTCATCATGGCCAGGCACTGCCATGATCGCGCCAGTTCCGTATGTTGCAAGAACATAGTCAGCGATCCATACTGGAACCATTTCCCTTGTTACCGGATGTTTCGCATACGCTCCAGTGAAAACTCCGGTCTTTTCCTTAGAAAGCTCCGTACGCTCCAGGTCACTCTTTGTAGCAACCTTTTTCTGGTACTCTTTCACAGCCTCATGCTGTTCTATCGTCGTAATTTCATCTACCAGCTTATGTTCCGGAGCGAGAACCAGGTATGTTGCTCCGTACAATGTGTCAGGGCGTGTGGTAAAAACTGTAATCGTTTCTTCAGAGTCTTCAAGCTGGAATATCACGTCCGCGCCTTCCGAACGGCCGATCCAGTTTCGCTGCATATCTTTAATGCTCTCAGGCCAGTCAAGCTCCTCAAGATCTTCCAAAAGACGGTCGGCATAAGCAGTAATTCTAAGCATCCACTGCTTCATCGGACGGCGTTCTACCGGATGTCCTCCCCGCTCACTTTTTCCATCGATAACTTCTTCGTTGGCAAGCACAGTACCTAAAGCCGGGCACCAGTTAACGGCAACTTCATCAATATACGCAAGACCTTTCTTGTATAGCTGGATGAAAATCCATTGTGTCCACTTATAATAGTTTTCATCTGTCGTATTGATTTCACGATCCCAGTCATAGGAAAAACCAAGGGCTTTAATCTGACGGCGGAAAGTATTAATATTTTTCAGCGTAAAGTCTCTCGGATGTTTCCCTGTATCCAGCGCGAACTGTTCTGCAGGTAGCCCGAACGCGTCCCACCCCATTGGATGCAATACATTATAGCCCTGCATCCTCTTCATTCGGGAAAGAATATCAGTCGCAGTGTACCCCTCCGGATGCCCTACGTGCAGTCCGGAACCTGAAGGATATGGAAACATATCAAGCGCGTAGAACTTTTCCTTCGAAGGATCCTCCTCCATTTTAAATGTTTTATTTTCTTCCCAGTGTTTCTGCCATTTCTGTTCAACTGATTTGTGGTCAAAACTCATATATACTGCCTCCTTTTTAAAAATAAGGTGATGTTTTCGGTATGCGTCCCGATGTATCGGCGGACCGTTCGTTGTAGCTGGTTCCGGAGTGGCACGTTGAGCAGCTTCTGTTTTCTCACGTTTGCTCCACTATACTCTTTCTCTTAACCTGGCACCGGCGGACCGGGTTCACTTGTACCGGGTTCACGGGTGCCACGTTGCGCTACTCGCTTATTCTCGCTTATCCTCACGCATGCTCTCTCGTTCATCCTGGCACTTTGGTTCCAGGAACCCTGGTGCTATGTTGCAGCGGTGCCCCCTGAAAAAATATAAAAAACCTCCCGCCACTGAATAACATTCAGGGACGAGAGGTTATATCCTTCCCGCGGTACCACCCACGTTAGCATACAGGATCGTATGCTCGCTCAAATCCCGTAACGTGGGGTGACGTCAAAAAGTAGTCAGGCATAAGCCCTTTCCCTTCTGCGATTCAAAGGTGAGTTCATAAATTACTATGGTTAACTTGCACCAGCCGTTAACTCTCTGAGGCATAATAATTTACTACTATTCCTTATCTACATCTTTACTATATAGATAAAATTTATTAATTACTTGCTATTTTATGCATTCAATGAATAACTGTCAAGCAAGAATATCCATCATTTTACCCAATTTCATTATTTTTAAACATATATCAGGAGACTGTAGACTCTTCTTTTCTTGAAAAGGACTGGTCTGTAATTTTCCGGTCAAATAAAGCGGTTGTAACATAGGCGATAATAAACATTGCTGTAAGCACGTAAAAAACTGTGCCCATGCCGTATAAATCAGCCAGCAGCCCTCCGAAAAACGGGCCGATAAGCCTGCCGCCAGTCCCAATACTGTTTACGATACCCTGGTAAAAGCCTGCTTTTCCTTCAGGAGCCAGCTTGTGGGCAATTGTAGGAACTGCCGGCCAGACGAACATTTCCCCAATTGTAAGAATAATCATAGCTGCCACAAATGCAGTGAACACTTCTGCCTGGGCAAGCACGAGATACGCCCCCATAAAGATAGTCACTCCAACGTAAATCTGGCTTTTCAGGGAATGAACCCAGCGATTGATGAAAAATTTAATTACAGGCTGGCAAAAAACAATCATTGCTCCATTAATAGTCCAGAGCAGACTATACTGGCTTAACGGTATACCAAGATTCTGGGTATGTACCGATATAGTAGACGGCCATTGTGAATAAGCGATCCAGCAGACGAGAAACCCTGCACACAAAATGAGGAGTGCGTTAAACCGTTTCTTGTTTTCAATAAGCTGGCCTTGTTCGAAAACATTGGTTGCAGCTCCCGCTCCCCTTTCTCCCTGAAGATTTCTGAAGAAAAAGAACGCCAGAAAGAAAACAAATAAATACATGATGCCATTGCCGATAAATACAAAGTCAAATCTGTAGCTTGCGAGCAGGCCTCCGATTGCCGCACCCGCTGCTACACCAACATTCTGGGCTACATACATTGCGTTAAAAGGCTTTCTTCCGCCCTCCGGCCACACAGAACCTGCCATTGCATACATGCAGGGCACCATCATTCCAGCACCAAAACCAAGCCCGACAAGAAGAGCAACATAAGCTGTAAACGATTCATGGAGCATTGCCAGAGTAAATGCGCTGCTCGTAGTGATAACCAATCCGGCGATTATTGTTTTATAGCCGCCTATCCGGTCAAACAGCTTCCCGCCGATCAGGTTTCCGATAATGCCCGCAGCTCCGTTAAACATCAGGACTATTCCCGCCACTGTAAGGGACATGCCAAGTTCCTGATTAATATATATTGTATTTAATGGCCATAAAAAAGAGGCCCCTGTGACATTAATGGCCATGCCAATTACTAGTATCCAAATTGCTCTGGGCATTTTGAACCTCCTTATTTCGATTTTCTAAGTAAATCTTATTCTATAAACCTCTTTTTATCAATAAAATAATTCCAGCCTAAAATCCCGACTTTTCCGCTCTCTTTTATTAAATCTGACGGACATTCCACCCATTCAAATATCTGATAACTACTGCCTGAAAAGCAGGTTACTGAGGATCTTTCTTCCTGTTCCCAAGCTTATGTAAGTGTTTGTTAAATTGCCTGAATGCCTGTGCAGCACGCCTGGAATATGGTAGGATTGGGAAAAGATATTTCGGAAAGCGTGGGGATAAAATGATAGATTTAAGAAGTGATACGATTACACAGCCATCGGAAGAAATGCGGAAAATTATGTCTGAGGCTCTTGTTGGTGACGATGTATACGGAGAGGATCCTTCTATAAACGAACTGGAAGAATTTGCTGCAAACTTATTCGGAAAAGAAGCTGCATTGTTCGTAACGAGCGGCACCCAGGGGAACCTTGCTGCTGTTCTCGCACATATACATCCTGGCCAGGAAATTATTCTGGATAAAGAATCCCACTTGTTTCTTTATGAAGGTGGAGGTGCTTCAGCTCTTGCTGGTGCTCAGCTTCGGATACTGGACCACGAGCGCGGGCAAATGAAAATCGAGGAAATAGAAGCTTCCATAAGAGCGGAAGATATTCATTTTCCTGAAACTGGGTTAATCTGGCTGGAGAATACACACAACCGCAGCGGGGGTAACGTTCTTCCACTTTCATATATGAAAGATGTTTATGCCCTTGCCCAAAAAAATAATATCCCTGTTCATATAGATGGAGCCAGAATTTTTAATGCGGCTGCAGCAAGCGGCAGCTCAGTAGAAGAATTTGCTTCCTATGCTGATTCTGTGCAGTTTTGTCTGTCAAAAGGACTTGGTGCTCCAGTCGGTTCCATCCTCGTGGGAACTCAGCAGTTTATTGACTCTGCCAGAAAGAAACGTAAAATGCTCGGAGGCGGTCTTCGACAGGCTGGTGTCCTTGCAGCACCTGGCCTTCATGCCCTGCAAACAAATATTGACCGCCTGAAGGAAGACCATGAAAATGCCCAACTGCTTGCAAAGGCAATTGAGAAACATACCCCTCTGTCTGTAGTTAACACAGTGGAAACGAATATAATTATGGCTGATACGTCCCGCACTGGAAAAGATTCCGGAGAATGGCTTTCCGTATTCAAAAATAACGGCATTCAGGCTGGAGCGATGTCCCCAACGATCATCCGCTTCACTACACATCTCGATTTATCGAAAGAGGACATTCAGAACACCGTCGACATTCTTAAAGCTATTTAATTAAAGGGCCGACACTGGCCCTTTCTTTTTGGTTAAATATAGGGGAACTTTGTTTTTGATGCAGTGGTCCCCCTCTTTACTTCGTACTGGCAAATCCCATTGCTTTCCCTAAAGATTTATTGTATTTTTAGGTAATTGAATGCATTTCATATATTAACCTTGTATAAAAAGACGAAAATTACTTTTCGATTGCAGCGTAAAACGGCGACTGCCTCTTCCTCTGCCAGCTCAGCTCTGCAGAATATCCGTCGAGACAACTCGATGCATTTGCGGTAAAGAAGATGCTCGTTCCGACGGGAACAGCATGGGAAGCTGAAAATCCATTTTTGACGGCGTTTAGCCGGCAAAAGTTAGTTGAAGCCGTGCCCGCAGAACGCGTCCGCCTGAAGCGTAAATCGAACAACAAAGTAACAATTTTAAGATCATATTCGTATTAAAGATAAATACTTGAATATGAAATCGACTCAATTAAAAGGTAGGACAATAAAGGAGAAATATGTGATTATGATGGAACAGATACCTGCTTATTTTGGCGACAAAAGGTACTTTACATGGAATGCGCATTTGAAACAGCAATTTGGCGAAAAAATAATGAAGGTTCCCCTGGATGCAGGATTTGACTGCCCGAACCGGGACGGATCTGTCGCACATGGCGGCTGCACCTTTTGCAGTGAACGGGGTTCCGGAGACTTTGCGGGTGACCGGAAAGATGATCTTGTAACTCAGTTCAACACAATAAAAGACAAAATGCACCGAAAGTGGAAAACAGGAAAATATATGGGCTACTTCCAGGCATATACAAACACATATGCACCAGTTGAACAGCTTCGGGAGATGTATGAAGTGATCCTGGAACAGGAAGGTGTTATCGGGCTTTCTATCGCAACCAGGCCTGATTGCCTGCCGGATGATGTAGTTGAATATCTGGCAGAGCTGAATGAGCGGACTTATTTGTGGGTGGAGCTGGGCCTGCAGACAGTGCATGAACGTACTGCTAATCTGATAAACCGGGCGCACGACTACCAGTGTTACGTTGATGGAGTAGCTAAGCTGCGAAAACATAATATTAATGTCTGCTCCCATATTATCAACGGACTGCCGCTGGAAACACCTGAAATGATGCTTGAAACCGCTAAAGAAGTGGCAAAACTGGACGTTCAGGGGATAAAAATCCATCTGCTCCATCTGCTCAGGAAAACACCGATGATAAAGCAATACGAAAAAGGTTTAGTGGAGCTCATGGATCGGGATGAGTATATCAGCCTTGTCTGTGACCAGCTGGAAGTAATTCCGCCGGAAATGATTGTCCACCGCCTCACCGGAGACGGACCTGCCGACCTGCTCGTCGGACCGATGTGGAGTATGAATAAGTGGGATGTTTTAAATGGTATTGACAATGAATTAAAGCAGAGGGACAGCTGGCAGGGAAAATACTATACTGGCACAGGTGAGGTGACTCGCGTATGAAACTTTCCGGAGTCCTTCCATTTGCCAGGGAGTTACTGCAAAAAGCAGTCTCAGCAGGAGACGTTGTGATCGACGGAACTGCCGGAAACGGCCATGACACACTGTTTCTGGCACAGCTTGTCGGGGAGCATGGCACCGTGTACAGCTTTGACATTCAGCAGCAGGCCATCGAGAGTACGGGGAGGCGTCTGTCAGAAAAGGAAGCAGAACATCAGGTCCGCCTGATTCATGACGGCCATGAAAAAATAAGCCAGCACCTCTCGTCTGAACATTATGGTAAAGTCGCAGGTTCGGTTTTTAACCTTGGCTATCTGCCTGGCAGTGACAAGACAGTAGTAACAACACCGGAAACTACGATTTCCGCTGTGGAACAAGTTACGGAGCATTTGAAGCCGGAAGGGATACTCTTACTTGTTGTGTACCATGGCCATCCTGAAGGACAAGTAGAAAGAGACACCCTCCTTCCTTTTGTACGCAGTCTGCCGCAGGAAGAGTTCCATGTACTTGAATACAGGTTTACTAATCAGAAGAATAATCCCCCATTTATCATTGCAGTGGAAAAACGAAAGAAAAAGAGCCAGGGAGCTTAACACAGTCTCCTGGCTCTTTTCACTTTTTCATTCCGTTACGTTCTGCTTTTCCTTCTGTATATCCACCCATTCATATAGAAAAACAGCGTTGGTGCTCCACCGCTTTTTATAAAACGATTTCCTTTTTTCCGCAATTCAGGATCCTTTTTAACTTTGTCATCTGCCAGATAGATTGCAAGGAGCCCGTTATTGATAAGCCGGTGAAACTTCCAGTCAGGCAGTTCTTTAATACTCTGTTCCGCCATTATGTAAAAATACTCCATTCTTGTGAGCATTTCTTCTTCATTTTTATAATAAAAACAGAAGTTTAAATCTCCACCCTGCCTGTCCTCTTCCTGGTCGATAAAATAGTCCATTAAAATATGGAGCCCCTGAACCCATGGGAAATAGCCTGATTTTATTTTTTCCGCTTCTTCAGGTGATAAAGTCTCTGATGCGGCTGAGTAGGCTGTAAGGCAGAAAATACCAAGCGTAGAGCCTGTGCTGGCAGAAAACTCATACCAGCTCATCGGAGGAAGGTCCTCTGCATAGGCGGCAAACCATTTCTCCAGCCGGGGAACCCGCTCCTCTTTTGTCACATGCTTATGTACTTGCAGATCACTGTACAGGAGAGAGAGTTCCTGATTTTGCTTTTCTACACACTGATAAGATGGAAAAGCGGCCACACACTTCTGGCATGTGCTTACTAAATCGGCCAGGTAGCCCCCATCCTCATTTTCATCCCTGTAACGGTAATAATCCTTAAGTTCTGCACCTGGTGTCAGCGCATCCTGCATGCTTTCATGCAGTGCACGGAAGTCCTCAGGATCAAGCGAGGTACTGCGGTCACAAAGATTATCAAGATAGTCGCTGATTGTCTGGTAAGCTACAATAAACTCGATAACTTCCTCTCTTTTTTTTCCGCCGAGAAGTCCGTATATGGCGCCTCCTTCACAGTGGAAAGTTTTTGTCTCTATACTAGCAAGCGCCTGAGAGCGCAGTTCCTGGTCAGGGATATTAGCCGCTTTATTTTTCCAGCCAGCTAAATATTTGTGCACAGAAGGAAGAACCTTCTTATATATTTGATACATCAATGTCCACGAGGTCGTGGGTATTCTCACAATCTGCTTCCTCCTCACATCTGTCTGAATTCAAAAGGTCATAGCTTATAGATTAACATGAGATATTGAGAGTAACAAACCCAAGCATATGAGCGAAAACTCTGTCTTGTTCCGGTTCATTAAGTACTTCATGGTACAGACCTTCCCATTCCTTATAATATTTATTAGATACAGGGAGCTTGTCAAACCAGCTTCGTCCCCGTTCCTTATTGACAATAAGATCAGTGCCTCCCTGAGAGACAAGGACAGGTATATCAGGGAAGGCATCTGTTCTCTCGTGTGCCTGTTTCATCGCTTTGACTAATTCTGTGTACCATCTTGCACTGACTTTTTTCACGAGCAGCGGGTCTGCCGCATCTCTCTGCCTCATTTCTTCACTTCTTGTTCCTGAACCTGGAGCCAGCCCGGACGGAAAACGGAAGCGTGGTGCCGCTACATTTAAAATGGATGCCATTAGTTTTTTGGACACTGGCGGATCATTTACAAGCCCTAAGCATGGAGAAGATAAGATCACTGCATCAGGCAGGTCTTTTTCATGCAATTTCATTAACGTATGAATGGAAATGAGTCCGCCCATACTGTGAGCAAGCAATATTACCGGCAACCCGTATTGTTTAGCTTCTCTGAGCCATTTTGTAACGTTATCTATATAATCATTAAACGAATTTATATGACCGGAAGGACCTTTGGTGGTCCCCTGCCCCGGAAGGTCTCCCAGGATTACGTGATAACGGAGGTTTGTCAGCTGTTCCACTACCCAGTTGTAACGAACATGATACTCTCCGGCTCCGTGTACAATAACAAAGACAGCTTTTGCTTCTATAGCTTCATATTTCCACATCGAAATCCCTCCTGATTTATACTCTATATCATCCGCGCTTAAGTGAGCTGCGTCAAGCGGCAGGCTTCCTGGTTTTTCTCATAACTGAAAATTTGATAAACTTATCAGAAGAAGAAGGAAGAAGGAGGCGATTCGATGATTTACCCATATAAAGATAAATGGCCTGAAATTGATGAAACAGCTTATCTCGCTGAAGGTGCTGTAGTAATCGGGGATGTAACGATCGGTGAAAAATCAGGTATTTGGTTTAACACAGTGATCCGCGGGGATGTTGCTCCGACTTTTATTGGCAAACGAGTTAATATTCAGGATAACAGTATGCTTCATCAAAGCCCAAATAATCCCCTTGTAATCGAGGATGGGGTAACTGTAGGACACCAGTGCACCTTGCACAGTTGTGTTATCAGGAAGCATGCGCTGATTGGGATGGGATCTGTCATTTTAGATAAAGCCGAGATTGGTGAAGGAGCATTTATCGGCGCAGGAAGCCTGGTGCCTCCTGGGAAAGTAATTCCCCCAAGAACTATGGCGTTCGGCCGCCCGGCTAAGGTCATTCGTGAAATAAATGATGAAGATTTGATGGATATGGACCGGATTCGCAGAGAATATATCGAAAAAGGCCAGTATTATAAAGACTTGAAAGAGAAAGGTATTGGTAAAAAAAGATAGTTAGTGGTGTATATGAGGCTGGGCGAGGGGTCATGTAGCTAGCGATTGACCCCCTTTCCTTATTTCGGAGGAGCGATGGTGTTGCTCAGGGGGGAATTGGGTTCTTTCTGGAATCCAAACGGGGTGGTCGTCTTGCTCAAGGGATGAATCGGGCTCTTTCTGGAATTCAGACAGGGTGATTGTCTCGCTCAAGGGATGAATCGGGCTCTTTCTGGAATTCAGACGGAGCGATCTTCCTCCTCAATGCATGAATCCACCTCTTGCAGTACTTGAGTAGTTACAATTCTTTCTCTCATGGGGTGCAAGACCTTCTTGCAGTACTTGAGTCGAGGCAATGTCCTCTCTCACGGGATGCAAGACGTTCTTGCAACACTTGAGTGCACCCTTTCCTCTCTTTCAAGGGATGCAAGACGTTCTTGCACCACTTGAGTGCACCCTTTCCTCTCTTTCAAGGGATGCAAGACGCTCTTGCAACACTTGAGTGCACCCTTTCCTCTCTTTCAAGGGATGCAAGACGCTCTTGCACTACTTGAGTTCACCCTTTCCTCTCTTTCAAGGGAGGCAAGACGCTCTTGCAACACTTGAGTGCATCATTTCCTGTCTTTCAAGGGACGCAAGACGCTCTTACAACACTTGAGTTCACCTTTTCCTCTCTTTCAAGGGATGCAAGACGCTCTTTCACTACTTGAGTTCACCTTTTCCTCTCTTTCAAGGGATGCAAGACCTCCTTGCACTACTTGAATCCACCCAATCCTCCCTCTCATGGGATGCAAGAACCTCTTTCACTACTTGAACCCACCCAATCCTCCCTCTCATGGGATGCACGAACCTCTTTCACTACTTGAACCCACCCAATCCTCCCTCTCATGGGATGCAAGAACTTCTTGCACTACTTGAGCCGTTAAAACTCTCTCCCTCAAGGAATGTAAGAACCTCTTGCATTCCTTGAGCCGGTAAGATCCTATCATTATAAGTTTTATATGCCAAAAGAACGCCACTTTCACATCATTTCACAACCTCAACCCTTAACGCGCCCACAAGGACTATAAGCCATACTACCTTCCCCCACACTCCCCTCACAAAACAAAAAAATCCCTGAAGGCACAATTCAGTGCCTTCAGGGATTTTCGATTCACTTCATTATTATTCAGAAATTCTTTCAGCTTCTTCTTTCATAATTTCTGCTTTGTCTGTACGCTCCCATGGCAGTTCAACATCTGTACGGCCAAAGTGCCCGTATGCAGCTGTCTGCTTGTAAATTGGTCTGCGCAGGTCAAGCATTTTAATGATTCCTGCAGGTCTCAGGTCAAAGTTGTTACGAACAACATCTACAAGCACCTCTTCAGAAACTTTGCCTGTACCAAATGTATCAACAGAGATTGATACTGGCTGGGCAACACCAATTGCATATGCAAGCTGCACTTCACAGCGGTCAGCCAGTCCGGAAGCCACGATATTTTTCGCAACATAACGGGCTGCGTATGCTGCGGATCTGTCTACCTTTGTAGCGTCCTTCCCTGAGAAAGCACCTCCACCGTGGCGTGCGTATCCGCCGTAAGTATCAACAATAATCTTACGTCCGGTAAGTCCCGCATCTCCCTGCGGGCCACCGATAACAAATCGGCCTGTAGGGTTAATGAAGTATTTTGTTTCTTCATCAATGAGTTCTTCAGGGACGACCGGCTTGATTACATGCTCTTTTAATGCCGCCTTAATTTCTTCCAAAGTAGCTTCAGCGTGATGCTGTGTAGAAATAACAATCGTGTCGATTCTCACTGGATTGTCATTTTCGTCGTATTCTACAGTTACCTGTGTTTTTCCATCCGGGCGCAGGTAGTCCACTACTCCGCTTTTTCTCACTTCACTAAGACGGCGGGATAGACGGTGTGCCAGTGAAATTGGCAGTGGCATAAGTTCAGGTGTCTGGTTATCAGCATATCCGAACATCAGCCCCTGGTCACCAGCTCCGATTGCTTCAATTTCTTCATCTGTCATTTGTCCTTCACGGGCTTCAAGTGCCTGGTCCACACCCTGGGCAATGTCCGGAGACTGTTCATCAATAGAAGTCAAAACTGCACAAGTTTCGTAGTCAAACCCGTATTTAGCCCTTGTATAACCAATTCCTTTTATCGTTTCACGGACAATTTTTGGAATGTCCACGTAAGTTGTAGTGCTGATTTCTCCGGCTACCAGTACTAATCCGGTTGTTACCGAGGTTTCACACGCTACGCGGGCGTTTGGGTCATTTTTCATAATTTCATCTAAAATAGCATCGGAAATCTGGTCACAGATTTTATCAGGATGCCCCTCCGTTACTGATTCAGATGTAAATAAACGTCGTTTTTTTGCCACAGTACGTACCTCCTTAAGATTTTGCAGTAATTAGGTTAGGTGCAATAATTCAACGGTACTCGTTCTCCGAGCTGTATGTGACTGATCATATAAGCTGCAACACTATAATTAACTTTGTTATATAAACAAAGCGTTTCAAGGCGGATGCTGCTTCCTGCCGGTTTGCTAAAAACAGAATGAAACTCCGCCAGCCGGATGATCTGCATGTTTTCCAGGATATTAACCAATAAAAAAACCCTTTTCCATTGGAGGAAAAGGTTGCTCACTAGCCTTTTGCCTCTTATCAGCCAAGGTATATACACAGATGTACCTTGCAGGTTAGCACCGTTCACCATTGTCTAAGGGTGGTGATGGTTGCCGGGCTTCTTCGGGCCTGTCCCTCCGCCATCTCGGGATAAGAGTATCCGTTCGGAAAAAGGATAACTGATTTAATACCCTCTGTCAACATATAAGACATTTTTCCCTATGTAGATGAAGGAAATGTTAGTCTTTGTGTAAAACCTTTCCTCATTCCCCGAAGATGCTTTGTCAGGAGTTTTTATACAGGTAGTCTTTTCACCTTACAGAATAATTATGAATGCCCAGCTAAGTATTTAGTAATTTCCTGAACATGCTTTTACATTGATTAGCCAATCATGGGTTAAGGATGCACCTCCAGCCGGATACGCGGAACCATCCGGAACCCGCTGTCCACACGCTGCAGCAATAACCTGTATATTCCTCTTCCCTCGACTTATTGCCATGAAACTACATTCAGAAAGACAGATCAACGCCCTGTTATTGAAAGGCCATCTGAAAATCAGCAGTCACACAGGACCTGAGGAAAAAACAATGTTATACTAATAGAAAGCTCGTCAATACGTTTAACAAGGGACACAGGTAAAAACAACACTTTTTTTGAAAGAGCTTAATTTAGAAATCCCCCTTGATATTCCGGCTGTTTTAATACAGATAACCCACTTATAAAATACATAGATTTTTTTTCAACAAAACTTCCTAAAAAATCATTGCACAAAATTCATAAATTAGTATAAATTATTTAAATATATGTGTTATACTAATTAGCAGATTACAATGAATTGCACGACTTATATAGAAGAAACCTCTTAACCGAAAGGAAGATAATTATGAGTATTATTCATTTTGAAACAGAACTTGAAAGAACATTGGATAATGCAAACGTTAACAAGGATCTGTCTGCAGCCCGCCTCATTGAAAAAGGGCTTGAACGCGGGGAAGGAATACTCACTTCCACCGGGGCGTTCAGAGCCACTACCGGCAGCTATACAGGGCGGTCTCCTAAGGATAAATTTATTGTAGAAGAACGTTCCGTAAAAGATAAAATAGCCTGGGGTGCTGTCAATAAACCTGTCTCTCCGGAAATATTCGAACGCCTTTATGTGAAAGTGCTGAATTACCTGAGCGAGAGAGACGAAATTTTTGTGAGGCACGGTTTTGCAGGGGCGGATAAAAGCACTCAGCTGCCAATCCGCACAATCAACGAATTAGCGTGGCATAATTTGTTTGTCCAGCAGCTCTTCATTCGTCCAACGGAAAATGAACTGAAAGATTTCACACCTGAATTCACTATTGTGTCAGCTCCAGGATTTAAAGCGGACCCGGCAATTGATGGCACTAATTCGGAAGCGTTCATTATCGTATCTTTTGAGAAAAAGACAATCCTCATTGGAGGAACAGAATACGCTGGAGAAATGAAAAAATCTATCTTCTCCATTATGAACTACCTTCTTCCGGAAAGAGAAGTACTTCCTATGCACTGTTCTGCTAATGTTGGCAGAGAAGGAGATACGGCACTCTTCTTCGGTCTTTCAGGAACAGGAAAAACAACACTCTCCGCCGATCCTCAGCGCTCACTCATAGGAGATGACGAGCATGGATGGTCCCTCAATGGTGTATTTAACATTGAAGGTGGCTGCTATGCGAAAACTATTAATCTTTCTGAAGAAAAGGAACCTCAGATTTTTAACGCGATCAGATATGGTTCCGTTCTGGAAAACGTAGTCGTTGATGAAGAAACGAGAATTCCGGATTATGACAGTAATCTTTATACAGAAAACACAAGAGCTGCTTATCCGATTGATTACATTCCCAACAGCATGGTTCCGAGTATCGCCGGTCATCCAAACACCATTATTTTCCTGACTGCTGATGCGTTTGGCGTATTACCGCCGATCAGTAAACTGACAAAGGAACAGGCTATGTATCATTTTATTTCAGGCTATACTAGTAAACTGGCAGGCACAGAACGGGGCGTCACGAAACCGGAAGCTACATTCTCAACATGCTTCGGGGAACCATTCCTTCCTCTTCCTGCAAACCGCTATGCTAAAATGCTCGGAGACAAAATTGCGGAACATGATGTAAACGTATTCCTCGTAAATACCGGCTGGTCAGGGGGACCATACGGCGAAGGAAAAAGAATGAACCTGGCTTACACAAGAGCTATGGTACAGGCAGCGTTAGAAGGAGAACTCGCTTCGACGGAAACTACTATTGATCCATTTTTCGGAGTTCATATACCGATGCACTGCCCTGGTGTTCCTGATGAAGTACTACAGCCAAGAGAAACATGGACAGATAAGGAAGCCTACGATAAAAAAGCAAGAGAACTTGCTCTGAAATTTAAAGAGAACTTCAAAAAATTCGAGGATATTCCTGAAGAAATATACGCAGCAGGACCAACAGTTTAACAGTTTTCAGGAGCCGGAGACCACAGAGGTCACCGGCTCTTTTTTTTCTGCAGAAAACAGATTCTCCGCTTCCCTCTTTTAATGAATCACCTTTTTTTCTGCAACTACATATTTTATTCCATAAGCGGATACCTAATTTTTTCAGGAGGGAAAAAAATGAAATCATTAAAATATTGCTGTTTATTTTTAATAATCCTGGCAATAGCAGCCTTCACAGCTGGTTGCGGGTCCAATGATGAGACTACGGAGGTAAGGCTCGCTGAAGTAACAAGGTCTATTTTTTATGCACCTCAATACGCAGCAATCACCCAGGGATTTTTTGAAGATGAAGGTCTTGATGTAGAACTCACAACTACCTGGGGCGGAGATACAACTATGACTACCCTTCTTTCTGGCGGTGCTGACATCGCCCTTGTTGGCGCGGAAACTTCCATCTATGTATATGCCCAGGAAGCCTCAGATCCTGCGATAAATTTCGCGCAGCTTACTCAGACTGATGGCACATTTCTCGTATCCAGAGAACCGGCGGACGACTTCCAGTGGGACGATCTGAAAGGAAGCACCTTCCTCGGACAGCGTAAAGGCGGTATGCCACAGATGGTCGGCGAATACGTGCTGAAGCAGAACGGGATCAATCCTCAGGCTGATCTGGAGCTGATACAGAACATTGATTTTGGTAATATTGCTTCTGCATTCGCCTCCGGCACAGGCGATTACGTACAATTATTTGAGCCACAGGCGACTGTTTTTGAACAGGAGGGCATTGGCTATATTATCGACTCGTTTGGAACACAATCAAGGAATGTCCCATATACTGTATACATGACAAAGGAAAGCTTTTTAAATAAAAACGAAGATACGGTCGAACGGTTCACCCGGGCAATCAATAAAGCCCAGAAATGGGTGCAGGAGCAGCCGGCAGATGTGGTTGCAGAAGCTATTGAAGAATTTTTTGATGATACACCCCTTGATGTAATTGAACAAGTAGTTGTCCGCTACAGAGACCAGGGTTCTTATGCGGAATCCCCTGTTTTGCAGGAAGAGGCATGGTATCATCTGCAGGACATTATGCAGGAAGCAGGTGAACTGCCGATGGAAGTGAACTATGAAGATCTCGTAAACACGGAGATTGCAGAAAAAATAATGAATGAGTAACTCCGGAACAGGAGGCGGTATAAATGGCTCTTTTGGAGCTTGAGAAAGTAGAAAAATTATTTTTCTCGAGAGATTCCATGACAACAGCCATAAAAAATATCAGCTGTGCTATAGATAAAGGTGAATTCGTTTCTGTTATAGGACCAAGCGGATGCGGTAAATCCACTCTTCTTTCCCTTATATCCGGGTTGATTCATCCAACAAGCGGTACTATTAAACTCGATGGAAAAGAGATAAAAAAGCCTACACCAGAGACTGGCTATATGCTGCAGCAGGATTATTTATTTCCCTGGCTGACGATTGAACAGAATATAACCCTTGGATTAAAGACAATGGGGAAACTGACAGAAGAGACAAGAAAGCATTCCCTGTATTTATTAAATGAATTAGGGTTGGGAGACAGAGCAAACCATTATCCGAATGAGCTTTCCGGCGGTATGCGCCAGAGGGCTGCCCTCGTACGGATGCTCACCTCCGACCCGAAACTCCTTCTTTTGGATGAACCATTTTCAGCATTGGATTACCAGACTAAATTAAAACTGGAAGACCTTGTTTTTTCCACGATAAAACAACACAGGAAAACTGCTATTCTCGTCACCCATGATATAGGCGAAGCGATTGCGATGAGCGACCGGATCATCCTGCTGAGCCACAGGCCCGCCCAGGTCATACGGATTTTCAATATACCCGATGAGCTCAGAAACGAGCTGCCATTTCAGGCAAGGAACCATCCAGCGTTCAATGGATGGTTCCAGGATGTATGGAAGGAGCTGGAATCCCTTGAACAGCAAATATGAACAGCTCCATAAGGAATATAAGAATAAATTAACGAGGGAAAAACGGCTCATCCGCCTCGTCCAGGCAGGAATCCTGGTTTCTTTCTTCGCACTGTGGGAAATTGCAGCTTCCAGGCACTGGGTAGATCCGTTATTATTCAGTTCCCCATCAAGGGTATGGAATATGTTTTTAATCCGGATTCAGGATGGCAGTCTGCTCACCCATACATCTGTGACATTATTTGAGACAATACTCGGGTTTCTCCTTGGAACCCTTCTCGGCACCCTTCTTGCAGCGATTCTCTGGTGGTCGCCATTTTTATCCCGGGTACTTGACCCATATCTTGTCATATTAAATTCCATGCCGAAAGTTGCTTTAGGGCCGATTCTTATCGTGGGGCTCGGGCCTGGTTTCGCATCAATTATCGCCATGGGAGCCTTGATTTCCGTCATTATCACAACGATTGTCGTCTACAATGCCTTCAGGAATGTGGATGATAACTACGTAAAGGTCATAAGGTCTTTCGGAGCGGGAAAAAAACAAGCGTTCTTTTCCGTCATATTTCCTGCCTCCTATCCAACGATCATATCCACCTTGAAGGTCAATGTAGGGCTGTCATGGGTCGGAGTCATCGTAGGGGAATACCTTGTCTCTAAACAAGGACTGGGATATATGATTATTTACGGCTTCCAGGTTTTCAACTTTACGATGGTAATGCTGTCGCTGCTTATAATCGCTGTCCTTGCAACGTGTATGTACCAGCTCGTTGAATTGCTGGAAAAAAGGCTCGTCACCAGACATCAAAGTTAAGCTGAAAAAATAACAAGGCTACTGAAGGCTTTGTTCATATAAAAAAGCCAGTGTAAACCGATGAGGAAAAGATCAGTTTACACTGGCTTTTATTCTGGCACTCGAAGGCCTCGCTGCTTTACTTCTTTAAGTGTAATGGGGAGCACATCATCTTTCATAATAAAACTGTATTTGTGATTCGTCCGAATATTATCGGGAAAACTTTTCAGCAGTTTCGGCCCTTTCGTTTCGAAGTAATTGTTCTTGCTGACCAATTCATCAACCTCAGCGTAATACACATTTTTGATAACCGTTTCAGATTTACCAGAAACTTTATATTGCCCTATATAATCCAGGCTGCTCACCTTTCCACCAGTCTCTTCAAAGACCTCCCTCACAGCTGCTTCCTCCGGAGTTTCCCCTTCCTCAACTTTACCTCCAGGAAATTCCAGCCCTCTCGAAGGGTGAATAGTAAGGAGCCAGCTGCCCCTGTACTGGCTTACAACCCAGACATGTTTAGGAGAATCAGAAAAAGGGTGGCCATTTATTGAGTAAATAACTGTATTGTTGTAGAAGTCTTTAAAGCTATGTTCCTGAATGATGACCACCTCCATTTATTAATCCCTTTTTATTCTATATAACCACTGTTTCCATGTCTAACTGGACGCCTTACAATATGCTGGTTTCTTCCTGGAGAAAACCTCCGTACTTTAATACCCCGCAAGTATTAATATGAAACAGTTCTGGAATTTTTTAGGATTCAATCGGAACAGCTGAACGTCAGTCATTTTTCCGGGAGACTCTGGCCAGGTTCCTTAGTTGCTGGACAAATCTTCGGCTATTCATACGGATTTGTCTAGCAAATCATTTTTGCTGGACAAATTTCTCTTTACTCAGCCTGATTTGTCCAGTAAACATCGCTTGCTGGGCAAATACTCTTCTCTCAACTGATATTTGTCCAGTAAAATTCTATAAAATGGTATAAATCATTAATTATGGGTATTATGCTGGACAAATCTTCGGCTATTCACACGGATTTGTCCAGTAAACATCGCTTGCTGGACACATTCTCTTCTCTCAACTGATATTTGTCCAGCAAGCCCTTACCAAAATAATTTGTAATATCTGTGCTATTAGATGAATATACATTATAAGTTGTAACCTGCCCGCCATTAAACCTGCTCTGTTTTTATTATGGAATAAATTATACACTTTCATCCCTATTTCCTGCCCCTGGCATTAGTTATTCCCCCGGGTTCGCCCCCTCCCCCTCAGAACACAAAAAACCTCAGACTTTTTATTCGCCTGAGGTTTTCAGAAATATATTATTTATCCTCTGTCACCTTTTTTGCCTCTTGCTTAATTTCGTTAATTGGCTCCGTTACCTCTGAAGTAAGTTCCTTCGTTGACTTTTTAAACTCTTTTAAAGTCTGTCCAACTGCGCGGCCGATTTCCGGCAGTTTTTTAGGTCCGAAAATTACTAAAGCAATAACTAATATTAAAATTAAACCGGGAACTCCGATGTTTGATAACATATTAACCACTCCTGATTAAGTTATTTTCTTCTGTTCTATGGAGTATTATAGCATTATTCTCTGCCTGCATGCTGCATTTAACAAAACGTTCATTTTATTTTCATAATGCTGTTTAGATAAAATTCTCATTCTATGACTGCTCTCTGCCCTCAGCAGTCGTTCACATAAGCATAACATCTATAAAAACACTGGCTCCTGTTCAGCTGTCACACGGTAGCCGCCGAGACCTTCCACCTGCATTCTGAACTGTTCACTTTGAAGAATTTCGCGAATCTTTCTGCCTTTTGCACTCTCAAAAAATTCTCTGGTCATAACAAGATCATATGACTCTTCTGCGACAGGTACGAAATCCAGGTCAAAAGCTTTCGCAGCTGAATAGATCCCCATTCCCACATTTCGCTGTTCCATATTTACTTCGGCGGCTACGGCGAGATGGGTGAACATTTCCCTTTCATAGCCCTGGATGCCAGCAGTATCTATCTCAGCTTTTTTGATGAGATGATCAAACAGAACTCTCGTGCCAGCGCCTCTCTGGCGATTCACGAAAACAGCGTCACTGCCTGCAAGGTCGGAAACCTTGTTGATGTTCAGCGGATTACCTTTAGGCACTATCCAGCCTTGCTGCCTTTTCAGAAACGGCAGCAGAACAACCTCTTTCCCCTTCAGGAACCTTTCAACGTAAGAAATGTTATACACCCCTGTATCAGGGTCGAGGAGATGGATTCCTGCAATATGAGCTTCATCCCTTTTGATTGACATGAGCCCGGCCATGCTGCCAGTGTGGCTCGCTGTTACCTGGCTGAGAGATGAGCTTTCTTTCATAAGAGATGATAATATATCAATACATAAGTCATGGCTTCCGGAGAACAGAACAGCTTCTTCAAGCTCCCGGGGATCACGGAAGAGCTGTGCGGTCACTTCTTCCCCCTGCTCAACTCCCAGATGGCCTGGAGGAATCACCACAAGCCCGTCCGCTTTCACAAGCGACATGGTGACACTCGCGGATCTTGTCAGGGGAATGGCGACATGCTTCCCGTTTACATAGCCGATATTCACCCGGATAAAGTCCTCAGAACCCATATTCGAAACGATCCTCCGACCTGCTGTTACCTTGAGCTCGGAACGTTCCGGAACAGGAGCTCCTAAATAGGAGGAAACCAGCGGCTTTACAAACCAGTCCATCACGAGAAAAGCGGATACAGGATAGCCTGGCACTCCAACCACGATTGTTCCGTTTATCTTCCCAATAACAACAGGCTTTCCAGGCCTTGTTGCAATCCCGTGAGTAAAAACTTCGCCGATTTCAGCGATGACCTTGGCTGTAAAATCCTTTGAACCTGCAGAAGATCCTGCATTGATAACTACGATATCTGCTTCATCGGCACTCCGTAATAGAGACTCTCTGATAGCTTCAGGCTTATCAGGAGCGATCGGCATAATTTTACCTTCGCCGCCCCATTCAGCAACAAGACCTGCAAAAATTGTCCCGTTGAATTCAATCAGCTTTCCTGCTTTCAGCGGCTCAGATGCCTGTACTATTTCATTACCGGAAGGAATGATATGCACAAGTGGCTTCTTGACTACTTCCACCTCTGTGATACCAGCGGCCAGAAGCGCTCCAGCATCAACTGGGCGGATGACATGCCCCTGTGGCAGAAGCATCTCCCCGTAAGTAATATCCTCGCCTATCGGGCGGATTCGCTGCCATGGTGTTGCAGGAGCAATGATCTCCACTATACCGTCTCCGGCTTCATTTATGTCTTCTATCATAATAACGGCGTCGTAGCCCGGAGGAATAAGATTGCCAGTATCCACATATTCGAAATCAGTTCCTTCTTCCAGATATACAGGCCGGTGTTCATGTGCTTCAGAAGTGTCAGCTGCCCTGACCGCTATGCCATCCATCGCCGAAGCATGGTAATGGGGCATGGATCTGCCAGCATAGACTGGCTCTGACGTAACCCTGCCTGCTGCATCGGGAACAGATATTTTTTCAACAGCCCTTTCAGAAGAAAATTGTGCAAGACATTCTTCCAGTGCCTGCATGCGCGGTTTATCTTCCAGATATATAGTTCTCTTATAGCTCATAGTTTGCTGCCTCCTCTAGTAAAACAAATGCACCATTGCAGTTTCTCCTTTAAGAAGCCCTTCCTTCTTTTCCGGAACTTCCAGCAGGCCGTCACTTTCCACAAGTGTCTTAATTAACCCCGATTTCCCCAGGACAGGTACTGCCGTCCAGCCATCGCCCTCTTTTTCCAGTCTTACTCTTAGAAAGTCTGTTCTTCCTGGACCGGAGTGAATATTCTGGCTTACTTTCGCCTTTACAGCCAGCTCCGAAACCTCACTCTCCCCCTGAAGGCAGGAAAGCATTCGCCTGCCGAACAACTGGTAGATAACCATGGCGGAAGCAGGATGACCTGGCAGCCCGAGTACAGGCTTTCCTGAAGATACGGAAAAAATTGTTGGTTTACCAGGCTTCACCGAAATTCCATGCACAAGGATGCCAGGCTCCCCGTCACCCAGGTTCTTGATTACTTCTGTCGTATAATCCCTTTCTCCAACAGAACTGCCACCGGAAATTACGACAGCATCGCAGCTGTCAAACAGCTCTTTCGCCTTACTGTAAAAATCATCGTACTCATCTTTCGCGATAGTGCTTGTAACAGTTTCATATCCCCATTGCTTCGTAAGCGCAGGAATGGTAACTCCATTTACATCACGAATTTGTGCTCCGTTAATTTCTCTCGTATTAAATGGAACGATTTCATCTCCTGAGGAAAGATAGCCTATTTTCAGCCGTTTTTTTACGTTTACTTCCGCAATCCCGAGAGAAGCTAATGCTCCAAGCTCCTGAGGACGAAGTGATTTTCCGGCCGGAAGCAGCTCTTCGCCGGTTCTCACATCTTCCCCTTCAAGGATAATATTTTCATTTTTTGAAACAGATCTGTATACGTTCAAAACATCTTCCATCGCTTCACAATCTTCAATCATAACCACTGCATCTGCGCCTGGAGGTAGCATTCCTCCTGTCGGCACATAAATGGCTTCACCTGTGGAGACAGCTTTTTCACTCGTTTCCCCCATAAGGACCTCTCCAGTTACGTTGAGAAAAGCAGGAAGTGTCTCGTTGGCCCCGAATGTGTCACTGGCCTTTACTGCGTAGCCGTCAACTACTGAACGGGAAAAACCAGGGACGTTCTCTTCTGCTGCAACAGCTTCGGCCAAAACACGTCCGGCCCCTTCTTCCAGAGGGATTTTTTCCGACTCGGAAACAGGTTTTATTTGATCCTTCATTATTTGAATGACATTTTCTACAGACTGAACACGGAAAAATTTCATAACTGCCTCCTGAATGAAAGTTAATTAGATTTGTCAGCAGCAAATTTATAATCTTCAGGCCGGTTCATATTAAAGAAAGCATCAGCGATTTCCTCTTTGCTGAACCCGGCTTCGTAAAATTCCTGTTCTGTGACTTCACAGACAAAAAGCTGTTCAAGGGCATCTTTTATTCTCAGCCTGTCCTGGGAAAGACATTCTTCCACCACTGGAAGGACCGATGCTCTGTAAGCCGCAAACAAAGGATGCTGCCTCCCGTCGATGAGCGGGACAACAGCGTCTGCTTTTTGGTTTTTTGTAAGCTCTGCCAGGTACCTGGCAGCTTTTTCATTAAAAAAAGGAAGATCACATGCTGCTACTATATTCCATTCTGCAGAGGAGGCGGTTATTCCTGCCTGTATGCCTGCAAGAGGACCCTTTCCTTTTACTGCATCCTCCGTAAGTGTGGTATTCAAATACTGGTACAACTCTGGGGCGTTAGTCACAATAATAACTTCACTGGTGATCTCCGACATTTTTTCAGTAAGCCGCTCTATATTTTTACGTCCATTGATTTCAAGGAAAGCTTTATTTTTCCCCATGCGCCTTGATTTTCCGCCTGCGAGAATAATTCCATTGATATCAGTTCCTGCACCTGTCGCTTCCATCATTAATGCTCCTCGCCATAACCTTCGTCCTGCGCGATAAAATCAAGATGGATCGTTTCCAGATCAAGAAGTGCCGCCTGTTTACCGCGAGACTGCCTGTCTATCTTTACGAGTTTAAGGTAATTCCTGCATGACTTGCATACTTCAATCGAAGTATTTTCTTCCTCTTCCACATTAATGTAAAAGAGATTTTCATGTTTGTCATTGCCGCAATGGACACATTGGAGGCGTTTCTGTTTCCATTCTGATTCACAGCGTGGACAGTGGAGGATTTTCTGGCCGTCTTTTTTAAGCTTGCCTATCCTTGATGGCTCACCACAGCAAGGGCACGAGCCCATTACTTCCATTTCATCAATAAACGGGGCACATGCATCAGCGATCACTTGCATAAACGGTCTTAAAGCCTGCTCCGCAATAAAGTGGGGCAGCCATTCAGAAACCTCTTTATCTTTTGAATACTTATAAAAATATTCCGTGTCAAATTTAATTGCCCCGTTGATCCATTCATCCAGGTCTGCCAGTGTCAGCGATTCAATTAAAACTTTATTATCATTGGAAAGTTCCTCATTACTTTCATTCAGTACTTCTGTTATTTTTCTTACTGCATCTTCGTACAATTTAACTGGTACAGGAGTGGAATTCAGCTGGGGAACAACCGGAATGTTCTTTTCGAGCTCCTCTTTATCAATAGCGAATTCCAGCTCCTGCTCCAGTTTTTTCTTTATTTGCTTCTGAGCTTCCATAATGTTTTTCTGTAATGTGAGATATTCTTCGGAAACTGCGTTTGGATTCATTCTGCACACCCCGTTGTCCTTAGTTAATAGTTTAATTAATCTTTCGAAAGAAAAGGCTGTCCACGCCGGGACAGCCTTTTCTCTTTTAACAAAATAAGAAGTATAAAAGTTCCTACGAAAGCTGTCTAGCTCCACCGCCTACGAGCTCGAGGTCACTTCAGGCAGGCTGCTACCTGAATTGGCATCTATGCTGCCTTGCGACGAGTAATCGCAGGAGCACTTGAAGCCAAAGAGCGGCTTCTGTCATGCATCCTCGGGTAAGCTGTCCAACGAGCATAGCCTCTTGAATCGCTGCGAGTTGCCTCGACGGATATACTCCGGAGCTAAACTCGCAGAGGATGAGGCAGTGCTTGGGCCTGCGGTTACTCGGCCCAAATTTACGCTTCGAAGCTAACGCAGGCTCATTTGTCGCTCGTGACCAAGGCGCTTCCGCTTTTCTTTCTACCCGGGCATTATGCCCCTTTTGACTTGTCTTTCTCTTCTTTTATTTCGCCTTTTTTCACCATTTCGTCATACCAGACACCGTGATGTTCTTTCGCATAGCTGATAGGAACATCACCTTTTGTCATCCCTCTCATAGAAGCCTTTGAATTTGGATGGCCTATACTCAGGAAGATATGCCCGACTACTACTGCTAAAGCAAGCCCGAAACCGATATTGTGGATCGGGTAGGCCCATTGTACGACACCTGATGCGAATGCTCCCGGGAACCACATAACAAACCCGGAACCAATCAGCATTAACGTACACATAATCGTAAGCAGGGAATTAAGTTTTTCACCCGCATTGAAAAAATCCTGTTTTGGTACCTTCGACTTTCCAAGGAAAAATTCCTTTGGAAAAGCCATCAAAAATTGAAAATCTTTCTTTTCCCACTTTAAAATGTTTTTTGCCCAGTTTTTAAACCCGGCGAAGTCAAAAATTATCAGCAGGAATAATGGGACAATAAACAGGACGGCAAAGATTCTGTGAAGCAGCCTGGCCATTTCCGGACCGCCGAATACTGGGTAAAGCCAGTTAAAAAAGTCTGTGTATAAAGGCAAAGCTGTTATATACAGTGCAAAGAATGCAAACGCGTTTACCCAGTGGGAGATAATAAATGCTTTAGAAAAACGTTTCACAGTACTTTCATTACTGTTTTGTTTCTTCATTTATTTCTCCTCCTTCCTCAGTATCATGGCCGTGCCCTTCTTTATTGAACAGCTTGTTCGTTATGAATCCTGTGAAAACTGCCATAGTTGTTACACCAAGAAGTGCTTTTCCTAATGGCTGTGCATAATCTTTCCACACTACTGCAGATGTCGGCACTTTCGGGTTCGGAGGAAGATCATACACTTCCGGCGGATGAGCCAGTAAATAGATCATGTTTGTTCCATCGACACCAGGCGGGTCGTAAATCTGGGCATCCGGGTAAGTGAGCTTTGCTTCTTCAAGACGCTCTTTAGCAAGCTCAAGCATTTCTTCTTTCGTACCGAAAACGATTGCGTCAAGAGGACATGTAACAGCACAGGCAGGCTCAAGGCCTTCATGGATTCTGTCATTACACATATCACACTTCTGAGCCCGCTCTGCTTTCTCCCCATCAGCATTAACATACTCAGCGAGTTCTACAATTCCAAATGGGCAATTCTGCACACAATACGTACAGCCGACACATTTTTCCTGGTCGATGACTACGTTCCCCATGTCTGTAGTAGTGATAGCTACTTCCGGACAAACCTTAACACATGCAGCCTCTTCACAGTGCATACAAGCCTGGTGGCGGAAAAGCCATTCAAAACCACCGCTTTGATTCTCGTATTCTTTCATTTGCAGAACGTTCCATGTTTTTCCATTAGGTTTATCATGAGACTGGTAGCTGCCTTGGTAATCTCTCGTATCTACAGGGAGGTCGTTCCAGTTTTTACATGCCACCATACAGCCGCGGCAGCCAGTACAAATTGTTACGTCTACTAATTTAGCATAGGCCATCTTTAAGCCCTCCTTACGTCACAAAGGAATGCTTTGTATTCTGGGATCATCGTATTTGCATCCCCTATATGCGGTGTTAAATAGTTTGCAATCGAACCAGTAGCAATTCCTTCATATCCATAATGCCAAGGCATACCTACATGATGTACCTTCTGGCCCCGAACACTGTAAGGCTTAAAGCGCTTAGTAACCATCGCGAACGCTTCAATTTCCCCTCGTGCTGAAGAAATGACAACTTTATCTTTTTCTTTAATTCCTTTTTCTTTCGCAAGCTCTTCACTCAGTTCCACGAACATATGAGGCATAATCTCAGACGGCCACTCCAGGTTTCTCGTCATTGACCCGGACTGCCAGTGCTCTGTCAAACGGTATGTCGTAGCAACAATCGGGAAGTCAGCAGCTTCTCCCTTTTGGTTCATATCCCCGCCCCAGATTTTAACTGCCGGGTTCAGCTGAACACTGGAGAAAGCATTTGGAACCGGGCTTTCGTATGGCTCATAATGCTCTGGAAACGGCCCTTCCGCCATTCCTGCTGCAAATAGTCCGCCTTTCCCGTCAGGAAGCATAATGAACGGGTTCTCCCACCCTGGATCAGATGGTGAAGTAGCGACACCGAAGTCAGGAACATCATAGCCTGTCCAGGTTTCTGCTGCTTTGTCATACCAGATTCCCTCTTTATCGCTGCTCCATGGCTTACCATTCAGATCAGCAGAGGCGCGGTTATAAAGGATTCTTCTGTTAGCTGGCCATGCATAAGACCAGTTCAGATAGTTTTCCATCCCTGTATCTTTGTCATCTCTTCGTTTCGCATAGTTTTTCTCTTCTCCTGGTGCTGCGTCAGGATAGAATCCTGCATAAATCCAGTTTCCGCTAGATGTTGTGCCATCATCTTTAAGGTCTGCAAAATGATTTACTGTTCTTCCTGTATTCAGATCATAGCCATTTATCTCCCGGTTTACTAAATCCATGTCAGGGTAATCTGAATCTCCAAAACTCCAGTCCATTGCTTTAAATGGCTTAGCAATCTCGCTGTTATCATTCGCATATAACTTCTGAAGTCTTATAGCAAGATTATGGGCAAACCATGAGTCGGATCTGGAATCGTTCTTCGGATCAATTGCCTTCCAGCGGTACTGCATCCAGCGCCCGCTGTTAGTCACAGATCCTTCTTTTTCAAAAGGACCAGCAGCAGGGAGCATAAACACTTCTGTCTGCACTTCTGCCGGGTTGCTTCCAGCCTTCTCTTTCCAGAATGCAGCTGTTTCTGTTTCCCAGAGATCCATAGCTACAAGCCAGTCCAGTTTCTGGAGTGCTGCTCGCACTTTTCTCACGTTAGCACCGCCGACCATCGGGTTCTGTCCCCAGATGAGCATTCCCTTAATCTCTCCGTCGTACATAGATTCAAATAAGGAAATATGGGAATAGTTTCTGCGGCCTTTCGGGAAAAAGTCATATCCAAAGTCGTTTGCTTTTGTTGCATTCTTGCCGTATTGCGCTTTCAGATAGCTTGCCAGAAACTTTGGTTTATTTGACCAGAATCCGGCTGCTGGAGTTTCATTTTCATTATACGCATCAAGAGACTGATGTCTTTCTGACTGTGTAGGAGCCCCGATGTATCCAGGCATCAGATGGAAGAGCAAACCGAAGTCTGTTGAGCCCTGCACATTACATTCTCCACGTAAGGCGTTAACACCGCCGCCTGCTCTTCCCACATTTCCAAGAAGAAGCTGGAGCATCCCGTAAGCTCTGATGTTCTGGGAACCTACTGTGTGCTGAGTTGTTCCCATCGCATACATAATCGTACCTGTTTTTTCTTTTGCCCCCGTGCCACAAAAAGTTTCTGCAACCTTCAGGTAATCTTCTTTCGGTGTTCCGGTCACTGAACAGACTGTCTCAACATCATAGCGGCTGAAATGTTTTTTCATCATTTGGTAAACCGTTCTTGGATGAGACAGCGATTCGTCTTTGACGATGTTTCCTTCCTCATCCCTCTCGAACACCCACGTGGATTTTTCATAGCTTCGGCTGTCTTCGTCATAGCCTGTGAAAATGCCGTCTTCAAAATCATAGTCTTCGCTGATAATAAACGAAGCGTTTGTATATTTCCTGACATACTCGTCATGGTACAGCTTATTTTCCAGTACGTAGTTAATCAATCCGCCGATAAAAGCGATATCTGTACCTGAACGCATTGGTGCGTATATATCTGAAACGGCAGCAGTTCTCGTAAAACGAGGGTCTACTGTAATCAGTTTACCGCCATTCTTTTTCGCTTTAGTTACATATTTCATACTGATCGGATGGTTTTCGGCAGGGTTTCCTCCGATAACCAGCATACAGTCACTGAACTGAATATCGTTCCAGTGGTTTGTCATTGCGCCACGACCTAATGTAGGTGCCAGACCGGCAACCGTAGAGGAGTGTCATATCCTCGCCTGGTGCTCAATATTAGTGAGTCCCAGGCTGCGCATTAATTTTACGATCAGGTAGCATTCTTCATTCTCAAGCGCAGCACCGCCCAGGTTGGCAATGGCTTCTGTACGGTTTACAGGCATTCCGTCATCGTGTGTGACAAAGGTTTTATCACGGGTTTCCTTGATTTTTTCAGCAATTCTGTCAAGCGTCCAGTCCCAGTCCTTCTCTTCCCAGGTGTTGCTTCCTGGTGCCCGGTACATAGGCTTTTTCACTCTTCGGTCTGAAGTAAAAAGCTGTCTGACAGAGTTTCCTTTACTGCATAGTGTGCTTCTGTTAATCGGGTGATCCGGATCCCCTTCCGTATACACCACATCGTCATTTTTAACGTGAACCAGAATACCGCAGCCAACAGAACAATACGGACATATCGTCGGCGTCACTTTTGATTCTGCGATTTTTAGTTCTTTTGACGCTGCTTGAGCTTTCTTCGGATCGAAACCAAGTTCGATTACCGCAAGAGTAGCCGCTGTTGCACCTGACAATTTCAGAAACTGTCTGCGTGTCACTTCAATCATTGCTATTCCCCCTCATCTTACTTTCCTTTATGAATAACCACCGAAGCCTTATGAACATAGCTTCAACGGGTTATTTCCCTGATTAACCCTCAAACTCCCAAGTTGATAATTACGATCCCGCAGTGGTAACCGTTTTCAAATCGTTATAAACCTTACCATGACTTGTGTATACTACCGTCATCTTTCCTCTTATATATCCGACAACTTCGATTCCAAGGAATTTTGCAAGCTGTACTGCCTGTTTTGTTGCTGCTGTTCTGCTTCCAACAATGCCAAAGCCGAATCTTGCAGATTTAGAGAGCATTTCATAGGAGATACGGCCTGTTGTAATCAAAATAAGCTTGCTGGCATCCAGCTCTTCCCTTATTGCATAGCCGATTATTTTATCAACAGCATTATGACGACCAATGTCTTCTCTGACGAAAATCTCCCCATTTTCGAGAACAATACATGCCCCATGCATCCCCCCTGATTCGTTATACATTGGTGAAGCTTTCGCAAATTCATGCCGCTTTTTTAACATATATGATAAAGGCAGAACCTGGGTCGTATGGATTTTCGGAAATCTTTTCACGTCTGTCATGGAAAAAAAAGTAACTCCGTTGCCGCAGCCGGCGGTAACATGTTTTTTCTTCTTCAATACTTTCCGGAGTAATGTATCATCTGTTAATGAGACAAATATTCTGTTATCAGCTATTTTTAATTCTTGCACTTCCCCGGCTTTATTAATGATCCCTTCGGTAAACAAGTGTCCGTATGCCCAGTCTTCCAGGTCAGCTTTTGTTAACTGGTACGTGCCAATCTCATTGCCTTCCACGATAAGGGTTACCGGATATTCTTCAGGGCAGCATGTCCTCATATAACCTCCCCCTTTCTTTTATTTAAATCTGTTAAAATAAAATTAATAACTATCTAAATGGTATACGAGACAAAAATAAATATCTGTGACCTTCTTCACATCTGCAAATCTTTAAATTTCTTTTAATATCTCTCTCAGATAGAAAAAAGTTCATCTGCTCAATTTCGTATACCTTATATACCTAGGCTTGCGGAGGTTTTTAACACCGAACACTAAGTCGCATAACATAAAAAATTATTTATCGCACATAAACAACTATCGAGAAACATTCACAGAATGTTCATTTAAAAACTGACGTTCATCACTGAAGCACATAAAGGAGCAAACAGATGAAGAAAAAAGCAAATAAAAATAAGACTTTTATTTTTTCAGCAAGTTTTCTAATTTTTTGCGGAGCAGCCGCCGTGGTGTTATTAAACAGCGCACTTTCTGATGGAACTACAGAAAGTCTTACAGCTATGGAGCATAAAGGAGTTTCCCATACAAGAATCCTCCCTGCGGCTCCCTATCTTGTTATGGAAAGCAATCCGATTGAGGCGGGACATGCAGCGCAAGTAAGAGAAAAATGGGCAGGGACAGAAATTGAGCCGGCCCAGTGGGGAGAACAGGTTACAGGGGTTAAGAACAGGATGGACACAGAAGAAAAAGTCCTCGCACTGACACTGGATGCGTGCGGCGGACCTTACGGAAGCGGTTATGATGAAGAACTTATAAATTTCCTGAGAGAAGAAGAAATACCTGCTGTATTGTTTGTGAACGCACGCTGGATTTCTGAAAATGAAGCTGTTTTCCTGGAACTCAGCGAGGACGATCTTTTCACGATTGAAAACCATGGGACAGAACACCTCCCACTCTCTGTTTCCAGCGGTACGGCGTGGGGAATTAAAGGCACAGGGGGAGCAGAGGAAGTGATTGATGAAGTGATGGAAAATCAGGAACTAATCTATTCTTTAACAGGAATCTGGCCGTCCTTTTTCCGTTCCGGTACGGCTTATTATGATGAAGCAGCCGTCCAGATAGTTAACGATCTTGGTCTTGAAGCAGTCAATTACGATATTCTTGGAGATGCAGGAGCAACATATACAAGCTCCCAGGTTAAAGAGTCCCTGCTAACTGCAGAGCCAGGCTCTATTGCGCTGCTTCATATGAATCAGCCTGGGAGCGGTACTGCCGAGGGTGTTATGGAGGCAGTTCCCCTTCTGCAGGAAAGAGGATTTGAGTTTGTTCATCTTGATGATTATGAGCTGGAAGAATAATTAATGGAAAAATGGAAGCGGCTGGCTATTCAGGTGGTAGCAGTTCCGGCTGAAAGTGTGCAAGACTTCTTGCGTCCCTTGAGTTGTAGGGTTACACTTGCTCAAGGGATGCAAGGCCTTCTTGCGTCCCTTGAGTTGTAGGATCGCCCCTGCTCATGGGATGCAAGGCATTCTTGCGTCCATTGAATTGTAGGATTGCCCCTGCTCAAGGGATGCAAGGCATTCTTGCGTCCCTTGAATTGTAGGATTACTCACACTCAAGGGATGCAAGGACCTCTTGCGTCCCTTGAATTGTAGGATCGCCCCTGCTCATGGGATGCAAGGCCTTCTTGCGTCCCTTGAATTGTAGGATCGCCCCTGCTCATGGGATGCAAGGCCTTCTTGCGTCCCTTGAATTGTAGGATCGCCCCTGCTCATGGGATGCAAGGCCTTCTTGCGTCCCTTGAATTGTAGGATCGCCCCTGCTCATGGGATGCAAGGCCTTCTTGCGTCCCTTGAATTGTAGGATCGCCCCTGCTCATGGGATGCAAGGCCTTCTTGCGTCCCTTGAATTGTAGGATTGCCCCTGCTCAAGGGATGCAAGGCCTTCTTGCGTCCTTTGAGATATAGGATTGCTCACGCTCAAAAAAAACAAGGATGCAGTGATATGCATCCTTGTACTTATTCATAAAACTTCCTTACTGCTGATTTCAGTGAATGAATAAATTCGATATGTAATTTTATATCCAGTTCATGCAGCCTTTTTGCCTGGTCTGGTTTTACACCGGTTATAAGAACCTCATTTCCCATATAACAAAGGGAGGCGAACATTTTTTTCAGCATTTTCACACCAGAGGCTTCAATACTGCCAACTGCAGTAAAGTCAAACAGCAAAGTTTCTGAACTTTGTTCATTTGAAGACGCCAGTACATTGGCTTGTATAACGTTCATCTTGCTTTCGTTTAGATCCCCATATAAAGGAATAAGAGCCACATCATCCGTAATTTGTATGTACGGAGCAGACAGACGGTTATTCTCCTGCAGCGCTTCCTCCAGTTTTTCTTTTTCACTGAGAAGTTCAAAATTAGTTTCACTGAGCCGCTCTCGCAGATTCGCCAGCTGCCCTGTAACTTCGTTAATGGAGCTTTGCTTCTCAAAGATCACTATCTCTCCGTAAAGTTCATTTCCCCAGCCGACGGCAAGTTCAGCAGCTATGACTTCACCTTGCTCTGTAACCAGGTTTGCTTCCAGGGTTATTTTTTCCTGTTCAGGTTTAACCCATTTTTTTACTTTAGCATGGCTTCCTTCCTCCACGGCAGAAAGAAAGGTATCCACTTTACCGAGCAGTGCTGCCGCCTCTGAAGTAGCATGAAGAATCTTAAAGTTTCTGTCTATTACAACCGCAGAGACCGGCAGATGATTAAGAGCTGTTTGCATTATTTCTGCCTCCCTTACAGTCATCCAGCCAGTATTGAAGGGAGTGTAAATCCCTTATAATAATCACATTATCACTTTGAAATGGGGCAAGTCCGTACATTTTTGCCATCCGCCCGCCAATAAGAATTAATGGTTTATATTCGCCATTGGTGATTTTTGAAATATATTCCTTCACCGAGGGGAGTCTGTACGACAAAGCTGCAGACAGAGAAACGACGTCCGGTTTCCACTGTTTTATTGCTGCCAGTGCATGCTCCAGCGGAAGGTCTGGACCGTGGTATCTTACATTCCACCCTTTATCTCTGAAAAGCGCTGCTGCCATTTTCATTCCTATATAGTGCTGCTCCCCTTCTACACCAAAGAGCATCGCCTTCTTTTTCACAGCAGTTTCTGCTTCATTCATCTGCCTGTGATCCGTCGTCCTGGAAAGAGCGTAATCGCATACTGCTGTAGCAAGGTGCTCGTCAGCTACAGTAATTTCGTTTTCTTCCCAAAGTTCACCTATATAGTACATGGCAGGGGTAATGAAATCTTCATACAAACTTAGCCGGGAATATTTATTTTCAATTTTCACAAACTGTTCTGTTACTTCGTTCTCCCGCCCTTCAAGCAAAAGGCCAGCCAGCTGCTTCGGTTCCATTATCATCTGTTATCCCACCTTGGCTTTACCGGCCAGACTTGAGTATGGCAATCGCTTCATCCAGCATACGTAAAAATGCCTGTTCCTCACCAGGGTCTGTCTTACCGGGTATGATTTCTTTTAATCTTTGAAAATTATCTATAATAAGCTCTGTCCCTACCTGTCTGCTAGTCAAAACTCGTTCAAGCCACTCCGTATAATCAGTAAAGTACTTATTATCGTCCAGTAAACAGGCGGTTTCCAGATGGTCAAGATGGTGGTGGTTATCTTCTTCTGTCCGCTTCAACCCGTTTTCGCCAAACTTTTCCCGTAACGCTGGATAAGCATCGTAAATTTGCTTTACAGCCTCGTTAACTATTTCTCTTTTAACTTCCTGTTTCATCGGGCCACTACCTTATAGCGGGAGACCTTTGGAACGATAGAAGCCAGTTCTTTATCCGGATACTTTTTTTCAAGTTCATGAATTTTTTTATATTCATCACTGGTAACCCAGGCGAGGTAATTATCTTTTGTTTCCCATTCAAGATGGACGGTTAGTTCCTGGGGCTTTTTATCATTCTGAAGAAGCTGAAAAGAAAGGAATCCTTCAGCTTTATCAACACCCCTCGTCCGGTTACGGTATATATTAATCACTTCTTCCGTCTTCTGTTCAGGCACAATTACGGTGGACGTAACAATGTACATTCAAAAACCCCTTTAATAAAAAATTAGAAGTGCCGTTTCAATTCATATACTAACCATATAGAAGGGGTAAAGATGTGTCAAACGTTAGATTCTCTATGCGCCCGCAGACACCTCATGGCACTTTTCCAGAGAAAAATTGTTTATTCTGAAAAGTAATTTGTTCAGCTCTGTTTAGTAACTCCTGAATTAATTTTATTTTCAGTAAACAGACATCTTAAAAAATTTTATTTATATATCCTTTAAGAATAGCCGCAGATTTGTCAAAACGGGCTGTCTCTTCTTCCGTTAATTTTAAATTCACTAATTCACGAATGCCGCCTGAATTAATGACCGCTGGTACACCTGTATAAACATCTTTCTGTCCATATTCACCCTGGAGCAGTGCTGAAACGGGAAGGACTGCATTTTCATCTTTAGCAATCGCCTTTGTGATCCTGGCAAGCCCCATTCCAATTCCATAATAGGTTGCTCCTTTTCGTTTAATAATCTCATAGGCAGCATCACGTACTTTAATAAATGTTTCCTCTAATTCTTCCGCATTCGGCCTGTTCCCTTCATCAAAGTCGAATAATGGTTTCCCGGCAATTGTTACATGGCTCCATACCGGCAGTGAAGAATCGCCGTGTTCCCCTAAAATGAGCGCGTGAACATTTCTTGAATCAACCTTAAACTTATGGGCTAATAAGTAGCGGAATCGGGCTGAATCAAGTACTGTTCCAGAGCCAATCACCTGGCTGGAAGGAAGGCCGGAGTACTTCCATGTAGCATATGCCAGCACATCAACTGGATTAGTCGCTACCAAGAAAATTCCTTTAAATCCCGAATCCATTACTTTCGTCACAATATCTTGGCGTTCTTTTCTAATAATTCCAGCCGTGTTTCTCCGGGAGCCTGATTAGCACCGGCACAATTGACAACCAGATTGGCATCTCTGCAGTCTGCATAAGTGCCCGCCCATATGTTCATTGGGGATGAGAAAGGCATACCATGAAGCAAATCGATCGCATCCCCTTCCGCTTTGTCGTGGTTTAAATCGATGATAACCAAATCTCTTACAAAGCCTTGATTTAACAGAGCATAAGCAAAACTTGAACCGACTGCACCTGCGCCGATAACCACAACCTTCATACTTTTAATTTCCATGCATGGCCACTCTCCTCTCATTTCAACTATTCCTCTATATGTTTCAGTAAAAAACTGTTTTTATGTAAAAAAATCTTAAAAACACAACAAAAAAGGACGCAGCCTCTGTGCATCCTGTTTGCAGTTTCTAAGCATAAATTCAGTCTGGCATGACCCAGATTATTTCCTGAATTCTTATAAAAAAAGTCGTATCTTTGCTCTGCACGGTTATATGGTCAGGTTTTACTTCCATTAACTGCCCCTGCACAGTCCCTCTTCCAGTTTCTATAACTGTATGTCTGCCAATGATGGACCGCAGCGTCTCGTTTAAAAATGGCTCATAAAGAGAAACATACTGTACATTCCCCTGCCCATTCCTGTTCTCAGCCATATACATTCCTCCTGAACCTAGCAGCTCTGCCAGCCATTCTAAAAATAGGGTGCACAATGTTCAGCAGGAACGATTTTTATACTCCTGCCAGTCACAGTATATGCCCTGATACTTTCGTGGTGACATGAGACAAGGTTAGTTTATCAGGCAGGAAGAAGTACTTTTATTACCTTTACAGAGGGTGCTTTTCAGCCAGCCTTTAATCTTTCGTTATTCATTCCTATTTCGTTTCCTCTCTTTATCTATTATAATTAAGTCATCTTTATACTAACAACATAGTATGTCCACTAGCCGAGGTGAAAAAATGTCAACGAACAAGAAAATTTATTTTGGGGCAGGGGCTGTTATTCTTCTGGCTTTATCACTGCTAATGATAGTTATGACAATGAATGAGCCCCAGAACGGAGCCTCACAGCCTCAGGTCTCACAGGATTCGGGAAGCGAGCCTGAAGAAACAGAAAGCAGCGGGTCCGACAGCAATACTAATATTACTGACGAACCAGCCGGGGAAGAAAACATATTGGAAACGGATCAATTTAATTCAGAGGAAATAATTGATTACGCTGAAGAAGCTGTAAGTAAAACAGGACTGACAAGCTCTATCGATGGTCCCCGAATCGAATCTTTCAGAGAACATGCTCTTTTACAGCAGAATTTTCTTAGCCTTATGGGACAGAATTTATCTGAAGAAGGGGAGATGGAAAATGAAGCTGAATGGTCAGCTAAGGAACTCAATGCCTGGATGGCCGTGGCTGAAGAAGAAACAGGATTTTCCTATTCTGAAGAAAAGTTTATGGAGTTTGTGAATGAAGAACAATATATCGCGGAAGATGACCAGGAAACAAAAATATTACTGGATGTACTTTTAGAAGAAGATGACAACCTCTATCTAAGGCAGCTGGAATATCTGTATATGCGGCCGTTTATCTGGCAATCCGTGAAACCTGCTTTAGAGGAGGAATATGAGCAGGAATCCGGCGAGGCAGATGAAGACTATGAATACAGGCTTTATTTAGTATATGGAGAAGCAATATCCGCTTATCTTGACGAAAATCACCCTGAACTTATGCAGTAAATTAATAAATAACACTAACAGCCACCAAATGTCTGGTGGCTGTTTTACGTCATTAAAAGGACTTTTGTCCAGGTGCATACAATTTTCAGTTATACTCAGAAAAAACTACAGTAAATATAACTTTCTCTTCAGTCACTGTATCTATTAATACCAATTTTGCTTCTTTTTTAAAATCGATAGCAGAAACATTAAAATATGCCCGTTTTATCGCCCCGCCGCCAAGGATTTCCTCTCTGTCAGCAGAAATGATCTCTCCATCCTGTTCTATAACCGCATCGTAAAGAAAGCCTTTATTTTCCTCAAATCGAATACTAAATGGCAGGTAACCGTCCATTAACTCTTTTATAATTTCCTGTCTTTTTACTTTTCGTCCATAGAGCTGATATGTTTCTGATGCCTTTCTTGCAACAGTTAATGCTGGAGGTTCTATATAAGCAAAGGCAACATCTCCAGAATCGGCACCAGCTGGAAGAATATATTTTTCCAGAGAAAAGAAGGAGGAGGTTATCCCCTTCTCAATTATTTTATCAATCTCTTGTTCTGTTAAATAATAAAAATATGTATCATCGCTAAAAGTCCTGGAAAGTGAAGACTTTTCATCAGGGCTGCCTGATGTCTCACCAGAAGTCAGACTAATGAGCAAGAACATAACAGCTGCAGCTATTACCCCCATAGCCGTCATACTGATCAGCATTTTTTTCACCATATACTCACTTCCTTCAGCTACATTATACAATTTTCAGCAAGCTTCGGGGAGTAGGTAACAGTATTTGCTGTAAAAGTAGGAGCTAAGTGAAAACGATTTCCTTTTTCAAAAAATATAAACTTTATTTTTTTGAGAGAAAACCTGTTGGGAAGGTACGGGGCATATGTTATACTTCGTCTCGTTGACTTTAAAACAAGGGGGTTGGCTTATATGTCTAAATTATTTGAAGGAGTTCGCATAACTCCAATCATTATAATATTTTTCGGTACATTAATCTTCTCTTTTGGAATTATTCATTTTAACATGCAGAATGGATTAGCTCACGGTGGAGTAACCGGAATTACTTTACTGCTATACTATGTGGCTGGCATCGAGCCTTCCTTATCAAACCTTTTGATAAATATACCTTTATTCATCATCGGCTATAAGCTGTTAGGCCGGGTTATGCTTATTTACAGTGTTATCGGGACATTATTTCTCTCACTGACTTTACGTTTCTTTGAACTAAACCCTGTTACGGAAATTCCGCTGCAAAATGACATGATTCTAGTTTCTATATTTGCAGGTGTCTTCACAGGGGCAGGCCTGGGAATTATATTCCGGGCAGGCGGGACTACAGGCGGAGCAGACATCCTTGCCCGTCTTGCTGATAAATTTTTCGGTATCAGCCTTGGAAAATTTATGTTCGGCTTTGATGCTGTAGTAATTACCGTATCATTGATTCACCTTACACCAACCCAGGCAATGTATACACTTGTCACAGTGTTCGTTGGAACGAGAGTGATTGATTTTATCATTGAGGGCGCCAGCGCTGCTAAATCAACAATGATCATCACTTCGAAAACAGAGGAAGTATCCAGAGCGATCATTGAACGCATGTCCCGGGGATCAACAGTACTGACAGGAAAAGGCAGCTTCACTTCTGACGAACGCCAGGTTCTTTACTGTGTTGTTAACCGCAATGAACTGATTCAGCTGAAAAAAATCATTAATGAAATTGACCCGTATGCTTTCTTTTCCATCAATGATGTGAAGGAAGTCTCAGGGGAAGGTTTTACATTCGACCAGGAGAAACGGCCGCTGAAAATATCGTAGTATAGGAAAAACGAGGAGGGTTTAATAACCTCCTCGTTTTTTAGTCCGCTGACTGATAATTATCTCTTTTATTACTGCTCGATTCCTGTTCCTCTGCCCTGTTTTTATAATAATCTATCTCGAGTTTGTACAGCTGTCTCCTGACAGAATTCCAGTCCTCATTCGACATTGGCGTCTCCCTGAGCTCTCTCGTTATTGCATGCATTCTATCAAGATCATCCTCAGTCTCTTCCTTTTCTTTAATTCTGTTTTTAATATTCCTGATTTCTTCTTCTTTTTCCCGAATAGGATCGTCCCATGTAAAATAAAGATTTTCCGGTTCAATCTCTTCCGATAAAACATGCTTTAAAAAATAGACTGCTTTTTTCGGGCCGACAATGGATAAATCTGTTGCATGGAGAGTTATCGTGGCTCCGTCGTCATATCCCTCTACTTTTATATACTTCATTTTTTTATCAAATTTATTGTTAAAAATTCTTTCCATGATATGAGTAAGAACCACAAATGTCCAGCGTGCCACTTTTTCTGTATCCTTCACTTCTGCCTTCAGGTCATGACTCTCCAGTATATCCACTATTTCATCGAGCACATCCTCATATTTACCTTCCCTTATCATGATGGCAAACTGCTCCTGGACGTGCCTTTTCATATAATTTGGCATCTTAAGAATCGGGATCACAATGATCAGTGCCATGGACAGCAAACCGAGAACGAGAGCATAAGGGAACCCCATTAATGTTTGCTTTACCCGGGAGTGATCCGGATGCCTGTTCTCCAGTTTTGTTGAAGTATAACCAATAACCAGTGGGATGAGAACCCAGATAAGGACAGCAATTATTCTTATAATCATATCATCATCCGGGAGGAACGGGATAAAATATTCCGCCAGATCCGGAAAGATAACCGATAAACTAATATAAATCCAGTATAAGGACAAGAGGCCCATAAAACTTATTTTCGAGTCGTCCTTTGAAGGCACGCGTCCGAAAAATGTTAGAGTTGCCATACTGAACACTTTACTTAGCAACTTAGCTAACCCTGTTAATAACACTCTAATAATAGGCATTCGTTTCACCTTACTTTATGAAGATTTGCATGACTCGTTTGCTTCCTTAGCAGCATCGTATTTTTTTCTGCGGTATATTCTGAATAAAATATAGGAAAAACCGCCGAGAACCAAAGCAGCAAATATAAATCCCTGAGTGTTTTGGAACCACTCTGCCATAGCCTCTACATTACCAAGCGTTCCAAGGTAGAACATTAAGACCGATAATGGATAAAAGCCAATAAAAGTTAACATCAAAAATTTCTTTACTGAGATCTGGCAAAAACCAGCAATATACGAAATATAGCCCATACCGATAAGACGGCCCACAGCTATCATCCAGTCCCCGTATTTTTCAATTTTCTCCTGGGCAAATTTCACTTTTCTTTTCGGCAGCTTTTCTCTTAATTTGTCTTCATACTTAATGCTGATCCAGAAGGGAATTAAACTGACTGCCATATATGTTAGTGTTGTAAAAATTGAAAATAAAAGAATTTCCCACCAGCCTGGATTCAGAAGATATCCGTAAGCAAGAACAAACAAAGCGGCTGGAAATGGGATTGAAGCCGCTTCGATTGCCACCCCAAGAATTAAGCCGAACCATCCCAATGCCTTAAGCACTTCAAAAATTAATTCGAGCATCTTTTTTTACCCCTGTCATCTTGTTGTTTTCTGTTTACTATTACCAGCAGCCGGCCCCCGGTAATTTGCTTTATCTTCGATTCCCTCTGCCAGCCTTCTTTAACCTCTTTTATTAAATTGTAAAATATTCCAGGAACGATTTTGTGGAATATGGCCATCTTATGCAAGTGGAGACGCAGAAAAAGCAGCAAAAAAGCCTTACCAGCTTTAATCAGCAGATAAGGCTCTCAATAACTTATTATTCGTATTCTTCGAGAATTTTCAGCATCAAATCGGGACGGTCGGTAACAATTCCATCAGCCCCGAGCTCAATAAGTTCTCTCATTTTTTCCTCATCATTAATAGTCCAGTAATAAACTTCCATCCCACGGCGGTGCGCCCCTCTTATAATTTTATCGTCCTTCAGATTGAAAATGCTTTCCTCGGTTGGTATTTGCACGGCGTCAACTTTCGGACGATAAAGACCGTTGAGGAAAAATTTATGGAAAACTACAAACCTTGTAATTTCGTCGACTCCCCCGCTCACTGCAGCCCTGCCGTCTGAGATTTCAGTCATCATATCATTAATTCTCTGATTAAAAGAAGCGGCCAGCACCTGGTCTTCCATATTATATTCTACCATAAGCTCCCAAAGCCTTTCAGCCATAGGCCGGTGCAGCTCCTCATCATTTGTTGCCTTTAATTCGATGTTAAATGCCATGTCAGGAAACTCCGAAAAGATTTCTTCCACTGTCGGTATCATAATCCCCTGCCCCCGGAAGCTGAACTCCCCATGAAGGTCCTGAAAATAATCAGCTGCATCAAGTTCCCTAAGTTCAGCAAGTGTCATGTCATTAACTCTGCCTGTCCCGTCAGTTGTTCTGTCCACCGTATTATCATGAATTGCCACGAGATACCCATCACTGGTCATATGTACATCAAATTCAATAACATCGACTCCCATTTCGTCTGCCATCCTGAATGCTTCCATCGTATTTGAAGGCGCAAGATGCTCCCCACCCTGGTGGGCAATTACCAGTGGACGATTCTCTAAATCTGCAAAAAAAGGTTTTACTGGTCGTTCACTCACAGGAAATAGTAAAATCGTCACCCATCCTGTAAGCATCGCCAGAAATAAGATGCCTGCCCAGCGAAGTAAACGCTGTTTTTTTGATCTGTTAGTAACGGTCACTACTGAAACTCTCATACGCTGTCCCCACTTTCTATTATGTCTCTGCTTATTATTTTAAATGAAAGGTGACGAAAGACACATCATTTTTTATGAATTATTGGAAGGGTACGCGAGATGCTCTTACGTTACCGTCTCAACTGATTTTACTAAGCTCAGGCATGATGGACGCTCCAGCGTTACCTTTCTCTCACTTTTTCATGGAGTTCGGGTATGATGGACGCTCCAGCGTTACCGCTTACTTTGTTTTTTTCCCCAAGCGGGTACGCGAGATGCTCTTACGTTACCGCTTGCTTTGTTTTTTCTCCGAGCGGGCATGCGAGACACTCTTGCGTTACCACTTGCTTTGTTTTTTTCCACGAGCGGGTACGCAAGCCCCCACTTACGTTACCTCGCCATTCTATATCCAAGCTCTTCTCTCGTTCTTTTATTCTATGAATTCATTCTGAAATGCATGACAAGCTTTCAAACGTGTGACAGATTTTTGACAACTGTGTGTTTTTACCCGGGTCATATGTTTGAAATAAACAGTCAGTGGTATTAGGGGAACGACTTCATTTATTTTGAAAGGGAGGTATTTATGTGTCCATGAAAAAAGGCGGATTTCACCATTACGGAGAAACTGGAAGGCCGGTTGTCCAGGGTAAAAACGGAGCCGTTACTTCCCCCCATTATTTAGCGACACAGGCAGGAAAAGACATCCTGCAAAAAGGCGGTCATGCAGTAGAAGCTGCTATAGCATTGAATTCCGTTCTGTGTGTAGCCTATCCTCATATGGCAGGACTTGGCGGTGATCTATTCGCTTTAGTATGGGACAAGTCAGAAAAAGAAGTGAAGGCCGTGAACGGAAGTGGCCGCTCAGGGGAAAAAGCGACGAGAGATTTCTTTTCAGATAAAAATATGGACAGTATTCCACCAAGAGGACCGCTTGCGGCAAACACGGTACCTGGTACTGTAGATGCCTGGTGGGAAATGCACCAGCAGTACGGAAAATTGGAATGGGAAACATTATTCCAGGATGCTATTCACTATGCGGAAGAGGGTTTTCCTGTAAGTGAAAAATTCAGCAGATTCGTTCACGAAAAACAGGATCTGATTAAACAGTATCCTGAAACAAAAAAAGCATTTTTTATTGAAGGACGCCCTGTAAAAACTGGTGAGCTTTTAGTTCAACCGGATCTTGCATGGTCCTTCCGCCAGATTGCCAAAGCAGGACGTGAAGCTTTTTACGAGGGAGAAATCGCCGAAAAGCTCATAAGTTCCCTTGAACAGCACGAAGGACTCCTTACGAAAGAAGATCTGAAAAACCACCAGTCAACATGGGAATCTCCTGCTACCACAACCTATAAAGGGTATGAAGTGCATGAATTAAAACCGAATACACAGGGTATTGCCACTTTAATGATGCTTAATATGCTTGAAAAACATGATTTACGGGAAATTGGCGATGAGACGCCTGATTATTACCACCTTATGGCCGAGGCTGCAAAAATCACTTTCCGGTACAGGGACAAATGGGTAACAGATATGGATTTCAAAGATATCCCGCTCGATAAGATTATTTCCAAAGAGCACGGAGAAAAAATGAACGAACATTTTTCCTGGGATTCTGTTTATTCACTCGATGACCTGGATGATCTTCCGGATATTAAAGGAAACAGAGACACCACCTACAGCTGTGTGACTGACAGCGAAGGGAACAGCATCTCTCTTATCCAGAGTATTTTCCATGAGTTTGGTTCCGGATTTATCCCTGAAGGAACAGGATTTTTACTGCAAAACAGAGGATCTTACTTCAGCCTTGATCCGGAACATCCAAATACACTGGAGCCAAATAAGCGCACTTTCCACACAATTATACCTGCAATGGCAACGAGAAACGGAAAGCCGTTTATGCTGTTTGGTTCCATGGGCGGGGAAGGCCAGCCGCAGACACAATGCGCACTGTTTACAAGAATCGTAGACTTCGGCTACAACATCCAGCAGGCTATCGAGGCACCTCGCTGGCTATACGGTAAAACATGGGGCGAAGACAGCTCTTCACTTAAACTGGAAGGAAGAATTTCAGACAGAATCGCCCTGGAATTATCTGATCGTGGACATGAAATAGAAAAGACAGAGAATTACTCACAGCAGATGGGGCATGCGCAAGGTATTGTCATCGACCAGAAAACTGGCGTTTACAATGCCGGAGCTGACCCCCGCGGTGACGGGATTGCCCTGAGCTGGTAAACAGCTCGGGGCCCCGCCCTTACTTACTGACTGAAAGAGAGGGATAGTATGGATAATAATTTACCTGTGGATCTCCTTCATTGGTCCCTGGCACTTTTACCTTTAGCATTACTGCTTATAATGCTCGTTGTTTTAAAATGGTCCGGTCCTGTTTCCGGCTGGATTGCCATGGGTGTTGCTGCTTTAATCGCATTTACTATGTACCAGGCACCACTAGATAACGTGGCAGTCGGATTTGGAAAAGGACTTTGGGAAGCATTTTTTATTCTGCTCGTTGTCTGGCCGGCCTTGCTTCTTTATCAGGTAACAAAAGAGGCTGGCGCTTTCACAGCAATCCGTGAAGGACTGCAGGAACATACGAAAAACTACTTATTTCTTGTCCTGGCATTTGGCTGGGTTTTCGCTTCCTTTTTACAAGGTATCGCAGGATTTGGTGCTCCAATCGCAGTAGTAGCTCCGCTGCTGATCGGAATCGGCGTAAAACCAGTCACTGCTGTTGTTATTCCGCTGATCGGGCATGCCTGGGCAAACATGTTTGGTACTCTTGCAGTGGGATGGATAGCTACTATTAATATCATTGAGATTGAAAACCAGGCATTAACCCTTACCCTCACAGGGATTATGTTATGGATTCCGAACATAGTTGCCGGTTTAATGATTTGCTGGCTTTTCGCTAAGTGGAAAGGTGTTAAGGAAGGATTTATTGCTGTAATTGTCATTTCGGTTATTCACGGTGGCGGGCAGCTTGCATTGTTGCAGATAAACCCTACGTTAAGTAACTTTATCCCTGCAACACTCGCTATCGGTGCTCTGTTTCTCCTTGCAAGAATGGATAAATATAAAGAAAAAACAGAGCTACAGAAAGATACGGATATTCTTGAAGAAGACGATCCGGATGAGGCTGCTGAGGAAGGAGAAGTTAAGACCTCCATCCATAAAGCCTTCATGCCTTACTATGTGCTCACTGTAATTTCGATTATTGCTCTTGGTATACCTGGGATTACGAATATGCTTGAGCAGGTTGAATGGGGACCACCGTTCCCTGCTGTAGAAACAGGCTACGGTCATGAAGTGGAAGCGGAAGAGGCTTATTCGCCGATTGAACCGCTCACACATCCAGGACTTTACCTGCTCATTTCATCAATATTCGCTTATTTCTGGTTTAAAAAAGTTGGACTGTATAAAGATGACAATGAAGTGAAAAGTAATATCTGGTCCGGTGTAAAAGACAATGCTGTCGGTGCTTCTTTAGCAATTTCCGGTTTCCTGACAATGACAGAAATTATGGGAAGCTCCGGGCAGACTACTGTGCTTGCTCTTGGAATTGGGGAAGTATCACCGCCTGTCGTTTACGTAGCCTTAGCAAACGTAATCGGGATTATCGGTGCATTTATGACCTCCTCAAACACCGCGTCTAACGTACTGTTCGCACCGCTGCACCATTCTGTGGCAGGCTCCATGGAAGGACTCAGTGTGCCACATGTCATTGCCGCACAGTCAGTCGGTGGTGCTATTGGTAACTCCATTGCACCAGCAAACGTCATATTAGGAACAAGTACTGCAGGAATTAAAGGTAAGGATGCTGAGGTATTTAAACCGACACTCGTATTTACTCTCATTTCCGGTGTTCTTGTATCAGCCGTTGCGGTTGTAATGTTCCTGATGCTTGGATAATTGCTCAAAGTGAAATGGAATAGAGACATCAAACAAAACGGCCATGTTAAAGATCCCTGTTGATTGCAGTGATCGTCATGAATCGAAAATCAACATCAGAGTTTAACAGTGCCGACAAATATTGAACAGGCAAGGAGGTCTTATATGGAAAACTCGTTACCGGTAGATTTTCTTCACTGGTCAATGGCAATACTGCCATTGATTCTGCTCCTGGTCATGCTTGTACTGCTGAAATGGTCCGCGCCTGTTTCCGGATGGATTGGAATGGGTATAGCAACAGTCATTGCTTTTACCCTTTTCCAGGCCCCCCTTGATAACCTCCTTGTCGGTTTCGGGAAAGGTCTCTGGGAAGCACTTTTTATCCTCCTGGTCGTATGGCCGGCACTATTGCTGTACCAGGTAACAAAGGAGTCAGGAGCTTTTACAGCCATTCGCGAGGGAATTCAGGAACATACGAAAAATTACCTTCTCCTGATCCTCGCTTTCGGCTGGGTCTTTGCCTCTTTCTTACAGGGCATTGCCGGGTTCGGCGCCCCTATCGCAGTAGTGGCACCATTACTGGTGGGAATAGGGGTAAAACCAGTGATGGCCGTTGTAATCCCTTTAGTGGGACATGCATGGGCTAATGTTTTCGGTACTCTCGCGGTTGCCTGGATTGCTACCACGAATGTCGTTCAAATTGAAAATCAGGCAGTTACCTTGTTTTATACTGGCGTCCTGCTCTGGCTGCCGAATATCATAGCCGGGCTGATGATCTGCTGGCTTTTTGCAAGATGGAAAGGGATAAAAGAAGGCTTCATCGCTGTCATAATTATTTCAGTGATCCATGGAGGAGGCCAGCTTTTCCTTACACAAGTTAACCCTACATTAAGCACCTTCGTACCGACTGTTATTGCTTTAGGAGCGTTATTCCTGATCTCAAAATGGAAACGCTACAGTGAAAAAACAGAGCTTGAAAACGAAACAGAAATACTGGAGGAAGACCATTCAAGCGATGTGGATGAACAGCCTAAAATCAGCATGCACAAGGCGTTTATGCCGTATTATGTACTTACGGTACTGTCAATTGTCGCCCTTGGTATTCCATGGGTGTCAAACGTTCTCGAGCAGGTTGAATACGGCCCGCCGTTTCCTGCAGCAGAAACAGGATACGGCTTTGAAGTTGAAAGCGAGGAGTCTTATTCACCGATCGAACCGTTGACTCACCCCGGATTATATTTATTTATTTCAGCTGTCTTCGCTTACTTCTGGTACAAAAGATTGAATATGTACGATAAAGACAGTCCGAAAGATATACGTGCAGGTATGAAAGAAAATGCTGTCGGGGCTTCCCTTGCCATTGCCGGATTTCTGACAATGACAGAAATAATGGGAAGCTCAGGACAGACTACTGTAGTTGCTTTGGGAATTGCTGATGTGTCCCCTCCCGTGGCTTATATCGCTCTGGCAAATGTAATAGGGATTGTGGGGTCGTTTATGACTTCTTCCAATACGTCCTCGAACGTGCTGTTTGCCCCACTACATGATTCCGTGGCACAGTCCATGGATGGACTATCTCAGGCAGGCGTTATTGCGGCTCAGTCTGCCGGAGGAGCAATCGGGAACTCCATTTCTCCATCTAACGTAGTCCTTGGTACAAGTACTGCAGGCATAAAAGGAAAGGATGCAGAAGTATTTAAACCTACCCTTATATTTGTACTCCTTTCGGGAATTGCGGTTTCTGGAGCTTCAGTACTGTTCCACCTGCTTGGATCTTAAAAAACAAATGAAAGCTCACTTGCTGTCATCACAACAAAGTGAGCTTTTTTATTGATTTAATCTTCGCGGCCCTTAATAGTGAGGCGTAAAAGCCGGTCATCATTTTTGTCTGGGTTGCCTCTTCCGTCTGTATTATTAGTAATTACATATAAATTTCCTTCATGTACTTTAACATCCCTAAGTCTGCCTTCACCGCTGAAAACCTCTTTAAGCTCAGAATTTTCTTCACTAAGGACGTAAAGATTCTGTCCTCGAAGCCCGGTTACTAATAGTTGACCGTCAAGCATAGCTGTCCCTGAGGGTGCCCATGTATTTTCACCTGAATGAACAAGTGGCTGTTCCATCTCTTCCATTTCTTCATCGCCGATTATTTCCGGCCATCCGTAATTGTTTCCAGCTTCGATTAAATTAATTTCGTCATGTCCGGTAGGTCCGTGCTCAGCACTGTACAATTCATTATTGCTGTTCCATGCCAGCCCCTGTGGATTTCGGTGTCCGTACGAAAATACAAATGAGTCTTCAAATGGATTGTCGTCAGGAACCTCACCTTCTACCGTCAGGCGGAGAATGCTCCCTGCAAGATTATCAGGATCCTGCGAAAGAGCCGGCTCATTCGCATCACCAGTTGTCACATACAGATAACCGTCTGGGCCAATGGCAATCCGCCCTCCATTATGAATGCCATCACCTGGTATTTCGTCAAGGAGGACTTCTGTTTCCTCCCAGCTGTCATCTTCCTGCACAGCTTTTACCACCTTATTTTCTAATCCGCTGCTTCCTTCATAAGTATAATACAGAAAAATCTCTCCTGTATCGCCAAAGTCTTCGGAAACGGCCATGCCTAAAAGACCGCCCTCCCCTTCATGAACGATTGGATCGGAGGTGTTTATTTCCTGCCTGTCACTGGAACCGTCCTCAACCGCAGTAATAGTTCCTTCACGTTCCGTCAGAAAAATTGTATCTTCATAAAAGTTAATATCCCATGGTACCTGCAGATTTTCTGCCAGAACTTCTGTCTGCCAGTCTTCCGAAGTAAGATTTGAATAATTACTTTCTCTTTCCGGAAGATTATTATTGTTTTCTGCTGTATTGTTGTTTCCATCCGGCAATTCTTCAGCGTTATTTTCATCCGTTGGCGCTATCACTTCGTTTTCATCATTCTCTTCTAGATTGGCTCCATCCTGTTCCAACTCAGATTCATTTTCTGTATTATTCCCATCATTTCCGCACGCTCCCAGCAATAATGCAAAAGCAGCGAAAGAAACTGGTGATTTTCTCATCGCAACCGCCCCTTTTGGAATTATTTTTATTAACGTTTTTTTATGTCCATGCTGGACTTAGCTCTTGATGCTTCGTCCAAATAAGTACTATGTATTCTGCTTTATCACAAAAAAGATTCCCTTTTATTCCCTGTGTTAATCCACCTTTTCCCTTGCATATGTCTTCTGATACAATATACAAATCCTTCAGCAGAAGCCTGCTGACTCTAATGACAGCGTCTGTTTAACTAAGAGTTTTCTCCATGAAAAAACACTCTTGATGGTGATTCATCAAAAGTGTTATCTGAAGATATTCCCTGTAAGATCCCTGTATTTTTATTCTTATCCAGTCCCCCCTTTTAAAGTGCCACCTTTTTCTTTTTGATTCTCTTTATCTTTTTATACAGGGACTTATCTTTCAGCATCTTAAAATGGGACAGCATTGGATTCATGTTCGCTTCGATAATCCAAATTTTCCCGTTTTTATCCACAGCGATGTCAAAACCATAAATACGTTTATATTCATATTCCTGTGTCAGTTTCACGGCTGCATTAACTGCTACCTCTTCGATATTTTCTTTTAGTTTTTCTAAATCTGGGATTGTTAAGTTTGATGCTGCTACCCCTTCCTCAACAGTTAAAATATCTCCACCGCTCCTCGCAGTGTTAGAAACGATATATCCTTCTCCTCCTACTTTAACTGCCATTCCGGTTACTTCCCATGGAAGAACATAAGATTTTCTCTGAGTAATTACACGAAATTCCATTATTCTGTTTCCTATCAGAGGCAGCTCCACTGGCTGCTGGACAAGATAAAATTCATCTCCTATTAGCTCTTTCACATAATTATATGTCCTGACAATTCCCAGATTCCTGACCTTTTTCTCTTCATGGTATATATCATAGTAATTCATCCCAGTGGAAACGACTTTAATAATTCCTCGTCCTCTCCGGCCATCATTAGGCTTTAGAAAAACCGCTCCGAAATCACTTAAAAAATCGAGATAGTTTCCATACGTGAAAATCTGTGTTTTTAGCACATGAGGCTTTACCTTTGGCGATTCTATCATTAAGTTATATCTTTTCCACTTTTTATTAAACACCTTATCCATTAAAACCACCTTTTTCTCATAGCGTTTTAGATTGATAGCCGATGATCCTGAGGTAACTTTTCAGCAAAAATAAAAATTCATCTATATCTCTCTCGTGTAAATCCCCTATATTGGCTATCCGGAAAGTATTTTCTTCTCCCGTTTTACCGGGATATACAGTAATATCCTTCTCCTTGAAAAAATCATGCATCTCCGGAAAGCTGTATGCAGGGCAGTCAGGTTCCATAATCGAAGTGACGATCCTGGAATGATTTTCTTTTTTCACCTGGTGAGTGAGCCCCATTTCCTTCAGCCCCAAAACCAGCTTCTGCCACATTCCTGAGTAGCGTTTATATCTGTTGCTGATACCCTCATCCTCCAGTTCTGTGACCGCCTGTTCCAGAGCATAAATTGTCTGAACAGGAGGAGTAAACCTCATTTGCCCGTACTTCTTAAAAAAAGAATATTGATCAAATAAACTGAGGTAGTAGCTTCTCGGTTTTATATAATTCAAATCCTCAAGCTCGGTGTTTTCCGCAATGACAAAAGCAGCACCAGCCATTCCCTGAAGATTTTTATTTGAACTTGCAGCAAGGAAACTAATATTCATCTCTTTCATATTCACAGGGACTGCGCCGAAAGAGCTCATTGCATCAACGATGAGCTTTATCCCCCGCTGCCTGCAGACTTGCCCGATCAACTTAATATCATTTAAGAGTCCTGTGGATGTTTCACAATGCACAACAGCCAGATGAGTTATTTTCCCGTTTCTCCTGTCAAGTTCTTCCTCCAGTTTCTCTATATTAACCGGTTGATCTGACGGGCTCTTAAACTCTGTCATTTTCAATCCGTATGTCTCAGCAATTTCACACATCCTGTTACCGTATGCTCCATTGTTAATAATAAATATTCCCCCGATGCCGACTGCAGAGCTTATAATTGCCTCTACTGCGGCAGTTCCCGATCCTCCAAATAAAACTGTTGTATACTGTTCAGGGTCACCAGCGAATTTAGTAATTCGTTCAGTAACATCCTTCATTACTTCTCCAAACTCTTCTTCGCGGGGACAAATATCCGGGACAATCTGTGCAAGTTTCACGCTGTCTGTTGTCGTTGCCGGCCCAGGATTAAGGAGTATCTTTCTCTTTACAGGCTGTATAGTGATCACCCCTTCCTAATGTTCCAGAAAAGCTGCCAGTCTTTCTTTCACTTCATGAGGTTTTATTTTCGGTCTGCCTAAATTTTTCTTAGAACCGGTATCTATTTTTAAATGGAGAAAAGTAAGCCCTTTTACCCCTTTCCATTCCTTTATTGCGGCTTCAAGCTCAGTCAGGCCGAAAATCCGCTTTGCTGTTCTGTAACCGCAGGCTGAAGCGACAGCGGCAAAGTCTACTCCGGAGGACACTGTTGTCTGGCCGCCTGTTGAATCGTGCACCTCATTATCCAGCAATATATGAAGCATATTTGCCGGCTGATAGTACCCGTTAACAGCAAGATTTCCCATCCTCATGAGAAGGGAGCCATCACCATCAATTACAAAAATATCTTTCTCCTGTTGAACAGTTGCGAGTCCTAAAGCGAAAGAACTTATACATCCCATAGAACCGACCATATAGAAATTATTCGGGGCATCCTCTATCTCATACAGTTCTCTCCCTGTTTTTCCAGTAGTAGCGAGTTGAACGGTGGATGTATCCTTTAATTTGCTGATCGTTTCCAGCGCTGCATATCTTGTGGGCAAATGTCCATAGCATTCCCCGCAACTGCGGATGAGCCAGTCTGATATATTTCCTGACTTCTGCTGCTGACTTTCAGTTAATGAGAATTTACCGAAGGTTCCTTTTTTTACTACAAAGAAAAAAGGTTTATTTTTTTCAATATACCAATTAGCATTTTTAAGCTGGGAACACGCTTCTGACTCTTCTGCTGATAAAAACTCCCACTGGATATTCATCAGATCGAGAAGCTCCGTCGTCCTTTTTCCAGTAAGCTCATGCTGAGGCTCATCATTAAGCCCCTCTTCCCCCCGAAGGCTGACAAAGCCAAGGACGGGGATCTGAAAAGGAAAGTTTAATGACATAAGCGGAGACACTGCATTTGCCAGACCAGAGTTTTGCATAAGAACTACGGATTTAGCACCACCAGCCATAGCACCGGCAGCAGCTGCAACAGCGTCTCCCTCATTTGCTGCACCAATATAATTGCAATTAGTAATTGCATAATTAATGAAATCCTTGAGGAATGAACAAGGAACACCGGAAAAAAACGAATATCCGTGGTGCTTTAGCTCTTTCCCGAATGTTTCGGTATCAAGCATGCTATCCCTCCTATGGCAAAGTGGCGTTTATTTTCTCCCTGGGCAAGTAAATCCTTTCGGCTTCCTTAAGCTCTTTCATATTCTGAATTCTGAAAATCTCATCTACTGATGCTACCTCCCCTTCAGCACCTTTAATAGATTGTTCCTCAAAGATTTTCCTGCAAATTTGCTGCATAGCGGAAAGAGATGACCTGAGATTGTGATTCGCCCAAATCACCATACTGACTCCAAGGTCTGCAAACCTGGAAACCGGAGTGTCATAATACTTTGTAGGAACGATAACTATAGGGATTTTCCCTTTCCACTCTTTCATAAAGGCCTCTATTTCCGAGGCATCTGATTTCTTACTGTGTACTAGCAGAGCATCGACCCCCGCTTCTGTATAAGCATCCGCTCTTTCCAGCACCTCTTCTTTTGTCCGTCCGGCGATAAACCCTTCCAGCCTGGAAACAACCATGAAATCCCGGTCTTTCTGAATGTCTTTCATCGCTTTAATTTTCCCGCAAAATTCATCCTTTTCTGCAAGTGGCTGTAAACTTCCGTTAATAAATGAATTTGTTTTCGGGAAAAGCTTATCCTCGATACAAACACCGGCAATGCCTCTTTGTTCCAGCTTTTGCACGAGGCGACGGGCATTATTAAAATTCCCGTAACCTGTGTCCCCGTCAAGGAGGATTGGCAGAGAAACAGCGTCATTCATATATTCAATACTGTCCAGTACCTGGGTCCATGACAGCTCATTATTATCCCTCACTCCAAGGCTGGCTGAAATGGATAATCCGCTGGCCCATATTCCTTTGAACCCTGTTTCTTCTACTACCTTTGCCGAAAGTCCGTTATGGGCTTCCATTAAATATTCAAGGCTGTCTGAGTAAAACATTTTTCTGAGCTGTGCAGTTTTCTTCATTGGCGCTTCCTTCCGTTAAAAATTTGGGTGTTCTTTAATAACTTATTACCGAAGAGAAATTTGGTTCGCAGCAGGGCACTTATTTTTCACAGAAAATAGTGCCGCTGTCATGTCTTTTTTTGTAAAACAGTTACAACTTCCCTTCTCCTTACATAAATTGATGTAAAAGCAGAGAGAGGGGCTCTTAATGTGACAAAAGCTTCTTCTACAGATATACGGCCTTACGTAGGTGTGCTTCTTACAAATGGGCTAATAAATAAACTGAAGAAGACAAGTGTTAATTTCCCAAGTTACAGCCGGGTTCTCGAACTTGCAAAAGAGGCTCGGGCAGCCAATGTACACTTGTTTTTCTTCGCAAGCAGAAATGTTGACTTTAAAAAGAAGTATATAAACGGTATATATCTTGATTTCAAAAAACAGAGATGGCTGAAGAAACGATTCCCTTTCCCGCATGTCCTGTATGACCGGCTCGGTTCAAGGAACGAAAAAGTACTTAAACTTAGAAAAACTATGGAAACTGAAGGCGTGAAAAAGCTTAATTCCATGTTTTATTTTAATAAATGGGCCGTTTATGAAGATTTATCACGTATAGAAAATGTGAAGCCGTTTTTACCGGAAACAAAGTTATTTACAGATGAAGATTCTCTGGAAGAATTTATCGACGAAAACAAAGTAGTCTATCTGAAAGGTGTAAAAAGCGGTAAAGGTAAGGGAGTTATGCAAATTAAAAAAGTGGATAACAAGTATATTTACAGCCACTTTAAAGGCATGCTGACCGTAAAGGAAGCCGATTCATTTGCCGCAATGATGGACGATATAAACAGCTTTTATAATCAAAAGACGGATAGTCGTTTTATCCTCCAAAAAGGGATCGACTTAATAAACTACGGAGGAAATAATGTAGACTTCCGGGCAGAAGTACAGCGGGATGGAGAAGGAAACCTTGATATTGTAGGGATTTCAGCAAGAATAGCGATTAAGAACTCACCGATCACCATTCATTCTTCAGCTGTTAAACTGGACACATTCCTGGCCGACTATCTTCACTACCCTAAAGAAGAGATGGAACTGAAAAGAGTTGAAATCATAAATTTTTTACATCTGATCTACCATGCTCTGGAAAAAGTATATGGCTACTTCGGTGAAATCGGCATTGACTTTGGACTTGATAAAGAAGGAAAAATATGGTTTATTGAACCGAACGCAAAAACGGCAAAAGTTTCATTAATGAAAGCCCATGACCATCAAACCTATAAAAAGGCATTTTATAACCCAATCTCCTTTTCCATGTTTTTAGCAAACCAGCCGGACGATTGGTTTAAAAAACATTGTGGAAATTTCAGCGCAGTGGAAGAGGAAATTGCTTTTTCCTGTGATGAAGAGGATATTTGAAGGTATATGTACTGGCAATGCGCGTGGGGGAGCTCACGTGCTTTTTTTATGCCCTCCTTAACTCCTCAGTCTTTTTTAAACTCCGGCTGCTCTTTCCTTCTGGTTAAAATGAGAAAATAAGGAAAACCTAAGTCATGTTGATTTTTTGATGACAGGGGGATTTCCAGCGGTATGAAAAATCAATATTCAGTATTTGTCCCCCTTCTCCTTCGCTGGGTCGCTTGCGGTGCAGTAATAGGAGTGGCAGCAGGCTCAACCACTGCGTTATTAATAACTGCGAACGATCTTCTCGGCGAAACAAGAGAAGCACACGACTGGCTTCTGTTTCTTCTTCCCGCTGGCGGTGTGCTCATTGGAGCCCTTTATAAATATGCGGGCAAAAATTCTGCTAAAGGTAACAACTTGATTTTTGACGATATAAACGGGAAGGGAAAGATCCATCTGAGAATGGGGCTTCTCGTATACATTGGCACGTTCATCACTGTTTTATTCGGTGGCTCGACCGGAAGAGAAGGGGCCGCTGTTCAGATGGGAGGAAGTATCGCGGAAGCACTCAACAGGCTTTTCCTGTTAAGCCCTGTTGACAGGAGAATTCTCCTGATGAGCGGGATCAGCGGCGGGTTTGGCGCAGCCTTTGGAGCTCCAGCTGCCGGAGCTGTCTTTGGGATGGAAGTATCATCGCTTGGTAAGCTCAAATATGAAGCTCTCCTTCCATGTTTCACTGCCAGTTTTATCGGCCATTTTACAACAGCCGGATGGGGCGTTGAACATGAACTACTCATCATTAAGCATGTCCCCGAGCTCACTTTTCCAACAGCCGGAAAGGTCATTGCAGCAGCGCTGCTCTTCAGTCTCGTAAGTGTGATGTACAGTAAACTACGGCATGGGACGCAGCGGTTTTCGGAAAAACACTTCAAACATCCAATGCTGAGAGGGTTTATCGGCGGTACAGCCATCATTATTCTTGTATATCTGATTGATTCAAGAATTTACCTCGGACGTGGCCTCGAAACGATTGAAGCAGCTTTCGACGGCAGTGTGCCTCCCTTCGCATTCTTAGGAAAAATGCTGTTTACGGCTGTTACACTTGGGTCTGGTTTCGTAGGAGGAGAAGCGATCCCTCTGTTCTTTATGGGATCCACCTTAGGGAACACACTTGCAGAGCTGCTTCAGCTTCCAGTCTCATTTTTAGCAGCACTTGGGCTTATTGGAGTATTCTGCGGAGGAGCCAACACCCCGCTGGCGGCATTACTTCTCGGTATTGAAATGTTCCATGGAAAAGGAATTGAATATATTTTACTCGTCTGTGTCATCACCTATATTTTCTCCGGCCGGAACGGTGTCTGGCCGGCACAAACAATTTACGAACCTAAAAGCAGGCTGTGGTCGGTGCAGGAAGGAAAAACGATTACGAAGGAAGAACGGGAGCAATCCCCCGGCCAGAACCGAATCTGATTTTTAAGCAATCAGAAGTTCAGCCTGAAAGGAGGTATGAAAATGCCGTTACGCTTTGTCCTTGAATCTGTCGTCCTTGTTTTATCCGGATTCATCCTGCTGAGAGTCGCCGGGAGAAAATCTATCTCCCAGCTGACCATCCCATCCACCGTAGTGCTCATTTCAATCGGTGCCATTATTGTCCAGCCGATTATCGAAACAAGTGTTTTAAAGACAATCATTACTGTCGCCGTATTTGTATCTGTTCTTTTTATGATTGAAAAACTTCAGATGAAATTCAAAGCGATGGAAAAATTTATTATCGGCTCCCCGCTCAAAGTAATCGAGGAAGGGCAGGTTATCGAGGATAATCTGCGAAAAGTACGCCTTACGACAGACACACTTGAAATGTATCTCCGCCAGCAAGGGATCCTCGGCCTCCATAAAGTGAAACATGGATGGATTGAAGCTAACGGAAGACTTGGCTATGAACTTTTCGAGGACGACAGATTTCTTACGGTAGGAGAATTCAAGAAGCTGATGGACGGGTATTTCCAGGGGGATGGCTCAGAGGCAGGCACTAGAGCTCGGGCTTTGTATAGCGGGGAAAACGGCAGAAATTCTGGTCAGGAGAGTAAAAGCAGACAAGATTTTATGGTTGATCAGCGGAAGGACGAAAACTCCGGCAGTTAAATATTTGGGCAATCTGTTCATTTGCGCAATGGGGCATCCTATTTGCGATATTGTCCACTCTATCCGCGAAATCGGGCACTCCAGATGCGAAGTAATACAGAAAAGTGCAAGCGCTTTGGACACTAACGGCACTCTATATCCAAGTAACCGCAGATCTAGGGGGAACTACCTCTTCCTCTGCGAGCGGATATTTGGGGTTGTATCGGGGCTGTTGTGGCCACTTGCTGCCTTCTGCACGTTCGCCTGTAATGTTGTTTTACCGATTCAATTCCTGAATCCACCATATTCGTACGTTTAGCAGCGCCTCTCTCCTTCTCATGTACCGCAAGAGCTTCTTGCATCCCTTGAACAGCAACCTTTCCCATTCTCAATTCCCGCAAGAGCTTCTTGCATCCCTTGAACAGCAACCTTTCCCATTCTCAATTCCCGCAAGAGCCTCTTGCATCCCTTGAGCAGTAACCTTTCCCCTTCTCAATTCCCGCAAGAGCCTCTTGCATCCCTTGAACAGCAACCTTTCCCCTTCTCAAGTACCGCAAGAGCTTCTTGCATCCCTTGAGCAGTAACCTTTCCCATTCTCAATTCCCGCAAGAGCCTCTTGCATCCCTTGAACAGCAACCTTTCCCCTCCTCAAGTACCGCAAGAGCTTCTTGCATCCCTTGAACAGCAACCTTTCCCCTTCTCAAGTACCGCAAGAGCTTCTTGCATCCCTTGAGTAATTCGGCGGACCCCGGGATCCGGACAATTTGCTGTGGGAGGTTATACTTTCCACCTATCTGTTTAAAAAAGACGCTTTCCCCATTAAGGAAAAGCGCCCGCCCCTGCTCAATCAGCAATTAGTATTCAAGTTTTTGCCAGCCATCATGTGCAGGGTCCCTCAGTGCCTCCAGCACGACTTGAGCTTTATAACCAGCTGCAAAATCGTATATCTGCGCCGGTTCCCCTTGTACTGCTTTGACAAATTCACCAATCAAATCTTTATTTTCCGTGTCTTCGCCATTAACAGGCTTTAAAGCTCCTCCATTTTTTCCGGCAGATAACTCCCGCCAGTTGCGGATCATTAAAGTTCCTTCCGTGCCGTAGACCCCAAACTCCAGCTGCTCTTCTCCTGCAATATTGCTCAGACCGTCAATGAGCACTTCAGCACCATCTGCAAATTTCATCTCAGCGATAATTCCTGTTTCGCAAGCTTCCGGATCTTCGGGAAACTGCAGTTTCGATTTCACCTCAGTAATTTCACCAAACACCCGCTGCATGAGCTGAATCCAGTGGACACCCACTTCAAGAACGAAACCGCCTTGTTCCCGCTTGCCTACCCAGTCATTTTGCTGCCAGAGGCGCGGCCAGTGAGGAAAATGCATTTTCAGGTTAAGACGGCATATTTCCCCATATCCTCCTTCCTGGACCAATTGTTCGAAACGGTTAATTCCACCCTGATAATTAAGAGGAAAATGCATAGCGTGCACGAGCTCTGAATTATTAACCGCATCTGCCATACGTTTTGCTTCCGTCACAGAATTTGCCAGTGGTTTTTCACATAAAATATGCTTTCCAGTCTCCACTGCCCGCAACACGATTTTTTCATGATATTTAGGAGGTACTGCAACGTAAACTGCATCAATTTCAGGCTTTACGAGCAGTTCCTCGTAGTCTGTGTAGGTTTCAGTAACTTCATATGCTTCCGCCATATGCGCCAGGCGGTCCTCCGATGTATCGCAAAAAGCGGCGAGCACAATATCGTCCCGCTCCTGCATTATTTTTATCAGCCGTTCTCCTACCGCACCTAATCCGATGACTCCTACCTTTATTGCCGAGACGCCCATAGTAATCTCTCCCTGTTTATGTATTCATACATTCTTTATTTTAAAATATTTCGGTTTGCGAAGGAAGCCTATTTGTGAAAAAATAGAGCTATACTTTTCTGAAAAATTACAAATTGGAGGGGATTAAGCATGAATAAAGAGAATTTCTTCAGCCAGCTTAAAGAGCTTGCCGCTATTCCAGGCGGGCCAGGTAATGAAATGGCCGTGGTCGAAAGATTGATTGAGCTGTTTGAACCTGTCGCGGACAACGTGGAGACAGACCATATGGGGAATATTTACATATTTAAAGAAGGCCACAAGCCCGGCCCAACAGTTATGGTTTCAGCCCACTCTGACGAGATCGGCTGTGTTGTCCGGGATATTGACAGCAACGGCTTTATCCGGGTTGAACGGACAGGCGGGATGATAGAAGCGTTAATGGTCGGCCGGAAAGTAAATGTAAACGGCAGGTTTGGAGTTATGGGGGTAAAGGCAGGACACCTCCAGACTCCGGAAGAGCGGAGAACTACGCCTTCCATCTATGATTTATACGTTGACGTGGGGGTATCTTCCAAAGCAGAGGCGGAAGGATTAGGAATAAAGATAGGTGACCCGATAACATACATAAGTGATCTGGAGCGTTTCACAAACGAAGACCTTATTTGCGGAAAAGCAATCGATAACCGAAGCTGCTGTGTTCTTCTGCTTGAACTTTTCAAAAATCTTGAATCAGCGGACTTTGCCGGTACATTAGTCGGAGTAGTAGCGGTACAGGAAGAAGTAGGCCTCAGAGGTGCAAAAGTGGCGGCTCATAGAATAAATCCTGACTACGCTGTTGTGCTCGACACGATTCCATGTGCTGACACACCTGACAGCATTGGCAGCGGCTATCCAGTTGGCATCGGCCGCGGCCCCGTAATCCCGGCACTCGCCGGTGGTTCAGTAAGAGGAAATATCATGGCGCCGCAAATGAAGGAGCTTTTTATAAACTATGCTGAAAAAACAGGGGTTCCATACCAGCTTGCAGTTATGACAGGTGCTACAACAGACGTAGCTGCAGTGCATTTGGAAAGAAACGGCATTCTTTCAGGAGCGATTACTTTCGCCCGGCGTTATTCCCACTCTCCAGTAGAAACAGCTCACCTTGACGATTTCGCACAGGGGCTGGCACTGCTTGTATCTTTAATAAAAGATAACGGCAGCTGGGGCGACATGAGATTTGTGAAAAAATAAAGACACTAAAAGAGTCTTGCTTTATCCACGGATAGCAAGGCTCTTTTAGTGTCTCATTCTTCTTCTGCTGCTGTTTTCTGTACTTCCCTAAAAGCTTCAATAAACGGATAAGGATCCGTTTTTACTATATAAGGGAAGACTCCTTTTGTCGTATGGAGATACAACCAGCCTTCTTCTCCTTTTATCGTTCTGTAGGAAATATCGAAAACTGTTTTCAGCTTAAATTCATCCAGAGCTGTCACAATTTTGTCCTCATATAATTCCATCGTTTTTTCCTTTTCCACGTTCGTCTGTTCAATACTGTTGACAAAGCGCTCTACCTTTACATAACTTTGTGTTTTTATACAGCTCATTAAATCCCTCCAGCTTGAATCCATAACAGACAGTATATATTCTGCCAGCTTAACACATAATTTTATTCCTGTTTAACTTCACGTTTTCAAAGTTTTTGTTAATATTTAATTACCCCTTCTTTCCTGTACGTATCACTTTTGTAAACGTTCCCGATTTCCGACTTAATTTAGTTAGTACCTGAAATTAGCACTTGGTAATAATGCTATTAGCTTGTATAATAAAACTATCGACTATTTTTTAAGGAGATGAGGAACTTAATGGCAAAAAAGAAAATCGCCTGGGTAACAGACAGCACCGCCTACATTACTCAGGAATTGGCTGAACACCCGGATGTTTATATACTTCCTTTAAATATAATGTTTGAAGATGAGACGTTTGAAGACGGAGTAGATCTTACCACAGATATACTATATAACAAGATCCGTCAACAAAAAGTAGTCCCAAAAACTTCCCAGCCTTCTGTAGGAAAATTCGCCGAACTCTATGAAAAACTAAAAAATGAATATGATCATGCTGTTGCTGTCCATATCTCCAGCAAGCTGAGCGGCACATATGAAAGCTCAGTCAACGGCAAAAACATGGCTGAATTCGATGCAGAAGTAGTTGATTCCAAATGTATGTCCTATGCTATCACAACTTTAATTAAAAAAGGGATGGAAATGGCGGAAGCAGGGACTGATTACAAAGAAATCGCGGACGAGCTTAGACAGGAAGCATCCAATAACGAAAACTATATTCTGCTCGGAAGCCTGGAGCAGTTCTATAAAGGCGGCAGGATGTCAGGCACCCAGTATTTACTCGGAAGTATGCTGCAGATTAAGCCAATTATCCGTATCGACACTTCCACAGGTGAATTTGAGCTGTTTGAACGTGTGCGTTCTGAGAAAAAAGCAGTAAAAAGAATGATCGGGCTTCTGAAAAATTCATACGAAAAAAATATCATCAGCCAGGTTCAGATTATGCATGGCAACCTGGAGCATAAAGCAAACGAACTCAAAGAAAAAGTACTGGCTGAAATTCCCGAGCTGGATATTGTAATCGGCGAGATCAGCTCCACGATCGCTGTCCATGCAGGAGAAGGAACGCTTGCAATGATCTGGAATAATAAAAAGCGTTAGTAAACTTTGTTTTCTTGTAACTGGTTACCCCTTAGTTTATATAGAGGCTCAGCCTGTCTTTCAGGCTGGGCCATTTTTTTTGGCTGTTAACATGGGGTTGGTTACCTTTTCCATCTTCCCATTATGCTTTCCCCACCACCTAACCCGCAGCAAAGGTACCCTTTCCCTTCCTGACTAAACACCGCCCAGAACCATAGATTTCCCAGCTATTAAATGTTTCGAACTCTCAAACCTGTGTAATAGTTACTATGTTACATATTTTGGGAGGGATTTACATGGAAATGTCGCCAGACCTGGTCGGATTTAGTTTCATAATTATCGGGATTCTTCTTTTAATAGGAAAGTGGATCAGAATATTTACTCCCTTTTTACAGGATTTTTTTATTCCAAGCTCTATGATTGCAGGAATTATTGCCCTTTTGCTTGGACCTGAAATACTAGGGGCTTTAGGTGTAAATTTATTTGATGAAGGCGGCGCTTTTCCAGCCGCAATGCTTGAAGTATGGTCAGTGCTTCCTGATTTGCTGATCAGTGTGATTTTTGCTTCCTTATTCCTTGGACAGTCAATCCCTAATATCAAGGAGATCTGGAAAATTTCCGGTCCTCAAATCACTTTTGCACACTTTATCTCCTGGGGCCTTTACGTTGTGGGGATAGGGCTGGCGCTTCTCGTTCTCACTCCTTTTTTCAATATGAGCCCTGCTGCAGGAGCTCTCCTGGAAATTAGTTTTGTCGGCGGCCACGGGACAGCAGCGGGACTTTCCGGAACGTTTGAAAGTGTGGGATTTGAGGAAGGAACTGATCTTGCTATAGGACTCGCCACCGTTGGGGTACTATCATGTGTTTTAGTTGGAATGGCACTGATAAACTGGGGTGCCAGAAGAGGAAAGACGGAAATTCTGAAAAAACCTGAAGACATTTCACAAGAACAGAAACGTGGACTCATTGCTAAAGAAGACCAGCAGGAAGAACCAGCTGGCCACCAGACAACGAAATCTGAATTTATTGAAACACTCACAGTCCACCTCGGATATATAGGCCTGGCTATTTTAATCGGATTTTTACTTCTCGAAGGGCTTATTATCATTGAAGAGATATTCTGGATCGATAATATTGAGCTTTTTACCCATCTCCCATTATTCCCTCTGGCAATGGTGGGTGCGGTCATTGTCCAGGTGTTCATGAGCAAAGCGGTCAAACACGAGATGCTTGACCGTGGCATGGTAAACAGGATCCAGGGGCTCGCTCTTGATATTTTAATCGTTTCGGCAATTGCCACTTTGTCCCTTGCAGTTATCGCGGACTATCTGGTGCCATTTATCCTGATGGCGCTGGCAGCCATCGGATGGAATCTCTTTGCCTTTCTTGTCCTTGCACCAAAAATGATGCCGGACTACTGGCTGGAACGAGCCATCGGCGACCTTGGGCAGGCAATGGGAATGAGCGCTGCCGGACTACTGCTTATTAAATTAGCAGACCCGGAAGATAAGAGTCCTGCAAAACAAGGGTTCAGCTACAAACAGTTAATGCTGGATCTCATTGTCGGCGGAGGCATAGTGACTGCCGCCTCTGTACCATTGATACTTGCTTTCGGACCAGTTATCACATTAATTGCCGCTTCTGTCATAACCACTGGCTGGCTTCTTCTCGGCCTGCTTTATTTCGGCAAAAAAGGTTAACTGGAGGGCAGAAATTTGGTATAATAGAATGAGTGAAATAAAAACTTAAGGCTGTTCAGCCGGAACAGATAGTAAATCAGCCGGGATCCTGCGCATTACAGGTACCCGGCCGATTGTTTTTATACTGGATCTTTTCCGCTCAGCCTCAGAATAAATGAGGTGTAAATGATGAATACAACAAAAAACAGAGTATTGCTTGTAGATGGAATGGCGCTTCTTTTCCGTGCATTCTATGCGACAGCTATGAGCGGTTATTTTATGGTAAACAGTAAAGGAGTCCCTACTAACGGCGTATACGGCTTTGTAAAACATCTTTTCACAGCGGTAAATACGTATAAACCGAGCCATGTCGTTGCCTGCTGGGATATGGGCAGTAAAACTTTCCGTACAGAGCTTTTCGACGGATATAAAGCAAACAGAGGCGAGCCGCCTGTTGAACTTATTCCCCAGTTCGATCTTGTAAAAGATGTGGCAGCAGCTCTTGATATTCCTAATGTAGGCCTAGCTGGCTATGAAGCTGACGACTGCATTGGCACGTTAGCAAACCTTTATAAAGAAGATTCCGAAGTGCTCATTCTCACAGGAGACCAGGATATACTTCAGCTCATTGAAGAAAACGTCCATGTAGTGCTTCTGAAAAAAGGGTATGGTAACTATGCCATGTATAAAGAAGACAGCTTCATTGAGGAGAAAGGGATCACCCCTAAACAGATGGTAGACCTGAAAGCACTCATGGGAGACAGCAGTGACAATTACCCTGGAGTTAAAGGGATTGGCGAAAAAACAGCTCTTAATCTTCTTAAGAAGTATGAAACGATAGAAGGCATACTTGATAACCTCCCAGCCCTTACAAAGGCGCAGCGGGCAAAAATTGAACAGGATCTTGATATGCTTCACCTGTCAAGAAAGCTTGCTAAAATCCACTGTGAAGTAGATGTAGTATGTGAGCTCGACAGTGCCGTCTATCAAATTAACGAAACTAGAATGAACGAGAAATTCAAAGAACTGGAATTTAAAAATCTGCACAGTTTAATAAAATAACTGTTAAAAACGTTCTCCTTTTGTCTGTATCAGGCTCCAGGGAGAGCGTTTTTTCTTTTACCAAATTCCCGTTAAACATATATAGTTGATACACGGCAGGAAAATACTACCCTTATGCATTAAGAGCCAGGGGGTGAATTACATGAGAGAAGACCGCGGGAAGTATTTCAACGAGCTCGTTTCCATGCAGAAAAAACTGACTGAAGAAGGAATAGCATACTGGCAGCTGTACTCTGATTTCAGCTCATGGCAGTTCTGGGTATGTCTGCTAATACTTCTCGGACCACTGATTGTCGTTTATTTTACGATCGACAGAGAAAAAATTTATTTAATTAGTTTTTACGGTTTCGCGGTACATGTTCTTTTTGCGTATACAGACCAAATCGGTATTCGTCTTGGCCTGTGGGGCTATCCGTATCAGGTTCTGCCATTTATTCCGAGTGTTTCCCTGGATGCTGCTTTGATTCCAGTTGCTGTGATGCTCGTTTACCAATGGACAATAAACAATAATAAAAGCTTCTATCTCTACGCCTTCATTACAGCACTTATATTTGGTTTTGGATTTAAGCCGATCCTCGTAATCAACGGATTATTCGAAAGATTTCAGTGGGTAAACTACTTCCATATTTTTCTGATTTATATCGTCCTGTTCCTGGCCGCATACTTCCTGACTAAGTTGTTCGCCTGGATGCAGAAACAAACTAAAGAAAACTCGCCGATCGGCAAGCCTTAAGAGAAAGCATAGGCGTAGTTGTGCTAGTATTTGTATACAATACAGCTACGGAAATAACACAATGACAATATCGGTGTCATTATTTTGCTATTTAATGTTAGTTGGTGTGCTAAACCCGCAAACGGATCCTCGTTCCTTTATTTGCATTAAATCTGGTGATTTCAGTGGTGAAACAAGAGAATAACGGTACCAGAATCTTAGAGCATGTTAAAAAACAAGGAAATTAACGGAATAATGGAATGGGGATCCGAACCTGCATTTAAACACATTCGCTACACAAAAAACTTCTTGTTAACGTATTAAAGCTTTTGCAGAAAAAGAACTTTTAAGTAATTTCCTTCCGGGTATTCCTTTACAGTGCGGAAATCCTCCGGCAGGCTGAATTCCTCGGCAATTTTGTATTTTTCCCCAAGCTCCTTAAATGCCTCCTCAGCAAACTGTTTAAACTTCCCCATTCCAAATCCGCTGAAGTTCGTGGAAGCTACAATTACGCCGCCTTTTTCTGTAATCTCTGCCGCTTCCTTAAGCAGCTTCTTATAGTCTTTAGCAGCACTGAACTTTACTTTTTTCGTCCGTGCAAAGCTTGGAGGATCAAGGATTACCAGATCAAACTTTTTCTCTTTCTTCTTTGCGTACTTAAAGTAATGAAATGCATCTTCTACAATAATTTCCTGTGCTTCATAATCAATACCGTTCACACTGAACTGCTCAATTGTTTTCTGCAGGCTCCTGTTTGCCACGTCGACACTTGTCGTTTTAGCAGCGCCCCCTATAGCCGCTGCCACAGAAAAAGCTCCTGTGTAAGAAAACGTATTAAGCACCGTTTTTCCCTGGGCATATTTGTCTCTGATCGTCCTGCGAACATCTCTCTGATCAAGGAAAACTCCTGTCATCGCTCCTTCATTCAAATCTGTGGCGAAGTTTATCCCGTTTTCCTGAACGAGTAACGGAAACTCCCCCCGCTCTCCAGTTACAAAATCATCATCTTCAATATATTTTCCTTCTGTATTGAATCTTTTTTTCTCATAAATGCCTTTAAAGTCGACAAGCTTTTCCAGAGAATTAACTACTTCATTTTTGAATGTATAGATTCCTTCACTGTACCAGTTGATCAGGTAATACCCATCATAAAAATCGATCGTGAATCCACCGATCCCGTCACCTTCTCCATTAAAGACACGGAATGCAGTCGTGGCCCGATCCTCAAAAAATTTGCTCCGTACTCTCAGTGCAGACTGGATCTTTTTCTCAAAAAAGGTCTTATCAATTTTCTCTTTTTCTTTTCTGGAAAGCACCCAGCCGAAGCCTTTGTTCTGCAAACCGTAGTAGCCGGTCCCCAGATAACTGCCTGATTCATCTGTAAGAGTAACAAGGGATCCTTCTTCCTTCAGGTCGTCTAAATTAATAATCGCTTCTTTAAAAATAAGAGGATAGCCCTGCCTGTATTTTTTCCCGAACTTGTTCTTTATTCTGACCGTTACATCTTTACGCATTGTATGTCCTTCCTTCCTCCGTTCTCATCGTACTCCTTACTTTAACATATTAGCCTTTTTTTCTTCATCTGAAGCAATATATCTCTAGCAGCAGCTTTTAAAAAGTCTATTAATTTCATCTAAATATTAATATTGTCGAAACAAGGAATAAAATGTCTAAAAAAATTTTTTAAAAATAATGAGAAAAATCAGATAATATATGGTATAGTAATTTTATATTTTTAGTATATTTATAAAAACATTTTAAGGGGGTAGTTTAGTTGAGCGATTTACAGCCACGTGAGCAGTGGAATACGCGACTGGGATTTATCCTGGCTGCAATGGGTTCCGCAGTAGGTTTAGGTAACATCTGGCGATTTTCTTATGTTACCGGTGAAAATGGAGGGGCAGCGTTTCTTTTAGTTTATCTGCTCTGTATTGTTGCTATTGGGATCCCGATTTTAATGGCGGAATTCACAATTGGAAGAAAAGCACAGAGTGACGCAGTAGGTTCCTTCCGGAAGCTTGCACCAGGTAAGCCTTGGGTAATTGCAGGTATTTTAGGAGTAGCTTCAGCATTTATAATTTTATCTTTTTATGGTGTTATCGCAGGATGGACGCTTCATTATTTCACACAATATATCACCGGGGGGCTTGCTTCTGAACCAGCCGGCGGTTACGGAGATTACTTCGGAGGATTTATAACAAGCACCTTCCACCCGTTATTCTGGCAGTTCCTGTTTATGGCCCTTACGATAGCTATCGTATACGGTGGAGTTAAAAAAGGTATTGAAAAGTCAAACAAGATCCTTATGCCACTCCTTGCTGTTCTCGTAATTATTCTTGCAGGGTACAGCATGACTTTAGGAGGAGCATCTGAAGCGTTAAGCTTCCTTTTTACTCCTGACTGGAGCGCATTAGCAAACCCTAGTGTTTATCTTGCAGCTCTCGGGCAGGCATTCTTCTCCTTAAGTTTAGGTATGGGTGCCCTTATCACATACGGAAGTTATCTTTCTAAAGAGCACAGACTTCCTGGCGCTGCTGTAAGTGTAGCTGGTCTTGATACCCTATTCGCAATCCTTGCAGGTTTAATGATTTTCCCAGCGGTGTTCGCTTTTGGAATCGATCCAAGCGCAGGCCCTGGACTTGTATTTATCACACTACCTGGAATCTTTGATAACATTGCCGGCGGACAGCTTTTCGGACTACTGTTCTTCTTCCTGTTAGCTGCTGCAGCTCTTTCTTCAGCTGTATCACTTCTTGAAGTTGCTGTTGCATACTTCATGAGGAAGTTTGAGTGGACCAGGCAGAAGACAGCACTTCTTATCGGGGGAATCATCTTCCTTCTAGGTATTCCTTCATCTCTTGGTATGGGCGTTCTTTCCAACGTCACTATCATTGGTGGAAGAGATATTCTTGATAGTGCCGACTTCCTTGCTTCCAACATCTTTCTTCCGCTTGGCGGACTTGTAATTGCCCTCTTCTTAGGTTGGGGCTGGAAGAAAGCGGATGCTCTTCAGGATTCCGACTTCGGAGACACAACTGTTGGAAACGCGTGGGTCTTTGTTTTAAGATACTTCGCACCTGTTGCAATCTTCATCATCTTCTTAAGCTCCATCGGCTTGTTCTAAGAAAATAGGAAAAACGGCTTTCTCTGGAAAGCCGTTTTTTATGTTTGAATGACCCTTTCTTGCGTACCCTGAGTGATGGATTTACTTATTCTCAGGTACGCAAGGCCTTTTTGTGTACCTTGACGCCATCTATACGCCTTCTCCAGTAACGGCAAGTTTCCCCTCCTTATTTACAGAGTATTTTTTCGATTTTCAGTAATAATTAATACAGATATTTTTCCCAGGAAATGTTGATTCTGTTTTCCTTTGGGCAAAAAAATAGTGTATACTTTAGGAATGGGAAGTGATAATTTGATTAAGCGAAACATACCTAATATATTTACTTTAAGTAACCTGCTGTTTGGTTTTTTATCCATTGGTTTTTCTATCATGGGAGAATATCAAAATGCTGCTGTGACAATATTAATTGGCATGATGCTGGACAGCATGGACGGAAGGCTTGCGAGAAAACTGAATGCGGAAACTGAGTTCGGAAAAGAGCTTGATTCTCTTGCTGATATAGTGACTTTCGGGGTAGCCCCTGCAATACTTATTTTTACCACTACTTTTGCGGATCTTGGAATCCTCGGCCTGCTCATAGCAAGCATGTTTCCTGTGTGCGGAGCAATCCGCCTCGCCCGGTTTAATGTTGATACATCCGGCAGTTCATCGTATTTCACAGGTGTTCCCATAACGGCCGCCGGCGGGATCATCGCCCTGCTCACACTATTTGACGCCTGGGTCCCTGATGTACCTATTTCTATTGTGTACACTCTCTTATCTGTACTAATGATCAGCCGACTCAAAATACCGAGCCTTAAAGAAGTTCCAATACCGAAGTACGGCACAATTATTACTGTGTTTTTTATTTCTATGATAATTGTCATTGAAACGAATACTATGTATGAATACAGCACTCTTTTTATAGTGTCGATTCCGCTTTATATTGTTTTTATGTCAGTACATTTTATTCTTAAGAAAAATAAGCTGAAGAAAAACTCCTCCTGAGCCTTACTCGGGAGGAGTTTTTATTTTATTTCTATGAGTATCCCCATTGCTCTGACCTCATCAACCTCTCTTTTATAAATGAATTTTATAGTCATTCTGAGCTAATGACATACACAGTTTATTTTTTTGTTACTGGTATATAAATATCGAATTCCGGCACCTGGCTTAATATATTTTCATAGTTGTAAAGCTCAAATTTCATTGGCAGAGGGTCATAGTCAGGAAGATCCTCTTCTTTATAAGGCTCATAACCGTTTTCCTCTATCCAATGGCTTAGGCGTGCATAAGAAGAACCTATATCCTGCCCTTTCCGGTGAGGGTAAACAGCGTATGTATATTCTGGCACGATTACCGCTTCCATCCCATCAGGCAATTCAGCTTCTCCTTCTACTTCATACCCTGTATAATGGGTGAACCCGTCAGGCATTGTATGATAACTCAATCCCCACATCCTGCTTGTATCTTTCGGATTTTTCACTTCTTCTCCCCTGTCTATAAACTCCTTTATGGTGTCTCGTATCCTCCCCTTTGCCGCCTGCCTGAAACCTCCCTCCCATTTCAGGCAGGTAACCTGGAAAGATGGTTTCTTAACAATTCTCACTTCAGCAGTTTCCATATCACATTCCCCCTCTAAAAGCTGTCCTTTAATTTAATCTAGCTGAAATGTCATAAGGATTCAAGTATAGATAAAATTAAAAAGACCTGTTTCTGAATTTAATCAGAAACAGATCTTCGGCAGCCGGCGCAGCAGTTTTCTGAAGTCCCGACTGAGTTTTTTTATCAATCAGCCCGCTGTTGGCTCAGCTTTATTAAATTGTTTAATGAAATCAATCGTCACCTTGTTGAATGCCTGAGGCTGGTCAATATTGCATACATGCCCCGAATTTTTTATGCACTCAAACTCCAGCTGATCATTGTGTTTTACAAGTTCCTGGACAGAAGGAAGGAACAAGTAATCTTCTTCACCCATTACAAACAATGTAGGGATATTGAAGAAGTTTTTCTGAAGTCTTCCAAGGTACGGGTTAATAGCTTTCGTAAGAGTAAACCAGCGGATAAATTCCTTCTGGCACATTTTTTTCGCCTGTCGTACAAAAGCGTGCCTGGATTCAAGATGATTGCTCTTCGGCATCAGAACCCATGCGAGAAACTTGTACAGCCACATATAGGGAATAAAATACTTGCCAAGGTTCCCTAGTGTAAAAAGGAATTTAGTCCTTATATTGAGTCTGATAACCGCGCCTCCTAAAATCATGGAGCTCATACGCGTGGTGTGCTTTTGAGCAATTGTCTGAATAACGATTGTACCCAGGGAAATGCCGACGAAGTGGGATGTTTGTATTTTCAGATGATCCAGAACTTTAATAACTTCATCTGCGACTTCTACAAAGCTGTCGCCTTTCTTCCATTTTGTTCTGGGGGATTTCCCATGACCCCGGAGATCTATAAGCAGTACATTAAAATTTTTCTTAAATTCTTTTATTTGCTTAAACCAGGTGCTGGAGTTACCGCCGGCACCATGTATAAAAGTTACCCATGGACTAGAAGGATCTAAGGTGTATTCTCGATAATGAAGCAACAGCATAACCTCACTTTATAGTATTTTTTTCTGTCCTTAGGTTTTACCGGAGCTGTTATTCCCGGTGATGCTGACGGCAGAAAGTAATAGGTCTGTTCCTGGATTCATAGGTTTATATCATAAATATTTTACTAGCTGGTAAATTGGTCTGACAGTTTAAAAGCCTCACAGAGAAAACTTTTCTACAATAGTTTACAAGTTTTCTCCTTTCAGGTCAAAAAACACCGTGCAAATTCTTCCCCTCAAAAGAAAAAAATGTTCAGGGGCCAGACCCTTGAACATTTTGTGAACGTTTTGTGAACACACTTATATATTTGCCGCCCTTACTTTTTATTGAGAGGATGGACCAAATTTTCCGGCATTAAAATCTCTCACTGCCTGCTGGATTTCTTCCATAGTGTTCATTACAAATGGGCCATGTGCGACGATTTCCTCGCGGATAGGCAGACCGGAGTATACTAAAATCTTCGAACGGCTCTCCGCCTTTATCAGCAGTTCGCTTTCCATATCCTCAGAACCTTCCTCATTATACGTGAGGTGGGCAGCGCCTGTTTTCTTAAGATTGTCCTGTTCCGTCCCTAAATTTACATCCCCTGACAATACATATAAAAAGGCATTATGGTTCTCAGGGAGCTTCAATGTAAATTCTGCCCCTTCGGTTAAGCTGATTTCTGACAAAGTAATAGATACTAGAGGGTTCATCGGGCCGGTCACCCCGTGCAGATTCCCTGCGTATACTTTCAGTCCGCCGCCCTCAAATGGAACGGCAGGGCAATCCTCTGAATACACATCCTGATAAATGGCTTCCGTTCCTTTCAATTTAGCCGGAAGATTGAGCCACAGCTGCAGTGTGTGGGCAATATCATCATCCACAGCTTCTTCCGCATGCCTCGCTCCGCTTCCTGCATTCATGTACTGGACATCCCCTGTTTCGAGAATCCCATGCCCGCCTTTGTTGTCCGTGTGCTCCAGACGACCATCAATCACATACGTAATCGTCTGAAAACCACGGTGGGGATGATCTGAAAAGGCTCCTCGCTTAAACCAATCCTCTGCCATAAGGATGAAAGGGTCAAATTCCCTCCAGCTGTCCGGAGGCAGCACCCATCCCTTCTGTACAGCGGGAAAGGACATTTCCTGATAACCAACGTACCACTTCTTTTTTACGCTTCTCTTAAAATCATTTCCCATCAGCTTTTCCCTCCATTGCACCAGCAGCTTCTCTTCTCCGTACACCTTTTTGTCAGCCAGGAACTTTAAAGCTTTGCCATGTTGCCTATTTCTTCAGCGAGCTTCTCCATTCTCTTGACCATTTCTCTGTCTGTCACTTTGTTCTCTTCATTAAATTCACTTGTGTGCAGGAAAACATTATTCGGTGGAATGTATGCCCTGAAATAACTCAATATTGGCCGCAGGTGATATTCCATTACAAGGTGATGCTTTTGTGAACCACCATTTACAACCAGCCCCGTAACCTTCCCTCTGAATGTATCAGGATGGAGCATATCAAATAAGTTTTTTAAAGGCCCGGGAATTGAAGCCTGATAGACAGGGCTGCCGATAATAAAAGCATCCGCTTCCTTTATCTTCGTGATCAGCTTCCTGGTGCCCTCGTTATATTCCTCCAGCGGTCTTCCATCCATAAATTCCAATTTATAATCCTTCAGGTCAAGAAGCTCAGTTTCCGTTGACGGATGTTTTTCCTTCACCATTTCCATCAGCTGATTAACAGACGCACTTGTCTTGGCTCCAAGAATTGTTCCAGAAATTCCTAACAGCTTCATAAACAATCCACTCCTATCATTAATTATTGCTTTTTATTTTTTAAAATCAGATTCATCTGAAAGCCATTTCGTTTTCGAAGTGAAAGGCTCTCTTTTTCCTTCTCTTTGTTCGTTTTCAGGATACCCGAGATAAATAAAACCAAGAACTTCCCCTTTTTTCGATAAACCGAAGAAATCCCTCATTCTCGTATCGTAACAAACTTTCCCGGTACGCCAGATAGCCCCTAATCCGAGGGCGTGAGCCGCAAGCAGCATATTCTGGACAGCAGCACTTACTGAAGCATATTCCTCCGTCAAAATGGCTTTCGGGTTGTCGGAAGGCTCCACAGCTGCCACGATAATTACTGGTGCCCTGAAAGGCTTTCTCTTTACTTTCTCCAGTTTAATCTGATTAGATTCAGATTCCGGCTCATCCATTCCTTCCTTTGCTATCTCTGCAAGAAGGTCGCCTAATGGTTTTCTGCCATCTTCTGTAATCACGAAAAATCTCCACGGTTCTGTATAAAAATGGGTGGGAGCCCATATGCCTGCCTCCAGGATTTTTTCCACCATCTCTTTCGGGACTTCCTTTTCTGACACCACACCCACACTCCGGCGCGTCTTTATTGCTTCGAGTACATCCATATACGCTTCCCCCTTTTGATTTCTGTTTAATCCACTGGCTTCTCATTAAGCACTCATGCTTATTCAAAACAGTATGTTGACTAACTTCATTTTAATGGCCAATTCATTCGCCTTCAAACTTTAGGATTGGAGTAATAGAGAATGAGCACACAGTCATGTATGCATGAGCCCTGAAAAATTAGAAAGTATGTGATAGCCAGAGGTTTCTGGATGCCCCCTTCAGTGAAATTATTGGGCAAGCGGGGACGCGAGAGCTTCTCACATGCCCGCTTCAGCAAATTTCAGCCCTAGCGGGGATGCGAGAGCTTCTCGAATGACCGCTTCAGTAAAATCACACGCCTAGCGGGGACGCGAGAGCTTCTCACATGCCCGCTTCAGTAAAATCACACGCCTAGCGGGTACGCGAGGGCTTCTTGCATACCCGCTTCAGCAAAAATTCTACCCAAGCGGGAACGCGAGAGCTTCTCGCATGACTGCTTCAGCAAAAATACTGACCAAGCTGGGACGCAAGAACGTTTCACATGCCCATTCCTCGACTAAAATCCACTCCCAGCAAAAAAAACACAGGAATCCCAACCACAGATTCCTGTGTTATTCAAACCATTCCCAACAAAATAATTATCTTAAAAGACCCGTGCTTAATACAGGTACGAATGAAATAATCAAAACGTTTATAATTAAAACAATAAGAAACGGTATGATCGCCTTAACGAGTTTTTCATACGTGGTATTTCCCACTCTTGCCCCTATAAACAAGGAGACTCCAACAGGCGGAGTGATCAATCCGATTGAGAGATTTACGATCATGATTATTCCGAAATGTATCGGGTCCATCCCTAAAGAAAGAGCTACCGGCAGCAATATCGGTGTCAGAATAATAATTGAAGCAATCGTCTCCATAAAGGTACCAACAGCAAGGAGAACAAGATTTATAATCAGCAGCACGATAATCGGTGATACATCCAGTTCTGTAATAAACTGGGCTACATTATGGGGAACCTGCTCCCGGGTGAGCACCATTCCGAAAAAGCCTGCCGTAGAAATGATAAATAATACAACAGAAGTTGTAATTACAGAGGAAACTAAGATCTCCCGCATTTCTTTAAATTTAATCTTTTTATAGACAAATACACCTACAACAAATCCATATACTACTGCGACGACAGAGGCCTCGGTAGGAGTAAAAATGCCTCCGTAAATCCCGCCGAGAATAATGATGGGCATGATGAGTGCCAGGGAAGCCCGTTTAAATGAGGCCCATATTTTTTTAAAATTCGTGCGTTCCAGGTCGCTTCCATATCCTTTTACAGCAGATATAATGAAAGCAACAACCATCAGGGAAAGGCCGATCATAATACCAGGGAGGATTCCTGCTATAAATAATCCACTGACTGAAACACCTGCGGAAACTCCATACAATACTAACGGAACACTTGGAGGGATTACGATCCCCGTTGTTCCGGCTGCAGAGTGAAGTGCAGTAGCAAAATTCCTGTCATATCCTGCTTTTACCATAGCAGGTATCAACAGGCTTCCTATTGCAGCTGTTGTGGCGGCTGCAGATCCAGATAAGGCTGCAAAAAACATGCAGGATATGATTGCTACATGCGCAAGCCCTCCTTTCATCTGGCCTACAAGACTTTTCGCAAAATCCACCAGACGTTCAGAAATTCCCCCGTGCTCCATGAGCTTGCCTGCCAGTATAAAAAAAGGCGCAGCCATCAAAGGAAAGGAATCGAGAGAAGCAAACAGGCGCTGCGGCAGGGAGATTAACGGAATATCCGCTGTAAAGGCAAGAAACAACACGGACGCCAGCCCAAGAGCAATAGCTATAGGTACACTGAGAACAAATAAAATAATTAAGATTCCGAATAAAAGTAAAGAGCTCATAAAAATTTTCCTTTCCTAAGTATCTCCATTGTTTAGTTCCCCGCCCTGCGAAAGAGTCTTTATTGTAACGTCCAGTAAATTAATAAACATTAGGACTCCACTGATTGGGATTACGAGATAAGCGTAGCCCATAGGCAGATTCAGCGCTGTTGATGTCTGGGTCATCGCCCTGTCAACCAGCAGAGACCCCTGAACAATCATATACATGAAAAATACAGTACTGCTCAGAAATGCGAGGATATTAAAGATTTTGCGGAACATCACCGGCAGCTTCATTTTGAAAAACTCAATGCCAATATGAGCTCCATGCTGAAAAGCAAAGCTCGCCCCTAAAAAGGTAACCCAGATCATCAAAAATCTTGCTACTTCCTCTGTCCATGCGAAGGAACTTCCAACAACCTCCCTGGACACAATTTGTAGAAATATAAGTATTACCATTACCGCCAGCATGACTGCTGTGATATTTTCAACGCTGCGGTTTAATAGATGAAGTCCTTTATTCCACATGTGGCCCTCCTGTTTGAAAAAATAAAGGCTGACTCATCGGTGATTACTCACCCTGTCAGTGGAAAATGAGGGGCACACCTTGAGTCAGCCTGTAAACTTATTTATTTTACTGCCTGAATTCTTTCCACTAAATTCCCAAATTCATCTGCGTATTTTTCATACACTGGCTGTACGGCTTCTCGGAAACTGTCAATATCCACCTCAGCAGCATCGTAAATTTCCAGACCGTTATCAAACTCCATCAGTTCCTGCTTTTGTTCTGCTTCAATATCTGTTGTCATTTCACGCTGTACATGAGCGTACTCTTTTCCTAAACGTTCAAATACTTCCTGCACATCTTCCGGAAGTGACTCGAAGAGATCCCCGTTCATGAGCAGTACTGCTGCAGCATAATAAAGGCCAACCTCACTCAAGTACTCCTGAACTTCGTATATACCCGTAGAATGAGTTACACCGTAAGCGTTGTCGTGGGCTTCCACGATCCCCTGCTGAAGGGAAGTGTGCACTTCCGGCCACTCAATTGGTGTAGGGTCTGCGCCGAGGGCACGATAAGTATCAAGCACCAGATCGTTTCCAATTGCCCTTACCTTCATTCCGTTCAGATCATCAGCAGAAAGGATCGGCTTGCCATTACTTAACATATGCCGCATACCGTTTTCCCAGAGGCCTAACCCTTTGAAGCCCTGCGCGTCAATCAGACTAAGGAGCTCTTCCCCAACTTCACCGTCGAGTGTATCATAAGCATGCTGATGGTCCCGGAAAATTAACGGCAAATCCAGCACTGCTAATTCCGGTACAAAGTTAGTCACCGGTGCTGATGTATAAATTCCCATATCCAAAGTGCCTAACTGAACCTGCTCGACCATATCCCTTTCCCCGCCGAGCTGTCCCCCTGGGAAAATTTCAAACTTAACCTGTCCATCTGTTTCTTCTTCAATAGCGGCTGTCAGTTCTTCTATGCCCAAGGTAAAGGAATGTGTCGGCGGGCCGATATGCCCTACCTTAATATTTATTACATCTCCTGAATCCGCTGCAGAATTATTTTCTGCTTCTCCGGAATCATTCCCTTCATCAGCATTTGCTTCATTATCAGAACCAGAAGCATCAGAGGCCTCAGCATCTGCAGGATCCTCCCCTCCTCCACAGGCTGTTAACACAGCTGTGCTTATCAGCACTGTGCCAAGAACTTTAAGTAAATGCTTTTTCATCATCTTTCCTCCCTTTTTCATATGAATATCTTTTTATTTTTCAGCCCTGAATGTTACCGTTGGGCAGAGAAACCCGAAATTAAGGAAACGCTTACAAAATTAAATTACTTCCTATCCAGGAAAAATCTTGCCTGGATTCATGATTCCGTTAGGATCAAGAGCCTGCTTTATTGCCTTCATAACCTCATAAGCACTGCCATGCTCCTTCAGCTGGTACTTTATTTTCCCACTGCCTACTCCGTGTTCCCCTGTACAAGTGCCACCTCTTTCCAGGGCGTAATTAACAATTCTCTCATTAAAAACTTCTGCTTTTTTAATAGAATCTTTATCCTTCATATCTACCATCAGCAGTACGTGAAAGTTTCCATCACCAACATGCCCCTGAATCGCCCCGTCAAGGTCAAGCTCATTGGCTCCTATTCTCGCATCGAGGATAGCACCGGTAAGTTCAGAAATGGGCAGGCAAACGTCGGTACCCATCAGTTTTTTTCCTGGAAATCCATGAATAAAGGAATAAGCAAGATTATGCCGGGCTTCCCAGAGCTTGTTCCTCCCTTTCGTATCTGTTTCAAACTGAATATCTTTACAGCCAAGCTCTGCGACTATCTCTTTTGTAAATTCAACGTCCTGCGCCAGCCCGGCTTCATTCCCGTGAAATTCAAGAAACAGAGTCGGCAGCTCTTCATACTCCACTTCGCTGTACTTATTGACCTGGCGGATCGAGCGGGCATCCACAAACTCAATTCTGGCCATTGGGACACCGGCCGACATGATTTTTCCAACTGCATCCACAGCATTTTCTACGGAAGGAAAAGTTGCTCTTCCAGCAACTATCGTTTCAGGTATTCCATAAACCTTCAGGGTCAGTTCAGTTATAACACCGAGAGTACCCTCTGAACCCGTTATGAGTCCGTTCAGGCTGTATCCGGAGGAGGACTTTGCCGCCAGGCTTCCTGTATGTATCACTTCCCCGTTGGCTAAAACCACTTCCAGATCCCTTACCTGATCACGCATAATTCCGTATTTCACGGAAGTTGTCCCACTGGCATTTGTAGCTGCCATACCGCCAAGGGTGGCATCAGCTCCTGGATCTACCGAAAAAAACAAACCGTACTTTTTCAGTTCTTTATTCAACTGGCTTCTTGTGACTCCAGGCTGTACTTTAACGAGAAAATCTTTATCCATCACTTCAAGAACTTTGTTCATACGGGACAAATCCAGAGAAATGCCGCCATGGTATGGAATTGCGTGTCCTTCAAGGCTTGTCCCAAGGCCAAAGGGCACGATTGGAATTTTATTCTGGTTAGCGAAGGCTGTAATCCTGCTCACTTCCTCAGCTGAGTGGGGAAACACCACTGCATCCGGAAGTGACGGAGGACTGTATCCTTCATCTCTGCTATGCTGCTCAAGAATAGTTTCGTTAACAGAGATCTGGTCCCCGGAGATTATACTTTTAAGTTCTTCTATATAACCTGCTGTTTTAGAAGCCATAAACATCCCTCACTATTACAAAGAATATTTTTTATTTTCTCACAATATATGATTTTAAGTCAAACCATATATTTTATTTTTCAAAAATATATTAGTTGTGAAAACAATTCACACAAAAAGACCATATGGACATTTCCATACGGCCTTTTCCACAGCTTTACTCAGACTGCGCTTGATTCATTTAATTTTTCAAGTCTTTCTGCTACTTCCGCTTCACTCAGGTCATGTTCCTTTATATAACGGTTCCTTGGGTGTACACGGCATTCATGAGAACATCCTCTCAGATGCTTATGCTCAGACTCCTCTGTGCATATGATTTGTTTGTTGCACTCAGGGTTAGCACAGTTTACATATCGCTCACAAGGTTCACCGGAGAAGTAATCCCTGCCTACAACAACATGTTCCTTCTGGTTTACAGGCACGCTGATTCTCTCGTCAAAAACATAGCATTTTCCATCCCAGAGTTCCCCCTGTACTTCAGGGTCTTTTCCGTACGTAACAATTCCCCCATGAAGCTGTGAAACTTCCTCAAAGCCTTCCTCTTTCAGCCAGCCGGAAAACTTTTCGCACCGAATGCCTCCTGTACAGTAAGTGAGGATTTTCTTATCTTCAAATTTCTCTTTGTTTTCCTTGATCCATTGCGGAAGCTCCCGGAATGAATGTATGTCGGGCCTCACAGCTCCCCGAAAGTGACCAATATCATACTCGTAATCATTACGGGCATCGATAACCACAGTGTCGGGATCCTGCATTTGCTCATAAAATTCTTTCGGGCTCAGATACTTACCAGTCTGTTCAAGTGGATTAATATCGTCCTCCAAACGGAGTGTTACCAGTTCAGGACGGTATCTTACATGCATTTTTTTAAAAGCATGCTTGTCCGATTCGTCTATTTTGAAGACCATGTCAGAAAATTGGGGATCCTTTTTCATTGCTTCCATATATTTTTCAGTCTGTTCCCATGTACCGGAAACAGTTCCGTTAATACCTTCGTCAGCAATAAGGATTCTTCCTTTTAAACCAAGCTCTTTACAAAAAGCTAAATGTTCCTTTGCATACTCCTCCGCCTCAGGAAGGTTAACATATTTATAATAAAGCAATACTCTGTATTGATTATCCATTGTAATAAACCACCTTCTATATTAAAAACTAACAGTTAATTATATACTAATAAATTTTACAAAACAAGATATATTATACCTGATTCCACTTGCCCTTTCAATGTTTTTAATTCACAAAATCTGCTCTGTACTTTAGCGTTACTAAAGAATCCATACAAAAAGCCTCCCCATAGCGGAGAAGCTTTCTGGCATTTTCTATTATGCTTCAGTTTGTTTTTCCAGCTTTTCGCTTATCGGAATGATCTTATCCCAGTACCGTTTTGCAAGTTTCGTTGCAAGAAAGGCTACTGTACTGAGAGAAAAAAAGAAGAATAATCCTGGCCAGATGAGAAAAACAGCAGACAGAGCAGCCGCTGTTCCGATAACAGCTACGGAATAATGGGGACGCATCAATCCAGTCATCAAAGCGAAAAATAATGTTTTATACCATGGCAAGTCAAAATACGCCATAACAGGAAACGTGAAAATAGCCATAATGACATAAAGCAGCAGCAAAGTATACATCATATATTTTAAGGTTAACAGCCACCCCGTATCCGGAAAATACAACAGCTGCAGGTCAATTGCCAGTATAAGCCCAATACCTGCCAGGGGCAGTCCTGTTTTATAACTCTTTTTAAAATTATCCCGGAAGCTGGACAGGAACTTCTGGAACAACCCCTTTTCTTCGTCTTCCTCCTGTTCCTCCAGCTTTTTCATGACAGCAAATAAGGCTGCAGTAGCAGGTATCAGTGTAACGACCGGAAGGGAGAAAAGCAGCCAGAGTAAGTTAAGCACAGCGAGCCTGGAGAGCTGTTCCATTCCCCAAAATACGATTCCTGATAAACCTTTTCCGTCCATGACCAATTTCCTTTCCATAATATAATTTTTGGCCCTATCCCTTTGTTCCCCCGGTTAAATCCATTCCTTCAATGAAGTATTTCTGGCAGACAAAGAAAAGAATTACAACCGGGATAAGGACCATGGTGGAGCCTGCCATTAAGTAATTCCACTGAGTCGTTGTCTGGCTCTGGAAAGTCTGCAGACCTATTTGCAGGGTGTACATCGATTCGTCATGGATGTAAAGAAGCGGTCCGAGAAAGTCGTTCCATGCCCCGTTAAAGGAAAAAATTGCGATTGTGATCAGTGCTGGCTTCGTCAGCGGCAGCATGATTCTGCTCCAGATATAGAAATGGCTGGCCCCGTCAATTTTAGCCGCTTCAATCAGTTCATTATTAATCGACATATAAAACTGCCTCATTAAAAATATGAAAAACGCGTTTCCGAAAAAGGCAGGCACAATGAGCGGCAGATAGGTCCCAACCCAGCCAAGCTGGGTGAAAAGTATATACTGAGGTATCATTGTGACAAATCCAGGGATCATCATCGTCGCCAGTACGAGAGCGAAAATTAAATTACGCCCGGGAAAGGAAATTTTCGCAAACCCGTATGCGATAAATGAATTGGAAAGGACGCTGCCCACAACGACGCAAACTGTAATAATCAGCGTATTAAAGGCGTATCTGAAAAAAGGAAATGCCTGTATCGTCTCTGCGTAATTCGACCACACAATTTCATCTGGGAAAAGTGTAGGCGGAAACTGGACTATTTCAGACATTGGCTTAAGCGAGGTAATGACCATCCAGTATATTGGCGTCAGCAAGACAATACTGACGGCTACGAGAATTAATGTAGTAAATATATTGGCAATCCGCTTTTTTACCTTCCTGCTTTTAAAATATCCAGGCTTTAACTCAGGTCCTTTCCCACTGCTTTTCTTATCTGGATTATTAGTCTTTTTCCGAAATCCCTCATTTTCCTTTACAGGAGTTTTTTGTGGTTCCAGTTCTTTCGCTTCCATCAGCGCTGACCTCCTTCATAGTGCACCCATCTTGGGGCCAGCTTCAGGTTAATAATAGTAAGTATGAGAATGATAATAAAGAGAATCCATGACATCGCCATCGCATAACCCATGTCAAACGCAACAAAGGCTTTATTCCACATATGCAGGTTGTAGAAGAGCAGAGAATTTGCCGGTCCGCCTGTTCCACTCTCAGTCATTACATATGCTTCCTGGAAAATCTGAAAAGCTCCTATAGTTGTTGTTACAACATCAAAAAATACAATGGGCGTAATCATCGGCAATGTGATATGCCAGAAGCGCTGGAAGGCATTCGCACCATCTAATTCAGCAGATTCGTAGAGCTGTCCAGGGACATTCTGTAAAGTTGCCAGATAAAGCAGCATTGTTCCCCCTATGCTCCAGAGCCTCATAATAACTAAGGCCGGTTTTGTCCAGTCAGGATCAAACAGCCAGGCCGGCCCCTGAATCTGAAACCAGCTTAATACTGTATTTATTAAACCAGTCGATGGAGACAACAACTGCATCCACAATATGTAAACTGCCACTCCTGACAATACCGCCGGTAAATAAAAAATTGTCCGGAAAGCTTTTATCCCTTTTATTTTCTGGTTCAGCAGCACAGCCATCAATATTGCCCCGACAGCTGTTAAAGGGACGATGAAAGCAACATAATAAAGCGTGTTATAGAGAGACGTCCAGAAAAGACGGTCCGCTGTAAACATCTGCTCATAGTTCCGGAACCCGATAAAATCCATTCTTGATGTAATATTGTAATTTGTGAAACTACCTATTAGTGAAAAAAGCATCGGGCCCAGCAAGAATACAGTAAAACCGATAATAAACGGCGAAATAAATAAAAGGCCCCATAAGCTCTCCCGTCTGCGCATACTCATCGTTGTTTTCTTTTTAACCTTTATTTTCCCACCCATGTTTACACCGCTTTTCTCATATGTAGTAAGGAAGAGATGAAGCAGCTTGTCAGTGCTTCATCTCTCTGTTTCTAACAAACTTTATTGCTGATTCTGTTCAACGAGATCTTCCACTGCTTCCTGTGCCTGCGAAAGTCCTTCTTCAGGACTTACTTTTCCAAGCATAATCTCATCTATGTTTGGGTTCAGCAGGGAATGGTAGTCAGGGGCATCCAGAGGTACAGGGGCAAGTACAGTCACATCCAGGTTCATGTGAGCAAGGTCGTAAACCATCCTTCCCTCATCAGAAAGATCAGGATGCTCGGCAAGCGCTTCGTTTGCTTCCATATTTGCCATCACATCAAATCCATTCAAACCCCAATATTCCTGTGGTGCCTGATCAGTCAGATAATTAATAAATTCCCAGGATGCTTCGGGATTTTCCGCTCCGTAGGGTATTTCGGCAACAAAACCTCCGCCCCATGAGTAGTGGCCTGAGCCAGACTCTTTTTCAGGCAGTGGAGCAACTCCGAAGTTCAGTTCCCCGGCATTATCCTTCAGGCTTGAATAATAGTTGATATTCTGTCCTCTCATAGCAACAAGCCCGGAGATAAATGGATCTGCCATCCCATCGCCGAATTCAGCTTCATACCTGTTAATTGTGTCCCTTCCGATACGCTCCTGCCACTCAACCACCCATTCGAGGGCTTCCACTTTTTCCGGAGTGTGGATGGTGACATTTCCATCTTCATCAAACCAGGTGTTCCCGTTGTCCGCGTTTAGCGCCCAGATATCCGGACCGAGGTTCCATAACGGGTAAAACCCGATTGTTTCCCAGTGGTCCCCATCCCGCTCATCAAGTGCCTTCGCGTATTCCTCCAGCTCATCCCAGGTAGACGGAGGGCTGTTGGGATCTAACCCTGCTTCTTCATATAAATCTTTATTGTAAAACAAGACCTGGGTGTCTGTATTGAACGGAAGTGCATAAGCATCCTCCTCATGAACTACAGCTTCCCATAAATGAGGATAGAAACGTTCCTGCACTTCTTCCTCCTCTTGGTCAATAAACTCCTGCAAGTTCATCGCCTGGTTCGCATCTGCTCTCTGGCGGACCGTGTTGATGTCCTGAATGACCACATCCGGCGGGTTTCCCGCAGCCACAGCAGCAAGCGATTTCGTCCAGATGTCTCCCCATGGCTGATATACATGCCTTACATGGATTTCATCCTGCATATTATTGAAATCAGCAATAATTTCCTCAATCACAGGGCGCCGCTGCTCCGAACCCCAGAAAGTCCAGAATTCAATTTCAACAGCTTCATCCGGAACGCCCGCCCCGCTGTTTTCGGCGACTCCGCCCTGTCCGCCGCAGGCAGATAAAACAGCTCCTGTACCAATTAAAAGAGATAACAAGGCCGGTTTAAAGCTTCTTTTCATTTGTCCATCACCTTTTCTATGTATTTAGAATATCATGCTGTCAAAGAAAGCAGATGAGTTAACCATCCTCCTCTCCCTTATTAAGAAAATAGAAAATATTACATAAAAAATGAAAATTATACAATCTTTTACCCCTTTCTATTTTTTTCGAAACAGTTTCCAGAGCTTTTTGTCTGAAAAGCAGTAAAGTCCTGCAGTAAAGCAGGTCTGGGGGACCAGTTAATTATTTTTCTGGTTGTCTGAAAAAAATCACAGTATTCATTAACAGGACATATTTTATTAAAACAAAGCCAGGAGGGGAGAGAGATGGGGGAACATTTTATAAATATTTTAATTATCCATACCGCAAGTTTTTTCATTCTCACTGGAACAGCAAAGCTTTTCTCCTTGAAACAATTTCTGCTGTACACTGCAGACTTTCAGATTTTGCCCCGGCCTTTATCCTATGCTGCCGGCTCCCTCATTCCTATCCTTGAAATTGGTGGCGGATTTTTACTATTAAATTACGGCTGGTGGAATATGGGGGCAGCAATCTTATTAGTTTTACTGACCTTGTTCGGCTTCAGCCTTTTAAAAATAATCAATTCCGGCAGAAAAATCAGATGCGGCTGTTATGGAAAATGGCTTGCCGCAGAGGCAGACATTTTCAGCTTAGGAAAAGCCATTTATTTTTTCTTTCTGCTGCTCTTAGTCAGTGCTTCTGTTCCCAGTACAGGCATTCACCTGAGCATCCCAGCTATCGTTACTGGTTTTCTATTAACCCTGCTTGTAATTGCGGCGCAAAAAATGTGGCAGCTTTATCAGCAAAACAAACAACAGCTGCAGAATAAACGATAAAGGAGCAAAAATTGTTATGGAGGATTTTCTTTTTTACTCTGTTATCATCCTCTGGTTTCTCCAGATTTTTAATGGATTTCTGCTCATATTGCTTTTCAGGCAGTTCGGCGAAGTGTACTTAAGCACATCTGATAGTATTAGCAGGGATGGTGTGGCAATGGGAGAAAAAGCCCTGGATCATATCTGTTTTTCTTATACAAAAAGTGAGGAAGTAACATGGTCGTCCATTATAGAGAAGCCGGCGATCATTGCCTTTGTATCTCCCGACTGTAAACCTTGCAGGGAGATGCTGAGTCATTGGAATACCGTTCAGAAACAATTATCAGAGAAGGTACAGTTCATCCTTGTTTTTACAGGGGAAGACAGAAAGGTCAGAAAGATCATTCAGGAGTTTCAGCTTCAGGGAGAAATAATATTAGATAGTAAAGAACAGTCTTTTCATCATTTTAAAGTCCGGGTTACTCCCTTTGCTTTTGCAGTGGAAAAAGAATTGATTGTTAAAGATAAAGGTCTTTGCGGGACAAAAGAGCAGCTTTATTTACTGGCCGAAAGTATAACGAAAGGAGATGAATTTAAATGATTGGAATAATTAACGCTAAAACAAAACCTTTCTTTGAAAATACAGCCCGTCTTTTCAGCCGCTGGGCTTACGCCGACTCCCTTTTAAATGACTGGTTTTACTCAGTCTTAAAGTTTTTCAGATTTCCTTTATTCGAAAGAGGCCCTGGAAGAAGATGGTGCGAAATTCAACATTATAAAGGGATTTGCAGCCTTCCAAATGGACGATTTTGCTCCAGCGAATGTATGCAAGGAAGCGGCTTGTCAAGCAAATGCCCGGAAGGATTTCAGCCTTCCCATGCCTGGGGGTACCGGTTTACTGGCTGCTGGTGCGATACGTTTCAAGGAAGATCCATCGTCTGTTGTGACTGTACCCCTGTATCGAACCATCCATATAACCCGACAGCCGCTGACTGTGGGTGCATGCACTTTTTAGAATAACAGGAGGCAATCATGACAGACCTTATTGTAATCTTATCCGCAGCGGTTTTATCAGGTATACTGTTGCGCAGGACAGCCTGAGGGATTAACGTTACCCTCGCGGTAAACTCCTTCGGGGAAGGAGAAAATACAGGCAGTTTTCTGAAAAACGGGTCAGTGTATGTGTTCGCTTCTGCACTTTCAGGAGCCTTAACTGGCTTTATTCTCTATTCATTATTCAGCTTTGTGGCAGCCATCGTAAATTTTTCTGTAATGTCTTCTCTGTTTCTTATCCTGGCAATTGTCTATTTCGCCAGAGACCTGATTAACTTTCCGTTTCCAGTTTTTCAGTGGAAATGGCAAATACCCCCCGGCTGGGTGAGCTTTTCACAGCCGGCAAACATGGCAGTTTGGGGACTGATCCTTGGTGCCGGCGTGTTTACGTATAATCCATTTCCTTTATTTCTTTTAATGTATTTGTATGCCGGAATATTCCTCTCTCCGGTAAGCGGAATTTTAATCGGGCTTACTTTCGGTCTGGCAAGATCCTTAACTTCTGTAGCTGCCGCTTCTTTTCTCGTTAATCCAGGCAAAAAGAAATCTTCCTTTCAGAAGATATGGAACAGCGGCTGGTACCGTGTCCTGCATCTGTCAGGAACCGGGGCACTGATATTGCTTGCGATAAGTAAAATGTAAAATACCCTTTTTTGTGGTTTAGCGGAATGAGGAACCGATTAGCACAGCGAATGAGGTTCCTCATTCCGTTATTCCTTTAAATTTCCTGTTTTGAACAAATTTTCGGTTCCTGGTTCCGTTATTCTCCTGTTTCATCTCTGAAATCATCCTATTTTATGCTAATAACGGAACGAGGATCCGCAACACCTCTCTAAACCACCTTTTTTTGCGATTTAACGGAACGAGGAACCGATCAGCACAGTGATTGAGGTTCCTCATTCCGTTATTCCTTTAAATTTCCTGTTTTGAACAGATTTTCGGTTCCTGGTTCCGTTATTCTCCTGTTTCATCTCTGAAATCATCACATTTTATGCTAATAACGGAACGAGGATCCGCAACACCTCTCTAAACCACCTTTTTTTGCGATTTAACGGAACGAGGATCCGATCAGCACAGTTATTGAGGTTCCTCATTCCGTTATAGAAAATAAACAGGCCAAATTTCAAGATTTGGCCTGTTTATTAGTAAACTTTTCTTATCGATTGTACCTGCCTTATGCTTTTTTAATCCAGAACTTGAATACGCCGTCTTCTTCTGTGTCCTGAAGAAGTTCGTGACCACCGGATTTCGCCCATGCTGAAAGGTCGCTTTTAGCACCTTTATCTGTTGCATGAATTTCAATAACCTGGCCCGATTCCATTTTTTCAATTTCTTTCTTTGTTTTCACGATTGGCATTGGACATGCCAGTCCTTTTGCGTCTAGTACTTTGTCTGCGTTCATTATAAATCACTCCTGAATAGTTTGTTTTATCTATATTTGTATTTCACTAATACACTCATACAACTCTGCAATTATTATTTCCACATTTCACACGGAAATAATCCCTTACCTCACCGCACAGCGGTTTGGGCCAATCTCCATTTCGCGCTGTTTTTCTTCATCGGGGTTGATTTTACCCATGTTTGTTTCACGAATCTCCTGATACGCATGTGGCTGCGGCGGCAGGTTTTCAGTAACCATTTTTCTGAACTCTTCTTCATCCTCGATATTGAGGCCATGGTTTTCAGCGAACAGATCTCCAAGTTTAGCTGCAACCGTTCCATCATCATTAAGTTCATCCATAATCATGAAGTGTGCCGGAAGGACAACCAGTTCGTCGGAAAGCTCTCTGTAACGATTGTATAATGTTTCTCTCAGGTCGCCGACCCAGTCCTCAGCAAGCCCTGCAAGGTCAGGCCGTCCGATAGAATCAATGAACAGAATATCTCCGGAAAGAAGATACTTTTCATCGATTACAAAGGACGTAGATCCGATTGTGTGGCCTGGTGAGTACAGCGGGTGAATATTAATTGTAGTGTTGCCGATTTTAACATCATTGGCGTCCTCAAGCGCATTGTATTCAAATGTCACTTCTCCTGCATCTTTCGGTGGCAGCCAGTACTTAGCACCTGTTTCCTCAGCAATTATTCTTCCACCTGAAATATGGTCAGCATGGAGGTGAGTATCGAATACATGGGTGATTTTAACCCCCAGCTCATCTGCAAACCCAGTATACACATCAGTCATTCTTGTCGCGTCAACAATTGCTGCTTCGCCGTTGGAAACTACCATGTAAGACAGGCAGCCTTTACCGATACGGACAAACTGGTACATTTCCCCGCCGTCTTTCAGGTCCCCGACTTTTACTGGTTCCAGGTGTTCACTCCATGATTTCATGCCGCCCTTCAGGTATGCAGCATCCACGCCTGCTTCATCCAGCATCTCAGCGACAAAAACAGAAGAACCCTCTTTTGCACAGACAACAAGAATTTCCTTATCCTCAGGAAGCTTATCAAGTATCCCTTCCACTCCGTCGATCAGGTCAAAGTACGGAACGTTCAGGTGCTGTACTTTATCTCCTTCGATTTTCCAGTCGTTAAAGTCCCCTTCATTACGAACATCGAGTATAAACAGATCTTCCTTATTAATTACCTTTTTAGTTACTTCTTTTGCAGTTAGTTCTGTAATCGCCATACTCCATATACCCCCTATAGTATATTTTAAACTAAAATTTTTTTCTGTCTTCAGACAGGCTGATAATGCCGGACCGGACATAAAAGCGAATCCGGTCCCTGTCCATAATCTCCCAGTTACTTCACATTCTTTTCAGTTGTCCCAGTCCACTCGCTCATGCCAGGCACCACATTTGTGATATTGGCAAAACCTTTTTCAGTAAGCTTCTGAGAAGCAAGGTCACTTCTGCTTCCTGTTCGGCAGACAACATAAATTTCTGCATTCTTATCCAGTTCACCCATACGGTTTTCCAGATCCCCAAGCGGGATAGAGACAGCTCCCGGGATATGGTTAAATGAATACTCAGCTTCTTCCCGCACATCAAGTAAAACAATATCTTCATTAGCATCCAGTTTGCTCTGCAGCTCTTCATTATTGATTACCTGAGGGTAACTTGTTTCTTTTTTTTCTTCATCACTCGTTGCTTTTCTGAGGTAATGTTTCAGAACACCCTCTTCTTCTGTAGTACCAAGATACTGGTGGCCGCCTCTGTCTGCCCATGCTTTCAGGTCAGCAGTAGAGCCTTTATCCGTTGCCTGGATCTCCAGAACCTGCCCTGGCTCAATCTCATTAACAGCTTTTTTTGTTTTTACAATCGGCATTGGACATGCAAGTCCTTTAGCATCAAGTACTTTATCTGTTTTAATCATCTTGTACCCTCCTGAGTATTTTAATTAACCGCGTATTCCCAATGAAGCATTCCGCCAGCCATATTCACAGCAACCAAACCTGAAGCTCCCATAAATTCAGTTGCCTGGCCGCTGCGGGCTCCAGAGCGGCATACCATGATATACTCTTTTTCTTTATCCAGATTATTTACCGCTGCAGGCAGCTCCCCAAGTGGAATGTGCACTGCTTCTGGAATTTTCCCTGCTGCAACTTCCTCATTTTCCCGCACATCAATTACAACAATATTTTCATCATTACTTTTAATAAGTTCATTTACTTCCTTTGGTGAATATTCTTTCATCAGAGTTTATCCTCCTTTGATTATCCTCTCCAGGAGGACATGCCTCCCTGGACATTTGTCACTTCAGCAAAGCCCTTTTTGGCAAGGATTTTGCTTGCCTTATTGCTGCGCATGCCGCTTTGGCAGATAACTATAACTTCCTTGTCTTTTGATAGTTCATTAAGTCTTCCTGAAAGTTCATGCACAGGAATATTCTTAAAGCCTTTAATGTGGTTTCCTGAATACTCGCCGGGAGTTCTCACATCTATGAACTGGCGTTTCTTGTCACTTGTGATTTTTTTTAATTCTCCGGTGGTCATCTGTTTAACTCCTTTTGCAGGGAGTATCCTTCCTGCCAGAAACCAGACGAGTAAAATAACAATCAGTCCGTTTATGATCCATTCCATACTGTTCTCCACCTCTTTTATTTAGATAAACAGGTTAACATTACCATCTGATGCGTCTCCAAGGTATGCAGCGACACCTGCTAATTCAATTTCCTCAAGAAGCTCTTCTTTTTGGAGTCCAAGCAGGTCCATCGTCATTGTGCAAGCCACTAGTTTTACATCCTGTTCCTGTGCCATTTCAATGAGGTCAGGCAAAGGCATAGCATTATGCTTTTTCATAACTTGTTTAATCATTTTAGGCCCCATGCCAAGATAGTTCATCTTTGAAAGACCCATTTTGTCTGCTCCGCGAGGCATCATTTTCCCAAACATTTTTTCCATAAAATTCTTTTTAACAGGCACCTGGTTTTCTTTACGCAGGGCATTCAATCCCCAGAATGTGTGGAAGATCGTTACTTCATGATCGTAGGCAGCTGCTCCGTTCGCAATAATGTAAGCTGCCATTGCTTTATCGTAATCACCGCTGAATAGTACAATCGTTGTTTTTTTCTTTTCTGACATTCTGTCTTCACTCCTCATTATTTTTATAATACCACCAGGGGTATATTTAGATTCAAAAAAATATATGAAATACAATTACCTCTAGGGGTATACTACCAAACAAAAAAATAAATGTCAATACTTTGTTATTAAGGTCTTTTTAAACCTGTGGGGCTTTCTTATAACCCTTATATACCCACACCGGTATTATATCAAGCATACAAAAATGTGTCAATACTGTAACCTTTTTTTGAACCTGCTGATTAAATTATCTGCTTTTAACCAGCAGGTTTACTGCTTCCTGAATCAGCTCTTCTGTATCTTCCCCTTTATCGATCTGGTCGCGTATACATTGTTCCAGGTTAGAGCTGACAACCAACCCTATTGCACGGTCCATAGCATTCCTGGCAGCTGACATTTGGCCTACAAGATCTTTACAATCTTTCTCCTCTTCCATCATTCTTAGTATAGCCCTGACTTGTCCTTCAATTCTCTTTACTCTGTTCTTCATCTGATCATTGTATTTCATAAAGCTTCCCTCCATTTATGAGAAACGTTTCTTTTATTATCTTGGTTTATAATAAGTGAACCTTTAATTTTAAAGCCCTTTTTCTTTAAAAAACGGGCTGTTAGGTTACAGCCTGCTTTATCTGAGCCAAGAATATAAATGTATCTCTTATCTATATCTTTATAATGTCTTTTTAAATAAGGAACCGGGATATTAATTACTCTGCTCAGACCAGTATCCGAAACTGCGTTAAAATCTCTAATATCAAGCACAGCCTCGTTATCCTGCAGAACAGCGTTGCTATATGACATGAATTTAACGCCTCTGACAGGCCAGTACCTTCTGTACATTGTACTAATAATCAGCCCCATTATCAAAAATAAAGCTGTACTCATTTTCACCACGCCTTAATATTATCTGGTTACTTCTCCGGACCACTTCTGCATTCCTCCGGTTACATTCGTAATATTACTGTATCCGAGGTCTTTCAGTATATTAGCTGCCTGCAGGCTTCTGTTCCCGGAGCGGCAGATTATTACAACCTCTTTATCCTGAGGAATGTCAGTGTAGTTTTCATTTAATGAACTTAGCGGGACATTTGTCATTTCTGGTATATGCCCTTCCTTAAATTCTTGAACTTCTCTTACATCAACAAAAAACGTCTCATTTCTGTCTTCCTTCAGGAGAACTGCCAGTTCATCAGTGTTTATCTGTTCTATTCCACTTGCCATAGAAGCTTTATAAGCTCCTGCTCCCAGCAAAAATATTGCGATAATCAAAATATGCCAGTATTTTTTCAGCAAATTGCTCCCCCCTTTTGAAGTACCTACATAGATTATATACCCCCTACTGTATTTTTTCAAGCTGTTTTGCTCGATAATACAGCAGAGGGTATATTACAAAGCTCTATTGATTATACGCTTTTATCGATAGCAGCTATAAGTCTTTTCTCAATATCCTCCGCTATTTCAGTAAGCTGGCTGTCTTCTACCGCTTTAATTAATTCCGTCGGTTTAGGCATGCCGATCTTAACCTGACCTTCTTCTTTATATACAACAATCTTACATGGAAGGAAATAACCAACAAGCTTATTAACGTCCAGCACGCGCTTCGCTTCATGCGGGTTACAGACCTCCAGCACAACAAAAGGATCTTCAAAATCCAGCCCTTTTTCATTCAGCTTTCCTTTAACATCAAACTCCCATAAAACACCAAACTTTTCTTCCTGTAAGTTCTCCTGAAGCTTTTCAATTGTTTGCTGCATTTCCATTGAAGAATCTTTCGTATAGTGAAACATCCTGTCGCGCCCCTTTCAAGAGTTTTATTCAGCTGTTCAGGTGGGTACATCCACTACTTACTCGGAAACAGTTCCTTTCAGCCCGTAAATTGCTTCATCAAAATGTGTTACTTCTGTTTTATAGCCGTTTTCAGAAAGAATATTCACCATATCCTGCGAACCTATTCTTTCATGTAAGGGAGGTCCCATCTCCGACTCTTTCGCTTCCCATTCAATCACTAATACCTGGCCTCCAGGCTTCAGTATTCTCTTCACTTCCTGAAGCGCTTTTGTCAAGTCCGGCACCTCGTGCAGCACGAGACTGATAATCGCTTTATCAGCAGTATTATCATCGAGCTGAATATTTTCCAGATTGCTGACTACATAAGCGATATTCGTGAGACCTTCACCTTTTGCCCGTTCATCAAGAAGCTCAAGCATTTTTGGTTCAATATCCACCGCATAAACGGGTGCTCCCGTTCTTCTTGCAACAGGAATGGTAAAAAAGCCGTTACCTGCCCCGAGATCAGCCACCTGATTGCCTTGTTCCACTTCAAAATAATCTAAAACCTTCTGAGGGTCAAGAACCTTGTATCGCTTTTCGCTAAGTAGCTTATCCGCTTTTTCAGGGTTAAAACGTTCACCAGCCATTTTGATTTCTCCTCATCCATTATAATTATCAAAGGCGCCTTTCATCATCTGTTTCAAGCCATTCAATCTCTCCTGACTCCACATGGAAAAGACATCCAATTACATCCACGCCTTCCCCGTACTGTTTAAAAACCGGGTGTGTCTTCAGGTTTTCCACCTGCCTGATCACATTAATTCTGGCCAATTCCTCCTCGGACAGGCAGTTTCCCTCTTCTTTTTCAGGGAGGCTGTCCCTAATATGGTTAAGCCACGGCTTTAAATGCTCCTCTTCATTACCGTGCCATGCGGCTATCACTCCACCACAGAATGTATGGCCTTCTATAATGATTTTTTTTACTTCGAGATGCTTTAAACCATAGTAAAGGCCTGCAGTAAAACTATCGTCATCCCTTCTTACCTGGTTTGCGATATTTCTATGGACAAACATCCTGCCCAGAGGCATATCTGTAATAGCCGTGGGACTAACTCTGGAATCACTGCATGAAAGAACAAAATAATCCGGGTGCTGCCCTTTTCTCAGTTCATCAAAGTAAGTTGGATTTTTTTCTTTAATTCTCCGCATGAAGTTTTTATTGCTTTTATCAAGTACCTCTTCACGCAACTATCCTCTCTCCTCTCGTATTGCCTGACGCGCATGGTTAATAGACAGGAATTTATACGCCTCTCCATACTTCTTTTCCCATCCAGCTTTTTCAAACAAATCCCTCACCGGACCTTTTACTCCGGAAAAAAGGAATTTTACTCCATGGTCATTTGACTGGGTTACCATTATTTCTTCAAGGGAATGAATAGCAACCGCGTCAATCATGTTAACTCCCGTAAAATCAAGGATCACCCATTTTGTGGCTGGCTTTTCGATAAGCCGTTCATTCAGTCTGTCTTCAAAAGCGGCGATATTTGCGAAAAATAAGGAAGAGTCAAAACGGTAGATAATCAAATCCTCTTCTGTTTCTGCATTCGGGTAACGCTGTACGTTTCTGTATACCCGTTCCTCTTCTAAATATCCCAGTTCAGCTATATGCGGATAAGCCCTTTTACCAACAAAAACAAGGAGGGAATATGCCACACCGATTAAAATTCCCTCTACTATACCGAAAACTAACGTTGCGAGGAAAGTAACAATCCAGACAGAGCCGTCTATCTTCTTAATTCTAAGAAGGTATTTCACTTCCTTCACATCAATCAGACTGTAAACAGCGACCATAATAATCGCAGCCAGCACCGCGTTCGGCAGGTAATAGAACAATCCAGTAAAGAACATTAAAGTTATGACGATAAGCCCAGCAGTGATGATTGTGGCAAGAGGCGTTTTCGCACCGGACTGATAGTTTACGGCAGAACGGGAAAAACCACCTGTTACTGGATAGCCTGAGAAAAATGAACCTCCGATATTTGCCAGCCCGAGCCCTGTAAGTTCTTTATTCGGCACTACCTTGTATTTCTCCTTTACCGCAATCGCTTTTGCCATGGCTATAGATTCCATAAAACCGACAAAAGAAATTGTGAGAGCAATTGGCAGCAATGCGATAAACCCTTCCATATTCAAAGCAGGAACACTCAGGGATGGCAGTCCACTGGGAACCTCTCCTACTATTTTTACTCCGGTCTCATGCAACTGCAGATAATAAACGGTTAAAATACTTAAAACAACCACGATTAAAGGAGCAGGTATTTTTGGAATCACTTTTTTAAGTACAATCAATAAAATTATGCTTATTAAACCTATAGCAAGCGTAATGGGATTGATTTCAGGAATTCTGTTAGCCGTCTCCCACAGAATCAGAAATACATCCTTATCAGCTTCCAGACTGACACCGATGAGATGCTTCAGCTGGCTGAGCCCGATTATGATCGCAGCAGCAGCAGTAAAACCGCTGATTACTGCATGAGACATAAAGTTGACTAAAAACCCCAGTTTCAGCACACCCATCAGGAGCTGAATCACTCCGATCATAAACATAAGCAGGAGCACTAGCGAAATATATTCGTCAGTCCCTGGCTCTGCTATCGTGGAAACACCCGTAAGCACCAGCAGAGATACCATAGCCACAGGACCAACCGCCAGCTGCTTTGATGTGCCGAACAATGCGTAAATAAGCAGTGGGACCGTGGATGCATAAAGACCGATCACCGGCGGCAGGCCGGCAAGCATCGCATAAGCCATCCCCTGTGGAATAAGCATGATTGCAACAATCAGGCCAGCGGACATATCTCCGCTTAAATCCGATTTTTTATAGTTAGGCAACCATTCAAATATTGGCATAAATTTCTTTAACAATGAGGGCTACCCCCTTCAGATAAAATTTTATATACATATACCCCTATACCTATATTAGTGATTATTAATGATTATGTCAACCAGTATGTAGTGTGCGCTTTTTTGTTTTGAAAAAAACAGGGTGCCGAGGCACCCTGTTACTTTACCGTACAGCACAGCGATTTGGCCCAATTTCCATTTCTCTTTGTTCCTCAAGATCCGGCTCCTTTTTCCCCATATTTGTCTGTCTGATATCATGGTGGGAATTTGGCTGTGGAGGTAAATTTTCACTTACTGTTTTTCTGAACTCTTCCTCATCGTTAATATTCAGTCCGTGGTTTTGCTCATATAAAACACCAAGCTTTTCAGAAACACTTCCATCATCATTCATTTCACTAATGCCCATATAGTGTGCTGGCAGTACGATCAGCTCATCTGTAAGCTCTTTGTAACGGCTGTATAGCGTCTGCCTCAGGTCGGCAACCCAATCCTCCGCCTTACCGGCAAGATCAGGGCGCCCGATAGAATCAATGAAAAGAATATCACCTGTTAATAAATATTTCTCATCAATAATCAGAGAAGTACTCCCGATTGTATGGCCAGGCGAATAAATGGCTTTTATAGTCGTCTGGCCCACTTTCATTTCGTCATCATCTTCAAGAGGAGTGTAATCAAAAGTAACCTCTTCCGCGTCTTTAGGAGGAAGATGGTATTCCCCTCCCGTTTTCTTCGCAAGCTCCCTTGCCCCGGATATATGGTCGGCATGCAGATGTGTGTCAATTAAATGCTTCAGAGTTATATTTTTATCTATAAGGAACTCCTCATACTGGTCGATCATACGGTTTGTATCGATAATAGCCCCTTGGCCGTCAGATTCAACGATATAAGATAAACAGCCTTTGCCAATTCTGACAAATTGATAAATTGCTCCACCGCCATTCAGATCTCCGACTTTAATTGGTTCAAGGTGTTCACTCCATGCTTTCATTCCGCCTTCAACTGAATAAACATCATCGTAGCCTTGCTCGACGATCTGATCCGCTACGAATTCCGAGGAGCCGCCTTTAGCACAGATAACATAAACAGGCTCCCCTTCAGGAAGCTTGTCCATTATTTCATCAACTCCGTCCAGCAGGTCGAAGTATGGCTTATTTATTACTTCCACGTTCCGCCCTTCCACTTTCCAGTCATCAAATTCATCGGTATTTCGTACATCAAGAATAAATACATCATCACCACTGATGATCTTATTAGCTAATTCTTTAACTGCAATTCCTTTTGTTTGACCCATTCTTCCACCTCCGCATTAAAATGTAAGAGTCATATTTGCATCAGATGCAAAGTGCATGAACGTAGCTGCACCTCCTACATCAATACCTTCCACAAATTCTTCTTTTTCGAGGCTCATTACATCCATCGTCATCTGGCAGGCAATCATCTTAACGCCCATTTCTGAAGCCATCCCTACCAGCTCCTCTATAGAGGGCACATTCTGCTTCTTGAACCCTTCCTGGAAATGTTCCTTTCCTGCAGGCATCGGCAGTTGTTTATATCCTTCCTTGTGCACAAGGTTCAGTCCTTCGAAAGTAAAGAAAATCCCTACTTCTGCATCTGAAGAAGCCGCTACAGTGGCAATATTAAATACCTTGTACGCGTCAAATAAACCTCCGTTTGAAGCAATGATAGCAACTTTCATTATATGACTCCTCCTTAATGTTGATTGTTAACAGGCCCATCCCATTCCTTCATCCCGGGGACGACATTTTTTACATTTTCGAATCCTTTTTCTGTAAGTTTCTGTGAAGCAAGATCGCTTCTGCTTCCAGTTCGGCAGATTACATGAATATCTTTTTCCTGTTTAAGCTCTTCAAACCGTTTTTCAAGCTCGCCCAGAGGGATATTGACAGCACCTGGTATATGGCTGAAAGCATATTCTGCCGGCTCCCGCACATCAAGCACAGTGATCTTTTCATCACCGTCGATTCTTTCTCTTAATTCCTGCAACGTAGCTGTATGAGGGTGCTTTGTCTCCTGTTTTTCTTCTTCTTCACTAGCTTTTCTGAGGTAATGTTTAAGGACATCTCCGTCTTCCACCGTACCCAGGTACTGATGCCCTGTGCTTTCGGACCACGCTTTAAGGTCAGCTGTGGAGCCTTTATCTGTGGCCTGTACCTCCAGCACCTGCCCAGGTTTAATCTCCTTGATTTCCTTCTTTGTCCTTACAATAGGCATGGGGCAGGCAAGACCTTTTGCATCGAGTGTTTTATCCGCACTTATATCAGCCAAATTTCTTCCTCCTTCCTCTATTCTTCGTCATTCCACTTCAGCATGCCGCCAGTCATATTCTTCACTTTATAACCTCGGTCTGAAAGCCATTCGCTAGCAAGGCCGCTTCGGTTTCCTGAACGGCATACCATAATATGCTCCTTGTCCTGGTCAACATCCTTCAGGCGGGTAAGCAGTTCCCCCAGGGGTATACTTTTAGCATCAGGAATTTTCCCTTCCGCTATCTCCTGAGGCTCGCGCACATCAATAATGCTCAAATTTTCTCCTTTATCAAGACGCTCTTTTACGTACTTGGGAGAAATTTCTTCAAATTTATCACCCATCTAAATTCACCCCCATTTGTAAAATGCCCGATATTCTGGAAAGTAAACTATACTCCGTGGGGTAATTTTCCTTATTATAATTTTTAACTTTATCTGTGTTTACTGTCACTACGCCCTATTCAACTCACCCGTAAATACTTTCTGGTGTAAAAAAGAAACCTGGCTGCCGCCAGATTCTTGAGATGGGGGTGTTTATTTGTACAGGGGATAATGGTACGTGTACACTTTTATTTCAAAACAAGTTTTCTCATTACCGAGCCCATCAGCCGTTTTTCCCAACATAGCTAAGCATTCGTGGACTGAAATCAATACCTGTGATATTTGCTTCTTCCTGATAAAAAGGAAGATTAGTAAGTAACAGCAATCAGGATGGAAATCCTTTTTAGTGTAATGTAGTGTAGTAAAAAGCATCCGGAGAATTATACCACCGGATGCTTTAATTGAAGATATTTGGCTGAATTACTGAAAATCTCCCCGAATCTCCTTAAGCGCAGTCTTTTCTTCATTAATTTCATTGGCTGTTCTAATTCCCAGACGTCTTAAAACTGCCAAAGGAGGACACCATCCCTGCAGTGCGTGCTGCAACAGAAAGCTGCTTACGACGAGAGGAAGTGCAAGCCATTTCCGGCTGACAGTCGCCCCGAGCGTTGTTCCAATCAGAATAAGAGTTGACGCATTAGCTTCAAGGACCCTTTCTGTATCCCATTCAGCTTCCAGCTCTTCAAGACGCTTGTCGATCTCTTCTTTACTTTGATTTTTATAATACTCGATGTTTCTTTTCGTCTGTTCTGAAATTTCCTCATTTACTTTATCACTTGTATGTTCCTCTACTCTTTCTGTTGTATCTGGCAAATACTGTCCCAAACTATCCACGCTCCTTTCAGTATAAAGTTTTCCTTATTTATAAAGATAAAAACTCTTTTTTAATCTTCCTGGAAAAGTAATCTGTGAATAGAAGACAGGAGGCTTTAACTGTGTTTTTCAAGTGGAATCGTAAACCAGAAACTGTGTGTTTTCCCGTCTGTGTCCAGTCCGATTTCTCCGCTATGGTGCACTGTTACTAATTCTTTTACAATGGCAAGACCAAGACCTGAGCCGCCTTTTCTCGTATTTCTTGAGCCGTCCACTTTATAAAAGCGTTCAAACAGCCATTCTCTGTTCTCTGCAGGAATAGGTTCCCCAGGTCCGGTTACAGAAAACTTATAGGTTTCTTTTTGGATCTTTCCCTCCAGCAGAATCTCTCCTTCTCCCGAATAATACTGAACCGCGTTTTGCAACAAATTCATCACTGCCTGGCTGATAAGCTTCTGATGAATATAGACCTTTGCTTCTTCTGCTTCAATCCTGCAGGCTATTCCACGCTTTTTCATTTCCCACCTAAACAGATGCAACGTTTCTGCAAGCAGTTCATCCGCTCTTGTCCATTCTTTTTTCCTGGTAAGGCTCTGTTCCTGGAGGCTCCGTTCGTTTAAATCGTCCAGCTGGTTTATCATCCCGATCAGACGCTCAGATTCCTTGTGCAAAGCTCCGTATAATTTGGGGCTTCCCTCAATGACACCGTTTTTCATAGCTTCAAGATAGCCGTTAATATTGGAAAGAGGTGTCCGTAGTTCATGAGCCAGATCTTTTAGCATTTTATCCCTGGCTGCTTCATTCCGTTTTAGCTGGTCAATCAGCTGGTTGAAGTTCTCCGCAAGCTCGCCGATTTCGTCACTGGAGTTTGTTTCCACATGCTCCGGATACTGTCCATATCGCAGTACTTTAGTAGAAGATACAAGCTCCCTCACTGGTTTTAGCATCTTTTTCGTCAAATAAAAGTGGACGCCTGTTCCGATAATAATAATAGCCGGTGAAATCCATACGAGATACGTATATAAATCTTCATTAAATGTGGTCTGTCTTTGCTCATTCACATCTGGCATCTGTTCTACCAGAAAACAGGCAGTATTATAGATCACAATACTGCTTAACAAAACAAGAAAAGTAACTAAAATAAAGTTCACACCTGTTAAGCGCCAAATAATCCCCTTAAACCTGGAAGGTGTCCTGTTACTTAACAAAACGATACCCCATTCCTCTGACCGTCTGTATTCTTTTTGGTTTAGAAGGAACTTCCTCAATTTTTTCACGCAGCTTTTTGATGTGGGCGTCGATTGTCCGGTCCATAATAGATGCATCGGCATGGGGGTGAATCTGCTGGATCAGCTGCTCCCTTGTAAGCACAACATCCGGGTTTTCCATAAAAAAATAAAGCAGGTTAAACTCGTATTTTGTAAGGGACAGTTTCTCGCCATTTAAAAGAACTTCTCCTTTGCGAGGTTTAATAGTCAGACCTTCATGGCTGATCTTCTGGCAGAACTGGCCGCCTCTCCTCAGTACGGCTTCTACTCTTGCCATTAATTCATCAGGGCTGAACGGTTTAATTACATAATCGTCCGCCCCTATTTTCAGTCCGTTTATTTTTTCTTCACTGCTTACTTTCGCTGTCAGCATAATGATAGAAACTTCATTTCTTTCCTGCTCCCTTATCCAGCGGCATACCTCCTCACCACTGACTTTAGGCAGCATTAAATCAAGAATGACAAGACAAGGGGAATTTAGCTGGAATTTTTCAATAGCTTCTTCCCCGTCTTCCGCGGTTAAGACCTCGTACCCCTGTTTTTCCAGATAAGTTGCCAGCAGCTCCCTTATCATTTCATCATCCTCCACTACGAGGACAAGCTGTTTAACCATAGTGCATCACCTGTTTTCTGTAAGAGCTTTGCCCTTATTTTAGTCCATTTCAGTAAATTGTTGAACAATCATATCTTTATTCATCGGACCATAAGCAATATTGTGGATTCTACCTTCAGAATTAATCATAAATGATGTTGGGATAGGCTGGATCTCATACAGATCCGCCACCTCGATATCTTCGTCAAGCATAATCGGGAATGTCAGGCCGAAGTCATCTACAAAGCTTTCCACCGCGTTCATCCCTGTTTCTGTCTGTGTCAGATTTACGGCGAGGATCAGCACGTCATTTTCTTCGTATACTTCCTGCATATCCGGCATTTCCGCGCGGCATGGCGGGCACCATGTGGCCCAGAAGTTCAGCATGATTTTCTCTCCTCTGAAATCGGAAAGCTTCGCAGCACTTCCATCCAGCATCTCCAGTTCAAAGTCCGGGGCATAATCCCCCTGGTTTAATCCAACTTCTTCCTCCGGCGGCTCCACTATTTCGTCCTGTACCTCATAGTCTTCCGCGGTATGTGCGTTTTCCTCCGTTTCATTGTTTCCTTCTGTCAGTGCATTTTCCTCCGTTGCTGAGTCTCCAGTGAAGACAGTTTCATATAATGTCCAGCCAATCATAGCCAGTAAAACTGCTGTCAAAATTCCTTTTTTCATTTAAATTCCCTCCCATGAAAATATTTTTTCTTAACCCAGCCTCTCAAACCAGGTTCCTTCAATTAACCTTAAAAGAAAAATAGATATTTCTGTAAGGTGCCCGGTAAATAAAAGCACCCCCATAAGGACCATGATGCCCCCGCCTATTTTCATGATTATATTACTGTGCCTTACAATCCAGCGTGTGGATCCTATAAAGAAAGTAAGCACAAGAAATGGCAGAGCAAAACCGATAATATAAAAGGATGTATAAAGAAGACCCTGTGAAGGATTGCTCGCAGCAAGCATTAAAATCGCCGCGAATATAGGACCTATGCAAGGTGTCCAGCCTGCGGCAAACCCAATACCCACAAAAGCTGACCCGGCATAGCCCGCCGGTTTTCTGGCAAGCTGCATCCTCCGTTCCTTCATAAGCCAGTTAAGCTGAAACACACCAGCGACAAAAAGCCCCATAAAGACAATGAATATACCTGCAAAACGTTGAATCAGATGTCCTGTATCTCCTGTGAAAAGCCCCTGAATCCACTGACCGAAATATGTCATCCCCAGACCGAGACTGAAAAATACCATAGACACTCCAAGTAAAAAGAAAACAGAATGTAACAGAAGCTTAGAGCGGATTTTAATGTTTTTATTCGTTTCTAATTCTTTTACGCTCATACCGGTAATGTATGAGAGGTACGCTGGGAAAAGGGGCAGCGTGCAAGGTGATATAAATGAGATAACCCCTGCTGCCAGCGCAGCCCATATCGTTATATTTGCTATATCTTCCATTTAAGAAAACTCCTTCTCAGACTAAGATCATTGATAAATATCAGGATGCTCCCTGCAATGAGTAAAACTAAGTAAAATGCCATAGACACGGGAACACCGAAAAACATTGGATAAACTGCTGTATAGTTGATTATTAAAAGAGAGAGTGTCCAGATAAAGAACGGTACCAACACAATTTTTCCAGAGTTTTGTTTAAAACTCCCTGTGATGAGCCAAAGCAGAAGCCCACTGGAAACAACCATTATATAGAGAGATACGGGGTGGTGGCTCCACGGACTGAATGCTGTCAATCCCGTGACAGCTTCCCCTGTCCTTCCTTCGAAAAAAGAGTAGATAATTTTTGCCGGAAGTAAAATGTATAAAGACGCATGCAAAAATTTATGTACAGGCAGACCTCGTTTAATAGAAACAGCCGTCCAGTAAGTCCCAGTTACAAATATACCGAGATACATTTCCTTCCTTCCTCCCGGATAACTCAATGCTGCCATAGGATCCGATAAAAATAATTCGATTTTAAACAGGACAGACCCAAATATAAATATAATAATCAAATATATAATCCCGCTTCCTGTGTCCTCTCTCAGCCCTTTCCAGTTATCCCCTTTAAAAGGAGACAAGTAAGTGAGTGTTAAGAATCCGGCTATAATTCCCGCTGTAAGTACAATCCATGATCCAGTCACCATTAAAGGCCCGAGCTGATAAGATACGTCCACATTTAATCACCTGCCTTCTTTCCAGAGAAGTAATAACTTCTTTCACACAAATCAAGGATAATAAAGAAATGTGAAAGTTTTATGAAAGCAGAGAAGTTTTTTTATGAGGAACATTTCATAACTAAGGTCACAAAACGTTCATTTTTACATACGCCTTTGCAGTTTATTTTATATTATCATATACCCATAGGGGTAACCGTAATACTCACAAGTTAATGTACAGACAATTGAAAGGAGATATAATCATGGCTAAAAAGATACTGATTGTAGGAGGCGTAGCAGGAGGAGCAACTGCTGCCGCACGTTTAAGAAGACTGGATGAAAAATCTGAGATCATTATGTTTGAAAGAGGGGAATATGTATCATTCGCTAACTGCGGACTTCCCTACTATATTGGAGGGACAATCAGCGAGCGGGATAAACTCCTTGTGCAGACAGTGGAAGGCATGAGCAAAAAATACAATCTTGATATCCGCAACCTGAGCGAAGTTACTAAGATTAACAGAGAAGGAAAAACTGTGGAAGTTAAGAAAATGGATACTGGAGAAGTTTACGAGGAGTCTTATGATGTATTGCTGCTTTCACCAGGAGCAAAACCTATTGTGCCGCCAATCGAGGGCATCGAAGAAGCGGAAAACTTATTTACGTTAAGAAATGTCCCTGATACAGATAAAATCAAAAACTTCGTTAATGAACATAAACCCAAAAACGCAGTCGTTGTGGGCGGCGGATTCATCGGCCTGGAAATGGCGGAGAACCTGGTTGACCTGGGGATAGAAGTAACTGTGGTTGAAATGGCTGCCCAGGTAATGGCTCCGATCGACTTTGAAATGGCTGCTTTGGTTCATAAAAAACTGAAAGACTATGGGATAAATCTGGTTCTGGAAGATGGAGTAAAAGCATTTAAAGAGAATGGAAGCAAATTGCTCTTAAACAGCGGCAAGGAAGTTTCCACAGATATGATCATCTTCTCCATCGGTGTACGCCCTGAGAATGAGCTTGCTGTGGATGCTGGTCTTCCTGTAGGTAAACGCGGAGGTATCCTCGTTGATGAATTCCTCCGTACAAGCGATCCTCACATCTATGCAGTGGGCGATGCTATTGAAGTTACAGATTATGTGGGCCGCCAGCCGGCTATGATTCCTCTTGCAGGCCCGACAAATCGCCAGGCAAGAATTGTAGCGGACAATATATACGGCAGGGAAAGAAAATATCCCGGAACTCTGGGAACTTCTGTTGTTAAGTTATTTGACTATACTGTCGCAGCAACAGGAAACAATGAAAAACTTCTCAAGCAGCAGGGAGTTGATTACCAGGCAGTCCACCTGCACCCTGGTTCCCATGCTGGTTATTATCCTGGAGCGAATCCAATTCATTTCAAACTGCTTTTCGATCCAGCCGATGGAACAATTTTTGGAGCGCAGGCGATAGGGAAAACAGGTGTTGAAAAACGGATTGACGTAATTGCGACAGCAATAAAAGGGGCTTTAACAGTTCAGGACTTAACGGAATTAGAGTTGTCCTACGCCCCGCCGTTCTCTTCTGCGAAAGATCCGGTGAACATGGCAGGTTATGTAGCCTCAAACATTATCGAAGATGGCATCAGAACAGTACAGTGGAATGACATTGACGATATCGTCTCAGGCGGAGCATGTCTTGTAGACGTGAGAGAACCGTCTGAATTAAGAGGCGGATATATCGAAGGAGCTGTGAATATTCCTCTCGGTGATCTGAGAGAGCGACTTAATGAGCTGCCACCAGAAGAACCGGTGTATATTAATTGCCAGGCGGGACTCCGTGGATACCTGGCAGCAAGAATCCTGCTGGAAAACGGTTTTGATCCAATTAATCTTGACGGCGGATGGATAACGTACGCAACAGCTAAAAATAAATAAAAGTAATTTTATAAAAGCTGTCCAGGTTCCAGCGCTGAAAAGTGCTGGTACAGGACAGCTTTTTTAAATGAGGGGAACAATGCCTATAATGAGAAGATCGTACGGGCACACCAAGTAGTGAACCCATGCGGATTTTTTAAAAGCTAATTCATTTTGGCAGAAAAAGGCTGCCGGACAAAGCCGGCAGCCTTTTGAAGTAAATTTATCTGAAGAAAAATTGTGTTACTAATAAATAGACTCCTCCCAGGAGCCAAATCCAAGTGCCAGGTCAGACAGAAGGCATTTTTCTATGCTTCTTTACCTCGCTGCTTGTTTTATTAGAGGGGCTTCAGGAGCCATGCATACATGTTATGTCTTTTTTATTATTGGCCATCTTGTGCGTCCTCCTTTCAAAGTAAGATAACAAGCTTACTTATTACTTCATTATATCATTCCATGAACATCTGTTAGGTACGGGCTCAGGACGGGTTTGGAGAAAAGCAGGCAATCACTGTGCCTGCTTCTCGTTTTTCAATTTTATTTCCTGTTCAAGTTCCTGCTCCAGCTCATTGTACCAGTTAGAATGGCGCTCTTTTACATATTCTTTATCCACAAACCCGGAGAACATCCCTGGAAGAAGCTTGCGGTTCGCTTTCACGATAAACGCGGCAAGATGCATAAAGACCCCCATGGTAATTAAAACTGTTCCCAGATTATGAAGCTGGGCTCCCCATAGAAGAAGTTCGTTAGACGCCTGTACTCCATGCATGTTTTTGATGATTTTAAAGAACCCGCTGACCATTGCGATCCCGATTCCAAAAGCAAAGAAAGCATATGCCAGGCGTTGCTCAGGAAGATATTTATCACTAGGCGGCTCTTTTTTCCTGAGAATCATCGCTTTTATAATTTCATAAGAACCTTTTATATCACCTTTTTTAGGCCAGATATGAAACTCTTTTTTTATGATGTGGTAGACGAGATGATAGAACATAATGAAAGTCAGCACAATTGCAAAGAAATAATGGACCCATAAAGTTATTTCATAGCTTGTGAGCCATTTTGTTCCAAATGGCTGCCATAGCAGATACCTTCCGTATAGCGGCATCTGCCCCAAACCAGTAATAATCAGCATCAGGATGGAGCCTGCTGTTACCCAATGAACAATCCGATTGGAGAGGGGCTGACGCAAAATTTTATCCTTCTTGTATTTCATCGACCGCTTCCTCCCCGCCTTTTTTGCCTTTTAAAACTTTATAGGCTGTGATTCCCGCTGTCGCTGCTCCGGCAATTGGGGCTACAAGTGCTGCAAGCATAAAACCGTGCGCTGTATCCAGCATATTTTCCACGTCGGGCTTCATTTCTGGTCTCCCTGATGGCCTCGGGTCCAGATCTTTCTCTTTGCTCTTTACAATAGCTTCATTTATTTTGTCATAAGGTACTTTAGAAACGTAAAAAGTCAATGTTCCTCCATTTTCCCTGTCGCCGTAAACATACCCGTTTATTTGGGAAGCTTTCTCATAAGCAAGTTTTCTCATTTTATCTACAGGTCCGAACTCAACCGCTCCTGTAGGACATGCTGTCTGGCAGGCAGGGCTTTCTCCTTTTGCAAGAAGGTCGGTGCACATATCGCATTTATACATAACCCCTCCCCCTGCTAAATCTGGGGCAAGTTTCATATATAGGCCAACTCCAGCCTGGCGCTGTGGAATGTCCCATGGGCATACAGAATGGCATTTTCCCCCTCCCATGCAGAAGTCTTCATCTATTTTTACAGCACCCTGTTCTGTTTTTCCTATGACCCCGAACGGACAAAGTTTCTGGCACGGCGCGTCTATGCAATGCATACAGCGTCTTGGCACGGAAACCTTTTCTATAATCCCTTCATGCTCTACTTCTACTTGTTCTACAAATGTCCAGTTATAAGGCGTAAGGCGGTCTGTTCTCGCCTGCTCTTTTGACCAGTCTTCGTGTTTTTTCCGCGGCCAGTAATCTTTAATCTCTCCCTCTGGCTGTGGGAACCGGCTGCTGTTTTTCGTGTTGCATGCCGTCACACAAAGCGGCGTATCATAATTCGGACATCCATCGCATTTTGTCAGGTCTATTATAGATCCTATATAACCGCTGGCATCCTCATTCGCAGCTCCCTTAGCTATTATTGGGTTGCTGGTTGCCGCAATCACTCCTGCTGCTACAGTAGCTTGAGCGGAACGCTTTAAAAAGGTCCGCCGGTCTATTTTACTATTACTTTCTTCCATCTTGTATCTCCCCTTAACATTCATCATACACATACCCCTATATGTATAATATCATTTTTTAAAGTTGATCATTACTTTAAAATCCGGCTAATTATGATCATTTTGTGACTTTTACAGAATTAAAAAAAGCCTTTGGCTGCTGCTTATGCATAGCCAAGGCTTTTTATCTTTCTCATGTGCTTTTTCTCAAGGTTTCCAGCACTGACATCAACTCTTCAACAGGCAGTTGCCCAGGGGCCGAGCTCTTTTCCCCTGCTCCAAAAGTGATCGGGGAGCCGAACATCCAGCCAAACACTCTGCTTACAAGACCGTATTCCCCCATAGCTATTGTGACGGCAGGGATGTTGAATCGCGTTTCAACAGTTAGAGCTGTGTTTAACAGATCCAGAACATTTTCCCTGGTATTTGCCATTACAGCTGTTTTTACAATATCAGCTCCATATCGTTCCGCCTCCTGGCACTTCCCAATCAGCAGTTCTTCTTCAGGTGTTTCAGAAAAATTATGGTACGAGAGAAGCAGCAAAATATTATGTATTCTTGAAATCTTCCTTAAATCCGTAATACGCTCTTCTGAATTTCTCAGTTCAAAATCAACAATATCTATTAAGCCAGCTTCACAAATATTCTTCGTTAACTGGAAAATATCTTCTTCTTTTAGAGAAACTCGCTGGCCTCCTTCTGCTTCCGAACGAACTGTAAAGAGTACCGGTATCTCTGGGAGCCGCTCCCTTATGGCTGTTAATACTTCTTTTACTTTAGTTTCATCCCCAAGCCCTTCAAAAAAATCAGCGCGCCACTCAATCATATCCGGGCCTGTTTTCTTCGCATGTTCTGTATCTTTCATAATTTCATCTCTCGTTCTTCCTGTAATCGGCAGGCAGACAGCAGACATGCTGCCGCTAATTACCTTTCCTCTGACTTGCAGAGTTTTTTCAGCGCCCATTATAATCTCCCTCCTTGCACAACATTCTTTATTGCTTTAAAGTGTAAATCAACACGAAATATATTTCAATAAGTACAGTGGATAATTCTTTCACCCTTTATGTAGATACTATACTATAATTGTTGAATACTTAATTATATTTGAAAGCGAGTTTTAGAGATGAACAATGCAAATACCTCATTGCGTGAAAAAAATATAGTTTTTATCGGATTTATGGGCGTTGGAAAAACAACGGTCGGCAAACTGGTGGCAGAGAAGCTATACAGAAATTTTATCGATATAGACAAAAAAATCGAAGAAAAATATAATATGCCGATACCACAAATATTCGAGAAAGTTGGAGAAAAAGCTTTTCGGGAAGAGGAAAAAAATCTTGTGAAACAGTATTGCAGCCAGAAGCTCAAGGTTATTTCCCTCGGCGGAGGGGCTTTTCTGCAGGAGGAAATCCGCAACGTCTGCCTGGACAACAGCATTGTTTTTGCCCTGGACATTTCCTGGGATTCCTGGAAAAACCGGCTGCATATGCTGATTGACAGCAGACCGGTTCTGCAAAATAAATCAGCCGCAGAAATAGAAGAATTGTTTTATAAACGCCAGGAAAGTTATTCTTATCACCATTCTAAAATCTTCACAGATAACCTGGAAGCAGAAGAAGTCGCCGATTATATTATCGAAGCTTTGAAAACTTCCTGGGAATTGTATGATTAACGGAAAAAACTGCCTTGCGGGGCAGTTTTTTTGTGTTTCCTTATTCTAGTCTGTACACTCTCGCTTCATAGGGTCTCAGAAAAATTTTGTCTGTTTCCTTCCTGTCGCTCCCATTATAGTTACTTAACAGAAGCTTTTGTTCTTTCGCAGAGAGAGATTCCGGAAGCTCAAGCTCCGTTTCTTCCGGGAAAAGATTTGTAATGATTAACACTTTCTCCTGCCCCAGGCTCCTGCTATAGGTGTATACCTGTTTGTGATCTTCTGCGATTAACTCATAACTCCCATATATTAAAACCTCGTTACTGCTTCTTAGTTTAATAAGATTTTTATAATAGTGATAAATGGAATCTTTATTCTTCTTTGCCTGCTCCACATTAATCTTCATATAATTTGGATTAACTCTGAGCCATGGCTTTCCTGTGGTAAAACCGGCATTTTCACTGCTGTCCCACTGCATGGGGGTCCGGGAATTATCCCGACCGTTTTTCCATATATACTTCATCAGCTCTTCATGTGACTTACCTTCTGTAATTCCATTTCGATATCTGTTTTTTATTGCCACATCATTATAATCCTCGATAGAATCATATTTAACATTTGTCATGCCAATTTCCTGGCCTTGATAAATAAATGGTGTCCCCTGCATAAGGAAATACATTGTTGCGAGGCACTTCGCTGATTTATCCCGGTATTTTTCACTGCCCCAGGTGGAAACAGAACGGGGCTGATCGTGGTTTTCCAGAAAAAGAGCATTCCAGCCGACTCCCTCAAGGCCCTTCTGCCATTTAGTCAGGGTTTCCTTCAACTCCGGCAGATCAAGTCCTCCCTTTTTACTGGCTCCCCAAAGGTCGAGATGCTCAAACTGAAAGATCATATTAAATACACCGTTTTTTTCACCGACCCATTTATCCGCCTGCTCCAGCTTCACACCGTTTGCTTCCCCAACTGTCATGATGTCATAGTTCTCAAACGTCTTTTCTTTGAGTTCATCAAGAAACACCTGTATACCTTTCCGGTTCATATGGCCTGCAAAGGAGGGAACATATTTCTTTTTCTTCGGGTTAGGGAGATTCGGAAAACCAGGAACTTTCTTAATATGGCTGATTGCATCCACACGGAAACCGTCGATCTCTTTATCAAGCCACCAGTTAACCATCTCATAGAGGTCGTTTCTTACGGCTGGATTTTCCCAATTCAGGTCAGGCTGCTTTCGGGAAAAAACATGCATATAATACTCTTTTGTTTTTTCATCATATTCCCAGACGGAGCCGCCAAAAATAGATTCCCAGTTATTCGGCTCCCTGCCTTTTTTGCCAGGATGCCAGATGTAATAATCCCTGTATGGATTGTCTTTAGAGGATCGTGATTCCACAAACCATGGATGCTCATCGGAAGTATGGTTAATAACGAGGTCCATGATCAGCTTCATGCCCCGGGTGTGGATTTCTTCAAGAAGTTGATTGAAGTCTTCCATGGTGCCGAAGTCTTCCATAATATCTTTGTAGTCACTAATATCATAGCCGTTGTCATCATTAGGTGATTTGTAAATCGGGCAAACCCAGATTACATCGACCCCAAGCTCCTTTAGATAATCAAGTTTGGAAATGATCCCCTGGAGGTCACCGATTCCGTCACCATTTGAATCTTTGAAGCTTCGGGGGTATATTTGATACGCAACCGCTTCTTTCCACCATTTTCTCCTCATGAGCAGGCCTCCTCTTTTGTTAATTTTAAAGTATCACAGTTTTTAAATTGGAATCAATTGTATAATTTTTTAGGATGCGTTTAGTTTGTTCGTTTTCGCTGGGAGCGGTGGAGTACTCCTTTCGTTCCCTGAGTATCAGTTTTACTCACAGTCAGGGAACGAATGCACCTCCTTTGGTTCCCTGAGTCCTAGAATTAGTTCATCCGCCTGTATGTTTTAATAGTAGATTCCTGGATCACCTCCAGTTTTTTAGCTTTTCGGCATAATTAAAGAGGCAATCCGGCCATTTTCCGGATTGCCCCTAACATAACCATTATTATCTTTTCGAAGCAGTACTGTATTGTAACTTACCAGTTCGTACGACTTCTTTCTTCTGTTCTCCTTTTTCTTCTCGTTTAATGTCGAGCTGAAGGAAAATAGAAATGAGGAACGCCAGCAAAATCAATGCTGTGAAAATATAGAATACTGGGATATAGCTTGCTGTAGCTTCCCTGATCTGGGAAACTAACAGCGGCCCCAGGATTCCTCCTAATGACCAGGTTGTCAGCAGGAAACCGTGGATAGCCCCCAACTGTTTTGTTCCAAACATATCCCCGATGAAAGCAGGAAGATTAGAGAATCCGCCTCCGTAACAGCTGACCACAATGAACACGAGTGCCTGGAAAAGCAGTACATTTGTAATATTAGGCATAGTAACAAATGCAACTAGCTGCAGGGCGAAGAAGGTGATGAATACTACAGGCCTGCCGATATAGTCGGAAGCAGCTGCCCATAAGAGCCTTCCCCCACCATTGAAAATCCCCATTATACCTACCATGGCCGCTGCACCTGCAGCTGTGAGGCCGACAACTTCCTGAGCCATAGGGGAAGCCACGGAGATCATCATAATTCCGGCGGTAACATTGATGAGCATCATCGTCCAGAGCATCCAGAAACGCTTTGTACGAACAGCTTCTTTAGCTGTCAGCTGGGACAGATCCTGCTTCACCGGTTTCTTTCCTGAAGCAATATCCTTTTTCATCCCTTCTGGCATCCAGCCTTGAGGAGGCGGCGCGATATACGAAGCACCAAGGATCATAAGGATAAAATAACTTATACCTAAAATATAAAAAGTCATTGAGATAGTGATCGTCTCCATAAGACTTGCCGCGAGTGGCGCTGTTATAAGAGCTCCAGCTCCAAATCCTAATACAGCCATACCAGTCGCCAGCCCCCGGCGGTCAGGGAACCATTTGATGAGCGTCGAAACTGGTGCAATGTAACCAATACCCATTCCCAACCCGCTCATAAATCCATAGGTGAAAATAAATAGGAAAAGAGAATCTACAGCAACAGCCACTCCGGCTCCGGCTTGTCCAAGTCCAAAAAGCACCGCAGCGAGTATCGCGGACTTTCTCGGCCCTTTCCTCTCCACAAAGGAACCAAAAAAGGCAGCTGTAAAACCTGCTAAAGCCATCATAATTGTAAAGGATAAGGTAATTCCTGTCGTTGACCAGCCCATGGCATCCCGAATTGGATTCGTATAAACACTGTAGGCGTAGGCTGCCCCTATGGAAAGATGTATAGCAATCGCCGATAAAGCAATTAACCATCTGTTTTTCGTCGTATTCATAACTTTTCCTCCCTTAATTGTTTATAACAATGGCCTGCTCGTAAGAAGTACAGCTTCATGGAGTTGTGCCGGCAGCTATTAAAAACAAAGGCTCTGTTAAACTCTCGTGTTGCTTTCGCTACTGGATACCAGCTCCAATATCAGAGAAATAAACAACATCGGCCTTTAACAGAGTCTTTTAATAAAGAAAAGCGTAAGCGCCTTGTTCACGAGCGACAAGCACTGGAAGGACTTTGACGGAAGCCGCTCTTTGGCTTACTAAAAGGCCTGAAGTGACCTCGAGCTCGTAGGTGCTGGAGCTAGACAATTTTCTTGGAAATTTATACTTTCTTATTTTGGAGTAAAGCCCTGTTACTCCACGACTGAAATCTGCTTAAATCCGCCCGTTATGGCAGGTTTCTGCTTCTGTAAATCAGTCTTCAAAGGTAACAGGGCCTTTTCCTTAAAACTTGTTCACAACTTCTGGAAACTTGCTGGAGTTAAGCAAGCGTCACACACACTTTATTTTTCCATTGTCGATAAATCGCCTGTTGGCAGGTCAAGCTCCCACGCTTTTAAAACTCGTCGCATGATCTTACCGCTTCGCGTTTTCGGAAGGCTGTCTTTAAATTCAATTTCTCTCGGTGCAGCATGTGCAGCCAGGCCTTTCTTCACGAAGTTACGGATATCTTCGATAAGTTCATCACTCTGCTCATAGCCGTCTCTAAGGGAAATAAAGGCTTTTACAATTTCACCCCGGATATCATCCGGTTTTCCAATAACACCTGCTTCAGCCACTGCCGGATGTTCAACGAGTTTACTTTCAATTTCAAATGGACCAACCCGTTCACCAGCTGTCATGATTACGTCGTCTACACGGCCCTGGAACCAGAAGTACCCGTCTTCATCCATGTATGCGGAATCTCCTGACACATACCAGTCACCAGCAAGGAAATACGACTCGTATTTTTCCTGTCGGTTCCAGATTGCCCTCATCATTGCCGGCCAGCCTTTCTTAATCGCAAGGTTCCCCATTCTGTTCGGAGGCAGCTCATTCCCCTGATCGTCAACAATTGCAGCTTCAACTCCAGGGATAGGCTTACCCATAGATCCCGGCTTTATCTCCATGGATGGATAGTTGCAAATAAGCTGAGCGCCAGTTTCAGTCATCCACCATGTATCGTGGATACGGAGGTCCATCGCCTTCATTCCCCAGCGGACTACTTCAGGATTCAACGGTTCCCCAACACTAAGTACATGTCTTAATGAGGATAAATCGTAGTTTTCAAGAATCTTTTCTCCTGCCCCCATCAGCATTCGGAAAGCAGTCGGAGCGCTGTACCATACGGTAACCTTGTAGTTCTGAAGTGTCTCGTACCAGTCTTCAGGACTGAACCTGCCCCCGCGGACAACATTGGACACCCCGGCAAGCCAAGGCGCGAAAATTCCATAGGACGTCCCGGTGACCCACCCTGGATCCGCTGTACACCAATAGACATCGTCATCCTTGAGGTCAAGTACCCATTTAGCAGTCTGGTAGTGCTGAATCATTGCGTTATGGACGTGCAGGACTCCTTTTGGTTTTCCAGTGGACCCGGACGTGTAATGAAGGATCATCCCGTCTTCCCGGTCAACCCATTCTATGTCAAAATCAGCACCAGCCTTCTCAAAACGGCTGTTAAAGTCCATTACCTTTCCTTCTTCCTTAACGTCATCCCCTACTACAAGAACCTTCTCCAGGTCCGGCAGTTCATCAACGGGAACTCTGCCAAGGAGATCAGGAGTTGTGATGAGAACTTTTGCGCTGCTGTCTTCCAGCCTGTCCCTTACCGCTCCTTCCATGAATGCTTCGAAGAGAGGGCCAGCAATAGCGCCTGCTTTAAGTGATCCAAGCAGAACAAAATACAGTTCAGGAGATCGTGGCATAAAGATAAAAACTCTGTCGCCTTTATTTACACCTAAATCTCTTAAAACGTTCGCTGCCTTGTTGGAAGACTCTTTCATATCTTTATACGTGTATTCTTCTTTTCGGCTCTGATCAGAGTAATATAAGGCAACTTTATCTCCCTTATCAGACTCAGCATGGCGGTCGATTGCTTCATAAGCTATATTTACACGCCCTGTAGTGCTCCATGTAAATTCTTTTTCTGCCTCAGCCCAGTCGAACGAGCTGTATTTCTCGTCATAATTCCCAAGATTATAATTTCCATTTTTTGTAGAAAGAGTTTCTGTAGTCATAGTTTCTGCCTCCTTGTTTAGTAGCATATAGGAACTATTTTCAGGATTTTCCACTTGTAAAGCGCTTTCATTTATTGAGGTAGTAAAATGAAGTTTCTTTCAGGAGAAATGAAAGGCTTTAACTATCCTGAAATAGCTTCCCTAGATTACCACCATATAAATATTTGGTATATTAGGAACCATTTTATAAAAAAGTGACAACTTTGTGACAAAAAATTGACAAAACATAATATATGGCGATAGAATGTAAATAAATTAGATTAATCAAACAATTCATAAAAATGAAGAAATGAAAGGTGTGGAATTTTGAAGAGTACCGTTGTAAGTCAATTTTCTGCTTTCATTCAGGATTGGGTGCCGGAAGAGGCTTCGATCGCTATTGCGGGAGGGAATCAGTATATTTCTTATATCCCCGGGAGACATGACATTAAAATAAGCCAGGGCCAGCCGATCCCATCAGGGAGTATTACGGAACGTGTATACATACAAAAATCGAAAGTGGAATCTTTAGTTGACAAATCAGTGTTTGGGGTACCGTACTACGGAGTCGGTTATCCTATCCAGGACGAGGACACTGGTTTTACGGGAGCATTAACGGTAATTCTCCCTCCGGAGTATACAATTACTGCACCAAAAACTCTATCTTTCATTGCTGGCAGAAAAGATGATATCTGGGTGCCTCTTTCTGTGGAACAAATCATTTATATTGAAAGCCACCAGAAGAAAACCCTGATTTATACCAACGATGGCTGTTACAGTTCCAAACATCCCCTCAAGGCACTGGAACCAAGGCTCTCAGGATCCTTTATGCGGATCCATCGATCGTATATAGTAAACATCTCATACATTAAAGAAATTTCCCGGGATGTGGCATCAAACTTAGAGGTTACTTTAAAGAACGAAGATAATACAAAGCTGGTGATCAGCCAGAATTATGTACAGCGAGTGAGGAATATTCTGGGGTTTTAAGCCCTCCCGCGTAAAGAAAGTATACATAGAAAAGGACCAGGCTAAGGCAGCCCTGGTCCTTTTCTGCTTTAATATTTGCTTACAGACAACTATAACAGTTCTCTTTCTCTCGCTCTTTGTGTGTCCCGGATATTTTTCTGAATGGTTATTGCTGCAAATAAACTAAGTACAAATGCCATCCCGTAGAAGCCTTTTTCACTTAATATAATACTTCCGGCGTTATATAAACCGATAGCCATTAATGAGACGGCTATGATAAATGCAAACCAGCTGATTCCATAATAAATGTTGGTTACAGGTATCCCTTCCTCCCTGTCCCTCACTGCTTTTTGTAAAGATACAGCTGAATAGAGTCCAAAGACTAAAACCGCAAAATAATACCCCTTTTCGTTCAACTCCATTGTTGCATTATACAAACCAATCAGGTATGAGGAAGCACCCAATATGAATGCCGCCCAGGTTGCACCCTTAAAAGCTGCAGTTGGTTCACCTTCTCTTCTCTCAATTTTGTTCTTCTGTTGACCAGGTTCCTGCTGTTCAATTATTACTTCGTTATTTTCAGCCACAAGCTTTCCCCCTCGTAATTTTTTTGCTGATTATTTCTGATTATTCAGTCTTTTTAGCGGATAATGCACTCTCTTTTATAATGAAACAAATGTGGAGCCATCTCTGTTCAGCTATATTTTACCATGGAAATGTTCTTTTAAATACTGGTTACCCCACAGTATTAATAAAAACATTTATTTGCTAATCTTCTTGTTGCTAATTGACTAACCGTGGGTTACTATACAAATATCTAAGGCTTACATTAGCTTCCTTCTCATTTCCACCTTTTATCTTTCCCCTCACTCTTTAATCCAAAGGTATAAAAACCCATTGTTTTATATATTTGCTCTGTTAAAACTAGTATTGATTTTCTAATTACGAGTTGACCGGGCTGAAACGAATAACGTAACTATCACAGCGAAGCATTTATGAAAACTCAGCGAATACAAACAGAATGGAGGTTAAGTAGGTGTTGCGCAACGTCTGTAGTACAAGCGAGTACTCTGCAGATAAACAACAATAAAAAAATTTAATAATTATGGAAAGGATGTGCTTTTTCATGCAGCCATTTGAACAGGCATTTAACGCCTGGCTTCAAAAAAACATTTCAGAGGAAAAGAATCCCAGGAGACGAGAACTCCTAAAAAAGGGTTTGGGCCATGGAACCACTGAGTTTCTTCGTCTGGTTTGGTATCCCGCCATTGGCAACCTTAAAGATTTATATCCTGAATGGGAAGTGCACGATTTTAACAATGGCTACCGTTATCTCGACCTCGCCTATATGCCACATGGGGCAAAGGGAGGAATAGAAATTCAAGGGTATGGTTCCCATGCAAGAGATCTTGATGTCAGAAGGTTCAAAGATCTATGTTGGCGCCATTCCTTATTGGCTCTGGATGGATGGACCTTTTTGCCTGTTGCTTACCTTTCAATAAGGGATGAGCCCAAAAAATGCCAACAGCTCATCCTCTCCTTTGTTGGCAAATTCATTACAACGGAAACACCTTCCCACCTATCCTGGTTAGAAGCGGAAGTTGTACGTTTTTCACGACGTAAGCTAAGACCAATTACTCCCCTTGAAGTTGCCAGCCACCTTCACATCAGCGACCGCTACGCAAGGAAAGTATTATATAGTCTGGTTGAGCAGCAAATATTAGTTGTGGCAAACGGAAAAAAACGGGCCCGGACGTATAAGCTAAACTTAGGCTAACATTATAAGTGTATGAACCTATCCAGTTATACTGATTTTAGTGGTTCTGTTATTCCTTCGTCACTGCTTTTAATCCTTTAAGTAGAATGAGGAACCGTTTCTTCCTTAGGAATACTGTTTTAATCCAGCTAGCGGAATGAGGATCCGTTCCCATGATTTTTACGGTTCCTCATTCCGTTATTCCTTCGAATTTCATCTTTTTGGCTTTCGTTCGGTCCCTCGTTCCTCTATTTGCCCTTTTCGGCCTCCTATTGGATTGGTTTTGCCTATTTAACGGAATGAGGAACCGTTTCTTCCTTCCGAACACTGTTTTTAATCCATTTAGCGGAACCAGAATCCGTTCCTATGGTTTTTACGGTTCCTTATTCCGTTATTCCTTCGAATTTCATCTTTTTGGCTTTCGTTCGGTCCCTCATTCCTCTATTTCCCCTTTTCGGCCTCCTATTAGATTGGTTTTGCTCATTTAACGGAATGAGGAACCGTTTCCTCCTTCCGAACACTTTTTTTAATCCAGCTAGCGGAATGAGGATCCGTTCCCATGATTTTTACGGTTCCTCATTCCGTTATTCCTTCGAATTTCATCTTTTTGGCTTTCGTTCGGTCCCTCGTTCCTCTATTTGCCCTTTTCGGCCTCCTATTGGATTGGTTTTGCCTATTTAACGGAATGAGGAACCGTTTCTTCCTTCCGAACACTGTTTTTAATCCATTTAGCGGAACCAGAATCCGTTCCTATGGTTTTTACGGTTCCTTATTCCTCTATTCAAGCAAACTTCCCGATTTTATATTTAGTACTATACTTAAAGATATTGAATGGCAAGCCGCAAATAAAAAAACGACACAACCCCTCGCTTTAACGAGAAACTGCGTCGTTGTTCATATGTATGGTGGAGCATAGCGGGCTCGAACCGCTGACCTTTTGGCTGCCAGCCAAACGCTCTCCCAGCTGAGCTAATGCCCCGTAGTTAATCCAATGTAGCTTTACCTGAAGCTTACGGACGTTGCTTTGCTGCGAAGTCCCTGTTTCTTCCTCTGCGAGCTTTGCTTTGTAGCGTATACGTCGAAACAACTCGCTGATTATTCACAGATGCATTGCTCGTAGCTGAGCTAATGCCCCGTAGTTAATCCAATGGATAAACCGCTCACTTTTAGAATTATATACTATACGCCTCTTTTTAATCAAGCTTTTTTGAAATATTTATTTTGTGTTAAAAAATGACAAATAATATATACCAGAATACCCCTGCGATTACAGCGGTGAAAAGCCCGGCCATGACATTCTCTTTGATTATTTTTTTATGCTTAACAAAGTCAAAAATAACCCAGCCAAAAAAGATGGTTATCGCAAAAACGATTGCCTGAAACACCTGCATCTCCTCCCTCTTCCATTTACTATCCTAACAAAAAAACAGGTTGAATGCATTACGTTTTGACAATAATGGGATAGAGGAGGGTCACTATATGTTCAGATTCGATTTTATTTCAGAAACATATGCCAGATTTCATAACCTCTTGAAACTGAGCTTACTTGTATTTTTGTTTTCAATGGGGATAGGAAGTATTATACATATGCTTGAACCAGAGGCTTTCCCAACGATCTTTGATGGATTTTGGTGGGCTGTCGTTACTGTTTCCACTGTTGGGTACGGAGATTTTGTACCGGAAAGTTTTTTTGGCAGACTTCTCGGCCTGTTCCTTATAATATTGGGGATAGCTATTTTTTCATTCTTTATTACCAACTTATCAAGCTCTACTGTTCTGAACGCCCAGGAAAAGCAAAGAGGCAATGTCAGCTTTCACAGAAGCGGGCATTACCTTGTGGTGGGCTGGAATGAACGGAGCCGCCAGCTTATTCTTGAGCTGCAAAAGGTAGAACCTGAAACAGGAATCGTCCTTATCGATGAAACGCTGCAGGCGAAACCGGAAGAACTTAAAGACGGGACATTTGTCAAAGGGTCTCCAACACTGGATGAAACATTTGAGCGGGCGAATGCCTCCGAAGCACATACGGCGATTATTACAGCTAACCTTCATATTGATGAAAAATCGGCTGATGCCAATACTGTACTTACCTTACTGACGGTCAAAGGGATCAACCCTGAAATATACACGATTGTGGAAATGATAACAGCAAGACAGCTGAAAAATATAGAGCGGGCAGGAGCCGATGAGATCATTCAAAGTTCGAGCCATATCAGCTCCCTCGTCATAAACGGCGTACTTTTTCATGGCATGACAGATGTGATTTCCATGATAATGAAACACGGACATGAGGATCAGCTTTATTTTATGCCTCTTCCCGCTCACCTGGAAAATTCAACTTTCAAAACAGCCATTGAGGACAGACAGACTATGGACTGTTTTTTGCTGGGGATCCGCCGAGGTTCGGAAACCATCCTTCACCCGGATAAAGAATCAATCCTTCAGCCGGAAGACCAGCTGATTTTCCTCAAAAGAATATAACAAAGTCACCGGCATTTCCTAATCATATAATATTACCTGCTCCAGTTCCTCTACATATTCTTTGCCAGTATTAATAAATTCTTCGGGAAATTCCCCGTCAGGATCAACTGGAGCGGAAAACTGATTAAATAACGGGTTTGGGTCGTCGCTATTCGTGTGGTCAAGGCCGGCTTCAAAATTATGGGCCAGCAAAAATGGCCGGCCGAGCCTTACGTGTACACCTTTCGTATCAAGCTCTCCATCTACGGAAGTAAACGGGAGGCGCAAAAACAAATATCCCTGCTCATCCTCATCAATCTTATAATCAAAATACCCGTGATCATATTCCCATCCGCCCCCGACTACGTAACCTAATGGTTTAAGTTTGTTTTCAAGGTCAATGAGTTTATATTCTTTGTTTTCAATTTGGGATTGCAATTCAATCATATTAACTACCTCCAGAATTTTCTCCCCATAGTGTGCCCCACATGAACCTCTCCTATGAAGACATATTTTCAGCTGTTCACCGCCGGCCCACTTTTATCTAAATCTTCAGTAAAAATAGATTGTCAAACTAGCTCCCATCTTTAATAATATAGTTAAGGGAGTGATCGAATGGATATAAAGGTTTTTGCTAACTTTCGGGAAATATGCGGAGGTAAGAAAGTGGAATTGAATGTGGACGGCGGCCAGGAAATCCAGGCTGTGCTTGATCAGCTTATCGAAAGGTTCCCGCCAATGGAAGAGGAACTGTTTACACCTGACAAACAAATTAAGCCAATGGTTCATGTATTTATAAACGGCAGAAATATAATTCATTTAAACGGATTGGAGACAAAAGTGACCGATGAGGATCAAATCGCCCTGTTCCCTCCGGTGGCCGGTGGCTGATTTGTACAGTAAAACACTGGAGATCAGGGGAATTAATGAAGGAGAAATTATTTCATACCTTACTGATATAGGTGCTGACCGCGCAGCGGGGGACAACACACTTTTTCAGGGAAAAAACTGGACAAGCCGTATTGTTGAAGTTTCTTTTATCCGCATGTTTCAATCGGATATTCCGCAGATATCCCTCCTATTTGAAAGTACAGAAGAACAGACATTGAACAGGGTAATAGAAAAGTTCAGAAGAAAAACATTCCGGGCTGGTGGATAAAAACTAAAACTGTATACGAAAACCCGCGCAACGTTGCGCGGGTTTTCATTTCGTCCAGTATATCCCTCTTAAGCCTCTACAGCTTCTTCAATCTCAAGTTCACGGAGTTTGGCAGGAGTTACTACTCCATCATCCCATCCTCTCACTTCATAATACTCTTTTAACATTTCGTCCAGATGGCTTACATGCCCTTTGGAGTTTCCTGTCGCAGGCTCTTTCAGGAACCTTTCCGGCAGGGTGTCATCCTTGCCTGCAAAGCCAGCCCTGTTATTGAAATAACGTTCAATATTGTAGACACGTTCTCCAATCTTCATAACATCTTCCTCGTTAAGATCAATACCCACTACTGCTGAATATTGTTCAGCATACAGGTCGCCATTCTCTGAGAAAGAAGAGAATTTACAGAGGTCAAGGGAGTCCGAGAATGCAAGGAGATCCTGGAACCCTTTCAGGAGTGCCCCTTTCCCTTTTACTTCAAGTCTGTCAACCGCCTCAGGGATTCCCGCAATTTCTGCTGCCACTGTATATCCACGAAGGTGGCAGGCACCTCGGTTGCTTGTAGCATATCCTAAGCCAATACCCTGAATGCCCCGAGGGTCATATGCCGGAATCGCCTGGTTTTTAACAACCATCGCAAGGCCTTTATTGCCGAAATACTCCGCTGCTCTTCCTGGTCCATCTGCCAGCACAGTACCGATACCTTCTTCACGGTTCACGATTTTTTCCACCCAGTGGATCATCGTGTCCACATCGCCCCAGTCAAGGCGGTCTTTCGTCAGTCCTTTTTCATACGCTTCCATTGCCGTTGAGAAAGCATTCCCTAACTCAATCGTATCGATTCCGTACTCGTTACAGAGATCGATGAGGAAGGCTACGGCTTCTTTGTTGGAGTGTCCGCAGTTTGGTCCCAGAGCCCACGCAGATTCATATTCGAAGCTCTCTACTTTTGTTTTATACTTGCCGTCTTTTACTTCAACCTCGATTTTACATGCCACAGGACACGCGTGGCATGTAGGATCGCCAACGAGCAGTTCTTCACGGACAGCTTCCCCTGAGATCTCATCAGCAGTCTCAAAAGTAGTGACCTGTGAGTTCCTCGCCGGGAGCGCCCCTGATTCATTGATAATATTCATTAAAACGTTCGTTCCGTAAACGGAAAGCCCGCCTTTTTTAGGAGCGGTAAGGGCACCTTCCATAAGCGCCTTTAATCCGCTTTTAATAGCCTTCGGATATTTCTCCGGCTGAGCCGGCTCAGGCATATTTCCTTTCTGGGATGCTTTAATCACGATAGCTTTCAGGTTTTTAGAGCCTGCGACTGCGCCTGTACCGCCACGGCCTGCGGAACGGTCATTTTCATTCATCCAGCCTGCGTAATAGACCATGTTTTCGCCGCCAGGGCCGATTGCCATTACACTCGTATCTTTTTCACCGTGAATATCCTGCAATGCTTTAATCGTACCTCTTACACCTTTGCCCCAGAGCGCTGATGCATCTTTCAGTTCGGCTTTTCCATCTTCCACATAAAGGTAGACTGGCGTATTGCTTTTACCCGTAAAAATAAGGTTGTCAAAACCAGCCCATTTAAGGCGTGCCGCTGTCCATCCACCCATATGGGAATCCGTCACTGTGCCGGTAAGCGGTGAACGGGTAACCGTACAGAGGCGTCCGCTCATATGGATTCTTGTCCCTGTCAGAGGTCCGGTCATGATTGCCAGCATATTGTCCTCTGAGAGAGGTTCTGCATCATAAATTTTGTTATCAACCATATATTTTACGCCAAGTCCCCGTGCTCCAATGTACTTTTTCAGGTCTTCCTCATTCAGCTGCCGGTATTCCACCGATCCTGAAGACAGATCAACCCATGCTTCATGATTTCTGTAGCCACCTAAATTCATGTAAATCCTCCCCTTATCCAAAATTTTAGCTGCTTTTTGAGATAATTCTCCATAGTGCTATAAAAAACCTCTTTAATAAAGAAGAAACAACCATTAAAATTAGAATATATAAAATATGGGTACTTTTCTGAAATCTAAATTCACAAAAGGAGCAGTATTATGAGCGAAATTAACCTGAATAAATATTCCCGTCAGGTTCTGTTCTGGCCTCAGGGCGAAAAAAATCAGCAGAATCTTCAGGAGAAAACAGTGTCTATCATTGGAGCCGGAGCCCTGGGAACTGTACTGGCAAATCACCTCGTTCGGGCCGGAACAGGAGAAGTGCGCCTGATCGACCGGGATTTCGTTGAAGAAAGCAATCTGCAGAGACAAATGCTTTTTGATGAACAGGATGTACGGGACAAGCTGCCAAAAGCTATCGCCGCAGCAGACAAACTAACGAGGATTAATTCTGAAGTTGCTGTTGTGCCTTTTATCGAGGACGCTAATGCCAGTAATATTGAAGAGCTGACAGCAGGGTCTCATTTAACCCTTGATGGAACGGACAATATGGAAACCCGTTATCTGATAAATGATGTAAGTATCAAAAAAAATATTCCATGGATTTACGCTGGTGTTGTACACTCACGGGCGATGACAGCTACTGTAATTCCGGGAGTAACACCTTGCTTCAGATGTTTATTTCCTGTTTTTGAAGCTGGGCATGGGGAAACATGTGATACAGTTGGAGTTTTAAGCACTGCGGTCCATATCATTGCATCCTACCAGGCAACAGAAGCCTTGAAACTACTGGCAGAAGACAGCGATTATGTAAGATCTGAGATGATTCAGCTGGATGTATGGAAAAATGATTACAGTACCTTTCCCTTCCAATATTCCCTGAACCCTGACTGCCCGTGCTGCCAGAAAAAGACTTTTGAGTACTTGAACCAAAAGATTTCGGACAAGCTTATTTCATCTCTTTGCGGTCGTAACGCAGTACAAATCACACCTAACTACACAAGTTCTGCTGACCTCCCTGCTTTTGAGAAAAAATGGTCCCGCCTTGGGAAAGTCCAAAGAACACCTTATCTTCTCCGGCTGAACTATAACGACAAGGAAATCTCACTGTTTAAAACTGGAAGAGTGCTCATTAACGGTACAGATGATGCTGATACAGCAAAACGCTTATATTCAATTCTTATAGGCAACTGAAAGAAGAGCAACCACCTCCGTACGCCAGCAAGTGCTTGTCCTGAGTCTGGATACATTTCCACTCTATTATATGTGAATTTTCTGATAAATAAAAGGAATTCGATTAATTTTTCTTTTAAAAACACGAACTTAAAAAGACTGGCTAAAGGGAGCCTTCCTGTGGGCGCCTTCTGCCAGTCTTTTTCCTTTAAATATTATTTATTTTTTAACCGTTTTTCCAAAGCTGCTTTCTCTTCTTCAAATCCTGGTTTTCCAAGAAGTGCGAACATATTTTTCTTATAGTCCTCAACACCAGGCTGGTCAAACGGATTTACTCCAAGGAGGTAACCGCTGATGCCGCATGCTTTTTCAAAGAAATAAACGAGATAGCCGAAATGGTACTCATTAAGCTCAGGAATAGTAACTACAAGGTTAGGGACTCCGCCGTCGATATGGGCAAGGAGTGTTCCCTGAAAAGCCTTTTCATTTACAAACTCCATTGATTTTCCTGCGAGGTAATTCAGGCCATCAAGGTCATTTTCCGCCTTTTCAATAGTTACCTCTTCCTTCACAGACTGCACGTTTAAGACAGTTTCAATTAGGTCACGTCGGCCATCCTGCACGTACTGCCCAAGTGAATGAAGGTCCGTGGAAAAGTCCGCTGCTGCCGGGAAAATTCCTTTGCCATCTTTACCTTCACTTTCCCCGTAAAGCTGTTTCCACCATTCCGATACATAGTGTAAAGCAGGCTCATAGTTAACGAGCAGTTCAACCGTTTTTCCTTTGTTGTACAGGGCATTCCTCACTGCAGCATACTGGTAGGCTTCGTTTTCTGACAGGTTCGGGTTGCTGTATGTTTCCCTTGCATCTGCAGCGCCTTTCATCATTGCCTCAATGTCAAGGCCGGCTGCAGCAATAGGAAGCAGCCCAACTGCTGTTAATACAGAAAAACGTCCGCCTACATCATCAGGGATGACGAAGGATTCATATCCTTCATCGTTTGCAAGCTGTTTAAGTGCACCTTTTTCTTTATCAGTTGTTGCATAAATACGCTTTCTCGCTTCTTCAGCCCCATATTTTTTCTCCAGGTATTCACGAAAAATCCTGAAAGCGATCGCCGGTTCCGTCGTTGTCCCGGACTTGGAGATAACATTTACAGAAACGTCCTTGCCTTCGATAACTTCAAGCAAATGACGAACATAGGTCGAGCTGATATTATTTCCTACGAAGAAAATCTGCGGGGCTTTGCGCTGATCTTTATCCTGTATATTGTAGAAAGAATGCTGCAGCGCTTCAATTGCCGCCCTTGCCCCAAGGTATGAGCCTCCGATACCAATCACAAGAAGGACGTCGCTGTCCGATTTAATCTTTTCAGCCGCTTTCTGAATGCGGGAAAACTCTTCCTTGTCATAGTTAACAGGTAGGTCAATCCATCCCAAATAATCATTTCCGGCACCTGTTCCGTTGTGCAGCGCATCATGAGCTGCCCTCACTGCATCTGACATATAATCCACTTCATGCTGGGATAAAAACGATGATGCATTGGAATAATCAAAGTTCAGTAAGTTTGCCATTCATTAATCTCCTCCATTTGTACGGACTTATTGTTCCTCATTCTACTTTATATAATCAAAAAACAATAATCAACCAATGCGGCAATGTGTAAACGGATACAATTGAAAATTGTTGTTTTTGTTAGTTGGGAGATGCGGGTGGGAGCGCAATGATGTGGGGGATTCTTATTCTGGCCAAATCTTTCTGTTTTTGCTGGAATTTGTCCTGCAACTTGCTTTTGCTGGACAAATTTCCTCTTCTGAACGTGAATTTGTCCAGAATGGGCCGCATTAACTAACTAGCATACATCCCTGAAATTAGCTACCCAAAAAAGGCCTCCCTCCAGGGGAAGCCTTCCTCAATACCACAAGCCACAACAGGCTATTTCATTAAAGACTTGCTTTTAAAATCGCGAGTACATCTTCTTTTTCCAGTTTATTGAAGTTTCCGAACGGGCCGTTAGCCATTGCCTTATCAGCCATCAGGTCCAGCTGGCTGTCATCAATATCGTAATCAGCCAGGCGGCTTGGTGCCCCGAGGCTAGACCAGAACTCTTCCAGCTTTCTGATTCCTTCTTCCGCCACTTCCTGATCGGATTTACCAGCCGGGTCTACACCCCAGACCCTTACAGCTAAGTTAACGAGTTTTCTTTCCCCGGAATCTTTATGGTGCCTCATCCACTGTGGGAAAAGTATTGCAAGCCCGCCTGCATGGGGGATATCATACACCGCGGACACCGCATGCTCAATATTATGGGAAGCCCAGTCACCGCGCACTCCCATTTGTAGCATACCATTCAGAGCAATCGTACCGGAATACAGAATCGTTTCCCGCAGCTTCACGTCGTCCAGATTTTCAATTAGTTCAGGACCTGCTTCTATGACAGTTTTCAGAACTGCTTCACACATATGCTCCTGGAGCGGTGTGTTCGTCTGCTGATGGAAATACTGTTCAAATACATGGGACATCATATCGACGATACCGTAAACCGTGTGATTTTTCGGCACGCTTAATGTATTACGGGGATCCAGAATTGAAAACTTAGGAAACGTGTATGGCGGCATGCCCCAGCCGTATTTTTCATGCGTTTCCCAGTTTGTGATAACCGAACCTGCATTCATTTCCGAACCAGTGGCAGCTAATGTGAGAATGGTGCCAAACGGCAGAGCATCTTCCGGAAAAGCTTTCTTGGTTACGAAATCCCAGACGTCACCGTCATATTTAGCACCGGCAGCGATAGCTTTAGTACAGTCGATGACACTACCGCCCCCTACAGCCAGAATTACTTCGATATCGTCATTTTTACAAATATCCACCCCTCTATGTACCGTACTCAGCCGAGGATTTGGCTCCACTCCGGAAAGCTCGCTGACTGAAAAGCCTCCGTCCTCCAAAAGTTGGACAACTTCGTCATAAAGACCATTTTTCTTAATACTTCCGCCACCATAAACGAGAAGCACCTTTTTTCCATATTCTTTCAATTGGTCAACCAAATGTTCCTTTACCTGGCCTTCGCCGAATATTAACCGCACAGGATTGTGAAAAATAAAATTATCCATATGTGATATCCTCCTTTTTATCAAAGGTTTTTTATTCTCTTTCAGATATGTATTATCTCTTATTTTTCCCTGAAAAAGCAAAAGAAAGGAAATTCTTCAACGGAAATTTAATTTTTTTGAGATTATTGTGCATAAAGTATAACTCCTTACCTCATTCTAAATACAGGAGCAACTTAAGCTCTGTGAGCATTGATTTTACCCCTTATAAGGAGGTGAGGAGCGAATGAGCGGAATTCAACGTACAGCACTTGTACTGGCAATTATAGGGGCAGTTAACTGGGGTCTGATCGGTTTCTTCCGTTTTGACCTTGTTGCAGCTATTTTTGGCGGACAGGCTGCCGGATTTTCCCGTTTCATCTATGCCCTCGTAGGATTGGCTGGGTTATACTGTATTTCTATCTTGTTTAAGCCTGATGCAGAACTGGAACGGAGTCCTGAACCACAACGGTAAGCAACCGCCTGAAACGCCGCGCCGGTAACGAGCGTTTCTCCGGCACCACTGCGTGAAGGCCAGATTAAAAAAAGAGGCAGCTCTTTATTGAGCTGCCTCTTTTCGTATGAGTTAAGTGATTGGTTAAAGCTTATTTTTTAATGCGCTTGTTCAGGTCTGCCTGAATTTCGTTTGATTCCTTCAGCCAAGTTTTCAGTTTTTCTTCAAGAGTATTGAAGCCCTGATTCTGGTTTGACTGCTGGTTCTGACGATTTCCGCCTCCACGGTTACCGCCGCCACCCTGAGGACGGCTTGGACGCTCCTGGCGCTCTGGTTTTGGTTCAGTTTCACGGATTGACAGTGAAATTTTTCCGGATTCTTCATCAACGGATAAAATTTTCACCTTTACTTCATCCCCAACTGAAAGATGGTCATTAATATCTTTCACAAAACCGTGTGCGATGTGCGAGATATGCACAAGACCCTGCTTTTGATCATCTAATGCAACGAATGCACCAAACGGCTTAATCCCAGTCACTTTACCTTCAACGATACTACCAACTTCGTATTGACTTGACATGAAAACAACTCCTAATTATTTATTAACTGGTTAATTATATCACACCATGGCTATTCTGACAAAAATCATTTCTGTTTACTCCCCCTATACCATTTTGTGAGCCGGTTTAAACTTACTATTTATTCTTTTAACAGTACTGTAATATCACGGATAACAAGCCTTTTTAAACCTTCCTCCGCCATTTTACATTCCACTATTTCCCTCTTATTTTTTATTTTTAACAGGCTTTACTGAATCGATTTCATAATTCAAGATTTTCATCATTAGTACGAACATTATCTAAAATGTTACTTTGTTGTTCGATTTACGCTTCAGACGGACGCGTTCTGCGGGCACGGCTGAACGCCGTCAAAAATGGATTTTCAGCTCGCACCGTTCCCGCAAGAACGAGCATCTTCTTCACCGCAAATGCGTGAGTTGTCTCGACGGATATTCTACGGAGCTAAGCTGGCAAAACTCTTTTTGCGAAGAGTAATCGCAGGAGCAAAACTCTTTTTGCGACGAGTAACCGCAGGAGCAGAGGAAGAGACAGCCGCCGTCTTACGCCGCAATCGAAAAGTAATGTTCGTCTTTTTATATTCAAAGGCTATATTTGAAATTCATTCTAATCTCAAAATAAAAAATTTGTTCATTGAGTATAATATTTAGACTTTCTGTCCAAACTTTAAATGTATACAACCTAGTATTCCCCCTTTCAGCAAAGTGCCCATGCCGGCACTTTGTTTTATTTATTTTCCATACTGGTTTTAAGCCCGAATTTAAAGGGAAAAATAAAGGATCATATAATACTTTCAACGCAAAAAAAGGTCAGAATACGTGCCGAAAAAGCCGAGGTTAAAAAGGGGAGAATTTTTATGGCTGAAGAGAATCAGAAGCCTCACGTTAATGAATTTGATAACGTTGCGCTTCTGTTAGTAGATGTAATAAATGATTTTAAATTTGACGATGGAGAAGAGTTATTTAAACATGCCCTGCCCGTGGCAAAAAATCTTGCTTCTCTGAAAGCAAAGGCTAAATCACTTGATATCCCTGTCCTTTATGTAAATGACAATTACGGTCAATGGCAGTCAGATTTTCCCGGTATTGTTGACCACTGCCGTCAGAGCAGCAAACTGGGAAAACCTGTGATAGATCTTCTGTCTCCTGATAATGATGATTATTTCGTTCTGAAACCGCAATATTCCGGTTTCTTCTTATCTCCTTTAAGGCTTTTACTCGATTATTTAAATGTAAAATCACTAATTATTACAGGGCTGGCTGGCAATATGTGTGTACAGTTCACTGCCAATGATGCTTTTATGAGGGGCTATAAATTATATATTCCTTCTGATTGTGTTGCCTCAAGAAATGAAGAAGAAAACAGAGCAGCCCTCGATTTAATGGAGAAAGTATTAAGAGCGGATACGACACCTTCCGGGGAACTGGACTTAAAACAGATTAAATATAATGACCAATAAAGAAGAAACCCCGCCGGTTTGTGAACCTAAAGCCGACAGTCAGCAGGCAAATCGCCATAATCAGTGAAAACTCACTTTTTTCTTGCACGCTATTTACTTGCCTGCTGCTGTCATATATAATTAAAAACATAACGATAGTGTTTAAGGTTGTTACTTTGCCATATCTTCCACACTTTCATTGATGACCTCGGGGGCCGTTCTCTGAGGTCATTTTTTATCCCGATGTAACCGTCCATAAAACTCGAAGCGAAACTATTAAGGTGGGAGATGACGGACGCTGACATCCCGATTACTTCAGCTAACAACCAGCGGGAGGATGAACACCCCCTCCACTGATTGAAGGTTCACTTTATACTCCGGCTGCCTATGCGAGGCGGAATACAATCCCGTGGCCGCCTTTTGGATACTCCCATTTTATATTATCAAAGCCGCAGCCTATCCGGCAGCTCCCGCATTCATGGCACCCCTCGTATCCTACAAACATACGGTCTCCTTCCCACTTGTACACTTCAGCTGGACAAAATATAGTGCAGTCCTTATCAGGGCATTGTGTCATACATACATTATGGTCTTTTATCTCCAGGTGAGACTTTGTGTCACAGCGAAAACGGACGAGATACTGCTTTTCTTCCACAGTTTTAGCCATTATTTCACCACCCTCCATGCCCTGTAGAGATCTTTCGCCACTCCCAGCCTGCCGTTCTTTCCGGTAAACGATTTAATAATTTTTGACTGCTTTTCCCGTTTTGGTGTGCCGTCAACAGTGAAGAAAGTACCCATTGCCCGATTCATAAGTGGTATATATTGCTCAAAGTATTGTGGGTTTTCCTCAAAAACATGGGTAGCATCTTTGTATTTTTTCAGATCCTTACCAATGAAGCTGTCGTAGATCGCAGTTCTGTAATAATCCAGTGTTCTCTCCGAGTAATCCTCTGATTCTTTCGCCCTCATAATTGTTTCTGCGGCCAGCCTTCCTGATGTCATTGCCATATTCGAACCTTCCCGGTGAATTGCATTCACAAGCTGTGCTGCATCCCCGGTAACAATCACCCCGTCACCGACAAGCTTTGGAACCGAATTGTACCCTCCTTCCGGTATTAAATGTGCAAGGTATTCCTCCGTTTCAGCACCGTCTATATATGGTTTGATCATCGGATGCTCTTTTACATACTCAAGCAGTTCATAAGGCTTCATTTTCTTTTTTATCATGCCGGACAAAGTTGTTCCTACCCCTATGTTGAGACTGTCCTTATTTGTATAAAGAAAAGCGGTGCCAAGTGCTCCTTTTGTTGAATCACCAAAAATCTCCACCGACACTCCCTGGTCGTCGTTTACATTAAATCGTTCATTTATGACCTTTTTCGGCAGCTTCATTACTTCCATTACAGTGAGGGCTACCTCTTCAGGCTTCCATTCTTTATGAAAACCAAGACTTTTTGCCAGCAGGGAATTTACCCCGTCTGCAAGAACTACCACATCAGCGTACACATCCCCATCCGGGCGGTCTGTTCTCACTCCCACAACCTTGCCGTCTTCCACAATGCATTCGAGAACCACTGTTTCATTAATAAGCACGGCTCCTTGTTCCACAGCTTTACTTGCAAACCATTTATCAAATTTCGCCCGGAGTACTGTAAAGTTGTTAAATGGTTCTTTGCCCCATTCCAGTGCTTTGTAGCTTGTTGTAACCATCGATTCTTTATCTAAAAACCAAAATCGCTGCTCTACAACAGGTCTTTCAAGAGGAGCTTCTTTCCAGAATTCAGGTATGATCTCCTCCATTTGCTTACGGTATAATATTCCACCCATGACGTTTTTGGCACCAGGAAACTCTCCTCTTTCAATCAGCAGTACTTTCAGGCCATTTTTTGCACATGTATATGCACAGCTTGTTCCGGCAGGACCTGCTCCAACTACAATTACATCAAACTTTTCAGGCATGGCTCGGCACACCTCCCTCTTCGGTTTCTTCCTGCAGTGCTTTTTTAAATTCTTCCGTTAATAATGGGAGTACTTCAAAAAGGTCCCCCACGATTCCGTAGTGGGCTGTATTAAAGATAGCTGCATCCGGATCATTATTGATTGCTATAATCATCTCCGAGTTCTGCATGCCCACAATATGCTGGATCGCCCCGGATATACCGGCAGCAATATACAGCTTAGGCGTTACCGTAGCGCCTGTCTGCCCTACCTGGTGGTCATGGCCGCAGATCCCTGCTTCCACAACGTCCCGGCTTGCTCCCACGGTAGCATTTAATACAGTTGCCAGGTCTTCCACAAGCTTAAAGCCTTTTTCATCTTTAACACCTTTTCCTGCTGCTACAATGATATCGGCTTCCTCGAGATTGACTCCTTTTTTCGTATCACGCACGATGTCTATTATTTTTGTACGGAGATCCTCTTCTCTCATACTGATGGTTTCCTCGATGACTTCTCCTGTTCTTCCCGGCTGCCTTTCTGGTTTTTTCATCACTTTCGGCCTGACCGTCGCCATTTGAGGCCGATGCTTTTTACACAGTATGGTAGCCATAATATTACCGCCGAAAGCAGGTCTGCTCGCTTCAAATAATCTTTTTTCCACATTTACGTCAAGAAGAGTAGTGTCCGCTGTAAGTCCGGTCATTACTTCTGTAGCTACTGCGCTGGCAAGATCTTTCCCATTGGAAGTAGCCCCGTAAAGGAAAATTTCCGGTTTGTATTTTCTTACCAGGTCCCCTGCAGCCTTCATGTAAGTTTCCGTCCGGTACTGTTCTGTGATTGGATCATCGATAAGATAAACTTTGTCTGCCCCATGCTCGAACAGCTCGGCTGCCAGGTCTTTCACATTATGGCCGATAAGAACCCCGCATAACTCTGTTTCAAGTTTATCCGCCAGCTCTCTCCCTGCTCCCAGTAACTCGAGTCCTACGTCAACGAGTTCGCCGTCCCGCTGCTCATTGAATACCCAGACGCCTCTGTATTCATCAAGATTCATACGCGCTCCCCGCCTTTCACCTTAAAAAGCTCCCTCTGTTGCAGCATAATCGAAACGGCTTCCCGCACTTGTTCCCGGCTGTCTCCTGCGAGTATTTGTGCACCTTCACTTTTAGCAGGCGGCCACATTTTCCCTACAATAGTCGGCGAGCCTTTGAGCCCCAGCTGCTTTATGTCCACATCTTCAAGGTCGTCGACTGTCCATACTATCGGAGTATATCGTGCAGCTTTCAGCATGTTCGGCAGTGGTGAGTATTCAACTTCATTAATCTCTTTTTCTACTGTAAGGAGGCATGGAATGGCAGATTCTATTAATTCATAGCCATCCTCAATTTTTCTGTGGACCTGGATTTTTCTGTCCTCCAGGTTAACTTCAGCTACTTTAATTACGTTCGTCAGCGGAGGAATCAGCAGTCTTCTTGCAATCCCTGGCCCTGTCTGTCCAGTGTCCCCGTCGATGGCATGTTTCCCGCATAATATAAGATCGATTCCACCGTCCTGTTTCATTAATTTCTGAACAGCCTTATATAATGCATAGCTTGTCGCCAGTGTATCCGCTCCTGCAAATCTCCGGTCTGAAATGAGAAACCCTTCATCCGCGCCAATTTCCACACATTTTTTTATTGCCTCTTTTGCCTGCGGAGGGCCCATAGACAGAACAGTAACCTTTCCTCCGTGAATCTCTTTTAATCTGACAGCCTCCTGCACAGCATGGGCATCATATGGATTTAAAATTGCAGGCGCACTTGACCGGTCCAGAGTATTCGTCTTCGGGTTAACCTTAATAATTTTTGTATCCGGCACTTGCTTGACACATACGAGAATATTCAATTTTTTTCCCCGCCCTTCACTTATACTTTCTAAACTCATCAATCTCCTTTCGTTTGTTCAACACTTCACTATTAAGCGCGCATTTGTTCAACGATTCACAACTAAGAAAAATTTGCTTTTTATTAAAACTATTTTATTTACTTAACCTGAAATGCATTATGAGAAAATAAGTGGATTTGTTATTATTGTGGATAGATGTGTGGCTCCCCAGCTGCAAATAAGTTCGTTTACCTCCCCTCTTATAAATTGTCCCCTTCAACAATATGTTCAGAATTGCTTTCTTTCCCCTTGATTTTATTGCTGAAATTTAATGAAAGCGCTTCCTTAACCTAGTTATATCAAAAAATATATTCAGCAACAATAAAAAATTAACCAATTTTTCGAAAATATAGAGTTATTTTTCAACAAATAATACTCAATACGTTCATTTTCTCAAAATAATAAAAAATAGTGTCGGATTTTCAGATTCCAACACCATTTTTTAAATGTTTAATTTTTGTATTTACTCGATTTTTTCTGACGCAGCTTTTCCATCTTGGATTTAATTCGTGCAGATGAAACATTTTCAGACGCCTCATCCTTCTCTGCACTAATGAATTTTCCTTCTGAAAGACGGACGAGGAGGTGATCCCCTTCTTTAATCGAAAAGGGGAAGGAGTTAATTCCCACTACTAATTCTTTTTCCTCTTCACCAACTAATAGTACTGCCTGCTTTCCTTCTTCCACTCTGTCAATCACTGCTTTCTCATAATCCGCCATAGAAATCCTCCTTTATCCAGCTGAATCTATGTTGTATGAACCGCCATTTCTTTTTTCCGAAAAACATAAATTGCCAGCGAAAGCATTACTGCAATCATCAGAATCGTACACATCAGTGACAACCAAAACCCTTCATTTCCATAACCATTCATAAAAAAAGAGTGGCTGTGGCTCGAAAGCATTCCTGGTGACCACGTCATTATTTCAGGCAGCAGGCTGCTCATAAGACTTAAGGTGATTGTAACACCAAATGTTAAGAAGGCCACAGCTGCAGGGCTTTTGATAATCGTACTTAGAGTAAGAACAACTGTCACCACGAAAGTGAGCCATAATCCATAAACAAGTGCCCCCTGGATAATATGGGCTGCCGGGACACTTTCAATCAGCAGAAATGTATAGTACACAGAGAAAATAAAACCTGCTGTAAATGAAACTAATGCGAGCAGGACCATATGTGCCCATTTCGCGCTTATATAAGAAGCATAGGAAACAGGTTTAACCAGTATCATAATATTGGTTCCGTTATTTCTTTCTCCGGCTACTGCCCCCATGAATGCCAGCACTAATACAAGGAGACCGATCTGGCTGAACTGACCCAGTGTTTCCGCCAGGACTTGTGAACCAGTCGGTACAGGGAAGGCTGCTGCTGCCCCTTCCGGCAGTCCGCCAAATTGCTCTAACAAGTCAGGGAGATAATAAGACACAACTGGCTGTGTCAGTCCAAGAAGAATAAAGACGACAGGAATCCAGATCCATTTAAAATTGCGGATAGATTCTTTTACTTCTTTTTTAAATAAAATTATCCACTGCCGCATTACTTGGTCACCTCCATAAAGAGGTCTTCCAGAGATGTTTTCTCTATTTCAAATTTATTCAGCTTCAATTGTCTCAGTCTCTCATCTGTTAAAAGAGCATTTCTCGCATCCTCTATACTTTCAGCAGTCACTGTCAGTTTCTGTTTCTCCGCTTTCAGATGACGTACCCAAGGAGCACTCTCTAATGACATGCTCCATTCCTCAAGGTTTTCCTCAGTCTCAATATGTACTGTTGGCTGCTGATATTTCTTCTGCAGCTCTTCAAGACCCCCGTTAATTACGACTCTGCCGTCCTGAATGATATAAATATCATCGGAAATTTGTTCCGCATCATGGAGTACATGGGTGGAAAAAAGAATGGAAGTAGTTTCTTTCAGTCTTTTCATTAACTCCAGCACTTCTCTTCTGCCAATAGGATCTAAAGCTGAGACCGGCTCATCAAGAATGATAAGCTTTGGATTATGCACCAGGGCCTGTGCTATCCCTAGTCTCTGTTTCATCCCTCCGGAATATCCTGATATCCTCTTTTTACCGGCATCCGTAAGCCCGACAAGGTTAAGAAGCTCCTCTGCTCTCGTCCGAGCCTCCGATGCCGTGAGCCCTCCAAGTTCACCTGCATACACGACATATTCTATGCCAGTCATCCAGCCGTAAAATTTAGGGTACTGCGGCAGATATCCGAGATATTTCCTCCGGTCACCGCTGTATCTTTTGTCAAAAGATATCTTTCCTTTCGTAGGGTTCATTAATCCAGTGAGGAGATTCAGCGTTGTCGTCTTCCCGGCTCCATTTGGCCCCAGAAGTGCGGTACATGCTCCCTCCCTTATATTTAAGTTAATTCCATCCACCGCATTCGTCCCGTTAAAGGTTTTGGTCAGGTTATCAGTCTTTATCAGACTCATGTTAATCATTTCTCCTTCCAAAGAGGAAATAAATGATTGGACCAAATATTCCTCCAAAAACAATGACAAGTATCCAGACCCACTGTGGCCCTTTCGTTTCTCCGCCCCGGCGCAGGCAATCGATTAAGGCAATAACCATTAATAAAAACTGAATAATGATTATAGGTGCAACAACCGGCCAAGGTACTGCTTGCAGTTCATTAACAATCTCATCCATTATGAGCCCCCTGTCTTACCCTGTTTAATTAAAATTTACCTGAATAATTTCCTCCTGTTATTAATACTCCATTACACATCCTGATTAAATGGCAATGCAAGAAGATTCTTCGCTACTAACTAATACGCCTGTAAAACAGAAAAGTTTCATCACCACTAAATTTCAGGTACGCTCCTTACTCTTTTTATAATCCTCCTTTTTCTGTGCAGACTATAATAGACTGCAAAAGCAAAATTTGATCTTACTCTCCCAGACTAATGTCTTATAATTCTTATAAGGGCACGCAACTTCCTTCCAGTGCCACAATCCTGATTCCTAATAAGGAGAAATGTTTTATGAAACTAAAATGGTATACATACTTCACTGTTTTTCTTGCCATTTCTCTTACTCTTCTATCATTAAAAGCTCCGGGTTTCCCTTCCCCGGAAAGTTTTCATATCTCTGCTGATAATGAGGTTCAGGCTGAAACCTTCGCCAGAACTACTCAAGAAAAACATGTATCCCAGTTAACTGCTCAAGTTTTGTCCACTAGTGGCTATTCTGACTTTAATTATATGAAGAAGGATCTTATTGAAACGGCAAAACAGCTTACAGGACTTCCTTATAACAGAGACGGTTCTTCTCCTGAAGATGGTTTCTCAACTGCTTCTTTAACTCAGTTTGTCTATAAAGAGGCAGAGGGAATACTCCTTTCCCGAAAAGCCGCTTTACAAAAAGAGCTTGGAACGAAAGTTAAGCAAGAGGATTTAATTGCTGGTGACCTGCTTTTCTTCAAAAATAAATCCGGCGGCCTTATGTCAGGTATTTATCTTGGAAATGGAGACTTTATCATTGCCGCAAATTCAGGAGTTGGGATCAGAAATATTAACGACGATTTATACTGGGCAACCAGTTTTCATGAAGCTAAAAGATTAACACCTCTGGAAAAGGAGAAGCTTAACCCGGAAACATACAAAGATTTTCCTAATGCAGCCATTCAAAAAGCAGTTTCTATGCTTCACCGGCCTTATCTGTTAACAGGTAATACTCTTGCCGCATTCGATTGTTCATTCTTAGTCCAGCATGCCTTTAAAGATTTACATATACATTTGCCGAGGATCACTTATCAGCAATGGCAGCTTGGTGAAGAAATTCCCCTTAAAAAAGCTGTCCCTGGGGATGTCCTGTACTTTTCCGGCACCTGGCAGAAGGGGATATCCCATACCGGGATCTATCTTGGCGACCGCTTTTTTATCCATGCCAGTGGTGAAGAAGGAGAAACAACGATTTCTTACCTCGGTGATTTCTGGTTGCGGTACTTTACTGGAGTAAGAAGGTTTGACAATCTTAAAATAGAAACTGATAAATCAGTCGTGGAAAAGGCTTATAAACTGCTGAATATCCCATATGCTTCAGCTGGAAAGCATCCAGAGGAAGGTTTTAACTATAGCGGACTGATTTATTTTGTATATAAAGAAATCGATCCTGATTTTCCGAAGAAGGCAGCAAAGCAACGGCAATACGGGAAGAAAATTGAGGCTGGAGAAGAAGAGCCAGGGGATGTCTTCTTTTTCCGGTCAGGATCAAATAATTTGTTACCTGCTATTTATATAGGCCAAGGCCAGCTAATCGCAGTCAGACAGGACGAAGGAGTATCAATTATCGATCCCCGTTTCAGCCACTACTGGACGGAAGACAGACTGGAAGACATCCGGCGTTATGAATAAAGAAACCCTTTCATTATTCACCCTAAAAATTCCATCTTCTGGTTAAATATGTTAAAATAGACGACAGTACTTACTGAATAATGAAACCTTTTTATATTGTGATCGTAAAGCAGAATGTACTAAAAAAATGGAGGTTTTATTATGAAAAAAAATCTATCGCTCATACTTGCATGCGGTCTGTTGACTCTTATGTCCGCATGCGGTGAGAGCGAAGCCACAGGAGAAGGAGATATCTCCCTGGAAGAGATCCTTAGTAACTCGGCCGCAGCAGCAGAAGAAATCGAGAGCTACTCTTTTGTTACAGAAGTTCAGCAGACTATGGGTATGGATGAAGAAAGTATGTCCTTTGATATGAGTACGGAAGCAGATGTTTTAGTTGAGCCATCTGTTTTTTATCAGAAAACAACGATGGATATGGGTGAGTTAGGTGGAGAAATGTCTTATGAATCGTATTTCTCTGAGGAACATGGATTATTTATGGAAGACCCCTTAACAGGCGAATGGATGAAATATCCTGAAAATCTAATGGAGGATATTCTTTCTATGTCTGAAGCTCAGATGAGTCCTTCTGAACAGCTGATAGCATTTCAGGATAATATTAGTGAGCTTTCTCTTGAAGAGGATGAGAATTATTTTATACTCAACCTTGCTGGTGATGGGGAAGAAATGAAAGAGATTGTTGAGCAGATTGGAAACATAGCCGGGGACGGTATGGATGAAATATTTACTCAAATGATGTCTGAATTAGAAATCCATGAGCTCGTGTATGAGATTTTCATAGATAAAGAGACATTCCATCCTGCTGAAGCTACTGTTTTTATTAATATGACTATTGAGATGCTCGGACAATCAATGACGCTGGAACAAAATGCAGATATGTCTTTCAGCAGCTTTAATGAACTGGAAGAATTTGAAGTGCCTCAGGAAATCATCGAAAATGCAGAAGAACTTTCAGAGGAAGATGCAATGGGGAATTTTTAATTAAAGGAAAAGAGGCTGCCACTTTATAAGTGAGAGCCTCTTTTTGTGTAGTTAATTTTAATGTTCATCAATAAAAAAAAGACTTGAAGATACAAGTCGTTTTAAATAAAATGGTGAGCCATGAAGGACTCGAACCTTCGACCCTCTGATTAAAAGTCAGATGCTCTACCAACTGAGCTAATGGCTCGCAGCATATTCAATGATGTTTTTTCATGTAGCTTACGGACGATGCTTCGCTCCGCTGTCTTACCTGTTTCTTCCTCTTCCGAGCATTGCTATGTAGTTCATGCGTCGAAACAACTCGATGCATTGGCGTGTAGTAAACGCTCGTAACTGAGCTAATGGCTCGCAGTAAATACAATCTATATAGGAAACTAATAAAATATAAATGGTGACCCGTACGGGATTCGAACCCGTGTTACCGCCGTGAAAGGGCGGTGTCTTAACCACTTGACCAACGGGCCAATCAAAAAGTATATTAACTGGCGGAGAAGGAGGGATTTGAACCCTCGCGCCGCTTACGCGACCTACACCCTTAGCAGGGGCGCCTCTTCAGCCACTTGAGTACTTCTCCATAATGGCTCCACAGGCAGGACTCGAACCTGCGACCGATCGGTTAACAGCCGATTGCTCTACCAACTGAGCTACTGTGGAATAACTATGGTGGGCCTGAGTGGACTCGAACCACCGACCTCACGCTTATCAGGCGTGCGCTCTAACCAGCTGAGCTACAGGCCCACTATATATATTAAGTATTCAATATGTGGTTGAAAATAGTGGAGCGGGTGATGAGAATCGAACTCACGACATCAGCTTGGAAGGCTGAGGTTTTACCACTAAACTACACCCGCATTATTATATAAATTAGACTTCAATTGCTTGTCCCGCTCTGACATGTCTCTTCCTCTGCAAGTTAATGCTTAGAAGTATATCCGTCGAGACAACTCGCTGCCGTTTCATAGATGCTTTGCTCGTGGCTGAGGTTTTACCACTAAACTACACCCGCTAATAAAAATAAAATGGCGCGCCCGAGAGGAGTCGAACCCCTAACCTTTTGATCCGTAGTCAAACGCTCTATCCAATTGAGCTACGGGCGCTTATGGAGCGGAAGACGAGATTCGAACTCGCGACCCCCACCTTGGCAAGGTGGTGTTCTACCACTGAACTACTCCCGCTTAATAATGGCTGGGCTAGCAGGATTCGAACCTGCGAATCACGGAATCAAAATCCGGTGCCTTACCGCTTGGCTATAGCCCATTAATAAATATGGGGCGGCTGATGGGAATCGAACCCACGAATGCCGGAACCACAATCCGGTGCGTTAACCACTTCGCCACAACCGCCATGTTAAGACCGGTTTGAAATTGGCAGGGGCAGTAGGAATCGAACCCACACTGGAGGTTTTGGAGACCTCTGTTCTACCGTTAAACTATGCCCCTGTATAGTGGTGGAGGGGGACGGATTCGAACCGCCGAACCCGGAGGGAGCGGATTTACAGTCCGCCGCGTTTAGCCACTTCGCTACCCCTCCACTATACAATTCAATAATATAATTATGGCGGTCCCGACGGGAATCGAACCCGCGATCTCCTGCGTGACAGGCAGGCATGTTAACCGCTACACCACGGGACCTAATGGCGGAGGAAGAGGGATTCGAACCCCCGCGGGCTTTGACACCCCTGTCGGTTTTCAAGACCGATCCCTTCAGCCGGACTTGGGTATTCCTCCGTGGAAAAAATATGGTAGCGGCGGAGGGGATCGAACCCCCGACCTCACGGGTATGAACCGTACGCTCTAGCCAGCTGAGCTACACCGCCATAAATTCACATTATATACTATTAAAAATATGGTGGAGCCTAGCGGGATCGAACCGCTGACCTCCTGCGTGCAAGGCAGGCGCTCTCCCAGCTGAGCTAAGGCCCCAATAAAAAGGCCCAGCGACGTCCTACTCTCACAGGGGGAGAGCCCCCAACTACCATCGGCGCTGAAGAGCTTAACTTCCGTGTTCGGCATGGGAACGGGTGTGGCCTCTTCGCTGTCGTCACTGGACTATGTAATTGAAAGGTGTCTAGCTTCAGCGCCTACTCGCTCGAGGTCACTTCGGTCCGTCAATCGAAGCTTAAATGCTTGCTTCTTCTTGCCGGTCCTCCAGTGCTTGTCGCTCGTGTACGAGGCGCTTACGCTTTTCGTGTTGCCCTCTCAAAACTGGATAACTTTTCTGATTGATAATCTTGCTTAGTAAGACTTATTGGTTAAGTCCTCGATCGATTAGTATCTCTCAGCTTCACATGTCGCCATGCGTCCACACGAGACCTATCTACCTCATCTTCTCTGAGGGATCTTACTCACATAAAGTGATGGGAAATCTCATCTTGAGGGGGGCTTCATGCTTAGATGCTTTCAGCACTTATCCCTTCCACACGTAGCTACCCAGCGATGCTCCTGGCGGAACAACTGGTACACCAGCGGTGTGTCCATCCCGGTCCTCTCGTACTAAGGACAGCTCCTCTCAAATTTCCTGCGCCCGCGACGGATAGGGACCGAACTGTCTCACGACGTTCTGAACCCAGCTCGCGTACCGCTTTAATGGGCGAACAGCCCAACCCTTGGGACCTACTTCAGCCCCAGGATGCGATGAGCCGACATCGAGGTGCCAAACCTCCCCGTCGATGTGGACTCTTGGGGGAGATTAGCCTGTTATCCCCAGGGTAGCTTTTATCCGTTGAGCGACGGCCCTTCCATACGGTGCCGCCGGATCACTAAGCCCGACTTTCGTCCCTGCTCGACCTGTATGTCTCGCAGTCAAGCTCCCTTATGCCTTTGCACTCTGCGAATGATTTCCAACCATTCTGAGGGAACCTTTGGGCGCCTCCGTTACCTTTTAGGAGGCGACCGCCCCAGTCAAACTGCCCGCCTGACACTGTCCCTGAACCGGATCACGGTCCGAGGTTAGAATTTCAGTACAGCCAGGGTAGTATCCCACCAATGCCTCCACCGAAGCTGGCGCTCCGGTTTCCAAGGCTCCTACCTATCCTGTACAAGCTGTACCAAAATCCAATATCAAGCTGCAGTAAAGCTCCATGGGGTCTTTCCGTCCTGTCGCGGGTAACCTGCATCTTCACAGGTAATATAATTTCACCGGGTCTCTCGTTGAGACAGTGCCCAAATCGTTGCACCTTTCGTGCGGGTCGGAACTTACCCGACAAGGAATTTCGCTACCTTAGGACCGTTATAGTTACGGCCGCCGTTTACTGGGGCTTCAATTCAGAGCTTCTCCCTTACGGGATAACCCCTCCTCTTAACCTTCCAGCACCGGGCAGGTGTCAGCCCCTATACGTCGCCTTGCGGCTTGGCAGAGACCTGTGTTTTTGATAAACAGTCGTTTGGGCCTATTCACTGCGGCTCTCTCGGGCTTGCACCCTATCAGAGCACCCCTTCTCCCGAAGTTACGGGGTCATTTTGCCGAGTTCCTTAACGAGAGTTCTCCCGCGCGTCTTAGAATTCTCTTCCCGCCTACCTGTGTCGGTTTGCGGTACGGGCACCAGTCACCTCGCTAGAGGCTTTTCTAGGCAGTGTAGGTACAGGAACTTCGGTACTTAAATTTCCCTCGCCATCACAGCTCAGCCTTATGGCAAACGGATTTGCCTGTTTGCCAGCCTAACTGCTTGGACGCGCATATCCATCAGCGCGATTCCCTGCCTTCCTGCGTCCCCCCATTGCTCAAATGGTGACGTGGTGGTACAGGAATTTCCACCTGTTTTCCATCGCCTACGCCTTTCGGCCTCGGCTTAGGTCCCGACTAACCCTGAGCGGACGAGCCTTCCTCAGGAAACCTTAGGCTTTCGACGGAGGGGATTCTCACCCCTCTTTTCGCTACTCATACCGGCATTCTCACTTCCAAACGCTCCACATGTCCTTCCGGTCATGCTTCACAGCCCTTGGAACGCTCCCCTACCACTGTCCGTAAGGACAATCCATAGCTTCGGTGATACGTTTAGCCCCGGTACATTTTCGGCGCAGAGTCACTCGACCAGTGAGCTATTACGCACTCTTTCAATGGTGGCTGCTTCTAAGCCAACATCCTGGTTGTCTAAGCAACTCCACATCCTTCTCCACTTAACGTATACTTGGGGACCTTAGCTGATGGTCTGGGCTGTTTCCCTCTTGACTACGGATCTTAGCACTCGCAGTCTGACTCCCGAGGATAAGTGATTGGCATTCGGAGTTTGACTGAATTCGGTAATCCTGTGGGGACCCCTAGTCCAATCAGTGCTCTACCTCCAACACTCTTCCCTCGAGGCTAGCCCTAAAGCTATTTCGGGGAGAACCAGCTATCTCCGTGTTCGATTGGCATTTCACCCCTACCCACACCTCATCCCCGCACTTTTCAACGTGCGTGGGTTCGGGCCTCCATCCAGTGTTACCTGGACTTCACCCTGGACATGGGTAGATCACACGGTTTCGGGTCTACAACAACGTACTATAGCGCCCTGTTCAGACTCGCTTTCGCTGCGGCTCCGTCTCTTCAACTTAACCTCGCACGTTATCGTAACTCGCCGGTTCATTCTACAAAAGGCACGCTGTCACCCATGAACGGGCTCCAACTACTTGTAGGCACACGGTTTCAGGATCTCTTTCACTCCCCTCCCGGGGTGCTTTTCACCTTTCCCTCACGGTACTGGTTCACTATCGGTCACTAGGGAGTATTTAGCCTTGGGAGATGGTCCTCCCGGATTCCGACGGGGTTTCACGTGTCCCGCCGTACTCAGGATACACTCCGGAGGAAACAACGTTTCGGCTACAGGGCTGTTACCTTGTCCCGCGGACCTTTCCAGGTCGCTTCACCTACGCTGTTTCTTTGTAACTCCGTATGGAGTGTCCTACAACCCCAGAAGGCAAGCCTTCTGGTTTGGGCTGATTCCGTTTCGCTCGCCGCTACTCAGGAAATCGCATTTGCTTTCTCTTCCTCTGGGTACTAAGATGTTTCAGTTCCCCAGGTCTGCCTTCTCATACCCTATGTATTCAGGTATGGATACTGCCTCATTACAGGCAGTGGGTTCCCCCATTCGGAAATCTCCGGATCAAAGCTTACTTACAGCTCCCCGAAGCATATCGGTGTTCGTCCCGTCCTTCGTCGGCTCCTAGTGCCAAGGCATTCACCGTGCGCCCTTTCTAACTTAACCGTTTTTGCGGCAGATAACCGTCGGATATCTTCGTCAACTGCGCCTTCTCGTTCCTGTCGCGTATTGGTATACGCTCAGTCACTCGAAAGCTTGTTTCCTCGATCTCCTTGGTTCTCCTTGCAAAAACCTTAATAAAAGGTTTTTTACGCAATTATGGCGTCTACATTTAGCCTTATCTAAGACACTCGGTTGTACTCGTTAAAAGTTTGCACTTTTAATTAAAACAACCGGTGATCATCAATCAGTTAATCGTTATCCAGTTTTCAAAGGGCAAAAGAATAACCTTCCTCTGGAAAGAGGAAAATCATTTTTGAGAGTATGACCTCTCAAAACTAAACAAAAAGTACCAAGCGAAGCTTTAAAAAGGTATGAGCCTTTTAAGCTCCTTAGAAAGGAGGTGATCCATCCCCACCTTCCGGTAGGGATACCTTGTTACGACTTCACCCCAATCACCTGTCCCACCTTCGGCGGCTGGCTCCAAAAGGTTACCTCACCGACTTCGGGTGTTACAAGCTCTCGTGGTGTGACGGGCGGTGTGTACAAGGCCCGGGAACGTATTCACCGCGGCATGCTGATCCGCGATTACTAGCAATTCCGGCTTCATGCAGGCGAGTTGCAGCCTGCAATCCGAACTGAGAGTGGCTTTATGGGATTCGCTCGGCCTCGCGGCTTTGCTGCCCTTTGTACCACCCATTGTAGCACGTGTGTAGCCCAGGTCATAAGGGGCATGATGATTTGACGTCATCCCCACCTTCCTCCGGTTTGTCACCGGCAGTCACCTTAGAGTGCCCAACTGAATGCTGGCAACTAAGGTCAAGGGTTGCGCTCGTTGCGGGACTTAACCCAACATCTCACGACACGAGCTGACGACAACCATGCACCACCTGTCACTCTGTCCCCCGAAGGGGAACGCTCTGTCTCCAGAGTTGTCAGAGGATGTCAAGACCTGGTAAGGTTCTTCGCGTTGCTTCGAATTAAACCACATGCTCCACTGCTTGTGCGGGCCCCCGTCAATTCCTTTGAGTTTCAGCCTTGCGGCCGTACTCCCCAGGCGGAGTGCTTAATGTGTTAACTGCGGCACTAAGGGTATCGAAACCCCTAACACCTAGCACTCATCGTTTACGGCGTGGACTACCAGGGTATCTAATCCTGTTTGCTCCCCACGCTTTCGCGCCTCAGCGTCAGTTATAGGCCAGAAAGTCGCCTTCGCCACTGGTGTTCCTCCACATATCTACGCATTTCACCGCTACACGTGGAATTCCACTTTCCTCTCCTACACTCAAGTCCCCCAGTTTCCAATGACCCTCCACGGTTGAGCCGTGGGCTTTCACATCAGACTTAAGAGACCGCCTGCGCGCGCTTTACGCCCAATAATTCCGGACAACGCTTGCCCCCTACGTATTACCGCGGCTGCTGGCACGTAGTTAGCCGGGGCTTTCTGGTCAGGTACCGTCAAGGTGCCGCCCTGTTCGAACGGCACGTGTTCTTCCCTGACAACAGAACTTTACAATCCGAAGACCTTCATCGTTCACGCGGCGTTGCACCGTCAGGCTTTCGCCCATTGCGGATGATTCCCTACTGCTGCCTCCCGTAGGAGTCTGGACCGTGTCTCAGTTCCAGTGTGGCCGATCACCCTCTCAGGTCGGCTACGCATCGTCGCCTTGGTGAGCCGTTACCTCACCAACTAGCTAATGCGCCGCGGGCCCATCTTACAGTGTTAGGAACAAGTCCCAACTTTTACAGCAGAACCATGCGGTTCTTCTGGTCATCCGGTATTAGCCCCGGTTTCCCGGAGTTATCCCAGTCTGTAAGGCAGGTTGCCCACGTGTTACTCACCCGTCCGCCGCTCATTCCACAGGCATCACCCCGAAGGGATCAGCCTGTTTCCTGCGCTCGACTTGCATGTATTAGGCACGCCGCCAGCGTTCGTCCTGAGCCAGGATCAAACTCTCCAATAAATTGAAACGAGTTTGATGTCTCTGACATCATTTAATTTGAAAGATTACTCTTTCGATTGACGGGATATTTAAAATATCCCACTTCGCTTGGCTTTTTGTTTAGTTTTCAAAGGTCAAAATGTTTTGTCGTTTTTGGCGACTTAACTATCATAACACTTTCACAAGCGATAGTCAATAATTTTTTTCAGAAAAATTTTTTTATCGCTTGCTCAGCCGCTCGGTTTTCGGCGACAAGTAATACTATACCACGATAATAATACTTGTGCAATACTTTTTTAAAAAAACTTAGCTTTTATCTCTGACACATTCCCCATTATAAAAATTGTTTTTATTGTAGTCAAGTGAAGACTGCCTTAATACAGCTGACAGCTATTCTTTTTTTGTATAGAGTTATATAAGGAAGGAAACAGAAAATACTTTAACGCCCAGTTCCTTCAAACATCTGCCTTGCTAAGTTAAAAAGCCCCTGGTCATTTCGAAGTAAATTTGGGAGATGAATGTTTCTTATCATTAAGCAAGCAATTTACCACAGAGACTCCCCTCCCCAAGGGGGCTTTCTACGTTCTGCAGAGTAAATGAACCTCTTGCATACCTTCAATAGTATGCTCTCCCTTCTCACATAGTGCACGACCATTTTACTTACTCTGCTGTATAATAAGCACTACGATTAGTGAGCCATATAATAAGAAAGGGTCTTCAGCAAAGTTCTTCATTCCCTCTGCAACCACCGAAGACACCACGCCCTGCGAAGTTAGATGTCCTATTTCCACTAATAGCTGGACATTAATACTTTCTCTGCGGAGTATTATGAACTTCAACCGCACTGCAAAAACTTTATACCTTTTTATAATGTAAAGAAAAACGCCATTTCAACAAAATGGCGTTTTCAGGAGTTAGTCAATTATAGCACCTTACTTAAGAAAGACTGAGTCCTCGGATGCTGAGGGTTATCGAAGATCACCTGAGGATCTCCTTCCTCCATGATTTTTCCTTCATCCATAAAGATAACTCTGTCACCCATTTCTTTAGCAAAACCCATTTCGTGGGTTACCACTACCATGGTCATGCCCTCTTTAGCAAGATCCTTCATAGCTTCAAGTACATCGCCTACAAGTTCAGGGTCCAGAGCGGAAGTAGGTTCATCGAAAAGCATTACTTTAGGACTCATGGCAAGCGCCCTGGCAATCGCTACCCGCTGTTTCTGTCCGCCGGATAAACTTTTCGGATAAACATCCGCTTTATCGGAAAGCCCCACTTTTTGCAGAAGTTCCTTAGCGAGCTTATTTGCCTCCTCAGCCTTCATGTCTTTTACTTTAAGCGGTCCCAGTGTTACGTTTTCCAGCACTGTTTTATGAGGGAACAAATTAAAGTGCTGAAATACCATACCTACCTGGGATCTGAGTTTATTAATATTTATTTTAGGATCAGTGAGTCTTTCTCCATCAATAATTACTTCGCCTGAAGTTATTTCTTCAAGTAAATTTAAGCAGCGTAAAAATGTACTTTTCCCCGAACCCGACGGGCCAATGACACAAACAACTTCCTTCTCTTTCACTTCAGCGTTAAGGCCCTTGAGAACTTCAAGGTCGCCGAAGGATTTATGCAGATCTGTTACTTTAATCATTAAACATCCAGCCTCCGTTCAATAGTCCTCAAAATAATCATGGCAGGTATAGTAATTACTAAATAAGCTAAACACAGCATAACGTACGGTTCAAAAGTCGTGGCTGTGGTACTTACATATTGTCTCATGAGGAACGTTACCTCTCCGAGGGATATAATCGCAAAAATAGAGGTATCTTTCAGACTGATAATAAACTGGTTGCCCAAAGGTGGAATCATTCTCTTAAATGCCTGTGGCCAGATAATATAACGCATTGTCTGAGCAGAGCTTAATCCAATTGATCTGCCAGCTTCCATTTGGCCTTTATCAATGGATTCAACCCCTCCACGCACGATTTCCGCAATATAAGCACCAGCATTAATAGCAATCGCAATAATACCAGCCGTAGTGGCAGTAAAGTTAATTCCAAATGTATCAGCAATTGCAAAATATAAAACTAACGCCTGCACAAGGATTGGAGTTCCCCTGATTAATTCAATGTATACAGTGGCAATCCCGTAGACAACTTTGTTTTTAGAAAGACGGGCCAGTCCCACAAAACTTCCGATAACGAAGCCAATAGCAACCCCTACAAAGGTAATATATAGTGTTAGCTGCAACCCTCTCCATATAAAAGGAAGAGTATTTGCCCAGTGAGGACTGTTTAATATATCAATAAATCCTAACATGTATGTATAGACCTCCTCATTATTATTAGAAACCTGAAGCGCAACAAGCTTCCACTCGTCGCGCTTCAGAAGATAGAGCAGTATGTTATTAATGGCAGGATAATTTACTCGCCTGCTGGGCGTTCACCAAACCATTTTTCATAAATATCTCCGTAAGTTCCATCTTCTTTCAGTTCAGCCAGTGCTTCGTTAACTGGTTCTCTCAGTTCAGAGCCTTCCGGGAAAGCAATACCATACTGCTCACCAGTAAGTGTATCTCCAACTGTTTTCATTTCCCCTAATGCTTCAGAGTCAATATAGTACAGGACGTTAGGAAGGTCATATACTACTGCGTCTACACGGCCTGCCCTTAAATCCTGGTACGCATTTACAATATCAGGGAATAAACTGATTTCAGCATCAGTATTTTCTTCGAGGTAATTTTCACTTGTAGTGGCAGCCCTGGTTGCAACTGGCCGTCCATCCAGATCGTCAACTGACTGAATTTCTTCTTCATCTCCCCTAACAGCTATGATTAAGCCCGCATCATAATATGGGTCGGAAAAATCAAACACTTCCGCTCTTTCCTCAGTTATTGTCATACCGGCAATCCCGATATCATAACGCCCGGTTTCCATACCAGCCAGAATTCCATCGAATTCTACTACTTCCAGGTCAATTTCGAAACCGACTCTCTCAGCTATTGCATTGATAAGGTCAATATCGAAGCCTTCCATTTCGTTAGTTTCTGTATTCAGAAACTCAAACGGTACGTAGTTCGTATCAGTGGCGACTGTAAAAGTCTCCCCCTCGAAACTGCCACCAGTATTACCGTTGTTATCAGTCTCAGCATTGTCAGCCTGATTGTTATTGGAAGCGTTAGCGTCCCCGTCGGCTGGTGAGTCGTTTCCGCCGCATGCTGCCATAGTTGTCACAGCAAGGGCTAATGTTGAAAATAAAAATAATTTCTTTTTCACTTCGTTTCCCCCTTAAGTTTTTAAAACTAATTCAATTTACATAAAATAAACTTATAGTAAATTCAAATAGTCTTAATTTTTTATATTGTATTATTATTCTGCAAATATCTCGTTTCTCCTCTATTTTCTGAAATTTTTTTTTATATTTTAGTTCAAATTACCTCAATACAAAAATAAAAAGGTCCCGGATTACTCCGGGGCTCATATATTTGCTTTTTATTCATGCTTTTTCGATATCAAATGATAATCTTTCAGATAAGGAATCTCTTCTCTTGCCTGTTTTATCTCATCCTTATTAATCCTTCCATATAATATATGTTCCTCACTCCGGGGAGCTTCCCCTATAATTTTTCCGAAGGGGTTAATTACTTTGCTTTTTCCGCAAAGGTTTTCTCCTGAAGCATTCACTCCGAGTATATACACCTGATTGTCCAGGGCTCTCGCAGGAAGCTGGATGTCCCATCTTCTTTCCGCCTTTGTACTCCATACAGATGGCACAGTAATAATTTCAGCGCTTTTTAATGCCAGGATTCTTGCCGGCTCCGGAAATTCAGCATCATAACATATTAAAACGCCTACTCTTCCAACAGAGGTATTATAGACTGTATACTCATTTTTTCCAGGCTGAAAAGCTTCTTTCTCCCTTCCCCACAGCAGAGATTTTCGGTGAACTCCTTTTAAACTCCCATCCTTATCAATTACTGCTGCTGATATATAATAAGAAGAATCCTCTCCCCGCTCTGCAAAAGGGATAATTAAAACTACGTTCAACTCTGCAGATAACCGGCGAAAAAGAGAGATAGTCTTCCCTTCAGGAGGTTCCGCAAGTTTATTTAGAAATTCATTATTTAATACGTAACCAGTATTCCAAAGCTCAGGTAAACATATAAGCTCCGCACCATTCGCAGCCGCTTCTTTAACCATACCGACCCCCTTTTTCAAATTTTCATTTGCAGATCCATATACTGAATTTATCTGTACTGCCGCCGCTTTGATCAATTTTTTTCTCCCCATTCCACTTTGTTTCTATAATTGTATATCTTACAAAGTAAAATAATGCGAGAGTATTATATTTGCAAAAATAAAATATTATTCTTTCGTTTTATTATTGTCAACCACAAAATTATACAGGTTGACAATATTCTGATAAACAAATAATATATTGTTAACCAATACATAACTTACGGTTTACATCAAAGATAAGGAGGAGTATATAATGAAAAATCCAGGACGTCCAAAGTTCACAGTTTTGGAATTAACCAAAGCAGCTATGTTTATTGCATTAATGGGTATCGGAGCGAACTTAACAGCTTTTATTACAGTGGGTGCTGTTCCCCTTACCTTCCAGACCGTAGTCGCTATTCTTGCAGGTGTTTTACTTGGAAAGAAGGCAGGGGCTTTCTCAATGATTGGATATACCTTTATCGGACTGCTTGGAGTTCCTGTATTTGCAGGGTTTCAGGGAGGACTTCACGTTATTACATCACCAACGTTTGGTTTCATTATTTCTTTTACTGTTCTCGCCTATATTTCAGGACTTATTGTTGAAAAATCGAGTAAACCTTCCCTGGTTACTTATATAGTCGCTTGCTATGCCGGTCTGATCATGAATTACTTAATCGGGGTTCCTTATTTGTACTTTTATACTCAGCTTGTCCTCGAAGCGACAGGGGTAACTTTCCTTGCAACCGCTCTTGGAATGGCACCGTTCTTTATTAAAGATGCTGTTCTTGCAGGGTTTGCAGCTGTCCTCTGTCCACAAATTATACGAGCAGTTAACCCTTATGCTGCCGGTCAAAGCTCACACACAACAGCTTCTTAATATATAATAATCCAACTACAATAAACAGCAGAAAAAGGCTGGCCCAGTATAGCTTAATCGCTAACTGGCCAGCCTTTCTTTTGATTCCGCCGATTTTTACCCGGTATGTTTTTAAAGTATTATCGCTGCAATCCATCCGAAGATCAGCAGAGGAATATTCAGATGCAGAAATGTCGGTACACATGTGTCCCAGATATGATGGTGCTGGCCATCGGCATTTAATCCTGCGGATGGTCCCAGCGTACTGTCAGAGGCAGGTGAACCAGCATCCCCCAGTGCTCCGGCTGTTCCGATTAAAGCTATTGTTGCTAATGGGCTGAAACCAATTGCTGCCGCCAGCGGAACAAATATAACAGTGATAATCGGAATCGTTGAAAATGAAGAACCGATCCCCATTGTTATTAACAGTCCTACAATCAGCATGATTAGTGCTGCTGTAGCTTTACTTTCTCCAACCCATCCAGAAACTGTGGCCACGAGTGTTTCAACATGCCCTGTTTCTCTGACAACTTCTGCAAAACCGCCAGCAGCGATCATCACAAAACCGATGAACGCCATCATTTTCATACCGTCTGTCATCATTGTTTCTGTCGCCGATATTTTTTGCTTTCCGGTAAAATGCATGACTGTATAGTAGATATAGATGATTACTAGCCCTGCGAAGGCGCTGAAAATCATGGACTCTGTATTATATTGAAGGATCAACACAGCGAGTATCGAAGCTGCACCGATGAGTACAGAAGAAAGGGAATATGAAAAATCAGTTTCTTTATTGTTATCATTCGTTTCACCAATGGGAAGATCCTGATAGTTTCTGGATTTCCTGTAAGTAACAAAAACCGCCAGACCAAGACCGAGAACCATTCCTAAAACAGGAAGCGCCAGCGCCTGAGGAATCATTGCAAGTTCAATCTCCATCCCGCTTTCAGCCATATTATCTGCTACTATTGTATGGAACATGAGCCCAAAACCAAAGGGCAGGAATATATACGGAGCTTTAAGGCCGAAAGTCATTATGGTCGCCACAGCACGCCTGTCTATCATCAAGGCGTTAAAGACCTTAATTAATGGCGGAATTAAAATTGGAATAAAAGCAATATGAATAGGAATTACATTTTGCGAAGAAATCGAAACAAGCAAAATAATTAACAAAAGCAAAACTTTGGAAAGTTTCCTGGCCTGGGAATCACCTTCCCGGCCCACGATCTTAAGTGCTCCCTTTACTAGCATATTAGGAAGCCCTGTAAAACTTATTGCCACAGCAAATGCACCGAGCATAGCATAGCTTAAGGCCACTTCCGCATTAGCTCCTAGTCCGGCTCCGAAAAATTCGATTGTCTCGTTCAGAGAAAAACCTGCTGTAAGGCCTCCGGCAATTGCCCCGGTTACCAGAGCAAGAACGACATGGACACGAAATAAACTTAAAATAAGCATAACAAGTACTGCTATTACTACTGCGTTCATTCTTAAATCCCCTTTACATACTTATAAACTAACAAACTCTTTATTACTTTATCACGATAAATTAATAATGTGTTAAAACATTTAAAACTTTACCATGCACTGTCTCCAAAGTCAATAGACTTTGAGAATGTTCAAGGGTCTGGCCCCTGAACTTTTCAGGGGCCTGATGCAGACAAGAAAAACCTGGGATTGGCTCCCAGGTTTCTTTAGGTGCTTCTTATTTAGTTTCCTTCAATTTCCGCGATTTCTTCTTCAAGCATATCGAGGATCATTTCTGCATTATCTCCACCGTTCTCACGGAAATAGTCACGTACAGGAATTGCAAGCTCACGGAACTGATCTCGCTCTTCCTCACTTAGCTCGTATACTTCCGTTGGATTATCAGTATCCTCTTCAATTAAGTCTAGAGCAACTCCGTTTTGTTCTTCCTGAATTTCAAATGCCCGGTCACGCATTTCTTCTGTAGTTTCATCAATAAGGGCTCTTGTTTCTTCATCCAACCCTTCATAAAACTCAGTGTTTACAGTTGTCATTGTTACATAGTGGTTATGGCGGGAAACAGTCAGATGATCCTGAACTTCATTGAAGTTTGCATCTTCAATAAAGAATAATGGGTTTTCCTGCCCGTCAACAGCACCTTGCTGAAGTCCTGTGTAAAGTTCTCCCCAGCTCATCGCCGTTGGGTTAGCTCCATAAGCTTCATAAGAACGGAGAATTAATGGAGACTCCTGTGTTCTCATCTGGAAACCACTGAAATCATCAGGATTTTGCAGCGGGCTGCTTCCAGTCCAGGCCATCGCACCTTCCGTCCAGAATGCTAATGGTGTAATACTGTGCTGTTCATATTGCTCACGAAGGTGAACATTAATAGCTTCACTTTCATCTAAAATCTGCTGTGTAACTTCGTTATCATCAGGGAACAGGAACTGCAGTGCAAACAGGTTGCCTTCAGGTACAAGCGTACCAGTAAACCCTGGTGAAATAATTGCGAATTCTACAATTTGTGTCTGCAGCTGTTCGACCTGGTCAACTTCACTGCCAAGCTCGCCGAAGCCATATACATCAATTGTAATCTGCCCGCCTGATTTTTCATGAATCAGGTCAGCAAATTCTTCTGCGTAAACATACTGAACCTGGCCTTCCGTTTCCTCTGTTACAAAACGCCATTCATGCGGACCGCCGGTATATTCAGAACCACCATTTGCATCAGCGTTTCCGTCATTATTTGTTTCAGTGTTATTTGCGTTGCCGTTTCCGCCAGTGTTTCCGTTATTGCCCTCGTCATTCCCATCGCCGCCACAAGCAGCAAGAACGAGGCCAAACGATAATAAACCGGCCAGCATACCTTTCTTCTTAAACATAATAATACCCCCATAAAAATTTTATTTTAAAGAATTCCACAACTTCTCAGCTTTAGAAAAGGTTGATTAAGAAGAGGGAAATATCTTCAAATACAATAACGAGTACCCCAATAATTAAAAGCATGATAATATATGGCGGCGTCCCCCGGATAACATCTAAGTATGACCTGTTAAACACCGCGCTTGCGGTAAAGATATCCACCCCGAATGGAGGTGTTGCAGACCCTAATGCTGCCTGGAATGTAATAACTACCCCAAGATGAACAGGGTCTACCCCAGCCTGCATCGCTACAGGATAGAATATTGGGGTTAAAATCAAGATAACTACTATTGGATCCACAAACATACAGCCTATGAAGAAAAACAGCGCTACGATTAATAATACATATAAAGCTGTAGGATCCGGCCCCATAACTGCGTCAGTAAGCATTCTCGGAATTCTCGCAAAAGAGATTACCCAGGAAAACGCCTGGCCTCCTGCCACCAGGACAAAGACAGCCGAAGTGACAATCCCTGAAGAAAGGGCTATTTGCGGAATCGCAGAAAGCTTAATGGAGCGGTAAATAAAAACTTCAAGAATAAGAGCATATAAAACGGAGATACCTGCAGCCTCCGTCGGAGTAAATTGTCCTGTATAAATACCACCGACGATAATTACAGGAAATCCTAAAGGCAGTAAAGCTTTCAGGGTAACTTTTCCCCTGTCTTTCCACAGCATTTTATCCGCCAGTGGAATATTATAAATTTTTGCATGTATATAGGCATACGCTGCAAAGAATAAGAAAATCATTACCCCCGGCCCGATACCGGCGATAAACAGATCCCCCACGGAAGTACCCGTAACTAATGCGTAAATAATCATCCCGATACTCGGAGGAATTAACAGGGCTACGTCACTGGCATTAATGATCAGCGCTATGGCGCTCGAATCTTTATAACCTACCTTAAGAAGCCTTTCTCGCATCGGTTTACCAATCGCAACTACAGTAGCCTGTGTGGATCCGGAAATTGATCCGAATAAAGTACAGGCAGCAGCTGTGGTAATCGCGTAACCACCTCTTAAGTGACCTACAAAGGCTCCTACAAAGTCAAGAAGCCTGCGGGAGGTTCTCCCAGTGGACATAATGTCTGCTGCAAAGATAAATAACGGTACAGCAATCAATACATATGATGATATTCCTTCAACCATCTGCTGAACCATAATTGTTGGTTCGATAGCATCCATAAAAAAGAACAGGATTACAAGCGGACCAACAATTAAGGGAATCATCATAGGAAGCCCCATAAGCAATAACAAAACCATGATTGCCAGCATTGTCCAAACCATAATGGATTCCTTCCTGTCCTATTTTTTATTGTTCGTCATAGTCTTTTTTCTCTTCCGCAAGGTAAACTTCTTTATTGCGGATATTCACTACCATATTGCGTATAAATTGAATTCCGCCGATCGCAAGCCCAATTGGCAGTGCAACTACCATTAGCCAGAACGGAAACTCAAGAGCCGCTGTAGTACGCCCTGATTGGTAAATTCCGTATGTATAAAGGAAGGCGTAATAAGAAACAACGAATAAAACAATTGCAGTGATAAGTGGATTGATAATTGCCAGAGCTTTCTTTACAGGTTTAGGAGAAAGGTCAAATAATGCGGACATACTAATATGCCTCCCCTTTCTTGCTGCATAGCTTATCCCCATAAATGTAGCGACGATAACACTTAAACGGCTGATCTCAGCAGCAAAATGCCAGCTCTGGCCGGTAATCATCCTGTTAATGACATTTCCCACTGTCATGAAAGAGATAATAATTATTGACCAGCTCAAAATAAACTTTTCCAGAGTATGAAGGCCGGTATCCAGAAATCTGAATACTTTACCAGTCCCTTTTTTTAATGACGACATTTTTTGCGGACCTCCCAACGTCCGTATCCCTCCTCTATTTTCCACACTGAAAATCAATGTTTTCCGCCTGGTTTACTAGGATATGGAATTGTGACTAGTACGTATGTACCTTCTTTATTTCAAAACTAAGTAACTCCACACTTATAAGCACAGCAATCGATTTTTAAACATCGATTCGCTATTAAATATGATATAGCAACAGGGTAGCTAATACAAAATGGAAACAGACAGATATTTCCGCATTATTCTGAATATGGCTTTGTAAAGAGCCATAATGTCATAACTATGTAAAAATCCTAGCTTCATCTCGCATATCCTCAAAAATAAACAGGTGTTAATTTTATATACCCAGTCCTTTCCTCTCACAAACCACTAGCCATATATTTTTATATGAGACTTTTCGCCAGCATCTGAAATTTCGTTTCCATTTATTATTTTAAGCAGGCGCTATACAGAAAAAAATTATGATATAATGAACGGTGCTATTGAAAATGATAAGATTATTAATGAATGGATATTGGGTAAAACAAATGTAAGACAACTGTAGAAAGGACAATCATTTATGGAACTATTTACAAACTTTCCTCTTTGGGCTGCTCTTACAGCAATCTTACTGGCCCAGTTTATTAAAGTACCACTGCAGTATATTGCCACAAGGCAATTTGACTGGACTTTAATTACAAGCACAGGTGGTATGCCCAGTTCCCATTCCGGCGCAGTGACTGCCCTTTCCACCGCTATTGCTCTGCAGTATGGGCTGGATTCCCCTTTGTTTGCTATCTGCGCAATATTCGGTATTATCGTAATGTTTGATGCAACTGGTGTACGCTGGCACGCCGGAGAACAGGCTACTGTACTGAACAGACTTGTCACAGATTTCAATAAACTTACAGATAATATGAAAACCTGGCCGGAAAAAGAGGAACAGGAAAAACGCAAAGAACTGAAAGAACTGCTGGGACACCAGCCAATTGAAGTTTTTTTCGGAGGACTCCTTGGTATCGTGTTAACATTAATACTTCATGCGGTGATTTATTGATTACCTAAAAAGCAGCTGCCATTAATATTTTGATGGCAGCTGCTTTTTATAATATTGTTATTTTCGTATGGGTCGCCTTATTGGATGGGAAACAAGCAAGAAACAGATCAGGATGCGTCCATATCTGTAATTTGCCTTCGGAACACCTGCATAGCCTCGTCTTCATTTAACATAATCAAATCATCTTCGGTCAGCATTCCATTACCTTCTTCTACAATATAAACTTCCAGGGACTTTTTCCCCCACTGATTATAAACATCCTGCACTGTTTCATAATACAAATCGATTTTGTTCCCTTTAATAGCGGATCCAGTATCGGCCACCACTCCATACCCATAACCAGGTATAAACAAGATAGTTCCGATTGGCAGTACTTCCGGATCTGCTGCCACTGTCGAAAACAAATCCCGCTTCACTCTTACACCTGAATAAGTAATTCCGTATTGAGGATGTCCCTCTGTTTTTCCCGTTGATTCATAACCTGCTGTATATCCTGTCGCCACGACTTCAAGAGACGGGAATACGGACCAGTCTCTCGAGTTTTCCAAAGTCACTTCATTATCTGCTGCAATATCATAAGATAACGTCTGAGTAATTGGTATATCTGCTGAGCTGGAAACCCGGTAATTCCGTGGTCTTACTCGTAAATTACTTCCATTAAGTTCTGACTGCTCTTTTTTCCACTGAAACTCCTGGTCACTGTACCATGTCCTTAATTGTTCCTGATTTACATTAGTAACAGAGCTGAAGGTAGTATATAATGCTCCCAGCAACAACGCTGCCATAAAACAGGTTTTCAGCAGCTTTTGTATCCTTTGCATTTTTTCCACTCCTCTCACTTTGACAGCCTTTCCTAAAGCAAGAGGAAATATACAAATACAAGACTCCTGAAATAAAGAAAAAACCTGGCAAAAAACATGCCAGGTTTTCCTTTTATTAAATATCAGTCATTAAAATAAGTAACTTAATTATAGAAGATCGGAGCATTAGGACCTAAATCAATACCTGTAAGCATCCAGATTACGAGCATAAGCACCCACATAATAGTAAAAGCAATAGAATAAGGAATCATTGTAGAAATAAGTGTACCAATTCCTACTTTTCTGTCGTACTTTTGTGCGAAAGCAATTACGATAGCGAAATATGGCATCAGCGGGGATATAACGTTTGTCGTTGAATCCGCGATTCTGTATGCTAACTGCGTCATCTCTGGAGAGATTCCAGTTCCCATCATCATTGGTACGAAAACGGGAGCCATTAAAGCCCATTTCGCAGACGCGCTTCCAATGAACAAGTTTATAATTCCAGCGATCAAAATGAATAAAAGAATCAGCGGCAGTCCGCCAAGACCTGATGCTTCAAGGAGTTCTGCCCCTCTGACAGCCATTACAAGACCAAGGTTTGTTTCATTAAAGTAAGCAATGAATTGTCCGGCTACGAAAGCAAGAACTATATAAGCTCCCATTGCAGCCATAGTATCAGAAAGCTGGTTTGCAACATCTTTATCATTTTTAATTTCTTTTGTAATTTTCCCGTATACATACCCGGGAATAAAGAACATGATTAAGATTACAGGAACTAATGAGCTGAAGAATGGAGACTGAAGGATTTCACCTTCTGGCCCTCTTAGTGGGCCCCACTCAGGTACGATCAGCAGAGCAATTCCAATAACAGTTACAAGGAATGCAATACCAGCACCGATCAGCCCTTTCTTTTCCCCATCAGTAAGACTTTCTGCCTTTTCATCCACGCCTCCCTTATATTTACCAAGACGCGGTTCAACAATTTTCTCTGTAACGAAAGTTCCGACAATTGTCAGTACTAAAACAGATACAATAAGAAAATAATAGTTCATTGCTATGTTCATGCCCTCTGCATAAACAGGATCCCAAGTAGCCGCCGCCTGAATAGTCAGCTCCCCTAACAGCGGATCAAGGGAGGTTGGAAGCAGGTTAGCACTGAAGCCCGCAGATACACCGGCGAATGCTGCAGCCAGCCCGGCGAGAGGATGTCTGCCTAACCCGGCAAAAAGCACTGCACCAAGCGGAGTTAATACTACATACCCTGCATCAGCAGCCATGCTTGACATGATACCGCCAAAGACAAGAGCAGCGGTAATCAGCTGTTTTGGCACAGACATGACAAGTGCCCTCAGAGCAGCAGTGATCAAACCGGAACGCTCAGCAATTCCAATACCAAGCATTGTAACAAGCACCGTGCCTAATGGCGCAAAGTTTACAAAGTTACTGACGGTATTTTCAAATATATACTGAATTCCTTCCACACTCATAAGACTTTGTACTTCTATAATCTCATCATTCTCCGGACTCGGATGCTGAACAGCTGTGCCCAGAGCACCGAAAACTCCTGATGCAAGAACAACGAGCAAAGCAAATATTGCGAATAATGTAACAGGGTGAGGCAGTTTATTCCCTACTCTCTCAACTGTATCAAGCGAGCGGAGAACAAATCCCTTGTTTTCCTTCACTTTAAATTCCTCCCTTTTCACTAGTGACTTGTTGATTATAAGCAATTAATAATCTGGATAAAAGCCGTTTCTTAATATCCGGAATAGAATAAATCTTTAAGGAATACAGAAAATACTAATAAACTTTTCTATTAATAGCGGAATCTTTAGTAATATTAAGGACTGAGCAGGCGCGGACTGTCCTGCCCCTTCTTATATTTTCACTGGAATGGAAGAAAATACTTATGTCCAAAAAAAATAGCTTTCCCTCAGGAAAGCTCAGGCTGTTGAGAAAGTCTTCTCAACAGCCTGTTTTTTTGATTAATTATCCAATTATTTAGATAAAAATAGTATAATAAAGATAGGGTTCTTAAAATTTGTACAATCTCATTCGCTGCAGACGGACGCTTTCCGCGGGCAATGCTTCAGCTACCTCCGGAGCTGAAAAGCGCTCCGGAGGGGATCTTCAGCTATTGCTTTTCCCGCAGGAGTCGCCGTCTTTCTCTTCTTCGATTGCAAGATATACATAAAGTTTTGATTCAAAATTTCCTTATCCGAGGTGAAAAGAATGTTACGTCCAATAAGGGAAAAACAAGTTGAACTTGAAATGGTTTCTATTGATCAGCTCGTGCCGGAAG
>NZ_KV917376.1:1931379-2130165 GCF_002019695.1 Evansella clarkii | reverse complement strand
CTCATTTAACTCATTTAAATAATAAGCATAAGTTCGTTAAGGAAAAAGTACAGGTAGAAACGCAGGAATATATAGAAGAGCTTGATAAAGCCGTTGAGGAGGATCGCAAAGCCCATGGAAAAAAGCCCTTAAGAAAAAAAGAGAAGGAGGTGGAAGAAAAGGAAGTCAAGGTTAGTACAACCGATAAAGATAGCGGATATATGTACCGGGAAGGGAAACCAGAAGGCTTCTTTTATCTGGATCATCGCACGACAGATATGAAATATAACATTATTACAGATGTCTATGTCACTCCCGGAAACGTCCATGATTCCCGTCCTTATTTGTCTCGTTTGGACCGCCAGCGAGAGCGTTTTGGTTTTGAAGTAGAAGCTGTTGGACTGGATGCAGGTTACTTAACCGTCCCCATTTGCCATGGGCTGGAGAAGCGAAACATTATGGGCGTCATCGCCCATCGGCGCTTTACTCCCAAGAAAGGCTTATTTCCAAAATGGAAGTTTACCTATGATAAAAAGACAGACAGCTATACTTGTCCCAACGGAAGCACGTTGATCTACTCTACAACGAACCGGGAAGGTTACAGGCAGTACCATTCAGATCCGAGTAAATGCAGGGTTTGTCCTTTCCTCTCCCAATGTACGTCTTCCAGAAATCATAAAAAGGTGATGACGAGGCATGTATGGGAAGAAAGTAAAGAGAAGGTCAGGGAAAACCGGCTGTCTCCCGAAGGGAAACTACTTTATAAAAAGAGAAAAGAAACGATTGAGCGAAGCTTTGCAGATGCGAAACAACTCCACGGGCTTCGCTACTGCCGGTTGAGGAGTGTGAAGGGCGCCAGTGAACAAGCACTGATGACAGCCATCGCACAGAACATAAAGAAGATCGCAAACCACCTTACGAGGGGGTAAGATGGTTTGCGATCTCCTTTAACCCACTAAGAACTTGTCTTTATTAAATCATTTTTATAGAAAGAGAAACCCTCTGCTTTAAAAAAGCAGGGGTTTCTCGACAATCTGAGCTTTCCCTCAGGAAAGCTAAAACATTCTGTATCCTCTTTCTCTCAGCATTCGTATGGCGATACCTGAAAGAATTGCTCCTATAAAACCAGAGAGCAAAATTATTATATCTGCAGTTTTAAGAGAAATTAATTGATTTCCAAGAGTCGGAAAAGCTTCTCCTGGATTAGTAAAATACGCCAGAACACCTGCCTGGTCTACAATAAAAAAGATAACAATCGGATATATTACAGCCATCGTCCAAGTGGAACGGAGAACCATATTTAATATAAAACCAATTCCAAAGAACAGTACAAAATAAAGAACGATAGCAATAATTAACTGTGGCAGCTGTAATTCCATGTACACTCACCTCCAAGGCACCATAAACTAGTTTACTCAATCCAAATTGTCCAGTCAATCTCTAAAGCCCAGGAAGGTGCCACCCGGCTTATTTCAGCATCAAGCGATGTAAAACACTTACCAATAATCCGGAAAATTTTATAGCCATAAACAGCAATAAACCCTCTTTTAAAAAGAGGGTTAGTTAAAATAAAATATTATCTTTTTGTACGTTTCTGACCTGAGCCATGACAGTTATCACATGTTTCGGAGCCGCCAAGTAACAGTTGAAAATACCCTTTCCCGGTGCAATACGGACAATCGGTTGGTTTTAGTTCTCTTTTGCGCAGAGCCATGATGACTCCTCCTTTTCTGTGTATTATTTTCTGAAGTTTCTGATAATATATCAGCTTTAGGATTAATTGAAAAGGAGCAAATAAAGACCATATAAGCCATGTAAGCGCAATCATCTGGAATACCCTTAATTATACTCTTCGAATTTAATATTTTCTGCCTTTTTCAAAAAGTTTATCGGTCTTCAAAAACAGACTGTTTTAAGGAAAAGGTCTGCTAACTTTTGAAAATCAAAAGCGTTGCCATTCTTTTAAATAAAATAAGGGGATTTTAACGACATAGCGGAATGAGAATTCGCTCCGACAGCACTTGCGGTTCCTCATTCCGTTAAATAGAAAAAAGGAGCTCAGGGAGTTATACCAGTTCCTGCTTCCGGGCGAGTAACCGCATATAAGCACATTTACATTAAAACAGACAAATAAATGAAAAAGACAACAAACAAAACGCCTGGGATATAAAATCCAGGCGCTTTTGTTTTTGTTTGCAAATTTTATATATTATTTGTGGTGCACAGCCTTAAAAGATATTCAGCTTACCTTTCTTCAGCACAAGCGGCATACCGCCGAGTAAATAAAGGTAACGGTTATCAATAATCTTCTTCATTGCTGAAGCAGAACCGCCATAAAGCTTTCTTTCCCCGACGATACCGATAGCTTCCTTGCCGCCAAGGGAGGCTACAGTTCCTTTAATTTCAGGCTTGAATGTTTCCAGATGCTCTTCTTTGCCCTGGATTAAAGATTTAAGGTTGTTTGCACATGTATACGACTGCTGAATTGCAATTTGTGCAGTTGGCGGGTACGGGCGGTTGATTTCTTCATTAATAATTAACGCGCAGTCCCCAATAATGAAGACATCGTCATAACCAGGTGCACGAAGATCTTTTTCAACCTTCACTCTGCCGCGCATTGTTTCAAAGCCTGAATTCTCAACAACGGAGCTGCCTCTTACTCCTGTAGTCCAGACGACTGTGCGAGATTTGATTTCACTTCCGTCATTAAGTAAGACACCGTCTTCTTTTACTTCTTTAATTGGGGTTTCAATCAGGAATTCGACTCCGCGGCTTTCGAGCAGGTTCATTGCATATTCAACAAGTTCTTCATCGAAACCAGGAAGGGCTGTAGGCGCGGCTTCTACTGAGTAGATTTTCACTTTGTCTCTCGCGATATCGTACTCTTCACATAATTCCGGAATACGCTCTGATAGTTCACCGACGAATTCAATTCCTGTGAAACCTGCACCAGCAACCACAAAGGTTAATTTATCTTCATGCTTTTCCACTTCGTTATTATAGCTGGCGAACATATATTCAATATGTTCACGGATTTGACGAACAGAGTTGACACTTCTGATAGAGTATGCATGTTCTTTCACACCAGGAATCCCAAATGTCTCCGGCTCTGAACCAAGGCCGATAACAAGGTAATCATAATCCAGCTCTCCGCCTTCGAGAATAACTTTTTTATCTTCTGTTTTAATTTCTTTTACAGCATCTTTTACAAAGTCTATTTTGTTAAGATCCAGGACATTTTCAATTCGCATCCTTGTCTTATCGTGGTGAAGTGTGCCAGCAGCAGGCTCATGAAGCCATGTTGTCTGATAATGGTAATTATGCTTATTTACGAGGGTAATCTCTGCATCCTGATGAACATTTGCTTTCAGAAGACGAGTTGCAGTCATCATTCCTCCATAACCTGCACCTAAAATAACTATTTTTGGCTTTTTATCCATGTTTCTCTCAACTCCATTTTAATTTTATACTTACTCTTCATTTTTCCCGATAACCCGTTTTTACAAGCATGTGTTTTTTTACCATACACGAAACTAAAGTTTGTGATAAAATTCACGTAAGGGTGCATAGTAAATGAATGACCACTTTTTCATCTTGATAGTTTTTCCTGTTTGCACGAAGAGTACTTTTTATCCCATCACAATCATATGGCTTTCCCTGCTTTTTTTCAACTACTTTTTGACTATTTTATGAACATTTTATATAAATCAACAATCTTCTTCATCTTATTTGTTGTAATCACCAAGCCTCTTCTGTACACTTACTTTCAATCCTTATGTTTTACATTTATAATGAATATTGAGAACATTGTCTTGTTCATATTATATTTTGTGGAGGTGTCGTTTTTGGCAGAAGAAAGAGATATATATGACATTACGATTATAGGTGGAGGGCCTGTCGGAATTTTCACCGCTTTTTATGGCGGGATGAGGCAGGCGAAGGTAAAAATTATCGAAGCAATGCCTCAGCTTGGCGGACAGTTATCAGCATTGTATCCTGAAAAATACATATATGATATAGCCGGTTTTCCTAAGGTCGGTGCTCAGGAGCTCGTTGATAACCTTATCGAGCAGGCAAGCCATTTCGACCAGACTCTCGTCCTTGAACAGTCCGTAGAAAAAGTTGAAAAAGGCGAAGACAGCATTTTCACCTTGACAACAGATAAGGAAGAACACTATTCAAAAACGGTTATAATCACAGCTGGTGTCGGCGCTTTCTCACCAAGACGGCTTGAAACAGAAGGCGCAGATCAGTATGAGGGTAAAAATCTGCACTATTTTGTAAACGATCTGAAGAAATTCGCCGGTGATAAAGTAGTTCTGCTGGGAGGAGGCGACTCAGCGGTAGACTGGACTCTCATGCTGGAGGACATTGCCGAAGAGATTTCCATCGTCCATCGCAGGGATAAATTCCGGGCACACGAGCATAGCGTTGAGCAATTATTGAACTCTGATAAAATAAACATTAAAACACCTTATATAATCAGTAAGCTTCATGGAAATGGCGAAAAAGTAACCGCTATTGAGATCAAGCACAAAGATAAGGATGAAACGGAGACAATTGAGCTTGACACTCTAATCGTTAACTTCGGTTTTGTTTCCAACCTGGGCCCTATTAAGCAATGGGGGCTTGAAATTGAGAAAAACTCAATTGTGGTTAACTCACGTATGGAGACAAACATTAAAGGAATATACGCGGCTGGAGACGTGGCGACCTATCCTGGTAAAGTTAAGCTGATCGCATGCGGCTTCGGTGAAGCGCCTGTTGCCGTAAACAACGCGAAAGCTTATTATGATCCAAATGCAAAACTTCATCCGGGACACAGCACAAGCATGTTTTAAAGAACATGATAAAAGGCTCGCTGCACTTGTACATGCAGCGAGCCTTTTATATTGCCTCTGTATCAGGCGGGAAAACAAAAACCAGTTACGTGAAACGTAACTGGGGATTTTTTATTAACAGTCTTCCGGAGTTCCTGCATTCGTTGCTGTTCTGAAAGAAGAACCACAACCGCAGTTTGCAATGGCGTTAGGGTTGTCGATGGTAAACCCGCCGCCCATCATGTTCTCTTTATAATCAATAGCCAGGTCTTTTATTATCGGGGCACTTTCTTTATCTACAACCACACTGATACCGTGCTGTTCAAAAATGGTATCTTCTTCAGAAGCTTCACTTTCAAAGCCCATTCCGTAAGAAAGCCCGGAGCAGCCTCCTCCTTTAACTCCAACACGGAGCATTAAAGAGTCATCGCCTTCCGCTTCCATCATTTTTTTCACCTGTGCCGCTGCTGCTTCACTAATGTTAATCATTCTTTTCACCTCATCTTTTCTTCTGAAGTTAAGTTTAGTATACATTCTCAAGCTTCTTTCATCAAGGTAACAGCTCCCTGTTCTTAAAATAAACAAGGGATTTTTTTCCTGAATTTGTATTTATTAATGTGAACCATCTAATTAATTATTTGTCAATAATTCGCTAAAGATGATAAGATAGATTGAGAGTTTCGAAAAACGAAAAGCTTTTTTGATTCCATACTTACTAATTGCCGCAGCAGGTAAAGCTTTATTCCTGTTATCGCAAAGGACATATTATTGTACTTTAAACTCAATATTTTTTGACAGGGGGAGCATAATGAGCACAATAGTGTTAGACCAGAGTCTTGAGGACATTAAACAAAAAGTTATTGCTGGAGAACGTCTCACTATAGAAGACGGCCTGAAGCTGTATGAAACGCCTGACTTGCTTACCGTCGCACAACTGGCAAACCAGGTGAACGAGCAGAAAAACGGAAATAATGTTTACTTCATAGAGAATATGTACATTAATCCGACAAACGTTTGTGAAGCAAGCTGTGCATTCTGCGGATTCAAACGTAAGCCAGGCGAAGAAGGCGCCTATACTATGGATAAAGAGGCACTGCTTAAATATGTAGCCGATCGCTGGAACGATAATATTCGCGAATTCCATATCGTTGGCGGGCATAACAATGAAGTTCCTTTTGATTACTACCTTGATACAGTACGCACACTAAAAAAGCACTACCCACAGTGCACTGTAAAAGCATATACTGGTGCTGAAATTGAATTCTTCTCCCGTATTTCCGGCCTCTCTATGAGAGAAGTTCTTGAAGAGCTGATTAAAGCAGGATTAGATACTATTCCTGGCGGTGGAGCGGAAATTCTTACGGAGAGATACCGTGCAAAGATGAGCCCTGAAAAAGCATCAACGGATCAGTGGCTTGAAGCTCACGAAATTGCACATGAGCTTGGATTGAAAACTCATGCTACAATGCTTTATGGTTCTATCGAAACTAAAGAAGAGCGACTGATTCATATGGACCGTCTGCGCCAGCTGCAGGACCGCACGAACGGATTTATGGTATTTATCCCGCTGGCTATGCAGCCTAAGAGTGTAAACGCTGGTCTGAAACGCCGTACATCTGCATATGATGACCTGCGCACGGTTGCTATCAGCCGCCTCATGCTCGATAACTTCGATCATATTAAAGCTTACTGGATCAATATCGGGCCTCAGTTAACACAAATGGCGTTGACTTTCGGAAGCTCTGATATTCACGGGACCCTAATTGAAGAAAGAATCTCCCACTCTGCCGGAGCCCTTACTTCACAAGGTTTAACGAGAAGCGAACTGACACACTTAATAAAAGGTGCTGGAAAAGTTCCTGTGGAACGCGATACTTTCTACAACATTGTAAAAACATATTGATTTGATTGAAAACCGGGCAGTGGCTGCTCGGTTTTTTTGTGTCTGTTCGTTTTAAATTTGGAAGGGGATTTCGCAAACAGGATTTTACTTCGAGAATGGACCCGCTGTTTTCGAGAATAGCATGACGCTTCGAGAATAGGACCCCAAATTTCGAGAATGGAACCTGCTATATCGAGAATGGACCCGCTGTTTTCGAGAATAGGATGCCGCTTTCATAAATGGACCCCCGTTTCCGCTTACTAAATCAACTCCTCACAAACAAAAACTGAACATTTTCCAGGGTACCTCCCCGGTCAATGTCCAGTTTCCATTAATTATTAATTTTTTCTTAGACTTTCCTTCTTCCATTCAGTGGATAATAAGTCCCTTCGCATATCGTTTCGCAAGGTCCTTTCATCCATACATGGCCGTTCACATCCCATGTGATAAATAGGTCGCCGCCAGCTAAATGAACAGTCACTTCTTTACCTTTTTGAGCATAACCGTTTAATACTGCAGCAACAACCGCTGCACAGGCACCTGTACCGCATGCCTGAGTTACGCCTGACCCTCTTTCCCATACGCGAAAATGCATTTCTTCCGGGGAGATAATCTCCACGAATTCCACATTTACTCCCTCAGGAAAACGTTCGTGTTTTTCAATCAACGGACCAAGCGTAGTTAGCGGCGCAGCTTCGATATTCCCCACAAAAAACACTGCATGTGGATTGCCCATTGACAGAGCGGTCATTTCGTAATCAGTAGCAGCAGCTTGGATTTTTTCTCCAACAACCGGAGTCTCAGCAGTTCCTGTTAAGGGAATTTCTTCAGGAAAAAAGTATGGCTTGCCCATATCCACAGTTACTAATTCCACTGTTTCTGTTCCCTGAAATAAATGAACCTCAGCTTCCACCACACCCCCAAGAGTTTCAATTTTCATTTTAACGTTGTCAGCCAGCTTATTTTCATAAGCGTATTTAGCAACACATCTAAGGCCGTTACCACAGTTTTTCGCTTCCGAGCCGTCTTTATTGAACACTCTCATTTTCAAGTCAGCTGTTTCTGAAGGCCCGATCAGGATCATACCGTCAGATCCGATGCCAGTATAAATATTTGATACCTCAATAGCAAGCCCTGCGAGTTCGTCCTCGGCAAGCTGTTCGGTAAATTGATTTACGAATATATACTGGTTACCAAGCCCATGCATTTTTGTGAATTTCATGGTCTGCATCCTCCCACTCATCTAATCAGCGTAATCTTTCATTTGTCCAGAAGTAATCCTCATCTGCTTCGAGAATTATCATTGTGGTTTTGCAGCATGGCATATTCAGACGCTGCTTCACTCTGTCTTTTGCTAATTCCAGCGAATTTGCTGACATATGAGTAAGTATATTTTGTTCCCCGCAATACGGGCACTCTGTAAAATACACTTCCCCCATCTGCCGCTCGTATGGCCATGTATGGTCAAAAGGAATTGGTTTCATCTAATCATCCTTTATAATTTGCTGTTATGGAAATATTGTAGCATAATGTCCCGCCATATAAATAAAAAATAAGCTGCCGGAAAAAACCGGCAGCATCGTTTTGAAAACAATGTCAGAACATTGGATTATCTTCTATAAACTGATATATATTTGCCAGCAATTCATCATTGGTTTCCCCTTTGACAATCTCACCATTTACAAGTGCGAATTTACTTCTGGCACATTGTCCGCAAAAGCTTAAACATCCGTATTCTATTACATCAAGATTCGGATCTTTTTCCAGCTTTTCCTTTACTTCCTGGGTGCCGCTTGCTAAATTGCTAACACAAAACTCGATAATAGGCTGCATATAAATTCACTCCTGTGTTAGTCAACATACTTTATAATCCTAACGCTTCCGATATTTCTTGTCAATAATCAGGTATTGGTGTAAAAATCTATTTGGTCAAACAATTCTTAAAAATATTGTTATTTCGACATAAAACTGATAATATTTAATATGGTTAAAAGCGTTTACATAATCGATAAGATGGTTATGGAATTAAAAAATGTACGGTTTTCATGACTTTCTGTTCGCACTTACTGCAGGAGGAGGCTGATTTTGTGCGGAAGTTATTAATTTTAGGCGGCGGATACGGGGGACTCCGCGTAATTCAAAAGTTACTGTCATCTAAGAATATGACAGGGACAGATATCACGCTCATCGAGAAAGAACCATACCATAGCCTGAAAACAGAATTCTATGCCCTGGCGGCAGGTACGGTAGCTGATACCCATCTTCGTATGTCATTCCCAAATGATGTGCGTCTAGAGCTTAAATTCGAAACAGTAACTGAAATTGATCTTGAAAAAAATGCAGTAAACCTTTCTAATGGTGAATCCCAGGCATACGATGACCTGGTAATCGCCCTCGGATGTGAGGACAAATACCATAACGTTCCGGGAGCTCCGGAGAATACGTTAAGCATTCAAAGCATGAGAAAGGCAAGAACAACCTACCATAAACTTCAGAATGTAGGAGCTAACGGAACTGTAGCGATTGTTGGCGGCGGATTAAGCGGAGTGGAACTTGCCAGTGAACTTCGGGAAAGCCGTCCTGATCTGAATATTAAGATGTTCGACCGCGGCCAGAACATCCTCTCCATGTTTCCTGAAAAGCTCTATAACTATGTAACTGAATGGCTTGTGGACCATAATATCGAGATAATTAATAAAGCAAATATCACTAAAGTAGAGCCAAATGTACTGTATAACCACGATGAACCAGCGGCAGCAGACGCTATTATCTGGACGGCGGGAATACAGGCGAATGAAGTTGTACGGGATCTTGAAACAGACAAAGATAAAATGGGCCGGGTAAAAATAACCAAGTATTATGAAATACCTGGTTTTAAAAATGCCTATGTGATCGGAGACTGCGCCTCTGTTGACCATGCCCCAAGTGCACAGCTTGCGGAAGCACAGGCAGAACAGCTTGTCTCTATCTTAACGAAGAAGTGGACAGGGGAAGAGCTTCCGGAAGAACTGCCTAAAATAAAGCTAAAAGGTGTACTCGGTTCTCTTGGAAAAAAACATGGGTTTGGGCTCATGGGAGAAAAAGCACTAACCGGACGTGTTCCAAGAGTACTAAAATCCGGAGTGCTGTGGATGTACAAACATCATACAGGTTATTAGGATTAAAAACCCGTCTGTCATAAAAAAACAGCGGGTTTTTTGATTTGAAAATATATGTCGTATTCACCTTAACAGCAAATAATTAAAGCTGAGCTTCAATTATTTTGTAAATAGCCGGCAGTTTAGGATTCCCTTCCCCTGCTACTTCTCCATTAATTACTACCAGAGGATAAAAGTACTCATCATCAAGAATCTTCATTGAAAAGTCTTTTTCCTCTTCTGATAGAGGAGCTTCAATATCGCAATATTTAAATGTTATATCATAGTCAGGAAATTTGCGGTTCACAGCTGCCTCCAGCCATTCTTTCGTTTCCAGCGCACTGGGCAGGTGAATACAGCTTGCACACTTTTCCTCTGCTCCGTATACTGTAATAGTAATTGGCTGCATAAATTTTCTCCCCTTTAATGAAAGAACACTTTTATTTCATATTGTATCATATGATGTTATAATGAGTTTACATTATCGACACATTTGCGATAGTAAAATGTAAAAAATCTGTTCTGTTCATGGATTTTTTCCCACCGGGATATTATAATAAAGGAAAGAAAGGAGTGTTTTTACAATGGCTGCAAACGCAACTATGGAAGAACAAGTACAAGAGGTACTAGATAAATTACGTCCTTTCCTTCTTCGTGACGGAGGAGACGTTGAACTCGTTGATATTGAGGATGGAGTAGTTAAAGTAAGACTTATGGGAGCTTGCGGATCCTGCCCAAGTTCAACAATCACATTAAAAGCTGGTATTGAGCGGGCACTGCTTGAAGAAGTACCAGGAGTTACTGAACTGGAACAAGTATTTTAATTTATATTAAGAACGCATTCACCTCGGTGAATGCGTTTTTTTTCATTTTCTTTAACTATCACTCCGCCACTTCGGCTTCCGGTTTTATTCCGCCTAATACGTCTGCTATATTTTTTCCGGCGAGAGAAGCCATTTTCAGACGTGTTTCCCTGCTTGCGCTTCCGATATGCGGCAGGACAGTGACATTTTTAAACCGTAACAGCGGATGGTCTTTTCCAATTGGTTCCTCTTTAAAAACATCAAGGCCTGCCCCGGCAATCTGCAGGTTTTCCAGCGCTCCTGCAAGTGCACCTTCATCCACCAGGCCGCCCCTGGAGGCATTAATGAAGAATGCAGTATTTTTCATCTTACTGAAAGCATCCTCGTTAAATACATTCCTCGTAGACTCAGTTAACGGTGCTAGAGATACAACAAAGTCCGCATCTTCCAGCAGTTCTGAAAAGCTTACGTAAGAAGCACCAAGCTCCTTTTCTGCCTGAATGTTCCTTGATCTGTTATGATAAAGTACATTCATTCCAAAACCAGCTGCTCGTTTTGCGACTGCGGCGCCTATCCTGCCCATCCCGAAGATCCCTATTGTTTTATGATGGATGTCGGCTCCTGCAAGAAGCAGCGGACTCCAGTTTTTCCAGCGATCGTCTTTAATATACTCAGACGCCTCCACAAGCCTTCTTGCTGAAGCCATTAGCAGCGCAAAAGTGAGGTCAGCTGTTGTTTCCGTCAAAACATCCGGGGTATTACAGACAAAGACGTTTTTCTCACGTGCAAAGGATACATCAATATTATCGTATCCAACTGCCATGTTTGCGACTACCTTGAGTTTTGGCGCTTGCTCAAGCAGTTCTTTATCAATGCTGTCCGAAAGCATTGTAAGCAGTCCCTCTGCCCTTCCTGCTTCTTCAAGCAGCACCTCTCTCGGCACAGGCTCTTCCTCTTTTGGCCACATTTTTACTTCTGCTTTTTCTTTAAGCGTTACAAGTGTTTCTTCCGGTATTTTCCTCGTTACAAAGACATATGGTCTGGACGACATCAATAAGCTCACCCTTCCTGGAAATGATTTCAGCTCTCATCCCAGTATACCTTTTCCTATTACAGAGGAGCAAAATTCACGATTTAAGCCATTGCCAGAGAGCCAATTAGACAATCCATTCAGGAAGCCCGCTTCTCCGAAGAGAACGATACCTTCTTACTAGCAATGCCAGGAGCTGTTCATATTCTTTGGAGTTGTTAAAAATATGAAGGGCCTTTTGTTCCATCACGATTTTTTCCTTATCGTTTAATGTCTGATAATATCTTTCGATTACTTTAAAATAATGAATCGGAAACATCAGCCTGGCAAACAAGCGTTTTTGATCCGTCCCTGAAAGGCTTCGAACTGATTCATACTCATTTAAAAAGGTATTAATCTTTTTTCCCGCACTTTCTCTTGATGTTTCATTGTCAAGCCACGTACTTCTGAGGTATTCTGCAATATCTCTTGTGTAATGGTCATATGTGAAATCAGACGGGACCTTTACCCGTGATTCATTATTTTCATCCAGAGTAAGCCAGCTCTTTTCGCTGAACCGTTCATGACATATAGTATTGTATCCAGGTGTCTGATAGGACGCCCTTTCAGCTGCTTCTATTTCTCCCATCATTTGAATAGCATTTTCACTCATCCCCAAATAATAAGGAAATGTTAAAAAGAAGTCCTCATCAAACAATGTTTTCTCAGGGTCCTGAACTTTTGCCATATACCATTCTTCCAGCTGATCCAGCCTTCTCTCCCAGCGCTGTTTCCATGTTAGTGACGTCTCACGTGCAGACGCCTTACCGTTTGGGGTATAGCCAAAGCCTTTATTATGGAATTCTGCCAGCCTGCTGCCTGCACCCTCCGTTTTTCTGTATCTGTACTGCCTGTCTCCCGGCTTCTGAACCTGAAAAATAAGTGAATCAGCTCCATCAATATACACTGTATGTCTGCGGTTGTCCGGAGGGAGAAAAATTGCTACATCCGTATCTCCTTGTGAAATGAGCCATTGTGCCATGGCATTCTTTTCAGGAACTTTTTTTATCATCCTTTCATCTGTGGGACGAATGAGATATTTCTCCCCTCCTGCCTCCACAATTTGATCACTCCCGATATGAAAGATTGCATCTGGATATATCCGGTATTTCTCATATAATTCCCGTTCTAACACGTGCTGCCCCCCCTTCGGTCACCATACCGATACTATTGTATGATGAGAAAGCCCAATTTGTTCATCCGCCTATGCGAATAAAACAAGCGTACGGGTATATACTATTGCACATACCAGCTTCACTAAAATGGCTAATTGAACATATACTTATCTATACAATAACTTAGGGTGATGTTATGAAAGAGAACAGTAAGCTTATTACAAAAACGGCGAGAAGCTGGCTTCATGAAAGAGGCGTAACTATTGAAGATATAGCAGAGCTTGTATTTTTTCTGCAGGAGAAGTACTATCCCAATTTAACAATGGATTTATGCAGAGAAAACGTCGAGAGGGTCCTTACTAAACGTGAGGTGCAGAATGCCATCATCACCGGTATCCAGCTGGATCGTCTGGCCGAAGAAAAAATGCTCGCTGAGCCTCTGCAGGGAATCATCGAAAGAGATGAAGGATTATATGGGGTTGATGAAGTCGTTGCTCTGTCCATCGTAAATGTCTACGGGTCTATAGGCTTTACGAACTATGGTTATATTGATAAGCTAAAACCTGGAATCCTGAAAAAACTAAACGATAAAAGTAATGGCTGCCACACCTTCCTGGATGATATTGTAGGAGCTATAGCAGCCGCCGCGTCCAGCCGTCTGGCCCATGGTGCGGAAGATAGTGAATAAAATTTAATAAAGGGTAAAAAAGGACATTCAGCAGATGAATGTCCTTTTTTGTATAAATAACAGATAATTAAGGAGAGGATCGGGTGCTGTATTTATTGGCGGATCGGATCCTCTTTCCACTATTTCATTGATTGCCTTGTTTTTCAAAACTTCCAGTCATCCAGTGAATCGATCGACCAGGACGGCTGGATTTTAAAACCGCCAAGCTGATCCTTTGCCGTCACTCCTGTGTGAACAATAATAGTATCCATACCTGCATTAATTCCAGCAAGTATATCTGTCTGATAATTATCACCCACCATGACGGTATCCTGCAGAGAAGTTCCCAGCATTTCAAGTGCTAATTCCACTATTACCGACTCCGGCTTCCCAATAAAAACCGGTTTTTGCCCTGTAGATACTTCAACGACCGACGTTAGAGCCCCATTACCAGGCAGCAGTCCTCTTTCTGTAGGGATAGCTACATCTCCGTTTGTAGAAATAAAAGCAGCTCCATTACGTACGGCAAGGGCCGCTTTTGCAAGTTTTTCATAACTAATTTCATGGTCTATACCCATGACAACAACTTCAGGTGCTTCTTCTGTCAACCGGTGTCCTTCATCCTCCAGAGCGGTTTTGAGTCCTTTCTCTCCTATCATATAAACTCCGGTCTCACCGTACTGCTTTTTAATAAATCTGGCCGCAGCTACACTTGAAGTGACCACCTGTTCCGGTTTCGCCGGTATGTCCATGGAGAGGAGCTTATCAGAAACCTGCTCAGGTGTCTTGGAAGAGTTATTCGTCACAAACAAATGGGGTATTTCCTGTTCTGCCAACTTAGTAACAAATCTTGAGGCAGCATCGATTCTTTCCTCCCCCCGATACATCGTGCCATCAAGGTCAATTAAATATCCTTTATATTGTTTCATTGCTGAAAACCTCCAATAATTATGTATCTTTATTCCTGCAAGAGAGTGAAAAAAAACCGCCACTTTATAAGCGGCGTCTTAATTAGTTCTATTGATTTTATAATAACAATAAGGTGCTTGTCCAGAGAGCATAAACGTCTCACATTTTACTTCTGCCGGGCTAAGCAGCTCCTGGAATAAAGCTCTTTCCGCCTTGCATAAGTCGGGAAATTGCTTTGCAGCTTTAAATAGAGGGCAGTTGAACTGCTTAATTACATAAGATCCATCTTCTTCACGAACAAGCTCAACCATGTATCCATCTTCGTTCTGAATTCTTGCCAGCTCATTTACTTTTTCATCGTAATCCTTTGAAGACAGTCTCTTCTCATGTTTTCTGATAAGCCTGTTATTTCTCTGCAGAAACAATTTCCATACTACACCGGGGCCGTTAATCTGTTCTGTCCCTCTTAGCAGATCAATAGCCAGACTGCTGTAATCCCTCGGAAATAATTCTTCCCCTGCAGAAGTCAGCCTGTATAGTTTGACAGGTCTGCCCATTGACTGGCGTACCAGGCTTGTCATAACATAACCATCTTTTTCAAGGGTGTTAAGATGCCTTCTGACAGCCATTTCAGTTATATCCAGTTTTACAGCTACACTTGCAACAGTTAATTCCTGCTGCTTTTTAAGCAGCACTAAAATCTGATCCCGTGTTGAGGTGGGTTGTAAGGCCATTTTCCTCACCATCCTTCAGCTTAATTGTATAGAAAGGAAAACAGCTTGTAAATTTACTATACAGAAAGTTAGAAAAATAGCCTTAATTCGTTCAAAAATTGTTCACTGCCTGCTCGCCCGATGAATTAATCTTTTTGCGGCAGGAATGCGGAAACAGGTCCTAGTTCGTTTTCAATATACCGGCGCACTTTTCCTGGATAATTAAGCAATGCTGTGCTTTCCGCAAGCATGCTATCGTGAAGCTTTTTATGGTCAATGTTTGTATATTCCTGAAGCAGTGGTTTTCTCCATGCAAAAACTCTTTTAAGGGAGTCTCCTTCAGGCTTGGAAATAACCTTTTCATCAACAAGGATATCAATAATATCGTTGTAGCTTCCCGGGTCTCTCATAATGAACCCATCGATCATCTGATTTCCGGTGTCTGTGATCGTTTCAATTAACATATGGCTGATTCGTTCCAGTGCAGCTTTCTCTACTTCGGAAACCCATTCTTTACTTTCAGAAAAAACCTTCATATTTTTTTCTAAATAAACAAGCCTTTTCTCAAGCAATTCTCTGTCAACAAAATACATAACAGAACAATCCCCTTTCTTTTATAGGCTGTATTAAACTTAGATGTTGATTTCACTACAGGACGCTCGCTTGCCTCGGGCATTGCTTCAGCTTCCTCGGGAAAAACCGCCCTGCGGGATCTTCAGCTAATGCTATTCCCGAAGGCGTCTCACGCCTTTCGCTACAATCAAATTTTCAAAACCAACATTCACGTTTAAGATAGCCCTTCCCAAAAACAAATAGTATGTCACATTTAAGGTTTTTCGATGATTAATTCCCTGAAAAACGAAAAATAAATGTATTTTAAACATGTTTTTTGTTATTATGATGTAGGATTATGTAATAACAAATACAGAACAGGGCTATGCACTGATTTCTTTTCAGTTTACATAGTATAGAAAAATAATATCATAGAAAACAATTTGGAGAAACTGGAGGTACTTTTTATGGATCGGGAATTAGCACTGGAAATCGTAAGAGTCACCGAAGCGGCAGCACTTGCTTCCTCACAATGGATGGGGAGAGGATTAAAGAATGAAGCGGACGATGCGGCAACAACAGCAATGCGGAGCATGTTTGATTCTGTAAACATGCAAGGTACTGTCGTTATTGGCGAAGGAGAGCTGGACGAAGCACCAATGTTATACATAGGAGAAGAACTGGGCAGCGGAAGCGGCCCGGAAGTGGATATTGCGGTAGATCCCCTGGAAGGGACCAGCATTGTTGCAAAAGGCCACCCCAATGCCATGGCAGTTATTGCAGTAGGAGATAAAGGAACTCTCCTGCATGCCCCGGATATGTATATGGAAAAAATAGCGGTAGGCCCGGAAGCTGCAGGCTTAGTCCGTCTCACAGACCCTATTGAAAAAACTATTGATATCGTTGCCAAAATGACAAATAAGCGCGTAAGAGATGTCACTGTAATCATACAGGAAAGAAAGAGACATGAAGAACTGGTAGAAAGAATACGGAAAAAAGGCGCACGTGTTAAACTATTTGGAGACGGTGATGTAGGAGCATCTATCGCCACGGTCATGCCGAGAACCGGAATAGATTTGTTCGTGGGAACAGGAGGAGCCCCTGAAGGAGTGATCTCCGCTGCAGCGATCAAAGCTCTGGGCGGTGACATGCAGGCAAGGCTTGTGCCAATGAATGATGAAGAAGCTGAGAGATGCAGGAAAATGGGGATCACTGATTTATCTGAAGTTCTTCAGCTGAACGACCTTGTTAAAGGAGACGATGCGATTTTTGCCGCCACAGGGGTTTCTTCAGGAGAACTTCTTGAGGGCGTAAGGTTTCTCGGAGGGGATCTCGTTGAGACAGATTCGATTGTAATGCGTGCAAAAACCGGGACAATCCGGTATATTAAGACACATCATCGACTGGAAAGAAAACCTCATCTTGCAATGCCTGAGGATCAGTAAGAAATTGGAGAATCGAAAAGGAGCGGGATTATATGTCAGAACGTTTTTTCTTATATGATGAAACGGAAGAAACAAAGACCAGATATGTAAGCTTTATGGGGGAGCATCAGAGATTTGATCTAGTAGTAATCACAACAGACCGTTATTACGGTAAAAAGCTCGTCCTTGACATACAGTCCAGCCGTTTTGCTATTCTTGGCCAGGACGACCTCGAAGAACCAGGATACCTTGAGGAGACCTTTAAAATGAATGACGAAGAAGGCGGGGAACTAAGGGAATTTCTATACGAAATCCTCTGAATGGCCATTTCCTCTCCAGCACCAAATATTGTGTTCATTGAACTGCCGAAGATATTTCCTCAAATGCAGTTCCATTATTTGCACACAGCTATTCAGGAAAGAAAACACCTTTTTGCCAATAATAAGGGCAAGGAGGTGTTTTTTGATGGATCATGAACTGGACAAAGATGAAAAATACTCTGATTTTATAACGGTGGAAAAGAACAGGAAACAACTTATCCCTGAACAGTCTCCTGAAGGTCCGTATGGCTCTCCTATTGAAGGAACTCTTAAGAAGACTACTCCCTGGGAAGAAGGGCAGCAGGCTGCCAGCGCCTTTGTTTACGAAAATCGCAACTATCACCAGAATGCACCAAGAAAAGAAGCAGGAGCCCACCCTACGCATGCAGACAAACGAGTCGATAAAAGTAATCCTTATTAACATCTGCTTGAATTCCAATTTAATATAAAAAAGGCAGCAAAAAGAGACTGGGGACAAAAGGATATTTCCTAAAGAAAAAAACGAATGAGGAGCAGAACAGGAGCATAGATAACGCTCCGGAAGAGGAAGAGACAGTCGTATATTTCCTGACCTAAGTGAACTTTACCATTCGTTTTTTCAAGGTAAATACTTTTCTCTGTCCCAGTCTCTACTGTTTAAGAAGGACTTTTTTCTTCTCCCTTTACTTTTTTCAGCACAAAATATGCGCAGCCGAAGTTACAGTATTCATATAAGTACTCCGGGAGAGAACTGATCTTTGCGTCAAAGCCGGATTTTTTATGACTATCCTCAAAAAAACCTTTTAACCTGAGCTGTTCATAACCCCAGTCACCGACTATATAATCATATTTATTTAATACATCACTGTATCTGTTTTTGAATTCCTCTTCTGCCCATCCATCGCGGACATCTTCCAGAACCTCATAAGTGTTTCCCTGGATGCGGACCATATAGCATACACCTCACTTTATATATATATCTTGCCTGATTTCTCATGGAATTTCAATATTGATTATTATCCTGAGGCACAAATTACCACCATTTTTCTTCCTTCGTTCGGAAAACCTACTGAACAGGAGGTGGTATAAAATGAAAAAGGGATCAATTAAATGTATGATCGGGTTACTCTGCATGTCATTTGCAGTTACAGGGTGCGGAGCTGAAAATAACGCCGGAGGGGCACAGGGGCAGCAATTCGATCTGTTCCAGGGATACAGGCAGCCTGACAGTAATTTGGTCATAAACAGAAGGGCCAATTCTGAATTTGATAAATATAACAGGTTTGGGTTTGACCACCAGACAAGAGATACTGCATTAAGCGGCCAGGAAGCGGCTGGTTATGCTGTTTATGACAGGTCGCTGATGGCACAGACTATCAGCCAGATGGCTGCTTTAAATCCATACTTAAATGAAGTGGCAGTATTGGTTACAGACCAGCATGTGCTGATGGCTTACGATACTCCTTCAGAGGATCGTGATTTTGTAGCTACTCAGGTGAAAAAGACCGCCCTGTCCATTGTTCCTGCTTATTTCGATGTGTATGTAGCTGATAACCCTGGCTTAATTCAGGACATTAAGAGATTTCAGGGGCTGTCTCCAAGAGAACCTGAATATGCAAAAACACTGGAACAAACCATTGAAGAAATGAAAGAGTACCCTCAAGGTGAAGAAGTGGACCTTAATCCGGATATGCTTCAGAATACTGAGTATGAAACTTCAGACAGTGACAGAAGGACAGAGGGCAACTCTATGCAGGAAAATTAATAATATAAAAAGTCACTTTCCCTGCATGAAGGAAAGTGACTTTCTTTTTATGCCTGCTCAGCCGCGTTAACCTGTTCATCCGCATGATAGGAAGAGCGAACGAGCGGACCTGCTTCACAATGCTTAAACCCTTTACTGAATGCAATATCCCTGAGTTCATTAAATTCCTCAGGTGTCCAGTATTTTTTGATCTTTAAGTGTTTCTTTGTAGGCTGTAAATACTGGCCGATCGTCATAATATCCACGTCTACTGCCCGGAGGTCGTCCATTGTCTGGATGATCTCTTCTTTTGTTTCTCCTAAACCAATCATCAGGCTTGATTTAGTAGGAATCTTAGGCTGCATTTCCTTTGCCCGTCTGAGGAATTCCAGAGATCTTTCGTATGTGGCTCTTGCCCGTACTCTTGGTGTCAGGCTTCTTACAGTTTCGATATTATGGTTTAAAATGTTAGGGCGTGCATCCATTAAAATACGAAGGTTCTCTTCTTTTCCGCCCATGTCAGAAGGAAGCACTTCGACTGTTGTAAATGGACTGGACCGTCTGATCGCTCTGACTGTCTCAGCAAAAATTTCTGCTCCCCCGTCTTTCAGATCGTCACGGGCTACCGCTGTAATAACTGCATGCTTTAATCCCATTAGTTTCACGGATTCTGCAACTCTTTCCGGCTCCTGTCTGTCAAGTTCATTGGGAAGTCCGGTTTTTACAGCGCAGAAACGGCAGGCTCTCGTACAAACATCACCAAGAATCATGAAAGTAGCTGTTTTTCTTTCAGCCCAGCATTCATGAATATTAGGGCATTTCGCTTCCTCACATACAGTATGTAGTTTTTTCTCTCTCATCATTTTCTTTAAACCGGTATAAGATTCATTCGTGTTAAGTTTTATTTTCAGCCAGTCAGGCTTCCTGATATACTCTTCTTTTTTCGCCATTTTTCCACGCTCCTGTCAGTTACAGTATACTACTTAGTTTAATGGATTTGCTATCTAATATCCTGTCATTATCGCCCGTTTTCTTCCGCCTGAACATCTTCGCTTCCACTCATGTTTTGAGGCGGGAGTTTTACGGACGGTTACATCGGGATAAACTGTTCTGCCACTTGTTACTTTATCATGAAAAGCCCGAAATCTCAAAGGTTCTGTTCTAAAGCCACGCCTTGCCTTTTCCACTATTTCCCGGAATGGATTCATAGTGGATTACCGTACACTAAGTATGCGGATAAAGTGAACCTTCAATCAGTGGGGGCATCTTCCTCTGATTGTTAGTTGAACCAATCGTGATGTTATCGTCCGTTATCTCCCACCTGAACGTCTTCGCTTCCACTCATGTTTTCAGGTGGGAGATTTACGGACGGTTACATCGGGATAAAACAGGAAAGGAGAAGCAGTCAACAATGAAAATTTGGGTAAAAACAATGCTTATTGTCATTCCACTTTTATTTATCCTTCCCTTTCACTATTCTGCTTCAAAGGTACAGGAGCTGACCTCTGAGGAAGTTTATAAAGAAAGAATGGCATTATATCAAAAGGCGGAAGCTGTTTCACATATCCCCTGGTATTACATAGCTGCAGCAGACAGCTATGAAAGAGGGCTAAGACAGGCAAGAAACGATCTCCCGCAGGAAAATGGTTTTATTGCCTTTTACTTTACTACTGAAGAGTGGACTGGAGCGCAGAACCCGGACCAGGAAGATACGGATGAGGTATCCATCTCCCTTTTCGGAGGGAAAGGCCTTGACGGAAACGGTGATGGAAAAGCTGACATTAATGACGACGAGGACGTTTTACATACCTTTGTCGAACAGCTTTCCCAGTTCGGTCCCGGAGAGGAGAATTTAAGAATTGCTATCTGGGATTATTATCAAAGGGATAAAGCAGTTGAGCTGATTACGGGTTATGGTAAAATTTATAATACTTTTGGTACCCTTGATCTGAGAGACCGTGCCTTTCCTGTTCCATTAAATTATAACTACAGCTACCGAAGCACCTGGGGCGATTCGAGAGGCTGGGGCGGAAGAAGAATTCACGAGGGTACTGATATCTTTGCAGGTTACGGGACCCCGGTACGCTCGACAACTTATGGAATTGTTGAATTAAAAGGCTGGAATAAATATGGGGGCTGGAGAGTAGGAATTCGCGATACAAATAATGTTTACCATTATTACGCTCACCTCAGCAGTTTTGAAAAAGGCATGGAACGAGGCACTATCGTTGAACCAGGTACAGTAATTGGATATGTGGGGAGTTCCGGGTATGGAAAACCTGGAACCCAGGGAAAATTCCCGCCTCACTTACATTATGGAATGTATAAAGATAACGGTGCTTTTGAGTGGTCTTTTGACCCATACCCTAACTTGAGAGCATGGGAACGAATCGAAAGGAATAAAAAATAAGTTCTGCTTCTAGGTTAATCAAAAAAGGCTGCCCCCGTATCATCACTGGAAAGTGACCATACAGGACAGCCTTTTTTGTGTTACTTAAATTCTAAAACAGACCGAAGTTTATAAGCAGAATCCACAGAATTCCAAGTGGAGCTATAATACGAAGGAACCAAAGCCAGAGAGTTCCTAACACCGAATCTGTTAAGCCAGTCTCTCTGAGAGCATCAACTTGATTCCAGCCCCAGCCTACAAACAACGCGATGATTAACCCGCCAAGAGGAAGGGTATATCTGTCTGTTAATGTATCTATTGCATCCAGGAAAGGCAGACCTGCGATAGTAAAATCTGAAAGTGGTCCTCCCTGACTTAACGCAGACGGAATTCCAAGGATAGCAACCAGAATACCTGCAGTCAACGTTGCTTTTTTCCTGTTCCACTTAAACTGATGCATCAGCCAGGAAACACTTGGCTCCAGCAGTGAAATGGAAGATGTAAGAGCAGCGATTGCCACCAGGAAGAAGAACAACAAAGCAAAGAATGTTCCCATTCCGCCCATTACATTAAATACTTCAGGCAGCGTGATAAAAATTAACGTCGGCCCTGCCGCAGGGTCAACCCCAAATGTGAATACCACCGGGAAAATCATTACACCGGCAATAATTGCAAAGAGCGTATCGAATGTTACTACAGTACCAGCTGCACTCGGAAGATGTGTGTCCTTAGGAAGATAGCTGGCATATGTAATCATAATTGCCATACCAAGCGAGAGTGTAAAGAATGCCTGCCCTACGGCAGCTGCGTAAACATCCAGGTTGCCGAAAGCGCTCCAGTCAGGGCTGAATAAGAAGGCAAGACCTTCACCAGCTCCATCGAGCGTTAAAGCATAACCTGCTAAAATAACAACAATTAAAGCTAATAATGGCATAAAAATTTTGTTTGCAAGTTCGATTCCTTTTTTAATACCAAAGAAAACAATTGATATAACAACAGCCATAAATATAAGCTGCCAGATAACAGGCCCCGCTGATCCGCCAATAAAGTTGACGAAATAATCTGCATATCCCCCTTCTGCCACTCCCTGAGCCTGTCCAGTGAGATAACTGAAGAAGAAGTGCAACACCCAGCCGGCGATAACACCATAGAAGGATAAGATTAAGAATGAGGTCAAAACACCTATGATACCGCCGATCACCCAAGGTTTTCCAGGTGTAAGTTTATTAAAAGCGGTTACAGCGTCGGTATGTGTTTTTCGCCCGATCGCAAATTCAGCAAGTAATACAGGAAGACCGATAAGTATAATACAGGCAATGTAAATAATTAAAAATGCTGCTCCCCCGCTGTCTCCTGTAACGTATGCAAAACGCCAGATATTACCTAAACCAACTGCAGAACCAACCGCAGCTAAGATAAAGCCCATCTTGGAGGCCCATTGTTCTCTATCTGCCATTGATAAAACACTCCCTTCTTTTTTCTCTGATTATTACTATTTTTCTGTCAATTTAGTAGTTAAGTATATCTTTAATTCTGCCCTCCTCCGTCTTTAGTCATGCAAAAATATAATCACTAGTAGGTCCCATTATATTGGATTCTTTCCCGGTTTGTCAAAGTATTTTCGCAATATTCTACATTACTCTGAATATATCGCTGATTATATCAAAGAAAGGGAAATATTTTCTTTGAATAATAACAAAAAGAGCGGCAGAACCGCTCTTTCTTAAATTAATTTGTTTTTTCCTTGTAAATGACTGGAAGTCCGAACTTCAGAGCCGCTGTTATTAATACAAAAGCCGCAGCAGCTGTCAGAAGTGCCAGCAGGAGGCTGCCGCTGAATCCTAATACCAGGAATCCAGCTGAAGATATCAGTGCTGTTATCAAAGCATAAGGAAGCTGTGTTAATACATGGTCAATATGATGGCTTCCTGCCCCCGCAGATGACAGAATAGTGGTATCTGAAATAGGAGAACAATGATCGCCAAAAATTGCCCCTGCAAGAACCGCTGCCATCACAGGAAGCAGAAGGGAAATATCAGTAGCAGCTGCCATATCTCCGGCGATAGGAAGCATAATTCCGAATGTTCCCCAGGAAGTCCCGGTGGAGAAAGCCATGAAACCTGCGAGCAGGAATACAAGTACTGGAAGGTATCCAATCTGAATATGCTCATTAACTACTCCTGCCAGGTATTCCCCTGTGCCTAGTTCACCGATAATTTCAATGATCGTCCAGGCGAAAATTAAAATATAAATTGCAGGCAGCATGGATTTAATCCCTGCAAAGATGCCAGATCCAATTTTATTAATGTGCAGGCGTCTCATAAAGGCAATAGCTATTGTGACTATCAGAGCAATTAATCCGCCATACAACAGTGATGCAGCGACATCTGTATTTTCAAACGTTGCCAGAAGGCCTGCCTGTCCTTCTGTACCCTGTATGCCTGTAACTATCATAAACACAACTGTCGCTGCGATAAGAGTTACTATTGGCCAGATCAGGTCTCCAGTCCTTCCTTCGACAGCTGGTTTTGTATCTTCCGCATCCCCTGGAACAGGGCCCTTTGCCTTGTCCGTGAGTTCCCCTGTTTCGAGAGCACGCATTTCATGAGTGCGCATTGGCCCCAGATCAAGTTTGAAATAAGCAACCGCAAAAACAAGAAGAATAGCAAAAATAGCGTAAAAATTCATTGGTGCGATTAATAAGAATGCCTGTAACGCTTCATACTGGGTAACTCCATGTGTGATGAGTATGCCCCCGATAATAGTAATGATGTATGCTCCCCAGCTTGACAATGGCGCTATAACGCACATAGGCGCCGCTGTAGAGTCAACAATATAGGCAAGCTTTGCTCTTGATATTTTATGTCTGTCTGTAAGAGGTCTGCTGACATTACCTACTGTCAGACTGTTAAAGTAATCATCAATAAAGATAATTATCCCGAGAAAGGCGGAAACAAACTGGGCACCAATTCGTGTTTTAACCCTGTTTAACGCCCATTCCCCGAAAGCTCTGCTTCCCCCTGTTAAAGTAATCAGTGCAGCAATGACACCCAGAATTAATAAAAACAAAATAATATAAAATTCCCACGTGTTCACTCCTCCCTCAGACCAGAAAATTCCTGTTACTATAGACAGAATTTGAGAAAGAGTTTCGTTTATAAACGCTTCCTCCCCCTGGTTCACCATTAAAGCACCTACAATGATTCCGATTCCCAGAGACAGCAGAACGCGCCTAGTAATAATAACCATTACAAGCGCCAAAATTGGCGGCAGTAATGACAACACACCATGTTCCATTCTTAAATCCTCCCTTAATTCTCTTAGACTGTATTTTCATAATAGCTTGTTCAGCTTGATAATTATTTAGTACACAACGGACTGGAGCAAGAACTATTTAATAGCACAAAAAAAATGACAAGGGAAAAATCCGCTTGTCATTGTCTCATTAACAAATCGATTTCCCACCGTATACAGGTAAGTAGTCCTCCACTCCAAATCAAACAGAGTGACAGTGCTGCATCTCTTAAATACAGCCCCAGCTAAGGTATCCTGGATGGATAACCCTGCTTCGGCAGAATTCCCTTTCAGAAGCAATCACAGCCGTCCAGACTCCTGCTTCATACTGATAAATTCCGCGCCTCTACCTCACCGGAACGATGAGGCACAACTTTTATTAAATTATCAAACCGAGGTTTATTTTATCAAATACTCCCGAAAAGAACAACCTTAATTATTTTCCTCTTTTTCCAGCTCTTCAAGCAGTTCTAACTCCGCTGTTTCCCACGTGCCCGCCTCCTCGTCTGCACCCTCAGGTGAAGGTTTTGGAATAATAGCAGGAACAGGGCCATCGCCACCAGTACTGTAAAATTCCGGAACTTCTCCGGGGAGCCAGACTGTTGCTACCGGAATAGAAGTCTTCACGACTTCGGTATCAGTAGCAAAGGGAATAACTACCTTCACGTCAGCAGTTATGTCTACAGCTAAACTAATAAACGTATTATTAATCCCGGTATTAATAACTTCCTGGCTAAAGTCAGCTTTCACTTCGCCAATTGCCGACAGTCTTACAGGCACCCTCGGCCCCAGATGGGCGAGGAGGGCATTATTTGTAGCCTGCCCTAATGGGATCATATGAATAATGCCGTCTTCCGAGAATGTAGCTCCTTCACTGTTTATATCTACATCTGTAGGAAGGCTGATATCCCTGACCCTGCCGTGTTCTATATCATTTAAATAATCCTGAACCCGCTTTACTGTTTCCCGCAGGACATAATTATAAATGACTGTGTTAAATCTTACTGACTGTATATTTCCTTGATTGTCTGTATCGAATTCTATAAGGTTTTCCATCCCGGATTCCTCAAGTATTTTTTTCGAGATTGCATCATTAATAGCTAATGTCCCGATTCTCTGGGTCTCTGTTTTGGCAATTGTTAAAAGGGTTGGCCTGATCCCTTTCTCAACAATTATCAGTCCCTGTACTGTCATAAAGCTGAAAATCAGCAGCGATATGATGAAAACATAGCGGAAGGGTAACGGACCTTTTCTTTTTTTCGGACGAGGCCGGGCTTTAAATGCACGAAACTTTCTCATAACAAAATCCCCCTTCTGCACAATCATATGCAGGAAAGGACATCTTCTTTCACAAAAAAACCAGAGGCAACGGCCTCTGGTCTGCGGAGCACTTGCTGACTATGGTTTTTACATCCATTATTTCTTCCTTTCATAAACAAGGAAGGTATGCTCATAAATATTTTTCTCGTCAGTCTCCCCTTTTTCAGAGGAAACCACTTCCCACTCATCTTCTGATATTTCCGGAAAATACGTGTCCCCTTCAAATTCATCATGAATGACTGTCAGATAAATTCTGCCCGTTACTGGCAGGAGCTGCCTGAACAATGTTTCTCCACCTATTAAAAAGAACTCTTCTTCTTTTTTGTCGGCAAATTGTTTCACTTCATCCAGTGAATGAAGCACTTCCACGCCCTCAGGTGCATATGATTGCTGGGTTGTTACCACGATATTCCGCCTGTCAGGCAGAGGCCTTCCGATAGATTCATGAGTTTTACGCCCCATTATAATTGTATGTCCTGTTGTTACCCGTTTAAAAAATTTCAGGTCATTCGGAAGGTGCCATGGCAAGTCCCCGTCCTTACCAATTACTCTGTTTTCATCCATCGCTACTACCATAGAAATCATACAGACACCTCGCCTTTAATGTGAGGGTGCGGGTCGTATCCCGTTAACTCAAAATCTTCTATTGTAAAGTCCTCGATTTTCTTTATATCCGGATTTAGTTTCATCTCCGGCAGCGGCCGCGGATCCCTCGTAAGCTGAAGATTCACCTGCTCAATATGATTCCTATATATGTGAACATCTCCGAAAGTATGGATAAACTCACCTAATTCAAGCTCACATTCCTGAGCGACCATCATTGTCAGCAAAGCATAGGAGGCTATGTTAAACGGCACACCAAGGAAAAGATCCGCGCTTCGCTGATAGAGCTGGCAGGACAGCTTACCGTCAGCTACATAAAACTGGAACAGGCAATGGCAGGGAGCAAGCGCCATTTTATCAAGGTCTGCAACATTCCAGGAGTTCACTATTAGTCTGCGGGAATCAGGGTTGCTTTTAATCTCATTAATAATTTTGCCAAGCTGGTCGATTGTTCCTCCATCAGGATCCGGCCAGGAACGCCATTGCTTACCGTACACAGGGCCAAGGTCACCATTTTCATCAGCCCATTCGTTCCATATCCTGACATTGTTTTCCTGAAGGTACTTAATATTTGTGTCTCCTTTAATAAACCACAGGAGCTCATGGATAATAGCACGGAGCGCCAGTTTTTTCGTAGTCAGCACCGGAAATCCTTCATTCAGATCGAAGCGCATCTGGTAGCCGAAGGTGCTGATTGTCCCCGTGCCGGTTCTGTCTTCTTTTTCCGTTCCATTTTCCAGGACATGCCTGCATAAGTCGAGGTACTGCTGCACAGAAACCACCCTTTCAGTTAGTTAATTTGTTTTTTATTTTTCTGTCTTACTTTAATTATTATTTTAGGAGGCTTCTTCCTGAGAAAGTGATGTTTCACAGGAAGAGATGGTGACATTCAGCGTTTTCATAAGATCCACTTCATAAGGGGCAACTTCCTTTCCCTTCTCTTTAGTCACCCGGATCACAGGCCTGGAAGTAAAATCTCCGTTTTGCTTTGCAACAACCCCTGTACGTCCGTCACTTAAAGTCACTTCCAGCCCCACTGGATAAATAGCTATTGTTTTTGCAAAAGCCTCCACAATATCCTTGTCGAATAAAGTATTCACGCCAGAATAAAGAAGCTCGAGTGTCTCATGGGGAAGCTTTGCATTCCGGTATACTCTGTTTCCTGTCACTGCTTCGAAAACGTCTGCTACCCCGATTAATTTGGCATAAAGATGAATATCCTTCCCTTTCAGTCCCCGGGGATATCCTGAGCCATCTATTCTTTCATGGTGCTGGTAGGCACAATGAGCAGCCAGTAAGGAAATCGTATGGGATTTCCTTAGCAGATCGAACCCTATTTCAGGGTGTTCCTGAATTAATTTAAATTCATCATCTGTTAGTGTTTCTTTTTTATTGAGGATTTTTTCAGGGATTGCGATTTTACCTATATCGTGAAGGATCGCCCCCATGCCCAGCTCTTCCAGCTGCTTCTCGCTCAATCCATACTTTTTTCCTAAAGCAAGAGAATAAATAGTAACATTTAAGGAATGACGAAAAATATATGTATCATAGCTAAAAGCATCTGAAAGCATTGAAATCGCTTCTTTATTCTCCCGAATGTCACTAAGTATATTCTTAACTACAGAGGAAAAGGAAGGCTCCAGTTTATCCATATCTATTGATTTTCCCAATACTATTTCTTCAGAAATAGTCCGGAAATTAGACTGAATCGTATGAATCGACTCCTGTCTCGTTTTTTCACTTACACCTTCTTTAATATATAAATCATCCGTCAGGGCATCTTCTATATAAACAAAAGTGATTCCTTTAGCCTTCATTTTTTCAATCATCCCTTTAGTCAGGACGACTCCTTTATGCAGCAATACTTGTCCATTTTCGTTATAAATTGCTTTTGCCAGACAATCATTATCTTTCAGCGCGTTGATTGACCGTAATCTCATATGATCCCCCGTCCTTTTTCTTAGGCACTTAACAGCAGCCCCTCCCTATGCCAGCTTGAAAGGAGCTGCGGATCTATCCTTACGCCATTTTTAGCAGCGCGTCTTTTCCTGTCATTCCTTGAAAAATTCCTTTTTTCTCCGCCTCGACTGTTACTAATTCCAGTGGTGCAGCCAGCAGATCCTCAATAGACCTGACACCTGTGGCTCTGCCTGCAATTATTTTACGACCCTGTAATTTCTCGTTCAGCAAATTCACATCGAGTGCTCCACACATGATATAGCCGGTTTCGTTAGATACCATTAAAAGATTAGTTTTGGGAAGCTGGACTGAAACTGCTGTAAACGGCTTCCCTTCAATAAAAAGCGGTTTTACCTCCACCATTATTTACACCTCTTTCTTTCTGCTGATTATAAGGGGAACCTTAAATCAAACTATGAGCCTGGGAAAGAAAAGGTGTATGTCCAGACGTGGCAGGTAAGTTTATTCTGGTTCAGGATATTGTTCTTTTAGTTTCCATATTAACACATCACGGAGAAATTCCGGCATATAATATTCCTTCTCTGTGATGGAACTTATCGCTGGGTACAAATGGCCGAAAGTAAACATATCCAGTGTAGCCAGCTTATATTTCCTTGACCGGGAAAGTTTTTCACCGTTTATAAATACATCCTCTTCACTTATGTATGACTTATTCTCCGGTACTTCTATTTTATCAAATACCATTGCGCCAAGAATTTTCCCCCGGAAGCCAAAACCCTTTAACGCAAATTCGACCATTTCCTTTTTTCTCGCCTGTCTGATAATTTCCAGTAACTTTTCACCGGAAATCCGTACTGCAGCCGGGTTTATTGGATGAGGGCATATTCGGTGAATATCTTTATAAGTAACGAGGCCTTCAGGAAGGCCATCAAGTAAAACTCCCGCATTCACCATACTTATTTCAGCATCACACCATTCTGTAAGGCCTTCTGCAAGAAGAGTTGCCAGAGATGCCGGGGAATACCAGTCTGAATTAAGAGACTCGGGCAGATCTATAATTTTTTTACTCATATTCCTGTCAGCCTGAACAGCCAGTTCACTTATCAGTTTATCAGTCTTGTCATCCCGATGATTAAGATTCATTTTTTCAGTTGTAACCTTATATATATCAGCCTTACTCTGCAGGTTGCCTTCATTATAAATATTAATTTTCACTTCTCCGGCGTACTTGCCGCCCCGTCCACACTGATTTATCCAGGTACTGTTTATTTTTTTCCCGTCCGGAAGTACGTGGTGAGTATGGGCTCCAAGCACGAGATCGAACTCCGGGATTTGTTCCGCAAGCTGCTCATCCTCTGATAAGCCTAAGTGGGAGAGACATATAAGCAAATCTGTCTCCGGTTTAAGTTCCTTGGCTATTCTGCTCAGTTCCTCCAAAGGATACTCCACTTTCCAGCCTAGTGTTTTATAAAACAGCTGAAAAGGCACAGTAGCCCCTGTGATACCAACTCTGAGGCCTCCAGGAGTAGTAATTATCCTCCAGGGGGTCGCCCACTCTGGCCGCTCTCCACTGGGTTCAAATAAATTACTTACAATTACCGGGAATTCGGCATTGCTGTAAAGACGGTTAAGTTCTGCTTTAGGAAGAGTCATACCTTCGTTGTTGCCAATGGTTACAGCATCATATTCAAGTTCATTTAACAGAGTTACATTTCCGGTCCCATGCAGTCCCTCCGTAACAGGGTGCGCCCTGTCTGCATGGTCGCCAATATCAAAAAGGAGAACATCTTCCCCATTTATTTTTGCCTGCTTCTTTCTGTCCTTAAGCCAGGCTGTTACTGAAGGCCAGTTTTCCAGCTGGCTGTGCAGATCATTTGTATGGAGTATTCGCAGCTTTTTGACTGCCAAAATCTCACCGCCTTATCCAAGTCAATATGCCCCTCGGATATTTTCATCCAGAGAGGGGTATAGCATGTTATTTTTATATCGGCAGGTACTTTCACCCTCTTAACAGACTGTGTTTTCCCGGGCAATCCTTTACCCGGTAATACCCTGGTAAATAAGCCTTATTCCTATAATGACCAGAAAAATTCTCAGCATATTTACGACCGCCTGGCTTGTCATTTTTCTGTTAATTGCTGCCCCAATTTTACCACCGTACCATGCACCTGGGATTAACGCCAGAGCATACAGCCACTCCACGTTTCCCAATGAGATATGGGAAAGAGAGCTGACAATTGCCGATAAAAATATCATCAGCATAGAGGTAGCCACTGCCAGATGAGGAGGAAACCCGAACAGGAGAATCATTGCCGGGACCATCATAGATCCTCCGCCGATACCAAAGAGCCCTGAACACATTCCTACAACAAATGAGATGGCAATTGCCACCGAAGGCTGAAAACCATACGTAATTGTTTCCCCGCCGGGAGCAGTATAACTTCTTGTAATTCCTGCTCCTCTTCTCTTCAGGGGCTTAATGTATTTTCTCACCATTAATATAAAAGAAACGATTATTATGAAACATCCAAAAAAGACTAAAAAATTGTTTGTATTAATATCTTTATTAAGCCAGACGCCAAACAGAGCACCTGGTCCGCTGCCACAGAAAAAAATCAGTGCAGCTTTATAATCTACGGTCTTCTGTTTCATATAAGCCAATGTCGATGACAGACCAGTGAAAATCATAACCAGAAGAGAGGTTCCAACTGCAGTCTGTGGGGTAATTCCCTCAAAAAAGGCTGTGTACGCACTCAGAATCATGAGAGCAGGAACAATTATTATTCCTCCGCCAAGTCCCATAATGCTGCCCAAAATTGCAGCGGCAAGCCCTAAAATAATCAAAACTATCCATTCCATATGTTAACCTGCTTTCAACTTTTCCACTCTGTCAATTCTATTTGTAAGCTAACTTATTATTACACAATTACCATTGGATTCCCTGTGGAAAATAATCATCTGACATTTATCTTTTTACTTCCCGTCTATCCTCTATTATCAGTCAAATAAGTCCATTTGTCGAGGTGCCAGACCCTTATATTTCAGGCCGGCAATCTCCATAAACCTACTGGCATTGCCTGCCGCATGCCCCCCGGAATTATTATTAAAAATCACAAAAACCTCCCCCGTATCCTGAGCGACAGATTGTATTTTATTTGCAAGGCTGGTGAGCTCTGATTCGCTGTAGTCATACAGATAACGAACATCCCGCCATTCCTGGCCTTTGGAAGGCTTCGTCCAGCCGTGCACATTTCTGCCATGTAAGCGGACGAGAGTCTTATCTCCAACTGGTACAGGCACAAAGGGAATCGATTTCTCGCCTGCTTGCGGTTCATCGCAGATGCTGTGAATCCAGTTGTCTTCTTTCATGTATTGTATCGTCCTCTCTCTGTATTGAGGAGAAAACCATGACTGGTGCCGGAATTCCAAAGCAGAAGGGATATCTCCCAGCAATCTTTTAGAGTAGCGTAGATAATCCACGTTTTCTTTCCTGCAGTCGAACCAAGGTGGAAATTGCAGCAGAACCATGGCAAGCTTTCCTGCGTCTCTCATGGGCTCAAGTGACTTTTTAAAAGCTTCAAACATCTCCTCTTTTGAATCGAAGGGAATTTCTCCCCGCTGATGTCCTGTCATTCCCTGATAAGCTTTTACGACAAACTGAAATGACTCTGGCGTATCATTAACCCATTTATTCATATTACGTTCGGGCTGTACCGCATAAAAAGATGCATCCAGTTCCACAATTGGGAAGTGCCCGGCATACTGGCTGAGCTTATCAGCAGTGGATTTCAGATCATGATATAAGGAGTCATGGTCTCCCCAGCCTGCTAATCCTGTCCAGATCATTCTATCTCCTCCGTTTTTTATTTTATATTTTATTTTTGTTGGTTATGATGTGCGGGTGGCGTGCAGATGGCATACATGTACCATGCGGACGTTCTTGTGTGACCTTTCTCCATGTTTTTCCAGGAGTTTGGGCATACGGGACGCCCTAGCTTCATTTTAGGTCCTTTTCTACCTGCAGTATAAATTACCTGTTAATGAAATTGTTGAAACTACATGGAGCCGCCACAATAAATAATACACCATTTTCAGAGAATAGAAAAAACCGGGGAAATCCCCGGTTTCCTTTTATCCCATATAACTGTCTGTAAAACCCCCGGCACACTGCTTGGAGGTTAATCTTGAAGTGAATATTCGCCAATAATCTTTTAGAGATTTACATCAATCATAGGTATAGTGACATCTTCTTTTTTTGCCCCAATGTATCTGAGTGTTTCCGAAGGAGTAGCATGATGAAACCGCTCTTGTAATAGTGCTAATGATACTCCCTTTCTGAACGCATGATATCCGAATGTTTTTCTTAAGGTGTGGGTTCCAATGTGCTCATGTATCCCTGCTTCTGCAGCTGCTTGCTTAACAATCCTGTAAGCATGCTGTCTCGTTATAGGTTCCCCTTTTTTGGTTGAAGTAAATAAATAGTCTTCTCTGGAGAGTTCTTTCTTCTCAAGAAAATGGCTTAACGCGTTCCTTACATTTCTGTTTAAATATATTCCACGCTCATCCGGCGATATATATAAAACTCTCGCTGGTTCTCTTTCTGCAGTCAGTACGTCATTTAATTTCAGCTTCAGCAATTGACTGATTCTGAGGCCCGTATTAACTCCTATTACAAAAAGCAGATAATCCCGAATGGAGCGTTCTTTTAACTTTGCTTTTATTTGCTCAATTTTTTTTACGTCACGAATCGCATCAACAAACTCCATGCGCCGTCCCCCCCTTAATCACTCGCTTATTATACACAAGAAAATAAAAGTTAGAAAGAAGAAACGAAGTTACATAATGTATCTTATCACCACTTTAAGTAACATATCAATTAATTAGAAAAGATATTATAACGTCAAGGAAACGTCTGAAGGGATAACATCAAAAAAACCTGCAGCCATCAGATATCAGGACATAATTGTTAACAAGCGGAACGCAAAAAAGCGAATCTGCCAGAGGCAGATCCGCTTAGTTATATTATTGGTTAAAATTAACCGATAGAACCTTCCATCTCGAACTTGATAAGACGGTTCATCTCAACTGCATATTCCATTGGAAGCTCTTTAGTGAATGGCTCAATGAAGCCCATTACGATCATTTCTGTTGCTTCCTGCTCTGAAACTCCGCGGCTCATCAGATAGAAGAGCTGCTCTTCAGATACTTTGGATACAGTCGCTTCGTGTTCAAGAGTAATATCGTTGTTGAGGATTTCGTTATAAGGGATAGTATCAGAAGTTGACTGATTATCCATAATTAACGTATCACACTCGATATTAGCTTTAGATCCCTGAGATTTACGGCCGAAGTGGCAGATACCACGGTAAGTTACTTTACCGCCGTGCTTAGAGATGGATTTAGAAACAATTGTTGAAGAACAATCAGGTGCCAGATGATGCATTTTTGCACCGGCATCCTGGTGCTGCCCTTTACCTGCAATCGCGATAGAAAGAACGTTACCACGGGCACCGCGGCCTTTCATTACTACTGCAGGATACTTCATTGTCAGCTTGGAACCGATGTTTCCATCAACCCATTCCATCACTGCGTTTTCTTCCGCTACCGCACGCTTAGTAACAAGGTTGAATACGTTTGGCGCCCAGTTCTGAATTGTTGTATAACGGCAGTATGCATCCTTTTTAACAATGATTTCAACAACTGCACTGTGCAGTGAGTTTGTTGTATAAACAGGAGCTGTACAGCCTTCTACATAGTGTACAGAGCTGTCTTCATCAGCGATGATGAGCGTACGCTCAAACTGTCCCATATTTTCAGAGTTAATACGGAAGTAAGCCTGTAATGGTGTATCTGTTTTAATCCCTTTTGGAATGTAGATAAAGGATCCTCCTGACCATACAGCAGAGTTCAGCGCTGCGAACTTGTTGTCAGATGGAGGAATAACTGTTCCGAAATGCTCCCTGAAAATGTCTTCATTTTCTTTAAGAGCTGTATCTGTATCCTTAAAGATAATACCTTGTTCTTCAAGCTCTTCTTTCATATTGTGGTAAACAACCTCAGATTCATACTGAGCGGAAACACCCGCGAGATACTTCTGCTCGGCTTCCGGAATACCAAGTTTGTCAAACGTATTTTTAATTTCCTCAGGAACTTCATCCCATGAACGCTCTGATTTCTCTGATGGCTTTACGTAGTACGTAATCTCATCGAAATTAAGCTCAGCCAGATTCCCGCCCCATTGAGGCATAGGCATTTTATAAAACTGTTCAAGGGATTTCAGACGGAAGTCCAACATCCACTTTGGTTCTTCTTTCATGCGGGAAATTTCTTCAACAATCTCTTTTGTCAATCCTTTTTTAGAACGGAAAATAGAGACATCTTTATCAGAAAACCCGTATTGATATTCACTAATTTCAGGCATTTTTTTTGCCATGAAAAAACCCTCCCTTATTGATACTGTCACATGTCAGGGCGACTTTCCTGTTTTCAGAAACCGTTCAGTCCGTTGAATGTCATACGCGGCGATGCCAGCTTCTGAATAATAACTTCCAAACCAGCTAAGGGAAGTCATCTTTTGGCATAAGCCAAACTATACTTACCATTTTACATCATAAGCACAGGTTAAACCAAGGTTTAGGGGAAAATCTGTAATTATTCCTCTTCACCAGCTGAATCCTGAAGCCCCTTTTCCATCGCTTTCCAGGAAAGAGTGGCACATTTGATACGGGCAGGGAATTTTGCAACTCCCTGGAGTGCTTCAATGTCACCCAGATCAAAATCCCCCTCATCAAAATCTTTACCCAGCATCATAGCAGAAAAGATTTCGGAAAGCTTTAGTGCGTCTTCAACTGACAGCCCTTTTACAGCCTGAGTCATCATAGAAGCAGAGGACAGACTAATGGAGCAGCCTTCTCCAACGAATTTAGCGTCGGAGATTTTTCCGTCTTCCACTTTCATTTGAAGCTCAATGCGGTCTCCGCATGTAGGGTTATTCATGTTAACCGTTAAAGAATCCCCTTCGAGCTGCCCGCGGTTTCTTGGGTTTTTATAATGGTCCATGATTACCTGCCGGTATAATGTGTCAAGCTGATTACCCAAAGACATTTCCAAAATACTCCTTTGTTTTTATTAGTGACTTTACAAACACATCCACTTCTTCTTCTGTGTTATAGAGGTAGAAGCTCGCACGGGCAGTAGCTGTTACATTCAGCCACTTCATAAGCGGCTGTGCGCAATGATGCCCTGCTCTTACTGCCACACCTTCTGCGTCTAACACAGTAGCAACGTCGTGGGGGTGCACATCATCACAATTAAAAGTAACGATCCCAGCTCGTTTTTCAGGTCCGTATACTTTAACTCCCTCAACTTCATCAATGCGGGAAATAGCATACTTCACGAGCTTTTCTTCGTGTGCGTCTATATTATCAAGACCAATCTCCGTCAGAAAGTCGATTGCGGCCCCCATGCCAATTGCTCCGGCAATTATTGGCGTTCCGCCTTCAAACTTCCACGGCAATTCTTTCCATGTGGATTCCTGCAGACCAACAAAGTCAATCATTTCTCCGCCAAACTCAACAGGCTCCATTTTTTCAAGATGCTTTTTCTTTCCGTACAGGGCGCCAATTCCTGTCGGGCCGCACATTTTATGCGCAGAAAAAGCGAAGAAGTCGCAATCAAGGTCTTTTACATCCACTTTCATATGAGGGGCACTCTGTGCCCCGTCAACAACCATTACAGCACCATTCTTATGGGCTATCTTTGTAATATCCTTGATTGGGTTCACAGCACCAAGGACGTTCGAGACCTGCATGACAGAAACAATTTTCGTTTTATCAGTAATTGTCTCCTCTGCGTCCTTCAGGCTTATAGAACCGTCATCCTGCAGCGGCATGTACTTGAGGGTTGCCCCCGTGTGCTTTGCAACCTGCTGCCATGGAATGATATTACTATGATGCTCCATCGGCGTGATAACAATCTCATCTTCCGGCCCAAGGTTAGCCCTTGCGTAGCTTGTCGCTACCAGGTTAAGGGCGGTGGTAGTTCCACGTGTAAATATGATTTCTTCCGTGCTGTGTGCGTTTATGAATTTTCGTATCTTTTCCCTTGCTCCTTCATACGCATCGGTAGCATGGGTTCCAAGAGTATGAACTCCCCGGTGCACATTGGAATTGTAGCGGCGGTAGTAATCCTCCACCGCTTCAATGACCTGCACCGGCTTTTGTGAAGTTGCTGCACTGTCTAAATATACAAGAGGGTGGCCATTTACTTCCTGATGGAGGATAGGAAACATTTGACGTACTTCTTGTACATTCATTAGTATACTTTCCTTTCAATAACCTCGATTAACCGTTCTTTTACGGATTCGATCGGCAGTTCGTTTACTACCGGAGCAAGGAATCCGTGGATAATTAATCGCTCAGCTTCACGGCGTGAAATTCCACGGCTCATAAGATAGAACATCTGGATAGGATCAATTTTCCCTACAGATGCAGCATGGCCTGCAGTTACATCATCTTCATCGATAAGCAGAATAGGGTTTGCATCCCCGCGGGCTTTTTCACTGAGCATAAGGACACGCTCTGTCTGCTCGCCATTTGCTTTTGTAGCACCATGTTCAATTTTGGATACACCGTTAAAAATAGATGTAGCCGCATCTTTCATAACACCATGCTTCAGAATCTGTCCGTCAGAATTTTTCCCGAAGTGAATGACGTTAGTTGTGAAGTTCTGTTTTTGCGTACCGCGGCCAATCGCCACTGTTTTAGTATCTGCATAAGACCCTTCACCAACAAGATACGTTGTATTTTCAGAAATAGTATCACCATCGTTCATCTGGCCCAGAGCCCAGTAAACTTTTGCGTCTCTTCCGGATACCTGCGCACGGCGGTTCACATATGTGATAACTTCTGAAGAGAAGGTATCAACTGCTCCAAAATTAACAGTTGCCCCATCGGCAGCATATACTTCTGCTACAATGTTTGCTGCTGAAGCGTACGCATCTCCGTCATTCATATAATTTTCAATATAAGTTACAGAACTGTTTACATCAGCCGCAATAAGCACATGGTTGAACAGCCCGAAATTGCCCTCCTGGACATAAAGCGCCTGAAGAGGCAGCTCTACTTCAACATTTTTTGGCACATAAACAAATACTCCACCGTTTAAAAGTGCCGCATGAAGTGCTGTAAGGCGGTGTTCATCTGCTGAAACAGCGTCCTGCATGAAATATTTCTGCACCAGGTCGCTGTGCTCTTTAACGGCAGTCTGAATATCTGTGTAAATAACACCTTTTTGTTTTAACTCTTCAGAAATTCTGCTGATGGAAGTTTCTCCATTTTTCTGAACGATCAGGTTTGGCGCATCTTCTTCACTTCCAATAAGCGCTTTTGCTGAATCTGAAAGTTCTGCTGTTTCTGCTGTATTCTGGAACGTTTCAAAGTTCGTGAAGTTCCAGTTCTTAATATTTGTTTTGTCAGGTTTAGGCAACTCTAACGTTTCTGCTTTCTCTAAAGACGAAAGACGCAAATCTGTAAGCCACTGAGGTTCGTTGCGGTCTTTAGAGAAGCTCGTCAAAATGTCCTGATCCACTGGAAATTTAGTTTCCGCTGTCATCGTTATTCCTCCTCGTCAACCGCAATTATTCCTGGCCTACTGTTTCGTCTTCAATTCCAAGTTCTTCTTTAATCCACTCGTAACCTTCTGCTTCAAGGCGCTCTGCCAGTTCAGGACCACCTGATTTAACGATGCGTCCCTGCATCATAACATGTACAAAATCAGGCTTAATGTAATTCAGAAGGCGCTGATAGTGGGTAATAATCAGGCAGCCGAAGTCTTCGCTGCGCATTTCATTAATACCTTGTGCAACTACTTTTAATGCATCGATATCAAGTCCTGAGTCGATTTCATCAAGAATTGCGATCTTTGGTTCAAGCATTAACAGCTGAAGAATTTCGTTGCGTTTTTTCTCACCGCCGGAGAAGCCTTCATTTAGATAACGGTGCTGGAAGGACTCATCCATCTCAAGAGTTCCCATCTTTTCGTCCATTTTACGGATAAATTTCATTAGAGAAATTTCGTCGCCTTCCTCACGGTGAGCATTTATAGCAGTACGAACAAAGTCTGCATTAGTAACACCTGCAACTTCACTCGGATATTGCATTGCAAGGAAAAGACCTGCGCGTGCACGCTCGTCAACTTCCATTTCAAAAAGATCTTCACCATTGAAGGTTGCATTACCTTTAGTTACTTCATATTTAGGGTGGCCCATTAATGCGGAAGCAAGAGTGGATTTACCTGTTCCGTTAGGACCCATAATAGCGTGGATTTCCCCGCCTTTCACTTCAATGCCAAAGCCTTTCAGAATTTCTTTATCTTCAATCGAAACATGAAGATCCTCAACCTTTAAGTTTGGTGCAGACATGACAATACCTCCATTTATTTTTTTGCATGTTTGATCACAAACGTGCTAAGATTGCTGTTGATGAACACTTTTTCAGCTTCCGTTCATTCTCAATCTATTCTCATTCTAATCTTATATCAAATGAAAAACGAGTTCAAGGGAAAAGCAAATATTCTTCAATATTAGAACAAATATTAAATGCTCATGTGCTCTCTCGCTTAATTTCTTCCATTTTTCACGTTTTTTCTATAAACCCATTCGTCTTTAATTGCTAATACTTTTTCGTTATATAAAGAAACACTCCAGGAGGCCATACAAAATTTATTGGAGCTTTTTCTCATTTAAATGTATTATACTTCTCCTAATTGAGAATGATTATTACTCTACACTTTAATATTCCCATGTTGAAACTCTCCATTCTGTATTTACAAAAATGGAGGTTACAGGGGGAAAACAAACCGGCTGGCAGACTCTGCGCCTGCCAGCCGGTTATACATATATTTCTTAAAGGTACTGCCCTCTTACATACATCGTTCTATGTGTGGATCTGTCTGCTGTACTGCGAGAGAATCTGCATCGATTTATGATGGTCTTTCTCCCGTTCTTTTTCAACCTCGATACGGTTTTCCAGTTTACGATTATACTCCTCATAACCTATACCATATGACTGGTACATTGCCTTTTCCATCTCGTTCGTATGTTTGGTTTGAATCTGATGGATAATGAATCACATTCCTTTCGGTTTTTTTTGGTCAAACTTTGGTGCTTGAAGAAAAACTTCCCTAATCGTTCGCACCTTAAACCAGACTTTGACCTCTTTTTCTTACAAACCAATCATACCATCTAAGATATTTTTACCCAAAGTGCACAGCGCTGCTTATACAGGAAGGAGGCAGTGTAAGATTTCCTCTCACCACCTCACCAAGAGAAGATGGAAATATACGCTTAATACCTCCAATATTCTCACAATTCCAAAAACTGGGTTACCTGGCTGTAATTACTGCTTAATGAAGATTCCCTCCAAATTCTTCGAGGCATTCTTCCACCAGAGTAACTCCCTGGCTCATCGCTGCCCCACCGCCAAATGCTCCTGTGACACCAACAGCTTCAAGGATTTCCTCCTGCGAACACCCCTGGTCGAGACAGCCTTTCATATGATAGATAATACAATACTCGTCCTGAGCATACAGACTGATTCCCAGCGCGATCAGCTGTTTCTCTTTTTGTGTCAGTTTCCCTTCCTCAAAGCAGGCTTCTGTAAAGGCATTGTATTTACTCGCAATCTCCGGCATCTGCCTCGTAAAAGTCCCTAAGCCTTCTTTATAATGATGTAATGCTTCTTCCACCGAAGACATTGGCCTAATTTCGTTATCCATATTTCTGCACTCCTTTAATTTGGCTTTTTATTTCCTGTTGTTTTTCTCACTTGGCTGCTTCTTTATTCTTTGCAGAGCTAACAATGAAAAGTAAGCATTTTTTATTATTACTTTAATCAGGAAAAATATCATGAGGTGCTGAGAAAAATGAAAATGATATTTGCTTTCCTAAGTGAATCGATTTCATCATTCAGGATTTCCAACTTGAATGCAAACACTATCTTAAAGATTTACTTTGTTGTTCGATTTACGCTTCAGCCGGACCTCTCTGCGGGCACGGAAATTCATTCAAGTAAATAAACAAACCCGGCTCTTTAAAAGAACCGGGTCTGACATACAATATTATTCAGCTGGTACTACTGCACCATCGTATTCTTCAACAATGAAATCTCTTACTTCTTCAGACAGAAGCACTTCTACAAGCTTAACGATTCGCGGATCTTCTTCATCGCCTGAATTTACAGCTATTACGTTAACATATGGGTTGTCCTGGTCGCCAGATTCAAGTGCAATTGCATCTTCTAATGGGTTCAGACCAGCGTCAAGCGCATAGTTAGAGTTGATTAGCACTGCATCACCCTCGCCATTTTCATAAGCTGTTGGGAGAAGAGCCGCTTCCACATTTGCCTGGAAATCAAAGTTATTAGGGTTCTCTTCAATATCATTAATTGAAGCGCCAATTCCTGCACCTTCTGCAAGAGTAATAAGGCCATTGTCTTCAAGCATCATTAAGATACGCCCGTGATCAGCAACAGAATCACTCATAATGATCTGTGCCCCTTCCGGAAGCTCGTCCAGACTGCTGTATTCCTGAGAATATATACCGATTGGCTCAATATGGATGCCACCAGCATTTACAAAATCATAGCCATTTTCTTCGATTTGCATTTCAAGGTAAGGAATGTGCTGGAAGTAGTTTGCATCCAGTTCACCAGCGTCAAGTGCTTCGTTCGGAAGAATATAATCGTTAAAAGTTACGATATCGAGTTCCACGCCTTCTTCTTCAAGAAGCGGCTGGGCAAATTCCAGAATCTCAGCGTGTGGAACGTTTGTAGCACCTACTACTAATTCACCCAGATCTTCTGCTGCTTCTTCATTGTTGCCTTCGTTATTATTTTCCTCAGCATCGTTGTTTACTTCCTCATTATTACCTGCATTGCCGTCGTTTCCAGCCTGGTTGTTATTATTGTTATCTCCTTCGCCGCAAGCTGCAAGCAGCCCAACTGATAAACCTGCTACACTTAGAGTTTTAAAAATTCTTTTCATTATAAAGTCCTCCTTATTTTTTAAAAAATTATTATCTTTTGTCTAATCTATTGGTCAAGCGATCACCGATAAACTGAAGGATAAAGACGATCACTAACACAATCAAAGTCGCCATGAGGGTGATATCTGTGTTTCTTCTCTGGAATCCGTCACGGTACGCCAGGTCCCCGAGACCTCCTGCTCCAATAACTCCCGCCATCGCAGTATAGCTGACAAGTGCGATAGCTGTAACAGTAAGTCCCGACACCAGGGCCGGCATAGATTCAGGAAGCAGTACTTTAAAAATAATCTGGCTGTTACTTGCTCCCATTGATTTGGAAGCTTCGATGACGCCTTTGTCAATTTCCCTTAAGGCGATCTCTACCATCCTTGCATAAAAGGGGGCAGCCCCAATAATTAAAGCAGGGAGTGCCGCTGAGGGTCCCAGCATCGTTCCCACCACAATCCTGGTAAACGGGATTAGCAATACAATTAAAATAATGAATGGGATCGAACGAAATACGTTCACATATGCCGCTGTAACCCCCTGGATAATTCTGTTTTCCCAGAGATTCCCACGGTCTGTCAAAAACAAAAGCAGCCCGAGGAGAAGTCCGAACAGGAAAGTGAACAGCAATGCCACTACAGACATATACAGTGTTTCCTGAGTTGCCTCCCACATGTTCTCCCAGTTTACATTCGGAAACAATAAAATGTTTCCCGCAATCAATTTACTCACCGTGGATCACCTCCACTTCCACTTGCTGTTCACGGATATAATCTTTAACACGGTTTATTTCGGAGGCTTCCCCGTCAACCCCGATAAATAATGAACCGTATGGCCCGTTCTGCGTCTGGCTGATCTTCCCCTGAAGGATATTCACAGTAACATCAAATGACCTGACAATATTATTTATTAAAGGCTTTTTGGCGTCACCGCCGACAAATGTCAGCTGGAGTATATGGCCTATCCCTTCTTCTCCAAAGAGATCCTTTAATGTTTCTTCCGTTTCCTCTGGTTCAGTCACCTGTTTAACAAATTCTTTTGTCATATCTTCTTTTGGCCGCTTAAACACATCGAGAACATTACCCTGTTCTACAACCCTGCCCTGTTCCATTACTGCTACCCGGTGGCAGATTTTCCTGATCACATGCATTTCGTGGGTTATAAGAACGATAGTTAAGCCAAGGTTTTTATTAATGTCTGTTAGCAGATCGAGAATCGAGTCAGTCGTTTTCGGGTCAAGAGCTGAAGTTGCCTCATCACAGAGAAGAACTTTCGGATTATTGGCAAGAGCTCTTGCAATACCCACCCTTTGTTTCTGTCCTCCACTAAGCTGAGAAGGGTAAGAGCCCCCTCTTCCTTCCAGTCCAACAAGCCTGATTAGCTCGTTTACCCGCTTGTCTCTTTCCTCTTTTGGTACCCCTTTAATTTCAAGAGGAAAGGCAATATTGTCTTTTACTGTTCTGGACCAGAGCAGATTGAAATGCTGGAATATCATTCCGATCTCCTGGCGAGCCTCTCTCAGCTCTCTTTTCGAAAGATCCTCCATCTTTTTACCAGCTATTGTTACAGAGCCCTCAGATGGAGACTCGAGCATATTCAGCAGCCTGATTAGCGTACTTTTACCTGCTCCGCTGTAACCGATAATACCGAATATCTCCCCTTCATCAATGGTCAAATCTATATTATCGACAGCTGTTACTTTGCCGTCTTTCGTATTAAAGACCTTAGAAAGCTTAGATAAGTTAATCATCCTTTGGGCCTCACTTTCTTTAAAAACTATATATCTTGTAATCTTATCTGTTTAGTCAATTTAGAGTGCGAAAGGATTATAGTGCAAGCTCTCCTATCTTAACAAACAGTATGGCTATATATAAAACAAAAAAACCTTTCGGCTCACGAAAATAAGCAGAAAGGTTAATAAATAAAGTCCCGTCTCTTATCTTCCAAAGCCTATGCTTTGCAGGAATTGGCACCTTCCAGGTTTCCCTGGTGGTTGCCGGGCTTCATCGGGCCAGTCCCTCCGCCTCTCTGGATAAGAAATATTAAATTAATGTTCAGTCAATTACTAAACAGCATCTTATCATGAAAAATTAAAGGTTGTCAAATAGTTTTATAAAATAATTATTTGCGTAAAATTATTACTGGGATTGCCATACGGAAGTTTGTGGTAACCTCCTACTTCGTTAAAAACCAGATTGATTCCAGAAGAAGCAGCTGTCTCAGCTTCCCTTCAGCCTTTAGCTCTCCTCTTCGTTTCATAGAGAGGAGAAAATCTTCTCCATTTATAAAACGTTTTATTGATGATGGGTTTCCTTCAATTACCAGCCAATCCCCTTTATCTTCTGCAGACTGCTTCCGTATTTCAAACTCCCCGTTATATAAATGAACAAACCAGCCGTCTTCTTCACATTTTATAAAAAAGGTGATATCTGCTTTTTTCACAAGACCGGCAATATGCTCCCCCTTTTTTATCCGTTCAGCAGAATCAATGAGAAGGTTTTCCATTTTCTTGTCCCCCGACCTTTATTAAAATGGCTATCTTCTAAAATTCCACATACCGAACGAAAAAACCTCTATTAACCTGCATTTTGCGGAAGTTTTTCCGTATTACTGTATAGAGGCTTTCTGAAGACGAAGAAAAAGTAAATTGTTCCGAGCAGATAGAGGGCACCGGTGATGGAAAACACGATTGCATACCCTGTATATGAACCATAAATCATAACGATAGTGGTGGATACAGGACCCATTACGGCCCAGCCAAGCATGAAAACTGCCTGCCCTACAGAATTTGCCAGGCCTTTGATCGAGTTATCCACACTCCGCATCATTAATGACATTTGAATCGGATTGCCTGCATTCATCAGCGCCTGTCTGAACAGAAAACCAAAAACTGCCCAGTACAGATTTTCCGTAAAGGCGGTAAGAAGCAAAAACGGTATGGACAGGAGCTGCAGTATAACAACTGCTTTCACTTCCCCTACCCTTGCAACTACAGCAGGGCCTATCATAAGAGCAACAGCAGTCATCGCCTGCCCGGAAGAAATAATTAAACCTACAAGGGAGTGTGAGATCTCAAAGCGATCCACAAAGTATAAATTCAGATATGGAATAACAAGTCCGGAGCCAAACCCTATTAATATCTGAGCTCCGGCAAACAGGAGGATAATTTTGATTCCCGCCCTGTTTGACTGAAATAACTTTTTAAGGGACCTGTCCTGAACCTTTTTATCCTCCAGTTTACGCTCTTCCTGTATTTTAGAGACAGGAATTAAAGCACTGAAGAAAAACGCAGTTCCTGCAAGCAGCGTGATCCGGATACTCCAAAGCTGATCAAGGCCAATAACATAATGGAAAAAATCACTTACAACCCCGCCAAAAATATTGCCAATAACATTAGCAATCATAATGACCGCAAAATTAAAGCTGAATAAATGCACACGCTGTTTTTCCGTTGAATTTTCTGCCAGCAGCGGTATGGAAGAAACCTGGATAAAAGCCATAAACATTCCCGTCATGAACGCGAGCCCAAGGAGGGAAACTTCCCCTGCCAGGACAGCTCTGAAAAACAGGCTGACGGCGGTAAATACGGCGCCGTACAGGATTACTTTCTTTCTTCCCACCCTGTCGCTCAAAATCCCGGCAGGCAAAAGAAGCAGTGCTGTGGCTATAGACTGCATCGCTATAACAGAACCATTCATCTGGTCATCGAACCCAAGTTCACGGACATAATAATTGTAAATGATCATAAAGATACCCATTCCGGAATGGGCAAGGATGGAACTAATCAGAAATAAGCGGACATTTCTGTTATAGCCTTTAAACTGGCGAGGCCATTCGCTGAGTATTTTCCCCATCTCTTTTCTCCTCCCGCCATTAGGAAGGCGGACCTGTTCTATTTTATTTATGTATTTTATTAAAAATAAAAAATATTTCGACTCACTAAATTATAATATAGACGATAAAGAGTGAGATGGGAAGCCTAATTTTGGAAAATAACAAAAAATCGTATGGAGGAATCTCTCCATACGATTTTCCCGCTTCAGCACCAGCCCATATCACAGCCTTCCACATAAGCCTGCGGCTGGTCCGGATTCTTCGCGGCGGCAGCATCTGTTTTCTTTTTATAAATTTTATCTTTGTCAAACTCAAAACCTTCCGCCATTTCAAACAAGTGCTGCTGATCTCCCCCAGGCATGTGGCCTATTTTCTGGCCACCAAGGTAGAGGCCAGTCGCCCCGTCTTTCTCATTCTGCCGGGTTACCTGCTGGGTGATTTCCTCCCTCGACTTGGCCCGGTTTCTTCTGATATCATCCACAATATGCCTTGTAACAGTTTGTCCATTTTCTGCAGATGTGTTGAAATACTGTTCATTATCCGCCATGCTGACTACTCCCCTTCCTTTTTAAGGTTAGCTTGATCCGTTGAGGAAGATTATATGTCAGGCATTGGAGTGTAAGTTTAACCAGTGATGGCAGTATGAAGCAGTTTATATAGCCCGGTCCTTTGGGTGGAGAGGAGTTTTGATCTGATATACAGAACGAAAGATGGAGAGAAGGAAGTATCCAAAGTGAAGAGATTTGTCCCAATGAGTGAAAGATAAGGTGTCCTTTATGCCCTGAGTGAAGGGCCTAGTATGAATGAGGGAGTACATGACCTTCTTGCCCCCCATGAGTAACGCGCGGTGTCAGCCTCTCAAGTAACGCAAGGCCTTCTTGAACCCCATGAGTAACGCGATGTCAGCCTCTCAAGTAACGCAAGGCCTTCTTGCACCCCTTGAGTAATGCGATGGCAGCCACTCAAGTAACGCAAAGCCTTCTTGCATCCCTTGAGTAACGCGGTGTCAGCCTCTCAAGTAACGCAAGGCCTTCTTGCATCCCTTGAGTAACGCGATGTCAGCCTCTCAAGTAACGCAAGGCCTTCTTGCACCCCATGAGTAACGCGCGGTGTCAGCCTCTCAAGTAACGCAAGGCCTTCTTGCACCCCATGAGTAACGCGATGTCAGCCTCTCAAGTAACGCAAGGCCTTCTTGCACCCCATGAGTAACGCGATGTCAGCCTCTCAAGTAACGCAAGACCTTCTTGCACCCCTTGAGTAACAGGATGTCAGCCTCTCAAGTAACGCAAGGCCTTCTTGCATCCCTTGAGTAACGCGATGTCAGCCTCTCAAGTAACGCAAGGCCTTCTTGCGATCACTTTCTCCGCGGGTATTCTAAACTTAAACTGTCGAGGCAGCCTTAGTACAGGCCAAGTAAAAAAGCAAGAGGCCTGATATGCCCCTTGCTTCCTGCTTGCTAATTAGTCTTCACTAATCATTTCTTCGTACTGCTCAGCTGTCATTAAGTTATCAACTTCTGAAGAATCGGAAGGTTCAACAACGATCATCCATGCTTTTTCATATGGAGATTCGTTAACAAACTCCGGAGAGTCTTCAAGCTCTTCATTGATTTCAACTACCTTGCCGCTGACAGGGGCATATAGCTCAGAAACAGTTTTAACAGACTCTACACTGCCAAATGGCTCGTCTGCTTCAATATCGTCTCCTACTTCAGGAAGCTCTACGAAAACAATGTCTCCCAGCTCTGCCTGTGCAAAGTCAGTAATACCAATACGTACTTTTCCATCTTCTGTTTTTACCCATTCGTGTTCTTCTGAATACTTAAGTTCCTTTGGTAAATTACTCATCCATAAAACCCTCCGCTTCATATCATTAGAATGAATACGGACTGTGGATACTTATTCCATATAAACTATGTATTTCACAGTCCAGCAAATATACCCTCAACTTTAAATATAGTATATTAACACTCCTATAAGCAACCATTCCGCAGCTTATTTCCAGGTTTCTGAAAACGTTTCCTCTTTGAACCCTACTGTTGCCTTAGTTCCATTGCTGACTAAAGGCCGTTTTATTAACATGGCATCAGAAGCCAGTAAGTCCAGAAGTTCCTCTTCTGTGGAATCCTTCATTTTATCTTTCATGCCAAGTTCCCGGTAACGCTTTCCGCTTGTGTTGAATAATTTCTTCAATTCAAGCCCGCTATTTTCATATATATCCTGGATTTCTTCCCTTGAGGGAGGGTCATTTACAATATGAGTAGCCTCATACGATAATCCTTGTTCGTCCATCCACTTTTTCGCTTTCCTGCAAGTATCACAATTAGGGTAGTGATAAAATGTTAAACTCATGTGAAAACCTCCTTAAATCCTTTAACTTTCTTTCTATATTATTACATTTGATTTATGGAAGGGGCAATAATTCTGCCCCTTATTGATTTTTACCTTCAGTATCCTCCGGAGAAAGCTGTTCATACGTTTCCTGAATAGAGGTTTCCAGTTCTGTATCCCCACGACGTGACTCCTGTGTGAACTTTTCAGTGGATTCTATCCTCTCTTCATGGAAAAATTCCTTACCTGTTTTTTTATCCATTGTATCCCTCCTCATAATGCTAGGTTATTTAGTATGCACAAATGTGAGGAAAGCAACCAGATTTAACGTACATTCATCTTTTACCCGCGGGTGAATGAGCTGAAACGAGCACGGGAGCGGAAAGCAGCTCCAGTTCGTTACTTCAGCTGGGGCACTGACTTTCTCGAGGGATGAGTCGCCTTCTTTCTGGAATTCAATGCGGGCTTTATTTACACTCAACGCTTGAATCACACTCTTTCTGGAATTCAGTGCATGCTTTCTCCATGCTCAAAGGATAACAGCACCTCTTCCCCCCTTCAGCCTGCCCCAAACTCCCGCTCAAGAGACGCAGATACCTCTTGCTGCTCAATTCCTCCACAACGGCAAAAGAGCCCCAAACAGGGGCTCTTTTGCGTCATACAGAGAGGAGAATGCCCTTTCTTTTTAGAAAGGAGAATTATTTTATTGGGGCAGGGGAGTGCCCCAAATTGGCTAACAAATTTACATTAGTTTTCCGGGAAATCCGGCGAAAAAATCAGATTACGTACTTTTCAGCTTCAACAATTCGCGCTGCGATTTCACGCTTTTTAGCAACTACGTCTACTGGGTTGTGACGAGTCAGCTTCTTAAGAATAGAAAGCATTGTGCGTGCAGTATCTCCGTCTTCAAGAGCAACGAGAGACTCTTTCGCGATAGCTTCGATATGGTTGAACGCTTCCTGAGTGAATACCTGAGTCATAAAAAGCTTCTGCTCTGCTTTCTCCAGACCATCTTTGTTGATTGCTTTTTCTGTACGAAGGATTACAGACTCAATGCTGAAGATTTCGGAAACGATGTCCGCTACATTCGCAAGCATTTCCTGTTCTTTCGCAAGCTTCTCGCCGTATTTCTGAACAGCAGTACCAGCAACCATCATGAAGATTTTCTTAGCGTTATCAAGAAGATATTTTTCCTGCTCAAGCGGCTCATCGCCTACTTCCTGAGGCATCATCATCATAAGCTCTTCCTGAATGTTTCCAGCTTTCTCAAGAAGCGGCAGTTCGCCCTTCATTGCTTTTCTTACAAGCGTTCCAGGTACGAGCATACGGTTGATTTCGTTAGTTCCTTCAAAAATACGGTTGATTCTTGAGTTACGGTACATGGATTCTACTTCGTATTCTGCCATGAAGCCGTAACCACCGTGGATTTGTACTGCTTCGTCTACTACGAAATCGAGTACTTCAGATCCGAATACTTTGTTCAGGGAGCACTCAATTGCGTACTCACCGATAGCTTTACCAACTGCAGCTCCGTCTTTTTGTTCTTCGTCAGAAAGGTTTTCAAATGCAGCGTCAATCAATCCGCCTGTACGGTAGATAGAGCTTTCTGCTGCATAAGTTTTCACAGCCATTTCTGCAAGCTTTTTGCGAATAAGTGTGAATTTAGAGATTGGTAGTTTAAACTGCTTACGCTCGTTAGCATATTTAGCAGATACTTCAATAGCACGCTTAGCTCCGCCTACACAGCCTACTCCAAGCTTGTAACGTCCAATGTTAAGGATGTTAAACGCGATAACGTGGCCTTTACCGATTTCTCCAAGCACATTTTCCTTCGGTACAAGAGCATCCTGAAGGATTAATGTACGAGTAGAAGAACCTTTAATACCCATTTTCTTCTCTTCCGGACCAGTGGAAACACCTTCAAAGTCTTTTTCTACGATAAACGCAGTGAAATGTTCACCGTCAACTTTTGCGTATACAACAAAGACATCTGCGAAGCCAGCGTTCGTAATCCACTGTTTTTCACCGTTAAGTACATAGTGAGTTCCAGCGTCATTTAATTTCGCCACTGTTTTTGCACTTAAAGCGTCAGAACCTGAGCTTGGCTCTGTTAGAGCATATGCAGCAAGCTTTTCGCCTGTCGCTAATGCAGGAAGGTACTTATGCTTTTGCTCTTCGTTACCGAAGAACACGATAGGCAGAGAACCGATTCCAACGTGAGCTCCGTGTGAAAGGGAGAAAGAACCTGCAAGCGCGAATTTTTCGGTGATTAAAGAAGAGCTGATTTTATCAAGTCCGATTCCGCCGTACTCTTCCTGAACGTCGGCTCCTAAAAGACCAAGTTCTCCTGCTTCTTTCAGTAAGCGGACAGAAATGTCGAATTGGTGCTCTTCAATTTTTTCTACCTCAGGTACTACCTGCTCAACAACGAAATCTTCCGTTGTTTTCGCAATCATCTTATGTTCATCTGTAAAGTCTTCCGGTGTAAAAACCTGCTCAGGAGTCAGCTCTTCCAGTAAGAAGCCGCCGCCTTTAATTGTTTTGCTTGAAGTTGTCATGCTCGTTCCTCCTTGAATGGTATTTAATATTAAACTTAAATTTCAGGCCTGGCGGGCTAAGTTACGCGAACACCCGCCTGGCAACTCTTGTAATCTATCAGATCAGTTCAAAGACTCCAGCTGCGCCCATTCCGCCGCCGATACACATTGTTACGACACCGAACTGTTCGCCGCGACGCTTCATTTCATGAATAAGGCTGAGTGTCAGCTTTGTTCCTGAACAGCCAAGCGGATGCCCCAGAGCGATTGCTCCGCCGTTAACATTAACTTTGTCATAATCAAGCTTCAGTTCCCGGTGAATCTGGATTGCCTGAGAAGCGAATGCTTCGTTTAATTCAAATAATCCAATGTCGGAAAGTTCAAGTCCTGCCAGCTTAACCGCTTTAGGAATAGCTTCTACAGGACCTACCCCCATAATTTCAGGCGCAACACCAGCTACAGCGAAGGATCGGAATTTTACTAACGGAGTCAATCCGTCTGCTTCAGCTGTTTCTCTGTCCATTACTAAAACAGAGGCAGCACCATCACTCATTTGTGAAGCGTTTCCTGCTGTTACAGTTCCTTTTACATGGAAAGCTGGACGAAGTTTTGCAAGAGTTTCCACTGTAGTTCCGTGGCGTACTCCTTCATCTGTATCAAACAGGATTTCTTTTTCGACAAGCTTATGTTTCTCGTCGAAAGAGCGCATAGTTACTGGAACAGGAACGATTTCATCTTTAAACTTTCCTTCTTCAATTGCTTTTGCAGCTCTTCTGTGGCTTTCAGCTGCAAAAGTGTCCTGATCTTCACGGCTGATTTCAAAACGTCTTGCCACTTCTTCTGCAGTATGGCCCATTCCCATGTAGTACTCAGGAGCTTCCGCTACGAGTGTTGGGTTCGGCGCCACCACATGTCCAGTCATTGGAACCAGACTCATAGATTCCGCTCCGCCAGCGATAATTGCCTGGGAGTTTCCGAGCATAATTCTTTCTGATGCATATGCGATACTTTGCAGCCCGGATGAGCAGTACCTGTTAATAGTGATCGCAGGAGTTGAATTTGGCATTCCCGCCAGTGCGGAAATATTTCTGGCCATATTCAGCCCTTGTTCTGCTTCCGGAATGGCACAGCCGATAATGACGTCTTCTACACGGCTTGGATCAAAATTGTTTGCTCGTTTTAATGTTTCTTTTATTGTTAAAGCCCCTAAATCATCTGGCCTTACTTTCGCTAATGTACCTCTTTTTGCTTTTCCTACAGGTGTTCGCGCACCTGCTACTATGACGGCTTCTCTCAAAAGATTCCCCTCCTTCAGACTTTCTTAGTTACGTAACGGCTTGCCTTTTGTCAGCATGTGTGACATTCTCTGCTGAGTCTTTGGTTCACCTAAAAGACTCAGGAAGGCTTCACGCTCGATGTCCAGTAAATATTGTTCATCTACTTCAGTTCCTTTTGGCACTCGTCCGCCCGCAATTGTGAAGGCGAGTTTATCAGCGATTTTCATATCATGCTCTGAAATGTAGCCGCTTAGCTCCATTTGCTTAGCGCCCAGTACCATTGCTGCATAACCAGTTTCACCTACTACCGGAATCTTTTTACGTTTCGGAGCCTGGTAACCTGCGTTTGCAAGGTGAAGTGCTTTTTGTTTCGCATCATGAAGCAGGTGGTCTCCGTTGATGCTTATTCCATCCTGCGGGCGGATAAATCCGTGCTGTTCCGCTTCTTGCGCGCTGGTACTTACTTTAGCCATCGCTATTGTTTCAAACACCTGGTTCGCAACAGCCTGCAGGTCAATCTGAGCTCCTTCAGGAAGCCTTTCGATCTGACGGAGGTAAAGCTCTTTGTTTCCACCGCCTCCAGGGATTAATCCTACTCCTACTTCCACAAGACCCATGTAAGTTTCCATAGATGCCTGGATACTTGCTGATGGTAAGCAAATCTCTGTTCCACCGCCAAGTGACATTCCGAACGGTGCGGTAACTACTGGTTTAGAGGAGTAACGGATTTTTGCCATTGCATTCTGGAACTGGCGGACAACAAGGTCCAGTTCAGGCCAGTTGAAGTCCTGTGCTTCCATAAGAATCATCATCAGGTTTGCACCTACACAGAAGTTCTTGCCCTGGTTGTTAATGACAAGCCCGCGATAGTTCTTATCCACTTCATCAATGGATTTACTGATCATCTGCAGCACATCTAGACCGATAGAGTTGTTTGGTGACGTGAATTCCAGCAGTGCGATATCGTCTCCAATGTCTATGAGAGAAGCTCCTGCATTTTTAGTAATTACGCCACTTTCCTCTTTTACCTGTTTGATGTTGATTACTTTTTCATTTATTTCAGCTGTAGCGTACTCTCCATTGTGGTAGTAGCCGTCATAGCCTTTATAAAAGCTTGTAAATCCTTTAACAAGCATTTCTTTAATCCATGCCGGAACTGTTTCTCCTTCTTCTTCCATACGCTGAACTGACTTCTCAAGACCGATGGCATCCCATGTTTCAAATGGGCCAAGCTCCCAGCCGAATCCCCACTTCATAGCAAGGTCGACGTCACGGATGTTTTCCGCCACCTCCGCGTATTTCTCAGCGGAGTAGAGAAGAACCGGTTTAAGTATATTCCAGACAAGCTCGCCTGCACGGTCATCAGCGTATACAAGCGCTTTCAATTTATCCTGCTTTGATTTCGCCTGTTTGCTTTGCTGTACAGAAGGAGCTTTCAGCTTTTTACGCGGTACATACTCCATTGTTTCGAAGTCCAGCTCAAGGATCTCACTTCCTTTTTCGCCTTTCTTCTTATAATAGAAGCCTTGTCCTGACTTGCTTCCAAGCCAGCCTTTTTCAGCCATTTCCTTCATGAAGGCAGGAGGATCGAAAACTTCTTTTTCTTCCCCTTCCACCTGGTCGTATACATTTTTAGCAACGTGAAGGAAAGTATCAAGTCCCACGACATCCAGTGTTCTGAAAGTTGCACTTTTCGGCCTTCCGATTGCAGGTCCTGTTACTGAGTCAACCTCACCAACGGAGAAACCGCGGTTAAGCATTTCCCTTACTGTAACGAGTAAGCCGTAAGTACCAATCCGGTTAGCTATAAAGTTTGGCGTGTCCTTCGCTTCAACAACACCCTTTCCTAACACATCTTCACCGAATTTAACCATGTAATCGAAAACTTCTTTAGAAGTATCTTTCGTGGGAATTACTTCAAGAAGCTTTAAGTATCTAGGCGGATTGAAAAAGTGAGTTCCCAGGAAATGTCTGCGGAAATCTTCAGAACGGCCTTCTGCCATCGCTTCGATGGAAATACCAGAAGTATTGGAACTGATTATCGTTCCTTCTTTCCTGTACTCATCAACCTGAGCAAAAACTTTCTGCTTGATTTCAAGATTTTCTACCACTACTTCAATAACCCAGTCCACCTCTGAAAGACGCTTCATATCATCTTCCATGTTTCCAGCTTCAATGAGGTCAATATTTTCTTTTTTCGCCAATGGCGCCGGTTTCTGTTTTTTCAGCTTCTGAATCGACTCTGTCGCAAGCCGGTTTCTCACCGCTTTATCTTCCAGAGTCAATCCCTTCTTCTCTTCTGCTGAGGTCAATTCTCTTGGCACAATGTCAAGTAAGAGTGTTGGAATACCGATATTGGCTAAATGAGCTGCGATACCTGAACCCATTACACCTGAACCCAATACTGCTACTTTTTTGATCTTCCCAGTCATGAAGTACCTCCTTCTCCCGCTTTGAATGAATACTCATTCATTTTTTGAGCAAAAAATTTTGCACCCAATGTGCAGCAAAATTTTACACGAAATGTTTACAACTATTACTATATAATTTTTTTCGGTCAGACGCAATAGTGATGACTGAAAATTTTCTTAATTCTATTCATTTTACGTTTATCATAGTGTTTTTGTGCAAAAAAACTGCTCTTTTTGTGGAAGTATAGTTCTCCGCCTCTGAAGTAAACTAACGGAGTGAATGGCTCATTATTTAAAAATATCGGAGGTGGATGGAAAAAATGGATCAGCAGACAACGGGAATGAACCAGCAGCCTGGCATGCAGCCTCAGCAGCAAAACATCATGCCTGAGCCGCCGGAAGTGATTACAAGCAAAGATCATTTATACATCAGTGATATGCTCTCCTGGAACTTACTTGCAATGAAAAAAGCGCACGCTTTCGCTGCCCAATGCCAGGATCAGCAGATTTCACAGGCACTTGATGAAGCAGGAAGAATGCATCATATGCATTATCAAATGCTGCTCGCTCATTTTGATAAACAAAATCAATCTCAGAACAGCAGTCAATTACAATAAAGAAAGGAGGATTCCTAAATATGAATAACGGACAAGGCCAGGGGCAAAATCAAGGCCAGCAGCAAAGCAAAATCAAAAACCCTAAGACTCAGATTCCGGAAACGCCTCAAATGACAGACAGGGATTATATTAACGACATGCTTGCAACGGAAAAATACATGACGTCGTCTTATTCCACTGCGCTGAACGAAGCAAGCCATGAAGCATTATACATGGACCTTGAACAGGTTTTCGTGGAATCCCAGCGCTGCCAGCGTGACTTGTTTAATTTAATGTTTGAAAAAGGCTGGTACAGCTTCGAAGCTGCACAGCCGCAAACCCTTCAGCAGTCCTACCAGCGATTCACAGGTTACGAAAACCAGATGCCCTACAGCAACGGGCAGAATAATCAGACTCAATAAAAGAAGAACGGAGGCAGATTTATATCTGTCTCTTTTTTTGATGTTTGGAAATTGGGGGCATTTTGTTCGTTGGTCTTCTCGGTTTCAGGATTTATCATTTTGGGTTTCCCCCCTGTTTCGAGGAAAAAATCATTTCGACGATTGACCCCCCATTTCGCTGATTGAAAGCGTAATTTTGTGGATAGCCGTCTAATATTCCTAATTCCATTCAGCGCTCTGTAATTGAACAATTATTACTGGATGGAAAAATCACTTTTTTCTGCAATGAACCACAGTATTTCGTGGTAATGCAGGTGTAATTTTTCTATTTCCGTACAGACTAGGAGTATGAATATCACTGTCCTTTTTTTCATCATTTTAATTGCCGCCTGGCTGCTGGAATGGTTTGTGTTTACTGAATCCCACGAAAAGAAAAAGGAGGTATGGAGTAAAGCCGTCTTACTGAAAGGTTTGCTTTCCTTTATGTTTCTGTGTGCTGTATCGGCGGGATTCCTGATCAGCACCTTTTTCGAAAGTTCTTCTGTATTATGCAAAAATATCGGCTTGTTTTTTATCGGCAGCGGCTTGCTGCTGCGTTACTGGACTTACCGTTTTACAAAGCCTTATTTCACAAGAACAATTATTCCGTCTGAAGACCAGCCTCTGTACAGCAGCGGCCCATACAGATTTACCAGACACCCTTTTCATACAGGTTTTTTCCTGATTGCTGCAGGAACATGCCTGTTTATAAGCGGCCACTGGCTCTCGCTGCTGTTTACCTTTATTTTTGTAGGAAGCGCTCTTCACTACAGAATGAGTCTGGAAGAGGCATTTTTCCAGAAAAAATATGGTGACATTTATGTTTACTGGTGCCGCCACCGATTCCGCCTTGTTCCTTTTCTATACTAATCTTATTATTAACCTCTGGTTCTTACGGAGAAAAAACCAGCCGGGCTCATTATAAATTGAGCCCGGCTGGTGTACTGTCAAAACATTTTTTCTCACCTTATATTTTTCATTAAGGAGGCTGCTTTCTTATTTGACTCCTCAACTTTCGCGCGCCTTTTTATTTCCGCCATAAATTCCTCGTCTTTTTCAGGAGAAACAAGTATTTTTTCAAACTTCCGATGCAGTAAAACTCCTTCTGACAGTGAACTGGAGAAAACATAAAGGGCCCCGTAGTCGTCTACTCCGATAGCTTGATCAGCGATCCATAAAAATTTTCCCTGTGACTGGACAGACCCAGGTTTTCCAATTGGCTCAGGGAGCTTTTCCGCATAAAAAATACTCTTATACGGGACCGACATTTTTATTTTACCGGATAAAATAATATGCAATTCCTTCTCGTTCAAATGATACTGCAGATTCTCCAGCTTTTCTTTTTTGCTGAGAAAAGGTATAGGCGGCTTGTTAGTTGCGTAAAGAGTTGCGGCAGCCAAAAGGGGATAAAAGAACGGATACATGAAGTTCCCGAATACTGAAGCTCCTGCTACAACTATAGTGTATATGAGTACGCCCAGTGAAAAAAGAATCAAGGAATAAAATAAAATCACCGTAACATGGAAGGACGTTTTGTTTTTCCCCTCCAAACGGTCGCTTTTACGTGGATAAAATACTAAGCCTCCATCCTTTTTCGGCATCCTGCCCCTCCTTTTAAATTCATTTATTATTCCGGTATCTCTCTCCTTAATTATTCCAGATTTTCTCCCAGGTGTCTAATTTACAGAATATTATAATTCCCGGTTGCTAATTGTGTTTCGTTCGAATATAATCGAACTATAAAAATAATCATTCGATTGGAGTCGAACAATATGCAAGTAATTTCTAAATTTACACCACAAATGGAATTCCTCGTAAGTCTTTATGTTTTCTCAACAAAGAGTCTCTGGAAGAAAGTCGACCTTGGAACAAAGTGGCGAAACGCAACAGCAAAGTCTTTTGATGATGAATTCCTGAAAAGTTTACAAAATGAGGAGATTCTTACTACTATAAGCTGTGTTCATAGCGCGGTATTACAAGGAGAAACAGGGGAATCCATTGAGGATCTGTTATCCTGGATTTCAGAAACAGAAGATCTTCCTCCTTCCCTCCCAACGATAAATCAGCTTCCGGCTGAACCACCTGTGCCCATTATGGAGACAGGTCCAATTCTTGAACAATGGCACAGGAAATACTTCTCTGTTTTGGATCCGCGAATCTTTCAGGAGTTAAATACTCAGCATCTTAAAACAGAAGAAGCACTGAGTCAATTAAACGAAGTGGAAGTGATAGAAAAAACCACGAGAGGTTTTTATCTGGAAAATCAGCCAGATGAACAAAAGGTATTTCTTCTGCCCCAGTATCACTCCCGCCCCGTTGTTCTGTACAGCTATGGAGAAAATCAGCTCTTTTACCAGTATGCCGCGGATGGAATAACAGGGCCTGGCCAGTCCATTCCTCCTGAGTCGATGCGGGCACAGCAGGCATTATCGGATGAAAACAGAATAAAAATATTAAAATTCCTCGCAGAGGGCCAGCCGGAAACCTTTAAAAAGATCCATGAATACAGCGGCCTTGCAAAGAGTACTGTCCATCATCATCTGATCTCCCTTCGTGCAGCCGGGCTCGTCCGTATCCATATCTCACCTGGCAGACCAGAAAGCTTCAGCTACAGGGAAGAAGGCTTAACGGAAATGGAAAGGAAAATAAAAAAATATATTACATCATAGGAACTAAACGGCACCCTTAGATTAGGAAGTCTTTTAATAAGAAAAATTTCTTAATAAAACGGAGGAACGAAATGAAAGAGTTTATTTTCAAACGCTCGTTTTTGTTTTTATGGCTTGCCCAGGGAGCTTCTGGTCTGGGAGGAACATTCGCTGCTTTTATCATTTCCTGGCTTGTTTACGATTTATCGGGCTCGAAGATAGCTATGAGTATGATATGGGTGTCCTTTATGGTGCCAAGCCTGCTGACTAACCTTCTCGCCGGCCCTTATATCGACAGGTTCCAGTACAAAACTGTAATGATCATTTCTGAATGGCTGAGAGCTGTGGCGTTTTTCATTCCGGCTGTTTTGCTGTTTACTGATCAGCTTCAGCTGCCTGTACTGTTTATCGCTGCAATGGTTACAGGGCTTGCTGAACCCCTCTTCCGGCCAGCCAGTATGTCTTATGTTGCGTTTATTTTACCGAAAGAACATCTGCAGCGGGGCAATTCCATTCTCGAAGGTACAATGCAGACAATGATGCTCATAGGGCCTGCTCTGGGCGGGCTGCTGTTAACCATGCTAGGTCCGCTGGCGGTTATCTCTATTCTTGTAACTGCGGTTACCTTATCTGGAATTCTTCTGTTATTCGTGCAAAAAATGGAGCGGAACCAACCTTCAGTGAAGCCATCATGGTTGGCTATGTTTAAAGAAGGCATCGGATTTTTCAGGCTGTATCCTGTCCTTTTCTGGATCGGAATTCTGATGATGATTATAAATTTCAGTACTGGTGCAGCCCAGCCAATGTTTCTTCCATTTGTTATTGAACACCTCAGAGGCACCGAATTTCAATATGGATTGTTTATGTCCTTGTTCTCTCTCGGTATGGTGTTCGGCTCTTTTATAACCGGGTTTTTCAGGCAGCCAAAGAACCTCCGTTTCGTTATGCTCGGCAGCCTGACTATGGGTGGCGTATTGTTTATCCTTCTCGGCTTAACTACAAATGTGTGGCTGGCTTTGTTTTTTTCCATGTGCCAGGGTGTCTTCGCCATTGTTTTTACAATTAATAACACAACCTTTTACCAAAAGCGGGTGCCTGAAAATATCAGAGGGCGTGTCTTTACAGTGAGGACTCTCCTGGCCCAGTCAGGGATTCCGCTAGGTGCGGGGCTCGGCGGTGTTTTTGCTGAGATATACAGCTTTACCTTGTTATTCACTGGGCTCGGGACCGTCATCGTAATTGCTACTTTGATTGCATGGAATTCGCGAATATTTTACCAGCTTAACGTCCCGATCGGGGACCGTGCTGTCGTGGGGGACCCAGGGGCTGGTAAAAAAGCTGTGACATAAAGTGAACCTTCAATCAGTGGGGGTTTTATTCATCCCCCACTGGTTGTTAGTTGAACCAATCGGGATGTTAGCGTCCGTTATCTCCCGCATGAACATCTTCGCTTCCACTCATGTTTTGAGGCGGGAGTTTTACGGACGGTTACATCGGGATTAATGTTGGGATGAGGCGGGGGTGGTCGTGGGAAGTCGTGTGGTTGGGATGGGGTGAGTTGGTTGGCGTGGCTCCAAAAAGCTCATTCATGCTCGCTTATACTCGCTCTGGCAACCTGGCACCTCGGGACCGGGTTCCAGCGGACCGGGTTCAACGGTGCCACGTTGGACTTCTCTCCTTTTCTCACTTATCCTCACTTATGTTCCTTTTTGCACTTTGGTTCCAGGTACCCCGGTTCCAGGTACACTGGGGACACGTTGAATACCTCCCTTTTCCTCACTCATTCTCCCTCATACTTCTTCTCCCATCCTGGCACCTTGGTTCCAGGAACCCACGACACGTTACCGCCACAACCCACGCTCCCAAAAACCAAAACAAAAACCCCCGCGGCGGAAGGACCGCCCACGGAGGTTTGAAATGAATATTAAAATTAATTAAGAGCTCTTCTTCAGGAAGCCTGTATAGCGGCGGTCGATGAGCTGGCTGTCGATTTGTTTCATGGTATCTAATGCAACACCGACGACGATGAGGAGTCCTGTTCCGCCGATCTGTACAGCTGGCGGCAGCCCCATTGCTGCGGTGAACAGCAGGGGTACAATTGAAACTGATGCCAGGAACAGCGAGCCCACGAACGTGAGTCTGTAAAGCGTGCGGGTAATGTACACCTCGGTATTTTTACCAGGGCGGATTCCTGGAATAAAGCCGTTTTGTTTGCGGAGGTTTTCCGCCATTTGTTCTGGGTTGATCTGAACAAATGTATAGAAGTAAGCAAATCCGATAATCAATGCTGCGTAAAACAGCATCCCGAATAGCTGCGTATTATCAAAGTTAGCTACAATCCACTGGCCTACTGCTGTATCAGCACCTGCCAGGTTTGCTACAGTCGGCGGAAAAACGAATAGTGACATGGCGAAAATAACCGGGATAACCCCTGCTGCGTTTACTTTCAGCGGCAGGTGAGTCGACTGTCCTCCTGTAGGACGTCCTCCAACAGCCATTTTCTTAGCATACTGCACAGGAATCTTTCTGATTGCCTGATGTACAAAAACCACGACTACAACGATTGCCAGTACAGCAAGCGCTAACAATGCAATGATTACTATATTAACGAAAAGCTGATCTCCAGCATCCGCAATGTAGCTTGCGTATAATTGATTTACGCCGTTTGGAAGGGCGGAGACAATACCACCGAAAATGATAATGGAAATTCCGTTTCCTACACCTTTCGCAGTAATCTGCTCACCAAGCCACATAAGGAAGGCAGTTCCTGCAGTCAGGACAATGGCGATGAGAATGTATTTACCAAAACTAGGGTCGGGCACAAGGCCAGGCATAATATTATTGAAACCTGCTGACAGCGCTAACCCTTGTAAAAATGCTATACCGATCGTACCGTAGCGGGTAACCTGAGCAAGCTTCTTACGGCCTGCTTCTCCTTCTTTAGCCCACTCGGCGAATTTAGGAACAACGTCCATTCGTAGTAACTGGACAATAATTGAAGCAGTAATATAAGGCATGATTCCAGTAGCAAAAATAGAGAAGTTTTCTAAAGCTCCTCCCCCGAATGCGTTAAGGAAGCCAAATGCGGCAAGTCCTTCGAAGTTGAGGACATCAGCATTGACACCAGGTGCCGGAATATGTGCGCCGATACGAAACACAACCAGCATAAGTAATGTGAAGATAATCTTGTTGCGCAGATCCCCCACGCGAAAAATGTTACGGAGTGTACGAAACATGTGCAGCACCTCTACCTTTTAAAATATGACCTTTCTCTATTGTTCGGTCTTGTTCTTACTAGAATATCATAAAACCTCGCAAAATTTTGATAATTTTTTAGATTCGACAAAAAAGGTTAATTTCCGCTGGAGTTTACTGGGGTTAGACTGCTATCCTACTGCAGTTTATATAATGATTTGTCACTCTTTTCCGGATCCGCAGAACCTAAAAACAATAACTATTGCCCCAGTAATAAACAAGATCATCAGCAATTCCATCATTTTACGGGACTTTTGAACCCTTTTTTCAGTCAATTATCATTTCAGGTTAATTCGAAGCATTTCGCCACTACTTTTAATTGTCTCCACCTTCATATGTACTAAAACGAAAAGAAAAGCAGCTGCTTTAAATATAAGACAGCCGCTTCTTTCCCTCTTCTTTGCTTATATCTGCTCTGATTGTGTTGACAGGGTTATTAGTGGACAGGGGATAAACTCTTCCACCGTTCCGTTGAAATTTCTCCAGCCCTCTGGCAGACTCACCAGGAAAATGAACGATTGCAGCAGAAGTGCCGAACTCATTTTCGGACTGCCATAACACAGCCTCCCCTGGTAATGCTGCTTTTTTAGCAGCTGACCCATCCCATGCCAGAAAATAAACAGAATTGTCCTCATCTGAATGCTCCCCTGCTTCTTTGTTCAAGCCATGTGATAAAAATTCCGTTCCCTTACTTTCAGGAAGCTCATGCTTATTTTTTAACAGATTCACCAGATCCTCCACAACAGCGCTCGCTGTTGGAAATTTACCTGCGCCTGGCCCCTGAAGCAGTACGGATCCTACAATACTTCCTTCTATATTAATACCGTTATTTACGCCCTCTACATTATATAAAGGATGATTGTCGAGCAGGAAACAAGGTGTTACAGAAGCATGCACCTCCGTTCCTCTTTTCACTAATGAAGCAATGTGTTTAAGTCTTCCTCCTGCTTTTTCAGCAAGTTTAATATCCTCAGAGGCAACATTTCGTATTCCCCGCGGAGCGTTGTCCTGCCAGACAGGAGACTTCCCGTATATCCACCTGCTTAAAATCGTAGTTTTATAATAAGCATCCCATCCATCAACATCTTTGTCGGGGACTGCTTCCGCGTACCCTTTTTCCTGAGCCTCTTCCAGGGCAGAGGTAAATGGAGCTCTCTCAGTACGCATTTTTGTTAATATATAATTTGAAGTTCCATTAAGGATACCTTCCAGTTTGTCAATCGTATTTGTTTTAAGCGTATGCCTGAGTGTGTTCAGTAATGGAATCCCCCCTGCTACAGCAGCTTCGTAGAGGAGATCTGCCCCTGATCGTTCAGCGAGTCTTTGAAGCTCTTCCCCATGCTTTGCTACAAGCTCCTTATTAGCGGTGATGACAGACACACCCTTCTCCAGAAGGGCAGCTGCATAAGGATAGCCAGTAGCAGCATCCGGAGTAGCCTCCACCACCGCATCAATCTCTTTCTTATTTAATATCAAATCAAAAGAGGTGGTGATTTCCGTCTTCCTGCTGACCTGCCTCGGCTTATCTCCGTTTTTTACGAGAACAACAGGAACTTCAACCTGGCGCCCTAGGAGTAAACCGAGCTTTTCCGATTTTTTTTCGATTGTCTCATAAACTCCTTCACCTACTGTTCCAAAACCGATTATAGCAATTTTATAAGGTTTTAAGGTCATTGGCCTGATGCTCCTTTCTCCTGCCGCAGCTTTTTTATCTCCCTGTCTTTTAGTACCCGTCGTAATATTTTCCCGCTGATTTTCGTTTTCGGAAGCTCATTAAGTATTTCAATTTCTTTAGGCGCAGCATGAGCCGCAAGCTCTGTTTTAACAAAGACTCGTATTTCCTCGACAAGGTCGGGTGTTTCCGAATACCCTTCCCGCAGTGTAACGAAGGCTTTTATAATTTCTCCCCTTACCGGGTCTGGTTTGCCAATTACGCCTGCTTCCGCAACAGCTGGATGCTCAATAAGCTTACTTTCCACCTCAAAGGGACCTACCCTTTCACCAGAAGTCTTAATTAAGTCATCATCCCGGCCGTTGAAAAAGACATAACCGTCATCATCCTGATAAGCTGTATCGCCGGAGATATACCAGCCATTGTCTGTAAAATAAGAGCGGTATTTCGCTTCATTTTTCCAAATCTCTTTCATAAGCCCTGGCCATGGAGCTTTTACAGCCAGCTTTCCTGTTTCTCCTCTTGGAAGGGGATCATTATTTTCATCAAGAATGCCTACTTCAATTCCCGGAAAAGCACGTCCCATGGATCCTGGTTTAATTGGCTGGGAAGGCAGGTTAACGATCAGGTGGCCGCCAGTTTCCGTCATCCACCATGTATCGTGAATCCGCACACCGAATTTCTCATATGCCCAGTAAATCACTTCCGGGTTGAGGGGCTCACCAACACTTAAAATATGCCTTAATGAAGAAAGATCATAGTTTTTATATGCTACCCCCTGGCTCATTAACATCCTGAAAGCTGTGGGTGCGCTGTACCAGACAGATACTTTGAATTTTTCAATCAATTCATACCACTGCTCCGCATCAAAACGCCCTCCGTGAATGACGACAGTTGCCCGGTTAAGCCATGGAGCAAAAACCCCGTATACACTTCCTGTTACCCAGCCAGGATGTGAGGTGCACCAGTAAACATCGTCTTCCTGGATGTCCAGCACCCATTTTCCGGTAATATACTGGTGAGGTATAGTCCGGTGAGCGTGCAGCACGCCTTTTGGTTTGCCAGTTGATCCGGATGTGTAATGGATCAGCATCCCGTCTTCTTTATCAACCCACACAACAGGAGAATCGTCCTCAGGCAAGCTCTCTGCTTCCTGCTGCAGTTCAGAAATATCCCATGTTTTAATGAGGGACGGGATTTCCTCGTAAGGTACACGTTTACCAAGCGCTGCGTCAGTAATTAAATACTGAGCCTCACAATCTGTCATTCTGTCTTTCACTGCGTCTTCCATAAATGCTTCAAAAAGAGGCCCTGCGATTGCTCCCACTTTTATGGCAGCCAGGATAGTGAAATAGCAGTCCGGTGATTTAGGAAGGAAGATGAAGACACGGTCACCTTTTTTGACTCCGTTCTTAAGTAAAACTCTCGCATAATTATCTGTTATCTGTTTAACTTCTGAAAAGCTGTAGCTTTCCTCTCTGTCTCCGTCAGTAAAAAGAAGGGCTGTTTTTTCTCCGTAACCCTCATCTGCGTGACGGTCGATACATTCATAAGCCGCGTTCCACTGTCCTGCAGGCGCCTTGGCAAGTTCATTCAGGGCGTCATCCCAGCTGAATTCGTTAATTGTTTTATCATAATCCTGAAGGTTTGCTTTGCTTGTTCTGACAGGAGGCAGAATCGTCCGCTTCTCTTTAGTTAATTGTGCTGTCATCGTTATTGCCTCCTTATAAAAACAATTTGTTAAACTGAATCATTTTTAGAATTCAAGATTTTAATCATTAATACTATCATTATCTTAAAATGTTATTTTCTTGTTCGATTTACGCTTCAGACGGACGCGTTCTGCGGGCACGGCTTCAACTAATTTTTGACGGCTGAACGCAGGCAAAAATGGATTTTCAGCTTTTCATGCTGTTCCCGCAAGAACGAGCATCTTCTTCACCGCAAATACATCGAGTTGTCTCGACGGATATTCTACGGAGCTAAGCTTGCAGAACTCTTTTTGCGACGAGTAACCGCAGGAGCAGAACTCTTTTTGCGACGAGTAACCGCAGGAGCAGAGGAAGAGACAGTCACCGCCGTCTTAGGCTGCAATCAACACTGCTTATTACAGGGTATTATAAGCTCCGTAACACTGCCTTTATCCGGAGTTTTTGGTCGGAAATCAATTGATCATTGCCAATAATCAATCAATTAAAAGGATGCTGCTTTCTTTTCAAGTTCAAGGGCTTTAAGAATTTCTCCCTTTAATTTAGTTAGCTCAGGGTCAGCTTTGCTTCTCGGTTTTTGTTTGTTAATTTCAATGTTTTTATGGACGCTTCCAGGCTGCCCTTTCAGAATGATAATCCGGTCGCAGAGATACAAAGCTTCATCAATATCATGCGTCACGATTACCATCGTCGGCTGGTAACTGTTCCAGAGATCAAGCAGCATATCCTGAAGCTGCAGCTTCGTGAACGCATCAAGAGCACTGAACGGCTCATCGAGGAGAAGCGTTTCCGGTTCTGTTACAAGGGCTCTGGCGATAGCGGTTCTCTGCGCCATCCCCCCTGACAGCTGTTTCGGATAATAATGCTCAAATCCATGGAGGCCAACTTGCTGCAGCAGCTTTAACGCTTTCGTTTTTTTCTCTTTTTTGTCCCCTTCCAGGCCGAAGCAGACATTATCAAGGACAGTGAGCCAAGGCATTAATCTCGGTTCCTGAAAAATGATCCCCAGATCCTTGTTCACAGACCTGCTCTTCAGGCCGTTAACTGTGATCGTTCCTTCATAACCAGTATCAAGCCCTGATATAGCTCGGAGAACGGTGCTTTTTCCACATCCGCTCGTACCGAGAAGCCCGATGATTTCCCCTTTCTTCGCAGTAAAGGATACATTATCAACTGCCTTATCTCCTGAAAAACTTCTGCTTACATTTTCTACAGTTAAACTCATCGAGTCTTCCTCCTTATGCTGCTTCGTTATTTTCCATCCGATCCTGCCAGTGCAGTGCTTTGTCCTGCAGTTTTTTCAAAATAGAATCAGTTATTTTTCCAAGCACCGCAAACAACAAGATACTTGCAAGAATAACTTCCGGCCGTACTGTATTTTGCCCCAGAACAAGAAGGAATCCAAGCCCCTGGCTCGCCCCCATCAGCTCTGCCGCTACAACGAACATCCAGCCTAATCCAAGTCCGCTTCTGAGTCCTGTGAAAAATGACGGTAGTGATGCTGGCAGGACGATTCTTCTGATCAGCTGGAAAGTGGATAAACCGTATGCCTTTCCAACTTCAATCAGTTTGCGGTCAACAGACTGTATGCCTCCGGTAACATTCAGGTAGACCGGGAAAAACACACCTACCGCTATCAGGGTTACTTTGGAAACTTCTCCAATACCGAGCCAGAGAATAAAGAGCGGGACCCAGGCAAGAGATGGAATGGAACGGAACGCCTGTATAAGCGGATCTACCATCAGTTCCACTTTTTTTGACATTCCGGTAATGGACCCGAGGATGACAGCTATCAGTGTTCCCCAGATAAAGCCCCAGAACATCCGGTACAAAGTCGCTCCTGTATGCTGCCATAAACTTCCGTCAGCCGCCATGGACCACAGGGTAATTAATACGACTGTAGGAGCAGGAAGAAGGTGGGAATCGATTAACTGCAGCCTTGATCCAGCTTCCCAGCTCAAGAGGAGCAAAACAGGAAGAAGGAGGGAAAGACCAATCTTTCCCGCCGGCACTTTTAAAATGCTGTATCTGGATTTAACTTGAGCTGCTTTTTCTTTTTTCGCAAAAAATGCTGTGCTGTTATTCTGGTGTCTTTCTGAAACTGCCACTTCCGTTCCCTCCTTCTAATCTCCGATGACCCGTTCTGCGTAAGAGGAGTCGATTAATTCATTAACAAGCTCTTCAATATCCAGGGATTCGTCTATATCGCCAGAGCGCTGGAGAACGTCTCCCGCTTCTTTGAGGCTCTCCCTGTGTTCATCTCCAGGTACTGGATTTGAGAAGTCGTTTCTTTCCAGCTGCAAGGAAGCTACCGAACCATCGATATCTGCTTCTTTTGCTAAAATTTCAGCTGTTTCTTCAGGATTTTCAAGGGCCCATACACGGGCTTTTTCATATGCTTCAATTACTTTATCTACCGCTTCAGGATATTGCTCCGCGAAACTTTCACGAACATTCAGGAAGCCGTAAGTATTAAATTCGGTATTTCTGTAAAACAACTCTGCGTCTGTTTCCAGCTCCTGTCTTGCCATGTGAGGATCCAGCCCTGCCCAGGCGTCCACTTGTCCTGTAGCCAGTGCGTTGGCTCCGTCACTGTGCTGCAGCGGTACCACTTCAATATCATTACTTGTAAGACCGTGTTCATTCAGCGCTCTTATAAGGAAGATATAAGGGTCTGTTCCTAATGTAGCCGCGACTTTTTTACCTTCAAGATCCGCTACAGACTGAATACCGGAATCAGCATTCGCCGCAAGAGCCGTCCATTCAGGCTGAGAATATATATACACATTCTTTATAGGTGAATTATTACTCTTAGCCATTAACGCTGCGGCACCTGCTGTTGATCCAAAGTCAATACTTCCTCCTGAGAGGAACTCCAGTGCCCTGTTGCTTCCATGGCTCAAAACGTATTCAATTTCAGTTCCTTCTTCTTCAAACGCTTCTTCCAGCCAGCCGAACTCTTTTAATACGAGGCTGGTAGGTGAATAAAATGCGTAGTCTACTGTAATTTTGTCCGGATGAGAAGCATCTGCCCCGGAAGTAGACGTGCCGCAGGCTGTTAAAAAAGCTGCTCCCAGTATTGCGAATAGTAGTAGGCTGTAATTTTTAATGTGTGACAAGATACTTCTCTCCTTTTCATAATTTATTAGTTGTGAAATACGCGATTCTTGTTGCGAAATGATATCGTTGTTGCGATTCTCACCTGTCTTGTTGCGATATACTTAGTCCTTGTTGCGATATCAGCTTCCCTTGTTGCGAAATGATATCTTTGTTGCGATTTTCACCTGTCTTGTTGCGATATACGTGGTCCTTGTTGCGATATCAGCTTCCCTTGTTGCGAAATGAAGTCGTTGTTGCGATATCACCATTTAACTTAAATTTCTCACAAATATATAAGTTCCTGGATTAAATCTCACATGCAAATGTGGCGATTGTTCCTCTCAAGCGCTGAGCTTCTTTATAAGTGCAGCGGTTGTGGACTACTTCAAGTCCGGCTTCCTTCGCGATTGCGGCCGCTTCTTCAGAGATAACACCTTCCTGCAGCCAGAATACTTTAGGACGAACCTCAGCTGCTTCTCTCGCAAGCTCAATCGCTGCTTCCGGGCTTCGGAAAATCTGCGCGATATCAATTGGTCCTTCCACACTTTTCAGATCAGGGTAAGCTTTTTCTCCTAAAACTTCCGTCTCTCTTGGATTGACAGGAATGATTTTATAACCTAATCGCTGCATTTTTCGCGCCAGGCGGTTACTAGGACGAGCCTCATTACTGCTTAGCCCAACGATAGCGATAGTTTTTTGACGTTCCTCTGTACCGTTTTCTGTCTCGACCTGTTCTTTCGGAGAGGATAAAGCCCACTTTATTACCCCTTCGTCATTGATTACCGTGCTGTTTTTATTTCCATGGCCTGTAGCTTTTGAAAGCGCCTGATCCAGATCCTTGAACAGGTCTTCTACATTTTCAATCCCTACAGATAAACGGACAAGGTCTTCCGTTACCCCTGTAGCCACCAGTTCTTCGTCAGACAGCTGCTGATGAGTGGTAGATGCTGGATGGATGATTAAGCTCTTTGCATCCCCGACGTTTGCAAGATGGGACCAGAGAGAAATAGAATCAATGAGCTTGCGGCCTGCTTCTCTGCCGCCCTTTATTCCGAAATTCAGCACGGAACCGTATCCATTTGTTAACACTTTCGAAGCATGTTGGTGGGACTCGTGAGAAGATAGCCCAGGATAGTTCACCCAATCTACTGCCGGATGGCCAGATAGAAGTTCCGCCAGCTTCAGTGCGTTTTCATTGTGCCGCTCAACCCGGAGGTGAAGTGTTTCCAGTCCTTGTAACAGCTGAAAAGCGTTAAACGGGCTTAAGCTTGCGCCAAAATCACGTAACAGCTGCACACGCAGCTTTGTGGCAAATGCCAATGTTCCGAAGTCTTTTGCATAGGAGAGACCGTTATAGCTTCGGTCCGGCTCGATAAAACCTGGGAACTTTTCTGACTGCCAGTTAAAACGTCCACCGTCTACTACAACTCCGCCGATTGAAGTGCCGTGCCCGCCAATCCACTTAGTAGCAGAATGAACCACAATGTCTGCTCCAAGAGTTAATGGTTTACATACATAAGGTGTGGCAAATGTATTATCAATAATGAGAGGGATACCTGCTTCATGGGCTACTTCAGCTACCCCTTCAATATCAAGCACATGTAAGCTCGGATTACCTATAGTTTCAGCAAATACTGCTTTCGTATTTTCATTGATTGCCTCTTTAAAGTTTTGCGGATCTGTTGGGTCTACAAATTTCACATTAATCCCATATCGCGGCAGAGTGATTGAAAACAAGTTATAAGTTCCGCCATACAGGTTTGTTGCAGCAACAATTTCATCCCCGGCTCCTGCAATATTCAATATTGCCAGGGAAATCCCCGCCATTCCTGAGGCTGTTGCCACCGAGGCCACCCCATCTTCCAGCAGTGCGATTCGCTTTTCAAAAACATCTACTGTCGGGTTCCCAATACGGCTGTAAATATTTCCTGGTTCATCAAGGGCGAACAGCCTTTCCGCATGTTCAGTGTCGTGAAAAACATAAGAAGTAGTCTGATAAATAGGAACCGCTCTTGAACCTGTAGTCGGATCTGGTGACTGTCCTCCATGTAAAAGTACTGTTTCCACATTGTAAGTTTCCGAATTGTTTGAGTTTGCCATTAGTAATTCCTCCCGGTTTTTGTTTTAATTTTTTCTTCATTCCAGAATGCCCGCAGTCAGTTTTCCGTTTACAGACTTTTATAAAAATGGTTTATTAAACTTTGTTGCTGATTTTCACTCCAGGACGCTCGCTTGCCTCGGACATTGCTTCAGCTTCCTCGGGAAAAACCTCCCTGCGGGATCTTCAGCTAATGCTATTCCCGAAGGCGTCTCGCACCTTCCGTAAAAAACATCAGACTTTAACAAAGATATAAAATAAAAACACCTTTCTCTGAAAGAAAGGTGCATAAAAATTTATGTCCTTCCTCTCATCTTTCAAAGCTGTAACAGCTTTGCAGGATTTGGCACCTTCCGAGTATATTGTTTACTCGATGGTTGCCGGGCTTCATCGGGCCAGTCCCTCTGCCTCTCTTGATAAGAGTAGATCTTTTAAGTTGTCTCCGTCTGTTTTTCCAGTGTCCGCTTTACAATATCTCCCCATTTATCAAACTCTGTTAAAAATCCATCATGGCCGAAAATTGTGTTAACATGGTGGACTGTTGCATCCGCCCCGGCCTTTTTCCACGCGTTCCCAAGCTGTTCAATTTCATCAGGTGGATACAGCAGGTCGCTCTCGTACGAAATTAGCAGTACTTTCTTTTTAAAACGGGCCAGAACTTCAGCCAATGGACCTCTGTTTTCTTCTATATCATGTCTGTCCATAGCTTTAAGTAAATACAGATAAGAATTTGGGTCGAACCTTTTTGTGAATTTGTCTCCCTGATACAGTAAATATGACTCTACCTGATATGCCACTTCTGAATGGTTTTCACCCCATTCGTCTTTCGTTTCCCTATGGAATCTCTGGCTGAAAAGTCTGCCGGAACGGTAAGTGACCATTCCCACCATTCTCGCCAGCGACAGGCCATTGACAGGAAAAGCTTCTTCAGAGTACCCACCGTTGTTCCAGTTAGGATCATCCATTATCGCTTTTCTGGCCATGGCGTTGAAAGCTATTCCATAGTCTGACAACGATGGAGTGGCTGCCATTACTATTAAGGAATCAACGATTTCCGGATACTCGAGTGCCCACTCATATGCCTGCATTCCTCCAAGAGAACCGCCAATTACGGCTTTAAGGTGCGTGATTCCTATTTTATCGAGAGCTATTTTCTGTGCTCTTACCATATCTCTGACACTTACAAAAGGAAAATCGGTTAAATAAGGTTTTCCTGTAGCTTCATTCCTGCTGGAAGGGCCAGTGCTTCCATTACACCCTCCAAGGACATTAAAAGTAATCGTCTGGTGTTCGGCTAAATCCACGTAGCCTCCGTAGTTGATAAGTCCACGCCACCAGCCAGGCTCTTTTTCCGTCCCGACAGTATGCTGATTTCCAGTTAAGGCGTGGCAGATAAGCACCGTTTCCCCATTATCAGCACCCGCCCTTTCATATGCTAATTCCAGGTTTTGAAGGGTTTCTCCTGACTCCAGTGTAAACTCTGGCAATAGCACCTTGCCGGTTTGCGTTTCTCCTTTTTCTTTCACTGTCATTGCCTCACCTCCACGGTAAACTTTTTCCCGAACTTTTTCCGGATGCGGCCAGTGACGGAAGGATCATTTCTAAATAAATAAAAAACTCTCTGTCATTGGAGACAGAGAGACGAAATCAAATTACATTCCGCTCTCATCTCCCAAAGCTGCTGCTTTGCAGGATTTGGCACCTTGCACAATAAAGCTTCTGCTCATGTGCTGGTTGCCGGGTTTCAACGGGCCAGTCCCTCCACCACTCTTGATAAGAGTAAAAAATATTTAATTAGTAAAACTCAGTATAGTTCAATTATTTAGAATAGTAACACGTTAATTTAATGAAGTCAAACCATTATTTAGTATTTTTATCAGATTACTTTGATTTTCAGGAATAATCCTGTTTCTTTTACTGAAAAGACAAGCATTTTTTCATAGTGTCTAAACGTAAAAATCCCTCTGCCTGAAACAAGCAGAGGGAAATGAGTACGATAAGTTACAGGAAATATTCCTGATTCTTCTCTGTCTCATCTTCCAAAGCTCGAAATAAGCTTTGCAGGAATTAGCACCTTCGGAAATGCAATGCAGTTCCGTGGTTGCCGGGCTTCAACGGGCCAGTCCCTCCGCCTCTCTGGATAAGAAAAATTTGATAATTAAAATTTATTAAGTTGAAAAGAATTTTATCACTAGTTTTCTCAGTTGTCAAAATATTTTTTAATTGAGTATCACTTTTGCTCAGAATTATGGTTGTTACTTAAGAAGTGTGTTGAAGACAACTACTCTTCTATAACAGGGATTATTTAATCATTCTGAGCTAACGACATACTCATTTTTTTTTACTTGAACGAATTTCATATATAGGCTTTGAATAAAAAAAGACTAACGTTACTTTTCGATTGCAGCGTAAGACGGCGACTCTTGCGGGAATAACGCGAGCTGAAAATCCATTTTTGACGGCGTTCATCCGTCAAAAATTAGTTGAAGCCGTGCCCGCAGAACGCGTATATCTGAAGCGTAAATCGAACAATAAAGTAACATTTTAAGATAGTGTTCGTATTAAAGATGAATATCTTGAACTATATGAAATTCATTCACTAAAAAAACTTTTTAAAGGTGCTTCTCGAGCCAGGCTAAAATATCCTGATAAACTTCTTCCTTGTTTGTCTCGTTAAGCATTTCATGCCTGCCTCCCTCGTAAAACTTAAGTTCCACATTTTCCAGGCCTGCCTCCAGAAAGGCTTCGTATACCTGACGGACTCCCTTAGTATCATTGCCAACAGGGTCCTTTTCCCCTGAAAAAATATAAACGGGTAGTGATTCAGGAATTTTTCTGATGTTCTTTTTATCGTTTATGAGCTCTAGGCCTTCAAACAAATCAATGAAAAAACCTGCAGAACACTCTGAACCGCACAGCGGATCCTCTATATATTTCCTGACTTCCTCATTGTCTCTGCTCAACCAGTCATATTCTGTTAAGGACGGTTTGAATTTTTTATTGTAAGCTCCAAAAGTAAGCTTTGTCATAAGAGGGCTGGGAGTCTTTCTGCCTCTTATTCTGCTTTCTGCCCTTGCTATCATTTTTGCAACTTTTACTGAATTTCCTTTGTTACCACCAGTACCGGAAAGGATAACACCACTGAGTTTTTCTCCGTAAAGCTGCATATACCTTCTCGCAAGAAAAGAACCCATACTATGGCCGAATAAAATAACAGGAGTATTTGGATTTTCTGACTGAATTTTGTCTGTCAGCAAAAGCATATCGTCCACTACCTTGTCAAAGCCATTCTCATCAGAAAAGTAGCCGTAAGTACCGTTTCTTTCAGCAAGTCTCCCATGGCCCCTGTGATCGTTTCCATAGACGGAGAAACCGTGCCGGACCAGAAACCTGGCGAAAATATCATACCTTTTGATATGCTCTGCCATCCCGTGGGCGATTTGAATTACTGCCCTTGGCCTTTCAGCCGATTCCACTGTCCATTTATTGACATATAAATTCGTTCCGTCATTAGCCGAATAGGTGAACTCCTCTGTTGCTGTCATAGTATCCCTCCCATTTATAAAAATTGTCGTTGTAAATATACCTTTATTATAAAACCGAGTGATGCCTGATTACAAAAAAACGTTTATACTTTTACGAGACCATTTTTTTGAAAATCAAGGAAAGAGGAAACAACATGCGCTATTACACACATATTATTACTTCACTTGCCGGAGTTACAGCTTTAGCCCCCTATCTTAATTTACATATTTCCGTACCGTTAGTAAGCGGTGTATTAATTGGATCTGTATTGCCGGATATTGACGAAAGCCGTTCTTACATAGGAAAACGAATTCCCTTTTTTTCCCGTCCGGTGAACCTTCTTTTTGGGCACAGGGGAATAACCCACTCTGCCATTGCCTGTATTGCTGCTGGACTTATGGCCTTTACTTTGCAGCATGGATTTACTACAGGGTTATTTTTAGGTTATCTCTTTCATGTGGCAGGAGATTTATTCTCAAAAGCAGGGGTTCCTTTGTTTGCCCCGCTGACTAATAAAAGAACGACAATCCCGATTTACCGGACCGGAAAATTTTCTGAGTTACTTATTCTTGCCGCAGCCGCTTTTTACCTTTATAAAGAGTGGTTTTAACTGATGAGTATTCTTATTTATTGCAGTTCGTTATACGTAACGAAGAATTCGTCCGAAAAAGATGATAGCAGCATTCTGACTGGATACACCATGCCCTTCTGAAAAAACAAATAATTTAATGAAAGGAATGCTCTCAATCAATCGAGAGTGTTCTTTTTTCACACCTTTTCAACCAGGACTTTAACACTACTTTCCGATCTCTTCTTTTCGGCTCTCTATTCTTCCATTGTTTTCATGTTTGTCTGTTGACCAATGACGGGTATTGGTTGATAGTCCTTAAACACAGGAACTTACTAAGGAAAAATTTTAACGGAGGTTGGTAAGTATGACTAACAAAAACGAAGAACAAAAAAACAGCGGAGACAGCCAAAACAAGGGAGAGAATCAGAACAAGAACGAAAACCAGGACAATAAGCAAAATCAAAACAAAAATGAAAAAGCAAAAAACAGTAAAGGAAACGGCGCTGCAGGGAAAGTTGTTACCAGTGCTATTTTAGGCGCAGCCGCTGGTGCTGCAGCAGGGTTACTCTTCGCACCGAAAGCAGGAAAAGAACTAAGGTCTGACATTTCCACCCAGACTAAATCCGGCTATGAAAAAGGTAAAAATCAGGTAATGGAAAAAAGTAAACAGCTTGGAGAAACAACGAAAACAAAATTTGACGACATAAAATCTACAACGTCTACTAAGTTTGACGACATAAAGTCCAGCACATCCACTAAGTTTGATGAGCTGAAAACTGCTACTACAAGCAAGTTCGACGAGATTAAATCAAATACATCAGAGAAATCAAAAGAGCTTGCCGGCAAGCTGAAAAAATCAGACAAAGATTCTTCAGACGAAGAAGAAAACAATGATAACTCAACTGATGAAACGAACAAAGGTAAGCAACAGGATGACAGCGAGACAAATCCAAATAACGAAGAAAACAAACAGGAAGAAAACGACTCAGGAGAAAAATCAGAGGAGCAGGAATTTTCCGGCAAAGACGATAAGGATAACGAAGAAAAGTCCGAGGACGAAGATAAGGACGACGAAGAAAAGTCCGAAGAAGATGATAAGAATAACAAAGGCGAGTCCGCAGAAAAGGATAAGACCGAGGAAGATAAGTCCGGTGATGACGAAGACAAAGAGCAAGGCAAAAATGAAAATAATACGGAAGATAAGTCATCAGGCAAGAACAACAGTGAATCAGATAATGACAAAAAGGAAGAAAAATCTTCCAGCAAGAATAAAAAAGACTCTGATAACAAGAAACAGCAAAAGAAGAAAGACAATGACAAAGAATCCAAGAATAAGAAAAACAGCAAAAAACAGAGTAAAGATGACTCCGGAAGCGAGGACTCCGAGGAAAAAGACGAGAACAAAAACGATGGCGGCAGCACAATTTTAACAATGGAGAATGAAGAGTCCGACGATAAATAATCACTCATCCAGAAGGAGAGTTTTAGATGCCCTCAAAAAACGGTACAAAAGATTCTATGCTTGAGGTTTTTGTTTATGCAGCTCAGGACTATGGTTATTCGATAGATATAACCCTGAACGTCCACGGTTCCTTAGTAACCGGAAAAATTGTTGGAGAACAGGAATATTTCCAGCGGCTCAGTGAAAACTTTAAGGATGACAGCAGTGAAACTGCCGAAAAAATCAAGGATGAACTATTAAAGGCAAGTGAAGACGCAAAGAAGTCTGACAATAACAATGTAGAGTTTATCCACTTAAAAAACGCCCAAGTTTATGTTGGTGATACTCAACCTACTCCATCTGAGAATCACTTTCTCTGGCGGGGAAAAATTGATGATGTAAATGGCTTTTTCCTCGGCAGGATTAAACAGAAAAATTAAAGTATTAAACACGAGGGTGTCCCAAAAGCAACTAGCTTTTGGTGACACCCTCTCTCTTTATAACAAATTAATTAAAGTAAAAATAATAAGTTCGCTCGAATCGCTCTCGGCGGACGTGTTCCCCGGGCAACGCTTCATCCTCCTCGGGAAAAACGCCCTGCGGGGTCTTCAGCCGTTGCTTTTCCCGCGGGAGTCGCCGCCTGCCGCTCTTTCGAGCTATTTTAATAAAATTGAAAAATAAAGAAATCGCCCCATTTGGTATAATTAAAGCACCACACCAAAACCATACCAGGAGGCGATTTCTTTATGAAACATGATCATATTTCTTTCCAAGATTATAACATGGATCAGCTGTATTTACCAATGGATCTTGAAGTAGAAATCCCAACCCATCACGTTTGTCGCATTGTCAATCGAGCCGTGGAAGAACTCGATGAGAATATTCTCTATCGGTGTTATGACGGGGGCGGACGTCCTCCTTATCATCCGAAAATGATGTTAAAAATTATCCTCTATGCCTATACACAGAAAATCTACTCCTCCAGACAAATCGCAAAACAGCTTAAGGAAAATATTTATTTTATGTGGCTGGCTCGCCACCAACAACCGGACTTCCGCACAATTAACCGTTTTCGCTCCGAGAAAATGAAAGAAATTATCTATGAGATTTTCTTTTCTATCGTTGATCTCCTTCGGAATCATGGTCTCGTAAAGTTAGAAGACTACTTCCTTGATGGCACCAAGGTTGAAGCTAACGCCAATAAGTATACGTTCGTCTGGCGAAAAGCCACCGAGCGCTACGACAGCCAGCTCAACGAAAAGTACCATAAGATTATGCAGGATATAGAGAAGGTGACCCGGCAAGACGAGGATCACGCAGGAGAGTTGGACGCACAAGAGAAACTAGAGGCTGACCCAATCACTTCAGAGGACATCAAACAGTCTATTAATGAACTAGAAGAGAAACTGGCTGAGGAACCAAAAAACCGTGAGGTTAAAAAGGCGAAGCGCCTTCTTGAAAAGGATCTCCTTCCACGAAAAGAAAGATATGAGACGCAAAAAGAGATTTTGAACGGCCGAAACAGTTACTCTAAAACCGACACTGATGCGAGCTTCATGAGAATGAAGGATGACCACATGCGTAACGGGCAGCTTAAGCCAGGCTACAATGTACAGACAGGGACAGAAAACCAGTTTATCACCGGATTTAGCCTTCATCAGCGAGCCGGAGATCCAGGCTGCCTGAAACCACACTTCGAGTTACTGGAAAAATACGGTCGCCGACTTCCCAACAACCTGATCGCCGATTCAGGCTATGGAAGTGAGGAAAACTACTCCTTTTGTGAAGAGAAGAAGATAGAAGCCTATGTGAAATACAGTACACTGGATAAGGAACAGACCAAAAAGTTTAAAGATCAGATCGGTCGGGTGGAGAACCTCCAATATGATGAAGAGGAAGACGAGTGGATTTGCGCTAATAATAAGCGTCTTACGTTTCAGTATAATTCGAATCGAAAAACAGAAAACGGTTATACGACGATCAAACGTGTTTACCGGTGCGTGGATTGCCACGGCTGTCCTTTCCAGGCAGTATGCGCTAAAGGAGAAGATACGAAAACGATTAGTGTGTCCATGAAGAATCAGGAACAGCGAAGGCAGGTTCGGGAACGACTTCAGACAGAAACTGGCAGTCAGCTTTACCGGCGAAGGAAGTGTGACGTAGAGCCGGTTTTTGGCCAAATTAAATATAACCGGGGCTTTAATCGGTTCTATCTGAGAGGCCTTTCCAAAACGACGCTGGAATGGGGTCTTCTTTGTATTGCCCATAACTTTCTAAAATGGGAAACACATCTAAAGTTCAAGGGCCAAAAAGAAACAAAAAGAGAGCCGAAGGCAGGATAAGAGGCCTTCGACTTTCGAAAATCAACCAAAAACAGCTTTACAAAAAACATTCTAACATTAGTAGCACAGACCAAGGCCATGGTCTGTGCTACTATTTTTTTATAGTAGAAGTGAAGAAAGGCCGAACAGCCTCTGGGACCAAGATAAGAGTCCGTATCAAAAAACCGGCCAACTTCACACCCTTGTTTGAATCAGTTTAGTATGTTGGGTCCAAGAGATCGTGTATAAGAAAATGGAATCAATAAGGCGCTGTGAAGACTTCTATGATTGGCTAAAAAGGAGAAGGTTCGTGTGAAGCATGTCATCGCACTTGATGTCAGTAAAGGAAAAAGGACTTTTGCTATTTATGACCGGTATAAACAATGTGAATTGGAAGGGGAATTAACTCATACTCGGATTGATTTTGAACGGCTTCATCACAGAATTGAAGAAATGACGGTTTTGGATAAACAAGCCCCCGAAATTGTGTTTGAAGCAACAGGTATTTACTCAAAACCACTGGAAAAGTTCCTGGCGACTAAAGGCCATACATACTGCCGTATGAATCCATTGGAAGCGAATTTACAAATGGCTAAGATGCGTCGTCATAAAACTGATATTAGCGATGTCCTCGAGCTTGCGAAAACACACTTTAGTATGGCTCGCGAAGCGACATACCAACAAGATGACTACTTTGAACAAATGCGGGCGATGACACGTTACTATGATGAAATTGATGAAGAGATGATCCTCTTACGCAGTAGAATGCATGCGATTTTACATCTATCATTTCCGGAATTGGAACAGCTCATTACACCAAGTTCCGCGTTATTTTTAAATCTCGTACAGCTCTATCCCCATTCGGCACAATTACGGGCACTTTCAAAAACGATTATTAAAAACCGTTTGAAAGAGAACACCCGAAAGAATTTATCTTTAAAACGCGCAGAGGAGAAAGCCATTGTATTATTGAAAGCTGCCGAAAATTCGTATCCAGCTATTGATCCGTCGGACATTCGTTGTGATCAAGCAAGGGATTATGCTCGACGTATTGCGGATTTGATGGAGAAAAAGGTTCAGCTCGTCAAACAAATGGTAACTATCTCAGAAGGGAGAAAAGAATATAAGGTCTTGCGTTCATTTCCAGGAATCGGAGATTCAACAGCGTGTCGACTGATTGGCGAACTAGGGGATATCCGCCGTTTTAAAAACGCCAAACAGTTAAACGCTTACGCGGGCATTGATATCATGCGCTATCAATCCGGTAATATGCAATATCGTGATCGAATAAATAAAAGAGGTAATAAGAAGCTGTGGAAACTTTTATTTTTTATGATTTGTTCAATGCTTATGGCAAAAGGAAAACCTAATCACTTCGTAGACTATTCTTACACATTAAAAAAGCAACCTCAGAGTAAGCCTCATAAGGTCGCTGTTGTGGCGTGTATGAATAAGTTCCTGAAAGTGACGTTTCAACTTATCACACACGGCATATTGTACGATTATGAGTCCGCACTCCCAGCTCAAAGATCGTAACGAAGTTTGATTCAACTATAGCACATTGACCTTTCGAAAAACAGGAAAGCGTAAGGTCTTTTTGTGATACAAAAACTTGGGTGTAGGAGGAAGGGGTCCCCCTTCCTCCTACACTCAAAAATGAAATGTAAAAGAAATTAACAAAAATGCGTTGACTAAAGGTAAGAAAGAGGCTGTCCTTTAAAGGTCGCAATTTAGCGACCTTTTGGGACAGCCTCGTTGTTTATGGTTTTTTATTAAGCTCTCTTTGAGCCATTTTTACCATTTCTCTCACCATGCTGCCGCCAATACTCCCGCCAATTTTACCTGCATCTTTCGCCTGGATCTGACCATTGTAGCCATTATTCAGCGGGATACCATGCTCTCTGGCTGCTTCAAATTTAGCTGCTTCTGGGGTCTCAGCATTAGTAACCTTCGCTTTGAGCCGATCCAGCCCTTCTCTCGCTTCAGGTACTAAAATTTTATTTCTGCGGGCCATTTCTTTTCCTCGTTTCGTGTGTTATTTATTAAACCGCCCTTTATCCCTTTCCAGTCCATTGCTTTCTTTTAAAAAGCCGTTCTCATCTGTCTCATCAATTTTTCCGTCGATTGTGCCCTCTGTGTAATCATCTGACACCTGTTCATGTGTTAAAGCAAGTCCTTTTTCAGTTACATCATTGCTATTATAATATTCTGTCTGGTACGTTTTTTCGGCAACCTTCTCAGCATCCTGATTTGAGACTTTTTTATTTTGTGTCATTTTTTTCGCCTCCCGTTCAAGCATAGGATGATCATATCCCTGAAAAATATGAATGTTCCTGGTCACTTTTTGAGTGTCAACATTTGCAAACTAAGCCACTCTCTGGTATATAAGGACGTGAGAGATAATTTAACCTTAAAAGCGGCTTTCCCCGGAAGATTTATTTTAATAACGGACACCCGAAATTTTTTGTTTTTTGGGCCAATTATGTTTATTAAGTAATTTTAATGGGGATGTGAGAGTATGAAGCAGATTACTAACCAAGTAATCTGTTTTATTGGGCTAATGATAAAGCTGGATTTTTGAAACGCTATCATGACTTACATCAGGATTTTTACAAATCTTAGTGTTAGGAGTGTTGAAGAATGGAAGACCTCTATCCTTCACGAGTTGAAAGCAAACCGAAAATTACAGAAAGAAAAGACCCAGTCATCCATACTGACCGCTCTAAAGATCATGAATCTCCGTTATCGAAAAATCAATTGAATTTTTATGAAAAAAATGGTTATTTGCAACTTGAAAACATATTTTCTGATAATGAAGTTGCTGATATGCAAAAAGCAATTTTCGAACTGAAGGACTCTAACCGCGATGTTTCATCAGATAAGATTATACGCGAACCTGATCATGATGAAATTCGATCCATATTCGCGGTGGACCAGGACGACAATTACTTTAAGGAAATCGCGCAGGACCAGCGACTTCTGGACATAGTTAATCACCTGCTGGGCAGCGACGTTTATATCCATCAGTCCAGAATTAATTATAAGCCTGGATTTGCAGGGAAAGAATTTAACTGGCACTCTGACTTTGAAACATGGCATGTAGAAGATGGCATGCCCAGAATGAGAGCACTTAGCATGTCAATCGCCCTTTCCGACAACTATACATTTAACGGACCGCTTATGCTTGTTCCCGGTTCGCAAAACTACTACGTTAGCTGTGTAGGTGAAACGCCGGAAAACCATTATAAAGAGTCCTTAAAGACTCAAAAATTTGGTGTGCCGGATAACGACAGTCTGAAATGGCTGGTGGAAAATGGCGGCGGCCTGGATGTTGCAACTGGAAAAGCAGGTACAATTACATTATTTGAATGTAACACAATGCATGCTTCCACAAGCAACATAACACCATATCCCAGAAACAACCTGTTCATGGTTTATAACAGTGTTGAAAACAAACTTGCAGAACCGTTCTCCGGCGCAAGTCCGAGACCTGAATATATCGCCGTAAGAAATACAACAGTGCCTCTTGGAAAAAAAGGGACACTAACTTAATCGTAACCTAAACAATAAATATAAAAATTGAATAATCCCAGCTTTATTCATAGCCCATTTAAAGGAAAAGCACTTCAGAGATATTCTGAAGTGCTTTTTTTGATCCTTGAATTACTGAAGGGCGGTTCTTAATGTTTCGATGTTACTGCGCATATGTGAGAAGTAATCTTCTCCCGCTTCAATTTCTTCCTCGGTTAATGTTTCGAGATTATGAAGCCAGAGAGACTCAGATCCTGTCTCACTTTGTACTGTCTGCGCAATATTCTGTGGAATATTCTGTTCAAACATTACATGGTTAATATCATTTTCTTCCATAAGCCCGATAACATCCTGCATTTGCTGAATGGAAGGTTCATTTGTCGGGGAGATGCCTGCAATTCCGATTTGATGAATACCGTATCTTTCTTCCCAGTAGCCATAGCCTGCATGTGAAACAACAATTGTATTATTTGACACTTCCTCTGACATCTCGATAAATTCCTGGTCCAGCTCTTCCAACTCACTTCTGAGTGATTCAAAGTTCTCCGTAAAAGTTTCTTCAGCAGCCGGATTTAATTCCACTAGTGCATCCTTGATGTTTTCAGCCATTTCTATCGCTCTCAGGGGATCAAGCCAGATGTGTGGATCCTCATCTCCGTGTGCGTGGTCATGGCCGTGATTATTTTCATCATCTTCATGATTATGGTTGTGATCGTTGTTAGTGTGATCGTCATTGTTATTATGGCCATGATTATGGTTATTATCTTCATCATTGTGGTTATGGTTATTATCGTCATTGTGATCATGATTATGGTCGTCATTGTGATCATGATTATGGTCGTCATTGTGATCATGATTATGGTCGTCATTGTGAGCATGGTTGTGGTCGTCATTGTGATCATGGTTGTGATCGTGATCGTGGCCGTGATCATGGTCATGATGATAATCAATTAAGTCTATTCCTTCAGCTGCAGTTAAAATGTTGACGTCATGAGAAGCAATGGTTTCTTCGATTCGTTCAGCAAAAGCCTCGAACCCAGCTCCGTTATAAATAAACAAGTCCCCTTCTGCAATTTCAATCATCTGATTGGCAGTTGGCTCAAAGGAATGTGCGTCTGCACCTGCCGGTATAATATTAGTTACTTCCACATACTCGCCGCCAATACGGTTTGCGAAATCTTCTAAAGGATAAAGAGTAGTATAAACCTTAATGGTTTCATCAATATTTACGTCTCCGTCCTGGTTATTGTTTTCATTATTATTTTCCTCGTTAACATTGCTGTTATTTACCTCATCTTCTTCAGGTTCGTTTGCGCCGCAAGCTGCCAGTATTAAAATAGCTGCAAAAATTAATGAAAATAAAACAGATAATTTCTTCATAGTTAACTCCTCTCCTACATAACTCTATTAGACAAAAATGATTATATCGTAACGGTTCCGATTTGTAAACCGTAATTACTACGATTTATAAATTTATTATCTCTCATAAAGTGAACCTTCAATCAGTGGGGGGGTTTACTCATCCCCCACTGATTGTTAGTTGAACCAATCGGGATGTTAGCGTCCGTTATCTCCCGCCTGAACATCTTCGCTTCCACTCATGTTTTTAGGCGGGAGTTTTACGGACGGTTACATCGGGATAAAAAATGAACTGCCCGCGGTTTTCAGGCAGCTCATTATATGATCATATATTTTATAAATATTGCAGCAAAGCAGTTGCAATCGAGAAATAAATCAGTAATCCGAGTATATCATTGACAGTAGTAATAAAAGGGCCGGAAGCAATCGCCGGGTCAAGCTTAAGTTTATTAATTGCAACAGGGACAACGGCTCCAATAATTGTTGCTATACTTAAAGTTAAGAATATAGAAACAGCTACAATAAAACCAAGCATTATCTGGCCTGGATATATAATTGGTACAATAACCATAAGAACGGCAGCACAGATAAGCCCAAGCATGAGGCCAGTACCGAATTCTCTTTTTATTGTGTGAGCAAGACCTTTCTTCTCAAAGGATCCAGTAGCAAGAGAACGTACCATAACAGCAAGTGACTGTGTACCGGTGTTACCCGCTGAATCCATAATTAACGGAATAAATGCTGCCAGTAAAACAATACTTTCTAATGTTTCTTCAAACTGTCCTATAACGCCTGCTGTGATCATTCCGAAAAACATAAGGAGGATAATCCACGGAGAACGTCTTTTTGCCGCTGTAAATGAACTAATGTTTACGTCAGTAGCACCTTTTGCTGCTGTAATTTCCCCAATATCCTCTGTAGCTTCATCTTCAAGAACATCCATCACATCGTCGACTGTTACGATACCCACAAGTACACCATCATTTGTTACTACTGGCGCTGCCAGAAAATCATACTTTCTGATCAGCTTTGCTACTTCTTCCTGATCCGTGTTTGCCGTTACAGATACCACTCTGGTACTCATAATATTTTCAACTATTTCACCAGGATCTGCTACAATCAGATCTCTCAGGGAAACAACTCCCACGAGTTTGTTTCGTTCATCTGCCACGTACAGATAATAAACTGTCTCTGCATCCGGCCCTTCCTGGCGAAGGCGCTGGATGACATCACTGGCGCGATCCATTGAAGCAATACTGATGAACTCCTTTGTCATTATGGCACCGGCAGTTTCATCTTCATAGGAAAGAAGCTCTTTTACATCATCGGCTTCTTCCTGATCCATGGAAGTAAGGATTTCAAGCGCTTTGTTTTCCTGAACTTCCCCAAGGAAATCAGCTACATCATCAGCATACATATTGTTAAAAACTTCATAAAGATATTTCTTATCCGCTTCCTGTACAGTCTGCTTCTGTTCTTCTACTTCAAGCCCCTGAAAGACCTCCGCAAATTCTTCCGGAGTAACATATTCATAAACCCTTTTTCTCATATTACCTTCAAGCTTAACGAAGATATCCGCCTGATCAGTAGGGTGGAGTTCTAAAAATGATTCACGGAATGCATCTTTGTCCCCCTGCTTTAATACTTCAATAATATGGTTTTCATATTGTGCACGATTGTGTTTATTTAATCTCACCATGTTGATTCCTCCTCTAAGGAGGCTGTTCCATCAACACATTCTTAAGTGATGTGGAACAGGCTCCTTATGCTGTTTAGTATTTTTCTGAAACTTAAAGGTTATACACCTCGAACTGGGATCGGAACAGCCGCCCATTCCCCATCACCTCCATCTTTCCTCAAAAATATAAAAGCCACCCTCAACAAATGAAGGTGGCTTAATAAACCGTCCTGAAGAAAGGCAATGCATCCAATAGATACACTACTTTCTTAGTTTCCTCCATTCGTAGAGCTTTAGCACTGTGCGGCATAGGATAAAATCCAGCTGCGTTAAAAACCACCTTATGTCGATGGTTCCTGTTGACCCATTGGCGTCTTTGGACGTTTTTGGGCAGCAGCGTATCTCCGTCACAGGAGCCTCACCTAACGAGGATTATTTATTTGACAAAGTTAAGGATAGTACATTAAGAAAGTATAAGTCAATGCTTTTTTAATAATTTTTAATCAGAAGTTAACCCATCAACAAATACTTCTACATTATGGCGTATCATATCAATATAAGTTTCCGCCCCTGACCCCTCTTCTCCAACTGCATCAGTATATACTTCTCCTGCAATTGGTACTCCTGAGTTGTCAGCTACTGTTTCCATATAACGCTTATCTACTGTCGTTTCCACAAAAACAGCCGGTAGTCCGCTTTCACTCACAATATCAATAATCCGGTTAATCTGCTGCGGAGTCCCTTCCTCATGAGAATTTATTTCCCAGACACCTTCCGTTTCAAAGCCATAATCTTTTCCGAAGTACTTAAAAGCATTCTCGCTAACAATTATCTTTCTGTGTTCTTCCGGGATTTCAACAACCTGCTCCACAATCCATTCATCAAGCTCCTCAATTTCATTCAGATAAGCTTCCGCATTCTCACGGTATTCTTCTTCACCTTCCGGATCCCGTTCAATTAGGTCCTCTAATAAATTATTTACATATATATTGATATTTTTTGGACTCAGCCATGCATGGGGGTCTGGTGCATCTTCTCCTTCAAGAGGAATTTCCTCCACTCCCGCACTTAAGTCTACAATAGGAGTATCAGAAGCATTCGCAACAATCTTTTCCAGCCATTCCTCAAGGCCTAAGCCATTAGTATAGAAGACATCTGAATCACTTACCCGCGCAAAGTTACTTGGTACAGGCTCATACTCATGTGGTTCTTCTCCAATTGGGACAATGTATTCCACTGACGCCCTGTCACCCGTGATCTCTCCAATAATATCACCGAGTACGGAAAAACTTGTAGTTATCATTAGTTCTTCATTTTCTTCTGTGCTGGCATCAGATCCATCATTTGTATTCTCTGTTCCGCAACCTGCAAACAATAATAGCGAACCTGTGACCAGCATCCCCTGTATAAATTTCTTCAATTGTCATCCTCCTTGTTCTTTATTTACATAAAATTTATATGCAAGCAGCCACAAAAAGTTCCTCAAAGACAAACATTTAACTCCAAGACAATTATTTTCCTGGATAAATAAATGTTGCGTTAGGGAAACTTTTTATGTTCTAATGGGATTATATAACCCCAGGAATTGTCTTGTAAAGTGTTTTCAAAATTTTTTATAAAGTGTCGACATTTTCTCTCGGTAATAAAGTGTTTAAGGAGAGGCTTTTATCTGCCTTTAATCAGCCTGTTTTGAAAAGCACAAAGGCATGATCATTTCATTCTTGTAACAAAAGGCTATGAGTGATTTACCAGTCCTGCTTTATTTGATAGAATTTGACCAGCAAATAAAATTAAAGAAAAAATTCTGCTATCAGAATTCAGGAGATAAAATTATGCAAAATATGAAATCTTCCGCTTGGAGATCATTCGGAAAAGATATACTGGGTATCGGCCTTCTCCTCGTTTTCCTGCTTCTCTTTATGATGAACGACCGCCTAAACGATAGTGAACGCCTGAATAATCTCCCGGACTCCATCATAAATGTTAATACGATCTTTCTTAGTATAGTTATTGAGGCAATTCCTTTTATACTGCTTGGAGTGTTTATATCTTCACTGATTCAAATTTACGTCTCTGAAGATACTATTCAGCGGTTTCTGCCTAAGAATGCTATAGCTGCCTTGTTTCCCGCTGCGATGCTGGGTGCGATTCTCCCCCTTTGCGAATGCGCGATTGTCCCTGTTGTACGACGGCTCATAAAAAAGGGGATGCCGCTTCATGTAGGCGTTGTCTTTATGGTAGGAGCGCCAATTTTAAATCCAGTAGTGGCTGCATCGACCTACTTTGCTTTCAGCGGCCAGCCCACAAATATAATTTTGTATTCAAGAATGGGACTTGCGTTTGTTCTCTCCATACTAATAGGTTTTATTCTTTATACCATCTTCAAAAATAGACCGAACCAGCTGAGAAACGATGTAACTGCTCCAGCGGCCAGCCACAGCCACCATCATCAACCTCCAGAAAAAACTGGCTTTTTCGGGCAGGTAAGAAATACTTTTTACCATGCGGTAGATGAATTTTTTATGATGGGGAAATATTTAATTCTTGGTGCTTTTGTCGCTGCCTTATTTCAGACGTTTCTCGACAGGTCTGTGCTGGAAGCCGTCGGTACAAATATGTATTCCTCGACGATAGTAATGATGGCTTTTGCTTACTTATTATCTCTTTGTTCAGAAGCAGACGCCTTTGTGGCATCTTCGTTCGGAAACCAGTTTACAGATATGTCCCTTACGGCTTTTCTTGTATACGGCCCGATGCTTGACCTGAAAAACACATTCATGCTGTTTGCTTTCTTTAAAGCCAGGTTTGTTATTACATTCATGATTACAGTGACTCTCATAGTCTTTACAGCAGTAATGCTGTTATTTGGCGTAATTTTATAGTAGTAAGGGGGAAAATATAGATTATGAAACATTACGATCACGCATTCCATGCTTTTCTTAAAGGAATTATACTCCTTGGCTTTGCTCTTCTGATGCTAAGCCTCATATTATCCGGAAACATTGTGTATTATATCGCTCCGAAGATGATGCCGTTTATCTATTTTGCAATGACTACTTTCTTTATTTTAGGCATTATGCAGGTTTTTCGCAGTACGAAAAAAGAAAGCACTGAAGAGCATGTGTGCAGTGGTCATTGCGATCATGACCACGAAATAAAAGGCCCTTTCTGGTTGAAGGGATTGGTATACAGTATTTTTATTCTTCCTGTTTTATTTGGCTTTATTATCCCTGACCAGATGCTTAATAGTTCGGTAGCTGCAAACAGGGGCATAAATTACGGTTCTGACCTGACTATTAATCAGGTTTCCCCCGATGAAAATTCAGGGGCCACTTCAAGAGCGGAAGCTTTTCTAGAAGATCCTGAAGGATATATTAATAATCTGGAAGTCCAGGCATCCGCAGCTGTAGATGCTCAGGAGCATTACCAGGTAGAAGATTTTTACGGGGAAGACTGGTTTGATGAATTTTACAAAGAGTTTGCCGATGAACTGGAACAAAGTGAGGTTATTTTAGTTACGGAAGATAATTATCTCGATGTGATGACAGTACTCGACCTTTATCTTGACCGTTTTGTTGGCAAAGAAATAGAAATGATTGGCTTTGTTTTCAGGGAACCTGACTTTGAAGATCATCAACTCGTTGCCGCCCGCTTCTCTATGACATGCTGTACTGCCGATGCTGGTGTATACGGCACTCTTGTGGAATCTGAAGAAGCTAATCAGTTTGAGGAAGATACATGGGTATACGTGAATGGTACTATCAGAAAAGGGGAATATGGAGACTATACGCTCCCAGTTATTGAGGACAGCTATATAACCGAAGTGGAAGAGCCAGATACACCATATGTGTATCCCAGCTTTAACAGATAAGTAAATTTAGTTCAAAATAAAGGAGGGTGCAAAAGCTAGTCTTTCGCACCCTCCTTTTTTATTTACACTTTAAGTATAAAATTTTTGCTGTGAAGTTGATTACAACGTAGTGAAAATTTAAAGGCTAAAGTCTACGTACAACTACGCCCCTCTCATCGCCAATCGGCGAATTTTCTTTAATATTTTTTAAGCAAATAACGTAAAGGTATACAAGAGACGAGAATGATCAGTAAAGCAGACGGAGCCGCAAGGTGATAAAGAGCCTCTGAAGCTTCAAAGTATACCCTGACAGCAAGCGTATCAAAGCCTGGAGGCCGGAGCATAAGCGTTGCCGGAAGTTCTTTTATAGAGCTCACAAACACAAGCGCTCCACCGGCAAGCACACCTGGAAGAATACTAGGCAGGATTACCTTCAGCATCACTTTCCAGGGCGGATAGCCAAGGCTCCTCGCCGCTTCGTCAATCCTTGGGGAAACAAGGCTTAAGGAAGCTTCACCAGCCTGCATCGCCTGAGGAAGAAACCGAACAACAAACGCAAGAGCTACCATATAGAAAGTATTATAGAGTACAGGGATATGATTATTAAAAATAAATACCATCCCAAGTGCAACGATAACACCTGGCAGCGCATATCCAGCATAACTCAGGCGGTCAATAAGAGTTGAAACCACCGAAGGATATCTGGATTTCAGGTAGATAATCGGCAGTGCCAGAAGCATACATAAAATTGCGGCAAAACCTGAGACCTGCAGACTGTTCCATGCAAAGCCGAAGAAACGTTCATCAATTGCTCCCATGCCTATCCCTATATAAGACCAGTAAATGAGGACGCTTATAGGAAGAATAACCGACAGGAAAAATACCAGGCTGACATATATTACAGTTAAAACCCTCCATTTCCCCAAAGGAAGTATATCAGGCTGCCTGAATGTATTTGCTGTCTGATAATATTTGCTTTTCTTTCTGGTTCTTGCCTCAATCCATAGAATGATAATCGTAAGTAAAATTAGCACTAAGCTTAAGACAGAGGCTGCAGCCGTATCAAAGCCAGCACGCTGAAAATAAATCGCCGCCGTAAATGTCACATACCGGAGCATTGCGATAGCTCCAAAATCGGATAATACATAGAGAGAAACAAGAATGGCCCCCGCACCAATAGCAGGCCGGAGAAATGGAAGATTTACCTTCCAGAATACCTGTGAAACTGTAAGCCCCTGAGAACGGGCCACTTCCTCATAATTTCTGTTCATTTTTCGGAGTGAGGCACTTGCTATCAGAAAAACATACGGGTATGTAAACATTGTTAAAACAAAGAAGACGCCCCAAAAAGAATATATATTCAATGGGTAATCCCCAATGTTTGCCAGCCAGGCTGTATCCCGCCAAATATCCCTTGCCCAGCCGCTTGGTCCGAATACAATAATATATGTCACAGCTCCGACATACGGCGGAATAACCAACGGGAGTGCTAACAGCCACTGCCACCATCTTCTTCCTGGAATATTCGTACGGACCACAATCCATGCAAGGGATACACCAAGAATCACCGCACATACGGTTACTGCAAATGTAAGGGAAAAGGTATTCCATAATAACTGAGGAATTCTTTCATCCAGCAGACGCATCCATCTGTCAGCTCCGGCAAAAACAGAGCGCCAGATAACGTATATAATCGGCACAGACATTATTAGTGCGACCACTAGCCCAAATAACAATAATATCGGCCCAGGCGGGTTGCCGTTCCAGATTTTGAACCAGCTGCTTCTGAAAAAATGGAGAATGGCTGGGGAAGTTTTTTCCCCAACCTCGGCATTGTTGTTATTATTCTGTTGTGAAGATTCCGTATCCCTCTTGTTCCGACTGTCCATTATGCCCTCTCCCGGTGAACTGCTTTTTTATTTATTTTAAATCAAGGTCTAAACCAGATGCTTCGATTAATTCTTTCGTTCCCTCAAAGTAGTTTCCAAGCTCTTTTAAAGGCATGTCCTGTACTTTAAGCTCATCAAATTCAACTACATGCGGCTCAACTTCTTCAGGATATTCTGCCCCATATTCAGAGTTGATAAGAAGCTCAAGTGATTCTCCAACGAATGCCACCTGGTTTTCAGGCTTGAGTACCCACTCAAGAAACGCGTGTGCATTTTCTTCATTTGGAGCTCCTTCAACAAGTCCTACACCTGCAGCATTAGCGATTACTCCCATTTCGTCTTCCCCTTGATCCAGGTAGATAAAGCCCACATTGTTGTCAGTTGGCTCAAGTAACTGCTGATGGTAGTAATAGTTATTTACAAGTCCGAATGAATGCTCGCCAGCACCTACTGCTCTGCGGATATCTCCATGTCCTTCATATATACCAGCTGAGTTTTCTCTAATGGAAGCAACCCACTCAGCTGTCTTGTCGTCCCCCCACTCATAACGGAGTGCAGAAACGTTTCCAAGCATACCGCCATTTCCTCCACGGGTAATCGCATAACCATTTTCAACATCTGCCCACTTTTCATCAAATAAGTCTTCTATGCTTGTAGGCATTTCATCTTCAGAAATTAAGTCTTTATTGTAGATAAAGCCACGAGATCTTGCTGAGATTGCGAAGTAAGCGTTGTCATCAGCGCGAAATTCTGCAGGAATTGTCTCGATTCCTTCCGGTTCAGATCCAGCTAACAAGCCTTGGTTATCCAAATATCCTAATGCTCCCAGGTCGTTGGAAATAAAGATATCCGCCTGTACGTTTCCTGCTTCTTCTTCAAGCTGGAGTGGGTCTGCCCCATGGAGCGCCATTACTTCTATCCCAGTTTCCTCTTCAAATTTCTGAAGCAAAGGATCGACAAAGTTTTCATTACGTGATGAGTATACTACAAGTTGGCCGTCTAATTCCACTGCGGCTTCATTTTCTGTGTTCTCTTCATTCTCGTTATTGCCTGCATTTTCGTTCTGCGAGTCATTACCGCCAGCTGCATTATCGTTGTTGCCATTTCCGTCATCAGTACCGCATCCTGCTGCTGTTATAACTGCTAAAGTAAGTGATCCAAATAATAAAGATTTTATTGCCTTCTTCATCTTATGTCGTCCCCCTGTTAAGTTCATTTGTATTATGTAGATGGGGTTTAATTGATAATGATTATCAACCTCATCAACAATACCTAGTATAAATTGATTGAGAATCATTGTCAATGAGATTTCTAAACATATTTATTATAAAACTATTATTGTGAACAAATATTGAACGACTTTTTGATATCTTTAAGTTTTTCGGAATATTGCCATATCATTTTTAATTTTTCTTAAGGTACGTTAAACTATAAAAAAATACTAAATAATCCAGTAAAGGAAGTGATTCAGTGGCTGCACACTTTTCTGATTTAAAAGATATGTTTATCAGAACAAGGGAAGCGATAAATGATTTTATGGCAATCCTCACCCCCAGGATCGAAAATGCAAAAGACGACCATGAACGGCTTTATTACCATCATATTTACGAAGAAGAAGAACAGCGGCTCGACCGTCTGAATGCTTTAATTCCAAAGCTCGATTTCTATATTGATAATGACGGGGCAAGATCCGCCGATAACCTGGAATTTGTCCGCTTACTTCAGGATATAAGTCTTGAAAAATTCGGGCTGCATAACTTCCTGGAGCATCTGGATTTAGCATTATTTTCTTTTAAAGAAACTGAACACGCGGAAAACCTCACCCGCATGAGGAACATTACCGCTGACGATTACCAGTCGATAAAACCTATCTTAAATACTTTAAACGAAGAATTTGATGGAGCTGCTGCTGCCGCCGGCTCTGTACCTACAGATGAAAAAGAAGATGTTGCTGAACATCTGAAAATTGAAAAATATACTTCTTCAGCTTCCGGAGCTCATCCAGAAAAACACCAAAAGGAAGCTGCTGTTTCCAGCAGCAGTAAACCTGCAAAGAGACTCACAGTCGGAAGCCTGAAAAATATTTAGGAGGTAATATAATGGACAAAGTTCAAAAATTCCACGATTCCCCACTTACAAACAAAGAATGGCAGATGCTTGATGAGACAGTAGTTGAAAATGCCCGACGCAATCTGATTGGGCGCCGGTTTATTGATATATACGGTCCTCTTGGACAAGGCGTGCAATCAGTAATAAATGATATATACGAAGAATCCGAACAGGGAAGCCTCAGCCTTCATGGGGAAGAACTGGACACCTCAGACTCCACTAAAAGAGTTCATTTGACAATTCCCCTGCTTTATAAAGACTTCCAGCTTTTCTGGCGTGATATTGAACAGGCAAGAACACTGGATATACCAATTGATTTCTCCCAGGCAGCAAATGCAGTTACTCAGTGCTCCCTGCTGGAAGATGACCTGATTTTTAACGGCTCGGAGGAATTTAATATTCCAGGGCTGTCTAATGTTAAAGGCCATTTAACTCACGTAAGGTCTGATTGGCTTAAATCCGGCAACGCTTTTAAAGACATTGTGGATGCCCGCAACAAGCTTTTGCAGATGGGACATAACGGGCCTTACGCTTTAGTGCTTTCACCAGACCTCTACGCTCTTCTTCACCGTGTTCATGAAGGGACGAACGTACTGGAAATCGAGCATGTCCGGGAATTAGTTACCGATGGGGTGTTCCAGTCTCCAGTCCTGAAAGAAAACTCAGGGTTACTGATAGCTACAGGCCGCCATAACCTAGACCTGGTCATCGCTGAAGACATGGACTCCGCTTATATGGACGTTGAAAATATGAATCATTTATTCAGGATTTACGAATGTATCGTCCCAAGGGTTAAACGCCCAAGTGCGATTTGTACTTTAGAGAACCCTGAACATAATTAATCGGGCCAAAACTTATCCCCTTTTGAAAATTCAAAAGGGGATTTTGTTTTAAGCTATTTTCACCACTTCATTATTGAACATCGTCATAAACTCATAGCTTAATTCCTGTTTTTCGTTAATCAGCACATCGCTGCCGATGTCTTCAATAATAAGTTTCGCTTCTTCTACAAAAGGTTTCGTGAAAGCTCCTTGGTCTCCTTTTGCAAGGCATTTTAAGTAACGCATTTTTTCTTTTATTTTTATTTCTTTAAAGTAGTGGTTTTTCATATCTTTAATTTTTTTGTGTGCTGGTGATTTAATCATGCTTATGTCATTCACATGGACGATAATATGTGAGCCATCATTGGCGACAATAGCGGCAGTATAAAAAATTCCGCCTGAGTAATCAATATTTGTAAAAACAGGGTTTTTATAAATCTCACCGTTTTTAAGCTGTACTTCTTCAGCCTCTATAACTCCACCGATTTTTCTCTCGTTTTCAATTACAGTATAAAAATCTTTGTAGCCGTTGATAAAATAACTCATTTACACCCCTCCATACAATGAGAATAATTTTCATTATCATTGATATCCATTCTCATCATAAAGTATGCAGAAAGGTTCGTCAATACTGTTTTCTGTAAATTCAAACGTTTGTCACAATCGGTTTATATTAATTATAAATAAGTTAGTTGCATTCTACTACAGACTGGCATGCCAGCCGGAAGCCAGGGATCTTTTTCTTCTTTAGTGTTTCTTTTTCCTGGTCTGTCTTACCTGCCAGGCAATGTTCTCCTTTAATTATCTTCACCGCGCATTTTCCGCACGTCCCTGCTCTGCATTTAAAATTGACTGGTTTATTAAGCTTTAAAGCAGCATCCAGAAGAGTATGATTAGCTTCGGAAGCCGAAATTGTATATACCTTATTGTTTTGGGTAAAAGTTATTGTTTTCGGCTCTGTTTTAACTATTCCCTTGATGCTTTTCGCAGAATAATTTTCCTGCTGCTTAACGGCAGCTACTGTGTCGTTAGAAGCGCCTGTCATATTTTTTTCAGGTTTTCTATCCTTTAGCGATCCAACCGTAAGTTTTTTTGTTCGCACCGTATTCCTCCCTTCGTCATTCATTGACCCCTTATTATTGGTCCTTCCGTTTTTTATAACATATATTATATTTGATTATTCAGTCAACTGCACAATGTAGTAAATGCCCCAAGCTGGTTTAACTCTTAATGAAAAAGGAATAATAAACTAAAGTACCTCTGGGAGGGATTTAATATGGGCAGTAAAGGACACACACATGAAGAGCACGAGCATCAGCACAGTATTGCATGCGGACACACGAAAATCAGGCATGACGACCACATTGATTATGTTCACGATGGCCACCTTCATCATGAAAGTAATGGTGAATGGAAAGAATGCGCGCTTCCCGTAAACGGGGAAAATCCTGATGAATGCCAGCCTGTAGCTTGCGGATGTAATCATGAGGAAGACTGTGGTCATGAACTTGTTCCACACGGCGACCATTACGACTATCTGGTAAACGGCCGGCTGCATCATCCCCATGGTGATCATTGTGATGACCACGGTCCGGTGGAAATTGTTAAAGTGCAGTAATTAATAAAGAACTCCTGAGGGTGGAGGACACCTCAGGAGTTCTTTTCTTTTCAGCTATGTGTAAAAGCAGGCAGAGGATCTTTTAAACCAGACCAGTTTTCAGCCATTTCTTCATCTGTTAAAAGGCATTTATCAAGCGATGCTTCTACTTCCTTCTCGTTCATATCTATTCCGATCATTACAAGCTCTGTTGTCCGGTCACCATACACTGGATCCCATTTTTCCAGGAGCTCCGGCTCTGCTCTTAATGTCTGTTCCCTTTCCTCTTCAGGATACGCTGCAACCCACTCGCCAGCTGCCTGGATTGTTAATGAAGATCCTGCCTGGGAAAGAAGGCCCGCCATGTCATTCCGGCTGGCAAGCCAGAAAAAACCTTTTGCTCTTACAACATCACGGGGCCAGTCTTCCAGCCATTGCATCCACCTTTCCGGGTGAAACGGTCTCTTTCTTCTGTACACAAACGAACTGATTCCGTATTCATCTGTTTCAGGTATATGTTCTTCATTTAATTCCTTAATCCAGCCAGCTGACTGGCTCGATTTCTCAAAATCTAACAGGTTTGTGTCCATAATTTTTTCAAGTGGTATTTCAGAAAAGCTGCTTTCCAGGATTAAGGCCTCTGCATTAAATTTTCTCAGTACTGCTTTAAGCTCCTTCACATCATCTGCCCCGACTAAATCTGTCTTGTTCAGAATAAGAACATTTGCGAATTCAATCTGGTCAATAAGCAGGTCTACAACTTCTCTTTGATCAGTTTCGTCATTCGCCTCTTTACGATCCAGCAGTGATTCGCCGGAGGCATAATCCTCCCAGAATCGGTTAGCATCCACGACTGTTACCATTGTGTCTAGACGGCACAATTCAGGAAGATTAATTCCAAGCTCTTCATCGATATATGTAAATGACTGGGCTACAGGCACAGGTTCTGAAATCCCAGTAGATTCAATGACAATATAATCAATATTTCCAGAATGTACGAGCCTTTCCACTTCCTGAATCAAGTCTTCTCTTAGGGTACAGCAGATACATCCGTTTTGCAGTTCAACCAGCTTTTCATCTGTCCGGGTAAAACCACCTTGTTTTATCATTGAGGCATCTATATTTATTTCACTCATGTCATTTACAATTACCGCAACTTTCCTGTTCTCTTTATTAGCGAGTATATGGTTAAGCAATGTTGTTTTACCAGATCCTAAATAGCCGCTTAATACTGTTACTGGCACTCTGTTTTCCATATTAAAAACTCCTTAAATTTCTTTTAGATTATACTGGCTGCAATCCTTTCTGCAGCTTTTCTTGCACCGGCTATATTTCTCGACACAGGCCCAATCTCCAGTTCTGCCAGCGGACCGGACACATATAAATGATCACACCATTCCAATGACTTTTTTACGATTGGATATCCACAATTCGCGCATTTTAACTGCTGCTCATTTATTAGTTGACGCAGCCACCCTCTGTCCGGGAGAGAAGGATTAAATCCAGTAGCAAGTATAACTGTACCTGCTTTTATCGCATCTCCGGTTTTAAAATGGAGCACTATTTTATCTGCTTTCTCTTCTGCAAGCACTGCCTCCCCGTCTCTTACAGCCAGTTTATTGTTTTTTGTCAGCCGTTTGATGTTACAGAAGAGCTCTCGCGGAATAGATCCTTTATTTCTGGCATTCTGAATTAATGCACGGCGCTTATCGTAATCCTCAATCTTTGAATAACAGGATAATTTCTTTGGCCCAAGCCAGCCAGGGTCACTATCAAAAGAGTGCACTCTGAACGGATGTCTTTTAACCAAAGTAACCTCTCCGGGAAACAGTCCGGCAAGCTTAATAGCTGAGTGAGCTGCGGTTATTCCTCCGCCTATTACCACTGCAGGCAATTTAATATCCTCCAGTTTTCCCAGTCTTTCTTCAAACACATGGTACATATTTTTCTTTTCCCTATAAAATTGTTCCGCCCAGTCTGGAATCGAAAGCTGCCTGTTAATGCTCACAGCAATAACTATATTTCTGGATAAAATCTCCCTGCCTGCTTCTGTTTGAATAAGCCATATATTTTCAAGTTTCGTTACCTGCCCCACTGTACCGGTATGCCAAGACTCTAAAATTTCCTGACTTTCAATAACCTTGCTGCAGTGTTCGTTAAACAAATCCAGAGAGGGCCTGTCATACTGCCCGTAAAAACCTCTCTCCTCTTTTAATTGTGATGAGTAGTTATGGAGACTCATAGGATCCACATCAATGTGGTGGACTGAAGGAGAACGTAGAAACTCCATACCTATTTTCTCTGTGTTTCTCCTCCATTCGTACATTGGTTCCGGATGCGGGTCAATAATTAACAGCTTCTCTCTCGTTGTTTTACCGTTCTTCAGTAGAAAATTTGCTACTGTACAGCCATGTATCCCGCCCCCAATAATTACCCAGTCGAACAAATTAATTCCCCCTTGCTACTTAAATCGTAACTATTACGATTTGTATTGTAGTTTAATTCAAAAATAAATGCAATATTTTTATTTAACAAAAAGCAAAAAGCATTTTATAATCTCTCGTATTTTGTGGTGTCGAACGTATATACAACCATCAACAAATCAGCACATTTCCTGAACAAGCACATACTGTACCCTGTATTTTTCTGTAACAAAAGATTGTTTTATAGAGAAGAATTGAATATTGGTACAAAAGTAATTTTATTGTATATAATACAACAAATAAGTTTACTTAAGGAAACTTATTTTCCATAAGCAAAAGTATCGAAAGGCGGAGCTCAGTATGGGGAAAACATTAGCTGTATTATTCAGTGTCCTTTTAACTTCATCAATTTCAAGAGCTAAGAAAACAATGATCAACAAAATAAAGTGAAGAATTTATTTAAGCACAAAAAATCCTCTGCTGGATTGCAGAGGATTTTCAATGCTATTCAATTATTCGCATTACCCGGCCATTGAATGTTTCCGCCCAGTAACCGCTGGACATATCAGCCACAGCTACTCCCGTAGAGCTCTGTGATCCGATAAATTTGTTTCCGCCAAGATATATGCCTACATGACCGTCTGTTTTATAAGTATTAAAGAATACAAGATCGCCTGGTTTAGCTTCACTGAATGAGACCCTGCGCCCCTGGTTCTTTTGCTGGTCTGTGCTCGCTCCAAGACTGATTCCTGCCTGAGAGAAAGCCCAGCGTGTAAAACCTGAACAGTCAAATCTTCCATTTCTTACATCGTAATCTGTACGGCCGCCACCAAATACATAAACAGAGTTGCCAATATAACGGTTACCCGCGTTTATTACAGTATTAATTTTGTCGCTGCCACTTCCACTTGAGCTCGAGGAGCTTCCTGAAGAAGTGCTGCTGGACGATGTCTTAGTAGTGGCAGACTCCGAGCTTGTACCGGAATTTGAATTCGACGAACTATTTGAGCTGTTGCTGGATTCGGAAGAACTCTGGGATTGACTTGAAGAGCTTGATGATGAGTCATTGCCAGAATTGGAATTAGAGCTGGCCGCCGCCTGAGCAGCTTCTGCTGCTGCCGCTTCTTCAGCCTGACGCTGTTCTTCTTCTTCACGCTCTCTTTCAAGTTCTCTTTGTCTCTCAAGTTCTCTTTCCTGTCTGATTCGTTCTCTTTCCTGCTCAATTTCTTCTCTAATATCAGCTTCAAGTCCGGCAAGTTCGCCGTCCCTGTCAATCAGCTGCTGCATTAGTTGTTCTGTCTGTCTTTCTTTCTTCTCAAGTTCTTTGATTAATTCATCGTTCTGGTTTTTCTGGTCAAGGAGGTGATGCTCCATTCCTTTTAGCTCCGTCATCATTTCCTGCAGTTCAGCCAGTTTACCTTCCACAGACTCCTGTTTTTCAGCAAGCTCTGTTTTTAGTTCATGGTGTCTTTCAAGGAAATCTGCATCTGCTTTAGCAATTTGGGAGAGAGACATTACCCTCTCAAGAAAATCGCCAAAATCCTGTGATCCGAGAATTACTTCCAGATAGTCGATGCTTGTCCCGTTTTTCTGGTACGCTGAAGCTCTTTCTTTAAGAAGCTCATTTCTCGCTTCAATTTCTTCAACAAGTTCTTCAATATTCTCTTCAAGCTCTGCTACCTCTTCTTCTGCAGCATCAATTTCCTCTTTTGTTTCTGCAATTAACTCCTGGTTATCGGCGATTGCTTCTTCCACTCGTTTGATCTGTTCATTCAGATCTTCCATCTCGTTTAATACTTCAGCCAGTTCTTCTTCAGCTTCTGATAAATCAGACTGTATTTCCGTCCGCTCTTCCTGTATCTCGTTTTGTCTGTTCTCTAAGTCTTCTACGGATTCAGCAAAAACAGAGGAAGCTGAGAATAAAGTTCCCGTTCCTAACAGCAGTACTAAACCTGACGCTAATAGTTTCTTTTTAAGCACTTTCTTCCCCACTTTCCATAAACCGTCTGTACTGCAAAAAATATGTATTATGTATGTATATCTGTTTTAGTAATGCAGCAGTATGGTAAATTAGTAAACTAATATTATATGTATATATACTGACTACTTACATAGTCAATTAGTAGTATATCAGTGGTAAATGACAAAAATATTATAGAAATGTTACAGTTTCATTTCAAAACGACAGAATTTTTACTAAATACCTCCGTCGAAACTTGGTATTTTTTAGCTAATCAGGTTAAAAATGCACTTATACCGCCAGAAAAAGCACTTTCCTATTCTGAAAAGCGCTTTCTTCGCTATGCTGCTAATTTACCATTTTTTCAAATAAATTTTTTCTGTAAATTCCACTTTTTTATTTTGAAATTCGTCTTTTGGGAAGCACCGAACGACATCTCCTTGTTTTCAGGATCAGGATAAAAACGGGCTGTAAAAGTTTCTTCCCCTTCATTCACGAAAACTTCTGCAGATGAGGTATCCAAAAACAGTCGTAATGAGCTAAGTAATGCAAGCTTGCATTGTCTTTTCTCAACAATTCCATTCGTATAACTCTTTCGCTCCAGAGTAAGAATTTTTTCGTTGGCAGAATACACGAGGCGGGCATTTCCCCTTATCGAGATTTCAAACCACCCTTCTGATACCTCTATATCCTCGATCAGTAATTCAACTGCCTTCCCGAGTACGCCATTAAAGGCAACAGTTTCGTTGTTAAGTTCAGCCGTATACTCCACTGCCTCCCCTTCCCTTAATGCTTCCAGCTCCCGGACCGGCTGCTGATAAACTTTGCCGTTATTCAATGTCAGCTCTCTTGGGAGAGTCATATTATGAAGCCACTTATAATCTGTAGTAGGGTGGTCCTGCTCGTTTTGGTCGGGGACGCTCATCCAGGCAAACAAGAGCCTTCTTCCTGTAATATCCTCTGTTGTCTGAGGCGCATAAAAATCAAATCCCCGGTCAAGCTCATCAAATTCCCCATGGGTATATTCCCCCGTCTCAGGGTTGAATTCTCCAGTTACATATCCGGCCTGATAAACATTTTGGTACTTCATCCCCTCTGTTTCAAGGCCTTGCGGGGAAAAGATCAGAATATCTTTATCAGAAAGACGGAACAAATCGGGACATTCGAACATATAACCGAAATTCTTAAGTTTTCCTGTGCCTCCACCCGCAATAATTCCTTTATGTTCCCAGTCTGTCAGGTTTTCCGAACTGAATAAAGCAGCAGCGCCTTTCAGATCAGCAGTCTGAGCACCTACCACCATAAAATACTTTCCGTCCTGCTTCCAGACTTTAGGGTCCCTGAAATGGGCTGTGTATCCTTTTGGCAGTTCAAGAACTGGTCCTTTTTTATCAAAGTGCAGTCCGTCCTCTGATACTGCCAGGCATTGGTATGTTTCTCTGTTCCCATCTTCATCCTTTACATTTCCTGTGTAAAAAACATAAAGTTTCCCATCACGTTCTATTGCACTTCCGGAATAGCAGCCATTCTTTTCAAACCATTCCGAAGGGGCTAAGGCAATCTCCTCATGTTTCCAGTTCACAAGATCGCTGGAAGAATAATGGCCCCAGAACTTAGCGCCATGATCTGTTTTAAAGGGCATCCACTGATAATAAAGATGGTACTTCCCTCCAAACTGGATAAACCCATTCGGATCGTTGAGCAATCCAGCAGGGGGCATAATATGGTAATGAAGCCGGTACGGATCCTGCTCCGCTATCTGTTTATTTTTGTTAACTGTTTCTACAGCTTCCCGTCTTAATTGTTCATCACGATTCATTATTGCTGCCGCCCTTTCTTTTCGAGATGTTCGTTCACTTCTTCAAGGCCGGGAAGTGCTGTCATAGCTCCCTTTGTGGACGCGGCAAGAGCTCCGGAGACGGAAGCGAATTCAGCCATTTCTGCCGCGTTTTCTATAGTCAGCGATTGAATGCTTCCTTCAAATTCATTTAATGAATAAAGCATCCCGGAAACAAAGGCATCGCCTGCTCCCGTTGTATCAACAGCTTTTACAGCCATTGCGTCCACATGTGCTTTACCTTCCGCTGTAAAAACATAACTTCCTTCCGCTCCCAAAGTCACAACAATTAAAGGTATGTTATATTCCTTTAGCTTGTCTGCTCCTTTTTCAATAGAGTGTTCACCAGTGATAAATTCCAGTTCTTCTTCTGATATTTTCAGGAAATCTGTTTTGTCCAGCATAGAAACAATCGTCTCACGGGCTTCATTTTCTGATTCCCAGAGTCCTAACCGAAGATTTGGATCATAGGATACGAGCATCCCTTTTTGCTTAGCCAGCTGTACTGCATGCTGGGTAGCTTCTTTCGCGGGGCTGCTGATCATTGAAATGGAACCAAAATGAAGGATCTTGTTATCATTAAAAACCGACTCAGAAATCTCATCAGCATGAAGGAAACGGTCCGCACTGGGATTGATATAAAAATCGAAGCTTCGTTCACCATCAGCTGTATTAGTTACAAATACAACACCGGTCCGTACATCATCTGTTAAAAACATATGGTCCGTGTTCACCTTGTATTTTGCAAGGGTTTCCTTAAGAAACTTCCCTAAAACATCGTTACCCACTTTTCCGATAAAAGCTGACTTTGCCCCTAACCTTGCAATGCCGACTGCCACATTAGCAGGTGCTCCCCCCGGGCTCTTCTGGTAATTATTATTTTCCTGGTCAAGGGGAATGAAATCTATTAGTGCTTCTCCTAAAGAGATGATCCCTTTTTTCAAAACAAATTCCTCCTAAATAAGGTTTTCTATCATTATCACCTATGAGGGTGAAAATACAAAAAACAAATCCCTGCCAGCAGAAGTTTCACACTGACAGAGGATTTGCATGTTAAAATTCAGTTATTTATTAGGCTCATCCTTCCAGCCTAATAAGAGAGTCGCCCCGAAAGCACCTGCAACAGCGATCAGGAATCCAATACCGTAATTTAACGGATCCTGTGCAATTGCAAACATTGGTACACCAGTCAGTCCTATACCATTAGCCATTACCTGAGTAAAGACCACATATGCCCCGCCGAGAGCACCACCGATAGCAGCGCCGATGAACGGACGGCGATGTTTCAGGTTAACCCCGAAAATTGCAGGCTCTGTTACACCAAGGAAAGCAGAAACAGCAGCTGGCATTGCAACTTCTTTTGTTTTCTTATTTTTTGTTCTGGTGAAAACAGCTAATGTAGCTCCACCTTGCGCTACGTTCGCCATTGCCCAGATAGGGAGCAGATAGTTTCCGCCGATCTGAGCAAGGATTTCCGCTTCGATTGCATGGAAGCTGTGATGCACACCAGTCAGAACAATTGTTGAGTACAATCCTCCAAAGATCAGACCCGCAATCGGTCCTGCCGTATCATAGAGGAATCCAAGCGCTCCCGTAATACCGTTACCAAGCGCCCTGCCAAGAGGCCCGATAACTAACAGTGCAAAGAAACCAGTTAAAACAACAGTTAAGAATGGAGTCAGAAGCAGATCTACTATATTTGGTATTACCTTGCGCAATGCTTTTTCGATTTTAGACATAAAGTATACAGTCAGTAATACAGGAATCACAGTACCCTGGTATCCAAGCATTTCAACACCAAATCCGAAAAAGTCAAGCGTCTCAGGCTGTGCATCAGAAAGCCCCCAAGGATTCAGGAGAGCCGGATGAACCATAATTCCCCCGACAACTGCTCCTAAAAACGGATTTCCGCCAAATTCTTTCGCAGCACTGTAACCGATTAATATTGGCAGAATAATAAATGCAGCCGATGAAAACATATCCAGCATTACAAAGAGGGCGCTTTCAGGATCCACCCAGTTGTAAGTATTCATCAGGCCAAGGAGCCCCATAAGCATACCTGAAGCTACAATCGCCGGAATTATTGGCACAAAAATATTTGAAAGTGTTCTTGCAAATCGGGCAAACGGATTCATTTTTTTATTCGCTGCTTCTTTATGAGCATCGGATGCTTCTTTATCTCCTTCGCTAATTCCAGCCAGAGGGGCAAAGTGAGTAAATACTTTATTTACTGTTCCTGTTCCGAAAATGACCTGAAACTGGCCTGAGCTGGAAAAGGCTCCCTTCACTCCGTCCAGTTCTTCAATAGCGGCTTTGTCCACTTTGCCTTCATCTTCGATAACAAGGCGAAGACGTGTAGCGCAGTGAGCACCGCTGAGAATATTATCTTCTCCTCCTAAAAGAGGTACAAGCTGTTCAGCAACATCTTTATGATTCATTGTTTTGTTTCCTCCTGTGTTGAATTTTTCAAGGGAACTGCCCTGGAGAAAACAAAAAAGACCTAAAATATATAAAGTACACATAGGTAGGTCAAAATAGAGATCTGCCTATGTCTCCTTACACATTTTAGGTCTTGCCTGCTATACCAGTAACAATCCCGCACTATTAATTTTTACTGTCCTTAGTTTACATTATGAAAGCGTTGTCGTCAACAGGTATATACAAATTTTATCCTGGTGAGATTTACTAACTGATCAGCCGCTGCAAATGAAGAGCAATGTACGCTTTCTCAGAATCAGGAAAGTCGATTCCATATTCCTCCTTCAATAAATCTGCTGATTTTTTTGCGCAGCTGTATGCTCTGTCGTATTTTGTCTGGATGAGTAACAGCATATCTTCATCTATCGGTTCAAAGTCGCTTCCTTCTTCTATCCGATTGAGCGCAAATCGTAAATGGGTGACCAGCCGCTGGTAGTTAATGCTTTCCTCATCGATTGTTATGCTGAGCTCTTCCTCGATAAGCCTGACGAAATCATGCAAAATCGTTGCCCTTTTCATCGTCTCAGCCATAGCCGGCGCATCAATTTTTGCGGTATGAATATGGAGAGCGATGTGAGCAGCTTCATCATCAGGAATTTCTACTCCGAGCTCTTTTTTTATTTCTTCTTTCGCCCAGATACCAACTTCATACTCTTTTTTATAAAGAAATTTAATTTCATGTGTCAGTTTATTTTTTATAGGAATCCCTTGCCCCAGCCTTTCAAGGGCAAAAGAAAGGTGGTCTGTGAGCGCGATATGAATATGGTCATTTAAGGGAACTTGCAGATGCCCCTCGGCAAAACTTATAATCTTTTCTGCTATTTCAATATGCTTTTCGGGCAGAGTTGCAAGCAGCTGCTGAAACTTTTCTGATGAATTGCCATGCAGGACAAAGATTTTTTCTATTTTATTTTTAGGAATGATATCATTCTTTCTTTTTTGAAAAGCAATACCATTCCCCATAACTATTTTTTCCTCCGGGCCGTCTACGACGACAACCGCATTATTGTTCAAAATCCTGAATATACGCATAACGGTCCTCCATCAACGTAATACAATTAATATTACCACGAAAGGGCTTCAGCATAACAAATGCCCTAGCACAGGTCAATTACTCCGTCCTGACCTGGTTGTTTTATTTGTGAAAGTGTGTAAGGCTGGTATATATCGCCAATATTAGTTTTAAAGAATTTTTTAAGTTAAAACACCTTCAGGAAATATTCCATGAAAGTGTCCCATTCTCCTTCAGCTGTGAAGAGCTTCCGCTGACTTAACAAGCTCTTCCATTAATTGCTCTGCCGGCATCGTTTTTTCTCCTCCCCCCTGAGCAAAGGAGCCCTTTCCGCCGCCTCTGCCATTAATAAGCGGTAATACTTCCTTTATTAGGTGATTCATATTTATTCCCGCATTGTCGCTTCCGGCACAGACAACTTGCAGTTTGCCGCCAGTTTCATTGACCAGGATAACAACAATATCATTTCCTTCGGCGGCAGCAAGTTTAGCCAGCTGCTGTAAATCTGTAATCAGCCGTTCCTGGAATACAGCCTGGATTAATCTTAGGCTCTTAAAGTTTCTCGCATTCTTTACTAAGTCAACTGCTTCAAATTCCACGAGCTGTTTTTTCACCTCAGCAATTGTTTTTTCATAGTCTTTATTTTGCTGCAAAAGTTTTTTAGCCGCTGACTCCAACTCTTCCTGAGGGGAGTTCAGTATGTCTGTTAATCCTTGAACAGCCTTATGTTTTTCGTGTAACTGATCCAGCACTCTTTGCCCGCAGACAAAGGAGACACGAATTTTCTTCTTCTCTTTTTCCCAGTGGAGGATTTTAAGAGCATTCGCCTGCCCTGTCGAATCAGGATGAGTACCACCGCATCCGTTATAATCAAAGTCCGGTATTATCACAAGGCGAATATCTCCCGGGACGGCAACATCCTTCCTGAGACGATAGTCTGGCAGTTCTTCTTCTGTGATCCATTTAGTCTTTACAGGACGGTCCTCCAGAATGATTTTGTTCGCGAGCTTCTCAGCCTCCACCGCCTCTTCCTCTGCTAATTGAACAGTCTCCAGGTCAATAGTGCAAACCTCCTTGCCTAAATGAAAACTGACCGTTTTATAACTAAAGGCCTCTTCAAATGCCGCGGACAAAATATGCTGGCCTATGTGCTGCTGCATATGGTCGAACCGGCGCTCCCAGTCGATTTCTCCAATACATTCATTATTTATTAATTCAACCGCCGTCACTGTATAATGGCGGATTTCTCCGTCCACCTCTTCTACGTCCTGAACATTGACTCCATTCAGTGTCCCTGTATCATGAGGCTGTCCTCCTCCTGTGGGATAAAAGGCCGTTTCTTCAAGCACTATGTAAGGACGCCCGTTCTCATCCTCATCTTGTTTCAAGACCTTTGATGAAAAAGAACGAGTATATTGATTATCATAGTAAAGTTTCTTCGTTTCCAATTCCTTCACACTCCAATGAAAGTAATATCTTTCTATAGCATAACGTGAAAGCTGAAGTTGAGCAAAAAGCAGAAAAAACACTTAGAATTTCTAAGTGTTTTTTCAATGACTTTCAGGGCAGCCTGAGACTGGAAAATTTCATGATTAAAAATTAAATAAGCTCAGCAATCTCTGGAGCCAGTTCGTTTGCTGGACTTCCACCTCTGCATCTTCTTTTTTATTCAATTCATTATTTTCCTCTTCAATCTCAGACGGATCCTCAAGTGGAATTAATTCTTTTTCCAGCAGCACGGAGCCGTCGTCTCCCCGCACCACAAGAAAGTCCTCGTCTACTTCTTTTTCCATAGTAGTATCGGCTGCGAGTGTGACGTAAGCATTTGCACCAAGCTGATACTCTTGGCCATCAGTACTTTCGAATACTTTGTCTTCCCCAATTTCTCCCGTATAATAATTGGCAAACCCATAATCAAGCAGCTTTCCTGTATCATCATAAGAAATTTCCGCCGTTGGAGCCTTTAAAGTTACAGCGATTAACTCGGTACCTTCCTTTTCCGCTGAGGTAACCAGTGTAAAGCCTGCCTGGGATACGAATCCATTTTTAACTCCGGTGGTACCTTCATAATCCCATAACAATCGATGGTGATTATAAATCGTAGTTTCCCAGCCTTCTCCATTCCACTCCATCTCTTTTGTTCCGGCAATCTCTTTGAACGTTTCATTTTGCATCGCATACTTCGCAATTATCGCCATATCATAGGCTGTTGTATAATGATCTGCATGATACAGACCGTGAGGGTTTGTAAAATTAGAGTTCTCTGCGCCTATCTCTTCCCTTACAAACTGATTCATTTTTGCAGCAAATTCCTCTTCACTGCCAGCAATATGTTCCGCAATCGCTGTCCCGGCATCATTTCCTGAATTAATCATCAACCCCTGCACGAGACGCTCCAGGTATACTACTTCGTCTTCAACTAAATAAACCCTTGTCCCGTCAGTTGTTGTGGCGTTTTCACTAACAGTTACAGTTTCCAGCAAGTTCCCTTGCTCAATTGCGATAATAGCAGTGACAATTTTGGTTATACTCGCCGGATACATTTTCTGTTGCGCGTTTTTTTCGTATAGAACCTGTCCTGACTTCCCATCAATTAAAATTGCCGCTTCGCTGGTAAGCTGCGGGGAAGATGCCTGGTGTGCATGTACTGAAAAATGGCTTGCTGTAAAAAAAGCAATAGCGGTAATTAGCATTAAATGCATTATTTTCTTCATTTATTCGGCTGCCCCTCCTGTAATAGTGGTAGAATATTCCTGGTATTCTCCTGTCCGTTCTTCTAATACTTTTTTCGGAGAAAAACAGGATTTTTTGTACCATTATAGAGTTTAAGGGGTAAATGTGGAGTTAGTGTGAAGATAAGAAATCTAGTTAGAATCGGAAGAGCGTATCAATACACTAAAAGATACTTTCGATATTATAATAAAGCTAATAATACTCAGTCTAGGAGGGGAAATGTTGAGAGATACAGAAGCCGCTTATCTGGCTGGAATAATTGATGGAGAGGGGTCAATCACATTAACCAGACAGCATGGTTCAGAGAATAGAAGACCTTTTATTTCAGTAGCTTCCACTGATAAAGATTTACTTATTTATATAAAATCTTTTGCTGGCGGAGTTATTAACAACAAACGAAACTATAATCCTGGAAAGCATAAAAATTCATATACTTTAACGATTAAAAAGAAAGATGAGGTTTTTACAGTCCTGAAAGAGGTTCTTCCCTATCTTCGTGTAAAAGACAAATACAGACGGGCAACTTTAATCCTGCAAACATATAATAAAGTTACTATTCGAAACGGTAAATACAATAAACAAACTCTTCAGCTTAAACTCGACTTTGAAAAGGAATTCTTTTTGTAACAGAAGAATGTACTCAGCGATAATTACCTACTTCTAGTCTGCCCTAAAGAAAAAGAAGCCTGCCTCTCAGGCAGACTAATAAGTAAAGAAAAAATAAAAAACCACCATAGATATGTATGGTGGAGACGGTGGGACGTGCACTTCCATGCTTTCGACATGGCACTGACTATATCTTGAACTTGAGCAGAATAACGCTGTTCAAGTCCCCTGGCGTATTATATGAAACATATTTTTTGCCGGACATTGTTTAGTCCTGACAGCGTTTCATATCCTAGTACTACCCTATGGGCAGCCTATAAGTCGATACACGGCTGGTGGATTGCTCCCCATACCGCTCGGGGTTGCCATACTGCTTTTTGTTAAGCAGGTTAGGTTTCTCCGATTAAGCCAGATTTTCACTTGTGTGTCACCACACAAGGCGACTATTTACTAATCGAACCCACGTCCAGAGATAACGCAACTTAAGCGTCTACGAGCGTAGTCAGTTTATTAGCATTTCGCCGCCACTTCAGCCAGCTGACAGGCTTCCGTGAGGCTATCCTGATTAATCTCTTCCTCTTGTCCTCAGGCGGTGGACGCAAGGCGTATCCCACTATAAGTGAGTCCCTGATCCTTCACATGGGCGATGAAGGGAGGAACCGCTAGCAAGCTTACGCTGCTAAAGCGAAGTCGTTTTGTTCTTTGCCAACTATAGGCGATGGGCGTTTTATACGAGGACACCCAGCTCGGCCCGCAACTCAAGCACGACCTACCCCTGTCGAATCCAGAACGTCCCCATATAAACGGCATCGAATGAACGATCACCTTATGAAGCGTTACGGATAGATCATGTTAAATCACAATGATTTATTTAATTGATGTTTCCTAACGACAATTCTTATTATAGCATATCCGCGGAAAATTTCAAGTCCTATAGAAACGTTTGTTTGCATTCCTGTGAATGTGGTGATATTCACTATTCCCGGAGATACAATTTTTAAAACTATCTGCCAAGCTGCTGATCTTTAAAGGCGCGCTGGATTTCCCTTTTTGCATCCTTCTTTTTCAGATCTTCACGCTTGTCGTATTTCTTCTTACCTTTTCCAAGGCCGATCAATGCTTTTGCAAACCCGTTCTTGATATAAATTTTTAACGGCACGAGAGTATATCCTTTTTCCCTTGTAGCACCAATAAGCTGGTTAATCTGCTTTTTATGGAGCAGCAGTTTTCTCGCCCTTTCAGGCTCATGGTTGTACCGGTTCCCCTGCTCATAAGGGCTGATATGCATATTGTGAAGCCATACTTCCCCATTACTTACCCGGGCGAAGGAATCTTTAAGATTTCCCCGGCCGTTACGAAGGGATTTAATTTCCGTTCCAGTTAAAACCATACCTGCTTCATACGTTTCTTCAATGTGGTAGTCATGCCGCGCTTTTTTATTCTGGGCAATGAGTTTTCCTTCTGTAGCCATATCCCCTGCATCCTTTCCTCTCACTCGTCCCTATATCATACCAAAAACTGGCCGCAGCTTCAATTTAACGGGCAGATGGCAGTATTTTAAAAAAAGAAGTAGTGTATTTTATAATGCTGCGCATTTATCACGCTTAAATGAATAGTTATCGCGCGAAAATAGGTAATTATCAAGCGAAGCCAAGTGATTATCACGCCAAAACGACTTATTTTCACGCCACAGCAAATACACACCGTCAATCAGTACAATCATACATAAGCTTCACAAAACTCTGCGCATTCCATACAAGCCTGGGCACACATCTGGCAATGCTGGTGGTCATGCTTCTCACATTCCTCCTGGCATAATCTGCAGCTTTTTGCACAAAGTGATATTACTTCCTTCATAAGGGGGCTGTTTGAAGCTATCGCTTCTAAAGCAAGCTCACAAATGTTCGCACATTCTCTGTCCGTTCTGATGCAGTCTCTCAGATGAGAAATGTCCTCCTCTTCCAGGCATGCATCATAGCACTGGTTGCATGCCCTCAGGCAGTCTTCGATAGCTTCATAAACTTCTTCCAATGTTCCTGTCATATGATTCATTGTTTACACCTCCTGCGTTCTACAACGAATTAATACCACAGAAAAGTGAATGGGAAACATTCTTTCAGAATGAAACAAGATACTCTTGCACTACTTGAGCGCATGCTTTCCTCCCCTCAGGGCACGCAAGACGTTCTTGCACTACTTGAGTTCACGCTTTCCCCTCGCTCATGGGATGCAAGACGTTCTTGCACTACTTGAGTGAACCCTTTCCTCTTGTTCATGGGATGCAAGACGCTCTTGCACTACTTGAGTTCACGCTCTCCCCTTGCTCATGGGATGCAAGACGCTCTTGCACTACTTGAGTTCACGCTCTCCCCTCGCTCATGGGATGCAAGACGTTCTTGCACTACTTGAGGTCACCCTTCCCTCTTGCTCATGGGATGCAAGACGTTCTTGCACTACTTGAGTTCACGCTCTCCCCTCGCTCATGGGATGCAAGACGTTCTTGCACTACTTGAGGTCACCCTTCCCTCTTGCTCATGGGATGCAAGACGTTCTTGCACTACTTGAGTTCACGCTCTCCCCTCGCTCATGGGATGCAAGACGTTCTTGCACTACTTGAGTTCACGCTCTCCCCTCGCTCATGGGATGCAAGACGCTCTTGCACTACTTGAGGTAACCCTTTCCTCCCGCTCATGGGATGCAAGACGCTCTTGCACTACTTGAGGTCATCCCTTCTCTCACTCATGGGATGCAAGACGCTCTTGCACTACTTGAGGTCACCCTTTCCTCCCGCTCATGGGATGCAAGACGTTCTTGCACTACTTGAGGTCACCCTTCCCTCTCGCTCATGGGATGCAAGACTTTCTTGCACTACTTGAGGTCACCCTTTCCACTCGCTCATGGGATGCAAGACGTTCTTGCACTACTTGAGGTCACCCTTTCCTCTTGCTCATGGGATGCAAGACGCTCTTGCTGTCTCTTCAAATAGTTTAAACGTCTTATTGCAATACTTAGATGCCAATCGAGTAGGAGGGGGTGACTAACCCCCGACCTCTCACACCACCGTACGTACGGATCCGTATACGGCGGTTTCATGAAAATCAAACGTTATATCAACGACTTCAAACCCATCCTGCGCCAATAGGCGTCATTAAGCGTATGGTGGAGAATTGGGCTACAGGCGACTCGCCAGTAGCCTTTTCTTGTGTTTCCCCATTCATAAGCCTTCTGCTTCGATACTCCCAAGGCGATTAGGTTTCTGACTTTTGTTTTCGGTTTCTTCCATTCTTTCCATCGTACCATTCGAAGTCTTCTTCTTATCCACTTCATTAATTCCTTTAATACCGAGGGTGTTTCCGCCAGTCGGAAATAATTTCTCCAGCCGACGATAAACCGGTTCAGCTTGCCAATTCTGTATTCCATAGGAATACTTTTCTTTCGGGAAGTAATCTCACGGATTCGACCTTTTGCCCGTTGGATTGATTCCCTGTGTATTCTTATTTTCGCTTTTCCTTTAGAAGAAGCTGTGAAACTGAAACCCAGGAACTTTCGTTTCCACGGACGGTCTACCGCGCTCTTTTCCCGATTTACCTTTAGCTTCAGTTTATCTTCAATGAAGGTGATCATGTTCTTTCGGATACGCTCTGCGGCTTTCTTTGACCCCGTGTAAATCTGGCAGTCGTCCGCATAGCGGACAAAGCGAATACTCCGTTTCTCCAGTTCTTTGTCCAATTCATCCAGGACAATATTTGAGAGAAGCGGGCTTAATGGACTCCCTTGGGGAGTCCCCATGTCGTTTTGCCTAACTAATCCGTTTTCCATGATTCCTGCCTGAAGGTATTTCCGGATGATGCTCAACACCCTTCTGTCGCTGATACGGTAACTTAACGTTCGCATCAACCGGTCGTGGTTCACTTTGTCGAAGAATTTCTCCAGATCAATATCGACCACCCATGTGTACCCTTCATTGATATACTGTTTTGCTTTCAACACGGCATCATGGGCTCGTCGTTTCGGGCGGAAACCGTAACTGTTTTCAGAAAATGTCGGATCATAGATTCGTTGAAGGTAGAGATTAATGGATTGCTGGATCAGACGGTCCATGACAGTCGGGATCCCTACCTTCCGTTTACCCCCGTCCGGTTTCGGGATTTCGACTCGGCGGATCGGTGACGGTTGGTAGGTTCTCGACAAGAGCCCCTGGCGGATGGCAGACCATTCTTCGGAGATCTGGGATTTCAGTTCCGCAGTGGTAATGCCGTCAACGCCCTGGCTCCCTTTATTTTGGACTACCTTGAGATATGCTTTATTCAAATTGTCTCGGTGTAATATCTCTTCCAACATCACATTAACCTCCACGTGGCTCTTCCTTTCCATTGTGTGGTATCATTCTCCACGCTTCCTAAGCCCTGGACGGATTCACCTCTGCTTCCTAGGCAAGCTGGTATATTCTGTGTCATCGAATGATACGTACGCAGGTGGATGAGCACTCTTTTCATGATTCAGCCCTTCCCACAAAATCTAGAAAGCTGTGGTACTATGGCTTCGGCTGACTTCTGACAGTTCAGTGATTCCTCCTGGAATCAGTTACCGCATTTGTACGGCGTTCCTGTCAGCCCGCCCCGGGTAAGTGCATAAACTTCCTCTCCATATACCCGCCTCATTTACTGCCGGATCCTTCGGTCGTTAGGACTTTGACTTGTTTTGCAGCCTCATCCAGACCAGACAGCCTTGTATGAGATTCGTGTTCCTCGGGTCGGAGATTTGCCTCCGGCTTCCTTCAGATTCCGAGTCGCCCCGGACACCCTTGCCTTTAGCTAGCAGTTACAACGACCTTCACTGTTCGGGACTTGAACCCTAAAGCGTATGCACATGCCGGGCACACAAAACAAACCAGACCCCCATTTACATGGGAGCCTGGTTTCCTTCAGCAACTAACACATTATTATCGTTTCTTCCTGCCTTTTTTCCGTTTACTCTTTGGCGCATTATCGTAAAATTTCTTCTTCCGTCCGCCTTCACTTCCATTACCGCCATTTCCTCTGCCGTTTTTACCGCCTTCAGGTTTGTTTGCACCTAAGGTGAGACCCTGACCCTTTCCTTTTTTACGGGCCGGGCGCTTTCCGCCTTCAATAACACGAGGTGCTTCTTTGCGCTTCGCTTTGCGGGCCTTCATCCCTACTACTTCAAAATCAATCGCCCGTTCGTCCACGTTAACATTGACGACCCGGACTTCGATTTCATCGCCAATACGGAATACATTCCCGGTCCGCTCTCCGATCATCGCGTAAGATGACTCATCGTAGTGATAGTAATCATCCGTTAAATAGCTTACATGGACGAGTCCTTCGATGGTGTTCGGAAGCTCCACAAACAAACCGAAGTTGGTAACACCTGAAATGATGCCTTCGTATTCTTCGCCGACCTTATCTACCATGAACTGAACCTTTTTCAGTTCATCTGTTTCACGGCTGGCATCCTCTGCTCGGCGCTCCATTTCAGAAGAGTGACGGGCAATATCGCCAAGGCGTTCATTCCATTTTTCCTTCGTCTTCTCATCGACTTTCCCTTCAATTAAATACGTTCGGATCAGCCGGTGAACGATTAAGTCCGGATAACGACGGATTGGTGACGTGAAGTGGGTGTAAAAATCAGCCGATAATCCAAAGTGCCCGATGTTTTCCGGGTCATACTTCGCCTGTTTCATAGAACGGAGCATCACCGTACTGATTACTGCTTCTTCCGGCTCCCCTTTTACTTCTTCCAGCAATTGCTGCAGAGCCCTTGGGTGAACCGTATTCGCTGCACCCTTTACGACATAGCCGAAGTTTGTGATAAACTCCAGGAAAGTGTTCAGCTTTCCTTCATCTGGATCTTCGTGGATCCGGTACATAGCCGGCACTTTCATCCAGTGGAAATGTTCAGCTACAGTTTCATTAGCTGCAAGCATAAATTCTTCAATAAGACGCTCAGCTACAGACCGGTCGCGAATCGCAATCTCTGTCGGTGTGCCTTCCTCGTCCACGATTACTTTCGCTTCTTTAAAATCAAAGTCGATTGCTCCCCGTTCGAATCGTTTTCTCCGAAGGATTTCCGCAAGCTCTTCCATTAATTTAAAAAATGGAACTAAATCCTCATAACGCTTTGTAACTTCTTCGTCTTCTTCTTGAAGGATTTTCCTTACATCCGTATATGTCATCCGTTCATTAGTCCGGATCACACTCTGGTATATATCATGGTTAACTACTTCCCCGTTCGGTGTTATTTCCATATCACAGGATAATGTAAGCCGGTCTACCTGTGGATTCAGTGAACAAATGCCATTTGATAAACGGTGAGGAATCATCGGGATTACCCGGTCTACGAGGTATGCTGATGTTCCTCTGTCCAGTGCTTCCACATCGATTGGCGAGCTTTCCTTTACATAATAGGAAACATCTGCGATATGGACCCCTAACAGATAGTTACCGTTATCCAGTTTCTTTACCTGGACGGCGTCATCCAGGTCTTTTGCGTCTGCCCCGTCAATAGTAACGATAGTTTCATCACGGAGATCCCGGCGGTTTTCCAGCTCCTCCGGCGATATTTCGTCCGGAACCTGGTTCGCCTGTTCAATTACCTCTTCCGGGAATTCTCCTGGAAGGCCGTGCTTGTGAATAACCGATAAAATATCCACTCCCGGATCGTTTTTATGACCGAGAACTTCTAGTACTGTCCCTTCAGCACTCATACGTCCTTCCGGATATTTTGTTATTTTAACAAGTACCTTGTGGCCATCAACGGCACCGCCGTCTTCACCTTTTGGAATAAATATATCGTTCGGAATCCGCTTATCGTCAGAGATAACAAAACCATAGTGCTTGTCATCTGCATAAGTACCGACTGTTGTTTTGACACCACGCTCAATAATCCGGATGATCGTTCCTTCAGGGCGCGATCCGGAAGATTCAGGATTAAGGCGTACAAGCACTTTATCTTTGTTCATTGCCGTATTCATATCCGCTCCGGAGATATAAATATCATCCTCGTCAGGGCCTACCCTGACAAAAGCAAATCCTTTAGGATGCTTGATAACCTCACCTCTGCGAAGGTGCATTTTTTCCGGAATACCGTATCTGTTGCTGCGTGTTCTTACTAGCTCCCCTTCATCTTCAAGTTCGTTAAGTAGTTTTACGAAATCCTTGAACTGGCTTGAATCCTCCAGCCCCATAGCTTCTTCAAGTTCTTTAACAGAAAGAGGCTTGTCCGCTTCCTCTTTCATATAGGTAAGTAATCTTTCCTTTGTCATTTCGCTCATCTTTAGCCTCGCTCCTTTCATTCCGGAATGTGTAAAAAACGGTTATCATTCGCTCCAGTCAAGCTCTTCCAGAAAAGCGGCAATATCTTCATGAAGCTTGTCCCGTTCTTTGTCCAGGGTGATGACATGGCCCGATTCTTCGTACCACTTTATATCCTTAAATTCAGCCTCTACTTCATTGTAGATAACATCGGCACTGTCAGTGTCTATCATATCGTCATTTCTGGCCTGGACGACAAAAACAGGATTATAGATCATATCGATATTTTCTCTTACATCATCAATAAGACCATGCAGTTTCCTAATTAGAGGGCGGGGGATTTTTTCAAATTCCTTCATCTCCGCCTCTGTTTCTTCCTGGCTCTTCTTCTCCAGTCGCTTATATTCCCGGGCATATTCCAGCATTCCTCTGTAAAGTCTTTCTTCATTGTTTGAATATACAGGTGCACACATAGGAATAATACCCTTCACAGGTAAAGTGTACCCGAGCTTAAGGGAAAATACACCACCGAGGGAAAGGCCGGCTACCGCTATTTCTTCATAACCAAGTTCTTTCAGGTGGTTATAACCTTCCAGTACATCCTCCCACCAGTCTTCCGGTGTATATTCAGCGAGGTTTTCCGGTGGCACTGCATGCCCCCTGTAATGAGGAGCATGCGTTGTATAGCCTTTTTTATTGAGGTAGCGCCCCAGCATTCTTACATCAGCTGAGCTTCCCGTAAATGCGTGCAGCAATAATACCGCCCTCTTCCCCGCTTCATTTGTAAATGGTTTTGGCCTTGATACTTTAATCATAACTGTCTTCTCCTTCAAATATATTTGCTGTGGTCACTTATGTGTGAGTCCCCGGCCGTCGCCTTTCTGAAAAACAGGTTCAGCCACAAAGAAAATCATCGATCTTTTGCAATAACTCTTCCTTTTCTTCTCCAAACCAGATGTAATGCTTCGCTTTTGGAAAAAAATAAAGGTCTTTTTCTTCCGACTGAATTTGTTCATATATATATTCAGCGCTTTTTGGAGGTACGAGTCCATCACTTTCCCCCTGGATTATCAAGGTCGGAACCTTTATGTTTTTCAGATGGCCCCTCAGTTCTTTGACCATTTTAGTAAACTGTTTAGTAGCTTCAAGGGGAGTTTCTAACACTTTCTGTTTATAAAACTGGTACAGCTTGTCATCCTCCAGTTCTCCCCTCAGGCCTTCCACTATCCAGCCGCTTACCACCTCCAGAATCTGCTTCGGGTTAAGATAGTAGGCGGAGGAACTTAGCAGCACAAGCTTTTCAACAGGGTGCCTGGAGGCTATATAACTCGCTATCATACCTCCCATTGAAAAACCGATCACGTACACTTTTTCACATCGCTTCAGCAGCTCTTCCACAGCTACTGTGGCTGCATATATCCAATGTTTATATGTTACACCCTTCAATGTATTGTTTTCTCCATGCCCTGGAAGTGTCGGTGTATAAACAAGCCATTTCTTCTTTTCCAGGTATGTGGTAATTGCATCTATTTCTTTAGGGTTTCCAGAAAAACCATGAAGACATAAACAACCTATCATCTTCTCCACTTCCTCTCGCGATGTCCCTGATCCACTGATTATTCCCTCTTTATCTGTTAAGGCCGGTTCCGCTGTATTACATCATATTGGAAATTACTGCAGGATGTCACGTTCCTTGCTCAAGGTTTAACTTGTATATATATTTCCCGGCCTCTTCTGTATTATTTTATTCCCTTGTACGACTGCCTTTAATCAACTTAAAAAAAGCAGCAGGCGTATGCGCCTGCTGCTTTGATCTGTTCGTTTTGTATAGTCTATTACATGTAGAATGCTACTGCCATTGTCAGTAAGAAAAAGATTACACCGAGAACGACTGTGATTTTGTTAAGTACCGCTTCCAGTCCACGTGCTTTCTGTTTCCCGACAATTTGCTCGGCGCCTCCGGAAATAGCTCCTGAAAGTCCTGCGCTTTTGCCAGATTGAAGTACTACAACAGTAATTAGCAATAATGATACGATCACAAGTAAAACCTGAAAAAGTGTCAGCAAAATTTTACACCTCCATACGTACGGTAAAAACCTTCTTAAAATATAACATGATTTATAATGCTTCGCAATAGGACATCCGGGCTTGTTACGTCATAGTGACAGTTGCGTCAGGGCAACTTTGCTGAAAGTATTGGTACATATGGATTCCTTGTATTTCGGGAGTCTAAATACCAACGGAGTCACTATGACAGCTGTCATAGTGACAGTTTCCTTAAGCCAACTTCCTCAAAAAAAAACCCGGGAATAGAAAAGTTCCCGGGGTAATTCTCGTTATAAGACTTATTACTTCTCCAGGTTATAGAATGCGGATTTTCCTGCATAGCGTCCGATGAACTGAAGCTCATCTTCAATACGGAGAAGCTGGTTGTACTTCGCAACACGGTCTGTACGTGAAGGAGCACCTGTTTTAATCTGGCCAGCGTTTGTAGCGACAGCAATGTCAGCGATTGTGCTGTCTTCTGTTTCACCGGAACGGTGAGAGATAACAGCAGTGTAGCCTGCGCGCTTCGCCATTTCGATAGCGTCGAATGTTTCAGTAAGGGTACCGATCTGGTTCACTTTAATCAGGATAGAATTTCCGATTCCCTCTTTAATTCCGCGGGAAAGTTTTTCAGTGTTTGTAACGAACAGATCGTCACCTACTAGCTGAACTTTACTGCCCAGACGGTCTGTCAGAAGCTTGAAGCCTTCCCAGTCGTTTTCATCAAGGCCGTCTTCGATAGAAACGATAGGGTATTTGTTGCAAAGCTCTTCGTAGTAAGAAACCATTTCTTCAGAAGTTTTTACAACACCTTCGCCTTTAAGGTTGTATTTACCGTCTTCGTATAACTCAGAAGCAGCTACGTCCATCGCAAGAACGATGTCTTCCCCTGGCTTGTAGCCTGCTTTTTCAATAGCTTCAATTATTGTAGAAAGAGCTTCTTCGTTAGAACCAAGGTTTGGTGCGAATCCGCCTTCGTCACCTACTGCTGTGTTGTAGCCTTTTCCTTTCAGTACGCTCTTCAGGTTGTGGAAGATTTCCGCTCCCATGCGAAGTGCTTCCTGGAAGTTCTCTGCTCCAACAGGCATAACCATGAATTCCTGGATGTCCACGTTGTTGTCTGCGTGCTCACCGCCATTAACGATGTTCATCATTGGTGTTGGCAGAGTTTTTGCGTTGAATCCGCCAAGGTAAACATATAGCGGAAGGCCAAGAGCGTCAGCCGCAGCACGTGCAACAGCCATGGATACACCAAGGATTGCGTTAGCACCAAGCTTTCCTTTGTTTTCTGTACCGTCAAGGTCGATCATGAGCTCATCGATTCCTACCTGGTCAAGAGCGTCGAATCCTACAAGTTCAGGAGCGATAACTTCGTTTACGTTATCTACCGCTTTTGTAACACCTTTACCCATCCATGCGTCGCCGCCGTCACGCAGTTCAACTGCTTCGTATTCACCAGTTGATGCACCGCTTGGTACGAGGGCACGGCCAAACGCTCCGCTCTCTGTGTAAACTTCTACTTCCACTGTTGGATTCCCGCGGGAGTCCAGTACCTGGCGTGCATATACATCTGTAATAATTGTCATTATCAAATACACTCCTTTTTATTGAAAAAATATTCTTGTGTTTTACTTAATCAGTGATTTTCCTGTCATTTCCGGAGGCTGTTCTACTCCCAGCAACTGAAGCATTGTTGGAGAAATATCTCCAAGAATACCGTCCTCCCGAAGCTCCACGTTCTTATCCGTTACGATAATTGGTACAGGGTTTGTCGTATGGGCCGTCATTGGTGTCCCTTCCTCTGTTTCAAGAACGTCTGCGTTTCCATGGTCCGCAGTAATAATCGCCTTCCCGTTCTTTTCCAGAATCAGGTCAATGACTTTTCCAAGACATTCGTCCACTGCTTCAATAGCTTTAATCGTTGGCTCCAGCTTACCGGAATGGCCCACCATATCCGGGTTGGCAAAGTTCAGTACGATAAAGTCGTGTTTTCCCATATTGATTTCATCAATAAGTGCATCAGTCACTTCGTATACACTCATTTCCGGTTTTAAATCATAGGTTGCCACTTTCGGAGAATCAATTAACACACGTTCTTCTCCTTTGTATGGCTGTTCCTGGCCGCCGCTGAAAAAGAAAGTAACATGAGGATACTTCTCTGTTTCAGCGATCCGCAGCTGGCTTAAGCCTGCCTTTGAAACTACTTCCCCCATTGTGTTATCAAGGTTCGTCGGCTCGAAAGCAACAAAACCCTGGACGGACTCACTAAAGTGAGTCAAAGTAACATAATGGACGTTTTTCGGCTGCCGGTCTCCCCGGTCAAAGCCGGCGAAATCCACGTCCGTGAAAACCTGGGACATTTGGATCGCCCGGTCCGGACGGAAGTTGAAGAAAATGATCGCGTCGTTGTCTTCAATAGTCCCTCTTGGAGTCTCCCCGTCCTCTTTTGTAATAACAGACGGGAGAACAAATTCATCATGAATCTCATTTTTATAGGAGTCTTCCAGTGCTGAAACAGGATCCTTGTATTTCAGTCCATCCCCATATACCATGGCGCGGTATGATTTTTCAACACGGTCCCAGCGCTTATCCCGGTCCATGGCATAGTAACGGCCCTGAATAGTAGCTATTTCACCTATGCCGAGATCCTTCAGCTTCTTTTCCGTCTGGCGGATATACGTTTCCGCTGAAGTAGGGCCTACATCACGCCCGTCAAGAAAGCCGTGGATAAATACTTTATTAACGTTTTTAGACTTTGCCAGTTCCAGAAGAGCAAACATATGCTCAATATGGCTGTGAATACCGCCATCTGACAGAAGTCCGTAAATATGAAGATTAGTATCGTGTTTATTAACATGGTCCATGGCATTAACAAAGGCGGGATTTCCCAGAAATTCTCCTTCTTTAATAGCCATGTTAACCCGGGTCAGGCTCTGGTACACGATTCTGCCTGCGCCAATATTTAAATGGCCGACTTCGGAATTCCCCATTTGTCCTTCAGGAAGGCCGACCGCTTCTCCACTGGCTGTAAGAGTAGCATGGGGAAACTCGTTCCAGTAACGGTCAAAGTTAGGCGTGTCAGCCTGGGCAACGGCATTTCCCCGTGTTTCTTCACGAAGTGCAAAACCGTCAAGAATAATTAAAGCATGAGGTGTTTTACTCATTTCCTGCCTCCACAAGCTCAAGGAATGAAGAAGGTTCAAGGCTTGCTCCGCCAACAAGTGCTCCGTCAATATCAGACTGGCCGAGGAGTTCCTTTATATTAGCTGGTTTTACACTTCCGCCATACTGGATTCTGATTGCTTCAGCAGCTGAATCAGATACCGTTCCGGCTACTACTTTGCGAATGACACCGCAAGTTTCGTTAGCATCTTCTGAGGAAGCTGTTTTTCCAGTGCCGATCGCCCAAATTGGTTCATAAGCGATTACTGTTTGTTTGACTTCTTCTTCAGAAAGTCCTTCCAAAGCAGCGTTCACCTGTTTTGTCACGACGTCAGAAGTATTTCCTCCCTCACGTTCTTCGAGGGATTCCCCAACACATATGATCGGTTTTAAGCCATGTTTAATAGCAGCCCGGACTTTACGATTAACTGATTCATCCGTTTCCCCGAACAGCTCCCTGCGTTCCGAGTGGCCGATAATAACATACTCAGCACCTAAATCCTTAAGAGCCACCGGGCTTGTTTCTCCCGTGTAAGCTCCACTTTCCTCATGGTACATGTTTTGCGCACCGATAATTAATTCTGTTCCCTTTGCCTCCTGAATCAGCCCGTCCAGAAAAAGATCCGGAGCACACACTACAGCTTCTACTTTATCAGAAGACGGTACAGAACCTTTTACCTCCTGGGCAAAAGAAATGGCTTCGCTTTTTGTTTTGTTCATTTTCCAGTTTCCAGCGATAATTGGTTTACGCATTTCGCTACCTCCTTTACAGCAGAGAAAAACAAAGCATTATTTTTTAACGCTTTATTTTTCCATCTTAACCATGTTTTTATTCCTTGTCGTTCAATGCAGCGACCCCAGGGAGTTCTTTCCCTTCCATAAATTCCAGGGAAGCACCTCCGCCAGTGGAAATATGATCCATTGCATCGGCAAAACCGAATTTTTCAACGGCTGCAGCAGAATCGCCTCCGCCGATTACGGTATAAGCACTTTCTGTATCAGCAAGGGCCTGGGCAACAGATACCGTTCCCTCAGAGAATGGTTTCAGTTCAAAAACACCCATCGGTCCGTTCCAGATCACCAGTTTTGAATTTCTGATAACCTCGCGGTACGTATCAATTGTTTTTGGTCCGATATCCAGCGCTTCCCAGTCTGAAGGGATATTTTCAATATCAACAACTTTTGTGTTCGCATCTTCGCTGAAGTCGTCTGCCACAGTTACATCAAGAGGCATATAAAACTTAACTCCTCTTTCCTCGGCCTTCTGCATGAATTCTCTCGCCAGATCAATTTTGTCTTCTTCCAGCAGAGACTTTCCAACCTCATGTCCATTTGCTTTTACGAAAGTGTAAGCGAGTCCCCCGCCAATAATCAGATTATCAACTTTTTCAAGAAGATTATCAATGACTCCGATTTTATCTTTCACTTTCGCACCGCCGATAATTGCAGTAAATGGACGGTCCGGGTCAGATAACGCTTTGCCGAGAACCTCTAACTCTTTTTCCATCAGTAAGCCTGCTACCGCCGGAAGATGCTGTGCAATTCCTTCTGTTGAAGCATGTGCTCTGTGTGCGGCTCCGAAAGCATCGTTTACATAAACGTCTGCCATCTCTGCCAGCTGTTTTGCCAGTTCCGGATCATTTTTCTCTTCTCCTGCTTCAAAACGTACATTCTCAATAAGAAGAATCTCACCATCATTCAAGTCTGCAGCAGCATTTTTAGGTTCATCACCATAGACCTGGTCAGATTTATAAACATTTTTGTTTAACAGGTCGCTGAGCCTTTTTGCTACAGGATCAAGGCGAAGTTCTTCAACTACTTCCCCTTTTGGCCTGCCCAGGTGGCTTGCCAGAATCACTTTCGCTCCGTTTTCAGAAAGATACTGAATAGTTGGAAGTGCTGCACGGATTCTCGTATCGTCTGTGACTTCACCGTCTTTCATAGGAACATTAAAGTCGACACGACAAAATACCCGTTTGCCTTTCACGTCAATATCACGGACTGATTTCTTGTTCATGCGAGGGTAACCTCCTTTTGGTAACTGCATCTTATGGATTTGTCAATCAGGCTTGTATAGAGAGAAGGAACATTTATACATGCCATAATCATCTTAACATCCCAGTGTCCTCAGATAAATGAAAGAGGAGAACAGGACACTGATGCACTGTCTCCTCCTTTTGTTTTTTGAGAAGTATTACTCAGGGAACGTCCGGATCGACTCTGTCCCCTCATAAATTTATTAAAGACCTTTTTTTGCAATATATTCAACAAGGTCTACTACACGGTGTGAGTAACCTGATTCGTTATCGTACCAGGAGATCACTTTAACCATATTGCCTTCCATCACCATCGTGGATAGAGCATCGATTGTTGAAGATGAAGGGTTGCCGTTATAGTCACTTGATACTAATGGTTCTTCACTGTAGGAAAGAACTCCTTTAAGGTTACCTTCAGCAGCTTCCTGGAAAGCTTTGTTGATCTCTTCAGCAGTAACTTCTTTATCAAGTTCAGCAACAAGGTCTACAAGAGATACGTTTGGTGTAGGTACACGCATTGCTCCGCCATTCAGTTTGCCTTTCAGTTCAGGAAGAACTAATGCAACAGCTTTGGCAGCACCAGTTGTTGTAGGAATGATATTCTCAGCAGCTGCACGTGCACGGCGGTAATCTTTGTGCGGCAGGTCAAGAATCTGCTGGTCGTTTGTATAAGAGTGTACAGTTGTCATCATACCGCGGCGAATACCAAATTTGTCGTTCAATACTTTAGCAAATGGAGCTAAGCAGTTTGTAGTACAAGATGCATTAGAGATTACATGATGGTTTTCTGCATCATACTTGTCTTCGTTTACACCCATAACAACAGTGATATCTTCTTCACTTGCAGGTGCAGAGATAACTACTTTTTTCGCGCCGGCTTCAAGGTGTTTCGCTGCGTCTGCACGCTTCGTGAAACGTCCTGTAGATTCTACTACTACTTCTACGCCAAGGTCTCCCCACGGAAGCTGAGCAGGATCGCGTTCTGCGATAACTTTGATTTCTTTTCCATCAACAACGAGGTTGTCTCCTTTTGCTTCCACAGAGATGTCCAGGTTGCCATGTACTGTATCATATTTTAATAAGTGGGCAAGCATATTTGCATCAGTTAAGTCGTTGACTGCTACTACCTCTACCTCCGGGTTATTAAGTGCAGCACGGAAAACAACACGTCCGATACGCCCAAATCCATTAATTCCAATTTTTGTAGCCATGATTTTTTTCCTCCTTTAATTAAAAAACAAAAAATCTATTTCCAAAGGGAGAAATGCCCTTTAGTAAACTATCCATTTTGTACCTTTAACCTTTTTAAACGAATTTAAACTAAGCAAATAATAATAAATTTTCATTCGCTTCTCTCGTTTAATAATACTCAATTCCCGGCCGTTAATCCTCTGTGTAAACAGGGAATAAGTGACAGAATTGTTTCAGTTTTCTTCCAGAATACGTAAAGCGGCGCCTTCATCTGTTACAAGCACCTGACTCGGGCCGTGTTTCATGTATGCCTGGATTGCTCCGGCCTTGGAGCTGCCGCCTGAGACAGCAATAACGTGAGGTATCTTTTCCAGGTCTTCCAGCTGCAGACCTATGGTTAAAACTTTATGAATAATATCCCCTGATTGATTAAAATAATAACCAAAGGCTTCTGCAACAGCAGCTTCTTTTTTCAGTCGTTCCATAACTTCAGGAGAAGAGTTTCTTCGCTGAGCCATTGTCTGCGCCTCTCCCACAGCGTGTATTACCATTGTGGCGGATCGTATTAGTTCAAGTACTTCTTTTACAGACGGCTCTTCCACCAGGGATTGATATGTTTCTTTACTCAGTTCATCTGGCACATGCAGCAGACGGTAATTGCCCATTGCTTTTCTGGCCATCATGGCGCAAATTGTATTAGCCTGGTTTTCCACTTGTTCGCCAAGCCCGCCTCTTGCCGGGAGAAACAGCGCCTCATTCGTCACACCGTCAGGGACCATCATTTCAGCAACTGCTGCTATAGAGGTTCCCCCGGTTACAGCAATGATATTACTGTTTTTGAGCAATTTCTTTTTCATCACCGAAACAGCGGTTCTGCCCATCTCCTTTTTCACCCATGGATGTTCATCAGTGTCGCCGGGCAATATATGTACTTCATTGATTCCCAGCTTCTCTTTCAGCTGCTGTTCCATCGTACGGATGTCAAAAACTTCTTTCATCACTTCTTCAAGCTGGAGAAGAATCCCGTTTCCTTCGTCCGTCAGAGTCATACCTGAGGATTTAATATCCACGAGGCCTTGTTCTTTCAGGAAAGTTACCTCACTTCGCAGAGTTCTTTCCGACATTTCCACACTGCTGGCCAATGTTCTTCTTCCCACAGGCTCCATGACCCGGATAAAGCGGAGCACACGGTACCGTATACTCAATACATCAATGAGATCAGGGACTAACTTTTTTTGCAGTTCTATAAGCTGTCGCATAAGTAAAGCTCCTTTTCTCTCCTGAGTTAAAACCGGGACGTTTTTTGCCCCACATAGACATATCGTGTCCCACCTGTGCGAAAAAAAAGACCATTTCTGCTAATGCATTAATTTGGAAAGGGGGTTCCCTTTCAAACTAATCATAGCAAGGAAATGGTTCGTTAGCAAGATTAAAACTCTAAACTCGTTCATTAATTTTCTTTTCAAGTGCTGGAGAAGATATAATTCCTTCTTCAAGAACGTAACCATTCTCGTCCTCCACTACAGGAATCCGGATCTGATATAATTCCAGCCACTCCTCATTTGAATAAATATCACGCTCTATAATTTCAAAAGAATATTTTTTCTGAAGATCTTTTGTTACATCAAGCCCTTTATCGCATAAAGGACAGCCAGTTTTTGTATAAAAATATAATTTCATCTGTTACTGCTCCTTCAACTATGTGTATCTCTTCCGCTGGGAGGATGACTGAATATGCATTTCTTCCCGGTATTTTGCGACTGTTCTTCTTGATACAGTGATTCCATGCTGTTCTTTAAGCAGGTTTGCCAGCTTTTGGTCTGAAAGGGGCTTCTGTTTATTCTCTTCATCTACGAGTCTTTTCAAATAAATTTTTACCCGCTCCGAGGAACTGGATTCACCTGTATCTTTCCCAACCATAGAAGTGAAAAAGTATTTTAACTCAAACAATCCTTTTGGCGTCTGAATGTATTTTCTTGTAGTGGCACGAGACACTGTACTTTCATGCACATTTACTTCTTCCGCAATGGTTTTTAAAGTAAGGGGCCTTAAGTGGGAAGGGCCGTGCTCGAAAAACGCCTTTTGGTATCTTACGATTGCTTCCGATACTTTCAAAAGCGTTTCCTGCCTCTGTTCAATACTTCTTTTAATCCATTGAAACTGTTCGTATTTCCTCTTCAAATATTCGTTTACTTCAGCTTCTTCTTTATTTATTAACGCTTCATACTGTTTATTAACAGTCATTACAGGCATATAGTCATCATTTAAATAAACGATGTATTCACCGTTTATTTTATTTACCGTTACATCAGGTACAACGTATTTTGCAGGCTCGTTGAAAAAATGGGCTCCCGGTTTCGGATTGAGCGTCTGGATAAAGTCAGCAATATACTGAACCTCCTGGACGGACACCTCTTCTTCCTTGGCAATTTTTTTGAACTGCTTTTTTGCTAGTGTATCAAGGTGCTTTTCAACGATAGTTTCAGCGAGCAAGTCCCTGGTCTCCAATTGTCTCAGCTGAATAAGCAGACATTCCTTCAGGGAAAAAGCCCCGATACCTGCAGGCTCAAAGCCCTGCAAAACAGAAACAGCTTCTTCTGTAAGCTCAATTGGTTCATCCAGTTCCCCGGCGAGCTCTTCTGCAGTATGTTTTAAATATCCGTTTTCGTCAACACTTAGTGCTAAATAGGTGATGATACGTCTCAGCCGGCTGTCCAGCTTCAGGTAACTGATTTGATTCAGCAGGTAATCCTGCAGTCCTTCTTCCTGGTCGCTTACGTGGTCTATCGCTGAATATTCATCATCCTGGTCATGCCTCACCCGGGAGTCATAGACGGGGGCAGCAGATTCTTCTTTATTTCGGGTTATTTCTTCATGTTTATGGTTATCTTTCAGTTCAATCAGCGGATTCTCCAGCTGCTGTTCATGCAGGTAATTATTTAAATCAAGGGCGGAGTATTGCAATATTGTAATCGCCTGGCGAAGCTCATTTGTCATCACCAGTTTCATTGACTGTTGCTGGTATAAACCAAAATCCATATTCATAAGGTACTGCCTCCTTATGCGTATTATAACATGTTTACCTGTTACATTCCTGCTGTAACAGGGGGGTTTCTGATAGTCTGATTCTCGTATCTACTATTTTAACACAGATCAGGTAAGCGCTTTCTTTAAATTTAAGATGAAAAAATTGGTGTTCCTTCTTATACTCCAGGTTATGCTCTTGCTTACTTGTTTGTTTTGGCTGAATAAGGATGTAGTTTGAAAACCTGGAAATTAGGTTATGATGAAAGTGGTGCAAAAATTGGAGAAAAATATTAGTTTCTTTTACAGACAAATAATTTGACCTTCCTTGACCATTAGAGTTATGATAAGGTGGAAATAGCATAAAAAGAGTGTTCTTAATTCGCTGCCGGCACTAACCCGGCCCTACTTTATGAATACTCTGAGCAGGCAGCTTTATACACATATTTTTCAGATAGTTATTAAAGGAGGAGTTATGAAATGAACTTAGTCCCTACAGTTATTGAACAGACAAACCGAGGAGAGCGGGCTTACGATATTTATTCCCGTCTTCTGAAAGACCGTATTATTATGCTTGGCAGCGCAATCGACGATAATGTAGCTAACTCCATCGTTGCTCAGCTGCTGTTTTTAGCTGCTGATGATCCGGAAAAAGACATTTCCCTGTATATCAACAGCCCTGGAGGCTCTATAACCGCTGGTATGGCAATCTATGATACAATGCAGTTCATTCAGCCAAAAGTGCAGACAATCTGCATTGGTATGGCTGCATCTATGGGAGCTTTCCTTCTTTCTGCCGGGGAGCCAGGCAAACGTTTTGCCCTTCCTAACAGTGAAGTAATGATCCATCAGCCTTTAGGCGGTACACAAGGCCAGGCTTCCGATATTGAAATTCATGCACGCCGCATTATCCAGATGCGCCAGAAGCTGAATGAAATCCTTGCAGAACGCACTGGACAGCCTATTGAAGTTATCGAACGGGACACTGACCGCGACAACTTTATGACTGCTGCCGACGCGAAAAAATATGGCCTGATTGACGAGGTAATGGAAAAGCGTCCTGACCAGGAAAAGAAATAAGGGATTCTATGTATCGAGACTCTGGTACATTGAACAACCATCAAAAAGCTCTATTGCACAAAGTGCAATAGAGCTTTTTATCGTTAACCAACTAAATGTGGTTTGGCAGAAGGAAAAGTATTCTGCGACTTTATATTATTCGTCCGCTTCCATAAAAGCAGTAAGTGTTTCGATGGCTGTCTCTTCATCATTTCCTGAAGCAGAAACAGTTATTTCTTTATTAGAATTAATTGCAAGGCTCATAATTCCCATAATGCTTTTTGCGTTTACTTTCTTTCCGTCTTTTTCAACGAAAATTTCTGAGTTAAATTTGTTGGCTTCCTGAACAAATAATGCAGCCGGGCGTGCCTGTAAACCTGTTTTTCTTTTTACTACCACTTGTTTTTCAATCATCTCTTTTCCTCCTGTCCCGTTTATAATATTATTTTTTTATTTTACTTCTGTAGAAACGCTTTCATTTCTTTTCCAGAAAGGCAGGGGATCAGATTTTTTCCCCTGCTCTAAGTTTATTTGCGAATTCATCGATCTTCCTTAGACGATGATTAACCCCTGACTTACTTACTTTCCCACTCTGAACCATTTCGCCAAGCTCTTTCAGCGTAACATCCTGATGTTCAACCCGCAGTTCGGCAATTTCCCGGAGTTTATCCGGAAGTACTTCGAGCCCTGCCTGCTCTTTAATATACTTAATATTTTCCACCTGGCGCATAGCCGCGCCCACAGTTTTATTTAAGTTCGCTGTTTCACAATTAACGAGACGGTTGACCGAATTCCTCATATCTTTCATAATTCTTACATCTTCAAACCTCAGCAGCGCCTGATGGGCACCAATAACATTCAAAAACTCGCTGATCTTTTCTCCCTCTTTCAGATACAGGATAAAACCTTTTTTTCGCTCCAGCATCTTAGCATTTAGCCCGAAATAGTTCATCAGATCACATAATGAACGATTATGTTCCTCATAGAAAGAGAAAATCTCCAGATGATAGGAAGAAGTTTCCGGATGGTTTACCGAACCTCCCGCAAGAAACGCCCCTCGCAGATAAGCCCGTTTACAGCAGCTTTTTTTTACAAGCTCCGGAGAAATTTCCCTCGTAAACGAAAAACTGCTGTCCACGATCCGCAGGTCTTCCAGCATAGAACGTGCTTCTTTTGTTATGCGGGCAACATAAACATTATTTTTTTTCAGACGCATTTTCTTTCTGACCAGCAGCTCTACATGGACACTGTACAGCTTTTTTATAAGTGTATAAATACGTCTTGCGATAGCTGCGTTTTCTGTTTGTATATCAAGAGCTATCTGCATATTTCTTATGGAAACAGACCCGTTCATCCTGATAAGAGCTGCAAGCTCCGCTTTTGTGCAGCAGTCTTCTCCCTCAAGCTGAGTCAGTTCTTTTTTTGTCACAGAAGCAAAAGACATCTGCCTCTCACCTCCAGCCTCTGATCAATCATCAGACAGATGTTTTAGCTATCCAGCTTCAGCGGCAAGCGCCCCGTGTATTAGCGCTGCCTCTTGTATTATTATATTAAAGCATAGAAACAAGCCTTTGGGAAAGTTTCTGGCCATCATGCCTTAATAAATAATTATCAAAATAGAGAAGATCTTCCCCAAGTACTTTAAGACCCATGTTTCTCAGCCTGTCTTCATCCACTGCAACCTCATAGGCATTTTGCTGGGCATAGCGCTGGGCATAAGAGAAAGGTATCGGCTGTACGTTAACAAGAATCGAATTCAGTATCCTGTCCCCTGCGTGCTCATAAATCGCCATTGCATGGTCTGCTGCAGTAAATCCTGTTGTCTCGCCTGGCTGAGTCATTACATTGCATATATATACTTTACGCGCTTCACTTCTTTGTATTACCTCTGAAATTTGCGGTACAAGTAAATTTGGGATGACACTAGTATAAAGGCTGCCGGGGCCAAGTACAATTAAATCTGCTTGTTCGAGTGCTGTTAACGTTTCCTGAAGAGGCTCTGGTACAGCAGGCTCGAGGAATACCCGTTTTATTCTTTTCCCGGCTCTCGGGATACTTGACTCTCCTTCAACCAATGTTCCGTCCTCCATCTCAGCATGGAGGATGATTTCCTGATTTGCAGCGGGAAGCACTTTTCCTTTCACGTTGAGTACCCGGCTAAGTTCCTGAACTCCCCTTGCAAAATCTCCGGTAATTGAAGTCATTCCAGCTAAAAGAAGATTACCGAGGGAATGCCCCGAAAGGCCATTCCCATTCTTAAACCGATGCTGAAACAACTCTTCCACAAGTGGTTCCACCTCTGAAAGGGCCACGAGAACATTTCTTAAATCTCCCGGCGGTGGTATTTTCAATTCTTTTCTCAATATTCCTGAGCTTCCCCCGTCATCCGCTACCGTTACTACAGCAGTAATATCGACCGGAAAGGTTTTTAACCCCCGGAGCAAAACGGACAGTCCGGTGCCTCCCCCTAAAACAACAATTTTAGCTTTTTTCACCTTTCCAGCTTTCCTTTCTCCACGTCCCGGTGTGACACTACTGTATAGTACCCTTCTTTAGCCAGGGCTGCTTTGAAATATTCAGCGAGTGTTACTGAACGATGTTTGCCTCCGGTACATCCAATTGCTACGATAAGCTGCCTTTTACCTTCACGTTTATAATTAGGCAGCATATATTTCAGCAAATCATCAAGTTTTTCAATGAATTGCTGTGTCTCCGACCACTTAAGAACATATTCGGAAACTTCTGATTCCATTCCCGTCTTCGGCCTCAGGTGGTCTACATAGTGAGGATTTGGAAGGAACCTCACATCAAAAACAAGGTCAGCATCTATCGGAATTCCGTGTTTATATCCAAAAGAAAGAAAAGTCACACTGAAAGTCCGGTCAGAACAGGTGGAAAACCTTTCAATAATTTTCTCCCTTAGTTTCACTGGCTTTAAATCACTTGTATCTACAATAAGCTGCGCCTGGCCCTTCAGCTCATCCAGCAGTTCCCGCTCAGCCTTGATTCCTTCGAGTGGAGGTTTTCCTGCAGCGAGGGGATGCGAGCGCCTTGTCTCTTTATAACGTCTTACAAGTACTGAATCATTCGCATCGAGAAATAAAATCTGTGGTGTAACCTTCGACTCGATACCGATAGTGTCGATTGCTTCGAAGAGCTGATCAAAAAATTCACGCCCCCTTAAATCAATAACGAGGGCTACTTTCTGCATCTTCCCTCCGGAACCTTCTACAAGATCGATAAATTTAGGAATAAGTGCAGGGGGGAGATTATCGACACAAAAATAGCCCATATCTTCGAAACTCTGCACTGCCACTGTTTTTCCTGCTCCCGACATTCCTGTGATGATCACAAGTTCAAGGTCCTGATTTTCAGTAATATTTTTATTCACTTGGATCCCCACTTTCTCGTTTTATTTTTTCGTTCGTCTGTTAAAATATATTTATTACGTTCCTCCCTCTTAGCAGGAGGATGGTGCAATTTCCACATTTCATTTAGCTTCCTGTATGAAATTCTTCAGCAGCCTCACCTTCGGCTTCAATACGGTAAAACAGCAGTTTAAAGTCCTCTGTATATTTAAACGTCCCGTAAACAGTTTTATCATGTTTAAGAACATGCTCAAAAATTTGATAATCTCCTTCAGCCATTGGCAGATCCTGTATGTCTGATGTTTTTTTCCAGGCGAGGATCCCTTCAGGAGATTCCGTTAACATTTCGCCGGCAAAGCTTTCCGCAAAGAAGGTGAACAGCATCCATTCGTTTATGATCCTGCGATCCTGTTCAATAAGAATAGTAAAAACTCCCCTTAAAGATGGATCTTTAAGCTGGAGTCCTGTTTCTTCCCTGAACTCCCTCACAACACTATCACGTACTGACTCGCCCTGCTCCATCTTGCCTCCTGGCGCAACCCACCAGCCCCGGCTTGGTTTTTGTAATGTTAACACATCATTTCCACTTTTTAATATACAGTTTGTCACACGCTGCAAAATGCTCACCTCAGAATTTATCAAATATATTTTACTATGCTTTCCAGTGATTTGTTTCTGTATATTTCAGCTAATTTTATTCTATTGCAAAGCCAGTTTTTTATAGCACATTTATATATCTGCCACTCTGGCCATCGCACTATTATTATACTATATAAACCTGCCCCCCGACAGATATACATAAAGAAAACTCACCGACTGGCAAGCCTTATAATAGTGATCTTCGGCAAAATTCCTCACGCCCTGTGAGAATGTAGAAGTCACCACGTCCTGCGGAAGTCAGAGGCGTAGCTGCACTTATACTATGGCCCTGAAAAAATCCACTACACGGAATCCTCTTCTTCGCTAAAATTTTGTATTATAGTAAAAAAAAAAGGCACGGACGAATGTCCGTGCAAATAAAATATATAAAAAAGGGGGTCAATTACTAACTTCATATTAACTGTTTTATATTTCATCTGTGTTACAGAAGAGTTAAGTGACCATTACTTTTTGTAAATAGTTTCGTGTAAAGTCGAAAAAGCCTTAACATTTAAGGCTTTTTCCAGTTGCTTCTAAATAACACAGATAGTCTCCATCATATAGAACAGTTGCTCCGATGCGTTAACTTCCTCATACAAAAACTTTTGCATCGCTCCTATTACACAGTTTTTTCAGATTTCTCACACATTTACCCTTAACTTCATGTGAAACTGTGTAGATGAGAGCATTTGTAAGGATAGAAACAGCCGGACAGGGTAGAAAAAATCCCGCTTCGTCCCGCTGTTAAAAATACCATTGAAAGCTAACGGACTCTCTGGCAGCAGGCTGATTACGCTTTGTCAGCTGTATCCAGCTCCTCCATTAAACTTTCCACATAATGCTGGGCGTTCTGGGCGGCAATACTTCCGTCACCAGTTGCTGTTACAATCTGGCGCAGTGATTTTTCCCTGATATCGCCGGCAGCGAAAATCCCCGGGATTTTAGTTTCCATTTCTTCGTTTGTCTCTACATACCCATCGGCATTAGTGATTCCTAGATTGAGAAACGGCTCGTTTATCGGCAGCATTCCAATGTAAATGAATACTCCGTCAGTTTTGAATTCACTTTCCGAACCATCTTTTTTGTTAATAAGGGTTACACTGCTTACTTTTCCATTCTCGCCGTTAATTTCTTTCACTACGTGGCTCCAGATGACATCGATTTTGTCATTTGCAAAAGCCCTGTCCTGAAGGATTTTCTGAGCACGGAACTCATCTCTGCGGTGAATAATTGTCACCTTCTTTGCAAAGCGGGTAAGGTATACCGCTTCCTCAACAGCTGAGTCTCCGCCCCCTACGACTACAAGTTCTTTCTCTTTAAAGAAAGCTCCGTCACAAACAGCGCAATAAGAGACACCACGTCCGCTAAGTTCTTTTTCACCCGGAACCTCAAGATTTTTATATTTAGCACCTGTCGCCAGAATAATCGCTCTTGCTTTAAACTCGCCATTCCCGGTAACAATGCGCTTATATTCTTTTCCATCTATGATTTCTTTAACATCCCCGTATGCATATTCAGCTCCGAATTTTTTTGCGTGCTCAAACATTTTGTTTGAGAGATCCGGTCCAAGAATATGGTCATAACCAGGGTAGTTTTCCACATCTTCGGTATTTGCCATCTGTCCTCCCGGTATACCTCTTTCAATCATTACTGTTGAAAGATTGGCACGGGACGTATATACTGCGGCCGTCATTCCAGCCGGGCCGGCACCGATTATTGCTACGTCATGAATCTTTTCCTCACTCATGCTGATTCCACTCCCTTAGCTAATTGTTTTACTAATTATTTGTCTGAGTATGGCAAAGTGTGTAGGTTTCCCGCTGCCATTTCTCTTTTATTGTGAATTTCCTTTAGTTTTCCTGTACCACATTTCAGGAAAATTAAGCTTCCCGTCTCCACATGTATATCGTATGAAAAAACCTCTTATAAGTCCAAAATCCTGCTCACACGACTACAGCCGATGCAAGCAGGATTTGTCCTGTAATCTATTTTGTATTATTTGCACACGAAAGCTTTATCATTCAATGGATTCAAGGATTCGTTCCGGTTCTGAATAGATGAACCATTCATTTTCAGGATATGTTCCTTTTTCCGCCGCGGATGATAAAAGATCGAGGTATACAGCTGCGATGCTGTCGTCATGAAAATCAAGAGCACGGGCTTTTTCAAAGTGCCTCTGGGCTTTTTCCTTGTGCCCGTTCTTCCAGGCAGCTATTCCGAGCTGATGGAAGAAAGCTGGCGTCTTTCTGAAATCGCTTCCCCGGTATAACCGCTGGAACAGCTTATAAGATACCTCATATTCACCTACAAAAAACATCGTTTTAGCGAGATAATACGTGTGCCAGTCTTTCATCGGGCGTAAATATTTTAAATTATTAATCCAGATCTGGCTTTCCTGCTCGCCATTTTTCTTAATTAACACTGCCATAAGACACTGAGCAAGAAAATTTGGGTCCTCTTTTATAAGCAGGTCTTTAAGAATTGATCTTGCTTCTTCCGTTTTCCCTTGATTCATAAGGGATTCTGCTAAATAAGCATACACATCCCATTCTTTAGAGTGTTCAAGAATATAGCCTCTCGCTTCTTTTTCTGCCCACTCGTAATTACCTTTATTCAGGTAATCTGCGATTTTTTCAAGGGGGGTAGGAACTGGGTCAAGCTCGTCCAGCTCATCTTCCAGCTCTCCGCCTTCTTCTTCAATCATATATAGCAGCGATTGTGCATCTTCTGCAAATTCCCCGTCAGGTTCCATTTTCAGGTACTTTTTCAGACGCAGCTTCGCTAATTCAAAGTGCCCCAGGTGTGCCAGGTTGTTTGCCATAAAAAAGTAACATTCGCTCATCGTTTCGTCTACTTCATTAATGACTTTTTCCAGCCAGTCGTTAGCTTTCTCAAACTCTCCTTTTTCAGCTAGGACAATAGCAAGCTGGCATAAAAAAACTGGCTCTTCCGGATCGAGCCGGACAGCTCTTTGGATATAATGTACCGCCTGATCTACCTGGCGGTTCTGGTATGCCTGGATGCCCTTCTTATAGAAATACGCACCGTCCTGCATAAAAGGTATTATCTGGCCTTTCTTCTTTTCCTGATTCATTTCCCGCACCTGACAGCCCTCCTGTCCGTTAAATTACTGGTCATAACTTTCTAAATCCAACAGTAAAACTTTAAACATTTATCTACTAAAAGACAAGTATCCAATTGACCTATTCTTGTGCAATTTCTGTTGCTTCGGTGGTTTTGGTGTTCATAAACTTAGTCTCAAAAAGTGTCAATTCGGAAGATCTGTAATATTATTCCGCAAATTTCGGTGCAAAACAGACCATTATTATAATAACTGCAGTATAACACGTCAAACTTCTACAAACAACGCCATGGTTCTGAGTAATGGGAAAAAACGGTTTTTTGTTAAAACAGATCAGCCTGTTTACGATATCAAGGGGGTTGTTGCGAAAAAGAAGGTGCTTGTTGCGATATCACACCGTCTTGTTGCGAATCGAGTTCCTTATTGCGATATCGCACCGTCTTATTGCGAAAAAGAAGGTGCTTGTTGCGATATCACACCTCCTTGTTGCGAATTGAGGTGCTTGTTGCGATATCACCATGGCTTGTTGCGAAAAAGAAGGTGCTTGTTGCGATATCACACCGTCTTGTTGCGAATTGAGGTGCTTGTTGCGATAGCACGCCGTCTTGTTGCGAAAAAGAGGGTGCTTGTTGCGATAGCACGCCGTCTTGTTGCGAAAAAGAGGGTGCTTGTTGCGATAGCACGCCGTCTTGTTGCGAATCGAGTTCCTTATTGCGATATCGCACCGTCTTGTTGCGAATCGAGTTGCTTGTTGCGATATCACCATGGCTTATTGCGAAAAAGAGGGTGCTTGTTGCGATATCACACCGCCTTGTTGCGAATCGAATTTCTTGTTGCAATATCACCATGGCTTATTGCGAAAAGGAAGGTGCTTGTTGCGATATCACTCCGTCTTGTTGCGAATCGAGTTCCTTATTGCGATATCGCACCGTCTTGTTGCGAAAAAGAGGGTGCTTGTTGCGATATCACGCCGTCTTGTTGCGAATCGAGTTCCTTAATGCGATATCACACTTCCTTGTTGTGAAATTGGAGAAACCCGCACCTTCCAAGAAGAGGTACGGGTTTTCATCAACTTGGGACAGCCTGCAGCATCAGTCTCTAATTACCTTTTATATGTCTATCTTCGAGACGTTTCAAAACTTCATCTAACGGAAGGCCCTGCTCGCGCAACAGTACAAGCCAGTGGAAAAGAAGATCGGCACTTTCCCATGTCAACTCTTCCTTATCCCGGTTTTTCGCCGCGATAATCACTTCCGAAGCCTCTTCCCCAACCTTCTTAAGAATTTTATCTACGCCTTCTTCAAACAAATAAGTGGTGTAGGAACCTTCAGGAAGTTCTCCCTGCCTTTCAGCAATCAGGCTTTCCAGCTTATTCAAAATAGCGAAACGTTCACCTTCCAGGAAGGAGGAAGTATCCTTGCTGCTCGCTTTTTCCGTATCTCCCGGCGGGCTATCAGCTGTTACTGTTTTAAAACAACTGTATGTACCTTCGTGGCATGCTGGTCCTGAAGGTATGACAAGAACGATAAGAGCGTCCTGATCACAATCTGCCCGCAGTTCCACTACCTGCTGGGTATTTCCCGAAGTAGCACCTTTATGCCAGAGCTCCTGCCTGGAACGGCTGTAAAACCAAGTTTCCCCGGTCTCAACGGTTTTGCGCAGCGACTCCTGGTTCATATAAGCGAGAGTAAGAACCTCTTTACTCTGATAATCCTGAACAATAGCAGGAAGGAGACCTTTTTCGTCAAACTTCAGTTCATTTATATTAAGCTTCATCGTATTTCCAGCCCCTTTTCCTTTAAATACGCTTTTACTTCCGCGACAGATGTCTCTTTATAATGGAAAATAGAAGCTGCTAAAGCCGCATCTGCCTTTGCATCATCGAACACATCGTAAAAATGCTCTTTAGCACCGGCGCCTCCGGAGGCAATAACGGGCACAGATACGGCGAGACTGACAGCTTTAGTCAGGGAAATATTAAATCCGGTTTTTTCTCCGTCCTGATCCATACTAGTCAGCAGAATCTCTCCTGCACCGAGTTCAACTGCTTTTTTAGCCCAGGAAACTGCGTCCCACTCTGTTTCTTTTCGTCCTCCATGGGTGTATACCCGCCAGGAACCAAGTACTTCATCCCATTTTGCATCAATCGCCACAACGATACACTGGGAACCAAAGAAATCAGCTCCCTCACTAATCAGGTCCGGCCTTTTTAGTGCAGCAGTATTTAAGGAAACTTTGTCCGCTCCTGCCCGAAGAATCCGCTTCATGTCTTCCAGAGTATTAATCCCTCCGCCGACTGTAAAGGGGATAGCGAGCTTAGCCGCCACCTCTTCCACCACATCGACCATCGTTTCCCTTCCTTCATGAGAAGCAGAGATATCAAGAAAAACGAGTTCATCTGCCCCTTGTTCATCATAAAAGGCGGCAAGCTCCACCGGATCACCGGCATCCCGCAAATCGACAAACTGAACGCCTTTAACCACTCTGCCTTCCTTCACATCGAGACAAGGAATAATTCGTTTTGTCAGCATTATTCCCCTGCCTCCTTTAAGGCTGCCACGAGGTCAATTCTCCCGGTATACAGCGCTTTGCCGATAATGGCACCAGAAACACCATCACCCAAACGCTCTTTTAGTTTACGCAGGTCATCCATTTCCTTCATGCCGCCGGAGGCAATAACTTTTTTACCAGTAACTTTGCCAAGATTAGCTATCGCTTCTGTATTAGGTCCTGAGAGCATACCGTCCCGGGAAATGTCTGTCATGATAAAAGTTTCTGCCCCGTAACCGGCCAGTTCCAGTGCCAGTTCTTCCGCTTTCACTTCCGAAGTTTGCAGCCATCCGTGGGTTGCAACATATCCGTCCCTTGCATCAATACCGATAGCTACACGCTCGCCGCCATATTCTGCAAGCATTTCTTTGACAAACTGCGGATCAGAAATAGCTGAACTTCCGAGAATGACTCTGCTTACCCCGCCATCCAGATAACGGGAAACAGCATTACGGTCGCGGATACCCCCGCCAACCTGAATGGAAGCATCAAGCTCCCGGGCAGCCTTTAAGATCTCTTCATCATTTACAGGCTTTCCTTCCTTTGCCCCATCAAGATCCACCATATGTATCCAGCTTGCCCCCTTTTCAGCAAAATCCTCAGCCATCTGAAAAGGCGACTCCCCATAAACAGTTTCCTGATTATAATCACCTTGAATCAGCCTTACACACTTACCGCCTCTGATATCAATAGCAGGATATATTGTAAACATTTAAATAACCCCTTTCGCGTTGGCGAAATTCAACAGCATACGCATTCCAGCGACACTGCTTTTTTCCGGGTGGAACTGAGTGCCCCAGACAGATCCCCTGCCAACTACTGCAGGCACGAGCTCTTCATAGTCTGAAGAAGCTATGAGCACATCCGCTTCCTTTACTTTAACCACATAGGAATGTACAAAGTATACATGGCCGGACGGAACATCTTTTAAAATCGGATGGTCAGGCTGATGAAACTCCAGCCTGTTCCAGCCCATATGAGGAACTTTATAACGCCGCCCATCCGCTGTTTTACCGGAAAATCTCACTGCCTCTCCTGGCAGCAGGCCAAGCCCCTCTGTCGGTCCGTTTTCTTCACTGGCCTCAAAAAGGAGCTGCATCCCGAGACAGATTCCAAGGAGTGGACGTCCTTCAGCAGCCCATTTTTTCAAAAATTCATCAAGGCCTCTTTTCTTAAGCTCTGCCATCCCATCCCGGAATGAACCTACACCAGGGAGGAGCAGCCGGTCTGCTTTTGCCAGTTCATCAGGATCTTCGGAAAGAAACGGCGTATGGCCAATTCGTTCAAGACCCTTCGTTACGCTGTAGAGATTTCCCATTCCGTAATCTACTATTCCGATCATCCTAAGCTTCCTTTCGTCGATGGCACCCCTGTCACCCGAGGGTCCTTCTGTGTTGCGTCATCAAGAGCACGCCCAAGTGCTTTAAATATCGCTTCAATGATATGGTGGGTATTGTGGCCGTAGTGAACAATAACGTGAAGGTTCATCCTCGCCTCAAGTGCCAGCTTCCACAAAAACTCATGGACAAGCTCCGTATCAAAAGAACCGACTTTCTGGGCCGGAAGCTCGCCCCGGAATTCCAGATGAGGGCGGTCGCTAAGGTCCACAACCACCTGTGCGAGGGCTTCATCCATTGGAACGAATGCATTTCCGTATCTTTTAATCCCTTTTTTATCACCGAGGGCCTGTTTAAGCGCACTCCCAAGGACGATGCCTATGTCCTCAGTCGTATGGTGATCGTCTATTTCTGTGTCACCTTTAGCAGTAAGGTCAAGATTAAACAGCCCGTGCTTCGTAAAAAGATCGAGCATATGCGTCATGAAAGGAACGTCTGTCTCAAGACGCGCTTTTCCATCCCCATCTATATTAAAAGATAGCTCAATATTGGTTTCATTTGTTTTTCGCTGAATTGTTGCCTCGCGTTTACTCATCATGTTCCTCCGTTCGGTTGTAAAAATAAAGTGCTGCTTATCCGTGTTATTTTTTACTTTTTACCCTGAATCAATTTCATGATTCAAGATTTTCATTTCTAATACGACTGTTATCTTAAATTGTTACTCTGTTGTTCGATTCACGCTTCAGACGGACGCGTTCTGCGGGCACGGCTTCAACTAATTTTTGCCGGCTGAACGCCGTCAAAAATGGATTTTCAGCTCGCGCGTTCCCGCAAGAACGAGGATCTTCATCACGCAAATGCATCGAGTTGTCTCGACGGATATTCTCCGGAGCTAAGCTGTCAGAGGAAGAGACAGTCACCGCCGTCTTACGCTGCAATTCGAAAAATAGTGGTAGACTTCTTTTACACAAAACCCATATGTGAAATTCATTTACCCTCAAAGCGTTTTTCCACTGCCCTTGCATGAGCTTCTAATCCTTCAAGGCGGGCAAATGCCGCGATCTTTTCACCGTTTTTGCTCATTGCTGATTTACTGTAAGACAGGATACTGGATTTTTTCGTAAAATCCTCTACTGTGAGCGGACTTGAAAACCGGGCTGTTCCGTTTGTAGGCAGCACGTGGTTCGGACCGGCAAAGTAATCACCAACCGGCTCGGAACTGTATTCGCCAAGGAAAATAGCACCTGCATGGCGAATTCGGGGAAGAATCTCCCACGGCTCCTCTGTCATAACCTCCAGATGTTCCGGAGCCAGCTCATTTACTGCATCTACGGCCTGGTCCATCGTTTCAGCCACGTAAATCGCTCCGAAATCTCTAATAGAAGCTGAGGCTATTTCCTCTTTCGGCAAACTTTTCAGCTGCTGTTCCACCTCTTCTGATACTTTCTCAGCAAGGGTTTGATCAGTAGTAACGAGGATTGCAGAGGCCATTGGATCATGTTCCGCCTGCGACAAAAGGTCAGCTGCCACGTAGTCGGCATTCGCTGTTTTGTCAGCAAGCACGACGATTTCACTTGGACCTGCAATCATATCAATGTCTACCGAACCGAACACTTGCTGTTTTGCCAGCGCTACATAAATATTTCCAGGACCGACAATTTTATCAACCGGGAGGACAGACTCCGTCCCGTAGGCAAGAGCTGCGACACCCTGAGCACCGCCTGCTTTGTATATTTCTTTAATGCCTAGTTCACTGGCCGTTACAAGAACAGTGGCATTCAGGCTGCCGTCTTTTTGCGGGGGAGAAACCATCACAATTCGCTCTACGCCTGCAACCTGCGCAGGAACCACGTTCATTAATATTGTGGACGGGTATGCTGCACGGCCTCCAGGTACGTAAACTCCGGCTGCATCAAGGGGAGTCACTTTCTGGCCGAGGATCGTTCCATCCTCTTTTGTCGTGATCCAGGACTGCTGAACCTGCCGGGCGTGAAAATCCCTTATATTTTCTCTTGCCTCCCGAATAATAGCGAGCGTTTCTTCATCTATTTTATTATACGCTTCATCGATCTCCTCCTGGGTAACTTTGTTATCCTGAAGAGGGACACCGTCAAATTGCTCTGTGTATTTGAGAACAGCAGCATCACCTTCTTTTTTCACCGCTGCAATGATTTCCTTTACAGCCTTCAGCTGCTCCTCTGTACCTTCATCAAGGCTGCGCTTTAATGAAACATCTGAACTAAGGGGAACGATTTTCATGTTGTTTTTTCTCCTTCCACCACAGCTGCAATACGCTCTGCCATATCATCAATAGCCGCCGATTTCGTTCTGTAGCTTACCGGGTTTACGATAAACCGGGAAGTAATCGGCATCATCGTTTCCAGTTCAACGAGACCGTTTTCCTTCAGAGTCCTTCCGGTAGAAACTATATCCACGATACGGTCAGCAAGCCCGATAATCGGTGCCAGCTCAATAGATCCATTGAGCTTAATGATTTCCACCTGCTCTCCCTGTTCCCGGAAGTAATCAGAAGCAAGATTCGGATACTTTGTCGCTATTTTTGGAGCGATATCTGCTTTAGGATCGTATTCAGGCAAGCCAGCCACAGCCATATAACATTCGCTGATTTTCAGGTCCAGCACCTCATATACATCCCGTTTTTCTTCAAGTAAAACATCTTTTCCCGCAACACCAACATCTGCTACACCGTATTCCACGTATGTCGGCACATCCATTGGTTTTGCAAGGATAAAACGCATGCCTGCTTCAGGGACCTCGATAATAAGCTTTCTGGAATCTTCAAATTCCGGGGGAAGGGGATAATTTGCCTGCCGGAGCAAGGAGACCGCCTCTTCAAAAATCCGTCCTTTAGGCATGGCAACCGTTATTATTTCAGAGTTCGTTTCTATTACTGGGCCTTTGCTGTTCTCAGTCATTTACTGTCCCCTCCATTTCCGTTCGAGCCAACGAAGTAGATTACTTCTTTAAACTGGGCTGAGAATCTGTCAATGTCTGAAATTCCCCCATGGTCCTGCATAACGACAGAACGTCCGGATTCTCTAAGCGCCCTGGCCTTTTCCATCGCTTCTTTTCTGCGTTCATTGCTGAAAATAACACAAGCATCGTTACTTACGGAGTCTTTTATTTTTCCAAGGGCTTCAGTCAGTTTATCAAGTCTCAGCCCAAATCCCGTAGCAGGCTGAGGGCTGTGAAACTTGCTGAACAGCTCGTCATATCTCCCGCCGCTGCCGATAGGATAACCAAGCCCCTCACTATATGCTTCAAAAACTGCGCCTGTGTAATAACTCATATGCAATACAAGATTTAAGTCGATCATAATTTTGTCAGTAAGCCCGTATGCTTCAAGCACCTGTACAAGATCCTCCAGCTGCTGAAGCGCATCAAGGGCCTCCCTGCTTTCAGCAAGGGAACGTGCCTTTTCTAACACATCAGTTCCGCCCTTTAAGCTGAGCAGCTCTTTCAGCCTTCTCTTGTCAATGGATGAGAGAGGGTACTGCTCCGCTTTTTTGCGAAAACCTACATAATTTTTTTCATATAAGTAGCGGCGGAATGTATCTGCCCGTGTCTCATTACCAAGTATCTCCTGTAGATAGGCGTTAACAAAACCGATGTGGCCGATAGCAATCTGAAAATTTTCCAGTCCTGCTTTTTCCAGTGATGCAATCATTAATGAGATTACTTCGCCATCTGCACTGTTTGAGCTGTCGCCTATAAGTTCTACACCGATCTGTTCAAATTCAGCTGATTTTCCCCCTTCCCGCTGCTGCGAGCGGAAAACAGGCGCATCGTATGTAAGCCTGAGTGGACGCTCTGCGTTTTTCATGGTAGACGCGGCAATACGTGCTATCGGAGCTGTCATGTCAGGACGTAGCACAAGAGTGTTTCCATCCTGGTCGAGGAGCTTGAACAACTGCTGTTCCTGAATGGCAGAAGCCGCTCCAACAGTCTCATGATACTCCAGTGTCGGTGTTTCAATGGGCGCATAGCCCCAGCGGGAGACTTCTCCGGAAATAGCCTCTCTTACTTCTCTCTTTAACTGGTAAAGTTCAGGCAGAGTATCACGCATCCCCGCCGGCTTCTCAAACATAAATAATTTCCACATCCTGCCAACACCCCATCCTGTATGTTTCGGTGCCCCCATATTTCGGGGGCCAGACCCCGTACAATTTTGTGAACTTCTTCTAATATTGTTGCTTATTATATTAATTGTAACATTGTTTTTTTGTTACTTAAGTTCATCTACTTTAGTTCGCTAATGTGATAATGCAATAAAGATCATATTTGTAGTCTACAGGGGATTCTACTGACAGTCAACCAAAAAAACAGAAGATTCGTTTTATGTGAGTTGGGGTCAGGCGGGCTGCACGTTTCAGAAATGTGTTTGCACAACCTAGGGGGGACGTTCGCATAACTAAGAACGTCGTTCGCAAAACTAAGAACGTCTTTCGCACAACATCGGGCGGTGTTCGCACAACCAGGAGGGAGGTACGCACACCTCCAATGGCACCATTACTCCCCCCTGGTCCAACCTCCTTAAATAAAAAACACCCCTCAAGAGACTATCTTTTCTCCTGAGGGGCGTGATTTCCCACCTGCTCCGTATCTGCCTGAATACTTCCTTCAAGTTCTTCCTTTGTCCTTATTATCCGCATCGGGTTGCCGCCCACGAATGCTCCCGCAGGCACATCTTTATGTACCAGTGTTGCTGCAGACACGATTGCCCCATCGCCAATTTCAACGCCAGGAAGAATGGTGGAATTAGCTCCTATCAAAACATTGTTTCCTATATTCACATCTCCGAGGCGGTACTCTTTAATCAGATACTCATGAGCAAGAATCGTCGTATTGTAGCCAATTACTGAGTTTTCCCCGATCTTAATTTTTTCCGGAAACATCGTGTCCATCATAACCATTAACGCAACCGCCGTTTTATTTCCCACTTCCATTCCAAGAAACGTTTTATAAAGCCAGTTTTTTACCGGCAAAAAAGGAGTGTAACGGGCAGTCTGGATAACGACAAAATTCCTGACGACTTTCCAGAAGGGCACTGTTTTATATATCTGCCACAGCGAATTCGCTTCTTCCACCTCATATCGGGTCGTTCTTCTCATGAGCCTTTGCACCTCAATTCATTTCGCAGAGTATCTGCTTTTAAAAACGGAGATCGTTGATTGAACCTTGAATTTCGCCGATTGAACCCCATATTTCGTTCATTGAACCTCAGTTCGCTAATTGAATCCCATATTTCGTTCATTGAACCACGGTTTTCGCCGATTGAACAGTGAATTAAGTACATTAATCAACTAACCTTCAAAAATTAAACTTACTCTGCGCTCTTTTCCATCTCAAGACCAAGATAGTCAAGCAGTTCAGGCATCTTTCCAAGCATTACATCAGGCTCAAAGGTGGATAAGAATTCCTGGCCTTTAATACTCCAGCCTACACCTGCGGTTTTCGTGCCTGCATTTTTTCCTCCCAGAATGTCATGCTGACTGTCGCCAATCATCATGGTTTTTTCCGGGACCGAGCCAAGAGCCTCCATTGCCATCTGCAGCGGCTCAGGATGTGGTTTATAATTCGTTACTTCGTCAAGTGATACAATTACGTCAAAAAAGTGGTCGAGCTTTTTCAGCTGAAGGCCCCTGATGGCTGTATCCCTTCTCTTCGTTGTAACGATAGCCATTTTAAACCCTTCTTTGTGAAGAACCTCAAGGGTTTCCTTGACTCCCTCGTACTCTTCCACAAGGTCATCGTGCTTTGCATGGTTAAATGTGCGGTATGTATTTGTCATTTCTTCTACCCTGTCCGGATCCAGGTTATTAAACGTTTCCGATAGTGGGGGCCCTATAAAAGAAACAATATCTTCCCGTTTGTATTTACCTGGATAATACGTCTCCATCGTATGAAGGAACGAAGCGACGATCAGCTCAATTGTGTTTATGAGCGTGCCGTCCAGGTCAAACAAAATTGTATCTATATTATTTATTTCAGTTCTTCGTAAATCTTTGCTTTTACTCAAAATCATTCATCTCCCTTTTCTGCAATACGCAAGGTTGTGTCCATTTTCGTGGCAAAGTCAATAATTACTCATATATTTACATAAAATTGTGCGGGGTCTGGCCCCTGAACTGTCACGGCCCCTGAACTGTCACAAAATTGTGAGGGGCCAGACCCTCGATTTATAACTCCCGATTTTAACCTCCGGTGCCTGTATTCCAGCTGCTGTCTCTTGCTTCTTGTTTTTTCTCCAGCCGGTTCCAGATAACTGCGACTGCAATCGTGAGCACAATGGCTGTTACGAGCCTGATCAGCAGCAGAGGCCATAATGGTATACCCAGCGGCGCAAACAGTAATGTATCCTCAATCACCGCATGGCAGGCAACAAGAAATATCATCACAAGATAAAGATCCTTTTTGCTCACTCCATCTTCTTTCACTGCCTGAATCATGACACCTGCACCATAAGCCAGGCCGAATACAAGCCCTGCCGCAAGTGTTGTTGAAGTATTTTCTTTTATTCCGAGTACACGTGTGAAAGGCGACATCCACTTCGAAAAAACGTCCAGCCATTTTAAGTCCTTCATAATCTGGATGAAAATCATAATCGGAATAACGATCACTGCTAGCTGAACGATTCCGAAGAACGCGCTTTCCACTCCCTGAAGAACAATCGCTCCCCAGCCAGCCACCGCTTCATCCCCTGCCGCGGGGACAAATCCGTACTGGGCTCTTTCCCCACCGCCCTGCCAGAACAAATTAATGGCCCAGGCAGCAAACAATGCGAGTCCGATCCGGACGACTACCATAATCCAGATTTTTACTCCAACCTGCTTGGCAACCGCGGATTCAACGATGAGATTATGAGAAAAAGACAGCATGACTGCCAGAATAAAAACTTCTTTTACTGTAAGGTCCATCGTAAGCATTGCGCCAATAGCAGCGTATAAGTTTAATATATTCCCTAACACTAACGGAATTGCAGCTTCTCCACTTAAGCCGATAAAACCCATTAATGGTGACAGAAGTGTTGTCAGCCAATCCATCAGAGGGGTATAGCCGATTATCGTCACTATGAGTGTGATTGGGAAAATTATTTTACCGAGCGTCCAGGTGGTCTGAAGACCAACCTTCAATCCTTGTTTTAAAGTGTTCACCAATACAACTCCCACCTCTGCCTTCAATTTAACCCATACTAGTCATTATTTGCGAAAAAAAAGGCCGCGTCAAGGACTTCAACCGAGACACAGCCTTATTAAGAAACACCTTTCCGCAGGCATAAGGCTGGATGCCTTAGCTGATACGGTTTAAGCTTCCCATATTATTATTTTCTCTTCTTTTTTCCAGACGTAGTGTTTTTACCTTTTCCAGTCCCTTTCTTCCCGCTCACGCCTGATTTAACGTCAGGCTCGTCATCGTCTAAATAACGTTTATCAGCCAGCCCTGTTCTTCTGCGGTAAATGATCAGAATAATACCGCCGATGATTGTCAGAACCGAAACGACCTGCGCTGTTTTCAGGAAACCAAAGATTAGCAGATAATCAGTACGTATTCCTTCAATGATAAATCTTCCAACAGAATACCAGATGGCATATGTGATAAACATTTCCCCTCTGCGCAGATTTACACGGCGAAGAAGGAGCAGGACGATAATTCCAAGAACATTCCAGAGTGATTCATACAAGAACGTAGGGTGATGGTATGCCCCGTTAATGTACATCTGGTTGATAATAAACTCAGGGAGCATCAGGCTCTCAAGAAAACTTCGTGAAACTTCCCCGCCATACACTTCCTGGTTCATGAAGTTACCCCAGCGGCCTACCGCCTGGCCCACCAGTATCCCAGGGGCTGCGATATCGACAACTTTCCAGAAAGATAACCCTCTTTTTCTCGTAAAAATTAGAGCTGTTATGATTGCAGCAATGAGTCCGCCATGGATAGCGAGACCGCCTTCCCATATAGCGAAAATACGCATAGGATCATCTGCAAAATGTTCCCATCGGAAAATAACATAATAAAGACGAGCTCCGATAATGGCAGCAGGAATAGCATATAACAATAAATCGGCAAATGTGTCTTTCGGAAGCCCTCGTTTTTTCGCTTCATGGTTTACTAATAGATATCCTAAAAAAGCCCCTAAACCAATCAGCAGACCATACCAGTATACGGTAAGAGGGCCAATTTCAAATGCCACCGGATTAAGTGGCTGTATTGTTGCTGTCATTCAACCTACACCTCATTTTTTCAGCGGCTGGATAATTATAAATCACTCCCGCTTTTTTACTCTCTTAGTACCGAATTAACAAACAAACTACTGTTTCAATTTATCATATATTACTGGTCGGGGACAGGAAAAGCGAACATACACCGGTCCAGGAAAATACCACAGAACCGGCGCATGCTTTAAAACTCTTCTTTGTCTCCATCTTCAATTACTCCCGCAAGCTGGTCTGTAAACTGCTGGGCAGCATTGATCCCCATTCGTTTCAGCCGGAAGTTCATAGCCGCTACTTCGATGATAACTGCCAGGTTTCTTCCTGGACGCACAGGAATAGTCACCTTCGGAAGGTCGGTATTAAAAATCTTTACTGTATCTTCATCAAGCCCCAGTCTGTCATATTGTTTTTTCTGATCCCAGAGTTCAAGATGAATCCCCAGGCCGATTCGTTTAAAATTACGGACCGAACCTGCCCCAAACAAGGTCATTACGTTGATAATCCCCAGCCCTCGGATTTCCAGGAGATGTTTAATCAGATCAGGGGAACGGCCAACAAGCACCCCTTCATGTTCCTCTTTTATCTCAACCGAGTCATCAGCGACAAGCCTGTGGCCACGGCGAACAAGGTCCAGAGCTGTTTCACTTTTACCTACTCCGCTGGAGCCAGTAATCAGCACACCGACTCCATAAATATCTACAAGTACACCGTGTACTGCCGTCATCGGGGCAAGCTGGCTTTCCAGGTAGTTTGTGATTTGGGAGCTGAGGCGTGTTGTTGTTACTGACGAACTAAAGACAGGGACTCCTACTCTATTAGCAGCTGCAATCAGCTCTGGCGGAGCCTCCATGCTGCGGGACAGGATAATCCCAGGTGTATCGTATGTACAAAGCCTTTCCATCCGGTCCACCTTTTCCTCTTTGGAAAGCTCAGAAAAAAACGTCATTTCTGTTTTACCAAGGAGCTGAATCCGCTTAGCAGGATAGTATGTAAAATATCCAGCCATTTCCATCCCCGGGCGGCTGATATCACTCGTCACGACCGGGCGGAAAGCAACATCCTGCCCTTTATTAAGCAATTCAAGGTTGAATTCTTCCATAAGCTGTCTTGCAGTAATTTTCGCCATATTTTTTCCTCCTTAAGATTTTATCCTCTGTACGGCTGATAAAAAAACCGGTTAATTGTCCTTCATAGTTTACATTGTATTTTCCCCAGGCATATAAAATATATGGCATCAAAGAAGCCCGGCCTGTCTCAATAAAAGCTTTTCTTATTTTATCACACTCTTTCTAACAGACAGAACAAATACAATCAGTTATTTACGGGCATCAAAAAACAGGCCTGGTTCATGACCAGGCCTGTTGTATATAATTACTCTTACCGTTTTGTAATCGGGTCCACAATAAAGGAGTGGATAAGCGCACTAAGGAGAGCAAAAATGATTGCTGCCAGAAGAGCTATGCCGAAGCCGTCAATCACAAAACTTCCGCCCATTACCCATGCCGTAATCATTAATGTGACCGCATTAATGACAAACATGAACAGGCCTAAAGTAATAATTGTTACTGGCAGTGTCAGCACTACAAGAATCGGTTTCACAATGAGGTTAACGACAGCTAAAATGAAACTTGCCAGAATAGCTGCTCCAAACCCTGCTACTTCAAACCCAGCGAAAAAATTAGCGATTATTAGTAACACTACTGCGTTTACAATAATCTGGATGAGCCAGCCCATTTATCTTCCCGCTTCCGTTTCATTAGGGATGACGAACACACCGATTAAGTACGCAAGTACGGCTGTTCCGAAAGATACAATAAGAAGGACCAGTGCCAGAATCCTTATTACGGTAGGGTCAATATTAAAATACTTTCCCAGACCACCGCAAACTCCCGCTATCTTCCGGTCATCTGTTGTTCTGTATAGACGTTTCATGAGACCACTCTCCTTTACCTCATCTTGACTGCATATTTTTCGCTGATTGTTCCGCAACCTGTTTTTAATTTCGTACTGTGATTGATCCTGTCGTTGCTTCTGCCTCTATATAGAATGATCTTTCCCCATTTTTATTTGCCAGAAACGCCATACTTTTGCTGGCAAATTCTTTCTTCTCTTCTATTACAGTGAGCTGAGGCAGATCGCAGTGAATGCCGCCTACGGTTGATTTCAGCTCCCCTTCTGTTTTTACATCTTCAGGGACATGGATCATAACGCTTCCTGTTGTAGTTTTTATATAGGCTTTACTGGACTCAGGCTCAAGAAGCGTATAGTTGACGGTTCCATTTAACGTTTCCGCTTCAAGTTCCCTGCTGTTTCCGGTAATGGCAATCGTTCCGTTTACCGTCTTTGTATCACAATGCTCAGCGGTAAGCTTTCCAACAGAAATCGTTCCGTTAACCGTTTCCAGGCGGACCTCTTCTGCATTAATTTCTTCAAAACCAATACGCCCGTTTACTGTCTGCGCCTCGAATTTTTTGCCAGGGATTTTGTCACCGCTGATTTTTCCGTTAAAAGTATATAATTTGATTTTTTCCAGATCCTTTTTTGGAACATAAAGTACGGTGTTCACTTTCATCGTCTTTCTTCCGGACATAAAGCGCAGTCTGTTGTTTGTTACATCGAAGACTACTTCATCAAGGAAAAGGCGTCTTGCTTCATCAGTATCTCTTACTTTATATACTTTGACAGCACATTCCACCCGAATATCCTCTTCATCCCAAGGCTTTAAGGTAATATTTCCGTTTTCAACCGATACATCCAGGTATTCAATTATTGCATCCCGGTGCTGAAAAGTATGCTGGATTTCCACAGAAGAACCAAAATTGAAGTCCAGATCAAACTCTTTAATTTTCTGCACAGCATCTTCAATAAATTCTGTGAATCTTGCTGCAAAAGAAGGAGATTTCTCCCTGTACTTTTGTCTGTAGGATGAACCCTGTTCCCAGTCAACTTCTCTGGAGACAGACCCTTCTCCATGATCAGCATTCTTCGTATAATCGTGCTTCGGTCCCTCCTGCTTATCTTCTTTTAATGCGTTCAGCAGCTGTAAACCTTCCTCTGCCGAGATTTTTCCTTCCTCAATCATCTTAAGTATCATTTTCCGTTCTTCCTGCATTATCCTTCCTCCTTATAATAATAATAATCAAGTTATGGCTAAGATGCGTTCTGCATTGTTTTCAGTTTTATAATGACTCTACTAAGATTTAACGATTCAACTGATAAAAAGTTTCAACTTTATATTCCGGAGCTTTCTTCCACCTTTTATTTTAACAAAAATAACTTCCGCTGTTAGGATTTGAATTGTTAAACTTTTGTGTTAATTTAAATGAATCAATTTCACGATTCAGAATTTTCATCTTTAATACGAATAGTATCTTAAATGTTACTTTGTTGTTCGATTCGTTTTTTTATCCCGATGTAACCGTCCGTAAAACTCCCGCCTCAAAACAGGAGTGGAAGCGAAGATGTTCAGGCGGGAGATAACGTAGGCTAACATCCCGATTGGTTCAACTAACAATCAGGGGGGGGGATGAATACCCCCCACTGATTGAAGGTTCACTTTATACAAAGTCTATATATGAAATTCATCCAAACGTAAAAATCCAGCCGGTTTATTTCAGCAAAAGGAAAAGGCAGCGCATAAACACTCTGCGCTGCCTTTTTCTGTATTAAGAATTTGAGGCTACTTTTTCCCGTTCTTTCATTCTTTCTTCCATACGTTTTCGTTCCCTTTCAAGGATCGGTTTCAAATATTCCCCTGTATATGAGCCTTTTGTTTCAGCCACCTCTTCAGGAGTTCCCTGAGCAACGAGCGTTCCGCCTTTGTCCCCGCCCTCAGGGCCAAGGTCGATGATATGGTCGACTGTTTTAATAACATCAAGATTATGCTCGATAACCAGCACAGTATCACCATTTTCAACAAGACGCTGCAATACCTTTAAGAGGCGGTCGATATCCGCAACGTGGAGGCCTGTTGTCGGCTCATCAAGAATATATAATGTTTTCCCTGTTGAACGGCGGTGGAGCTGGGACGCGAGCTTTACACGCTGCGCCTCTCCGCCAGACAATGTTGTCGCAGGCTGTCCAAGTGTAATATATCCAAGCCCCACATCATATAACGTCTCGATTTTCCGCTTGATTCGTGGAATATTCTCGAAAAACTCAAGTGCTTCTTCCACTGTCATCTCAAGTACGTCCGCAATATTTTTCCCCTTATATTTCACTTCAAGGGTTTCCCTGTTGTACCGTTTTCCATGGCACTCTTCACATGGAACATATACGTCAGGGAGGAAATGCATTTCAATTTTAATAATCCCGTCACCGCGGCATGCTTCACAGCGTCCGCCTTTGACATTAAAGCTGAACCTGCCTTTTTTGTAACCTCGCATTTTCGCTTCGTTAGTCATTGCAAACACATCACGGATATGGTCGAAAACACCTGTATATGTGGCCGGATTTGAACGTGGTGTTCTTCCGATCGGTGACTGATCGATATCCACTACTTTATCGAGTTGTTCAATACCGGATATTTTCTTGTGTTTACCTGGCTTATCCTTTGCCACAGTAAGCTTTTGCGCAAGTGACTTATATAGAATATCGTTTATGAGAGTGGATTTCCCGGACCCTGAAACTCCTGTAACAGCAACCATCAATCCAAGGGGAATATCCACATTTGTTTTCTTCAGGTTATTTTCCTGAGCCCCAACAATTGAAATCTTTCTGTCTGAAGGCTTTCGCCGTTCCATTGGAAGAGGAATGAATTTTTTCCCGGACAGATACTGGCCAGTCAGAGAATCAGGATCCTCACAGATTTCTTCCGGTGTGCCAGCTGCACTGATTTCTCCACCATGAGCACCAGCACCTGGCCCGATATCAATGAGATGATCAGCAGCAAGCATTGTATCCTCATCATGCTCTACAACAATCAGGGTGTTTCCAAGGTCACGCATTCTTTCAAGAGTGCGAATGAGCCTCGTATTATCCCGCTGATGGAGACCGATGGACGGCTCATCAAGAATATAGAGAACTCCCATAAGGGAAGAGCCAATCTGAGTCGCAAGCCGGATTCGCTGCGCTTCACCGCCAGACAGCGTTCCCGCAGAACGGGAAAGCGTAAGATAATCCAGTCCCACATTGATCAGGAAGCCGAGGCGCTCTTCAATCTCCCGGAGAATCATTCTGGCAATCGTCATTTCCTTTTCGCTAAGCTCAAGAGTGCTGAAAAACTCTTTCGCTTCCTTAATAGATAGCCTTGTCGCTTCGCCAATATGCTTATCAGCTACTTTAACAGCAAGAGTCTCTTTTTTCAGCCTGTTACCTTTACAATTTGGACAAGGCTTTTCCGCCATATATCCTTCCATTTGTTCCCGGATATAGTCAGATCCAGTTTCATGATACCTGCGGGCAATATTTTTTACGACGCCTTCAAAATAAATGTGTTTTTCCCGTATACGGCCAAATTCATTTTCATAACGGAAATAAATCTTATCGTCCGTGCTCCCATGAAGAATTTTCTCCACCTGATGCTTTGGCAGCTGTTCCAGAGGAGCATCCATATCAATACCAAAATGGTCACAGACGCTTTTCAGCAGCTGCGGGTAATATTGCGAACTTGTCGGCTCCCAGGGAGCAATCGCATGTTCATTTAGAGATTTGCTCCAGTCAGGGACTACAAGATCCAGATCCACCTCCAGCTTTGAGCCGAGACCGTCACAGGACGGGCAAGCGCCGAACGGGCTGTTGAAAGAAAACATCCGTGGTTCCAGTTCCCCGATAGAAAATCCACAGTGAGGACAGGAATGTTTCTGGCTGAATAGAAGTTCCTCCTCTCCAATAACATCGATAATTACCCTGCCGTCTGCCAGTTCCAGGGCCGTTTCAAGAGAATCTGCCAGCCTGGATTCGATGCCTTCTTTAATGACGATACGGTCGATAACTATTTCGATAGAATGCTTTTTATTTTTTTCCAGCTCGATTTCGTCTGCTGCTTCCCTCATTTCGCCATCGACCCGGACTCTCACATACCCTTGCTTTTTAATGTCTTCAAGGGTTTTCGCATGTGTTCCTTTTCTTCCGGAAACAACCGGAGCGAGAATCTGCATTTTCGTCCGTTCCGGATAGGCTGTCATCCGGTCCACCATCTGCTGGATTGTCTGGGAGCTGATCTCCACCCCATGAATCGGGCATATCGGCCTGCCTACACGGGCATACAAGAGACGCAAGTAATCATAAATCTCCGTAACAGTACCAACGGTGGAACGAGGGTTCCGGCTCGTTGTTTTCTGGTCAATGGATATGGCTGGTGATAACCCTTCGATGGAATCCACATCCGGCTTGTCCATCTGCCCTAAAAACTGCCGGGCGTAGGCAGATAAGGATTCTACATACCTTCGCTGCCCTTCAGCATAAATCGTATCAAACGCGAGTGACGATTTTCCCGAGCCGGACAGACCAGTTAAAACTACAAGCTTATTTCTCGGTATGGTAACATCTATATTTTTCAGATTATGGGAGCGGGCTCCCTTCACTTCAATATTATCTAATGACATTCTCTTGTTCACCCTTCCCCTTTCAGCTCGATGATAATATCACGAAGCTCTGCAGCCCGTTCGAAATCCAGGTTTTTGGCTGCTTCTTTCATTTCTGTTTCCATTCTTTCGATTACTTTCTGTCTTTCTTTTTTGCTCAGCTTCTGGCCAGGAGCTTCAATTGCTTTTTTCACCTCGTATGTTTCTTCGTCCTCAGCTGCATACGTAGCCTGAATAAGTTCAGGTACTGCTTTCTGGATCGTTTGAGGTGTAATGCCGTGTTTATCGTTGAACTCTTTTTGTGTTTCACGGCGGCGCTTCGTTTCTTCTATCGCTATTTCCATAGAGTTTGTTATCCTGTCCGCGTACATAATGACGTGCCCGTTCGAGTTCCTTGCTGCCCGTCCCATCGTCTGGATGAGAGACCGCTCGGAACGGAGAAATCCTTCTTTGTCCGCATCAAGTATGGCAACGAGAGATACTTCCGGTATATCAAGCCCTTCCCTGAGAAGGTTGATTCCCACAAGGACATCAAAAGTGCCCATACGCAGTTCCCGGATAATCTGGATTCGTTCCAGTGTTTTAATATCCGAGTGGAGGTACTTCACACGGATGCCGATTTCTTTAAAATAATCGGTAAGGTCCTCGGACATTTTTTTCGTTAATGTAGTTACAAGTACCCGTTCATTCCGTTCTTTACGCAGATGAATTTCTTCAATCAGGTCGTCAATCTGTCCCTTAATCGGTCTTACATCCACCGTAGGATCAAGGAGCCCTGTCGGACGGATGATCTGCTCCGTCATTGTTGGGCAGTGTTCCAGTTCATACGGCCCTGGCGTTGCAGAAACAAAAATAGCCTGATTGACATGCTTTTCGAATTCTTCAAATCTAAGAGGACGGTTATCCTTGGCAGAAGGCAAGCGGAACCCATGATCCACGAGCACTCCTTTCCTCGCCTGGTCCCCGTTATACATTCCCCTTATTTGCGGGAGTGTCACATGGGACTCGTCCACAACAATCATAAAGTCATCCGGAAAGAAATCCAGGAGAGTATACGGCGTTGCCCCCGGTTCCCTGAATGTCAGGTGCCGGGAGTAGTTCTCAATCCCTGAGCAGTAGCCCATTTCCTGCATCATTTCAATATCGTAGCGTGTACGCTGTTCCAGTCGCTGCGCTTCAAGGAGCTTCCCCTTGTCATTCAGTTCCTTCAGGCGTTCCTCAAGCTCTTTTTCAATATTAACGATTGCCTTTTTCAGCTTTTCTTCACGGGTTACGAAGTGGGATGCAGGGAAGATTGCAACATGATTCCGTTCTCCGAGAATTTCCCCTGTAAGAGCGTCCACTTCAGTAATCCGGTCTATTTCGTCCCCGAAAAACTCCACACGTACACAATGCTCATCCCTGGAGGCAGGGAAAATTTCCACAACGTCACCACGGACGCGGAAAGTACCACGTGTAAAATTAATATCATTTCGTTCATACTGGATGTCCACCAGTTCCCTGAGCAGTTCGTTCCGCTCTTTTTCCATCTCGGTTCTCAGAGAAAGAACGAGGTCCCGGTACTCGGTCGGCGAACCTAAACCGTAAATGCAGGAAACACTGGCCACAATAATAACGTCCCGCCGCTCAAACAACGAGCTCGTAGCGGAATGGCGCAATTTATCTATTTCGTCATTAATACTTGCATCTTTTTCAATAAACGTGTCTGAGTGGGCGATATATGCTTCTGGCTGGTAGTAGTCGTAGTAGCTTACGAAGTATTCAACGGCGTTGTTCGGGAAAAATTCTTTGAATTCGCTGTACAGCTGGCCTGCCAGCGTTTTATTATGGGCAATGACAAGGGTAGGCTTGTTCACTTGCTGAATAACATTGGAAACGGTGAATGTTTTCCCTGTACCCGTTGCCCCAAGCAATGTTTGCATTTTTTCTCCGTTTTTAATTCCCTGGACAAGCTCTTTTATAGCCTCAGGCTGGTCTCCCTCAGGCTGGTACTTCGAAACTAACTCAAAGGTTTGGTCTGATTTCTCTATCACGTGCAGCTCCTCCTCTGTATATAAGGTCGCTTTTTCTTTAAAACCAAGTAAAGATTTTATATTATCCGGCTCCTGGCCAGCGCCAGGAGCAGTGGCATTCGATTTGACAGCAGCTGGTTCCCTGATGCTGCTGTTTTTAAAATATAAGGCCTGTTTAAAGATTGTTACTGAAAGGAGGGAAAAAAGCAAATACCCGGCCCTCCCGCTTCTATCTCAATTACTGGGAAAAGGGAAGATACGAAATCTCATTGAGCAGAGATGGTATATTCCACCCTATTGTTATATCCCTTACCCCATTCTTAACATATCTGTACTATTATAACACAAAAACACGATGCACGAACATACATTCGTCAATATTTGAAAGAAAAATACCGGGGCCAGACCCCGCACAATTTTGTGACTTCTTTAAGTTTGCATATAGGAAAAGGAAGTCCTTATGGCTTTTAGCCAGGACTTCCTTTATTTTTGCATTACAAATATATACATCCTATGTTTTAGCTGGGTTTTCTCCCTCTCCATCAGCAGCATTCAAATGCTGAGGATTCCCTTCAGAGTTATCTTTAACTTGTGTATCCCCGGCAAGGTTTTTCGGCCGCCATTTATGACGTTTATTATTGGCGGTTTTAAATTCCTCATAAAATGCAGAAGTTCCCGTTTCAGCAGTACCGCTAAATATGCCAGTAAATTCCGCATTTGATCTTTGAGCCACAGCCTTTTCACCCTCAGTGCCCAAAGTTGACAGAGCAGCAAAAGCATTTTCCTGGATCTTCTCCATTTCAGCAGCAATTTCTTCCATGCTCTTTTTCCAGTTCGTATTCATTGTAACTTCTTCTCTATCAGGATCAGCAGCTGTGAAAGTGCCTTCATCTTCGTTACTTCCCCCATGCTGGCCTGTTTCCCTGTGTTTTTCTGATCTTTTCAAATAATCTTCCGACAGACCGCTGTCAGCATCAGCTTTCCGGGTGCTGATCTTATCATCAGCTTCCTTTGTACCAGAAGCTGAAACGGCCTCCTCCACTGTCTTCTCTTCAGAAGCAGTATTATTCCCAGGCTCTTCTTTACGATCATTGTGAATGACAACAGAAGATCGAAGTCCTCTCGCAGATAAATTAATCATCTCATCATCCGGGACAAAGAGGAGACCTAGATGATAATGTTCCCCTTCGTAAACAGAAGACTGAACAATACGAGGTTCACCGTTTCTGTCCTTCACCTGAATTTTACAGTAAGCCGGTTTATTTTGAAGTGCTTCATATATCTCCCGCTGGGTTGTTACATCCACCCCGTTAACTTTCGTTACTATTTCCCCTGTTTCAATCCCCATTTTCTCCGCGGTTGAATGAGGAAGTACACCAAGAACTACCAGGCCGTCTTCTCTTCTTGTAAACAGGCTTGTCCTGTTTTTATCCCCGGTCCGCTGGAACCAAAAGATAAACTCCCGGCCCAGGAGAATAACCGCTGCCACTACAGGAACCAGAACAGGCCAGTATGTTGCAGCCCCCATTAAAATTATAATTAAAAAACTAAACCAGAGGAGCCTTATACCAAGCTTCTTAATGCCCTGATCCGGGAACTGGCTTTGGATTACTGTCTGAAAACCTAAAATAAACGGAATAAAGACTAAACCACTGCCCGTTCCGCCGCCAGCAGTAAATAACGGCCACCAGCCATCAAAAGTAATCGCTCCCGCAGGAAAAAGAACAAGGGCTGGAGCAAACCACAACCGGGAAGCTTCATGTCCTCCGACGATCTTACCACGCTTACTCGGGAACAGCCTGGGAGAAGAATCTTTTCTTCCGTTGACTAATACGAGCAGTGCTTCTGCTGCAACTAAAACAGCAAGGACCCAGGCAAATCCCAACATATTCATTTCATTTATTTCTGACATCCAGTTATTCACAACCGGATAGTCTGTCCCTCCGGACGGGAGAAAATAACATGCCAGAAGCGCAACAGAACCTACAGCTGTCATACTAAGCCATCTCAGATTTCTGAAAGGCAGGAACAACAACCAGATAAGTGTTATGAGAACCATTATTCCCACTGGCAGCTCAATCCCTGCTGCCACGAATACAGTGGACATAACAAGACCAAATATAAGGCCGGTCATTAATGGAAATGTAAAGCCATGAATGACATCAAATACTCTTGTATGGAAATCTTTTCTTTCCCGTTTTACTCTTCTCACACCGATCCAAAGGACAGCGAGAATAAATATGTATGTTAGGGGATGAAGCCATAAACGTCCGAACGCACTTAATAACTCCCATCCAATTACCTCCATCACGACCCCTCCTTCTGATATTTTTCTGGAGATAAAGACAACGGGCTTTATCCGGGGCAAACAGGAATAAATGAGTAGGTAAAAATAAAAAAAATTGCATAATAAGTACATTTTTCAATCCAAAAATAATACTTCTTCCTTTCATTGTAAAACAATTCTAAAAAAAGAAAAGAGGTTTTTCATCTGCCCCCCTCATTTTACTCCATGAAATGCCGAAAAAAGACAGAGCAGCAGACCACAGAGCCTATTTTCAGGCGCAATTTCGAGTTCCTTCACCAATCCATACAGAAATAATCGAGTAGGAGGGGGTGACTAACCCCCGACCTCTCACACCACCGTACGTACGGATCCGTATACGGCGGTTTCATGAAAATCAAACGTTATATCAACGATTTCAAACCCATCCTGCGCCAATAGGCGTCATTAAGCGTATGGTGGAGAATTGGGCTACAGGCGACTCGCCAGTAGCCTTTTCTTGTGTTTCCCCATTCATAAGCCTTCTGCTTCGATACTCCCAAGGCGATTAGGTTTCTGACTTTTGTTTTCGGTTTCTTCCATTCTTTCCATCGTACCATTCGAAGTCTTCTTCTTATCCACTTCATTAATTCCTTTAATACCGAGGGTGTTTCCGCCAGTCGGAAATAATTTCTCCAGCCGACGATAAACCGGTTCAGCTTGCCAATTCTGTATTCCATAGGAATACTTTTCTTTCGGGAAGTAATCTCACGGATTCGACCTTTTGCCCGTTGGATTGATTCCCTGTGTATTCTTATTTTCGCTTTTCCTTTAGAAGAAGCTGTGAAACTGAAACCCAGGAACTTTCGTTTCCACGGACGGTCTACCGCGCTCTTTTCCCGATTTACCTTTAGCTTCAGTTTATCTTCAATGAAGGTGATCATGTTCTTTCGGATACGCTCTGCGGCTTTCTTTGACCCCGTGTAAATCTGGCAGTCGTCCGCATAGCGGACAAAGCGAATACTCCGTTTCTCCAGTTCTTTGTCCAATTCATCCAGGACAATATTTGAGAGAAGCGGGCTTAATGGACTCCCTTGGGGAGTCCCCATGTCGTTTTGCCTAACTAATCCGTTTTCCATGATTCCTGCCTGAAGGTATTTCCGGATGATGCTCAACACCCTTCTGTCGCTAATACGGTAACTTAACGTTTGCATCAACCGGTCGTGGTTCACTTTATCGAAGAATTTCTCCAGATCAATATCGACCACCCATGTGTACCCTTCGTTGATATACTGTTTTGCTTTCAACACGGCATCATGGGCTCGTCGTTTCGGGCGGAAACCGTAACTGTTCTTAGAAAATGTCGGATCATAGATTCGTTGAAGGTAGAGATTAATGGATTGCTGGATCAGACGGTCCATGACAGTCGGGATCCCTAACTTCCGTTTACCCCCGTCCGGTTTCGGGATTTCGACTCGGCGGATCGGTGACGGTTGGTAGGTTCTCGACAAGAGCCCCTGGCGGATGGCAGACCATTCTTCGGAGATCTGGGATTTCAGTTCCGCAGTGGTAATGCCGTCAACGCCCTGGCTCCCTTTATTTTGGACTACCTTGAGATATGCTTTATTCAAATTGTCTCGGTGTAATATCTCTTCCAACATCACATTAACCTCCACGTGGCTCTTCCTTTCCATTGTGTGGTATCATTCTCCACGCTTCCTAAGCCCTGGAGGGATTCACCTCTGCTTCCTAGGCAAGCTGGTATGTTCTGTGTCATCGAATGATACGTACGCAGGTGGATGAGCACTCTTTTCATGATTCAGCCCTTCCCACAAAATCTAGAAATCTGTGGTACTATGGCTTCGGCTGACTTCTGACAGTTCAGTGATTCCTCCTGGAATCAGTTACCGCATTTGTACGGCGTTCCTGTCAGACCTCCCCGGGTAAGTGCATAAACTTCCTCTCCATATACCCGCCTCATTTACTGCCGGATCCTTCGGTCGTTAGGACTTTGACTTGTTTTGCAGCCTCATCCAGACCAGACAGCCTTGTATGAGATTCGTGTTCCTCGGGTCGGAGATTTGCCTCCGGCTTCCTTCAGATTCCGAGTCGCCCCGGACACCCTTGCCTTTAGCTAGCAGTTACAACGACCTTCACTGTTCGGGACTTGAACCCTAAAGCGTATGCACATGCCGGGCACACAAAAAGAGAAACTGGTTGTCACCAGTTCCTCTGATGTAAATTACTTACTCGACAATCAGCTCCACTGCTTTTTTAAGCTGATTATCGAACTCCCGGCTCTGAACCGCTTCAATTACTTCCTGCTGCAGCAAGCCGGCAGTTTCTTCATCTACTACCCCTGTCTCTTCAATTCCTGCCGCCTGCTGGAATCGTTTCACTGCCTCTTCTGTTTCTTCGCCGAAGTAGCCATCTTTTCGTCCTGGCTCATAGCCAAGCCCGTCAAGCATTACCTGGATATTCTTAACTTGCTCGTTATTCATATCATACTCCAGGTCCTCTTCCACTGATACTGGCGACACATAGAAAAATTCAGGCTGTTCAACCTCTATCGTAGGCTCTACCCCTTCCTGGTTAATGAAGTTACCGTCGGAAGTAAGCCATCTGTATAAAGTCAGTTTTATTTCACTGCCATCTCCCATTGGAAGGCTCTGCTGTACAGTGCCTTTGCCAAACGTAGTGTTCCCAACGAGCTCATAATCTCCAGCTTCTTTTAGTGCCGCCGCCAGTATTTCTGAAGCAGAAGCACTTCCTTCATTAATCAATCCAACAATCGGATAAGGTTTCTCCTCACTGAGATTAGAAATATGGCGCATTCTTTCTCCATTCCTGCCTTCAATCTGCACCACCGGCTCTCCGCCAGGTACAACAAGGTTACCGATATCCTCAACGCTCTGCAGCAGCCCGCCTGGGTTATCACGGACATCAATAATCAAACCATCGATTCCGTCGTTTTCCAGTGATTCTAGCTCTTCTGCAAATCGTTCTGCAGTGTTCTCCGAGAATGACCGGATTTCCAGAATGCCTATACGTTTATCATCTTCCTCAATGATGTCGCTGTATACAGTTTCCAGAGGGATTTCATCCCGGGTCACTTCAAAAGTAAGCAAATCATTTACTCCAGGCCGCTCAATCGTAAGGGTCACGGTTGTTCCCTTTTCCCCACGGATTTTAAGGACTGACTCATATAAGGAGAGTCCGTCAAGCCCCTCTCCATCAACTTCAACAATCTGGTCGTTTGGCCGCAGCCCAGCCTCTTCAGCTGGGGAATCACGAATAGGAGAAACAATCGTAACCTTACCGTTAGTCATGCTTACTTCCGCTCCAATTCCTTCAAAAGAAGATTCCAGCTGTTCCATAAACTCCTGGGCTGTCTGCTGGTCCATATATACAGAATAAGGGTCTTCCAGCGTTTCGAGCATTCCGCTGATTGCACCTTCCAATAACTTCTCTTCTTCTATATCTTCCACATATCTTTCAAGAATCAGCTCATAAGCACTGCTGATTTTCTCAATATGGTCAGACGCTTCAGAATCCACTGTCACACTATCGCCAGCAGTTTCTTCCACATTTTGTTCTTCGTTATTGTCGTTTCCCTGCTCAACCACCGGTACTGCTGAACTTCCGGCTACCAGTCCCATGCCGGCATACATCCCGCCTGCTCCAATCAGTACTGATAAAGCGACTATTACCGGAAGGAATGCTTTATTTATCTTCATCGTCTCACCTCTTCAACCCTTATTGTCAGTTTCCTGCTGATAAAAAATCCCGTGACTCGCCATCTATTTGTATTGCGGATCTGCTGTGTAGCACTATCTTTCTGATTCAGCCGACGCAACTCCCCGCTTTTAAAAGTCTATGCAAAACCAGAAGGTCTTCTTTTCTGCATGTCTCTATCATACCAAACAACTGCATTTAAATGGAAGAAGGAGAGTTAGTTCTGCATGGAAAACTTGGCTTATTATATGTCTTCTTCCACATTTTATGTGCTTCTGGATATTTTTCCAGGTCAGCAGCCCATCTTCAGTCAGCCACTTCCTGATTCAGATGCCCTCTTGCTTTAAAGGCGGAATTCTTAATTCCGTAAAAAGAAAGGATCATTTGTTAACAGTATAATCGCTAACAAATGATCCCCTTACTATTAAACCTCTGCCTCAATGAGACAGTTATAATCAATCAAGATATTTTCTTGGATCCACAGCGTTGGACTTCGCTCCGTTCCATCCACCCTCATGCACTTCAAAGTGAAGATGTGGACCAGTTGACTGCCCTGTGTTCCCCATGATTCCGATCTGCTGTCCCCTGCTTACACGCTGTCCTGAAGAGACAGCCATGGAATCAAGATGAGCATACAGAGTGGTCAGCTGCTGGCCGTTTACCACATGGGATATCATTATAGTATTCCCATAACCATTCATATACCTGGCTTCAATCACTGTACCTGCTTCAGACGCTACTATTGGAACGTTGGAACGTCCGCCCTGGCCGATATCCATCCCATAGTGCATTCTTCCCCATCGAGGTCCAAAGTTGGACGTGATCCTGCCGGTAGCAGGACGCATTAAAGTCCCGGAACCTGAGTCAGCCGGTGCCGCTGAAGCACTGCTTCCTGAACTTCCCGAGCTTCCTGAACTTGATACCTGCGTCTCGCTTTCTTTCCTCTTACGTTCTTCTTCAGCCTTTTTTCTCTCTTCTTCCAGACGCTTCTGTTCTTCTTCCCACAAGCGAAGCTCTTCTTTAGCAGCTTCTTCCTGAACCTTTAATAGTTCCTGTTCTTCATCAAGTGAAACCATTTCTTTTTCAAGCTCAACCTGCTTGTCTTCAAGCAACGCCATCAGCTCGTCCTTCTCCTGGCGCTGTTCTTCCAGTTCAGCAAGAAGAGTTTCCAGCTCTGCCATCTGCTCTTCCAGATTGATAAGCTCCTGTTCCAGCTGTTCTTTCGCTCTTTCAACAGCTTGTTTATCTTCAATATGCTGTTCCAGTATATTTCTGTCCTGATTTGTAATTGTGGTTAAAGCGGAGACACGTTCAATAAGATCTCCGATACTCTGTGCTCCAAGGATTACTTCAAGATAATTGACGGTGCCTCCATTCTGGTACATCGAACGGACACGGTCTTTAAGAAGTTCATCCCGCTCAGCGATACGTTCTTCCAGTTCCTGAATTTCTTCATGCAGCGTTTCTATCCGTTTATTAGTGGTATCTATTTCATCCTCTTTTTCCCGGATGTTTTCGTTCGTTTGAGCAGTGTCTTCATCTATTCTGCGAATCTCTGATTCAGCTTCTTCGATTTCAGTTTCCACTTCTCCAAGCTCTTCTTCTTTCTGCTTTGACTCAGCTTCAATTTCCTCCTGCTTTTCCTGGTAGGAATCTATTTTTTTCTCCAGATCACTTCCAGTATTCGCTTCAGCCTCAGGAGCATGGAATACTCCTGTAACACTCAGCAAAACTGCCAGGGAAACTAGTAAAAGTTTCTGGTACATTGCTATGAACCTCCTTAAAAGAAACGGCACTATACTATTTCCTAGGAAATATGTAATTTGGCGTCTTGTGGTATATCTAGGTTGATAAGTCCGGATTTTGCCGATTTTCCGGAGATCTTAAAGTTAATCTTCCATCAGTGAGGGTTTCGTTCCTCCCCACTGATGGTTGGTTAAACCTATAGGGATGTTAGCATCCGTTATCTACCGCCTGAACATCTTCGTTCTTACTCATGATTTGAGGCGGGAGTTTACGGACGGTTACATCAGGATGAATCTGATTATCTATTATTATCGTTTATACTTTCAGGAATTTACGGACACTCATCATACTTCCCCAGACTCCCACAAACGCGCCGATAGCAATCAGCAAGGCGCCCATCTGGAGGATAAGTGGGTTTTGCGGAAGGAACTGAAAGTACTCTATTCCTGTCTGTTGCCCGAAAGTATCGTAGAACCGCACATAGGCATAGGATAATATCCCTATTGGAATGGTTGACCCTATCACACCCAGCAGCAGTCCTTCAATGAAGAACGGCCAGCGGATAAATCCATTTGTCGCCCCTACGAGTTTCATAATCTGAATTTCTCGTTTTCTCGCTAAAATAGTGAGTTTAATAGTATTGGCAATAAGGAACATAGCAGTAAACATCAGCCCGAGGATAAGTACAAAACCTGCGTTACGGACAAAGTTCGTCACTGTGAACAGCTGTTCGAATATATCCTGGCCGTATTCCACACCATCTACGTTTGCCAGTTCCTCTGCTTCATTCGCGATTTGTTCCGTTTCCTCAGGGTTTTCCGCATGGACTACATAAACATCATTTAATGGGTTTTCGTCCCTGAGCGTCTCAAAAATATCTCCCTGGTCACCAAGGCTCGCAATCAATGAATCAAGGCCCTCATCTTTAGGGACAAAAGCAATTTCCTCGACGCCAGCAAGCTCTTCCAGTTCGTTCAATAGTTCTTCCTGTTCTTCTTCACCTGCAGTCAAATCTATAAAAACACGGACTTCCACGTCGTCTTCCAGTGCACTTGCAAAGTGGTTTACGTTCATGATCATGAGAACGAAAGCACCAACCACAAACAGCATTACTGCGACAGCACTGACAGATGCAAACGTCATCCAGCCGTTCCTTACAAGGTTTTTACCGCCTTCTTTTAAATGACGGCCGAGGGTTCTACCTTTCATAGCCGTACTCCCCCCTAACTTCATCGCGGGCTACTCTCCCGCCCTCAATGGCGATTACCCGCCTGCGCATCGTGTTTACAATTTCTTTATTATGGGTAGCCATAACTACTGTGGTACCTCTTTCATTTATGTCTTCGAGAAGATACATAATTTCCAAAGAAGTGTCAGGATCAAGGTTACCGGTAGGCTCGTCCGCAATAAGTACAGCAGGATTATTTACAATTGCCCGTGCAATCGCAACCCGCTGCTGTTCCCCCCCGGATAATTCGTGCGGCTGGAATCTGGCTTTGTTTTTCAGCTTTACAATATCGAGGACTTCCATAACACGCTTGCGGATTTTGTCCTTGCTCTCTTCGATTACTTCCATGGCAAACGCCACATTTTCATACACAGTGAGCTGCGGGAGTAATTTAAAGTCCTGAAAGACTACTCCTATATTTCTTCTGATATAAGGAATTTGCCGTTCTTTTACTTTTGCGAGGTTTTGTCCATCTATGATAATGTCCCCTCTTGTCGGTTTTTCCTCCCGGTACATCATTTTAATAAAAGTAGATTTTCCGGCGCCGCTTGGACCGACAACATAGACGAATTCCCCTTTGTTTATCAGGATGTCTATTCCGTTAATCGCCATAACCCCGTTCGGATACGTTTTCCATACTTCTTTCATGGTTATCACAAAATCACTTCCCCAATTCTCATAGTCAATCTATTTACTGAGCTTATGTATAATAGGTTCTCTCTGTTAGTTCGTCAGTGAGGGAACCCTCTGCTGTTTTTCTCGTTAGTTTTAAGTTAAAAGTATTTAGCCGGCGCTATTGCCTGGAAAAAACTTTTCTCAGCTTTGTCGAAATAAAGAACAGTTTCTCAGAATTTAAGAGATTTTCTCCGTTCACTTAAAGTATTATATCATTATTAAATTATCTGTTAAGTTTATTTTTATTTACAATTTTATTTCACCTTGTAATATAAATGAAAAAGTAAGTGTAAATTAATGAAGAAGAGGGAATTAATAGATATTTAGCCTTCTTTTCTGCTTCTGAATGGAAAATCATTCATTATAACAGCGTCAGCTTCTGGTAAAACATTCAAAGACGACCATTATTTTTTAGTTTAAAATGCGGTACTCTCAATATTGCATTTCTGCGATTTAACTAAAAAAAGCAGTGCAGACCCTTTATAAAAGGTCCCACTGCTTTTTAAAAATTGTTTTACTGATCTGCAACCCATGCAGCAACATCTTCTGCATCGTCACCTGTTACTAAATCTGCAGGCATTGAACCTGGTCCTTCCTGGATTGCCGCAAGAACTTCGTCTTTAGACATACCAGCAATTCCCGGTCCGGAAGCTCCAGTCAGGTCGCCTCCGTGGCATCCTGCACAGTTTCCTACATATACTGATTCAGCGTTATCCGCATCATATGTAGCATCCCCTGCAGCGTTCTCTGTCTCTTCAGCATTATTGTTGTTGTCAGCCGGTGCAGGCTCATCAGCGTTATTGTCGCCGTTTCCTCCACATGCACCAAGTACTAGCGCTGCCCCCAACATTGCTACTAGCATTTTTTTCATATGATTCCCTCCTCCTAAAAAAAGAAAAATTAACTCAGGAAGGTTTATCCAACCATCCACATTTTATTATAACCCATTTATTTTTTTTTGAAACCCTCACCAAGTACCTCGGAAGCATTGCTTACAATCACAAACGCTGATGGGTCAATAGTTTGGACAATTTGTTTCAATTTTGTGACTTCGTTTCTGCCTACCACACACATGAGTACAGGACGCTCATGGTTCGTATAACCGCCATACCCAACGAACTTGGTAACTCCCCTGTCAACTTGAGTAAGGAGCCCCTGCTTCACTTCTTCTTCATATTCTGAAATAATGATGGCCATCTTGGAATAACCTATTCCCATCTGCACTATGTCGATTGTCTTCCCGGTAGTGAACAAACCAATCAGCGCATACAGGGCGAACTCAAAGCCGAATACAAAGGCCGAGCTGATCACAATAAGGCCGTCCATAATAAATACACTGGCTCCAAGGGACATGCCGGTATACTTTGTTACTATCTGTGCAGCCAGGTCTGTACCTCCGGTGGACGAGTTGGACCGGAACACAATCCCCAGACCAAGGCCTACGCCGATTCCTCCAAAGATTGCTGCAAGCAGAGGGTCTGTCGTAGCCGGTTCTAAATCTCTTGTTAAAAAAACAACAAACGGCAAAAATATCGTTCCAGCTAAAGTCTTTGATCCATAAAGCAGACTGCCTGCCAGACTGCCGCCGAGAAGGAGCACTCCCAGAATGAACAAAGGTATGTTAAAAGCCCACTGCGTATAAGCGGGTTCAAACCCGAAGGTAAAGTTGAAAATTGTGGATATACCTGATACTCCACCGGATGCGATCTGGTTAGGGAGTAAAAATATATTAAACGCAACAGCTACAACAGCAGAACCCAGCAATACATGGGCAAAATCCCATATCACACGCTGAACGGGATTCAGCGGATCAGCATTGCCGCGCCTCTTCGCTTTTTTTATCATAATCGATTCACCTCTAAATATCTTGCCCGGTATATTAGTTTTATAATAATAGAAAAAATTCAGGGCAAATAGGCAACTTACCGGTTACCTGCTCCCAAAGAAGCAGCCTTTTACCTGGACTGCCTCACCAGGAAAAGTCCGATTAATCCCCCATTAGCCTAAAGTAGTATAACACCGGCATAAAAACGTGTAAACAGGGGCGCAGTAACGCTGTAGCAGGGTAAAATATTGCGTCATAGTGACAGTTGCGTGAGGGCAACTTTGGATGAAGCCCGGTAAATCAAGGTTTTGTGTTTTGGAGGGTGCGTTTAACCTCGGTGTCACTATGACACGTGTCATAGTGACAGTTGGGTTAGCGCAACTTTCCTTCCATGGTATCAAACAAAAACAACAGAGCCCCCTTTAAAAAGCCGGCGGCTCTGTTCTCTGCATACTTAATTATTTCATTAATTACGCTGGCCGTGTCTGTTTCCAGGACGGTTTACCCCTATCGCAGACCCGTCTCTCCTTTCATCAGCTACTCCGTAAAATTCACCGTTTTCAATTAAGATACTCTGCACGTTTCCAACAGAGTTAGGGTTTGTCTGGAAATCATGCCCCATTTGGGTCATGTAAACCCTCACGTCGTCAGGTACTCCTGTTTCCCACCAGGTCTGCGTTGTATGAGTATTGTATATCCTTGGCTCAGCAACTGCATCCTGCAGATCCATATCATATTCCGCTATGTTAAGGAACACTTGCAGCACTGCCGTAATAATCCGCGGTCCGCCTGGAGAACCAAGCGTAAGCACAGGCCGCCCATCCTCCAGCACCATCGTTGGTGTCATACTGCTCAACGGGCGCTTATTAGGCTGTACTTCGTTTGCTCCGCCTGGGACTGCATCGAAGTCGGTTAATTCGTTATTCAGCATAATTCCGTATCCTGGAACCATTATTCCAGATCCGAAAATCTGTTCAATTGTACTTGTATAGGAAACGACATTTCCCCAGCGGTCAGCTACCGTAAAGTGTGTCGTTTCTCCTGGACTGCTCTCCGAATCATGTGCGGAAGCTTCAGCTTCATAATTCGCCGTCCCTTCCTGATAAGCCCAAGGGTCACCTGGCTCAATATCTTCCATTACAGATTCCAGGGAAATGAGGGAGCGTCTTTCTTCAATATAGTCCGGATGCAGCAAGCCATCTACCGGCACATCAATGAATTCCGGGTCCCCTGCATAAGCAGCTCTGTCTGCGTATGCCAGCCTCATTGTTTCAGAAAGAAGATGATATTTTTCCCAGGAACGTACGTCATACTGCCCAATGTCAAAATCCTCGAGAATTTTCAGCATTTGAATCAGGAACGTTCCTCCTGAGCTTGGCGGCGGCATACTTGCGATCGTATAGTCTTTGTACTCACCGTAAACAGGCTCATCAATCGTCAGTTGATAGTTTGCAAGGTCTTCAGCTGTCATACTTCCTCCGAAATCCTGCACAACACCAGCGATCGCCTCTGCTATTTCTCCATGATAAAAAGCATCTGCTCCTTGGGTGCGGATTGTCTTCAGGGTACGGGCTAAGTCTTCCTGTACTAGAAGGTCTCCTTCAGTTAACGGTTCTCCTCCAGGCAAAAACACTTCTGCTGCCGGTGTGGCCGACAGCTTATCTGCATTGTTCCGGATTGCCTCTGCAAGCTGTGCGTCAATTTCAAATCCTTTTTGCGCGAGCTGTACAGCAGGTGTTATCAATTGCTGGCGAGGTCTGGAACCCCAGCGGTCAAGTGCTTCTTCCAGTCCTTTTAACGTTCCTGGCACCCCGACAGAGTTTCCGTGCCTCACACGTTGCTGAAATGGTATAGCATTACCATTATCGTCAAGGAACATATCCGGTGTAGCCCCCGAAGGCGCTCTTTCACGGCTGTTTACTATTGTTATGTCATCTTCGTCGGCATCATATACCATCATAAAACCGCCGCCCCCGATTCCTGACATCATCGGCTCTACGACATTTAGTGCATATTGAATTGCAACAGCGGCATCCACTGCATTACCGCCCTTATTAAGTATATCCGCCCCTACTTGCGAAGCAATCGGATGAGAGGTGGAAACCATCCCATCTGTGCCGGTTGCCGCTGCGTTAAATTCCATCTCATAATTTTTCGCACTTGCATTCATGTAAAACGGACTTGCCGAAAACAATAAAGCAAAAACAGTAAGTAAGGATACCATTCTAATGAAATTTTGACGTTTCATACATTCGCCTCCTGACCATTTTAGTTAAAAATCACTCTGCTTTTTTTGAGTTGCAGATATAACTATCTGTACGGCGAAAAAACAGCCCCCTTTCTTGTATAATTTAATAGAATTTTCACACATTTTAATAGTAACATCAGGGTTACTTGTAAATTGATAGGTATTTCTAATAAAGATATAAGATAAATTTATAAAACAACTTTAAATTTCCATATTTTCACTAAAAATCAGGTCCTTCCCAGTGGTTTAAGCAAATATAGATTTTCAGCGCCAAAAAGGAGTCTATTTTCCCAGGAGTTATGGCGTCATAGTTATGGCGTCATAGCCAGGCGTCATAGTGACAGTTGCACGAGGGCAACTTTGAATGAAACCCGGTAAATCAAGGTTATGTGTTTTGAAGGGTGCGTTTAACGTCGGTGTCACTATGACACGTGTCATAGTGACAGTTGGGTATGCGCAACTTTCTCAACGCAAAAAACACCTGCCTCATTAAGAGACAGGTGCATCGTTTCCACCACATTATTATTTAATTTGCGACCGGAGATAGGAATCGATAAATGGATCAAGGTCCCCATCCATCACAGCTTGAGTATTCCCTGTTTCATAGTTAGTGCGGTGGTCCTTCACCATATTATATGGATGGAACACATAGGAACGGATCTGGCTGCCCCAGCTGATATCAGACTGTTCGCCGCGAATCTCATCCAGCTCCTGGCGCTGCTTTTCAAGTTCAAGCTGGAAAAGCTTAGCCTTAAGCATTTTCATCGCCTGTTCCCGGTTTTTAATCTGGGAACGCTCCGACTGGCAGGTAACAACAGTGTTCGTAGGTGTATGTGTTATTCTCACCGCGGAATCCGTAGTGTTAATATGCTGTCCGCCGGCTCCGCTTGCACGGTACGTATCCACCTTAATTTCATCCGGCGAAATATTAATTTCCACATTATCGTCAAGCTCGGGCATTACTTCACAGGAAACAAATGAAGTATGGCGCCGGCCTGAGGAATCAAACGGAGAAATCCTTACGAGACGATGGACTCCTTTTTCTGCTTTCAGATAGCCGTATGCATTATGCCCTTTTATATGAAGAGTAACGCTTTTCACGCCTGCCTCATCACCTGGCAGATAGTTAAGTGTCTCCACTTTAAAGCCTCTCTGTTCTGCCCAGCGGGTATACATGCGTAAAAGCATGGAAGCCCAGTCCTGCGACTCAGTCCCGCCGGCACCTGGGTGCAGTTCAAGCATCGCATTGTTTTTATCGTATGGTTCGCTTAACAGAAGTTCAAGCTCGAAATTATTCAGCTCATCTGCAAGTTCTTTAACTCCTTCTTCCAGTTCCGCCGCAAGCTCCTCGTCCCCTTCTTCTTTTACTAGTTCATAAGAGACTTCCAGATCCTCATGTTTTTCACTAAGTTTCTTGTAGGCATCAACAGAGCTTTTAAGCACGTTGTTCTCATTGATGATTTTCTGTGCTTCGTCCTGATTATCCCAGAAAGAAGGTTCAGACATAATATCTTCAAGTTCAGCTATCCGAGTCTCTTTTTCTTCTAAGTCAAAGAGACCCCCTAAAGTTTTCTAGTCGTGTTGCCATTGATGCAAGTTCCTGTCTTAATTCTGCTATTTCCATCCAAATCACCTCAAAATAATTTTGTTGCCAGTTTACCTTTTCCCAGGGATGCCTATTTAAAAACGGGCAGAAAACGCAGCTAAAACAGCTCAATCAATTCTCTGCAGGTTTTTAAAAAGTTTCCATTAGCTCCGGCGAATATTTTACATAATTTTTCACAAAACTGTCGGGGGCCAGACCCCCGACAGTTTTAAAAAATATTAGAGTGCGTAACGGCTTTTTAGCGGCCGTGGCACTGCTTGTATTTCTTTCCTGATCCGCATGGGCAAGGGTCATTTCGGCCTACCACGTTATCATTGCGGACTGGAGTTTTCTTCTTTTTCTCTTCATTCGCTTCATTTACGCTCTTGTGGACCGCTTTTCCTTCAGCCACTTGTTTTCGCTCCAGATTCTGGTCTGACTGTACCGTCGCCTTCATGATATAACGGGAAACTTCCTCTTCAATCGCGGCGATCATTGCCTCAAACATCTCGAAGCCTTCAAATTTATACTCACGAAGCGGATCGTTCTGTCCATATGCACGAAGGTGAATACCCTGGCGCAGCTGTTCCATCTGGTCGATATGATCCATCCACTTCTGATCCACTGTGCGTAGGAGAATAACTTTTTCAAATTCCCGCATTGTTTCAGGAGTGATCTGCTCTTCCCGCTTATTATATTCTTCCTGAACTTTGTCTAAAATGAGTTCAGTCATTTCTTCAGGCTCAAGCCCTGTAATATCTTTCAGGGTAATTTCCTCTTCATTGAGGACAGTAGCATTAATGTAATCTACAGCACCCTGTAAGTTCCAGTCCTCAGGCACTTCCTCGGCCGGAGTATAGGAAGAAATGGTTCTCTCCACAGTCGACTCAATCATTTTTTCAACAACAGAACGGAGGTTGTCAGACTCAAGCACTTCCATACGCTGTTCATAAATAATATCACGCTGCTCTCGCATAACATCATCATACTGCAGAAGCTGCTTACGGGCATCGAAGTTATTTCCTTCCACCCGCTTCTGAGCTTGCTCAACCGCACGGGAAACGAGCTTACTCTCGATTGGCTGATCTTCTTCCATACCAAGCTTCTCCATCATATTACGCATATTATCTGAACCAAAGCGGCGCATAAGTGTGTCTTCTAATGAAAGATAAAATCTCGATTCACCAGGGTCACCCTGACGGCCGGAACGTCCACGGAGCTGATTATCAATACGGCGGCTCTCGTGACGCTCTGTACCAAGTACAAAAAGTCCGCCCAGCTCTTTAACACCTTCGCCGAGTTTAATATCAGTACCACGACCGGCCATGTTTGTTGCAATCGTTACAGCCTTTTTCTGGCCGGCATTTTCAATAATCTCCGCTTCTCGGGCATGGTTCTTCGCATTTAATACATTATGAGGAACCCGTTTTTTCTTCAGCATCCCGGAAATAAGCTCAGATGTATCCACGTTTACTGTACCTACCAGTACAGGCTGCCCTTTTTCATAAAGCTCAGCGATACTTTCAGTAATTGCGCGGAACTTCGACTCCATTGTTTTATAAATCAAGTCAGGCTGGTCGATACGGATTACCTGCTCGTTTGTCGGAACAGAATATACGTTCATATTATAAATGTTGCGTAATTCTTCTTCCTCAGTTTTAGCCGTACCGGTCATACCTGCCAGCTTTTCATACATTCGGAAGTAGTTCTGGAATGTGATTGACGCAAGCGTCTTACTTTCCCGCTTGATCTCCAGACCTTCTTTTGCTTCAATCGCCTGGTGAAGACCGTCGCTGTACCGGCGTCCGCTCATAAGCCTTCCGGTGAACTGGTCCACGATCACAACCTGACCGTCCTGGACCACGTAATCTTCATCCTTAACCATCACCTTGTGGGCTTTAAGCGCCTGGTTTATATGGTGGTTAAGCTGAACATGTTCCGCATCGAACAGATTATCTATCTTGAAAACTCGTTCCGCTTTACTTACACCCTCATCCGCGAGCTGGACGTTCTTCGTTTTCTCGTCATACGTATAGTCCACATCTTCTTTTAACATACGGACAAAAGAATTTGCCGTTGTGTAAAATTCAGTCGTTCTTTCTGCAGAACCGGAGATAATTAAAGGTGTGCGTGCTTCGTCGATTAAAATAGAGTCAACTTCATCGACGATGGCAAAATAAAGCGGGCGCTGCACCATCTGGTCTTTATACTGGACCATATTGTCCCTCAGATAGTCAAAGCCAAATTCATTGTTCGTTCCGTATGTCACGTCACAAGCATAAGCTTCCCGTTTCTCGTCTTTTGTCATCCCTGATATATTCAGGCCAACTGTTAAACCGAGAAACGTATACAGTTTTCCCATTTCCTCGGCGTCACGCTTTGCGAGGTATTCGTTTACTGTTACAACGTGAACCCCTTTTTCCGTTATGGCATTAAGATAAACGGCTAACGTCGCAACAAGTGTTTTACCTTCCCCTGTTTTCATTTCTGCAATATCTCCATGATGAAGAACCATACCTCCAAGGAGCTGTACAGGATAATGGGTCATGCCAAGTGCCCGGGTAGAACCTTCTCGTACTACTGCAAATGCTTCCGGCAGCATGTCATCAAGTGATTCCCCGTTCCGGTATCTTTCTTTAAATTCCTCTGTTTTCTGACACAGTCCGGCATCGCTCAGCTTCTTTATATCGTCAGCCAGAGCTTCAATCTGATCCGCTCTTTTTTGCAGCTTTTTAAGATGACGCGTATCTCCATCTCCAATGACCTTTTTTAATAAGCCTAACATTGGACATTGCTCCCTTTTCATTTATTCAGCTGTATAGCTATTTGCTAAAACATTTATCTCTGTATTTTATCCTGTATCTTCCTTAACTCCTGTTTGGCAGCAAGCAGCTTCTTCATAACTTCCCTGTTTATATCAAGCTTAATAGTAACAATTATAATAATTCGGGAAGCGATGCATAAACCCTGCTTTCCTATGCCAATTTATTCATTTCATGTTTGACAGCTAACTAACATTTTAACAGTTTGCACAATCCCTTACAAGAACCTGCCACAGGCTGCCTCTCAGCTTCTCTTGTTTTCTTCTGTTAAGCCAGGTGAATGCACAAATCTCTCTCCCTTTTAAAAACAACATAAGCTATTTTTCTGCTGAATTTTTCTTTCCTGTATGTATTGATGGATTCAGTGAAACGAAAAAGACGCCCGGGGCTCCGGACGTCTTATAGTTATTAAATCAGAGTCGATCAGGCTTCCGGCTCGATTAAACCATATTTGCCGTCTCTTCTCTTATAAACAACGTTTGTGCTGCCGCTTACCGAATTAGAGAAGACGAAGAAGTTATGGCCAAGCATATCCATTTGCAGGATTGCTTCCTCAGCGTCCATAGGTTTTAAATCGAACCGTTTTGTCCGCACCACTTCCAGTTCATCGTCCTCCACAGGTTCCTGCGCTACAGGCTCCAGTTCATTTTTAAACATATATCTTACGCTGTCCTCTGAACGGAATTTGCGGTTAACTTTCGTTTTGTGCTTTCGGATCTGTCTTTCCAGTTTATCAATCACCATATCAATGGCTGCATACATATCCGCATGAGTTTCCTCCGCTCTTAATACGAGCTTCGGCATCGGAATGGTAATCTCCACTCTCTGATCCGTATTTAATACACTCATCTTAACCATTACTTCAGATTGAAGATTTTCAAAATACTTTTCAAGTTTGCCTACCTTTTTCTCCACATAGTCTCTAAGAGCTGGAGTTATTTCAAGGTTCTCGCCGCGAATGTTAAATTGCATAAGCAAACTCCTCCTTTCGGTTATATGAGTAATATTCTTCATTGCCCCGAATACTTCCTGCTGAAACGTGAAATAAAAATTGAAGATTTTGTGTCGAAAATTGTTTCCTCATTCCGGAAAAATGATTCAAATGGTTTACTTTTCTTCTGCAGAAATTGTGACTGAAGGGTTTTTTTCCCCACTGGCAGCAGACTGTACATAGTTAGGAAGCTTGCTTCCGTGCTTCCTGGCTACTATTCCACTGCCCTTTCTCACTTTCGCTCCAGCAGCTGAAAGAGTAAAAGCTTTTACTCCCTTGTTCATATTATTCGCCGCCCATATGGCCCCTAACCCCGGTTCACCAAATCTACACATAAAGTGAAACTTCAATCAGTGAGAGTTTTCTCCATTCCCACTGATTGTTAGTTGAACCAATCGGAATGTTAGCGTCCGTTTTATCTCCCGCCTAAACATCTTCGCTTCCACTCCTGTTTTGAGGCGGGAGTTTTACGGACGGTTACATCGGGATAAAAGATAAGGTGATATCATGCTCTATACCCAGGAGAAATTGAAAATTAACCACTCCCAGCCTGTCAAGTACTCTCACTGAATATTCAGGGGCCAGACCCCGCACAATTTTGCCAGGTGGATAAAGGAATACCCGCCTCCTTATGCCAGAAGACGGGTTGTATACTTTTTTTAATGTTAAGTCGTTCCAATTATCAGCGTGTCTGCATTCATGGCACCAGTACAACCTTCAATCCCTATCTACAAGACCAACAGGAAGCTGAAAAGACGCCCTGGCGCACTTTCAGAATGCGTGCTGCTGCTTAACACAGCAGCCCCGTTTGCTGCCTCGTTACTTTCTGAAAATCAACGGCAGTCCACTGGCAACCGTCATAATATTCCAAAAAATCAGCAGGTGGTTTCTCCCTGCTTCCAAGGCTTTAAACTACTATTCTTATAATCTTAACTCTTTCATTAATTTCCCCTGCCAGCAAGCCTTAAGCCGAAATCACATTCTCGATGCGATGCTTTCTGCCTAATGTATTCATGTAACAGGATCTTCCCTATAGGGAATGTGATTAAAGCTTTGTCACGTTGGAAGCCTGGGGACCTCGAGCACCATCCACAATTTCAAACTCTACTTCCTGTCCTTCTTCAAGAGTCTTGAAACCTTCCTGCTCGATAGCAGAATAATGTACGAATACATCTTCCCCGCCTTCACGCTCGATAAATCCAAAACCTTTTTCTGCGTTAAACCATTTAACTTTTCCTTGCATGTTTCTAACACATTCCCTTCGTATTAAAAATACTGTGGGGTCTCCACAATTTAACTATAACAAAGGCTGTTTCTGCCAGTCAAATTGTTTTAATCAGATTATTTCGACAAAATACACAATTGTCAACCCTTGTTCTGGCTATCTTTTGATACAAAGAAGTATAACTCAGGGAAATTTGTCGCAAATTAGTCAGAATAAATATAAAAAATGTTGAATCCTTCGCATAAATCAGGCGTCTTATAAGCATACTAATGCATGTGGCCGGAAACCATTCCCTCCAGACTTACATTATCAGATTTACTACCCAGACCCGGGATTTCTGCAATTTCTATTTCACACCATAAAATTCGCAGTTATCTCACTCTGTACAACCTAGAAAACAGGACCGGTTACAGCAGCAAAAAACCAAGCAATTGCCATACTAATTGAGTTAGTTTGAGAGGAGCAATGGAATATGTGCGGATTTATTGGAATGGTTTCGGAAGAAAGGAGTACTCTCCTTCAGCAGCCATTAGAAGCGATGATGGATATTATTTCCCACCGTGGACCTGATGATGGAGGAACGTTTGAAGAAGAATTCGTCCGATTCGGGTTCAGAAGACTTAGTATTGTAGATATTGAGAACGGCAGTCAGCCAATGAGTTATCTACTTGGCCGCTACACGATTATCTTTAATGGCGAAATATACAACGCCCCGGAACTTCGTGAGGAATTACGGCAAAACGGGGCTGTTTTAGAGACTTCTTCTGACACGGAAGTTATTCTCGCCTCATATGCCTGGTACGGAAAAGAATGTGTGAATCTATTTAAAGGAATGTTCTCCTTTTTAATATGGGACCGGGAAAAAGAAGAGCTTTTTGGGGCCAGAGACCCTTTTGGAATTAAACCTTTGTTTTACCGGGCACTAAGAGATTCGACCGTTGTTTTTGCATCTGAAAAAAAGTCTTTATACTTAATGCCTGAACCAGCGACAGTGAACTATGAAGCAGTGTTTCATTATTTAACATTCCAGTACACGCCAGAGCCTGCTACTGCAGCAAAACAAATCAATAAAATACAACCAGGACACTATTTTACCTGGAGGGCTGGAGAAGGCCTGTTAATCAGCCAGTACTGGAAACCTGCTTTTTCTGAAAAAGAAAGCATTAAAATGAAAGCAATGAATGTTTTTAAAGCCCCATTTATTATAGATAAGACCAGAAAAGAGAAAGCTGAGTTTCTGGAAAAAATTAAGGACACCCTCACTGATTCTGTTAAACGTCATATGAGGGCCGACGTTCCGGTTGGGGCCTTCCTCTCAGGAGGAATCGATTCGTCTGCGATCGTTGCCCTTGCCAGAAAAGAACATCCTGATCTGAAAACTTTTACTGCTGAGTTTGAAAGAGAAGGCTTCAGCGAGGGTGATATCGCCGAAGAGACTGCGGAAGCTCTTCAGGTAAATCATACCCGTGTCCCGGTGACCCCGGATGATGTCATGAGAGAATTCCCAAAGATCATCTGGCATCTCGACGAGCCTGTTGCTGATCCTGCAGCGATTCCTCTATATTTCGTTGCTAGAGAAGCGAGCCGCCATGTAAAGGTCGTTCTTTCCGGCGAAGGAGCGGATGAACTTTTCGGAGGGTACAATATTTACCACGAACCTCATTCCCTGAGATTATTCAAAACTGTTCCCGGCCAGCTGAAGCCTGCTTTCCGAAAGCTCGCCCAGCAATTGCCGGAAGGAATGAAAGGGCGTAACTTTATTATCCGGGGGATGACCCCTATAGAAGAACGTTTTGTTGGAAACGCTAAAATATTCACAGACGGCGAAAAAGACAGCTTTCTTCTTCCATTTTCACCTCACCTCAGAACAGGCCAGGTTATGGAGGATCTCTATAAACAGGCAGAAAATTATGATGATGTGACAAAAATGCAGTACATCGATATGCATACATGGCTCCGGGGAGATATCCTTGTGAAGGCCGACAAAATGACCATGGCTCATTCTCTGGAATTACGTGTCCCGTTTCTTGACAGAGAGGTATTTGATATCGCTTCCCAGCTGCCGGTTCACGGAAAAACCAGCCGGGGACAGACGAAGAAGTGGCTCCGAGAAGCCCTGGCGGATGTAGTACCAGCACATGTGCTCCACAGGCGGAAGCTTGGATTTCCAGTCCCTGTTCGCCACTGGCTGAAGGAAGAGATGTACGAATGGGCAGAAACATGGATTAAACAAAGCGGCGCAGACCATATTTTTAACAAATCAGCCTGCCTGAAGCTTCTGGAAGACCACAGATCTGGAAAAACGGACGCCAGCCGAAAAATCTGGACCATTCTCACCTATATGATCTGGCACCATAATTTCATGGAAAACAGAGACACACAGGGAGAAAAAGTCAACCAAATCAGTTAAATTGTGCGGGGTCTGGCCCCGCACAATTCTAAGATTAAATAGTCACGGATAAAAAGTTTGAATTTTTAGTAAAAAAGTTTTAAAAAGGTATTGTATTTTTCTGTCGAGTGACGTAATATAGTCCTAGACCCTCTTTGATTTACAAAATATTCAAACATTTCATAGATTCCCCATCTGGCATCTCACACAAGCAATGCTTCTAAGTAACGCATTCACTTAAAATACCATTACAAACCTTACCCCTGCTGCTCTAACACATTAATTTTATCTGCCTTAAAAATGTTGCGATCCTTTGGCATTCTGGTCGTTCTCCAGTAGAACTGGCTGTAGTATTCTGTCAAATATTCGGTTTTTATAAACATTAAAAAGTCTTCATATGTGTATGCAGATGTAAAACTTAATAATTAGCTTCTTTCCCTTTGCATGTATGCGTTTTTCCCCGGTACATGTGAAAGTGAATACTTGCTGCTCCCCTGTCAGGGGGCACCATGTCAGACAGCATGATTACAGAGAGGCTCCGCAGCAAGAAACTTTGAAAGTGTGGAGGGTTAACCTTTAATCTGAAATTATTATTCTTATACATACACCTTTATAATCCCCTTCACACTTTTACTTATCTAAAGCTTCAATCAAATTTCCCCATAAAGCATATGCAAGATTAACTCTTTAGAGCGCCTGTCACACCCCAAACCTCCTCGATTAAAGAAAGGAAGTGTACCGATGCCCCGACCACGCCGCCAATGGTTCCCCGGTGCGATATATCATGTAATCAGCCGCGGAGTGAGCCGTTCCCCAATATTCCTTCACGAGAAAGATTATGAGAAATTCCTCTCTATCCTGAACAACACCTTACATTACAGCCCGTTTAACCTGCATGCCTACTGTCTAATGTCCAATCATTATCATTTACTCCTCGGGACTAAAAAAGATCCACTGATGAAAATAATGCATGCAGTAAATGGAGCTTACGCCTCGTGGTTTAATAAGAAATACGATCACTCAGGCCATGTTTTCCAAAGCCGGTACACTGCAAGCCCCGTTCCCTCTGACTATGCCATGATGACGGTAAGCGCCTATATACACAATAACCCCCGTACAGCCAATATAACAAGCAACCCCGAAGATTACCCGTGGAGCAGCTATCAATATTATTGTATTCCGGACATAATAGCAGAGCGAAATCCAAAGCCATTTGATACAGCCAGCACCACTACCCCTGGCGAGGAAACAGCTTATGCCATGGAAGCCCTATCACGGCTCCATTCCCCTCCCATACTCCCTGGCTGTGCTCCCCGCTCGCCTCCACACGCCTTTACAACAGACAGACTCAGGCAGCTTTTCCCGACACCTCTTCATCATTATTATCCCCGCTTCACCGAAAGGGAATGGAAGCTTCGCGTACTGCAAAAGTCCGCATTATTAACTAAAAAACAGGAGGAATAAGCTATGTATAACCAAATTACCTTAATAGGACGTATCGTAAAAGACCCGGTAGTAAACACAACCAAGGATGGCATCGCCGTAACCAGAATTAATCTTGCTGTCCGCCGCCCATTTAAAAATCAGGAAGGAAACTACGATACGGATTTCCTCTCCTGCACTGCATGGAAAAAGCTCGCTGAAACAAGCGGAGATTATTGTACAAAAGGTTCTCTCGTCTGCATTACCGGAAGAATTCAGATGCGAAACTATGAAACAAGTGATAATAAGCGGCTCACCTTTCCTGAACTCATCGCTGAAAACATTACCTTTCTGCACCTGAAAAGAAACCAGCAGGCGGAGGAAATTCCAATTCCGGGAGAAGAGCATGCACCGCCTCCGCGGCAAAACCAGACGGTGGCAGCAGCAAACGGAACTTCCGTTTCCTCCCCGGTTCAAACTGGACAACCGTCCAGCCAGCCAGTTCAATCTTCGTCAGGATCTTCAGGACAACCACATGCTGCCAGAGAGAACGTGCAACACTTTTAATAGAAAAATGAGGCAAAACATATTTGGCAATTCCCTGCCGCAAGAAAGAATGCAAGAGTTTTTATGAAACAGGCTTCTATTTCGAAGATTGTTTTGTTCTAAAAAATTGAAAGGGGAGTATGAGCATGACTGATGTGGATCTATTAAAAATAATCATTCACCGGCTGGCTAAAATTGAGGGAGAGATGATTAAAAGAAACGACCTTGAAGAAATCATCGTTCAGCTTCTCACCCAGGAAGAAAAAGTCGAAGTTATTCAGGACCTGGTGGAGAGTCTGCGGCACAGCGTAGAGGCCAAACATCTGGAAAACATAAATTCAGATGAGCTCCTTCTCCGGTCTATCAGAGACTATTAAAAATATTCATTTCTATCTATTAAAGGGGGTGGTTCCATTGAGAATTTTATATAAGTGCTTCACAATTTCAGGCAAGGAAACTGGTACGGCTGGCAAAATTCCTGATCATTAAATACCTCTGATTAACCTCACTACAGCTAATGTGCCTTTCCGCAACGGAAATGCCTGAACTATTCATTAAAGGATTCCTCCATAACCATTCTCTACTCTTTAATATTCACTTCCTGCACCTTACTTTGATGCCGCCGGTGGCCGCTATAGCCGAGCGGCTTTTTTTTATTTTTGTCTATGTTAAACCGGTATGGCATTTTAATAGTAGTCTTTAAATCGCAAGGCAACTTATAAAGAATTTCAGCAACCTCCAATCAAAAACATACACAATTCTTTAAATTCAGACTTTTAACAGATATACTTTTAGAGTAAAACGAGGGGGGGTGATGCAGTTGACCGGAGGAATGTTTTTTGGCCTTGTAGTGGTTCCCGTTTCCATACTGGTTCTAGGATTTATTTGCTACTACATAACTGGGAAGCTTGAGAAAAAAAATGATACTTCCCTGCCTGACAGAAAAAAGACTAATTAAAAGGAGAAGGAGAGGTAAATATGGATATAACAGCCCATCCATTAACCGTTACAGTACTTATTTTGTATTTGCTTGTTCTTGTTGTAATAGGGTTCATCAGCTCCAAAAAAAGTTCCCAGGGACTGACAAGTTTCTTCCTTGCGGGAAGAAATCTCAACAAATGGACAGTCGCCCTGTCTGCTGTCAGTTCAGGAAGAAGTTCCTGGCTCGTGCTGGGTGTTACAGGAACTGCTTATCTTACTGGGCTGAATGCGGTCTGGGCAATTGCCGGATATATAACCGTGGAAGTTTTTTTATTTTTCTTTGTCGCTTCCCGATTCAGAAGATTCAGTGGAAATACCGGAAGTATAACTATCCCGGACATATTTGAAAGCCGGGTTGGAGACCCCAAGCGAGTCCTTCGGCTTGTAAGCTCCTTGATTATCCTTTTCTTTATGGTAGCTTATGTAGGGAGCCAGCTGGTCGGCGGAGCAACCGCGTTCTCAGGAAGTCTCGGTATTAGCCAGACTCAGGGAATGTGGCTGACCGCAGCAATAATTTTCCTCTATACTATATTAGGCGGCTTCCATGCCGTAAGTAAAACTGACGTGCTCCAAATCGGTTTTATGTTTTTCTCCCTCGTTATTCTGCCAATCGTGGGGATTATACAATTAGGAGGATTTGATCCGGTCCTTCAGGCAATGCAAGCAGAAGGCGGCGGTTTCACCAGTCCATTCGCCTTTGCGTTTGGAGCGATTATAGGCCTGCTCGGTATCGGGTTCGGAAGCCCCGGGAATCCTCACATTATCGTCCGGTATATGAGCTTAAAAAATGTTAAAGAAATGCGGCAGGCAGCACTCATTGCAACAATCTGGAACGTAGTCATGGGATGGGGAGCAATAATGGTGGGCCTTGTAGGCCGCGCTTATTTTCCAACTGTCGACGAGCTGCCTAACTCCAATTCCGAACAGATTTTCACTTCGTTAGGTGCCGAAGTAATGAACCCTTTCTTTGCAGGGATTTTGCTTGTAGCAGTACTTGCAGCAATAATGAGTTCTGCAGACAGCCAGCTTTTGGTGGGAGCAAGCGCAGCAGTCAGGGATATATACGAGCGTATTTTTGCCAGAGATAAAGAAATACCGCAGGAAAAACTCGTATTATACAGCCGGATCGTCATTTTTATACTCATGGGATTATCTATCTGGCTTGCATCTGCTGCAGAAGAATTTGTTTTCTGGATGGTTCTGTTCGCCTTCGGAGGGCTCGGTGCTTGCTTTGGCCCTGCACTCATTCTTACCTTCTACTGGAAGGGACTGACGAGAGCAGGTGTCCTGGCAGGTATGATTACCGGACTTATTACCGTTATTATGGTTGCTGAACAGCCGGCATGGACATATGCATTTATCGATGTGCATGAATTCCTGAATAATTACTTCTTCGGCATCACTTACGAAGCTGTTCCAGGGTTCCTGGTCGCAACCTTCTTTACAGTAGTAGTCAGCCTGTTTACCAAAAAACCTGCAAACACCGATGAATTAATGGATAAAATGAAAAATGCAGGTTAAAAAGTTATCGTTTTCCCACAACCGTGGATAACTGTTTCATGATCGTGGATAAACATCGCTTTTCATTGTCATAGTATCCACACTGTGGATAACAGAGCAACCTTATGTTAATACATTTCTTCCCTTGTACAACCTGAAAAGGAGCTGGCGGCTTTCCATGCTGCAGCTCCTTTAATACACTCTGTTTATCAGTCTTCTGTTAAACCTGCAAGCTTCAGCTCCACATGCTGTTTCCATTTCTGTTCTCTCGGAAGCAATTCTTCATGAAGAAATTTCATCCGATCCCCTTCTTCGTTGAATTCCGTTTCCACATTTACAGCCTTTTGGATTGCCTGCTGAAATTTTTTTAAAGCTCTCACGGCTGTTTCATCATTACCGAAAACAGACATAACAGTCAGGTTTTCTTCATTGTAATGCACAAGCCCGAGCATTATCTGCTTCATCAGCCTGTCGCCAATGTCCACATCCCCTTTTGTATAACATTCACTTACAAACTGAAGTGAAGACTCCACTTCCTTCAGGAGACCTGTGTATGTAATGAGAAACTTCTCCTGAGCTTCTGTCAGATTTCCGCTCATCAAACCCTCTCCTTCCAGCTTCTCCTCTGTAAAAATTACGCTTTATTTTTTCCCGAAGTACCCAGCCTGTCAAAAATTAAATTCCTGCAGCGAGAGCAAGTTTCTTTAAAGCCTTTTCCCGGTTTCTGTATAACTCCTGGGCTTTTTCTACACTGATGCGTTCAAACATTATAGTACTGCCTGAGTGCATTTGTGCAAGCAAAGGCAAGTCCACAGAAATAACTGTACCAATCCTGGTGTAGCCCCCTGAAGTCTGCCGGTCGGCAAGGAGAATAATCGGCTGGCCGCTGGACGGCACCTGAACCGTCCCCATCGTAACAGCGTCAGATAATATATCTGCTTTATCTTTGTGCTCAACAACAGGACCACTAAGCCTGTAGCCCATCCTGTCCACATCTCTTGTCAGTTCATATTCTCCCGAATAAAACGCTTCGGTCCCTTCATCTGTAAAAGCCCAGTCATCCGGCCCTGGTACAACTCTGATTCGTCTGCCTCCTTGATAATCCGGCAGCATATCAGCTTTTAAAACTCTTCCAGCAAGGTTTTTCAACGGAGCACCTGGTACTCCGCCCTCAAGTATATCTCCTTTATAAAGCTCCCGTCCCTCTATGCCGCCCATACCTGCTTTCAAATAAGTGGAACGGCTGCCCAGCAGTGGTTCGCTGTTAATTCCCCCGGCCACAGCAAGATAAGCACGGACACCTGACTTGGGAACACCGAAAGAAAGCACCTCGTCCTTTTTAACAAGCACTGACTTCCAGGGTGGGATTTCACGTCCATCGACAGATGCAGATAAATCTGCTCCGCCAATGGCGATAACTGTATCTTTAAGAAACTTCAGCTTCGGCCCCATCATGGTGACTTCCAGGGCCGCTTCCGTTTCCTTGTTGCCAGCGAGAAGATTTGCGGCCCGCACAGCAAAAGGATCCATTGCTCCGGAAACCACGATTCCATATTGCTGGTATCCTGCCCGGCCAGCATCCTGGATAGTTGTAAGGAGCCCCGGCTTTTCTACCTGGATTACCGGCTCACTCATCCTCTTCCCCCCACAGCTTTCAAGGTGACGCCTTCATCTGTGAGTGTCGTGCGAAGTTTCTGCACAAAAGCAAGCGCGCTTGGCTCATCTCCGTGGACACAAATTGTGTCTGCCTGCAATTCAATAACTGAACCATCCACAGCAGTACATTTTCTATCTTTAACCATCCCGATCACCTGTGCAACAGCTTCATCCACATCATGAATCATTGCGTTTGCTTCTGTGCGGGCTGTCAGTGTTCCGTCAGGCTGATACGTTCTGTCGGCAAAAACTTCATTGGCAGTCTTCAATCCTAGTTTTTTCCCTGCCTTCACTAGTTCACTGCCGGATAAGCCGAATAAAATCAGCGATGGATGAGAATCATACACTGCTTCTGCAATAGCTTCTGAAATACTTTGGTCCACAGAAGCCATGTTAAACAAAGCGCCATGAGGCTTTACATGCTGCATTTTTGCGTTATGGATCTGGCAAAAACCATTTAACGCACTAATTTGATAGACAACAAAATTATAAATATCTTTCGGGGTAGTCTGGATTTTTCTCCGCCCAAAACCTATCAGGTCAGGAAAGCCTGGATGGGCTCCGATTCCTACTCCTTTTTCGGCAGCCATCCGGACCGTTTCCGCCATGACGTTATGGTCCCCTGCATGATAGCCGCAGGCAATATTTGCGGAAGTCACAAGCTCCAGAACCTTTTCATCCTGCCCAACCTTAAATGCACCAAAGCTTTCTCCAAGGTCACTGTTTAAATCAACCGTATACATGTTTATTCCCCCTCCTGTCTTTACAGTGAGTTATCCACTGGATGTAATTCACTGTTCTGTGAACGAAATCTGTTGTTTAATGAATGAAATTCAATATGCTATGCACGAAATCTGTTGTTCAATGAACGAAAATTAGCGTGCTATCAGCGAAAACCGATGTTCTATCAACGATATCCGTCGTCCAATCAACGAGAATTACTGTTCTATCAACGAAACTGCTCTTCTAATCCACCGTTTCATACTCCACTTCATACTCGCCAGCTTCCACTTGTTTTTTTATATCTTCATATTCCTCCGTGCTGATCGCTCGAAAACTTACATGATCCCCTGCTTCAAACAGCGAGGGGTTTTCCCGCTTACTATCGTAAAGCACCAAAGGAGTCCGGCCGATAATCCGCCAGCCCCCTGGTGTATCAAGTGAATAAATCCCCGTCTGCTCTCCGGCGATTCCTACAGAGCCGGCCGGCACATGCGAACGAGGAACTTCCAGCCTTGGTGTGGCAATTTTCGGAGCCATACCTCCCATATAAGGGAACCCTGGAGTAAACCCAAGCATATAAATCAGGTAATCACCACCTTTATGGATGGAAACAACCTCGTCAGTCGACAGGCCGTTATGGTTCGCAACATCCTCAAGATCAGGCGCGAACTCCCCTTCATAACATACAGGTACAATTACTCTTTTCGCCGGAGGAAGTTCTGTTTCCTCCAGTTTCCGGTACAGCTCCTCAAGCTCAGCCGTTATCTCACTGTATTTTTTCTCGCAAGGATCATAATAAACAGTGACTGCCGTATAGCTGGGAGTCCATTCGCGAATTCCTTTAATTCCAGCCTTACGAAGCAGTTCTGCGAATCCTCTGATCCTGTTATTTATTTCTTTGGAAATTCCCTCGCCGAACGAGACCCTGACCGCCGAATCACCCATAGGGGAAAACCGTTGTTTCTCCATCTCCAACACTCCTTACTCCATAAAGGATGCCTGCATGCTGCACGGCACCCGATACCACTTTAAAAAAGCTGGGGTATTGATACGATTAGTGTCCTCACTCCCAGATAAGCTGTTAAAACCACGACTAGCGCACCGAATACAGTGAGCCAGACCGGGTGCCTGTAGTCCCCAATAATTTTTTTATTATGGGCTGCAAGCAGGATCGAGCCTAATGTCAGCGGCAGAATCAACCCGTTAAATGCCCCTGCTAAAACGAGAAGTGCTACAGGGCGTCCAATCAGTGCGAATACGACTGTTGAAAAAACAATAAATCCGATAACCCAGTAGTTACGGTTCTTCTCAATCGATTTATGAAAAGAAGTAAGAAAAGTAACGGAGGTATACGCCGCTCCAATAACTGAAGTGATTCCCGCAGCCCACAGCACCAGTCCGAACATCCGAAAGCCTATATCACCAGCGGCTATCTGGAAAACAGAAGCTGTAGGATTATCCGGATCAAGGGCAAAACCTGCGGCCACTACACCGAGTATCGCTAAAAACAGGATAACCCTCATAATCGAAGCTACGACAATTCCTGATATAGCTGTGTTTGTTACATATCGTAAATTATCTTTGCCGGTAATGCCAGCATCAAGCAATCTGTGACCGCCGGCAAAAGTTATGTATCCACCGACTGTACCGCCGACAATCGTTACAATCGCCAGAATATCAAGCTCAAGGGGAGCAACAGTACGCAATGCCGCTTCTGCATACGGCGGCTGGCTGACGAACATGACATACGCTGTCAGAAGGATCATAAGGGCCCCTAAATACCGGACAACCTTATCCATCGCCATATTTGCCTGGCGGGATAAAAATATCAGTACACAAATAATCCCTGTAAAAACAGCACCCAGTACTGGATCCACTCCGAGAAGAGCGTTTGCCCCAAGGCCGCCTCCGGCAACGTTTCCAATATTAAAGGCAAGTCCCCCAAGGACTACAAAAAATGCTACAACATACCCAAGGCCCGGAAGCACCTGGTTGGCAATATCCTGCCCTCTTTTTTCTGCTACCGCAATAATCCTCCAAATATTCACCTGAGCGCCAATATCAAGTACGATCGATGCCAGAATAACAAAGGCGAAGCTGGCAAGCAGCTGTTCTGTAAAAACCGCAGTCTGTGTTAAAAAACCCGGGCCAACAGCGGAAGTTGCCATAAGAAATGCCGCACCAAGCAGGGCACTGAGCCGTTCCTTCGCAGTCATCGTGGTTTTGTTTAATGTATTCTTTTCCATAGATTTCATCCTTTCACCATACAGTCTTTCTTAATATGTGTAAAATCTTCACGTTGAAACATGATGATTTCACTCGATTTTAGCCGGACAATTTAAAATACCACAGATTTTGAGAAGATGTCTAAGGATTAAGCAGGTGTAGTTGCTAATATGGCAGGGTTCTGCTGATGAAATACAGGGTTGAGTTAGTTGAGGGGGGATAATTTTAGGAGGCAGGGTTGAGATATCGGCGAAAAATTTATTATATCGGCGAAATCTGGTTTTTATCGGCGAAATTTTAATTTTATCGGCGAAATCGGATGGTTTATTGGCGATGCGCCGATAAAAGGCATCTCACAAAAAATTTTTTGACAAAAGACTGTGCTTTCCATAAAGTGAACCTTCAATCACTGGGGATATTCATCCCCCACTGATTGTTAGTTGAACCAATCGGGATGTTAGCGTCCGTTATCTCCCGCCTGAACATCTTCGCTTCCCCTCATGTTTTCAGGCGGGAGTTTTACGGACGGTTACATCGGGATAAAACAAAAAAAGGATGCTATACTCCGCATCCTTTCTCAAATCACTATTAATTTTTTTTATCAATAAACGCACCATCCAGAGGAGCGTGGTCATATGGATTTTCATAACGCTGGCCTGTCTGCTTCTTCTTTTTCAGTTGCAGCATATCCCGTTTCACACTATTAAGAACTTCCTGAAGGCGTGGTCCCATTTGCTCATTACGCTCCACTGCCTGCTTTAAAATAACGGCTTCTCCTTCAGAAGGTTTTACACCGCCAATTGCCTCAATAATCCGGGTCCTCTCCTCAATGAGCCCGGACAGCTTCTCAATATAACTGTCCCGGTCATCTTTTCCCACCGTCTGAACTACATGCTCATAGAGCTGTTCCGTTACCTGGTATAGCTTCACAAACTGGCTCACAGCCGTACCGCTCCTCCGCCAGCTCCGCCACCAGCAACTCTGGAAACCCCATGACGCTGCTGCCGGTCAAGTTTAATAACCTCTTTCCATGTGTCGCGGAAATCAGCAACAAACTGTTCTGCTTCCTTTAAAGCTTGCGGATCGTTATGAGTGTTCGCATCGATGAGGCGGCTTAAAATAAAGTCGTACATCTGCATCATATTTTTCGCCACTGCAGTGTCTGTCTTAAGCGTCACCATAAGCTCGCGAATAATATTCTGCGCTTTTATGAGATTCGTATTTTTTTCCTCGATATTATTTTCCTCTATCGCTTTTGCCCCGCGCCTGATAAACTTCAGACAACCATCATAAAGCATTAGCGTAAGCTCGCCTGGAGATTTTGTCTGAATCGATTTCTGCTGATAATTCGCATACGGGTTTTTCATAGCCATTTTATAAATGCCTCCTTGTTTTCTAAAAAAAGCAATCCGTCCTCCAGCAGGTTGTCCAGCTTTTTGACTGCCTTGAAAAAATAAAGTTAGGCTGCTGTCAAAATTAATTACTGTCCCATCATCCCGCTCATCATGGACCACATCTGTTCTGCCTGTGAATTCATCTGGGCCATCGCTTTTTCCAATGCGGTAAACTGATTCCAGTACCGCTGTTCTGTCTGCTGCATCCGACGTTCAAAGTTAGTGATTCTATCCTCAAGATTATTGAGCTGCCTGCCGAGTGTAAACTGATGGTTGGTTCGTCCTTCCCGGCCGGCTCTGTCTGTAATTCTGTTAATGGCGTTATCCATCGTGCTTCTGAGTCTCCGGATAATCCCTTTATCTTCATTAGTTGGGCCATCGCCCATAAACAGCTGGCCAAGTTCTTCCCCATGGTTTTCAATGTAGTAACGGAGACGGTCTTCCCCGTTCATCCTCTGGCCGTTCGGCATTTCCCGTGAATTTGGATCAAGGATGATTTTTCCTCCATCCATATAATCACGTGAACTTACAAGCCCTATCTGTGACAGGTCCTTGATTATCCTGTCTGGATCAGTGCCCACCGATGAATATAATGCCATCCGCATCTGGTTTAAAGTAGAAGACAATGTGGAATCGTTACGGAGCAATCCGCTTCTTGCCTTTTCCTCCCAAAGCTCCACTTCCCGGTCGCTCATCGCCGACTTCTCTTCATCGGAAAGAGGATGATAATCCCGGTGCCTTTCCTCTCTCAGGGAACCATTGATCGTATCAATCAACGCATTATAATCCTCCACAAACTTCATGATATCTTCCATGATTTTGTCTGTGTTTGTTGTGGCGGTGACCATGACCATTTCTCCAGGAGGCGTTGTTCCGCTCAGGGAATAGGAAACACCATTCATTGTAAACTGGTTTGTCGTCCGCTCTGTCCGGTGCCCGTTTATTACGACAACAGCGTTCTGGCCGCTTCTGCCTCGAGTTACATTATTATTTTCATCCACTCCAAGAGTATCTTCATGAAAATCAAAGTTCATCGCGCCGAATAGAGCCCTTCCGGCATCGAGCTTGTTATTTACACCTTCATCATCACTATCCGTAACGTTAGAAAAGCTGATTTTTGCTCCCGCCCCACTGTCTGACATGGACAGTACAACCTGGGGATCGCTGCCATCAGCACTTTTATCCAGAAATGCGTTAAAGCCGAGGTTTGCCCGGTTCATTTTTGTGATAACTGACTGCAAAGTATCCTCTTTACTTATTTCTACTTCCAGTGTTTCGGCTTCTCCCCCTGGCCTAGTAACATTTACTGCAATGACAGCCCTTGAATTTAAGTTATTCTCGCTATCCCGGCCAAAAATATCTTCGGCGTTTGACCACTGACTTAATTTTTTTGAACTAACATTTTCATCTGTAATACCAGCAGAAACAAACGTACTGGATGTCGCCAGTCTTTCCACCTGCATTTGTACCGTTGTATTAGAAGCGTTGGCGTTCGCTGTCGCTGTTACTACACTGGGGTTGGAGCTGGATACTGATTTTTGCAGGAAAGTGGACTGAAGACCCAGCCCTCTCGCCGCAAATGAATCCCTGAAGCTCCTCATTTGCAGATTTATATCCCTGTAAGCATCCCGCTGCCACTCCAGTCTTGTACGATCCTGAACCAGTTTATTCAGCGGCATCCGTTCCGCCCGCATCAAATCATCGATCATCTGATGCGTATCCATACCTGTCGCAAGTCCTCCGATTCGGAGCATCTCCGTCATTCCTTCCTGCCATCTGCAATCACGCAGAATTTAATTTCTATCATTATTATCGGCAGAACCTCTTTAATCTTTAGGAAAAAATAGGATTAAACAATTTTTAACCCGCCAGTTAATAATTAATTTAACGTGTGCAAATTGCCATGGATGTTGCGCGAACCAACCTTGAAGTTGTGCGAATGACCATCAATCCCGTGCGATCCACCCTAAAAGTTGTGCAATTCACCTGAACTTGTGCGATCCAACCTGAAACTCGTGCGAATGACCATCAATCTCGTGCGATCCACCCTAAAAGTTGTGCAATTCACCTGAATTTGTGCGAACCAACCTGAAACTCGTGCGAATGCCCCTCAAACTTGTGCGATTCACCCTAAAAGTTGTGCAATCCACCTGAACTTGTGCGAACCAACCTGAAACTTGTGCAATCCACTCTCAAACTCGTGCGAACCCCCAACACTTCCTCCTCCTCCCCCAAAAAAACAAAATCCAACAAAAAACACCGCCCGGAAAAATTCCGGGGCGGTGCCACCAATCAACTATATTTTTTCATCAATAATAATCCCTGCGAACTCCAGCATGGAGGATATCATATCAAGAAATTCCCTCGGGGGGATTTCTTTTATAACTTCATCCGTCTCTTTGTCGACAATCGAGATTACCATTCTGTCGAGCTTATCATGCTGCTCGTATCTTAATGATGTATTCTGCGTTTCCATGAGCTGATTAAATGCTTCAACTTTATCTGTCAGCTCTTCCACTGTCCATTCCCTGGACTTTTCATAGGACTCTGCTTCCGCTTTACGCGAAGATGTATCCACACTTCCTTGTGCAGGGCCCTGCTGCACCCGATTCGTCTGGGCTTTTGAAAAAAGCTCATTCACGGACATCGTTCCAGTAGATTTCACTTCCATGTGATCCACTCCTTACCCTATTCTGTTTTTAGTTATATCGGAATGTTCCGGAAGTTTGTTAATGGTTTTCTTCTGCTCCGCAAAAAATAAAAATCACTTTTAACTCATCAGGTTCAGATATTACTTCAAATGACTGAACAGGAACGAGAATGCTTCCCAGTCGTCCGTCTCTGGCAGCTCCTCATTCCCCGCCATTTCAACCGCATCCTGGAAGGTTCCGTAAAACAGCAGCTCCCCCTCATATAAATAGGCCGCTTTATGCGCCAGCTCTCTTATTTCCTGAAGGTCGTGGCTGGAAAACAACAGTATTTTTCCTTCCCCGCTGATCTCTTTTAAAAATCGGATAATCTCCAGCTTAGACTGCACATCGATTCCTACGGTAGGCTCGTCAAGGATAATAAGCTCCGGATCATGGAGCAATGATAAAACGATGTTCAGCTTCCGCTTCATCCCTCCCGAAAGCTGGTCCGTCCGTTCATTTAGCTTCAACGATAATCCCGCCATTTCCGTCAGCTCCGCCACCCTGTCTTTACTGACGTTTACAGGTGCCATCTCTGCCCAGAACTTCAGCTGTTCTTTTACTGTGAGTTTTGGAAAAAGAGTAAGCTCCTGAGTGACATAACCTGCCTGCTTCCGGAAACTGGCCTTATTTTTTTCCACGAGAGAATCGTTGAAAATTACTTCACCGCTATCTGGCTTTAATGCAGATGAAATCATTTCAAATAAAGTAGTCTTCCCCGCCCCATTTGCCCCGAGCACAGCAACACAATCGCCCTTCCCCACCCGGAAGCTTATATCTTTGACGACAGCCTTCTTTTTATAAAACTTAGTCAGTCCTTTAACTTCTAAAGCCATATTTCCACCTCACAACGAGAAAACTGATGAAAAACAAAGCAACTGTTATTACGCCAAGATAAATAGCCGCCTCAAAAAAACTACTTCCATTAACTCCTTCTATCAATAAATATTGGGGCGCGACATAATTCCATGGAAACACAGGTACACCCACTGCTGAAAAGGTCGTGAGTATCCCGACAACTGCTATGCCCATCAACAGGGCATATTTTTTTGACCGGAAAAAAGCAGCGAGCAAAATCCCCAGATAACAGGAGCAAAAAACATATAAAACGAGCATAAGGGTCGCTGGCCCAATCCATACTCCAGATTCAGGGACTAAATAAACGAGCAGCCCAAGCAGAAAGACTAGCTGCAGGCCCCCAAGAAGCAGTGCAGGAACACTGCTCCCGATGAAGTACTGCCATGGTTTAACGCCAGAAAGCAGAAACCTTTTCTGGAAATTCTGCTCCTTGTCCTCGATCACCCAGTAAGCCAGGGAAAACAGAAAAAGCATTAATACGGCAGAAATTAGCAGCAGAAGTGTCCGGAGGCCTTCTGCTGCGGCTCGTTCCCCTTCCCTGGCCTCAGTCCCCTGTTTATACAATGGCAGCTCCGTTGCCGCCACTGACATGAGAGGTTCCGGCTCCCACTGCCCGTCCGTATATTCCCAGGCCTCCAGCCATGTTCCGGAATCCACCTCTAACTCGTACTTGTTCCTGAGTTCCACCGTTCTTTCTGCTGCCTGGTAATTACTAATAAAACGCATCACTTCTGAGGCAACGATTTCCTTTACAAACGGTACACCCAGAGAGGATTCTGACTGATACACATGAATCAGACTGTTTTTTTCTCCCATTAATATCTCGTCTTTAAAGCCAGGCTCAAACAGAATCCCTGAATCTGCCTCGTTGGTGAGAACGAGCTGCTTCATCGTATGTTCATCCGTAACTTCCAGCCTGATTCTGCGGTTTTCCCCAAGCTTCTCTATAACTCTTTCAGAATAGTCCGTTTCGTCAAGATCTGCCACAGCTACAGGGATTCTCGCTTCTTCCACAGTAATGTCATAAAAGATGTACATAAATAGCACGGTGATTACCGGAAGAAGAACGAAGGAAAGCAGGCTTGTTTTAGTTGTAAGAGTGAGCTTAACCCGAAGCCTTATCATTAACAGCAGACGCTTCATCCTATCGCCCTGCCTTTCTTCTTTCATTGATCCATGCCCCTGTGAAAAATAGCGTGGTGAAGCCAGCCATAACCGCAGTGCTGCTCCTGATTGTTTCTTCGTCTCCGAAAAATGCCGTTGCCATAAGGCCTTCTCTCATCCAGTAAGTAAAGGTGTAACTCCCTGCGTCCCCGGCCCACTCCGGAAAAAAAGCAAGCGGAAGTACGGCCCCTCCCAGTAACAGGAGTACAAACAGCACGGATATTCCGATTACTGCTTCGGCAAACTGCCCCAGCGAAAATGAAGACAGAAGGGTGAAAAACATTGCTGTAACAGCGGCTCCTAAGCTTGCGGCAGTTACGAAGGACAATAGATTGTTCCCCAAGGAATTATCTACGATTAGAAAATAACCACCAATAAAAACAGTCAGCTGAGCAGCCAGCACCAGGAAGCTCGTTAAAAAATCAGCAGTAACTTTAACCCCGGGAGTACATCCTGCAAGCAGCAGCCTTTTGTTCATAGAATGGCTGAAATCATTTCTCATAAGAATCAGAAGGAGGAATCCTGTTATAAGGGTAAGCGCTGTCGCAGCCGCGGCCAGATAATATTCTTCGAGAGTGAATATGCCTGTTTCCGAAAGGGTCTCCGTTGCAAAAATTTGATTTCTTCCAAGTGACGTAAAAGTAAAATCAATGATTGCCTGCTGTACTTCCTGATTCAGCGACTGGCTGTCTATTTCATCCCGGAGAAAAAAGTGGACGGTGTTAACCCCGCTCTGGGCGGCGCTTATGAGATCTGCCCCACTCTCCATGACTGCAAGAAAAAGCTGATACTGTAAAGGCCGCTGGGGATTTCCAACGACCTGAACAGGGGTATTTTTACCGATGCGTAAATCCTCACTGAAATTCTCAGGAATAACTGCCATCGCGGCAGCTTCATTGTTTTCCAGAAGCTCCAGCCCTTCACTCTCGCTCGTACGGATAAACTCCACTACCCTGCTGAATTCCTCCGAGGAAGCGAGCTGGTGAATAATCGCCCTTGTCTCAAGGGAATCATCCTTGTCAGCAAGAGCCACATGAAACGGCTCCACATAAGCCTCCCGATCAAAAATCGGCTGGAGGGCGTATATGAGAAACAAGCTCCCCAGAATAGGAAGGCCGGCAAAAGCAAGCAAAACGGCAGGCTGTTTCAGCATTGTTTTCAGTTGCAGCAGTACCAGCGCTTTGATCTTTTTCATACCGACCCTCTCTTCTTCTTTGTGGTTTAGTTTAGTAAAAAAAATAACAGTCTTGTTTTATGGACAAATTTCCGCTGCTTTGTACGGATTTGTCCCGTTTTTTTTTTGCTGGACAAATTTCACCTTCAAACCGCTAATTTGTCCAGCAAACTCTTTTTTCTGGACAAATCCACAGCTGAGAGGACAGATTTGTCCAGAGTCTGCCTTCTCTCTGGACAAATTCTGAGAAACTATATGAGATTTGTCTAGATTTAACCTAATTTATGGATTTTTTTGTATAACTTACCCAAATTTACTGGACAAATTTCACCTTCAAACCACTAATTTGTCCAGCAAACTCTTTTTTCTGGACAAATCCACAGCTGAAAGGGCAGATTTGTCCAGATTCCGCCTTCTCTCTGGACAAATTCTGAGAAACTATATGAGATTTGTCTAGCTTTAGCCTAATTTATGGATTTTTTGTATAACTTACCTAGATTTACTGGACAAATTTCACCTTCAGACCACTAATTTGTCCAGCAAACTCTTTTTTCTGGACAAATCCACAGCTGAGAGGACAGATTTGTCCAGATAAACTCCGCAATGTAAAAACCTCATAACCTTCCCTGCATAATTAACCAACCTTAAACTACTTTAATACCATCCCGCCTGATACATGATATTCTCCAGGTTGTACCCGATTTCTTCCATTATCATCATCAGCTCGTACTCGCTCATTTCGAAGACGTTGACAGCAGTGTCTCCGCTCAAATCAGGAAAGCCAAGAGAACTGGTAAACTCTGTTTTGCTTTCAACTGCAAGATTCAGGTTCACTTCCTGATAGCCGGCCCAGTAGTCATCCACTCCAACATTCAGCACCAGCTCAAAATCCCTGTTTGAATAGTTTCTGCTAAGGTTCTGATCTGTCGTCTGAATAACCGTTCCGTTTATCTTCGGAATGTCACTGCCCACTTCATAGCCGCTCATCCTCAAATCAAAGTCCGTTTCCTTTGTATCGCCGGACAGCGTGGTATCCAGAGATAACCGGACGTCAAAAGCAACATCACCATAATCTATTAATTTACCGCCCACATTAGTCACAATCTGATCTTTTCCTGTTTCAGAGTTCCAGTAAGCAGTAAACTGTCCCATATCAATATCTGGAGGAGCAACCGTTAGTTCTCTCGTAACCTCCTCTATGCCACTGTTCTGCCAGACAGAAGTTTCATAGGAAAAATTCATTGTATCAGCTGGATAATACGGATCAGCCACCTGGAAATGAACATTCCTGCTGATAATATTTTCACCTCGGTCTACAAGAAGCTCACTTGTGAAACCGCCAGGCATATTAATATATTCCAGTCCTTCTCTCATCTCACTGAAGCCGTATCTCATCTCCTGAAGCATATCTTCCCGGGAAAAGTAAGATTCATCAAAAGATCCGGAAGATTCAGCCATATCAAGCAGAAGATTTTGCAGATCATTATCCTGTTCAAGCTTTGCAATTAATCCTTCAAGCAAGTTTTTCACATCCCGTTCTGAGAGTGATAACGTTACTTTTCTGAACGATTCCCCTTTATACTCCTGCCCGCTTTCCAGTGTGAAATGCTCATCCTCTAAAAATGAAGTAATGTATGTTACATACTCCAGACCGTGTTTTTTCAGCTCATCCTCATACTCTGTGGAGCTTGTCATGTATTCAGTGTAGTTCTCAATTCGATCAGGACCGTAATACCAAGGGTCTATCCCTGTCATAAACGAGCCGAAGTCATTATTGTTTATAAAAAAGTACTCATCATATAAAAACGGTACACTAATTCCTGTCTGGTCATCAGACTGGAACGCCTCTGCTTCAAATACATTCGTTCCGTTTAAAAGCAGTGCTAATGAAGCCATGCCTTTTGCGCTTTCAGGGTCCTGGCTCATAGACACCTGGATCGCACTGTCACTTAAATAGTGGTTCAACTGGGCAATTTCCGGTATGTTGTGGCCATCAACGCCACCTGTAATCGTCATTTCGCTCCTGTATGCCTTCTCGCTCATCATTCTGCTGAGTTCCATGTCATCGCCAAAAAGCTCTTCAAAGCTTTCCTTCATATCTTGTAAACTATTTAACTCGGCAGATAAATACACTTGTTTTGGTGACTTATTAAAAATAACCCCGTAAGAAACACCGCCTACTGTAAGAAGCAGCACTGTGGCCGCAATTATTGCGATGAAGCCTTTTTTCTTTGGTTTGTATTTCTGGTTATGTACATTTGAACGTTCTTCTGATGCCTCTTTCCTTACTGGCGGATCACCAGCTGTGCCGGTTTCCCCTGTGGATGACCCAGCTGCTGGATCACTTCCCGTCTCAGATGTCTCTTCAGCTGACAGTTCATCATTTTCACGTATCACGCCAACTGGCTTTTCCTCTTCTTCTGCCGGCCCCTGTGAAGAATCAGTCAGACTTGCCCCGCACTTGCCGCAGAACTTATCTTTCTGGCCTATCTTATTCCCGCAATTACTACAAAATTTCATCCCGCACCCCCGTTTTTATTCTGTTGTTATCTGTAAAAAAAGGCCATATTTTTCGACAAATAGTCCCTTTTTCCTCTATGTGAATATAGTACCATAAGTTTCGGGTTTCAAAGGGAGTTATTTTGGGTATTAGAATATTTATTTTCAGTAATTTAAGCGAGGTCAATATTTATTACATCTCCCCTTGGTTTCTTAAAAGCGGGTGACTTTTTTACGCTTTCCGTTGCCATATTTGGTCGTATAATGTTCTGATTTACTTGCTTAACCTCCCCCCTTCAGTTAACTCAGTCTTTATATATCACAAACAAACTCTCCACTTGAGAGATGAAAAAGAAACCAGTCTGCCTCTGCACATAATTTATCCCCTTCCATCAAAGACTAGCTTCAAAAGGGGGCTGGATTTATGAAGAAAGTGACTGCCGTATTCTGGATATCTGTCATTATATCGATTATTTTTATCCTGTGGGGTGTCATCTCCCCTGCACACCTGGGGAGTGTGATGAACACAGCACTAGGTTTTTTCCTGGAAAACTTCGGCTGGTTTTACCAGATTTCTGCTACCTTCTTCCTCGTCTTTGCTCTCTTCCTGATTTTCAGCAGATATGGGAAGATTAAGCTTGGCAAGGATGAAGATAAACCTGAATTCAGCCGGCCTACCTGGTTTGCGATGCTGTTCAGCGCCGGAATGGGAATCGGTCTGTTGTTTTTCGGCGTCTCTGAGCCTATCTCCCATTACGCGAATCCGCCATTTATCGAAGGCAGTACAGAAGAAGCCGCCATTCTGAGCCTTAGATATACATATCTTCACTGGGGGTTTCATGCGTGGGCCATTTATGCGACTATCGCCCTCGGACTCGCTTACTTTAAATTCAGAAAAGGGTATCCCGGTCTAATGAGCGCCACTCTCCGGCCAATTATCGGGAAGAAATCAGAGGGCCGTACAGGGAAAATTATTGATATCGTAGCGGTTTTTGCAACGCTTTTCGGTGTATGTGCCTCCCTCGGGTTAGGGGCGGCCCAGATAAACGGCGGACTCAGCTATTTAACAGGGATTCCAAATAATTTTACGATCCAGCTGATAATTATTTCTATAGTTACTGTTCTGTTTATGATCAGTGCAGGAACAGGAATTAAAAGGGGCATCAAATATTTAAGCAACACAAACTTAGTTTTGGCAGTAGTCCTTTTTCTTGCAGTTATAATTCTTGGACCGACGATCTTCCTGCTGGACTTATTTACGACTACCTTTGGAAGCTATGTGCAGAACCTTCCTGCGATGGGGCTTCGCCTGTCACCATTTGACCGGGAAAATGCCGCCTGGCTGCAGGGCTGGACGATCTTTTACTGGGCATGGTGGATTGCCTGGGCGCCATTTGTTGGAACATTTATTGCCCGTGTTTCCAAAGGAAGAACCATCCGGGAATTCGTCATTGCTGTTTTAGTGGCCCCGACGATAGTTTGTACCCTTTGGTTCTGCGTTTTCGGGGGGACTGGGATCTTTTATGAGTACAATCTTGGGGTAGATGTTTCCGGGCAGACGCTCGAAACAGCTTTATTCTTTGTATTTCAGCAGCTGCCATTAAGCGGTATTTTATCGGTAATCACGATTCTGCTGATTACCACCTTTTTCATTACATCCGCTGATTCCGCTACGTTTGTACTCGGAATGCAGACGACAAACGGAAGCACCGAGCCGCCGAACATGGTCAAGTACAGCTGGGGAATTATCCTGGCTGCAGCTGCGGTGGTCCTTATGGCTTCCGGAGGACTGGAAGGACTTCAGACAGCAATCATCGTCAGCGCATTCCCGCTGACATTCGTCCTGTTCCTCATGTGCTTCTCTATGATAAAAGCATTTAGGACGGAAGTTAAACCTAGGCCGGGAAAAGCAAAGGAAAAGCGGAAAAAGAAAATGGAAGATCCGGAAGGGGAAGTTTCCCCCACTTAAGATGAGGAAATATACAGTAAAAAGGATGCCTCAGTGGCATCCTTTTTTCGTGTGCTAGTTCGACAAAATCCGGGTGGTGCCTGTGAAAAGCCCCCTTATAATGGACAGGTAAGGTATGATAAACGTACGACATATCTAGTTTTTAAGGGGGCTATTTTTTATGGGAAAAACACATGTAAGTGTCGAAACTAAATTGGCAGCTGTACGTCGTGTATTGGAAGAAGGGGATCAAGTTTCAGTAATCGCAAGTGAGCTTGGGTTACACCGTGATACGATCTATAGGTGGATAAATACCTATAAGCTTAAAGGAGAACAAGGACTAATTAACCCTCGTTCTACTACTTCTATAAAAGCTTCGCCATCTCAGGTTGAAGCTGAAAAAAGAATTAAAGAACTAGAAA
>NZ_KV917376.1:1567046-1930926 GCF_002019695.1 Evansella clarkii | reverse complement strand
TACGATGTTAAGCAAAAGACTGAAGTTTATACCTAGCATGTCTCGCAAAGCAAACTGCTGGGATAACGCGGTTATAGAAAGTTTCTTTTCACAACTAAAAACAGAGTTTCCTCATTTTTATCCGACTACTAATTTAGTGCAAGTACAATTGGACTTTAAAAAATATATCCGCTTCTACAATGAAGAACGTATACAGAAAAAGATGGGGTATGCATCTCCAAAGGAATACCATAAAAGATATCTACATGCAATTTAGGTTCTAACGAATATTAGAACCTAAATTGTCGAATTTGTTTATTGTCTATTTACCAGGGGCTTGACCACTGTCACCACCCGAACTATCTTCTGATCGACCTTGCCATTCTGATAAACGTATGACGCCTTCCCCGGACAGTAATAGAATATGCCATAATATTTTCTGGTACAGCAATTCCGTGGAATCCGGCGTCCCCAATATGGTGAATATCAGCTCCAGCCATTTTATTCTGAAGAGCGATCTGGCGGATTGTAGATTCATCCGCCCCTTCCTGGCTGGTTCCTATCGTGAACATCGTTAAGGCACCGTGTTTCCTGCCGATTTCCGCCCATAGAGCGGCTTTTTCCTGAGTCACACCTGGCACCGTACCAGGAGAAGGAAGTAGTACGACATCTGTACCCGCCTTCACGAATTCCTGAACAAGCTGCTCGGTAACTACCTCTTCATTCACTCCTGCACCGTGCATTTTCCCAGCAATTATAAGAGTGTCTTCTCCTAATATATCTCTTGCTCGCCTGATTGCCTTTACAATTTCGGTATTTGAAACACCAGTCTGGGGATTGCCTGTGAGACAAATAAAATCGATCCCCAGCTCCTTCACTTTTTCAAGTGTCTCAGCAGAAGCTGTCCGCCCCAGGGGGAGGGACTGGACAGTTTCAGAAAAATCAGCTTCAGGGTCAACGGGTTCCAGGTTAATGCCTAATGGCAGACCAGTCAGCATTCTGAATTCAGCCAGAAGATTGCCATTTTCAGCCGGCAGACCCTGAACTTCAGGATTGAAAACATCACATCCGTTAAGCAGGATCATATCCGCGCCAAATGCCGCTGCTATCTCTCCATTTGTTACCTCAGGATAAAGGGATGGGACTGCCCCAATAACTTCAGCTACGACTGTACGGCCTTCAGAAGCTTTTATTGCTTGTTTTAATTCGGGGCCAGTCATGGCAAGAAGCTCTGAAGACACTGAACTTAATAAACGCTTCATTCTTTTCTGTCCTTCATTTCGTCAGCCACAAACTCCACGTCCGTTCCGACGATAATCTGAATATTTTTGTCCCCTATTTTCATAACTCCTTTAGCTCCGTTTTTTTTCAGAGCGTCTTCATCCACCTGTCCCATATCTTTTACATTAAGCCGAAGACGTGTTGCACAATTATCAATGGAGGTGATATTCTCACTGCCTCCAAGACCGGCAATGAATTTTTCAGCCATCTGCCCATACTTTTCGTTGCCCTTGCTTGTTTTCTTCTCTTTTGGAGCATCCTCATCCATTACTATGTCTCCCTCCTCGCGGCCAGGAGTTTTCAGATCCAGTTTTACAATTAAGAAATAGAAAACCACAAAGTAAATAGCTCCGAAAACGAGCCCCTGAAATAGCAGTATCAGTGGATTCTGAGCGATACCAAAATTCAGCAGGTAGTCAAATGCCCCTGCAGAAAATCCGAAGCCGTGCCGGATATCAAGCATGACAGCCACCATCATAGATATACCGGTTAAAATCGCGTGAGTCACATAAAGCAACGGGGACAGAAACATAAACGAGAATTCAATCGGTTCTGTAATCCCCGTCAGGAATGAAGTGACCGCAATACCGATCATCCCCCCGGCTACAGCTTTCCTGTATTTCTTTTTAGCTGCAAAAATCATCGCAATCGCAGCAGCAGGAAGGCCGAACATCATAATTGGGAAAAATCCTGCCATGAAATACCCTGCCGAAGGGTCTCCGGCAAAGAACCGCCCAATTTCGCCTGTTGCACCTTCAAATTCACCAAAGACAAACCAGATGAGCGAGTTGATAACGTGGTGAAGCCCAATCGGAATCAGAATCCTGTTCAGGAAACCGTAAATTCCAGCACCTAATGCTCCGGCCCCTAGAATCCATTCGCCTACACCATGAATAAACTCCTGGACCGGCGGCCAGACAAATCCAAATATAAAGGCCAGGACCACCATCACCCCGCCCGTAACAATCGGAACAAATCTCCGTCCCCCAAAGAATGCGAGCCAGTCAGGCAGTTTAATATTGTAATATCTGTTATAAAGTAAACCTGCTATAACACCTGATAATATTCCGCCGAGTACTGACATATCAATATCCTCATTAATCGCGGCTGCTCCTTCTGTTAAAACAAAGTACCCGACTGCACCGGCTAATGCCGCTGCTCCGTTGCCGTCCTTTGACAGCCCTATTGCCACACCCAGAGCAAAAATTAAGGCAAGATGCGCAAATATCGCATCACCAGCAGCCGCCATAAAGGGAATACCGAGTAAGTCATCCTGTCCGAGACGAAGCAATATTGCCGCTGCCGGCAAAACCGCAACAGGAAGCATTAATGCTTTACCAATTCTTTGTAAAAAAGCTAACATTTTATCTCCCTCACTTTCTTTAAGAGAAGTATTTCCAAAGGGGCTTCATAAAACACTGTTTAAAAGTAAATATGACAGCGTTTCCACCCAAGATCAGAATATAACACACAAAAGTATAGTTGTCTATACCAATTTAATTCGTTATACTGGGTATAATAACACCAGGAGGAAAACACATTCAGCTTAAACAAACATGATTAAAATATATAAGTTCTTTTCTTTTTTTAAATTATATTTTGAGAAAATAGGTGGTAACTATGGGAAGCACGTTTTACATTTACGGCGGAAAAGCATTTATTGACGGGGAAGCCAGCTTAAACCGCCCTTTAATAAAAATTTCTCAAGGGAAAATAGAGACTGTAGCTCAAAATTCCCTCCCTCCCGAAGGAGCAACAGTGTATAAATTGCGAGATGACGAGGTAATCCTGCCAGGTTTTATCGATATTCATATCCATGGGGCCAACGGTGCTGATACGATGGATGGCACAAACGAAGCCCTCTCGACGATCGCTCAGTTCCTGCCGGGGGAAGGGGTTACCAGCTTCCTGGCAACGACAATTACTTCAAGCGTCGAAGAAACCTCCCTTGCTCTTAAAACAGCCGGACAATATAAATCCGAATCAGGAGCCGAGCTTCTCGGTGTCCACCTGGAAGGACCATTTATCAACCCGGAACAGGCAGGTGCCCAGCCTTCCGTTCACATCGTTCCTCCAGACCTGGAGTTGTTTAAGGAATGGCAGAAAATTTCCGGAAACAGTATCCGTATCGTTACTTTCGCACCTGAAGAGAAGAATGGCCAGGAATTAATGAAACATCTTTATGAGACAGGTGTGATTGGTTCAGTCGGTCATTCTGATGCTGCATTTACTGTAATGCAGGAAGCGGAAGAAAACGGCCTTTCCCATGCCACTCATCTGTTCAACCGGATGCGCCCCCTTCACCACCGTGAACCAGGTGTTGTAGGTTCTGTTTATTTAAGCGATAAGATAAAAGCCGAACTCATTCTGGATGAAATTCACGTCAGCCCGGAAGTTTCCCACCTCTCCTATCAGGTCCTGGGAAGCGACCGGCTCATACTGATCAGTGACGCCATACGCGGTAAAGGACTTGCTGAAGGGGAATACGACCTTGGCGGACAGAAAGTGACTATTAGTAACAGGGAAGCAAGATTAGAGGACGGCTCATTGGCAGGGAGTGTCCTGCATATGGATCATGCAGTAAGGAATGCTTTAAAATTCAGAAATATCAGCTGGTCTGATATCGTTAAGATAACATCTCTTAATGCGGCAAAATCGTTACAGATCGACCACCGGAAAGGCCGTATTGCTGAAGGCTGTGATGCTGACATTGTTATCCTCAGCCATGACGGACACGTAGAAAAAACTTTTTGCAGAGGTGAACAACAATGAAAATCATCCGTGTAAAAGATTATAATGAAATGAGTAAAACTACCGCGAAGCTTTTTTTCGATAAAATAAAGGAACGCCCCTCTATTCATCTTGGACTTGCCACAGGTGGAACACCGGTTGGAATGTATGAAAAACTCACAGAAATGCTGAGAAGCTCTACTGTTTCAACGGGGTCACTAAAAGTATTTAACCTTGATGAATATGCGGATCTTCCACAAAATGATTCAAACAGTTACTACTCATTTATGAAAAAACATGTGTACAACCCATGGGGATTGAAAGAAGACCAGTGTTTTATCCCGGACGGCACAGCGGAAAACCTTCAGGAAGAATGCAGACGATATGAGGCGTTACTTGATGAGAATGGAGTTGACATTCAGCTGCTGGGCGCCGGTGCAAACGGCCATATAGGTTTTAATGAGCCAGGCACACCGTTTGATTCCGAAACCCATGTTGAGAAGTTAAAAAGTACTACGAGGGAAGCGAACGCCCGATTTTTCCCATCGCTGGAGGAAGTTCCGACACATGCTGTCACCATGGGGATAAGCTCCATTTTAAAGGCTAAGGAGATCGTATTAATTGCCAGCGGAGAAGCAAAAGCAGAAGCGATAAATTCACTTGTGAACAGCTCAATGACCGAAGAATGGCCGATTACTGCTCTGCAGCAGCATCCTGATGTGACAGTAATCGTTGATGAAACTGCTGCCGCGTCCATTTAAGCTATTGAGACTTGCGAAAAGAAAGGGTCTGTTGCAATGATTAATAAAAACACACCTATTCCGATTTACTATCAGCTGCAGGAACAGCTGCGGAACAAAATTGAAGCCGGAGAACTGAAACCTGGCACTCCACTGCCGTCAGAAAGAGATATGTCTGAAACTTACAATATAAGCAGAATGACTGTCCGCCAGGCTCTCAACAATCTCATGAACGAAGGGCTTTTAACACGTATAAAAGGCAAGGGAACATTCGTGGCTGAAAAAAAGATCGAGCAGCCCCTTATGAAATTAACCGGGTTTTCTGAGGATATGAGAATGCGGGGTATTGAACCAGGGTCAAAGCTGATCAGTTTTAAGGTCGTCGATGCTGAGGATGGTGTCGCAAAACAGCTGGGAATAGAGCCTAGGGCTGAAGTTTACCAGATTAGCCGTTTGAGGCTTGGCGACGGTGACCCTATGGCTTATGAAGTGTCTTATCTCATTAAAGACCGGCTTCCCGGTTTGTCCGAAAAACATCTGGAAGGCTCGTTATACGATTACATTGAAAAAAGCCTGGGGCTGGCCATCCACCGGGCACGCCAGACGATAGAACCTTCTTTTGCCACAAAGCTAGAAGCAGAACTGCTGACGATCGATGAGGGCGCCCCTGTTCTGCTCCTTGAGAGAACGACATTTTTAAGCGATGACAGTACGGTTGAATATGTTAAATCTGTCTATCGGGGAGACCGTTATAAGTTTATTACTGAAATGAAACGTGAGGGGTAACAGCATGAACTTCAGATATATGCAGGAGATTGAAAAAATAATTAAACAACTTCGGGAATCAGAGGAGAATACATTTGAAGAAGCAGCCTCTCATATCATTCGCACACTCAGACAGGATGGCATGATCAAAATATCGTTTCAACCTCTCGCCGGAACCCTGTACTAGTCTGCAAAATCAGTCAAGAAAATGGAGCATCGGTGTTCGCCATCACTTCTCAAGCTTATACAACCTTATACAACCATCCACTGTCTTTCCGTCATCCGAAAAGCTTTTAATGGATATGGCAGACTGCACACTGGATAACCACAGCCCAGTTGGGGATGGTGTTAAGGCACCCTATCCTAGACACGCCCGAAAGCCCAACATCTACGGTTATCGGTTTCATCCTCCTTCACACTGTTTTCTAAGAAGCGCGTTCAAAATGCTCGCGTAGAAAACTCTCCGCTTCCTATATTGAAGAGTGGAAATGTAGATAATGCGGACGAATATAACAAAGCGCTGTTAGAAAGATATAAAACTAGGAATGAGCTATTGCAATAACTAGTTTAGCGAACGAAAGAAAGCCCATGATAACTCGAAGCCGCGGACTTTTTAGAGATAAGGTTGTTCCATACATAACTACAATTTCCTAAATCACCAAGAAATTCCATAGTTCATTCTTGGAAGAGTCACGGTTTTAACAAGAATTCTCCGACAGGGACAATGGCATCCTTCATAAGCCATACCAATGTTATGATACAAGAAATGGTTGAAACACCTTTTTAAGCAGATCGTTCAAATTGTCCACTCGAGGGATTAATTTATCCTGAATCTGTACTCTCACTTGATCAAAGTTTTGACCTTCAAATAAAAAGGTTACTTGTTCCAAGCTCAGTTTTACTTCTTCCATTTGATTTAATGTGAGTCCTGTAGAGTCCAGCTCTGTTAAAAGTCCGCTTAAAGAATTTTCTAGTGAAGCAGATGCTAGGTTAATGTCGCTAATCAATTGAACAGCCTCAGATGTGAGCCCTTCTTCTAGCTGTTTAACAATGTGTGTTAACCCTTCTAACACAGTATCTATTAAACCTAGAGATTGTCTCATTACCTCTATTTGTTCTTCCATTTAAATTCACTACTTTCTATTTAAAATGCATTCTTCAGCCAATTTTTATTACTCTCATACCACTGAACAGTCTTTATTATACCTGACTCAAATGATGTTACTGGCGACCAGCCTAATTCAGTTTTAATTTTACTATTATCAATGGCATAGCGTCTATCATGACCTAAACGATCCTGTATATGCTTAATATAGCTTTCACTTTTTCCTAGTAGCTTTAATATTAGTTTTACAATTTCAATATTCTCTTTCTCATTGTTTCCGCCTATATTATAAACTTCACCATTTTTCCCTTTATGTAACACTGTATTAATAGCAGAACAATGATCTTCTACGTAGAGCCAATCGCGTATCTGCTTTCCATCCCCATAAACAGGTATTGTCTTGTTATTTTGAGCGGAATTAATGATCAATGGAATTAATTTTTCTGGAAATTGATATGGCCCATAATTGTTTGAACAACGAGTAATACATACTGGTAAGCCATATGTTTCAAAATAAGCTCTAACAACCATATCAGCTGAGGCCTTGGAAGCTGAATATGGACTATTAGGGGCTAAAGGTGTTTTTTCTGTAAATACCCCTTCTTTCCCGAGGGTTCCGTATACTTCGTCAGTTGAGACTTGAATGAATTTAACATTCTCTCTATATTTTAAATTGTATTTATCATTACTATTTAATTTCCATGACTTTCTGGAAACTTCTAATAATGCTTGTGTGCCAAGTACGTTCGTTTGCAGAAAAATTTCAGGATTATCAATACTTCGGTCTACATGCGACTCAGCAGCAAAGTTTATCACCGTATCAAACTTATATTTAGCAAATAAATCTTCAAGTAATGCTAGATCTGCAATGTCACCTCTAACAAAATCATATCGTTTATTATATTCAATATCTTTTAGGTTACTTAACCTGCCTGCATAGGTCAATAAATCCAAGTTAACAATATAATCATTAGTATTACATAGCATATACTGTATAAAATTTGTCCCGATAAATCCAGCTCCGCCTGTTACTAAAATAATCTTTGGTTTTTCTTTTATTGTATTCATGCCTTTATTTGCTCTCCTTCTATTGGAGCTTACTAATTTCCACTAAATAATTGCCATAATCGGTTTTCATCAATGGTACCGCTAGAGTCAAAAGCTGTTCTTTCGATATATACCCTTTTCTGAAAGCAATTTCTTCTATACACGCTACATATAAACCTTGCCTCTTTTGTATAGCCTCGACGAAGTTCCCTGCATGCATCAATGATTCATGAGTCCCTGTATCTAGCCATGCAAGCCCACGTCCCATTACTTCTACATTTAATTCACCTTTCTCCAAGTAATCCTCAATAACCGAGGTAATTTCCTTCTCCCCACGTTCTGATGGTTTAACCTTTTTTGCCACTTCAACTACTTCATTGTCAAAAAAGTACAGACCAGGTACTGCTAAGGAAGATTTTGGATTTTTGGGTTTTTCTTCAATAGAAATTGCCTTTCTATCTTCATCAACTTCTATAACACCATATTGACTTGGGTCTTTAACATAACAACCAAAAATAATTGCACCTTTTGTTAATGAAGCAGCTTTTTGCAGTTTGTTCCCGAAATTAGAACCATAAAAGATGTTATCCCCTAACACTAATGCTATTGGCTCATTTTTTATAAATTTTTCACCGATAACAAACGCTTCAGCTAACCCATTTGGTTTGTTTTGAACAGCATATTCAAGACTTAAGCCCAATTTACTTCCGTCTCCTAGTAAATCCTTAAACACAGCTAGATCCCGTCTTGTGCAAATTATTAAAATTTCCTTTATACCTGCCAGCATTAATACGGATAAGGGATAATAAATCATAGGTTTATCATATACAGGCAGCATCTGTTTTGAGATAGAATTCGTTAAAGGATAGAGGCGCGTCCCGGATCCCCCAGCTAATATAATTCCTTTCATCTCACTCGCCTCACTATATTTTTCAACTTCTATTTTCACGTTGTATTTTTTGTATCAACTTGCAAATTTTTTTTACACTATTTAAGCTTAGTTGTCCATAATATGGCATTGCCAGTACTTGTTTAGCAATTTTATGAGCTGTTGGAAGGTTGTCTGATTTGCTTGATTCAATTTCAGAATACCATTTAAATTCACTACAGAGGTGTGAAAAATACTTTCTTGTAAATATATTATATTTTTTTAATTCTTCATGTATAAAATCTCTAGACAAGCCGAATTCGTCTTGATCAATCTCTATAACAAAGTACTGGTAACTGCATTCTATCCCACTAAGATTAGTTACTATTCGAATTCCCCTAATTTTGTCTAATTCTTCTTCATAAACTTTTTTAATAACATGTCGTTTACTTCGCTCTTCTTCGACTAATTTTAGTCCCTCTATGCCTACTCCTGCTTGTATTTCATTGAGCTTCGCATTAAGCCCTGAGAGGACGACCTCTTCATTTCCGTTTAAACCAAAATTCTTTAATAGAGATAACTTCCTATTTAGCAATTTGTTATTATAAACTAAGGCTCCGCCCTCAATGGTGTTAAATAATTTTGTAGCATGAAAACTAAACATTGTTATATCTCCATATTGACCAATAGGTTTATCTCCTATATAACTTCCAAATGCATGAGCACCATCATAAATCACCCTAAGATTATACTTTTTGGCTATTTTTTCAATTGTATCTACTTCACAATGATTTCCAAATACATGAACAGCAAGTATAGCACATGTTTTTTCAGTTATAAGTTCTTCAATTTTATTAGTATCAATATTATAAGTTTTAGCATCGATATCACAAAACACTGGTGTTAAACCATTCCAATCTAAAGCTTGAACAGTTGCCGGAAAGGTAAACGGAGTAGTTATAACTTCACCTTTTAAATCCAATGACTTTAACCCTAATAATAAGGCTAATGTTCCGTTGTTGAAAAGAGAGAGGTTGGGGATATTCAAGTACTTTTTTAACTCCTCTTCTAATGCTTTGTGCACGTTACCATTATTAGTCAACCATTTACTTTCCCATATTTTCTCCATTTGATTAGTTACTTTATCTAAATCAGGCATTAATGGCTGATTAATATAAATTGGTTCTTCAAAAGTGTCTTTCATGTTGACTCCCTTTCTATTAATCCCCTAAAACTTCCTTCAAGTATTTAGTCCTTATAGCTTTCAAGTTAGCTTTGTTTTCAACATATCTTTTGGATGAATATAGCTTCTTCTGTTTGTTAATTACATTTTGAACATTACTCTCAATAATGTTAAGAATATTAATCAAATCTTTTTGTAAGAAATCAGTTTCACAAAATTCTATCCCTTCAAAGGCCGTTCTTAGCATTCCCATCCCTTTATTATACGTATAACGGAAATCTCCCCTTTTATCATATAATCTAAAGATAACGGGTGTTTCTACACTCAGGGACAGTACTAAACCATGGTAACGGGCGGTTATCATTAACTTAGCATTCTTAATAATAGAAATTGCATCCTGAATCGGTAGATACCCTATCTCATCAATATTGTATATTTCAGTTTGTTCCATTATTTTGTGCAAATATTTGGCCTGGTCTGAACCATATTCTACTAAATCATATGGTAACAGCACGATCGAATATCCATACTTTTCATATATCTTCTTTGAAAAGTTAATTAATTCTTGTTCATTATCTCTTAGTAATTCCATCGGGTAAAAGGTTTCCATAACTATATAATTTTTTTGTTGGATTTCACGATGTAATTCTTTGTTAACTATTGTAGGATTAACTAAGTACATATCATCTGGCAGATAATCAACATCTTTACTTTCTATCCCTGCCTCCATTAAATGTGATAGTGAACAATAGTTATCACGAATTGCTATTTTAGCTCCCTTAATATACCCAAAGAAATAACGATAAAATTCTTTTGTCTCATCAAATGGACCAATACCGTTAGCAGTAAAAACAACCTTTTTTTCTTGCTGCCTAGCAACTAATATAGGGGCCATTATTTTATATAATTTCTCTAACCTTTCAGTCCAAAAATGATTGATCCATCCTCCACCACTTATCACTAAAACATCTATCTTTTTTATAGCCTTTTTAAGTTCATTTAAGTTTTCCACCCTCATTAACACATCATAAGGGGTAGAAAAATACTTTTCCTGCTGTTCTTGGTTATTATCTCTTTCTTCTTTTAATTTTACTTCAACATATTCGGTATTAAATTCACTACAATAATCATCTAACGATATCTGAGGAAATTTAGAAGAATAAGTAAATATTACAAAATCCTCGCATTCCAAATCATACATATTATTCAATAACATTCCCCAGTCTCCGAAATTTGCCGTAGAATAGGGGCCAACAAACCCAATTTTCAGCTTTTTTCCCATCTAAGTATCCTCTCCAGCCTTATGACATTTCATCCAATAGACACTCTACTGCATCAACATCAAAAACAGGAATCCCACATATTTCCTTGACTGATTTTCTTTCAAAGAAATAGTTATCAATAAATACAGCATTGAAATGGTCTATGTAATCTGCTTTCTTCTTATCAGGGGGAATCAATATTATTTCATCAAACAATTCATCACTTATACGATACTTTTTCAAAGACTGACTTAAATCTCCAGGATGCTTTGTTAATAAAATTACTTTTTTTCTATTATTTAAACACTGAAAAATTAATCGCATTAACAAAGTGTTAACTTTACCATTAACAATTAATGTATCATCAAAATCTATATATATCTTGTTGTAATAATATTCAAGTTTGTAACTATTTTTCAAACACCTGTCCAGTAAAATATTATGTTTATTAAATAACATTTCAACATCGTACTCTAATAGGTCGAAAAGTGATAACAACGAAAAATTAATTCCCAATTGTCTATATAAACCAACTGTGGATGCCTGCCTTACAGAAAATTCCATTAATTTAAATTTGTCTTCCTTATCACCTTTTACTTGAAAAAACCATGCTCCTCTAAACTTAAACTGACGATTAAGTGTATGTGCGATTTCATTAATTTCTTTATTTATTTCAGTACTCTCAGAATGGAAGGAAATACCCATGGTTACACGTTCTCTTGTTCTTGGTCCAGCAAATAACAACTCTCCTTTACGATTAGTGAAACAATCAACCGTAAACTCTTCCCCAGGGAGGTATTCACATATAACGAATTCATTTAGCTTTGAAAACATACCCTCGAGCCCTGAGTTTTCATGTATTACCTTAGTAAATCTCCCTCCTTCTCCTATATCTGGTTTTAAAAATACAGGGTACTTATCAACTTCGTTTTGAGATTTGTATACTTTCGGTATAAAATCGTAACCTCTTAAAGTCCTGTATGTTTCCTTTTTACTTCTAGCCACCCGAGTAGTATTTATTTCAGAACAGACTAATCTGGCATTTATTAAATGACTATTTTCCGATAAAAAAAGTGCTACGGAGTCATGAGTGGGAAAAATAAAATCAATCTTATATTCCTCGATTAACTTATTAAATCTCTCAATGAAATTTTCATCTGTTATATATAAAAAGTCTCCCTCGACATACCTATCTGGATGGTAAATGTATTTAGCATGATCTCCCACTCCTGATGCTCCGAAAACATTAAAGTGTAAATTATATTTTAAAGAGTTATATATTTCGATTCCTGTTTCTGAACCAGCTGGAAATATTAGGACATTATATTTATTCATAATTCCCCCCACAGCTTAGTGAAAATTCCGATAGCATATTATATACATCTTTTTTTGAGTTAAACATTAATACATCAATAATAGAAAGGTTAGGATTAAAGGTGTTTTTAAACTGCTTGTATTTTAAATCCCTTGATTTTAAAAACTTAAGTTTAATATTATTATTTGAAAAGGCTAATTGAGAATAAAGATGGACTCCTCCTGAAGGATTTATATATTCTTCACCGTTTAGCGTTTTTATTATATCTATTATCTTATCTTGACCGTGTAGAGAGTTATTTTTATTTACTGCAGAGGAAACAATTATTTGTGTATCTATAGATAAATAATCACAAATTCTTCTAATTAAATTCTCTAGAAAGACAGCCAAATTCTTTTCATTATAGTTTATTATGTTTTGTATCAAAGGAAATACTTCTGAAAAATATGGTGCTTTATAATAACTGTACATGATTGTTTTTATCAGAGCTTCATTAACATCGTCGCCTAGAATATCTAATTGATTGATAAGCTTATTTTGACTCGCCTTTTTTACAGGCAGGCTTATTAACTTACTTTCTCCGTTCGTTAAAATCCTATTTCTATTTATCCATCCTGCTTTTTTGTAGTTTACATCGTCATAAATAACAAATGTATTGACTGTATATATTAATTGCCAATACCCTATATAAGGGAAAAAATAAGGCTGCATTATTCCTATTCTCCCCAGTTTAATCTCCTCCTAATACCGGCCACCCATACTGATGCCATCCCCTCGTGTTTATCAGATAAGGCAGGAACGATGTCCCTAATAGCCATTTATTTAGTGTACCTTATTTGTTAAAGTTAATTTTTCTAGTATTGCATTATAAACAACCGGATAGTCCTCTGAAATATAATATAATAATTCCATTGCACCTTTTCTATCCTTGTTATACAACATGGTTTGACAGCGCCATAAAATATAACTATAAATTCTAAGCTTAATCCATTCATTAAGCTGATATTTATTAAATACCTTTTGATCCAATATTTGTTCTTTTAACTGATGCAATTGATTCAAGGTAGTTTTATCAGCCCATTTAGGCATGTTGATAGATATACTATTTTTGTGAATTCTATATGAACATACACATCTTTCAATAAACCCTACATCACCAGCTAACATAAGCTTCAGATATAAAAATAAGTCCATATGTTTTGTATCATAACCATAATTGGTGGATTTTAACTTTCTCATATCGAATACTGTAGTAAGTATACCAGTTATGTGAGGGTATCCCTTTTTTTCGTAATTCAGGAAATATTCTAACCCATTGGTAATTGGTTTATTGTCAAATTTTGTATAGCTTTTTTTTCCGGTTATTTCATTATTGATTATACAATTCGCCCAAACAAAAGCTACATTCTTATTGTTTCGTAAAAAGTCAACAGCTAAAGATAAATAAGTATTGTCAATGAGACAATCATCATGATCAAGGAACATCCCGTACTCCCCGTCTGCATGGTTATACAGTATATTGATGGGGTTTTTACCTGCTCCTAAGTTTTCACGGTTCCTAATATACTTCACTTTTTCAATACTTGAAAACTCTTTCATCATCAGGTGTGTTCCATCTGTCGAGCAATCATCCCCTACAATAATTTCCATATTGGGATAATCTTGGTTCAAGCAACTTTCGATTGCCTGCCTTAAATTTTCTTTTTGATTATAAGTCGGAATGATAACTGTTATTTTAGGATACTGAATATCTTTAACCTTAATCATATTATCATTATGCATAATATCATTAATTTCATCTAGTACATCATTTATATGCTTTATCAGCTTATCATTGTGTGCATGACTTTTTGCTTCACTATACATTTTAATTGCTTTGATATAGTGCATTTTAATTTGATAACAATAGGCTAAATTATAATATAAATCAAAATTAGAATTATCTTTGTCAAGCCCGTCTAACAACAAAGCCTCTGCTTCTTCAAGGCTTCCTTCTTTTATTTGTATTACTGCTTTAATTGAATAAAGTTCAATGTCGACTTCTTCACCAATTACACCTTCGTATTCTATAATTAATCTTTTAGCTTCTGACAGATACTCTTCATTAATTAATGATATAATTTTATCTTTTAGCTTTCTTTTCAATGCAATAAATTCATCGGATTGAGATACTAATATGCTATTACTAGCTTCGATATTAGTTTGACCCTTATGTTTTTCTGATATAGAGAGAACATAATCTATTACATCACTCCCCTTTGGAAAAGCCTTGACGGCATGACGAAGGTGTTTAATATACATTTTATCATTTGCATCCTTTTGTAAAGCGCAAGAAAGATGTAGTAAAAAAACGTCTTCTTCATTTTTTACATCGTATATGATAGCTTCCTCTATAATATTTCTGTTGTATGAATAATTTATATGCTTTATGCCGTACTCGATGTAGTTCTTAATCAAATAGGATTTTTCTGCACTATCAATAGCTTTATTTTCTAGTATATATACTGATGAAAGTATTTTTACCGCTTTCGCAACTAATCTGGAATCTTCTTTTCGTTCAATAAGAGAATGTAAAAGTTCCAATACTTTTACTATGGAATCTCTATTTTTATACTTGATATATGTTAGTATGCTTTTTAAATGCTCTTCCCTTGTTTTTTCTACTAGGGAAAGGATTTTTTTATCATCATTCATTATAGAATAAATGATCTCTCCATAGTAACCTGGGACATAATTGAAATCGACTTTCTCAAAAACGGCATTGTTCAAAGTACTGTCAAGTCTGAACTGGTTTAACAGGCCGTAGTCATTGTTTAAATTAGATATAGTTCTAATAAATTTAATTTGGTCTTGAGAATCTAGAGTGTTCTTCTTCCTTTCTAACAATTCGCAGAAAGCTTGACTTAAAACTGTACTGTTTATATTCTCAATCTTATCATTATAGAAATCTATTATATGTTCAAAATGTTTTCCTTCAGTAAGTATATCTATCACTAGTGCAGAAGATTGCTTAATTATTTTTTTCTCTGTTATTTTGTTGATATAACTTAACGAAGCTTCTATATTATTTTCTCTATAATATAATTCTGCTAACATTAAAAATGCATCTTCTTTTTTGGTAATTGTAAGTGTTTTAGTAGATGGGTCGTGCACTGTTTCTAGCTTATCTTCCTTGAGTTCTTTTAATAGAGTAAGGTATTTTTTAAGGCTGCAGATCGCATTTTTATTATCTTTTATATGAGTTTGAGATAAACCTAAAAAGAAATACAAGTCGATATATCTATCTTTTAAGGAGATCGCTTCTTTACATATTCTTTCTGCTTCTACGTATTCATTGTTAAGAATTAATGTGTGAGCTAAATTGGTATACAGATACATCCTTCTAACAAGAAGCCCGCCGCCTTCATTTTTTGCTGCTTCATAAGCCTTTCTTGCCCATTTTAAAGCATCTGGGTTGTCATTGTGCATGGCAAAGGTTACAGAAAGCTGATATAAATTATAAACATTATGTGGGTCCTTCTCTATCTCTTCTTCAAGTAAATGCTTATTTCTCTTAAACTTCCTCTCCATTAATAAAGGGTCTTCCGAATTATATCCATAATGTAAAATTGTTATAGCAGATTGGTAGATAGGCGTTTTATACATGGGTTGCTCATGAATTTTACCTATATATTTAAAACTTTTAGTCTTTCTAAACAGTCTTAAATTCCAAGCCTCTCCGTACTCATTATCATCACTTTGCTTAGTAATATTTTTAAATCTGATAGAAACTGCATTATACTTTTTTGATTTTCTTGAATTAATAAATTCAACGACATTAGCAGGGTTTTCAATAATTTCGTCACCATCTAAAACGAATAACCATTCTCCCTTAGCATAACTGATAGTCTTATTTCTCATTGACGAAAAGTCGTCGTTCCACTCATGGTAATACACCTTGGAAGTATATTTTTTTGCTATTTCTACCGAATTGTCTACTGAACCTGTATCAACGATAATTAGCTCAGAATCTAATCTATATAATATTTCACTTACACTTTTCAATACAGCATCCAAGTGTTTTTCTTCATTCCTTATCATCATAATAATACTAAGTTTCATAATTTGTTTTTCACCTCTAATTAGTATATAAATATAGCTTTCCTGAAAGTTAGAACATTGTTTTCAAATCTTCAGGAAAATATATTTCAAATAAAAAGGAGAGTCCTGGTTAGACTCCCCATTAGAATTTTAATTACCCAAGTAACTGTAATACAGACTGTGGCTGCTGGTTAGCTTGAGCTAACATTGACTGTGAGGCTTGTGAAAGTATATTAGCCCTAGTCATTTCCATCATTTCACGGGCCATATCTACATCTCTTATTCTTGATTCTGCTGCTGACAAGTTCTCTGAGGCATTATCTAAGTTAGCAATTGTGTGCTCTAATCGATTTTGCATTGCACCAAGGTATGAACGACCACTTGATACAGCTTCAATTTGAGTATTTATAGTATCAATTGCAGCCGTAGCACTAGTGTGGCTGTCTAATGACAAACTAGATACACTATCATGGACACTTGTTAAATCAACCCCAGTTGTAGTGAAGTCAATTGTTGTATTTTGTCCAGAGTTAGCACCAGTTTGAATTTCAATGTTTGAGGCAGAGCCATCTAATATATTTTTTGTATTAAATTGTGATTCGTCTTTAATTCTTGCAATCTCTGAAGATAATTCATCAAACTCATCTTGAATCGCTGTGCGGTCTGCTTCAACATTTGTATCGTTAGATGCTTGTACAGCTAGTTCACGCATTCTTTGTAAGATGCTATGTGCCTCTTGGAGACCACCTTCAGCTGTTTGAATCATTGAGATACCATCTTGAGAGTTACGACTAGCTTGATCCAAGCCACGGATTTGTGCGCGCATTTTCTCAGAAATTGATAGACCTGCTGCGTCATCTCCTGCACGGTTAATACGAAGACCTGAAGACAGCTTCTCCATTGAATTTTGCATTGCACCTTGGTTAGCTCCAAGTTGACGATGCGTGTTTAATGCTGAAATATTGTTATTAATAATCATTGATAAATTCCTCCTTGAATTTAGGTAAGTTTACTTCCATTCACATCCTTGTGGTGGAAGTTCGTTTGTCTGGCCAGCGGGAGAGGTGTCGGCCGCCACCTTCCTTTTGACCGTTACATATTTTATATCGGCAGTACTTCCTGTTTGTTTAATAAAATCAGGAAAAAAATATAAATAAAAAAAACGAAGGAACCTTCGTCCCTCCGTTTTCGCTAATCAACCTCAAATATTATCAATTTTTAACTAGAAAAATATTAAAGCTACCGTCTTGCCTCGACCCATCCGTTCTTGATGGCGGTGACCATGGCGTGGGTGCGGTCGTTTGCTTTTACCTTTTTCAGCAGGTGGCTGATGATTGTGCTGACCGTTGACGGTGCCAGATAAAGCTTTTCAGCTATTTTCTGGTTGTTGTGGCCGTCCAGAATTAGCTGGAGCACATCCTGCTCGTTATTTGTGAGAATTCCGTCCACAAGATCTTTGTTAAGAACAAGCTGATCAATCGGCTGATCCTTAAGCTTCTTTCTTTCAATCTCGTTTACGAGATCCCGGTGCAGGCACGGCTCAAGGAAAACTCCTTTTTCTTTCACAAGATCCATCATTGTTTTACAGTGGCTTTTTAAATATCTCAGGGAGACAATACCGTTAACCGGATAATGGAGATAAGGGAATAATTCCTTGTCCGTACAAGATTTATGTACGAGTAAAATGTTTAAATCCGGGTCGTCTCCACGCCTGTTATACACTTTCTCCAGAGAATTGATTACTTTCTTATCATAACCGTCAATAAAGTAAAAAAGACAATTGTAGGATGACGTTTCCAGCGGAAGCTTTTCCTCTTTGCTGATTCCCGCTGGTTCGAGCTGGCGGGAAATCTCTGTTATAACACCGTTTGAAATTTCGTCTTGTCCATCAACGATGAGGATATTCAGTCTGTCAGTAGGGCTTTTTTGTACGTCCATAGTTGCTAGCATGAAAGTCTCCTCCCTTCCTATCCTTTTATTTAGGGTTCCTAAATATTACCTGAAGTGACAAGAACCAATGGTCATCATTTACTCTTTTTAAGGTTTCTTTGTTAGTCACAGAACAACTGAGCATCCAAATTGAGGAAAATAATTTTCCTGTTGGCTAAAAAAATACTGTGCCTCTGTATTATTCTGAGATTAGTCGTTGTTTTTGTCTGTCGCATTGGTGAGCTGCTTCAGCACATCGAGGGAACTTGATGCAGCGGCGTTGTTTTCTTCCTGAATCGCCAGGTAGATTTCCTTCCGGTGGATATCAATGTTGCGGGGCGCGCTGATCCCCAGTTTTACCTGGTCCCCTTCAATACCGATAATTTTCACTTCCACGTCATCGCCGATTTTGATGGATTCATTGAGCTTTCTCGTGAGTACAAGCATGAGTTACCTCTCCCCTCTGCCGGCTTCTGCTGGCTGTACCAGCGGATGCTTCGTGTTATAGGAGGTATCACTCAATACGATCTGCTTCCCTTTTTGCTTCCTGCTGTTAATTACGATGGGGCCGCTCAGGTTTGCTGTAGACTTTTCCAATGTGTCGCGAAGTGTCAGTATGACAAATACTGCTACATCATTTTTGTCTTCAATTTCAAGCTGTTCGATGACACTGTCTGTAAGCTTTGCTTCGTATTGCGGGAAAAACTGAAATGGAGTCATCACTACGAAGGCGAGTCCTGCTGTATTAACTGACTGAAGTATGTAAAACGGGCTTGGCGAGTCACTGAATGGCAGGAGAATAAATTCTTTTTCCTCTTCAAAGCTTGGGACACCGTGTTCGAATGCTATGATATTTTCACGGTCAATTGTTGTCTTTCCGGTGTACTTTGTTTCAATTTGCAAGGTTAATCACTCCAATGAAGAAAAATTTTACCTTCATGCTAAATATTTTCCTCTGAAGTGCTTGTATAAATTTTAGCACATTTTCGAGGAAATCTTACCAATTCAAAATTTTTTTAAAAATCAGCCACTCAATCACTCAATTATTGTAACACTTTTGTGGATTAAGCAGTTTTTTAATATTCGGTTAAATTTATTTGCTGCTATTGTCACTTTAAAGCTGCAATGTTTTACAGTACACCTATAAGTTATTGCCCCTTAAAGCTGCTGATTCACCGTGCTTCCTGCAACCGAAAAGGTTATCCAGTTTTTCTGTTCAAGGTAAACGTCTGCCTGCCATTTCGGAATATGTATTTCCGGGTCGTTTTTCCTTGCGTGAATCGTCGGTTTCCCCCATTTGGATTCAATGTTCAGCTCTGAAGGGACAAAATTAAACCGTACTTTAAAAGCGCTTTCCGGCATCATAACCAGTCCAGCCTGGCGCTGCGGCTTCTCGCCGTTTTGTCTGGCGATAGATGGCAGGGCATTCGTTCCGTTCTCAATTTTTTTCAGCTGTTCCCCCTGGCCCGCTGTTTTGGCGATATAAGCCATGGCAGCCTGCTTTCCAGCTTGTGACCATTCTTTCAATTGTCTTAGCGGTGCTTTCAGATTCGCATCTGCAAAGGCTTCTGACTGATCGATATACATTTTTGAAGCTGTCCGGCTGATGTTCAGCGTACCAGCCAGGTCCTGATTGATCTCCAGAGTGGCGGAAGGCTGGCGAATGCTCATCTGGGGCCGGGAATGTTGAATAGCTGTCCTGGCGTTCTGCTGCTGGATTTCAATTTGTGGCATTTTCATCTGAGATTCCCTCCTCCACTTCTTTACACTGATAAAGAAAACTTGGCAAGCTAAGCCTTAAAAGGCGAAGGATTGCCTTAAAGCTCGCCAATCGGCTAGTCTTCTTTACCCAGAAAAGCAGAAGCCATTAGCTCCTGCCTTCTAAGTTCGTTATCTTAAAAAGTCCATCAATGTTGGCTGCATGATTCTGGAGGTGGATGCTAGTGCTGCCCGGTGCACGTTTTCAGCGGCCAGAAGTTCCGTAATTACTTTTTCGATGTCTGCATCTTCGTTTTCAGAAAGAATTCTCTTCGCAATAACTTCCTGCTCCTGGATTCGGTCATCGATCATTTCCACCCTGTTGTAACGGGCGCCAAGCTCCGCTCTTTCGTTAACAACCTTCTCGATCTGCCTGTCAAAGCTTGCGATCAGTCCTGTCAGCTCTTCTGATGTTGTGGACGGGTCTTCCAGCGCTTTTTCCAGCTGGATAATATCACCGAAGAAATCGGCGGAAAAGACTTTGCCTGGGTTAACATTTACCGGTACATTAACCCCTTTCATAAGCTCGATCTCCACTTTTTCGTTGTTAGTAGAGACTGCCCCTTTTTCAGAAACAACGACTTGACGCTCCAGCAGCTCATTTGTTCCCCCACTGCCGTTATTATAAATAATTTCCTGATTTTCACCGCCAAGGTCTGTTATCGTAATTGTTTCATCGCTGTCAGCTTTTCGGAAGACAAGTCCTTCTCCTACATGTTCTGTATCGAGCTCGTAAACTTTACTGTTGTAAGTAATCACGTGGCCGGCTGGATCCTCTGAAAGCACCCCTACACCTATATTGATTTTATCAGCGCTCACAGGAGCATTTTTTGTGTTTGTTCCGTTAAAAATAAATTTATTATTTACTTTCGTGTTTGCCAGTGATTCAAGATGCTCTCTCAGCTGGCGGATTTCCTGGGCCATATTTTTCCGCTGCGTTTCTTCATAGGTATCGTTAGAAGCCTGTACAGCCAGCTCCCGCATCCGGTGCAATGTGCTGCCCGTTTTATCCAGTACAGCATCCCCGTTATCCATCCAGTTGTACACCTCGGACAGATTCCTCTTAAATTGGGTCACTTCCGTTGACTGGGTCCGGTAACGCATTCCGTTCATTGCCACTACAGGATCCTGGGAAGCCCGGCTGATTTTCTTTCCGGTAGAAAGCTGATTCTGTAATGTGTGGAGGTTTTGATAACTCTGGCTCAAATGGCGCAGCGAGCTGTGTGTCAGCATCGATTGGGTTACCCGCATATCGTTCACCTGCTTTTTTTCAATTTTGCTTGTAAAAATTAATAGTAGCCAATCTGGATATTAACGTCCGACTACTCCCATACCGTTAATGATCCGGTCAAGCATTTCGTCGATTGTTGTTATATTTCTAGCGGCTGCATTGTATGCATGCTGGAACTGGATCAGATTGGACATTTCCTCATCAAGGGAAACTCCGCTGACAGACTGGCGCCGCCCTTCCACAGAGTCTTTTAACACAGCTGTATTTTTCATCATTCGCTCTGCTTCATTTGTCCTTACTGCCATTTCACCGATAACACCCTGATAATATGTCTGGATGTTTGTTCTCGTACTGCCGAAATTAAGGGTAGCATCCTTAACCCCTGCAAGGGCAAGTGCATTAGAGCCGTCTCCGGAGAAAGCTTCTTCCCTTTCCGCTCCGTTTCTTGCAGCACCTGATGCAGCGATGTTATTGAGATCATTCATATCGGTGTGGAGCATAAGGCGTTTTGCCGCTCCTGCTATATTTCCTGCATCAGGATTAATTGAAGGCTGGCCTGAAACTTCAGCAAAGGCAAAAAAGTTGTAGCCGGTTTTTGCTCCATCCTCAATCTCTGACATACTCCAGCCTGAACTGTGTACAGCATTAAATTCAGCGGCAAAAGTCGCCGCCATGAGGTCAAGCTCCTTCATCATATCCGGATAGAGTCCCTTTTCATTGCCGGATTTGTCGTTATATCCATAGGCCTCGATAGTCGCCCACAGTTTCCCCGGAGAATTAAAATGGTCCATACTGTCCAGAAAAATAGCCCGGCTGTTCCCGTGCAATTCATTTACATCTTCAATATCATCCATTAATTTTGCAGGGACGATAAAAATTCCGTTCACTGGCCCGCTGCCATCTTCACCTGCGTAAGTAAAATGAATCTCATTGGATTCAAGGCTTCTGCCGTCTACAAGTGTAAAGCCCGTCTCTTTTCCCTGGTCATCCAGGAGCTTAATAGTATATCTTCCGTCGGCCACTTCTTTTGAAAGCCCGCCACTGCCAACCTGCTCCACCTTTATATTTATGTATTGGGAAAGTTCATCTACAAGGAGATCCCGCTGGTCATACAAATCGTTCGCCAGAAACCCATGAGGCTCCACACCTGCAATTTGCTTATTTATATTATTGATCTGTGTGAGAAGAGAATTAACTTTATTCGTCTGCACACCAATCTGGTTTTGATAATCGCGCTGGATCGCTTCCAGTGACTCGTATGTATGGTTAAAAGTTTCAGCTAATGCGATTCCCCGTTCCCTTACGACTGAACGGGCACCGGAATCTTCCGGATGAACGGCAAGATCCTGCAGCGACTGCCAGAAACGGTCCATCGTATTGGCAAGGCCGTTCTCCGTCGGCTCATTCATAATATCTTCCATTTTGTGAAGAGCGGTGTGCCTGCCTTCCCAGTAGCCATTCTTATTGCTTTCTGTCCGGAACTGCGTATCGAGGAATGCTTCCCTTACCCGCTGAATCTCGCCCGCTTTTACACCAGTACCTATCTGCCCCGGGATACCTGGTTTATTAAAGCTGGGGGACGGAAAGGCTTCGGTCTGGGTAAAATTCACACGCTGCCGTGTATAGCCTGGAGTGTTGGCATTGGCAATATTATGTCCGGTTGTATGAAGTGCTGCCTGCTGAGTCGCAAGAGCGCGGCGGGCAGTCTCAAGCCCGTGAAACGTAGAAGTCATTGATTTTTCCTCCATCTTACTTAATGTACTGCTTATCGTATTTACGGGTTAATTCCCGGTTTTTGCTGTAAATTTACTGATGGCGAAATGAGTCGACCTGTTTACGAAATTCAGTGTCCCAGCTCACACTTTCGAATCAAACAGGGAACGGCCTCCAGCCTCATAATCATCTTTATCAGTGGATTTGGCGCCAGGGTGGTTGTAGTTGCCGTATTCTTTCTGCGGGTGAAAAGAATCGAGAGACATATTCACAAAACGAAGTGATTCTTCAATCAGCTGCTGGTTAAACTCGTTTTGTTCCTTCAGCTTGTTGATCTCGGTGATGAGGCGCCGCTGCCAGTACTGAAGAGTTTTCCGGTCTTCTTCCGGGAAAAATTGAAGCAGATGCTCCATCGTCACATCCTCGCTTACAATCCCTCTTTCCTGCATCCACATTTTCACTGTCTGCTCACGGGTGTACTCAAGTTTTCTCAGCTTGGAAACCAGCATGGATTCGTCCTTAATAATCTGGTCAAGACCGGCCATATTCCCTGTCTTCACCGCCTCCTGCTTCTCCAAAGCCTTTTTATTAAATTCCTCGTGCAGTACCGTCATTGCCTGAAAAATAGTAAGCAGCTCTCTCGCCAACCTCATCACACCCTTTGGCATTTTTATAAAAAAGTAACTTAATGAACTATCGATCCTTTATTTCTCATTCCAGAAGTCATAAAACTTCCGCGCAGTTTCGTGGGCGTCTGCTTTATAAGTACCATTATCGATCTTTTCCTTCAGCTGCCTGATTTTCTCCTGCCGCTCCAGTGAAACCTGAGATGACTGCTGCATTTTTTTCGCGTCAGATGAAATTTGCACCTCATCACGCTTGTTTGGATGTCCAGCCTGCTGTTGCTGGCTCACACCCTGCTGCTTCCTGTACGCATTTACAGAATGCATTGGATTAATTTTCATCGCGCAGTACCTCCTTTTTATTAAAAAGTTAATATAACGGGACCCGGTCCCAATATAGTTTATATCTCTTTTTATATTATCATAACGCCCATAACATCAACGGTTTCACACCCTCCAACCGCATATCTACCTTATATATCGGCACTCTTGCTGCAATGTTTAACCCCTTTTGCATAATGCTTTCTTACTTTCTATTTATGTCATAGTGACAGTTGCGTTAGGGCAACATCGCTGGAACCCTGGGTATATAAAGATTTTGTGTTTTCAGGAAGCTAAAAACCCCCTTGCGTCATAGTGGCACATGTCATAGTGACAGTTGGGGGCGGGCAACTTCCAACCCACATTACACCAAACAAATTAAATTATGGAAAATTCAAACTTTTTCATACAAAAAAGAAGGATTCTTGGTGGATTATGTGGAAAATCTACTCTTAGTTTCACTTAGAACTTAAGAGATTGGAGGGATAGTTATTGAGAAATCGTAAAAGAATCTGGGTTCCTCACTTATTTCACCATGTATCAAACCGCGGAAACAGGAAGGAGCCCATTTTCAGAAATGTGAGTGACTATTTATTTTTCCTCGACCTTCTCCAGCGCGCCCATAAGCTTTATTCCATCGAAATATGCGCATATTGCCTCATGGGTAACCATTACCACCTGCAACTTCGCTCGAAACATGCCTCTCTTTCCGCCGTAATGGCATTCATCAACAAAAAATACGCAGACCATTTTAACAAAAAATATAATCTTACCGGCCATTTGTTCGAAAGAAAGTTTTTCTCAAAGCCCGCTTACGACCATCGCAGCAACCTCAACCTGAGCCGATACATCCACCAAAATCCTGTGAAAGCAGATATTGTGAGACATCCGGAAGACTACCGCTGGAGCAGTTATTCCTTTTTCCTCACAGGGGAAGAAACACCCCTTCCTCCGTACATGAACATCTCTCCCCTGCTTTACCATTTTCCAGGCACTTCTTTAGAGCAGAAACAAAGCTATATTGAATGGGCACGATTTTAAAGCCACGACGCTCACATCCTGCTTCAAAACAAAAAGCCCTTACACCTTATTAAAAGTGTAAAAGCTTTTTCTGTCCGCTATGACTTTCCTTTCCGGGGCGCCCTGACTCCCAAAACCAAAAGTCTCACCTACTTCTGAAGCCTGTCATTCAGCGAATGGTATGTCTGGATTTTCTTTTTCTCCCGTGCTGCTTTCCTGTTTTCAAAAGCGTTGTTTCTTTCTAGTTGTTCCAAAGTTGAGCGTATGTTGTGACCACAGTCCTGACAAAGCCTTCCTTCGCGGATCAATGTTCCGCATTTTTCACAAGGGTAACCTAGCTTCGGAAACTGTGCGAGCTGAATCCGTCCTTCTCTTATGAACTTGACAATCTCGTCCTTAGCCACACCTGTTGCTTCCTCCGTCTCCTCTATTGTTGCTGTCCGGTTCTCACGCCGCCGGATAAATGTATAAACTCTTTCAAACCGTTCTTCCACTGCCTGATGGCATTCCTGGCAGACGGATCTTATTCCCTTTACAAATAAACTGCCGCAAACAGGACAATTGCTTAAGCTGCCCACTACTGATTCCCCCTTAAACCTTCCGTTATAATTTTAATAACGGCAGAAGAGGGACATTTTTTAAGGGACTATTCAATTGTTTTTTCCGTTCCTTTGTCTGAAACCCTCTCATCCTCCCTCTCGCCTGTTGCCCGTGCGACTGTTACTGCAAAAATACAAGCCGCCCCTGCTTTATAAAGCTCCGCTCCCGCACTGCGCAATGTAGCTCCAGTGGTGTAAATATCGTCCACTATTAAAATCGATTTCCCTATGAGGTTCACCTTCGCCCCATTCTCCGAAAGAGTAAACACTCCTTTTAATGCAGCGAGCCTTTCCTCACGGGAGCGCTTGCTCTGTTTTTCACCTGCAGCAGCACCAGGTCGTTGTAGAAGATTAACCGGGAAAAAAGGTTCGGCCAGCAGCTCTCCCTGATTAAAAGCTCTTTCCCACTGCCGTTTTTCATCTAATGGAATTGTAGTGACAATATCAAACTTTCCCAGTGTCCGGGCGAGTTTCACCACATCCTCTGAAAAAATCCGGGCAAGCTCACTATCGCCACGGTATTTAAATTGCGCAAGAACCTCCTGCATAAATGGATTATAGGAATACAGGGACTGGTGGATAAATGGCTTGGTGTCCCATGGTTCCTCCTTCGCCCACCGTTCACAGTCATAACACCTGAGCAATTTTCCGTTACTTTTTCCGGCATCACTCCTGGTTACCCCCGAAGAAGGCGGTCGGCCGCAAATATGGCAGACCACCTCTGTAATCCGATCCATTTTACTGCTGCATTTTCCGCATACGGAGGTTCTTTCCTCGATCCCCAATGCCCATCGCCAGCCTACGGGAGTGTCAAACCTCTCCAGACAGATGAGGCACAAATTTTGATTCCCTAAAAATTCATTCGTCCAGCGGCTCATTTTTTCCAGCCTCCCCGTGGTTTTCTAACCCCTCATACAAAACTTCCTTTTCCCCCAGCTCGTTCATTTCCCTGATGTGCCTGATTGCTTTAAGCATTTCCTGTGTCTTACCGTGATGGAAATAGACCACACTGCCATCTGGCTCCTCAGGACTCCTCCCTGCTCTCCCGGCAATCTGAACGAGCGCCGATTCGGTAAAAATATCGTCGTCAGCTCCAAACACAGCAACCTGTACTCCTTTCACTGTAACTCCCCGCTCCAAAATGGTTGTCGTGACAAGGATTCGGGTATTTCCCTCACGGAATCTCCTCACCTTTTCTCGGCGTCTTTCATCTGTAGAGTGAACAGACTCCGTTTCCACATCAAATTGCTCGATAATTATTTTTTCCACTGGCACAAGCATGGAGACTTTCGGGACAAACAGGAAAATTTGTTTTTTTGCCTCAAGGTGGGTACGGAGCCAGCGGAGCAGAGGACGGGGAAGACGATTCTTTTCCAAAAGCTTGTTCCATTGGCCAGCCCAGACAGGTACCGGCACTGGCAGTGGATGGCCGTGAAATCTTCGAGCCACTTTCACATTGCCGATAGTTCCTTCTGAAGCCTGCTTTTTCATTTTTTCATCAGGTGTTGCTGTCACATAAACGGTAATGCTCCTGTCCTGCCCAGCCTGCCTCACTGCATAGCGAAGCTTTTCATCCACGGTGTACGGAAATGCATCCACTTCATCGATGATCACCAGGTCAAAAGCTTTATAGTAGCGGAGGAGCTGGTGGGTCGTGCTGATCGTAAGCTCTCCTTGCGAAAACCGGTCTTCTCCTCCACCGTATAAAGCTTTCACTGCTGTTCCCGGGAATGCTGCTTTGAACCGGGGCTCCAGCTCGAGCACAACATCTGTTCTCGGTGTGGCAATCAGCACGTTCAGTCCCCCCTTCAGCGCCTTCTCAATACTGTGGAAAAGCATTTCAGTTTTCCCGGCACCACATACCGCCCATATCATGAAGGTGTCACGTACATTTGACCCGTTAAGAAATGCAGTCAAAAATTTCATGAGTTTTTGAGAGGCCATGGCCTGAAATGGAGAAAGCTGGCCGGTCCACTTTAAATTGAATTGAGGTTGCGGGTCGCCCTCTTGGATTGGTGCACCTTTATCAGGTACCCAGCTGAATAGCGGAGTACAGCCAGCCACCCGCCCCATCATGATGCAGTTTCGGCAGTACAGACATTCTTTTTTACAGCGAAAGCACTGGAAGCTGCCGAATAATTCTTTGTCATCATTACTACATCGCTGGCACTGACAGCTCCTTCCCTTTCTGACTAGCCCCGGGTGGAAATGGACGAAACCATTTCTTATATGCTCATATATTTCTTCTATTGCGAATGGAAGTTCATCAAGGAGCAGCCGCCTGCCACGTAAATATTCTTCTATTTTTTTGTTGGGTGTGATTTCTGGATTTTTGGGTGGAAAATAAAAGTTGGTTTTCTTTTCGATGATGTCAATCAGAGGGTATGGACGCGGAAGCTGGTGGAGTTCAGATTCCAGGGTAGGTTTGGGAGCGCTGGACATTTGTTCTTCATTCTGGGCGTGAAGACAGGAAGGTATTTCAGGTATGAGCCATATGTTTTTGTCACTGTCATCAGGGACTAGGTTAGGAGCTGGGACGGGAAACTGGGAAGTCGGGAAAGTATACGGAATCAGGTGTTGGAGATTGGCAAATTCCTTTTCCGGCATGTTGTTCAGTACACTTAAAGCAAATGGATAGAACCGCAATTGAATCACCTCTTTATTCATTTGTCAGGTATATAGCGATATGTTTGAGCTGGCGGTATAACGGAGTTAATTAAAAGAATTGCTATCTTTGGGGATGTATCTGCGGGAAGGTTTCCCAAGCATATTTGAGGAATGTTACGAATAAAGCGGGGTACGTGCAGAATATAATGGAGCGGGCATCCTAAAGGGGGACGAGCGCTCAATTTCATAGAGTTTCTAATGTTGAAGTCACGAATGCACCTGATTCTGGAACTCACGAGCACTTCTCCTGCTTTCGAAGTCACGAATACACCTGATTCTGGAACTCGCAAGCACCTCTCCTGCTATCGAAGTCACGAATGCACCTGATTCTGGAACTCGCAAGCACCTCTCTTGCTATCGAAGTCACGAATGCACCTGATTCTGGAACTCATGAGCACTTTTCCTGCTATAGAAGTCACGAATGCACCCCATTCTGGAATTCATGAGCACCTCTCCTATCAACGAAGGCACGAATGCACCTGATTCTGGAATTCACGAGCACCTCTCCTGCTATCGAAGTCACGAACATACCTGATTCTGGAATTCGAAAGCACTTTTCCTATCAACGAAGTCACGAATGCACCCCATTCGTGACTTCAAAGCAAACACTTCCTCCACAGTGACCTCCGCAGCAGTATAAAAAGCTCAATTAACCTTTTCCCCTTTTAATGCACCCAGCCGATTCCCATGCTGCCTTCACCGAGGTGAGTGCCGATAACCGGGCCGAAATAGCTCACAATTACGTTCGCATTGCTGTATTTGGCACGCAGTTCTTCAGCAAGCTGCTCAGCTTTTTCCGGACGGTTTGCATGGATGACGGTAATATCAATCGGTGTGCCTTTTTTCGCGTCTTCATCAAGGAGGCCCAGAATAAGATTCATCGCCTTTTTCTCCGTACGCACCTTCTCATACGGAACAATCACTTTGTTTTCAAAGTGCAGAACAGGCTTAATTTTCAGCAGGCTCCCTACGAATAGCTGGGCACCGTTCAGCCGGCCGCCGCGATGGAGATGGCTCAGATCGTCTGCCATAAAATAGGCCCGTGTATTCTTCTTCATTTTTTCAAGTGTATCAAGGATTTCAGCGCTTGAGCGCCCTTCCCCGGCAAGCTTCGCTGCTTTCAGCACAAAAAATCCCTGAACCATACAGCTGATTTCCGAATCAAAAATATGTACTTTAATTTCTTCTTCAACCATCTGTGCGGCACTGAAGGCCGTTTCGTACGTTCCGCTGATTCCGCTGGAAAGAGTGATAACAATGATTTCATCGTGATCCTTTGCCAGCTCCTTGTATTTCTCCTCAAACAGCCCGATCGCCGGCTGAGAAGTTTTCGGCAGCTGTTCTTTCGATTTCATTTCCACATAAAACTGCTCGGTCGTAATATCCTTCTCTTCTTTATATGCTTCTTCTCCGAACACTACGTTAAGCGGCACCATGGAAATATTGTTTTCAATTCTTACTTCTTTCGGGATATAAGCTGTGCTGTCGGTAATGATCGCTATTTTACTCATCTTACTTTCACTTCTTCCTTAATAATTTAGTCAGCTCGGAAGTGCCGGGCACCTTTTCGCATTTCTGACTCTTTATTTCATTAACTAACAGGGAACACACCCAAGAGATCTCAGGAAAAATCTATTTAGTAGTTTTCTTCACGGGGAAGCTTTTTACCTGTTTTCCCTGCAAAATAAAGTTAATAATAATACCCTGTTTTCTTTCCCTTTAAACTATAGTAGCAAGCAATGATCATAAATGTCTATTTTTTGACGTAACTTCTCTAAATAAGAAAGATTGTATTTATTCCGTATAGTCACAAAGAATGGGAGTGAAATAAAGAATTGAAGTAAAAGTGGAAGAACAGCCGGCCGGAAAAATATAATCATATATCTCTCCGAACCAGCTGTTGCATGAGGATCGCAATTGAAAAACAGTTAGTTCACTTTCACCCAGCCGTTTTTGATTGCTTCAACGACTGCCTGGGTGCGGTCATTCATATTCATTTTCTGCAGAATATTACTTACATGGTTTTTAACCGTTTTTTCACTGATATATAATGCTTCTCCGATGGCACGGTTGCTCTTTCCGTCTGTCATCAGCTGGAGAACTTCGCATTCCCGGCGCGTCAGTAAATGGAGCGGACGGCGGTATTCCACTTCACGGAAGCCGATTTCTGTTTCTGGTTTGTCATCGCTTGCCAGTCTACGGTACTCATTAATCAGGTTATGGGTGACCTTCGGATGAATATAAGCTCCGCCTTCTCCCACTACTTTTACTGCTTCTATTAAGGCATCCGTATCCATTTCCTTAAGCAGGTAGCCGGAAGCTCCTGTCTTAAGCACATGCGTAACGTATGACTCATCGTCATGAATGGAGAGAATGAGCACTTTAATATTCGGAAATTTTTCTACGAGATTTTTAGTAGCCTCCACCCCGTTAATATTCGGCATATTAATATCCATCAGAACAACATCCGGGTTGTGCGCTCTTACAAGGTCTATTACTACATCCCCATCACTGCCTTCCGCGACTACCTCCATGGAGGACTCCATATTCAGTATACGCTTGACTCCTTCACGAAACAGCTGGTGGTCATCGACTAAAACTATTTTGATCTGCTTCTCTCTATCCATATTTTTCTCCTCCTCCAGGTTATTGCTTCCTGCCATTTTTATCTGCGTGCTTTTTATTGTTTGAAATGTTATCCCGATAGCCTTATGATGCTGGCTCTACCGGAATCTGGACCATGACTAATGTCCCTTTTCCTTGTTTAGAATCGATGCTTAGTTTCCCTTCAAGCATATTTATCCGTTCCCTCATACCCAGGAGGCCAAACGAACCTTCTTTTTTTACAGAAGTGTCAAAGCCTTTCCCATTATCTTTAATCACTACTGTTGCGAGCGACGGTTTCAGCTCAATCTTGATTTGAACTTCCGTTGCCTTCGCATGTTTATGCACATTCTGCACAGATTCCTGGATCAGGCGGAATAAGGCAACTTCCTGATCCGCCTGCAGTCTCCTCGGTTTCCCCAGGTATGAGAATTGAATGTCAAAATCATAATGCTCTTTAATATGCTTTATATATTTTTCCAGAGCAGGTATGAGGCCAAGATCATCGAGAGCCATTGGACGGAGATCGTAGATGATTCTTCTGACTTCTGCCAGAGAATCCTTCACCATCTTCTTCAGGTCTCTGATTTCCTTCAGCGCTTCCTCCACACCCTGCTGCTCATAAACCCGTTCCACCAGCTCAGAACGAAGCATTACATTAGCCATCATCTGTGCCGGACCATCATGGATTTCCCGGGAAAGGCGTTTACGCTCCTCTTCCTGAGCCTCGATAATTTTCAGACCGAGCTTTTGCATTTCAACCGCATCAGCAACCATTTCAGATACCTGCTGCAAATCTCCCGTCAGGAAATTCACGACCACAGTGATCTGGCCGACAAGGGTCTCTGCTCTTTCCACCGTATCCTTCAGCCTCATGAGCCTTCGCTCTATATTATCCCGGCGCTCTCGGAGCTGCTTTTCCTCCTGTCTCAGAATCGCAAGCTTTACCTGGTAATCATTTGCCTGTTCATAAGCAACGCGCACATCCTCGTCACTATAGTCAGCAAAATGCTTACTCACTTCAGCAAGCCTGTTCCTCGCGAACCTTGAGTGGAGTTCTGTCTGCTCCGTTTTCCTGATTACTTCAATTACCTTGTCCTGAATTTGCTTTAACTCGTTTTTTAACTGCTCATATTCACTCCGGGAGTCTTCGCCGATTTCAAATATTTTCTCCCGGCTGTCTCCTACTGCTTCCAGCATCCTTCCGAGTATCTCTTCGATTGTTAATGGTGTAGCCATGTGACTCCCCGCTTTCAAGCTGAAAAAATTGGATGAAGAAGTAAGAAGAAGAGGAAAATCTAAGCCAAATTCCTCAAAATTCAAATACCGCCAAATGTCCCGCTTTCAGGCATAAAAATGATAGCCGGAAAATACAGGAATCCTTCGTACAATAATTTTCCCCTCGTTGGGATACCCGGTCATTCAGCCTGATAATTAAGGCTTTTCCCTTTATGCTATTCTTCCTATACTGTTATATCTCGTGTAAAACAGCAGTTTTTTGGGGGCATTTTGGTTCATTTTTTCATTTTACTACATATTCAGATAAAAAAGACCTTAGAACTATGCTTGTGCCTTCTTTTTTTGGATTACAGTACAATAGTCTGTTGTAAAATACTAATCCCTTGTATTTATCCGGTCGCTTATTTAATATTTTATCAGGCATCTATAGGGAAAAGTGAGTAAAAAACATAATGAAATAATAATTTAATATAAAAGATATATATTACCTCCCGACTTTTTCCCGGTTTTTACCACCTCAAAACTAATGTAATCCGCCCGTAATTTAAATACCTGCCGTTAATTAATAATTAGCTTTGCCAGGCTGGAATTATTATTGCAAACCTGCAAAATTCTCCTCCTATACAGGACTTTTATCCCTGTTGATAGTGGATGATGTTCATTTTACATTATAAGGTAATTTATTAGGACTTTTATTTTCCGAACTGGCTGTGAAAAAAACTGTTGTTTTTGGAGTACAGGTTTTTATCTGGGGGAGTTCTAATGTATGTATAAATACGTATTCGTACAAAACGAGATAGTTTTGAGCTCAATACCGGGAAACATCCCGGCGGCGTCGCTGCTTGACAACGCTCTCCGGTTCACCTTAACCTGAATGTAAAGATGAACTTTTCCGAGAAAAAACGAAAAGGGCTACGTCCCTCCGTTCCTAAAACTAATTCAATTTCAGAACTGTTTGATTCAAGTGCGGTTCTAAATGAACTGAAAGGCAGAGAAATTATTATGCTTACATCTTATTTTACTGTAAAAGGCTACGGTGAAAACGAGATCTCCATCCAGCGTTCCCGCTTCATCACCTATGTGGACAGGGTAACGACAGAAGAAGAGGCTCAGGCCTTTATTGAAAAAATAAAAAAACAGCACTGGAATGCAAATCACAACTGTTCCGCTTACATGATTGGAGAGAATAACCATATACAGAAAGCAAACGACGACGGGGAGCCATCCGGTACAGCTGGCGTCCCGATTCTTGAGGTGCTTAAACAACGTGACCTGAAAGACACCGTTGTCGTTGTTACACGTTATTTTGGTGGTATAAAACTTGGAGCCGGCGGGCTTATCCGCGCTTACAGCTCCGCTGCTTCTGAAGGCATTAATGCAGCCGGCACAGTAGAACGCCGCCTTGCACAAGTCTACAGAAGCACTATGGACTACCATTTTCTTGGCAAAGTGGAAAATGAACTGAGGGCCTCCCCTTATCTCATTAAACAAATCGATTACCTGGATCAGGTACAAGTAGAAACATTTGTTGATTCCGGACAAGAAGGGGCATTCGAGGAGTTTATGACCAACCTTACAAACGGACAGGTGCAGCTGGAAAAAACAGAGTTTACCTATCTCGAAGAAGAAATCAAATGAACCAGGATCCGAAAACCCGCTGAAATCAAGCAATTTAAGGAAATAACGGAATGAGGATCCTTAAGAAACACAGCACAACTAGATCTCCAAGAGAAACAGTTTAATTGAACAAAATAATTTAACAAGCAGAACGCCTGGATCATAAAATCCAGGCGTTTGTTTATTTTCTTTTGTTATTTATGAGAACTGCTTCCTGCAGACTGCCTGTACCACTTTAGTACAGCTCCCTGCAGGTTGTTTTCGTTCAGGAGAGATCAGCCGTTTAGCCCTCCCGGCTGTATAAAGGTAAGTTTTACACCGCCGCAAGCCTGTAACTTTCCTTCATTTATTTCCATCACCTTCCCGGCAAGATGGAGATAGTAGTTGAACTCACTATCAGTGAAGTACAAAGTCTCATCCATTTCTGGCTGATTAATTATTACATAAAAATGGTGGTCATTTGTATGAAATGTAATAGTAATTACATTATGGCTCTTCGCAAAATCGATCCATTTTTTTATCAGAAGCTGCAGGACAGTCCTAAGATGATGTGCGTCAACCTGTACAAGAACGTCTTCCTCACCTGCAATCTTCCAGTCCAGATGAGGGATAAATTCAGGAGTCTGCTCTTCTGTTTTTTCCTTAATATATGCTAAAAGCTGCCCCGCCGTATGCCACTTTGGTGCAGGCTTTCCCGGGTAATTCATATACATGAAGTCATTAACGAAATTTTTGCTTTTATTTACTTCATTCTGTGCGAGCTCTAACAGGCCAGTATCAATACCTGCGGAAACCCGCTCATCCTTAATCATTTGTAGAATACCATATACAGGTGTCAATGCGTTTAATACTTCATGAGCGTATCTCAGGCTCAACTGCTGCACCAGTTCTTCTGTAGCCGTACCCCAGTTCTGGCCCCCGGCCCCAAAGGAATCGGGTTCCGTATGAGTATCTACAGCGCACACCCATCCTTGCTCTTCTTCCTCATTGCCGCTAATAATAGCTTCGATTTTAAGCTTTATAATCTGGCCATCCCTGTATAATTCCCTTTCAATAACCCCTGTCTTCTCATGTTTTTCAGTGCTGAGGAAAAAAGGAGCGAGCGCAGAATTAAAAATGTTATCCCCTTGCTGTATCGAACCGATCTTGCTGAATATTTCACGGCCTTTCTCGTTCAGGAAACGTACTGTCCCTTTTTTATCTACAAGAAACAGGCCTTCACTACATCTATTAACTTTTTTGTTAACCAGACTGAACGCTGAAATCGCATCAATCCCCATATTTGCTCCCACCCTTCCCCCATCCACTAACAGCCGATGCAGGTATATATTTTCGCTAATTGCGCTTTTTTGACAAATTACTTCAACAGCCGCAATCGAAACGCAGTTCATAATACCTATCATAAACTGGCTAATTGTGTGAAAACTTCATATGCTTTCGCGGCGGAAAAACAGGTATATTGCTTCTTCAGCAGGCAGTCAAACAAATAAGTTAATTGTTCTTTCCTAATTCTTCAAGTTATAAATATAGTACAAAACCGCTTGTAAAAAAGCAAACACATTTTCGGAAAAGTCGAATTATTTTGAGTGCATTACGCTACTCCTGTAGTATTATGTAAGTTTTTGTTGGAAAAACACGAGATTGGGAAGCTAATTTGGGGAGTTTCTCCCGTTTTGCAGGAAGTTTTCTAAGGCTTAAGCCACACATAATCTACCTGGACTTTGCAATTCTTTTCCACCCGGACAGCTTGCGACCATACAAAAAAACCAGAAAGCATCACTTGCTTCCTGGTTCCCTGCTGTTCTAGTTATTAAAGTAATTATTGATTGCTATTAACAGTTCATCTGCGATTTTGTCCTGCTGTGTCCTGAGTATGTTGAGATCGCCCGGGTTCGTCATAAAGCCCGTTTCCAGAAGAACAGAAGGCATACGCGTATACCTTATAACCTCAAAGTTAGAAGTTTTTACACCACGGTTATGGAGGTTTACACCATTGACCATTCTGTTTTGGACAGCTTCGGCCAGCTTTTTGCTGTTTGCCCCCTGAAACTGAGTATTATAGTAGGTTTCAACGCCTCTTGCAGCTGAACTGACAAATGAATTCCCATGAATACTGATAAAGATATCTGCCCCGGAATTATTTGCACGCGCTGTACGCTCTCCCAATGATAAAAAGACATCAGTAGTCCTCGTAGTTACCACCCTTGCTCCGGCAGCTTCCAGCCTTGATTTCAGTTTATTAGATATACCGAGAGCGATATTACTTTCGTACACACCGCTTACTACAGCCCCGGGGTCCCTGCCGCCGTGTCCAGGATCGAGAAATATAGTCTTTCCTGAGAGATTAATATTCCCTGTTCCTGAACTGCTGCTTCCCTGACTCTGGCTGCTCGTATTTATATAAGAACTATGAACATAACCCCAGCCGTTTCCAGCTTTGATTTTGTACCAATCGCCGGAACTACCATATAAATCCACTCTGGCTCCGCTGCTAAGGAAGCTTACAATCCGGGATGAGGTGGATGCACTTTCTCTGACATTCAGGCGGCTTGCAGTTACTGTCCCGCTCCCTGTAACCTGCTCAGAAGCGCCGGAAGAGCTGCCGCCGGATGTCTGGCTGACCCGCACATAATCACTGTGAATATAACCCCATTGGTTATTTACTCTCACCTTATGCCATTGGCCGGACCTCTCATATAAATCTACTTTTGTGCCCTGGTTAAGACTGGCGATTATCCTGGAACCAGTGCTTGCACTGGCTCTTACATTCAGCCGGGAGGCAGTGATCGTGCCGCTGCCCGTTACCTCACTGTTGCTGCCCGCGGAGCTTCCTGATCCGGATGAGCTTCCGCCGGACTGGCTTACCTGGACATAATCCTGGTGGATGTAACCCCAGCCATTATTCACTTTAATTTGATGCCATTGACCTGATTTACCATATAAATCAACTTTTGTACCCTGGTTTAAGCTGCTTACGATACGGGCGCTTGTACTAGCGCTTGCCCTGACATTAAGTCTCGAAGCAGTAATCGTCCCACTTCCTGTTACCTGGCTGCTTCCGCTGCCCGCGGAACTTCCTGATCCGGAAGAATTTCCTCCCGAAGACTGCGTTACCTGTACGTAATCTCCGTGTATGTATCCCCAGCCATTAGACAGTTTAACCTTGTACCACTGTCCTGACCTTTCATATAAATCCACCTGCTGGCCGCTATTCAGAGTGCCAACGATTCGTGCACCAGTACTTGCGCTTGCCCTGACATTAAGTCTCGAAGCAGTAATCTTTCCGGTGCCGGTAATCTGGGAACCTGAAGATGCGGAGCTCTGCACCCTCACATAGTCGCCGTGAATATATCCCCAACGGTTATTTACCCTGATTTTATACCAGCTTCCTGTTCTTTCATGGAGTTCCACGGTTGCTCCTCTTGATAAGCTTCCAATTATCCGTGAATTAGTGCCAGGCTGCTCTCTTACATTCAGGGAACTTGCTGTTATTTCCCCCCGTTCGCCGCTGTTTGCGAGCACGGGCTGTACGTGCTGTCCGGCAGCGATTGCTAAAGATAAGAATAATAATCCAATGATGGCTGCAGTTAATAGTTTTTTATTCAAATGTCCCAACCCCTCCTCCATTCTCTTATTATCCGAAACTCAGAAAATACTTCCAGATTGTATCAAGCAATGTTGCGAGGCCAAAGAAAAAAACGCCTATACAGGCAACACTTAACGGTGAGCCCCACGAAATATCCTTCATGCTGTCTTCCTCCTGTAAATCTTCATTATTAAAATTAAAATAAAAGTTGGCAAATCATCCCTTATGAAACAGGAATTTCCTTCATTGCACTTATACTATCATCCAAATTTTCATCTGCGCCTTGACTGCTTCCTTGCTTAAATTCTTATAATGATAAAAATACCATAATCTTCTTTGTAAATAAATACTACTTTTCCTCAAAATTTCTGTTTTTTTGCAGAAAATATGTTTTTACTGCCGAGAGACTAAAGAAAAAAAGTTTTTTAGTTTATTTCTGCCAGCAGGAGGGAAGACAATACTGTTTAAGCTTAAAATTCTGTTTACTGTCTAACTGAATGGTGGTAAAATGTTATAATGACTCAGGTTTTTGTAACTATTAATCTTCAATTCTCGTCAAACTAATCAGGCAATTAACATTCTATAAAAATAGAGGAGTGTCTAAAATTGGCACAATTACGTACAGAGCTTAAAAGGACAAAGAAGAAATCGCCATTTAAACGATTTTTAAAGATAACGATGCTTACTTTTCTCGGCCTGTTTATACTCGCCGGCGGTGCAGTAGCCTACCTTTACTATTCGATGGCCAATGTAACTTCCAGCGCACAGCATGAACTGGACCGGGGCGACCGCTCAGAACTGAGGGAAGAAGCTGTTAACCCAACTTCTGATCCTATATCTATTCTATTTCTCGGACTGGACAGCAGAGACGGTGACTTAAGCGGAAGAACAGACGCCATGGTACTTGCAACCTTCAACCCGGATGAGAAATCTATTAAGATGCTCAACATTCCCCGGGACTCACTGGTGGATATTGCAGGCAGAGGCACAAGGGATAAAATAAACCACGCTCACGCATTCGGCGGTCTGGATATGACAGTATCCACAGTGGAAAACCTGCTTAACATCCCTGTTGATTACTTCGTTTCCCTGAACTTCGATGCTTTTATGCAAATCATCGATGAACTTGGCGGAATAGAAGTAGATGTGCAGTCAGGATTCACTGAAAAAGATAATGCTACTTACGGCACAATTGTTTTAGAAGAGGGAGTTCAGACACTAAACGGTGAAGAAGCTCTCGCATATGTAAGAATGAGAAAATCGGACCCAAGGGGTGATCTTGGCCGGGGAGACAGGCAGAAAGAAGTTATTGAAGCAATCATTAGAAAATCAGCAAACTTTAGTTCTATCACAAAGTTCGGCCCGATAATGGACAGTCTGGAAAACAACCTGCATACAAACCTTTCCTTCAACAGTATTCTTGGAATGCATACGTACGCTGGTGAACTTGACAATATCGACCATATTTCTTTTAACGGTGAGAACCACACCGAAAATGGTGTTTATTATTACAGACTTTACGATGAATCTGTAGCTGAAATTTCCCAGCGATTCAGATGGCACCTGGAAATTGATCCAAAGCCTGCAGAAACAGAGGCAGGCAGTGAAGAAGAAACAAATACTGATATGTAAGAATTCAAACGCAGGCTATTGCAACCTGCGTTTTCTTGTGTGTAAAACAGTAAACGCCATGGCAGCTCTGCCATGGCGTTTTTTGCTTAATAACCTGTACTTGCATAATTCAGTGCAACATTTAAATTAGAATTACGCTCCCTGACACTGTCGATGACCTCTTTGTCCTTAACTCCCTCTTTCACTTCCACTTCGTATTCAAGAGATATCATTGTACCCAGGTTCGTTGTCTGGACTCTCGTTAAGGAATAACTGAGAAAATACTGTTCAAACAAATCATCAAACATCCCGTCATATTGCAGGTTTTCCGGCACCGTAATTTTCAGAACTCGTGGTTCGCCCCCACGTTTCCCATAGTCAAATAAATATAAAATATAAATAAGTACACACAATGAAAATGTAAAGATAACCGCCAGCAGATAAAAACCTAACCCGCACGCAATCCCGGCTGCCATTCCAAAGAAAATGAAAGCAATATCTTTCGGGTCACTCATGGCACTCCTGAAACGAATAATTGAGAACGCACCAACCAGCCCGAAAGCAACCGCGATATTATTGCCAATAACGATCATAATAAGCGACACAACCACACCCATAATGATCACTGTCTGAACAAAAGACTGGGAATATCGCTGCCCCTTATAAGTCAGCTTGTACACCTGTGTAATAATAACAGTTAGTATAAAACTAAGAAAGACGGCTAAAAATCCGTCAACCAGTGTCAGTCTGGTTGTATTGTCATATTGATTAAAAAACTCAAGCAAACTGTCCATATATACTCTCCTTTAAACAATCACCTAACAGCTATATTATGTTTCTCCGTAAATTCTTCACCTTCCAGCAGTTCTACGGTTGTACAAAACTTAGACACACTCTTTTTTTCACAGCCCAGTTCGGCAAGCAGCCGGGATAACCAGAGTGGAACACTGAAATTCACCTTTACTTCAAGGATTACAAGTTCAGAATCCACGAAATGTATACCATGGGGACCGTTTTCAATCCGCAGGTCGTCCTTCCTGCATCTTAAATTATAGTCAAACGTCACCCTTAAATCTTCATCCTCAATTCCGGAAAAAGCCTGCCTGTCATAACTGACAATGTTATCAGGCATTAAATCATATAAGTTACGGAAGCTGTCTATTTCATTAAAAATTTGCCGGTTTGATATGTTAATAACATCTTCACCTGCAACTTCGTTATTAATATACTTGTATGCCTCTGCAAGATTAATACTTGTACGACGCTTATTCACTCTTTTTTTGTACTTTTTCTTTACTTCTAAATACGCTTTATCCTGGAGGGTGGCAGAATTATAGATTCTCAGGCGCAGCTTCTGGCGGTAGCGCTTTTTATTTTTCGTTTCAAAATAAATATCCCGGTTGGGAGAATCAAAATACAAACTGGTAATTGTATACCTGCCTTCCCCGTCACCAAACATATCAAAGGACATTCTCTCTTTCAGCCTCTCAGCAAGTGTTTCATACAGTTCAAAAGGGATTAAATACTTTATTTCATAGCGGCTGAAGATTTCCCCTGCCATGATAAACCTCCTCCAAAGCGGTAAAAAATTTGTTAAAGGACCTAAAAGATTAATAATATGTTAAAATTATGAAGATTATAGAACAATCGCCATTTATTATATAGTAATTTGACGAAAAAAGTAAACTTAAAGTTAATAATGTTAGTTCAGAAGACGGGGGATTTTATGAAACCAAGAAACTCTAAATACATTTTGATCATAATAATACCACTCTTACTTATTAGCTGGGCTGCGGCATACTGGGCTGCACCCGGACCAATAATTAACGATGCAAACCTGGAAGCAGCCATTAGAGAGGAAATAAATTACGAAAGAGGGGAAATCCGGCCAAATCAGCTTGCAGACATTGAAGAACTGACGATAAGGGACGCCGGAATCGTTGATCTGGACGGCATCGAACATCTTACATCACTAGTTTCCCTTGATTTAAGAGACAACTTTATTACTGATATCAGTTTACTAAGCGATCTGACTAATTTGAGAGAACTTAACCTGCGGGGAAACCGGATCCGGAATATTGAAGCACTGGCAGATCTCACATCATTGACTGAGTTAAACCTTAGGGAAAACGAAATAACAGATATTTCCTCTTTGGAAAATATGCACATGCTTGAGGACTTGAACTTGCGGCATAACCAAATATCTGACCTGGAACCATTAAGAAACCTCAGAAGCTTGACGGAACGCCTCTATATTGAAGGAAACCCAGTTACAGACTTGACCCCGGTGCTTGATTTTGCAGACGAAATTGTAGATACAGACTTTTATCCTGACACAGAGTTTGATCAGGATATATCCTCAGCCCCGGAAGTCTATCCTGTTTTTTCTCATGCCGGAGGGTTTTACGACGAGGAATTTAATCTCGAAATACAGGCAACTGTAGAGGATGCAGCAATTTATTACACGCTCGACGGCTCAGAACCTGATCCCGAAAACAATGAGGAAAATACTTACCTTTATGAAGAGCCTATTTTGATCGGTAAGAGAACCCAGGATGAACTGTCTCTCTCATATATTCCGTCGAATAATATAGCAGAAGGCAGCAGGGCCTGGAATGAGCCTTTACAACCGACCGCCCCTGCTACAGTTGTAAGAGCAGTTATGCAAAGTGAAAATGGGGCTTTAAGTGATATCATTACAAACTCATTTTTTTTAAAACAGGAGACACCATTGCCAGTGGTGTCAATCACCACACATCCTGATAACTTGTTCAATGACGATTCAGGTATATATGTAGCTGGTACAAGTTATGAGCCAAATAGTGAAAACCCAGAAGCCACGGGTAACTTTTATGAAAGAGGCAGGGAATGGGAACGGCCGATCCATATTGAATATTTTGAAGCGGGTGGAGAGCTCGCCTTTTCACAGGAAGCAGGCATAAGAATACATGGGAACTTTACAAGAAGATTTCCACAAAAATCACTTCGATTATATTCCAGAAGCGATTATGGAGAAAGCAGATTCAGTCATCAATTTTTCGAGACAAAAGAAATGGACGATTTTAACCGGCTGCTGTTAAGGAACTCCGGGAATGACTGGGGAACAACCATGTTCAGAGATGCAGCCATGCAAAGCCTCGTACATCATCTGGACCTCGATACACAGCATTATCAGCCAGCAGTAGTTTATCTGAATGGAGAGTACTGGGGCATCCACAATATACGTGACCGGCACGATAAACACTACTTAGAGACACATTATGGTGCAGACAGAGATGATTTCACCATTTTGAGTGCAAATGCAGAACTGGATGATGGCTCGCCTGATGGTCAGGAAAATTACATCTCTATGCTTGAGTACATTGAAGAAAACGGCTTAGAGGAAGAGGAACACTATGAGCATATAAGAACGTTAATGGATATTGATAACTTTATTCAGTATTATGTTGTACAAATATATAATGCTAACACCGACTGGCCGCATAATAATATCAGTTACTGGAGATATGAAAATCCTTATAATGAAGAAAGTCGGCCAGATAAACTGGACGGCCGCTGGCGCTGGTTCTTATTTGATGTAGATAGGTCGCTAGGATACGTAGAGTACGACCACAATACAATTGAAATGGTGACAGACCGCTTTAACCATGTAAGGGAAGAAGAAGAGTGGCCTAACTTCCTCTTCCGTGAGCTTTTGAAAAATGACCAGTTTAAGCAAAAGTTTCTTACAGCACTAGCGGATCATTTGAATACTACTTTTTCACCTGAAAGAGTTGTTAATGTTATTAATGATCTCGCAGCGGGAATAGAACCAGAAATGGATAACCATATAAATAGATGGGGCATTCCTGAGAGTATGGATGAATGGGAAGAAAATGTGGAAATTATGCGTGAATTCGCATTGAACAGACCTGAAGCTGTCCGCGAATACACGGTGGAACATTTTAACTTAAACGGAATGGCCACCTTAACAATCCACTCAGATTCTGAACGTGGAACAGTTAAGGTGAATTCTATTATTATTGATGAGGACACCCTGGGAATTACAGATCCTAATGAGTGGACAGGGGAATTCTTTGCTGGAGTTCCGGTAACTTTGACTGCCGAACCCGCAGATGGTTATGAATTTGCCGGATGGTCCGGACAGCTAATTGAAAGCTCCGATACTATTGAATTGCTTTTAAATGAGGACCTAGTAGTAGAGGTAATTTTTGATAAATTAGATTAGTCATTACTCAAAGCTTTAAATTCATCAGATTTTTGCATTTTTTATAAGACGCCGACACAAGCAGGTAAATACTTATCACTTCTTTCTTTTATAATAGTAGAAGAACACTTGTGAAAATATATGATGGAAAATGTATTAATAATATTACTAAGGATTACATGGGATAAAAGTATAAATGATAAGCTATTATTTAAATAGGACCAGGTGAATTTTTCCTGGTCCTTTTTATCAAATATAAATCAATTATTACAGTTGCAAGACTTTTACCTTATGTTAGTTTTGAGACAAAATACAAAGGGAATTAGTCTAGTCAAAAGATAAACAAACCAGCTGAGGGAAGTTTGTAAGTTCCTTCCATGGACACACTACTCTATCATATTTCGAATAAATTCTTTAAGTTACTTAAATCAGATGGAAGGGTGTACGGCTATGTATATAGGTTACATGCGAAAAAGAAGCAAACCAAAAAAGTTTGCAAAGCTTGTTGCTAAGGCTGCTAAATATCATGGGATTGATCTATTTCATTTCGGTCCGGAAGATGTGGATATAGAAAATAGAATTATAACCGGGAAAGTTTTAGTTGATGATGAATGGGAATCAAGGCAGCTGCCGCCTCCCGCTTTTATCGACTACTCAACCTTCTGCAATAAATACAAGGAAGTAGTTGAATTTTTAAAGGAAAACAGTATTTTATCTAATAGACGATTAGGATCAAAATATAATATATATAAAAAAATTCTGGAAGACGGGGAATTCGCTCACTTAATTATTCCTACCATAGTGACCGAAGATCCTTCAGAGGTTTATGACTTTCTGGATAAATATAAGGAAATTATTCTTAAACCTAAAAATGGCCAGCGAGGTGAAGGCATATATAAACTTTCTTTAAGAGATGGCCATTATTTTCTAGCTGTAAATAAGGAGGAAAAAACTCTTTCAAAAGAAGAAGCAGATGATTTTTTAAACAATAAGATCAATGTGAAGCATTATTTATATCAAAAGTGCATACATTCGAAATCAAAGTCAGAAGAACCTTTTGATGTACGGATTAGGCTGGAGAAAAACGGAAAAGGCGAATGGGAGGTTGCTATTTATCTTGTAAGAATTGGTACTGGAAATAAGGTAGTATCTAACATTACCCAGGGTGGCAGCGCCAGCCAATTAGATCCATTTTTACAGGCTAATTATGGAGATGACTGGAAAAAAATAAAACGTCATATTAAGGAAGTTGCCCGTACTTTTCCTTACAAATTGGAGAAAATATTTAATACGAATTTGCAAGCTTTGGGAGTTGATGTTGGAATTGACAGTGACCATAAAGTTTATTTCTTTGAAGCAAATACGGCCCCTGGACTGGACTTTGGCATGGGAGAAGTTGCTGTTTTAAAAGCGGAGTATTATAACTATGTAGCAAAAGAAATCCTTGGACACAAGAAGAGGGATAAATCCGGGAAACCTGTAATAACACAGTTAAAGCAAGATTTTAAAGAACGTTTCTCCATAAAATAGAATCGATTTTATTCCCAAACTCCCCTTGTACAGGGTTACTAGTTAAAAAACGTTAGCATTTAATTAATCAGTTCAATGGAAGCATGTAGACATCTAATGTTTACATGCCCTTTTTATTGTTAGCTGCAGAGGAAAGATGTGGTCGTTCTTATCGGTAGGATTCATGGCCCTGAAAAAAGGAAAATAAATATTCAAAATTTCTTTGAGAAAAATTTCATTCCCTTGTCTGATATATAAAATTATTTAACTTGATCTGTATCAAACTTTATAAGAAAAAGTTTAGTGAAGGTGAGCTATAAGGTCAGAAGTCCGGAAGTCCTTATGCTGATCAGGCTGAAATAAACTTTATGAAAAGTAAGTTTACTGCTCCTATTTTGCTATGATAAGCACGCCATTATCTTCTGAAGAAAACTTTGAATTTTTAAGATAGGTTTCAAAAGCGTAGTTTTAAATTGAAAGTGTAGTAGGGAATAGCATGTATGAAATCTTGACTGTTATAGAGGCGTCCATGTTGCATCCTTCCTACTAACTTGCCCTAGTTGCTTCATTTATATAAAAGGTAGTACAAAACATTGTAACGATATACAAGAAAATAGCCTGCAACTCTCTGTAAGAATTCCAGGCTAAATAATTATTTTTTTTTATTATTGTAATATTTAACAGTTTGCTCGAGTCCATCTTTTAAAGAAACCCCAGGCTTCCAGTTAAAGTCAGCTGATAATCTGCTGTTATCCAGGTAACTGTACTTAATGTCGCCTGGCCTCTCTTCCTCAAATTGCTGTTTGTTTTCAGCAACAGTAATGTCACATAGTGTACTGAGCAGTTCTTGAACACTTGTCTCGCTGCAGGTGCTTACATTATAGACTGCATTATCAATTGCTGGTTTATCTTTGTTAGTTAAGCAATTAACAACTGCCTCGGCAATATCTTTAACATAAATAAAATCCCTTGTCTGTTTACCATCGCCAAAGATAACCGGCCTCTTTCCCTGAAGAAGCTGCTCGATGAAAATAGAAATTACACCAGCTTCAGTATGGGGGCTTTGCCGTGGTCCGAACACATTGGCGAATCGCAAAGCAAAAACGTTTATGCCATATAACCGGCCATACGCTTTTACATACTCTTCCCCTGCAAGCTTTGAGACCCCATAGGGAGAGAGTGGATTAGTCGCCGCATTTTCGGTAATGGGGAGCTGTTCTGCGTGCCCATATACGGCCGCAGAGGAAGCATAAACGAAAGAGTTTATATTATTCTTCCTGCAAAGTTCAAGCAAGTTTATTGTTCCCTGAATGTTTATATTAGCATCAGTTCCCGGATCCTCTACAGATGGTCCTACTTTACTTTGTGCCGCTAAGTGAACTACCCCGTTAATATCCTTATGCTTATTAAATACTTCATTTAGTCCAAGGTTATCAGTAATATCCGTTTCTTCGAGCTTCACGTCTTTATTTAAGTTCTCATAGCTTCCGGTGCTCATATTATCAACGACAATAACTTCTTTCTCCTGTTCTATAAGGAGATCAACAACATGGGAACCAATAAAGCCGGCGCCTCCAGTTACTAATATTTTATCCATGAGGATACCTCTCTTTGTTAAATAAAATTATGATTTATTGTATTTTGCATCATTTAGCATTCATGGATACACTCTGTCTTTTCTTTTTGGAAACAGCAGCAGGCTTTTTCTTTTCCGCAGTACCTTCTGCTTTCGTCTTATCAAATAAAACGATAAATGTTTTCAGCAAAATAAGAATATCCAGCCAGAAACTATAGTTTCTGATGTAGTATAAGTCAAAACGGAGCTTGTCATCTACTTCAGTGCTGTATTTCCCCATGATTTGTGCGTAACCTGTAATACCTGGCTGCACAGTATTTCGGTATCCATAATGGTAGTACTGCTTAGACAGCTGCTTAATGAAATATCCACGCTCCGGCCTCGGACCCACAAGTGACATGTCGCCCTTTAAAACATTGAACAACTGAGGAAGTTCATCGAGTCTTGTAGCCCTGATAAATCTGCCTATTTTTGTTATTCTTGCGTCATTCTCTGTGGCAAGCACCGGACCAGTTTTGCTCTCAGCACCTTCTATCATGGAACGGAATTTATAAATAGTAAACGGTTTATTGTTCTTACCGAACCTTTCCTGCTTATAAATAATACTCCCTTTTGGATCTTCAAATTTTACCATCAATGCAGTAATTAATAGTATCGGAGAAGCTAAAAGAATGAGGATCCCTGAAGCAACCATATCGAATACTCTCTTGACAAGTGCCTGGTCCCAGGTAAGTCCAAACGGTTTCACAGACATAACAAGCGTGTCTTCCATCGGACTTACGTGTGAACGCTGCATTAAAAGCTCATATAAAGTAGGAATAACATAAACTACTTTATTTACTTCCATAGAATGATAGATAATTTCCGACTTCATCTCTTTACTAATACTGGTACAAAGGATGACATAATCTACCTGTTTAATCTGGTGCTTGATTTTATCCATAGAAGTATTCGGCTGTATGTGCTTAATATGAGTGCCTTTCACCATCGGATGCTTAATTTTAGCAATCATCCGCTGTGAATTTTCATCATCACCGATTAGTAAAACTTTCCCTACTATATTTCTTCTTGTAAGCTTCAAATATAGTAATTTCGCTCCTGTCATCAATACAATTGTGAACACTGTCGCAATTAAGATAACAGAACGTGGCATGGCAAACTCTCTGAATAAGTAGGAAGCTGACATAGTTAGAAATGACATGAATGTAACAGCAACTACAATTTTTATCACTATGTCCCACAATGTATTTTTTCTGTCCAGGGCGTAAAGTTCATAAACGGAAATAAAGAACAGCCCTATTAGAAGAATCCACGGCAACAGCGACACAAAGGAATCCCAGTTTCTTTCCGGAAAACCGCTGTATCGTATATAGAAAGCCCCTATATAGGCTGCCAGAATACACAGCAGATCCATAAGGATGATTATAACTTTATGATTTCTTAATTCACTGATGCTGGGCATGTTTTTTCTCTCCCTTGTTTGGTTACGCCTTTAACTATCACTTTGAAACTTACATCTATAGACGTTAATTACCCCCTTATGTTACACCATAAAACAAAAGGGGGATTTAGGTAATTAAATTTAATTGTCTGGTTCTGCGTTTAAAAATCCACCCCGGTTATTTTAACATATTTGTTCAGGGCGAAGTAGAAAATTTTTATGAAAAAATGTGGTTAAGTGCTTAGTTAAGCTGTTTTCCGATTACTTCCTTTAAGTAATGGGAAACATCTTCGGAAAGATCTTCACGCTGGAGTGCAAAATCAATTGTTGCTTTAATAAACCCAAATTTATCTCCTACATCATAACGCACGCCGTCAAAATTATAGGCAAGTACTACTTGCTGCTGGTTTAACACTTTGATCGCGTCTGTCAGTTGAATCTCGTTACCAGCTCCCGGCGGAAGATTTTCAAGAATATCAAAAATTTCTGGCCTTAAAACATATCTTCCCATAATAGCGTAGTTAGATGGCGCTTCTTCTTTAGAAGGCTTTTCAACAAGAGTTTCTGCGTGAATTACTTTCGGTTCTATCTCAGCACCTTTTGGCGCAACAATTCCGTATTTAGATACATCCTGGTCTGGTACTGTCTGAACTCCCACCACAGAAGAATGGTACCTGTCGTAGACATCAATTAATTGCTTTAAACAAGGCGTATTTGACTGAACAATATCATCACCAAGTAAAACAGCAAAGGGTTCATTCCCTACAAACTTCCTCGCACACCAGATAGCATGTCCAAGTCCATTTGGCTCTTTCTGGCGGATGTAATGAATATTCGTCATACTGGAAATTGCCTGAACCTCTTCAAGGAGCTGCATTTTATTTTTCTTCTCGAGAGTCTCCTCTAATTCAAAAGATTTGTCGAAATGGTCTTCAATTGCCCGTTTACCTCTACCGGTTACAACGATAATATCCTCAATACCTGATTCTATAGCTTCTTCAATAATATATTGGATAGTAGGCTTATCTACTATTGGCAGCATTTCTTTCGGCTGTGCTTTTGTTGCAGGCAGGAATCTTGTTCCAAGTCCTGCAGCTGGAATGATTGCTTTTTTTACTTGCATTATAAATCTCCTTCCTCAAAAATTCTACAAAATATATATAAATTCTACGCATTCTTACTTAACTCATACTATTATAATACGAATAAGTACTCGAGCCAAGTCACCGTTCGATGAAAACTATTGAATAGTGTTATAAATAAGTTTAAACTAGCAAATAATTATAGCAACATAATACAAATAAAGAAAAACCCTTAGCTCACTAACGCTAAGGGTTCAAGAAATGTTCTATCTGTATTGCGGGATGTCTAAATGGAGATTGTAAGTACCTACTTGCTGATAAAGGTTAAAAATATTACCAACTTGTTTAGAAGCCCATCCTATATCGGTAGCATACTGTCTTCCAAAAGTTCCACCTTGCATAGCAGCAGGATTCCACCGCATTTTATATAATGTGTTTTGGCCAGCCTGGATATACCTGTTGCCGATAAACTCGGCTCCTCCGATGATAGCAAGGTACGGACTCGTCCATCCTCTATCAAAAGCTTCCCTTGCACCACATTCAACAGGACAGTGATCAAATGCCCCAACACCATACATATTATAAACTGTCACACCATTATATCTTACTCCGCTTGCCAACTGCGAGGTACCATGGCCAGTCTCTAATATCGCATGAGAAATCAAATAAAGTTCATTAACGCCATGCGCTCGACCTGCATCGATGAATGCTTGTCCTTGATTTTCAAGAATGCCCTTCCCACGTAAAGCGGCATTTAATACAGTTGCGGAAGCCCCACTAGATTTCGATAAATCCAGAAATTGAAACCTTGCTCTTTCATCGTTAATGAAATTAGTAGGATCCAAATAATACATAACATCTTCAGGTTTAGCATTAACGAATTGACGAGTGTTAGTAAAATGGATTTGATACCAACCATTAGTTTCTCCAATCACAGAAACTCTGTCCCCTCGGCTTAGTTGTCCAACAATCCAATAATTTGTCCCTGGTCCACCACGGACGTTTAACGTAGTAGCTGTAACTTCATTATTATTATTAATATGAGACTTAGAAACATACGTATTATAATTATTAGTTGTTTGTGGTGATGCAGTTAGCTGAATATTTAATGCTTCTGCAAGCGTAAGGTTATATGGAGTATACACAACCCGCTCGGAGGAAGTCAGTAAGCCGTTTAGGTGCGAAACTGTCACGGCATCAGCAATCCCATTTACAGCCAAACCATTCGCTTTTTGGAACTCACGAACTACTCTTTCTGTATCCGAGCCGTAATAGGTAGTTGGATTGCTCCAGTGAGCGCCAAAGCCCGCTTTCATTAAGTCTTGTTTAAATGACTGGACTTCACTGCTTCTGGCCCCTAACTGCAATGGACTTGAAAGGACTTCGTTTATCTTATTCAGTGTAGCCTGATCTCCACGGCCATTGACAGATAATCCGTAGTAGCTCTGAAACTCTCGTACTACCTTTTCTGTATCCGGACCAAAATAAGTAGTTGGATTCGACCAGTGGGTGCCAAAACCAAGGCTCATCAGATCGCGTTTAAAGTCAACCACACTCTGATGTCTTGCTCCGAACTCTAGTGTTGGAGGCTGAAGCTCCTGCACTTTCCGGAGTGTGACTTCCTCACCGATGCCACTTACAGCCAGTCCGTTGGCTTTTTGAAACTCACGAACTACTCTTTCCGTATCCGAGCCGAAATAGGTAGTTGGATTGCTCCAGTGAGTGCCAAAGCCCGCTTTCATTAAGTCTTGTTTAAATGACTGGACTTCATTGCTTCGTTTACCAAGCTGCAATGGACTTGAAAGGACTTCGTTTATCTTATTCAGTGTAGCCTGATCTCCACGGCCATTGACAGACAGTCCGTAATAGCGCTGAAACTCACGCACTACCTTTTCTGTATCCGGTCCAAAATAAGTAGTTGGATTCGACCAGTGGGTGCCAAATCCAAGGCTCATCAGATCGTGTTTAAAGTCAACCACACTCTGATGCCTTGTACCAAACTCTAATTTAACATTTGGTGCGTGGCTTTGTGGCAAAAGTTCTTCTATCTTCCTTAGGGTCACCTCGTCCGCAATCCCGTTAACAGCAAGGCTGTTAGTTTCCTGAAATTCCCTGACTACTTTTTCCGTATCCGAACCAAAGTAAGTAGTTGGGTTTGTCCAGTGCGTGCCGAAACCAATTCTCATCAGGTCCTCTTTTAAAGACTGGACGTCACTGCTTCTTGCCCCGAACTGAAAAGGACTTGAAAGCACCTCGTTCATCTTTTGGAGAGTTGCCTGATCTCCCTTACCAGTGACGGCCAGACCGTAGTATTCCTGAAGCTGACGGACTACTTTCTCTGTATCAGGACCGAAATATGTCGTAGGGTTTGTCCAGTGCGTACCGAATCCAAGCTTCATTAAATCATGCTTGAAATCTACTATTCTCTCATTCCTATCGCCGAATTGAAATTCCTCACTCATTATAGCCTGGCTATTCATGCTAAAAGAAGAAATAGTTGCTTCTTCCTCAGTTGCAATAGTTTCTTCAGGAGTGTGATTTTCAGATTCCTCGATTATAATTGTTTCATCTCGAGTCTCTGAAGGGATAATATCCTCTTTCTCTTCGTCTATAGTAATGCTGTCACTTTGGTTCCCTGATTCATCAGTTGATATTGCATTTTCTTCTGCTTCGCTCTTATTGTTAGTCTCTTCTTGTGATACTTCATTGTTTTCCTCAGATTCTAAACCGGTGGTTAATAGTTTTACCGAAAATGTTTTTTTAACATTGTTCCCTGCTAAATCTTCAATAAAGAGGTTTAAAGTGCTTTCTCCTGTGGTAAATATACCTTTAAGGGAAAAATTGCCCTCTGCATCAACAGGTATCTCTCCCTCATTATATAACTCACCATCTGCAACAAGTGAGTAATTGAAAGATCTAATAGAAGAATCTATCTTTGGAAACGAAGAGCCTAACATCCCATACAGAGAGTTTTGTTCTATGATGATTGAATCACCAGTATGCTCTTCACTAAACTCAATAGATGGTAAATCTCTGTCTATAAAAATGCGTTCTGTTTCTGTAACAGTAGAAATAATGTCTTCTTCTTCCCCATTAACTTTCTCTGTTAAAAGAGTAATATAATAAGTGTTATTAGGAAGATAAGTACGCTTTTCCGAATACTCTTCTTCAGTTAATACGCTAAAGACTGTCAGATCCCAATTAAATTGAATTTCTTCTTCATGCATTTCCTCCCATTTATTAATTAGACCTACAGATTCTCCTGTTTCACTATCAACTGCGTAAAGACTAATAGTTTCGACAGGTGTATCCAAGTTTATTGAAATAGTATAACCTTCTAAATGATCTTCCTGATTAATAGGTTCTATTTCCACGGATGCCTGTTGATCGTTTTCGCTCCCGCTTGCAAGAGCACTCATATTGGCTGGGAGAAGAATTAATGAAATTAAAAAGTAAATAAGAATCCGTTTTATCATCTTCTTTGACAAGCACGTCACTCCTTTTCAAGCTATCAATATATTAAGTTGTATTAAGGTAAGTTATGCTAATTTATTCAGCTCCTTCCATCATTCGACCTTAAAATCTATTTTAATACTATATCTTTCTTTTTTCTATTACAATTTTATTAAGTTTTTCATTATAAGTTATTTTTTGGAATTCGTTTCTATACTATTATTCTACATAAAAAACCTATTTAATTTTATGTTCAAAATTAAATAGGTTCCTAACGGATTATTCAAGGAGAAAGTAGTAAAAGATGTATATATATAAAATTAGTTATAATTTAGTTTTATTCTTTAAAAGATAGTGATCGATAACCGCTCCTGCCATATCACGGTTTTTACCCTTATATGGAAAATGTGCTAAAGGTGCTGGGGAATATTCGATTTCGCTAATAATATGATTATCTATATCAGGTTTTGCTGAAATATCTGGTGTAATCACATCCACTCCACCGTATTCGACACCGGGGATAGCCGCTACTGCCTTGACTGCCATAGACAGAAATTCAGGATGAGCAACATCTGTTACATCCACACTATCTCCGCCTGCTGAAAGATTTGATTGACTGCGTAAAATAACATGCTCCCCTTTACCAGGAACATAATCTAGTGTTATTTCTTTTTTTACTAAAAGGTCAAGTTGCTCGTGTTCTTCCGGTATTAAATAATTTGATAAATAAGGATTTTCAGCTCTTTCCTCATTTTTTAACTGGATCAGCTGAAGCACTGTGGATTGTCCATTCCCAACTACATTAGCACGTTTACGGTGTGTGGCAGAGACAACTTTATTACCAACTACAAAAAGACGAAAATCATCCCCGTTTACATGTCGTTCAATCAGTAATTGTTTTGCTTTCCTGTTACTTTTATAAGCATTAAATCCCTTTTCCCAAGCAGTTTGAAACTCATCTATAGATTTAATGTTCGTTGTTATACCTTTTCCTCTTGACATATTTGTTGGTTTAACAACCACTGGAAAACCTATTTTATTAATATAACTCACGGCCTGGTTATATTCATAAAATCCAAAGACTTCAGATTCCACTACAGATATATCCTTACCTTTCAAAATGTACCTGGCATCATGCTTTCTGTCACACAAATACTTTCCTATTCTGCTGGAACTAATACCATTCATCTGCGTAAACGCAAAAGTATGTCCGTAGTTTGTATGGACGATTATTATTTTTTCAGATAACCTGTCCACTTTATGTCCTCTCTTTAGAGCAGCATACTCCACCAATGCCGATTTCATACCGATCCCTTCTTCTTGCCGCTCCTTTACAAAGTCGGCTTCTGGTGGCATTTCCACAGAGTTTGTATGATCTGTAATAGATAGTTTGTTTGCATTTATATTACCAGTGTTATTTTTTTTAAAAAATGATAATATTCCCATGGTGCCCTCCAAATAAAACGATATTTATTACTTTGCCAGAAAGGGAAGTATATTGAAACATCCTCCCCCATAAAAGGCTTCTCGGTTAAAGAAGGAACCTTTTAATCCTGCTTGTCACCTTACGTTTAAAATTGAACAATTGTTCCCTAACTCAACTGCCTTTTTTGCTAAAAGCAATACTGGATCAATTACCGGCAGTCTTACGTTGTTATCGTCTAATACTAGGCTTAATTCCGTACACCCTGCAATAACAGCCTCAATATTTTTCTCTTTCAAAGTATTTATGATGGTAATTATTTCATCGGTTGTCTCTTTAGATGTATTTCCTGCTTTTATACCGTTTTCACTGTAGATCGTATTCATGAGTTTTCCTTGATTATCTTCGTCGGGCACAATAATCTCTTTTGAGATATATTTATTGTATACTCCTGATTTTACAGAACCGGTAGTTGCCAGTAATCCTATTTTACTAATTGAAGGGTAAAAAGACTTAAAATAACTTTCCACTAGTTCAATAGCATTTACAATCGGCACCGGAGATTCTTTTTGCAATTCCTCTAAAAAAGAATGAGCTGTCATACATGGTATAATTACTACCTCTGCTCCCGCATAATATAATTTTTTAATATTATTTATCATCCTCGGGAGAGGAGATTCCCCTTTCCCAAGTATATAATTAGTTCGGTCAGGGATTTGGGGATCATTTATAATTATCATATTCACATGTTCCTGATCAGTTTTTGCTACTGTGTTGTTTACAATTCTATTAAAAAGTTCTCCAGTAGCTGCAGGACCCATTCCGCCTAATATTCCAATAACCTTTTGTGGCATCCCTTTCACTTCACTTTCTATCAAAATAATATCGTTGCGGGAGTAATGAAGTTAATTTTTGTTTTTGCTTGTAAGAATATCTCTAACCGGCTGCGTATAACGCCAAATTCGGCTGTTTTTTATTTTATTTAGTTCCTTTTCTGCTTTTACTTTTTCTTGTTTAATTTCCAAGTTAAGATTACTAATTTCCTCTAACTGTTGTTTGTTAGCAACGATTATATCATTTCTCTCATTTAATTGAGTTTTTAAGTTTTCAATTTCTTTTTTGTATTCTTCAATTTCCTTGTGATTTTTCTTTTTTTGATTTTTCTCAGAGTCATCAAGTATCTCAAAGCTGGACATAACCATTTCAGGCCATGGCTCTTCCCTTACTTCTTTTACATTTGTTCTCTCTGTGCCTTCTACACATATTAATTTAAACCGGTCTAAGTCTAGACTCTCTTTACCACATACTACTACTTCGATACTACCGTCCTCAGTATTTTTAACCCAGCCACTTAAACTAAATTCAAATGCTTTTCTTCTTATATATTGCCGAAATCCGACTCCCTGTACTTCTCCAATTATAGTATATTTCTTTGCCGAAAGGTCTCCCTTCGCGGGAGGAGCAATTTTAATCTCACTTGTAATCCCACTTGCTAGTGGCTCTTGTATACTTTTGAAATTAAAGTACATTCTACTCTTTTGATTTTGATCGTTAATGGTTTCAGGGAAGTAGTAATCAATAATTGCCGATGGTATATCACGAGCCTTTCCTTCCATCGGATAAATATGTGACCCGACTATAGCAGTAGGATTAATCTCAATTAATACAGTATTTGTTTTATCTGATATTATATCTACGCCAGCATGAGGCAAACCTGGTACTGCTTTTAAAGAGTTAATAGCAACCTGTTTCATTTCTTCTGTTAATTCGTCAGTAGCATCTACGGAATCTCCACCAGAGGAAAGGTTACTTTTTCCTTTCAAGAATATAATTTCATCTTTTTTGGGTATGCTTTCCATAGTATAGTTAAGCTTTTGTATCATGCTGTCTACTTCCTTATCTACGTTAATCAATCTAGTGTAAAGATAAGGGTTCTTTTTTCTTCTGCGATTTTTTTTAGCTATTAGTTCACGGATGGTATTTTTACCGTCCCCCACCACATTTGCTGATTTTCTTTTAACTGCCCCAACAACTTTGTCACCTATTACATACACACGATAGTCTTCTCCGCAAATAAATTGCTCTACAATGATATCCTTAAAATTAAGTTCAGAACGTACATACAGAACTGCCTCTCTCAAAGCAGCCTCATCATTTAAATTAGTCATTACCCCTTGGCCTAGACTGCCTGAGGTAGGTTTAACAACTAATGGAAAGCCCAGACTTGTACCATACTCAATTATCTCTTCATCAGATACTGGCGCTTCAAACCTTTTGCCTTCCGGAAACGGTACATTACTCTTTTTTAACCATTTTTTTGTCTCTTCTTTATTTCTGGTTATATCAACCGCCTCATTTGTAACTAAATCTCCTCTTGACCTAAAAAAATAATGTGTTCTATCTTTTGAGCTCAGTGAAAAGAACTTCCCATTGTAGCTATTACCTAATTTCTTAATATTATTTACGTTATTAGAATTCGAATACCATGTAAGAGTTAAGCCACGACGCCAGCCCTCTAATGCAATTAAATAAGCACAAAGTTTAAAACCACGTACCCCTTTTACTACCTCTCTGTTGAGGTGAGGCAGCCAAACTGAAATGTTTTTCACCCTAGTCACCTCCGGGCTCGCTCTAAAAGCCAGATTTAAAATTTATCTAAGCACGCCTATTTTCTTCCCTTCAATAGGTCTGCTACTTTTCTAACCGGAACTGTGTATCGCCAACTATTACTATTTTTCATGTTTTCATATTTCTTCTGAGTTTGTTCAAGTTCTTTTCTCAGCATTTCATTTTCTTTACTTATCCATTTTCCTCCGGGCTTTTCCTCTGTTTGAATAATCTCAAATCCTACTTTTACAGGCTTGTTACCATCACTTTCTTTAACTTTCCTTACTTTGGCTTTTTTGGGGCTTTGATTATTAATTATATCTGTAAAAGTATGAATATTTTCTTTTCTGCCTGCTGCAAATATAACCACTTTACCATTTTTCAGATTTTTCACGTATCCATTAATCTTTAAACTTAGAGCTTTTTTCTGTAACCACTTTCTGTATCCTACTCCTTGTACTTTTCCCGATATAATATACTTTTTAACGGGATAGTTATATTTAGGGGCAGGAGGCACTTTTACTTCTTTCATAAGTCCATTAGAGAGCGGTGATAAAATACTTTTGAAATCAAAATAATAATTCGAAAGTTTTTTTCCTTGATTGTCAATTGTTTCTGGGAAATAGTAATCAATAATTGCCGCCGGCACATCTTGTGCATTTCCTTTTTCAGGATATAAATGTGCAGCGATTTGAGCTTTTGAGTTTATTTCTAAAACAACACCAGTGTTATTTTTCTTATCAACCACCATATCTACTGCACCTTGTACTAAACCTGGAACTGCTTTAATAGCATTAATAGCCATATTTTTAATTTCTGGTGTAAGTTCCTCTGTTATTTCTACAGGGTCTCCTCCAGCTGAGACATTACTTTTTTCTCTTAAGAAAATTCTTTTTCCTTCCTCTGGAACACTATCCAGAGTATAGCCCGCAGCCTTAATAAAATTAAGTAGTTCTCTGTCTTTTTTTATAAGGCGGCTGTATAGATAAGGATTTTTTTTTCTTTCAATATTTTTGAACTTGATTAATTCATTAATAGTATTTTTTCCGTTTCCTAGTATATTAGCAGGAATCCTGGTTACTGCACCAGCAACACGATCCCCTACAACATAAATGCGGAAATCGTCTCCCTTTACGTATTGCTCTACTATAACTTCTTTGTAATTTAAATCGCCTCGTACATATTGCAGAGCCTCTTTCATTTCCGACTCATTTTTTATATTAGGAATAACTCCTTTACCCATTCCGCCATCTGATGGTTTTAGAACAAGAGGAAATCCTAATGTTTGGGAATAATTTACGATCGTTTCATCAGAGGTTTCTTCGGTAAAATTTTTGCCTTGTGGTACAGAAACTCCAGCTTTAAAGAGGTAGTCCTTAGTACGTGTTTTATCTACACAAATTCTTATTGCTTCACTGGTTACGATACTTCCTCTTGAAACCGCAAACTTAAATTCCTTATCTCCCGATCCTAATGAAAATCTAACTGTAACTTTATTTTCAATATAAATATTAAAAAACTTTAAATCTAAGCCCCTTCTCCACCCTTCCAGAGCAATAGTATACATACAAAGTTTATATCCATAAGCCTCTTTGGGTACAGCGTTTTCCAAATGCTGTAACCATTTTTTTCCATCTCCCATTTTGTGTTACCCCCATAACTTCGTTAATCCTCAAAAGGTTGTACTTCCAGACTGCAGTGCCAAAATCACCGTTTTTGAGGAGAAGATAAAATATCTTTTAAGATTATAACTTGTCAATTTTATTTACCCTATTATTATTCTTAAATATCTCTCCGATCTTTCGTAGTGGTTGAGTAATCCTCCACGACCGGCTGCGCTCGATATTTTTCAAATTTTTTTTCATTCTTCTTGTGTCTTTTTCCAGCTTTTTTAATTCTTTTTCAGCTTTTCTCAGCTTTGAAGACACTGACCTGAGGCTTGTAGTGTTAATTCCTTCATTTATTTCAAATCCTACTTTTACAGGAGAATGCCAGGCAGCCTCTTGGACCTTGGTAACTTCTGCAAATTCGCTATTCTTCAATGTTTGTTTGAATTCATTTACTGTTTCTTTATTAACTCCTGAAACTACTACTTCGATTTCCCCATTAATCGAGTTTTTCACAAAACCATTTAGCTTCTTATTGAATGCTTCCTTTTTTATCCACTCATGATATTTTAAGCGTCTTACAGATCCAGTAACTGTATATTTCTTTGAATATATTTTCCCTAACGGAGCATTGTTAACTTCTACTTCCATACCTGACCTGTTTTGCAAGGGTTCTAAAACAGTACTGAAATCAAAATAAATCTTTGACTTGTCTGTTTTAATTCCCTTAGTTTCCGGAAAATAGTAGTCAATTATCGCTCCGGGAATATCTCTTGACCGGCCTTTCATCGGAAATAAAATTCCCCCTATTTGTGCGGTAGGGTTTAATTCAATAACAACGGCGGATTCAGGCTCATTAAAGTCACCGATAATATCGACTCCGCCATGATGTAACCCGGGAACTGCCTTTATTGCATTAACAGCAATTTGTTTTATTGCTTCGGGAAGTTTATCAGTTACATCAATCGGATCGCCCCCAGCAGAAACATTCGTTTTTACTCTCAGAAAAATTTTTTCTCCTTTTTTGGGAATACTGTCAAGTGTATATCCTGATGCTTCAATAAATTCAAGTACTTCTTTATCTATCTCTATAAGGCAGCTGGTTAACCTGGCATTATCTCGTCTTTGTTCATTCTTTAATTCTATTAGTTCTTCAATAGTATGAACCCCGTCACCTACAATATTTGCAGGCAACCTATTATATGCGGCAATTACCTTGTCTTCTATGACATAAACCCTGTATTCTTCTCCATAAATATATCGTTCCACAATTACTTCAGGGTAACCTAGTTCTTCACGAACATATATCAATGCTTTTTTTAATTCTTGTAAATCTTTTATATTTGTTACAACCCCGTTACCTAAACTTCCATTAGTAGGTTTTAGTACAATAGGGAAGATAAGTGAAGAACATTCTTTCAAAATCTCTTCATCCGTAACCTCTTCGGTGAATTTTTTCCCCTCAGGTACCGGCACTCCACCTTTAGTAAGCCATACCTTTGTTTCTTCTTTATCCGACCCTATTTCTACAGCCTGTTTTGTTACTTTATCTCCTCTTGTTCTGAAGAAATAATGAGTACGCTCATCGGAACTTAGAGAGAACAACCGGCCTGGGGGGTTGACTCCAAAAGTAATCATATGGTCAAATTTTCCTGAATCTATTGTATACCATTTTAATTTTAATCCTCTCCGCCATCCCTCGATTGCTACAGCATATGCACAAAGTTTAGTTTTCCTTGCACTTGTTATAACTTCGTTGGTCAGATGGGGAAGTGTTATTATATAATTTTTTTCCATCCCTATATCACCCTTTTATTAATCTAACTAAAGACTTTGTTATATCTGCAACTTTTCTTACAGGCCAGGTAGCTTGCCAAAAAATATTTCTCTCATAACTTCGGTATTGAGTAGTAGCTACCTTGAGCTCTCTTTTTAAAACTTCCATTCTCTGATTTATTCTTCTAAGTTCTTCTAAGGAGGTTTTAAGATCACCCTTGACTTCAAATCCTACTTTTACAGGCGCTTTATATACTTCCTCATGAATATCGTTAACAGTTGACCTGTCAGGGTCATCAGTCAATGCTTTTTTAAAGTCATCTACACTGTCCTGGTCCGTTCCTGCTACCACAACTTCTATATCCCCAGTATCAAGATTTGTTACAAAGCCACTTAACTTTCGTTCAAACGCTTGTTTTCTCAAACCTCTATGATAATCAATCCCTTGTACATCCCCAGATACTGTATACTTTTTAGCATATATTTTACCTACAGGTGTATGGGAGACAGTAGAGATCGTGGCTGACCGTGTTAACAGTGGTTCCAGCATATCAGGAAAGTCAAAGTAGATTCTTTCTTTATCTGTTTCTATCCCAATTGTTTCAGGGAAATAATAATCTATTAGAGCTGAAGGTATATCACGTGCTTTTCCTTTCAGCGGGAACAAAATAGCACCAATCTGAGAGGTAGGATTAACCTCGAGTACAACAGCTCCATCTTTTTCAGATTTTCTGTTATCTGTGATAATATCAACTGAACCATGGGATAAACCTGGTATTGCCTGTATAGCCTTAATGGCAATGTCTTTTAGATCTTCAGAAAGTTCATCAAGAACATCTATCGGGTCTCCTCCAATGGAAATATTACTTTTTTCCGTAAGATATATTCTTTCCCCTTCGGGAGGAATACTATCGACAGTATAACCAGACTTTGAAAGGAAGTCTTCCAGCTCTTTATTAACACTGATTAGACAACTGACTAATCTTGGGTTTTGGGCTCGGTCTTCATTTTTATTCCTTATTAAATTCTCGATAGGGCTTGTCCCGTCTCCTGTAACATGTGCTGGTATTCGGTTTATTGCCCCTACTACCTGGTCATTAACCACATAAATTCGATAATCTTTTCCTGGAATATATTGTTCTGCAATTATTTCTTCCTGTTTAAACTCTTCATTATTTCTGTAATAAATTAATGCTCTGACTAAACCTTCTTCATCCTTTATATTAGTAAACACACCTCTGCCGAAGCTGCCATTTCCTGGTTTTAATACAACAGGATAGCCAATAGATGAAGCATATTTTACTATATCATCAATTTTTTGGGCGCCTTCAGAAAAAGATTTGCCTTCCGGAACAGAGATTCCCGCCTTAGTTAGCCTTACCTTGGTCTTTACTTTGTCCCCGCCTATTTCCACCGCTTCATTCGTAACCTTGTCACCTCTGGTCCTGAAGAAATAGTGAGTTTTAGTTCCTAAACTTAGCGAAAACAATTTACCAGGCTTGTCATCAAACCATGTTTTCATCTCACTGAACTTTTCTGAATCCTTCACATGCCATTTTAAAATCAGGCCTCTTCTCCATCCTTCAAGTGCTACAGCATATGCGTCCAGTTCCGGACCCCGGGCATCTGCCACTACCTCGCTTGTTAAATGGGGAAGCCATTCGGCGTTATTCTGTTCCATTTATTTGCTGCCTCCTAAATCTTCTTAATCCAGTCTATTATTTGCCTTATGTTCCGCTTTATTTTGAATTAATTGTTTTATAATTCTGAAACTGTTTGCCACTTAATAAATCATTGACTAAACGGTGTTCTGCTTCGAGAATATAGTCACCTAAAAGCTTATCATAATAATGATTGAAGTGGTCATAATTGCCCGGTTTCGGGGTGAACTCACCAAATACCAGTTCATCACCGGTCTTAAGAAAATCTATTCTTACAAATGGAGCTGGAATTTCCAGACTAATTTTCTCTGCCTGCTTTATATGTTCTGCAGTGACACCATTACCTTCAAATAACTGGTCCTTATACTTCCCTGTATCCGTAAGAGCCCCTTCAGGGCTCCACCAGCAGTATTTTACTTCCGGATAACGGACCACCTCTAAAATTAAACCAACTTTTCCGTAAAAACAATAGAATTTAATATCCCGTGCGGGGATTTTTTTGTCTATAGTTTCATAAACTAGTTCCTCTATAATCCATTCATCTTTATCTACCCAGCCTAAAGAAAAGTCCTCTTTAACAAAAGTCTCAAGCTCTTCCCAGCCGTTTAATGTCTGAGATCTTTTAACATCCTGAATTTCTTCAAGTGATGATAATAGATAGACGCCTCGCGAACCTGCTCCATCCCGCGGTTTTATGACGATTCCGTCGTGCTTTGGGAGCTCTGTGAACTTATAAATTTCATCACTCACCCAGGGTCTTCTGATTTTAAGATTATCAATAAAAGAATAAGCAACTGATTTATTATCGAGAATCCATTCGGGCAGTGTTTTTCCTAGCCTTAACAGCCTTAATCTTCTTGTTAAATTTGATTTGAAAGAAGATACTTCATTTAGCGGCAGCCCTGGTTCTTTTTCTGCTTCTCTGGTGATAAACTCCGGAATTTCCTCCAGCTGGAGCCCTTTTAACACTTTCTCATAAATCATATATTTAATATTTTTTTCAGTATTAATATAAGATTTAGCGGCAAATTTTAGGGCATTAGTATAATCTTCATTTAAGCTGGCTCTGTTCCTTATTATAAGGTCCAGAACCTCTATTATCTCGCCTTCGTCCTTTGATTGTTTGATTATATCCGTTAAATCTGCACCATCTAACTCTTGTAATTGCAGCTGAAGGTGTTTTTTTTGTTTTTCCTGCTCCTTATTTTCTTGAAAAGAAGCATCCAGTTTTACTTTTAAAGCTTTTACTTGCCTCTCCAGTTTGCTGTTTTTCACTGCGAGTTCTTCGGCCTCTTTAGCTAAGGTAATATATTTTGAACCAAGCAGTTTCCTTTTGAGATAATTAAATGTCCGTTTCATCATTTTAAAAGATTTTCTTGCAGGCCATGATAGTCTCCACAAACTGCTGTTAGTTACTGTATTATAATTTTTTTCAGCTAAAGAACGTTCTTTTTCTGCTTGCATTCTCATCTTTTGTTCTTTTTGCAGCTGTGCATCGCGCTTTATTAGTTTCTGCAGAAGAATTTGCTCTCTGGCTGGACTAATTTTGTCTTTAGAAGTTTGTCCTTTCTCACAATTTCCGTCCTTAGATATGTCTTTATCTGTTCCTGAGACTGGAGAGAATTCATTTTTGTTCACCATTAATCTCCTCCAGTTGCCATTCCTTTTCTGCTATATTTACTTCCCTAATTTCTGCAGCACACTTATTTGTCAGTCCGTTTCTTATTTCCGAAGTTACAGGAAACCATATGCCTGGTTTTCCGAAATACTCTTGTAAGTGTATATGGCAATGGGCTATATTGTATTTAACCTCATTGCCAGGGAGTTTATTAACTATAACGTGAATTTCGTCTGCATCTATTTCAGGAATATATTTCTGCCACTCATTAAGTGCTGCCGGGTTTAGTATCAGCAAATACTCACAACGCACTTTCTCTCCATAAACAATTGTCTGAACTGTATCCTCTAACCGTTCCCTGATTTCAGAGTCGGTTTTTTTATCCGGGCTGACAGTGTATTCGGATAATTGGATGAGACCTATACGACACTTTTCCCCTTTTGAAGCCTTTATTTTTTCTATATCGCGAATTACTTTTTCAGCATCTGTCCGAAGATCTGCTCCCAGAATAACGTCAAAAGTGCGATAGCCCTCTGTTTTTTCTTCCTTATTTGGCCACATTGGCTCAGGTGCTGAGAACGGCCGTTTTGTTTGAGGAAAATCATAATAAAGATTTTCCGATATAGCGTGGAAGTAATCATGCCCTTCCTCGTACTCTCTTCTGGCGCCCATTTTATATCCATGGTATCCAAAGGCAGAGTTTCCGGTCAGAGACGTTTCTGTCTGCCTTTGGAAAGAGAGGGGACCAGTTGGGACTTCAGTTACCGATTTTTCTCCAAATACCTTCTTAATACGGCGGATAAATTCCGAGTCGGCCGCAAAACGGACACTATCCCAGTATCCAAGTTCTTTCATTACCTCTTTTCTCCGGAACATAAAAGAAGACATATTGCTGAAGATATAGATTCCTGGTTTACCCCTTCGGTAAAATTTCAGGTCATTTGTTGCTCTGGCTTGCTGTGAGGTGTTCCCTTTAATATCAGGGTGATCTATCAGATGCCGTACTTGTATTTCCATCTTTTGCGGGTGGGACCAGTCATCAGCGTCATGAATTGTTACGAATTCTCCTGTCGCTTCTTTTAGCGCAAGGTTTCTGGCCATATAAGCGCCGCCATTTTTTTCAGCTTTTAAAAGGCGGACCCTCGGATCCTTGTTTACATAAGTTTCAACAATTTTTACTGTGTTATCTTTACTGCAGTCATCTACTACAAGTACTTCAAGGTTTGTCCAGGTCTGAACAAGTACAGAACTCAGAGAGGTGTCTATCACATCTTCGGCATTATACACCGGCATAATGACAGTGATTTTCGGGTTAATACTATTCTGTTCCTGATCTAATGTAACTTGCTCCTGCTTCACAACCAGCCGGTCATAAGCAGGTTTATCCATTTTTGTTTCTTCAAGAGAGATACCAGCGAGATTATAATAGCTGTACATTTTGTTAATCCACTGTAATCTCTCAGACATCGTTTTTTCCAGGTTAGAAGCAGCGAGATATAAATCAGGATGTTGTTCAGATACCAGTTTGCGGGAAATGGCATCTTTAGCACGATCCGTTTCCCCGAGAATTTCAAGGCTTTCTGCTTTCATTATTGCGGTCTGACGGAGCTTCACCGGATCTTTTTCCTCTATTAACGCCTCTGAGAAGTACTCCAGCGCTTTCTGTGCATCAGCTTTGTTATACTGATTCGCATGCCAGAGTGCTAATTCCCAGAATGCAAGCCTGTTAAGGTAGGGTTCATCCTTTTTTTCAGCCATCGCCTGCAAGTCTTCGTATCCCCGCTTTGTAAATCCCAGATTATAAAGGCGGTGTTTAACTTCTTTAATCTCTCGCCTCTGCCATTTTCCTGCGAACATAAACTTTTTGATGAACTGTTTTTGCCTGTCAGTTAAGCTGTTCTTTATCATTTCCCTTTGCTTGGGGCCGATTAATTTAAGAGAAGAGCGCTCTAATACATTTGAAGACTTTTTCACTAAACCTTTTAGCATCTTTCTTCAACACCTATTCATTACTTGTTTTATTTAGATCGGTTTTGCTTGCCTCGTTTTTGTTCTCAGAAGCCTTTTTTCCCTTTGAAGTACTTCTCTCACTGCGTCCTTTTGTTTTCTGTTCAGAGGCTTTATCTTTTTTCGACTTACTTTTTTTATCGTTATCATACTTTTCCTTATATCGTTTTACAGCTTCTTCAGGATCCCCATCAAAAACAATTTCACCTTTATCAACCCAAAGAACTCGTGTGCAAATTTTTTCTACAAAAGTCATACTGTGAGATACAATAATTACAGCTTTAGCTTGTCCCATCATTTCCTGGATTCTCTCACTGGCTTTTTGCTTAAAAGCCATATCCCCTGTCGATAAGGCTTCATCAATAATGAAAATATCCGGCTGTAATGTTGCGGCAATGCTGAACCCAAGTCTTGCCTGCATCCCGCTCGAATAATTTTTCACAGGTTTGTCAATTGCTTTTTTCAAACTTGAAAACTCGATGATTTTCTCATAATCCTCTTCAATTCTTTCTTTAGGAATCCCAAGCAGCATTCCATTTAAAAATATATTGTCTCTTCCGGACAACTGTGCGTTAAAGCCTGTGCCATAGCCAAGCAGAGAACTGGTCTCCCCATTTAGCTCTATATCTCCTTCATCTGGTGCAAGGATTCTGGTCATTACTTTACAGAGAGTACTCTTCCCCGCTCCATTATGGCCTATAATACCAATTACTTCACCTTCTTTAATTTCGAAGCTGATATTTTTAAGAGCCCAGAAAGTTTCTTTTTTCATATTAAACGAAACTCCCATATTTTCTGCTTTTACCACGGTTCTGTCTTTTATATCCTGCTCTGTTTTTGCAATTTCTAACTTTTTCTTTGCTTTTCGTTCTGTTTTTGGAACTGACGCTTTATATTTCTCAACTACTTCTTTTGGGTCGCCTACTTCCCGGATAGATCCTTTGTCAAGCCAAATCAATCTGTCGCAGTTTTTCTTTGCGTAACGAAGACTATGGGTGACAAGAATAACCATCTTAGCTTTTGAAACCAATTCTTTCATCTTTCCAGCAGCTTTTCGGCCAAAGCCAATATCTCCAGTATTAAGAGCTTCGTCGAGAATAAGAATCTCAGGCTCAAGATGAGCTGCCACGCTAAAACCTAATCTTGCCTTCATACCACTTGAGTAGTATTTCATTGGTCGGTCTAAAAAGTCCCCTAATCCGGAAAACTCTTGTATATCATCTATAAATTCATTAATTCTATTTTTTTCAATCCCAAGCATCATACCATTTAAATATACATTTTCCCGGCCAGTCAGTTCTTTATTGAACCCCATCCCTAAGGAAAAAAGAGCGGAAACTCTTCCATTCACTTCAATTGCTCCCTCATCAGGGCGTAAAATTCCGGAGATCAATTTACATAATGTTGTTTTTCCAGCTCCATTTGAACCAATAATTCCAAGAATTTCACCTTTATACCCCTTGAAGTCAAGATTTTTTAAAGGCCATGTTATTTTGCTCTCTTCACGTTCTTTATCTTTCTTGAAGAAATTAATAACATGAGATTTATAATCGTCTGTCCGATAGCCAGAATGGAAAGAAACTCCCAGGTTTTTAGCATGCAAAACAACTTCTCCGGAGCTATTAAATTCAGTTTTATTTTCAGTTAATGACATATCAAAAACCTCTTTTTATAGTGCTTTAATAATTTTGTGCTCATTTCGGCTATAATAATAAATCATAGCAGCAATAGCAGCAAGCGAAGCTGTGCCAATAATTAACAATCCAGTAAAATGAGGGTTAGCTTGCCACATAAGTACTGCTCTGTACGAATCTATTATTATTGCCACAGGGTTAATATCAACAACCCAGCTGTATTCAGTATTTCTCAAACGGCCACCTTCCCAAATAATTGGGGAAGCATAAAAGAATATACGAAGTATATGTGAAAGAATATTATCAATATCCCGTACAAATACGCAGATATATGCAACAAAAAGACTTATTGCCAGTAAAAACAGCATTTGAACTAAAATTATTAACGGAAGGTAAATTATCTGCCAGCCTGGCATAATACCGGAAAATGCCAGGAATACCGCAACAACTACCAGGCCGAATACAAAGTTATATGTCTGTGTAAAAGACATTGATAGTGGAAAAATAGACTTTGGCAAGTAAACCTGATTAATAATAGAAGAATATTTCATAATAGCCCTTGCTGATGAATTGACTGTTGTATTCATCCATCTCCAGGCTACTAAACCAATAACCAGGTATACAGCGAAATTATCCCCGCCCCCGCCCAGAATAATTCCAATTAAAAAGTAATAAACTAATACATTAAGGAGCGGATCTAAAAGCCACCAAAAATAGCCTAAATAGCTGTTACGGTGTTCCGCCTTCAGGCCGGATTTTACCAGATATATTAAAAGGTCTTTCCTCTTCAACATTTCATTAATATAATCACGCATGATATAAAGTTACACCGCCTAACTAAAGTAAAAACCTCGACTATCGATGTACTAAATTTTCTCATATACTATAACAGGAAATATGATTTTTAACATCTTTAATCAGTGGTATGTTAACCGTATTTTTCCTTCTTTTAATTCAGTACATACTTCTTTACTTTATAAAAAATATAATACATAAAATAATAAACACTCTTCATGAAACTTAATTTCTCGATATCTCTATAAACTCTCCAGTTCTGTTTTGCCATTTTCAGTTTGTTGCTTGACAGAGAATGCTGCACTACCCTGTATCTGGCTAGTACCTCCTGTATTCCATGTGCGTTTATTCCTCTTTTAGTGAGGTTCAGCCAGGTAGTATAATCCTGCCGGGAACGGATATTAATCATTTCAATTTGTCCCGTTATTTCTGTATCCAGCATAACTGTAAGGCACCCAATTAAATTTTGCTTCAAAAGGGCGTTGTAATCCACCAACTCCGGCACAGTTTCTTTTTTACCAGAAAGGTTTCCTTGTTCGTCCATATATTCGTATCCTGTGAATGAAAAACCAACTTTGTTTTCCTGCATGTACTTTAACTGTCTTTCCAGTTTCTCAGGCAGCCACTGATCGTCGCTGTCGAGAAAAGCCAGGTAACGCCCTCTGGCATTTTGGATAGCCGTATTTCTTGTTATAGCCGGGCCGCTGTTCACGTCAAGCTGGATAAGTTTTATCCTTTGATCTTTAAGAGCATATTCTCTTACAATTTCTGCTGTTGTGTCTGAAGAAAAGTCATCCACTATAATCATTTCCCATTCCGGGTACGTTTGAGAAAGAACAGACTCGATTGTACTATCGATAAACTTCTCTGCGTTATAAGCAGGTGTGATAACTGAAATTAATTCTCTATGCTTTCGTTCATTTATATAGCTCATTTAGAACCACCAATATTTGTAGGGACATTGTTATTTCGGAGTACTGTCAGCCTGCATCCTCTGATAAAGGCTGATTAGTTCCTCTTCTTCCTTTCCCCAATTTAATTCTTTCAGAACAGCTTTACGTCCGTTTTCCCCCATTTTTTTCGCTTCTGCAGGATTTGATCTTAAATAGTTTATTGCTTGCCTGATTTCTTCTTCATTATAAGGATCTACAGCTATTCCGCAACGATATTTGTCAATAAAGTCCTTCCATACTTTGAAATTTGAACATATTATGGGAATTCCTGCTGTCATATACTCAAAGAACTTAGTCAGTTCTTTCTTTTTATAATGCTCAGATGGAGGAAACAGAGCAAGTCCTGCTAACCATTGTTTACTAATATAGCTGTGATCGATTTCCTCTTTTGGCACATAACGATTAATACCTTCAATATAAAGCTGTTCCTTATTCTCTCCGGCCACTTCGAGCATTTGCTCCGCAAGCCACTCCGGACACCTGCCGTAAAAGTATACTGACATATTCTCGTCAATATTTGGCAGTGCAGCATGAGTAAGTGCTCCTCTGTCGGTTGTTACATTTCCTGTATAGAGCAGCTTGTTCTCAACTTTAGAAGTGTCCCGTCTTTTATTTATAAGGTTTTCATTTAAGATAGGATAATTTAAAACGCAATTGCCACGGGGGTATTTCTCTTTATAATATTTTTCCGCCAGCACCAATTCCATATTCTTCGAGAAAACTTTCTCAATTAACTTATATATTTTACTAATAACAATCCTCAATGGTTTCGTTAAATAATCCCTGGTTACAATTCCAGTTTCATAGTCCTCGTGTATATCATAAAAAACCGTATTGTGTTTTTTCTTAAGAAGCCAGGCAGCAGGCAAAAATTCCGGATCATGAAAATGATAATAATCCGCCTTTAATTCTTTTGCCTTTTTGTATGCTTCAATCGGGGACAATAACATACTTATAAATCTGTTCTTATACTTCTTCAGGGGAATAACAGGAACGGTATTCTCCCCTTTTAAATCAGACGACGAAGGAGCTATTAATGTTACATCGTACCCTGCTTTTTGCAGAGAGTGACACTGTTTGTAATAAATTCTTGGGTCTAATGGATGGTGTACAGTTGTAATGTGTACTACTTTTTTGGTGTCATTCACCTCTTATAACACTCCTGTTGCTTAAAGTTATGATTCTTCTCCCAATACGGCAGTAAAGACTCGTTCGTAATGTCTTACAATCTTGTTCGCATCAAAATGGCTCGCTCTGTCATGTCCTTTGTTAATAATTTCACTTACTCTCCCGCTGTCTGCTGTCAGTACATGGAGCATTTTTCCCGCCATCTCTTCGGCATTCCCGACTTCGCACAGAAGACCGTACTTACCTTTATCTAACACTTCTTCAGGTCCAGACTTGCAGTTTGTGGAAACAACAGGTGTCCCGGAGGCAAGCGCTTCAGCGATAACATGGCTGAAGCCTTCATGGACAGAAGAAAGAACGAATAAGTCTGCATGTTTAAAATAAATGTATGGGTTGCTTTGGAAACCAATAAAGTGAACCCTGTCATGAATGTTTAACTCTTCTGCTTTTCGCTTCAATTCCTTTTCCAGTGGTCCTTCTCCCAGGATGACAAGGCGACTGTTAATTTCTTCAGTTACTTGGGAAAATGCTTCTAAAAGTGTTTTCTGATCTTTTTGTTCTACTAACCTGCCAGCGGTGATTACTACTTTATCAGAAGAACTAAATAATTCTTTATAGTTATCCGGTATTATCCCTTCATTAATATTTTGTTTAATTCGTTCAAGATCTACCGGATTATAAATCACTTCAATATCTTTAGGTTTAATTTTATATCTTTTTACCAGGTTTTCTTTAACGCCTTCTGATAAGGAGACGATCTGGGAGGACAATTTATAAACAAGCCCAAATCCAATAAGCTGTAAATTGGTTTTGAAAGTCCCCCCTAAGTTATCCGCTTCCCTTATTACTGTTTTAACTTTTGTTAAGGATAGTTTTGATGCAAGGACAGCTATCGTATTTACCCTTGGTATAGTGCTGAAAACTAAGTCAATTTTCCTGTTTCTGATAATTTTTACCAGGCTCCATACAGACCGGCTGAGCCTCTTTGTATCCAGCTTTATAAAATCCACGTCTTCTTTTAATTCTTGTTCATACGAGCCATTAAAATTCAGTGTAACAAGAACAGGAGAGAATTTATCCCTGTCCAGGTTATTAATAATATTCAGCAGAGTTCTTGCGGCACCGCCAGCTCCCATTTGATAGATAAAAAATAATACTTTAGTTTTTTTCATCGATCTAACAAACCTTTCCAAAGGATGATTAATATAAATTTAATAGTAAAGCAATAAAATATTATACCATAAATAAGTATAGAGAATTGCGTGTATTTTTCGTTCTTTAGAACCCTTTAATATGACCATAAAAAATATAAATTCTTCTTTTTTCCTAAGTTTATAGCTATTCCTACCTTATGTTCCCCCCTCTTTTTGTGTACTATTTCCCTGCCTTCCCTCCTATAATGAAGACATAACCATGCTTAATACGACAAATTTCCGCTTATACCTCCAAAAGTCCCTTGAATTAATTGTCATTTAACCGATAAAATTAATATCAAGAAAGAAAGGAGGTGGAGTAAAATATTTACACCTAAAAAAATAATATTAATTATGTTGCTAACTATCTCTGCCTTATATGCAGTTACTTCAGAAAGTGAGGTTAGTGCTGCTTCCCTTGAATTTGGAGTTAGGGATGAAAGTGTAGTAGATTTCAAGCATGACTTAATGAAGCTTGGATTCGGTACGCACTGGACAAATCCTACCACATATTTCGGTTCTGACACTGAGATAGTAGTCCGTCAGCTTCAGGAATACTACGGTCTGGCCGTCACTGGTAAGGGGGATCAGGCAACTCTCCAAAAGATGAACGAGGTGCTTTCAAGTCCTTTTCAGTTCGGGGCAAGAAGCAGTGAAGTCCAGTCTTTAAAAGAGGACCTGATGAGAATTGGATTCGGCACGCACTGGACAAACCCAACTACTTACTTTGGTTCGGATACGGAAAAAGTAGTCAAGGAATTTCAGGAAACTAACAGCCTTGCTGTTAACGGGATTGCGGACGAGGTGACCCTAAGGAAAATAGAAGAGCTTTTGCCGCAGAGCCACGCACCAAACGTTAAATTAGAGTTTGGTACAAGGCATCAGAGTGTGGTTGACTTTAAACATGATCTGATGAGCCTTGGCTTTGGCACCCACTGGTCGAATCCAACTACTTATTTTGGACCGGATACAGAAAAGGTAGTGCGTGAGTTTCAGCGCTATTACGGACTGTCTGTCAATGGCCGTGGAGATCAGGCTACACTGAATAAGATAAACGAAGTCCTTTCAAGTCCATTGCAGCTGGGGGCTAGAAGCAGTGAAGTCCAGTCATTTAAACAAGACTTAATGAAAGCGGGCTTTGGCACTCACTGGAGCAATCCAACTACCTATTACGGCTCGGATACAGAAAGAGTAGTTCGTGAGTTCCAAAATGCTAATGGCTTGGCTGTAAGCGGCATCGCTGAGGAAGTCACACTAAGGAAAGTGAAGGAACTTCAGCCTGTTTCTTTAGAGCTTGGGACGAGACATGAGAGTGTAGTAGATTTCAAGCATGACCTGATGAGTCTTGGCTTCGGCACCCACTGGTCGAATCCAACTACTTATTTTGGATCGGATACAGAAAAGGTAGTTCGTGAGTTTCAGAACTACTACGGACTATCTGTCAATGGCCGAGGCGATCAGGCTACACTGAATAAGATAAACGAAGTCCTTTCTAGCCCATTACAACGTGGAGCGAGAAGCAATGAAGTCCTATCGGTTAAAGAAGACTTAGTTAAAGCAGGATATGGCACTCACTGGTCTAACCCTACTAATTATTTTGGCGCTGATACCGAGAAAGTAGTCAGAGAATTCCAGAGTACTAACAGTTTGGCTGTAAATGGGATAATTGATGAAGTAACCCGAGCTAAAATCGTTGAACTTGCCAGCGAAGTATCCAGCTATGGGACAGTGACAGCTACTAGCCTGAATGTCAGAAGCGGTCCAGGTACTAGTCATAGTACAATTGGTTCCTTACCTAACGGCACCCAGGTTGAAATACTTAATCGGGAAAGTAACGGATGGATAAAGATCAGCTTTAATAATTCCGTCGGCTATGTTTCAGGACAATTTATTGAGGAAACTAGTCAACCGACATATAAAACTGGCTATGTTACTGCTACCAGCTTAAACGTTCGAAGTGGCCCGGGGACAAGTTATGGCACTATTGGTTCTTTGCCAAATGGTTCAACAGTAGAAATTAGGAATACTGAAGGCAACGGTTGGCATCAAATTAGTTTTAATAATTCTGTTGGTTATGTTTCTGGGCAGTTTATTGAAATGGGCAACCCTCCATCCGGAAATGGTTCGCTGAGAGGGAAGGTAATCATGCTTGACGCAGGTCACGGGGGCAGTGATTCAGGAGCCATAGCTAATGGTATGCTTGAAAAAGCACTAGTTCTCGACATTACCCTTCGTGCCAAGCAATTACTTGAAAGACAAGGAGCCACTGTCTTAATGACAAGATCAACAGATGTCTATCTAACATTAGCTCAGCGTTCTTCACTAGCTAACTCTTCTAATGCTGATATATTTATTAGTATACATGCGAACGCTTTTAACGGTATTGCCAATGGGACAGAAACATTCTGGCATGGCAAGTATCAAAGATCTAATAGTATCAGACTTGCGAACTCACTTCAGGACGCAGTAGTCAGAAAAATGGGTACAAATTATCGCAGGGTAGCTGAAGGTAACTACCATGTTATCAGAGAAACAAGAATACCTAGTGCACTTTTAGAAGTAGGTTTTATGGACCACTCTGGCGATGCGGCTAAGTTGAATCAATCATCTTACAGGCAACGCGCAGCAGAAGGGATTCTAGAAGGTGTGCAGAATTATTTCAGATAATATAAAAAAGAAAAGAGCCAAATTACTGTCTCTTTTCTTTTCTTTTTTTTATTGGCTCCTATCCATAAATTATATAAACAAAAGAGACCGGCAAGTGGTGATATGCTTCCCTAAAGGTAGACAGATGAAATACACAAAATCTGTTTACCATTGGGGGAGTTTTTTGTCTCTAGAAAAAACTTTACGGCATTAGAAAAACTAAGGATTATTGCTGAATATAATGAAGGAGACCTCTCTGGCGAGGAGATAGCCAGAAAATATGGTGTAAATGCAGGGACTATCAATGATTGGGGGACCCTCTATAGAGAGTACGTCGCCGATAGCCTTGAACCGGTAAAAGGTCATACACTTTATTCGGCGGAACTCAAACAGGCTGCCGTTCATGACTATCTTTCCGGTAGATTTTCACAAAGAGAGGTTATAAGGAAATATGGGATCTCAACCAGAACCGTTCTCATCGGTTGGGTTGAGCTTTATAATGGTCATAAAGCACTTAAGAATGACAGGAAAGGATTGAGTCGCTCTATGACCATGGGAAAGAAGGTTTGTTTCGAGGAAAAGGTTGAAATCGTTAAAGACTATTTGGCTCATGGGAAAGATTATACCAGGTCAATGGAAATTCACAAGGTTTCCTATGCGCAGATTTACAGCTGGGTAAGAAAGTACCTTCAAGGTGGAGAAGAAGCTCTTCAGGATAATCGGGGAAAGCAAAGAACGGAAAAAGAGCTGACAAAAGAAGAAAAAGAAATGAAGAAGCTAAAATAGAGAACGAGCGTCTTCGTGCGGAAAATGCGTTTTTAAAAAAGTTGGAGGAAATCGAAAGGAGGCGGTACTGAATGAGACCCGGTACCATAACCGGTACACTGCTATATACGAACTCAGCACGGAAGAAAATATGTCTGCCCAATTACTTTGTGACATTGCTCATGTTTCCAGGCAGGGATATTACAAATGGAAGAATCGCAGACCTTCGGCCAGAGAGAAATTAAATCGAAGGGTTATGAAAGAGATGACTCTTCTTCAACATAAGTTGAAGGGTATTTATGGCTATCGGAGAATGAGGATTTCGATGAACCGGATCTTTAAGGAGACTTTGAACCATAAACGTATTCTCCGTCTTATGAAAAGTGCTAACCTCTTGTCTGTCATTCGCCGTAAGAAAAGCCGTTATAAATACTCTTCACCCGAGCATACAAGCTGAAAATGTACTGAATCGCGAATTCCAGGCAGATCGCCCAAACCAGAAGTGGGTAACTGATGTGACAGAAATGAAGTATGGTAACCGTAAGGCTTACCTCAGTGCCATTATGGATCTCCATGATGGCAGCGTGATCTCTTATGTACTTGGTAAGTCAAACAACAATGAGCTCGTGTTTAAAACGCTGAAAAAAGCTCTGAAGGCAGCACCTGATTCACAGGCACTATTACACAGTGACCGAGGATTTCCATACACCTCCCGTCCTTTTAAGAGAATGATCGAACAGGCGAATATGAAGCAAAGCATGTCCCGTGTTGGCCGTTGTATTGACAACGGCCCGATGGAGTCGTTCTGGGGCAAAGTGAAGTGGGAAAAATACAGGCTTGGTTCATACAATACTTTCGAAGAACTACAAAAAGACATTGATGACTACATACAGTTCTATAACCATGACCGTTACCAGGAAAAACTAAACGGCCACAGTCCCTGTGAATACAGAGCTAAGGCCGCTTAATACATTTTTATTATTTCCGCTGTCTACTTGACGGGGGGTTGTTCATTGTTTCAACATGTCGGCTTTTTTGTATTTATGTTTCAACTTATCTATTTGCCAATTTCTCCAATTTACTTCTGGTCACTTCATCTGCGATTCCGTTTACCCTTAACTCGTAGTGCTTTTGAAAATCCTCTACCAAATTAACAGTATCTGAACCATAATATGTTGTAGGGTTCACCCAATGTGTACCGAAGCCAACTTTTACTAAATTCCATTTAAGAGATCTTATTTCAGCACTCCGATTTCCAAACTGATAAGGTGAAGATAATATCTCCTCTAGTTTAATTATAGAAATTTGATCCATAATGCCATTTTGTCGAAGACCATAGTATTGTTGAAACGCTAATACCTCGTTAGCAGTATCTTGGCCATAAAAAGCTGTGGGATTTGTCCAATGCGTTCCAAACCCCAATTTCACAAGCCCTCGCTTTAACTCTTGAATTTCCCTACTACGCTTTCCCAGCTGGTATGGTGAAGATAAAACCTCCTGGAGTTTCATTCTAGTAGTCTGGTTGATCTGACCGTCGACAGGTAAGCCATAGTATCGTTGAAAAGCTTCAATCTCTCTTACAGTATCGGGACCAAAATAAATAGTCGGATTAGACCAGTGTCTTCCAAACCCAGCTTTCATTAAATCAAGTTTTATAATTCTTATTTGCTCATCACGATCCCCCTGCTTGTATACGGCAGGTGTCACATCTTTTAGTTTTGCAAGCGTAATTTCATCTATAATTCCACTAACTCTTAAGCCATAAAACTGTTGAAACGATTTAACAACGTTAACCGTATCATGACCATAGTAAGTTGTTGGATTAGCCCAGTGTGTGCCAAAGCCAACTTGAACTAAATCTCTTTTGATTTTTTGAACGTGTTCGCTTCTATTTCCTAGCTGAAACGGTGATTCAAGTACTTCTTTCAGTTTAGAAATTGTTACTGAATCCATTATTCCATTTTCAATTAACCCATAATATTGCTGAAATGCTTTAACTTCTTTTACAGTGTCAGCCCCGTAGAAAGTGGTGGGATTAATCCAGTGTATACCAAAACCTGCCCTCACTAAGTCCATTTTTAAGGTTTGGATCTCATTACTCCGTTTTCCTTGTTGATAAGGACTCTCTGTTATTCCCTTAATTTTATTATATGTTTCTTTATCGATTATTCCTGTGACTTTTAAACCGTAATATTGCTGAAACTCTTTGATCGCTCGCTCGGTAGTCTCGTCTAAAGTATCTGAAATTACAGGAGATTTATAAAAACCGGTAATTTGCAGTTTTTGTTTTACCCTGTAAACGCCATCTCCCTGATCTCCTAATTTATAAGGTAAGCCAACTTCAATATGATCTATGAAAGGGGCTTGTACCACACCAAAACCATAAAAGGAATCTTTTCCTGGCTGCCCGATGTCTAACGCTGTGTCTTGCATTTTTTTCCTCAAATCATTGTTATTAAGATTTGGAGCTGATTCTTTTAACAATGCTAAAGCGCCAGTGACATGTGGCGCAGCCATCGATGTTCCGCTTCGAATAGTATATTTATTATTTAAATCAGTACTTAGGATATTTACTCCCGGCGCTGTGATTTCAATAGCTGATCCAGTCGCTGATAACATCCATCTCTTATTATTCCTGTCAATTGCAGACACAGCTATAACAGAGTCATAGCGGGCTGGATAGGAAACAGTATCCCCTCTTCCGTCTTCGCGTCCATTATTTCCACCGGATGCCACCACTATTATCCCTTTTTGGACTGCATCATCAATTACTCTTTTCAGAGAAGCTGATTCACTCGCAGTCCCTAAACTTAGATTAATAATGTCCATTCCATTAGAAATAGACCATTCTATCCCGGCTATAATGTCAGACATGTAACCTTTGCCTGTATTATCAAGCACTTTAACAGCATATAAACTTACTCCAGGAGCAACTCCAGTTACCCCAGAACCGCTGCCCTTAGCACCAATAATACCAGCTACATGAGTTCCATGCCCATTATCGTCAACAAAGGAATTCGTATTAGCAGTTAACCCCACCCCTCCTGCAACAGATAAATCCTTATGTTGTGCTATTCCAGTATCTAAGACAGCCACCTTAACTCCTTTGCCGGTAAGACCAGAATTCCATGCTCTCGGAGCTTCTACTTTTTTAATACTCCATTCTAAATTATCGTTATGAATCTCGACTATTTGATCAATCTCAACTGCTATTATATCTGGGTTATTTTCAAGCTCTTCAATTGCCTCTGCAGACACTTCGCCAGACACCATGGGTACATGACTAAATGACTTCTCGATCTTACCATTAAGATTAGTAATTGCTTCTTCATCAATCACTTCTTTAAAAATAATTATAACGTTCTCTATATCTTCTTCCTCAGCAAGAGAGACATTACTAAAGAATATTAAACTAGCTACAAATAATAGTAATAAAACTAAAAAAGCCTTTTTCATTAGACACTCCTTCTTAAAGATATTTATTAGACAAATTATACCTCTAATCTATTTTTTTTAGGAGGGCCATTTTTATTATTATTGACTTTTCCATATAATAATTTATAAATATCTACTCTAATAGAAATAGCCCGCTTGGAAAGCGGGCTCAAATATCATTTACTAGTCTATCTCCCCCAAAAAACCATTCACTAAATCCACCACATACCCGCTGCCGCCGTGTTCTTCTGCACCTTCAATCATTACGGTAACCAGGAGATCCTGTTCTTCGTAATCAAAGGCGGTATACCAGCCGAGCTGTTCTCCTTCTACGTCATCGCGGGATTCTTTCAGTTCCGCTGTACCTGTTTTTCCTGCCATGGAACGGCTATGGCCTGGGTTTTCCCGATATGCTGTACCGTTTTCATCTTCTGTAACTGTGATTAAGCTCTCCAGTACTCTTTCTGCTGTATCGGGTGATACAATATTCTCCAGCCAGACACCCGTCTCTTCCTCCTGCAACAGAGTCGGCTGTACTACACTTCCTTCATTAGTAAACATCGTATAAAGCGTTGTTAAATGAAGCGGATTGATGAGTACCTCTCCCTGACCGTAACCAGTATCAGCCAGAAGCATCTCAGTTTCCAGCCCGTCATTTGACAGCGTAGAAGTGTGCATTGGATAGACAAAATCTAAAGACTCCCCAAACCCAAGCTGTTCTGCCCATTCTTCAAAAGTTCCGCTGCCGATTTCCAGTGCCTGCTGAGCAAAGTAAATATTATCAGAATGCTTCATCGCGCTGTTGAGGTCCACTTCTGAAACATTTTCGTTCACCCTCGTAACTTCATAGCTTCCCCAGTCACTGTCCTCCGGCTGCCACTGTTTCCCATCAATCTCAATTACTTCTTCCGGATCGAGCGTTCCTTCTTCCAGGCCAATTGCAGCTGTAAAAGGTTTAAAGACGGAACCTGGAGAATACGAATCCCGAAAGCGAAGCTGATAAAGAATATTTGTGTCTTCCAGTTCCTCCGCCCGAGGGTCGCTAAGATTCAAATACCGGAGATTAGAATCATATGCCGGCATGCTTGCAAGGGCGAGTACCTCTCCAGTGGCTGGATTCATTACAAGCCCGGTCCCAGCATCATCTCCAATGGCTTCAGCCAGTTCAACCTGCATCTCTGCATCGATTGTTAGTGTAATATCCTCCCCATGCTCTACCTGTCTGCTTTTGATCACGTCTCTCGTCTCACGATCTGCATTTGCAACAACTATTGATACTCCTGGTTCTCCCCGAAGCTGGTCTTCAAGTACTGCTTCAAGACCTCTTCTTCCAATATAAGATGAGGATGTATAGCCTTCCCCATCTCGTTCTTCCAGATCCTCTGCGTTGACAGAGTCAATATGGCCAATAAGATGGGCTAATGCTTCCCCGTGGGGATAAACTCTTCCCTCAACCCTGTTAAACATTACACCACTCACTTCTCCCAGCTCTTCCCTTCTCGGGTCTTCTGGAGAAATCCGTACGACATCAGTAAACCAGTCCGGGTTATCAGGGTAAAGGTTCGCTCTTTCACGGACAAAATCAACATCAAGAGAGAGAATCTCTGCAAATTCTTCCGTAGCAGCGTCGAAATCATCCATATCCTCCGGCTTAAATCCTGCTTCGTATATTATATCGTTTACAGCGAGCTTAAGCCCGTTACGGTCATAAATACCACCTCGTTCAGGCTCTTCTCTATTTACCAGGATTAAATCATCAGGTTCCTGAAGCCCTGCGAAAAAATGAGTAGGATGCCAGTCCACTTTCCAGGACCATTCATCTCCATCCTCTTCTTCTGTCTCCTTTCTAAGCGTTACATCCGTATAATAATTCAGCTCTCCAAGCATGGTATCCATCTGTACATCAATCTCATAAGTGATTTCCTCAATTTCACCAAGATCAATTTCTTCTTCTGAAAAATCAATTGGTTCATAGGTCACCTGGATATTATCAACACCTATATCGCTGTATACATTATTCATTCTTTCTTCCAGTTCCAATTCCATGGCTCCTATTAATTCCTGGGTTTCCTCTGTAGCTGTATTCTCCATTCCTCCAAATTGCCCAGTCTCCCAGTAGTCAATATACTCATCTAATGTTTCCTCAGGATTTGCAGGGTCCTCTCCAAAACAGCCTGCAAGGAGCAGAACTGCTGCCCCTGCAGAAAACATAATCTTGCTTTTATGTAATAACATCACTCTTCCCCCTGAAATATCTTTTATTTTTTATAGTGTATATTCCTAATTCTATCGCAGTTACTAATAATTGTTAACTCCAGCCCAATAAAATGGAAAAATAATTTAGATGCTCTAAACAAAGTAAGAATGTCTTTTTTGTAGTTATTAAGATAGAAATTTGGACATTTTTTATATTTTTCGATAAAAAAACTTAATTTTACTCATTCTTTGCGTTAAAATATAACTAAGGATGTAAAAATAGGAATAGTGTGTTTTGTTTTCCAGTTTTCGAGGTGAATATATAATGCTGAAGATCTTTCAGAAGAAGAAGATTCAGGAAAGTACCCAGGTTATCTGTCCCAGCTGTAATAGCAGCACTGAGGTAGAGAAATGGAATGACATAGCCAGACACGTATACGGTGAAGACAGCCCCGAAATACGAAATGCTGCTCTAAACAAAAAGATCTCATTTCCTTTTCAATGCCCCGAATGTCATAAAGGCTTTTCGGCCTATTTGCTTGATTTCGAATAAAAAGAACAGGAAGACTCAAAGAGTCTTCCTGTTCTTTTTATTCTTTAACAAAATATTTTTTCAAAGCTTCTGCCCATAATTCATGCCCTGCCTCTGTGGGCATATTATGCTCTTCATCTGTATATGTTAATAATTCTTCATCCTGAATACCAGGCCATTCTTCCCAGTGATCCGCGTAACTTAACCCCTGTTCCTCAACAAAGTCTTTAAGTGCTTCGACCTCCTGTGGATAAAAAACGGAATTATATAACGGATGAGGAGGCTGCACAAAAATAATAATATCCTCGTTTTCCTTCTCAAACTCCTCTATTAATCTCTCAGTAATATCCAAGGAATCTTCTATTCTTACATTTCCGTTGTTTGACAGCATAAATGGTTCAAGAATTAACAAGTCAGGATGTGAAACAGCTGCCTCTTCATATAGAGAATCCTGGTAAACTTCCAGACTGGTAAGGCGGTCAAAAGAATAGGTAGTCACTTCGAAGAGTTCTGTACTGTAACTTTCATTTAGATTATCTTCTAAAAGTTCAGGCCATGGTATAAGTCCCTCACTTTCAGAGTCTGTCAGCGCTCTTGAACCAAAGGCAGCAATTTCTATTTTTTCACCCTCAGCATATCGGCCCTCAATTAAATCCCTTACGGAAGAATCGAGATCCTCCGTTAATTCAGCTATATTAATCTCTGATGAATCATTGTTATCTCTACCATTGTTTTCTTCAGGCTCTGAGGCTGCGTTCTCTTCAGCTTGTAAAATCGGTGTGCTGCTGTGCTCTTTTGCTGCTTCTGCTATATCGGACAGTTTTGCCTGATAGGAAAACCTGCCAAATATTACAGCCCCTATTGAGATAAAAATTATTAAAAATACCAGCCATCTTTTCATATTATACCTCCAGCGATCCGCAAAACTTATATACTTTTTTCATTATACAATTTTGTTTCACATTATTCATGCTTTATATTAATATTTCTTCCTGTTTCACCAAAATTTCTCATAATTAGCTTCGTTTTTTCATCCAGACAATATAAACCGCCAGACCAATAATCCCGCCCACTGAGTCGAGGATAACGTCCTCTATCATACCTGATCGATCCGGATGGAAGTACTGCCTTATTTCATCTATTGCCGCATATAAAGTGACGAAAAGCCAGGCAGCAGCCGCTGAAGGATATATTTTAGGCAAAATCTGATATATGAGCCGGAATGCAAGAATTGCCAACACTGCATAGACAAATACATGAGCACCTTTCCTGATAAAAAATTCAACGAAAGCCTCCGGGGAACGGGTTTCCAGACTGACTACCGAATCTCCGTAACTAAAAGAAACCCACGAAAATAAGGTGTAAACCCAGTCCAGCGGAAAACCTTCCAGTATAGGCTGGACATTCTGGTCTTCATACGACTGAGACGAAGAAAAGTGAATCAGCCCTAGCCAGGCCGTAAAAGGCAAAACATACTTTAAATAAAAATCAAATCTCGCAAACTTCAAAAAGACACCCCACGTTGTTTTTTTCTTATTTTATCATGAATGGAGCGGGTTTTAGCCCTTTGAGGGGACGAAAACTTCAATGTGGGAAATGCAAGCGGCGTATAGTTTAGCTTGTTTTTTCAGATTGTCTGGATTTAGGTTGGTAACCATAAATGTAATAAAACACTGGTGTAATTACTTGTATTCAAAGAAAGCCATCCAACCCGTTTTTTGGAAAAACTATAAATTAATAAAAAAAGGGAAGTAAACTTATTATTTATAAATGAGGCTATTTATACTCTTGTATCCCTTGAGTTTATGCTATCTTCTCATTCATGGGATGCAAGACGCTCTTGCACTACTTGAGGTAACGCCCTCCTCCCGCTTATGGGGTGCAAGACGCTCTTGCACTACTTGGGTTAACGCCCTCCTCTCGCTCATGGGATGCAAGACGCTCTCGCACTACTTGAGGTCATCCCTTTCTCTCGCTCATGGGATGCAAGACGCTCTCGCACTACTTGAGGTCATCCCTTTCTCTCGCTCATGGGATGCAAGACGCTCTCGCACTACTTGAGGTCATCCCTTTCTCTCGCTCATGGGATGCAAGACGCTCTCGCACTGCTTCCTAACCCAAAAAAGAATGCAAATCACCTTTGCATTCTAGCCATAACACAGTTCCAATTGAAACCGGCAGTTATATTGACCTTTTTCACACTTCGAAGCTTCACTCTCAACCCAAACGGCTCTTCGTCAACTATTCTTTCCTGCTCCTCCTCCGAAGTAAGTCTCTCAACCCAGCACGGTTTTTCATCCATCAGTCTTTCATAACTCTCCTGCTGGAAAGAACCATAAATTAATTTCCGAGGAGCATCTCTTCGAAGACAACCAATCCAACGACAAGACTATAACTAAATTAGCGATTGAGTGGACAAAAGACCGCCTTCCCACCTTCACAGCTCCCTGCCCCAGCAACTAAACCACAACTAACCTGCTACTTAACCCAATCAGAAAAAGTGCCGCTGCCGTTACATCCTGGACAATCGTATGGCGTCGTCATAAAATACTCATTGGAAAACATATAAAATCCCTTCCCTCCACAATCCGGACACTTATTCTTTGCCTGCATTTCACTAATTCTTCTCTGCTTTCTTCCAGACTGCCAATTGGAGAAAGACTGAAACAGACCCATTCTTCATCACCCCGCCTTTTTATATTATTTTTGTGGAAAAAAGAGGAATTTATACACCACCAACGGTATTTCTGCTATTATTTTATGACTCATCAATAAAAAATGTGACAAGCTCTCTCACCAATCTCAAATTATAACCAGCCAAGCTAGTAACTTGTTCAACATCTGCAAACCGCCAACACCATTTCATATCTTATACTCTCTCGCCCCTATCCGTTCTTCCACCACACAACAAAAAAATCCCCCTCCTTCATAAAGGAGAGGGTACAAACCACTAAATCAATTCCTCCAGCTTACGGATGCATGCTTCATAATCCTCATGGACATCCGCTTTAAATGCGGTATTCTTGTAGACTATATCACCGTTCTTGTTAATGATGAACACTGATCTTTTGGCAGTGAGATCCTCTTCATTCAGCACCCCGTAAGCCCTCGCCGTTTCCTTAAACCAGTCGGACAGCAAAGGGTAAGGAAGGGTTCCCAGGCTTGCTTCAAAAACATTATGGGAGTATATATGATCGACACTCACCGCTAAAACTTCTGTATCGAGCCGTTCAAGTTTCTCGTAGTCCTCTTTCCAAGAGGTTAGTTCTCTAATTCAACCAGGGGTAAAATCAAGCGGGAAGAAAGCAAGGAGAATATTTTTTTCTCCTCTGTAGTCTTCCAGTGAGATCTTTTCCTTCCTGGTCGAAGATAAATAAAAGTCCGGCGCTGCCGAACCAACTTCAGGTTCCGCCATTAAGCCCACCTCCTATACAAGCAGCTCCGCCATTCAGGCTGAATCACTCTATTCGGCTGAACAGTTTATGCTTGTTTTATAAATAAGCTTTTCCCTCATTTCTATAAAAGATTCGCGCAGTCTCCCGAATCTTCCTCCCTATTACTATTATCTTTCCGCCAGGATATCAAACCAAATTTTACTCAAAACACATTATTCGTTATCTTCCTAAACAAAAAGAACCTGGAAGCATTCCAGGTTCTTTTCAGTCCATATTTATCGGTTGTCTTCCGGCATATCCAGTGCCATATCGGCTTTTTGCTGGTCATGTTTAATTTGCTCATCAATATCGTATGCATGATACATTTCGTTCTCAATCATGTACGTGGCAATTTTATGATGCGTTTCTATCGCTTCGTCAAGCTGCTTCTTCAGAATTTTATGGACTTCCGGGCTGGCTGTTTCTGTAATCGCAACTGCATAGCTTCTTACAGTTGCTTTAGCTGTAACGAGCATATCTGTCGCGATTACTTCGTCAGTGATCGCATCTTTATTAGCAATTTTATCTAAAATACTTCCCATAAAAAGTCACCTTCCTGTCTTTGAATTATTTTTTACAGGCACTCTCTTCCGTTCGCTATATCTTACTTAAGATAATATATCTTTAAGTTCCTCAACGACTTTTTTCGATTTTTTAACATCCTCTTCCAGCAGTTCCTTCAGCTTTTTGTCGGATGCAAGCCCCTGCATCATTGCTGACTTTGCCACACATGCAGATTTAATCTGCAGTATTTCATGTACTTCGAGCTTTTCATGCATTGCCAATTCTTTATTAGCCATCCCGGCACCTCCTGGTTTCTTTAAATTAATCTGACATCCTTTCAAATACCCGCCCTGTCCCTCCTGTAAACAACCGAGTATATTTAAGTTATAATGATAAAAACGAACAAACGAAAAATAATAATTGACAAAAACGAACATAAACCCCATAATAAAAATCATATTATGTTTGTTTTAAACAGAAAGGTGAAAAAAATGAACATAAACGAGAGAAGAAAGTTAATTGAAACAGAAGTGCTTGATAAAGGAAAAATCGATATTGAGGATCTGGAAAAAATGCTTGGTGTTTCAGCCATGACAATCCGCCGGGACTTAATGCACCTGGAAAAGGAAAATAAACTGATCCGGACCCACGGGGGAGCAGTTCCTGTAAAAAGGATAATTGACGAAACCTCATACGAAAATAAAGAAAAACAGTATCTGCAAGAGAAAAAAGCAATCGCTGCCCATGCGGCAACCATTGTAAGACCTGGGGATACAATCATACTGGACTCGGGCACTACCACTCATGAAATAGCACGGGTGCTAAAAAACCGGGAAAACTTAACGGTTATAACAAATGATATTTTAATCGCAGCTGAATTTCTGAACACTCATGTACATGTCATTGTTACAGGCGGAGAGCTGCAAAACCAGGTAGGTGCTATGTTTGGCCCTCATACAGAGAGTCTGCTGGAAGACATTCATGTAGATCTGCTCTTCCTTGGTACTCACGCCGTTCATCCGGCTGCCGGTATAACCGCACCAACGCTGGAGAAAGCAAAGGTGAAGCGGCTTATGGTACAGGCTGCCGAAAAAACATGGCTCGTTGCGGATCACAGCAAATTTGGCAAAAGTTCTTTTGCTTCCGTCTGCAGGCTGGAGGCATTGCAGGGAATTATCACAAATGACAACGTTTCCAGTAAGGAATCGGAGGCCTACCACGACACAATAATAAGGGTACCATCACAGAAGGAAGGTAATGTCAATGAGAATAGGAGTTATCGCGGATGACCTGACTGGTGCGAATGCCACTGGAGTCAGGATGAGTAAACAAGGTTTTAAGTCTGCAACAATGGTGCAGGGGGCGCCATTCCCTGAAGAAATTAACTATGACGCCGTTATTGTAGATACAGACAGCCGTTATCAGTCTACAGAGGTTGCCAGATCACGTACGATCCAGGCAATCGACCAGTTTAAGAGCTGGGGGGCAAAGCTTTTTTCCAAACGCATTGACAGCACCTACCGGGGAAATATCGGTGTTGAAATAGATACTATGCTTGAGCAGCTTGGAGAAGAAGCGGTAGCCGTCATCGTTCCGTCTTTCCCTGATTCCGGCAGAATCGTTATTGGAGGCTATCTGCTTGTTGACGGGGTTCCGCTTCAGCAGACGGATGTAGCTAACGACCCGGTCCGGCCATTAACAGAATCTTTCATACCGGCATTAACGGAAATGCAGTCTGAAAACAAAGTTGGGTTTCTCGGACTTCAGGAAGTATTGAAAGGGGCTGACAAGCTCAGTGAAGCACTTGATGCTGCGTTTTCCGAAGGCTGCAGAATAGTAGTTTGCGACGCTACGACTAATGATCAGATTGAAGTGATTGCTGAAGCAATGTGCCAGCTCGAAAGATTTATAATTTCCGCCGACCCCGGTCCGCTCACAGCTGCCTATTCAAAAGCGGTAATGCGCCAGCAGGCAAAGCAGGAAAGAATTCTGGTAGCTGTAGGAAGTGCTACAAAGCTTACAGGGCAGCAGCTTAATTATCTAATCGGAAAGCTGAATGCAGACCCTGTATATGTAGATCCTGATAAGCTTGCAAGTTACACAAGCAGCTGGGACGAGGAAATCCAGAGGGCCACAGAAGCTGTGCTGGCTGATAAAAAACAGGAAGTGCTCATTTTAACCACTCATCTTCCAGGGCACTCGCTTCTCAATCTGGAAGAAAAGGCAAAGCAGGAAAATGCCAGCGAACAGGCACTTGCAAAGAGAATTACTGACGGACTTGCTAAAATCAGCCGCCAGGTGCTTGAAGACAAAAGCGCTATGTTTAAAGGGTGCTTCTCAAGTGGCGGAGATGTCACAGCGTCCCTTTGCTCTGTCAGCCGTGCAAGCGGCATTGAGCTTCTCGACGAAGTCCTTCCCCTTGCCGCCTATGGAAAAATGATCGGAGGATACTTCGACGGTCTCCCGATTATTACAAAAGGCGGTATGGTTGGAGATAAAAAAGCAATTTACGACAGTGTAAAGTTCCTTCAGGCTAAGTTTTAGCCGCAGCTTTACACGGGGAAAACAGTTTCAAACAGAATATTAAAAACACCAATTATAAAGGAGAAATGTCATATGTCTAAAACACCAGTAATCGCAATTCCAATGGGAGATCCAGCAGGAATCGGACCGGAAATCACAGTAGCAGCACTTGCGAAAAAAGAAGTATTTGAGTCAGGTAATCCAATTGTTATCGGAAACACGGCAATCTTAGAAAAAGCTGCAGAACTCATGAAACTCGACCTGACAATCAATGAAGTAAGCTCAGTAGACGAAGCTAAATTCGAGTTTGGCACTATTGATGTTTTATCCATGGACAATGTCAACCTGGACGAATTCCAGTATGGAGAAGTTCAGGCACAGTGCGGACAAGCTGCTTTCGAATATATTCAAAAAGCGGTTGAGCTTGCAAACGACGGTACTGCAGACGTTATCGCTACAACACCAATCAACAAAGAATCACTAAAAGCAGCAGAAGTACCGCATATTGGCCATACTGAAATGCTTGCATCTATGACAGACACTGATGATCCATTAACAATGTTTGAAGTTAAAAACATGCGAATCTTCTTCTTAACCCGTCACCTGTCTCTTAAAGATGCAATTGATCAGATGACTGCTGAGCGTGTCCATGATTATTTAAAGCGCTGTGACGAAGCTCTTCAGCGTTTAGGTGTAGAAACACGTAAATTTGCCGTAGCAGGACTAAACCCTCACAGCGGTGAAAATGGGTTGTTCGGACGTGAAGAAGTAGACGAAATCCGACCGGGAATCGAAAGAGCCGTAGAAGACGGCATTGATGCGGTTGGTCCAGTACCTGCAGACTCTGTCTTCCACCAGGCACTGCAAGGAAAATATGACGCAGTTCTTTCTCTTTACCACGATCAGGGGCATATCGCTGCGAAAATGACAGACTTTGAAAAAACTATTTCTATTACAAACGGCCTTCCGTTCCTTCGTACGTCCGTAGACCACGGTACAGCTTTTGATATCGCTGGAAAAGGCATTGCAAGTTCCGTAAGTATGGAAGAATGCATTAAACTATCTGCAAAATACGCACCACATTTTACAAGTAAGTAAGACGCACTTACAGATAAGGGGGATCAATAATGGAAGTTTCAGGAGCACAAATGATATTAGGATTAGTAATCGGGGTTTTCCTTCTAATCGTATTAGTATTAAAAACTAAAATTCACGCTTTTCTAGCACTATTGATCTCTGCGTCTGTCACAGGAATCATCGGGGGCATGCCAGCCCCTGATGTAGTGACGGCGATTACACAGGGATTCGGAAGTACATTAAGTACAATTGGTATTGTTATTGGTTTAGGAGTTATGATGGGCCGGATTCTCGAAGTCTCGGGGGCCGCAGAAAGAATGGCTTATTCCTTTATTAAATGGCTTGGAAAGAAAAAAGAAGAATGGGCAATGGCTATGGCTGGTTATATCGTTTCAATTCCTATTTTTGTTGACTCTGCATTTGTTATCTTAATGCCTCTTATTAAAGCGCTTTCAACAAAAACTGGAAAATCCGTCGTAGGCCTCGGTGTTGCACTCGGTATCGGACTTGCCGCTACCCACCATGCTGTACCGCCTACTCCAGGTCCGTTAGGCGTTGCCGGTATTTTTAACGTTGATGTTGGTCTTATGCTCTTATGGGGACTTGTTTTTGCAGGTCCAATCATTGTAGTCGGTGTTTATTATGCAAAATGGATTGGTAAGAAAATCTACCAGCTGCCAACGGAAGACGGACTTGATTTTCACCGTCCTGATATGCCTTCCACTCTTGAAGAATACTATGAGCTTCAGGAAAGCAAGAACCTGCCTTCCTTAGCACGTTCTGTTGCACCAATTCTTGTGCCGATTATCTTAATTTTTGCAAACACAACGGTTGGGGCTCTTGGCATGGAAGGTGCCGCTGTTGAGTACATTCAGTTCTTCGGCTCACCAGTAATCGCGGTTGCACTTGGTTTAATTGTTGCTATTTACGGTTTATTCGGCAAAGTAAAGCAAGCTGAAGCAATTGAGCGTATGGAGGAAGGAATCAAAACAGCCGGTATTATCCTGTTAGTTACTGGTGCCGGTGGAGCGCTTGGAGAGGTGCTTCGCCAGAGTGGAAGCGGGGACTATATCGCCGAGCAGATTGCTGCTACAGCACTGCCGCCAGTACTCCTTCCATTCTTTATCGCGACACTTGTCCGCCTGATCCAGGGTTCTGGAACAGTATCTATGATCACCGCTGCATCTATTTCTGCGCCAATTCTCGTGGGTATGGATGTGAACATGGTGTTAGCCGCACAAGCTGCTACGCTCGGTGCAATGATCTTCTCTTACTTTAACGACAGCCTGTTCTGGGTTGTTAACCGAATGATGGGAATTAAGAACGTAAAAGAACAGATTCTTGTCTGGTCAGTCCCAACCACTCTTGCATGGCTCACCGCATTAGTCATGCTGATTGTGGCAAATATGTTCTTCGGTTAAATACTGGTTCGCAAATTAAAACCTCCGCCTTTAATAGAAAAGGTGGAGGTTTTTTTATAGTTTAATTGATGCTCGCTGTTGATTTCATCAAATTATCTGTTCAAGGTTGGATTCTGCTTCGCAAACAAGACACCTCGATTTCCCAGATAGAATCCTCCGTTCCACGAATGAAATCTCCTCAACCTAAAAAAAGATGCGGGAACCGCACCTCTTTAGATGGAACCAAAGCAGCCTAACCTAAACCTCGATCCCGTATTTCCTTACTTTATACAGCAGGCTCTGCCTTGAAATGCCAAGAAGTTCAGCAGCTTTAGACTGGCTTCCTCCGGCTTTGGCGAGAGCGTCCTCGATTGCCTGCTGTTCATAAGTCTGCAGCTGGTCAGGGAGTGAGATATTTTCTCCTCCTGGTTCTGCTCCTGGCTGCACCAGTCCTGTTGCAGCCGTGCCTTTATCATCCTTTTCCTGCCTGTATTCTCTAACTTCCTTAGGAAAATCTTCGAGGCGAAGTATATCATCAGGACTTAGTACAGCCGCCCTTGCAAGAGCATTATGAAGCTCTCTGATATTACCTGGCCATGGGTAATCCGTCAGCTTTTTCAGAAGTCCTTTTTCCAGCTCGTAATTTTTCCCGTGTTCCTCCTTCAAAGTTTCAAGCGCCTGCCTCACCAGCAGGGGGATATCCTCTTCCCTCTCCCTTAAAGCTGGAAGATGGATGCCGATAATATTTAACCGGTAATATAAGTCTTCACGAAACTCGCCTCTTTGCACCATTTGCCACAAATCTCTGTTTGTAGCGGTAATCAGCCGGATGTCTGCCTTACGCTCCACCGTACTCCCTAATGGGATGAATGTCTTTTCCTGGGTAACCTGCAGCAGCTTCGCCTGGAGTTCAAGGGAAATCTCACCGATTTCATCTAAAAATAACGTGCCTCCGTCCGCTGCTTCAAATTTTCCTTTTTGCGGCTGTGTCGCGCCTGTAAAAGCACCTTTCTGGTAACCAAATAGTTCACTTTCAAGGAGCTGGGATGGAATTGCTGCGCAGTTCACTTTTATAAACGGCCCGTCTTTCCGGTCGCTTTCAAGATGTATCGCATGAGCACACCGGCTCTTTCCGGTTCCGCTCTCTCCCTGAAGCAATACAGTAATATTCTGCTTTGACACCCTCTCAATCAGTTCAAACACCCGCTGCATTTTTTCACTCTTGCCAGCCATGTCGTGAAGCTGGCTCTTTTCCTCAAAAGCCTGCTTTAAATAGCGGTTTTCCAAATTCAATTCCAGCCATTCAACGGCACGGCGGATCACCACTTTAAGCTCTTCTGCTTTAATAGGCTTGGCCAGATAGTCAAAGGCCCCCATCTTCATTGCCTGCACCGCGTCCTCCACTTCCCCGTATGCAGTGCAAAGAATAAAACAGACGTTATTTCCGCTTTTGACTGTATTCCACTCCTCAAGCAGCTTAATTCCGGTCGTATCCGGGAGCAAAATATCCATCAGAACGATATCTATAAATTCATTTTCATAGAGCTTCCTGGCCGTTTTCCCGTCAGGAGCTTCTAAGAGACGGTAGCCTTCCTTTTGCAGCGTCTGTTTTATGAGTCTTCTTAATTTGTCATTATCCTCTACGAGCAAAATCGTTTTCTCCATTACATCACCTTCTCCGTCTCTATGCTCTCAGGCAGATAAACGAAACACGTCGTTCCTTCTTCCGCCTGACTCGCCACTTCGATACTTCCATTATGATCCTGAATGATATCATGGGTAATTGAAAGCCCAAGTCCGCTTCCTTCATGCTTTGTTGAAAAAAACGGGTTGAAAATCCTGTTAATTTTTCCATCAGGTATTCCAATGCCATTATCATCCACAATGGCTTGAATATTTGTGCCGCTTTCTCTCACACTGACACTCAGAAGCCCGTCATCTTGATTTTTCATCGCTTCCAGGCTGTTTAAAAATATATTCAAAAACGCCTGGACAAGCTGGTTCCGGTCTCCCAGCACATAAAGAGGTTTCTCTGGCAGATCCAGTTCCATATTAATATTTTCCCGCTTCATTTGGTGGGAAAGCAGCCTGCTTACTTCAAGGACAAGCTTTCCTATATCCACATTTTGTTCTTCTTCTTTATGATGGCGGCTCATTTTCAGAAATCTTGTAACAAGCTCATTCAGCCGCTGTGTTTCTGCCTGAATATCAGTTATCGCTTCTTTAATCATTGACGGTCCAGGCCCTTTAATATCTCGTTTCCTGGCTAGATCGTCAAACTCTGCTTCCACTACGTCAGAAGCCATCTGAATCGTACCGAGAGGATTTTTAACCTCATGGGCAAGCCCTGCTGTCATCTGGCCTATTGCAGCGAGATGTTCAGACCTGTGTAAATGCTGCTGAAGCTTTTTCAATTCTGTATAATCCCAGAATGTTGTAAGGACACCTATCATTTTTCCCTTTTCATCCAGCAGAGGTGAGCTGGCTGCTTTTAACGTCAGGCTTCTTCCATCCTTATTAACAAAGGGGATCTCCTCTTCCGTCTCACTGAAATTCCCGCTACCTTTCCGGTATTTCAGCAGATGCTCCCTCAGCCCTTTCGAAGGGAGAACGGCGATAGATTTGTCAACAAAATCCTCCCGCCTTCCTGAAAAAAGCTTCGCCCCCGCTTTGTTCATGGATGTCACATTTCCATCTGTACCGGTTGTAATAACCCCGTACGGAAAGGATTCCAGAATCAGCTGGAGGAACCTTTCTTTTTCCTGTAAAGATTCAGCCATATGTTTCATTGCTGTCCCAAGGGTAAAAATTTCATCTTTCTCTTTTAGAATGTTTAAATGCCAGCCTTCTCCCTTAGCATAGTCTGCAGCCTGGTCAGTGAGCTCCTTCACAGGTTTTACAATCCAGCGTATGCTTACAGTCAGGAGAATCAGCCCGGTTGCCAAAATTACGAGCCAGCCAAATGTCAGCACAGCACTTAATGTGCCAATTGGTGCATTCGCCTCTTCCATTGGCTGAATTGCCACAGAGTACAGGGGAAGCCTGTCCACGGGATAATATCCGGCAAGGACCTCTTCTCCAAAGGCTTCACCTCTGTATACACCAATCCTGCCCCGCTGCATGTCGTTTAAAAATCCTGCTCCTGTCAGGGACTGAGGTGGGGCTTCATCTGCTGCTCCGGCAGTATCTACAAATATATCCCCATCATTAGTCACTAATAATGTCCTGCTATCTTCCCCTATCCGGCTGTTTTGCAGCAGTCTGTTTAAGTAAAACATATTCGTCCTGGCTATGACCGCTCCTTCTAATTCTGGAGCTGCCGGTTCTGGGATGGGCACAGCTATATAAACACCAAGGCTGCTCTCATCCTCCGCTTTTCTCGTTGTTACGAACGAAGAATTTCGCCAGAGCATTTCTTCGTAAACACTTTCTTCCATCATTAGGGAGCTGCTGTCTAAAGTACTCCTTCGTGCCTCATTCTCCCTCTCCCCATCCTGATTAATAAATGCAATATCTATAAAAAACGGATCTTTTAAATAAGCCGTCTCAATTCTTTCTATAAAATTATCGAAGTCTTCCTCTCCGGTGTAATTTTCCACGATTGTTTCCAGCATATTGATCTGCGACAGAAACAGCTGCTGTGTCTGATTTGCCGTTGTTCTAGCACCCTGAAGGGTATGCTCGTCGGCCTGATTTTGCAGCACATTCTGTGACAAATAAATCGCCAGCACAAAAATAATCGTAATCGGAATAACCACAAGAAACAGACCCAATGTAAAAAAACGATGTGTTAAGCCTTTTGGAAAGATAAATTTCATCCTGGGTGCCTCACTTTTCTCCGGTGCTTTACTATTATTTTACCACAAAGGTGAAATGGGGTATTTATTGGGTAAGTAGTGAAGTACTTGAATGGTTGTAAAACGGTGCAGACATATTAATGAGGTGCATGGCCTTCTTGCATCCCTTGAATAGTGAAGCCGGACATTCTCATGGGATGCAAGACCTTCTTGCATCCCTTGAAAAGTGTAGCCGGTCATGCTCATGGGATGCAAGACCTTCTTGCATCCCTTGAAAAGTGTAGCCGGTCATGCTCATGGGGTGCATGGCCTTCTTGCGCCCCTTGAAAAGTGTAGCCGCTCATGCTCATGGGGTGCAAGACCTTCTTGCATCCCTTGAATAGTGAAGCCGGACATTCTCATGGGGTGCAAGACCTTCTTGCGCCCCTTTAATAGTGAAGCCGGACATTCTCATGGGATGCAAGACCTTCTTGCATCCCTTAAACAGTGGAGCCGGACATTCTCATGGGATGCAAGACCTTCTTGCATCCCTTGAGTAGTGGAGCCGGACATACTCAAGGGATGCATGGCTTTCTTGCATCCCTTAAACAGTGGAGCCGGACATTCTCATGGGTTGCAAGGCCTTCTTGCACCCCTTGAAAAGTGGAGCCGATCATGCTCATGGGGTGCAAGACCTTCTTGCATCCCTTGAAAAGTGTAGCCGGCCATACTCAGGGGATGCATGGCCTTCTTGCATCCCTTGAATAGGGGAGGCGATCATGCTCATGGGATGCAAGGCCTTCTTGCATCACTTGAGTAGTGAGGCCGGACATTCTCATGGGGTGCAAGGCCTTCTTGCATCCCTTGAATAATGAAGCTGGACATACTCAGGGGGGGGCTTTCTAATAAAAACTTTCACCCGCCAAATCAGCTTCGCATCAATTTTCCATACTCTCCTGGAAAGCAAAAAGACTGCTCCGAAGAACAGTCTCTTTACACAATTTTTATCAGCTCGTTGCCCAGTGCCCTACTGTTTCCAGGGCAGAGTCGTGTGGAAAATATTCTTTGAAAATCCGGTAGTAAAGAAGTTCCTGCTTTGAACGAATCTCTACCAGGTGCTCTTTCTTTTCTTTCTGGTACTCCACATCGGAAATTGCTGCTTCCGCATATTCCTCCAGAATATCTACAGCTCCGCTTCCTTCAGAGAACTCTGCTTTTTTACGCCATAAAATATGCTCCGGAAGCTCCCCTTCAAATGCGCGGCGAAGCACTGCTTTTTCCATTATATCATCGGACGACAGCTTCATCTCTGCAGGAATTCTCAAGGCATAATCGATGAGATCTAGATCGAGAAACGGTACACGCCCTTCAAGTGAATGAGCCATACTCATCCGGTCAAGACGCTGGAGATTAATATTGTGCAGAGAATTAATAATGCGCACAAGCTCTTTATTCAGCTTACCGGAGTCCTTCAGCTCCTGTAAATAAGCATATCCGGAGAACAATTCGTCAGCACCTTCTCCAGACAAAACAACTTTTACTTTTTCAGCAGCAATTTTTGAAACAAAAAAGCACGGTATTGCACTTCTCACAAGTGACGGATCATACGATTCCAGATGATAAATAACTTCTGGGAGCGCCTCGATGAGTTCTTCTTTCGTATATACATATTCATAATGCTTCGTCCCGATAGCTTTCGCTACATCTCTTGCTGCTGCGATATCCGGGCTTCCCTCGATACCTACACAGAAAGAATTGAGCGGATCTTTCCCCTTGTGCTTCTTTGCTGTAATCGCGGCTATCAGGCTGCTGTCCAGGCCGCCGCTAAGGAGTACGCCAAGAGGAACATCGGCCATGAGCCGTTTTTCTACTGCTTGTTCCAGCTTTTCTTTCAATCCTGACAAAATCTTTTTTTCCGCTGAATCTGCCGGGAAAGTTTCCTTTGCCGCTTCAATCCTCCTGTACTGCACAAATCCTGTTTCAGGAGTATAGTAGTGCCCTGGCGGAAACTCTTTCGCCTCCTCGGCAATGAAGTAAACAGATTTAAGTTCTGAAGCAAAAACAAGGTTCCCTTCCTTGTCCTCTCCGTAATAAAGAGGCTTAATTCCTAGGGTGTCCCTGGCTGCGAAAAATGAACCTTTATTCACGTCAGCAATGACAAAAGCAAACATCCCGTCAAGAAGTTTTACCCCTTCCACACCAATGCGTTCATACAATTTAAGGGCGATTTCACTGTCTGACTCGGTTAAAAATTCCGTGTCGTGCTCCATCTCCCTTTTCAGAACCGGAAAGTTATAAATTTCTCCGTTGCAGACAATGTACTTGTCCGCTGCCTTATTGGCTATCGGCTGCTTGCCTTCATCCACACCGACAATGGAAAGTCTCCTGTGGCCGAAATGGAAGGAATCCAGTTTGATATGGTCTCCTTCGTCTGGTCCCCGGTGCTTCATGCTCGTTAAAATTTCGTTCATTTTTTCATCCTGCAATTGTCCTGTTACGGCTATAAAGCCACACATTAACATTCACCTCAGATTAGTTTTGGGAAAAAGCTGCCTTGTAAAACTGCTTGAACATTCCGGATTTTCACTACAGACCTTCCTGATGTGGAAGGCGTACTTTTTATATTTTTTTATGTACCGGCTATTTCAGCTTTATAGTGCAAACGTTTCCCGTATTTTTATAAAAACAAGCTGTACCGCGTAATCATACAACAGCACAGCTTGTTAATAACCTTTAGATTATTCTTCAATAAGGCCGTTCTCAACAAGCCATTCTTTTGCCACTTCTGATTCATTTTGCTGCTCAATATCAACCAGATAGTTGAGTTCTGACATTGTTTCTGTATCCAGTAATTCAGCTAGTGGTGCTAAAAGCTCCTCAAGCTCTCCATGCTCTTCAAGTACTTCACTGCGAACTGTTACGGCAGCATTGTATGCCGGGAAGAAGCCTAAGTCATCTTCCAGAGCCAGCAAGTCAAAACCTAAAATACGGCTGTCTGTGGAGAAGCCCATGGCTACTTCAACCTGTGCGTCGTTAAGCGCCTGGTATGTTAGACCGGAGTCCATACGAACGATATTAGCATCGCCAAACTCAAAACCATAAGTTTCTTCTACACCGGCAAGTCCATCTGCACGGCTGGCAAACTCAGCATTAGATGCGAATGTCAGCTCTCCAGGATTGCTGTTAACATATTCTGCAAGGTCGGAAACGGAGGAAATACCCAAATCATCGGCTGCTTCCTGCTGCATCATTAACGTATATGTGTTGTTAAGATTAGCCATATCAAGCCATTCAATAGCATTTTCTTCAGCATCTGTTTCTTTTACGATATTATAAGCTTCTTCGGAAGATGCTACCGGATCCTGACCAAGGTAGTTTACAAGTCCTGTACCTGTGTATTCCCAGTACAGATCCACCTGAGAGCTTTCAAGTGCCTGGCGGAGCACCTCGCTTCCCATGTTGGTTGCTTCATCGACCGTATACCCGTTTTCTTCAAGGTACAAAGATGTTATTTTTGCAAGTACGAACTGCTCAGTGAAGTTCTTACCTCCAACTGTTAGTTCACCCTTCGTTTCGCCGCTCGCGTCGTCTCCTCCGCAAGCTGCTAGTGTTAATGCTGCTGCACTTAAAACTGTAGCTGTTAAAAACTTTTTCATATTTATTCCTCCTGGTATTTTAATTATTATTGCATGGTTAGGGAAATCTCCCGTTTGACGGGAAGGCCCCCCGTTTAGTTTTATCTGCGCACTTTTACTTATTAAGCCGCTTCCCCGTTGTCTGATGGAGCGGAACGCTGAAGACCTTTCGGAATCAGCACCCTTTCCGACTGACGGAGCATATAATCTACGAGTACTGCCATAAGCGTTACAGGCACTGCGCCGGAAAGGAGATATTCATTGCTTCGCATGACAATTCCGGTAAAAATATAGTCTCCAAAACCGCCTCCTCCAACAAGATAAGCAAGTGCGGCAGTACCAATGTTCATTACAACTGCTGTCCTGACCCCTGCCATGATCGGATACATAGCATTCGGCATTTCCACTTTCCTTAAAACTTGAGCCGGAGTTAACCCCATCCCTTTAGCTGCGTCTCTTAAGGAAGGATTCACAGAGTTAATCCCTGCAACTGTATTTCTTAAAATAGGAAGTACGGAAAATGCGAATAAAGCGAAGACCGCTGAGTTAAAACCAATTCCTAAATAAGTCATAACAATAGCGAGAATTGCGATACTTGGTATTGTCTGTCCCAGATTAGCTGTGTTAAGCACAATCCACTCCAGCTTTTTAAACTTCGGTCTCGTTACAAAAATACCTAATGGAATCGCCACAGCAATGGCAAGGGCTGAAGATACCGCCACCATCAGAACATGCTGGCGCAGCAGATGGAAAAACTGTTGCGGGCGGTCAAAAATAATCTGGAAATATCCGCCTGTAATAGCCCATATGAAGAAAATTACAATCAAAAGCGTAAAAGTCCATTTAAATATTTTTGTAAAAAGAAGCTGTCTGCTCATTCTCTCACTCCTTTCTTAAAAATTTCCTGATTTTATGTTTTGCTCGGGTACAAGAGACTTTCCTGCGTTACCTCTGACTGGTTTTGTTATCTCAAGCGGGCATGCGAGACTCTCTTGCGTTACCGCTCTTCTGCTTTTTTCGCTCATGCGGGTATGCAAGCCTCTCTTGCGTTACCGCTCTACTGCTTTTTTCGCTCATGCGGGTATGCGAGACTCTCTTGCGTTACCGCTCTTCTGCTTTTTTCACTCGAGCGGGCACGCGAGACTCTCTTGCGTTACCGCTCTTCTGCTTTTTTCTCTCTAGCGGGTATGCGAGACTCTTTTACGTTACCGCTCTACCGCTTTTTTCGCTCAAGCGGGCATGCAAGACCTTCTTGCGTTACCGCTCTTCTGCTTTTTTCGCTCGAGCGGGCATGCAAGACCTCCTTGCGTTACCGCTCTTCTGCTTTTTTCACTCGAGCGGGTATGCGAGACTATGCAAGTTACAACCCTCACGCAGTCTGGGAGTTGGACTGAAGGTAGTTTTGCACATCTGCGATGGTCAGGGAGCCGATAACCTGCTTGTTATGGTCTTCCACGAGAAGCTCGCTCTCTGAACCGTTGAATAAAGTGGATAGTACTTCCCTTAAATTCGTATCTACAGAAACACGTGGAGTCGTTAATTTATTTTTCACCGGCTTCAGTTTTGTCTGGTCCAGCAAATCTGCAACTGTGTAGAGGCTCAGGCTCTTAATAGCGCGGTCTGATCCCACAAACTGGCGGACGAAATTATTTTTCGGATTGGCGAGCAGCTCAGCCGGGCTGTCATACTGCATTAGCTTTCCGTCTTTGAAAATAGCAACACGGTCACCCATTTTGATAGCTTCGTCAATATCATGGGAGACAAACAGAATCGTCTTCTGAACTTCCTTCTGAATTTGAAGGAATTCGTTTTGAATATGTGTCCGGATAATCGGGTCGAGCGCTCCAAACGGCTCGTCCATCAGCATTACCGGCGGATCAGCTGCCATGGCGCGGACAATTCCTACACGCTGCTGCTGTCCTCCAGATAGCTCATGAGGGTATCTGTTTCTGTACTCATCAGGTGCCAGGCCCACGAGATCCATCAAGTAGTTGAAACGATCCCGCTGCTTTTTTCTGTCCCAGCCGAGAAGTTTAGGTACGATACAAACATTTTCCTCAATATTCATATTAGGAAAAAGCCCGTTGCTCTGAATGACATAACCGATTTTTCTTCTCAGTTCAATTTCATTTAATGAAGAAGTATCTGTTCCATTAATGGAAATCGTCCCGTCCGTTATAGGAACTAGCCTGTTTACCATCCGCAGCAGCGTTGTTTTACCGCAGCCGGACGGACCGAGAAATACGGAGATATTACCTTTTTGCACTGTAAAATTCACATCATCGACAGCTTTAACATTGCCGTTATATATTTTCGTAACGTTTGAGAATTGAATCATCCGTTATTCCTCCTTACTTGAGTTTTCATTTGTTTGCTTTAATAAGCCTGCCGGTATAAAAGTGCGTTCCGGCTGTTATGCTTGGTTGCTTATGCGCCTTTTGGCGACAGTTTTTTCTGTACGAGACCGAGGAGCGAGTCAGCGATAATTGACAGAAGGGATACTCCAATCGCACCGGCAATTACCATATCCCGGTTCGACCTTGAAATTCCCTGGTCGATCAGAACTCCTAATCCCCCGGCACCGATAAATGCGGCAATCGCCCCAATTCCAATGCTCAGCACGACAGCTGTTCTTACACCTGCCATAATGACTGGAAGCGCAATTGGGATCTCCACCTGGCGCAGGCGCTGCCACGTTGTCATTCCAATGCCTATCGCAGCGTCACGCATGTCCGGGTTAACGTTGTTAATCGCCACATATGTGTTCCGGATGATTGGCAGCTGGGAATAAAGGATTAATGCGATAAGAGCCGGCAAAAAGCCAATTCCCTGGTTAATTACCGAGAGCAGCGGAATCATCAGGCCAAACAAAGCGATACTCGGGATCGTCATGATAATTGCACAAATCTGCAATACCGCCTCCGCCAGCGCTTTATTAGTAGTAAGATAAATTCCAAGCGGCACGCCGATCAGGATTGCAATCACAACCGCTGTTGCAACAAGCTGAAAATGCTGGAATGTAAGCTCTAAAATATAAGACCAGTTATTTGTGAAATATTGAAAAACACTCTGCAAACTCTCCACCTCCTAAAAATTATTCAGCCAAAGGGTCTCGACCAGCCAGCGCCCGAAAAAAGCTTCGGGAAGGACTCCGACCAAGGGCTCCCGACAAGGACTCCGGACAAGAGCCCCGACAAGGGCCAGACCCCCGACAGTTTTGTGTAAAATTGTGTATGGGTGTTTTATTTTGATTATCAGGTGCTGCAGACTCTGTTTATATAGTTTATTTGCAAAATCCATGCCAACTTTTCAAAACACCGCAAAAAAATCGACAAAATTCGTTTCAGACTGCGATTTCCCTTGCCTCCAGACACTTGTTGTTTTCTTCCAGCAAACATCTTAATAGCAGATTCATACGTTTTACCTTCTTGCTACAGGGGGAAAGAGAGAAGAATAAAATAATTTTTACGTAAAAATATTTTTACACAGAAAATTTTTTTTACAATTTTCAACAAAGAACGCTGTGATGCTATATTGATTGTAATAAGCTAAACAGGTAATATCGCCTCACGGAAGTTGGGCCTTGAACCATGTTTCAGAAAACGAGCAAAACCAATCCTCATTCCGCCAAATCGAAAAAGTCGGTACTCCTGGGAGGGCTAACAGATCCTTGTTCAGCAAATAAGCATATGATCCGCTATTAATCGGGCAGTTAAGGTGAACCTATACACAACAACAAACAAAAAACGCCTGGATAATAAAATCCAGGCGTTTTTACTCGTTCATAGCCAAACCTCAAACTTCTTAAACACTGCTTTCCCTGATTATCAGATCAGTTGCAATGACTACTTTTTTGGAGATTTTCCTTTCTGAGTCAAGGCGGTCAAGCAGAAGCTCGACAGCTGTCTCGCCCATTAAGTCCGTGTGTATTTTTACAGTGCTTAACGGAGGATAGATATACTTGGAAATACTTATATCATTGACACCCATGATACTTACCTCTTCAGGCACTTTAATCCCTTCCTCATGGAGCGCTTTCAGACAGCCGATTGCCATGGAATCATTACCCGCGAAAAAAGCTGTCGGCAGGTCACTCCCATGGTCTTCAATCGCCTTTTTCATCAGGGTGTAACCATCCTGGTCAGTAAAGTCTCCTAAATAAGTGTATTTATCAGAGAAAAGCCCTTTTTCAGTTAAATAGGTACGGAAAGCTATTTCCCGCGGCTCGGTATATTTACCAGGCTCGCCTTTATAAGTTTCATAACCGCCGATGTACCCTATTTTCTCATGGCCATTTTCAATGAAATGATTGAGCACTTTCCGTGTGGCGTTTTCAAGATCCACAACTACCGCGTCAAACTCTTCTTCGCGGGGGCTGGAATCCACGAAAACAACTACATCAGCAAGCTTTTTCAGATTATTAATCTGTCTGTCGCTGAAGCGGCCCAGAGCGATAACCCCTCTGATTTCAGCCGCATCTATCGCTTCAATATCGTTATACGTGTATTTCAGAATCTGTATATCCTTCTCCTGGCAGCTTTTTTCCACACCAAGACGGATGGACATATAATAGAGATCATCCAGCTCTTCTTTTTCCGTATAACGATCAACCAGAGCTATTTTTGAAGGGACAGGTTTCTTTTTCTTATGCTTGTTGTACGAAAACTCTTCCGCTGCTTCAAAGATTTTCTTCTTTGTTTCGTCCGCTACAGACAAGGACATATCATAATTTAATACCCTGGAAACGGTTGCAATGGAAACACCAACTTTTTCTGCAATATCCTTAATCGTTGCCATAACACATCCTCCGTTTTATCCGGGCATTACCTCGTCTGCCACTTGTATTTCTCCATCTTTTTCAACAAACAGCTTGTATTCAAAAGCTTGTAATTGATGTCCGCTGAAATTCCTTGCCTCGTCCTGGTGGTTCATCACAAGAAGGTAAGTAGTGCCGTCATGCTTCTTTTCCACACATTCTACTCCCTGCTCCGTTTCCCGAAGAGTCAGCCCGGCTTCAGCCGCTGCAAGTGCCACAACTTCTTCTGCTACAGCTGGCTCCACGCCGGCGCCAACATAGTAAGCTTTCCCTTTTCCAAACTTATTTACTGTAATACTGGCATATTCACTGTAAAATTTGTCAGCATATTTATAAAGAGGTTCTGCGGTTACAGGAGTGATAAGATCCCGCCAGACTGTACACTCGCCCTGCTTCCCGCCTGACACTGCTTCCACCGGAACATTCTGATCTTTATTCAATGATTCCGCTTCAAATATCTCTATTCCCAGCAGTCTGGACAGTTTTCCGGGAATAACCTCGCCTACTTCAAGATTATTCTGACGGTCTTTCACGCCCGCCCGGAAGGACACAATCAAAGTTCCGCCGTCTGCAACGTACTCTTCAAGACGCTTCGCCAGTTTTTCATCAATTAATTTAGGAACTGGCACTACGACTGTTTTGTATTTGCTAAAATCACGATCATACCTGATAACATCAATTTTAGCATTATTTGCATGAAATGGCTCATATAACCTTAACAGTTCATTCGTATAATCAAATTCACTGCTTTCCTGCTGCACACGCCATGACCAGATGTTATCGAAGTCGTAAAGAAATGCCACTTCCGCCTCAACAGGTGCAGTCAAAATGTCTTTCTGAGCAGAAACTGTTTCAAATAGCTCTTTCACTTCATAATATTTCCGGCCTTTTCTGTTATTCGCATCAATGATACCGAGGCAGTTTTGCTCCGCTCCCCGGTTCATCCCCCGCCATCTGAAGAACAGCATGTTGGAACAGCCGTGGGTGAAGGCGTGATAAGCCCAGAGCTGAGCCTGCTTCGGGCGGGGCAGATAGCCGATTACATCATGCCCTTGAGCTCCCATCAACTGCTCAACGATCCAGAAATCCTGGCCCTTGGTCCCTCTTACAAAATCAAGTGTCATAGACAAATGCCCTGGGGTAATTGGCTTCACTAAGCCTCCCCAGACAGGATAGTTATCATAGGATACGAAATCCAGTTCATCGGTGAATTCGTTATGGTCGAACCACTTCCCGAAGAATCCGCCAGGGAGATTGGTAGTAACTTCCTGGTGATCTCCTTTCAGCTGCTTAACAAGGTTAGTGTGCTTGTTAGCGAACCTGCTGAGGGAGTAAGATCTGAATCTGCTCCAGTCCAGTCTCATTGCCGGGTTATGGATAGTTATTGTTTTTGTCGGAACAGGAATTTCTTCAAATGTGTTGTACGTCTGGCCCCAGAAAATCGTTCCCCAGGCTTCATTAAGCTCATTGATATCCTCGTACTTGTTTTCCAGGTATGCGATGAACTCTTGATGGCAGCTCCCACAGTAACACATATCGCTGCCTTCATGGCCGAATTCATTGTCAATCTGCCAGGAGATAATTGCTTCCTCACCGCTGTAATGCTGCACCAGCTTTTCCACAATACGCTCCGAATAAAACTGATATGTTTTCGAATTATAGCAGTACTGTCTTCTGCCCCCGAAGGCCATTTTTACTCCAGCTTCATCCTCTATAAAAATATCCGGATGAGCATTTGCAAGCCAGGCAGGAAACGTAGCTGTCGGCGTACCGAACATTACTTTCATGCCATACTCTTTCGCCTTTGCAATTACCATATCGAAAAAGGAAAAATCAAAAACCCCTTCTTTCTCCTCCATCATATGCCAAGCGAATTCTCCAATACGGATTATGTTTACGCCCATCTCTTTCATTCTCGTAAGATCATCGTCTATAAAGTTAACATCCCAGTGTTCAGGATAGTAATCTACGCCTAAATACATCGTCTTCACCCCGCCCTTTGTTGTCTCTGAAATTTTCCTGTGCTCTTTTTCCAGAGCCGGGATTTAATTATCACAGCTCGTCTATGTTCCAGGCAGCATGAGGCTGCATTGAACAATTCTAGTTAATTTTTTTCAAGTAAAACACCTGCGACTGAAAATCGCCGCCTCGTTCCGCCTGTGCTCCATTTGCACCGTTGAACTCTCTGGATAAATTCAGTCCTCTGTTCATTAATTCATCGCCAAAATAAGTCACACCGCTTCCGTCCAGCATGTATTCTGCGGATGGATCCAGCCCTTTAAGCCTAAGTGTCTGTTCCTTTTTCGGGTTTGGTTCCGCAAGAACCTTGTACCAGCCGGCAAGTGCTTCAGAGCCATCCTTTGCCGTAACAACCCAGGCCGTTTCGTTCCCTTGGAAAGGGCTTTTAAGCCTGCGGAAAACTCCGTCCCTGATAAGCTCCCGGTGTTTTTTATAAAAAATGATTTGCTCTTTTACTTCCTGCCGCTCAGCTTCAGACAATTCCAGCGGGTTCAGCTCATATCCAAAAGTGCCAAAATACGCTGTATTCCCTCTCATTTCAAGGGAGGTCTCTCTTAATGTCTGATGGTTAGGCACTGCCGAAACATGGGAGCCGATGCTGTATAATGGATAAGCATAGGAAGTTCCATACTGTATTTTCAGCCTTTCCACGGCGTCAGTATTATCGCTTGCCCATGCCTGGGGCGCGTAGCGGAACATCCCAGGGTCAAAACGGCCGCCCCCTCCTGCGCATGACTCAAACAATACTTCCGGAAATTCAGCTGTCAGTTTTTCGTACAGGGAATACACTCCGAGCATGTACTTATGGAAAAACTTCCCCTGATCCTCCGCATTTAAGGAACGAGAGTACGCTTCAGTAATACTTCTGTTCATATCCCATTTAATATAAGAGAGTTTTGCTTTTCTGATAATCTGAGCCATTTTTCCATACATGTACTCCACAATTTCCTGCCTTGAAAAATCGAGTACAAGCTGATTTCTTCCGTAAGAAAAATGTTCCCCAGGCTTGCCGATAATCCAGTCAGGATGCTCTTCAAACAGCCGGCTGTCCTGGCTTACCATTTCCGGTTCGAACCAGAGGCCGAACTGAAGGCCGGTCCCTCTGATTTTTTCTGCGAGTCCGTCCAGTCCGTCCGGAAGCTTTTCCCTGTTTTCATCCCAGTCTCCGAGGGAAGAGGTATCGTCATTTCTTTTGCCGAACCAGCCGTCATCCAGGACAAACAGCTCAACTCCAAGCTCACTTGCACTTGCAGCAATACGCTCCAGCGTATCTGCATCAAAATCATGATAGGTGGCTTCCCAGTTGTTGATCAGTACAGGACGCGTTTTTTCCCGCCAGTATGGAGGGATAAGATGACGTTGGTAAAACTGATGGAATATCCGGCTCATTCCGTTCAGGCCTTCATCGGAAAAAACGAGTACAGCTTCCGGGCTCTGGAACGTCTCTTCCGGTTCAAGCTTCCATTCAAACCGGAATGGATGAATGCCCATCGAGACTCGCGTCTGTTCATAGTGGTCCACTTCAGCCTGAGCGAGAAAGTTCCCGCTGTAAACGAAGTTAAATGCATACACATTTCTCTGATGCTCATCGGCAGAAAGGCTCTGTAAAGCTAAAAATGGATTGTGCTGGTGGGAACTTGCTCCCCTTGCACTGGAAACAGACTGAATTCCATGTTCGAGTCTCCGTTCAATAACGTGCCGTTCTCTCGTCCAGGCACCGGAGAGCTGATGCATTATAAAATCCTTGTGGTTAAAATCAATGGAAGTGCTCATAAGCCTCTCGATAAAAAACTTTTCAGAGCCGTTATTGCGCAGGCTGCTGCTTCTTGTTATAACAGCATGGTCACGGAAAATCGTATAATTTAAAGTAAGTTCGGCACCAAGGTTTTTATCCTCAAGGAAAATCTGGAGAGTTGTCGCTTCTCCCCTGTCATCTACGTAGGTGGAAGGGAGTCCTTCAAGTTCCGGCTTCCCTTCGAGTACCTTATAGCCCTTATATTTAAAATCCGTTATATGGCTTCCCTCTATAGTTTTAATACTCACGGCCGGTTCGCGAAAATCCGTTTTCCCGTATACCGGAAATTCCTGTTTTACCGCCTCAAGACTAAAGGCAGGGTCTTCCTTATAGATATGGGAGCTGTTTGGCACCGGGTTCCCGTAATCCTGAAAGTGGGAAAAATCTTCCCGGTCCCTGACCGCTTTGCCATAGTAAAGGCTGCCTAAATGGCCGTTTTTCATCACATGAAATATATAGCTTACTTGTCCGTTAGTTAAATGGAATTGCTGCTTTTCTGCGTTAATAAATACTGCCATTTTTCATCCCTCATCCCGTTTCCGGTTTGTCGGTTCATTTTTGTTATTGTCTGCTGCCTCCTCTATCGAAGGAGGTATATTCAGAGAAAGGGAAGGAGGCAGCCCTCCATCCCTTTATTTTTCATCTCCTGTAACTGCTCTTACTCTTTAACAGAGCCTCCAAGAATACCTGAGATAAACTGGCGCTGCAGAAGCAGGAAGAAAATCATTATCGGCAAAGTGGATAAGGTAGTACCAAGCATGATCTGTCCGTAGTCCACCCGTGATAATCCTACAAGGCTCGATAAAGCTACCGGTAAGGTATACATATCGCTGGAGCCTAACACAACTAAAGGCCACAGGAAGTTGTTCCATTGGAACATAAACAGGAAGATTGCAACTGCTGCAAGAGCAGGCCTCATCGTCGGCAGTACGACTGTGAAGAAAATCCTGAATTCCCCGGCACCGTCAACACGTGCTGCTTCCAGCAGTGAATCAGGAAGTGATCTCATATTCTGCCGCATTAAGAAGATCGCAAAAGGATATGCCAGGTTAGGCAGAATAACCGCCTGGTAAGTGTTCAGCCAGCCCAGGTCAGCCATTAGCTGGAACAACGGTATCAGTGTTACATGGTAAGGAATCATGATAGCCAGTAACAATGCAAAGAAGATCGCTTCCCGGCCTTTGAACTGATATTTTGCAAAAGCATAGCCTGCTGCCGAGCAGATAATTACACTGAAAAGGGTAAACACCAGCGTAATAATCAGGGAGTTCATCATTACACGCCAGATACCCACTGTTTCATTCAGGTTTCTCAGGTTTTCAAAGAAATGATCTCCCGGCGTCAGGTTAGGCGGTATGCTGAAGATTTGTCCGGATGGATTTGTAGCTCCAATGAACATCCAGTAGAAAGGGAAAACAGATATAAATACACCGATTAGCAATAAAGTATACAGGCCGATTTTTTTGAGTATATTAGTTGTCTTTTTCTTAGTCGTCATTCTTTATCACCTGCCACTTTCATTTGGAGCCATGACAGCACCGCAATGATGATTACAAGCACATATGCGATCGCGGAGGCATAGTTAAAGTCAAAATAACGGAAACCGTTCAAATACAGATAAAGTGAAATAGTTAATGTAGAGTTATTCGGTCCTCCGCCTGTTAAAATAAACGGCTCATCGAAGAGCTGTAATGTACCAATTGTAGAGAGTACGAAAGTAAACAGGAAAATCGGCTTCAGCTGAGGGAGTGTAATGGAAAAGAACTGGCGGATTTTTCCCGCTCCGTCAATGCTGGCCGCCTCATAAAGGTCTTTGGAAATACCTTGAAGCCCGGCAAGGAAAATAACCATATTGTAACCTGTCCATCTCCACGTAACTGCAATAATCAACGATACTTTAGCCCAGAAAGGGTCATTAAGCCATGCGATAGGATCAATTCCTACGAGGGATAAAGCATAGTTCACAATTCCATAGTTTTCGTCAAGAAGAATCATAAATACGATTGCGTATGCAACAAGTGCGGTAATCGCAGGCATAAAGAACGCTACCCGGAAGAACCCTCTCATTCTCAGGAGTGCTGAATTCATCAGAACTGCCAGCAATACTGCGAGTGTCAGCATGATCGGAACCTGAATAATCAGGATTATAAATGTATTTCCAAGAGCCTGATAGAACAATGGGTCATTAAATAATCTCCGGTAGTTATCGAGTCCTGCAAACTCAGTTACTCCTCCTGTAGTAGTCTGGAAACTTAAGATTAATGATGAAATTACGGGATACACAGTGAAAAGCAAAAACAGGATTACTGCAGGAGCAATAAATATATAAGGAGCTGTCTTAGGTGTAACAAATTTTCTCTTTTTCTTTTCTGCTTTAGCTGTTGAATTCATTTTTTACTCCTTTCTTGCTGAAACGCCAGGCAGGTTTATGCTGAACGTCTTAGCTGCCCTGCACCAGCCCTCTCTTTTAAGAGGAAGAGGCCGGGACAAAAGTATTTACAATTAAAAGAAAAAACGAATGAGAATCAGAAGAGGAGCATAGACACCGCTCCGGAAATATACTTCGCGTCCGCGGGCATGGCCTCAGCCTCCTCGGTAAAAACCAACCTGCGGGGTCTTCAGCTCATGCTATTCCCGCAGGAGTCTACGTATATTTCCTCCGCTAAATGAGTTCATCATTCGTTTTTTCAAGTTAAATACTTATTTCTGTCCCAGCCACCTGTCTGTTACAGATGTTATTCGTTAATGTCTCTGCCTGATTCGTTAGCAATTCTTTCAGCTGCTTCTCTTAAAGCGTCAGCAGGTTCTGCGTCCTGCAGTAGTGCGCTTGCCTGTGCGTCAGCGGAATATCTGAATGCACGTGCATAGTCACTTGTGTAGTTCGCAAATGGAACGTCCTCGGAGATTTCCGCGAATGTACGGAAGATAGCACTGTTGTTAAAGAACTCGCTTTCCTCATCGAACGTTTCGTGCTCGTAAGTTTCTAGAAGTGAAGGGAACATGCCGTATTCTTCAAGAGCCGCGATTTGCGGATCTGTTTCAGTTGTGAAGTACTCAACGAAAGCGTAAGCAGCATCTGGATTTTCTGTAGCTCCGATTACTGCAAGGTCAGATCCGCCAAGGTTAGCTGCACGGTTTCCGCCTTCTTCAAGTGCAGGCAGCGGGAAGATATCCCAGTTGCCTTCCTGTTCAGGTGCCTGATCCATAATTGTTCCTGCATACCATACACCAAATGGCACTGTTGCCACTCTTCCGTTTACTGTAGCCGTTACTGTTCCGTCCCAGCCGTCAACGTTGGCAATCAGGTCATTTTCACGCATTTCTTTAATCTTTTCCATTGCAAGTACTGCATCGTCGGAAGCAATGTCGATATTGCCGTCTTCATCAAAGTAGTACGTACCTTGCTGGTTCATCATCATTCGGAACTGAGCATCGTCCTGAGAAATATCAATTGGAAGCAGCTGTGCTCCTGTAGCTTCATGAATCTGTATTCCAGCTTCAATGTAGTCGTCGTATGTTTCGATATCGTCTGGATTTACTCCAGCTTCTTCAAAAATTTCTACGTTATAGAAAACTGCCGCAGGACCGAAATCCCAAGGTGCTGCGATAAAATCGCCGTCTGCATTTTTCATAGAGTTGATTTTTGCCTGTGCGAACTGGTCTTCATACTCGTCAAAACCGTATTCAGACAAGTTCAGGAATCCTTCAGGAAACTCGCTCATGTAGTTGTCGATTCTGTCTGTTTCAACTAATACTACATCAGGAAGCCCTGCTCCCCCGGCAGCTAAACCTACAGTGAGCCTGTCATATAAATCAAGGCGTCCGATATCCTGTACATTTACTTCAACATCAGGGTGGATTTCGTTAAAGCCTTCAATCGCCAGTTCCATAGAAGCTGCCGCCACGTTCCAGCCCCAGACTTCAATCTCGCCTGAAAGTTCCCCTCCGTTATTGTCTCCGTTATTATTGCCTGCTGGTGTTTCTTCTGTATTGTTATCATTTCCTCCGCAGGCTGCTAGAACAGCTAAAGATAATGTTCCGGCTAAAGCTTTTTTCCATGCTTTCATTTTATAGCCCCCTAAAAAATTATTTATTTAGTACTAGTGCTTTATAGATATCTGGCTGTCTGCCTCGACAGTTTTCTATTTATAAAGCCCGGTTCAATCAAGCAACCGTTTTCAAAAAGGAAGATTTATTTCAGCATTTTTAGCCGAGTTCGGTTATCCAGAGTGAAAACGCTGTCATACTATGATAATAATCTAACCCGATAAAACTGTCAATAAAATTTTACTTAAATTTTACTCATATTTTACTACTAAATTTTACTATTCTGTATTTCTGAGAGTACCAGCAATCCTGGTAACTTTTAAGCGGGAAAAACAAAGATATCAACACCAATTATTTATACTAAAATTTTACTAAGCTAATGAGCATAAAAAATAGACAGAGAAAGAGTTCTCTGCCTTATGATTGCCTGATTATAAGGTTTTAATTATTATAATTGTATTTAGTTCAACTGTTATTTGAAGCAAACAGATCAGCTAAAATAAGGGTTGCCGCCCCAATAACTGTCCCGTTCTCCCCCAGTCCGGACTCCACAATCTTCGTCGCCTTTACTGTTTCTGTCAGGCCCCGTAACTTTATAATTTTCCGCACAGGCTCTAATATTAAGTCTCCTGCCCGGGACACTCCGCCGCCGATAACTACTAATGGCGGGTTGATCAGATGCAGCAAATTAAGCAGTCCTATCCCGAGGAAACTCCCGGTTTTTGAGAAAGCCTCCAATGCAAGAGCATCGCCTGCTTTCGCACATTCGTAAATTGCTTTTCCATCAACTGATTCCGGGTTTTTCTCTATTCTGTCTGAAAGGATAGTTTCTCTTCCCAGCGCAATTTCTTTTAAAACATAATCCCGTAGTGCCGAACCCCCGGAAAGCGTCTGGAAACAGCCGTAATTTCCGCAAGAACACTTCGGGCCGTCCACATCAATTACCATATGCCCTATCTCTCCTGCTATATGGTCGTTGCCGCGATAAATATGATTATTAAGAATAATGCCAGCGCCGATGCCCATCCCTACATTAATACAGACGAGGTTTTCCGTGTCTTTCCCCTGCCCGAACCATCTTTCTCCAAGAGCCAGAGTTTTCGCATCATTTTCTGCTTTCACCGGAAGGAGAAACTCCCCTTCCAGCTCCTCCTTCACCGCTACATTTTTCAGGTTCCAGGACGGGGCGTATAAAGATACACCTTGCTCAGAATCTACCATTCCATGCATACCTACCCCTATTCCAATCAGCCTTTCTTTATCTGCACCTGATTGGGTAATCAGCCTGTGTATACTTTTCTTCAACGTTTCCAGAAGCTTTTCTTCAGTTACGGGAACAGGCATTTTAGCAACAGTTTTATAAAGGATATTCGCGTTTAAATCTGTTAGTACGACCCGGATTTTATTTACTCCAATATCCACGCCAATAACATTTCTGCTCGGCCAGTTTACAGTCAGCATTATCGGACGCCTTCCGCCCTTGGAAACTCCTGTATCACTTTCTTTAATAAGCCCGGTTTTCAGCAGTTCTCCAACTATATTTGTTACCGTGGGAGGGGTCAGTTTTGTCGTTTTTGCAATGTCCGCTCTTGATATAGGGCCTTCTGAACGAATTGTGTTCAGAATAAGAGCGCGGTTCATTGATTTCATCAGCTGAAAACTGCCTGTCAACTCAGATCCCATCAGTCAGCCCCTCCTCTGTCATTTGATCTCCCCAGCTGCTTAGCCGCCGACGGCGTTCGCAGCGAAAATATTTTATAATGTTTGAGCGAAGGAAAGGAAAGCTTCCCGTCCTGCTTCATCCCTTTTATATACACCGGCATGCTCAAGAATTTCAGAAAAAACAAGGCCTGTTTCTTCCTTTAATATCCTTAGGCAGTCATTTTTATCTTTAAAAGTATGTTTCTCCATAATGCTGAGTGCCCATTCGGCATGTTTTTCTATTCTGTCATCGGATTTAATATTTTCTTCAGGATGGCTGCCGGTCATCGCCTCAGCAAGCAGCTCCAGTTCTTCCTTAAGTCTGCCTGGAAGGACTGCCAGCCCCATCACTTCGATCAGACCGATATTTTCCTTTTTAATGTGATGAACTTCCTTGTGCGGGTGAAAAATCCCATCGGGGTGCTCTTCATTTGTACGGTTATTCCTCAGTACAAGATCAAGCTCATACAGATTGTCCCTCTTACGGGCGATCGGCGTAATCGTATTATGAGGAGTTTCCCCTGAAAAAGCGTAGATGCCGGCAGTTTCATCAGAGTATCCGCTCCATTTCCGGAAAATATAGTCTGCCGCTTCCGCCAGGTCTCCCGCCTGCTCTCCCTGCAGCCGGATCACTGACATTGGCCACTTTACAATTCCGGCTCGGATATGAGGAAAATCATTTAGTTCAAATGTAGTCTCATACTCCGCTTTCGCCATCGGGAAATCATGGTTTCCTCCCTGGAAATGGTCATGGCTTAAAATAGAACCCCCAACGATTGGCAAGTCTGCATTCGATCCCAGAAAATAATGCGGGAACTGCTTCACAAAACTAAGCAGTCTGTCAAAAGTTTTTTTGGTGATTTTCATTGGCTCATGCTCTTCCTTTAGCAGGATCGCATGCTCGTTATAGTAAACATATGGGGAAAACTGCAGATGCCAGTTTTCTCCTGCAAGTGAGACAGGCAACGTCCTGAGATTCTGCCGGGCAGGGTGGTTCAGCCTGCCAGTATAGCCGACATTTTCTTTACACAAAAGGCATTTTGGATATGATGCTTGTTTGGCAAGTTTAGCCGCAGCAATTTCTTTTGGATCTTTTTCAGGTTTTGATAAATTAATTGTAATTTCCAGTTTTCCGTACTCTGTATCAGTAAACCAGCTTTCATTTTTTGCAACTCTGTCTGTACGGATGTAGTGAACATCCTTGCTGAATTGATAAAAATCCTTAGTTGCTGCTTCTATTCCGTTCTTGTCCGCTTTATCTTGAAAATTCCTGAGCACCTCAGACGGCCGGCCGGCAAGACAGCCCATCAGTTCTGTATCCAGGAGGTCCCGATGTGTAATGGTATTTTCTTCCATCCTTCCATTTCCCGAAGCCCAGTCAAGAATCTCCTTTAATATGCGTACAGGAGTTTCCTCGGTTTCTTCAGGAGCAGAAGCCTGTTCATAGTCCTCCAGTTCCAGGACGCGCAAAATCTGGTTCCGTACATAATCCTTATCTATTTCATGAAACAGGTTTTTTTGAAGACCGTACTGCATCAGCCTTTCAATGGATGTATAGATGCTCACTTTTGCCACTTCCTTTTCTGCTTTTTATCTCTTCAGCCCTTTATAGCCTCCTGGCCTTTTCTGATGCCAGTTCCAGGCACTTTCAATAATGGCTTCCAGAGATGGATAGTTCGGTTTCCAGCCTAACTCCTCCTGAGCTTTTTCTGAAGATGCCACAAGTTTTGCAGGGTCCCCTGCTCGTCGCGGTGCTGTTTCTGCCGGAATTTCATGCCCGGTTACTTTTCTCGCTGTATCAATAACTTCTTTCACACTGAAGCCGCTTCCGTTTCCAAGGTTAAATACATTACTGCCAGCGCCGCTCCTTAGTTTTTCCAGAGCAAGCAGGTGGGCGTCAATTAAATCATTCACATGGATGTAATCCCTGATGCACGTTCCGTCCGGTGTATCATAATCGTCACCGAAAATCATGATTTTTTCCCGCTGCCCCATTGCAACCTGAAGCACGATTGGAATGAGGTGGGTTTCCGGTGTGTGGTCTTCGCCAATCTCCCCGTTCACATGTGCTCCGGCAACATTGAAGTAACGCAGGGAGATAGAACGGATACCGTAAGCCTCTTCGCACCATTTAAGCATTTTTTCTATTGCGAGCTTTGTTTCACCATATGGATTTGTAGGAATTGTCGGATCCGTCTCCATTATCGGGATATTGACAGGCTCTCCGTAAGTCGCCGCTGTGGAAGAAAACACGATTACCTTAACGTCGTGGTCTCTCATCACTTCAAGGAGACACATTGCTCCGTAAACATTATTGTTGTAATATTGCAACGGTTCTTCCATACTTACACCTACGAGAGAATCCGCCGCGAAATGGATAACAGCGTTTATTTCATTTTCTTCAAAAACTCTGTTCAGAAACTCCTTATCCCGTAAGTCCCCGTCGTACAGCTTTGCCCCATTAAGTACCGCTTCTTTGTGGCCCATCTGTAAATTATCGACAACAACAACTTCTTCCCCTTTATTTAACAGCTCTGCAACGGCATGGCTGCCAATGTACCCTGCTCCCCCGCATACTAGTACCGCCATTTCACATTACCCCTTTCTGGTTTGTCAGTCTGTGATTTCATGGGCTCCTTCCCCACTCTCCGCAACATAAAATTCTGCCTGAATGCCTGTCGCCTTTTCATATTTTTCGCCGATTCTTTCAAGCACTTCTTTAAGGTTATCCTTATGGACAAGATTAACGGTACATCCGCCAAAACCGGCCCCTGTCATTCTTGCTCCGATTACTGTTTCTTCGTCCCATGCTGCTTCCACTAAAGAATCAAGTTCTTTTCCGGTCACCTCGTAGTCGTCCCTTAAAGAGATGTGAGACTCATTCATAAGCTGGCCGAACCCTACAAGGTCACCTTCTTTCAGAAGCTTTGCAGCATGAATAGTTCTTTCATTTTCATAAATGGCATGTTTCGCCCGTTTCCTCACTGTGTCGTCTTTAATTAAATGCTTGTCCTGCTCGAACGTTTCTGCATCCAGCTCGCACAGGGCTGATATGGAATGTTTCTCCTGCAGCCCGGCCAATGCCTGTTCACACTCGCTCCGCCGTTCATTATATTTGGAATCTGCAAGTCCCCTGCGTTTATTTGTATTAGCTATAACGAGAACATGGCCACCAAGCTTCAAAGGACTGTATTTATACTCAAGTGTTTCACAGTTAAGAAGAATGGCATTGTCTTTTTTTCCAAGACCGATGGAAAACTGGTCCATGATCCCGCAGTTCACCCCGATAAATTCGTTCTCCGCCCTTTGGCACCATTGAACGAGTGTTACCGGATCCGCTTTGAATTCGTTAAGTTCGTTCCAGAGGAAAGCGGTCACGACTTCAATGGAAGCAGATGAAGAAAGGCCGGCTCCATTTGGAATATTTCCGTAAAATACAGCGTCAAACCCTGTCTCTCCTGCATAACCCTTTTCAGCAAATACTGCAAGGACACCTTTTGGATAGTTGGCCCAGTCATCTTCTTTTTTGTATACAAGCTCATCCAGTGTGAACTCAATGACTCCCTTATCAGGGAAGTTTACCGAATATAACCTCACCTTATTGTCATGCCGCGGCACGGTGAGCGCGTATGTTCCAAGGCTCAATGCCGCCGGTAGTACGTATCCGCCGTTATAATCAATATGCTCACCAATCAGATTGACTCTTCCAGGGGCAAAAAACAAACGTGCGTTTTCCTCCGCCTCAGAGCCTGCTCCGAAAACAGATGTATATTCTTTTTGCAGTTTCTCTTTCATCAGACTCATCCTTTATATAAAGTAATTTCTTCCAACACAGGTAGTATGCCAGTAATTCCGGGTATCAAAACCGGTAATTAATTTATTTAATTAATAAAGTGTGCGGGTATCCATTAATGAGACACCTCTACAGTTGCTATTATATCGAAAAAATACGGTTCGGTAAACTAACTTTATTAAATTAATTAATTAATTAATCACGTGAGCGGACTCCTCCCCTGAAAACCAATACTAAAAGAGCAAGCGCTAAGTCAGCGCTTGCTATGTGTATTATACTTCTTCAAGACACTTTCCTATGACCCTCAATGTTTCCAGAGTCAGCCGGTGATAATGCTCCAGCGAGCGTCCTTTTGTAACGGCCTCTGTGAGAGCTTCTGTTTCGAGCCGGTAAGTGTCCCCGTCCAGTTTTTCCGTGCGTGTATCCCCTGTCTCCATATCCTTAATAATGATTGTTCCCACGCCTGGCTTATCGGGCCTGTATGCATCTGTCACGGTAACACTGCCTTTCGTTCCAATGACAATATACTCGTTGCGGAACTGCTGCTCGAAGCTTGAATCTATTTGTGCAAGTATGCCATTCTCCATTTTTAAAGAAACGACAGTACTTGTATCCACCTGCAGCTCTTCATGTACTACGGAGACAGCTTTTATTTCAGCAGGCGTGCTGGCGGACAGATCAAGAACAGAATGGATACCGTAGCAGCCTACATCAAACAGACTTCCGCCGCCTTTTTCTTTATCAAGGCGGATGTTAGACTTCCCAAGGTCCAGCGGAAAGGAAAATCCTGCTTTTATTAATTTAACGTCCCCTATTTCACCTGACTGGATAATATCTTTAACCTGGAGATGCTGGGGATGAAACTGGTACATGAATGCCTCTAAAAACTGCACGTTATTATCTTTGCATATTTGCAGCATTTCCTCTGCGTCTGCTGCGTTAAGTGCCGCTGGTTTCTCGCACAGCACATGCTTGCCATGTTTTGCTGCTTCAATCGTCCATTTTTTATGTAGATGGTTCGGTACGGAAATATAGACTGCTTCCACGTCTGGATCTTTCAGGAGCTCTGTATAATCGGTGTAAACTTTTTTAATTTGAAACTTTTCCGCGAACTCTTTTCCTTTCCCGCTTCCGCTCGCAACAGCTGTTATTTCTGTGTTTTCCGCACGGATAAGTGCAGGAACAACCGCTTTTTCAGCAATACCTGAAGCCCCAAGAATTCCCCATTTCATTTGCCATTCCTCCTAATAAGTGTGGATTGTACTTTTTCATCCCGAGAGATTCCTCTGCAGGAAAACAGAAGACACCAGCCTATCGGTGTCTTCTTTCATTTTAGCCTTTTCATTCGACTGGTGGCAAACCTGACAATAGGCGGGTCAGTCTTAGCCGAGAATAAAGTTGAAGGTGGATAAAAGTTGTTTTAACCTGGCACCGGGGTTCCTGGAACCAAAGTGCCATGTTAAATGAGCGGGTAAACGTGAGATTTCGAGAGTATATGGTAGCTGCTCTAAGCGGCACCGGTTTCAGCTCGAAAAAAAGCCTGAAAGAAGACTCCCCCTTTCAGACTCATTTTAAAACTTCAGTTCATACACTTTTCTTGGCCGACCTGCATTGCCAGGCTGTTCCATGCCGCTGACCTTTGCTATGCCGAGCCTTTCCATTTCTGTAAGAATCCGCCTTGCGTTTCGTTCCGTACGTTTAAGCCAGCTGGCAACTTCTTTTACAGTTACAACATTTGTATTATAGTGGAAGGCCAGTGACTCTATTTTGCTGACAATCGTCGGGCTAATCTGAGCATCTTTAAATTTTTCTTCCCACTCAGCCCCCCAGTTACGCGGCTGAAAGGATATTGCTGAATTTACTTCTGCCTCGGTAAACTGTTTTACCTCTTTTTCCTCATTAACGCTGACAAGGACGGCTTCTTTCTGCTCTTCCGCATAATGAAGTGCCAGACGGAGGTTCCGTTCCGCGTCTACTGCCGTAATACCATACCCGATTCCGACTCTTACCTTCAATTTACTTTTCAGATGAATCTCCGAAAGCTTTTTAAAAAGGGACTTATCATTAAAGTGGGAGTCGATTTCTCCTCTTGTCGTATATATGAAGAACAAGCCATCGCCAATCTGAACGAATGATCCCTGAACCTTCTCGGCAAAATCAAGGAGCATATGTTTCAAATCCAGAGATTGCCGCTTCATTTCATAAGAATAGTACTGGCCTTCCTCACTTGCATTTGTATGGATGACCTCAAACCCGTGAATTGCAATCTGAGACTGGCGGTACCTCGCTGACTCGCCCCGCTCTTTCAAATAACGAAGGACAAGTTTTATAGCAAGCTGAGAAGGAATAATCCGGTAACATGGAATTTCCCGTTCCTGGAGTGTCATATAAACTTCTTTAAGGCACGTAAACGCTACCTCACATTTTCCTTCCTTAAAGTTCTTTTCATGAAAGGCAATGATTTCTTCCGGAGGCCTGTAGTCATCATATGAAAAAATTTGAAAGTTAAAGTCGTCCAGGGAGTGGGCTTTACTTATAAAGGCCACTTCCGATTTTTTAATTGTATCCAGGCTTATGTTTTTCACCTGATTTCCCTTAGCCATCAGCATTTCTATGAGCGCTCCAAGGAGGCTGGAACCGTACAATGGGGGATAACTTACTTCAAGACCCTTTAATATTCCTTGTGATTTTGCAAAAAAATAAGGAGCCTGCCCTGAAAAAAACCATTGATCAATCCGGTGCCTGTTTTTACGGACAATCTCAGCCGCTTCCTTTGTGTGCTCGTATGGAAATGAAATAATCTCCAGAGATTCATAATCTTCGAAGCTCTTTGAGACATCCAGAATTCGTTCTGTCGAATCTGTCGGGCCAACCACCCCAATCCTGATCCTCACTTTAACTTCCTCCTCCTGATGTTGAAAAACATATTTATGTATGTTTGAATGGTTTAATTTTGAAAAATAGTTCCATTAATAATTACGGTTTAATATTCTAAGGCGGCTGACTGCAGTTTACTTACAGTAACGCCTACTATAAAAATAACATACTCTGCAACTTAAGTCCTGCAGGTTAATTAATTGTGAGCAGGTGTGCGGTGCTCGTTTTTAATCTGTCTGGCATGTGAAACTGTCTGGCATTACCTTTCTCTTCAGATTTACTGAGGTTCGGGTATTCAAGAAATCTCCGTGCAGCTTCTCTGATTTTTTATAACGATAAATACATCGTTAACCACACAGAAAAAGAGAGACGCTGTCTCCCTTTCCTTACTCAGCTTCATTTTTTATATAAGCAGTTAAAATGTTTGTCCCCATTTCCAGGTCCTCCAGCGAGGCATGCTCTTCCGGATGGTGGCTGAGCCCGTCCCTGCATGGAATGAACACTAGTCCCGCTGGCCATTTTTTTGCCATATTCATCACATCGTGGCCAGCACCGCTGATCATTTCGTGGGATCGGTAGCCTTCCTGTTCCCCTAATTGTGCCAGTAATTCCATCAGATTTTTATCCAGGGTGACTGAAGGATTGTTTACGAGTTCTTCCACTTCGATGCTCACAGTATAATCTTTTTCCACACTCACAACTTTATCAGAGATCAATCTCGCCATATTTTCCTTCAGTGAATCGTTAACACTGCGGATATCGATGCCGAGCTCCACAATCCCCGGTATCACATTCATAGCATTCGGCATAGCATTTATCGTACTCACCGTGGCAACAAGGCGGTCTTCTGACTCCCGGGACAGCCTTGCTCCTTCTTCAGCAACAAAGGATATAATAGGTGCTGCCGCCGTAAGAGCATCCTGCCTCATCCCCATGGGCGTTGTTCCTGTGTGGCCCATCTTCCCGTTAATCGTCAGCTTCAGTCTGATGGGGCAAGCTACCGCTGATACTGCTCCGAACTGGGCACCTGCGTTTTCGATAACTGTGCCTTGCTCAATATGGAGCTCTGCAAAGCTTTTAATCTCATCAGTTTCACGCTCAGCTTGCCCGATTGCGCACCAGTCAAGCCCGGTGCTTTCCACAGCTTCTTTTATCGTTACTCCGTTTTCATCCGCGATAATTGCCAGCTGATCTGGGTCGAGAATTCCAGCCATCGCTTTACTTCCAATTGTTGAAACTCCAAATCGGGAAGATTCTTCGGAGGCAAAACAAATGACCTCTACAGGGTATGCTGGTTTATAGCCTTCATCTTTGAGCTTTTTCACCGCTCCGAGGGCACAAAGTACACCAGCAACTCCATCGTATCCGCCTCCGTGCTTAACTGTATCAACGTGGGAGCCTAAGGTAACTGCAGGCAGGCCGCTTGCTTGCGGGCCCTCTTCCCAGCGAGAGATTACGTTTCCTGCCTCATCAGTTCGTACAGTTAACCCCAGCTCTCTTGAAACCTTCTTAAAAACTTCCATTGATTTCATCTCGTCTTCGCTGTAGCCAAGCCGGGTAAAACCATCTTTTTGGATCATCGAATCTGTTAAATTTAGTTTTTTTAACGTTTTCTCCAGCCATTCTTTCATATGCTTTCATCCTTTATAAGATTTCTACTATCTGTGAAGCGAAACCGCGGTATTATTTGATAGGGTTTGGTTTTGTTTCGAGAATTAACAAGTTGATTTCGAGAATTGGGTCCCTTGGTTCGAGAATGGAAGTGCTGTTTTCGAGAATTGGGTTCGGGTTCGAGAATAAACACACTGATTTCGAGAATGGGGTCTCCTGTTTCGCGAATTGAACCTCTACTTTCGCAGGTTAGCATCCCGTTTTCTCAGGTTAGCACCCTGTTTTCTCAGGCTAGCACCTTATTTTCGCAAATTGAAACCTTCTTTTCGCAGGTTGAAACTCACTTCGCATATTGGCACCCTGTTTTCGCAGATGGAAATCTTCTTTTCGCAGGTTGGCATCCCTATATCACAAGTTAATGCCACAACTTCGCAACCACAGCCCGATTCGTTATATAAAACGCCACCCAATATTCCAAAACAAACACATTATTTTTCCAGATACCTCATCAGCATCCTGGCATATGTCTCCACGCCTGCTGCCAGTACACCTTCGTCAAAATCAAATTCAGGGTGATGGTGCCCTGCTGGAAGTGGCGTTCCGAAGAGCATGTATGTCGCCTTTCCGCCGTTTTCCTGGACCCTTTTCATCATATAGGTGGCATCCTCAGAGCCCCCTAGCGACAATCTCGGAATCACCCGGCTGATGCGTGCGCTTCCTTCCACAGCCCGCTCAACCTCATCAACAAACCACTCATCACTCTCTGCACCGATCCCTTGCCCCACAACTTCGATTTCTGATTCCACATTATGCATTGCTGCGGCAGCTTCAATCACCCGCTTTGCTTCCTGAGCCATATACTCATTCAGCTCCGTTGTTTCTCCGCGGGTTTCCAGTTCCAGCTTTCCAAGGTCGGAAATAATGTTTCTTCCGCTGCCAGCTTCAATCCGGCCAACATTAATCCTTGTTGCCCCTCCTGAATGGCGGGAAATCCCGTGCAAATGAACAGCTGCAGATGTTGCTGCCAGAAGGGCGTTATTTCCATCCTGAGGAGCTACTCCTGCATGGGCGGATTTTCCGCGAAAAACAACGTTTATTTTGCTCGTTGCCAGAAATCCGTCTGTTCCGGCTGCAATGGCACCAACTTCCATGGAAGTAATCCCTATATGGCCCGACAGGAAGTAATCCACATCGTCAAGCCAGCCTTTTTCCACCATGGAAACAGCTCCTCTGCTCCCTTCTTCTGCAGGCTGAAAAATAAGCGTAATTTTTCCCTTCAGATCGTTCTTCACCTCGGAAATAAACCGGGCAAGTCCAACACCTATCGTTGTATGGCCGTCATGGGCGCAGGCGTGCATCCTGCCATCCCACTTTGAAGAAAATCCTTCCTTAGCCGGGAGATGGCTGTCAATAACTGCCTCTTTTATCGGCAGAGCATCTATATCGAAACGAAAGGCCAGGTGCGGGCCCTCAACTCCTGAATCATAACAGGCAACCAGCCCTGTATGCCCCCCGCTCATTTTTACGACATACTCCTGTGGCACACCGAGGGAACGAGCACGTTCCTCTGCCTCGGCAAGCTCTTCAGGCTCAGGCACTCCCATCCGAGCTTCTGAAACAAGTACATCCTGGCCAACTGCCAATGTAAAACCGAGCACTTCCAGTTCACTGGCTATCCGCCATGTTGTGTAGTACTCCGTCCAGCCAGTTTCCGGATGCTTGTGCAAGTCCCTCCTCAAACTATCAAGAAATTCCTTTTGTCCGGCTATAAAACTATTAATCTGATCATTCATTTTTACCTGCTCCCTTAAACAGAGCATTTACAGCCACCTGGGCCATCATCTCAGTGCCGTAAACAATTGCCCGCTCATCAATTTTAAACTGCGGGTCATGGAGCGGCTTTTGTTTTTCCACTCCAGGAAGGGCTGTACCGAGCCAGAAATAAGCTCCAGGATATTTCAAAAGGAACCGGCTGAAATCTTCTCCTCCAAGGACAGGGTTCACTTCGGGAGCCGCACTGTCCCCATACATTTCCTTCGCAGTATCCGTCACATGTTCCGCCCATTCTGCATGGTTCACCGTAGCCGGGTATCCGTCGTAATACTCAATGCTTGCGGAAGCCTCCATAGATTCAGCAACTCCATTAACGATTGTATGGAACCGTCTTTTCACCATTTCCTTCGTCTCCGGTTTATAGGTTCTGATCGTTCCTTCAATCGTCACTTTGCTGGCGATGACGTTGTACCTGCTTCCTCCGTCTATGCGGCCAACTGTCAGGACCGCAGAGTCGACCGGATCCACATTTCTGCTGACGATTGTCTGAAGACTGGAGATCACATTGTTGGCAACTATAATTGCGTCAACAGTCTGGTGAGGCATACTCGCATGGCCTCCGGCACCATTAATAACTATTTTAAATCTGTCAGATGCCCCCATGATCGGTCCTGGAACACAGCCAATCTGCCCAACCGGAAGATCAGGCCATACATGCTGGGCAAAAATCATGTCTGGTTTGTGTTCATCAAAGACACCGTCCTCCATCATCGGCTGAGCGCCGCCTATTGGGGTGATTTCTTCCGATGGCTGAAAAACAAGAAGCACTTTACCTGGCAGCTCATCCTTCATGCTGTTAAGAATTTTTCCTGTTCCAAGAAGCATCGCCGTGTGAGCATCATGCCCGCAAGCATGCATTTTTCCCGGCACTTTGGAAATATACGGGTGGTCATTTTCTTCATGGATTGGAAGAGCATCCATATCGGCCCGGAGCGCTACAGTGGGTCCTGGCCTGCCTCCTTCAATAACACCAAGCACTCCATGCTCTGCATAGCCGGTTTTATAGGGAATTCCATACTCGGTAAGTTTTTCCTGAACTTTTTTAGACGTTTCCGCTTCCTCGCCGCTAAGCTCTGGGTTTTGGTGAAAGTGCCTCCGAATGGAAACTACTTCGTCAAAATGTTTTTCTCCCTGTCCTTTTACAGTTGGCTTATTCATGATGTATCCCTCCATCGAATTTGTATGTATAGTTCATTAATTATTAGTTCCTTTGAAAAATTGAAACTATTTTGCTTGTTGGAAAGAGCTTTTTCTCCTTCCGACAGAATGAATATTATATATATACTTTGTATAAAAAAGGACGAACGTTTCTTTTCGATTGCAGCGTAAGACGGCGACTCTGGCGGGAAAAGCATGAAAAGCTGAAAATCCATTTTTGACGGCGTTTTGCCGGAAAAAATTAGTTGAAGCCGTGCCCGCAGAACGCGTCCGTCTGAAGCGTAAATCGAACTACAAAGTACATTTTAAGATAAAATTCATTTTAAAGTTGAGAATCTTGAATAATGAAATTGATTCGACAGAAAAAATTTTATAAGTAAACCCAAAGGGAGCCAAGTTTTTCACCTGCTCCCTTCAGCATAACATCCATTCGCCACTTCAAGTGGTTTACTGGTTAATATACATTTCCACACCTGGGCCGATCGGGAGTCCAAGCAGCGTCCAGGCGATAAAGATAACGATCCAGAAGCCAAGGAAGAACAACGCGTAAGGAAGCATCATTGCGAACAATGTTCCGAACCCGGCTTTTTTATCATAGTCACGCATGAATGCGAGCACCACTAACATATACGGGTTCAGCGGTGTAATGATGTTTGTTGCTGAATCCCCAAGACGGTATGCCAGCTGGACATATGCCGGGTTGTAATCAAGCAGCATAAACATCGGAATAAAAATTGGTGCCATAAGCGCCCACTGGGCGGAGCCGCTGAAGATAAACAAGTTCAGTACAGCTGTCAGCAAAGTAAAGCCGACAATCACGTAGATTCCTGTTAAGTTAGCATTCTGTAAAAATTCCGCGCTGTTTACCGCAATCCAGATTCCTAGGTTACTCCAGTTAAAGTAAGCAATAAACTGTGCAGCTGCAAATATGAGGACGATATACGCAGACATATCCTTCATTGCTTCCGCCATATAGTTTGGAATATCTTTCGTCCCTTTAATTTTTCCAACAGTCATACCATAAGCGATAGCAACAGAGATGAAGAAGAATAAGATGATCGGGATTATACCGTTCAGAAACGGTGATGGAACAATTCCACCGTCCTCACCGCGGAGAGGAGCATTTTCCGGAAGAAGCACAAGCAAAATGAGTCCGATGTATATAAGGCCTGTAATTAATGCGTTGCGAAGTCCGCGATTTTCCTCATCTGTAACTTTTTCAAGACGCTTCTCCGCGTCACCTTCATACTTGCCAAGCTTCGGTTCAATAATTTTTTCCGTTACGAACGCACCTACGATCATAAGCATAACCACGGAGAAAATCATGAAGAACCAGTTATCTACCGGAGTAACAATCATATTAGGGTCAATTGTCTGAGCAACCTCTGTAGATATTCCGGAAAGCAATGCGTCTGTTCCGGCAATAAAGATGTTTGCTGTAAAACCTGCTCCGGCACCGGCAAATCCGGCTGCAAGACCTGCCAGGGGGTGTCTCCCAAGCCCGTAGAATACCATCGCTGCCAGTGGCGGTACAATGATAAATGCTGCATCTGAAGCAAGGTTTCCGATTACACCTGCGAAAAGAACAGCATATGTAACTAACGCAGGAGGAGCATTAATGATCGACTTTCTCATGAACGCCTGAATCAGCCCTACCTTCTGAGCAAGCCCGATACCGAGCATCATTACAAGTACAAGGCCAAGCGGTGCAAAGCCTGTAAAATTATCAAGCATGGAGTCAATAATATAGCGAAGACCTTCTCCTGATAATAAGCTGCGGATAGCCATTTCTTCCTGGGTGCCAGGATGGACAACACTTACGCCAAAAACGCTTACAATCGCTGAAACAACAATAACTGTCAGAGCAAGATACACGAACAGGATAAACGGATGGGGAAGTTTATTACCGACCTTTTCAACTCCGTCCAGAAAACGCATAAATAAGCCTTTCTTCTCTGTTCCCTCGTGCTGTAAATTTGGTTCTGTCATACAAACACCTTCCTTCTGATATGTAGTGGAATGGAGTAATTAAGGAAGATTCCTGAATAAATGATAAGAGCTGTCTGGAAGGACCATACAGAACCGGAAGCGTGCGGCGGCTGTCTTGCCCGCCTCCTTTCTTTCCTGGGTTTCTTAGTCGCTTTTTGAACTCCGACCATTTAAGGAATGTTTCCTTAATTATTCCGTATTTTTACACTATCACAGATTTTTTTATTTGTCTGCAAAAAATTTTCAGGTGCAACCCAGATAAACTCTTAAACTCTTATTTCTTCTATGTTTTTCTATTCTGAAAAAAATAAAATTTTCCCCGAAAAGGAAAACGCTTACACTTGTCGAAGTCCTTGAGTAGCACTAGCCTGGGAAAAAGCAGATTCTAAGGTTCCATCCTCCCGCAGGTAATTTCATGTTGCAATTAATAGTATTCAAACCCTATAATGTCTCTTATACAAAGACAAAGGTACACAATAAATGGACATAAAGGGTGAGGAAAAATGAAGGATGTAATTTCTGTAGGGCTTTTAGGTTTAGGAACTGTTGGAAGCGGAGTCGTTCATCTTATAGACAATCACCAGGATAAATTGAAACACCAGGTTGGCTGCAATGTTAAAATTACAAAAATCCTTGTCAGCCAGCTAGAGAAAAAACGTGATGTGCAGACCAATGGATCAAGGCTTACGATAAACCCGGACGACATACTCGAAGACTCAGAAATCGATGTTGTCATTGAAGTCATGGGAGGAATAGAATCTGCGCGGGAACATGTGTTAAAGGCGCTCAGAAATCATAAGCATGTAGTAACCGCCAACAAAGACCTGATGGCGTTACACGGAAAAGAGCTCCTCCAGGCAGCTGCCGAAAATGGCTGCGATCTTTTCTACGAAGCAAGCGTTGCCGCCGGAATTCCAATTTTAAGAAGTCTTACGGAAGGTCTTTCCTCTGACAGAATCACTAAAATGATGGGTATAGTTAATGGGACAACCAATTACATACTCACTAAGATGAGCCAGGAAGGCCGGGGATATGATGAAGTGCTGAAAGAAGCACAGGAACTCGGTTTCGCGGAAGCAGACCCAACATCGGATGTAGAAGGCCTTGATGCAGCCAGAAAAATTGCAATTTTAGGAACACTCGGTTTTTCCATGCACATTGATCTGGATGACGTGTCCGTATCCGGAATTTCATCCGTTACAGCAGAAGACCTGGAATATTGCAGACAGCTCGGATACACGATGAAACTCGTTGGCATTGCCAGCCGCACTGAGGATAAAGCAGAAGTAAGCGTAGAACCGGTGCTTCTCCCGGATGCTCATCCTCTGGCCTCAGTTCACAATGAATTCAACGCTATCTACGTGTACGGCGAGGCTGTTGGTGAAACGATGTTTTACGGGCCCGGGGCCGGGAAACTTCCTACTGCTACAGCTGTTGTTTCCGACCTTGTGGAAGTGCTGAAAAATATGCGCCTTGATGTTAACGGAAACAGTGCTGTTATTCCCCAGTTTGTCAAAAAACTGAAAACAGAAGATGAAGTTTTTGCAAAGTATTTTCTGCGCATTCACGCTAAAGACAAACCTGGCACATTTGCCGCATTAACTACATTATTTTCCGAGCTGGAAATAAGCCTGGAAAAAATCCTGCAGCTCCCTTTGAAAAACAGCGGGCTGGCAGAAATAATTATTGTCACCCATAAAGCTGCAAAGAGTGATTATAAAAATGTCCTCCGCCAGCTGGACCTTCTGGAGGAAGTCGTGGATGTAAAAAGCAGCTACCGGGTAGAAGGAGATGAGCGCTAGTGATATGGAACGGATTACTAAAAGGGTATAAAGAATATTTACCGGTTAATGAGGAAACTCCCCTTCTAACTTTGCAGGAAGGAAACACTCCCCTCATCCCCCTTGAACGCCTGTCTGAAAAATGGGGAGTAGAAATATACGCAAAATACGAAGGCGCCAATCCTACTGGCTCATTCAAAGACAGAGGGATGGTAATGGCTGTTGCAAAAGCAAAAGAAGAAGGTGCGGAAGGAGTAATGTGCGCGTCAACAGGCAATACTTCTGCCTCCGCCGCTGCATACGCTGCCCGGGCCGGCCTTCGCTGTATCATCATCATCCCGGAAGGAAAAATCGCCATGGGAAAGCTTGCCCAGGCGATCGTTTACGGAGCAGAAGTATACGCGATTGAAGGAAATTTTGATGATGCATTAAAAATGGTTCGGAAGTTTTGCGAAGATTCCCCTGTGGCACTAGTAAACTCTGTAAACCCGTTCCGGATTGAAGGACAGAAAACAGCCGCCTTTGAAGTGGTGGACCAGCTCGGAGGAACCGCTCCTGATATACTGGCCATTCCCGTGGGCAACGCCGGGAATATAACCGCCTACTGGAAGGGCTTCACCGAATACCATGAAGCTCAAGGTTCCGGATTGCCTCAAATGAGAGGGTTTGAAGCGGAAGGTTCCGCTGCCATTGTTAAAGGAGAAGTAATCGAGTCCCCTGAAACACTCGCTACTGCTATCCGTATCGGTAATCCTGCCAGCTGGAGTCAGGCAGAGAATGCGGCAGATCAATCAGGGGGAAAAATTGATTTCGTCACTGACCAGGAAATACTCGAAGCTTATCAGCTCCTCGCCCGGGAAGAAGGAATATTTGCAGAGCCTGCTTCCTGTGCCTCCATTGCTGGCATCAAAAAGCAGCTTGCCAGCGGGGAAATTAATAAAGGAGCAAAAATTGCAGCAGTTTTAACAGGTAACGGACTGAAAGATCCTGACTGCGCTATCGATCATGCCCTTGTAAAACCTTTTAAACTGCCAAACGATGAATCTGTTGTTTTCAGAGAAATACTGGGGAGAAGCGGAAGTGCAAAACAATGAAGTTCACCATTACCGTCCCCGCCAGCACAGCAAATATGGGACCAGGCTTCGACTCCGTAGGCATGGCATTGAACCGGTATATAAAAATTCAGGTCTCCCCTGCCAGCGAATGGTCGATAACTTTCAGTTCGAGGGAAAATCTCGATGGGCTGCCAGCCAATAAAGATAATCTAATTTACCAGACAGCTGCTTCTGTCGCCTCTGACTATGGGCGCACTCTTCCCCCATGTGAGCTCATCATTAAAAGTGAAATTCCATTATCACGGGGAATGGGGAGCAGTGCCGCAGCAATCGTTGCTGGAATCGAGCTTGCAAATGTCCTTCTTGATTTAAAACTGGATGCTGGGGAAAAATTAAGACGGGCCTCTGTTACAGAAGGGCATCCGGACAATGTAGCCGCATCTTTATATGGAGGGCTCGTAATTGGGAGCCACCGGGCAGATGCAACTGATGTTATTTCCGGGGGAGTCCCTGAGGTAGATATAGTTGCCGTCATTCCTCCATATGAATTGATGACGAAAGATTCCCGGAACAGTCTGCCGGAGCAGTTTACATTTCCGGAAGCGGTAGCTGCAAGCAGCATCAGCAATGTCCTTGTTGCTGCTTTGCTGCAAAACAACTGGCCTCTTGCAGGAAAAATGATGGGAAATGACCTTTTTCATCAGAACTATCGTAAACGCCTTGTTCCGGAACTTGATCAAATATCGGCAGTTGTGGAGGGAAAGGATGTGTACGGCGTTTCCCTCAGCGGAGCAGGACCGACAGTTTTGTGCTTTGCTCCCGTTGGCAGCGGACAGGTAGTTTTAGATACTCTCCAGGAGGCAGGGGCCTTCTCCGGACACGAGGTAGTACTGTTAAAGGTTTCTGAAGAAGGGGTTCAAGTGGAGTATGAATAAAGTAAGTTGTTGGCTCTATAGCAGCAGATCAGATCCCTTTCCATATAGAAGTTTTAAGCACAGCTTTAGATGAAGCTGTGCTTTTTACTTCAGGTAACGAACCTCCCCCTTTCATTACCTCAGCTCGGACCATTCGCTCACTCAGGTAACGAATCCCCTTTTTTCGTTACAACCAGGCTCTTTATATTATCCCTTTCAACTAACCAAAACCGTATAATATAAGCATCAGCTTAGAAGGCATAAAATATATAAAGAGTTAAATCAGCCCGCTCACTTTTCAACAGATGAATTATCACTTACTATATTTAGTAAGAACTATTTTTAAAAGGATGTAACGAGTTAGGAGACAAATGATGACTTCTTCAAAAAATACAAGTCCTGTTTCTGGACGATTCACAAAAATTCTTATCATCACAGCTGTAGATGCTGAAAAAGAAAGCTTACTTAAAGGACTTAATAATGACAGCCGATTTACTGTAGAAGCCGGCGGAGCAGGCCCTGTCGCTGCAGGGGTATCTGCTGCGTGCTTCCTGGCAAAAGATACATACGATCTTGTTATAAACGCAGGAATCGGCGGTGGTTTTACCGGACAGGCAGAGATCGGTTCCATCGTAGCAGCCGACCAGATTATTGCTGCAGATTTTGGCGCTGAATCCCAGGAAGGTTTTCTCCCTGTGGAAGAATTAGGTTTTGGATGTTCCAGACTCACCGTGAATAAACATCTTGCCGAGACAATAACTGAAGCTTTTATTAAAGCAGGACTTCCTGCTCGCACAGGCCCTGTCCTCACTGTTTCAACTGCAACCGGTACGGCCGAAACTGCAGAAGAGCTCCAGAAACGTGTACCAGGAGTGGCAGCGGAAGCAATGGAAGGCTTCGGCGTTGCCTGGGCAGCACATAAGAATGCAGTTTCTTTCATGGAGATCAGAGCAATATCAAATGAGGTTGGCCCACGGGATAAAGGGTCCTGGAAAATAAAAGAAGCATTAGATTCATTAACTGAAGCAGCAAGAATATTGAAGGAGGAACTATAAATGAAAATCATTTTCTCGCCATGCCCAAATGATACTTTTATTTTTCACGCATTAGTGCACGGTCTTGTGCCTGGAGCTCCAGAGCTTGATGTTACTTATGCAGATATTGATGTTACAAATAATCTAGCCGAAGCCAATGGCAGAGCAGATATAATGAAAATTTCTTACGCCGCCCTACCATGGATCCATAAAGACTACGCACTTATTCCTTGTGGAGGAGCACTCGGGCGCGGATGCGGCCCCCTCGTATTAAGCAATGACTCTGCCGCGGAACCTTCTTCCTTGTCAGGAAAAACAGTAGCTGTACCAAGTGAGCGGTCCACTGCCTATTTACTTTTCAGATTATGGGCTGCCCAGAAGATTCCTGGCGGAGCAGGAAAAATTATCGTTATGCCATTTAATGAAATTATGCCTGCTGTAAGAGACGGGAAAGTTGATGCAGGGCTTGTTATCCATGAAGCTCGTTTTACATATGAAGCATACGGCTTAACGATGCTGACTGACCTTGGTGACTGGTGGGAAGAAGATACAGGCCTGCCAATCCCTCTCGGAGCGATCATTGCAAAAAAATCTCTAGACTTAAAAGCAGTCGAAAGCTGGATCAGGCAGTCTGTTCAGTACGCCTGGAACAATCCGGAAGCTTCAAAAGATTATGTGATGGAACATGCGCAGGAAATGTCCCGCGACGTGGCGAAAGCCCATATTGATTTATATGTAAATGAGTTTTCTGAAGACCTTGGAAAAGACGGCTATGCAGCTGTAACTTCCCTGCTTAACCGTGCTGCAGACGAAGGACTCGTTTCGAAGATCGACTTCTCTTCTCTTCTGCTGCAAAAATAAGGAGAGCCTGACGGTTCGTCCATTCACAAAACTCAATAAAACTTTCCATAGAAATGAGGGTAAAGTTATGAAAATTGACGCAACAGATAAGAAAATATTAGAACTGCTCATGGAAAACGGAAGGATGTCGTACGTAGATATAGGAAAAGAACTTAATTTATCCCGGGTATCAATCAGGGATCGGATTAACCAGCTTTCTGAAAATGGAGTTATAGAAAAATTCACGGTAGTCATTAATTCCGAAAAGGTAGGCAGAAGCGTTTCTGCTTTCTTTGAAGTTGACTGTGAGCCAAGTTCCCTTGTACAGGTGGCAGAAACCCTTGCAAACAACCCTAAAGTGGCAAGTTGCTACCAGATGACCGGGCCAAGCACCCTGCATATGCACGTACTTGTGGAAGATTTTATTTCCCTGGAGCATTTTATAAACGAAGAGCTGTACGCTCTTGAAGGTATTACCCGGGTTGAAAGCCACATCCTGCTCCGCAGATTTAAAAGCCGTACCGGGTTAAAACTATAGTAATAAAGCATGCGGTTAAGCACCGCATGCTTTTTTCATTTAGACGGTTAAAAACGAATATTGCTTTTAGAACTATGTTGATTGTAGTTAAAAACGCGAGACGCCTTCAGGAATAGCATTAGCCGAAGATCCCCTCGAAAGCACTTTTTGCTTTTGAGGTAGCTGAGGCAATGCCCGAGGTAAAGAAAACACTGCGAAATCAAACGGAGTGAAGATTAAGCAGATGTTGCGCTTATGCCTGTGGTGCAAGCGAGCGTCTTTTAACGGAAATAACAACAAGATTTACAAAGCCTTTCATTTATTATGAAAAATAGGCGCTCCATTTTGCTGTTAAAAAGCAAAATAAAGGGCAATTTATTAAAGTACAGGTTTTGATCTACGTGGAAAGAGGTGTGTTTATGGCAGAGAAAGATTATGTTACCGTACAGGATGACCAGGGCAATGAAAAAGTTTTTCAGGTGGATGCCTTATTCGACATGGAAGGCGAGTCATACGCAATGCTCACTTCCGGGGAAGAGACAATGGTAATGAAAGTAGAAGATGAAAACGGCAGTCAGTCTCTCGTTTCCGCAACAGACGAAGAAATAGAAAACCTCATGGATGCATATAACATTGCTATTGACGCGGATATTGATGAGCCAGAAAATTTTCAGGGTTAAATTAATAAACACATTCTGAGAGGGTTGTGCAGAGGCATCCTCTCTTTTTTCTGCCTTTTTTGTCCTTAGGTATCTCGTTTAATTTATCTTTCAGCGGGAAAAAGAATTCCCATATCAGTTAACCAAGTGAGCGGTTCTGTTGCAGAACATCTGTTAACCGCTGAGATGCATGGAAGAAAAACATCGAGGAGGTATTTGATGAAAAATGGCCCTGCTGGGGAAACTAACAGCGTATCGCATAGCGATACGGAATTTAAGCCCTTGCCCAATCTTACAGGAAGAAAAAATTTTATAACCGGACTATTACGCTGCATTTTTTACTCATCGATTGCAGTAATGATTTTCTTCATTCCTTTTTCCATTAACGGAACAACGGAAATACTTTTTGGTTATATTTACAACTTTTTTATTGATATTACAGGGCTTGCCAGTGTTTGGGCAATTGCTGTACTTACATCTCTTAACGCTGCGGCCAGTATATATGGAAAATATATCGCCCCGGAGAATTCCCGGGCAGGCCGGTATTATAAGGACGATACAATCATTCACATAATTATATACCTTGCAGGCGCAGTTTTTGCTGTTTTTTACAGCCTGCATGTAAGCTTTGCCGGATTTGCTGGTCCTGCACCTGTTGTTGGCGAAGACACAGGGGAAGTAATGTCAGGTATCGCTTTACAGGTCCTATGGATTATACCGCTTGGTGCTGTATTTATCCCGCTTATTTTAAGATATGGAGGAATTGATTTTGTCGGTACATTGCTCGAACCGCTTATGAGACCAGTCTTTAAGGTGCCGGGAAAAAGTGCCGTTGACGGTATCGCTTCCTTTGTAAGTTCTTCCTCCGTAGCAGTAATCATTACGAATAACCTGTATAAAAACAATACGTATACAAAAAGAGAAGCAGCTGCGATAGCAACGAGCTTTAGTGCTGTGAGCATTGGTTTTGCAGCGGTGGTTATCTCTACTGCAGGTTTGATGGATCGCTTTCTCACTGTCTATTTCTCCTCTTTCTTTATCGCTTTTCTCGTATCGGCGATTATGGTAAGAATACCTCCTATTGCAAAGAAACCGGACAAATATTATGACGGGGCTGTCCAGACAAAGAAAGAGAGAAAGCAGGAAGCAAAATTTGAGCGAATATTGTTTAAAAAGGCAGTAAAAAGAGCAGCTGAAAGCGGCTATAACGCCGGCAGCATCTTCAGAGAATCAGGAAGGAGCCTTCTTGAAGGTCTTGCTGTGCTTCCGAAGGTGCTTTGTATGTTGACAGGGATTGGCGTTACTTGTTTGATAATCGCTGAGTATACACCAGTATTTACCTGGATCGGAATGCTTTTTGTCCCGCTCCTGCAGTTATTCGCTGTTCCGAATGCTGCAGAAATTTCCCCGGCAATAACTGTCGGAATAGCGGAAATGTTTCTTCCAGTATTAATGATTGCCGACCAGGTTGGAACGATTGAACCGGCAGCTGCATACTTTATCGCCGCCTTATCAATGGTGCAGATCATATTCTTTTCTGAAACCGGGGCAGTTATGCTCTCTACAAAAATCCCTGTAAAAGTGAAAGATCTGATAATCATCTTCTTCCTGCGCACTCTGATCGCGATTCCGATTGTCGCATTATTTATGCACCTGTTGTTTTAACTTACATTCAAATAACTTACCAGGCGGGGTTTATCCCGCCTGTTTTAACTTTATTTCCTGTCGATCACAGAATTTTCTACATATATTTATCTGACAAAGCATGAATAATGGACTAGTGATATAACCTTAAATTGTTAACAAATCCCTCGTTTCCAGGAACATTATCATAGTTAAAAGTCCTGTCTGCTCTTTTTTTGATGAGACCGGAAAAAACCTTATGTCTCTTAGCTCATACAAATTTCACTTTTTCTCTTATATACTGAAAGCGATTGCAATTTAATAGAGGAAAGGGGAATTTTTTGTGAAAAAAAGTATTATTACCCTCCTGTCAACTTTATTACTTTTGTCACTTGTAGTGCAGCCTGCTGCAGCCTCCAAACCAGGCCATGTGACAAAAGGGGAGTTTCTCACTGGACTCCTTGATACCATGGGAGTAGACACTGCACCTTATGCTGATACAGAGGACGTTACCTTTACTGATGTGCCGGATGAGCTTGCTCCTTACCTGGATGCAGCGATGAGATTAGACATTATTGATGAAACAGAAGATGATGTATTCGGGGCCAACGAAAAAATCACGAGGGAACAGGCATATGTTTTTCTTGTAAGATCGTTGAATTTAATGAATGAATATGACCATTCCTATCTCAATCAGTTCAGAGACGCAAACGCTGTAAGTAATGAGGCAAGAGATGAGCTTGCTGCTGCCAGCGCACTGGATCTGGTAGTGGGCCATCCTGGACATGTACTGCGTCCAAACGCTCCATTAAAAGCGGGCGATATGGCCGATATGCTTGCGCGATACGCGGACAACTTTGACCGTATATCGATTGTAGCGACTAACGATATGCACGGACGTATTCTCCACAATGAGGAAAACGGAGAAATGGGTATGGCAAGAATCGCGGCGATTACTGAACAGGTTCGAGCCGCAAATGATGATACCTTCCTTTTTGACATTGGTGATACTTTCCACGGAACTAACTATGTTAACTTCAGTGAAGGGGCTGCGGCTGTTAATCTCATGAATGCAATGGGTTACGATGCTATGGTCCTTGGAAATCATGATTTTAACTTTGGCCAGGAGCGTCTTCATGAATTAATGGAGATGGCTGATTTCCCTGTAATGAGCGGAAATGTTACTTATGAGGAGACTGGTGAGTTTTTAACTGATCCTTATGATATCGTAGAAGTTAACGGAAAAGAGATCGCCCTGATTGCTATTACAGCACAGGATACAACGGTAAAAACAGCTCCTGCAAATCTGGAAGGGCTTCACATTGAATATGAGCTTCCTGCCCTTCAGTCATTAGTAGAGGAAGTACAGGACGAAGTGGACCATATTTTTGTTTTATCCCACTCAGGGTATGATGTTGAAATGGAGCTCGCCCAGGAGATAGATGGAGTAGACCTGATTTTGGGCGGACATAGCCATACTACTTTGGAATACCCTCAGCTCCATGATGGAACTTATATAACACAAGCGTGGGAATACGGCAAAGCGTTAAGCATTAACCATGTTCTATTTTACGAAGACGATCTTGTAGGTATTAATGGTTTCCTTGCCCGTGACCATGCTGGCCTTGATGAAGAACCGGCAATTCAAAGCATGCTTGAAAACATTGAGGCGGAAGTAAGAGAAGCAATGGATGAGGTTATTGCAACTATTGATGTCGATCTCAATGGTGAACGTTCTCTTGTTCGCACACAGGAAACTAATCTTGGCAACTTAATTACTGATGCCATGAGAGACCTCACCGGTGCGGATGTTGCCTTTACTAACGGCGGCGGAATCAGAGACAGTATTTCTGCTGGTGACGTAACAATTGGCGATGTTATTACTGCATTCCCGTTCTCCAACTTTGTGGTGGAAATTGAAGTTACCGGAGCAGATCTCCTCCAAAGTGCAGAACACGGGGCACGATTATATCCAGCGGAAAACGGCGGGTTCTTCCACGTTTCCGGAATGAGCTATACATTTGATCCTTCCCGCCCGGCTGGCGACAGGGTCATTGAAATGTATATTGGCGGAGAGCCGGTAGACCCGGAAGCTACTTATACTGCTGCTACGAATGACTTTATGGCGAGCGGTGGAGACGGGTATGAGTGGCTTGCCAGTGCACCGGTAACTTCCGATACAGGCCAGCTTCTGAGTGAAGTGCTGATAGATTATCTTCAGAGAGAAGATATTCAGATACCTGGAGTGGAAGGAAGAATTAACGTCCAGTAAAACCCGTATAATATCAGAAACAGAAGCCTGCCCTTAGATGAGGGGCAGGCTTTCTGTTTGTTTGAAAAATGATGCGCATGCTCATATCAGCTCAGATTACAAGTCCCCCGGTTACTTCAAGCACTGTTCCGTTTACGTAAGCAGCTTCTTCTGAGGAGAGGAATAGGTAAGCATTCGCGATATCTTCCGGCCTGCCAAGCTTTTTTAACGGTACCTTCTCAATGAGGGTCTCCATAATCTTCTCCGGTACAGAAGCAACCATCGCTGTATCCACGAATCCTGGAGCAACGGCATTTACACGGATTCCTTTCGGGCCCAGTTCTTTTGCCCATGTTTTCGTCATTCCAATAACCCCTGCCTTAGTGGCGGCATAGTTTGTCTGGCCTACATTTCCGTGTACGCCTACTACCGAAGAAGTATTTATTATACTGCCGCTCCCCAGGGCGGTCATATAGGGAAGAACCGCCTGTGTACAATGAAACACACCACTAAGGTTCACATCAATCACTTGCTGCCATTGCTCTTTAGACAGTTTCTTGAGCATCGCGTCCCTTGTAATCCCCGCATTGTTAATCAATATATCAATTTTTCCAAATTGGTCTGTAACCTGTTCCGCCATTTGTTCAGCACTATGAGGATCTGCAACATTCACTTTCACAAAAATACAGTCTATGCCAGATTCCCTCAGTTCTGCTGCAGTTTTTTCCCCTTCGTCTTCGCTAAAGTCGGCGATGGCAACTTTCGCCCCTTCTTTACCGAACAACCTCGCTGTTTCACTGCCAATACCGCCTGCTCCTCCAGTAATAATCGCAACTTTGTCTTTGAGCTTCATAATACCCTTCTCCCTTTATACCATTTTATTAATTTTGCTATATTAAACTTAAATGTTGATTTTTTCACTACAGGACGCTCGCTACAATCAATACAAGTGTAAAAATTGTCATGGCTCTTTAACAAAGGTATGATTTCAAGAACTTCTCGGTTTCGGCTATTAAACCCTCCAGGTCATCTATTAATGGAGAGTGTCCGCTGTTTTTCAGCAAAACAAATTCCGCTTTATCTCCAAAGTCCTCCAGAATTTCATCTGTCATCTTCCTTGAAACTACACGATCATTTTCTCCCCACAGCACTAAAACAGGGGCTTTTATGTTGTCCACCTCTCCAGTTCCTTCTGTCAGTCCGTTATGATGGCGGCTCATATTAAATCTGTTATTTGCGTAATAAATATCCAGAAGGTTGCGCTGAGTAAGCATATCTTCCAGATACTCTTCATATTTCTCTTCCTCAGGTTTGTTATGTGTATAAATCAGGCTGTCCCAGACCGTGCGCAGCATGTCTTTATTTCTTGTGGCATAAGCTCCGGAAAGAGGGATGTATCTGACCGGATCTCCTTTGATTTCTTCCTTCGTTTTTAAACGTTCGGAAAGTACAGGTTCCCCTGCTTCGTTCACTCTGTATAACGGAAACCCTCTTGTAGAAAGGGATGCAAGGAGAACCAGCTTTTCTGTCATCTGTGGATAGTCCGCCGCGAATTGCATAGCTGCACCTCCTCCAGTTGACCAGCCCATTAAAAACATACGGCTTATGCCCAGTTTATCCACAAATTGTTTCAAATCCCCCGCAAGTTCTTTCAGAGAATCAAAGCTTTGATGATAGGTGGAAATACCGAACCCCCGCAAATCAACCCCGTAAACTTTAAATTCCGGAGACAGACGTTCCATCAATATATCCCAGTGTTTAGAGGACTGCATGTTGCCATGCACCAGAAGAAGTACCTTATCCCCCCCGCTCCGTTCCCTGTAGCCTAAAGTCTCGCCATTATCAAGTTCAACAGACTTCAATACTATCTCCGCCATTTTCTTATACACCCTCCAATAACTGTTCATAATCTTCCAGTGTTTTTCTCATAGGCTGGACTCCCAGTTCTTCTAATAACGTTTTCCGGCACCTCTCAAACCATTTGATAGCCATGGAACGGTTATTTTTCATCATATAGCATTTCATAAGCAGTCTGTATGCTTCTTCCCAGCATTTATCTTTTGCGATGATCTGTTCACACAAGTCGATTGCTTCGTAAAACTGGCTGCTTTCGATACAAAGTTCCGCAAGCCGTTCAGCTCCCCGCAGGAAAAGCACTTGAAGCCGCTCTCTTTCTTCAATACACCAATCGTCACTGCTTCGCTCTGGGAGATAGTCCCCTTTATATGCCTGAAGGCCGTTTCTTAAGAATGCGGCAGCTTTCTCACTGTCTTTTTCCCCAAGCCCTTTCATTACTCCGCTTTCGAAAGTAATCGTATCAAGCTCAAAAGGCGCGGCCAGGTTTATTCCATAGGAAGAAGCATGCCTCTGGATAAAGAAAGGCTGGCTGCGGGCTTTTCGCTTAGGCTCTAAAACCTTATTCAGAGCGTTCAGCGCCACTTTAAAATCACGTTCTGCTACCTTTCCATCCTGGTCCTCCCAGAGGATAAGAAAAACCTCTTCTTTTGGAAGAAGATATTTACGTTTAGTAATAAACAGCTGCAGCAGTTCCTTTGATTTCTCCCGTTTCCAGCTTTTTTCCGAAACAAGCTCATCACCCAGATACACAGAAAAACCTCCAAGTGTGTTAATTCTTAAGGTGTATCCTGGGTGGTTTTCAACATCTTCAATTCCCATGTTAATAAGAAGCCGGTCCAGATAGGAATCATCCAGTATTTGCTGCTGGGCATCAAGCAGCATTGGGGAAAGCTTCTGCACATCCCCTGGGCCAAGTAAGCACCTCTCCTGGAAGAGGTGATCATAACCCTCATTTTCAACGAGTTTAAGCATATGGCTGATAGAAGTGAAAAAAGTCTGCCAATCCTGCCGCTGATGGGCCAGGAAGGACTCCCACAGGAGAGTGACTGCAAGGCCATGGCTGTCGCCGCATCTTTGAAAACCACTTCGGCACATGGCAAATTCCTCACCGGCTTCCGGGTACTTTTCTGAAGTTAAAAAACTGATGCCCCTGCTGACCCGTATCAGGCTGGACAGCCAAAGGTCATCCACTTTTTCAGTTTCCTGCAAAGCGGCTTCCGAATATTGCAAGGCAAGCTTAAGGTTTTTCCTGCGGCCGTAAAGGAAGCTGAGCCCCATAAGCGGTTCTGCTTTTCCCCGGGACATATTGATTTCTTCCATGATCGAGAGGGCTGTCTTATAGCATTGCTCAGCAAGCTTTGTATCTCCCTCATTCGTCAGCTGGACCGCATGCCCCATCCTGATCCACCCGCAGGCTTCTACATAAGGGGACTTGTTTTCCACCCCCTGCATAATTCCTCGTTCCGCGCTTTCTTTAGCTTTCTGCCCATCTCCAAGAAAAGCGTAGACTAAGGAAAGCAGCAGCTCCCTTTCCCTGTGGGACCTGGGAAGCCGTTCCATTTTTCCGCTCCCATCCAGAAACAGTGGTTTCTCCAGTATCTTAAGAGCGGAAGCAAACCTTCCCGTCCTTAAGTGGATCCTTGCTTCAAGCTCTTCTTCATAGAAATCCAGGTGAATTTTACGGCTTTTTCCATACCAATGCTCTGCTTCCTTAGCTCTGCCTGAGTTGATGGAGTTCTCCGCCATTAATGTGTAAAGATGGATCAGCCGGCCGGAATCCCCGTTGTATTCCTGCTCCTCCAGATCTATTACTTTCCTGAGCCACTGTTCAGCCTGTTTTGGCTGAATCGTGTCCAGATAAATTTTAGCGATTCCCTCTAGGCCAAGGCTTTCTCCCTCGAGATCCCCGGCAGCTTCCGCTTTATCCTGTGCACGTTTATAACAAATCAGAGCCAGCTCATACTTTGAGCGATACCGGTAAATATCCCCTTCAAAAATCCAGAGCTTATGATAAGTGTCTTTAATCGTTTCCGGTATGCTGTTCAGTATATGAAAAAGGCTTTCGAGGCTCGCCCGCTTCATCATTAAGTCGCCTTGTTCGTGAAGCAGTCTGGCAATAGAGTAATTGTCGTTGTTCTTCCTATAATGGTGCACGGCCTCTTCCGTCTGCCGACAATCAGCAAAATAATCCCCTGCCCGTTTATGGAGGGAATCAGCAAGCTTTCCCTGATCTTTCAACTGCTCATATAAAAAATCCTTAAATAAACTATGGTAACGGTACTGGCTGCCTCCTTCCGGAATTAAAAATAGATTTTTATGAATCAGATAATTGATCATTTCCCCCGCATCATGCCTTTTAAATATTCCTGCGCACGTTTCTGCAGTAATGGTGTCGAGAATGGATGACTGCTTCAGGAAGGATTGTACGTTTTCAGGCTGTTTCTCCATCACTTCCATGGCCATAAACGAAAACAGATCAACCATACTACCAGTGTTTTTGTCTAAAATTTCCGATAATTCAAGACCTTCGTTCAGCTGCTGCCAGATCATCTGAATCGCAATGATCCAGCCTTCCGTCCTTTCATAGATTCTGCCGGCGGCGTTATCAGGAAGCCTGTAGCCATAATGGTCTTCAAACAGTACTTCAATCTCCTCTTTACTGAAGCTGAGATCTTTCTCAGACAGCTCACACAGCTTCCCCTTCATTTTGAGGGCTGTCAGCTGTTCCCATCCTGGTCTGGACCTGCCTGATAAAACAAGATGGATATGCTCGGGCATATGAAGGATAAACCATTTAATGAAAGTTTCTATATCCCTGGAGTTTTCAACAAGATGGAAGTCGTCAATTACGAGGAGGATTTCTTCCTCAAGGGCAAACAATTCGTTGCTAAACTTGCCACAGGCAGCATAAATATCCTGTTCTCCTGCCATCTGGAGCTTCTGAAAGAACTCCGATTCCAGTTCCCGGGCAAAGGCAGGAAATTCCGCACGCACTGATTCCACAATATAATGAAAGAAACGGAACAAATGATTATCATGCTCCGTTACGCTGTACCAGCAGTAAGTGTACTTTTCAGAGCGAAGGAAAGAAGCCAGTGCCGTGCTTTTTCCAGACCCGGGCCCTGAATGAATTAGTGTCACTGCATTTTTTCCAATCTCCTTAAAACGCCTGCTCAATGCTGAACGGAACAGAATATGGTCAGTAATCCTGGGAGGAACCAGCTTTGTTTTTAAAATCTGTCCATATAAGGAATTCATCATTCAGGCACCTTCCCTCATGCAAAACTTAACTTTCTTTCAGCCTTTTGCCAGTTATTTGCACACTAAATGGCGGATCATCCGCTTTCTGTCGGAGCATACGCAGATACCAGCTGCTTTTTATCTATCTTTCCTACAGGAGTAACAGGCAGTCTGTCAGTTATATATACTCTCTTTGGCACTTTATAACGGGCGAGCCGCTTAGCACAGTACTCTTCAATGGCATGAATTGTTACCATTTTCCCATCGTAAGGAACAACGATTGCGGTGACGATTTCGCCCCATCTTTCATCTGGTATGCCTACAACAGCGATGTCTTTTACAGCAGGATGCTCATTGATCACCTGCTCCACTTCCTGAGGATATACGTTTTCCCCTCCGGTAATCACCATATCCTTTTTCCTGCCTAAAATATAATAGTCCCCGTCCTTATCCTGCCTTGCCATATCTCCGGTGAGAAGCCAGCTTCCTTTGAATGCTCCGGCTGTTTCTTTTTCATTCTTCCAGTAGTTACTAAATACATGTTCGCCATAAACTGCCAGTTCCCCTGCTTCTCCCTGGCTTACCGTCCGGAATTGATCATCTACAATTCTCACAGAGTTGTAAACCATGGGCTTTCCTACCGTTCCTGGTTTCAGCCGTGCACGTTCTGTAGGTATAAAAAAATTATTCGGCCCTGCTTCCGTTAAGCCGTACCCTTCTTTAAACGGAAGTCCCTTCTTTGCAAATGCCTGGTAAACAGATAGTGGACACGGAGCCCCTCCGGATAAAAATGCTTTCATTTCAGGAAAAAGGGCTTGTCTGAAAGCTTCACTCTGGATTAGGTCATGATACATTGTCGGGACCAGGAGAACGAGCGTGCATCCATATTTCCGCAACAGTTCAACAGACCTGTCTGGTTCAAACCCGGAAGCGAGCACCACTTTGCCTCCAGCAAATAAAACAGGCAATGTGAGGGCGTTTATCCCTCCAGTATGGAACATAGGCATAACAGAAAGGGTTACATCGTCAGAACTGATTTCCCAGCTGATAATTGTATTTACTGCATTTGTATACACACATCGGTTAGTAAGGACTACCCCTTTCGGTTTTCCTGTCGTTCCCCCGGTGTAAATGATCATCCAGGGGGCATCCATGCTCACAAAAGCCGCTTCCGGACGGCTGGATCCCACATCGGATTCCAGCTCTGTATCAGGATCCGCGCCACCAGAAGAAATCTTTACCGGGCAATGGAGCAAGCTTGCTTTATCGCAAAATTTCTCATGGTAGATGAGAACGCGGGGGCTGCAGTCGGAAATGATATATGCGAGCTCCTCTTCTGCCAGACGCCAGTTCAGCGGGACAAAAACGGCTCCCATCCGTTTTGCGGCAAACATATAATCAATGGAGCTTATATGGTTTGGCCCAAGAAAAGCAATTCTGTCTCCATTTTGGACCCCTGCATTTTTAAGTTTCTCTTCTGCATATAAGCTTCTTACATACAGGTCCCTGTACGTCCACTCCTGCTCCGACTCACTATCCACGACACCTGTCTTCTCAGGAAACAAACGGGATCGTGCCTCGAGCCAGTCAACATCCCACTTCATTTTGACCGCCCCCATCTGATCGTATTGGCTGACCAGGCATAACCGATTCCTGCGCTTACCATGCTTATGACCATTCCATCCTGCAGCAAGCCTCTCTCCTCCGCTTTTTCCAGGGAGATAATCTGGTCAAACTGGCCCGCATGTCCCGTTGTATTTAAATATGCTGCCTGATCCTCTTTTAAGCCAAGTGATTTAAGGACATGGTTATGGGCAGACCGTTTCATATGAAGGATAGCCAGATAGTCCAGGTCGGATTCGGAAAACCCGCTCTTTGCCAGGGACTGCCGAATTACTTCCAGAAAATTATCCATTGATTTTTGCTCCAGGCGCTGTTTCATTCCTTCCGGATCAAGGACATCAAGCTGGTATGCACCTGATTCCAGCAGTTCTCCGGTTAACGGCTGTTTCGTTCCGCCTGCCGGAACATAAACATCTTCGGAAAAACTGCCGTCTGTTATTACCTCTGTCTCCAGAAGAATATTTTCCTCATGGTTTTTCTTTAATATAATTGCCCCTCCTCCTGCTGCGAGGTTATACATAAACCGGGTTCTGGGGTTTTCATAGTTAATAAAATCGCCGTTTCTGTATCCACCAGCCAGAAGTACAGTGTTTATTTCCTTGTCAGCCTGCATTAATGATTTGGCTACATGCATTGCCATTACCGTCGTGGAGCATCTTAAAGAAACATCAAAAGCCCATGCGTTGACGGCTCCCAGTTTCTTTTGCAGGTAGATTCCCGCAGTCCAGAGGGGATATTCTTTATGCTCTTCCCCAGTATAGATGATTAAGTCTATCTCCTCAGCTTCTATATTCGCCTTTGCGATCGCCCGCTCTGCGGCCCAAACTCCCATTTGAACAGTATGGTCATCCGGCCCCGGGACCGTTTTTTCCTTAATGCCCATTTTCTGCTCTACTACTTCAGCAGGCAGTCCGCTTAATCTGGCAATTTCTTTTCCTGTTATCCGGTCATCCGGCAAATACGATGCAAAACTGAGAATCCCTATTTGATCAATGAATCCATTGTTTGCTGCCAATTGATCCTGCCTCCTTTCCTCTGCCCATCGAGCTTGCATCTTCCCTTTCCTTTTCAGGCCACACTTACAGAGAGCAAAACTATTAGCCAGGTGAATCAATAATGTTGCTTTGTTGTTCGATTTACGCTTCAGACGGACGCTTTCTGCGGACATAGCTTCAACTAATTTTTGCCGGCTGATGTTTTCACTCTTTCAAGCTGGGTTTCTATGAAATGAGGCACTTCTTCAAGGGAAGATAAATAGTATTCCTCCTCTGTCTGTACATGGCGCAGTTTAATTCTCCGTTCCTGCTCTCCTTTGTCATTGTATGTTTCGATAATCCTGAGCACATAGGATGTGATATTTTGTGTCACAGAGAAGACCTCCTTGCTTTCCATTTCTGTCTGATCGTCCCCACAATTCCAGCTGGAAAGAACATTACGATAAGAATAAAAATTATCCCGAATAAGATAACCCATCTTTCAAATATAGGATGAACATCCCGAAGGCCCATCAGCCAGTGAGAGGAAATTTCAATAATTCCCGCTCCGACGATGGCTCCCACAAGGGTACCCACCCCGCCGATAACTGTCATCAGCAGTACATCAATGGTCAGTTCCACGCCAAGAACACTGTGCGGGTTTACAAACCTGATAGAAAAGGCGTACATAATTCCTGCAAGGCCTGCAATCACACCTGCAACCACATTGGAAATGAGCTTATAGTGAAGCACATTAAAGCCAAGGGATGCGACACGATTTTCATTTTCCCGGATAGCCTGCAAGGTCCTGCCAACAGGGGAATAGATGAAACGCCTCATTATTAAAAACATCGCTACGATGAATACAAGACCGAGGTAATAGACCGTCTGCCGGTCCAGCAGATTAATAAACCCGAATAGATTATTCGGTATGTCCGCCGTAAAGTTGAATCCATCGCTTCCCCGGGTCAGGCTGCGCCACTGTTCTGCAGCGATGAGAAATATCGTGGCGACCGCTAAGGTAATCAAAGCGTAGAAAGTATCTCTCAGCCTCAGGGATAACAAGCCTACAAAGAAGCTGACTATAAAACAGAGGACGATGGCAGCGGCAAGAGCCACAAGCACTCCTGCTTCTGCGTTATCAAAAAACCTCAGCGACAGTCCCATACTGTAGGCACCGATCCCAAAGAACATCGCGTGCCCGAAAGAAATGATTCCGGTGTACCCAAGGAGCAGATCATAGCTCATCGCAAACACACCGAGAATAAATATGTTGGTGAGCATAAATAATACCGAGTTGCTGCTTGTAAACAAAGGCACAGCCATCATGAGCAGCGTTACTGCGGCGAAAATCCAGTAATTCGGCTGCTTCATCAGTGTATTTCTCTGAAACTGCCGGGGCACGTCGGGAGTGGTTTCTGTTTTGTTTGGCATCTCGTTCAGATTTGATTTCATATCATCACCTCGTTGCTCCAAGTAGTCCTGTAGGTTTTACGAGCAGCACAACTGCCATGATAAGCATGTTTACCGCAAGAGCTCCTGGAGGAAAAAAATAAGCCATATACGCTTCCGACAGACCTACTAAAATGGCAGCAACTGCTGATCCGCCAACACTCCCCATACCTCCGATAGCCACTACAATAAAAGCAATGAGCATTAAATCCATGCCCATATTGGGGTTTATCTGCCCCTGGTAAGGCCCCCACAGAAATCCTCCAATACAGGCAAGTGTCGTACCGAAAATAAATACAAAAGTGAAAACCCGTCTTACATTGATTCCAAGAGCCTGCACCATCTCTTTATTTTCTACACCTGCCCTCACAACGAGGCCGATTTTAGATTTTTTCAGCATAATGAGCATTCCGACAAGCACAATGACACCGAAGGCGATAATAAACAGACGGTAATGCCCGAACAGAACGTTCATCATTTCCGTTCGCCCATCAAGCACCTGAGGTCTCCCCACCTGTATAACGTTGGAGCCCCAGAATACTCTCACAAGCTCCATCACTACGAGCATAACCCCGGTAGTTACGAGAATCTGGCGCAGATGGTCGCCATACACCTGTCTTATAGTTGTCCTCTCCACAATAAATCCAAGTATGATACCAATCACAGCTGCTGCAAGAAGCCCGAGTCCAAAGTAAAAAATACTCCAGCCGCCAGCCCAGCCCCCAAGCAGGATATACACATAAGTACCAGCATAGGCGCCGAACATAAACAAGGCGCCGTGGGCAAAGTTCAGTACAGACATTAAGCCGAAAATCAGAGAAAGCCCTGCGGCCAGAAGAAAGATCAGCATGCCCGTGGCGATACCGTTAAAAATTAATGTTAAATGCAGTTCCACAAACTCAGCTCCTTTCTTTTATTATCAGGAAATTCCAAGATATTTTTTCCGCAGCTCTTCGTCTTTCCTCAGCTGCTCCATTTCTCCCTGATATACCGTCCTGCCTTCGTCAAGGATGTAAAAATAGTCCCCAATCCTGCTTGCCATCATAAAATTTTGTTCAACGAGAAGGACTGTTGTATCGTTTTTAATAATCTGCAGAGCCTCCATTACTTTTTTCACCATAATCGGAGCAAGCCCCTTGGAAGGCTCATCGATAAGGAGAAGGGGCGTTTCATTTACGAGGGCTCTTCCAATGGAGAGCATCTGTTTCTGCCCGCCGGATAAATTTCCGCCTTTTCGTTTCCAGGCAGCCTTCAAGTCAGGAAACAGGCTTAAAATCCATTCCTGTCTTTCCAGAGTGGCTTTATCTTCCTTTCGCATTGCCACCCTCATATTTTCTTCCACTGTAAGTGTTCCGAAAATATCCTGGTCCTCCGGTACATAACCAATGCCTTTTTTAGCAGTTACGTATGGAGGCAGTGCCATAATGTTTTTTCCCTGAAACAGAATCTCTCCGGATTTAGCGGGAGTGAGCCCCATAATGGAGCGCATCGTCGTTGTTTTACCCGCCCCGTTTCTCCCGAGGATTACTGTCACCTGACCCTCGGGAACTTCGAACTCAACTCCTTGCAAAATATGAAACTGTTCGATATACGTCTGAAGCTGATTCACTTTAAGCATCCGCTATGTCACCTCCCAGGTAAGCCGACTGCACCTGCTCGTTCTTCATTATGTCTTCCGGATCTCCATCCGCCAGAAGCTTGCCATGAAACAGAACGGCAATAGAATCGGATAAATTAAGAACAAGTTCCATTTTGTGTTCGATGAGAATTATTGTCCTGTCCCTTTCATCGCGTATTTCTTTAATAAGCTCAATAATATCCGGTACTTCCTCCAGGGACATTCCCGCAGTCGGTTCATCAAGAAGGAGAACTTCCGAGTCAAGGGCAAGGAGTATAGCTATTTCCAGCTTTCGCTTTTCCCCGTGTGCCAGAGAAGCTGCGGGATGATCCGCCTTCTTGTCTAACTGCACCTTTTCGAGAAAACCCATCGCTTCGTCTTCAAGTCTGGAAAAATATTTAAAATGCCTGATCATGTTGTACATGATATTTTCTTTCGACTGGACAGCCAGCCTGACGTTTTCCAGGACTGAAAGGTTCGGGAAAACATTGGTTATCTGAAAGGAACGCCCTATACCTAATTTTGTACGCTTATGGGGCGGGAGCTTTTCGATTTCCTTTCCTTTAAAATAAACCTGCCCTGCTGAAGGTTTCAGCTGTCCCGAGATAAGGTTAAACACAGTTGTTTTTCCAGCACCGTTAGGGCCGATAATTGATTTAAGTTCTTTCTCCTTAATGGAGAGGGACACATGGTCCACGGCCGTGTGCCCCCCAAAATTAATCGTTAAATCTTTTGTTTCCAGTATCCCGCTCATTTTTTTATCCTCCTGGTCTGCCATGATTCTACTGATTACGGACCGGCGGTGCAGTTTCATCTGGTGAAAGCTCTCTTATCAGTACTGGAACCGGATAATCATAATCATCACTTTCCTCCAGCCTGACCGCATAAAGGGTCTGCATCGCCTGGTGATCCTCTTCTCTGAATGTCATCGGACCTTTAGGAGATTCAAATTCCATCCCTTTCATCACATCCCTCAGCTCATCTGCTTCAGTGTTTCCTCCACTCTGCTTCAAAGCCTCCACTACTGCTATCGCACTGGCCATTCCTCCTGCTGTAAACAGGTCCGGCACAGCTCCGTCGTGGCGTTCCATATGCTCTTCAACTAAATAATCATTAACTGGATTATCTGGAAGTGAATAATGGTAAACCGAAAACCCTTCCATACCAACGAGATCTCCCATCAGGTGCAGTGCTGCGATATCAGGTGCCCCAGTGGAAATTGTGATCCCCCTGTCCTTAATCCCCATGTCGGCAAAAGTTCCCCATGGGCTGTTCGCTCCGGCCCAGATAACGAATAAGTATTCCGGATCCGCTTCGATAACCCGCTGGACACTGGCAGTGAAGTCAGTTGCATCGATTGCCGGGTATTCTTCCAGCACGATTTCCGCTCCCAGATCTTCCGCTGCATCAATGAATGCTTCAGCCCCGTTTAACCCGAAAGCATTGTTTGGAGCATAGACCGCAATCCGTGTTCCTTCATCCGCGATTGCCGCCGCTCCTGCTACAGCATCCTGAGAGGAGTTACGGCCTGTTCTGAAAATATAAGGATTCCATTCCTCACCTGTGATTGCATCGGCTACTGCTGGCTCCACGACCATTATCCGCTCATAAGTTTCCGCCAGGGGTAAAACAGCCAGGGTGTCCCCGCTGTCCGCAGCTCCTACTAAAATATCAATCTCTTCGTCTTCGAAAAGTTCCGTTGCCTGCTGCACGGCCACCTGAGGATCTGTCTGAGTATCTCTGAGGATTACTTCTATTTCACGCCCTTCCACTTCCCGTGTCCCTTCAGTAGCGTAATCCAGACCGATTTCAAATCCGTTGATCATCTGGTTGCCGTATGCTTCCAGAAGACCTGTCTGGGAGGTGAGGACCCCCACTTTCACTGGAGAGCTTTCAGAGGCAGTTTCGTTATCCCCGCACGCAGTTAAAGCCAAAAGTGACAGCCCCGCCGCTGCTCCAAACCCAATTATCCGTTTAGTATTCATTACACATCCCCCTTTTTAGATAATTCATAATATTGCAAACCTATTGTATATGAAAGCGGTTACAAATTAGTTACACACAGAAAAACTGCAGAAGCTCTGTTTGTATAATGGCGGTCTGACGCTTTTGGCTAATTCAAGGGGTTCGTTTCGCGAATAGAAGGGCGCATTTCGCAACTAGAACCTCCATTTTCGCAACTAGACCTGGGATTTTCGCAACAAGGGGTTCGTTTCGCGAATAGAAGGGCGCATTTCGCAACTAGAACCTCCATTTTCGCAACTAGACCTGGGGGTGTGGCGACAAGGGGCTCGTTTCGCAAATAGAAGGGCGCAGTTCGCACCTAGAACCTCCATTTTCGCAACTAGACCCGGGGGGGGGGGGGCGCAATCACTCCAATAAAAAACAAGGCGAATGGATCCATTCGCCTTGTTTCCCCTCCCTTACCATTTAATTGACCGAATAGTGTTTGTTAATCTCGCTTTTTCTTCTTCAGGCAGCTCCCATTCCTGAACCTCCTCCTTGATTGCCGCTATTGACCCGAATCCTTTGATGAATCCGTTCAGCCGTGCGGCAAGTGTGGCGTTCACAAAGTCATCATGTTCCTCATACAGGCTCATCACCGCCTCAGTTGCAGACGCCCACCGTTTTAAATAATATTTTTGATGGTAATCCTCCGCCAGCCAGAACTCTCTCAAAGGGGATATTTCTGTTTCAATAAGCATCCCTTCTGATTTTTCAAATGCTTCTTTTTTCCTGAGAGCCTGTTCTTTTTGTTCCTCGGAAGAATACAGCAAAATAGACATGTACTGGCGTCCACCGTAGCCGTGTCGCCGAGGGTTATGGTTATACCAGAAATGTTCAAGGATCTCATTATAATCAATCACATTCGGATCAAAATCAATTTGCAGTGTTTCCGAATGGTCTCCCATTTTTCTGTAAGTCGGTTGCTCCGTTGTGTCTCCAGCGTAACCGACTCGTGTACTAACAACTCCTCTGAGATGACCGAACCGGGCATCAGGGCCCCAGAATCAGCCCATTCCAAACGTTGCTGTTTCAAGTGCATTTCTGTTATCTTCAGACATACTAAAAACCTCCCTAAGTTGATCCGAATATTCCTGCCTTCATCATATCTTGCTGGCTGCATCAAGCTTATTATTCTTCTGTTCCCTTCAATGCATTTAGTTATTCGTACAGGAAATTTATACCATAACAATTTTCGACATTATAAAAACAAAAAAACTGCATGCGCCTTTTCATTCACTGGCTGCCATGCAATATGAGCTGCAAAATGATTATGCCCTGTTCAGTTCTTTTTGCCCTTGAAAAAAGTTGCGGATTTCAGCTGGTGTCAGGCCAATTTTCTTTGCTTCGAGTAAAAGTTCCTCCCATTCTTTCTCAGTAGCAGTTTCGATTACCTTTTGCATTCACCCTTTCCTCCTTCCGCATTCGCCAACCAGGCGGCCCGGCTGTCATATGGCTCTTATCCATATTAAGGAAAGCAGCCCTTTAGACCCGAAGCTTTGCGTCCCTGCCTTTCAGCAGGTTTGCCCTTATCAGGAGGAGAAGCACCATAGTCTTCATTAAATTCACTATAATGAACCAAGGTTAAAAATAGGTAAAATATTTTAAATTTTTTGGACAATCGTTTCTGACGGGGCATTAAATTTATAACCAAACCCCCGCACCGTTTTAATAAATTCCGGCCGTGAAGGGTCCTTTTCTATCTTTTTTCGAAGCATACTTATATGAACCATGACTGTTTTCAGGTCGCCAAATTTATCTGATCCCCAAATTTGATCGTAAATCTGTTCGGCGCTGAATACCTGGTTAGGATGATTAATTAACAGCAGAAGAAGCTGGAGCTCTTTTGCATAAAGAATGAGTTTCTCACCCGATATGTATACTTCACAACTGCTGGTGTCAACCGAGAGTTCCCCATACTTCAGCACAGAGCTTTTAATTTTTCTTTCCGCCACTCTGGTGTTTCTTCGTAAATGGGCTTTTATTCTTGCCTCCAGCTCCGCCATGTTATACGGCTTCGTCATATAATCATCACCACCGCTCTCGAAACCCTTCACTTTATCAGCGGAATGCCTTTTTGCACTGAGAAATATAACCGGGGCATCTGTTATCTCTCTTACCTTCTCACATATTTCATAGCCGTTCATACCAGGAAGCATAATATCAAGCAGCATTAAGTCAGGACGGATTTCTTCAATTAGTTTAATTGCTTTCCTTCCATCTTCCGCGCTAAAAACATCATAGCCTTTTTGCGTAAGATACAGAGTCGTCAAATCCCTTATGCCCCTGTCATCTTCCGCAAGAATAATTTTTACCCCGGACACAGCGACATCTCCTTTCCATGTGTTTATTCTTCATTCCAGAACTATGGGGAGCATTATGATGAATTTGCTTCCTTCCCCCCATTTACTTTCCACGGCGATTTTCCCTTTATGGTACTCGATAATTTCCTTTGTTATAGCAAGCCCAAGGCCTGTTCCTTTTATTTCCCTACCTGCAGTTCCTTTATAAAATCTTTCAAAAATATGAGGCTGGTCTTCTTCCCTGATGCCCTGTCCATTATCCCTTAGTTCCATCACAACCTTGCCATCAAAATCGGCCCCATTATCTGCATGGTTACTGCCCTGGCACACAGTTATATGCAGTTCAATTATCCCTCCCGGTTCCGTATGTTTCAGAGCGTTTCCGATTAAATTAGAAAAAACCTGATCCATTCTTCCCCTATCAATATATACAAGAACCTTTTCTTTTACAGGAAGGCTGTTAATCTCCGGGTACGTGAAGACGATTCCTTTCTCCTCAGCCATTAAGCTGTATTTTTCAAAAAGGTCATCAAGCCAGTCCGGCAGAATAACTTCCTCAATATTCAGCGTCATCTTCCCTGTTTCAAATCTGGAAAGCTCAAAGATATCCTGAATCAGCCTCTCGAGCATATTAAGTCTGTTTTGCACAAGTTCATTATATCTCCTGTCGTCTAATGCAATAACACCTTCCTGAAGAGATTGAATGTATCCCTGAATAAATGTCATCGGGGTGCCCAGTTCATGGGAGATGCTGGACAGCAGCAGGCGTTTCGATTCTTCCAGCTTCCTTAGTTCGACGTTTACTTTTTCCAGTTTTTTGTTAGAATTTGTGAGTTCCATTGTCCGCTCACGGACTTTTTCCTCAAGCTGATTATTGAGCTTTTCAAGTTTTTTATTTGCCATGTCCAGCCTGGATACATAGTTTCTGACTGATGTCGCTGACCGTTTTAACTCGATAAGCGTGTTCACTCTCGCCAGCAGTTCCTGTTTGTTGCATGGTTTCACAAGATAATCGTTTGCCCCCATTTCAAAAGCTGCGATCCGGTCCTCAATTTGATTTTTCGCCGTAAGCATTAGTACAGGGAGCTCTGTAAGAGAATATAAATTCCGGATTTCCCGGCATAGTTCATACCCTGATAATTTAGGCATCATTATATCCGCAATTAACAAATCAAAGGGCGGCTCATTCCTTAATTTTTCAAGGGCTTCTGCCCCATTAGCTGCTTCCGTTATCAAAAAGCCTTTCGCTGAGAGCTGGCTCTTTAACAAGTGCCGGTTAACCGGTTCGTCATCAGCGATTAATACTCTTATTTGCCCCTGCTCTGCTGTTGTTATTACCCTTTCCTGAGGCTGGGAAGGCATGGGAGACTTTGGCATAGCAGCAGCTGCTGTTTCCTGTATCACTTGTTCTGATGTGCTCACTTTAAAAATTGGAAGCGTAAAGCTAAAAACGGTGCCTGTTCCCTGGGTTGATTCTGCTTTAATTTCACCTTCATGAAGTTCCACAAGCCTTTTTGTCACATCCAGCCCGATACCGGAGCCTTCTGTATTTTTTCCAGAGCCGGCTGCTGAAGTATCCTCCGCCCGGCTGAACGGTAAGAACACTGTGTTTAATTTATGGGCTGGTATGCCTGTTCCCGTATCACTTATTTTCATTTCAATATAATCCTCAATCTGTAGCGCACTTACGGTAATTTCACCGGCATTTGTGTATTTAACTGCGTTGCCTATAAGATTATAAAGAATTTGCTGCAATCGGTTTTCGTCTGCATATACAGGTGGGATTAATGGAGGAATTTTATTAATAAGTTTTACATCCTTGTTTCCGACAAGGCTGCGGCAGATTGTCATTACTACATCGGTTAATTCTTTTAAATACACTTCTTTCCTGTCCAGATCTAACGCATTATAGCTGAGCTTTGAATAATCCAGTATATCATCAATTAATTGTGCCAGTCTTTTTCCGCTCACCTTGATCATTTCAAGGTTTTCCGCTGCTTTCTCAGGCAGCTTTTCACCACGCTCTTCAAGAGTGGCTTCTGTCAGCCCGATAATCCCATTTAACGGGGTTCTCAATTCGTGAGAAGTCACAGCGAGAAATTCGTCTTTTAGTTTATCGGCCTTTTTCAGGCTCTGTAAGGCAAGCTGCTGGCTTTTTACAGCTTCTTTTTCTGCTTTTTCCTTTTCTGACCGCATGATGTTTATTTTATCTGCGAGAGCAAAAGAAAATAAGATGACCTCCAGTGATAAAAAGCCCTGCCAGGCGTATTTGGTCACCGTGGTTAAAGGGATGAGCCCTATATCAGCAAGGCTGGATATGAGGACACCTGTCAGGAAAAAACACCATCCCAGCAGAAAAAATCTCGCCGGCCTGTAACCAGATCTCAGGCTCATTACTGCAGCAGCGAGGATAAACAAAATGGTCAGCACAAGACTGAACATAATTAACCTCAGCGCCGCCGGGTAGGAAAAAAGCAATAAGCCCAGAATAATGGAATTAAAAGCGATCAGCCCTGTAAAAATTCGGTCAAACACAGGCTGGCGTGACCTTGTGTCGAGAAAATTTTTAACAAATACAAATGCCCAGATATTTGAAAGGCACATGAAAAATACGATTGCTCTGTTATTCCACCATACTGCTTCCGGCCAGAAATATTGAAAACCTATTCCAGTAAAAGTTAGATGGGTCATAATATTTAATAAAATAAAAATTACATAATGCAGATAGCTCTTGTGTTTGAGAGCAAAGAATAAGAACAAATTATACACGCTCATAATTAAAGCAAGTCCGAAAAACAGGCCCAGGAAGGTGTATTCTTTTTGTGCTTTTTCTATAAACGCCCCATCCCGCCAGAGAGTGAGGGGCATCTGCATAGCACCTTCTGTCTCAAATCGGAGGTACACGGGTACTGTTTCATTCACCGGAAGAGAAAGGGTGAAAACGAAATTACGATGATTTAAATCTCTCTGCTGAAAAGGATAAAGATCACCAGATTGGAATGCCTGGAAACCATCTGCTGAAACAAATAAGTCTGACTGTAAACCAGATGACTCGGAGTAATTGCCGTCAGCGAACCCCATGTCTTCTTCATCCAAAGCTGTCTGGTCGCCTGGAGGGTCGGGATAATATAAGGTCACGTAGTCCATGGTTGGATTATCAAGTTCCAGGAGCCATCTTTCTTTTGAAGATGTATTCGTTATCTGAAGCTTTATCCAGTACACCGAATTCGTATATCCCAGGCTTGGCGTCCACTTTTCCACAGGATGAAATTCTTTAGCAGAAAGCTCTTCATGAATGCCGTTAATTGTCCATGAACCTTCTTCATCTTCAAATATTTGAATATATGAATTAAGTTCCACCTTCTTCCCTTCATTTGTCAGAAATAAGTGCTGTTCTGAAGAATCCGCCTTGGCATTTTCCCCGGGAGAGAGTATGAGCATGCCGGGAACCACAATGAAAATAATAAGCAGATAACGAAGATATCCCATGCATCTGTTTTTACTACACGCTTTTAACCAGTTCTTTCTCACAATTTCTCCCCCTGAATAGCAGCGAAATAATTAAAATGGCTTCTTTTGATTGTAATTATGACAAGCTCAGAGAAAAAACGCAATAACAATTCGGAAATTTCAGACAATATATTATCAGCAGCTCAGAGCGAAGAAGCCGCCTGACGGCACCTCGCTTTGTTAACTTGATGACAATGGAGTCTGTCTCCCTGCAATTTCTGCACGGAAATTTGTAAGGCTGATTCTGGATAATTGGCCGGTTGCAGGGGCAACTTACAAATAATCTATTTATTGGAGTTGTATGGGATGGCAGAGGGGCGCAATAAAGAGCAGGAATCGAAACAAACAGAAAGCAATAGTAAAGAGACGGGGCAAAACCCGGAAAGCAGCGAAAACACAGATCAACAGGATAAGCAGAAGAAGAAGAATGAAAACGACAGCAGAAAAAAAGAAAAGGAACCGCTTCGTTTTCACCTTACTGCGAATATTTCTATCCTGAAGAAAAGACTGGAAAAAAGCACAGACATTGTATTCAGACCAATTAAGATTGGTGAACAGAATGCCTGCCTCGTTTATATTAACGGCCTTATTGATACGAACGCTATTGAATTCAGTGCTCTTGAAAAACTGCTGAAATATAAAGGCCCCTCACTGACTTTTGAGGAGATTGAAGAAAAGATCCTGACTATAGGAGACGTAAGCAAACAGACAACCTTTGAAGATGCACTGGAACAGCTCTTTGACGGAAATACTCTGTTATTTACTGAGAACAGAGACAAAGTCCTTGTCCTGGATGCTAAGAAATTTGAAGACAGATCCATTTCAGAGCCTGATACGGAGTCCAGTATCCGTGGGCCACGGGAAGGTTTTAATGAAAATGTCGGTACAAGTGTCTCTCTGCTCCGCCGGAAAATCAGATCAGAAAAACTAAAGATCATCTCAAAAAAAGTTGGCGAGGAAACTAATACCAATATAGTAATTGCTTATCTGGATGGTATTGCCAGCAGCGAGCTTGTGGAAGAAGTGGAGAAACGCCTTGACCGCATTGAAATCGATGGTATTTTTGAGACCGGATATATCGAGGAACTAATTGAAGACTCCCCGGCAAGTCCCTTTCCGCAGCTTCAGGCAACAGAAAGACCTGATACAGTTGCTGCAAACCTTCTGGAAGGCAGGGTGGCCATACTTGTGGACGGAACCCCTTTCGCCCTGCTTCTTCCTGTTACCTTCTGGCAGATGCTGCAGGCCAGTGAAGATTATTATGAAAGATTTTATATCAGTACCTTTCTCCGCTGGCTGAGGATTCTTTTTTTAGGGGTTGCTTTGTTTCTTCCTGCTCTTTATATCGCTCTGACTACTTTTCATCATGAGATGCTTCCTACAACTCTGATTTACAGTTTTGCAGCGAGCCGGGAAGCTATCCCCTTTCCGGCCGTCGTAGAAGCGATGATTATGGAAATAGCTTTTGAAGCACTAAGGGAAGCAGGGGTGCGGCTGCCAAAAACAATTGGCCAGGCTGTCAGTATTTTAGGTGCGTTAGTTATCGGGACAGCAGCTGTAGAAGCAGGAATCGTATCTGCACCGATGGTTATTGTCGTGTCTCTCACAGGAATCGCGTCTTTCACCATCCCAAGATTCACCTTTGGAATTACAATCCGGTTACTGCGATTTGGTTTGATGATCATCGCCTCTGTGTTTGGACTATTCGGCATCGTGGTGGGGATCGTATTGATTTCTACTCATTTAATTAAGCTTCGATCATTCGGGATCCCTTACCTTTCCCCCCTTTCACCATTATCAGTGGGTGAACTGAAGGATGTATTTATCCGCATGCCATGGTGGGCAATGAGAAACAGGCCGAAGCATATCATCGGGGGGAATTTAAAGCGTGAGACAGACGAAATGACACCTGAAGCCAGAAAATAAACTGCCACCGGGGGGTTTACTGTGAAAAAAATATTGGTCGTCTTTTTACTCTTTCTCATCATAGTGCAAACTGGATGCTGGGACCGTATAGAACTTAATGATGTAGCTCTTATTTCAGCCTCCGCCATGGACCTGGAAGGAGAATCAGATATCCGGGCATCAATTTTGATACCACTCCCGAGCCAGCTCGGTGGTGCTGGAAGTGAAGGTGGGGGAGGCGGTACGTCGGGCGATCAGCCCTACTACATCGATTCCAGCGCTGCTTCTTCGATACGGGATGCGAACAGAAAAATTCAAAAACGGATGTCCCGAAGGCTGACTTTCGGCCACAGAAGAGTAGCAGTTATTGGCCAGGATCTGGCTAAGCAGGGCATACAATCCGTTTTTGATGATCTAACCAGATCCCGGGAAAGCAGATTATCAACCCTCATACTGATTTCCACGGAAAAAGGAAGAGACGTCCTTGACACAAATCCATACCTTGAACAGCTCCCCAGTGAAGCAATACGCGAGATCGCCCAGGATGATTACTGGCAGTCGCTGAGGGATATACTCAATGACCTGTTACAGGAAGGGAATGACCCAATCATTCCTGTAGTTGACCTTGTGGAAAATGAAACAGGAAACCCTGATATACAAACAAAACAAATTCAGATTAAATCTGCAGGGATATTTAAAGACGATGAGCTTGCCTATATCACTGATGACGCTCAAAGCCAGGGAGTGCTCTGGATGCTCGGAAAGTTTAACGGAAACGTAATGCCCACCCCCATTAAGGAGGAAGAAACACTCGATGTAAGAGTGCTGGAGCAGTCCACTAGTACGGACTATGAAATAGTTAACGGGATGCCAAAAATACTGGTAGATATAAACGCTAAAGTCGGGATACTTGAAAGTCAGTCTGACCTCAATCTGGAGGAGCCTGGTGTATTAGAAGAAGCCGAAAATAAGATCAATGAAAAAATCAAATCAAATGTGATGGCGGTAATCGAGGAAAACAAGACCCAGGGAATAGATTCTTTCGGTTTTGGCTGGCTTTTATACCGCAAGGAGTCAAAAAAATGGCAGGAATGGAAGGACAACTGGCGGGAAATGCTCTCCGATATTGAGGTGGAGGTGACCGTAGACAGCCAGATTGAATCCCTTGGTTTATTTGGACAGTCTTTAGGAAGGGAGGATGAATAGCTGTGCTGGAGGTTTTATTTATTATTGGCTTCTTACTCGCAACCGGAATTTTCAACTATAAAACCCTGAAAAATGATAAGAAGGAGAAATGGCTGTTCCTTACCTTTTGTATAATTACTGCTCTTTCCTCTGTTTTCCTAATTTACGACCAGGTCATGTTCCGTTACACTGACTTGCTCTCAAACACCTTCGGCTCCATTACAGAAAGGATGGTTGGAAAATGACATCCCGTATTTCTAATTTGCAAATTGCATTGCTTTCAGGCAATTTTGTCGTTTCTACCACAATAGTTTCTGTTCCCCAGGCACTAATTGATTTGTCCATGCAAAACACATGGGTCATTCCTCCCTTGTTGTTCGGGTACATTTTCGTATTAGTAACTATAGCGCTGTGGGGATTTAAAAAAGTAAAAAATTACGATGGTATATGGGGAGGTAATCACCTGCTCGCGAGAGGCACTGCCTTACTGGTCCTTGTGTTCCTGTTTCATATTCTTGCAAGGGACCTCAGGACAATTACCAATTTCACAAAGCATGTCCTGCTTCCTTTAACACCCGGTTTCGTTATTACTATGCTGTTTGTCCTCTCTATCTTATATATTGCATGGGCGGGCATTGAGGTCATTGCCCGTTTTACAGAGCTTTATTTCCTGTACTTAATTATTATTATGATATTTTTGCCACTCTCCTTAATTCCCCAAATTGAATTAAGCAGATTTGAGCCGGTCCTCGGTTTGGGGACTATTCCCTCTATACTTCAGTCTGGTTTTATAGGCCTTGCTTCTGCAGGGGAACTGATTGTTTTTATACTGGTTATTACAATGGTTAAGCCAATCGGTGATGCAAGAAGGTCTTTTATTCTTGGAGGGGCCATCGGGATGTTTATGTTATCTGTCATGATTTTTTCACAGATTAGTGTCCTTAGTGCAGTTATTACCAGCTTCTCATTATATCCAAGCTACCAGCTTGTACAGCAAATCCGGCTGACTGAATTTCTGGACCGTCTCGATTTAGTAATAGTTTCATTCTATTATCCTTCCGTCTTTGCGAAAATGGCTTTTTCCCTGTACGGCATACATCGCTGCCTGGAAATTGTTTTAAACAAAAAATCAAGGCTGCAACTAGTCCCTCTTGCTCTTTTAGCAGGCGTAATGTCAATAGCCCTTTTTAAAAACCCCATACATAACTATACTTTTGAAATCTTCACCTGGGCTACCTTAGGTCTTATGCTTGAACTACTGATCGCGGTAATGTTTGCTGTTCTGATATGGAGGATAAGAAGAAAGGAAAAACATTCTCCCGGGCAGCAGTCTGCCGGCAGCTCAGAAAGTCCTGGCCACTTCGGATGAAAGTCCGGGGCCAGACCCCGCACAATTCGCCCGTGCTTATTGACAATTCATGACTTACTTGGTATACACTATGCTCTTCCTGTTCTTGGCTTACTGCCGGTAGTTCCTTCAACTAATATATTGGTGGAAATGGAAAACAGGAGAGGAACCTTCCTCTCCTGCGCTAACATGCTTCCAATCTGTTATTTTACTTGCACCTGCACATTATCCACCAGCACATGGTCACCGCTCGTACTTCTCACCGAAAAGATAATCTGTGCTTCTCCATTTCCCGGAGCCGTATATTCCCAGGTGATTTCCTGCCAGTTCTCACCGTCCAGTACAGTATAAGGAGAATAGTTGCTGTAATTATTACCGTGATATCCTGGAGCGAACATGGCGTTCCGGATTTCTCCATTTCCCCTTGCCATAAAGGTCACTTCATATGTCACACCCTCTACCATGGAATAAGGCTGTGTTGTAAAACGGTTATGGCTGGTGCTTGTGTTTTCAAGCCTTACAGAGTGATCACCATCATAGCTGTCCGCTGACTGTGAAACACGTGATCTTGCAATGTTTGTAGAGCTTCCTCCCCAGTTTTCCGGATAGCCGTCAACCCAGCTTTCGAACGAGCCATTGGCCAATTCCTCAAGAGGAGCTGCGTCTGTTTCAACAATTACCGTTAACGTTTTTACGGCACGGTTTCCAGCTGCGTCTTCCACAATGTATCTAACCGTATATGTTCCAGCACGGGAAGTATCCACATTATTTTCCACAGTAACCTGGTCTGTCAGATCTCCATCAACATTATCCACAGCTGTTACCGCTGGCACTTCGAATGAATCTCCCACTGTCAGAACGATTTTCGGATCTTCATTCAATTCAGGATCAACAAATTCAATCACCGGAGGGGTTGTATCTCCCATATCATAATCCGGATCAATGTTCGGAATTTCCAGCTGCACCATCATAGGATCGTGGTCGCTGGCACGTCCGTGTGTTTCCATGAACTGAGAATTAATATGCATAATATCCGCTTTCAGCCCCTCCTGAAGGTGGCTGGATACAACAATGGAATCCAGTGACTGGGAATTTCCGTTGTACACGTATGTGAACTGTTCATTCCTTGGCAGCTCATAAATTGCGTTATAGAGCATGCCTTCCCCTTCAAGAATTTGCAGCGGAGGCGACCAAGGGAAATCATTAAAGTCACCAAGCACGACCACATTTGCTTCCGGCTGCTTATCTTTCAGCTCCGCAATAAAATCATGGATAACCTCTGCAATCTCTTCCCGCTGATCCCGGCTCACCTGGACAGGCGGCTGATCCATGCCAAACACTGCTGTATCGCCACGCTTAGAGTTCCAGTGGTTGCCGATCACATAAACTGATTCGCCTTTAAAAATAAATTCAGTTACGAGAGATTTCCTGGCACTTTCCCATGCATCATTAGACGGATCAATTCGTCCGGAAATGTAATTTAAATTGCCATCTTCATCAATTTCCAGAGCATCTTCCGGCCCGCCGATCTCTCCAGCCGGCAAATGCACGCCATCCGTCCTGTAAATATGCCCCACACGAATATTACCACCAGGGATGCCCCCGTCTGCCCCGTCAACCGGAGCCACATCCGTATAAGCATACTGCGGACCGCCAAGTCGCTGAATTTCGTCAATTAGCACTTGATAACTTTCACTTGCATCTGTATTTCCGCTGTCAGCCGTTCCGTCATTATCCATTACTTCCACAAGTGTAACAATATCCGGCGCATTCAGTTCAGTCGCCATAGAATTAGCAAGCCTGAAGATTTTTTCACTTCCAACCCCAGGATAGAAGTTTTCCACATTATAAGTCGCTACCGTAAGCTTATCTTCATCAAACTCAATAGTCGTTTCATCTCTTCTAACAGTACCGCCGTCATGAAGTTCAGGCAGACCTTGCACAGGCTGGATTTTAAAGTTCCCGAAATTATATCCAACAACTCCGAGAATGGACTCCTCAAAGTAATCCCCTGTTTTTGCAACCGTACCACCTGGTACATTTACAAACATAATTTCCATATTCGGCTCGTCATCCTCGAGGTAAATCCCCCCGTCCGGAGTCCGGTTGCTTAAGTCAAATTCTTCAGAGATAACGGTAAGCTCGTTATACTGCTGCGGCCCTGTTACTGTAACCTGGCCTGGAATTTCTATAAGCATACCTTCAAGGCTTTCATAAAAATCGAGTGCGTTTGCTTCCGCGTCAAATGTGTCCGGATCGAAAATATCATAGTTATCAGGATCCTCAAGGAGTACGGAAGGAATATCTCTGTCCACTCCCACTACCACAGGATCCGGCAGTTCATTTCCGCTTGATTCCACTTCAAGAGATGAACCAACAATCTGTGTGGTAGTCAGATCATTATTATCATCGTAGCCCCTCTCCTCAAACTCAACTACACGTCCGTCAACAAGCACTGAGTCGCCTGCCGCCACACCGTGGCCCGGATTATATACAAAAATACCTTCTGACGTATTTACATTACCGTCTGATTCGGCGCTTTGCATATAAAAACCGTTGTTTTGCGTATAAGTAACAATCCCTGGCACTTCTCTTACTACCATATTTTCATATGGAGAAATATGAGAAGCTCCCTGAATATCGTAAATTTCCAGAGATCCTGCTTCCGGGAGCACCGTATAACTGAATTCCCTGACAGGACTGTCTGTCAGCCCGTCTTTTACTGCAATTGCTTTAATCGTTGTTTCTTCAGTAATTTCGATCGGCCCTTCATAGAGTGTGCTCTCTGAAGTTGGCTCTGTGCCGTCAGCTGTGTAATAGATTTCAGCCCCTTCTGTAAAAGAAGAAAGGAAAACTTCTGTGCCTTGTTCCACTTCTCCTGAACCAGGAGATGCTATTACTGGCTGCACTACTGCTGCATCTTCGATTAAATCGTATTCAAAACGAGGCATTACTTTATGTTCGTAAAAATGATAGTTTACTACACCAATAATATAGTCATAATCCGTGTGCTCTCTAACTGTTGCCGCCTCTCCGAGAACGAGGAACTCTCCGGCAGAATCAGTTGCCTGGAAATCATTAAAACCAATGTTATTTTCCACCCTAGCATCCTGCACCATTACAAGGCGGGCTTCAAGGTTTTCTGCAGTATCTTCATCACTTAAGTCGGCGGAAGTTACTAATTCCGGTGTCACCTGCTCCGCATTTCTTTCTACGAGTTCCGAAACGCCATCATTTACGAGCAGCTGTTTCATGTCACGGAAATGGTCAAGTTCCCCGGTAAACCGGACTTTGTCCCCAATAGAGAACATGCTGCCAAGGCCAGTACCTCTTACAAGGATTCCGGCTGAATCATCCTGAATGTACATGTTCGTCTGGCCGCCAGCTTCAAAATGCGCGGTAACAACCCCTGTTACCGTATGTACTGTGCCAAGCTCCTGCTCCCTTAGTTCAGCTATTGAAATAGAAGCAAAATCAAACCCGACAGAAATATCATTTACATATAAAGTCCCGTATGTTCCTGTTAAATCGTCATTCGTGTGTGTAATAATTACATTCTCGCGGCTTCCATGCTGTACTTCATAGGAGGTTATTTCAGGAACTATTTCCGTTCCGTCTCCTGTAACGATGAGCAGGTCAAGATAATCATTTATGTCCCTGCCCTTTGGATATGTTTTATCGAATTCTGCTAAAAAACTTACTGAGTCGATTATTTCTGCTGATTCCACTGTCCTGTTTGCGCGTTTTCCTGCTTCTCCGACGCTGCTCTCATTATCAGCAGCCGGGGTTCTGTCAAGTACAGGAGCCCCCTCTGCAGCAGCTGAAGTGAATTGCACAGCGCCTGCTGCCGGTCCAAAACCAGAAAGAACAAGTACCACGGCTAAAAACGTTGCAGCAAACTTACGGTACCAAAATGATTGGTAAGGCATTTATTTCCCTCCTGTAAAAAGTTTTCAGCTCAAATTCCCGTTTCCACCATTCCAGTATAGGTTATGGGAATTTAAACTGGCCCGAGGCGGAGTAAAGCCTGTCCCGCCAGAAAGCACTTACATTATAGTTCTGCTCCCGCAAGAAGTAAATGCGCACTTTTCTGAATCTTAAACAGAATAATTTTCATATGACTTTTGTAGGGATTGAAAAGGACTGTTATCTGGAAGGAAATTCATTTAAAATTTATATAAATATAACTGCTCTGATTATGTTGGCGATTTAATAACGTTCTGTCTCTCTATCTGCTCCTTATCAATTCTATGTTTCCAGTAGCCCTCTCTTGATTGTCCAGTCACCAACCTCCCCTCAGGCCATAAGTCCCTGTTAAAATACCTTTACACCCCTACAGGAAATATTTATGCCAAAAAGTCACAGGTTGACAAAAATCACGGGACCAGTCCCTATTGCCATCAAGTTAACGGATCTTGGTTATCGTAATGCTGGCTTTCGCTCTGGGAAGCCACTTTCACCGCAAGGGTACAAGTGCAACATCTGCTTAATCTTCACTTCGTTCGATTTAGCAGTGTTTTCTTTGCCTCGGGCAATGCTTCACTGATTCGGGAGCGAAAATCGCTTTCTTTACTTGAGTATTGGTTTTGCTCCGAGTGAGGGCACGAATGTTTTGTCCAGTTCTATTAACTTGATAGCAATGGGGCAGACCCCTGAACTTTTCGTTCAGGGGTCTGCCCCATAAAAAAAAGAGTTCCGCCAAGAGCTAAGCTTTTTGGCGGAACTCTCCCGTATTGTAATTACAGAATTGGTGACAGCAGCCGGGAAATCGACTCCTTAAACCGGATCCATTTAGATCGTTTGTCATACAGCTCCTGGGTTAAATGCGTGGAATCCTCCATATCTTTTTCAAACAGCTGTGCCAGCCTTTCAGATGATTGAGTGTCATATATAAATGCATTTACTTCAAAATTCAGGTTAAAACTTCGTATATCAATATTCGCTGTACCTACAGAGTTAATTTCCCTGTCAATAACAATAGCTTTCGCATGCATAAATCCCTTTTCATAGATATACACTTTCGCTCCTGCCTTCAGCAGCTCTCCAACATGGGACAAAGTAGCCCAGTATATAAACGGATGGTCTGGCTTATTCGGGATCATCAGCCGGACATCTTTACCGGATAAAGCTGCGATTCGGAGCGCATCCAGCAGACTCTGGTCTGGTATGAAATAAGGAGTCTGTATATAAATGGACTTGCGGGCAGACAGGATCAGTTTTATATATCCGTGTTTAATCTGCTCCCATTCTGAGTCCGGACCGCTTGATACAATTTGCACTGCCGCATTCCCTCTTGGCTTCTTTTCCGGAAAATATCGTTCTTCGTATTCGATATGATACTGTTTGGAAGCCTGGTTCCAGTCCAGAATAAACCTCGTCTGAATAGCGTCAACAGCCTGTCCCTGAATCCTTAAATGTGTATCTCTCCAGTACCCAAACTTCTTTTTCAGGCCAAGATACTCGTCTCCTACATTAAAACCGCCAATATACCCTACCTGGCCGTCAATATTTACAAGCTTACGATGATTGCGGTAATTAAGACGCAAATTGATCAGAGCCAGCTTGGAAGGAAAGAAGACACCTACTTCTCCCCCGAACTTCGTCAATTCCCTGAACTTTCTTGGCCGTAATTTCCTGGAACCCAGCTCATCATATAAAATCCTGACTTTAACGCCCTGTTTCGCTTTTTCTGTAAGTGCATTAATAATCTCCCGGCCAAGGTTGTCATCCCTGAAAATATAATACTGCATATGAATAAAACTCTTCGCTTTACGGATGTCTCTCAAAAGCGTTTCAAACTTTTTTCGCCCGTCAAAGAGGATTTCCACTCTGTTATTGTTTGTCAGGAGCGCATCATTGTTCACAAGATGCATATAAATCAGATCCCGGTATTTATCCACAGCAGGATCATCATAAAAGTTATCAGCATCCTTTATTTGTTTCATCTGCAGTCGGATCAAGTCCTCAATCCCTATCTTTTTTATCCCTTCCCAGTCAAATAACCTTCTTCTTGTGAGATTCTGTCCGAGAAACATATAGATGATAAAACCGAGAATCGGGATAAAAAACAAGATCATCAGCCATGCCCAGGTTGTTCTGGCATCTTTCCGTTCGATAAAAATCAAGACTGCCGCAAACAGAATATTTACTAAAAACACTAATGATACAAACACAGATAAAATGTCCATAATTAATCCCTGTCTTTCTCTTTTACCTTATAATTTACTTTTAAGACAAGCAGCCTTACTCCTTTTATAGTACAGTATATGTGCAAGACATACAAAAGCTTCCATTCCTCTTCAGGATTTATGCAGGACGATAAGACAGGTCCTGTGAAATGCAGCGGCCAGCCTCCATCCATATATGAAAGCCATCCGCTCGACGGCAGATGGCTTAATTAATTTTCCCGATTGTTTTGAAACCCTCACTGGCTAAAACAGCTTCCCCTGTTTATACAGAAGCGAAGTAAGGCGTTCCAGCGCCAGCATAAAACAACGGTAACGCATCGTATCACTGTCTGAAGTAAAGTATGCATCATATACACGGTCAAATGTCATTTTCATCTGTCTGGACATTTCCCCGATGATCTCATCCCGCGTATACATTTCTTTCACTCTGCTCTGTTTCCATTCGAGATAAGAAACAATCACTCCCCCTGCGTTGGCGAGAATATCAGGAATGACTACCTTCCCCACATTCTCAAAATGTTCATCTGCCTCAAGGGAGACGGGAGCATTTGCACCTTCCACAAGTATATCAGCTTTTATCTCTTTCATATTGTCTTTACGTACCTGATCTTCTATCGCTGCCAGAATAAGTACATCAGAATCACAAGTAAGTACACTTTCCGGAGGCAGCACTTCTGCTCCCAGGTTCAGTTTGTCCGCTTCTTCCTGTGTTTTCGGCAGGCTGAAATGTATTTTAGCATACTGATCCAGCGTTTCAATATCAAGGCCATCGCTACTATACAGTGTTGCATGCTGGTCAGAGACCGCGACAATTTTATGCCTTAGATTCGTGTAATTATACGCCTCAAGAGCTGCAACACTGCCCACGTTTCCAAACCCCTGAACTGCTACATTAATATCTATTTTATTTGAAGCTTTTTCATGGAGCCTCTGAATAGTTTCCCATTGTTTATTCCGGGCAAGGTTCTCCCCGGCTCCATCTGAAAAACTCTTGTACCATTCATTCATCAACCAGGAATAGCTCAGGAACGTGCCAATCCCCGTTGCTTCCCTCCTGCCTTTAGCACCACCGTTCTCGACACTTTTTCCGGTAAAAGAACCTAAGTAAGGTTCTCCAGGGTGGATTGTTTTATATTCCCCTACCATCCAGTCGATAATCTTTTCATTCGTACCAAGGTCCGGAGCCGGTATATCGTGGTCCGGTCCAATATCAGGCTTAAATCTCTGTACATATTTCTTGCTGATCAGATTAAGCTCCCTCTCCGTCACCTTTCGGGGATTTACGTGCACCCCGCCTTTTGCCCCGCCGTAAGGAAGCTGATGGAGAGCATTTTTCAACGTCATAAGTATTGCTAAGTTCTCCACCTCTGATTCATTAACATGCTCGCTGAAACGAATGCCGCCCTTATAAAAACCGCTGATATTATTGTGCTGTATTCTGTAAGCGGGAATTCTTACTATTCCTTCTTTATCCGTCGAGACGCGAATATAGCTTTTAATTATTTTATCCGTGGTTTTCAGAATTTCCTTTGCTGATCGGCAAACTTTTCTCAGTTCAGCTTCATCTGTAATTGAAAGAAACCCTTTCTTTTCAGCCAGATCGTCCATAACACTTTCAATTAAACCGCTCGTCTCTTCCCTGTTAATTTTCATCATCTCCTTTTTACAGCAATTGCTTTAACTCCTGGCGCGTTAATTTTTCCACGCTCGTTGGTTTACTTAATGTTTTCACTAGTTCTGGTTTCTAAAAAATCAGTTTGTCTGTCTCAAGTATAGATTTTCCATAGTCTTCTGTCATCTAAGTGGACTTTAATAAAAGCTAGTTAAGAGCTGATGTTGATTTTTGTATATATTGTTGATTTACGCGAAAGTTGCAAGACGCCTGCGGGAATAGCAACGAGCAAAGCATCATGAAATACTGCGAGTTGTCTCGACATGCAGCTTCGAAGCGATGCTCTAAGAGGAAGAGACAGAAGTCTCTACATACGGTAGCTGTTTCTTCCTCTGCCAGCTTAGGCTTTCGCAGAATATCCGTCGAAACAAATCGACGCGTTTTCGGTGAAGTAACGCTCTTTGAAGCAATGCCCGCGGCACGCGAGCGTACTGTAGCGTTATTTACCTGCGACGAGTAATCGCAGGAGCAAAAATCAACAACTATGGAAATAGAGTATCAGTTATAAATTATTGTAAAAATAATGAAACACTAAAAAGCACGAATCCCTGCGGACCCGTACTTTTTTATACCCTTTATCTTGTTATATTACTCGTGTCGCCTCTCGCTTCGCCTTATAATCATGCAGGTCCTGTTTTACCTGTTCTGAATAACTGCCGGTCTGTTTTTCAAGCCATTTGACAGTTACCTCTTCAGCTTCGAACCGGGCAAACTCAAAAAGGAGTATTTCTAATACATTCCCCCCTGATGTATTACAAATCCCTTTGTACAGCCTTTTACCGTCGTTTATTTCAGTAAGGTAATAACCGTCTGCTGGCAGGTAGCATTCTTCTGCGGCTTCAATACTTACTAATCTACATTTGCCTTTTGCACCTTTGAAGGCTTTTTTGACTATGATTCCTGATGTCTCATATTGCCTCCCTAAAAAAGCAGGTATCGAGTCGACTTTTCCTGAGTCCAGGAGATGTCTTATATGAGTGGAACTTATTTTTATATCCCGTTCCGTCAGCTTTGTTACTGTTGTGACGGCGAACTTATTTTTCCCCGCAGAAGTTAGCCATTCCATATTCCCCAGTCCCTTAAAGCCAAACTGAAAGTCAAAGCCCGCCACAGCGTGCCTGCATTTTAACCCCTCTAAAAACAGCTTAGTGAATCCATCGTGAGAAAGCCGCGAGAAATCTTTATTAAAATTAACTATGTAAAGTATCTCTACTCCTAAGTCCCGGAATAATTTTTCTTTGGCAGGGAGCGGGGTCAAGTAGTTAACGATCTTTTTATTTCCCGGTATTACCTGGCTCGGGTGCGGCGAAAAAGTCATGACAGCAAGCTTCAGGTTTTTCTCCCTGGCAATCTTTCCTGCTGTTTCGATTATCTTTCGGTGGCCACGGTGGATTCCGTCAAAGAAACCCAGCGCCATTACACATGGCTCCGGATTACAATCTAAGTTTTCATCAGCTGGAGAATAGCTTAAGTTTACTGTTTTCATGTTATTGCCCCCGGTCCGTAAAATTATTTCAATCTAACGGTTTATCAATTAAAGTTTTGAAGACGAATAGAATCCAGCTTCGCAAATTGGGTGAGTGATTTCGCAAGTTGACCAGCTGATTTCGCATGATGAGCCCCGTACTTCGCAGGTTAATCCGCTGATTTCGCAGATAGGATCCAAAATACAAATAAAAACTGCATCCTCCCGCCGTTTTTCACACTCCTCAGAAAAACAAAGCTGCGGCCAGCATCCCCAATTGCCGGAACCGCAGCCTGTTTACTCGCTTACTAGATTACAAAAGTCGGCTTTCGCTGTTTCAATTTACCATCCGCCAGTGCAACTGGTTCACCGGAAAGTATATTCAGCACCTCAGAAGCTTCGTTAAACCAGCTGTCTGGTGCTTCGTGCCCCCAGAACGTCTGTCTCCTTGAGTCATTAATATCCCATTTAATCGGTTTGAAGTCAGGATCACTTGTTAAATAGTCTCCATTATAAAGCTCAATCCGGTGACCATCAGGATCCCGCAGATAAAGGAAGAATGCATTTGACAAACCATGCCGGCCAGGACCACGCTCAATATTCTTCGTGTAGCCCATAGACGCCAGGACGTCGCAGGCATTAATCAGGCTCATTGGATCGCTCAGCCAGAAGCCAATATGGTGCAGGCGCGGCCCTTTGCCATTCATGAATGCAACATCATGGACACTTGGCTTCCTGTGCAGCCAGGCCGCCCAGATTTCATCCTTCTCCGTCGCTGTGTACTCAGAACAGGCAAACCCAAGTTCTTCAATGTAAAAATCATAGGCTTTCTGCACGTCCTGAACCATGCAGTTAAAGTGGTCAATTCGCTGTACTTTCGCTCCCTTATAGAGATCATACCGCTGGAGCATCCGTTCAACCGTCTCCATCTTAGCGAAAAATTCAACCGGTAATCCGGATACATCCTGGACCCGAAGGCTTCGGCCAACTGCATGTTGCTCTCCATCTTCCACCCAGGTAACGTCCAGTCCTTTTTCAGCAAAAAGCTTTGCAAGTGCCTGCAGCTGATCTTCTGCATACACTTTATAGCTGATTACTTCCACACTTGGAGTCTCTGCTTTCTGAAGAACGAGGCTGTGGTGCGTATGTTCTTCCAGCCCCCTGAGATAAATCCTGTTCCCCACAGTTTCTGTTTCAATAAAACCAAGCGCGTCTACGTAAAACTTCTTTGAAGCTTCCAGATCAGTAACATTAAGAACTGCTCTTGCGGTACGAAGAATATTAAAGTCCATTTATTTTTCCCCCTCTATACTTCTGTCGCCTTAGGCTTTGGCACGCTCGTATTTTTCAGGAAACTTGCAATTCTTTCTTTATACATATCTTTTTCATAGTTATCAAAGTATGTCATACCCATGCGAACCGGGTCACCGAAGAAGTAATATTCATAGTGCATCTGCCGGCTTCCGAAGGCACTCATTGTCATATCCCAGGCAAGCCTGAACAGCTGTACTCTTTCATAGCCTTCAATATTCTTGCCCTGAAGTCCACGGTGGATCAGATGGCCGATTTCATCATTTTCAAAATCCGCCTGTGTTGGAATTCCCATTAAGCCCGATGCGCCAAGTACTCTGATAATTTCCACCAGTTTAGGATAAATACGCGGGTACCAGTTTCTCGCTGCATCAAGTGCGGAGTAATCAGGTGTCATCGTTCCGTACTTGTCTAATTTCGCATTATGCTCTGCTTTATACAGATGGGATTTCATCGCTTCAAGAGTAAGCATAATTTCTGTTCCTTTATCTTTCACGTGCTGGAACTGATCGATTCCGATGGCGTCCATAATCGAAAGAGCAGTACCCAGAAGGAACTCCGTTTTCACTACATTTTTTGAAACGACCTGGTGAGACATATGGACAACTGCGTTTGTCTCACGGAAAGTTCTGTTACAGATTGAAGAGTTGCCGCATACAAAGACTCTCTCCCAAGGCACGAAAACGTTTTCAAAAGAAACAATTGCATCTCCCTCCTCAAACCGGGAAGACAGAGGGTGATCCCATTCATTTTTGCCGTAGTCAAAGGATTCACGGCTGATATACTTCAGGCCAGGCGTATTATTAGGAATAGCAAAAGCAAGGGAATACGGATCGTCCAGTTCGCCCGCCTTCTTAACCGTCGACGGGAAGACAAGAATTTCGTCTGTAATGCCTCCCTGTGTTGCAAGCAGGCGAATACCATCTACGATAATGCCGTCAGCATTCTTTTCCACAAGGTGAAGCGCTACATTAGCGTCCTTCTGCTCATACTGTGCTTTTGCACGGTTAACCTGCGGATGGATCAGCGTATGAGTGAGACTGATGTCATTTTCTCTTGCAAACTCGTAATAATTTGCCGCATTGTCCGCAAACATCTGGTCGGCCTCAGCGAAAAGTCCGTTGGAAATCCCCATAGCCATAACTTCCGAGTTAAGGTAATCAGGGGACCGCCCCATCATTCCGCCGGATGTAAGCGCCCATTCCTGAATTGCTTCTCTCCTTCTGATCAGATCCTCAATAGTTTTCGGCTGCAGAAAAGTCATCCCTACTTTTTCACCGCTGGATGGGGAAGTGTAAAGCATTTTTTCCGGCTTTTCATACTGGAGATCATAAAGGCGTGCCATTGATTTTACAACACCTTTGAAAGCCGGGTGCTCCGTAACATCTTCTACTTTTTCCCCGTGGACGTAAACATTATTTTTCGCCTTCTTTAACCGTTCAATATACTCCTTGCCTGTTTTAGCTGGCATATAGTTCCCTCCTTTAATTTGAACTGCGCAATTAATCTAAACCTGTGCGGTTTGCTCCCGAAGTTGTGCGAATCACCTCATAACTCGTGCGATCCGCCCTCGAATTCGTACGAATCCTCCCCTGGGTCTCGCAATTCCACGAATCCTTATCTACATCCAGGACACTATTTCCCAAACTGCGGGATATGGTGGTCACTGATAGCTACGTGAATCACTTTCGGTTCTGTGTAAAATTCGAAGATGGCGAAGTGGCCGCCTTCTCTGCCAATACCGCTGTCTTTCATGCCCCCGAAAGGAATCCTTAGGTCCCGTACGTTCTGGGAATTTACCCAGAGCATTCCTGCATCCACAGCTTGTGCAACACGGTGGCCCCGCTTCATGTCATTCGTCCATACATAACCTGCAAGTCCGTACTTCACATCGTTTGCCATAGCTACTGCTTCTTCTTCCGTTTCAAACTCAATGACTGCCATTACCGGACCGAAAATTTCTTCCTGGCTGACGGTCATCTCGTTCGTCGCGTTTAACAGAAGTGTCGGCGGTACAAAGTTCCCAGCTTTCATCTCTTCCGGCACAGTCCCCTGCACAACTTCACAGCCTTCTTCTCTGGCAATTTCGATATACTTCTTCACTTTTTCAAAGTGGTTCTTTTCAATAAGCGGACCAAGTTGTGTGGACGTATCCATCGGGTCGCCAATTTTAATATTCTCTACTCGTTTTTTGAGTTTTTCGACGAATTCGTCTTTAACATTCTTATGGAGGAGCAGCCTGGAGTTGGCAGTGCATCGCTCACCGTTAAAGGAGAAGATCCCCCATACTGCCGCATCAAGGGCACGGTCAAGATCCGCATCCTCAAAAACGATGAGCGGGGATTTACCTCCAAGCTCCATCGATGTTTTCTTTAATGTATCAGCTGCATTTTTTATAATTGTGGATCCTGTCACTGTTTCCCCTGTAAACGAAATCGCTTTTACATCAGGGTGGCCCACTAATGAAGCCCCTGCCGTTTCGCCAAAACCATGGACAACGTTAAATACACCTTCAGGCAATTCAGCTTTGTCAATGATTTCCGCGAGCTTGTTCGCTGTAAGCGGCGACAGTTCCGCCGGTTTTAAAACTACCGTGTTTCCAGTAGCAAGCGCCGGTGCCACCTTCCACGTCTCAAGCATAAACGGTGCATTCCACGGAGTAATCAGCCCTACAACGCCAAGAGGCTTGTAAACTGTATAATTAATAAATTCATCATCTACCTGGTATGCTTCACCATGAAGCTTTGTCTGCACCATACGGGAGTAGAAACGGAAGTTCTCCGCTGCACGGGCAGTCATTTTCCTTGTCTGCTTGATCGGAAGCCCTGTATCAAGGGATTCAAGAACCGCGATTTCTTCCACTTCTTCATCGATGAGGTCTGCGATCCGTTCGATATATTTCATCCGCTCTGCGAGTTTCATAGACCCCCACGGACCTTCTTTAAATGCCTTGTCCGCCGCAGAAACCGCTTCGTCGATCTCCGTTTTATCCCCCTCCGCCACGTTGTTGATTACTTCGTTCGTAAAGGGATTCACATTTTCAAACGAGCGTCCGCTTGCAGCTTCTTTAAATTGTCCGTTAATGTACAGTTTCACATCGTCCACTTTTTTGTGAACGGCAGTGCTTTTATTATCTACTGCTCCGTTTGCCATTTCGCATCACCTCTTAAGTAAGACTGCCCGCCTTAAGTATCACTTTAAATATTATCTTCAATAAGACGGGCAGCTGGGTTTTTAGTATAGCCGCCGGGGCTCAATGCCCGCGGCACATGAGTGTCCTGAAGTGAAAATCAACAAAAATTATTCTTTATCACTTACCCCTACTGCTTCAGGCAGTTCCTGATACTGGCCGAGAACTTCTCTGATTTCGTCCTGAAGTTCCTGTGCCGGCAGGTCCATCGGCATGCGGAGGACAGGCTTGATTTTCCCCATCATTCCTAAAGCTGCTTTAAGGGGTGCAGGATTCGTGTCTTTGAAAAGCACATCGTTCAGAGGCATTAATTCAAAATGGAGATTCTGTGCACGCTCTACATCTCCGTCTTTCCAGGCATCGTAAATTTCCGCTACTTTGTCCGGTGCCACATTCGCTGTAGCGCTGATGTGCCCCGCTCCTCCGATAGCAAGCATCGGGTAGCAAAGGAGCTCAATTCCTGAATAAAGCAGGAAATCCCGGCCGCAGTGGAGAAGTACTCGGTTAATATGTTCAAAGTCTTTATTGGACTCTTTTACACCAATAATATTCGGGCAGTCCTGGCTGAGTTTCGCAAGTGTTTTCACTTCAAGGTTTGTTGCGGTTCTCCCCGGAATATTGTAGACAATGATTGGAATTTCAACGGATTCTGCAACGGCCTTAAAATGTTTATAAAGAGCATGCTGAGAAGGCTTGTTGTAATACGGTACGATGACAAGAGCTCCATCGGCGCCGATTTCCTGGGCATATTGTGTTAAATGAAGAGTTTCCTCATGGTTTGTAGAACCGGTTCCAGGCACAAACGGCACTCGACCGTTAATTGTTTCAGCGGCAGTTTTCATAACCTGCTTTCTCTCTTCCAATGTAAGGGAACTTGGCTCCCCGGTAGTCCCTGTTACAGAAATAGCATGGCTTCCACTTTCTATATGCCAGTTAATTAAGTCCTTAAATGTGTCAAAGTCAATGGAGCAGTCTTCATTGAATGGAGTAACAATTGGGGCGATAGAACCTCGTAATCTTTGTTTTGCTTCCTGATATGCTGGCATGGGCTTTCTCTCCTTTAAAGATTTATATTATTAGTTTTTTAACTGTCGAAAAAATCTGTAAGCGGTTTCATATACAATGTATCATATGAAATCATATATGATAAATATTAAAAAAGTTGGTTAACTATATGAAAATCATATACATAGGAGGCACTCAGATTGGACATTAAACAGCTGAAGTACTTTTATACTATTGCTCAGGAAGGTCAGATTACCCGTGCAGCAAAGAGGCTGCATATGGCCCAGCCTCCTTTAAGCCAGCAGCTTAAGCTTCTGGAACAGGAACTGGGCACCCCTCTTCTTGAGCGGTACGGAAAAAGAATGGAACTTACCGAAGCAGGTAAAGTACTCTTTTTGAAAGCTGAAAAGATTCTTCAGCTCGTGGAAGACACCGCCTGCGAAGTAAAGGAAGTTAGTGAGGGAATCCGCGGTATCATTTCTATAGGTTCCGTAAAAACCTGCTTTTCCTTCCTGCCTGAAAGAATACGCTCCTTTCGTGATGACTTCCCTGAAGTAACTTTCCAGCTTCGGGAGGGCGATACTTTCCATATCAGCGAACTTGTCAGAACAAGGGAAGTCGAGCTTGGGCTTGTGAGACTCCCACTTGATTCCTCAGAAGATTTCATTGTCATGCCGCTGCCCGATGAACCTTATGTGTTCGTATACTCAAATGAATTTTTTACACAAACAGAAGATTCAGCTGCGACTGTTGAAAGCCCTTCATTGCCGTTCACATCTTCTTCCTCAGAGGAAACAATCCGGATGAAAGACCTGGAGAGTGTGCCGCTTCTGCTGCTTCGCCGGGTTAATGGTGTCGGGCAGTTTGAGCTGATTGTCAACGAGTGCAGGAAACACGGTTTTGAACCGAATATAATCTGCGAATGCCCGGATGCAGCGATGATCCTTTCCCTCGTTTCGGCAAAAGCAGGCGCTGCTGTTCTTCCGAAATCAACGCTTAATTTTTTCCCGTCAGAAAATCTCAGATACAAGGTAATAACTGATTCTGATGTCGTTTCGAAGTCTGCTGTCATCTGGCTCAAGGATCGATACTTATCTAAAGGAGCAAAGTATTTTCTTAAGATGTTTGAAAACACTGGGGCAGGAGTATAGAGAAACACTCCCGGTAAAGCTGGCACACCTCCTTCCTAATTAATGCGATCAGCGGAGCTACGGCTCCATACCCGCCTTCAGTAATGTTATACAAAATTTTCTGTAAATTCAATCATTTACTTAAAGAAACAGAATTGCCATAATATATAATTTAATATATATTTAAAATATGGTTTATAAAAAATTAAACAAACGCCAATATGCTTATGAAGTGATCAGGGGACGGATTTTAGACGGTACCTATGTACCGGGGCAGCGGATTATTATTGATCAAATTGCAAAGGAGGTCGGCTCAAGCCATATACCTGTCCGGGAAGCAATTCATCAGCTTGAAGCAGATCAGCTGATTAAATACCGCCCGAATTCAGGCGCGGTTGTCCTTGCCATTGATGATACTCTTTACAAAGAAAGCCTTGAGATGCTTGCTCTTCTTGAAGGATACGCTACTGTGCTCAGCGTCCCTTTTATAACCGAAGAAGGAATTTCCCGGCTGGTAAATATCAATGACACTATGAGAGAAGCTGTGAAGAATTATGAGCTGGAAGTAATAGGTTCAAGAAATAAAGAATTCCACTTCATCATTTATTCCTACTGCCCGAACGAGTACTTAATCAACAATATAAATCAGGTTTGGGAAAGACTGGACACAGTCAGGCGTACAGGGGCGGTCTTTTATCCGAAACGGGCGCCGGAATCTGTTAAGGAGCACGACCAGATTATTAAGCTTCTTACGGAAAAAAAGGATATGTCCGAGATTGAAAGTTATTCCCGCCAGCATAAGTTAAATACATTAATTGCTTTCGAAAAACGGAAAGCAGGAACGATATAAAGTGAACCTTCAATCAGTGAGGGTTTTCTTCACCCCCACTGATTGTCAACTGAACCAATCGGGATGTTAGCGTCCGTTAGCTACCGCCTGAACATCTTCGCCTCACTTTATGTTTTGAGGCGGGAGTTTTACGGACGTTTTACATCGGGATAACACACCACGGAGCATCTTCTATACAAGGGAAGGTGTTTTCTTTTTGGTAGCAATCGTCTTTGTCCCAGTATTTTGCATAAAAAAATTATAAGAATGAATCAATTTCATAAGTTAAGTTTATCAATTTTAATATGAACCCTTCATAAAAAAGTTACTTTGTTGTTCGATTTACGCTTCAGACGGATGCGTTCTGCGGGCACGGCCTCAACTAATTTTTGACGGCTGAACTCCGACAAAAATGGATTTTCAGCTCGCACTGTACCCGCAGGAACGAGCATCTTCTTCACCGTAAATGCATCAAGTTGTCTCGATGTATATTCTACGGAGCTAAGCTGGCAAAACTCTTTTTGCGACGAGTAACCGCAGGAGCAGAGGAAGAGACAGTCGCCGTCTTACGCTGCAATCGAAAAGTAATGTTCGTCTTTTTATTTAAAACTTATATTTGGGATTTATTCGAATTTTAAAATAATATATGATTTATGATATCATTTATAATAACCTATTGGTTTTGTTAAATTTGCTGTTGATTTTCGATAAAAGACGCTCGCTTGCCTCGGGCATTGCTTCAGCTAATGCTATTCCCGAAGGCGTATCACACTTTTATCTACAATCACCTTACTATTAAAATTCAGCATTTGTTTTTAACAAAGCTTAACTATTAAATCACCAGATACACGGAAGGAGTCTGAAGAATGATCCTCGCAAAAGTAAAATTACCTGGTTCTCCGGTACATAAGGAAATCACAGCAGATCTGCAAAATAACAAAGCCGAATTAAACGGCCAATTCATTTCACCGGATTCAGTACCCTTTGATACCCCTGTTACCGGTACTGTTTACGGGACATTATTAAACTTTAAAGGCGCCCTTGAAAAGATGAAAGATCAGCTTAATGAACCTCCATATAAAGGGGAGCCGAAAGCCCCAATCCTTTATATTAAACCTGCGAACACCCTGGCTGCATACGGGTCGCCTGTTCCCTTGCCGGAAAACACAGAATACCTGCAGGCAGGCGCATGTCTCGGGATAGTCATTGGGAAAAACGCAACCCGGGTTTCTGAAGCAGAAGCTTTAGAGTATGTTTCAGGCTATACAGTCGTTAATGACATAAGCATCCCTCACGACAGCTTTTTCCGGCCGGCCATTAAAGAGAAATGCCGTGACGGTTTCTGCCCTGCCGGACCGTGGATCGTAAAGGCAGAAGATGCCGGAGATCCTGGAAAACTTGGCATACAGGTATTTGTAAATGGCGAGCTCCGCCAGAAAAACAATACAGAAAACCTGATTCGCTCTGTCCCCCGCCTTATCGCTGATGTCACCGGGTTTATGACACTCAGAACAGGAGATGTCCTCCTCGCAGGCGTCCCGGAAGATCCTCCTCTTGTAAAAGCCGGGGATGAAGTGAAAATCGTTATTGAAAAAATAGGTCAGCTGAAAAATCAGATCGTTCCGGAAAAGCAGTACTTAGAGGAGGTGGCAAAATGAAACGAGCACGTGTAGTATACGGAGGCACTGTCCACTCCGCTACAGAAAAGGACAGCAATTCTCTCAGATTGGCGGATGGGCGTACTGTCTCACAGGAAGAAGTAGCCTGGCTTCCGCCTGTGGAGCCTGGGACTGTTTTTGCACTGGGGCTGAATTATGCGGATCATGCGAAGGAACTCGATTTCAATGCGCCTGCCGAACCACTTGTATTTTTAAAGGGGCCGAACACGTTCATTGGCCACCGGGGAGAAACAGTCAGGCCTTCTGATGTCACCTATATGCATTATGAATGTGAGCTCGCTGTACTTATCGGGCGCCAGGCCCGGAATGTTTCCCGGGAGGATGCCTATAACTATGTGGCAGGCTATACGGTTGCAAATGATTATGCTTTAAGAGATTATCTTGAAAACTATTACCGCCCGAACCTCCGTGTCAAAAACCGGGATACATGCACGCCGCTAGGTCCTTGGTTTGTGGATGCTTCAGACATTGCAGATCCTATGAATCTGTCATTACGAACATATATTAACGGGGAGTTAGTTCAGGAGGGCAACACGAAAGATATGATATTTTCCATCCCCTATTTAATCGAATACTTGAGCAGTTTCATGACGCTTAACGAAGGAGACATCATCCTGACAGGTACCCCTAAAGGCTCTGTGGATACAAAACCTGGCGATAATGTAGTCACCGAAGTGGAAGGTGTCGGCAGGCTTGAAAACACGATTATTTCAGACGAAGCACTAAGAACGTGACGCCTGGATGGACACATACTCTGGGCAATTTTAAAAGGAGGCTGAATTTCCGTGCCCCACTTCATTCTTGAATACACAGATAACATTAAAGAAGACGGAAACATACCTGAGCTGCTGAAAAAAGTGAACACGGTGCTTTTGTCCCGAAAGGATATTTTTCCCCCCGGGGGCATCCGCTCACGGGCAATAGAATTGAAAGATTACGAGATAGCTGATGGAGAAGAAAATGACGCCTTTGTCCATGCCTCCCTGAAAATTGGAGCAGGCCGCTCGAAAGACGACAAAGATTCCGTTTGCGAGGAACTGTTTGAGACGATGAAAAGTCACTTCTCTGTACTATACGAAAAACGTTATCTGGCCCTGTCCCTTGAACTCATTGAATTCAGCGAAGCAGGGACGTATAAACATAATAATATTCATCAGAGATTTAAAAACAAATAATATTCATACTCGTATAGCCCCCGTCTTGTCCCCCCTCCAAGGCGGGGACTGCTTTTGCAGGAAGAAGTTGACCATGCTTGACTGCGAATTTCAAATGTCATTAACCAGAAAGGAAATCTATATGGACGATAACCGGAGTGTAAACATGCCACAAACTGTATTTAACAGGGACGATTTTGCAGAGATCATTGGCCAGCCAATGAAGCCTGGGACTATTATGATCGGCAATGCCCCTTCCGGCCTGGATTCTTCCCTGCCGGTCATCGTTTTTATTCAGGGGCTCAGAAACGACTCCGCTCTCTGGTACAGGGATAATGATATGTATGGCCTTGCGGGGGCACAGTTTCAAACTGTTTTTCTTGAACTTCACGACACAGCCGGCGTTCCGAAAAGCAACTGGGAAAATGGTGAACTTCTGGCCAGCCAGCTGGAACAAATATTTTCTTATTTCGAAGGCAGGAAACTTTTTCTTATCGGTTACAGCAAAGGAGCTGTAGATGCACAGACGGCCCTCATTCATTTTGGAAAACATCACCTAGTGGAAGGGGTCGTTTCTATCGCTGCCCCTCACTATGGAAGCGAACTTGCTGATCTGGCAAACAGCAGGCCGGCCGGGTGGCTCGCAAATCTCATCGGGGCAAATAATGAAGGGACGAAAAGCCTGCAGACTGGCGTCATGAATCACTTCCGGGCGATAACAGACGGACTTTCTGAAGCGGGACGTAACAAGTATTATACGATTGCTGGCGATAAAGCTGGTCCATTGTTAAGTTTGTACAGCATCGGCGGAATGTTTATCCAGGGTCCCAGTGACGGTGTCGTCTCTGTTTCAAGCAGCCGTCTTCCTTATGGCAACGAACTCGCCGTTGGAGACTGGAACCATGCTGAAGTGCGTCTCGGCACTAATGTTTTCCCGGTTTTCAGGGAAACTTTAAAAACTCCATTTCCGCATAGTGAAAACCATAGTTTTATTCAGGAAGAAAGCGATGAGGCACTGGCTATATTTGCACGAGGGGGTAAACAGGCGGGGACAGCAGCAGAGTCCTTTTTTGTGGAAAACGGAGTGGAGCGGGTTGTACTAAATTGGGTATGCTCACAGGAAGTCAGCAAAATAATTTTAGCAAGTCCCCGCTCTAACAAAAAGAAAGCCTATGATGTGAACCCAGTTCGTGATGATGCGTATTTTTACGGAGCCTGGCATCATTGCATAGAGCTGGATACACCGGAGCAAGGGGAATGGAATATCTCCGTTTTTACTGAGGAAGAGTCTGCTTATCTGTTTCTCGTAAAGTTTCATTCTGCTCAAAACAACCTTTACAGACTCGTTCCCGCACTTGATAAAAAGAGCTGGCAGATTGCTGTCCCGGAAGCTGCTTCCTACAGGCTCCCTTCCAGAAACTTTAACGTTACTTACGAAGTCGATTTCGAACCATCAGTGAATGGAAGACAGGCAGCAAAACGCCCTTCAGCAACTGCACATCATAATTATTTTGTCTCCTCCAAGTCTGCTGAGGACGAGAAATTAACTATTACACTGCCTGACAAAGGAGAAGGAACCTATAACACAACGATAAACATTGAAGGCTTCACACCTTCCGGGGAAAAAATACAGCGTACAGCAGTCAAAACTGTGTATGTGGACAGGAAAGGGAGGGCTTATTGAGATTCTGACTATAATATGGGGGGAGCTGTAATCTCCCATATTTATAAGTAAGGCAGGCACTGGTTATCAAAGGGGCATCCTTTCTGGACAAATTTTCACTTTTCGAAGAAGATTTGTCCAGATTCTCCCGTTTACTGGACAAATTTCGCTTGTTGAGCCAATATTTGTCCAGATTCACCGTTGATTTATCGATTATTTTTACATAAAATACCTTAAATGTAATTTACTGTGGTTGCATTTCAATAAATTACCGGTCCAACCTGCCTTTGCTGGACAAATTTTCACTTTTCGAAGAAGATTTGTCCAGATTCTCCCGTTTACTGGACAAATTTCGCTTGTTGAGCCAATATTTGTCCAGATTCACCGTTGATTTATCGATTATTTTTACATAAAATTCCTTAAATGTAACTTAATGTGGTTGCATTTCATTATATTACCGGTCTAACCTGCCATTGCTGGACAAATTTTCACTTTTCGAAGAAGATTTGTCCAGATTCTCCCGTTTGCTGGACAAATTTTGCTTGTTGAGCCAATATTTGTCCAGATTCACCGCCCCCCCCCCTTTATAATATTAAAGAGTATTTAACTGGGAATTCAAAGAAGCCACCCGCTATGTATAAAAACGGGTGGCTTCCACTTTAAAGCACTGAAAACCTTAGTTCGGTCGACCGATCCTAGGGCTTCCGTATGGGATTTCCTCATCATAGAATGCAGGGTCGATTTCATACACTTCCCCAGAAGCAAATCCTCTTAACGTTTCATAAAGTCCGATAAAGGATTGCTTCGTATACTGGCCGTTTGCTTTTTGGCCAGTATGCCCTCCAGGATGCTGCTGGCCGCGAGTTTCATAAAGCATAATCGCCGCACCATTCATGGAGTAACTTCCAAGGGCAGTACCAGGAAGGTTTACTTCTGGATATCTGGAAACAGCGCCAAATGGAGAGTTTCCTTTTTGCAGCACTTGATACACAAGGCTGTTTACTTGTTTTGACAACGCAAGTGACTCATCGTCTACACGATATTCCACACCGTTATGCTCCACTACATTATCCTGATCTACTACCTGAGCGATTAGCTGAAGAGTATTCAGTCGGTCGTCATCTTCAGATACTACATTACTGTACCGGTGATGGTGATCGATAAACAAATCCGGCTGCAACTCTTCAAATACTGCTCTTGAAGCTCTTGCTTCAGGTGTGACATAAAATCCTGGAGCTGTACTTCTCCCTGGCGTCAAACCAGCTGTGTATTCTGTTGAAATATCAAAGTCAAGCGCCGGATGGAAATCCCGGTTCACGTCAAAACCCATTTCTCTGCTTACAGCATCAGGACGATAATACCAAGGTGCCGGAGTATCCTCTGCTAACCCAAACTCTGCCGGATCCCAAATTTGCAGGTTCTGACGCTGCTTGGATTGACCCTGCGGTGTTTCAAACACCACTGCACCATCAGGGTTCAACATTGGAATAAACCAAACTGTCACGTTATCAAGGATTTCCCTAATATCAGGATGGTTGCTCATTGCTAACTGCTGAATGAGGTCAATAGAAGCTTCTGTGCCAAGCTGCTCGTCTCCGTGAATTTGAGTCTGAATGAAGATTTTTGGATTATCCGTGTCCGCTTCACCAAATTTAACAGCATAAATTGGGTACTCATATGTCGCTGAATGACCAACTACCTCCAGCTCCATACGACCTTCCCGCGCACGATCATTAATTTGGAAGAGTGCTTTCTCAAGATCTTCAGGTGATGCCATGCTCTCAAGCTTCACTGTCTGGTTTGGCTGGATCCACGGACCGTTAGGTTTCGATTGAGGCTGAGCAAAAACAGAAATGCTCATAGACATTACGAGAACTAAGGTCAATAATAAACTAAATGTTTTTTTCATTTTAACGCCTCCTCTGTTTAAATCAGATTTAACTTACTTATGTAAAACCTTGCTGCGTCAACCTGGGGAATCACCTCCTTTAATATTTAGTGTACCAAAATAAATCTCAAAAAAAGTACTAGTTTCTGAATTATCTGAATTTTAGTTCCGGAGTAATAGGCCCTTTATTGTCAGGTCGCTTCAAATTACAATTCTTGGATACTCAGAAATAAAATATTGATGTTTGTATGAAAAAAACAGGCCAATTTTCCTCCTCAAGTGATACGACTAACCCCTCTCCATGCTATCCACGTCCATAATGGCTGTATTCCCAAGAGTACATTCAGGGAAAAGTCCCGGTTGTATTCTAATGCGTGATGAAAGACTAGTGAACTATTTTTCGAAATTTTTAAAAAATACCCCATAAATTTGTACTTAATAACGAACATGCTATGAAGTTGTTAAACTTATCTTAAAAGGAGTGAGTTGTTTTGCAGAAAAAAGTAACTGCAAGTATTCTGGCGCTAATTTTACTTATTGTTACTTTCGGTGGTGTTTCGGCTCAGACAGTCACGTTTCATCCTTCCCTTGTACATAAGCCTGGAGCTATGGCCTATGAGCACACGAAATATTTATCACAGGAAATCGGACGCCGTGTTGCAGGTAGTGCGGCGGAACGGGAAGCGGAAGAATACATCCGCAGCCAGTTTGAAAGAATGGGTTTTGAAACAGAAGTGCAGGAGTTCAGCTATACGAGACGTGGGGTAACAACAGAGTCTTCTAACGTAATAGCCTATAAACCTGGAAGATCGAGTGAACAGCTCATCGTAGGTGCACATTATGATTCTGTAAGCGCTGGGCTTGGCGCTGACGACAACGCTTCCGGTGTAGGTATCATGCTGGAAGTGGCAGAGAAGCTCCACAAAGTGAGCACGCCTTATTCTGTCGTCTTCATCGCATTCGGCGCGGAAGAAGTTGGCCTGCAAGGTTCTAACTACTATGCTAATAATATGACAGAGGATGAAATTAATAGTACTGTAGGTATGATCAACCTGGACAGCCTGATTGCCGGTGATTATATGTATATGCACGGCAGTGAAGGAGAAGATGGTTTTATCAGGGACCAGGCACTGAATATTGCTGATAAAAAGAAGCTCGATATTCGAATTAACCCTGGTTTAAATCCTTCCTATCCTGAGGGAACGACCGGTGACTGGAGCGACCATGCGCCATTTAAGAGACTTGGTATTCCATATGGTTACATGGAAGCAACGAACTGGGAAATCGGTGCTTTCGACGGATATACACAAACTGAAAAACATGGGGGCATCTGGCACACCAACATGGATACTCTCGAGTTTATTGAACGTGAATTTCCTGGGAGAGTGGAAAAACATCTTTCCAGCTACAGTATTTTGCTTACCGACCTGATCAAATTTATGAATAAAACAAGCACGGCAAAGTAAAAATTAAACCCCTGAGGGCAGTTATCTGCCCTGCAGGGGTTTTTAAAGACGGCTCTGGCAGGCTGAAGTGTAAAAGGAATAATTATTTTTTCCTTCTTCCTTAGCCATATACAAAGCTTTGTCTGCATTCTTTATGAGCTCCTGGACAGTCCGCCCATCATGAGGATAAACGGCGACTCCAATACTGGAAGTCACCTGCCAGCTTGTCCCACCATGCTGCCACGGCTCCCTTATAAGATCCAGGATCCTTTCTATTTTTCCTTCTATTTCAGCCTGGCTGGTTATCCCTTTAAGGAGAATATTAAATTCATCTCCCCCGATCCTTGCAGCCGTATCCTCCTCACCAATACTATCTTTTAAAAGTTTGGCAAGGGACTGCAGGTAAAGGTCTCCAGCGTCATGGCCGAGTTCATCATTAATCGGCTTAAAATTATCACAGTCGAGATACAGGACGGCAAACTGGTTATTTTTATCGTCAGCTTCCTTCATCGCGTGCTCCAGCTTTTCCTTAAACAGACTCCTGTTTGGCAGGCCTGTTAACTGGTCGAAAAAAGCCATTTGATGGATTTTTAGCTGGTATTGTTTTTTCTCCGTTATTTCTTCCCCTACCAGCAGTACTTTTTCTGCTTCCCCGTCTGTATTATTAATAGAAATAAGATCTACGTGCAGCCAGAGCCAGCTCCCATCAGCATGCTTCACTTTCACTTCCATTGACTTGTAGCCGCCGGAATGGCAAATTTCCTGGAAATTTTCCTGAAACTCTTCTTTCCACTGGGGATGGATACACTCGCCAATCGCTGAATACTCTTTAAGTGCTTCGATTTCATAACCAAGAACACGTTTATGTGATGGTGATATATAAAGAAAGGTACCGTGTATATCTGTCAGTTCGATAAGGTCAGTCGCATTATCTGCGATAAGCCTGTATCTTTCCTCACTGTCTCTCAGAGCCCTCTCCATTCTCTTACGGCCAGAGATATCACGTATAGAGGAATGAATTGCCTGTTTCCCCCTATCCTCGATTGCAATTCGGGAGACTTCCACATCTACCTCTTTTCCGTCGAAGGTAAGAATTTTTTCTTCAAAAAGGTTTTGCTTTTTTTCATTTTCTTCAAGGTCAAGAATATGTCCTTTTACCTCTTTTCTCATACGGATTGGATGAAAATCGTATACTGATTTTCCCATGAGACTGCTTAAACCTGGAGCATCCAGTAATTTTATCGCTGCCTCATTCGCGTAATCAATGAACCCTTCGCTGTGAATCAGGATAGCGTCGGGGGAGTGATTAATCAGGCGGCTGAATCTTTCTTCACTGTCCCTGATAGCTCTGATCATCCGTTTCTCTTCCGTCACATCTTTAACTATCCCATAAATACCTACAACTTCTCCGTTTACTTTAACAGGGAGGTTAATAATAGAGCAGTCTATTTCGTGCTTGTTCTGATGAATGAGAGTTGTCTCATATTCCAGTGCTTCTCCATTTCTTGCCTGGAAAAATTTAGCGAGAACCTTTTCCAGTTCCTCTGTATGGACGAACGGGACGAATGACTGCTGCAACAAGTCCTGAGGCTCATACCCTATAAGACTTTCAGCAGCTTTGTTTATACTCTGCAGCCGTCCATCCATATCAAGGAGAAAGACCGCTGAGGAATTATATTCAAAAAGTGACTGGTATTTTTGTTCACTTTCCTGGAGCTTCTCTTCGGCTCTCTTCCGTTTTGTAATGTCTCTTGTCACTGAGAGGATTTGCCTGATCCTTCCTTCGTCATCATATATAGGAGTGAATGCAGACTCGCCAATCATGCCGTTTTCTCCTCCATGTTCGAATACTGCCTCTTCGCCCGACTTGGCTACTTTTTCATATTGCTCGTTTAGCTCCCTGGCCGGCGTTTCCGGCATGACGTCTTCGATCAGTAAACCAATAACATTTCCTGTGAAACCCGCCTGGTTTTCCGCTGCCTTGTTAACAGCCAGATACCTGAAAGCAGTTCCTTCATTTTCCACTTCCATGACGAAAATAGCATCAGACATGTAATTTATGAAGTTTATAAATTCATCTCTGTTATCCTCAAATAATTTCTTAAGCAAGTAAAATCCCCCCTCCCCTTCAATCTCCTCCATTACATGACATACAAGAAAAATTCACAAAATCGTGCGGGGTCTGGCCCCGTTGCCATCAGGCCCCGTTGCCATCAAGTTAATAAATCTTGGTTATCGTAATGCTGGCTTTCTCTCCAGGCAGCCGCTTTCCTCGGGCAATGCTTCAGCTAATTCGGGAACGAAAATCGCTCCCGAATGGCTCTTCACCTATTGCTGTTTCCGAAGGAGTCGGCTGCCCGACGCTCAAACCACATATTTAAGTGCAAATTATCGTCCAATCCTCTTAACTTGATTAGTATGGGGTCTGGTCGCGTAACTGGCATTTAAATTGCAGAGAGAAGATAGTGATAGAGCAGCTTTGTCGTATTGTCTATGGAATCAGTATGGGTTCTTTCAAAGGCGTGAGACGAATCGATCCCCGGTCCGACAAGCCCATGAACAATATCATGGCCCGACCTGATTGCTGCACTGGCATCGGATCCGTAGTAAGGATAAATATCCAGCTTATAATCTATTCCATTGTCTTTAGCCAGCTGAACGAGCTTTTTTCGGAGGCCGTAATTATACGGTCCGCTCGCATCCTTTACGCAGATGGAAACGGTATACTCATCTGTTGACTGCCCGTCGCCCATCGCTCCCATATCCACCGCCAGATATTCTACTGTCTCCGGAGTTATATTCGAATTGCCGCCGTAACCAATTTCTTCATTATTTGAGATAAGAAAATGTGTTGTATATGGCAGCTCAATGTTATTCATTTTTATCTGGCGGATAAGCTGCAAAAGAATGCCCACACTCGCCTTATCATCAAGATGGCGGGATTTGATATACCCGTTATCCAGCACCTCTGCTCTCGGATCAAAAGAAACAAAATCCCCAACTTCAATGCCGAGCGACCTTATTTCCTCCGCACTATGTACTTTTTCGTCAATCCGGACTTCCATATTATCCTGGTTCCGTTCCGCTTTTCCTGCATCCTTGTAAACATGGACAGAAGTCTGATGCATCAGGATCGTTCCAGTAAACTTTTCTCCAGCTGACGTTTCAATCTCACAATACTCTCCTTCTACAGAGTTGTACTTAAAGCCTCCAATAAGATCCAGTTTCAGCCTGCCGCTCGGTTTTATTTCTTTAACCATCGCTCCTAAAGTATCAACATGGGCTGTGAGCATCCGATGGTTATTGTTGTCCTTTCCCGGTAAAACCGCGATAAGTCCTCCTTTTCGGTTACGCTTTGTTTCCACACCATGCTCCAACAAAAAGTTTTCCACGTAGGTAATCACTTTGTCTGTATTGCCCGAAGGACTCGGAATGGATACGAGTTCTTTTATTAATTGCACCGTTTCTTTCGTGTCAGGATATACCAAACTAATCTCCTCCAATTATAAAGTGAACCTTCAATCAGTGGAGATTTTGTTCCTCACCACTGATTGTTAGCTGAACCAATCGGGATGTTAGCGTCCGTTATCTCCCGCCTGAACATCTTCACTTCCACTCATATTTTGAGGCGGGAATTTTACGGACGGTTACATCGGGAAAAAATAGTATTTTTTTCTATTATATCTTCTAACACGGGTTTAATTGAACACCTGGAATGTTTTTGTCATAAAAAACTATTATTTTAAATCCTAAAAAATACAAATATAGGTAATTAAATAGGGCTTTATCGACTATCACCAATAGTATTTCCCCATTAAATTGGAAATTTGTTTTCGTGGTTATTTGGCTTTTCTCCTCAAAAAAATCATTTTTCCAGATATTGATAGAACTTCTCTTATCATAATCTCGTCTGATTTAGCCTATTTGGAAGAAATTGCCCGAAATAACCAATTTGTGTTATTAGAAAATTACAAATACTATAATAACTACATTGCTGAAGAGGGCTTAAAGTTGGGGAAAATGGGTGGAATAACGGAGAGTTTGCAGCTGTTATCCCTTACCCAATATATCCGTTCGCCAGCAGGCATTGAGCGTTACTTGCTCTTTAAGTAATTATTTCAGCAGCGCGTGGCGGCTCTCCCTTTTCCCCATCCTGCTTCCCCTGGAAATATTCAGCAATCATATACAGGTAATCTGGCAGAGAGAGGAGTGGTCATTTTGTAAAACCGCTGTCCCTGTAAATAAATTAAAAGGGAGGATCTTATGGTAATTAATCACCGCTTTACAAAACGTATTGCAGTTCTCCTTACCCTGCTGCTGCTATTGACACCATTTACAGCTTTAACAGCAGGCGCCAACTCACCAGGAAATGCCTCAGAAATCACCACCTTAAAAGAATCAACAAAGTCAGCAGCCTCTTCTAAGATCGACAATAAGGTCAAAAAAGAATTTGAAAAAGAAGAATATGTGGACGTACTCATTGAATTGTCCGAACAGGTTGATACCTCTAAAGTTGCAGCCGAAGCTAAACAGCAGGCTGGTCCGGAAACAACAGCATATAATCAAAAAATGGCAGCAAGATATGCGGTAGTTGACGCGTTACGGACAACTGCAGAAACTACTCAAGCCCCTCTCCTGTCCACCTTAGAACAGGCTCTCGATCAGGGAGATGTAAAAGAGTACGAAAGCTTCTACATTATGAATGTCATTTCAGTAACAGCTACAAAAGAGGTAGTAGAAAAACTATCATTTTTTCCAGAAGTAGAGAGAATAACTGAAAACGAGATGATCGAATTAGTTTTACCGGAGAAAACGGATGAACCTCCTCTGTCCGTTACTGACGATAATATCGAATGGAATATTGACAGAGTACAGGCACCTGAAGCATGGGAGGCCTTTGGAGCTACAGGACAGGGAATTGTAGTCGGTGTCATCGACACAGGTGTCCAGTGGGACCATGAAGCACTGAAGGAAAATTTCCGTGGATATAACCCTGAAGACCCTGATAACCCTGACCCGTCCGGCAATTGGCTGGACCGGATTGGCAGTTCTTCCCTTCCTGTGGATACCCTGGAACACGGTACCCATGTTACTGGTACAGTGATGGGGCAAGGACCAGATGGAACAAATATTATTGGGGTTGCACCTGATGCACAGTGGATTGCGGCCCGGGCATTTTCTGCCTTAGGAGGAAGCCAGGCCGACCTTCTTGCATCTGGTGAATTCATGCTTGCACCAAACGGGGATCCGAACCTCGCGCCTGATATCGTGCAAAACTCATGGGGCGGCTCGCCAGGTATAAGTGAATGGTTCCGTCCAATGGTACAGGCCTGGCGTGATTCCGGCATACTACCTGTATTCTCCGCCGGCAACTCAGGACCGGGAGCACAGACAGTTACACCTCCATCAAACTATCCGGAAAGCTATGCGGTTGCAGCTACTGACAGCAATGATGCCGTTGCCAGCTTCTCCAGCCGCGGGCCGGCAAACTATGATGGAGACCAGAAGCCAAACATATCAGCTCCAGGAGTAAATATCCGATCTGCCGTACCAGGAAACGGGTATGAAGGCGGCTGGAATGGCACATCTATGGCTTCACCGCACATAGCCGGAGTCGCTTCTTTACTCTTATCCATTGATGCTTCCTTAACAATTGATGAACTGGAAGAAATCATGGACGAAACAGCTATTCCGTTAACAGACAGCCAGTATACCTCCGTTCCCAATGATGGTTATGGGGTTGGGCTGATCAATGCATACGATGCTGTTGCAAGTATCGCAGATGGACTTGGAAGGATTTCCGGCAGTGTATTAACAGAAGGCACGGATGATACACCACCGGAAATTGAACATACACCTTTTGATTTTGCTTTCGCTGGGCTTGACCTTCTTGTGGAAGCAAAAATTACAGACGATATCGCTGTGACAAGGGCTGAAATACTAGTAAGCCATGAGGACCACAATTATGATGTCCTCATCCCTATGGAACGAAAATCAGGCGATCACCTGGAAGGCAGCTACGAAGGATATATCCCGTATATGTTTGTACAGGAGCCTGGCTTTGAGTACCAGGTTATCGCAAGAGACTTTGGCGGTAATACCGCAGCTACCGACCGGTACTCCGTTACAATAGAATTCGGTGTAGTGCCGGATGAATACCAGCAGGACTTTGAGAATTTCCCTGTTGGCTGGATGATGGAAGGCGACTGGGAATGGGGAGAACCATCCGGTGCAAGTCCGAATCCAGTGGCGGGAAGCCGGCTTATAGGCACAAACCTTGATGGTTCTTATTCACATAATGCGGACGATATGCTATTGCTTCCACCGTTGGATCTTCGGGACACAGACGAAGCGTCTGTACGCCTGAGCCACTGGTTTGACTATGAAAATGGCTGGGACTTTGGTGTTGCAGCTGTCAGTGGCGATTACGGCGAAAACTGGGAAATCGTTCATGAAGTAACGAGCAGGGACCAGCAATGGAGAGACTTATTCATTGACCTCAATGACTACGCTGGTTCATCTGACCCGGTATTTGTTGCTTTTCTTCACGTTACAGATCACAGCGTAGCCTACAATGGATGGTATGTTGATGATGTAAACCTTGTGGGAGCAGATACGGATCCACCAGGCGCTCCTGAAAACCTGGAAGCCTTATCGAGTTCTATCGGAATTACCCTTAATTGGGAGGCTCCAGGCGATATGGATGTAGCTGGTTATAATGTCTACCGCTCTACCGACGGCGGAGACAATTATGAATTGCTCGGGTCTACCTCAAATACCAGATTCACAGATTCAGATACAGAGGGCGGCCAGGAGTATTTTTATACCGTAACAGCTTACGATTTTTCCAATAATGAAAGTGACCGTTCCAATGAAGCTTCCGCAGTGGCTCCTTCCGTTGAAGTTGTTTATCACAGTAACTTCGGGGAAGACGATGGTGGATTTACAACAGGCGGATCCAATAATTCCTGGGCTTGGGGCGACCCTGTATCCGGTCCTGGAGAGTCGCTTACAGGCGGTAACTTATGGGGAACAAATCTGACAGGAAATTATAACAATAATGAAGACAGCTGGATTATGAGCCCTGAGATTGATTTAAGCGGGCAGACCTCCGCTGAGCTGAGCTTCTCCTACTGGCAGGATATCGAAAACAACTGGGATTACGGCTATGTCCAGGCAAGCAGCGACGGAGGGGACTCCTGGGATACTCTGGCCACTTATACAGGCAGGGCACAAGCCTGGGGGCATGACGAAATCTCTCTCTCAGACTATACAGATGAAACAATCCAGTTAAGATTTCATTTCGATACAGACGGATCCGTTACCTATCCTGGCTGGTATATCGACGAAGTCCTTGTCACTAGAACAACGGACAATGTGGATTATATTTCCGAACCAAAACAAACGGAAAAATCAGACATGGAAGTAAAGGATGAAAAACCTGCTTCGCCTGTAATCGATTATAAAATACAGAAAGATTCATCAGCTTACAATTTTGAAAAAGTCAGCAACAGCAGCCAGCTTATGTTGTCAGAAAGCGGCCTTCCGGTTTCAGGTACTGTTACTGTACTGGAAACGAACCGCACAGCACGCACAAATCCTGTAGACGGCACGTACGATCTTCGCCATGCTGCAAATGAAGACGGGGGATCATGGACAGTGCGGGCTGAAGCCTATGGCTACTATCCGCAGGAAGCTGAAGTTACTGTAGAAGAAGATACTACAACTGTTCAAAACTTTATGATGGAGCCGCTTCCGTCAGGCACCGTTGAGGGAGCTATTGTGGATCAGCGTACTGGGGAGCCTGTGGCAGATGCAGCTATTCGGGTTTTAGAAGATCCGCGGGTTTCTGAAGTGACTTCTGACGAAACAGGAGCGTTTGATTTAACCCTTTTTGAAGGAGAGTACACGCTTCGCATTAGTGCGGACGGATATAATCTGGAGGAAGTGCCTGTTGAAATTTCCGGCGGGGAAGTTACAGAACTTACAGTGGAGCTTCGCCCATTCATTGGCTATGAGGATGAAATCGCCTATGATACCGGTGTCGCCGAAAACGCCCTTGTACTGAATGCTGCAGGCAACGGACTCGGGGTTAAGTTTACTCCGGACGATATGGCTCAGCTCAGGGGAGTGAATATGTACATCTGGGGTACTGACTTCCCTTCTCCTGGCGGGAATGAAATTAATATCGTTGTTTACGATACAGATGCGAACGGCAATCCAGACAGCAGGGTTATCGGCCCAGTACCGGTAGAAGTTGAACGAGGCGGCTGGAACTATATCGACCTTTCCGAGTTCGGCTTTGTTACTGACCGTGACTTCTTTATTACAACGCTGCAGGATCAAATCGGCGATCTGTCTCCTGCGGTAGGAACCGATGAAGAACATCCAAATGCAGAACGTTCCTACCTGTACATCCAGGGAGCTTTCCAGCCTCATTTTGACAACGGAAACTTCATGATACGTGCTAATGTAGCGTATTCTCTTGAAGCTCCGGTAATTGAAACACCTGCCGACCAGACATATACAGCAGAAGAAACAATCGAAGTAACCGGTTCAGTGACAGCTGAAAGTGAAGTAACTGTTTATAATAACGGTGAACCAGCTGCTGTAGTTGAATCAGAAGACAGAAGGTTCAGTGCTGAAATTGATTTAGCCGAAGGTGACAACGAAATCTATGTTACTGCGGAAATTCCTGACGGAGTATCAGATCCTTCCGGGACAGTTACTGTTATCAGAGATACCGTCCTGCCGGAAATAAGTATCGACTCCCCTGCCGATGGCTCCATTACGAACAGGGAAGTGGCCACAGTAGCAGGTACAGCATCTGACGAAAACCTCGCTTCTGTTCTTATAAATGGCAGCGAAGCAGCTTTTGATGAAGACGGATCCTTCTCTGAAAGAGTTCTTCTCGATGAAGGAGAAAACACTATACTTGTAGAAGCTGCGGACCTGGCAGGAAATACAACAACAGAGGAACTGACTATTTTTGTGGACACCACTGCGCCGGCGATTGAGAATGTAGAGCCTGCCGAAGATATGGCCGTCAAACCTGGTGAAACAGTTACTGTATCTTTCGAAAGTGACAAAGAAGGAGGCGAAGCAAGCTTTACTGTAAGTATCCCAGGGGCAAATCAGCCAGCTTCTGCCCATAGTAACTCTATGGAAGAAACAGAGCCTGGAGTTTACACTGGCACCTGGACTGCGCCTGATGCTTACTTTGAAGGGGCTGTTGTAACGATATCTATTACCGACACAGCCGGAAATACGTCAAGCGCCAACGCAGATGGTAAAATTACTGTGCTCGCTCCTGTAACTGCAGAATCTCTCTATCAGCTGATCGACAGCTTATATGAAGAAGGAAAAATCAGCAGACAGGCCGCCAACCAGTTAGCCGGCACGCTTGAGAATGCCGAACAGCATTACAACAATGGCAGAGTCAGGCAGGCACTAAGTCAGCTGGAAAGATTTATTTCCCTCATCGACAGCAACCATTTGCGCGATGCTTCAGAGGAAACAAAAGAACTATTAAGAAGCAATGCTGAACAGCTGATGGAAAACTGGCAGGATTAAATAAATGAACGAATTTCCTATATAAGCTTTGAATAAAAAAGACAAACATTACTTTTCGATTGCAGCGTAAGACGGCGACTCTGGCGGGAAAAGCATGAGAAGCTGAAAATCCATTTTTGACGGCGTTCAGCCATCAAAAATTAGTTGAAGCCGTGCCCGCAGAACGCGACTGTCTGAAGCGTAAATCGAACAACAAAGCAACCTTTAAGATAATGTTCGTGTTAATGATTGAGATCTTGCATAAAGAAATTGATTTAAATAAATAGCAGCCTCAAAGCTTAATAAAATTAATGACGGCAGAGACTCTATGTCCCTGCCGTTTTTTCTGCTCTGTCTGACTTAAGTGATTAATCATTACTATTTGAGGGGATATACATATAGATTAAAAGACAGGGAGGCAAAGACATGAATAAAGCAGTTCGTTATGTAAAAGCATTGATAAAAGAGTTTCAGAATGATAGTGTCCCCCTTCTCGGAGCTGCGCAGGCCTATTATTATTTACTGGCATTAATACCTCTGCTAATTTTAATTATATCCATTGTGCCTTACTTAAATATTGATCCTCAAAGAGCGATGGAACTGGTTAACAGCGCTGTCCCTGAAGAGGTAGCTAATTTATTCGAGGACCAGATTTACGATATCGTCACAGAACAAAGGGGCGGTCTTCTGACTATCGGGATCCTCGGTACTCTCTGGTCAGCATCCACAGGGATGAATGCGTTTATGAAGGCGCAGAACCGGGCTTATAACGTAGAAAGCGACCGGCCTTTTCTAAAAGCGAGACTGGTCTCCATGGCGTTAACGCTAGGAATAATCGTTGCTTTAGTAATTGCACTCGTTCTCCCAATATTCGGGGATGTCATCATTGATGGGATAAACGCAGTGGTGCCTGTGCCGGAGCAAATGGAGTTTTTACTGCATGTCCTTCGCTGGACCATTAGTTTCGTAGTTATAGCAGCGATCATGTCTGCACTGTATCACTTTGCACCCAATAAAAAAGTTCCTTTTAAACTGGCAATACCAGGGGCTGTTTTCGCTACTCTCGCCTGGCAAGTTGTTTCCTTTGGTTTTTCCATTTATGTAAGCAACTTCGGAAATTACAACGAGACGTACGGAAGCCTTGGAGGTATCATCGTTCTGATGCTCTGGCTGTTTATTATAGGCATTATCCTTGTTACTGGCGCAGAAATTAACGCTGTCCTTTACCGAAGAAAAATGGGTCTCCCTCTCTCTAAAGTTGATGAGGAAGTGGAAGGAGAAACCGTACTGGAAGCAAATGATAAAAAATCAGATGACAATAAGCAAAAGAAGAAGCAAGAAGCATATGGTTCAAACACAAAAAGAGAAAATTACAGAAACAGAATCAAACAGCAGCACAATGAACGGAGAGTCAGCAGCAGAAATCAGGACAGGAAATTAAACGTTCCTGGAAGGAACCATGACACCTCTGTTTAACATGCTCACTCCCCTTTAATTAAGATGTCGGTTCCTTAAGTGGGTAGTCAATAAAAGTAAAATAAAGTGAACCTTCAATCAGTGGTGGGAGTTATTCATCCCCCACTGATTGTTAGTTGAACCAATCGGGATGTTAGCGTCCGTTATCTTACGCATAAAGAACATCTTCGCTTCCACTCATGTTTTGAGGCGGGAGTTTTACGGACGGTTACATCGGGATAACCGGATATTTTCCGCTTAAATACAGATAGCAGCCCGTTTGTTGGGATTTAAGGGGAAGCTTTCCGGTTATGTATCTTAAAATCAACCATTTTTGTATTTTTCGAGTTAATAGGCGGAATCTCTCCGTCTATTTAACCGCTTTTTTATAATAGTTACGAATTAAGCGGAATTATTCCGTCTATTTATTGAATCGGATGCTTATTCTGAACCCCTGGACGCTCTTGCACTACTTGAGTGGACGGTCAACTCACTTTCAAGGGATGCAAGACGCTCTTGCACTACTTGAGTGGACGATCAACTCACTTTCAAGGGATGCAAGACGCCCTTGCACTACTTGAGTGGACGGTCAACTCACTTTCAAGGGATGCAAGACGCTCTTGCACTACTTGAGTGGACGGTCAACTCACTTTCAAGGGATGCAAGACGCCCTTGCACTACTTGAGTGGACGATCAACTCACTTTCAAGGGATGCAAGACGCTCTTGCACTACTTGAGTGGACGGTCAACTCACTTTCAAGGGATGCAAGACGCCCTTGCACTACTTGAGTGGACGATCAACTCACTTTCAAGGGATGCAAGACGCCCTTGCACTACTTGAATGGTAGGTCAACTCACTTTCAAGGGATGCAAGGCGGCCTTGCACTACTTGAATGGTAGGTCAACTCCCAAGATAAAAAGGCACTCGATAATGTGCCCCTTTAATTAAAGTGCCCTCCTCCAATTCCATTTTTTTCAATATTTCCACACAAATTTTGTTAAAAAAAACATTATATTTATGATATGAAGGGGCTTCCAGAGGGTATACCTTATCTGAACAGAATTTTAACAAACAAGGAGTTGTATCCGTTGACTGAGAGGTATAAGCTTTTTTTCACTTTTACAAATGGCGAGCAGGAAACAGCATATTTCACAGAAAATCCAAGCCACAGGGTAAATGACTGGCTTGAGCGGGAAAAAAATCAGTGGATCCGCCTGGATAAGGCAATAATCAATCTGCATAATGTCAACATGATCCGCCTGGCTAAAGTAAAGGTCAGTGATAATTCAGAGGACGATGACGAAATAATTGAGTGGATTTAGCATTCAGTTAAGTAAGCCGTCAAAGTGCTGGTTCTTCCTTTTGTTAAAGGAGGCATTCCAGATCTGGCGGCTTACTTCTTTAGTGACGGTAACCTCACCTTAAACAGCAAGCCACACTAAAAACAAGATAATTCCCCATAATGGAAGACTAAGAACGGAAGCCCATATAAGTCCGATAAAAAAATCAAGTTCACTTTTCATAGCCACCACTTCCTTCCTTTTTTTAGAAGTGTTGGCAAGTGCCTTCCGCTTTAAACCATGAAAAGGAAAAAAGCCTGCCCCCTGGTACGGTAAAGAACCACACCAGGAGCAGGCTTTTCATCAGAAAAATTATTTAGGTTGTTGCCCGTTGGCATTCCCATTGCCATTGTTCTTCAGTAACACCTTCAGACCTTGTCCCATATCAGAGGCAAGTACATAGTTTCGGTCTACGAATACTCCCCAGACGTTTGCCTGGTCAGAAGTATAGCGGTGGATTTCTACAGGATTTGCGGGATCAGTGATATCTACTGAGATAACACCGCCAGAGTAATAGGATAAATATAGTGTATTTCCGTGAACTTTCGGATCGTGTACTGTTTTAGCAAACGTTTGTACCGGTGCGCTGAAATCATACGTTAAATCAGTAGTAAATTCACTCAATAATACAGGATTCGATTTATCTTTTATATCAAAAATTCTTGTATACCCGTAAGCGCTCTCGTAACCAGCACCATGAGGATTTGCAATTTCACGAGTTTCAATAAGGATGTTTCCGCCTCTTGCAAGAGCCGCAGAGTGTGCAGCACCTTTCTGATCATCTCTGTAATCAGTACGGCCTAAGTATTGCGGATTTTCAGGATCCCGGATATCAAAAATAACCGTTCCTAAATCCCACATAGAAACATAAGCATAATGACCGTTATTGTCAGTGATTACACTATGGTTAAATACTGGTCTAGTATGGCCGTCTGGTGCATTCCAGTGGTATCCGTTAAAGTTTGCCGGGACTTCCGGCAGATCACGAGGATCGAATCCCCATAGCTTTTCAGGTTCTGCTGGGTTACTTACATCAATTATTTCAAAATCCTGATACTGCCCGTTATGTGTATAGTAATCAGCATAAGGATTGGATGTTAACAGAAGCGCTCTGTTACCCTGGGTTGTTAAATATAGTTCATGGGTTCCTGTAACCCTTCTATCCTCAAGCTTGTGGAATCCTAAGCGAACCGGATTATATGGATCAGTCACGTCATATAACAGCACTCCGCCAAAACTGTCCGGTCTGTCTGCTCTGTTTCTGCCAGTTTGCTGAAGACTGACTACTGCCAGATCTCCTTTAAAATCAGGAGTGTTTACCGTTTTTACGATTACTTTCTCCTGCCATGTATGTGGAATTTCGTGAGCGAACTGTGCTACTTCCACGGGGTTTGACGGATCCTTCAGGTCAAAAACACGGACACCGCCATTTGCCCCGTTTGCTGTATGTGTCCCTAAATAGGCAAAACCTTTATGTGCATATACATCAGCAGCATTATTCTGCCTTCCGTCTTCCCCAAGTTCAATCTGCACCGCTGCTGCTTCCCTTAAATGCTTTAAGTTCTTGCTGCCATTTGTTTCTGCTTTCCCCAGGTTTCCTATTTCTTCATTGGAAAATACATAAGCTTCTTTACCTATACCGCCAATTTCCATTGCATCATGCGCGAAAGCCGTCGGAGATAAAACAGATAATGCCAGAGTACTGACCAACACCGAATTAACTATCAGCTTCTTTTTCTTTTTCAATGAATCTTCCTCCTATTCAATTTTCAAAGTTTAATAACGTTTTTAGTTTATATAACTTGTTTACAATATGCTATAAATAGTTTTCGGAAAATTTCGACTTATACACAAGGACTATTACACATTTTTTGTTACTTTTTCACCAGAATTCCGTATTTCTTGTGTAAGTACAGCCCTTCTCCCAATGTAAATATCCATTTTATTACTAAATAAACAGTTCTATCTTCCCTGGTTATATGATTTTGACTGGCTGTTACTGACAATCCCCTCACCCGTCCCAGCAACAAAACACGTCCTGGCAAAAAACAGTGCTGATGTCCTGCTCTGTGTAGTTACATTGACACGATTACGTTCTTGAAATCGTCCATATATGTCCGACTATTCTGCCTGATGCTTCTAATAGATAAAAATACATTGCCTTAAGTGTAAGAATCGTCTTAATATTTTGTTAATTATACATAAACTGGAGGGAAATTTATTGAAAAAGAAATTGAAAGTATACTCAATGACAGCACTGGCTTCACTAATGTTTGCAACACCCGCTTTAGCATGTGATATTGACGGGCTTGGTAAAAGCGACTATGAATATGACGCCAATGCTTCATACCGATACGGTGATGAAGGTATGAACGAGATACCTGTCATGGAAGGCAGCAAAAACTTTAAATTTTTAAATGAAAGTGCTGCCGTTCCCCTGCAAACTTCAGATGCAGGCCTTCCGGTAACAGGTGCTGATGTGTATGCTCACAAAGGCTACGCCTATATGGGTACTCACCGGCTCGGTTCAGGCTCCAATGAAGGGGTCCGGGTATTTGATATGAAAGATCCATCCAACCCGGTTGAAGTAGCTAAGTTTGGAGACGATATGCCTGGTACATGGCAGGAAAAAATTATTGTTAAATCTGTAAACACCCCTCACTTTAAAGGCGATCTGGCTGTTGTCAGTGTACAGCGATTCAGTGGTGCAGCCGAAAAAGTAGGTACTGCTATATATGATGTAACCGATCCGACAAACCCAGTGGAACTCGGTTTCTGGGAGACCCCTGAAGCACATCTTAACGGTGGAGGAACTCATGAGCTTTACTTAACAACACAAGGAAACAGAGCACTGCTCCTTGCAGCTAACTCAGGCTCTTACCGACGATCAGGCGGAGCAATTCATGATTTCGTAATCGTAGATGTAAGTAACCCGTCTGAACCGGAAGAGCTTTATCAGTTTGACCCGAAATCTGTCCTTCCTAACGTGGATAACAACTACCGTTTTGTCGACGAGCATGGCCAGACTCGTTCTATCAGTGTTCACAGTGTCATCGCAGATACGACTGGTAAGTATGCCTACTTATCCGCATGGGATATGGGAACAGTGATACTTGATATCAGCGACCCTGAAAAACCTGAATATGTCGGCCGTACCTCCTACGAAAAAGAAGTTCAGGGTGCCGCCCACTCTGCAGCTCTTGCTAAAGGCGGCAATGTACTGATTGAAACCCGGGAAGTGTTCAATCCTGAAAGACATGGTTATGAAGAAGGTTTTGGCTATGTGAGAATTTATGATACTAAAGATAAGTCCAATCCAAAATTAATCAGCACATTCCAGACCGACAATTCTGCAAACATGAGACAAGCTTATCCAGGCTTTACAGTACATGACCCTAAAGTTCAGGGTAATACACTCTTCCTGTCACACTATTTCGATGGTGTAAGGATTGTAGATATTACTAATCCGGCAAAACCTGAGGAAATTGGTGCGTATGTACCGGAAAAATCAAACATCTGGGGAGTTTTTGCACACCGCAACTATATCCTTGCTTCCGACATGGAATCCGGCTTGAAGGTCCTGCAAAGAACCGGGAATGGGAACAATGGAAACAATGGGAATTCAAAAAAGTAAACAAACTAAACATTAAGGAAAAACCACCGGCCCTGCATAGTTTTGATACTGTGTAAGGCCTTTTTTGGTCATCTGTCTAAAAACCTCGTTATAACACACACTTCAGCCTCCTGCACGTACTATAGATGGATGAAAGGAGGTTGAATAATGGTGGCTCATCTGAAACGGTTTATTCCGTTTATTGCGGGGTTTCTCCTTATTTTTTTCACTGCGGCTATATTCTACATGTTCGGCAATCTGGATAAAGCAGAACCTGCCGAAGCATCTACGAAAAGCGAAACGGCCGAAAACGAAGGAAATGGCGGAGATGCGGACGTTTCCAATATCATTGACAACAACATTAACGGCAGCAATGTCACCACTGATAACGCAATAAGCAATAACATAAACAGTAAAAATTCAGACTCGAGCAATAGCGGGGCTGAGGTTAACAACCAGATTGATAATGATATTAACGGGAAAAATGCGGATCTGGGAAATAATATAGTTAATGACATTAAGGGCGGATCAAATAATCAGCTGGAAAACAATATAACTAATAATATTGAGGTAAAAGTCGATGTAAACGTTACGAATAATATAACTAATAACGTGGATGGCAGCAAAAAGAGTAAGGATGACTCAGAAGAAAAAGGAAATGGTAATGGCGATAATAATGGCAACGGAGAAAATGACAATGGTACGGATACCAATGGAGATGAAAACGGCGAAGGAACAAATGGAGAGGTTCCTGACACAGTGTGGGGTGTTGATTCCGCGAGTCTTACTACAGAAGACATGCTGATGTGTGTAAGGGATCATTTCGGCGACCCACAAGTATGGGGGCGGTATCTTGGAGATAAGGAAGGTGTTTCCTACGGGTTGACCCAGAAAGAAGTGGAACTTCTCAACTCGGAAGACATTCAGATACTTGTTATCTGGAATCACTTCGAGGATGCAACCAGCTATGAGAAAGGCCAGAGTGAGGCTCAGGCTGCAATAGAAATGGCGGAGGATTTCGGCATTCCGGAGGGGGTTGCCCTCTTTGCGAACGTGGAACCGATCTATCCGATAGATTCCGGCTTCCTCCTGGGCTGGTACGAAACTCTTGCAGAATCTCCTTATGAATCTGGAGTATACGGAATTTTTGACCCTTCCGAGGAGCTTTACATCGCCTATGAAACTGCTGCAGAGGAAAATGCTGATTTGATGGAAAACAACTGGGTTTGGACCGCCGCTCCGAATGTAGGAATCACAACAGAGGAAAACGCGCCTGAATATAACCCTGAAGCACCAGAAGGCTCCTTAATCGCCGGATGGCAATATGGTATTGACGCAGAAACATGCAATATTGATACAGTCCATTATAATGGTGACGCTCTTGAGGTGTTCTGGTAAGCATAAAGTGAACCTTCAATCAGTTGGGGGCTTTCTTTATTGTTAGCTGAACCAATCGGGATGTTAGCGTCCACGTTATCTCACTTAAACACCTTCGCTCCCACTCATGTTTGGAGGTGGGAGTTTTACGTACGATTACATTGGGATGAATAAGAAATAAAATAATTAAAAAGTGACTGGCCTCTTGTCTTCAGAAGCCCAGTCACTTTTTTAGTCGTACTTCCCTTTAAACCTGACAAACTGTACTTGTTCAAGAACTGTGGATTTATATTCGCCCTCACCAAACTTTTCGATAAGCCGTAGTTCTTGCAGTCCCTCTCCTCCGACAGGAATGACCATCTTTCCGGCGTCCGTAAGCTGGTCCAGCAGTTCCCTCGGTACAGAAGAAGCAGCTGCTGTGGCCATAATTCGGTCGAATGGCGCATGGTCACTCCATCCTTCACTTCCGTCTGACAGTTTTAAGTGTACATTTTCAAACCCTGCTTCTTTCAGGCGATCTTTTGCCCTTTCGTGGAGTTGCTCAATTCGCTCTATTGTAAACACTTCCCTGGAAAATTTTGCGAGCAGTGCTGTCTGGTAACCTGAGCCCGTCCCGATTTCCAGCACCTTTGAGTCCGGCTGAAGATCGAGCGCGAGTGTCATATCCAGTACGAGCGATGGCTGGGAAATTGTCTGCCCATGGCCGATAGACAAGGGGCGGTCCCACTTCGCAAGGTTTTTATCCACATCCATGAAAAAACTCCTGTCCAGATTTCTGAAGTATTCAATGATGTCTTTATCCTGAGTTCCCAAGTAAAGCACCTCCCTGTTTTGAGTATTTATATATCATATTGCCCCGGTGCTCCTACAGCTAATCTGAAAAAGGTTATTTCCTCCATGGTTAAGGACTTTCTGCTCAAACATCCGACGTTTTTTACCAAGGAAATAAGGGAATATTCTTGTTTCTTTATTAAAAAAAGTTTTATTGAAAAACCAGAAGGGTAACTTCCTCTCTAAGTGCCTTTATGCACTGAAGCGAATAAAACTACAAAGGAGAGGTAGCACATTGAAAAAACTATCAGTATTTACAATTATTCTTGCAGGATTATTCTTCTTACAATTTAATGGAACAACAGAAGCGACGACACTACATAACGGAAAAAGCGGTGCAGAAGTCCGGGAGCTTCAGCAGACTTTATCGCACCTTGGATATTTTGAAGGTTCAGCTACCGGTTACTACGGCAGTCAGACTGAGAACGCTGTGAGGCAGCTTCAGAGAGACTTTCACCTTTCAGTTGACGGGATTGCCGGTCCAGTCACTCATCAAATCGTAGACGATATACGAAAAATGGCGCGTGTGGTTCACGGGGAAGCAAGAGGGGAATCATATGAAGGTAAAGTTGCTGTGGCAAGCGTTATTCTGAACCGTGTGGAAGACAGAGGTTTCCCTTCTACGATCCATAATGTTATTTTTCAAAGAAATGCTTTTACAGCAGTGCATGACGGACAATATAACCTAACCCCTGAACCAGCAGCATACCAGGCAGTAAAAGATGCATGGCTAGGGTGGGACCCATCAAGAGGAGCTACATATTATTATAATCCTGATATTGCTACATCCGAGTGGATTTTCACCCGCGATACAATACTAAGAATCGGAAACCATTTGTTTGCGGAGTAACTAATAAAAAGCCTGTCCCTTTTAATTTAATCGCGGGGACAGGCTTTTTTCAAAGTTTATTTCAGGCTTTCCTCGAAGTACATTTGTGTACTTACCGTTTCCTTTTCCTTCTTAGCTTTCGGACCTTTGTTGTCAAAGCGTGCATAGTCATATATTGCTGTACTTACGATCTGTGCTACATCCTGAAGCTTTTCCTTGCTGATTTTGTCGATAGTGTCTTCAGGAGTGTGGTACCAAGGCTCAAGTGGTGCATGGATAAACAACGCTGCAGGAATCCCTGCTTCTCCAAATGGCACATGGTCACTGCTTCCACCCTGGGCAAATGGAGTTGACGCACCGTTTAAACGGAGGCTTGAAGCCTGTGAAAGCTCAGTTACAAGGTTCGGCTGGCCGTTAACTGTTCTCATTACGAGATCTCCTGCATCGCGGCTACCTACCATATCCAGGTTGAAGTTAGCGGCAATTCTGTTAATCTCGCTTTGCGGCAGGTTATTTACATAGTATCTGGAACCAATCAGACCGAGTTCTTCCGCACCGAAAGTGATAAATCGGATTTCTGTGTCAGTAGGCACATTTTGGAACACTCTTGCCAGCTCCAGCACCATTGCAGTACCAGAGGCATTATCATTTGCACCTGGCGCTCCTGGAACAGAGTCATGGTGGGAAGTAAGTGTGATTACTTGTCCATTGTCTTTGTTTTTATTGTTAGGCTTCTTTGAAGCGATAACGTTATGGGATGTTCTCATACTTGCTTCTGCCCCAAGAATTGTGATGGAAGCACTCACTCCTTCCCCGCTGTTCAGCTTAGACAAAATAGCCTGTCCATCAGCCTGAGTAAGTGAAACGACTGGAACGAAATTGTCATTCGCACCACCCAGTGTTCCATTAATCACTCCAGCAGCATTGTTGAAAATAATTACTCCCTCTGCACCAGCAGCCGCTGCATTCACTACTTTATCAGCAAAGCTGATTGCTCCACGCTCAACGAGAGCGATTTTACCGGTTAAATCGTGCCCTGTTAAGTCTGTAGCCAGGCCAACATATTCAAGGGGAGCTGTTACTTCACCACTTGGAGTATATGTAAACGGCAAAGTATTTAGGCTTTCTCCATCTACTGTTAACTCAACCGTGTGAGGCGCTGTGTATCCAAAAAACTCAAACTCCTGAATTTCAGGTTCATACCCGTACTCCTCAAATTTTCCCTTAATATACTGCACTGCTGCATACTCTTCTTCCGACGCTGCAACCCTTGGTGTCTGCTGTAAATGATCAATGTCATTGTAAATATTGTCCACATTGATCTGATTGATGATTCTCTGGTCCATTGCAGATTGAAAACCTGTCTCTGCAGGCTTTGCAGCCAGAGCAGCCCCGCCAACTGTTCCGAATGTTAATGTGGCCGCAGCTGTTGCGGCCAGTAAAAACTTTTTCATAAACATCCCCCTCTTAATTAATATCGTAATCTACTAAATTTTACTTTCGTTATAATATTCAGAAAAGTGAATTAATCACTATAGAAATTTAGTAGTTTTTAATCAAAACGAGAGGATTCCTCCTGAAATTTCTTTGGCCGGGACTTCAATATAGGTCTTACTGCCTGAAACTTTATATGCACTTTGTTCCCCCGCAACTTCAACGTTTCAAAGTGCTGTAGTATATTTTCATCGATTTGCTGAAAGTTTATCTCTTATCAGCCCTGGACTAGGCTTAGTTCAAATTCAGGGCGCAAGAATGTTATAATTTAAGGAGACAAATTAACTTTCACCCTGGAGCTGATCTCTTTGAAAATTAAAACAGAAATGTTGAAAAATGACTGGAAATTATTCGAACTCTCTAACGATAATGGCATGAAGGTAAATATATTAAATTACGGAGGGATTATAACTAATATCACTGTCCCCGACCGGAACGGAAAGCCGGAAAACATTGTCCTCGGTTATAAAAACTACGAAGATTATGTTCAGAACCCTGTTTTTCTGGGGGCCATCATCGGAAGAGTTGCTGGAAGAATCGCTGATGCTGAGTTCAGCCTTAATGGAGAAAAATATGAGCTGGAAAAAAACGATGGAGAGAATCACCTTCATGGAGGGTCAGAAGGTTTTCACCAGGCAATCTGGGATGCCAGAGAGTTTCAGTCTGATACAGAAGCAGGCGTTGAGCTTTCTCTCATCCGAAAAGAGGGCAAGGATGGTTATCCGGGGAGCCTTGACGTCAAAGTAACTTATACATTGACTGACAGTAACAGTCTGCAGATAGATTATCAGGCGGACACAGACAAAACGACAGCCCTTACGCTAACTAATCATTCTTATTTTAATTTAACAGGCGATCTGAAAAGGACTGTCCATGACCATCAAGTGAAAATCGACAGCAGCAAATTTGTTGAGCTTGATGAGAATCTGATTCCAACTGGCAGGCAGCTGGATACATCTGGCACCACCTTTGATTTCCGTGAGGAACGAAACCTTAGCGAAGGCTTTAACTCGTCCTATGAGCAAAACAAAGTTGCCGGAAATGGCTATGACCATTACTTTATTTTTGACAGAGAAGCGGGCGAAAAAGTAACTGCACGAGACGAGGCAAGCGGCAGAAAGATGGTTGTGGAAACAGACCAGCCGGGGATGGTAATGTACACCTCCAACAGCATGGACAGCAGCCTCCAGCTGGCAGAACGCGCCTCCGAAAAATATCTCGGTGTGTGTTTTGAGACACAAGGTTCTCCTGCCTCGCTGCAGCATGAGGGCTTTCCTGAAATCATTCTTCAAGCTGGGGAAACATATAAGAAAAAAACAGTGTTTACATTTTTAACAGAAGATTGATTGTAAAAGAGACTGACAGGGGCCGCCCCGTCAGTCTCTTATTCGTTAAGGTGGGGGGGTGTTACCCTTAATAAGCACCTCTGATGTGTTCGTGAACCTGCTCATTGTAAAACTTAGCCAGCCGCTCCTGCTCTTCCTGGCTGAAACCTTTTACATTAACAGCCTCCAGATTGTCTTCAGCCTGTTTAACTGTCTTAAACCCTGGAATTACACTAGTCACACCGTTCTGCTGCATAATCCATTTTAATGCAGCCCTTGTCATGTTGCCTCTGCCTTCTGCAATCCAGCTAATTTCATTGCTGAGTTCCACGCCTTTTTTAAACTCAAGGCCGCCGAACGTTTCCCCTACGTTGAATGCCTGGCCATCCCGGTTAAAATTGCGATGGTCATCTTCTTCAAATTTAACATCCCTTGTGAATTTACCAGTCAGAAGTCCGCTTGCCAGCGGCACTCTTGCAAGAATGCCTGCCTTCTTTTCCACTGCTTCAGGAAAAAGCTTTTCAAGAGGTTTCTGGCGGAGAAGATTAAATATTACCTGTAGAGAGCTCGCATTCGTGTTTTTGAGGACGAATAATCCTTCCTCAACAGTTTCCACACTTACTCCATAATAGCGAATTTTCCCTTCCTGCTTCAGTTTTTCAAGAACTTCAAACACTCTTCCATCCTGGAGGACCTCCATAGGCGGGCAATGGATTTGATATAAGTCAATGGCCTCACGCTCAAGCCTCTGCAAGCTTTGTTCACAATAGTTACGGACGCTTTCTTCTGAATAGGTAGCAAGGTCATGTATGTCACCGGCACGGCAGAATTTTGATGCAATATGGATCGAATCCTCTTTTCCTTTCGCAGCTTTCGCAAGGAGCCTCTCACTGTGCCCGTCACCATAAACGTCAGCTGTATCGAAGAAGTTCACTCCCTCGCCCATAGCTCTGTCAAGCCCTTTTAACGCTTCTGCATCATCCGTTTTACCCCATGCTCCTCCAATAGCCCATGTGCCAAAACTTAGTTCGCTGATCTTCAGGTCTGTGTTTCCAAGCTGGTTGTATTTCATATAAATTCCTCCTTGTTGTTGATCTTCTTCATACCATTGCTTTGTTTCTGCATTCGTTCATTGAGATGCTGGTTTCGTTCATTGGTGCTTGCTTTGTGTTCATTGAAACGTGATTTCGTACTTTGGATTCCTCATTTCGTGCATTGCTTCTGCTTTTGGGTATGCGAGAGACTCTTGCGTTACCGCTTGGACAGTTTTTCATCTCGAGCGGGTATGCGAGACCCTCTTGCGTTACCGCTTGGACGTTTTTTTCTCTCAAGCGGGTATGCGAGAACGTCTTGCGTTATCGCTTGGACGATTTTTTCTCTCAAGCGGGCATGCGAGAGACTCTTGCGTTACCGCTTGAGCAATTTTTTCTCTCAAGCGGGTATGTGAGAGCGTCTCGCGTTACCACTTGGGAAGTTTTTTCCCACGAGCGGGTATGCGAGACCCTCTTGTGTTACCGCTTGGACGATTTTTTCTCTCAAGCGGGTATGCGAGAGCCTCTTGCGTTACCGCTTGAGCAATTTTTTCTCTCAAGCGGGTATGTGAGAGCGTCTCGCGTTACCACTTGGGAAGTTTTTTCCCACGAGCGGGTATGCGAGACCCTCTTGTGTTACCGCTTGGACGATTTTTTCTCTCAAGCGGGTATGCGAGACCCTCTTGCATTACCGCTTGGGCAGTTTTTCATCTCGAGCGGGTATGTGAGAGCGTCTCGCGTTACCACTTGGGAAGTTTTTTCCCACAAGCGGGCATGCGAGACCCTCTTGCGTTACCGCTTGGACGATTTTTTCTCTCAAGCGGGTATGCGAGACCCTCTTGCGTTACCGCTTGGGCAGTTTTTCATCTCGAGCGGGTATGCGAGACCCTCTTGCGTTACCGCTTGGACGATTTTTTCTCTCAAGCGGGTATGCGAGACCCTCTTGCGTTACCGCTTGGGCAGTTTTTCATCTCAAGCGGGTATGCGAGACCCTCTTGCGTTACCTTTCCCCGGAGTTTCCCCGAAGTTCGGGCATGATGGACACTCCAGCGTTACCTTTCTCATGGACTTTCCCCGAAGTTCGGGCATGATGGACGCTCCAGCGTTACCTTTCTCCCGAGTTTCCCCGAAGTTCGGGTACGCGAGACACTCCCCCGTTACCTTTCCACTACTTTTCCCCAGAGTTCGGGCACGCTGGAGCATCAATCGACCAGCGCCCCTCCTGTAAAAACAGCACCAGCCTGTTTAGCAGCTGGTGCTCTTCGATGCATTATTTCCTGAATTTAACGAGGTCTTTGTTCAATTCTTTCGTTTGTGTGTAAACCTTCTGATATAGCTCGAAAAGCTCTGAGTACTTACCAACATTCTCATCTTTCGGCAAGAATTCTTTTTCCACTTTCAGGAATGAATCAGCACAGTCCTTCAGGGAGTCAAACCAGCCGCAGCCATATGCAGCGAGCATTGCCGCTCCCATGCCTGGTCCCTGCTCACTTGAAAGCTTGACGATCTTAGCGTTAAAAATATCGGCCTGCATCTGCAGCCAGGCTTCATTTTTCGCGCCCCCGCCAATGGATACCACTGTATCAATTTTCTTGCCATGCCTGCGGAAGATCTCCACAGATTCATTCAGGGAGAAAGTGATTCCTTCAAGAACTGCACGAACAAAGTCTGCTCGTCTGTGCCCACTGTCCATGCCAATGAAACTTCCGCGGATAGCAGAGTCCACATGCGGAGTCCTTTCTCCAACGAGATATGGAGTAAACAACAGTCCGTTCGCTCCTGGAGGCACAGCACCCACATCAGCCAGCAGCTCTGTAAAGTCCTCGTCTTTAGCGAAAACCTCTTTAAACCAGCTCAGGCTGTGCCCTGCTGACAAGGTTACCCCCATCGTATAAAACGCATCCGGTGAGCTGTGGTTAAAATAATGCACAGTTCCCTGGAAATCTTTATCGTCGCTCGATTCATATGATAGTACTACTCCTGAAGTTCCGACGCTCGCCAATGTTCTGCCTTCTTCAAGAATTCCGGAACCAATGGCGCCACATGCGTTATCCGCTCCCCCTGCAAATACACGTGTACTTGCAGAAAGCCCAGTCTCAGCTGCAATCTCAGGAAGGAGAGTACCTACCTCTTCATGTGAGCCAAGGAGCGGCGGACAAAAATCACGATCTAAACCAAACACCTCGCAAATTTCTGCGCTCCATTGCTTTTCAGCAACATTCAGCAGCAAAGTTCCTGCTGCATCTGAATATTCCATATGGAGCTGGCCAGTCAGCTTCAGACGAACATAGTCCTTTGGTAAAACAAAGCTGCTTGCCTTCTCAAAAATTTCCGGCTCATGCTTTTTCACCCAGAGAATTTTTGGCAGAGTGAATCCTTCCAGTGCAGGATTCTTCGTAAGCTCCAGAAGCTTAGCCTCGCCAACTGCTTCATATATCTCTTCACACTCAGCGGTTGTACGAGTATCGTTCCATAATATTGCATTACGGAGTGATTCCTTATTTTCATCGAGAAGTACAAGCCCATGCATCTGTCCGGAAAAACTAATGCCTTCAATATCTTCCGGGCTTCCGTCAAAATCCCTGAGGAGATCAGACAGTCCTGCAACTGTCTGATTCACCCAATCTTCCGGCTTTTGTTCGCTGTGTCCGGTTTTCTCCTGAATCAACGGGTAGTCTTTTGAAACTTCCTGTGTTACTTCACCGTTCTGATTTACAAGCAAGATCTTTACCGCGCTTGTTCCTAAGTCTACTCCGATTACATATTTCACAGTATATCCACTCCTGCAAAAAAGTTTTAATTACTCACCAGCGTAGGCTTTTAACAAGTACTGGTTGATCTGTGCTTTAATTAGTTCGAGCTTTCCGGACTGGTTTTTGATCTCAGTCAGGCCAAGCGCATGCTCTTCAAGCTTACGAAGATCTGTGTTGCCTTCAACGATGTCTTTACCGATTCCTTCAGTGTAGCTCTTATAACGGTCTTCAATCACACCGTCCATTACTTTATCGTCGATTAGTTTCTGGGCAACTTTGAGACCTACTGCGAAGCTGTCCATTCCAGCGATGTGAGCGTGGAACAGATCTTCCGGCTCAAAGGAACCTCTGCGCACTTTCGCGTCAAAGTTCAGTCCGCCAGTACCAAGTCCGCCGTTTTTAATAATTTCATACATAGCGAAGATAGTGGAATAAAGGTCAGTCGGGAACTCATCTGTATCCCAGCCAAGCAGCGGGTGACCCTGGTTGGCATCCACAGATCCCAGCATCCCGTGAACACGCGCGTAGCGAAGTTCATGCTCGAAAGTGTGTCCTGCAAGTGTTGCATGGTTTGCTTCAATATTAAATTTGAAGTGGTCCTGCAGTCCGTAATGCTGAAGGAACGCGTAACCGCTTGCTACGTCAAAGTCATACTGGTGTGAAGTAGGCTCTTTTGGTTTCGGCTCGATTAGGAACTGCGCATCAAAGCCGATTTCCTTCGCATAATCAACAGCCATATGGAATAGACGGCCAAGGTTATCCATTTCAAGCTTCAGGTTTGTGTTCAGAAGAGTTTCGTATCCTTCACGTCCGCCCCAGAACACATAGTTTTCCGCGCCAAGCTCTTTACCGACTTCAAGGCCTTTTTTCACTTTCGCAGCGGAGTAAGCAAATACATCAGCATTGTTAGAAGAAGCTGCACCGTGAACAAAGCGTGGGTTAGTAAAGTTGTTCGCTGTGTTCCACAGAAGCTTCGTCTTGCTGTCTTTCATATAATCTTTAATCATTGCAACGATAGTATCTAAATTATCATTTGTTTCTTTCAGGCTGTTTCCTTCTGGAGCAATATCTACATCGTGGAAGCAGAAATATGGTACGCCTAGTTTTTCAAAAAACTCGAATGCTGCTTCTACACGTGCTTTAGCTAAATCCATACCGCTGAATTTGTCCCAAGGGCGGGTAGCAGTTCCAGCGCCGAACGGATCAGACAGATCAGCAGTGAAAGTGTGCCAGTAAGCTACACCGAAACGGAGGAATTCTTCCATCGTTTTGTCGCCGATTTTTTCTGACGGGTTATAAAATTTAAATGCATAAGGATTAGTTGAATTAGAACCTTCGTACTTGATTTTATCGATATTAGTGAAATAAGCCATGTGGGCTACCTCCTGAAAGTAAAATATTTTATATTAATTGTAAGTGCTTTCTTTCCCAGTTTACCAGTGTTTTGCTTAGTTTGTCTATTAGATAAACTAAGTTGTAATCTTTTGGAAGACCCACATCCCTTTTGGTATATATTCATTATTCCCTTATAATAGAATATGGATTTCTAATCAGCCGGGAGGAACATGTTATGGGACGCGCGTTATACAGTATGCTCGAATGGATCACTCGTTTTGCATATATAAATCTATTATGGGTTCTTTTCACCCTGGCAGGTGGAATCATCTTAGGACTGTTTCCTGCAATAACCGCCATATTTTCAGTCATCAGACAATGGCTGAACGGAAACTCAGACCTGCCTGTATTTCATACTTACTGGAACTACTATAGAAGCGAGTTCTGGAAAAGCAACCTGTTAGGTTTGCCAGTTTATCTCGTATCTTTCGTTTTTTTATTTAATGTTTTCTTTTTGTACGCAAACATTGGTGAACTTTTAGCATGGACTTCCGCCCCGCTCCTCGCGGGAATACTATTATTCCTGTTTTACCTGTTCTATTTGTTCCCTGCGTACGTCCATTTTGACCTGAATATATTACAGATCATGAAAAATGCGCTGCTTATTATGCTAATCAGTCCGGTAAACACCTTCTTAATGGTTATAAGCCTGAGTGCATTTACCATTCTCGTCTACGTTATTCCGCCGCTGGGATTTATTTTCGGAGCCAGCTTTTACAGCTTCATAACGCTTTGGTTCGCTCTCCATGCTTTCAGAAAAGTGCAGAAAAAGCAGAGCAGCTGAATCCCGAAGCTCACCACCTGGTTTTTACATAAGCCAGGTTTTTTTATTTATGCAGAAATTATTACCTTCATCACAAAAACTGTCTAGCTCCAGCGCCTACTCGCTCGAGGGCACTTCGGTCCGTCAATCGAAGCTGAATGAAAACCGTGCTTCTTCTTACCAGCCCTCCTGTGCTTGCTCCTGCGATTACTCGTCGCAGATAATGAGTGTCGCTCGTGTACAAGGCGCTTACGCTTTTCTTTTTATTAACCTTTTACTGCACTTGATGAAATACCTTCCACAACCTTGTTACTGAAGAAGATGAAGGCAATGATAATTGGCAGTACGCTGATAACGAGTGTAGCACCAATTGCTCCCCAGTCAGTCATATACTGGCCGACGAAGTTGTTAATTCCTACTGTCAGTGTCTTATAACGGTCAGAGCTGATAAATGTATTAACAAACACGAACTCGTTCCAGTTGTAGATCATGTTAATGATTGCCGTCGTTGATAATACTGGCGCAGAAATTGGCAGAAGTATGCGGAAAAACAATCTGTGAAGCGATGCCCCGTCAATGATAGCTGCCTCTTCGATCTCCCGCGGTATCGTGTAATAAAACCCAAGCAGAATCATCATCGTAATCGGCAGGTTATATGCCGTATATGTGATTACAATAGCCAGGGGATTATTAATTAAATTAACACTTAAAAACATACTGAAAAGTGGTATTAAAGCTGAGTGGATCGGGATCATCAATCCTACCATAAACAAACCAAGTACTAGTTTGCTAAGCTTCCACTTCATTCTGGTTATTACGAATACAGCCATACTTGCAAATAATAATGTAAACAGGATAGACACACCTGTAATCCAGATACTGTTCCAGAAATACGTCCCTATTCCGCCTTCCCAAACTCTTAAATAGTTTTCCCATCTGATTTCAGACGGAAGTGCAAAAGGTGAACCGGCAAAAATTTCACGATTGTCTTTGAGAGAGAAAAGGAAAAGCCAGACAATAGGGAAGATTTGAAAAACAGCAACGAAACCTAATGATAGATAGAGGAGAAAATACCCTATACGCCCCATTCTAAAAACCTCCCTTTAATATTGAAGCTCTTCTTTATCAGCTGTTACTTTACGGATAATAACTGTGACGATTAATGTGATGATCAGGAGCATGAAACCTACGGCACTACCATAGCCGAAGTTATTCGTACCGAATGCAAGCTTATACATATAAGATGCCATAACTTCACTTGCTCCGTTAGGCCCTCCGCCTGTCATAACATAAATCAAGTCGAAGTATTTAAGTGAACCAACGATTGCTAAAACGATAGTTACTTTAACTACCCCCATAATCAGAGGCAGTTTAATTCTGTATGCGATCTGAAATGGGGAAGCTCCGTCAATTTTCGCAGCTTCAATAATAGATTCCGGAATGTTTTTAAGGGCAGCATAGTAAATAAGGATATAAAAACCTGCATATTGCCATAAAATCGGAATGAATATGGAGTAAAGCACAATATTCGGATCCGCGAGCCATAATGGCGGATTCTGTACTCCAAACCATGCAAGAATTTCATTCAGCATCCCGTTGGAAGGATTATAAATCTTTATCCACAGCTGAGCGATCGCCACTGAGGATAACAGCATTGGAAGTAAATATATCTTTCTTAATAAATCTGAACCTTTAATTTTTGATGCTAAAATCATTGAAACTGCCAGATAGATTGCCAGACTGAGGGTGGAGAATACAGCCAGCAAGCCTGAATGTCCGGCACTCTGCCAGAACATACCGTCCTGCATAACATTGATGTAGTTTGTAAGGCCAATAAACTCCATGGCCCCTATTCCGTCCCACCTCATCAGGCCATAGTAGCCTGTCAGGACTAAGGGGATGAATATTAAAATACCTACTAGCAGCAATGCAGGGAGAAGATATAAAGTAATAAACCATTTATTGGACATAACTTTGTTCATGCTACTCAACCCCATAAAAGAAAAATCGAAAAGGGCAAATCCAGCAAAGGACCTGCCCTTTTCGTTATACTACTGGATGGTTTGAATTATAGTTTTATATAGTAGTAAATATTTTTTACGTTATTTAAGAATTATTCTTCTTCAGACAGAGCTTCTTCGTGCTTCGCTCCGAACTCTTCAGGTGTCATATCAAGACCGAACAGCGCCTGAATTGAATCAAGGTGAGTCTGTGCTACAGAAGCGCTCATCTGAACGTCTGCATAAAGGGTCAGGTTAGTCGCGTCGTTAAGATCCTGAAGTACGTCAACATACATGTCAGGAAGATCTAATGCATCGCCATCAACAACTGTCGCAGGGATAACACCAGCGTCTGTTACAGCTCTTGAACCCCACTGCTCAACAAAGTATGCTGCAAATTGCTTAGCTTCATCCTTTACATCAGAGTTTTCAGCTACGAATAATCCTACACCAGGTCCGCCTACGAAGCTGTCAGTGTCGCCATCGCCGTCAACAGTTGGGAACTTGAAGTAGCCAACATTGTCTCTGAACTCCTGTGGTACGTCTTCGTTGGTTGTGTAGTTAGGAAGATCCCAAGTTGCGATCATATACATTGCAGACTGTTCGTTCATAAACATGCTTTTCGCTTCTTCGTCAGCAAGTCCGTTGAACCCGCTCACAAAGGAATCATTTTGTACCATTTCCTGAACTTTAGCTGCAGCTTCTACTAAAGCTGGGTCTTCAAAAGATCCGGAACGGTTGATTGCGTTTGTCAGTACATCAGATCCGCCAATTCTGTCAGCGAAGTACATGTACCACATTGAACCTGTCCAGCTGTCTCTGTTTCCTAATGCGATTGGTTCTACATTGTTTTCATTTAAAACATTGATTACGTTCTCGAGCTCATCATAAGTTTCCGGAGCTTCAAGTCCGTGCTCTTCAAAGATTGCTTTATTGTAGTAAACGTAAACTGTGTTAAGCTCTAATGGAAGTCCGTAAGATTGTCCATCTTTTTCATAAGCTTCAAGAGTACCAGCTACGAACTCGTCTCTTAAACCGTCTTCTAACATGTCATCTAATGGTGCGAACATATTTCCATCTACGAATGGGTCAAGATAACCCGCTGCCCAGGTCATACCTACGTCCGGCAGTTCGTTAGACGAAGAAAGAATAGTAATCTGGTCTTTATACTGCTCGTTGCTTAATACTGAAAGATCTATAGTAATGTTTTCATTTTCTGCTTCGAAGTCTTCAATAATTTCATTAACGATTCTGTGGTGCTGCGCTGAGCTTCCCTGTGGCCATAAGTGCATGAATTCAACTGTTGCGCTTTCTCCGGAACCGCCATTAGCGTTATTTCCTGCGTTATTGTTGTTCTCTGCTCCCCCGTTATTTCCACCGTCAGCTGCGTCTGAACATCCTGTAACTATTAAAGCACCTGCTACCAATGCGCACATTGATGTAACCGCTTTCCTTTTTAACATTATGTTACCCCCTTTATTTTTCGAAAAGTCAGCCGTTTGCTAACTTCAAAAATAGAATATCACGTAAAAGATGGTTTGTCTAGTGGATAAACAAAGTATATAATAAAAATATATCTGGTATACTGGAATAGAAAGATAGCGCTTACAACCCCTGCTGTATATACTATCTGTATTTTTAGTTACCGATTCTGAAAGCCGCCTGTAAAGTGAAAGTCCATGTTCCTGACGCAAAGTTAACAAAGTTTTCACAAAAAACAGGCAGCTTTCTTGGACATCTGTTAATTTTCTTTGTTAGTCTAGTTAAAATATTGGCTGTATGGTCAGCCAAAAATATGGTGGAAAGCGTGGAACAAAAAATGAAAATGATCCAGACCTTCAATCAGCATGTAGTGAAAAAGAGGAACAAAGCTTTGGTGCTGGACTCTATCAAAGAGTCCGCCCCCCTATCAAGAGCGGATATCGCCAGCCAGACTGGCCTGAATAAAGGCACGGTATCCTCTCTTGTAAATGAACTGCTGGAAGAGCATTTAATACTCGAGTCCGGCCCAGGGGTATCAAGCGGCGGAAGAAGACCTGTTATGCTTCTTTTCAATCAGTCAGCAGGATATTCTATCGGTATTGATATTGGCGTAAATTATATCCTCGCTATCCTGACTGATCTGCAGGGCACTATCTGCGAAGAAAAACTGATAAAAGTAAAAAATCTCACTTTCTCGCAGACGACTGAACTTCTTTTCAGTATTATTGATGATTTAAAGAGCGTGATGCCGCCAAGCCCATATGGAGTAGTCGGCATCGGTATCGGGGTTCCTGGTACAGTCAGTATGACAGGCGAAGTTCTCATGGCACCTAACCTTCACTGGAAAGACATAGATTTAAAGAGTTTGATAGAAGAAAAATATAAAATTCCAGTTAAGATTAAAAATGAAGCAAATGCAGGTGCTTATGGGGAGAAAAAATTCGGAGCAGGGAAAGAATGCAGCGACATCGTTTATGTAAGCTGCGGTATTGGGATTGGTGTTGGGCTGATATTAAACGAAAAACTGTACAAGGGGCATAACGGCCTTTCCGGAGAGCTTGGCCACATGACAATTAACTTTGAAGGCCCTGTCTGTAAATGCGGCAATAAAGGATGCTGGGAATTGTATGCCTCTGAACAGGCTCTGATCCAGCTTGCACTGAAAAAAGGAATTACTCCTGAAAATGGAAATGAATTAACTTTAGAGCAGATCGTCAGGCTTGCTGAAGCAGGAGACGAGGAGGTTTTACAAGTTATAGAAGAAGTAGGGAAAAATTTAGTTACGGGGCTTAATAATATTATCAACACGTTTAATCCGGAACAGATTATTTTAGGCAACCGCCTCGCTGTCCTGCAAAAGTGGCTGAAGGAACCTTTAAAAAAGCATGTTGGCGAGTATGCACTTGCCACACATAAAAAAGATTTACAGCTTCATTTTTCAAAACTTGAAAAGCGCTCTGCAGCCCTTGGAGTCGCTGCTTTTGCGGCCGAGAATTTCCTTTCAGTAAACCTTGAGGAAAATTAATTCAGCCCCCAGCCTGTTAATACGAAAAGAGCCTTAATCATTTTTCCTTATTATGTAAGGGTTGACACTGGTTTTACAACTTTTATTTTTAATGACTATGTCATTAGCTCAGAATGTCTATAAAATTCATTTATAACAGAGATGTTAATGAGATCGGAACAAAGGAGACTCCTTCGGGAAAAGCAACGGCCGAAGACCCCGCAGGAACGAGCGTTGCCTCACGAATCCGCTGCGTGTTGTCTCGACGTATACGCTTCTAAGAAATGCTCGCAGAGGAAGAGACACGCTTTTTTTCCGAGGAGGCTGAGCCGTTGCCCGAGGAAAGCGAGTTTGTGCAGAGCTCATTAACACATTTTATTTAAAGTAATAATGATGATTCTGAGCAAAAGGGATACTCGTATTATTTTTTTATTAAAGCTAAACGAAACTTTTAGACAAAGGTGGATGTTAACAATGACAACAATTCAGAACCCTATTTTAACAGGCTTCAACCCTGACCCAAGCATTTGCCGTGCCGGCGAAGATTACTATATTGCTGTTTCTACTTTTGAGTGGTTCCCTGGCGTGGGTATCTATCATTCTAAAGATCTGAAAAACTGGAAGCTCGTTTCACGCCCGCTGAACCGTCTCAGCCAGCTGAATATGCTAGGAAATCCTGATTCCGGCGGTATCTGGGCCCCTGCCCTCTCCTACAGTGACGGCAAATTCTGGCTTATCTATACGGATGTAAAAGTAACAGAAGGCCAGTGGAAGGACAGCCATAACTATTTAGTTACATGCGATACGATTGATGGAGAATGGTCTGAGCCTGTCCGTTTGAACAGCTCAGGATTCGACCCTTCCCTTTTCCATGATGATGACGGGAAAAAATATCTCGTTAACATGGTGTGGGATCACCGTATTTCCCACCATAATTTTTACGGTATTGTACTTCAGGAGTACAGTGTGGAAGAACAGAAGCTTGTGGGTAAAAAGGATATTATTTTTAAAGGTACAGATGTAATGCTTACGGAAGCTCCTCATTTATATAAATTAAATGGCTATTATTATCTGTTAACTGCCGAGGGCGGTACTAAATATGACCACCAGGCAACTATCGCCAGATCAAAAGACTTGCGCGGGCCGTATGAGGTGCATCCGGAAAATCCGTTAATTACGTCTTTCCCTTATCCAAGGAATCCGCTTCAAAAAGCCGGACATGCTTCCATCGTGCAGACTCACACGGATGAATGGTTCCTTGTTCACTTAACAGGAAGACCGCTGCCTCAGGAAAACAAGCCGCTTCTTGACCCTAGAGGATACTGCCCGTTAGGACGTGAAACAGCGATCCAGCGCCTTGAGTGGAGAGAAGACTGGCCATATGTTGTCGGTGGAAACCAGCCGTCCATGGAAATCGAAGGACCGGCAATTGAAGAAGTCAAATGGGATGAGGATCCTGTTGTTCAGGATGATTTCGATGGAGACGAGCTAAGCTTGCATTTCCAGACACTGCGTATACCTCTTGGGGAAGAAACAGTGTCCTTAAAGGATAATCCTGGCCATCTCCGTTTGTACGGAAAAGAATCTTTAACATCCAAACACACTCAGGCATTTGTAGCAAGACGCTGGCAGCACTTTAACTTCACAGCGGAAACAAAGGTAGCATTCCAGCCTGAATCTTTCCAGCAGGCAGCAGGCCTTGTAAACTACTACAACACGCAGAACTGGACAGCCCTCCAGGTTACATGGCACGAAGATAAAGGAAGAATTCTCGACATCACTATATGCGATAATTTTTCCTTTGACCAGCCATTAAAGGGTAATGAAATTGAGGTTCCTGATGATGTGGAATATGTACACCTGAAAGTAGATGTAAAAACAAATACCTACCGCTACTCTTACTCTTTTGACGGAAGCAGCTGGACGGAAATCCCGGTTGATTTCCATTCTTACAAGCTTTCAGATGACTATATCCAGGGCGGCGGATTCTTCACTGGGGCATTCGTAGGCATGCAGTGCCAGGACACATCAGGTGAAAACCTCTCTGCTGATTTTGATTATTTCGTTTACAAGGAAAAAAATAAGATAAAGTGAACCTTCAATCAGTGGGAGTTTGTTCATCCCCCACTGATTGTTAGTTGAACCAATCGGGATGTTAGCGTCCGTTATCTCCCACCTGAACATCACCGGTTCAACTCATGTTTTGTGGTGGGAGTTTTACGGACGTTTTCATCGGGACAAAGTTAAAAGCAGGAGCCATTTCTGATAATGGCTCCTGCTTTTTAATTTAGTTATCTTCCTTGTGTATGCCCGTGAGCATTCCCATTGTTTCCGTTGTTTCCGTTATTTCCGCCGCCGTTGTTTCTTTGCAGCACTTTCAGGCCTTGTCCCATGTCAGAAGCGAGGATGTAGTTTCTGTCCACGAAAACTCCCCATACATCTGCCTGCTCAGGTGTGTACTGTCCGATCTTCTCCGGGTTGGCCGGATCAGAAATATCAACCATTACGACGCCGCCGGCATAATAGCTCAGGTAAAGCATGTTACCGCGGACTTTAGGATCATGAACCGTATTTGCAAATGTTGTTCCGTCCTCTACCTGGTATGTTAAATCTGTTTTGAACTCGCTCAGCAGTTCCGGATTGGACTTGTCGCTGATGTCAAAAATACGTGTGTACCCATAAGCCGATTCAAATCCTTCTCTCACCGGATTCGATACTTCTCTTGTTTCAATAAGAATGTTTCCGCCTCTTGCAAGTGCAGCTGAGTGAGCAGCTCCTTGCTGGTCAGAAGCATAGTCTGTACGGGAGATATACTCTGGATTTTCAGGGTCTGTAATATCGAAAATGAGGGTACCAAGATCCCACATGGATACATAAGCATACTGTCCGTTATTGTCAGTGATTACACTATGATTGAACACTGCTCTTGTTTTCCCATGCTCGTCCACCCAGTTATAACCATTGAAATCTTCAGGTACTTCCGGAAGTGTTCTTGGGTCGAATTCCCACAATGTTTCCGGTTCTGCCGGATTTGATACATCAACAATAGCAAAATCCATTCTGCGCTCTTCTTCGTCTACAGCGTCAATTGTCGTGCTGTAATAATCAGCATACGGATTAGAAGTAAGCAGTAATGCTCTGTTTCCTTGTGTTGTTAAATATAGTTCGTGAGTACCGCGGGTATCTGCATAAGTTTCCCAGTAACCCAGTTTTTCCGGATTATGTGGATCTGTCACATCGTAAAGCAAAGTGCCGCCGGAAGTATCAGCATTTCTGTTCAGCTGCTGTACACTTACCACAGCCAGATCTCCTTTAAAGTCAGGGGTGTTAACGCTTTTAACGATAACCTTCTCATGCCAGGCGCCTGGTACATCATCATGGCCGAATACAGCCACTTCTTCCGGATTTTCCGGATCCTTCATATCAAATACTCTTACTCCGCCTTCAGCACCGTTGGCAGTATGTGTCCCCACATATGCGAATCCCTTATGTGCATAAACGTCTGCTGCGTTATTTTGTCTGCCATCCAGCTCAGTAAGCTGAATTGACGCAGCTTCCCTCAGGTTGGAAAACTGCTTACTCCCACCTATGTACGGGTCACTCAAATTCGGGAGCTCATCATTGCTGAATACATATCTCTCACCTTTCTGAGCTGAAGACTCATCCAGAGCGTCATGAGCAAACCCTGCTGGGGCCATCGCTCCTAATGCAAGCACTCCCACGAGTGTACCTTTTACAAACAATCCTCTTTTTTTCTTCACCAAACCCCTCCAAAAATTAAGAATATTTGTAACTTTTAACTTTATCCAATTTTAGTAAAAATACAAGGACTCTCTCAAGTGTCGAAAGTGGTGAACTTTCCCCGTCGAATTGTAACGGGGCATTTCCTGATATTTCCTTAAAGTATGGTTAATTTGTCTTCCGCTATTTTATTCTGGAAGGGTTGTAATTTTCGGGTAATGGTCTCTATAAAGGGGATTTTCGATTATGAAAAGTGGTTTTTTATGAAGATCAACATTCGGGATTGTCAGGGGCATCCACGGGACTATTCTTGTTATTACCCTTCTCTTAGCTTTTTCCTGAGTTCGGGCACGATGGATGCTCCAGTGTTGCCTTTCTCTGGAGTTTCCACGGAGTTCGGGCACGATGGATGCTCCAGTGTTGCCTTTCTCGTGGTTCATACCCGAGTTCGGGCATGCAAGACCCTCATAACCCCAAAAAAACAGCCGGGAAACTCTCCTCCCTGGCTGTTTCAAGTATTACTTTTATCGCTTTTTTCGTCTGCCCACTCTCGTATTTGGGTTACCGGCTCCACGATTCGACCGGCCCTTCGGCTTCTTTCCCCGGCCTCCCCTGTTGAAAATGGAAACCTTGAGAAAAGCTATCGTGGCCCCAAACAAGCCTCCGGCGCTATCCAGTATCACATCCTCCACAAGCGCGGACCTGGTAGGGATAAATGACTGGCGATATTCATCCAGGGCAGCATAGGCAACGACAAATATCATGGTTAGAAAAAACGAGATGAACTTTCTTCTGCTGAGCCTGAACAAAGTAAGGAACAGGAAGAAGGCCAGCAGGGCAAACAATATAAAGTGTGCAGACTTTCTGATAAAGAACTGCAGCAAACCTTCTACACCCCAGTAATCCACGTTTACACGTGTCCCCGCGTAAGTAAAATCGATATACTGAAGAACAGCACGCAGATGATCAAACGAGATATAGTTTCTTAATATCAGGATTACTGCTTCACTTTTAAGTAAGGCCAGGAGAAGCAGACCAGAAAATCCTAAAAAGACAGTAAAAGCTATGGAACTTCTTATTCGTTTTTTTGCAGGCTTCCCTGAATCAGTAAATTTATAAAAAATGGCCGTAATTATAACGAGAAAGATCACTATTAATCCCGCTGCGAGCAGCGGGTTGCTTTCCGTAAACAATATCCCTCTTGCAACTAAGGATTCAAGTATACCTCTGCCTAAATCTATACTTTCCCTCAGACTTGTTTCATCAGATACCCGGTCCAGAATCGGACTGATATCCTGTTCGTCTGATGACTGTGAGGATGCAATAAAAATTACTGAGGCAACTACTAAAAATGGCAGTAAATTAAAAAATAAAAGTTTGAATTTATCCATGAAAACTCCCCGTTTTTGAAGCATCTAAATAATCAGCATTCATGGATCTTATTTTAACACAAAAATAAAGTGCCTGGCCCCACAATAATGCTGAAGGGCCAGACACTGGATTGATTACTTATTAATTCTTATCGTTGCAGAATTAAAGTTATTCCCTTTCCCTAACGGGTTATAGTTCTTTTCTACGTTTCCTGCCGGATCAACAGAAAACCAGTTAATCGTAGTCGTTTTCTCAATTAAGAGCTTCTCTGCTGGTTCACGCGTTCCGGAAAGCTGGAGTTTCGCAGATTCAAAGTTCGGACGGCTGCCATCAAGTGTGTAGTAGATAGTAGCTGGCTCACTTAGCTCGAACGCCACCTCTACTGGCTCAGAGAAAGTTCCTTTACCAGGTACCGCGTTAGACTTCGGAGGCTGCTTATCTTTTGAATGCTGGTAAGCAACTTCCAGGAGACCAATAAGACCGTTAGCGAACTCCATCGCTTCTTCATGCCCCTCTTCATAAGCTGGCTGGAAGCCGACGGATACCCATTGTCTTCCATTCCAGAGCTGGGCGCCAACTTCAAAGTTCCATGTGTAGATGCCTTTTTCATACCATAGGTAGTCGGCAGAGTTACCAGCAGCAGAGTAAAGTACATCAGGAATAGGACCAGTACGTGTAGGACGAATTACTGTACCGCGGTGTTCCTGAATTCTCTTTAAGATATGTTCAGATGCACCCCAGTAGAATGCTTCTTCTCCTGCTGTAGGTCGTGGTAATGTCTCACGGTTAGTGTCATATGCGCCAGGGGACCACATGAAATATCCGCCATGGCTGTGGATGTTCATACCAAATTTCAGGTTGTCATATGTGTCAGCGAGCCATACGATATTTTTCGCTTCCGGCTCAGAGTTTATCTCCGGCCCTGCATAAGTGTCGCTCGTACAGCTTAAGGAAGCTCCCACAAAACCATCATGAATGCTTCCTACAGAGTGGTTACGGTTTAAGTCAACACCCCAGGCATTTCTCGCGCCAAAATCGTTTGACTGGTTAGGCCCGCAATAGTTCGTCATATTTCTTCGCTGCATATTGTAATCATAAAAACTGTAGTTAGCTCCATCCGGGTTAACCATTGGAATCAGGAAAATATCCAGATTGTTAACGAGACGCTTAGTATCTCCGTCATGAGCATAGTTTCTGAGCAGTCGCTCGGCAGTTTCAACGACAACAAGAGGAGTTACCCACTCACGTGCGTGCTCCTGTGCATAACCAAGCACCCCTGGTTTAGACCCGTCACGTGTCTTGCCGATACGAAGTGCTTTTACCGTTTCAGGTTCACGGGAAACATACTCCGGTCCGTTCAGACCATCAGTAAGAGTTGATGACCAGACTTGTGCAATTCCTGCCCCAGTGTTACCACGGTAAGTATTTGCGGAAACAAGATCTCCCGCTTCTCTGCTAAGTGCTTCAGCAACCTGCCTTGCTGTACTTGTCAGACTTCCGGAAGCATTCGTTGCCAGGCTGACAGTCACTTTATTATCCCCAGTTGTAACTGTCAGCGGTGAATTGGCTTCGCCTGGATTTACAAATTCTACTTCCAGCCCGTTACCACCTTCATGGCCCCATGCCTTCGACGCAACAACTACTGCCGTATTAGTGAATCCGCCCATGGTTGCCTGAGCATGCCGGCGGTAACCGTTCGTTTTATGAGGCATTTCGATAACTTCCACGAGATCAGGGAATTCAGCTGCCAGCTGGTCAATACGTTCATTAATCATAGTTGGCGTCATATAGGAATCTATGAAATCAGTTACATAATGCTCTTTAGGATTACCTCTCTTTTCCCCGCCAAGCCATTCCGTAACTTCGGCTGTAGCCGATCCACCCTGGTTGCTTGTCACCGTTACTGTATCAGGAACCTCGTCTACAGTAAGCTCGAACCAGTGGTATAAGTATTCTCCGTAATCGGACCTGCGGGATAACGTTGCAGATCGTTCTTCTCCATTCTCCATCCATGTAGCTCTGAGCGAAGTGCTGGATGCAGCTCCTGCACTTGACTTCGCTTCCACATAGAGGAACGTTGCAGCCTGGTTTGTATAGTGGTCAGCGCGAAGTATCTGCACGCTGTCAGCCGATGATGCCTGAATGCTTGCATTCTGCTGAATTGTTACATTCATTTCCTCTACTCTTTCTTCCCACAGCTGCTGTGTCATCAACACGTCGTGTACCTCAATACCGTAACTCTCCAGTTTTTCAATTTCCGAAGGAGTTACCATTGCTTCCACTTCGTAAACACCGTCATGCTCATGAATACCATGGTCAAACTCAATTCCCATTTCCATGATTTTCATCGCTGCCTCCACGTCAGGCACTTCCAGTTGGGCGTGGAGCAGTTCCTCTTCCACAATCGGTTCACCTGGTTCCGGTTCTGCAGCTGTCCTTTCCCCAACACCTGCATAAAGCATAGAACCAAAAAGAGCGACAATTACTGCGATTACTGTTAATTTTTGAAACCATTCTCTCCTCTTCCCCATGTAATACGCACACCTCCTTCTTATTTAAAAGCAAGTTTATTATATTAATTAAATCTCGAATTTTTTGTCACTTTGTCGACTTATCATTTAGGAATCGTCTTACAGGAAAATGCTGATTTCTCCCGAATTATAAATATAAAAACTATACTCATTTGTAGGCAGGAAGGTTTATTCCCCTGATTAATAAACTATATATTTCCCGGGAAAATTGTTGATTTTTCTATACAGGTATAAATCATATATTATTTGTAAAAAAATAGTCGATGACCTCCTCGGTCAGAAAAATACAGTAACTTGACAGTTATGGAGGAACGAAAGTCATAATTCATCAAATTCTCTCAGAATAATTTCCTTTCAAAGCTGGCACGAACTTCATAGCGAAAAACAAGAGGGATATTATGGAATTAATGCAGGACTATTTTATAGATTACTCTTTTATCTATTTGGGAATAGGATCTTTAACTAGTACAGGAACATTTTTCTAAATAACATCAGGAGGAGACTTTATGCTGAACGCTTTTTTTCATAATTTGCTGGCTGAGTATTACCTCCGCCGGTATAACTGCTGTAGTCCCAGCGACTCAGAAGAACGAGGAAAGCTGATAAAACGAGCATATTATCATGAAGATAAACTGCTGGAAATTAAAATCTCTAAAGCTGAAAAGTACAGAAAACAAGGCAAAAATAAGATAAAAGGGTTAATGGTAAACTTTCAAAAAGCAAAAAATGAGTCAGTATAAACCACATTGCAAAAGCAGTGTGGTTTTTTAAGTGTTTTTTCGCTAATTTAAGAGTTTAGGAGCAGGACTATTGTTAATTATATGGTAAAAATGTCAGAAAAATAGAAATTTACTACATAATTTCTCAACCATTAGTTCGATGAAACGAAATGTTTCGTATGTCAAAATATAAGTAACCCTCAATGTTTCCTTTTTATACCTCCAGAAATCCTATAGGTTCTCCCATGTAAAGATATGAGAAACAAACGTCAATGCAGGGAGCATGAAGGAAACACTTAAATTGAAAGGATGATAAAATGAGATTTAAAAAGAGTATGGTTGTGGCAGCCGCATCTATTATGCTTGTTTCTCCCTTCTCAGCAAGCGCAGGAGCTGGCGGTGAAAAAGTGGTAGAACAATTAGGGGAAAAAACGAGAATACAGTTACAAAATGGTGACAGCCAGGCTGGGTCAATGAATACGTTCAGTGTTCAATCTGTCCAGACAAAGGAGCAGCAGGCCGCTTCCTTTGTTCAGCAATATGCCGGTATCTCTAACGCAAACTCAAATCTGGAGTTAGTTTCAGAGCAGACTGACGACTTAGGTATGACACATCTGCGTTTTCAGCAAGTTAAAGATGGCGTACCTGTCATGGGGCATGAACTAATTGTCCATTTTGATAAAAAAGGAAATATTCAGAGTGTGAACGGCCATTATCTTGCAGAGGTTGAACAGCTTTCGGCCGATCCTTCACCAGCAGTAACAGCATCAGAAGCGCTGGAAGCTGCCATTGATGCTGTTACTGCACCTGACGAGTTGGTAGACAGCTCTGCAGAATTGATCTATTACCCTATCGGCGGAAGCGTCCCGCTTACTTATAAAGCCAATGTAAACTTCCTGTCTGAAAAGCCAGGGGACTGGTATGTATTTATTGATGCGGAAACAGGTGAAGTCCTGGACAAATATAATACTATCCATAATATGGCTGATGCAGCAGGTCTCCAAAGTGAAGGTACTGAAACAGTTTCAGAAGAAAGTTCAGTTAATACAGCCAGCGATTCTTCAGTTTCCATAATGGTCAGCCCTGAAGATATTAACCCTCTTGACTACAGAGGTTCTGGTGGTGCAGGACTCGGCGTTCTTGGAGACCATCGCAATTTGAAAATCTCCCATACTGCCGGTGACAGAGGAAGGGATTTCCACCTAATCGATTTTTCCCGTCCTGATCTGGATGGAATCTTTACTTTTGATGCTCAATATCAGACAAGCCTTCCGGGTGTACCGTACGCAAACAATAACGCTTCCTTTAAAGATGAGAGATCCGGCGCAGGCGTTGACGCACATTATAATTCAACGATAGTTTATGAGTATTTCCTTGAGGAGCATGGGCGAAATTCCATTGATGACAACGGTATGCCGCTCGTTTCCACAGTCCACTACGGAAATGAATTTAATAATGCATTCTGGAATGGAAGACAGATGACTTATGGGGACGGAGACGGAGAATTTTTCATCCCGTTGTCAGCCGGTCTTGATGTAGCAGCACATGAAATCGCCCATGGCGTAACCGCCCACACTGCAGGGCTTGTCTACCGTTACCAGCCAGGTGCTGTCAACGAGGCTATTTCTGATATCTTTGGTGTTCTTGTAGATGATTCTTCCTGGGATGTTGGCGACAATATTATGGCTCCGGCACAGGTAGAAGCAGGAAGAACAGCCCTTCGCAGCCTTGAAGAGCCAGGGAAGTTCCAGGTAAATGAAGATTACTGGGAGTATGGTGACGGAAGCGGACGTTATCCTTCCCACATGGATGAATATTATGACCTGCCTCGAAACCTTGATAATGGCGGGGTTCACACAAATTCCTCTATTATTAACCATGCCGCCTATTTAATCGGTATTGAAACAGGACGTGAAGTATTAGGACAAATTGTTTACCGTGCTTTAACGGTTTACCTCACTTCAAACTCTGACTTCCAGGATACCCGTTTTGCTTTCGTTCAGTCTGCGAAAGACCTGTACGGAGAAGACAGTGAAGTGGTTGAACTGACTGAAGCTGGTTTTGACGGGGTAGGGATTTACGAAGAATAAGGTTTAACTTTAAGCCCGGGGACTATTAATTAAAAGTTCCCGGGCTTTCCTGTGTATATTGGCATTCCACTTAACAGCCCGTCTAAAAGAATAATATATATAAGAAAAGAAGAATAGGATATGTATTGATACTGCACATCTGCGGGAGGCTGGGTATATGTGAAAAAGTACAGAAATCATAATATATTATCTTTAATTATCCCACTTTTCTTAGTCTTCGGCCTTATAGTAACAATATCTTATTTTGCCTCTCCTGCTCAGCAGGCAAAAAAAGCAGTGGACACTTTATATTCGTATGAACAGGATGGAAAATTTTCTTCATCATGGGAAATGCTCCATACCCAAATGAAAGAAAAATTTACACGGAATGCTTACATGCAGGATCGGGCTCATGTCTTTATGAATCACTTCGGAGCTGACTCCTTTCGTTTTTCATCAGGAAAACCCAAAAGAAAAAGCAGCTGGGCCATGTCCGAAGGCTCCGAGCTGCTTAACAAAGTCTATAAAGTAACAGTGACAAAAAATTACTACGGCAAGTATGGCCGTTTTCAGTTTGTGCAGGATGTTTACGCAACAAAGGAAAACAGAGAATGGAAAATATTATGGGACTATAATGATGAGGGCTACTTGACAGTAAATACCTGCTCTGTAATTATAGCTGTCCGGGTGCTGTGTACGACTGTTTCTTGATGATTATAGTCAATTTCGGCCGCATGACCCAACCGCTTTTCCTTCGTTTAACAGCTCAGCAACCCGTTTTCCAGCACTCTGGTAACTTACAATCTCCCGTTTCTCACTACGTTAGCCATAAACTCTGCATTCGGGTAGTCTGCTTCAAAGTACTTTTCTCCCGCTTGCTCCGTATCGTAAGAAACACGCTGTATCCCGGTTTGAAACTGACCTCCGTCAGCTTCCGCAATTAAATAAGAGGCGTAATTCAAACCATCGAACGGCAAACCTGTACTCCCCATATTCGCGACCGTCTTACCGTTAATAAACCTCACATATGGAAGGTGGATATGCCCATATACATAAAGGCTCGCCGATGTTTTTACCATCAGCTTCTGTTCTATCACTCCTGCTTCCTCCTCAGGGCGGACAACTTCAAACAAATTGCCAGGCACAGCATGGAAACAGTGAACCTCTAATCCGTCCGAAAGCTCGAATGAATAGTCCTCCGGAAGGTCCTTTAAGTAGTTAATATCGTCCTCATTCAGCTTGCTTACCGTCCATTCCCGCTCTTTTCTCATCATTTCCAAAGCTTTGTCAGGGACCTCACCTTCTCTGATTCCCCTCACAACCCATTCATCCGCATTTCCTTTAATAACAGGGGCATCAAGAGAACGCACTAAATCCAGTGCTCTTTTAGGCTCCGGTCCCCGGTAACAAATGTCGCCAAGAACGATTATTTTATCCACCTGCTTCCTGTTAATATCCTCCAGGACTGCTTCGAGAGCTGTCGCATTACCGTGAATGTCAGATATAAAGGCTGTTTTCATCGTATACTGGTCCCCTTTTCTGATAGTTTGTCGTGTCATGCTTTTTTTCAAAAAAAGAAAGAAAAGCTTTTAAGTACTTATAGCATAGAAAAACAAAGAGACGATTTCAACGGAAGAGGTCTTTTCATACCCATAAAAAAAGTTAATCTCTCCTTAAACAGGAAAAACGGCGTTTTAGTAGAAGTAATGTAAGTGACAGAATATTAAATTTTCCAGTAGAAAGGGGTTTTTAAGCATGGCTGAAACAATCCAGGTAACAAATCCTGCAACCGGAGAAGTAATCAAAGAGATTCAGGCAGACAGTAAAGAAGAGATTAAACAGAAAATCGAAAACGGTCATAAGTTTTTTAAGGAGTGGTCCAGCGTAAATGCCCACAAGCGGGCGCGGCTCCTGCAAAAATGGTCTCAAAAAGTTCGTCAGCATAAAGATGAACTGGCGGAGCTTATTACGAAAGAAAACGGTAAGCCTTTGAAAGAAGCACAGGGAGAAGTGTTGTATTCCTGCGCTTACATCGACTGGTTCGCGGAAGAGGCGAAGCGGATATACGGACGGACGATTCCCACTCATATGGAGTCAAAGCGTCTTATCGTAACAAAGGAGCCTGTGGGGCTTGTGGCGGCGATTACTCCATGGAACTTCCCTGCCGCAATGATGGCGCGAAAAGCGGCACCTGCACTGGCAGCCGGCTGTACTTTTATCGTGAAACCTGCATCTGAGACTCCTTTATCAGGTATGAGGTTCATTGAACTTGCTCATGAAGCCGGCATACCTGAGGAAGCTGTGCAATATGTGAACGGCAGGGGCAGCGTTGTTGGCGATCTCTTCACAAGCAGTGAATACGTTCGCAAAATTACTTTTACCGGAAGTACACCTGTTGGAAAATCTCTGATAAAAAACAGTGCTGATACTGTTAAGCATGTAACAATGGAACTGGGTGGGCACGCACCTCTTATTGTGGCGGAAGATGCCGATATTGATCTGGCTGTAGAGCAGACGATCTCCACTAAGTTCAGAAATTCAGGACAGACATGCGTCTGCGCTAACCGTATCATCGTACATGAAAGCATTGCCGACGAGTTCGCGGATAAACTGGCAGAAGCAACGAATAAACTGAAAACCGGCAACGGATTTGAAGAAGGAACTGATATTGGTCCGATTATTAATGAGCAAGGGTTTGAAAAAATTAAAGAGCATATTGAGGATGCGGTGGAAAAAGGGGCAGAAGTAGCAGCAGGCCAGGAATACGACAGTGATAAAGAAAAAGGCTACTTCTTTATAAAACCGACCGTGCTGAAAAATGTCACGACGGAAATGACAATCATGCACGAGGAAACTTTCGGCCCGGTAGCACCAATTACTAGCTTCCAGTCCATTGAAGAAGCAGTGGATATTGCCAACAGCACCCCATATGGGCTTGCTGCCTATTTCTTCACAAATGATTACCGTACAGGAACCTTCCTGCACGAAAATCTTAAATTCGGCATACTTGGCTGGAACGACGGAGGTCCTTCTGCGGCACATGCTCCTTTCGGGGGAATGAAAGAAAGCGGCCTCGGACGTGAAGGTGGCCTTGAAGGTATCGAGCCTTACCTGGAAACGAAGTATTTGTCGATTGGAGGGTATTAATAAGAGGGGATATCTAGTTCTCAGTGAGGATCGCGTAACTTCGGTTGGGGTTCGCACGACTTCTCGAGGGATTTGCACGACTTAAGTTGCGGATCGCACAACTTAAAATAATTCTAATCTTGCCCCCCTACTCACTAAAAAAACGGCCGCAAAATGCGGCCGTTTTCTATTTATCTTCTATTCTCTTAAAACATCTCTGAAACGGATTTAGCGTTCAGGAAGTTTACGAGATAATCCGGTCCGCCTGCTTTAGAGTCAGTTCCGGACATTTTGAATCCGCCGAATGGGTGGTATCCTACGATTGCCGCAGTACAGCCGCGGTTGAAGTACAAGTTACCAACATGGAATTCATGGCGGGCACGGTTCAGGTGGGCACGGTTGTTGGAAATAACCGCTCCAGTCAGGCCGTACTCTGTGTTGTTGGCGATATCAAGAAGCTCGTCGAAGTCTTTCGCTTTTGTGAAAGCAACGACAGGCCCGAAGATTTCTTCCTGCATGATTCTTCCTTCAGGATCCACATCTTTAAAGATCGTTGGGTGAACGAAGAAGCCTTTAGAGTCGTCTGTTTCGCCTCCATATGCAAGCTCGCCTTCTTTTTTGCCAATCTCAATATAATCTTTAATCTTATCAAACTGCTTCTGGTTAACAACAGCAGCCATATAAACATCTTCTTCTACCGGGTTGCCGACAGAGAATTCTTTTGTATACTCGATTGTTTTTTCAAGCACTTCGTCATACACGTCCTCATGAACAATAGCACGGGAGCATGCAGAACATTTCTGGCCGGAGAATCCGAACGCAGAGTGTGCGATGGAGTGTGCAGCAAGATCAAGATCAGAATCGTTATCAACGATAATTGTATCCTTACCGCCCATCTCAGCGATTACACGCTTAATGTGGTTCTGGCCTTTCTGCCTTACAGCAGCGCGTTCAAAAATACGCTGTCCAGTTGGTACAGAACCTGTAAAGTTGATCCAGTGTGTATCTTTGTGATCTACAAGATAGTCACCGATTTCCGCAGGATCCCCTGGGACGAAGTTAAGTACGCCTTTTGGCAGTCCTGCTTCTTCCAGTACTTCCACCAGTTTATACGCGATTACAGGCGTGTTTTCAGATGGCTTAAGTAACACTGTGTTACCAGTGACGATTGGCGCTGCAACAGTACCGGCAACAATTGCAAAAGCAAAGTTCCACGGCGGGATTGTAACACCAGGGCCTAACGGCTGGTAGAAATAAGAGTTGTTTTCAAACGGACGGTCAGCTAATGGCTTCCCTTTGTCCAGTTCAAGAATCTGGCGGCCATAGTACTCAAGAAAGTCAATTCCTTCCGCCGTATCGCCATCTGCCTGTCCCCATGGCTTACCTGCTTCATAAGATAACCATGCGGAAAACTCATGCTTGCGGCGGCGAATCAGGTTAGCTGCACGGAACATAATTTCTGCACGCGCCTGAGCGCTCCATGTTCTCCACTCCTTGAAAGCTTCATTCGCAGCTTCCATTGCCTGGTCAACATGCTCTTTTGTAGCCATAGAAGAATGGCCGATTACTTCTTCTTTATTGGAAGGGTTATAGGAAGTGATTTTATTATCCGTATAAATCCTCTCGCCGTTAATTACAAGTGGGTAATCCTGCCCAAGCTGGCCCTTTACTTTTTCCAGGGCATCTTTATAATCCTGGCGGTTCTGGTCATCTTTGAAATTAGTAAATGGTTCATGTTTGAATGGTAATACCAAAGCTAAGCCCTCCTTTAAAAATAAGAAATCTTTTAATTCACAAAAATTTTTCTTCCATAAGAAAACGTAACACAGACGTGCTGAAAGCGCAAACAATATCATAGCTTTACCAGCGATTACCTGGGACTATTTGATTACAGCAATCTGCAAAACTAAGAAATTGTTTTTCTGTAATCGTTGATCATGTGAATTACTGAAAAATGTTCACAATCTGTATACTTTGCTATGGCAATTCTGTGAATTAAATCACACCCACCTGCTCCTGATTCCCTTTGCCTGTTAATATAAAACTATGACAGCCGGACCGCTTCCAGGCTGTCCTCAGTAAACAGGAAAGCTAATTAATGAGGGGGAGTTTAAAATGGGGAAAAAGTTGATGAAAGCAGCAGTTGTGCACGAGTTCAAACAGGAATTAAAAATAGAGGAAGTACCAGTTCCTGAGGTTGGCAGCGGACAGGTATTAGTCCAGATCAAAGCCTGCGGAGTCTGCCATACAGACCTTCATGCCGCTCACGGAGACTGGCCGGTGAAGCCTAATCTTCCGCTCATCCCAGGGCATGAAGGTGTAGGAGAAGTGGTTGAAATTGGAGAAAATGTAAATCATCTTCGAATCGGGGACCGTGTAGGAATACCATGGCTTTATTCCGCCTGCGGCCACTGCGAATACTGTTTAACCGGAAGAGAAACACTCTGCCACGGCCAGCAGAATGCCGGTTATTCTGTAGACGGAAGCTATGCAGACTTCTGCCTGGCAGAAGCAAATTATGTAGTTAAACTTCCTGACAACCTTGAGTACGTTGACGCTGCTCCGATTTTCTGTGCCGGCGTTACAACTTATAAAGCGCTCAAAGTTGGAGAGGCAAAACCAGGAGACTGGGTAGCCATATATGGTATTGGCGGGCTCGGACATGTTGCCGTCCAGTATGCGAAAGCAATGGGCTACAACGTTGTGGCAGTAGATACATTTGACGAAAAGCTCCAGCTTGCCACGGAACTTGGAGCTGATAAAGTAATTAACCCTCTGACAGAGGATAGCGCAGAATTTATCCAGCGGGAAGTTGGCGGAGTCCAGGCTTCCATTTGCACAGCTGTTTCCAAGCCGGCATTCTCAGAAGCATACCGAGCGGTTAAGAGAGGTGGCAAATGTGTGGCGGTAGGGCTGCCACCGGAAATGATGGAAGTACCTATTTTTGACACTGTGCTCAACGGGGTAAGTATTGTAGGCTCTATCGTGGGAACCCGTAAAGACCTTCAGGAGTCCCTCCAGTTTGCAGCCGAGGGCAAAGTAAAAACAATTGTGGACACTGCACCACTGAGCGACATAAATAAGGTGTTCGAAGACCTGGAGGCAGGTAAAATTAACGGAAGAATTGTTCTTGTCAATGACCTTCCTTCCGATGCGCCCGCTACTGACAAAGCCAGCACCAGCACATCGGCATAAGAATTAAGCTTTTCTCTTAAATATCCTTGCAAATAAGCGAAAATCCCCAGCCACTGACGGGGATTTCGCTTATTTTACTTTGCCATCCTTTTTTCCGTTATTTTTCTCGTAATCCATTTCTCTATTTCTACAATAATGAATACTGCCAGGCCAATAACAACAGGGATAACCCAGTATTCTGCACTGATAGGCACTGTGCCAAGAATCGTATTCATAAACGGCACATAAGTGACCGCAAGCTGAATCAGGATAAGCAAACCTGAGACAATAAACGCAATCTTATTTGAGAAGAAACCTTTACCGAATGCAAAATTCCTTTCACTTCTGCAGTTAAAAAGATGAAACAACTGGGCGATCACGAGAGCCTGCAGCGTCACTGTGTTAACTACCGCTGGATCATACCCATTCGTCATCAGGTCAGCATTCATGGCGAGTATGCCTCCGCCAATTAAGAGAGAAACAAAGACGATCCGGAAAATATAGTACCCGCTTAACAGTTTCGTATCTGGATTTCTCGGCGGCCTGTCCATCGTTCCTTTTTCCATTTTTTCAAATGCGATGGCAAGAGAGATTGTCACGGCTGTTATCATATTCACCCAGAGAATCTGAACCGGGGTCAGGGGCATCATAGTGCCGAATAAAATCGCCGCGAAAATGAGAAACGCCTCTGCCCCGTTAGTAGGAAGGATAAACAGAATCGTCTTTTTCAAGTTATCGTATACCCTCCTGCCTTCCCGGACAGCGTTGACAATTGTATTAAAGTTATCGTCCACGAGAATCATCTGGGAGGCATCTTTGGAAACCTCGGTCCCCTTGATTCCCATGGCAACTCCAATATCCGCCCGCTTAAGCGCCGGTGCGTCATTTACTCCGTCCCCTGTCATGGCGCAAATATGCCCATGCTCCTGGAGCGCCTGTACAAGCTGCAGTTTATTTTCCGGGCTCGTTCTTGCAAAAATATCGTATTCGGCTGCAGCTTTCGCCAGTTCCTCAGGGGACATTTTATCAAGCTCTCTTCCTTCTACAGCCTTCACGCCATCGCCGATTCCCAGTTCCCTTCCTATAGCTACAGCGGTATCTTTATGATCCCCGGTAATCATTTTTACCGTTATTCCTGCTTTTCTGCATTCTCTTACAGCTGTGATTGCCTCTTCCCGGGGCGGGTCAATAATTCCTGCGAGACCAAGGATCGTGAGCCCGGAGGATACATCATCATGGCCAAGAGTTATTTTATCTGCATCCACTTTTTTCATAGCCGCAGCCAGCACCCTTTTTCCCTGCTGTGCCTGATTGGTCATTTTATTTTCCCAGGCGGTCCTTTCCGGAGAGCCTGGCTCAAGATCTGCCATGCCAAAAAGACGGTCAGGAGCGCCTTTAATATAAATGACCTTTTCTCCATCCTTTTCTGTAAGATAAGCCATATATTTATACGAAGAATCAAATGGAATTTTTGCCACAGCCTCTAGCTTAGGCACAGAGAACTCAGCCTTCTCAGCAAGGGATACCAGGCAGCCTTCTGTAGGCTCGCCGCTTATTGTCCATCTGCCATTTTCGTCTTTCTGCAAACTCGCCTCATTGACCGTTTTTACACAAGTAAGAAATTCCTGCAGTACATGGTCATCCTGTTTCCCTCTTTCTTCAGAAAGGATCTGTCCTTCCGGAGAATAGCCAGTACCTGTAACTTCATATTCACCTTCTGGTAAAACCAATGCGGTTACCGTCATCTCATTTTTCGTCAAGGTGCCTGTCTTATCAGAACATATGACAGAAACAGCACCTAATGTTTCAACAGATGGGAGACTTCTGACGATTGCATTATTTCCAGCCATCGTCTGCACACCTATAGCTAATATTATCGATAAAATGGCAGGAAGTCCTTCCGGAATAGCGGCAACAGCAAGGCCAATCACAGCAAGGAGGAGCTCCGCCGCCTCATAATCATGAAACACATAGCCGAAAATAAACATCGCAGCTGCTCCAAACAAGATGACAACAGAAATCATTTTTCCAAATTTCGCTGTCTGCCTGAGCAGGGGTGTCTGGATTTTTTCCACTTCGGCGATGGAGGTGTTAATCTTGCCTATTTCCGTTTTCTCCCCTGTATCCACAGCAACTCCAAGTCCTGAACCAGAGGCAATGGATGTACCGGAAAACACCATGTTTTTCCTGTCGCCAAGGACAGTGTCATCAGGAAGAACATCCTGCTTTTTTTCAACAGAAAGGGACTCTCCAGTAAGGGGGGACTCCTCAGCCTTTAAATTATCGGCCCGGAGGATGCGGATGTCCGCTGGTACTTTATCCCCGGCACTGAGTACAACGATATCTCCTGGCACCACTTCACTGGACGGAATCTCCGTACGCACCCCATTCCTGATGACATTTGCTTTAAGGGAGAGCATATTCCTGATGCCATCGAGAGCCTTCTCCGCCTTATTTTCCTGGATATAGCCAATTAAAGCGTTTATGACAGCAACCAGCAGAATAACAGCTGTGTCAATATAGTGGCCGAGGACAGCTGTGACCACAGCCGCTGCGAGAAGGACATATATCAAAACATCATGAAAATGCCTGATGAATTTTTTCCACTGAGGGTCTTTCTCGGCTTCAGGCAGTTCATTTTTACCGTATGTTTCCGTCCGCCGGACAGCTTCTTCTTTAGTCAATCCGGTTTTAGCATTGGTCCTGAGTTGTTTGATCACTCCTTCACAAGTGTAGGTGTACCATTTAGTTGCTTTCATTAATAAAACCTCCTCTCAATTCTTTACACTATAAATCTCGTAATTATCATGGTTTTCCCGTCGCTGAGGTTTCTGCCTCCAGTCTGTAACCTGTATATTCATATCCAATCTCTGTCAGAACTTCATGTTTTACAGCACGAAGATCCTTGAGAAGGTCTTCCTCCTTATAACTGCGGGAAGCATCGGATAAAACTTTCCGGAGCCGCTCGCCCATTACCTTCATCTTTGCGAAGGTCCAGCCGCCGGATACGGGCCCGCCAAGCATCGGGACGACTTTGGTAATCCCTTTGGAAAATGACTGTTTAGTAACAATCAGTGTGGTTATTTTTCGTAAAATAGGATAGTACATTAATTTAATGATAGATTTACGCGGAAAATTGAGGATGGTCCGCCCTTCATCAGTTGCTTTAATTATCCTGATGATGGATGCAGCACCTTTAACCTTTGCCATGACTCCCAGAAACAGAATGATTTCTTCCTTTACTCTGCTGCTGTTCATGTTTTCTCCATCCCAGAAGCCTTTAAAGCCGTATAAATAAGCGAGCTCCTGAGCCAGCCGGATAGATATAGACATATACTGAAGCATATCCGCCGGTACAGTTGCTGCCATCGGTGCTCCAAGTGGCATCGTGGAAACGAGGGAGGCGGCCGAAGTTTGTTTTGTCCGCTTCTCTATCAGCTTTACGGCTGTCGCATCCAGAACACTCAGCTGAACCCCCGCAGCTAGAGGGCTTTTTTCTATTGCTGTTTCAAGCTGTGACTGTGTGTCGGCATACTTCCCCAGGGATTCTTTCAGAAAGTTTTCCCGGTTAACTCTGATTCCTGGTGTCTTGATCGTGTTAATTAATATTTTCTCAAAAACTTCCACTGCACCTCTCTTCAGCATCGTTCCGCCTCCCTTCTGCGCTCGTTTATTTAAAAGCAAAGCCTGAGTTCAGTGGGAACTCAGGCTGGATCAGTTTGCCAGATAACAATGGGACCTTTAGAGAAGTTTGGGTGGGTGTGGGTGGATGTGGGTGGATGCCGGTGCGTGGGTACGCCTTGTTCATAGGTAGGCAAGGAGTTGCACTGCATCGGTATTTTGTGGTGAATTCCTTCTTTTAGAAAGGCCGCCTGAATTTTTATTATCTTTAATTAAATTATATCTTATTAACCAGTTAAATATGGTACTTCATTATGGCAAAAAACTGAATATTGTAAGATTTATAAAGTGAGCAAAGGTGATATTTTAGTAGTTTCCTGAGGAGAGATTGATATATCGGCGAAAAAGTGATTTTATCGGCGATATTGGGAGGTTTATCGGCGAAATTTTAATTTTATCGGCGAAATCGGATAGTTTATCGGCGAACGTGGTAAAATCAGTCACGGCCATACATTAAAAAATTGCCAGGCGGTGCGACCGCCGGCAAGTAAGCTGTGGCTATCAAGATTTAATAGGAATAACAAGCTCCCATTCATGTATTTTATATTCTCTGGCGCCGTGTAAGACGTAGGGATCCTTTTTCACCCAGGCTTCCACTTCCTCCTGGTCCTCCGCCTGATAGATTACCAGCCCCCCGGTACCTTCAGCAAATCTTCCATACAAAACTACTTTCTTCTCTTCGTGCATTTTTTCCAAAAACTCCAAATGTGCCGGTCTGTACTTTTTCGTCAGTTCCTCATCTTTCATTGGCAGTAAAACAGCGAATGTCTTCATTTATTTATGTGCCTCCTATACTTTTATTCTGTTTAGGCCCAGCCCGGGTGCCTCTGTACTGTTTGCGTTACCTCTTAATATTATTTTTTCTGTTAAACAGGCATGCAAGACACTCTTGCGTTACCGCTCACTCTATTTTTTCCCGCAAGCGGGCATGCAAGACGCTTTCGCAATTCGTTTCAGTAAAACGATCAACCCAGCTTTCGCACACGAGTGATGATTTCGTCCGTTACTTCTTTCGTTGTATGGCTGCCGCCCACATCAGGTGTGAGGAAGCCATCCCGGGTCACATTGTCAATAATCTCCAGGAGCTCACGCCCAAGTTCTTCCTCGCCAAAATGGTCGATCATCATTTTGCCTGTCCAAATCTGGCCCACCGGATTTGCAATTCCTTTTCCTATGATATCCGGCGCAGACCCGTGCACCGGCTCAAACATGGATGGGTGCTTCCCATTCACATTTATATTTGCAGCCGGGGCTATACCGATGCTTCCCATAATCGCAGCTCCAATATCTGTAAGAATATCTCCAAATAAATTACTTGCAACGATGACGTCAAATTTTTCCGGGCGTGTTACAAAAAACGCTGCAAGAGCATCGATATGCTGGGAGTCTGTTTCAAAGCCAGGATAATCTCTCGACACCTCTTCAAAAACCTTATCCCAGAAAGGCATAGAATAGACAATTCCATTGGACTTAGTTGCGCTTGTAACATGCTTTTTCCGTCTGGAGGCCAGTTCAAACGCGTACCGGATTGCCCGTTCTGTACCTTTTCTTGAAAAAACAGCATTCTGGATGGCAATTTCGTCCTCGCCCTGGTGGATTGTTCCTCCGATGGAGCTGTACTCTCCTTCGCTGTTTTCTCTGACAACAATAAGGTCAAAGTCCTTCGGGTTAGCCAGCGGGGACTGAATACCATCGAACCTTTTCGCCGGACGGACGTTAATAACCTGCTCAAACTCACGGCGAATTTTTATTAGTAATTCCCAGAGCGAAATGTGATCCGGGACAAGCTCTTTATTTCCAACTGCTCCGAGGAAAACAGCGTCAAAATTCCTGAGCCTTTCCAGTCCGTCTTCCGGCATCATTCTTCCGTGCTCCAAATAATATTCACAGCTCCATGGAAAATTTTCAAATTCAAACTGTATTCCTCCGTGAACTTCTTCCAGCGCTTTCAAAACTTCAGAAGCTGCGGGTACTACTTCTTTTCCTACACCATCACCTGGTATATTAGCTATCTTTAAAACTTTCAATCTGATTCTCCTCTCTCTGTCTCATTTAAAAATTTTCGCACCTACTTTAGTTTCATTTTGCATTCCATAGACAGCATTTTAGACCTTTTCTATGTCCATGATAGCAGGCGGCTGGGTATGTATTACAGTCATTTGGCTTGATCAGATCTCTTCTCCTCCAGGATTTTCCCCATGACTGTCTTCTGTATATTTACTATTTTCCCTTCCAATATAGAGTTAAGAATTTTCTGTGAATAACGCTTGAACGGCCTGTGAACAACTTAACAAAGGTGATTCAAATCACCAAGAATGCTCCCCCACCCCTATATATTAAAGGTAAGGAAAGCGTTCCTTAACCAAAGGCTTTGTTAAGAAACAGATTGGTTTTCAGCCTTGACCTGACACACAGAGCGCAGCGGAATCCAGTTGAAAATTGGATAAAGGGAGCTCAAGCATATAAACTACATTCCACTTTAACAGAGCCTAATAAAATGGTAGGAGTGATCGAGTATGTCATATGCTAAATGGTTTAAGCTTTTACTTGCCGGAATTATATTGATGATGCTCTCTGTCGCCTGTAATGCTGAAGAAACCAGCAATTCCGATGACACTGTTTATGCCGCTGAAGAAAACAACGAGAATGGAAATGAAAATGACGCTGAAGCTTCTGAAGAAAATCATGAAACTGATGGTGAATACACACGAAACGGAATGCCGGTATTCGCGGCACATGATGGATTACATCAGGAACCAGTACCAGTTATCGTGGAACGCACCGGAGAAAATGAAGTATATGTGGAAATGACATCTCAGATTACAGATATCGAAATAGACAAAGGACTCCTTTACAAAGCATGGACGTTTAACGGCGAAGCCCCTGGTCCCCTCGTAGTTGTTAACGAAGGAGATACAATCACTTTTAACTTAAAGAACCATGACCCTGCTATCCCTCACTCCATGGATTTCCATGCAGTGCACGCAAGCCCGAAACGTGATTTTGCCGATGTAATGCCGAATGAAGAAGGCACCTTCACATACACAGCGAATTATCCGGGAGTCTTTATGTACCACTGTGGAACACCTTCCGTACTGGCTCACATTGCTAACGGAATGCACGGGGTAATTATTGTAATGCCGAAGGACGGCTATCCAACAGATGACGAAGTGGACCGCGAGTTCGTACTCATTCAAAACGAATGGTACCAGTATAATGACTTAGATGACATGACAAACGGCGTTCCGAGCCAGGTAGTATTCTCCGCAAAAGCCCTGGAAGAAGGAGATATTAACACAAACGGCACAACATACGACCTGAAAGAAGCTCCACTCCAGGCTAAAGTAGGCGAGAAGATCCGCATGTATATCAACAACGTAGGGCCGAACGAAATCAGCTCCTTCCACGTAGTAGGAACAGTAATGGATGATGTATATGTAGACGGCAACCCGGAAAACCATATGAAAGGGCTCCAGACGGTGATCCTTCCTGCCAGCGGCGGAGCGGTTGTTGAATTCACGGTAAAAGAGCCTGGAACTTACCCAATCGTAACTCACCAGTTCAACCATGTTGAAAAAGGGGCATCAGCTCTGCTGGAAGTAACAGAGTAAGTAAATATAATACTGCCCCCCCTTTTTGAAGAAACCCGCCTCCCGCTTACCCCCTAAGCGGAAAGGGCGGGCTTTTGTATGCTGGAAGAGAGGGCTTCCTTCGATTTGAATACACAGCAGCAAGACTGATTACTCCCCATTAATAAAACCGCCTAATCTGTCAGCCCCGGTATAAAGTGTCTTTAGTGATTGCCGGCATGCCAGCTCGAGGAGCTGTTTCCCATGACTCATTGCTTGCTGCAGCGGGATAATTTCATGAGTAAGAGACACCGGAATCAGATTTTCTTCATCATATGTTCCTTTTATAAATGACTCAGACACAGAACCGCCGAACAAAAGCACAATTTTATTTTTGGCTAAGGCCGTCCTTGCGACACCCATTGGCCCTTTCCCATAAAATGTTTGTTCGTCCAGCTTACCTTCGCCGCTTATAACCAGGTCCGCCCATTCAATTTTCTCTTCCAGGCTGGTCAGTTCAGCTATCAAATCAAAACCATTTTTCATTTCCCCTTCAAAATAGGACATAAGGGAAAAACCGACCCCTCCCGCAGCACCTGCTCCTGGAGCGTTTCTGTAATCTTTACCTGTTGCTTTAACTGTTAACTCAGCAAACTGCTCCATACCATTTTCGAAAAATGGGATTTCTTCTTTCAGGACACCCTTCTGCGGGCCAAAGACTGCAATTGCTCCTTTTTCCCCAAGCAGGGGGTTTTTAACATCAGACGCGATGACCAGCTTTACGTTTTTAAGTCTGACATCCAGATTTTCAGTATGTATATGCTCTATTTCTTCCAGCCTGCCCGAAACCCGCTGGATCGGTTGTCCTTTTTCATTAAAGAACTCGCAGCCAAGCTCCTGGAGGCAGCCTGCTCCCCCATCAACCGTGGCACTTCCGCCAATACCAAGGACGATTTCTTCCGCACCTTTATCAAGGGCTGCTTTCATGATGATTCCAGTTCCATGAGTGGTGGCCGCTAAAGGGTCCAGTTCCGGTTCTGAAAGGAGAGTGATTCCGGATGCTGCTGCAGTTTCGATTAATGCTAGCTTTCTTTCTTCGTTCCAGGCAAAAAAACCTTCTGTTTTTCTTCCTATTGGGTCAACTGTCTTTACCAGCACCTTCTCTGCATGAAGAGGGGCTAGCAGCGCATCGGCTGTTCCTTCACCACCATCGGCCATTGGGACCATCTGAATTTTTGCTCCGGCAAACGGGCTCTTCTTTATTCCGCTGTATATTGCTTCAGCAGCCTCCGCACTTGTCATAGATCCTTTAAAAGAATCCGGTGTCACCAGAATATTCATATCAATACCAACTCCCGTTACAAAATAATGGAGCCGTCCCTGCCCCTTTATGCCACCAGTGGCCAAAGCCGGCTCTGCAGACATTTTCTCCTAAGCTGTTAATCTTCCCGCTGTCCAGGGAGGTTTAACTTTCCGCCAAGTCTCTCTTGAATAAATTTAACCATTTCGCAGGCGCATGCACCTGGATCCTCTTCTCCCCGCCGTTTGACATCATTCATCAGTCTTATCAGCTCATCCAGCCCCAACTTACGCTCCTCCTTCAAGAAAACTTTGCAGCCAAGCCATACAAGGCGAAGGATTGCCTTAGTTGCACTTATACTATAACTTTAAAGATTTTATCTGCACCGAGACTGCTCCGCTTCCAAAATTTTATCCTTTTCTATAGTGTAAAAAAACAAGCAAATGATCACCTGACCATCTGCTTAGTTAATTAATATAGTATAAGACGGAAGGGATTTTTGGTAAGGGCTCATCCCTTATAAAGTGAACCTTCAATCAGTGGGGGTTTTATTCATTCCCCCACTGATTGTTAGTTGAACCAATCGGGATGTTAGCGTCCGTTATCCCCGCCTAAACATCTTCGCTCCCACTCATGTTTTGAGGCGGGAGTTTTACGGACGCTTACATCGGGATAAAAAATTGAAATTTAATCCCGCTGATACAGATCTCTTGTATACACTTTTTCTTTTACATCTTCAAGTTCGCCCGACATACGGTTGCTTACGATAACATCGGCTGTATTTTTGAACTCTTCGAAATCATTCACGACACGGAAGCCTTCAAAATTCTCTGTGTCTAATACCGGCTCATAAATAACAACTTCAACGCCTTCACCTCGGAGACGCTTCATAATACCCTGTACAGCAGACGCCCGGAAGTTATCAGAGTCCGTTTTCATTGTCAGTCTGTAAATACCCACTGTTTGAGGCTTTCTCTTCATAATCTGGGAAGCAATAAAATCCTTCCTTGTAGAGTTGGCATCAACAATGGCACCGATGATTTCATGAGGAACGTCAGCATAATTGGCTCTAAGCTGCTTTGTATCCTTCGGCAGGCAGTAACCGCCGTAACCAAACGAAGGATTATTGTAGTGGTCGCCGATGCGGGGATCGAGACCAACTCCTTCAATAATTTGTTTTGTATTTAAACCTTTGATTTCCGCATACGTATCAAGTTCGTTAAAGTATGCAACCCTGAGAGCAAGATACGTATTGGAAAACAATTTTACTGCTTCTGCTTCGGTAGATTCCGTAAACAAAACAGGAATATCTTCTTTTACAGCCCCTTCAGCAAGAAGGTCAGCAAACTTCTTCGCACGCTCAGACTGTTCCCCCACGATGATTCTGGAAGGGTAAAGGTTATCGTAGAGCGCTTTTCCTTCCCGAAGAAACTCCGGAGAAAAGATAATATTATCTGTCCCGTATTTTTCCTTAATTTCTTTTGTGTAGCCTACAGGAATCGTGGATTTAATGACCATGACCGCCTGAGGGTTTACTTTCATCACACCTTCTATAACACTTTCCACGGACTTCGTATTAAAGTAATTCTGTACCGGATCGTAATCTGTTGGTGTGGCAATAATTACAAACTCAGCATCCTTGAACGCTTTCTTTTTATCAGTCGTAGCTGAAAGGTTCAGCTCTTTATTTTTCAGAAAATCTTCAATCTCGTTATCCGCAATCGGAGATTCTTTACTGTTGATCTTGTCTACCTTTTCCTGGACGATATCAAGCGCCACCACTTCATTGTGCTGGGCAAGCAACACTGCATTCGACAATCCCACATACCCCGTGCCTGCAACTGCTATCTTCATACTTAACACATCTCCATTACTAATAAAGTGAACCTTCAATCAGTGGGGGTTTTATTCATCCCCCCCACTGATTGTTAGTTGAACCAATCGGGATGTAAGCGTCCGTTAACTCGGACTATACATTTTCGCTCCTGCTCTTTTTTGAGAGTGGAGTTTTACGGACGCTTACATCGGGATAAAATTAATACCTCAAATTAACTCTTAAATTATAACATATTTCAACAAAAGCAAACCCGAAATATCATCCTTTGAACTTACTTACAAAATATACTATGCACATTCCAGGGGACTGGCACCAGGTTATAAGATTAAGCTGGCGGGAGAATAGACAGTTAACGCCTGTGCGACGCTCCATTCATATAATTAGGCCACTAATTTTGTGAAGCCTTATTAATGCGATACATCCCAGAACGCAGCTGCAGTAAAAGAGGAGCCGGCTTTCTGCCGGCCCCTCTCTTATCATTATCTGTTACTGTTTCCCTTCCCTCTGTTGTTTCCGCTTCCCGGGTCAGGATTGCCGTTGCCTCGGTTAATATGCTTCGCTGGCGGGAAATCTTTATCCGGACTGTCGATCAGCCCTGCTTTATATAAAGCAACAAGTGCATTCTTCCCTTTCAGCGACGGATCGAAATCCACAAATTCCATCTCTTCAGTGTGGTATTCGTACACACCCCAGCCATTAGTATCAATTTCTGCGAAAGAGATTCCTTCTACTCCGGCACGGTTAATATAGTCCGCCCCTTCAGGAGAGCTTTGGAAAAGAATACGCCCTTCCGCTTCAAATGGGACAATAGACCAGTTGTTTGTCACTTCTACTTCTATCGTGCCTTGTTCACGAATGTAATCAATCAGCACTTCACGGTTTTCTTCCGTACCTGAATATACTATTTCCGCGCTTTCAGCGTCTGCGATGTGGCCGCCTCCGCCGCTTGCACGGTAGTTGTTCGTCACAACGAGGTATTCCGCATCATCTTCTACAGGCTCACCATTATATGTGAGGCTGACGATACGTTCCCCTTCAGGACGGGTAACATCAATTAAATACTCTGCACCTTCAATGGTGTCAAAGTTGTACCCGCGGAAATCCATGTCGGTTAAATACTGGTCTTCTGCAGCCTCCGGGTCAATCTGGAAAAACGCCCGTGCAGACTCTTCCAGCCAGCCGCGAAGATCATTTCCGTCAACCTTCACGACATGAATTGTATTTGGGTAAATGTAAAGGTCTGCAACATCCTTTATCGCAATGTCTCCGCGAACATCAGTAAAGTAACCTGGTCCGCCGCGTCCGGCACGGAATGGTGCGGCAGCTGACAATAAAGGCATACCTTCGTATTCTGTTCCTTCAAAACGGCTTTCTGCAAAATCAAGCTGGGCATCATTGACAAGCTGAACTACTTCGTTATCCATCACACGGGAGAAGAATGTATTCAGCTCATTCACTGTCTCGCCGACAGGGCTGTTCACATATTCAACTGTTTCCAGATGGCGTTCCATTATGATCTGTTCCACAGCCTCATGAGAATCATAGTCTGCTGTTTCAATAGCATTGGCGAACCCGCCAACAACCGACCATTCTCCATCGTTAAACTCAAGCTCAAGTTCTATCAGCCCAAGGTGGCTTCCCCATGCTCCAGGCATAACTGTCGGAGTGCCGTTTAAAGTTCCTTTTTCTACATCAGCACCTTCCATATCCCCGTAACGGTCTGTATCGTTAGGGAAAGTGTAATGCTGGTGCCCGGTGATTAAAGCATCGACTCCATCAAGCTGGCTAAGCTGGTATGAAGCATTTTCACTGGCATTTTCTGAAAGGTCAAAACCGGAATGTGCAGCAACAACAATAACATCCGCACCTTCTGCCTTTATCTGCGGAATAAGCTCTTCCGCTGTTTCAACAATCTCGTTTACATAAACATTGCCCTCAAGATGAACCCTGTCCCAGATCATGATCTGAGGCGGCACAAAACCAAGAACTCCTACGGTCAGTTCTTCCCCATCAATCTCCTGATCTATCAAAACATAAGGATCATAACGGTGTTCATCTGTTCCCACGTTATAAATATTTCCGCCGAGCCACGTGAATTCAGACTGATCTACAAACCGGTCCAGCAGATCAAGGCCGAAATTAAACTCATGGTTCCCTAATGCCGCAGCATCATATCCCATAAAGTTCATTACATCGATAATAGTGCTCCCGCCGTCTTCCCTCGGGTTCACTGTGGCCTCAATATCTCCCAGAATGCTGCCCTGAATCATATCACCGTTGTCAATTAACAGGCTATGATCATATTGTTCGCGAATTTCTTCTACTACGCTGTAAACCTTTGATAATCCAATTGTTTCATCCTCCACATCTTCCATATAATCATATGGCATAATGTGGGCGTGAATATCGGTAGTTCCCATGATTGCCAGTTTATGAGTTTCACTGTTTTCTGCGTTTTCTGCGGAAGCCCCAGGTAAAAACAGAGAAAACACGACTAAAACAGACAACATACTAATCAGTACGCGTCGGGCGCTATCTTTAAAATTTCCCATAAAATATTCCTCCCTTGAATTTTTGTCTCCTCTACTTTATGTAAATATGTTGGACAAAAAGTAAGAGCTCAGACATGATGGCGTTTTCATTGAACAGGTTACCATAGTATACAGTTAAAAAATACAGGGAAAAAGGAGTATTCCTGCTATGTGTAAAAGGGCTATAAAATTACAATATTTTTACTCCGGGGCAGTTTGTTGAGGAATGCTGAAGCTCAGACCTGTGAAGAGCAATGCCGATTAATCGATGTTTTGTAAGGCTCTTAAGTCTCCTCTTTTAGTCAAAACTAACCAAAATCATACAAAAACCGGCCCCCTTCCTGACGAGGCAGGGGACCAGTCACTCTTCATCGTTTTTATTGTTTTTGTGCAGCTTCAACAAGTGCCCAGTAAGCAGGCTTTACATTGAAGTTAACATCAAATACGAAAGGTGCGTCTTTACCAGGTCCGCCTGGAGAATCTACAAGGCTGTCATCGAGCCATGTATGGTCGTCAGCGATCCCCCAGAAGGTGACGTTGCTGATATCTTCGTCTTTCTCCACGAACAGTTCAAATAAATCTCTGTATCTGTCAGCTTGCAGGTCGAGCACTTCCTGTGGAATTTCCTCATATGACTTATATTCACCGCTTGGAGGCCATGGATATACACTCATATCAAGCTCTGTAACCTGATTATCCAGCCCTAAATCGGTGAACATGTCAAATGTTTCGCTAATTTCATCGATTTCCGGCCAGCTCACGTTGATATGTGTCTGATGTCCAACACCGTCAATTGGCACTCCCTTGTCCAGCATGTCCGTTACAAGATCATAAAGGTACTCTCTCTTCGGTGATTCGTTTGTATTATAGTCGTTAATATAAAGCATAGCGTCCTTGCCTGCAAATCTTCTCGCTGTTACGAAGGCGGTTTCAATATAATCAGTGCCGGTAATCTGGTACCATTTTGACTCACGCAGCCCTTCATCATTAGAAGCCCATGGATCGATTACTTCGTTCACTACATCCCATGCATCTACATCGTCTCTGTAACGTTTTACCACTTCTTTAATATGCTTTTCAAGACGCTTTAAAACTATTCTTTTATTCTTTTCCCGTTTTTTCGGATCTGTTTCGTCTACCATTTCATTTCCGTCTTTATCAAGGAAGAACCAGTCCGGTACCTGATTGTGCCACAGCAATGTATGGAAACGAAGCTCCATGTCGTTTTCTCGTGCGAATTCTACGATTCTGTCCGCATCATCCCAGTAGAAAACTCCCTCTTCCGGCTGAATATAAAGAGGCTTCTTGACGTTTTCCGCAACGATGCTGTTATAGTGCTTCTTCAGCATTTCTCCGTGGATACCTTCAAGCTGATAAAGCTCCACAGCTGCTCCGACAGAAAATGAGTCTTCGTAAAGATCTTTAATAGGAGTTACATCCAGCCCGCTTACCGTTTCCTGAGCGGATACACTTGTCATTCCGGCTGGTAAAAGCATTGTAAGAGCTAAACCTGCAGCAGCATACTTTCTGGCATTTTTAATCATAGTCAGTTCTCCTTTTAAAATAGATAATGTAAAAAAAGAGTTACCACCTCTCACAAATCTGATTATAGCCCGGGATACTTTGTTTATCTAGTGAACTAACGAAGTTTTCTGAAGACTATGAAATATACCTAACTACTTCAAAATAACTTCGTTACTTTAGCTGTGTAATCGCTTTCATAAATAAGTAATATTACTTATCCAGCTTAAAACGATATATGGGAAACCAGGACAACCAGAGAGAGGCTGATCAATTTCGAAAGGAGACGAAAGAAAAGCTTCACGCCTTGTTTCTGCAGCAAAGCGGTCCCCGGACTAAAAAAAGAGGGTGTCACCAAAAGCCAGGCTTTTCGGACACCCCCTCGTCACTACTCACTTAATCATTCGTACCAGGAAGCTCAGGTTTCGAAAACATTGTCGGCTCTCCTCCAAGTACTTTAAGGAACGCCAGTAAATCCTCTTTTTCCTGATCCGTTAAATTCAGCTCAGTGATCAGGCGGTGTGTGTTCTCATGTCCGTCCCCGCCCCGGTCATAAAAGTCAATAACTTCTTCCAGGGTTCTGATGCTTCCGTCACTCATGTAAGGGCCAGTATGTGTTATGCCGTATAAACCAGGTGTGCGTATAGCCCCCATATCCTCTTCATCCCCAGTTACAGCAAAACGGCCTTCATCATCTTTGTCCAGTCCAATATTATAAAAATCATTATCCGATAAGTTTTCACCCTGGTGGCAGTTAATGCATCCTGCATCTCCGGCGAATAAATCAAGACCCCGGATTTCCGCATCCGATAAAGCCTCTCTGTCGCCATTCAGGAACTGGTCATACGGTGTATTCTCAACGACGATTAACCTTTGAAACGCAGCAAGCGCATATCCAATGGCTTCCGGAGTGATGCCGTCTCCATAACCTGCCTCAATGAATAACTCCTCATATCCCTCTATAGCTTCCAGCTTAGGAATTAACTCATCCAGCGACATGTTCATTTCGTTCGGATCCTGGATTGGCCCAAGTGCCTGCTCTTCTAAAGATTCAGCCCGGCCGTCCCAGAAATTTGAAGTATAGTATGCTGAATTAATTACAGTTGGTGAGTTTCTCGGCCCATCTTCCCCATGGAAGGTTTCGAATGTAGCTCTTCCATCTCCATATCCTAATTCAGGTATGTGACAGTGCATACAACTTACTTCATCGTTACCGGAAAGACGTGTATCAAAAAATAATAGATGACCTAGTTCCACTTTCTCTTCTGTCATCGGGTTATCTTCAGGAACAGGCACATTTCCAAGCGGTACTAAAAGTTCATTGCTCATAAGCTCGTCAATTACAGGCTCAAGATCTTGTCCACTTTTTGCCACTGGACCACTAGTTTCTGCAGCGGAATCGCTTTCCCCAACGTTATTATCCACTGCTCCTAAACTTACATCTTCATTATCCCCCGAGCAGGCAGCGGCAAAGAGCATCAGACAAGCGGCAGAAATACTAAGTAATACTTTTTTCCCCTTCATTTTAATCCCTCCATTAATGTGTACTCCCCTATGTCAGCAAAACAGATCGAAAGTCCCCCCTCCTTTCACTATCTAGTACTATTATAAAATAAGTTTTATTAAAAACTGGCACATTTTATGAAGGCATTATGAATGTTTGTTCACAATTTAACAATGTCGCTTTTTTAAACAAGGTTTTTGGCTTCCTTTTTGAAAAATATTGAAAAATACCTTACATCTGCTTAAAATCTCTCCTCATGAATAAAGCAGCCTGGTCCGGTTTTATTGCCGGCACAGGCTGCTTATATTATAAGAAATTAATTTTTCACAATAGTTCTCTGCTGACTGGAACTACTGAAAAAACTTCTAATATGGCCTTACGATTACTGCCCCGATTATTACGAGCAGCACAAACACTACAACAACAAAAGCGAAGCCCGCTCCTGCCCCTGCAACAGGTGCTCCTTCTGCTGGCGGGCAAACTTCCGGTCCTTTACCTGGATGAGACATTATTTCAGCTCCTTTTAATATGGCTTCACTCATAGCATATGTAACTGCATGCCCATCGGTTGGACGTTTACAACGCTTCTTCCTAATTGGGCTTTCACCTGGAAAAACGCCATCTTGTTGCAGCCGGCCATCTATCATCCAAACAGCATGAGGTTGATGGCAGCAAGTGCGACTACCACTCCTGCAAACTTTCTTATATTTTTCTGGGAAAGCTTCGCAAATAAAAGTACGCCAAGCCGGGAACCAAGGAGAACACTTACAATTCCCATTAAAAAGTAGCCGAGAAACTCTGTTGTAAAGTCTCCGCTCACTCCATGGAGCACCACTGTAACAATGGCAGTTACAACAAAAGTGATCTGCAGGTTTGCGCTGTATGTATATTTATTATTATGGAACAGCATAAGAAAATAAAAAACGAAAAACGGCCCGCCAACCGCGAAGACTCCGCCTACAAAACCGCCGCTAAAACCGAGAATTGCGGGAAGCCAAGTATGGTTAACCTCCTTGCCAGGTTCAGGCCCTATATCCATAAATAAGTAAATTACAACCCCGATCAGGAAAACAGCTAAGATTACCTTTAATATATCCATTTCCCCAAAATTGTGGAGTACGATAAATCCGCCGAAACGGCCAAGGATCGCTGCTGTTAAAATAATGCCCAGGGAAGGCCAGTGAATGTGCTTAAACAACTGTATTGCGATGCTGACCGCCAGCACGAGCGCCAATGATACGACGAGAAGCGTGCTTTCTTTGACAGTAAAAATAAGAGGCAGAAAGCTCATGGCAATAAGGCCGAAACCAAAACCGCTGACCCCCTGGACAAAGCTTCCGAAAAATAATATTAAAAAAATTATTACTAACTCAAATAACATGTAAAGCGAACCTTTCGTTATTAAATTACTGCTGATCAGGTTTTATGCCGTATTTCTTTATCCTTCTCATAACGCCCGACTGGGACATTCCGAGCACATCAGCAGCTTTCCTTGTCGTTTTATACTTCCGGTATGTTTCACTAATGATACTCTTTTCAATTCTCTCCATCGCTTCATTTAAACTTTCATCATCTTTTAAAATATAGGTGGCTGCTTCAGAACTGAAGGACTGGATTTTTTCAGGAAGATCTTCAGGAGTAATTTTGCTGGCTCTGGATGTTACAACAAGGCGTTCCACAAGATTTTCCAACTCCCTTATATTACCCGACCATTCATAATTTAGCAGAATATCGATAACCTGGCTGGAGAAATGCTTCATCTCTCCATGGAGGTGGTTAAAGTATTTTAAATTGGACTGGAGCAGCGGAAAAATATCTTCCGGGCGTTCTTTTAAGGAAGGAACATAAATAGGCACGATATTTAACCGGTAATAGAGATCCTCCCGGAAACTCCCTTTCTCCATCATTTCATATAAATCTTTATTTGTCGCTGCGATAATTCGAATATCTGCTTCCTGCGTTGCCGTTTCTCCTACGGGAAGATATGTTTTATTCTGCAGAAGCTGAAGGAGTTTCGGCTGAAGATGAATAGGTATTTCACTTATTTCATCAAGAAATAATGTGCCCCCTTCCGCCATTTTTACAAGTCCCGCTTTACCGGCTGTATTGGCACCGGTGAAAGCGCCCTTTTTGTACCCGAATAATTCTGATTCAAAAAGAGATTCAGGGATAGCCCCGCAATTAATATGTACAAAGGGTTTGTTATGCCGGTCACTTAACTCATGAATCTGTTCAGCCACTGCATTTTTACCCACACCCGTCTCACCGGTGATCAGAATGGTCGTGTTCACCCCAGCAGCCTTTTCCACCAGGTCGTTAAGATCTCTGAAACTCTTACCGCTTCCAATGAATTTTTGTTTTGGGGGCAACGGTTGATCTTTCATTTGTTTAATCTCCCGGCTGTAATTTCGGATAAGCCTCTCCGTCTCTTCAAGCTTGTCTGAAGTGGCAACCGCATTAGTGATATCCCGGGAATGGACAACTACCAGGTCCTCCTCTTCCAGACGAAGCAAATGCCCGGTTACGATATATTTCCGTCCTCCGTATGAAGACTGAAGGGTTGTTATCGTGTTCCGCGATTCCAGCACAAGCCGTGTAACAGAAGGATTCATTATATTTTCCGCTTCAAGCTCCGTCACATTCTTCCCAATCAGCTTTTCTTTCGGCGTATTTAGGATTTTCTCACTCGCATCATTAACCCATAAAGTATTTCCGGTGCCGTCTGAAAAAAACAGGCCGTCACTTATTACATTGAGCACTTCTTTAAATTCCGTGTGACTGAATAAATCTGCCGCCTTCACTTGTATCACCTCTTTTTATGGGGTTGTTGATTTCACAAACAGGGTTTCTAGAATAGAGGGCTTGTTTTCGAGTATTGGAGTCTCGATTTCGAGAATTGGCCACCTGATTGCGAGAATAAAGCGGTCTATTTCGATAATTGGAAGCCACTTTGCAAACAGACCTCAGTTTTCATTCTTATACAACACTTTTTTCAAAATAATATAGATAATTTCTAACGAAAAAATATTCCCATAGATAAATCAATTTAAAATAATCAGAAAAATGAATTGATATCGGTTCATGACTGACCTCTCCCTCTTGTTTTTGATTCGAAATCAGCTCATCAGAATCATTTTCGATTCAAACCTCCATCGCAACCTTAATTATAGGCTAATAAAACGCCATATTCCAGACACATTTTCAAATTTTCTTGGCATGATTCTTGCTTTCTATTAAAACAGACAAAATAAAAGCTTCTATTAATTCAGGAGGTGAAAAAATGAATACCCATGTATTTATCCTGTTTTTCAACGCCTTTCTCACTACACTTCTCTCATCGGGAATAGTCATCTGGATTTTACGGAAGCAGTATTTGCCTGTTATCAGGAAACTGGAAAGAGAAGAGGAAGAAAAGCAGAAGAATATTAACTAATTCAGAATCATCAGGAGGAAAACTATGACTCAGGTTATCTTTTTTATCGTACTGGCAATCTATGTTTTTGCCGGGGCAATCGTTGCCCGTTTCGTAAAAACGAAAGACGATTTCTATGTAATGGGAGAAAGAGGCTCTACCGTATTAATAGTTGGAACTTTAGCCGCTACATATTTAAGTGCAGTAACTTTAATGGGGATCGCCGGCCAGTCATATGCAGAAGGCCCGCTTGTTATAGCTGCTCTCGGCTCTTTTGGTGCCTGGCTTGGGACACTCATTGCAGTCATTTATATAGGCAGAAAAATGAAAGCTTTAGACTGTAAGACTATGCCGGACTTTTTCGAAAAACGATTTAAAAACAATACAGTGAGCATTATTGCCTTAATTATCATGATTATCGGCCTTCTTGGCTACGGTGTAATTCAGCTGATTGGGGCAGGCCTTGTACTAAGCTCTGTTACGGGAATTTCTTTTGAATGGATGATCATATTATTCACTGTGGCCCTCCTCGTGTTTTGTGCATTGGGCGGGATGTACGGCGTGGTCATCACTGATACGATTATGTTCTTTACGATGCTTGCCATCTCTATCATTATAGCACCGATGATCATGGGTCAGGCCACCTTCGGGGAAATGAAGGCTCTCGCAGACACAATTCCGTTCTACTGGACAATAGGCGGGGCTGAACAGCGTCCTCTCGGATGGTCTATTTCCCAGTTCTTAGTATGGATTCTGTTTTTTGCATGTACACCAGCACTTGTATCCAGGGTATTCCCGGCTAAAAATGATTTTGTCATTCTGAAAGCTGCGGTTATCGGGGTTTTCCTTGCTCCATTCATGCAGGTAACAGTTTTTCTGGCAGCTGGAGGTATGCAGGTGCTTCAGCCAGGAATTCAGGACCTTGATAACGTCATGGTTATCGGCTTCCTTGAACATGTACCAGCAGGGCTCGGAGGAATCGGCCTTGCCGGTCTGATGGCATCCATTATGTCCACTGCATCGACTTTATTTGTATTAACAGGCTTTGCATTGGCTCGGGACCTTTATGAACATCTATTTGGAAAAGGAAAAGAAATCAGCGAAAAAAGAAGCCTTATGCTTGGAAGATACGCCCAGGTTTTCATAGCAGTAGTTGTCTGTCTCATCGCAATCTCCCGGCCATCTGCTATTTACTGGATTTCCATTTACGCCGGGTCCATCTTCGCAGTAGGCTGGCTTCCGACAATTGTAGGGGGTCTTGAGTGGAAACGTATGAACAGCAAAGCAGCTACAGGAAGTATGCTTATCGCAACAAGTACCTTCGTTATCATTGACGAGCTTGCAAGGCGGGAAATCATAACACTCCCTGTCCATATCGATTCGCTGATGATTTCCTTCGCTGTTGGGGTGCTTTCACTGATTGTCATTGCCCTCGTAACGAAGCCGACGGATTACGAGCTTGATTACTATCATAAGATGAAACAGACGAGCTTATCTCACAGCACGATTAAATCGATCCTGGCGGAAGAAAAAGGGCTCGTCAAGCTTAAAAAAGAGTACCGCCAGACGATGATTATTTCCGTCGCGTTTATCGGCATAGCAGCAATCGTCTGGGGTTATTTCTTCATCATGCTTGGTCTTTAAAAAGTTTTATAAAAACAGGGGCGCGCACAGTCTGCCCCTGACTTCCTGACTAAAGAAAGGAGCATCATTTATGTCCATCGAAAAAGAACAGCAGCTCGTTTTTGAAGAGATCGACAAGTCCTGGGTGGAGGAACTGGCCTTCCTTCAGAAAATCGGCCGGTTCAAAAGTACTTTAGGAAATGAAACAGCATTACAAAACTATTTAGCAGACTATTTTAAAGAAGAGCTCGAGCTGGAAGTTGATAATTTTGTCCCTGATATGAAAGAGCTCTCAAGCCACCCTGCCTTTTCCCCTCCGGAATGGTCTTATGACGGCCGCCCCGTAGTTGTTGGAAAAGCCGAAGCAGAAGGCCCTAAAAAGGGAAAAAGCTTAATCCTCCAGGGGCATATTGACGTTGTCAGCGCCGAGCCGGAAAAAGAATGGGATTACGACCCGTGGGGCAGCACGATAGAAGGAAATAAAATGTACGGCCGGGGCATTCAGGATATGAAATCAGGCGTAGCCGCGTTTATTTTTGCCTATAAAGCTATAAAAGAAGCAGGAATCAAGCTTGATGGGGATGTCCTCCTTCAAAGCGTTATTGAAGAGGAATGCACAGGCAACGGGGCCCTCGCTGCCCTGGAAAGAGGCTACACCGCTGATGCAGCCCTGATCCCTGAGCCGTTCGGACAGAAGGTTGTCCAGTCCCAGGTTGGAGTAATCTGGGTGCGTGTGAAAGTGAAAGGGTTAGGCGCTCATACGGAAAGGGCGAGCGAGGCTGTTAATCCAATCGAAAAAGCATATGTGATTGTCGACGCTTTAAAGTCATACAGAGAGCATATTAATTCCCGTGAAAAACATAAAGACTTTAAACACCACCCTCACCCGCTGAACGTTAACATCGGGAAGTTCCACTCAGGAGACTGGCCGTCCAGCGTACCTTCCGAGTGTGTTTTAGAAGCACGGGTCGGCTTTTACCCTGGCCAGGATCCGGCCGACATCAAAAAGGAAGTGAAGGACTGGCTGTTGGAAGCTGCGGAAAAAGACAGCTGGTTAAAAGAAGTGCAGCCGGAAATCACTTTCTATGGCTTCCATGCTGACGGGGTTTCTCTCGATGATACGACTCCACTTTTCCAGACTCTCGATCAGTCTTTTGAAAAAGTAGTAAAGAAGCCTCTGGAGCGGACAGTTATCACATGTACGACAGATATTAAGTATTACAACCTGTACTACGATATTCCGGCAACCTGTTATGGCCCTGTCGGCGGTAATATGCATGGACTGAACGAATGGGTGGATCTTGATAACTTAAAAGAAGTTACTAAAGTATACGCAGACTTTATTTTACGCTGGTGCGGCACGAAAAATCAGACAGAGGAGACTTAAGTAATATGGCAGTAGATTCTGAGAGACTGAAAAGGAGATTTGACAGACTGTCCGAGATCGGGAAAACAGAAGGCGGCGGAGTCAGCCGCCTGGCGTTAAGCGATGAGGATAAAGAAGCTAGGGATTTATTCGTTTCCTGGCTGAAGGAACTGGGATTGGAAGTAAAGGTGGACGATCTAGGCAATATTTACGGAATATTAAAGGGGAAAAATCCGGATGCTGCCCCACTTGTCATGGGCTCCCACCTCGATTCCGTCCCAAGGGGCGGAAAATATGACGGCACAATCGGTGTTTTAGCCGGCCTGGAAGCCATTGAAAGTTTAATAGAGGATGGCATTGAACCTGATCAGCCTGTTATCGTGGTGAACTTTACTAACGAAGAAGGAGCCCGTTTCCCTAAGCCGATGATTTCAAGCGGGGTCCTTTCCGGCAAGTTCACAACAGAGGATATGTATAAGCTGGAAGATGACAACGGTATCTCAATTGAAGAGGAATTAAAACGGATCGGATATCTTGGCGACAGGGAAAACAGGCTTCAGGAAGCGGATAAATTTTTCGAAGTGCATATTGAACAAGGGCCTGTTTTGATAGATAAAGGCGTTAACACAGGCATTGTGGAAGGCATCCAGGGACTGTCCTGGCATCAGATTACCTACACCGGTGAAACGGACCACGCCGGGCCTTCACCGATGGAATACCGCCGGGATGCTGGTGTTGGTGCAGTTACAGCCATGAGCCGTCTTTATGAGTGGGTAAAAAAGATGAATGATGAAACATTGATTACTTTTGGAAAAATAAAGGCCTCGCCTGGGGCAGTTAATGTAATTCCTGGAGAAGTTACCTTTTCCATTGATATCCGTCATCCTGATAAAGGAGTGCTCGAAGAAAGAATTGAGCAAATGAAACAAACCTTGCTTGATACAGCACTTGAAATGAAGCTCGACAGCCAGATTGAAGATTTATCTTACATGCCCCCTGTATCTTTTTCCGTGAAGCTGACTAATGATTTGGAGAATATTTGTAAAAATAAGGGCATTCCTTATCACCGGATGTTCAGCGGTGCCGGCCATGATGCCATGTACATGAATAAGCTTGCTGAAACAGTGATGATTTTTATCCCAAGCATTGGCGGAAAAAGCCACAACGAAGCCGAAGAATCCCGCTGGGAGGATGTAGCATTGAGTACGGATTTGTTGTATGAGCTTGTGAAACAGCAGGTTTCAGCAGGGAGCAGGGTGAAAGGTAGTTAAACTAGGGTTTTAGTTAATTGAGGGCTTTGGTTAATTAATATTTTGGTTAACTGAGGTTTTGGATTCACTATGATTTTTAATAACTGAGGTTTTTTGGTTAACTTAGCAGGCCCGTGTCGTCGGCAGGGTCTGTTTTTCTTTATGCAGGCTGGGGAGACGGTGGGTTTGTACTTCAAACTCGCTTATTCTCGTATATACTCACTCGTTCATCCTGGCACCTCGGGACCGGGTTCGCCTGTACCCGGTTCATCGGTGCCACGTTGAGTAGCTTCCTCATTCTCACTTATTCTCGCATATACTCACTCGTTCATCCTGACACCTGGGGACCGGGGTCGCTTGTACCAGGTTCATCGGTGCCACTGAGTAGCTTCCTCATTCTCACTTATTCTCGCGTATACTTCCTCTCGCAACCTGGCACTTCGGGACCGGGTTCACTTGTACCCGGTTCACTGGTGCCACGTTGAGCCGCTCCCTCATTCTTCCTTATTCTCACGTTTGCTCACTCGTTCATCCTGGCACCTGGGGACCGGGGTCGCTTGTACCAGGTTCATCGGTGCCACGTTGAGCCGCTCCCTCATTCTTCCTTATTCTCACGTTTGCTCACTCGTTCATCCTGGCACTTCGGGACCGGGTTCACTTGTACCCGGTTCACTGGTGCCACGTTGAGCGGCTTCCTCATTCTCACTTATTCTCACGTTTGCTCACTCGTTCATCCTGGCACCTCGGGACCGGGTTCGCTTGTACCAGGTTCATCGGTGCCACGTTGAGCCGCTCCCTCATTCTTCCTTATTCTCACGTATACTTCCTCATTCTTCCTGGCACCTTGGTTCCTGGAACCAGGGTGCCACCTTCAAACCTGCCAAACCCCAGATTAACAAAAGAACCAGCCCCAAAAGGCTGGTTCTCCCATACACTCACTTAAAACCCTACCGAAATATATTTAGTTTCCAGATATTCTTCAATGCCGAAGTGTCCGCCTTCACGGCCAAGGCCGCTTTCTTTGAATCCGCCGAACGGAGCCTGTGCTACAGACGGAAGGCCGTCATTCAGGCCGACGATACCGTATTCAAGTCCTTCGGAAATTTCGATTGCTTCACTGATGTCTTTGCTGAATACATACGCTGCAAGGCCGTACGGACTGTTGTTTGCACGCTCAATAACTTCATCCGTGTCCTTAAAAGTAGCGATTGGTGCAAGTGGTCCGAACGTTTCCTCGTTCATGCAAAGCATATCATCTGTTACCCCTGTTATAACAGTCGGCTCAATGAAGAAACCTTCCTGCCCCTCAAGCTCACGTCCCCCAAGGACAATCTGGGCGCCTTTTTCTTTAGCATCCTTAAGCTGGTTCGCAACTTTGGCGACAGCACGATCGTCAATTAACGGGCCGATCTCCACCCCTTCTTCAAGACCGTTACCAACTTTCAACTCAGCAACTGCCTTTGTAAAGGCATCAACAAAGCTGTCCACTACGGATTCATGGACAAAAACACGGTTGGCACATACGCAGGTTTGGCCTGCATTACGGTATTTTGAGCCGATTAATCCCTGTACTGCTTTTTCAACATCTGCGTTCGCGGTTACAATAAATGGTGCATGTCCGCCCAACTCCAGAGAAAGCTTTTTCACTGTATCTGCTGCATTTCGCATGAGCAGTTTTCCAACCTCGGTTGATCCAGTGAACGAAAGTTTTCTCACTCGGCCGTCTTTCATCCACGCATCACCGATCGCTTTCGCGTCACCGGTTACGAGATTAAGAACTCCCTTTGGAATACCTGCTTCCTCAGCCAGCTCTATAAGTCTGATCGCCGTGAGGGGAGTCAGCTCCGCTGGTTTGATGACAGCTGTACATCCTGCTGCTAGTGCCGGTCCAACTTTTCTTGTAATCATCGCAGCCGGGAAGTTCCATGGAGTAATTGCAGCAATCACTCCAACAGGCTGTTTCTGGACAAGGATGCGCTTACGAGGGTCAGACGCCGGAATCGTCTGACCGTAAACGCGCTTTCCTTCTTCAGCGTACCAGGAAATAAAGCTGTTCGCGTAGTTCACTTCACCGATTGCTTCTTTCAGGGGCTTTCCTTGCTCCTTCGTCATGAGCTCGCCAATTTCTTCTTTTGCGTCATCAATTAACTGAAACCACTTCATTAAATAAGCGCTGCGTTCAGCTGCTGTCTTTTTGGACCACGTCTTAAATGCTTCGTGAGCAGCATCCACCGCCTGTCCGGCCTCATCGGCACCCACGGAAGCAACAGATGCGAAAGCTTCATTTGTTGCCGGATTTAATACTTCAAATTTTTCCTGAGTGTCAATCCACTCGCCGTTAATATAGTTCTTCCAGTACTTCATTTATGTAAGCCCCCTTTTCAGTTCTGTAAAAAATTTCGAAAGCTGTAACTAGGCAGGCTATATGCCTGATACTTTGTTAAAAACTGGAGTCCAGCTAACCTGACCCAGGAAGATACTCATGAACAAGCCTGCCCTAATCTACAGATCCGTCACATACTTTTTAACTCTCCTCGCAGCGGAGGACTGGCTGATTCCCAGTGCCTCGGCTACTTTGTAAGTAGATTTGTATTCCTTGTATGCCTCCTGGATCATTGTCCTTTCTACTTCCTCCAGTGTTTCAGGAAGAGACCGGCCTTCTCCGGATGGTTTTTGCTCTGTAAAACTAACAGGCAGATCTCTCACACCGACTGTTCCTTCATTCGTTACAACGAGACGCTCCACCATGTTTTCCAGTTCCCGGACGTTCCCTTTCCATTCGTAATCAATAAACACCTGGACCACCTTTGGCGAAAACCGAACCTGCCTTCCGTGCATTTCGTTAAAATGCTGCAGAAAATGCTCCACAAGGGGAAGGATATCTTCCTTCCTCTCCCTTAACGGAGGGATATGAAGGGGCACGACGTTCAGCCGGTAGTACAGATCCCGCCGAAATGTTCCTTGTTCGACCATCTCAGCTAAATCTTTATTTGTAGCTGCAATGATTCTCAGCGAGAGTGAAATCGGATGCTTCCCTCCTACAGGACGAATTTGTTTTTCCTGAAGTACGTGCAGGAGCTTGCTCTGAGCCTGCAGCGACATCTCTCCAATTTCGTCCAGGAAGAGGGTTCCGTTGTTGGAAAGCTCAATCAGCCCTTTTTTTCCTTCCCGGAAAGCTCCTGTAAAAGCACCGCCTTCATAGCCGAACAGCTCTGATTCAATAAGCTGGTCCGGCAGAGCCGCACAGTTAATTTCATTAAGAACTTCGTCTTTTCTCGGGCTGAGCTGATGGATGGCCCTGACTACCTTGCTCTTACCTACCCCAGTCTCCCCGGAGAGCAGCACAGTCGTTTCAACTTTAGCAACCTTCCTTACAACAGAAAGAAGCTGGTCCATTTTTCCACTCTTAGAAATAAGGCCTTCCACTTCGAGGGGCTCGCTCGCCTCTTTTTTATACGTTACAAGCTGGTCCTCCATCTCCTCAATTTTATTCCGCAAATGCATGAGCTCCGTTAAATCCCTGGAATAGCTGATTACGCTCTTCAGCCTGCCATCAGCATTGAACACGGGACGGGTGCGGACATGGAGGTACCGGCCTGATTTCGTAACCTGGAACAGCTCCATCGGCGTTCTCTTTTCGATAACTTTCAGCGTAGCGGAAGGGTAAAAAATGCCCATCTCTTCTAATTCCTTTACGTGCCGCCCCGTCAGTTCGTCGGACGACAGGCCGTAGTTATTTTCACAGGCGGAATTCACGAGCAGCATGATGCCTTCCGCATCCGTGAGAATGATTTCATCAAACGAAGATTCGAATATGTCGAGAAGTTCCTCAGTAACTGTGCCTAATGATTTATGCATCTCAAACCCCTCCCCGCGAAAATAAAATCGTTCTCTTATGATCAAGAATTTAAGGCTTGCGAAGAAGAATTAAGACTGCTTTCTTCCATAAACACCATTACATTTTTACAGTAGAATCAGCCAGCGCTGCGTTAACTGCTTCATCGATGATATTCAGTCCTTCTTCAAGCTGTTCGTCAGTAATAACAAGCGGCATTAATATACGAAGCACATTACCGTACGCCCCTGCTCCCATAAGCAGCAGCCCCCGCTTATTCGCTTCGCTGATAATTTTCCCAGTAAGCTCTTTTGCCGGTTCCTTTGTCTTCTTGTCTTTGACAATTTCCATGGCGCACATGGCTCCAAGGCCTCTCGCTTCACCGATGACATCATATTTTTCCTGAAGCTGCCCGAGAAAGTCCAAGACTTTTTCTCCAAGTTTTGCGCCACGCTCATTTAACTTCTCTTCTTCTATAATATCAAGCACTGCAAGCGCAGCTGCGCACCCAAGAGGGCTTCCTGCATAAGTTCCCCCAAGTTCACCTGGAGAGGACTGATCCATCACCTCACTTCTCCCGATAACACCACTGATTGGCACCCCTGCGCCCATTGATTTGGAAACTGTAATAAGATCCGGCACGACGTCAAAGTGCTCGATTCCAAAATAACGGCCCGTACGGCTGAAGCCGGCCTGAATTTCATCTGAAATAAACATGATACCGTGCTTCTGGCACTCCTCATAAACGGCCTGAACAAAGCGCTTCGAAGGGACGATGAAACCACCTTCGCCCTGGATCGGCTCCATAACTACAGCAGCAACTGTTTCAGGTGCCACATCGTTAATAAACACATCACGGAACTGCTGGATGACCATCGTCTCATAATCTTCTTCCGTCATGTTTTCCGGTCGGCGGTACGGATATGGATACGGCGCCTTATACACTTCCGGAGCAAACGGGCCAAACTCAAATTTGTATGGCTTCACTTTGCTTGTCATACTCATTGTCATCAACGTACGCCCATGGAAACCTCTCGTAAAAGAGATGACACCCTGGCGCCTCGTATATTTCCTTGCGATTTTCACCGCATTTTCCACCGCTTCCGCTCCGCTGTTTAAAAACATCACTTTTTTGTCATGTGTTCCAGGAGTAAGTGCCGCCAGCTTTTCAGCCAGTTCTATATACGGCTCATACATCACTACGTTGAAGCCGGTATGGATATATTTATCCACCTGAGCATGAAGGGCTTCCTTTACCTTTGGGTGGCTGTGCCCCACATTAATCGTTCCGATGGCGCCGACAAAATCGATGAATGTATTGCCGTCCACATCACGTACAAGTGCGCCTTCTGCAGTGTCAGCAAAAACAGGTGCCCCGTAGCTGACGCCTTTAGGTACGATATTATTTCTTCTCTCAAGCAGCTCCGCTGATTTTTCTCCAGGCAGGTTTGTATTTATGTTCGCGAACTTTTCCGTCATCTGAGAATCATCCTCTCTGAGATTAATTATTTCACTCCTTATATTTGCAAGATTCATGCCAATACCTAACCCTTGATATAATAAGGTTTTAAGTCTTGCAAAATTTCGACATAAGTCAAAATTGAATTATATCAATTCGATTTTGACTCAAAATTCAATGGAGAGACCGGATCTGTTTCACCTACATGTCGTTTAACATCCCTTGTTCTTCTAGACCTTTGTGGATTAAGAGCAAAAAGAATAATTTAATTAAAGCTTCATAAAAAAGAAAAGCATTCGCACTTATGACATAGGCTGCATTAATTGGCCCAGCATTAGACGGCGGATGCTTCTTTTTATAGCGGATTTATATAACCGAATTGATAGAAACTCAATCAGTAATCAAATAACTCGCATTCTTCTCGATGTACATATTATGAAGCGATTCTTTATTAATTAAATACTTATTTACCGCCTTTTCGTCAATTTCATAGCCGATGCCCGGTCCTTTAGGTACTTCCACCATACCAGGGCTGGACATTACTACCTCTTTCGTTACAATATCCTGTTCCCAGTATCTGCTTGACGGCGATGTATCCCCCGGAATGACGAAATTACTCAAAGAAGCAATCGCCAGGTTATGAGCACGTCCAACACCTGATTCAAGCATGCCACCGCACCATACTGGGATATTATTTGCTTCACAATAGTCATGAATTCTCTTACTTTCCGTCAGACCGCCTACCCGGCCGATCTTTATGTTAATAATCTTGCAGCTTCCCAGTTCAATAGCTTTTCTGGCATCATCCAAAGTGTGGATACTTTCATCCAGGCAGACAGGTGTTTCCAGCTCACTCTGAAGCATAGCGTGATCAATGATGTCATCGTGGGCCAGCGGCTGTTCAATCATAATCAGCTTATACTTATCAAGTTCCTTTAAAGTATCTATCTGATCAAGAGTGTAGGCTGAGTTTGCATCCGCCATCAAGGGGACCTCATAGCCAAAACGTTCTCTGATTGCCTGAATTCTGTCCACATCTTTGCCAGGTTTAATTTTCACTTTAATTTTCTTATAGCCTGCCTTTAAACTGTCCTCCACCTTTTCAAGCAGGGCCTCCACAGTTGGCTCAATCCCAAGGCTGACCCCAACTTCAACCTCTTTTTTCACCCCGCCCAAAGCAGAAGCCAGACTAATATTTTCTTTTTTGCAATATAAATCCCAAATCGCGCTTTCCAGGGCAGATTTAGCCATATTATTCCGCCGCACCCACTTAAACAGATCAGTAACCGCCTCAGGACGAAGGTCCTCCTGCTGAAATACTGCAGGGATTAAATTATTTTTTAACACAGACAGAGCAGTGTCAATAGTTTCTTCATTATAAACCGGCTTTTTCATAGCAACACATTCGGCATATCCCACTTCATCACCGCTGTACACGCTCACGAGCAGAAATTCTTTATGTGTCTCCCTTCCAAAACTTGTTTCAAACGGAGACTTCAATGGCATCTTTAACTTCTGTAAGTCGATTCGGTCAATTCTCATTTGCTCGCTCCTTTAAGGTTCTTAATTATGAAAATGTTCCATTCTTTTTATTAAATCTATAATACTCAAGGTTTTGCGTCAGCAACTGGATGGTTAACAACCACGCTCTGCTCTTCAAAAGTTTTAACTACTGTTCTAGCAAGAATTTCAACCCCATGTAACAATGCATCCTTATTAAAAGTCATATGGGGATGGTGCAGCCCTGGTTTTAAGTCGCAGCCAAGACCGAGCATAGTGGCTTTAAGATGAGGCCTTTTAACAGTATAATAGTGAAAATCTTCTCCACCGGAAGTGACTAACGGTGGTTCAACATTCTCTTCCCCAAGCGTCTCCCCTATTGATAATTCCATAAAGTTCTTAGCTGTTTCATTTACTTCAGCAGCAACTACCCCAGCCGAAAACTCGGTTTTTATTTCAATACTGTACATCTCTGATACTTGATGAATTAGGTGAATGACCTTTTCTCTAAGTTCACTCATAGCCTCATTGGTCTGAGCCCTTAAGTCAATTGAAAAACGGGCCGAACCGGGGATGATATTAGTGCTGCTTCCACCAGATTGAAACATTGTCATTTTTGCAGAATATGGAACCATAGGGTCCAGATGAATTCCCTTTAGCTCACTAACCAGAACAGCTGCTGCTTCAATTGCATTTGCACCTAGATGTGGTTTTGCAGCATGTGTATCGGCCCCTTCCATCCTTCCTTTCACAGCCTGTGCAGCACCGTGAAGGATTGCTGGAGAAGATCTCCCGAATCGAACTTCCTGTATTGGCCGGAGATGAAGTCCATAAAGAAACTCCACATCATCAAGAATTTTCTTTTCGATCATCTTTAGAGCACCATTACCTTTTTCTTCAGCAGGCTGAAAAATAAACCTCAATGTCCCTGTAATTTTTTCTTTCATTTCATTTATAACCGCCAGTACACCTATACCGATTGTCATATGGGCATCATGCCCGCATGAATGGTTTGGCTGGAAATGCCCATTCACCTCTTGCCAGAGAGCATCCATATCAACACGGATAGCTACAACAGGAGTTCCTTTGCCAATTTCACCGACCACGCCTGTACAATCTTCAAAGGTAGTTACTTTACATCCATATTTTTCCATTAGGCCGGAGATATATTTTGTAGTATCATATTCCTCCCAGCTGATTTCTGGATTTGCGTGCAAGTAATCAAACACACTTTCTACTTGCTCTTTCATTCCTTCTATTATTTGTCTCATTTTTTACGCATCCCTCTTCTCTTACACTTTTTCAACCAGTCCCGGGATTTCTTTTTTCTCCAAAGTGTATTTATCAAGTAAAGCAGGAACAACCTCATAGCCAATACCTGGAATGTCTGAAACTTGAATAACACCGTTAAGAGCTGTTACCTCCGGCAGTATAACGTCTTCATTCCAATACCTTGAGGAACCCGCAGTATCGCCGGGAAGGACAAAGTTAGGCAATGTTGTCACAGCGATATTATGGGCTCTTCCCACACCAGATTCATTCATTCCTCCACACCAGAGAGGAATACCTTTTGACTGGCAGTAATCATGAATCTTAACCGACTCTGTTAAGCCACCAACACGCCCTATTTTTATGTTAATAATCTTACAGCTTCCAAGTTCCACCGCTTTTCGGGCATCTTCTAATGAGTGTATGCTCTCATCCAGACAAACAGGTGTAATTATCTGTGATTGTAATTTAGCATGGTCAATGATGTCATCATATGCTAAAGGCTGTTCCACCATCATTAAATCAAGCTCATCAAGTGCTTTAAACACATCAACGTCCTTCAATGAGTAAGCTGAATTTGCATCAGCCATTATCTTAATACCAGGAAAATGGTGTCTGACACCGGCAATCATATCAACATCTTTACCTGGTTTTATTTTTATTTTCATTCGTTTATACCCTTCATTGACAAACCCATCCACTTCCCGAAGCAAATCATCTAAGGTCTCTTTAATTCCAATACTTACACCAACTTGTATCTCACTTTTCGTACCCCCAAGTGCTTTCGCTAAAGAGAGATTATTTTGTTTCGCATACAAATCCCAAATAGCACCCTCTAAAGCAGATTTAGCCATGTTATTTCTCCGTATCACGGAAAACAGCTGGCTCACTTCATCCGGATGTTCAATGTATTCTTTTTCATAAAGCATTGGTATTAAGAAGTCCTCTAATAAATGCCAGGCTGTTTTGACAGTTTCCTCATTATATAAAGGTCTCCCCGAAACAACACACTCTCCATAGCCGATTTGACCGGCACTATGAACCTCTACAATCAAAAACTGTCTTGCAGAAAGTGTTCCAAAACTGGTTTGAAACGGGGTTTTGAGGGTCATTTCCATATGGCGAAGCACAACTTTATTAATCTCCAAAAGAACCATTCCCTTCACAAGTTTAACTAGTTTATTACAACAACAGACAATGTCACTTTTTAATGCATTTTTTTAATCGTATAAGTGGCAGGCTACAAAATGTCCTGTTGCTTTTTTTTCAAGAGCAGGCACGTCTTCCTTACACCTAGGCATTACATGTGGACATCTTGTGTGAAAAACACATCCGGATGGAAGATTCATAGGGGAAGGGACATCACCTTTAATTACGATCCTTTCCTTCTTTATTCTCGGATTGGGCATTGGAATCGCTGATAATAGAGCTTGTGTATATGGGTGCAACGGCTGGGAGAAAAGTTCGTCTGTTGGGGCTCGCTCAACAACATAACCTAAATACATGACCCCAATATTATCAGCGATGTGACGGACTACGCTTAGGTCATGAGCGATAAATAAATAAGCCAGGTCAAAATTATCCTGAATTTCTTCTAATAGATTTATAACCTGCGATTGTATAGAAACGTCAAGAGCAGAGACTGGTTCATCACAAACTATCATTTTCGGGTTCACAGCTAAAGCTCTAGCAATCCCTATACGTTGTCGCTGTCCCCCTGAAAACTCATGCGGATAACGGAAATACTGGTCTTCCCGGAGCCCTACTTTCTGCAGCAGATCTAAAGCTCTTTCCATCCGGTCATTTTTATTTCCGATTCCGTGGATATTCATTGGTTCTTCTACAGAACTGCCAATCCTTTTTTTCGGGTTTAAGGAAGAGTGAGGATCCTGGAAAACCATTTGAAATTCCCGGCGCATTTTGAGCATTTCTTTATCATTTAACTTAAAAATATCTCTCCCTTTATAAATCGCTTCTCCGTCACTTGGTTCAGTTAGTCTTAATAATGTACGTCCGGTTGTACTTTTTCCACAGCCTGATTCTCCTACTAATCCTAATGTTTCTTTTTCATGCAGTTCAAACTCTACGTGATTAACTGCTTTAACATAACCTGTTGGCCGACCGAATACGTTAGTCAAAGGAAAATGTTTCTTTAAGTTCGAAACTTTCAGAAGAGGCTCAGCTGGCTCTGTTTTATTCTGCATTCTATCTTCAACGTGTAAAGGTGTATCTTCCTTAACTGGTTGTAGCATTAGCGCCTTCCTCCTCAAAAATTCTCTTATAATGCCAGCATCTCACTTTGTTTCCCTCATCTGTTGTTTCCAGTTCAGGGGCTCTGTTAAGGCACAGCTCATCTGCATAAGCACACCTGGGCGCAAAACGGCAGCCTTCCGGAATATTATCTAATGAAGGTACTGTCCCTTCGACAACATGTAATTTGCTGTTACGGTCTCCGTCAAGCTTAGGAATAGATTTCAGTAACCCCTTTGTATATGGGTGTTTTGGGTTAAAGAACAAAGTGTCTACATCCGCTTCTTCAATTACCTGCCCAAGATACATCACCACTACCCGGGAACAAACCTCTGCAACAACGCCCAAATCGTGGGTGATCATCATTACACCCATATTAAGTTCTTTTTTCAAATCACTAATTACATCGAGAATTTGAGCTTGTATTGTTACATCAAGTGCTGTTGTTGGTTCATCAGCTATTAACAGGCTCGGATGACAGGAAAGAGCCATTGCAATCATAACTCTTTGCCTCATCCCGCCGGATAAGTTGTGTGGGTATTCGTATATACGTTTCTCTGGTGAGGGTATGCCTGTAAGCTCGAGCATTTCAATTGCTTTCACATAAGCTTTTTCTTTACTCAACTTCTGATGAATCATAATTGTCTCTGTAATCTGATTCCCAATTGTGTAAACAGGATTAAGAGATGTCATAGGATCCTGGAAAATCATTGATATTTCGTTCCCTCTGATTTTCCGCATTTGCTCTTTACTCAGATGCAAAAGATTTTTCCCATTATAGGTTATGGCCCCCTCATACTTCGTTGTCTGCTCATTTAATAAACGCATTATCGATTCAGCTGTCACACTCTTACCACAACCTGATTCACCTACTATGCCAACTGTTTCTCCTGAATCGACGTGAAAGGTTACTCCATCAACTGCTGTCACCGGGCCTTTCTCAGTCGAAAAAATAGTTTTCAATTCTTTTACATTAAGCAAAGGTTCGTTTACCAACTCAGTTCCCCCTTAAAATGTTAGTATTATTGAAGTATTTGTTATTCATCCTACTTATTCGCCTTGTTAGTATGGGGGTCTAACAAGTCACGCAGTCCATCACCGAACAAATTAAGACCCAAAACAGCAAGAATAATGCAGATACCAGGGAATATTGTCATCCACCATGCGGAAAATATAACTGTTTTCCCGTCGTATAAAATATTTCCCCAACTCGGATGTGGCGCAGGAATTCCAGCACCAAGGAAACTTAAAGCAGCTTCAATGATAATCGCGATAGCAAACACATAAGTCACCTGTATTATAAGTGGGGAAACTGTATTCGGCGTAATATGCATAAAGATAATTCTCATTGCACTGGCTCCCTGTGCTTTGAGAGCCTCGATATATGTTTGTTCCTTAATTACCAGTGCAGCAGATCGTACTACCCGCGCTACCTCAGGACTCTTAACTACAGTCAGGGCAATTACAACATTAACAGGATGGGGCCCTAATACAGCAACAATTGCAATTGCTAACAAGATTGCTGGGAAGGCCATCAAACCATCACAGATTCTCATTAAAATATGATCCAGTAAACGGTAGTAAGCTGCCAGCAATCCTACCACCATACCTATTATAGAAGTGGCCAAAGCAACTGAAAGCCCTACAGCGAGAGATACTTGCGATCCGTAAAGCACACGGCTGAATATATCGCGGCCGAAGTTATCAGTTCCAAACCAATGTTCAGCGCTTGGCGGCTGGAGACGGTTCGCCGCTACCATTTCATATGGTGTAAAACTAGTTAGCACCGGTGCAAGAATTGCTGTTAAACCAAGAAAGGTGAGTATAATACTCCCTATTACTGCCATTTTGTTAGATAAAAAACGGCGTATAAAAAGATTTCTACGCTCCTTTTGCATTTCTTTCTTTTTCTTCAAAAATAACTCATTAGTCTGAACCGTAACATTGCCTTCCATCAATCAGCCTCCTCTCATTACTTTTTGTTAAACCTTACTCGGGGATCAACAGCTCCATAGAGTAAATCAACTATCAAGTTAATTAATACATAAGAAGCAGCTATGATAAGAATGGTTCCCTGTATAACCGCATAATCTCTTCGTACAATAGACTGGACTATCAACTGTCCTATACCTGGCAAATTAAAAACAGTTTCAGTGACAACCGCCCCCGCAACTAACGTACCGAAAGTTTGTCCGAGTACGGTCAGGATTGGAATAAATGCATTTCTTAATGCATGCTTGTAAATTACAAGCCTCTCTTTTACACCTTTTGCGTGCGCTGTCTTAATATAGTTAGTGCTCAGAATATCCAGCATGGATGATCTGGTCATTCTTGCAATAAGAGCAGCCTGTATAGCACCTAGAGAGATTGCCGGCAATATCATATACTGGAGGTGGCTCCACACACCTTCGCTCAATGGTGAATAACCTGCAATAGGAAGCCATCCGAGATAAACCCCAAACAAGAGCATTAGCAATAAACCAAGTAGAAAACTTGGAACTGAAACCCCAAGCATTGCAAAAACCATAAACCCCTGGTCAGTTAAAGTACCCCTCTTCCTTGCAGCAATGATTCCAAATGGGATTGCTATAATAATTGAAATACCTTGGGCTAGAATCGCCAGGGACAATGTTGGGCCTACTCTGTCTAAAAACACATCAAGCACAGGCTGATTCATATAAATAGACATTCCAAGATCCCCTACTAATACACCTGAAAACCAGGCAATAAACTGCTGGTACAGCGGAAGGTTTAATCCCAGCTGCTCGCGGAGATTTTCAACGTCCTGAGGGGAAGCATCAGGTCCAAGCATAACAGCTGCCGGGTCGCCAGGTGCTAAATGAATTAGAAAAAAGACCACAACTGCCACAACGAGCAAAACGGGTAAAAGGGATAATAACCTTTTTATTGTATAAGCTTTCAAATCAGCACCCCCTTACTATTTCTTTCAGGTAAATGTCCAGAAGCAGTTGCTGCTGAGCAGAACTGCCTCTTTATGACATTTAGCTGTAAATCACAATTTATCTTTATTACTGATTTACTCGACAGTAACGTTCCAGAAGTTAGGACCCATGAAATCGGTATATCCTTTAACATGATCTCCATAAGCTGATACACGCAGGCTCTTACCTACATTAATTACAGGGAGATCTTCCCAGAGTTCCTGCTGTAATTCTTCATAAATTTCTTTAGCTTCCTCCTGATCCTGAGCTAGTTTTATTTCATCCAGCAATTCATCAAAGGCAGGATTATTTGTCCAGCCAGGCCACTCAGTCCTGGAATCTAAAAATGTATACTGATGCGGTGTAGCCATAACTGTAAAGCCAGTGTAGAAAATATCATATGCATCTTTATCTGCTCTTCGATCCAGTAAAGTTGCCCAGTCATATACATCTAATTTTGTATTCATTCCGAGATTCTCCAGCGCTTGCTGTGTTGCTACTGCGGAATTATAGTGGTGAGGGTAATCACGGCTTGTTAAAATAACTACTTCTTCCCCGTCATATCCCGCAGCATCCAAATATTCCTGAGCTCTATCCATATCGTTTGTGTCATAAAGTTCTTCCCCAGCATTTGTAAACCAATCAACTTGGTCTTCCATGAAAAGGCTAGGACCAGCTTCATAGAACTCCGAGTTTGTAAAAGCAGCAGTCAAAACATCTTCTTTATTAAGGGCATGGTTCACAGCTCGTCTTAAGTTAACGTCACCAAACATACCTTCTTTATTGAAGACAAGTGTCTGTGGTCCAAATGGCCAGATATCCACATTAATGCTTGGATCTGCATCAAGCTGTGGAATCCCATCATATGGAAGCATATGGGAAAAGTCATATTCCCCGCTTAACAAACCATTAATCCTTGTAGATTCGTCGGGAACAAAGTGATAATAAACCTCATCAACAAGAACCTCTTTCGCGCCAGCATTACCTGATGCAGGCTCCTCGCGGGACTGATAATCATCAAACTTAACAAAATGCATGTACTGGTCATGACGCCAGTTTTCTAATGCGAATGGGCCAGTACCGATATATTCACTAACCCCTGTTGCCTCCGCAGATTCAACCACCCCAGCAGGCATAATTGCTGCGAACTGTCCAGGCTCCGCTAAGATATGCAATACAATGAAAGAAGCTTCTTCTATATGAAGTTCTACTGTATGATCGTCAACAGCCACCCACTCATGTTCACCGATATTTGATTGGGCAAAGGATGTTTCGCTCCATTTAGTCATGGAAGCAACTACATCTTCAGAAGTCATTTCATCACCGTTGTGGAATTTAATTCCTTCCCTCAATTCAAATGTAATTGTTTTTCCATCTTCACTTACCTCATAATCCTCAGCCAGCATCGGTGTAACCTCAAAGTTTTCATTCAATGCCAGCAATGTTTCAAAGATAAGCTTTGCCGGGTCCCTTGTGGCATTAGCCGTGGTAGTATGCGGATCAAGTGTTCCTGGTTGGGCTAAATAAGCTACATTAATAGTTCCTCCTGCTTCTCCCAGCTCCTCAGTATTATTACCAGCGTTATTATTTGCTCCGGCTGCGTCGGTTTCGTTATCAACTGCAGGGCTGTCCGAGTTACAGGCAATAAGACCAACTGACAAAATCACTAACAATATAAAAAAACCAAAATGTTTCCTTTTCATTAAGTTAATCCCCCTTAAAATATTTTTTGAATAATTTCAACTTTTCAGTCAACTAATCCAGTACCATCACCCCCAGAAAATAAAATAACTTACTATTGATTAACGGCTAATATACCGCTTTTTCACTTCTTTGAACCGCCCCGTCTAAAGGCAGTACAGGTCTGTGTAGTCTTTTATAGTTGAAAGAGTGAAGATTAAAACTGCTAAGACCGGGGGAATCAGCTGTAATTATTTTTTTAGCAATAGGCTCAAATGCTGCTCTGAAATGGTTACTTGACTTTAATGCGACGATTTTGTATTCGGCCACGTCAATACCGTGAAGTTTAAAAATTTGTTCATCAAACGTTTGTGATCTTACTGAGCATACGATTATGTCTACATTTCCAACCTTTAGACGCGTTGATAATCCCCTGTTGACACTTTTACCTCTATCCATTTGTGAACTCTGGAGAAACTGTCCGTCGGTCAAACTCTTCACGTATGCAGTTATTTCCACAGATTCACCATGCAGGTTGTCTGTTTTCCCTCCAAGCTTCACGGTAATACTGTTTCCAGGCCCAGCCTGTATTGCTTTATATACTACCTCGGGATCATACATAAACCCAAAACATGAACGGGGAAGGTTTTGCTTAAGCAAAGCATCAAGTAAGCGAGTTCCGTCACCTGGTGCACCCGCCCCAGGGTTATCAGAAGTTTCATTAATAACCACTGGACCTCCATCAACAGCTACAGCCTGTTTTACTGCTGCATGTGGATCAGGCAGTTTAATAAAGAACTCGTCTCGCCGCTCCCAGATTTGGTCAGCTGCCCTCCTTGCTACTTCTTCAGCAAGTGTAAAATCGTTATTTGTTATGGAGAGGACTGATACTTTAACTTCCGGGATATCTGTGTGGCAGAAACCATGAAAGAAAGTACAATCTACTACCTTTTCTTTAGTCTCCTGCTCCCAGCATAGCTCATTAATATCTTTAACAGGAGACAGGTAAGTAGTTGAGGTAGGAATAATCATCGGCAGTCTTTCTAAGCACATAACTGGCTTCAATTCCCCATTAATAATTCTTAAAAGGTTGTCCAGTGCTTCCTCTCCTCTTTCATAACAGTCTGTGTGAGGGTAGTGATTTACCCCGAAAAGTACATCAGCTTCTTTAACCATCTTTTCTGTCATATTTGCATGTAAATCCAAGGTAGCTGCTACTGGAACAGTTTCTCCTACAACCTGCCTGACAGCTTGGAGAATATCCCCTTCAATATCGTCCACTCCTTCAGCTACCCCTGCTCCGTGAAGAGCCAGGCATACTCCATCTAAATTATCCATTGCTTCAATCCGGTTTATTAGTTCAGTTTTCATCAATTCGTACGTTTCCTGGGTGATGATACCGCTCGGGTTAGCCCGAGCTGAGAAAGCCGGAAGAAGAGTGATTCCCTTTTTCTGTGCTTTTGAAATCATGCCTCCAAAATAATCACCAACACCAGTATGGTTATCTAGAATTTCCTGCCCGTATTCCCACTCATACTTTTTAAAATAGTCTTCAGTAGCATGAACAACTGAAAATGTATTTGTCTCGTGTGAAATTCCTCCGATAGCAACTCTCATGTAACGACTCCGCCCCCTTGAATTTCCGCAATGTTCGCACTTTAGATGCATTCTCCTTTAAACAGGTATTACTTCATCTCCTCTCGCGGAAGAATAAAATATAATATCTTATAACTTTAAAAGCAGGCTAGCAATTAAAGCAGTCCGCTTCGGTAGTTCTTCGATAATAATATGTTCGTGCAGAGCATGTGGCCCGTCACCGGCAGCTCCCAGTCCATCTAACGTAGGAACACCAATTGCAGCAGTAAAGTTCCCATCGCTCACACCTCCAACTGACGTTCCGCTAATATTAAAACCAAGCTCCTTCGCACTTTCTTCCGCAAGTTTATATAGTTTGACTGACTCCTCCGTCTTTTCCATTGGCGGACGGTTAATACCACCTGTTACAATAATGTCAGTCCCTGTTAATATTGGGGTTAAGTTTTTTATCTCCTCATCTATTCTCCTCGCTTCTTCCTCAGTATAAAAGCGGACGTCTACCTCAGTTACAGCTCTTTCTGCAACTACGTTACTCATTGTTCCTCCAGTTATCACACCGGCATTAATGGTGGTTCCTTGTTCCTCATCTGCAAGGCCTTCCAGACGAACTATTTGATGAACAATTTCATGGATGGCACTGGCCTCTGAATTTGGATTATTCCCTGCATGAGAGGAAACCCCATGTGAGGTAATTCTGTATTGTCCTGCTCCTTTTCTCGCTGTCTTAAGTGAGCCTGATTTTCCAGCAGGCGGTTCCACTACAAGCACATATTTACAGCTTTCTGCTTCTGATTCAATTAATTCTCTGGAAGTAGGACTTAACTGCTCTTCATCAGAAGTCAATAGAAAAACAACTTTTTTAGCAGGTCTTAAGCCCGTATCCTTCAAGGCCTTCAACGCCCATAATCCTTGGATGATTCCTCCCTTCATATCCATAATCCCTGGTCCAAACGCTTTTCCGCTATCTATCCTGTAAGAAAGCTTACCTTGCTCCCAAACCGTATCGTAATGAGCGAGAATGAGAACTTTTTCCTCACCTTCACCGATTTCAAATTTCAAGTGGTCACCATTCTGGTCATTTGCAAAAATCTCACCATGAACCCCTAATCTTTCGAAAAACAGCTCTTTTATGTAAGCAGCACATTGATTAACAAGCTCCTTCTGGAATGTTGGAGATTCATGTCTGACGAGTTCCTCCAAGTCATCCAGTATTTGTTGTTCTTTATCTATTAAATATTCTAATATAGCCAAAAAATCAGCTCCCTAAATTAATAATCCTCGAATATTTGCTGCCTCTTATACTCTTTTTCCAGCATCTTCAACCGTTCTTTTACTTCTGACTTGTTTTTGCTGCTGATCCCTGCAATGATTAAATTCAGCAAAGAAGTAATAGAAGCAATAGCATCCATCCCAGATGACGTATTTATCTCAGTAGTTAAGGTTTTGTCGGCTATTCTGGCTGAAGGAGATAAAAGATTGTCAGTAACAGCAATTATCTTAGCTCCTTTCTCTCTGGCAAGTCTTGCATACTGGATACTTTCCTTTGAGTAACGCGGAAATGAAATCAGCACCACTACAGATTCTTCCGTCAAATAAAGCATATTTTCTACCATGTCCTTGGAAGCTGGATACATATTTACCTTCCCCAGCATGAGGTTCAGCATAAAGGAAAACCAATATGCCGGACCTTGGGAGATTCTCTGCCCCGCTACTACCACCTGGTCTGCTTCAATAATAGAATCTACAACCTCCCATAAATCCTTCTCCCTTAGAGAGCCAAGCATTTTATTGAATATTTCAATATCTTTCAACAGCACACTCGAAAAAATATTTGTTTGCTCAACAAGAGTGTCCGCGGAAGACTGAAACTTATATACTGTACTGTTCGTTTTAAAAACCTGCTCTCTCACAGCCTGCTGTATTTGAGTAAAACCTTCATAATCCAGGGAATGAGCCAACCTTATGACTGTCGATTCACTTACCCCAACTTCCTTACCAATTTGCGAAGCGGTTTTAAAAGCCGATTCCTCAGGCTGTTCTAATAAATATTTTGCGACCTGGCGCTGCCCTTCTGATAAACTTTCATACTTTTGGCGAATTGCTTCTCCTAATTCTAATTTCGTTAACATCTCTATCTCTCCCACTGATGCAGTAAATGCTTCATAAAATTTTATTGGTGCAGGCATTCCTTTATTCTTTATATTCTATTCAGAATTAATATACCCTTCAAAATTTTTAAAATATTTAAATATTTTTAAGTTTTTGTGCTCATATGCGAGAATATAGCGAATTATAGAAAATAAGATTCTTCCGTAATACGTTGAATATTGGAAAAATATCTATTATTAAATTCTCCCTCTTTAAATTTGCTATCTTAGGTCCTATCAAATAAAAACCCTCCACTGAAATACATCCAGTGAAGGGTTTCTAACCACTTATTCGTATTCTTTTTCGAATTTTTTCTCGCTTCTTACTGTATCGATCGGACGTACAAGTTTCTCGATTTGATCACGGCGTCCTTCCAGGAACGGAGGGAGCGATAATTTTTCACCGAGAGTCTCGTATGGCTCATCTCCCATAAATCCTGGACCGTCCGTGGCAAACTCGAACAGAATTTGCGGTGCAACACGGGCGTATAACGATTTGAAGAAGAACCTGTCAACATACCCTGACGTCTGGAAGCCAAAGCTCTTCAGGTGGGTATCCCACTGATCGAGTTCCTGCTTATCTTCGATTCGGAATGCGGCATGGTGAACAGTGCCAAAGCCTTGCTGCCCCGGAGGCAGAACAACATTTTCCTCCACAATTACCCGGGCACCGTTTCCTCCCTCACCAACCTCAAACAAGTGAAGAGAGCCATCCTTATCAATCTCCCTGAATTTAAGCACCTTCTCAAGCATTTCCTTGAAATAGCTGAAATCTGCGATTCTTATATGAAGCGGCCCCAGACCTGTAATTGCATACTCCAGAGGAATCGGACCGTCCTGCCATGGGATCCCAGCCTCGACTCCTTTATTATTTTCATCGGAAACAAGCTGGTATTGCTGATCGTCAAAATCAACGAATGACAATGTCTTTTTCCCAAACAATTCTTTAATCCCTTTATGCTTTACACCGAGACGGTCAAAACGCTTCACCCAGTAATCCAGCGCTTCATCACCAGGAACGCGGAATCCGGTCTTATAGATTTCATTCGTCCCATGCTTTCCTTGTGGGATGCCGGGAAAATCGAAGAAAGTCATGTCTGTACCCGCATTTCCTTTATCATCGGCAAAAAAGAGGTGATACGTCTGAATATCATCCTGATTCACTGTTTTCTTCACAAGACGCATACCCAGCGTATAAGTAAAAAAGTCATAATTTTTCTCCGCACTGCTCGTAATCGCTGTTACATGGTGTAAACCTTTAAGCTGATTCATATATCAAAACTCCTATCACGCTTTTTTAACTACTATATAAAAGTAAGTTACATATTTAATAATACCAAAAGTCATTTGTTATTGCTAACCCGGCGCATACTAAAAGATTTGACAGGAGTATAATAAATATATTTAATCTTTAATTAACATTATTCTTCCTCTTGTTCAAGGGCAACGGTCTTATAATTGATCGGTGTGCATGGGTTACCTTTAATAAAAAACATAGAACCTTTCTCCAAGTTCATAATTACAGAAAAAACAGTCCTTGTTTGCTCATAATCTGATTGATCCTGTTCTTCATGCCGGCATATTGCTCGTGGAAACCCACTATGGTCCGTAAACCAGTCTTTAATTTTGTCTTGATTTACAACTTCGTTTTTCTCCTCGGCATGTTTAACTAACTCCTTCATCCGGTCGATTCTGTTAAAAGAATGTTCTTTGTTAATAAGGTTATCCTTTCCTATTCTTTCGATTAACTTAGGAGAACACAGGTGGTTAGTATGATATAATGCCCTGTCCTTTGTCGTCCTGTAATCTTCGCCCTCCGGTGAAACTTCTATATTTACAGCTTCACCACTCCCGCCGTTATCATACCCGATTAGAAAGTTTGCAGAAGAAGCCATCTGCTTATTAGTAACCTTCGATAGTGCTTCATTTAAGGTCCTGGAATCAAGCACGCTCCTAAGTCCTAAATGAATTGGCACAGCATTTGATTTCACATTTGCCCGAATTGCATTTAAACAAACACCAAGACCTAAGGAATTAAAGCCTATTTTTCCAATTATTCCCCCTTCAGTCACCATGCAAATATCTGGTTTATACTTTTGTTCAATCTTTGTTAAAAGGAGGCTGTTTATTTGAGATGGCCTCCAGTCCCAGTTTTGACCAAGATATGTATTGGCCCCAAGGGGCTTCATAATTGCCAGGCTTGTACATCCATCTGTTGCATTTTTTGTTAAAGCTATCTCACTACGTGCATTCAGCACGAGAATATCTTCAAATTTTACCCCGGCACCTTTAGCAATCCCCTGCATTTCTTCTATATAATCCACCTGGTAACTTTCAATTGCCTCAAGGTGCCCTTTAGCCATCTCCGTAGCCTCTTCCCAGGAAAGTCCGACAATCCCTTTAAACATTCGCTCGTAAGAAGATAAACTATAATGAACTTCCTCTTTTCCTGCTATACCATGCTGAAGACCAATTTCAAAGGGAGTGCCTTTTAAATGCAGCTCTTTCATCTAATCATTCCTTTTCTTTTATAGTAGGCCTTGTAATACATATTGCATTTGAAAGTCTCTGTTTTATCCAAATTACGTTGTGAAGATATAATTTTGCTTAATTTTCTACAATTTGGAAACAAAAAGCTCGAGAATTAACTGAATAGTACGAATTTACCAAAAAAGTAGCACAACACTATTGTACATAATATATATTCATATGTAAAAACCGCCTAGCTTCAATGACTAGACAGTTTCAATACTTCTTCGTTCACTTAATTTGCACTATAGTTATCCCTCCGTAATATCCGTCAGCTCCGCCTGTATAATATATCTGTCTGGTGCAACTCCGAAGAAATTAAACGGATAGCATGTGGTCAGCGTTAATGTTGGAGTGTCTTTTTCAACGATAACCGTCCGGTCCTCCGCATCAGTAATCCATATATCGCGGATCTGATATTCGTAAACCTTACCTTCAACGTCTATATAAAGCCGGTCTCCTTCTTCCATGTCACCGAGCTCGCTGAACACCGTATCCCTGTGTCCAGATAAAACGGTGTGCCCCATTCCGCTGGGAGGAGTAGTAAATTTACTGTCGTGGTAACCCACTCCCTTGTTCAGCGTATCATCGTCAGTTCCCCAGTGGACTTCGTAAACCATACCAAGTTTCGGAATGATGAGTTCTCCAAACCTGTCTCCAGCCTGGTAAGAAACCTCATTATCTTTCCTCTCGATGTCTTCTCCATTTTCAGCAGCTGTCTGTTCTGTTTTTTCACTGGATCTTCCTTCAGCTTCTATTACAGTCCCGTTCTCCTCTTCGCTTAACGCAGAGTTGTTCTGCTTCTCAGTTTCCACTGCAGCGATGCCCGCTGTCGCACCATTACTTCCGGCCCTTCCCTCGTCTGGCCCTGCCTCTATGTACCCTGCTTCAATTTGTTCACTGTCCCAATTTTCACTCACTGCCTGAGCCCTCTCTTTATTCTGAACCGCTCCGGCACTGCCTCCGTACCACTGCCAGAAACTCCAGCCGGCAACAACTAACCCGGCTATCATTACGAGAAAAAGAAGACGGTTGGTCATATGTATTAACTCCTTAATTCAGAATTTTTGCAGCTTCCATTTCATTCCTTTACCCGCTGTTAAAATGACTGAATCGTAATTCCGAGGAAAAACTCTGTTTTTTCTAAAAATTAGTTCTTTTTCTCTAAATTCAATAATTTGGAAGGAAAAGACGTTTAACCAGGCAGGCATAAAGGAAAACAATACAGGAACGCATGTAAAGGGTGAAGTACTCTCAATCTAAAATCATTTGACAGGAGGGCTTTGTTTGATTAAAAAGAGAAGTTTGACTGCTTTTGGCGCTTTGTCATTGTCTATGTTACTGATCGGAACAAACAGCACCGTTGCAAATGAAGATTTAACTGCTGAAGATGTACTCAATCAATCCAATGAGGCGATGGAAAGTCTACATAGTTATTCCAGCACGATCGATCTGCACCAGCTCATGGATGATGGCGTCTCAGGAGAAATGGAGATGTATTCGGAAATTCAGCAGGATGTCATTCTCGATCCGTTTAAACTTCGCCAGGTTATGACTTCAACTCTGCCGGACGGCTCAACAGAAACTATTACCTCTTACTTTACAGAGGATGGTTATTTTATGGAAGATCCTGAAGGCGGCTGGATGCAGCTTACTGACGATATGAACGATATGAATGGAACAGCGTATGATCCGAATGATCAAATCTATCAGATGGAAGCATATGCTGATGATCTGGTTCTTTCTGAAGAGGGCGGCTACTATGTGATTACATACGAGGGAGACGGGGATGAACTCTCCACGCTGATGAACGATCTTACGGAAGAAGGAATGAGCGACGAAGATACAGCATTGATGGAAGAAATGATGGCTGAATTTGAAATCCATGATTTCTCTTATGTCCTTTATATAGACATGGATACTTACTTCCTCGACAGCATGGTTCTCGAGCTGGATATGGAAATCCATGCTGAAGGAGAGGAATCGGTAAGTATCTGGCAGAACCTTGAAATGTCATTTTATAACTTCAACAGTGTGGAAGACTTTGAGATTCCACAGGAAGCCATCGAAGAATCAGATGATTTACACGAAGTAATTGACGAAGCGATAGAAGAGGCGGAAGAAGGGGACGAACTCCCGGCAACCGCTACGAATAATCCAATCATGGCGTTTGGCGGACTGCTTCTTGCAATGGCGGCAGGCGGGGTGCTGTTCATGCGCCGAAGAACACAATCCAATCTGCATGGTTAATTCGGAAATAAAAATCAAAAGGGGAAGTCACCAAAAATGTTTTTGGGACTTCCCCTTTTCTTATGCGGAAAGGTCATTCTTATTAGGCTGATCTTCCATTGTATAACTTTATTATACCAGCAAACCTCGTATTGTTTTAAGCTGCAGCGGAAAGGTCTTTTTTATACTTAATAAAGTTAATAGCTGCCACACTAAGTACGATAACAAGGCCGATCAGATCTGTTGTAAATTCGGGAACAATGGACAGTAATGCTCCAGCCCCCATCACAATGCGTAACAAGAAATTCATCTCTGTTTTCAGATATCCTTCTAGTGCCGAACTTAGTGCGATAATACCTATAATTGATGTCACCACAATGGTAATAATAGATATAGCAGACGGCACTCCAAATTCAGTTGCGTTAGTGGCTACGCCTGTTGTATCAATCATAAGCATTGCCGGATTATAAACGAACAGATATGGGATGATAAAACCGGCCAGTGAGAGCCTTAATGCGTTAAAGCCGGTCCGCATAGGGTCCCCTCCTGATATCCCTGCCCCTGCGAAGGCAGCAAGCGCCACCGGCGGAGTAATATTAGCAAATATACCAAAGTAAAATACAAACATGTGCGCCACTAAAACCGGAATGCCAAACTCAGCAAGGGCAGGAGCCGTCATAGTTGCAGTGATAATATAAGCAGGAATTGACGGAAGACCCATTCCAAGAATGATAGAAGCAATCATTGTAAAGAAGAGCGTGAGGAACAGTGAACCTGCACCAATATTCGTTATTGCCGAAGTCATAGCAGTACCGAACCCTGTTAAACTAACAACACCAATGATAACTCCTACAACGGCACAGGCAATCATTACTGATAAAGACTGTCTTGCCCCATTTTCCATCGCCTGAAGAACATCCTTCGGCGACATTCTTGTCGTTTTCCGTAATGCTGCAACAATTACTGTTAAAATCAGTGTATAAAATGCTGCAAAAGCTATAGGAATATTCATATAGAGCATTACAATTAAACCTATAATCGGGAGCAGCAGATGACCTCTTTCCTTTAAAACTTCCCTGGCAAGAGGAAGGTTTGCCTTTGGAATTCCCCGCAAGTCTTTTTTCCCCGCCCGGAAGTGTACCTGCATGATTACAGCCAGAAAATACAGCACGGCCGGCAATAAGGCTGCCAGTGCAATTGTTCCATAAGCGATTCCTGTGGTTTCAGCCATTATAAATGCACTGGCCCCCATAATCGGAGGAAGAATCTGTCCGCCAACAGAAGCACTCGCCTCTACTGCACCGGCAAAATTCCTGTGATAACCGATCTTCTTCATTAACGGTATGGTGAAAGAACCAGTCCCTACTACGTTGGCTATGGCAGCTCCGTTAATACTGCCCATAAATCCACTGGAGATTACAGCAACTTTCGCTGGTCCTCCTTTTTGCCTTCCTGCAAGGGCCATTGCCAGATCGTTAAACAGCTGGCCCATCCCTGACTTCGCAAGGAAGGCACCGAACAGGATAAAGAGGAAGATAAATTGTACAGAAGCACCTATTGCCGTGGAGTAAAGCCCTTCTGTTTTTAAATACAGCTGGCCAAAAATATCGCCAAGGTCAAACGCCCTGGTCATCAGCATGTTCGGCAGCCACAGGTTATGGCTGAAGAATGGATACGATAAAAAGATTAACGCAAGGATAGGGAGAATAATGCCTGTTACTCTCCGGGCCGCCTCTAATATCAGGACTACAGTCATGATAGCCATTATAATATCGACTGTATTGGGTATTCCTCCCCGAGTCGTAACAATGGCAGTATATTCATAAATGATATAACCTGCAGTGGAAAGGCTTAGCAGAAATAAAATCCAGTCGTAAAAAGGGATTTTTGACCTCCCCTGCTTCCTGAATGTAGGATAGAGGAGGAAAATAAGCCCCATACCTACTGCCACGTGGATAGATCTTTGCTGGAGGGCGGGAAGGGGATTATATGTAATATACAGATGATAAGCAGAATAAAGTATGGCTATTATCGAGATAAAGTAAACGATACTGCGATTACTAAGTTTTCGCACCCTTGAATCTGTATCGTACTTTTCAAGAATTTCCTGACTGGCTGTTTTATCTTTGTCGTGTTGTGACTTGCTTTCTATGTTTAAATCTCTGTTGTCTTTTTTCATAACATCGGCCCTCCTACGTACTCCCATAAAGAAATATATTGCAAGGAAATATTTACATATTCATAGTCCTCTGTATAGTCATATAAAGGAATAACCCTGCCGTCTGTTTCAATGGTAGTTTCGGCATTTTCTGATACTGTCAGATTAAACTCATTCATTTCCCGGTCTATCTTCATTCTGATATACCCATCATGTGACTCTATTATCTTCCCATCAGAAGGCACTCCGGCACCATAAGTTTTAAAATACGTCTCTGTTAATATAAGGTTTCCTCCGCTTTTTTCATATGTTTCGACCCACTCTTCTTTCTCTACTGAATGAATCCATTTCAAATGAAACTGGTTTTCTTTTAAATAGTAAATTTCATCTCCAAAATCGAATTTTATTACAGAGACTCTGAAAAAAAGGAAGAAAAGGAGCACAAAAGTAACTGTGCCCCAGATTATCCCTTTATTGTTCATTATAGTAACGTTCCGCCCCTGGGTGTAATGGAGCTACAAGACCTTCCTGAGCATCTTCCAGTGAGATGTCCGATGCTGCCTGATGGGAGTTTTCAAGAGCCCCCAGGTTTTCGAAAAATGCTTTAGTTAAGTTATAAACATCGTCCTCGCTCATGTCTGCATGGACAATCAGTGCGTTCATAATAGCAGCTGTCTGAATTGGTTCTTCATTTCCATATGTATCTGCCGGAATTTCCATTGATACAAAATACGCTTCGTCCTGGGCAATTTCTTCCACATCAGATTGCTCGATTGCCACCAGGTTAATGTCCATAGTTTCGGCGAGCTCTAGTAATGAGGCATTTGGCAGACCGCTTGTCAGAAATGCGGCGTCAAGCTGCCCGGCTCTGAGCCCATCCGCAGCTTCTGCGTAACCTAGGTAATCTACATCGATATCATCGTATGTCATCCCATGTCCTTCAAACAGGTTCCTTGCATTAACTTCTACCCCAGAGTTCTGGTCACCCACTGCTACTCTTTTTCCTCTCAGATCCTCAAAAGTTTCAATGCCGGAATCTGCCGAAGTCACGATCTGTACATAGTTAGGGTATAGTGCTGCTATCTGATTAATCTTTTCGATCGGTTCATTAAAGTTCCCTGTTCCTTCAACGGCTTCTGTAACAACATCACTCATGGTAAACGCCATCTCAATTTTATCTTCATTCATTAAGTTAACATTCTCTACGGAAGCACCTGTAGTCTGTGTTCTTGAATTTACTCCAAACTCTGAGCTGTACGTTTCAGCAAGAGTAGTGCCTATAATATTATATGGACCTGAGGAACCGCCGGTACCAATTGTAACAATATTAGTACTTAAACCTTCTCCCCCATTGTCTGCATTGCTGCCATCGGCATTACCGTTATTTCCATTTGCATTTCCGGCAGTATTATCATCTCCTCCGCCGCAAGCAGCAAGAAACAATGTTGATGCCATCCCCGCTAATAAAATTTTATTTTTCAACCTTTTCATAATATTCTACCTCCCTGTACTAGTCAGAATAATTATACATTAAGCGTTTACATTTTTAAAGAACTTGTAAAATTTTGTAGTATTATTAAAGAGGAGGCTGCATCCTGTAAATAACTCTTTTCGGCATTTCCTCATATTTACTTTGTTATATCATTCTTCTATATGATTAATAAGTTTCTGATAGTCTTCTATAATTAAAAGGGGCTCGTACTCACCTTGACCGCGCTCCCTTCTCCGGTAATTAAACCAGACCGGAGTCCAGCCGGCTTTATAAGCGGGCACCACATCATTTCCCCATGAATCACCAATATAAATGGACTGAGCCGCTGGAATGCAAATGTGTTTACTCACATAAGAAAAGATATTTATATCCGGTTTAGCAAAACCTATTCCATCGGAAATAAATATATATCTCTCAGAGATTAATTTTTTCAGCTTAAGTGTTTCAATCTTGCTTTTTTGATGCTCGACTGGCCCGTTGGTTATGATACCGCAAATTATTTTATTTTCCTTCAAGACGTTAATTGCTTTTTCAGCACCAGGGAATAAAGAGATCTTCCTTTGGTATCTTTCATAACTTTCCTGAATTTTACCAGCCTGAGAAGCTGTCAGATTAATGCTGTACTCTTCAAAAGCACGCACGAGTCTTTCTTTCCGAAGACCTGCAAGGCTGAGCTTTCCTTTCCGGTATTCCTCCCAGAGTAAATCACTGGCCTTTCTTGAGCTTTTATACAGGTCTTCTATATTAATTTCTTCAATATCCGTTAATTCTTTTTTTACAGCATTCTCAAACGGAATAAGCTGGTCATACAGCGTATCATCCAGGTCAAAGAATACCGCACGTTTCTTTTTGTCCATATTAATTCCTTTCCTAACTTCTTTGGCGTATCCAGACTCCCATTTATTTCATCATTTAACACCTTCCATTTGTAAGGCAGATCTTCCTTATGGAAAAGCATTCATATTTTTTCCAGAATGAGTTGTCTTATATTATATTCCTTATCGGGACACTTGGATTTCCAATTATTTCTGCCATCCTCCACCTCTGAATATATATCAAAAGAAAGACTTGTTATAAGAACAAAAAAGGCCGCATTATTTTTGCGGCTTTTTTGTTCATCATCGTATCAGTAGAAACTACCTTGCTGCTGAGGGCCAGTTGTCTTCCCATTCAAGAGTTCGGATCTGCATACGAATTACACCGTCAGCGTCTCCGTCATAATAATGGTGAACTAAGTAGTCTCTGCCATATGCCTGAAGGATATCCTGTCCGCCTGGACCGATCTGGTTTCCTTCACTTTCAAGAATTATAGTTCCGCCCCCCTCTTCAAGAGGCACTCCATCCTTATCAAGATAAGGACCAGTAACGGACTCAGACCTTCCAACCGCTATTTTATATGTGCTGTCCAATCCGGCGCAGCATCTATCCCAGGAGGTGAACAGATAATAAAACTTCCCTTTTTTAATAATCGTTGGAGCTTCCACGGGATTGTGGGCGACTCCGGGACGGTTTGCCAGCGTGTACACCTCACCAACAGTGTCAGTCATACCATCCATCTGCTGGAGTTTAATTCCGCTGAAATGAGAACCGAAAACGATCCACCATTGTCCTTCCGCTTTAAACACATGAGGGTCTATGGCATTATAATCTTCCTGCCCACGCTGAGAAGTTACGACAGGACCGTGGTCTTCCCAGCTGTCAGGATCTCCAGGAGTTTTCGAGCTTGCAACACCAATTGCAGAGTTATTAGAGCCGAATGAAGACGCGGCATAATATAAGTAAAATCTATTACCACTTTTTACAACCTGTGGTGCCCATAAATGGGATGGAGAGTAATCATACACCCAGTCCGGAGATGTGATTTCTCCGATGGACTCCCATGGTCCTTCCAGGGTTCCCTCTGATTTTCTGATAAAAATTCCCCCAGGATCTTCAGGACTTCGCAAAATTCCAGTTGAGAATACATAATAATTGTTTCCGTCACGAATTATAGCAGGATCATGTACCGGGTCATCTATTTCTCCAGGGATATACTCTCCTGTATCACCATACATCTGGAGCACACCTTCCGGAGGTTTCCCCTTTCCGTTCCCTTTTCTCTCATCATTATTTATTCCATTGGCAAAAGAAAGAGAAGTTAGTAAAAAAAACAGAACTACCGATAAAATTGCAGCCAACCCAGAACCTGCCAACCACTTTTTCTGATTCACATTTCTACCTCCTAATTATTTATTGTAAAGGCTTTCATACCAAGGAAAGAGTCACCTCCTTTTCATTACAAGTTAATTATACACATCACTGGTACGTATAAGTTAATGAATAATCTAAATTTTCTAAAATTAGTACTAACGTCTTGATTAACTATTAAATAATCTGCTACTTATTTTGATAAATCCTACTCCTTTATTTTACGAGCTAAAGATAAAAAATGAGAACGGTAAATCACACCGTTCTCATTTTTGATTCATTTATATGCCTAAGCATAGTCTTTCTGTCACGGATTAAATGTGCACTGGCAAGGCTGTCACTAAATAGTGATTCTTCAATACCAATATCCTCCAGGGTAGCACTGCCCCCTATTTTCTTTAAGGATTCTCTGAGTATACTGCCATGCGGAATCCATGCAATAATCTCTTCTATTTTCATGGAACCTGTCTCAGAGGAGGCCTCCAGCAGATTCTCTTTCTGCTCCTTATAATGATCAGCAATAAGTGCGCATGACACTCCTACTTTTACCCCGTGAAGAAGCTGCTTACGGCCTTCTTCCAGGAACCTCATCTCCCAAAAGTGAGATAAGTGATGCTCACCGCCCGATGCTGGATGAGAATTGCCGAAAAGAGACATGGCCAGACCGGATTTTATTAGAGCATTCATAAGTTCAATAATGCCCTCTTCTTTCTTTTCAGCGATTAAATCTGCATATTTAATACAGTTCTTAAGTGCTTCTTCAGTCATCGTGGCAGCAGCTTCACAATAGGGTTCTCCCCCTGTAAGATGCCCAAACCGCCAGTCTGCCAGGGAGGTATATTTACCGAGCATATCCCCGAATCCTGCGGCGAGCATTTCCTGAGGAGCATTACAAAGCACCTTTGTATCAGCAAATAAACCTATTGGAGCATGAGTTTGAAAAGTTATTTTCTTGTTCTTCACCACAATTGGTGCTCCTTTAGAATTAAATCCGTCTACTGACGGAGCTGTCGGAACGGATATAAACGGCAAACCCATTTTAAAACTGACAAACCGTGTTATATCGTGAATTGTTCCTGCTCCAACTGCTATAAAAACTTCCGTTTCCTGATCAGCATCAAGGAGAGCATGGACAATTGCCTCTTCGTCTGCAATCACATCCCCCTGGCTGTTTTGTGGGATAAGAGATCCTTTTACGTTAAACCCTTCCTCGCTAAGTATTGCAAAAATCTTGGCACCTGCCGCTTCCCAAGTATTTTTGTCATGCACCAGCAAAACATTTTTATAGATTTTCTTTGATAAAAAAGAGCGAAGCATAGAAAATGCTTCGTCTCCAATTTCAAATTTTTCTGTAACAAGAGGGTAGTGTTCTGCCCCACATTTGCACGCTTCCCTGTGTTTCCCGTACCATTGATTAATGGATACCAAATCAATTCACCTCTTTAATGCCAACTTTGCTGGTTGAATTACGTACCACTAGTTCTGGCTGGAAGACAACTGGATTGACTATTTTGTTTAGTGAAGGCTCCTGCTTCTGCTCAATGAGCTGCTGAATAATCTTTCCTGCCTCAATACCCATGTTTTCCTGGGGATGCTTAACGGTAGTAAGCTTTACTTCTGCGGCAACAGACAGGAAAGAGTCATCATAACCTATAATTGAAATATCCTCCGGCACTTTTAGTTGCATTTCTCTGATCACATCCAAAAGCAGGAGAGCAAGCTGATCATTGTAACAAACGATAGATGTTGGCAAATCCTTTCCTTCCTCCAGCTTCTTTCTTAAAGTCTGCTTCGGGACAGTATCCTTTGTTTCTGTCGTGTAAGTGATAATATTTTGCGGGCTAAGCGGTACCCCACTCTCACGGTGGGCTTTAATAAACCCTTTCATCCGCTTCATACCCTGGATATCATCATTCTTAAAAAAACCAAGAATATGCTCATGTCCCTGGTCTATTAAGTGTTTTACCTGGATCCTGCCGCCTTCCACATCATCCATTACCACATGTGTTGGTTCCAGTTCATCATAGTAGGCATGAATCATAACGTACGGGATTCCTACCCGTTCAATATTTAAATAGTAGTTAATGTTCGGGTTAGGCAGAGCACTTTTCGTTGGCTCCACAATTACTCCGTCAAACTGCTGGGAGAGAACGGCTTCAAGGCAACGGCGCTCTTGCTCATGGTCGTTATTAGTACTGAAAACTGTTACCTGGTAGCCATGTTCACTTAAATATCCTTCTGCTCCCCGGATGATGGTGGGAAAAATATAATCGGAAAAATAAGTAGTGATGACAGCTATATTTTTCGTGCGGTCAGGAGATGTTGTCTTGTAGTGTGTACGGTCTGCGCAGAAAGTACCCGCCCCTTGCTTTTTATATATCCACCCATCATTAACCAGGGCGTCAATGGCTTTGCGGATCGTGTGCCGGCTTACCTGATACTCCTTCATCAGTTCATTTTCAGAGCTTATCTTCTGGTGGGGCTGAATGAACCCCTGTAAAATTTTCGATTTAATTTTGTTTTTGACGTAATTATATTTCGTCTCCATAAGGCACCTCGCATCCTTAACTCATCCGTACAACTATTATATCACGCGAAATTAGTAAAGCCATTTATAAGCGCTGGATATCACAAGGAACATTCCAGTCAATTTCTTTGTGACATTTTATCTCTTCCATAATACTTCATTCCAATTAAGCTCATTTATAAACTGATGAAGATTTGTATCCTTATTAATAACCACTGCTTCAATTCCAGACATTCCAGCCCAGTCCAGCAGCTGGTCCCTCGTAGCTGCAAAAGAGAGAACTGTATGGTGGGCTCCACCTGCGTATATCCATGCCTCAGTTGCTGTTGCAAGAGATGGCTGAGGCCTCCATAAAAGCTTAGCAACAGGAAGATTAGGTGTGTCATGCATTGGTACAACGCTGTCCACTTCGCTGATAATTAGACGGAATCTATTGCCCATATCTACCAGGCTGGCATTTACTGCCTGCCCTTCACCCCCATTAAATACCAAACGCGCAGGGTCTGTTTTACCTCCAATGGAAAGAGGGTGCACCCGAATTTCCGGTTTGTCGCGGGCAACAGTGGGGCAGATTTCAAGCATATGTGAACCGAGTACCATTTCATTCCCCGGCTCAAAATGGTAAGTGTAATCTTCCATAAATGTTGTTTGCTTATTTCCGGTCATTACCTTCATCATTCTCAGAAAAGCAGCTGTTTTCCAGTCACCTTCACCTGCAAAACCGTATCCCTGCTCCATTAAACGCTGAGCCGCCAGTCCAGGAAGCTGATTCAGGCCATGGAGATCCTCGAACGTAGTTGTAAAGGCATTATACCCATTGTTCTCTAAGAACGCTTTTATTCCTAATTCAATTCTTGCCTGATCCAAAACAGATTGTTTCAGTAAGTTGTCCGATTTAATATTTTGTCCGATTGTATACGTATTTTCATATTCTTCAAATAAGAGCTCCACTTCATGATCGGAGAAACTGTTAACATATTCAACAAGATCTCCAACTCCAAAACCGTCAACTGTCCAGCCGAATTTTACTTGTGCTTCCACTTTATCCCCTTCTGTTACAGCAACGTTTCGCATGTTATCTCCAAAACGTGCAACCTTCACATGACGATTCTCGGCATGACCGACAGCAGTTTTCATCCACTCTCCCGTTCGGGACTGTACGTCCGGATTACTCCAGTGTCCTACCACTACTTTTCGGTCAATCTTCATTCTGGAAACCAAAAAACCAAACTCACGGTCACCGTGGGCAGCCTGATTTAAGTTCATGAAATCCATATCGATATTTTGCCACGGGATATCACGGTTAAACTGCGTATGAAGATGAAGCATAGGCTTTTGAAGAAGATTCAGCCCTGCAATCCACATTTTTGCCGGAGAAAAAGTATGCATCCAAGTGATTATCCCTGCGCACTCTTCATCGCTGTTTACATCAAGAACCACCTTCCTGATTTGATCAGCTGAAGTCAGCACTGTCTTCAACAATATTTCATAAGGAACTTCCGATTGATTCAGCCCCTGGACTACCTGCCTCGCCTGATCCTCAACCTGGTCTAAAGTCTCCTTCCCGTATAAATGCTGGCTGCCTGTTAAAAACCAGAAAGTATATTTTCTAAGTTCCATCACCATCATTAGTTCCTCCTTATCTGTTATTTATTCTTCATCGTCCAGACGCAGTTGCTTTAAACGCTTCATTACGTCATTTTCTCCTCGGCCAAAGTAATCATGAAGCCTGATGTATTCCTGATATATCTTCTCGTATTTCTTTACATTCCCGGGTATTGGCGTGAATACTTCGTCTCTCACTCTGCCCATCTTTTCAGCAGCGTCCAGGATATTATCATAGCCGCCATTTTCCGCTCCTGCAGCAACTGCTCCAAACATAGCTGCTCCCAGGGCCGGTGTCTGTACAGAATCGGCAACTTTAATGACACGGTTAGTTACATCTGCATAGATCTGCATCAGCAGCGGATTTTTTTGCGGCAGGCCGCCACATGCATATAATTCATTTACAGCAACACCTTTTTCATGGAAAGCATCTACTATTACTCGTGTGCCAAAAGCTGTAGCTTCTAAAAGTGCCCGGTATACTTCTTCCGGCTTAGTTAATAACGAATAGCCAAGCATCATGCCGCTTAATTCTGTATCCACAAGTACTGACCTGTTGCCGTTCCACCAGTCTAACGCCAGGAGGCCACTCTCCCCAGGTTTAAGTGCAGAAGCCTTTTCCTCTAAATACTGATGAACATTTCTTCCGTTTGCAGCAGCTTCATCGTAAATATATTTAGGCACTCCGTGATCTACATACCAGCCAAAGATATCTCCCACTGCAGACTGTCCAGCCTCATAGCCATATAAACCAGGGATAATTCCATCTTCAACAACCCCACACATGCCTTCTACTTCAACTTCTTTTGTTCCGAGAAGCATGTGGCAGATGGAAGTTCCCATAGCCATAACCATCTTCCCCTCTTCCACTACGCCAAGAGCCGGAACTGCAGCATGGGCATCTACGTTACCTACTGCGATAGGCAGCCCTTCCTTAAGTCCGGTAGCTTCTGCCATCTTTTTAGTAAGTCCCCCTGCACTTGTCCCAAGAGGAGCTACGTCACCGCTAAGCTTAGTCTCTGTGAGATCTTCCAGTTTTGGATCTATTGCTTTAAAAAATTCCTGGTTCGGGTATCCATCTTGTTTATGCCACTGTGCTTTATAGCCAGCTGTACAGCTGTTTCTTAGCAGTGTCCCGGATAACTGCATAATTACCCAGTCTGTTGCCTCAACGAATTTGTCAGCCTCCTCGTAAATATAGGGAGCTTCTTCAAGTATTTGATACGCTTTAGCAAGCATCCACTCGGAAGAGAGCTTTCCCCCGTACCGGGGAATGAACTTCTCGCCGCGTTCCTCTGCAATGCGGTTTATTTCGTTTGCATGTTTCTGGGCTGCATGGTGTTTCCACAGTTTTACCCAGCTGTGAGGGTCGTCGCGATGTTCATCTTTAAAACAGAGTGGTACACCTACTTCATCTATAGGAAGCATGGTACATGCTGTGAAATCAATACCTAGCCCTACAATATCCTTTGGATCAATGTTCGATTTTTCAAGAACCTTTGGAACGGAACGCTCAATTACTTCAATATAATCCTGGGGATGCTGTAAAGCCCATTCATATCCCAGCTTGATTTCCTTATGTGGCAATATGGAATCCATAACCCCGTGTTTATACGGCGTTACATGATCTGCAATCTCTTTCCCGTTTTCCAAAGAGACGAGCACTGCTCGACCTGACTGTGTACCATAGTCAACACCTATTGCGTATTTGCTCATTTTTTCCCCTCCATTACCCATTGTCCTGTCCGTAATAAGCATACTTGCCATGTTTGCGTAAAAAGTGTTTATCCAGTAATTTCTGGGCCATCCTCGGAGTACTGCTGTTGATTTGGTACGTAGCTACAGCCACCTTCGCCACTTCCTCAAGAACTATTGCATTATGCACCGCGTCCTTTGCATCCTTCCCCCAGTTAAAGAGTGCCTGGCTGTTAACTAACACACCTGGAATGGACGTGGGGTCAATTCCGCCTTCTTCAAACATCTCCACGATGACTTTTCCTGTTTCTTCTTCATAGTCACCTTTTATTTCTGCTTCGGTCATCCTTCTTGTGCAAGGAATGGTGCCGTAAAAGTAATCTCCCTGAGTAGTTCCCAGTGCCTCAATACCTTCGCCAGCCTGCGCCCAGCTTGTGGCCCATGGTGAATGAGTGTGGACTATTCCGCCAATGTCTTTAAATTGTTTATAAAGATACAGATGTGTAGGGGTGTCAGAAGAAGGTTTGAGTTGCCCTTCCACAATATTTCCTTCTAAATCAACTACCACAAGATCTTCTGGAGTGAGTTTGGAGTATTCTGCGCGGCTTGGCTTTATACACAACAAGACCGCTTTCTCTGTCAATGCTGCTTACATTACCCCAGGTAAATGTAACGAGGTTATGTTCAGGAAGAGCAAGATTGGCTTCTAAGACCTCTTGCTTCAAAGTATTTTAAGACATGTTTTATCCCCTCTCTAACAGCTTTTCTAATAAAGATTTATATCTCCATCCGTTAAACTCATACGCTTCAACTCGTACATAACCTCAACTCGTACGGACATATCCGGTGATGAAAAAAAAGCCTGACTTAAGCATCAGGCACTGGTTCACCAAATACCGGAAAACCATCTTCATTCCAGCTGATTACTTGTGCACGGGTATGACGATTCGGATCATATAAAGGATCTCCTTCGATTTCCTCATAGTTTCGCGCGTGGTAAATTAACACATCCTTTTCTCCATCCTCACTAACTGTAAAGCTGTTATGTCCCGGTCCATACTGTCCATTTTTCCCGCTTGTCTGAAAAACAGGGTGGTCAAGCTTTTTCCAGGAGTCCGGATTCAGCAGATCTGCATCCTCATCCGCATACAGCAGACCCATACAGTAGTTATTATCTGTAGCACTTCCAGAGAAAGTCATAAATATTTTTCCGTTTCTTTTAATAACCGCGGCTCCTTCGTTAACATAAAAACCAATCTTTTCCCAGTCATACTCCGGAGTGGAGATCATTACCTGCTCCTCTTTAAGTGTCCATGGGTTTTCCATCTCAGCAATATAGAGGTTAGAGTTTCCTTCAATCTCCGGATCTTTTTGTGCCCATACATAATAACGGACACCCCGGTGCTCAAAAGAAGTCGCATCAAGACAGAATGTTTCCCACTTAGATTTCACCTGGCCTTTTTCTGTCCAGCTTCCTTCCAGAGGATTAGCCGCCTCGCATTCAAGAGCGAACATTCTGTGGTCAAACAGTCCGTCCCTTGTTTCTGTTGTTCGTGCAGCTGCAAAATAGATATACCATTTACCTTCAATATAATGAATTTCGGGAGCCCAGATATTCGCGCTTAACGGGCCAGTTTCATATTTTCGCCAGACTGTTACCGGCTCCGCTCCTCTAAGCCCTTCGATTGTTTTAGCTCTTCTTACCTCAATACGGTCGTATTCAGGTACTGATCCGGTGAAGTAATAATAACCGTCTTCGTGCTTATACACCCATGGGTCTGCGCGTTGCTCAATTAATGGATTGTTATATTGTAGTGTGTTGTCCATAATTCTTCCGCTCCTTCTTCTCTGTATATTTTCCGGTAAACTATCTCGTTTTCTTTAGTCGGATAACATTCCAGGAAGCTTTTCCAAGAAGAGCTTCTACGTGCCCGTCTCTTAATTCTGATTTTCCATTGGTGTGTGGTTTTACAGGCTGGTGAAGGGAAGTGTTTACCGCTTTTAAATCATTGTTCTCAAGAACAATATGCTCCTGGATGCGGTATCCCTCAAACCCGCTCACATTTATATCAAGTTTAAGGTCTTCGTTGATATGCCTATTCAGAGCAAATACAGTAACTTCCTCCTGCTCTTCGTTGTATACAACAGCACTGTCCAGGTATGGCACATCCGTAAAATCCTTCGTATCAAACTTTGGTGAAGAAACTACCGGATGTAGGGATGTACCCCGGCCGAAAACAGATGCATGCATGTATGGATAGTAAATCGTCTGCTTCCATGCAGCTCCCATATTATCCGTCATAATCGGCGCAATAACGTTAACGAGCTGCGCCATACAAGCCATTTTTACCCGGTCTGCATGCTTCAGAAATGTAATTAAGATACTCCCTACAAGAAGGGCATCCTCAAAGTTATAAACATCTTCCAGCTGAGGCGGCGCCACTGTCCAGGGCTCAATTTCTTTATCCTTGTCGTTGGAATGGTACCATACATTCCATTCGTCAAAGCTGAGCATCATAGTCTTCTTGCTGCGTTTTTTCGCTTTTATATAATCACAAATAGAAATAACCGTACTGATAAAACGGTCCAGTTCCATAGAATTTGCTAAGTAATTTTGTGAATCGTTATCCCGGTTGCCAAAATACTGGTGAAGTGACACAAAATCCGCCTCTTCATACGTATGGTCTAAAGTCGTCGCTTCCCACTCGGGGAATGTAGGCATGCTGGAGTGTGAGCTTCCGCATGATACCAGCTCTATTTCTGGGTCAACCAGTTTCATCGCTTTTGCAGTTTCTTTTGCAAGGCGGCCGTATTCTTCAGGAGTCTTCTGGCCAACCTGCCAAGGACCGTCCATTTCGTTTCCTAAACACCATGTTTTTATATTATGAGGCTTGTCATACCCGTGCTGCTTTCTAAGGTCGCTCCAGTATGTTCCGCCAGGGTGGTTGCAGTATTCAAGGAAATTCCTTGCCGCGTCAATCCCCCGTGTTCCAAGGTTGACTGCCATCATTACTTCTGAACCTGCTTTTTTCGCCCAGTCAGCAAATTCATTTGTTCCAAAATCATTTGTTTCAATGACACGCCAGGCAAGCTCCAGGCGGTTCGGGCGCTGGTCTTTCGGCCCCACACCGTCTTCCCAGTTATATGCGGACACCATGTTTCCTCCAGGATAACGAACAATTGGCACATTGAGTCCTTTTACTAGTTCCAGTACATCCTTCCTGAATCCCTGTTCGTCTGCTTCAGGGTGTTCAGGCTCGTATATACCTCCATAAACCGCACGGCCTAGATGTTCAATAAAAGATCCGTAAATTCTGTCGTCAATATCTGAGATTCTGTATTCTTTATCGATTACCATTTTTGCTTGTTTCATTATTGATCATTTCCTCCTTATGAAAAGCTCTCTTTGAATTTTTCCTGCTTCACTTCCAATTTTTTTAAACTATTTGTAAAGAACCACATCAGCATGTAGGAGAGAACACTTCCTGAGAAAAACAATATGGCTGTTGGAAATGCAAGAGACATATATACGGAAGCCCATATAAGCAGCATAAACAGCATGGCAATATGGATTCTACCTGCCATAAACTGGAAAGTCCTTTTGAGTATAGTAAGGGGACCACCCTCAAAATGTACGGCAACAGGAATCAGAGTTACAACGAACATGAAATATAAAAGCACTACAAATATATATGACAGAACAACAATAAACGGGGTTTCAGTTCCTAGTGAGAGCATTATCTGGTAGTTTACATAGAGTAGTCCTCCAATGAGAGCTACTCCCCAGCCAAAGACATTTGATTTAACAAATACTTTTTTGTATTCACTCCAGAAACTTGAAATCACTGGAATATCTTCCTCACCCCTCACCCACTTCCGTGAAATGGAAAACATTGCAACTGTTGCCGGGAAAAAACCGAGAATTAATAAACCTATGATGGAAGACCCAAGCCATAATAAGTTTAATAATGCAAACCTGGAGATTAGCCGAAACAACAGATCAATTTTTTTCATCATTGCTGTCCACCTTCCTTTCGAACATTATAAAACTGAGTACTTATCCTTTTACTCCACCGGAAGTAAGTCCTGCGATAAAGAAGCGCTGGAAGAATAAGAATAAGATAATGATAGGGACAATACTTAAAACTGAGCCTGCAAATAGAATTTGATAATTGTTTCCATAAGGAGTAAGGAGTGTCGCCAATCCTACCGGGAGTGTAAACATATCGTTTGAACGCAGTACGAGTAGAGGCCACAGAAAGTTATTCCAGCTTGATAAACCCTGTAAAATCGCCATAGCTGCAAAAGAAGGCAGCATTAACGGCGCCATGACCTTAAAGAAAATCCCAAACTCAGTACAACCATCGACCCGGGCAGACTCCATTAATTCTTTTGGTAGCCCCAGTGAATACTGGCGAAAGAAAAATACTGCCACAGGAGCGACAATGAGAGGGAGCATTACCGCAAAATATGAATCTATCAACTGGAAAGACATCATCATCCTGAATAACGGCAGCATAAGGATTTCAAAAGGAATCATGAGAATAAGCAAAACCAGAACAAAGATAAAGCGTTTTCCTTTAAAGTCATATAAAGCAAGTGCATATCCCACCATAGAAGAAAAAAAGAGGGAAAGTATAATTAGTATCCCGGAAATAATTAAACTGTTAACATACCATCGCCAGTACCGCGTACCCTCCGAACCAAAAATTGCTTCAAAGTTCTGAAAATCCCAGCTGGAAAAGAACAACTGGCTTGTCAGCCCAATACGCATGAGATCTGAAGCCGGACTAAGTGCGGCAACTACCAGTGCAATAACCGGGAAAAGAGAGATCAGAGCAACAATACTGAAAAGGACTATGAGTAATACACTTATGGTTTTTTCTTTTACCACTTTTTTCTTCTCCATCATTAATCATCCTTTTTAAATGCACCGGTTGCATATAATTGAATTACACTGATAACAAAGATAATACCAAGTAGAACGATCCCGACTGCAGCACCGAATCCCATATCATTGCGCTGAATACCTTCCTGGTAAATATAGCCCACCACAGTCAAACCAATATTCCCCGGCGAGCTCGTTTCAAAGAACACGAAGCTTTCTTCAAACATCCTGAAACCATTAATCATCGTAATTGTTGTAAGGAATATGACTACAGGCTTAATAGCAGGGAATGTTACATTTTTAAATTTTTGCCAGGCGTTTGCTCCATCGATATCTGCTGCTTCATAAAGATCATTGTTAACATTCTGAAGCGCCGCAAGGAAATAAAGAATATTTACCCCCATCCATCTCCAGGAGGCTAAGAAGACCATCAGGAACATTGCTGACCAAGCATTATAGCGCCACTCCACAGGGTTTAGTCCTATAAACTGAAGTACCTGGTTAGCAAATGCTGCCTCAGAATCACCAAATATCATCCGGAAAATAGTACCAGCAACAATTACAGATGTTAGAGCTGGAATAAAGATAGAAGCACGGAAAAAATTTGTGAATTTCATAAGCCGGTGGTTCAAAAAGATCGCAAATACCATCGGTAATAATGTCAAAATAATAACAGTAAAAATTACATAAATCGTGGTGTTCTGCAAAGCCGTGTAAAAAGTTGGGTTAAAAACACGGCTGTAGTTCGCCGTACCTATGTACTCTACCTGGCCAGGAAGAACTCTCTGAAAACTCATGTTCACTGCACTTATAAACGGATAAAGAGAAAGGATTAAAAAAGACAGAATAAATGGCGACACAAATATATAGGGTGCTGCCTTTTTTGAATACAGAATATTAAAGCGGCGCTTTCGTTTTACCACGACAGTGGCGGCATTTTTGTTAGTTGGGATAGAAGTTGGCACGGCTCTTGCCTCCTCTTTAAAAATACTGCCCAGGGAGTATGGGAAAAGGGGGATTCCCTCCCCTGGGCAAAGAGATAAAACCTTAATCTGTCATTCTGCTTCGAACAGCTTCCGCTGCATCACTTAGTGCCTCTTCAGGTGTTTTGCTCTGTTCACGAAGCACAGAGTGCATTACAGTAGAATTAATTTCCTGCTGAGCATTAGGAGTTTGTTCAGTAATATTCAAATCGTTAATTTCATCATTGATGTCCAGCAGGATGTCAAAAATATCATCGTGGAAATATTGGAAGAATCGGTTATCCGCCCTCATTTCTTCAGTATCCCAAACGTCATGCCTTGGCGGATCGAAACCAAGAATTTCCCAGAGCTTAATGTTCCCTTCTTCCGTTAGCTTCGCAAAAGCAAGGAACTCCTTCGCTAATTCAGGATCTTCAGTCTGATTTGTGATTACTGTTCCAGTTCCACCCATACCTGCCGAACGGTTGCCACCCTCTTCCCATGTAGGGAGGGGGCGAATCTGCATTTTTCCATCAAGGTCACCCATATAATCAAGGAAGCGGCCCATATACCACATTGGCATCATTAGTGAAGCAGCTCCTCCATCATTCATAAACCCATAATATTCCTCTGCATGATGTAAGCCACCAGGTGCAAGGATTGCAATTTCATGTTCATAAACAAGGTCATGAATAAACTGAAGTGTATCAACATTAGTTTCGTTGTCGAAGATCACATTTCCATCTGCGTCAAAATAATCTGAACCACGCTGGCTAATGAGCGGCCAGAATGTAAAATGGTCGTCAGATTCAACTGTTGTCATAACAGCTTCTGTATTTTCCACTACTTGTTTACCAGCTTCTATATAATCATCCCAAGTTTCAATGGAATCAATATCAACACCAGCTTCGTTCATAATTTCTTCGTTATAAAACATAACTGTAGCCCCAACATGGTAATCCATCCCGTAGTATTCTCCGTCTTTCGCGTAAATCTCAAAACGGGATGTAACCATGTTATCTAATTCTGGTTCTACCACATCATTTAAAGGTTCAAGCTGCGGCTGCCCTTGCAGGAAGTTTGCAAACTGAGAAATCTCAATATCTGCAAAATCAGGTGCCCCGCTGCCAGATTGTAAGGATAATAGAAGGTTATTATGCATTTGATCATACGGATATGTTTCTGCTACTAATGTAATTGGACGATCAGGATTTTCTTCGTTCCAGCGAGTGACAGCGTCTTCAAAAAACTGTGAGTGGAGTTCCTGGAAGTTCCAGAAAGTAAACTCTGTAGCTCCTTCAATATCGTCGCCAATTACTACCTGCTCTTCTAAATCTCCACCTTCCCCACCGCCAGCTTCTTCATTACCACTGCCGTTTCCTCCGCAAGCTGAAAGTAAAACAGCCGCAGAGCTGAGCGTTAATAAAAATTTCTTCATCATACACCCTCCCATATCATTCAGATTAATATAAGTACTAATTCTTAATAATTCATCACTTTGTGGTACGTACATGTGATTTTTTGACTGTGGCAAAAACCCCCTTACTTAGGCAGTATTTTCACTAATTACGAAAAAACTACAGTAATAAAAGCGCTTTCAATGGTGTGGGAACTTGTACGTATAAGCTTTGAGTTCATTATAGGTCAGTCATCTTCCATACGCAAGTTTATTTTTTAAAAATTCTATATTTTTAGATATGTAAGCGTTTTTTGTCATATCAAACAATGACTCTACTTGTACGGATGTTATGGCTGTTCAGTGAACTCATAGTGAATGAAGATAGACCCGCCCAGATGAGAAGGATGCGAAAACCGCCAGGACTACAGGGAAAACCTTGGTTATAAAGCACAAAAGGGGTTAAGTTTTTTATTATCCTCATCCCCGTATAAATGCCCTTTATTTTTCATAAATATTAGTATATAAAAACTCAGAACGAATAAACCAAATCTTTGGTGGGAATTTGGAGTTTTTTCACCTGCGTGAATAACACTTATACAGTTCTTGAAAGTATATTTTTATGTATAGGGGGTGGTGGTAATTTGCGGGTATTAAGCCTTGTATTACTGTGTGCTGTTTGTTTTACAGGCTGTTCCCCAGACAATGAAGGGACAGCGGTAAAAGAGACAGCATATTCCGGGGAAGTACTGAAGATAACCGAAAGTCCAAGAGGCAATCCGGCAAGTACGACTGAATCATCAGCTGTGCGAACGACTGATGATATTACGGACTTTCCCATTACACCTGTCACCGAGGCTGAGAAAGTGTATGCTGAATTTATAGATAGCATATATAAAGATATAAATACCGCCTTTGATGAAGTGTTGCAAGAAATTGACCAGCTCGTCAACCCTAACGATGAAGACAGCAGAATGTATGCTTTTAATGAAGACTGGAATGCCAATATGGATGAGCACCTCAGAATTCTTTCCGGTATACTGGAGCATTTACACGAGATGGAAACAGTTCCTGAATTGTATGCGGATCACCACTATCATACAAAAACAGGTCTGAATTTATTCCTGTCTTCTGTGGAGGCGACCCGTGAAGCAAGCATACAGGCTGATCCGGAACTGCTTCAGGAATCCGGTTCCCTGTATCTGGAAGCTTTCACTCATCTTGCGCAAGTCCCCCATTTTTATCCTGAGAATGAAGAATAACGTACTCCAAAGCATGTTGTTCTGCCTTACAACTAAAAACCCATCGCTGTTAAGCAATGGGTATGTGTGAGCCATATTGTTTTTTTTCCAATTATGCGGGCTTCTGCAAATCGGCATATGAATAAGCTCCCTTACTCTCAATTCAAGCCCCTTTACTGTTATATTCTTTGAAAAAAACAGAAGCATTTTCTGCAGTTAAAGGTTTACTGAATAAGTACCCCTGCATCCTGCGGCATCCCAGCCTTTCAAGCTGTATTCTCTGCGCGTCAGTCTCCACACCTTCGGCAATGACACTGATATTAAGGTTGACCGCAAGATCGATAATCGATTTTACAATGGAATCATTTGCTCCTTCCCCTAACCTGGAGATAAATTCCCGGGGGATTTTAAGCTCGTCGATAGGCAAATGTGCTAAATAAGCAAGGGAGGAATGGCCTGTCCCAAAATCGTCGATCGAGGTCTGAACTCCCATAGCCTTTATCTTTGTCAATTTTTCCATCGTCTGTTCAATATCCTTCATAGCAATTGCTTCCGTAACTTCAAGCACTAACAGCTGAGGATCCAGGCCTGTTTCAGCCAAGCATTCAGATAGTAGTGCCGTTAAATCCGATGAGATAAATTGTATTGGGGAAATATTTACAGAAACCCTTACATTTTTCCCTTCATTCTGCCACCTTTTCCCCTGGAGGCATGCTTCTCTCAAAACCCACTCGCCGATCTCCACAATCAAGTTGGTTTCCTCAGCCAGAGCCAGAAATTCACCCGGGAAAAGCAGGCCCCGGCCAGGATGCTGCCACCGAATCAGTGCTTCAGCAGCAATACTATTGCTGCCAGGTGAATGTATCTGAGGCTGATAATGGAGCCGGAACTCGTTATTTTTCACAGCCTTGCGAATCTCACTTTCCAGCGTCAGGGCAGTAATATCCTTTTCCATCTTATCCACATAAAAAACATATTGGTTTTTGCCATTATTCTTAGCAGAATACATCGCTAAATCTGCCTTCTTTAAAATGCTCATTGCTGTTTCCTTATACCCACGGCCACCGTTGAAACAGGCTGCTCCTATACTTATGGTAGAGATAAATTCATTTCCTTTTATATTATATGGTTCATTCATACATTCTTTAAAACCATCCAGCCATTTAGAGATTACGGAATGTTCGGATACTCCATTCATCAGGATGACGAACTCGTCTCCTCCATACCGGGCGGTAATGTCGCCTTCTCTTATAAAGGCTTTCAGTCTGTCTGAGACAGCCTGGAGCAATTCATCACCGGCATCATGGCCGAGAGTATCATTAATTATTTTGAATCGGTCAATATCTAAATATATTACCCCGAACTTTTCGCTGGATTCTTCTGCTTTTTTCAGTTCTTCTTCGAGGCACTTTTCAAAATAATCCCTGTTCGGGAGGCCGGTCAGTGCGTCGTGATAAGCAAGATAATATATTTTTTCCGAGTTTTTTTTCTTCTCGGTTATGTCCTGCGCGATAACAAAGACACCTGTAATTTCCCCTTCCACTTTCATAGGTATATACGAAACAGCCAGATCTCTTGTTTCCCTCTCCCTGTTATTTGCAGCCATTTCGAAATACTGCGGAAGCCCCTGGCAGGCTTTTTGAAAATAACGCTCAGCTTTTTGTTTTTCAGCTGGATTTACATAAGATAAAGAACCATTATCGGTAAAAAATTGCTCTGCACTTGCCAGCTCTTCATATGCCTTGTTCGTCTTAATTAATTCTCCATCTAAACCTACTATAAGAGCTGCATCAGGATGGTTCTCAAAAAGAGACTTAAACTGTTCATTGCTGTTATTAAGGTTTTTAACCAGCTTTCGGTTATGAATCAGCACCGCCACCTGCCTGGCAACTACAAGAACAATGGCTGAAAATCCGGCTATAGTAAGTACCTGATGCTCCCGGTCAAACAGGATAATAAACAAAATGAGTGCAAGCACACTTAAGTATGGTACTGTCAATCGAGCAATATTTATTTGCTGGCCCTTATAATGATTTATGTCTGCTGCTTGCTGATACGGATTTGTATAAAAGCTTGAATATCCCATAAGCAGGAGGGACAGCGTGAACAATGGATCAATCAGGCTGCCGGCTGCATAGCTCTCATCCAGATTCAAATACATATATACTGTATCGGCACTAGTCTGCACCAGGATGGCCAGTAAAATGATAGTGAACGCAGGCCTGAATGAAGATTCCTTTGTGATGAAAAAAAGAACAGCCGCAGTAAAGAAAATGGCAAGATCTCCAATCGGATAGCCTAAGGCAATAACCAGGAACATACCTGATACTTCCGGTCCTTGAAAGAGACGTTCAATAACAAAATAATATTTAACTGCTGCAGCAATAATCATCAGGAGAAGCAGCTCAAAAAAGAACTGAAAGCCTTTTTCTTTTTCCTGTATATAAAAATAATAACCTGTAAAACCAGCTAAATAACAAAGAATTTGGAGCATATAAAAGATGTCAGGCAGCCCTGGAAAGGGAACTTCCACCTGCAGATAATTTTCGTAGTACACCCAGATAAGATCGCCGGCAAAAAAGCTAAGGCATCCTGACCCCAGCCAGAACCACAGCAGCCGAAACCTCTTGCAGGAATTGTTTCTGGCAGCATAAAACAGACAGACAGCTGCAATGAAAGCTCCCCCGGCGGAAAATAGATTCGTGGATAAATTAACCGGCCACCGTGATCCATCGCCCAGCAGGATTATTAAGTAATAAGCCAATATGTATAGTAATAAGCCAACGCCAAAAAGGATTTTATACTGCCTGAGCTCAGTTGTTTTCATGCTTCTTCCTCCACCGATGTAATTAAGACTAAAGCCAATCGAACTAGTCAATTATACCTTGTTCCTAACATTATAACTGCTTATTCCAAAAATTTCTGTCACTTTTTTTACAAAACAAGACATTTTTTTGTGCAAACTATAACAATTTTTTTCGAAAAGGGGGTATACACTATACGTATGAAGAAAATCTTCGAGGTGAAGCATAAAAAATGAAACTGAAAATAAAAAGATTCGATGCTGGTACCGGTTTCGGGCGTGAAACTCCATTATCTGAACAGGTAAGAGCCTGGCTCAACTCCCGTCCGGACATTACAGTAAAAGAAATTAAAATGGATGAAAGAGAAGCACTGCTTTTATACGAGCATAGTGAGCCTGCAGCTGAAAGACCGCTGGAAGCATAATTAATGAGCCTGCTCTCTTGAGGATATAACTGAGAAAACAAAATACCAGGGAAACAACAAAACACATATTTTTCACCAGACGAGAAGCATAATCCAGCTTCTCGTTTTTTATTATTATAGCTGGGCCGTTCTCGATAGCTGTTAATCGTGGGTTTTTATAAAACATTCTCCTTGCATATACTAATAGCATTGACAAAACAAGGCTGATAATGGTAATTTTATTCTGATATTATTCCGATTAGTTAACTAAGAATTAATTTCAATAAGGAGGAAAATAAAAATGAAGAAGGCTTTATCATTATTAATTGTTCCTGCAGCCCTGACTGTTCTTGCTGCCTGCGGAGGCGCAAACGACAACAATGAAGAGCAGCCTGGTAACACGAATGCCGGCAATGAAGCAAACGAGGAAGCCCCAGTCAACAATAACGACGGTACTGCCGGGGGCGAAGATTCCGCATGGGCGGAAATTGAAGAAGAAGGAACTCTGATCGTAGGTACTTCAGGAACATATGCCCCTGTTACCTTCCATAATGAAGACAATGAACTAACTGGTTTTGACGTAGAGCTTGCACGTGCAATTGCAGAATATCATGGGCTGGAAGTGCAGTTTGAAACAATGGAGTTTGACGGTATTTTACCAGCATTGCGTAACGGCCAGATACACATGGCAGTCAATGACTTTGCTGTAACAGAAGAACGGCTTGAAACATTTGATTTCACTGACCCATACAAATTCTCTTATGGTTCAGTTATTGTCCGTACAGAAGACGCAGAACAGTACCAGTCTGCTGAAGACCTGGAAGGCGCAGACGCAGCACTTGGATCGTTAACAAGTAACTACGCGCGATTCGCTGAATATATCAGAGCAAACAGCACAGCTTATGATGGAGGAGTTGAACCAATTCTCCGTGATATCCTGGGCGGCAACCAGGACGCTTATTTAAACGACCGCCTTGTGCTCGCGCGTACACTGGAAGAATTCGGTGACGAAAACCTCACTGTTGCCGAGGACGTTAAGTATCATTCAACAGAGAGTGCCATCCCAGTCCTAAAAGGAAACGGGGAACTGGTGGAACGTCTTAACGAAGCGATCGAATCGCTGAGAGAAGACGGCACTATTGCAGAGCTCTCCGAAGAGTTTTACGGCGAAGACGCATCTGAACCAGTAGATTCATCGGAAGTATATGAGTTTGATTTTTAAAAATTGAGCGAGAGTGACGCGGCGGCATGGCGTCGGCGGTTGTATATGGAGTTTGTCCTATACGGTGAGGTTTCGTTTGCAGAAGATAGGGAGTTATTCTCGCAGGTAAGGTTGCTCATTTTGCAAGTTGGAATGCTGTTTTCGCAGGTTGACCCGCTATATTCGCAGGTTAAAACTCTATTTCGCGAATTGATACGTCGATTTCGAGAATAAGCACCTCGATAATGCCCGCCGCTTCCTCAATTTCACAACAAAAATAAAATTTAAAATTCGAACGGGTGCCTCAAAAGAATCAGCAGCATTCTTTTGGGTCACCCATTTCTTTTATTCGAGCTGCTTATCCCTGTAAAGGAGGTAAAACTAATGATTGAATGGTTCAGCAATATTCAGTGGGAACATTTATATAACCCCCAGCTGGCGTGGGACTCCCTCCCGTTCTTATTAGAGGGACTTAGAATTACGATGATCATCTCCCTCTTCAGTATGTTCTTCGCACTCATTTTAGGTATTTTCATCGGTATTGCCCGAATGTCAAAATTCTGGTTTTTACGAATACCAGCAAGAATTTATATTTCCTTCATGCGCGGTACACCACTTCTTGTTTTTATATTTATTCTTTATTACGGCCTTCCTGTAATAGGTGTCCAGTTTAACAGTGCTGTAGTAGCTGGAATTGTAGGGATCAGCCTGAATTTCGCCGCCTACAACGCGGAAGTTGTCCGTTCCGCAATCATGTCGGTGCCCCGGGGCCAGTGGGAGGCAGCCTCCTCCCTTCAAATGGGGTATGTTCAGACAATGCAGCGCATCATCATTCCTCAGGCTACACGGATCGCCCTGCCGCCTACCTTCAATATTTTTATGGATGTAGTAAAAGGGACGTCCCTCGCATCTGTTATTACAGTGCAGGAACTGCTGTACTCGTCCCGTGTTGTTGCCGGGAGAACGTATGACAGTATGACAATGTACATTACCGCCGCTCTCATTTACTGGGTAGTTTGTATTGTTATCGGCCATTTTCAGGAGCGTCTGGAAAAAAGATATAACCGCTACTTAAGCCGGCGATGAACGGAGTGAAAAACATGATTGAAGTAAAAAATTTAAAGAAGCAGTTTGATGAAGTTACTGTTCTTGAGTCTATCGATTTCACCGTAGAAAAAGGAGATGTTGTCTGTCTGATCGGCCCTTCCGGTTCGGGAAAAACAACGCTTCTACGCTGCTTAAATCTGCTGGAAACACCGAACGCAGGATCTATCACAATCAGTGACAAAACGGTTTCCTTTGATAACAGAAAAGGATTATCAAAAAAAGAAGTGAAAGAGCTTCGAAGTTTTTCCGGTATGGTTTTTCAGGGTTTCCATCTTTTTCCCCATAAAACTGTAATGGAAAACATTATTGAAGCACCTTTAATTGTGAAAAAACAGGACAAGAAGAAGTTAACTGCTGAAGGAGAAAGGCTCCTTACGAAGGTTGGAATGCTGGAACACCGGGATAAATACCCCGACTCCCTTTCAGGGGGCCAGCAGCAAAGAGCTGCAATCGCCCGTGCTCTAATGATGAACCCGGAAGTGATGCTGTTTGATGAACCAACTTCTGCACTCGATCCCCAGCTTGTAGGTGAGGTTCTGCGGGTAATTGAAGAACTGGCAAAGGAAGGCCAGACGATGGTCATTGTAACACACGAAATGAACTTCGCCCGTCGTATCGCAGACAAAATATTGTTTATGGATGGCGGCTACATTTTAGAGTCCGGTCCCCCAGCCGAAGTTCTTGAAAATCCAAAAGAAGCACGCACAAGAGAATTCCTGCAGCTTCTTGATGAATAATAAAATAGGAAGCGCCTGGTGACCCGTAGAGTCTCCTGGCGCTTTTTCACTTCTTCTGTGATTAAATGATCCCTTCCCCAACTGAAAATCCTTCTAAATATTTATTAATTAACCCGCATATTAATTCCCATCCCGAGAATCACCTCCATCAAAATGATATTTTAATATAATTATTCGTGTAAAGTAACCAGACAATAAAAGACTATTTTCTGTTAAAAACAGTGAGTTATGAGCCATATGAACTACCTAAATTCTCATTTTAAGATATATAGTAACCCGAAATAAACTGTTGCATTAGGGTTTATTGTCGATTACTGCTTGTGGTAATTATTTTCTAAAAATTTAAAAAAGTTGTTGCGCTTTACTAAAAAAGATTTATACTAAAACTATTCTATTAAATCTTCATAAAAATGACACAAAAGGAGAGCAGGGACATGTTTATCGTAGACTTTTTGAACAACTTTCTTTGGACTTATGTAGTTATCATTGGGTTACTTGGTTTAGGTCTTTATTTCACTGTCAGGACAGGCTTTATCCAATTTAGGTATCTGAAGGAAATGGTACGAGTAGTTTTTGAAAAAACACCATCACCTAATCCAGGGGAAAAACCGATCTCTGCTTTTAAGTCATTTTGTATCGGATCAGCGACACGTATCGGAACAGGAAACCTTGCCGGGGTTGCAGTAGCGGTAACTCTCGGAGGACCTGGGGCAGTATTCTGGATGTGGGTTGTCGCGTTAGTAGGGGGAGCAACAAGCTTCATCGAGAGTACACTTGCCCAGGTATACAAAATCAGAGACAAAGAAAAGCCGGGAACGTACCGCGGCGGACCGGCCTATTATATTACAAAAGGGCTGAATAAGAGATGGCTCGGAATTATTTTTGCAGTATTAATCGCTGTAACCTTTGGACTTATTTTTAACTCTGTACAAAGCAACACGATCGCTTCAGCATTTGAAAGTGCGTTCGGCCTTAACACATATATGGCAGGAGCGTTCATGGTTGTGTTAACAGGAGCGATTATCTTTGGCGGGGTACACAGGATAGCAAACTTCTCAGCAGTTGTCGTACCGATTATGGCAGTGCTTTATATCGCGGTGGCATTATTCGTATTCTTTACTAACTTAAACATGGTTCCTGCAGTTCTTTCCTTAATCGTAAGCAGTGCGTTCGGACTGGAGCAGGCACTCGGAGGCGGTATTGGAGCAGCGATCATGTATGGTGTAAGACGGGGACTTTTCTCGAACGAAGCTGGTATGGGTAGTGCGCCAAACGCGGCAGCAACGTCGCACATCTCCCATCCTGCAAAACAAGGTTTCATACAGACTCTTGGTGTATACCTCGATACATTAGTTGTCTGTACAGCAACTGCGTTCCTTATTCTCGTATCAACGGATGTATACAACTCCGGACAGTACGAAGGAATCAACCTTCTCCAGGCTTCGCTTAGCTCGCAGGTTGGAGAATGGGCAAGCATCTTCGTAGCAGTAGCGATCTTCCTGTTCGCTTTCAGTTCCATCATCGGAAGCTACTACTATGGCGAAACAAACCTGCAGTTTATTAAAAATGATAAGGTTATGCTGAATGTTTACCGTGTAGCAACGATGAGCTTTGTAATGCTTGGAGCAGTTGCCGGACTAGGATTCGTATGGGAGCTTGCCGACCTGTTCATGGCATTAATGACAGTGATTAACCTTGTCGGAATTATGTTACTCGGCGGAGTTGCCTTTAAAGTGCTGAAAGACTATGAAGCACAAAGGAAACAAGGCCTGGACCCTACATTTGATCCTGAAAAATTAGGAATTAAAAATACAGAAAGCTGGGATCAGGAAATTAACAAGAAGGTTGCAAACTGAATTTAATTCAATGGAAAATCGAGTAGGAGGGGGTGACTAACCCCCGACCTCTCACACCACCGTACGTACGGATCCGTATACGGCGGTTTCATGAAAATCAAACGTTATATCAACGACTTCAAACCCATCCTGCGCCAATAGGCGTCATTAAGCGTATGGTGGAGAATTGGGCTACAGGCGACTCGCCAGTAGCCTTTTCTTGTGTTTCCCCATTCATAAGCCTTCTGCTTCGATACTCCCAAGGCGATTAGGTTTCTGACTTTTGTTTTCGGTTTCTTCCATTCTTTCCATCGTACCATTCGAAGTCTTCTTCTTATCCACTTCATTAATTCCTTTAATACCGAGGGTGTTTCCGCCAGTCGGAAATAATTTCTCCAGCCGACGATAAACCGGTTCAGCTTGCCAATTCTGTATTCCATAGGAATACTTTTCTTTCGGGAAGTAATCTCACGGATTCGACCTTTTGCCCGTTGGATTGATTCCCTGTGTATTCTTATTTTCGCTTTTCCTTTAGAAGAAGCTGTGAAACTGAAACCCAGGAACTTTCGTTTCCACGGACGGTCTACCGCGCTCTTTTCCCGATTTACCTTTAGCTTCAGTTTATCTTCAATGAAGGTGATCATGTTCTTTCGGATACGCTCTGCGGCTTTCTTTGACCCCGTGTAAATCTGGCAGTCGTCCGCATAGCGGACAAAGCGAATACTCCGTTTCTCCAGTTCTTTGTCCAATTCATCCAGGACAATATTTGAGAGAAGCGGGCTTAATGGACTCCCTTGGGGAGTCCCCATGTCGTTTTGCCTAACTAATCCGTTTTCCATGATTCCTGCCTGAAGGTATTTCCGGATGATGCTCAACACCCTTCTGTCGCTAATACGGTAACTTAACGTTCGCATCAACCGGTCGTGGTTCACTTTGTCGAAGAATTTCTCCAGATCAATATCGACCACCCATGTGTACCCTTCGTTGATATACTGTTTTGCTTTCAACACGGCATCATGGGCTCGTCGTTTCGGGCGGAAACCGTAACTGTTCTTAGAAAATGTCGGATCATAGATTCGTTGAAGGTAGAGATTAATGGATTGCTGGATCAGACGGTCCATGACAGTCGGGATCCCTAACTTCCGTTTACCCCCGTCCGGTTTCGGGATTTCGACTCGGCGGATCGGTGACGGTTGGTAGGTTCTCGACAAGAGCCCCTGGCGGATGGCAGACCATTCTTCGGAGATCTGGGATTTCAGTTCCGCAGTGGTAATGCCGTCAACGCCCTGGCTCCCTTTATTTTGGACTACCTTGAGATATGCTTTATTCAAATTGTCTCGGTGTAATATCTCTTCCAACATCACATTAACCTCCACGTGGCTCTTCCTTTCCATTGTGTGGTATCATTCTCCACGCTTCCTAAGCCCTGGAGGGATTCACCTCTGCTTCCTAGGCAAGCTGGTATATTCTGTGTCATCGAATGATACGTACGCAGGTGGATGAGCACTCTTTTCATGATTCAGCCCTTCCCACAAAATCTAGAAATCTGTGGTACTATGGCTTCGGCTGACTTCTGACAGTTCAGTGATTCCTCCTGGAATCAGTTACCGCATTTGTACGGCGTTCCTGTCAGACCTCCCCGGGTAAGTGCATAAACTTCCTCTCCATATACCCGCCTCATTTACTGCCGGATCCTTCGGTCGTTAGGACTTTGACTTGTTTTGCAGCCTCATCCAGACCAGACAGCCTTGTATGAGATTCGTGTTCCTCGGGTCGGAGATTTGCCTCCGGCTTCCTTCAGATTCCGAGTCGCCCCGGACACCCTTGCCTTTAGCTAGCAGTTACAACGACCTTCACTGTTCGGGACTTGAACCCTAAAGCGTATGCACATGCCGGGCACACAAAGGAAGGTACAGCCGGCTGGCTGTACCTTTTTTGCAGGAGTTGTATGAGGTTCGCGTGATTTATGAGTTTCGCGCGATGACACCTCAGTTCGGCGCGATTTCCCCTTAGTTCCGCGCGATAACCTTCGAGTTCCGCGTGATTCCACCCTTGTTCCGTGCGATAATCTTGTGTGGTCGTTGTCATGACTCAGCTGGGATTGAGCTTCCACCTGATTTTTAATACCCTCTCTTAACATCCACTATATTGGTAAGGTCTCTGCCTTCGTCAATATTTATTAATGTGCCGAGGAAACATTTAGTTCCTTCTTCCGGAGTGGTTACCGCGGAAATATGTGGAGTTATGTTTACTTTCGGATGACTCCATAATGGGTCTGTTTCCGGGAGGGGTTCCGTTTCAAATACATCGAGAACCGCGAACTTCAACTGCCCCTTGTCCAGAGCATCCAGTAATGCCTGGGAGTCAACAGAAGCTCCCCGGCCAACATTAATAAAACCAGTGTCCGAGAGCTTTTCAAAAAAACTGTTATCAAACATCTTCCTCGTTTTTTCAGTCAGAGGCATGGTGCTGATGATATAATCAGCCTTCTGCAAAACTTCCGTATTATCATCTTCAGTAGAATAAACCTTCTCGAAGTACTCCTTCTGTTTTCCGCTCAGAGAAACACCGTATACCTTTATTCCGAAAAAAGACAGTATTTTTGCCGTCTCCTGGCCGATATTTCCTGTCCCGTAAATGACCGCCGTTTTTTCTGCAAGCGGCACCGGAACGTCTTCCCGCCAAGCCTTATCGCTCTGATGCTCCCTGAAAGTATCATGGTACTGGCAGTCCTTTAGAATATAGCTAAGACTATACTCCCCGATCCGCTGGCCGAAAGAACAAATCGTTTTTGTTAACAGCACATCGTCTTTCCAGTCCAGCCTGTCTAAAAACTTGTCCACACCTGCGCCGGTAGAATGCACCCATTTAATATTCCCAAAGGTGAAATTATTTGTGGGAGCAAAAGCTGCATATGTATCCGCCCAGTAAAAATCTTCTTCTTTAACATCTTCCTCGGACTTAAAACGCCACTGTTTTTTTCCAAAAATAGCAGTATCCTTTATAATTTTTTCCATTTCTTTCACACTGCCGCCGGTAACCAAAATATTGCTTATATCCACCATAATCACTCCTGAAATTTGCTTTGTATCTTAATTATCACATACCTGCTTTTCTTTTTAAATTGAAGAAATCTACCCGCACGAAAAAGAGCCCCAGCATGCTGGGGCTCTCTGAAAGTTAATAAGTAAAGCAATTAGAAATGGGAGGCCGAGGATACATCCCCAGCCTCCCAGAATCATTTTTATCTGCGTCGCCTCTTCAGTAACTGGCGCAGAACGAGAGCTCCGCCGATTGCTCCTAGTGTCATTTTTACCTTTTTGCTGCTGGCTGCTTCTTTAACTACGAGGTTGATATTTTGCGGCCTCTCAGCAAGCCTTCTCATAAAGTAGCCATACCAGTCATTCCCAAACGGCACATAAACACATACATTTCGGCCGTCCTTCACGAGCTGGTCCTGGTAGTCTTTTCTGAACCCGTAAAGCATCTGGATTTCATATTTTTCTTTCGGTATATTATTTTCTTCAGCAAATCTTAGTGCCGCCTCAATAATATTATGATCATGGGTTGCGATCGAGGTGAACTCTCCGTGCATTAAATGAAGCTTAATCAGATGAAGAAAGTTCTCGTCGATTTCTTTTTTATCCTGTAATGCCACATCTTCAGGCTCTTTATAAGCGCCTTTAACGATTCGCATTCTGGTATTCTTGTACTGCATTACATCTTCCTCGGCACGGTATAAATATGCCTGGATTACAGTTCCAATATTATTATGGTCTTTCTTTAATTCATCCAGGATATCATATGTGGCTTGTATATTCGGATAATCTTCCATATCCATGTTTATAAAAATATTATATTTTTCAGCAGCCTTCACAATTTCTCTCACATTATCCCGGCAGAAATCTTTATCGATCCCAAGCCCAAGCTGTGTAGGCTTCAGGGAGATATGGGCATCCAGCTCATGGGTGTGAATAGCATCGATTACTTCAAGTATTTCAGTTTTGAAATTCAGGGCTACTTCCTTTTCTGTAACAAACTCGCCGAGCCTGTCGATCGTAGCGGAAATTCCCGCTGCGTTCAGCTCTTTTACATGGCTAACCATTTCTTCAACACTAGTACCGCCAACCACATTGTTTGCACCTAAAGAGAGGCCGTAATTGCCGGCCAGCTTATTCAGCATCTTGTTCTGTGATAAATGCAAAATAGTATTTTTGATAAGCATTTTGTCCACCTCGCAGCTTCCTCTGTTATTCTATCTAATGCTCAAACAAAAACAATTACCCGCGAGCACCAGGAGCATCAGCCCATGTCTGCTAATGATGTAACCGTTCTCAGTACTATTATACTAAATTTTTCGGCGAATTATATAAGGAAATTCCCGTCACATTTAATAGATAAACTGAAATGGGGAGAAGATTTTGGAGATTAATAGGCAGTGACGGCGAAATTACCTGTGAGAAATTAAATTTTGTGAAAAAAACAGGTTTAGCTATCCTTTCAAAAAAGGTATAAAAAGAAGAAGAAAGCTGATGGGTTAGCCGTCACATCATGGAAAGTCTTCTGGCCCATCGCTTTCTTTTTTCTCTGTTCTTACAGAAAAAGCTTTTAAACATTTCTACCCCAAAAAGAGCCAGGATCCCCCCTCCTGGCTCTTTCTCATCGTCACATACTTTCACACAAAATCGTGCGGGGTCTGGCCCCTGAACTTTTTAACCTTCTTCCCCTGGAACTAGTTTGAAGCTGTGGAGCATCTCCTCGATAATTTCTTCGTTTGCCTGATAGAATACTGGTGAAAGACGTCCCTTTAGATGGTATTCAATTCCGTCTTCGATTACTGCCAGATCGAAAGTTACATAATCCGCCGTTGCCTCCTTCATTATGTAGGCATGCAGTCCACTGTTTAATTCAATTTCCGTGTAGTTCGAAAGTTCCGGCCCGAATTCCGGCATATAATGTGAGGCGTAGGCCAGAATCTCATTGCCCCCATTTTGATAAAGAGGCATTCCATCTCCGTTTCCAGCAGGAGAACCTGCCGGCCAGGACACTGGATAATTCACTTCAAAACCAAAACGGCCGTTCGTATAAGCAGTCCAGTTCACTTCCCCGTTTCCATTTTCAAGCCCTTCCACAATAGTGAAGCTTTTCGCTATAGTATGAAGAACCTCTTTATATCTTTCATAAAAATTTCCCGTTACATTGGCCCTCAGATTATACTGGACGTCATCTTTAATCAGAACCAGCTCGAACTGAACCTTTGAATCGTTCTGCCAGACTTCTCTTATAAAAGCCTGTTCACCGCTCTCCGTTGTGAAGTCCTTGAAGTTATCAAGATCCGGTGAATACTCCTGGTTAAAAAATGAAGCATAAACAATTACCTCATTTTCACCCTCGGAATACAACTGAAGCCCATCTCCATTTTCAGGTTCCTCGCCAGCCTTCCAATAATCCGGGTAGGACAGCTCATAACCAAATCTTGTATTTCTGTATAAATCCCATTCCAGCTGCTCCACGGAAACCGGCTGTATACCTTCTGTATCCGCCACCTGGAAACTCCTTGCCATTTCCTCAAGTACTTGTTCGTGTTTGTCAAAGAACTCTTCAGATACTTCTGCATTGAGACGGTACTCCTTATCCTCCGTAAACATAACCATCGAGTAAAAAACCATTCCGGTGTCTGTTAACTGAGTGTGCAGAAAAGCTTCCTGCCCGCTGTCAGTCTCTAATTCTTCAAATAAGCCAAGGTCAGACGGATATTCCCCATCGAAATGCCTTGCAAATACATAAATTTGATCTGCGCCGACATAGTACAACTCTACACCGTCCCCATTGGCTGGTTCCTGCCCAATGTGCCATTCAGATGGATAATTAACCTGAAAACCAAACCGTTCGTTTTCATAAGCAGACCACTCTGTTACAAGATCTTCAACATCAGGCTCCTCGTTATTGTCTCCAGCATTTTCCTGATTTTCCGGCGGCTCATCATTCAGTTCTTCATTTTGATCCGAGTCGCCATCTGCTTCAGCTTCCGTATTTTCAGCCTTTACCTCTTCCTTATTTTTTACCGTGTCTGTCTTTTGGGAGCAGGCGATCAGAGATAAGCATATAATTATAAAAATTCCAGCAGGATACAGCTTGCTTTTCATAAAGCATCCGCCCTTTATAAAAATGATTTAATTATATTCTACATGAAAGTAACCAATATTTAACTGGTTATTTCTAATATGTCTCTATGAAACTATTTCCCTAAATTAAAGCATCTCCCTGTACAGGCTGCCGCCCATCCTCACAGCATCTTCTCAGCTTTCCAAGAGCCCGTCTCCGCCAGTCCTTTACAGTATTCACGTTAACTCCGTATATTTCAGCAATATCCTTCGGCATATTTCCATTCAGGACAGCCTCTCTCACCCATAACTTCTCTTTGCCGGACAGCCCCGACCGCTCCAGCCAGTCTTCAACAATAAGTCTTTCCTCCTCCTTCATCCCTGCTCCTGCCAGTTCTGCCAGAACAACAGGTTCTGTCACCGCATACCTTGAACCCCAGCGGTCCTGTTCGTAAATTGCCTGCTTCATCCGCCCGCTCACATAGCTTTTTGCAAAAGGCGCAAACTCTCCCTTCTTCTCATCGTATTTCTGCCATGCTTCATATAAAGCGATACGTCCGATCTGCTCGTAGTTATCCCTGTCGTTAAAAAGCTTCCACTTGTTAATCAGCGAATGAACGATGACCATATACTGACTGCAGCACTCCTCAAACAACTCACCACATTGAACTATTTTTTCCACAGGATTTCTCCTAATGGAAGCGCGCTTCCGCTTATTCCGCGGTAACCTCAGTGTAAGCGCGTAAGTCTTTCAGGACGAATGACGATAATCACGTTTTCTTACAGTGAAAGGTGCGTATTCTCATGTTACAAAATTACGTTTTCTTTAACAGATAACGTGATTCTCTGTAAATTTTTTTATCAGGAAAAAATAGCTATAACCTCTGTGCCTGAGTATTCTTTTTTTATGGGCAGCAAAACATGATATGATATTAACCCATTTTCTATGAATGGTATTTTGGAGACGGAGCTAGCGTGGAAGAACTGTTGAGGAGGAAAAACAAAAAGGGTCTAAATCCTATTGATTTAAACCCTTCATTTTAGGTTTTTTCCTAATTTTATTTCTCTTGCTGCGAAACATGCGATTCTTGTTGTGATATCGGCAACTCTTGTTGTGGAACGTAATCATTGTTGCGATTTCAGCAACTCTTGTTGCGAAAACAGCGGGCTTTGTTGCGATTTCGGCAACCCTTGTTGCGAAACGTAATCCTTGTTGCGATTTCCACCTGTCTTGTTGCGAAAATAGCGGGCCTTCTTGCGATTTCAGCGACTCTTGTTGCGAAACGCAATCCTTGTTGCGATTTCCACCTGTCTTCTTGCGATTTCAGCGACTCTTGTTGCGAAACGTAATCCTTGTTGCGATTTCCACCTGTCTTGTTGCGAAAACAGCGGGCTTTGTTGCGATTTCGGCAACTCTTGTTGCGAAACGTAATCCTTGTTGCGATTTCCACCTGTCTTGTTGCGATATAAAACTTATTTTTTAAAAATGGAAAAGATTTTGCTCAAGCCGCCTTCTCGTTTTTGAAGAGCTGCTTCTAATCGCTTATTAAAATCATTTTGAGAGCGCCATTCTTTTTCCTGCTCTTCCCGAAGTGACTGCAGTTCAAATTCCAGCCGTTCACTTTTCTCTTTTTCCTGCTCCAGGAGTGTTTCGTAATTAGATTTCTGCTGTTCTGTTAATTTCTCGATTTTTGCATGTGTTTTCTGAGCCGAGTTTCCTATAGCGGAACTTATCACGTGATGATCCTGCTGAAGCCGTGAGACCGTTGTTTTTAACTGGGTCATCCCTTCTGCCAGCTGCACATTCATTTCTCTGGCAGCTGCTACCTCCTTGGCAAGAAACAATAGCGTCTCTTTTAACTGTTCAGGGTTATCTGGCAAAGCATCATATGTATCGGCAAGCGCTATATCGGTTATATCGGTTGGACTTGTGCCGGCCAGTCTCTCTTTCTGTTCAGCTACAAGCTCTTTTGCCGTATCGTCCAGAGGCTTGTCCGTATCGCGTACCGCTATAAGCGCATCAATATCAGACTGGACAAAAATACGCCGGTCTCTGTCTTTTAAAAATTCATACCCGTTCCGCTCCAGGATCTGTCCGTACTTCCTCACAGTTGGTGTGGCAATCCCCACTTTTTCCGCCACTTCCTTTGTTGTAAAAGAGCGCTCATTAGGTTGTATATCGCTTCTCATATCGTCAACCTCCCTTACTATAAATATGAAGGTTCACAGCCAATTTTGCAAGCCTGTATCGCCTGGCGATACGGAAATATTTTCAGCAATACAAGATAACGTCACCCTGTTCCTTACATAAACGAAACGGTAAATATCGCACTAAATCGCATAGCGATATAGCGATATAGCTTACTCACCTCTTCTGTTCAGTGCCAGGAACCACCCAGGCTCCTGGCACTGTTACATATATTTCCTTCTATTGCTGCAGCCACTCCAGTGCTTCTTCTCTTTGGCCAAGTTCAAATTCCTTCGTTTCAAGACCAGGCACAAGAGAGTCGATTTTATTGCTGAATTCAACCCACTTACTGTCCGTGTTTGAGAACAACGCGATTTTTTCCACGTCCTTCGAATGCTTACTGAAGGCTTTCATGTCCTGAAGCATCCCTTTTACTGTATAGCCTTCAGCATCAGCAAATTGTACAAGGAAGTTCACTTTATCAGTATTTTTCTTCAGCTTCTCCATCTTCATTTCCAATGCTTCCACATCATCTTTAGATATTTCATCATCAATCACAATCTCCAGCACATTATCAACATTTGGTGTTTCTTTAATGAGCATGGACATGCCCTCCTTTTAAAATAAGGTCTGGTACACCTTTACCCGATGTTCGGGAGGACAACACGTAACAGCAGATTCTTCCCTGCTTAAATCCCCTCTTCTTGACATTGCCTTCCCATTATAGTTTATTTATTTAAAAAACAGGAGGCCCATATGGATTACATTAATAAGCTGCGGGAAAAAGTCGGAACGATGCCTGTAATATTAACCTCTGCCGGAGTTATCGTCCTTAGAGATAAAGACCACGTATTGCTCGGTTACAGGGCCGATACAAAGGATTGGGGACTGCCTGGGGGATATATGGAACCGGGAGAAACACTTGAAGAAACAGCGATTCGTGAACTAAAGGAAGAAATCGATATAAAAGCCGGAAGCCTGGAGATTTTTAAAGTTTTCTCAGGAACTGAATTTTATCACGAGTACCCAAACGGTGATAAAGTTTACAGCGTCATGGCGGTGTTCCTCTATTCAGATGTGGAACAATCAATTAACGTGGACAATACAGAACTTCTGAAAGTAAAATATTTCAATTTACATAGCCTGCCTGAAAGGTTGACGAAAACAACGAGGCTGATTTTGGAGGCATACAGAAGGACAGGGGTATGAAATAATAAAATACGTCCAAATTACAGATGGAGCATTAAAAAACAAAAAGAACTGGATGAGTCCGGTTCTTTTTAAATTCGCCTTTTTCTTTTTTTCTCCTCCAGAACCTCGCTAATAATCTGTCTTCTTTCCATTTCTTCCCGAAGCTGCATGATAAATAACGGATCAAGGTTTTGCTTACATGCTTTGATATATGCATCTTTTAACTCTTTGTCTCCTAAAGTTCTCATAAATTAGGCCTCCATCGTTACTATTAAGTAAATTTACAAAAGAGGTTCTTTATATACTTTGCTTTTACGTAAACAGGTCAGTTAGTATTAATGCCCTCCGAGAATCATTTCTTTCATTGTATATTTTTGTAAAGGGAAATTTCAGGGAAAAGGGGTTTCCTGATAATAGTACAGGGGGAGACGGCTATCCTGTCATTTTTTTGCTACTACCAAACCATTTTCAATAGCCTTTCTGACGGCAGTCGTTCTGTCATTTGCGTTGAGCTTTTTCATAATTGCGCCTACATGCGTGGCGATGGTGGAATTTGCAAAATACAATTTTCTTGCGATTTCATTCATGCTGTATCCATCTAATATTAACTGGAGGACATCCATTTCCTTTTCTGAAAAAATACAGTGTGATTCCTCTATTAACTGCAGACGGTTTATTTGCCTTTTCTTATCCCTCTTTTTCTGAATTTCATTAATTAACTCCAGATGTAATGATGGCTCCAAAAAGATTTCATGAAGGAGTAGTGATTTCAGAACTATATCCATGTATCTTTCCAGAAACGAAAGAGATACAATTCCCCCGACTGAATATTCCAAAAATGGCAGGAGTTCAAAGGATGGTGTATCTTTGCTGATTAATACATAACTTGCCTTTTTATCGTTTTGCATATCTTCGGTTAAGAGATGCCTGAGCTTCTTTTCGCTAAAGCCATCGGCAGTAACGAAGAATAGTCGATTTTTCTTAATTGTCGCTAGCAGATTATCATTTTCAGTTAACAGCAATGACAATCTCTTATTAATTCTCTCTTTAACAGCTATCGATATTTGCTCTGTTGGATCCATAAATAAAACGTCATTTTCCAGCTGATTTACCCTGTTATTCCCCATACTCAAATTAACCATTCCTTACTTACATAACTGATTATTTTTCTAATTTCCCCCGTTAATCAATAGCTGTTTTTTCAGTAGAATCAGTGGCTGAAAACTATTTTGTGGTATGTCATCAGACAGATTGCTAATTAGTGCAAAAACAAGGATGCCCCTTGCCCGTATTTCGGTTGATAATACGAAATACAGAAATATAGCTTACATAAAGATAGCATATTTAAATTATTTCCGTCATTATGGATTTTCTTAATTTTAATATTAACACAAATATTACCAAAAACATTAAATAGTCAAATAAATAAATCATGACTTTCATATCGTAGTTTTGTCGAATTCGCAGTCCTTTTTACCTATATGATCTTGTGTTTATAATTGTAAATGAAGGCTGAGACTTACTCACATTTCGAAGGTTAGATTAGTCGCCATACCAAGTACTGTATTATCGGTGAGAATCCTGTCCTGAGTTTTGGGTTGTGTGCTTACTACCTCGACTTATGCACCTTTAGAGCCGCACTATCATCGGCCAACCAATACAATCGACCACATTAGCAAAGAAAGAATGGAAAACATGGCAAAAGTCGTTAGTGCCGCAGTTTATCAATTAGCAAGAAAAGAGACATCTGCTCAAGACCGGGAAAAAGTAAGGCCGCAGCCAGGAAACCCTGACTTTGAAAACCGGCCATTATAAAAATCATTCCGCGTTCCTCTATGGAGGGACGTGGTTTTTTAGATTTGTTGAAGGGAGTTTAATAGTACCTGTGCGATTGTACACGTTAGTTGTGCTATCGTCCTTTCCAGTTGTGCGAACGAATTGGAAAGTCGTGCGATTCACCCCTGAACTTGTACAATTCACCTTCTAACTTGCGTAATCCCTCCTCTATAAACTAATCCACATAAAAACACCTGGCCCCCTTCCTTGGGCACCAGGCATTAAATACCACACTAAGCTACATTATTTTTCCCGTTACCCGCCTTCCACTCATCTGGTGTAAACTGGTCAGGTGCTGAACTTGCTTTTATTTTCATAGCAGCATAGTAAACGACCACTGCTGCGAGTAAGGACTGTACTGCCGGCAGACCGAACGGCTGTACATACTGAGTATAATATCCCACTCCTGTTGCGACTATTATTGCTATAGTAGCCATCCAGTTCCAGCCCTGGTTATCTACCCATTGTTTATTTCTGACTAAGAAGAAGTCAGCCATCATAACACCTGCAATAGCCGGATAGATTAACGCAGTCATATACAGGAAGTCCATAAAGTAATCCAAAACACCAGCGAGGGCAACAATGATTGCTACAATTGTCCCTGCAAAGGTTAATAAAGCTCTTCCTCGGCCAGAGTTTACATTCATAACATTTGAAAGTGCAAGCCCCATACTGTAGTTATTTACAAGCTGGCTTGTCCAGGTAGCGAACCAAAGGATAAGAAAGCCCCATACAGGAAAGCCAAGATTAAGCATTACTTCTACAATGTCAGCGGAGCCGACACCGACAGACATTATTGCACCTACATAAAATAAAGGAAATCCGACAGCGATAATGCCAAGAGGAATTAAAATATTATCTTTTGCTCTGGGCTTAGCATACCGGGTATAGTCTGACGCGATTACCCATTGGGAAACGTTGACACCAATTACTAAACTGACAGCCATCAGGAAAGTCATCGTTGGTTCCGGCGACCATGCGGAAATTGTTTCCCAGCCTGTATTATTTAATGCATAAAATATACCAGCTCCAATTAACAGTAGCCCTGCCGGAACCGCTATATAATCGGTCCATTTCATAGATGCATAGCCAATAATCGAAGGAACAGCAAACAATAAACCTGCGATTACAGTTATTACAGCCCAGGCAAACCACTGAGTTGTGTAATCGATTCCTAACATAGCTGAGATTGCATTCCCTGCTACCGCTGTCTGTAATGCCCACCATCCTGTAGACACAACAAAAATTGTAAGGCCTACAATCATTCTAGCCTGTAATGCACCAAAGCTTGTCCTGGCAATTACTGATGAGGAACGTCCTGTTTTTGCACCAATATACCCTTGAAGTGCGTTACCTATCCATTGGAAAACGAACAATGAAACTGCAAGAATCCAGAAAATTGAGGACATCCCAAAGCTTACTGCCAGTGTCGCCCCCACCATTAAAACAGGAATTGTAAACTCCAGTCCCCCGAAGATTACTGCCGGTGTTAACCAGTGCTGCCGTTCAGATTTTGGTATTGCAGACAGTGCTTCATCCCTCACCATTGTTTTACCCACTGCTTTTTCCTCCATAATAAACCCCTTCCTTAAGATAGACGGAATATTCTGTAAATATTTGGCATACTGTCTTTAATTTTATATGCAGCCAAACCTCCTGGTGGAGATTTGGCTGTTAAACATAAGTAAGTGTTCGAATAACATAGATGAGGATCCAAATGTGTTTTACCGTTTTACGAGCGTCCAGATAATCTCACAGTCGGTTGTTCCTTTATTATATGCCCAATGCTCTTCTCCTTTAGGAATGAAGGTCGCCTGTCCCGAAGTAATTTCGTATTCTTTTCCCCCGCTCATCGTAACTATTGAACCTTTTGTTACTACCGCATACTCATCTTCCTCGTGGGATCCAGTTCCGTGAAGCGGGATCCTTGCACCAGGTGGTATAGACACAACCCCTAGGACGGCTTTCGCTCCTTCCGTAACGGTTTCGTTAAAGAGAGTTTTCATTACAATTTCTGGACGATCGTCCGGAGCTACCTCTTTGATAGTTACTACCTCCACTTATACCCGCTCCTTTTCTTCCCGTTCTGCGGTTATCCCTTGAACTTCCAGGGTTACTGGATCAATAACCACGCCATAGTCGGCCTTTGCCTGCTCAACGGTGATATATTCATTTTTCACATCTAAAACGACTTTCTCCACAGGACGGTCCAGAGGGTTTCCATACCCGCCGCCTGTTGCAGTAATGAGGCGCACAACTTCATTCTTCATTAAAGGATACTGATTATATTTTCCGAATGGCCCGTCGACAGAACCGTCCGATTTAACAATTTCAAACTTGTTATTAGATCCTTCTTTTCCTCCTTCTGCCCCCCATACATTAAACTTATGACGGCCGAATGAGGCAGTAACAAACTGGTTATCTGTCATAGCCCGGTATGAACGGATAACACCCTGTCCGCCGCGGAATTCTCCGGCACCGGCTCCGTCTGTATTTAAGCTGTATTCATCTACTAAAACACCGTTCCTAGTCTCACAGACCTCCACTGGGATGTTAAACGTTTCTCCGTCTAATATACAAAATTGTGCTGGGTCTCCGTCACGGTCAACTGCTGCTCCCCATCCACCTACAGATGGCTCGACGATCAGGAATGGTTCGTCCGTATCCTGATGCTTACCGCCAACAATAGCTACACAGACAGATAACAAATGTCCGGCAGTGAGGCGGTCAGGAATAACCGGAGCCAGTGCTTTCCAGACGAGGTCACAGCCAAACAGCATGGACTCCCAGTACATAGACACTGGGGCAGGCCTAACGGCGTTAAAAACAGAGCCTTCATCTGTTAAAATTTTCAGCGGACGGAAAGCGCCATCATTAACGTCCTGCGAAGGATTGGTTATCGCAAGGAAAATCGTACGGACGGATGAAATCATTCCCGTTAATGTTGAGTTGATAGACCCCGTTACCTGCGGATGGCTTCCCCGGAAGTCACAAATAAAAGCGTCATCTCTGATTTCAAGTTTCAGCTGAACTTTAAACGGACCTTCTTCAATTCCGTCGTCATCGATATAATCCACAGCCTCGAAGGTTCCTTTCGGAAGTTCCTTCAGTGCTTTAAGAGAAAGCTGTTCACCATGATCCAGCAAATGGTCAATGGAGTTTTTCACTATATCTTTTCCGTACTTGTCACACAACTCACGGAAACGCCGATCACCCGTTTTTAAAGCTGCCACCTGTGCCCACATATCCCCAAGAGACAAATCAGGGAAGCGGACATTCGCTGCGATAATGTCTACGACAGCCTGGTTAAGCTTTCCTTCATCATATAATTTCACACATGGGAACTGCAGGCCTTCCTGATAAATTTCCGTAGAGTTAGTAGACATGGAGCCTGCATCTTTACCCCCGACCTCTGTCCAGTGGGCTTTATTCGCCGAAAATGCCACAAGCTCTCCTTTGTAGAAAATCGGCATAACGAGACCTACGTCACATAGATGAGAACCACCACCTCCGTAAGGGTCATTAATCAGGATGATATCTCCCGGCTTTAAATCACCGCTTTTGTTATATCTTTCAACCGTTTCTTTAACCATGAAAGACAGCATACCAATGAATCCGGTAACCCCATTTCCCTGAGTGAGCAGCTGGCCCTTTGAATCCGTAAGCCCGCTGGCATAGTCAAGAACCTCATAAATAATCGGGCTCATGGAAGTACGCGCTAACGCGTAAAACATTTCTTCCCCAATGGCAACAAGGGAATCTTTCACAATATCAAGCGTAAAAGGATCGACTTTCGGCGCGATAATCTGGTTAGACATGTTTACACCCCCACCTCAATGATTAAGTTTCCATAACTATCGACTGTCAGCTGCTGGCCCGGATAAAGCACAGTAGAATTCGACTGTTCCTCCACAATCGCAGGACCTTCAATTGTCACCTCAGCACCGAGCTTTGTTCTGTCATAAACTTTCGTATCTACCCACCCGTCCTCTTCATAGAGAACAGATCTCACTTCTTTAAGAGCATCTTCAGCAGTACCCTCAGTTGCAGGTAGTTTTGCTAATTCCGGCTTCTGTACTGTACCGAAGGCCGTCAGATGCAAATTAACAATTTCTGTCGGAGCTCCTTTGAGTTTGAACGTATATAGCTGCTCGTGTGTTTCATGGAACTTCTCAATAACCTGTTTCATACTTTCTTCTGTTATTTCTCCTGCAGGTACTGGAACTTTTACAGTATGCTCCTGTCCCAGGTAGCGCAGATCGGCGAATCGTGTCAAAATTACGTCTTCTTCCTCCACACCCTCATCTTTATACTGAGCAACCGCCTGTGTTTCCTGAACTTCAAGCTGCATATTCAGTTCAGAAAAATCGATTCCTTCCACCCTGCGGATGTATGTCTGAATATAATCATGCCTTAGATCCGTCATCAGCATTCCCCATGCGGAGAAAACGGAAGCACCGACTGGCACAATAACTTTGTTTACTCCTAATTCTTTTGCCAGTGCCGGCGCGTGCATAGAACCGCCGCCACCAAAAGCGACTAATGTAAATTCCCTCGGATCATAGCCTTTTCTTACTGAAATTAGCTTTAACGCATTAAGCATATTGGAATTGGCAATTCTGATAATCCCTAATGCTGCTTCCTCTACTGTAGTGCTGAATGGCTTGGCTATTTTCTCTGTAATTGCCTGCTTTACTTTTTCCATATCCACGTCATTATCAAAGTTTGCTGGTGATAATCGCCCAACAACTAAATTAGCATCTGTAGTTGTCGGCTCTTCCCCACCTCTTCCGTATGCTACAGGACCAGGAAGTGCACCAGCAGATTTAGGACCTACCCGTAAAGAACCTCCATCATCTATCCAGGCGATGGATCCCCCGCCGTTTCCAATTTCCACTATGTCAACAACAGGAACCTTTACTGGGTAGCCCGCTGTACGGTCTGTTCTTTCAATGCTGTAGTCTGTGGAAACTTTTACTTCCCCTTTATCAATGAGGGAACATTTTGCTGTAGTACCACCAATATCAAATGCAATGATATTATCCTCACCGAGCATTTTGCCAAGAATTGCAGATCCGTAAATTCCAGCCACTGGTCCTGATTCCAGCATATTTATTGGAGTCTGTTTAGACTGGTCAAAGGTAGTCGTTCCCCCGTTTGACTGCATAATGTACTTGTTTGACTCTGTTCCAGCTTCTTTTAGTTCATTCTCCAGCCGGTCTACATAAGAAGAAGCAATCGGTTTAACATAAGAATTTAATACTGTAGTACTTGTCCTTTCATATTCCCGCCACTCTTTCGTTACTTCATGGGAAGCAGTAACGGCAACCTCTGGCCAAAGCTCCTTAACAAGCTCTACTGTTTCTTTTTCATGTGTATCATTGCTGTAGGAATGAAGAAAGGAAACAGCGACAGCCTGTACATTTTCCTTTTTAAAGTAATCTACTATTTCTTTTACTCGTTCTTTATTAAGCGGCTCAATAACTTCACCTTTATATGTAAGCCTCTCCTCAACTTCCTGTCGCAGGTGCCGCGGCACAAATGGGGTCGGCTTTTCATAGCGTACATTGAATAAATCAGGACGGTTTCCTCGTGCAATCTCAAGTACATCTCTGAACCCTTTTGTTGTGATCAGCCCTGTTTTTACCCCTTTACGCTCCGTTAATGCGTTGATGATTACAGTAGTTCCATGAATAAATGTGTTTAACTGGTCCAGGTTAATTTCACTTTCATCTAATACATTCATTACACCTCGTTCAAAATTCGGAGGTGTGGTATGGCTCTTGGCAATACCCATTTTCCCACCGTCATCCACATAAACTAAATCAGTAAACGTACCTCCAATATCTGTAGCAACTCTCATGAAAATACCACCTTTCCTTCTCTACTTATTCTTTATCCTAGCTTACAAAACAATTTTGTTTCCGGTCTGAATGGAACAATGTCATTTCATTCGGATGTTTAAAAAAGAACTGGTGTCAGCACACAAAGCACCTTAGCTTCAGTGTTTAGCGGATTTTCCCACTGGTGAGGGATATCAGACGGAAAATGAATAGAGTCACCTGCTTTTACTAAATATTCCTTCTCCTCCACTGTAAAAAGCACCACTCCCTCAATAACGTAATAAAACTCTTCTCCTGGATGGTTAAAAACCTTATCAGATGATGGCTGCCCCGGAGCTAAACTTACCAGCAAGGGCTCCAGGGACCTCCCTGAGAAATTGCCCCCAAGCCTTGTATACTCAGCCAATGATCCTTCAATACGAAATGTGTGATGTTCACTTTGTTTTACGTGAAAATTTCTGTTAGAAACATTTTCAAAAAAATCGGTTATCTGCACCTCAAGTGCGTCGGAAATTTTCTTTAAAGAAGTAATCGCAATCGACGAAGATCCCCGTTCAACTTGCGACAAAAAACTTACTGATAAACCTGTCTTTTCACTTAAACTCTTTAACGTTAGCTTTTTTTCTGTACGTAACTCTCTAATTTTCTCTGAAACCTCTTCCATATAATCCTCCCATGGAATTTAAAGTAAATTGTAATTTTTATAGTTATACTTCAATTTATTAAAATATATCATAATTATTTTTGAATTAAAAGAAAATTTTAAAAACATCGATAAAACTGAATATTATTAGTGATGCGGGTAGGTGAAGAAACCGGAAAGAATTTCTTTGTGAAAATACTTATCGCGTCAAGTTTAGATGTTTTCACGCCAATCCAGGATATTATCGCGCGGAACCGAAGTGTTATCACGCCGAACCTGTATATTATCGCGCGGATATGAAATAATATCGCGCCGATCGCGCATATTATCACACCATATTGCCAGACTGCTAAATATTTAGCACCTGACCTTAGCACCTTGCCAAAAATAATAAAATTTTTTTACTGACTTTTTGTAAGCGCAACCACCCTTGTCAGATAAGCTTACAAGCCTCCCTTATATTTTGAATTAATATTTTTTTCAGAAAACTATGGTTGTTTTTCCCCACCAGATTAGTTACACTATTCTCTATACTTAAATAACAATCAGACGGGAGAGTAGAAAATGACGACGTTTATCTTGGCAATAGTTTTATTAATAGGCGGATATATGATTTATTCGAAGGTTGTGGAACGATTATTTGGGATAAACGATAATGAACCAACACCTGCCTATACAAAGGGCGATAATCTGGATTACATACCGATGCCATGGTGGAAAGGAAGTTTAATTCAATTACTTAATATTGCAGGTCTTGGCCCTATTTTCGGTGCAGTAATGGGAGCGCTATATGGACCTGTCGCCTTCATCTGGATCGTCGTTGGCTGTATTTTTGCAGGAGCCGTTCATGACTATTTCTCCGGAATGCTTTCTCTGAGGCATAGAGGGGAACAGTACCCGCAGCTAGTACGGCGATACCTGGGGAACGGGGCTGCCATCTTTATTTACGGCATCACAATTGTTCTCATGATCCTTGTGGCATCTTCATTTACCGCAGGGCCTGCTCAGCTCATTGCCCAAATCACACCATTGAGCTTTTTAGCAGCAATTGGTATTGTTTTCGCCTATTTCCTGCTTGCAGCTTTATTGCCTGTTAATAAAATCATCGGTAAAATATATCCTGTTTTTGGCGGAATACTTATTTTTATGGCGGTAGCAGTTGGTATTGCACTGCTGTTTACTGACCGACAGATACCAAATCTGACAGTGGAGAATCTTCACCCGCAGGAGCTGCCAATCTGGCCGCTGTTAATGGTCACGATTTCCTGCGGAGCTATTTCAGGCTTCCACAGCACGCAGAGCCCGATTATCGCCCGCACACTGAAAAAAGAATCGGACGGAAGAAAGGTATTTTATGGAGCAATGATCGCAGAAGGTATTATCGCAATGATCTGGGCGGCTGCTGGCATGACCTTTTTCGGCGGCACAGAAGGCCTTCAGGCAGCACTTGCAGAAGGAGGGCCAGCTGGCGTTGTTAACGAAATCTCCATCACATTCCTCGGAACTTTAGGAGGAATTCTGGCGATTCTCGGTGTGATCATCCTGCCTATCACGACAGGCGATACCGCATTACGTTCTTCAAGAATGATGCTGACAGAGGTTATTGGAAAAAAATACGCCAAAATAAACGGCAGAGCCGGGGTGTTTCTGATGACATTTGTTATGGCTGTCCCGGTGCTGATTCTCAGTACCATTCAGTTTGAATTTCTTTGGAGATACGTAGGCTGGACTAACCAGGTGGTGGCAACATTTATGCTCTGGACCGCAGCTGTTTATCTGCTGCACAAGAACCGGGCACACTTGGTATGCGCCGTCCCAGCCCTCTTTATGAGTGCTGTTGTCTGTACGTACATTTTCTATGCACCCGAAGGATTCGGCATGGATTACCAAGTGTCTGTTATTATCGGACTGGCACTCACAGCAATCATCGCATTCTGGTATATTAATAAGGTGAAAAAAGTAAAAAACGGACAGCAGACGAAAGTGAATGCTGCGTAATTTTTAAATACCCTGGCTGTTTTTATATGCAGCCGGGGTTTTTGTTGTTTCGGAAAAATTAAGTGATATTACAATAGTAAAATGTGATGGATTACGCATTTAGGAAAGGGAAGATACATTATATTTATAAAACATAACATATAATATAATTATAGATTCAATTTCTATTAACTAAAGCACATCCGGAAATCCCCTGCACCTTTTGTCCATCCTTTTAATGGAAAGGATGGATGCTATGCGTTATTTTAACCTTGTTTTGTTTATTTGTTTCATATCTTTATTGATTATTTTAACTTCAGTAATCTATGAAACTGGAGGTGTTCTCGAAGCTACTGTTATGCGCTCTGTTTATAAGGGTGAATCCTCCCCCCAGTTTCTGTTCCAACCGGCGAGTTCCTTCTATTCTATATATCCGCTTGTCGATGGACCTGCAGATCTTCTGCTGCGGAAAGCCGCACACTTTTTTTGCCTATGGCTTATTGGCTGTTGTCATCTATTGTTTAATTCCCTGGGCTTCCCTCTGGCAGAGAGGAGCTGCTGCAGTTGCGAGTTCTTCTATCACCGGCGCCCTTGATGAAATCCATCAGTATTTCTTGTTAAATCGAAGCGGGAGGCTGCTTGATATCTTCATTAACCTGGCAGGAAGTGTTACCTCTGTCCTTCTTTTAATGGGGGTAGTGGCTTTTTTAAAGTTTATGGAAGCAAAAATGCCTGAAAATCAGGAACATTCACAGCTTAAATGACTCTCCCCTCAGCTTTTTGTCCAAACCTTCCTTTAAGATATTGCAGATAATTAATATATCGGCAAAACTAGTAACTTACTAAATCTCCAGCGTTCCACCACATAAAAAAGCAGGCCCTGTTCACCAATTCCTGCTCCCCTTTTATATAAATCTAGTTTTTCAAAGCGTAATATCTCAATTTCTCCCAACATATCTAAACGGTGCTGACTTGGTTTTTTCTGGCTAGCACTTTTTAATAACAGAATTTTCACTGGATTCCCTTTAGGATTACGCCCCATGCGTTATAATTATTTTAGTAGGGCTTCCACTTCATAAGTCACTTCCTCGTTTTATTCTGCTAAATTATCAAGGAGGGTTTTCATGTTTATTCAGGAGCTTATTGAAAAAATCGGCACCGAAAAAGTAAGCCAAAATGAAACTGATTTATTCCGCCACAGCCAGGATGAGTCCCCCCACATGGCGGTTGAGCCTGATGTTGTCTGCTTTCCTGAATCAAAGGAAGACATAATAAAAGTTTTAGAGATCGCACGTACATATAAAATCCCAGTGACCCCGTTCGGTGCAGGATCCGGTCTGGAAGGACAAGCTATCCCTGTGAAAAAAGGAATATCTCTTAGTTTTGAAAAAATGAACACTGTAGTGGATTTTTCGCCGGAGGATTTGACTGTAACAGTACAGCCGGGGATCACCCGCCTGCAGCTCAACAAGCTGATTAACCGGCACGGACTAATGTTTCCCATCGATCCGGGGGCCGATGCAACAATCGGAGGAATGACGGCAACGAACGCCAGCGGCACAACCGCCGTGCGCTATGGCTCTATGAGGGACCAGCTCCTGGACCTGGAAATCGTATTAGCCGACGGCACAGTAATGCATACTGGCTCCCGTGCTAAAAAATCATCCTCAGGCTACAGTTTAACTGGTTTATTCGCCGGGTCGGAAGGAACTTTAGGAATTATTACAGAAATTACGCTTCGCCTCCATGGTGTGCCGGAATACAGACTCGGAGCCCGGTGTACTTTTGACCAGCCGGAAGATTGCGCCAAAGCAGCCCAGGCTGTGTTACTCAGCGGCATTCCGGTCATGCGTATGGAACTCGTCGATGCTCAGAGCATTCACCAAATAAATAGCTATGGCGGATATAATTACCCAGGAGCACATTATCTATTTTTCGAATTTGCTGGTTTAAAAGCCGCTGTTAAAGAAGAGATAAAGCTTGCGGAAGATTTAATTCATGACCTCGGCTGTAAAAACTGGGAAGCTTCCGATGATTCAAAAGACCTGAGCGAGCTTTGGAAAGCCCGCCACGAATTATCCTATGCTTACAGACATGTGAAAGGCATGAGCATTACAGGCACAGACGTGTGCGTGCCAATCTCACACCTTCCCGAACTCGTTAATTATGCCCGTGACCTAATCAAGGAAAGCGGATTAAAAGGCGGCCTCTTGGGGCATGTCGGGGACGGAAACTTCCATGCTATTATAAGTTTCAATCCTAAAAAAACAGAGGAGAAAGAAAAAGCCACGCACATAAATGAAGCACTCACTATACGTGCGATCGAAGCAGGTGGCACATGCACAGGAGAACACGGTGTAGGATTGGGAAAAATCAAGTTCCAGCAAGCTGAACACGGCCCAGCCGTTGACATCATGAAAAACATGAAAAAAATGCTTGATCCTGAGGGGATATTGAACCCGGGGAAGATTTTTGTTTGACTTGGGATTTTACACCTGGTTACGGGTGAAGGAGGGGGCTCCTCTCCTCTCCATTCATTCTTAACCTGATAAAAACCTCCATAACTTGCCCTGCAGGTGTGTCTTTTAAAATTGTGACTGGCGCTCCCCTTTTGTGGATGCCATACCTGTTTCCACAGCTCTCTTATGAAGAATAGTTTCCCCTTTTATTTCAGGAAGGCCGCCAGTGATTATCCTTAATGGTTCTCCCGCAGTATGTGCATCAATCGTTGAATACATATTAGTTATTTCCAAGCTATTGCCCTCCTGTTATTATTTGTCAAAAAGAAGATAGAATTCTAAATGCCTGGGAGAAAAATCCCTTGCGAACTTAAGTATGCATCCCTGAAGATACTTTCCCCTCCACAAATACAATATCGCCTTTAAAGTCAGGCTGGGATGTGACAAGATAATCCAGGGATGAGTCAGTTTCATTACACAATTGATGCGGAACAAGCGGAGGAACAGAGTACCCTTCCTGAGGCTTCAATTCGATATTTTTCCCGGGAATTTTGAGTACTGCCGAGCCAGATAATATATAGAAAAACTGCTGGGAATAATTATGGAAATGTCTTGCCTCCGCTCTGCGGGGCGGCAGTACTTTATGCCATACACTCAGCTCGCTGCATTTGTGTAAAAGCCAGCAATCATAATTATCTCCCCACTTATAACGTTCCGCTGTATTTATGCACATCTTCATCTCTATCAACTCCTTTTTCTGATTATGTATCAGCAAAATAAGAGATAAATCAAAGGCTTTAACAGAGCGACTCGTAAAAAAACAGTTTCTGGCCCTATAGCAATAACTAATACCGCTATTAGGGCCAGGCACTAATTCTACTCTACTGTCCTACTGTTGCCAGCTGCTCAAGGATTTCTTTGAGTTTCGCTTCTTCTTCCTCATTCAAAGGCAGACGCGGCTTACGGGAAGGGCCCCCTGCCAGCCCTTGCAGGTCCATGGCTCGCTTAACAATTTGCACATACTTCCCAGAGCCTTCAATAAAGCTGCATAACGGAAGAATTCTGTCGTAAAGCTCCCATGCTTTATCAAGATTTCCTTCTTTAGCTGCGTTATATAGTTCAGTAACTAATTTAGGTGCAATATTACCCGCTACAGAAATCCAGCCTGTTGCTCCGACGAGGAATGATTCCAAAGCAAGGTCGTCGGATCCGCAGAATGTTTTTAGATACCCTTTTCCCTGCCGTGTAATATCTCTCAGTTTGCCAATGTCCCCGCTGGATTCTTTAATATGTGTGATATTATCCACATCCCGGGCTACATTTAAGATTGTTTCGGTGCCAATATTAACTCCGGAAGTAAAAGGGTTATTATAAATCATTACCGGAATACTGACAGACTGTGCTGCTTCTTTAAAATGTTCATAGATTTCTTCGTCTTTCGGGTGGGCGTAATAAGAGTTAATCAGCAAAGCCGCATCTGCTCCTGCAGCTTCAGCCTGTTTTGTATACTCTACCGTGTCTTTTGTCGTCTCCGCGGCTGTTCCAACAACTAGAGGAACACGGCCATTTACCTGCTCCACCGCTGCTGTGGCTACTTGAAAACGTTCTTCCTTCGTTAAACTTACAAACTCACCAGTACTGCCATTTACCACAATTCCGGCTACACCTTCACCGATAAAGTGTTCTATATTTTGTTTCAGTCCGCTGTAATTTACTTCCCCATCTTCATCCATTGGTGTTATTAGTACTGGAAACGCTCCTTCAAGTTCTTTCATGATCAAAATCCTCCTTAAGAATAAAAATTATATTGTTTATAATCAGCCGGGAATTGCAGTCTATTATCCCTACCAAGCAAGTAAAAAACACCCGGCTTTTATGGTTTCAAAAGAATATTTGTTGCTCAGCAGGTATTCGATTTCATTATTTTCTAGTTTACTAGTTTCTCTGCCGGAATTACCTTTTCGGTGTCATCAGCTGACTTGGTGTACCAGATAAATCTATTAGTAAACCCATACAACAATGTGATGAGCACAACTAAGATGTTAAACCATAGGAACGGCAGATATGACAAAGTAGCAACCCCGAGAGTGGCAGCCATAAAGACCCCCCCGTCAGACCACGGAACCATTGGGGTCATTACAGTACCTCCCGCCTCCGTATTTCGCGACAATACTCTTCGGTCAATGTTCAGCCTGTCGTAGTTTTCTTCTGTAATCTTACTCGCAGTAATGATAGACACGTAAGCTGCACCACCGAAGAAGTTTCCGAAGAAACCTGCTAAAACAGTAGTGAGGGTAGTTTTACCAGCATCATTCGCCCAGTTAAGCATCTGCACACAAATAGCTCTCAGGATTCCTGTCTTCTCCATCAGCCCGCCAACACCAAGGGCGAACAAGATAAGTACAATCACATCGAGCATGAAAGTGATTCCCCCGCGATTTAACAAGTTATCAATAAATTCCACACCTGAAGAAATACTCATACCGTTGTATAAAATGTTAAAAGCATCAAGGAAACTCATATTCTGGAATAAGGAGGCCCAAACCGCTCCGAGGAGGGCCCCAAAGATGATAACGGGTATCGAAGGCATCCTCATTGCGAGCAGTCCAATGACTACCACAGCCGGAATAAGCATGTGCCAGCCGATATTAAAGTATTCATTAAGGGCGCCCATTGTCTGCTGCGCCTGCTCTACAGATCCGCTGCCATCAACAAAAAACAACCCTGTAGTTAAAAACAACGCTCCAGCAATCAGGAATGCCGGAGCACTCACATAAAGCATGGATTTAATATGCTCAATTAAATCAACCTTCGACAAGGAAGCAGTCATTACTGTTGTGTCTGACAGAGGTGACAGCTTATCGCCAACATAACAGCCGGATATAACCGCTCCTGCCACAAGGGCAATTGGAAGACCAAAGCTAGCACCAATTCCTATCATAGCGATACCTGCTGTACCGGCAGATCCGAACGATGTCCCTGTTGCCAAAGAAGTAACCGCACAAATAATAAATGCTGTTAACAGGAAGATCGTCGGGTTAATAATAGACAGACCGTAATAGATAATACTTGGCACGATCCCTCCGGCGATCCATGTACCGATCAATGCGCCTACTGCTATCAGTACAAGCACAGCTTCCGAACCATCGTATATCCCTTTTAGTATTCCATCCTGCATTTCCTTATACTTGTAGCCGATACGAAGACCCACAAGCATAATGACAAACCAGGTCGTCAGCAAAGCCAGCTGAATCGGAATTTCAAACTGGACGATAAATAAAAACATAATCAGGACAAATGAAATTAACACAAACAACACTTCAGACAGATAAGGCAGTCTTTTTTCCGTCGTTTCCAAACTCATGTTTCTCACTCCTTTTTTAAATCACATTCTGCGGAAACTTTGTTGTTTTTCATCATGTGCCTGTTTGAAGTTTTATTGAGGATCCTGGTGCCGGCAGCTCGTCACTGCTTAAACATACAGACAATGCGGTTTTTTTCTCGTTTCAAATTATTATTTAATCCCCTCCTTTTCATTACTTAAGTAAGAATCCATTCCTTAACGGATCTTCCTCATCAAGGAGGAACTGGTGTATGCCTGTGACAAAACCCTTCAATTCTACGGAAAATTTGTTATCCTCCCCGGAAACAAAGCTGGCAGTCAGCCGGCTGTCAAAAATACTTTCGTTTGTAAATTTACTTCTGTCCTTTAGCTGCTCCATCAGAGCTGTGTACAGGAGAACTGTGCTGTCCACTCCCGGTGAGCGGATAATACTGCCATCTCGTCCGAAGGTCACTGAACGTACAGAATTTTCGCCTGAGTGTCTGTCCTCCTTTAAAATAAATCCATGTGTTGCCTCACCGTTACTCTGCAGCCGTTCAGCTGTATGCTTTCCCCAGTTGATAATTGATGAAATATGTTCCATCTTCAGTGCTGGCACTGAATCAGGCAGCCCATAAATATAGTAATGTCTCGCACCATCTGCTACACCCTTGATAAAACCACCTTCGCTGTCTGTGACGTCACAGCTCTTATTTACCAGCTGGACTTTAGAAACTTCCCCGCTATCCAGAGGAGCTTTAACCGTAAATAGACCTTCTGTTGTTTCAATATCATAAACACCGCTGTCTTTTTCAGTAATATTGCCTGTTTCCAGTAGCGCTGTTATGGCCGCAGCCAGCCCACAGTACTGGAACGTTACCTGCGGATCGTGGTTTAAGAACAACAGGGCGAAATCTGCTTTCTGTGAGGGGAGGACAATACAGCCGTTCATCCCCCGGTGCCCTCTCGGTTCGTTTAACAGGAGGTCCTTTTCAAACTGGTAGCTCTCTTTCACGAATGCAGCGTTTTCCTTGAGGCTCTTCTTCCCTAAAACAATGGAAGAATGGATAATAATCCGGAATGCCTCTCCTGCCACATGAGTATCAATAGTCGAATACATCTTTTCAAACTTCATCTAATTCATCTCACCTCCATCTTAGTGCCCTTCCATTGGGGGAATGATCAGAAATCCTTCTCTCAGGGGATCGTTTTCGTTGTAGAAAAAACGGTGCATCCCCATTATCCAGGCGGACCCTGTCACTTCCGGCACTACAGCTTCTAAATTCTTTACTTTACTGACTTCAAGAATCTTCGCTTTAAAAAGTGTGCCAACGATACTTTCGTAAACGAAGGGTTCCTCTTCTCCTATCTCCTGCCTGTTATACATGACTGCCAGTTTTGCAGATGTACCTGTTCCGCATGGAGAACGGTCAATCCCTCCCGGCGGTACAACGACTGTATTTTTCGCATCCGCCTCCGGGTGCACCGGGTCAGTGAAAAACTCAATATGCGTCAAACCATTAATAAACGGATACTCAGGGTGGAGCACTTCTTCCGTGGCATTAATCTTATTGCGTATATTGATCGCCTTTTCTATAATGACAGATGCATTATCTGTCGTTAGTTCCAGGCCAAGCTTCCTGGCGTCGATGATTCCGTAGAAGTTACCGCCGTACGCAATATCGCATGAAACAGTACCGGCTCCTTCCACTTCCACCTCCACTGTCTTCAGCAAAAATGAAGGGACATTTGCAAACGTGACCTCCTTCGCTATCCCGTTCTCCACTTTAATTTTCGTCTTCACAAGCCCTGCCGGTGTGTCGAGATTTACAAACGTGTAAGGTTCCTTTACTTCAATCAAGCCTGCTTCTATTAGGGCGGTGCAGCAGCCAATCGTATCATGACCGCACATGGGTAAATAGCCGCCAGTTTCTATATAAATCACCCCAATATCAGCCTCCGGATCACATGGATCGGTAAGAAGCACTCCGGACATAACGTCATGCCCCCGAGGCTCGTTCATCAGAAATTTGCGGATCCAGTCGTAATGCTTCTTCATATAGAGCATCTTCTCCGACATCGTTGATCCTTTTAATGTCGGCAGACCGCTGATTAACGTCCTCGTAGGATTGCCCCCCGTATGTGTATCGATCGTTGAAAATAAACGCTGAAAGTTCACTGGCTCACCACCCTCTCTTTGAAACGGTCGTGCCTTAACGGTTCCACAGGTATACACGTTTCTTTATCTGTAATCATCTCTGAAATTACCTTCCCTGTAACAGCGGCAAGGCTGATGCCATCTCCTTCGTGCCCTGCTGCAATATAGTAACCAGGCACTTCCTCCACATGGGAGATTACCGGAAGATGATCCTCTGTCCAAGGACGAAGCCCGGCATATGTCCTGATCACTGTCATGTCGGCGATTTTCGGATAAAACCTCACAGCTCTTCTGGCAATCGTTTTTGTCACCTCATGATTTACCTTCAGGTCAAACCCGTTGAATTCCCTGCTGCTTCCTATTAAAAAGTTCTGGCTTTCCGTAGGCTCAAACACTAACGCCACACCGTATTTTTCAGTAAGGGGGTCTACGATACGCTCCCCGCCGAATTTGGAAATTAAATAACCAAATTCCATTACCTTTCTGAGGCCTACCGGCTTCTGTCTCGATGCTACGATTAACTGCCCTTTCCTTGGCTTTATAGGAAGATCAATATCGACCATTTCCCCAAGCTTCGGTGCCCAGATCCCGCCAGCATTGATTACTTTATTTGCGGTAAAAACCCCGTTATTTGTCTCGATGACAAACTGCGGCCCGTTCCTGGAAATTCTGCGCACTTCCGTATTTGTATGTATTTTCGCTCCGTTTTTTTCAGCACTGTGAAACATGGAAAAAGTGAGCATATATGGATTCACTGTGGAATCTGTTTTACATTCAAGTCCGCCGTATAAATCGTCTGCGAAATACTTTGATTCATTTCTCAAGTCCGCTCTGTCAAGCATCCGGAAATCAAGCCCCGCTTCCTGCTGCTGGTCCACCCATTTCTGTGCCGCATCCATTTCAGCGTCATTCTCGCACACAAGAATGCTTCCGGGGTTCCGGTATTCAAAAGAAAGCTCCAGTTCGTCTTTCAGTTTATGAACGAGCTTCTGACTGACTAATGACATCTGGCTGTCAAAGCCAGGGTCCTTATCTATCGCCAGAATGTTTCCGTCACATCTGGAAGACGTCCCGCCTGCCAGGTCTTTTTTTTCGAGGACAGTTACATCCTTGCCTGCCCTGGAGCAGTAGTAAGCGATCGCCCCGCCGATAATACCACCGCCGATAACAACTACATCCCTGTTGATTATATTCAAAACAAAAACCTCCCTTCGTCCTCCTCGCATATTAGTAATGCAATCTTCATGCCAATTCAAATAATTCTAATTTTTCGGAAAGTATATTGAATATTAGACAGTAGTGTGTAAAAATGTTTTTAAAGTGTAAACCCTTTTATACACAGCTAGCAGGGAGGTATGGGAAATGATGCCGTTAATTTCATCATTAGAAAAACTGGCTGAAACAGATTTTAATGTAATGAAGGACATGCAGGCAGTCGAAGCGGAAATCAAAAAAAATACCAATATAAAGATATTTCTTATGGAAACAAGCATAGTTCAGCTTGCAAATGATACGGGGAAGTTAATCATTGAGCCATGCGGTAAAGTAAGCGTCAATGAAGAGATCAGCAAGGTTTTTAAGCTCCTTGAGACGTATGAATACATTTTGGTAACCGGGAAAAAGGGACTGCCGGCAGGCTATATTAGCAGGCAGCAGCTCCCTCGTAAACTGTACGAAATCCATCAGCAGTTACAGGCCTACATATCAACGATTCTGGAAACTATCGATGAATCTTGTACAGTCATAGACAGGGAACAGAAAGTAGTTGCCTGGACAAAAGGAGCGGAACAGATTTTTTCAGTGAAAAAAGAAGAGATTATCGGCAAACCGATCACAGACTTCTTCTCTCCTGACCGCCTGGAGATCCTGAAAACCCTGAGCTATGGAACTTCTCTCCACCACAGTCAGCATAAAGCCCGGGAAAACCAGGTAGTATTGATTAACTCTAATCCTGTTTATTTAAATAAGGAAATAATCGGCGCCGTTGTCTCTGAAACTGACATCACCAGCCAACTGAAATTAAATAAAGAATTATACGATGCTTCCCAAAAGCTGTTTACTCTGGAAAAGGAAGTGAGAGGGCTTCTCCCTTCTGATAATCCTTTTCTAAATATTCGGGGAAACAGCAAAGCTTTAAAGCAAGTGATCGGTAAGATAAAAAAAGCAGCCTCCACCGATGCTCATATACTGATTCACGGAGAAAGCGGCGTGGGAAAAGAACTTTTTGCAAAGTCTGCCCACATGCTGCGGGAAGGTGCCAACTCTCCATTTATCGCGATAAACTGTGGTGCGATTCCGTCCAGCTTATTTGAAAGTGAAATTTTCGGCTATGAAAAAGGAGCGTTTTCAGGCGCCGACCAGAAAGGAAAAAAGGGTAAAGTCGAACTGGCAAAGGACGGTACTTTATTTTTGGACGAAATTGGTGAAATGCCGCTGGAAATGCAGGTCAAGCTGCTCCGCCTGCTTCAGGAAAGGAAGTTTTATCCAGTCGGCGGAACGAAAGAAATTACTGTAGATTTCCGGCTGATAGCCGCTACAAACCGTAATTTAAGAGAGCTTGTGAACACCGGTAAATTCAGAGAAGACCTTTATTACCGGTTAAATGTCGTAAGTATTGAAATTCCTCCCCTGAGAAAACGCCCGGAAGACATCATCGAACTGACACATTATTTTTTACACGAGTTATCCATCAAGTACAATCGCCCGATTCACGGAATATCACAGCACGTCATGCAGGGGCTTTTGCTGCATAACTGGCCAGGAAACATCAGAGAGCTGAAAAATGTAGTTGAACGCCTCGTCGTGTTTTCGGAAGATGGAGAAATCAACCTCGCAGATCTGCCATTTGAAACAGACCTCACTCAACAGACAAACGGGCATACCTTTACACCAGGAGAAAATGACAACAGGCCCCTGAGCGAACGGGTTCATGAACTGGAAAAGGAAATTATCATAAAGGAGCTCCAAAAATGTGATGGAAATAAGCTGGAGTGCGCGAAAAAACTTCAAATCACAAGAGCGACCCTCTATAACCGTATCAATAAATTAGGGATAAAAATCTGAATCAAGCTATGTTGGCATTATTTTTGCATAATTGATTCACTGCAGACAGTAATCAGAGGCGGGTGAATACATTGACAGATTTTGAAATGATTATATGCAGGTGTGAGGAAGTAACTTACGGAGAATTAATTAAAACGGCTGAAGAATTTAACTGCACCGCTCGGGAACTTAAACTTCGGACCCGCGCCGGAATGGGCTATTGCGGCGGAAGGACTTGCAGACCAATGGTTGATAAAGCAGCCCGGGGGCCTGAAATATCAAAGGATACAGAAATCACCCTGAAATATCAGCCGCCGCTGCGCCCTATCAGCTTCGGACGGTTAGGAGGGAAAGAAAAATGAGCGGCAGAATAACAGATCATCCAGTCCTTGGAAAACTTCCGGAAACTCGTTTTGTCACCTTCTCTTTTAATAATCAGGAATATGAGGGTGCCGAGGGAGATTCTATAGCTGCAGCATTACTCGCAAACGGCATCCGCACGTTAAGATACCACGAAGAAAGCGGTTCTCCAAGAGGCATTTACTGCAATATCGGCCATTGCTTTGAATGCCGGGTTACTGTGGACGGGGAACCAGGTGTTCGTGCTTGTCTCACTCCAGTTAAAGAAGGAATGACTGTGGAAAGCAGCGGCAAACTCCCTTCCCCTGTAAGAGACTGGAGGCCTGAAAATGACTGATGTAATAGTTATTGGAGCAGGTCCTGCAGGATTATCCGCTGCGGCCGTTGCTGCTGAAAAGGGGCTTAATGTACTTGTAATCGATGAATATATGAAACCAGGGGGACGCCTGCTCGGCCAGCTGTACGAAGAACCAGACGGCTCATGGTGGAATGGTATAGAAGAATCGGCAAAGCTTTTTAACCGGGCCGCCGAGGCTGGTGTAACCATTAAACTGCAAACGCCGGTAAATAATATCGAAACTACAGCGGATGGGATATGGTCTGTTTACACAGAGGAAGAAACGTTTGTTACCAGGCATTTGCTTATCGCAACCGGTGCTGCAGAAGCTCCGGTTCCAGTACCGGGATGGACTCTCCCGGGAGTTATGTCCGTTGGAGCAGCACAGGTAATGACTAATGTGCACAGGGTGAAACCGGGAAACCGCGGGGTGATCATCGGCATAAACGTATTATCAGCTGCCATCGCCATGGAACTCAAGCTTGCTGGAGTTGAAGTCGCATCTCTTTCATTGCCGGGAAAAAACTCTATGACAGAAGAGTCAGCAGATCCGCGGAAGGTTCTCAATTCCCTTCTGCACGTTTCTCATATGGCTCCTTCTCCCCTCGTTCGTTTCGGAAGCAGATTTTTGCAAAATGACATTATGAAAAAGCTGGGAGTCTCTTTTTTTCCGAAAAATGGTGTAAAGATGTGGGACATACCGGTACAGCTCAGAAAAGCTGTCATTGAAATATACGGGGAAAATGAAGTAGAGGGTGTAGTAATGGCTAATGTAACGTCAGACGGTGAGGTCATCAAAGGCACCGAGGAAAGGATTACTGCAGATTTTGTCTGTATTGCCGGAGGCTTATATCCTCTTGCAGAGCTTGCAGCTGTCGCAGGCTGCCCGTTCTATTTAATTGATGAACTCGGTGGATATGTTCCATTACATAACGAGCAGATGGAGACCACTTTGAAAGGCCTGTACGTTGCCGGCAATATTACCGGTATTGAAGGGGCCAAAGTTGCTGCTGCCCAGGGAACCACTGCAGGGCTTACTATTGCGAGAAACTCAGGAATTCACGGGTTGGTTAAAGAAATTCAGCTCGCAATCCAATCTATTAAACAGACAAGAGACAACGCCTCCATCCAGTTCCATCCGGAAGTAAAAAAAGGCAGAGAGATCATTCAGGAAAAATGGGAAGAACATGCCCGGGCTCTGGAGGGAACTGGGTCTGAGGTTACTTCTGAGGCCGAAGCAGGAGGTTGAATCTTAAATTAGTCATATTAACCTTAACACCCCCGAACAGGCAATTGTTTTTCGGGGGCTTTGTTTTCCATTAACTATTAAATTCATTTGGGAAATTAGGTAAGTAAATTAAGTTTGATGAAATGTGCAAATTAACTAATCCATCAACATCCCGCCATTAACTTCGATAATTTCTCCTGTTATGTAGCTGGCATAATCCGAGGCCAGATATAAGGCTGCTCCTGCCACTTCGTCCGCAGTTCCTTCCCTTCCCATAGGAACTTGCGAAGCCATCGCTCTTCTTTGTTCGGCAGTAGAATATCTATCATGAAAAGGTGTAGTTATTACTCCCGGCGATATAGCATTTACCCGGATATTATCGTTTACCAGCTCTTTCGCAAGACCTCTTGTCAGTGTGCTCACTGCTCCTTTCGCTGCAGCATAAGCAACCGCACCTCCGCCGCCGCCATTTCGTGCGGCCACAGATGTCATATTTATAATACACCCCTGCTCCTGCCTTTTCATTATTGGGAGTACTGCCTGTGTGACATGTAAAACAGAAGTAAGGTTTATATCAAATATTTTATTCCACGTTTCTACATCTATCTCTCCTATTTTAGCTCTCTTCACCATCGTGCCAGCATTATTTACCAAAATATCAATTTGCTGATACTTACTAAAGATTTCCTCTACCATCCGGTCCACTTGCTCTCTGTCGGTTACATCTCCAGAAACTAGTATTCCTTCCGCTCCTCTTCTTTTTACCTCGCTTAACGTTTCTTCAGCTGCAGAGATATTTTTATTTCCATGGACTGCCACTTTGGCACCATGTTCCGCAAACTGAAGTGCCATCGCCCTCCCTATGCCTGTACTGCTGCCGGTTATCCAAACAACCTTTCCTTTATATGAAAACATTTTAAAAACCTCCTTTTTCTATTAAGAGAGCTTTTGCTCTATAGAGTTTTAATAGCTATATTATTACTATTAACCGTACAAAACTCTTTTACATTATCTATTAAGTTTATGTAGCCAATGATACAGGAAGCTCCCAAGCGATTTAACTAGCACTTGGGAGTAAAACTTATTTAACTATTATTTATTCATTTTCGCTTCAGATACTGCATCTACATATTGCTCAGCAAGTTGTTGTAATTGATCCCACTTATTTTCCGCAATCAACTGTTTATTTACTAAAGAACCCCCTATCCCTGCAGCCACAGATCCAGCCTGGATAAATTGCTTAATATTATTCAGATCTACACCACCTGTTGGCATTTTAGGTATATAGCCTAAAGGAGCGTTAACGTCTTTAATAAACTTAGGGCCGAGGACGCTTGCAGGAAAAACTTTTACTACATCAGCGCCCCAGGAATGAGCCTGGTAGATTTCTGTTGGAGTAAATACCCCGGGAATCATAATTTTCCCCTGCTCTTTCGTATATTCAATAGTGGCTCTGTCCAGGGTAGGAGCAAAAATAAAATCAGCTCCCGCTTCTATAGCATCTCTTGCCTGCTCTTTATTTACTACAGTTCCAGCTCCGATAACTGTACTGTTCCCATATTCCTGTTTTAGTTCACGAATTTTATTAAAAGCATCCTCGGAATCAACGGTAATCTCTATTCCTGAAATTCCACCTTCAACAAATGAATTCACAAGCGAATTCACTTTTTCAGGCTCTACTTTCCTGACTACTGCCACTATTCCTGACGATAATAATAATCCTAGCTTTTGCTTGCTCATATACTCCGCACCTCCTGAATTATCTTAAAACATCCTGCTTTTTTCTGAGAAATTCATTTATATCTCTCACCGTAGGCAGCCCCTCAATATCTCCTTCTACTGTTACAATCATTGCTCCCACAACTGAACCTCTTTCAACCGCTTCTTTAAGCGACCTGCCTTCGAGTAAAGACGATAATACCCCTGCAGCAAAGCCATCGCCAGCTCCTATTGGATCCACTACTTTTTCCACTCTCAGGCTTTTAACAAACCCTTTATCCTCTTTGCTGGCATAGTAAGTACCATGCTCTCCTTTTTTCAGCACAACTTGTCCGGCTCCAGTTTTTAAGCTCAATTGTATAATAGTCTCCGGATCGTTTGTGCCAAAAAGATACTCAGCTTCCTCTATTCCGGGCATAAACAGATCAGAGAGACCTGCAAGACGCAAAAGAGTTTCCTTATGTTTTGGAAAACTCGATATGATCTTCAGACGGAGATTTGGATCAAAAGAAACAAAAATACCATGTTCCTTTGCAAATTCAGCAACCTCCATCGTTAATTCATGGCAGGATTCACTTAAAAAAGGAGTAATCCCGCTGATATGAATAATTTTTGCGCCCTTTATATAATCCCAGTCAATTTGATCTTTGGACATTCTGCTTGCAGCAGATCCCGCCCGGTAATAATACACTTGGTTTGAGCCTTCCCTAACTCTTTCCTTTATATATAATCCTGTAGGAGCCTCGTCTGTCATTTTAACCTGAGAAGTATCCACCCCTTCCCCACGGATAGAGTTGATGAGGTATAACCCAAGTTCTTCATCTCCCACCTGGCTGATCCAGCCTGCATTATGTCCTAGGCGGCTTACTCCGATTGCTACATTTGATTCAGCACCGCCAAATCGCTTATTGAATTGATTTACATACCTTAAGGGGCCCTTTTCAACAGGATCGAAAATCACCATAGTTTCCCCAAAAGTTACTAATTCTGGTTTCATGTTGTTGTACCCTCCTGCACTTTAAGACGCTTTATTTTCCTTCCTGTATTGGATATATCTAAAGATAATTGGTGCTATCATTGAGATTACAGCCAATGCAATTAACGTTGCAGATATTGGACGGGTGAAAAATATCGCATAGCTGCCTTCAGACATAACTAGTGCCCGTCTCATTTCACTTTCTGCCATTGGTCCCAGAATTAAAGCAAGGACCAGAGGCGAAGCAGGAAATCCATATTTTTTCATGAAATATCCAATAACCCCTGCTATTAACATCACATATACATCGAAGAAATTGTTATTAATAGAATAAGCTCCCACGATACTGAGGATTAATATTGTTGGAAGCAGTATATGTTTAGGAACATATAACACCTTCGTAAATAACTTTACACCAAGGAGTCCAAAAATTGTTACCAGCACTGCAGCGATAAACATTCCTGCAAATAATGTGTATACCATTTCCGCATTATCAGCAAAAAGCATAGGACCTGGTCTCATACCGTGGATCATTAGGGCACCTAGCAAAACAGCAGCAACTGCGTCTCCTGGTATACCCAGCGTTAAGAGTGGAACCATCGCTCCACCTGTAACACCGTTATTACCTGCTTCAGCTGAAGCAATTCCTTTTGGGTTTCCTTTACCGAACGTGTCCCTTTCTTCTTTCGTAGAGAATCTTTTTGCTTCGTTATAAGCAACAAAAGCTGCAATGTCTGCTCCAGCTCCAGGTACAGAGCCAATGAATGTACCTATAAAAGATGAACGGATGACAGACATCCATATAACTTTTAGTTCTCTGAGTTTGGGAAAGATATAATTTGTTGTAATGCTTTTTGTTTTCTCTTTAACCTTTAAATGATTTTCAATTTGTATTAAAGCTTCTGCTACTGCAAACAGCCCTATCATAACTGGTATAAAATTAATTCCTGTTAAAAGTGTAGGCTGATCGAAGGTAAACCTTGGATAGCTCGTCATAGGGTCCATACCTACTGTAGCGATGATTAAACCGAAGACACCTACAGCAAGACCCTTTAACACGGACTTGCCGGAAATACTGGATATAATACTTAATCCAAACAAAGCAAGAGCAAACGATTCAGGTGCGCTAAACCTCAATGCTACAGTGGAAAGTTGCGGAGAAATAAGAGTCAGCATTAATGTACTGATCAACCCACCTGCTCCTGATGCTATTGCCGCAATAGCAAGTGCTTTGCCCGCTTCTCCTGCCTTGGTCATTGGGTAACCATCAAGCGCGGTAGCGGCAGAAGCCGGAGTACCTGGTGTATTCAGTAGAATTGCCGCGATCGAACCCCCATAAATAGATCCAAAATAAACAGCAATTAAGAGAACTATTCCGCCAATAGCATCCATTCCTAATGAAATAGGTAAGAATAATGCCACACCCATTGTAGCAGTCAGCCCCGGAAGGGAACCGATAATTATCCCTGCTAATACCCCTAGTATAATTAATGTAATAGTATTAAACTGAAATGCTTCCATAAAACCGTGGAGCATCATCTCCATATAATCCCCCTCCCTACTCTAGAATAAAATACCTTGTGGCAGCGGCACATTAAATAAAAATCTAAACACTGCATAAACAGAGCCTGTAATAATCAGTGCTGTAACAGCTGCTATCAAATGATTGGCTTTATTTAAGGCTGTTATAAAAGCAAAGGCTGCAAATAACGTGGTTACCGCAAAACCAACGCGCGGGATAAGAAAAATATAAATGACCAAAGTAATCACAATTAATAAAAATTGAAAAAGCTGCTCTTTAGTAAATTTAGTCTGTTCTTCGGTTACAGGGTTAACAAAGATCAACCCTAATGAAATGATTATCAGCAGCACAGCCATCATCTGTGGGAAAAAAGCAGTACCAGGACCACTACCTCCCTGCTCGGGAAACCCACTGGCGATATACCAAACTGCACTGGAAAAGAATATTAGGATAATACCAATGATGCGGTTTGCTGTAAGCATGCCTTTACCTCCTGTCAGAATAAGATAGAACAAGACTAGATGCGTCTAGTCTTGTTCATTACTTTCTTAGTTATTAAGATCAAGGGAAGGAATAAGCTCTTCAAATAATTCATCCTGAGATTGAATTAAATCTTCAAATCCTTCAGATCCTTCGAACCGGTAACCTAAATCAAGATTATCTAATGTTTCAATGAAGCTGTCTTCCTGTGCAGCTTCGCCAAAGGCATCTTCCAGTACAGACACTACTCCATCCGGTGTTCCATTCGGTACCGCAAGACCTCTCCAAGTACCAATAGATAAGTCAACCCCTGACTCTTCCAGTGTTGGTACATCAGGAAATGCGTCCAGTCTGTCTTCAGCCATAACCGCCAGGATTCTAAGGTCTCCTGCTTCTACCTGAGCTCCTACTTCACCCGCACTAACTGTTACAGCATCAATATGACCACCTAATAGAGCTGTAATTGCAGGAGCTGCTCCGTCAAATGGTACATGGTTGAAGTCAGCGCCAATCTCCTGTTCTAACGCTGCCGCAGCAAGATGCCAGATGGCACCTGTTCCTGAGTTACCAATTTGTATCCCTGATTCATTTTCAGCTGTTTCTATAAAGTCATCAATTGTCTCCCACTCTGAATCTGCAGGGACAGTGATTGCCGCAGCATCTTCATTCAATAATGCAACCGGGGTAAAGTCTTCATACGTGAATTGTGCAAGGCCGGAATGGGGAAGAGTAAGCAGTTCTACTGTAACCATTGTTACTGTGTGACCGTCCGGTTCTGCATTTGCACCTTCCTGCATACCTACTGCTCCACCACCGCCTTCACGATTGAGAACGGAGACATTTTCACCTAAGTGCTCTTCCGCTACTTCAGCGAACGACCTTGCTACTGCATCTGTTCCACCGCCTGCTGCATACGGAACAATAATTTCAATTCTGTCTTCAGGGAAAGCCACTTCTTCATTTCCGTTACTATTGGCAGCTTCATTGGTTTTTCCGTTATTGCCATTAGACCCATTTACTTCGTTACCATTGTTTTCTTCACCACAAGCAGAGAGTAATACTGCTGAAGATAAAGCTCCAGCTAACACTGTTTTTAATCCTTTTTTCATTTAATTCTACCTCCTGAGTTTTAATAGATAAGTTTGTTCCCTATTAAGGAACACCGTTCCTGAAACGTGTTAAAAAAAATTAATACCCTATCGCCTTAGAGATTTTATATGCCGCTTTTTTTACTAAAGGTATTATTTCTTCAATCCTCTTGTTGTTCATCCGGTTAGTAGGGCCCGTTGCACTAATGGCATACTGGACTTCCCCTTGATGGTTAAAAACCGGCGCAGCTACACAACGGATCCCTTCCTCATGTTCTTCGTCATCAAGTGAGTAGCCTTTTTCTCTAATTCTATCAAGTTCTGCTCTGAAATCTTCTTCTTTAGTAATAGTGTACGGCGTGAAGGCTTTCCAGTCAGTGTGTGAAAAAAAACGTTCAAGTTTTTTTTCAGGAAAATATGCGGCCATAGCTTTTCCAACACCAGTACAATGCATTGGAGCGCGCCTACCAGTCTGAGAATATATTCTTATAGTGGAAGTGCTTTCAACTTTGTCTATATATACTAGTTCAAAGTTCTCCAACATTACCAAGTGCGTGATTTCTGCCACTGTTTTTGTAAGCTCGTCCAAAATAGGATGAGCCAGTTCCACAATATTCATATTTTCCATCACAGCATGATTCATTTCCAGAAATTTCAAACCCAACTGATAGATTCCTTCATTGTTGACTTTTTTCACATACCTGTGTTTTTCCAAGGTACTCAGCAACCGATGAACAGTACTTTTAGCAACACCTAATTTCTTGGATAGATCTGTAACTCCGAGGCCTTTCGGCGATTCTTTAAGACAATCGAGAATAATCATCGCACGATCTACGGATTGTACCATTCCATCCACCTCTCCTTGTTCCTCAATAAGGAACACCGTTTCATATTATGAATTATACAATTTTTATTATAAAGGTAACCGCTTTCACTGGTCAATTATTTTTTTTAATAATTCTCATTTTTTAGTCTGCATAGTAGCTTTTATTTGGTACTAATAAAAAACCTTAACTGACATAATAAGCTTTTCAGGATAAAATCCCTGACCTCACTTTGTATGGTAACCGCTTATATAATTGTGCCGTTACCTAAGCAGAATATTTTACATAAACAGAAAAACATGAATATGATTAATAGGTCTATTAATATTTGGAAAGGATATTAGAAATGGATATAGTAGTTGTCGCTACTTCTGTTGCTGTTATGGGAATAATTATAGGGATTGGGGCTCTGTTGGCCTCCCAAACTACTATAACCATAGAAGTAAAGCAGGTTTTAATTTTAATTGTCCTGAATATTGCTGTTCCTGCTGTTATTTTAAATGGGGTATTTAGCACTGAAGTGACGGAGCAGCTGTTAAATCAGGTTGTTATTATTTTCCTTATATCTCTTATTTTTCATTTAGGTGCCTTATTATTAGCATGGTATTTTACTAGAGTTTTTCGTTTTGAGTCGTTGCTTGCAAAACAGGTAACGATACTCGCGGCGCTTGGGAATACTGGATTTATTGGGATTCCACTATGCGCCACTATCTTCGGCCCTGTTGGTGGCCTTCTTGCGGCGATCTTTGATGCCGGGCTCGACCTGATTCTTTTTTCTGTTGTTATTTATATGCTTCAGGCAGGTAATGGCATTAATATCAGGCAGGTACTGAAGTCGGTTATAAACCTGCCATTAATTGCAGTAATTATTGGCCTCACGACAGCTTTTGCAGGAATAAACCCACCTGAATTTTTGAAACAGCTTACCGGCCTTCTGGCAGGTTTGGCTGCACCGTTAGCCATGCTTTATTTAGGAATGCTCCTGTATGAACTTTTCAAAGGAATGCAGTTCACTCCATACAAACAAATATGGTTTCCCTTGTCCTTCCGCCTGCTTTTGCTGCCATTGATGACTATGGGAATCCTTTCGCTAACCCCTCTTGATGACTTAATTAAAAGCATTGTCATCATCTTGTCCGCCATGCCTACATTCACTCTGGCCGCAATACTTTTTGCCCGGTACACAACAGATGAAAAAACGGCCGTAGTGACGATTGCGTTCTCTACCTTACTCTCTCTGCTGACGATCCCACTAGTAGCTTTCGTATCGGCTTATTTTATATAGGCACCACAAAAAGCAGGCAGATAATCATTGACGACGATTATCTGCCTGTATGTTGATCACCCTATTTCCGCACAGTTGCGGCTTCCCTATGCATCGCCCATTTCGCAGCCCTCACATAATCCGACAGGGCACGTTGCGCAACGTCTGCCTGAGGTGCCAGGCCTTCAAACCCGTGGTAAGCTCCTGGATACAAATGAAACTCCACATCAACGCCAGCCTGTGCAAGCCGAGTCACATAAGTAAGTGTTTCGTCCCGGAACGGGTCCAGCTGGCCGATACAAGTATAAGTATATGGAAGACCGGATAAGTCCTCTGCCCTTGCCGGTGCTGCGTACTCGGGCACATTTTCTGTTCCTTGCATGCCGTCTAAATAAGCTTGCCAGCCCTTCTCATTAAGTTCCTGATTCCAGATGAGATGCCCGCTGCCGGTCTCCCCGCATGAAGGAGAATTATTGCGGTCATCGATCATTGGATATAAAGGCATCTGAAAAGCAAGCTTAGGCCCTTGTCTGTCTCTCGCTAGAAGAGCAAGCCCTGCAGTGAGACCGCCCCCGGCACTTTGCCCTGCTGCACCAATGCGCTCCGGATCTACTCCTAATTCAGCAGCATTTTCAGAAAACCATTTAAGTGCCGCATAGCAGTCTTCGAGAGGAGCCGGGTATGGGTGTTCCGGCGCAAGCCTGTAATCAACAGACACAACTACACACCCCGCCTCCTTAACAAACTGCTGGCAGAGCAGATCACTTTCTTTTGCTGTACCTAAAACATAGCCTCCTCCATGAATCCAAAGGAGTCCCGGGAGCACGCCGCTTCTTTCCTTTGGTTCGTGAATTCTTACCCGGACATCAGGCTCCCCCTCTGCTCCAGGCACCATTTTTTCTGTAAGTGAAATTGTTTCATCAAGGGGAATATCCAGCGCTTCCTGACTCTCCGCCAGCAGCTTCCGTGTTTCCTCCAGGTTGTCCAAATCCAGGGCAGGGAACAATTCCAGCGATTCACGTAATTCCGGGTCAATTCGGTTTTTCAATTGGCTTCACCTCTTCAGTTTTTTTAGGATTGAATACATTAATAAATGAAGCAAATAGGAAGGTCATGGATGCAGATAGAGCTAACCAGATTGGGGATAAAACCAGGTGTAAAAACACTAATGCTATTTTACTGAATATTTAGAATTATGTAAACGAATCACTTTCTTTTTTACAAAAGAAGTTATATCTCCCCATGTTTCACCGTAATAATCGAGGACAACTCCCACTTTTCCTCAATAATATTTTTGACTTTGGAATATTTCATCGAAAGATAAACGACCCTAATAACGGTACTACATATTTAGGGAGGATTAGATCATGAAGCGAACAATCGGTTTTTTTATGGTTTTTATTCTGGGAATGACAGCGTTTGGCTGTAACGGGGACCAGGGAGCAGCAGAAAATGCTCAAAATGCGGAGAACAACGGCCAGGAAGAGCAAACTGAAGGTGACAATTCAGCGGACACTCCGAAGAATGTTATCGTTATGGTCGGCGATGGGATGGGACTGGGACAGATGGAGGTTGCTCGCCTCTTCGAACATGGAAAAGAAGGAGAGTTGTTTATGGAAACTCTCCCGAATGTGGCTCTCTCCAGAACCTATTCAGCGGACAATATGGTTACAGACTCCGCTGCAGCCGGTACAGCAATCGCTAATGGAGAGAAAACGAATAATGGAATGCTCGGCGTGTCTCCAGATGGAGATGAATTAACGAGTATTATCGATATTTTTAAGGAACAAGGAAAAACGGTTGGGGTTATTTCCACCAATACTGTGACAGATGCCACTCCAGCAGGTTTTATCGCAAAGGTAGAAAGCCGCTCCGGGCAGGATGAAATCGCGAGGCAGCTTTTTGAAGGGAAGTACGACATAGCCTTAGGCGGAGGAGAAAGTTATTTTGAGCCTGATGCTCAGGATGGAGATGATTTGCTGGCATCCTTTGAAGAGGAAGGGTATGAAATCGTTCGTACAAGGGACGAGTTAGAGAACTTTGAACCGGACTCCGAATCTAAACTGTTAGGGTTATTTCACCCGTCTTTTATGAATTATGTCGGGGATCGGGAAGCTAACGACAGCAAAGAGCCCACACTGGTGGAAATGGCAGAAACCGCTATCAAAACAGCTTCAAAAAACGAGGATGGTTTTTTCCTTATGATTGAAGGGGCGAGAATAGACCATGTCTCCCATGCAGCTGATTTCGGCGGGATATGGAGAGAGACGATTGAATTTGATCAAGCAGTTGAACATGCCGTGAACTGGGCAGAAGAAGATGGGGATACTTTAGTCGTTGTCCTTGCAGACCATGAAACGATGGGAATCGCAGCATCGGAGGAAATGGACATAGACAGTCTGAAAGAGATCGGAGTTTCTCCGGAATATATGGCTTCACAATTGGAAATTGATGAGGAAACCAACAATTATACCTCAGACAGTATCCGTGCAGTATTTAAGGAGTACGCAAATATAGATATATCCGATGAAGATATCGAACAGTTCCAGGCAAATGTTCTGGATCCAGATGATCCGGAGGGGCGCCCTGTGCTGCTGCACATTGTCGGCTGGGAAATAGGAAGCATCATTGCTGACCATTACCGCGGAGGAGCAATGAACCGGCAAATTCGCGCAGAAAGCGATACCGGCGGACACACTGCAAATATGGTGCCTGTTTTCTCCTATGGTGTTGCTGCTGAACAATTCGAAGGCGTATTAGATAACACAGAAATCCCAAGAATGATTGCAGAAATAAGCGGATATGAGTTTTCGCTTGATTGATTGGGTGCCCCCCCCTGATGGGGTGCCTGTCACCACCCGAATAATCTTGTTTCACAGCAAATGTTTCACGAACCACAAACGCTATCCATAAAATATCTTCTTCCTGTTACTCTAACAAAACCCCGCTCTCCTCAAAAGAGAGCGGGGTTACCTGTATACTTTTAGGTTTCAGGCGTCACGAGTTTCTCCATTATTTTATGATGATAAATTGTCAGAACAAGAATTACGAAGCTAAACAAAGTCGAAAAGGAAGTACTCCACGTTATATAACGCTGTTTCTTTTCATCCACTTTTATCACCTCTTTTTAGTTCCCCCAATTCCAATTGCCTCTTTATTAAACATATATAAGACTAGCCGCGGAGCTCCTGTCTGATAAACTGTCCTGGATTTATTTTATAATTAATCCCCCGCTTTTTTTATATCTGCCCCAGACAGAACCTTCAGATGAGAAGGCAGTTTGCGTGCCAATATAATAAATATGTTTTTTTATGATTAATAAAGTCCATTCGTGCCCATACTAGATTCATAGAATAATATAAATGAGGTGTTAAAAAATGGAGAATCGTATTTCAATGGTTGCGTTTAAAAGTTTGGTGGAATTATACAAAGCTGATACTGATCCAGTAAACAGTCTTGAATCTGTAAAACATCTTGACCAGGCATATGACCAGGGAATGTCTGAAGTGTTGAGAGAAATTGCTATGACTGAACTGCTGAAATATGAAGCGACTGAACAGAACATTGTGATCGACAGCGAGGCAGACAGGGAAGAGACAGAAGCATTTAAGAGAGCAATGCACCTTTGTAATACGAGAGCTCAGAGGTCCGCTTTGTTAAAAGTTGATTCCGCCTATAACCATTGTGCCGCACTGCGAGGAGAACAGCTGTTCATTGAGGGATTTATGAGAGGGTATAAATTTCTGAAAGAATTGGGGTGCCTGTCACCACCCGAATAATCTTGTTTCACAGCAAATGTTTCACGGTTGCAAGGCCAAGGGTATTTATTTAAGCCTCCTACCCGCTACTTATAATATTCTGCTTGCAGATGAATGAATAACTTCAATGTAGCACGCAGGCAGGTACCCCTATCCAAGTTGGTTTACATGCAAAAAAGCCACATCCTGATTGTCAGGAATGTGGCTTTTATTCCGTGGTATTTATTAGAGAAACAACAACCCTACCGCAATCGGGAAGAAGCTGTATATTAATATGATGACGCAGAAGCCCATGATGTCGCGCACTTTGAGCCCGGCGATGGCAAGAAGCGGCAGCGCCCAGAATGGCTGGATCATATTTGTCCAGGCATCACCCCAGGCTACAGCCATAGCTGTTTTCGCTGTGTCCACACCTAGCTCAATGGAAGCAGGAATCATAATTGGTCCCTGAATCGCCCACTGGCCCCCTCCGGATGGGACGAAAAAGTTAATAATCCCTGCACTGATAAAAGTAAACAACGGCAGTGTAAAATCGGTAGCCATGCTGACGAACCAGAGGGAAATCTGTTCGGAGAGGCCGGATGCCACCATCATTCCCATAATTCCTGCATAAAAAGGGAACTGAATAATAATTCCACCTGCATTTTTTACCGCTTCCGTAACACTCTTCAGGAAGCGTCTGGGTGTACGGTGAAATAGGATTCCAAGGAATAAAAAAATAAAATTTACGATATTAATATTCAGGTCGAAACCGTTTTGAGCGAAATGAAACACAACAAAAGTAAGGCCAAGAACAGCGATGATAATCGATAAAATCTGGCTGTTTTCCAGGTGTTCCGCAGGTGTTTCAGGTTCCGGCATATCTTCTTCAGTGAATGCTTGTTCATCATGCTGGAGAAGGGCTGGATTGTTTACCGCCGTACTGCCACTTGAACGAAGTAAATAGAGGTTTAATAAAGGTAATGTAAATAACAGAAAGAGTACAATAAACAGGTTAGCACTGCTGAAAATCGTTGCTGTTACAGGGACTGTGCCCATTACATCCTCCAGGAAGTGACCTGGTGTAGCGATCAACAGCGGTCCGGAAGCCGATAACCCTCCATGCCACAGCAAAAATCCACTGTAAGCACTGGCCATAAGTATCCGGTAATCCACAGTCGGCACCCTCCGTGCAACATGAATCCCGAGAAGGGCACCCACAACGAGACCGAATCCATAACTAATCAGACAAGCAACGCCTGCCACGAACGTAACGAGCACCACAGCCTGTCCAGGCGTGTTCGCAAGAGTGCTGATAGTTGTTAAGATCCTGCGGACGATCGGCGTGTTTGCTAAAATGTACCCTGTGACTACAATGAGTGACATCTGCATGGCGAATTCCAGCAGATCCCAAAAACCAGTGCCCCAATGTTCAACCATTTGGACAGGGGAACTATTCGTAAACAGAATGCCCAACAGATAAACAATTATCGTCAGCAAAACAGCAAACAAAAAAGCGTCAGGCAGAAATTTCTGCACCATCCTGTCAAAGAAATTAGTAACCGCTTTCAAATACGACTCCTCCTTTACAAAGTATTCACAACTTTCTCACACTATCACTGTAAAATAGTGCTTTTCAATTAACAAGGAAGAAGTCTTATTAGCTATTAGTCTGCAGTTACTACCCCGGAGCAGGACGCCTTTTTACCCATGATAAAACGAGATTTACTCGCTAAAAACTGTTCCTTTCTTTCAATTTCTTTATCGCAGCTGATACTTTATCCAGATCAGTTAATCCATTTTGTTCATTTGGAGTAGTAAGGATATGGGCGACACGGCGGTAATTCAAACCATTTTCATAGCCCATAAGCACGTATACAGCCCGTTCGTAAACCCCAGTCCGCTCCCAGTCTACATCACCATATACCACCCGGTAAAAAGCATGTTCACCGTGCTGTGGTGCCGGGACATCTATGTAGTCAATCGGCTCCTGGTGAATCTTTTCCTTCTTCTTTTCCGTTTGCATTATAAACCACTCCTAAAACAGTTAGTTATTTTCTTTTTTTTCGCTAAAAATCCCTTCCGGTTTCAAAAAATCCGTATCATTCAGCCTCCCTTGACCAGCCCTATAGCACTTCCGGTTCCATTGTTTCTTCTGTTAATTCATGAAACTCCCTGAACCTGTCCCTCTTCTCCCCGAGGTTTCCCGAAAAGTAATCGAGGAGTACAAAATTCAGGAATGGAAAATGTGCTGTCTCTGCCCCCTGGTAATATTGATAGCTGCTCCAGCAGTAGTTTTCCGGAAATGCAGTTACACCCGCTTCAACGGGGTTAAGGTGGATATACCTGCCCACATATAGCATCCCGATTCTTGTGTTAATCAACCTGTCAAAAAACCTTTTCTCAAATACGTGTCCGGTAAAGTTGTACTTATTATTAAAATAATTTGCATATCGTTTGTTTATCAGGGACATTACTTTTGAAACAGACTGTGTCTGGGAGCGGAGCTGGATATGAATGTGGTTTGTCATGAGGCAATAAGAAGCTAGTTCAAAGGGGTGTCTCTCGTGGACTTTACGAAGAATATAGAGATATGTCAGAAAATCATGGTCGTGGAAAAACAGGGGCTCCCGTCTGTTACCACGACAAACAATGTGGTAAAAATTGTTAGGCTGCCAGATCCGTTTTTTTCGAGCCATAAATTTTAGATCACCTCCCTGCTTAAGTGAATGGGGGGTGTGCAGATGACCGTAAAAATAGTCCATACAACCTCACCAACAGGAACTTACGTTCCCCCCCACAAACCATCATATATCAGCCGAGGAAAGACGTCAACTAATAGTAATAACATTCTGACTTTTATCAACAGAAATATACAGCCGCACACAAATCCATCTGACAGCGTGAAACATTCTCTGTGAAACAAGATTTTTCGGGTGGTGACAGGCACCACCCGAAGACAGGCACCACCCGAAACTGGGCCGCCGTCTACTTAACAGCAGGAGAAACTTCGATACTCCTCGTAGAGCTCCTCACTTTTAATGTTGGTTTGTAAGTGATGGATGGTATTTTAACCTCTCCAGTAGGCACCTCTTTATTTTTTATAACTTGATGGAGGGTCTTCGCCGCCTGAATTCCCATTTCTTCCTGGGGATGAACGATCGTGGTAAGCTTCACCTCGGAAGCAATAGACAGGAAGGAGTTATCAAAACCAACAATTGAGATGTCTTTGGGAATAGACAATTCCCTCTCACGCAATACATCAAGAAGTCCAATAGCAAGCTGATCATTGTAACAAACAATTGCTGTAGGCCGTTCTCCGTTTCCCGACAGCCTTTCCCGTAAAACCTGTCGGGGAATTTCACCCATTGTTTCTGTGCTATAGTTAATTATATTCTGAGGGCTTAAAGTGAGTCCCGCTTCCCTGTGAGCTTTGATAAAGCCTTTTGTGCGAAGCTTCCCTTGAATATCGTCATTTTTGAAGAAACCGAGAATGTGCCGGTGCCCCTGCTCTATTAAGTGTGCTGTCTGCTGGCGCCCGCCTTCCTCGTCGTCCATTACAATATGAATGGGTTCCAGTTCTTCGTAATAAGCATGAATCATAACATAAGGTATCCCAAACCGTTCAATATTTAAATAATAATTAATATTAGGGTTAGGCTGTGAACTTTTTGTTGGCTCCACGATCAGACCATCAAATTGCTGGGACAATACATCTTCCAGACACCGTCTTTCCTGTTCGTGATCATTATTTGTACTGAACACCGTAACCTGATAACCGTGCTCGCTCAGGAAACTTTGTGCACCGCGAATGATCGCAGGAAAGATATAATCGGAAAAGTACGTTGTGATAACTGCAATATTTTTAGTTCGCTTTTCCTGTTGCTGTAAAGCTGACGAACGGTCTGCACAAAAAGTACCTGCACCTTGCTTTTTATAAATCCAGCCTTCAACCACAAGATCCCCGATGGCTTTACGAACAGTGTGGCGGCTCACAGAATACTCTTTCATTAAATCTGCCTCGGATCCAATTTTCTGGTGAGGCAGAATGTTCCCTTGCAGGATTTTTGATTTTATTTCAGACTTTACAAAACTGTATTTTGTATCCATTACCAACCACACCTTTTCGCAACTTATACGTACAACTAGTATAACATGGACCGTATAAAACTTTCGCCAGAGGCTTTGCTCGGTCAAAAAGCCAGCCTCTGAACAGCAGTTTGTTTACTTACTCCAGACAAGTTCGTTCCATTTCAATTCATTGTTGAAAGAATGAATGTTTGTGTTTTTATCAATCACAACTGCCTCGATACCTGACATTTTCGCCCAGTCCAGCATCTGTTCGGTAGTTGCTTTAAATGAAAGGACAGTATGATGCGCTCCGCCAGCATAGATCCAAGCTTCCGTTGCCGTGCTGAGTGATGGCTGCGGCTTCCATAATAATTTTGCGACAGGCAGCTTAGGAGTTTCTTCCGTTGGAACGACTGCATCTACTTCGCTGATTATCAAGCGGAAACGATGGCCAAGGTCAACCAGACTCACATTTACGGCAGGTCCTCCCATTCCGTTGAATACCATTCTGGCAGGATCGGCTTTTCCCCCTATAGAAAGAGGATGGACCTGAATTTCTGGTCTCTCATCTGCAACTGTCGGGCAGATTTCCAGCATGTGAGAACCGAGCACCATTTCCTTACCTGGCTCAAAGTGATAAGTGTAATCTTCCATAAACGTAGTCTGCTCGTTGTTCGTCATCACTTTCATGAGGCGAAGCAGACCTGCTGTTTTCCAGTCGCCTTCCCCGGCGAAACCATAACCTTTTTCCATCAGCCTCTGAGCAGCAAGGCCTGGGAGCTGTTCCATGCCATGTAAATCTTCGAAGGTAGTAGTAAAGGCGTTATACCCTTCCTCCTTCAAAAATGCTTCTAATCCAAGTTCAATTCGGGCCTGCTCCAGAATGCGCTGTGTTTTTTCCGGATCATTCAGTACTTCATCTGAGATACGATATTGTTCCTTATATTTATTAAACAGCTCCTGTACTTCCTTATCAGAAAAACGGTTGATGTATTCTACTAAATCGCCAACACCGAATCCGTCAATTGTCCAGCCGAACTTTACCTGAGCTTCCACTTTGTCACCATCGGTTACAGCAACTCTCCGCATGTTATCACCGAAACGTGCAACACGAATTTTTAAATTTTCATTATGCGCGGCAGCTGTCGTCATCCAATCTGAAACACGTTGTTGTACATCCGGGTCTCCCCAGTAACCCACGATAACCTTTCTCTCCATCTTCATCCGTGAAACCATAAATCCAAATTCCCGGTCCCCGTGCGCTGACTGATTAAGATTCATAAAGTCCATATCAATCTCGTTCCACGGTATATCCCGGTTATGCTGTGTATGAAGATGAAGGAGCGGCTTCTGAAGTAACTTTAAACCTGTTATCCAGATTTTTGCCGGTGAGAAAGTATGCATCCAGGTGATAACTCCTGCGCACTCGTCATCTGCATTGGCCTCCACCATAATGCGACGTATCTCCTCAGAAGTGGTAACAACCTGCTTCATCACCACCTGGTAATTGTCGGTTCCTTCATTAATCCCCTGAGCTACCTCACGGGCCTGGGCTTCTACCTGTTCTAATGTTTCTTTTCCATATAAATGCTGACTGCCTGTAATGAACCAGAATGTATATTTTTTCATATGATTGCCTCCCGGGAAAAATCTAAATTACCGTAATTTCATTAACCGCTTCATTACATCATTTTCTCCTCTGCCGAAGTATTCATGAAGACGGTCATATTCTTTATAGATCTCATTATATTTTTTTACGTTCTCAGGAATAGGCTGATAGATTTCATCTTTCACTCTGCCCATGTTTCTGGCAGCTTCAACAATATCGTCATAGCCTCCGTTTTCCTTCCCTGCGGCAAGGGCTGCAAACATAGCCGCTCCCAAGGCAGGTGTCTGTGTGGAATCTGCCACCTTAATCGTACGATTCGTAACATCTGCATAAATTTGCATGAGAAGAGGATTCTTCTGCGGAAGGCCTCCACATGCGTAAAGCTCATTTACAGCTACTCCTTTATTATGGAAGGAATCCACTATCTTGCGAGTCCCGAATGCAGTTGCTTCTAAGAGTGCGCGATAAACTTCCTCTGGTTTAGTCGATAAGTTATAACCAAGCATCATACCTGTCAATTGAGTATCTACTAAAACAGAGCGGTTGCCGTTCCACCAGTCCAGTGCCAGCAGTCCGCTTTCTCCCGGCTTCAGCTTCGATGCTTTCTCTTCAAGCAGAGTATGGACATTTATTCCTTTTTCTTCTGCTTCGTCAAATATATATTTAGGGACTGAACGATCCACATACCATGCAAAAATATCACCAACAGCAGATTGTCCCGCTTCATAACCGTAAAATCCAGGAATGATACCATCTTCGACGACTCCGCACATACCTTCCACCTGAACTTCTTCTTTTCCAAGAACGAGGTGGCAGATAGAGGTACCCATCGCCATGACCATCTTACCTTCGTCAACTACCCCAACGGCAGGCATGGAAGCATGAGCATCCACATTTCCTACCGCTACAGTAAGCCCAGCTGGAAGACCTGTAATTTCGGCCATTTCCTCTGTGAGGCCTCCTGCACTCGTTCCAAGAGGAACAACGTCACCGCGGAGTTTTGTTTCAATAAGGTCGGCAAAATCAGGATGAACTGCTTTAAAGAATTCCTGTGTTGGATAACCCTCCTGCTTATGCCATTGTGATTTATAACCGGCAGTACAGCTGTTTCTAAGCAGATTCCCTGTAAGCTGCATGATTACCCAGTCTGTAGCCTCCACAAACTTGTCTGCCTCTGAATAAATTTCCGGAGCTTCCTCAAGGATTTGCAAAGACTTTGCAAGCATCCATTCGGAAGAAAGCTTCCCTCCATAGCGCGGGAGAAAATTCTCCCCCTGTTTTTCAGCTATTTCATTTATTTTATTTGCATGCGGCTGTGACGCATGATGTTTCCAAAGTTTTATCCAGCTGTGAGGATTGTCTTTAAATTCCTCAAGAGCACATAAAGGCGTTCCCTCTGCTGTAATTGGCAGCATCGTACATGCTGTGAAATCTATACCAATACCTACAACATCGTCCGGATCGATCGCTGACTTTTCGAGAACTTTCGGAACAGTTTCTGCAACAACTTCCAGATAATCCTGCGGGTGCTGAAGGGCCCATTCATGACCAAGTTTTACTTCCTTGTTCGGCAGCGTATCATCCATTACTCCATGTGTGTATTCCTTAACATGATCAGCGATTTCCCGGCCATCTTCCAAAGATACGAGAACCGCTCGACCTGATTGGGTACCATAGTCTATACCAATTGCGTATTTCCCCATTTGATTGCCTCCCAGATTATTTTTGCCCGTAATAAGCGTGCTTTCCATGCTTTCTCAGAAAATGTTTATCCAGTAAGTTTTGGTCCATTTTTTCTGCAGCGGGGTTAAGCATGTATGTGTGGTAAGCCATCTTAGCTACTTCCTCCAGAACAACTGCATTGTGGAGTGCTTCTCCAGCATCTTTCCCCCAGTTGAACGGAGCATGGCTGTGAACTAACACCGAAGGGATCATCATTGGATCTATCCCTCTCTTCTTAAACGTTTCTACGATAACTTTCCCCGTTTTCTTTTCATAGGCTTCTGTAATTTCTTCCTCAGTCATTTCCCTTGTACATGGAACTTCACCGTAGAAATAATCACCGTGCGTGGTACCTAATGCTTCTATCCCCCGGCCTGCCTGGGCCCAGGATGTTGCCCATGGCGAGTGGGTATGCACTACCGCTCCAATATCGGGGAAATGCTTATATAAATAAACATGTGTAGGCGTATCAGAAGAAGGTTTCAAATCCCCTTCCAGCACATTTCCTTCTAAATCTACTACAACAAGGTCTTCCGCTGTAAGTTTGTCATACTCAACACCGCTCGGTTTAATTACTACACGGCCTGACTCGCGGTCAATACCGCTTACATTTCCCCATGTGAAAGTAACAAGATTATATTTTGGCAAAGCAAGGTTTGCTTCGAGCACAGACTGTTTTAATTTTTGTAAATCCATGTTTTTCACCCCATCAGCTAGTGATTGAATTACTTGTTTTTACTGAGTACATCAAAGGCTACAGCACCAAGCAGAACAAGCCCTTTAATAGCCTGCTGCCAGTCGGTGCCTATTCCCATTAAACTCATACCGTTATTCAGTACACCCATTACAAGGGCACCAATGATGGCTCCAAAAATAGTACCAACACCGCCAGTGAAGGAAGCTCCGCCAATAACAGCGGCAGCGATGGCATCCAGCTCAAACAGCTGCCCCGCCTGTGGTGTTGCTGCATTTAGCCTGGAAGCAAATACGAGACCTGCAAGTGCCGCTAAAAATCCCATATTTACAAAAGCTAAGAATTTCATCTTCTTTGTACGGACCCCTGATAACTTGGCAGCATTCGCATTGCCGCCGACTGCATAGATGTGACGGCCAAGCACTGTCTTATTCATTACAAAGGTGTAGCCCAGCACAAGAGCAATTAAAATTAAAGATACAACAGGAAGACCTTGATATTGAGATAAAACAAAGGTAAATGCATTTATCACCAATATAATGATGAGGATCTTACTAACAAACAATGCAAAAGGTGTGGTATTGAAATTATAGTAATTTGCCGCCCTGCGCTGCTGCAGTTCATAAATTACGTAAATTAAGGAGGCCGCTCCTCCAATTAATAATGTAAGAAGCTTCAGTTCCCCTGCTGAAATATCAGGAAGGAATGCAGAACTCATCGTTCTGAACTCTCCCGGGAATGGGGCAATCGTGCGTCCCCCAAGAACAACTAATGTTAACCCCCTGAACAGGAGCATCCCCGCAAGAGTAACTACAAAGGCCGGAATATTCATGTATGCTACCCAGAATCCCTGCCATGCACCAATCGCAGCACCCAGGAGTAAACAAAGAATTATCCCAATGTATACAGGGAGATCAAGTGTTACAAGAAGGACACCGGCAACGGCACCGACAAAGGCTGCCACCGAACCTACCGACAGGTCAATTTCGCCAGTGATAATCACTATCATCATTCCGATTGCAAGAATAATAATATAGCTGTTTTGCATAATAATGTTCGTAATGTTTAATGGAGTTAATAAAGCGCCGCCTGTTAAAATTTGAAATAAAAGAGCGATTCCAACCAGGGCGATGATCATTCCAAACCGGCGTACGTTATTTGTAATAGCTTCTTTTAAAGTATTCATGCTTCTTCCCTCCCGCTTTCGGTCATATAGGTCATTAGTTTTTCCTGATCTGCTTCTTCTGCTGAAATTTCTCCAGTAATCCGTCCTTCATTTATGGTGTAAATTCTGTCACATATACCGAGAAGTTCTGGCAGTTCAGATGAAATAACAATGATTGATTTCCCTGACTCAGCCAGTGAATTGATAATTTTATAGATTTCAAACTTAGCGCCAACATCAATGCCCCGTGTTGGTTCATCAAGAATTAATACTTCAGGTTCAGCGTTAAGCCATTTTCCCAGAACAACTTTCTGCTGGTTACCACCGCTTAAGTTACCTGTGCTTTGTTCTATCGTCGGTGTTTTTATATTCATTTTTTGCCTTAAATCCTCAGCAACCTTTACTTCCTTATGAAGATCCAGCAGATTTTTTGATGTAATGGAATTCAGATTTGCAAGAGTAAGATTCTTACGGACACTGTCCATAAGGATGAGCCCGTATTCTTTTCTGTTTTCAGAGACGTAGGCAAGCCCGTTATCAATAGCTTTGTCTACTGTTTTTACATTGATTTCCTTGCCTTCTTTATAAACCGTACCGGTGATTTTTTTACCATAAGAACGGCCGAACACACTCATTGCAAACTCGGTCCGCCCAGCCCCCATCAGGCCGGCCATACCGACAACTTCACCTTTCCGGACATTCATATGTATATCTTTTAAAATCTGCCTTCCAGTGTCCAGCGGGTGAAATGCATTCCAGTCCTTTACTTCAAAATATATATCACCGATCTCTGCATTTCTTTCAGGATAAAGGTTTGCCAGATCACGCCCAACCATCCCTTTTATAATTTTAGCCTCCGTTACCTCGTCCTTTTCCATGGACATGGAGCTTACTGTCTGCCCATCACGGAGAATAGTAATATGGTCTGATATAGAAAGGAGCTCTTTCAGTTTGTGGGAAATAAGTATCGAGGTCATTCCCTGCCCCTGGAACTCTTTTAACAACCTCAGCAAGTTAGCACTGTCTTCTTCATTTAAAGAAGCAGTAGGTTCGTCCAGAATAAGCAGTTCCACGTCTTTCGATAAAGCCTTTGCTATCTCTACCAGTTGCTGCTGGCCGACACCAATGTTTTTAATTTTTTCCTGCGGATTTATATTTAAACCAACCTTTTTTAATAGCTCAGTAGTTTTCAAAATTGTTTCGTTCCAGTTAATAATTCCTCTTTCGGCTCTTTCATTGCCTAAAAATATATTTTCTGCAATTGATAATTCAGGGATTAAAGCCAGTTCCTGATGAATGATAACTATACCTTTTTCTTCACTTTCATTAATCGACTTAAATTCGCATAGCTCATCTCTGTAAAAAATCTCTCCGTCATATGTTCCAAAAGGGTGAACCCCGCTTAACACTTTCATTAATGTGGATTTACCTGCACCATTTTCACCGATAAGCGCATGAATAGACCCTTGTTCAACTTGCAAGTTAACATCGTCTAGTGCTTTTACACCCGGGAATGTCTTTGTTATATGCTTCATCTCCAGAATGAACCCGCTCACATTCTTCACACCCTTCTTAATTTTATGAAAAGGCAATCCGGCAAGAATACCAGACTGCCTTTCACAAGATCCTTACTCTAATTCTTCAGCATCATAGTAGCCGGTATCTACTAAAACTTCCTCGTAGTTATTAACATCTACAGAGATTGGCTCAAGAAGATAAGATGGCACTACCTTAGCGCCGTTGTCATATGTTTCCGTATCATTTACTTCCGGCTCTTCACCGTTTAATACGGCGTCTGCCATGTTTACAGCCTGGCGTGCAAGTTCACGAGTATCTTTGAAGATTGTCTGTGTCTGGTCACCAGAAATAATGTATTTAATGGAACTCAACTCCGCATCCTGCCCTGTAATGATCGGCATTGGCTTGCTGTCAGTTCCGTATCCTACAGAGCTGAGAGACGAAGAAACACCACGGCTGATACCATCAAACGGTGAATAAACCACATCAATGTCTTCATCTGAGTAATGAGCACTTAACAGATTGTCCATACGTTCCTGAGCTAAAGAGCCGTCCCAGCGAAGGGTTGCTCCCTGCTCAAATTCTGTCTGTCCGCTTTTTACAACAAGCTGCCCGCCCTCAATATAAGGATCAAGCACAGACATTGCACCATCCCAGAAGAAATATGCGTTATTGTCATCAGGAGAACCTGCGAAAAGTTCAATATTGAAAGGACCTTCTTCTCCTTCATCAAGGCCAAGGCTCTCTACAATGTAGCTACCTTGCTGTACACCTACTTCGAAGTTATCGAATGTAGCATAATAGCTCACATGTTCACTGTTCATAATCAGACGGTCATATGCGATTACCGGGATATCAGAAGCTTCTGCCATTTCAAGTACACTTGTCAGTGCCTCCCCATCAATGGAAGCGATTACAAGTAAGTCAGCACCTTGAGTAATCATATTCTCAATCTGGGAGACCTGATTTTCTACTACGTCTTCGGCATACTGCATATCAACTTCGTAGCCTAAAGACTCAAACTCTGCTGCCATATTTTCGCCATCCCGAACCCAGCGCTCGGATGATTGAGTAGGAAGAGCAAGACCTACCTTATAGCCATTAGCCTCGGCATCTCCTCCGCCGTTGTTTGCACCTCCGTTTGCATCAGCATTTTCATCTCCGCCGCATGCAGCCATAGTGACCAGCATTGATACAGAAAAAAGAGACATCAATAATTTCTTCATTACCTGCTTCCCCCTTGAAATAATAGATTTACAGAAAACGCTTTCATTACAAAGTTTTAAAAATACACCCCCTAAACTTGTACGAACGTCCTAATGTATATTCTAGTGACGTTTGCAACTCGTCCGTATAAGATGATAGTTCAATTATATTCCTAAGTGTTCTGATAAACAACAGTTTTCTTAAAATTATTAAAAAAATAAGTATACTATTGATATTTAGTGAAATTCATACGTATAAGTTTGCTTGAGCAAAGGAACAGGGGCCGGTGCCTTTGGATCCGGTGCCTGGTGTATGAAATAATAAATGTCGAATCATCTTCGATGTAATGGAGGTTAAAAGAGGATAAAAAAAGACCCCAGCGACTATGTGTAGTAAGATAAGGCTACCTGACAAGAAAGCCTCATCCTATACAAAG
>NZ_KV917376.1:1077292-1567036 GCF_002019695.1 Evansella clarkii | reverse complement strand
CTGCAAGGGTTTCACGGAAAAATTTCGAAACAGGGAAATAAGAACCTTCGGTTTATTGTTTATACAATCGGCAAGTCTTTAGCTCAACACAATAAGGATCTGCGTTCCTATTACAATAAACTTCGAGATCGTGGCAAACATCAGAGGAAAGCCTATATAGCTTTAGGAAATAAGTTCATTCGTATTGCTTTTTCCATGCTTAAGAATCGTATAGTCTATGAAACAAAAGATGAGTCGTATGAGTATTTAAAGATGATGAAAGAGAAGTTACGCCATACAAAAATGAAGGATTTTTATCAATTGATTAGTGCAGCATAAAATTATGATAATTTGATTCTTACTAATAAAATATGAGTCTCCTCCTCTGGGGCTGAGGGAAAATCGACTCGGTGCCGGAGGCATAGACCTCGAGTGACAGCATGATTTACCTCGTCCTACAAATGCGAATTGTACGTTATGACAACGAAACCTGAACTAACCAGGCTGTATCCCTGTAGTATTGAAACGAGGTAGTGTTCTATTCAAGTCCGAGAAGAGTGAGACTCATCTATAAAGCTTTCTGTCAGTTGCTTAATGGTATTTTTTGTATATTTTTACGTAAGGTTATTTGGATTACGCAAAAACAAGAAAAAACTAATTGACATAGTACGCTGTCACCACCCGAATATTCTTGTTTCACACACATACGTGTGTAGGATCTAGAAGGTGGCGGTTTTACAACATAAAATGAAATTTGGTATCTCGAAAGGCATCCAGGACGGGCGATAGAAATTACCTTGTTGCAAATTGAAAAAAAGATAATTTAATTATATAAACAACCCTATGTTGCTAGAGTTTCTCGAAGACATTTAGAAGAAAAAAGCAAAGGGCGACTATTATTCCGCTTGGCACTGAATGATTACTTAACTTGCACAAAAAAACAGATGCCGCCAGGGCACCTGCTTAAAATCATACTACTGATGGAATATAATTCATTTTCATGAGTTACAAAGAGTTCAGTACAAAATGTTCTTCAACCTTCTTCACACGCCCACAAATCCACCTGACAGCGTGAAACATTCTCTGTGAAACAAGATTTTTCGGGTGGTGACAGGCACCACCCGAAACAGGCACCACCCGAACCCACAAACTACTCCACAGTCACATCACGTAAAAACGGGAAGCTGCTTGGATACTGGAAAAATCCATTTACATTTTCTCTTAACCCTGCCAGAAGGACAGAATGGTAAAGCGGCACAATCGGCGCTTCGTCCACGATTATCTGCTGTGCTTCTGCATAAAGCTTAAGACGCTCACTTTCATCCGTTGATTGTCTCGCCTGCTCTAATAATGCATCTACTTCGTCATTCGCATAGAAGGAACGGTTACCAGGGTTTCCTGCATTGTCCGAATGGAACATCGGGTACAAACCGTAATCCCCGTCGAGGGTTACTGTACCCCAGCTGCCAACATACATATCAGCTTCACCGTTTCCGGTCATTTCAAGATAAGTGCCGATTTCTGTTGTTTCTATGCTTAAATCAATGCCGATTTCCCCTAATTGAGCCTGAATAAGCTCAGCAATGTTTGTTGTATTGCGGTCATACGTCAGTATTGCAGCACTGAATCCATCACCGAAACCTGCCTCTTCCATCAATTCATTAGCTCTCTCCAAATCATGTTCTATTTCTTCAATACCTTCATGATATCCAAAAACAGTTGGAGCTAACGGCCCTTTCGCCTGCAGGCCTACACCATCCAGCGCTCCCTGGATAATGTCGTCTTTATTAATCGCCAGCGCAATTGCCTGGCGCACTTCCGTATTATTGAAAGGCTCCCTCTCCACATTCATCCCAACGTAAGCCATACTCGCGCTTTCCGATTCATTAACAAATGTCTCGTCATGAGCATTAATTTCACTCATATCATTGGCATTAACAGGATAGACAATATCAGAGGCACCTGTCTGTAATTCTCCCATTCTCGTTAAATCCTCAGGTACCACTTTAAAAGTTACTGACTCCACTTGTGCTTCATTGCCCCAGTAATCTTCATTTTTAACTAGTTTTGTATACTCCCCGTTAACTCTTTCTTCATATTTGAAATAACCTGTTCCCACCGGGTTTTCATTCACCACTGTCAACGCCCCGTCACCATTTTCCATAGCTTCATAATCTGCCTCAATGGATTCCAGGCTGATCATATGCCCCCCTGGATGAGCCAAGTGGGATGGCAATGCTGAAAATGGAAATTCGGTAGTAATATGTACGGTGTAATCGTCCACAACCTCTACCGATTCGATCATATTAAATAAGAAAGAAAGGGGTGAACCTACCTCAGGGTCCAGAACCCGGTCCAGATTAGCTTTCACTACCTCTGCATTAAATTCACTGCCGTCGTGAAAAACAACGTCCTCCCTCAGCTTCGCTTCCCATACAGTCTCCTCAATTGGCTCCAGACTTTCCGCAAGTGAAGGCTGAATCTCTAAATCAGTATTTAATTCAACCAGCGTATCGTATATCCCGTTCATGACATATAACGAAATACCATCATTAGCAGCATGAGGATCCAGAGACACAGGATCTCCAGCAAGGCCAACAGTTAAATCCTGCTGCTCCCCTTCCGTTTCATGCACTGCATTGTTGTTGCCGTTGTTATTGCTGTCTGCATTACTGCTTGCATTATTTTCATTATCACCCCCGGCACAAGCTGTAAACAATACACTACCTGCCCCAATTAACAAAATAAGCAGTTTTCTTTTCATACTTCTTCTCTCCCTTTTCCTTAATAAACTTCTCCTATTTATATATTACTATCATAAACATTATACATTAATAATTAATTCTCATCCGAAAAATAGGATTTAACTCCAGTACATTGTTCCAGGGTGATGCTCCCAGTGATAACTAAAACAGGAAAACAGGAAAACAGAAAAACAACCCTCTGCTAGAGTTGTTTTTCTGCTTCCCTTCGTATTTTTCCAGTGTTTGTTTCATATTACTTAGACAACTGCTTCTCAATATATGCGAGGACTTTCTCGCTGTCGCCCAAAATTTCTTTCTCCCTCTTCTCATCTTTTTCAAGCTTCACTTTCGCTTTTTCCAGAACCTCTTCTTCCTGTTCTTTCGGAACCACCGTGACACCATCCGCATCTCCGACAATAATATCGCCTGGTTTAACTACCGCACCACCGCAGGAAATCTCCACATTAGTTTCCCCGGTGCCATGTTTGTCGCTTGCCGCCAACGTCGTTCCTTTGCAAAAAACAGGGTAGTTAAGCTCCCGAATCCCTTCAATATCACGTACTGCCCCATCAATGACAACCCCGGCAAGTCCCATCGTTTTCGCAAGCCCAATGACAAAATCACCACAGGAAGCATTATGTACATACCCTCTGCCATCAACAACGAGCACATCACCCTCGTTCGCTTCTTTGATAGCTTTCAAAACCTGCTTATTATCAGCAGCACGCAGTTTCACCGTATATGCTCTGCCGGCGACCTTTAAGTCATCCGATACCGGTTTAATGGCAGGATCCATATTCGTCAACCCATTCAGAGCATCAGAAATACACGTTGCCGGGAGCCCCTGGAAATCTCTTATAATATCACTCATTTTAACAACCCCTTCTTTTTTCGCAGCAGTATTATCTGGTCGAGCAACCCATTTAAGTTCCATAAACTGTATTCTCTTTAAAAGATAAGTTTCCTGCTTTTCGATTTTAGCACCGTGAAACAATTGCCGTGAAACAAGATTTTTCGGGTGGTGCCTGTCACCACCCGAACCCAAAAGCATGGCACCGCACTAAACTCCTCGTCCCTTTCTGCCGATATAATACAAGTATGCAGTAAATTTCCAGAAGAGGTGAAAGAATTGATAAGTTACAAGACTTTAAGCAAGAATTTTATAAATGGTGAATGGATGGACGGGAACAGCTCCCGGACATTAGCTGACCTGAATCCATACAACGGGGAGACGCTCACTGAGTTTAAGATGGCCAGTAAAAGCGATCTGGATCAGGCTTATAAAAGTGCAAAGCTTGGGCAGCGCGAATGGGATAAAGTAAACCCGTACAGAAGACGGGACATCCTTGAAAAAGCGGCTGTTTATGTAGAGCAAAACAGAGAAGATATTACTTCTATTATTATTGAAGAACTTGGCGGCACACGTTTGAAGGCCAATTTCGAGATTGGCCTTGTCATCGATATTATTAAAGAAGCTGCAACCTATCCGCTGAGAATGGAAGGAAAAATTCTTCCCTCCCCTGTCGACGGAAAAGAAAACAGACTGTACAGAAAGCCGGTTGGAGTTGTAGGCGTAATCAGCCCGTTTAACTTCCCGTTTTTCCTGTCAATGAAATCAGTTGCCCCTGCAATTGGCGCCGGCAACAGCGTGGTGTTAAAGCCTCATGAACAAACACCAATCACCGGCGGAACTTTACTCGCAAAGATTTTTGAAGAGGCTGGGGTTCCAAAAGGTGTTATTAACGTTGTTGTCACAGATATTGAGGAAATTGGCGATGACTTTGTAACACACCCTATTCCGGAAATTATCTCTTTCACTGGCTCCACTGCAGTTGGACGCTATATCGGCGTGAAAGCGATTGAGAATTTTAAAAAGCCGCTCCTTGAGCTTGGCGGAAACAGTGCTCTTATTATCCTTGATGATGCAGATCTTGACTATGCTGTAGAAGCAGCCACATTCAGCCGGTTTACACATCAGGGGCAAATCTGTATGTCGGCGAACAGAATTTTAGTTCACCGTTCCCTTTATGAAGAGTTTAACCGCAAATATAAAGAAAAGGTCTCCTCCCTGAAAGTAGGCGACCCGAAAGATCCGGACACAATTATCGGTCCTGTGATGAATGAACGTCAGGCATCCACGTTAGCCAGACTGATTGACCAGGGAATATCTGAAGGAGCAGTTCCTCTGTTAAAAGGTGAAATAACCGGCAACCTCGTCCATCCAACAATACTGACTGATGTAAGCCCAGACATGTGTGTGGCACAGGAAGAACTATTCGGCCCTGTAGTAAGCGTTATGCCTTTTGATTCAGATGAAGAAGCAATTGAGCTGGCGAATAACACGACATTCGGCTTAAGCGGCGCGGTGCATACGGGAAGCGTTGACCGTGGAGTGCAGCTGGCACAGCAGGTGGAAACCGGCATGATTCACGTAAATGATATTACGATTAATGATGAGCCTATTGTTGCTTTTGGCGGTGAGAAAAATTCGGGTATCGGCCGTCTGAATGGCGAATGGAGCCTCGATGAGTTCACAACAATGAAATGGATTTCCGTAAATCACACCAAGCGGACATTCCCATACTAAATGAGAGAGGAAACAACTATGACAACGATTATTCCAGAATTAGAAACGACTCACCCATTGCTAGCTTCTTTTGTTCAGATCGCTCCTTTTTTAAATGAGCTCGTGCAGGACGACATTACCATCGGGGTTTATGATACAGAAAAACTTTTAATAAACATCCCGGCAAAAACTTTTTCCCTTAACGTAAAACAAGGTGACCCTCTTCAGGAAGGAGATATTATTACACAAGCGATCAGAGAAGGAAAAGCAAAAACTGATTTTGTACCAAAAGAATTGTTTGGCTTCCCTCTGGTGGCAAAAGCGACTCCTATTTTTAATGAAGATAATGTTGTTATAGGCGGCGTAGGCATCGGTACAAGCATGGAAAAATCAAACAAGCTTTTTGAAGTAGCCGAAAGCCTCTCCGCAGTGGTGGAACAGACAAGCGCCACAATCAGCGATATCTCTTCTTCTGTTACAGACTTAGCTGACAGAATGAAAAGCATCGCTGACCAGGTTACCCAGGTTAATGAGGGCACAAAAGAAATCGACAACATCTCTGTATCGGTAAAACATATATCTGAGCAAAGTAACCTTCTCGGGCTTAACGCTTCTATTGAAGCTGCGCGCGCGGGCGATGCAGGACGGGGCTTCTCGGTAGTAGCTGAGGAAGTACGTAAACTTGCCAGCTCTTCGAAAGAAAACGTAGGACAGATCGATGAAATCACGAAAAAAATGCAGCTTATGATCCAGGAACTAAACAATTCCTTCGAACAGGTGAACGAATTAACTGACTCACAGGCAGCAGCCATCCAGCAGATTTCCGCCACCGCACAGGAGATCAGCGCAAACGCTGAGCAGCTGTCCAAAATGGCAGAACAACAACTCAAAAAAGAAGACTAAACAGAAAACAGACGGCACACAGGCCGTCTGTTTTTTCTGTTACCCGTTTGACCACCGTGAAACAATTGCCGTGAAACAAGATTTTTCGGGCGGTGACAGGCACCATTCAGGCACCATTCAAACAGCCCTGCGACCTTCATCCCCTTCAGCTGGCTTCACTGGTTTCTTTGCCCAGAATGTTGCTAAAATCGGCCCTGAGATATTGTGCCATACTGCTCCGGCCACGCTTGGCAAGGCGGCAAGTGGTCCAAAATGGGCAGTTGCCAGAGCAACCCCGAGTCCGGAGTTTTGCATTCCCACTTCCAGGGATATTGCCCTGCGTGCAGGCTCGTCCAGTTTTAAAGCTGCTGCGGTAAGGTATCCAAGCAAAAGCCCGAATCCATTATGAAGAACTGTTGCAGTGAAAATCAACATCCCTGCAGAAGCGATATTTTCCACATTTCCCGCTACTACTGTTGCTACAATAATAATGATAGCCACTACAGAAATGAGTGGGATAACCTTGATCGATTTTTCCACTGTTTGTGTAAAAAAGCGGCGAATCATCAAGCCTAACAAAATCGGTACAATAATTACCTGCACGATGGACATGAACATCGCTGCAGCATCAACAGGCAGCCACTGTCCGGCCAGTAAAAGCAAGATAACAGGTGTCGTAATTGGTGCTAACATAGTGGAAAGCGAGGTCATTGCAATGGACAGCGGTAAATTCCCCTTTGCCAGATAAACCATTACGTTTGAAGCTGTACCACCAGGGACCGATCCTAGCAGGACGAGTCCTGCCGCAAGCTCCGGCGGTAAACTCATCATATAGGCAATGGCAAATGCTGCTAAAGGCATAATGACAAATTGGGCTCCAACGCCAATTATTACTGGAACAGGATTCTTCAAAATGATCTTAAAATCAACTGCTTTTAATGTAAGCCCCATTCCAAACATAACTATTCCTAATAAAATAGTAATATAAGGTCCGAAGACTAAGAAGGGAGCCGGCATCATAAAGGCTGCGGCCGCCGTTAAAATAACAAAAATAGCGAAATACTTACCTGCTGCCGAACTGATTACTTCAAGAAATTTCATGATATCACCCCTCTGTTCTTGTATTCACGATTTTATTCGGGTTCATTATCCCTTTTGGATCTAGTGCCAGCTTCAGGTTCTTCATAACTGCTAAGGCCAGGCCGTGCTCTTTTTCCTGATACTTTTGTTTTCCAACACCTACACCATGTTCTCCTGTACATGTCCCTCCTCGCTCAAGAGCATACATTACAATTCTCTCGTTAAGCTCCTCCGCTCTTTCCAGCTCTTCCTTATTCGCTAAATCAATCATCAGCAGTACGTGAAAGTTCCCGTCTCCAACGTGGCCCACAATACCACCGATTAACTGCAGCTCATCCAGTTGCTTCCTTGCATGTTCTACTGCTCCCGCCAGTCCTGAGATAGGCAGACATACGTCGGTAACCATCAATTTCCTGCCTGGAAAACCATGAACGTAAGCGTAAGCAAGATTGTGGCGGGCTTCCCATAATTGATTTCTGGCTGCATTGTCTAACTCAAAATCAATTTTTTCACAGTTATTTTCTTCCGCAATCGCCCTCATGAATTCTACGTCTTCCTTTAGACCAGCTTCATTTCCATGAAACTCCAGAAACAAAGTAGGCTTCTCTATGTACGAAGTCTGCATATGCTTGTTTACTTGTTTCATAGAAGGTTCATCCACCAGCTCCACCCTGGCAATGTCGATGCCGGCCTGTAAAATATTAACTACCGCCTTAACCGCGTCTGATATTTCAGGGAACGACACTCTCGCCGCCATGGCCACCTCAGGGATTCCATAGACACGCAAAGTGAGTTCGGTGAAACAGCCAAGCGTCCCTTCCGACCCGGTAAAAAGTCCGTTGAGGTGATAACCGGAAGATGATTTTTCTGCCAGATTCCCCGTGTTCATGATGGTCCCGTCAGCTAGAACGACCTCTAAGTCCCGCACCTGATCCCGCATAACACCGTATTTAACTGAAGTTGTCCCGCTGGCATTTGTAGCGGCCATCCCCCCGAGAGTCGCGTCCGCTCCCGGATCCACGGAAAAAAACAGCCCGTATTTCTTCAGCTCTTTATTTAACTGGGAGCGCGTTACCCCCGGCTGTACCCTTACTAAAAAATCCTCTTCTCTTACCTCAAGCACTTTATTCATTAACGAAAAATCAATTGTAATTCCGCCACCATAAGGAATAACATGCCCCTCAAGGCTTGTCCCCCGTCCATATGGAATAACGGGAATATTGTATTTATCAGCAATTTTCACAATCTGCTGTACGTCCCCGGTAGTCTCGGGAAAAACAACACAATCAGGCAGACTCCTGGAATGATATGATTCGTCCCCTCCATGCTGTTCCAGCGTCGACTCATTTGTCTTTACCTGATTATTTAATAGCACACCCTTCAATTCACTTATGACTTCTTCATATGCAGCAAGCATAAACTCTCCCCATTTCTTAGTATCAACTTCTTAGGATGCCCATTCACATTTGTTGCAAATCCCCATCCCTCAAACTCTGTCCGTCCATTTTACTAAATTATCTGAAAAAATCAACAGTTCTTACTTTTTTCTGATAAAGTTTTTGGCTCTTATCTCGGTTGTAAATCTCATCCGCTTCAGCTTCTCTAAGTCACCACAACTTCAATAAAAAAGAGCAGGCACTCTTATAAAAGTGCACCTGCTCCGTCATTCACAAATTATTATCTCCGTGAAACAAGATTTTTCGGGCGGTGACAGGCACCACCCGAACACTACCTGGTAAACTTACTCACTCCTATCACGAGGGCCAGCGACACGATAATAGCTGGAATCATCGACGGTATACCGAATGGTTCGTTCAGCAAATACCATAGCAAAGCTGTTCCCCCGCCCCCGATTACTCCGGAAGTACCGGCGGCAGCTGTTGCACCTTTCCATAGATAGCCAGCATATAACGGAACGAGCAGACTTGCACTGTACATCGTATAGGCAAACACGATTGCAGTAACGATGTCTGGCATCAGAACAGCAAGAGTAAATGCCAGTGCCGCAAAAACAACTACGGATAATTGTCCTGCTCTCATCATCTCTTTACTTGTCAATTCACGCTTTACAAGCTGCTGATAGAAATCCCGGGTTAAATTTATACTAGAACTTAATAATATTGAATTGGTTGATGTGACAATCGCAGCGATAATGACAGCAATTAAAACCCCGCCAATAAACGGAGGCATTAAGTTTGTAATGACAGTAGCAAAAACCTCGTCCGGAGTGATATCTCCTCCTAAAAGGGACCGGCCGCTAAAGCCTACTAGAGCGACCAGACCGTAACCTATCAGAGACAGAGGGATCAGCAGCACTAACCCCCGTTTTGCCGTTTTGGAATCTTTTGCGGAGAAAACACGGGAGAAAATCATCGACTGAGAAACGGCAGTCGTTCCGAATGCAGCAATCGCCATACCAATAGCACCGAGCACTGTCACATCCGTGAGAGGAGTGAAATATCCTTCCGGAAGCCCGCCAAATACTTCTCCGGGACCGCCTCCCAGATTAAATACGAAACCAACTCCGGCAATCAATCCTGCGAGAATGAGCACTGCCTGCAGCGTATCGGTGAAAGCTACCCCTTTCATTCCGCCAAAAAGAGAAATCAACGTAAACGATATAATACTGATTATCATAGCCGGCATTCTGTCAATGTCAGTAAAGGAAACCAATATACCGGTCATAGCAAGGATCTGCACCGTTACTATGGCAATATCCCCTATAATAATCATGAATGAGCTCACAAAGCGGGTGCTGTTGTTGTACCTTAGTGCGAGCATATCCGGCACGGTAAACTGCTCGGAATCCCTGAATTTTTCAGCAAGAAAAGTTGCAGCCACTATCCCTAAGAGAGCCCCAACACCGCTAAACCACCAATCAATGCCGAGGGAGTAAAAGCTTCCGGTCCAGCCAACGACCGTCGCTCCGCCAATATATGTAGCAAACAAAGTTCCTAATAAAACCGGGGTGTTCAGATTCCTTCCCGCTAACGCAAAGTCTTCCATATTTTTCACTTTCGTTTTAAAGAAAACCCCAATAGCCACTACGACGACTAAATATAAGAGAATCATAATTGAGTACATACCCAATCTCCTTTCTTCTGAGATTACTGGTTATTTGTCTGCTGGAAAAATAAAAGTGCCCGCTTTTCGATACTATTTAGCCGAGTTGAAAATTCCATTGCTATACGGCCAGGTGCATGGAGAAACTTAGCTGGCTTTTCAGCCCATACTCGCTTCCGGCATCCTGCCTTTTCAGCTCGCTGAACCTCCCCCCTCCTCTATGCCAAAATAAACTCCACCCGCTAGTAACACCAATTTACAATTTTCTTATTATTTTTACAACTAAACTTGTTCCAATAAAAAAAGCAAGAACCCTTAAATAAGGGTCCTCGCATCCTGCCACCGTGAAACAATTGCCGTGAAACAAGATTATTCGGGTGGTGACAGGCACCAATTATTTCCCTCGGCCTCTGCCTTTTCCTGGGTGAGAGTCATCACCAATTTGGATGGTTACAGAGTTGTAGTTTCGGCCGTTTCCGTCTGGCTTATAATTCTTTTCCACGTTACCAGCTACATCTACGGAGAAGAATTTAATCGTTGTCGTTTCCTCAATGAGCAGTGTCTCTGCTGATTCACGAACTCCAGCTAACTGAAGGGTTGGTGAATCAAAAGTAGGACGGCTGCCATCTAAGGTGTAGTAGATAGTAGCAGGCTCACTTGTTTCAAATGCTACTTCTACAGGTTCAGAGTATCTTCCACTGCCAGGTACTGCTTTTGATTTTGGTCTTGTATCGTTCATTGCGTGTTCATATGCAACTTCGAACATACCAATTAAACCGTTAGCGAACTCCATCGCCTGGTCATGTCCTTCTGATTCATAGTCTGGCTGGAAACCAGTAGCTATCCATCTGCTTCCATCCCATAACTGAGCTCCAACCTCGAAATTCCAGGTATAAACACCATGTTCATACCAGAAGAAGTCTCCGGAGTTACCTGCTGCTGAATATAAAACATCAGGAATAGGACCTGTTCTCGTAGGGCGGATAACTGTACCACGGTGATCCTGAATTCGATTTAAAATGTGCTCAGAGGACTGCCAGTAGTATTCTTCTTCCCCGGCAGTTGGTCTAGGGAGCGTTACACGATTCGTATCATAAGCACCTGGGGACCATAGGAAGTATCCACCGTGACTATGAATATTCATGGCAAATGTCAGATTATCATATTCATCCGCAATCCAGGCAAGGTTACGCGCTTCAGGCTCAGAGTGCGGCTCCGGGCCTGCGAAAGTGTCGCTTGTACAGCTCGTTGACGCACCTACATACCCATCCCAGATAGTACCCACTGTATGGTTACGGTTTAAGTCAACACCCCAGTTGCCTCTCGCTCCAGGGTCATTTGCTTCAGTCGGGCCGCAATAATTCGTCATATTCCTTCGCTGCATGTTACGGTCATAAAAACTATAGTTCGTTCCATCTGGATTCACAATAGGAATGATAAGTATCTCCAGATTGTCTACTAATTTTCTGGTGTCTTCGTCATGCTCATAGTTTCTGAGCAGGCGTTCAGCTGCTTCGATCGTTACTAGTGACGTTACCCACTCACGGGGGTGCTCTTTAGCGTATCCTAAAACAGCTGGTTTAGAACCGTCCCGAGTTTTACCTATACTCAGCATTCTTACTGTAGCCGGTTCACGGGAAACATAATCAGGAGCGCTTAAGTTATCGGTTAAATTCGCTTCCCAAGTTAGAGCAGTTCCTCCCCCTGAATTACCACGGTACGTATTTGCAGAAACCAGTTCGCCTGCCTCAGCATTTAATGCATCAACAACCTGCCGGGCAGTACTAATTGTGTCCCCGGAAGAATTTGTAGCTAATTGAACAGTAATAGTGTCACCATCCACAGAAACTTCTAATGGCGCGTTTTCTGTAGCTGGGTCAACAAATTCAACAGTTAAATCATTTCCCCCTTCATGGCCCCAGGCAGTGGATGTTACAACGACCGCGTTGTTTGTAAGCGTTCCCATTGTTGCCTGTGCATGACGCCGGTAACCATTTGTTTTATGCGGTAATTCAACGATATCCACAAGCTCCGGGAATTCCTCTGCTAATTGATCCATGCGCTCATCCATTTCTGTTGGCGTCATATAAGAGTCAACAAATTCAGTAACATAATAATCTTTAGGCTCTCTATTGTCCCCTAACCACTCTGTTACTTCACTGGTTGCTGAACCACCCTGGTTACTTTCAATATTAACGGTCTCAGGCACTTCGTCTACCGTCAGTTCAAACCAGTGGTATAAGTATTCACCATAATCCGTACGACGACTAAGTATTGCTGTTCTTTCCTCTCCGTTTTCTTCCCAGCTTGCAGTCAGAGTAGTCCCAGCTGATGCTCCAACGTCAGACTTTGCTTCAACATAAAGGAAGGTTGCAGCCTGGTTTGTATAATGGTCTGCACGTAAGATTTGCACATTATCCGCTGAATGTACAGACTGAATGCCAAACGATTCCCCTTCATCTTTTGCAGAAAATTCTTCCTGCTCTACCCATACCGCCTCTTTTACTTCAAGACCTAATCCTTCTAACATTTCGATTTCTGATGGAGTAACGACAGCTTCTACCTCAATTTCTCCATCATGCTCAAACACCGCTGAAATATCGATGCCAAGCTCCACAATTTTTTCAGCCGCTTCGTCATTCATCCCGTGCAACGTGACAACTTCAACCTCTTCCTCTGGCTGGATCGGTTCTCCTGGTTCTGGTTCGGCAGAGATAGAAGCTCCCAGACCAGTAATCAGCATCGAAACTACTAATACTGCAATGATCATAGAAATGAAAACCTTGTTCTTCCACTCCCTCTTTCTACTAAACATGGAACACCTCCTAATAGATTTAAAAAGCGGTTCCATTATAATACAAAATCTTCTAAATTTTCTGTTAATAAATGTCGTATGGAATAAATACTTTCATACATTAAAGTACATAATAAGATAAAGGCAAAATTAAAAACGTTATTGTAAAAAGATGTTGTTTCCTGTGAATAAAGCACTAATAATGAGATTCATAAAACTACATGTAATCTGTGACTATTTTATGAGTGATTTTCCTAAAATAATTTATAATTCTTCATTTAATTATTTTGATTCTATTTAATCTGTCGAAGGCTGCAAAATATAATAGAAACATACCAGAAGTCGACAAAGAAAGACTGCAATATCTTGTCAGACAGTACTCTGTAAAATAATTGTAAATTACCTTCCTGTTAACAAGGTAAAAAGACTCAGGTACATATTCTCAACTATGTTACAGAACGCTTTTCCCTGATTAATTTTCACAATATTGCCAAGAGTATTGAATTTAAGAAATTATTTGCTATAATAATTCTTATAACAAAATAAATTGGGTTAGAGATGATGAGAAACCCCTTTTGTAAAGACGGTAGGATACGTCTGCCCAAAAGGAGGTTTTTTTGTATTTCATCGAGTCTGACACTCAACATCTATTGGAGGAGGTTAGGAATGGCTTTACAGGAAGTAACAGCAGAAAAAATGAAAACGGATACACTTCCGCCAAAAAGGACATCTACGAAAAAGAAAAAATGGAAAAACCTTGGCGTAGGACTCTTATATTTATCTCCAGCGCTCATTATTACCGGAATCTTTCTTTTTTACCCGATGTTCCGGACGCTGTATCTTAGTTTTTTTGTAACGAACGCAGGCGGTACCCCAGTCAGCTTTATTGGCTTTGAAAACTACACTATGCTCTGGGAGTCCGCTACATTCCGTACCAGTATGAGCGCCACATTCTTATTCGCTCTTTATACCGTACCTACTACTATTATCATTTCTTTGTTTTTAGCAGTAATAACTAATGAAAAAGTAAAAGGGATTCCCTTTTTCCGGGTAGTGTTTTCTTCAACACTCGGTGTCTCCGTTGCAGCGGGGGCCACTATATGGCTACTTTTATTCCATCCGAGCCTTGGGGTCTTAAATAACTTATTAAATGCAGTTGGTTTAAGCGGGGTTCAATGGCTTACATCGCCAAATGTAGCGTTAATATCCGTGGCGATAACTACTATATGGATGAATATCGGATTTAACTTTATTGTTCTTCTCGGCGGTTTGCAGAACATCTCGGAGGAACTATACGAGAGTGCAAAAATAGACGGTGCCGGCTACTGGACACAGCTTTTTAAGATCACCATTCCACTGCTGTCGCCTACACTCTTTTTTGTAAGCGTTGTAACGATTATAAATTCCTTTCAGACATTTGGGCAGATCGACATTCTCACTGGGGGCGGACCATCAAACAGTACAAATTTAATCGTGTACTCTATTTTCCGGGAAGCCTTCTATAACGGTTACTTCGGGTATGCAAGTGCACAGGCAATTATCTTATTCGTCCTGGTGTTAATTTTCACTTTCATACAGTTTAAAGTTGGAGAAAAGAAGGTGCATTACCAATGATGAGAAAAGTTATTTTTTATGTCCTGCTGCTCCTGTCAGCTCTCATTATCACCTTTCCCGTTTTGTACGCAATATCAGCAAGTTTTATGACTACAGCTGAAATAAACAGAGGTGCCTTAATTCCCTCCAGCCTGTCATTTGAAAACTACGTGAGAGCATTTAACAGCGTTCCGTTATTTCACTTTCTTTTTAACAGTTTCGTAGTTTCATTTACTGTCATGATTGGCCAGCTCCTATTATGCAGTCTGGCAGCTTTTGCAATCGTATTCATTCCTTTTAAAGGTAGGAATTTTATTTTCTTCCTTTTTATAGCGACGATGCTGATTCCATGGGAAGCTACTATCATTCCAAATTACCTTACTGTAATGAACTTTGGCTGGGTCAATACATACCCAGGACTAACAGTACCTTTCTTTGCTATCGCATTCGGTATTTTTCTCCTGAGGCAGCATTTCTTAACGATTCCAAAGGAACTTTATGAATCTGCTCAGATTGACGGCTGTTCAAGTTTCCGTTTTTACTGGTCTTTTGTACTGCCTCTTTCAAAACCAATGCTGAGCGCCTTAGGGATATACGGTTTCCTTACAACATGGAATATGTACTTATGGCCGTTGCTTGTAACAAATAACAACGATGTAAGAACAGTGCAGATCGGTCTGAAAATGATGGTCTCCGCAGAAACAGGAACTTCCTGGAACGTAGTAATGGCCGGGGTAGTTATGGTTCTTTTACCAACACTGATCCTATTAGTTCTCGGGTTAAATCAGCTGAAACGCGGATTAACTGCAGGGGCTTTAAAAGGATAAATTTAAAGGGGGATTTATTTATGATGAAGATGGCAAAGGGAAAAACAAAATTAGCGTCTCTGTTTCTTGCTTCGTTTACTCTTTTAGCTGCATGCGGCGGCGGGGATAGCGAGGTAGCTACAACAGAAGATGGCAGAACAATAGTTACGTTCTGGCATGCAATGGGCGGCGGCCCGGGGGAAGCAATTGATGAAATGGTCGAGGACTATAACAACAGCCAGGATGAAGTACAGGTAGAAGCTGTTTATCAGGGAAGCTATGAAGAGCTGCTAAACCAGCTCCGTGCTGTTGGCGGCACAAACGAAGCCCCTTCCATCGTACAAGTGTATGAAGTAGGAACAAAGTTCATGAGCGAGAGTGGTTACATTGAGCCTATTCAGACTTTCATTGATGAAGAGGACTTTGACACTTCCACATTTGAAGAAAATATTTTTGCTTACTATGAAGTAGACGGACAACTAAACTCCATGCCGTTTAACACTTCAAACGCAATCATGTTCTATAACAAAGATATGTTTGAAGAAGCTGGCCTGGATCCTGAAGACCCGCCAAGAACTTTCAGTGAAGTTCAGGAATATGCCGAGCAGCTTACTATAAGCTCCGGCAGTGATACAGAAGTTCACGGATTCAGCATCCTGATCTACGGATGGTTCTTTGAACAGCTCCTTGCTAACCAGGGTGCTCTGTATCTGGACAATGATAATGGACGTACTGGTGATGGAGAAAATGTTTTAATTAATGAAGAACCAGGTGTACGGGTTTTCGAATGGCTTCAGGAAATGAATGAAGCAGGAACACTTGGCAACTATGGTCGCCAGTGGGATGATATCCGTTCCGCGTTTGCAGCAGAACGAGTTGCTATGTACCTGGACTCTACTGCCGCTACAAGAGGAAATGTTACTGGAGCTGATTTTGAAGTAGGAACTGCCTTTTTACCGGTTCCGGACGGTATGGACCCTGAAGGCGTAATTGTGGGCGGTGGTTCACTATGGATGACTAACAGTATTGCTGAGGAAGAACAGCAGGCAGCATGGGATTTCATGAAATATACTACTGAGCCGGAAGTACAGGCGAAATGGGCTGGAGCCACTGGATACTTCCCTATCACTACAGACGCTTACGAAGAACAAGAGCTTCAGGACATTTACGAAGAGTTCCCTCAGTTCCTTACTAGTGTAGACCAGTTACAGGAGACAAATCTCACTCCTGCAACACAGGGAGCACTTATGGGCGTCTTCCCTGAAGCAAGAAATATCGTTGAAAACGCAATTGAAACCCTTTATCAAGGTGGAGATCCGCAGGAACTGCTGGACGAAGCTGCTGCAGAAATTGAAAATGCGATCGAGCAATATAACCGAATGAGCGTTGACGATAACGAATAAATTATACTGGAGGGTTCTTTTAAAGAAGAACCCTCTTCTTCAAATAACAAGGAGGAAAAATGATACTTTTTGCCCACCGGGGAGCCTCTTTAATCGCTCCTGAAAATACATTGCCCGCGTTTGAACACGCTGTAAAGAATAAAGTTCAAGGTATTGAACTGGATGTCCATCTAAGTAAAGACGGTACTGTTGTTGTCTGCCATGACGATGAGCTGTCCAGGACATCAAATATGACAGGTTTTCTGAAAGACAAAACATTTTCAGAAATTAGAAATGCTGATGCAGGCTCCTGGTTTTCAGAGGAATACAAAAACATAAAAATTCCTACACTGGAAGAAGTTTTAGAGATATGCCAGAAGGGAATACTCATAAACATTGAAATTAAGAACATACCATTTTTTCATACAGGTATTGAACAAAAGGTCATAGACCTTGTGAAAAAATTCGGTTTCGAGGAAAATGTTATTATCTCTTCCTTTGACCATCTCTCTTTAAAAATTGCACAGGAAATAGACCCTCATATCAGTAAAGGACTGCTGTTATCCAACAGGTTAGTTAACTTGTTTGATTATATTGAGAGATCTTCTTTAAAAATTGAAAGCCTGCATATTCCATACACGTTTGCTGAAGAAGATTTTATCCAGCAGGCACACAGAAACGGATATAAAGTCTTTCCTTTTACAGTAGATGATAAAGAAACAGCAGAAAAATTGAAGAAATCAGGCATTGACGGATTGTTTACCAATGATATTTTTCTGGACTTCTGACGCCTTCAAAAACAGTAAAGCCTTTAATAAGGCTTTGCTTTTTTCATAAGTATAATAGAAGTAAACTGCAGCTTTCGTTTTTCATCTGCCGCTTCTTAAATAATCATCCGAACCAAAAAATAAGGAGGTGTATTATCCATGCTTAAACGAACAAACCTGTACCAGATTAAAATGGAAGGTGTTAATAAAAATATTGAGGAATCCTTTAAATGTCTGCTCCTGATGTTAAAACATTTAAAGAGCTTTATAGCCGAGGCTTCTGAAGACAAGAGGAAGGATATTATTGAACTGGAAGACAAAGTGAATGAAATCGAAGTGCTCGTTGAAAAACAGATAATTGAACTCCTTTCCCTGCAGCAGCCCCACGTCCACGAAATGAAACGGCTTCTCTCAAATATGAAAATAAACAGAGAACTGGAACGAATTGGAGACCACATCATTAATTTTATAAATATGTATCAATTATCATCAAGCCATCCAAAATGGATGAAAGAAGAATTAATCAACATTGTGGAACAGGAAGCTGAAATGCTCCAAAACGTATATTACGGCATCACAAAGGAAGAAGCATCCTACTTAAAAACAGCTATTAAAGCAGACGATAAAATTGATGACCTTCATATCGTTCTGTTTGAAAAACTCGTATCAGAAATGAAACAGAATACATTAAAGGTAGAAACAGGTTCCCAGTTAATTATTATGATCAGGTTTCTCGAAAGACTGGGCGACCATATAGTAAACGCCGGAGAAACGCATTTAGAGTATTTTATAGAATAATACATTACTTGCTGTAAAAGTAAGGAGTAAAAAAATGAATATAATATTGAGTCTCCTCGGAGGTATTGGCATATTTCTTTATGGCATGCACCTCTTAAGCAAGGGGATGGAGCGTGTTGCCGTTTCAAAAATGAAACAATATATTGCCAGCTTCACGAGTAACAGGTATAAAGGTTTTCTGATTGGTATCATCGCCACATTTTTTATGCAAAGCAGTACAGCCACCTCGATTATCGTAATCGGCCTTGTCGGGAGCTCGGTCATTGGCCTGCTCCAAGCCTTTGGGGTTATTTTAGGGTCCTCAGTTGGGACTACGCTGACTGTCCAGCTCTTAGCCTTTAATATTACCGAGTATTCAACCATCTTTATTTTTCTCGGAGCAGTTTTAATCATTTTTCTTAAGAAAAAAAGAAAGGCCAAATCATTCGGGCAGGCCTTCATGGGTTTTGGCTTTATTTTCTTCGGAATTGGCACAATGTCTGATGCTTTTGCGCCCCTTAGCAACAACACCGATTTTCTCTCTTTTTTCAGCAGTCTTCAGGAACAACCAATATTGCTCCTGGTAATAAGCCTGCTTCTGACTGTCCTGATGCACAGCAGTGCAACAGTAATAGTTATAGCAATGTCCCTTGCCACAACCGGAGCGCTGGAGCCTTCTTCGGTTATTCCAGTCATATTGGGGGCAAACTTAGGAGCCACCTTCCCGGCTATCATTTCAAGTTTAGCCTCCACTGCGGAAGGAAGAAAGGTTGCTGTTTCATATTTTGCCTTTAAACTTACCGGGGTCGCCCTCTGCTTCCCTCTCATTTACTTAAGCGATAATCTGGTCCAGTACCTTCCAGGAGAAACGGAAAGACAAATCGCAAATATGCACACATTATTTAATATATTTGTAGCTTTATTATTCCTGCCTTTCTTAGGGATGGTGGCAGCATTTATTGATAAAATGCTCCCTAAAAACGAGAAAAATGAGTTCTCTATTGATATAGATGATAGTTTACTGGATTACCCTGAAGAAGCATTAGACCAGATGACTAAAGAAGTAAGCAAACTAGCCTCGATCGTTGAGAGAGACATGGTCCGCAACCTTCCTGCAGTACTGCAGCAGGACGAGGCAACACGCTCAGCGGTTTTTGAAAAAGAAAAATACGTTGACGAAGCATATAAAACTCTTCAGAATATCCTGCTTAAAATTGGCCAGCAGGATTTATCCGAAACAGAATCTGACCAGGAAGTTAAACTTCTATATATATTAAATGACCTGGAACACACCGGAGATGTCATAAAAAACATCGGTGAAATATCCGCGAAAAAAGAAGAATTCGGAATACAGCTTAATGAAGATGACTTAAAAAGCTTATTGCATATGAATGAACAAATAAGCCAGTCATTCAGTAAATCTATCACTGCATTCCAGAATAACGACCTGGAAAAAGCCAAGGAAGTCCTGAACGACCATACCTACTTCCTTCAGCTGGAGAAAGACATGCGTTTTGCGTATTTTAATAACAGGATAGTAAGAAATGAAGTAGACAGTACGGTTAACGACTCCTACCTTGACATGATCAGCCATCTGCTCCGTGTTCATCAGCATGCTGTAAACATATCTCAAACACTATTAGGCATCGTGTAGCAGAATATTTTTCCAAATCTCCATTTACTTCCTCCGGAAAGTTCTCTAAACTTATTAAAAAGGGACGTACCAGTCTTGGAGGGCAGTTAATGAAGAACAGAGAAATAATTGATATGGTAGAATCACAAATTATAGCGGCAATTAAAGAAGAGGATCATATTGACTTAGCCATTAAGGGGACTCCTAACATAGCATTCCTCTTAACAGGAAACCTTTTTACCACTGAGCAAAACATACGGAAACTCCAGGAAAACTCCATGCGCGTTTTCCTCCATCTTGATTTCATCGATGGGATCGGCACAAGCAAAAGTGCTATGAAATACATCGCAGAAAAGTGGAAGCCGGACGGCATAATTACTACAAAAAATCATTTAATAAAGTTGGCAAAAAATGAAAATATGATTGCTATACAGCGTATTTTCCTTATTGATAAAGGAGCAATCAGTAAAGGTATGGAAATGACCCATAACTCTCCCCTGGATGCAGTAGAAGTACTCCCCGGAATAATGCCCAGGGTTATCGACGAAATGACTAAGAAAATCGATGCTCCCATTATCGCAGGAGGCCTCATCGAAAGTGAAGCGGAGGTTCTGGAAGCATTGACTGCAGGGGCCCTTGCGACCTCTGTCAGCACCCCTTCCCTGTGGAATCTGAAGCTGTGAAAAAAGGCGGGACACCAAGTCCCGCCTTTTTTTAAGCTGGGGCAGACCCCAGGAACCACCCTCGAATCGGGCGGGCCCTCCTGCACCAAACCACGCAAATAATTTAAGGATACCAACTCCAGTAAAGACGGATACTGCTATTGTGCCTGAAGCAGTTATATCCAGGATAGCCCCAGTTATTTTTGGCTGCGCTGCTACTCTATCTATTCCCTCCATCCCCATTACAGAAAAAAAGCAGGCACTCTTATATAAAGAGTGCCTGTTCGGTCAAAAATTACTCATCCAAGCTCCGTGAAATAAGATTATTCGGGTGGTGACAGGCACCACTACATTTTCACTGTTCGGTCCTTGGACTCTGAACCGAAGATGGATCTCCACGCTTCGATCGCTAAGAAAATACAGAGAACGAAGAGTAGGAATGCTGCTATCGCAAGGAAGTAGTTTCCTGCCATCGTGTTGTTGTACATCAGGAAGCCGAGGGCTGAAACCGTTACGATAAACATAAATATCATCGGAATGACCACATAGAATCGCTTGGCTCCGATTTTAGTCAGCCAGACGGACACTGCCAGAAGTGCTAAAGCCCCGAGCATTTGGTTAGCTGAGCCGAAAAGCGGCCAGATTTGCTGCCATGTGCCTGTAAGGGCCAGAGCCGCCGCAAACACAAGACCGGCAACAGTCGCCACATGGCTGTTCTGGAACATTTCCGGTGCCCGCTTTTCGCTGATTTCCTGTACTGCGTACCTCAGGAGACGAGTTGCTGAGTCCAGAGTTGTTAACAGGAATGCCGAAGCAACCAGCGCTGTAAATGTAACTGCTGTTGCTTCCGGAAGTCCCCAGAAGCTCATGAAATGACCAATACCAGCTGCGAACGTTCCAATCGGTCCGCCAAGGGCATCAAGGCGCGCGGCGAATTCCGCCTGTGTTAAATACGCAACAGCCCCTACCGTAATAATGGCCATAAACGCTTCTAACAACATACCTCCGTAGGCAATGAATTTACCGCTTTTTTCATTGTCTAACTGTTTTGCAGTCGTACCGGACGACACCAGGGAATGGAACCCGGAAATGGCGCCGCATGCAATAGTAATAAAAAGTATAGGAAATAAGAATCCGAGTGATTCATTATAAAAACCTGTAAAAGCAGGCATTTGAATTCCAGGAGAAGCGATAATAATACCAACTGCCGCTCCGGCAATCATTGCGTAAAGTAAGAAGGAATTTAAATAATCCCGCGGCTGCAGCAGCACCCATACCGGAAGAACGGACGCAATATAAGCGTACCCCAGTAAAAAGAACGTCCAGAACGTTGCACTTAAAGAGAGTGGGAATGTAAGCCCTCCCCAAACCGCAAGCAGCATTGCTCCAAACCCTAGTATACTTGCTGCCACTAAGTTCATACGGAGCTGATTGACAATGACACCGAATACCAGAGCAATACCAATAAATAATAGTGAGGCAGTTGCTGCCTGTGGAAATGCCACGAATGTGTTCGCAACGAGAATCATAAACACACCGACAATGAGAATGAGCGTTGCAATGGTAAAAGTTAAGAACAATACTTGGCCACGGCCGCCCATATATTCTTTAATCACAGTTCCAATCGATTGTGCCTTATGGCGAATGGACGCTTGTAAAGATGTATAGTCGTGAACGCCTCCGATAAAAATACTTCCAATGATAATCCATAAAACGGCTGGCAGCCAGCCAAACACTACTGCAGCGATTGGCCCTGTAATCGGTCCGCCTCCTGCGATGGTCGCAAAATGGTGCCCGAGCAGAACCGGTTTTTTTGCCGCAACGAACTCCTTCCCATCCGCATATGTGTGCGCAGGAGTTTCCCGGCCCGGATCAATCTTCAACTGCCTTTCCAGCCAGCGCCCGTATGTAAAATAGGCAACAAGCAAAACAACCCCGCTGATGATTAATACTGTAAGAAAATTCATTACTCCACCTCCATATTCAGGGTGTCCTCTATCCCTTTTACGAACACCCTCCCCTTTTTGTTTACAAGTACCTGTTTCTCTCTCAAGTCAACGATTACAAGATACCGTTCCGCCCAGCCATGCCAGCCATACTTCAGGAAGAGAAGCTTCCGTCCACGCTTCACCTCCTTTCGAATAGCCGGGTCTACAGGCTGATCGGTTACAATCACCCCTAAAAACACGGAAGACATATGATCTTTTTTATCAGGGGTGTAGGAGGTAATCTGCCGGTCAACCTCTCCTTTTAACTGCTTCAGATCCTGTACTGTAACCGCTTTCCCTTGTTTCTTCAAAAATACAAATTGCTGATTCTCTACTCCCCAGACTTTGATTGCTTTAGTCATAAGGTATTTCTCATCTTTTCGATAATGCTCAGCAGTAAATGCAAACGTGATCGAGCCGATCGTTTTATCGCGGTATACATTAAATTGACTTGTATATAAATTTGCCAGGTGATTTACAAAGGTGTCCATTGTATCCATCGAGCCGCCCCTTCTCCCTTATGTAAAATTGAATATTTTATTATTTTTAAATTTTCTGTCTTTATTATCCATCATTATATATAACCTTTGGACGAAATACAATATTATTTGAGGAGAAGGACATTTCCTCTTCTTTTGCAGATGATAATGAGTCTAAGTTGTGCATAGGTGTGGCGGACTTGTGCGAATAACCTATGGAATTGTGCGAACAACAGCCAATGTCGTGCAAATCATAGGGAAAGTTGTGCAAACACAAAGGAACTGTGCAAATACACCTCTGAATTGAGCGTATCACCCTCAATCTCGTGCAAAAAAAGCAGGCACCCTTATGCAGAGCACCCACTCAATATTTATCTCTCTTATATTCTGTCCCACCCCCGTGAAACAATTAGCGTGAAACAAGATTATTCGGGTGGTGACAGGCACCGGCACCCGGCACCCCATCTACGCCTCTTTCACCTTACGCCGTATCGCTCCCGAAGCCAGTTTTCCAGCTGAAAAATCCTTCCCTTTAAAATATGTAAACAAGTAACAACCAGAAATTACAATTATACTGCCGGTAACCTGGATCCATGTCATTCTTTCTCCCAGTAAAAGAAAAGCTAATATAACTGTGAAAACTGGATTGAAATTAAGAAAAATTCCTGCTGTAGTCGCCCCTAATTTTTTCACGCCTATATTCCATAATACAATGCACACTACTGTAGAAACGGCACCAGTATATAGTATAGAAGAAATAAATGTTCCATTTATATTAGTCACAGTAAATTCAGGCAGGCTGAACGGCAATAGTATCAACAATCCGAAGATTCCCGAGTATAAGGTGGCCATGATGGGAGATGTATAATTCATCGCCCACTTACTAAGCACCACATAAATTCCCCATATACATACAGCTGCGAACATGAATAGGTCCCCTCGGTTAAATTGAAGCGACAATAACAGAGCGCTGTTGCCGTTTGTCAAAACCAGTATTACACCGAACAGGGAAACCACCATTGCTCCCATCTGTAAGAAAGAAAGTTTTTCTCTAAGAAATATAAAGGAAAAAAATGCAATCGAAAGGGTAATTAACGTGGAGATTAACCCTACATTAGTCGCGGATGTATGCTCCAGTGCCATAAACTGCAAAATATTGAATAGCATAACACCTGTCAGTCCCATTAACACCAGCGGTATAACAGCTTTTCTTGAAGGAAAAAGCTTCTTCTCCACTTTCCATACAATCGGAAGCAAAAACAGCACAGCAATAAACCATCTCAATGTTGTTAATGTCATCGGAGAAGCGTGATCAACAAGCACTTTTCCTACTATAAAATTTCCAGCCCATAAAAGGCTCGTCAAAAGCAATAACCCAAAATAAAAATATCGCATCTTTAACTCCCCACAAGCAGTTTATTAACCTCTTATCTATTAACAACCTTAACATTTTCAATTAACTTACAAAATAATATTTTGTATAATAGAAATAAGTTAAAATATTTTAAAGTTAAGTGGGGATATTATTTATTTTCTTCAGTTCAGGTCTAATATAGAAGCTGATTTCAGAATAATTTAAAGGGGCGATATTAGTGAATTCAACCATAGGTAAAACACTCGATAAAGTAGACATTCAAATTCTGGACATTCTGCAAAAACAGGCACATGTGAGTAATGCAGAAATCGCCAGACAAGTAAATTTATCTTCTCCAGCAGTCCACACAAGAATTAAGCGGTTAGAAAGCGAAGGGTATATTAATCAGCAAGTGGCTGTATTAAATCCAGAGAAACTAGGCTTTGATTTACTGTGCTTTGTTTTTATAAGCTCGAACATTCATCATTCGGAGAAACTGGATATTATCGAAGAGGCATTTTACCAAATGCCGGAGGTTTTAGAATGCCACTGCTTGACCGGGGAATATGATTACTTACTTAAAGTTGCAAATAAAGACCGCAGAGACTTACAGGCGTTTATTCGGAAATTAAATAAGCTGGGGATCACAAAAATCCAGACCAGCTTAGGGCTGAGAGAAATCAAGTATTCCAATGTCCTGCCAATTTTAGACGACCAAAAAGAAGAGATGATAGAAAGATAGTCAGAGTATGCGAAATGCATTTCCGCCAGATTCTCTTCAATATCTTTATATAAATAAACGAAGCAGGCGCCCTCCCCTGGACGCCTGCTTATTAATTTGGTAACCCGGTCCCCGTGGAACAATTACCGTGAAACAAGATTATTCGGGTGATGACAGGCACCCCCTCAAACCGTCCGGTCCCTGGCTGCACCTAGTCCTGCAAATAATTTAAGAACGGCTACTCCAATAAAGACGTATATCGCTATCGTGCCTGAAGCAGTTATATCCAGGATTGATCCGATTATTATAGGCCCAACTGCTGCCAGCCCGTACCCCACTGATTGGGCCATCCCTGATAGCTCTGCAGCCTGTTTGCCGTTTGCAGCTCTGATTCCAAGCATTGTTAACGCTAAACTGATCGACGAGCCTTGCGCAAGACCAATTAAAATGGCGCTCAATACAAATAACCATGTAGCCTCAGAAACTAACAGACCTAAAAAACCAATAACATACAACCCAGCAATCATAGTTACTATGCCCTGCTGATTTTTAAGCCGAGTTGCTAAAATTGGGGTGAGAAATGTCATAGGAAGCCCTGCGATCTGCATGATAGACACCACCCATGCGGAAAAAGAAAGGGTTAATCCGCTGTTATGCAAGATAACCGGCAGCCAGGTAATTAATCCGTAAAACAAAAAGGATTGGAGCCCCATAAATAACGTCACCTGCCAGGCAAGAGAGGAGCGCCAAATAGTTGTTCCGGGCACCGGGAGCTTATTTTTCCCAGCAGCATCTGCTGCCTGTTTCCCGGACCGCGCCTCTCTTACTTGTGGAAACCACAGAACAAGACCGATAACCACAAGTACGGACCAAAATAAAAGTGCTCCCTCCCAGCCAAGATTTAATCCCGTTGCCAGCGGAATACTCACCCCAGTGCCAATAGCTGCAAATGCGGACATTGTGGTTGTGTAAGCACCGGTAATCAATCCAATTTTTCCCGGATATTTCGTTTTTACAATACTGGGCAAGAGGACATTAGCTATCGCTATACCAATCCCAACGAATGCAGTTCCTATGAATAAAGCCGCCGCAAAGCCAGTGGAACGTACAATGATACCAAAAAGCAAAGTGAAGAGCCCGGCAAATATCATCATTTCATTTCCGAAACGGTAACCGAGTCTTGGAGCAGCAAGCGAAAAAACTCCAAATGCAAGAAGCGGCAATGTTGTAATAATCCCCGCTACCCCATTTGTAATCCCCATATCTGCTCTTATATCGCTGATCAACGGCCCAACAGCAGTAATTGCCGGCCGGAGATTAACCGCAACGATAAGAATACCTATAATTAACAGCACCTTGTTCGTCTCTATTGATTTTTTATTTGTCAGAGGCTGGATTTCCATTTTACTATTACATCCTTTTCTATATATCTCATTCAGCGTTCTCACTTTACTGTATCAGTAAAATGCGAACTTGCCTAATGGATAATGCCCCCTCAAATGATAATAAGTTTAATGTGTGCATATGATTGTGCGGCTTGTGCCAATGGTATTGTGAGTTGAACGAACCACAGCTGCACCCGTGCGATTGATGGTCAAAGTCGTGCGATCGCCCCTCCGTTCTGTGTATAAAACCGGGAACTGTGCAATCATACACCCGCACCGTGCATACCACCCACCATCTCGTGCAATTGCTCCCTTAACTCGTGCGAACGCCTCCTGAAAACAGAAGAAAAAGGAATTAAATTAACTGTCCCCTCTATCAACCCACTCAAAATAAGAACGGGTACCCCAAATATCTCGGTGTACCCGGTAAATAATTATTTGAAATAATTCCTGAAAGCATCAACAATCCCCATGAAACATACACTGTGAAACAAGATTATTCGGGTGGTGAGAGCCACCATAAATCATCCCTTAAAGCTCTCCGCTCTCCATTCTCTTCATTAGCACGCTGTCCGGATTAATATTCCCTTTAGCTTTTTCGCTAATCTCATCAGCCACCGATTGAGCAATCTGCAAAGTTTCCTGTTCATTAACAGTTAAAAGCTCTTTATCTCTCATAATAAACTGGCCGTCTACCATTACGGATTCTACTTCATTACCTTTTGCGGAATAGACAAGGTTTGGAACTATATTTCTTATAGGTGATTTGATATACGGCATTAAACTTGGTTCCTGTAAATTGATTATAAGCAGGTCTGCTTTTTTCCCTGCCCGCAGGGAGCCTACCTCATGATCAAGACCTACTGCTTTGGCCGCTTCAATCGTAGCTAATCGAAGGGACCAGTGTGCCGGGAACACGGCAGGATCCTTTCTTTTCACTTTGTTAAGGATTGCAACGAATTTCATTTCGTTGAACATGTTGTTGCAGTTGTTACCAGGTGCCTGATCAGAGCCCAGGGCTGCTGCCCCTCCCGCTTCGATAAATTCTAAAATTGGAGGAACAATTCCATCAATAATACCTATACTTCCTGAACAATTTATCATTGCCGCACCGCTCTTTGCGACCGTTTCTGTTTCTTCTTTTGTCGCCTCTGTTAAATGTACAGCAAGAAGCCGTTCATTCAGGAACCCATGCTCCTCTAAAAAGGCAATACTTCTTTTTCCATACCGCTTAATCATCTGGTCTATTTCTCTGTCACCCTGGGCCACGTGCATATGCATTTTTGTATCATATTTCTCTGCAAGACCTTTTATTTCATTTAGTAATTCCAAACTCATCATGTCCGGTCCATGAGGTCCTAGCATACAAGTGATTCTCCCATTTTCCTTTTCATGCCATTCTTCAATTAACTGAATATTATTCTGCAGTTTTCTTTCACCAATTTCAGAATAAAACGGATAAAGGTCCCCAACAGGAACATCACCAATATCATCAGGAATTTCATTGACTAGCTCTGCAACCCTCGCTCTGGCACCCACTTTTACGTAATTCTCAACAATCTTAGTCATGTGAGAATCATAGTCACAGAAGGTAGTAGTTCCTGCTTTAATTCCTTCGATAATATTAATCATTGATCCTTTTACATGTCCATCGGCTGACAGATGTTTCATAAATGGCCAGAGCCCTTCCTGCATCCAGTTATGAATATCCTGAGAAACGCCACGCAGAACACCAATTCCTGTATGGATGTGGGCATCTATAAGCCCAGGCATTATAAGCTTATTTTCTCCATTAATTACCTCATCAGCAGAATAATCTCTTTTAATTTCCTCCGTTGGTCCAACAGCTTCTATTAAATTCCCCTTTACCGCTACAGCGCCATCTTCAATAATACCGACGCCTTTCCCCTCCATGGTCATGACTACAGCATGCTCGATTATAGTGCTTACTTTCATACTATGTTTCCTCCCATATTATAAGCTTCAACTTATGCAGTGAATGTTTTATCTACCTTAGAATCATCAACACGCCGCTTAACATTTTTGTTTAAGAAATATAAGGCACCTACTATAGCAACTGTTGTAGCGACAATCCCAAGCCAAGGCACTGTCAGCCCTCCAACAAGGAACCCCGCAAATGCAGATGCCCCCACAGTTAAAGCGTATGGTAACTGGGTATTTACGTGTTCAATATGGTCACAAGCTGCACCCGTTGACGCAAGGATTGTAGTATCAGATATTGGAGAGCAATGATCTCCGAATAGTCCACCACTAATAACCGCACCAATAATTAACGGAAGAGGGATTCCCAGCATATCTGCCATAGGTATGGCAATTGGCATCATAATCGCAAACACTCCCCATGAGCTTCCTGTTGAGAATGCAATTATCCCTCCAAGCAGGAAGATCAGGGCTGGTACCATTGCAGTCGGGATATAGCTGTCTGCAATCGAAGATAAATATTCTCCTAAGCCCATCTCATTAGCAACACCGCCAATTGACCAGGCTAAAATAAGTATTATTGGAACGATCACCAGGTTTTTAATACCTGTAGTCCACCCATCTACTGCATCTTTAAAATTGTGCAATCCAGTAGAAATGGAAATGGAAACTGCCCCGATGGACCCGACAACAAATCCTGCAGAAATGGCTAAAACGATATTACCTTCAATAAAAGACATTCTGAAACCATTTTCGACAATATTACCTGTCCAGAAAATAACAGCAAAGATAGTCCCGAATAACAGACCCATTGGCACTAAAAAGTTTTTAATGGATAAGTTATATCCTTCTGGCAAGCTGTCATCTTCGTCATCAATCATTAAAGGTTTATCATTTTCCCCTAACAATTTACCTGTCTCTGTAGCTCGTTTTTCTGCATGGTACATTGGCCCAATATCTAAACCAGTACGAATAACAAAAAGAACTGTTAACATGGCAAAAATGCCGTAGAAATTATACGGGATCATAGCAATAAATAAGCTCCATGGGTTATCTGAAAGGCCTATGACTGCTAACTGTGCAGCAATTAACCCAACAATAAAAGGACCGTAGCTGCTGATAGGAGACATTGCAGCTAAAGAAGCTCCCATGGAATCAAGTATATAAGCAAGTTTCACCCTGGAAACCTTCAGGCGATCCGTAATCGGCCGCATAATCGTACCAAGAATGAGTACCGGCTCTGTATATGAAAAAGCAAACGCGCTGGCCCAGGTAGTAGTTTGTGCACGCTTTCTCGTATTAACTTTCCGTGTAACCACCTGAGCAAAAGCCTGGGCAGCACCAGACATTCTTAACACATGGACGAACCCTCCAGCTAATGTAACGAGCAGAAGAAGTCCTGCATTCCAAGGGTCTGCAATCGCCGGAATGATAAAATCAGATATTGTATTTATAAAACCAACTAAAGGGTTCCAATTATAAATAATCGTAGCACCAACCCACACACCGATAAATAACGATAAAAGAGTCTGCTTTGTTTTTAAAGCAAATATAATGGCTACTAACGGTGGGATAATTGCCAATATTCCGAATTCCACACTTAAAGCCCCCTTATAAAATTATTAACTGTTTGCTATTTTACTGGTTACAGAATCTTTAATCTGTTTTTCAATTGCGTTTATGATCGCTTCCATATGCTCATTCATATAAAGCACAGCGGACTCAGGATCCTTATTATTAATAGCATTTGTTATTAGGCGGTGATGCTGTCCGTATTCCTCTCCTTTTTCCCGGGTGATTAAATCAGAAATTTTAGATTCCAGCTTAAGTTCTTCGAAGATAAGTATATTAAGTGATGCAATCAAAAATCGGTTTTGGGAAGCCTCGGCTACCAATTCATGAAATTCACAGGCAACTGGCGTAGGATCATTGTTTACCGTAACTTCTTTTTCATGCAGCTTAATAGAACGGTATAGATTTTTAATTTGTTCATCGGTTGCCCTCAAAGCGGCAAGTCTTGCTGTTTCGTTTTCGATTGTCTTCCTTGCGTAGACTAAATCCAGCAATTCCTTATAGTCACCTGGAATTGAAGCATCCATTAAGTTTTGCTGAAGCTGCATTCTTTCTAAATCATTAGTTATTTTCTGTACATATTTCAGACCCTCAGGAGTTAACACACGGCCCTGATTCTCGACCAGCCTGCTGTATTTTTTTCCATCCAGATCTTTTAGTATCCTTCCAATAGTAGCGGTGCTCACCTCCAGGCCTGATTCCTCCACTTTCATTTTTAATTGCCAGGAACCAACTGGACTTTCTGTCTCCTCCAGACTTCTCAATAACATATATTCTGTAATTTCTCCTTTTGTCGAAAAAGCTTGCTGCAAAAAGACCACAATGTTCTCACTTTTCAATATTCCACCCCCTTTATCAGTACCTCCTCATCGATGAGGAGGTGTTAGTTTTTATAATTATTCGTTATTCTGCCCAGCGATTCCTTTAACTATTTAAAATTTTTGTTTTTTTCAGAAATTTACGCTTTGAAATGGAGGTATAAAAAAGATTGATGAGAGGACCAATAAAAAAAGCGACCAGAACAGTCCCTAGCCCAATGGGACCACCGATTAAAAAGGCAAGGATTAAAGCAGTTAATTCTATTGCAGTTTTACAAAAAGTTAAACTTTTTCCTGTCCTGTACTGTACCGCCAGCATCAGATTATCAATAGGGTTCTTGGCGAAATCTGCTTGCAGATAAAGCGCAACCCCTAAAGCGATCAAGGTAATACCCAGACATAAAATGATCAGCCTGACAATTAATACAGTCAGGAGCATACCAGGAAACACGTACATTAACCAGAAATCAATTAATACTCCTAATATCAGGATAGTTATAAATGCCGTGAAATCCATTCTCCTTCGTAACAACCTGCCGTTTAGGATTATCAGCAAGCTGCCGACTATTAATATCCAGCTGCCAACAGATAAACCAATTGTTCCGGCTAAGCCTACAAACAGTGCATCCCACGGACCAACTCCTAAATTAGAAATTACCATTAAACTTACACCAAACGAAATACAGCTGAGCCCAATTGTGTAGTACAAACTTCTAAAATACCATTCTGTCATTACAACACCTCTTCTTCAGTAGAATGCTTGTTTGTCTGCGTTATTTACCGAAAACATAGTCACCCTGGCCTTATCAGACCCAGCTGGGGTTTCATTTCTCAATGCAGCCACTGCAGCGGCTATTAATTAAAGTTCGGCTTATCCACTATATGACGAAAGAAGCACGGGGACCGCCCCCATGCTCTTCACATCAAATCATAAAACGAATCCTTCCCCAGATGCTGGACATATTCTTGAACAAGTGCCTCCAAATCATTGGATCCATCAAGAAAAATCCAATCATCAACGCTGCCACTATAATTGAATCGTTCCACTTCAAATGCACGCTCTTCTTTATCCACCAGCACAAAACGCAATTCCGTGGCATAATTTTTAGTTTGCTGCAGAAGTTGTTTCGGAATAGAACTATTAAAGTATAAGTCTTCAACCGTATAAATAAAAACAACATTCTTTTTAATATCCAGCTTAAAGTCTTCTATTTCCGAATACTTTTTCATTCCGTCATTAATTACGCTGATTTCTTCCTTATGTATAACAGGCTTTTGCTCTTTCCTCAAAAACACTCTCCCATTAGGATTTTCATAAATCTCATACCCTTCTGGAATCTGGTTTAAATCGGCAGCACCTTTCGCATCTTTTGAAAAATGATACGTTGTCGTTCCTTTCTTTGTTAACTTACTATGCAAAAAATAAGCATCGTTTCTGAAGTTCTTATAAATCACTGGCATTTGCACCTCTCCTTTCACTTTTACCATAATTGAGTACCGGCAGATCCATCATTTTAATTTTTCTCCGGGTTGCTACAATGTATAAGATTTATTCCCTTTTATTCTTCCATTATAGACCATACAAAACTATTTAAAGAAAATGAGATAGTTAATTTAACTATTTTTTTACTAAGTATTACAGCTCTTAAAGCAATCGAAAAAACTGTATATTTCCCACTTTAAAATCAGTTGTATCCCAACATTCCCCAGATACAGAAAGTGCCGATGAAAAATATCTAAATCTTTAGTTTGATTCCAATACTTTATCATGGTAAAATTTGTGTGTATTTACATACTTTAAGACTACTCCAAAAGTTCTATACAGCTAGCCGTAATTTTTTGGCTCTGCTTCTATTTGGGATTTTGATGAGTGCTTAGAGGGAGGTAGTTCATTACTGTAGCAGTATGAAAACAATTTTTTGGAGAGGGGGTGCTGTAAATGGAAGGTCTTATTGGTGGTCTATTTCTTATTATTCTCTTTATTATTGGCATTGGGGTCTATTTTGCGCCTTCAATTGTTGCGTACGTACGAAAGAAAGACAATCTTGCAGCTATTTTAGTTCTTAACATTTTCCTTGGCTGGTCACTTATCGGATGGGTAGTAGCTCTCGTTTGGGCTCTCACAGTAAAAAATGAACAAGTAACACAATAACAAACAAGGCCTCAAGTTTACCTTTTAAATTGGTAGACTTGAGGCTTTTTTGTTTATGCAAAAGTGGGGGTTAAAAGGCAGTTTGGCGGAACAAATAATACGAAGAATTTTAATACCCAGATTAGTAAAGTCCACAAAAAGGAGGAACAAACTACCTGTACCGCCCAGTGCGTGAAACATTCACCGTGAAACAAGAAAATTCGGGCGGTGACAGGCACCACAAGATTTGGTTGGGATTGAGTTTGGAAGTTCTGTGATAGGTGCTTTCATTCTGTTGGAAAACGGTGGCTTTTTTTAGTTTCATGAAATATTTACTATACAAGGCAACCGCGGACGTATATATGCTTGTATTTCCCAAGCACGATCAGTGTCCAGGCGTCATTCATCATTTCATAGAAAAAGTAAATGCTTCCTGGAATTCCGCCGCCCATAGGGTAATTCACCCGCCAGTCCTCTTTCTTAAATGACTGTGTGAGAAATTCAATTCCCCGTCTGACAGACTCTGTCTCTTGCCCATAGTACTCCAGCAGCATTTCTACAGCCCAGGCTGTCTGGATTGGTGTACTAGCGCCTAACGGAATATATTTTTTGTGTATATCCGAACTGCAGGATTCCCCCCAGCCACCATCGGGATTCTGTTTACTCTCCAACCAGGCAACCCCAGACCGAATGGCCGGATGATTACGCTTTACCCCGGCGGCAAGCAGCCCGATGATAGCGGCACTTGTCCCATGGATATAAGAGATTCCCCAGCGCCCGAACCAGGACCCGTCTGCCTCCTGCTGCTTCAGAAGCCAGTTTACCCCTTTTTGAACCACATTGCTTTCCCCTGAAAAATCTGTTTCTTCGCATAAAAAACTGAGCACCCTGCCAGTGAGATCAGGAGTGGATAGATCAATAACATAGCTTTCCGCCGCTTCCACAGGCAACTTCGCCAACAGCTTCTTATTTGTTTTTCTTTCAAAGGCCGGCCATCCCCCATCAGGGTTTTGCATTTTTAACACCCAGTCAAGGCCTCGCTTCCAGGACTGGCTGATATCTTTTGGATCAGCCTTCTTTATCGCCCGCAGTGCTGCGACGGCAGTATCCACATCTGGATATATTGTGTTTATATCGGAGAATCCCCATCCGCCTGGTGCTGCTTTCGGGCTTTTCATTTTCCAGTCCCCGAATTTCGTATGCTGCCGTGACAGCAAATAGCTGGCGGCCCTTTGCACTGACTGGCTATCATGATCCATTCCTGCCTGCTGTACCGCATAACTTATTATCGCTGTGTCCCATACAGTGGAGGTAGTCAGCTGAATATGCGATCCTTCTCTCATTTTCCAGGCGAAAGACTTCAGACCATCGACAGCATGTTTGACCACCTTAGATTCCTTTGACCAGCCAAGGGCAATCAGTGCGAATACCATCATAATAGTGGAAGTTCCATAGCTCAGCAGTGTCCCGTCTTCCTCAATTCTGTCCAGCATATACTTTTCAGCTCGTTTTTCGGACTTCTTAGTTAAATACGTGGGAAGAACAGGGACGAGTTTGGAACCTGATCTCAGAGCTGCCGTCATAAAGTTGAAAGCCGCCAGTTTACTGGAATTATCTTTTCCTTTTATATAGAGCTCCCTAATATCAGGAGTTCTTTCATGAATAACGGTGAATTTCCGGCTGGATAAAACCATAAGAGGAACGAAATGGACTCTGGAATGGCCGGCAATATCGAATAAATTTACCGGAAACCAGTTTGGAAGAAGGATAAATTCCGGCGGAAGAGCGACTGTTTTTTTCCACGGAACCTGCCCTGTTATCGCCAGAAAAAACTGCGTCAAGAACGATTTGACTCTTCCCAATCCACCCCTGGATAAAATAAAGTCCCTTGCTTTTCTCATATGCTTATCGCTTTTACGGCTGTTTCCGGCATAAAGCAGCGCAAAATAGGCCTCCGCAGTCGCCTCCAGGTTCCCATCTTCATCCTGGTATAGTTTCCATGCCCCGTTTTCTGCCTGCTTGCTCCGGATTCTCCGGCACAGTTCATCCACCAGCCAGTCTTCCCCGAGCTTTAATGATTTCAAAAATATAATCATATACGCGTCCATCGAAGCACCCGTGCCCAAATAATAGCGCCATGCGCCATCCTCACCTTGTCTGTTTTGAAAACCACGGACCAGTTGCTCCATCTTTAAATCCACTTTCTCAGTCAGCTCCATATTCCCTCCCCTTTACAACAAGCTCGACACACAGCAGCCGATTTAACCCGTTGTATAGCCTATGAATTTAAAAAGAAAGTGTTAAATGGGAAGAGGAAGGAGGAGTCCGAGACGTCAGGATTTTGGATGGGATATAATAGAGTATCAGTATATGTGCACATGAGTAGTGAGTTTTAGCAATGAACCAACAGGACGGTTCTTCAGCTTCTCAAAAAGAAAGCATGCGAACCGTCCCCGTGTTCCCTGAAAAATAAGAATTAACTTCGAAAATAAAATTATATATATGTAAAAGAAGGTATATCTCTTTATGCAGATATACCTTCTACTAATTTAGTAACTATTTTCGATTTAATTGTTAAAATGTGTTTTGTTTACCTGAGCGATGTACTGCCACATGAGCTCCAGACCAGGTCTTTGGTACATTTAAAGCTCAGCTGGCAGCGTTCTAATGGGCTATTAAAACTCTACTTTATCCTGATTTGTGACAACAAGAAGCGTCTTTCCTTTATCAAGTTCTTCTTCTAACTCTCCCGCTTTATCTGAGTCAAATCCGATTTCCATCATTTTGGAACGAAGCTTGTCTCCTTTGCTGCGGAAGACATTTTTCACTGCGGTTCCAACACCGGTTTCACTTACTCCAATCTTATTGGCATCTGTTTCTTTCCGAGTCCTTCTTTCATGGTCATTATCATGAGAGAGAACATAAATGTCATCATCACGGACACCATCTTTTCTAAGCTTGCTAATTGATTCGCTTAACGTTTCATCATTATGAAATACCTTAAATTTTGGACTGCTCATGATCTTTTCCTCCTTTAAAGGTAAAAAGCTTCGTAGTATTAGTCATTTGATGGGAATGCATGGTTATAAACATGCTAATGTACGTTTACCCTTAAAAAACCAGAGTAAATCTTAAAATCTGTTTTTTTAGTAAAGAGGGAGTTTATTCTCATAACCTGGCAATTACTCTATTTTTCCGATAATAAAAAAGGCACAGCGTCAGCTGCACCTTATCTTTATATTTGCACTCTGGCAAATTTCCGTTTGCCGGCCTGGACGATTAAGCCATCTGACTCAGACACTTGTAATTTCGTGTCTTCAACCCGGTCTCCCTTTTATTTTACCTTATGGTTCCTCTCCCTCTGAACCACTACTCTATCCCCCATACTGCTCCGCAACATACTTTTCAAGCTTTAGTTTCTTTATACGTTCTACTGGCACAAGGAAGGTTACCGTCACGACACCTGGGTGGCGGCCAATTTCTATTGATCCGGTTATCGTTGCCCGGTTCATCACTTCCGGCACAGTCATTTCAAGTAATTTAGCTGCTCTTTCCATCCCATTATCAGTAGCAGCATTTAAGTTTTCACCCGTACCTATAAAAGAAAGCGGCAGTGACTCTTCTAATTGCTTCTCCATTCCCCACTCTGCAGCAAGCTGTTCCGCCTGCCTTCTCTCAGAAGCAGTGATCGGTTTTGCTAAGTATGGCAAATCTTCCTCCACCGGCAGCAGAATTGGCCCGTCAATCGTTAGACCCTTCAAAACCTCCACCTTCAGTGTTACAATGCCGGAAACATCCGTCGTATGGCCGGCAATTTCCCCATCCCCTTGCATGGCATGCATATCACCTAAGTAAATACCGCCCCCTGGAACCTTCACTGGGCAAATAATAACCGCACCTTCACGAACCCGGTTAATATCCATATGCCCGTCCGTCCGGTCTTCCAGCTCCTCCTTCGTTAATGTGTAATCATGGGGAGCACCAACTAGAAACGAACCGAAGTCCCCGGCATTATGGGAATCAGGCATAGGCCTTGAAGGTGTCGTTCCCAGCTGACCAAGGAATGGACGAAGTCTCGCGACAGCTCCGACAATATCATGGGGAGCGAACGTCACAATCGGATTTTGGACGGAATTTTCCGGTGTTGACATATAGTGTTTCCCATCATGGGCGATTTTCTCAGCACCCTGCTGGTTTAATGTAATCCCAACCTGCTTGCCATCATTGAATGTCATCGTATAGGCATTTGTAAATCTGAAAGGAGTAATATCCTCGCCACACTCCACACATCTGATAGCTTCCTGGCCGATCCCTTCTATTCTCGTATCCGGGTTCACCGTTCCGCAGTTAGGGCATTTCGGCGCAACGAATGGATCTCCATTAAATCGTCCTTCTACCGGCTGATCATGACCAGAAGCAGTAGCGATGGAAGTAACACGGATCGACTCGATTTTCACTGCTATCGCATCACCGACTTCAGCACCTTCCACATACACAGGCTTTGTAACCTCATGTCCGCCTCGAAGACATGGAGTGATCATCGGCCCCCAGCAGCCTGGCGTAGTGTTAGCAACAATATGTCCCCCGTCTTTCACTGGCCCCAGCATTTTATCTTCAGGATCCAGCACACCGTTGATAAACTCATTAACCAAAATCGTCTCTTTCCCTTTCATCTTCCCCGCCTCCCTCATTTTTTTGTTAACGCTTACAATTCGAATATACACCAAACTAATTACCTATGAAAAATAAAATGACTTGCCTGTCAGGTGATATTTTCGGCGGGTAAAATATAAATTTTGCTTTCGGAAAAAACAGGAGATTCCTCTCCATCATCCCGAGAGAGTGAACTTAATAATTTTGTAGTGTTAAACAGGTGCAAATATACTGAATTCCCGCATTAAATAGATTGTCGAGCACCTATCCGCGCCCTCCAAGAGGGGCACTTTACCTGTCCCTCTGTCCCGTGAAACATTTGCTGTGAAACAAGATTTTTCGGGTGGTGACAGGCACCCCTGCAGGCACCCCTGCAATCGGGTAGTGACAGGCACCACCCAAATATTATATAATTCCATTTATATAGTTCTTTTTGCTTATGGACACTTTCTTTAGCAGCGTCGATATAATGCAAAAGAACCAAATGCGAGTTGGGATTTCAGAAAAGTGAGAAAAGGATTCGAGACAAAAGTTGCAGGAAAACTGCAGATTGCTCTATCAATTAAACAAACAGAAAGGAAGGATCACATTATGTCAAACGACTTACAATCCAAAATCGGCGAAGGTCTGTCAAAATTTCAGGGAGGTATTGAACAAGGTAAGCAAAAGCTGCATACCACAAAGGAAATCAACCGTCTGAAAAAAATAGTTCAGGAGAGCGCTCTGAAAAAGTCTGAGGCTTTAATAGAGCTTGGCCAGCTTACATACCAGAAGTTACGTACAGGTGAAATAACAGATTCAGAGTTTTCTAAAACAGCAGAGGGCCTCACAGAGCTGGACAAAGAGATGTATTCAGCAAATCAAAACATAGCAGCACTAAGCCAGAGTGGCACGGAAGGTCAGGTAATCTGTACTTCCTGCAGTGCAGCAAACGGCCCCGACGATAAGTTTTGTGGCGGATGCGGCAGTAAGCTGGAGAAAGAATCTAACCAGGAATCAGCAGCTGGATCATGTACTGCTTGTGAAACCACCTACCCCGCCACAGCTAACTTCTGCCCATGCTGCGGTAAGAAAGTCCCTGTTGCCGTATAAGCCAGGAAAGCTTTTCAACCGGCTATAAACCTAGCCCTTTAAAAACTACCTAACTAAAACCCTACATAATTAAGGAAGGTGAATATTTTGCATTGTACACATTGCGGAACAAAAAATGAACAAGGTGCGCTCTACTGTGTTAATGACGGCATGCCATTAACTTCTTCTTACGGGGCCCAGGTTACACGGAGAGAAAGCAAGTTCTGCCGGAACTGCAGCGAACAGAATTCAACAGAAGCTGTTTATTGTACCGGCTGCGGACACTCCCTCGAAAAAATAAGCACTGCCCATAAAGAATCAGGGCTTCACCAGACGGCGGCAGCATCAGATAACAGCCATGGCTCCACACACTCCCAGGAAGGGGCTCCAGCAAGTTTTCAGGATATTTTCCAGAAAGATAATCTGCTCCATGCAGCTAAATGGAGCGGGATGGCAGTTGCCGCGTTATTCATTCTTACATTCATCATCAGCTCCGCCTTTAACCGCTTTATCCAGGGATTAATTATGGACGAGATTTCCAATGAAATTGGAATGTCGCTTTCTCCGGACATCCTGCAGAACCTGAAGCTCATTACTGCAAGTGACGTGCTGCTTCTCGGGCATATGTCAGGGGTAAGCTACGGCGGTGATATTGCGTTTGCAAGCTTTTATGCCACAACATCGAGTGGACTTTTCCTATTCCTTATAATTCCTGCAATTGTTCTTATCCTGGCCGGTTACCTGATGAACAGAAACCAGCAGGGATCGGCAATGCTGCCACGCCTTTATAAAAATATTTCTTTTGCACTCATTTATGCTGTAATGATCGCATTCATCAGCCTGTTCGGTGGTGCTTCCGTCAATGTTCCGGATCCTTCAGGCTTCATTGGCAATATTACGATTTCTGCAAGCTACGGATTTTTCTCTACTCTTATAAATGCATTAATCATCAGCCTGATTTTCACCACTGCAGGGGCTGTACTCTCCGTTCCGAGATCAGCGAGCCCAGGGAGAAACACGAACTACGGTGTATCTTTATCCCGTGCAGCAGCCAACACAGCGGCCGGGCTGGCAATCATGTTTTTTGCAGCGTTCATTTTCATTTCTGCACATGATGAAATCAAGCCTTCTAATACAGGGGAGCGGACGATGGCGGTCTCACAAATTGGCGGCTATTTCTGGTCACTGTCCCAGCTGTCTTCCATCAGCTTTGATGCACAGATGGACTATGAGCAGGTGAGTGCAGGCTATTCCGTGCTTGGAGGAGCCAAGACAACACCTTATGACCCTTACTTTGAAGAAGACATAAAGGAATTTTTCGGCGGCTTTCTATGGCTGCTAATCCTGATCCCTCTGGCCATCCATTTCTGGACGGGAGGGGTGCTCTTGAAAGCAGGGACAGGAAACCTGCTCTATGAAATCGGCGCCTACGCCATTTCCTTTGGCATTGTGAACGCGGCAATAGTATCCATCTCCCGCTTCTCGATTACTACCAACCTAAGTGATAGCTTTACGATGTCTCTCGGCTTCTCTACTTTTGCTGTACTCTTGTTCAGCTCGGTCCTTGCCTTTATCGGAACATATGCCGGCGCTTTGTTTTTCACAAGCCGTGCAAACAGCAATACTGCTTCACAGCAGGCAGCATAAGCAGACCTGCATCTTCCTGCGAAAAATACAATCTTAATTAACAATAAAGGAGATCATCCAATGAATTTTTGTACAAAATGCGGCGCAAAGCATGAAACTTCATCTGGTTTTTGTACGGAATGCGGTTCTGAAATGAAAGTGTCCGGTACACCGGACACTCCCGGGCCAAAGCCATCCCTGCCTTCTTTTTCGAAAAAAACAATGGTCATCGGCGGAAGCGTGATTGCTGCCGCTTCCTTATTCTTCGGTTTGTATAAAGCAGGTGAAGCCTATACAGATCCGGAAAAACGTCTGGACCAATTCACGGAAGCAGTGAGCGAAGGCGATGCAGAAGCACTTATGAGCTACCTTAGCTATACTGGCGAAGCAGAAGAATTCACAGAGGAATCTGCAGAAGCTATTTTATCCTATTTCAAAGACTACCCTTATCTTAAAGACGATATGTTACACGCTTTCCGTGAGCAGGCCCGTTCCTTCAAAGGGAATGTCAGCCTTGCAGCCGAAGAGCCGGTTCACGATGAATACTGGGAAATTCCGCTCATTACCTTTGAGAAAACGGGGAAAAAATTCTTCCTCTATGACAACTATGAGTTTACCGTCCATCCCCAGGAGCTGTATGTATACACTAATTACCACGACGTGCAGTTTTTCGTGAACGGAAACGAAACAGAACCGCAATCTGCACATGAGGACACGCTCACACTCGGCACCTTCCCTCCAGGCGTCCATAATGTGAAGGCAGTACTGGACAGCGAGTTCATGGATCTGGAAGTAGAAACAGATGTTGAATTATTTTACGAAAACTATGCCGACCTCTGGTTCAATATCAGCTATACAGAAATCGACTCCTCTATTTCCGGAGCAGACATATTCATAAATGGAGAAAATACAGGTGCTTCCGTTCCTGCAGAAGGAGAATATTTCGGACCCCTTCTTCTGGACGGATCATTAACTATGCACCTTGAAAAAGAAACGCCGTTCGGCACGATTGAGAGCCGGCCCCGGGCTGTGGACTCTGAATATTTGTCATTCAGCTTTACACTGAGTGATGAAGACGCTGAGGCTGTTTTTGAATCAGTCAACGAATTCCTCCATAACTGGAAAGAAGCAAAGATCTCACGGAGCATGTCTACTGTCCAGAATGCGGGTCCTTCGCTCAGGGAACAGCTTACAAGGACGATCAATTCCATGAACAGGAATAATCAACTTTATATAGGAAGCCTTTTAAGCACCAGTTTCGACCTGGACTCCCTGGTTGTATATGAACAGGATGGCAAATGGCAGACATATGTTACAACCGCGGAAAACTGGAAAGAAGCTGATTATTACAGCGGCTATACCCCAAATATATATGATGAACTGTATAACATAACTTATGACCTGATTTATGACGAAGATGCAGAGATGTGGCTCATCAGCAGCATGGAATCTTCCTGGAACTCTATCGGCGACAATGTGAAAGAATATACCTTTGATGCGGATGACCTTGATAAAGAAGTGCATGAAACTATGATGACAGCGGTCGAAGAAGATCTCAGCCAGTTCTCTTCCCTGATGCAGTCATTTGTTTCAAGTAATGTGGCTGCGATCAATTCACGGGATTTTTCCTTCGTGGAAGATTTCATTGATCCTGCGGCTTCCGATTACCAGAAAGAAGTAGCAGATTATATTGACTATCTTGATTCGAGGGATATCTTTGAAGACTTCCTTTCCGCAGCAGCAACAGCTGTCGAGCGTGTGGATGACGATCTCTTCAAAGTAGAAACAGAAGAGGAATATATCATTTATTACGAAGACGGCAGCGCAAAACGAAAAGCCTTCGATTCCGTCTATCATGTGAGAATGACAGACGAAGGATTAAGAGTGGCAGAGCTGCTCGAAACTAACGAGACCTCCAGTGAGGACTATTAAAACCAATTAGGAAGAGGGTGTCCCAAAAGCCAGACTTTTGGCGGCACCCTCTTTCTTCGGGATAGAGGCGGGACAAAGGGGCCGGCAGACTGTCTCATATCTCCCCGTGCCGATGCCGAAAAATTAAAGAGGATATCCAAAAGATTAGCTATGGAAATGAACAAAAAACGCCTGGATTTTATTATCCAGGCGTTTTGTTTGTTTTAAAGCGAATGCGCTTCTTTACGGATCCTCACGTGCTGTGATTATAGACGGATCGGATCCTCATCCCGCGTTTTCCCGAAGCTCAAGCACCCGAAAGCCCCGTGAAACATTTTCCGTGAAACAAGATTTTTCGGGTGGTGACAGCGTACTATGTCAATTAGTTTTTTCTTGTTTTTGCGTAATCCAAATAACCTTACGTAAAAATATACAAAAAATACCATTAAGCAACTGACAGAAAGCTTTATAGATGAGTCTCACTCTTCTCGGACTTGAATAGAACACTACCTCGTTTCAATACTACAGGGATACAGCCTGGTTAGTTCAGGTTTCGTTGTCATAACGTACAATTCGCATTTGTAGGACGAGGTAAATCATGCTGTCACTCGAGGTCTATGCCTCCGGCACCGAGTCGATTTTCCCTCAGCCCCAGAGGAGGAGACTCATATTTTATTAGTAAGAATCAAATTATCATAATTTTATGCTGCACTAATCAATTGATAAAAATCCTTCATTTTTGTATGGCGTAACTTCTCTTTCATCATCTTTAAATACTCATACGACTCATCTTTTGTTTCATAGACTATACGATTCTTAAGCATGGAAAAAGCAATACGAATGAACTTATTTCCTAAAGCTATATAGGCTTTCCTCTGATGTTTGCCACGATCTCGAAGTTTATTGTAATAGGAACGCAGATCCTTATTGTGTTGAGCTAAAGACTTGCCGATTGTATAAACAATAAACCGAAGGTTCTTATTTCCCTGTTTCGAAATTTTTCCGTGAAACCCTTGCAGACCACCTGATTGGATGACAATAGGGTTGGTTCCTGCTTTCTTTATAATTTGCCCAGCGTGCTCAAAGTTTGATAGGTCGCCAACTTCACTATAAAACTCTGCAGCTGTAATTACTCCGATTCCTGGAATGCTAAGCAGAAGCCTTCCGTCTGTCTCCAATAATACTTTCTCAATCTCTTTTTCTAAAACCTTTATATTTTCATTGAGGTACTCTATGTTCTGTAGAGCCATTTTAAGTAATAATAACTCTGGACGTACGGTTTCTTTTGGCTTACATAGGCTCTCTCTGGCCACATATAAAAGATTCCTAATGGTTGAGTCTCTCAATTTCAAATTGTGCTTAACAGAAAGGGCTCGAATACCCTCTTCATCCATAGAGAGTATGTCTTCCGGATGAGGGAAGTGCTTCATGAAAAACAGGGAGGATTTCCCCCAGAAGTCGCTGAATAACTCCACTTTAGTCGGGGTGTTTCCATTTACTAAAACATGACCTTGGAATTCGCGCCATATCTTATCCATCAGCGTTCGTATCTCTACTTTTACCCTCGATCTCTTACGAACTTCATTCCTGCGAGCTCTTGTCAATGTCAATAATTCCTGGTACTTTCCTTGCGGAAGTTTATTTTCTGTCCCCTTATTTTGAATAATGACTTGCGCTATGGCATCCAGATCAAGGTCATCTGTTTTACTCCAATTTAGTGCTCCGGCCCTTTCTTCATAGGTTGTAGCTGCGTTAATAATGGTAACCACATATTTTAAGGCTTCTAATTCCCTTACTATATCCTCGTAGTAATGGCCAGTTGCTTCAATACCAACGAAAATACGCTTTGCCTCTACTTTGGCCTTGATCTTCTGTAGCTTTTCATGAAGGCTACTTATCCCTTTTTTATTGACTCCGAAAAACATAGGTTCTAATAAGACATCTCCAAAGTAATTACAGACCATTACTTTCTGATAAAACTTCGCTGCATCAATCGAAACGATCAATACCTTCTCCAGGTCAATCCCTCTTAATTCAGCTCGGAATTGACTTCCTTTCTTTCCTCTAATATGATTAGAAGTGGATTTAGATTTTTTATACTTTCGCCCCATGTGACTTCACTCTTTCTTTGTATAGGATGAGGCTTTCTTGTCAGGTAGCCTTATCTTACTACACATAGTCGCTGGGGTCTTTTTTTATCCTCTTTTAACCTCCATTACATCGAAGATGATTCGACATTTATTATTTCATACACCAGGCACCGCGGACCGCTAAGCTGTCTTTTGGTTCCGTACGTAATCCATAAATTGATCGTTCGTTAATGGCTGGCTGAAGAAAAAGCCTTGAACATTATGACAGTACTTTCCTTTCAGATATAATAATTGTTCCTTTGTTTCTATCCCTTCAGCGACCACTATCAAGTTCATTTTTTTCGCAATATCGAATACGGCGTTTAAAATCACATCGTCTATTTCTCTCTCAAGCAAATGCTGAACGATAGAACGGTCTACTTTAAGCGTGTCGACCGGGAGACGCTTTAACACATTTAAAGAAGAATAACCTGTTCCAAAATCATCGATAGCTATCCGCACACCGAGTCTCCGGAATCGTTTGAGGAGTTTCACAACCGTTCGTTTATTCTCCATTATGGTAGATTCGGTAATTTCTAATTCTAAGAGTTCCGGTTCAAATTCTGTTTCCTGTAAAATCGTCTTAACTCTTTCATACAATTTCTCATCAGTCAGCTGAACAGGCGACAAGTTCACAGAAACTTTTATCGGTTTCATCCCTCTTTGCTGCCATTCCTTCTGCTGACGGCAGGCATTGTATAAAACCCACTCTCCTATAACATGAATTAATCCCGTTTCTTCTGCAATTGGAATAAAAGCATTTGGGGAGATGAGGCCAAGCTGCGGATGCTCCCACCTGATTAACGCTTCCATGCCGGTTATATCCCCGTTCATTGTATCAACGATCGGCTGGTATTGAAGGAATAGTTCTTCCTGGGCTACCGCATTGTACAAATCCATTTCCAGCCTTAATTTGGACGCTACTTCCGTTTCCATGTCTTCTGTGTAAATGCGGAAGGTGTTCTTCCCTTGTTCCTTGGCCTTATACATAGCAATATCAGCTTGCTTAGTCAGAGTATTTACATCCTGTTCCCCGGAAAAAATGCTGACTCCTATACTTCCGGTAGAAATTAATATATTATCCCGGAAGTTATAAGGCTCACCTAATGCCGCTAAAATTCTTTTAGACTGCTCTGTGGCGTCCTCTAATCTTTGAATTGAAGGTAATAGAATGGTAAACTCGTCTCCACCTAACCTGAATAATATCCCTTCCCCTGAAAGACAATTGCTGAGACGTTCACTTGCCATTACCAGTATCGCATCACCAGCGTCGTGGCCAAACGTATCATTAATATATTTAAACCGGTCTAAGTCCAGGAACAGTAAAGCAAAATTCTCATTAGTTGATCTTTTCCTCTCTATTTCCTCCGCCAGTTTAATTTGAAAAGATTTGCGGTTGGGCAAGCTCGTTAAGTCATCATAATAAGCCAGTTTTTCCATACTTTGTTCATGGGCTTTACGATCTGTAATTTCAGTTGCTACGGTCAGGACTAGTTGTTCCCCTCCCTGATTAATCGGAACCTTTCCGATATGAAACCATCGTTTCTTTCCATTTTCGTCGATGAGGAAGTCCTCTATCTCGATCTCCTTCCTCAACGTTATAACCTCTTTATTAATTTCCCTGTATTTTTGAATATCGCTTATTGAAGGGTTGAATTCTTCTTCTGTTAAACCAATAATTTCTTCTGGTGTGGAATTATATAAATCAGCAAATGCTTTGTTGGCAACTCTGTATACTCCATCGTTATTGATGGCATAGATACCATTAGGGTTTTGATTAATCACACGCTCCAGAAACCTTTGTTGCTGCTGAAGTTCTAATGCTTTTTGATAACTCGCTTCTTTATATTCTCTTAATTCGCTCATCAGCGTGTTAAACTGTTCTACAACTGCCCCAATTTCTGACTGTGGATCGACTCCCTTTATCTCGCTGGGCGAATGACCTTTTCCAAGCTTATCGAATATTTCTGATATTCCAGACAGATAAGACCGCATTACCAGCATATTTATAATAATCAGCATTACCACTACTAAACTGAAAGCAGGAAGTAAAAACTGCCAGGACTCTCCCGGAGGGGGAAAAAATTGCTGGTAAACAAATATAAGAAGTAACCCCGCCCCTGCAACAGCTGCTAAATTAGTGCCCGCCTTGAGCCAAAAGGTGCTCGACCTCCCAAAAGAGAATTTTTTCATGAGATCCTCCTATTTGATAATAAACCATCGGTTACGTATAGCGGTTAATACTGCGTTTGTTCTGTCAGCAACCCCCAATTTTTTAAGTAAATTGCTGACATGATTCTTTACAGTACCGTCAGAAATAACCATCTGCTTTGAAATTTGCTCATTACTGTATCCTTGAGTAATCAGCTCCAGTATATCCCATTCTCTTTTGGTCAGTAGTTTATCAGGTCTGTTTCCAGCCTCATTTGTAAGAGCTAAATATTCCTCTAACAATACATTGGAGAGAGCAGGGTGAATATATTTTCCACCTTTGAGGATTATATTTAGTGCGCTTAAAACCTCTTCTTTAACCATTGTTCTATATAAATATCCCTCTAAATCTAATTTGAACAACTCTGTTAATTCATTCTTATTGAAAGGGTTTCCCCATATGATGACTTTTTTCTGCTGTTTTTTATAAAGACGAGCGGTCGGCAGAATCTCTCCTTCTGTTTCCACATCGATAATAACGATATCAACGGAATTGTGGTTTGATTGATTGATAAATTGACTGGTTCCATAAGTAAATGAATCATCAGGGAAATTATCGCTCAACAGACGGATCATCGCCTCCCGCATAAGAGAGGGTTCTTGAATGAGTATACAGTTCATAGTGCCTCCACTATTAGCTACAATGTTATTTCTTAATCTTGAAAAAGCAGTTATGGTTAATCACAACTGCTAATTCTCCTTGGTTTAATCGTTTTAATAAGTATTGAATTTAGAATTTAAACTTACGGACATGCCCATTTAATTCTTCTGCTAACCTTGCCAGATCCTCTGAGCTGTCGGAAATCTCTTCCATTGAGCTGCTTGTCTGCTGTGCAGAGGCAGAAGTTTGCTCCACGCCCGCGGCAGCCTGTTGGGAAACAGCAGCAATTTCTTCAATAAAAGTACTCATCTCGACACTGTCTGAAGACATAGAGGATATATTATCAGTAACGGCCTGAATGTTGTCCACCATTTCTTTTACAGATTCTTCTATTTTTGCAAATGTCTCACCAGTAGTCTTAATTTGGCTTGTTCCTTTTTCTACTTCAAGATAACCACCTTGCAAGGACTCTGCTACACCGGTGGACTCCGTCTGAATATCAGCTACAATCCCTGTAATATCCTTAACCGAATCCCCTACCTGTTCTGCCAGCTTTCGTACTTCATCTGCAACAACTGCAAACCCTTTACCATGTTCTCCCGCACGTGCTGCTTCGATGGCTGCGTTAAGTGCAAGAAGATTAGTCTGATCAGCAATGTCTTTAATGACTAATACCAATTTTGAAATTTCCTGTGACTGTGTATCTAAACCTTTAACTTTTTGTACTGCCTCCTGCACGATTTGGTCAATCATAGCCATCTGCTCTACAGATCGTTCCATTAATTGGCCGCCTTCAGTCGTCATACCCAAAACATTGTGGGAAGATTGGTACACGTCCTTCCCCTTTGTGGATGTTTCTTTCATTTTTCCTGAGAATGTTTCCATCATGGACGAAAGGTTTGTTGCATTAGTTGCTTGTGTCTCTGTACCTGAAGCCAGTTCCTGCATTGTGCCCGCCACCTGCTGTGATCCTGCCTTCACTTCACCGGCAGACTGTGTTAACTCTTCGCTTTGGCTGCTTACTGTTTCTGAAACGGTAGTAATCTGGCTCAGCAATGCACGCATATTCTCGTTCATTTCGTTTGCAGCATGCACAAGCTGGCCAATTTCATCCCTGGCTTTAGATCTCAGCGGTGCATGGTCTAAATCGCCATCTGCAATTGCTTTCATCCTTCCCATGACAGCATTAATAGGGCGGGAAATGATCCGGGAAGTAAATAACGCTGATCCAACCCCTAACAGAACTACAAGAACAGAAACGATGGTACCCATTATTAATAAGACTTGGCCATAAGAGACGACCGCTTCCCCTTCAGCTGCAATCTGGGACTCGCTCTGAGTAGAAAGAGCTCGTAAACCATCCATGATTTCTCTGCCCAGAGGTTGAGCTTCATCCCGAAGTGTATTCCTGGCTTTGGTTTTGAATCCCCGGTCATATTCCCCAAATACCTCACTTACAACTAGTTCGTTCCATGCTGCACTTCTTTCTGCCAGGTCGCGGAATTCTTCCGACCTGCCGCCGGCTAAAAGTTGTTCTTCTAATTCAGCACTTTCCTTGCTGTATACTTCAAATTGCTCTCTAAGCTCTTCGTCTTCATATAAAACGTAGCCTCTGGCTAACCCAATACGCTGAGATAAATTAAATGCGAGTGTCTGGTCTGCCACTAATACAGGAAGCTGATTTTCCACAATATCATTTGTGCTGTTAGTAATATTATTAATACTAATAAAATTGAAGATTCCTAAGCAAAGTACTAATAGAATAACTACGGAGAAACCGGACAAAATCTTCGCTCGGATACTCCTGAAATTAAATATATTTTTCATTTCCTTTGCACCTCTGTTCATGTTTTGCAGTTCTTCCAGCATTATAAAGTGAGCCTTCAATCAGTGGGGGTTTTGTTCATCCCCCACTGATTGTCAGCTGAACCAATCGGGATGTTAGCGTCCGTTATCTCCCACCTGAACATCACAGGTTCAACTCATGTTTTGAGTGGGGAGTTTTACGGACGATTTCATCGGGATAAATTAAAATAACTTGCCCACTGCTTCGGCTATTCTTTCCGGAGTGAAAGGCTTTACGATAAAATCCTTTGCACCTGACTGAATTGCTTCTACAACCATCCCTTGCTGGCCCATGGCTGAACACATAATGATCTTTGCTTTATCATCGATTTTTTTAATCTCTTTGACGGCTTCTACCCCGTTCATTTCCGGCATAGTAATATCCATTGTCACCAGGTCCGGTCTTAATTCCTCATACAATTCCACGGAAACCTTTCCGTTTTCTGCTTCTCCAACTACTTCATGTCCTAAACCTGTCAAAATATTCTTCAGCTGCATTCTCATAAATGCTGCATCATCGGTTACTAATACTCTTGCCATGGTAAGTTCCTCCTTTTGTTTACAGCTGCTTAGCCGCAGCCTTTTCTACTTCGTTCAGCTCCTGAAAATTTAAGATACGCTCTAAATCTAATAAAATCAGCAGACGGTCATCTATTTTTGCGACCCCGGATAAATATTCCTCAGTAACCCCTCCGATCACTTCCGGCGGAGCATCAATAATGGACTGTTCTATATCGAGCACATCTGTAGCATTATCCACAATTAACCCCATTTGTATAGACTCTATATTAATAATCAGTACACGAGTATGGTCGGTATATTCCGTTTTCCCAATTTGAAGCCGATCTTTTAAATCAATAATCGGGGTAATATCTCCCCGGAGGTTAATCACCCCTTTGATAAAATCAGCTGTACCTGGAACAGGTGTTACATTCAGCAGTTTTTCAATGGAACGAACCTGCTGGATATTCACTCCGTATTGTTCATTATGGAGTTGAAAAACAATTACTTTTATTGTATTTTCCACTGGAATTCCTCCTGTTTTTACTTAATTAGAGCATTTGGATCAATTATTAAAGATACTCCTCCATCGCCTAGAATGGTCGCACCAGAGATCGCGAAAATATCCTGTAAGTAGCTTCCCAATGATTTAAGAACCACTTCCTTTTGTCCAATAAAGGAATCGACAACCAACCCTGCCATCTTTTCTCCTTTTTTGACTACCACAACCGGTTTAACCGAAGAGTCAGCAGCTTCATTACCAGGAGTGTTCAGTATCTCTGCTAAGGAAACTACCGGAATGACCTTTCCTCTAAAATCCATAACAGGATTCTTTTGTATGTACTTAATGTGCTCCTTATTTAACAGGACAGTTTCTTCAATAGAAGAAAGCGGCACTCCGTAAATTTCGTCCGCAACTTTCACCAGAAGTACAGAAAGAATAGAAAGGGTTAAAGGGAGCTGAATGGAAAACTTACTTCCACGGCCAGGTTCTGATTCCACAGCGATTTGGCCTCCGAGCGATTCAATCTTACTTCTGACAACGTCAAGGCCGACCCCCCGCCCTGAAATATCAGAAACTGTTTCAGCTGTACTGAAGCCTGATGAAAAGATTAAATTCTCGATCTTATCCTTGGTCAGTTGTTCTGCCCTGTCTCTCGTAAGCAGCCCATTAGCTATTGCCTTGTCCATCACTTTCTCCCGGTTAATTCCAGCCCCATCATCCTCTATTTCAATAAATACACTATTTCCACTGTGGTAGGCCCTCAAAGTAAGCGTTCCAGCTTCAGTTTTTCCCTGTTCCTTCCGTTTCTCCGGCGTTTCAATACCATGATCAATAGAATTTCGAATAAGGTGGACTAAAGGATCTCCGATTTCATCTACTACAGTCCGGTCCAGTTCCGTTTCTGCTCCAATGATCTCCAGCTCAATCTCTTTGTTTAAATCCTTCGCCAGTCCCCTTACCATACGCGGAAAACGGTTAAATACCTGTTCAACGGGCACCATTCTCATCGTTAACATCATACCTTGCATATCCTGTGAAATACGGGCGAGATGTTCAACTGTTTCGCTGAGGTCTTTATTTCCAATCTTTTGAGAGAGGTCTTCCAGCCTTCCCCGGTCAATAACCATTTCCTCGAATAAATTCATCAAACCGTCTATTCTTTCGAGATTTACCCGAATCGTTTTTGAGGAACGCTGCTGTGATTGTTCAGCGCTCTCGTTTTCACTTTCAGACTCGTTAGATGTTTTTTCGCTGTTTTCACTTTCTTCCTTAGCTGGAGTGAAGGAAGCGGTTGTTACTTCTTCCACCTCTGAAACTTTTAAAATTTTCTCCAGCACTACCTCTTTTTTTTCCTCTGTCAATAAAATCACTGAAAAATTCCGGTCAAATTCTTCCTGTTCCAATTCTTCAACGGAAGGGACGGCCTTGATGACTTCGCCAGCTTCCTCCAGAACTTCAAACACCATAAACACCCTTGCTGCTTTCAGCACACAGTCTTCCTTGAGGCTGATGTTGAGCTGAATTGCCTGGTAACCCTGTTCCTTTGCTTGATTTACCACGGTGCCCTGATACTCATCTAATGAAATATCAAAAGATGCCGAAGAAGGCGGCTGCTTCTGTGCAGGATTATTCGTTTCTGGAGAACTCCCTTTTTCTATTTGTTCTAACCTCGAAACAAGGTGAGAAACATCTTTCTTCCCGGTGCCGTCCCGGCTGATGTCCTCCACCATTTTTTCTAATGATTCAACAGCTTCAAAAGTAATATCGATTACTTCGGTTGTTACACTTAATTTTTCATTTCGAATTAAGTCCAGCACATTTTCCATTTGATGGGTTAAAGAGGCAATATCCTCAAATTGCATTGTGGCCGCCATACCTTTTAAGGTGTGAGCTGACCGGAAAATTTCATTTACAAGACTTACTTCTGAAGGATTCTTTTCGAGAACCAGCAGGTGATCGTTTACGGCCTGCAGGTGTTCCCGGCTTTCATCCAGAAACATATCTATGTACTCCATTGTATCCATGTGTGAGGCCTCCTTTGGGTCTATGCGTCTTGCAGTAAATAAACCTTTATTTCTCCGGTGTTTTCTAAACGGACCGGTACTTGTAAAGCATTTTCATAGCCCGTAAGAGTTGTTTGCCCTTCTAACAGGGTTGGAGATGTAATGTCTATAACAATTCCTTGTTCACTAAGGTGAGTAGCCATCCCGCCGGCAATCATGTTTCCTAATTCTCCACAAAAGGAAGACAGCATCTCCCCTTCCAGCGGCATTCCAAACATTTTTGCTCCTATGGCTCCAAACACCTTTGATTCTCCTGTTAACAGCATCTTGCCTTTCATTCCTCCAGTAATGCCAATCAGCACCCCAAATTCAAATATAACTTTACTGCCGTGGGGGTGTGATTCCTGGAGTTCGATAGGTATAGGTATAATAGAAGCCATAGATGAAATTGTGCCATTCAGTAAGTGAGTGTTCGAACTGCTTTTTTCTGTTGTTTTAATCATTTTTTTCCCCTCTCATTAAGCCTGTTTTATTGGTCTTCACTTTCGTTTTCAGCACTGGTATCAATAATTACTATAGTTACCCTGCGGTTTTTCTGTCTGCCTTCTTTTGTGGCATTAGAAGCTATCGGTTCCTTCTCCCCGTATCCAACGGACAGAAGTCTTGAAGAATCTACAGACTCCTCTATCAGCTCTCTCACTATCCGGCTGGCTCTGGCACCGGAAAGCTCCCAGTTGGAAGGAAAACGGTAAGTATTAATCGGCCGGTCATCAGTATGCCCCTGTACTTCAACCGGATTGGAAACTTCATTTAATAACGAGGCAACTTCTTCAAGGACAGGGAAAGCTTCGTCAATAATTTCAGCACTTGCTGTATCGAACAGAATATTACCTTGTAAGATAACCAGCACCCCTCTTTTATCCCTGGCAGCCGATATTACTTCTTCCAGCCCATTCTCCTCTATGTACTTGTTTATTTTCTTCAGTAATTCATCCAGGCTTGGCTCTTCTTCACTATTATCTTCATTGCTTTCTTCATACTCTTCTTCGTTTTTTTCTTCACTATCTTCTTCACCATCTGCAGCCTCTGCGATCTCCGGGTTTGATGCTGGTTGATACTGGTTCTCTATAATAGATTCATACCCTTCATGAATGTTGTCGCCCCGCATTGATTCTGCCAGGGAACGAAATTTTTGAGCATCAACAGAAGATATAGAGAATAGAAGTACAAAAAATACAAGCAGCAGCGTTACCATATCCGAGTATGTGACCATCCACTTAGGAGCACCTTTTTCCTGTTCCTCGTCATCGTAGTTAAAATTATTATCCGGCACCCAGATCACCCTCTAATGTTTGTTCCTTCCCTTTACTTTCTTCATTGTCTGCTTCACTGATGGCCTTAGGGAGGAAAGCATACAGCTTATCCCGCAGCTTCTTAGGGCTCTGCCCGGATTGAACACCGATGAGGCCTTCTACAGTGATTTGCTTAAAATAAACTTCCTTTTTAGTGTTAGATTTTAATTTATTTGCCATTGGAAGGAATATTAAGTTTGCTAATAAGGAACCATACAGTGTCGTTAATAATGCTATTGCCATACTAGGGCCAAGAGAGGATGGATCATCTAAATTCTGAAGCATTAACACTAATCCCACTAATGTACCAATCATCCCCCAGGCTGGTGCATACTCTCCCGCTTTTTCTAAAATCTCCCTGCTTTCCGTGTGCCTGCTTTTCATTGCAGCAATATCGGCTGTTAATATATCTTTAATGATTTCCGGATCTTCCCCATCAATAGCTAATCTCATCCCTTTTTGAAGGAAGGGATCTCTCATTTCATCAACTTCAGACTCGATTGACAGTAAACCTTCTCTTCTGGCTAACTCGGCCATTTCCAAAAAAGAATCGATAGTTTCTTTCGTATCCTGCTGGTTGTTCTGAAAAGCTTCCTTAACTGTTTTCGGAACAGAGCGTAAGTCTTCCATTGAAAAGTTAATTAATATAGCTGAAACGAGACCTCCTGTAACAATAAGTACAGGCGCCATTTTTATAAAGTCGTCTAAACGGCCGGTTCCTGCATCATTAAAATAAACTGCTGCTAACATCATTATGATTCCTACAATAATTCCTACGGGTGTAAGAACGTCTAATTTCTTCATCTTCATACTCCTGTTCTGTACATAACTATGTCTAATTGCTAACAAGTAAATTTCATATATTGGGAGATTTGTCTGGTCTCCCTGCTAACCTGAAAAACTTTTAAATTAAAACTAATAACTCGAACAAAAGGCCATTCCTTAACCTTAAGAATGACCAGACAAGTTTTATTGATAACAATAAATCAAGTATGGCAACCAGGCGGTCATAGTAGTCAAATACAAAAGACCACCTTAGATCCTAGGCTTTGCGTCCTACTTTTTCAAGCAGTTTGCCTTTATCAACTAAATTCAATCCATTTATTTGTAATTAAACATGACTTTAGTAACTCTTTACCTAATATATAGTATTATTTTCCATAATACAATAGTCATATAAATATTCCATTTATTCTGTTAATTCCAATTACTATATCGCCCGTAACTACTTGGCCAGACTTCTTAGATGGTCGTGAAAGCCGCACGGAATAAGAATATTCTGCAGATCAAACAAAGAAATCTCTTACTTATGTAATAGGTTTAATAAGGCATAACTAACATGAAATGCTCCCCTTAATTAAGGCAGACAGATTTCCAGAAAGATCTGTTTCCCTGCTAAGGGAAGCTTGTTTGCCCAAAAAACTTTACTCTTCCTCTAGTTATTTAGTCCTATTAATTGTTCCACCAGGGGATCATCGCCAGGTGCCATAATATAAACACCGAATCACCCGAAAGTACCGTGAAACAATTTCTGTGAAACAAGATTTTTCGGGTGGTGACAGGCACCACCCGAAGCCGCCCGAACTTCCTAAAACTTAAACTGCCTGACTTGATTATTTAACTCCTCTGCCAGCTCCGCCAGCTGCTCCGAGCTGTTAGAGATTTCTTCCATGGAACTGCTTGTTTGCTGGGCCGAAGCAGACGTTTGTTCAACTCCTGCCGCCGCCTCCTCAGCTACCGCGGCGATTTCCTCAATAGCGGAGCCCATTTTATTTGTACTGGAGGTCATGGCCGACAAGGTGTCCGTGACCGACTGAATACTGCTTACCATCTCCTTGACAGCATTCTCGATCCCGCTAAAAGTTTCACCGGTAACCTGAATTTGATTAGTCCCTTTCTCCACCTCTTCATATCCAACTTGGAGGGAATCAGCCACAGCTGTTGATTCCAGCTGGATGTTCCGGACAATTCCCGTTATATCTGTAACAGAACCACCGACCTGCTCCGCAAGCTTTCTTACTTCATCAGCGACAACGGCAAAGCCTTTGCCATGCTCTCCGGCGCGAGCTGCCTCTATCGCCGCATTTAAAGCAAGTAAGTTTGTCTGATCCGCTATATCTTTAATGACAGATACTAACTTAGTTATTTCCTGTGACTGGGCATCTAAGCCTCTCACCTTCCCGACCGCCCCCTGGACGATGCGGTCGATCTTTTCCATCTGCTCAACAGACGCTTCCATAAGCTGTCCGCCATCATTAGTCATCTTCAAAACATTATTCGACAGAGCATATATCTCATCACCGTTTTCATTGGCCGCTTGCATCTGGCCGGCAAAGACATCCATTTCTTCCGAGATGTTTGTTGCATAGCTGGCTTGCGATTCAGAACCGGAAGCTAATTCCTGCATCGTACCCGCTATCTGCTGGGATCCCGCTTTTACCTCGTTTGATGATTGCGTTAACTCTTCACTTTGGCTGGTAACCGTTTCCGTCGCCTCAAAAACTTGGCCAATAAGCTCTTTTAAGTTATCTTTCATTTGATTGTAGTTAGAGGACAACTGTCCAAATTCATCTTTGGAACCAGCTTTTAACACATATGTAAAATCCCCTTGTCCAGCTTTTTGCAATGCCAATCCCACATTATCCAGCTGCTTTTTTATTCCTTTGGAAAATAAATAAACAATGACCGCCGCTATAACTGCTCCCACAGCAAGTACAATAACTAAACTGGTAATGATAGAAGCTATTGTTTCGTCAATAAAAGCAGTTGACTCTCCAACATACCAAATTCCTATTGGATTTCCGCTCTCATCCAGAATCGGCTGATAAGCAGTCTGAGTCAATGTGCCTAATACATCCGCCTCGCCATAGTAGCTGTTCCCCTCGTTTAAAACGGTTTGAATAACCTCATCTGATGGCTGTGTATTGATTGCCCGCTCACCGTCTTCCAGAATTACGTTTGTGGAAACACGGGTATCTCCCTGAAAAATTGTTACCGTGCCGCCGGTTACCTCAGCAATTAAATCTACCATCTCATAATTTTCATTGACTAAAGTATCTCCTTTGTATAATTGCCCATCCCTTATTTCCCAGGCGCCGGGATACTCTTGATCAATTGCCGCGTACGAAAGATACAAATCTGATTGCGCTTTCTTCACCGCTATATCTTTTACTGATTCAGCAACACTATTTTGAATTACAACACCAATTCCCAGCGAAAAAAGCAGTAAAATTCCAATAACAAGCAGGTTGATCTTTGTCGCTATCTTTAAATTTTTTATAAACTTCACGTTAACTAACTCCCCTTCAGTAGATCATAATTTATGTTTTCTTAAGCTCTGTAAAACTTTAATGTTGATTTTCACTACAGGATACTCGCTTGCCTCGGGCATTGCTTCAGCTACCTCGGAAGCCAAAGTGGCTTCCGAGGGGATCTTCAGCTAATGCTATTCCCGACCGGCAAGAGCATCGCTCCTTCGCAAATGCGTCGATTTGTCTCGACGTATATTCTACGGATCTAGTCAGGAAGAGGAAGAGACACTCTCGCCTCCTTTCGCTACAATCAACACAAGCGAAAAAATCAACATCAGCCTTTACCAAAGACTTTTATAAAAACTGATACTAAATCTATGTACTGGTTGAATACAACTGCATATGCCTAAGAATGGCGTCGTCTGTTACCAGGCTCTGCCTCAGCAATACTGCCGCCTCCCTTCTCGTGCAGCCTTTCGAAAATAACAACTAACGCTCCGCAACTACCCACCCATTCCTTATTGCTTTATTTACAGCAGCTGTCCGGTCATTGACTCCCAGCTTTCTGATAATCTTACTGACAACCATATTGATAGTAGAATTTGCGAAATAAAGTTTTTTTCCTATCTCCTGGTTACTGCAGCCATGAAGAATTAACTGGAAGACTTCTGCTTCCTTGTCATTAAAAATACCAATTACTTTTTTACGATTAAGAACCAGCTCCTTAATTGGTTCCTTCTGTTCTCTTTTTTCATCAATTTTTAGAGCTACCTGGACAAGTAAACCAGGTTCCAGCACTGTTCCTGTTTCAGCGAGCGCCCTCAGAAGAGTTCCTAACTGTTTTTCTAAAAAGGAGAGCGATACAATGCCGCAAACAGGATATCTCAGAAATGAAATTAAATCTGTATTTCCAGCATCTTCACTTACTAACAGATAGCTTGATTCATTAATATCGCTGTCAAAAAAATGTTTCAGCTTCCTTCTCCCCAACCCGTCAATCATCACAATAGTGAGATTACTCAGCGGACTATTAACAGAGCCGCTGCTTTTAGAGCTTTCAGAAAAACTTTGTGACTCATTTAAAATATGTTGTTTTAAAGAATCAGACAGCTGATTTAACGGATCAATATAATTTACTTTTACTAACGATTCTTTAACTGTCCCAATGTACACTATACATTCCACCTCTATATATAATTTTTCTTATAAGATTAGTTGGTTTTAAAACAAGTTTATTATAGGGAAATTAATAGGGAAAGTGATCTCGGAATATACCAAACTACTATAAAAATACAGAAAACACCCTGGAATACTGCCGCAGGATGTTTGGTATCTTCCTGAAACGGTAACTGGCTGGCTTAGCACATACCTTAGCCCCTGTAGCTTTGCGTCACTACGTTTCCGCAGCTTTGCCTTTTTCTTTTTCTGGATATATAAATTAACTAGTTAAATAATACCAGTACTTTTATTTATAAAGCAATCCTTTTTTTTAAAAATTAGCATAAAAATCCAATAAATTGTGCATTTTTGACATATTTTGAGGGACAAAGGGACAGATTAACTATCCCAAACGTAACAAGTACAGGGTGTAATTAGTAATGCGGTGTGAAAAAAGTCCTATATAACCCTGGCACAGATCAAAAAGGATCTATATATATTTACAAGTTACTGTTATCCTGGTCCGTAAAAACAATTTTCACTACTTCATAACAGCAAAGTCAAAACTCTTTAAAGTGATTGATAGCCCTTTAGATACACCTCATCAAGCAGCACTCGCCTAAAGTATCCCCCTTCCGATTTTACAAATTCTTCTTTTTATACAGTACTTTCAGACATGGACAAAAAGGTATAACCGACCCAGTTACTTTTTCTCTTATTAATCAATTAATAGAACAATAAACAATTTTATGACAAAAACACCTAGAACGAATTTGTTCGAGGTGTTTTTGTCATAAAATAAGTTATTTATCTGCCTGTATTATTATGCTTGCTGCACTATATATATTCTCAGAAGGCTCATCCTAATACCTTGATAATCACCCGGACGCTGTACCTGTTCTTCTGTCCTCTAACCTTTTTTAGATTTTAGTTTTCGAAGTGTCCCATGATAGTTTTCAAAGGCTTTTTCTGGGCGATCACTGGCTAAAAAGGACATATGGCCGCAGCTGTTGAACCCCCACGTGTAAAAGTGGCGAATCCCCTTTTCCCATCCGACACGCACAGCAGTTTCTACCTGATGCTCCTTCCCTTCTTCAATTCGGAAATTTTGAATATATAATTGTACTTTCAGGTTATTGGCTTCTGCGATCCGAATAGCTTGTTCCACATAAAAGGATATGAACTTTTCCACCTCATAGTTTGCTCCGACCCAATATGGATCAGTAGCAAAGACATCTACTCCTTCGAGGCATGCCGCTTCTTCCCACTCGGAAGGCACTTCGAATTTACGGCGGTTTGGGAAAAAGCAGATGATGTTTGTAAAGTCTTTTCCTTTTGCATAGTCCGTCATTTCCTTTAAAAAGTCTATCATACTATCCTTACGGAACTCTTCCACATCGGTGCTCCACTCTCCCGGCATCTGCCTGCCACTTTTCTCCTCAAAAATGCCCTGGCACGTTTTACAACGGCAGGTCCATTCATCATCTTTAATAGAATACCAGCCACCGTTCCCAGCCCAGTGGGGTTCATCCCATAAAATGGCGTCTGCCCCCATTTTTTTCACCGCATCTACCCAATCCTTCATGAACTTGCGGAATTCGGGATGATTGAAACATGCCTGTGGGAGCTGCTTTCCATGCTGTGTCACCTGGCACGCTTCCGGGTGCAGAATATGAAATTCGGAAAATGCTTCTCCTCCGAAGACAAGACCGATGGACCAGGGGCTTACCGTTACTGTAAATCCTTCCTTCTTTGACGCTTCAATGATCTCCTTCATTGTTCCCCGGTAAAACTTCAGATCGTTTTCTGATACAGTATGCAATATATCCGTATAGCCTTCCTTCTTAAGAGTTTCCAAATCCTTTTTCACATGCTGCACCATTCGGTTCCCAAAGTAACTTGTGCCCATCGTGAATGGTCTCATCAAATCCATAATTTTGCAACCCCTCACCTTCCTGTAATTATCCTTTCAAGGCACCTGCCGTCAATCCTTTAATAAAGTGCTTCGAAGCCATCAAGTAGAAAATTAATGGTGGCAGAATTGCTATCGTCAAGGCAGCAAACGCAGTCGGCCAATCAGACTGGTACTGGCCAAAGAATTGGGCGATACCAAGGGGCAGCGGCTTCCATTGATCGCTGCTGATAAAAATCAACGGGAAGAAAAATTCGTTCCAGATCGGGATGAAGTTAAAAATCGCAACCGTTGCTAACGCCGGCCGCAGTAAAGGCACCCAGATCGAAAATAAAATTCTGCTATCTGACGCCCCATCGATTCTCGCCGATTCATCCAGTTCCCTCGGCAATTCCGCCATAAATCCAGCGATGATAAAAATGGAAATCGGTATCGTCATGGCAATATAAATTAAAATCAGTGCAAACAGCGTATCAAAAAGCCCTAATGCGTTGATAATCTGATACATATTTACCGTAGCCAGACGAGCCGGAAGCATTGCCCCTATAATAAAGTAAAAATAAATCATGCGGTTTCCCCGGAAGGTAAACCGGGATAACGGATAACTCGCCATGACCGATACAAGCAGCAACACGAATAATGACACAGCGGTAATGATGATACTGTTCCGGAAGAAGGTTGGGAAACCTGCCACTTCCAGTACATAGCGGTAACCGTCCAGATTGAACTCCGTCGGCAGCCCAAATGGATTAACCAATACTTCCATATTTGTTTTCAGCGAGGTCGACACCATCACAAATAACGGATAGATAACAATAAAAGCAGCTATGATCAAAAACAAGTAAATGAATATGTCCAGTAGCTTATCCTTTTTTCCTTTAACCATGTTATCGATCCCCCTTTGCTCTCAGGTGCGATAAGTACAAGAAGAAACAAACGGCTACTGCGATAAAGAGAAAAGTCATCGTGGCAATTGCCGCCCCTAAGCCCATCTGTGGCATCTGACCTCCGGAACCTCCAAAGGCTGTCCGGTAGAAAAAGGTTCCTAGCACATCAACGGAGTATCTCGGCCCTCCAGTAGATCCCACCATCGCATATACAAGATCAAATTGGTTAAATACACCCATATAGGTCATAATGGTGACAATCCCTATGATCGGGTATAGCGGCGGCAAAGTAATGTGCCGGAACATTGCCCAGCCTCTCGCCCCGTCAATTCTCGCAGCTTCATAACGCTCTTCTGGTATCCCCTGTATTCCGGCGACAAATAACATTACCATCAGGCCGGTATACTGCCAGGCGTTTACCATTGTCACAACCGGAAGGGCCCACGTTTCGGAACCAAGCCACGCCCTCGTTAAATTTTCAAGGCCTATCATAGTCAGGACTTCATTAATTACTCCAATGTTTGGATTTAACATTAATGTCCATACAAACCCGATCATGAGCAGGGACAAGGTAACCGGAATAAAGATGACTGTGCGGAAGAAACCAGTGAATTTTAATCCTCTTGTTAAGGCTAACGCCAGCAACAGTGCAGTTACATTTTGAAACACCATCGTATAGGCGAAAAATTCAAACGTATTTCCAACCGCATTGAAAAACCTGACACTATAAGGTTCTTCCAATAAAAGCCGGCGGAAATTATCCAGTCCGATGAAGGTCATATCTCCAATTCCAGAAAACTCGTAAAAGGATACTCTCATCGATAAGATTAATGGTATTAACATAAAGCCGGAATAAATAACAAAAGCCGGCAAAATAAACAGTAATAGCTTTTTATGGAATTTCAACGACGTTCACCCCTTAACAAGAGGCTCAGGGCCTTACGGAAAGGCCCTGAGCAACCTTACTTTTACTGAAAAGGTTCATACCAGTTTGATAAACCTGCATCCATGTTTTCTGCTGCTTCCTCCGCTGTAATATGCCCTTCAAGCAAATCTGTTACATTCTCCATTTGTAACGTGCCTAATGTAGGATCTCCGCCATTTAACACATCAAATGCCAGACCAACAGCATAGTTTTCTCCATCTGCCCCGCCGGCTTCCAGCCACTTTAAGTTTACTTCATCCTCGATTTGATCCAGCGGAACATCTGCTGTCGGGAACTGACCAGGCAGCAGATTCATTACAAGTGCCTGGGGATCCTCGGCCATCAGCCAGTTTAAGAACGTTTTCGCTTCTTCAATATGCTCTGAGTCTGAATTTATTCCAAGTCCGGCACCACCGTTAAAGCCGACCCAGCGCTGATCTCCGGCATTTTGCACCGGTGACTGGAACATATCGATATCGAAAGCGATTTCATCCTGATCCAAGTCCGTCAGTGCCCACGATCCAGTTACCCAGATGGCCGCATTTTCTGCCATAAACATTTGAAGTGCATCGACGTATCCGATTCCTTCAAAGTTGCTTGGCATATAATCTCCCCATTGAGCAATATTCTCGAGGAATTCAACATATTCAGGGTCTGTCAGACGATTTTCTCCAACCAATAAATTCTCTCTCCAAGGTTCACCACCGACAAAACTCGGATAAAATCCGCTGGCAACAATCTCGTCAATTACCCAGCCGTCTGCTGTTCCGAGTGCTAATGGCGTCACACCACTGTCACTGATTTCATCAAGCAGGGAGTAAAAATCATCCCATGTCTCCGGCTCTTCCCAGCCATTATCTTCAAACATTGTTTTGTTATACAGGAAGCCGTAGGACACATAGTTAAACGGAACCGCATATAATTCTCCTGTTTCTGAAGAAGTGTAAATATCACGTTGAATATCCTCCACGGAGGACATGTTAGGTATATCATCATCTGTTACGACTTCCAGGTGCCCGGCATCATAAATATTTTCCCCGAGAGCAAATGGACGTACGAAGAATATGTCTGCTCCGGTACCTGTGCTTAATTGGGTGTTTAGCGCTGAGTCATATTCAGGTGCTGTCGTCGGATCAAAATTTACCCGAATATTCGGATGTTCTTGATTAAATTCGGCGATAATAGCATCAAACTCTTCGGTGTCACCGCTTCGCCAGCTGAAGATTTCCAGCTGAACTTCCTCATCTCCTGCTGCCCCTTCCCCATCCCCATTATCATTATCATTGTCATTGCCATCCCCATCAGAAACATTCTCATCTGCGCCGTTATCCACATCATCATTGCCGCTGTTACCTGCACCGGCGTCCTCATCATTCCCGCATCCTGCCGCTGCCAGCAATAACCCGGATAGTGCCATCCACGTTAAAAACCTCTTATATTTCCTCAACATTTGCCCCTCCTTTTTATAAGTAAAATACATGACTCCCGGCTCTGTCCGTTTCACCACTACTGCATCAGGGCTCACTCCCCTCAGAAAAATATTATTAAAAGCCATCAACATAGTTTTTATTTGCAGCAAGCATGTCATTTAAAATACTCTCAGCGATTTCATAAGACGGAACTAATGGATGAATTGACAATGCTTGAATGGCTATCCCTTTATCCTTTTTTACCGCGGCCTCTACAGTAAGTTCTTCATATGCCTTCACTACCTGAAGCAAACCACGAATCTGAGGGCTTGTTTTTCCAGGGTCTGTCTGCAATGGGGTAACACGGTGATTTTCTACAACGCAATTTACTTCCACACAGGCATTGTCAGGTAAACAAGCTATGGCACCATTATTCTGGACATTTAATGTGTGCACCCTTTTCAAGTTCAGGTGAACCGACTTAATCAGTTGCACAGCCGCCTCCGAATAGTAAGCCCCTCCCCGCTTTTCCAGTTCCTTTGGCTTCTCAGATAAATCAGGGTCCTTATATTTTTCAAATAACTCCGCTTCAATTTCCTTTACCTGATCGGCACGCGTCCGATTTTCCTTAAATTCACCAAGCTGTTTCTTCAACACTTTATCCTGCTGATAATAATACTTGTGGTAACCGGACGGGATAGCTCCCAAGCTTTGTAAAAATGACGGCTCCCAATCGAAGGAGGGAATATTCTCAGCTTCATAAGCGGCCTGCTTTCCAGCCAGTACTTCATGAAGCTTCGATTCTCCTTGGATGTAGTAATCGGTAATCCAGTTCAGATGGTTGATTCCAACAAAATCAATACTGACATCTTCCAGCGAAACACCGTAATGGGCGGCAAACTTCTTGTAATAATTAATTGGATTATTGCAAAGCCCGACCGTCTTCACCTTACTGTATTTAAGCACTGCTTCTGTCACCACTCCGGCTGGATTTGTAAAATTAAACAGCCATGCGTCAGGTGCCAGTTCTTCAATATCCTTGCAGATGTCCAGAATAACGGGTATGGTGCGCAAGGCCTTCATAAACCCTCCCGGTCCGGTCGTTTCCTGCCCTATTACTCCGTATTTAAGGGGGATATATTCATCCTTCCGCCTCATTTCCAGCTGCCCTACCCGGATTTGCGTAATGACATAGTCGGCACCTACAATAGCATCTTTACGCTCCAGGGTGGCATTGACCGTAAAAGGGTTGTCTGCAGCTTTTACCATCCGATTTGCCAATTGTTCGATCACCTGCAGCTTTTCCTGTCCTTCCGGGACGTCACATAACCAGACTTCTTCCAGGCCCAATACGTGACTGTTTTCAATTAGTCCCTCAAGTAATTCAGGTGTATACGAAGAACCCCCGCCGATAACTGCAATTTTCACAACTCCTCCACCTTTCGCTGTAGAGATTCTATCATTCTGTTTTTGATTGTTACCGAGTTAACACCGTTTAGATTAAGCGCCAACAGACAGGCCCCAACCACTGGTTCTGTCGTTAACGGTAAAACTCGAAATGATGGATCACGCTCACGGGCATAAGCCTCAAACTCCCTTAAAAGAAGGTTATCTTTCGATTTAAGGATGACACTTCCTGCAAGTACGAGAGGGACTTCTTTATCCTTTTCAGCCATTTTTTCCTTTACCGCCCTTGCCGACAAATAGAGTTCTTCTACTTGTTTTTCGATAATCGAAAGTGCTGTCAGGTCATTTTCCTCAGCCCCTTCAAATAATAAAGGTGTCAGCGTCTTTGGAAATTCCTGCGGGTGATCAAGATAATAATGATACATTTCCTCTACACTGGTGAAATTCAATTCCTTCAGCACGAGATTAGTAAGGGCCGTTTCCGTCTCTCTGCCTTCCCAGGAGCGTATAACACTTCTGAAAACTTCCAGGGAAAGATGAGAGCCTCCACCGTAATCGCCGTACCAATAGCCAAAACCGCCTATTTGAACCACCTTTCCACCTTGATCTCTTCCGATGGCATTTGTTCCTGTCCCGCATATAAGAGTAATGCCGTAAAATTCAGGCACAGCCGCTTTCAAAGCGATGAGGGCATCATTATGGATTTCATAATTAGGAATATCCAATTCTCCAACCAGTTGTTGCAAGTTTACGAAATCAACTTGACGGTCCGCTCCTGCCAGTCCAAAGCATGAGCTGGTGATCGCCTCTCGTTGAATCCCTGCCTCTGTCAACGCCTGTAATACCGCATGTTCTAAGTTTTGTTTTGCCTGCGTGGCATTTATTTGATAGTTGCTGTTACCCGAGATGCCAGTTGCAAGAACCTGACCGTTTTCATCCGTTATCATCGCGAAAGTTTTCGTCCCTCCACCATCTACTCCTAAAAAATACATTATCGTGATGCCCCTTTAAATGTTTGTTTTAAATTAAAATACCTATTTTGAAATTTTGTTTCATCCAGTGTATAATTTTTCCTATTACCAGGTTTTCTTAGGGGGAGTCCAATGTCCATACTAGATTCCAAGTTTTATAAAATACTGGATGAAGTCACTTCCATTGTTATTCTGCAATTTTTATGGATGGTTTCCTGTCTGGCTGTAGTTACAATTTTTCCAGCCACAATGGCTCTCTTCTCCACTTCCAGGGAAAAAATAGCCCTGAAATCTTCCAGTGTGTTCCGGTTATATTTTAAGGAACTATACCGTTATCTATGGAAAGGTAATTTAGCTGGAATCCCAGCCTTCATCGTGTTTTTCAGTTTAACTTATTACCCATACGCATTTTTTTCCATGGATGGTGAATATACTTTTTATCTCGGTATCATGAGCGGCTTTATTCTCGTTATTTATATCCTGTTCTTGCTGCATGCAGTCACCCTGCATTTTCATATTGAACTTTCATTTAAACAGCTGCTAAAAAATGCTTTTTTATTAGTCTTTTTTAAACCGTTATATACAATCGGAATGCTTGTATCTCTGGTGGCAATCGTTGTCATTTCTTTATACTTCCCAATTCTCTTATTCTTGTGTTCTTTTTCCTTAATATCCTACGTATCCATTTACTTTGTTTTAAAAAAGATTCACCATATTTCGATAGAGGTTTAGAATACAGGTTTTACGATCATCTGGCCTGTTTGCGAGCATTGTGCTCTTCAACAGCAAGGTAGATAAAATCCTCTTTCTCCTCAAGCATTTGAAGTGCTGTTTCTCTGCTCACATTACATTGCCCCATTATGATAGCAACTTTCGGGTTTCCAAGAGCTTTATCGAACAGGTCACTTGCTTCTGCTTCTGTACAGCCTGTTCCATGTTCGATAATCCGGAGGCAGCGCTGCACCAGCTTTTGATTTAGCGGCTGTAAATCTACCATTAAATTCCCGTAAACCTTCCCCAGTTGAATCATGCTTGTTGTCGTGATCATGTTTAAGACTAATTTCTGTGCCGTTCCTGCCTTCATGCGTGTGGATCCCATCACTACTTCTGGCCCCACTTCAATATTTAACAGATAATCTCCATAATCATTTAACTTTGCTTTTTTATTGCATGTAAAAGATACTGTAGTAACGCCTTGCTTCCGGGCTTCTCTCAGAGCTCCTATCACATAAGGCGCCCGCCCGCTTGCTGTGATGCCAATGACGATATCCTCTTGTTTTAATGAGGCATCATCAATATCTTTTTTACCAACTTCCTCATTATCCTCTGCCCCCTCAACTGCCTGAAAAACAGCGCCTTTCCCTCCAGCAATTAAGGCCTGAACCATTTCCGGCGGTGTTCCATATGTGGGAGGACATTCAGAAGCGTCAAGTATACCAATTCTTCCGCTTGTTCCGGCACCAACATAAAACAGCCGCCCTTTATTGGAAAGAGAGTTGACAACCGCCTTTACCACCTTTTCAATCTCAGGTAAGTGCTGTTCAATAATATTCGGCACCTTCTGGTCTTCCTTGTTTATAATCCCTAGAATCTCCAGCGGCGTTTTTCTGTCGATTCCATCTGACAATACGTTCCGTTGTTCAGTTACTAATTCTCTTATATCATCCATGTATATCCCCTCCCAATGTTAGTCATCTACTTAACGGAAAGTATTCTGGGTGGCATCTCTGGTCTTGTTTAAATAGTCAATAGAGGAATGGTAGTTCTTTGAAGCTACTGAACTGAACAGGATATCAATAATGTTAAGCTGTGCAATTCGTGATGCGGTTGCCGCACTCCTAATATCTGATTCTGTCGCGGAAGTCGTTAAACAAATATCGACCATGCTGGCCAAGGGGTTTGCCCCGTAACGGGTGATTCCAATTGTCGTTGCATTGTTTTCTTTTGATATTTTTATCGCTTCCAGAACATGAGTGGTTTCTCCAGAGTAGGAAATGCCGACAGCTACATCCTTTTCTGTCAGGGTGACCGACGAGGTAAGTTGAAGATGGGAATCTGTGTACGCTGTACAGGCCTTGTTGATTCTTAAAAACTTTTGCTGGGCGTCCTGTGCAATAATTTGGGACGCTGCGGCACCATAGAAATCGATTCTTCCTGCAGCTTCTATTGCTTCCACCGCCCGTTCCACTTCCTTAAAATCGAGTAACTGAAGTGTCTGGCGGATTGCATATATATTGTTATAGGAAATGCTGTTAATTAACGTCTTAATATCATCGTTTGGGGAAATCTCTTTATAAGCCTGGTCACTACTTTGCATTGCCTGCAAATCTCCAGCGATCCTAACCTTTAATTCTTTAAAGCCCTCCACACCAATATTTTTGCACAGACGAATGATAGCCGCCTGGCTCGATTGGCTCTTCACCGCCAATTCTTTGATGGAGAGCCCAACAACTTCATCCGGATTTTCCAATATGTATCTGGCAGCATTTTCTTCTGCTGGCCTGATATATTTTAAGGCCTCTTTTATCCGGACTAACCCTCCGTTATGTTTTACCAATTTCATCCCCTGCCTTTTAATGGCATTATAAACACTCTTAAAACTTAATGTCAATATATTCAGAAAAATATAAAAATTAATTTCATATCAAACTACTGGGAAATTTAGGGTATAAATCCGTATATATATCCTCATTATAGATACTTTCATTGGTTTATTTGTTAATTAATGTTAATTACGTGAGATGTTTTTACCGAATACATAGTATTGGGGAATGGCTGAAATTTGATTTCATAGTTTCAAGTACTTATTGACACTTAATTTTAAAACCATCTATACTTTTGATAAATTCGTTATTACATCTTGTCTCAGCTACATATTCTTCACTCACCGCATTGTCATGGCGAGTCTTCTGGAAGTTTGTTCCTGCCACCGCATCTAAATTACCACACCTCAAGAGATCAACTGAGTGTTGACACCCAGATTGTTATCCACATTAATACCCTGGTTTTCCTAAGTTTTATTTAATGCTTAAATCTTAGTTTTAAAGGAGGTGAAGGTCTTCCTGCTCCAGTTCAAGCAAACTATCCCATAAGCAAGTGAACAATTATTTCAAAATGGAGGTTGAACGATGTATATGAAAAATTCATTCATTAGGTCAGGAACAGCAATTACGCTCGCAACGCTCGTTATTTTGAGTATTTTCAGCATTTCAGCTTATACAGCGGAAGCACAGAAAGGTCCAACAGTTGAGTTAGGCATTGACAGACTGATAGAAAAGGAGTTAGACCTGTTAAAAGATAAGCGGGTTGGACTCGTTACAAATGTATCCGGGGTTAATGGTGACGGAAAGATGACTATTGATGTCCTTCACGAACATCCTGAAGTAGACCTCCGTGCACTGTATGGGCCTGAACACGGCATCAGAGGGGACATCCCTGGAGGACAGCCGATCGATAATTACGTTGATCCTGATACGGGACTTCCTGTCTATAGCCTTTATGGAGCCACATGGGAGCCGACCCCAGAGATGCTGGAAGACGTGGATGTCCTTGTTTTTGATATACAGGATGTCGGTTCCAATGTATATACGTATATCTACACGATGGGCTTTGTCATGGAAGCTGCAGCAAAAAATGATAAAGAAGTCGTCATTTTGGACCGCCCAAACCCAATGTCCGGCGAAAGAGTTGAAGGGCCTGTCCGGGATTCGGAATTAATAAGTTTCATGGGCCGTTACTTGCTGCCTGTAAGACATGGGATGACGATAGGAGAGTTAGCATACATGTTCAATGATGTTCATAATCTCGGTGTCGAATTGGAAGTGGTGGAAATGAAACACTGGAGACGGGACATGTACTTTGGTGAAACGGGTCTGGACTGGGTAGCACCATCTCCAAATATGCCTAGCATCGAAACTTCTTACTTATACACCGGCACAGTTCTGATGGTAGATACAAATATCTCTGTAGGGCTAGGAACAGACCGTCCATTTGAATATATTGGCGCTCCCTGGGCTGACGGGGAAGCGATCGTCAACGCATTTGAGGAAACAGATGTAGAAGGAGTGAAGCTCGAGGCAATCACTTTTACTCCAGAGGCAAACCTCTATGCAGGTCAGGAAATTGAAGGAGTAGAAATTATCGTAGAAGATCCCCATAAGATGGATGTTGTCAGCCTGGGTTTAAATCTTTTAACGATTATTAAAAATCAATCTCCTGAGGATTTCAGGTTTACGTACAGCGGTGGCAGGTACTTATACGATACACTAATCGGACACGCCGACGTCCGTCCGATGCTGGCAGATAACGTACCAGTCAATGAGATTATGGCAATGTGGGAAGATGAACTTCAGGAGTGGAATAAAGAAGTAAGGTATCAGTATTTACTTTACCCTCCATTTAAAGGAAAGCCTTTCAATAACCACGGAACCATTGGGATCCTCCCACATGATTTATCCCTTTCACCTGGACAAACAGAAGAACTGGATCTCTATTTTGTAGACCGAAATTCGGAGAGATCATTACTGGATCCGGAGAATGTTTCTGTTTCCATTGAACAAGATGGGGAGGTAGTTGAATGGAACGGGGATGGGACTATTACAGCTCTGTCAGAGGGAACAGCAACGATTAAGGTGGGTTACGGAAGGTTTAATGCCGAGCGAGAAGTCACTGTAGCACAAAATATCATTGAAAATATTCGTTTCGGTGAACATCCAACTTATACAAGAATTGTTCTCGACTTAAACCGGGATATAGACTACTCGACTGAAAAAGTGGATGATGTAATAACACTCTCTGTTCCTTTTGCCGTCTTAGGTGAGAACATAGCTGATATTGGGGAATTTAATATTCCTGGAAATCGCGCAAGCCACCTCACAATAGAAGCAAGTGACGAGGAAATATTATTCCATTTCCATTTGCTGGGGGATTACAGCTATAGCACACCTAGTTTCAGCAATCGAATTGTAATTGATATTGAAGACTGATAGGTTCCTAAAAAATAATCTTGTAGGCGCATAACTTCGTTATGCGCCTTAACCATAGATGTGTACTTTCGCATTCGGTTTCTCCCATTTATACTACTTATAGAAAAAATCCCTTGTAAAAAAATTCGTCGGGGACGCCGCACCTATCCCCTGCCCCTACCGAATCCCCAGCTTATTCTTTTTCCTTACTAACGTAGAAATATCGATTTTTAATTTCTGTGCACACTCTTTAAGTGTTTTTGATTCCTGGAGTTTTTGTTCAATATATTGCTTTTCATAAAAATATAATTCTTCTCTTAGTGAATTGCTCTCTTTTTTCTTTTGCGTATTTCCTTCTTTTTCCTCGCTTCTTTTATACTGCACATTGTGAGGTAGTGCATCATATGGGATTTTCTCTGTTTCACTTAAATGGAAAATTCTTTCTATAACATTTTTCAATTCCCGTACATTCCCAGGCCAAGGGTAGGAATACAAGCATTCAATAGCCATAGGTTGAATTTTTTTGTTACTTTTGTACTTTTTATTGAGCCGATCCAGAAAGCTTAAGGCTAGAATCGGAATATCTTCTGGCCTCTTTCTTAGAGGAGGGATATTTAATTGCAGCACATTTAAACGGTAATACAGGTCTTTCCTGAATTTCTTATCTTCTATAAGTTTTTCTAAGTCACTATTTGTTGCAGCTATTATTCTCATATCCACACTTCTTTGGGAAGTACCTCCGACCCTCCGCACCTTCTGATCCTGTAAAACATTCAGGAGTTTCACCTGAAGAGTAAACGGCAGGTCCCCTATTTCATCTAAAAAAATCGTTCCCTTATCCGCCAATTCAAAAAGCCCTGCTTTTGAGTGGTTTGCTCCGGTGAAAGCGCCCTTTTCATAACCAAACAACTCTGATTCAAGGAGATGATCAGGAATAGCACCACAGTTAACTGTCACGAAAGATCCTCTGCGTCCGCTTTCTTTATGTATATACCGGGCCATGACATCTTTCCCGACTCCTGATTCACCTAAAATTAATACTGGAGAATCATTTTTGGCCAGCCTGTTCGCCAAATTAACAACCCGGTGCATTTCCCTGCTGCGATACACAAGCTGTTTCTTCTCTTCCATTTCTCCCTGCATCTGATATAATGCTTCTTTATATTTATAATTTATCTTCCTTGTTTCCTCCAGTTCCTCCTGCAGTCTGTTCAACTCAGTAATATCCCGGACATTGGAAACGACACAAACAATGTCACCTTCCCCGTTATAAATCGGCGTGGAAGTAAGCATGCCCTTTTTCCCTGTGTAATAATCAATAATCGTATTATGTTTTTGTTTCGTCCGAAGTGTTTCTGCTGCACAGGAATTGGGGACAAAATCATTTTCAACCAGCTCGAAGACGGTGTACTCATATAATAAATGTTCCTCTATTCCCGAAATTTGAAGGAATGCCTTGTTAAAAGCCAGGCTTCTCCCTTCTCCGTCACATACATATAATCCGTCATTTGAAGTATTAAAAATAGCATTAAACAGAGTATTTATCTCGTCCACTTCAACTGCTTTAAAATGCGGCGACTTAAACATAGCTCCCACCATCCTCTCAATCATCCTTTAAGAATATATTAGTGCAAAAATTCTGAATACGCAATCATGCACAATGTATGTAAGATCGCATATGCATTTCTGCATATAAGGTACAAACCGCCCTCATGTAAGCGTTTTCCAAACTGGCATGATTCTTGCAACTAATATTAATCAATCTGGAAAAAAGGAGTGATTAAATGTTATATCAGCTTGCTAACCGCTTTAAATTAGGAGTGGAAAAGTACTTGCCGGATGCCTTTGTTTTCGCATTAATCCTTACAATTCTTGCTTATTTTTTGGCCCTTTTCCTAACCCCTTCCGGTCCCTTTGAGTTAGTTGAATTTTGGTATGCGGGATTTTGGGACTTTTTAGCATTCGCTATGCAAATGGTAGTTATTTTGGTAGCTGGTTATTGCCTCGCTATAGCACCAAGTATTCAAAAAGGGATCAGGAGATTAGCTTCCATACCTAAAAACCCGGCGAACGCAGTAATGTCCACTGTACTTGTTAGTGGTGGGGCTGCATTTTTAAGCTGGGGCTTCGGGTTAATTCTTGGTCCTATTTTCGCACGAGAGCTCGCCAAAAATATTAAAGGGGTGGACTACAGGGTGCTTATTGCCGCAGCTTTTTGCGGAGCAATGGCTGTCCTCCCAATGTCTTTAACAATAACGGCTCCATTACTGGTAAACACGCCGGGGCATCCTTTAGAAGAATCAATAGGGCTGGTTCCTTTAGCACAGACCATTTTTAGTCCCCAGCTCATGGTGCCTGCCATTGTTTCAGTGATAATCTTCGCCTTCCTGTTCAGAAAAATGCATCCAGCCGCTGAAGATACGGTGCCTTTCAAAGAAGTTGATCCGAAAACTTCTTCACAAGTTGAGCACGAATCTGTAGCAACTCTCGAAGAGCCTCAAACTATTGCTGAAAGATTGGATAACAGTAAGATTCTTACCTACATTATCGTTATAGCCGGTTTAAGCTGGATAGTTTATTACTTTGCTACGAGAGGCCTGGACCTGAATATTGATTTTGCCAACTTCCTGCTAATTATTCTCGGCTTGGCTCTTCATGGTTCTCCGAGCAAATACATTGCCGCAGTTAAGAAAGCTGTTACCTCAACAGCCGGCATTATCATTCAGTTTCCTTTTTATGCAGGAATAATGGGAATTATGGCAAGCTCCGGTCTTATTTCGCTCATTGCAGCATGGTTCGTATCATTTTCAACTGAAGCTACCTTGCCGCTATTCGTTTATTTATCTGCATGTCTTGTAAATATCTTCGTACCTTCAGCTGGTGGCCAGTGGGCCGTCCAGGGTCCAATTATGATTGAAGCAGCAGAAAGCCTGAATGTAAGCGTAGCTTCTATAGTCAATGCTGTCACGATAGGGGATGTTACAACGAACATGTTTCAGCCGTTCTGGGCCCTCCCCGCTCTGGGAATAGCTGGTCTCGGTATTCGGGATATATGGGGATACTGTCTGATAGCAATGATTATCTATATAATTGTCTCCTCGATAAGCATGCTGATTTTCATTTGATAAAACATAGACACAGCGGGCATGCCTTCCTGAACCGCCTGCCCGCTAATACCATCCAGAAGGAGTGAATGACACGTGAAAAATAGTTTTGCTACTATACCACAGGTGCTGAATCACAATACAAACACCATACCCAATAATATTTTCTTAAGATTTGAAAACGAACAATATACGTATTCAGATTTTAATAAGGAAGCCAATAAAGTCGCTAACTGCCTTGAAAAGCTCGGGGTAAAAAAAGGCGATCATATTGCCCTCCTTTTAAGCAACACCCCGGATTTTCTCTTTATCTGGTTTGGTATAGCCAAACTCGGGGCAGTAATGGTTCCGGTCAATTACCATATTAAAGGTGAAAGCTTGCAATATATCTTCAGCCATTCTGATTCCACCCTGGCTATCGTTGAGTCAGCCTATGAAAAAGAAGCAGTGGCTGCAGCAAAAGCTGCCCCTGCTTTAAAACTATTAAACCTGGATGATTTCAAAACTTCCTCTGCTGTTGAAAGCAGTGAAAGACATGGGGAACCTGCTTTAAACAAAGATGACCCTATGTCGATTATTTACACCTCCGGGACAACAGGGCCGCCAAAGGGAGTTGTATTACCTCATTACTCTTATATTAATACTGCTGAAAACTTCACTGGTGAAATGACTGATATAAAACAGGATGACATATTATATACCTGTCTTCCGTTATTCCACTGTAACGCTCAGCAGCTCTCTGTAATGGGCACCATGCTCTCCGGAGCACAGCTTGCTCTATCAAGACTGTTTAGTGCGAGTAACTTCTGGAAAGAAATTCACCACCATAAAGCAACTATTTTCAATTATATTGGTTCCATCCTGACTGTCCTCTATAAACAGCCAATATCTGAATATGAGAAAAATAATACTGTTACTAAAACATTCGGCGGTGCAGCACCTAAAGAAATCTGGGCTGATTTTGAAGAAAGATTCGATCTGTCCATAATAGAAGGTTTCGGTTTGACGGAGACTGCCACTGTCTGTCTGTGCAACCCTCCTGATGACATACGTCTAGGTTCCATCGGCAAGCCGCTCCCTAATGTAGAAGTAAAAATATTTGATGATAACGACCAGGAAGCAGCAGCTGACACAGAAGGAGAAATAGTAGTAAAAGAATTAACACCAAATACTATTTTTAAAGAATACTATAAGATGCCGGATAAAACGGAGGAAGCAATGAGAGGAGGCTGGTTTCATACAGGAGACAGGGGAACCCGAGACATAGAGGGCTATTTTTACTTCAAAGACCGGATGAAAGACTGTATCAGGTATCGGGGAGAGAACATATCCTCCTATGAGATAGAGAGAATTGTAAATAAGCATCCTGATATTAAAGAATCTGCAGCCATTGGTGTGCCTTCAGAATTAACAGAAGAAGACGTTAAAGTGGTACTCGTCCTTCAGGATAATAACTCTCTTTCTATGGAGGAATTTATCAAGTACTGCGAGGAACGAATGGCCTATTACATGGTGCCTCGGTATGTTGAGATAAAAGACTCCCTTCCTAAAACAGCAACAGAAAGAGTCCAGAAATTCGAGTTAAGAAAAGAAGGCATTGAAAACAGCTGGGACAGAATTAAAGAAGGCGTGAAAGTAAACAGAACTTAACAGGAGGCGTTGTTTATGAAAAATATCTATATCCTGAATGGAGCACGTACTCCCTTCGGTTCATTTACTGGTTCTCTCAAATCTTTAACAGCTGCACAATTGGGGGAAATAGCTTCAAAAGAAGCCCTGCTCCGCGCAAATGTCCTTCCTGAAGAAATCGATAATGTCGTTTTTGGCAATGTTATCCATTCTCATATAAACGCAGCTTATATATCCAGGCACATCGCATTGAACATTGGAGTACCACAGTCCACCCCTGCACTTACTGTAAACCGGTTATGCGGTTCCGGGCTTCAGGCTGTTGTAAGTGCAGCCCAAAGTATTATTACAGAGGAGTCTGAAGTGGCGCTTACTGGAGGAGCTGAAAATATGTCCCGCTCTCCTTTTGTAAACTTCACCCAGAGGTTCAAGGTTAAGAAAATGGGGAGCATTGAATACGAGGACATGCTTACAGGAACACTGACAGACCATAATTGCAGTACACCTATGGGGATTACAGCCGAAAACCTTGCAGAAAAATATAGTATTACAAGAGAAGAACAGGACGAGTACGCTCTCTTAAGCCAAACAAGAGCGGAAACTGCAAGAGTGAACAGAGAAAGCACCCCGGAGATAACAGCTGTTGCATTACCAGCCCGGGACGGATCAAAGAAACTGTTTACGGAGGATGAGCACATAAAGCCAAATACTACTTTAGAAGACTTAAGGCGCTTAAGACCTGCATTTAAAAAGCAAGGTACCGTAACCGCAGGAAATGCGAGCGGGATAAACGATGGAGCAGCTTCCATCATTATAGCCAACGAAGATTATGTGCACCGTAATGAAAAGAAACCTATGAGCAGAATTGTCTCCTGGAGTGTAGCTGGTGTAGACCCTTCCTATATGGGCATCGGCCCTGCCCCGGCAATTACAAAAGCACTTGAAAGAGCCGGGCTCTCCTTACAGGATATCGATCTGTTCGAAGTGAATGAAGCGTTTGCTGCTCAATATCTGGCAGTTGAAAAAGAACTTAGCCTTGACCGGGAAAAAACGAATGTAAATGGAGGAGCTATAGCTTACGGCCATCCGGTAGGAGCAAGCGGAGCAAGAATCCTTCTTTCTCTATCCTACCAATTACAGAGACGGAACCTGCAATACGGTGTTGCCAGCCTGTGCATTGGCGGCGGTCAGGGGATTGCCATGGTTATTGAAAACGTAAAAAGGTAGGTGTTTTTTATCATGAGTGAAGCTAATGACCTCCATTACTTATCTGCTACGCAATTAAACAAGCTTATCCATTCGAAGGAATTGTCGCCTGTAGAGTTAATGGACTTAACTATAGAAAGAATAAACAAAATCAACCCGGAAATAAATGCTTTTTGCACCATCTCCGGAGAATCTGCCAGAAACAAGGCACGGCTCGCAGAAGAAAAAATTATGAAAAATGAAAGTTTTGGCTTACTGCACGGTATCCCAACAGCAATCAAGGACCTAACACCAACACAAGGAATCACTACGACGTTCGGATCGAGAGCCTATAAAAACTTTATACCTGAGCATGACAGTGAGTGTGTAAAAAGGTTAAAACTTGCCGGTGCTATAGTTACTGGCAAAACAAACACACCTGAATTTGGCTATAAAGGAACTACTGACAATGACTTGTTCGGAGTAACCAAAAATCCTTGGGATACAAACCTTACAGCCGGCGGATCAAGTGGTGGATCCGCGGCTGCTGTTGCAGCAGGCCTTGTCCCGTTGGCTGAAGGCAGTGACGGCGGAGGTTCCATACGCATCCCCGCAAGCCTGTGCGGAGTATACGGATTTAAACCTACGTTCGGAAGGATTCCGTTTGACCTGAATATAGAAAACTTATTCAGCGCCCATAACCCTTTTGTCCACTTAGGTACTCTCACCCGTACTGTTGAAGATGCCTATCTAATGTACTCTGTCATGGCAGGTCCGGATCAAAAGGACCCTTTTTGTTTACCAGAAACTATCGAATATGATGAAAAAAGGTTACTGGCACTTCCTGAGGAAATGAAAGTCGCCTACAGCAGGGATTTAGGGTTATTCCGCATTGACCATGAAGTAGACAAACTGACGCAGCAGGGTGTTTACAAGCTGGAAGGTTTGGGCTGCAAAGCAGAAAAAGTAGAATTGTCCTTTAATTACTCCAAAAAAGAAATCGACCGGGCCTTTTATACTCTGTGGTTTTCCCAAATGGCAATTAACTACTCTCACCTTCTGGAAAAACATAGTCATGACCTCTCGGAAGATATCATAAAGATAATCACTAAAGGACGGGAGATCAACATTATGGACTACAAAAAAGTAGAACGGATCAGGAGTCATGTTTGGGGTAAGATACAGGGAATTTTTAATGAATATGACTTATTAATCACTCCTACCCTGGCCGTCCCTCCCTTTCCCCATAATTTAAAAGGTCCTGATGAAATTAATGGGATAAAAGCCAATCCAGGAACTGACTGGATGCTGACTTCTCTTTTCAATCTAACAGGCCATCCGGCAGCTTCCATGCCAGCCGGTTTTACTGAAAAAGGTCTTCCTGTTGGAATGCAGCTGATTGCTCCAAGGTTCAAGGAAATGACTATTCTGCAGACGTCTTATGCCTTTGAACAAGCATATCCTTGGACAGGAAAAAGGCCAGTCGGATAATCCATTATATTGGTGCCATTTGCTGATTAACCATTGATGACCTGTAAACTTATTAATCACTTTAATTCGTCTTGAATTAATATGAGCGTTAGGAGGAACTTTCATGTTTTCAAAGGTTGCTAATCGTTTTTCCCGTTTGATTGAAAGGTATCTGCCAGATTCCTTTGTTATTGCCGTCATGATTACTTTGCTAGTATTTATAGCTGGCTGGCTCATGAACATATCAGCCCCGCTGGCTCTGGTTCAATCCTGGGGGCAAGGATTCTGGGAATACCTTGCTTTTACAATGCAAATGGTACTGCTGCTAATGACTGGAATGGTCTTGGCTTCCGTTCCTTTTATTAGACGTTCACTAGAGAAAATTGCTGACTTTTCGGCTGGTTCAAAAAAGCCCTATGTACTCACCTTTATGGTTGCGTCGGCTGCCTACTACATTAACTGGGGACTTGCGGTTGTTGTGGGAGCAATTTTAGCAAGAGAAATTGGAAAACGTAATAAACAGGCTCACTTCCCGCTGCTCGTTGCTTCTGCATATGCCCCTACTGTACTTTATACAGCCGGTTTCTCCAGTTCAATAGGCTTAACAGTCGCAACATCTGATCATTTTCTGGTTGATCTAATAGGTGTAATACCTACATCAGAAACCATATTCCACCCGTCTACTATTATTATTTTCCTCTCTTTAGTTGTTACACTGCCAATATTTATAATCTTAATGGCACCTAAGAATAATGAAGAAATCATCCCTTATAAACCAAAAACTGATACAGTTTCAAAAGTTGATCCTGAACCAGAGGAGGCTAATTTAACTCCTGCTAAAAAGTTAGAAACTACCCCTGTTTTCGGTTTGGTTACCGGGCTTATCGGTTTAATATTTATATTCAGCCACTTTTTTCAGGGCGGTGACCTGGACTTAAATATTATTAATCTTTTGTTTTTATCAGCTGGCCTTTTCTTTCACCGGTCATTAGGAGCTTTCTCTGAAGCATTCAAAAATGCTGCCACATCTATTTCACCAATAATATTACAGTTTCCGTTTTACGCTGGTATTATCGCTCTATTAGGAAATTCCGGACTCGGTGAGTTAATCATTAATGGAATGGCCTCTGTCGCCTCCAGCGACACCTTCAATGTATTTTCTTATTGGGCAGCCGGATTCGTTAATATTCTGGCACCTTCAGGAGGAGGACAATGGGCACTCCAAGGTCCTTTGCAGATGCCTGCTGCATTACAGCTTGGAGTAGATCCTTCCAAGACTGCTATGGCTGTTGGCTGGGGAGACGCCTGGACGAATCTCATTCAGCCATTCTGGGCTTTGCCTATCTTGAGCATAGTAGGACTTCATATTCGCCACATAATGGGCTATTGTATACTGCTATCAATCTGGGTTGGTATTCTTACGTCCATTCTAATCTATTTCTTATATTAATTCGTTGTTCTTAAACCTCTTAATGAAAACCAATACAGAGCAGCCACTAATTTTAGTGACTGCTCTTTTTTTCAAAGGGGGAATGAACCCTGAAATCCCGTGAAACAAGAGATTTTTGGGGTGGCACTGACACCTGATGCTAAATCAGATCCCGATAAATTTTGTTTAGGGAACAGAACACGTATAATTACAACATTTTCAGCTTCGTTTATCGATGAATAGTGATTTCTTCAAGGTTATCAAATGATTTTGGAGTAAACTTAAATTGTATAATTATTTTCTTCCTTGTTTTTTCTTCAGGTCTTTGAAACTTGTTCTCCGTCTAAAAGCTCTTCACCGTTCTGAATTTGCACCTCAGCTTCTGCTAGCTTCTGATATAACGATGATTTGAAGAGTGTAATGGAACTTCCTCCAATGGAAGATGTGTATGAGGACGTTCAAACGTTAAATGTGCCTTTTAATAATATCAGAGTAGAGTTACCATCCGCTGAACTTCTCATAATCTCAAAGCTGTTTGCCACCCAGCAAACCACAAAGGATACGGAAGATGTATTAAATTCAGGCATATTAGACCATGCTGATATCAATAAGTTAAAAATGTTATATACAGAGTATCTAGGCTATACTATCTTGCCAGAACGTCGCTATAACAGCTTAGACGACCTTTTAAGTGATTGGGAGAAACACAAAAAGAAAGGAAGGTGAAAAAGATGAATAAAGAGGATGCCTTTTTTCAGTTAGTTAAAGAAGAACAGGTTTTTTTAGCTTTTGGTGAAAGCGATTTTGATACTCTGCTGAAAAAGACTATAACAGACCGCAGGGTACGGAACGCATTTGTATTCTATGTCTTAACAGACAAAGAGTACCTCAATCGTTTTAAGCTATTAGCCAATCATTCTTTACACGTGAAACGCCTTCAATCATCTTTGTACCAAGCCCTTTGGAGTGCGGAAAGAGACTCTCTCAATCAGGAGGAAGTAAGAAAAATGGCTAAACGGTTACGCACCAAATTTCTTGCCCATCCACCTGCTAAACTGGCGCCCGCTGAACGATTTCCTGTGAGGGAAATGGAAAAATTCTTTGTTACATTGATGAACAAGGTGGTTAACGAACAGGAAATAAATCCAAATCGGGAGAGGTACCGTGAAGAATTGCTGAAAAAAGTGGATTACAATAATTTATTTGTCACCCCAAAATAACATCTCCATGTCAGGAGATGTTATTTTTGTTAAGAAAATATACTTTTTCTAATCTATTACCCGCTAATTCAGGAGCGCCCCTGGAATTAGTCTCGATTGGACTCTGGAAACGATGGAAAGAAGAGGGACGGTTTCCCAAAACCGTCCCTGTGTTCTTTTCTCTAATCAGCGTGAAACATTCGCCGTGAAACAAGAAAATTCGGGTGGTGACAGGCACCGTTAAAAAGGCACCGCTAAAAGTCCCGCCTTCATCTGCCGATAATATAGTAAACAGGACCTAAATTAATGATAGAGGTAAATTATGATCATAAACAATAACATCATGGCGCTTAATTCTTATAACAATTTAAAAAGCAATACCTCTGCCGCCGCTAAAACGATGGAGAAATTATCGTCCGGCCTCAGGATTAACCGTGCGTCAGATGATGCTGCAGGTCTGACTATTTCCCAGAAGATGAAATCACAAATTCGCGGGTTAAAGCAGGCCGACAGAAATATTTTAGATGGCATCTCTTTGATTCAGACAGCAGAAGGAGGCCTGGCTACGATCCAGGACCAGCTGCAGCGAATGAGAGAGCTGGCCGTGCAGGCTGCCAATGACACATACACCTTATTTGACAGGAAACAAATGCAGGGTGAAATTGACCAGCTTAAAAAAGGTATTGATGATACAGCTTACGGAACGGATTTTAACGGCATCCTCCCCCTTGTTAAAACACAGAAAGTTGAAAATGACGATGGAACTGTGACAGGGAAAGCCGATATCGTTTTTATTATCGACCGTACTGGCAGTATGGGTGGCCCAATCTCTAACGTAATTGCTAATTTAAGTGTTTTTACCGAAAGTTTAACAAGAAATGAAATCACTGTCCGTTACGGTTTAGTTACATATTCTGATATTCATGAAGTTGAAATGGATCCTCCTGTTGTGAAATATCCTTTCACAGGGAATGTCGATGAATTCAGAGAGCAGCTGCAGAATATTAATATTTATGGGGGCGGCGACTGGCCCGAGTCTGGGCTGGAAGCAATAATGGACCCAGAACACGGAGCTCTGTCCTTTGATTTTGCAGCCGGCGCCTCAAAGCAATTTATCTTATTAACTGACGCACCAAACCACGACCGGGAAACAACTGGATTATCTGAATACTCAACTGCTGAAGTAGCAGAAGTATTAAGAAACGAAGGCATTAACACCACAATTGTCAGCACTACCAGTGACTCAGGTACATACTCACAGTTATCACAGTTAGCGACCCCTCTTTCCGAAGAGAACCCCGAAAAACGCTATTTTGATATAAACAGCAATTTTGGGGACAGCCTGGAAGAGCTTGCGGATTATGTAACAACAGATTCTGGCGGAGGCCGTAATTATGATCAGCCTCTCATTACCCTGCAGACCGGAGCAAACTCAGGGGAAGAATTCGAAATTCTGCTGACTGATGCAAGAGCTGAAGCACTGGGTATAGATGCTCTCGATGTCGTTTCCTCCCCACAGGAGGCAATTAAAATACTGGACCGGGCCCTTGAAACGGTCTCAGCCGAGCGCAGCAAATGGGGAGCCTATCAAAACGCACTCGAACATTCTCTCCAAAGAACAGCTAATTATGCGGAAAACATCACCTCTTCAGAATCCCGCATTGCTGATGCAGATATGGCTCTAAAAATGGTGGAATACACAAAGCGCAATATCCTTAACCAGTCAGCAACAGCCATGCTTGCCCAGGCAAACCAGCAGCCGCAGGGTATCCTTCAGCTGCTGCAATAATCAGCATCCCAGCTTGGAGACAGACGAAAAATCACTTTATGAAACATTCTAATCTCCCGCAATAAAACAACTATAATGGAAAAATTTGATTAATAATCTTATATTTGGTATATTATATTTAGTTAATAAGTCTTAGTTATATAGGAGGATATTTAATGAGTAAATTAACTGATGAGGAAGTAGTCGCTATTGCCAACAAAGTTAAGAATATTTTTGATGAACCATTTGAGTTGACGGGAGATTACTTAGGAGAATCCTTCAAGCTATCAATCGACTTAACCCCCAAAAAAATTGAAGAAGAAATTAATATTACAGTAAATTCTTATTGTGGCATGGTGGATTCACATCGTCCTATGTTTGGAGAGGCTTTTCATCGTCAGGAAGTTGAGGCTGAGAATCTATCTGAAAGAATAGGAGCAGTACCATTTTCACTAATTACCACGGAAAATGACAGTTGGAAAGACACACTAGTAAATGAGACAAAAAGAGCAATTAGAATAGGTAGTTTTAAAGTTCCTGCATATAACTGGGATAATAAACTCTCAACTAGAGAAGTAAGTTTAGATAAAGCTACATTTAATTAAAGAAAAAAAGAAATAAAAAATGACTCTTACTAATGATATACTCCCCTATAGGTAGACAGAAAAAAATAAAACTGGCTACTTATGGGGAGTATACTTCTGTCCAAAAGATCCTACTCTGTAGATAAAAAAATGAAATAACTTATAAATAAATCTGATAAATTTGGCCTGAACGGGTGGTCAGTAATGTTTGATCAGGCTCAAGGCTCTCATTTACTAGAGCATAAATATTCGATTGGGCCATTAACATTTCTTTTAAATCTCCGTAGCTTAAACCTTCATCAATTATGTGATAAGTTTGTTCATTTCTTTTTATAGTATTAGGAAACATCCTAATGGCCCCTCTCTGTCGATTAGTATAGAGTTGAGTTATATGTACTATAATCGAGCATAATTAATCATCCGTTTAAAAAGCAATTCCACCTCCGGACTCGATAAATCAATCATCCCTGATGTATCTTCACGTATTACTATTGTAACTGTATCATACGCTTCTGACCTGAAGCGCCACCATGATTTTCTCCCAGGTGCTTTTTGCCCAGGTGGAAAATAAGGAATCCTTTGCTGGGGATCAATAATAGATTGAACTTCCTCTTTTGTTACAGATTGAGACGGAAAATCGATATCCAGCCTCATCCCGCTGCTCTGAGGATACAGGTAGCCAATTTTATCCGGATGTTCATTGTACTGCGCTTTTAAATGCTCATGCCATGGAACTTTAATCAGAGCAGCTATCTTGTACCGTCCATCCGCCAGTCCCATATTAACCAAATTGCACCCATCTATTACTTCAAAAAACTTTTTCCACTTATTGAATTCCTGTTTCACCCTAATATCTTTTCCCATTTGAGCACTCATCACTTCACTCTCCCTTCAATCTTTTTTAACTCACAACTTTCTTTTATACGCAAAAACATTTAATAGAATGTCATACTAAGAAACGAGGCAGTACAGGAAATAAATATTCCCACAGTAGTGTACGTTTGATTTTTATCTCCTTTCCTAATCGACAGAATAAACGTTACAAGGCTATATATCACCCCACATGTTAACAGAACCTGTAGTATGCCAGTTTGATCCATAACAATCCCCCTAACCCCTATAAAAAATTGAACCTGTTTATCTATTAATTAACCAAAATAAGGCACTCCGTATATATACAAGGCCGCCCGTTTTATCTTTAGAAGCAGGGAGACGTACCCTACCTCCTATTATATCAGAGTGTTCTGAAAAGTATCTTCATGAAAAACACAGTCGGCTCTGTTCTTATTAGGTGCAAATGGGGTTTCATTTTGCAAAGCAGGCACTGCCTCCATACCCCATCCGCTTTCTTAGTAAGTTATGTATCCTCACTACACTCCTCAGCAGGTCCCCCTGCCCAAGGCCGTATCCCCTGGCAAATTATAATAAGTATAACTTGTGCATATGTTTGGTTTACTTATGCGAATGCCCCTCTAAAATGAGCGAACAACAGTTGAACTCACGCAAACTATGCGCAATGTCGTGCACATCCTTCCCTATTTCATAAATCCGTTAAAATCGGATACCAAAGTACCGGAGACCCCTCAAATATAATTCAAAATATATTTGACTGGATTAACCTAATGCACTAACATTGGTAATATTAAGAATATTTAGGTAAACGAAATATATTAGTACGGGTGCACCTCCACGCTGCACAAAGTGTAAAATGTGTACAGAGGAACTTTTCTACAGTTGAAAAACAGGATCTTCCATAGTTCTTTGCAGCAGTTGTCTTTTTCACAGCATTTTTAATTAGATATCTGGCGTTTATTAATCATAAATACAGCCGTCAGCGTGGTAATGCTCCTTATATATGCATTCCCTAAAAGAGCCGGTAAAAAAGGCAAAAGCGCTTTTACGACAGATAAACCCTCAGCATAAAAACTATATCTCAGGAGGAATCAACTATGTACGCATCTATCAATGGCACAAAAATATTTTTCGATATTGAGGGAAACGGTGTGGAGTTAGAGGACGGCAGATTAAAGGAAAAGCCTGTATGTTTTCTTCTCCATGGCGGTCCAGGGGGAACTCATTTTAATTTTAAACCTCATGTAAAAAAGCTCGCAGAACAGGTACAGCTTGTTTACATAGACAACCGGGGCAGCGGTTTTTCCGCCCAAGGACCTCAGGAGTCCTATAATCTTGATAATAATGTTGAAGATATTGAAGCTTTGCGACAGTATCTCGGACTGAAAGAAATTTACATTCTTGGCCATTCCTATGGTGGAATGGTAGCGATGAGTTATGCCCGGAAATATCAGCAGAATTTAAAGGGACTGATTCTTGTTACAACCTCACCGAGCTACCGCTTCATGGAAAAAGCCCGGGAGTATATCGAAAAAAACGGAACCGATGATCAAAAAAGAGTCACTCAGTATTTATGGGACGGAAGCTTCGAGTCTTTAGAACAGCTACAGGAATATTATAAAGTTATGTCTCCCCTGTATTCTGAAAAGGTAAAGAAAGAAGGAGTTTCAGGAAGCCCGGTCTCCAATGTTAACCGTTCCTTTGAAGCATTAAATGAAGGGTTCGGAAATTTCCTGAAAAAATATGATCTAACAGCCTCCCTCTCCGAAATATCTGTTCCCACGCTAGTTATCGCTGGAAAACATGACTGGATAACGCCGGTCGACGAGAATAAGCTGATTGCCGAATTAATTCCTGACAGCAAGTTTGTCCTGTTCGAAAACAGCAGCCATAACGTCCTCGGAGATGAAAATGAAAAATTCACCTCCACTGTCAGAAGCTTCATTGCCGATGCAGAAAAGTCAACTCAGACAGTTTAGAACTCCAGACCTCGGTTACCGTGCCCGTAACCGGTGAGAGTAGCCGCAACTTCGGTGCCTAGAAAAAATGTTAAATTTCACCTACTCCTTTTTGCGGAGAAATATGTACATAGATAGTGAAAGGGACGCCACCTTAGGTTTCATCCTAACCCCTCTAAAAACTTCTTTCAGGCATCCCTCTTTTTTGGGATTCAAGCCTTAGATGATGTTATGTCGGACGCTTGGCTAAATGATTTTTTGTTCCCCGAGAAACCAGCAATTGAGAAAGGCTATTACCCAGTGGACTGGGAGAGAGTACACAAAGAACTTCAAAAGAAAAACGTGTTCTCCCTCTCGCTCATGTTCGTATTCCCTACTCTCCGCGCCCCTGGATGACTAGCACATGGCATTTTCCGAGTTACACGTAAGATACTCCGCCCCAAGCGGTCTACTTTCGATTCGACCCCGGCTCTGTGGCTCCACCTCACCGGCTTCTGCTTGACACATGGCAGATTATTTAAAAAGCTTTTCTTCCAGTGACGTGGGCTTTGCGTCAAGTTCCCCTCCTTTTGGGTAGGGGCTTACCCTGGTGACTTTGCACCAGATCACTTGCCTTCACGACTTTTCCCGCAAATTAGAGCCTACCCGCAGTTACTTATTATCCTGAGTAAGTTCAATCGTAATATTCCTGGAGGCGATTCTCCCTCCAAAGGGGATAAATACAATTAATGACAAGACGATGATAATGATGGTTAACATTAGTACTAAATTGGGATTAAATAAGACCGAACCAGAATCTATCAGACCTAGTGTATATGTTAAAATGGTGCCATTGGTGATGCCAAGGATGATACCAAATGACACATACAATAAAACTTGGGTAAGGATTACCTTCACGATCCCCTTCTTATCCAGTGAAATTGTTCTGAGAATCGCAAACTCCTTTCTTTTTGAGTGTATATTATTGATAAGTGTATTGAAAACTCCTAATAAAACACTAATCAGCATAATTATGATTGTCACTATAAATATGGCCCATCTTTGCAGCAGCATTTCATTTGCCTGTTCTAAGGATCTTTCCAAACTATTAACCTGTACTTCCGGGTAAATAGTTCTTATACTTTCTAACTCCTGAATTGCGGCCTGTTCATCGGCAGTGCTTATAAAAGCCCGTTCAAATGATACCTGTCCCTCTTCAAAAACAGAACTTCTCCAATCAATAATCCCTTCCCGGCCAAAAAGGTGTTGAGGAAATTCTTCAACGATAGAGGTCACGGTAAGAGTTCCAGCTGTATTACTTTCGACTACATCATCAATAATGAAAGATATACTGAGTTCGTCACCGAGCTCAATGTTATATGTCTCCGCAAAATCATGCGTTATAATAATTTGCTCTGGGGAAATATGAGCGAGATCAGGCAATAAACCCTGTTCATGCATATTGGTTATATCCACTAACGCATAATCTATGTAAGCTGCATTATTGATGACACCTAAATCTGCTGTACTCTGTGTGCTAACTCCCTCAATGGACGGGTACTCTTCTATGATTCCACGAAATTCAAAACTATTAATAACAGAGTTATCGTCAGCCCGGCTTGTGATTACAATATTAGTTGGATATTGATTTTTCAGGTATTCCTGTTCATTATTTTGTATTGTACTGAATAAACTTGAACCAAATATTACAATCATGAGCAGTGTGCTGATGATTATAATAACAAACGTGTTCTTCTGTACTTGGGGGATAAGGTTTTTAACTGCTATAAAAGCCGTTTTCCCAAACACCTTTTTCATTACAGGCAACATAAGATGCAACAATCCAGACAGGTACACTTGGAAGAGTATAAATATAGAAGCAACTAACATAAATGCCCCTATTAATAACGAAATATCAATATCATTAAAATATCCTGCTGATATAAGCAATACACTAATAGAGATCAATGTATATCCTATTATTTTCCTTTGTTTAACTCCTTTCATATCCCCTTTTTCGTTGTCCTGGATAATTTTAATTGGTAAAGCGCGGCTTCCTCTATAGGATGGGAAGATCATGAAAAGCTGTATGATTACCATACATATGAGCGTATAAAAGCCAGCTAGTGAATAATTAAACCCTGCATCGTTTATAGGATATGAAAATAGTACACTAATCCAGTTCTTTAAAATCCCATGAGTAAACAAAGCAAGCAAGAACCCAAGAATAGAACCGCATATATTAATCAGGCTGCTTTGGAACAGGATAATAGTAAACACTTGTCCCTTGGAAGCACCCATGGAACGCATAATAGCTAATTGATTTCTGTATTTGTACAAGAACATTTCAAAGTTTGAAATGATGAATAAAGACGCAATAATTAGTATAAGAATCGATAAAACCGTCATAAATTGATTTAACATTGTGAGATTAGATACTAAAAACTCATCTTCAGCTGCCACGTCAATTCTCAAATCCTGATCTAATTGACGTATCTCATTTGCTAAAGCATAAACATCAGCTTCAGGTTGTGCTTCAATTAATAAATAAGTGGCTTCATTATACACTCCTGTAGTATCAAAGATGATTTCTTTCAATGAATCCCTGGATAAAATGAGATTATCGGTAGTCAGACCAGCTTCTTCTAAATTAGAAATAACCTCTTTTACTACGAAGTCCCTTCCTTCTATCGATACAGAATCCCCTTCAGAAACATGTAACGATTCGGCTAGTGACTGGTTTAAGGTTACTTCACCCCTATCGATATCCTCTCCGAAATGGTAACGGCTTTTGACTAATGAATCATTCTCTGCACCAACAGTGTAAACGGCAGCCCCCAGTTCATCTATATATTGATTCGAAATAATAACACTTGAATACTTGGAAACATCAGTAAGGGAACTTATTTCATCTATAAAATCCTGATCGATCACTTTTTCTTCATGAAGGTTATAGCCAACAGATAAATCCATATTACCGTATAGCTGCTGAATCTCTTGGACAAGTGATTCCTTGGCGTTTGAGGAAAATACAGCCATTGTTAATATTAAAGAAACCGATAACATAATACTTATGATAGATGAAAGAGCAATAAACTTATTAGCCTGAAAAAAACGGAGCGCTAACCCTCTGATCGAGTTAATCATGATGTTCCACCAGAATACGCCTGAATTTCATCAAAATCTCATCCATACTCTTCGAACCCGTGGTTTCTTCATATGTATCAACAATTTGCCCGTCATGGAAAAAAAAGACACGATCAGCATAGGTGGCCACATAAGGATCATGTGTAACCATAATAATGCTTTGATTAAACTTTTCCTTCATGCTGACCAGTACTTTCAAGATATCTGTGGATGTATTAAAGTCGAGATTCCCTGTCAATTCATCTGCTAATACAATTGGTGGTGAAGTGATTAATGCCCTCCCGATTGCAACACGTTGTTGCTGACCTCCTGAAAGCTGAACAGGTCTGTGGGTTTTCCATTTTGAAAGACCGACGATGTTCACAATCTCACTTACTTTTTGGCTTATCTGTGACTCATTTACGCCTTTTAAGATCAATGGTAAGGCGATGTTTTCTTCAACTGTTAAATCTTTTAATAAGTTAAAAGATTGAAATATAAATCCTATATTGTCCCGTCGATAGTAAGTGGCTTCGGGTTCGCTGAACATACTCTCTGATGACTGGCCATCAAGAATTACTTCCCCTTCACTCGGCTGATCCATCGCCCCCAAAATGTTCAGCAAGGTACTTTTGCCAGAACCACTAGTTCCCATAATAGCCAGAAGTTCACCTTTATATAAATTAAAGGAAACATCCTTTAAAGCTTCAACCCCCGCTCCTGCACCCGGATATGTCTTGCTGAGAGATTTAACTTGCAATATCGCATCTTTTTGATTTTCCTGGTTAATCTTAACCAACTCCCATTGTTTATTTTTCCTCTTGATACCATTTGGCCTGGGATTTGTACATTTCTTAGTAAATGCCCTTCTTACTCATAAGTTCATTAAAATGACCTTCTTCTAAAGGTCTCCAATTTAGGGGTCTCGCTAATTGTAAAAAAGTAATTTATATCAACACCTAATCGTTCTGCAACATGGTAAAGAAGTTGTGCCTGTGAATTACTGTTTATATTTATATCATCCCCCTATCCATCTCCTGCTGAGGACAGGAAGCAGCAAGAAGCAAAGCACACATTACCACACCAAAATATTATTTAATTTTCATCACACATCGGTCCTTACCAGAATTTTCTTCCTGAACTTATTTTACAATATAATCCATCAACAAAGATTACATATCTTCCAGAAATCTCTTGCCACTTTCTAAGGAACCCAAGAAACCCTCCCCGTGCTTCGCATGCACAATAAAAACCAAATTAAGAATTTATCTTAATTTGGCTCTTATCAATGTTAATTCATGTAATTTTCTATTAGATAATAAGTTCTCTCTTTAGTTTCAAATGCCAGGTAGTCGATTCCTCTGGCTCTTTCTGATGCTGGTTCATCCGGTATTTCAGCAAAATTATGCTCTTTCATTTCAATCCAGTCTATTTGTTCGGATTTTAATTTTTCCATTTCGTTTTGTGGCATAGTATCATTTAATACGCCCCAAACTTCATTTAATAAACTATCCCATTCACTATAGAATTCACCATAAAAACCAGCTTGCATATCATGTGCAAACAATTCTTTAGCTTCTCTCATTATCCCATCCTCAAGGTCATCGGCCATCTGCAAATATTCCTTCTTAACACTGTTATCATTCACATTTTGTTGTTGTGAGCCCTCTTTTTCTATTGCCAGTTCCTTTTCCTCTTTTTCTTTTAATCTTTTCCGCTCTTTTTCTTCCGCTAGTTCTTTTTCCTTTTCTATTTGCAGTCTATTCTTTTCCTCTTTTGCTAATTCTTCTTCCTCAATTTCTTTTACTCTTTTTTGTTCTATTTCTTCTGCTATATTATCCACTCTAATTAATTCACTGGTTTCTTCAGCAGCGCCATCTGGGGTTTGTACAACTGTTATTTTGTCTTTATTTTCAAAGTAACCTTCAAACATAAATTCATGTGAGCCGTTTTCTGGATTGATAACTTCCATCATAATGCGGTCATTTTGAGTTTCTGTTAGTATGTATGCAGCAGACATTGGACTATCATTTAAGTCTGATCTGATTATTACTCTTTCTTCCCCTATTTCCACGTACGAGTTTACATTTTCGCCTACAACTACTTTCCAGCTTCCTATTAGCTTACTTGCGTTTGAACTGCTGCAAGCTGTTAAAAGTACAGCCGTCATTATCGTCAACACGATCAACCATTTTTTTCCGGAAAACATTTCTTCATCTCCTAATTTCACTTTTGTTTAATATGTACTTGATGCATTTTCGAAGATTAAACCCTATAACTTAATCTCCTTATCTTGTAAACACCCCTCCTTAAAAGAATCCTCGCAAAAAGCTTGTTTAGATTTTTGTCGAAAGTAGTTCTTTATTACCATCCCTAATTAAGCGAAATAATTCCATACTTTTACAATTATAACATATAACTTTAAAGAGTATAATTTAATAGAATACGAATCTATAACTTAGTAATAAAAAACGGCTCACTTGGAAGTGAGCCTCAGATTGTCGAGAAACCCCTGCTTTTTTAAAGCAGAGGGTTTCTCTTTCTATAAAAATGATTTAATAAAGACAAGTTCTTAGTGGGTTAAAGGAGATCGCAAACCATCTTACCCCCTCGTAAGGTGGTTTGCGATCTTCTTTATGTTCTGTGCGATGGCTGTCATCAGTGCTTGTTCACTGGCGCCCTTCACACTCCTCAACCGGCAGTAGCGAAGCCCGTGGAGTTGTTTCGCATCTGCAAAGCTTCGCTCAATCGTTTCTTTTCTCTTTTTATAAAGTAGTTTCCCTTCGGGAGACAGCCGGTTTTCCCTGACCTTCTCTTTACTTTCTTCCCATACATGCCTCGTCATCACCTTTTTATGATTTCTGGAAGACGTGCATTTGGAAAGGAAAGGACAAACCCTGCATTTACTCGGATCTGAATGGTACTGCCTGTAACCTTCCCGGTTCGTTGTAGAGTAGGTCAACGTGCTTCCGTTGGGACAAGTATAGCTGTCTGTCTTTTTATCATAGGTAAACTTCCATTTTGGAAATAAGCCTTTCTTGGGAGTAAAGCGCCGATGGGCGATGACGCCCATAATGTTTCGCTTCTCCAGCCCATGGCAAATAGGGACGGTTAAGTAACCTGCATCCAGTCCAACAGCTTCTACTTCAAAACCAAAACGCTCTCGCTGGCGGTCCAAACGAGACAAATAAGGACGGGAATCATGGACGTTTCCGGGAGTGACATAGACATCTGTAATAATGTTATATTTCATATCTGTCGTGCGATGATCCAGATAAAAGAAGCCTTCTGGTTTCCCTTCCCGGTACATATATCCGCTATCTTTATCGGTTGTACTAACCTTGACTTCCTTTTCTTCCACCTCCTTCTCTTTTTTTCTTAAGGGCTTTTTTCCATGGGCTTTGCGATCCTCCTCAACGGCTTTATCAAGCTCTTCTATATATTCCTGCGTTTCTACCTGTACTTTTTCCTTAACGAACTTATGCTTATTAGCATTTGCCTTTAAATGAGTGGAATCTGTAAAAAGAACTCTTCCTCCTACCATCCCGTTTTCAGCCGCAAGCAGGACAATGTCATCAAAAATATCCTGAAAGACGGTAGTATCGTTAAAACGTTTATGGCGATTAAAGCTAATCGTGGAATGGTGGGGAACTTTATCTGTTAAATTTAATCCAAGAAACCATCGATAAGCTACATTGGTTTGAATCTCTTTTTCCAGCTGCCGCTCTGACCGGATCCCAAAGAAGTAACCAACAAGCATCATCTTAAAAAGCATTACCGGATCAATTGGCGGCCTGCCATTATCTTCACAGTAAAAAGGCTTCACTCTGTCATAAATGAAGTTAAAATCGATCTTTTCGTCTATTTTTCGAACAATATGGTCTTCCGGCACGAGCTGATCAATAGAAACCATTTCAAGTTCAACTTGTTTTTCCCTTATTGGACGTAACATTCTTTTCACCTCGGATAAGGAAATTTTGAATCAAAACTTTATGTATATCTTGCAATCGAATAAGAGAAAGACGGCGACTCCTGCGGGAAAAGCAATAGCTGAAGATCCCCTCCGGAGCGCTCTTCAGCTCCGGAGGTAGCTGAAGCATTGCCCGCGGAAAGCGTCCGTCTGCAGCGAATGAGATTGTACAAATTTTAAGAACCCTATCTTTATTATACTATTTTTATCTGAATAATTGGATAATTAATCAAAAAAACAGGCTGTTGAGAAGACTTTCTCAACAGCCTGCGGCTCACTTGGAAGTGAGCCTAATTCGTTATATTAGTTTGTTTTAATATAATCGGGCACGAAACCACCCTCATCCTCCTCCTTATACAAAACCGTATACTTTACGGGCTGGAAATTCGTATGTTTTGAACTTTTTATTAAAGGCAACAGTATATGCCATTGGCTTGGACATTTCTTCTTTCTTAATTTCTCCAATTTCCTTTGTCACTTTATATGCCGCAATAAGTATTTCTCCTATACCGGAGGCTGTTTGGTCATAATTCTTAGAAACACAACTCTCCAGAATATCTAAAGAAGGTTTTAGTAATGTAACAAAGTTTGTTGTTTTAAAACCCTCGAAACCGAGATTAAAGCTCCTCATTCTTGATGCGATTCGATGTTTTTCCTCAGTTGCATCTTTGATAAAGTCACTCACACGTTTATCCTGGGCTTTACTCGGATCGCTTTCAATTTCATATAAAAACTTCTCTACCTCTGTTCTGAAATTCTTCAGCAACTCACCATTTTGGTCTTTAAACATTCTCAGTTTCCAAGCGGGAATATTACCATCTGGATATACCAGGAGATCATCAACAATTTTTGTCCTAAACTTATTCAGTTGGCTGAATGTCAACGAATCTATCTCTTTCTCCTGTTTGACGAGGCCTTCATTTAAATTTACTTTCTTACTCGAAAAATGATCTATACTATCAACAGAATTAGCGCAAGGAGCAGCATCACCAGTAAATGAAATAAAACTCGCTAAATAAGCCATATACGGCTTGGCAATGCCTTCAATCGTTATGCACCACCCGTTTTCCAGCTTCTTAACAAGCCCTCGATCAATCAACTCTTCCCCTACGTTACCCAATTTACTTTCTAACAAAGTAAATGGTTTAAATTTCCCTCTGACATCCTTTACAGACTCTATTTTTTCAAGGTTTTTAATTATGCTCTCCTGCTCAAATTTCGTAAAATTTGAATTAACATAATCGAGAAAACCTTTTTCAAATTCAGGGCAGAATATCTTTTCAGTAGGCATATTCGGAACAACTAAACCGTGATCCACTAAATCCCGGATTACTTTTTTTCCATATTTTTTTGGGTCGTTGTAGGCTTCAGAAGGAGCAATCGTTTGTATTTCATCCCAATAAAGTAATGAACTTTGCAGCCATGTTCCCTTGGGTATATCTATTGTTGGATAATATAGTATTTTATCTGCCATTTTCCATTACTCCTTATATTGTCTTTCCATTGCTTCTGCTAAAAACGATGCTCCGTCCTCTCAGTGACTGGTTTAAAGGCTGTACGGTGGGACATATCCCGCATTATTTCATTCGGGGTTACATAGTGATAACCATTCATTTTATTGCCGTTCGTCAGCCAGAAACAAGGCTTTTCCCAATCCATCTGAGCATATGTATAGTCCCATGCCTTGCAAAAGGGTACTCCTTCTTTTAATTCATTAAAGATACAGTTGCTGCAGCCGTGCGTTTTATTTACTTCAGAAAATGTAGGATACTTTTCCCATACTTCAATATAACCCTCTCTAATTAAACTCCCAATGGCAGTCCAGGGATCATACCCATCTAAAACAACAGGATTATCCCGGTTTACAAAGCTAAGTTCTTCCTTTTCAATATCTGCCTGCTTAGAGATAGAATTATCAAAAAATCTCCCCTTAGCATCGTAAACTATGACTCTCTCTTCCTCCATAGCACCAGATAATGCCAGACTCTTCAGATGCCCGCTTACAAGAATGAACCATGTAACCGGATCTTCACAATCAGTAAAGTCTCTGTGAAAAATCAGGTCACATAAATAAAACGGTGTTGCTGCCTCTCCTATTTCTCCATCCGGAAACCGGACAACATAGTCTAAAACAGGATCCTGCCCGGCATGCAGCATCCTTCTTTTTTGTTCAATCGGCTTCAAGTTCAGCACTCCTTTCCAAAAACCATACCAGCTATCTGCTTACAGACTGGTTTATTCTATTTACAATTCCCTACACCCTATAGCATAAGGGACTGATTAAACCCTTCGGACCGCTCTAATCTTATAGGTGCACACCGAACCGTCCCTGCTCTTCCCACTGCTTCCAGTTACACTCGTCTTCTCCCTAATGAATTTTTCGCTTCTACAGCCATTCTTTCTGCTGATTGCGCGGCTCTTTCCGTTTCTTTCATCGACCTCTTCATATCAGATAAAGCAAGTGACTCCGCCATCGCTTGCCGCATTTGCTGATCATCGAATTCGTATAAATTGATTGCTTCTGTTAAATTATCCGCGCGCAGATTTATTAAATATCCGTATATCTTATCAATTGCTCTCGAGTTTCTGTATTTTGGTGGAAGATTCCCGAGATTGCAGGCATTTAAGATATTATTATTCTCACCCTTTAACCTCACTATTTTTTCATGAAAACCAGATTGTATTTTTACCACTACTCGCTCCAAAAACCCGAGCTGCCTTAAATAGGAACTTTCTTTCCCCACAGTTAACATGCTATAGAAGAATAAAATAACTAACCCAATAACAAATACCCTGAAAAACAAACTAAAACCTGGAATTATATTAGGCAATATAACAAAAAGCAGTTCATCCAAAACAGGCACCCGTCGTGATTCAATAAAATACAAGATAAAAAGAGGGCCTAACGTGATAAGCATAAAGAGCATCCGTAAATTACCTTTAGTTCTCTTAAACATCTTTTCCTCTAGCCGGGCAATCTTCTTATTATTTTTATCCAGCGTTCCTGCCTGCTCCTTTAAATCTTCGAGACTATGTAACAAAGACTGTCTTGTATCAATCATTAGTTCCTTTCCCCTCTCTTATAATTAGTCCTTTTGGAATGCATTATACCATATATTTCATGTTGAACTAGTTCATATTGAGGTCAATTAAATAAATGTTGTCTTAAACAGAGGGCTTTTGTCTTATTAACTATATATTGCTTTCAACCGTATTAGGAAAGCAGAAGTATAATTGGAAGGAGAGCTCTCTGGAAAACACAGTCAGACCTTTCAGCAGGAGGTGCAAATGGGGTTACATTTTGTAAAGCAGGCAACGCTTCCATACCCCATCCGCTTCAAAAGTAAGTTATGTATTCTCACAACCCTCCTCAGCAGGTTAGCCCAAAGCAAACCTCAGTACCTTTAGCAGAAAAGGGCACAAACTAGCAGGGCAGTAACATAACCTGGCAAATTATTATCCTACTTTGGTCTATAGTCTATTTACCTAGTTCGAATAATGTCAGATAATAGATAATATGATATTAATTGATAGAATTATATGAATTTTTACAATTAAACAAGTGAATCTTTTTCCTATAAAAGGCCATTCAGATGCTTAATTTTCCTACTATTATACTTCCTTGCTGCAGCAATAATATATTTTTATTAATTAAACCATGAGGAGTTGAAGTGAATGAAAGAAGAGGTAGTACAGGAGTATGTGATAAACAGGAAGACGATGGCTCTGATTCCCGCGTTTCATTTTGAGTATTGTACGATAGCTTTAGAAAGCGGCAGAGAGTACTTTGTAAAACGACCGCCTTTAGAACTTATTAAAGCTGCATGCCTTAACGGCGGTTCGGACTATAATGGAAGAAGATCAGCTGTAAAGCATAAAACGGGCATGAAGAGAAAGCTGCCGATCCCTGTTGATATAGATGAGAACATTTTCGCTTTTCCAACCTGCTCGCCAGCACATCCGGACTGTTCATGGATTATGCTGTCCCATGTAGATACCATCGTTTCTGACAGCAAAGCGAGCAGTGGTGCATCAATCCTGACTTTTAAAAATGGCCATAAGATCAATCTCAAACTTCGCAGCCAGCTCGTACAAAAGCAATTATACCGTACTTCATACTGCATGACCTGCTTCGCAAGTAAATGGAACGGGAATGACAGCGTATATAACTCTTTTGTTCCTCCATCAGGCACCCAATAATATTGGGACAAACATATTGTTTTCTGCTAATCCGGTCTGTATATCGCGGGAGATTTTCTTCGAGTTATTTTTTTGAGAAAAAAGGGGGTCGATAGATTGAAAGAAACATACGATTATAAAAAAGTTGTAGGCAACGTTGTCAGGGAGAGAAGACAGAAGCTGGGCAAATCCCGGCTGTATATAGCAAACACAGCCGGGATTGATCCTTCCTATTTAGCAAGTATCGAAGGCGGTAAACGGAATCCTTCCTACGAAGTGTTGCTTCAGGTGGCAATGGCACTCGGTACCGTCCCATCTGAGTTAAGCAAAGAAATAGAAACAGGGCTCCTGCCTCTGTTTGAGGAGGAAAAGGACTAGTAAGGAAGCTGCGGAATACAGTAATCAAGAGAGAATTGAAAAAGGGCTGCATTTTCCTTCGCAGGAATGCAGCCCTTTTTTATGGATAATGAAGACCGGGCCTTTAGCTTATATGACAGATACCTCAGCAAGGTTTGCTTCTAATTGCTGAACCAGCCATATTGATCAATCTTGTGGCTTTTATCAAAGGGCTTTGATTAAAAGTGGACCCTGCCTGCCTTGGAACGTCTTTGTGAAACAAGATGTTCGGGGTGTCACAGGCACCGCCACTCACCCTCTATAAATGGTTATGTGTTTGTCTGTTGGTACTTCTCTGTAGTTTAGGTAGGCTTTGCTGGATTTGGGTGGTATGGCTGGGTAGTTGAGTTTTTTGCGTATTTGGTCGATTCGTTTTTCGTGGTGGTCGTATCGTTCGTTGTGGAGCTGAGCGAATTGGACTTTTTGCTGAAGCTGTTTTAGTTCCTGTTGCAGATGGTCGATTTCCTTTACTTCTTTTAAGGTTTTCAGGCATTTTATAACGGTGTCTTCGGATACTTCAGAAATAAGTTTCCTGCCAGCTTCTTTATTTACTTTGAATAGCTTTTTCACCATGACTACAGATTGGGTTTTCAAGCCTTCCGGCTTACCGATGAAAACTCCGTCTATGTTTTTAGGATCGTTATTTTCCTTTTGCTCCTGGAGGACTCTCTTTTTTCTGTATTTTCGTTTCATATAGCCAGCCTGTTGAGGTTGATCCTCCTTTTTCGCAGTACGCAGCTGGGCAAAGATTAAGCTTTCCCCGTTAACTTTTAAACAGAGCGCTGGTACGGTCCTTTGATTGTTTATCTTCACTAAATAAATACTGCCGCGCATGTAAATCTCCTTTGCTAGATTAAGTGTCTCGAGTATTAAAGGGCATATAAAACTTTTAATTATAGTAAAGGAATGCTATCCATTTTCCTCACTTTGTTTGATTAATTTAGCTTTTCTTTGATTTATACAATAGGATATCCTCGATCTGCTCCAGCTTTTCTAAATCGGCATCCTGGAGTATGTATCTTGCTGTTTTCTTGATTGTCTTTGGGCAGTCGTTCAAGTTCTTCATTATTTCCTCACCTGTTATTCTTTGTTGTTTTAAGCCCACTCTCCAGCCGCTCTTTTATTAATTGAAGAATAGTACTTGCATCAACATTAGGGTCTTGCTCACTCCGCTCCTTAATCTCAGTCATAATCTTTTCCAAGTCCTCTACACGCACATCTTTCCCCCCTTAAATTAAATAAGAGCAGGCACTTTTTAATAAATGCCCACTCCGATAGTATATATACTCTAAAAAGATAAACCTTCAACAGCAATTAATACAGTTCCACCATTGTTTATTATTCCACACTTAGAAATACTACATAAAATTGTCACTCCCTAATACTATCCTAGAAGAAGAAGAAGAGAAATTAAGGAGCTACTATTAGGCAATTCGATTTATGATCTTCCTGATTGGCCTTATGAATAAGTCCTTCTCGTACTTATTCATACCACATACCCACAGGATAGAACCGTATACTAAAACAAAGATAGAGAGTTTAATTATCAATGTGAGTATGTGAGATTCCAAGGAAATTTGATTTATAATAAAATAACCAATTAAAAAAGGAAATACTATATAAATGCTTAATTTAAATATTTCCTTCCAAAATCTGAAAATGTTTAAACCCACTTTTTTGTAATAGTATATATTCATTATTAATCCATTTCCGATTAAAAACGATATACCAGTAGCCGCAGCAGTTCCTATACCTCCGTAGTATTTTGCAAGAGGAATTGAAACTGCTACATTTAATAACGCCATTCCTAGAAATATAGAAGCTCTAAAGCCATACATGTTTTTTGCTTGGAGGATAGCTAAACCAATATTTTGAATTAAATCAATTGTAAATGGGAGCATGATAATTAAAGTAATATAGTATGCCTGCGTAAAATCATCACCAACCCATAAAGAAATAAATTCTTTGCCAAACAATATAAACCCAATTAAAACAGCTCCCAATAAGATGTATTGTAACCGCCCTATTTTTATAAAAATATCTGTTAATTCTTTGTTGGAGGCATTTTGAGCAACTCTCTTAGTAATGCTTGGAAGAAAAACTCCTGACATTGCAGTAGATAACGTCATATAGTACATAACAATTTGGGAACCGATGGAGTACACAGCAACTGAAGCTGTTCCAACAATAATGCCTAATATAATTTGATCAGATCTCCAAAAAATTTGATCCATAACCGCTGTAATAAAAATAAAAAATGAAAAACGTTGTAGATCTTTTAATAGAGAGATGTCCCAATAGTGAAATTTTATTCTAACATTAAGTTTCTTAAATGAGTAATATACCATCGCGACTATACCTAATATATTTATTGCAGCCTGGACTATTACTAAATTAAAGGCACTAGCTTGAATAGAGAATACCGCTAAAACGATTATGGGACGCATGATAACTTGTACAATTAATAAACCTTTTAAAAAAACAAACTTCTCATTTGCTGTTACAATTGCTTTAAAAATTGTGGTTAGTATAGTTATTGTAGCTGTTACAAGTATAACAATATACATTTGTTGTGCTATTATTATCTCATTAGACGTTAAGGAGTTTTTAAACAATTCCTCCAAGAAAAAATAAAAGATACTACCTACTATTATTAAAATAATCGTTAATCCCGAAAAAATAATAGTAGATAAAGCTAATAGATTTTCTTTCCTTATGTCATCCTTCAATGCAATATATTTTGAGTAGTACCTTGTTACTGTCTTGCCGAGCCCAAAATCAAATAAACCTAAATATATTAAGAATGAACCTAATAATTGATATAAACCGTATTCTTCTTGACCTAAAAAGTAAATTAATAGTGGAATATAAATAAAACCTACTGCTGCATTAGTTACAGTAAATATATATGAAAGCAATGCACCAGCTTTTCTTTGATTAATTTTCAAGTTAAATTACCTCATTTTTGTTTATAATATAACCACTTATTGTTTTGAATCTATAGTCGTATTTACAAGAGGAATACACTTCGAAATATACTCTATCTCATTTATAATGTTTTTTGGTTTTGACTAGTATCTATCATTAACCTATGATCTTTGTTAGTACTCTCAGATAGCATTTTCGCAATTATAAAGATACCAAGAAATATAGCAATATAGGTGATATTAAATGTATTAGATAAAAAATCTAAAGTTGCAGCTCTAGGTGCATAAATTAAGCGATACAACATTAAAAGTGAAATAGCAGTTACCCAAGTATTTCTTCCAAAAAAACGATCAATTAAAAGAAATACAACACCATATAAAATATTAATTAATACTAAACCTAGATAACCAGACGATTGGTATACCTCAGCTATATAAGATGACCCCATTCCGTAGCCTAACTGATAACGTCCTGGCATAACAATGTAAGAGATTGTATCACCAAATCTATTACCATATAAAGCTCCCTCAATAGTTTGATTACGGTATGTTTCAGTACCGAAAGCATCCTTTATTACTGGGTTTTCTATAAACAAGTTTATAACAGGACCAAGGACATACATATTATTTGGAATAACGTCTTCATATTGTTTAGCATAATGAATTACTGAAACACTTACGCCTTGTTCCACGAAAAAGCTATTAATACTATTTAACCCTGAGCTTGATTCTTCTGAGTTATCCCATCTCTCATTACCAACATTATACAAAAACAATAGTAAAATAGGGACTAAGGCTATCAAAGCTAATTTTTCTTTTTTTCCAAACCAACGTTCCCCGCGCTTATTAGCCCACCTGTCTCTGGCTAAGAAGTAGAAGAAAACAACCATAATTGACCTTGCAAAGTCTGCCCTAGCTCCTACCAGTACTGATAAAGCACCCGCGAAAATATACATTGAAATTGGTAGCATAGCTTTTCTTTTTGAAGGCATTGTGCCAAGGTACACAAAAAATGAAGGTGCAAAACATTGAGCAGCTTTCTGTATAGGATAAGGAAGACTTGAAGAACTCCTTAAGTAGATATCAGCATACGAGTTATTAGATACATAATGAATTTTATCGTAGATCTCCAATAAATATGGTATAAAAGTTATTCCCATAATTATTAAACTTGCAAAACGGATATAACTAATTATATTGCTTTTACGTTCACCCTCAGGATTAGCAATTTTTTTTGTAAGTGTCCTTCTTTCAAAAAAATTATAGCTAATATATAAAAATAATTGACTAATATAAAGTGCTAAATAAGAATGTAATAAAATGCTATTATCAAAATTATATAACGGGGTTCCAGTATCTATAAAATTTATAAACGTTCCACCCAATAAAAAATTAAAAAAAGCAAGTTGAAACACCAGCAAAGCAGTTCGGCCATGACTTTTTTGGAAAGCAAAGATAATATTATTTAACCAAATTAACATTACTGAATAAAACGCCCACATCGGTGAATCAGCTACTATACTGATAGCCATCACAACCATAGATATGAGAATGATTATATGTCTGTATAGACTTATTAAAGATAGTTTTATATCCAAAAGACCACCCATTTTTTATACATGTATTCTTTTATTGGAGATAGAGTATGTTCATATAATTCCTTTAGCGTCAATATACACGCTAAATCGTATTAGTACGATTTTAAAGCTCATAGTTCCCTATCCCTTCAAAAAATCATGTGAAATTTTACTAACTAACTGTATCTAATTAACGGTGCTAATGGAGTAAATTGGCATATAGACCACTTCTAAACTGTTATCTTATTTACTAGAACAAATCAAAGTAGAGTCATTAGAGTTTGTGTTTTAAAAATTGACGTAATCTAAAGCCTCTATTACTTGCTTCTTGTATGAAAAATTTTACAAAAGCTATTATCGTTAGTCAAAACCCTAGATGCCAAGTCTACCCTTCATTCGAAAAAAGTTACATTTCAAAAGAAGACTTTTCCGGGAGAATATTGTGGAATGCCTTCTTTAATAAATCTTTTTCCAAATTAAAGTTTGAAATGGGATCACTGTCATTATCGTTCACACATGTTAACTTATACTTTTGGTTTTTTATTGCATTAAATACTTTTTCATTTTTATTGGTAAGACTATAACAGTATCCAATATTTGTATCTCTCGGAGTGAACGTTCCATTTACTAGTTGCCAATACCTCATTAACCAATGATTAATGTTCTGTTTATTTCTAAACTTAAACTCACATGTATCATCAAGTAATTCATGCTCTTGTTCCCAAAGATGGTTAAAGGTTTCCTTTAAATAAGAAACTGGCAAGTGTGGATTTTTAAATCCTACAAATTTTTTCCAAGGTAGCAGCAAAAATGTATTAATGTTATCCTTTTTATATAAAGGGTTGAACCACTTACCTAAATTATTTTTCAATACCTCATTTTTTGTAAAGTTAGAATTAATTATTTCCATATTATTTATGATAATTGATGAGATAGAACCTCTAAAATTCCCAATTACCGGGCTTAATACTCCAGAATCACAAGGTAAACCCTTTTTAAAAAAATCAGTTTCCTTCATATGACCGGTTATAAACGTATCATCATTAAAATATACAAACCTATCTGACAGTCCCTGAATTCGATGTAAATTCAGCTCAATTGTATGTGAATTAAAAGTCGGTAAGTACCTTTGAGGTATAAATTCTGTGTGTTTTACAATTTTCAATTTTGGATTATTTTCATTAAGCCATGAAGGTGTATGTCCCCAAGTTACAAAGTAAACTTTATTTACCCACGGGGTAAATTTTTCAATGCCTCGAAAAAGGTATTGTAAATTATCCCAGTCCCGAAAACGTACACTCCGGTTATCACCACTAAAATTAGAAAATTGGGCTCTCTCTTTTTGCCATTCAGGGTCATTTCCATCAACCCAGGTGATTACAAAGTCAATTTTGTTATTCATCTTGTCCCTCTTCCTTTATACTTGCTCATTAAAATTATTTAAGTATTAATTAATTTTTCGGTAAATACATAAGAGATTATTCACCCTTTTTCTGATAGTTAACTAGGGGGCAGGTGAGAAGTTCCATAAATGATAGTTAAACAAACTTTTTGTATAGATGCCACTTCCCTTTCCCGTCTGGTAATTGAGAGACATCCGGGTCTGCCTTAGGGTTCCCTTCTATAATGATAATCTTACCATCTTTTCCTATTGCAACATCCCACCCAACATACCCTACTGTTGGCTTAATTAAAGCGGCTTCTTTTACAGTTTCCTTAACCTTATTCCAATATGGTATAGCGTAACCAACAATTTGTTTCCCACTAATAGGATGTTTAACATAAGTGTTTAAATATTTATCAATTCCAGTAGTTTTAACTATACCAGTTTCTATATCAATTAATGAGGCAATACCACCATGATGAAAATTGTCCGCACACTTGTCAACACCATTTCCGACTCTTAAATTAGCTGTTGTTACTTCTACTCTTCCTTGCCCTTGATTCATTGTAACTACACGAAGTGTATTTACTGAAGAAGGATTAAATTCTGCTATATCATCTAACTGACTAACCACTTCTTCTATTAGAGCCTCTTCTTCCACTAATTTTTTATATAAATCTCGTAAATTGACCTCGTTATTTATAGACTCTTTTCTAACACCTAACCCATAATACCCGTTAGATGGTTTAACAATAAATTCTCTAAAGCTTTCTGTAAAATTGACAAATTCATCAAAAGTATTATTTTTAATATTCATCCATCTTCTATTTACAAATTCTTTGAATTCTTGATTAAATAAGGGTTTCTCATCAAATATTTTCATGTCTTCAAAGCTATTGTATTTATTAACTATTAACATACGCTTTCTATATACAAAAAAGCTTTTCTTCTCATAGTGTCTTTTTCCGAAAAATTTATATTGAAAATATTCATCTAAATTCATCCCGTATCTTAAAATCGAATATAAAATATCAAAATAAATTGTAATCTTCAAAAGGAAATTATTTTTTGTATCAATGTATCTTTCTATATGTTGGTTTACTTTCTTAATTTTATTGAAAATGTATTTCATCTATTTATATCCCCCACCATTAACAAATAATTATATCACTCTTAATTTTTCATGTGTAAATATGAGTAGTTACATATATATGTGCATACAGGTACTTTTTCTTCTAAATTCTAAACATTGATATCTTTCTTAACTTCTGACGTTTCATTTCCTGACGTATTTGTATATAACCCTTCCTTTCTTAAAACAGTTGAAATAGTTTTCATAAAAATTTTCATATCTAACCACAGGGACACGTTATTTGCATACCAAGCATCTTTAATTCTTTTTTCCCTATTAGATAAGCCGTTTCTAAAGTACGCCTGTGTGTAGCCAGTAATCCCCGGTCTGACCTTCATTTTATCAAGTTCGTCACTTTTAAAGGTGTCAAGCGCAGTTGCTAAACTAGCACGCGGGCCTACTATACTCATCTCACCTTTAAGCACATTTAAGAGCTGGGGGGTCTCATCTATACTAGTTTCTCTCATAAATCTCCCTATTTTTGTTACTCTTGGGTCATCGGTAGCGTTATAAGTACTACCATCTGGATTTAATAATTTCGGGGCATTTACTTTCATCGACCTAAACTTATACATCGAATATATTTTTCTATCTTTGCCTATGCGCTCCGCTTTATAAAATATAGGCCCGCTATCTTCAAGCTTAATAATGAACCCGAAAACAATAACAAACAATATAAATATTGGTAGTCCAACAATACCCACTGTAATGTCAAGGATGCGTTTAAAGACCGTTTTATACATAACTTCACTCCTTACAAGTTAGAATTCATTTATTCTCTAATGATCCCTAAATCAATTGATCTTTTCGCCTTCTCAGCTCGGCTTGCTGCATCTTTAATATCATCTAGCATAGAAACAACGTATCCACAACCATCTATGTTATTATGGTATTCTCTGATTTCTCTCCCAACTTTAAGATCGTGATATATGTCAACTTTGTATTCTTCTTTTATTTTTTCAAAATCTGGTAAACTTTTTATTTTACCTGGTTTTAACGCCAATAACCGAGTAACAATACACCCGCCGTTGTTGTGAGCTTTCAAATCAACTTCGTCTCCTACAGCAGCTCGAATAAGAATTCTCATATAATCAATCCCTGTACTTTTAGGAATAATATGGGATCCTATTAAATTCCCACCCATTCTCGCTCCCACATCCACAATACACACACGGTTATCTTCAGTAACTAATACATCCATATTTACTGCACCAAAGTTGATATTCAGTGATCTAATAGCATTTCTTACAACTTCTTTAATCTTCATTTCGCTATCTAATCGACTAGGCATATAATGTCCTAATTCAGCGTAATCTGGTGGACTTGTCATTTTTTTCCCTAAAACTCCAAGTATGTGGACTTCTCCCTTGTACACAAAGGATTCAACCCCAAACTCTTCTCCTTCAATGAAATCTTCTATTAATGCCTTCCCCACCAAAGATGTTCTTATCGCTTCATTACAAGCATCTTTCATCTCTACAAATGAATCTACCCTCTTAGCGGCCTTACTACCTGAGCCATCACTAGGTTTGACCATGACTGGGAATTTTATATTATCTTTTAAATTATCAACAAAGTCTTTATTATAAACCTCGTAATATTGCGATACATCGTCTACCTTATTTTCAAACAACATATTGCGAATTTTATATTTATCTTTTATAACTTTTGCTACTTCATAATTAAGACCTGGCAACCTCATTTTTCTTGCAATATAAGCTGTCGAAAGTACTCCATAATCTGTAGCAGCGGTTATTACCCCATCAATACCCTTAGAGATAGCATATTCTAAACAAGCTTTTTGATCAACAATGTCAACAATTCCATATTCATCAGCGTATTGAAAGCCTAGCGAATATTGATTTTTATCTATTGCAATAGTGTAATACCCCAACTCTTTTGCCTTTTTAATAACAAAAGATTGAAGGAAACCAGCACCAATGATTAGTATTTTTTTCAAACTGAACCCCCTACCTTTATAAACATTTTCTTTTTTTTATATTTAGTACACGTTGTCATCACCCATATTAATAAACCAATTTCTATAATCATAAAATTCATTAAGGTTCTCAGTTATTCCTAATATTTTCCCACTAAAATATGTTATTGGATAATTGTTTCTAAAACCTAACCACTGCATTAACAAATGCTCGTCTGTTCCTATTTGTGACCAAACTGTTACATAGCTTTTTTTAATATCTAGCGCATATTTTATTGCACTATTTATTAATGGTTCGATGTCTGAACTTTCATTGAAACAATAATCAACAATATTAAGTTTATCATGATATTCTTTGCAGACTATAAAAGACCTTACGTGGCCTAATTCGTTTTTTATAATAAAGTTTTTATAATTATTTATTGGATTTTTATAATATCGCCATCTCAGATATTCACGTGTTTTATATAAATATAATGAACGGCTTTCATGACTATATTCAGAGTAATTTAAAGTAAATTGATCGTCTTCTAATATGTGAGCAGTATTTGTTTTTTTTAATCTTACGTCTGTTAAATTTAATTCTAAAGTCGGTATCTCATAAATTGTTTGTCTACCTAACTTAGTTACGAATGTAGGGTTAGAGAGATAATTAGGAAAGCCCAGGACAGATTTGTATCCTTTCTCTTCCATATATTTATAAAGTTTAGATGTTATATCAGTGAATATTCCTTTCCCTCTGTAGTCTGGATCAATCATTAAGTTTAAAGAGATTGCGGTTTTCTCTATTATTCCGTTATTAAAAAACTCGCAAGGGGATGCAGCAGTATTAGCAATTACTCGGCCATTATCAACTGCCACACAAACAAGAAGTTCATTTAATGGATTCTCGAGATAACGCCATCTAACAATATCTTTGCTAATGGGACTTGTAAAACATTTTCTATATAAATGACAAAATTGATCAGTCAGAGCCGCCAATTCAGAAACTGTTAATATTTTGTATTCCATTAAATATCCCCCTTCAATTCTCATATCATATGAACTCACTATAAGTTCTGGAATATAGCACCTTTCATATCAATGAGAATATTTATCCCTGCCAACTTCAGCTGATTAACCGCTCATACTACTGATATAAAACTCCTAATAACATACTCCACATCCTCGTCACTCAACAAAGTGTGCAGTGGAAGTGTAATTTCATTAGCATATTGCTTATAAGCATTAGGAAACTCTCTTATATCAAAACCTAATTTTTTATAAGCCGTAAACATTGGGAGTGGCTTATAATGCACATTACTCGAAACGCCCTTTTCGGCTAATTTACTTATTATCCCATTTCTTTCGTCTTCATTTATTCCTGGTATTCTTGCTAAATAAAGATGTCCGGATGATAAATAATTATCATCATAATGCTTTAAAGTTTTAATGCCTATTGGAGATAATGCTTTATCATACATCTCGATAATCTCTCTACGTCTATTTATTAATTGTTCGTATCTTTTTAATTGTATTAAACCTATACCCGCCATAACATCTGTCATATTACATTTATAGGCGGGATATAGAATATCATACTCCCATGAACCTTTTTGCGTTTTAGATAGAGCATCTTTTGACTGACCATGCAAACTATAGAGCATATACTGCTTATAAAGCCACTCCTCATCTAATCCTGGTATACTTGACCAAACAACAGCTCCACCCTCAGCAGTGGTCAAATTCTTTACTGCATGGAATGAAAAACAAGTAAAATCTGCTACTTGTCCACAATTTAAGCCATTTCTTTTAGCTCCAAAGGCATGGGCTGCATCTGTCATTACTATTACTCTATTGAATAACTTTTGAAGATCATTATTTGCTTTAAATATATCTTTTTTACTTTCTACTATTCTAAATATCGCCTCATAATCACACATTTTCCCCGCAATATCTATAGGTATTATAGCTTTTGTCTTATCAGTAATTACATCAGCTAATTTTGAATAGTCCATTTCAAATGAATCTGGGGCAGTATCTACCAGCACTATTTTAGCCCCCACATGATTTATGACTGATGCGGTGGCTGTGTAGGTATAGGCGGAAGTTATAACTTCATCTCCCGGTCCAATACCTAAAATACGAAGTGTTAACTCCATAGCAGAAGTTGCAGAATTTAAGCAAACAGCTTTTTTTGTACCAATGTATTCAGCAATTCTTTTCTCAAATTCTTTTGTTCTGGGTCCAGTTGTTACCCAGCCTGACTTTAATGTCTTTATCACTTCTTCGATTTCCACATCGGAAATATCTGGTGGAGAAAAGAGAATATTCCTTCTTGCTGTTGAATTAATCATATATTTTTACCTCACTTTAGAGTTACTGTTATTAAGTAAGTTTTAGTTTAGTTACTAAGCCATTAAGTTAACTACCTAAACACTTGAACTAGTTCCTAATCGGTACAAATTGAAGATCGTTTATTTATTTATCAAAATAACTTATTTAAGAGCTATTACCTATTTCGCTAACTCCAAATACTTTAACTCACGAAGTTTAAAATGTGCAATATTTAACAGACACTCCCGTAGCTCAGTGTTAGGGCTTTTTTCAAATTCCTTTATCAAATCATATATTACTGATATATTCACGGTAGGAGTTTTCCCTCTGTAAATCATAGGATAAATTTGCTCACTATGAACTTCATTCTCACCGAGAAGTTCTTCAAACAGTTTCTCTCCCGGTCTCATTCCAGAGTATTTGATACCAATCTCTTCTTCACTGAATCCAGATAACCTAATAAGGTTTTTAGCCAGATCTACTATCTTTACTGGTTCCCCCATATCCAAGACAAATACTTCTCCGCCTTTCGCAATAGCACCCGCCTGGATGACAAGTCGTGATGCTTCAGGAATTGTCATAAAGTAACGTACCATTTCGGGATGTGTTACTGTAACTGGGCCACCGGCTGCAATCTGCTTTTTGAACAAAGGAATTACACTTCCACGGCTTCCTAGTACATTACCAAACCGTACTGCAACAAATTTCGTGCTGCTAACCATGTCCATATGCTGGATGACCATTTCTGCGATCCGTTTCGTTGCTCCCATTACGCTCGTTGGATTTACTGCTTTATCTGTGGAGATCATTACAAATGTTTTTACCCCTGCCGCATCTGCCGCTTCGGCAGTATTTTTTGTGCCGATCACATTATTTTTAACCGCTTCGTGAGGATTTCTTTCCATTAACGGTACATGCTTATGGGCAGCTGCATGGTAAACTACGTCCGGCCTGTATTTTTGCAACACTTCATTCATACGCTCAGCATCCTGGACATCTGCAATTTCTGGCTCGATTTCAATCTCACTAAACGTATTTCTTAATTCCATTTCAATCGTATAAATGCTGTTCTCTCCATGGCCGAGGAGAATAAGTTTTCCTGGGTTAAAGCCACAAACCTGGCGGCAAACTTCCGAACCAATCGATCCGCCAGCACCAGTAACCAATACTGTTTTTCCAGTGAGCTTGTTCGAAATCGCTCCAGTGTCAAGCTCTACAGGATCTCTGCCGAGCAGATCTTCCACCTGCACATCACGCATCTGGCTTACTGAAATCTTCCCTGCCATGATGTCTTCTACAGAAGGCATGATCTGAGTTTTCACTTTTGTGTTAAGGCATTGCTGGAAAATATGATTGATTTCTGATTTTTTCATGGAAGGAATCGCAATAATAATATGTTCGATGTCGTGTTCTTCCACGGCTTTTTCAATATCCTTTGTTTTTCCCACAACAGGGCAGCCCATAATTTCAAGATTTTGTTTCGAGAAGTCATCATCAATAAACGCTACTGGATGAAGCTCAGAATTCTCACTGTTTAAAAGCTGTCTGGCAACCATCGTCCCTCCAGAACCAGCTCCAATAATCAGTGCCCGTGTATTATCTTTATTGACAGCGAACTTAGTATCACGGATAAGCCTCCACGAAAAACGCGAAGCACCAATAAGGAGAATATGCAGCATCCATGTGATTAATAACGTACGAGTATAAATCCCCTGAAAAGCGATCAGCTGAATGAGACCAGTTGCCGCAACAGATAAGCTCACCCCTTTAAATATAGCAATTAATTCCTGAATGCTCGCATAAGCCCAAACTCGTTTATACAATTTAAAAAAGTGGGCAAAGAGGTGATGAAATGCAAATAACGATGCAGAACTCACCACTATTGCTAGTGGCACCATAACTGAAGAGGTTGTTAAAAGTAGCCAATAGCTTAAGAAAACAGAAAATAGGACGATAATAGAGTCGACGAGAATTAATAAAGACAAACGTAAGCGATAACTCAAAATCGCTCCTCCTTCCAAGGAAATATTAGTATTTTTCTTTCAGAAAGAAAAAGCGCTCAGCGATCCGCCGCATAAAAACTATGCGAAATATCGCTGAACGCCTTCCTAAAAAACTAATGAATAAGTCATGATGCTTTTTTATTAAGGTTTAGATACCTAGGGGGCGAGGGTATATATTAAAAGTCTTGAAAAATATCATATATAAAAAAGGTTATGTTGGTTGTTTTATTGCATAATTGCAATAAATATAGCGATATCTCACAAAAGTTTGTTAAAAAACGATAAATTAATTAACCGCAAGAACCTAAACTATTGTGGTTTTCATACTTCATGTTATAATAATTTTAAAAGAAAACAATTAAAGTAATAGGACTAAACCTACACTTCCGTTGTTTTAAAAACAGGCATTTAACCTGACCTCACACCGCACCATTGGCAACTGCTGCGCCTAAGGAAATTCTACGAAATTCCCACAGCACGGCCGAGTACCTCCATTTTTAACGGTGAGGAGGCATTACCGATATACCTTATCTTTAATGGCATAATAATACTTTGTTTGTTTTTTTAATAAAAAAGGGATAACAGCCAGAAACAAAAACCATAGCGTATCCCTTAATATTAAGAACTTTTTTGAAAACATTGTCATAAAAAGTTAAAAGAGGCCGAATATCTTTTTGCGTCTTTTAACCGGCATCGGTTGTTCCAGCATCACATGTTTATTTTCAAGGACCAGTTGTGCATTTTCCTTAAAAAAATAAACCAAGTCTTCCCCAAACTCTTGTTGTACATAGTCATAAGCTGCGGTCATGTGAAAGCTACGGTTTGTCGTATTATGAGCATCAGATGCTATAAAATGTGCTAAGTTAGCTTCGATTAGTTCGTCTGAAAAGCCTTTAATCTTTTTGCCGAATTTCCCTGCCACACTACCTGCAGTAAGCTGAGTAAGCGTGCCGTTTTTAACAAATTCATACAACTTTTCCGGCTTGCTGATTAACTCCTGGTTTCTTTCCGGATGGACAATGACAGGCATTAGTCCTTCCAGTTGAAGCTTGTAAAGAAGATCTTTCGTATATCTCGGTACATAGCCTGATGGCAGCTCAATAAATATGTACTTACTGCCTGCTAATGTATGAATAATATCTTGTTCATAATCCTCGATAACTTCTCCGTATATTCTAACTTCCTGTCCCGGATAAACCTTTAAATCTATCTTTCTGTCGCTCAAAAATTTATTAACTTCTTCTGTCTTTTGATTAATAACTTGTTTCTCATTCTCATAGCTCCCATTGTTATGATGAGGAGTAGCTATGATAGAAGTAATTCCTTCCTCCACAGCTTTTTCAGCCATCAGAAGTGTGTCTTCAAAAGACTGGGAGCCGTCATCCAGATTCGGTAGTATATGGCAGTGTAAGTCAATCATAGTTCAGGCCCCTTTCCTTTGTTACATAACTAGGCATAATTATAGCACAATCTGCAACTTTCGCTATAGCCCTTGTTGTTTTTTCTGAATTTTCATTATTTTTCACTATAGTAATAGTAGTAACTTGTATCCTTTATCTTCACATCATTTAATACAGCGCCTAATATATTCGCTTCTGCTTTTTTCAAAGCATCCACAGCATCTTTCGCCGCTTCTTCTTCCGTTTTACCGCTTCTTACTACAAGTACCACACCGTCGGCATATTTGGAAAGGATCAACGGATCAGCAACAGCTTTTACTGGAGGAGCATCAAAAATAATATAATCATACGCTTCTTTTAGTTCACCTATTAGATGTTGCATGGCACGTGAACCAATTAACTCGCTTGGATTTGGCGGTATTGGCCCTGACGTTAGTACATCTACATTCGGAATAGAAGTTTCATAAACGGCATCATCAAACTTCTGCTGCCGCGTAATTACATTTGTCAGCCCTGAAGTATTCGGAAGCTGGAATGTAAAATGAACAGTAGGCTTTCTCATGTCTGTATCGATTACCAGCACGCTCTTGCCTTGCTGCCCCAGCACAGTTGCAAGGTTAGCAGTCGTCGTTGACTTCCCTTCACCAGGTGTGCTCGAAGTTACCATTAATGTTTTTACTTTGTTATCAACGGAAGCAAATTCTATGTTCGTTCGGATCGTTCTGTATTGTTCAGACACCGGTGATTTCGGGTCATAATAAGCGATAAGACTTCTCTGTTTATCAGAAATTTGTGTGTTGTCTTTCTTTTTACGCGCCAAACTTCTCACTTCCATTCTTGTTTCTTCTGTTATGGGAAACATTTTTCACTTCCGTGTTTGATGTATCCATTGTAGCTATCATTCCTAATACAGGAATGCCCAGCTTCTTTTCAATATCATCTTCTGTTTTTACCGTGTTATCAAGAAACTCTAACAGGAATGCCAAGCCAACAGCAGCCATTAAGCCCACTACAAAAGCGATTGCCATATTAAGTGTTGGGTTCGGGCTTACTGGTGAAGGGTTTTCTCCTAACTCAGCAGCGGATAGGATAGACACGTTGTCTACATTCATAATATCTACAATATCTCTCTGGAATACCATAGCTATCGTGTTCGCAATGTTTACAGCCATTGCCGGGTCTGTGTCTTCTACACTAATTGATACTACCTGAGAATCTCCCTGGCTCCCTACATTTATCTGGTCCCTCAGGTCACCAACGGACCGGGTAAGCTGAAGTTCGTCTACTACTGGTTCTAAAATACGCGGGGAAGTTATAATTACGTTGTACGTATTGATTAGTTCTAGATTTGTGCGGACATCTCCTTGAGTGTAAGTTTGACCTTCTTCCACTGATTGGTTAACTAAAAGCTGCGTTGAGGACTGGTATGTTGGGGTTAGTAAGAAATAGGATACAATAGCACTAATTGCTACAGCAGCTAGTGTAATAGATATAATTAAAGCAACTCTCTTTTTAAGCGTGTCAAATATCTCTTTTAAACTTATAGTTTCTTCCATTTTTTCCTCCTGTCGACACCATGTCGTTCCGTATTCAATACTCATATGCTATCCGATTTTACTAAACTTGTAAATAAGCTTGAGGAAAATTGGAATATTTTCTGCAAAAAAGAGGATTGTCAGTATCGTTATTTACGACTATACTAAAAATTGTAATTATTAATTTTATTAGGAGAAATGAAAACATGAAAAAAGCGTTGATAATCATTGGAGCCTTGCTCCTCACAGTTGTGTTGGCGATTGGCGGCTATGGTTACTATTTATATAGCAGTGTACAGAGCACGGTGGATCAAATGCACCAGCCTATTGAACGGGAAAAGTCAGAACGCCGGGATCTTGAAGTAAATATGGAAGATAGAGAACCATTATCTTTTCTTTTGTTGGGTGTTGACGCCCGTGCTGCTGACAGCGGCCGCTCTGACACCTTGATGGTTGTTACCGTTAACCCGGAGGACCGATCGATGAAAATGGTAAGTATCCCTCGTGATACTTATACAGAAATGGTAGGACGTGGACATCAGGATAAGATAAACCATGCATATGCCTTTGGCGGCCCGGAAATGGCAATGGCTTCAGTTGAGAATTTCTTAGATATACCTATTGATTATTTTGTAACTGTAAACATGGAAGGCTTTAAAGATATTGTTGATGCATTAGGTGGGGTGACTGTTGATAATGCTTTTGCATTTAATCAAAGCGGCCACACATTCGAAGAAGGACAGCTTTTCTTAGACGGTGATCAGGCACTAGCTTATTCCAGAATGAGAAAGCAAGATTCACGTGGCGACTTAGGACGTAACGACCGTCAGCGTCAGATCGTGGATGCTATGATTCAGGAAGGCGCCCAGCTTTCAAGTGTCACTAAAGCTGGTTCTATTTTAGACGCATTAGGAAATAACCTTACGACTAATATGACTTTCGATGACATGATGAAAATTCAGGAAAACTACCGGGATGCCCGCCACAACTCAGAGACACTTGAAATTACAGGCTCCGGCGGCCGTATCGACGGCATCTGGTACTATTTCGTCGAAGAAGATGAAAGACTCCGCGTATCAAACACGTTACGTGATCATCTCGGAATTGATAACAACGAAGTAGTCTCTGCAGATTAAACAAACGTTTGTTTAAATGCCCCCTGCCCATATGGAGCAGGGGTTTTGTTTTCTATGCTGAATCCCACGTCCTGAAGGGCCGACCGCACATCTTCAGGGGGATTCGCTCAACTTTCATACTTAATCGTACGTCTACAGGGGGCATTCGCACGATTTTCATACTTGATCGCACATTTCCATGAGGCATTCGCTCAACTTCAGCAGGCGTTCGCACACCTTATAATTAGTATGAATAACTCCATTTAACTAACTTCCTTGCTTCAAAACAACTCTACTAAAGTTTTCCAACAATTTATAGAATTATATGGTATTATGTCGATATACATAACTGGAAATGAACCGAACAATAAAACACCTATACCATTTTTTTATACTATTTACATGGACGGACGGTCATTTAGCGGGAAAGGAGCAAATGATGAACAGAAAGAAGCTGTATCTTTATTTGAGCAGTGCTGTTGTTGTTTTGTTTATGAGTTTCTTCACCTGGAACATTGTTCAGTCTGACAGTCTGGATGAACAATTGGAAGCTGCACAGGATTTTTATAATAACGGGGAGTTTGAGGAAGCAATTAATGCTTTCCGCGGGATCCTGGACGCAGATCCGCAACACCTCAGGGCACGGCTTGGTTTAACTGACTCCTATATGGCTGTGAATCGCTGGGAGGACGCCGAGAAAACACTGCTCAGAGGGGTTGAGCTCAGTCCACATGCCGTTGACTATTATTCAAACCTTGCTCAAATGTATATAGACAAAAAAGAAATAAAAAAGGCAGTCCATATCCTTGACTCATACAACCCTGCTGACGGAGGGGCTGCAAAACTGGAGCGTTTTTACCAGGCACTGGAGAACAACCTTCAAGTTTTTGCCGAGCGCACGGTCGTTCAGCAAGGATATGACCGAACACTGCAGCTCGTCTGGATGGAAGGTGATAATATCATTATCTCTATTGAGGCGGAATGGGAAGTAGAGGATGAGCTCGGTAACATTGAACTGGCTGAAAATCCGAAAGAAGCTGTTTTTACTGCATCGGATGATCTGGGTTCAGTAATGGTTGAAGGCTCTGTAGGATCTATTACCGCTCAATTAGAGATTTCCATCCTCGAACAGGTACTGGAAGAAGTAGTCCTGGGGCCGGAAATTGACGAAGCACTTGCTGTCGGGGAAGTTGTTGAACTCTCCGTCGCAGCTTTTGATGCTACAGGCGAAGAAATGGATGAGGAATTGGAATGGAAGCTGAAAAAAGGTCTAGGGACCTTAAGCGAAGATACTGGTGACACAAATACTTTTACAGCTGAAAAAGAAGGATTGGAAACGTTGATCATCAGCTTTGAAGACTTCAAATCAGCATTTAATATATCTATCGGTGACGAACGAAGAAGTCTGGAATATGAAATTACCGGAGAAGGAAGCTTATCCATCTCCCCTGACGAAGACTCATTCCTGCTCGGAGACACAGTAACAATCGAAGCTGTACCTGAGCCTGGCTGGGCGTTTGTAGAATGGACAGGCGATGCATCTGGTACGGATAACCTTCTGGAGTTAGTGATGGACGACCATAAATCCATTGGAGCAGTGTTTGAAGAGACTTCTTCCTTTGAACTAAGCCTCGGCATAGTTGGTGAAGGAACAATATTTTCAAATCCTGCTGAAACAAGCTTCGAGTATATGGATCCTGTCACACTGACAGCTCAGCCAGCTGACGGCTGGGAGTTTGTCCGCTGGGAAGGGGATATATCTGGAGCAACAGCAACTGTAAACTTCGATATGGACAGAAGTAAATCAGTTACTGCAGTTTTTGCACAGGAAGGCACGGCAAACGAGGAAAATTCCCAGAATATAGATCCGGAAGATAGCCAGGATAACAACTCCTCCTCCACTGGATCAGACGACTCTTCGTCAGACGGCTCTTCCGGGTCATCATCTGACTCTAACCGTTCGGGAGGTTCCAGCAGTTCAGGAAGTTCTGGGTCAGGTAGTTCTGGCGGAACAAATAGTTCAGGTAGTTCCGGTAATTCGGGAAGCTCTGGAAGTAGCGGAGGTTCCAGTGGATCTGGAAGTTCTGGTGGGTCTTCAGGCGGTTCTGGTAGTTCCGGAGGTTCTGGTGGATCATCTGGTAGTTCTGGAGGATCGGGCGGATCAAGTGGTTCCGGCAGCTCAGGCTCCGGAAGCAATAACTCAGGAAGCAGCGGTTCGGGAAGTTCTGGTGGATCTTCAGGTAGCTCCGGAGGTTCAAGTGGCGGATCTGGTGGTTCCGGGTCCAATAACTCTGGCAGCACCGGAGGATCGGGCAATTCCGGCGGCTCCAGTGGCGGAAACGACTCCGGCAGCTCAGGTGGTTCCGGAAGTTCAGGCGGTTCCAATAACTCCGGCGGTACTGGAGACTCAGGATCTGACAACTCAGGTTCGGGGAACTCAGGCGGTAATTCCGGCGGCTCTAATAACTCCCAGCCAGAACCGGAATACGAAGACGATTAATAAGGAGCTGCAAAGGCAAAGTTTATTTTCATCACCTCACTGCCTCTGCACATAACTATAAAAAGTGCTAATACATTTGTATTAGTACTTTTTCTTTTTAACCGCCAATTTTTCAAAAACTTTTCAGAAACATTTCTATTATGTAAAATTCCACGGTAATGCAATGGAGATATGGGGTAAAAAGTAGTAAAGTGAAACTTCAATCAGTGAGGGTACTATTTATCCCCCACTGATTTTTAGGCCAACTTATCGGGATTCTAGCGTCCGTTCTCTACACCGACACATCTTATCTAATCTCATGTTTGTGAGGCAGGAGTTTTAATAGCCGCTTGCAAACCCTTCTTTTTTCAGGCAAAGTCAACCACAATAGGAGCTATAAATATGAAAAAAATACTTTTGATTATTGGAATCGTTCTGACACTGTTTATCGGTGCTGCCGGAGGTTACGCCGTTTATCTATATAATAACGCTGTAAGTACTGTGGACGAAGGCATGCACGCCCCAACCGAACGGGAACATTCCGAGAAACGGGAACAAGAAGTGAATATTGAAACGAGGGAGCCCCTGTCCTTTTTGCTGCTCGGTCTCGATGAAGATGATTTCAGCGGCAGATCTGACACGATCCTTGTAGTTACCGTCAATCCCAATGACAACTCCATGAAAATGACAAGCGTCCCCAGGGATACAAGACTGGAAATCCCCGGCCGTGGCTCTGAGGATAAGGTCAACCACGCCCATGCATATGGCGGACCACAGCTGGTCATGGAAACCGTGGAGGACTTCCTCGATGTGCCAATCGACTATTACGTAGCCGTAAACATGAGCGGTTTCCGGGATATTGTTAATTCTGTCGGCGGAGTAACAGTGGAGAACACCTTCGCTTTTAAAAAAAGGGGCCACGAATACCCCGAAGGAGAAATCAGCATGAACGGAGAAGAAGCCCTCCATTATGTACGCATGCGAAAGGAAGACCCGGACGGTGACCTTGGACGAAACGCCCGGCAAAGAAAAGTTCTCGATGCGATTATTGACGAGGCGGCCAGCTTCTCATCTGTAACAAGGGTCGAGCATATCCTCCAGGCTCTTGGCGATAACATCAGAACAGACATGACCTTCGATGAGATGTGGGAAATATATGAGAAATACGGCGATGCCAGGCATAACACAGAGTCAGTAGAGATCGATGGCAGCGGTACTTTAATTGATGAAGTATGGTACTACCTCGTGGAAGACGAGGAACGGCGACGTGTATCCGAAGACCTCCGCACCCACCTGGAACTGGATGAAGACCACGACGTTACAGTGAGAGATGATAGTGAAGATGACGAAGTAGAAGAAGCAGCTGATTATGAAGAATAAGTGTGTGACTCCCTCAGACATTTAGGATAGAAACTCCCCAATAAATATGGAGGGTTTCTTTTTCCATGAAAAAGGCACCATTTGCGGTGCCTTTTTTCAGATTAGATAGTCCGGTGTTTTATATTCGGCTTTTCGTTTGTAAACAATGGACTCTGAATGGCTGGTTAAGTTGGCAAAGACAGCTGTGTGGTCGTCTTTTTCCTGGTTGAAAACCTTTTTGGCTGGAGGACCGAAAAGAAACTGGATGATCCTGAGCAATTCCTGGTTCGTTAAAAACATTTCGTCTAACTGCTCCTTATTAAGTTCGTAAGGCCCGCTTATATGAACCGTTGCCACTATATTTTTAAACGGGTAGCATATCATATAGGTTTTCACGAGCAGGTCGTTGATTAACAAAACACGCTCCTCGCTGTTTAAAAAGCAGTCTGCCACCAGCTTCTCCCCCTGTTTCCCGCCGTTTATATCATAGGGAATAAATGTCTCTCTGTTCTCCCTCCCAGCGGCATATGCGAGGCCTTTGTCGGCGGCTTTGAAGACTGTCCCTCCGCTCACTTTGAATCTCGCTGGCGGAGCAAAGGCACTCCTCAGGCTTTCATACAGCACTTCATATTTATTGGCTTCTTTCTCCATTAACGCTTTTGAGAATGGGACTAAAAACTGAAGTGCATGTGCCTTGTCTGTGTTTTTCTTCTCGAGCTGCTCTATTACTTTTTGAGGGTCTTCAAACGGCCCCAATTCCTGAATTCTTCTAATGATCCTACTGCAGGGAAAACTTACCGCTGCATCGTAATTATTATCCTCCCTCACCTCATAGGTCAGCGGAGCGATACCGTCTAAATCTGTTGCGAGACGCAGCCCAGCCGCCGGTTCACCGTTGGTTTGTTCCGGCAGCTTATCAGGTATCAGGTAAAATACCCTCCACCTCTCCAGTTTGCCCCAGAACAGACCGAGCTCAAATAAGGTGTTATCCCTCGCTGTGTAAAAAATCTGGCCGCGGATTTTCACCACATCGTCAGGTGAGAAGACAAACACAGCATAATCAGCATTATTAAGTGCTCTTTCCAATTCTTCCATATTATAAGCATGCGCTTCCCGAAAGGCGGTATGCCATGGAGTAACTTCAGCTTCATATCGTAACCGGCCGTGGATGGCATCCACATACGGAATCGCCTCTCGCGAGGATCCAATAAAAACTCTAGGTTTCTTATTCATTCGATCATGATCCCCTCCCGTTTATTTAGGTTATATCATATAAGCCGCAGATTTATTGTCGATGTATGGAGAAGGTATGGAGGTTATTTAGTTGGGGGAGGTGTATCTAGGGGGATTGCACAACTTCAGGAGGTAGTTCGCACAACATTAATGGTGAATCGCACTAATTCAAGGGGGATTCGCTCAACTCAGAGTGTCTTTCGCACAACTTAGATTAATTCTTAATTACCTAAATGCTTTGCTTAATTGATTAGCAAAGCTCCGAAGCCCCTGCCCTCAATGATGCTGGCTTTTTATTAATTATCCTTCCACATTAGAAAAGCCCTCACTGGAGGGCTTTTTATTTACAGCAGTGATTCTGCTCCATCGATGAATATCTCGGTCCCTGTGATATGATGAGATGCTTCTGATGATAAAAACAGAACGAGGTTGGCGACTTCCTCTGGCTGGCCCGGCCGGTGGTCCAAAGGCTGGTTTCCTTCCGGATATTCCACAGGTATTTCTATTTTTTCCACCGCTTCCGATCTTTCTGTTCCTTCCTCGCCAATTTTAGTTTTCACCGCTCCGGGGCAGATGGTGTTCACCCGGATGGCATGATTGGCCAGCTCCAGAGCAGCCATTTTTGCAAAGGCGTTAATTCCTCCCTTCGATGAACTATAGGCAGAAAACCCGAAGTTATTATAAATCCGGCTGCCGTTCACCGAGCTTGTTATGATGATGCTCCCGCCGCCTTTTTTCATATAAGGAATTGCATATTTCACCGTATAGAAAGTCCCGTTAAGGTTGGTGCTGATAGTGCTGTGCCAGTCCTCCGGCTCCATGTCCTCAATGGGTGCAAGCACCCCATTCATACCTGCATTGGCAAAAACAATGTCAATTTTCCCGCCAAACTTATCGGCTATTTCTTTAATTGCCCGTTCTGTATCCCCGGGGTCAGAAATATCCGCTTCGGCAAGCACGGCTTCGCTCCCTTTTTCTTCAATCTGCTGCACCACTTCTTCTCCTCTTTCATGCTTAATATCAATAAGGCCGAGACGAACACCTTGCTCAGCCAGTTTAAGAGCAGTCCCCCTCCCGATTCCGGAACTTCCTCCCGTAATAATTGCCGTCTTTCCTTTTAAATTTAAGTAGTTATCTTCCATATGCGGGTCTCCCCCTTTGTTGGTTGTGTGGTTATCTATACCCAGAAGGGAGGCGGGTTATAACAGGGTGGTTCATTTCGGGAAGGGGTTTAAACCTTTTGTTCAATTAGATTTTAATCGCGCGGAACTCTGCACTTATCACGCCGATTCCGCTGCTTATCGCGCGAAACTTTATACTTATCACGCGAAACTCTACTGTTATCGCGCCTAACCTTTTGTAATTTTCACCCCTTGCGCAGTATTTTCAGACTGAGCCTTCAATTTTCTATAGGGAGCTCGTAGGAATAGTTTCTTGTAGTACCATTACTAGGTAGGTTCATTTCAGCAAGCAGTTTTTGTGTAATTGAGGAGGATTTAATATTCAGGTAATGTCTAGCCGATGTGTTTGTTATTCGGGGACCGAACATGAGGGCGTAATCCTTCAGTGCCGTTAAATGAGCATCATTGCTTGTTTTTAAGCAGACAGTATTTATACACTTCCATTTTCCCCGTACTCTAATCATCGGGCGTTGGCTGCAGTCAGGACAAGCAATCCCGGTTGTGATTTCACTGGCTCGTATATTATATCTCTGCAGAATGTCTTCCTTTTTAGGAGTATGATCTGCCAGAAGCCGACTGCTAATGTTGCTAAGCTCATGTGTAGTTACAGGTCCGTTTTTTTCATGCTTTTTTTGTAGTTGACTAACCGACTGTGCCGTAGCTGGGCCCTTTATTATACTTTTCCCGGAAGGGTGCCCGTTGGAAATAGACAGGTTTGAGTTTGGATTAGTAAAAACCACGAGGGAATCGATAGAAATAGTGCGGAGGTTATTTTTTATTAGCCATTCGTATAGTTGAAGCCTGTGCCTGGCTGTCTGAAGAGTTGGATCAGCATAACCTTCTTCTTCGTTTGTTGCAGGTACAATGCGAGACATCTCGTTTGTATGGTGGTTAATTGTGATACGACCGGAAAGATTTTTTGCTTCAAGGAGAAGGATAAGAGTCGGGGAAAGCAAGAGGCAGTCGATTTGAAAAAAATTACCCTGATGCGGGAGGCGGAGATCATTATAAATAGTGAATTTGTGATTTCTCAGAAAGGTCAGTTCATAATTAAGCTGCTTCTCCCCTCTGAAACCGGAAAGTAGTTTCCGATAATTCTTTTCAATGAGATTTCTTCGAAAATGGTGAGGATCAAGGTTCCTAAGTAAAGCTTCATGCTGCTGAAGTGTTAATGAAGGTTTCAGTACTTTTTTAATCAATAAGTCTTCCTCCTTTGTATGGTGATGTGCTATTACGCCTTTATATTCGGCAAAGACAGACATAATTCCTTTATATAAGTTATTATTTGTAAGTTTGTTGTAGTCACTTGGCACTTGTTTAATTATCGCGCCAAACTTCATGCTTATCACGCGAAACCAGCTGTTTATCACGCTTAACTTCATACTTATCGCGCGAAGCAAGAGAAATTTATTAAAAGATTATTTAACTAACTGCTTTGCTGTATGCTGGGGTTTAGCTTCGAAGCGTTGAAAAAGCCCTCCAGTGAGGGCTTTTTCAACATCATGCTTACAATGAAGCAAAGCACTTTATTCATATTATCACGCGGAACTCGATACTTATTACGCCAATTTCACTGATTATCGCGCGAAACTAGCTGCTTATCACGCCTAACTCCATACTTATCGCGCGAAGCAAGAGAATTTTATTAAAAGATTAGTTAACTAACTGCTTTGCTGTATGCTGGGGTTTAGCTTCGATGCGTTGAAAAAGCCCTCCAGTGAGGGCTTTTTCAACACAAGCTTACAATTAAACAAAGCTCTTAATTCATATTATCGCGCGGAACTCAATCCTTATCACGCCGATTTGCATGCTTATCGCGCCAAACCAACTGCTTATCACGCCTAACTCCATACTTATCGCGCGAAGCAAGAGAAATTTATTAAAAGATAATTTAACTAACTGCTTTGCTGTATGCTGGGGTTAAGCTTCGAAGCGTTGAAAAAGCCCTCCAGTGAGGGCTTTTTAAACATCATGCTTACAATGAAGCAAAGCACTTTATTCATATTATCACGCGGAACTCGGTACTTATCACGCCGATTTGCATGCTTATCGCGCCAAACCAACTGCTTATCACGCCTAACTCCATACTTATCGCGCGAAGCAAGAGAAATTTATTAAAAGATTATTTAACTAACTGCTTTGCTGTATGCTGGGGTTAAGCTTCGATGCGTTGAAAAAGCCCTCCAGTGAGGGCTTTTTCAACGCAAGCTTACAATTAAACAAAGCACTTAATTCATGTAATCGCGCGGAACTCGATATTTATCACGCCAAACTTCATGCTTATCGCGCGAAACCACATACTTATCACGCCAAACTCCATGCTTATCGCGCCAACCGAACCTACTACAGAAAAGACAAACCACCTACTCCGGTATGATCCCCCGATAAAACAGCGGCACCATGACCTGGCGGGCCCACCGTTCATGCAATTGGTCCTCTGGCATGTAGGCTGCGCCCCGCTCGAAGTCGATAACCGCCTGCTTGACACCGAAATCCAGCTGCTCGGACAACCGCTCGATATGATCATTCAGTGTAGTATCCTCCCGCTCAAAGAACAACGCTTCATGTAGCTCCACACCAGCGAGCATATAGGTAAAATACCTGTCACGGGGCCGATACAAAGTTTCCAGCAGCTCAAGCACCTGGGCTGTATACCCTTCCACCGAATATTCACTGTCATCCAGATGCTCAGCGATCAGTGCCATATCGAGAAGAATCACGTCCGGTTCAAGCTCCCGGAGCTCCCTTACCGACTGGAGATAGCTCGGTTCCGGCGCATCAGGCTCCTCTTCCTGGCCAGGCAGCTCACCATATGGAGCCTCATCATTCAGATCATCGTCATCCTCGATGACTTCCCCATCTTCCTGAAGCTCATACCTTAGTGCGTCTGGCGGCAAAACGAGCAAATCCACGAAATCATATTTATAAACGTCAGAGAGGATTTCCTCTGTTTTTTCCAGCCAGAGGGGTTGTTGCTCTTCGATGTCTGTCCTTACAGTCCGCTCGAAAAACGGTGTGGACGGGAGATACAAAACATTCAGTGTTTCCCCGTTGATCACTTTATGAATAATTTTGCTCCGGAGGGGGCCGTCCAGCCCCCGGGTGATGTCCCGCAGATGCTCGGGAATGTTCCCGTGCTCGGCCCAGTCCTCTTCGAAGGTCACCTGTTCAATCTGGCGGGACTCCGATCCGGAGAGGTATTCTTCGTGACGGAAGACGACCATGAAGAAGAAGACGGCCAGGAAAAATACGATTGGAAACCATTTTCTGTTCATCAGCCCCCTCCTCCCTCATTGTATTCCCCGTGTTCCCAGGTTCCGCCACGGCGTGTGTCCGCGCTTCCGGTGATGATCTGCTGGCGTGCATCGAAAATCAATGCCTGAATTCCGCCAAAATACATATCGCTATATTCCACGGAGACCGGGTAGCCCCGCTGAATGAGAGCCTCCCGGATCCATGGGTATTCCGGCAGTTCGGTAAAACGAGGCTCGAGACGCACTTCAAACTGCTGGGTGTTTTCATTAAAATCGTACTGCAGGCGGGGACGCTCCACCGCATCAAGGAAATCCTCCCCATGAATCAGATGGTAGATAAGCGCCTGGGAAAGCATCATCGGAATTCGCGCTCCTCCTGGGGAACCGAGCCCGATCACCTCTTCAATTGCCCCTTCGTTTTCCCTGATAAAAATAGTCGGTGTCATAAAACTTCTCGGACGACGGCCAGGTGCTGGGGCGTTAATATTTCCTTCGGTGGAGCTGAAGTTGCTCAGCTGGTCGTTCAGGAAAAACCCTTTGTAATACTCACCAGAGCCGAAGAAGTTACTCAATGTATGTGTAGCAGAGACCATCCTTCCCTCACGGTCAATGACAACGAAGTGAGTCGTGTTGTTGTGCTGGTTGATATCAGCCGGTGAATCAAGGAACGAAACGGCCGGGCTGGTAGTTTCGGTCGTTCCGAAACCTTTCCCGGCAAACAAGCTTCGGTTTGCTGGCGGTACGTACGATTCCGTCCCTTCCTCCCTGTAATCCTCTTCGTCCTGGAAAAATTGTTCATCTCTTTCTGCCTGGGCGGATTCCCATCTGGAAACAAGCTCGCCGGCGAACTCACGTGTGACGATCCGTTCCGCTTCTGTTGATGCAGTATAAGATGTGTGCGGATCACCGATCGTCCCTAACCGGGCACGGTACGTCTGGTCATTGATTCCGGCGATTTTTTCCACCAGGTCGATGTATGATTCGATGTCAGGCTCTGTTTCCGCAAGAAGTTCATGCTCCCCGAGATTCATCATTTCTGCCATGTACAGGGTCTGGATGAGCACCGGTCCGGCGAGTGGCGGCGGGGCGGCGTACACCTGATAACCCTGGAATTCTCCATGGGACGGTCGCTGATTTGTAAGCACCATGTACTCCTCGAAGTCCTGCTCCGTGAGAATCGGGTACCGCTCAGACATGGCCGTTGCAAGCTCCTCGTGAAAATAACTGTCCGGCCCGAGACGCTCGATTTCCCTGAGTGTTTCCGCAAGCTCGGTCTGAACGAGAAGCTGGCCTTCCTGAATCAGCTGATGCTCCGGGTAAAAATGCGGTATTTCCGCATGGTTCAGCCGGTGCTGCGCATAGTGGAACCGCTCTGCCAGATAGCGGTCAGCCGTATAGCCGTTTTCCGCCGTTTCAATCGAAGGTCGGATCAGATCGGAAAAATCCATTGTTGCATAGTTGTCAAACAGATAAGCCATCCCTTTCAGAAAACCAGGCACGCCGAAATCACGCATTTCCGTTAAATTAATCTGCTGGGCAGCCGGCCCCTGTGGAATTCGGGCAGGCTCCTCCCCTGCATCACCGTCCTCCTGGTTTTCCAGTGGTTCCTCTTCCCCAATCTGGTTCTGCCCCCGGACTACGAGGGAGAGTGGCGCGGTTTCCCGGTAATCAATATAGCGCATCTGGCTTGCCTGGTCAGTTGCTGTCGGATCGAAAATGAGCATGGATCCGCCCCCGCCAATGCCGGAACCGTACGGCTCAACGACACCGAGCATGAACGAAACAGCGATTGCAGCATCGATAGCGTTTCCGCCGTTTTCCATCACTTCGATACCGGCCTGCACTGCTTCTGCATTGGAGGCTGACACAGCGAATGCGTTATTTGCATCTACCGCTTCAAAAATTTGCCCCTGCTGCTGATCCTCGTCCCGCTCCGGGTTAATTTCAATATAAGCACCGATGATAAATAAGATGATCAGCGGAATTCCAACGATATTGGTCATTTTACGAAGCCACATCGCTGCCACCGCCTTTCTTCACCGTCTCAAGTGGCTCATTATTTGCCTGGATGACACGTTCGTGATTTACCTTCAGGATTATTTTCGCCCCGTTTCGTTCATACGTTTCCGGGTCCAGATTTTTCGTGAGCATCTTCTGGATAACGCTCGCCCGGGGTGATCTGTCGCCCACCGGACGGGGCTGCCCCTCCCGGGTGACATACGGGACGAGCTCAATTTCCGCTGTCCCATCTTCCAGCAGATTGTACTGCGCAAGGGCTGTCTGCTTCGTCCGGCTCCAGCCCTGGTCAAAAATAAAGTTGCCGAGGCTGTAGAAAATGACCGTGTCATTGTAAACTTCGATCGGTGCTAAGACGTGCGGGTAATGACCAATAATGATGTCTGCCCCTGCATGTGACATAGCTTTTGCCAGATCACGCTGCCGGCTGCTGATATGGGAGTCATACGCTTCCCCCCAGTGGACATGAACGATAACAAGGTCGGATACTTTGCTCGCATTGACGATAGAATTGATAATGTAGTGAGGCGGCTCCAGAGGAATCACCCCGGGTCTGTAGGAGGTGACAGCTGAATTTTTTGCAAGGACATCCGTCACTCCAAGGGTGGCAATCGTGAGCCCGTTATGGTCGTAGATCGCCGCGTTATCCAGGTCCTCATGGTCGGTCATATGCCCGGTTACCGCGATATCCTCCTGGTCATTGAAGTAATTCACCGTGTCCCGGAAGGCAAGCTGGCCGTGGTCGTAGATGTTGTTGTTGGCGATGGACAGGGAGCGGAAATTCCTCTGTTTAAGGGCATCCACCGTATCTGTCGTTGTGGAAAAAACGAAAGCCTGGTCAGGGTTCGGCGGCCGGTCTTCGATCAGGAGGGGATGCTTGAAATTCCCGGTGGCAAAGTCGGACACAGCAAAATAAGGGTCTGTGTATTCGAACAAGTAATCATACCCTTTCCTGTCGATCACTTCCTCCACATATCTGCCAAACATCATATCGCCTACGAATGTTGCCGTAAGTATGGAATCCTCGTTTTCGATGACTTCCGGCGGGGAAGTGAATGCGAAAAAATTCGAAGCAATAAGGATGGTGCCGGTAACAGCAGCAAGTACTGATGTATGGAAAGTGAGCTGTTTTTTATGCTTTTTTGACCAGCGAAGCAAATGCTCCTGAAACGTAAACCGATGACTCATAAGCCGGCAGCTCCTTTTATTTGTTGGTGAAACCTAGGTTTTCGTGTGCGTATCGGGTGGCGATACAAGGTGTTTGTTTCGTGTAGCGTGTGGCGATACGCCTTTTAACCGTTCGTACAACTCTGTATCGGGTGGCGATCTGAAGGCTCCAAGTCCTCCTCCCCTCTTATATCGGGTAGCGATATCCGCCTAAAAAATAAAGTAATACGCAGTCATAATTGCAAAGGTTATTCCGCTGAGCACCATCGTTGCTGTAACCGTTATAAGCACGCCCTGTTTCTGAAAAGAGTTGGCGATCAGCCCAGGGACAATTACCCCGATTCCCCGGAGTTCGTATATTTCAAATGGCATAATCGGATAAAAATAATCAAATGCCAGTTTTAAAACAACCCCTGTAAGCAGCATGGCGGCGAACTTCCGCCGTCCGTAAAGAATCGTGAACCGTGTGAGCACATGGATGACGAGCAGATAAATAAGACAACTGATGAAGAATATAGACATGATGAAGAACGGCTGGTCAAAGATGAGCGCCAGGTATCCAGGAACAATGATCCCTCCTGGCAGCACTCCGGCTTTTTCCGCGTAAAGCAGGCTTATGACAATTCCCAGAACTAGTGTTATGTATAAATCTGAACCGAACATTAAACTGGATTCCTCCTTTACAGCGGCTGCGAAGCGTAACTCGGTAATTCAGCAAAGCAGTTGGTTTTTTATTGGAGTGGCGTTTCGATAATCATTTTAAGTTGTGCGAATACCACTCCAAGTCGTGCAAACACAACCTGATTCCGTGCATAAACACTCCGATCTCGTGCGAATCTCATCTCAATCCTATAGGTAACAAATTTTTATTGAACAAAGATCCGGCTTTATTGCATGTCCTGGCTTCGAAGCTAACCTGACAATTAAGCAGAGAAGTTAGTTAATAATTATTTTAAGTTGTGCATATCACCATTTGAGTTGTGCATATAGCACCCAAACCTGTGCATACCCTCACCCAACTTGTGCAAACACCACTCGATCCTGTGCACAAGGTACACGATCAAGTGCATACAGCAAACTAATTAACCTGCGTCTCTCACTAGTATTGCTTAAATCCTGTTTTTTAAAATAAAATTCATAAATTAGAAGTATATTTTCACTGTTTTTCAAAGTGCTCCAGTACTTCTTCGGCTGCTCCGTGGATGTTTCCGATCCCTATCATGACATTTCCGTTCACGTGCTCCCGCAGTACTCCTGCAACCTCAGCTGGCCGGACTCCCTCTAGATTTTCCAGCCGTTCCGCTTCAATTTTTCCCGCCTCAAAAGCTTCTACGATCGGGCTCGTAACCTCCCCTATCAAAACAAGGGTGCCGATTCCCATTTTCGGCAGTACGTCTCTTGCAAACTGTTCGGTCCGGTCCACCCTGTCTTCCCGGCAATTCATAATAACTATCGGGTGTTCCGCCGGATAGCCGAGCATCTGCACCCGCTCCCAGATCGCCAGCGTGGAATGGGCGTCATTCGCTGCAAAGGCATTTACAAATGGCGATTCTTCCCCCGCCTTATTTTTCACCGGGGTGATCCTCAAAGCTCCTGGATCCGGGTGGGCGTTCAGCATTCCCTGCAGAGCGGTGGCTTCATCGATACCCATTGCATCGGCAACAGCAAGGGCAAGGGCTGCGTTTTCCGGAAAAATAATGTAGGAAAACTCCCGCAAATAGTCTTCGGAAATTCGGCTGTTGTCAGCGATAATCACTTCGGTGTTCCTGCGCTCGGCAATTTCCCTGTAATAATCCACGTAGTGTGAGTTGTTCAAAATCAGATGGCCGTTGTAAGGAATCGTGGGCACAAAAGCGGCAGCCACATCATCGAGGGTTGGGCCAAGCATGTCCATATGGTCCTCGAGCACGTTTACGATGACGCCGATATTCGCCTGAAGAAGAAGTTCCTGAAAAACCACCTGATAATCAGGGTTCACTGCCATACATTCGCTCACAAGAGCTTCTGCTTTTATATTGGCAGTTTCTCTTACAACCCGTTTCTGTTCCTTAATGTTAGGCCCTTCCGGATCACGGAGAATGGGCTTTTCCTCAGGGCTGTCCCAGTAAATCATCCGTGCCTGTGTGCCCGTCGTCTTTCCGACAGTCCGGTAACCGGCCTCTTTGACAATGCCGGTGACAAGGCGGGTGACCGTGGATTTTCCCCGGACGCCGTTTATATTAATCCGAATTGGTATTTTTTCAACATTTCTCTGGTGCCAGCGCCTTTCAAGGAACCCTGCCAGGAAAAGAAAGACAGCTGCGATTGGAATTAAGGTCATCCGTTTCCTCCATTGATAACTTTTATGTATTGGCGGGCGGCGTTCCGGTAGTGGAGTGATGAATGCTATAAGATCAGAAGGTTAGTATGATTGCCAGGCACTATTTCAACATCCAGATCAAGTGTGTTAACGTAAAAATTCACATTGCCGCCAGTTTTAATTAAAAGCCTTCCCAAAATATGAGTGTTGAATTCAATTATGTGGAGGAATTAGTTAAATTGTTTTTGATGAGGGATTGAGGTTCGCGGATAGGCATGAGGATTTCGTTGATTGGTATGCTGGTTTCGTTGATTAAACACTCGATTTCGACGATTGAACAGCCGATTTCGTTGATTGAATTCCAATTCGTTTATTGCACCTCCGGTTTCGTTGATTGAATTCCAATTCGTTTATTGCATCTCCGGTTTCGTTGATTGAATTCCAGTTCGTTGATAGAAACCTCAATTTCCACCAAAAAACCACCTTAACCCTTCAATTAAATTTCACCTCTTAATTAACTGCATTAATTCTCTACATTTTTCTGCGTTTTTTGTCAAAGGAAGTTTTTACTATTATTTCACTGTTTTTCCGCTATTTTTCGTCACAAAATTCAAGCCTTTAGTCCCAAAATGTTACAAAAACATTTCAAATTTTACACAGAGATTAGAAATTCGTTTCTGTTCCTTGAAAGGTATTGAGAAGCGAGCGAGGTGAAGGTAAAGTATATATGTCTCAGGAAAGTGGATCAGGAGTTATAAAAAAGAGAGAAATATTAAAGGTTTTACAAGAATTCCAGATTAAATACAGTACATAATTACACCAGTACAAATACATACAGATAATATTTCAGCAATATATCAACTTACTACTACAATTATTCGACAAAATAAAATAACCAGAAACAGACGAACCTTTTTTCAGCTACTTAGAGAAAAATCAAAGAGAACTTAAAAAGGGAGAGGTATTTTTAACATGAAAAAGATGGTTATGAGTTTAGTTTTAGCGGGGACGTTATTTGGAGCACCAACATTAGCAGATGCAGCTTTAGGAGATCAGACTTTACGCCAGGGCATGAGCCACAATGACGTTGTAGAGTTACAGGACGCACTTAAAGACACTGGACATTTCAGAACCAGCGTTAATTCAACTGGATTCTTCGGAACAATCACTGTTCAGGCAGTTCGTGATTTCCAAAGAGCTAACGGTCTTACAGTTGACGGAATCGTTGGACCACAAACATTCAGAGCACTTGGAGTGAACGGTGGATCTTCTTCAAGTTCATCTTCTTCCAGCTCAGCTAGCAGCAGCTCTTCTTCATCATCAGTTTCAATCAATTTTTCACGCACGTTGAGACAGGGTGTAAGAGGTAATGACGTTGTTGCGTTACAAGACGCATTAAAACAAACAGGACATTTCCGAAGCAGTGTTAATTCCACTGGATTCTACGGAACAATTACTGTTCAGGCTGTTCGTGACTTCCAGAGAGCTAACGGTCTTACAGTTGACGGAATCGCTGGTCCGCAAACATTCGGAGCTCTTAACGGGTCAAGCTCTTCGTCTGCAACTCAGACAAGCACTCGTACAACTCAGACAGCTTCGTCTTCAACATCAAGCTCAACTTCCGGACAAGTTTCAAACATTCTTTCTACTGCAAGAAGCTTAATCGGAACACCATATACTTGGGGCGGTTCTACTCCACGGGCATTTGACTGCAGTGGATTCGTACAGTACTCATTCGCTCAGCACGGCGTGTCACTTCCAAGAACATCTTCACAAATGTGGAGTGCAACTACTCGTGTATCTAACCCGCGAGCTGGAGATCTCGTATTCTTCAACACTTCCGGAAGCGGCGTTTCTCACGTAGGTATCTACCTTGGAAACAACCAGTTCATCCACTCTGGTGCTTCTACTGGTGTTACAATCGCGAGCATGAGCAACTCTTATTGGGCTCCTCGTTACCTTGGCGCCGGCCGTGTAAACTAATTGAATGCAAGAATGAGATAATAGTAGATTACCCGCTCTGAGGAATTCTGAAACCTTATCTCAGGAAAATGAATAAACTTATCCCAACCGCTGCCTGCAGGTCAGGCGGCGGTTTTTTAATGCCTTTTTTTCGTTTCCCTGTGAAAAAACGAAGTTTAATCGACACGTATTAAGACAGCATTTGCTGTTTCTGGATTGCGTTAAAGGGGGAAAAAAGAGTTTTTTATGGGCTGGTACTATGTTTTTCGCCAAAAACTGGTCTTATTCCCCTTAATTGTTACAGGAATGTTTCAATTTTTACAATACCATTAGAGTTTGTTGTCTGTTTATCGCTTTCTATTGTTAAGCGAGAGAACAGGCAGTAAAGTATAGTTATCGCAAGAAAGTGTTTTCAGGGGGATTAAAGTAATAAATGTAACAGGCTTACTTTTACAAAAAAGAAAGAACCGTCACACTTATGAAATAAACAGCCCATTAATTGACAATCTACTAAAACAATTTCTACTAAAATTACAGACAAGCCTATTTTTATATTACTTTAGTACGCCGTGAGAAAGAATATAAACAAACAGGGGAGAGGTATTTAACTTATGAAAAAGATGGTTATGAGTTTAGTTTTAGCGGGGACATTATTCGCAGCACCAAGTTTGGCAGACGCAGCTTTAGGAGATCAGACTTTACGCCAGGGCATGAACCACAGTGACGTAGCTGAATTGCAGGACGCTTTAAAAAGCAGCGGACACTTCAGCAGCAGTGTTAACTCCACAGGATTTTTCGGATCAATCACTGTAAGTGCTGTACGTGATTTCCAGAGAGCAAACGGACTTACAGTTGATGGAATCGTTGGACCACAGACTTTCCGCGCACTCGGAGCAAACGGCGGATCTTCCAGTTCATCATCTTCATCATCCAGTTCCAGCTCTGCAAGCAGCAGCTCTTCATCTTCATCAACATCTGCTAACTTCTCACGCACGCTGAGACAAGGTTCAAGCGGAAATGATGTAAGAGCGCTTCAGGACGCATTAAAGGCGTCTGGCCATTTCAGCAGAAGTGTTAACTCTACTGGATTCTACGGTTCTGTTACAGTTGCGGCTGTACGTGACTTCCAGCGTTCTAACGGACTTTCTGTTGACGGAATTGCAGGACCACAAACGTTCGGCGCGTTAGGCGGTTCTTCAAGCTCAAGCTCAAGCTCAAGTTCAAGTGCTTCTTCTTCTCAGACAAGCACTCGTACAACTCAGACAGCATCTGCTTCAACAAGCTCAGCATCCGGACAGCTTTCAAGCGTTATCTCAACAGCCAGAAGCTTAACTGGTTCTCCATATGTATGGGGCGGCACTACTCCACGCGGCTTTGACTGCAGTGGTTTCATCCAGTACGCTTTCGCTCAAAACGGAATCTCAGTTCCAAGAACTACTTCCCAGATGTGGTCTGCGACAACTCGCGTATCTAACCCACAGCCTGGTGATCTAGTATTCTTTAACACTTCCGGAAGCGGCGTTTCCCATGCTGGTATCTACATTGGAAACAACCAGTTCATCCACTCCGGATCTTCTACTGGTGTAACTGTAGCTAGCATGAGCAACTCTTACTGGGCTCCTCGCTACCTTGGCGCTGGCCGCGTACGCTAATTAGATAGACTTATATAAATGGAAGATTACCCGGTAAACCGGTTATATAAACCATTTTCTTGAAAAAGTAATTACACTCATCCCAACCGCTGCCTGCATGACAGGCGGCGGTTTTTTATTTTGTTACTTTTTAAAGTGGAGGATTCGTATAAGTTTGGGGGCTGTGCGCCTATTGGGAGGAGTGGTTCGCACAGTTGAAGGGGGCGTTCGCACAACTTATAATAATTCTAATCCCCTGTTAATGATTGATTTACTTAACTTCCTTGCTGGATTGCACGCGGAGCTTTCGAGCAGCTCATACAATTAAGTGAGATTTTAATTAATATGATATTTTTGGTTTTTATCAAGATGATTGTGGATTGGCCACTAAGTTAATACAGCTTTCGTCGATTAACCATCTGATTTCGTTCATTGTCCCCCTGTTTTCATTCATTGAAACCCAGATTTCGTTCATTGACCACCCACTTTCATTCCCCCCTCTTTTCATTAAAATTAATCTCAGAATAAACTTTACAATTTAAACCAGTTTCTTTATAATTATCACTAACGATTGATTAATCATTCATAAAAGAGGGAGATACATGCCATTATCAGAAAAGCAATTGTTAAATATGAAAAGGAGAAGAGAAAAAATCCTAGAAACAGCTACATACCTTTTTGCCACAGAGGGTTATGAGGGAACGACAATAAAAAAGGTTTCGGAAGCTGCAAATATCAGTTTTGGAAGTGTCTTTACCTACTTTAAGGATAAAGAAGAGCTCTTCTATACCGCTGTGACAGAACCATTAAAAGAAATATCCATTCATATACTCGATTTTAACCATAATGCAGAAAACCCTGTTGCGGAGCTCGAAGAAATGATTAAGAAACATATAAAGCTTTTTTCAGGATTTAATCATTATTTGACTCTTGTAGTTCAGGTTATCGGGCAGTACCAGCGATATCCGAATATCTTCAAAGAACTTGATGAGTTCCATGATAAATTCAGAGAGAAAGTAAGCAGTCTTGTAAAAAATGGCCAGCAGCAAGGTGTGCTTGTTAAACAGGATCCTCTGACTGTCGCTACACTGTATACTAGTCTTCTTATTGGAATCCGCTTAAACTCCACTGACACCAGATACAATGACATATGGGAAAAATATGTTCCTTCCGCGTTAAATCTTTTTGGGCCTATTGAAAAATAGGTTCTGCTTTTGACTAACAAATGATTGATTAATCAATCATAAATAAAGTGAGGTAAAGAAATGTCATTAAAATCTTTAAATTCTACTATTAAGATCCGGCTAATCCTGTTATTTATCTCCACCATGGCAACAATGTCTGTTCTCCCGTACTTGATTATTTATTTTTCCGGACAGAAAGGCCCTGTAATCACAGGTTTGTTGTTTTTAGTTGTAATGCTCGCCAATGTAACTGGATCTGTTTTAGGAGGATATGTCTCTGACAGAAGCGGCAGAAAGAAAATTATTCTCATATCTGAATTTATTGTTTTTCTTGGCTTTTTGGGCGCAGCCCTGGCTAACTCACCTTGGGGAATATATCCTTATTTAACCTTTCTTTGCTTTGTAATCATTCAGTTCAGTACAGGGGCAGGCACCCCTGTTTATCAAGCGTTAATCATTGATATCAGTACGCCAGATGAAAGAAAAACCATTTACACCTACTCTTACTGGGTTCGGAATGCGGGGATTGCTTTTGGAAGTATGATTGGAGCATTTATGTTTTTCAGTCATCTTTTTAATTTGTTTTTAGCTGTTGCCGCTGCAACGTTGTTCGTATTCATCATCACTTTATTTTTTATAAAAGAAACATTTACGCCTGTTATAGAAACAAGTATGCAAAATACACGCAGTACAACCCGCATGTTCCAGGCATATTTTAAAATACTGACTCACAGGTTTTTCACCATCTTCTCCCTTGCCAGCCTTCTCATCGTATCCGTTGAGGAGCAGTTAACGAATTACATTGGGGTTCGTCTGGCCAATGAAATAAACGAACCGGTACCTCTTGCCTCCTTTTTTCCATTGCATATTGATGGGGTAAACCTCCTTGGTATACTAAAAGCGGAAAATACCATTATCGTTGTTAGTTTCACAATACTCGTCGCTTATTTAATCAGGAATTGGAATGACAGGTACAGTTTAATGATAGGCTTACTTCTGTTTTTCAGCGGATTCACCGTAATAAGTATTAGTACTACCCCAATCATCCTTATTATTGCTATGCTTATCGTGTCAATTGGCGAGATGATGCACATCCCCGTTACCCAGACGCTTTTGTCCAAAATTGTGCCTGATCATGCACGCAGCACTTACATGGCGGTGTATGCCGTGGCTGTTCTCCTTGGAGTAAGCACAGCAGGAGTTTTTATAATCATCAGCAGCTGGCTTCCCCCTGTCATCTTAACTTTTATAATTGGCAGCATGGGGGTTGTTAGTATGATTCTGTTCTTTAATTTAACCCGGACAGAGAATTTTGAAGAGCCGCAAAGAAGCCATGCTCTCTGATAATTTTCAGCCAATAACTATAGCAGAACACTTAAATTCTCTTAAGGAGAGACGATATATAATTTAAGTAACCCCTAATGAACGGTAGAGTGAAAGAGAGTGATCAGATGAAATTTACTTGCCCCTGCTGCGGCTATAAAACCTTAGACGAAGAACCTCCTGGAACATATGCTATTTGCAGCATCTGCTATTGGGAAGATGATGGAATTCAATTTGATGATCCTGATTATAGCGGCGGTGCGAATACCCCTTCTTTAAGACAAGCACAGAAAAACTATATGTTATTTGGTGCTAGTGAAAAAAGATGTGTTGAGTTTGTAAGAAAACCAGATGAAAATGATGTCAAGAACCTGATTGGAAACCTATATAGTTTTTAAAGTAGCGGAGTGCAAAAACCAGGAGCTGTGCTGACAAAGAGTATATTGAGTAAAGGTTTTTATCATAGAAAGAGGAGAAGTAAAAATGAGGAAATACTTAGGGATTGTGTCAATTATCACTCTTATTTCAACAACTCTGGTTATACAATTTTTTGTAGGAGGAAAAGTATCGAGCCCAGCAGATATTATTATTCTATTGACAGGGGCAGGACTAACTATTTTTACAGCTTTGTTCAGTGAGAAGGGTCAACTGAAAACTATTTTATTAAGTCTGTATGGCTTACTAATTATTGGATTTCTCCTTATATCCATCATCTTTGGTGTTGCACATATGTAATTACTATCTTCAGTGGAGCAATCAGATGAACTCTGCAGAAAATATACACATAGAGAAAAGCACCTGAAAATGAACAGCACCCCGTCATGTAGACAGCGGAAATAACAAAACCTGTTTACCTTTGGGGGAGAATATCAAAATTCAGGTGCTTTTAAAACTGTTTTTTTCATTAGACAGGCGAGTTAAGGCGTTAGGTTACCCTGTTATTTTCATAAAACTATCCCTTCAGCCTGGGGAAGGAGACGCTACTTTTAATAATAAAGCACATTCACTTTATTACATTTCGAGCATTTCTCCATGATGTTATTGCCTTCGAATTGATGATCACAGTGCTCCTGGGTTTCCTGCAGCTGTTTTTTCAAAAAATCCAGCCGGTTTTCCAGCTCTCTGATTTCCGCTTCAATATGCTGTCCTTTCATGAAAATACCTCCCATGAACAGTTTTAGCGTAAAAAGTTGAGTTATTAAAGAGTTATGGATTGTTATCGCGTTGAACTGTGTGCTTATCACGCCAGCTTCCTTGTAATCACTTATAACTGAAGTGACATGCAGTACGTCTTGCGTTACCGCTCACTCAGTTTTTTAGCTCAAGCGGGCATGCGAGAACGTCTTGCGTTACCGCTCACTCGGTTTTTTGGCTCGAGCGGGCATGTGAGAGCCTCTTACGTTACCGCTCACTCGGTTTTTTAGCTCAAGCGGGCATGCGAGAGCTTCTTGCGTTACCGCTCACTCAGTTTTTTTGCTCGAGCGGGCATGTGAGAACGTCTTGCGTTACCGCTCACTCGGTTATTTTGCTCGTGCGGGCATGCGAGCGCCTCTTGCGTTACCGCTCACTCAGTTTTTTAGCTCAATCGGGCATGTGAGTGCCCCTTGCGTTACCGCTCACTCGTTTTTTTAGCTCGAGCGGGTATGCGAGAGCTTCTTGCGTTACCGCTCACTCAGTATTTTAGCTCGTGCGGGCATGCGAGTGCCTCTTGCGTTACCGCTCACTCGGTTATTTTGCTCGTGCGGGCATGCGAGCGCCTCTTGCGTTAGCGCTCACTCAGTTTTTTAGCTCAATCGGGCATGCGAGCGCCTCTTGCGTTACCGCTCACTCAGTTTTTAGTACGAGTTTAGCGCAGATTTACGCCAAATTGAATACTTATCGCGCCGAACTGTATGTTTATCACGCCGAACTGATACACTATCGCGCCGATCTCTCTATTTATTACGCCGATTCAATGAGTTATCGCGCCTTTTCAGCTCGAGCGGGCATGCGAGAACATCTTGCGTTACCGCTCACTCGGTTTTTAGTACGAGTTTAGCGCAGACTTACTCCAAATTGAATACTTATCGCGCCGAACTGTATGTTTATCACGCCAAACTGATACATTATCGCGCCGATCTCTCTATTTATTACGCCGATTCAATGAGTTATCGCGCCAAGTCCGTAACTGCCGCTACCCCTTTAATCATCACGCCAGAACAGTTTTACAAATACAATTTACTCCCGGACTTTTTAAACTCTTCTGATTTGTCCTTCATCCCTTTTTCGAAGGCTTCATCTATATCCAGCTTGTTTTCTTTCGAGTAGTTTCGGATGTCCTGAGAGATTCTCATGCTGCAGAATTTTGGCCCGCACATGGAACAGAAGTGCGCTGTCTTCGCTCCCTCTGCCGGAAGGGTCTGATCATGGTATTCTGTGGCACGCTCCGGATCCAGTGACAGATTGAACTGGTCCCGCCAGCGGAATTCAAAGCGGGCCTTCGACAAAGCATCATCCCGTTTTTGTGCGCCAGGGTGTCCTTTCGCCAAATCGGCAGCATGGGCCGCAATCTTATAAGTAATTACCCCTTCCCTTACATCATCTTTGTTTGGAAGGCCAAGGTGCTCCTTCGGGGTAACGTAACACAGCATCGCCGTACCATACCAGCCGATCATCGCAGCTCCGATTGCAGATGTGATATGGTCATACCCTGGAGCGATATCTGTTGTTAATGGTCCGAGCGTGTAGAATGGCGCCTCCTGGCATACCTCCAGCTGTTTATCCATATTCTCCTTTATTAAGTGCATCGGTACGTGGCCAGGTCCCTCCACCATCACCTGCACATCATGCTCCCAGGCAATCTTCGTCAGTTCACCAAGGGTATCCAGTTCCGCAAACTGCGCTTCGTCATTCGCATCTGCAATAGAGCCTGGACGCAGCCCATCCCCTAAGGAAAACGCCACATCGTAAGCTTTCATAATTTCACAGATATCTTCAAAATGCGTGTAAAGAAAGTTTTCCTTATGGTGATACAGGCACCACTGCGCCATAATCGATCCACCACGGGACACGATTCCTGTCAGACGTTTCGCTGTCATTGGCACATATCTCAGGAGTACACCAGCATGGATCGTAAAATAATCCACTCCCTGCTCCGCCTGCTCGATCAAGGTGTCACGGTAAACCTCCCAGGTCAGGTCTTCAGCTATTCCGTTCACCTTCTCAAGGGCCTGATAAATCGGCACTGTACCTACTGGAACAGCGGAATTGCGGATGATCCACTCCCTTGTCGTATGGATGTTCTTCCCGGTCGAAAGGTCCATTATAGTATCAGCGCCCCAGCGAGTGGCCCATGTCATTTTTTCCACTTCTTCTTCAATCGAGGAAGTGACCGCTGAGTTACCGATATTCGCATTTATTTTTACATGGAAATTCCGTCCGATAATCATCGGTTCAGTTTCCGGATGGTTAATATTCGAAGGGATAATCGCCCTCCCTTTTGCAACTTCATCTCTGACGAACTCCGGTGACATATTTTCACGGATTGCGATAAACTCCATTTCCGGCGTGATAATACCTTTTTTCGCATAATGGAGCTGTGTAACATTTTTTTCCTTCTTCGCACGGAAAGGTTTTCTTGTTAGCCCTGGAAACTGTTTTTCCGTAGTTCGGGGATCACTTTCGTCACGATAGCCGTTATCTTCCGGTTTGATGGATCGCCCTTCATATTCCTCCACATCGCCTCTCTCTTCAATCCAGTTGCGCCGGACGGCTGGAAGCCCTTTTGAAATATCCGGGGTAAAATTATTGTCGGTGTACGGCCCGCTCGTATCATAAACTCTCACCGGAGGATTATCCTCCTCGCCAAAGGTTCCAGTTGTAGGCGTAAGTTCAATTTCCCGCATTGGAACTTTGAGGTCTGGTCTGGATCCCTCGACATAAACTTTTTTGCTGCCTGTAAAGCTGGACATAATCGAGATGTTCTTTTCGTTAAGTGGTGTTTGCATTGTGATCTCTCCCTTTTTTTATGTTAGTGGGACGAGACCTGGAAGCAGACTGGGGACGGGGAATACAGAGGAATAGAGATACCCTTGTAAAAATAGAGTGTGAATACAGAAAAGCCGGGTCCAGAAAAAAAGGATGGACCCGGCTTTATATGCGGATAATTGCGTATGTAATGACTGCCGATGTTTAACTTCCCCACGCTGGTATGATCCAGATCAGGTCCAAAGAGTCAAGAAACTTCATCGCGTTTCTTTCTCAGCCCGCGCTCACGGGCACCCCTAGTTATAACTATTCAGTTGCTTATTAGTATACCGGATTGGAGGTTAATGTAAAGTGTTTTCTATAAATTCCTCCGGTCACTTTTTAATTCCTCTTTCTAACCGGCTGGAAATTCCACATCTACCAGGGAAATATATTTATTGCGGGTGCTGTCTGCTCTTCTTCTCTGCCTAAGTTAAGTTTCTTCTCGTTTGCTCTTCTTTGCTGTCGATTCCCTCTCTTATACTCGAATATGCACACTTCTCTGCGGTAATAAGACTTCGCAGAACGAATCCTGCCTTTTGCATGAGGGCAACTGCAGTTAATCATCAAACTCCGGCACTTTTCCCGGGAAATTATTCAGGAAATGCGAATTATGCCATCGAAATTAGTAAAAAACTATTTTAATTAATTTCAATTCTTAATAGTGCTGATATGCTTCGAAGCTCTGCCAACGAATAAGCAAGGCGGAAACTCCTCTTCTCTCTTTAGAAACGTTTTAAGTTGTGCGAACGGCCGTGCGAACCGTGCGAACCGCCTCCGAAATTGCGCGAATCACCTTCTAACTTGTGCGATTAACCTCTACTTGAGCGTGTACTCCCTCAAGTTGTGCAAACGACCATCGAAGTTGTGCAAACGCCCCACCAAGTTGCGCGAACCACCCCTCTAAATGTACAACAACCTCCCATCTCCACCTTTTAAGAAAGTAAATAACCGGGTAAAGATGAAAAAATAAATAAATGAGGTGATTAAATGCAGGAAACAACCTCAGCTGAGATTAATCTACATAATGATTTACATAAAAAGCTCGAGTATTCAAAACGAAACTTATGGAGCGGCCTCCTCTTTGGTATAGGAACGATGGCTTTTGTGGACGAAGTAGTCTTTCATTTTTTACTGCAGTGGCATCATTTTTACGATCTATCTACAACGGCTGTCGGGATTTTCAGCGATGGGCTGCTTATGTCTTTTGCCTGGTTTGCCGCCATTGGGTCCCTGTTTATGTTTGCTGACCTCCGGCGGAGAAATGTTTTTTGGATGAAAAAATGGGCGGGTGCTGTGTTTTTGGGAGCAGGTATCTTTCAGCTTTTTGATGGAATCGTTAATCACAAAATCCTCCGTGTGCATCAAATTCGCTATAACGCGGATAATATTCTCGTATACGATATCGCCTGGAATGCCAGCGCAGTCGTTCTTTTAATAATCGGCTTAGTTCTCCTTAAACAGACAAGGAAAGCATCCGGGAAAATGAAGGAAGGTAGTTAAGATGGAAATGCATCACCACAACCATCACGAGACACTCACCGGGGCTGGTTATGACATAGTCATAGTAAGCATACTGATAGCTGCTATGCTCGCCTACCCCCTTGCAGCATATTTCACAAGCAAAACATATAAAAATTGGCCGTTGTATCGCTACATTTTCTGGATTCTGGGGGTTGTTACAGCCGGCGCTGCGTTAGTTGGTCCCCTTGCAGAGCTTGCTCACAGCAGCTTTACTGCCCATATGTTCGGGCACTTGCTCCTGGGTATGCTTTCCCCGCTCCTTCTTGTTATATCAGCGCCTGTGAAACTTCTTCTCCGTACACTGAACACCACTAATGCAAGAATATTATCACGCTTATTAAAAGGCCGATATATTCAGTTTGTAAGCAATCCGATTGTGGCGGGAACATTAAACATTGGCGGGCTGGCTGTCCTATATACTACCGGCCTGTACAGCGCTATGCACGACTCCCTGCTCCTCCATGTACTGGTGCATCTCCATGTATTTTTAGCCGGGTATCTTTTCACTGCTTCGATTATTTATATGGACGTATCGCCACACCGATACAGCTATGTGTATCGTGCTCTGGTACTCATTCTTGCGCTTGCCGGGCATAAAATCCTGTCCAAGCATATTTATGCTTATCCGCCAGAAGGCGTAGCAAGGGCCGATGCTGAAACAGGCGGTATGCTCATGTATTACGGAGGCGATATGGTCGATGTGGTTATAATCATTATCCTTTGCTATCACTGGTATAAAACAACGGCTCCCCGGCGCGTATCGCCACCCGATACGGGAGCAGCACTTCCTGCTGAATAATCTCACCAACTAACGACAAAAAAGAGAAAAGACGTATGCATCCTCGTACGTCTTTTCTCTATTAGAAATTCAAATAAATAATTTTAATGCCCGTGGCCGCCGTGGTCATCTCCGCTAATAGAGACGATTTCCATTTTTTCATCAATAATGCCCTGGACGGAAAAACTGATGGAATCTGTGCTTCCGAAAGCATAGCCGTGGTTATATGGACCTTCCGTTGGCACTTCTTCAAATGCAGGCTTTAGTTTTGCCAGATAATCATATACCTTCTGGTTTAGCTCACCTTCCGACAGCCAGATCATTGGAGCATGCTTTCCTAAATGGGCCAGAGGCGCTCCAGGCAGTGCCAGCTCCGGAGTTTCTGTAGATGCAAAAGTGATTCCGTGGCCAGGCTCAGTAATATCCCAGCCAAATCCTGTTTCCTCATCGTAAAAAGAAGCAAACGCGATCGATAGTTCAACTGGTGTTTCTCCGGAAATACGTGTTACTGTCCCATATTCCGAAAGTTCTTCTTCAATAGTTGCGGAAACCTCTGCTTCAGATCCTAATAAATAAATATTGGCTTCTCCATTACGTTTTTCCAGTGCATCTACTGTTGCTTCTGGAATGCTAAACTCGTTTACATAAAGCACAGGCTCATCCATGTGTGAAATCCAGTCACCTGCCACCATTGTCATTAGCTGTGCTTCTTCTTCCGCTGAGCCGATTATCACACTTCCCGGCAGACTGCCAACGATCTCCGCATAACGCTCGTCAATCTTAGTTGCGAACTCCGCAGGATCATCCGCTGAAATTGTTTCCACTTCGAATCCTGAAAGCTTGTCCATTTCCTCTTCAGGGAGGTCTTCCATCACCATAACCTGTATTCCTTCGGAGTTTCCTAACGGCTGCAGGCGCTCAATTTCCTGAAGCACTTCATCTGAAATAGAGCCCTCTGTATAAAGCAACGGACCGTCATTAGGATGGTGAACAAGTGTCAGAGCAGCGAGAGAATGCTGCCAGGAATCCAGCGGACCAAGTATAACAGTCCCTGGCTGGTTACCTTCATGAGTTGCCGGCCAGATTGTCTGGGAGGCTAAAATAGAAAAAGTAATTGGATCATCTTCTCCAATTCTCGTAACGTTTTTCGTGTTTTCTACCATTAAACCGTCAGTTGCATTTTCATTTATAGACTCTGGGCCAGTAGCTGCCTCAGCTTCAATGTCCTCTCTGTCTCCGGCACCTTCACCACCATGGCCGTGGTGATCGTTTTCATCATTATTCTCATGATGGTTACCATCATGGTCGTTATGATGATTTTCCTCATTCTCATTATTGTTTTCACCATCGCCGCCATGATCTCCATGTCCGTCACCATTGTCATCATTCATTTCTTCATTACTCATTTCGTTATTGTTATTATTCGGCCCGCCATTCGTCGCTGTATCGTCCGCATCATTGTTACATGCTGCGAGAAATAAACTTGATGCAGCCAGGATTGTTAAAATGCTCGATTTTTTCATCTTTCAATCTCCTCACTTATTTAAACTGGTTCTCCATCTTCGATAAGCAGCTCCCAAGTTTCCCCCTGATCCTCTGACCAGTAAAGAGAGTCGGCAATTGTACCAATAGCAAGAGTATTCGGGTTATGATGGTCGACCGCAAGTGAAATGACCGGATCTGACCCTTCTGGCAATACTCCAAGCGGCTCCCATGTTTCACCCATATCACTGCTCGTCATTAACCCTTCGATCGCGCCGATACCGTGGGCATAAATCACTCCATCCGGTCCCTGGCTCACACTTGTCATTGTTACTTGCCGGTTAAATAACGTAAAGCTTTCCCCGCCATCCTCTGAACGGTAAATACCGTCTGACATACCTGCCAGGACTGTTTCCGGGTCTTCGGGGTCGGAAGTGATAGAATACAGTTCCTGGAAGCGATCATTTATTCCATCAGCTTCCACCTGCTCCCATTCCTGGCCTCCGTCTTCTGACTTAAACATTCTGCCGCCGTAAGCATCAAAACCGTACAGAAAGCTGGAGTCCCCTTCATTAGCATCCATAAGATGAAAATCCACGTCCCCGTAAAGTGCTCCTGTTTCCCAGTTTTCGCCGCGGTCGTCACTTGTCATTACGCCTAGAGGATTCTGAAGGTCAGAACCGTGCCCTGGGTGCCCGCTGCTCATAAATAAATTTTCCGCTGTGATCAGAAAACCCATAAAGTCATGGCGGTCTTCCTCTGTCCCCTGCCAGACCAGATCATTGCTGGTAAGGTCGGCCTGCATGAGTCCATGATGGGTGCCAACGTAGAGGATGCCTTCTTCTTCTCTGTCAAAAGCCATATCATGGATGTGCTCGATTTCCTCCACGGCTGCCCTGACATCCTCTTCGTCCTGCTCACCAGTTTCTTCATTATTTATGTCTTCATCCTGCAAACTTGCTTCTTCCTCTGCTGGCTGATTATTTTCTGAAGGCTTATCTTCATTAACGCCTCCGCAGCCGGCTATTATTAGTAAGATACCAATCCCTGTTACTGCTCGTTTCACATTGCTCTCTCCTTTGTCAGCCGGGTCTTATAATAGTTTGCAAAAAAATTGTGTAGAATGTTTGAAGTTAATGTTAACAATTTAAAAACATTTAAGTGCAGAGAATTAAGAAAGGTCCTGTTCATCCGGCAGCCAGATAAAAAACTGAGTACCTTCACCAGGCTTGCTTTTTACCCACACTTTCCCTCCGTGAAGCTCTGTAATTTCCTTCACGATCGCCAGACCCAGACCTGTTCCGCTGTCATTTTGAGTCCTTGATTTATCACCCTTATAAAACCGCTCCCATATATGGTCAATATCTTTCTCATCAATGCCTTGCCCGGAATCTTTAACAGAGAGAAGAAAACCGCCCTTTTCATCAGTAAGGGAGACCGTGATTTTCCCTCCCTTAGGGGTGTAACGGATCGAGTTTTCTAAAATATTGACGAGTGCCTGCTCCATTCTTGCAGGATCTATTCTCAGGGTGCTGCCTCTGCATCTGCCTGATATATTCAGTTCATGCCTGATCGACTTCTGGTCAAAAAGCAGCACCCTGCTTCGGTAAATCTGTTCAAGCCATTCCTCTGCAGGCACTTCTTCTGTAAGTAGATTTATTTTGCCTTCTTCCAGTTTTGTCAGCAGAAACAAATCGCTCACAAGCCTCTCCATCCGGTTAGCCTCGTGGTAAATAACACTTATATGTTCCTTCCATTCATCCTGGTTGATCTCCGTGCTCTCTTTCATTACAGCGGAATATCCTTTTATATAAGTAATCGGCGTTCTGAGATCATGGGAAATATGGGAGATAAAATGCCTTCGTGAATCCCGGTAGGTTTTCAGCTGCTCTGTCATCGACTGTATGCTGTCTGCAAGATGCCCCACTTCGTCCTCTCCACCGATATTCAGCTTTATATCCAGGTCCCCTTCAGCGATTTTTTCTGTCATTTCACTAATATCATTAAGAGGTTTTGAAACCCGGTTCGTTAAATATCTGGTAAGAAAAAAGCTGATAAGAATGATAAAAATACTCATAACAACCAGGAGGAGAAGAAGCTGAATCCTCGCCTCATTCAGTTCCCCAGTATCCTGGTCAAGAAAGAGGTAACTTGAATTAGTGCCCGTATCATCGGTAACAGGAATGATTGCCCAAACATGAGGAATGTGTGTAATCATATAAGTTTCTACATGGTCGATAAAAGGTTCCTCATCCAGATTTTCGATCGTCTCCTGATTATTGTTAAGCCATTGAGAGAATATATTTAAAAACTCGTCTGAAATATCTGCCGGCATTCTCTGAACAGTCAGATCTTCGTCAAGCAGAATAAAAAAACTGTGCTTGCCTGCTTCCACTTCTTCAATATAATTAAATGCCGCTTCATCGGTGGTTTCCTGCAGGAGTTCAGCATGAGCAACTGCTCTGGATTCAATTTCTCTTGTAACATGGTCCTGATAATACGTTTTAGTTATCCAGTTTGCCCCGCCTATAAGAGTCACTACGAGTATTAACAGGATCATTACCACCATGGCGGTAATTTTTGTCGCCAGTTTTTTTGGGAACATAATTAAGCCTTCTTTCTCTCACCATTCACCAGTTTTTTTATTATCGTACTAGAGTTTGTATTCTATTTGTTGTTATCTTAATACAATTTTTTGAAGGAAATATGAAGTTGCTTTTTGCAAGCAGGATCTCATTTCATTTCGCAAATAGATTATCCCGTTTCGCAACAAGACACCTTGATTTCGCAATTAAAATATTCTGTTTCGCAAATAGACCGCCTGATTTCGCAGTTAAATCTTCGTCTTTCTCATTTCATAACCAAAACGGATGTTTTCCTAAATACCATCCTTCCCACCATATAAAATAAAGACACTCCGGATTTCCGAAGTGCCTTGAGTTTATTATTAATATCTATTAGAATCTTTTCGCACCAAGGTAACGTGGTCCCCAGTAGGAAGAGTTCATGTCTGAGATTGTTACGCCAGTTGAAGATCCAGCGTGGATGAACTGGTTGTTTCCAAGGTAGATACCAGCGTGTGAAGGACCTGTGCGAGTTTCAAAGAATACAAGGTCTCCCACCTGCGGGCTTGATACGGATGAACCTGCGCTCCACATTTGCGCTACTGTACGTGGCAGGCTTGTACCATTCTGAGCGAATGTATACTGAATGAATCCGCTGCAGTCAAATCCTCGTGGAGTAGTTCCTCCCCATACATAGGAGCTTCCGATTAAGCTTCTTGCAGTGGAAATAACTCCGCTTGCGCTGCTGCTTGTTGCAGATGAAGATGCAGTGCTGCTTGCTGTGCTTGTAGTTCTTGTTGCTGTCTGAGTACCGCTGTTAGATCCTGACAGTCCCAGTGAACTGGCTGTTGCCGGGCCAGCTGTTCCATAGAAGTTTCCTGCCGGGCTGGAGATGCCGTTTCTCAGCTGGTATGCTTTTACTGCTCCTAGTGTTTCTGGTCCGAAGATGCCGTCTACTGAGATGCTTTTACCGTTGCTGTTTAGTGCTGACTGTAACTGTCTTACGTCGTCTCCTCTGTCACCGATATTCATAGATGCTTCTGAAATTGCCGGTACCGCGAAAAATGCTCCTGCCAATGCTATGCTCATAATGAATTTTTTCATTTTCTTTGTTCTCCCACTTTCTCAAAATAATTTTATTTATATAATGTCTATTAAGTTTTGAAAATAAGTTTTTTGACTGCTCGTCTCGCTTGCAGGTTTAATATTACAGGCAGGCGGGTATAAATAAAACCCTTTTTTACAAATGTCAACGAACTTAAAACTACCTGTTACATTCATGTAATATATGCCAATAAATTTGGATAAAATTACCGTTTTACGAGGTATTTGTACCTTGTTTTTGATATAATTCCGCAAAATAACTTCCTACTTTTCTATTTTTTAAGTAATCTGTAACGAAAAGTATGGCGAATGTGTGAAGATTAAAGACATTTTCGTCGAAACAATGAGGCAGATGGCTCAATTGGATGCTTAAATCTGGTAGTGGATTCATAGATGGAACCTCTTAAGGCTCCCGTTATATAACTTTTTCCGATTCATATCGTGTGGCGATATGTCTGTAAATGACTACTTCCATTATCAAATGCCGTATCGCCAGGCGATATGGACAAGGTATGTAAGAAATTAAAAGAAAGAAAAACAACCAGTCTCCTATGCTGGTTGTTCCTTGTCTGATTCTATATATTTAGCTCTTGTTTCATTTTGTCAAATCCATACCTCGATACGAATTTCGCCATTCTTTCCCGCTTTCTGCCGTTCTTTCTGTACACTTCCAGTACATTGTCCACCAGCTCATATAACTCCTCTGGTTCAAGTCCATCTTTTAAAAGAACTCCCGTTTGAGCATCTTCGCCGACAGCTTTTCCGCCAATATATAACTGGAAATGCTCGTCCCTTTTTATCACGCCAATATCATTAATTAGTGGCTCACCACACGCGTTGGGACACCCGGTATACGCCGGACGAAGTGTGAATGGAACTTCCTGGCCTGCAATCCGGTCATTAAGTTCCTTAGCAACAGGCATTCCTTCCACTTCAGCTCCTTTACAGAAATTACACGTGCGCAGGCTTTTCACATAGTTTCCAGCCTTATAGACAGAGAATCCTGCATTCTTTAATTCTTCTGTTGCTTGTTGAACTTTATCTTCTTCCACTTTTATAATCAACTGCTGGAAAGTTGTTAATTCCACTTCCGCATCCTCGTCCAGATAAGATCCTAAGGTGATTAGCTGCCGAGGAGTCAATTTCGCCCCAAACCCTATGCCTCCGTTTACTGCCAATGGCACCATCTTTGGATTTTTCATATGCCGCCTCCCATGGTATCGAATTCTGAGTTCCTGCGCTCATCTTACTATACCCCCGCCTGGTATTCAAAAAGAATTTAGCTTATTGTGAATTTATCAAATACTGATCCAGGGAAATTCCGGGGGAGGCAATTTATAACTATCCCTTTTCCGTCACAATATCTTCAAGCCTTCTATTTAATAGTAAGAGGACTGTATCGGGTGGCGATATGTCCGATAGGAAAATGCTACAGTAGCCTGCCCGGTTGAAAGTCTCGCAAATCGCCTGGCGATACAAGCGATATGCCGGAGCTTCCACCTGTCCGGGATGCAAAAAGGTATGTTCCTGAAGAGGATCATACCTTTTATGGAAAATTTCAGCCGAATCACTGCAATTGATGACTCATTCCGCCTCTGGTACTTTATATCCGATACCCCATACTGTCTCAATTACTGTACCCTCGTAGCCCATACTCTTCAGTTTTTCCCTGATATTTTTTACGTGAGTGTCGACCGTCCGGTTATCCCCTTCATAGGCCAGGCCCCATTCCAGTTCAAGGAGATCTTCTCTGCTGAATACCCTCCCCCGGTTGCCGGCAAGCCGGTAAAAAATATGAAATTCTTTTTTTGTCAGCGGAAGAATTTTGTTATTATAGGAGACTTTATAGCTGTCCGGCTGAAATAGAAGCCCCTTCACTTTAAAGCCTTCTGATGTCCCCCACTTATTCTCTGCCCGTCTTAATATAGCTTCCACCCTTGCCAGCAGCTCCTTCGGTTCAAAGGGCTTTACAATATAATCGTCCGCCCCTAATTTCAAACCTTCCACAACTCTGTCTGAATCGCCGAGCGCGGTGAGAAGGATAACAGGTACGTTTTTTTCCAGATGAAAACGTATCATTTTTAACAATTCAAAACCGTCTTTTACCGGCATCATAATATCGAGGATGACAAGCTGGTAATCAGACTCCTTTATTTTTTCCAGTGCTTCTCCCCCGTCACACGCTTCATCTATTACATAATGATTTGGCCGCAGGCAGATAGCCAGCAGTTTTCTCATTTCCTGTTCGTCGTCTACAATAAGAATACGTTCATTCATAAAAAGGACCTCCTGTTTGTCCCTGCCTGGCTTCTTTTTTTTATCATAAAACAAATTCATGAAAAATATATGAAGTTACGGACCTTTATTTATAGTTTAACCGGAAGCTGCACCGGAATAAAGATAAGGACTCCCCCCATATGCGGGTGGAGGGACATTAAGGATGCTTTACTTAGTAAACGGATATTCCATTCGGATATGTTCCAGTGTCGATACGCTCAGTTTCTTCCAGTGTCACCAGGTCAACGACGGAGATGGTGTCTTCAAACATATTTGTCACGAAAGCATAACGGCTGTCGTCGGAAATAACAATACCATGAGCACCTTTTCCTACTTGAAGTTCTTTCACCACTTCCAATTCATCAAGACTGATGATGGAAATAGTATCGGAAGGACTGTCGGCACTGCCCTGGTTTGCGACTATGACATATTCATTATCGTAGCTGGCATACATTTGCACCGGACCAACGCCAATGTCGATTGTTTTAATAAGCTCCTGGCTGGCTGTCTCTATAACTGCCAGCTGATTGGCCAGATGGAGGCCGGCAAACGCGTATTTTCCATCATGGGAGAAACCTGTCTGCACTGCTCCTTCACCTGCCGGAATGCGGTTCACTTCTGTTTTTTCCTCAAGATCGATAATACTTACATCCCCACTGTGCATATTGGCAACATAGGCGTAATCCTGATCTGGTGAAATACGAAGTCCGTGTGGATACTCGCCAGTCTCAATCACTGCAGCCTCTTCTGTCACACGGTCGATTATAGTCACTGTGTTATCCCCTGAATTGCTGAAAACCACGGTGTTCCCGTCTTTAGTGATTGAAACGTGTGCCGGATGGCTGCCAGCAGCATACTCTTCTGCTTTTTCCAGCGTGTATATATCATAAGCTACCACTTTTTCTCCTGTTCCCTCATCATGTTCACTACCGTGTCCGTGGTTGTTTTCTTCATCGTTGTTATGATTGTCGTTGTTTGTTTCATTATTATTGTGGCCGTGCCCGCCGTCTTCCTCATCATCATGGCCGTGCCCGTGAGGAGGATTTATCGTCACCCAAATCAATCCTGTTTCTTTATTCACTTCCACGTTATGCGCCTGGCCATCCAGCTCGATCAGTTCCTGCCTGCCTTCCGGATAATAAATCACCGACAATGTCTCGTCTTTTTCATTTGCAACTGTTACGATGTACTCTTCGACAGCTGCCTCATTAGCGGCGTTCTCCTCTGTTTCTTCTTCATTAACTGCGTTTTCTTGTGCAGGCCCCTCGTTATTCACGTTGTTTTCTGCCACTGCTGAGTCCGCTTCTTCTCCGCAAGCAGCCAGTAAAAGAACTGCTGTAAGAATGCTGATGAAAAGTAAAATTGTTTTTCTCGCCATACTATCTCCTCCTAAATTTTATAGTTTTATTTTAGGGGAGTGGCGTCTGAGCAAGAGTGAGACTCGTCACATAATAAAAAGAAATATTTTTCCCGTTCAAAATATCGTCTCTCTTTCTTCAAACTTTCTTTACATTTACGGGACTTCTCCGGAATGGATTATAACGCGAAAAAATGGAGTTTTTGTGTAGTTTAGTTTTCATTTTCGCTACCAATTATTAATGGAAGGTTAAATATTTTTTTGATTTACCGGTTTGGTTTAACGTATTGGAAGTGTGGTAAGAGACAACTAAGTGACATTAAAGGAGGGATTTAACATGTCTCATGAAAAATATGAGTCTGCAATTAATGCACTGCACGAATGTATGGAAGCGTGCAACCACTGTTATGATGCCTGCCTGAAGGAAGACGACGTGAAAATGATGACAGAATGTATCCGACTGGACAGAGAATGTGCTGATATTTGCGCATACTTAGAACAAGCTTTAGGAAGAGGGACACCATTTGTTTCTCAACTGGCTGCTGTCTGCGCGGAAATTTGTGAGGCTTGCGGGGAAGAGTGTAAAAAGCATGATCACGACCACTGCCAGAAGTGCGCGGAAGCATGCTTCAAATGTGCTGAAGAATGCCGCAAGCTTGCTGCTTAATTAATAGCGGCATCAATGCGACGGAAACCTCCTGGATTAGCAGGAGGTTTCTTCTTTTAACTCATTACATTGTTGCTATATTCGCTGGCCTTGTTGCGATTCGGATTCCTTGTTGCGATTTCAGCGAACCTTGTTGCGATTCGGATTCCTTGTTGCGTTATCCGCACAGCTTGTTGCGATTTCCACACGTCTTGTTGCGATTTCAGCTACTCTTGTTGCGATTCGGATTCCTTGTTGCGTTATCCGCACATCTTGTTGCGATTTTCACACGCCTTGTTGCGATTTCAGCTACTCTTGTTGCGATTCGGATTCCTTGTTGCGTTATCCGCACATCTTGTTGCGATTTTCACACGTCTTGTTGCGATTCCAGCGAACCTTGTTGCGATTTCCACACCTCTTGTTGCGATTACAGCTGATCGTAGTTTCGAAATGAAATCCCACTGAAGGATCCGTCTCATATTTTTAACAAAAGCTCCGTATTTATTCTAAAGGGAGATGGTAGACTCGGTGGGGGCCTTCGCCTGCATAGAGGTATTTTAATGAGGTTAGTATTCTATTTGCGGTATATACAGAAGGAATGTGAAGAAATTTTCTTAACTGGGGGTTTGTGATTGACGGGCCAAAAATGAGGGCATAATCAGTCAGAGCTGCAAGATGGCACTTCCGATTTGAAAAATTACAAGAAGTATTGTGGCATAACCATTTACTGTGCATCCTTATCATCGGTGTGACTCTGCATTCCGGACAAATGACGCCAGTCAAAATATCATCTGTATTAATCCTATATTTTGAGAGAAGGTCTTCCCAGGGTGGAGTGTGTTGTTTAATGAGCTGGCGGCTGATTCGTTGGAGCTCTTTTTTTGAAAAAAGAGCGTGATGGAATTTTTTCTGTAACTCATTAATCTTTTCTGTTACTAAGGAGTTTTTTATGATGCGCCGCATGTGGGGATGGCCATCAGATATTTTTACGTAGGCGTTGGGATGGGTAAAAACAACGAGGGATTCGAAAGGAAGAAGAGGGTGTTTGTTCACTTGCATCCATTCTCGAAGCTGCAATTCGTGTCGTTTTATCTGAAGAGTGGGGTCAGAGTATGCATCTTCCACGTTATTTGATTTTGTCCGTTTCATTTGGCCTAAGTTATGATCGATGTCAATTTTTCCTGACAAGTGCTTTGCGTCAATATGAAGAAAAAAAGTTGGGGAGATAAGCAGGGAATCAAGTTGAAAATATTTGTCCTGATGGGGCAATCGTAGATCACTCAGTATGAGAAATTCATGATCTCTGAGGAAGGAGAGGTCATAGTCAAGCTGCTGTTCTCCTTTGTAACCGGCCCTTGCTTTAAAAAAATCTTCCTCCACGTCTTTCCTCCTGGGATGATTTGTGTTTAATCGTCGGAGTATCGCTTCAAGCTGTCTTAATTTAATAGATGGTTTACGAGGTTTTTTGATCACATTCACATAATAGCCTCCCTTTTAAATATAAGTTCGTCTATATAATTCTCCATTTCACAACAATTTCCTTCAAAATTATATAAAAAACAGCTTTGCTGGATTGTTCTGTGGGGCTTCGAAGCAACAGCGGGAAATTAAGCAAATGTTTTATTAATAAGGGTTTTTGAAAGGGGTCCACTTTGTTGCGATTTCAGCCACCCTTGTTGCGATATTCACGCCTCTTGCTGCGATTTTCACCCGCCATGTTGCGATTTCAGCCATCCTTGTTGCAATTCGGATTCCTTGTTGCGATATTCACGCATCTTGTTGCGAATTTCACCCGCCTTGTTGCGATTTCAGCCATCCTTGTTGCGATTCGGATTCCTTGTTGCGATATTCAAGCCTCTTGTTGCGAATTTCACCCGCCTTGTTGCGATTTCACCCGCCTTGTTGCGATTTCAGCCACCCTTGTTGCGATTCGGATTCCTTGTTGCGATATTCACGCCTCTTGTTGCGATTTCACCCGCCTTGTTGCGATTTCAGCCATCCTTGTTGCGATTTCAGCACACCTTGTTGCGATATTCACGCCTCTTGTTGCGAATTTCACCCGCCTTGTTGCGATTTCAGCCATCCTTGTTGCGATTCGGATTCCTTGTTGCGATATTCACACATCTTGTTGCGATATCCACGCCTCTTGTTGCGATTTCGGTTTGGCCCCTTCAATTTAGACACCTACTGCTCACTTTTAGGTAGTCACTTCTTCACCTTTCGAAGGATAGTTGATTGCGCGCAAGCATCAAGCCAACACCGCTTGACCCTTACGCTTAATCAACTGCTGGGTAGTTAGGTGAAGAAGAGGAAAATCACTCCCCTTGGTTCTATAAGTTAATTATTTGTGGACAGTTTCCTTTGCTATATAATTTATAGAACTTTGCCGGCGATAAATATTTTAGGCTTCCATGGTAGCGCCGGTTATTATAAAAATCCATATACTCATCAATCCTGTAATAGGCTTCTTCGAAGCATTCAAAACGGTAACGTTGGTAACACTCCCTTTCGATGACGCTATGGAACGATTCAATATAGGCGTTTAAATCCGGTGATTTGCTTGGTATGCGTTCATGATATAGGTGTTGATGCTCACAAAATCTGCCAAAATGTTCACTGACAAATTGTGGGCCGTTATCTGTACGAATAATCAACTTCGAAGAAGTCTCACTTTCATAGTGAATACCGCGTCTCAATAACGCCCCTTGAAGCATTTTCGTAATGTTTGTTGCTTTACATTCTGGACCGCGATAGTATCCAACGATACACCGGTCATATACATCAATAGCACTAGCTAGAAAAACGAATCGTCCACTACCTTCAATCGAGCCATACTTTATATCCACTTGCCAAAGCTGGTTAGAAGCTGTTATCGTGTGCTGCTTCGCCAACCTTCGAGGATACTTAGATTTTCTTCGCTGAGGTAACAGAATATTTAACTTTTCACAGAGGCGATAGACCTTTTTAGGGTTTATTACCAACTTATGTTGGTCTTTAAGGTAGTTGGTGAGTTTTCGGTATCCGTAGATACCTTCCTCACCCTCTACAGCTTCCATTAGGAATTCTTCAATCTGCTCATCAGATATTTTTATACCAGTCTGAGCCAAGGAAAATCCTGGTACTGGCCGGCCCTGGAAGGACTCTTCTGTGACCTGTTTATTTTTTTGATGGTAATAATACAACGAACGTTCCACGTTTAATGCTCTTGTAGTTCTAGTTACTGGAAAACCGTCTTTCACCCACTCCTCGATTTCTTTTAGCAGGAGGATTAGAGGAACTCGTTTTTTTTTATAACATTCTTGAGCATGGCAACTTCCAACTCTTTTTCGCCTAATAGAAGCATCGCCTGCTCATATTTCTTTTGAAGTTCCTCCTTTGTGGGGTTATCGGATAAACCCGTTGATCCTTCGGTTTCCATCACGTCACGAACTTCATCTTCGTAAAGTTTGAACCAATTCCTAAGAGTTTCTCTGGATATTCCAGCCTTTCTGGCGATAGAGGTATAATTCCCAGTCTCCAAGGCCATGCGAACGTATTTCTTTTTTACATCTTCAATAACATCAATTCTCTTAGCCATTCTGTACTTTCTCCCTTTTTTAAATCATTTTTGCCATCATCTAGGTGTTTTCATAACCTGTATATGGTGTCTAAATGATTAAGGGGGCTTAAAAGATTTCAGCCATCCTTGTTGCGAAACGCGATACCGCCCCCTTCAAAGACAAAAGAAGCTGCCTGATGCGGATAACGGTATGTTATGCGCATCAAACAGCTTTTCCTAAGCTGGTAAACTTTCATATTTACATAGAAACGTTGTTTTCCACAAAGAACTTAACGTACTCTTTTTGCTCCGAGGTAGCGTTGTGACCAGTAGGAGTTGTTCATGTTGGCGATGGTGACTCCTGTGGAGGAGCCGGCATGGATGAACTGGTTGTTGCCGATGTAGATGCCGTTGTGTGATGGTCCGGATTTATATGTTTCAAAGAATACAATATCCCCTACTTGAGGGCTGGACACGGATGACCCTGCGTTATACTGCTGTGCTGCTGTCCGCGGCAGGTTAACTCCGTTCTTTTTGAAGACATACTGGATGAACCCGCTGCAGTCGAAGCCGCTTGTTGTGGTTCCTCCCCACACATATGGTACGCCGACCAGTTCGGATGCGTCGGCAATCAGATTTATTGCGTTGAATCCGCTTGTTGAGCTTTTGGTCTGGGTTTCTGCGTGTTTCATATGTACCGCGGAAACTTCTTCAAGCTTATCCCATGTTGCCTGGCTTACGAGCCCGTCAGATACGAGGCCCCATTCTTTCTGGAATGCGGTTACTGAACGTTTTGTAACCGAGCCGAAATAGCCTGTTGGCTGCTGGTTAAAGTGGCCTGTGGCTCTCAGCATGTTTTGCAGTTCTGTTACGGAAGATCCTCTGTTGCCTTCTTTCAGCAGGGAGCTTCCGGATGAACTTGAACTTGAACTGTTGCTGCTGTTGCTGCTTCCGCTGTTGTTTGATGAGCTGCCGCTGCCGTTTAATGCCTGTTCGATCGCTCTGTATGTTTGCGGGCCGGCTACTCCGTCCACATTGATGCCTGCGGAGCGCTGGAAGCTTCGCACTGCGTCTCTTGTGATGGAGCCGAAATATGTAGTTACTTCCCGGTGATTGAAGTGCCCCAGTTCTTTCAAGTGTGTTTGCAGTTGACGGACGTTGTCTCCTCTGCTTCCTTCTCTTAAAACCGCATTGCTGGAAAGAAGATTTCCGGATGCAGAAGAAGTGCTGCCTGAGCTTGAGCTTCCTGAGTTGGAAGAGCCTGAGCTTCCTGAATTGGAAGATGTTGATGAGCTTCCTGACGATGTGGAAGTGCTTCCGATTTCTTTATTCATGGCTGCTATTGTCTGTCTGCCGGCGAGTCCGTCCACCGTGAGGCCTCTTGCCTGCTGGAAATTCCGAACTGCTCTTTCTGTAACAGAACCGTAGTATCCGGTGGCTGTATGGTGATCGAAAAATCCTGCTTTTTTCAGATAGCTTTGCAGTTTTACTACGTCATCTCCCCGTGAGCCTGTTCTTAACAGCTGGCTTGTGCTGATTTCACCGATGCTGCCTGATGAACTGGACGATGAGGAGCTGGAACTACCTGATGAACTTGAGCTTGTTTTTGCAGAAGCAGTCTGAGTGGATGCTGCCTGTTTTGCTGCTGCATTTCCTCCTGTAAGCTGAGCGAAGGTTTTCGGTCCGGCGATTCCGTCCGGTGTCAGGCTGTTAGCGCGCTGAAAGTCTTTTACTGCCTGCTCCGTTACTGTGCCGTAGTAACCTGTCGATGTGTGAAAGGTGAAATAGCCCAGCTTTCTCAGCTCCTCCTGAAGCTGTGTTACATCAGAATTTTGTGAGCCAATGGAAAGTGTCCGTTCCCCGAAGGAGGCTTCCGCAATTGCAGGCCCTGCAAGGAAAACTCCTGTGGCGGCAGCGGACGCAACGATCGTAGTTCCTAACTTTGTTTGTAAGCTCGTCATTTCTCCACCTCTTTCTGAAAATTTAAGTACTTGATTTATAACATGGTATTTTCATAGATTAACTGGTTTGGCATTTTGCTGTTTCTATGTTGTCATGTTACTTTCGGATGAACCGTAATAGTATAGAAGAAACTTGGTTGCAAATCATTATGTAATACCAGGCTGTATAAAAAGTTTAACAAGTAACCCGCCAGAATAAGAGGGACTTTTGAACTATTTTAGCAACTTTAGACACATTTATTTCGACTATTTTGACACGGTTTTCAACTTTGATTAATTAATTGTACTTAAATTATAACCTGTTATTAGGAAAAAAACAGTAATTTGACAATAATGGGTTGAGTAAGTTGTTCAATATGGTGAACGGTAAGGCACTAATTATTGGATAGTGTTGGTGCACCAGGCGTTTGTTCCGGAAAGCATCTTAAGATGGGTGCGGATCAATTGTTTTTCTGACGAGAAGGCAAGTATTACATTTTTTCCCCGGGCATGATGGACCCTCCAGCGTTACCTCCAACAGTTCGGGTATGATGGGTTAACGAACCTTCTTCCAGCATTCGAGCAAGCGGATCATATAATTACCCACGCCCCAACCAGGAATAAAAAGTCCACCCTAAAATTAAACGAAACCAGCAAGAGGGGGAGTCTTGCTGGTTTCAAATCTGCGCACATATATATTTATTAAAATCAAGGGGGATGGGAAATTGTGCGGGGCCAGACCCCGGACAATTTTCAAGAGATAAGGGCATCGGGCTGCTGGGGGGACAGCTTCCCGCTGCTTTATCCCTGTAACGTTTAGCTTTATATTAATAAGAAAGGGATGTTATTTTGCTGTTTTTGCTCCGCATTTTCATGCTTTATGCAATCAACAGTAACAGGAATGCAGCATACTGATCTTTCCTTTTTCGGGTGGAAGGTCAATACATGCTTCCTTACCCACAAAGTGGGTTGGCCCTCCGGCATTTTATGACGGAGAGCCGCCTCAATAAATAAATCGCAAACAAACTTCTGAAGATCATAAATAACCTCTTTTTTCAAAAAAGATTATCCGTTATTTTCATTCAGATCTTCATCATCGAGGATATCGTTATTATTATTAAGATTATCCTCATCACCCAGGTCATCGTTGAAATCGTTGTTGCCAAGATCATCGTTACCCAGGTCGTCATTGAAATTATTATTCATATCGTCTTCGATGATTGGGTCGTTGTCGACTGGGTCGTTGATCATATTATTGTCGTTATCCCCGCCACCACAAGCACCTAACATGCCTACAGTGAGTACAGCGGATAAGACAGACAGCATCATCTTTTTCTTCATCTCTTTTCCTCCTGTTGTGTTTCATGCTGTTGCAGTCTCTATCCTTCAGATAGGAATATCAGGCCGGCATTTTGGCGGCCAGCCTGAAGTGAAGGGTACAAAAGTACTTCGAGATTAGGATGACCTGAAATGAATTTATTTATACTTTTTTAAAATTATCCGTTTAAGTCGTCATTATTGTCGTCATCAAGCATGCCATCGTCATTGTTGTCGTCGCCAAAGCCGTCATTGTCGTCGTCGCCAAGACCGTCATTGTTGTCGTCATCAAGCATGCCGTCGTTGTCGTTATTGTCACCTAGGCCGTCATTGCCGTTGTCATTAAAGTTTGCATCTTCGCCTGCATCGTTATTTTCTTCAGTTGGTCCGTTTTCGTTAAACCCGTTATTTTCTCCGTTGAAAACATCATTGTTCTCTCCGTTGTCGCCACAAGCTCCAAGCATACCTACTGTTAGTGCACCTGATAAGATAGAAAGTGTTAATTTTTTCTTCATTTTGAAATCCTCCTAAAGTAATTTTCTAAAGATAGTTTTTTTAAAGTATTGAAAAGCTTCGGGTAATTTCCTGATGCTTTGACTTCACTTCTCTAATACATTACACCTTTACCGTTTAACAAGGTTAAAGGCTTATTTGGAAAGTAAGACCCTTTCCTTATCGAAAAGGGCCGCCACTGTGTTTTTACCACCATAAAGAGTTATCTAAACCTTTATACCAGTGAAACCTTTTCGTTACATATCCGTGTTGTCGTCCATGCCTCCGTTATCTTCAAAGCCACCGTTGTCGTTAAACCCGTTATCCATTCCAGGGTCGTTTCCTTCTTCACCACATGCACCAAGCATTCCGATTGTCATTGCACCTGCCAAAAGAGTTAAAGTAAGTTTTTTCATTGTAAATTCCTCCTTAGTTTTTTTAAAAAATGTTTTAAATTTCCTGTTTAAATGCACTTAGAAATCTTCATTTGTTCCGCCGTCGTTAAATCCGTTGTCTTCAAGAGTCGGATCGTCTGCACCTGGATCATTCTCCACATCTCCGCAGCCTGTCACCATTCCAAGGGCAAATACCCCGGAGACTATCGACAGCATAAACTTTTTCATTTCCAATTCCTCCTTAGTGGAATTAAAAATTTATATTATCAGCCTCGTAATAAGGGGTTTTGTAAAATTGAATCGTTGATTGCAGTGAAATTAAACTTTTTTCTCATACAAGGCTGTTGTTACCTTTAGAAAACAGCTGTTTCATCAACCTAACTTACCCGTTGTTGTCTTCATCTGTACCAAGATCAACTTCCGTATCTTCGTTATTTTCTTCTGTCACGTCGATGCCAGCATCGTCTTCTGTAATTTCTGCATCATCTGTATTGTCGCCTGTCCCGGCGCCACCGTCTCCAGTGTCACCTGACTGTGTTGGCTGGCCATTATCCGCATTGTTTACATTGCCATTATCCTCAATGCCGTCCTGGCCCTGGCAGGCGCCTAAAATACTTAACGCCATCGCAGCTGATGCAAAAGTTAATAATGGCTTTTTCTTCACGACTCTGTCCTCCTCTTCTTTGAAAACAGTGTAGTTATTTTTCGATGCTGCAAATTCTTGCGGTGATTCTACTTGATTATTTCACTGATTCTTTCTCACATAAACCATTTCGGAACACTTTTTACAATGTCACACATTCTTTTTAAAGAGTCACAAAATTCTCTGTGAATGTGTGGGAGAAAAACGGAACAGGTATTTTAAAATAGAGAATTACTTTTTGGGCAGGAAAATGCCCCGGCGCCAGCCATCCTCCCCCTGTGGTAATTTTCTTCGTATAATTAATTCTCTTTATGTCTTTTGGTAAAAAAGTAAGTGGGTTTTGAGGAGGGGGGTGGTGGTGTTACAGAATTTTGGGGAAGTGCTTTAATATGAAGGTTTAAGGGGGACATTTGGGCAGGAATCTGGTGGGGTTCGCACAAGTTAAGGTGTCTTTCGCACAACTTCGGCAGCCGTTCGCACAACTCCAGGTTAATCGCACAAGTCAAGGGACCATTCGCACAGCCTGCTGCCTCAATTGCACAACTCCCCCCCTCACTCGCACAACTTAAAATAACTATAATAAACCCTCCTCAAAACACCCTCCCCATAACAAAAAAGCCTGGCCCCTGAACTTTCTCAAAAAGTTCAGGGGCCAGACCCCGCACAATTTTGTGTAAAATTGTGGTACACCGCAAAAATATTATTGTTTGTCGCCTAGCGCAAATGTCAGTTCTGCTTCGGCGACAAGTTTATCGTCCACATAAGCTGTTCCTTTTCCTTTGCCAATGCTTCCCCGCACACGGGTCATTTCCACTTCCAAACGCAGCTGATCCCCTGGTTTTACCTGCCCCTTGAATCTTGCTTTATCAATACCAGCAAAAAACGCAAGTCGGCCGCGGTTTTCCTCTTTTTTCAGAATCGCTACAGCTCCAACCTGAGCCATCGCCTCGATAATCAGGACCCCTGGCATTACTGGATAATCGGGAAAATGTCCGTTAAAAAAATCTTCGTTAGCTGAAACATTCTTTATCCCTACTGCTCGCTGGCCCTCTTCCACTTCTAAAATACGGTCCACCAGTAAAAAAGGATAACGGTGGGGAATGATTTCTTTTATTTCTTCAATAGTAAGCATTATTAGTACCTCCTGCTATGTTCAGGTTATAAATCTTCTTTCTCAGTTTACTGTCTTTTTAAAAACATCGCAACCCAGTTCAACTTCCTCCACAAACAAAAAAACCTTGCACTCTTTATTCCGTGCAAGGTTCCGCTCAAAGATCGGCCATTCCTGATGATAGCTCTGAATTATTCGCCTCCGCCACCGTTCAGGTTTGTACCTTCATAAATAATGTCATATATATGAAGCCATGTTTCCTGCTCGAAGATGTCCATTGGGTTCCCTTCACCAATGATTCCGTAGCCTACCATGGCGCCAATTACGAGACTGGCTGCGAATAAAAAGAGCACAATGACGAGCCTGAGCCATACAGGAATCAAACGGATACGGCCTTTCCGTTTCTTTTTTCCCTTTTTACCTTCCTGCTGTTCTTTTTCTTTCCGGCGCTCTTCCCGTGTCTTCGGTTTACCTGATGCCATATCTTCTTCCCGGGCCTCCTCTGTCTCAGCTGCTGTATTTCCTGCTGCTTCCTTATCAGTGTCCGGCCCGATAATCTTCTCCGTGTTGTCATTCTCTCCAGCAGAAACAGCAGCAGGAGTGACAAACACAGACTCCCGCTTGGAAACTCCGTATTTACTCCGGCTTCTCGTGGAAGAATCCCCGGCACGGGAAGACGGTGCGATAATAGTATCTTCTAAGTTACTGTCCGTTCCATCGCCTTTGTCTTCGAGACCAGGAGCCGTTCCAGAATCAGGTGAGCCCACAGCCTCTCCGCCAGAACCCGCAACGGAATTACGGTCCTCAGAAACAGCTTCCGGCTTATCCCCTTCATGGACGCTTTCCACATCTGAACCAGCTGGGGGCTTTTCGCCCTCAACTGAAGCACCGCCCTCTTTGTCAGCCTTACCTGAAGAGCCGGCTTCTGTTCCACTCACATTTGGGGCAGCAATTTCTTTATCTGCCTCACCTGGAGCAGTACTTTCTTTTTCAGCACTATCAGCGGCAGCATCGGTCCCTGCCTTATCTGACACGGAGTCCTGATTTTTCGGCTCGTTTATATTATTTTCTTCATTATTATTCCTGTTTTCTTCTCTGCTCATGACAAACCCCTCGACATTACGGCTTCTCTAAGATTGTAGCTTTACCGAATATTGTTGACAAGTCCCATCATCTCATCGCCGATAGAGATGGCTCTGGCATTGAACTGATAATTCCGCTGTGCGAGAAGCATTTCAGCTGTTTCCCGCCCCATATCCACGTTCGACATTTCTAACGCCTTCTGCCGGAAAACGTCCGTCCCTGCAGCTTCCGCCATTACATCAGCTTCTTCAAGACCGAGTTCTTCCAGGCCGGAAAAAATAAAGTTACTGCCTCCTAATGCGTTTAAAAGCTGAGGCTTAGTAATTTCCACCAGCTGCAGCTGTCCTGCATTCACTACTGCACCACCTGGCATCGTCACTTCCACAATGCCGTTTTCCCTGATCAGCAAGTCTTCATGGCCGGCCGGTATTGATATAGGTGTACCCGTACCGGATAAAACATATTCTCCGTCCCGGTTTACGAGGAGGTTTTCATTTTCCACCGCTGGGTTCGGGGACAAATAGAATGCTCCGTCCCTGGTGAATCTCCGGTCTCCATCATCTGTTGGGGAGATTTCAAAGAAATAGCCTTTTTCCGTAAGTGCTACGTCCAGGTCACGTCCCGTCTCCCGGATCGTCCCCTGTTCAAATCGAACGGAAGTCTGGGCAATTGCTCCGCCGGAACCGACCCGAATACCATTCGGCGTAAGGCGGCCGGCTTCCTGCCCTGCCACAGGCTGGTTGTTTACCTGCTGAAACAGCAGATCGGCGAATGACGTATCCCGCCGTTTGTACCCCGTTGTATTAAGGTTAGCCAGATTATGGCCCGTTGTATCCATTTTATACTGCAGCTGTCCCATTGTAACCGCCGCGCTTATCATCGACTGGTTCATCCGAATCCCTCCGTTTCATAAGAGAAAATATTTTTTTCAGCAAAAAGCCCTCAAAAACCCGTTAACCGATTCTGCCAACATCATTGACCGTTCGCTCCAGGCTCCTGTCGTATGCCTGCAGCACCCTCTGGTTCGCTTCAAATGAGCGGAGTGCAGTCATCATTTCAGTCATAGTCCTGGCAGCATCAACGTTTGACCGCTCAACAAACCCTTGTTGGAGCTGGTATGCAACTTCCTCGTTACCGACCGCAGTGCCGATTTCGTTTTCTCCGTCGTAACGAAGAAGGCCGTTTCCTTCTTTCACGAGCTGGCTCGGATCCTCGATCACACCTACATTAATCTGGGCGATCAATTCATCATCAGCTGCTGAAAAAATCTCGCCGTTTTCAGCAATCCGGATATCTTCATTCCCGATGTTAATTCTCTCGCCAGTAAGGTCCAGCACATAGTTCCCCTGAGGTGTTGTTAAAAATCCTTCCCCGTCAAAAGCAAAGCTGCCATTACGGGTAAAACGAACATCCCCGCCGTCTGTTTCCACACTGAAAACAAGCATGGCTTCTTCTCCAGTTTCCTCATTGACTGGAACCACACTTTGAAGCAGAGCAACGTCCGTCGTGTTCCCCGTTTCCTGAATGTCCCCCTGACGAAAGTCCGGTGTCCTCTCCTGAAGGTATACCCCTGTCGTCAGTTCTCCAACTGTATGAGAACCGAATCTCTGGGCATGGCCAGTTCCGATTGCTTTAATGAGCTGGTTCGGAAAAGAACGAAGAGAAGCCTGATCCGCTTTAAAGCCTGGTGTGTTTGCATTAGTTATATTATCTGTAAGCATTTCCTGCCGCCGTTGCTGGGCAATCATCCCGGCACCGGCTGTATATATGCCACGAAGCATTTTTTTCACCTCATCTATATCAACAGCCTGTTTTTAAAAACAGTCCTTTTTGAAAAACCTTACTATATATATCGGAAAAACAACCGGCTTCTTTCATTATTATGTAAATAACCAAACTAAAGGCCCAGTCTTTCACACAATCTTCCAGGGAAGATGCCGGTGAAGAAAAAACTGGTTCCTTCGTTTGGTAAAGAAAACTTGCCGATTGGCGATGACAGAGGCGTAGTTGCACCTATACTTTAGTCTTAAAAATTTTCACTCCGTTGTATCAACTTCACCGCAAAAATTTTATATTTAAAGTGTAAAAACAGTGTTATTTTTCAGCGTCGCTGGTTACTTCTTCTGAAAAGCGGCGATGATTTGCAGTGAAAACCAACTTAGATTTTCAGCTTCCGCTGGTTAATTCTGTCCAGGTTTTCCAGCATGATTCCGGTGCCGATCGCCACGCAGTTCATTGGTTCCTCGGCTACGAACACAGGTACCTTGAGCTCCGAGGCGAGCAGCTGATCAATCCCGTGGAGGTAAGCGCCTCCGCCGGTGAGGATAATTCCTCTGTCGATAATGTCCGCAGAAAGTTCTGGCGGTGTTCTTTCAAGCACGTTTCTGGAAGCTTGTACAATATGATAGATGGATTCTTCGAGAGCTGAACGAACTTCCTCGGATTTTACAGTCACTGTCTGAGGCAGACCGCTCACCATATCTCTTCCGCGAATGTCCATTTCTTCATCCCGTCCATCCGGAAAGACGGTTCCTACTGTTTTCTTGATTTCCTCGGCTGTTCTCTCACCGATTAACAGCTTGTACTTTTTCTTGATGTAGCTGAGGATGTCGTTGTCAAAACGATCCCCGGCAATCTTGATGGAAGAGGCGGTGACGATGTCTCCCATAGAAAGCACGGCTACATCTGTAGTGCCACCGCCAATATCAACAACCATGTTTCCGCTTGGCTGGTAAATATCCATTCCTGCTCCAACAGCGGCAACTTTCGGTTCTTCTTCAAGGTAAATATTCTTCCCCCCGCTTTTTTCCGCAGCTTCACGAATTGCCTTCTGCTCTACAGAAGTTATATTCGTCGGGCAGCAGATCAATATGCGGGGCTTCCCGAACATACCTTTAACTTTAATTTTATTAAGAAAGTGCTTAAGCATTGATTCTGTCGTATCAAAGTCGGCAATAACCCCGTCTTTAAGAGGGCGTGTCGCAACGATGTTCCCAGGCGTCCGTCCAACCATGCGAAAAGCTTCGTCACCGACTGCTAAAACTCTTTTTGTTGATGTATCAATTGCTACTACGGAAGGTTCGTTCAGCACGATGCCTTTGCCTTTCACATGAATGAGTACGTTTGCAGTTCCTAAATCAATTCCAATATCCCTTCCAAACATTACATTTTTCCTCCCTGAAAAAATATGGCTAATGACCCTTTACATTCCGCATCTGTATATAGTTTTATGTCCATTGTATCATTTTATCATAATATGTTGAATTTAAGGGAGGAAAATAACAATTTTATACTTTTGTTTCCACTGTTTTTTCCTTTTGCGCCTCTGTTTTCCTGTATTTTACCTTCGTCGCTTCGCCTCCTCTTAGGTGGCGGATGGATTTGTGGTATTCCAGGATCTCCTTTACCTCGTTCGCCAGCTCCGCGTTTATTTCCGGGAGTCTCTCTGTCAGATCTTTATGCACTGTGCTCTTGGAAACGCCAAACTCTTTTGCGATTGTCCGGACTGTTTTTCTCGTCTCTACGAGGTACCTGCCTATCTTGATTGTTCTTTCCTTGATGTAATCGTGCACACCTCTCGCCTCCCTAAAGTGATTCCGGAGTTCAAAAAGACGAAGAAAAGACAGCGCTTCCCTGGCGTTAGCTGCTCATGATGACTAAGCTGCGTTCCCCGGTGTATGCAGGTTGACTGCCACACTCTCCCCATACTTTCTGAACGGCCCTATCGTAATTTGTGGTTAGGTTTGTTAAATTTTATTAACCACGCCCTCCATATATGCCTAAAATCAAGGAACAGTGTTTTTCCGACGAAAAAAGCAGTAATCAGGGAGGGATTCAGAGGTTACACAGGGTGTTTTAGCTGGGTGCGGTTTACTTCGCAGGTTGGCGTCTCCTTTTCGCAGGTTGGGTGCTCGACTCCGCAGGTGGAACCTCTCTTTTCGATGGTTGGGATTCGATTCGCTGGTTGGACAACTGATTTCGCTGGTTGGAGGCACAACTTCGCTAATAAGGTTTCACTTCTCCAGCATATGTTTCAAAATTCCTTATTAATAAAAACCTTGCTTAATTGACAGCTGCAGCTTCGGAGCTCCACAAAGCAATTCAGCAAAGCAGTTAAGCATTTATAAGTTAAATTTTGAGAGAATAAATTGATATAATAGAAGGTAATTATTTTTCAATGAAGAATTAATAGAGTGGATTAGTAGTATTTTTTTTAAAAAAAGGAGGCTATTATGTGATCAAAAAACACCGCAAACCATCTATTAAATTACGGCAGCTTGAAGCTCTTTTCCGGAGATTAAACACTAATCACCCAAGAAGGAAAGATGTGGAGGATGATTTGTTTAAAGCAAGGGCCGGTTATAAGGGCGAACAGCAGCTGGACTATGACCTCACTTTCCTCAGAGATCATGAATTCCTCATACTCAGCGATCTTCGGCTGCCCCACCAAGGTAAACATTTTCAACTTGATTCCCTGCTCATCTCCCCATACTTTTTTCTTCATATTGATGCCAAGCACCTATCAGGAAAAATTGAGATTGACCATACTTTAGGACAGATGAAACGGGTGCGACTGAATAATGAGTCAGATGTATATAATGATCCCACCCTCCAGATAAAACGCCACGAAATGCAGCTCCGAGAATGGATGCAAGTGAACAAACACAACGTTCTTCCCTTTGAATCCCTCGTTGTTTTTACCCACCCTAACGCCTACTTAACAATATTAAATGGACACCCCTATAGGCGACGTATCATAAAAAATGGTTTATTAATAGAAAAAATTACTGGTTTGCAGCAAAAATACCGGCGCCCCGTTTTTTCGCATAAAGATCTTGAAAAGATTTGCCGCCAGCTCATTAAGCAGCATACTCCCTCATGGGAAAACCTTCTCTCAAAATATAGTATTTCTCCTGTCGATATAATGACTGGTGTTTTTTGCCCGAAGTGCGGGTGGAGGCCAATGGAAAGGATTCATGGCAACTGGAGGTGTATTAATCAATCTTGTAAATATGAAGATCGAAGTTGTCATCTGGCAGCTCTTGATGACTATGCGTTAATTTTTGGTTCTGAAATCACTAATCCACAGTTACGGACTTTTCTCCGCATACCTTCCAGAACAACTGCTTTTAGAATTGTGCAATCTATGGGGGTTACCCACCGGGGAAAGCAACGATATCGTGTTTTTTATCTTCCTATAGAGCACTAGTTAATTATGTGTTGTGAGTTGTTCTGTGTTTGTTCATTGGTATCCGCTTTTCGTTCATTGAATTGCTGCTTTCGTTCATTACACTCCTCATTTCGTGCATTGCTTCTGCTTTCGTTCATTGGACCTTAAGTTTCGTTCATTGAATTGCTGCTTTCGTTCATTACACTCCTTATTTCGTGCATTGCTTCTGCTTTCGTTCCTAAAACCTTAAGTTTCGTTCTTTGAACCGCTACTTTCGTTCATTACACTCCTTATTTCGTGCATTGCTTCTGGTTTCGTTCATTGGACCTTAATTTTCGTTCATTGAATTGCTACTTTCGTTCATTACACTCCTTATTTCGTGCATTGCTTCTGCTTTCGTTCATTGAACCTTAATTTTCGTTCATTGCACCGCTGCTTTCGTTCATTACACTCCTTATTTCGTTCATTGCTTCTGGTTTCGTTCATTGAACCTTAATTTTCGTTGCAGCTTCGAAGCCATACAAAGCAATTCAGCAAAGCAGTTAAGCAATTATTCATTGAATCACTCATTTCGTGCATTGCATCCAATTACAAGACCTAAATTGCCAAAATCCACCCACTAAAAACCAAAACAAAAAACCGGAGAGCGGTCACAGTTGACTCGCTCTCCGGTTTTTCTATTTTATATAAAGCGGAGTAAACTCCGCCTTATTTGCCAGGGGGCAGGGCGGCCCGGTCCAGCCGGAGCCGGAGCCGCCCCGCTCCGTCTGCTTAAGCAACCCCTGATTCAGCTACGCGGCCAGAGCCGCCGGCCAGCACGTTAGATTTAATGCAGTGATTGCTGCGGGCTCCGCCAGCAAACTAGTATCAGGGTAACTTGATTTTTTATAAAGGCAGTTTATTCTTCTGCCATCCACAATCAGGGTAACCTGATGTTTCAGGAGGCAGCTCTGATCTGCCCCCTGCTGCTCATCAGGTCAGCTGAAATTATTCTTCCAGCATGTCCGCTGGCTGTGGTACTTCTTCTGCACCACGCTCGTCGGCTGCTTCGACAGGGTCAACGTCCGGTAGTTCGGCCATTGGCTGGTTCATATAGTTTAATGGGTTCACCGCTACGCCGTCTTTGCGGATTTCGAAGTGTACGTGCACGCCGGCGTCACTGTTATAGAGGTTGCGTCCCGCTCTTGCGATAACGTCCCCTTGTTTCACAGTCTGGCCTGGCTCGACAAGTACACCTTCGAGACTCTGGTAAACTGTTACGATATCTTCGTCATGTTCGATATGAACGACTTCGCCAAACAGCGCGTCTTCCTCAGCCTTTACTACTGTACCGCTTAAAGCTGCTGTTACGTCGAAGCTTTCACCTTCTGCGGAAGAAAGGTCGACGCCTTTACTTTGGTAGTAGTAGTTTTCATAGCGTACTAATGCGCTTTCCTGGTCTGTTACAGATGATTGATGATCAAAGAAAGTTCCGACAACATCGACTTCGTTTTCGTCAAGTACAGGCATTTGGAATACTTCGTTTACAGCAGCGGCCGGAACAGCTTCTTCACCATCCATTGCCACACCGTCTTCCAGATTCTCAGACTGATTTATATCAAACTCTGAGTCTCTTTGGTCCTCGGTTACTTCCTCACCTGAACCTGAAATCCACATGTACGTAGTCAGCACCATTGCAGCCAGCGCCAGATATAATGCAGGCACTGCCCAGCGTTTTTTCATCAGACGCTTAATTTTCGCCTGAGTTTGCCCCCATTTGGAAGCTTGTTTCTCCTCATGATTATTCATGGAATCATCACCTCAGCAATCATTCTGATCAAAAACACGTGAGTTTATACATTATTTAGAAAATTTTATTTTCCCGCTGAATCCGCGCCGCCATTGGCTTTCCTCCCTCTTCCCTCACCAGGCGTCCGCCTTTTACGGAAAAATAATTTGTCACTGTTCTGAATGTGTGATACTGTGTATATAGATATAAACACCAAAAAATGGCTAAACCAAATAGATTACAGGAGGCCAAAACGATGGACTGGATACATTGCAAAAAATTAATAGGGTTTGAATGGAAGAACACTCCTTTCCACTTTTATTTACTGCATATTTTTATGGCGCTGGTCTATGGATGGCTGTTCGCCGTCTTGCTGCCTGGCAGTTTACTTGAGAATCAGACGACCATGGTCACAGACTTCTTTCTCTTTTTAGGATTACTAGTGAATATTTATATTACCCGCCCTTACTCTTTTTTTATAAGAGAGGTGAACAGTAACTTTTATGCAGCACCGATCCAGCTGCTCTTAAGGCAGATGCCGGTTTCACGAAAAACAATTATTGTAAGCCGGATGATGATGAGTGGACTGCTGAGCTTTTTCTTTTCTGTTTTGTTTATGGGATCGTTTTATTTCTTTTTATCTGCAGAGGATCTGGCAATTCTTTTCCCTAATTTCGCAGCCTTTGCTGCTGCCTGGGTGATTCTTACCCTGGCAGGTTCCGGTGTAATTGCTGCTGCAGAGCCTGGTGATTATTTCACAAAACCAGCTCTTTATCTCTGGAACATTGTCATTTTTGGCGGAATTTTTCTCTTAAGCCTTATCGTCCGTTTCGCCTCCGGCAAGTTTCTTATGGAGTGGATTGTGACCGGAGCCGCCCTGGCGCCGCTGCTTTTGATCGGCGTACTCCTGCTCCTGGCTGCAGGAATGATTATTATCTGGGCCTGGTATATGAAAAGGTATTTAACGAAGACGGACTATCATATATAAGGAGGTGCCTCGCGAGGTGAAGAATTTAATTTTGTTCGAACTGAAGCACACACCAGCATGGAATTACATCATTATTGTTCTTATTGCTGTAACTTTTGCCCTGCTCGCCTCATCAGTGATCAACACGAGAGATTTTGAGGGCAGGCACCTCATTGCTTTTGATTCTTTGTTTGTAGTCAGCACTTTTGCTCTGCAGTTAAACCGCTACTTTCCTTTTGCAATGCGGAGCAACGATCCTGGGACACCTTTTCACTATGTGCTTCGTCCTATGCCTTTGCCTGCCAGCATCATTGCTGCCAGCCGGTTTGTCTCCACTGCCATCCTGCTGGGATTCTTCTACACTGTTTTTTTCCTGGCAGTATACGCCTTGACTCCCCTGTTCCGGGCAGAGCTCCCAGGGATGGCAGTTCCGTCAGCCTTCCTTTTATGGCTGGGTCTTGGAACAGGGATCAGCAGCTTTTATTCCGCCTTGGAAGCTGGCACGAAACTAAGGAAAATCTCCTTTGGGAAAAATTCAACCGCTGTGCCTTTAATGGCGCTGGTCGGTGGATTTCTTTCCATCCCCCTCCTCCTTGGAATAAATTTGTTCTATTCCGTTACAGGGACAGGGATCGTCAAAGGAATTACTGTCATTGCAGGTGGCACACCTTTAGCAGCAGCTGGCCTTGGACTGGTGTTCTTCCTCCTGGGCTTCGCCTTCTGGAAGTGGAGAATGAATCTGAGTCTGAAACGAGTTGATTATCATGTCTGAATCTGGATTACTTCCAATTAAAATAAATGAAACGAGCCGGACACCGATCTACGACCAAATCGAATCCCAGGTAAAAACACTCATTATGAGCGGCAAACTGCCCGCCGGAACGGCTCTTCCTTCTATTAGAAAGCTGGCCGCCTCCCTTTCCTGCAGCGTTATTACAACGAGAAGGGCCTATCAGAATCTGGAACAGCACGGCTACATTAAAACTCTCCAGGGAAAGGGCACCTTTGTTGCGGAGATAAACGTGGCTGAGCAGGATGAACAGAAGCAGGAAGCAGTTGCTGAAGCTTTGAAGGAAGCTGCCCGGCTGGGAAAAAGCTATCAATACTCAGAGGAAGAACTAATGGACTGGTTCAGAAAGATATTAAAGGAGGAGAACGAAAGTGATTAAATTTGACGGAGTGCAAAAAAATATCGACCGGGATGTGCAGATCGGTCCTCTTGATTTTTATATAGAACCAGGCACTGTTACTGCTCTGGTCGGGAATAACGGTGCGGGAAAAAGCACGCTTATCCGGATGCTCACCGGCATGGTTTTTCCTGACAATGGCACGATCACTCGTTTTGGTAAAAGTATTGATTCCGGCGGCCGTGAAGACGAAGTCACCTGGAAAGAGCAGATTGCCTACGTGCCTCAAACGTCCATTGGGTATGAGCGGTTTTCATTGAAGCAGCTGGCGGAGCTTCACGAAATAGGCTTCAGGAGCTGGGACTGGAAGGAATTTGACCGGCTGACGGACAGATTCAGTCTTCCGTTAAAAAAACGGTTCGACTCCCTTTCCGGCGGAATGCAGAAGAAGGGTCTGCTTCTGCTGGCACTTTCCCGGAGCTCGAAGTTTCTCGTAATGGATGAACCACTTTCAGGAGTGGACATTGAAAGCCAGGAAATCATACGGGAAGAATGGGTTTCCTATCTCGAAAAGGATCCGGAACGGGCTATTCTTTTTTCCACTCATATTCCGGAGGAGATCAAGGGGTTTGCCGATTATGTCGTCTGCATGAAAGAGGGCACTCTCACCGGACGTTTTGAAAAAGATTCTTTGCAGGAAAACTACGGCCGCCTCTGGGTTTCTGCAGGGGGCTCAGTCAGCCAGGAAGAAATTATCCGAAACCTTCCGGGAGTTATTGACGTAAAGAGGAGTGGAAATAATTGTGAAATTATTACAGAAGATCTTGAGGAGACAGAGAACGCTTTAGCTGGTAAAAATATAGAGATTGTTCTCCAGCAGGGACTTGAGTTCTCAGAAATACTTCGTACACTTTTAAGAAACAGAGAGGAGAAAAAAACAGATGAGTTTAGTGCTTAAAGATTTGAAAAAGAAATTTACAGACCAGTACGCTGTTGATGGAATCAATGTGACAGTGGAAAAAGGACAGATGTTCGGAATGCTCGGTGCTAACGGGGCGGGCAAAACGACTTCTTTCCGGATGATTCTCGGACTCCTGGATCCTACCGAAGGATCAGCTGAATGGGACGGGCGCCCTGTTTCCTACGACAGAACAAATCTGGTGGGATATCTGCCGGAGGAGCGGGGTATGTTTCCAAAGCTCACAGTGAAAGACCAGCTCATTTATTTAATGAAGCTGAAAGGGATGAAAAAAGGAGATATCATCCAGGAGATGCGCCAGTGGCTTGGCCGTTTTCAGGTGGAAGAGTATGAAAATAAAAAAATGGAGGAGCTTTCTAAAGGGAACCAGCAGAAGATTCAGTTTATGGCTGCGGTTCTCCATAAGCCTGAGCTGCTTATCCTCGATGAGCCTTTCAGCGGCCTCGATCCTGTAAACGCCGACATGTTAAAGGATGCTGTCCTTGATTTACAGCGAAACGGAACGACCATTGTTTTCTCCAGCCATCAGATGAGAAATGTAGAAGAGCTCTGTGAAGACCTGATTATGCTGAAGCGCGGGAAAGCTGTTCTTCAGGGGAACCTGCGGGAAATCAAGCGCTCTTACGGGATGAAAAGCATCAGCGTACATGCCGATTACGACCTTGGTTTTATCCAGAACATCCCTGGAGTTCTCTCCCTTGAGAAAAATAAAAATGGTGCGACAGTCAAGGTGGAAAACGAAGCTGTTGCTGAAGATATTTTTCACGGGATTACTGAAAAAGGCTTTGTACGAAAATTTGAAGTGGAAGAGCCATCCCTTCACGATATCTTCATTGATAAAGTAGGAGGTGAAGCAAATGAATAATTTATGGACTACGATTGCCCACACTGCAGGGCGCCGAATTAAATCAAAGACCTTTGTGATCGCAACTGCTCTCATGGCTGCTTTCCTTATTGTCATAATAAATATTGATAATATCATAGATTCATTCGCTGGCGACTCCGACGACGGAGATACTGCTTCAGAAGTTGCTGTTGTTGACGAAACGGAAGCTGAAAATGGCGTGTCGTTTGGTGAAATGCTTGCTTCAATGGAAGACGGTACTTATGACTATTCTTTATACACGGATGGAAATATTGATGCGGCAATTGAAGCTGCGGAAGACGGAGAGTTCGAGTATGTCCTTGCTTTAACAGGAGATACAAGTAACCTCCAGGCAGATTTATTCACGAGTGGTACCGGCTTTATGTCAGGGATGGAGATTAACCAGGATGTCCAGCGTGCAAAAGAAGCCGCTGCCACTGCTCAGCTCGATCTAACTGACGAAGAGCTGGCAATGATTTTCACCCCGGTGACATTTAATGAACGGCCAATTAACGGAGATGGGCAGACAGAGGAGTCGCAAATGCAGGCGTACTGGATGGTTTATGGTCTCGTATTCGCCATCTATCTTATCGTCATCACGTTCGGCACAATGATCGCCACTGAGGTGGCGACCGAGAAGTCCTCACGGGTAATGGAGCTGATCGTCTCCAGTATTAACCCGGTGACACAGATGGCCGGAAAAATCCTCGGCATTGGTGTAGCAGGTCTCGTTAATTTGCTGGTTTTAGCAGCAGCAGCCGTTGCAGGTTTCCAGCTGAGCGGGGACGACTTTTTGCAGAGTCTGGTCGGAGACGCTCTCGATCTTTCGCTTATCGCTTATGCTCTGTTATTTATTTTCCTCGGCTACTTTTTGTACGGAGGAGTCGCGGCTATGCTCGGTGCATTGGTGAGCCGTGCCGAAGAAGTCAACCAGGCGATTCAGCCATTGATATTCATCGCAATGATCGCTTTCTTTATTGCAATCTTTGGGCTGAACACCCCTGATGCTCCGTTTATACAGGTTTTATCCTATGTTCCATTCTTCACTCCGCAGCTGCTGTTCCTGCGGATCGGCATGGGAACAGTGCCTGGCTGGGAAATCGCGGTTATTATCGGCATTCTAATCCTCAGTGCTGTGCTCATTAACCTTCTTGCAGCGAGAATCTATAAAGGCGGCGTACTCATGTACGGCAAATTCTCATTCAAGAGCGGCATCCAGCAGGCATTGCGGTTATCTAAAAAAGAAAATTAATATTGTTTTGATTGGGTACGGCCAGGCTTTTTGTAAGCCTGGCCTATTTTGTTTGAAGCAGATCGGGCGGGCTGGTATGAAATGAGGGGGTTTATTCTCGAAGCGGAATCTTATTCTCGAAAACAGTGGTTTCATTCTCGAAATGGAGGGTTCCTTTCTCAAAATCAGGTCCTATTCTCGAAGCGGAATCTCCTTCTCGAAAACATGGGAGAATGATCGAAGACAGGTGGGAAATGTATTAATCATGATCGTTTAACTCTATTATGAAGCCATGGATAAAATGGTTTTACCCACGTTCATAGGGAGTTTACCACGGATGGAGAAATCACCCACGCTAGTAACCACTTTACCCATGTTCCACCAATCACCTGAAACTTAACGAGGTTACCTTCACTCCAACTTTATTTTTCACGCAATAAAGCCAACACAAAAAACGGGCAAAGCTTCCAGCTGCAAACAAAATACCCGTTGCAGCGGTTCGCCCCACCCGTTCTTCTCACAAGTCTCATATTAAGAATCCTTCCCTTTTCCTGCATCCACACGCTGACTGTCTTTTTCCGAGGAACCGTCCTCCCCAGATGCTCCGGCAGCAGCCAAAGCAACTCCGATTGCGTCAGCGGCTCCTTCTATTTCCACCCCTTGGTAGTAGTGGTGAATGATCTCCTTGTACGTGTGGCCTTCCTTCGCCATCGCATGGGCGCCAAACTGGCTCATCCCTACACCGTGGCCCCAGCCCCGGGTTTCAAACTCTATAGTATCCCCACTCCGCGTCCAGGAAAAATCACTGGAATCCAGAGCAAGTAGATCCCGCACTTCCCGTCCGGAAAATTCCTTTCCGCCAACCTTCACTTCAGCAACGCGGCCGCCGGTTGTTCTCCGGGTGATCTCCCCCACTTCCCCTTCACTCAGCTGCACACCAAGGAGATTTTCAAATTCAGCGACTGTAACTGATTTTTTTCCGGAAAAACGAGGAGAACTTACATCCCATGGGCTTTCCACACTTCTCAAGTAAGGAAATTCCTGAGCCCAGTACTCCTCAGAGTTCTCAGTAAATCCATTGCTTGTTGAAAAATAAGATGCTGTGATCGGGCTGCCATCGAATGTGATAACCTGGCCCTCTGTCTCTGTTACTGCCTGTTTAACACGGGTGTAATTTTGCTCAAACTCTTCTCCCCACCAGTCACGTAGTTCATCTTCGCTTTTGAACACCTGGTGCATTACTGTATCAGTCACATCAGCACCCTCCGGCAACCCGAGTTCGTCACCTGCAGTGAGCTTCTTTAAAATGTAAGTTCTCGCTGTCAGCGCCTGGGCTTTAAGGGCCTCCAGCTCGTATGCAGCAGGCATTTCTGCACTTACTACACCGATAATATAGTCTTCAAAAGCTACTTCTTCAATATTTTCGGATTCTGATCGGAACACGGATATAACCGGCTCTGCATCCATGACATTTGTTGCTGTTTCACTAGTGAAGGAACCTTGTGCCGCCTCCTGTTCAGGAGCTTCGCTCATCCCTTCAGCCGGTGAAGCTGTCTCCTTTTCATCTTTGGAAAAACCAGTTACAAGAACAGCGGGTACTATTAAAACGATTACCATTAAAACGATTCCGACAAAAACCATAAGCCTCACCCAGTTCATCCCTCCAGTCTTTTTCATCTGTTCACCCCTCACCATATAACTATGAAATCACATTACTAGTTAGAACATTTTTGCCGAGTTATATACTAGATTTTTCTATATTTCTAGCAAAGTTCTCTATCTTTATATCAGTTGTCGGGAGTTCTATTGATTACGCGGGATAAAAGCTGGATAAACTATAGAATAAGCTGGAAAAATCCAGTGGCAACGTGTTGACAGAGGTACCAGTTTGCGAGGTTTAGGTTTTAAATTCGGAAACCCAGCGTCCTGAGATATCAACCTGCGAAAAATGAGGGTCCACTTGCGAAATCAGGTGGCTAACCTGCGAAATCGGGTGACCAACTTGCGATAATGAAGGTTCAACCTGCGAATTTTAGCCCAACCTGCGAAATGAGACGTTCCACCTGCGATATCAGGTGGCCAACCGGTGAAATCAGGTGCTCAATTCTCGAGGGGAAACTTATTCTCGAAAACGATGGTTCTATTCTCGAAATCAGGCTTTCTATTCTCGAAGTGAAATTCGATGCATGGAAACTATGACCCAATGAACGAAAACAGTAACTCAATGTGCGAAATACCAGGTGCAATGCACGAAATCTGATATTCAATGATCGAAGTGAAATTCAATGAACGAAAACGGTAACTCAATGAACGAAAACTATGATCCAATGCGCGAAATCTGATATTCAATGAATAATTGCTTAACTGCTTTGCTGGATTGCTTTTTGAGGCTTCGAAGCAGCAACGAAAATTAAGCAAATGTTTTAATTAATATCGAAATCAGCTGCCCTGTTACCGATATCCAATCCAATTATCATAAACAGCCTTTCCTATTAACAAAAAACAAAACCACCTGATTGCCAACTGCCAGCCACACTAAAAAATACAAAAAAACCCTGCCTGCTTTTTATCACAGACAGAGGTTTTAATAAATCGTTCATGCATTTTTGTATACTTTAATGATTATTAACCGATAATGATGACTATGCGAAGTTAGGGTCCATTTTTAGTGGTGCAGGTGCTTCCTGGTTCTGCAGTTCGCTTTCTTCGAGTTCGTATACACGCTCGATGTCAGCGCCGAGAGCCTTCAGTTTTCCTGCGAAGTCCACATAACCTCGGTCAAGATGCTTCAGTTCAGTAACTCTTGTGTAGCCATCTGCCACCAGGCCTGCGAGGATTAACGCAGCGCCGGCGCGAAGGTCAGTTGCTGCTACTTCGGCACCTTGCAGTTCGTTTGGACCGCTTACGATTGCGGCACGGCCTTCAATTTTAATGTTTCCGTTCATGCGGCGGAATTCCTCCACGTGCATGAAGCGGTTTTCGAACACAGTTTCCGTGATTACTCCTGTACCTTCCGCACGGAGCAGCAATGCCATCATCTGGGCTTGCATGTCCGTTGGGAATCCAGGGTGAGGCATCGTTTTAATGTCTACAGCCTTTAGTTTTTCAGGGCCGATGACACGTACGCCGGTGCCTTCTTCTGTGATGGAAACGCCCATCTCAATCATTTTCGCGATCAGCGGACGAAGGTGCTCAGTAAGAACATTCTCCACGAGCACATTTCCTTCAGAAATCGCAGCCGCGATCATAAATGTACCCGCTTCTATGCGGTCCGGTATAATCGTATGTTCAGCTCCATGTAACTCGTCGACACCTTCAATTCTGATTGTGCCTGTACCTGCTCCTCGCACCTTTGCGCCCATTGCGTTAAGGTAATTTGCCAGGCAGACAATTTCAGGTTCTTCCGCAGCATTTTCAAGGATTGTTGTTCCTTTTGCTGTTGTCGCCGCCATCATGATATTTTCTGTGGCGCCAACACTAGGGAAATCAAGGTAAATCTTAGTTCCCTCAAGACGGCCATCTACTTTCGCCTCGATAAATCCGTTTCCGATTTCTACCGTAGCTCCCATAGCTTCGAAGCCTTTCAGGTGCTGGTCAATTGGGCGGGATCCGATAGCACAGCCGCCAGGAAGCGCGATTCGCGCATGTCCTACCCGGGCCAATAATGGTCCCATTACAAGAAACGAAGCTCGCATTTTTCTTACGTACTCAAATGGCGCCTCTGTTTTCAGCGTTTTCTCAGCATCTGCTGAGATCTTTCCGTCTTTGTACTCAACTTCCATATTTAAATTGCGTAAAACTTCATTTATTGTGTATACATCAGCCAAAGCTGGCACATCATAAATTGTACTCTTGCCTTTGCTGGCCAGAATAGATGCAGCGATGACCGGCAAAACGGCGTTCTTTGCTCCTTCGACTCGGACAGTGCCGTTTAAGCGCCTGCCACCGCGGACGATGATTTTTTCCAAAGTATTCCCCTCCGCGTCCATATTCTATATTATTAATATTCAGTGGTTATGAGCGGCGTGCCAATTGTAATGTTTGTTTTACCGCCCAATCCATCAGTTACTCTGCGCATTGCTGCCTGCAGGTTGATTTTTCTTCCGTTCGTTTCCAGCACGTTGCCCCAGTTTGGGGTATATGCTGAAATTGAAATGAATGTTTCTTCATTAAGTTCTTCTACTACGTTTGCATTGAATGATTCCATAAGCTTTTGTCCCCATCGTTGTAAATCTGCTGCATTGTCCCCTGCTACTGTCCCTTCTGCACGTAAAAAGATGTCTTCTGTGTCGAATCTTGCTGCTAATGAATGTGTTCCGAACAGTTCAGAGAACGCGGTTTCCCATTGGGGAGTGGGAATGAATGATGCCTGAACAACAGTGTATACTTCGTACTTTCCTTTCGTTCCTTTCGGTTCTGCATAAACAGATGTTTCCACCGAGTATGGTACATCAGGGTGATTCAAAGTTCCGGTCCATTGTTCCTGTCCATTTGTCTTTTGAAACGTCCAGTTCACCCGCTCATCATCCTGTTTCCAGTTATCCAGATATTCCATTACTTTATCGTATGAGGCAACATCATCTTGGTGATTCCGTGCGTACAAATAAAAACCATCCGGTTCAATCTCCAAATTTGCAATTGCTTCATTAATTTGCTGTAATGTATACTGCGGATGCTGTGTTAATTCTGCTTCAGAGCGAGCATCATTTTTTTCTAATAAAAACATGAAGCTGATCAGTAATAACGCCACGATCCCTGCGGCTTCCATTATTTTCCCCATAGTTTATCTCTCCCGCTAATAAACGTTCTTTATGAACTCTTATTAGCATTGTTGCCTTAAGGAGAAAAGACATACATGGAAGTATCCGCTAAAACGCGACATCTGTTGCAATGGTGCAAATTCTTCATGCTTTTTGAGAAAAAGACGTAATTCTTCAAAGTAAATGTCTGAGCATCATTGACCAGTTTAAGTAGTTGAGCAAAAAGCTGCTTACGAGATGTGTCAAAGCAATTGTAATCAGTATCATAAATGCCTTTGTCTTTGGGCCTTCCGGGTTTTTGAAAAACAGATCAAACTTAAAAGACTGGATTGCCCACCAGACTACGACAAGCACCATCAGGTTAACTATAATGCTGACGACTGCCTGATGCCCCATAGACTCAAGCATTTTCTTCCCTCCACTAACTACAACTACTGCTTATTCCTCTCAGTCAATTGCATTTTTTGTTTAAGCCCGCCTTGATGAAAATAAAGGTCAGACGTCCACAAACTTAATAATAACTAAAAATGCAGTAAAAAGCTACGGTTATTATGCTTATTTTCTAGGTTTTTCGTAGCATTTTTGACAAAAAAAGCATGTTTTTGTCGTTTGGGCATTATGTTAGCTTCGAAAAGTTTTGTAACACCCTTGTAATATTTAATATCACTTGTCCCGGTAAAATAAACCCAAATAAATAAATTTTTTACACAATTGCCAAAAAAGGTCTCTTGCCTTAGACAGCAACTAATACCTTATGCCCACTCTCATTCCACATTCTTCTCAAACTTAAACAACGGCTGCCTGAAATGCTCTCTCAGGCCATGAGAGGAAATTTTCCTCTTTGTAAAAGCTGACTTTCAGAAATAATACAGACCAATTGCCTTTCCTAAAACAATATGTACTGTACTACACATTGAATAGACGACAGACTGTTCAATCGGTTACGTTGTTCTTAAATTAAATGTGAATAAATTGTGAACTAATTTTTTTTGCTGCCTTGGTGGCGGCGGTCCTTCGCGGTTCCAGCCACTGAATTGAAGAACTGCTTCTTACATCTGATGTATTCTTGCTTCAGAGGATTGACAAACGTTTCACATGATTGCATTTGCTGAAATAAACGCACAAAAACCAACCTCCTGGAAAAGGACGCCCCGCTTAATCTTACGGACGAGTAAATTTATTTATGTCCGTGATTTTAAATATACTGCGTTAATTGGGAAATTATGTTCAGTAAAATACATAGTTTGAATTTTGTTCTGTGAAAGGAAGCTATATGTATGGATTCAGCCGCGATATCGACCTGCCAACCTGCGAAAAAGGTGGGTCTACTTGCGATATCAACATAGCTTGTTGCGAAATCAAGCTTCCTTGTTGCGATATCCAGCTTCCTTGTTGCGAATTCAGGGACTCTTGTTGCGATTTGGCAGTCTACTTGCGATATCAACATAGCTTGTTGCGAAACGAATACTGCTTATTGCTAGGTACCCTCCTACCTGCGAAGTCAGCCGTTAATTACAAACTGTGGTCCCTCCCCTCGCAGTCAGTAATGAAAAACCACCGGCAGTGCAACTCCTGCCGGTGGCCGTTCACATACACTTTATTTTTACCCCAAACTCATAAAAACTTAAAAGAACATAAACATCCAGTTGAAGCTGTTGAAGAAGTTTATGAGTATGCCTGGGAAAAATCCGAGAATGATGGTTCCTGCCAGGGAAACTCCCACAACAGTGGAGATACCTGCTGGCGCCTTCAGAGTGCCTGCCGGCTGTCCGTCCAAAGATGTCTTCGGCTCTCTCATGAACATCTGGCGGATAATCCCAAAATAATAATAGAATGATACGATGCTCATAGCGATCATGATAATCGCCAGCCAGAGCATGTCTCCGGAGACTGCACCTACGAAAATGTAGAACTTCCCGATAAACCCGGCTGTTGCCGGAAGGCCGGCGAGAGAGACGAGAAAGACGCCCATTGCAAGTGCAAGATACGGGGAGCGTTTATACAGGCCCGAAAAGCTGGCGATATCTTCGTTTCCAGATTCCTCTGTGACGAAAGTTATTACTGCGAAGGCCCCTAACACCATCAATACATAGGCGACACCATAAAAGGCAATCGTGCTTGCAGACACGTTTATATTAAACGCTGCTGCGATGGGAACGAGCAGATAGCCTGCCTGGGCGATACCAGAGTAAGCCATAAGCCGCTTCACGTTTTTCTGGGCCAGAGCGATCAGGTTTCCAAGAATCATTGTTAGTGCGGCAATGACAGCAATGATAAACGCCCATTCCTCAATTATTCCTCCGAATCCGATAAAGAGAACTCTCATTACGAGGGCGAACGCCGCAAGCTTTGAAACTACTGTAAGGAATGATGTAACAGAAGTTGGCGAGCCTTCGTATACATCCGGCGCCCACATATGGAATGGAGCCACGGAAATTTTAAATCCAAAACCAACCACCATGAACAGCAGACTCAACATAATCATAAATGGATACTGCTCATATACTCCCGGGATCGCCGCGCCGATTTCGTATAAGCTTGTTGTGCCTGTCAAGCCGTATAAAAACGACATGCCGTACAGGATAAAGGCCGATGCAGCACCTCCGAGAATAACGTACTTAATAGCCGCTTCCGTGGACTTTTTCCGGTGCTTTTTAAACCCGGCGAGAACGTAAGAAGAAATACTCACGATTTCAAGTCCAATAAAAAGGGTAATAAGGTCTGCAGAGGAGACCATCAGCATGGCGCCTAAGGTGGCAAAAAGCATGATGGAATAATACTCCCCCTGGTAAATATCTTCATTTTTCTCCACATAATACATACTGATCGCAATGACGATCGCTACTGCCACGAGGAGAATAACTTTAAAGATCATCGAGAAAGGATCCAGGATAAAAATATGTCCGATCGTCCCGCCCTGCGGATTGACAAATATCACAAGCACCGCAGTAACGAGAAGGGCGATGATACTTAAACGGCCGAGAAACGGTTTTTTTCCATGAATTCCTGTCATAAAGTCGATCGTGAAAATGATCATTGCGAGTACAGCTAAAACGATTTCCGGAGTCATTAAAGACCAGTTGGCATCAAAAGCTGACAGCATTGTCTTTAACCCCCTATCCTTGACAAGATGTCTGTTACTGTGACGTTAATTACATCGGTTAAGATCGTCGGGTAAACCCCGATTAAAAGACTTAAGCCGAGGAGCCCGACCATTGGGATGTACTCTATTGGCCTTGCATCCTTCAGTGTGCTGTATTTTTCCTGCATGGGCCCGAAAGTAGTCCGTTTCACGGCCCAGAGCAGGTAGGCAGCTGTCAGGATAATTCCGAGTCCGGCAAGAACTCCGAAGACTGCTGCAGCCGGTAAAATATCAGCTGGTGCTCCGAATACTCCGATGAGTGTAAGGAGTTCGCTCACAAATCCGGACAACCCTGGCAGCCCGATCGCTGCCATTACAGCGGCAAGGGTAAATCCTGCAAGGACAGGCACTGATTTGGAGAGTCCCCCAAGTTCTGAGATGTTTCTCGTATTTGTCCGCTCTGCCAAGGCACCGACCATAAAGAACAGCAATGCTGTGATAAAGCCGTGGGACACGAGCTGGAAAATCGCTCCCTGAATGCCCGCTGCTGTAAAGGAGGCGATCCCGAGCAGAACGATTCCCATATGGCTGATACTTGCAAAAGCAACAAGGCGCTTTAAGTCGTTTTGCACGAGTGCGAGCACTGCTCCGTAAATGATATTGATGACACCGAGTATTGCAATGAGCGTTGCGAATCTGGCAACCTGATCAGGGAAGACCCCGATGCCGATTCTGATTAATCCGTAACCTCCCATTTTCAGAAGGACACCAGAGAGTATCATAGTCGCTGCTGTTGGCGCCTCTGCATAGGCAATCGGCTGCCAAGTATGGAACGGGAAGACCGGAATTTTAATAGCAAATGCAATAAATAAGGCTAAAAATAATGCGCCTCTTATTCCGGAAGTGAGTACTTCCGGTGCTGCTGGATTTGCGTAAATCTCAGCTAAGGCCGGTATACTGAAAGTGGAATGTGTCCATCCGGAAGCCTGCATGCCGATAAAGTAAATGGCGATGAATGACATGATCAGGATTGCCCCGCTGATCCCTGTATAAATCAAGTATTTGAAAGAAGCGAATGTTTTCTGCTTCCCGCCCCAGATTCCGATAATGAAAAACATTGGGATCAGGGTTAACTCAAAGAACAGGAAGAACAGGAATAAATCGAGAGCAACGAAGACTCCGAAAAGCCCGGTTAACAAGATAAGTATGAAAATATAAAACTCTTTCACCCGCTCCTGAATATTGAAGGAAGCAAATACGGCAAGAGCTGTGACAATGGATGACAATGCAAGCATTGGAACGGACAGCCCGTCGACTCCGATTTCATAGTTTATTTGCACGAAGCCCAGGTCGATCCATGGAATCAGCTGCTGAAACTGCATCCCTGAAACAGTGCGGTCGAAGCTGATCCATACGAGAATGGAAAGGAGCACAGCTGCAAGCACTGTGACCGCTGCCAGCGAGCGGATAACATTTTTATTTTCCTTTGGGATGGCCAGTATGAGCAATGCCCCCGCCAGCGGGAGAAACACTAGCCAGGAAAGTATGTTTGGGATCATCCGAAATACCCCCTCAGGACGAACGCCAGCGCGATTACTGCCAGGCCTCCGATTATTGTTACGAGTCCGTATGTCTGCAGCTGGCCGTTATGCTGTTTCCTGATAACCTGGCCTGAACGTTCCACTGATCTTGCTGCAACTAATACAATACCGTCGATAACCCGCCGGTCCACTTCTGCAAGGAATTTGCCGGCAGCAACGGTTGGACGGGCAAAAGCTGCCTGATATATTTCATCAAGATAATATTTGTTCAGAAGAAGCTTGTGCACGCCTGGTGCCTTGCTCGTGAAGAAGTCCTGAGCGACAGTGCCCTTATAGTACATCGCCCATGCCAGCCCGAAGCCTCCTGCGGCAAGGAGTACAGAAAGACCTGCAAGCCAGATCGTTCCGTGTGCCTGCTCTCCTACGTTGAGGCCTTCAGTTAAAAATCCTTCCAGGCCTGCGGCAAACGGAGTGTTTACAAAGCCTGCCACAACGGCAAAGACTGCGAGAGCCACGAGAGGCACAGTCATAAACTTTTTATTTTCCACTGGTTCATGTTCGCCTTTAAATTCCCCTGTGAAAACCCTGAAGAAGAGGCGGAACATATAAAAGGCTGTCATAAAGGCTGTGACTGCAGCAATCAGGAACAGGACAATCCCCCCGCCTTCAAGTACTGCTGCAAGAATAACTTCCTTACTCCAGAAGCCTGCCAGCGGCGGAGCACCTGCGATTGCAAGTGTACCAATCAGGAATGTAACCGACGTAATTTTCATACGGTTCCATAGCCCGCCCATATTTCGTATATCCTGGCGGTGATGCAGGGCGAAAATAACGCTTCCTGCTCCTAAGAAAAGGAGTGCTTTAAAGAAAGCATGTGTCATTAAGTGGAATAAGCCTGCCACATATCCCCCGGTTCCGAGGGCAAGCATCATAAACCCGAGCTGGCTGATTGTTGAATATGCGAGAATCCGCTTAATATCCGTGTTTACGAGCGCGATTGTCGCTGCTATAAATGCTGTAATTGCGCCGACCCATGCGACAATCAGCATCGCTGTACTGGAAGCAAGGAACACAGGATACATGACACCGACTAAATATACACCTGCCGCTACCATCGTAGCAGCATGGATTAATGCAGATACAGGCGTCGGGCCTTCCATCGCATCCGGAAGCCAGACGTGGAGCGGAAACTGAGCCGATTTACCAACCGCTCCGAGAAAAATAAGTACTGCAATAACTGTTAACATTGTGTTTGTAGCTGCTCCAGCTTCAATCGCTGAGAAAACAGCACTATACTCCAGGCTTCCTGTTGCATTGAACAGGAGGATCAGCCCGATAAGCAGTCCCACATCCCCGATTCTCGTAACGAGGAATGCTTTTTTCGCAGCCGCAGCCGCTTCCGGCTTAAAATACCAGAACCCTACGAGGAGGAAGGAACTTAGCCCGACTAACTCCCAGAAGATGAACAGCTGAAGCAGGTTCGGAGATAACACAAGCCCAAGCATAGAGAACGAGAAAAGGGCTAAATAACTGTAGAATACATGAATCCGGTTATCTTCATGCATATACTCCCTTGAGAATATATGTACAAGTAAACTAACCGCAGCAACGACGAACAGCATCATTACGTTTAACGCGGTAACTTCATAACCTGCTGAAATTGTACGGTCTCCGGTTGTCAGCCAGTTGACAGTAAATCCGTATGTTTCTCCGCCTATCCGCTCCATTAGTACAAGCAGGGAGAAAATAAACGATAAGGCTAACGCTGCTATTCCCACATAGGAGGATTTATCTTTAAGAAATCTTCCGAATAATAACAGGATGATGAAGGCGATCAGCGGGAAGACCGGTATTAACCAGGCGTTTTGTAGCATACCATCACCTTTTCTTCTCTTTTTTTGGCTTTGTAAAATTTGATAGTTGAGTTTCGTAAATAGATGCTCCTGCGATTACTCGTCGCAGGTAAGGAGCGCTCCTGCGGTTACTCGTCACAGGTAATGAGTGCTCGCTTGCCTCACTACCATCGCATAATGTCCTGTTTAATGACATCGATGGATTCTCTGTTTCGGTACAGTGCAATCAGGATTGCCAGACCTACAGCGGCTTCTGCTGCTGCCACAGTAAAGATAAACAAGGAGAAGACCTGCCCTGTGATATTGGCAAACGGACCGATGCTTGAGAATGCTACGAGATTTATATTCACCGAATTGAGCATCAATTCAATACAGACGAGCACTACAACGAGATGGCGCCTTGTAAGCACTCCGTACAGGCCGATACAGAACAAAACAGCCCCAAGTGCAAGAAAAAATGTAACTGGAACCATTTATTCCGCCTCCTTTCGCGCCAGGACAACGGCTCCAACAAGAGCTGCCAGAAGGAGAATACCTACTCCCTGTACGGCGATGACATAGTGTCCGTAAAGCTGGATTCCGATTTCCTCTCCAGTGCCTCCCTGCGCTTCGTTAACCGGAAAATCCAGTGTGGAAATGCCGTAGAGCATCAGTCCAAGGAGGGTACCAACACCAAGAAAGCTGAGTATTTTATGCCCCCGCTTCCTGTCGGGCACGAAAGTAACGTTTCGGTGGTCGGTCATCATCATACCGAAAATAAACAAAATCGAAAGAGCGCCCACATACACGATGATTTGCACGATTCCTATAAATTCAGCCCGGAGAAGAAAGTAAAGGCCCGCAATTGCAAAAAAACAAAACGCCATGGCGATGATCCGATGCGAGATTTTTTTAAGAGAAATGACAAGCACCGCGCAGGCTATCGCCATTACAGCCAGGATCAGAAAGAAGATTAACTGAGGGGTCACTTCACCTCACCTCTTTCTCCAGCTTCCGGAGCCGGGGCCGATTCCTCATAGTTGCCGTAAATATGGTTGTCGGACAGCCATTTAATATCTTTGAAATGCTCTGCCCGGTTAAAGGAACTTAAATTGTTGTAACGGGCAGTCATTACTATTGCGTCTGTCGGGCAGACTTCCGTACAGAAATCACATAATATACACCCCTGAAAATCGATATTATACGTTTCAATCACTTTTTTCTTAGGATTTTCCTCTGATTTTTTCCCTGTAAGCGTTATAACATCTGTGGGGCAAACCTGGACACAGAGATTACAGACAATACATTTATCCGGAAAAAAACGGTGGATTCCCCGGTACCTTGGCGGCATAGCCACTCTTTCCTCCGGGTACTGGATGGTGACTTTTTTCTGCCTGAAGTAGTTAAGAGTTACGCCGAATCCTTTTAAGAGCCGAAACATTTTATCACCCCATCCACACTTTAATAATCGACGTTATTACGATATTCAGCAAAGCCAGCGGAATCAGCACTTTCCACCCGAATCTCATAAGGTTATCCACTCTCGCCCTCGGGAGAGTTGCTCTCAGCCAGAACCAGAAGAACACGATAACGCTCATTTTCAGGAAGAACCATACGATGCCTGGCAGGAACGCAGGACCGAGCCAGCCTCCGAGGAAAAGTGTCGTTGCAAGCGCCGCAATTGCGTATGCGTATACATACTCCGCAAGCATGAAAAACGCGAAACGGAATCCTGAGTACTCCGTGTGATAACCTGATACAAGCTCAGACTCGGCTTCCGGAAGGTCAAATGGCGACCTGTTCAGTTCCGCAATCGCTGAAATCATGTAGACGACAAAGGCGAGAAACTGGGGAATAATGAGCCACATGCCGATACTTTCCTGATAATAAACGATATCTCTGAAATTAAGTGATCCTACCAGTATTACTACTCCAAGGACGGAGAGGACTAATGGAATTTCATAGCTGATTACCTGAGCCACACCCCGGATCGCTCCGAGAAGTGAATATTTGTTATTCGAACTCCAGCCCCCCATTAACACACCGAGTGTAGTAATGGACGATATCCCGATAAAATATAAAAGGCCGATGTTCAAATCAGCGCCGTAAATATTATCACTCCAGGAGATCGAGGCAAAAATCGCGAATGAAGGTACAAATGCAATGATTGGTGCGAGTATAAAAACCTTTTTATCTGCATTCTTAGGGATAATATCTTCTTTCATGAGAAGCTTCATAACGTCCGCTACCGTCTGAAGCATTCCCCAGGGACCATGCCTGTTTGGGCCTGGACGGAGCTGCATATAACCGATAACCTTCCGTTCAAACAGAATCGCGTAGGTTACTGCCCCAAGGAGCACTGCCAGAGTGATGACCGCATACAGAATGATGTAAACGAGCTCCATTAGGCGTCCACCTCCCCAAGTACGACGTCAAGGCTTCCGAAGATTGCTACCACATCCTGTATGGACGCACCTACGAGGAGGTCCTGTAAAATTGCCACGTTAACAAAAGACGGACGGCGCAGCTTTACGCGATACGGCTTGGTTTTGCCATTGCTCACAACATAGACGCCAATCTCACCTTTGGAAGCTTCTGCCCTTGTATATGCTTCACCTGCAGGCGGTTTGATCATCATGATTCTCGCGCCTTTTTTATGGATGATTTCTCCCTCTGCGGGAATCTGGCTGCAAGCCTGTTCCACGATTTTTATCGATTCGCGTATTTCAGCAATCCTTACTTTATACCGGGCATACGCATCCCCTTCTTCAGCTACAGGTACGTCAAAATCAAATCTGTCGTAAATGGAATAAGGCTCTGTTTTCCTCAGGTCGATATTCACACCGCTAGCCCTGGCAATCGGACCGGATAATCCCCAGTCGATCACCTGCTCTTTCGTGAGTTTTCCAACCCCTATCGTTCTGGACTGAAAAATCTCGTTCCCTGTAACAAGTGTGTTGAACATCTCTATACTTTCACTAATCTGCTTTACTGTTTCCTGGACTTTTTCAATCCAGCCGGCAGGAGCATCCCATTTCACCCCGCCAACACGCATGTAGTTAAAAGTCATTCTTGCTCCGCTGATTTCATTCAGCCTGTCGAGAACTATTTCTCTGTCTTTGAACGCATAAAGAAACGGGCTCAGTGCTCCAATATCGAGTAAATACGTCCCCCACCAGACGAGGTGGCTCGCTATCCTGTTGAGCTCCATCGTAATAACCCGCAAATATTCCGCCCGCTCAGGGATCTCCCAGCCGAGAAGTTTTTCCACCCCTGCACAGTAGACGTAGTTATTCGTCATGGCATTCAGGTAGTCCAGCCTGTCTGTATATGGAATGAACTGTGTATAAATAAACCCTTCCGCAAGCTTCTCAGAGCCCCGGTGCAAATAGCCCATAACTGGTTCCGCTTTTGTAATTGTTTCTCCGCTTACATGGAGCTTCAGCCTGAATACACCGTGCGTACTAGGGTGCTGCGGCCCCATATTAAGCACCATTTCTTCTGTTTTAATTGACATTCAAGCACCCCCTTCAGTCCAAGCCCAACGCTTTCTTATCTGTTACGTAATCTTTCCGGAGCGGATGTCCTTCCCAATCGTCAGCCAGCAGGATTCTTTTCTGATTTTTGTGGCCTGGAAATTCTATTCCCATCAGATCATATATTTCCCGCTCCATATAGTCGCCCGCTTTCCATACCGGCTCTGATGAAGCGACAGCTGGCTCTTCCCGGGACGTTTTCACTTTCACATATAAATAATGGTCCTTAACTGTAGAATATAAATTATAAATAACTTCCATATGTTCCGGATAATCGACACCTGTTACACAAGAGAGAAAATCAAACTGAAGTTCCTCATCATCCCGGAGCATTTCCGCAAGCGCTTGAGACCAGTGTTCTGTGTTGAGTATGATCATCGGCTGGCCAAAATTAAGTGATGCCGGCCTTTCCGGTTTTGGTTCTTCCTTTTTCTTTCTCTTCGGTTTTTCTTCCTCCTCACGGGGTTCTTCAGGAGGCTCAGGCTCCTCGTATGCAAGCACTTCTTCACCAAGAAAGCTGTGCACTTTTTCAGTTACTAAATCAAGAACTTCCTGGCTCATCCCTGAGTCACCTTCTCTCCTTTTGCTTCGCGCCGTATTTTTTCACGAAGCAGTTCCACCCCGTCGATCAGTGCAGGCGGTGTCGGAGGGCACCCTGGCACATAAATATCAACCGGAACTATTTTATCCACGCCATTAAGAACACTGTACGACTCTTTATAAGGTCCGCCACAAGTTGCGCAGGATCCCATGGAAATAACCCATTTCGGTTCCGGCATCTGATCGTACAATGTACGGAGCACCGGCGCCATCTTCGCAGTTACTGTACCAGCAACAATCATGACATCTGCATGGCGGGGGGAAGCACGGAAGATTACACCGAAACGGTCAAAATCATACCTCGAACCTCCTGTGCTCATCATTTCGATTGCACAGCAGGCTAGTCCAAATGTGAGCGGCCACAGGGATCTGGTTCTGGACCAGGCTTTTAACTGCTCTACTTTAGTAAAAAAAACGCTTTTGTTTACATCTTCAAGAACACGGGGATCATACTGTTCTGTTTCTCTGAAACCTTTTAATTCCATTGCAGCACCTTCTTTTTCCAGGAATATGCAAGACCAAGAGCCAGGATAGCTATAAAAATCAATCCGCCGTTCAGCCCTACCCAGCCAAGCTCCCCTAAAGCGAGCGCCCAGGGGTATAAGAAAACGGTTTCAATATCAAATATCACAAATTCCAGGGCAACAAGATAATAGGCAACATGATATCTGACTTGTGCATCTCCTACCGGGTCAATTCCGCTCTCATACGTGGATAACTTCCTGTCATACGGATTGTTAGGCCGCAACAGGCGTCCGAAAGTAAGAGCTCCCACTGGAAGCGCTACACCCAGCAATATAAACACGACTATATATATGTAATCGCTGTAAACTCCCAGATCCATATATTCACTCCCCTCCAATGCAAAAGCTTGATCTTCACTACAGTTAAATTATAGCAAAGTGAAATAATTAATACTATACTATTCTGAATTCTTAGATTTATTAACTTAAACACTATGTTAATAGTAATAACTGAATATCTCCCTGTATGAGGGAGTTTCCTGCCTGTGTTAAATGGTTCCGGGAAACTTTTAATTGCCAATTAATTATTTTAATGTAATAGATTGAATAGAAATGAACAGATTATTCCTGGTTGTCTCTGTTACTATTTAATGATGCCGCCCTGGGGAATATACCTTTTTTTGGATGCCAGAGCGGGGTTTTGTAAGATGGTTTGGGTGTCGCGGGGTGGGGGTTTGGTTAATATAGCTGAGGGTTTGTTAATAGGGGTTGGTTTTTTTAAAAAATGCGGCTGGTTTTTATTAATATAAAGGGGTGGGTCTTTAGTAGTTAGATCGGGGTTAATTATTTTTGCGGGGTGATGGGATTAGTAATCTGCTTGGGTTTGTTAATGTGGCCGTTTCTTTTATGACAAGGGGGCGTTTTACAGGTTGGACACTTGATCTCTATATTGGAGTCTTCAGTATCGAGAATAGGATTAACTTTCGGTCATTGAACACCTGATTTCGTGCATTGAACCTGCAATTTCGTTCATTGACTCCCTGTTTTCGTGCATTGAATTACACTTCGGTCATTGAACACCTGATTTCGTGCACTGAACCTGCTATTTCGTTCATTGACTCGCCGGTTTCGTGCATTGAATTCCAACTCGAGAATTGGACGCCTGATTTCGAGAATTAGATCCACTATTTCGAGAATTGGACGCCTGATTTCGAGAATAAGATTCTACTTCGAGAATGGAATGCCTGATTTCGAGAAATGGATTTTCTAATTCGCGAATTGACTGGCCATTTTCGAGAATAAGATTCCACTTCGCTGATTGGACACTCTATTTCGCAAATTGAACCTCCGTTTTCGCAGGTTGGCAGCTCCATTTCGCAAATGAACAATAATTTCGCAGGTTACCAACCAACTTTAACAATAAAAACTTCAACTAAGAAATAATTAACATCCCCTAACAACAATAAAAACCCCCGTATCGCCAGGCGATACGGGGATCCTAATTACTATTTTCCACCCATATTGGAGATTTCGAGGCGGTTGATGGCTCGTTTCAGGGCCATTTCCGCACGTTTGAAATCCAGGTTATCTTTCTTAGCTTGTGCAAGGCGGCGTTCAGCACGTTCTTTCGCTGCCCGCGCTCTTGCTACGTCAATGTCTGACGGTAATTCAGCTGACTCAGCTAAAATATTCACTTCATCACGGCGAACTTCCATAAAACCGCCGCTGACAGCGATCAGCTGAACATTTGAATCAGCTTTGATACGCACAGCGCCAATAGCCAGTGGAGCAACTAACGGTAAGTGGTTTGGAAGAATTCCAAGTTCACCTTCCGTGGTTTTTACGCTGACCATTTCCACCTGCCCATCGAATACGCTGCCATCAGGAGTGACGACATTCGCTTGCATCGTCTTCACGCGGTTCACCCTCCTTTACGAAGCGGCAACATCTTTCATGTTATGCCGTACAGCAGCTCTGAACCTTACAGAGCTGACCGAGGCTCACACTAAAGATGATCGCTTCTTATTGCATTTGCTTCGCTTTCTCTACTACTTCTTCAATTGTTCCAACTAGACGGAATGCATCCTCTGGTAAGTCGTCGTGCTTACCATCAATGATTTCCTTGAAGCCACGAATCGTTTCTTTAACAGGTACATAAGAACCTTTTTGACCCGTAAACTGCTCCGCCACGTGGAAGTTTTGAGAAAGGAAGAACTGAATACGACGGGCGCGGTGTACTGTAAGTTTATCTTCTTCAGATAACTCGTCCATACCAAGGATGGCGATGATATCCTGAAGCTCTTTATATTTCTGTAGTGTAACCTGAACTTGACGGGCCACTTCATAATGCTCATCGCCCACAATTTCAGGTGAAAGTGCACGGGAAGTAGACGCAAGTGGGTCCACCGCAGGGTAGATACCCATTTCAGAAAGCTTACGCTCAAGGTTTGTAGTTGCATCCAAGTGAGCGAAAGTTGTTGCTGGTGCCGGGTCAGTATAGTCATCGGCAGGTACGTAGATCGCCTGGATAGACGTTACGGAACCTTTATTTGTAGAAGTGATCCGCTCCTGAAGCTGACCCATCTCAGTAGCAAGTGTTGGCTGGTAACCTACCGCGGAAGGCATACGTCCTAAGAGGGCAGATACCTCACCACCGGCCTGTGTGAATCGGAAGATGTTATCGATGAAGAGAAGTACGTCCGCGCCTTTTTCATCACGGAAGTGTTCTGCCATCGTAAGACCTGTAAGAGCAACACGCATACGCGCTCCTGGAGGCTCGTTCATCTGGCCGAATACCATGGCTGTTTTATTAATAACTCCGGAGTCTTTCATCTCGAAGTAAAGGTCGTTACCTTCACGAGTACGCTCCCCTACACCGGCGAATACAGAAATACCGCCGTGCTCCTGAGCGATGTTGTTAATAAGCTCCTGGATTAAAACTGTTTTACCTACACCGGCTCCACCGAACAATCCGATCTTACCACCCTTAACGTAAGGGGCGAGCAAGTCAACGACTTTAATACCAGTTTCAAGAATTTCAGTTTGTGTAGAAAGCTCATCGTATGCAGGTGCTTCGCGGTGAATCGGGTCGCGGGGCACATCTGCTCCGATAGGCTCGTCCAGGTCAATGTTTTCTCCTAAAACGTTAAATACACGTCCGAGGGTAGCATCACCAACTGGAACAGAAATAGACTTTCCAGTATCCATTACCTCCATACCGCGCACAATACCATCTGTTGATGCCATTGCGATCGTACGGACAGTGTCATCACCGAGGTGAAGTGCCACTTCTAAGGTAAGGTCAACGTCTACTTCACCAGAGGACTGGGCTGTATGTTGCACTTTTAATGCGTTATATATTTCAGGTAATTCGCCGCGGTTGAACTGTACGTCTACAACCGGACCCATTACTTGAGTGACGCGTCCTTTATTCATGTTCTTTCCTCCTTGCTTCCTAAATGCCTCTCGCACTTTGCGGGGCCGTTCATCATTTCCCGGGGAATTCCTATAAAGTTCCCCATTATATGACAGAATTCACTATTCGAGGGCAGCTGCACCGCCGACGATTTCGTTGATTTCCTGTGTAATTGCCGCCTGACGTGCACGGTTGTACTTTAATGTCAGTTCGTCGATCATATCAGAAGCGTTATCTGTAGCAGATCTCATCGCTGTCATTCTTGCTCCGAATTCACTTGCTTTCGCATCCAGCAGTGAGCCGTATATTAAGCTTTCTGCATAGTGCGGAAGCATCCTTTCAAGAATAACGGCTGGATTCGGTTCATACAGATAGTCCAGAGTAGGGGTGCTGTCCCCTTCTTTGTCTTCCTTGAATCCGGTCAGTGGAAGAAGCTTTGTCTCTGTCACCTGCTGGCTGATTGCACTGACAAAGTGATTGTAGTGCACATAGATTTCATCAAAGATACCATCAGTAAACATATTTACTGTAGTGGAGGCGATATTTTTAATATCAGCATATTCAGGCTGATCCGGTAATCCGACAATTTCCTGATATATAGGCATGCCTCTCTTTTTGAAAAAATCACGCCCCATCCGGCCCATAACGATTAAACCGTACTCATCCTGGGAGGAATGGCGCTCCTCAATCAGCTTTAACGTCTGCCTGAGCAGCCCGCTGTTATAGGCACCTGCAAGCCCCCGATCGGAAGTAATTACAAGATATGCCGTTTTCTTAATTTCATCACGTGCTTCAAGCATTGGATGAGAAGTGCCTTCCCCGCCGCCTGAGGCAATGCTGGAAACTACTTCTCTGATTTTCTCTGTGTAAGGCAGGAACGACTGGGCTTTGTTCTGGGCCCGGTTCAGCTTTGCTGCAGAAACCATTTCCATAGCTTTCGTGATCTGCTTCGTCTTTTTCGTCGAGGTGATCCTCGACTTAATATCTCTTAATGATGCCACCGTACTTCACCACCTTTACTAACGAACACACTTTTTTCTAAGGCTGGGTTAAGATTTCTGATTAATATCCTCTTCAAGGCGCGCGCACCTTCTGCCGAAATCATCATGGTATCTTAGTCAAGCCTTTATGAAGAGAGGCCGATCGCCGGGCAAGACAGCCGGCAATCTCATCTCTGGTCATTTATCGTGGTATTTATTATGCTGGGCTGAATGTTTTCTTGAACGCTTCAATAGCACCTTTAATATCCGCATCTTCCGGAAGAGTTCCAGTGTTCTTGATGTGGTCAAGAACTTCGCGGTTATTGTGCTCAAGGTAAGTAAACAGTTCAGACTCGAATCGACGTACATCCTCTACTTCGATGTCATCAAGAAGTCCTTTTGTAAGGGCATACAGGATAACAACCTGCTTTTCAACCGGCAGAGGCTGATGGAGACCCTGCTTAAGTACTTCAACAGTACGTGCACCACGGTTAAGTTTCGCCTGTGTTGCTTTATCAAGGTCAGAACCGAACTGTGCGAATGCTTCCAGCTCACGGTAAGACGCCAGGTCAAGACGCAGCGTACCAGCAACTTTTTTCATTGCTTTGATCTGTGCGGAACCACCTACACGGGATACGGAAAGACCAGCGTTAACGGCCGGGCGTACACCTGAGAAGAACAAGTCAGACTGCAGGAAGATCTGTCCGTCTGTGATGGAAATAACGTTTGTTGGAATATAAGCTGATACGTCACCAGCCTGAGTTTCAATAAACGGAAGGGCTGTTAAAGAACCTGCTCCCTTTGCATCACTTAGCTTAGCTGCTCTTTCAAGCAGACGGGAGTGAAGGTAGAAAACATCCCCTGGGTATGCTTCACGACCTGGAGGACGGCGTAGTAACAAGGAAAGTTCACGGTATGCAGACGCCTGTTTTGTAAGGTCGTCATAAATAACCAGTACATGCTTTCCGTCATACATGAATTCCTCACCCATTGTTACACCGGCGTAAGGAGCCAGATATAAAAGCGGTGCAGGCTGAGATGCACTTGCTGTAACAACGATTGTGTAATCCAGAGCACCGTGCTGGCGAAGCGTGTCAACTACACCTGCAACTGTGGATTCTTTCTGTCCGATTGCTACATAAATACAGATCATGTCCTGATCTTTCTGGTTAATGATTGTATCGATGGCAATTGCTGTTTTACCAGTCTGGCGGTCACCGATAATAAGCTCACGCTGTCCGCGCCCGATAGGAATCAGGGAGTCAATTGCTTTTACCCCTGTCTGTAATGGTTCGTGAACAGACTTACGATCCATAACTCCTGGTGCCGGGCTTTCGATTGGACGGGTTTTAGACGTTTCAATAGGTCCTTGTCCGTCTACTGGCTGTCCGAGAGAGTTAACAACACGTCCAAGAAGCTGCTCACCAACCGGAACCTCCATGATTCGTCCTGTACGGCGAACTTCGTCACCTTCACGGATTTCTGTATACGGACCTAAGATGATAATACCTACCGCATTTTCCTCAAGGTTCTGAGCCATACCCATTACTCCGTTGGAAAATTCCAACAGCTCACCAGCCATGACGTTTTCAAGGCCGTGTGCAACAGCGATTCCGTCACCAATCCGGATGACAGTACCGACATCATTTACTTCTATTTCAGATTGATATCCTTCAATCTGCTTCTTAATTAAAGAGCTGATTTCATCGGCTCTGATACTCATATCGTTCACCCCTATCTGCTAACGTTTCCCAAATATCATTCGCTGCTGGAAGCGCTCAAGCCTTTTCGCTACACTTCCATCATATACACGATCGCCGATTCGAACTTTCAAACCGCCGATAATTTCTTTGTCCACAACATTATTAATGAGCAGCTGCTGCTTACCGGATTTCCTGGTGAAAACTTCAGCTACAGCTGTTTCTTCATCCCCGGTGAGCGGCTTGGCACTGTATACAGTTGCTTCAGCTACCCCTTTTGCCTCATATGCTAAAGCTTTGAATTCTCCGGCTATGTCACCGAAAATATCCAGGCGGTTCTTATCAGCTAAGAGAAGAAGGAGATTAAGAGAAGAATCACTAACCTTTCCCGTGAAACTCTCAGTCAGCACTCTCTTCTTTTCTTCTGTACTGATTTTAGGGTGCCTGAACAGCTCTTCATATAAGTTTGTATCTTCTAAAACTTTTGCAATCACTTCAAGCTCTTCTGCTGTCTGATCCAGCACATTGCGCTCCTGCGCATACTCAAAAACAGCACTGGCATACCGGAAAGCTACTGGATGCTTTCTCATAGTTCTTCGCCCACTTCTTTAAGAGTTTCCTGGATAAGTTTTTCCTGTTCCTTCTCATCCATTTCTTTCTCAATAATTTTGGACGCTACAAGAACAGACAATGTGGACACCTGTTCACGAAGTGCATTGATAGCCTGCGTTTTTTCCTGATATATTTCAGCAAGAGCCGTTTCTTTAATACGCTCTGCTTCCTGTTTTGCACTTGCAAGAACTTCATCAGCTTGCTGGCTGCTCATCTTCCTGGAATTCTCGACGATTTCCTTTGCTTCACGGCGTGCTTCTTCAATAAGACGACGCTGTTCCGCAAGTTGTTTTTCAGTTTCTTCACGGTTTTTCTCCGCGGAAGATATTTGATCGGCGATATGTTTTTCCCGTTTTTCCATCATGCCCATAATTGGACCGAAGGCAAACTTTTTCAGAAGAAGTAGCAGGACGGCAAATGCTGCGAGCTGGTAGATCGCATCTAACCATGTGAATTCCTGAATCAATGGATTCGCCTCCTTATCATTCATCCTTACATAAGGAATGGCGAAGATAGACATACATACGTTCTCCGCCATTACAGCTTTTCACTTTTCCAGCTTGTATATAGTACAAACTGAGTGTACTCACTAACCTTGTCTTGTTTTTATCAGAGTGGCCATGTATTAATTTGCGCTGATTACTTTGATCAGGCGTATACGCTGGCCGGACTGTAAGTTAACCGAATTAAAGTTGTCCGTAAAGTAAGAACGCAACAACGATAGCGATGATTGGAAGTGCCTCAACAAGCGGAATACCAATGAACATTACTGTTTGCAGGTTACCTCTGATTTCTGGCTGACGAGTGATCCCCTGAAGTGTTGCACTAACTACCATAGCAACACCGAATGCTCCTCCGATTGCTGCTAAACCTGCTACGATTGCGACTGCAATAGCGACTGTACCCATTTAAAAAATCCTCCTTTAATTTCTCACAATAAATTTTTATTTGTAACGCTCTATTAGAGCATAATTACCAATTGGAAAGGTATGTTTTATTAATGGTCCGCACTTACTTTGTGTGCCATATAAACCATAGTTAACATACAGAAAATGAATGCCTGCAAGCTTCCGATAAATACTCCGAACGCCTGCCAGATAATCGTTGGAAGAAACGCGAATATTCCCCACATTAGAGAGGATGTACCAAGTGCAACAAGCATAAGCATGAGCACTTCCTTCGCGTACACGTTACCAAATAAACGCATTCCAAGAGTTAAAGTGTTGGCTAAGTCCTCAAGTACTTTAAACGGTGCAAGGAATGGTGCCGGACGGAAGTAATCTTTTCCGTACTCTTTCAGGCCGCGCATCTTAATACCATATACATGCGTTAAAACGATTACCATAATCGCAAGAGATATTGTCAGAATCGGATCGGATGTTGGAGATTTCCACCAGACGACGTGATCCTGTGTCGCAAGCTCAAACGGAATACCCGCCATGTTGGCGACAAATACGTACAGGATAATCGTAAGCCCGAGCATTACAAAGTGTTTCCCCTGCTTCCAGTCCATGTTGCTTGAGATGATGTTTTTAATAAACTGGACCAGATACTCCAGCGCGTTTTGCGCTCCTGTAGGGTACATACTGATTTTTCTGGCCATGAAAAAACAGACAAAAAACACAATTGCCATAGATACAGTAATCATCAGAATGTTCGAAAGATTGACTGCGAGGTTTTCATTGCCAAAAAGGTACACGATTGGAAAATAATGTGATTCCAAGTTATTTCACCTCTCTTTTGTATCGTAGTATCCCCGGGACGTTCAATGCTGAACAAACAAGCATACACCCAGTGATTACAAACGCTTAATGTGGAATAGTGGTTCAATTAATATCATGATATAGGTTATTAACAAACCTATGATCACACCTCTTACGTCGAACAGCATCGGGAATGTAACCGCAATGTACACTGCGGCAACCGCAAATGCTATCCGGGTAACTGTTCCGAATGAACAGCCGGTTTTCTTCAATCTTCCGGGTTCACCCTGCACAGCTGCTTCCCCAGTCCGTTTAACCTGGCTGTATGTACTGAGCATATTTAACAAACTGAAGAAAGCACCCAGTGCAAGTCCGTTAAAAAAAGTAGTTTGTCCGGTTAAAAAAGCGGCTAAAACAAACAGTACGATCAATATGCTTGTCCAGATACTGTGCCTTCTTGCAATAACAGCATAGTCGTTCATGATGAATCATCCTTTAAGAATCGGCGGACGGCATAATATATTCCTGTAACAGCAGCACCGATCCCGAGGAGCAACCCGCCGGCAAGGAATAACCCGCCAGTGCCAAAGTGGTTGTCCAGCCACCTTCCTGCAATAATTCCCATAAGGATAGAGCCAATGAAATAAGAGCTTATTGTGGTCATAATTGCGAGGGACCTGACAATTCTTTGGAAATCCATCTTAACCATCCTCGAAATTTGTCTGGAGGCTTTTCTTTGTCACTTTTTGTCTGTTTGCAAAAAATCAGAAAATATCCTTAGTAATCGTACAATAGGGGTGGGGCGGTGTCAATGATTTACCGGCATAAAAACGCCATTATTTGCGAATATTTGTCCTGAATTAAAAGCGCTTCCACTAAGATGTAAATACTGCTCTCTTTTCAGCACAATTATTATTATACATAAAAGTATAGAAAATGTCTTTCTTAAAAACGGTATAAATTAATGTTTGAAAATTCGCTTAATTAATCGAATATTGGCACAGGAATTAAGGCCTACTTTTTAAAAACTTTTAAGGTTTTCTTTATACTGAACGCTCCTCCAGGCAAACCAAAAGCCGGGTATTGCCTATGAAACCCTAAAAGAGGAAAAGGAGAGCCTACTCATGCTCTCCGTCCCCTGGCGCTCCTATATATATATCCCTCTCTATTGTGTCTTCGTGTCCCTGTTTTTCAGCATAAATTAATGCTTTATATATCCCTGGTTCAAGGCCGCTCACCTGGATCTCATGTTCGAACATTCCTCTCTCTATATCCTCCTGTGTATCGATATAGGTAAGGAACCGGAAAATATCAGGGTCATATACCGCTATGCCGAATTTGTCGACTCCGCCTGGAAAGTACACTTCATAATTGTAAGTATACGGCTCAGTCGTCTGTTCAAAGATGAACGCCATTAGTCTTGGGTAATCCGGCTCCTCCACAAAAAACATGTATGGAACCCGAATTTCCTCCTTACCGCTTTTCACCAGAATCGTATCATGATAAATCCCTTCGTTAAAAACAGCCGGGAATACATCCATCGTAAGCTGTACGGTCTTTTTTTCCCCGGGAGATAAATAAAGAGAGAAAGGTACCTTCCACTGAATCCCATCGGGTATTTCAAACGGAGGTTCTATCGTATACCTTTTTCTTTCCCCGGAGATATTTTCAATTGTAATATCCACTGTTTTTTCAAGGCGGCTGTCTGTCCGCTCCCACTTCCCAAAGGATACAGCACCTGGATAAACGAGGGTCTCCGCCTTAAGCGCCTCTGTCAGCTGGATTCTCCCTGTCCCCTGGATATGAGGCGGATATGGCTCTCCATCACTGTCGAAAAGGGGCTTAGCCGTGTTCATTAACGCCGCCTTTATTTGGTCAGGCGTCCAGTCAGGGTGCTTCTGTTTAAGAAGAGCAGCTGCACCTGCAACATGAGGAGCAGACATGCTTGTTCCATTCATTCCCAGATATCCTCTCGGTACCGTGCTGTCTATCGCAACACCAGGAGCAACTACATCCGGTTTTATATCCCATGTATGTGTCACCGGCCCTCTGGAGCTGAAAGGAGCAATCAAATCTTCTTCCTCCCGGTATACAGTACGCAGATGCGCCTCTTTTTTCCCAAGGCTCGCCTTCAGTTCTTCTCCGTCCTCCTTGGAAATGCTCACCACAGGGAGACCTACAGGTTCCTCAAGCATTCCGGCGAACTCTCCGTGCGTATGGTTGAATACTATCAGCCCCACAGCGCCTGCTTTTTTAGCCAGTTTAGCTTTATAAGTAAAGCTTATCTGCCCCCGTTCAGCAAGGACAATCTTCCCCTTTACATCCACGTTTTCATAATCCTCTTTTCTGCCCAGGCCAACAAACTGAAGAGGATAGTCTCTCTGCATTTTCCATTCTTCCGCTTTTTGCATCGGCTGTATGGATATTTCTTTATCTTTAAAAACGTCAATTGTAATGTAAGGTATGCGCATTGGCGGTGTGGAAGCCCCGACAGACAATGCTTTTGCGGAAGTTCCAGGGGATCCCACTGTCCATAGGTTCGGACCGCTGTTACCATTTGAAGTAACGGCAACGACACCCTTTTCCACCGCTTTATCTAAAGCTACACTCGTAGGCCAGTCTGGACCATTCACCATGTTTCCAAGGGAAAGGTTGAGGACGTCCGCCCCGTCTTCCACAGCTTTTTCAATTGCCGAAATCACTTGTTCAGTCGTCCCCATACCCGTAGGCCCGAGAGTCCGGTATGCGTATATTTCTGCTTCAGGGGCTACTCCCTGCAGCCTTCCATTTGCTGCAATAATCCCGGCTACATGTGTGCCATGAAGGGTCGGCATTCCCTGTCCTTGTTCCGTCTCCATCGGGTCCGCATCTTCATCGATAACATCATAGCCGCCCCGAAAATTATTTTTCAGATCAGGATGCCGGTAGTCTACTCCTGTATCTATTACAGCAACTCTAACTCCTTTTCCTGTCAGCTTCTGCCCTTCTTCATCGAGCATCTGCCTTACCTCGTCCCCGCCGATGAATGGTATGCTTTCATCAAGCGAAGGCTCATAATATGCGACTTCGTCAATACGGCTGATTCCTTCAATCTGCTTTACTTTAGAAATATCCTTCCGCTGCATTTTCAAAGAAAAACCATTATACAGAGTTGTAAATGTTTTACGGATTTCCACCTCAGGGACCAATTCCTGTACACGCTTTGCGATTTCCGATGGAGAAACCTCTGCCTGGATAATAAAAACCGCAGCTTCATCGTCCTTATCCGGCGGTTCAGGACGGTCGGGGAACATAACATCATTGTTTATGGCTTCAGTTCCACTGCCTGCTGCTGAAACGGACTGGATCTGTAATGGCAGTGCCGGAACAGACAGGCTGAATATGAGAATATAAACGAGTAGTAACGACAAACTATTTTTCCTCATTACTGATAAATCCCTCCCTCATCCGCAAGTTGACTGGCATGGTACAGCTGTGACTAACTGTGATACAGAGGAAATATTGTATACGGGCGGGCTGATGAAAAACGCGCTCATAATCGAACTATTTTTATCATTCCAAGCCTCAGTTATTTCATTCAGAAAGAGTTATGTGAAGGGGTTTGTAATGTGGAGCCGGCAGTTTTTTTATTGAGGAAGTGAGCGGCTGGTTTTGTGGATAAAATCAGGAATAAAGCAATAAAACCCTGAGGAAAGATGCTTCCTGCAGGGTTTTCGGAATGGGCTGTCGCCGGCTAACTCATTTGTTTTTGAAGCTATCTAACGTTTTATAACTTTGAAAGGCTGTGGCCGTTCTTCCTGTTTTTCAAAAAAGTACTTAATCGCCTCTGTAATACGTTCGGCTGCCTGCCCATCACCAAATGGATTAGGAGCCTCTTTCATAGAGATGTATGCATCCGAATCTGTCAGTAAAGTATTAATATAATCGTAGAGAGGCTCTTCATCTGTACCCGTAAGTTTCACTGTCCCGCCGTCAATTCCTTCCGGACGCTCCGTGGCATCACGAAGTACAAGCACAGGGACGTTCAGTGAACCTGCTTCCTCCTGAACCCCGCCTGAATCAGTTAAAATCAGGTCGGATTTCGCCGCAAGGTTATGGAAATCTTTCAGTCCGAAAGGTTCGGTTAATACAATGCGGGGATGATCCCCCAGTGTTTTTTCAGCTTGTTCCCTTAGTTCCTTTATTTTATGGACAGGGTATATCACTTTCACATCTTCATGCTCATCGGCAATCCGTGTTACTGCGCTGAAAATATTCTCCATCGGCTGGCCAAGGTTTTCTTCTCTGTGGGCAGTGAGTAAGATAACCCTTTTATTTTCTGTATCGTCAAGAAGTTCATGTTTATAATCCTCCGTCATTGTCCATTTAAGAGCATCAATTGCCGTATTTCCGGTGACAAAAATGCGTTCTTCTTTTTTTCCTTCACCGACAAGGTTCAGCATTGCATTGTCTGTTGGGGCAAAGTAGATATCACTTGCCGTACAGGTAAGCTGGCGATGCATCTCCGATGGAAAAGAAGAGAATTTATCCCACGTACGGAGACCCGCTTCTACAAGGCCTGTTTTTTTTCGGCTATAATAAGCAGCCAATCCTGCAGCAACAGAGGTAGGAGTGTTGCCGTGAAGAAGGACTAAATCCGGATCGTGTTTTTTAATTAATTCATTAAATTCCTTCAGGGAGTTTGCAAGGGCCTTTGCTGGTTCCCCTTCCTCAGGATCTGTATTTATCTGGTCGTCCGGGCCGAATCGGAAAACATCCATTACCTGGCCGAGTAATTCTTCCTGTTTTCCTGCAGTAACCACCACTGTTTCAAAGTCCTCACTCTGGTTTTTCATCTCCAAGACAACAGGACTCATTTTTACTGCTTCCTGTCTTGTTCCGATTACTATCATCACTCTAACTTGTTCAGGCACTTGTATCGCTCCTCTCTTTTCAGTCCCGTTTTCCGTCTCATTAAACTGCGGACCGGGGAAAGCACAGATATCCTGGCCGATATAAAATGAAATGAAAGGCCGTAATATATGTATTACCCGATAAAGAAAACTTGGCAAACCAAGCCTTTAAAGGCGGGGATTGCCTCATCTGCACTTATACTATATTCCTGAAAATTATATCTGGGCCAAGACTGCTCCCTTGCTGAAATTTTCTATTTTCTTATAGGTGAAATAAAAATGAGGAAAAGCATAGATGCTCTTCCTCATTTGTTCACAAAATCGTACGGGGTCTGGCCCCGTACCTATCAAGTTAAGTAAACTGGACAAAACATTCGTTCCCTCGCTCGAAACAACACCACCACTCAGGGAACGAATCGATTTCCGCTCCCGAATTAGCTGAAGCATAGCCCATAGAAAGCGGCTGCCCAGAGGGAAAGACCGCATTACGTAAGCAGGATTCGTTAACATGATGGCAAAGGTCTGGCCCCGTACAATTTTGTTTATTTTGTACCGAAAAGTCTGTCTCCTGCGTCTCCGAGACCAGGAACGATGTAGCCTTTTTCGTTAAGTTTTTCGTCCATTGCAGCAAGGTAAATGTCTACGTCAGGATGTGCTTTCTGCATTTCCTCCACACCTTCAGGAGCTGCCACAAGGCACATAAGTTTGATATTGCGCGCGCCTCTCTTTTTCACAGAGTGGATTGCTTCTACAGCAGAACCTCCTGTTGCAAGCATCGGGTCAATAACGATCAGTTCCCGCTCTTCCACATCTTTTGGCAGCTTTACATAGTACTCAACCGGCTGCAGTGTTTCCGGATCACGATATAAGCCAACATGTCCTACTTTCGCAGCCGGGATCAGCTTCAGAATCCCGTCTACCATACCAAGCCCCGCCCGTAAAATAGGCACAAGACCAAGTTTTTTCCCCGCAAGCGTCTTCGCTTTTGCAGGCCCCACAGGTGTTTCCACTTCAACTTCCTGTAATGGGAGCTCCCGTGTGATTTCAAACGCCATCAGGCTCGCTACTTCATCCACAAGCTCACGAAATTCCTTTGTTCCCGTTTCTTTATCCCGAATGTAAGTCAGCTTGTGTTGAATTAAGGGATGATCAAATACATAAACTTTACCCATGATCCCGCTCCTTTGTGTATAAAATTTAGCTCTGCTATGCCCGGAAGCTTTCTTTGCACGATGACCTTCAGGCTTCCTGCCAGCTTTTGCGCATATACACGCAAAGCCACTTTATTAAGCTTTAACAAAGCTGCAAATAATAATAAATACCCGGCTAGAATAAAAAATATAAAAGCTCTCATTCAGCACTCTTTGAAATTCTACATAAAAAGACACGCCTGTTCAAGCAGAAGTGGCATTATTTTTAAAAATAGTTTCGTTAAGTGCGGGAAAGGGGTAGTTTTTCGGTTATTTACTTCCTTTTCACTGAAGATAACTTTAATAGCTGTTATGTGTCGCCCCCTTCCATGCTATACTCAGGGAAAAGAGTTTAAATAATATGTAAAAATATATTTGAAGTTAACTATCACAGGCTGGCATTATCCGGCAGCCGCTCCAGGAGTGACCTCATGTTCTTATATTTCTTAATATATATTGTACCTATTGTACTTGCTGTAGCTTGGTCCAGCCGCAATACAGAAAACCGAAAAGAAGAGGCTTTGCTTTTAAAACTAGCGGGCTACTATTTTTTAGGGACTTTTATTCTATGGTTCTGGATGATACCCCTGCCTGCCGGACTTGCCGCAGCGTTTTTCCTGTTCAGAAAAGCTGAAAACAAACGGGCGAAAAAGCAGGTAGCCATTACAGGATTCGCCGTAGCTCTGATCAGCCAGGTGTTTATTTTTTAATTATTTCTTGTGGGGTGACAGCCTGGCAGCTGTCGCCTCTTAAGGCAAGGATGTTTTTTATGCGGGGAAACCTTGAAGGGGACGCATGTGTAGTGACAGGTGGCGTGAGTCTGGACAAATATATAGGGTTTAACTGGAATTTGTCCAGATTACGGCACTTGCTGGACAAATTTGGCTTGGTTTATATTAATTTGTCCAAATTAAATTCGTTATATTGGCTTACTTTCCAATAAATGGTACTCCATTGAACAAATTTATACGGTTTAACTGGAATTTGTCCTGCAAACTCGTTTTCCTGGACAAATCTTGCTGCTGAGAGGGAGATTTGGCCAGATTACGGCGCTTGCTGGACAAATCTGGCTTGGTTTATATTGATTTGTCCAAATTAAATTCATAATATCGGTTTACTTTCCAATAGATGGTACTTTACTGGACAAATTTATACAGTTTAACCGAAATTTGTCCAGCAAATTCTTTTTACTGGACAAATTTCGCTGCTGAGAGAAAGATTTGGCCAGATTCCAGCGCTTGCTGGACAAATTCACTCCCTACCCCACCGATTTGTCCAGTAACACGCGGCAGATTAGAATTACTTTATTTTTGCAGCTTCCTTAAAAGCTTTCCCAGTTCCAGAAAGCCACTTCCTCTACTTCTATGGAACCTGCCCACTCCTCATTCTGCAGCTGCAGCACCTCTTTTGTCGGCCCTGTTACAACAACTCCGTAATGCCAAATCCCTTCCGATTCCAGAAAAGCAATCCTGTCTTCAAGATTCAGCCTGTACCGGTAAACTTGGTCTGCCTTCCGTTCATGTTCTGACAGGAATTCCAGGGTTTTCAGAAACTGATCCTGCAAAACCGTTCCCTGGTCTTCACTGCTGTAATCCGGAGAAGAATAGCCTTCAGAAACAATCTTTGACCAGAACAAGCCTCTTTCTTCCTCATAAAAATCCTGAATCATATCATCATCATGCCAGATCGGGAAGGCAGGAAAACCAATCGGATCCAGAATTACTCCTTCATACCATTCATCTGTCCCTTCAAGGCCTGTATCAACTGCCAGCCAGTTTACATCCATATTACGCCCCCCAAAGAGCTGCAGTACTGTTTCTGTATCCATCAACTCAGAAAATGACAAGTAGGCGGAAACTACCGTGCCTTCATGTAGTTCTTCTAACTTTCTCCATTCACTTTCATTACCTTCAGCCATTCCAGGATAAAAAAAGATGGCTGAACTTTGAGAATCCGGGCCTGTATACCTTCGTTCCGGATAGCTCATCATGGAAAATAAAAAATCGACTTCCATTTCACCAGTTTTTATTGTTTCATGGCCGACTCTTTTATTAATGTCCCTTGTCGCTTCCATACCGAAAAAAAACTTCGTGTTCGTGCTCGTTCCCCCGAGCCAGCCGTGGGGATCCGTAATCGTCATCGTATGGTCGATAACATTCCTGTAAACGTTCGTCCTGTCCGGGCTTCCCCAAGCGTAGTACACCGAGGTTAAAATTGCTGAGATAATAGTAAAAACAAGAACTAGTAACAATGCCGTGACAGCTGTAGTAAACCTCGCCCTCCACTTCCCACGCTTCAGAATTTTCTGCTGTTGCTGATTATCTATTGAATAGACCGTGCCGTTCATGCCACTTTCCTTTTCTTCAAGAAACTCATTGAATTTTTCCAGTTTCTCAAGTTCTTTCTCAAACTCCTCTGCCTCCCCTTCAGAGAGTTCCCCTTTCTCATAGGCTTCGAGTTTTCTTTTAAACTCATCGCTCATTTCTCCTCCGCCTTTCTTTTTCTGATTGTCTGCCTGCCCCTGAATAAGGCTACTTTGAAGTGCGCGACCGTTATTCCCATTATTCCGGCAGCCTCTTTATAAGACAGTTCATGAAAATCATGGAGCAGGACTGCCCCCCGCTGCTTTTCCGGCAGCTCCTTCAAATCCGTGATAACTTCCTGAATTTCCTCCTTAATAATTAAATGTTCTTCAGCTGTTTTTTTCTTGTCTGGCTGGGAAAAAAAGAAGTTAAGATCCTTCACTACATTTCTTTTCTGTTTCCTGTGATAATCGATATAGGCATTATGGGCGACAGTAAACAGCCAGGTTTTCACCCTTTCTCCCCTGTAATTCTCTAAATATAGATAAGCGCGGTAAAATGTGTCCTGCACTAGATCTTCCGCCACGTAGTGATCGTGGCAAAGGAAAAGGAGATAACGGTATATATCATGAAAATAAAGTTTGTATACTTCCTCGATACCTTCTTTCATCTGCCCCTCCCTTCGTTAATAAAACGAATAAGAACAAATAATGTTACAGCCTGAGTAAAAATTCCAAAAAAATTGTGTGAAATTAAAAAGAGAAGACCCTTAAGTCTCCTCTTACACACAGCCACTTACCGGCCGCCATTATTAGTTTGTTTCATAAAGAGGCAGGCTTTTTGTAAGCTTCTCTACTGCTTTCTTCGCTTCTTCAAGGACATTCTCATGAGAAAGGCCTTTGAGAACGGCAGCAATGATTCTTCCTGTCTCTTCCATGTCTGATTCCTTAAACCCACGTGTAGTAACAGCTGCAGTTCCAATACGAATACCGCTCGTTACAAACGGGCTTTCCGGATCATAAGGGATCGTGTTTTTATTTGTTGTAATGCCCACGCTGTCGAGAGCTTCTTCTGCTTGTTTTCCAGTAATGCCAAGTGCCCTGAGGTCCAGAAGCAGCAGATGGTTATCCGTACCTCCGGATACAAGGTCGATTCCCTCTTTCGTCAGAGCCTTGCCAAGTGCTTCTGCGTTCAGCTTCACCTGCTTGGAATATTCTTTAAATTCATCCGTCAAAGCTTCGCCGAATGCCACTGCTTTGGCAGCAATTGTGTGCATTAACGGTCCGCCCTGGAGCCCTGGGAAAATCGCTTTGTCGATTTTTTTCGCGAACTCCTCTTTACATAAAATCATTCCGCCCCGTGGACCCCGTAATGTCTTGTGTGTTGTAGTGGTCACGAAGTCAGCATATGGGACCGGATTTTGATGGAGCCCAGTGGCAATCAGCCCGGCGATATGAGCCATATCCACCATGAGATACGCCTCCACTTCATCAGCTATTTCACGGAATTTACTGAAGTCGATCGCCCGCGGGTAAGCACTTGCACCTGCGACAATCAGTTTCGGCCGGTGCTCAATAGCTTTCTCCCGAACGATCTCATAATCGATCATTCCTGTTTTTTCATCAACACCATACTCCACAAAGTTGTACTGCTTTCCGCTAAAGTTTACTGGGCTTCCGTGAGTTAAATGTCCCCCATGGGATAAATTCATTCCGAGAACTGTGTCACCATGGTCAAGTATCGTATAATACACTCCCATGTTTGCCTGAGCTCCGGAATGGGGCTGGACGTTTGCATGTTCTGCGCCGAACAGCTTTTTCGCTCGTTCCCGGGCGATATTTTCCGCTACATCCACATGTTCACAGCCGCCATAATAACGTTTTCCAGGATAGCCTTCTGCATACTTATTTGTGAGAACGGAACCCTGTGCCTCCATTACAGCTGGTGAAACAAAGTTTTCTGATGCGATCAGTTCGATGTTTGCCTGCTGTCTTCTGAGTTCTGCATCGATTGCTGAAAAGACTTCCACATCCTGCCTTCTCAGCGTATCTAAAGCGTTGTTTTTCAATGTCGTCATTTCATTAATCCTCCTAAAGTGCGTACCAACTATACAGATAATTTATATTATATTTTATCTCCACATTAATTGAGTGGATAGTCTGGTAAATTAAATTTTTCCAAAAAATCGTTACAAGGGTTGATGTTGACTTCTCTTCAGGATACTCGCTTTCACCGCAGGGGTACAAGTGCGACATCCGTTCCTCCACAAATGCATCGATTTGTCTCGAAGGACATTCTTCGAAGCTGCGCTGGCAGAGGAACAGACAGTCTCGTACCTTCAGCTTCATTCAACCTTATTTTAATAATCTAAATCCTTTAGAAACCCAATATTAGTGGCATGTCTGGTCGTCCGGAGTCACTCTGTAGACTGCCCGTTCTCCGCCAATGAGTTTCGGGCGGGTTCTCGCCATGGTGAGATGAGCTTCCCCTACCTGCCTAACCTTGCTTCTTACTGGTACAGCCACTTTTTTCAGGTGCATGCCGATTAATGTGTCGCCTATATCAATCCCTGCATCTGCTTTAATTTCCTCTGCCAGCACTGCATTTTCCAATTTCTCGTAGGCAAGAGCGGCCATGGACCCTCCAGCGCCGGGAACAGGGACAGCTGACACAAGTTCCAGCCTGTTAAAATCAGAATATTCTCTTTTCACCACAAGAGCACGATTCAGATGTTCACAGCATTGAAAAGCTAAAGCCACACCTGTTTTTTCCTGAAACTCGGAGAGAGCTTCCCAAATCGCTTCTGCAGCTTCCCGGGTTCCTGAAGTTCCGATATGCTCGCCCATCACCTCGCTGGTGCTTGTACCTACAACGAGCAGCTGCCCGGATTCTAACTGAGCAGCCTGCTGAAGATCCGTTAAAGCATCAGCAAGAGACTGTTTTACTGTGGAAAAATTAACGGTCATTTTTCTGCCCTCCCAGTCAGCGGTTTTTCTTTACGAACTAAAAAAAATTGACGATGATAGCGCTGCAGGACGCTCGCTTGCACCGCAAGGGTACAAGTGCGACATCCGTTCCTGCTTCACTTCGTTCGCACTCACGGTGTCTTCTTTGCCTCAGCTACCTCGGATTACTGTCTCTTCCTCTTCTAGTATTACTTTGAAGCTGCATCGGGCGAGACAACTCGCAAGTTTTCAAGATGTGATGCTCATCGCTGCAATCTGCCTTCACATAACCTAGTAACTATTACTCAAAGCCTTGTTACTTAAAACCGAACATCAGTCTTCTTTCTGCTCATATTCTGCGATTTTACCGATACGTTTTGCGTGCCTGCCGCCTTCGAATTCGGTGGAAAGCCAGATTTTTGCAATCTCTCTTGCAAGACCCGGGCCGATGACTCGTGCACCCATCGCCAGTACGTTCGTATCGTTGTGTTCTCTCGTTGCCTTCGCAGTAAACATGTCGTGTACCAGAGCACAGCGAATGCCTTTTACTTTGTTTGCCGTAATAGACATACCGATTCCTGTGCCACAAATTACAATCCCACGGTCAACTTCTCCTCTGGCGACTTTTTCCGCCACAGGCAGCCCATAGTCGGGGTAATCTACTGAATCCTCACAGTTACAGCCCATATCTTCATATTCAATTCCCATTTCCTCAAGCAGTGAAGTAATTTCTTCTTTTAAAATATAACCGCCGTGATCGGCGCCGATTGCAACTTTCATTTTTCTGCCTCCTGACTTTATCTGATTTATAAAATTATTAAATTTGAATCAATTTCATAATTCAAGATTTTCCTCATTAATACGAACATTATCTTTAAATATTACTTTGTTGTTCGATTTACGCTTCAGACGGACACGTTCTGCGGCCACGGCTTCAACTAATTTTTGACTGCTTAACTCTGTCAATAATGGATTTTCAGCTTCTCATGTTGTTCCCGCCAGAACGAGCATCTTCTTCACGCAAATGCATCGAGTTGTCTCGACGGATATTCTGCGGAGCTAAGCTGGCAAAACTCTTTTTGCGACGAGTAACCGCAGGATCAAACTCTTTTTGCGACGAGTAACCGCAGGAGCAGAGGAAGAGACAGTCACCGCCGTCTTACCCTGCAATCGAAAAGTAATGTTCGTCTTTTTTTGCAAAGTCTATATATGAAATTCATTCATTTATGCTTCGTTGTAACATCGCTGTATTATACGGTGAACTTATTGATTGTCTTCTTTAAGCTGTCTGCCTGTTTTAACAGCATGTCCACAGAAGCCGTTATCTCCTGCATGACCGCAGTCTGCTGCTGAACCGAGGAGCTGACTTCGAGTGCTCCGGCAGATGTCTGCTCAGCAATCGCCGCAACATCCTGGGTTTCCCCGCTCGTTTCTTCGATCCTTACCATTTGCTTCTCAACCAGCTGCAGAATTTCTTCTACTGAGGCTGCTGCTTCATTTACCGAATGTGAGACCTGGGAAATGGCCCCGTCCGTATCCGAGCCTTTTTCCGCTTCCTTTTTCGCCGCGTTTACCTGGTTAGTAATCTGCCCGGAAACATGGGAAACCTCTTCCTGTATATCATTGACAAGCCGGGAAATTGCCTGGACTGCCCCGGCACTTTCATCGGCAAGCTTTCTTACTTCATCAGCCACCACTGCAAAGCCTCTTCCATGTTCACCTGCTCTTGCTGCCTCGATGGATGCATTTAACGCAAGCAGATTTGTCTGAGAGGAAATATCCCCAACCAGTGAAATAATCTCACCGACTTTGTTCGCATGGTTTTCCAGGCGTTCTACCGCGAGAAGAGACTTCTCATTTTCTTCCACAAGCCGTTGAATCCCGGTAACAAGAGACTGTATGATCTGTTTACTGCTATCGAGGACACTAACCATTTCTTTTGACAGTTCGTTGGCTGACCTTGCATTGACTGCCACATTAGACGCTATTTGAGTAACATCACCCATAGACTCCGCTGTTTTCTGCATGACGTTTGCGGAGTGCTCGGCACCTGAGGAGATTTCCTCGACTGTCCTGCTGATATTTTCTGACTGGTCTGCCGCAGAGCCTGAAGCTTCCCTGATTGCCAGCGCCTTTTCATTTGTTTTTGAGAAATTATCGTTTATATCTCTCACCATGTAGCGCAGGTTGTCTATCATTTCATTGTACGCTTTTGCAAGAGCACGAATTTCGTCATCAGAACGGGGCACATTAACATTTTCATTTATATCTCCCGCTGCTACCCTGCCAGCCGAAGCTTCCAGTTCATTCAGCGGTCTGGTGATAACTCCTGCTCCAAAAAAACCAAGAATACCACACCATATAACCCCAAGAATGAGTGTGAGTATAATAAATACGTTTTCACTTAATCCGAGTAAACCTTCAAGTACACCACTTAGATAAAAAATAAAAACAGCAGTCGTTGCGTATGTTACTGCCGCCACTGCACATATTCCAAGGACCATCTTCTTACGAATACTGAACCGATATTTCTTTTCCCCCACCGTCAGTTCCCCCTATGGTTCAATTAAAATTCTTCTTCTGTCTGTTCCCCGTTGTGTTTTTTCATTTTTTCAATTAAAGCTTTCACTGCTTCTTCTATTTCCCTGTATGTGATTTCATATACGTCATCAGCCGCCCCAAACGGATCCGATATATCAAAGGAAGGTAATTTTGAAGCAGCATACTCGATAGCTTCCTGCTCTGGCTTCAGCTGGGCAAGCAGTTCTTCTTCCAGCTGCTGCTGATGCTTAATATCCTGATCTTCGTTATATTTTTTAATTTTATCTTCATGCTTTTTAATAAATTCTGCCCGCTTCAGCTCCAGCTGGGCGATATGATGATCCATCTTTTCAATCAGCTGTTTCGTTTCAGGGTCATCATAAATGAACTCCTTTAAGGTGTATATATTCCCTGCTTCTTCCGGGAATTGCTGAATAACTGTACGCTTATGGCTTTCTGTCATCGTCAGGACGAGGTCCGCCCAATCGAGAAGGTCCCTTGTCAGTCCTTGTGAGAGGTGTTCTTCTTTCAGCCCTCGTTTAGTAAGAGCCGTCCGCGACCCTTCCGACATAGGCATACCGTTCATCGCCATCATTCCTGCTGATCTGGCTTCATATGAGCCATCAGGCTTCTGATTATTAAATACCGCCTCTGCAAGCGGGCTTCTGCACGTGTTTCCGGTGCATACAAATAGTACCTTCTTCATTTTTTCTCACACCCCTTCTATCGGCTCTTTTCCCGTAAATTTTACATTTAGTCTTCCAATATTAAATAATACTTTATCCAAAATTTATTTTATCATAAAGTGAACCTTCAATCAGTGGGGTTTTAATCATCCCCCACTGATTGTTAGTTAAACCAGTCGGGATGTTAGCGTCCGTTATCTCCCGCCTGAACATCTTCGCTTCCATTCCTGTTTTAAGGCGGGAGTTTTACGGACGGTTCCATCGGGATAAACATTCACGTCATAGTGACAGTTGTGCCAGGGCAAATTTTTGCCGGTAAAAATAAAAAGAGACTCCCCGGAAAAAGAGTCTTAAAGAAAGGCTTGCCCTGTTGTTCCTGTTGTTGTCTCTACACACCCCAAAGTATCTTAAGCCCGAAGGCTATAAGAATCATCCCTCCAAACCACTCACTGTATCCCCCAAACCAGTTGCCCATCGATCTTCCAAGTGTAAGACCTGCCCATGTCATAAGAGCGCTCATCAATCCAAAACTAACGATAGTTACCCATGTTTTCGCCCCAAGCATTCCGAGACTCAAACCAGCAGTAAAACTGTCGATGGAGACACTCACTGAAAAAAGCAGCACACCCAGGCCGGTTGGAGCTAACACTGTTGAGCGGCTTTCCTTAAAGGAAGCAACAAGCATTTGCAGTCCAATCAGTACAAGAACTGTCCCGCCAATAATAAAAGCGAACATGCCGATATACTGAGATAAAAGTTTACCTAAAACAATACCGGCAAGAGGCATGAGCACATGAAAAAGCCCTACCAGCACACCAACAATTGCAATATGTTTATAACGAAGACCCGCCATTCCCATCCCCACAGACAGGGAAAATGCATCCATGCTTAAGGCAAAGGCCATAAAACCTATGGTCATCAGCTCTCCCAGCAAAAAAATCACCCCTTGGACTGGCTATTCTAACCTATGCCGGTCCGAGGGGATTTATTTCCCTTCTTTTTTGGTTTGAGTTGCTGGTCGAATCACAACGAGGAAGAATTTTTACTGCTTGCGTATGGCTCCTCCGGCAGCCTTTCTCAACCGGTTCATGATCGCAGAGCCAATCTCCGTTTCAGGAAAAACCACACTGAAAATAATATCCACATTTTTTTTATCAAACGTCCGAAGAGAATCGTATAAAGACCGGGCAACTGTGGATAAATCGTTCCCTGAGCCTAAAATCACCTGTTCGTGGGCTTTCACTCTGTGCTGGAGCTCCTCGGTGATAAGAATACCGATTCTTCTCCCTTGTGCTTCAGCCTCCTGGATTTGGCTGTTGAAAAATTCTATATCTCCATCCACTAGGACAAGAGGTGCCGATGGAGCATAATGTGTATATTTCATGCCTGGGGAACGGGGGGCCGTATTTTTTTCTGTAAGAGCAGGGTCTGTCTCCACCTTATCCACAACCTGAGCCAGCGCTTCCTTTGTAATCCCCCCTGGCCTGAGGATAATTGTTTTTCCACCAGTACACTCCACAACTGTGGATTCCACTCCCACTCCTGTTGGGCCTCCATCTATAATCATACTTATTTTTCCCTTCAGATCCTCAAGAACATGGCCTGCAGAAGTAGGGCTTGGCCGGCCGGAAGTGTTGGCGCTTGGAGCAGCCAACGGAAGTCCGGAAGCTTTGATAACAGACAGGGCCACGGGATGGTCCGGCATCCTTACTCCAACTGTCGTAAGACCTGCAGTAACCCGTCCGGACAGTTTTCCTGAATGCTCAAGCACTATAGTAAGCGGCCCTGGCCAGAATGCCTCCATTAGTTTTTCAGCGTCCGCAGGAACAGAGGTAACATATTCAGAAAGCTGGCTTTTGTCGGCAATGTGGACAATTAATGGATTATCCGACGGCCTCCCTTTCGCCTGGAAAATTCTTTCGATCGCTTCGTCTGAAAAAGCATTTCCTCCCAGTCCATACACTGTTTCTGTAGGGAAGGCCACCACTTCTCCGCTTTTCAGTTGTTCGGCAGCCGCTTGAATCTCCATTGATTTATGTAAGTTTTCCACAACTTTATCCACAATAAGAACTTCTGTGTGTTTTTCATTCATATAACTAGCCTCCTTGCTGTTTATATTCTGCTTATGAGTGCAAAGAAAGTCAATATTAAGCAGCCTTTTTGTGGAAAGTTTACTGTGTTTTGCTTCAAAAACAGGGTTTTGAGATTGTTGATTATGTTTTTAACCACAAAAATAGTAGTTATCCACAATATTCAGTGGATAACTACTTTGTATTTGGGGATAACCCTGTTAGTTTCCTGTGAACGAATGGATAAGTTATCCCCAGTTTATTTTTTTATAAACACTGGAAGTTGCTTGTTAATATGTTCTTTCACATCTTTGAGAGCGGAGACTTCTTCAGGGAGAGAGCTTTTATCTGCTTTTTCAAAACCAAGCTGTTCCAGAAAAACACCTTCCTTTGAAGCGAGCAGGCATAGTGTTTCCACCCCTTCTTTTTCGGCATAATGGAGGACTGCCTCTAAAAACTCGAGTATAAAGAGATTTGTTATCTTCTTTGGATCTACAATTAATGTACGAAGAAGCCCTGCCTCGTTCGATACTTTCTGAATCCTTACTACTGCCGCAAAATCACCTTTAATATTCTCTGCAATTAAAAACGAGGTCCAGTCTGACACAACGGGTACAGCAGCGACCCCCGTTTTTGCCACAAAATGCTGGATCGCTAAAGCATCCTCCTCTGCAGCCTTTCTGACTATGAAACCCACACCATCCACCCTTTCTTCTGATCAGGCTTGTACTATCATCCTTATGCAGTAATCCTGCAACTATGACAAAGAAACTATGAGACTGTGAGTGGTGTGGGACGAATATTCCTTTTGGAAAAATAAACAGAGCTTTTAGCGGTGCTGCTTTGGAATGTAGACGTTCTCTTTCCAGCAGGCTGCTTTATGGAGTGTAAGGAAGTCCCTTTCCAGCAGGCTGCTTTGAGATAAAAAAAGTATGCTCTTCCAGGATGGCGCACTAAAGAAAGAAAGAAAGAACCGGGCTAAACTGCCGCCCGGCTTGAGAAATATATATAAAGGGGGAAATACACAATGTTAATAGTGCAGAATTTTTGCCTGGTCCTGATCGAAGTGATGGGAAGGTGCCCCGCGAGCTTTTTCGTGATAGAGCTCTGGATTTCGCCGATAGGACAGCTGGTTTCTCAATTTAGGTTATTGTCCGCGTTTTATAAATCACGATGTGATTTTATCCCACAGGTTAGTAAATACATCGACGATAAAAAAGGAAACCTGTACTTCTTCCGCGTCATCTTCTCCTGTACTGTTTTCTCCCTCAGCCTCATGAGCCTTTGCATCACTGTTGCTGAAATCGAGAAAACATAAAGGTGGAAACAGTACACACCACCAATTGTCGCCTTTGCCATCTCCCAAAGTAACTACAACCGCTTCATAGTCTCCAGCAGGATAAAGTCTGCTGCCGTATAGTTTCGTTGGGAACGCAGTTTCTCTCAGCTCTACACTGAACGGTTCATTGCTGCCTGCAGCTTCCAGTTCACCGGCAACTATTTCATTCAGATCAGCCATGTTAGCACCGATAATTTCCCGTGCGTCGTCGACGTCCTGCAAATGCTCAACCCATGTGGTAATCTGAGTATTTACTGCATCCCTGATATTCCTTTTAACCGTCTGATCCAGAGGGGCATTGCTATTAGCTAATATTCTGAGGCGGATAGATTCCTCAGGAATAAAATGCTGGTCCCCTGCCTCTACCGGAAGCATTTGCTGAGTTTCCCAGGATAAAATTAAAATAGATAATACCATTATAATATAAAGCTTTACTCTCCGATTCATTGTCGCCGACACCTTCCCTTCAGTCACCATTCTTGGCAGATGGGAAGATTATTAAACTATTAATCTATCGACAAGTTCTGACAGATGTGGGGAAGGACGGGGGCTGAGGGTGGTTAAAGGGGGTGGGATCGGAATATTGAGGGGCACACTCTACATAGCCCTCAACCTGGCAGCTTGGTTCCTGGAACCAGCTTCCTGGAACCTAAGTGCCACGTTAAATCATCGAGATATCGGGAGTTTAATGGAGATTGGGCGAGCTTCTCAACCTGGCACCTTCCCCCCTTGACAGCCAAGTTAAATTTAGAGGGCTGAAAACTTTTTTGGGTAAAGACAAATGTCACTATGACCCAAGTCATAGTGACACTACATTAAAATCCTATTAAAATACATACACTTTCCTTTATTACCAAAGGGTTAAGTGAAGTTGCCCTCAGGCAACTGTCACTATGACATCCTAATAAAAAACCATTAAATCTCCGCCAGCACGATTCTTTCTTTGCCGTTTATGTCCAGTCTTACTTCCGCCCTGGCATCAGGGAATGTCTCGAGAATTAAACTCTTCACTGCATTTCCCTGGCCGTGGCCGATTTCAAAGGCAATCAGCCCTGGCGTTAACAGTACTTCAGGTATTTGCTTCACGAGCTTCCGGTAAACGGAAAGACCGTCTTCCCCAGCAAATAAAGCAAGTTCAGGTTCATGGGCCACCACATTTTCCTTCATGCTGTACCGGTCCCCCTCCGGAATATAAGGAGGGTTAGAAACCACGGCCCTTACTTTTCCACCCGCTTCAATCAGCGGACGTAAAAGATCCCCTTTTAAAAAGTGAACTTCGGCCCCGAGCCGCCTGCTGTTAGCTTCAGCTACCTTCAATGCCTCACCTGAAATATCCACAGCGGAAACCTCCGCTTTTCCTTCCAGTTCAAGAGCGAGAGTTGCAGCAATAATTCCGCTGCCGGTTCCAACATCGACTAACCGGACAGGGCCGCCCTCTTCCATGTTGACCAAAGAAAGAAGCTTTTCAAGGACCGCCTCCACAAGCTCTTCTGTTTCCGGTCGCGGAATCAGTGTGGCCGAAGTAACTTTGAAAGTCCGGCCGTAAAAGCTTTCCTCTCCAGTAATATGCTGAACTGGCACCCCGCCTGCCGACTCCTTAACATCCGCCTGAAAAAGCTCCACTACTTCCCAAGTTAGCTCGCTTTGATACTCGCTAAACAGGCGTGTACGGCTCCATCCGGTATGGTGGCGCAGCAAAATCTCTCCTATAACGGCTTCATAGCCATGTTCCTCTAAAAAAGAAGAAGCCCATTTCAGAGCTTCATACACTTTCATTTTTTCACCTGGATTATTTTTTTCCATAGAGCTTTACTCTCCAGCTTCTTCCATCGCGCGAGACTGTTCTTCCATAACCAGCTGGTCAATGATCTCATCCAGCTTGCCCTGCAGGATCTGCTCAAGTTTTTGCAGTGTGAGCCCGATACGGTGGTCAGTTACACGGCTTTGTGGAAAATTGTACGTACGAATCCGTTCAGAACGATCACCAGTTCCAACAGCAGACTTACGGTTTTGCGCGTACTCTGCTTCCGCTTCTTTCTGGAATTTATCATAAACACGGGCACGAAGAACTTTCATCGCCTTTTCCTTGTTCTTGATCTGGGATTTTTCATCCTGGCAGGATACAACGACCCCAGTAGGAAGGTGTGTCAGCCGGACAGCGGACATCGTCGTGTTTACACTCTGGCCGCCAGGACCGCTGGATGCAAATGTATCCACACGAATATCCTTCTCGTTGATATCTACTTCCACTTCCTCTGCTTCCGGCAAAACCGCTACAGTAGCAGTGGACGTATGAATACGGCCGCCGGACTCTGTGGAAGGAACCCGCTGTACACGGTGCGCTCCATTTTCGTACTTCATTTTTGAAAAAGCGCCCTTTCCGTTGATCATAAAGATGATCTCTTTGAAGCCGCCAAGCTCTGTAGGGCTGGACTCGATAACTTCCGGACGCCATCCCTGGGCTTCAGCGTACCGGGCATACATGCGGTATAAATCTCCCGCGAATAGTGCTGCTTCATCTCCTCCGGCAGCTCCACGAATCTCAACAATAACGTTCTTTTCGTCATTCGGATCTTTAGGTAGAAGGAGGATACGGAGCTTATCTTCAAGCGGCGGAATCTGATCTTCCAGCTCATCCACTTCCATCTTCACCATTTCCCGCATTTCGCTGTCCAGATCCTCGCGAAGCATTTCCTTTGCCTCATCATACTGCCCTTTTATTTCTTTGTATTGCCGATACGTCTGGACCGTCTCTTCAATACCTGCCTGTTCTTTCGAATACTCACGGAGCTTATTTGTATCGCTGATAACATCAGGATCCATCAAAAGCTCATTTAATTTTTCATAACGTTCTTCTACAGCTTCAAGCCGATCAAACATAATCGCTTCACCTCAAATTATAGACGCTTAACAGTATTATTATAGTATAGTGGCATTCATTTGTAAAAATCAATTCGCCTAATGGCAAGAAGATGGGCTTTTGGCGGATGGGAAAATTGTTGGCTTAAGTAAACTGTCACTATGACAAGTGTCACTATGACAACTGGTAAATCCCTCCCAAATCCCCCATCTCTCCCTTGATTCACAAGGCCTCATCCAAAGTTTCCCTCACGCAACTGTCACTATGACGCTAACCCCAATCCTCATTCGAATACCTTCAAATCATGACATGGTATGATGAAAATTAGGATATGGTATAAGTAATAGAAATTTATGAGGAGGGAATGGGATGAAAGTAGTCATTATCGGCGGGGATGCGGCTGGAATGAGCGGAGCGATGCAAATCGTCCGGAATAATAAAGAAGCGGAAATCATAGTTCTGGAAAAGGGAGAATATTATTCCTATGCCCAGTGCGGGCTGCCTTATTATATCGGCGGGCTGATTGAAGATACGGACAAGCTCATCGCAAGAAGCCGGGAAACATTTCAGGAAAAATACGGTATCGATGCCCGCACTCTTCATGAAGCACAGGAAATAAACGTGGAAAAACAACTGGTTGCCGGGAAAAATCTGGACACAGGTGACCGTTTTGAAGTTCCTTACGACAAACTGCTGATCGCAACAGGAGCAAGCCCTGTTATTCCCCCATTTAAAGGCAGGGAACTGGAGGGAGTCCACTTCCTCAAAACAATTCCTGACGCGGAAGCCATCGCTAAAGATATGGAGGAAGATGTTCTGAATGTCACGATCATTGGCGGAGGATATATTGGTCTTGAAGCCGCGGAAAACTTCGCTGCCAGAGGAAAAAAGGTACGGGTAATCGACCGTGGTGAGAGAATCGGCAGAAATATTTATGACAAGGAAATCAGTGAAAAAATCCATGAAGAAGCAGAAAAAAGTAACGTTGAGCTTATCTTCGGCGAGACTGTGGAGGAAATGTCCGGCAGCAAAAGAGTAGAAACCATCCGTACCAACAACCAGGAATACAGAGCAGATATGGTAGTCATCGCCACAGGAGTGAAACCGAACACAGCTTTTGCAGAAAAGGCCGGGATTAATCTCCATCCCAGTGGAGCCATTATCGTTAATCCGTACATGGAAACAAACGTGAGAAATATTTATGCTGCAGGAGACTGCGCCACTCAGTATCACCGGATAAAAGAAAAGGATGACTATCTGCCTTTAGGGACACATGCAAATAAACAAGGCAGAATTGCAGGGAGCAATATTGCCGGTATTCCAAAAACATTTAAGGGTGTTACCGGCACATCAATTATCAAATTTTTTGATCTGTCTGTCGGGAAAACAGGGCTGAGCGAACGAGAAGCGGAAAACCTTGGAATTCCCTGTGAGCCTCTTAGTTTTACCGGTCGTTCCCATGCAGGTTACTATCCTGAAAGCGAGCCGCTGATTATAAAGCTTCTCCGCCACCGGGAAACGGATATGCTCCTGGGTGTTCAGGTTGCCGGAAAAAAAGGCGTGGATAAGCGGACTGATGTAGCTGCGACAGCACTTTACCACCGGATGACTATCGCCGATCTGGAAAACCTGGACCTTAGCTACGCCCCGCCGTTCAATGGCGTTTGGGACCCTCTGCAGCAGGCTGCCAGAAGGTATTAAAGAATAATGTCTTGCCTACGGTGCAATATGCGAAAAATAAAGAAAAGCCTAAGCGCCTTGGATACGAGCGGCGCTCTATATCTGCAACGAGTTACCGCTGGTCCAGGCACAGCCTCATTCATACGTTGAGGAGCGGTGTTCAACCCCTTCTCAATTCCTGAATCAACCTCTTTCATACGTTGAGGGGTGATGTTCAACCGTTTCAATTCCTGAATCAGCCGCTTTCGTACGTTGAGGGGCGGTGTTCATTCGTTTCAATTCCTGAATCAGCCGCTTTCGTACGTTGAGGTGCTTTGTTCAACCGATTCAATTCCTGAATCAGACGCTTTCATACGTTGAGGGGCGTTGTTCAACCGATTGAATTCCTGAATCAGACGCTTTCGTACGTTTAGGGGCGGTGTTCATTCGTTTCAATTCCTGAATCAGCCGCTTTCGTACGTTGAGGTGCTTTGTTCAACCGATTCAATTCCTGAATCAGCCGCTTTCATACGTTGAGGGGCGTTGTTCAACCGATTCAATTCCTGAATCAGACGCTTTCATACGTTGAGGGGCGTTGTTCAACCGATTGAATTCCTGAATCAGACGCTTTCGTACGTTTAGGGGCGGTGTTCATTCGTTTCAATTCCTGAATCAGCCGCTTTCGTACGTTGAGGTGCTTTGTTCAACCGTTTCAATTCCTGAATCAACCTCTTTCATACGTTGAGGGGCGTTGTTCAACCGATTGAATTCCTGAATCAGACGCTTTCGTACGTTTAGGGGCGTTGTTCATTCGTTTCAATTCCTGAATCAGCCTCAACTCATCCCTTGAGTGAGTGATTCGGCGGACAGCATAATTTAAATAGCTGTTTTTTCCCCTTCATGCAGTAGTTCGGAGTGCTTCACCAGAGGTCATCCCACGCTCACCGCTGAGAATGGACATTGTCTTGGAAATTTATAGTTCTTCTCTGTTAAATAAAGAGCCTGGGGCCATCAAAAATGGTCCCAGGCTCTTTATTGTTACTTCATTATTTTGCACACATTGTTTGTAAATTCAACCGGGTCTTCCACTGGCAGCCCTTCGATGAGGAGCGCCTGGTTGTATAGAAGATTTGTGTAAAGCTTCAGCTTTTCTTCATCATTCTCAGAGGCAGCCTTAAGAGATGCGAATACTTCATGGTTTGGGTTGATTTCCAGAACTTTATCCGCCTTAATATTCTGGTTATCAGGCATGGACTGAAGAATTTTTTCCATTTCAATCGTCACTTCCCCGTCAGCTGCAAGACAGACTGGATGCGATCTGAGCCTTTTAGAAATCCGGACTTCTTTTACTTTATTATCGAGAAGTTCCTTCATTTTTTCGAACAGCTCTTTATTTTCCTCGGTTTCTTCAGCCTTCGTTTCCGTGCTCTCATCCTCCTCGATTCCCAGGTCACTGCTGGAAACAGAACGGAATTCTTTCTCCTGGTAATTCATAAGCATGCGGATAGCGAACTCGTCGATATCATCTGTGAAATAAAGGATTTCATACCCTTTTTCCGCAACAAGCTCTGTCTGAGGCAGCTTATCGAGACGCTCCCTTGACTCCCCTGAAGCATAGTAAATATATTTCTGATCTTCCGGCATCCGGGAAACATATTCATCGAGTGTTACAAGCTTCTTCTCTTTAGAAGAATAGAACATTAACAGGTCCTGAAGATCCTCTTTGTTCGCCCCAAAGTCGCTGTACACCCCATATTTCAGCTGGCGGCCGAATGCCTCGAAAAACTTTTCGTATTTTTCCCGTTCATCTTTCAGCAGTTTCTTCAGCTCGCCCTTAATCTTATTCTTAATATTTTTTGCGATGACCTTGAGCTGCCGGTCCTGCTGCAGCAATTCACGGGAGATATTCAACGACAGATCTTCCGAATCCACCATTCCTTTGACAAAACTGAAGTAGTCTGGCAGGAGATCAGAGCATTTATTCATAATCAGCACGCCGTTGGAATAAAGTTCAAGCCCTTTTTCAAACTCTTTCGTGTAATAATCGAACGGAATGTTTTCCGGAATATAGAGAATCGCATTATACCTTAAAGTTCCATCAACTTTAATGTGGATATGCTTTAACGGCTTGTCAAAACCATAATGCTTTTCCGAGTAAAAATTCTCGTAATCTTCGTCTGTTAATTCGCTTTTATTTTTTCTCCAGATTGGAACCATGCTGTTGATCGTCTGTTCCTCTGTTACTTCTTCAAATTCCTTCTCATTCTCTTCTTTAGGTTTGCTCACTTTCACATCCATCTTGATTGGATAGCGGATGAAATCGGAATACTTTTTGATAATGCTTCTGAGCCTGTGCTCTTCCAGGTAGTCATCGAAGTTGTCATCTTCCGTATTTTTCTTAATATAAAGCGTAATCTCTGTTCCTACCTCGTCTTTATCCGCAGTATCAATTGTGAAGCCGTCCGCTCCTTCTGATTCCCATTTATACGCTGTATCGCTGCCCAGCGCTTTTGTCACTACAGTGACTTTGTCAGCGACCATGAACGAAGAATAAAAACCTACTCCAAACTGGCCGATAATATCGTGCCCGTCCTTTAGTTCTGTTTCATTTTTAAAAGCAAGGGAACCGCTTTTTGCGATAACGCCAAGATTGTTTTCTAGTTCTTCCTTTGCCATCCCGATCCCTGTGTCGGTAATCTTAAGCGTGCGTGCGTCTTTATCGGCAGAAACCTTTATGTAGTAGTTGTCCTGTTTAAACTCCAATGAATCATCTGTTAATGCTTTATAATAGATTTTGTCAATCGCGTCACTTGCATTGGAAATTAACTCCCTTAAAAAAATTTCTCTGTGGGTGTAAATAGAGTTAATCATCATTTCAAGAAGCCGCTTTGATTCTGCTTTATACTCCATTCTCACAGCCATAAAAAACCTCTCCTTTCAAATCCTTTATGCAACAATTTTAGCACTCTAAGCGTCCGAGTGCTAATTTTATTTTTTATATATCATAAATTATTTTTCTCTGTCAACAGGGTGTTTAGGCACGGCTGGAAAATTAAAAACCAAAGGAGAAGTCAGTGCAATAAGGCTTTTTTAAAAACGTGTTTAAAACAACGAAGTGGAAACAAAGGAATGATGATCCAAATAAATTCATTGTTATAAAACAAAAAAACGCCTGGATACTGCTATACAGGCGTTTCGTTTACTTAAATAATGTGTTTTGTTATACCGTCTGGCTCTCAAGCCCTGCACCTTTCAGTTTGCCTCTGAAGAGAACTGTGCGGATATAAGGGATTACCCAGCGGTCTCCGCCGATTCTGCCAGCGTTATAGCCTGCAGCAAGAATGAAGATAGTTAGAAGGATCATAAATGGGTTAGAAGAAATTGTACCTGCGAACATGAACGCGAAGTTCATCATAATTCCGAAGAAAGCAGCAGCTGTAGTCAGGATTCCAAGGAGAAGGCCAAGTCCTACAAGAAACTCTCCCCATGCAACCATAAAGCTGAATATTCCAGCATTCGGAAGCGCAAAGCTCTCAATGAAAGCATGGTATGTCGGATACTGCTCCATTACCATCTCGTTAGCGACAACTCCGTTTAAATAACCTGCAGCGTTAAAACCCTCTTCCCCCGTGATTTTTCCCCAGCCTGCAGTCATCCAGCTCCATCCAAGATATAACCGTACGAATGTAAGAATACCAGCAGCAATTTTGTTATTTCTGATAAAATCCATAAACATGATAATTCCCCCTAAAATTAGTTTTAGTATAGTGGCTTACCGCCTGATAAAAGCAATTTTGTTTTTGCTGTAGTTGAGTGATCACTTATTTTTTCTACATGTTAATTATATAACGGGTTCGCTTGTGAAAATCATCACAAGTGTGGCTGTTTTGTTGCAAACTGGTGTCTGATTTGTGACATAAGTCACACGGGCACTGTGATTAACTGCACATGCCCCATTTCAGCTCACAAATGTAAAAAGCACATAAGCAGAAGCGGTACACCCGCTTCACCTATGTGCTTTCCAAAGAATATGCGGCATTACTCTCACCGCATAAAGTCGTTTACAATTACCCTGTATTCATAACGAGGATTATCATCTGCCAGCTTTTGTTCAAGTTCCCGGATTTTATCTTCTTCTTCCTGGCCGGTAAGTGGTTCGTCAAACATTATATTTACCCATGCACGTCTCCCCATAATAATGACCATTCCTGGGGTTACACCGGGGAATTGATAAACGAGCGTCTCCATTCTGTCCTGGTCGTCTCCAAGATCCTGCCTCGGCGTTGCCGGAGAACGGTAGCTGGTGCCGGTATTATTCGCCTCATTAACAGGATCGAAAGGCTCGTTCATTCTCTCAACAATTCCATAGTTTGCCGGCCCGGGGCCAAACAGGCTCCTGTTCCAGTCCTTCTGTTTATTTGTATCTGTTGTGAACCCTCCTACATCAGGAGTATCTATATTGTTACATGCCGGAATAAACAGGAGAAGCATACAAAATCCAAGTAAGGTATACTTCATACAAACACCTCCTACGGATAGCTTCTCCTGATTGGGCCAGTTAAATACAATCGTTTTACACCAGAAATATCTTTAAGGACACAAAAAAACACACAGCCATATTTTTGGGAAAATAAGCTGTGTGTCCGGCCTTACGGCAATTTTTCAGCTCTGTTAAAGGTAAATATTGATTTTCTGAAAAATCAACATTTGTCTTCAACAAAGAATGTCCTTAAAGGGTTGTTTCAATCGTTTTTTTTACATGAGTGAAAGAAGGCTTTTCCGGCACTTCATGGCAGTGCCTGCAACGAGGCTCGTATGATTCAGAAGCTCCTACAAGAATAATCGGGTCGTTGTAAGAAGCCGGACGTCCATCGATCAGGCGCTGCGTTCTGCTTGCAGGTGAACCGCACGACAGACAGATCGCCTGAAGCTTCGTAACTGTCTCAGCTAGCGCCATAAGTACAGGCATATAACCAAATGGCTCACCCCGGAAATCCTGGTCAAGTCCTGCAACAATGACACGGATGCCGTCATCAGCCATCTGCTGGACCGCGTCTACAATATCCGCTTCAAAAAACTGAGCTTCATCAATAGCCACAACCTGAGTATCTTTTTCAAGAACATCGAGAATTTCTGCCGCTCCTTTTACAGGCATAGCATAAACTTTTGTGCCGTTGTGGGATACAACTTCTTTTTCACTGTACCGGTTATCCAGTTCAGGCTTAAACACCTGTACTTTCTGACGGCCGAAACTGGCTCTTCGGACACGGCGGATCAGCTCCTCAGATTTTCCTGAAAACATACTTCCGCAAACAACTTCAAGCCAGCCTTCTCTCCTCGTTAAGTTCATAACTTAGTCTCTCCCTTTATTTATAAAAATCTAATTTTGTCGATTATCCGGTTATTATGTAAGTATTAACCTGTTACCCTTTTTTTACATAAAGTGAACCTTCAATCAGAGGGGGTTTTATTCATCCCCCACTGATTGTTAGTTGAACCAATCGGGATGTTAGCGTCCGTTATCTCCCGCCTGAACATCTTCGCTTCCACTCATGTTTTGAGGCGGGAGTTTTACGGACGGTTACATCGGGATAATTGCAACGTATACTTTATCTATTATAGTCATGTTAGCTGCTTGTAACAATCAGGAATTCCAATTTTGTTTACATATTTTGACGCACATTGACATGGGACGGGGGAAGTCGCACTTAAGGCCTCTGGTTTCGCAACAAGTACCATTCTTTTCGCAACAAGAGGGGAAGTCGCAACAACACACCTTCTTTTCGCAACAAGGACGGGGGGAGTCGCAACAACACACCTTCTTTTCGCAACAAGAGGGGGAAGTCGCAACAACACACCTTCTTTTCGCAACAAGAGGGGGAAGTCGCAACAACACACCTTCTTTTCGCAACAAGGACGGGGGAAGTCGCAACAACACCTCTTCTTTTCGCAACAAGAGGGGGAAGTCGCAACAACACCTCTTCTTTTCGCAACAAGAGGGGGAAGTCGCAACAACACACCTTCTTTTCGCAACAAGGACGGGGGAAGTCGCAACAACGCACCTTCTTTTCGCAACAAGGACGGGGGAAGTCGCAACAACACACCTTCTTTTCAACAAGAGATCCACTTCCCAATAAGTTCTCCCGTCTCATTTCGCGATTAGAAGCCCCGCGTGCGGGATATTTAACAAAACAAAACTAATTATTAAGAAAAAAAACAGGCAAGGATTAAACCTTGCCTGTCGTTTTTTAATTCAATTACTTCATGTTGTACTTTCGCTTGAAACGGTCTACACGTCCGCCAGCATCGGCGAACTTCTGACGTCCAGTATAGAATGGGTGAGAGTCGGAGCTTACCTCGACGTTGATTAATGGATAAGTGTTTCCATCTTCCCACTCGATTGTTTCACTGGAGTATCTAGTTGAACCGCTTAAGAAAGTAAAACCTGTACTTGTATCCTTAAATACAACCTTACGATATTCAGGATGAGTTTCTGGTTTCATTCTTTTCATCTCCTTCCGCCCTGAATCTTTCGAAACAGAGTATATCTGGATGCGTTTAACATCTATTCACACATTAAAGAATTATATCAACTGTAAGCGGAATTTGCAACAGCTGCCGGGCTCTTTTCAGCTAAAAATATTTCCAATTGCTCAAGCTTTTCAAGAGTGTTGCTAAATTAGCTTCGCACCTGGTTTCTGCCCGATTTTTCCTGTTCAAAAGCTTTAAAGAATTCTTCGTTCGTCTTTGTTTCCTTTACTTTCTTCAGGAAGCGTTCCAGAAATTCAGGCTGATCGTTCATTGTTTTTCTTATGGCCCACAGATTTTCGATTTGCTCCTTTGGAAGCAGAAGCTCTTCGCGGCGTGTACCGGAACGGCGAATGTCGATTGCCGGGAAGATCCGTTTCTCAGAAAGACGGCGGTCAAGGTGCAGTTCCATGTTACCTGTCCCTTTAAATTCTTCGTAAATAACATCGTCCATCCTGGAACCAGTTTCCACAAGAGCCGTGGCGATAATCGTCAGGCTTCCTCCCTCTTCAATGTTACGGGCAGCACCGAAGAAACGTTTCGGGCGATGGAAGCTTGCAGGGTCGATACCACCGGAAAGCGTTCTTCCGCTCGGGGGAATCACAAGGTTATATGCGCGGGCAAGACGAGTAATACTATCCATTAAAATAACAACGTCTTTTTTCGCTTCCACAAGACGCATGGCCCTTTCCAGGACAAGCTCAGCGGTTTTAATGTGGTTTTCCGGCAGTTCGTCAAAGGTGGAACTGACGACCTCCCCTTTTACGGAACGCTCCATATCTGTTACTTCTTCCGGGCGCTCATCAATCAGCAGGACAATGAGTTCACTTTCCGGATGGTTTTCGGCGATACTGTTAGCTACTTCTTTAAGAAGAAGTGTCTTACCAGCCTTTGGAGGAGCAACGATCAGTCCCCTCTGCCCATAACCGACAGGAGAAATCATATCAATCACACGGGAAGCTACCTTATTCGGCTGGTGTTCCAGTGTCATTTTCTTTTCAGGGTATAAAGGAGTCAGCTGCGGAAAATGCGGACGCTGTCTCGCGGACTCAGGGTCTTCCCCATTAACGGCTGCCACCTGCAGCAGTCCATAATACCGTTCATTTTCTTTAGGTTTTCGGACTTTACCGGAAACACGGTCTCCATTTCTTAGTTCGAAACGGCGGATTTGAGAAGCGGAAATATATATATCCTGGGAGCTTGGTTTGTATGTTGTTGAGCGGAGAAAACCGAAGCCTTCATTAGGGACAATGTCGAGGACACCTTCCATGAACATTAACTCTTCCTGTTCAGCTTGTTTCTTAAGTATGGCAAAAATCAGTTCCTTTTTAGTTAACTGGCTGTAGTAAGAAACCTTTACTTCCTTTGCAAGCTGATATAATTCCTTCAGCTTCATTTTTTCTAAATCATTAAGCATTACGCCCATTTGGATCACACCTTTATTTTTTCATTAATATTAACTACAGCTTGCCTTCTATGCCGGAGTTATTTCATAAAAACTCCTGTTCTGTTTTTGAGAATAACTGTGAATATATACCGGTAAAGCGGCTTTTCTAACCGCATTTCTATTAATCTTCAGGGGACATTAACGCTTAAAAGCCCGGCTGTTACTATCAGCAGAAAGGCTCTGGCTTGTGTTTTATTCAGCAATAAACTACCTGTCCTTAAATCAGCGCAGACATGCAAATATTATTTCCCGGCTTAAGTAAACCGTAATATTTTTTCAGAAGTTAATTTGACACCTGAAAATGTAAAGGATTGTCCCTGTATATGTTCCTTTTTTAGTTAGGGATAGATTAGGAAAGCTGTGAGAAGTTACTTGAGGCTTGAAAAAGCATGGCAAAAAACATGTTAAAACAGCTTATATGCTAGGATAGACATAAATCATCTACATTATAATAAAAGCATACTATTTCTATTAGATCAAGCATTAACAACAAAATCAATTTAAAAAGGGAACTGAGACAAGGAAAGCCCTGTCTCAGCGGATTACTAAATCCGGTTTTTTTGTTAAAACATGTTTTCCATCAATAAAACGGACAGTTCCTGACTTCGCCCGCATTACTAAGGACTGGGTGGATCCTGAAGAGCCTTTGTAGCGGACACCTTTCAGAAGCTCGCCGTCCGTTACACCTGTTGCCGCAAAAATAGCGTCATCGCCACTCACGAGATCTTCCATTTTAAGGACACGGTTTATATCACCAATACCCATTTTCTCGCATCGTTTCACTTGTTCCTCGTTCTCCGGAAGAAGCCTGCCTTGCAGTTCCCCTCCGAGACATTTCAAACCTACTGCAGCAATGACACCTTCAGGAGCCCCGCCGGAACCGAGAAGAATATCCACTCCAGTATCCTCAAAAGCTGTATTGATAGCTGCTGCTACATCTCCATCCTGCATGAGCTTTATTCTTGCTCCTGCATCGCGGATATCGTCAATAAGCTTCTGATGCCGCTCTCTCTTCAAGATTGCTACTACTATATCTGAAATGTCTTTGTTTTTTGCCTCTGCAACTGCTTTAAGATTATCGATCACAGGAGCGTCAAGGCTGACCTTGCCTACTGATTCCGGGCCTACAGCAATTTTATCCATATACATGTCCGGAGCGTGAAGCAGGTTTCCATTGTCGGCTACAGCCAGAACAGCGAGGGCATTCCAATCCCCATTAGCAACAATATTAGTTCCTTCAAGAGGGTCTACCGCCACGTCAACCCGCGGGCCGTACCCGTTGCCCAGTTTTTCACCAATATAAAGCATTGGAGCCTCATCCATTTCACCTTCGCCAATTACGACTGTCCCTTTCATAGGCACAGTATCGAATACGTCTCTCATTGCTTCTGTTGCTGCCTTGTCTGCAGCTTCTTTATTTCCTCTTCCCATCCACCGGGCAGAAGCCAGGGCAGCTGCTTCGGTGACTCTCACTAACTCCATGGACAAGCTTCTTTCCATAATCGTTTCCCCCCGCTTTTTAAATTATTTTGATTTCACTCTCCGGCACTCAGGAATTCTTCAGTTCAGCAAGCTCTTTTTCACTAAGTTTTTCCCGCCAGATCTTGGCCCCAAGCCCTTTCAGCTTACTTTCAAGGCTGGAATAGCCACGGTCAATGTGCTCTACACCAGTAATCTCTGTTACACCTTTTGCCATCAGCCCGGCAACCACAAGTGATGCTCCCGCCCGGAGGTCACTCGCGCGCACTTTGGCACCTTGAAGCTTTGCTCCTCCGTTTATAAGTGCGGAGCGGCCTTCCACTTTAATATTTGCTCCCATTCTTCTCAATTCATCAATATGTTTAAAGCGTGCATTGTAAATCGTATCGGTGACCATTGATGAACCATGGGCCTGGGTCAGCAGACTTGTAAACGGCTGCTGCAGGTCTGTTGGAAAACCTGGGTATACAAGTGTTTTAACATCTACCGGCCGCAGATTTTCACTTGTTCTCAAGAAAATCTGGTCGTCTGCCTCTTCCACCATAATACCCATTTCTCTTAATTTTGCTGTGAGGGACTCCAGATGGTCTGGAATGACATTATCAATCAATACTGATTGTCCCATGGCTGCACCGAGAATCATAAAAGTGCCTGCCTCGATGCGGTCCGGAATAATTGAATGCCTGCATCCGTGGAGATGCTCCGTACCTTCGATTCTGATAACATTTGTTCCCGCGCCTTTTATTTTAGCTCCCATGCTGGATAAGAGCGTTGCAACATCAATTATTTCCGGTTCTTTCGCTGCATTCTCAATAATCGTTCTTCCTTTTGCTCTGACGGCTGCAAGCATAATATTGATCGTAGCGCCTACACTTACTACGTCCAGATAAATTCTTGCCCCGATGAGCTCATCAGCCTGGAGATAAATTGCTCCCTGCTCATTTGTAACTTTTGCACCCAGTGCTTCAAAACCTTTTATATGCTGATCAATCGGGCGGGGACCCAGGTTACATCCTCCCGGAAGCCCGATAACTGCTTTTTTAAACTTGCCGAGCATCGCACCCATCATGTAGTATGAAGCTCTCAGTTTTTTTACCCTGCCGTTCGGAAGCGGCATAGCAAACATTTCCTCAGGATGAATTACAAGTGTATCGTTATCAAGCTCTGTCCGCCCGCCGATTTCTTCCAGTAGTTCGGCGAGAGTTGCAACGTCAGAAATGTCGGGGAGATTGTCTATTGTCACAGGTGAATCCGCCAGAATTGCAGCGGGAATCAGTGCCACTGCACTGTTTTTTGCTCCACTGATTTGAACGGTTCCTTCCAGAGGATGGCCGCCTTCTATCAATAGTTTTTCCATAACCAGCTTCCCTTCTGTTATTCATAGATTGAACATTTTTATTATCAGGCACAGGTAATAATTCCTGATACCATGTCAGTCAGACCAGCTCTTGTCCAGTAAAAATCCTTCAATGTAAATGTTACCATAAAATTCATATCATCTACCATTGTATACGGAGAAAAATGATTTTAATCTTAGATTATGTAAGAAATCGGGATCTTCTCCTGGCTGGGACGTGGCCTGAACACCAATCAACGGGGCAGCTAACAGCTGAAGGCACCTCGTTATGGAAGGTGCCTTCAGTTTCTCGTGCAAAACTGTGGAAGGCCAGCAGTTTTGGACTACAGGAAATTAAGTTTATTTATTTGCATTGTTCCAGTCATTCAGGAATTTTTCAATACCGGCGTCAGTCAGCGGATGTTCCACAAGCTGGCGGATGACCTTCATTGGGATAGTAGCAATATGCGCACCTCTTGCTGCAGCTTCTGTAACGTGTACAGGGTGGCGTACGGAAGCTGCGATTAGCTCCGTAGAAATGTCGTGGGTATAAAAGATTTCGGATATTTTAGATATGAGTTCAAGACCGTCCTGTCCAATATCATCAAGTCTTCCAAGGAAAGGCGATACATAAGTAGCTCCAGCTCTTGCTGCCAGGAGTGCCTGGTTAGCTGAAAAAACAAGAGTAACGTTCGTTTTTATATTAAGATCGCTGAATGCCTTTACAGCTTTTAAGCCTTCAAGTGTCATTGGCACTTTAACCGTAATATTAGGCGCAATCGCAGCAAGTTCTTTTCCTTCTTCAATCATTCCTTCTGCGTCCTCTGCCACTACTTCAGCACTGACGGATCCCTCTTTTACAATGTTAGTAATCTCTTTAAGGCGCTCGTGGAAATCAACGCCTTCTTTAGCTACTAATGAAGGGTTGGTAGTTACCCCTGAAAGAATGCCTAATTCATGTGCCTCTTTTATTTCATCAATGTTCGCAGTATCAATAAAGAATTTCATAAGTAGTCCACCTCTCCAGTATGTCTGTTAACGCTTACTATTTTCGTAACATTCGGTCGAATTATTTTAAAAATGAAAGCTGGCGGGCGCCATATAATATGGAGCCGCCAACTGTTCATTTTCGAAGATTTTTGCCGTATAATCAGCTCGCCTCTTCATTAAGCCGTAGTTATCAGGCTGTTATGCTTTATTAGAAGAACCGAATTCTCTCATTTTGCCTTTAACAGTTTCTTTGATTGCATCGCGTGCAGGGCCCAGATACTTACGTGGATCGTACATATCAGGATTTGCATCTAATGCTTCGCGAACTGCTTTAGCAGATGAAATTTGGTTTTCAGTGTTTACGTTAATTTTAGCAGTTCCAAGAGAGATCGCTTTTTGAATATCTTTAGTTGGAATGCCTGTACCACCGTGAAGCACTAAAGGAATACCTGTAAGTTTTCCTACTTCCTCCATACGGTCGAAACCTAAGTTAGGCTCGCCTTTATATGGCCCGTGTACAGAACCTAATGCTGGTGCAAAGCAGTCAACATTTGTTTCACGGACAAGCTGGTCACATTCTGAAGGGATCGCGTAAGCTGCTTCAGCATCGTCTACGATTAAGTCATCTTCCTGTCCGCCAATGCGTCCTAATTCCGCTTCAACTGAAACTCCAAGTGTGTGTGCTACATCCACCACTTTTTGCGTTAAAGCGATGTTTTCTTCCAGCGGGAAGTGTGAGCCGTCGATCATTACAGAAGTAAATCCTGCGTACATTGCCTCTACACACTTTTCAAAGCTTGAGCCGTGGTCAAGATGAATGGCAACAGGTACTGTTGTTTCGTATTCAGCCATAAGCGCCTCAACAATTGTCACTACTGTGTGAAAACCACCCATGTAGCGCGCTGCACCTTCTGAAACTCCCAATATAACTGGTGACTGCTCTTCTTCAGCAGCCTGAAGAATCGCCTGAGTAAACTCCAGGTTGTTCAGGTTGAACTGACCAACTGCATATCCTTCTGCTTTAGCTGTTTCCAGCATTTCTTTCATTGATACTAAAGGCATTCTAAAATCCTCCTTTGACTTTTGGAACGGTATTTGTCTACCTAAAGATGATTTTCTACCTGACTGCATACAAACGACAATGATAATATTTCCATTCTTTTGCATTTCTATCCTTACCGTTTGTATGGACCGAACGTATTACGAATTTTATTTTCAGGACGCAGACCGTGGCAGCCCAGCTCTTCACCGGACGCCCATGTTTACGTGAAAAAAGCCATGAACCTCGTACTGGTCACAGCTAAACCATCCATCAGGCCGACTAACAAAACTATTATAGCATACACCTCAGGATTTTCACGTAATTGTCACTAAATCTTACTATTCACTCATTTTCCTTTTTCCCGAAAATCTAATCCTGATATTTTTTAAAACATATAACTGCGGCCAGGCAGACCATTTTTAGTCATTAAGAAATTTACGAACCTCAGCCCGCACCTCGTCAATATCAAACGGCTTGGCAAAATGAGTCAGGGCTCCTAAGCGCATTGCTTCGTTGATCATTTCCAGCTCCCCATAGGCAGTCATCATAATTACGTGGGATTTCACATCCGTTTTTTTTATTTCTTTCAGGATTTCCAGACCATCCATGCCTGGGATCTTCATATCGAGGAGAATAAGGTCGGGCTCCTTCTCTTCAATTATTTTCAGTGCCTGTTTGCCGTTAGATGCCTGCATTGTTTCATATCCATCCTTCTCAAAAACCTCGTTAAGCAACACCCGTATTCCAAACTGGTCATCTACAATGAGTAACTTTTTCCCCATCTTAAACCCCTTTTCTAAGCATGTTAATATATTCTCAACATATTAATTTCTCGATTCTTCTGAAATACTCCTGCACAATATCCCCACGAGTATTGAGAGCTTTTGTCGAAAAACAGCAAAAAAGCAAAAACTAGCACCTGAAAGCTGCGTATTGTAACATTATCAATACATTACCTGCACCTTACCATAAGAATTGCCTTAAAATTTTTTTAAGAAGCCCATATTAAGGGTAATAATTTAATAACTCTGCTTTCATAGAAAGGATGGGGAACGAATGAAGGTTTTCCAAACACAGCTCCAGGGGCTATTGAATAAATACGAAGAATTTGAAGATAAGACGGAAGATTTTGCACGAATTATCTCCCAGACGATTATTAGTGACGGGCAGTTATGGATTTACGGCGAGAAAGAAATGCATGGGATTACTGATCAGGCACTCTCCGGTACTGATGCTTTGCCGACGATTATGGAAGCAGTTCCCGATTCCGCTTTCTCCTCTCTGGATACAATACTCATCTGGTCGCCTGACCCTCTGAGTAAGGACGCCTGTAAAATAGCTTCAGCGGCAAAAAAAGCGGGAGCGCAGGTTCTCGGGTTCACCTCTGAATTGAATAAAAATAAAGAGGAAGAGGTTCAGGGTAATCTTTGGCAGGAAGAATGCAGCATGTTTTTATCAACCGGGGTTAAAGGAGGCCTGGTTCCTACTGAAGAAGGAAACCGAATCGGCGCCCCCCACCTTCTGACAGCACTGCACCTTTATTACCTTGTATTCTTTAACGTTATGGAATTTCTGGAAGAGCACGAGATGTAAAAATATAATTTATATTTGATTAAGTACTGGTTTTGTTGACTGAATTTGATTTCGTTGATTGAACAACTGTTTTCGTTGATTAAACGCTCTTTTTCGTTAATTAAAAGCTTGATTTCGTTGATTGACTATCCTGTTTCGCCGACAACGCTAATTTTTCGAAGTTTTTCAATAAATAAACCACCCCGCTGCCTCAAGCTGCGGGGTGGTTTGCCTTTTTCACCTAATTATCCTTCTCTTTTTACAAGGCTCGCTTCGATAAAGTCACGGAACAATGGCTGCGGGCGAGTCGGACGGGAAACAAATTCCGGATGGAACTGAGAAGCCACAAAGTATGGGTGGTCTTCTATCTCAATGATTTCCACCAATCTTCCATCAGGACTTGTTCCTGAGAAAATAAATCCAGCCTCTGCCATTTGTTCACGATACGTGTTGTTGAACTCATAGCGATGGCGGTGACGCTCATAAACAACAGTATCCTCATAAGCTCTGTAAGCCGCAGTTCCTTCCTGGAGCTTACAAGGGTATAAGCCAAGACGAAGTGTGCCGCCGAAATCTTCAATATCAATTTGCTCTGGAAGCAAGTCAATAATTGGATATTTCGTATCCGGATTAAGCTCGGAAGAATGAGCTCCTTCAAGACCTAGCACATTACGGGCAAATTCCACAGAAGCAAGCTGCATACCGAGACAAATGCCCAGGAATGGAACTTTATTAACACGGGCATATTCAATAGCGGCAATTTTTCCTTCGACACCACGGTCACCGAATCCTCCAGGAACAAGGATACCGTCCATACCTGCCAGAAGTTCGGAAACATTTTCACGCCTCACATCTTCTGAGTGAATCCATTCAATCTCCACATCAGCGTCAAAACGGTAACCTGCATGCTTCAGCGCTTCTGCAACTGATAAATAAGCATCCTGAAGCGCTACATATTTACCAACAAGAGCGATCTTCACTTTTCTGTTTAAGTTCTTCACTTTTTCTACAAGGCCGATCCATTCTTCCATATCTGCCTCTTCACACTCGAGACCAAGATGCTTACAAACATAGTCATCCAGGTGCTGATTCTGAAGTTCAAGAGGAACTTCATAAAGAGTCTCAGCATCCCTCGCTTCAATTACTGCTTCTTTTTCAATATCACAGAATAAAGCGATCTTATCCTTCATATCTTCCGGTACCGGCCGCTCTGTACGAACAACAATTACATTCGGCTGGATCCCCAGGCTGCGCAGCTCTTTAACACTGTGCTGTGTCGGCTTTGATTTCATTTCTCCTGCAGCAGCAAGATATGGAATTAATGTACAGTGAATATACATTACATTTCCTGCGCCAACATCACTTTTGATCTGGCGAATCGCTTCAAGGAAAGGAAGGCTCTCAATATCTCCAACAGTTCCGCCGATTTCCGTTATTACAACGTCTGGGTTACCTTCCCTCGCTGCGCGGAAAACCCGGTCTTTAATTTCATTTGTAATATGGGGAATTACCTGAACAGTCCCGCCCAGGTAATCTCCGCGACGCTCTTTTCTGAGCACGGAAGAGTAAACTTTACCAGTTGTGACATTGCTGTACTTATTAAGATTAATGTCAATGAATCGCTCATAGTGCCCCAGATCCAGGTCCGTTTCCGCACCGTCGCCAGTAACAAACACTTCCCCGTGCTGATAAGGACTCATTGTGCCTGGATCCACGTTAATGTACGGGTCAAATTTCTGAATTGTGACCTTCAGTCCGCGGTTCTTTAACAGCCGGCCTAGTGATGCGGCTGTTATTCCTTTTCCTAATGACGATACCACACCGCCGGTTACAAAAATATACTTTGTTGCCATCTGTGAGTCCCTCGCTTTTATTAGTTATTTTTATGGGGTAAAAATGATTGCCTTAAAGCAAGCAGTTATAAAGTGAAACTTCAATCAGGGAGGGGTTCATCCCCTGGTGATTGTTAGTTGAACTAATCGGGATAAATATTGACAGTGAAAGCAGCGGCTGCAATTTCTGGCAGAGACCTGCTTCCTATTATCCTTAAACTTTTAAGACGGTTTCATGCATTTGCTCTTCTTCATATTGAAAGAAGCAGCTCCTGGTATGCCGTCCTTATTTTTCCCGATAATCACTTTAGTAATTTATTCTCCTGAAAAAAAGAAAAAGTGCCTCCTCAAAATGAGGGGCACTTGAAAAGTGTTTTCATAAATGTGCTTATTGTGAAGCCCAAAAATGATTGTAGCGATTTCTAATTGAAAAGTCAAGCACTGTTTAAAGCAATTCGTCGTCATCCTCTTTAGGTGATTCTTCGTCATCCAGGTCAGAGTCAAAGCTGTCGTCGATCTCCTCATCTTCAGGGATCTTTTCATCATCTGAGGACTCAAAATCTTCATCTTCCTCATTAGCCAGCTCGTCCAGCTCATCTTCCAGATCCTCGAACTCGTCAAAATCATCTTCTGCATCGAAGAAATCATCTTCTTCTTCATCTTTACGTTTCTTTTTACGAGCCTTCGTTTCCAGGGAGAGCTCCTCCTCTGTCTGGTCAAACGGGTACCATGCACGAAGGCCCCAGCGATTGTCCCCTACATTTACAAAACGGCCATCAATGGACATCTCTGTATATAAATGGGCAATACGCTCCTTTGTTTTTTCTTCCGAAAGGCCCTTCGCGTCCGCTACCTGTTTCAGCAGAGTGTAATAATCAACCGGACTATTGGACTCCCTTAAAAGCTCGTAAGCTACCTCCAGCATCGCCATTTCTTTAAGTTGAGCCTTACTGAATTCTTTAATGCTCACAACCGGCACTTCCTTTCACAAAAGTTTTCTATAATTTAAACTCCAAAAAGGATTTATAACATAATAAGCCAACAGGAAGATAAGCTGGAAAAGTCTCCAGATTATCCTTACAAATTCATACCTTTCATTATAAACACATCTGCAGAAAATATGCCAGCGTATTCCAACAAAACATAGGAAAAGTTAGCGGCGCCGGCCAGTATCCTGTAAAGGCGGGGTAATAAGAGCCATTCATAGTTGAACGGGAAAGGGCTTATAATCACCCTTTCCCGTTCCACATACTTTTAGTTTATAATGCATGAATGGTGCCCGCCTTCGAGTCCGGGACCTTCGTTATGGATTAACTTCCTTCTCAAACAAAGATTAGTTTTACAAGTTACGACGGTACTGGCCGCCAACTTCATAGAGAGCTTCGGTAATCTGGCCGAGACTTGCGTACTTTACTGTTTCCATAAGCTCTTCAAATAAGTTGCCTCCGCTGAGGGCTGTCTTTTTCAGCCTTTGTAAAGCTTCAGTTGCTTTATCGCTGTTTTTCTCCTGGAATTGCTTCAGGCTTGTAATCTGGCCTTCTTTTTCTTCCTTTGTCGCCCGCGCAAGTTCCATCTCAAAATCATCTTCTGAAGGAGCATTAGGATTTAAATACGTATTAACTCCGATGATCGGAAGCTCTCCGTTATGCTTTTTCGTTTCATAAAGCAGAGATTCTTCCTGTATTTTTCCACGCTGATACTGGGTTTCCATCGCTCCTAAAACGCCGCCTCTGTCGCTCATTCGTTCCAGCTCAAGGAGCACCGCTTCTTCCACCAGGTCTGTCAGCTCTTCTACAATGAAAGATCCCTGGAATGGGTTTTCACTTTTCGCAAGACCCATCTCCTTCGCGATAATCATCTGGATCGCCATTGCCCGGCGCACACTTTCCTCCGTCGGTGTCGTCACTGCTTCATCATAAGCATTCGTATGAAGGGAGTTACAGTTATCATAAATTGCGAGCAATGCCTGCAGTGTCGTTCTGATATCATTGAAATCCACTTCCTGCGCATGAAGTGACCTTCCGGAAGTCTGGATATGGTACTTCAGCTTCTGGCTTCGTTCGTTTGCACCGTATTTTTCACGCATCGCCACAGCCCAGATTCTTCTTGCAACACGCCCGATTACCGTATATTCCGGATCCAGCCCGTTACTGAAGAAGAAGCTCAGGTTAGGGGCGAAATCATTTACATTCATTCCCCGGCTCAGGTAATACTCTACATACGTAAATCCGTTCGCGAGAGTAAAGGCAAGCTGGCTGATAGGGTTCGCACCTGCCTCAGCGATATGATAACCGCTGATAGAAACGGAGTAATAGTTTCTCACTTTATGATCGATAAAGTACTGCTGGATATCTCCCATCATTCTGAGAGCAAATTCTGTGGAAAAAATACAAGTATTCTGCCCCTGATCTTCTTTTAAAATATCCGCCTGTACCGTACCTCTCACAGTTGAGAGAGTGTAAGCCTTAATCTGTTCAAGTTCCTCTCCACCTGGCTCCCTTCCGTTATGGGAAGTGAATGCCTCAACCTGCTGTGCGATCGCCGTATTCATAAACATGGCGAGAATGATTGGCGCAGGACCGTTGATTGTCATCGAGACAGACGTGGATGGCGCGCACAAATCAAAACCATCGTAAAGTATTTTCATATCATCGAGAGTACAGATGCTTACGCCACTCTCGCCCACTTTTCCGTAAATATCCGGACGGTAGCCTGGATCCTCACCGTAAAGTGTTACAGAGTCAAAAGCTGTACTTAAACGTTTTGCCTCATCGTCTTTGGATAGATAATGGAAGCGGCGGTTCGTCCTTGCCGGGCTTCCTTCCCCGGCAAACTGACGCTTCGGGTCTTCTCCCTTACGCTTAAACGGGAACACTCCGGCTGTATACGGGAATTCACCAGGTACATTTTCCCCGCGTATCCATCGGATGATCTCCCCGTAATCCGCAAACTTAGGAAGGGCCACCTTTGGTATATCGAGACCTGAAAGGCTTCGCGTTTTCAGCTCGGTAACAATCTCTTTATCACGTATTTTTGTGACAAACTGGTCCTGATTATAAGCCTCTTTCTTCTTCTCCCAGTTCTCAAGTGCACGTTTCGTTTCTTCCTGCATGCTGTCCGCATACTTGGTTTTCAGCTCAGTAAGGCTGTCTGTCGCACCATCTGCTCCCTGCTCTTCCAGTGCTTCCAGAGCCCCTTCGATTTGAAAAACTCTGCGGGCTTTCTGTACTTCTTCAAGAGTCTCGTTATGGTATTTTTTCAGAGACTGGGAAATTTCCCTCAGGTAGTGGATTTGTTCAGAAGGGATAATGACTTTCTTTAAAGTGATTTCTTCCCCTTTACCAAGCTCTGTTTCCCATCCTGTCTCCAGTTTTTTGTTCATTACCTGAATAAGCTCATAGAAAAGCCTGTTAGTGCCAGGATCATTGAACTGGCTGGCAATCGAGCCGTAAACCGGCATTTCATCAGGCTGTTTATTAAATAGCTCATGGCTTCTCTGGTAAGCTTTCCTGACTTCCCGGAGAGCATCCTCGGATCCTTTACGGTCAAATTTGTTGATTGCCACAATATCGGCGAAATCAATCATATCGATTTTTTCAAGCTGGGATGGCGCCCCGAATTCACTCGTCATGACGTACATAGAAACATCGGCTACTTCTGTTATTGCCGCATCGCCCTGGCCAATTCCGCTTGTTTCCACAATAATTAAATCGTAGCCTGCCCGCTTTACAACACGGATTGCCTCTTCAATTGCTTTGGAAAGCTCCTGGCGGCTGTCTCTTGTAGCCAGTGACCTCATGTAAACTCTTGGGTTATGGATGGCGTTCATTCGGATACGGTCCCCGAGCAGCGCACCGCCAGTCTTCTTTTTCGTCGGGTCAACGGAAAGAATGGCAAGTGACTTATCTTCAAAAGCTCTAAGGTAACGGCGGACAAGTTCATCAGTGAGAGAGCTCTTTCCCGCTCCTCCAGTACCGGTGATTCCGAGTACAGGGGTTTCAGGGAGCTGCTGGCTTACCACTTCCTCTTCAAACAAGGATGCTGCCGCTTCGGACACTTCGTCTTCAAAAGTGCGTCTTTCAGCAATGCTTATTAAGCGGGCTACAGTGCTGAATTCCCTGTTGCGAAGACTTTCTCCATTGAGTCCTTCCACATTATCCAGAGGAAAATCACAAGCTTCCATCATTTCATCGATCATCCCCTGAAGCCCTTTCTGGCGGCCGTCCTCTGGAGAAAAAATTCTCCGGATTCCATACTCATGGAGCTCCTTAATTTCCGGGGGAACAATAACTCCTCCGCCCCCGCCGAAGATTTGAATATGAGAAGCCCCTTTTTCCTGCAGTAAATCGTATAAATACTTAAAGTATTCCACATGTCCGCCCTGATAGGAGGAAATTGCTATTCCCTGTACGTCTTCCTGTATCGCCGCCTGAACAACTTCGTCAACGGAACGGTTATGACCAAGGTGAATTACTTCAGCACCAGATGCCTGAAGCATACGCCTCATAATATTGATGGATGCATCATGCCCATCAAATAAACTGGAAGCTGTAACAAAACGGACTGAATTTTTCGGTTGGTAACGGTTCATTTTCCTACCTCCGTATTCATTAAGAATGCAGTTCAGACGCCTTTTCCTTTAGCCGGAAACCACTGAACAGCTGATTCATCTGCCACTTGCAGTATGAGTCAAAATTAAATTCCTTCTGAACGCTCCAGCGCCTGAAAGTCCACATATGCCCGGCTACGAGAATATTATGGCACGCCAGAGATACCTCTTCTTCCTCAAGCTGAATAAGTCCTGCTTCCATGCAGGCCCTCAGTTCTTTTTCAAACATTGATTTCATGCTTAATTCTTTCTGAAGCACATAATTTAGCGCGTCTGCCGATAATGACTTCGTTTCCTGATACATAACGAGCACCTCGTCCTGAAGAACATCCACTACCTGGAAATAGGAGCTTATAACCTGCTGCAGACGCTCAAGGCCTTTCAGTTTCTTATCCATCAGGCCTTCCCATTTTTCCACGACTTCATCATATACAGCGTCACAGACCAGGTATAAAATGTCTTCCTTGGAACCGATATACTCATACAATGTCCCAATACTAAACCCGGAAGCCTGAGCGACCTCCCTCGTCGTAGTGCCATGATAGCCTTTTTCATTGAAAAGCTTTACTGCTGCTTTTACAATCTGCTCCCGGCGCTTATTAACAAGCCTCTGGTCTTTTACCATCGATGGGACTTGCTTCTTTTTCAACTCAGCCCTCTCCTCTCTGCCGGCTCTTTCCCTGACTCCAAATCATGTAAATTTGTTCAGCAAGATCATAGGGATCTTCCTCGATCAGCTGCGCTTCTCCGCTCCCGCCGGAAAATTGATCAAACGTTTGTTTAATTATTGGGTTAATATCCTGAAAAAACCGTTCGCTGAGCCTTCTCATCACTTCCTGTTCTTTCTGACTGAGCCGTCGCTCAGTTTTCATGTCAGTGGTAACCAGATACTCGTGATGAGCTGCTGCTTTATCTGTTACTTGCTTCATTCCTTTTTTAGTCGTGGAAACAGTCTGGATTACCGGGGGTTCCCAGCTTTCTGTCCGTTCCGTTATATGAAGCAGGTCCTCAAGCTCCCCTTTCAGCTGCTCTACTCCCGGCAAATCTGCTTTATTGATAATAAATAAATCGGCTATTTCCATTATTCCGGCTTTAAATGCCTGAATGACGTCCCCGCCAGACGGATACAGGACAAGAACTACTGTGTCAGCCGTTTTCATAATGTCCAGTTCTGACTGTCCTACCCCCACTGTCTCTACAATAACAAGATCGAAACCTGCAGCATCCATAATCCTTACAACGTCCTGGCATGCTTCCGACAACCCTCCCAGGCTGCCTCTCGTCCCCATGCTCCGGATAAAAACATCGTCATCCTCTTCATGGTCCCTCATTCTGATCCTGTCCCCTAAAAGGGCTCCTCCTGAAAAAGGGCTTGTAGGATCTACTGCAATTACAGCAACTTTTTTCCCCTGCCGGCGCCACTCTCCAAGCAGCCCGTTAACAAGGGAACTCTTACCAGCTCCTGGAGAACCTGTAATACCGATAATATGGGCTTTGCCCCCGTGGGGATAGAGACGGGACATTAACTCTCTGTGCTCAGGCTTTCTGTCTTCAATCAGGGAGACCGCTCTTGCGATTGCCCGGTGATCTCCGTTTAGTATTTTCTCAGCCAGTTCCATGGGGAAGTCCCGCCTCCTTTCATTTGATGATAGTATGATGATAGTTTGTAATAAATTTTATTGATATCCCTTTTGCTCAGAATTTCATTATTACTATAAATAAGGATATGTTGATGATATCTCCAAAAACTCGCTTTCCTCGGGCAACGCCTCAGCCTCCTCGAGAAAAAACGTGTCTCTTCCTCTGCTCCTGCGATTACTCGTCGCAAAAAGAATTTTGCTGGCACAGCTTCGAAGCGTATACGTCGAGACAACTCGCAGCGGCTTCATGAGGTAAAGCTCGTCTCTGCGGGGTCCGTTGCTTTTCCCGAAGGAGTCTCCTTTGCTCCGATCTCATCAACATCTGTTATTACATGAATAATAATATAGTCATTCTGAGCTAACGACGTATTCATTATATTTTTTAGTTGCGCGAATGCCCCTCGAAGTTGTGCGAACACCTTATTAAGGCGTGCGATTCGCCCTTAACTTCGTAAGTTCCCATGAAAATCCAGCAACTATCAATCCTTCAACAGCATTTTTGAAATTACCAGTCTCTGAACCTCGTTCGTTCCTTCATAAATCTGAGTTATTTTCGCATCACGCATATAGCGTTCCACCGGATATTCTTTCGTATATCCATAACCGCCGAATACCTGGACAGCTTCTATCGTCACTTCCATTGCGGAGTCTCCGGCAAACAGCTTAGACATCGCTGATTCCTTTCCGTAAGGAAGCCCTTCGCTTTCACGCCATGCTGCCTGGTAAGTTAACAGTCTTGAAGCTTCCACCTTCGTCGCCATTTCTGCCAGCTTAAACGCAATCCCCTGGTTAGCGCCGATCGGCTTGCCAAACTGTTTACGCTCTTTCGCATATCCAACAGATGCATCAAGGGCTCCCTGGGCAATACCTGTAGCCTGGGCGGAAATTCCGTTCCGGCCTCCATCGAGAGTCATCATCGCAATTTTAAACCCTTCACCTTCTTCACCTAAACGGTTTTCAGCTGGCACCCGGCAGTTGTCAAAAATAATTTCCAGCGTCGGGGAGGAGCGAATTCCAAGTTTGCTTTCCTTCTTACCCATGGTAAAACCTGGCGTGCTTTTTTCCACAATAAAAGCTGTACAGCCTTTATGTTTTTTCTCCGGATCTGTAAGAGCGAAAACAACGTAAATCTCTGCTTCGCCGGCATTTGTAATAAATATTTTTGAACCATCGAGGATATAATCATCGCCATCACGCTTTGCAGTAGTCCTCATATTTGCTGCATCGCTTCCTGAACCTGATTCAGTCAGACCATACGCACCCATTTTCTTTCCTTCAGCCATTGGGCGGAGGAACTTTTGCTTCTGTTCTTCTGTCCCGAATGTGTAAATCGGCCACCCTGCAAGGGAGATATGCGCAGAAAGGGTTACTCCTGTAGATGCACAGACCCGGGACAATTCTTCCACCGCGATTACATAGCTTAAGTAATCTGCTCCGATTCCTCCGTATTCTTCCGGCCATGGAATTCCTGTAAGGCCGAGCTCGCCCATCTGGTCAAAGATGGCGCGGTCAAAGCGCTCTTCTTCATCTCGTTCTGCAGCTGTAGGAGCAACTTCGTTTTCGGCGAAGTCCCTCACCATTTTTCTGATCATTTCCTGTTCGTCTGTTAGTTTAAAAAACACGTGGATTTCCTCCTTCAATTTACCTGTAGAATCAAACTGTCATTTCAAATGAATCATTTCAGAATTCGAGATTTTAATCATTGTTACTAACATTACTTAAAATGTTACTTAGTTGTTCGATTTACGCTCCAGACGGACGCGTTCTGCGGGCACGGCCTCAACTAATTTTTGACGGCTGAACGCCCTCAAAAATGGATTTTCAGCTCGCGCTGTTCCCGCAAGAGTCGCCGCCTTACGCTGCAATCGATAAGTAATGTTCGTATTTTTTCACAAGGCGTATATATGAAATTCATTCAAATCTGAAATCTATTTTAATAAATGCTTACTGATTACTATTCTCTGAATCTCATTGGTGCCTTCATAGATTTGTGTTACTTTGGCGTCCCTGAAGAATCTTTCGGCGGGATATTCTGTCGTGTAGCCATAGCCTCCGAAAACCTGGATAGCTTCAGTGGAAACTTCCATTGCAGCGTTTGACGCGAACATCTTTGCCATGGAAGCTTCTTTTCCGCATGGAACTCCCCGTTGTTTCATATCAGCTGCCTGATATGTCAGGAGTTTTGCCGCCTCTGCCTTAGTAGCCATATCAGCCAGTTTAAAGCTGATTCCCTGATGGGTTCCGATCGGTTTGCCGAACTGCTTTCTTTCCTTCGCATACTCAACAGCTGCCTGAAGGGCTCCCTCCGCTATTCCTAAAGACTGGGCAGCGATGCCGATTCGCCCTGCATTTAAGTTAGAAAGTGCAATTTTAAAACCTTCCCCTTCTTTCCCAAGAAGGTTTTCCACCGGCACTTCCGCGTCATCAAAGGAAATGGAGACAGTGTTCGAACCGTGGAGCCCCATTTTCTTCTCCTTAGCTCCTGTTGAAAAACCAGGAGTATCTTTTTCAACGATAAATGCGCTGACACCTTTTCCTCCAGCTTCAGGGTCTGTCTTCGCAAAAACAATATAGGTGTGCGCTGCTCCGCCGTTTGTAATAAAAATTTTGGATCCGTTTAATATATAATGGCCGCCTTTTTTTACAGCGGTCGTTTTCATTCCTGCAGCATCGCTTCCTGCTCCTGGTTCTGTTAATGCAAACGCACCAATATATTCACCTGAAGCAAGCTTAGGAACATATTTCTGTTTTTGCTCTTCAGTCCCGAAATCGAGAATTGGAAAAGTTCCTACGGATGTATGGACAGAAAGAATTACTCCGAGTGCAGGGCTTACTCTGGAAAGCTCGTTGATAGCCAATATATACGAGGCGTAGTCCATTCCCGCTCCGCCGTATTCTTCCGAAACCGGAATGCCCATCAGGCCAAGTTCGCCCATTTCTTTGACTAGTTCATAAGGAAACTCGTTCTTTTCTTCCATGTCCTTAACTGCCGGAGCCACTTTTTCTTCCGCGAACTGCCTGACCATACGCTGCATCATCTGCTGTTCATCTGAAAACAACATGTTCATTTATGTCACCTCTTAAGGAGTAGATCGTGCCGTTTCCCGGTATTGCCGGAGGCTGATCCTGATTTTGTTACTCGTATGTGTAGAAGCCTCTTCCTGATTTTTTGCCGAGCCAGCCGGCGCTTACGTATTTACGAAGCAGCGGGCACGGACGGTATTTATCGTCTCCGAAGCCCTCGTGGAGCACTTCCATAATATAGAGGCATGTATCCAGCCCGATAAAGTCTGCTAAAGTCAGCGGCCCCATCGGATGGTTCATCCCTAATTTCATGACTTCGTCAACATCTTCAGGAGATGCCACTCCTTCATACACCGTGTAAATCGCTTCATTGATCATTGGCATTAAAACACGGTTGGAGACAAAACCAGGGAAATCCTGAACTTCTACGGAAGTTTTCTTTAAAGAAGCTGACATTGCTTCCACTGCCTCAAATACTTCCTGGCTTGTAGCCAGCCCCCGGATAACTTCCACAAGCTTCATGACCGGCACTGGATTCATAAAGTGCATCCCGATTACTTTTTCAGGACGGTTCGTCGCTGCTGCTATCTCAGTGATAGGAAGAGATGATGTGTTTGTTGCCAGAATTGCGTGGTCAGGTGCAATTTCATCGAGCTGGGCGAACAGGTCCTTTTTCACTTCCATATTTTCCACGGCTGCTTCAATAACAATATCCACATTAGCAGCATTGCTCAGATCAACAGAGGTGGCCAGGTTATTCACGGTATTATCCATGTCTTTCTGTTCAATTCGTTCTTTATCCACCTGGCGCTGAAGTTGTTTTTTAATCCTGCTGAGTCCCTTTTCCACAGCTTCTTCATTGATGTCATGCAGGACAACTTCATAACCGGCAGCAGCACAAACTTGCGCAATTCCGGAACCCATCTGTCCAGCTCCTACTACCATGACTTTTTTTATATCCATGTTAATCCTCCTGTCCGTAATCCAGCCGCCGGAAATCATTTTTATCATGCTTTCCCCCGGCGGCCTGCTTTCCGTTTATTACTTAACTTCAATCATTACTGCATCGCCCTGGCCGCCTCCGCTGCAAATAGAGGCGATACCGATTCCGCCTCCCCGGCGCTTCAGTTCATAAGCCAGAGTCAGGATAATTCTCGTTCCGCTCGCTCCTATTGGATGCCCAAGGGCTACCGCCCCACCGTTAACATTGATTTTTTCAGGGTCCACATTCGCAATCTGTCCGCTCGCTAAAGCAACAGCTGCAAACGCTTCGTTGATTTCAAACAAATCTACATCTTCAATGGCCACGCCTGTTTTTTCAAGAAGCCTGTTAATAACAAGCCCTGGTGTTTTCGGGAAGTTTTCCGGCTCGACAGCAAGCTGTGTGTGACCGAGAATCGTCGCCAAAGGGTCGATTCCTCTTTCCTGAGCTTTTTCTTCACTCATCAGTACGAGTGCAGCCGCTCCATCATTAACCCCTGGGGCATTTCCTGCAGTAATACTTCCGTCTGCGCCAAAAACCGGCTTCAGTTTCGCAAGCTTTTCAACAGAAGTATCCGCCCTTGGTGATTCATCATCCTTTACAACGAGAGGGTCACCTTTTCGCTGGGGAACTTCTACCTGGACAATTTCTTCTGCCAGCTTCCCTTCTTCTATCGCACGGGCAGTTTTCTGATGACTTTGATAGGACCATTCATCCTGAGCCTCACGCGTTAAACCATGCTCTTTCGCGACGTTATTACCGTAATTACCCATGTGTACTCCCGTAAAAGTACATGTAAGACCGTCGTGAATCATCATGTCATGGAACTTCTGTTCACCCATTTTAAAACCAAATCGTGCTCCTTTAACAAAAAACGGCGCCTGGCTCATAGACTCCATACCACCGGCTACGATTGTTTCCTGTTCTCCTGCACGAATCAGAATATCGGCCAGGGTTACACTGCGCATACCGGAAGCACAAACTTTGTTAATCGTCTCCGTCTGTGTTTCCCACGGAATACCGGCTTCATGCTGTGCCTGCCGTGACGGGAGCTGCCCCTGTCCACCCTGAAGAACAGAACCCATGATTACATGATCTACATCTTTACCGTCAATCCCGGAACGTTCCAGTGCGGCTTTGATTGCCTTGCCGCCCAGCTGTGATGCAGAAAATCCCGAAAGCTTTCCACCCATTTTTCCAATCGGTGTCCTTGCCCCTCCAGTAATAACTGTTTTGCTCATTATTTCTCCTCCTTGCTGGTTTGTTTATGAATTGGTTCCTCTGCTCTTTCTGTTCGCCTGATACGCAGAACTGCCCGCCCCCTCTTTTCTTCAAAAGACGGGAGTTCAGATGCCTCTGAAAAAATCGATTGAACGCTCGCTCAGTCAAAAGGCACAGCAAATAAAGCGCTTTCAATAAGGCGCATCGATCTGCACCTGTTTACTTACTGAGTCTGGCAGACCCCTATCGCCTCAGACTGCCGGGTATAGATACGGAAAGGAAGAGCAAATTAAATTCGGCTCCTCCCCATTCCGTATTTTTTCCGGTAAATCCTCCAGGCTGTCCGGCAGCAGCCTGACTGAATAACTTATCCGCGTCTCTTACCACTTGTTATACTTCGTTACGCAGATTCAGAATCCTTCTTTATATCGAGAGATTTTTCTAAAATTTCTACAATATCCAGTGTTTTTACGTTCTCTTCTACTTCTTTCGCCTTCGTCCCGTCACTTAGCATTGTCAGACAGTACGGACACGCACTTCCGATAACAGAGGCTGAGGTTTCGAGAGCCTGTTCTGTACGTGCTTCGTTAACACGGGTACCAGTATCTTCTTCCATCCACATCATACCGCCGCCTGCCCCGCAGCACATGCCGTTTTCCCGGTTCCGTTCCATCTCCACAAGATTCACACCTGGAATTGCTTTCAGAATCTCACGAGGCGCATCGTACACATCGTTATAGCGGCCGAGGTAGCAGGAGTCGTGATAGACGATTGTTTCATCTACTTCCTTTATCGGTTTGATCAGCCCTTGCTGCAGCCATTCAAAAATAAGTTCTGTATGGTGGTACACTTCTGCTTCAAGTCCAAAGTCCGGATACTCGTTTTTAAATGCATTGTAAGTATGCGGATCTGTTGTAATTATCTTTTTCACACCGTTTTTCTCAAACTCCTGAATGTTGGCCTGTGCCAGCTCCTGGAATAAGAATTCGTTTCCAATACGCCTTGGTGTATCTCCGGAATTCTTTTCTTTGTTTCCAAGAATAGCAAACTTGATGCCGGCTTCATTCATGATTTTTGCGAAGGACTGGGCCACTTTCTGGCTTCTGCTGTCATAAGAACCCATGGAACCTACAAAGTAGAGATACTCAAATTCTTCTCCCCGCTTTTTCATTTCTTTTACAGTAGGTACATCAATATCATCCCGGCCATCGCGCCAGTTTTCACGCTCTTTACGGTTGATCCCCCAAGGGTTGCCTTGTTTTTCGATATTCTTCATTGTACGCTGTGCTTCTGTATCCATCTTACCTTCTGTTAAAACAAGGTAACGACGCATATCAACGATTTTATCTACGTGCTCGTTAGCTACAGGGCACTGGTCCTCACAGTTACGGCAAGTAGTACAAGCCCAAAGCTCTTCCTCCGTAATAACGTCGCCAATGAGGCTTACATCATAAGGGTCCACAGCAGCCGCTGCCTCTGCTCCTCCTGCTCCTGCCGCTGCAAGCTGGTTGCCTTTTGTATTATTGAATGCGAATTCAGGCATCCACGGCTTTCGTGAAGTAACTGCTGCTCCCTTTTCAGTAAGGTGGTCACGCATTTTTACGATGATGTCCATTGGAGAAAGCATTTTTCCTGTTCCTGTTGCAGGACACATGTTTGTACAGCGACCGCATTCCACACATGCATATAAATCAAGAAGCTGCTTCTGGTCAAAGTCTTCTATTTCATTTTTCCCGAACTTCTCAGCTTCCTCGTCTTCAAAATTAATTGGAGTCAGCTGTCCTCTCTTATGTGTCGGACCTACATAGACGTTTGCAGGGCCTGCGATCAAGTGAGCATGCTTCGACTGCGGAATGTAAACAAGGAAAGTGAGAAGGAATAACAGGTGCAGCCACCAGAAAACGAAGAATGCTGCCCCGGCCGCTGTCGGACTGATATCGCTGAAAACGGTTGCAATCCCGGCCGCAATCGGCTCCCACATTGTTACTGACTTACCGAGCCAGAGCATTTCCATTCCTTTAGCAAAAAGCTTGGAAATCATCAGGCCTCCGATGAAAATAAGTACAAGACCGGCTTTGAAATTACGCTTCAGACGAACGAGTTTTTCCACATAACGACGGTGGAAAGCCCAGACGACTGCTACAAGAATCAGCAATACGACAATTTCCTGAAAAAATGTAAAGAATGGATACACTGGCCCAAGAGGCAGATGCGATCCTGGGTTAAGCCCTTTCCAGATCACGTCGATAGCACTGAACTGTACAAGCAGGAATCCGTAGAAAAACAATACGTGAATGATTCCGCTCTTCTTATCCTTCAATAATTTTTTCTGCCCGAACACATTGACCATCACAGCCTCCCAGCGCTGCTTTGTGTCCATGGTGAATTCTGCTTTTTTCCCAAGCTTTATATATTCATATCTCGTTTTAACAAGCGAGGCGAATAAATAAACTGCATAACCTGTTACAAGGATAAAAAGAATCCAATTGATTATAATCGGTTCCATTTAAACCTCTCCTTCCTGTCCGCATTAAGTAATAACATTCCTACCGACTCCTCCTTTGCAGTCCCCTGATGTTATATGAACAAGGCTCCTCCCCAATCATGCCACAGTGCCGGGGTGAAAAATAACCCTATTCTGAAAATAAGTGAAATTCAAAAACTATTATAACACATAAAAATATGAATGAGTATTCATTCATATGGTTTTTTTCTAAATAAATCTTCCTGCTTTATTTCCGTTATATTCCATAAGGTTGATTTGTTTGACTTAAGGGAATAAATATAACTGAATATTATACCTGTAATCACGCAATTTACAATAAACGCTCTATTTAGGAGGACACACGCTGTGGTTTTTATCATACTTTTCGCTATAATTCTAGCTTTCATTTTATGGGTAGTAATTGACCTGCGTCTGGGGCAGAAAAAACACCAGTCAGAAATCCAGCCTTATAAAGAAGCTCCTGTTCGCAGTACTGATGCTGTATTTATCGGCCACGGAGACGAATTATTTAAGCATATGTTTCAGTTAATAGAGACTGCAGAAGACCACATTCATGTGAATTTCTATATTTTCAGGGATGACAAAATAGGCTACGAAATGCTTACAAGGCTGAAAAAAAAGGCCAGAGAAGGGGTTACAGTGCGTCTGATGGTCGACTGGGTTGGCCTGGCGATCACCAGGAAAGAAATAAAAAGGCTCAGAAGTGCCGGAGTAAAGTTCGCAAAAACCCAGTCCCCTTCTTTCCCTTATTTATTTTACAGCCTGAATGAAAGAAACCACAGAAAAATTACTGTTATTGATGGCAAAGCCGGCTACGTCGGCGGCTATAATGTGGGGGATGAGTATTTGGGCAAGGACCCCTCTAAAGGTCCTTGGAGAGACTATCATTTATACCTGACAGGCGAAGCGGTAGCCGACCTCCAGACACAATTTATTCGTGACTGGAGAAAATCTTCCGGGGAAGACCTGCATGAGGATCCACGTTACTTCCCTCCCCTGCCTGAAGGTAAATTAAAGGCCCGGATTGTAGCAACTGACGGGGCCCATGTAAAAGAATCGATGATGAAAATGCTGAGTAAGGCGAAACATTCCGTTTTGATAGGCACACCATATTTTGTTCCAGGTGTGGAGATGAGGGATCATTTAATTCAACTGGCACAAAAAGGAATAAATGTGCAGATTCTCATTCCCAAATATCCCGACCATCCCCTTGTAAAAGACGCCGCGTTTCCTTACTTTGAACCGCTCCTTAAAGCCGGGGTGGAAATCCGGCAGTTTTACGAAGGCTTTTACCATTCGAAAGCGATGATCATTGATGACACAATTGCGGATATCGGTACTGCCAATTTTGATATGCGCAGCTTCCACCTCAATCTTGAAATCAATTGCATTATTTATGATGGCGACTGGGTCCGTGAGGTAAAAAGCAAGATTGAAAAAGACTTTTATGGCAGCAGTGAGAAAATTACGATGGAGCATGTGAATAACCGAACCTTTGGCGATAAAGCGAAAGAGGCGCTAGCCACCGCCATATCCCCCTTTATGTAAAGGGGGGGTATTTTTAAAACTTACGAAAGAATTCACAACTTTCTGCATAGTCTTATTGTATCTCTTCGTAATTATATATATGCTTAAGAAAATAGCTGCTGCCTGCCCGCCAGGCTGCAGCATTTCTGCTTTTTAGAGTGTATTGATTTTGATTCTGATTCTCAATTGTTCCCTGTTCAACATGTAATACTCCTTTTTGCCGGGTCCTGATGGTTAAACATAAAGCACCTTCCGGGACAGTCGCTGCCTCCTGGAGGAAAATGAAGGGGGAATTTATGATGGAACAGCAAAGAACGTTTGAAAAAAAGAAGCAACTCCTATTAGGTGAAACTGCCGGAGCCAACAGTTACTTATCAACTGTAAAGAAGCACCAGCAGCTCATTTTCGCGCTGCTTGGCGGATTATTTTTACTTGCTGGATATTTAATTGATCTGTCGGGTTACTCCACAGTTGCTGTATTGTTCTACATCACCTCCTTTGCTGTGGGCGGTTATTATAAAGCAAAGGAAGGAATCCTCGATCTTCTGCAGGACCGCTCTCTGAACGTGGAAATCCTCATGATTCTCGCTGCTGTTGGTGCCGCTTCGATCGGCTACTGGGGCGAGGGTGCCATACTCATCTTCATTTTTTCTTTAAGTGGAGCACTGGAAACCTATACATGGCAAAAAAGCGAGAAAGACCTGTCTTCATTAATCAAGCTTGCTCCAAATGAAGCTGCTGTCCTGGGGGCGGACGGGGAAACAAGGACTATCCCTGTTGAGGAAATAAGTATCGGTGACAAGGTGCTGGTCCGTCCAGGGGAAAGGGTTCCTGTTGACGGGATTGTCCTTTCCGGAGAAACAACGGTGGATGAGGCTGCCCTAACTGGGGAAGCCGTGCCGGTTTTCAAAAACTCAGGCGCCAGCGTTTTTAACGGTACAATTAATGGCAAGGGGTCGATGACTGTAGAAGTAAAGAAGGAAAATTCTGATTCTCTTTTCCAGAAAATGATTCGTCTCGTCCAGCAGGCAAAGGAAGAACGCCCGCCTGCCCAGCAATGGATCGAAAAAGTGGAAGGACCTTACGTTATCGCTGTACTGGCAGCAGTTGCCCTGATGATTGTTATTCCATATTTCTTTTTCGCCTGGGACTTTGAGACAACTTTTTACCGGGCGATGGTTCTCCTCGTTGTTGCTTCTCCATGCGCAGTCGTAGCTTCAGTGATGCCCGCCCTTCTCTCCGCTATTTCCACCGGGGCAAGGAACGGTGTACTAATGAAAGGCGGGGTCTTCCTTGAGCAGCTTTCTAAAGCGGATGTTATTGCTTTTGATAAAACCGGAACGATAACTTCCGGGCACCCGCAGGTAATTAATGTCCATATTGAAGACACCCTGTCGGAAGAGGAGTTTTATTCTGTTGTATACGCTGTGGAAAGGCAGTCTAATCACCCCCTCGCCAAAGCCCTGAGTGATTTTTCCAGGCAAGGCAGCAATTCGCCGCTGCCAGTGGTGGATTCGATCCTCGATATTACAGGATACGGAGTGGAAGGAACTGCAGCCGGGGAACAGTGGCTCATTGGGAGTGTCGCTCTTATGGACCGGGAAGGGCTGAGGCCGCTTTCAGAGGGCTGGCTCGACCGTGAAAAACAATGGCAGAGGGATGGTAAAACAGTTATTTATGTTTCAAAAGGCGGCATGCTTGCCGGAGCCTTTGCTGTAAAGGATACAATTCGGCCGGGGGTAAAGGAAACACTGGCCGAGCTTCATGAACTGGGAATTAAGACTGTAATGATAACAGGAGATCATGAGGCAACAGCTGCTTCGATCGCTAAGGAGGCAGGAGTGGACAGCTGGATTTCCGAGAGCCTTCCACAGGATAAAGTCCGGGAAGTTGACAGGCTGAAGAATCAATATAATTCTGTAATAATGGTGGGAGATGGTGTAAATGACGCCCCTGCCCTTGCTAAGGCGGACATTGGAATAGCCATGGGCTCAGGCAGTGATGTTGCGATTGATACAGCCGACCTGGTGCTGATGAAAAACGAGCTGAACAAAATCCGTTTAACATTATCCCTTTCAAAAAGGCTCAACAGGATCGTTCTTCAGAACCTTACTTTTTCAGTGCTGGTAATTCTGCTGCTGATCAGCGGTAACTTCGCACAGCAAGTCTCTCTGCCACTTGGTGTCATCGGCCATGAAGGGAGTACCATCCTTGTGATTTTAAACGGATTAAGGTTGCTGAAGGTATAATGCGACCGGCGTCCCCGCTTCCTCTCACTGGAGGGCGGGGGCTGTTATAGGTCGGTTGTTTGGCTGCCGGCTTTCACTGACGTATTGGCAATCTGGACGAATTTCACCCTTTCCATTTAAATTTGTCCAGGAAATTCATTACTCTGGACAAATCTTGCCATCGACCCTTGAATTTGTCCAGCAAACTAAGAATGCCGGACAAATCTCTTTACTATAGGGGATATTTGTCCAGTAAAAAGGAATTTAATGGATAAAATCCTCTGATTCCCTTGGTTTTCTGGACAAATTTCACCCTTTCCATTTAAATTTGTCCAGCAGATTCATTACTCTGGACAAATCTAACCATCGACCCTCGAATTTGTCCAGCAAACTAAAAATGCTGGACAAATCTCATCATTCTTACTTTAATTTGTCCTGAATAATCACCGACAAAACAATAACCCCCGCCTCTCCTCACTGGAGGGTGGGGGTTGCCTCATGCTTTATAATAAAATCTTTCACTATTTTATTAATTGCTGAACCTTTTCTGGTCGGGGTTTGATGAGCTACATTCCCAACGAGAATCATATCCAGCGGCGCCCTCATCTTCCTGGAAAATAATTTCCGGTAATGATGCAGATAATCTGCCCGCTGGCCGTAAACAAGAAGCATCGGGCACTGAATTTTTCCAAGTCGGTCCGTAGCTTTATATTCCAGGCCAATCCGGTAATATTCTTCCAGCACCTCCGGAGGGGTCCGTTTCACATAGGAAGCAAGCTGCCACATATTTTTCAGGCTTTTCCATTCATGGGCTCCTGCAAGTACTCCTGCTAACAACCCCATCCATTTATTTTCCGCCGCCCAGATTCCAAGCTTAAACTCATTTCGCAGCAGGAAGCTGTTCACTTCCGGAAACCCCCCAAGGAGAATAACTCCTTTCAAACGATCAGGATAATTGATAGCAGCTTCAAGCACCATTGACCCGCCGTTGGAGTAGCCGCAAATATATGCCTGTTTTATCCTCGCGTGATCAAGAACACTTATAATGTCTTCAGCTATTGTCTCCATTGTCAGAGGCCTGCTGTTGTATAGGCTGCTTCGCCCATTGCCTCTCAGGTCCATAGCAATCACTTTAAAACTCCTGCTTAGTTCTTCTTTTTGCCGGCGGAAAGTTATATGCCCCATTCCTGGCGGGTGGATAAATAAAACTGCTGGTCCCTGCCCTGCTGTTTCATAGTAAATTCTTTTCCGGGTCACTGGCATAGTTATCACCTCTGCCAGTTAGTGTTTGCCTGTTTTTACTGTTTATGAATGGGAAAAACCGGCTGAAGCATGCCTCAGCCGGTTTTTATTTTAAGCTCTGTACTTTAATGTTGATTTTCACTTCAGGACGCTCGCTTGCCTCGGGCATTGCATCAGCTACCTCGGTAGCCTTTTTGGCTTCCGAGGGGATCTTCAGCCAATGCTATTCCCGAAGGCGTCTCGCCCCCTTTCGCTACAATCAACACTGTGTAAAAATTCGACACCGGGCTTTCACAAAGCCTATTTTAAAATTACATTTTCTCCGGTGCTTCCACGCCTACAAGTTTGAGTGCGTTCTGGAGCGTTCTTCGTACTGCTTCCATGAGGGCAAGACGTGCTTTTGTCAGCTCGTCATCATTCTCGTTAATAACCTTTTCCGCATTGTAGAAGCTGTGAAGCGCCTGCGCAAGCTCATAAACATAATTAGCAATGCGGTGCGGAGCCCGTTTTTTCGCAGCATCGTTTACCGCTTCCGGATACTCGCCTACTTTTTTCATCAGATCGATTTCTTTTTCCGCAGTAAGCCTTTCAAGGTTCGCCCCTTTTTCAGGCTTAAATCCTGCTTCCTCCGCCTGGCGAAGCATACTGCAGATTCTCGCATGAGCGTACTGAACGTAATAAACCGGGTTTTCATTGGACTGGGATTTTGCAAGACTCATGTCAAAATCAAGGTGAGTGTCCGCTGCACGCATAGCAAAGAAGTAACGGGTAGCATCGATCCCTACTTCTTCCATCAGGTCACGCATTGTTACAGCTTTACCTGTACGTTTGCTCATTTTAACCTTTTCGCCGTTCTCAAACAGATTTACCATTTGAATAATCTGTACCTGGAGCTGTTCCGGATCATAGCCAAGGGCCTGAACCGCCGCTTTCATCCTTGGTATATACCCATGGTGGTCTGCTCCCCAGATATTAATAAGCTCTTCAAAACCTCTGGCAAACTTATCTTTATGATAAGAAATATCAGGTGTTAAGTACGTGTAAGAGCCGTCGCTTTTCACTAAAACTCTGTCCTTATCGTCCCCGTATTTCGTAGACTGGAACCAGAGAGCTCCTCCCTCTTCGTAGGTTTCGCCACGATCCTTTAGTTCTTCAAGAGCAGCCTCCACTTTTTGTGAAGTATAAAGGGAGGTCTCTGAATACCATGTATCAAAATTCACCCGGAAATCAGCAAGGTCTTCCTTCAGCTTATCAAGCTCCCGCTTCAGGCCGTATTCTTTGAAAAACTCGAGCCGCCCTTCTTCATCGGCTTCTTTAAATCTGTCTCCGTAAATATCAACGATTTCTTCCGCGAAACCAATGATATCTTTTCCCTGGTAACCGTCTTCCGGCATTGGCTTATCTTCGCCAAGTGCCTGAAAGTATCTTGCATCAATGGAACGGGCAAGATTGTCAATCTGGTTGCCTGCATCGTTTATATAATATTCCCGGGCAACTTCATAGCCTGCTTTTTCGAGAATGTTGCAGAGGGAATCCCCTACTGCAGCGCCCCTCGCATGACCGAGATGCAATGTTCCTGTCGGGTTGGCTGATACAAACTCCACCTGGATTTTCTTACCCTGTCCGAAGTCGCTGCTGCCAAAATTCTCTTCTTTTTCCAGTACTTCAGCTACTACATCTGTTAAATAATCTTTCTTTACAAAAAAGTTAATGAAGCCGGGACCTGCAATGTCAATTTTTGTAACATTCGCTGCTTCTGCATCAAAATGTTCCTTTATGTCTTCGGCAATTTGCCGTGGTGCTTTTCTGGCGATCCTTGCAAGCTGCATTGCCATATTCGTGGCATAATCCCCGTGTTCCTTTTCTTTCGGCGTTTCAATCACTGCTTCCGGCAGCTCTTCTTTTTCCGCCAGCCCAGCCTTTACAACTGCATTGACGATTTCCTGCTTCAATTGTGCTTTGAGCTTTTCTACCTGGTTCATGAGCGCTCTGATACCTCCCTTATAGTTACGCGCATATCATAATCCCCTGCATTTCCTCCCTGCAGCCTGAGATTATAGCGCAGCCTGAGCTTTCCTGTTTTACTTGTGCTGTTCCAGTTATAATAAACTTCTTTAGTTTTTGTGATCATTTCCATCGGCCCATACGGACTGTGATACATCCCTTCCGTTTCGGCACCCTGGATAAAACGCTGGTTCATTGTAACCGCACCTTTGCGGATAACGGACATTTCCTCGTTCTTTATTTTAATGGTCTGGACCGTTTTTCCTGCTTCTTCGTCAGGTTCCTGAAAACGGAGAAATACAGAAGCACCTTTCTGAAAAAGCAGTCCTTCTGCTTTAATTTCAGTGGTGTCCTTTCTCCCGCTGTCCCTTATTGTCGTGTTCATTAATACTGCAACGGGTAACCCTTTTGCGGATTCCATGTAATCCCCCGTTTCTTTTAAAAAAGATGTTGTGCTTCTAGTTTTTATGTGGTGCCCCCATTGCCAGCAAGTTGATAAATATGGGGGGCCCCTCATTTCACCATGAATAGTTAATGGATAACTTTAGTATTATATCTAATTTTGCCTGTTTCCATCAAGCTTTACCCAATTTTACAGCAAAGTTACTTTATTTTTGGAGAAAGTTGCATGCACCCAACTGTCACTATGGCACGCTTCATAGTGACATCACGTTAATTTCTTACCCAAAAACAAAAACCCCTTGCCAGACAAGGGGTTTTTAAAGTTGCCCTTAGGTGCCTACTCGCCGATCATATCAGCAAGTAAAGCAAGAGGAGTTGGCAGCGCAAGAAATGAAAGGTAACAACTACGGCAAGTCCTATGATACGTACATCCGAGGTCGAGGTCAGTCGTATCAAAAGACAACTGCCGGGGATGATTACGGGTTCGATGAGCGGGATGTCGAACTGGAAGATGATGGTCCGGAACTATGATATAGCTGAAAGGAGGGTGGTGCACATGAGTGCAGAAGAGAGAGAGAACACCCAAAAGAGTGATGAAAAACCATTCGTAGATGATGGCGGCCATGTGCGCAATCAAAATTACATCGAAGAACGGGCCTCAGAGCGCTCAGGTATTCATAAAGATACGATCAAGGTCGCGTTCGATGCCATGTGGGACAGCATATGTGAGGAACTTGAAAACGGGAATGAGGTAAAAATGCACGGGAAGGGTAGTTGGTACTTATCAAGGAGATCCCCCCGTGTCGGCAGAAACCCCGTTACCGGAGAGGAATACGACGTGCCGGAGCGAGAAGCGATGGCGTTTCGAACAAGTCCTGCGTATGCAAAACGGCTGCGCGAGCGTCGTAAGGAAATAGCCAAACAGCGAATGAATAGAGAAGCACCATCTGAATAAACAAACTCATGGCACCGCTCCTTTTTAAAAGGGGCGGTGTTTTTCGTTTAGGTCTGGAACTTAAAATGTAAGGGTCTGAAATGTTCTACCTCGTACGTTTCGAGAGGTATAAGGCGAAGGAGGGGTATTTCGCTCCTCCTACCCTATAACATATATGGTTTTATTTTGCATTATTTGAATAAACGACATTTATATAGAAAAATTTAACATTTGTGATAATATGGTATTTATTTGTATTATATACCATTTATTGCTAAATTAAATTGAATTTTCTTTTTTCCCTTTTAATATAGTCTAAGATTGCAAGTTTAGTAATCTTAATTTTAATATTTTCTCACAAAATGGTGGTGATGCTCAGACTAGCGGTTGTCATGTTGTATGCTTGATGGTAATATGGTCGTCAAGAACCCTGAATTTTCCATAAGCAGCACTAAAGATTCCGAAGATGATAATTGGGAAGAGCTTCCTATAAATTATGATCATTAGATCAACTGTTCCGCGACCTGAAAGAGTCTCCAACGAGTAGTATTAACTTGGAGGAAAAAAATTTTTATAATGGAATATACGTGGAGGATCTTTTTAAAGGAGAAGGTTGGAAACGCTGGAGCGCTACGAGTGGTACACGATATGATTATTATGCCTACAGTAGTGAACAAGGAGATTTTACCATTACGCAATTATCTGTGTTAATCCCTGTGGGTCATCGAGATAATATGTTTCCTGATGATAACGGCTTATGGAACATGATTGCTGGCTACAAGGTTATGCATGGAGCGCTATTAGAGTATAATCACTTAACTAAAGAACTTAGTTTATATTACAACAATGCCGGGATGCGTTTTCAAAACTTTGAAATAGAAGTATCAGAATTGTTCGGTAGGAACGTGTGGATTAGCTCAACTATGACTTGGGATGGAGTAGAGGAAAGTCCTGACGGTATGATAAGTACTGCGATTGGTGTAATTCCGGCAACAAAAAGAATATCAGATATTGCTGATACTGTCTGGGATGCATTAACACCTAATGACGTTCTTGAAGTTGGTAATGTGGATTGGCACCCTGGGACCTTTGATCTTCAAGAACAATACTATGGTGAGCTTGGTGTTATCCGTGCTGTCTCTGCTAGTACAGGGAATAATGTTTTAAGAGCAGAGAATTCTAACGCACAAATAGAGGCTACGGCACACGTCCATAATTATGTTCTCCCTCTTCCAGGTAGTTCTTTTAGAGCAGATGTAATGACTAACTTGTACGCCCAATAAAAATAAAACTCTTTGTTTATAAACTATAATAATCACCTAAGTTATAATATACTTAGCTGATTATTAATAAAATACGGTGGTAAATTGTGAAAAATAAAAGTGTGATAATCGTTTTAGGTTTTTTTCTATTGATTAGTTTAATTTTCAACTATCAGTATTTTCAAAGGTATCAGGAAGATAAACGTGCGTTTGAGGTGTACAGTAATGAATTAGTTTATGAATTATATTTATTAATCCAACAAACAGAGGCTTTAATAGAGGTTGATTCTACAGGTGAAAGATTTGCAATTAATATGATGGATCTAACTTCCAGATTTGATAGAATGGATTACCTTCTAAGAAGGTCACCCATCTTTATAAAAGAGGTTAATGGTAGTGTATTTAGTTATTTTTATGTAACCTCTTCATTAATGAAAAGTGGTTATTCTGACCCTCAAACCCCACCATTTTATTTAGATTTAGAACTCACTACTTATGAAAGGCAATTTTTAATTGATTTAGTAGAACTCATGAAAGAGGCATATGAACAACTAACGACACCAGAAGAACCCAGTGAATTGAACCCTGAACTTAGTCCAGAGGATTTCAAAAATGTAATATCTGAATACATAGACATAACCAACACCTACGATAATAGGTTTAACCCAATACTAGAAAAATATGTTGATGGATTTAAAAATTCATAAAAAGGAGTTCCACGGAGCGCCGTGAAAAAGCACTTGAATTAAAAGCCAAATCGAGTAGGAGGGGGTGATTAACCCCCGACCTCTCACACCACCGTACGTACGGATCCGTATACGGCGGTTTCATGAAAATCAGACGTTATATCAACGATTTCAAACCCATCCTGCGCCAGTAGGCGTCATTAAGCGTATGGTGAAGAATTGGGCTACAGGCGACTCGCCAGTAGCCTTTTCTTGTGTTTCCCCATTCATAAGCCTTCTGCTTCGATACTCCCAAGGCGATTAGGTTTCTGACTTTTGTTTTCGGTTTCTTCCATTCTTTCCATCGTACCATTCGAAGTCTTCTTCTTATCCACTTCATTAATTCCTTTAATACCGAGGGTGTTTCCGCCAGTCGGAAATAATTTCTCCAGCCGACGATAAACCGGTTCAGCTTGCCAATTCTGTATTCCATAGGAATACTTTTCTTTCGGGAAGTAATCTCACGGATTCGACCTTTTGCCCGTTGGATTGATTCCCTGTGTATTCTTATTTTCGCTTTTCCTTTAGAAGAAGCTGTGAAACTGAAACCCAGGAACTTTCGTTTCCACGGACGGTCTACCGCGCTCTTTTCCCGATTTACCTTTAGCTTCAGTTTATCTTCAATGAAGGTGATCATGTTCTTTCGGATACGCTCTGCGGCTTTCTTTGACCCCGTGTAAATCTGGCAGTCGTCCGCATAGCGGACAAAGCGAATACTCCGTTTCTCCAGTTCTTTGTCCAATTCATCCAGGACAATATTTGAGAGAAGCGGGCTTAATGGACTCCCTTGGGGAGTCCCCATGTCGTTTTGCCTAACTAATCCGTTTTCCATGATTCCTGCCTGAAGGTATTTCCGGATGATGCTCAACACCCTTCTGTCGCTGATACGGTAACTTAACGTTCGCATCAGACGGTCGTGGTTCACTTTGTCGAAGACTTTCTCCAGATCAATATCGACCACCCATGTGTACCCTTCATTGATATACTGTTTTGCTTTCAACACGGCATCATGGGCTCGTCGTTTCGGGCGGAAACCGTAACTGTTTTCAGAAAATGTCGGATCATAGATTCGTTGAAGGTAGAGATTAATGGATTGCTGGACCAGACGGTCCATGACAGTCGGGATCCCTAACTTCCGTTTACCCCCGTCCGGTTTCGGGATTTCGACTCGGCGGATCGGTGACGGTTGGTAGGTTCTCGACAAGAGCCCCTGGCGGATGGCAGACCATTCTTCGGAGATCTGGGATTTCAGTTCCGCAGTGGTAATGCCGTCAACGCCCTGGCTCCCTTTATTTTGGACTACCTTGAGATATGCTTTATTCAAATTGTCTCGGTGTAATATCTCTTCCAACATCACATTAACCTCCACGTGGCTCTTCCTTTCCATTGTGTGGTATCATTCTCCACGCTTCCTAAGCCCTGGAGGGATTCACCTCTGCTTCCTAGGCAAGCTGGTATATTCTGTGTTATCGAATGATACGTACGCAGGTGGATGAGCACTCTTTTCATGATTCAGCCCTTCCCACAAAATCTAGAAATCTGTGGTACTATGGCTTCGGCTGACTTCTGACAGTTCAGTGATTCCTCCCGGAATCAGTTACCGCATTTGTACGGCGTTCCTGTCAGACCTACCCGGGTAAGTGCATAAACTTCCTCTCCATATACCCGCCTCATTTACTGCCGGATCCTTCGGTCGTTAGGACTTTGACTTGTTTTGCAGCCTCATCCAGACCAGACAGCCTGGTATGAGATTCGTGTTCCTCGGGTCGGAGATTTGCCTCCGGCTTCCTTCAGATTCCGAGTCGCCCCGGACACCCTTGCCTTTAGCTAGCAGTTACAACGGCCTTCACTGTTCGGGACTTGAACCCTAAAGCGTATGCACATGCCGGGCACACAAAATAAAGGGTCCGGGGATTATCCCCAGGCCCTTTTTTTACCACGTCTAAAATATATCGTACGAGACACCTCTCCTTTATAAAAGGGGTAGTGTTTTTGTTTAGAGTATGGTTTTTGAATGTGTAGTTTAATCATTTGGATTTTCTTTAAGTTTACGCAACAATGGATAAACTAAAAAATACACAATAAAAGCACCAATAGCCATAGGGATAGCTCTATTAAAATCCCTCGTAGTTAAGAAAATAAATAAAAAGACGGCAACACCTACTAAAAGGGCTATAAACCAAGGAGTATCTACATGTTTCTTCATGTTTAAAACCAGCCTTCCTTACATATAAAAGGTAAATTTGTTAATTGCTGTTTATTTTTCGGTTCTATCAAGCTAAAATACTAATTGAAAAAATTACCAAAAAATTTCAGGAGGGGTTTCATGTTTAAAAGATTAACGGCTGCTTTACTAGTTTAAATTATTTCTTTTGGTTTTGTCGCTACATCGTTTGCAAGTAATAGTCTAACACAGGATTGCGAGTTATGTAATTTGGAAGTGGAATCCACTGGGCATACCGAAAAAATAAATGAAACAAGGCAAGTTTTGTTTAGTTCCAGTGATTTTAGATCAGTTGTGCAAAACTTAGATGGGAAGATTAATAGAGGTGCTGCCGTAATTGATGCTCCTGAAGATTTAGACGCAACAGGGCCGTATAATCTTGGTATTGTAAGTTTTGCTGTAGAGGGGTCGTCAGAAGGGTTAACGTCCGTTACTTTCTATGTTGATTTAAATAACCAAGAAGTTTTAGGAGATAGGCAGCATTTCATAAATCCTAACGAGAGTGACAGAACAGTAGATTTAAAAATTAAAGATAATGGTGAAACAGTTGCTGATTTAACTGTTAACGAACAAAATGTTACAGATAACTTAACTTCCGATACTTATACCCACGAAGAATATTTAGAGGTAATGGCAAACCAAAGTGGGGAATTCCAAACGGCTTCTACATGTGAATGGGCAATACAAACATTAGCAGGAGCTACGTCAGCATTCCAATGCGGCCTATGGTGCTTAGGACTAGCCTTTACGGGACCATGGACATCAATTGGTTGCGGTGTTTTATGTACAATGCTTATAGGGTATCCAGTGAGTGAGGCTGTTTCAGACTTTTGTTAAATAAAAATTAAAATATAAGAGGTCTTCGTTTTTAATAAAAACGTAGGCCTTTTTGATGAAAAAAAACACCGTGCAGATTCGCACGGTGATATTGTATCTAAGATTACGCATCCAGAATATATCGGACAAGATCCAGCACCTTCTGCGGATCTTTCGCTGTTTCCCTTGTGACCACGGAGTCCGGACGCTCTACCTGGCGCATGATGTCATAAATGACGGATGCTTTGGTCTGCGCACTGGAATGAACATCGTGATATGCCGGGTTGTTAAACAGGTACTCAATAAAACGCGGGAACGATTCTTTGAAAATCGTTTTATACTGCCCGCCGAAGTTGGCGTATTCCGCTTTTCGCTGGCGTTCCTGTTCCGCCATCAGACGAGAGCGTTCTTCGAGCGCCTGCCGTTCATGCTCGATACGGCGGGCTTCTGCTTCTTGGCGAGCTTTCTCCCTGGCTTCGGCGTTAATTCTAAGCTGGCGGCCTTCCCGCTGAACCAGCTCTACGGAAGGATTTTGTTTGAACATCGTAAGCAGCTGGTTCAAATCCTGCGGAACAACCCCATTCGTTTTCTTTTATGAGTTCCACCGCGGTATTCCACGCATAAAGTGTCTCGTTTACGGTTGTGTGATCCGCTTCTTTTACTTTACGTGTTTACGCACCAGAGATCGGACATTAAAGGTTACTTTTTCCCGGGCCACCCGAGTAACATTTCCCGGATGAATTTGCTGGCGGCGATAGATGTTTGTTCTGTCGGGTCATATGGAGGGGATACTTCCACTAAGTCGCAGCCCACCACGTTAACCGCTGAATCAGCAATTAAACCTATCGCTTCAAGAAGCTCCTTCGACGAGATGCCTCCCGCTTCTGCTGTTCCTGTGCCAGGAGCGTAAGCAGGATCGAGCACATCAATATCAATTGTGACGTATACAGGCCTTCCTGCAAGAGAAGGTAGCACTTCCTTCAGTGGTTTTGCCACCTCAAATTTCGCCATATACATTCCTGATTCCTTGGCGTACTGAAATTCCTCCCGCATTCCTGAACGGATGCCGAAAGAGTAGACATTTTCTGGTCCGATTAGCCCGCAGGCCTTCCGGATCGGTGTTGAATGGGAAAGTGGCTCTCCTTCATATTCTTCCCTCAGATCCGCGTGGGCGTCAATATGAATAATTGCCAAGTCATCATATTTTTTAGAAAAAGAACGGAAAATCGGCCAGGAAACTAAATGCTCTCCGCCGATTCCTAAAGGAAATTTCCCGTCTCCAAGAAGCTTGTCCACATATTCCTCAATCATATCCAGGCTTTTTGCCGCATTCCCGAACGGAAGCAGCATATCCCCTGCATCGTGGTATTTCACTTCCTCCAGGTGGCGGTTCCTGTATGGACTGAATTCCTCCAGGCCAATGGAGGCTTCCCTGATTCTGTTAGGCCCAAAACGTGAGCCTGGCCGGAAACTTACCGTATAATCCATTGGCATCCCGTATATGACAATGTCGCTCTCCTCATAAGAGCGGTTGCCCATTATAAAAACTTTCCCTGAATATCCCTGATCAAAATACACAGTCTTTACCTCCCTGATCTTTCATCATTAAATACTGCCACAGTTCAAACCGCAGCCTTCTCTTTTATTCCGTAAGATCTTTCACGAATTTAGGAAGCACGAATGCGGCACGGTGAATTTCAGGAGTAAAGTATTTCGTGTCAATCTCATGGAAACGATCTTCAGTCACTTCCAGAGGGTCATGTTTTTTCGAACCCATAGTAAAGGTCCAGAGACCGCTCGGATACGTAGGAATACTCGCTGTATAAAGACGAGTCACCGGGAACGTCTCCTTTACATCCTTGTAGGCGTTTCTGATCAGATCCTGCTGGAACCAAGGATTGTCGGTCTGGGCAACGAACAGTCCATCTTCTTTTAGTGCCTTCGCAATCCCTTCGTAAAATCCTTTTGTAAACAGATTTACAGCAGGTCCAACCGGCTCGGTGGAATCCACCATAATGACATCATACTCGTTTTCGCTCTGAGCAATATGCATGAAGCCATCATCCACTTTTACTTCCACACGAGGGTCGTCCAGCTTCCCTGCAATAGATGGAAGGTATTTCTTTGAGTACTCAATGACTTTTCCGTCTATATCGACTAGGGTCGCTTTTTTCACTTCCGGATGTTTCAGGATTTCACGGATTACACCACCGTCTCCTCCGCCGACAACGAGAACGTTCTCCGGGTTCGGGTGGGTAAACAGGGGAACGTGAGCAACCATTTCATGATAGACAAACTCATCTTTTTCTGTCGTCATTACCATGCCGTCTAAAAGCAGCATGTTGCCAAACTCGTCCGTTTCCACCATATCAAGCTGCTGAAACTCCGTTTTTTCACTATGGTGGATCTTCTTCACTCGCATCGTAATACCGAAATCTTTTGTTTGTTTTTCAGTAAACCAGAATTCCATAATAATCACCTCTTCTTTATACATTCACGGGGATGCAGGCGGAAAAACCATGTTTTCTATTAACTCTGCATCTGTTTTAAATACAGGCCTTTTCGGTACAGCCCCTACAGGCTTCCTATCACTAAATCAGCATCGTTCTTTAGCTTCAGCGGAACAGTGCCTTTTTATCCTTTGTAACCTCTGTTTTGATCTTTTCCCGTATAGAGGAGGTTCATAAATGTCCGGTGAAAATGACACATCGAATTTCTTCCTTGTCTTGCTTTTCCGTTGCTCACGTATTATAAGCATACGTTCCACTACTCAAAGCTGCACCGCCTCGAACTTCTCGGTCCTTTTCATCCTCCTTTTTGAACCCACACCTATAACAGAAAAATTATAATGCATTGAGGAAAAAATAGGAACTGTTTTCTTCCGGATAAGTATATTGCCTTTCTCTTTGTGGAAAACTGTGGTAATAATGTTTGCCGGCTGAGGGTCCAGCACCCTCCCGCATGGAGAGGTGGTTACAAGTGGAAGTACTTACCAGGAGAGCGTACAAAAAGAGAAAACGGGCTATTCAAAAGGTTATCCGGAGCGCTGTGATTTTAATGACGCTTACATTAGGAAGCCTTGCTGCAATAGTTGCTTATGCCTACCAGCTGGAGCCTCCCGCTCTCTCGGTGCCGGAAACAACTGTCATGTTTTCAGGTGACGGAGCTGTGATCGGTGAAATTCATCAGGGAGAGAACCGCCACTGGATTCCCCTTGACCATATGGGCAGGAACATTCTTGAGGCGACGATAGCAGTGGAAGATAAACGCTTTTATAATCATTATGGTTTCGACCTTTTCAGGATCGGCGGGGCGGTGCTGGCAAATCTGAAGTCCGGCACGAAAGCCCAGGGTGCAAGCACAATTACCCAGCAGTATGCACGAAACCTTTACTTAACCCACGAAAAAACATGGGCGCGTAAATGGAACGAAGCTTTTTACGCCCTGCGACTTGAGCTTCACTATCCAAAAAAGGATATTTTAGAGGGTTATTTAAATACGATCTATTATGGAAATGGCGCTTATGGCATTGAAGCTGCCTCCAATATTTATTTCGAAAAAAACGCGGAAGACTTATCACTGGCAGAAGCTGCAATGCTGGCCGGTATCCCTAAAGGGCCTAATTTATATTCCCCGTTAATTAATGAACAACAAGCGGAGTTTCGCCAGGAAATCGTCCTGTCTTCCATGAAAGAAGCAGGTTATATTACAGAAGAACAAAAAGAACAGGCGTCTAAGGAACGGCTTAAATATGCTTCTGACACGGATTTGCAGGCAAACAGGATTGCTCCGTACTTCCAGGATTCGGTCATCAGCTGGCTGGAAGATAAACTGGGGCTCGACAACGCCCTGCTCACATCAGGCGGACTCGAAATTCATACAACATTGGACGTGGGAATGCAGAAAAAAGCAGAAAAATGGCTGGAGAATGAGCTTAAGGACAGCGGAGAGCTTCAGGCAGCATTTATAGCAATGGACCCAAGGACAGGTGAAGTGAAGTCGCTTATTGGGGGTAAAAATTATCAGGACAGTTCCTTTAATCGGGCTTTGCAGGCAAAACGCCATCCTGGTTCCACTATAAAACCGTTTTTATATTACGCTGCCCTTGAACATGGAATGAGGCCTAATTCCATGCTAAAGAGCGAAGAAACAACTTTTTTATACGACAACAGCCGCAAAGAATACACTCCGGGCAACTTTAACGGGAGGTATGCGGATGATTATATTACCATGCTGCAGGCACTGGCTGTCTCGGACAACATTTACGCCATGAAAACTCATTTTCTCCTTGGGTTTGATGTATTAGCGGAAACAGCCAGCCGCTTTGGCATTGAAAGCCCGTTAAATCCTGTCCCGGCTCTCGCATTGGGAGCCAGTGATGTAGGAATACTGGAAATGACCGGCAGCTACAGCCCCTTTGCTAACGGCGGCTATCTTGTCGAGCCTCAGTTCGTCACTAAGGTTCTGGACAGAGACGGGAACGTAATTTTTGAAGCAGAGGAAGAAAAAGACCTGGCACTGGACCCTGCCCTTACTGCGATTATGACAAATATGATGCAGGGAATGTTTGAACCATCCCTCGGAGCAAGTTTTGCGGGAGTTACCGGGGGAAGCGTCTCCCATTTCCTTGACCGCCCCACTGCCGGGAAGAGCGGTTCAACATCTACTGACAGCTGGATGATCGGCTATACACCTCAGCTTCTTTCAGGAGTTTGGGTAGGCTACGACCAAAATGAAAGCCTCAGCGACAGAGACGCCGGCTATGCTAAAAAAATCTGGGCTAAGTTTATGCAGGATGCTTTACAAGAAGAAATGAAGCTTGCATTCCCTGTCCCCGACACACTTGTGGAAGCGGAAATAAATCCTTTTAACGGCAAGCTGGCAACTGAAGCGTGTCCTGTAAGAAGAAAAACATACTTCTTTGCAGGAACAGAACCAGAAGTCTATTGTACAGAGCACCTTGAACATAACACGGACCTTGCCGAACCTGATAAGGACACTCCAGATGAAGAAGATGGGGAAAAAGACAAGTGGATGGAACGGATCATTAAATGGTTTAACTAAGACCTGCAGCTTTGAAAAAAATTATATGCTTTCCCGATATAACACAAAAAAACAGGCGAAGGACAAAGTCCCTTCGCCTGCTTTTTTGTCTTAGTGAAGCTTTTGTGTGCCGTACTTTAGTTTACTGGCTTACTGTCATTTTTGCAAGATGTAAAAGGCTGTTCACATTTTGTTCACATTTTATACTAATATAATTTTAATTGAGTACCCTTTTGCTCAGAATTATGGTTGCTACTTTAAAAAGTGTGTTGAAGAAAACTACACGAATTCGCTTTCCTCGGGGAACGCCTCAGCCTCCTCGGGAAACTGCACCCTGCGGGGTCTTCACCTGCTCCTGCGGTTACTCATCGCATGAAAACATGTTGCTTTTCCCGAAGGAGTCTCATTCGTTCCGCTCTCTTCACCTATTCTTGTAAAACAGGTATTATTTAAACACTTTGAGCTACCGACATACTCATTTAACTTTAAGTTGCATCCAAGTCCTTTCTTAACTGTTCATCTGAGTTTTTCCACATATCTTCATTAAAATCTTTCAGGTAATCTGCAAGGATCTTTTTTGATTTATCATCCATATGAGAAACAATAATACGTCCCTTTAGCGATTTGTCCATATTATTTACATGCTCCGGGAGGCTCTTATATCCACGGCGGATTTCCCGGTCCACAGTAAGCTCGCAGGCTGCTACACCTATATAGGCAGGGCTTCCGTTTCTCATATCTGTAGTAACCCACACGAGCCAGTATGGCTTTCCGTTAGGCACTTTGTCCTTTTCCTTAAGGAATTTAATCCCTTTCTCCACCGCACTTCGGGCATGGAGGGCTCCCATGTCGATGAACGCTTCTCCCTCGTTCACATCAATAAAAACAGGAGATACATTATTCAGGTTTAAAACACCTGTCCCGTATCCTCCGTGGCCGTCTGTAGAGTCAGAACTGAGGATATTAAACCCCTGGCCTTTTTTCACTGTTTTTTTCTCGTTAGGATCTTTCTCTCTATGTTTATTCTTATAATTTTCAAATAAATCCATGGCTCATTCCTCGCTTTCGAAAACAATATGTTGATGTTAGTTTATCATAGAAGGAAATTCAGATGCACCTTTGTGCATCCTCCCACGGCAAGTGTGCCACAATACGAAAAATTTGTAAAATTTTACATTATTATTTTCAGGGAGGGGAAGCGTCAGCGTCGAAATCATAATTGAAAAAGAGTATAGTAATGAATAAGCCGTTTGATCAGGGCACTCCTGAGAAAACTATATACTTTCAACTTTAAATTATGCTAAGGAGCGATCTATATGCCAATTGTGACAGTTAAACTTCTTGAAGGAAGATCTGATGACCAGAAACGCCAGCTCGTGGAAAAAGTAACTGATGCTGTAGTGGAAACGACAAACGCTTCTCCTGAAAAGGTCTCCGTAATTATTGAGGAAATGTCCCCTTCCCACTTCGGGACAGGTGGAAAACGAGTAAGCGATTCATAAACTGCGTACAAAAAAGGTGCCGCGAAATATATGCGGCACCTTTTTCAGCTTACTATATTGGTTTTCTCTCTCAGCCTCGAGATAAACTCGTAAGCTTTGCCTATTTCTTCTGATGTATAATTCTGCTTTGCTTTTAAGGTGAATACCTTGTCCTCTACTTCTTCCCTTGTTAGATACTCGAAATAAAGTACAGTGGAAACAAGTTCGAGAAAGCGGGAACTTTGCTCGTTCAGCTCGTTTAACAGCGCTTTTGTTTCCGGCAGCTCATAATCCGACAAAGAAAGGAATTCCTCACCCTTAGAAGACAGGTTATAGCGGTACTGGTAATAGCCTGATTTTTTCTCCTTCACTTCTTCTACAAAAGACAGGGAACAAATTTCCTCCATGCGGAGATTCAGCTCCTCAGAATAAGGGCCGTAAATATGAAACTGGTATTTTTCGAAAAAAGGAAACTCCAGCTTTTTGGCTATATAGATGAGTTTTTGCAGCTTTTTTCTCCCGATGATTTCGCCGGTTTGTTTAAAAACAGCAAGCAGCTTACAATGCTCTTGTAACACGTTTATCCCTCCTGAGCCTTGAGAAGCAGCAAAATCCGCTTTTTCTCTTCAGCAAAAGTTCGTTCGTCTTCTAAAAAATCCAGTGGAAAATATAATTTATGGTCTGTTCGTTTTTTTCCTGAGATGGCTTCTACAATTTCTGATTCCCGTGACAGCTCACGAAGTTCACCAGACTGCTTCAGCAGATGGATTGGCAGCCTTTCCTCTTCTTCCCCAGGCCGGTAAAAGTCGTAAGGCAAGTCCGAAGAGGAGTCAATGACAAGATAGTAATGAGGGTCAAGCCCTATCTTTGTAAACAGCTGAAGAAGCTCCGGCCACACACGCATCTGAGCACTTGGATCCACTTCAACATATTTAAACAGCCTCCGGTCCATAAACCGCTGGCATAAATCTCTCAAAATCTCATCTTTTTCTTCCTGCCATTCCTGAAAATAATAAAGGATCACTGATTCATCGAGCTTAAGATAATCCTTCAGGGTAATCTTCCCGGAAAAGAGCGTGTAGAAATGCTTCGGCTTGTCTATGAATTCATACCCCTGCTCATAAAGATCCTTCGCCCGGTGAAGAATTTTGCTTAAGATCACTTCAGCGCTTCTCGTTACGGGATGGAAGTATACCTGCCAATACATTTGGTAGCGGCTCATAATATAATCTTCCACGGCATGCATGCCGCTGTGCTTAAATACTGCCTGGTCCTCCGCAGGCCTCATTACCCGCAGAATTCGCTCCATATCAAACTGCCCGTAGCTCACGCCTGTATAAAAGGCATCCCGGAGTAAATAGTCCATTCTGTCTGCGTCAATCTGGCTGGAGATGAGGCTCACCACGAGTTTGTTTGAATATGTCTTAGATATAACATCCGCTACTTTCTGGGGGAAGTTTTTCCCCATATTCGAGAGCACCTGATTAATTTCCGTATCACCAAGGATAATCTCCCTTGTCCATTCTTCGTGGTCCATATGAAAAACTTTTTCAAAGGAGTGGGAAAAAGGTCCGTGTCCTATGTCGTGCAGCAGAGCGGCAGATAAACATACGAGTCTTTCTTCCGGGTCCCATTTCTGTTTTTTCTCTATGTTTTCCACCATGCGCCGCATAACTTCGTATACGCCTAAAGAATGGTTCAATCTTGTGTGTTCTGCGCCATGGAAGGTCAGGTATGTAGTGCCAAGCTGCCTTATTCTTCGGAGGCGCTGGAATTCCCTCGTTCCTATCAATTCCCATATCAGTTCATCCCGAACATGGATGTACCGGTGAACAGGGTCTTTAAAAACCTTTTCTTCGTCTAAAACTCCGTATCGCCCTGCCATACTCGGCTCCTTTCTTACTCGCTTATCTATGCTGCAGTTTTAACAGTCAGTTTTCTTTCAATGTGATTTCCGCTACAGGACGCTCGCTTGCCTCGGGCATTGCTTCAGCTACCTCGGATGCAATGAATTGCCTCCGAGGGGATCTTCAGCCAATGCTTTTCCCGAAGACGTCTCGCGCCTTTCGCTGCAATCAATGCAATATTTAGAAACCCTGTCGTCCTCTAAGAGAGTTTATAGTTAACGTTAATTATACTAAATTCCGGGTGAAAAAACAGAGTCAGTCTGCTTATTTTCGTCATGATGTGACATTTTTAGGACCGACTGGTACAGAAAAACCAGAGGCGCACGCACCCTCTGGTTCTTCAAAAATATTCCTAACCATTATCCTTCCATTTGCCTGGACCAGTGGCGGTGCTCGGCTAAAGCCTGCAGATACTCTTCTGTAAATTCCTCCAGGTTTTCTGCTTCATTCACCGTTACTACTCCATTGACGTTAGAAATTTTGCCGCCTTTTTCTTCCTTTGCTGTTTCCTTAATATCAGTTTCTAGCAGGAATTCCAGAGCGTCATTTGCAGCGCCGATAGTTTTGCAATGCTTAAAAGCTTCATTCACGAAGTCAATCGCATCTTTTTTATTCCTGAAGCTATCCACACTGTCTTTTCCACCGGCAATATATACAGCGTCGAATATTACGGAAGCGGTAGTGAGGAAGGTCGTGTCCACTTCCATTTCCTCTCCGTCTTCGCTCTTAATCATGCCGAGGGAATCATTAATTATCTGGGCGATAACTTCTTTTTCCTCCAGCGCTTCTTTCACCTGTTTCAGCTCATTACTGTCAAAGCCATTGGCCGCTAAAATTGCCACCTTTCTCGTTTTCACATGCTTTGATGTATTCATCTGGCTGAGTGCTGGGGAAGACTTTGTTACTCCAGTTCCCCCTGGTTCCGCCGGAGGCTCTGCTGCAACACCTTCGGCAATCTGCTTAGCGAGGTCTCCGCTGACATTGTTGAACATATCAACAACGGCCTGCTGTATTTCCTTGCTCTTTACTTTTCCTATTTCAAAATGAAAAGCGCTCACTAAGTGCTTTTTCTCTACTGTTGACATACTGTTCCAGAATAGTGTCGCCTGGCTGTAATGGTCTTTAAAACTCTCGCTCCGGGCACGCACCTTTTTACCCTCCACTTTTTCTTCATAGTGGACATAGCCCCCTTCTTCTTCAGAAGCAGTCTCCGGGCTGTTGCCTGCAAGAGAGTTTTTATGGTAAGCGACCTGGCCTTTATCTATGGACATCCGGTTAAAGCCGTCCCGCTGATTGTTATGGAACGGGCAGACCGGACGGTTGATCGGAATCTCCTGGAAGTTCGGTCCCCCGAGTCTTGTAAGCTGTGTATCTGTATAGGAAAATAATCTTCCCTGAAGCAGCGGGTCGTTCGTAAAGTCAATTCCAGGTACTACATGGCCTGGATGAAACGCCACCTGCTCGGTCTCGGCAAAAAAGTTGTCCGGGTTCTTGTTTAAAGTCATCTTTCCAACAAGCCTTACCGGCACATCTTCCTCCGGCCATATTTTTGTTGGATCAAGTACATCAAAATCAAATTTAAATTCATCCTCTTCTTCGATGACCTGGATGCCAAGCTCAAACTCCGGGTAGTGTCCGCTTTCAATGGCTTCATAGAGGTCTTTCCGGTGGTAGTCCGCATCCCTGCCCCAGAGCATATGCGCTTCATCCCATAAAAGGGAGTGTACGCCAAGCACCGGCTTCCAGTGGAATTTCACAAAACGGCCTTTTCCTTCTTCATTTACAAGACGGAACGTATGCACACCGAAGCCTTCCATCATCCGGTAGCTCCTTGGGATTGCTCTGTCGGACAATAGCCACATAATCATGTGTGCCGACTCTGTATTATTTACTACAAAGTCCCAGAACGTGTCATGGGCTGCCGTAGCCTGAGGAATTTCGTTATGCGGCTCCGGTTTAACCGCATGTACAACATCAGGGAATTTCATTGCGTCCTGGATGAAAAACACAGGCATATTATTAGCTACGAGGTCATAGTTCCCTTCCTCTGTGTAAAACTTGGTTGCAAATCCTCGGGTATCACGAACCGTATCACTGGATCCTCTTTGCCCTGCCACTGTAGAGAACCTGACGAAAACAGGGGTTTTAACAGACGGATCCTGGAGAAATTTTGCTTTCGTCAGGTCAGTCAATGGTTCATACACCTGGAAATGCCCATGAACTCCATAACCACGGGCGTGGACGACTCGCTCAGGAATCCTCTCATGGTCAAAGTGCGTCATCTTTTCCCGGAAGTGGAAGTCTTCCATTAATGTGGGGCCACGCACCCCCGCTTTCAGGGAATGTTCGTCTTCAGATACACGGACTCCATGGTTTGTCGTCATTTTCTTCCCATCATGATCTTTCCTGAAATACTCCAGCTGCTCATCCTTGCTGAGCTTTTGGTCCTTTTCCTTATCGGCCATAAGTTATGTTCCTCCCAGACTGATATTTGTGCATACTAAGCCGAACAGACAGCACCCCAGAGGCAGAATTTGTGAAAAAATTTTGTTTTATCTCCCGCATGAAGCGGCCTTTTTTCCGCCTCTTGTATGTATCAGCCGTATACACATGAGTTATACAGCCCTCTACCCTATAGGCTGTAAAAATGAAACCACATTTTTACAGTACTTCAGGGCAAAAGAAAAACGGCATCTTAACTATTTGTTAAGAGCCGCTCTTTTAAAAATTTATAAGCCACATCATTTATTTCATTCGTTTCTGGACTTTTTCAAGAAGCTGTTCCTCTGTCAAAGCTGCTAAAGGGCGGTCATTTACAAAAGTAAATACCTTTTTTCTTCCTGGCCCGCAGTACGACTGGCAGCCGACCTTCACTTCCGCTTCCGGATCGAGCTTCTTTAATTTAGGAACTAACGTATCTATATTTGTGGCCTGGCAATCATCACAAATGCGAAACTCATTTGCCATCCTCCACCACATCCTTCTGCATAATCAGTTATTTACTGCTTTTTACCTCTTCCGAAAGCTATCATACAAATTTTTTTTCCAAAAAGGAAGAGTTTCATACACCAAAGGATATTTTACACCGATTTGCATGCCGGAAGCAACGGTAACCTTGTCCAATTTTGCTGCCGGATATGATATAATCATGAAGCTTTCATTTAAAAATATTGTTTGTTTACTGTGAAAAATAAGGAGCAGCAGCTATGAAGGACCAACCCTTATCTATATATAGAAAAAACTGGTTTATTATTGACCAGGCAGTCACTGGGCTTGGAATGAATCCAATCCAGTCGTTCGCTTTTGATGACACACTTTGCAGACGGGCTGCCACTGAACCTGACTGGGGAATTGCCCGCACATGGGTTCATAATAAGACAGTCGTGCTTGGCATACAGGATTACCGCCTCCCCCATATTGAAGACGGCATCTCTTTCCTGCAGGATCAAGGCTATCAGGTAATTGTCCGGAATTCCGGCGGCCTGGCAGTCGTACTGGATGAAGGGGTGCTGAATATTTCACTCATTTTCCAGGACAGTAAATCTATGTCCATCGACCGTGGGTATGAACTCATGGTTGAGCTTACAAGGCTTTTACTTAAGGACCTAGGCAGGGAGATAGTTGACGGGGAAATTAAAGAGTCCTACTGTCCCGGAAGATATGACCTGAGCATTGACGGTAAAAAGTTTGCAGGTATTTCTCAGCGCCGGCTTCGCGGAGGAGTGGCAGTCCAGATTTACCTTGCTGTTACAGGCAGCGGCTCGAAAAGGGCTTCTCTGATACATGGTTTTTATGAACATGCAGTCCAGGGGGCACCAGTTAAATATGAATATCCTAAAATTATCCCCGAAAAAATGGCCTCCTTGTCCGAGCTGGCAGGCAGGGATCTGACAGTCCAGGGACTCATCAATAAATTGCTCACTGTTCTTCAGTCGCAAAGCGACCGTATCTCCAATTATGAGTTCACAGCCGACGACTGGAAAATATATGAAGAGAATCTGGGAAGAATGAAGAAGCGGAATGAGAAGATTTAGTGAGTGTAGTGTCATAGTGACAGTTGCGTAAGGGCAACTTTGCGAAAACGCTGATATATCAGCGTTTTCTTTTTTAATTTGGAGATTTCTGGTACATGTCATAGTGACACTTGCCACTATGACAGTTGGGTTATGCCAACAAACTTCCTCTAACTCAACTCCCGGAAACCCAAAATCACATTACCCGCCCCTCTTCCAATAGCAAAACCCGCACTGCACCAGCAGTACGGGTCGATAACAGCAACACTTATTATTCTGATAATCCTTGCATGGCTGTAATTATACCGAGCTTGTACACGTCTTCTGCGTTACAGCCGCGGGAGAGGTCGTTCACAGGTTTATTCAGTCCCTGCAAGATCGGTCCGATCGCTTCAAATTCCCCAAGCCTCTGGGCAATTTTATAACCAATGTTGCCTGCTTCCAGACTTGGGAAAACAAAGACATTCGCTTCCCCTTTCAGTGGAGAGTCAGGAGCTTTCTTCTGGGCAACAGATGGGACGAATGCCGCATCAAACTGGAATTCACCGTCAAGCACTAAGTCAGGCGCTTTTTCCTTTGCGATATTCACTGCTTCTGTTACCTTTTCCGTTTCAGGACTTACTGCTGATCCTTTAGTTGAAAAGCTCAGCATTGCCACTTTCGGATCTATATCGAACACACGGGCAGTTTTCGCAGCTTCCACCGCAGTTTCCGCAAGATCGTTGCTGTCAGGAGCGATATTAATTGCACAGTCGCCGAAGATGTAACGCTGGTCACCTTTCACCATGACGAATACACCGGAAGTTTTCTTTACGCCTTCCTTCGTCTTAATGATCTGCAGTGCAGGACGAACGGTATCCCCGGTGGAATGGGCAGCACCACTCACAAGACCTGCCGCCTTACCTGTATACACAAGCATAGTGCCGAAATAATTTGGCGTCTGAAGAATGTTACGAGCCTCTTCTTCCGTTGCCTTACCGCGGCGGCGCTCAATGAACGAAGCAACGAGCTCATCGAAAGCTTCATAGGTTTCAGGATTATAAATATCAAGACCGGAAACATCCAGGCCAAGCTCATCAGCTTTAGATGAAATCTCTTCTTCTTTTCCTACAAGAATCGGGTTTAACACACCTTCATTTTTTAAACGTACTGTCGCTTCCAGTATACGCTCATCCGTGCCTTCAGGAAAAACGATGGACGGGTATCCCTGCTTCACTTTTTCGGCAATGGACGTAAACATATCACTCACAAAAATTCCTCCTTTTATAGGCATCTGTTAAATGCTCTATTCATAAGGATACTCTTTCCCGGTCAAAAAATAAATTATTCACAAACTTTCCTTTGAAAGTTTAAATTTTCAGAAATGCCTAAGCAACTTTCGGCTTTTATTATTGTGAATTTTAAAAAACCGCCTGCTGGGGAGCAAAAAACTGACATTGTGCTCCAGGCGGTTTTCCTTATTATTAATATTATTCTATTATGCTTGAGTGTGATTTAAAAAATTCCAGTCCGTTACATGGTGGGTATGGCATTCCTGCAGCATTGTTTTTAAATCCCTGCTGAGCCATTCTGAATTGTAGGCGTAAACGGAAGTGATGCCTGTCCCGGCTGTCATTTCATCTGTATTTGCCTCAAACTCTTCAATTTGGCTGATCAGCTCCTGCTCATGTCCCCATTCTACATGCATCCATGTACGGAAATTATTTTCTTCCCCCTTCAGGGATCCAATCAAGCTTGCGAAGTAATTATAAATCGCTGATGGGTGAAGGCTCCCATTCAGGAAAAAATAATCGTAGTTATTTACAAATTGTACTCTCGATTGTTCCTCTTCGTTTAATATGGACTCCAGCTTGCATCGTAATAGAGGGATATTTCTCCTGCTTTCAACGATAAGCACATATTCCCCCTGCACAAGACCTTTTGAAATAAAATCCACTAATTTTTCAAGGTAAGTATCTTCATTGGCAAAAGTATAAAGTATACGTTCTGAGCTGTCCTTACACATTTTTCCCACCATACTTTGACTTTTATTTTTTCTCATCTAAAAAAGCTCCTTTAACAAATATCTTTACACTTTCCCGTTGCGAAGTGCCCTCTGGATGGAAAAACTCTCACTCCAACCTTTGTACACCATTCATAGTAAAAAAACAGAAAGGCTTTATTTACAGAGATTTTGTAGATGCTGTCTTCATCATATCATTAACAGTTACCTCTGAAAGACAAGTTAATAAGGTTTTACACTTTTCCACAATTATTCTGAATTTTAAATACAAAATTTGATAATGCCCACCAAACGAATCAAATTCATAATTCAGGATTTTCATATATAATACGAACGTTAACTGAAGATGTATATTGGTATTCGAATTACGCTTCAGACGGACGCGTTCTGCGGGCACGGCTTCAGCTAATTTTTATCGGCTGAACGCCGCAAAAAATGGATTTTCAGCTTCTCATGCTTTTCCTGCAACAACGAGCATCTACTTCACCGCAAATGCGTCGAGTTGTCTCGACGGATATTCTACTGAGCTAAGCTTGCAAAACTCTTTTTGCGACGAGTAACCGCAGGAGCAAAACTCTTTTTACGACGAGTAATCGCAGGAGCAGAGGAAGAGACAGTCACCGCCGTCTTACGCTGCAATCAAAAAGTAATGTTCGTCTTTTGTTATACAATGCCTACATTCAAAGGAGCAACGAATTCTGTCTTCAGAGTAACTTCCTCCTGTTTATTCCGGCAGTTTTCATTACTTGTATTGCAACAAACCTCCAACCAACTATATAATGAATGAATAATCAGTCATTTTCTGAGTATTTAGACGAAGTACTTTACAATTACAGTTATGGGGGGATTAGATGAGACTGGATGCATTGCTGCAGCCATTGCAAATCAGAAATCTGAAAATGAAAAACCGTGTAATTATGGGCTCTATGCATGTTGGGCTGGAAGGACTTGATAATGGGGTTGAAAAACTGACAGAGTTTTATAAATTACGCGCGAAGTACAACACAGGAATTATTGTTACAGGTGGTGCCGCTGTTAATGAAGCAGGCAGCGGAGGCACAGATTTTATGACGATATACCAGGAGGATGATATCGAACGCTGGAAACCACTCACGGATGGAGTGCATCAGGAAGGCGGGCGGATCGCACTGCAGCTTTTTCATGCAGGAAGGTACGCCTATAAAGCACTGACAGGTATTGACCCTGTTGCCCCCTCCCCGCTCAAGTCACCGATTAACCCGGACGTGCCTGTAGCGTTAAGCCACGAGGAGGTACTTCAGACGATCGATGACTTTGCACAAGGTGCCCACCGTGCGAAAAAAGCTGGTTTTGACGCAGTAGAAATTATGGGCTCTGAAGGTTATTTAATTAATCAATTCGTCTCTCCTGTGACAAACGAGCGAACAGATGACTGGGGCGGCAGCTTTGAAAAACGCATCGCCTTTTCCCTGAGAATTTCAGAAGCTGTCCGGGAAGCTGTCGGGGAAGATTATCCTGTTTTTTTCAGAATGTCAGGGCTTGATCTCATCGAAGGCAGCACAACCGAAGAGGAAACAATTCGCTGGGCCCAGGAACTTGAAAAAACAGGAGTGGATGTGCTGAACGTGGGAATTGGCTGGCACGAATCTCGTGTGCCTACCATCTCTATGAAAGTTCCGCGAATGAATTTCGTTTCCGTTGCGGAAAAGATCGCCCAGTCTGTAAGCCTCCCGGTGGTGGCCAGCAACCGGATCAATGACCCTCGGGACGCTGACGAAATACTGAAAAAAGGCAATGTAAAACTTATCTCTATGGCAAGGCCGTTTTTGGCTGATCCGCAAATTGTTCAAAAAGCGATCGATGGGAGATTCGATGAAATTAACACTTGCATTGCCTGCAACCAGGCATGCCTGGACCACATTTTTGATATGAAGCCTGCATCCTGCCTTGTAAATCCAGAAGCTGGAAGAGAAACTGAACTGAAGTTAGAAAAAGCCCCGGCTCCTAAGAAAGTTCTCGTGATCGGTGCTGGTCCTGCTGGTCTTGAAGCAAGCCGTGTCGCTGCAGAACGAGGGCATCATGTGACACTAATAGACGAAAAAGCTGAAATTGGCGGCCAGCTGAACTATTCAAAGATAGTGCCGGGAAAAAAAGAATTTTATGAAACATTGCGTTATTACAGAGTACAGCTGGAGCTGCTCGGTGTGGATGTTAAGTTAAATAAACGTCTGGAAGAGAATGATGCTCTGATCAATGAAGCCGATGAAATTATTATGGCTACAGGCATCGTCCCAAGAACACCTGAGATAGAAGGCGTAGAGTCCCCTGCTGTAATTTCCTATCGTGACGTTTTTGAAGGGAAAAAAGAAACAGGTGATAATGTGATAATCATTGGCGGCGGTGGTATCGCGTGCGATGCCGCGTTATTTTTGAAAAAACAAGGCGTTAAGTCCATTACCCTGCTGCAGCGAGGCAAATCTTTTGCCCGGGGCATCGGAAAGACGACACGCTGGGCAACCATTATGGAGCTGAGGCAGAAACAGGTGAAAATGATTGGTGGTATTGAGAGTTATAAAAAAATTGAGGGATCATCTGTCAGTTTCCATATCGAAGGCAAGGAGCAGTCAATCCAGGCAGATACGATTGTTCTTGCAGCTGGCCAGCTGGTAAATAACACCCTGGCGGAAAAATTGGAACAAAAAGGAAGAAAAGTTACCGTAATTGGAGGAGCAAAGCATGCTCTCGGCCTCGATGCTAAAAAAGCCATTTACGAAGGTGCTGTTACGGCGAGAAGAATTTAAGCCCAACTTGAGGAGGAATACTATGAGCCTGAAAAACGAAACTGTTCTTTACGAAGTGAAAGAAAATATTGCTACGATAAAAATGAACAGGCCCCATGTTAAAAATGCTTTGAATTTAGCAATGCACGAGGAACTTTATGATGCGTTCCAGGAGGCCCGGCAGGACAACGAGGTTAAAGTCATTATTCTGACAGGGGCTGAAGGAGCCTTTTCCAGCGGTGCCGACCTGAAAAGCTTTCCTATTGAGGATATGGAAAATTTCGACCACGGCGAGTACCTGGAGAAAACTTACAACAGTCTTGTTCTCTTAATCGATGAAATTGAAAAGCCAGTCATTGCTTATATAAACGGTATTGCTGTAGGAGCAGGGTTAAGCCTGGCGCTCGCATGTGACTTCCGGTTTGCTGAGAGTGAGGCAAAGTTCGGCTTAAGTTTCCTCCAGATCGGTCTTACTCCGGACGCTGGCGCTTCCTATTTTCTCCCCCGCCTTGTAGGCCTGGGCAAAGCTATGGAAATTGCTCTCGGAGAAACCTTTACGGCAGAGGAAGCTTATAAAACTGGGCTTATTACTAAAATCGGGCATCCAGGCGAAGTTGCTGAAAAGTTGAAACGTGCTCCTTTCCCTGCCTATTCATGGATGAAACGAAATATGAAGACAGGGACACAAAGCGACCTTCGAGCAACTCTTGATGCGGAAGTAGAGGGGCAGCGGTCTGCAGGGAAATCTGAAGACCACCTGAAGGCAGTAAAAAGGTTTTTGAGCCGTTAATTTTATCCCGATGAAATCGTCCGTAAAACTCCCGCCTCAAAACATGAGTTGAACCGGTGTTGTTTAGGTGGGAGATAACGGACACTAACATCCCGATTGGTTCAACTAACAATCAGTGGGGTGAATAATACCCCCACTGATTGAAGGTTCACTTTATATTTCATCTGAAAAACTATACAGTCCAGAACTTCCGGCGATTTTGCCCGGAGGTTCTTCATTTGTGAAAAGAGTGTGTCAGTTTCTTTCCCAGGGACCGCGGCGTTTGGTTTTTAAGATAGTAACTAGTATAATAAATGAGGGATATATGTTTTTATACAGTGACTGATTTTTTACGAATGGAGTGAATGTATAAATGAGTGAACCAGCTAAAACACTTGAAGGATGGTACGTCCTGCATGACTTCAGGACAATGGATTGGGCTGAGTGGAAGAAACTTGGCGCGGAAGAACGGGAACTTATTATGGGTGAATTCCTGGATATTCTTGATAAATGGCAGGATACAGAAGACAAGCGTGAAGGAAGCCATGCTCTGTACACGATTGTTGGCCAGAAAGCGGACTTTATGATTATGCTGCTCCGCCCTACTATGGACGAGCTGAATGAACTTGAAAATGCTTTTAATAAGACCCGGTTTGCAGAATATACTGTACCGGCTAATTCCTATGTATCAGTAGTAGAATTAAGTAACTATCTCCCTGCTGACAAGGATCCTAATGAAGATCCGGAAATTCAGGCCCGCCTGAAGCCGATCCTCCCTAAATGGCAGTATGCATGTTTTTACCCGATGGATAAGCGCAGAGAAGGTAATGACAACTGGTACATGCTTTCTATGGAAGACCGCCGTACCATGATGCGCAGCCATGGTATGATCGGCCGCCAGTATGCTGGTAAAGTAAGACAGATTATCAGCGGCTCCGTTGGTTTTGACGACTGGGAATGGGGTGTAACTCTGTTCGCACATGACGTGCTCCAGTTCAAAAAGCTTGTCTATGAAATGCGTTTTGATGAAGTAAGCGCCCGATACGGGGAGTTTGGCTCATTCTTTGTTGGTACCCTTCTTAACAAAGAAAAAGTAAAAGATTTCTTACACGTTTGAATATAGGTTTTTTATAAAAAAAGACGAACACTACTCTTCGATTGTAGCGTAAGACGGCGGTGAATGTCTCTTCCTCTGCTCCTGCGGTTACTCGTCGCAAAAAGAGTTTTGCTCCTGCAGTTACTCGTCGCAATAAGAGTTTTGCAAGCTTAGCTCCGTAGAATATCCGTCGAGACAACTCGACGCATTTGCGGTGAAGTAGAGTAGATGCTCGTTCTTGCGGGAAAAGCATGAGAACCTGAAAATCATTTTTGCTGGCATTCAGCCGTCAAAAATTAGTTGAAGCCGTGCCCGCAGAACGCGTCCGTCTGAAGCGTAAATCGAACAACAAGGTAACATTTTAAGATAATGGTCGTATTAAAAATGTAAATCTTGAATTGTGAAATTGATTCGTCTAATAAAAAGAGGCTGTCCCGCCAGGTCGCTTAATAGCGGCCTTTCAGGGTCAGCCTCTTATTTGTATTCGTTTTGTCCATGCTGACAATCAGCCTTTTACATTAACTGCATCGTTGTTATGCAAGTGTCATCCCCTTCAAAGGTCGATAACTCAGACTCTGCTGATTTGTCACCATGTGTAATGGTTATTTGCAAAGTTTTATCCCGGGGCAGCCATAAATCGATAAATCCGTTAGCTGGCGCAGTCAATGTTTCATCTAATATAACGCTGCCATCCTCTTCCACAATATATACTTCGAACTCCTCATTTACCATTTCTCCCTGACAACCTGTCAGGCTGTGAATGCTTCATGGATGCGTTTGAGTTTCATAAGGAGCAATAGAAACAAAAAATTCGTCCTCAGGCAGATTATATGTGAACTGATTTTTATCGTTATCCGTCACAATCAGTTCATGGGAAGTTATGGAGGCAGATGCATCGCTTATATTTCCTGCGCTGTATTCTGCGACTAATTCCTTAACTTCCTGAGCTTCCGTTTCGTCTGTTGCAGAATTATCATTACCCGAAAACAGGATAAACGCCGCTGCGGTAATTACAATGATCCCGGTAAGCAGCAAAACTTTTACTTTCATGCTGATCCCCCGCTTTAATAAAATGATACAAGTGGTTTTCCCAGCCTTGCGAAGCCCGTAATAGTTATCTTTAAAAACAAACTTGTCCGCTCCGCTGGCTTCTAACTAATTATACAAGACGGCAGGAGGCTCTACAATTCTCTCATTGATTTATATTTTAAGATTTTATGAAATTTTGAGAAAGAAGCCTCTCTCTCGTTATCCTTCTATTGCCCGGATTTGCGTTTGCACGACTTTGGAGGTGATGGTTTATTTTATTCACACATCTTCCGTATCGATCGCACGACTTCGGGGGTGATTCGCACGACTTCCATTGCCATGCGCACCGGTTTACTTTATTCGCACGACTTCCATATCAGTTCGCACAACTTCCCTAGCGATGCGCACAACTCTGAGGGTGATGTGCACGACATTTATAACTATGTCGTCCTCTCCCTTTAAACGTCGCTTCCTTCGATGCCTTACCACTCCATAATATTTTTCCCCCTCGCAGTCATAGCCTGGTTCTGTAAAACATAGATATAGGATAGTGATTGCATGATAGAAAGATTTCCAGTCTATCCACTGTTCAGATCTCCTATAGACAATCCATCAGCTTTTGTTTTTTACAACAGGTAAGGAATGTTAAAGGGGGTGTTTTGTTGGCTGTTATTAAAGCACGTGAAGAGGACATAGCTCTTCTTGGCCGGTTAATGCGGGCAGAAGCAGAAGGTGAAGGAGAACTGGGTATGCTTAAAGCGGGAAACGTAATGGTTAACCGCGTCAGGGCCAATTGCCTGGACTTCGAGGATATTAGGACAGTGGAAAAAATGGTCTTTCAGTCACCAGGAGGGTTTGAAGCTACACAGAAAGGCTACTTTTATCAGCGGGCAAGAGAGAGGGATAAAAGGCTCGCCAGAAAACTGATTGAAGGGGAACGGCACCATCCAGCAGAGTTCGCTTTATGGTTTTTCAGGCCTGACGGGCCATGTCCGGCACAATGGTGGGGCCAGTGGAACTCAGGCCGATACAAACTTCACTGCTTTTATACCCCGCTTGCAAGTGAGTGCCCGTCTGTTTATAACGTGTATTAATTTTATTTTTTTCACAAGAACAAAAACATAGTCTTTCTACAGCAAAAAAAGGAGTGATCATATGTATCCACAATCAGGCTTCCCCGGCTCCCCATTTGGAGGTCACGGAATGCCGGGAGCAGGTCCTCAGCAATTTCCGGGACAGCAGATGCAGCCCGGAATGCAGCCCGGGATGGGCGGCCAGTTTCCAGTACCCGGGTTCGCGCAGCAGCAGCCAGTTGAACCAGGACAATTCGCCCCGGGACAGCTTCCTTTAGAACAATCGTATATTGAAAACATTCTCCGACTCAACAGAGGTAAAGTGGGCACCTTCTATATGACCTTTGAAAATAATGAACGGTGGAATGCGAAAGTATTTAAAGGGGTGATTGAGGCAGCCGGACGGGATCATATTATTATCAGTGACCCGCAGTCAGGTAAACGCTATTTGCTTCTGATGGTGAACCTTGACTATGCAACCTTTGACGAAGAACTTGACTATGATTACCCATTTACAGAGGAGATTGCTACTTATTCCCCAAGATAATATTAAAAAATGAGGAGGGACAGTCCCCTCCTCATTTTTGTTTACAGATTAAGCGCGGCGATAAATAACATGACCCAGCCTGCCAGAAAAGCAACTCCACCAATGGGTGTAATCGCCCCAAGGACAGATATCCCTGTCAGACTCAGGGTATATAAACTTCCGGAAAAGATTATGATTCCGATAAAGAACGCCCATCCGGCACCAGTCAGCAGCCCGGATGACCCCATCTGATTAATAAGAAGAGCTACAGCGATTATCGCCAGCGAGTGTATCATATGATACTGTACGCCTGTGTTAAACGTATCTACATATCCGCCTGCTTCCAGTCTCGGTTTAAGTGCATGAGCCCCAAAAGCACCTATAGCAACAAACAGGAAAGCACAAATACTGCCGATTATTAAAAATAATTTCATCTTTTCATAAACTCCTTTACGTGAAATCCTCTCTTTCAAAAGAATATCATATCATCATATAAATACCAAAAAGAGTGAACACAGGTAATCCTGTTTGCATTAAAAAAACGGAATAACCTATAATCAACCTAAACCCTTATGAGAGGAGCCATCTCTATTGCCGAAAGTGACTGTACGCGAATATAAGCTTGTAGATTTTGATAAGCTGCTTCTGATTCAGAAAGAGGCTTTCCCTCCGCCATTTCCGGAAGACCTCTGGTGGAACAGGGAGCAAATTGAGGCACATGCCGCCACCTTTCCTGAAGGAGCAATGCTGGCTGAAGTGGATGGAGAACCGGCTGGATCCGCCACCTCTTTAATTGTCAATTTTACTGGAGAGGCACACACCTGGGAAGAAGCTGCAGATAACGGCTATGTAAAAGGAAGCCATGATCCTTATGGGGACAGTCTGTATGGAATTGATGTTTGTGTAAGGCCGAAGTTCCGGAGATCAGGAATCGCAGGTGCTTTGTACGAAGCACGAAAGGACCTTGTAATGAAATTGGGCTTAAAACGGTATATTGCTGGCTGCAGAATTCCAAATTACCATGAATATGCGGAAACAATGTCCGTTGACAAGTATGTAGAAAAAGTAAGTGAAGGAGAAATAAAAGATCTCGTTCTGTCGTTTATGTTGAAACAGGGACTGGAGCCAATACAGATCATTCCTGGCTATCTTGATGATGAAGAATCCCTAGATTATGCGGTCATCGTGGAATGGAAAAACCCAAACCTGTAAAGGTTTGGGTTTCAGCTGTTTCAGGGCTGTTTTAAAAATCAAACAGGCTGTCGCTTTCCGGGTCGTCTCCCTCATCATAAATGGCATACTTCTTCTCCTGTGGCGCACTCTCTTTACTGCCGCTGCCTGTACTCTCCGCTGCACCAGCATGCTGGCCGGATGGACGCTGCTGGCTTTCCACATCTCGCACAGTTGCGTGCTGAACTGCCGGCACAGTCTGTCCCTTTGAGTTCGCTGACAGAAGTAAGTCACAATAGGTTCTAATTACTGCCGCCTGTTCCCGATAAGCTGAGGAACTGTCTTCTTCCACAGAAACTTTCAGCTTTTTCAGCTCTTCTTCCATTTTTTCCACAACAATCCTTGCTGGAATTTCCATAAACGCTTCCTCCTTTCAAAACAACAGTCACTGTCGTTTTACAACTATTTTGCAGTGAGTTCCATGAAAGTTTTTAGGTCTTCTTTTATTAAGTCGATTGCATCCTGCCAGAAGTCAGGCTTAGTAAGGTCGACATTTAAATGTTTTTTCGCAAGATCCTCTACCTTCATTCTCCCCGTATCTCTGAGAAGAGCAATATATTTTTCTTCAAACCCTGCTCCTTCTTTTGCCGCCTGGGCATAGATTCCCATACTGAACAGATAGCCGAACGTATACGGGAAGTTGTAGAACGGCACTCCTGTAATATGAAAATGGAGCTTCGAAGCCCAGAAGTGAGGGGAATAAGATCCCAGAGAGTCGCAATACGCCTCTTTTTGTGCCTCAAGCATTAACTCATTCAGTCTGTGGACACTCACCAGACCTTTCTTCCGTTCCTCATAAAATCTCGTTTCAAAAAGAAAGCGGGCATGGATATTCATAAAAAATGCAATGCTCCTGTTCAGTTTATCATCAAGGAGCTGAATTTTCGCCTCATCAGTCTGTGCACTTTTAACTGTTGCATCGGCAACTATCATTTCCGCAAAGGTGGAAGCTGTTTCCGCCACATTCATCGCATATCTCTGTGACATTGGAGGAAGATCATTCATTACATACTGATGATAAGCATGCCCAAGCTCATGAGCAAGAGTGGCAACGTTTGAAGCTGTGCCATCATATGTCATAAAAATACGGGACTGCTCTTTCAGAGGAAATGTTGTACAGAATCCCCCTGGCCTCTTGCCTGCCCGGCTTTCCGCTTCAATCCACCGGTCTTCAAAAGCCATTTTTGTAAACTCAGCCATTTTCGGGCTGAAAGAATTAAACTGCTCAATAATCATATCCGCAGCTTCATCATAACTTACTTCCTCAACATTTTCAGAAAGGGGCGCTCCGATATCCACCATATCCAGCCGCTCTTCCCCTAAAAGCTCCGCCTTGCGGTTCATGTAATCTACAAAATCAGGTTTGTTACGTGTAATCGTCTCCCACATTACATTCAGTGTTTCCTTTTCCATCCGGTTTATTTCCAGTGGTTCTTTTAATACATCCTCCCAGCCTCTGGCCTCATATGTTTGCAGGCGGAAACCGGCAAGATGGTTTAATGTGTTGGCAAAAAGCTCCGCCTCCTGAGCCCATGCTTTTTCATATTGTTTAAAAGCATGCTTGCGCATTTCGCTGCTTTTCGAGTTCATTTTATTAGCCGCCTGGCCTGCGGAAAGTTGTTTTATCTCTCCATCTTCTTCTATCTCCACTGTCATCCGCCCGACGATTGTATTGTAAAAATCTCCCCACGCATGATAACCGTCCACCGATAAAGCCTGGATAAGTTTTTCTTTGTCTCCGGAAAGCTTTTCTTCAGCCATGGAGCGTCTTTCGTTTAAATTATAAACGATTTCTTTCATTTCCTTCTGGCTGGTAAATTGCTCCCATTGCTCATCATTAAATGACAGAAGCTGTTCGTCGATAGATGTCATCACCGAGGAATATGAGGACGAAAGCTGTTTTATACGGCCTGTAAGCAGCTTCGCACCTTCATCTTTTACATCCTGAGCTGACAGGCAGCTCACAAACGCACCTGCCTCCCGTACTTTTTTCCCCATTTCCTGAGCCTGCATTACTTTTTCAGCCCAGATCTGCAAATCTGAATTATTCTGTAAAGCATCCAGCTCCTTTTGGCATTCCTTTAATTCATCCTCCAGATTGCTTAGGAAATCCCTGAATTCTTCGGAACTGCTTCCTCCTGGAAAAATAACATCTAAGTCCCAGACATCTTCGTATTTATGTGTCATATGATAGCCCCCTGTAATTTTTTTATCTTTCTTTATGCTTTTTTCGTGTGCATACCGAGATCGCTTATTTTATCTGATTCATACAAATAAGTACCGCTGCTTTCCTCCTGGGCAATAGCCTTCATGGCTGCTGCAACAAATCTTCCTTCCACCGGTTTGTATTTTTCAAGCGGGCCTCTGAACAGTGTGCTTAATTTCCGGCTGGCTGCTTCCGCTGCTTTTTCTCCTAACCTGAATTCATCTCTCTCACCCGTTAAGAGGGACGGCCTGAAAATATGCAGTGAAGGCAGCCCCAGAGAGAGCAGCTTCTCCTCTAACTGGCCTTTTACCCGGCTGTAAAAGAACGGGGATTTTGGGTCTGATCCCGCTGCAGTAATAATCAAAAACCTTTTTGCCCCTGATTGTTTCGCCAGTTCCGCCAGCTGAACCGGATATGTATAATCCACCTGTATAAAATTATCCTTTGTCTCTGCCTTTTTCATAGTAGTGCCAAGCGTAACGAATACATCGTCAATTCCTTCAAGAATGCTTTCATGTCTCGCCAGTTCATCAAAGTCTATAATATGTTCCTGAACCCCGCGTTTATCGGAAAACTCTGTTTTTCTCCTGGCCAGAATCCGGATTTCACTATATATTCCGCTCTCCAGAAGTTCGTAAACGAGGCTTCTTCCTACAAGACCAGTTGCTCCTGCCACAAGCGCTTTTTTCATTTCGATGCCATCCCTTCCGCTGAGATAATAACACTTTATCACGGCATGTAAATACTTAAAATTTTCCCGCCATCAGCGTGAATCCACCATTGTTATTAAGCATCTATATAATATTTATACAGCGCCTGGGTTCCTGAGTTATCTTCTCCTTGATCAGCCAGCTGTTCATAGAGATCTTTAGCAAGCTTAAGGCCTGGAGTTTCCAGCCCCATCTCTTCTGCAGATTCAATGGCTATTTTCATATCTTTTATGAAGTGCTTAATATAAAAGCCGGGCTCAAAGTCACCGTTGATCATTCTTGGAGCAAGTTTACTCAGCGAGAAGCTCCCGGCAGCCCCTGTTTCTATACTTTTAAGGACCTTTTCCTGGTCAAGCCCTGCCTTTTTTGCATAAGCCATAGCTTCAGATACGCCCATCATCGCGCCGGCAATAGCAATCTGGTTTGTCATCTTCGTATACTGGCCGGCACCGGCAGGGCCCTGAAGCTGTATATTATTCCCAATTAACGAAAAGACCGGTTTCACTATGTCAAATGCTTCCTGTTCTCCTCCGGCCATAATAGACAGTTTGGCGTCTCTTGCGCCAATATCTCCTCCTGAAACAGGCGCATCAAGGGCGTAAATACCTCGTTTTTCCGCTTCTTCACTGATTTTTTTGGCCAGCAGAGGAGTTGAAGTAGTCATATCAACAACACATGCGCCCTCCCTGGCATGATTAAGGATCCCCCCGTCACCAAGGTAAACTTCCTCTACATCTTTCGGATAACCGATAATGGTTATAATAATATCTGCTTTTTCCGCTACCTCAGCCACTGTACCGCACCATACTGCTCCATTTTCAAGAAGCTCTTCGGCCTTTGTTTTTGTGCGGTTATAAACAAAAACTTCGTAGCCTCCATCGAGAATATGGCCTGCCATGCTTTTGCCCATAACGCCAGTTCCTATAAAACCTACTTTATGTTTCATATTTTCTCCTCCCGTTTTCCGTATATATTATTTATTATCTAAATTGGACCATCATACTTCGGAATTAAGATTGTAGTAAGGTTGGATTTTCGCTCTGGGCAGCCGCTTTCCTCGGGCAAGGCTTCAGCTAACCGGGGAAAATCGCCACGATGGATCTTCAGCTCTTGCTTTTCCCGAAGGGGGCGGCTGCCCGAGGCTTCCATCTGCCAAATAAGTGTGAATTACACAAATTCATCCGGATGAGGTCCGAACCGCTGATTTTGGTTGCATCCGTCGAGCTTCTTTACATCTTCATCGGATAAAGTGAAGTCAAAGATATCTTTATTTGACTGAATACGGGAAGGAGTGATTGATTTAGGAATCGTGACGACGCCTTTTTGCAAATCCCACCTCAGAATAATCTGCGCAGGTGTTTTCCCGTATTTTTCACTTAATTCTTTAAGAAGAGGGTGATCAAACATTCTGCCTCTTGTTAAAGGACTCCAGGCTTCCAGCTGTATTCCTTTTTCTGTACAGTATTTATGAAGCTGTTCCTGTACCAGTAATGGGTGATACTCTACCTGATTGACAGCTGGTACTATTTCAGCATCTTCAAGAAGTTCTTCCAAGTGATGAATCAGAAAATTGCTTACCCCAATGGCCCGTACCTTTCCGTCCTTATAAAGTTTCTCAAGAGCCCGCCATGTTTCTTTAAACTTTCCAGTGACCGGCCAGTGGATTAGATACAGGTCTATTGTCTCAAGCCCAAGGCTTTGACGGCTTTTTTCAAAAGCACGTAAGGTTTCCTCATACCCGTGGTCATCATTCCACACTTTTGTCGTAACGAAAATCTCTTCTCTCGGGATGCCGGATTCTCTAATTGCTTCTCCCACGCCTTGTTCATTCATATAAAATGCAGCGGTATCAATGCTTCGGTAGCCTGCTCTCAGAGCTTCTTTCACAGCGGTTTTGACCTCTTCCCCATCTTCCGCTTTATATACTCCAAGGCCAAGCCAGGGCATTTCAACTCCATTATTTAATTTCACTTTCGAATCTATAGTCAGTTTCACTGGTTACATTCCTCCTGCAATTTTGACTGAAGCTTATTTGAATTAAAGACTGTCTGTTTTAACCGGCAATTCCCAGTCAATCTCTTTTGAACCTGTCTCTTTCAAAAACTTATTCGTTTTTGAAAATGGCCTGCTGCCGAAGAAGCCTCTTCTTGCGGAAAAGGGGCTCGGGTGAGGCGAACGGATGATATAATGGTGGCTGTTCGTAATCAGCTCTTCCTTCTCCTGAGCGTGTTTCCCCCATAATATAAAGACAACCGGCTCCTTACGTTCATTAAGTTTTTCAATAATCTTATTAGTGAACCTCTCCCAGCCTCTTCCTTTATGTGAAGCGGCATGTCCCTTCTCCACTGTTAATACAGTATTGAGAAGAAGTACCCCTTCTTCAGCCCACTTCTGGAGAAATCCATGCTCAGGGACTGGGTGCCCAAGATCTTCGTGGAGCTCCCTGTAAATGTTTTTTAGTGAAGGGGGGATTTTAACACCTGGCTGCACAGAAAAGCTTAAGCCATGCGCCTGGCCCGGTCCGTGATATGGATCCTGGCCGAGAATGACCGCTTTAGTATTTTTGTAAGACGTTGTTTGCAATGCGTTAAAAATATTATGCATGTCCGGATATACGGTTTTTTCATTATACTCTTTTTTCAAAAATTCCCGGAGTGCTTTATAATAAGGCTTTTCAAATTCCTCACTCAAATATTCCTCCCAGTCGTTTGATAACTTAGCCATTTACTCTGTCCCTCCTGTCAGCTTAATCTTCAGAATAAATATAGATTTAAGAGGTTTTCCCTTCTCAGGAGGTATACAATCCCTCTATCTTACGCTTGCTATTATCATAACATACAGAATATTTTTAAATAAAAATAGACCCACTCCGGAGAATAGGGTCTTAATTATCTTTAGTTTTGTTTACTCTCTCTGAGGTTGAAATAATTGTCTTTATCATGTCTTTAACCACTTAGTCTGCGGGTAATACCCTATCCTCAGGCCACGAATCACTCTCTTTCGTTACCTCAACCCCTGTCAACTCCTCGCTCAGGGTACGCATCACTCTCCTGCAATACATAGGTTTCCCTGATGTACTGGTGATTCGGCTTGATTCACCTATACCTTAAATCTGTTTGCCCGTTCTTCCAGTTCTGAACTAAGCTCATTCAGGCTTTCCGCCGATTTTCCTACTAAATTAAGTGCGGTTACCTGTTCAGTTGCGGATGCTGACACTTGTTCTATAGCAGCTGCAGACTCTTCTGCAACTGTAGAAATATTTTCCATAAAGTCCATCATTTGTTCCTTCTGCTCATTAACTTTTTTCAGGTCTCCGGTAATATCGGCAATAGAATTACTCATCTTCTGAATGTGTTCGACAATGGAGACAAACGAATTTTGTGTGTCTTTAACCGCTTCTTCCTGCTCTCCGCTGAGCGTGTACGCTCCCTGCATGGAACCGGCTACCCTTTCTGTCTCATTCTGCACATCGGAGATTGTCTTTCTGATCTTGCCTGCTGCCTCCATAGACTGCTCTGCAAGCTTTCTTACTTCTGCGGCGACTACTGCAAAACCACGGCCATGTTCTCCGGCACGGGCTGCTTCAATGCTTGCGTTCAGTGCCAGGAGATTCGTCTGGTCAGCAAATTCAGAGATTGTGTTAATGACTACATTTATTTCATCTACTTTACTGGTAAGCTGGCTTATAGCATTATTCACCTGGTTAAATACATTGTGGGTTTCTTTCGTACGCTGGTCGAGAAGAGACATTTTTTCAATACCTGTCTCACTTACCTGCTTCACTTCGCCAGAAAGAATATTTAACTCATTTGTTTTTCTCCCTGCCTCGCTTACTGTTTCAGAAAGCCCGCGCATTTGTCTGTTCGTCTCTTCTATTTCCTCTGTCTGTCTCACTGCTCCTGAGGCTACTTCATTTACAGCGCCGGCGATTCCATCGCTGGCAGCAAGCGTTTCTTCCGAGACCGCACTCAAGTCCTCTGACATTCGCCTGCTTTCATTGACAGAAGACTGAATAGAAGCGATGAGCCCCTTTAACTGATTACTAGTATCATTTACAGAAGCAGTCAGCTGTGCTATTTCATCTTTCCCTTTTATCTCTGCCTGTTCTGTAAAATCTCCGGCTGCCATCTTCTTCAACTGGCCATTTAGTATTCTTACAGGCCTGGAAATTCTGTTAGCAGCAACATAGGAAGCTGCCGCAGCCAATAAAATGGCGGCTGCAGTAACAATAAGAAAAATATTTCTGATTTCCGTAAGCTGGGAATATAACTCACTATTTTTATATACAGTGAGGAGTTGCCAGTTAAGCCCTTCAACAGCTGAGTAATAAATGGTTTGATCTGTTTCCCTGTCTGATACAGAACCGGCCGTTAAACCAGACTGGAAGATATCGTTAATATATCCCTCGTCTGCTTCAGACCCAAGCATTTCAGCATCAGGGTGAGCAATGATCGATCCTTCGCTGTTCAGAAGAACAAGCTCTCCCCCATAACCAAGCTCAATTCCGCTGAGAGTTTCGGTAAGGTCGTTCAGAAGAATATCCATACCCATTACGCCTGCAATGCTATCACCGGCGTAGACTGCCTTTGCTCCGGTAATTGTCAACTCTCCAGTGTTGATGTCAAGATACGGATCGGTCCAGATAACTGACCCTTCATTTGCAGCTGCATTCTCATACCAAGGTCTTGTCCGAGGATCAAAATCCTCAGGCAGATCTATCACAGGGGCTGAAACGAGCTCTCCTGATGAAGTGCCCATATACATCAGCTGAACATCTTCTTCCAGTTCCATAAAGTACTCGTAAGCCTGTGAAATATCGCTCCACATAAACTCCGTTTCAGAAAGGTCCTCGTTAGTATTCAGCAAGTATCTTTCGGTTCTCTCGTCCTCAGCCATTAATTCAACCGTATTCTGAAACTTATCGAAATAGGAGTGAATATAGCGGTTCACCTCATTAACAGATGCTTCAGCACTTCCCTCAACGGAGCGTTCCACCGTATCACTTAGCTGCATATAAATAACCCCAGAAGCAAGCAGCATTGTTAAAATTACTAACCCACAGGCAAAGACTGTCAATTTTCCTCTTATCGTTCTCATATAACCGGTCTCCTTCAAATTTTATCTTCGCGTACTATAGTCCTGTTACTTATGTCTTAATTATGTAAGAATTTTTACTATTTCTCAACAAAAATTCAGAAATTTCCCACCCTTATTTAAAATAAATAGTTTAGTCCCAGTCTGGTTCCTTCATAAACCGGAGATAAAGACAAACAGATGTATTTTTAGTAAGATGAGAAGGACAATAAACTTTCAGGTTGTCTTCAGGAGGGAATTGCTTTGAGACCGATAGATCCGCAAAAATTGCAGGAAACCATAACAAACCTGGCAGGAAAGAAACTTTATATCCACTTGGAAACAACAAACGGTGCCTATGCTACCCATAAAGATCAGTCATTTTTTTCAGCGGGGGCCTTTTTACGGAATGCCCAGTTTTCTTTTATACACGGAAAAGTTAAGGGAGAAGGCCCTTATCGGGTAGGCCTTGAAACGGATATTGGCTGGCTTTATGCGGAAGGGCTGACTGACTGGGAAATTGATGAGAATAACAGAGTGTTAATTGCAGGCCATGACCATGATGGAAAACTGGCTATTGCTCTGCAGTTAAGTGAAACCCCATTCCCTAAGTAAAAATCGTCAGGAGCAGTACTAAAAACTTTCTCACTGAATTTAAAAGGAAGTGATTTTATGGAACGTCACGTACTAGTTGTATTTCCCCATCCGGATGATGAAGCATTCGGAGTTGCCGGAACAATAATCTCCCACACAGATGCCGGGACTCCTGTCACCTATGTCTGTCTTACCTTAGGTGAAATGGGGCGCAATATGGGAAAACCTATTATTGCAAACAGGGAGACGCTTCCTGAAATACGTAAAAAAGAACTGGAGGAGGCATGCAGGCATTTAGGGATTGAAGATTTGCGAAGATTTGGCATGCGGGATAAGACGGTGGAATTTGCCGACCAGGATGCGCTGGTCAGCCAGCTGTTCGAAGTCATCCAGGAAACCGATCCTTCGTTAATTATCACTTTCTACCCTGGATATGCTGTCCATCCTGACCACAATGCCACTGGTGCTGCTGTTATTCAGGCTGTTCAGAGGCTGCCTGTGGAAGCAAGGCCTGTGGTGCATGCGATTGCATTTTCAGAAGGATGTGAAGACATTCTCGGACCACCTGATGTCATCAATGATGTGAAACATATTGCAGAGAGAAAATTTAAGGTAATCGAAGCCCATGCTTCGCAAACTTCCGGCGTAATCGAGGTTATGAAGGAGCGTTTTCTGGAGGCAGATGAAACAGTGGAGGGATACATGCTTAAGGAGCGTTTCTGGACCTTCCCGGTTAACAGTGATAAACCTGAAAAATAATTCAATTTTTCCAGGGCCAGCGAGTGCCCTTTCACTAACTTAAAGCTAAAAAGGCGGGCTCCTGTTTTTTCAGGTTCCCGCCTTTTAGCTTATTGCCTGTTGAGAATAACACAATCTCATTTTTTATCTTCCCTTTCCCCCGTACTGCGTTACTCTTCCGTAAATCTTTGCTGACTTCTGCAGCTACAGTATTTTCGTAATAAAAAGTATACTTTCTGCTATTGTTTACTGTATTGCGCCAATTTTTCAAGCTTCTCATATTTATATGGGAGAGACTCACCAGTAAGCTCTTTTAACACTGGCATCAGTTTCTTTTTGGACAGCACTGTATATGAAAAAGTTCTGTAACGGTTCGGAAACTTTGCCGTAATTTCCACCAGCAGCCGGTCTGTCTGGGTTCTCACAATCTGGTCTGCTTCCATCACTGTTTTAATTTTCCTGAACAATGGGACAAACAGAACAAATCTGTCCGTTACGACAAGAAATCCTTTCCTTTCTTTCCGCATCCTGATGGCATCAACGATTACTTTTGGTTCCTCGCCAACCATCGCTTTAACCTTTCTTCTGACAACGAAACGAAAAACAAGGTCAAGCCCGAAAGAAAGAATAAAAGCTGCTGCCAGGCTCAAAAGCCCGTAGATCCATCCCCACTGCCATAAAAAGATCAGGCCGAAGAAACCGAATATTAACCAGCTTAAAACATATCTGAGGTATTTTTCATGATAAGGTCTTGTTCGCTGAAGCATATTTTTTCACCTCCTGTAATTTAATTTAGCTCACCTGAATTATTTGGAACATTCAGGCTAATCTGAATCTACTGACATGTTCTTATTATTTAATTAAATAGTATAACAAAGAACATGAAATTATGAAAGCTTTTTTTAAAAGTTCTTTATTATTTTATTAAGTAATAAAAGACTGCTGATCTGAATACCGACCAACAGCCATAACATTGAGATTGCAAATTTCGTCAAGAAACAACACTGAATTCACGCTTACCGAAACCTGAATAAATCACCGTAAATTATTTTATCGGAATAATAGAGATCACGTTCCCCCCGGTGCATTAGTGGTATACATTTCTCTAACGGAACAGAAGTACCGCTCTCTGCATCCAGGCAGTTATCACTTACATATATATATTCATCCGTTACCACTGTTCCGTTCCTCAGCACAGCAAAGTTGTCTCTGTCCTCAGCCAGCAGATCCCTTCCGAACATCAGCTGATCTTCCACAGGAATGCCAAGAAGATTCAATAAAGTCGGCTTAACATCAATCTGGCCGGAGACTGTCTCATACGTCTTTCCTTCCATACCCGGGATATGAATGATCAGGGGAACCCTGTTTAATTCCACTACATCCTTAAGAGTCATATCCTTTTCAAGAAACTCACCCAGGGCGTCATAGTGGCTTTCCGCGATCCCATAATGATCTCCATACATAACAATCATTGTATTCTCGTAGAGACCATCCTCTTTTAGCTGCTCCACAAGAAGTTTCATAGCTTCGTCGGTATATCGGACTGTAGGGAAATAACGATTTAATATCTCACTCTCAGAATCGTATTCACTTATAAAATGGTCCTCTTTGTCCAGCTCATAAGGAAAATGATTAGTTAAAGTAAGCAACGTTGCATAAAAAGGCTTTGGAACAGTCTCAATATGTTCCATTGTCTGTTCTACAAAATCAATATCTTTCATGCCCCAGCCAACGGAGTTCTCTTCATCAACCTCATAATCATCGAGAGAGAAATAACGCTCATAGCCGAGATTTTCATACATGATATTCCGGTTATAGAATGTTTCATCATTTGCGTGAAACGAAGCTGTGTAATAGCCATTGTCAGCCAGTATCTCAGGCAGAGCGTCGTATTCATTATCAGCATTTGTATGGAAAACCGCTCCTCTTCCAAGGGGATAGAGGGAGTTATTTATCATAAATTCTGCGTCTGATGTCTTTCCCTGTCCTGTCTGGTAATAAAAATTTTCAAAGTACAAGCTGTCTTCAATAAGCTCGTTTAAGAATGGAGTAATTTCTTCTCCGTCGATCGTTTCTCCAATAACAAAACTTTCGACTGATTCAAGGGAAACTACAATCACATTCATATCTTCTGCAGCACCGAAGTATTCCGGATTCCCCGGCAACTGATGCTCCTCCAGATGAGCTTCAATATCTGCCCAGTCTTCTCTGTCAGCAAAAACTGTCTGTGTGCTCGTCTGAGTATGGACGTAGGCATCATAAAGATAAAAGTTGTAGAGCCCCATGCTTTGTACAAGATGGTCTCTGTTAAATGAATGTGTCCGTGTTTCCGAGCTGGTGTTACCCGGCTGAAAAACACTGATAATCATTAATACCACAACAGCACTCATTCCAAACACCTTTTTTGAATGAGGAAAATAAACCCTGGCCAGAGTTAAGCTTTCCGGAGTTTTCCATACCAGCGCACCCAGAACGACCAGGTCGGCGAAGAAGAATATATCATACCAGTAAATCAGCTGAATAATGCTTGTGCTCAAATCACCCATATTCGCGCTCATCACGAGCATTGGCAGCGTTATAATATCACTGAATTCACGGAAATACACTGAATTAGCGTACAGGACGCCGGTTAAGATCGCACTTACGATAATATAGTACCTTTTCTGAACCTTAGTCGTGAAAAGCAAGCCTATGGAAAAAACGACAGCAAGGAAGACAAACGGATTGAATATAAAAATAGCCGTCTGCATAAACCCGCTGTAATTGATATTAAAAGTTAAGCCGGAAACCACAATGGTTTTTAACCACATGAGCAACAAGGCAAGCAGCATAAATTTGTGGTTTTTAATAAAAGCGTTCATGGTCCCGCCGTCCTTTCGTATTTTTTAAAAAACTCTATTCTATAACTCTCCTGGTTTCATTTGGTAATTTTATAACAGTCAGTACCCGAATTCCATTTAACTGGAAGTGCTATTTATTTATTGTATTTAAAAAGACGTATTAAAAGCAATAAATGTTTCAAATTTACAAAGTTTTCTATATTGCGGACAAGCTGTTTCGTATAGTACTCCTTTACCCTCTCAACCAGGGAATATTCTTCTTTAATTTACTGGCCACTTCAAAGAAGGCAAAATAAGACTGCCAGATTGCTATTTTTGTGCATTGCAGCCGCACTCACCGTTACATAAATTTTTTAAAGCGTATATCTGGATAATGGAAGGGCAGAACAAGTAAAGCGGGGAACCAGCAGAATAAGCCACGTTAATAACGTTCCGTGAAGTTTCCTAAATGTTCAGGAAGCTGGTACAATAAATGCGATAATGAAACAGAAAAGGGTGATAATGATGAGTAATTTACAGGAAAAAATCGAAAAGTATGCCGAACTGGCAGTTAAAATCGGTGTTAATATCCAGGAAGGGCAAACTCTTGTAATAAATGCCCCAGTTACCTCTGCTGATTTTGTACGCAGAGTAGCTGACAAAGCCTATGAAGCAGGCGCTAAAAACGTTCATGTGGAATGGAATGACGATGAGCTTACACGCCTTAAATACGACAAGGCCCCATTTGAAGCTTTTACTGAGTATCCTGAGTGGAAAGCGAAAGGTTTTGAAGAAATGGCGGAAAACGGCGCCGCCTTTATGACGATCAAGTCTACTGACCCTGATTTACTCAAGGGAGTGGAAGGAAAGCGGATCGCTGCCGCTAATAAAGCTGCAGGCCAGGCAATGGATAAATTCCGCAGTTACATACAATCAGATAAGGTGAGCTGGTTAGTGGTTTCCACCCCTTCCCCATCCTGGGCAGCGAAAGTTTTCCCTGATGCCACTGAAGAGGAACAAGAGGAAAAACTATGGGAAGCAATGTTCGAAGCAGTTCGTGTTAACACAGCAGATCCGGTTGCGGCATGGAAAGAGCACGATCAGAACCTTCAGAACAAAGCTAAAACACTTAACGGAAAAAATTATAAAGAGCTCCATTTTAAAGGCCCTGGAACTGACCTGAAAATTGAACTTCCGGATGGCCATGTGTGGGTAGGTGGCGGCGGCCCTAACCAGGATGGTGTCCACTTCGTGGCAAACATGCCTACTGAGGAAGTATTCACTGCACCAAAGAAAGATGGCGTAAATGGAAAAGTATCCAATACCAAACCATTAAACTACGGCGGCAATACAATCGACGGATTTACGCTTACTTTTGAAAACGGTAAAGTAGTGGATTTTTCTGCTGAAACCGGGGAGGAAACACTTGAGCACCTCCTTAACACTGATGAAGGAGCACGGTTCCTTGGGGAAGTAGCCCTTGTTCCCCACAGTTCACCGATTTCCCAGTCAGGAATCTTATTTTATAACACCCTTTACGACGAAAATGCGTCCAATCATATCGCCCTTGGCAGCGCCTACTCCACTTGTGTGAAGGACGGCGCGAATATGTCCAAAGACGAACTGGAGCAGCATGGTCTGAATACAAGTATTACTCATGTGGACTTTATGATCGGTTCCGGCGAGATGGATATCGACGGGGTCAAAGAAGATGGCAGCTCAGAGCCGGTATTCCGCAAAGGAGAATGGGCGTTTTAATCTCAGAATTAGAGCCATCCCAAGAACTGACCTCCTTAAAGTAAATAAGCCCAGGCTGTTTTAACAGGGTTTTCCCGCTAAAACAGCCTTTTTTTTTAATTTAACAGGCAAATCGTTTATAATATCAAATAGATTTGAAGTGGCAATACCGGCATTTTAAACCATTTCATCAGAAAATCAAGGAGGCAGTTTATATGACTATGAAAAAAGCACTTACGATTGCAGGCTCGGATACAAGCGGCGGAGCTGGAATTCAAGCCGATTTAACCACTTTTCATGAACTGGGAGTATACGGGATGACAGCCCTTACGACTATTGTAACTATGGATCCGGATAACGGCTGGCACCATAATGTTTTCCCTCAGCCTCTGGAAACAGTGGAAACTCAGCTTAAAACAGTGCTGAGCGGAATAGGTGTTGACGCAGTAAAGACCGGAATGCTTGGCTCAAGTGAGATGATCGAACTTGCTGCTGAAAAAATTAAAGAATATGACCTGAAAACTGTGGTTGTAGATCCTGTAATGGTATGTAAAGGTGCGGATGAACCATTATATCCAGAGCACACAGTGAGCTACAGGGAAACACTGGTGCCATTGGCAACAATCGTAACACCTAACTTATTCGAAGCTTCACAGCTCAGCGGTTTATCTTCTATTCAGTCAATGGACGAGATGGAAACAGCTGCAAAAAGAATTAAAGAACTGGGGCCTAAGTATGTTTTAATCAAAGGCGGCGGTGATATCGGCAATACAGCTATTGATTTACTTTATGACGGAGAAAATTTTGAAGTCTTTGAAGCTGAAAAAGCAGAAACTGAATACACTCATGGTGCCGGATGTACGTACGCATCTGCTATTTGCGCCGGGCTTGCAAACGGTAAAGATGTAAGAGACGCAGTAAAAGACGCAAAGAGATTTATAACTAATGCTATTAATAACTCTTTCCCATTAAATGAGTTTGTAGGACCTGTAAAACGTTTCGCAAACAGAGAAGAAACCTTTTAAAATAAAAGCTCTGTTAAACTTTGTTGTGGATTTTCGCTTCAAGAAGCTCTTGTCCTGCGGGCATTGCCTCAGCTTCCTCGGGATGCGGAATTACTGTCTCTTCCTCTTCCTCTTCCAGTATCCCTTTGAGGCTGGATCCGTGAGACAACTCGCAGTGTATTCAAGATGTTATGCTCGTGGCTAATGCTACTCCCGCCAGGCAAGGGCAAATGCTTCACCGAAAAATCATCGATTTGTCTCGACGGTTAATCTGCGAAGCTAAGCCAGCAAGACTCTTTTTGCGACTAGTAATCGCAGAAGCTGTGGAAGAGACCGTCTCGCTCGCATCTTTCGCGTAAATTAACAATATAATCAAAATCAACATCAGCCTTTCACAGAGCCTGAATAATCACCAGTATTATTGCCGAAAACTCCTTAACAAGGCCTGCACCCAGGCCTTGTTTCATTTTATTAAAACACTTCGCTGCAAACACTGTTCCTGACATATTTTCAGGGACTAACATAAAAATATATTTTTAAAATAGTAAAAATTTATACTAATTATTTAGAAAATTAAATATAATAGAACTATCTTTTAAATAAGAAGGAGGTAGAAAAAGTGGAGGCATTAGAAAACATAATTGGGCAGATAAGCGATTTTGTCTGGGGAGTTCCTTTACTTGTACTGATTGTTGGTACTGGTATTTTCCTGACGTTCCGTCTTGGATTTTTACAATTTAAGACACTTCCTTACGCAATGAAACTCGCATTCAGCCCAGCGAAGCAGGACAAAAAATCAAAAGGGGATATTACACATTTCCAGGCATTGTCTACCGCCCTGGCGGCAACGATTGGTACTGGTAATATTGCCGGTGTAGCTACCGCAGTAGTACTCGGGGGGCCTGGTGCAGTATTCTGGATGTGGATCAGTGCATTATTCGGAATGGCTACAAAATATGCAGAGGCTATCTTAGCTGTTAAGTACCGGGTGCAAAATAAAAACGGTGAGTTTTCCGGCGGTCCTATGTATTACATTGAAAAAGGGCTGAAAATGAAATGGCTGGCTGTAATTTTTGCATTCTTTGGTGCATTTGCAGCATTCGGTATCGGTAACATGGTACAGTCAAATTCTGTATCTTCCGCTTTAGGGGAAACGTTCAGCGTTCCTGCATTTCTTACTGGAATTATCCTAGCAGTATTAGCTGCTCTTGTTATTCTCGGAGGAATTAAAAGCATAGGTAAAGTTACTGCTTACTTAGTTCCAATTATGGCATTGTTTTATGTTATTGCAGGTCTCATAATCATCATAATGAATTTTGATGCAGTACCAGCTGCTGTCAGCTTAATTTTTACTGATGCGTTTACCGGAGAGGCTGTAGCCGGTGGTGCGATTGGGGCTGTAATCCGCTGGGGGGTTGCCCGTGGTGTATTCTCTAACGAAGCTGGTCTCGGTTCCGCGCCAATCGCTGCTGCGGCTGCAAAAACTGACTACCCTGGCCGCCAGGCTTTAGTTTCAATGACACAGGTTTTCATTGACACTATCGTAGTTTGTTCCATCACTGGTATCGCCATCGTTATGGCAGGCATGTATACAGGAGGAGATCTCAGAGGTGCGGACTTAACATCGGCTTCTTTTGAATTCTTCCTTGGTGGTGCCGGAGCTATCATTGTATCCATCGGTCTTGTGCTTTTCGCATTCTCAACCATACTCGGATGGTCCTACTATGGGGAGAAATGTTTCGGCTATCTGTTTAAAGAGGAAAGCATTAAATTCTACCGAATCGCTTTCGTCCTGGCAATCTTTGTCGGAGCAGTAGCCAGTCTCGACCTTGTATGGGGCGTGGCGGATGTAATGAACGGACTTATGGCTATTCCTAACTTAATCGGCCTTCTCGGGCTGTCTGGTGTAGTAGTGGCTGAAACGAATCGTTTCTTAAAGGTTGCACGTGAAGAAAAAGCAAGAGAGAAACAAGGTAAATCTGATTTACCAACAGGATAAGCGGGTAAGTACAAGAATAAGTGCTTTGTTTCTCATATATGGAAGCCTGTTCACTCAACAGGCTTCTTTTTTGGGAAGAATGTTTTAGTAGGGAGGTTGTATATATTACATACATAAATTATAACCTAATAATATTGAAGGGAGCGCATCACCGTTCTATTTCCTGTATTTTCAATCATAAATGTTGCATAATAATTTAAATTTACTATTGCTAGATCTTATATTATGAATTAAAATCAATAATATTGAATTATTATAAATCTTTGAGGTGATCACGTTGAGTTCAAATCCTAAGGAGCAAGAAGTTTCTTCCTCTGCGATATGGAAGTTTATAATACCTTCACTAATCGGGGTAGCTTTATTTATGACTCCCGTCCCTGTGGAGGATGGCGTCACAATACCTGTAGCAGTGCTCGCAGACTGGCTGCAAGGCGTATTAGCAGGTGTACTGCCTGAGATAATGACGATAGTTATTATAATAAGTACACTTGGTGTTTTTGTTCAGAAATTTGCAAAGCCGGATTTTATGACAAGAAGCGAATTTTCTAAGAACTTATTTGATATTAATATTTTCTGGACAGTTGTAAGAGTTGTTGCATCCATACTTGCTGTAATGGTCCTCTTTCAAATCGGCCCTGAATGGGTTTGGGATGATTATACAGGAGGATTGCTGCTGAGGGATCTTCTGCCTCTGCTGTTTACAATCTTTATTTTTGCCGGGTTATTCCTGCCATTACTATTGAACTTCGGGCTGCTTGAATTTGTCGGCTCCTTGTTAATTAAAGTAATGCGCCCATTATTCACACTTCCTGGCCGTTCTTCCATTGACTCTTTAACTTCATGGCTTGGAGACGGAACAATCGGGGTTATTCTTACTAACAAGCAGTATGAAGAAGGTTTTTATTCAAAACGGGAAGCTGCGGTTATTGCTTCCACATTCTCAGTTGTTTCAATTACTTTTTCATTAGTCATCATAGCGGAAGTGGATCTGGCTCATATGTTCGTTCCGTTCTATGCAACTGTAATTTTCGCCGGATTTATAGCTGCTTTGATTATGCCGAGAATTCCTCCTCTTTCCTTAAAGAAAACGGAATATGCTGACGGGGGAACAACGGAGCTTGATGAATCAATTCCATCGGGCCACTCGCCTGTAAGCTGGGGTCTGAAAAAAGCGAAAGAGCGGGCAGATAAAAATCATGATGTGAAAACGTTCTTCAGGGACGGTGCAAAAAACGTTCTCGATATGATATTAGGGGTTGCTCCTGTAGTTATGGCGATCGGTACTATTGCTGTTATCATCGCCGAGTTTACACCTGTATTCTCCTGGCTTGGCGCGCCGTATGTACCTCTTCTCGAACTAATGCGAGTTCCTGAAGCAGCTGCGGCTTCTGAAACTCTCGTAGTCGGTTTTGCCGACATGTTCCTCCCTGCTATATTCGCAGGCGGCATCGAGAGCGAAATGACCCGATTCATTATTGCCTGTGTTTCTGTTACACAGTTAATTTATCTTTCTGAAGTCGGTGGTGTGATCTTAGGATCTAAAATCCCACTGCGATTCTGGGAGCTGATTGTAATCTTTGTTTTACGTACATTAATCACTCTGCCGGTAATCACTTTGATTGCTCATATGATTTTTTAATTTATGGCTCTGTTAAACTTTGTTGTGGACTTTCGCTTCAAGAAGCTCTTGTCCTGCTGGCATTGCCCCCGTTGTCTTCCAGCATTCGTACAAATTTTTCAGCGCTCAATAATAGCAAAGAGGCTGTTCACTTCCCCTGGTGAACAGCCTCTTTTTGTATTAAATGATCACTAAAAGATTAATAACTGTTTAAAAGCCCCCACATTGCTCTGCGGTGCCATGGGCTTTGCGGATCAACCCCGCAATTCATTAACCATCTTGCTCCATACTCCCTTTGTGCAGGCGTTATTGCTACCCCGCAGCAATGAGCCAGCCTGTCAACCACACTGTAAGCCCCCGCAGGATGTCTCAAATCATGGTAAGTGCATGAACGAAGCACCTTGTAAACCCTGCACGCTACCGCAGGATTGGCAATCTTACACTTAAACATTTTCATTAAATGTGGATCAACACGTCCCATTCCAATCACCTCCTTATTTTTCAGTTTATGAACAAGCACCTATTATGTAACGGCACCTCTCCAGATGCCCCGTGACTTAATTTGAGTTATTTTCTGTCTTGTATTTTTTTATATAATGGTTTACAGCTATAAGCGGCCAGACGAGATCATAACTATGGTAATTTAAATAGAAGCTTCCCGGCAGCCCCCCGCCTGTTGGATATCCCGTTATACCCTTTTCTTCTGCAAGAAACCTCATCCCTTTGTCTATGGACTCCGTTGTTTTCCCATTTATTGCAATGAGGGCGTCAAGTGCCCAGGCAGTTTGGGCAGGTGTACTGAACGGAAGCGGCTGAAAATATTTCTTCTGATCGCTGTAACAGGATTCTCCCCATCCCCCATCTTCTTTTTGAATAGAAATAAGCCATCTTTCCGCCTTCAGCAGCGGAGGAAAATCAGCAGGAAGGCCTGCAGCTCTCAGCCCGGTTACGGCCGCCCATGTTCCATATATATAACAAGTCCCCCATCTGCCGTACCAGGAGCCATCCCTTTCCTGGTTTTCAGCCAGCCATTTAACCGCTGAATCAATGACCGGGTGCCCTTGGTTCATATTCATAACGTCTCCTAAAAATTCCAGTACTCTTCCTGTTAAATCTGCGCTTGAAGGATCTACCGCTGTATCCTTAATATTTTCAATTGGAAGATGCTTAACTAAAGAATTTCCCCTATTATTTTCAAATGAACCCCAGCCGCCGTCTTTGTTCTGCATTCGTAAAAGCCAGTTAAAGCCCTTATTAAAGGCGTTTCTCTGCTCAGGATCCACTGCTGCTTCCACTTGTACTGTCCGAAGCGCAGCCTGTGTATCATCAACATCGGGATGCCAGGAGTTGCTTTCTGAAAATCCCCATGCCCCTGTGTTCTGCTGCCGCTTTACTAAATAGCTGGATGCATTCCTGACCGCCTTTTTTACTTCCGGGCACCTGCACTCTGATTTATTTAAAGCGCAAGCAATGAGCGATGTATCCCAGATTCCAGATGGAGCATTCTGAATATGGAGGTTGTCTGCAATTTCAACAGAATTGTTTATAATACCTGCGGCGGCATTTTTGATAAGAGGAGAATCTGTGCCGTACCCCAAAGCTATTAAGCTGAATATGGAGATCGAGGTCGCACTTGTATAGCTCCCTGCCGTTCCATCCTCTTCGATCCGTTCAAGGATATACGACTCTGCTTTCTTTAATGCTTCCGCCTTAAATTTTTTTAAAAAAATAAAGTCTTTCAGTCTTTTAAGTAATGGGATTTTACCTCGCACCTGGTTTTTAAGCCGTTTTAAAACGGATTCCTCCAATATTAAATGAGATAAATCAGGAGTCCATTCAGTTTTAACGGTGACGCGTTTATATGCAGCTATTAAAATTGCAGCGAAGTGTATTTTCACATAGCTTGTAAGCTGATTAAAATTAATCGGAAAATGACGAGGCAGAATTAATAATGTAAGTGGAATAGGAAATATTACAGGCCACGGATACAGCTGATTTAAGGCCAGCATGAACTTTGTTGAATTATGGGTCTTTTTCAAGCCCCCTTTCCTTTTTATGAATTCTTCAGCTCTTTTCATCCTTTCATCATTCTTTGAGACAACCCCTGAAAAAAGCAGTCCCGTATACGCCTCAACCGTTGCCGATAAATTTCCGTCTTCTTCGTCACTGTGAAGTTTCCATGTCCCGTCTCGTTCCTGTAATGATAAAAGCCTCTTTGCAAGCCTTATTATCAGCTTTTCTTCAGGCATGTTCAAAACTCTTAATATAATTATTGTGTAAACATCTGTATGTGGTCCATTTTCACAAGGGAATCTCCAGGAGCCATCCTCCTGCTGCTCAGATAAAAACTTATTTATCAATTGCTTTTGAAATAAAAATATTTTTTCTAAGTATGACATTTACTTCTCCCCTTTCACAGGACCTGTTAGTTATACCTATGAAGAGAGGAAACGACCAGCAAGTGTGATACACCCAAATTCAGGTAATTAATTCCTTAATAAAACTAAATCGCCCAGCTAACCACTTAAAGGGTTCCATTTTAAGGTGTTTATTTTAAAATGCGTGCGGGAACTGACATTCTTATTTACATCGTTATGGATATAGGAAAAAGTAAAGCGCTAAAATAAAATAAACGGAGAATTTCCTGTTATATGCAGATTAGGGCTCGTTTCGGGGTGATATAAGGAGAGGTTTTCCGGTTAAGCAAAGCAAAATCTCCTGTTTTAGCGTTTTTCGAGTTCATAAGCGGAATTTCTCCGTCTATTTAAGCGTTTTTTTATAATATTTACGAATTAAGCGGAATAGTTCCGTCTAATTATTAAATCGGCTGCTAAACCTGAACACCCAGCCGATAAATGTAAACCCTCTTAACCCTGGATGCGGGATCGACCGGTTTATAAAGATAACAAATTGGTTCTTGTCTCTCTATTAATTAAGACAGCACCCAATAAGGGAACCCTTTATTAACCACATATGGCTGTTTTTCACTATAATTAAACCAAGGAGCCCGGCATGCTACAAAAGTATTGTTAAAAGGTGGTTCAAACAATGAATAAACAAGAAATCAGAGAAAGAGTATGGTCAACAATGACTGATGAAAAAGTTGGAAGGTTCCCTTTTCCTTTAAAAGGGAGAATTCCGAATTTTAAAGGAGCTGAAAAAGCAGCTGAACTTATTTTTCAGATGGTAGAATTTAAACAGGCAAAAGTGGTTAAGGTAAACCCTGATTCCCCTCAGCTTCCAATACGGGCTCAGGTCCTAAAGGATGAAAAAACCCTTCTCGTACCAACACCAAGATTAAAAGATGGGTTCATACGAGTAGATCCTGCCGACGTCCCTCCAGGAGAAGAGAAAAAAGCTGCCAGCCTGAAACATATTCACAAATATGGCCGTGTTATCTCTCTGTCAGAACTGCCGGAAATCGACTTATTTTTTGCCGGCTCGGTAGCCCTTCACCGGGACGGGCGGCGAATCGGCAAAGGTGAAGGGTATGCTGACAGAGAATACGCCATTATTCGTGAACTTGGCAACCGTGATATTCCTGTTATCGGGACTGTTCATTCGGTACAGCTTGTGGAGGACGACATACCAAAAGATGATTATGATTTAACTCTCGACTGGATTGCTACAGAAGCAGAGCTGATTGAAACAAGCTCGCCTTATAAAAAACCAACCGGAATCATCTGGGAAGAGGTTAGCGATAAAGAGAAGGAAGATATGCCTGTTTTACAGGAAATCTGGGAACTAACGAGAAGGTAATTTCCATTAAACTGCTTAGAATCAATTCAGCATAGAAGTTTAATTAATATTGACCAGTAGTGTAGAGGCAGGTGATAATTTTTATAATATGTGCAGATAAGTGAGGAAATCGTGGAAATGAACTTGCGAAATGAGCGAACCAGGGGCAAAGCTGTGCAATCGCCCCATCATATCGTGCATACACTCCTCCATATCGTGCGACTGCCTTACGAGAAATGCTCCTAAGCATTAGCTGAATATAAAAACAGCGCCAAAATGGATTCCGGCGCTGTTTTATTATTCATTATTGTTTTCTTGCAATTACTTCAACTTCTACGAGAGCATCTTTTGGAAGACGCGCAGCCTCTACTGCACTTCTGGCAGGGTATGGCTCCTGGAATTGTTTTCCATAGAGTTCATTCACTTTTGCAAAATCATTCATATCTTTCATAAACACAGTAGTTTTAATTACATCATCCATTGTGCAACCCGCAGCCTGCAGTACTGCCCTCACATTCGCAAAAACCTGTTCTGCCTGGGCTTCAAGCCCTTCAGCCATTTCACCACTCTCCGGGTTTAAGCCAATCTGTCCTGAACAGTATACAAAATCTCCGGAAATTACCGCCTGTGAGTAAGGCCCGATTGCCCCTGGCGCCTGGTTTGTACTAACTTCCTCTTTTTTCATGCTTTTTACCCCTTCCTAAATTACAGCTTCAAGCTAAATGTCCATTCAAATTTTGACAATTGCAAACTTCTCTATAATTTTAACATATGAGTTGAATTTTTCTATCTTTAGCACAGGAAGATTGTTCACCTGTATATTACTGTAAAATATACCCTTAATTGTTGTCGCAATAGAAGGATAAAAAGAAAATTTTATCTTATTTATAAATTTATTTTTAAAAAGTATTTAATTATACTCTTCTGTTAATTTTTATTCATAAAAAGCCCCCTTTCCAGAAATCTTCCTCTCTGATTCCACTCCGGAACAAAAATTTAAAACTGACAAAAAAGTATTGTCTTTCAACTTATCCACTCTCGAATTGACTCAAAATTTTAAAAATTCTATTGCTTTATTGACGGAAGTATAGTATTTTTCTGTATAACAGGAAAATATTAAATATTTACTATTTTAAAAAAATTCAATACATATTATTACCTAAATTTAATTTTGTTTTCACCAACTAGTGAAGCGGGAGGGTCACATGACTAAGCCAGTACTGGAGATTAACAATTTGCAGACACACTTTTTTACTGACCGCGGAGAAATCCCTGCAGTTGATGACGTTAGCTTTTCCATTAACGCTGGAGAAGTTCTCGGGATTGTTGGAGAGTCCGGCTGTGGAAAAAGTGTTACTTCTTTATCTGTAATGGGCCTTGTCCCCAATCCGCCTGGAAAGATTGTCGGCGGAGAGATTCTTTTCAGGAGACAGGAAGGCCGGGATAAGGCAGAGGATCTTGTAAAAGTAAGCAGAAAAAGATTAAGGGCTATCAGGGGGGATCAGATTGCAATGATTTTCCAGGAGCCTATGACCTCACTTGATCCTTTATTTACAATAGGCCATCAGATTATAGAAGCTGTAAGAAACCACAGAAAAGTAACGAAAAAACAGGCAAGAGCGAAAGCGGTAGAGATGCTGAAACTCGTTGGAATACCGCGGGCTGAGGAAATCGTTGATGAATATCCCCACCAGCTGTCAGGAGGTATGAGGCAGCGGGTTATGATTGCAATCGCTATGTCATGCGACCCTGAAGTTCTCATTGCCGATGAACCTACTACTGCTCTGGACGTGACAATACAAGCTCAGATTCTGGAGCTGATGAAAGACCTTAACCGGAAAAAAGGGACAGCAATCATGATGATTACCCACGATCTTGGTGTCGTAGCTGAAATATGCGACCGGGTAGTCGTTATGTATGCGGGAAAAATCGTGGAAGAAGGAGATGTAAGGACTATTCTTAAATCTCCAAAACACCCGTATACTCAAGGCCTGATTCGTTCTCTGCCTAAAATGAGCAACCGGGACAGCAGGCTGTATTCTATACCAGGCAATGTTCCAAAGCCTGGATCGATAAAACAGGGCTGCCGTTTTGCCGCGCGCTGCCCGGAAGTCTTTGACCGCTGTACACAGGAAAACCCGGAACTCTTAAACCTGGGTGAAGGACACGGCTGCCGCTGCTTCCTCTACGAAAAGGAAGGGAAGATCGTAAATGTCTAAACCACTGCTTCAAGTAAAAGGACTCAAAAAATATTTTGACATAAACGGTGGAATTCTTTCACGAAAAGTTGGTGAAGTGAAGGCTGTCGATGATGTCTCCTTTGATGTATACGAAGGAGAAGTGCTTGGTATCGTAGGTGAATCTGGCTGTGGAAAATCAACTACTGGCAAAACACTGCTCAGGCTTATTGACCCTACGGAAGGCCAGGTAATTTTCGATGGAGAAGATATAACCACTCTTGATGAAGAGGGAATGAGGAAAAGACGCCGGGATATGCAGATAATATTCCAGGATCCTTATGCTTCTTTAAATCCCCGGCACAAAGTAGAAAAGATACTTAGTGAGCCCCTTCTTATTCATGGAATTGGCACAAAGGAAGAAAGAAAGAAAAAAGTAAAAGAAATTCTTGAAATCGTAGGACTCCCCGGGGATCATGCTTCCCGTTATCCGCACCAGTTCAGCGGAGGTCAGCGGCAGAGAATCGGTATTGCCAGGGCTCTGATTGTTAATCCGAAGCTGATTGTCTGTGATGAGCCTGTCTCCGCGCTGGATGTGTCTATACAGTCTCAAATCCTGAATTTAATGGAAGATCTTCAGGAAGAGTTCGGGCTGACCTATGTGTTCATCGCTCATGATCTTAGTGTCGTAAAGCATATCAGTGACAGAGTTGGTGTCATGTATCTGGGGCGAATGGTGGAACTTGCGGATAATGAAGATTTATATGCGGATCCGCTGCATCCATACACCAGGTCCCTCCTTTCATCTGTCCCAAACCCTGACCCGGATGTAAAACATGAGAGAATAATACTTGAAGGAGACGTACCAAGTCCTTCTAACCCGCCGTCTGGCTGTGCCTTCCATACGAGGTGCCCGGAGTGTATGGCAATCTGTAAAGAAGTTCGTCCGGAGTTCCGCGAAGTGAAGGATAACCATTTTGTAGCCTGCCACCTGTACAACGATGATGAGACACGGTGACAGATTACAAGTTTTATAGTATGGCCAATTTTTTATAAAACCAAAGGGGGAAACAAAATGAGGAAGAAGAGTCTGTGGCTCATCATTATGTCTTTAACGCTTGTCCTGTTTCTAGCAGCATGCGGAGACAATAATGAAACGGGCGGAGAGGCGGATAATAACAATAATGCCGCTGAAAATGACGGCAACAATGATGCTGCTGTGAATGATGGTAACGATGGCAATGATGAAGGGAATAACAACGACGGTAATGAAGCACCTGCAGCGGCAGAAGATCAGACGTTAATTTTTGCCCGTGGCGGGGATTCAACCAGCCTCGACTTTGCAAGTGTAACAGATGGAGAAACTTCCCGTGTTACATTACAGATCTATGAGTCACTATTAAAATTCAACCAGGATTCTTTTGAAGTTGAACCAGGTCTTGCACACGACTGGGATATCAGTGACGACGGCCTTACTTATACTTTCTATCTTCGTGAAGGCGTAAAGTTCCATGATGGCACTGACTTTAATGCAGATGCCGTACTGACTAACTTTAACCGCTGGTCAGATCCGGACCACGAATTTGCCTTTATTGATGAAGGATACAACTATGCTGTTTACGGCAACCAGTTCGGTGGCTTCCAGGGTGATGAAGACCACGTAATTGACGAAATCAACGTACTCGACGACTATACTATTGAGTTTGTTCTTAAAGAGCCATTTGGCGCATTCATCCAGAATATGGGTATGAGTTATTTTGCAATTACTTCTCCTGCCGCTCTGGAAGAATACGGAGCTGATATTCAGGAAAACCCAGTAGGTACAGGCCCGTTCCAGTTTGTAAGCTGGGACAGAGATGACAGAATCATCCTTGATAAGTTTGAAGATTACTGGAATGAAGGCTATCCAAAGTTAGACAGAGTTATCTTCCAGGTAATTCCTGATAACTCTGCAAGGCTTACTGCCCTTCGTTCAGGTGAAATTGACATTATGGATGGCTTAAACCCTGACGATTACGAGGCTATTGCTAATGAGCCGGGACTTCAGGTCTTTGAAAGAGAAACTAATAACATTGGTTACCTTGGATTCAACACAGATCAGGAACCATTTGATGATCCGCTAGTACGTCAGGCAATGCACCATGCAGTAGATAAAGAAACTTTAATCGGCCTTCTGTATGCAGGTCTGGCAGAGCCGGCGAAAAACCCGCTCCCTCCTGCTTACCTTGGCTATAATGACGACATTGAGCCTTATGATTACAACCCTGAGCGCGCCCAGGAGCTCCTTGCCGAGGCAGGTTTTGAGGATGGATTTGAATTTGACCTCTGGACAATGCCGGTAGCACGACCGTATATGCCAGACCCTTCCCGTGCTGCTGAAGTGCTTCAGGAAAACTTCGCTGCTGTGGGATTAACTGCAAATATTGTAACGATGGAATGGGCTACTTATCTTGATGAGATCGAAACTGGTGCACAGGATGTATTTATGCTTGGCTGGTCCGGTACAAATGGTGACTCGGATTACTTCCTTGGCAACTTGCTTTCAACTCCTTCCATACCTACGAGTAACCAGACTTTCTACTCTAACAGTGAAGTAGACGACCTGCTTACTCAGGCAAGACATGCAGTGGAGGAATCAGACCGTGAGCAGTACTACCAGGAGGCTCTTGAATTAATACATGAGGACTCCCCTATGATCACGCTTGTTCACTCTATCCCTGTCCTTGCAGGTAGTGACCGCGTACAAAACTATGTGCCTCACCTGTCAACAAGTGAGCCATTAACTGAAGTAGAACTTTCTGAATAATTAACCATCCGGGAAACCGGAGTAACAAAAATATATAAAGGCTGAACATGCCTTAATATGCATAGAGGGCAGAGTTTGAGAAGCAATTTTGCGCTGGAACTAACCGCATTGCACTCTCCTGCCCTCTTTTTCTATTAAAATGCTGTCATTTTACATATGTCGAATGGAAGCTAGAGGTGAACTCCATGTTAGCTTATACAATTAGAAGACTGCTAATGCTTATCCCGGTTCTTATCGGTATGTCACTTATAACGTTTTCAATCATCCACCTGATTCCCGGAAACCCTGCGCGAGTTATTCTTGGCGATCAGGCAACCGCAACAGCCGTAGCGAATCTTGAAGAGCAATTAGGCCTTAATGAGCCTTTCTTAATCCAGTATGGCCAATATATGCTCGGTCTCCTGCAAGGCGACCTGGGTACTTCTATCCGTACAAATACGGCCATTTCCGGTGATATATGGCCGTATCTTGCTGCTACCTTTGAGCTCACAATTTTCGCGATGGTTTTTGCTGTCATTGTCGGTGTGAACGCAGGTATTATCAGTGCCTGGAAGCAAAATTCATGGTTTGATTATACAGCTATGGTTATTGCGCTTATCGGGGTTTCTATGCCGATCTTCTGGCTTGGCCTTATGCAGCAATGGGTTTTTGCCCAGGAGCTTGGCTGGCTTCCTGCGTTCGGCCGTGAAAATCCACGGAATCCGATTGAATCTATAACCCATTTCAACTTATTGGATGCTCTCATTCACGGACAGCTGGATCAGTGGTGGACTTCATTTAAGCATCTTGTCCTTCCGGGGATAGCACTGGGGACCATCCCTATGGCTATTATAGCGAGGATGACCCGCTCCAGCATGCTTGAGGTGCTTCGTTCTGATTATATCCGGACTATTGAAGCAAAAGGATCTTCTACTCTTTCTGTAATCTACCGCCACGGTTTCAAAAATGCGGTTATTCCTGTACTTACAGTTGTAGGTCTGCAAACAGGCACATTGCTTGGGGGGGCTATTCTTACAGAGACCATCTTCAGCTGGCCTGGTATAGGAAGATATATTTACGAAGCAATCGGAAACCGTGATTATCCTGTTATTCAATCGGGGATTTTAGTTATCGCAACTATGTTCGTTTTTATTAACTTAATTGTAGACCTTTTATACAGCTACATCGATCCTCGAATTAAATACTAGATAAGGGGGGAACAGATTATGGAAACAGCTACAGAACCAAAAAAACAGCCGCATATGCCCGGCCCTGATAATCAGAAGCCGAATCAGGCAGATGGAGAAGCTATCTCCCCCTGGAAAGAGGCATACTGGCAGTTAAGGAAAAATAAACTCGCAATCGTAGGTATTATCATTATTACCTTCTTCATTTTAATTGCTATTTTTGCACCGTTATTAACAAACTACACTTATCACAGTATCTCTGCTGCCGACCGCCTTCAGGGGCCTTCTGCAGCCCACTGGCTCGGTACCGATGATCTGGGGCGGGATATATTTACCCGTATCGTATACGGAGCGAGAATTTCCCTTATGGTTGGATTCTTCGCCGTAAGTGGTGCTCTGATTTTCGGATCCATTCTCGGGATAATAGCAGGCTATTACGGACGCTGGGTTGATATGATTATTTCAAGAATTTTTGATATTATGCTAGCTTTCCCCAGCATTCTTCTTGCGATCGCTATCGTGGCTATCCTTGGCCCATCCCTGCAAAACGCCCTTATTGCGATAGCCATTGTAAACATACCTATATTCGGAAGGCTTGTGCGATCGAAGGTTATTTCCATCAGGCAGGAAGAATATATTATGGCTGCAAAGGCACAGGGTATGAAAAACGGAAGGATACTTGTCCACCACGTACTTCCGAACAGTGTAGCACCTATAATTGTTCAGGCGACTTTAAGCTTCGGTACTGCAATTCTTGAAGCGGCAGCACTCGGTTTCCTTGGCCTTGGGGCCCAGGCACCTACACCGGAATGGGGAAAAATGCTTTCCGATTCCAGACAATTTATCCAGAGTGCTCCATGGACAGTACTCTTCCCTGGGTTATCAATTATGCTTGTAGTTCTCGGTTTTAATATGATTGGCGACGGTCTCCGGGACGCTCTTGATCCAAAAATGAAAAGCTAATTTCTAGCCATTATAAATACCGCATGTAAGGGGATTATTTCCTCCCTGAACATGCGGTTTTTTTGTAGTTTAAGATATGGGACGAAGTTGGTAAAGGGAAAACTTTTTCACCTAAACAAACTGTCACTATGACAAGTGTCATAGTGACAGTTGGGTGCAGGCAACTCCCCTATTATATTGCACAGCCCTCCTGCTTTTAATCTTCACTTATCCTCTCGATTATCGTAGCATTAGCCATGCCAAAGCCTTCACAGATTGCCTGCAGTCCGTACCGGCCTCCGGTTTGTTCCAAAGCATTCATAAGCGTTGTCATCACTCTTGTTCCGCTTCCTCCAAGAGGATGCCCAAGAGCAATCGCTCCTCCGTATATATTCAGCTTTTCCGGGTCTGCTTTCATGTCCTTCAGCCAGACTAAAGGTACAGGAGCAAAAGCTTCATTCACCTCATATAAATCCATATCATCAATTGTAAGGCCTGCTTTTTTCAGCACTTTCTCTGACGCTGGAACAGGTCCTGTTAACATTAAAGTAGGGTCAGAACCGACGACACTTCTTGCCACGATGCGGAACCTTGGTTTTAATCCCAGTTCATCTGCTTTTTCCCTGCTCATTATTAACACAGCGGAAGCCCCATCGCTCATTTGCGAGGCGTTACCGGCAGTAATTACCCCATCCTCTTTAAAGACCGTCTTCAGCCCGCCAAGCGCCTCCAGAGACGTTCCTTGGCGCGGACCTTCATCTTTTTTCATCAGCTCCGTACTGCCGTCTTCGAGAGTTACTTCCACAGGTATGATCTCCTTATCAAAAACACCGTTCTCCTGAGCTTTTAATGCCCTCTCGTGGCTGTTTAAAGCAAATGTATCCAGTTCTTCCCTCGTAAGTTCCCATTTTTCGGCGATACGCTCAGCAGAGACACCCTGGTTTATTATTTCGTGTTTTTCAGTTAGCTTTTCACTATACGTGGCTCCCTTCATATTAGAAAACATCGGCACCCTCGTCATACTTTCCACACCGCAGGCAATGACCACATCCATATCCCCGCTGGCAACAGCCTGTGAGGCAAAGTGAACAGCCTGCTGGCTGGAACCGCACTGTCTGTCAATCGTCACTCCTGGAACTGTTTCCGGGAACCCGGCGATAAGCGCAGCTGTCCTGGCGATATCCGGCGCCTGTTCACCCACCTGGCTTACACACCCTGCAATAACATCCTCTACTTCTTCTGCACTGACTCCAGCCTTTTTAACGAGTCCTTCCAGCGCTAAAGCCAAAAGGTCGTCCGGTCTCATGCCGCTTAATTTACCTTTTCTTTTACCAATTGGTGTACGTACTGCTTCCACTATAACTGTCTCTCTCATGTTTATTGCTCCTCCTTAGTTTAACTCCAGCTGCCTTTGATTAGGACTAAAGCCTTTGCTGTTACGAAAAAACAGTGTTTTTGTAAACGCTTAAATTCCTTTTCTTTTTCTTATTATCTATTAAACCTGCAATTTCCTGCTTCTTCAGAAAATTTGCGCAAAATATCAGCATAATACTGGAAAATTGACGGTATACTATTTCCTGTTTCTTCTAAAAATAGAAACAGCTAATACTGCAAAGCATTATTTAGGAGGAAAGTATAATGACTAATAAGGAAAACAACTATGAAGGGCTTCCACGATACCCGGAATCATACTGGCTCGACTCTGTGGAGCGGCCGGAGTTCCCCCCTCTGACTGACCACAAGGAAACAGATGTAGTAATAGTAGGCGGCGGGATTACCGGGATTACAACAGGTTATTTATTGAGTAAAGAAGGATACAAAGTTTCTATTCTCGATGGAGACAGGATTTTTAACGGAACAACAGGACATACAACCGCAAAAGTTACTGCGCAGCATAATCTGATTTACGATGAACTGATTGAACACTTCGGTGTGGATTTTGCCAGAACCTATTATGAGGCGAATATGCATGCGTGCGGTTTTATAAGGGACTTTATTGAAGAGCACGGACTTGACTGCGATTATGAGGAAAAAGACGCGATACTCTATGCGACAAAAGAGAAGTCCGTTTCGAAACTGGAAAAAGAATTTAAAGCCTATGAAAAGCTGGGCATACCAGGTGAGTTAGCCGACTCCATCTCTATTAATGTTAAAGCAAAAAAAGCTCTGATTATGAAGAAACAAGCTCAGTTCCATCCACTAAAGTATGTCCTTAAGCTTGTTGATGAATTTATTGCAAATGGCGGTGTTATATATGAAAACTCAACCGCTGTAGATATTATGACTAAATCTGAAACAGGACAGAGGCTGACGGTAGAAACTGCGGAGGGGGCAACTATCACAGGGAATTATGTACTATCCTGCTCTCACTTCCCTTTTTACGAAAGTGAAGGCTATTATTTTTCCAGGCTAAGCCCCGAACGGTCCTATATTATCGCAGCAAAAGGAAATACAGAAGAACTTGATGCTATGTACCTGAGTGTCGACCAGCCTGACAGGTCCATCAGAACGGTAAAAATTAACGGAGAAAATTACTTGCTTATTATCGGCGACAGCCATAAAACAGGCCAGGGCGAACCAATGATGAAGCATTATGAGAACCTGAAAACCTTCGGTGAAGAGGCATTTCAAATAACAGACATTCCATACAGATGGTCGGCTCAGGATCTTTACACATTGGATAAAGTACCTTATATCGGTCCCATTTCTACAAACCACACAGATATACTTGTTGCTACTGGTTTCAGAAAATGGGGAATGTCTTCCAGTACAGTTTCCGCGTTCATTTTAAGGGATTACGTTCTTGGTGTGGATTCCCCTGAGATGGAGATATTCTCTCCAGACCGCTTTGATATGGACCCAAGCCTTAAGAAGTTCCTGAAAGAGAATATTAATGTAGCCAAATATATGATAAAAGGAAAATTGGAGCCTACTGATAAAAGGCCTGAGGAAGTGGAAATCGATGAAGGCTGTACGATAACGGTTAACGGGAGCAGGGCGGGAGCCTACCGCGACTTTGAGGGCAAGCTGCATGTCGTGGACACGACATGCAAGCATATGGGCTGTGAAGTTGAGTGGAACAACGGCGAAAGAACATGGGACTGTCCCTGCCACGGTTCAAGATACACATACGATGGTGAGGTAATCGAAGGTCCTGCTGAATATCCTCTCGACAGAATTGATCCGGAGGAAAAATTATCTTAAGAGAGAGCGTAGGAATGCCGCGCTGAGTCGCGGCATTTTTTTATGCAGTTTTTTTACGTCGCACCAGCAAAGTTATACTCCCCCTCCCTTTTTTATCACTGATAGCAGCCCTTCAGGATGTCACAGTGATTCCTTAGACCCCGCCATATTAAGGAGACTCTTTCAAAATTACTAATGTTCCTATATGCTGAAGTTATATAACTTTTCAGACAGGAGGTTACCTCTTTGAAAGACACTCTCATAAAATTAATAGAAGAATACAAGCCAAGGTTTTTTGAAATCAGTCAATACATAGGCAATAACCCGGAACTTGGAAATGAAGAGTTTAAAGCTTGTAAAATACTCACGGAAGAACTTGGTAGACATGGCTTTGAAGTAAAGACCGGAATTGTTAATCAGCCTACCGCCTTCGAAGCAGTTTACGACAGCGGCCAGCCCGGCCCTCACATCGGCTTCATGGCGGAATACGACGCTCTTCCTGAGGTCGGCCATGCGTGCGGCCACAATTTAATCGGAACGATGGGAATAGCGGCAGGAATCGCCCTCAGTAAAGTTCTGAACCAGACTGGAGGAAAAGTCTTTGTGTACGGAACGCCGGCAGAGGAAACAAAAGGTGCGAAAGTTACTATGGCTGAAGAAGGCCTCTTCAGCCACCTTGACGCAGCAATTATGGCGCACCCGAGCGACACTTACGTAAAAAGCGGAAGCTCGTTAGCTATGGATGCTATTCAGTTTGCCTTTCATGGGAAGTCTGCCCATGCAGCGGCTTCTCCGGAAAAAGGAATTAACGCTCTCGATGCAGTTATTCAGACATTCAACTCTATTAACGCTTTGAGACAGCATGTCACCCCGGATGTAAGAATCCACAGCATCATACCTGAAGGAGGAAAAGCAGCGAATGTCGTCCCTGATTATGCTGTCGCCCAGTTTTATGTGCGGGCAAATAAGCGGAAAGAACTGAATGATGTAGTGTCTAAAGTTAAAGCTTGTGCCGAGGGAGCTGCTCTTGCTGCCGGTGCCACCCTTGAAATTTCTAATTACGAATATTCATATGATGATATGGTGACTAATGAGGTTCTATCTGATTTATTTACCCAGAATCTCTTTGAGCTTGGGGTCCCTAAAGGAGCTGTCAGAGAAAAAACAGGCGGCGGCTCTCTAGATATGGGGAATGTGAGCCAGCATACACCTTCTATTCATCCTTTTATTAAAATTAGCGAGAAGCCTGTTACTGCCCATACTCATGAATTCCGCGAAGCTGCTCTTAGCAAAGAAGGCTTTGAAGGAATGATTACCGGGACTAAAGCTATGGCAATGACAGGGTTTGACCTCCTGTCAGACAATGAGCTTCTCGAAAAAGTTAAAACGGAATTCTATAAAAGCAAGTAATCCAGACCAGCTTTCTCTCTTTTGAGGAAGCTGGTCTTTTTTCGGTCAGCTCCCCCCTTTGTTGAGGAAGCCCCCCTTCTTCACTATAATTTTCGAGATATAACCAACCTCCATTTCCACAAATCAACTCTTTTAAACGGACAATTATCGACTTTTTTCAAAACCAAACTTTATATCTATTTTTTGCACTTAGAAGTTTAACTACTTCCTCTCGTGGTATTCCTAATAATAACTTCGAAAGGAGGAATTTACGATGGCAGCAAACAACAATGGAAAAATGAGCCGCGAAGAAGCTGGTCAAAAAGGTGGCGAAAAAGTAAGCCGCAAGTATAATAAAAGCCACTTCGAAGAGATTGGCAAAAAAGGCGGCGAAACTACTAGTGATAAATATAGTAAAGACCACTTCGAGGAAATTGGTAAAAAAGGTGGCGAAACCACCAGCGATAAGTACTCAAAGAAACATTTTGAGGAAATCGGCCGTAAAGGCGGCGAGAATTCCAGCAGAAACTCTTAATTACATGGCTGGTTCTCAAAGATGAACATTCCGAGTTAAATTAGAAGAGAAATTTTTTCACAACTATTTTAAGGAGGATGATCAACAATGGCAACTAACAACAATAACGGTAAAATGAGTCGTGAAGAAGCAGGACAAAAAGGCGGAGAAAAAGTAAGCCGTAAGTACAACAAGAGCCACTTTGAGGAAATCGGTCAAAAAGGCGGAGAAGCTACAAGCAAAAAGTATAACAGTGACCACTTTGAAGAGATCGGTCAAAAGGGCGGAGAAACTACAAGCAACAAGTATAACAAGAGCCACTTTGAAGAGATCGGTCAAAAAGGTGGAGAAACTACAAGCAAACGTTATAACAAGAGCCATTTTGAAGATATTGGCCAAAAAGGCGGAGAAACTACAAGCGACAAGTATGGTAAAGATCACTATGAAGAAATTGGACGTAAAGGCGGAGAAAAATCCCGCAGAAACAACTCCTAATTTCCCGGGTCCGGTATATGGCTGGGCTTCCGGAAAATAATAGAGTGATTGATTAACAGATATACATTTATGAGGAGGCGATACAAATGGCAACTAACAACAATAACGGTAAAATGAGTCGTGAAGAAGCAGGACGCAAAGGCGGCGAGAAGGTGAGCCGTAAGTATGGCCAGGACCACTTTGAGGAAATCGGCCAAAAAGGCGGAGAAAAAGTGAAGCGTAAGTATGGTAAAGACCATTTTGAAGATATTGGCCAAAAAGGCGGCCGTAATTCAAGCCGAAACTCTTAATTCACCTGGCGGTATAGCCGTTAAAAAAGGGTATATAAATGCCCGTTAATATAAAGGGGCTGGCTTCTGTTTTAACAGGAGCCAGCCCTTTATTTTTTTCCTATAGCTTAAAAGAGCTTTTAAGCTCTACTATCCGGTTGAAAACCAGTTTATCTTCTGAAGTGTACTTAGGATCTACATTAAAGTACCCATGGCGGAAGAATTGGAATTTATCATGGGGTCCTGCTTCACTCATGTTCGGCTCCACATATCCACGAGTGATTTCCAGAGAATCCGCATTTACTTGATCCATGAAGTCGTTTCCTTCTTTTTCATCCAGAATAAGCGGGTTATAAAGACGGAATTCTGCTTCCTTAGCCTGGCTCGCTTCCACAAAGTGAAGCGTACCTTTTACTTTTCTTCCGGTAAATCCCGACCCGCTTTTCGTTTCAGGATCATACGTACAATGAAGTTCGATAACATTTCCGTCCTCGTCTTTAATCACTTCATTACACTTAATAAAGTAAGCATGCTTAAGGCGGACTTCATTTCCTGGGAAAAGCCTGAAATACTTCTTAGGCGGGTTTTCCATGAAATCGCTTTGTTCAATGTAAATCTCTCTGGAGAATGGAATTTTCCTCATGCCCATCTCAGGGTTTTCAGGATTAACTTCGGCGTCAAGCCACTCCACTTCCCCTTCCGGATAATTGGTAATGACCACTTTTAACGGATGAAGCACGGACATAGTACGTGGTGCCTTCATTTTCAAATCTTCCCGGATAAAGTGCTCCAGCATTCTCACATCTACCGTGTTATCCGATTTCGCCACCCCTATTTCCCGGCAAAACTGCTTAATAGCCTCTGCGGTGTAACCGCGTCGGCGCAGCCCGGAAATTGTCGGCATGCGCGGGTCATCCCAGCCATCGGCATAATTCTCGTCGACAAGCTGCTTTAGCTTTCTTTTGCTCATAACGGTATTGGTTAAGTTCAGTCTCGCAAATTCAATCTGCTTAGGAGTCGCTTCCATTTCACACTTTTCCACTACCCAATTATAAAGTGGACGCTGATCTTCAAACTCCAGCGTACAAATCGAGTGTGTTACTCCCTCAATCGCATCCTCAAGAGGATGTGCATAAGAATACATTGGGTAGATACACCACTTATCTCCTGTGTTATGGTGTCTTGTATGTGAAATCCGATACAATACAGGGTCACGGAGATTTATATTCGGTGAAGACATATCTATTTTTGCCCGGAGAACTTTTTCTCCGTCCTTGAATTCCCCTGCTCTCATTCTCTCGAACAGATCCAGATTTTCTTCCACAGAACGGCTCCGGGACGGGCTTTCTTTCCCTGGCTCTGTAAGGGTTCCACGGTAGGCGCGGATTTCTTCCTGTGATAAGTCTTCTACATAAGCAAGCCCTTTTTTAATAAGCAGGACAGCACGGTCATACATTTCCTCAAAATAATCGGAAGCAAAATGGAGCCCGTCCCATTCATAACCAAGCCATTCAATATCTTCTTTAATCGATTCTACAAATTCTCTGTCTTCCTTCAGTGGGTTCGTATCATCAAAGCGAAGATTAGTCCTGCCGCCGAATTCATCAGCCAGTTCAAAATTCAGCACAATGGATTTAGCATGTCCAATATGCAGGTATCCGTTTGGCTCCGGCGGAAATCGGGTGATAATTTCATTATGAGTTCCTGAGGCGAGGTCCTCTTTTACAATGTTTTTTATGAAGTTGGACGAAGTGTTTACTTTCTCACTCATATATTTCAACCTTTCTCATGGCTTATTAGAAAACAGCTCTGTTTTTTCTCTATAACAGTTATTTCATTAGACTAATTGTTTAAAGTTCTGAGGCTTTAGTTATTTTATCATGTTTTACACATATTGCGCACGTATTCCCATTATTGGTTTAATATTCAGGGTCCATTCCTTTAAATCCTTTCTAATCCGGTCTTTTCGGGCATATATTTGTTTAGTGGTTACATTAGCTTATTAATGCATGTTCTGTTGTTGCTATGAAAACTCACTGGGGGGATGAATATGCCAAAGGTTTTCGAGAGAGAGGCGCTGTTTGAACTCAGATTCTGGATTCAGGTGCTTGGAGATCATGCGAGATTTATCCATGACTCTCTTTCTCCCGCTGAAACTTCTTATGTACGGCAGGCGGATAAGTTCATTCATACATTTGATTCTCTTTTGGGAAAAGTAAGTAAGATTGAAGGTACAGCGGGAAAAAATGCGCTTAATGACATGCTCGTTAATACCGAAGAAGCTGGCCTTGAGCTTAGAAAATTAAAGCTTTCCATCCTCAGGGAGCACCTGGTGGGAAAAATTAAAATTACCCTTCCTCCATCCTTTCTCAGCCATATGGTAAACGAACTCGATGAGGCGCTTAGAGTATTGTCCTTTTTGGTTAAAGGAGAAATTCCCCCGGACGTTCATCCGCTGCATCATGACCTGCTCTGGCTACTTGACGCTGCAGGCCATGCCGGTGCTATTGCCGATAACCTGGACAGGACAGAGTACGACTTACGGCATAAAGGGCAGCAATTTAAAGATGACTGGGAAGAGTTTTATTTAAAAGCAGTGGAACTTGCTGGATACTTACGCTCGAACATCAGCCGCTTCCCCGCTTTGGCCCGTTTCCACAAAAATATTGAACTGGAAATGACCGTTTTTAAAGCTTTTCTCAGAGAGCTGGAAGAAATGGAGCTGAATAAAGAAATACTTGGTGTGCTGTCACCTCTTATGGCCGACCATATGGCAAGGGAAGAATGCTATTATTTAATGAAGCTCGCTGAAACGACAGAACTCTCTCCCCCTGACTGTGACCCTGGAAAGCCAAGGACAGAAAGCTGATGCCGTCCTGTAAACATGGTAAAAGCAGACCACAGGATTGCAGGTCTGCTTTTGCCGCTGAAAATAGCTGGTGCCAGCGTATAACGATTTAACACTGAAGAGTCTGCGGCTACGGCTGCAAATCATGCGTCAGATGCATATACGTCTCTTCCGGCAAAGGATATTTGTCCTTTTCTGACTGCCCGTCTTCATATGCTTTGTAAGAAAAAACTTCTGAACCATTCTGTAAAAGGTGCAATTCCAGAATATAGTCGTCATTCGCCCCTTTTGTTTCCAGCTTCATTGAATAAGAATCAAGATTCACCTGGTAAGTGTTAAAGGTTAAGCCGAGGAGGTTCTTTGACGTCTTCTTTACATCCGGGTAAGTAATCATATAGCCTGCTATGTCACGAACCCGCATTTTATGGGCTTTATCGTGGTTAAATAAATTCAAGTTGAGGTCCCCTTTTTTATCCTTAGTCTGCCTTTTATTGAAAAAAATATAAAAGGAAACTTAATTTTGCTGCACATATCATCTTATCCAATAAGATGATTTGAAAATGAGGGATTCTGATTGCGGAAATGAGGGTTTTATCTGCGAAATTAAGGGGCTTACTTGCGAAATCACGCCTCCAACCTGCGAAGTCGTCTTCCACCTGGGATATCGGCCTGGCAACCTGCGAAAAGGATGGTTTCCCTTATGAAATCAGGGTGCTTGTTGCGATATTGACCACCCTTGTTGCGAAACTGGGCACTCTTCTTGCGATTTTGACCACTCTTGTTGCTATATCGAAACGCCTTATTGCGAAGTGGCATTTTCCCTCCCTAAATTTCCCTACCCATTTATACACATTTATCTATATAACCCGGTACTGATTGCCAGATTTAACCCCTTACAAAGACCCAATGTTTGTGTTAAAGTAGATTAGTTAGCGGAGTTCGCAACCATCCTCCGCTCTAAAAATCAAAACTAGGAGATGATTTTAATATGGAGAATAAGGTTGGCTTTGATGCGGATAAGCAGCATAAGCTGATTTTGCTTGCGGGAATTTTCTTCACTGCACTGTTAGTGTCGAATATCATCTCCGCAAAGCTGTTTAGCATTGGCACCATTGTTTTAACAGCAGGCATAATCACTTATCCCATCACTTTTTTAATAACAGACGCAATTTCTGAAGTTTACGGAAAAGCGACTGCGAAAAGAGTAGTCCTCACTGGTCTTTTGACAAATGTTATGATGATCGGCTTTTTCTATCTGGCGATCACACTTCCGCCAGCAGGGTTCTGGGGAATGCAGGAAGAATTTGAAGCAATCCTCGGTGCAGTGCCAAGGATGGTTGCTGCCTCATTAGTAGCGTACAGTGTATCCCAGCTGCTTGATGTGAGCCTTTTCCATAAGCTCAAAAAGATGACGAACGGAAAACACTTATGGCTGCGAAATAACGGCAGTACACTGGCAAGCCAGATGGTAGACTCGATTGTTTTTGTATTTATCGCTTTTTACGGCACAATGCCGCTGTCAGCAATTTTCGTCATGATTGGTACTCAGTATGTCGTGAAGCTTGCGCTTGCCCTCGCTGATACGCCATTCATTTACCTGACTGTAAAATGGCTGAGAGGAAATAAAGGAAATTACAGTAATAAGGAGGCTGCATCCCATGTCTCGTAATCATGACCGCAGTGAAGAAGTTACCCTTTTAGGTAATAACAATACAGAATATAAGATGGAATATGATCCATCTATTTTAGAAGCTTTCGAAAATCGCCACCAGTACCGGGATTACTTTGTAAAATTTAATTTCCCGGAGTTTACAAGCCTTTGCCCAAAAACAGGGCAGCCTGACTTCGCTACCATTTACATCAGCTATATTCCTGATGAAAAAATGGTGGAAAGTAAGTCATTGAAACTGTATTTCTTCAGTTTCCGTAACCATGGTGATTTTCATGAGGACTGCATGAACATTATTCTTAACGACCTTGTAAAGCTAATGGACCCCCGTTATATTGAAGTCTGGGGCAAATTTACACCAAGAGGCGGGATTTCCATTGACCCATACGTAAACTATGGTAAACCAGGAACGAAGTACGAAAAGATGGCGGAGCATCGCATGATGAATCACGATCTTTACCCGGAGAATATAGATAACAGATAATTTTAAAAGCCTGCACTCTCGTTTAAACGGGGGTGCAGGCTTTTTTCAATGTAAAAGACAGGCATTCAACTAATGAATGCCTGTCTGTTTTTTAGTGATATCAGCTTTTCTCCACAGTCGTATTCAGAGCTGGCTGCGGCTGTTTATAAATCATTTTGGACAGGTATGTCTGGAAGATAAGGAAAAGTCCGCCCACCGTCCAGTACAACGGAAGAGCAGCTGCCATTGAGAAGGAAAAGAATCCCATCATGGCAGGGGTTAACAGCCCCATTATCTTCATCATATTTTCCTGGCCCGGCTGTACCGGCATACCCTGCTGGCTTACTTTAAATTGAATATAATAGACGGCAGCAGCGAGAATCGGTAAGATTAAGTCTCTTTCCCCTAAGTTAAACCAGAGAAATGACTGTTCCGCTATTTCCGGTGTCCGCATAATAGCCCAGTAGAATCCCATAAGTATAGGAAGCTGCACGAGCATAGGCAGGCAGCCCATAGATGTCAGCGGGTTAAAATTATGCTTCTGGTAGAGCTGCATCATTTCCTGCTGCATCTTCTGCTGTGACTGCTGGTCTTTTTTATCTTTATACTTCGCCTGAATTTCCTTCATTTCCGGCTGAATCACACTCATTTTTTCCCGCATAGTAATCTGGTTTTTATACTGCTTCAGCATCAGAGGAAGCAGCCCGATGCGGATAAGCAGAGTCATGAGAACAAGGGACCAGCCGTAACTGCCGTCGAAGAGCACGGCGAAAAACTTAATAGAAAAGGAGAATGGGTACACGACGTAGTGGTTGAAAAATCCTGCCGTGTTCTCATCAATAGGTTCATTTGTCGCTCCGCAGCCTGACAGTATGAGTAGTAAACTTCCTGCCAGAATTAATAAGCCATATTTCTTAAAGAAAGTGAATACAGATTTGTTTTCCATAGTTTTAATTTTCCTCCTCGTATTAAAAAGCTCATGCTGTTTAATGAGAAGGCTTGGTAATCTGCATCATCTTCCGGGGCTTCTTTACGTTTAGTAATCCTCGTAATAAAACTTTGCTGTTCCTCCAGATTGTCTGTAATCAGCCGGTCTGCCGCTGATTTAAGCTTTATGGAAACAGAGGAATCTTTCACCCAGCTTTTATGCTGGACTGCGTAATCCACAACAATGCCATTTATAATGTGCGCTGTTATAAATGCTACATAAAAACTAAGGGAAAACAATATAGGAACAATATCATTCCAAATTTCAAAAAACATCTGTATTCACCTCCTGTCTTTCTTAATTTAAGTAACCTTATCATCGGTTATTTGACTGGAAAAGTCAAAGTAATTTATATGGCAATTTTCCATTTCTATCAACAAGCCTGTCCAATATTCCTGATAAAAAGTCATCTCTTCACAAAAAACAGGCTGTGACAAAACTATATTTCACCAAAGAAAAAAGAATTTGGATCAGAAAAGGAGCTTAGGTACGCTCCGGAAGAGGAAGAGACAGCCCACTCCAAAAAATATTAAGTAATCAGAGACTTATAATTTCACTGGATCACGCTTCAAGAAGGCGGTCATGCAGTGAACCGCTCCCCAGCCGTTCATTATTTCGTCCATTTCCACTTCTATCACTTCGGTTCCATGGTCTTCCAGAAGCGCCTTCGTCTCCGGACAGCCAGCTGGTGTAACAATTTTACCAGGCTCAAGAGCCACAAAGTTCATAGCCATCCCCTGCTTCAGTTCTTCAATATTGGTCAGCTCAATTAATTCCACGCCTGCATCCAGCAGCTGTTTTGCACAGTCATAAGTTACATGCCATGGAAAAATAACCAGCTTCTTCCGGTCCACCATATTCATATATCCGTCAAGATGTATCGATCCGTACGGTATTTGTGTTCTGATTATATTTTTTACCCCGATGTTTCGCAGTTCTGCCTCTACCTGGGCCGCACCGGATTCATTTGTTCTGCTTCCCGTTCCTATCACGACAGTCTCCCTGTCCACCCACATAGCACTTGCCCCTTCAAAATAACCATCACCGTTAATTGTTTTTATAATAGGAACACCAAGGGACGCAAGTGTAGCCGCGACAGCTTTTTCTTCTCCCCGCCTTGCCGGAATTGCCGGACGGCAGACGATCGCTCCTTCTGGTGTCATAAACACCAGGTCGCGCATAAACATAGCGTTTGGCTTGTCCGTCCTCTGTCCCTGTACGTAGTGGACTTTTACTCCATGTTCCCGGTATACATCCGCCAGGGCGTCCTGCTGATACCGCGCCCTTTCTGCATTTATAGGGGCTCTGAAGCGATAGTCCGCATAATTTTCTTCCGTAATTCCTTCAATTTCAGCTCCCGGCCGGTGCATAAGCACGGCATGAAGCTTGCCCACTTCCGAGTCGCAGTACCAGTCGCCCCATAAATCTTTTATTTCGTCTGAAAATGACTGCTCTGATGGAAACCATCGTTCTCCCTGAACCTTTACTCTTGTGTTGGCTGTCATGTTTACCTCTCCTTTTTATGTTTCCGTCTGTACTTTCTTCTTTAAAAAAGCTGCTGTCGTTCTTTTTAATTTGTCGCGACATCCCGGGATGTGATTCTACACCGGGTCACGCTTCAAAAAGGCTGTCATACAGTGCATAGCACCCCAGCCCTTTAACAGCTCGCTCATGTTTGCTTCAATGACTTCGACTCCCGCATTTTCAAGTTTGTATCTCGTATCCGGACAGCCAGCTGGCATCACCACTTTTCCAGGCTTTAGGGCAACGAAGTTTGTACAAAGCTGCCACTTTATCTCTTCCAGATCGGTTGCTTCCACAATAGTAAACTCCCTTTCAAGAAGTGCTTTAACTACCTCATAAGGAACCTGCCATGGAAAAAGCAAAGCTGTTTTCCTGTCAGCAATATTAATCAGCCCATCCAGATGGGCATGTCCGTACGGGATTTCAAAAGGAATAATATATTTGACTCCCATGTTGCGAAGCTCAAATTCTACTTGTTCCGCACCGGATTTATTCGCCCTGGCACCTGTCCCCAGTATTACTGTCTCCCTGTCGATCCACATTGCACAAGCACCATCAAACCAGCCGCTGCCGTTAATTGTTCTCACAATCGGCACACCAAGTTTTGCAAGTTTCTCAGCCGTAAACCGTTCCTCACCACGCCTGGCGGAAATGCCATTTCTGCAGACGATCGCCCCCTCCGGTGTCATCAGCACCTGGTCACGCATAAACATGGCATTCGGCCTGTCTTCCCGCTGCCGCTCCACATAATGAACATTCACACCGTTTTGCCGGTAGATATCGGCCAGTTTATCATGCTGCTCCCGGGCTTTATATACATCCATCTCGGCTCTCCAGCGAAACTCTTCATAATTGTGCTCATTTACCATGTCAATTTCCGGCCCTGGCCTTCTCATGATTACATCTCTTAGTTTTCCGATCTCCGAGTCGCAATACCAGTCTCCCCAATGTTGTTTCAGCTCTCTGGAGAAATGATTGTCAGAAGGAAACCATCTTTCCCCCTGCACGATTACATCAGCCATAAACTCCCCTCCGCAGTTAATATTTATTTACAACAGTATGTATATAAACTAATCTATCTTTAATGTAATGAAAAAACAATATAATATATTGATTTTTCCAACTATTTAGCCGGACACTTTAAAAGCATAGGCATAGGGCATTCAGGGAACAGTCTTAAAGGTGACAGTTATAGAGAAAGGAGAAACAAAGAATGAACGGACAATACAGAAAAAACCTGGCACCAGGCCAGGCTGTCAGCATAGTTTTGAAAAAAGATCAGCGGACAGGAAAATTAACAGAAGGAATCGTAAAAGATATTTTAACTAACTCAAGTCAGCACCCTCACGGTATTAAAGTACGTCTTGAAGACGGCCAGGTTGGGAGAGTAAAAGAAATTCACCAGGATGGGCAGTAAAGACGGCAGTTACCCATGCAGGATTCTTTCCGGCCTGCTGTAGACATTCATTCGGCCTTCCCGTACAAATCCGGCCGTAGTTATTCCAAGGTCTTCCGCCAGATCGATTCCAAGAGAGGTGGGCGCCGACTTTGACAGAAGAACAGCAATGCCTATTTTTGATACTTTCAGCAGAACTTCTGAAGATATTCGACCACTGAAAACAATCACTTTATTTTTAACAGGAATACGATTAATAAGACAGTGGCCGAATATTTTATCCAGGGCGTTATGCCTGCCAATATCAGAACGGCTAATCAGAAGTTCATCCGCAGTACAGAGGGCTCCGTTATGAAGTCCTCCTGTAAGCTGAAAATCTCCTGATTCCTGCTGCATCCTTTCCATAAGCACGATGCATTTTTCAGCAGATAATGAAATTTTGTGATTAGTTGTTTTTGCTGTTTTCACATCCTGGCGGAAATAAAATTGTCTGCTTTTCCCGCAGCATGAACCAATAACCCGCTTGGAAAAAGCCGCTGGGTCGATTGTCAGCTTAATATGGAGCTCCACATATGCAAAACCTTTTGATTCATCAATCGACAGGGACTTTATATCTTCACAGGATCGAATAAGCCCTTCCGAAGCAAGGAACCCGGTAACAAGCTCCTCCAGAAAAGAAGGCGTGCACAGCAATGTGGCAAACTCTGCTCCATTCACATAAATAGTTAAAGGAACTTCAGCAGCAACAGGATCTATAGTCTGAGCGAAGCTATTATTATGAAACTTCTTTACTGAATGTTGTCTTATAGCAGGATTCTTCATCACTGAGTCTTCCATGACACTCTCCTTTAAGGCGATACAAAATGCCATGTTATTCAGCTAATCTCAGTTTCCAGTTCTTCAACCCTTCGTTCCACATATTTTGTGTCTTTATGAGCATGGTAAGTCTCTGCTTTTTCAACAATGACAGCTGTATTATATTCAGGCATACCGGCATAACGCTCATATACTTTTTTTTCCATCAGCACATTTCCTTCCGGCCAGTACACGGCAATATTCCCTCTCCTTGTTCTGTCGTATTTTGCACGTCCGTGAAAAACCCCGTATCTGTTATACACAACGATTGCTTCACCTTCAGCAATTCCCAGCTCTTTTGCATCAGCCCGGTGAATAAGCACATCGAATCGGTCCGCATTATTATTAGGGTCCTGTTTTCCGTAAATCATTGAATTAAATTGTTTTCCACGTCTCGTTGTGAGATAAAAATGACCTTCAGGCTTACGAACTTCCGGAAGTCTAATTGGAAGAAGGCTGCCTCTTCCGTCCTCTGTCGGGCAAATGCCTCCTTCGCAGAGCCAGGCACCTCCCCACTGAAAAACATCACCCTTTTTCTTTAAATGCTGGATGCCTTCATAATTAGGGTTTGCCTTCGCAATTTCTTCACGAATCTCCTCTGCAGAATTATAATCAACCAGTTCTGCTTTATGAGGTTTTACCCTTTTTGCAAGTTCAATATAAATCTCCCATTCAGCCCTTGCTTCTTCAATTCGCGGTCCTTTGATTTCCGGAGAAAAATAGACCATTCTTTCTGTTGAAGTAGAGGTGCCTCCCCCAGGCTGTTCATATCTTGTCATCGCAGGCAGGACAATAACCTGCTCCTTCGCATCAAGGAGGGTGGAAGTATTTAATATAATATCCTGATGAATTCTTACATCTGTATTTTCCAGACATTGTTTTACAAAGCCAGGGTCAGGCATCGTTTCAAGGAAATTCCCTCCGGAAGTATACAGAACTTTTAACTTACGCTCATGGTCATCCGGCAGTAAGGCATTCTCGAGAGAAACGCCTATAATATCCCCCTGCCAGTCAGGTATTTTAAACTTCCAGATCTCTTCTATTCGTTTCCTGTTTTCATTATCAAACTCCCCTCCTGGAAGCACAAAAGGATCAGCGCCCATTTCTCCGGAGCCTTGTACTCCTGAATGGCCCCGTATAGGCATAACCCCGCATTTCTCCCTGCCGATAAAACCACGGAGCATTGCAAGGTTTGCTACTTGCGAGATATTATCTGTTCCGAAACGGTGCTGTGTCAGGCCCATAGACCAGACAAAAACACCGCTTTTTGACCTGGCAAGCAGCTTTGCAAATTCATACATTCTCTCTTTCGTTATACCTGAGGATTTCTCAAGAACAGACCAATCCTGATCTGCCACATGCTTTTTTAATTCAGTAAATCCTCTCGTATGGCTGTTTATAAAATCACGGTCGATTGCGGAGCCTGGCTGTTTTTTTTCCATCTCAAACCAGTGCTTCATTATCCCGTTCATAAAGGCAATATCGCCGCCAATATTCACCTGGTACACATCATCGGCCAGCTTCGTGCCAAATAAAGCGCTTTCAGGAACTGACGGAATCCAGTACTTATCCATCGATGGCTCATAGTATGGGTTAATAACAATAATTTTCGTTCCTTTTCTCTTAGCTGCGTACATATATTTTGTGGAAACAGGCTGGTTATTAGCGGCAACTGAGCCCCAGAAAATCAAGACGTCTGTTCCGATCCAGTCCATATAGCTGCAGCTGGAAGCCCCGATCCCCAGCGAGCGCTTCAACGCGGTTTTACTGGGAGAGTGGCAGATTCTAGATGCGTTATCAATATTATTGGTGCCTAAAAACCTGGCAACCTTCCCCGCTGCATAATAAGATTCATTTGTAATGCCTCTTGCTGTTAAAAAGAAAGCAAGCTGCCTGGGGTCAATGCTTTTAATTTTTTTTGCCGCCCGGTCGAGGGCTTCGTCCCAGCTAATTCTTTTAAACTTCTTATCTCCCGGTTCTCTGGACAAAGGATATGGTATTCTTCCTAAGTTTCTCAACTCAGAACTGTCCATTTTTCTCAGATCATCAATATCCTGAAAAAGTATTTCTTTCTTAATTGCCGGCATCGTATTCAGACGGAGAACGTTCAGGCGCGTAGTACATACGTGAGGCCCGGTTAACGTCTGATCCTTTAATCCTCCTACTCCGAGAGCGCATCCGTCACACACTCCCTGCGTTAAAATTCTTGTGGCATATGGAAGACTGTCTTTGTTTTCCCACACTACCTTTGCCGTGTCCCTGATATGTTTTGGTTTAACTTTGCCAATGCCAAAGGGGACCCAGCTTACCCAATGCTTCGGAGCAGGGCTTTTCGGCAGTCTTACCGGCCCCTGATGCTTTGTTTTCCCCATGGTTCCCAACCTCCTTGCAATTTTCTCTGCGTGAAGAGCAGGTTCTTTTCCGAGGCTGTTGTAATAGAAATATGATGGTGTATTCATCTTTATTATAAAACGAAGGGAATTCTTTAGCTAATAATATACTTAATATTCAGTTTTTTAGACGTAGGACGGGTCGATGGGGTGTTTGCACAAGGTGGACGGGCTTTCGCACGAGTTGAACTGTCGTTCGCACAACTTATGGGTCATTTGCACAAACAAGCCACCCATATGCACACACAAAACTTATTATCAATACAATCAGAAAAAAAGAACCTCTCTATATAGAAAGGTCCTTACACTGGGATATTCGGCTATAGCTTTTTAAAGCACAAACTTCCTGATAGCCTTTGCTACTCCGTCCTCCAGGTTTGTCCCTGTTACATAATCCGCGGTCTTTTTTACCATTTCCTGGGCGTTTCCCATTGCCACTCCGATGCCAGCTTCTTCGATCATAGCAATATCATTAAGACTGTCGCCCATTGCAATGACATTTTCCATAGATATTCCCAGCAGTTCACACACTCTTTTGAGTGCTTTTGCCTTATTGATACCGAGTGCATTAATTTCAAGATTTGTAGGACTGGAATTACTTATTTCCAGTGAACCTTTTTGTGACAGCACATTATATATCTCTTCTCTTACACGGTCGTCCTCTACGTCAAAACCAAATTTAATCCAATTGTAGTCAGATATATTTTCAGGCATTTTATTGAGAAAAACGTCCTCCACGGCCGCTGCCCAGAATTTTGTCGGATGCTTTTCCGTCAGCTCCACCATCATTTGTATGTATTCTGTCTCAAGAAGATTCCTCTCCACTATTTCCCCTGATTCATTATAGATCTCGCTGCCATTAGAAGTAACAAGGTAAGACGATAGCCCAAGTGCCTGGGCGTAGTCCCTGCATGTTGCAAGCGTCCTGCCTGTACTCAATACAACTGTGACACCTTTTTCTTCTGCTTCGAAAATCGCTTTCCTGTTCTCCTCGGATATTTCGTGCTCGTTATTCAGTAACGTTCCATCCATATCCAGGGCAATCAATTTTATTTCTTTTCCATTAAGCTTATCATCAGGCATAACTATAACCACCTAACTAAAATTTATTATGACTATTATAGCAAAAATAAAAAAGAAGGCGGGCATAAGTACACCCGCCTCCGATTCGCTCGTTTTAGTTTAAATTAGTTTTCTTATCCTCCATTGACACTCCGTCAGGACGGTAATGAAGTTTAATGTTAGTGATGACCTCTTCAATTCCGTCCTGGTTTGCTGTTTCACCCTGAAGCTTTGTAACAAGCTCCATGACATCTTCCATCGAACCTTCAACAACCGTTTCCATCGGGCCTACCTCATATTTGAGTCCTGAATCTTTAATGACCTTCACAACATGAGGAAGGATTCCGTCTGTATCCATGTCTTTGCCGTTCGGCAATACTTGAAGACCTGCCATAACTGTTGCCATTATTCTTCACCCCTCTGCCAAGTATATAGTTCCCGTACCCGCTTTATACCGCAGTTGAAACGTTTTAATCCTCCTGATGTGCAGTAAATATATGTATAAATGTTAATCCGGGGACAAAACCTATACAGGAAAAATTAACCCATGGAGGGATATGCTATGGATAAAAATCGTGTGGTTGAAATCCTCGATTCTCCGGATATGATAGATGTGACCTACAAAGGAGAAAAAGTATTTATTGAGCAGGTGGATGAAAATTATGAAAAGGCAAGGGTATTCCCTTTGGATGAGCCTGGGAAGCATTATGACGTGGAAGTAAAAAGCCTGCAGGAGCACTCTTGACCTGCGACGAGCATCGAAGAGCGCAGGAGCACTCTGAAAAAAAGGCTGCCGATTATTGAAAGAAGGACTACCATTAGCGATATAGCTGCCTATTCTCGAAATCAGCCGTTCTATTCTCGAAAATAAAGGTCCCTTTCTCGAAATCAGGACTCCTATTCTCGAAGGAATGCCCGCCTGCTACTATCGATAAAATATTAAAAGGCATACCGTTTATCATCAAAACGGTATGCCCAAGCAAATTATTTTAGTTTACTCTTCGCAAGCTCAAGCTGCTTACTAACCTGTTCCTGCGAGGTTCCTCCGTAACTCTTCCTGGCCCCTACTACATGTTCCGGAGCAAGGACTTCATAAATATCATCCTCAAACAGCTCACTGAACTGTTTATATTCCTCAAGAGCAAGATCCAGCAGGAATTTATTTTCACCAATAGCATACAGCACGATTTTTCCAATCACTTCATGTGCCTCTCTGAAAGAAACACCCTTAGTTACCAGGTAATCAGCGATGTCCGTTGCATTGGAAAAATCCTGGTTAACTGCCTGGCGCATGCGGCCCTTATTTACTGTCATCGTGTCAATCATCGGTGCAAGCATCTGCAGGGAGCCTTCCAGTGTCTCCACAGTGTCGAACATTCCCTCTTTATCCTCCTGCATATCTTTGTTGTATGCGAGAGGAAGACCTTTGAGAACTGTGAGCAGGCTCATAAGATTGCCATAAACCCGTCCTGTTTTCGCGCGAAGAAGTTCCGGGACATCCGGGTTTTTCTTCTGCGGCATGATACTTGAACCTGTGCAGAAGGAATCATCGAGCTCCACGAACTTAAATTCTTCGCTGCTCCAGATCACAAGTTCCTCCGAAAGCCTTGAGATATGCATCATTAAAATCGATCCTGCAGAAAGAAATTCCAGAATAAAGTCACGGTCGCTAACCGCGTCCATGCTGTTCGGGTATACCTCTTCAAAACCAAGGAGTTCGGCAACCCGCTCCCTGTCGATAGGAAAGGTTGTCCCCGCAAGCGCTCCGGCACCAAGAGGAAGCCAGTTAACCCGTTCAAGGCTGTCTGTTAAACGGGCTTTATCACGTTCAAGCATCCAGAAATACGCGAGGAGATGATGAGCGAAGGAAACCGGCTGGGCCCGCTGCAAGTGAGTGTAGCCTGGTATGATTGTCTCTACATTCTGCTCCGCCTGGTTTATGATCGCTGTCTGGACTGCTTCCACCAGTTCAATAATGCCTGCGGTATGGTCTTTTAAATAAAGATGCATATCTGTGGCAACCTGGTCGTTCCGGCTTCTGCCAGTATGCAGTTTACCACCCACAGGGCCAATTTCATCGATTAGAAACTTTTCAATATTCATATGAATATCTTCGTTTTCCACTGTGTATTCCAGTTCGCCGGCTGCCAGCTTTTCTTTTATTTTGTGGAGTCCGTTCTTTATTTTTTCCGCATCTTCTGCAGAGATAATTTCTTGTTCTCCAAGCATCTGCACATGTGCGAGACTCCCCTCGATATCCTCTTTCGCCAGCTTCTGGTCAAAAGAAATAGAAGCTGTCAGCTCTTCCACCAGTTTATTTGTTTCCTTTGTAAATCTTCCGCCCCACAGTTTCGACACCGCTCATCCCTCCTATAAAATAAAGCCTGGCGTATGAACATAGCTCACACCCCAGGCCGGTGATTTTTGAACTTAGTTATTTAACAGTTTCTTTTGCTTTTGCTTCCTGTTGTTTTTTAGGATTATTAACCTCTGAATATACTTTCGTCGTTAAGCCCCAGAGTTTAATGAACCCGACTGCGGCGTTATGGTCGAATGCGTCCCCTTTTGAATACGTAGCAAGCTCCTCGTTATAAAGGCTGTTTGCAGCTTTTCTCGCTACTACCATGTGGTTACCTTTATGGAGTTTTACTTTAATTGTCCCGGAGACAACATCCTGTGTTTCCTCCACAAATGCTGCCAGTGCTTTATTAAGCGGGGAATACCAGAGCCCGTCATAAATGAGCTGAGTCATCTGCTGCTCAATCTGTACTTTTGATTTTGTCACTTCACGAGGAAGTGTCAAAAATTCCAGCTCTTTATGTGCGTTTATTAAAATGAGTGCCCCTGGATTTTCATATACTTCACGGGATTTGATGCCTACGAGCCGGTTTTCAATATGGTCGATACGGCCAACACCGTGTTTTCCGCCAAGATCATTCAGCTTTTCTATTAATTGTACCAGACCCATTTCTTCTCCGTTCAGGGCAACAGGTACACCTTTATCAAATTCGATATCCACATATTCCGCTTCGTCAGGTGTCATGGAAATCGGCGCTGTCCAGTCAAAGGCCCCCTCAGGTGCTTCGGCCCAGGGATCTTCTAAAACTCCGGCCTCACATGCGCGTCCCCAGATATTCGCATCGATAGAGTATGGGTTTTCAAGGTCCACCGGGATTGGAATCCCTTTTTCCTCTGCATACGCAATTTCTTCGTCACGAGTCATACCCCATTCACGAACCGGCGCAATAACTTCCAGGCCAGGGTTTAACGCCTGAATAGAAACTTCAAAACGCACCTGGTCATTACCTTTACCAGTACAGCCGTGAGCAACAGCTACCGCTCCCTCCTGCTCAGCTACCTCTACTAATAATTTGGAGATTAGCGGGCGGGAAAGCGCTGATGAAATTGGATATTTTCCTTCATACAGGCAGTTAGCTTTCAGCGCAGGCAGAATATATTCATTCGCGAGAAGTTCTTTCGCATCGATCATAATCGCCTTTTCCGCGCCAACGGCTAAAGCTTTATTTTTGATCGCTTCAAGATCTTTCCCTTCACCAACATCCAGTCCAAGTGCAATCACGTCATATCCGTACTTTTCCTGCAGCCATTTAATTGAAACGGAAGTATCCAGACCTCCGGAGTATGCTAAAACAACTTTTCCCTTACTCATGCCGATCCCTCTCTCCTAAGAATTTAAATCCATTATAACGTATTTTTATGCATGTTTGTCAATAAAAAATTATAAATTCATTAAATTTTTCATTAATGCCTTTTGGGCATGGAGTCTGTTTTCTGCTTCATCAAAGACGACAGAGTGCATTCCATCAAGGATTTCAGCGGTTACTTCCTCACCTCGGTGAGCAGGAAGGCAATGGAGAAAAATAAATCCTGCATCCGCTTTACTGCATAATGACTGATTAACCTGATAGTCTTTGAATGCTTTTATACGTTTTTCCTGTTCTTCCTCCTGGCCCATACTTGCCCACACGTCAGTTACTATCACATCGGCCCCTTCTGCGGCTTTGGAAGGGTTGTAAGTAAATTCAACACTGCCTCCTTGCTGATTGGCAGTTACACTGGCATTGTCATAAATATTTCCGTCTGGTTCGTATCCTTCAGGGCTTACGACTGTAATGTTCATTCCTGTTACCGCCGCTCCCTCAAGGAGTGAATGGCACATGTTATTATTACCATCGCCGATATAACAAATATTCAGGCATGACAGCTTTCCTTTATATTCTTTAATAGTCATTAAGTCTGCCAGCACCTGGGCTGGATGGTGTAAATCAGTAAGGCCGTTTATAACCGGAATCGATGCATGCTTTGCAAATTCCTCGATACTTTCATGGGCAAAAGTACGGATCATCAGTCCGTCAACATACCTTGACAATACCTTGGCAGTGTCTTCAATTGGCTCCCCTCTGCCAAGCTGGATATCTTTTGAACTGAGAAATATGGCGTTTCCTCCAAGCTGAAGCATGCCAACTTCAAAAGAGACACGGGTTCTTGTAGAGGATTTTTCAAAGATCATTCCGAGGGTTTTTCCCGCCAGATGAGGATGCGGCACCCCTTCCTTTTGCTGCTTTTTTAATTCAATTGCTTCGTCGATGAGAAAATTAATTTCTTCGCTGGTGAAATCAGCAATGGTAAGGAAGTCCTTCCCTGCCAGACTCTTAACTGATACTGCGTTATGGTTTTTAAAACTTTTTACTGTTGCCATACTCCCACTCCTCTTTAATTATTGGTTATGTCAAACTATACTGTTGATTTTCGTTAAAAGACACTCGCTTGCCTCGGGCATTGCTTCAGCTACCTCGGAACCTAAAAGGCTTCCGAGGGGATCTTCAGCTAATGCTATTCCCGACCGGCAAGAGCATCACTACTACGCAATTACATCGATTTGTCTCGACGGATGCTCTTCGAAGCTACGCTCGAAGAGGAAGAGACAGTCTCGCGCTTTTATCTGCAAATCACTTGCTTATAAAAATCAACATTCAGCTCCAACAGAACTAATTAGTTATTAACCTTCCTGCATATTCATTAAGTGCTCTAGGGGTGCCGTTCATGTCTCCGTTAATACTGCCCAGTTGGCTTATGACAGGTTCAAGTGCCTGCAGACTCGTAAAGCAGGGGATTTGGTACTTTACTGCTAATTCTCTTAAAGTAAATCCTGCTTTATTTTGTACTCGCCCCTGGGTAGGAATATTGATTACAAGATCAAGCTCTCCGGTTTTAAAAAGCTCCTCCAGATCTTCCTGCTGTTTACTGACTGCCAGTGCATTAAACCCATTGACCTTTAAAAATTCTGCCGTTCCTTCTGTTGCAACAAGTTCAAATTCGTTGTCAGCGAATTTTTCTATGAGGGGAAGGCTTTCCAGCTTTGCTCCGTCAGTAATTGTACAGAAAACCCGTTTTAGTCCTCCTGTACCGGCTAACTCCTTAGATATGCCAGCGAGTGATTTTTGCAGTGCTTCTTCCTTTGTAAAACCAAGCGCGAGAACTTCCCCCGTTGATTTCATCTCCGGCCCTGCAACATGATCAACACCTTTCAGTTTGCCAGCCGAGTAAACTGGCACTTTTACAGAATAAAAATCCGGTTCCGGCAAGAGTCCTGTATCACCTGTAATCTCACTTAGCTTTTCACCCAGCTGGACTCTCACGGACCAGTCGATCATCGGTATGCCAGTTAATTTACTGATAATAGGCACCGTTCTGGACGCACGGGGATTTACTTCAAGAACGTACACCGTCTCCTCATATACAACAAACTGAATATTTATCATTCCTTTTACAGCTGCTTCTTCCGCGATTTTTTCTGCATAGCTTACAAGCTTGTTTTTCGTCTCCAAGGTAATGGACAGTGGCGGGTAAAATGCCGTACTGTCTCCGGAATGAACACCTGCTTTTTCCAGGTGTTCGAATATTCCAGGTACAACGATCGTCTCTCCATCACTGATAACATCCATTTCACATTCCATTCCCGGCAAAAACTGATCTACAAGTACCGGCCAGGAACGTTCATCGTTTTCTGCAGTTATTCTTTCAATATATTGCTTCAGCTCCTCTTGGTTGCTGCAAACAAACATTGACTGCCCGCCAATCACATAAGACGGGCGTACGAGAACCGGATAACCCAGCTCAGCAGCTGTTTTATACAACGAGGCAGGCTCTTTCACTGTTTCACCTGCTATGTGGGGAATATTCAGATTGTTAAGCAACTGATAGAATTTCTCTCTGTCTTCCAGCTCGTCAATACTTTGCAGAGACGTTCCAAGAAGCTGGATTCCTTCTTCTGCGAGCTGCTCTGCCACGTTAATAGCTGTCTGGCCCCCAAACTGGATTAAAGCTCCTTCCACTTGTTCCTTTTCCGCTACTGCTAAAATATCCTCCGCTGCCAGTGGCTCGAAGTATAATCTGTCAGCCACAGAATAATCGGTGCTTACCGTTTCCGGATTATTATTTATTACTATTGCTTCATAACCTGCCTTCTTTAATGCTTCTGCAGCATGCACCGAGCAGTAATCAAACTCAACTCCCTGTCCGATACGGATTGGCCCTGAACCAATAACGAGCACTTTCTTTGAAGTTTGGTTCGTTTCTGCCTCGTCAGCCCCATGCCAGGTTGAGTAAAAATAAGGTGTTTCCGCATCAAACTCGGCAGCACATGTGTCCACAAGTTTGTAGCTTCGTTTCATTCCGGCCGATTTCAGGAAAGTCCGAACTTCTTTTTCTTTCACTTGAAAAATACGGCTCAACAGCTTATCACTTATATTCATTTTCTTCGCTGTTTTAATCAGATCAAGAGGCACTTCCTCCAGTGAACTGAATTCCGCCAGGGCTATTTCACAGTCGATAATCCGTTTAATTTTCCATAGGAACCATTTATCGATGCTGGTCGCCTCGTGAACCGTATCAAGAGAAATTTTCCGGTAAAAAGCTTCAGCCAGCTCATATATGCGTAAATCTGTCGGCACGGAAAGCCGGGCCAGTAAATCCTCATTTGTAAGAACGCTTAAGTTATCCAGCTTCATGCTGTGTCCGTTGTTCACTTCAAGGGAACGGACCGCTTTATTAAAGGCTCCTTCAAATGAACGGTCAATTGCCATAACTTCCCCTGTTGCCTTCATTTGGGTGCCTAACGTCCGGTCACCTTCACTGAATTTATCAAAAGGAAACCTCGGGAGCTTCACAACGACGTAATCAAGAGCCGGCTCAAAGGAAGCGAATGTATTCCCCGTGACAGGATTGATAATTTCATCCAGGTGGTAGCCAATCGCGCACTTTGCGGCAATTCTCGCTATCGGGTACCCTGTCGCTTTAGAAGCAAGAGCTGATGAGCGGCTGACCCGTGGGTTTACCTCAATAATAAAATACTGATCAGAATCAGGATTTAAAGCGAACTGAATGTTACATCCACCTACTACATCGAGAGCCCGGATTACTTTCAGTGAAGCATTCCGGAGCATCTGATACTGGCTGTCAGTCAGTGTCTGGGAAGGTGCAGTAACGATCGAGTCTCCTGTATGGACGCCCACAGGGTCCATATTTTCCATATTGCATACAATCGTGCACGTATCATTTACGTCTCTCATCACCTCATACTCGATTTCTTTCCAGCCTTTTATGCTTTTTTCTACAAGCACCTGGCCGATGGGGCTTGCGCCAAGCCCTCGCTTTAAAACTGCCAGATACTCTTCGTCATTACCTGCAAAACCCCCGCCTGCGCCGCCAAGTGTATAAGCAGGGCGAATGATAACCGGGTAGCCTGTTTTCCTGACGAATTCCATGCCTTCCTGGATATTCTCGACAATTTCAGAATCAGGGACAGGCTCGCCTATTTCCAGCATCAGGCTGCGGAATTTTTCTCTGTCCTCTCCCTTTTGAATGGATTCTGCTGAAGTGCCCAGCAGCTTCACTCTGTTTTTTGCCAGTATCCCTTTTTCATACAGCTGTACAGTTAAATTAAGCCCTGTCTGGCCCCCGAGAGATCCGATCAGGCCATCAGGTTTTTCTTTTTTAATAATTCTTTCTATCGTTTCAATAGTGAGTGGTTCCATGTATACCTTGCTGGCAACAGACTCGTCGGTCATGATTGTCGCCGGGTTGTTATTCACTAGAAGGACCTCGATTCCTTCCTCCTTTAATGCCAGACAGGCCTGTGTCCCGGCATAATCAAATTCTGCTGCCTGGCCAATAACAATCGGCCCGGAACCAATAACGAGGACTTTTTTTATGTCGTTATACTTTGGCATATACCTTCCCCCTGGATGCTTCTGCATGCATGATAAACTCGTCAAAAATGAATGCTGTATCACTTGGTCCAGGATGGGCTTCCGGATGGAACTGAACGGTCTGTACAGGCAGTGATTTATGTTTTAATCCTTCGATTGTCTGGTCATTTACATTGGTGTAAAGTATGGAGAATTCGTTTGTATTTACTGATTCATTGATTACTGTGTAACCATGGTTCTGGGAAGTAATAAATACTTTCCCGGTATGGTGATTTTTTACCGGATGGTTGCCGCCCCTGTGCCCGTAGTCCAGTTTTTTCGTTTTTGAGCCGAAAGCCAGGGCGATCAGCTGGTGGCCGAGACATATACCGAGTGAGGGGTATGCGGATGCGATTTTTTTATATTCTGAAGCCCAGGCATTCAGCTTCGCAGGGTCTCCTGGCCCGTTGCTGAAAATAATGCCGTCTGGATTTGTTTGCTGGATTTGCTTATACGTATAGTTATAAGGGACGATGGTTACTGAGCATCCTTTTGCAAGCAGTGCATGCAGAATTGACTTTTTATAGCCAAAATCCATAAGAACAATGTGCGGCCCATGATTTTCAAATGCAGCGGGTTCCTTTACAGATACCTGATCTACCAGAAATTCATCTCCACTTTTTTGCAAGGAATGTTTAAAATCAAGCTCTTTTGATGCTGTGATAATCCCTCTCACTGTTTTACGTTTTCTGACGGTCCTGACGAGAAGCCTGGTGTCCACTCCTGTCAGACAAGGAACGCCATGTTTATTAAGTTCATCGGTGATAGTCCTGTCCGCCTTGTAGTGGCTTGGTTCTTCACATAATTCACCAGTAATTACTCCCCGTGCGGCTATAGTAAAGCTTTCATGGTCGTTGTCGTTTAATCCGTAATTCCCAATCAAAGGGTAGCAGAAGACAATTATCTGCCCCGCATAAGAAGGGTCTGTCAGAATTTCCTGATAACCAGTCATGCTTGTATTGAATACAACCTCTCCTGCTGTAAAATCAGCATCTGCAGCAAGTTCGCCTTCAAAAATTTCTCCTGATTCCAGGTGCAAGTAGCCCTTTTTCAACCGTTACCCCTCCTTCAGTAGATGTATAGTTTATTCATGCTTATAAAGCGCTATGGTAAACATCCTTATTGCTGACTCCCCTTAACCCGTGGCAAGTCTGGATATCCTATTTCTTCCTACATCCTGTTGGTAGATTATTATACTCTCGTATGAATTTTTATTCAATATCATTTTAAAAATTTTTATTTTTATTTTCCAAAAAAAAAGCCTCACAGCACAAAATGCTGTAAGGCTTTTGAAATAGCGCAGTTTATTTTTGGTTACATAATTTTTCATATTCCTGACGCAGCAGCGAATAAACAATGGTGTCGTGGAAGTTCTCTCCGTCGAAGTCCGTCTGCCTTAGCTGACCCTCTTTCGTAAAGCCAAACTTATTGAGTAAACGCGCTGAACCATGATTTCCTTCAAAAATATCCCCAACAATTCTATTGAGCTGAAGTTCCTCAAACCCAAAACGAAGAACCTCTCCCATTATTTCTGTCATTACACCGCTTCGCTGATATTCCTCCCTGATAATAGCTCCAAGTTCCGCTTTTTTATGCCATAAGTGCAACTTATGAAGCCGGAACATACCGATGATTTCGTTTGTTTCTTTATGTGTGATCACCCATGGTATTTCTTTAGAATCTGCATAATTATGTAGACTCGCCTTAATATCACATTGCAGCTTTTCTTCCGTATCAACAGGATGAGGAGTAATGAACCTCATTGTCTTCCTGTCTGACATAAAAGGAAACAGTTCCTTTGCATCCTCTTCTTTTATCCCCCTCAGTATGTATCTTCCTGTTTCTAAACGAGGGATCTTCCCTGCCTGCCAGTTGCTCATCCTCCAACCCTCTCCTTGCGTTTATTAATTCCACATGTACCTTCTACACAATATGGAAATATATCCTGCATTTATTTTAATAACAATGGCTCGTTACGTAAAAAATTATAAAGAATACAGTCTAGATGAAGGAGGCAGGAAAAATGGACAGGGACAGAGTCCAGGAGATCATTGATTCTCCTGTAATGGTAAATGTTAATTACCACGGCTTCCCGATTTATATACAGGAAGTGCTTGATGACCAGGATATGGCCAGAGTTTTCCCCCTCGATAATATGGACCACGAGCAGATTGTCGACTTAAACGGTCTGAGGGAACATCACCTGTAAAAGGAGGTTTTAAAATGAACCGCATGCGTGCAAAAGAAATTTCTGAATCACCGGATACGATTAAGGTTACTTACCAGGGGACCCCCGTTTATATTCAGCATGTTAATGATGATAGTGAGACTGCCCGCGTCTTTCCTCTGGACGAACCAGAAAAAGAGCAGGAAGTTCAGCTCGCACACTTGATTGAGGATTAACTTCTTTAAAATAACCGGGCAAGTAACTGCCCGGTTATTTCTTTAGTCCTCTTCATAAGAGACGAGAGATGGCCTCCCTGTTTTTTCATAGGTTATTTTAACTTCTTCTCCTCTCATTTTTTCAAACTTTTCCGCTTCTCCATAACCGACTTTCAGGACGATAGGCTCACCGTTCACTTGAAATTCCACGGAATGGCTGTCAGCAGCGCCCACAACTGAAGCTTCTTCTGTCACTGTTTCTGCCTTACCTGTCATGAGTTCCTGACCAATATAAATCGTTGTTCCGCTAATCCCATTAATTTGCTGTAAATCTTTAACTGTGGTGTTATAACGACTGGAAATATTCCAAAGTGTGTCGCCTTTCTGTACAGTATAAACAGCAGCATCTGTTCCTGACCTTACAACAGCCTTATCTGCCTCTGTTCCTGTTTGCTGTCCGGAGCCAACTTTAAGTGTCTGGCCTGGGTAAATTAATGTGGAAGAAAGTCCGTTTTCAGTCTGGATTTCCTCTACAGTAGTCCCAAACCTTCCGGCTATCGAAAATAATGTATCTCCCGCTGACACTCTGTACTCCGTTCCTTCCGTTCTACTCTGGTTATCCTGTAAATTACTGCCTGACAATTGCAGAGTCTGGCCGGATATAATTAAATCACTTCTCAATCCATTTACTTCTTTAAGAGCTGATACTGATGTACCATGCTGGTTTGCTATAGAAAAAAGTGTATCCCCAGCCTGCACAGTATAAGTGTTTCCATCAGCTTTTACAGAGAATGCTGCGGGAAAAATTCCTGCAGCTGCAATTACCGCCCCCAGAAAAACAGGCAGGATTTTTGTGGTCCATGCAGTGTGATGCTTCTTCTTTATTGACAATTTTGTTAACCGAGGTACTTCTTTCAATAAATTCATATAGTATTTTCCCCCTTGATTTTTTACTGTCTTATTACTTTTATTACCGTTTTGTTACATGACGAAGAGTGTTTTTCCGTATCACAACTAAATTAATTAAAAAACAGGTAAAAAGCCTCGCATTTATTCCTGTAATTTTCCAGATTATGCGACATGTAACAAAATGTATAACAAAGATAATTACTCAAACAATAAGTACAGTAAAATGTGAATTTGTTTTTGTTGGGGGAAAGGGCACATGACTCCTGTAAAATATTTATACATGATCAAAACCAGCTTCTGGTATATTCCCTCCATATACAGCATTTCTGCTGTTGCTTTTTCTGTACTCAGCCTGCGCATCGAAGCATATTTCATGCAGGCTGAGAACTTTTATTTTGCGATACCTTCTCTTCTCCTTACTGATATAAATCTGGCGCATACCATTTTAAGTTCAATATCCGCCTCGCTGCTAACTATGACCACGATTACTTTTTCTACCATACTCGTGGTACTCACTACCTTTCTTTCTGAGTTTTCGCCAAGGACTATTCAGAACTTTATTACCGACAGAAAAACCCAGCATGTACTTGGTATCTTTGCCGGAGGCTTCATATATTCCATACTCCTTCTCTTGTTTTTAAGGGAAACTGAGCCTGGATCCCTTTTTCTCGTTCCATCTTTTGCTGTATTTTTTGCTATTTTGTGCCTGCTTGTATTCGTCTACTTTATCCACCATGCTTCCACCTGGATTCAGGTAAGCAACCTGATTCACTATATAACGATTACTACTATGAAAAAAATTGATTCGGATTTCAGAGATAAGGAAGGCGTGCATGCTGATGCCCCATGGGAAGACTGGGAAAGCGAAGAAATAAAGCATATAAATCCGAAAAAGATCCATCTCAGGGAAACTGGCTATATAAAACATATTGATGTGGAAGGGATGATCGAACAGGCGGTAAAAGACAATTGTATTATCAGAGTGGAGAAAAAACTGAGTGAGTACGTGGATCAGTCCACCCCTGTACTTTCCCTGTGGTCAATGGGCAATCATAAACAGATTGGCAGCTATCATCGCTTTATCGCTGTAGGGCCGAATAAGAGCCCTGTAGATGATATGGAATTCGGAATTACTAAATTAGTGGAAATTGCTTTACGGGCATTATCCCCAGGGATAAATGATCCAAATACAGCGATTAACTGTATTGAAAACCTCGGAAGGATTATGACAAAGCTGGGCGGGAAATACCTTCCGAAATCGTATCATAATGACCGTGACAGAAACCTTCGCGTCATTCTTGAAAAACCTGATTTCAGTGATTATTTATACCGCTGCTTCTACCAAATAAGGAAATACGGGTTCGAGGACATTTCCGTACTCGCTTCCGGTCTGAAAGCATTAACGATTATAGCTGAAAACAATTCTGAGCATGTAAAAAAAACGGTCTGGGAATTTACAGAGTATATACTTGAGGGGCTTGCTGAGGAAAAAATGCTTACTCTTGATAAAAAATTTATTAATGAACGCCTTGAAGCTCTCGCAAGGGCTGCGGGGCATACAAAATATTTTAAGCCGCTTTGACGGCAGGGCCATTTAGCTTAAATGGGGTAAGACAGGCATGTATTGTGATTAAAGGGGGATTTTGCTGATGCAGTTTTCGTAGGGGCTGGCAACTTTATTTTACTAAGGCCGTGGTGCTGGTTAGCAACCGAATTAATAAATAGACGGAAAAAATCCGCTTAATTCGTTAATATTATTAAAAAACGTGGAAATAGACGGAGTAATTCCTTCTATTAACTCGAAACATTGGAAAAAAGGGGGATTTTGCTTCCCATAACCGGAAAAACTCCCCTTATTTCCCCTCGAAACAGGCTCCAATCTGCATTTAAAAGGAAAATTTCCGTTTATTTTACTTTTCCTGATTACTCAACACATTTAAAGGAAGTGAAGTTGCACATTAAAAAACACGCCAAATAACTATGGCGTGTTTCACTTTAACTATTTAAATACGACTGGCATTTCCGCACGCTTTTTTAAGAGAAGCACCTCAAAACAAGATCCTTTATCCTGTGGCACACCTGCCTTTTAGTCCCTTCTCTTTCGCATCCTGGATACAAAGGGATTTCTTTTTTCCCAGAACCGCCATGGATAATCCCGTGCTTCCCCGCTGTTATCGATTCCAACCCTCGGACCAGCAACTACTTCGTCCGGTGACCTGCCTTCAGCGATATATAACGGCGGCTCATTTAAAGGCCTTCCGTAATCCTCTTTCATTATCCCGAGAGCCTTTGTCAGTTTTCCCGGACCGTTTGTTAAATCGTATAGTTTTTTATCACTGCCTCTCCGGCTGTACATAAGGTCCAGCCCTTCCTGAGGCTCAACCGCACGTATCAGAACCGCTTCCGGGGAATCTTCCGGCCCGCTCACAACATTCACGAGACAGTGAGTATGCATCACATACGTATATGCATGCCCAGGTTCGCCGAACATCACTTCTGTTCTGGCCGTCCTTCTGTTGCCAAAGCTGTGGGCCGCCCTGTCTCCAGGCCCGATGTATGCTTCTGTTTCCACTATAATACCGGAAGCAGTACCTTCCTCTGTTTCTTTAATCAGCAGTTTTCCGATAAGGCTGCGGGCAAGCTCCAGTGTAGGCTGCTGAAAAAAAGAAGGATCGACCGGCTTGTATTTCATAGCCTCGCCTCCTGATCTATTACTAAACAGCGTATTAGAAAATTTCAAAGATCTGAATAATTGCCGGTCCTAATAAAACGATGAATATACAGGGGAAAATAAACATCACAAGAGGGAAAAGCATTTTAATTGGTGCTTTCATCGCCGCTTCTTCTGCCCTCTGCTTTCTTCTGTTTCTGATTTCATTAGCCTGCACATTAAGAACCTGTACCATTCCAATACCAAGCTGTTCCGCCTGAATGATGCTTCCGATAAGAGAGTTCATATCTTCAAGCTCCAGCCTTTGCCTGATTCCTGACAATGCTTCTTTTCTTGTTTTCCCCAGACGCATCTCCTCTAAGCATCTTTGGAATTCTGAAGAAAGCACCCCTTCTTTTTTTGCGGTAACTTTACTTAAAGCTGAATCAAAGCCTAAGCCTGCTTCCATACTTACTGTAAGAAGATCTATAAAGTCAGGCAGAGCTTTCAGAGCCTCTTTATTTCTTGCCTGGGCTTTTTGTTTTAAATAAAATGACGGCAAGTACTTTCCGGCAGCTATACCACCTGCAGCGAACAAGAAAAGTCTTCCAGGCTCGGCATTTATAAAAAAGGCGTATCCTCCTGCCAAAAGAGGCAGCAATACGAGCAGAACGATTTGCACAATCCGGAATTCCACCGGAGTCATCCCGCAAGGACTTCCTGCCTGAAGCAGCTTTTGTTCAAGTATTTCCCGCTTTTCACTCGTTAAATTCTTTTGCAGGCTCTTTCTCGTCTCTTTCCAGAGAGGCTTAATAATCCTGCTGAAAAAAGACATTTTCTTAATCTCTTCTCCTGGGTCTCCCGCAAGGACAGTTTCTTCTGTAGTGTCGTTAAACACCGCAGCCAGCCTGGCGCTTACTTGTTTCTTTTTTTCTTTTTTCAGTATAAGCATCCCGTAAAGGAGCAGCAGAACAGTCAGTCCGTACATCATTACAATCATTGCTTACACCTCGATCGCCGTTATTTTTCTTATAAAGATAAAGCCAATTACACAGGAAACCACCGCCACACACAACAGTATTAATCCAATTGTATTCGTAAACAGCACAGTAATATAATCAGGTTCGATAACGAACAGTAAACCTCCAAGTATGACAGGGAGCAAAGCGACAACCATTCCTGACAGCCGCCCCTGAGCAGTCAGGGTTTTTATCTGGCCCTGGATTTTTATTCTTTCTCGTATCGTATTGGCAATCTGATCAAGCACAGTTGCCAGGTTTCCGCCAACCTGCCGCTGGATTAAAATTGCCTGGACCATTAAGTTTAAGTCCTCGCTGGGCATCCGTTCTTTCAGTTTGTTTAACGAATCTTCAATGGTAACTCCATACTGCATTTCTTTCAAAACCAATTCCATTTCCTCTTTCATTGGCGAAGAAGATTCTTCCGCTACAGATTTTAATGCCTGGGGAAAACTAAATCCTGCTCTGAGCGCCCCTACTATAGTAGAAATCATTTCCGGCAGAGCATCATTAAACTTCTTCAGTCTTACCCGCTGCCGTCGCTTCAGAATCATTTTTGGAATAACTGAACCAATATATGCGCCCAGAGGGATTACTATCAGGTTGCCAACGATCAAATTAAGGATTCCGGCCCCAAGTGCAATAGAGATCCACTTGAACATAATGTATTCTTCTGGTTTCAATGGGACCCCTGCCTGGCTGAGAAGAGTCTCTATGTGCGCCGTTTTATCTTTTTTTGCCAGATATTTTTTCACAGTCTGCTTTACAAAACGAAGTTGCATCGTCCGCTGGAATTTTTTAGGTACCTGAACGGCGGCTTTTTCCACTTCTGTTACGCTTCCTAAATATCTGTTAACACGAGTCTCAGTGAGCTTATTTTTAGAAGAAAAACGCTGTAAAATAAGAAGGAAAAATAATGTTACAGTGAAGAGAAACATTATTATTAAAAGTCCTTTCATTCCCTTCACTCCTCATTATTTATAAATACTCCAGGCTCAATCGTTATCCCCGAATTTTCCAGACGCTCATAAAACTTCGGGCGTACACCTGTAGGTACAAGCTTTCCAATAATTTTCCCGTTTTCATCCCGGCCATTCTGCTCAAAGGTGAATATATCCTGAAGTACGATCACGTCACCTTCCAGTCCCTGCACTTCAGTGATTTTCACAATTTTCCTTGAACCGTCCTTCAACCGGGACTGCTGAATAATAACATCAATAGCTCCCGAGATCTGCTCACGGATGGCTTTTACCGGAAGATCGACCCCTCCTAACAGCACCATTGTTTCAAGACGGGAGATCATATCACGGGGGCTGTTGGAGTGGCCTGTTGCCAGGGAGCCGTCATGACCCGTGTTCATCGCCTGCAGCATGTCCAGTGCTTCCGCTCCACGCACCTCACCAATAACAACGCGGTCAGGACGCATCCGCAGCGAGTTTCTTACTAAATCCCTAATCGTAATCGCACCCTTGCCCTCAATGTTAGGGGGCCTGGATTCCAGAGAAACTACATGATCTTGACCAAGCTGCAGCTCGGCTGCATCTTCAATAGTTACTATTCGCTCATCATTTGGAATAAAGTTGGAAAGAACATTCAATGTTGTCGTCTTACCTGAACCTGTCCCGCCACTGACAAACATGTTCAACCTTGCTTTTACGCAGGCATCGATGAAAATAGCCATTTCCTTCGTCAACGTTCCAAAGCTGACAAGATCGTCGATGACAAAAGGATCGGCAGCGAACTTACGTATTGTAATTGTAGGTCCGTTCAGGGCGAGCGGCGGAATAATTGCATTTACACGGGAACCGTCCGGAAGCCGGGCGTCCACCATTGGGCTGCTTTCATCGATTCTTCTGCCTAAAGGGGCGACGATTTTTTCAATAACATGAAGCACGTGGTCATTATCCCGAAATGTTACATCTGTTAAGACTAGTTTCCCCTTCCTTTCACAGTACACCTGGTCAGGACCGTTCACCATAACCTCTGATACTTCTTCATCAAGGAGCAGAGGATTTATTGGGCCGAAGCCGGTCAGATCATTAATCAGATCGTCCACTACCTGCTTTCGGTCAACGTTAGTCCGAAAAGTCTCGTCCTCTTTAATAATTTCCATTGCCATTTCGTCAATCTTTGGAATAACAGCTTCGATATCTTCTTTATCTTTCATTTCTTCAAGAATCTGTTTATGAAGAATCTTTTTCAATTCTTTTTGTTTATCTGTAGTTTTAATAGGAAGCCCCTTTTTCTTCTGAGGCTGCTCCTTTTTTACTTCCATCCGTTTCGGGGCTGGTCTCGGTACCTTTTTTTCTGTTTCAGTTTCAGGCACTGCTGCTTCTATTTTAACGGCCGCCTGTTGGCCTTCGTTTTTATTCTGTATTCTCGCGAGGAGGCTCATTTACCAACCACTCCTTAATTGCCTGTTGGGATCAGTTTTGTAAAAATAGAGGACTTATTTCCGGAGCCTTGTTTAATTTCCGTTTTTTTCTTTTCATCTGGCGAACTCAGATCCCCCGCCATCTTGAAAACAGCCTTTGCAATGTCTGATTTACTATGTTCTACAGTAAGTGGAACACCGATGTTTATTGACTGGGAAGCCAGCTTAAAGTTATTTGGTATATAATAAGCATTCTTATTCCCCAGCATTTCCGCCGCCTCCTCCGCTTTAAGAAGACTCTCCATGTTATAACGGTTTACGGCAAGCTTTGCTTTTTCTCTCATGCCAAGCTGCTCCATTGTTTCAAGCATAAGCTTCGTATTTTTTAAAGAAGTCATTTCCAGGGTAGTAACAATGAGAATCTGGTCGGCAATCTCCATAATTTCCGCAGTTTCATCCTGGAAACCGAGACATGTGTCAATTACCACATAATCATACTGACTTCTAAGCTGATCAAGGATATTCACAAGCAATTCGTTTGTAATCAGATCGGCATATTCCGGTTTTTCCGGAGAAGACAATACTTTTACTCCGGAAATGTGAGAAGACAAGTATCCCGAAACAGAAATTTCCTGGCCCCTGCCTATTTCTTCAACGATGTCTTTAATTGTAAAAGAAGGCTGGATATCCATCGCCAGGCTCACGTCGCCAAACTGAAGGTCACCGTCAACGATGCAGACGTCCATATTCTTTTTGTTTAAAGCTACAGCGAGGTTCACAGAAAGGAGTGTCTTGCCTATTCCTCCCTTAGCACCACTTACAGCTATAATCTGGCCTTGTTTACTATTTATTGATGGTTGTTCTGCCATAGCGTGCGCCTCCCCGTTAAAAATTTCACAAGTATTTACTCGGACTCCGATGAGATAATACTGGAATGAAGTGTAAAATGAACAGTTCCCTTCTCTGTCGCATTAATTAGGGTTGCTGCATCCTCAGGACCGAGTTCCAGTGTAATTGTCGTATATTCAGGACTCCCCATTTCACTATCTGACTCAGAAAGCATCTTTTGTCCCACCGCCAGCACCCTTACTTCCGTAAGTATGTGCTCTGTCTGTACTTCCTCTGTATCCCCTGAATCGATTATTTCTGAAAGAACCACGTCCACATAATCTTCCGGTTCAATTAGGTTAGCCACAGACCTGACAATATCTACGCCAACAGATACTGCCCTGTATCCGTCCTGTACTTTTCTTGATACGAGTTCTGCCTCTTCTTTATCATCTTTCAGCCGGTGGGAGAGGATGACCTCATCCGTCTCCAGCCCTGTCGTTGCAAACTTTCCTTCTATTTCGCTAATATCTCTTATTGCCAGCGGATGTACATCTTCTTCCGCGACCTCAATTGTTTTAAGCATTTCAGAGGAAACAATCTGGTTTTCGCTAATTTTTTCCGCCGCGGCGACTACTGGAACCATCACTTTCTCTTCCTTGGCTTCCGCTTCATCCAGCTGATTTATATAGCTGAAAAATAACACCGTAGTGATAACTCCCATTCCAATCGCTAAAAAGAACACTAGTTTTGAACCCATATATTCACCTACTCTGTTAATCTGATTGTGTATGCTCCTCGGTCAAGCGCGCCAGGCTCTGTAAAACCAGAATCCGCCCGTTTAATAAACATACCTGTTATAGATGTATCTCTGTTGGTCATTGGCTTCGTAATATAGAAATAAGCAAAGCCGGTAACCTGAATTTGTTTCAGTTTATTTTGTTCATGCTGGTGCGGCCGGTACACAGGGATAAGCAGTATCCTCGGACAGTCCCTTGCCGTTGGGCTGCTGCACGTATTTACCAGATGATTGACAGCTTCCCTTGTTGGACCTGCCACGTTCCCTGACTCGGTGTTTATTATGTCGCCGACTTTGATTTCCTTGTCATAACCAGCTATAAGTGTCTCCCTGTAAGTCCTGGCTCCAGTACCAGCGAGAGCAAGAATACCAAATGTTCCTGATTCCGCTTCTGTCTGGTCAACCTTTAATTCATATTCTTTTCCGTATTCAAGAATTTCTGATTCGGGTATTCCTAATGGTGCTACTCCCATGGCCCTTCCCAACGTTCCTATACTTGCTGTCGCTGAGGCTCTTACATCCACTGCTTCGAATCCCAGCAGGCTGGAAAAGGCAAGTGGAACTGTCTTTTTCAAACCAACTTCCACCCGATTGTTTAAGATGATTTCAAGCTTTTCCATAGCTCCTTGTTCTCTGTGGTGCACAAGGATGTTATTTACCACAGAACTTACCTGGCTTTCTCCATTTGTCAGTTCCTGGGCCCCCGATAATGCAGCGGCGTTCGCTGTTTTCTGCAGGTGGTTTTTTGTCATATACAGGTTGCCCCCGTCGATTACAAGGCCTGTGAGTGCCAGGAGCCCTGCAAAAGCGAGAGAAACTAAGACGAGGACACTGCCATTTTCGTTTTTTAGTAAATTCTTAAGCTTTCTCATCTTGTATCCCTCACTCGATCCGAATCGTGGAGTCTGTCCTGAGTGTTATTGGTCCCGAAAAAACCCTTCCCGCAAACGGAGTAATAGGCTTTACTGGATATTCCAGCCTTACAGTTACATAGTTTCCAGGCCTTCGCTGAGCTGCCCCTGGGGAAACCTGAACTTTTAGCTGGGATGAATCTCCAGCACTGAAGTTATTTCTCGCAAACTGGGTAACCTCACTATCCGTTTTTCCAAAGCCGCTCAGCCTGACTGTTTCCTGTGTCGTAAAATGAAGACTGGAATACGTGTAAAGCACTCTGCCAAGATCCACTATTCCCACAAGAAGGAGGAGCAGCAAAGGAATAACGAGTGCCATCTCTGCTAAAGCCTGGCCTTTTTCGTTCTTAATCATATAAATGTGCTCCCGTTAAGAAGGATTGCTGTAAAGGCTCCTCCGGCAATGGCCACTCCGTAAGGAAATGTTTTTTTCAATGATTCGTTGTCTATCGTGTCTGTAAACTTCATTCCATATCTCATGCCGCATATTGCATAAACTAATGACTTCAGACGCTGTAAGAATCCTTTACGGAAAAGGATTAATCCGAGCCCGATCGCCGCGCCGATAATCGCCATAAGAATTGCTGTAGCAAAAACAAATGACGCACCTTTCACTGCCCCCACTAAAGCAAGGAGTTTTACGTCTCCAGCGCCCATGCCGCCCATCAGATATGGAATTAACAGGATTCCTAACCCTGTTATAAATCCGAGCAGGCTGCCGGAAAGTCCGGACCAGCCTTCAAGGATTCCATTTAAAAGGAAAGCCAGCAGCAGCGACGGGAAAATCACCTTATTATAAATTTTCCGGCTCCTAAGATCCGTAATAATACAAATGATCAATACAGTAAACAATAAGATATTAAGCAGCATGCTGAACTCTCCTTTCGGTGTGTTTTCTTAAGAAAAAGCTTTACTGCTGGAGTAAAGCTTTTTTCTATTAGGTTATTTATAAGCCTTCCTTACGCACCTGAGTTTGTACCTTTAAGACTATCTAACACATCTTGGAACATGCTTGCTAATTGCGGGCCGAATGCTGTTAATACCGTTACAACTCCAACTGCGATTACTCCTAGTACCAAAGCATACTCCGCCATTCCTTGTCCTTCTTCTTCTCTTACTAATCCCATTAATTTTTTGATCATATCGATGCACGCTCCTTATTTATATTAATAGTTTTTTGCTGACTCAAAGCTTCCAAATCTTTAATTACGAAATTAAACACCTTTAAGGCTGTCTAACACATCTTGGAACATGCTTGCTAACTGAGGGCCGAATGCTGTTAGTACTGTTACAACTCCAACTGCAATTACTCCCAACACTAACGCATACTCCGCCATACCTTGTCCTTCTTCTTCTCTGATTAATCCCATTAATTTGTTTTTGATCATGCTGATGCACTCTCCTTCTATTTATATAAAGTTTAATTTATGACCGACTTGAGTTTCGGACGCCTTGACTGAACCGACAGACAACTCTACTACTGCAGATGCTCCAGGGTAATGGGCGCCTGCCTTTCCAGGCTGCAATGCTTCGTCGATTGCGACGACCACATTGTCTTTATTGATGTAAAGTACATCAATCGGGTATTTCATGAAGAAAGTGTGAATCGACGAGCACGGTTTAATGTGCAGCCCATTGCCTTGGGGAAGCTCCTTCGTAAACATCAGCCCTTTTAACCTTTTAAAGAAGTTATAGGCTTTATTTACGTCTTCAGCAATTACCCTGTCATTGCTCAAATTTATAAGCTCCATGCTTCACCTCCGCTCCATCAAAATAACCCCTGCCTTTACCAAAAGGAGGGGTTGTGTGATAACCAGATTTATACTTTACAAAACCTATGGATTTACTCAGGTTTAGGCACACTCCTGTGTGAAAATCCATCTGTTTAAGTATTCATCTGTTCCCTGATCCTTCGGTAACTGGCTGGCATCGTGCTAACGCACGGAAGCCCCTGTAGCTTTGCGTCACTGGTTTTCACCAGTTTTGCCTTTATCGAGATACAGTCGTTATTCGGTTTGTCGAACTGTTCTCTGGGATTAATAATAAGGCATGCCATAACAAACAAGAATCCCCCACAATACCTATCTTTTCCAGATGCTATTTTAAGTACTTTTGTCGAAATTTGTTGTAACTTGCATTCCATTTGTAAATTACTGGTTTAGACGTGTAGTTAAGCCTAGTTATTTTCCTATTATTATCCAAATAAGTAAGGATAATGAGGATAATTTGTCTATACATGTTGTTACAAAAAAGTTGTTGAGCTTTAATTTTCTACAAAATACTACCTTATTTCGCGCCTCGCCTTATTTAAACCTGGAGATTTACAGGGAAAAATACTGGAAATATTTTAGACCTCATAATACTTTTTTCCAAAAGATGTTTAATAGCCTTGCTTATCGTGGTACAGCAAAAATACAACCTGATAAAGAGCCAAAGCGATTCTGGTTCTGAACTATCTTTAGTCATACAAAAAAAGACAAAAGGAGGAGATAGGAATGGAACATGTGAAAGCATTGGCTATTAAAGCCGTAATGACACTTGCTGTGTTATTCATCGTATTAGGTTTAGGATTCGGCGTTTCCTTTGCGAATGTTGTTCTGATCACAGTGGTGCTCGGAGCAGTTTCCTATCTTGCAGGAGACTTGTATATCTTGCCGAAGACTAATAATATGACTGCTGCAGCCGCCGATGCAGGCGTGGCTTTCCTTGTAGTCTGGCTTATGCTTTGGGCAATTGGCATGGCAGCCGGTACAGCGGCACTCGCGGCGCTCATTTCAGCAGTAGTCATAGCAATTGGTGAATATTTCTTCCATCAGTATATTTCCGATAAAGATCTCGGCATGAATTCCGGGAGAAACCGCCGTTGGGAAACTAGTTCAGATCATTAAAAAAATAACAGCCAGGGGTGCTATCATGGCATCCCTGTTTTATTTGACCGCTTCTTTACATACTTTTCCACAAAATTAGTGTTTGCCAATTAAGCAAGCAAGGGTATAAAATTTTATACTTAAAGAACATTTTATTAAGCGGAGGATCCTATGAAATTAACTAGAAATATAATTATTGCACTGATACTCGGTCTAATAACTGGTATTGCATTCAATTTATTTGCGCCGGAAGCTTTTGAGATTGCTGATGCCGTCGTCTTAACTCCAGTAGGAACGTTATTTCTTAACGCTATTACCATGCTGGTTGTTCCTTTAGTGTTCCTGTCCATTGTAGTAGGTACAGCTGGTGTGAGCGATCCTAAAAAAATGGGGCGGATTGGCGGAAAAACGGTTGCCTTTTATTTAGTAACGACTGCCATCGCACTCGTAATCGGCCTTTCCCTCGCATTTCTGATCCAGCCAGGCGCAGGAGGAGGTTTCGAAACACAAACTGCGGATTACGAAGCAGAAGAAGCACCTCCTGTTACAGAAACCCTTCTGAACATCATTCCGGATAATCCGATAGCTGCCATGGCTGAAGGAGAAATGCTGCAGATTATCGCATTCGCAGTTCTCGTAGGTTTTGCATTGGCGCGGCTCGGGGATAAAACGAGCGGTATATTAAGGCTTGTGGAACAAGGAAACGAAATTTTTATGTACCTTGTAAAGATAGTTATGTACATTGCTCCTTTTGGTGCCTTTGCATTGATTGCTTCTGCTATTGGAGAGCTTGGTCTTGATGCATTGCAGGCAATGCTCATGTATATGCTCGCCGTTGTGCTTGGACTGCTGCTTCAGGCTATTATTGTATATGGTGGGGCAGTAAGTATTTTTGCTAAAATGAATCCAATTGAGTTTTTCAGAAATTTCGTTCCTGCCATGGTAGTGGCCTTTAGTACTTCAAGCAGCAGTGCTACATTACCAGTATCTATGCGTACAGCTCAGGAAAGACTGAATGTTTCTAAGCCTGTAAGCAGTTTCGTTCAGCCCCTTGGCGCTACCATCAATATGGACGGTACTGCCATAATGCAGGCTGTAGCTACTGTTTTCATCGCTCAGGTTTATGCTGAAAACTTAGCTTTTGGAGATTTGCTCACTATTATTCTGACAGCAACTCTAGCAAGTATTGGTACTGCCGGAGTGCCTGGTGTGGGCATGATCATGCTTGCTATGGTACTGACCTCAGTGGGGCTTCCTGTGGAAGGTATCGCATTAGTTCTCGGTGTAGACAGAATACTTGATATGCTCCGTACTGCGGTTAACATCACGGGAGATGCCGCTGTAGCAAAAGTGGTATCCGCATCAGAAGAAAAGCGTATTGAAAAAGAAGAGCAATCCGCATAAAAAAGCGCCCTCTCCGGGCGCTTTTTTTTACTGTTTATATATTTCACATTCTTCCTTATCCATTTCCGTCATCCCCATTACCTTCATTACCATCCATATTCAGGTCACCGTCTATATCTATTTCCAGATTGCTGTCATTGTTGTCAGTCCCGTTATTCACATCTCCACCACCGCCATCCCCTGTAAACATAGGGAGTATATACGAGGCAAGGAACCAGAGGATGGCAATCGTTATCACAGCAATAAAGAAATATTTAATAAAGGTTGAGCCTGTTCTGTCAGGTTCCTCTTTACGGTGTACATTTTCATTTCTGTTGTCTGCCATTTCTATTACACCTCTTTCTGGTTTGTATATAAAACTATTTCCCGGAGTTTTCATAATACAAACAAACAGTAACCGGAAGCTTTTAGTATAAAAGAAATCAAAAAAGGCCCCGCATGTTTTTGCGGGACCAAAACATTTTATTGGTTTAAGATAGTAATCCTTCCATCTGCCTCCGGGATAGGTTTACCTGCAGCAATATAGTCCATCATCACTGTACTCAGCAGTTCGCCAGTATCAGCTATGAATGTTCCTTCCTGGAACATAGTATAACCATCACCGCCAGCTGCAAGAAAATCATTTGTGGCGACTGTATACACCCTGTCAAGATCCAGCGGTTCGCCGCCCACCGTGACCTCTGTTACACGCTCCCCGGCAGGTTTAGACGGGTCAAAAGCAAACCTCATACCTGAGACCTGGAGGAATCCCCCGTTCTGGCTTGGGTACGACCTGACACTGTGCTCCAGGCTCCGTTTAATCTGATCGCCTGTAAGCTCTAATTTTACAAGGGTATTTTCAAACGGGAGTACGGTATAAATGTCTTCCGCCTTTACTTCACCTGGTTCAATGCTTGCCCGGATATTCCCTCCGTTTGTAAACGCAATTTCCGTACCAAGGTACTCACGCTGGGCATCGGAAACAAGGTTACCTAAGTTGGTCTCCTGTACCCGGACCTTCTCCCTTGCGCCCTCAAGGTAAACATCAACACTTCCGATTACCTGCTGAAGCGCTTCCTCCACTTCCTGCTTGTAAGGAGCCAATACATCGGCTATTTCAGGATGCTCACTAAGTTCCGCACGATCTCTCTTTAAATGACCATTAATCCCAATAAGTTCGTCTTCATAGAAAAGCATTGTCGTAAATCCAACAGCTTTTCCATGTTCATATGCCTGGCTGACATATGTCTCACCAATAAGCTCAGGCACTTCAATTGTCGTATGGCTGTGTCCGCCTAAAACAAGGTCAACACCATCCACTTCAGCCGCTATATTTGCTTCTGTATAGTAGCCTGAATGAGATAAAACAATGATGTGGTCCACTTCATCTTCCAGCATATCAACATACATCTGCGTATACTCCACTTCATCTTCAAATAACAAACCTCTGACACCGTCAGGATGGGTGCTGACAGGAGTGTTTGTTGCAACCATGCCAATCAAAGCGATTTGCTTGCTTCCGCTTTCGATAATTTCATACGGCGGCAAAAATTCTCCGCCTTCTTTCAGCACATTTGCCGCTACAATCGGAAAATCTACTTCTTCAGCTATTTCAAGGAGCCTGTCCTGGCCATAGTTAAAATCATGGTTTCCAGGCACCATCGCATCGTAACCAATCTCATTCATTGCGTCAATAGCTGACTTTCCTCTATTGAAATTAACATAGTTCGTTCCATGGAAGGTGTCTCCCATATCAAATACCAGCGTATTTTCATAATTTGCTCTCACATTTTCAGCGATAGTCGCTATTTTGGCAAAACCCATCTCTCCTGCGGCCTCATTATAAAGGACACGCCCATGGAGGTCATTCGTATGCACAATAGCAATTTTCTCTATCGCAGTTTCATAGTGGTTAATAATATTTTCAAGATCCTTTTGTTTTAACGGGGCATTGGGGCGGATAACCTTTCCTTCTATAAATCCTAGTTCAGCTGCTGCTGCGAGCGACTCTTCAGCAGTGTCGCTGACAGCGCGGTGGTCATTAAACTGGCTAAGTACGGAAGTGTCATAACTATCCGCAAGGTTCAAAGCTCTTATCAGAAAAATATAAGCTTGTTCCCGTGTAATTTTTTCATTTGGAGCAAAATCTCCTGCTTCATCTTCCTCCAGTATATTTACTCTTTGAGCAGCCTGTATGTAGTCTGACAAGTCTGCGGGGCTATCAAAATCCATATCCAGCATTTCAACTAAAGATTTAATTAATTCTGCCTGTGTAACATTCTTGTTGTCCTGGCCTTTTGCACTTACGCTGTCCGTTCCGGGACCTGGCAGTGCGGGGGTTAAAGCTAAAGATAGAATTAGAAAAAGAGCTGTAAACTTTTTTGCAGCGATACTTTTTAACATTACAGAACCTCCCATAGGTTTTTTGGACAACTAAAGTATAGAGTGGGTGTTCCGTTTGGGAAAGAGGAGGAACTCACAACTTTCGAATAATTAAATAAAATCTAAAGACCTAAATCTTATATCTTTATATGAGAAGGATTAGTAGTAATAAGCTTAGTATTTGCTTAAAATATGGAAAATTCCAGGGACTATTTTTTCATCGTCTTATCTTTAGACTGCTTAAACAAAAATAATACCCTCCAGTTAAACCATCTGGAAGGTATTATAAAATTTTAAGTTATATAATCAGTCTACAGCGTTGAATTCATGAACCCATACCTTCATGGCCGGTTTCCACTTCATACCAGGGTGGATAGACAGAATTGCTTCTTTATATTGATCAAGATTTTCAAAGCCTTCCTGCCTGGCCGTTTCATCTGTTTGATCTCCTAAAGTTTCCTGATAAACCCGGTCTACCTGAAAAGCCTTTCCCTCAAGCAGCATGATTTCCCCTGGATCTGCATACCTGCCATTTCGCCTTGTCGCCGTCTTCTTCCCTGCAAGTACTTTCTGAATATCTTCCGGCTTCGTGATCATCCGGTCTATTTCACACGTTTTTGGCGGTAATTGCTCATTTTGTGACATGTTGTTTCCTCCCCATATTTCTGATTATATTAACCCTTACCCGTTTTGTGAAAATTACTTTCTCTATAAGCATACAATATTTATTTTTCAAATTTAATATTTTTTGTGAAGCTTTTTCGACAGTGGATTGTTTACAGAGAAGAAAGTTTCATTTCCATGTAGACAAAACCAGGTCACCAGCTCCATACCGTTGCCGCTGTTATGGGGAGTTTAATCATTAGCGTGAATTACTATCTGCAAAAAGCTCCATCGCCTTACACATAAACTCTGCAAGGCCCTCACCATACTGGTCAATGTTCCTCGTGAAACGCTCATCCGCCACGTACATTTGCCCAAGTCCTTTAAATGCTTGCAGGGAATAGTTTCCGAAATTAATGTTCAGATAATCGAACCATTCTTTTATGGCTGTCTGGGCCTCAGGGGACGCAGGGCTTACTTTATCCTTTAAAGCAGCCAGTTTTTTGTATATTTCGTCCGCCTCATTGCCAAGCGCTTTTTTCCCTTCAACTGTAAGCTTTTCCAGTTTTTCATTTGCATGGTCAACCGCTTTATCTCCCCACTTTTCTCTTGCTTCCTGTTCGTAAGGGTTCTTGCTGAAGTCAAAGCCTTCAAATTTTTCCCTGTCGGACATATTAATTTCCCCTCTCGTATATTTAATCGTTTTATCCAGAGTCTCAATCATTTTTTCAAGCCTCTGCTGTTTCTCCTGAAGAAACTTCCTTTGCTGCAGTAATGCCTCCTCCCTGTTGAAATTCGGGCTATTGATAATCTCTTTAATTTTTTTCAACGAGAAACCTAGCTCTTTAAAAAACAAGATCTGCTGCAGTATTTCCAGGTCTTCCTCCGAATAGAGTCTGTAGCCTGCTTCGGTGATCTTTGCAGGCGACAGCAGTCCGATTTCATCATAATGGTGAAGCGTTCTGATGCTGATTCCAACCAGATCGGCAACTTCTTTTACTTTATAGTTCACCTGTTTGCCTCCCTTCTGATGTAAATATAAGGCATCACGTTACGTGATGGTCAATATAAAATTTAAATATAATTGAATAATTTCCAGCTATCTTTTTCGACTAATTAATTCTGTTTTTTCCTGGTTTTCATCACTTACAAAAATCTGCTAAATCATAAAATCGCCGTCTTAAAGTGTCGAAGGAATTTTATACCTTTTTCTCTTATCCCTAATTATAAACAATTTATACAGTACTCCTTACATAATTGTGGCCACAAGAAGGACAGGATGAACTGTACGTTTTCACGGGAAGTGATGAAGTATAACCTTTACCTGGACACTTGGGTTATATGGAACTGGTAGTGTAACCGGCCCTCTGTTAAAGGGGAAGCTATGAAGTATTGCCTTTATCTGGACACTTGGGCAATACGGAGCCACTAGTGTAACCGGCCCTCTTAGGTTTTATAAAATACTTTTATCTAAGAGGAGAAATGAGAGATGAAAAAACTAGGGGCAGCGCTATTAACTGGTGTATTATTGTTCTCAATCGCGGGAGGAGCATTAGCCAAAGGTCCAGCACCAAAAGAGAAAGAAGCTGATGTCAGTCTTCAAGTTACAGAACTAGTAGAAGTAGTTTATGAAGGTGAGAGTGTTGAATTGGAAGCTGTTACAAAAAAGAAGGGTTCCAGCTATGATGTTAAATGGAGTTTTAAAGAATTAGGATCTGAAGAAGATTCCAGTGACAAAGGTACATTAGAAGAAGGGGAAACTAACCTTGTTACACTTCCTCTAGAAGAGGGATCTGAAGAGCTGGCAGACTTTTATGTATCTGAAGCTTCTTTCACAGGCTTAGTTCCAGGAACATATGAAATTACAGCAAGCGTTGTTATGCAGGCTGGTAAAAGCCATGTTTCCTTTGTTGGTAATGACTCTGTAGAACAGGAGTTTAAAGAAAGTGAAGCAGTGGCAGCTCTTACAGGTTTTGTTGCTAAGAATTTTGTAGTAACGGAAACAAGAAACCCTAGGGGAAATATAACAGGTTATAATGTCACTTATGACTTATTTGCTCAATATGATAATGGTACTGAAGAGCTTTATCAAAGCGATGTATCTGGTTCACTTAGTCAAAATCAGCATTCAAAAAATGAATCTATTACAATTGACGGGGTAAAATACACGTATGTAATATCAAGACCATAACTATTGAATAACTAGTACTCACTTTTTAAGAGTGAGTACTAGTTTTCTTTTTATGAAGTACTTTAAGAGTTACATTTTTTAACTCTCCCTTCTTACTATCCCCAAAAAAATCTTATATAATAGTCCTATTAATAGTGTTTTATCACATTAGCCAGGTAAAGGAGATTTATATAATGCTTAACTGCCGTAACGATGTTTTATTTTATACAAAACAACTCGTAAATATAGAAAGTGTAGTAAATACAGATGGAGAAAAGGAAATCAGCCAGGCTGTACATACGTTAATATCTTCGTTCCCGTATTTTCAGGAACATCCCGGTCAAATTATAAAACAGCAGACGATAGCAGACGAATTGGAACGATATAATGTGATTGCTTATGTGAAGGGTACGAAAAAGGAAAGTGATAAGGCAATCATTTTAATGGGCCATATGGATACTGTCGGTGTTGAAGATTTTAACCAGTTAAAGGATAAAGCATGCAACCCTGATGAATTAATGGAAGCCTTAAAAGAAGAGGAGCTTCCCGCCGAAGCAGCTGACCACCTCCATTCAGGGGAATATTTATTCGGCAGAGGCGTCCTCGATATGAAAAGCGGGATCGCCAGCCACTTATATCTATTAAAATACTATTCAGAGCATCCTGATGAGCTCGAAGGTAACCTTGTCGTCGTCATCGAATGTGACGAGGAAGACAGCTCCCACGGTATCTTATCCGCTTTGAAGGAACTTAAATCATTAAAGGAACAGGAAAGCTTTGACTACATTGCGGCCATTAATGCTGACTTTGTCTCCCCGAGATACGAAGGAGACGAAAACCGCTATATTTATAAAGGCACCGTTGGTAAACTCTTACCTTCTTTTTATATAACCGGTGCGGAAACTCATGTAGGTTCGTGTTTTGAAGGGATTGACCCTAATTTTATCGCTGCTGAGCTTACAAAGCAGATCAGCTACAATCCGGAACTATGCAATGAAGCATATGGAGAGACGACTGTCCCGCCTGTCTCGCTGAAACAGACAGATTTAAAGCCTGCTTATACAGTACAAACAGCCCTGTCCGCATACGTTTACTATAATTTTTTCATACACTCATGGTCGCCAAAGGAAGTATTGGAGAAACTCCGGAAACAGGCTGAAACAGCATTCAGTAATGCATTGGCGGATTACAGAGAAAAGTACGAAGCTTTCAGTAAAGCAAGCGGGCAGCCGTATACAGAAGTGCCATGGAAATCGAGAGTCATGACATATGAAGAGATGGATAAGCTTTTAACTGAAGAGCACGGAGAAAGTTACACCATTCATATGAAACAATTTAAAGAACAGCTGATGCTGGATGCAACGCTTGATACGAGAATGTATGCAGCAAAAGTAGTCGAAGAAGCGTGGAAATGGATGCCTGATAAAGACCCTGCAATAATAATGTTCTATTCTTCCCTCTACTCGCCGAGAATTGAAGTTACCGGGAAAAATGATAAAGAAGAAAGATTAATTAAAGCACTTGAAAATGCAGTGGAAACAATGCAGCCTGAATACGAGCATAAGATTGTCACGAAAAGCTTCTTCCCATATATTTCAGATATGAGCTTCGTCGCGTTAAGCGATGACGAAGAAGGGCTTTCTGCTGTGTCCTCAAATAACCCTGCCTGGGGAACGAAACATTATGTGAATTACCAGGATATCCGGGACATTAATGTCCCGGTGATTAATATTGGGCCATACGGGATGGATGCCCACAAACAATATGAGCGTATGGAACTTAAGTACTCTTTAGAGATAGTGCCTGCATTGACGAATCACGTCATACAGGATCTTTTAAAAGATTAATATTGTCCGTGCAGCAGAAATATATATAACAGCACTAACGGACCAAATCCTGGGATTTGGTCTGTTTGTTTTTTCCTTAGATATCAGCGTATGCTAAAGCGATAACGGAACCAGGATCCTAAAAACTTCAAAAAACATGAAAATTAACTAGATAGCGGAATAAGGATACGCAATAATCACATTCCCTATAAATGATAAGATCCATTCCCAGTTTTACAGAATATCATATGGGAAAAGGAGTTGTAACAGTCCGTTAATTGAGGGGTAATCATTTGTAAATTTTTTTAAAGGAGGTAACGGGCGTGGCCCTAATGAAAAAACCAGTCAGGATCGCTGCGATCTGTTTAACAGCCATACTGTTGTTAAGCGCATGTGCCGCCGGTAATAACCAGGCTGACGAGGACGGGACCAATGATACGAATCAGGAAAATAACCAAACACGCGAGAATTTAAATGCAGCTGAAGAAGAGCTGGATGAAGTAACAGAAGAACTGAGTGAAAAGCGGGAGGAACTGAGGGCAAAAGAAGAAGAGCTGCAGGAACTGGAACAGCGTATCAACGAGAAGGAAGAGGAGCTGAACGCTGTTGAAGAAGACAAAGAGAGTACGGAAGAAGAGCTGCAGGCTGTGCAAAATGAGTTAAATGAATTAGAAGAAGAGCTTTCTCAGAAAAGAAATGAGCTTGCCTCTGTGAAAGAGGAGCTCGAAGAAGCCCAGGGACGGCAGGAGGATTCTGAGAGCGGCGACAATAGCGAAGACCATGCTTATAATGAAGAAGGCGGAAATGATGCAAATGGGGATTCGGATTACGAACAAATTCAGGAAAAGGCTGATTCTGTAGTAACGGGGCTGGAGAATGAAGACTTCGGCACTGTCGCGACACATGTCCACCCGGAAAAGGGAGTTCGCTTTTCACCTTACGGACATGTTGATACAGAAGAACATCTTGTCTTTTCCAGGGAAGAAGTCCGGAACCTCATGGAGGATGAGGAAGAATATATTTGGGGAACCCAGGACGGCAGCGGCCACCCTATTGAGCTTACACCGGCAGAATACTACGAGGAATATATCTACATTCGGGATTTTTCCCGGTCAGCTGAGGAAGTAAATTATAACGAAGTGGAAAGCCGGGGGAACACTATTGTAAACGTGGAAGAGGTATACCCGGATGCTGACTTTATGGAATACTATGTCTCTGAGGAAGAGGAAGATTTGAATTGGGCGGCTCTTATACTTGCCTTTGAAAAACTTGATGGGGAATGGTATTTAACAGGTATTGCAGTGGACAGATGGACAATTTAAGGAGCAATAAATAAGCAGGCCGTTATATTGCCGGCCTGCTATTCTAACATTACACATTATTAATCTCTCTTTTTATCTTTATCTACATATTTACCTTTTTCGGGCACCGCTATTTTATCGAAATCATTTGCCAGCTTTTCAAGCCCCCCTGTGAGCTCCTCTCCGACCAACGGCCAGCCATGACCAGTAATAGCAGCTTCAGGCTTCAGCTCATTCAGTATTTTTACAGATTCCCGGGCTGACTCCCAGTCAGGGGTAAAATAGGTTGGGGGCCCGTTAATCTCCCTTTGCTGGGTGATTACCTTGTATATGGAATCCTGCCGTACATTTACGAAAGCGTCCCCTGCGATAAGCACTTTATCTGATGGCCTGAATAAGGAGATATGCCCTTTCGTATGTCCTGGTGTGTGCACCCATTCCCAGTCAGGCAGAAAAGGCATGGAACCATCTTCTGGCAGAGGCTCCACGCTTCCACTAATATCGATTGGCTCATTCGGGAAATACTTTGATATTTTTGCCACACCTCCCCCTTCTACTGTAGGGTCTGGTTCCGGATAACTTTCCTTTCCTGTTAAATACGGCAATTCATATTTATGAGCGTAAACGGACACTTGCCATTTTTCCAGGAGATCATCAATAGCCCCCACATGATCAAAATGCCCATGGGTGAGAATTATTGCCTTCGGAGGATTATCATTTCCAAACCTCTCCTCTGCTTCTTCTATTATTTTTTTCCCGGACTTGGGTACTCCTGCATCTACGAGAATCCAATCCTTACTGCCTGCTGCACCAATAAAGCTGATGTTCACTATTTGAACCGGGAGAAAATAAACATCCGGCAATACGGCATGGCCTGCGCCGCTCGCCACGGAAGTCATAGGTACAATCCTGTCAGTTGGCTTATCGGACATTTTCACAGCTCCTTTCTGCTTTACGTAAGGTTTACACTGTTTTACTTCTCTGTAAACCAGCCCCATGTACACTTTAAATGAAATGTTCAAAATTACCCCTGACTATTCAACCGTTTCTATCATTGTGCACTTTCCTGCAAATTCTTCTCCCGTTTCACAGAAAAAATGATCATAGCTATACCAGCTATTACGAGAAGAGGTTCCAGTACAACGACTTCTGGCCCGTATGTGAGGCGGTGGAGCTGAAATACCCAGTGAATGACTATAATATCGAAGCTCGCGAAAAAACCGGAAGCAAAGATAACACCATGAAAAAATGAAGGAGGGAAGAATTTATAAGAGATATAATAAACAAGCAGTGTTACAATCAGAACAAAAAAGAGCGCTCCCAGCCTCCCTGCCATGGTCGTTGCCTCGAATCCAAAACCGTGGGCGTACCCGCTGTGGAATAGAAAGTCTATATATAAAGCGCCAGCAAGAAAAGCTACCCATCTCGCCAAATTATCCTCCCCTTTACTTATGACTTCAGCCATAAAAAATAGCCAGGCATGGATTTATTAATCCATACCTGGCATATAACTTATTTAAACTATTTTAGTTGTTCAGGGAAATTTCTTTAAGCTGATACAAACCTGACGGATCCGCCCAGAACCCTCCCACACTGTCGCTGACACCCATTATATGCTGCGGGTGGTAAAGGAATGCTGCCGGAGCTGTCTCAAGCAAGTATTCTGTAATCTCTTCATACATTGCTAACCTTGTATCTTCGTCCTGTTCAACCCTTGCTTCGTAAAGCATTTCGTCAAACTCCTCATCTTTCATGAAGGAGGCGTTTCCTAAACCTACGTTTTCCGAATGGAAGAGCATATGCATTGGGTAGTCTGCATCACCAGTTCCAAGTGATAAACCAAGGATATGCATTGGCGGTTCTCCACTGTCAACAGCATCGAGGTAAGTACCCCACTCCACTACTTGTATACTTGCCTCAATACCAATTTGCGCTAAGTCAGCCTGGGCAAGCTCAGCGATATCCTGGCGCTCCCGGCTGTCATTCGTCCAGATTTCTGTTTCAAAACCATCTTCGTAACCTGCTTCTGCAAGAAGCTGTTTCGCCGCTTCAAAATCCTGCTGAACCGGCTCGATATTTTCACTATATCCAAAGTTTGTATTATTCACAGGTCCTGCAGCTGTTTCACCGGAGCCTTCTAAAATACCGTCGACCATTGCCTCTCTGTTAAGAGCCATAGAGACAGCTCTCCTGACTTTCGGGTCATCGAATGGTTCTTTTTCCATATTAAAGCCTAAATATGACATGCTTGCAGCGTTTCTCTCATACACGCCAATGCCTTCCGTATTTTCAAGATGGGACATGTCGCTTGGGCTGACCGGATCAACTATATGCACAGCCCCGGTTTCCAATTCACCAATACGCGTCAGGTCTTCCGGAACTACTTTCAGTGTAACCGTATCTACCTTTGCATTTTCACCCCAGTAGTCTTCATTTTTCTGGAGTACTATTTTGTCGCCGCTGTCCCAGCTGACAAAAGTGAAGGCCCCTGTTCCAGACGGGTGTTCGCTGATGTAAGAGCCTGGGCGCTCTCCGTCTTCCATTACTTCATAGTCTGCCTTAATAGCTTCCGGACTGATCATTCCGATTGAATAATGAGCCAGATGGGCTGGAAGCGGCGCAAAAGGCACCTCGGTAACAAACTGTACTGTATGGTCATCTACGACATTAACTTCTTCAATCACATTAACTAGAATCGCCCTTGGAGATGCGACATCCTCATCCAAAATACGTTCAATATTCATTTTTACCACGTCAGCTGTAAACTCGCTTCCGTCGTGGAAGTTAACATCTTCTCTGAGCTTTAACTCCCATACATTATCTTCCACTGCTTCCCACTCTTCTGCAAGCAGGGGCTCGAGTTCCATGTTTGTATCGTATTTTACAAGAGTTTCATAAATACTCGAGTTAACCTGACCGGAAGGAATATCACTTGCAGAGTGAGGGTCGATAAGACTTATGTCCGACTGCACTCCAATAATTAAGTTATCTCCTTCTGCATCGTCCTGGTTAACATTATTGTCTGTACCTGTGTTAAGGTTCCCCTCTGCTGTTGCTCCTTCTTCTGGTTCGCTTGCACATCCTGCCAGCCCTATAGTTACTGCTGCTGAAAATAATCCTGCTTCTAATAATTTACTTTTAACCATTGTCAATTTGCTCCTCACTAATGATATTTCTATTTTTATTCTTTAATTAAGTTTACTTATAGATTCAGACTGCATAATTTATGTATAAAAAATGCAATAACGAGTGAAAAATACTAAACTTTATTATTTATATCACGCTAACATTATTCAAATATATGAATTAATATTAGTAACACACTTATAAATTACTATATTAATAAACTTATGTAAAGGGTTTTTATTAATTTTTATACTAAATACTTTATTTTTATAAATTGAAATTATTATATCCCTACGTTTTTATGCATAGTTTATACATTTACTTTCCCTTATCACTAACTGAATATGATATTCATACCCTATCTGCTAAACATAAAAAACACCGGGAAGGATAATCCTCCTTCCCGGCGTTCCACGCTTAATTAGTTATTCAGCTGAATGTCTTTCAACTGGTACAGGCCGGATGGGTCTGCCCAGAAGCCTTCTACATTATCAGCAACACCCATGATATGATCCGGGTGATAAAGGAAGGCCATTGGGGACTGCTCGTTCAGATAGTTTACGATATCTTCATAAAGTGCTAAACGAGTATCTTCATCCTGCTCAATTCTTGCTTCATGAAGCATTTGGTCAAACTCCTCATCTTGCATGAACGAACGGTTACCCTGAGGGCCGGCGTTCTCAGAATGGAAGAGCATGTGGAGCGGATAGTCAGCATCTCCTGTACCAAGGGATAAACCAAGAATAAAGATATCATGGTCCCCTGCACCGGTTGCATCAAGATATGCTCCCCACTCTACTACATTTATTTCTGCGTTAATTCCAATTTGCGCTAAGTCAGCCTGCGCCAGCTCGGCAATATCCTGTCGTTCTCTGCTGTCATTAGTCCAGATGACAGTGTCGAAGCCGTCTTCGTAACCAGCTTCAGCAAGCAGCTCTCTTGCTTCATCATAGTCCTGCTCAACAGCATCTACATTTTCACTAAACCCAAACTGAGTATCATTAATCGGCCCTACTGCTCTTACACCAGTACCTTCTAGAATACCCTCTACCATGGACTCCCTGTCGAGAGCAAGAGCTACTGCTCTTCTTACCCTTTCATCATCAAACGGTTCTTTCTCCATGTTAAAGCCCATGTAAGTAATACTTGCGGCACTTCGCTGGTATACTTCGATGCCTTCACTGTTTTCCACCTGGGACATATCGCTCGGTGTTAGTGGATCGATTACATGAGCTGCTCCTGTTTCCAGTTCACCTACACGAGTTAAATCCTCAGGAACAACTTTTAAAGTTACACTATCAAGGTGAGCTGGCTCTCCCCAGTAGTCTTCATTTTTTAACATTACAAGCTGATCGCCTGTATCCCAGCTCTCAAATTTGAAAGCTCCTGTTCCGATTGGGTTTTCGTTAACATACTGGCCGTACTGATCTCCGTCTTCCACTCTTGCATAATCTTCCTCAATTACTTCCGGGCTGATCATACTAATAGAATAGTGAGCCAGGTGCGCCGGCAATGGAGCGAAAGGATCTTCCGTTCTGAATTGAACAGTATGATCATCCACTACAATAACTTCATCGATGATATCAACAAGAATAGCCCTTGGAGATGCAAGCTCCGGGTCTAAAATTCGCTCAATATTCATTTTAACTACATCCGCGTTAAATTCTGAGCCGTCATGGAAAGTAACTCCCTCGACTAATTTGAATTCCCATACATCTTCTTCAACGGCTTCCCATTCTTCCGCAAGGAGAGGTTCAAGCTCCATATCCGTATCGTATTTCGTTAACGTTTCGAAAATATTAGAGTTTGCCTGTCCTGAAGGAATATCACTTGCTGAATGAGGGTCGAGCATATTAGCGTCAGAAAGTGTGGCAATAACAAGGTCTCCGCCTTCGCCTCCACCTGCTGCCTCATCACCATCATTATTTGCATCTTCCCCGTTAGCGGCGTTATCATTGGTTCCACCGTCGTTATTTGCGTTACCCACTGCCCCTTCATCCGGTTCCTGGGCACATCCGGCAAGAACAACTGTTAATGCTGCCGAAAAAATACCTGCTTTTAATGTCTTACTTTTAAACATAGAATCCTCCTCTGACTAAAGATTATTTTGCCCCCGCCCACAAAGTACAGTTTTTTCTGAAAATTTAGTTTCCATTAATTTACTCTCTTAAAATACTTTCCTTGTAAATTATTCTTTAGTATGTAAGAAAACAACTAACCTTGAAGCAGGAGAACTGGAATACTGTGTACCTATAACGATTTCATAAAAACGGACAAGTACCACAGACATTACATACAAACCTACTATAAATTTCACAGGATGTAAAGTATTTAACAGAAAATTATCTGTTTTTTAAACATTATAGTTAAATAGAAAATTCCATATTTTAGCCATTGTATTTTCGGTAATCCCGAACGGAAAATAACTTTCCCTCTGATTATGCAGTTTACAGCAAGGGTAAAGGTTAGAGACAATCAAATGTTCTAAAAGGATGATTTTTATGGATGAATCACTTGATACTCTTATAACTAACACAACTCTGGCTAATTTCCTTGTGGCGCTGGCAGGCTTAATAATCATTACGATTGCCATCCGGCTTATAAGAAAGAGTATCCATCGTTACATAAAAGAACAGGAAAACTGGTACAGAGCAAGAAAGGCAGTTAATATATTAGGATACATTACAGCGGTGATTTTTTTAGCTGTCCTTTACAGTGATATGATTGGAGGCATTACTGTTGTTCTCGGGATGGCGAGCGCAGGAATTGCTTTTTCCCTGAGAGAAGTAATTATCAGTATCGCAGGATGGCTTACTATCTTAGCAGGGGGAATGTTTAAAAGCGGCGACCGTGTCGAACTTGGCGGAGTTACAGGAGATGTCATTGATCTTGGTATCTTAAGAACGACCATCATGGAAACGGGCCAGTGGGTAGATGGCGACTTATATAACGGAAGAATTGTGAAGGTAGCAAACAGCTTTGTTTTTCAGAAGCCTGTTTATAATTATTCTACCGATTTTCCGTTTTTGTGGGACGAAATTAAAATCCCTGTGAAATTCGGAAGTGATTACAAACTGGCCCGTCATATTATAAACCAGGCAGCGGAGAATACAGTAGGTAACTATGCAGAAGAAACTCAGCAGCACTGGGACACCATGGTTCGAAAGTTCAGGATCGAAAATGCAACTACCAGACCTATGGTGACTCTGGCAGTAAACGACAACTGGGCTGAATTCACGTTACGGTATGTCGTTGAATATAAATTCAGAAGGATTATTAAAGACCAGCTTTTCACAGAAATACTTCAGGATTTTGAAGCTCATTCAGACAAAGTTAATCTTGCATCCGCCACGTTTGAGGTAGTTGAAGCCCCGCCCGTTAATGTTCACCTAAAAGACTATAAGGGAAAAAACTGAGTTAGATTACGGACTCAGTTTTTTCCCTTCCGCTTTATTTCCCCTGCTGCTATTATTTAAATAATGATATTGCCTGCAGCCCTGCTTCTGCGAGCACTCTCTGGCCTGCAAGGGTAGGATGAATGTCACCGGCTATCACATATTCGGCCTGGTTGTTGCCGAATGCTGTGAAAGCATCAACCACAACCACATCTCCATACTCTCTATTTAGGTATATCGCCTGGACGTCCAGCATTTGGTTAATTCCAGGAAGGACTAAACCTCCTACACTATGAAGCGGATCGGAAGTCTGGAATGGGTTGTAAATATTATAAAAAACTATTGGGGCGCTGGTAAGGCTTCGCACTTCGCCGACAATTTCCTCTAAATTGTAAAAAATATTACTTTTCTCAATTTCGTCGTTCAGATAATATAAAAATAACCCCGAATCTCCTCCGCTCAATCGCTGGGCCACCGCCAATGCCTGCAGCAGATCATTATTTCCAATACTGAGGGTAATATAATCAGCATGCCTTACAGCCTGCCGGAACTTCTGGTCTGTTTCCAGGGCGACAAGCAGTTGATCGGTTCTCCACCCTGGTACACCAAGATTTCTCACCCTCATATCTGCTTCCTTTCCTACTATGTAAGGATAGGCTTCCCGGTACGGAGCAGCATTGTTATTTTCCCCCAGATTGTACCCAAAGGGGATGGAGTCTCCAAGTGCCACAAGTGAATTTTTTGCCTGGTCACTCTTGGCAAAAGCATCTGTTGCGAAAAAGAGAGAGACAATTAACATTAAGATAAAAGTTTTAAATATTCCTCGCATCATTATTCCTCCTCTGTTTTTTAATTAATTATAACGAAGGGGGACTAAGAAGGCTGTCGAACACTGGGATAAGCCACTGGTTTTATATGAAGTGTAAAACATCCATAATGAAATAACCGCCAGAGAGTATCTCCCTGACGGCTGCTTAATTTTAAAAATCACTTTTTATTGTCTTGCCCGGCAGAATTCCTTCCCGAATACCCGACTGATCTTTAACAATTTCCCCATCAACAAGCACGTAATCTATTCCTTCTGAGTAGCTGGCTACCTTCTCAGGAGTGGCTGTATCCCTTAGATTTTCGTAATCAATTACGTTAATGTCCGCGTCCATGCCTTCCTGCAGCCTGCCTTTATTTCTCAGAGCCGGGGCGGCTTCCTGCAGCCTTTCCACAGGGTTTACCGTCATCATCTGCAGCGCCTTCATAAAAGGAATTGTTTCTGTCTCTTTAACATATTTACTGTATGTTCGGGCAAAAGTCCCTGATCCTCGTGGATGATTATTAAAATCAGGGGGAACCATGATTGTATCGCTGCCGATCATTGCATAGTCAGGCTTCATCGCAAGCTTTACATCTTCTTCCGGTATTCCGTACGCAATTAATAATGTGCGCTGGTTTCTGTATTGCCTGAAGGATTCTTCCGTCAGCCTTTCCGTTGTATTAGCCACCTGAAGATCCCCGTAGTCAATTTGAAATCTTTCTTTAAATCCTTCATCAAACCTTGCCGTATCCGCCCATGTAGCCCAGTAATCATAAGGATACAGATCAATTGTTATATCCAGCCCTTCTGCCCGGGCTTCGTCGATCATCTTTAAGGATTCCGCCATTGAGAATGTGCCGCCTGTACTGTTTATATGCTGAATTTGTACAGGAACCTGCAATTCCCGGGCGTAACCAATAACTTCTTCAATTGCATCAAGATTCGTTTTTTCATCAAACATCGTGGAATAACGTACATGGAAGAAGGAAACTAAATTATACTCTTTTCCCGTTTCCATAACCGCGAGTATTTCCTCCTCTGTCGTACCAGGATAATACTCGGGGCTGAAAGAAATTCCTATCGCACCTTCTTCAGCAGCCCTCTCTGTCATAGCTTTCATCTGTTCAATTTGTGCTGCTGAAGCAGGGTCATATCTCCCAATATTAAGCCTTGTTCTCATATGAGAGTGCTGTATTGCCCCTCCAAAGTGATTAATCATCCCTCTTTTTTCAAGATTATTAAACATGCTTTTAAATTCAATGCCGGCTCCATGCATGCCAAGATGAGTAGTTACGCCATCCATCACTTTAAAATGTTCTCCTGCACCATTCGGGTTAAACGAGAGGATATCGATAAAACCAGGTGTTACAAGCTTCCCGTCAGCACTAATTGTTTCCTCTCCCTTAATTTCTTCCTTAGTGATGGAGGCAATAATCCCGTTTTTAATGCCAACATTATAGCCAAACTTATATGTTTCCGACTCAGGGTCGATTACCGTCCCATTAAGAATCACTGTGTCATAGATTGTCTCTGCAATGACGTCGGCTGTTGTATCAACGTCCAGTTTATTTTGGTAAGCACTTGCAATGTCCACTTCATAAATTTGATAATTACCTTCTGTTATACTGGAAAAAATCAGCTTTCCACTTTCCAGCCATACTGGATTAGAACTCAGGCCTTCCGATTTTGTAATCTGCCTGCTTTCCCCAGAAGAGATATGATAAATATATACTGCCTTGCATCCCTCTTTATCTATTTGTGTATACGCTAATAAGTTTCCATCTTTCGACCATGCAGGTTCTCCCGTATCCTTTCCCTGTTCGGAAATAGTAATTTCAGCAGCAGAAGATGTATCATATACATGAAGCGAATGTGTCCCGCTCTCCTCCTCATATACTGTATAGGCAAACTTATTATTATCATGAGAAACGTCGATCTCAGTCAGGAAATCAGTATCCGGATAGGCGCCATTTATTTGAAAAATATCAAGCGGTGCATCAAGAAAGAAGTTGTTCATTCGCATAGTCGTCTTTTGTCTTTCACCAGGCATAGGCTGAGTATAGAAAAAACGGTCTCTATCATCAGCAAATTCAGGACTGCTCTGTAACTCTCCTGAATCAAATCTGGTGATTCGCTCTTTAGTATTGTGTTCCATACTGTATCTATCAATATTCCAGCCTTCTTCAGAGAAATATGTTATTAGGAAGCTTTCTGTGGAAGGAATCCAGGTTATATATGCCTTTGCTCCTCCCTCTCCAGGCCACTTATCGACTAACTTAACATCCTGCAGATTATCAGCCAGATTTCCGTACCCTGCCTCTATATTATCCGTTTCTTCGTTATAAAATAATAAGGCGGCCTGATTACCCTTTATTGACATATCAACTATCGGGTTTGGGGAATAGGCTATTACCTCCGCATAAACCGGGTCTATTATCGGATCAAACCCTTTCTCACTATACACTCCTGCTGCCGATTCTTCTGAAGTGCCAGCATTTATCAGCACCCCCGTAATGACTGCTAAAACTGCCAAAGGGACAAGGATTATGGCTGTATGTCTCAAATGAAATTTTTCAGGAAGCATTTTTTTCTCCTTATATAAGACTTTAATATTATTCTAAGAGTATCCCTTTTGCTCAGAATTGTCATAATTACTTTAAATAAGGTGTGTAATGAGCTCTGCACAAACTCGCTTTCACTCCAGAGTACAAGTGCGGCATCAGCTCTTACTTCCCTTCGGTCGACATCTCTGTTATAAATGAATTTTAAAGCTATTCTGAACTAATAACATAATCATTTTCCCTACTAAATCCTTATTCCAGTATTATATATTTATTGGAGATTTATGTATATATACTTGTTGTCCAGAACCGTTAGCTAAGGAGGTTACTCTCGTCTTAAAAAAAGATGAATTAAGGAATATTTCCATAACTCCCCTCTTTCCATCATTTCGTCTCCCTTCAAAAAACATGAATATATTAAGATTTGCCTGCATTTTTAAGCTAGTTTTAACAGTTCCCCTTTACAAATGTCCGAAAATAAATTAAATTCAGTAGAGGCCGTTTTTTTTATTTTCAGTATTTTATATTCGTTTTGTTTACAGGAAATTGTAAAATAAATTACTTTCAATATAAAATAACTGACAATGAAAGATTGCGGTACATAACAAAGGGAAATTTCACTGTCTCGGAAATCAGAAAATTCCCTACTTTCAATGAAAGAATACTAGTTTGGGAGGAATAAAATTGATAAAAATTAGTTTGAAGGCCGGTCTTCTGGCACTTTCACTCTCTGCCGTGTTAGCAGGCTGTGCAAGTGAACCTGAAGATCAAGTTACTAACAATGCAAATGATAATGCTGGAACTGAAGGAACTGAAGGAGGCAGCCTGATATTGAGTGTTCTTTCGGACGCTCAGAATCTCGATCCTCATAACTCAAATGATGTACCGTCCTGGAATGTTCAATATAATATTTATGAAACTTTAGTTAAACACGACGAGAATATGGATCTCCAGCCAAACCTGGCTTCGTCCTGGGAACAAACAGACGACCTTACCTGGGAATTTTCCCTTCAGGAAGACGTTCAGTTTCATGATGGCACAGAGTTCAACGCAGAGGTTGTAAAAGCAAACATTGACCGTGTTCTTAATGAGGAGATTGGTTCTCCAAATGCTTTTTTATTTGAGTCTATTGAAGAAGTTAACGTGGTGGATGAGCATACAGTTGAAATTGTGACTGAGTACCCTTATGCTGCTCTTCCCGCTCATTTAGCCCATAATGGATCGTCGATGATCAGCCTTGATGTACTCGAAGCTGACTATGAAGCCTTTCAGGATGGCGGGCAGCCAGGAGAGTATATAAATGAAAACCCAATTGGAACAGGTTATTTTACATTTGAAGAGTGGAATTCCGGTGACAGCATCGTTTTGTCACGTAATGACAATTACTGGGGAGAAGAAGCTAAAGTTGATCAGGTAACATTCTCCGTTGTATCAGAGGATCTGACACGCGTTGGGGAACTTGAATCAGGGGCTGCCCATATCATTTCCCCAGTTTCACCAAGTGATGTGAGCCGTATAGAAGGTACAGAAGGAATAGGAATGCATCAGAGTGACAGCGTGAGTATTTCCTATATTGGATTTAATACACAAAAAGCACCTTTTGATAATAAACTTGTCCGCCAGGCTATCAACAAAGCTGTAGACAAGGATGTTATCATGGATGGAATTTTAGAAGGTTTCGGTGTACAGGCATTCGGCCCCCTGAGCGAGGCGGTGTTTGGACACAGTGATAATGTTGAACAAATGGAATATGACCCGGAGGCAGCAAAAGAACTTCTCGCAGAAGCAGGTTATGAAAATGGATTCGAGACTACCCTCTGGACGAATGACAACCGTGAAAGACAGGATATAGCAGAGCTGGTTCAGGCTCAGCTGGCGGAAGTTAATATTGATGTTGAAATTGAAGTATTTGAATGGGGTGCATATTTAGACAGGACAGCAGGAGGAGAACATGATATGTTTATGCTCGGTCTCTCTGCTGCCACTGCAGATGCGGATTATCCTATGTCCATGCTTTACCATTCAGATAATATTGGGGCAGCAGGAAACCGCACTCAAATGGATAATGCGGAACTGGACAGCTTAATTGAAGAGGCGCGAAGAGAAAGCGACGAAGAGCAGAGACTTGCTTTATATGAAGAAGCTATGGAACTTTTAATTGAAGAGTCTCCAATGCTTTATATTTACCACCAGGAATATCTCACTGGTGTCAGTGACCAAATCAGTGGTTTTGACATGTATCCAAACGGACTTTATCAGTTACAAAATGTAACAATCAACTAATCATAAGAGGTATGGAAAGGGGATCCTTCCATACCTCTTTTTATCTTACTGTGGGATAAACATATAGAAGGGGAAGAGACATATATCCCTCCCCCTTCTTTTAATATGATTATTGAAATTTAACTATAAACACGTTCTCTTTCTTCCTTTTTATTACTCAGACCAAGCGTTTCTGCTGTGTTAGTACTAATTTCTCTGAAAAGCTCCGGATTATCTGAAAGTGAAACACCGTATGAAGGAATCATATTTTTGATTTTGGGCTCCCACGATTCGATTTGTTCCGGGAAACACCTTTCTAATACTTCCAGCATGACGTGAACCGCAGTAGATGCTCCTGGAGAAGCTCCCAGCAATGCAGCTACGGACCCGTCAGCTGCACTGACCACTTCTGTACCAAATTGGAGTGTTCCCTTCCCGGCGTCAGTATCTTTGATAACCTGTACTCGCTGGCCTGCCACTACTATCTCCCAATCTTCGCTTTTAGCATCAGGAATAAATTCACGCAGCTCTTCCATACGTTTTTCTTTCGATGCCATTACCTGCTGGATAAGGTATTTTGTCAGCGACATTTCCTTAACTCCGGCAGCAAGCATTGTAACTACGTTAGTTGGTTTTACAGATCCTATTAAATCCATATTCGAACCGGTCTTCAAGAATTTAGGCGAGAATCCGGCGAACGGACCAAACAGCAAAGATTTTTTATTATCAATATATCTTGTATCGAGATGAGGAACAGACATAGGCGGAGCACCGACCTTAGCCTTTCCGTATACTTTCGCCTCATGCTTTTCCACAACATCCTGATTTTTGCAAGCCATAAACAAGCCGCTAACAGGGAATCCCCCAATATTTCTTGATTCAGGGATGCCAGTTTTCTGAAGAAGTGGCAGGCTTCCGCCACCGGCCCCTATAAAGACGAACTTTGCCGTGTGGTTCTCCAGCTGATTTGTCTTCAGATTCCTGATTTTCAAGTCCCACTGCCCGTCACTTGTCCGCTTAAAATCTTCTACACTATGTTCGTAGTTCACCTCAACATTTTGCTTTTTCAAATGAGCAAAAAGCATACGTGTTAATGCGCCAAAGTTAACATCTGTTCCCGAGTCAATCTTTGTTGCAGCTATGTGCTCGTCCCTGGAACGGCCTTCCATAATAAGCGGTATCCATTCCTTCAGTTTTAAAGGATCATCAGAAAACTCCATGCCCTCAAAAAGCGGGTTCTCTGAAAGCGCTTTAAAACGTTTCTTTAAAAATGTTACGTTATTCTTTCCTTGTACGAAACTCATATGAGGTATCGACATAATAAAATCTTCCGGATTGTGAATCAGGTTGCTGTCAACGAGATAAGACCAGAACTGCCTTGAAATCTGAAATTGTTCATTCACTTTTACAGCCTTAGCAATATCTATTGTCCCGTCAGGTTTTTCGGGTGTATAGTTAAGCTCGCATAGTGCAGCATGGCCCGTACCTGCGTTATTCCATTCATTAGAGCTTTCTTCTCCTGCGCTTTCGAGTTTCTCAAAAACTCTAATTTCCCATTGAGGTGCCAGCTCTTTCAGCAGCGCTCCCAAAGTCGCACTCATGACCCCGGCACCAATTAAGATAACGTCTGTTTTTTTCTGTGTGCTACTCATTATAACCTTCCTTATCCTAATATTTGAATAAAAGACAGGCACTCATGCTCAGAAGTCCAAAAAAGCAGGCGCCACCCAGGAACATCTCTTTATCGTTTCTACTATAACTATATCATAATCTATTATAATAATTTATATAGTGAAATATCTACTATTTATCTGATAATTATAAACTATTTAACGCCCATAAAAAAGAGTAAAGACCCCAAACTTCTTTAAAACAAGGAATATCAGTATAATAATCCCAAAAACTCACCGATTTTTATTTTATACAGCCAGATTGAATGGGGAATTTGTGTCGTAACTGTTCCTTCTTTCATTAAAGGTCATACTTCCTGCCCCCTGTTTTCTCCCCTCATTAAACTTTGCAAGTCAGTTTACTTGAATTTTTTTGCAATTTTGATATCATATTCAAATGAGAATATCAATTAATTAATTGAGAAAGTCAGGGCACCGGAGTGATTATGTTCAGAAATATTTTTTTACATAAAACTGGCGAAATCCGTCACTATTGACTTTTCTTTTTGTGAAAACACAGTGTTTTTAACTCAGTTCAACAATATATGATAATTTTAACTAAAGTAGCCCTGTTTACTTGACAAAAAATACACACTATATAATAATAAATATCGAATTATAATTATTACAACAAAACATTATTGTTGTATTTTAAATAACACTATTAACGGGAGGAATTTACATGTCTATTATCGGAACAGAAGTACAACCATTCACAGCACAAGCTTTTAAAAATGGTGAATTCATCGAGGTATCAGAAGAAAGCTTTAAAGGCCAGTGGAGCGTTCTTTGTTTCTACCCTGCAGACTTCACTTTTGTCTGCCCAACAGAGCTTGAAGACCTTCAAAATGAGTATGCTGCTTTGAAAGAACTTGGAGTGGAAGTATTCTCAGCTTCTACAGATACTCACTTTACTCATAAAGGCTGGCATGACAGCTCTGAAACAATCGGAAAAATCACTTACGCTATGATCGGTGATCCTTCACAGACACTTTCCCGTAACTTTGATGTACTGAACGAAGTGTCCGGTCTTGCTGATCGCGGTACATTCATCATCGATCCAGACGGTGTAGTACAAGCTGCGGAAATTAACGCTGAAGGCATCGGCCGTGATGCAAGTACTCTTGTAAATAAAATTAAAGCAGCACAATATGTAAGAAATAACCCTGGTGAAGTTTGCCCGGCTAAATGGCAAGAGGGAGACGAAACACTTAAGCCAAGCCTGGATCTGGTAGGGAAAATCTAAGGAGTTTTATAAATGGTACTTGAACCGCAAATTAAATCACAATTAAACCAATACTTGCAGCTTATGGAAGGGGACGTCCTTCTTAAAGTAAGCGCAGGAAATGATAAAGTTTCTGAGGATATGCTCTCTCTTGTCGACGAACTTGCTTCTATGTCTTCCAGGATTACTGTTGAAAAAACTAATCTGGAAAGAACTCCAAGCTTTAGTGTAAACCGGCCAGGGGAAGATACTGGTATTGTATTTGCTGGTATTCCTTTAGGGCATGAGTTCACTTCGCTTGTTTTAGCATTGCTGCAGGTGAGCGGAAGAGCTCCTAAAGCAGAACAGAATGTTATCGACCAGATCAAAAATATCGAAGGCGAATATCATTTTGAATCTTATATCAGCCTGAGCTGCCAAAACTGCCCTGACGTAGTACAGGCACTTAACTTAATGAGTGTTCTTAACCCTGGCATCTGCCATACAATGATCGATGGTGCTGCCTTTAAAGATGAGGTAGAAAGCAAAGACATTATGGCCGTGCCAACTGTTTACCTTAATGGTGAATCATTCAGCAGCGGCAGAATGACAGTGGAAGAGATTCTTGCACAGCTGGGAAGCGGCCCTGATGCATCAGAATTAGCTGACAAAGATCCATTCGATGTACTCGTTGTCGGCGGCGGTCCTGCGGGTGCAAGTTCTGCTATCTATGCTGCCCGTAAAGGGATTCGCACAGGTATCGTAGCTGACCGTTTCGGCGGCCAGATTATGGACACGCTGAGCATTGAAAACTTTATCAGCCAGAAGTACACAGAAGGACCAAAACTTGCAGCAAGCCTGGAAGAGCACGTAAAAGAATACGATATCGATGTAATGAAACTTCAGCGTGCTAAACGCCTGGAGAAAAAAGATTTAATTGAGATCGAGCTTGAAAACGGTGCTGTTCTGAAAAGTAAGAGCGTGATTCTTTCTACTGGAGCACGCTGGCGCAATGTAGGCGTACCTGGAGAACAGGAGTTCAAAAACAAAGGGGTAGCTTACTGCCCTCACTGTGATGGTCCTCTGTTTGAAGGAAAAGACGTTGCAGTTATCGGTGGAGGTAACTCTGGTGTAGAAGCTGCAATCGACCTTGCAGGTATTGTAAACCATGTGACGGTTCTTGAGTTCATGCCTGAGCTGAAAGCTGACGAAGTGCTGCAGGAACGCTTAAACAGCCTGCCAAACGTCACTGTAATTAAAAATGCTCAGACGAAAGAAATTACCGGCGATGACAAAGTAAACGGTATTTCTTACATGGACCGCGATACGGAAGAAGTACACCATATTGAATTAGCCGGGGTATTCGTTCAGATCGGGCTTGTACCTAACACTGACTGGCTAGACGGGACTCTTGAACGTAATCGTTTCGGTGAAATCGTCGTAGATTCTCATGGTGCTACAAATGTACCTGGGGTGTTTGCGGCAGGAGACTGTACTAACAGTGCCTACAAGCAAATCATTATTTCTATGGGATCCGGTGCTACAGCTGCATTAGGTGCATTCGATTACCTGATTAGAAATACAACGCCAGCAGAAAGTGCTGCGGCTAAATAATTTAAAGATAACGCAATTTATTAAAGAAGCCACTTCCTATCAAAACGATAGGGAGGCGGCTTCTTTTTTTCGTCACATAACATATTTTATCAAGAGAGACGTGGATGAAGTAAGACTAAGCCTGTCAGGCCTCGCGAATGCCTCCTGGCTGCCTCCTGGCTAGCTTTTTTACTACCGGCAGTCATTAACTAACTGCCTGTTCAGTTCCCATCAGAGCAATGCTGTGAAGCCATATCAGAAAAGGAGATTAAATTAAATGAACTGGTATTTCAAAATAGCTGCCGGCTTCGTTTTTTTGTCTGCGATAGCTCTTGGCTTAGCCTCTCTAATCAGGTATTTTGTTTTAGACCCTGTAGCTGGAAATCAAATAATAATAGACCAAGGTCTTGAGATGTACACCATGGAGCATAAGCCGTGGAAGTATGCTTTATACGTTCATATTATTACTGCATCTATTGCCATTCTCATTGGGCCCATTCAGTTCCTTCTGAATAAAACAAGGTCCCGCAGACTTTCCATACATCGATCTCTGGGTAAATTATATGTTATAGCTATAGCCATAAGTGGGGTGGCTGGTGTTTATTTATCCTTGTACGCCTTCGGTGGTTTTCTGTCTAAGCTCGGTTTTTTTGCGCTATCCATCTCCTGGCTGGTTACTACTTATCTTGCTTATTACTATATCAGGCAGAAAAACATCCCCCTTCATCGGGAATGGATGTACAGGAGTTATGCAGTAACCTTAGCAGCTGTGACCTTTCGAATCTGGTCCGCCTTGATAGGATACACATTAGATAATTTTACAGTTGGTTATGTTGGAGCCATTTGGCTCGCTCTCCCAGGGAATCTCATACTTGCCGAAATGTGGATCAGACAGAAGAGGAACAACTAGTATTTATCCAGTCTTTATGGAAAAAATGTTATAAATACTGAATTATCCTAATCAATACTGAAAGCGGTGAAAAAGTTGGAGTTACTAAAGGATTCCCTCCTGGTTACCGGCAGAATAATTACTATTATTCCTTTATTATTGTTTATAACTCTTTTTATGGGGAAGCGCGCGATAGGAGAATTACCTGTATTTGATTTTCTCATTATAGTTACATTAGGAGCTGTAGTTGGTGCCGATATAGCTGATCCTTCTATTCACCACTTCCCAACCGCTGTTGCCATAATCATTCTTGGTATTTTTCAAAGAATTATTGCAAACTGGAAGTTATCTAAACGAAAATTTGGCAAGTTGATTACCTTTGAACCTACTGTTGTTATACAAAATGGAAAGTTCATTACTGCTAACTTAAAAGAGATCCGTTACTCCGTAGATAATATACTGCAGATGCTAAGAGAAAAGAATGTTTTTGATATAAAGGAAGTTGAAACAGCAATCATCGAGCCGAACGGTGCACTGAGCGTACTGAAAAAAGCACAAAAAAGATCAGTGACACTGGAAGACCTGGAACTGAATGCAAAATCCCCCTCAATTTCTTTTCCTGTCATTATAGAAGGAAAAGTTTATAAAAATGTGCTTCAGGAATTTAATGTGGATGAGCACTGGCTTAAACAGCAGCTTGCAATTCAGGGATATCATAATATAAAAAGAATCTTTTTTGCCTCAGTTACACGAGACCTTGAACTACATGTTTCTTTACTGAATGAAAGGAATATAATTATTCCGCCTGTCAGGCATTAGCGATAAAAAAATGACACTTAAAAAAGTGTCATTTTGGTCTACTTATTCATCTGAGCAAGAAAGTCACCAAGTAAGTCATCAGAACTTTCCTCTTTCTCGGCTTCATTATCTGATGTGGCGGCTTGTTCTTCTCTTACTTTGTTCCAGTCGAAGTTTTCCAGATCCTCATCAATCTTATCAACCCGGGTGAGCTGAGGAGAGAGAACATTTTCCTCTGTATTTCTGAGAGGAGCAGCATGATGGTCTTCCGCCGCCTCTCCGGCTTCATCCTCCTGTAAATAAAGAGCCTCCTCTATACTTAGAGCATTACTGTTTAGGGAAGCTAATACAGAAGCTGCCCGAACAGGATCCGCCAATAAATGATAAACCACATTTCCCAGCAGTGCTTCCGAGTGTGTATGCTTCAGCCAGTTACGCTGTTCTTTGCTTAGCTGCTTTGGAAGAGGAATTGTTACTGTTTCCCTCTCCTTTCCTAAGGAATCGCTGACTCCTTCTAAAACAAACTGGGCGATTTTGCTCGAAAAGTTTCTCCGCTCTGTTTCTTTCAGCCTTTGCAGCTTTTGGAGGATGTGGTCAGGTGTATCAGAAGGAAGTCGGAATGTTATTGCCTGGCCTCTCTGAATTCCGGTCTCCTGCTTTTTCATATCATCACCCTTTTAACTTTTTACAACCTTTTTATTCGTGTCTTTAGCAGGTTCCTCTTGAATATTTTTTCTGTAAAAATCATAGATTAGTTTATAATAAGCATTTGCCATCATCCAGATACTTTCTTTTTCGTCTTCAAAAAATCCAATATTATATCCGTCTAAATTATTGTTCAGCGTTTTCAGGTAATCTTTTAACACAGTTGCTCCTCCGCCTACAAAATAGCAGATTTCAGTCTGTGAATTTTTTTGCCACATATTTCTTAGATGGCGGTACTGTTTCTTAGCAAGCTCCAGTAAAATCCGGTCAGTAATATCATGAACGCTTGTACGGCTTCCTTTAACCATAATATGATTCCTGTCCTGCTTTTTTGTAATAATATCTGCAACATCCCGCCGGCTGTCTAATTCGACGCCATGCTTTGTTCTGATTTCTTCCCTGATAGCTTCCAGAGCTTCAGATACACCCAGATTAAAACCTTGTGCTTTATCATCATCAACATTCCGGTTTTTAATTACAGCAATATCTGTCGATAAGCCTCCTATGTCCTGGATAAGAATTCTCTTATCAATTAAATCCTTATTAATAATGTTTAATTCTTTATCCATTACTAAGTTTATATAAGCCGCAAAGCCCTCTGGGTAAACTTTCAGCTCATCGAACTTAATATTTACCTTCTTTCCCTGGTATTTCGGGGTAACGAGAAACTCCACCTGATGGACAGAGCTTAACAGCTGAGACCGGTAACCTACGTCCTTTCCTTCTTTTACTTCACGAAGGGGAAGTCCTGTACCTAAAACATAGTTAGCATCAATAACTCCATTAGTCTGCTTAAAAACATCTGAGTTTTCTTCTCTTACCGCATCCAGTGCTAAGGATGCAAAAAGCATTACCAGAGTCTGGTCTTCTTCAGATTTGCTGCTTCCTGGATCAAGTTCTGCAGCATTATCACTTTTCGCAGCCAGGTTACCAACCCGGTAAATTACATTATTTTCTTTCAGGGCAGGGGAGTGGACCTTTATATGTATTCCGTCCAGGGGATCTTTATCATTAAGTTCTTCAATGCCAATTACAGGCCTGTCCTCTCTGTCCCGTGCAATTACGTTAGGTATATTAAGTTCAAAGTCTGCTTTTCCGAAAAGTCCTTTCAGCGAATCATTTCCTACATCAACCGCAGCGATTCTGCTTTTACTCATTGTGATCAAACCTTCCTCTTAAAATATCATGGCTACTATTCCCCCATGTATTAAAAGGTTACCTAAAATAAAATATTCAGTCAATGAATCTAAAGTCGTATTCAAAATAGAATACAAGTATACGATAATGTATACATTACCAAAGGCTCCCAAAACCCTTATATGCCAACATGTAAACAGGTTTGTGTACAAGCATACTATTATGAATACAATTGAATACATTTATGTTTACTTGTTTACACTATTGTAAACACTTAAAATATACAGGATCAATCCCCTGTATTTTCCCTCTTTTTCTTTTATAATGATACCTTTGCTTCTTTTTCTCATACACTACTAATCCCTGAACACTACCTCACTCCCCTATCTATATTATCAGTAAAGGCCTCCACCCTGTGATAATTCTAACTTTTTGGAGTTCTGGCAAAAGCCGTTATTTCAAACCCATTACCCTACTCCACCTGTTGCGCCAAATACTATAATTTTAATCGGCAATCATCTTTCCATTTAGTTATTCTACTGTAATGAATTATGGCATAAGCACATAATCGTCCAAATCAAAAAAACTCCCGGAGAGGAAAAGGTATCGCAGCTGGGTTGGTGTTCGATGGATCTGTTCCTTTATAGATTGCATTTCCACCATTAAATAACTAATAGTGTGCTGGTTATGAGACAACAAAAACCCCGTCCAGGATGAACGCGGCATTCTGAACAGGGTTCAATTAAAGTTACTTATTAACTGGCACATTAAATGAAGCAGTTTTTTCTTTAAATAATGGAGCTGCCTCACTATCCTTCAGCGGACCGACCTGAAGCTCAAATTTATTAAATATCTCGAACTCATCCTTTCTGAATAAGAAAACAGTCAGAAATTCTTCTTTTTCCCCGGGATTCAATGTACCGTTGTAGCTAGGTTCAAGCATTCCCTGGTTGAACAGTGTACCGCGGTTTTCATCTATGGTCAGTTTTCTGTCTACAAAAAACTTATCTATTGGAGTATCACTTCCATTTTCAACGGTTAATTTCGCTGTCATCGCTACAACTCCGCTGTCTCCAAAATCCGAAAAACTTTCTTTATAAGCCTCTGTTGGCGTCACGTTCGCATATTGTACGCCATTAAACGTTATTTTTACACCTTCAATATCCTCTGTTTCATTAAGATCAGTTTCTTCGAAAAACACTTCTTTGTCCGCAATATTGTCTGTTACCATTTTATCCTGGTAAAGCTGTGATGAAACCTCGGCTTTTTCAACGCCCTCATCGTTAAACGGAATCTTAAACACAGCGTCCTCGCCTATCTTCTGAGATACATCATCATCAAGGAAGAATGCATCAATTTTTAAAGTTGGAGAACTTAGTTTATCGAATTGCTCTTTTGTCATCGAATGGGCGTTCATTCCTGTGAAGGTTTCCCCTCCAGAGTACTGAGAAAAATCTTCTGTACTATCGTCTTTGAGCCAGAGTTCACGGTCCACAAGATGTTGTCTCGGAATGATATAATCCATCCCATCATCTGACTGTAAAGAAACTCCCCCTGCGTAATACACATCTTCATCAGAGTTATTAACCAAAGTCATTTTATATGTAAGGACATAACCCTCATCTTCTTCATCGAAATTCACCTTACTGGATTCATTCATATTAGATACATGTACAATTTGATATTCGTCGATTTGAATACTTACATCTCCACTGAAAGAATGTTGCAATCCAGGGTTTGTATTCGTATATATAACTTTCACATCTGCATTTAAATCCTGCGCAATATATGGGTTTAAGACTGTTCCATTATCCTGGGCTGCTTCTTCTGAGTCAGATTCGACAGCTTCATCATTATCTTTTTGTTCTGAATCAGTTTCCGCTGCTTCATTGTTGTCTTCTTGTCCAGTATCTGATGGAACAGCTTCATTATTGTTTTCGTTTTCCTCAGCAGCAGCATTTGCCGCTTCATTAACGTCTGTGTCACTATCCCCGCATGCCCCTAACAATAGTACCGTAAAGATTGTCCCGAATAACGCTATTTTTTTCATATTCAATTTTCTCCTTTTACTATGTAATAACAAAATTATCATAGCACTAATAAAATTTGTTTGGGAGCAATTGGGAAAAAATAAATAAAGGACCTATGACTTTAGTCTGTTTTTTCTGAATTTAGTAATAAAATATATTCTTTTGCTATATCTAAAGATCTGCAATCTGTTAAGGAGGACTTTGACGGGATCTCCCGCATAGGGTCTTTGTGCTCTGGAAAGGAAGAAAATAGAACTGTCCCCCTTATGCGCGGTCATTTAATGACCTTAGGAGACAGCCCCATTTTTAACCATCAATAGTCATTTTTCTATATCCGTTTACTTCGTATTTGTAAACCCTCCGTCAATACGAATTACCTCCCCATTAATATATTGTGCTTTAGACGTTAATAAAAAGGTGACAAGTTCCGCTACTTCCTCTGGAGTACCTAAACGTTTTTGCGGAATCCCACCTGTTGCATTTGCTTTCATTTCTGGATTTGCTTTATAGAATTCTTTTACCATAGGGGTTTCAGTAGGCCCAGGTGCAATCGCGTTCACCCGCAACCCATCTTTAGCATATTCTGCAACCATACTTTTCGTTATACCAACAATGCCGTGCTTAGTAGCAGAATAAGTTACAACTGAGTCCTGCCCTATGACCCCAGCACTTGAAGCTGTGTTTACAATAGAACCTCCACCATTTTTCAGCATGACATCAGCTACATAACGAACACCATACAATGCTCCCAATAGGTTAATGCCTACAATCGTGTCTATTTCCTCAACTTCTGTATCCAGAAAGAATTTACCACTCCCTGAAATGCCTGCATTGTTAAAGAAATAATCAATTGTTCCAAACTGTTCTACTGTTTTATCAACATAATTTTTCACTTCTTCTTTTTTTGAAACATCAGCTTTAACAAAAAAAGAGTCAACTCCCTGCTCCTTAACCAGATCGACTGTTTCCTGTCCACCTTGTTCATTTACATCTACTACTACGATATTTACTCCCTCTTTAGCTAAACGGAGAGCAGTAGACTGTCCTAAACCACTACCAGCACCAGTTATAATAGCAACCTTATTCATGTATTTCCCTCCAAAAATCATAAGTAACAGCACAAGAAATATTAGTATTTCACATCGATACGAACTGTTGCATTGTACAACTTTTTTCCTCTATTTATGGTACGGTTCACCTCTGTTTATCTTAAAGGCACGATAAACTTGTTCTGTTAATATGAGCCGCATCAGCTGATGAGGAAAAGTCATATCGGAGAAAGATAAATGTATATCTGCTCTTTTTAACACTTGTTCGCTAAGCCCAAGGGAACCACCGATAATAAAAGTTACCTTGCTTCTTCCATATAAAGCTGAGTCGTTTAATTCCTTGGCCAGCTGCTCTGAGGTCCATTTTTTTCCTTTAATCGCAAGAGCAATGACGTGTGAATCCTCAGGTACCTTACTAAGTATCCTTTCCCCTTCCTTTTCTTTAACTTGGGCTGCTTCTGCATCACTCATATTTTCGGGTGCTTTTTCATCAGCTACTTCAATGACTTGCACATTTGCATATGCTGATATCCTCTTCCTGTATTCCTCAATACCCTGTTTCAGGTATTTTTCTTTTAATTTACCCACAGCAATAATATTAATATTCAAAGCTAAAACTCCTAACTCCAGTAGTTATCCACAGAACTTATCCACATATACACAGGTATTTTGTGGAATTACTCTTTCACTGCGTATATTGCCGGTTTTTCACAAAAAGAACAGGTTGTGGACAACTCTTCGTTTTGTTCTATTTTCTTCAGCTCAGGCGGCATCCCTGAGTCATCAACTTGTTCATCAAGAGCAATCTCTACATGCTCCTCACAGCTGTAATACATACTACCCACTCCTTCAGAAAACTCTTCTCTGTTTTACTCATTTGATAGTATACCATACCCTCCATATGTGATATGCACACTAAGCTGTGGATAAGTTGTTTACATTTATAAAATCATGAAACAAAAAAAGAGAGACAAAAGTCTCTCCTTACGTTAAAAAACTTGCTGTTCAAGAGAAAGGTCTGCTACCTGTCTTTCTCCTTGACGATAAAAACCTACAGTTATGTTGTCACCGATTGATTTTTCTGTATAAAGAAATTTCCTGAGATCATGAGTGTCTCTGACCTCTGTTCCGTCCAGTTCAACAATAACGTCGCCTTCCTGGAGTCCTGCATTATCGGCAGGGGACCCTGTCTCTACATCTTCAATATACACTCCGTTTCGGACCTCCTCAGGGAGTCCCAGTGTCTGCTGCCAGTGATAGCTTGGTATTTCCTGCAGGGATCGTATCATGACACCCATTTGCGGTCTTTGTACTTCACCGTACTGTTCAAGATCCTCAATTACCGGAAGTGCAATTGCAGATGGAATCGCGAAGCCAATTCCTTCTACAGCCTGCTGGGCTATCTTCATCGAATTGATTCCAATCACTTCTCCCTGTATGTTTAAAAGTGCTCCACCACTGTTTCCAGGGTTTATAGCAGCATCTGTCTGCAGTACTTCAGCTTCCCAGTCAGGGCGTCCATCCTGGTTCAGATCCACAGGAATGCTTCTTTCTGTCGCACTGATAATACCAAGCGTTACAGATCCTTCAAAAGACAATGGGTTTCCAATCGCAATCGCAGGTTCACCAGTCCTTAAATTATCAGAGTTCCCAAAATCCGCTACAGTATCTATTTCATCAGCGCTTATAGTCAAAACAGCAAGATCAGTAAGTATATCTCCCCCTACTAATTCAGCTGGTACTCTTGAACCATCACTTAAAGTAACTTCAATTTCATTAGCACCGGCAATTACATGCTGGTTCGTCACTACAAAGGCATGGTCACCTTCAACTTTATAAATTACACCGGAGCCCGTTCCTTCTCCGCCAGGCGTAAAGAATCCCGTAGAGTCCCGCATATTAATAACTCCGACTACAGCATCCGACACTGCATCGACAGCTTCTGTTACTTCTGAACTCATCGCTATGTTCACTGTATTAGCAGGCTGGTCTTCTGCAGACTCTTCTATTTCGTCATTTGCTGTATCCAGCACCTGAGATCCTTGCGGCACTATATCATACGGGAGTACCCCATTATTAGCAAGTACAGGAATGGTAAAAACAACAATTAACGCACCTATCACTGCACCAGCAAAAGCAAAGAGAGCAGACCTTTTGGCCCCCTGCTTTTCATTTGCAGATGTCCGCTGATAATGACTGTCATAATAGCCCATCCAAACCCTCCTCCTTCTGTCTCTTTATGAGAAAAGTCGTGTAATTAACCCACGGTAGATTTATTTTACTAATTCTATAGGTGAGCCGTCTATAATTCTGTGCATTTTTCGGAAATTTTTCACATAGCTTCGAATTTATTTCATTTTTATTACATTTATTTTTTCTTAAATTACATATATTTAAACATCAGTCAGACTAGTAGGGCTGTATGGGTCAGTATCATACAGCTTTATTTGTCTGCCTACTGCAAACCCTTTATCCTCCAGCGTCTGCTGAACTGTCATTCTCGCAATATCCTTCATGTTATTATCCAGGCTCAAGTGAGCAAGATAAACGTTAGCAGGCCCATCTGTGAGAATATCAGCCAGAGCCAGACCCGCATCTTCGTTTGATACGTGCCCTTCATCACCCAGTATTCTCCTTTTAACATTCCATGGATATCGCCCCATACGGAGCATATTCATATCATGATTTGACTCGAAAACGAAAGACTGTGCTCCTTTAGTTATGCCTTTTATTCGCTCACTTACATAACCTGTATCTGTTACAATCGCAAGTTTCCGTCCATCCTTATGGAAGGTAAAGAACATCGGCTCCGCCGCATCATGAGAGACCCCGAAAGATTCCACATCCATGTCAGCGAAAGTTTTCACTACACCAGTTTCAAAGTGGAACTTCTGGTCTAATGGCAGTTCTCCAACATGGTTCTTCATAGCTTTCCATGTTCTGTCGTTGGCATAAATGGGAAGGTTATACCTTCTGGCCATTATACCTGCCCCTTTTATATGATCGCTATGCTCATGAGTAATCAGAATACCATCAAGTTTTTCCGGAGAAAGCCCTGCTTTTGTAAAGCATTCTTCAAGTTTCTTCCCGCTTAAACCAGCATCTATTAACAGACGCTGGTTATCGGTCTCCACATATATTGCATTTCCCGTACTGCCGCTCGCCAGCACACTGAAACGTAAACTCATTAAATTCCACCCCGGCTAATCTATTGGTTGTACTTCTCCTTCAATCGCACTTATATAAAAAAACTCGTCATTAACCCTGATTCTCCACATAGGAATATAGAACCTGAAATCTGCTCTTGTTTCCAGTAAACTGTAATAGCCAAGCATTGCTTCCCTAATAACTGCATTATCAAGCTCAGAAATATAATTATTGTTTATAAGTATCTCAATTACCTGCTGAGGCGTGAGGAGATCTTCCTCCTGGCCTTCTTCATTAAAGACCATATATGTCTGGTAATAATCCGTTATTTCTAATTCTTCATTTACCATTAGCCTTATATGATCCGGTCCTGCTTCATAATGCCCTATTGGCCTGCCTTCATAGGTCTGGTGGAGGCCGAGATATCCTTCTTCTTCATTGAAACCGGCCAGGTGATACTCTTGGCCGCTATAGACATACTGCTCAAGAAAAGCATTTACACTTCCGCTAATGTCATTCTCCGTAAGCTGATACGGAGTTTCCAGCACTGAATGAAGCGTTTCGTTAATTAGTTCTGCCGACTGAGAAGCATATTCCTCTTCCAGAACATTTAACGGTATCCCCCTTGGTATCCCGCTTATCGGAGAGCCTGTAAGTGTTTCTTCAGCCTCTTCTATTTCAAATTCTATATTATACTCCTCTATAAGATCCTGAAAGGTACTTTCTGTCTGGACTCCTATATTTTCAGCTGATCTAATCTCTGCAAACTGATAACCGAGAAAAACATTTAAAAACAGGAAAGTAATTATAAAGATAGTTTTTGTCCTACTCCAATCCACTTGGTTCCGCCTCCCTGTCGATCAGCTCTCCATTTCCACCGTCACGAATATTAATTTGCTGCCAAGTCCCACGTTGTTTAACAAACCATGACGGTTCAAAAGAAAAGTAAGACTGACGCTGAATCATATAGTGGCCAATCCTTATATCTTCGATAAGTTCAAAAACCAGTGTATCATCCTCTTCAATGTATTCCAGAACTTCTTCAAATGAGGGAAGGCTTATCTCCGACTGGGAAAGTTCCTCCTGAAGTTCAAACAATGGGCGGACATATTCGGTAATCTGGTTCCCTGTCCTGCTCATTTGAATCGTATGATACTCTTCCCGGTTTGCCCCAGAACGTATGACCGGAAGTCCATTAACGTGCATCCGGTAAAAAACACGGTCGTTGCCGTTTTCCCGCCAGTCTTCTAATACATACTTATCAGTCCATCCTGAATGACCGTTCACAAATTCCAGACTTGTTTGTACAGCCGACCGGTCGCTTTGTTCATTCTGAGCACCAGTGTGGTGATAGTAATCTAGAATCTGAATTCGGTTTCTTTCACTTTCACTCTGCAGTATATTGATCATCCTGTTCCCATCAGTATACTGCTGCTCTCCATTTCCGGGGAAATACATTTTCACGTTTCTCGGATCACTGAAAAGAAGCTGTATCATAGAGTCCGGGCTTATACGCTTCGTTTGATAAACATAACCTGTCATATTTATAGTTTCTGAAGGCACGTAGTGAATCTCCGGAAAATCTTCGGAAGATGTATCAAGGAGCAGCGGTTCTACAGCCGTTCTTTCATTATTAAAGCTGGAAAACAACTGGTTCATTTCGTTAAGAGACAATCCTGCACCAGCCTGATAAACCTCTTCTTCCTCGAAAGAATACAGTCTGACAGATACATCAGAATCAGCAGAGGAGGGATTTACAAAGAATAATACCCGGTCCACTGTAGAAAGAGGGATTGCCGGATCCTTAAACTCCATCATTTCTAATAACCAGTCTGCCTGTAATCTTCCTGGGAATGTAAGTTCAAGTCCTTCATAAATATTCTCCTGCTGAGGTCTTGCTGAATTTCCTGCTTTAATAAGGGTGTTAACTTCAACATCTCCCAGTATTTCCATGATATTCTCATAGTTCTCATTAAAGGGATGAATCCAGTACCTGTCTTCTTCTTCATGAATGATTATCTGATCAGGCAAAATGATATCGGAAAAGGATCGTTCTTCCCCTATCTCTTCTGTTTCAATATACTCCGACTCTCCTAAATCTGTATAAGCCGGCTCATAGTTCCAGATCAGCCAGGTGAGTAATATACTGGTTAGAATCAGGGTCCACAAAATGACCGTTTTAACATGTTCGATAATCAATCTTCACTCACCGCCTCACTAGGAAGACTAAAGGAAAAAGTAGTTCCTTTCCCCCATTCACTGCTTACCCAGATGGAACCTCCATGTGCATGTACAATTTCCTTCGCAATTGCCAGTCCTAGTCCTGTACCCCCTAAGTTTCTGGCACGCGCTTTGTCCACTCTGTAAAACCTGTCGAATACATGCTGAAGGTTCTCTTTAGGAATACCGACACCTTCATCTTTAATACTGACAACTACCCTCTGTTTTTCTTCTTTCACTGTACAGGTTATTACCCCTCCTTCAGGGGAATATTTAACAGCGTTAGAAATAATATTATCCATAAGCTGAGTAAGCTTATCCCTGTCGCCATAAACAGCAACTTCTCTGCCCGGAAGCTTCTTTTTGAAATTTATTGAAGCATTCTTGGTAGACATTTCAAACCTCTCAATAATCTGCTCAGTGAAAGAAGTTAAATCTACTGTATCCATATTCATCTGATAATCCTTATTATCCATTTTGGATAACTGGAGGAGATCATTTACAAGGCGTATCATTCGTTCCGTTTCGTTTTGGGTGACATTTATAAATCTCGGTGCAATCTCCGGATCGTTTAAGGCTCCTTCCGCCAGCGCTTCCAGGTAACTCTTCATTGAAGTAAGCGGAGTCCTTAATTCATGGGAGACATTTGCTACAAAATTCCGCCGTTCTTCTTCTATCTTTTCCTGCTCAGTGACATCATGCAACACTGCGATCAAACCATTTTTGTCCCCATTTTCTCTTTCAATGACTGAGAAGTGCGCCTCCAGAATAATCTCTTCATCTTCATTATCAAAATCAAGTAATATAGGATCGCTAATTTCATACAAGTCATCCAGAGTCATAAATTTATCGAGGTTAAGAATTTTAGTTATTTCTGTGGTAAGAACATCTTCCTGTTTACGCTCAAGCATTTCTTCGGCCCGTTTATTCATTAAAATGATCTTGCCGAATTTGTCAGTTGCAACTACTCCATCCGTCATATGAGTCAAAACAGAGGAAAGCTTTCTTTTTTCACCTTCCGTTGTTGCGTTTGCCTCCTGCAGTTTGCTCGTCAAATTATTAAAGGCTATTGCAAGCTGCCCAATTTCGTCATTTCCATAAACCCGGACTTTCCGTGAAAAATTCCCCTGTCCCATGACGATTGCCTGTCTTCTCATATCTACAATCGGCCTTGTAATTGTGCGGGCCAGCAGGATACCTAAAAGGGCTGTAAGCACTAAGGCTATCGTAGTGCCTGTAAAGAGAATTTGGTTTATTTGCCTCGTTTGCCCATAAATTTCTTCCATAGAAGCTTCTATATATATGGCTCCGATAATATCCTCATTTTCGGACCTGACGGAAACGGCCATCACTTGCGTTCTATGCCCTGTTTCACTGTCTCTGACAATTTCCGGCTGTTCATTCCCGAAAAGAGCTCTTTTAATTCTCACATTTGTTGTTCGCATCCCTAGTTTCGAACTGTCCCGAATAAGGGGATGCACCATAATTACGGTATTATTGCTGTCGACAATCTGAACCTCTGCATTCTCCATTAAAAAAACGCTTGTAAAAAGGTCATTAAGGCGCCTCTGCAGGCTTCGCTCCGCTTCTTCCTCGTCCCGCTCCAGTTCCTGAGCCACATTATATGCCAGAACTTCTGCACGCTCACTCAGGGTTTCCTGAAAATTACTTACCAGCTGGTCTTCCAGCTGTCTCGTAAAGTAAACCCCTATAACCTGCATTGCAATCAAAATTAAAAGTACATATATAATCACAATCTTAACGTGTATTGATTTATGAAACTTAATTCTGTCCATTCATTTAATTCTCCTGATCTGTGTTCCTTAAATAATATCCCACACCTCTTCTTGTAATTATCCATGCAGGATGGCTAGGATTATCTTCTACCTTTTCTCTGAGTCTGCGCACTGTTACGTCTACAGTTCTTACATCACCGAAATAGTCATAACCCCAGACTGATTGAAGAAGGTGCTCCCTTGTCATAACTTGTCCAAGATGTCTCGCCAGATAATAAATTAGTTCAAATTCTCTGTGGGTAAGTTCAATAGGTTCTCCACGCTTTGTAACAAGGTATGCATCTGGCTGAATAAGCAGCGGCCCTACTTCAATGTCCTTTTTATCCTGGTCGGCAGGTTCTTTTGCACGCTGGTTCCTCCTGAGGTTAGCTTTCACACGGGCAACCAGTTCCCTTGTACTGAATGGTTTTGTTACATAATCGTCTGCTCCGAACTCCAGTCCAAGCACTTTGTCGATTTCAGAATCTTTTGCTGTTAGCATAATAATAGGCATATCATACGTTTTTCTTACTTCACGGCACACTTCCATACCATCCATGTAAGGAAGCATTATATCAAGAAGTATTAAATCAGGAACATGCTGCTTCGTTTTTTCTACAGCCTCGTTACCATCATTGGCTACAATAACTTCAAAGCCTTCCTTTTCAAGCCCGAATTTTAAAATATCAGCAATTGGCTGTTCGTCGTCTACAACCAGAATTTTTTGTTTATCCATTTAAACCACTCCTGTAGTCATTACAGACCAGATTGTTCTGTTTCTTACCTTATATTCTACCATATTAAAAAAATCCTGCTCCATCATGTAAACCATATTAAACATAATTAAGATACATTGCGGTAACATTGGTGAGTTTATAAAAAAACCTATCCAGAGTATGGATAGGTGATTTTATGTAATGGTGCTGGCCAGAGGACTTGAACCCCCAACCTACTGATTACAAGTCAGTTGCTCTACCAATTGAGCTAGGCCAGCGTATTAAGTTAAAAGTGGTGGCTCGGGACGGAATCGAACCGCCGACACACGGATTTTCAGTCCGTTGCTCTACCGACTGAGCTACCGAGCCATACATATTTATTTATTATAACCAGTCTGCCCGGTTCTCTCTTTTTAAGCTTGTCTAAATGAGAGAAAATAAAAATGGCGGTCCCGACGGGAATCGAACCCGCGATCTCCTGCGTGACAGGCAGGCATGTTAACCGCTACACCACGGGACCTTGGTTGCGGGGGACGGATTTGAACCATCGACCTTCGGGTTATGAGCCCGACGAGCTACCAGACTGCTCCACCCCGCGACGATATTAAGCTTACGGACGATGCCGTTTCAGGAAGCCTTTTTGACTGTCTCTTCCTCTGACAGTATCGCTTCGATGTGAATGCGTCGAGACAACTCGATGTTTAATCGATGATGCTTTGCTCGTTGCTCCACCCCGCGACGATATGAAAGTTTCGGATGATGTTTTTCAAAGATGTGATTCTGTCCCTTTCTCTTCCAGCTTATGCTTCGAAGTGCATACGTCGGGACAAGTCGCAGCTTACTCGGAGAAGAATCGCTTCTTGCTCCACCCGCGACGATATTATGCTTACGGACAATAATATAATTTACAGAAACAAGCGATAGATGTAATTATATACTATCCATAATAATTTGTAAAGTTGGTGACCCGTACGGGATTCGAACCCGTGTTACCGCCGTGAAAGGGCGGTGTCTTAACCACTTGACCAACGGGCCAGGAAATGTTTCATTTCTTAGCGACATGTAATATCATAACATTATATTTAAATAGATACAATAGTTTTTTCGAAAAAATTTTTCTGAAAAAGTTATTAAAAGATATTCAGGTGAATGAATTTATATATAGACTTTGTATAAAAAAGGCGAACGTTTTTACGATTGCAGTGTAAGACGGCGACTGTCTCTTCCTCTGCTCCTGCGGTTACTCGTCGCAAAAGAGACCTGCTCCTGCGGTTACTCGTCGCAAAAGAGACCTGCTCCTGCGGTTACTCGTCGCAAAAAGAGTTCTGCTCCTGCGGCTCGATGCATTTGCGGTGAAGAAGATGCTCGTTCCGACGGGAAAAGCACGAGCTTAAAATCCATTTTGACGGCGTTCAGCCGTAAAAAATATGTTGAAGCCGGGCCCGCAGAACGAGTCCGTCTGAAGCGTAAATCGAACAACAAAGTAACCTTTTAAGATAATCTTCGTATTAAAGTTGAAAATCTTGAATTATGAAATTGATTCAGGGAACAGAGCGAATGAAAATATGCTCCGTCCCCTGATTTTTGTAACCTATCCAAATACGCCTCTGACAAGGTTTGTCTGGTTCCTGTCAGGACCTACAGAAAAGACAGTTAATGGAATACCAGTGAGCTGAGACACTCGCTCTACATAGTATAAAGCGTTTCGCGGCAAGTCGTGAAGAGATTTAACACCGGTAATATCTTCTTCCCATCCTGGAAGTTCTTCATACACAGGTTCACACTCGGCGAGAACTTTCAGGCTTGCTGGGAATTCCTCAATAATCTCGCCACGGTATTTATAAGCCACACAAATTTTCAGTGTCTTAATCCCGGTCAGGACATCAATTGAATTAAGGGAGAGGTCTGTAATACCGCTCACCCGGCGTGCGTGGCGCACTACGACACTGTCAAACCACCCGACACGCCTTGGACGCCCGGTTGTCGTCCCATACTCATTCCCTGTTTCCCTTATTTGATCGCCAATTTCATCCTTGAGCTCTGTTGGGAATGGCCCATCCCCTACTCTCGTTGTATACGCTTTAGAAACACCGACCACATGGTTGATTTTAGACGGGCCAACACCAGAACCAATAGTTACTCCCCCAGCAATAGGGTTAGAAGATGTCACAAATGGATATGTACCCTGGTCAATATCCAGCATTACTCCTTGTGCCCCTTCAAATAACACTCTTTTCCCATCGTCAAGTGCATCGTTAAGAACAACAGACGTATCAGCCACGTATTTTGCAATCTGCTGGCCGTACTCAAAATACTCATCGAGGATATCTTCTTTTTTAAACCCTTCCACTTCATAAACTTTTTCAAAGAGGCGGTTTTTATCCTGAAGGTTATAGTCCAGTTTTTCTTCAAATGCTTCTTTATCCAGGAGGTCGGCAATTCTGATTCCTACTCTCGCCGCTTTATCCATATACGCCGGGCCAATCCCTTTACGTGTAGTTCCGATTTTGTTGGCACCCTTGCTGTCCTCTTCAACAGCATCCAGCTTTAGATGGTAAGGGAGTATAACATGCGCTCTGTTACTGATACGGAGGTTGCTTGTATCAATTCCAAGATCATGGAGATATTTCAGTTCTTCCACAAGTGCTTTCGGATCGATAACCATTCCATTACCGATAACACAAATTTTATCACTATAAAAAATTCCTGACGGTATTAAATGCAGCTTGTATTTTTTGTCATTAAAAACGATAGTATGTCCTGCATTATTACCGCCTTGGTATCTTGCTACTAATTCAGCCTGCTCAGACAGAAAATCAGTGATTTTTCCTTTTCCTTCGTCTCCCCACTGTGTTCCAACCACTACAACGGATGGCATAGGTGAGCACCTCCAGTTATAATTAATAATTTATTTTAGTATTTGTATTAACCCGCTAAACATGAAAACCACAGTTAGTTTATCAATAAAAAATGCTCAAGTCAATAAAACACGAACATTAAATTGATATTTACCATATTTCGTTCGTGGATGTTATCCCGCTATACTTGTCAGAAAAACAAAAAAAAGAAGCCTGTCTAACTCAGGCTCCTGGCGGCATATCCTGTTCGTCAAACCGCCGTTCCAGGTTAACGAACTTATTGTATTCTTTTACAAAAGCTAACTCTACCGTTCCAACAGGACCATTACGCTGTTTAGCAATAATAATTTCGATAATATCCTTTTTCTCACTTTCTCTGTCGTAATAGTCATCCCGGTAAAGGAAGGCGACGATATCGGCGTCCTGCTCAATACTTCCTGACTCACGAATGTCGGACATCATTGGACGTTTATCCTGTCGTGACTCTACTCCACGGGAGAGCTGGGATAAGGCAATTACCGGCACTTCCAGTTCCCTCGCGAGTCCTTTTAAAGAACGTGAAATCTCTGAAACTTCCTGCTGACGCCCTTCACTGCTTCTGGCATCCCCCTGAATAAGCTGGAGATAGTCTATCATAATCATTCCCAGACCACGCTCTTGTTTAAGCCGGCGGCACTTTGCCCGAATCTCATTAACTTTCACACCAGGCGTATCATCAATATATATACCAGCTTTGGAGAGAGAACCCATAGCCATTGTGAGCTTCTCCCAGTCCTCGTCCTCCAGCTTTCCTGTTCTCAGTCTCTGGGCATCTATATTTCCTTCAGCGCAAAGCATACGCATAACCAGCTGATCTGCACCCATCTCAAGACTGAAGATAGCGACATTCTCATCTGTTTTTGTCGCGACGTTTTGCGATATATTCAGTGCAAACGCCGTTTTACCTACAGAAGGCCTTGCCGCAACAATAATAAGGTCGTTCCGCTGAAATCCTGCTGTAATTCTGTCCAGTTCATTGAAACCGGTTGGTATCCCTGTAATCTCCCCTGCACTGTTTTGCAGCATTTCTATCCTATCAAAGGCTTCAACTAAAACATCCTTGATCGGTATAAACGCACCTGAGTTTTTTTTCTGTGAAACTTCTAAAATAGTTTTTTCTGCATCATTCAGTATAGCATCTACATCTTCATCTGCTGCATAACCGTCAGTAGCTATGTTTGTCGCGACTCGTATAAGCCTGCGAAGGAGAGACTTCTCCTCAACGATCTGACTGTAATAGCCTACATTTGCTGCTGTTGGAACTGCATTTGCCAAGTCACTTAAATAAGAAACCCCGCCCACTTCTTCCAGCCACTTCTTTGTCTGCAGCTCTGATGTCACTGTCACCAGGTCTACCGGCTCGCCTCTTTGGGATAACGTCAGCATCACTGTGAAGATTCGCTGATGGGCGGCCCGGTAAAAATCCTCCGGAGCAAGGCGTTCTGAAGCAGTGACAAGAGCCTGGTCATCAATAAATATTGCTCCGATCACCGCCTGCTCTGCCTCGATATTCTGCGGTGGAGTACGATCAGCAAATAAATCACTCATGATCCTCTTTCCCTCTTTTCCTTGCAAAATAAAAATGAATATAATTTTCTAAGAATATGTCCAGCTTCAGCAACGTACGCCTCGAGGATGCTTTGAGTTGTCTCGACGCATTAGCCTCCAGTGCTTGCGCTTTTCTTAATTACTCTTCTGTTACGTGCACTTTTAAAGTTCCTGTTACATTTGGATGCAGTTTTACATTTACGTTTGTATATCCCAGACTGCGGATTGGTTCGTCCATTTCAATCTTCCGCTTGTCGATCTTTATTTTCATCTTTTTCAGTCGTTCTGCAATTTGCTTATTAGTAATTGCGCCAAAGAGTCTGCCATTATCACCGGCTTTAGCTTTCATTTCAATAGTAAGCTTTTCAAGTTCCTCTTTTAACTTTTCAGCTTCTTCCTGTTCACGTTCAGCTTTTTTCTGTTCACTTTCCTGCTTTTTTTCAAGTGTCTTCATATTGCCCTGGTTTGCTTCAATAGCAAGGTTGTTTTTAAACAGAAAATTTCTCGCATACCCTTCAGAAACGTTCTTTACATCGCCTTTTTTCCCCTGGCCTTTCACATCTTTTAAAAGGATTACTTTCATGACGACTGATCCCCCTTAAAATAATTATCTATTTTATCTTTCAATAAATCTTCGGCTTCTTCAATAGTAATATCATCCAGCTGCGTTGCTGCATTGGTAAGATGCCCTCCGCCGCCCATCATTTCCATTATAACCTGTACATTTACTTCGCCAAGCGACCTGGCACTTATACTGATTCTTCCGTCATTCAGCCTTGAGACGACGAAAGAAGCTACTATATTATTCATTGTCAGGAGTGTATCGGCAGCCTGGGCGATAAGAACCTGGTTATAAGACTCTTCTTCATTCCCTTTTGCAATAGCCATTCCTCCGGTATATATGGAGGCTCTCTCAACAAGCTTTGACCTTTTAACATACTGGTCAAGATCTTCTTTCATTAATTTCTGGACAAGAGTAGTGTCCGCACCTTTGCTCTTCAGATAGGAAGCTGCATCAAAAGTTCTTGAACCGGTTCGAATAGCAAAGCTCTTTGTATCAATAATTATTCCGGAAAGTAAGGCGGTTGCTTCCAGTACTCCAAGCTTTGGTGGGACTGGCTGATATTCAAGCAATTCGGTTACCAGTTCGGCAGTCGAAGAGGCATATGGCTCCATATAAACAAGGACAGCGTCCTGAATGAAGTCTTCTCCCCTTCTGTGATGGTCAATGACTATTACTCTCTCTATATCCTCTAAAAGATTTGGCTCTATAACAAGCGACGGTTTATGCGTGTCTACAACGACAAGCAGCGTATCTTCAGTCGCTTCTTCAAGTGCTTCCTCAGGTGATATAAAATGAGCCCAGAGATCTTCATGATTCTCAATCTCTTCAAGAAGTTTACTGACACTCTGGTTAATTTCATCCCGGTCGAGGACCACATAGCCTTCCTTCCCGTTTGCCTGAGCAATTTTAAGCATCCCTATCGCTGATCCTATAGAGTCCATATCAGGGTTTTTATGGCCCATTACCATAACCTTATCACTTTCAGAGATAAAATCTCTCACGGCGTGGGAGATTACTCTTGCTCTGACACGGGTTCGTTTTTCCACAGCATTTGATTTTCCTCCGTAAAAACGAACTTTACCATTAATTTGTTTAATGGCAACCTGATCTCCACCGCGCCCCAGCGCAAGGTCCAGACTGGACTGGGCAAGACTCCCCAGCTCCCGTAAGGTGGTTTCGCCGCTTCCAATACCAATACTTAAAGTCAATGACACGCTTTCTTTACCGGTTTCTTCCCTCACTGTATCAAGGATTGTAAACCGGTCTTCTTCAAGCTGCTGTAAGGCTGCTTCATTAAAAACGGCAATAAAACGGTCTGAAGCCGTTCTCCGAAGCAGGATATCATGCTCTTTTGACCAGCGGTTTAATGTATCAGTTACATTAGTTAAAAGTTTACTTCTCAGCTGGTCATCCATCCCCTGAGTTACCTCATCATAATTATCAAGGTAAATTAAACCAATGACTGTCCTGTCCCGCTCAAACAAACTCTTTATTTCCTGCTCTTTTGTTACATTAAAAAAGTAGAGGAGACGTTCATTCGGTTCATGCACAACCCGGTATGTTTTATCCTTTATTGAAAATAAAAACTGATTACCGGATTCATCCAGCTTTTCTGATAAAGTGTCTCCAAGAAAATCCAGGGGTTCCCCAACACAATCCTTTTCCTGCAGACCGGTAATATATGGGTTAGCCCATTGTATCTGCCCTTCTTCATTATAAAGGACGATGCCTATAGGAAGGTTGGTTACCGCTTCCTCCCCCGCCTTATTAACCCTGTAGCTGAGGGTGGAGATATAGGAGGATAAATCTTCCTCAAAATGGGATTTTGCCCGTATCATAAAATAGAAGACTACGGCTAAGCTGAAAAAGCCTAAAAGACCAATCTGCCATTGGTAATAAGTTAATATTCCGGTGAATAGCACAGCCACGCTTAACAAAGCTATAACATGATAGCCATGCCATCTTTTTAAAAGGAAATTAGGCATTTTTCACAACTCCTACTTCTGTGAGTTCATACGCTTTCTTAAATCAAACCCTAGGTCAATTATACCTAAAATGCGTACCACCGTAAGCAACAATGGTAACAGAAAGCTTATTATCATAATTATAATTGGAAAAGCAACACTTCTCCCCTTTTTATGGAAAAAGAAGAAAATAAAAGCGAATCCCTGGATGATCATTACCGCTTCCAGGAGAGGCATTAAGTTCGCTGTTGCAATAAACAGAGCTGTGCCTTCTTCCGGATCTGTAAAAATTAAAATAAAAGTTAACAAATAGTACCAGATAAACGACTTAGGAAAGCTCCATTCTCTGAACGGCGGAAATCTTTCAGTGATATAGCCGCTTTTTTTCCTCATCCATAATGATGATATCCACTGGACTATAAAAGCGTATCCTGCCCCGAACATAACAAACATTACAGGGGCTATATATCCCAGGTGGGTAATAAACTGGTATGCGGCTTCAAACGCTTCTTCATTTTGCGGTCCCATAAAACCAAGCATGTCTTCAGAAGCAGCCACAGATTCCCTAAGTACGTTTTGTATCTCACCCACTGGGTTAATGCCTAAAAGTACTATAGATCCAATATAATTAATTAAAATCGCAGCTATAAAAGCAAGAGAGCCCCCAAGCAGCGCTCCAAACGCATGCTTTTTTCTTCTAAGCAGCTCCCCTGTAACAATTCCTCCTGCAGCTGTACTGAGAATAAGCGGGAGTGCAAATGGCCCGGTTATGATAAAAAGAACAGCAAGGGAAAAAAGCGCTAAAAAGATGGCTGTCCTGAGACCATGTCTATTGGTGAATAGTAAAAAAGGAACCGGCAGTAAAAGTAATGTAAATGTGCCCAGCACCGGCACAAGCAAGGTAATCAAAATAAAAAGCAAATATACTCCTAATGAGATTGCTCCTTCTTTTATAAGCTGGGAGCGTTCCATAGATGTTCCCTCGTTTCCTGTTTGGTCAAATTAATGTTTCGCTCACTATTGTAGCATGATAGTAATTGAAAGAACAAAAACTTCTAAGAGTGTTTACTGTAATATATGTCTGTCCGGAGAATTTTAAAGTGAATAAAAGAAACACAGCAGGTCCGTCACTGCTGTGCTTCTTTTAATTACTATATTATTCACTCACGTAAGGAAGCAATGCTACCGTACGTGCACGCTTAATTGCGCGAGTTAACTGACGCTGATACTTAGCGGAAGTACCAGTTACACGGCGAGGAAGAATTTTTCCACGTTCAGAAATAAACTTCTTCAGTAAGTCAGTGTCCTTGTAGTCAATTTTTTCGATCTTGTTTACTGTAAAGTAACATACCTTACGGCGTTTTGGACGACCACGACGTGCCATAGGAACCCCTCCTTCTTATTCATTTTTTATATTAAAACATTAATTTTTTTAAAATGGCAGATCATCATCGTTAATGTCGATTGGTTTGCCATCATTGGCAAACGGATCGTCATTACTGTTTCCTGATGAACCGCCTTGCTGGCCAAATCCTTGTCCAGATCCCTGGTTTGGAGTATTTTGATAACCGCTGCCGCCTTGACCCTGGTCATAAGAACCATACTGCTCACGGTTTCCGCCGCCAGATCCAGATGCTCCACGTGGCTCCAGGAACTGCACGCTTTCTGCTACAACTTCTGTCATAAATACACGGCGACCTTCGTTATTATCAAAGCTTCGTGTCTGAATGCGGCCATCAACACCTGCCAAACTTCCTTTTTTCAGGTAGTTTGCCACGTTTTCAGCCTGCTTTCTCCAAATCACACAGTTTATGAAATCGGCTTCCCGGTTTCCCTGCTGATTGGAAAAAGGACGGTTAACAGCCAAAGTGAAAGTTGCAACAGCAATGCCATTAGCAGTATACCGTAATTCTGGATCCTTCGTTAAGCGGCCGACTAAAACAACTCGGTTAATCATCCGAACTCCTCCCCGGAATTAAAAATAATACTTATTTATGATCTATTCGTCATCACGAACAACTAAAGTACGAATAACGTTGTCGTTGATTTTGATCAGACGGTTGAATTCGTCAATAGCTTCAGATGGAGCGTTTACGTGTAAAAGCACGTAGTAGCCTTCTTTGAAGTCATCGATTTCGTAAGCTAAACGACGCTTACCTTTTTCCTCAACGTTTTCGACTTCTGCGCCATTGTCCGCTAATACCTTGTTAAAACGTTCAACAACTTCTTTTGTTGCAGATTCTTCAAGATTTGGACGTACAATGTACATGATTTCATACTTGCGCATGTCTCGTCACCTCCTTTTGGTCTAAGGCCCTTATTCGCAGATAAGAGCAAGGAGCAAATAAAAATACAGTTATTGCTCGCAATTGTCAATTATAGCAGAAGCTTATCGTTTATACAAGTTTCTTTTATTATTTATTTAGTGTTTACTACATTGGACCTTTTCAAAAAGATTCTATTAACTCTTCTTTAAATAAGCCGTTTTAACCTGCACCAGGTAATCAGTTAAAAGTAAAATAAGCGGAGATTATCCGGTTCTCTGCAGACTGGAGGTGTTGTTAGGAAGAAATAAGAGGAAGTTTTGAGTTACTTTGTTGTTCGATTTACGCTTCAGACGGACGCTTTCTGCGGGCACGGCTTCAACTAATTTTTGCCGGCTGAACGCCGTCAAAAATGGATTTGCAGCTTCTCCATGCTTTTCCCGCAAGAACGAGCATCTCCTTCACCGCAAATGCGTCGAGTTGTCTAGACTGATATTCTACGGAGCTAAGCTCGCAAAACTCTTTTTGCGACGAGTAACCGCAGGAGCAGAGGAAGAGACAGTCACCGCCGTCTTACGCTGCAATCGAAAAGTAATGTCCGTTAATTCTCTCATTTAAAGCCTATATATGAAATCCATTCAATTAAATGGAGTTTTTCCGTCTATTTATTAAATCGACTGAATAATTTGTCCCAACCGATGAGTGCTTACTTTGAAATGTTACGAAAAGCTCCCCGGTCAATCTGAAAAAAACTTCCAACCCAAAAAGAGACAGACAGGATTGCCCCTGCCTGTCTCTTTTGACTTGTTTAATTTACACGTTAAAACGGAAGTGAATAACGTCGCCGTCTTTTACTACATAATCTTTTCCTTCAAGACGTACTTTACCATTTTCTTTTGCAACAGCCATGGATCCCGCTGAAACCAGATCATCATAGGATACTACTTCAGCACGGATAAACCCACGTTCAAAGTCTGTATGGATTACTCCTGCAGCCTGAGGAGCTTTAGTCCCCTGGCGGATTGTCCAGGCACGAACTTCCTGTTTGCCTGCAGTGAAGTAAGTTTCCAGTCCAAGAAGATTATAAGCAGCTTTAATAAGCTTGTCGAGACCTGATTCTTCGATTCCCAGATCATTAAGAAACTCTTCTTTTTCATCGCCTTCAAGCTCTGCTATTTCTTCTTCAATTTTTGCGCAGACTACAATTACTTCGGAATTTTCTGCTGCAGCAAATTCTCTTACCTTTTGTACATAAGGATTGGAGTCCGCGTCAAGCAGCTCTTCCTCACTGACATTTGCTGCATACAGCACAGGTTTCATAGTCAGTAAATGAAGTCCTTTAGCAATTTTCTCCTGTTCCTTCGTAAGTTCCACACTTCGGGCCGGTTTCTCATCTTCAAAGGCTCCCCTTAATTTTGAAAGCACTTCAAATTCAATCATTGACTCTTTATCTTTTTGTTTAGCCTGTTTTTCAACTTTACCAATTCGTTTTTCAACGGTTTCCAAATCAGCAAGTATAAGCTCAAGGTTTATTACTTCAATATCCCTGATTGGGTCAACGCTGCCGGAAACGTGAGTAATATTGTCATCATTAAAACAACGAACGACATGAGAGATTGCATCTACTTGCCTGATATGGGACAGGAACTTATTTCCCAGCCCTTCCCCTTTACTGGCTCCCTCAACGATACCAGCAATGTCAGTGAATTCAAACGCAGTTGGCACTGTTTTTTCAGGTTCTACTAATTCCGTAAGTTTGTCCAGACGATGATCCGGCACTTCTACAATACCTACGTTTGGGTCGATTGTACAAAACGGATAGTTGGCAGACTCTGCCCCTGCCTGTGTAATTGCATTAAATAACGTTGACTTGCCTACGTTAGGCAGACCGACGATTCCAGTTGTTAATGCCATAATTCATACTCCTTTATATTAAGCTGTTTAATTTCTCTCTATGAACAAAATAAACGGCAATTTAATTTATTTATTTATCTTAAATGAATCTATTTCATATTAATGTGGTAAATTTCAGTGATGTTACCGCATCCTTACCAATTATAGAGATACTTAATAAAAAAAACAAGGCTTCCTCCGGGCACTGGGAGCTTTTTTGCTCCCGGTGCTTTAAAGGAATCCTTGAGTTAGGAATCTTTTAATCTGTTATCTGTGTTTCAGGCCTTTTCTATACTAACCCGGCAGTCATATAAGATACTCCCTTGCCCCATATCCGATTCTCCATGCGGGGTAAGGACATTCACACTGCCTCCGAACCTCTTTCCTCTTCCTTCGTCTATATTAAGTGTCGAGCTGTGAAGGCCAGGCTGTATTTTCACTTTGCCTGTTATTTCTCCTCGTTCGTTCCAGACTCTGACATTATCATCATTCTTCAAATCTATGTTTTCGGCAATGTCACTGGAAACCTCAATTACATTATAGTCTCTAGCATTAATGTGTAAATAATGCTGTGAGTGGTTCGAGCGCAAAGGATGTAGAGAAAGCAGCAAATACGGATATTTCTCAGCTAGTTCCTTATCTGTATCTCCTGCTTCAGAAGGGTGCAGCAGCTGGACAGCTCCTTCTTCTTTCATAGATTCCGCTCTCTTTGAGTAGAATTCGTATTTACCTGTAGGTGTCTGGAACTTTAAGCTGCTCCATGGGATCTCCTTTACAGGAAGCTTTAAAAAACCTTGCTCTTTTAATTTTTCTACAGACCAGCCTTTTTTTCTTAAACTTTCTGTACCTATAGAAAGCCATTCACTTAAACTGTAGTTAAAATATTCTCCAAAACCCAGTTTTTCAGCAAGCTGTGTCCAGATCCACAAATCGGACTTAGCTTGTCCTGGCGGCTCCGAGAGCTTAGGGCCATAATTCGCATAGCTGTGGTACATGGAAGCATAGTAAATATCCTCTTCTTCAAAGACGGACGTGACTGGCAGAACATAATCTGCTTCCTCTGCGGTATCTGTCATATATTGATCCATTACCACTACGGTACCGGCTTTTTTAAACGCTTTCTCTGCAAGATTAGTGTTTGGGAGCTGTGTGAGGGGATTGCTTCTGCTCACCACGATCACTTCCACCGGCGGTTCTGTAGCTGTAAGAATTTTCTCCGCCTGATTCATTCGTGTAAAAGTTCTGATTTCCGCTTCTTTGCTGCGCAGAGCGAGCTCTGCTGTATTAAAGCTTTGGCCTGCAGCCAGATTGCCATAGTTTACCCCGCCGCCCGGAATCCCAATATTGCCGCTAATTGCCCCAAGAGCGTCAATCAGCCTTATGGTATTCCCTCCGTTTTTATACCTTTGCATGCCTAGCCCTGCGTATGTTGTAACTGGACGCTCAGTATATATCTCAGCCAGTCTGTTTATTTCTTCAATGCTTACCCCTGTAGTTCTCTGAATGAATTCAAGACTTACACTATCCAGTTCTTTTTTCAGTGTTTCAAAACCATAAGTTGCTTCTTTAATAAATGTATAATCTTCTCTGCCACTCTTTAAGACAGCTTTTATAATCCCTGCAGCCAGGAAACCATCGCTCCCGGGCCTGACAGAAACAAAGTGGTCAGCCATCTCTGCTGTCTGGTTTCTGTAAGGGTCTATAACAGTGAGTTTAATTCCTTTTTTCTTCGCTTTTTTCAAGTATCCAAGAAGATGCATATTTGTTCTGGCTACGTTTCTTCCCCAGACAACCACATGTCTGCTGTTCAGGATATCTTCCGGGGCATGTGCAAGGCTGTTTCCGAAATCTCTGACCTGTGCTTCAATGCCGGCTCCCCAGCATAAACTACCTTCTACCTTCGTCCAGCCTCCAAATGCTCTGAAAAACCGCTCATCAATATTTTTAAGTAATCCATTATTTGAATAATCATGGCTGTGTAAAACAGAAGTGGGACCAAACAGCTCTTTAGCATGATCCAGTTTACCTGCTATTTCCTGAAGAGCCTGTTCCCAGGTTATCTCTTCCCAGCTTTCATTTACCTTTTTTAAAGGAACAGTCAGCCGTTCCTGATGGTTTGTTCTCTCTGCCAGCATTCTTCCTCTGCCGCATATTTTCCCTTCTGTTACAGGGTGTTCTTTATTGCCTTCTACTTTGCTTACTTTTCCATCTACGACAGTTACTTTAAAACTGCAGGCATCCCAGCAGTTTAAGGGGCAGGCTGATATATGTTGAGTGATAATTTCCTTACCCATGATGTTCAATTACCCGTTTCATTTTTTTCGCGAATTCTTTTCTCGGGAGCATTACACTATGATCGCATCCAAGACACTTAATCCGGATGTCCATCCCCATACGGATTATTTTCCACCGGTTTTCCCCACAAGGATGAGGCTTTTTCATTTCTACTACATCATTTAACACATAAGCGCCCTCTCCCATGATCATACACTTCCCTTCTTCTTCAAAACCATATTTATGAAATTATACTACAGCACTGTACTAATGTGCTAACAAGAATTAATGGATTTTCTATCTTCTCCTTAACTAACCGGCTTATCCTCAAATCTGTGTGTAATCGGATAAAGTAAAATAGCTGCCAGTATATAGAGATTCAAGATGCCGTACAGCGGGTATAAAATTCCAATGAGTTTCGCAAATCCTATTGTTGTCAGGGGAATCATTAAAAGTAAAAGGAAAAAGGAAAGCTGCCAGAACGGTATTTTCACATACTCCGATATTCGGGTGCAAAGGCCAAGCAGACCTGATGCAGCAGTTGTGTAAATCGCCGCCCATAACAGCCCTGACATTACGAGCACCATGAAGTACGGGTAATGTTTCAAAATAGCAAACAAGGGAATCTCATAAAGCATCACCTCGTTAGCTACAGTCAGCAAAGACTCGTTATACAGAAATGATATAAATCCAAGGAGCAGGGCACTTCCCAGACTTGCAATCCATAATTCTCCTTTATGGTTAATTTTATGGCCAATTGCTGCAAGTACAGCTACTAAGGGGAGAATATTCAAGGCAGTAAATGTAAAGGCTGAAGGCCAGTTACTCTGCTTACCTGCGTCTACATGAAGCTGAAACCCCGAAGTCCATTGAAAAACAAATAAAGTGCCTAATAAAAATGTAATCAGGACCGGAATAATCATAGCATTCATGGAAGTCATCCCGTTTATCCCCCAGATAAACAGAATAACGAGTAACCCCGAGATAATTAATACACCATACCAGTACGGGATATGAAGGACTTCCAGAGTCGCACCACCACCTGCAATCATTATTACTGTGGTGGAGAATAAATAGAGAACAATCATCCCATCATAAAGGCCGGTTAACCTGGCACCCATAAATTCTCTTAAAACTGGTATGTAATGCTTCGTTTTTCGCTGTCTGCTCACATCCATAATGACATACGTGCAAATAAAGAAAAGAATAGAAAACAGAATGATAGCTAAAGTGCTTTCCGTACCAAAAAATTGCCATAATTCTCTCCCTGAAGCATATCCGGCACCTATCATCGTACCAATAATCAGAAACATCCACTTTAACCCTGCTAACAACATAGTTTTCCCCTCTTTTTCTTTTATTTGACGTATAGATTAATAATTTTATCCGTATACTGTTATTACTATTTATGAAATGAGGGTTGTATGATGTTTTATGGACAACTTTTTCCGCAAAAGAAAAATAACTCATTTCGTTTCCATATTGAAGAACCTTTAGCAATCAGCGATATGGCTAAGAAAATATATTCGTTTTTTCCTAAAGATCCTTCCAGGGAAATTGTTGTTGTTTGTATTGGCACGGACAGATCAACAGGTGATAGCCTTGGTCCCCTTGTAGGGACAAAATTGGAGGAAAGAAGGTTTAATTCCTTTACTGTCTATGGGACTCTGAAACAGCCTGTCCATGCAAAAAACCTGCAGGAAACTATTGATAAAATTGAAACACAGCATGTGAATCCTTTTATTATTGCTATTGATGCCTGTCTCGGCCGTTCTTCCAGTGTTGGGTATATGACTGTGGCTGATGGTCCTGTCCGGCCAGGTGCGGCCGTTCAGAAACAGCTTCCGAGCGTTGGCAATATGCATATTACCGGCATCGTAAACGTGAATGGCTTTATGGAAATTATGGTTCTCCAGAACACAAGGTTATCCTTCGTAATGGAAATGGCGGAAATTATTTCGAGAGCTCTTGCACGCAGTGCCCGCTGGCGGGACAGTACCCCTGGCTGGCTGACTACACTAATACAGCGGGAAAATTTCAGTTGACCTCTGCCAGTATTAATATATGTGAAACTGCGAGTAAACTGCCGGGTTTAGTCACTCCTTCAAGTAAATAAAAAAGTGTTCCCATTTATTTATATTTGGGAACACTTTTTATGAATGCTGTTAAAACCACAAACTAATTACTGTCACTCCAATAATTGTTATTAAAATGGCGGGAAGTAAATTAGCAATTCTTATTTTAGGAATTCCTAAAATGTTCAGCCCTATACCAATAATCATAATTCCCCCTACAGCAGTTATTTCACTAATAAACAAATCCAGAGACTCCTGCGGAACCCACTGAACAATTAATGTTGCTGACAATGCAATCGCCCCTTGGTATAGAACTACGGGAATAGCCGAAAACATCACTCCTATACCTAATGTAGCCGCAAACACAACCGCTGAAAAACCATCCATAACTGATTTAGTAAACAAGACAGAATGATCCTGCCTGAATCCGCTGTCCAGTGCTCCAATAATAGCCATTGCGCCTACTACATATAATAAAGTGGCTGCGACAAAACCTTCCGTAATTTTGCTGTCTCCGCTCTTGCTCATTTTACGCTCGATTAACTGGCCCAGTTCATTGAGCTTCCCTTCAATATTCCACCTTTCCCCAAGCAACGCGCCAATAGCAAGGCTTAAAATAACTAAAAGAAAATACTGCCCTTCCATCGCCATTGTGACTCCAAGCACGATTACTGCAAGCCCGATTGCCTTCATAATTGTATCTTTCATATCAGCTGGAAAGCGCCTCAGCTTCACTCCTATCCAGGCGCCTAAAACTATTGCTATACCATTTACTATGGTGCCAGTTAAGACCATTCCTCTTCTCCCCTAACCTAATAACCCTTCTTTTATTTCTCTTACTGCATTTATAAATATATCAATTTCATCTTCGGTGTTATAAAGCCCAAAGCTTACTCTGACTAACCCCGTCTCGCCTGTACGGCAATACTCATGGGCTAATGGAGAACAATGAAGACCCGCCCGGACAGCTATACCATAATGTTCATCAAGAATCATTGCCATCTCATGGACATCGATGCCCGGTATTCGAAAAGCAACTACTCCGAGCCGCTCTTCATCCTTGCCAGGACCGAAGAGTTCAGTTTCATTTATACCTTCTAATTTTCCAATACAATAGGCCGCCAGTTTCCTTTCATGCTCATAAATCATCTTTATACCTTTTTCTAAAACTTCATCTATTCCTTTTGACAGACCTGCAATCCCAGGAGTATTCAACGTGCCGCTCTCCCAGCCTGCCGGCCACTCCTCAGGCTGTTTCACCTCTTCGGAATGACTGCCTGTACCACCTGTGATTAGCGGCCTCAAGGAAGTGACTGAAGACTGTACAATCAAAACCCCTGTCCCCTGTGGACCCATCAGCCCTTTATGACCTGGAAAAGCCAGCATATCAATATGGCTCTTTTTCATATTAATTGGTAATACCCCAGCTGTCTGAGAAGCATCTACCAGAAAAAAGGCAGGATGGCCCTTTAGCACGTCTCCCCATTTTTCAATAGGCAGAATTGTTCCTGTAAGATTCGAACCGTGTGTAACTGCTACCAGTTTAGTTTTATTCGTCAATACAGAAGCCAGCTGCTCTGTTGAAAAGCGCCCATCTTCCTCCCCGGTCAGATATATAATTTTTACGCCTTTTTCCTCAGCTATTCTTTCCAGCGGCCGACGCACTGAGTTATGTTCATAACTCGTTGTGATTACCTCATCTCCATCGGAAAACTCCAGTCCCTGTATTGCCTGATTTAGAGCGGTTGTAGCATTTTGCGAAAACAATACTCGTTCGTGCCGGTCAGCATGAAACATATCAGCCAGTTGCTTTCTTGTTTTTTCTATGACTGCTGCAGCCTGCCTTGATAAAGCATGCCCGCCCCTTCCCGGGTTAGCTCCATAATTGCAAACAGCCTCAGCCATAGCTTTGGCAACTCCCTCAGGTTTTGGGAAACTGGAAGCAGCCTGGTCAAAATAAATCATTTTATATCACTTCCTGACTATGTCTTCCTTATAAATTTAGTTATGAGAAAAACGATGTTGTTAAAAAGGCGACCATCTTGTTGGATGGTCACCACCTGCTTAGTCTTCTTCCTTTTCCAAAAGCTCTAAAATTCTCTCCAGGTCTTCATCAGAGAAGAATTCTATTTCAATTTTCCCCTTCTTCTTACCTTTTTTTATCTGGACATTGGTGCCAAAAAAGTTTTTCAGGTTTGATTCTCTTTCACGAAGAAATGGAGAAAGGTTTTTCTTTTCTTTTGTTTCACGTGGAACATTATTGTTCATCTGCTGGACCAATTCTTCCAGCTGCCTTACACTCAGTCTCTCATTGATAACCTTTTGTATAAGAGACGTCAGCTTTTCTTTCTTCTTTAAACCTAGTAAAGCGCGCCCGTGTCCCATAGACAGCTTCCCGTCTCCGATAAACTCCTGTGCGATCTGGGGCAGCTGTAATAAGCGGACATGATTTGCTACATGCGGCCTGCTTTTTCCAAGTTTTTTAGCCAGTTCTTCCTGTGTCACCTGCAAGTGTTCCATTAATTTCTGATATGCTTTTGCTTCCTCAAGAGGATTTAAATCTTCCCGCTGTAAATTTTCTATTAGAGCAATCTCCATCATCTCATGTTCCGTTAATTCTCTTACAATAGCAGGAACCACTTTAAGTTTTGCCGCTTTAGCAGCCCTGAATCTTCTTTCTCCTGTAACAATTTCATATCCCTTTATACTTTTCCGTACGATAAGAGGCTGAAGTATCCCATGTTGTTCGATGGAAACTTTCAGTTCTTCGATAGCCTCCTGTTCGAAAACTTTTCTCGGCTGGTAAGGATTTGGCCTCATTTCAGATAATTTAATTTCCTGAACCTGGCCATCTTTGTCATTGGAAGCTTCCGGAAAAAGGGCACCGATGCCTTTCCCTAAACCTCTAGCCATGGCTTATCACTTCCTTTGCTAACTCAGAGTATACCTCAGCTCCACGGGACCTAGGATCATATGTAATGATCGGTTCACCATGGCTCGGCGCTTCACCGAGCCGGACATTTCGGGGAATAATTGTGTTAAATACCTTCTCCCGGAAGTACTTTTTCACTTCTTCTATAACCTGAATACCTAAATTCGTCCTGGCATCAAGCATAGTAAGTAATACACCTTCTATTTCCAATTCATGATTTAAATGTTTTTGCACGAGACGGACAGTATTCAATAATTGGCTCAAGCCTTCCAGGGCGTAGTATTCGCATTGTACAGGAATTAATACTGCATCTGAAGCTGTCAGAGAATTAATTGTCAGTAATCCAAGTGAAGGAGGGCAATCAATGACTATATAATCAAATTCATCTTTCACTTGTTCAATAGCCCTTTTCAGCCTCACTTCCCTGGAAATGGTAGGAACCAGTTCAATCTCTGCACCTGCCAGCTGTATAGTGGAAGGCAGTAAATATAAGTTTTCCACATTGGTCGGCAGGATAACGTTTTTTGCTTTTTCATCCTCTACAAGGACATTATAAATACAGAGGTCTACATCCCCTTTATCAATTCCGACTCCGCTTGTAGTGTTCCCCTGCGGATCAATATCAATGATAAGAGTTCTCTTTCCAATATCAGCGAGACACGCACTTAAATTTACAGCAGTTGTAGTTTTCCCCACTCCTCCCTTTTGATTTGCTATGGCGATAACTCTTCCCATTTTCTCACCTACCTGCTTTCTTGTATCTTCTATGTTTACTTTTAATCTGTTAAACTATTGGTTTTTTCATTATGTTTCTTTCCTGACTGAATATTCAGGACTGCTACTTATTTTACCATGAAAAAGTCAATCGGACCTGCAGGAAAAGCAATTTTTAACTAAATTGTCCTTTAGGCTTAATTTAAAATGTTACTTCATGCCTGCCAGCTGACAAATCAGATGGCCAGAAGCTGATTTCATTCGGTTTTATCCCTAAAAATAAAACTCGCCAATTGGCGAGCCTTGTTAATCACTGCATGGATTAGATTATGTTAGTTATGATTTCGGAATACGTATTGTAAATTGATAATAGTCGTCGTGCTCTTCTTCAGCCGTATCAATATCAAGCCCTGTCTGAACTACCATATCAACTGATTTCCGGATCGTATTCATTGCAAGCCTGGTATCCTTTGAAACACCTTTACGGATAGGCTTCTTTTTCTTAGGCTTATCCTCTTTTAGTTTTTTAATAAATTCCTCTGTTTGTTTTACGTTCAACTCTTCAGTAAGAATTTTATTTAATACCTTCTCCTGCTGTTCCGCTTCTTTTAGTCCGATCAGTGCCCGGGCGTGCCTTTCGGTTATCGACCTGTCAAGAAGCGCCTCCTGAACAGACTGCGGAAGGTTCAGCAGCCTTAATTTATTGGCTATAGTTGATTGCCCTTTCCCAAGCCGCTGAGCTAAGCTTTCCTGAGTAAGGTTATGAATTTCGATAAGTTTTGCATATGCTGCGGCTTCTTCTATAGAAGTGAGACCTTCACGCTGCAGATTTTCAATTAGAGCAACAGAGGCTGTCTGAGAGTCATTAAAATTTTTAATGATGGCTGGTATCTCTTCCCAACCAAGCGTCTGAACTGCCCTCCATCTTCTCTCACCTGCAATTATTTCATACTGGCCGTCCTGTTCCCTGACGACAATTGGCTGAATAATTCCATGTGTTTTAATTGTCTGTGCCAGTTCTTCAATTTTTTCCTCCTGGAACACTGTTCTGGGCTGGAAACGATTGGGTTTGATTTCGGAAACAGAAATTTCATGGACCTGCTCTTTATCTATATCCAGCTTTTCTTCGTTTTCTCCAGCTTTATCATTAAACCCAAATAGTCTTGAGATAGATTGTTTCATTGCCACACCACCTTAGGAAAATGCCTCTGTATAAAAATCCTGCTTAAGCAGAAAGAACCCACTGATTGAAACAGGAAATTTGGGAGTCTTACTTATTAATAGCACTGTTAAGCTTACAATAGTTGCTTCACCTGGCTGGGGAGTAAAACCTTACTTTCCCCGCCCCTCTCCTGCTTTCACAGTGCTATTTTTCTGGCAGTAGTATATTAATTACCTATATTATACTATACACCAATGAAGTAAGAGGCTTTAAATAATAAATTTTAAAAATTGTTTCACGTGAAACAGATATTTATAAAGGTTCTTTATTTGGTGTTCCTGCTTTTCTCGGATATTGCTTCGGAGTTTTTCTCACTTTAGCCACTTTAATGATTGAGCGTTCACTATTTTCAGAAGGTAAACGAAAGGTGTCCACTGACTTCAGTTGTCCTCCCAGTAATTCAAAGGCATTTCCTGCATCATTAATTTCTTCCTGTGCTCCTGCCCCTTTCATTGCAATGAAGTATCCCTCTTTTTTAACAAGAGGAAGACATAATTCTGAAAGGACAGGCAGTCTTGCTACAGCTCTGGCCATGGCAATATCATATTTTTCACGATGGCTCTTATTTTTACCAAATAACTCCGCACGGTCATGAATAAACGCTACACCTTTTAAATTCAGAATGGAGGCGAGCTCATTTAAAAAAGTAATTCGCTTATTTAAGGAGTCAACAATAGTTACATGGAGATCCGGAAATGCTATTTTAAGCGGGATACTCGGGAACCCGGCTCCCGCTCCTACATCTACAATATTTAACGGCTTGTTAAAGTCATGATAAAAAGCTACAGAAACAGAATCATAAAAATGCTTTAAATAAACTTCATTTTTTTCTGTTATTGCCGTTAAGTTCATCTTCTGATTCCATTCTGTTAATGTTCTGTAATAGCTGTTGTATTGCTCCATCTGCTCCTCTGATAACTCAATCCCTTTTTCTGCCAGCACTTCTCTGAATTGATTTTCTTCCATAGAATTTTTACCACCTTTATTCAGCTAAGGAAGAAGAAGATTCTTCACTGGAGTTGATTTTTTTTAGTCTTCCCTGCTCCAAATATACAAGCAGAACAGAAACGTCTGAAGGATTAACTCCGGAAACTCTGGAAGCCTGAGCTACTGATAATGGCTTCACCTCCGCTAATTTTTGTCTGGCTTCAATTGCCAGTCCGTTTATAGCCGAGTAATCAAGGTCTTCAGGGAGTTTCTTGTTTTCCATCTTTTTTAGTTTCTCTACTTGTTCCATCTGCTTCGCTATATATCCCTCATATTTTATCTGGATTTCCACTTGTTCCGCAACATCTTCGTTTACAGGTGCTTCCGGAGGCACAAGCTTCGCTACATGCCCGTATGTTATTTCGGGTCTTTTAAGCAGTACAGCCGCATTGATGGCGTCCTTTAGTGCGGCAGTTCCCGCTTCTTCCATAACCTTCTGCGCTTCATCAGTCATTTTAATAACTGTATTTTTTAAGCGTTTAATCTCTTTATCGATTTCCCTGTTCTTTTCCAGGAATCGCTCGTATCGCTCTTCGCTTATTAAGCCGATCTTATGGCCGGTTTCAGTCAGCCGGAGGTCCGCATTGTCATGGCGTAAAAGTAAGCGATACTCCGCTCTGGAAGTTAACAGGCGATATGGTTCGTTAGTTCCTTTAGTAACAAGGTCATCAATCAGTACACCAATATAAGCTTCCGACCGGTCCAAAATTAGCGGATCTTTCCCCTGCACGGAAAGCGCTGCATTTATCCCCGCCATAACTCCCTGGCCTGCAGCTTCTTCATAGCCGCTTGTTCCGTTAATCTGTCCAGCAGTAAACAGCCCTTTTATTTTCTTTGTTTCAAGGGATGGCCAAAGCTGCGTTGGCACCATTGCATCATATTCAATTGCATAGCCAGCACGCATCATCCGTGCATTTTCCAGTCCAGGCACGGTTTTTAATATTTTCATCTGCACATCTTCCGGCAGACTCGTAGAAAGTCCCTGTACATACACTTCCTGCGTATTTCTTCCTTCCGGTTCAAGGAAGACCTGATGCCTTGGTTTGTCATTAAACCGGACAATTTTATCTTCAATTGACGGGCAGTAACGAGGGCCGGTTCCTTCAATCATACCCGAATACATTGGGGACCGGTCAAGGTTATTATTAATTAAATGATGTGTTTCTTCATTCGTATAAGTCAGCCAGCAAGGAAGCTGGTCTGTAATATATTTTGTTGTTTCATAGGAGAATGCTCTTGGAACATCATCTCCAGGCTGAATCTCTGTTTTACTGTAGTCAATTGTATTACTGTTAACTCTTGGAGGTGTCCCTGTCTTAAAACGAACCATCTCAAAACCAAGGTCCTGAAGGTGATAAGAAAGATTCACAGAAGGCTGCATATTATTCGGCCCGCTCTCATAAGCCAGGTCGCCAATTATTACCTTCCCCCTCAGATAGGTACCAGTAGTAATAATTACCGTCTTAGCGTTATATTTTGCGCCAGTCTGTGTAACTACCCCTTTTACCTCGCCGTCTTCCACGATAAGTTCTTCCACCATTCCCTGGCGGAGCATAAGATTTTCAGTTTCTTCAATTGTCTTCTTCATTTCATGCTGATATAAATATTTATCTGCCTGAGCACGCAGTGCGCGTACCGCCGGTCCTTTCCCTGTATTCAGCATTCTCATCTGAATATGAGTCTTATCGATGTTCCGTCCCATTTCTCCGCCAAGTGCGTCTATTTCCCGTACTACTATTCCCTTGGCCGGTCCCCCTACGGAAGGGTTGCAGGGCATATATGCAACGGCATCCAGATTAAGTGTCAGCATTAAGGTGTCCGCTCCCATTCTGGCTGCGGCAAGGCCCGCCTCAACTCCTGCATGGCCGGCACCGATCACTATAACGTCGTAGTCTCCGCCGTGATAATTCATGAAAAATCACTCCTTTTACCCATTAGTTACCCAGTTTCTGATCATCAGAAATTTTAATTGCAGCTGGCCTGGGAACCTGCTTTTCTGCGCTATTTATTATTTTCCTAAACAGAATTGAGAAAACAACTGATCGATCAGGCTTTCATGAACGCTGTCACCGATCACTTCACCGAGAAGGTCCCATGTTTTCGTAATATCAATTTGTACCATATCCACCGGCATTCCTGATTCAATTGCCTCAAGAGCGTCGCTTATTGTAGTATGCGCCTGATTTAACAAAGCAATATGCCGTGAATTCGATACATATGTTAAATCGCCTGATTCAATATTACCAGAGAAGAACAGCTGTTTTATTGCTTCTTCCAGTTCATCCAGACCTTCGTCTTTTAGTAAGGATGTTGTAACAAGCGGCTGTCCTTCTTTTAATTCTGTTACTCTGTCCATATCGATGTTCTGCGGCAAATCGGTTTTATTAATAATGATTATCCTGTCCCTGCCTTCACTGATCCTAAATAATTCTTCATCGGCAGGAGTAAGTTCTTCATTAAAATTTAAAACAAGGAGAACAAGCTCAGCTTCATTTACAAGTTTTCGGGATCTCTCTACCCCTATTTTTTCAACTACATCTTCAGTTTCCCGAATGCCAGCTGTGTCAAGAAGCCTCAAAGGGACACCTCTGACATTAACGTACTCTTCCAGTACATCCCGTGTAGTTCCCGGTACATCCGTAACAATAGCACGGTTATCGTGGACAAGACTGTTTAACAAAGAGGATTTACCAACGTTTGGCCTTCCAATTATAACAGTGGATAAACCGTCCCGAAGAATTTTTCCCTGCTGAGCAGTCTGTAAAAGCTTTTCAATATCATTTTTTACAAACTCTGATTTTTCCCTTAGTAGATCAAGTGTCATTTCTTCTGCATCATACTCGGGATAGTCAATATTCACTTCCACATGAGCTACTGTTTCCAGCAAAGCCTGTCTGAGTTTTTGAATTCGGGTTGAAAGCTTCCCTTCCATTTGTGAAAGTGCTACCTTCATCGCCCTGTCAGTTTTGGATCTTATTAAATCCATCACGCCTTCAGCCTGAGATAAATCAATTCGCCCGTTTAAAAAAGCCCTTTTTGTAAACTCACCAGGTTCAGCGAGCCTTGCACCCTCTTTTAATACGAGCTGAAGGACTTTGTTTACCGATACTATACCACCATGACAGTTAATTTCTATAATATCTTCTTTTGTAAAAGTTCTTGGAGCCCTCAATATAGAAACCATTACCTCTTCTACTACTTCTCCAGTGGCCGGATCACTGATATGGCCGTAGTTTATCGTATGGGTCGCTGCTTCTTCCAATCTGATTTTCCCTTTATATAAACGGCCGGCTATTTCAACGGCGTCTTTACCGCTGAGCCGTACTATCGCAATTGCGCCTTCACCCATAGGTGTGGAAATCGCTGCAATCGTATCCAATTCCATTTCCTACACCTCCTCATGTTATTAATTACATTTATTTTACATATAGAAATATTGGATATGTTTATATATCTTCCCAAATAATTAGAATACCACAAACAGGCTGTGGATAAAAGATATCACTCTTTTCAGCTTAGGCAAATACAATTTATTATATCCACATGTGGATAATTCTTATTTTTATATTTTCCCTCTGTTTTCAATAAGCAACCTGGCTTCTGTGGATATTTTTAAAATGAGTGTATCTGCACCTGGCTATCAGGTCCGTATTTTTGTAAAAAAAATCACCTATACCTTATGGCATAAGTGATTTTCCTGAGATCTATGACTGTTATTCTGGCGTGACTACGATTCGGCGATTAGGTTCTTCCCCATCAGAATGGGTCGAAACGCCTTTAATATTTTGAAGTTTAGTGTGTATGATCTTTCTTTCATGGGCATTCATGGGCTCAAGCCTGACTTCTCTTTTTGTACGCAATGCCTTGTTACTGATCCTCAATGCTAAAGTTTCCAGTGCTTCTCTTCTTCTCTCACGGTAACCTTCTGCATCAAGATATATTCTCACGTAACTTCCATGATGTTTGTTTGCCACGAGGTTTACCAGATATTGCAGTGAATCAAGTGTCTGGCCCCGTTTACCAATCAGCACTCCAATGTCAACACCAGTAATGTTAAGAAAGATACCTTCTTTTCTCTCTTCTTTTTCAACACTTGCGTCAACACCCATTTTACTAATTGTGTCTCTCAGGAAGACAATTGCTTCTTTTACAGGATCGGGTTTTACTTGCAGTTCTACAACGGCCGGTTTCCCGCCAAGTATACCAAACAGACCTTTTTGCGGCTCTTCCAGCACATTCACTTCTACGTTTTCTCTGATTGTATCAAGTTTAGATAAACCAGAATTAATCGCGTCTTCAATCGTCTTACCTGATACAGTCACTTTTCTCACTTGTTCTTCGCTCCCCCTGTTTTAGGTTGTGGCTCCTTATCTTTTCCAACATTCGGTCCTGTGATAAAGTACGTCTGAACGATCATAAACAAGTTACCAATAACCCAGTATAGAGCTAAAGCTGATGGGAAGAAAGCTGCAAAAGCCATGATCATAATCGGCATTAAATAAAGCATCATCTTCATTTGCGGATTGTCGGTAACCATCATCATCTTCTGCTGGATGTAAGTTGTCGCACCTGCAATTAACGGTAAAATATAATATGGATCTGCACTGCTCAGTTCAAACCATAAAAAGGTTTGAGGAACTCCTCCGGCTGAAGGATCTATTGGAGGGTTAATCTCCGGCGTTCTGATGATTGCGTGGTAAAACCCAATCAAAATAGGCATCTGTATAAAAATTGGCAAACAGCCTGCCAGAGGATTTACATTATGTGTCTGGAAAAGTGCCATCGTTTCCTGCTGCAGTTTTTGCTGTGTCTGCTGGTCTTTTGCACTGTATTTCTCTCTAAGCTTCTGCATTTCCGGCTGCAAAGCCTGCATTGCCTTCGTGCTCTTCGTTTGTTTAATCATTAATGGCAAAATCAGAATACGAAGAAGTATCGTAACAATAATTATCGCCAGGCCGTAACTGTTACCCAGTGCCTCAGCAATAGTAGTCATTAACCAGGAAAGCGGGTATACAAAATACGGATCCCAAATTCCATCACTCTCTGCTCTGATCGGCTCATTTATATTAAAACATCCCGTCAAAAGCAGAACTGAACCTGCTAATAGTATTAGTAAACTTATTTTTCTTGCCACTTGCGGTCCTCCTAACCTTTCCACCTGCAAAAAAATTATATATCCTCATTCAAAAAGAATTTGTCCAAAAACTAAGTTAAAATATGACTGTTTTCCCCTCTGCTGTACAGCAAGATGCAGAAAGAAGAAAAAATATCCGAATATAGCTGTTAACTTTTGAACTTCCTTCACAGAATGATAAACAAATATCATCTTACTTATCGTTTCTTTTCTGTTTTCTCCGGAACAGGATCAAAGCCTCCAGGATGAAATGGATGACATTTAAGGATTCTCTTTATTGTCAGCCATCCGCCTTTAGCTGCTCCGAACCGCTGTACCGCTTCCATCCCGTAATGAGAACAGGTAGGATAAAACCGGCAGGAAGGCGGCGTATATCTCGAAATGAAACGCTGATAAAACCGAATTGCTTTTAATAAGAACCATTTCAATATCAGCACCTCAACTTCTAACGTCTCCTGTTGTACTTCTGAAGCAGCCTGCCTTTATGAAGGACGTGGCGCAGAGATTTTCTTATCTCTTCAAGTTCCATTTCAGCAGCCGGCTTTCTGGCAATTATTATCAGGTCTAAATTGCTGTTCATTTCCGGCAGGAACTCTCTTAACCCTTCCCTCAAAAGGCGTTTAATTTTATTTCTTTTTACTGCGTTCCCCAGTTTTTTACTTACAGATAAACCGATTCTGATATTTGTTTGTTCTTCTTTACCTAAGAAATAAACCACAAATTGCCTGTTAGCAACAGAGGTGCCTTGCTGAAAGACTTTCTGAAATTCTTCATTTTTCTTCAAGCGGTTTGTTTTCTTCATATAAAAACACCTCATTACCTTTTCCACTTGAGAACAGTTTCCGGTTTATTTCCATAGATTAGAACCCAAGTTACATTATAAATAAAATAATAGAAAACTGCTACATGTTAACGGCTATTTCCTTAAATGATTTCCAAAAAGGCACCTTTTTTACACAGTTTCTCCATTTTTTTTAAGCTTTGTTGAATATAGCTGTTATTTTTCACTCAAAAGCGTTCGATTGCCCTGGTAGCTTATTTAGCTGGCCGGGATCCTCTCCTTCATGCACGATTTCGGCAAAAAGTTCCACCAATTCCCAAATTTCATGCTGCTCTGCTGGTTCCCGGCACAGAAAAAAAACCACTGAAAAGTCAGTGGTTTAAAATTAAGCTGATAATACTTTTCTTCCTTTACGGCGACGGTTTGCTAGAACTCTACGTCCGTTTTTAGTGCTCATACGCGCACGGAAACCGTGAACTTTTTTACGCTTACGGTTATTTGGATTAAATGTTGGTTTACCCATCTATAACACCTCCTGCAGGAAATTACGCTATACATTTTTGACAGTCTTGTAAATTATATGAGAGTCACACTTTATTGTCAAGTTTTTAATGTGTTTTTCACTGTGTATTTTGTTTTTACTTCTTTTTCTCTTCTATAAGTAACTCTTTATCTGTAGGAGGATCTCCTTACTTACATTATTGTATAGCAATCTTAAATCTTACCTCTCATACGTCTTCAACTGAGAAAGCGGTGCAGCAGCGTTACTACTGTAAATTTGAAAAGTTATTGAATGGTTTTCTTGATTATATTTTTCTCCAGGAGGTCTTTTACTTCTGCTGTCTCCCTCATTACTTTAAGTTTCACTATTCTTTTTTCTTCTGCACATTATTTTGCTCTTCCCTGGAAGAAATAATTTTTATCTTTCCGTCTCCCCGGCTGACTCAGTTAGAACTTCCGCCCATTTCAGTTGTGGACAACTTTCTACACACTTTTCAAATTATCCACGCACGTTTCGACAATTTTTACACAGTATATTGTGCTGTGGACAAAAATAAAGCACAATAGGTAGAGTTTTGTGGATAACTCACACAAAGCGTTGTCTTCATTGAGTTATTTTGATATCATATTCTTGTTTTTTAAAGTGGATAACCTGTGGTAAAATAAAAACTATCCACATCTGTGAATAGTTTTGTGGATAGTTATTCAGTCTTTGGGATAACTTTATCCCCCGGACTGTTGATAACGTGAATCGTAATTTTTCTTCATTATTATATATTTATCCACATTTTTCTCTGAGTATTTTTATTCATTTGTATTCACTTACTGTTCTTTTTATTGTACAATGTATAAATTCGCCATGCAGTTGTTCGGCTGTTATGGAACAGATAATAGCAAGGGAGGGGAAATTGGTTGGAAAATTTAAATGACCTTTGGGATCGGGCCTTAAAACTTATCGAAGATAAAGTAAGTAAACCAAGTTTCGATACATGGTTTAAATTTACGAAAGCTGATTCGATTGACCAGAGTACAAACAGCATTATTATTATCGCACCCAATGAGTTTGCAAGAGACTGGCTTGAAAACAGGTATTTTGGAATTATTACTGAAACCCTTCATGAACTTACAGGAGCAGAGCTGGAAGCACGCTTTATTCTGCCCAAGGATGAGAAAAGTGAAGATCTCGATGTTATAGAAAAAGTGAAGAAAAAGCCGGAAAAACCTTCAGCTGAAACTCAGGAAGAAATTCCAAAACATATGTTAAATCCAAAATATACATTTGATACATTTGTTATAGGAAGCGGCAACCGATTTGCTCATGCTGCTTCACTTGCTGTGGCCGAAGCTCCTGCTAAAGCTTATAATCCTCTGTTTATTTATGGAGGAGTGGGACTCGGTAAAACACATTTGATGCATGCTATCGGCCATTATGTCATGGACCACAATTCAGGAGCTAAAGTTGTTTATTTGTCGTCCGAAAAATTCACGAATGAATTCATAAACTCGATCAGGGATAACAAGGCCGTAAATTTCCGGAACAAATACCGGAACGTCGATGTTTTACTAATTGATGATATTCAGTTTTTGGCTGGAAAAGAACAAACTCAGGAAGAATTTTTCCATACTTTTAATGCGTTACACGATGACAGAAAACAAATTGTAATTTCAAGTGACAGGCCGCCTAAAGAAATACCAACCCTGGAAGACAGACTGCGGTCCCGTTTCGAATGGGGGCTTATTACTGATATTACTCCTCCTGATCTGGAAACAAGAATCGCTATTCTCAGGAAAAAAGCAAAAGCTGAAAATCTGGACATTCCAAATGAAGTGATGCTCTATATCGCTAATCAAATAGATACTAATATAAGGGAGCTTGAAGGGGCCCTTATTCGTGTTGTCGCCTATTCATCCCTTGTAAACCAGGATATGAATGCTGATCTGGCTGCGGTGGCGCTGAAGGATATCATCCCAAATGCAAAACCAAGAACGATTACAATCAAGGATGTACAAAAAACAGTGGCAGAAACTTTTCAAATCAGAGTAGACGAATTAAAGGCTAAGAAGCGTACGAAGAATGTGGCTTACCCAAGGCAGATTGCCATGTATCTTTCCAGAGAACTGACCGATAACTCACTTCCGAAGATAGGCAGCGAGTTTGGCGGCCGTGACCACACTACTGTTATCCATGCGCACGAAAAAATTTCCCGGTTATTTGCTTCCGACACTGAACTGCAGAAGCAGATCCAGGAAATAAAGGATCAGCTGAAATCCTGACCGTTGTGCACACTGTGAATAAACGGAACAAGTTTATCAACAATGTATCCACAGGTGGATAACCTTACCTGGCAAGGGATTTTTATAGTTATCCACATGTTAACAAGCTATACTACTATTACTTCTGTAAATTATTAAAAAATATATAATCTATTTAACTAAATAATTCAGGAATAATTTCTGTTAAAATAAAAGCAGAAAAGAGGAAGAAAGTGAGGAAAAGGCAGAATGAAATTTACAATTAACCGGGATCATTTTGTTCAAAGTGTCCAGCACGTATCCAAAGCTATCTCACCAAGAACGACTATCCCTGTATTAACAGGTATTAAAATAGTGGCATCTGAAGACGGGGTAACATTAACAGGCAGTGATTCTGATATTTCGATTGAGTCTTTTATTCCAAAAGAAGAAGAAGATTTACAGCTTGTTGAGATTGAAGAGCCAGGAAGTATCGTACTCCAGGCCAGGTTCTTCGCGGAAATTGTAAAAAAATTACCTGAGGAGACGATTGAACTAACTGTTTCAGACCAGTTTGCAACTACCCTGAAATCTGGTTCATCTGTTTTCAACCTGAACGGACTCGACCCGGATGAATATCCTCGCCTGCCGGAAATAGAAGAAGACAATGTTTTTAAACTGCCTGCAGATCTTCTTAAAAATATTATCCGGCAAACTGTGTTTGCAGTATCCACTGTAGAAACAAGGCCAATTCTTACAGGCGTTAACTGGGCGACAGAGGATGGCCAGCTGATGTGCACTGCTACCGATAGTCATCGTCTGGCAATGCGGAATGTCAGTATGGAAACAAATACTAACGAAGTCTCTTTTTCAAACGTTGTTATTCCAGGGAAAAGCTTAAATGAATTAAATAAAATTCTTGATGATAATAACGAACTAACTGATATTATCGTCACAGAAAACCAAATTCTTTTTAAAGCAAAGAATATTCTCTTTTTCTCAAGACTGTTAGACGGGAACTATCCTGCTACCAAAAATATGATTCCTACTCAGTCCAAAACAAGTGTTACGTTAGATACTAAAAAGTTCCTTCAGGCTATTGAACGTGCCTTGTTATTATCAAGAGATGGCAAAAATAATGTCGTCAACTTAAAAACCATCGGAAATGGACAGCTGGAGATAACTTCCGTAACTCCTGAAGTAGGAAAAGTAACAGAGGATATTGCCCCTCTTGAATTTTCCGGAGAAGAACTGCGGATTTCTTTCAATGGGAAAAATATCATTGATGCACTGAAGGTAATTGATTCAACAGATGTGAAAATTGATTTTACAGGCGCAATGAGTCCTTTTGTGATGAAACCGACAGAACACGACAATATGCTGCACCTGTTCTCACCGGTCCGCACTTATTAAGCAGCAGCGGATTATTATTAACAGAAAAAGATTGAGGAATTTATACGACTGCCGGAAGTAATATTTTGCTTTCCGGCAGTTCTTTTTCATACGTCTGAAGAAAAAGTCCATCAAAGCATAAATCCACGAAATCTGAATGATACCTTAGAAAAACCAGTGTAATTAACGCATTTTATAACAATTGGCGTAAACTTAAATAATTTAGTACAATATAAGGTGAGGCATAATGGCGTGATAACCCTGTTTGGAACAATTCAGGGATAAACAATAGAAAGTGAGTGACCAGCTTTGGAAGAAACGGTAATGATTAGCGAAGAATATATAACGCTTGGTCAGGCTTTAAAAGAGGTTGGTGTAATTCAGACCGGAGGAGCGGCAAAATGGTTTTTACAGGAGACACCTGTCGTAGTAAATGGAGAAGACGAAAACCGCAGAGGAAGGAAGCTATATCCAGGAGATCAGGTGAAAATTGACGAATTTGGTACTGTGGTTATTAAGAAGGCCGAATTAAATTGAGGGATCTCCTTGCATATTGAACAAATAACCTTAAAAGACTACCGTAACTATGACAGTCTTGAGCTGTCCTTTGAGAACAAGGTCAATGTAATTATTGGCGAGAATGCTCAAGGGAAAACCAATCTGATGGAAGCTATATATGTTCTCGCTATGGCAAAATCACATCGTACACCGCGGGATAAAGAACTTATTCGCTGGGATCAGCCTTTCGCCAGGGTTGAAGGTCATCTTCACAACAGGAATGGACCACTTCAAATGGAAGTGGTATTTTCTGGTAAAGGAAAAAAAGTAAAACTGAATCATCTTGAGAAAAAAAGATTGAGTGACTATATCGGAACTTGCAATATAGTAATGTTCGCACCCGAAGATCTCAATTTAGTAAAAGGAAGTCCGCAAGTCCGACGTCGTTTCCTTGATATGGAAATGGGCCAGATACATTCTTTATACCTTTACCATTTGTCCCAGTATCATAAAGTTTTAAAACAAAGAAACCAATGGTTAAAAGATGTACAGTCCAGGAAAATACCGATGAATATTACTATGCTTGAAGTTATGACAGAACAGCTCATAAATTCAGCAGCACATGTCATAGAAAGACGGTTTGAGTTCATAGATAAACTTCAGTCCTGGGCTGAGCCAATACACAAAGAAATCAGCCGCGGTACAGAAGCGTTGGAAGTTAAGTATCTCCCATCTATGAAGGTATCAGACGAGATGGATTTGTCGACACTGATAACAGTGATTGGAGAAGAGTTTCAACGATTACAAGAAAGAGAACTGCAAAGAGGGACTACTCTGGCAGGCCCTCATCGGGATGACTTGCAGTTCCTTGTTAATACACGGGATATTCAGACATTTGGCTCCCAGGGGCAGCAAAGAACTACAGCTTTGTCTCTGAAGCTGGCTGAAATTGAACTAATTCATGAAAAAACTGGCGAATATCCTATACTTCTGCTGGATGATGTACTCTCTGAACTTGATGATCATCGTCAATCCCACTTGCTGAACACCATCCAGGGCAAAGTGCAGACCTTCGTAACCACTACCAGTGTGGAAGGAATTGATCATCAGACCCTCCGGGAAGCTCAGATGTATCATGTAGAAGATGGTAATATAATTGACAAAGATTAGTTGATTTCCACTGAAGAAATTATAACTACGCCCCAATTAATGGCTGATTCAATTAAGTGCTAAATAATAAAGCGAGGTGGCAGATATGTTTATTCACCTAGGCGGAGACATGGTGATCAGGGCTGATAAAATTATTGCTATTCTGGATCATCAAAGCACAGGATTATCAAAAGAAAACCAGTCTTTTTTAACGAAACAGAAAAAAGAGAAAGAAACTGTGCAAATATCTGAAGATCAGCCAAAATCTTATATAATTACTAAAGATACTATTTACCTCTCCCCTATTTCGTCCCAGACATTAAAACGCAGAGGTGAGACAACCACCATACTCCTGGAAGAGGAAAAATAAATATATCCCCGTGGAGAAAACAGGAAGCGGTAATAACTATTCCAAAGTTACAACATCGCAGCTGTTCAGGCGGGAGTTTAATATAAATGGTTTTTAAGGTATTGCTGATTTAAATTTAATCGACAAGGCCGAAAAACAGAATTTAAACCATTGCATGATGTATGCAAGGAAAAGTGCAGGTGAAGAAAGTGACTATAGAACAACAATATGATGAAAGTCAAATTCAGGTCCTTGAGGGTCTGGAGGCCGTCAGAAAACGGCCTGGTATGTATATCGGTTCGACAAGCAGCCGCGGTCTGCACCATCTTGTATGGGAGATAGTGGACAACAGTATCGATGAAGCGATGGGCGGCTATGCTGATACTATTAAAGTGACTATTGAAGAAGACAACAGTATAACGGTAGAAGATAACGGACGGGGAATTCCTGTTGGTATTCATGAAAAAATGGGAAGGCCGGCAGTCGAGGTTATTATGACAGTCCTGCATGCGGGCGGTAAGTTCGGCGGCGGAGGCTATAAAGTATCAGGGGGTCTACATGGTGTAGGTGCATCTGTAGTTAATGCCCTCTCCACTCTCCTTGAGGTAAATGTCCATCTTGATGGTAAAGTTCATTATCAGAGCTTTTCCAAAGGAATACCTAATGAGGACTTAAAGATTACTGGGGAAACAGATAAGCGAGGAACAATTATACATTTCAGGCCTGACCCGGAAATTTTCACTGAAACGACAGAATATGATTATGATATTCTTGCAAACCGTCTGCGTGAATTAGCATTCTTAAACCGCGGGCTCAGAATAAAGGTGGAAGATAAGCGGGAAGACGGTAAATCAGCTGAGTATTATTATGAAGGCGGAATATCTTCATTTGTGGAGCATTTGAACCGAAAGAGAGAGCCACTTCATGATGCTCCGGTATTTATCGAAGGCGAGCGTGAAGGAATCGCTGTTGAAATAGCAATGCAGTATAATGACAGCTTTGCCAGCAATATTTATTCATTTGCGAACAACATTAACACCCATGAAGGCGGGACTCACGAGTCAGGTTTTAAAACTGCTCTCACAAGAGTGATTAATGACTATGCAAGGAAAAATAATCTCTTCAAAGAAACTGACCCTAATCTGATTGGGGATGATGTACGGGAAGGGCTGACAGCTATCATTTCTGTTAAAATCCCTGATCCGCAATTTGAAGGCCAGACAAAAACAAAGTTAGGGAACAGTGAAGCCAGAACAATCACAGATTCTCTGTTTTCTGAGCATATGGCGAAGTTTATGGCAGAAAACCCAAATGTAGCAAGAAAAATCGTCGAAAAAGGAATTATGGCCTCACGAGCCAGAGACGCAGCAAAGAAAGCAAGGGAGCTTACAAGGAGAAAATCTGCTTTAGAAGTCAGTTCACTGCCTGGTAAATTAGCTGACTGTTCTTCTAAGGACGCGTCCATTAGTGAATTATATATCGTTGAGGGAGATTCTGCCGGCGGGTCGGCAAAACAAGGGCGTGACCGCCATTTCCAGGCAATACTTCCACTCCGCGGTAAAATAATTAACGTTGAAAAATCCCGGCTGGATAAAATTCTTTCCAACAACGAAGTGCGGGCAATAATCACTGCTCTTGGTACAGGTATTGGCGGGGACTTTGATATAACAAAAGCCCGTTACCACAAAATCATTATTATGACTGATGCAGATGTTGACGGGGCGCATATCAGGACTCTGCTTCTTACTTTCTTCTACAGATACATGAGACCGATTATTGAAGAAGGCTATATTTATATTGCCCAGCCTCCTCTCTATAAAATACAGCAGGGGAAAGCTATTCATTATGCGTATAACGAGAAGGAAATGGAGCGTATATTAGGAGAACTTCCTGATAGTCCTAAGCCAGGACTGCAGCGTTATAAAGGTTTAGGAGAAATGAATCCTACCCAGCTATGGGAAACAACCATGGATCCTGATATGAGGACTCTGCTGCAAGTAACCCTTGAAGATGCTATGGTAGCTGATGAAACTTTTGAAACGCTTATGGGAGACAGAGTGGAACCTCGCCGGGACTTTATTCAGGAAAACGCACAATATGTGAAAAACCTGGATATTTAGGCATTAAAAATGCAGGGGTACATCCAGACCATGCAGCATGAACTGCATGGTTGATGTGCTTTTACTGCTAGTTTCCGGATAATTGAAACAGCAACTAGTTTTAGATTTATTTCCTTCTTTCGACAGTGTTTTACTTTTTTTAAAACAATATTCATTCTTTATTTGAATAAGAAGAAAAAAGGATGGATTTGCAATATAGGTAAGGAATTTGTAAACGGAGGTACACAGAATGCCTGAACAAGATAATCCGAGAGTGAAAGAAATAAATATAAGCCAGGAAATGAAAACCTCATTTATGGATTATGCTATGAGCGTAATCGTAAGCCGGGCACTTCCTGATGTGCGTGACGGGCTAAAACCGGTTCACCGCCGTATTTTGTACGCGATGAATGAACTGGGTATAACTGCTGACAAGTCATTTAAGAAATCAGCACGTATCGTCGGTGAAGTAATCGGTAAATACCACCCTCATGGTGACTCAGCTGTATACGAAACAATGGTTCGTATGGCGCAGGATTTCAGTTACAGATATATGCTTGTTAATGGGCACGGAAACTTTGGTTCTGTTGATGGGGATGCGGCTGCAGCTATGCGTTACACGGAAGCCAAGATGTCAAAAATCTCTATGGAACTCGTAAGGGACATAAATAAAGATACGATAAATTATCAGGAAAACTATGATGGTTCTGAGTCAGAGCCTGTTGTTCTTCCTGCCCGCTTCCCTAACCTTCTCGTAAATGGTACATCCGGAATAGCTGTAGGAATGGCCACTAATATTCCTCCGCACCACCTTGGAGAAGTAATCGACGGAGTGCTTGCCCTCAGCCGCAATCCTGATATTACAATCAGTGAATTAATGGAGTATATTCCTGGCCCTGACTTCCCTACTGGCGCAGAAATTGTCGGTATTTCAGGAATACGCCGGGCATATGAAACAGGCAAAGGCTCCATTCTTATACGCGCTAATGCGATAATAGAGGAAAAGAACGGTAAACCCCGCATTATTGTAAACGAAATACCATACCAGGTGAATAAAGCCCGGTTGATTGAGAAAATAGCTGAGCTTGTGAGAGACAAAAAAATTGATGGAATTACTGATCTCCGTGATGAATCTGACCGTACAGGAATGCGGATTGTAATTGAACTTCGCAGAGACGTCAATGCAAATGTGCTGTTAAATAACTTGTATAAGCAGACAGCCTTGCAGACAAGCTTTGGCATTAATATGCTGGCTCTCGTAAACGGCCATCCAAAAGTTTTAACATTAAAAGAAGTTCTGTACCATTACCTTAATCACCAGCGGGAGGTAATCCGCCGGAGAACAGAATTTGAATTAAAGAAAGCTGAAGCAAGAGCGCACATCCTGGAAGGTCTGCGTATTGCTCTCGATCATATCGATGAAATCATAGCTCTGATAAGAGGTTCAGAAACGACTGATATTGCACGCCAGGGCCTCATCGAGCGGTTCGAATTAAGCCATGACCAGGCTCAGGCCATTCTGGATATGAGGCTGCAGAGGCTGACAGGACTTGAGAGGGACAAAATTGAAGCAGAATACAAGGAACTGGTGGAACGTATTAAAGAACTAAAAGCCATCCTTGCTGATGATGAAAAAGTCCTTGAAATTATCCGGGAAGAACTCCTTGATATTAAAGAGAGATACAGTGACGGGCGTTTAACAACTATTTCTGTCGGAGAAGACAGCATGGAAGATGAGGACCTCATTCCCCGCCAGAACGTCGTTATTACCCTTTCACATAATGGCTATATAAAAAGACTCCCGCTTTCCACATATCGTAGTCAAAAACGTGGAGGGCGGGGTATCCAGGGGATGGGAACACATGAAGATGATTTTGTGCAGCATTTATTTATTACGAATTCCCATGACCATCTCCTCTTCTTCTCAAACAAGGGAAAAGTGTATCGTCTGAAAGGGTATGAAATACCTGAACTTGGAAGAACAGCTAAAGGTATACCTATTATTAATTTGCTTCAGATTGAGAAGGATGAATATATAAGTACAGTTATTCCAATTAAGGAATTTAATGAAGATCAGTATTTATTCTTTATGACAAAGTACGGAATCACTAAACGTACATCATTACAGGCGTTTGCAAACATTCGCCGCGGAGGTCTGTTCGCTATTAATATTCGCGAAGGCGATGCTTTACATGGTGTTCGACTGACAGATGGAGACAGAGAAATGATTGCCGGTACTAAAAAAGGTATGTCGATCCGTTTCCACGAATCAGATGTAAGGCTTATGGGCCGAACGGCAACTGGGGTTAAAGGAATTTCCCTCCAGGAAGATGACGAAGTGGTTGGTATGGATATTATTGAGACGGATCAGGATGTCCTCATTGTTACTGACAAAGGGTTCGGCAAACGTACTCCAGTTGAAGATTATCGTGTCCAGACCAGAGGCGGTAAAGGTATTAAAACTTGCAACATTACCGATAAGAACGGAGATTTAGTTTCTCTGCAAGTGGTGGCAAATGATCATGACCTGATGATAATAACGACAAATGGTGTCATCATACGGATGCATGTTGACGAAATTTCTACTACTGGGCGGATAACCCAAGGGGTTAGATTAATCCGTGTAGGAGAAGAGGAGCATGTCTCCACAGTTGCAAGAGTCAATATTCTCGATGAAGATGGCGAAGAAGATGAGATCATTGAAAATGTTACGGAAGAACTTGAAGAGGAATTAGAAGTTTCGGCAGAGGAAACGACAGAGTCGGATAGTGACGAAACAGAATAATTTTGTGAAGTAAATAGGAATTCAGCAAAACCAGGCTTATAACAGCATAAGCCTGGTTTTTTCATTTATCAAAACAAAGAAAAAGCCATTTAAACACAGGTAAAAAGCGGCTAAGTTCCCATAAACCATCCAATATTTTCTAAAATATTAAAATATCATCAATAACATGGTAAAATAGAGATATTCTCAAAATTAACCAACTCTTCAAATTCTTTTTTACTTTTAAATCTTTGCATGAGAATGGTTTAAAGGAGCGAAATAGTTATGAAGGTGAAGACCGAATATTTGATTCCAGGCTGCATTTTAAACGAAGATGTTTATAAAAGTACTAACATCCCATTATTAAAGAAAAAAACTATACTTACAGATAAATTAATCAGTATTCTCCATATTTTCCTGATACGGACAGTTAACGTGGAAAATAAATTAGTTGACGGCAGCTTTTACAAGCCAGAGGAAGTAATAGAGGAGGACGTGTTGATTCCTGAAGAACCTGTCATAAAGGAAGAAAGCAGGTTTATTAGTGTGTTTTTACAAGCGGTTCAAAAATACAAAAAACTATTTTTAAACTGGCAGTCTGGTTCAAAAGTAGATCTGAATGTTATCAGAAAAGAATTCATACCACTCTTAAGACTATCTCCCTCCAAAGAAGAGATGCTGGACCTTCATCACTATGGTTCAAAAAATGATTATCATTATTATCATGCAGTGGCCGTAGCAGTTCTTAGTGTTTCACTTGGCAGGAAATATAACTTGTCAGAAGGGGAACTAATTCAGTTGGGCCTCTCTGCTCTTTTGGCAGACTGCGGTATGGCAAGACTTCCATACAATGTATATGGGCAGCAAGGTCCTTTAACATCCGAAGAATATAATGAAGTAAGAAAGCACCCCCTTTTAGGTTATAAGATGCTTGAAGGAATACCTGGCCTTACCAAAGCAGCACTTCTCGGTGTTCTTCAGCACCAGGAGAGAGAAGATGGCAGCGGTTATCCTTTAAAAACAAAAGGGAAGAAAATTCATTTGTATGCGAAGATAATCATGGTATGTGATATGTATCATGCTATGACTTCGGAAAGATGTTACCGTGCAAAGCAGTCACCATACAGAGTACTGGAATCTATTAGTAAAGATAACTTCGGTAAAATAGACCACTATTGTTTACAGCAGTTTATCCAGCTTATATCAAATTTATCTATTGGAGTAAAGGTGCGTTTAAACAACGGGTGGATTGGTACGATAATCTATATTGATGAATCAGTACCCATGAGACCTCTATTACAAGTGGAGAATAATGAAATGATTAACCTTTTGAATTATTCTGATCTGTACATCGAACAACAATTGGGAGAAGAGGAAAGTAATTTAAGCCCCAAAGTGTAAGATTTAATATTTTAATATAATTTATGCTTGCTATGATAATTCATCTGTGATATATTATTACTTGTCGCCGAAAAGAAAGCGACTGAGCAAGCGAGCAAAAATATTTTTTTAAAAAAGTTATTGACTCTCATTTGCGAAAATGTTATGATAGTTAAGTCGCCAAAAACGACAAAACATTTTGACCTTTGAAAACTAAACAAAAAGCCAAGCGAAGTGGGATATTTTAAATATCCCGTCAATCGAAAGAGTAATCTTTCAAATTAAATGATGTCAGAGACATCAAACTCGTTTCAATTTATTGGAGAGTTTGATCCTGGCTCAGGACGAACGCTGGCGGCGTGCCTAATACATGCAAGTCGAGCGCAGGAAACAGGCTGATCCCTTCGGGGTGATGCCTGTGGAATGAGCGGCGGACGGGTGAGTAACACGTGGGCAACCTGCCTTACAGACTGGGATAACTCCGGGAAACCGGGGCTAATACCGGATGACCAGAAGAACCGCATGGTTCTGCTGTAAAAGTTGGGACTTGTTCCTAACACTGTAAGATGGGCCCGCGGCGCATTAGCTAGTTGGTGAGGTAACGGCTCACCAAGGCGACGATGCGTAGCCGACCTGAGAGGGTGATCGGCCACACTGGAACTGAGACACGGTCCAGACTCCTACGGGAGGCAGCAGTAGGGAATCATCCGCAATGGGCGAAAGCCTGACGGTGCAACGCCGCGTGAACGATGAAGGTCTTCGGATTGTAAAGTTCTGTTGTCAGGGAAGAACACGTGCCGTTCGAACAGGGCGGCACCTTGACGGTACCTGACCAGAAAGCCCCGGCTAACTACGTGCCAGCAGCCGCGGTAATACGTAGGGGGCAAGCGTTGTCCGGAATTATTGGGCGTAAAGCGCGCGCAGGCGGTCTCTTAAGTCTGATGTGAAAGCCCACGGCTCAACCGTGGAGGGTCATTGGAAACTGGGGGACTTGAGTGTAGGAGAGGAAAGTGGAATTCCACGTGTAGCGGTGAAATGCGTAGATATGTGGAGGAACACCAGTGGCGAAGGCGACTTTCTGGCCTATAACTGACGCTGAGGCGCGAAAGCGTGGGGAGCAAACAGGATTAGATACCCTGGTAGTCCACGCCGTAAACGATGAGTGCTAGGTGTTAGGGGTTTCGATACCCTTAGTGCCGCAGTTAACACATTAAGCACTCCGCCTGGGGAGTACGGCCGCAAGGCTGAAACTCAAAGGAATTGACGGGGGCCCGCACAAGCAGTGGAGCATGTGGTTTAATTCGAAGCAACGCGAAGAACCTTACCAGGTCTTGACATCCTCTGACAACTCTGGAGACAGAGCGTTCCCCTTCGGGGGACAGAGTGACAGGTGGTGCATGGTTGTCGTCAGCTCGTGTCGTGAGATGTTGGGTTAAGTCCCGCAACGAGCGCAACCCTTGACCTTAGTTGCCAGCATTCAGTTGGGCACTCTAAGGTGACTGCCGGTGACAAACCGGAGGAAGGTGGGGATGACGTCAAATCATCATGCCCCTTATGACCTGGGCTACACACGTGCTACAATGGGTGGTACAAAGGGCAGCAAAGCCGCGAGGCCGAGCGAATCCCATAAAGCCACTCTCAGTTCGGATTGCAGGCTGCAACTCGCCTGCATGAAGCCGGAATTGCTAGTAATCGCGGATCAGCATGCCGCGGTGAATACGTTCCCGGGCCTTGTACACACCGCCCGTCACACCACGAGAGCTTGTAACACCCGAAGTCGGTGAGGTAACCTTTTGGAGCCAGCCGCCGAAGGTGGGACAGGTGATTGGGGTGAAGTCGTAACAAGGTATCCCTACCGGAAGGTGGGGATGGATCACCTCCTTTCTAAGGAGCTTAAAAGGCTCATACCTTTTTAAAGCTTCGCTTGAGCTTTTGTTCAGTTTTGAAGGAATAAATCCTTCAATTTAGAGACATACTTGTCTCATTATTGCCCTTTGAAAACTGGATAACGATTAACTGATTGATGATCACCGGTTGTTTTAATTAAAAGTGCAAACTTTTAACGAGTACAACCGAGTGTCTTAGATAAGGCTAAATGTAGACGCCATAATTGCGTAAAAAACCTTTTATTAAGGTTTTTGCAAGGAGAACCAAGGAGATCGAGGAAACAAGCTTTCGAATGACTGAGCGTATACCAATACGCGACAGGAACGAGAAGGCGCAGTTGACGAAGATATCCGACGGTTATCTGCCGCAAAAACGGTTAAGTTAGAAAGGGCGCACGGTGAATGCCTTGGCACTAGGAGCCGACGAAGGACGGGACGAACACCGATATGCTTCGGGGAGCTGTAAGTAAGCTTTGATCCGGAGATTTCCGAATGGGGGAACCCACTGCCTGTAATGAGGCAGTATCCATACCTGAATCCATAGGGTATGAGAAGGCAGACCTGGGGAACTGAAACATCTTAGTACCCAGAGGAAGAGAAAGCAAATGCGATTTCCTGAGTAGCGGCGAGCGAAACGGAATCAGCCCAAACCAGAAGGCTTGCCTTCTGGGGTTGTAGGACACTCCATACGGAGTTACAAAGAAACAGCGTAGGTGAAGCGACCTGGAAAGGTCCGCGGGACAAGGTAACAGCCCTGTAGCCGAAACGTTGTTTCCTCCGGAGTGTATCCTGAGTACGGCGGGACACGTGAAACCCCGTCGGAATCCGGGAGGACCATCTCCCAAGGCTAAATACTCCCTAGTGACCGATAGTGAACCAGTACCGTGAGGGAAAGGTGAAAAGCACCCCGGGAGGGGAGTGAAAGAGATCCTGAAACCGTGTGCCTACAAGTAGTTGGAGCCCGTTCATGGGTGACAGCGTGCCTTTTGTAGAATGAACCGGCGAGTTACGATAACGTGCGAGGTTAAGTTGAAGAGACGGAGCCGCAGCGAAAGCGAGTCTGAACAGGGCGCTATAGTACGTTGTTGTAGACCCGAAACCGTGTGATCTACCCATGTCCAGGGTGAAGTCCAGGTAACACTGGATGGAGGCCCGAACCCACGCACGTTGAAAAGTGCGGGGATGAGGTGTGGGTAGGGGTGAAATGCCAATCGAACACGGAGATAGCTGGTTCTCCCCGAAATAGCTTTAGGGCTAGCCTCGAGGGAAGAGTGTTGGAGGTAGAGCACTGATTGGACTAGGGGTCCCCACAGGATTACCGAATTCAGTCAAACTCCGAATGCCAATCACTTATCCTCGGGAGTCAGACTGCGAGTGCTAAGATCCGTAGTCAAGAGGGAAACAGCCCAGACCATCAGCTAAGGTCCCCAAGTATACGTTAAGTGGAGAAGGATGTGGAGTTGCTTAGACAACCAGGATGTTGGCTTAGAAGCAGCCACCATTGAAAGAGTGCGTAATAGCTCACTGGTCGAGTGACTCTGCGCCGAAAATGTACCGGGGCTAAACGTATCACCGAAGCTATGGATTGTCCTTACGGACAGTGGTAGGGGAGCGTTCCAAGGGCTGTGAAGCATGACCGGAAGGACATGTGGAGCGTTTGGAAGTGAGAATGCCGGTATGAGTAGCGAAAAGAGGGGTGAGAATCCCCTCCGTCGAAAGCCTAAGGTTTCCTGAGGAAGGCTCGTCCGCTCAGGGTTAGTCGGGACCTAAGCCGAGGCCGAAAGGCGTAGGCGATGGAAAACAGGTGGAAATTCCTGTACCACCACGTCACCATTTGAGCAATGGGGGGACGCAGGAAGGCAGGGAATCGCGCTGATGGATATGCGCGTCCAAGCAGTTAGGCTGGCAAACAGGCAAATCCGTTTGCCATAAGGCTGAGCTGTGATGGCGAGGGAAATTTAAGTACCGAAGTTCCTGTACCTACACTGCCTAGAAAAGCCTCTAGCGAGGTGACTGGTGCCCGTACCGCAAACCGACACAGGTAGGCGGGAAGAGAATTCTAAGACGCGCGGGAGAACTCTCGTTAAGGAACTCGGCAAAATGACCCCGTAACTTCGGGAGAAGGGGTGCTCTGATAGGGTGCAAGCCCGAGAGAGCCGCAGTGAATAGGCCCAAACGACTGTTTATCAAAAACACAGGTCTCTGCCAAGCCGCAAGGCGACGTATAGGGGCTGACACCTGCCCGGTGCTGGAAGGTTAAGAGGAGGGGTTATCCCGTAAGGGAGAAGCTCTGAATTGAAGCCCCAGTAAACGGCGGCCGTAACTATAACGGTCCTAAGGTAGCGAAATTCCTTGTCGGGTAAGTTCCGACCCGCACGAAAGGTGCAACGATTTGGGCACTGTCTCAACGAGAGACCCGGTGAAATTATATTACCTGTGAAGATGCAGGTTACCCGCGACAGGACGGAAAGACCCCATGGAGCTTTACTGCAGCTTGATATTGGATTTTGGTACAGCTTGTACAGGATAGGTAGGAGCCTTGGAAACCGGAGCGCCAGCTTCGGTGGAGGCATTGGTGGGATACTACCCTGGCTGTACTGAAATTCTAACCTCGGACCGTGATCCGGTTCAGGGACAGTGTCAGGCGGGCAGTTTGACTGGGGCGGTCGCCTCCTAAAAGGTAACGGAGGCGCCCAAAGGTTCCCTCAGAATGGTTGGAAATCATTCGCAGAGTGCAAAGGCATAAGGGAGCTTGACTGCGAGACATACAGGTCGAGCAGGGACGAAAGTCGGGCTTAGTGATCCGGCGGCACCGTATGGAAGGGCCGTCGCTCAACGGATAAAAGCTACCCTGGGGATAACAGGCTAATCTCCCCCAAGAGTCCACATCGACGGGGAGGTTTGGCACCTCGATGTCGGCTCATCGCATCCTGGGGCTGAAGTAGGTCCCAAGGGTTGGGCTGTTCGCCCATTAAAGCGGTACGCGAGCTGGGTTCAGAACGTCGTGAGACAGTTCGGTCCCTATCCGTCGCGGGCGCAGGAAATTTGAGAGGAGCTGTCCTTAGTACGAGAGGACCGGGATGGACACACCGCTGGTGTACCAGTTGTTCCGCCAGGAGCATCGCTGGGTAGCTACGTGTGGAAGGGATAAGTGCTGAAAGCATCTAAGCATGAAGCCCCCCTCAAGATGAGATTTCCCATCACTTTATGTGAGTAAGATCCCTCAGAGAAGATGAGGTAGATAGGTCTCGTGTGGACGCATGGCGACATGTGAAGCTGAGAGATACTAATCGATCGAGGACTTAACCAATTAAGTCTTACTAAGCAAGATTATCAATCAGAAAAAAGTTATCCAGTTTTGAGAGGGCAACACGAAAAGCGTAAGCGCCTCGTACACGAGCGACAAGCACTGGAGGACCGGCAAGAAAAAGCAAGTATTTAAGCTTCGATTGACGGACCGAAGTGACCTCGAACGAGTAGGCGCTGAAGCTAGACACCTTTCAATTACATAGTCCAGTGACGACAGCGAAGAGGCCACACCCGTTCCCATGCCGAACACGGAAGTTAAGCTCTTCAGCGCCGATGGTAGTTGGGGGCTCTCCCCCTGTGAGAGTAGGACGTCGCTGGGCAGATAAAAAGACATTCTCTTTTGAGGGTGTCTTTTTTTGTGTTCTTCCCCCATAAGGTGGATGTGGTTTATCTATAATTAGTTAAGGAAGTACGAGAGGCCAGAGGAACAAGAAGGTCGAGGAAGCAAGCGAAAGAGACTCGGAGTGGGCTCTGCCCATGAGAATCGAAGGAGTGCAGCTGACGAAGAGATTCGCCGTTCATCGGGAATCGAGTAAGCCGCTGGTAGTTGGGGCTCGCCCCTGTGAGAGTAGGACGCCGCTGGGCAGATAAAAAGACATTCTCTTTTGAGGGTGTCTTTTTTTTGTGTTCTTCCCCCATAAGGTGGATGTGGTTTTATCTATAATTAGTTAAGGAAGTACGAGAGGCCAGAGGAACAAGAAGGTCGAGGAAGCAAGCGAAAGAGACTCGGAGTGGGCTCTGCCCATGAGAATCGAAGGAGTGCAGCTGACGAAGAGATTCGCCGTTCATCGGGAATCGAGTAAGCCGATGGTAGTTGGGGCTCGCCCCTGTGAGAGTAGGACGCCGCTGGGCAGATAAAAAGACATTCTCTATTGAGGGTGTCTTTTTTTGTGTTCTTTTACACTGCGTAAGCAACAGATTTATGAAGTTGGCGCAATAAGAAGAGACTTTGGCGCGTATATGTGATAATTCGGCGCGATAAAGTATAAGTTACGCGTGATAAATCCTCTGTTAGGCGCGAAAAGTCCAGAGGCAGATAAAAGGGTTATTTATATAGTCGGAGCAATTTTTACATTAGTAAAATGCTAAAGATAAAATTAAACGGCGTGCTGTATTGTGAGGCTAAACCGGGAGGAAAAAGAGGTTCCAACTCAAGGTGGCACCGATGAACCCGGTTCGAGTGAACCCGGTCCACCAGTGCCAGGTTGTGGGAAGGAGTATGAGTAAGAATACGGGAGAAAAAGGGATCAACTCAAGGTGGCACCGATGAACCCGGTTCGAGTGAACCCGGTCCACCAGTGCCAGGTTGTGGGAAGGAGTATGAGTGAGAATACGGGAGAAAAAGGGATCAACTCAAGGTGGCACCGCTGAACCCGGTTCGAGTGAACCCGGTCCACCAGTGCCAGGTTGTGGGAAGGAGTATGAGTGAGAATACGGGAGAAAAAGGGATCAACTCAAGGTGGCACCGCTGAACCCGGTCCGCCGGTGCCAGGTTGTGGGAAGAAGTATGAGTGAGGATACGGGAGAAAAAGGGATCAACTCAAGGTGGCACCGCTGAACCCGGTCCGAGTGAACCCGGTCCGCCGGTGTCAGGTTAAGAGAAGGAGTATGAGTGAGGAAACGGAAGAAAAAGCGCCCAACCCAAGTTGGCATCGCTGAACCTGGTTCGAGTGAACCCGGTCCGCCGGTGCCAGGTTAAGAGAAGAAGTATGAGTGAGGAAACAGGAGAAAAACAACGCCTCTTATAGTTACAATTTAAAGTCTGCTCACAAGGAAGAACAGCCAACAAAAATATCTCCTGTATCGCAAAGCGATATGAATAGATCCTTAAAGGAAAGTTATTCACCGCTTGTCGCGACATCTATGTACCTCAGTTATTGAAGGCTTTCTTAGGAAGAAGCAGAGCGTTTCTGTTAGTGCGAAACCCTGGTTTAATAAGCAAATTTATGAAAATGTTCCCGGCAACAGTCTCGCTTCTGTATAATATAATTGAGAAGTAAATATATGGAGGGTGAGAGTATGGCTGAAGATAAAAGAGAACTTGAAACAAGGTTAATCCATGGGTCTTTCAATCCTGATAAAGGTAATGATTATGGGAGCTTAAGTACACCTCTGTATCAAACCTCAACATTTGCGTTTGAGAGTGCAGAACAAGGGGAGGCTCGTTTTTCCGGAAATGAAAGCGGTTACATTTATTCGAGACTTGGTAACCCGACAGTGAATGAACTTGAACGGAAAATTGCTAATTTAGAAGGAGGGGAAGAAGGAGTTGCCTTTGGATCAGGAATGGCAGCTGTTTCAGCTGTCCTGATTGGCTTACTGAAAGCTGGAGACCACCTGATCGTATCTGAAGGAGTATATGGGTGTACATTTGGATTTCTGCAAATGATAAATGAGAAGTTCAATATAGAATACGATTTAATAGATATGAATAATAAAGACGCTATTTTAAACAAAGTAAAAAATAACACAAAACTTTTATATATTGAAACACCTATTAATCCTACAATGAGACTTGTTGATATAAAAATGGCAGTAGATACTGCAAAGGAGCACAATCTGAAAGTAGTAGTGGATAATACCTTCTGTTCTCCTTACCTTCAGCAGCCCCTGCAAATGGGTGCAGACGTAGTAATACACAGTGCAACAAAGTATATTGGCGGCCATGGAGACGTGATTGCAGGTCTGGCGGTGGGCAAGTCAGAATTTATGCAGGAATTGAGGATGACAACTCAAAAAGATATAGGGGGAGTACTGTCTCCTTTTGATGCCTGGCTGTTAATCCGAGGTTTAAAAACTCTTGCTGTGAGGATGGACCGGCATTGCGATAACACATTCAGCATTTTTAAGAAGCTTAAGGAGCATCCAAAAGTAAAGGAAATAGTTTATCCGGGGGATCCTGAATTTCCTCAGTATAATCTTGCAAGGAAACAAATGAGAAATTACGGAGGCCTGATTAGTTTTGAAGTGCTTGGCGGAAAAAAAGCTGCCCAGAAATTAATGAACGAGCTTTCCTTAATCAAAGTAGCGGTGAGTTTAGGGGATGCGGAAACACTAATTCAGCATCCAGCAACAATGACTCATGCAGTTGTGCCAGAAAAGGAAAGGGAAAAGATGGGGATTACCGATTCATTACTCAGATTATCTGTGGGACTTGAAAATGCGGGTGATATTTGGAACGATTTAGAGCAGGCGTTATATACTCTTTAGAGTAACGGGAAAGGCTGTTTTTACTTATCTGTTCAAAACAGATAATTATACAGCCTTTTTTTTAACGATTATGTTCTTTATCAGGAAAAAACATGGTTTCTAATAGTCTTGGTGCTTTTTGTGCAGTGATATCCAGAAAGTACTCGATAAAGGGTTTATCGTTAGATGAAAAAGAGTAAAGCACTTCTCCCCACCATTCTGTTTCATATCTGCAGATCATACTTAAATTAAAAAGTACCAGGAAGTGTGAAAGGACTTCAGGCAGTTTATTGTAGAGCGGAAGCAATGCAGGTATATATAGTAACTGGTCAAGGCTTTTATATACAGGGAGTTGATGAAGATCTACTTTTCCATTCAGAATTTTTACTTCTCCTTTATCAGCTATACAGTGTACATCTGACCCCGTATGATCGCTAAGAATTTTTTCATACTTTGAAATGGTTAAATTAAGTCTCTCCAGCAGCTTTAAAGGAACAACAACGGAACCGTCAGAATCCAGGACAGCAGGAACAAGCGGTTTTTCTGTTTCCAGTTCTGTAAACAATGGATTGAGTTCTGGTATCCTCATTAGTAAGTGCCTCATTTTATATTTCTCACCGGTCACCTGTTTAATGTTAAAGATCTTTTCTGAAATACATGGAAAAAAACCGTCTTTCTGCACTTTTATTTCATCGTTTAAGAAACAGTATCCTTGTTTTTTTCTCTTTCTTGCAGAAACTCCATGTGCAAGCACTTGAGTCGTAGAAGGATAAAAAGGGTCGTGAGTGAGAAGGACTCCTTTCAGCCAGTTGCTTAATCCGTAATAATAAAGGACAGGTTTAATGGATACTGGAACTTCTTTGCCCTGCATAAAAAAACTTTCGCCCATTTTAATATAATATACAAGTGAAAAACCATTTTTATATGCCAGTTCAGTTGCATTTGGAATATTATTTTCTTTATAGCGGGATTCTAAATGCTTTTTTACATATTCTGCTGACTGGAAAAACGTTATAAAGTTATTTTTTCCATCCATGCATTTCCCACCTCTGCTATTTTATAGGTTAAATAAATTAAATAAATGTACTGTGTTATGAATGTTATCTTGACAGTAGTTTGTCCACTTGATAAGCTACAAATAATATTTTGCGAAAATATTTGAAGGGGGATTATTATTCCATGTGGGAGAATAAATTTGCCAAGGAAGGATTAACCTTTGATGATGTACTGCTGATTCCGTCAAAATCAGAGGTTCTTCCGCACGAAGTAAATGTAAAAACAAAATTGTCGGAAACACTGCAGTTAAATATTCCACTAATCAGTGCTGGGATGGATACAGTAACTGAGGCAAAAATGGCTATTGCCATGGCGAGAGCCGGGGGGTTAGGCATTATCCATAAAAATATGCCTATTGAAGAACAGGCAGAACAAGTGGACCGGGTTAAACGCTCTGAAAGCGGAGTTATTACAAATCCTTTCTACTTATCTGAGGAACATCAGGTTTTTGATGCGGAGCATCTTATGTCCAAGTACCGTATCTCCGGAGTGCCAATCGCAGATGAAAACCAGAAATTAACTGGTATTATTACTAACAGAGATTTGCGGTTTATTGAGGATTATTCTATAAAGATTAAGGAAGTTATGACCAAGGATAATCTTGTTACTGCTCCTGTCGGCACCACTCTTGAAGAGGCTCAGAAAATCCTTCAAAAGTATAAAATAGAAAAGCTGCCTCTGGTGGACGAGCAAGGAATATTAAAAGGACTTATTACAATTAAAGATATTGAAAAAGCAATCGAGTTCCCTAATTCTGCAAAAGATGCACAAGGACGTTTAGTGGTGGGTGCGGCTGTAGGTACCGGGGGCGACTCAGAAACAAGAGCAAAAGCACTTGTAGAAGCTGGTATAGATGTACTGGTAATCGACACAGCTCACGGACACTCACAAGGGGTACTGGATAAAGTAAGATACTACCGGGATACATATCCTGATTTAAATATTATTGCCGGAAACGTAGCAACTGCGGAAGGGACAAGAGCTCTTATTGAAGCAGGAGCTAACATTGTCAAGGTAGGAATCGGACCTGGGTCAATTTGTACCACACGGGTAGTAGCCGGGATAGGAGTTCCTCAAATTACTGCGGTGTATGACTGTGCAGATGAAGCAAGGAAACATGGAGTACCTGTTATTGCAGACGGAGGAATAAAATACTCAGGTGATATTGTAAAAGCTCTTGCAGCAGGAGGGCATGCTGTAATGCTTGGGAGTCTGCTCGCCGGAGTCAGTGAGAGTCCAGGAGAGAGGGAGATTTTCCAGGGAAGGCAATTTAAAGTATACAGAGGCATGGGGTCTCTTGCAGCTATGGAAAAAGGCAGTAAAGACCGATATTTCCAGGAAAGCAGCCAAAAACTTGTTCCGGAAGGTATTGAGGGACGCATACCTTATAAAGGCCCGCTTACTGATACAATCCATCAACTGGTTGGAGGACTCAGATCCGGAATGGGGTATTGCGGCACGCCATCACTGGACGAGCTGCGAAATGACGCTCAGTTTATCAGAATAACAAATGCCGGGTTAAAGGAAAGCCATCCTCATGATGTTCAGATAACTAAAGAAGCGCCTAATTATTCACTTTAATGGTAAAAAAATAAGCCAAATGTAATGGTAGATAGAGGTCTCCTCTATCTATTCTTTTTTTTGTTTATATGATAAAATGACGTTTGTCTGCGAGTATTTTGTAATAACTTGGAGAAAAAATTATATTCAATATAGATTAATGGGAGAGAATGGAGAGGGTAAGCAAGATGATTAAGAGAATGGGGATTTTTAGTTTATTGGTTGTTTTTAGTTTCATGAGTGTGTTTTCTGTCGGGAGCCATGCTGAAGCAAGCTTTGAGCCAAATGCAGATACAGCGATTTTAGTGGATGCTGACACTGGAAAGATATTATACGAAAAAAATGTAGATCAGCCTCTGCCTCCTGCTAGTATGACAAAAATGATGAGTGAATACTTGATTCTTGAAGCAGTTCATAATGGGGAAATCTCCTGGGATCAGACAGTGCCGATTAGTGATTATCTGGCTGAAATGTCTCATAACCAAGGTCTTTCCAATGTAATGCTTCGTACTGACAGAGATTATACAGTTAAAGAACTTTATGAATCTGTTGCTATATATTCAGCTAATGCATCAACGATGGCCTTAGCTGAATTAATCGCCGGCTCAACAGGACAGTTTGTTGAGAGAATGAATGAAAAAGGGAAAGAGCTCGGGTTAGGAAAACTGCTTCGTGAAGAAGGAGAACAATACGGCATAGATAATCTCGAAGAAATTGCCGCTGAAGACCTTGGTGATTTTCAATTTGTAAATTCCACAGGGCTGCCTAATTCATTGCTTAATGGTAATCACCCTGAAGGCACTGGTGCTGACGATGATAACTATATGTCAGCAAGAGCGGCCGCTACCCTTGCCTTTCATCTTGTAAATGACTTCCCAGAGGTCCTTGATACAGCAAGTATTCCGGAAAAAGTCTTCCAGGAAGGTACTTCTGATGCTATTAATATGCAGAACTGGAACTGGATGCTGGAAGGGACTATGTACGGTGACCTGGACTACGCACCTGTTGATGGGCTGAAAACCGGATTTACAAATGCAGCAGGATATTGTTTTACAGGTACTGCTGAAAAAGACGGGCAGCGTTTGATTACCGTTGTAATGAAAGCAGATTCTGAGCATGAACGCTTTACGGAAACTGAAAGATTAATGGAGTATGGTTTTAACAGTTTTTCCAAACAGGAAATTATTTCTGCAAATACTGATATTGAAGGCTACGAAACAATAGAAGTAGTTAGAGGAAAAGAAGACGAAGTGTCAGTGTCAACTGCTGATTCTGTTTCAAGTGTCCTTCCTAACGGTGGAGAAGAAGAATACTCCTATTCTGTGGAGCTGGATGGAGAATTGCTTGACGAAGAGGGCAGGCTTTTAGCCCCGATTGAAGAAGGTCAGGTTATTGGAACTGTTACCGTAGAATATACAGGCGGAGAAAGTTATCTGCAAGGTGACGGGGCTGATCAGCGTTCTGTGGATCTTGTTGCAAACGAGAGTGTCGAAAAAGCAGGCTGGTTTGCTTTAATGATGAGAGGTATCGGAGGGTTCTTTTCCGGTATATGGATTACAGTAGCTGATACTGTCAGAGGCTGGTTCTAATTCATCCTTTCGTATAAAGCATTGTCAACATCTCAATATTTTCTGGAAAATAAAAAAGTGGGGGAGCTTCCCCCACTTTTTTTACACATAGGAGAATAAAAACTCAGAGGGTGAAGCAGTAAATAATTCAGTTCCGGTATTTGTGCTGCTATGCTGCTGACTTCGTCAAGTTTTCTTTATAAAACCACCTTTTCAGACAAAGAATATAACTGCAGAACAATCATTAATCTTCATGAATATAAAGAAAAAGTGAAATAATTGATTAATTTTATAGAAATGCTCTTATTTTTCGTTATAATAATATAGGAACGTTATATAGTGTTTTTAAATCACTAAGCTATATTACCTAAGGAGGATTAAATAAATGGAGAAAAGAACAGGAACAGACTTGGTAAAACGAGGTATGGCCGAAATGCAAAAAGGCGGAGTAATTATGGACGTTGTAAATGCAGAGCAGGCTAAAATTGCTGAGGAAGCGGGAGCAGTGGCAGTAATGGCACTGGAACGTGTCCCTTCAGATATTCGTGCAGCAGGCGGAGTTGCCCGTATGGCAGATCCAACTATTGTAGAAGATGTTCAGAACGCGGTATCTATTCCGGTTATGGCAAAAGCACGTATCGGACATATTGTAGAAGCGCGTTTACTTGAAGCTATGGGAGTAGATTATATTGATGAGAGTGAAGTTCTGACTCCTGCTGATGAAGTTTACCACTTAAACAAGCGTGACTTCACAGTACCTTTCGTTTGCGGAGCCCGCGACCTGGGAGAAGCAGCACGACGCATTGGTGAAGGTGCTTCCATGATCCGTACAAAGGGTGAGCCTGGAACAGGTAACATCGTAGAAGCTGTACGCCATATGCGTATGATGCAATCTCAAATCAAAAAAGTTATCGGTATGTCTGAAGATGAATTAATGACTGAAGCAAAAAATATTGGTGCGCCATTTAATATCCTTCTTGAGATTAAAGAGACTGGAAAATTCCCTGTAGTTAACTTTGCAGCAGGCGGAGTAGCTACGCCTGCTGACGCAGCACTTATGATGCAGCTTGGAGCAGATGGTGTCTTCGTAGGATCAGGCATCTTTAAATCAGACAACCCTGAGAAGTTTGCAAGAGCAATTGTTGAAGCAACTACTCATTACGAAGATTATAAATTAATCGCTGAACTTTCAAAAGACCTTGGAACGGCTATGAAGGGTATTGAAATTTCTACATTAGAAAAGAAAGACCGCATGCAGGACCGCGGCTGGTAATAAAAGATACAGCGGATAGCGAAAGGAGTCATGCAGCATGATTAACATAGGTGTATTAGCGCTTCAGGGAGCAGTCAGAGAGCATGTCAAAGCTTTGCAGGCTCCTGATGTTAATGTGGTAGTCGTAAAAAAGTCAGAACAGCTTGATCAAATAGACGGACTCGTTTTTCCCGGGGGAGAAAGCACTACTATGCGCCGTCTGATTAATAAGTACGGTTTCTATGAGCCGTTAAAGCATTTTGCTGAAAAAGGAAAGCCTGTATTTGGCACGTGCGCAGGGGCTATACTTATGGCTAAAGAATTGGTAGGCCATAAGGAACCCCATATAGCGGTAATGGATATAACTGTGGAAAGAAACGCTTTTGGCCGGCAGCGTGAGAGCTTTGAGACCTTGCTTAAGGTCAAAGGCATTGGGGAAGATGTGGAGGGAATTTTCATCAGAGCTCCTATTATCCGTCAAGCAGGAGAAGGTGTTGATGTCCTTGCTGAATACGATGGAGAGATCGTGGCTGCAAGACAAGGACCATTCCTCGCATGCTCATACCATCCTGAACTCACAGATGATTTTCGCATGCATCAGTACTTTGTTAAGATGGTAAGAGAAAGTATGGAAGTCCCTGCTTGATTAAAATTATCATTATAGGTTAAAATAGGTACTAACTATTCAGGCAAGTGTTATATTATAAAAACTAATGCGAAGAAGGGAAATAGTAATTATTACTGACACTTCAGAGAGCCGGTGGGTGCTGCGAACCGGTGTGGAGGTATAATGAATCCATCCTGGAGCTGAGCAGTTGAAAGAAGAGTAAGCTGCTCCGGATACCGGCCGTTAACCGGATTAAGGTGGAGGCATATGTTTGCTTCAACCAGGGTGGCAACGCGGGTAATCCCCGTCCCTGTTTTATGGGACGGGGATTTTTTTGTATAGAAAAATATGTTACACGTGAAACAAAAGTTTTCTTTTTTCCGCATATATCACCAAAAAATTTAAAAATGTTTAGGAGGAATTGCAATGCTTGATGTAAAGCTGCTAAGAAACAATTTTCAGGAAGTAAAACAGAAGCTTTCTCAACGTAATGAAGACATTTCTGACCTGGATCGTTTTGAAGATCTGGATGACAAAAGAAGGAAGCTGATTCAGGAAGTAGAAGAGCTTAAAAATCGAAGAAACACAGTCTCTCAGGAAATCTCCCAGCTTAAAAGAGAAAAGAAGGATGCAGATTCGCTCATAAAAGAAATGAAGGATGTTTCTTCCAGAGTAAAAGAGCTTGATGATCAGCTGAGGCAGACAGATGAAGAACTTTCCAGCCTGCTGCTGACCATACCAAACATTCCTCATGAAAGTGTACCTGTTGGTTCAACGGAGGAAGAAAATGAAGAGGTAAGAAAGTGGGGAGAGCTCCCTGAATTTTCTTTCGAGGCAAAACCCCATTGGGATCTGGCTGTTAATCTTGGGATATTGGATTTTGAACGAGCTTCTAAAGTTACAGGAAGCCGGTTTGTATTTTATAAAGGTGCCGGTGCGCGTCTTGAACGGGCGCTGATTAACTTTATGATGGACCTCCATCAGGATGAGCATGGTTATGAGGAGATATTGCCGCCATATATGGTAAACCGGGACAGCATGACTGGAACAGGGCAGCTGCCGAAATTTGAAGAAGATGCATTTAAGATCAGGGAGGAAGACTACTTTCTCATCCCAACAGCAGAGGTACCTGTAACAAACTTACACAGAGATGAAATTATGGAGGGAGCAGAGCTTCCCAAAGGGTATACAGCTTACAGTGCCTGCTTCCGCTCAGAAGCTGGTTCAGCAGGCAGAGATACACGGGGCCTCATCCGGCAGCATCAGTTTAATAAAGTAGAACTTGTCAGATTTGTAAAACCTGAGGAGTCTTACGAAGAACTGGAACTTTTAACGTCCCACGCAGAAAAGGTCCTTCAGCTTCTGGAGCTTCCATACAGGGTGATGAGCATGTGTACCGGAGACCTGGGCTTTACTGCGGCTAAGAAATACGACCTGGAAGTATGGATTCCCAGTTACGATACGTACAGAGAAATCTCTTCCTGCAGTAACTTTGAAGACTTCCAGGCGAGACGGGCTAATATTAAGTTTAAAAGAAACGCTAAAGGTAAAGCAGAATTTGTACACACACTTAATGGTTCCGGTCTTGCGGTAGGACGAACTGTAGCAGCTATACTGGAGAACTACCAGCAGGAAGACGGTACGATTAAAGTACCAGAAGTACTGCAGCCATATATGGGTGGAAAAACGACACTCAGCAAATAAATATACATGATTTCAGATCCTGCCGAAAATGGCAGGATCTTCTTTTATTATGAAAAACGAATAACGATTAACAGACCAGAGTATAAGAAAAACAATAAAAAATATAAATCGAATTCCCGTAGGTTACGACAGGAAAAGACATCTTTCAGCTTTTAGGAAAAGAGAGTTCTAAAATAAAAAGACATACAAAAAAATTATAGAGAACAGTATATTCCAGAATTCACTTTTGTATTTAAATACAACAAAATAAATAATAAATCATAATACCAACTAAAAATATAAGAATATTATAAAAATGCAATATAAGTAATGTATTTTTTATACTAAAACTTTCGGTTATCTAAATATTTGAAAATAAATAAATTTCAGAAAACTATATACATCCCATAATTTCTGTGATAAATTATTGTCTATAAAATAGTAGGAATTAACAGACTATTTCATAGAAGAAATATAGCGTTAAAATTATATACTTTATTATGAATAAATTTTCATATAAAACTAAAGATATTTTAGTAGTATAGAGTCAGAGTTTAATACATATTCAAGCGGGGTGGAGTAATGCAGAATCAAAATCAGCCTCTTCTGGAAGTAAAGGGGTTAAAAACATACTTTTATATGGAACAGGACAGAGTAGCAAAAGCTGTAGACGATGTGAGTTTCACCCTGAAAAAAGGTGAAACACTGGCTTTAGTTGGAGAATCCGGGAGCGGAAAAAGTATTACTTCCTTATCAATTATGAGGCTTATACCTTCCCCTCCGGGAAAAATAGTGGAAGGATCCGTGAAGCTTGAAGGGAAGGAACTATTAACACTTTCGGACCGGGATATGAGAAGAGTCCGGGGAAATGACATAGGAATGATTTTCCAGGAACCAATGACCTCTCTGAATCCGGTATATACAATCGGAAACCAGATTGCAGAAACATTAATGAAACATAAAAAAATGAGGAAAAAAGAAGCGTATAAAAGAGCGGTGGATTTATTAAAACTAGTAGGTTTCGCAAGGGCTGAGGAAATTGTGAATGAGTACCCCCATCAGCTTTCAGGAGGTATGCGGCAAAGAGCAATGATTGCGATCGCGATGTCGTGTGATCCAAAACTGCTGATTGCAGATGAACCTACAACAGCACTTGATGTAACTATACAGGCACAAATTCTTGATTTAATGGTTGAAATGAAACAAAAGTTTGACTCATCTGTGCTGCTTATAACTCATGATCTCGGTGTGGTGGCAGAAGTGGCAGACAGGGTTCTTGTTATGTACGGGGGGCAGATTGTTGAAGAAGCAACCGTATATGAGCTATTTACAAATCCTAAGCATCCGTACACTGTTGGTCTTCTGAACAGTATTCCAAGTCTGGATGAAGAAGTTGACAGACTGGATTCTATCCCAGGCACAGTGCCTCCTGCCCACAGGTTCCCTCATGGATGCAGGTTTGCTCCACGGTGTAAACATGCCATGCCTGAATGCCTGGAGGAAAATCCGGAACTCAGGGAAACAGACGCACACCATAAAGTGAGATGTTATCTATATGAGGAGCAGGGAGGAGAGAAAGTTGGCTGAAAAAGAAAAACTTCTTGAGATAAAAAACTTAAAAAAGTACTTTCCTGTTAAAGGGGGAGTGCTTCAAAGAACGATAGGCCATGTGAAGGCAGTTGATGATGTCAGTTTTGATATTTTTAAGGGTGAGACTCTTGGCATTGTAGGAGAATCAGGATCCGGTAAGTCCACTCTGGGACGAACGATATTGAAACTGCTTGACCCTACTGAAGGAAGTATCCTTTTTGAAGGAAATGAACTGGCCAAACTTAGCCACAGAAAAATGAGGCCATACCGGCAGAACATGCAAATGGTTTTCCAGGATCCTTTTGCCTCATTGAACCCGAGGATGAGTATAGGAGAATTGATTGAAGAGCCTATGGTAGTCCAGCAATCAATGAGCAAACAGGAAAGAAAAGATAAAGTTGTAGATTTGCTGAGAAAGGTTGGTCTGCCTGAGGAAGCAAGGGAAAAATATCCCCATGAATTTTCCGGAGGACAGAGACAGAGGATTGGAATTGCCAGAGCCTTGTCTATTAATCCTAAATTTATTATTGGCGATGAACCTGTTTCAGCGCTGGATGTATCAGTCCAGTCCCAGGTGTTAAATCTTATGGAAGATTTACAGGATGAGTTTGATCTTACCTATTTATTTATCGCCCACGATTTGAGTGTGGTTAAACATATTAGCGATCGTGTCGGCGTTATGTATTTAGGGAGATTAGCTGAGATAGGACCAAAAGAAAAAATATACAGTAATCCTCTTCACCCGTATACACAGGCGCTGTTATCAGCGGTTCCTGTCCCTAATGTAGAAACGAAAAGGGAAAAAATATATTTAAAAGGGGAACTGCCGAGTCCGTCTAACCCTCCTGCTGGATGCACTTTTCATACGAGGTGTCCTGAAGCCCATGAACGCTGCAGGCTGGAGAAGCCTGAAATGGTGCATCAGGGAGAAGGGCAGTATGTAGCCTGCCATCTTTATACTCCGGCAGCGGTAAAGTAACAATGTTTATCCTTTGAAGGAGGTGAAGTTCAGGAGAGAGGAATATGGGAAAGCATGACCATAGTTTTTTGAATTTTCTAAATTAGAAGGGGGTAAATAGTTTTGAAGCTAAAAAAATCTTGGCTTACACTTATTCTTGCTTTATCGTTCGTTTTAGTTTTGGCTGCCTGCGGCGGAGATGAAAATGCAGACGCTCAGGAAGACAATAGTAGTGCAGAGAATAACGACAACAATAGCAACGACGCTAATGACGGCAATGACAACAATGGCGATGATAATGCCGAAAATAATGATAACGATGGAAATAACGATGCTGCAGACGGGGAACCTGTCTCTGGCGGAACGATCAATGCAGGAATGTATTCCGCTCCTGGACAGCAGTTCAACCCAATATTTTATGGTGATGCATACGAAGCTAATATTTTAGATTTTACTCATGAGGCACTTGTCACACAGGACGAGAACCTTGAATATATCCCGCTTCTCGCTAAAGACTGGGAATTAAATGAAGATCAGACGGAATTAACTTATTATCTTGAGGAAGATGTAAAATGGCATGACGGCGAGCCGTTCACTGCTGAAGACGTATATTTCACTTATTCTTCTATCGCTTCAGGCGAATATGTAGCAGCTGGCGGGGTGCGTATTGACTATGTACGCTTCCTTGAAGGCTATGAAGAGTACCGGGATGGGGAAACAGATGAGTTTGCAGGTGTCGAAGTAGTAGATGACCATACTGTTATTTTCCACTTTGCAGAGCCAAACGTAACTCCTGAGTTCCGTACGAGCTTCCCAATCATCCCTGCTCACGTATTTGAAGGTGTGAGTGTAGCAGATATGGTTGATCATCCAGCTTCCCGTAACCCTGGAGAAGTTATTGGTACAGGTCCTTTCCAGTTAACTGACATGATTGAAGGAGAGCAGTATATCCTTACTGCATTTGAAGATTACTGGCAAGGTACACCTCATCTTGATGGAATTACATGGCGTGTAATTGAGCAGTCAATTATGCCAGGTATGCTTGAAAATGGTGAGCTTGATATGGTTGCAGAACCAAATGGCGTTCCTGCAGCAGACTTCGACCGTGTAGACGGGCTTGATAACGTTAAGACATTTACAACTCAGGACTTCGGATACCAGTACATGGGCTTTAAACACCACCACCGTACTGCCGAAGACGTAGAAGCAGGTGTAATAAACCCTGATAACTGGGTTCCTAATGAAAAAGTCGCAGACGTACGTGTGCGTCAGGCTATCGTATATGCTTTAAACCGCCAGGCTATGGTAGATGGTCTGATGAACGGCCTTGGTTCTGTGCTTCATGCTCCATTCCCTGAAGCCTCATGGGCATATGATGAAAGTGCATTCACAGTTTATGAGCAAAACGTAGAAAAAGCGAATGAGCTTCTTGATGAAGCCGGATATGTTGATGTAACTGGCGACGGCTTCCGTGAAGACCCGGATGGAAACGAGTGGGTATTAAACCTTGACTATCCAACCGGTAACGAAATTCGTGAGCGTACAGCTCCAATTATTGCAGCTGAACTTGGAGAAGTAGGTATCAAAGTTGATGTCCGCAACCCGCGTGAAGCAGCTACACACTTTGAAGTTGTGGAAGATGATAACACTGACTGGGATCTTTATTTAGCTGGATGGAGCTTAGCTACTGGTGATCCAGATCCTGCAGGAATCTGGAAATCCGATAATCCATTTAACTACCTTCGCTGGAATGACCCGCACAGTGATGAGCTGATTGAACAGGCAGTAAAGGCTCCGGAAGCATTTGAGCTTGATTACCGTGCAGAAGTTTATAACGAATGGACAGCGTATGTAACTGAGCAGGTACCAATGGTATTCCTTTACTCTTCTGATAATATCTATGCTTATAATGCTGCACTTCAGAATGTTCATGAACGTCCAACTGGCATTTACTTTAGATCACATGAATGGTGGTTAGCAGAATAATCTGATATGCAGTTGAGGGGGAAAACAGTGCGCGGCCCTCGGTCGTGCACTCGTTTATTACCCTGTACTGTCGAGTTCTGTTGAATGCTTGTGTTTTTCTTACGTAGGAGGAATGCTGAATGCATAAGTATATTATTCGACGTATATTACAGTTTATTCCCATGCTTATCCTTGTCACTATAGTAGTTTTCGGGCTTGCTAAAGCAGCTCCCGGGGATGTGCTGTCAGGGGAAAGACTGGATCCGAATATCCCGGCAGAAGTTTATGAGATGCGCAGAGAAGCGCTTGGATTGAATGATCCTATACATATCCAGTACTGGAATTGGGTCACTACGGTAGCAAGCGGCGACTTTGGAACATCTATGCAGTATTCGGGACGTCCAGTAGCAGATTTAATAGCATCGAGAATCATGAATACTGTATATCTGTCGCTATTTGCTCTTGGAGTTACTCTGGCTATTGCAATACCGATTGGTATTTATTCTGCCAGCAGAAAGTATTCACTGTTTGATTATGGAGCTACGACCTTTGCCTTTTTAGGTCTGGCAACACCCAACTTCTTTGCAGGGTTGTTAGCTATCTATATTTTCGCTTTTATATTAGGGTGGTTCCCTTCACAAGGATCTGTGTCAGCGCCAGGGCTGAGCGGTATAGAGCTTTTTCTTGATAAATTAAGACACCTGGTGTTGCCTGGTTTTACGTTGGGGTTAGCCAGTACAGCAATGTATATGAGATATATGCGGACAGAAATGTTAGAAGTTAAAGGTAGTGACTTTATAAGAACTGCCCAAGCTAAGGGGTTAAGCAATAATTCTGTATTGTACAAGCACACTTTAAGAAATGCTCTTATACCGATTATTACACTATTAGGCCTTGAATTTGGCACATTGCTAAGTGGAGCGATCATTACTGAACGGGTATTTAATTATCCTGGATTAGGACAGTTATTTTTAACTTCTATTACAAACCGGGATTATCCGGTTATCATGGCAATAAATCTGATACTCGCTGTTACCATCCTGGTCGGCAACTTATTAGCAGATATTTTTTATGCCATAGTTGACCCAAGAATACGTTACGATTGAGGTGAGTAGTAATGGAAACAAGAGTACAGCCTGAAATGGTTCCCAAACCAGACATAATAGAAGAAAAGGCGCCTAAAAGCCTCAGTCCGTTCCAGCTTGCTATGCGCCGTTTCCTGAAAAATAAACTGGCAATAGCAGGGATTGGTATTCTTGGGTTCTTTGTTATAATTGCAATTTTTGCAGATGTAATAGCGCCGCACGATCCGACTGCTTATGATATGTACAATATTGAAGCAAAAGCTTCGTCAGAACACTGGCTTGGTACAGACAGTTCCGGCAGGGATAACTTTTCCCGGCTTATCCATGGTTCCCGTATCTCCTTAACTATCGGATTTTTCGCAATGATGTTTACTATTTTAATTGGAGTAACCCTGGGATCTTTAGCAGGTTACTATGGTGGAAAAGTAGATAGTGTGATTATGAGGGCGACAGACCTGATGCTGATTCTGCCTTTCCTGCTTCTGGTTCTTACAATAATTGCAATCTTAGAACGCATAAATATAGGAATTTTCATTGTTATAATTGCATTTACTACCTGGCCGCAAATCACAAGAATAATACGTGCAACGTTCCTGTCCTTAAGGGAGAAAGAATTTATATTAGGAGCCCGCTCAATAGGAGCTTCAGATGCAAGAATAATCTTCAGGCACTTTCTGCCAAATGCAGTTGGCCCAATTATTGTAAACGCCACTTTAATGATGGCAAATTTAATAATTATTGAATCTGCTCTAAGTTTTATCGGTTTTGGAATTCCGCAGCCTACACCAACCTGGGGGAATATGATTACTGAAGCAAACAGTCTCCGGATGCTTGAAGGGCACTGGGAAGCATGGCTCCCGCCTGGTCTGGCAATCTTGCTGACCGTGTTAGCGATCAACTTTATTGGTGATGGATTAAGGGATGCATTCGATTCCAGAAGCTAAATCGATTTGTCTGTCGTGAGCAGGAGATATCTTCATTAATGACTAAATCCTCATGAGTGGCTTCCGGCAACTAATAATCAATCAAAGAGAGAACCTTTTTTACAAGGTTCTTTTTTTTGTGTTTTTTGCGAGAACAGGAGAGGAATTTGAGAACGTTATTTAATATGGTGAATTACAAATTTTACATATATTCTGGTACTTTCTGTAGATAGACTTACCTATAAAACAGGGTGAGAGAGCAATGAATAGTTATTCAAATGTGAGTATAAGATCTTAGTTATAATATGATAACGATAAGATATTTTGAAATAATTTTTTAGCGTGGTAATGGAATGTCCGTTTAGAAAAACTCAGAGAATATCCTAAAAACCTGCTATATAATAAAGGGTTTTAATTTACTGTTCTAATCAATTTTACAAATAGAGTTTAGAATTTTCCTATATTAATAATTATTCTTCAAATTCTATATTGTCTTTTTACAAAAGTTGTCTTATACTTCTTAAGTATAGTCTTAAACAGGCATATACCATATCGTATAATTGTTGAAAAAAGAGAGACGCAAATTTTAAAAATACGTCCTTAAAATTCAGATAATTTTGAACACAAAAGATCATTTAAAGGGTGAGCATTGTGAGCGAGGAATTATTGAAAATTAAAAATCTAACTACATCCTTCCGGGTGCTGGATGATTATTATGCGGCAGTAGATAACGTAACACTGACTGTAAATAAAAATGAAGTATTAGCGATAGTAGGAGAATCAGGTTCTGGTAAGAGTGCTCTCGCCTTTTCTATAATGGGATTGCATAACAGGGCAAAAATTGAAGGAACCCTCGATTTTAAAGGTCAGAATATCGCCAAGTATTCGCAAGGAAAATTAAATAAATTAAGAGGCAAAGAAATGGCCATGATATTCCAGGATTCCTTATCAGCATTGAATCCTTTGATGATAGTAGGAGCGCAAATTGATGAAGCCCTGCTGCTTCATAATTCATCTATGTCTAAAAAAGACAGAAAAGTCAGAGTCATTGACTTTTTGTCAAAGGTTGGTATTCCACGGCCGGAAAAGACATATGAACAATATCCCCATGAATTATCAGGGGGGATGAGACAAAGGGTAGTAATTGCTATGGCTATTGCAAATCAGCCTGAACTTCTCATCGCGGATGAGCCGACAACTGCCCTTGATGTAACTATACAGGCTCAGATTCTTGACTTAATTAAAGATTTAAAAGATGACATGCGTGCAGGAATTATCTTAATCACCCATGATTTAGGAGTGGTGGCAGAGATGGCTGACCGGGTGGCAGTTATGTATGCCGGACAAATTGTGGAGATCGCAGATGTATACTCTCTTTTTTCATCACCACAGCATCCATATACACGGTCCCTGTTAAATTCTTTACCCAATTCAGCAGAAACTAAAACAAAACTGCATGTTATTCAGGGTGTTGTACCACCATTACACAAAATGCCTCGTGAGGGCTGCCGTTTCAGGCACCGTATACCATGGATTGACGAATCATCTCATGAGGAAAATCCTGAATTACATGAAATAAAGCCCGGGCACTTTGTCCGCTGTACATGCTACAAAGATTTTTACTTCCCGGATAAGCACAAGGAGGCTAGCGGAAATGGCGCTACTTGAAGTTAAAGATTTAAAAGTGCACTTCCCCATACGTGGGGGAATTTTCAATACTGTGGTAGACCAGGTAAAAGCCGTAGATGGTGTGAATTTTTCTATTGAGCCAGGCCAGACATACGGGCTTGTTGGTGAATCTGGCTCTGGAAAAACCACAACAGGACGGGCAGTTATCGGACTCAATAAAATCACTTCCGGAGACGTCTTGTTTGAAGGCCACAACCTCGCAAAGGGAGGAAGAAAATCCCACCTGAATGTCCGAAAAGATATCCAGATGATTTTTCAGGATCCGTACTCCTCTCTCAATCCAAAAAAACGTGTAGCCGATATCGTCGCAGAGCCGCTGAGAAACTTTGAAAAACTGACGAAAAAGGAAGAACGAGTCCGCGTAGAAGAGCTTATGGAATTGGTAGGTTTGAGTACAGAAGCTATATTTAAATACCCTCACGAGTTTTCCGGGGGCCAGCGTCAGCGTATTGGGATTGCGCGTGCGATTGCATTGAAGCCAAAACTTATTATTGCTGATGAGCCTGTTTCCGCGCTGGATGTTTCTGTACAGGCCCAGGTACTGAATTTTATGCAGGAAATTCAGAAAGAACTTGGACTTACCTATTTATTTATCAGCCATGACCTAGGGATTGTAAGGCATATATGTGACCATATCGGTATTATGTACAAGGGCAGATATGTAGAACAGGGAGCATCAGAAGATATCTTTACTAACCCTCAGCACATATATACAAAGAGACTTGTATCAGCTATTCCTGATCTGGACCCTAACCGTCGGGAAAGTTTAACTGTAAAACGGCAGCAGGCGAAAAAGGACTTCGATGAGCTTTCAGACAAGTTTTTCGACGAGGAAGGTTTACCTTATCCATTAAAGCCCATTTCCGATTCGCATTTAGTGGCTTTGCCTGAGAAAGGTTGAATAATATGTGGAAATTAATCGTACGACGAATTTTAATAATGATACCGCAAATTTTTGTATTAAGCCTCCTGGTTTTTATAATGGCAAAAGCCATGCCCGGGGATGCACTCACAGGCTTAATAGATCCTAATATCGATCCTGCGGCAATTGAAGCGATGCGGGAAAGGCTGGGTCTGAATAATCCGTGGTATGTACAGTACTGGGACTGGGTTACGAGAGCTATGCAAGGGGACCTGGGGCAGTCTTTCCATTTCAAAATGCCTGTTACTGAATTAATTGGCCAGCGGCTTGTGAATACATTCTGGCTTTCACTTGCCACTCTTATCTTTACTTACATGATTGCAATTCCTTTAGGAATTACAAGCGGACGTTACAACGACACATTTCTTGACCGTGCTATTACCGGTTATACATATGTCGGGTTCGCTGCACCATTATTTATCACAGCACTATTAATGTTATTTGTGTTTGGTTTCCAGCTTGGATGGTTTCCTACAGGAGGCAGTGTTTCTCCTGGCTCTGCAGCAGGCACATGGGATTATATTCTGAGTAAAGCTTATCACTTGATACTGCCTGCCTTTTCCATGGCAGTCATTACAACCGTATCAACTGTTCAATATCTGAGAAGCGAAATCATTGATACAAAACAAAAAGAATTTATTATTACAGCACGGGCAAAAGGCGCTTCAGAGTCCCGTGTTTATAACCGTCATATTTTAAGAAACTCCTTGTTGCCGATAGCAGCATTCTTCGGTTACGAAATAACCGGTCTGATCGGGGGAACAATCTTTATTGAAAATATATTTAACTATCCGGGAATGGGGCAGTTATTCCTCCAGTCAATTACAAGACGTGACTTCAGTGTTATGACAGCTTGTGTCCTGTTGTTTGGAATAGCCGCAATTATAGGCGCGCTTATATCTGATATTATTTTGAGCCTGGTTGACCCGCGTATCAGAATTAAGTAAAGACTCGAAGACTTTGAGGTGAAAAAATGGAGACAAACAATCCAAATATAGAGCCGCCAAAAGAAATAGAACGAAGTCCCTCTGGGCTTACGATTCTGTGGCGGGAAATTGTCAGAGACAAATTGGCCCTCATTTCCTTAATATTTTTTGTGGCTACAACAGCAGGTGTATTTATTGCCTCGCTATTACTGGATCTTAATGAAATAGTAAAAGTAGATTTATTTGCCCTGTACGAGCGTCCCTCTTCGGAGTTCTGGCTTGGTACTGATTACGGTGGAAGAGATATCTTCGGCCAGCTGATAATCGGAACAAGGAACTCTCTTGCAATTGGACTTCTTGTTACATTGATGTCAGGAACTATAGGAATTCTTATTGGTCTGATATCAGGGTATTTCGGCGGCACAATCGATAATATTTTTATGCGCTTTGTTGATTTCTTTATGATTTTGCCTACTTTAATGATTGTTATTGTATTTGTAACTGCTGTACCTGATTACAGTATCTATTCTTTTTCATTTATCATGACCGCCTTTTTATGGATGGGGATTGCCCGTTTAATCCGTTCAAAAGCGCTCCAGGAAAGAGAACTTGAGTACGTCCAAGCTTCTAAAACCCTTGGCTCTTCTGATTTTAAAATTATGTTTACCCAGGTTCTGCCCAACTTAAGCTCAATTATCATCGTAACGATGACATTGAACCTTGCGGCGAACATTGGTATTGAGTCAGGATTGTCTTTCCTTGGATTTGGTTTCCCTGAGGATACTCCAAGTTTAGGAACATTGATCAGTTATGCGAGAAATCCTCAGACTTTAGAATTAAGATGGTGGATCTGGTTACCTGCGTCAATACTTATTCTGGTATTGATGTTGAGTATAAATAATGTCGGCCAGGCGCTGAAGCGCGCAACCGACGCAAGACAACGAAGAGGATAATAAAGGGAGGGAATTATTAATGAGAAGGTCAAAACTTTCTAGTATCTTAGTTACAGGTACACTAGCTTCATTACTTGCACTAACTGCATGCGGCGGCAACGACAATGGGGGCGCTGATAATAATAACGGTGCAAATAACGGGGGCGACAACAATGAAGATGTCGCTGATAACGGCGACAACAATGCTGAGGACAACGGTGAGGAAGCCGCGGGGGAAGATGGCTTGTATTCCATTGACGACTTCGATAACGTAACCTCAAACGAAGGAGAAGCAATTGACGGGGGATCTATAACTTTTGGTCTTGTATCTGACACTGCTTTCGAAGGAACTTTAAACTATAACTTCTATTCAGGTAACCCTGATGTTCAGGTTATTCAATGGTTTGACGAGCCGCTTTTAACATGGGATGAAAACTATGTTTACACAAACGACGGCGCTGCCACTTATGAGACATCTGAAGACGGATCTGTATTCACATTCACAATTCGTGACAATGTTAACTGGCATGATGGAGAACCAGTTACAGCAGAGGACTGGCTTTTCGCTCATGAAGTAATTGGACACCCGGACTATGATGGTCCTCGATACGGAGCAGATTTCACTAACATTGAAGGTATGGAAGAGTACCACAACGGTGAAGCTGACACAATCTCCGGTATTGAAGTTATCGATGAGAAAACTTTAGAAATAACATATCTTAATGTTTCACCATCTTTAGTAACAGGAAGTGTCTGGACCTATCCTTTAGCTAAACATATTTTTGGTGATATGGAAGTAGCAGATATGTCTTCTTCTGACGCAGTTCGCCAGAATCCGATTGGCTTTGGGCCATTTGAAGTAGACAGCATCGTACCAGGTGAGTCTGTAGTTTTCACTAAAAACGAAGATTACTGGAGAGGCGAACCTAACTTAGACGAAGTTGTATTACGTGTAGTCAACCCGTCAACAGTAGTACAGGAACTTCAGTCAGGCGGAGTGGACCTTGTGAGTTCTTTCCCGGTTGACCAGTTCCCTGAGAACGCAGAAATGTCTAATGTTGAATGGTTAGGAATTGTTGACCGTGCATACACTTATATTGGATTTAAGCTTGGCCACTGGGATGCTGAAGCTGGAGAAAACGTTTCTGATCCTGATATGAAAATGGCAGACGTAGAACTTCGTAAAGCAATGTGGCATGCCGTTGATAATACTACAGTCGGTGAGCGATTCTATAATGGTCTTCGCTGGAATGGTACTACTCTGATCCCGCCATCCCACCCTGAATTCCATGATGAAACGAACGAAGGCAGAGAGTACGATCCTGAACTTGCTAACCAGATCCTTGATGAAGCAGGTTATGAAGATGTAACAGGCGACGGTTTCCGTGAAACACCGGACGGAGAAGAGTTAGTAATTAACTTTGCATCCATGACTGGTGGAGACATTGCTGAGCCATTGGCACGCTACTATGTACAGTCCTGGGAGCAAATTGGCCTGAATGTTGACCTTCAAATGCTTGAATTCAACACATTCTACGACCTTGTTGAGGAAGATGATGAAGGAATCGACATTTACCAAGGCGCATGGGGTGTAGGTATCGACGTTGACCCGACTGGCCTTTGGGGACGTACTGCACCATTTAACTATACTCGTTACACTAACGAAGAAAACGACCGTCTGCTTGCAGAAGGTGTTTCTGAGGATGCATTTGATCTAGACTACCGTGCTGAAGTGTACAATGAATGGCAGGAATTCATGGTAGAGGAAATCCCGGCATTCCCGACACTTTACCGTGCTAACCTGGTACCTGTTAACAACCGTGTATTAAACTATGCGATAGGTGACGGCCATGGAGTATATCTGAACGAACTTGCAGTTACTGCTGAAGAAGCAGAATCTGCCGAATAATAGTACTCAAAGAGGGTGTCCCAAAAGCCTAGCTTTTGGTGACACCCTCTTTCTTTACCAATTAATTGAAGTAAATGTAATTAGTTCGCTCGCATCGCTCTCGGCGGACGCGTTCCCCGGGCAACGCTTCAGCCTCCTCGGGAAAAACGCCCTGCGGGGTCTTCAGCCGTTGCTTTTCCCGCGGGAGTCGCCGCCTGCCGCTCTTTCGAGCTATTTTAATAAAATTGAAAAATAAAGAAATCGCCCCATTTGGTATAATTAAAGCACCACACCAAAACCATACCAGGAGGCGATTTCTTTATGAAACATGATCATATTTCTTTCCAAGATTATAACATGGATCAGCTGTATTTACCAATGGATCTTGAAGTAGAAATCCCAACCCATCACGTTTGTCGCATTGTCAATCGAGCCGTGGAAGAACTCGATAAGAATATTCTCTATCGGTGTTATGACGGGGGCGGACGTCCTCCTTATCATCCGAAAATGATGTTAAAAATTATCCTCTATGCCTATACACAGAAAATCTACTCCTCCAGACAAATCGCAAAACAGCTTAAGGAAAATATTTATTTTATGTGGCTGGCTCGCCACCAACAGCCGGACTTCCGCACCATTAACCGTTTTCGCTCCGAGAAAATGAAAGAAATTATCTATGAGATTTTCTTTTCTATCGTGGATCTCCTTCGGAATCATGGTCTCGTAAAGTTAGAAGACTACTTCCTTGATGGCACCAAGGTTGAAGCTAACGCCAATAAATATACGTTCGTCTGGCGAAAAGCCACCGAGCGCTACGACAGCCAGCTCAACGAAAAGTACCATAAGATTATGCAGGGTATAGAGAAGGTGATCCGGCAAGACGAGGATCACGCAGGAGAGTTGGACGAACAAGAGAAACTAGCGGCTGACCCAATCACTTCAGCTGACATCAAACAGTCCATTACTGAACTCGAAGAGAAACTGGATGAGGCACCACAAAACCGTGAGGTTAAAAAGGCGAAGCGCCTTCTTGAAAAGGATCTCCTTCCACGAAAAGAAAAATATGAGACGCAAAAAGAGATTCTGAACGGCCGAAACAGTTACTCTAAAACCGACACTGATGCGAGTTTCATGAGAATGAAGGATGACCACATGCGTAACGGCCAGCTTAAGCCAGGCTACAATGTACAGACAGGGACAGAAAACCAGTTTATCACCGGATTTAGCCTTCATCAGCGAGCTGGAGATCCAGGCTGCCTGAAACCACACTTCGATTTACTGGAAAAATACGGTCGCCGACTTCCCAACAACCTGATCGCCGATTCAGGCTATGGAAGTGAGGAAAACTACTCCTTTTGTAAAGAGAAGAAGATAGAAGCCTATGTGAAATACAGTACACTGGATAAGGAACAGACCAAAAAGTTTAAAGATCAGATCGGTCGGGTGGAGAACCTCCAATATGATGAAGAGGAAGACGAGTGGAATTGCGCTAATAATAAGCGTCTTACGTTTCAGTATAATTCTAATCGAAAAACAGAAAACGGTTATACGACGATCAAACGTGTTTACCGGTGCGTGGATTGCCACGGCTGTCCTTTCCAGGAAGTATGCGCTAAAGGAAAAGATACGAAAACGATTAGTGTGTCTATGAAGAATCAGGAACAGCGAAGGCAGGTTCGGGAACGGCTTCAGACAGAAACAGGAAGTCAGCTTTACCGGCGGAGAAAGTGTGACGTAGAGCCGGTTTTTGGACAAATTAAATATAACCGAGGCTTTAATCGGTTCCATCTGAGAGGCCTTTCCAAAACGACGCTGGAATGGGGTCTTCTTTGTATTGCCCATAACTTTCTAAAATGGGAAACACATCTGAGGTTGAAGGAACAAAAAGAAATAAAAAGAGAGCCAAAGGCAGGGTAAGAGGCCTTCGACTCTCGAAAAATTAACTAAAAAAAGCTTACAAAAAGAGGCTGTCCTTTGAAGATCGCAATTTAGCGACCTTTTGGGACAGCCTCTTTCTTACCTTTAGTCAACGCATTTTTGTTAATTTCTTTTACATTTCATTTTTGAGTGTAGGAGGAAGGGGGACCCCTTCCTCCTACACCCAAGTTTTTGTATCACAAAAAGACCTTACGCTTTCCTGTTTTTCGAAAGGTCAATGTGCTATAGTTGAATCAAACTTCGTTACGATCTTTGAGCTGGTAGTGCGGACTCATAATCGTACAATATGCCGTGTGTGATAAGTTGAAACGTCACTTTCAGGAACTTATTCATACACGCCACAACAGCGACCTTATGAGGCTTACTCTGAGGTTGCTTTTTTAATTTGTAATAATAGTCCACGAAGTGATTAGGTTTTCCTTTTGCCATAAGCATTGAACAAATCATAAAAAATAAAATTTTCCGCAGCTTCTTATTACCTCTTTTATTTATTCGATCACGATATTGCATATTACCGGATTGATAGCGCATGATATCAATGCCCGCGTAAGCGTTTAACTGTTTGGCGTTTTTAAAACGGCGGATATCCCCTAGTTCGCCAATCAGTCGACACGCTGTTGAATCTCCGATTCCTGGAAATGAACGCAAGACCTTATATTCTTTTCTCCCTTCTGAGATAGTTACCATTTGTTTGACGAGCTGAACCTTTTTCTCCATCAAATCCGCAATACGTCGAGCATAATCCCTTGCTTGATCACAACGAATGTCCGACGGATCAATAGCTGGATACGAATTTTCGGCAGCTTTCAATAATACAATGGCTTTCTCCTCTGCGCGTTTTAAAGATAAATTCTTTCGGGTGTTCTCTTTCAAACGGTTTTTAATAATCGTTTTTGAAAGTGCTCGTAATTGTGCCGAATGGGGATAGAGCTGTACGAGATTTAAAAATAACGCGGAACTTGGTGTAATGAGCTGTTCCAATTCCGGAAATGATAGATGTAAAATCGCATGCATTCTACTGCGTAAGAGGATCATCTCTTCATCAATTTCATCATAGTAACGTGTAATCGCCCGCATTTGTTCAAAGTAGTCATCTTGTTGGTATGTCGCTTCGCGAGCCATACTAAAGTGTGTTTTCGCAAGCTCGTGGGCATCGCTAATATCTGTTTTATGACGACGCATCTTAGCCATTTGTAAATTCGCTTCCAATGGATTCATACGGCAGTATGTATGGCCTTTAGTCGCCAGGAACTTTTCCAGTGGTTTTGAGTAAATACCTGTTGCTTCAAACACAATTTCGGGGGCTTGTTTATCCAAAACCGTCATTTCTTCAATTCTGTGATGAAGCCGTTCAAAATCAATCCGAGTATGAGTTAATTCCCCTTCCAATTCACATTGTTTATACCGGTCATAAATAGCAAAAGTACTTTTTCCTTTACTGACATCAAGTGCGATGACATGCTTCAAACGAACCTTCTCCTTTTTAGCCAATCATAGAAGTCTTCACAGCGCCTTATTGATTCCATTTTCTTATACACGATCTCTTGGACCCAACATACTAAACTGATTCAAACAAGGGTGTGAAGTTGGCCGGTTTTTTGATACGGACTCTTATCTTGGTCCCAGAGGCTGTTCGGCCTTTCTTCACTTCTACTATAAAAAAATAGTAGCACAGACCATGGCCTTGGTCTGTGCTACTAATGTTAGTATGTTTTTTCTTTTATTTAGTTTTGCTGATGAGTGTCCGTGGTGCATTTTATTATAAAAAAACCTGCCCCGGAGCTATCTGCCTGTTACATCTATAAAAGATGTTGCTATTCCTTACAAGTTAACTTATAATTCCAAGGGGTATAAATGGCCGGTTATCTGCAAAAGTTTGTCTGCCTATTGTTGGCAGAAGCACAGATTTATACAGAACAGGCAGGTACGGCTAAGTGCTATAAGATAAAGGGGTGGGTTTAATGAGAAAAACAAAAATGACGAGTTTCTTTGTAATGGGGGCACTTGCTTCTTTATTGACTTTAACTGCCTGTGCAGATAATGGCGACGGACCGGAAGAAAATATGGATGATGCTAATGAAAATAATAGTCTTGCTGATAATGAGAGGGACGGATTATATTCTATAGAAGATTTTAATAATCATACTTCAAATGATGAGGAAGCTATAGAAGGTGGATCTATCACCTATGGTTTAGTTTCCGATACGCCGTTTGAAGGAACGCTTAACTGGAACTTTTATTCCGGAGCACTGGACGGAGAAGTTCTCAGCTGGTTTGATGAGCCTCTGTTAACCTGGGATGAAAATTACGTTTACACAAACGATGGCGCTGCAACATATGAAGTATCCGAGGACGGACGCACCTTTACTTTTACTATTCGCGACAACGTAAACTGGCATGACGGCGAGCCGGTTACTGCAGAAGACTGGGCATTTGCTCATGAAGTAATTGGTCACGCAGAGTATGACGGGCCACGTTATACAGCTGACTTTGCGAATATTGAAGGGATGGAAGAGTATCACCAGGGGGAAGCAGATTCTATCTCAGGAATAGAAGTAATTGATGAAAAGACATTAAGTATTACATTTATTGAGGTGTCACCTTCATTACTTACGGGAAGTATCTGGGCCTATCCTTTAGCAAAGCATATTTTTGAAGATATGGAAACAGCAGATATGTCTTCTTCCTCTGAAGTACGCCAAAATCCAATAGGGTTTGGTCCTTTTAAAGCAGAAAGCATTGTACCAGGTGAGTCTGTCGTCTTCACTAAAAATGAAGATTACTGGAGGGGAGAGCCTAACCTTGATGAGGTAGTTCTTAAGGTAATCAACCCAAATACAGTTGTACAGGAACTGCGTACAGGCGGAGTAGACCTCGTCAGTTATTTCCCTGATAATCAATTCCATGACAATGCAGACATGTCTAATGTTGAATGGCTTGGAACGACAGACAGAGCTTACTCTTATATTGGTTTTAAACTTGGTGTCTGGGATGAAGAAAATGAAGAGGCAGCACCAAACCCTGATAAGCCTGTATCTGATGCGGCCCTTCGCAGAGCCATGTGGCACGCTGTGGATAACACAGCTGTTGGAGAACAGTTCTATCATGGGCTTCGCTGGAATGCAACAACATTAATTCCGCCATCTCATCCTGATTTTCATGATGAAACGAATCCTGGCCGGGAGTATGATCCGGAGTTAGCAGAGGAGATTCTCGAGGAAGCGGGATTTGAAGATATTAATAATGATGGTTTCCGGGAGACTCCTGACGGTGAAGAGCTGGTGCTTACATTTGCTTCTATGACAGGCAGCGATGTGGCGGAGCCATTAGCTCAATATTATGTACAGGCATGGGAAGAAATCGGTTTGAATGTTGAACTGGAGATGATGGAGTTCAATACTTTTTACGATCGTTTAGGGCAAAGGGGAGAAGATGACCCTGAGATTGATCTATTCCTTGGTGCCTGGACTGTTGGTATAGATGTAGATCCCAGAGGGTTATATGGCCGGAATGCGATTTATAATTTCTCCCGCTATGCAAGTGATGAAAATGACCGACTGCTTACAGAAGGCGTTTCTGAAGAAGCTTTTGATTTAGATTACAGGCAGGACGTTTATAAAGAGTGGCAGGAATATATGGTGGACCAGGTCCCTGTTTTTCCAACGCTTTATCTTCCCGAATTAGTGCCCGTTAACAACCGTGTCAAAAACTTTGCTATTGGTGACGGTACAGGTGTCTACAGGCATGAAATTGCGGTAACTGCGGAAGAAGCTGAAATTGCAGAATAAAATTTCATGAGTATGTCGTTAGCTCAGAATGATTAAATAATTTCATGTTATACAAGAGTTGTTGAGGAGAGCGGTGTGAGGGTGTCACAAAAGTTTAACTTTTGCGGCACCCTCTTTCTTTGTTTTATGCAAGTTTTCAAATTGGATTTTTTACATACCCCAATATTTTTCACACTTTACCATATTCAGTTCATGATTTATTCACAAATGCTTTTTACCTATATCAGCGTGTTAACAATGAAAAATTGATTTTACTTGAGATGGGGTTCCTGAGTTTAGAAAAAAACATATTTTCTGCTTACTTTAGTCAATTTTCTTTCACAAATATTGTGAGAAAAATCACATGGAAGTTTCAGGATGAGCCGTAAAATAAGGTCACAGGTTAAATTAAGAAAGAAAGGAGATGATTAGATGAAATTCCTTCGGGGTTGGTTAAATAAACGATTCTTATTAATTCTGCTGGGAGGAGTATTCATTGGAGTTGTCTTATTTGCCGGAACGGCTACTGGGTTGAAGGCAACTGACACGGCAGATTTTTGCTCCTCATGCCATGTAATGGATGAAGCACATGCGACATTTATAGATTCTAACCATGCCACTCTTACCTGTAATGATTGCCATATACCGCAGGATAATCTTGTTTCTAAGTATGTGTTCAAAGGAAAAGCTGGGATGAGTCATATGTATATGAATACAATCGGCTCGGACGGTATTGAAGATGTAATTCATGCAAAGGCAACATCAGCTGAAGTAGTAAACGAAAATTGTATTAGCTGCCATGCGGCAGGGCTGGAGAATGTTGACTTTCATGATGTAAAAGACAGCTGCATAGATTGCCACCGCCAGGTTCCTCACGGAAATGGAAAGTATAAGCCGGCTGACTGGTTTGAGCCTGGGGAAGTTGATGTTAGAAGTTAAGTAAGAAATGAAAGGGTGAAAAGTAATGAAAGTATTTCAGGGAAAAAACCTCCTGCTGCTATTGGCAGTATTGCTTCTGACAGCTGTCCTGGCAGGCTGCAGCAATAGTTCAGAAGCTATGGAAGATAAACAGGAAACGACTGATTTGTCTCCGGATGAAATTTTAAATTCTGCATTTAAGGAAGAATTCCCGCTTCAATATGAGAGTTATTTAAAAAATATGGACTCTCCAAGTGAACATACCTCTAAGTTTATTACTGAAATCGAGCCGAATTTACCTATTTTGTTCCATAACTATGGGTTTATGCTCGAATACAATAAAACGAGAGGGCACACCTACGCAGTAGAAGATGTTATTAATGTAGCAAGAATAAATGATAACTCTATTGGATCATGTATGACCTGTAAAAGTACTGCTGTTCCTCAGCTTCTTGACGATATGGGTGATGAGTACTGGGGAGCAAGCTTTAAAGAAGATATCGTTCCAAGAACAGTTGCATATGGAGAAGGCGGAGAACTGGAAGAGCTTGGGGAGTATGGACATTTATCCATTGGATGTTCTGACTGCCACGATCCCGTGACAATGGATTTGAGAATTACCCGCCCTTCTTTTACGAACGCAATGGACAGAATGGGTGTGGATGTATCAGAAGCCAGTAAAAATGATATGCGTACTTATGTATGCGCCCAATGCCACGTTGAATATTATTTTGGCGCAGACAATGGTAAAGTAACATTCCCGTGGGATAATGGCTTAAAGCCGGAAGACATGTTTGAATACTACGAGGATCAAGCTAAGGACCAGGACTTTGATTATGACTGGATCAGTTCTATATCAGGCGCACCAATGCTGAAAGCACAGCACCCTGAATTTGAACTGTGGAGTTATGGAACGCATGGTGAAGCTGGAGTATCTTGCTCAGATTGTCACATGCCTTATGAGCGTACAGATGGCAAAAAGAAAATTTCTTCCCACCACTGGGGATCGCCAATGGAAACAGTTGAGCAGTCCTGCCGTTCCTGCCATGGAGACAAATCAGAAGCTGAACTAGTTAACCGGGTGGAAAATATCCAGGAAGCCCACCTTGAAGCAATGCATGAAACACAGGATCACTCTGTTAAGTCCCACTACTATGTAAACCGTATGATTACGGCGGGGGCACCGGAGGATAAGATTGAAGAAGCGCAGTATTATGTGCGAAAAGGACAATGGTTCTGGGATATTATCGCAGCAGAGAACTCTGATGGTTTTCATAATCCTCAGGGGGGGATGGATGCTATGCGTACATCTTCGGATGCTTCCAACCAGGCTATCCAGATAGCAATTGCTGAGCTTACAAAGCTTGAGGTTGATCTGGAAGAACTGGAGCGGGAAATAGAGAAAGTAGTCGCTGATGTTCATAATGAGGAGGATCCATTTAAGAAACATGAGCATGCTGTTAATGAGTATTTCCCTAATGTACTGGAATTAGACTAATATATTCAGACTAAAAAACTCCCACTAACCGGGAGTTTTTTTTGGTTTACTTCGTTTTATAGCAATGTACACAATTCTGCCAAATAACCTTCACAAAGCCGACACGTGCATATGTGAAAAATATCACAGAGGGTCGTTCCTTTGCGGTATAAAGTCATATTAGAGATGAAATTAAGAAAGGGAGAAAACCATGAAAAAGACTTTATTCAGACTGCTGGCGGTTTCTTTTGCTGTTTTACTCATACTTGCTTTTCAGAACTGGAATGTCGTTAATGCTCAAAGTGAGGCTAAGGAAGAACTCCCTTACAAAGAGTTAGTTATACAAATAATGCCTGAATATGTTACACCAGCTGGATGGGAAAGTGATGTGCCTGTTCTTTTAATAGGGCAGCACGGGACTTTTATAAACTATAACAGCGATAGCTATGAAGGTCCATTTACAGTAAGTATCCCGGCGGATCAGCCTGATTTGTATGTATCCCTCGCAGGAAAGTTCGATAACAATGGCGAGCTTGAGGAACTGGATTATTCAGTTGACGAGGAAGCAGGCATTCTTACCTGGATACCGGAAGAGCCTGTAGAACCGGGAGAAGAATACAGATATGTCGTTGAATACTATTACTCTCTTTTTAACGGCGGTACGGCTAAAGAGATGGAATTCACAATTACATCAGACAGAGAAACAGAACTTATGAATGTCCTTTATTTTGAACCCCTGGGAGCAGAAGATACAAAACTCAGCCATGAGCCGGACAGGGTTACAGATATGTTTGGTGTTCCGGTACATGCATATGATTTTGAACAAGTAAGTGCCGGGGAAGTGTTTGATCTGTCGGTGACTTATGTAAAAGACAGCATTGTAACTACACTTGAAGCTCTGGAAGACAGAAGCCCTCCGGATGACGATATCCATGCCGGATTCATGGACGGAGGTGGAACAAGCAATGGAGAAGGAGGGAACAACCCGATTATCAGCACTGAAAATTCGGTAATGATAAGTATTTCTATAATCATAGCAGGCATCTTCGTTTTCTTCGGTTTAAGAGGCTCACAAAACAAGAAGTCATCAGAAACTGAAAATACAGCAGAAGACATAAAAAGGGGACCATCAGATTATATCGACAAAAAAACATTAAGAAAGCAGTTCCTGAATGGAGAAATAGATGAAAAAACATACCGGCTGAAACTATCAAAACTTTCTTAGTAAAGGGGAGAGAAAAGTGACGAAAAATACAAAAGTTATTTTAGGCGGCTGTGCAGTTTTTCTCAGTATTATGATTCTGCTTATTACAGCGACACCTGCTTCCAGCGGTTCTGAAATTTCAATTCTTGAAGCGAAAATTAATGAATCCCAGTACGAAGGAAGATATATCACAACGGAAGGTTTCCTCGTTAATGGCTCTGTAGACTGGGAGCCAGACACTATCGAACTGCGGTTTACATTAGAAGATGAGGATGGGAACGAACTGGACGTCTATCATCATGGCGTGCGCCCGGACAACTTCTCTGATGACGTAATAGTGATTGTACATGGTTTCCTGAATGACGGCATTCTGGAAGCTGAGAAGGTTCAGACACGATGCCCGTCAGCGTATGAAGGAGAAGATCCTGACAATTATGATCCTGACTTTCACCGTGAGCTTCTGAGAGACGATAAGGAGGATGGCAGTTAAAACCTCCAGTAATATTAATTCATCAAAGTAGGTGGACCCTTTGTATATAATAGGTAATTTATCAATATATTTAGCGTTAATATTATCGGTTTACGCTTTTGCATCCTTATTCCTGGGGATCAAAAAACAGGATCAAAGATTAATAGACAGCGGGCGGGGGGCTACACTTGCAATTTTTATACTGGCATCCATTTCCATGCTGTTAATGTTTATTCTTCTTGGGACAAGCCAGTTTCAATTCGAGTATGTCTACCAGTACACAAGTTCGGATTTGCCACTTCTTTATAAGCTTTCAGCATTATGGGCCGGAAATGCCGGGTCATTACTGCTCTGGACATTCTTTTTAACCATGTATGCTGCAATGGTAGGCTACTCAAAGAAAATGGTCCGCAACCCGATGACTCCATACATTATTGCAATAATGACATTGAACACTATTTTCTTTTATCTGATTCTCGCGTTTGTGACGAAACCGTTCATGCTGCTGGACGGGGTGCCGCCTGAGGGCCGGGGATTAAACCCGATGCTTCAGGATCCGGGAATGATACTTCACCCGGTGGCCATATACCTCGGTTATGTTGGACTCGTTGTTCCTTTCGCCTTTGCTATTGCCTCTTTAATCCTTAAGAACATGGATTCCTTCTGGGTCAAGATGACAAGGCGGTGGACAATTATAGCCTGGGTGTTTCTGACCCTTGGTAATGTCATTGGCGGATACTGGGCCTATACAGAATTAGGCTGGGGCGGATACTGGGCATGGGACCCGGTAGAAAATGCAAGCTTTATGCCGTGGCTTACGGTAACAGCTTATCTCCATTCTGTAATGATTCAGGAACGAAAAAACATGCTGAAGATATGGAACCTCAGCTTGATTATACTGTCATACGCGCTGACGCTATTTGGAACATTTCTCGTACGAAGCGGGGTACTAACTTCAGTTCATGCTTTTGGAGAATCTAATTTAGGTGCTTACTTCCTGATATTTATGGCATTTATGGTCATTCTTGCAATGTATGTGCTGATGAGCCGTTATCACCTTATTAAGAAAGATACAGGCCAGTTCGAGTCTTTTTTATCGAAAGAAAGCTCGTTTCTGATTAATAACCTTATACTTCTCGGCGGAACTTTCGCTGTATTCTGGGGAACTGTTTTCCCGTTAGTAAGCGAAGCAGTCAGAGGCACAAAGGTGACGGTAGGGATTCCATTTTTCAACACAGTAATGTCACCTATCCTGCTTGCTCTTCTGTTTATAATGGCAGTCTGCCCGCTGATCGCATGGCAGCGGTCCAGTATGAAAAATATACGGGATAATTTCTTAATTCCAGCTATTATCAGCCTGGTTATAGCAGGACTTCTGGTGTTTATGGGCATCAGGGACGCTTATCCCGTAATAGCCTGGTCAATTATTGCCTTTATGGTACTGACCCACATAACAGAATTTATCCGCGGTACTTCCGCTAGAAGAAAAGTAACGAAAGAACCGGTCCCTGTAGCTTTTTATAACTTAATTATAAGAAGCAGAAGAAGGTACGGAGGATATATTGTCCACCTGGGGATTGCCATTATGGCGGTAGGTATTGTAGGGGCCAATTTCGACCTGGAGAGGCTGGAAACGATGGAGATAGGTGACAGTGTGGAAATTGGCGGATATACAGTCACTTATGAAAATCTTGCCCAGCGCAGTGAAGGGGTTAACGACATTGTTTATGCGAATATGCGAGTAGAAAGAGACGGCAGAGACTTAGGAATTATGCAGCCAGAAAGGATGTTTTATCTAAACTGGGAAGAACCATCTACAAATGTAGCGGTCAGAAGTACGTTAAGAGATGACTTATACATCGTGCTAAGTGCCTGGGAAGAAGACCAGCGGGCCACCTTCCAGTTTAAAGTCAACCCTCTCGTTAAGTGGGTATGGATTGGCACATATGTCCTTGTAATCGGCGCAGTCTTCGCAGTATGGAAAGGACGGTATGGGAATGTGACTCCTCGTTATGCCGGACCGCAAAGGAAGGTATATTGATATGGTTAAAAAAATCTTTGCAATCATGCTGTTAGCAGTTCTTGCAGGAATGCCTGCTTTTGCAGCGGAAATGTACGATTATAACTCCGCTGAATTCAAGGACAATGCCTCTCAGTTTATGTGTATGTGCGGCTGCGGGCAGGATCATTTTGAATGTAATATGGATGGCTGTGGCTTAAATGATTCATTTAAAACAGAAATCTTAGAAATGATGAATGACGGGATGACACAGGATGAGATTAAAAATCATTATACAGGGATGTATGGGGAGGTCATTTTGACAGCTCCTGAGAAAAAAGGCTTCAGTTTAACAGCCTGGATAACGCCATTTGCAGCTTTGGGTGCTGCAGGGGCAGGCGTTACACTCCTGGTCAGGCGCTGGGTAAATAAATCCCGCTTAAACACGGACCATTTTGAAGACAGCGAGCCAAAAGACAAAGAATCAGAGCTTGAAGAGGAGATTCTAAAGGCGATGGTGGATGAAGAACGTAAAAAGTATTACTAGGATGTGAAGCAAATGGCGTATGTAGCAGCTTTGCTAATAATTGGGTTATGCCTGTATTTAGTCGTTCAGCCGTTTTTTCAAAAGGAAAAAAAGTGGCGTACAACCGAAATTAAAGACGATCTGGATGAACTTTCAAAAGAGCATATTTTTGCCACGCTGAATGAGCTTGAAATGGAATATAACATGGGCAAATTGCCAGAGGCGGACTATGGCAGGCTAAAAGGCTTTTATGAGAATCTGGCCGCTAAAAAAATTAAAGAAGAGGCAATCTCGCAGGAAGAAAAAACAGAAAAAAGGGTAGAAGGTCATTCCGTTGAAGGACAAGTCTTTGACGAAGAACTTGAATATGAAATTAATAAGGAATTAAGGGAGCTTAAAAAAAGGCGAAAGGAGAAGGGATAAAAAATGTTTACCTGGATATTAGCCGGAGCCAATGTAACTATACCTTCTCCTGGGTTCCATAATCCAGGGCATGTGAGATTGTGGAACGAAACGCCACTCAGAAACTTCGACCCTCATTTAGTGACAGCTTTGCTGATTCTTATAGTAGTTGCAGGAGTATGGTGTTTCATACATTTTACGATAAAAGAGCGGAAAAAAGAAGCTGCTGCTGCATCAGATGCTGATGAGAAAAAGTTTCAGGAGCTTGCAGCTAAAAAGAACATCCTGCTTAACAAAATCCTTCAGGCCGAGGAGGAATATAACGCAGGCCTGATTACAGAAGTTGAGCTTGAAGAAAGAGTTTCCGGTTATAAAAGCTATTTGTATAAAGTAAAAACAGAGTTAAACCAATATTTAGATTAACCGATTAACCCTCAGGAGGTACTGCCATGATTCAGACAGAAAGCATCATTAAGGTCATCGGGGAAAAAATGATTCTGAAAAATATAACCCTTAATATTGTACAGGGAGAAGCGACGGCAATTATCGGACCGAATGGTGCTGGAAAAAGTACGTGGCTGAAAATAGCGGCAGGATTGATTAAACCTACAGAGGGACAAGTGTCTTTAGAAGGAAAGCAGCTGAAACGGGACCACTATCAGAGACAGCAGAAAATAGGTTACCTCGGCCATCAAAGTTTCCTGTACGATCATCTTACACCTGCCGAGAACCTTCGCTTTTTCGCGAATTTGTACAGAGTAAAGGACGCTGATAAGAAGATATCTGACTTGCTGGAAAAGGTGGGGCTCACCTTTTTTAAAAACGAGCCTGTGCGTTCCTTTTCCCGGGGGATGATACAGCGTCTTGCAATCGCCAGAGCAATCCTCCATGAGCCTGAAATTTTACTTCTTGATGAACCTCATACGGGCCTTGATCAGGAAGCTTCGCAGATTTTAAATGAAGTTATTCTCCGCTCAAAGGCAAACGGGGTGACTATTATCATGGTTACACATGATTTCCCCCAAGTAGTAAAAACGTGTGAACGGGTGATTACCTTTAAAAACGGTAGAGTTTGTGATGATGTAAGGATTAAAGGCAACAGTACAAGCTGGCTTCGGGAGCGGTATGAGAGGCAGGTGATGGCACAGTGAAACATCTGATCCGGCCTGCGTTAGTTATAGCAGGCAAAGATTTATATTCTGAGTGGAAAACGAGGCAGACCATGTCAACCATGCTCATTTTCTCTGCCTTAGTAATAGTAGTTTTCAGCTTTGCATTTGATCCGTCCAATCAGGCAGTGAGCGCTCTTATACCGGGGATGATATGGATTATTACAGTGTTTGCCGCGATACTCGGTTTAAATCGCTCGTTCACTGCTGAACAAAGAAATGACCATATACACGGTTTTATTGTAGCTCCTATTGATCCGTCCAGTGTATTCCTGGGAAAATTCATTGCTAACTTTATTTTTGTATTAGCGGTTCAACTTGCTGCCATTCCATTACTCTTTCTCCTTTTTGATTTCAGGGTGATTACAATAGAAAGTATTTTTTATCTGGCAGCAATTATATTACTGGGCACTTTTGGTTTTGTCACTACAGGCACTTTTCTTGCAGCTATGTCAGCAAATTCAAAGAGCAGTGAAATGCTTCTGCCGATATTGCTGTTCCCGCTTGCTACTCCTGTTTTAATAGCGGCGGTTCAGGCGACGCGTATCGTGCTGCTGGATCTTGAAAAATTAAGCAGTGCTTACTCCTGGATGCAATTAATGGCGGTTTATGACCTCATTTTTTTTGCAGCGGGAATCATATTATTTGAATATATTCTGGAGGTGTAAAAATTGAAACATGATAATGGACTAGTGAGTCTGCCTGAACCAGGTATGCTCCATCGTGCACTCCTTCTGTTAGCTGTTCCTATGGTCCTTGTTTCATTATATTTAGTATTTATCTGGTCTCCTGTTGAGAGACAGATGGGTGTAGTACAAAAGATATTTTATTTCCACGTAGGTTCCGCCTGGAATGCATTTCTCGCCTTTTTCGTTGTAATGGTCTTTAGTATTTTATTTCTAATTACAAGAAAGCGGATCTACGATATGATCGCCGGGGTGAGTGCGGAAATTGGAGTAATATTTACAGCAATCGTACTAACAACCGGGCCAATCTGGGCAAGGTCAGCATGGAATACATGGTGGACATGGGAGCCCCGGTTAACAACAACTCTGATCCTCTTCTTTATGTACATTGCTTATATTATGGTAAGGAGCCTGGATATGGAATGGCAAAAGAAAGGAAGGCTGTCGGCAGTTCTAGGTATCGTTGGAGCGCTTAATGTGCCAATTGTATACATGTCGATCCGCTGGTGGGAATCCAACCTGCATCCTGTCGTAATGGGAGAAGGTGCAGACGGAGCAGGTGGAGGAATGGAGCCAAGCATGTTCTTCACATTGATGTTTACTGTATTTACTTTAACACTTGTTTACATTGTACTGATGCAGAGTGGTGTTTATATTGAGAAGCTAAGGCTTCATGCAAAGAAACTTAAAGCAAAACAGCAAGAAAAAATGACAGGATAATAAGGGGAGGAAAAGAAAATGACTTATTTGTTTGCAGCGTATTCTATCATCTGGCTATTAATCGGAGGATATATTCTGGTTCTCGGCAAAAGGCAAAAACAGGCAGTTAATGAAGTTAAATTCCTGCAGGAACTTCATAAAAACTAAGTAAAAGCCCTTAAATGGATTGTAAGGGAGGGGAAGAGTATGAAGCAGCGGAAGATTATAAAGGCCTCGGTTTTAATTTTTGTTACAGGCATGCTTCTGGTAATGGTAATGGGGATTCGCGGACAAGGGACAGCGGTAGCTATCGGGGATGAAGCAGCGGATTTCGAGCTTGAAAGTTATGACGGAGAAATCCATAGGCTGTCTGATTACCATGGCGAAGTAGTAGTATTAAGCTTCTTTTCGACCTGGTGTAAACCTTGTGAATCAGCAGCACCGAAATTTATAGAGTTTCGGGAAAAATATGATGATGACATGGTATTTTTCACAATTGTTAAAGCGGAGTCAAAAAACTCGCTGACGCGGTTTATTGACAGGACAGGCTATGTTAATCCATATTTAATGGATTTTGATCTGTCAGTATCAAACAGTTTTGGGATTATTGGACAGCCTGAGACTATTGTAATAGATAAAGAAGGGATTATAACAGATCATTTCATCGGTTCTCCGCCATTTGATCTTCTGGCGAAGAGAGTAAGTGATTTGAATAAGGAATAAAAAGAGGCTGCCAGATGGCGGCCTTATTTTCTTAATTCCTTCATATTAAATCTGCCTCGTACTTGTCCAGGGCTGCTGGACGTTGTATTCTGGAGGAAGAAGACGTAAAATCATTTGTACAAATTGTTATAATCTTTTGGCTGACGGACGGGCTGACTCTGCCGCAGCTGGAGAGGGTGGACGGAAGTTGTCTTTTAAAACGCAATGGCAGCAGGATGATGAAAAATATATGGAAGAGGCCCTTAAAGAAGCCCGAAAAGCAGGTGAGCTTGGCGAAGTTCCCATTGGAGCAGTGATCGTAAAAGATGGCCAGATTATTGCTTCCGGACATAATCTTCGGGAAGCGGGCCAATCTGCCACCGCGCATGCAGAGCTGCTGGCGATTGAAAAGGCCTGTGAAGCTGTTGGGAGCTGGAGGCTGGAAGAATGCACTCTCTACGTTACTCTTGAACCTTGCCCCATGTGTGCCGGAGCGATTATCCAGGCCCGTCTTCCGAGAGTCGTTTACGGCGCAGCTGATCCTAAAGCTGGTTGTTGCGGTACATTAATGAACCTTCTTGATGAACCTCGGTTTAATCACCAGGCAGTTGTAAGCAGCGGAGTCCTTGAAGAAGATTGTGCTTTTCTGCTGACAGATTTCTTCAGGAAGCTGCGGGAAAAGAAAAAGGCTGATAAAAGGGATAAATCGCCGCATTCCCGGAGAAGTAACCCTCTTTGAGGCGTTGCCCGGGGAAAGCGAGATTGTGCAGAGCTCATCAACAGACCTTGTGTTTATAGTAATAATGATAAGTAAGAGCAATAAGGATACTCATAATATTTAATAAAGAGGTGATTCAAGTGCGGCCAAATCAAATATCTCTTGAAACTGCAAAAATGTTATCTGAAAAATTAAAAATGCCAATTGAGCATATTATGCATACGCCTCCTCATATCCTCATGGCGAAGGTAAAAGAGGCAGAGGAAAAGGCAGCAGAGAAAGAAGCCGGAGAGAAACAGGATTCCGGGGAATAAAAGCTTTCCATGCCGAAAAGAAAAACATATTCTGACCCTCTTGCAATTTATGCATAAAACCTATATAATAATAACTGCGTCGCAAAAAGGCGCAACTTAATATTGTTAAAAACTTTGCCGTGCTAAGTGGGGAGGTAGCGGTGCCCTGTACTCGCAATCCGCTATAGCGAGACCGAATCCCTTCTCGAGGCTTTAGCACTTCAGGGTCTGACCTAAGTAAGTGGTGTTGACGTCCGGGTTCTGCGCAACGGGAACCTGTGAACCCTGTCAGGTCCGGAAGGAAGCAGCAGTAAGCAGTCATTCTCGTGTGCCGCAGAGTCGCCTGGGCCGAGCTAACTGCTTAGGTAACGCCTGGGGTGCTATTGCCGACAGAAGGTGCACGGCATTTAATAAACCAATTTATGAAACTGTCTGTTTACCAGGCAGTTTTTTTCATTATATAAAAGAAAAAAACGGTTTTGGTACAAACAAAATTACATCTCACGGCAATCTCTTTGCTGTGTGAAAACTTGCATAGTTTTTTCAGGAGAATCATTTTGAAAACGTGCTTTCTAATCGGTATAATGAAACTAAGTTATTATTCCAGAGTCTCTGTTGAAAAGAACTGTTCAATAACGGCTTACTGGTCAGGGAGCGGGCTTTTTTCAGAAAAAACGGGAGAGACTATTTGTTATGGTAAAAAAGGAAGGGTGCGCCACATATGAGTTATCAAGCGCTTTATCGGGTTTGGAGGCCAAAGTGCCTGTCTGATGTCGTCGGTCAGGAACATATAACGAAAACATTAAAAAATGCATTACTCCAACAGAAACTCTCCCACGCTTATTTGTTTACCGGACCGAGAGGAACTGGTAAAACAAGTGCTGCAAAAATTGTTGCTAAAGCGATTAACTGTGAGAATGCACCTGTTGATGAACCGTGTAACGAATGTGCTGCCTGCCGTGGTATCCAGGACGGGACGATTGTTGATGTAATGGAGATCGATGCCGCAAGTAATAACGGTGTAGACGAAATAAGAGATATACGTGATAAAGTTAAATTTGCTCCCAGTGCTGTAAAATATAAAGTATATATTATTGATGAGGTTCATATGCTTTCTACCGGTGCTTTTAATGCTCTTCTTAAAACACTTGAAGAGCCGCCGCGGCACGTTATTTTTATACTGGCAACTACCGAGCCTCACAAAATCCCTCTAACAATCATTTCACGATGCCAGCGATTTGATTTCAAACGTATAAATGCGCAGGCTATTATCAGCCGGATGAAAGAAATTTCTGAGGCAATGGAGATCAGAGTCGATGACAATGCCCTTGCCATGGTTGCCCGGGCATCAGAAGGCGGAATGCGTGATGCGCTGAGTCTTCTTGATCAGGCTGTGTCCTATGCCGAAGACCGGGTTACTCTGGAAGATGTCATTTCAATCACCGGAGCTGTGTCGCAGCAATTTTTATATAATACAGCCCTTGCGATTAAAGAAGGGGATGTGGCAGCCGGTCTGACTGCGGTTGACGCTATCGTGAGAGACGGGAAGGATCCAAACAGGTTCATTGAAGACTTAATTTACTTTTACAGAGACGTACTAATGTTTAAAGCCGCACCTGGAATGGAAGAGGTCAAAGAACGAATTGCCACAGATGAAAAGTTTAAAGAAATCGCCGAAACACTGGATCAGGAAAAAATCTTCCCTATTATGGAGCAGCTGAACCATTTTCAGCAGGAGATGAAATTTTCCAACCATCCGAAAGTGTTCCTGGAGATGTTTATCGTACAGGCCTGCAACGCCTCCAGGCAGGGCAGCCAGCTCACAGGAATGCAGGGAGAAGCGGGAAGTAATAATGAAACAATCCAGCAGCTGACTTCAAAAGTAAGTCAACTGGAGTCTGCCCTTCAAAGACTTTCCTCAGGCAATACAACAGGTCTTGCTCCTGCCCAGGAGGAAGGACAGGATCAGGGAGGAAAGCGGCCTGCTCCAAGGCCTGCACAGGCAAGCGGGAAAAGCAGAGCGCAAATGACAAGAGTAAAAGCGATGCTGAAGCAGGCAAGCAAGCAGCATTTGCAAACCCTTCACAGCCAGTGGGGCCAGGTAATGGAGCAAGTGAAAAAGCAGAGTGTTCCGGCTTCTGCCTGGCTGAATGATTCATCCCCGGTTGCTTGTTCCGAAGATGTATTTGTTCTCTCCTTTAAAAACGAAATGCATCGTGACATGATAGACAGTAAGTTCCGCGGATTGGTGGAACAGACGGTTTCTGCTGTACTGCAGCGGCAGGTAACTTTAGTTGCTTTGCTGTCGATGCACTGGGATGAAACGAAAGAATCTTTTAAGAAAGAACAAAAAGCAACAATGGGAGGCGACGATGCAGAAGACTCTCAGGAAGAAGAAGATCCGCTTATACAGGAAGCTCTGAAGCTGGCGGGCCGCGATCTGGTTGAAATAAAGGAATAATTCAATTAATGTTATTACAGCGTCAAAAAAGAGGAAGCGAGGAGATTATTATGAAAAACATGGGAAATATGATGAAACAGATGCAAAAAATGCAGAAGGAAATGACTAAGGCTCAGGAGCAGTTAAAAGAGGAAACTGTAGAGGCAACTGCAGGCGGCGGAATGGTCACTGTAGTAGCCAGTGGAGAGAAGAAAATTCTTGATATTAAAATCAACGAGGAAGTTGTCGATCCTGACGACATCGAAATGCTTCAGGATTTAGTCTTAGCTGCCACAAACGAGGCACTTGTTAAGGTTGATGAACTCGTGAATGAAAAGATGGGCAAGTTCACTAAAGGGATGAATATACCTGGAATGTTCTAAAACCTTCAGCCTAATGAGCAGGTTCAGAACCAATTCCAGTTGTACGGAGAGGAAATTATTTATAAGCTCCGTTTGCAGCGGGATATACCGGGAAAAGGTAAATAAACAGATAAAAGTAATTATCTGTCCTGACAAAAGACTTGGTTATGAGCCAAGTCTTTTCTGTGAATTGTATAAAAGTTAAGTTAAGAATAGAAAGATTGAAAGGGGCTGTTATCCATGCAATACCCACAGCCGATATCCAAGTTAATAGAAGGTTTTATGAGGCTTCCTGGCATCGGACCGAAAACGGCCGCCCGGCTTGCTTTTTACGTCCTTAATATGAAAGAAGACGATGTTCTTGATTTCGCTAAAGCACTTGTGAATGCAAAGAGGCAGTTAACCTACTGTTCAGTATGCCATCATATAACAGACATTGACCCATGTCGTATTTGTGAAGACAAAAACAGGGACCGGACAGTTATTTGTATAGTTCAGGATTCAAAAGATGTCATAGCAATGGAAAAAATGAAAGAATACACTGGCTTGTACCATGTCCTCCATGGGGCTATTTCGCCGGTAGACGGAATTGGACCTGAGGATATTTATATTCCTGATCTTTTAAAGCGGCTGCAGGATGAAACAATCCAGGAAGTCATTATCGCAACGAACCCTAATATCGAGGGAGAAGCGACAGCAATGTATATTTCACGGCTTGTGAAACCGACGGGTATGAAAGTGACAAGAATTGCCCATGGACTTCCTGTAGGCGGGGACCTGGAATATGCAGATGAAGTCACCTTATCAAAAGCAATTGAAGGAAGACGAGAGCTTTAGAGGGGAGAAGAGGCTGAATGTTTTTTTTGAAAAAAAACAAAATGCGTAAAAAAGAGGATGAGAGTCTCCTCCAATGCCTGGAAACGGTAAAACACAGGGTAAACCAGCAGGAACTATTGATGAACAATAGTATTGACTATCATAACTCAGTAGATTACAGAGCTAAGGCTGAAAAGGCGAAATATCTGTTCCTTTTAAAAGAAGCGAGAGTGCGGAAAGCCCGTGTGGGAAAATAACAGTTCTAATAGAGGAGAAACTTCATAAACTTTCTTAAGAGCTTGTACGGCAGAAATGTTTTGTCTGCTCATACTTAGGCAAAAACTGTCATGAGCAGCACTATAGCTGGGCAAGCTCATTATTGAGGAGGTGTGAGAGTGGAACCTGTAGTAGTTCTTTCATTATTAGGTGCATTAATTTTTCTGCTTTTGATTTTAGGCGCTCCTATGAAACCAATGTATTTCCTGGGCCAGGGAGCGATCAGGCTTTTAATAGGGGCTCTGTTGCTTTTCTTTCTTAATACATTCGGGGTCATGTTCGATTATAGCCTTCCTATAAATATGTTTACCGCTATAGTTACCGGGTTTCTTGGTATTCCTGGATTGGCTGTTTTAATATTTGCAGACATTTTATTAATTCCATAGCAGCTTGTTTAATCGTGTCAGAAAATAACAGAGTTTAATTGAGATTGTCGGCAACTTCTTTTTTTAAAAAAGTTGTTGACTTTAATTTTTGAGGATGATATATTATTATTTGTCGCCGAAAAGAAAGCGACTGAGCAAGCGAGCAAAAATATTTTTTAAAAAAAGTTATTGACTCTCATTTGCGAAAATGTTATGATGGTTAAGTCGCCAAAAACGACAGCGAAACATTTTGACCTTTGAAAACTAAACAAAAAGCCAAGCGAAGTGGGATATTTTAAATATCCCGTCAATCGAAAGAGTAATCTTTCAAATTAAATGATGTCAGAGACATCAAACTCGTTTCAATTTATTGGAGAGTTTGATCCTGGCTCAGGACGAACGCTGGCGGCGTGCCTAATACATGCAAGTCGAGCGCAGGAAACAGGCTGATCCCTTCGGGGTGATGCCTGTGGAATGAGCGGCGGACGGGTGAGTAACACGTGGGCAACCTGCCTTACAGACTGGGATAACTCCGGGAAACCGGGGCTAATACCGGATGA
>NZ_KV917376.1:1005817-1077135 GCF_002019695.1 Evansella clarkii | reverse complement strand
AGTTGGGCACTCTAAGGTGACTGCCGGTGACAAACCGGAGGAAGGTGGGGATGACGTCAAATCATCATGCCCCTTATGACCTGGGCTACACACGTGCTACAATGGGTGGTACAAAGGGCAGCAAAGCCGCGAGGCCGAGCGAATCCCATAAAGCCACTCTCAGTTCGGATTGCAGGCTGCAACTCGCCTGCATGAAGCCGGAATTGCTAGTAATCGCGGATCAGCATGCCGCGGTGAATACGTTCCCGGGCCTTGTACACACCGCCCGTCACACCACGAGAGCTTGTAACACCCGAAGTCGGTGAGGTAACCTTTTGGAGCCAGCCGCCGAAGGTGGGACAGGTGATTGGGGTGAAGTCGTAACAAGGTATCCCTACCGGAAGGTGGGGATGGATCACCTCCTTTCTAAGGAGCTTAAAAGGCTCATACCTTTTTAAAGCTTCGCTTGGTACTTTTTGTTTAGTTTTGAAGGGTCACACCTTCTGTAAATAAATATTTTTCCGCTGCGATATACTCGCAAGAAAAACCTTATTTGATACCCTTTAGGGGCCTGTAGCTCAGCTGGTTAGAGCGCACGCCTGATAAGCGTGAGGTCGGTGGTTCGAGTCCACTCAGGCCCACCATATAATGAAATATAAATGGATTCAGGGGGCCTTAGCTCAGCTGGGAGAGCGCCTGCCTTGCACGCAGGAGGTCAGCGGTTCGATCCCGCTAGGCTCCACCATTGGAAATTTCATTATATTAAAGAATCTAATATAAGGTTCTTTGTCATGTGCCCTTTGAAAACTGGATAACGATTAACTGATTGATGATCACCGGTTGTTTTAATTAAAAGTGCAAACTTTTAACGAGTACAACCGAGTGTCTTAGATAAGGCTAAATGTAGACGCCATTTTTTAACATGGTTAAGTTAGAAAGGGCGCACGGTGAATGCCTTGGCACTAGGAGCCGACGAAGGACGGGACGAACACCGATATGCTTCGGGGAGCTGTAAGTAAGCTTTGATCCGGAGATTTCCGAATGGGGGAACCCACTGCCTGTAATGAGGCAGTATCCATACCTGAATACATAGGGTATGAGAAGGCAGACCTGGGGAACTGAAACATCTTAGTACCCAGAGGAAGAGAAAGCAAATGCGATTTCCTGAGTAGCGGCGAGCGAAACGGAATCAGCCCAAACCAGAAGGCTTGCCTTCTGGGGTTGTAGGACACTCCATACGGAGTTACAAAGAAACAGCGTAGGTGAAGCGACCTGGAAAGGTCCGCGGGACAAGGTAACAGCCCTGTAGCCGAAACGTTGTTTCCTCCGGAGTGTATCCTGAGTACGGCGGGACACGTGAAACCCCGTCGGAATCCGGGAGGACCATCTCCCAAGGCTAAATACTCCCTAGTGACCGATAGTGAACCAGTACCGTGAGGGAAAGGTGAAAAGCACCCCGGGAGGGGAGTGAAAGAGATCCTGAAACCGTGTGCCTACAAGTAGTTGGAGCCCGTTCATGGGTGACAGCGTGCCTTTTGTAGAATGAACCGGCGAGTTACGATAACGTGCGAGGTTAAGTTGAAGAGACGGAGCCGCAGCGAAAGCGAGTCTGAACAGGGCGCTATAGTACGTTGTTGTAGACCCGAAACCGTGTGATCTACCCATGTCCAGGGTGAAGTCCAGGTAACACTGGATGGAGGCCCGAACCCACGCACGTTGAAAAGTGCGGGGATGAGGTGTGGGTAGGGGTGAAATGCCAATCGAACACGGAGATAGCTGGTTCTCCCCGAAATAGCTTTAGGGCTAGCCTCGAGGGAAGAGTGTTGGAGGTAGAGCACTGATTGGACTAGGGGTCCCCACAGGATTACCGAATTCAGTCAAACTCCGAATGCCAATCACTTATCCTCGGGAGTCAGACTGCGAGTGCTAAGATCCGTAGTCAAGAGGGAAACAGCCCAGACCATCAGCTAAGGTCCCCAAGTATACGTTAAGTGGAGAAGGATGTGGAGTTGCTTAGACAACCAGGATGTTGGCTTAGAAGCAGCCACCATTGAAAGAGTGCGTAATAGCTCACTGGTCGAGTGACTCTGCGCCGAAAATGTACCGGGGCTAAACGTATCACCGAAGCTATGGATTGTCCTTACGGACAGTGGTAGGGGAGCGTTCCAAGGGCTGTGAAGCATGACCGGAAGGACATGTGGAGCGTTTGGAAGTGAGAATGCCGGTATGAGTAGCGAAAAGAGGGGTGAGAATCCCCTCCGTCGAAAGCCTAAGGTTTCCTGAGGAAGGCTCGTCCGCTCAGGGTTAGTCGGGACCTAAGCCGAGGCCGAAAGGCGTAGGCGATGGAAAACAGGTGGAAATTCCTGTACCACCACGTCACCATTTGAGCAATGGGGGGACGCAGGAAGGCAGGGAATCGCGCTGATGGATATGCGCGTCCAAGCAGTTAGGCTGGCAAACAGGCAAATCCGTTTGCCATAAGGCTGAGCTGTGATGGCGAGGGAAATTTAAGTACCGAAGTTCCTGTACCTACACTGCCTAGAAAAGCCTCTAGCGAGGTGACTGGTGCCCGTACCGCAAACCGACACAGGTAGGCGGGAAGAGAATTCTAAGACGCGCGGGAGAACTCTCGTTAAGGAACTCGGCAAAATGACCCCGTAACTTCGGGAGAAGGGGTGCTCTGATAGGGTGCAAGCCCGAGAGAGCCGCAGTGAATAGGCCCAAACGACTGTTTATCAAAAACACAGGTCTCTGCCAAGCCGCAAGGCGACGTATAGGGGCTGACACCTGCCCGGTGCTGGAAGGTTAAGAGGAGGGGTTATCCCGTAAGGGAGAAGCTCTGAATTGAAGCCCCAGTAAACGGCGGCCGTAACTATAACGGTCCTAAGGTAGCGAAATTCCTTGTCGGGTAAGTTCCGACCCGCACGAAAGGTGCAACGATTTGGGCACTGTCTCAACGAGAGACCCGGTGAAATTATATTACCTGTGAAGATGCAGGTTACCCGCGACAGGACGGAAAGACCCCATGGAGCTTTACTGCAGCTTGATATTGGATTTTGGTACAGCTTGTACAGGATAGGTAGGAGCCTTGGAAACCGGAGCGCCAGCTTCGGTGGAGGCATTGGTGGGATACTACCCTGGCTGTACTGAAATTCTAACCTCGGACCGTGATCCGGTTCAGGGACAGTGTCAGGCGGGCAGTTTGACTGGGGCGGTCGCCTCCTAAAAGGTAACGGAGGCGCCCAAAGGTTCCCTCAGAATGGTTGGAAATCATTCGCAGAGTGCAAAGGCATAAGGGAGCTTGACTGCGAGACATACAGGTCGAGCAGGGACGAAAGTCGGGCTTAGTGATCCGGCGGCACCGTATGGAAGGGCCGTCGCTCAACGGATAAAAGCTACCCTGGGGATAACAGGCTAATCTCCCCCAAGAGTCCACATCGACGGGGAGGTTTGGCACCTCGATGTCGGCTCATCGCATCCTGGGGCTGAAGTAGGTCCCAAGGGTTGGGCTGTTCGCCCATTAAAGCGGTACGCGAGCTGGGTTCAGAACGTCGTGAGACAGTTCGGTCCCTATCCGTCGCGGGCGCAGGAAATTTGAGAGGAGCTGTCCTTAGTACGAGAGGACCGGGATGGACACACCGCTGGTGTACCAGTTGTTCCGCCAGGAGCATCGCTGGGTAGCTACGTGTGGAAGGGATAAGTGCTGAAAGCATCTAAGCATGAAGCCCCCCTCAAGATGAGATTTCCCATCACTTTATGTGAGTAAGATCCCTCAGAGAAGATGAGGTAGATAGGTCTCGTGTGGACGCATGGCGACATGTGAAGCTGAGAGATACTAATCGATCGAGGACTTAACCAATTAAGTCTTACTAAGCAAGATCACCAATCAGAAAAAAGTTATCCAGTTTTGAGAGGGCAACACAAAAAGCGTAAGCGCCTCGAATACGAGCGACAAGCACTGGAGGGCCGGCAAGAAGAAGCAAGCATTTAAGCTTCGATTGACGGACCGAAGTGACCTCGAGCGAGTAGGCGCTGAAGCTAGACACCTTTCAATTTTATAGTCCAGTGACGATAGCGAAGAGGCCACACCCGTTCCCATGCCGAACACGGAAGTTAAGCTCTTCAGCGCCGATGGTAGTTGGGGGCTCTCCCCCTGTGAGAGTAGGACGCCGCTGGGCAGATAAAAAGACATTCTCTTTTGAGGGTGTCTTTTTTTGTGTTCTTCCCCCATAAGGTGGATGTGGTTTTATCTATAATTAGTTAAGGAAGTACGAGAGGCCAGAGGAACAAGAAGGTCGAGGAAGCAAGCGAAAGAGACTCGGAGTGGGCTCTGCCCATGAGAATCGAAGGAGTGCAGCTGACGAAGAGATTCGCCGTTCATCGGGAATCGAGTAAGCCGATGGTAGTTGGGGCTCGCCCCTGTGAGAGTAGGACGCCGCTGGGCAGATAAAAAGACATTCTCTTTTGAGGGTGTCTTTTTTTGTGTTCTTCCCCCATAAGGTGGATGTGGTTTTATCTATAATTAGTTAAGGAAGTACGAGAGGCCAGAGGAACAAGAAGGTCGAGGAAGCAAGCGAAAGAGACTCGGAGTGGGCTCTGCCCATGAGAATCGAAGGAGTGCAGCTGACGAAGAGATTCGCCGTTCATCGGGAATCGAGTAAGCCGATGGTAGTTGGGGCTCGCCCCTGTGAGAGTAGGACGCCGCTGGGCAGATAAAAGACATTCTCTTTTGAGGGTGTCTTTTTTTTGTGTTCTTTTCATCGCAAAAGCAACAGATTTATGAAGTTGGCGCGATAAAAAGAGACTTTGGCGCGTATACGTGATAATTCGGCGCGATAAAGTATAAGTTACGCGTGATAAATCCTCTGTTAGGCGCAATAAGTCCAGAGGCAGGTAAAACGGCGTGCTGTATTGTTGGGTTAAGCCGGGAGGAAAAGGAGGTTCCAACTCAACGTGGCACTTATGAACCCGGTCCCAGTGAACCCGGTCTGCCGGTGCCAGGTTACGGAAAGGAGTATGAGTGAGAAAACGGGAGAAAAAGCGCCCAAATCAAGTTGGTACCGCTGAACCCGTAAGAAATGAAAAACAACACTAAGTCTCCAGCGTACCGGCAGCAATCAGCTATATGGTTAAGCAGATTGCTCATGGTAATCATAGATAAACAGGAACAAGGACGAAACAACGCTCATATAGTAAAATAATCATTTTCACAGAATTGAAGAATAACTTTGTTTTTTCCCGGCCATACTGGTGATGGAGGTGGAGAAATCATGAAGGGTATATTGCCTGTAAAAGAGCAAGAGAGTTTACAAGAGTGCTTGATTTGTGAGCAGGAAAAGGAAAAAGGAATTTATTTGTTAAATTATTTTATTTGCAGAAGCTGTGAAGAGGACATTGTAAATACGGAAGCTGATGATCGGGGATATAAGTATTATCTCGAGAGGCTTAAGAAAGTCAGGAATACTTTATTGGAGATAAAGGAAAACAAGGTTCATTAATTAATGGACCTTGTTTTTTATTTCATTGGTAAGTATAAGTAAAAGTGTAATTATGAAAATGAGAATTCCTGCTTATAAGGTAAACACAGGGACGGATGTTCTGTATAATAAGGATAGTGCTGTAAGAGAGAGGAATAACAATGAACCAGAAACATACACCGCTGTTTAATCAGCTCGTAACTCATATAAAACGAGATCCAGTGTCCTTTCATGTACCAGGGCATAAAAACGGAACAGTATTTCCAGGTAAAGCTTCCCAATGGTATAACGAGATACTGAAACTTGACCAGACGGAGATAAGCGGACTGGATGATCTCCATCAGGCAGAAGGTGTTATCAAGGAGGCCCGGCAGCTTACGGCTGATCTTTATAATGTAAAACATAGTTTTTTCCTGGTAGGTGGCTCTACTGCAGGCAATCTTGCGATGACTATGAGCCAGCTGCAAGAGGGAGACACAGTTCTCTTGCAAAGAAACTGCCATCAGTCTGTTTTCCATGCCGTGGAACTTTCAGGAGCAAGGCCGGTCTATCTCCAGCCGGAGACAGATGAAAACACGGGCCTGTCACTGGGAATAAATAAAGAAACGCTCAGAAAAGCAATAAAGAAGTATCCGGAGGCAAAGGCGGTTTTTTTAACTACGCCTACTTATGAGGGCTACGTCCAGCCCCTGAATGATCATATAAGGATGGCGCATGAAGCCGGAATGATTGTAATGGCTGATGAGGCACATGGGGCTCATTTGCTTTTTAACCATGAGGGATGGCCACAATCTGCCCTTGCGTCGGGGGCAGATCTTGTTGTACAGTCAGCCCATAAAATGCTTCCGGCAATGACCATGACTGCTTTTTTACATGTAAGGGATGACACAAGAATTGATGTGAACAGGCTGCGTTACTATTTAAAAATGCTGCAGTCCAGCAGCCCCTCATATCCTCTGATGGCGTCCCTTGATTTAGCCAGGGCATATTTGGCGGAAATGAAAGACGCAAACCTCAATAATTTGACGGATCAATTAGTGGCGTTTAAAAAGGAATTTACCGAGGGGGATGGATGGTCAAGAGCTCCTCTGAGAATAAATAACTACCTGCAGGATCCTTTGAAACTGGCGTTTATTGCAGACAACGCTCAGTTGCCGGAAAAGTGGAGACAGAGGATGGAAATTAACGGAGCATACCCTGAGCTTGTTTCACCCAGGCACCTTTTATTAACTTTGCCTTTAACGACAGATGAGTTACCCTTTAAACAGTGGAGCAGGTTGATTAAAACAAGTCTGGAGGGAAACGGGGGCCCGGGAACGGAATTATTTAATGAGTACAGGATGAAAGAGGATATATCTGAACCTTTCTGTACACCTAAAGAAGCAGACAGGCTTCCCTGTAGTTTCGTTCCAGTGAGAAGTTCTGCAGGTAATATAGCAGGAGAAACGATAACCCCATATCCACCCGGTGTTCCGTTATTAATAAGAGGAGAAAGAATATCTGAGGAACAATGCAGGAAATTAGAATGGCTGGGGAAAAATAATACCTATTTTCAAACAGGGGAAGAATGGATATCCAAAGGGATAAAGATACTTAATAAGCAGACAGATGAGGAGAATGGCATGTGAACGGTTTATTTATAACATTTGAGGGCGGTGAAGGGGCTGGAAAAACAACAGTCCTCCAAATAGTAAAAGAGCAGCTGGAAGAAAGAGGCCTGAAGGTGATTGCTACCAGAGAACCTGGAGGAAGTGTAATTGCCGAGAAAATCAGAGAGATCATTTTAAACCCTGAGCATACGGAAATGGATGCCCGAACGGAAGCGCTTCTTTATGCAGCAGCCAGGAGGCAGCATCTCATTGAAAAAATAGTTCCATACTTAGAGGATGGTTATGTAATACTTTGCGACAGATTTATCGACAGCAGCCTTGTTTATCAAGGGGAAGCAAGGGAGATAGGCATTGAAGAGGTGCTGAACATCAACTTATTCGCAACCGAAGGGTTAATGCCGGAGATGACTTTATATTTCGATATTGAGCCTGAAACCGGGCTGGCGAGAATTCATTCCCACCAGGGAAGGGAAGTCAACCGGCTTGACCAGGAAACAATAAGTTTTCATGAAATGGTACGAGAGGCATACAGGAAGCTTGCAGCAAGGGAACCGGAAAGAATTCATCTGTTAGATGCATCCCGGCCGCTTGATGCTGTAGTCAAAGAAGCTGGCGATAAAATAGAGAGTATACTGCAAAAACAGGAAAAACGTTAATTTAAAAGGAGAAACAATAGTTATTCAAAATGCACATAATGTAATAAAATATAAAGTATAAAAGCTTCCAACACAGTTGGGGAATTGAGGAGGAAGGGTCATGAAATTAATTATGGCAGTTGTTCAGGATAAAGACAGCAACAGGTTGTCCGATGCACTAGTGGAAAATGACTTTCGTGCAACGAAGCTTGCGAGCACAGGAGGCTTTTTGAAGGCAGGCAACACTACGTTTATGATTGGGACAGAGGATAAAAACGTGGAAAAAGTCCTGACGATAATTAAGGATAACTGTAAATCCAGAGAACAGCTCGTAGCACCAATCTCTCCAATGGGAGGCAACGCGGATTCCTATGTGCCGTATCCAGTAGAAGTTCAGGTAGGAGGAGCGACTGTATTTGTTCTTCCTGTAGAGCAATTTGAAAAGTTTTAAGTATTAGAGGCTGAAGAATGGAGAAATGTTTATGTGGGAGAAGTTAAAGGAGACTCAGCCTGCTGTTGCGAAAATGCTTGTAAATAGTTTGAAAAAGGACCGTCTTGCGCATGCTTATCTGTTTGAAGGACCGAGAGGGTGCGGAAAAAAAGAAACGGCCAAAGTCCTGGCCAAATCCTTTTTTTGTACAGCATCCAGTGGGCCTGATCCTTGTCTTAATTGCCCGGATTGTAAAAGAATAGAGTCTGGAAATCATCCGGATGTTCACTTTATAGAGGCAGAAGGGCAATCGATAAAAGTTGATCAGATCAGGCACCTGAAAAAGGAATTCAGCTTCAGAGGGGTAGAATCCAGCAAGAAAGTTTATATAGTGGACGATGCGGAGAAAATGACGCCAGGGGCGGCAAACAGTATCCTGAAGTTTCTCGAAGAACCAGACGGGGAAGCCCTGGCTGTTTTGATGACTACGCAGTTCCACCGAATACTCAAAACGATCGTTTCCCGTTCTCAAGTTTTGACGTTTGCGCCGTTATCACCTGAAAGATTAGTGGGAAAACTGGTGGAAGAAGGCATTTCTGATACTGATGCCCGGACTGTATCGCAAATAACCTATGATTTGGAAGAAGGAATCCAGCTTTGCAGTGAGAATTGGATTGCACAGGCCAGAAATAAAGTGATACAATTAATTGATGAAGTTTCTATGCGTCCAAAATATGCGTTCCTTACATTGCAGGAGGTATGGATGCCTTTTTTCAAAGAAAAAAAGGACATGCAGCTCGGCTTAGACTTATTTTTAATCTGGTACAGGGACGTTCTGCGAATGCAGGTGGATCAGACAGATCTTATCGTTTACACAGATCAGAAAGATAAGCTTCAGGAGCAGGCATTAAAGCTGTCACAACGTAAGCTGGGAGCTAACCTCCAGGCGGTTATGGATGCAAAACGCAAGTTGGATGCAAATACCGCTCCCCAGCTATTAATGGAGCAATTGCTTCTTCGTCTACAGGAGGGATAACGTGCATCGAGTTGTAGGTGTTCGATTTAAGAAAGCCGGCAAAATATATTATTTTTCGCCAGGTGAATTAGATATAAATAAAGATGACTTTGTCATCGTCGAAACTGCCCGCGGGGTGGAATTTGGCAAAGTGGTAAGCGGCATTAAAGTAGTGGATGAGAAAGATGTAGTTCTGCCGCTGAAAAATGTGCTTCGGCTCGCCACGGAAAAAGATAAGCTCATTGTAAAAGAGAACAGGGAAGAAGCACAGAAAGCATTCAGTGTTTGTGTGGAAAAAATTTCCCATCATGAGCTTGATATGAAACTGGTGGATGTGGAATACACATTCGACCGTAATAAAGTTCTCTTCTACTTTACGGCTGACGGCCGTATAGATTTCCGTGAACTGGTCAAAGACTTAGCATCAATTTTCCGAACGAGAATTGAGCTTAGACAGATTGGCGTCAGGGACGAAGCAAAAATGCTCGGCGGTATTGGGCCGTGCGGAAGGATGCTTTGCTGCTCTACATTCCTGGGAGATTTTGAACCAGTATCGATAAAAATGGCAAAGGATCAGAACCTTTCTCTAAATCCAACTAAGATATCCGGTCTTTGCGGGAGACTCATGTGCTGTCTGAAATATGAAAATGATATGTATGAGTCAGCAAAGAAGGAATTGCCTGACTTAAATGAGCAGATGAAGACAAGCTATGGAAAAGGAAAGGTAGTTGGACTCAATATGCTCGAACGTCTTGTACAAGTTGAAATATTTGAATCAGGGCGTGTCATAGAGTTTACTTTAGACGAGCTGATGGAAGAAGGGGCAATAACCGCGGAAACCACGAAGTAATGAGGTGTGGGATCTTGAACAAACATGAGATTTTCGCTCGTGTAAGCCAGATGGAGGAACGAATAGGTGGCCTTCACCATGAACTTGGGGAACTGAAGGAGCAGCTTGCTCTGCTGCTGGAAGAAAACCACAGCCTCCAGATTGAAAATGAGCACTTAAGAGTGCGGTTGGAACGTACAGAGGAACATACTCAGGAAGAAAAGAGGCAGACCGGAAAGCAGAAGAAATCTGATTCCGGCCGGTCTGATTTCGGTGAGGGATATGATAACCTTGCCCGCCTATATCAGGAAGGGTTCCATATATGCAACCTGCACTACGGAAGTATCCGCAAAGAAGGCGATTGTTTATTTTGTTTATCTTTTTTAAACAAAAAATAATTATTTAGAAAGGGGTCTTTCCGGTCGAGCGCGGGAAGGCTCCTTCTTGTATAGGGAGATTCAGAAAAAACAATAAGGAAGCTGGTTAAATGAAGCAGACTAACTCAGAAGAGCGGCTGGACTATCTGCCGGGAAAAAAACGTTATATTTTTCAAAGAAGGGATATATTTTCTTTTTCCATAGATGCGGTTCTGCTGGCCGGATTTGCGAAAGTCCCTGGGGACAAGGGGAAAATTATCGACCTTTGTGCTGGTAATGGGGCCATTCCCCTGCAGATGTCACTGAGAACAAAGGCTAAGATAGATGCGGTGGAAATTCAGGAAGTGCTCGCAGGCCTGGCTAGTAAGAGCATAAATCATAACGGGCTGGATGATCAGATAAATATTATTAACAAAAACCTCCTTGATCTGGAGAATGAGGTCTCATGGGACAGTTATGATCTTGTCACTTGTAATCCTCCATATTTTAAGGTCACTTCCGAAAAGGGCAAAAACGATAATAAAATGGTCTCCTATGCGAGACATGAAGTAGCTGCCACACTGGAAGATATAATAAATATTTCATCAAGGCTTGTAAAACAGACAGGGAGGCTCGCTATGGTTCACCGCCCGGAGCGTATGGCCGAGATATTCAGCGTCATGCAAAAATACAGCCTGGAGCCAAAGAGAGTACAATTCGTATACCCTAAATCAGACAGGGAAGCCAATATGGTCCTTGTGGAAGCCGTCAGAGGAGGAAAGTCAGGTTTAAGGACTCTGCCCCCAATTATCGTCTACGGAGCGGGAAATACGTATACAAAGGAGTTTAAAGAGCTTTATGAAAAGTGGTAAGCATTATGTCTATATTCTGGAGTGCGGGGATAACACTTATTATACAGGCTATGCTCAGGATGTAAAAAAGCGAATGAGGATGCATGAAGAAGGAAAAGGGGCAAAATATACGAAAGGCAGAGGTCCTTTCGCGGTAGTATATGAAGAAATCTTTGATTCAAAAGGAACGGCTTTAAAGCGGGAGTATGAGATTAAACAGCTTTCAAGGAAGCAAAAAGAAGTTCTCATAAAGTATGGAGGGAATGATAAAGGTGCAAATTCAGCAGAGTTATCGTGATATGGAAGGAAAAGGATGTCTCTACCTCGTGCCCACGCCGATAGGAAATCTTCAGGATATGACCTATCGCGCGGTGGAAATATTGAAAAGTGCAGACATCATTGCAGCCGAGGATACTCGCCATACTAAAAAGTTATGCCACGCATTTTCCATAGAAACGCCATTAATAAGTTACCACGAACATAACAAGCTGGAGCGGGAAAATATCCTTGTCGATAAGGCAAAAGGGGGAGAGGTGATTGCGCTTGTAAGCGACGCAGGCATGCCAGCAATCTCTGACCCCGGGGCAGATCTGGCAGCACGATTCGCAGCAGAAGAGATACCTGTTATTGCTCTTCCAGGTGCCAATGCTGCCCTGACAGCTCTTGTAGTCTCGGCTCTTCCTACAGAAGCTTTCACCTTTTCCGGGTTTCTCGACCGAAGGAAGAAAGAACGTGAAAAAGCATTAGAAAAGTGGAGAAAATATCCGGATACTCTTATTTTTTATGAAGCTCCTCACCGCCTCAAAGAGACATTGACAGCTATCCTGAAAGTGATGGGAAACAGGGAGATGGCTCTGTGCCGTGAAATAACAAAACAATATGAGACGATCATTCGGGGAAACGCGGAAAGTATACTGGCATTTATTGAAGAAGAGGGAGTAAAAGGAGAGTGTGTCCTTGTAATCTCCGGTGCTTCAGAAGAGGAACAGCTGGAGCAGGAGGAAGAAAAGTGGTGGGCCTCTATGCCAATTGAGGAACATATTGAACACTATATGGAAGAAGGACTATCATCTAAGGATGCAATTAAACAAACGGCTGCTGACAGAGGAATGAAAAAAAGAGACGTTTATCAGATTTATCATGTGGAATAGCAAAGCGGAAGCGCCTTTCTCACGAGCGAAGTGACCTCGAGCGAGTAGGTGATGGAGCTGGACAATTTTCATAGTAAAGGATATTTTTTCTTAGGGATTAAATAAACCCAGCTCATGAATTGAGCTGGGTTTATGTATTACTTATCTTGCTTTTCAAGGTAATCCTCTAAATCTCTTATAATTTCTTTTGCTCCCTGAGGGCTCAGGATAATTTTGCCCTCGGCAATAGACAGATTATCATCGGAAACCTCTCCTGTTACCTGGCAAGTCATGTTAGGCTTGTACTTCTTCAGTACAATTCTCTCGTCGTCCACATAAATTTCAAGCGCATCTTTTTCTGCAATATCAAGGGTACGGCGAAGCTCAATAGGTATTACTACGCGGCCCAATTCGTCAACTTTACGAACAATTCCAGTAGATTTCATACTATTTTCCTCCCGGTCAATATATTAGTTTAGCATAGATTTTCGACACTATTCTTTCAAACTTAGAATACCAACTTTTCCAAAAGAAGTCAATTAAAATATAATTTAATTCGCTTTTTTTCGGAAATGTTTGTGGCGGGGAAGAGGGGGGGATTTGGTTAATCCGTTGATACTAAAGGGTTTATTCAGTTTATTAAATAATTTTAATTTGAAAGTTTTAAACTGACTCTATTTTCTTAACTCTATTGATTATTCGTAACAGGAAGCGTGCTTTTGTCTTATAAACTATAATAAATGTGAAAATATTTTCCCCGCTTACTCTATGGCCTCCTGGAAATCCAGCTAATTCATCCGGTGCTTTTGTTTTTAAAAAGATGCTTTTAGTTTTACAAATACATGGGAATACTTCTAAGAAGAGCCTCTGCAGAGTGTACAGCTTGACACTGTCTACTCTATTAGATATATTCTGAATACAGAAAGCAAATAATCTGTTTCCGATGACGGGATGAGTAAAGAGGAAAGTTTTTGACAGAGAGCCAGGCTGCTGAGAACTGGTATGAACTGAACTCTTGAAGATGGTCCAGCGAGGAAATTACCTTCGAGCAAAAAGATGTAAGGGGGTAACGTAAATCCGGCGTTAACGGAGCAGGCTGAAAATACAGATGCTTTAACGCAGTCCTGTTTTCAGCCTCTGGAGACTGTTTTAATAACAGTGAATCTGGGTGGTACCACGTGAGTATGAACTCTCGTCCCAAGGCGGACGGGGGATTTTTTTGTTTCTGACGCTCCTGGAGGCACCGTATGTGAAAATCTCAAGACGTAAGCAATTTATTGTTTTATAGATCAAGGAGGTATTAATAATGAGTAAAAATGAAAAGACTTTCTACATTACTTCGCCGATTTACTATCCAAGTGATAAGCTGCATATCGGCCACGCTTATACAACCGTTGCTGGTGATGCAATGGCCAGGTATAAGAGGTTGAGGGGCTATGAGGTAATGTACTTAACTGGTACAGACGAGCATGGGCAGAAGATTGAACGGAAAGCAGAGGAAAAAGGTGTTACTCCCCAGCAATTTACTGATGATATTGTGGCTGGGATTAAAAAGCTCTGGGATAAACTGGACATTTCCTACGATGATTTTATCCGGACAACAGAAGACAGGCATAAAATAATTGTCCAGAAAATATTTGACCAGCTTCTGGAGCAGGGCGATATCTATCTCGATAAGTATGAGGGGCTGTATTGTACTCCATGTGAATCTTTTTACACCGAGTACCAGGCAAAAGGAAATGTATGTCCTGACTGCGGACGTCCAGTAGAGAAAGTACAGGAAGAATCCTACTTTTTCAAGATGAGTAAATATGCAGACAGGCTTCTCCAGTACTACGAGGAGAACCCGGAATTTATCCAGCCGGAGTCCCGGAAAAACGAAATGATCAACAATTTTATTAAACCTGGGCTGGAAGATCTGGCTGTTTCAAGGACTTCGTTTGACTGGGGTGTAAAAGTTAAAAGCGACCCTAAACATGTGGTGTATGTGTGGATTGATGCGCTGTCTAACTATATTACAGCATTAGGGTACGGAAGCGGAGATGACAGCAAGTACAGGAAATTCTGGCCGGCGGATGTCCATCTCGTTGGTAAGGAAATTGTCCGTTTCCATACGATATACTGGCCGATTATGCTAATGGCACTGGATCTTCCGCTTCCTAAGAAAGTTTTCGGCCACGGCTGGCTGTTAATGAAAGATGGCAAAATGTCTAAATCTAAAGGGAATGTGGTTGATCCTGTTCCGCTGATCGACCGTTACAGCCTTGATGCCCTCCGTTATTACCTTCTCAGAGAAGTACCATTTGGTTCTGACGGAGTATTTACACCGGAAGGGTTTGTGGACAGAGTGAACTATGATCTTGCCAACGACCTTGGAAACCTGCTTAACAGAACTGTTGCCATGATTAATAAGTATTTCGACGGAGAAATGCCTCAGTACGTAAAAGATGCGACAGCGGTGGATGTGTCCCTTGTTGATCAGGTGAACGCTACAGTGACAAAAGTAGAAGCTGCGTTGGAAGATATGGAGTTTTCCGTGGCACTGACTGCAATCTGGCAGCTAGTGAGCAGAACAAATAAATATATTGATGAAACGCAGCCGTGGATTATGGCTAAGGATGAAGAAGCAAAAGAACAGCTCGGCTCTGTTATGTACCACTTAGCGGAATCACTAAGGTACATTTCCATTCTTATTCAGCCATTCCTTACAGCTACACCTAAAAAGATCTGGCAGCAGCTTGGTATTAGTGAAGATATTACTTCATGGGAGTCCTTGAGGCAGTTTGGCCAGCTGAAAAGCGGAACCAAGGTTGTTAGTAAGGGAGAACCCCTTTTCCCTCGCCTTGATGTAAAAGAAGAGGTAAAGTACATTGTGGAAGCGATGGGGGGAGTCCTCGTTTCTGAAGAAGATCAGGAAAAATCATCTGAGGGCAACTCGACAGAAGCAGTAATAGAGGCTCCCGAGTCCGATGAAATTACAATAGATGACTTTACAAAAGTGGAACTGCGTGTAGCAGAAGTAATCGGAGCTGAAAAAGTGAAAAAGGCAGATAAGCTGCTGAAGATCCAGCTGGACCTTGGTTATGAACAGCGCCAGGTAGTTTCCGGAATTGCCAAGCATTACAGCCCGGAAGATCTTGTTGGAAAGAAAGTAATCTGTGTAACTAACCTGAAGCCGGTAAAGCTTCGGGGAGAGCTGTCACAGGGAATGATTCTTGCAGCATCCAATGAAGAAGAGCTTACTTTAGCGACTATTGCAGAATCTCTGCCGAACGGATCTAAAGTTAAATAAACCAAAAAAGACGCCTTTCCCCTCAGGAAGGGCGTCCCTTTTAAATAAGATGACTATGTCATTAGCTCAGAATGTCTATAAAGTTCATTAACACACCTTATTTAAAGTAATAATGATAATTCTGAGCAAAAGGGATACTCATATTAAATAATATAAGGAGGACTTATTCATGTTGTTTGATACTCACGTACATTTAAATGCCGATCAGTTCGAAGAAGATATAGAACAAGTAATTGAGCGGGCAAACGAGGCCGGAGTCTCAAAAATGACAGTCGTCGGGTTTGACGAAAAAACGATCAATAAAGCAATGGAACTCACAGAGAAATATGACTTTATATACGCTGCTGTTGGATGGCATCCTGTTGACGCCATCGACCTGAATCAGGAATATCTGAACTGGATCAGGGACTTGGCTTCACACCCTAAGGTAGTAGCAATTGGAGAAACAGGGCTTGACTACCACTGGGATAAATCCCCAAAAGAAGCTCAGAAGGATGCTTTCCGAAAGCAGATCCAGCTGGCTAAAGAAGTGAAACTCCCCCTTATAATTCACAACCGAAACGCTGACGAGGATGTGGTGAAGATCCTTAAAGAGGAAAAGGCAGAAGAAACAGGGGGAATCATGCACTGCTTTGGAGGAAGCATTGAAATTGCCAGAGCTTGTATGGACATGAACTTCTATATCTCCTTTGGGGGGCCAGTCACGTTTAAAAATGCGAAAGAAACAAAAGAGACAGCAAAGGAAATTCCTTTGGAAAGAATGCTTATTGAAACAGATGCTCCCTACCTAGCTCCACACCCGTATAGAGGAAAAAGAAATGAACCGGCATACGTAAAATTAGTGGCCGAGGAAATAGCCCGGCTTAAAGAGCTTGATTATGAGGAAGTTGCTCACCAGACAACAAAGAATGCAGAAAAACTTTTCGGGATTAACTGACAAAGACAGCTAGCAAATTCTGGCTGAGCTTGTCCGAAAACCGAGGCGCCGGCTTTTGTTCAACAACTTCCCGCATCAGTATCCATAAGGGTTGTCGAGAAGTTTTCCTTCAACAGGCATAAGAATTACGTAATAATTGCTGAGAGTAAGGGATTGATATATTAATTGACAAAGGGGGCGAGCGGGCGTATAATTCGGTTTCTGAAGGAGGGGTTCAGCCATGAATCAATGGATGAAGCAGCTCTATTCACGTATTTCGTGGAGAAAGCTTGCCGTATCCAGCGTTGGCCTCCTGACGTTGATTGGTATTGTTGTTTTCGCTGTGTATGAATTAACGAAAGCATCAGTAACGATTGGTATGGAAGAGGACATAAGTACCGTCTATACACATGCATCAACTGTCGGAGAGGTTTTAGAAGAACGTGATATTGAAGTGAGTATTCACGATGACATCGACCCGCCCCAGGATACAGACATCAAAGATACGATGGAAATCACCATAACACCAGCAAAGCAGGTAGAAATACATACGGATGGCGAAAGCCAAAAAGTCTGGACAACAGCCGGTACAGTAGAGGAACTGCTTGCTGAGCTGAAAATAGAAGTAAACGAGCATGATAAGATTAGTCCTGATCCAGATGAAATAATAACAGAGAATACACTGGTAAGCTATGAAACTGCTTTCCTCATTACGCTGTATAGTGATGGAGAAGAAAAAGAGGTTTGGACGACTTCAACAACGGTCGCTGACTTTTTGGAAAATGAGAATATTGCCCTTGGCGAATTAGACCGTGTAGAACCTTCCCTCGACGATCTTCTGGCAGAGGAAACCGAGATTAACGTGGTCCGGGTGGAAAAAGTCACCGATGTTGTGGAAGAAGAAATAGATTTTGCAACTGTACGAAAAAATGATGGCTCTGTAGAACGAGGGACAGAAAAAGTACTAAACAGCGGAAAAAATGGGACTCTTGCAAAATACTATGAAGTTATTTTAGAGGATGGAGAAGAGGCATCAAGGGAATTGATTAAGGAAGAAATAGTGGCTGAAAGTGAAGACAGGGTAGTGGCTGTAGGTACAAAAGAGCCGCAGCCTGTAGTTTCCAGAGGGGCATCTGCTTCAGCGGAAAATACGTCCTCCATTAATTCATCATCAAGTTCCAATGCTTCAGCTGCATCGGATTCGTCATCCTCAAATTCCTCTTCCGGGGGAAGCTCAGGCAGTAACCAGGGCAGCTGGCGTACTTTTACAGCTACTGCCTATACGGCTAATTGCAGTGGTTGTTCAGGCATTACTTATACAGGAGTTAATCTGAAAAATAACCCGAACGCCAAAGTTATAGCAGTCGATCCGAACGTCATACCGTTAGGGTCCAGAGTGGAAGTAAAAGGCTATGGAACCTATTTAGCGGCGGATATTGGCGGGGCTATCAACGGGAATAAGATTGATATATTCATTCCCGATACTAACAAGGTAAGGTCTTTTGGCAGGCGGACCGTAGAAGTTCGAGTGCTTGATTAAACACAGAGTTATCTCTGTGTTTTTTCTTTTTGGAGTTTCGGAGTTAACACGGCGCAATCGCAATATCCCCCTGGGAACTTGCACTTCTAACATGATTAGGTATAGTAATAGACATATCGAAACAGAGATAAAATAGCTGTACAGGCTATCAGAGAGGGTAGAGGTAATAATGAAGCTGCCAGTAGAGGAAATAATTGTAGTTGAGGGTAAAAACGACACAAATATTTTAAAAAAATATTTGGTATGTGACACGATAGAAACAAACGGCTCGGCTGTAGCCGACCATGTGATTTCACAGGTCAGGCTGGCAGTTGAGAGAAGAGGGGTCATTATTTTTACAGATCCAGATTACCCTGGAGAAAAAATCCGGCGTACAATTGAGGAAAAAGTGCCAGGGTGCAAGCACGCTTTTTTACAAAAGGAAGATGCCATTGATCATCAGAAAAATAAAGTTGGGGTAGAGCATGCCTCCGGCGAAGATATTATAAGGGCAATTAACGAGGCAAAACCTTCGTACGGGCTTGAATATCAAGAAGAAAAAGAAATTACTAAGGAAGACCTTTTTGCAGCAGGGCTGATCGGAGGCAGGGGGTCCCGTGAAAAAAGAGATGCTCTCGGAAAGGAACTGAATATAGGCTATACAAACGGGAAACAGCTGTTAAAAAGGCTCCATCAGTTCCGGATTAACCGTAACGAATATACAGCGGCTCTGAAACGAGTAGAAAGAGGAGATTATTAATGACTGATAAAGATATAGCTACACCGAAAAGAACAAAAGAGATATTAGAACGGTTTGGATTTTCTTTTAAGAAAAGTTTAGGACAGAACTTCCTTATTGATACTAACATCCTTAACAGAATCGTCGATGCAGCCGAAGTAACGGAAAGCACAGGAGTGATTGAAATAGGGCCAGGAATAGGAGCGTTAACAGAACAATTGGCAAAACGGGCTCAAAAGGTGGTTGCCTTTGAAATAGATCAGCGCCTTATTCCTATATTAAAAGAGACTCTGTCCTCCTATCCCCACGTGGAAGTAATTAATGAAGATGTTCTGAAGGCAGATGTAAAGCAGGTTGTTTCCGGGAAATTTCAGGAAGGGGAAGATCTCGCTGTAGTAGCAAACCTTCCTTACTACGTAACTACACCGATATTGATGAAATTGCTCGAAGAGAACCTTCCAGTAAGAACCATAGTAGTAATGGTTCAGAAGGAAGTAGCTGACAGAATAGCTGCCGGGCCGGGGACAAAGGATTACGGCTCTCTTTCCATAGCCGCTCAGTATTATGCTGATGCTGATACTGCCTTCACGGTTCCTAAAACTGTTTTTGTTCCTCAGCCTAATGTAGATTCAGCTATCTTACGTCTCACCATCAGAGATACTCCTCCTGTGCAGGTGGAGGATGAGGCTTTCTTTTTTGAGATGGTCAGGGCCTCGTTTGCCCAGCGGCGAAAAACTCTGTTAAATAATATGTCCCGTCACTTTGGTGAAGATCTTGAAAAATCAGAGGTGGAAAAAGTAATTCAGGAAGCAGGAATAGATCCAAAGCGAAGGGGAGAGTCCCTTCATATGGAAGAATTCGCCGCGCTGAGCAGCAGATTCCTCAGGAGACTGGCAGAAAAGTAGCAACAGAGCGCCTCCCTGCATAATTTATCGTGTGAGGAGGCGTGTGTCATGGCGGACTTTAAAGTAGGTCAGATAGTAGGAAGAGCATCGTATAATTGTGATATTTTATTTCGAATTAAACAAATAAATGGAGATAAAGCTGAGTTAACAGGTGAAGATATGAGGCTTCTGGCTGATGCTCCAGTAAGTGATCTAGTGCCTATAAAGGATGAGGAGAGAAAGAGAAGGGCTGAAAAATATAAAGACCAGGTGGAGAGCTGTTACCAGCTTTTCAGACAGGACCGGAAATTAATCAGGGAAAAAAGCGAGTATGAAGTTACCTCAGGCTATACAAAAAAAAAGCAGTATTTTGAAATGCCCGGAAAAGTCCTTCATATGGACGGAGACTCCTTATATTTAAAGAAATGCACCCAGGTTTATGACCGCTTAGGTGTACCCGTTTACGGGGTGCATCTTCATGAAAAGGAGATGCCGCTTCAGGTGGCTTCCCTTATAGAAATGGTGAGGCCTGAAATCCTGGTTATAACAGGACATGATGCGTATAGTAAATCTAAGGGCAGTGAACAGGAAATGAAAGCTTACAGAAATTCAAGGCATTTTGTCGATACAGTAATGGAAGCGCGCAAAGTGGTTCCCTATATGGACCACCTTGTAATATTTGCCGGTGCATGCCAGTCGAATTTTCAGTCGCTGTTAAAGGCTGGCGCAAATTTTGCAAGTTCTCCTGACCGGGTTAATATACATGCTTTGGACCCCGTATATGTCGTTTCTAAAGTTAGTCTGACACCTTTTATGGAAAGAGTGGGTGTCTGGGACATTTTAAAAACTTCTTTAACAGGGCAAAAAGGGCTCGGGGGAGTAGAAACTAACGGGACTCTCAGAAGAGGCATGCCTAATTTATATGAAGAAGAAGAATAACCAGAGAATCAGGCGCAGCCAGGAGGTTGCGTTTTTTAATAAAATAAAGAAAAAATATTTTTCCCACGAAAATCGTCTAGCTCCAGCGCCTGCGAGCTCGAGGTCACTTCAGGCAGCTACCTGAATTGGGGCCTTGTGACGATTAATCGCAGGAGCACCTGAAGCCAAAGAGCGGCTTCTGTCAGGCATCCTCGATTAAGCTGTCCAACGAGCACAGCCTCTTGAAACGCTGCGAGTTGCCTCGACGGATCCACTGCGCAGCTATTCTCGAAGAGGAAGAGGCAGTGATTGGGCCTGCGGTTACTCGGTCCAGGTAAAGAGTGTCACTCGTGACCAAGGCGCTTGCACTTTTCTTGTGCTTGTTTGTACATAGTTTCTGAACATTTGTGCATGCTAAAAATTATCGACTGAAAGCAAGAAAAATTTGTTGACACTGACGAGTTTCGTTGTTATAATTTTAGTTTTATTTGACGAAGCGTACGTCCTGTGTTATAATTAGGACAAGTGAGGTGTAGTGGATGGCTAAAACATTGATTGAAATTAAAAGATCACTGGACGAGAACGTAGGCAAGAGAATTACCATTCAGGCAAACGGAGGTAGAAGAAAAACGATTGAAAGATCCGGGCTTTTGGAAGGAACATATCCCTCAGTTTTCACCATCAAACTGGACCAGGATGAATATGCTGTTGAACGAGTATCCTATAGTTACACAGACGTACTTACTGAAACAGTCAAGCTGACTATGGACGGAGCTGAAACTGCGGCTGAAGAGCCGTTAGGAGCTGCTGAAAAGATATAATTTATATAAGCGATTATCTAAAAAAACGTCTAATCCGGTGAAACGGCTTAGGTGTTTTTCAGGATAATCGTTTTTTTTTTGCTCTCTGCAAGGGAAATTTTCCTGCTTTAATTTTTCAGGCCCTGGAAACAATAAGGATGCCACAGCCATGGAAGGGGTTGTTACGAATGGGGAGAAGACGAGGCGTCATGTCAGATCGCTTTAAGGAAGAGCTGGCAAAAGAACTTGGCTTCTACGATACCGTCCAGCGAGAAGGATGGGGAGGCATTCGGGCAAGGGATGCAGGTAATATGGTAAAACGGGCAATTGAACTGGCTGAAAGGCAGCTGCATAACGATCAGAACCAGTAATCAGCCAGATTATCTCACTATTCAGGCTGTGGCAAAGTGAAGGACCGGGGGTCTCCCCCGGTTTTTTTATTGTTTAGCAAATTATTGATTTTTGTCTGCATTTGCGGAGGAGCGATGCTCTTGCCGGTCGGGAAAAGAAAAAGCTGAAGATCCACCGGGGTGATATTACGCGTTAGCTGAAGCTTTGCCCGAGGCAAGCGAGCGTCTTTTAACGAAAATCAACAGCTATATTAATAAAGCAATTTTTATCCTGAAAGAAAAGTGGTGGTAAATGTAGTATCATGGAACCACAAGTGATAAAATACGGAAGAAAGTTTTTATGGAAAAAGCAGGTGAATTAAATGAGGGAAAGCATTATTGTAAAAGCCCCGGCTAAAATAAATTTAACCCTTGATGTAACCGGGAAGCGTAATGACGGCTATCATGAAGTGGAAATGATTATGACAACAATTGATCTGTCAGACAGGATCGGCCTCATTTCTTTAGAAGAAGACAAAATTAATATAGACGTGAACCAGGGTTTTATCCCGTCCAATGAAAATAATCTTGCTTATCAGGCAGCAAAAGTAATTAAAGATCATACAGGTACGGAAAAAGGCGTATCTGTATTTATTGATAAACAAATACCTGTCTCAGCGGGGCTTGCCGGAGGGAGCACAGATGCGGCAGCAGTGCTGAGAGGACTTAACCAATTATGGGAATTGGGTCTTACTATGGAAGAGCTTGCTGAGCTTGGACTTAAAATTGGTTCTGATGTTCCTTTCTGTGTCCATGGCGGGACGGCTGTTGCAAGAGGAAGAGGCGAAAAACTGGAATTTCTCCCTGCACCTCCATCTTGCTGGGTTGTTCTCGTGAAGCCTCCAATGAGTGTTTCCACAAAAGATATTTACAGCAGGCTTGATCTCAAAAACATGAAACACCCTGATACTGCCGGAATGATAAATGCTATTAATCAGGGAGCCTTTCCGGACGTTTGTCAAAAGCTTGAGAATGTCATGGAGGAAGTGACATTTAATATGCATCCGCAGGTTGCAAAAATTAAACAACGAATGCTCCAGTTCGGCGCGGATGGGTCAGTTATGAGCGGGAGCGGCCCCACTGTATTCGGTCTGACACAAAGTGAAGCAAGGGCTGACCGTTTGTATCATGGGTTAAAAGGTTTTATGGAAGAAGTATATGTTGTTCGTATTCTTGGCACCAAACATGGCTAGAATATGCACAGTAACTTGTTAAATCCGGACGGTAGTGGTATATTACTTTTATAATGTTCGGTTTTTGGAGTTTACAAAAGGCGTATTAAGCGATGGAGGTAGGACATGAAGTACCGGAGAAGCGGACGTTTAGTCGATATGACAAATTATTTTCTGTCTCACCCGCACCAGCAAATCCCTCTGACTTATTTTTCAGAAGCTTATAAATCAGCTAAGTCTTCCATCAGTGAAGACATCGCAATTATAAAAGAGGTATTTGAGAGCAGGTACACAGGGACGATTGAGACTACTGCCGGTGCAGCGGGAGGGGTAATGTTTATCCCTGCGGCTGACCGTGAAAGCTCGGAAAAATTAATTGACGGACTTTGCCAGAAGCTCGAAGACCCTGACCGGCTTTTGCCAGGGGGCTATTTATATATGATGGATGTTATTGGCGATCCTATGCTGATGAGAGAACTGGGCAGGATATTTGCCGCCAGGTATCGTCCGGGGGATATTGATGCTGTTATGACAATGGCAACGAAAGGGATTCCTCTGGCGTATGCTGTTGCTGAGCATTTGAACGTACCTGTGAGCATCGTCCGCCATGAACATCGGATCACGGAAGGGTCTCTTGTAAGCATTAATTATGTTTCAGGATCAAATAAGCGGATTCAGACGATGTCTCTTGCCAGAAGAAGCCTGAAACCTGAGTCCAGGGTATTTATAGTGGATGACTTCATGAAGGCTGGAGGCACAATCAGAGGAATGATTGATCTGTCGAATGAATTTCAGTGTACAGTAGCCGGGGTAGGGGTGCTGACTGAGGCAGTTCATGAAGAAGAAAAACTAGTGGATAACTATATTTCTTTAACAAGGCTTTCTGAGATTGATATAAAAAACAAAAGAATAAAAGCAGAACGGGGCAACCTTTTTGCCTGATGATAAGGCAGCCGCGGAAAGCATCTGAATTAAACATTTTGATTTAAAAGAGTAAAAAATAAAAAGAAAATTTAATTTTGCCATTTTTCTTTCTGAAAAAGAAGGATTTCCAATTCCAATGTAGAATCGATGTAATAGCAATTTATTTATTTGGAAAAGGTGGTGGCAGATATGGAAGTAACAGATGTGAGACTTCGCCGGGTGAATACGGAGGGTCGTATGCTTGCAATCGCATCTATTACCATCGATGATGAATTTGTTGTTCACGACATTCGGGTTATCGACGGAAATAATGGCATGTTCGTGGCTATGCCGAGCAAGCGTACTCCTGATGGGGAATTCAGAGACATTGCTCATCCGATCTCTTCAAAAACCCGTGAGAAAATTCAGTCCGCGGTTTTGGCTGAGTATGAAAAAGCCGGTGAAGAACTGGAATTTGAAGAAGCAGGCGCTTCTTAAGCATCAAACCTAGCTGATTAAGCTAGGTTTATTTTTTTGTCCCGAAAAAACTTCGATTTGCAGTCATAGTTATTATTTATTGATTTACTTTCCGGTAGTTTGGGGTAGATTATGCTAAAAGGAGTATCCTGCTGAGAAAGTTTTTTACCGGTTTATACTTGCGGGAAATAATTGAAGTTGCTAAACTCGTCTAAGTCGGTACAGCATGTACAAATATAATACTTTTACTCAGGGAGGTTTCCGTGGATTTTCTACTCGGTATTGCAGCTATAGTTGTTGTTCTCGGACTAGCATATTTAATGTCAAATGACAGGAAAAACATTAATTACAGAGGCATAGGCATTATGCTTGTGCTTCAGGTGATAACGACATGGTTTATGTTTACAACAAGAATCGGTCAGTCGGTTATCAACAGTATCTCAGCAGGGTTTAACAGACTTATCGAATTTGGTATGGAAGGAATTGGATTTGTGGTCGGGGGCATTGAAACAGGAGAGGGTGGCGTCTTTTTCTTCAACGTTCTGCTGCTCATCGTATTTTTTGCCACACTGCTTTCCGTTCTGACATATTTAAAAATTCTTCCTAACATAATCAAATATTTGGGTGGACTCATCTCTAAAGTAACAGGTTTGCCCAAAGTGGAATCTTTTAATGCGGTGAACAGTATGTTCTTTGGCCAGTCTGAAGCTTTAATCGCCATTCGAACACAGTTTAATCATTTAACAGCAAACAGATTATATATTGTAAGTGCTTCAGCCATGGGTTCAGTTTCAGCATCAATTGTTGGTGCTTATCTGCAGATGCTTCCGCCGCAATATGTACTGGTTGCATTGCCGCTTAACATGTTCAGTGCATTAATTATGGCTTCTCTTATAGCACCTGTTAATGTGCCTAAAGAAGAAGACCGTGTGGAGATTGAAAACGTTTCCGATGACAAGAGTATTTTTGAAGCTATGGGAAACGGGGCTCTCGAAGGCGGTAAAATTGCTTTAATTGTTGCGGCTATGCTTATTGCTTTTATCGCTTCCCTGGAGCTTGTGAACTGGATTATCCAGCTTGTATTCGCGGGAATTACCCTGCAGGAGATTCTTGGTTATATACTTGCTCCAATAGGACTGTTGATGGGAATAGCGCCGAATGAAGTTATTCAGGCAGGGGCAGTGATGGGGACTAAAATAGTTACCAACGAGTTCGTTGCTATGCTTGAATTCCAGACTATGCTGGACGGCATGTCTGAGAAAACAGTAGGGGTTGTTTCTGTCTTTTTAACGAGCTTTGCCAATTTTTCATCTATCGGTATTATTGCAGGGACAGTTAAAGGAATCGATGCGCGAAAAGCAGCAGATGTGTCCGGCTTCGGTCTGAAGCTTTTAACAGGGGCTACTCTTGCTTCCATTTTATCCGCGACAATTGTAGGTATGTTCTTATAATTTAACTGTGGAATTATCTGTATGGAAGGGACGTCCGGTCCACTAATCTCATAGGGGGAATTTGATGAGAGATCCCAAATGGCCTTGGGTGGCCAGACAGCAATGGGAGAACTTATTATTTCTGCACTGGCCGGTTCAGGTTGAAGAACTAAGGCCCTATGTGCCGTCGCCCTTTAATATTGAAACGTATAACGGAAGAGCCTGGATAAGCATTGTTCCTTTCCGGGCATCCTGGAATGGTTTCAGAGGAATGCCTGGGAAATTGCCGTTCAGTGATTTTCTCGAAATAAATGTAAGGACGTATGTAAATTTTTATGGAGAGCCGGGGGTTTATTTTCTTTCCCTTGACACAGACAGCAGGCTGGCAGCAGCCGGAGCCCGTAGTGCCTTCTCACTTCCGTATTTAAAAGCGGAAATTACCCTGGAAGAAACAGGGGATGGTTTGTTTTATGAAAGCAGAAGAACAGAGAAAGCAGCGCGGGATGCATATTTTTCAGTTTATATTAAGCACATTGCCTCTCAGGAAATAGACATGGAGAAGGGCTCATTAACAGAGTGGCTGACTGAGAGATACTGTTTGTGGACCTTAAAGGGGGATAAGATATTAAAGGGGCCTATTTCCCATTCACCATGGAGGCTGAAGAAAGCGGAAGCAGAGTGGAGCATGAATGGGATGACCAGCTTCCAGTCCGGCAGGGATATTAGTGATAAGCCTATTATTCAATACTGCAAAGAAAAAATGGTAGGCTTTCATCCCTTCGAAAAGTACGGAATAGCAGATGTGAGTTTTAATGAGCTTTGGCATCCTGGCTCTGAATAAATATCTTGGCCCGCAGGTATGCGGGTCATTTTTTTTACTATAAGAAAGTATAAAATTTCAGCAACGTAGCCGTCTCGACGCTGATAAAATTTTTAGGATTATAGTATAAGTGCAACTAAGGCAATGCTTCGCCTCTTTTAAGGCTTGGCTTGCCAAGTTTTCTTTATGAAAACAAATAAATATTGCCTCATCCCTTTTTAAAAAAGGGGTTGTCTTTTATTTCCTTCTTATGCAAAAGCAGTCCTTTCTTGAAAAGAAGCCGGTTTTAAGATATATTCGTAATGGAAAAACAGCCCCCTGGAGGTTAAATTTATGAATAAACGTTATGCGATTATCTTGGCAGCCGGAAAAGGCACAAGAATGAAATCCGATTTATATAAAGTACTGCATCCTGTATGCGGTAAACCTATGGTGCAGCATATTACAAATCAGTTAAAAGGACTGGATACAAGTAAAATGATCGCTGTTGTCGGCCATGGCGCAGAAATGGTGAAAGAAGAACTTGGAGAAGAAGTCTCCTATGTACTTCAGGAAGAGCAGCTTGGAACCGGACATGCTGTTATGCAGGCAGAACCATTAATAGGCAGTGAACAGGGGACTACGGTAGTTTTATGTGGAGATACTCCTTTGTTAACACAGGAAACGATAGAATCCCTTATTAAAGAGCACGAACAGCAGCAGGCCAAGGCAACAATTTTAACAGCTGCAGCTGACGATCCAACGGGGTACGGCAGGGTTATCCGTAATCAGGAAAACCATGTAGAAAAAATTGTGGAGCATAAAGATGCCGCTGAAGAAGAAAAACTAGTTACTGAAATAAACACAGGCACATACTGTTTTGACAATCAGGCACTTTTTGATGCTTTATCAAAAGTAGGCAATGATAATTCCCAGGGCGAATATTATTTACCCGATGTAATTGAGATCCTGAAAGAACAGGGAGAACCAGTAGCTGCTTATCAGACTGCCGATTTCAATGAAACCATCGGAGTCAATGACCGTGTAGCACTAAGCAGAGCTGAAGTTATTATGCAGAAGCGGATAAACGAACAATTAATGAGAGATGGAGTTACATTAATTGATCCGGCGAATACTTATGTATCCGCAGACGTAACTGTTGGCAGGGATACGGTGATTTATCCTGGCTGTGTTATTAAAGGAGAGACATTGATAGGGGAAAAATGTGAGATTGGCCCTCATACAGAAATTGAAAACAGCAAAATTGGCAGCGACAATGTCATCAAGCAATCTGTCGTACATGACAGTGAGGTTGGAAACCGGGTATCTATCGGGCCGTTTGCACACCTCAGACCTAAGACGAAACTTGGAAATGAGATCAAGGTTGGCAATTTTGTAGAACTGAAGAAGATGACCATGGGAGATGGCAGTAAGGCTTCCCACCTCAGCTATCTTGGTGATGCGGAAATTGGCGGTAATGTCAATGTTGGATGCGGTTCCATTACAGTGAACTACGACGGTAAAAATAAATATTTAACAAAAATAGAAGACGATGCTTTTATAGGCTGTAATTCCAATCTTATTGCCCCTGTTACGATTGGGAAAGAAGCATATGTAGCAGCTGGTTCTACTATTACAGAAGACGTTCCTGGAGAATCGCTGGCTATCGCCCGCGGCCGCCAGACGAACAAAGAGGGATATGTAAGCAGACAAAAAAATGAAAAGTAACTGTTATCAAGGATGAAGGCAGGTTTGCCTCTTCCAGGATACAGGTGCTGATTTTAACAGAACAGATTAAGAAGATAAGCTGATTTTCAATTAAGAAAAACTACTGGAGGTTTTTATAACCATGGCAAAGTATGGCGATGAATTTTTAAAAGTATTCACATTAAGCTCCAACCGTGACCTGGCTAACGAGATTACGGATCATTTAGGGATTGAAATGGGGAAAAGCTCCGTATCCCGTTTCAGTGACGGAGAAATTCAAATGAACGTGGAAGAAAGTATTCGCGGCTGTGACACATATGTTATTCAGTCTACTTCTTCACCAGCGAATGAACATATTATGGAACTGTTAATTATGATTGATGCATTAAAAAGAGCTTCCGCGAAAACAATCAATGTTGTTATACCTTACTATGGTTATGCCCGCCAGGACAGAAAAGCACGCGCACGTGAACCTATCACTGCGAAGCTGGTTGCTAACCTGCTTGAGACAGCAGGGGCTACGAGAGTTATTACACTGGATCTTCATGCGACACAGATTCAGGGATTCTTCGATATTCCGGTCGATCAGCTTGTCGGAGTTCCAATTCTGGCCGATTACTTCCAGGAAAAGAATTTTGAAGACGTCGTTATTGTTTCACCAGACCATGGAGGGGTTGTAAGAGCCCGTAAAATGGCTGACCGTTTAAAAGCGCCTATAGCAATTATTGACAAGCGCCGCCCAAAACCTAACACAGCTGAAGTTATGAACATTGTAGGTAATGTAGAAGGAAAAACAGCGATAATTATTGATGATATTATCGATACTGCGGGCACGGTTACACTGGCAGCTAATGCAATGATTGAAAAGGGCGCTAAAGAAGTATACGCCTGCTGTACGCATCCGGTTTTATCAGGGCCTGCAATTGAAAGAATACAGAATTCTAAAATTAAAGAGCTTGTGGTAACAAACAGTATTGCTTTACAGGAAGAAAAGAAAATAGACATGATTACACAACTTTCTGTCGGCCCATTGCTGGCAAAAGCGATTACTCATGTCCATGAACAGCGCTCCGTAAGCCAGCTGTTTACTTAATAACCTGACAGGCTGAGCTGAGCAATTAAGGCACCAGCAGAAAGGGTCTTCAGTAAACATACAGAGACACAGCACGTTTCAAATCATCATAAATTGGGTAAAACAGTATAAGAACCAATAAGGATGAGGTGGTTAGATAAATGACTACAGTACTTGAAGCGGCAAAAAGAGGAGATCGCAGAGGGTCCAGGCTGACAAAAATCAGGGAACAGGGACATGTACCTGGTGTAGTGTATGGCAAGGCCTTCGGCAATGAATCAGTCACAGTTGACGAGATAGCACTTACTAAAACACTCAGGGAAAACGGAAAGAACGGCGTTTTTAAGCTTGCCCTAGAAGGTGAGCAAACGGACGTTATCGTTTATGACCTTCAGATGGACAGTATTAAAGGTGAAATCCTTCATGTGGATTTTTACGCTCTGGATATGAAGAGCGAGCTTGATGCTGATGTGCCTGTAATTACTGCCGGAGATTCTGCAGGTGTTAAGGATGGCGGAGTGATGCAGCAGGCTGTTTATGAACTTTCTGTAAAAGCACTGCCAAACGATATACCTGAGAACATCGAAGTCGATGTTTCAAACCTGGAGGTTAATGACTCCGTCCAGGTAAAAGATCTTGAGGTTGATGGAAAATACACAATCAATAACGATCCGGAAGAAGTAATCATTTCGATTCTTCCTCCGACAGAAGAACCTGAGGAACCTGGCCTTGGCGGTGAAACGGAAGAGGGCACACCTGCTTTAGTGGATGCTGAGGAAGGCGACGAAGCTAAGACGCCTGAAGAAGAGGCGAAAGAGAAAGAAGAATAGCATGGAGTTACGAGGACAGAGGTATAGCCGTCCAGGTTATGCCTCTTTTACTCGTTGCAGGGGGTGGAACATGTTTTTTCAGAAACTTCTTAAACGGAAGAAAGACGATGAAAGCGGAGGCAGATCAATGAAGCTCGTAGTAGGGCTGGGTAACCCTGGTAAGCAATATGAGGGTACCAGACACAACGTAGGATTCGACGTAATTGACAGATGTGAAGAGAAACTTGGAATAGAGTTAGATCAGACAAAGTTTAAAGGAATATACGGTTATAAAAATCTGGAACGGGAGAGAGTTTTCCTCCTTAAACCTCTGACATTTATGAATTTGTCTGGAGAGTCTATTGTGCCGTTAATGAACTTTTATAAAATCGGTAAAGAAGATCTGCTTGTTATTTATGATGATCTGGACCTTGCCCCTGGTACGATACGCCTCCGGCAGAAGGGAAGCCATGGGGGGCACAATGGTATCAGGTCAATCATTTCACAGCTTGGTACAGAAGAATTTAACCGGATAAGAATCGGAATAGGCCGGCCGGACAAAGGACAGGCAGTTCCTGATTATGTTCTTGGGAAATTCCGTGACAATGAAAAAGAAGCGATTAACCAGGCTGCAGAAAGAGCTGCAGAGGCAGTGGAAGCATGGACGAGTACCACGTTTCTGAATGTAATGAACGAGTATAATAAATAGCTTTTCATGCATACTGGTATACTCTTCCGTTCATACTATTTGTATATATTGAAGCATAGTATGGAGGAGGGCTACGATGTCAGTGCATTACTATTGCAGGCACTGCCAGGCAAATCTGGGAACATTAAGCAGCTGGCAGGCTGACGAGCAGCAACTTGGTTTTAACCAGTTGTCTGATGAGGAGCGTAAAGATATGATTAATTATGATTCGCAGGGCCATTTACATGTTAAAGTTATCTGTGAAGCATGTGAAACTACATTAAAGGATTATCCTGATTATCATGCGAATGAATCTTTTATTCATTAGGACGTCATTCGACAAGCTTTGGTGAAATACGCCAAAGCGTTTTTCTGCTGAAAAAATCCAGTTAAACGAACAGCCGGTACTGGTGAGCGTGACCAATATTTCGAAAACTACATCAAACGAAACCACTGCAAGAGGGGGGAATAGCATGAAAGGAATTATCGGGACAGTCTGCCAGGGGGATGACGTGGCAAGTATTATTGAAGGCATTGAGGCGAATCTATCAGAACAGATGATTTCTGGTTTAACAGGATCAGCAAGATCACTGCTCCTCGCTTCTGTCTTTAATCAAACAAACAGATCCCAGCTCGTTATAACACATAACTTATTTCACGCGCAAAAACTCTACGATGACCTCGTTTCTCTCATAGGTGAAGAGAAAGTATATATATATCCAGTTAACGAATTAATAGCTTCAGAAATTGCAGTAGCCAGTCCTGAAATGAGGAGCCAGCGGATCGAGGCATTGAACAAATGGGCATATGGTGAAAAAGCTATCGTAATTGCTCCGATGGCGGGTGTAAGAAGGCTTTTGCCTCCTGCTTCTGTCTGGAAGGACTGTCAACTGGAGTTTCAAACCGGAAGGGACATCGACCTGGATGAAACTCTATCCCAGCTTACGTCAATGGGTTTCCAGAGGGAAGCAATGGTATCAGCTCCAGGACACTTCAGTGTCAGAGGAGGAATCATTGACATTTACCCTCTTACTGAAGAAAGTCCTGTCAGAATAGAATTGTTTGATACCGAAGTTGACTCCATTCGATTTTTTGACGTGGAGACACAAAGGTCCAACACGCAGGCGGAGAAAATCCAAATCGGTCCTGCAAGAGAGGTCCTTCTCTTCGATGAAAACTACAGACAGGGAAGGGACAGGCTGAAGGAAGCGTTGTCACAGACTCTGGCGAAGCTGAAGGACCCATCGCTGAAAGAAAAGATGGCAGAACAGATAGGTCAGGAAATCGAGCTGCTCGGGGAGAAAACGTCCTTTGATTCCATGTATAAGTATATGTCTCTTTTCTATGAAACGAGAAATACATTAATAGACTATATGCCTGAAGAAGGTTTAATATTTGTTGATGAAGTGAGTCGTGTGCAGGAAATGTCTGAAAATCTGGAAAAAGAAGAAGCAGAATGGCACACCGCGATGCTCTCTCAGGGAGCAGCTGTATCAGAAGTTAAATTCTCAAAAACATGGGATGAAATTTTTCAGGAGACGGCCAGACCGAAACTTTATCTAAGCTTATTTTTAAGACATGTTCCTTCTACTAACCCTAAAAATATAGTTAATATCCAGAGTAAATCCATGCAGAATTTCCACGGCCAGCTGAACCTTTTAAAAAGTGAGACTGACCGCTGGAAAGGAGCAAACTACGCTGTCACCTTCGTCAGTGCCGATAAGGAACGGGCGGAAAGAATGCAGCAAGTACTTCAAGATTACGAGATTGAGGCAGCAATAACAGACAACAGCCACCCTCCTATCAAAGGACAGGCACAAATAGTTACCGGCCATTTGATGTCCGGATTTGAACTGCCTATGCAGCGCCTTATCGTTATTACAGAAGAAGAGGTTTTCACAAAGAAAACAAAGCGGCCGAAGAGAAGGCAGAAACTTTCCAACGCCGAGCGTATTAAGAGTTATTCAGAACTGAAGGTTGGCGACTGGGTAGTGCATGTAAATCATGGTATTGGAAAATACCTCGGCATTCAGACTCTGGAACTCGGGGGCATCCATAAAGATTACATGCATATTTCCTATGCCGGCAACGACAAACTTTATGTCCCGGTAGAACAGATTGACCAGGTGCAGAAATATGTAGGTTCTGAAGAGAAAGAACCTAAGCTTTATGCGCTTGGAGGAAATGACTGGAAGAAGGTCAAAAAGAAGGTTCAGTCTTCCGTACAGGATATTGCCGATGACCTTATTAAACTGTATGCGGAGAGAGAGGCCAGCAAAGGGTATGCTTTCTCGAAAGACGGGCCGGAACAGCGGGAATTCGAATCTTCCTTCCCATATCAGGAGACAGAAGACCAGCTGAGGGCAATAGAAGAAATTAAAAAGGATATGGAAAGAGACCGTCCAATGGACCGGCTCCTTTGCGGGGATGTTGGATACGGCAAAACAGAAGTTGCTCTAAGGGCGGCTTTTAAGGCTATTATGGATGGAAAGCAAGTTGCATTTCTTGTTCCAACTACGATTCTGGCACAGCAGCATTATGAAACAATGCGCGAACGGTTCCAGGATTTTCCGATTAATATGGGCTTATTAAGCCGTTTCCGTTCTAAAAAAGAACAGACGAAAACAATCGAAGGTATAAAGCGGGGATCGATAGATATTGTGGTAGGTACTCACCGGCTTCTGTCCAAGGATATTGAATTTAAAGATCTTGGATTGCTTATCGTCGATGAGGAACAGCGTTTCGGGGTTACCCATAAGGAAAAGATAAAGAGATTCAAAGCCAATGTAGATGTGCTGACCTTGACTGCAACGCCAATTCCGAGGACATTGCATATGTCAATGCTCGGTGTAAGAGACTTATCTGTCATCGAAACGCCTCCTGAAAACCGCTTTCCTGTTCAGACCTATGTAGTAGAATACAATGAACCGTTAGTAAGGGAAGCTATAGAAAGAGAGATGACAAGGGGCGGGCAGGTTTACTTCCTGTACAATCGTGTAGAGGATATCGAAACGATGGCCGACAAGATTTCCATGCTCGTTCCGGACGCGACAGTGAGATTCGCACATGGGCAGATGACAGAAACAGAGCTTGAATCAGTAATGCTCGATTTCCTTGAGGGCAATACAGACGTTCTGGTAACGACAACAATTATTGAAACAGGTGTGGACATTCCTAATGTAAATACACTGGTGATCAATAATGCAGATAAAATGGGGCTGTCTCAGCTTTATCAGCTCCGGGGACGTGTAGGGCGTTCCAATCGTGTCGCATACGCCTACTTTACACACCAGCGGGACAAGGTGCTTACAGAAGTAGCGGAAAAAAGGCTTCAGGCTATAAAAGAATTTACCGAATTAGGCTCAGGGTTTAAAATTGCAATGCGGGATTTGTCCATAAGAGGAGCAGGAAACCTTCTTGGGGCAGAGCAGCATGGATTTATAGCTTCCGTCGGATTCGACCTTTACTCACAAATGCTGAAAGAAGCTATTGATGAAAGGAAGGAAGGTCCATTACCGGATAAAGCGAAAAGGGAAGAAAAGGATTTCGAACTGGATATCCAGGTGGATGCCTATATTCCTGAATCATATATACCGGACTCTAAGCAAAAGATTGATATGTATAAACGTTTTAAAGCAGTGGAATCCCAGCATGACATAATCGAACTTCAGAGTGAAATGATCGACCGTTTCGGTGATTACCCGGATGAGGTGGGCTACCTGTTCCAGGTTGCGTCCTTAAAACAGTATTGTATTCAGGAAGGTATAGAATCCGCCGTAGAAAAAAACCAGCTCTGTAAAATAATCCTGAGCGAAGAGACCACAAAAGCGATTGATGGCTCAAAGCTTTTTTCCATGGTGAACAGGATATCAAATAAGCTTAATCTTTCTATGACTGGCAATAAAATAACCATTCATATTAAGCGTAAGACACTAAAAGATAAAGAGTATCTGAAAATTATGGAGGAAGTTATATCGAAGCTTGACGAAGTCCGCAATGATGGAGAAAGCAGAGAAAAGGCTTCCATGTGATAAAAAGAGGGTGCAAAACCTGGAAAGGATAAGCACTTCCGTTTCGGCGAAGGAACACATGGAACTGCATACTAATAACAGACCAAATCTTTAGATTTGGTCTGTTATTATGTGAACAGAAGTATTTTAACAGTGGAGCAGTAATTACAATATGGTTTTACGACAGGAGGATCTCGAACTGAAGCGTGTTGTAAAAACAACAAAGCGGGTCCGATCCGCCAATAAGGCACAGCACTTGCGGATCCTCATTCCGTTAAATCGCCAAAAAGCGGTCCGCATTAACATAAGAAGATAGTACCGGTACAGATCGGTAACAGGAAATAAACCAAATTTATTGAACAAATGGTGAATAGTTCTTTTTTTTAGATAGATAATAAGGACAAGTTTCAGCGAAGAAATAATACTTGCATGCAAGCATCATCGACGTGAATACAACATGGAAAGTGAGGCAACGTAAGTATGAAAGCAACTGGGATAGTAAGACGAATTGACGATTTAGGGCGTGTAGTTATACCTAAAGAAATCCGGCGCACTTTAAGAATCCGTGAAGGCGACCCGTTAGAAATTTTTGTGGACAGAGACGGAGAGGTTATCTTAAAGAAATATTCGCCTATTTCTGAGCTCGGTGATTTTGCGAAAGAATATGCAGAGGCCCTGTACGACAGTTTAAACCATACGGTGCTCATAGCTGACCGGGATACTTATATAGCAGTAGCCGGCGGGTCCAAGAAAGAATACCATAATAAAGCAATTGGTGAAAATGTAGAAAGTGCGATGAATGACCGAAAAACAGAAATTGAAACACAGGCAGGAGAATATTCACTGACAGGAGACCACCAGGAGCAGGCGAACGGATACTGTATTGCACCAATTATTGCAAATGGCGATCCAATCGGCGCAGTAGTTCTTATCGGTAAGGATAATGATGTAGGAGAAGTAGAGAAAAAGCTTGCAGAAACTGCAGCAGGCTTCCTGGCAAGACAGATGGAACAGTAACAGAGGCCAGTTAAGCAAGGAACGAAACTAATAGTGCTTCTAAAGCAGATGTGGAACAGAAACGGTTATTATTTACCGCCAGTCTTCCCTCACTGCTTTAGAAGTGCTTTTTTACACTTTAAGTATAAAATTTTATCGATGAAGTTGATTCTACCTAGTGAATTTTTATGGAAAAAGTATAAGTGCAACTACGACTCTGTCTTCGCCTCAAGGCTCGCCAATCGGCGGGTTTTCTTTATGTGAGAAGAAGGGCATATGCTATAATGGCTTTAATTGAGCAAACAGGAGAGGAAAAGCATTGTCAACAGATAAGAATAAGTCAGGTTCATGGATGAAAGGGGCTTTGTATTTATCTCTGGGTGCTCTTGCGGCTAAAGGACTAAGCGCTTTGTACAAAGTGCCGTACCAGAACCTGACAGGGGATCTTGGTTATTATGTTTATCAGCAGGTATATCCGTTATACGGACTTGCTTTTGTGCTCGGTACATATGGTTTTCCGGTTGTAATCTCCGGGATGCTGACAGAGTGGAAAAATAACGCAGAATATTTGAAAAGCGGTGCTGATATATTTAACCGCATGTTAACGCTGCTCCTCTGTATGTTTCTCTTTAATGGCATAATAGGAGGAGCATTCATATTTTTTGCGGAGGAGATTGCGGTTTTCATGGGTGATAGCTCGCTGGCCGGACCGGTACGCTGGCTTGGTTTGCCTTTCTTTATTATTCCTTTCCTTGCACTTGGAAGGGGGCTTTACCAGGGAGAGGGAAACATGGCCCCTGCAGCCTGGTCACAAATAGGCGAACAGATTACCCGTGTTATTGTCATTTTAATTGTCGCTTTCTGGGCGATGCAATGGGGGGACCCATATCTTGCAGGGATATCTGCTGGGGCGGGTGCCCTTGCAGGAGCGATAGCGGGAACAGTCCTGCTCCTTTTCTCTGGATGGAAAAAAAGAAGAAGAACTGCTTTTTTTTCTGAAATAAAAAAGTTTACACTTCCCGACAGCTGGGCTAAAGATGTGAAAAAGCTTGTCATTTCCGGCTTATTTGTTTCCGTCAGTGCAATGTCTTTAGTTGCCATGCAGCTGCTCGATTCCTTCACCGTTTTCAGGCTTCTTATTAGCAGTGGAGCGGGGGCAGAAGAAGCGGCAGCATTTAAGGGGATTTATGACAGAGGCTGGCCGCTCGTCCAGTTAGGGGCATTAGTGACCACTGCTTTCTCTTATGCGATTGTCCCAATGTTAACGAAGGCTTATCTGGATAATGACAGAGCGGAGGTGCAGCTCCTGACGGGACAGGCGGTAAAAGTGTGTCTTGTATTCGGCGGGGCTGCTGGGATGGGTCTTATTGTTATAATGGGCAGCTTAAACACCATGCTTTTTACAAATCAGGCTGGTACTGGGACATTGCAAGTTCTTTCCGTTTCGGTATTGTTTGCAGCACTATTTATGACATCAGCAGCTCTTTTTTACAGTACCGGAAAGGCCTGGTACTCTGTTTTACTGCTCCTCTTAGGTCTTTTAATCAAGTTAGCAGGGAATATGGCCACTGTGCCGGTATATGGAATTGCCGGGGCTGCGGCCTCGACTGCTGCAGCCTTTTTCATCATTTCAGCAGTTTCTGTTATTCTCTTAATAAGAGAAGGCCTGCTGAGCACCTTCCCTAATAAATTCTGGGTTAAATGGGGACTCTCCCTGGCAGTTATGGGAGTGTTCGTACTATTGTACAGATTGGTCATTGACCGGGTAACGGATTTGCAGAATGCCGGGAGAGCAGTGGAGAGTTTTACAGCTCTTTCCTCCTCTGCAGCCGGTGGTTTACTGTTTCTAACGATCATTTGGTACGTAAAAATATTCGAAAGACACGAGTGGGAAGCTTTGCCTAAAATATCGAAATTCCTTCCCTATAAATAACGACGGACACCGGAGGTTTTAAAGTGGAAAAAACAATTACAGTTATCGGACTTGGTGCTGGAGAGCTTGAACAGCTTCCTCTCGGTATTTACCGGACATTGAAAAATAAAGAGAACATTTTCGTCAGGACGATGGAACACCCAGTGTTAAACTCTTTACAGGGGGAAGGCTTGTCTTTTACAAGCTTCGATGAGCTGTATGAGTCATTCGGCACTTTTGGAGAAGTTTATGAGGCGATCACTGACCGGCTTGTTCAGGAAGCGGAGAAGGGGCCGGTCACCTATGCTGTCCCGGGACACCCGCTTGTAGCTGAGACCACCGTTCAGCTGCTTCTTCAAAGAGAAAGGCGGAACGAAATAAATGTCGTAATCGAAGGAGGACAAAGCTTCCTTGATGCTGTGTTTGGAGCGTTGAAATTCGATCCGGCAGATGGTTTCCAGCTGCTTGACGGGACTAATCTGAAACGTGAGGATGTTCAGGTGCGACACCATGTTGTCATTGCTCAGGTATATGACAGCATGGTTGCCTCGGAAGTAAAGCTTACTCTCATGGAAAAGCTTCCGGATGAGTACCCTGTTAAAATTGTTACAGCTGCCGGAACAAGCGAAGAATCCATAACGGAAGTTTTATTATACGAACTGGACAGAGTAACAGAATTAAGCAATTTAACTGTAGTTTATGTACCCCCCGTTAAAAACGAGGAACAGCTTTACAAAGATTTCGATAAACTCAGAGAAGTAATCGCCGCCCTGAGGGGGCCTGGCGGATGTCCGTGGGATAAAGAACAGACACATCTTTCATTAAAAAAATACTTAGTAGAGGAAACGTACGAAGTACTGGATGCAATCGATGAAGGAGACGAAGAACATCTTGCTGAGGAATTAGGAGACGTTCTTCTCCAGGTTATGCTCCATTCCCAAATCGGCGAGGATGAAGGAATGTTTTCTATTGATGATGTTATTGAGGTGCTGACGGAAAAAATGATCCGGCGCCATCCTCACGTATTTGGGGAAACAGAGGCGGAGAATTCTGAAAAGGTTCTTGCCCAGTGGGAGGAAATTAAGCAGAGTGAAAAGGAGGAAAATGGAGGAGAAGCGAAGGCATCCTCCATCCTGGATAATATTCCTAACTCACTGCCAAGTCTTATGTATGCTTATAAGATTCAGAAAAAAGCAGCAAAGGTTGGGTTTGACTGGGGAGAAGAAGCTCCTATGTGGATGAAGCTCCAGGAAGAAATAGCGGAGTGGATACAGGAAATAAAAGCTGGCTCACCAGATAAAGCAGCAAAAGAGTTTGGCGATATTTTATTTGTACTTGTAAACCTGGCAAGATTCCACGGTATCGACCCGGAAGATGCGTTGAGACAGACCAACAGTAAGTTTAACAAGAGATTCAGGTATATTGAGAAAGCAGTCAGCGATCAAGGGGGAAGAATGGAAGACCAGACGCTGGGAGCCCTGGATTCCCTTTGGGAAGAAGCAAAACTTTTAGAACGGAGAGGAGCGGAAGAACAATGAGACTGGATAAATATCTGAAAGTATCCCGGCTTATTAAAAGGCGGACAATGGCTAAAGAGGTAGCAGAACAGGGAAGAGTTAAAATAAACGGCCAGACAGCAAAAGCTGGAGCCAATGTTAAAGAAGGGGATGAGCTTGAAATTCTGTTTGGCCAGAAGCATGTGACAGTCCGGGTTGACAGGCTGGAAGAATCAGCAAGAAAAGAAGAAGCAGGAACAATGTACAGCGTTATAAAAGAAGAACGTATTGAGCAGAAAGAGGATTTTTAAACGCTGGTATGCCGTTGTTTATGAACTCTCCTTAAGCAAATGGACGGTTCAGAAAAGGCTTGTTCTATTAAAGCCCTCTCAGACATAGTTATTAACAAAGTGTTTGAGGAGGGAAACAAATGGAGCATTCCTATGATTATATGGCTGGTGGTGGACAAGGCCGGAAGCCAGCAGACCATCAGATTATTATGCGTGGAAGAAAAACACTGGATATTACCGGGGTAAAACAGGTTGAAAGCTTCGATAATGAAGAGTTTCTCCTGGAAACAGATATGGGATTCCTTTCTGTCCGGGGACAGCATCTTCAAATGAAAAACCTTGATGTAGATAAAGGGAACGTTTCCATACAGGGAAAAATTGATGATCTCGTTTACCTTGATCAGCAGCAGGGCGACAAAAACAAAGGCCTGTTTGGGAAGTTATTCAAGTGACACTGGATATACAGTTTTATTCTATGCTGGCGAGCGCCGCCACGGGTCTCTGGCTTGGAGCTTCCTTTGATACTTACAGGAGGTTTACAGGAAGTTCCAGGCGATTTCGCTGGTCGCTTGTCTTCAATGACATTTTTTTCTGGCTGCTGCAGGGACTGATTTTTTTCTATGTCCTGCTTAAGGTTAACGAGGGAGAGGTAAGGTTTTATTTATTCCTTGCCCTTCTGCTCGGATATTCAGTGTATCGTTCTCTGTTTGAAAAAATATATTTAAAAATACTGGAACAGGCTATCAGGATAATCAGTGGTACTTACAGGTTAATAGTTAAAACAATTCTGGTACTTTTTATAAATCCTTTAAAATGGCTGTTGAAAGTGTTGCTTGCCTTAAGTATGATATTATTAACCACTATTTGGAGAATAGTTTACTATATTCTCTGGATTTTCCTCGTTCCTTTCCGCTGGCTAGGAAAAAAGTATGTCCAGCATTACGGAATACCTTTTCATTTACTATTTAATAAAGCCGGTAGTATGATTAATAAAATAAGTGAGTTATGGAAGGGCTTATTCAAAAAATAGCTCTCATAATAATTATGGATTGTAGCGGAGGATGCGGAGTGTCTGTGAAATCAGCCATGTTTAAATAGCTGCAACTATTAAATGCATACCGAAACTGCTAAAAGGGAAATAACAAAACTAAAAATAAACAGGGGTGAAAATGATGAATGGCCAAAAAGGCAAAGTCAGGCAGTTAACATCTGAATATATGGAAAAACAGGCGATTCTCCATGAACAGAAGCTCAGGCGCCGGAAAGGTCTGATTCGTCGTTTGACTGTTTTTGGTTTTGTTTGTGCTCTGATCTTAGTTTTTACCGGGGTCACTTTATATAACCAGCATATGGTTATCCAGGAACAGGAAGCAAAGCAGAATGAGCTTGCCGAAGAAATGACATCCCTGGAAAGAGAAGCAAAAGAGCTTACAGAAGAGATTGAACTCCTTCAGGATCCGGATTACATAGCAGAAATAGCAAGGAGAGATTTCTTTCTGACAAAGCCTGGTGAGACGTTATTTCAGCTTCCGAGGAGAGATACTTCTTCAGATTGACAGAGTTTATTTGAAACCGGTATAATAAGTAAAATACCATTTTTATGATTTCTTAAGGAGGAGCATTTTTTTCATGTCCATTGAAGTAGGCAGCAAGCTGCAAGGAAAGGTTACCGGTATTACAAATTTTGGAGCATTTGTGGAATTGCCCGGCGGTTCGACTGGCTTGGTTCACATCAGTGAAGTTGCAGACAACTACGTCAAAGATATTAATGAATTTCTGAGCGTAGGAGATGAAGTGGAAGTAAAGGTATTAAACGTAGAGGCTGACGGGAAGATTGGTCTTTCTATTCGAAAAGCGAAGGATAAACCTGCTCCAGAACGTGCGGAGAGACCGGAACGATCCGGGCGCCCACAGAAAAGAGGCCCTCGTCAAAATACGAGACCCCGGGAAGTATCCTTTGAGGATAAAATGTCCCGCTTCCTGAAAGACAGCGAAGAACGCCTTGCTTCACTTAAGCGAAACACAGAATCCAAGCGCGGCGGCAGAAGCACAAAAAGGGGATAACCTTGCTGCTTATATATAAATAAAAGTTACAACACTTGTCTGTTAAGGCAGGTGTTTTTTTATATGGATTTTATTTTAAATAGAAAAATCACTCGAATCATTCGTGGAAAATTTCGGCAGATTACATGAAAAATTGAAGAGTCGTCTAAATCTGGAGATAGATGTTACACCAGAAGCATTTAAAAAAGACTGTGCGCTAATAATTCTGAATATTTAGCATTTTAAACATCATTTTTAACCTCTTTTTAACATAAGGGGATGAACTATATACAAACTGCCGGGGTTTTCTTACACAGATTTCGTAGATAAAGTCGAGAAGTATTTTTTTATTTGCAGTACTTTTGACAAAAAAACTATTCTGAGCGTGTTTATAATGATACCACTAGTAAACGGACAGGTGGTGCTTAATAATGTTAGAGCGTTTAACACTGAAAGCGGCAGGTGGACAAGCTGCAGCTGTTATGCACGAGGCTTTATTGAGTAAGACAGGGAAGGAAAGGGGAAAAAGGGAGGAGGCAAAAGAAGGCAAAAGATCATGGAGGGCTTTATTAATTATTGTATTAATAGGAGTATTGCTGGGAAGGGCAGTTATCCTTCTGGAATTGCTGCCATTTGTTATTCCATTTCTGTGTGTTATCCATGAATGGAAGCGAAGGCACACACTTACAGCTGCTGCAGCCCTCACTGCCGGATCAGCTACTGTTTCGTTAGATTTTGCAGCCTATACTCTTCTGGCAATTTTTATTTATTTCCTTTTCTATGGTTTCATTAAAGCGACATTTAAAAACAGAAAGCTCCTTCCGGTTACTGTTTTCCTCTCCGTCACCACGGCAAGGTATATAAGTTTTATTATCATGGATGGAAATTCGTGGTACCATCTGCTCACATCCTTAGTGGAAGGCGGACTGGCTATGATTGTAACACTTATATTCTTTCAAAGTATTCCTCTGATTACTGAAAAAAGAAAGAGATCCTCTTTAAGACATGAAGAAATTGTTTGTCTGGTTATACTGCTCGCATCCCTGATGACTGGTACTGTTGGATGGATGATGTACGAGCTTTCGGCATCACAGGTTTTTGCGAGATATGTAGTTTTGATCTTCGCGTTTGTAGGCGGAGCAGCTATAGGTTCTACAGTAGGGGTCGTAACGGGCCTGATCCTCAGCCTTGCTAACGTGGCTAACCTGTTTTATATGAGCCTCCTCGCCTTTTCAGGACTCCTTGGAGGACTTCTGAGAGAAGGAAAGAAGATTTCCGTAGCTTTAGGGTTACTAATCTCGACTCTTCTTATGGGTATGTATGGGGATAATCAGGTCTCTATGGAATTCTCTGTTTACGAAAGCCTTATTGCAATTGCGCTATTTATGCTGACTCCGAAGAAGTGGACTGCAGAGCTGTCAAGGTATATCCCTGGAACATCAGAACACACGGAGGACCAGCAAAAGTACCTGAGAAAAATCAGGGACCTGACAGCAGGAAAGGTGGAGCAGTTCTCTAATCTGTTTTTAAGTTTGTCAAACAGTTTTACCTTACAGGAAAATGGGGGTGGAAAGGCGGCGCGGGAGAGAGAGGTTGACCTTTTCCTGAGCAGGGTGACAGAAAAGACATGCCAGACGTGTATGAAGAAGAATCAGTGCTGGACACGGAAGTTCCATGAGACATACGGGCTTATGGAAGAATTAATGATCGAGTGTGAAGAAGGGGGAGAGGTAAATAACAGGAAGCTGTTACAGGAATGGCGTGACCACTGTATCATTGACGAAAGAGTAGTCGAAACGATGAAGGGGGAATTAAACCAGCATTATGCAAGTAAAGTACTGAAACAGCAGCTGCAGGAAAGCAGACGGCTTGTCGCCGATCAGTTAAAAGGTGTCTCAAAGGTAATGGAGGATTTTGCAAAAGACATACAGCGTGAAAAGAAAGCCCATGAGAAACAGGAATCAGAAATTACCGAATCAATAAAACAGGCAGGCCTGGATGTGGATCTGGTGGAAGTTTATTCACTGGAATCCGGTAATGTGGATATTGATATTACCCTGCCAAGTAATTTATATAATGAAAGTGAAAAAATAATTGCTCCGCTGCTGTCTGATATTCTTAAAGAGACAATTAGTGTAAAGCACCTTGAAAAGCTGTCGGAAACGGATAATGACACGAGAGTCACTCTTGGGTCAACAAAGAAGTTCGTGGTGACAGAAGGGGTTGCCCATGCTGCTAAAGATGGCAGGCTGATTTCCGGGGACAGTTATTCTACACTGGAACTTGGAGCGGGAAAATATGCGATTGCAATAAGTGACGGTATGGGTAACGGGAAAAGGGCGCACATCGAAAGCCAGGAAACAATCGCTCTCCTGAAAAACATTTTAAGGTCAGGAATTGAAGAAACGGTGGCGATTAAAGCTATAAACTCCATCCTGGCTCTAAGGTCAAATGAAGAAATGTTTTCCACGCTTGATCTTGCTATGGTTGATCTGCAGGAAGGGTTGGTGAAGTTTCTTAAAGTCGGTTCTATCCCAAGCTATATAAAGCGGGGCAGCCAGGTGCAGTCTATTGAAGCAGGGAATCTCCCTATCGGAATGATCCAGGATATGGAGCTCGATGTAGTGACTGAAAAACTAAAGGCCGGTGACCTTCTCATAATGATGAGTGATGGTTTGTATGAGTCCCCATCATCTATAGAAAACAAAGATATCTGGATGAAAAGAATGATTAAAGAAATAGAAACAGACGAACCTCAGGAAATTGCAGATTTGCTTATGGAACGGGTGATAAGAGAAAGTGGAAACGCCATCTATGATGATATGACAGTAGTTGTTATAAGAATGGACCACCATCTGCCAAGGTGGGCAACATTCTCCATGCCATATCAGAAGGATGCCTAAGGTTATTTTGACCTGGGGAGGGGTTTATTAAAATAGAGGGAGTCTGGTATATTCTCTCTCATTCTTGTAAAGGCTGTGAGTAATTACAAGAATGGAGGGAAATGGGATGAGCAGAGGAACGTTACGTCAAGTGTTACTCATTACGGATGGTTACTCAAATGCAGGGGAGGACCCGGTCGCTATTGCAGCGCTTGCTAAAGAAGAGGGTTTATCGGTAAATGTCATCGGAATTGTGGAAGAGGAAGAAATGAGTGAACGGGGAATAGAAGAAATTAGAGATATTGCTGCGTCCGGTGGTGGTGTCAGCCAGATAGTGTACGCAAAGCAGCTTTCGCAAACAGTACAGATGGTAACAAAAAAAGCCATGTCTCAGACAATCTATGGAGTGGTAAACAGAGAACTTCAGCAGATTCTCGGCAGTGATAAAGAATTGGAAGATTTAGCTCCCGAAAAGCGGGGGCAGCTTATGGAAGTGGTTGAAGATCTGGGTGAAACGATGGATCTTGATATTGTGATATTGGTAGATACGAGCGCAAGTATGAAAAATAAACTGCCTATGGTCCAGGAAGCGTTAATAGATTTGTCTGTAAGCCTTCGTTCCAGAAACGGAACGAATAACTTCACTTTATATTCATTTCCCGGGAAAAGAAGTGATACGGATAAACTTATTTCGTGGACTACTTCTTTTGAGACACTTTCCGGTGCGTTTAAAAAAATCGCTGTTTCCGGTGTGACACCGACAGGGCCTGCTATACAGGAGGCGATCCGGATTTTCAGAAAGCGCGCGAAAAAGAAGGGGCCTGGTGAAGATGAACGATTCGATCTCAGGGAAACAGGCATGTAAACTTTCCTCTAATCAGATTATTACGGGAAAATGGAAAAAAACTCAGTACGAAATAATCCGGGAACTGGGTTGCGGAGCTACAGGATCTGTATATTTAGCCCGGTCTGCAAGAGGCTTAAGTGCTTTAAAGATATCTGATGATTCTATGGCTATTACTTCTGAAGTAAATGTCCTGCGTCAAATATCCAGGGTCCAGGGTCCGAGCCTTGGACCTCATTTTTATGAGACAGATGACTTTGCCTCCCCCCGGGGAATTCTCGCTTTCTATACGATGGAGTACATAAAAGGAACACCTTTTTTGGCTTTTGTGAGAGGAAGGGGGCCGGAATGGGCAGGGATTCTGACTGTTCAGCTCTTGAAAGATCTTCATTTCCTTCACAAGCAGGGCTGGATCTTTGGTGACCTCAAGCCCGAAAACCTGCTTGCAGGAGAGGCCCCGTATCACATCCGGTGGATCGATCCGGGAGGAATAACAAAGGAAGGCCGGAGCATTAAGGAGTACACAGAGTTTTTCGACAGGGGTTACTGGGGGCTCGGGGACAGAAAAGCAGAAGCGTCCTACGATTTATTTTCAGTATCTATGTTATTAATAAATACCGCTTATCCTGGCAGGTTTGAAAAAACTCAGGAAAAAGGTACTGAGAGGTTATTGGAGAAAACCAGGGATAGTGAAAGATTAGTGCCTTTCTTGCCTGTTATCCGTAAAGGCCTTGAAGGAAGGTACAGTAACGCACTTGAAATGAGGGAAGAACTCCTCCTTCTCCTGCAAGGTGCCTCATTTAGGAATGTCGCGGCAGGCAGAGGAGCGACTCAAAAGAGAATGTCGCCTGTGAGCAGACAAAAACGCAGACAAGCTGCTCAGGTTTATGCGCCTGGAGCAAAAAAAGTGAGCAGATGGTCCGGTGTTTTAGAAACGATGGTTGCTGCCTCTTTTCTTCTTATTCTTTATATTTTATACTTAGTTGGACAAACAGTGTAACGGAATAAGGGGTAATAAGAAGGTGGGGAGACAATGGGTAAAGCGGATGATGTGATGGATATCTGTCTGCTGGCCGGTGAAATAATGTTAAAATACGGCGCAGAAACTTACCGTGTCGAGGAAACACTGGAGAGAATGGCGAGGGCTGCATCTTTTACAAATGTACATTGCTTTGCCACAACTACAGGGATTTTTCTTTCTTTTGAAGAAAAGAAGGAGAAAGAGGATCTGATGCAGATGGTCCGGATTGACGACAGGATGCAGGATCTGAATAAAGTGACTGATGTAAACCAGGTGTCGAGAGAATTTGTGGCCGGTGATATAACGACAGAGGAAGCTCATGAAAAACTAATAAGTATCGCCAAAGCTCCTATGCAATATCCTCTGTGGCTTATCCACCTGGCGGCAGGATTTGCCGGGAGCGGTTTTTCCTACCTGTTCGGCGGCGGCTGGTTTGATCTGATTCCTGCATTTATTGCAGCTGTAGTTTCCAGTGTGGTTGTTGTTGAGTTTGAGAGATATTTAAAAGTCCGATTTGCAGGGGAATTTGCCGCTGCCTTTTGTGGAGGGACAGCAGCAATTTTACTCGTTTATGCCGGCCTGGGGAATAATGTGGACCAGATAATTATTGGTTCTTTAATGCCTCTTGTCCCTGGTGTTCCTTTGACAAATGCTGTCAGGGACCTTATGTCAGGTGATCTCCTGGCAGGAGTCAGCCGTGGTGCAGAAGCGCTTCTTACCTCTTTATCTATTGCAAGCGGTATTGCTTTAACTATTTCTATTTTTCTGTAGAGGAAGGGAGTGTCCCCTATGCATTTTATAGCCGAACTGCTGATCACGTTTGCTGCCACTGTTGGTTTCGGGATTATTTTTAATGTGCCAAAAAGGGCGTTAATAATTGGCGGAGCGATTGGAATGTGCACCTGGGCTGTATTATCAGCCGGGCTGTACTCTGGTATGTCCCATGTTTTCTCTACGGCTCTGGCCTCGCTTACAGCAGCAATCCTGTCCCACTTTATAGCTAAACGCATTCGCATTCCGGTAACTGCCCTGGCAATTCCGGGCATCCTTCCACTCGTGCCAGGGAGCAGAGCTTACTTTACAATGCTTGCTTTTGTAGAAGGAAACTACATAGAAGGACTGGAGTTTGGAGTTGAAACAATGCTCCGGGCAGGGGCGATAGCCGCAGGTCTTACTTTTGCGCTTGCAATATTCTCATTTGGGAAGGGGATTGGCCACCGCTATGAACCAAACCGTTGAATCTTTTATCACCGGACACCGCCTGATAGAGCCTGGGGATAAAATAATCGTTGCAGTCTCAGGCGGTCCCGATAGTATGGCCCTAATTCATTTTTTATATAATCACTATCAGCACACCTGTACAATTGCCGCGGCACATGTGGAACATGGCCTGCGGGGAGGAGACTCCCTGAAAGATATGGTGCTCGTCAGGGACTTTTGCGAAAATTTACAAATTCCTTTTTATTGCTTTCAGCCTGATATAAAAGCACTCAAACGGGAAGAGAAGCTATCTACTCAGGAAGCAGCCCGGCTGGCAAGATACCGCTGGTTTAAAAAAATTATGGATTCTGAAGGAGCGAATAAGCTTGCACTGGCACACCATGGAGATGACCAGATTGAGACTTTGCTCATGCGTCAGGTGAGGGGGAGCTACTTCGGTCTCCAGGGTATTCCTGTTAAACGGCCATTTGGCCGGGGGATGATTATCCGGCCCTTTCTCGGTACAGAAAAAAGTAGTATACTCAACTACTGTAAAGAGAACGATGTGTCTTATAATCTGGATAAAAGCAACGATTCTGAAGCATACCAGCGGAACCGGTTTCGAAAACATGTCCTGCCTTTTATTAAAGAAGAAAACGCAAAAGCCCATGAAGCTTTTCAGCGTCAAAGTGAATGGTTTAAGGAAGAAAATGAGTTTTTGCAGTATTTAGCAGAAGAGAAATTAAAGCAGGCAGTTTACCAATGGAGCAAAGAAGGAATTATTGTAAATATAATGAGCTTTCTCGAAATACCAATCCCTTTACAAAGAAGGGCAGTTCATCTAATATTAAACTATCTTTCTCTTGAGGCGGCAAAGCTGGTTACAGCAAAGCATCTGGCCGGTATTTTAACATTGATGAATAAAGACAGCCCTGCGGGAACAATCCATTTACCAAAAGGGCTTAGTGCAGTGAAATCCTATAATTACTTTGAATTTTCCTTTAACAGGACTGACATGGAGCATGGTTTTCCAGCACAGGAAATACCAATTCCGGGCATGGTTCCGCTAAAAAAGGGAAAAATAACGGCATCCGTTATTGCGAAACAGCAATTCAGGACTGAGAAAAATATCTTTTTTCAAGCTGATTACGAAAAGGTGAGCACTCCATTGTTTGTCCGTTCACGGCTTAATGGAGACAGAATCACGCCGCTTGGTATGGATGGTTCAAAAAAGTTGAAGGATTTATTCATTGACGAAAAAGTCCCGAGAGATGAACGGAATAACTGGCCGGTTATTACAGACAGTAAGGGCAATATCCTTTGGGTGCCTGAACTGAGGCGATCCTCCATTGCGCCGGTTAGTGAGCATACAGAGAAAATTTTATTGCTTGTCTATGATATGGAAGATGATTAAGGATCTATTCGGTATACATAGAGAGTACCCGGGAGAAAATCCACCTAAATATTAAGGATTTGACTTTCTCCGCGTAAAGCTTAAAGAGTTAGCTTTTATAATTTTAGGGAGGTTCAGTTACGTATCATGAGAGATGACATTAAAGAAGTACTGATTTCAGAAGAGGAAATTCAGCAGAAGATCAAAGAATTAGGAAAGCAGCTTACAGAGGAATATGATGGTCGGTTCCCCCTTGTAGTGGGAATTTTGAAAGGTTCCCTTCCATTTATGGGAGATCTTATCCAGCAGATTGATACACATATTGAATTTGATCTTATGGATGTTTCCAGCTATGGACACGAACTTGTTTCTACCGGTGAAGTGAAGATTGTTAAAGACCTTAATACATCTGTTGAAGGAAGAGATATTCTCGTATTGGAGGATATTATAGACAGCGGACAGACACTGGATTACCTCGTAAAACTATTTCATTACCGTAAAGCAAAGTCGGTTAAAATCGTTACACTTCTCGATAAGCCTGTCGGGAGAAAAGTAAATTTGAAACCTGACCTTGCAGGATTTGAAGTTCCTGATGAATTTGTTGTCGGATACGGACTGGATTATAAAGAACGATACAGAAACCTCCCGTTCGTTGGAATATTAAAGCCGGAAATATACAATAATTAATATATTCTGTATTCTGCACTTCCGACACGAACATAAAAAGTGCGATGTTATAGATAAAAGCAGCAAAGTGTATGTTAATTGTAGTGAGATATAATTATATGGTAACATTATCTAAGTGTGGAATTGACCGCGGGAGGAGGTAAAGGATGAATCGAATTTTTCGTAATACGATATTTTATCTTTTAATTTTCTTGGTCATTGTGGGTATAGTCAGCATGTTTCAGGGCCCACAGGGACAGACTGAGGAAGTTAATTTCAATACATTCCAGGAGTACCTGGAAAATGAGGAAATTGAGTCTTTGACAATTCAGCCTACGCTGGATGTTTATGAAGTGAGAGGGCAATTGGCCGGCAGGGAAGAAGAGGACGAGTTCTTCGTTGTTAATGTGCCTGATTTAGAACCTTTACTTGTTGAGGTAGTAGAGGCAAGTGCAGGTGGAACACCAATTGACCTTACATGGGAACAGGCGGATGAACCAAGTCCGTGGATCAGCGTATTTACTATGCTTATCCCATTTATCATTATCTTTATTTTATTCTTCTTCCTGTTAAGCCAGTCACAGGGCGGCGGCAGCCGTGTAATGAACTTCGGCAAGAGTAAAGCGAAGCTCTACAGCGAAGATAAGAAAAAAGCCCGCTTTAATGATGTGGCAGGAGCTGACGAAGAGAAACAGGAACTCGTTGAGGTCGTTGACTTCCTGAAAGACCCTCGTAAGTTCTCCGAAATAGGTGCGAGGATTCCTAAAGGGGTACTTTTAGTTGGACCTCCTGGTACTGGTAAGACACTTCTCGCCCGTGCAGTTGCTGGGGAAGCAGGGGTGCCATTCTTCTCGATCAGTGGTTCTGATTTCGTTGAAATGTTCGTAGGTGTGGGTGCATCACGTGTCCGTGACCTGTTCGAAAATGCGAAAAAGAATGCTCCTTGTATTATATTTATTGATGAGATCGATGCAGTGGGACGCCGCCGTGGTGCTGGTCTTGGCGGAGGCCATGACGAACGTGAGCAAACGCTCAACCAGCTTCTTGTTGAAATGGACGGATTCGGTGTCAATGAAGGCATTATCCTTATTGCAGCGACAAACCGTGCGGATATTCTTGACCCGGCATTACTGCGTCCGGGACGTTTTGACCGTCAGATCATGGTTGGACGCCCTGATGTTAATGGACGTGAGGAAGTACTTAAAGTACATGCCCGTAACAAACCCCTTTCAGATGATGTTGATCTGAAAACTATTGCTCAGCGTACACCAGGATTCTCCGGGGCTGATCTTGAGAACTTATTAAACGAGGCAGCTCTCGTTTCTGCCCGTGCTAATAAAAAGAAAATTGACATGGAGGCGGTGGAGGAAGCAATCGACCGTACGATTGCGGGACCATCCAAGAAGAGCCGTGTCATTTCTGAGAAAGAGAAAAACATCGTCGCGCATCATGAGGCAGGACATACAGTTGTCGGTGTTAAACTGGAAAGCGCGGATATGGTCCACAAAGTAACAATCGTACCAAGAGGGCAGGCCGGCGGATACGCTATGATGCTGCCGAAAGAAGATCGTTACTTTATGACTAAGCCGGAGCTTCTCGATAAGATTGTCGGCCTTCTTGGCGGACGTGTAGCTGAGGAAATTATTTTCGGTGAAGTAAGTACTGGTGCACACAATGACTTCCAGCGTGCAACAGGAATAGCCCGAAAAATGGTGATGGAATTTGGAATGAGCGATAAGCTTGGTCCTGTACAGTTCGGCAACACGCAGGGAGAAGTCTTCCTTGGACGTGACATTAACAGTGAGCAGAACTACAGTGATGCTATCGCCCATGAAATTGATCTTGAAGTTCAGCGTATTCTTAAGGAATCTTATGAACGATGCCGACAGATCCTTATGGAAAATAAAGAAAGCCTTGAATTAGTGGCTAAAATGCTCCTTGAGTATGAAACTCTTGATGCAGAGCAGATTAACTCACTGATCAACGAAGGGAAACTCCCGGATGACCACCATATGACAAGGAAGATTAATGGTGAAACAGAAGGAGGAGCTGAGGAAGGCGACGTAAAAGTTAACATTCAGAGCAAGCAGGATGATAACAGAGATGCTGCCCCGGCAACTGAGTCTGATTCAAATGAACAGACGTCTGACCCTGGAAATAACGATAACAATACAGAAGACAATAATAAAAAAGATCAATAGTAACCAAAGGGTGTCTTTTAGACACCCTTTTTTTCACGACAGGGAGTATAAAGTAAACCTTCAATCAGTGGGGGGGGTTATCCATCCCCCACTGATTGTTAGTTGAACCAATCGGGATGTGAGCGTCCGTTATCTCCCGCCTAAACATCTTCGCTTCCACTCATGTTTTGAGGCGGGAGTTTCACGGACGGTTACATCGGGATAAAATCTAGCGAAGAAGAGGAACTGACGTAGTGAAAATTTTTAGGCCCCTGGTATAAGTCCAACTACGCTTCTGTCTCCGCCTTTAAGGCTCGCCAATCGGCGAGTTTTCTTTACCTGAAAATAATTACACAGCCATGGATGGTGGTAAAAATGATACTTGTGCTGGATGTGGGGAATACAAACATCGTCTTAGGGGTATATGAGAAAGATAATTTGAAATTCCACTGGCGTATAGGAACTGATGCTTCTAATACAGAAGACCAGTATGCCATGCTGATTAAAGATTTGTTTACTCATGAAGGACTGCAGCTAAAATGTATTGAAGGAGTCATTATCTCCTCAGTAGTTCCTCCTATTATGTATTCTCTGGAGCTAATGTGCAAAAAATACTTTAACGTGACTCCAATGGTCATCGGTCCTGGTATTAAAACCGGCCTTAATATAAAGTATGAAAACCCGAGAGAAGTAGGGGCAGACCGTATTGTTAATGCTGTAGCGGGGATCCGTTTGTACGGCAGCCCGCTAATCATAGTGGATTTTGGCACAGCAACAACTTATTGTTTTATCGATGAGAAGAAACAATACATTGGAGGTGCGATCGCACCTGGTATCCGAATATCAACAGAAGCTTTGTACAGTAAAGCTTCCAAACTTCCGAGGATAGAAATAACAAACCCAGGAAATATAATCGGCAAAAATACAGTGCACGCTATGCAGGCAGGAATAGTATATGGATACGTAGGACAGGTGGAAGGCATAGTGAAGAGGATGAAACTTCAGGCTAAGGCGGAACCGAAAGTTATAGCTACAGGGGGCCTGGCCGAATTGATTGCCAATGAATCCGAGGTTATTGACATAGTTGATCCATTTTTAACATTAAAAGGGCTCCGGATGATATATGAGAAGAATACAGAAATCCAGGAGAAATAATTAGATGAACAAATAATAAAGGTTTAAACCAGCGAGAGGGATTGACCTTAAATAGTGCAGAAAGAAAAAGGAGAGTGTAATAAATGTCAGACTACTTAGTAAAAGCACTTGCATATGACGGAACTGTCCGGGCCTATGCAATCAGATCAACTGCGATGGTGCAGGAAGCTGCCAACCGCCATGAAACGTGGCGCACCGTAACTGCAGCATTAGGGAGAGCATTGTCTGCAGGTACGATGATGGGAGCAATGTTAAAAGGTGACGAGAAAATAACGATAAAAATAGAAGGAAACGGACCTGCGAGCCCTATAGTCATTGATGCAAATGCCAGGGGTGAAGCAAGAGGGTATGTATCCAATGCACAGGTAGATCCGGAAAGAAAGGCGAATGGGAAACTTAATGTTTCTGAAGCTGTCGGGACTGCCGGATCCCTGTCCGTTGTTAAGGATATTGGCATGAGAGATAATTTCACAGGGAGTGTGCCTCTCGTTTCAGGAGAGATTGCTGAAGACTTTACTTATTATTTTGCGACTTCGGAACAGACGCCATCTTCTGTGGGGCTTGGAGTAGTTGTAGGCAAAGACGAAGTAGTTGAAGGCGCAGGAGGGTTCATTATTCAGCTTATGCCAGGCGCATCCGATGAAACCATTGAAAAAATAGAAAAGAACCTGGGTAATATGAAGCCGATCTCCCAGCTAGTGCAGGAAGGGTTAACACCTGAGGAGATACTGGAGACAATTCTCGGTGACGGGAACGTTAAAGTTATCGACCAGATGGGCGTGCTTTTTCAGTGCCGCTGTTCCAGGGAAAGAATAGGCAATGCTATTATGAGTCTCGAGAAAGCTGAGATTATTTCCATGATTGAGGAAGACGGAGGGGCAGAAACAACGTGCCACTTCTGTAATAAAACATATAACTTTTCAAAAGAAGATTTGCAGTCCATACTTGAGGAGAAGGATCAGCAGTAACAGGTGATAACTGGAAATCTAATTATTGACGTCTGTAACTCGGTTTTGCTACTATAAAGACAATAAAACCAACAAACCTACTTGGTTTTAAAGGAGGAAAAAATAATGGCAAAAGTTGTTAATTCTATTACTGAACTTATTGGGGATACACCATTAGTAAAACTCCAGCGTCTTGTAACAAAAGAGCATGCAGATGTATATTTAAAACTCGAATTTATGAACCCGGGAAGCAGTGTGAAGGACCGTATAGCTATTTCCATGATTGAAGATGCCGAGGAAAAGGGACTTCTTAAAGAAGGGGATACTATTGTTGAGCCGACCAGTGGTAACACAGGAATAGGTCTTGCAATGGTTGCAGCAGCAAAAGGATACAAAACACTTCTTGTTATGCCGGAAACGATGAGCCTTGAACGAAGGAATCTTCTGAGGGCTTACGGTGCTGAACTGGTCCTGACTCCAGGTCCTGAAGGCATGGGCGGGGCAATTCGTAAAGCAAACGAAATCAGAGAAGAAAATGGCTACTTCATGCCCCAGCAGTTTGAGAATGAAGCAAATGTAAAAATCCACCGGGAGACAACTGCTAAGGAACTTCTTGATCAAGTAGGAGGCCAGCTCGATGCATTTGTTTCAGGGATTGGTACAGGAGGAACAATTACAGGAGCAGGTGAAGTTCTGAAAAAGGAATTCCCCGATCTTAAAGTAATCGCCGTCGAACCAAAAGATTCACCGGTGTTATCCGGAGGTAAGCCAGGACCCCACAAAATTCAGGGGATTGGAGCAGGCTTTGTTCCGGGAATTCTTAATACGGAAATTTATGATGAAGTAATGACTGTATCAGCAGACCAGGCGTTTGAATATGCAAGGAAAGCTGCCAGGGAAGAAGGTATTCTCGGAGGAATTTCTTCCGGTGCCGCCATATACAGTGCACTTGAAGTCGCTAAAAAACTAGGTAAAGGAAAAAAAGTAGTAGCTGTAATCCCTAGTAACGGCGAGCGTTATTTAAGTACTCCTTTATACCAGTTTGAAGAAGAATAAAAAAACCTTAAGGCCGGCATATTGCCGGTCTTTTTATACAATAAGAAAGTATGAATTTCCAAGATAATTGTCCAGTTTCAGCCGTGAGCGTGGATGAGCTCTGCTGAAAACCCCCGAAGTACTGCATGAAGAGGAAAAAGCAGCTATTTAATTATGCTGTCTGCCGACTCACTCACTCAAGGGATGAAGTTGAGGCTGACTCAGGAATTGAGAAGTTTGAACAACGCTCCTCAACGTATGAAAGAGGCTGATTCAGGAATTGAGAAGGTTGAACAACGCAACTGAACGTACGAAAGAGGCTTATTCAGGAATTGAGAAGGTTGAACAACGCAACTGAACGTACGAAAGAGGCTTATTCAGGAATTGAATCGGTTGAACAACGCTCCTGAACGTACGAAAGCGGTCGATTCAGGAATTGAGAAGGTTGAACAACGCAACTGAACGTACGAAAGAGGCAGATTCAGGAATTGAATCGGTTGAACAACGCTCCTGAACGTACGAAAGCGGTCGATTCAGGAATTGAATTGGTTGAACAACGCTCCTGAACGTACGAAAGAGGTCGATTCAGGAATTGAATCGGTTGAACAACGCTCCTGAACGTACGAAAGCGGTCGATTCAGGAATTGAATTGGTTGAACAACGCTCCTGAACGTACGAAAGAGGTCGATTCAGGAATTGAGAGGGTTGAACAACGCTCCTCAACGTATGAAAGAGGCTTATTCAGGAATTGAGAGGGTTGAACAACGCTCCTCAACGTATGAAAGAGGTCGATTCAGGAATTGAATCGGTTGAACAACGCTCCTGAACGTACGAAAGAGGCTGATTCAGGAATTGAGAGGGTTGAACAACGCTCCTGAACGTACGAAAGAGGCTGATTCAGGAATTGAGAGGGTTGAACAACGCTCCTCAACGTATGAAAGAGGCTTATTCAGGAATTGAGAAGTTTGAACAACGCTCCTGAACGTACGAAAGCGGTCGATTCAGGAATTGAATTGGTTGAACAACGCTCCTGAACGTACGAAAGAGGTCGATTCAGGAATTGAGAAGGTGGAACAACGCAACTGAACGTACGAAAGAGGCAGATTCAGGAATTGAATCGGTTGAACAACGCTCCTCAACGTATGAAAGAGGCTTATTCAGGAATTGAGAAGGTTAAATAACACCACAGTCCAACGAGCATATGCAGCACACAATACTACTACAACACCGTATATACAATCCTATAGGAAAGTTTATTCCGGCCGGCATAGGGAAACATTGCACCCATCAAGCCTCGCGATTATAATTAGGTAAGAAAAACAGATGGCCATTGTAAAGGACGTGCGTTGAAAAATGGGTAATACTAAATACGCTTCTGTTGGTTTTAAAAAACCATTAAAGGAGATTACCTCCAATTGGTTTGATACTTATATATTTTTATCTCAAAAACAAAGCCATCATGTGCTGCTGGAAAGTGGAAGAGGCGGCCGGTACACCATTATCGGACTTCACCCATGGGCAGTAATTAATGGGAAAGACGGTAAACTTTCTGTTCAGACTAAGAATGGGACAGAGACGAAAAAAGGTTCACTTCTGGAAATCTTAAGAGGCTGGCTTCAGGAGCATAAAGCGGAAAAAAATGAGCAGCTTCCTGATTTTCAGGGAGGAATCATTGGCCAGTTAAGCTATGATATCGTAAGAGAAATAGAGAAACTGCCTCAACAAAGCCAGGATGATCTGGAGACGCCGGATTTGTATTTTATGGCGTTTAATCAATTTGTTGTTATCGACCATAAGGATGAGGATATATGGTTTATTGCAGTTTGCGAAAAGACGGAGGAGGAAAAAGCCTCAAAAAGTTTGCGTGAGCTGGAGAAGGAATGGAAAACCAACGGTGCGCAGGAAAGTGCTCAGAACAGGGCCCCTTTTAAGGCTTTCAGCACAGCGGCAGAAGAAACTGGCCCAGCCTTCTCTTTTCCTGAAGAGTCATTCAAAAAAGCTGTCCAGCGTACAAAGGAATATATAGCAGCAGGTGATTCTTTTCAGGTTAATCTGTCTGTGAGAGAAACGAGAGTGCTGAAGACCCCGCCTCTTCACATATACAGCTGCTTAAGAAAAATTAACCCATCTCCATACATGGGTTATCTCCACACGCCGGAGTTCCAGTATGTGAGTGCCTCACCAGAACTGCTCGTTAAAGTAAAGAATGACGAAGTGAGTACACGGCCGATAGCGGGGACTCGGTCCAGAGGGAAGAATGAAGCGGAAGATCAGGCTCTTGCCGATACTCTTATTAATAATGAAAAGGAACGAGCAGAGCATGTTATGCTTGTTGATCTGGAGCGGAATGATATAGGCAGGGTGTGCCAGTATGGTACCGTGGAAGTTAACGAGCTGATGGTCATTGAAAAATATTCACATGTCATGCATATCGTATCTAATGTAAGAGGGAAAAAAGCGGAGGGGCATGACAACATTGATGTTGTGGAAGCGACTTTCCCAGGAGGAACTATTACTGGTGCGCCAAAAGTAAGGACAATGGAAATCATTGAAGAGCTGGAACCGGTCAGGAGAGGGATTTACACAGGATCCACTGGCTGGATAGGATATAATGGAGATATGGAGCTGAATATCACTATCCGCACGATGATAGCGAAAAATGGACATGCCCATGTGCAGGCAGGGGCAGGAATCGTTATTGATTCAGACCCGGGAGCAGAGTTTAAAGAGTGCTTTAAGAAAGCGAAGGCATTATGGAAAGCTAAAGAGATGAGCGAAGAAGAGTTGAAATTTCAGTCAGGCGAGCAGGAGCCGAGGGAGGAAAAAATATGATTTTAATGATTGATAATTATGATTCGTTTACTTATAATCTCGTCCAGTATCTTGGAGAGATGGGCGAGGAGCTCATAGTAAAGCGGAATGACCAGATTACCATTGAGGAAATTGAAGCATTGAATCCAAAATTTATTATGGTTTCTCCAGGACCATGTACGCCGAATGAGGCGGGAATCAGTCTTGAAGTGATTGAACATTTTGCCGGCAGGATTCCAATACTCGGCGTGTGTCTTGGCCACCAGTCTATTGCGCAGGTTTTCGGCGGTGACGTTGTCAGAGCGGAACGGCTTATGCATGGCAAAACTTCTGAAATACACCATGATGGGAAAACCGTGTTTGCGAATGTGGAACAACCCTTTACTGCCACGAGATACCATTCACTTATTGTAAAAAGAGAGACGCTGCCGGACTGCTTTAATATCTCCGCAGAAACAGAGGAAGGAGAAATTATGGCAATCAGGCACAGGACACTTCCTGTAGAAGGGCTGCAATTTCACCCGGAATCGATCATGACGGGAACAGGCAAACTGCTGCTTAGAAATTTTATTAATTTTTACAAGGAGTTTGAGACTCAATGTTCCTCTACCTGAACGGCGATTATATAAAATCGGAAGAAGCGGCTATTTCCCCTTTTGACCACGGGTTTCTTTATGGTCTCGGTTTGTTTGAAACCTTCCGTACGTATCATGGTCATCCATTTTTACTGGATGACCATTTTCATCGTCTGCATGAAGGAGCGAAAGAAGTCGGCATAGAACTCCCTGAGTATAAAAGGGAGGATACATGCAGAATTATCCATCAGCTGCTTGAGCTGAATAACCTGGAAGACGGATATTTCCGCTGGAATATCTCGGCAGGGGAAAGGGAAATTGGGCTTTCGAGCCTTAATTATACGACCCCCAGTACCATTGTTTTTGTGAAGCCCCTTCCTCAGCAGATGCCTCAGGAAAAGGAGGCTGTATTCCTCCAGACGAGGAGGAATACACCAGAAGGACTGAACAGGCTCAAGTCCCACCATTTCCTTAACAACCTCCTTGGTAAAAGGGAGCTAGGTGATCAGCCTGGGACGGAAGGAATCTTTTTAACGGAAAATGGAGATATAGCAGAAGGAATTGTATCAAATATCTTTTGGGTAAAAAAAGGCACCCTCTATACTCCTTCCAGGGACAGCGGAGCTTTGAACGGTATTACCAGACAGTTTATTCTGAGACTTGCTGAAAAAGCAGGAATGAATACAGAAGAAGGTTTATATCCCCCGGAATCGCTTCTTACCGCGGAGGAAGCTTTTATTTCTAACTCCATACAGGAAATTACGGCAATTAGTTCAGCTGAAGGCCGAAAGTTCCCTGGAGCGAACGGGTGTTCTTTCAAAGAGTTTAGCGCAGAATATATAAAACATACAACCAGTCTATGGAGCAGGTTAGAACTGGCAGGAAGGGGTATAGATTGAATGAATTACAGTAAAAGAGTAATTGAGTGGAACGGGAACAAACTTGATTTTTCCAGAAAGACGTATGTGATGGGTATCCTGAACGTTACTCCGGACTCTTTTTCAGATGGCGGCCGCTACTCCGGGGTCAATAATGCAGTGGTACATGCAAAGCAGATGGCGGAACAAGGGGCGGATATCATTGACATAGGCGGGGAATCAACACGTCCAGGAGCCGAAAAAGTTGATGAAGAAGAAGAACTGAGAAGGATACTGGAACCTTTAAAAGCTGTCCGGGAGGCAGTGGACCTTCCAATATCCGTAGATACTTACAAAGCAAAGGTTGCGGAAAAGGCAATTGAGCAAGGGGCAGATATCATTAATGATGTCTGGGGAGCGAAAGCTGATCCGGAGATGGCAAATGTCGCGGCTCACTTTGATGTGCCTATTGTCCTGATGCACAACCGGCAGCAAATTGATTACGAGAATTTTATGGATGACGTCGTTAAGGATCTGGAAGAAAGTATAGAGATCTGCCTGAAAGCAGGGGTTAAGGACAACAGGATTGTTCTTGACCCTGGGGTCGGATTTGCAAAAACGTACGAACATAATGTTCTCGTTATGCGTCATATGGAGAGAATTACAGAAATGGGCTATCCTGTCCTTCTTGGAACATCCAGAAAATCACTTATTTCAAAAACATTGAATCTTCCAGTAGACCAGCGGGTGGAAGGGACCGGGGCTACAGTATGTTTCGGTATCAGCAAAGGCGCAGGAATTATACGTATACATGATGTTCTTGAAATGAGCCGGATGGTAAAAATGATGGATGTTATGATTGGCAAAGAAGAGATTCCGGAACTGTAAGCCGGAGAGGAACAGGCGAAAGCATCAAAAGAATCGACACTACTCAGAAAAAGGAGTGTTTTGATGGATAAGATATATGTTAATGGAATGGAATTTTACGGTTATCATGGTGTATTTGAAGAGGAGAACAAATTAGGCCAGCGTTTTACCGCGGATGTCATTCTTGAAATGGATACCAGGGAAGCAGGCAAGACCGATGATCTGAACCTTACTGTAAATTATGCGGAAGTCTATGAGAAGGTAAAGGAGATCATGGAGGGAGAAGCGGTTAAACTGGTTGAAACTCTGACTGAAAGGATCGGGGCTAAACTGCTTGCTGATTTTGAAATTGTGGATGCAGTAACAGTGAAAGTCGTGAAGCCCAACCCTCCTATCCCGGGCCATTATCAGTCAGTAGCAGTAGAGATACGAAGGGAAAGAGAAAATTAATGGATGCAGGCAGTCAGTTACGAAATATAGCCTATTTGTCCATCGGGTCCAACATAGACGACCGGGAGGAACATCTGAAGCAGGCGGTTAAACGAATTGGTGATCTGGAACTTGTTTCCATAGACCAGGTTTCCTCCGTTTATGAAACAGAACCTGTGGGCTATACGGAGCAGGAACCATTTTTAAACATGGCGATAAAGATCAGAACAGATCTGTCTGCTGAAAGTCTCCTGCAAAAGACCCAGGAAATCGAAAACAGCGGTGGGAGAAAAAGGGAAATTCGCTGGGGCCCACGCACAATTGACCTTGACATTTTACTGTTTAACGAAGAAAATATAACCTTGGAACAGCTAACTGTTCCTCATCCGAGAATGCTTGAAAGAGCATTCGTGCTGATTCCGCTTCAGGAAATAGCACCAAGTATAGAATTAAGCAATGGTAAACCCATTGAACAATATATAGAAGAACTAACCGGCAAAGAAGGTGTTCATAAATGGAAGAGCTTCTGTGGGGAAGACGTATTCGGGCATTTCGAAAGTTAAAAGGCTATACACAGGAAGAATTTGCAAAGCTTCTCGGCATATCTGTGTCTGTATTAGGAGAAATTGAACGTGGAAACCGGAAGCCATCAGATGAGCTGCTGGAACAGGTCACGGACACTCTGGGAGTGACCCTGGAGGAGCTTACTTCAATCAGGTAAGTGAGAGGTGATAAAATGTTAAAGATCGGCGACACAACAATAAAGAACCAGGTGGTACTCGCACCGATGGCAGGTGTCTGTAATCCTGCTTTCCGGTTGATTGCCAAGGAATTCGGCACTGGGCTCGTCTGCGCGGAAATGGTAAGTGACAAAGCGATTTTAAATCAAAATAAACGCTCCTTGCAGATGCTCTATGTTGATGAACGGGAAAAACCATTAAGCCTGCAGATTTTCGGAGGAACGCCTGAAACGCTTGTTGAGGCTGCGAAAATAGTGGATAAGCAGACCAACGCCGACATCATTGATATTAATATGGGTTGTCCGGTGCCAAAAATCACTAGCTGTGATGCGGGAGCCAAATGGCTGCTTAACCCGGAAAAAATATACGAAATGGTTTCATATGCAGTGGACGCTGTCGATAAACCAGTTACAGTAAAAATGAGAATCGGCTGGGACGAAGACCATATTTACGCGGTTGAAAATGCAAAAGCGGTTGAGCGGGCAGGGGGAAGCGCTGTTGCTGTACACGGCAGAACGCGTTACCAGATGTACGAAGGTGAAGCGCGCTGGGATATTATTAAAGATGTAAAAGATGCTGTGAATATCCCTGTTATCGGCAATGGAGATGTAAAAACACCGGAAGACGCGAAGCGCATGCTGGACACTACCGGAGTCGACGGGGTGATGATTGGCCGTGCAGCTTTAGGGAACCCATGGATGCTGTACCGTACGATTCATTATCTGGAAACGGGCGAAAATAAACCGGAACCTTCTTTCCGGGAAAAAATCGATGTTTGTATTCTGCATATGGATCGCCTTATTGCCATAAAAGGGGAAGCAGTAGCTGTCCGTGAAATGCGAAAGCATGCAGCCTGGTACATTAAAGGCATGAAAGGTGCTGCCGGAATCCGTGATATCATTAACACATCTACAAAACGGGATGCTTTAGCTGAAGCACTTCATAAATTTGGGGATGAACAGGAAGAGACAGAAAAAGAAAAGGAACAACTGGCAGTTAACTAATTTGACAATGCCAGGCAACTTTTTTATAATACGTCTGAGATACTGAAACTGCCAGTCACAGCTGGCAGTTTTCTTATTGTCATAAATTATGAGAAGTACTCTGGGCCAGGGTTGGTACCGGGATAAGTAATCGAACCTACATAGCAATTGCTGTATATATACGATGAAATATCTGCTCTTGTTTGATTTACTGATAAAATGTAAAGTATTAAAATAGAACATTAAATTGTCCGGATTGTTTTCGTTAAAAGCTTTCGGGGCCAGAATGCTTTTTTAAAAGACTTTGTTTCGGGTGAGTATTGATTTTCAGTTCGGGTATACCCTTGGGGAACAAGGTGTCCGGGAGCGGAATCATACACAAGGTTTAATACAGGGTTTGAAAAATTGATTACAGGAGATGGTAAGGGTGAGTCAGGAAGTAGAATATAATGACCAGCTGCAGGTGCGCCGCGAAAAATTAAAAGACATGCTGGACCAGGGGAAAGATCCATTCGGCCAGCGCTTTGAGCGTACCCATACTGCAACAGATTTAAAAGCTCAGTATGAAGAAACTTCTAAAGAAGAACTTGAAGAAAATGAAGTGAATGTTACCCTTGCGGGGCGCATTATGACAAAGCGTGGAAAAGGGAAAGCCGGCTTTGCACATATTCAGGACCTGACAGGGCAGATTCAGATATATGTGCGAAAAGATAAAGTTGGGGAAGTCCAGTACGCCCTTTTTAATAATATTGATATTGGAGATATTGTAGGTATTTCCGGTACAGTATTTAAAACAAAGGTAGGCGAGCTTTCTGTGAAAGCGGACGATTTTCAAATTTTAACGAAATCCCTTCGCCCGCTGCCGGATAAATACCACGGATTAAAAGATGTGGAACAGCGCTACCGCCAGCGTTACCTCGATTTAATTGTTAATCCTGAAGTGAAAGATACTTTTGTATTAAGGAGCCGTATCCTGCAGTCCATGCGCCGATACCTCGATGATCACGGTTATCTGGAAGTAGAAACACCAACGATGCACTCTATTCCTGGAGGAGCATCAGCGCGTCCGTTTATTACTCACCATAACGCTCTGGACATGACGCTGTACATGCGTATTGCAATTGAGCTGCACTTAAAGCGCCTGATTGTGGGCGGTCTTGAGAAAGTGTATGAAATCGGCAGGGTATTCCGTAATGAAGGTGTCTCTACAAGGCATAACCCTGAATTTACAATGATTGAGCTTTATGAGGCATACGCAGATTACAGGGATATCATGTCACTGACAGAAAACCTGATTGCTCATATCGCAAAAGACGTCCTTGGGACTACTACAGTTGTATATAACGACCAGGAAATTAGCCTGGAGCCGGAATGGAAAAGAGTTCATATGGTAGATGCTATTAAAGAATATACCGGAGTGGATTTCTGGCCGGAAATGTCTGATGAAGAAGCAAGAGCACTGGCAAAAGAGCATAATGTTCCTGTAAAAGAAACGATGAAATACGGCCATGTAGTAAATGAGTTTTTTGAACATTTTGTGGAAGAGAAGCTCGTTCAGCCAACTTTTGTATACGGTCATCCACTTGAAATTTCTCCATTGGCGAAAAAGAATGAAGAAGATCCGAGGTTTACAGACCGCTTTGAGTTATTTATCGTAAGCAGAGAACATGCAAATGCGTTTACTGAGTTAAATGACCCAATAGATCAGCGGGAGCGTTTCGAAGCTCAGCTCGTAGAGAGAGAACAAGGTGACGATGAAGCTCATATGATGGATGAGGACTTCGTAGAGTCACTGGAGTATGGAATGCCTCCAACTGGCGGACTCGGTATTGGAATCGACAGGTTAGTTATGCTGCTTACTAATTCCCAGTCTATTCGCGATGTACTGTTATTCCCGCAAATGCGTCACAGAGATACTGAAAGTCAATAATGGGGTTTGAATACAGCTGCCTTTTAAATGATAGAAGGCAGCTTTTATTTATATGTTGTTTTAGAGGCGGATTTATTCATTATTATAAAAACAAGGTTTAATTAAGATAGACAGGTGGAATATCTTACAAGTTAGGAAATATAAAAAAAGGGTTGCTCTGTTGTTGAGATGATGTTATATTATTACTTGTCGCCGAAAACAGAGCGACTGAGCAAGTGAGAAAAAAACGAGAAAAAATAATTTCAAAAAATTTATTGACTCTCGGCTGATAAGGTGTTAAGATATTAAAGTCGCCAAAAACGACAGCGAAACATTTTGACCTTTGAAAACTAAACAAAAAGCCAAGCGAAGTGGGATATTTTAAATATCCCGTCAATCGAAAGAGTAATCTTTCAAATTAAATGATGTCAGAGACATCAAACTCGTTTCAATTTATTGGAGAGTTTGATCCTGGCTCAGGACGAACGCTGGCGGCGTGCCTAATACATGCAAGTCGAGCGCAGGAAACAGGCTGATCCCTTCGGGGTGATGCCTGTGGAATGAGCAGCGGACGGGTGAGTAACACGTGGGCAACCTGCCTTACAGACTGGGATAACTCCGGGAAACCGGGGCTAATACCGGATGACCAGAAGAACCGCATGGTTCTGCTGTAAAAGTTGGGACTTGTTCCTAACACTGTAAGATGGGCCCGCGGCGCATTAGCTAGTTGGTGAGGTAACGGCTCACCAAGGCGACGATGCGTAGCCGACCTGAGAGGGTGATCGGCCACACTGGAACTGAGACACGGTCCAGACTCCTACGGGAGGCAGCAGTAGGGAATCATCCGCAATGGGCGAAAGCCTGACGGTGCAACGCCGCGTGAACGATGAAGGTCTTCGGATTGTAAAGTTCTGTTGTCAGGGAAGAACACGTGCCGTTCGAACAGGGCGGCACCTTGACGGTACCTGACCAGAAAGCCCCGGCTAACTACGTGCCAGCAGCCGCGGTAATACGTAGGGGGCAAGCGTTGTCCGGAATTATTGGGCGTAAAGCGCGCGCAGGCGGTCTCTTAAGTCTGATGTGAAAGCCCACGGCTCAACCGTGGAGGGTCATTGGAAACTGGGGGACTTGAGTGTAGGAGAGGAAAGTGGAATTCCACGTGTAGCGGTGAAATGCGTAGATATGTGGAGGAACACCAGTGGCGAAGGCGACTTTCTGGCCTATAACTGACGCTGAGGCGCGAAAGCGTGGGGAGCAAACAGGATTAGATACCCTGGTAGTCCACGCCGTAAACGATGAGTGCTAGGTGTTAGGGGTTTCGATACCCTTAGTGCCGCAGTTAACACATTAAGCACTCCGCCTGGGGAGTACGGCCGCAAGGCTGAAACTCAAAGGAATTGACGGGGGCCCGCACAAGCAGTGGAGCATGTGGTTTAATTCGAAGCAACGCGAAGAACCTTACCAGGTCTTGACATCCTCTGACAACTCTGGAGACAGAGCGTTCCCCTTCGGGGGACAGAGTGACAGGTGGTGCATGGTTGTCGTCAGCTCGTGTCGTGAGATGTTGGGTTAAGTCCCGCAACGAGCGCAACCCTTGACCTTAGTTGCCAGCATTCAGTTGGGCACTCTAAGGTGACTGCCGGTGACAAACCGGAGGAAGGTGGGGATGACGTCAAATCATCATGCCCCTTATGACCTGGGCTACACACGTGCTACAATGGGTGGTACAAAGGGCAGCAAAGCCGCGAGGCCGAGCGAATCCCATAAAGCCACTCTCAGTTCGGATTGCAGGCTGCAACTCGCCTGCATGAAGCCGGAATTGCTAGTAATCGCGGATCAGCATGCCGCGGTGAATACGTTCCCGGGCCTTGTACACACCGCCCGTCACACCACGAGAGCTTGTAACACCCGAAGTCGGTGAGGTAACCTTTTGGAGCCAGCCGCCGAAGGTGGGACAGGTGATTGGGGTGAAGTCGTAACAAGGTATCCCTACCGGAAGGTGGGGATGGATCACCTCCTTTCTAAGGAGCTTAAAAGGCTCATACCTTTTTAAAGCTTCGCTTGAGCTTTTGTTCAGTTTTGAAGGAATAAATCCTTCAATTTAGAGACATACTTGTCTCATTATTGCCCTTTGAAAACTGGATAACGATTAACTGATTGATGATCACCGGTTGTTTTAATTAAAAGTGCAAACTTTTAACGAGTACAACCGAGTGTCTTAGATAAGGCTAAATGTAGACGCCATAATTGCGTAAAAAACCTTTTATTAAGGTTTTTGCAAGGAGAACCAAGGAGATCGAGGAAACAAGCTTTCGAGTGACTGAGCGTATACCAATACGCGACAGGAACGAGAAGGCGCAGTTGACGAAGATATCCGACGGTTATCTGCCGCAAAAACGGTTAAGTTAGAAAGGGCGCACGGTGAATGCCTTGGCACTAGGAGCCGACGAAGGACGGGACGAACACCGATATGCTTCGGGGAGCTGTAAGTAAGCTTTGATCCGGAGATTTCCGAATGGGGGAACCCACTGCCTGTAATGAGGCAGTATCCATACCTGAATACATAGGGTATGAGAAGGCAGACCTGGGGAACTGAAACATCTTAGTACCCAGAGGAAGAGAAAGCAAATGCGATTTCCTGAGTAGCGGCGAGCGAAACGGAATCAGCCCAAACCAGAAGGCTTGCCTTCTGGGGTTGTAGGACACTCCATACGGAGTTACAAAGAAACAGCGTAGGTGAAGCGACCTGGAAAGGTCCGCGGGACAAGGTAACAGCCCTGTAGCCGAAACGTTGTTTCCTCCGGAGTGTATCCTGAGTACGGCGGGACACGTGAAACCCCGTCGGAATCCGGGAGGACCATCTCCCAAGGCTAAATACTCCCTAGTGACCGATAGTGAACCAGTACCGTGAGGGAAAGGTGAAAAGCACCCCGGGAGGGGAGTGAAAGAGATCCTGAAACCGTGTGCCTACAAGTAGTTGGAGCCCGTTCATGGGTGACAGCGTGCCTTTTGTAGAATGAACCGGCGAGTTACGATAACGTGCGAGGTTAAGTTGAAGAGACGGAGCCGCAGCGAAAGCGAGTCTGAACAGGGCGCTATAGTACGTTGTTGTAGACCCGAAACCGTGTGATCTACCCATGTCCAGGGTGAAGTCCAGGTAACACTGGATGGAGGCCCGAACCCACGCACGTTGAAAAGTGCGGGGATGAGGTGTGGGTAGGGGTGAAATGCCAATCGAACACGGAGATAGCTGGTTCTCCCCGAAATAGCTTTAGGGCTAGCCTCGAGGGAAGAGTGTTGGAGGTAGAGCACTGATTGGACTAGGGGTCCCCACAGGATTACCGAATTCAGTCAAACTCCGAATGCCAATCACTTATCCTCGGGAGTCAGACTGCGAGTGCTAAGATCCGTAGTCAAGAGGGAAACAGCCCAGACCATCAGCTAAGGTCCCCAAGTATACGTTAAGTGGAGAAGGATGTGGAGTTGCTTAGACAACCAGGATGTTGGCTTAGAAGCAGCCACCATTGAAAGAGTGCGTAATAGCTCACTGGTCGAGTGACTCTGCGCCGAAAATGTACCGGGGCTAAACGTATCACCGAAGCTATGGATTGTCCTTACGGACAGTGGTAGGGGAGCGTTCCAAGGGCTGTGAAGCATGACCGGAAGGACATGTGGAGCGTTTGGAAGTGAGAATGCCGGTATGAGTAGCGAAAAGAGGGGTGAGAATCCCCTCCGTCGAAAGCCTAAGGTTTCCTGAGGAAGGCTCGTCCGCTCAGGGTTAGTCGGGACCTAAGCCGAGGCCGAAAGGCGTAGGCGATGGAAAACAGGTGGAAATTCCTGTACCACCACGTCACCATTTGAGCAATGGGGGGACGCAGGAAGGCAGGGAATCGCGCTGATGGATATGCGCGTCCAAGCAGTTAGGCTGGCAAACAGGCAAATCCGTTTGCCATAAGGCTGAGCTGTGATGGCGAGGGAAATTTAAGTACCGAAGTTCCTGTACCTACACTGCCTAGAAAAGCCTCTAGCGAGGTGACTGGTGCCCGTACCGCAAACCGACACAGGTAGGCGGGAAGAGAATTCTAAGACGCGCGGGAGAACTCTCGTTAAGGAACTCGGCAAAATGACCCCGTAACTTCGGGAGAAGGGGTGCTCTGATAGGGTGCAAGCCCGAGAGAGCCGCAGTGAATAGGCCCAAACGACTGTTTATCAAAAACACAGGTCTCTGCCAAGCCGCAAGGCGACGTATAGGGGCTGACACCTGCCCGGTGCTGGAAGGTTAAGAGGAGGGGTTATCCCGTAAGGGAGAAGCTCTGAATTGAAGCCCCAGTAAACGGCGGCCGTAACTATAACGGTCCTAAGGTAGCGAAATTCCTTGTCGGGTAAGTTCCGACCCGCACGAAAGGTGCAACGATTTGGGCACTGTCTCAACGAGAGACCCGGTGAAATTATATTACCTGTGAAGATGCAGGTTACCCGCGACAGGACGGAAAGACCCCATGGAGCTTTACTGCAGCTTGATATTGGATTTTGGTACAGCTTGTACAGGATAGGTAGGAGCCTTGGAAACCGGAGCGCCAGCTTCGGTGGAGGCATTGGTGGGATACTACCCTGGCTGTACTGAAATTCTAACCTCGGACCGTGATCCGGTTCAGGGACAGTGTCAGGCGGGCAGTTTGACTGGGGCGGTCGCCTCCTAAAAGGTAACGGAGGCGCCCAAAGGTTCCCTCAGAATGGTTGGAAATCATTCGCAGAGTGCAAAGGCATAAGGGAGCTTGACTGCGAGACATACAGGTCGAGCAGGGACGAAAGTCGGGCTTAGTGATCCGGCGGCACCGTATGGAAGGGCCGTCGCTCAACGGATAAAAGCTACCCTGGGGATAACAGGCTAATCTCCCCCAAGAGTCCACATCGACGGGGAGGTTTGGCACCTCGATGTCGGCTCATCGCATCCTGGGGCTGAAGTAGGTCCCAAGGGTTGGGCTGTTCGCCCATTAAAGCGGTACGCGAGCTGGGTTCAGAACGTCGTGAGACAGTTCGGTCCCTATCCGTCGCGGGCGCAGGAAATTTGAGAGGAGCTGTCCTTAGTACGAGAGGACCGGGATGGACACACCGCTGGTGTACCAGTTGTTCCGCCAGGAGCATCGCTGGGTAGCTACGTGTGGAAGGGATAAGTGCTGAAAGCATCTAAGCATGAAGCCCCCCTCAAGATGAGATTTCCCATCACTTTATGTGAGTAAGATCCCTCAGAGAAGATGAGGTAGATAGGTCTCGTGTGGACGCATGGCGACATGTGAAGCTGAGAGATACTAATCGATCGAGGACTTAACCAATTTGTCTTACTAAGCAAGATTATCAATCAGAAAAAAGTTATCCAGTTTTGAGAGGGCAACACAAAAAGCGTAAGCGCCTCGAACACGAGCGACAAGCACTGGAGGGCCGGCAAGAAGAAGCAAGCATTTAAGCTTCGATTGACGGACCGAAGTGACCTCGAGCGAGTAGGCGCTGAAGCTAGACACCTTTCAATTTTATAGTCCAGTGACGACAGCGAAGAGGCCACACCCGTTCCCATGCCGAACACGGAAGTTAAGCTCTTCAGCGCCGATGGTAGTTGGGGGCTCTCCCCCTGTGAGAGTAGGACGTCGCTGGGCATTATTACTGGAGGATTAGCTCAGTTGGGAGAGCACCTGCCTTACAAGCAGGGGGTCGGCGGTTCGAGCCCGTCATCCTCCACCATTTTTGCTGGCCTAGCTCAATTGGTAGAGCAACTGACTTGTAATCAGTAGGTTGGGGGTTCAAGTCCTCTGGCCAGCACCAGTAGGAGCCATTAGCTCAGTTGGTAGAGCATCTGACTTTTAATCAGAGGGTCGAAGGTTCGAGTCCTTCATGGCTCACCATTTTAATATTGCGGGTGTGGCGGAATTGGCAGACGCGCTAGACTTAGGATCTAGTGTCTTACGACGTGGGGGTTCAAGTCCCTTCACCCGCACCAGTTCTGCGGAAGTAGCTCAGTGGTAGAGCACCACCTTGCCAAGGTGGGGGTCGCGGGTTCGAACCCCGTCTTCCGCTCCAGTTTTTATTAAATAGTCTGCTTGCCGGGGTGGTGGAATTGGCAGACACACAGGACTTAAAATCCTGCGGTAGGTGACTACCGTGCCGGTTCAAGTCCGGCCCTCGGCACCATATATAATACCGTAACATAAGCGCCCGTAGCTCAATTGGATAGAGCGTTTGACTACGGATCAAGAGGTTAGGGGTTCGACTCCTCTCGGGCGCGCCATTTATTCCTCGGGAAGTGGCTCAGCTTGGTAGAGCACCTGGTTTGGGACCAGGGGGTCGCAGGTTCAAATCCTGTCTTCCCGACCATTATATGAGGGGCCTTAGCTCAGCTGGGAGAGCGCCTGCCTTGCACGCAGGAGGTCAGCGGTTCGATCCCGCTAGGCTCCACCACTATTTTTATATTTGACCTTTGAAAACTAAACAAAAAGCCAAGCGAAGTGGGATATTTTAAATATCCCGTCAATCGAAAGAGTAATCTTTCAAATTAAAATGATGTCAGAGACATCAAACTCGTTTCAATTTATTGGAGAGTTTGATCCTGGCTCAGGACGAACGCTGGCGGCGTGCCTAATACATGCAAGTCGAGCGCAGGAAACAGGCTGATCCCTTCGGGGTGATGCCTGTGGAATGAGCGGCGGACGGGTGAGTAACACGTGGGCAACCTGCCTTACAGACTGGGATAACTCCGGGAAACCGGGGCTAATACCGGATGATCAGAAGAACCGCATGGTTCTGCTGTAAAAGTTGGGACTTGTTCCTAACACTGTAAGATGGGCCCGCGGCGCATTAGCTAGTTGGTGAGGTAACGGCTCACCAAGGCGACGATGCGTAGCCGACCTGAGAGGGTGATCGGCCACACTGGAACTGAGACACGGTCCAGACTCCTACGGGAGGCAGCAGTAGGGAATCATCCGCAATGGGCGAAAGCCTGACGGTGCAACGCCGCGTGAACGATGAAGGTCTTCGGATTGTAAAGTTCTGTTGTCAGGGAAGAACACGTGCCGTTCGAACAGGGCGGCACCTTGACGGTACCTGACCAGAAAGCCCCGGCTAACTACGTGCCAGCAGCCGCGGTAATACGTAGGGGGCAAGCGTTGTCCGGAATTATTGGGCGTAAAGCGCGCGCAGGCGGTCTCTTAAGTCTGATGTGAAAGCCCACGGCTCAACCGTGGAGGGTCATTGGAAACTGGG
>NZ_KV917376.1:668368-1001506 GCF_002019695.1 Evansella clarkii | reverse complement strand
TTTTTTGTGTTCTTCCCCCATAAGGTGGATGTGGTTTTATCTATAATTAGTTAAGGAAGTACGAGAGGCCAGAGGAACAAGAAGGTCGAGGAAGCAAGCGAAAGAGACTCGGAGTGGGCTCTGCCCATGAGAATCGAAGGAGTGCAGCTGACGAAGAGATTCGCCGTTCATCGGGAATCGAGTAAGCCGATGGTAGTTGGGGCTCGCCCCTGTGAGAGTAGGACGCCGCTGGGCAGATAAAAAGACATTCTCTTTTGAGGGTGTCTTTTTTGTGTTCTTTTACACTGCGTAAGCAACAGATTTATGAAGTTGGCGCAATAAGAAGAGACTTTGGCGCGTATATGTGATAATTCGGCGCGATAAAGTATAAGTTACGCGTGATAAATCCTCTGTTAGGCGCGAAAAGTCCAGAGGCAGATAAAAGGGTTATTTATATAGTCGGAGCAATTTTTACATTAGTAAAATGCTAAAGATAAAATTAAACGGCGTGCTGTATTGTGAGGCTAAACCGGGAGGAAAAAGAGGTTCCAACTCAAGGTGGCACCGATGAACCCGGTTCGAGTGAACCCGGTCCGCCGGTGCCAGGTTGTGGGAAGGAGTATGAGTGAGAATACGGGAGAAAAAGGGATCAACTCAAGGTGGCACTGATGAACCCGGTTCGAGTGAACCCGGTCCGCCGGTGCCAGGTTAAGAGAAGGAGTATGAGTGAGGAAACGGAAGAAAAAGCGACCAATTCAAGTTGGCACCGCTGAACCCGGTCCGCCGGTGCCAGGTTAAGAGAAGGAGTATGAGTGAGGAAACGGAAGAAAAAGTTACCAATTCAAGGTGGCACCGCTGATCCCGGTCCATGTGCTCCGGTCCGTCGGTGCCAAATTGCGGGAAGGAGCATAAGGTAAATAATAAGGCTTCCACCACGCCAACCAGGAAGATTAAATTATGTGGAAAAGAGGGAGATTAAAAATTGAACACTTTGCTAAAATAGAGAGATACTAAAAAATAATATCTTATCTGATAAGCAGATTGTCTTTTACATAACTCCTGAAGACAGCCCAGGTTTTAATTTACTGCTAACAGGGAATCCATAGGGGCATATATACGTACATCGAATTACAGAGGTGAGGATTCCTCAGGCTGCATATACATATAAGTATCAGAGACTAGCTGAGGGGTGATAATTAGATGGAGTGGGAGTTAATTACAGAGAGTGATACTTTTATCATGGCAACAAGGCTGGTGCTTGCTGCTTTCCTCGGAGGACTTATTGGAGTAGAGAGGGAGTTTCACCAGCATCCAGCAGGATTCAGAACCCACCTTTTAGTAAGTGCAGGTTCCTGTCTGATTATGCTTTTGGCTTTTTTCGGTTTTCAAAACTATATAAATGAGAATCCTGAAGTGGTGAACTTTGACCCTTCCCGTTTAGCAGCTTATGTTGTAAGCGGAATAGGATTTCTGGGAGCCGGCACCATACTTGTGCAAGGCTACACTGTAAGGGGCCTTACTACAGCTGCTTCCATATGGGTGGTTGCAGGAATTGGATTAACAGTAGGGGCAGGTTTGTATACTCCGGCAATTATTACGACCGTTCTTGTTCTGGTGAGTCTGCATGTGTTAGCAAAAGTAAATTTTGCTTTTTTATCAAAACAAAAGAAGCATTTTATATCCATCACGGTAGATGAGGAAACCGGCCGTCTGAATGACTTAATCAGGGAGCTGGAGATGGTTAATGTAAAAATTAAAGGAATTCAGACAGAAAAACATCAGTTGTATAATGAAAAACCGATGATTGAATATCGTCTGTTAGTGGAATACACAGACCATAAGGATATAGCGACAGTTTCCGACCGGCTTCATAAATATGATTTTGTGAAACAGATGACAATGGACGGCAAATAGAATTAACCCCCTGTAAGATGGCTATACTGTGAGTGGTAATAAGGTAAATCCTGTTGCAATAACATTCTCGCTGGTCAGTGTAAATTATTTGCACAGGGAGTAATTTTCGCTATAATATATATAAAGTCAAAGATAGTCAAAGTCAAAAAACTTCTGACTAAAGCGATCCATAAGAATAAGCCTGTTTGCCATCTGCAGGAGGGATTGGTGTGCGAAATATATCTGATATTATTGAGCAGTATTTAAAAATGGTAATTGAAAAAAGCAACAAAGAAATCATTGAAATAAAGCGAAGTGAACTTGCTGAACAGTTTGAATGTGTTCCTTCCCAGATAAATTATGTTATCAGCACTCGTTTTACCGAAGAAAAAGGGTATATAGTAGAGAGCAAACGAGGCGGCGGAGGGTATATAAGAATTATCAAGGTCAGGCCGAATGACCAAATGGAGCTTTTTGACCAGCTTGTTAAATTAATTGACACCCAGGTCAGCCAGAATGCGGCAGAGAACATTATACTCAGGCTGCTGGAGGAAGAAGCAATAACCAAACGGGAAGCAAACATAATGACTGCCATTGTTGACCGGGCGGTTATAAATATGAGCTTACCTTACAGGGATGAAATAAGGGCAAGAATACTTAAAGCAATGATTTCCTCACTTAAATACAAGGATTGGGATGAGAGTTGAAGGAGGGAGAAATATGCTCTGTCAGGAGTGCCAGCAGCGACAGGCTACATTGCATTTTACAAAAATAATAAACGGTAAAAAAACTGAATTTCATATTTGTGATGTTTGTGCTAAGGAAAAAGGAGAATATATCCCTGGTTCTAATAGTTTCTCAATTCACCAGCTGCTTTCGGGACTGCTTGACGTTAATTTCTCAGCCGGGGCTGGAGAAGTTAAGAAGCCGCCCCAGGAATTAAAATGCAAAAACTGCGGGATGACATATCAGCAGTTTGCAGAGATAGGCAGATTTGGATGTGCAGACTGCTATGAGACTTTTAACCCTAAACTGGATCCGATTTTTAAAAGAATCCACAGCGGGAATGCCGTCCATGGCGGGAAGATACCTAAGAGAATAGGTAAGGACCTTCAGGTGCACAGACAAATTGAGCAATTAAAGCAGAAACTCCAGGAAGCCGTAACAAATGAAGAATTTGAGCATGCAGCAGAGCTTAGAGATAACATCCGTTCTTTAGAGAAAAGTTTGCAGGATAAAAAGGAGGGATAAAGGTGTCTCTTCAAAATTTTATAAGTGAAGCAATCAGTCCATGGATGAAAAATGAAGGACCGGATGCAGATATTGTCTTAAGCAGCAGAGTACGTCTGGCAAGGAATCTCAATAATACTCCCTTCCCGCTGGCTGCCTCGAAAGAAAATCTGGAGGCAGTGATTAAGCTTGCTGAAGAGAAATTTGCTAACCGGACACACCGTAAATTCGGAAATCTGGAATTACTGAAGATGGAAGATATGAAACAGAATGAGAAAAGAGTGCTCGTAGAAAAGCATTTAATCAGCCCTAATCTTTCCGATGAATCTAAGGCTGGAGCAGCACTTCTTAGCGAGGACGAATCATTAAGCATAATGATAAATGAAGAAGACCATATCCGGATTCAGGTTTTATTATCGGGATTTCAGCTTGACCAAAGCTTAAAATATGCCAATGAGATCGATGACTGGATGGAAGAAAAAGCAGACTTTGCTTTTGATGAGAAAAGAGGCTACTTAACGAGCTGCCCTACGAATGTAGGGACAGGGCTCAGGGCTTCTGTAATGATGCATTTACCGGCATTAGTAATAACCCGCCAAATGAACCGCATACTTCCGGCGATAAACCAGCTTGGGCTGGTTGTTAGAGGAATTTACGGGGAAGGCAGCGAAGCTTTAGGGAATCTCTTTCAAATTTCCAATCAGATTACACTTGGCAAATCAGAAGATGATATTGTAGAAGATTTAAGGAGTGTAGTGATCCAGCTTATACAACAGGAGAGAGCAGCACGGGAAAGCCTGCTACAGGAATCAAAACTTCAGATTGAAGACCGGGTGTACCGTTCATACGGGATACTTTCTTACAGCAGGAACATGGAGTCTAAAGAGGCTACCCAGCGTCTGTCTGATGTAAGACTTGGTATAGATTTAGGTCTGATAGACAATGTGAGCGGGAATATTCTTAATGAGCTGATGATACTCACTCAGCCTGGTTTTTTGCAGCAGTATGCAGGGGAGATTCTCTCTCCTGAACAGAGAGACCAGCGCAGAGCTGCCTTGATCAGGGAAAGACTGAAGCTGGAAAAGGACAAATAAATCTACTAATGGAGGTGGGTGCCCGTGATGTTTGGCCGATTTACAGAACGAGCACAAAAGGTACTGGCGTTAGCACAGGAAGAAGCAATGCGATTAGGACATAATAATATTGGAACTGAGCATATCCTTCTCGGTCTTGTACGCGAGGGGGAAGGCATCGCGGCTAAAGCTCTTGTTGCCCTGGGATTGAGCCCTGATAAAATTCAGTCAGAAGTAGAGAACCTAATTGGGCGCGGGGAAGAAAAGACGAAGCAAATACATTATACTCCCAGAGCGAAGAAAGTAATTGAGCTTTCCATGGATGAAGCCAGAAAGCTGGGTCATTCTTATGTTGGAACAGAACATATACTTTTAGGGCTGATCCGTGAAGGAGAAGGAGTTGCAGCGAGAGTTTTAAACAATCTTGGTGTAAGCCTGAATAAAGCAAGGCAGCAAGTGTTACAGCTCCTTGGAAGCAACGAGGCATCCAACAATCAGCAGCAGGCTGGAGGAGGGGCAGGAAGCAATGTGAATACGCCTACACTCGACAGCCTTGCGAGAGACCTTACGGCAATTGCTAAGGAAGATCAGATAGATCCGGTTATCGGGCGTTCAAAAGAAATTGAACGGGTAATTCAGGTTTTAAGCAGAAGAACAAAAAACAACCCGGTCCTTATTGGGGAGCCTGGGGTAGGTAAAACTGCTATTGCTGAAGGTCTTGCACAGCAGATTATCAACAACGAAGTGCCTGAAACCCTTCGAAATAAACGTGTAATGACCCTTGATATGGGAACGGTAGTTGCAGGTACGAAATACCGTGGTGAATTCGAGGACCGTTTAAAGAAAGTGATGGAGGAGATTCGTCAGGCAGGGAACGTTATTCTCTTTATTGATGAGCTTCACACCTTAATCGGAGCCGGAGGAGCAGAAGGAGCTATTGATGCTTCCAATATTCTTAAGCCTTCACTGGCACGAGGCGAGCTCCAGTGTATCGGGGCTACTACACTTGATGAGTACAGAAAGTATATCGAAAAAGACGCTGCCCTTGAAAGAAGGTTCCAGCCAATTCAGGTGGATGAACCTACTTCAGAGGAATCTGTTTTAATTTTAAAAGGACTGCGTGACCGGTATGAAGCGCACCACCGGGTAGAAATTACTGACGAGGCAATTGAAGCTGCAGTAAAGCTTTCTGACCGGTATATTTCTGACCGGTTCCTGCCAGACAAGGCAATCGACCTCATTGACGAGGCCGCATCTAAAGTGCGTCTCCGCAGCTATACAGCTCCGCCAAATCTCAAAGAAATGGAGCAAAAACTGGAGGAAACGAGAAAAGAAAAAGATGCCGCTGTGCAAAGCCAGGAGTTTGAAAAAGCGGCTTCCTTAAGAGACAGTGAACAAAAGATTCGTGAAGAACTGGAGACCCTGAAAAAAGAATGGAAAGAGAAGCAGGGCCAGGAAAATTCAGAGGTAACGACTGAGGATATTGCTCTCGTGGTTGCGAGCTGGACCGGGATTCCTGTCAGCAAGCTGGCAGAGGAAGAAACCGACCGTCTCCTTCGTATGGAAGATATCCTCCACGATCGGGTAATCGGGCAGGATGAAGCAGTTAAGGCAGTGTCGAAAGCGATACGCCGGGCACGCGCCGGATTAAAAGATCCGAAGCGTCCAATTGGCTCATTTATCTTCCTTGGACCTACCGGGGTAGGTAAAACAGAGCTTGCACGGGCAGTGGCAGAATCTTTATTTGGAGACGAAGATGCAATCATCCGGATTGATATGTCCGAGTATATGGAGAAACATAATACTTCACGTCTTGTAGGTTCTCCTCCTGGATATGTAGGTCACGAAGAGGGCGGGCAATTAACCGAGAAAGTTCGTCGTAAGCCATATTCAGTTATTCTTCTTGATGAAATAGAGAAAGCTCACCCGGAAGTATTTAATATTCTTTTGCAGGTGCTTGAAGATGGTTTTCTTACCGACTCTAAAGGGCGCCGCGTAGATTTCAGAAACACTGCTATCATTATGACATCCAATGTGGGCGCCAGCACGCTGAGACAGCAAAAGAGCCTTGGTTTTACAGCTATGCGTGACGGACAGGATTATAAGGATATGAAAAACAAAGTGATGGCTGAGCTTAAGAAAGCCTTCCGTCCTGAGTTCCTGAACCGTATAGACGAGACGATCGTATTCCATCCGTTAGAAAAAGATCATATTAAACAGATCGTTTCTCTAATGTCAGATCAGCTGAAAAAACGTCTTGCTGAGCAGGAAATTGACTTTGAGCTGACAGATGCAGCAAAAATGAAAATTGCAGATGAAGGATTTGATGCAGAGTATGGTGCAAGGCCGCTTCGCCGGGCGCTTCAGAAAGAAGTGGAAGATCGTCTTTCAGAAGAGCTGCTGAGAGGAAATATTTCAAAAGGCCAGTCAGTGAAAATGGATGTAAAAGATGGAGAGTACGTGGTTTCTACAGCGGAATCCACTAAAAAATAATAATCTCACTTAGTACACCCGGGCCGGAAAAAGTCGCTGAAACTTTTTCCGGCTTCTTCTGTAATATTAATACGAGTCACCATGCGCCAATTTTTCTAAACGCTCTGTAATAATGATAAAATATAACTACTATCACTGGGCAGGAGGAATATGAATGGCAAAGAGAAAAACAAAATTTGTGTGTCAGGAATGCGGGTATGAATCAACAAAGTGGATGGGGAAATGTCCAGGATGCCAGAACTGGAACACCCTGGTAGAAGAATTTGAAGCTGCTCCTGCTGAGAAAAGGCGGGGATTTGTGACCTCCGGGACAACCGCTTCTTCCAAACCTCAGCCGATTACAAAAATTGAGCGTAAGGATGAACGGAGGTTCGACACACATATTAAAGAATTAAACCGTGTTCTCGGGGGCGGGATTGTACCTGGTTCCCTGGTTTTAGTCGGCGGCGATCCGGGAATTGGTAAATCAACACTTCTCTTACAGGTTTCTGCGGAAATAGCGAAGCATGGAAGAAGAGTATTGTACATATCAGGCGAGGAATCTGTTAAACAGACCAAACTCCGGGCGGACAGATTGAATATAACAACGGACGAACTTTTCGTGCTTGCAGAAACAGACGTGGAACATATTGAAAAAGTCATTGAAGAAATAAACCCAACGCTTGTTGTAATAGATTCAATACAGACAGTATATCTTGATCATGTCACAAGTGCGCCAGGCAGCGTCGCCCAGGTAAGAGAATCTACAGCTGCTTTTATGCGTATCGCCAAAACAAAAGGAATCGCGATCTTTATAGTTGGGCATGTTACAAAGCAAGGTTCTATCGCCGGCCCAAGGCTTCTGGAACATATGGTTGATTCCGTTCTGTATTTCGAGGGAGAAAGACATCATACATATCGCATTCTCCGGGCGGTAAAAAACCGATTTGGCTCCACAAATGAAATGGGCATTTTTGAAATGAAGGAAGTTGGCCTGGAGGAAGTACTGAATCCTTCTGAAATTTTTCTCGAAGAACGTTCTGCAGGTGCTGCTGGCTCTGCGGTAGTAGCCTCGATGGAGGGAACCAGGACAGTTCTTGTTGAAATTCAGTCGCTCATATCCCCTACCAGTTTCGGTAATCCACGGCGTATGGCCACTGGAATTGACCACAATCGGATTTCACTGATTATGGCGGTACTCGAAAAAAGAGTAGGAATGATGCTGCAGAATCAGGACGCGTATGTAAAAGTCGCCGGAGGAGTAAGGCTTGATGAACCTTCTATAGATTTAGCCATCGCTGTAGCTATCGCCTCCAGTTTCCGGGACGCGCCTGCCCCTCCTGCGGATGTAATTATTGGGGAAGTAGGACTTACAGGAGAGGTGCGTCGTGTTTCCAGGATAGAGCAGCGTGTCTCAGAAGCAAGCAAACTTGGTTTTAAGCGGGTGATTGTCCCGGAGAGGAACCTTGGGGGCTGGGATATACCGGACGGGATTGAAGTTGTCGGAGTAAATACAGTAAGCGAAGCATTAGAGATAACGATAGGAGGGGCATCAAGTGGATCACCGAGATTCGAATTATAATCTTAATTTTATAAGCGAGGTGCTGCAGCTTATATCCCCTGGAACAGCTTTACGTGAAGGGATAGACAATGTTCTCCGTGCAAAAACCGGAGGCCTGATCGTTCTTGGCTACAACAATGAAATGATAAATATTGTAGACGGGGGATTTTTTATAAATTGCGAGTTTTCCCCTGCGTATTTATATGAGCTGGCAAAGATGGATGGAGCTATCGTGTTGAGTGAAGACGGAGAGAGGATATTATATGCCAATACCCAGCTGGTTCCGAATAATGCTATTGAATCAACGGAAACCGGAATTCGCCACCGTACAGCTCAGCGGGTTGCGAGGCAGACTGGGAATCTCGTCATTTCCATCTCCCAGCGCCGGAATGTAATTACCCTTTACCAGGGTGAATACCGCTATGCTTTAAAAGACATTGGGGTAATTCTTACGAAAGCGAACCAGGCGATTCAAACGCTGGAAAAATACAAATCTGTTCTGGATCAGGGGATTACTAATCTGGGAGCCTTAGAATTTGAAGAGCTGGTAACTTTCCAGGAAGTTTCCCAGGTAATGCACAGGATAGAAATGGTTCTCAGGATTAAAAGTGAGATATTAAATTATGTTAATGAGCTTGGAAATGAAGGACGGCTTATCTCCATGCAGCTGGAAGAGTTAGTTTCCAATGTGGAGAAAGAAGCACTTCTGCTTATAAAAGATTATATGAAAGATAAGGGACAGGACCCAGTGCATATATTGAAAAAGCTCAAACGACTGTCTAAGGAAGAGCTTCTGGATGACCAGGTGATTGTGAAGCTTCTGGGATACAGTAAAAACACGAATGTCAACGAAGTATCAGTTTGTCCAAGAGGGTATCGTATTCTTAATAAAATCCCGCGGATACCTCCTCTCGTCGTTGAAAATCTTGTAGAGAAGTTTATTGATTTACCTAGAATTATGAGAGCTTCCACAGAAGACCTTGACGAAGTAGATGGTATTGGAGAAGCGAGAGCGCGAAAAATCAAAGAAGGGCTGACACGAATACAGGAACAGCTGTTTATCGACCGCCATATTTAGTGTCACAGAAGATCGTATGTTGACGAATGAAATCAAAATGAGTTATAATGGTAAATTTACTGTAATTGACATTTTACAGACGATTTGATAATGTGAAAGTATTATTCTCTTACTTTAAAGTATGTAACTTTTTGTGATTTCCCCGGATCAGGTTTGAATATTTGAGACTTGTCTATAATGTTTAAAGGAGGTGAAGTGTATGCTTCGCAGAATGGTACAATTGTTTATTATTTTGACTGGGGGAACGCTGGGATTCATCTTTCTTCCGGATCTGTTAGAATTATTAAATGTGGGGGAAATCCCATTCTGGCTGACGACATCATATGCCGGAGCAATAATAGGGGCACTTATACTATTTTTATCTACTTTCTGGCTTGTTGATGACATTGTCGGCATTATACGATTAGTAGAGGAAACGCTTGTTAAGGCACCTGTTACAGATTTATTATTTGGCTCAATGGGGCTCGGTGCAGGTTTAATTATCGCCTATTTGATCAGCCTGCCTTTAGAAGCTGTATCTATTCATGTAATAAGTACGATACTGCCATTATTCATAACGCTTTTACTAGGGTACTTAGGTTTCCAGGTAGGCTTTAAAAAACGTGATGAGCTGATAAATTTATTTCCGATAGCTAACAGGTCGGGGTTAAAGGATAAGAAGAAAGACGATGCACAGAAAGAGTACGGCGGTTCACTAAAAATTCTTGACACCAGCGTGATTATTGACGGAAGAATTGCAGATATCTGCCAGACCGGGTTCCTCGAAGGGACACTTATGATACCTGAATTTGTTCTCGAAGAGCTGCAGCATATTGCCGACTCCTCAGATGTACTTAAAAGGAACCGGGGCCGCCGGGGGCTTGATATTCTGAATAAGATTCAAAAGGAACTTCCGGTAAATGTGGTTATTTATGAAGGAGACTTTGAAGAAATTCAGGAAGTTGACAGCAAGCTCGTTAAACTGGCGAAAGTTCTGGACGGATTAGTAGTCACTAACGACTTTAACCTGAACAAAGTCTGCGACCTTCAGGGAGTTGCTGTACTGAATATTAACGACCTGGCGAATGCTGTAAAACCGGTAGTACTTCCGGGAGAAGAAATGGCAGTACAAGTAATAAAAGACGGGAAAGAGCAAAATCAGGGAATTGCATATCTGGATGATGGCACAATGATAGTTGTTGAAGAAGGACGTAATTATATCGGAAAACAGATAGAAGTTATCGTAACAAGTGTGCTGCAGACTTCAGCAGGGCGAATGATTTTTGCAAAGCCTAAGCTTCTTGAAAAAGCATTATAAAGTGAATTAGTGTCCGTTATCTCCCGCCTAAACATCTTCGCCTCCACTCATGTTTAGAGGGGGGAGTTTTATGGACGGTTATATCGGGATAAAAATAAATTATCGCAATTATATAAGGGATAGATATTATGGAGAAATATAATGTTGTCATACCTGCAGCAGGCCAGGGAAAGCGTATGCGGGCAGGTAAAAACAAACAATTCATTAATATTGGCGGCATACCCCTCCTCATTCACACACTTCATGTGTTTGAGGAGGATTCTCTTTGTGAAGGGATTATTCTTGCGGTTAATAAGAATGAAACAGAGGAAATAAAGAATTTATTAGATTCCTATAACATTAAGAAAGTGATAAAGGTTGTTGAGGGTGGAAAGGAACGCCAGGAGAGCGTTTTCCAGGGATTAAAAGCGATAGAAGGAAACCCCGTCGTCCTCATTCATGATGGCGCCCGCCCTTTTGTTCAGAAGCATGTAGTCCATAAGTTAGTAAATACGGTGACTGGAAAGGGAGCCTGTGTCACTGCCGTACCTGTGAAAGATACAATCAAGCAGGCGGCAGAAGGTAAAATACATAAAACAATTGACCGGTCAAGCTTGTGGGCTGTACAGACACCGCAGGCTTTTAGGCATGAGGAAATACTGAAGGCCCATAAGCAGGCTGCCGAGGATGGTTTTGAAGGGACAGATGACGCCTCTCTGATTGAATATACAGGCGGGAACGTTTATATTATTGAAGGAGATTATGAAAATATTAAAATCACTACACCAGAGGATATTATGTTCGGTGAAGCGATTATTTCAAAACGAAAGGGCTGGGACGAATGATTAGAATCGGACAAGGCTTTGATGTACACCAGCTGACAGAAGGAAGGCCTCTCATTATCGGCGGTATTGAAATTCCTTATGAAAAGGGTCTCCTTGGCCATTCAGACGCAGATGTTCTCCTGCATACGATTGCGGATGCATGTCTGGGAGCAATAGGAGAAGGAGATATTGGGAGACATTTTCCGGATACAGATCCTGAATTTAAAGACGCTGATTCTGCAGAACTCCTGAGGCATGTCTGGGAGATTGTGAAGTCCAGAGGTTACCGTCTGGGAAATCTGGACTGTACAATAATGGCCCAGAAGCCGAAAATGGCTCCTTATATTCAGGAAATGAGGGAAAGAATAGCTGAACTTCTCGAAGGAGAGACAGCCCAGGTGAATGTGAAAGCAACCACTACGGAAAAACTGGGTTTTACCGGCAGAGGAGAAGGAATTGCCTCTATGGCTGTTATCCTGCTTGAGGAACAGAAGTAGCAGACAATCTGCCTCTCCTCTTGACCTCCTGTAATAATTTAATGATAAAATAAGAAAAAGTTTAATGAATCAGAGAATGGAAGGTGCCTTAAAATGACTCAAAATGTACGTGTAAGGTTTGCTCCAAGCCCAACGGGGCATTTGCATATCGGAGGAGCGAGATCCGCTTTATTTAATTATCTGTTTGCCAGAAATCAGAACGGAAAGTTTATCCTTCGCATTGAAGACACGGATCAGGCACGAAATGTGGATACTGCAACGGAGAAGCTGATGGATAGCCTGAAATGGCTGGGAATAGACTGGGATGAAAGTGTAGATACAGGAGGTCCCTATGCTCCGTATCAGAGTATGGAACGTCTGGACATTTACAGAAAATATGTAGAACAGCTGATTGAAGAGGGAAAAGCATATCACTGCTACATGTCCGAAGAAGAACTGGAAGCAGAACGGGAAGAGCAGCGTGCAAAAGGGCTGACTCCTAAGTACAGCGGCCGGGATCGTAACCTGACAGAGGAACAGAAGCACGCTTATGAAGCAGAAGGGCGCAAACCAGTCGTCCGTTTTCATGTCCCTGAAGATAAGACAATCATCGTGGACGATATTGTACGTGGGGAAGTGACGTTCGAAACGGAAGGGATCGGCGACTTTGTAATTGCAAGAGCTGACGGTATACCAACATATAATTTCGCGGTAGCTGTGGACGATCATCTTATGGAAATCAGCCACGTAATCCGGGGAGAAGAACACCTGTCCAACACGCCTCGCCAGCTTCTTATTTTCGAAGCGTTCGGCTGGGAAAAACCAAGGTTTGCACACGCTTCCTTAATCCTGAATGAAGACAGGCAGAAAATGAGCAAGCGGGAAGAGTCTATTATTCAGTTTGTGGAGCAGTACCGTGATCTCGGTTATCTTCCTGAAGCTATTGTTAACTTTATATCATTGCTCGGCTGGTCTCCAGGCGGCGAAGAAGAGATTCTTTCAGGGGAACAGCTCATTGAACAGTTCAGCCTTGAGCGTATTATTAAAGCGCCGGCAGTATTCGATACAAAAAAGCTTGCCTGGATGAACAATCAGTATATGAAGGATGCTGACTCTGACCGGATAACAGAGCTTGCGCTGCCTCATCTTCAGGAAGCTGGAAGGCTTCCGGAAAACTTATCAGATGAGCAGAGAGGGTGGGTCAGGGACCTCGTTGCTCTTCATCAGGAAAAAATGAGCTTTGCAGCAGAGATTGTAGAGTTAACAGAGTTGTTCTTCAAGGACGAAATCGGCTATAATGAAGAAGCAAATGAAGTTCTTAACGATGAACAAGTTCCTGAAGTGCTGACCGCATTCAAAGAAAAAGTGGACAACATGGAAGATTTTTCAGCCGAGCAGCTGAAGAAGTCCATGAAAGAAGTTCAAAAAGAGACAGGGCACAAAGGGAAAAAGTTATTTATGCCAATCCGGGTGGCTGCAACTGGCCAGACGCATGGCCCTGACTTGCCAAAAACTTTGTTTTTGCTTGGAAGACAAAAAGTTTCCGACCGTCTTGGCAAACTGTTAAAATAACTAATAAGTACGTTATGCAGAGTCTTTCTGCAGCGGAACATTAACGAAAGAATGAACATATCAATAACATACAGGAAAGCGCGGATGAGGAGAAGTAAGAATGGAGTGTCCTTCCAAGAGAGAGCTGCCACCGGCTGTAAGCAGCTTAAGGATTTCCTTTCTGAAATGCACCTCTGAGCCTTCTGCAGAACATCCTGACAGAGGATAAGTATGCAGGAGCGGTTGCAGACCGTTATCTGTTAAAGTGGAGCGTATTACACGCTCAAACAGAGTGGAACCACGCGATGAGCGTCTCTGTGCCAACCAGGCACAGAGGCGTTTTTTTATTTTTCCAGCCTGATTAAGTGCGATAAATGATTTCATATACAGACTGAGAGGAGGGGGAAGGTATGTTCCGTACACTTAAAAACGATATTGACGTAGTACTTGAACAGGACCCTGCTGCAAGGAACCGTCTGGAGGTGGCGATTAATTATTCAGGAGTGCATGCTATTTGGGCACACCGGCTCGCCCATTCACTGTGGAAGAAAAAGTTTTATTTTATTGCCCGCTATATCTCGCAAGTAAGCCGTTTTTTTACAGGAATTGAAATCCACCCTGGTGCAAAAATCGGCCAAAGGCTGTTTATTGACCATGGTATGGGAGTTGTAATCGGTGAAACATGTGAAATAGGGAATAATGTAACTATTTATCAGGGTGTCACTTTAGGGGGTACAGGCAAAGAAAAGGGAAAACGCCACCCAACAGTGGAAGACGATGTGCTTATTGCAACAGGGGCGAAGGTTCTTGGCTCCATGAGGATCGGAAGAAACTCACGTATAGGAGCAGGATCTGTTGTTTTAAAAGAGATTCCTCCAAATTCCACTGTTGTGGGGATACCTGGCAGAGTGGTTATACAGGATGGAGTAAAAGTAACGAGAGATTTAGACCAGATTAACCTTCCTGACCCAGTTTCCGATAAATTCCGGGAGCTGGAGGGAGAGATACTCCGTCTGAAAAGAGAATTAAACAACTTAAGAAAACAGCAGGAGAAATCCGAATCGGAAATATGAAAGGAGACGAAATAATGGGTATACAGCTGTATAACACCCTTAATAGAAAAATAGAGCCATTTAAGCCTATAGAAGAAGGTAAGGTGAAAATGTATGTATGCGGTCCTACGGTATATAACTATATTCACATAGGGAATGCCAGGCCTGCGGTGGTTTTCGATATGGTCCGGAGGTATTTCCAGTATAAAGGTTACGAGGTGACCTATGTCTCGAACTTTACAGACGTGGATGACAAAATCATTAAGGCTGCCGAGGAAATGGGAGAAGACGTGATGGCGATAGCTGAACGTTTTATTCAGGCATACCATGAAGATACCGGGGCGCTGGGAGTTAAAAAGGCAGATATCCACCCTCGTGTGACAGACACCATGCCGGAAATCATCTCCTTTATTGATCGGCTTACAGAAAAGGGCTATGCATACGAATCAGGCGGCGATGTTTATTTCAGAACAAAGAAGTTCGACAATTACGGCAAACTCTCTCACCAGTCTGTTGAAGACCTTCAGCTTGGCTCAAGGATTGAAGTGGGGGAGAAAAAAGAGGACCCGCTGGATTTTGTACTGTGGAAAAAAGCGAAACCAGGGGAAATCAAATGGGAGAGCCCATGGGGAGAAGGAAGGCCAGGCTGGCACATAGAATGCTCAGCTATGGTTAAGAAATATTTAGGGGAGACTATCGATATCCACGCCGGGGGCCAGGATCTGGCTTTTCCTCACCACGAGAATGAAATTGCCCAGTCGGAAGCACTAAATGAAAAACAAATGGCTAACTACTGGATACACAATGGGTATATTAATATTAACAACGAAAAAATGTCCAAATCACTAGGAAACTTTATCCTTGTGCACGATATCATTAAGCAGTTTGATCCGGAAGTTGTCCGTTTCTTCATCGTTAACGCCCATTACCGCAGTCCGATCAACTTCAGCGATGAACAGCTTGAGAGTGCCAAGGCAGGGCTGGACAGGATCAAGACCACATATTCCAACTTACAGCACCGGCTGGAAGAAACGGCAGACCTGGGTGAGAACAGAGATAAATGGCAGGGGCAAATTGAAGAGCTCCACAACCGTTTTATAAAAGAAATGGATGATGACTTCAACAGTGCCAATGCAGTCGCAGCTATGTTTGATCTCGTGAAAGCTGGTAACCTTTATCTCAGAGAAAAGCACTCCAGCAAAGAGGTGCTTCAGAGTTTCATTAAGCGCCTTGATGATATGGCCTTCGTTCTGGGGATTCAGCTAAAGCAGGAGAAAGCTTTGCTGGATGAAGAGGTAGAGGCTTTAATTCAGGAAAGAATAGATGCAAGAAAGAACAGAAACTTTGCCAGGGCAGACGAGATCAGGGATGAACTGAAAGAAAAAAATATCATTCTGGAAGATACTCCTCAAGGGACTCGCTGGAAGAGGGGGTAGCCATGAAACTTGATAAGACAGTAAAAGATCCGGAGCAGTTAAATGCTCTTGCTCTCGCATACATGGGAGATGCGGTGCTGGAAACCTATGTCCGGTACCGCCTCATTTCCCAGGGGAAAGTCAGGCCGAACAGACTGCATAAAACCGCTACACAGTATGTTTCTGCGAAGGCCCAGGCAAAAGTTCTCCGAAATTTCATGGATGAAAATGTTCTCACCGCTGAAGAGTTATCGGTTGCGATGCGGGGAAGAAATGCTAAATCAGGCACTATTCCTAAGAACACGGATCCGGCAACATACAGCCTGAGTACCGCTCTGGAAGCTCTGCTCGGCTATTTGTACTTAACAGAAAAAAATAACCGGCTCGATGAACTCATCGGACAAGCTTTTGCAATAATTGAAGGAAAGGAGGGGGACAATGAGTGAACAGCAGGATTTAATCGCAGGGAAAAATCCGGTCATTGAAGCCTTAAAAGGCGGAAGGCCGGTTAATAAAATATGGATAGCGGAAGGATCCCAGCGGGGGCAGATGAATAATGTCATTCAGCATGCGAAAAATGCGAAAGTAAATGTTCAGTTTGTTCCTAAAAAGAAGCTGGACCAAATGACTGAATCCCAGCACCAGGGCGTGGTGGCGCAAATTGCAGCTTATGAATACCAGGACTTATCTGTATTGTTTGACAGGGCTGCAGAAAAGAATGAACCGCCTTTCTTCATTCTCCTGGATGAGCTGGAGGATCCCCATAACCTAGGTTCCATTTTAAGGACAGCCGATGCTTCGGGCGCCCATGGAGTCATTGTGCCAAAACGCCGTTCTGTCGGGCTTACTTCTACGGTTGCCAAAGCGTCCGCAGGTGCAATTGAACACGTTCCTGTAGCGAGGGTAACGAATCTGGCCCGTACGATGGAAGATTTGAAAAAAGAAGGGCTCTGGTTTGTGGGAACAGATGCAAAAGGAACCGAAGACTACAGGGAAACGGACCTGACGATGCCTTTAGGACTTGTTATAGGAAGTGAAGGGAAAGGCCTGGGCCGGCTTGTGAAAGAAAAGTGCGACTTTCTTGTGCGCATACCTTTATCAGGAAAGGTCACATCATTAAATGCTTCAGTGGCAGCAGGGCTGCTGATGTACGAGACTTTCAGGCGGCGTAATTCGCAGGGACTGAGTTAGGATGAGACGGAGAGTTTTACTCGTTGATGGCTATAATATAATCGGGGACTGGCCGGAACTGAAAGCTCTTCAAGTGAACGACTTAGAAGGTGCAAGAGACCTTCTTATACAAAAAATGGCTGAGTATCAGGCCTATACCGGGATAGAAGTGATCATCGTATTTGACGCTCATATGGTTCCAGGGCTGGGCAAAAAGTATAACAATTTTCAACTTAATATTATTTATACGCGGGAAAAAGAAACCGCGGATGAAAAAATAGAAAAACTTGTCAAAGAGCTTAAACGTGTCGACAAACAAATCTATGTTGCGACATCTGACTTCGTTGAGCAGCGTGTCATTTTTGCCAGCGGGGCATTCAGAAAATCCGCAAGGGAACTGCGGAATGAGATGATTGCGATTGAAAAGGGCATAGAAAAACAAGTAAAAAAAACACGCGAGGCGAAAGCAAAAACAAAATTGCCTATCAGTGAAGAAATGGCAGAAATTTTCGAAAAATGGCGTCGAGGGGAGAATTGATCACCTTGACGCTTTTGATTTTTGTACGGTATACTATTTCTATATTTAGACAATTCATTTTGTTTAAAAAGCTCAATCTATTATGCGTTTTCATGCCAGAAAGAATTAAAGCTTTTGACACGATGAAAAATAGAAAGGGTCGGAGGGATTGCGGTGGCTTTAGACCTCATCGAGAATGGACTGCAGAAATATGCTGGAATGGAAGACGAAAGCCTCGTAGAATACGTGCGCGAAGGGGACAGCTCTGCCCTTGAATACCTTATTAATAAGTACAAAAACTTTGTTAGAGCGAAAGCCCGCTCCTATTTTTTAATCGGGGCTGACCATGAAGACATCGTGCAGGAAGGGATGATTGGGTTATACAAAGCTATCCGGGATTTTAAAGGGGACAAGCTTTCATCCTTCAAGGCTTTTGCGGAGCTGTGTATTACAAGGCAGATCATTACAGCTATTAAAACAGCGACAAGACAGAAGCATATCCCCCTTAATTCTTATGTGTCTCTGGACAAGCCTATTTATGATGAGGAGTCTGACCGTACACTTCTGGATGTTATTTGCGGCTCCAGAGTAAGCGATCCTGAAGAACTGTTAATTAACCAGGAAGAATTTGATGATATTGAAGTGAAAATGGGAGAAATTCTTAGTGACCTTGAGAGAAAAGTACTCATGCATTATCTCGACGGCCGGAGCTATCAGGAAATTTCTGCCGACTTAAATCGACATGTAAAGTCAATAGATAATGCCCTGCAGAGGGTGAAGCGGAAGCTCGAAAGGTATGTAGAACTGAAGGGTGTAAAGCTTTAAAACAGGGGGAGCCCCTGTTTTCTTTATATATTAAAAACTTTTCGCTTATTAAATCAGTGAAATTAGTCGACAATGTATATGGCTGAGGGCGTTTGACACAAAAGTAGCGCCTGTGATAAATTTTAAAGGTATGTATGAAATGATCGTAAGGTGAAAAAGGAGTATGGACGGTGGCCCAGAAAATAGTCCTTGCATGTGAGCAATGTAAGTCACGTAATTATACAACAAACAAAACAGAACAGAATCGGACAAACCGGCTTCATATAAACAAGTACTGTAAAACTTGCGGAAAGCATACAACACATAAAGAAACTAAATAAGCAAAGTGAAAATGGAGGTGGCTGCTGGTGGCTAATGTGGTTAAAAGTTCCGGAAAATTTCTGAAGGATGTTTCAACTGAAATGAAACGGGTCTCCTGGCCAAAACGCAAGGAGCTTGTCAGATATACTGGTGTCGTTATTGCTACAGTAGCATTTATTGCGGTGTTTTTCGCAATTGCAGATTACGGGATTTCAACCCTGATCCGGTTTATATTAAATTAAGTTCTGTTTAGAGGGCAATGTTACATTTGAAGTGATGTGATTGACGCGAGCGTCCTGCAGCGGAATTCAGCTGAGAATTTAATATTGCCATAAAAGAAATTGCTAAAAAATGGTTTTGTCAGAGGAGGGAAGGACAATTTTGTCCTGAACGAATGGAAAAGAATTGGTATGTCGTCCACACTTATTCGGGCTACGAAAATAAAGTAAAAACTAACCTGGAAAAGCGTGTGGAATCGATGGACATGACAGACAAGATCTTTCGTGTTCTCGTTCCCGTTGAAGAAGAAACAGAAGTTAAGAACGGAAAAAGCAAGCAGGTTACAAAGAAAGTTTTCCCAGGTTATGTTATTGTAGAAATGGTTATGACGGATGACTCCTGGTATGTAGTGCGAAACACCCCTGGTGTAACAGGATTTGTTGGTTCCGCGGGAGCTGGTTCAAAACCTACGGCCTTGCTTCCTGAAGAAGCGGACCGGATCTTACGCCAGATGGGAGTGGAAGAGCCTAAAGCTGAAGTTGATTTCGAAATTAAGGAATCGGTGAAGGTTAAAGAAGGGCCTTTTGCTAATTTTATCGGTACAATTGAAGATATTTATGCTGACAAACATAAGCTGAAAGTGCACGTAAATATGTTTGGGCGGGAAACTCCGGTTGAGCTTGAGTTCAATCAGGTAGAAAAATTATAGCTCTTAAACGAAAAGCACTTGCTATCTTTCGTTTGAAGTGTTAGAATCTTAATGTTGTTAATGAACGTGGACAATTCGTTCACGTTTTTTCCTGCAGTAAGCAGGCATATGAGTGGGAGAGCATGCCGACCAGTTGCTGGCGGCGGTTCGGTTACCACATCACGGACTTAAGGAGGTGTGTCGCGTGGCTAAAAAGGTCATTAAAATGGTAAAATTACAAATTCCTGCTGGTAAAGCGAACCCAGCACCACCTGTAGGACCTGCATTAGGTCAAGCTGGTGTAAACATCATGGGATTTTGTAAGGAGTTCAACGCTCGTACGCAAGAACAAGCGGGCTTAATCATCCCTGTAGAAATTACGGTATTTGAAGACCGTTCCTTTACATTTATCACAAAAACTCCACCAGCAGCAGTTCTTCTGAAGAAAGCAGCTGGTCTTGAATCTGGTTCTGGTGAGCCAAACAAGAACAAGGTGGCAACGTTAAAGCGTGATAAAGTACGCGAAATCGCAGAAACAAAAATGCCTGACCTGAACGCAGCTGATGTTGATGCAGCAATGCGTATGGTTGAAGGTACTGCACGCAGCATGGGAATCGTTATCGAGGACTAATCCTAACCATGCATTGAAGCTTGAAGATCGAGGTTGCGAGTAAAGGGAATTTTCCTGCCTGTACAACTACAGGTTCGCAACCTTTATTAGTGGGAGGTAAAACCGCTAAAACCACAATTGAGGAGGAAAAGAAAGATGGCTAAGAAAGGCAAAAAGTACGTTGATGCACTTAAGCTTGTTGACCGCGAAAAAGTGTATGACGTTAACGAAGCGATAGAGTTAGTTAAAAAGACTTCTACAGCTAAGTTTGACGAAACTGTTGAACTTGCTGCACGTCTTGGTGTAGACCCGAAGAAAGCAGACCAGCAAATCCGCGGAGCAGTTGTGCTTCCTAACGGAACTGGTAAAACACAGCGTGTTCTTGTTTTCGCTAAAGGTGATAAAGCGAAAGAAGCGGAAGCAGCAGGAGCAGATTATGTAGGAGAAGACGACATGATCAACAAAGTTAACCAGGGATGGTTTGACTTTGATGTAGTTGTTGCTACTCCTGATATGATGGCTCAGGTTGGACGTCTTGGACGTGTGCTTGGACCAAAAGGTTTAATGCCAAACCCTAAAACAGGAACAGTTACTTTCGATGTAGAGAAAGCTGTTAACGAAATCAAAGCTGGTAAAGTTGAATACCGTGTTGATAAGTCTGGTAACATCCATGTTCCAATTGGAAAAGTATCTTTCGACAGCGAAAAGCTGGCTGAGAACTTACAGACTATTATCGAAACACTTCTTAAAGCTAAGCCTGCGGCAGCGAAAGGTACTTACATGCGTAATGTTTCTATCGCCGCTACAATGGGGCCTGGTGTTAAAGTCAACGTTTCCGGCTTCAAAATGTAATTAATTTTAAATCAATAGTTGACTTCTTCTTCTGGAGAGGATATACTATTCATTGTGAATTTTATAAAATCATACCGTAGACAGCAGGTGCGGAATACCGCTTAATTTCCTGCCGAGGTGGATAACGTAATTAATGGCACTTTCGCTTAATGTGAAAGTTACGATATTACAGCCTCCATGTCTGCGCATGGAGGCTTTTCCTATTCTTGTGAACGGTATGTACAAACTCAACAGGAGGTGTAAGGATGAGCAAAGTGATTGAAAAGAAACAACTGGTTGTCGATGAGATCGCTGCTAAACTTCAGGAGAGCCAGTCTACTATCGTAGTTGACTACCGCGGTCTTGATGTTTCTGAAGTGACAGAACTTCGTAAACAGCTTCGTGAAGCTGGTGTTGATTTCAAAGTTTACAAAAACACGATGACTCGTCGTGCGACTGAAAAAGCTGGTCTTACTGAATTAGACGAGCAGCTTGTTGGACCAACAGCTATCGCTTTCAGTAATGAAGACGTAGTTGCTCCAGCGAGAATCCTTAACAAATTTGCTAAGGACCATAAGGATCTGGAAATTAAAGCAGGTGTAATTGAAGGACGTGTAGCTTCTCTTGAAGAAGTACAGGCACTTGCAGACCTGCCATCACGCGACGGACTTATTTCTATGCTCCTCAGCGTTATGCAAGCTCCAATCCGAAACTTTGCACTTGCGACAAAAGCTGTTGCAGAGCAAAAAGAAGAGCAAGGCGCATAAGCATTACAGCAACAAAAATGGCCGTATAGCGGCTTGACGGAATACAAACTAAAACATTAACAGGAGGAAGAAAAATGACTAAAGAACAAATGATTGACGCTATTAAAGAAATGTCTGTTTTAGAATTAAACGATCTTGTAAAAGCAATTGAGGAAGAGTTTGGTGTAACTGCTGCTGCTCCTGTAGCTGTAGCTGGCGGCGCTGCTGATGCAGGCGGAGCTGAAGAGCAAACTGAATTCGACGTAGTATTAGAATCTGCTGGCGGATCTAAAATCAACGTTATCAAAGTTGTACGTGAAATCACTGGTCTTGGCCTGAAAGACGCTAAAGCTCTTGTAGACGGCGCTCCTGCTCCAGTTAAAGAAGGCGTATCTAAAGATGAAGCTGAAGAAATGAAATCTAAGCTTGAAGATGCTGGTGCTTCTGTAGAAGTTAAGTAATCTTACTAAGTTTAAAGAAACCCGCTTTGAATACAAAGCGGGTTTTATATTTCTCTTTATCTGTCTTAAAACTGCCAGTTAAGCAGAGCGATGGCAGAAAAGATGAATGGGGCCGGATAATATTGGCAAAGCTGATAAGGTGCCTTCTGAAAGGGTAAGAGAAAGTAAAAGAATGAACAGGGAAAGAAGAAGGTGATGAGATGCCGGATCATTATTATTCTAAAAATCCTGAGGTTGAAAGCAAAAGAGTGGAACTTACTGAAATGATAAAAGGGAAACAATTTCGCTTCTATGCGGACAGCGGGGTTTTTTCGAAAAAAGGGCTGGATTATGGTACACAGCTGCTGCTTGAAACATTTGAGGAACCATCTGTACCGAAAGGGATGTACGCAGACGCAGGGTGCGGCTGGGGGCCTGTCGGAATTTTCCTTGCTAAAACTTATCCCGGCCGGAAAATATTGATGACTGATATTAATGAAAGAGCTGTTGAATTAGCGAAGTTGAACGGACAGCTGAACGGAGTAGAAGACAGGATTGAAGTAAGGCAGAATGACTTGCTGGAAGGAATGGAAGACAGGGAGATTGCAGCAGTACTCACTAATCCTCCAATCCGTGCAGGGAAGCAGGTGATTTTCCGTCTTTATGAACAAGCTGCTGAATCCTTAGTGGAAGGCGGAGAACTCTGGGTGGTAATCCAAAAAAAGCAGGGAGCCCCTTCTACGATAAAGAAACTTGAAGAATTAGGTTTGGAAACAGAGGTTATGAAAAAGTCAAGGGGATATTTTATCTTAAGAGGTAAAAAATGTTGACTCCGTATTTCCTCTGTGTTAATGTTATATAATGCGTATGAATGTCAAGATGGAAATTGGGTAAATATGCTTAAAATATAGGAGATGTGTATTAAAAGGGTGAATTTGGACAAACTATTAAGGTCTTTTATGTTTTTGTTCGATGAGGATTCAGGCCCTTTTTTTACTTCAGTTATATAATGCCCTATATGTTTTTATTTATTGGGGAAATAGCTGGTACAGCTGAACAGACAGAGGTGCCTTATTTTTCCGGCTTTTCATATCTTTAATTTTGTTGTAATCTCGTTATTTTTGAGTGTTTTCCACTATGTCTGTCAAAGGAGCACGTTTTTTGCATGTGATCCTTTTGAAGATAAAAACGTTAGTTTTGAGGGGTGAATCAGTTGACAGGTCAACTAGTTCAGTATGGACGCCACCGCCAGAGAAGAAGCTATGCGAGAATCAGTGAAGTTCTGGATCTCCCAAACTTAATTGAAATTCAGACGGCTTCTTATCAATGGTTTCTTGATGAGGGTATTCGTGAGATGTTCCAGGACATCTCTCCAATTGAAGACTTTACTGGAAATTTGGTTCTTGAGTTCATTGATTACAGCTTAGGCGAACCAAAATATTCAGTAGAAGAGTCGAAGGAACGAGACGTAACTTACTCTGCGCCTCTCCGTGTAAAGGTCCGCCTTATTAACAAGGAGACTGGAGAAGTGAAAGAGCAGGAAGTATTTATGGGAGATTTCCCATTAATGACAGACACAGGCACATTTGTGATAAATGGTGCTGAGCGTGTCATCGTATCCCAGCTCGTTCGTTCACCAAGTGTATACTTTAGTGAGAAGATGGATAAGAACGGGAAAAAGGGATTTACCGCCACGGTTATACCAAACCGCGGGGCATGGTTAGAGCTTGAGACGGATGCAAAGGATATTGTATACGTGCGAATTGACCGTACGAGAAAAATACCGGTCACCGTTCTATTGCGTGCGCTTGGATTTGGAACTGATCAAGAGATCATTGATCTTTTAGGAGAAGATGAGTATTTAAGGAATTCTCTCGAAAAAGATAATACAGACAGCTCTGAAAAAGCGCTTCTGGAAATCTATGAGCGCCTTCGTCCTGGTGAACCTCCAACTGTAGAGAACGCAAAGAGTTTGCTTGAATCACGTTTCTTCGATCCAAAACGCTATGACCTTGCAAACGTTGGACGATATAAAATGAACAAAAAGCTTCATATAAAGGATCGATTGTTTAACCAGCGCCTCGCTGAAACACTCGTTGACCCTGAAACAGGGGAAGTGCTTGCAGAGGAAGGTTCGGTAATTGACCGAAGACTGCTGGATAAGCTGATCCCGTATCTGGAAAATAACGTAGGGTTCCGTCATTTTACACTGCGTGGCGGAGTTGTGGAGGAAGAAGAGGTTGAATTACAATCTGTATTAATTCACAGCCCTTCAGGTACAGATGAAGAACCAATCCGTGTAATCGGTAACGGGGTAGTAGAGAAAGGCGTTAAGAATATTACTCCTGCTGATATTATCGCTTCTATTAACTATTTCTTTAACCTTCTTCATGGAGTAGGAAATACAGATGACATCGACCATTTAGGAAACCGCCGTCTCCGTTCAGTAGGTGAACTCCTGCAGAATCAGTTCCGGATTGGTTTATCCCGAATGGAACGTGTTGTACGTGAGCGTATGTCTATCCAGGATGCTAATGTTATTACGCCTCAGGCGCTTATTAATATTCGCCCTGTTATCGCTTCTATTAAAGAGTTCTTTGGAAGCTCCCAGCTTTCTCAGTTTATGGATCAGACGAACCCGCTGGCAGAGCTGACGCATAAACGCCGTCTTTCGGCGCTTGGACCTGGTGGTTTAACACGTGAACGTGCGGGCTTTGAAGTGCGCGACGTACACTATTCCCACTATGGCCGTATGTGTCCGATTGAAACACCAGAGGGCCCGAACATTGGATTAATAAACTCCCTGTCCAGTTTTGCGAAAGTGAACGAATTTGGTTTCATGGAAACCCCTTACCGTAAGGTTGACCATGAGACAGGCCGGGTGAGTTCCCAGTTTGATTATTTAACTGCAGACGAAGAAGATAACTATGTCGTTGCCCAGGCAAACGCAAAGCTCGATGACGACGGAAGTTTTGTTGACGAGAATATTATCTGCCGTTTCCGTGGTGAGAACATTATTGTTCCACGGGATCGCGTTGACTACATGGACGTGTCACCAAAGCAGGTAGTATCTGCAGCTACGGCTTGTATACCGTTCCTTGAAAACGATGACTCTAACCGTGCGTTAATGGGAGCGAACATGCAGCGGCAGGCAGTGCCTCTTCTAGAGCCGGAAGCTCCTCTTGTAGGAACAGGAATGGAATATGTTTCGGCTAAAGATTCCGGTGCAGCTGTAGTTTCCAAAGTGAGCGGCCGTGTTGAACGAGTCAGTGCTAAATATGTACAGATTCGTAAGATTGAAGAAGTGGATGGAAAAGAAACAGAAGGGGATGTAGTTCGTTACAACCTTCAGAAGTTTATCCGTTCCAACCAGGGTACATGCTACAACCAGCGCCCTATTGTAAGTGAAGGGGACATCGTTACAAAAGGGGAAATACTCGCTGACGGGCCTTCAATGGAAAAAGGTGAGATGGCTCTTGGACGTAACGTAATGGTAGGCTTTATGACCTGGGAAGGTTATAACTATGAGGATGCTATTATTCTCAGTGAACGCCTGGTAAAAGACGATGTGTATACATCTGTCCATATAGAAGAATACGAATCAGAATCCCGTGATACTAAGCTCGGGCCTGAAGAAATTACACGGGACATCCCGAACGTTGGGGAAGACGCACTCAAAAACCTCGATGAGAGAGGTATTATCCGTGTAGGTGCGGAAGTGAAAGACGGAGATATCTTAGTAGGTAAAGTTACTCCTAAAGGTGTAACTGAACTGACTGCGGAAGAGCGTTTATTACACGCCATCTTCGGTGAAAAAGCCCGTGAAGTGCGTGATACATCACTTCGTGCTCCGCACGGTGGAGACGGTATCGTGCTTGATGTGAAAGTATTTAACCGGGAAGACGGAGACGAACTTCCTCCTGGAGTGAACCAGCTTGTACGAGTTTATATCGTGCAGAAGCGTAAAATTCACGAAGGGGATAAAATGGCAGGGCGCCACGGTAACAAAGGTGTAATTTCCCGTATTTTACCGGAAGAAGATATGCCTTACCTGCCTGATGGCACACCAATTGATATCATGTTAAACCCTCTGGGCGTACCGTCCCGTATGAATATCGGACAGGTGCTTGAGCTGCACCTTGGAATGGCAGCCCGTTACCTTGGGATTCATGTTGCCAGCCCTGTATTTGATGGTGCGAGCGAGGAAGATGTATGGGGAACTCTGTCTGAAGCCGGCATGGCACGTGATGGAAAAACAGTTCTTTATGATGGCCGTACAGGTGAGCCGTTTGACAACCGTGTCTCAGTAGGGATTATGTATATGATTAAGCTTGCGCACATGGTAGATGACAAACTCCATGCACGTTCAACAGGACCATACTCACTTGTTACTCAGCAGCCACTTGGCGGTAAAGCCCAGTTTGGCGGACAGCGTTTCGGTGAGATGGAAGTGTGGGCTCTTGAAGCATACGGAGCAGCGTATACGCTTCAGGAAATCCTTACTGTAAAATCGGATGATGTTGTAGGCCGTGTGAAGACTTACGAGGCGATAGTCAAAGGAGAAAACGTCCCTGAACCAGGTGTTCCTGAATCTTTCAAAGTTCTTATTAAAGAGCTTCAGAGTTTAGGTATGGATGTTAAAATGCTCTCAAGCAATGAAGAGGAAATTGAAATGCTTGAACTAGATGATGAAGAAGAGCAAGGGAACGATAAACTGAACTTAAATCTTGAATCCAGTGAATCTAACGGTTAATGGGAGAACTTGAATGCTGAAAGGGAGGTTTGCCCCTTGATAGATGTAAATAACTTTGAATATATGAAGATTGGCCTCGCTTCTCCGGATAAAATCCGTTCATGGTCCCGTGGAGAAGTGAAAAAGCCTGAAACAATTAACTACCGGACACTCAAGCCGGAAAAGGATGGTTTATTCTGTGAAAGAATATTCGGTCCCACAAAAGACTGGGAGTGTCATTGCGGAAAATATAAACGCGTCCGTTATAAAGGTGTTGTATGTGACCGCTGCGGGGTGGAAGTTACCCGGGCAAAGGTACGCCGTGAGAGAATGGGGCATATTGAATTAGCTGCCCCTGTCTCCCACATCTGGTATTTTAAAGGAATCCCAAGCCGTATGGGTCTCGTGCTGGATATGTCTCCCCGTTCTCTTGAGGAAGTAATTTATTTTGCTTCTTACGTAGTAACTGAAACAGGAGATACACCGCTTGAACTTAAGCAGCTTCTTTCTGAGAAGGAATACAGAGCTTACCGGGATAAGTATGGCAGATCATTTACTGCTCAAATGGGAGCAGAAGCGATCAGAAAGCTCCTGCAGGATATCGACCTCGATAAAGAAGTCGGCATTCTGAAAGAAGAGCTCGTAACAGCCCAGGGGCAGCGCCGTACAAGAGCGATTAAGCGCCTTGAAGTTCTCGAAGCGTTCCGTCATTCAGGAAACAATCCTGCATGGATGATCCTTGATGTACTGCCGGTTATTCCTCCTGAGCTGCGCCCTATGGTACAACTTGACGGCGGCCGCTTTGCGACTTCAGATCTGAATGATCTGTACCGCCGTGTTATTAACCGTAATAACCGCCTGAAGCGTCTTCTTGACCTTGGGGCACCTAACATTATTGTTCAGAATGAGAAGCGTATGCTGCAGGAAGCAGTAGATGCTCTGATTGATAACGGCCGCCGCGGCCGTCCGGTAACCGGGCCGGGGAACCGTCCTTTAAAATCACTTTCTCATATGCTGAAAGGGAAACAGGGGCGTTTCCGTCAAAACCTGTTAGGTAAGCGTGTGGACTATTCCGGACGATCGGTTATCGTGGTAGGTCCTCACCTGAAAATGTACCAGTGCGGACTCCCGAAGGAAATGGCACTGGAACTGTTCAAGCCATTCGTAATGAAAGAGCTTGTCAGCAAAGGCTTAGCACACAATATTAAGAGTGCGAAGCGAAAAGTGGAAAGGGTCCAGCCGGAAGTATGGGATGTTCTCGAAGAAGTAATTAAAGAGCACCCGGTGCTGTTAAACCGTGCACCGACTCTGCACAGACTTGGAATTCAGGCATTCGAGCCTACCCTTGTTGAGGGCCGTGCTATTAAACTGCACCCGCTTGTATGTACTGCTTACAATGCTGACTTTGACGGTGACCAGATGGCTGTTCACGTGCCGCTCTCCGCAGAGGCACAGGCAGAATCCCGTCTTCTGATGCTTGCAGCTCAGAACATCCTTAACCCTAAGGATGGTAAGCCGGTTGTAACTCCTTCCCAGGATATGGTTTTAGGAAACTATTATCTGACTCTCGAAAGAGAAGGTGCTGTAGGAGAAGGAAATATATATAAAGACGGCAATGAAGCACTGACTGCATACAGAAACGGATACGTTCACCTGCACACAAGAATTGCAATTCCTGTAAATTCAGTGAACAAAACAAACTTTAAGGAAGAACATAAGGGCAAACTTCTGCTCACATCCGTTGGTAAAATTATCTTTAACGAAATCCTTCCGGAATCATTCCCTTATATGAATGAGCCAACCAGGGAAAACCTTGAGTTCGCTACACCGGATAAGTATTTCGTGCCGATGACAACGGACGTGCGAAAAGAATATCAGGAGCGCGAAGTGGTTCTTCCATTTAAGAAAGGCTTCCTTGGAGATATCATCGCTGAAGTCTTTAAGAAGTTTAAAGTCTCTGAAACATCTGTCATGCTCGATAAGATGAAAGATCTCGGTTTCCATTATTCTACGAAGGCAGGAATTACTATTGGAGTTGCTGACATCGTAGTTCTGAAAGAGAAAAAGGAAATTCTCGAGGAAGCTGAGATAAAAGTAGAGCGTATTCTTAAGCAGTTCCGCCGTGGTTTAATCACGGAGGAAGAGCGTTATGATAAAGTAATTGAAATCTGGAGTTCCGCGAAAGACAGAATCCAGGAAAAATTAATGGGTACTCTTGATAAGCTTAACCCTATCTTCATGATGAGTGACTCTGGTGCCCGTGGTAACGCATCTAACTTTACTCAGCTTGCAGGTATGCGTGGTCTGATGGCTAACCCGTCAGGACGTATTATCGAACTTCCGATCAAATCGAGTTTCCGTGAAGGTCTAACAGTACTGGAATACTTCATTTCCACACACGGTGCCCGTAAAGGTCTTGCGGATACTGCCCTTAAAACGGCTGACTCAGGTTATCTGACACGCCGTCTTGTAGATGTGGCTCAGGATGTAATCGTAAGAGAAGATGACTGCGGAACAGACCGCGGCCTCGTGGTTCAAGCGATTAAAGAAGGAAACGAAGTTATTGAAAGCTTATATGACCGTCTTGTTGGCCGTGTAGCCTTCCAGACAATTAAGCATCCGGAAACCGGGGAAGTGCTCGTTGAGAAAAATGAGGAAATCTTTGAAGATACAGCAAAAGTTATTGAAGACAGCGGTATCGATACGATCGTTATTCGTTCAGCATTCACCTGTGATACGAAGCATGGAGTCTGCAGAAACTGCTACGGAAGAAACCTTGCAACAGGATCAGAAGTAGAAGTAGGCGAAGCTGTAGGTATCATTGCTGCTCAGTCTATCGGTGAGCCAGGTACACAGCTTACAATGCGTACTTTCCACACAGGCGGTGTTGCCGGTGACGACATCACACAGGGTCTCCCGCGTATCCAGGAGCTTTTTGAAGCCCGGAATCCGAAGGGGCAGGCTGTAATTTCTGAAATCGAAGGTACTGTTGCCGAGCTGAAAGAAGTTAACGACAAGCGCGAAATAGTCGTTCAGGGCGGAATTGAAACAAGAAGCTACCCTGTTCCATATGGAGCGCGCCTGAAAGTAGAAGAAGGCCAGGAAGTGAAGCCTGGACAGGAACTGACAGAAGGTTCAATCGACCCGAAAGAACTCCTGCAAGTTTCCGGTGTTCAGGGTGTACAGGAATACCTGCTTCGTGAAGTGCAAAAGGTTTACCGTATGCAGGGGGTAGAAATTGGCGACAAACACGTAGAAGTGATGGTTCGTCAGATGCTTCGCAAAATCCGTGTTATTGATAACGGGGAAACGGAAGTTCTTCCAGGCTCCCTTGTTGAAGTACACCAGTTTAACGAAGCAAACCGGGATATTCTGCTTCGTGGCGGAATGCCTGCGACAGGAAGGCCTGTACTGCTCGGAATCACTAAAGCATCCCTGGAAACAGATTCCTTCTTATCAGCTGCATCATTCCAGGAAACTACAAGAGTTCTTACAGATGCAGCTATTAAAGGGAAGAAAGATGAGTTAGTAGGATTAAAAGAGAATGTTATTATCGGTAAACTTGTTCCGGCAGGTACCGGAATGGCCCGATACCGTAAAATCTCTGCTGCTAAGTCAACAGAGCCAGAAACAGAAGAAACACTCGAAAGTGCTACAATTAACGAATAAATTTAAATAAATCATTGACACTGTAAATCTCCGGTGGTAATATATCTAAGTGTGCCAAATACCTGATGCTTTGGAGGATGTAAAATGTCTTATGAAAAAGTAGTGCAGGCAGCGGAAATAGTCGTGGGCACGAAACAGACGCTTAAAGCACTGGAAGATAAGCAGGTCAAAGAACTGATCGTTGCAGAAGACGCCGATCCCCGCGTGTTGCAAAAAGTAATTACTTTAGCTGACAGGCAGGAGGTTCCCACTATTAAAGTGGACTCTATGAAAAAGCTTGGAAAAGCATGCGGAATTGATGTCAGCGCAGCGACTGTAGCTATTAAAAAGTAAAAAAGAGTTTTTGCCATCGGTGTTCGCTGCTGGCAAAAACTTTCCTTTTACAAATTTATGAACCACCTGGACCAGTGGACTTATAAATCCTTAGAGGGAAGGAGGAAAAAACATGCCTACTATTAATCAGCTAGTACGTGGCGGCCGTAAGTCAAAGATCCAAAAATCTGACTCTCCGGCGCTTAACAAAGGATACAACAGTTTCAAAAAGGTACAAACTGACCAAAGCTCTCCTCAGAAGCGTGGAGTATGTACTCGTGTAGGTACGATGACACCGAAGAAACCGAACTCAGCACTTCGTAAATATGCTCGTGTGCGTTTAACTAACGGAATTGAGGTGACGGCTTATATTCCTGGAATTGGCCATAACCTTCAAGAGCACAGTGTGGTACTGATCCGCGGCGGACGTGTTAAAGACTTACCGGGTGTACGTTACCATATCGTACGTGGAGCACTTGATACTGCCGGTGTTGAAAACCGCATGCAGGGCCGTTCAAAATACGGTACAAAGAGACCTAAGAAATAATTACATTAACAGAGACCCGGCTGACAAACGCCAGGGTTTCAGATACTTGAAAGGAGGGAATCTGGATGCCTCGTAAAGGACCTGTACCTCGCAGAGATGTTCTGCCAGATCCATTATATAATTCCAAGCTTGTAACTCGTTTAATCAACCGCATTATGGTTGACGGTAAAAGAGGGAAAGCTCAGACAATTCTTTATAAAGCATTTGAATTAGTGCAGGAGCGCACTGGAAACGATCCACAGGAAGTTTTCGAAAATGCTCTTAAAAACATTATGCCAGTTCTTGAAGTTAAAGCTCGTCGTGTAGGTGGTGCAAACTACCAGGTACCGATCGAAGTTAAACCTGAACGCCGTACAACTCTTGGTCTTCGCTGGTTAGTGAGCTATGCTCGCCTTCGCGGTGAAAAGACAATGGAAGAGCGTTTAGCTAACGAGATTATCGACGCTGCAAACAATACTGGTGCTGCTGTGAAGAAGCGTGAGGACACTCACCGCATGGCTGAAGCAAACAAAGCATTTGCTCACTACCGCTGGTAAAAGTAACAGCCGGAAAAGATTGTTCTTTGCCGGAGAAAGAATAAAAGGATTAGTCAGTCTTGGGGGAGGGTTACCTTCCTTAGACTGCGACAATCCAAAAAAACATACTATCTTCACACAGGAAGGAGAAATTTACCAATGGCAAGAGAGTTCTCCTTAGAAAAAACTCGTAATATCGGTATCATGGCTCACATTGATGCTGGTAAAACAACAACAACAGAACGAGTACTTTTCTATACAGGCCGAATCCATAAAATTGGTGAAACCCACGAAGGTGCTTCCCAGATGGACTGGATGGAGCAAGAGCAAGAGCGTGGAATCACAATTACTTCTGCTGCAACAACTGCACAATGGAAAGGCCATCGTGTAAACATCATCGACACACCAGGACACGTAGACTTCACAGTTGAGGTTGAACGTTCTCTTCGTGTACTAGATGGTGCTGTTGCGGTACTTGACGCCCAGTCCGGTGTTGAGCCGCAGACAGAAACAGTTTGGCGCCAGGCTACAACTTATGGCGTTCCTCGTGTTGTTTTCGTAAACAAAATGGACAAGATGGGTGCTGATTTCATTTATTCACTAGGCACTCTGCATGACCGTCTTGGTGCGAATGCGCACGCTATTCAGCTTCCAATCGGAGCAGAGGATGACTTTGAAGGAATCATCGATCTTGTAGAAATGAAAGCTTATTTCTATGAAGACGACCTTGGCACTCGTACTGATGCTAAAGAGATTCCGGAAGAGTATAAAGCACAGGCGGACGAGTACCGCGAGAAGCTTATCGAAGCAGTATCAGAGCTGGATGAAGAATTAATGATGAAATATCTTGAAGGGGAAGAGCTTACAACTGATGAAATTAAAGCTGCGATCCGTAAAGGTACAGTAAACGTTGAATTCTACCCAGTTATCTGTGGTTCTGCCTTCAAAAACAAAGGTGTTCAGTTAATGCTTGACGCAGTAATTGATTACCTTCCTGCACCAACTGATGTTGAGGCAATCAAAGGTATCAAACCGGATTCAGAGGAAGAAGTTGTCCGTAAGTCCAGTGATGACGAGCCATTCGCTGCTTTAGCGTTTAAAGTTATGACTGATCCTTACGTTGGTAAGCTTACATTCTTCCGAGTATATTCCGGAACAGTAAATGCAGGTTCTTACGTTCGAAACTCTTCTAAAGATAAGCGTGAAAGAATGGGACGTATCCTTCAGATGCACGCGAACCACCGTGAAGAGATCGCAACAGTTTATGCAGGAGATATCGCTGCAGGCGTAGGCCTTAAAGATACTTCCACTGGGGATACACTTTGTGATGAAAAGAGTCTTGTTATTCTTGAGTCCATGGAGTTCCCAGAGCCTGTAATCAGCTTGTCCGTTGAGCCTAAATCTAAGGCTGACCAGGACAAAATGGGTATGGCGCTTGCTAAGCTTGCTGAAGAAGATCCAACATTCCGTACTCACACTGATGAAGAAACTGGACAAACGATCATCGCTGGTATGGGTGAACTTCACCTTGATATCATCGTTGACCGAATGAAACGTGAATTCAAAGTAGAAGCGAATGTTGGTGCTCCACAAGTATCTTATCGTGAAACAATTCGCCAGGCTGCTAAATGTGAAGGTAAGTTCGTACGCCAATCTGGTGGACGCGGACAATATGGTCACGTTTGGGTAGAGTTCTCTCCAAATGAAGAGGGCGCTGGTTTTGAATTTGAAGATGCTGTTGTCGGAGGGGTTGTTCCTCGTGAATACATCCCGTCTGTAAAAGCAGGTCTTGAAGATTCATTAGATAATGGTCTTTTAGCTGGTTATCCGTTAATTGACGTTAAAGCAAAATTATTTGACGGATCTTATCACGATGTTGACTCCAACGAGATGGCGTTTAAAGTAGCTGCGTCAATGGCACTGAAAGAAGCAAAGAACAAGTGTAATCCTGTTCTTCTTGAGCCAATCATGCGCGTTGAAGTTGTAATCCCTGAAGAATATATGGGAGACATCATGGGTGATATCACATCCCGTCGTGGACGTGTAGAAGGTATGGATGCACGTGGTAATGCACAGATCGTTAAAGCGATGGTACCGTTAGCTGAAATGTTCGGTTACGCAACATCACTACGTTCTAACACGCAGGGCCGTGGGCAGTATACTATGCACTTCGACCACTACGAAGAAGTTCCTAAGAGTATTGGTGAAGAAATTATCAAGAAAAATGCAGGACAATAAGCAGTAAATATTGTTTCGCAATTAATTTTGTTGTAAGCTAAGAAAGGTAAAAAGGGCATCAGTGCTTCACTTGCCTTTCTTCCTAAAATAAAAAAACTTTTCTCAATTTAAGGAGGAATTCAAACATGGCTAAGGAAAAATTTGATCGTTCCAAGACACATGCCAACATTGGTACTATTGGACACGTTGACCATGGTAAAACTACACTAACTGCAGCAATCACTAACGTACTTCATAAGCGTTCCGGTAAAGGTACTGCTATGGCTTATGACCAAATCGACGGTGCTCCTGAAGAGCGCGAGCGTGGAATCACTATCTCAACTGCACACGTTGAGTACGAAACTGAGTCCCGCCACTATGCACACGTTGACTGCCCAGGTCACGCTGACTACGTTAAAAACATGATCACTGGTGCTGCTCAGATGGACGGAGCTATTCTTGTAGTATCCGCTGCTGACGGCCCAATGCCACAAACTCGTGAGCACATTCTTCTTTCTCGTCAAGTAGGTGTACCTTACATCGTTGTTTTCTTAAACAAAGTTGATATGGTAGACGACGAAGAACTTCTTGAGTTAGTAGAAATGGAAGTGCGTGACCTTCTTTCTGAGTACGACTTCCCAGGCGACGACATTCCTGTAATCGCTGGTTCTGCTCTTAAAGCTCTTGAAGGTGACGAAGAGTATGCACAAAAAATCTATGAACTAATGGATGCTGTTGACAGCTACATCCCAACTCCAGAGCGTGACAAAGATAAGCCATTCATGATGCCTGTAGAGGACGTATTCTCTATCACTGGCCGTGGTACTGTTGCAACTGGACGTGTTGAGCGTGGACAGTTAAACGTTGGTGACGAAATCGAAATCATCGGTCTTGCTGAAGAGTCTAAAAAGACTACTTGTACTGGTGTAGAAATGTTCCGTAAGCTTCTTGACTATGCTGAAGCTGGAGACAACATCGGTGCACTTCTTCGCGGTGTATCCCGTGACGAAATCAACCGTGGACAAGTACTTGCTAAGCCAGGTTCTATCACTCCACACACTAAGTTCAAAGCTGAAGTTTATGTTCTTTCAAAAGAAGAGGGTGGACGTCACACTCCATTCTTCTCTAACTACCGTCCTCAGTTTTACTTCCGTACAACTGACGTAACTGGAATCTGTAACCTTCCAGAAGGCGTTGAGATGGTAATGCCTGGAGACAACGTTGAAATGACAGTTGAACTTATTTCTCCAATCGCTATCGAAGAAGGAACTAAGTTCTCTATCCGTGAGGGTGGACGTACTGTTGGAGCTGGCGTTGTAGCTACAATCCAAGAGTAATCAATTAACTAATGAAACACTGCAGGAATTATTCTGCAGTGTTTTTTTTTGATCTGAAAAAAGTATAATGGGAATAAATGAGCAAAAGCGGACGAGGGCGGGCAAAGCGAATCCTCATTCCGCTAAATAGATAAAAAGGACACTTCAAGGAGTTGTATAGGTTCCACGTTCCGTTATTAGCAAATAATTTCGTGGTTTTAGCCGTGAAACTAGCAAATAACGGAACCAGAATCCTAAAGCCTGTTAATAAACAAAAAGTTAGCGCAGATTCTCAAATCTTACATGGAGATCGCTGCCCTTAATGACTATCTGCAAATTTTTGCGATACTTTCTTCTATATTAATAGAAGGTATCATCACTATTGAAAACTGGTAAGATTTCCTCTCCGTGAAAATCCTTAATGCCCCCTTGAAAACCTGATTACACCCATGTATAATAAGCAAATGTGAGCACAAAAAAAGATTTTAAAGAATTTCTTGCTTTAGATACTTATTTTGTGTATAATATTTAATGTTGGTCACTGACAGGCTATGATCCGGAAGGTTGCTGACACACCCGGCCCCTTTGCCATGGCAGGTGTGCCGGAAATTTCCGAGGGAGCAAGTCTATTTCCAAAAATGGGCGAAAAAGGAGGTAATAAAATGGCAAAACAGAAGATTCGTATTCGTTTAAAGGCGTATGATCACAGAATCCTGGATCAATCCGCAGAGAAAATCGTTGAAACAGCTAAAAGGTCTGGTGCTGCTGTAGCAGGTCCGATCCCACTTCCGACAGAGAAGTCTGTATACACGATCCTTCGTGCGGTACACAAGTACAAGGATTCCCGCGAGCAGTTCGAAATGAGAACTCATAAGCGTTTAATCGACATCGTGAACCCAACTCCACAAACTGTGGATGCGTTAATGCGATTAGATCTGCCATCTGGCGTAGATATCGAAATTAAGCTTTAATAAATGAAATTCAATGATTAATAGGAGGTGTGACTCATGGCCAAAGGAATCTTAGGTATTAAATTAGGTATGACTCAGATTTTTGCTGAGAACGGAGAGGTTGTTCCTGTAACTGTAATCGAAGCTGCTCCTAACGTAGTACTTCAAAAGAAAACAGTTGAGAGCGATGGATACGAATCTATCCAGCTTGGTGTTGCTGACAAGAAAGAAAGCCACCGTAACAAACCTCAAAAAGGTCATGCGGAGAAAGCGAAGACAAATCCTAAGCGCTTCGTTAAGGAATTCCGTAATGTAGAAGCAACGGAATATGAAATTGGTCAGGAAGTCAAAGTTGATACATTTGCAGAAGGAGATATCGTGGACGTAACCGGAACATCCAAGGGTAAAGGTTTTGCCGGCGCAATCAAACGCCACAACCAGTCCCGCGGACCAATGTCCCACGGTTCCCGTTATCACCGTCGTCCTGGTTCAATGGGTCCTGTAGACCCAATGCACGTTAGAAAAGGTAAATTACTACCTGGACGTATGGGTGGAGAGCAAGTGACTATCCAAAACTTAGAAATCGTTCGTGTAGATACAGAGCGCAACTTACTGCTTGTTAAAGGAAATGTACCAGGAGCTAAGAAGAGCTTTGTTACAGTTAAATCAGCAGTAAAGGCAGCTCAATAAGACCGTTAAGGAAAGGAGGAGCCCCAGATGCCTAAAGTTACTTTGTACAATCAAGCTGGCTCACAAGTAGGCGATATTGAACTTTCAGATAACGTGTTCGGAATCGAACCAAATGAAAGTGTTATGTTTGACGCTGTTGTGATGCAACAAGCATCTCAACGACAAGGTACACATGCCGTAAAAGGTCGTTCTGATGTTCGCGGCGGCGGACGTAAACCATGGCGACAAAAAGGAACAGGCCGTGCGCGTCACGGATCTATCCGTTCACCAATTTGGGTTGGCGGTGGAGTTGCATTCGGACCAACACCACGCAGCTACGCATATAAATTACCGAAAAAACAACGTCGTCTGGCGTTGAAATCTGCTCTTTCTTCCAAAGTGAATTCAGAAGAAATTCGCGTACTGGAAGGATTAAACTTTGAAACTCCTAAGACGAAAGAAATGCTTAACACATTAAGCGGACTTTCTGTGGAGAAAAAGGCGCTTGTTGTAACTGCAGATTACAACGATGCTGTGGCATTATCTGCACGCAACATCCCAGGCGTAAAATTCATCACTGCAGAGGGAGTTAATGTTCTTGATCTTCTTAACCATGATCAGCTGATCATTACTCAGGATGCTGTGAAAAAGGTAGAGGAGGTGCTTGCATAATGGCAGACGCACGTGATATTATTAAGCGCCCCGTTATAACAGAACGTTCTACTGATCTAATGACTGAGCAAAAGTACACGTTTGAAGTAGACCCTCGCGCAAACAAGACTGAGATCAAAAATGCTATCGAGGAAATCTTCGGAGTTACTGTTGCTAAAGTTAACACTATGAATTACAAAGGTAAGTTCCGTCGTTTCGGACGTCATACAGGCTACACTCGCAAGCGCAAGAAAGCCATTGTACAACTTACACCAGACAGCAAAGAACTAGAATTCTTTGAAGGTGTATAAAAAGTTTTAAGAGAAGGAGGGAAAGCTGATGGCTATTAAAAAGTACAAACCGACATCTAACGGCCGCCGTGGAATGACTGTACTTGATTTCCAGGAAATCACTACAGACAAGCCAGAAAAATCTCTGCTTGAACCAGTTAAGAGAAAAGGCGGACGTAACAACCAAGGTAGATTAACTGTACGTCATCAAGGTGGCGGACATAAGCGTCAATATCGTGTTATTGACTTTAAACGTGATAAAGATGGAATTCCAGGCCGCGTTGCTACGATCGAATACGATCCGAACCGTTCTGCTAATATCGCTTTAATCAACTATGCAGATGGTGAGAAGCGTTACATCTTAGCTCCGAAAGGACTAAAAGTAGGCATGGAAATCATGTCAGGTAAAGATGCTGACATTAAAATTGGTAATGCTCTTCAGTTAAGAGACATTCCAGTTGGTACTGTCATTCACAACATCGAACTTCGTCCTGGCAAAGGTGGACAATTAGTGCGCTCTGCAGGTGCGGAAGCTCAGCTTTTAGGTAAAGAAGGAGATTATGTACTGGTTCGTCTTCGTTCCGGTGAGACTCGTTTAATCCTTTCTACTTGCCGCGCTTCTATCGGCCAGGTAGGTAACGTTGAGCACGAACTTGTGAACATTGGTAAAGCTGGTCGTTCACGCTGGTTAGGTAAGCGCCCAACAGTACGTGGTTCCGTTATGAACCCTGTTGATCACCCACACGGTGGTGGTGAAGGCCGTGCGCCAATCGGACGTAAATCACCTATGTCTCCATGGGGTAAACCAACTCTTGGATACAAAACACGTAAGAAAAACAAAGACACGGATAAATACATTGTGCGTCGTCGCAAAAAATAACGGGATTGTGCTACGGTTCTCAAGTGGCAGAGCCGTAGGTCAATCACGAAGGGAGGTACAATCATGGGTCGCAGCCTGAAAAAAGGACCTTTTGTCGATGAACATTTAATGAAGAAAGTAGAAGCAATGGGAGATGACAAGAGATTAATAAAAACTTGGTCTCGTCGCTCTACTATTTTCCCGGAATTCATCGGACATACAATTGCCGTCTATGACGGACGTAAACACGTACCAGTTTATATTTCTGAAGATATGGTTGGACATAAGCTAGGTGAGTTTGCACCTACAAGAACTTATAAAGGCCATGCAGCAGACGATAAGAAAACAAGACGTTAATTAAAGAGGGGAGGTACTTTCCATGGAAGCAAAAGCAGTTGCGAAACAAGTGCGCATTGCTCCTCGTAAAGTTCGCCTAGTGGTTGACTTAATTCGCGGTAAGGGAGTAGGAGAAGCAATTTCTATCCTGCGTCATACACCGAAAAAAGCATCTCCAGTTGTTGAGAAGTTACTCAACTCTGCAATCGCGAACGCTGAGCATAACTATGAAATGGAACCAGACAGCCTGGTTGTTGATAAAATTTTTGTAGACGAAGGAATTACACTGAAAAGATTCCGCCCACGTGCAATGGGACGTGCGAGCAGAATCAACAAACGTACTAGCCATATTACGGTTGTTCTAACAGAAAAGAAGGAGGGATAAGTGTGGGTCAAAAAGTAAATCCTATCGGACTCCGTGTCGGAATTATCCGTGACTGGGAGTCTAAATGGTACTCTGACAAAGACTATGCTGACCTGCTTCACGAAGATATTAAAATTCGTGAATACCTGGAGAAGCGTTTAAAAGATGCATCTTTATCCACAGTTGAAATTGAGCGTGCAGCTAATCGCGTTAACGTTACAATATACACTGGTAAGCCAGGGATGGTAATCGGAAAAGGTGGATCAGAAGTAGAAGCATTAAGAAAAGCATTAAATCAATTAACTGGCAAGCGTGTGCACATCAACATTAATGAAGTTAAGAGCCCTGATATGGATGCTCGTCTTGTTGCTGACAACATTGCCCGCCAGCTTGAAAATCGTATTTCATTCCGTCGTGCGATGAAACAAACAATTCAACGTACAATGCGTTCTGGAGCTCAGGGTATTAGAACTCAGGTTTCCGGTCGTCTTGGCGGAGCAGATATCGCTCGTTCTGAATCTTACAGCGAAGGAACAGTTCCACTTCATACTTTAAGAGCAGACATCGACTATGGTACTGCTGAAGCAGATACCACTTACGGTAAGCTTGGAGTTAAAGTATGGATCTATCGTGGTGAAGTCCTTCCAACGAAAGGAACGAAACAAGAGGAAGGAGGAAAATAATCATGCTAATGCCTAAACGTGTAAAATACCGCAGAGAACATCGTGGAAAAATGCGCGGCCGTGCGAAAGGCGGAACGGAAGTGTCTTTCGGTGAATACGGTTTGCAAGCACTGGAAGCATCATGGATTACAAACCGTCAGATTGAATCAGCACGTATTGCAATGACACGTTATATGAAACGTGGAGGTAAAGTATGGATCAAAATTTTCCCAGATAAGCCTTATACTGCCAAGCCACTAGAAGTACGAATGGGTTCCGGTAAAGGTGCTCCTGAAGGATGGGTTGCAGTAGTAAAGCCAGGGAAAATCATGTTTGAAATCGCTGGGGTTTCTGAAGAAGTTGCCCGTGAAGCACTGCGTCTTGCTTCTCATAAACTACCGGTTAAAACTAAATTTGTAAAACGCGAAGAAGTGGGTGGTGACGCAAATGAAAGCTAATGAGATTCGCAACCTTACCACTGCCGAGATTGAACAAAAGTCTAAGTCTCTTAAAGAAGAGCTTTTCAACCTACGCTTTCAGCTTGCGACTGGACAGTTAGACAATCCAGCCCGCATTCGTGAAGTAAAGAAAGCAATCGCTCGTGCAAAAACGGTATTGCGTGAAAGAGAACTGGGAATTACGAACGAATAATCCTGAGAGGAGGCTTGCGCAATGACAGAACGTAACAACCGCAAGACTTATACTGGTCGCGTCGTATCTGATAAGATGGACAAAACCATTACAGTTGTTGTAGAAACTTACAAAAAAGCGCCGCTCTATGGGAAACGTGTAAGATATTCTAAAAAGTTTAAGGCTCATGATGAAAACAATACAGCTAAAACTGGAGATATCGTACGCATTATGGAAACTCGTCCGCTATCAAAGGATAAGCGTTTCCGTCTCATAGAAGTTATTGAAGAAGCGGTAATTATCTAATAGAAGTTTACGTTTGCTTACCTGAAGGGAGGTAAAGAATCAATGATTCAACAAGAAAGCCGATTAAAAGTAGCTGATAACTCTGGAGCTCGTGAAGTACAGTGCATTAAAGTTCTTGGAGGCACCGGCCGTAAGACTGCAAACATTGGAGACATTATTGTCTGTTCTGTAAAGCAGGCAACACCCGGTGGCGTTGTCAAGAAAGGTGAAGTTGTACGCGCAGTAATCGTTCGTTCTAAGAGCGGTGCTCGCCGTCCAGACGGATCTTATATCAAATTTGATGAAAATGCGGCAGTAATTGTACGTGACGATAAGAGCCCTCGAGGCACACGTATCTTCGGCCCGGTTGCACGTGAACTGCGTGACAATCAGTTTATGAAGATCGTGTCTTTAGCTCCTGAAGTACTTTAATCATAAATGAACGGAAATATAGGTCTTAAGGAGGTGCCCTTATGTCTCAGGTAAAAATGCATGTCAAAAAAGGAGATACTGTTAAAGTTATCTCTGGAAAAGACAAAGGCAAGGAAGGTAAAATCCTTGAAGCTTACCCAAGCAAGTCCCGTGTACTTGTTGAAGGTGTAAACATGGTGAAGAAGCATTCTAAGCCATCACAAGCTAACCCGCAAGGCGGTATTTTGAATCAAGAAGCTCCAATTCACGTTTCAAACGTAATGCCACTTGATCCAAAAACAAACGAGCCAACACGTGTCGGGTATAAAGAGGAAAACGGAAAAAAAGTCAGAGTCGCTAAAAAGTCCGGCGAAGTTCTTGATAAGTAATCGCTGGTGGTTGAAAGGAGGTTAACTCAATGAATCGTCTGCAAGAGAAATACAGACAGGAAATTGTTCCTGCATTAGCTGATAAATTCAATTATGCTTCTGTAATGGAAGTACCTAAGGTTGAGAAGATCGTAATTAACATGGGTGTTGGTGATGCTGTACAAAACTCAAAAGTGCTTGATAAAGCAGTTGAGGAACTTACAGCTATCTCCGGTCAGAAACCTTTAATTACAAAAGCAAAGAAATCAATCGCGGGCTTTAAGCTTCGTGAAGGTATGCCAATCGGCGCGAAAGTAACGCTGCGCGGAGAGCGTATGTATGATTTCCTTGATAAACTTGTAAGTGTTTCTTTACCACGTGTACGTGACTTCCGTGGTGTATCTAAAAAGGCCTTTGACGGACGAGGTAACTATACATTAGGTGTTAAAGAACAGCTGATTTTCCCAGAGATTGAGTACGATAAAGTTGATAAAGTTCGCGGTATGGATATCGTCATCGTTACAACGGCCAATTCAGACGAAGAAGCACGTGAACTACTCACTCAAATGGGCATGCCGTTTCAAAAATAACAAACTGCCAAAAGAGAGGAGTGACGACCTTGGCGAAAAAATCAATGATCGCTAAAGCAAAAAGACCGAAAAAGTTTCAGGTGCAAGAATATACTCGATGCGAACGCTGCGGACGACCACACAGTGTACTTCGTAAGTTCAAGCTTTGCCGTATCTGCTTCCGTGAACTTGCGTACAAAGGTCAAATTCCGGGCGTCAAAAAAGCTAGCTGGTAATTCCGTTTAGGGAAGGAGGTAAATACGATGGTCATGACAGATCCAATTGCTGATATGCTGACTAGAATTCGAAATGCGAATATGGTCCGCCACAATAGTTTGGAGCTTCCAGCTTCAAAGATTAAGCGTGAAGTTGCTGAGATTTTAAAGCGTGAAGGTTTCGTGCGCGACTATGAATTTATTGAGGATAACAAACAAGGTATCCTTCGTATTTTCCTTAAGTATGGTGCTAACAACGAGCGTGTAATCACTGGACTTAAGAGAATCAGTAAGCCAGGACTTCGTGTATACGCAAAAGCTGATGAGCTTCCACGTGTACTTGGAGGATTGGGAATCGCTATCATTTCATCATCTAATGGAATGATTACAGATAAAGAAGCCCGCCAACAAAAGGTTGGGGGAGAAGTAGTAGCCTACGTTTGGTAATATCGTACGGAAGAATGGAGGTGTAAGGTATGTCTCGTATTGGTTTAAAACCTATAGAGCTTCCTTCAGGAGTTGAAGTGAAACTCGAAGGAAACAACATTACTGTAAAAGGACCTAAAGGCGAGTTGAACAGAGAGCTTCATGCTGATATGACTGTGAAGCATGAAGATAATCAAATCGTTGTTGAACGTCCTTCTGATCATAAAGATCACCGTGCCCTGCATGGTACAACACGCAGTGTAATCAACAACATGATTGAGGGAGTAACTAAAGGTTACGAAAAGAAACTTGAGCTTGTTGGTGTAGGTTACAGAGCACAAAAATCCGGAAACAAGCTTGTTCTTAACGTGGGTCTTTCCCACCAGGTGGAATTTGTACCGGAAGACGGTTTAGAAATCGAAGTTCCAGCTAATACGCAAATCACTGTTAAAGGAATTGACAAGGAACGCGTAGGAGCGTTGGCTTCTAATATTCGCGCTGTAAGAAAACCTGAACCTTACAAAGGAAAAGGAATTCGCTATGAAGGTGAATATGTACGACGTAAGGAAGGTAAGACAGGTAAATAAGTTTAAATAACGGAAGGAAAGGAATGACGTTCAATGATCACTAAGACAAACAAGAATGCGGTACGTAAGAAACGACACGCACACGTTCGTCGTTCGATCACAGGGACTGCTGAACGTCCTCGTTTGAATGTTTTCCGTTCTTCTAAGCATATCTATGCACAGCTGATCGATGATGTAGCAGGCGTTACAGTAGCTAGTGCTTCAAGCTTAGATAAAGAACTAAAACTTGAAAACGGCGGAAATAAAGAAGCAGCGCGCCAAGTTGGCGAACTTGTAGCAAAGCGTGCCCTGGAAAAAGGTCATGAAACTGTAGTATTTGATCGTGGCGGATATCTGTATCACGGTCGGGTACAAGAACTTGCAGACGCAGCACGTGAAGCTGGTCTGAAGTTTTAATCAAGGCTAGAAGGAGGGAAATTCATTCATGCGTATCGATCCAAATAAATTGGAACTTGAAGAGAGAGTTGTTACTGTCAACCGTGTCGCAAAAGTAGTTAAAGGTGGACGTCGATTCCGCTTTGCTGCACTGGTTGTAGTTGGCGATAAAAACGGACATGTCGGCTTTGGTATGGGTAAAGCACTTGAAGTACCTGAAGCTATCCGTAAAGCAATTGAGGACGCTAAGAAAAACTTAATCAACGTACCAATCCAAGGAACAACTATCCCACACCAGATTACAGGTAACTACGGTGCAGGAAGCGTACTGCTTAAGCCAGCATCTGAAGGTACTGGAGTAATCGCGGGAGGTCCTGTACGTGCGGTATTGGAATTAGCAGGTGTAGGTGACATCCTGTCCAAATCCTTAGGATCAAACAACCCTATTAATATGGTGCGTGCAACGATGGAAGGGCTTAAGTCAGTTAAGAGTCCTGAAGACGTAGCGAAACTACGAGGCAAATCTGTAGAAGAGTTGCTAGGTTAAGGAGGGATTTGGAATGGCAAAGAAATTAGAAATCACCCTCACACGCAGTCTGATCGGTCGTCCGGAAGATCAGCGCGTTACTGTGAAGACTCTTGGTCTTCGTAAAGTGAATCACACTGTCGTTCAAGAGGACAATGCAGCTATACGCGGAATGGTAAACAAAGTTTCTCATCTCGTCAGTGTCAAAGAAATTGAAGCTTAATTGATATAAACAGTTGAGGAGGTGCCAACATGAAACTTCACGAATTAAAACCCGCAGAAGGATCACGCAGAGAGCGCAAACGTAAAGGGCGCGGTATTGCAACTGGGAACGGTAAAACAGCTGGTCGTGGACATAAGGGACAAAACGCTCGCTCAGGCGGCGGAGTACGTCCAGGATTCGAAGGCGGCCAAATGCCAATTTTCCGCCGCTTACCTAAGCGCGGATTCAAGAACCCTACCCGTAAAGAGTATGCAATCGTGAACCTTGAAACGTTGAATCGTTTTGAAGACGGTGTAGAAGTAACACCTGAGCGTTTAATCGAGTCAGGTATCGTGAGTAACGAGAAAGACGGAATCAAGATCCTTGGTGAAGGAACTCTTGAGCGTAAGTTAACAGTTAAAGCTCATAAATTTTCTGCTTCTGCTAAAGAAGCTATTGAAGCTGCCGGCGGAACGACTGAGGTGGTTTAATGTTTCGAACCATCTCGAATATTATGCGGATTGGGGATTTAAGAACTAAGGTTCTCTTTACCCTTGCAATGCTTATTGTATTCCGCATCGGTGCACATATCCCTGCTCCAGGGGTAAATGCTGATATTTTGGATTTCGCAGGAGAAATGAACGCCTTTGGATTTCTTAATACCTTTGGCGGAGGAGCTTTAGAAAACTTTTCTATTTTTGCAACGGGAATCATGCCGTATATCACAGCATCCATCATCGTGCAGCTGCTTCGAATGGATGTTGTGCCTAAATTTGCCGAGTGGGCAAAACAGGGTGAAGCAGGACGGCGTAAACTTGCCCAGGTAACAAGATACGGTACGATTGGCATTGCATTTTTACAGGCTCTGGCTATGTCTATTGGTTTCAATAACATTTTCCCAGGACTTGTACCAAATCCGAGTGTACCGACATATTTGATGATCGCACTGACTTTAACCGCAGGAACTGCATTTTTAATGTGGCTCGGTGAACAGATTACCGCTAAAGGTGTAGGTAATGGTATATCCATTCTGATCTTTGCCGGGATCGCCGCAGCTATTCCGAATGGCGTTAACCAGTTGTATTTAACGCAGATTCAGGATGCAGGAGATGCTTTATTTATAAATATAGTAGTGATCGTTCTATTACTTCTCGCAATTCTAGCTATAACTGTGGGAGTTATCTTTGTTCAGCAGGCACTACGCAAAATACCTGTTCAGTATGCTAAACGACTGGTTGCCGGGAAACCGCAAGGCGGGCAATCCACCCACTTGCCGTTAAAAGTTAACTCAGCTGGGGTAATTCCAGTAATCTTCGCAATGTCACTCTTCATTTTTCCGCCAACAGTGGCTGGATTAATAGGAGATGATAATACGATTGCCGGATGGGTTACGAGAACTTTTGATTATACAAACCCGCTTGGGCTTGTACTGTACGCAGCTTTAATCATTGGTTTCACGTACTTCTACACATTTGTTCAGGTTAATCCGGAGCAGATGGCTGACAACCTTAAAAAACAAGGTGGTTACATTCCTGGTATTCGTCCTGGTCAAACGACTCAGGTTTACATCACTCGAATCCTTTATCGTTTGACGTTTGTCGGAGCTTTATTCCTGGCAATAGTGTCGATTCTCCCGGTCTTCTTCACAGAAGTAGCAGGTCTGCCACCAGGCATACAGATCGGCGGAACGGGATTACTCATTGTTGTAGGGGTAGCTTTAGACACGATGAAACAGATTGAAAGCCAATTAATCCAACGATCCTACAAAGGGTTTATTAAATAAAAGGCAAGGGAGTGCTCCTCCCTTACTTTCAGTCACGATAAAGAAACGGTGGAGGGATAGAGAGATGAATTTAATCCTTATGGGACTACCGGGAGCGGGAAAAGGAACCCAGGCAGAGAAGATCGTAGCAAAGTACGGGATACCTCACATATCTACAGGAGATATGTTCCGGGCTGCTATTAAAAATGGCACTGAGCTTGGTTTAAGAGCGAAAGCTTTTATGGATGAAGGTAATCTTGTGCCTGACGAAGTAACAATTGGTATTGTACGTGAACGGTTGAGTAAAGATGACTGCGAAAACGGCTTTTTACTTGACGGCTTTCCAAGAACAACAGCACAGGCTTCCGCTCTGGAAGATATACTTGCTGATCTTGGCCGCCAGCTGGACCACGTACTTTATGTAGAGGTACCGAAAGAGGATTTATTTAAGCGCCTTACCGGACGATGGATTTGTCCTGACTGTGGAGCGACTTATCATGAACTGTATAATCCTCCGAAAGTAGCTGGTAAATGCGACAAAGATGGAAGTGATCTTATCCAGCGTGAAGACGACAAGCCTGAAACAGTCGGAAAACGCCTGGAAGTTAACATGGAGCAGACACAGCCATTAGTCGACTTTTATGAAGATAAAGGCTACCTTCGCAGCCTGAATGGCAATAAGGATATCAATGAAGTGTTTGAAGATATCGACGGGATACTAAAAGGGAGCAATCAATGATTATCAGCAAAACACCAAGAGAGATTGAACTGATGCGTGTTGCAGGTGAAATTGTTGCCCTTACTCACCGGGAACTTCATAAACACATTCAGCCTGGTATTACTACGAAGGAGCTTGACAATATAGCTGAAAAATTTATCAGGCAACATGATGCGATTCCATCTTTTAAAGGCTATAATGGATTTACTGGCAGCATCTGTGCTTCAGTAAATGAAGAATTGGTACACGGAATTCCAGGAGACCGGGTACTCCGCGAAGGCGACATTATCAGTATTGATATAGGTGCCAAGTACAGCGGATACCATGGAGACTCAGCATGGACCTATCCAGTAGGAAGCATTACTGAGGAGAACCGCAGGCTGCTGGAGGTGACGGAAGAGTCGTTGTATAAAGGTCTTGCTGAAGCTAAACCAGGGGAACGCCTTTCTAATATTTCGCATGCGATACAGACTCATGTAGAAGAGAATGGTTTTTCGGTGGTAAGGGAATATGTTGGACATGGGGTAGGGCAAGATCTCCATGAAGACCCACAGATCCCTCACTTTGGCCCGCCTGGCAAAGGCCCAAGGCTTAAACCAGGTATGGTTCTAGCGATAGAGCCGATGGTGAATGCAGGCAGACGACACGTTCGTACACTAAGAGATAACTGGACTGTGGTAACAACCGATGGGAAAATGTGTGCCCATTTCGAACACACCATTGCTATTAATGAGACAGGATATGAAATACTGACAAAAACCGATAAAGAATAAAAGGTGGTCACTAAATTGAAAGATCCTGAATCGATTCCACAGCTTGGTGAGCTTGTGAGAATTTTGAATGGAAGGGACAATGGTCAATTCGCTTGTGTAATAGAAGTGCTGGATAATCGTTTTGTACGGATCGCTGACGGGGATAAACGGAAAGTGGACCGTGCTAAAAAGAAGAACATCCTGCACATTGAGCGGATGGGCATTGTGGCTCCTGAAGTGAAAAATAGCATTATTGAAACGGGTCGTGTAACCAATGCTAAGTTGCGATTTGCAATTTCGACATATATAGACGATAATTTACTGAAGGAAGGAGAGTAAATTCATGGCCAAAGAAGATGTAATCGAAGTAGAAGGAACGGTGATTGAGCCGCTTCCTAATGCAATGTTCAGAGTTGAGCTTGAAAATGGACATAAAATTTTGGCACATGTCTCCGGAAAGATCCGTATGCACTTTATCCGGATTCTGCCTGGCGACAAAGTTACTGTAGAATTGTCTCCGTACGATTTAACTCGTGGTCGAATTACGTACCGCTATAAATAAAGACTGACAAAATACAAGTGTCACTCCGTAACTCTAAGGAGGTAGAAAGCATGAAGGTAAGACCATCAGTCAAGCCAATTTGCGAAAAATGTAAGGTTATTCGCCGAAAAGGTACCGTTATGGTAATCTGCGAAAACCCTAAACACAAACAAAAACAAGGGTAATCCACAGGAGGTGTAATTTATGGCACGTATATCCGGTGTCGACATTCCTCGTGATAAACGAGTTGTCGTTTCATTAACTTACGTATTTGGAATCGGAACTTCCAGAGCGAAAGAAATTCTTGCAAAAGCTGGTGTTTCTGAAGAAACTCGCGTACGTGATTTAACAGAAGATGAGTTAGGTAAGATTCGTGAAGTTATCGACTCATATAAAGTAGAAGGTGACCTTCGCCGTGAGGTTTCACTTAACATCAAGCGTTTAATTGAAATTGGTTCTTACCGTGGGATCCGCCATCGCCGCGGCTTGCCTGTAAGAGGGCAGAAAACGAAGAATAACGCACGTACGAGAAAAGGTCCACGTCGTACTGTAGCAAATAAGAAGAAGTAAAGTAAAGGAGGTAATGTTCGATTATGGCTAAAGCGAAAACGACTCGTTCAAAGCGTCGTCAACGTAAAAATATTGAGTCCGGCATTGCGCACATTCGTTCCACATTCAACAATACAATTGTTACGATTACAGATACTCGTGGGAACGCTGTATCCTGGGCAAGTGCAGGAGCTTTAGGCTTTAAAGGATCTCGTAAATCCACTCCGTTTGCTGCTCAGACAGCTGCAGAAACTGCTGCTAAAGCTGCAATGGAGCACGGAATGAAAGTTGTGGAAGTTTCAGTTAAGGGTCCTGGTGCTGGTCGTGAAGCAGCGATCCGTTCACTTCAGGCAACAGGTCTGGAAGTAAACATGATTAAAGATGTCACTCCAGTTCCGCATAACGGCTGCCGTCCGCCAAAACGTCGTAGAGTATAGTCGCATCAGAGGTATGGAAGAGCATACCCTTGTCAATAATGGTTAAGAGCGAGAAGCTCTTCAGATAGTATTGACGGTATAGTGACAGGTCGGGATGTGCCCAATGAGGGATTCCGGTTGAAGAAAAAACAATTCAACCGGGGTTTCGACGTTTTGAAGGAGGGTTTGTTTAATGATCGAAATAGAAAAGCCAAAAATTGAAACGGTCGATATCAGCGATGATGCATCATATGGAAAATTCGTTATAGAACCATTAGAACGAGGTTACGGGACCACGTTAGGAAACTCTCTCCGCCGTATCCTGCTCTCATCTCTTCCAGGAGCTGCAGTAACGAGTGTTCAGTTTGATGGAGTACTCCACGAATTTTCTACAATTGAGGGAGTAGTAGAGGATGTAACTTCTATTATTCTCAATTTAAAAAAGCTTGCACTAAAGATCTATTCAGACGAAGAAAAAACTTTGGAAATAGAAGCGCAGGGAGAGGGTATCGTCACTGCTGCAGATTTCATGCATGACAGTGATGTGGAGGTTTTAAACCCTGACCTCCATATTGCCACGCTCTCCAAAGGTGCACACTTCCACATGAAAGTTACAGCAAACCGGGGCAGAGGTTATGTTCCTGCTGAAGGCAATAAATCAGATGATCTGCCTATCGGAGTAATCCCGGTAGACTCTATTTACACGCCTGTTTCCCGTGTAAACTATCAAGTGGAAAATACTCGTGTAGGACAGATTACGAACTTTGATAAACTGACTCTCGATGTGTGGACTGATGGCAGTATTCGGCCGGAAGAGGCTGTGTCTCTTGGAGCCAAAATTTTTACTGAGCATCTGAATATTTTTGTAGGCTTAACTGATCAGGCGCAGCACGCCGAAATTATGGTCGAGAAAGAAGAAGACCAAAAAGAAAAAGTGCTTGAAATGACGATCGAAGAGCTGGATTTATCTGTACGTTCTTATAATTGCCTGAAACGTGCAGGTATTAATACAGTACAGGAATTAACTCATAAATCAGAAGAAGATATGATGAAGGTGCGTAACCTCGGAAGAAAATCTCTTGAAGAGGTTCAAGAAAAGCTGGGCGAATTAGGCCTGGGACTTCGTAAGGAAGAATAATTTTTATTTTTCCCCTGCATCATTTCAATTAGAAATGTGGAGAAATTGGTTTGATAAGGAGGGACTAACATGGGATACAGAAAATTAGGTCGTGACAGCAGTGCCCGTAAAGCACTTTTCCGCGACTTGGCTACGGATTTAATCATCAATGAGCGTATTGAAACAACTGTACCTAAGGCGAAGGAGCTTCGCTCAGTAGTTGAACAAATGATTACTCTTGGCAAACGTGGTGACTTGCATGCTCGTCGTCAAGCTGCAGCATTTATTCGTAATGAGGTGGCGGACGAAGAGACAGGTCAGAACGCAATCCAGAAATTGTTTGACGATATCGCCCCACGCTATGAAGACCGTCAGGGTGGCTACACTCGCGTTCTTAAGCTTGGACCACGTCGTGGTGATGGTGCAGAAATGGCGATCATTGAGCTTGTATAACAATCAGCAAAGGCCAGGCTTGGGATTAAGCCGGCTTCATTAAAGGGCGGGATAACGGGTCTGTTTCAGATTCCGATTCTATGCCCTTTTTTTGTATGCTGTAACGGTCCTGTCTGACTTGTTCTAAGTGTAATTAAGGGCGGTGCATATGATGGGAAATAATATTATTGAAATCAATCATTTATCTTTCCGGTACCGTCATTCAGAAGAACTGGCTTTAAAAAATGTGAATCTGCATGTGCCTTATGGGCAGTGGGTGGCTGTAACTGGCCATAATGGGTCAGGCAAATCCACTCTAGCCAGGTTTCTCAATGCTTTACTTATACCGGATGCAGAAGGAGCAGTGATTATCGGGGGGCTGAATACGAAAACAGAAGGCTGCCGGCAGGAAATACGCCGAAAAGCAGCTATGGTATTTCAAAATCCGGATAATCAAATGGTAGCTCCAACGGTAGAAGATGACGTAGCATTTGGGCTGGAAAACGCCGGTGTTCCCTATGAAGAGATGGTAATAAGGGTACAGGAAAGTATTGATAAGCTTGGCCTTACAGGTTTGGAAAAACGTGAGCCTCATCGTTTGTCCGGGGGACAGAAGCAGCGGGCGGCTATTGCTGGTGCTGTTGCCATGAAGCCTGAGCTGCTTATACTGGATGAAGCCACTTCCATGCTGGATCCTTCTGGGAGAGCTGAAGTTATCGATCAGGTTCAGAAATTAAGAGACTCTGAAAATATGACGATTCTTACTATAACTCATGACTTAAATGAAGCTGCACTCGCAGACAGGATTGTAGTAATGAGGGAAGGTGAAATTATTGGGGATGGCACTCCTGCGCAAATTTTTCGGCAGGAAGATTTGCTTAAGGAAGCCAGCCTCAAAAAGCCGTTTATCATAGAGCTAATTGCGTCCCTCCGGGAAAAGGAAGTTGATATACCGGAAGAGGTAACTACCGAGGAAGAGCTGGTGAATCATTTATGCAGATTAAAGCAAACAATGTAAGCCACGTATATATGCCAGGCACCCCTTTTGAAAAAGCCGCAATAAGCAATGTAAATGTTACTCTTCCGCCGCATACTTTTACCTCTGTAATCGGCAGGACAGGTTCAGGCAAATCAACTTTTGTCCAGCTCATTAACGGGCTCCTGAAACCGGTGGAAGGTTCTCTCACAGTTGGAGACTTTACGATTACTAAGCATACGAAACAGAGGGAATTGTATGAGCTTCGCAGGAAAGCAGGTATGGTTTTCCAGTATCCGGAGCATCAGCTGTTTGAGGAGACCATCTTAAGAGATGTGGCTTTCGGGCCGGAAAACTACGGAATGACTGCTGCAGAGGCTGAAAAAACAGCAAGAGAGCAGCTTGCTGTCACAGGCATTGGGGAAAATTTATTCGAAAGGTCACCTTTTGAATTAAGCGGCGGGCAGATGAGAAGAGCAGCAATCGCAGGAGTGCTCGCTCTCGAACCTCAGGTTTTAATACTTGATGAACCAACTGCAGGCCTGGACCCTCAGGGTCAAGAAGATATAATGAAGATGTTTAATGAATGGTTTCATTCAGACAAACAGCGCTCTGTTATTTTAGTTACCCATAATATGGAGGATGCTGCTGCGTACAGTGATCAAATACTGGTAATGGATTCAGGGAGACTTCAATTTTACGGCACACCTGGAGACGTTTTTTCCAGACAGGAAGAACTTATGAAACTGGGCCTCAGCGTTCCGGAATCCATGCGTTTTCTTTCAAAGCTGGGTGCAAAAAGCGGCAGAGAAATTACCATAGAAAGATTCAGGCTCCAGGATACGGTAAACGAGATAGTTTCATTTCTGGGAAAGGATTAAGTATAAGATGCTGGATAATGTAATTATAGGGCAGTACATCCCGGGGAAATCTTTAATACATAAGATGGACCCCCGTGCAAAGCTTCTCTGTCTGTTATTATTTATAGTATTTTTATTTGTCAGCAGACATCCTGCATTTTTCATACTGGCCATCAGCCTGACTGTCTTGACTTTTATTGCGGCAGGAATTCCATTCCGGTTTTATTTAAAAGGAATTCGAATTATAGCCCTTATTATATCTTTTACATTTATACTCCATTTGTTTGTAACAAGAGAAGGACCGCCTTTACTGGAAACACCTCTTTTCACTATATATACCGGGGGTGTCACAGAAGGAGCCTTCATTGCTCTAAGGCTTCTAATAATCGTTATTATGGCCTCTTTAATTACTCTTACGACTACTCCGGTGGACCTTACTGATGGCCTTGAAAAGTTAATGAAGCCATTCGGTAAACTGGGAGTCCCGACCCACGAGCTTGCTTTTATGATGGCAATTGCATTGCGGTTTATTCCAACATTGCTTGAAGAAACAGCCAAAATTATAAAAGCGCAGATGGCCAGAGGAGCAAACTTTACACATGGGTCCCTCTGGAGGAGAATTAAAGCGTTTGTACCTGTCCTTATCCCTCTATTTGTACAGTCTTTTAAAAGGGCGGAGGATCTGGCAGTCGCTATGGAAGCGAGAGGCTATGCAGGTGGCCATGGAAGGACGAAGTTCCGGATTTTGCAATGGAAGCCAATAGATACAGCAGCTGTTACTTTATTTGCTGTATACGGAGCATTTGGAGTGTATACAAGATTGTTTATTTAAGCGGGAGCGGGGTGGAGAAAAGTGAGACGGGTTAAAGCAATAGTTTCCTATGACGGTACTCATTTTTCCGGTTATCAGGTACAGCCTTCAGCAAGGACGGTACAGGGTGAAATGGGAAAAGCGCTGGGAAAGCTTCATAAAAAGGATTACTGGAACGTCACAGGCTCTGGCAGAACAGATGCAGGTGTGCACAGTATCGGCCAGACAGTGCACTTCGACACCCCGCTTTCTCTACCGGAAGATAAGTGGCCCAGAGCCCTGAACAGCCTGATGCCTGAAGACATTATTGTAAAATCTGCAGAATACATGGAGGACAGCTTTCACGCCCGCTATAACACAGCAGGCAAGGAATACTACTACCGTGTTAATACTTCTGAAGTAAAAAATGTCTTTCAAAGAAACTATATCTATCACCTTCCCGGGAGGCTTGATCCAGAATCGATGCGGACAGCCGCCCTTCAGCTGGAAGGGACGCATGACTTTACGAGCTTTTCTTCTCCGAAAACTTCTGTAGAGGATAAGGTAAGGACGATTTTTTCCGCGACTGTTGAGCAGGAAGGGCAGGAGTTTGTTTTTCGGTATATAGGGAGCGGTTTCCTTTACCAAATGGTAAGAATTTTAACAGGAACACTTATAAACGCTGGCAGGGGTAAGACCGACCCTGAAGCAGTCAGCGGAATAATTAAGGGGAAAGACAGGCTGCTTGCCGGCCCGACTGTCCCGGGTCACGGTCTGTATCTGGCAGAAGTCTTCTATGAAAAAAGCTCATTAGAAAAGCGGGTAGCTGAAGTACAAAAAAAATTTCAATGACAACGAATCCTGGTGTAACATTCTATTGACATGGCTCTTTATATGTTATATGATGTTATATGGTATTCTAAGCCCACTAGCCCCGGGTACGGAATCTATGACGGTTTGACTCAGATTAAAATGATAAAGCAAAGCATGTTTAGGAGGGAAAATAATGCGTACAACATATATGGCAAAGCCAAGCGAAGTTGAGCGTAAGTGGTATGTTGTTGACGCTGAAGGACAAACTCTCGGTCGCCTTTCAAGTGAGGTAGCGAGCATCCTTCGCGGAAAGAACAAGCCAACATATACACCGCATATCGATACTGGAGACCACGTAATCATTATCAATGCGGAGAAAATTCATTTAACAGGTAACAAATTAGCTGACAAGAAGTACTATCGCCACAGTCAGTACAATGGTGGTCTTAAGACTACTACAGCTCAGGAGATGCTTGACAAGAAGCCTGAAAGAATGCTTGAGTTAGCGATCAAAGGAATGCTTCCAAAGAATTCTTTAGGACGCAAGCAAGGCATGAAGCTTCACGTTTATGCAGGCAGTGAGCACCCACATCAAGCACAAAAGCCGGAAGCATACGAACTGCGCGGTTAATTATAGAAGGAGGGAATTTTCTTGGCACAGGTTCAATATTATGGAACAGGTCGTCGTAAGAACTCTGTTGCACGTGTACGTCTCGTACCAGGTGACGGACGCATCGTGATCAACAACCGTGACATCAACGACTACTTTGACCTTGAAACTTTAAAGTTAATTGTTAAGCAGCCATTAGTGGAAACTCAAACTGAAGGCAGCTACGATGTATTAGTAAATGTAAGCGGCGGAGGATACACAGGACAAGCGGGAGCTATCCGTCATGGAGTTGCTCGTGCACTTCTTGGCGCAGATCCTGAGTACCGTGGATCTCTTAAGAAAGCAGGCTTCCTGACTCGTGACGCTCGTATGAAAGAGCGTAAGAAATACGGTCTTAAAGCTGCTCGTCGTGCACCTCAGTTCTCGAAGCGTTAATAAACCTTATATACCAAGGGTTTGCCCTCTTTGCTCTTATGGAGCAGGGAGGGCTTTTTCATGTCCAGATTTGGAATTGAATACCCCTTGAATACCCCGCGCTAAAATGTCATGTACTTCTGGAACATCTCCGCTGTTTTCTCCTTCGCCTCATCGGTCACATGAGTATAGATATCCATTGTGGTTTGAATATCTGTATGGCCAAGCCGAGCTTGTACATCTTTGATGGAAGCACCAGCTGCAAACAACAAACTGGCATGTGTATGCCTAAAGGCGTGAACATTAATTTTCGGGAGCTCTGGATTCTTTTTATATATTCCCTCCAACTTTTCATTCAAGTAAGCCAGTCGGCAATAATCCATATCATGTTTCAACTGATTAAAGGCCGTAAAGACGGGCTGCTTATCATCAGATTGAAAAGAAGAGGAAAGTTCTAACGTCAGATAGCGCTGTATTTGCTTGCTACGCCATTTCTTTAAGATCGCCAGAGTTTCATCGTCTACGCTAACCACACGCCGAGATGCCCTTGTTTTGGATGTCTGGAGCTGCTTTTTGCCACTCGTGTGAATCAAAGTCTTTTTCAAGCTGATCGTCTTATGGTGGAAGTCCACGTCTGACCAATGGAGGGCGTACAGTTCCCCCTTACGTGCTCCTGTGAAGGCGAGTAGCCGAAACATGGTGTAACCCATGTCGTCCTCCTTAATCGCCTCTAGGAAGCTCCTGAGCTCTTCTCGCGTGTAGTAATACTTTTTTTCTTCCAGCTCCGCATTATATTCCATCTCATGTTTTAGTTTCGGCAGCGTAACATAATCCATCGGATTGCGCTTAATAATGTCCATTTTCATGGCATATCGGAAGACCTGGTTTGCTTGTATCTTATAATCCTTGAAAGTTTTAAGCTCCTGGGCCCATGCGTTGATAGCTTTTTGACAATGCGAGCGGGATATGTTTTTCATTTTGTAAGGACCGAAGAACGGGAGAATCCTGCGGAATTTACTCTCCAGCGCATACACTGTAGTAGGTTTTACTTCTCTACGATGCTGCTTAAACCATTCCTCAAAAACTTCCTGAAAGGTAATCTGTTCATTTTGCCGGAGCCCGTGTTCATCGACTTCCACCAATAATTTAGATAGTGCAACTTTTGCTTCTTTTTTTGTTTTGAAGCCCCGTCGTGTCGTTCGTTTCTTTTTTCCAGTACGGGGATCCTTACCGAGATACGCATTAAACATATAAGCGGTGGTACCGTCATTCTTTGTGTACTTTTTAATGTTTGCCATAATAGTCTCCTTTCCAATACGCTGGCAGGCTATATACAGGAAAGGGAAATGCTTATTCAAAAATTAATTCAAGTATGGTTCTAACTTTTTTACGTTTTTCGTCTGTTAAAGATTCGTTCTTATAGTACAAGTCAATCTTCATACTAAGAAGATCATGAAGGTCAAATAATCTTCTTCTTAATTCGTCATCGGATAATTCTCTAATAGATTGCTCTCTGTTTTCTGTTTTCACTTCTTCAATACATGGAAGGTTGACATCTATAGTTCTTGTTTTATTTAGGAATTTTTCATCCTTAACCGGCTCATTCCCCTCATATATAACAAGACCATTCTCAACATCAATATAAGACTCAGAGTAGCCGGCTAATTTCATTAGATAAACAGGTGAAATGTCTAACCCTATAGCAAGCTTTCTTAGTAAGGCGGGTTTAGGTAAATCTTTATAACCGTTTTCTATTTGAGATAAATAAGAATCAGAGTAGCCCGTTCGTTCTTTTAAGTCGAGTAAAGTTAATTTTTTCTTTTTCCGAATCTCTTTGAGTTTGGTCCCGAATTCTTTAGCATCCAATAGAATCCCCTCCTTTTTTTAGTTTAATTAACATTATTATCACATGTTTACTTTACTAAGTAAAGTTTTTTCTAACTAAAAGTTGAAATTAATATGGAAATAATTTACAATTAAGTGAGTGATAATATACTTACTAAGTAAACAAAGGGGGAGGACGAAGCTAATGAAGGGTTTTATACCATTGCAAGTCTCAGATGAGTTTAAGAGTAATTATTATGAGTTATTTTATGAACTCAGCAAAGAAGCTTTTGAAGCTGCTAAAAAAGAAAGTGGAGCGGGGAGGTTTATGACGAAAAAGCAATGTTGTGAGTTTATTGGCATTTCTTTTGGGCATTTGCAAAAATTGGAAAAACTTGGCTTACCAATTATTGAGTTAGAAGGTAAGGTGCTTGTCGATCGTGAGGATGTTATTAAATTCGTGAGTAAATATAAAAAAATTGAAAACCTGATATAAAATAAGTAAATCGCTGGCAGGCGATACGTAAACAAGGAAACTATGGCTGAATGAGGCTAATGTATCGAAGGATAAATGAAGAACTAAGTACAACAGCATTTGTTCGGTCACAATTAGACATAACAGAAGAAATAGCCGATTATCTTCCAAATTGTTGGAAGATAATCGGCTTTTTTCTATTGATGAAATCCCGCTAAAAATTTTGGGAAGGGAGCCTAGTGATATTCAACTGCAACTTAAAGCTTTCCGAAGTCATTAGATTTTTATATTAAATTTTAACTCAGTCACAGAACAAAGTCGCGGTCGTTTGAGGAAGCTTTTCCCTTTTAGACATACCTCGAACTCGAAAATGTTCCTCCGTTCCTGGTTTTTTCGAGAAAACTTTATATGCGTAACATACGTATATATTATATTTTTTTTATATAGTCTTTCATTAAAAAAAAGAGGAACAAAGGAACATAATTGCGTGACCCCTTGATACGAAAGGATTTAGCTGTTCCTTTTTTGCCTGTGACTCCAGGGACATCGCAGGGACATTTGAAGGAAAAAAGGAACAAATCAGTCTAAATTACTTGCATGCATGCAAAAACGGCATAATTACGATGCAAAACTGAAACCGCTTACATATTAAATAATACTTGCACGCATGCAAAAATGACCGCAAAATAGGAACATTTAGGCCGAAAAAGGAACATTTTGACCCCAAAAAGGAACAAAGCAGGAACAAAAAAACATCAATAAATATAAGATAATATGCTTTATTAAACGAACGAAGCTAGAGTGATGTTATAACTAAAAAACTTGAAAGGTTAAATTGCTTTATCTTTCTCTTCATTAGCTAATAGTCTTAGTTTGTCGGATAGTTTTACTGTTTGGTTTGGCTCAAAATTTTCAATCTGAAGTAGTCCTTTGTCATCCCGATTAAATATTTTCATCTCAATATTTTTAACGTTCAGTAATGCTTTACTAATTACGTCCTCATAAGAAGGTGCTATAGTAATCACTCTTACGTCTTCTTCTATTTCTGATTGATAATACGCAGACTGCCAAATTAAATTTTTATCATTCGTTCTAACCTTTAATTCAATAATACAGGTGGTACCATTTTTATCTTCAGCCAATATATCAATTACGCCTTCTTTCACCTTTACTTGCGTATCAATCAATTTCATATCGGTTTCGACTATTTCAATGTTGTGTGCAATATAGCCTTCTAGCACTTTTTCGTTACCTTCTAAAATGGCCTCAGTAGCCAATTCAAGCTCCCAAAGCTCAAGCTGTTTGATAATATCCGAAAACTTACTATCATATTCATCCTCACTCATGCATTCAGTACAAATGTTAAAATCAATAAAACAATTTGAATTATGATCATCAAGCCTCTTAACATTTTTCCAAGAAAACTCAGGTATTCCAACAAGAATCTTATTTTGCAATTTCTTCATCAAATTACTTGGTAACCCTTCCCAAGCTGTCCATCCCCAATGTTTTATTTTTTCTACTTTTAATCTTTCTACTTTTTTATGTTTAAAACAGGTTTTACAAAGCCATTCATTGTTATAGAAAATTGTAAAGTTTCTTTTCAGCTCATTTATTTGCTCCTTTTCATCAAGTACCATTAAAAGGTCTCCATTATCAAAATCCCATTCTTCCTCATCATGCTGATACCCGTATACGAAATACCTTTTTCCTTGGTCTTGTCGGTAATCCACTTTAAAAACACCATATGATTGTTTTAAAATCTCTAAATTGAATTCCATCTAATCACCTCATCAATATATTTTCCAAATAAACAGAAAAAATCCATTAAGAAAAAGAATAACGGGTTAATTCAGAGATGCAAACAAGAAAATGCCTAAGTAAAACGATTGTATTTCACATTGAAATTCACAGTACTATAAGTGTGGATATATCAGGTGTCGAACACATTTTGGTCGTTAAATCTTAATACGAAATCACACCCCAATTATTAAGGGTGGAAATAATTATTGTAGGGCATGTGAATTTAATGCGATTGACGTTTGTTTTTTCCGGGGGATTAACGAAGATCGAATGAAAAATATTAAAATAAGGATAATAATTGCCGCTATTCAATTCACGGGCAGGATAGTTGAAGACTCAGTTGCAAGATAATATGTAGGAAGGATAGGGGGGCTACTACTACATTTTCGTGAAAAATTACTTATAATTAAAATGAATTAACATAATATTGAAACTTTAACGACTTTGTAATCGTAAAGAAGTTTCATAGTATAAAGGTATAATGTTAATATCTCAACAACACGAATGTATGCGTTAGTGCTTTTTTATCTAGATGAATTTCTCTTCTCACTTAGCTTTTTGGAAAGCCTACACCAAAGCAAAAGCATCAGACTATAAAAATTTTTATTAGGAGGTACAAAGGGATGGGGAACCTGCAATCTTATTTCCTTAGTTTTCATGATGCAATCAAGTTAGAAATCGATGATAACAAAGTCTTGAGAGAAAAACGTGAGGAGTTGCTTGATGTCTTAAAAGAAAACATCGACTTTGAAGAAGGCAAGTATGATATTTTTCATCAAGGTAGCTATACGATGCACACTGGAGTTAAGCCATTTGAGGATGGTGACTATGATATCGATGTCGGCCTATTGTTTAACATCTCAACAGTAGATTATCCAAATCCAGTTACAACAAAGAAGCTTGTATATAATGCTTTGAAGGATGATTATGAAAACACCGAGATGAAGTATCCTTGTGTGACTGTAAAGTTCGAAGGTGAAGATGATGAGGACGACCGCAATTACCATGTAGACTTTACCATCTATTCAAACGAAAATATTGATGGTCAAACTTATCTGGCCAAAGGGAAGCTCGGCAGCGGAAGTGATAACAGGACCTGGGAGCATTCTGACCCAAAAGAGTTGGTGAGAACCATTAAAGAAAACCTTACTGATTCAGAAGACCGCAAGCAATTCAGAAGGGTTATCCGATATTTAAAGCGATGGAAAGATTTAAAGTTTAAGAGTGTCGTGAACCGACCTTCAGGGATAGGGTTAACGGTAGCAGGCTTGACTCATTTTTATCCGCATTTTTCTTATAACGCATTTACAAAAATATACGATGACTTGGACGCATTGGAATCGTTTGTTCAAAATATGATTAACTCTTTTAGTTGTAGGATTAACGATGACGGTGAATGGGAAGATCGGTTAGAGGTAAATCTACCTACCCCTCCATATAATGATATTTATGAGAAGATGACAGGCAGCCAAATGAAAAATTTCAAGTTAAAACTGGAATCCTTGCGTGATAGTTTGAAAGAGGCAAGAGATGAAGCCGACCCAGTAAAGGCATGCGAAATTTTACAAAAAGTGTTCGGACAAGACTTCCCTGTTCCGACCAAAAAGGAATCTGCTCAGCAGAGAGGACCAGCCATCATGGTAGACAATTCTTCTGCATGAGGTGTGTTTATGTCGGATGTTTTTACTATTGAAAATCTGGATTTAGGCGAGCTTTTTACCGAAGTTCAGGCAGTAGATGTACACCAAGTAAAAAGTGAACGGAGTCAGTTTATCTATGCATTCGAGGGGAAGATTAGTGTGTCGGAAGAGCAAATTACGATTCAGCTTGCTCTTCCTTCTCACTTTCCGTTGAAAAAGCCAATGTATTTCTTGAAGAATCGTCAAGAAGCTGGATTTATTCCTCATATAGAGCCAGATGGATTTATCTGCTATTCGCATGATGAAGGGGTACTGCTCGATAGGAACAATCCGAGGGGGATTATACATGAATCCTTTCAACGTGCAAAAAGAACGCTGGAAGAGGGCGTTCTTAAGTTGAACTCAGAGGACTTCTTGGTTGAGTTTGAAGCGCTTTGGTCAAGGCAAGAAGGGATATGCCGTGTGGATGCTATTATTACTCCAGAAGAGCGTTTTAAAAATATAGTGGTTTATCACGATGAGAAGCGAAAAAAGTCAATTTTATTAGATAGAATCAATGAAAATACAGTTCAATATATGAACAATTTATATAGCAGCAGAGTGTTAGATGAGTTTAAAGAGAGCAAAGGAATATATATCCCTTTAAGAAAGTCATCTTCCTTGAGACCACCTGCATTTTGGGAGAAGTGGGATATCAAGGACTATCGAAAGCTTATCAACAACAATATTACGGCTTCAACCAAGAGAAGGCTCAAGCAATATTTGAAGAAGAAATTAATACAAAAGGGGGATGAAGAGTATATCGTACTTGGAATCCCTATTCTAAAAGAGCAAAGAGCTCTTATAGGGTTAAAGCTTTTTGATTTCCGTGCTCAACAGGGAAAAGGAAAGCATTTTCCTTTTCTCCACCCTTTGAGAAAAAAACAAGCGGTATTTGAAATGACTCCATTGGAGATCAAACGACATGATAAGGGCTACTTACTAAATAGAACCCAGGGGCATAACAGAATCTCAGGTAAGAGAGTGACGGTCGTTGGGCTAGGCTCATTAGGAAGCAGGATATGCTTTGAATTAGCACGAGCGGGGGTTGGCAGGTTTACTTTGGTAGACAAAGACACCCTAGATATCGATAACGTTTATCGGCATGAATTAGGAATAAGTGATCTTTATTTTAAAGGTACCGATAGATATTATCATTTTCCTAAGACAGAGGCGATAAAAAGAGCTATGAAGAATAAATTTCCGTTTATCGAGGTTGAATATGAAACCTCGGATATTTTGGAAATCTTCAATGAAGAACCTCAACTGTTGCTTGAATCTGACTTAATTATCATCGCTCTCGGTTCCCCGACGGAAGAGCTATACTTAAATGAAGTGATACGTCAAATGGACGGCGCGCCACCTATCATTTTCACATGGCTGGACCCCCTTGGTATAGGTGGGCATACCTTATCAACCAAAAAAGGAACAAAGGGCTGCTTTCAGTGTTTATTCTCTCGACCTGATGACCCAAAACGATTAGTTGCAAACCAGGCGTCATTTGCAGCTCCTGGTCAGAATTTCCGCAAATCGTTAGCAGGGTGTCAATCTGTATTCACTCCCTATGGTTCAATAGATGCCCTTCAGACAGCCGTTATGGCGACCAGATTGGCTTTACGGGTTTTGACAGGAGAAGAAACAGACAACCCGCTTATGTCTTGGAAGGGTGATTCCTCGGAACTCCTCAGCCAAGGATATCACTTAAGTCAGAGGTATGAATTTTCTTCTGACAGACTGTTTGATACTCGTTACCTATATAAGAATGTAAATTGTGCAATATGTCAGGCGGGTGAAACACCATGATTTTCATCTTAGGTCCAACCTCTAAATTAAAGATAAACGATGAGGTTATAGAGAGGTTCCGTGTGTATCGTCAACTAGAAAGCACTGCTACAGAAGCGGGAGGAGTTTTAATGGGACGGTTCATAGAAGACTCTGATGACATTATCATTGATTTAATAACTGAACCAACGGAAAAAGACATACGAAAAAGGTGTTTCTTTAAAAAGCACCTGGAAACCCATCAGGACCTAGTTGATGAAATTTGGGAAGAAAGTGATGGCACCTTTAATTATTTGGGAGAATGGCACACTCATCCAGAGAAACATCCTTCCCCTTCTTTCCACGATAGAAGGGAGTGGAAGAAAGTGTTGAGAAAGACACAGTGTGAATCATCACTTCTTTTTTTCTTCATTATCGGTACTGAATCTATCGGAGCGTGGGTGGGTAATCGGAGAAATGTAAAAATAAATAAGTTAGAGGTGTGGAATAAATGAGCAGGGACCCTTTTAAATTATCCACGGCAGAAGACCGATCTTTATGGGTAAGTTCAGGTGGAATGTGTGCCAAGTGTAAGACGGCCTTAATTTTGGATGATGTTGATGCAAAAGTAAATATAGGAGAGAGAGCTCATATTATTGGGAAGGCAAAGGGAAAAGGGAAGCAGGGCGGACCGAGACGAGAATTTGCTGAAGAATTTGACATTACTGATGAAAATATTGATTCTCTTAATAACATTATGCTTATGTGTAGTCAGTGTCACCATACCATTGACACCAATATTAAAGCGTACCCTCCTACTGATTTGTTTTATATGAAAGAAGAACATGAAAGCTGGGTGAGAGAACAGCTTTCTAAGAAAAATAAGGCTATCGTGGTGGTTCATAAACGAAAAAACCCAATGCCCGTCGATTCCATCCTTTTATCAAAGGAGACGAACTGTTTATTGTTAGACGCGGTTTCTTTGCAAGAGGAATTTACTGATTTCACAGAAGAGGGTTGGAAAACTGCGAAGAATGATAATGAGGATTTCTTCCGTAAAGTGGTGAATTCAAAGAGAGAAAATGAGGGTACCTACCTTTTTGTTTTCCCACTGTCTCCGATTCCGTTATTAATTCATTTGGGAAGTCTGATTTCCGATACAACTGCTGCTGTCGTTCATCAATTTGATAGGGACACACAAATGTGGTGTCATGAAAATGCGAACCTTGATAAAAATGTCGGGCTTCCAGAAGTAAAGATATCGGAATACGTTCATGATAAGTTGGTAGTCACCGTACAAGTGAGCGGGAATATTCATGAACAGGATATAAAAGATGCGGTTGATGGTTCATTCCAAAGCTTGGATATCAAAATTGACAAGCCGGAATTAAATGCTGTTTTATACAAGAATGATGTTGAAGTTCTGAAAAGTGCCTTCCGAAAAGAGGTATACAGATTACAAGGTGAAAATCAGTATTCAGAAATTCACTTGTTCTATTTTGGTCCTGCAGGATTGGCTGTGGAACTTGGCCGCTGCATTAATCAAAATATGCTACCAGTGATTCATTTGTATGAGTACAAAATTAGGGATGAAAAAAAATATCATAGCGCCATCACTATTTAATGGGTTTTAAAAGAAATCTAAGAAGCTACATTAGATTATGTTACAGTATCTATTCTTTTTCATAAAAATAATTCAACAGTGGAATTCTGTATCTTGTTAAATTATCTTGAAACTGAGTCTTTCAAGATTTTGGGGCTTTAATTGAATAAGCAATATAAAGAAATAGGCTTTGAGGAGATTCTCCTCTAAGCCTTTAAATGTGAATTATACTGTGAATCATAAACAAATATTATGTGATTTACCTTGTGATTTGGTCTGTGTTATTGCATTTTGCACCTCACAAGTGAACCCGTTATGAAAAAATAAGGTGATAATTCAAAGGATAGTCAGTCTATTATGGAGCAAGTCCTCCCTCATCGGTCAGGTATTTAAGAAAGGTGTACGTCCGATAATTCTTTAGTGTATGTACGAACGAAGCGGTGAGCTTTGTTTTGTACACACGGTTCGTTCAATAGGGGTTTCTACCGGAACGGACTTGGGGATCACGAATGATCGCCGTGGGAGTGAAGGAGAATGTCTTCCAATAGAAAGCGACGAACAGGAGCTTTCGAATGAGCAGTCCGTAGGACCAAGAACAGGGAGGCGCAAGCGTTCCTGTTCGCAGTAAGGGGGACGGTCAGCTATGCTGACTGACAAATGAGCGAAGCGAGGCTTGTCATACGTCCCCCTTATGCTCTTTCCCCTACCCGTACCGATACCACGCCGCAAATACCACACCCTCCAACAAACCAGGCGCGCCAACAGATACGCCCCATGCGCGAGACACCATAGTAAAATCCGTCACGGATTCAAGCGCCGGTAAACCGCGCCGTTATGGGAATCGCAAAATCCGTCAAGCTCCATCTGACGAGATTGGCGTATGACGAGTCCGTCAGCGGATTCCGGCGCGTATTCCGCCCCGGAAGGCACTCCGATAGAGGCGGATCAGAGCGGCATATGGGGCGTGTCTACGAGCTGATAATCGAGCCGGGAGGACGGCCAGGTATTCGATCAGGGAGAGCGGGGAGTTGCCAGAAAAGGAGGTAGGGGAAGCTGTCAAAAAGGTGATAGAGAAGCGGAGAGTCATCGGAGCGAAACGTCAGAAAAAGAGAAAGCAAGAAAGAGACATTCGTCAAACAGCGGGGGCTGACCGAGGCGGTTGTATGACAAAAAAGAGGGTTTGTACACACGAAGTGTGAAGTGGAAAAAGTCAGGAAGAACCACCGTAGGTCAGGCGGGACCCACGCTGTTTGTAAGAAGGGCTTTTAAGCGATTTAGAGGGGGAAGGAGGGAGCGGTTATACGAGCGCAGCGAGAGAGTCGAGAAGGACCACCGACCGACGCGGGACCCGCTCTAAAGCGCTTGGTTCCAGGGTTTACGGGTCGGGAGAGACGGTCTGGTAGTTCCAAAGAGAGATCCACTCTGGTGTCATAAAAAAAAGAACCGACGGCCCTGAAAAGGCTGTCGGTTCCGTGATTTTAGGCGGTAACCGCCTCGCGGTCCTCCACAGAGACTAAAATCGTTTCTTTTCCGTCTTTGAAGTTCTCGTACTCCACAGATTCTTTCATCACCATGTGAATCAGGTCTTCGCCGAATAGCTCTAAAAGCACTGGACGCAGAGCGTTATAGATAAAATCATGAGCGCTTTCTTCGCGTTTTGACACCGCCGGGATGTACACGCGGTGAAGCATAACGCCTTTTACCGTCACCCGCTCTACCACTGCGCGGGCGTACTCCGGTGGCGTTTCATTCGGGAGTTCGAAGTCCTCTGCGAATGTCATAGAATCGTTGTCATAAAGGTGCTTGTAAGCCTCTGAGCCGACAATGCTTCCATAAGCACTCATATCTACAGAACGCTCCTCCACGCTGCTCTGAAGGCTTTCTACGGCGTTTCTGAGCACCATAAATCGATCGGCATTCGCCTCGTTTTGTTTGATATATGCGGTTAATCCTTTATATTTGTAATCTGCCATCATAATCGCTCCTTTTATTTACGAATTTTGATCTCGAATTGTTAACCGGTTGCGGATGCAACCCGAAACGCATACCGTGCCGTACGCCGTATCACATCCGGTGCGACATCAATTACCGATAATTTCCGTACGTTATATGCACTAACATGCGATGCGTATTTCATACGCACGTCATGCAAAACAAGATACGCATGACATACCGCACCGTATAACCATCCGAACATCCTGCACCGCATCTCGCACCAGATACGCACACAATACCGCATACCATACGCACACCCTGTTAATCATCAAATGCGTACGAGATATGGCATGAGATACGTACGGTATATGTCATCCCATACGCATCACCATCTGGTGCGGTACTCCGTACGTATAAATTCAGTACGAGATGTCGCACCGTGTACGCATACCGTGTGTCATCCCGTAAAACCACCCCGGTATTCACCGCATGGTCCATAAAATAAGCAAATTATGCGTCATGCTGTACGCATACCGTGTGACATGCCGTGCGGAACGAGTTATGCATGGGATGCTTCTGTTGTCAGCATGATCTACGTATCTGATGCCAAAAAAAAAACCCATACCGTGAGTATTGGTATGGGTTTACTCCAAGGTGCAAACAATCAAATCACAAAGGAAAACGCATGGATTTTCAGACAGGAAATCACATAGGTCTTTTATTGCTATATTAATCCTTTGCTACTAAAAAGTCGTAAAATTTATAGTGATTCACTCCCCTATTCCATCGGTTGGAAATAACCGTTTCTATCCTTGTGAATTTATGGTCATTTACCGTGTGTATTTAAAAAGAATAAAAATGATTTGGTTATTTATGTTAAAAATTGATTGATGGAATAAACTGAATATGTGACTAAAAAAACGGGGACTTTGATAACAAATATATAATCGCTTGCTTTTTATACCCTAGGGGGGTGTATATTTAAAAGGAGGTTAATAAAATGCTCAGGAAATATCATGTAGGTATACTGCTATTTGATTGTGTTGATGCTTTAGATTTTGCTGGCCCCTATGAAGTTTTTAACTTAACTACTTATAGTAATAACGATGTAAAAAAACTCTTCTCTAGCAATTTAGAGGATAAACCGTTTATGGTAAATACAGTTTCTCAAGATGGGAAGCAAATAACAGTACATAACGGTCTGCAAGTAAAGCCTGATTACAGTTTTTTCAATGCACCGAAATTTGACATTATTATTGTTCCTGGAGGTCCATTAAAAGCATTAAAGTTAGTAGGGAGTAATAAAGAAATAATATCTTGGATTGAGAACTATAAGGATAAGATAGTAGCATCTGTATGTACTGGAGCATTTTTCTTAGCCCAAGCGGGAATTCTTAACGGGAAAAAAGCGACTACAAATCGGGTAGCCTTAAATCTGTTAGAGAGAAGTTTCCCAGAAGTAGAAGTTATTAGAGGAGTTAAGTATGTGGATGAAGGAAATGTTATTACTTCAGCAGGTATATCCGCAGGAATTCAGATGGCCTTACATGTTGTTAGCAAATTATTTGACGAAGAGACAGCTAAACGAACTGCTCATACAATTGAATTAGATTAAATTATATTCCGCCTTTAAGCATCTCTGCTCAGTGTGATCCTTTCATTTTAGTAATGCAAATGATTAAGTAGCATTTAAAAAGACGGCCAAACCTTCAACTCAAGAGGCTGGCCGTCTTTTAGTACATTATGCAGCAAGTTTTCGGCATTCTTCCGCACACTTAAAGCATGCTTCTGCACATTTCTGGCAGTGTTCATGGTGGTCATGTTTTTTGCATTCTTCTCCACATGCTTCACAGATCTCGGCGCATACAGAAGCCAGTTGAGAAGCAAATGGTGTGCCTCTCCCTAAAGCCTGTTCTAAGTATGAGCAAATATCTGCACATTCTCTGTTAAGGCGGATACACTCTGCCAGCATCTTCACATTTTCTTCCTTTAAACAAGCATCATAACAGTGGTTGCACGCTTCCATACATTCATGTAAGGTTTCGATTAATGATTGGTACTTTTCATGTGGCATATATTATTCCTCCTTTTCAGGTTTCTAATAAACATTTTCCACTTTAAAAAAATGTTAAACAGCCTTTCGGAGGCTTAAGGAAAACTTCGAAAGGTTTAATCTTCTGTTAATAATTTGTTGTTAAAGAGAAAACTGAACTTCATACAAATTTCAATATTCGAGGCTATAATACGTCACGCTCCTCCCAGGTAGTTATAAAGAATGTGTGAAGAAAGAGAGACAATAGTTTGAACAGGAAAGAAATATAATTTTGTATGGTGATATACCTCACTCTAAGTTAATGTGTGCTCCTTTAATATAAACTTATAAAACTTAAGGAGGACTTTATCATCATGAAAAGAAAATCTACTTTGTTTTTAACCAGTATCCTTGCCGGAGCTCTCTTGTTGTCGGCATGCAGTGGAGAAGCCAATTCAGCGGAGACGGAGAGTAATTCTAATGAAGTTCTAGAGGGAAATGAGACAAATGAAACAAATGTAAATGGTGCAAACGAAGAAAATGGCGATGGGGCAAATGGGGATGAAGAGGAATCAGAAGAAACAGCCGTAAACAATGGTAACGAAGAAGAATACATCATTGCTGTAGCGAATGAAAAGGACGAAACTTTATCGGTAATTTATTATCCGGATGGCAGACAGGAATTGATCGAACTGGATGGGCAGGCACATAATGTGGAGGTTAATAAAGGAACAGGATTAATATGGGTAACGATCAACCCACCTCATGGTCATGGTGATGATGACGACGAAGACGGTCACAGTCATGGAAATAATGAAGATAATGAAAATAATCATGCCTATGGATCAAATGAAGACGAAGGAAATGGTGAACTCGTTACAGCCTATGACATTAACACTTTGGAAAAGGTAGCGGAGTATCCTGCAGGGAGCCATCCTGCACACGTATCAATCACAGAGGACGGGAATACTGTAGTTTTCTCCAATTCAGGTGAAGACACTGTAACTATTGTAGACCGTGCTACCGAGGAAGCTACTATAATAGAGGTTGGGAACTATCCACATGGTCTCCGAGTTTCTCCGGATCAGAGTTCAGTTTATGTTGCAAACATGCAGAGTGGCGATGTAAGTATTATAGACCTTGAGGAAAAAACTGAAGTAAAGAGGTTGCATGTAGGAGATGGAGCAGTACAGACAGGTTTTTCCCATGACGGTAAATATGCATTTGCTGGATTACATCTTGCTGATCAGCTTGCAGTTATTGATACAGCGAGCCAGGAGCTTGTGAAGACAATTGATGTAGGTACTGGTCCTGTACAAATGTATGCCACTTACGATAATAAATATGTAATTGTCGCTAATCAGGGCAGTGAAGAAAACCCATCTGACACCATTTCAATTATTAGCTTGGAAGAGATGGAAGTGGTGAAGGAGCTGCAACTTGGCAAAGGTGCCCATGGAGTAGTGGTTTCCGAAGACAGCCTCTATGCATTTGTAACAAATATGTTTGAGGAAACTATCTCGGTAGTTAACCTCGAGACACTTGAAGAAGAAGAGCGTATAAACGTAGGAAAGTACCCAAATGGAATTTCAATAAATTAAGTGGTAAAATTCCCTCACCGCATAGTGAGGGAATAATTTTTTAGCTTTTTGAGCGGGTGAGCTTGTAAAAAATTAATCTTCATAAAAAATTCACTTGTTTGGTTTACTATATAATATAAAAGGAACTGATAGACACATTCGGGAGGTTTGGTTCTATGGGTGAACAAATTTTGATTGTGGATGATGAGAAGGAAATGAGAAAGCTGCTGTCAATATGTCTGAGACCAAGCCATTATCAGATAGATGAAGCCAGTAATGGGGAGGAAGCACTGGAAAAGATAAAGCAGTTTGATTACCAGTTAGTCATCCTGGATATTATGATGCCGGTCAAAGACGGATTTGAACTGTTGAAAACTTTAAGATTAAATTTGGAGAAACATATTCCTGTTATACTATTAACCGCACTTGGGGACTCAGACAGAGTAGTGGAGGGTCTTAAGTTAGGTGCAGATGATTATATCGTTAAACCATTTGAGCCAAAGGAGCTATTGGCAAGGGTAGAGGCTGTGCTTCGCAGATCAAGGAACAAATGGAATACTGCAGAGAAGGAAGGGTTTACAGTGATGGATCTGCATTTTCAGCCGGATAGTTATCGAGTGATATATGAGAACAAGGTACTACCACTAACAAAAAAAGAATTTCAAATCTTTTACCGGCTTGCGAACAATCCGGGGAGAGTGTTTAGCCGGGAAGATCTTCTGGAACTGGAGTGGGGTCTTGCCTACGAAGGTGATAATAGAACAGTCGATACCCATGTGAAGAATATACGGGAAAAGCTAAAGAGCATGAATTATAACAAGCCAGTAATTGAAACTGTCTGGGGAATTGGCTATAAAATCCCCGACTCAGACACATAAAGCGGCCGAATGGAACTTTTTATAAGTTATCCATATACCAAATTATAACTTCATCTGAAGGGTTCTATCGAAGGGATGGTTTTATGAGTGTTGCAGAATCTATAGTACATCTTCCGAGCTGGGAAGATGGAGGGTACATTTACACCTTTACATTAATGTTATTTATCTTCATTGCAGCTCAGGTTCTTGTCAGCCTTTTAAAAAGGGAGAACAAAAAGCTCGAAGGAAGAGAAAAGCGTAAGGACGATGAAATTAAGTGACTTTAACATCTAGTGTACTTCAGAGGGGTAATCAAGGTTTGAAAAGGAGAGCAATGTTGAAGCTACTTATTTTGGCAGCAGTTATTTTGTTTATAGCGTTAGGACTTGTAACACAGCAAGAATGGATTGGATACTTTAAAACCGGAGATTGGGCTTCCTTGGCAGAGGAAATGGGCAATCAGAGAGGTACAATATTAGTTATCACCTTTGTTTTTATGCTCATGCAGAATATTTTTTCTTTAACTCCATTCCTGCTGCTTACTATGTTTAATATTTGGTTGTTTGGCTTTTCTTATGGCTATCTATGGAGTTTAACAGGTAACTTTTTAGGATCGGTTCTGGTATTTTACCTGGCAAGGTACGGTTTTCAAAACTGGGCTGAAAAATACAATCATCTGGAGTTTAAACGTAAGGTTGAAAAAAACGGATTTAAGGTAGTCCTTTTTCTTAGGCTTTTTCCATTTATGCCGGCAAGCATTGTTAATATAGGCAGCGGGTTAAGCAAAATAAGTGCTAGAGATTACATTTTTGCAACCTTTATTGGGAACACAGTATTCGTGTTTATCCTTTCATTATTTTCGGCAGGAGTGATTGCTCTGCAACATCAATACACTCTTTATATATTTATTTCTCTATTTCTATTGGCTGTTTTTATAGTAAATATAAAAAAGAGAAAGTCCAACTTACAGGGAAGGGAAGAGAAGAAGTAACGAACGAAAGAGTAGAAAACTTAAATAATATAATGATAGCTTTTAAAATGGGTACATAACCCTTTCAGCAAACATGGAGGGAAAGATATGAGGAAAAGATTAATTTACAGAACAGCCATCCTCAGTATAATGGCTCTTGTCATTGGTTATACAATATTTTCCAGCATTTCCGAAGAGCGAGGTCTTGTAGATAAAGGGGATGTCGCACCTGACTTTATTCTGGAGGATATGAATGGGAATATTGTCCATTTGGAAGAAATGCGGGGAAAAGGTATTTACTTAACGTTCTGGGCAACTTACTGCAGTTTCTGCCGGGATAAGATGGAATATTTAGTCGAACATTATCAGGACTATAAAGAAAAGGGCGTGGAAATAGTAGGTGTGAATGTGGACGAGGCTACAATTCAGGTAGAGCGTTTCCTTGAACGGCGCCCTGTACCATATACTACTGCTATAGACCGAGGTCTTCTTGTAGGTAATGCGTACGGTGTCACTGCGCTGCCGTATACTTTGCTGATTAATGAGAATGGAGCAGTTATTGAGAGGACAGTAGGTGGAAAAACAGAAGAACAGGTTCTGGAGGCCCTTGAAATGTTAGTTCCTGATTCGTTTTAAAGGAGAATTAAATGGATAACTTAACTATATTTTTTGCATTTGGAGCAGGCGTTTTGTCCTTTGTCTCTCCCTGTAACATTCCTTTATATCCTGCTTTCATCTCCTACATAACAGGGTTGTCGCAGGAGGAACTAAAGAATAAGAGATATAAGGCATCACCAAGCGCAATGATTCATACGTTTATTTTTATTTTAGGCTTTTCCACTATTTTTATTGCTCTGGGCATGTCTACGTCCTTTTTGGGGCAGTTTTTTATAAGGTACAGTGATCTTATCAGGCAGCTCGGGGCGATTTTTATTATATTATTTGGACTTTTTATAGCAGGGTGGTTTAAACCAGGATTTTTGATGAAGACCCGTCAGTATCAGTTTTCAAAAAGGCCAGGTGGTTTTCTGGGTTCTTATGCTATTGGACTGGCATTTGCAGCGGGGTGGACTCCTTGTATTGGTCCGATACTTGCCTCAGTAATTTCTCTCAGTCTTAGTAATCCCGGTTCTGGGATGGTATACATGGGAGTTTTTAGTATAGGATTCTCTATCCCCTTTTTTTTAATGGCCTTTTTCATAGGAAAATTGAATTGGATAAAAAAATATATGAACGTTGTCATGAAATCAGGCGGAATTATAATGGTTATTTTTGGTGTAATGCTGTATTTCGATCTGCTGACACTTATTACTTCCTTCCTTGTAAATAATGTTTTTGACGGGTTTATGGGATTTTAATGCTTCTCATAAAACTAAATTTGAACACTTTTTGAACAAACTCTATTCTTCACAATTTCAATTATTGGCGTAATTATAATATGGGTTAGGTGGGGCTGGAAAGAAGGTGGTAGAAACTATTCAGGCCTTTCATTTAATCAAATGATTTAAAAAATATTATTATGGAGGTTTTATTAATGAAGAAAAGGATTATTACTATCATTTCCATGGGTTTAGTATTACTGCTTGCTGCTTGTGGGGGAGAAGAAGATATAAATTCAACAGATATTCAAACAGGCAATGCAGGTAATAGTGAAGCTAACTCCGTATCAGAGACAGTGGATCTGAAAGCGGATAACTGGGATTTTGATCAGGACACTTATGTGGTATCGGCTGGCGAAGTTACAATAAATCTTAGCAACGAAGAAGGATACCATGGAATAGCCGTAGAGGGAACTGATATAGAAATCGAAGGTGACGGGTCTGCTACTGCATCCCTTGAACCTGGGGAGTACACGATTTATTGTAATATACCGTGTGGTGAGGGCCACGATGATATGGTAGCAACTTTGATCGTGGAATAAGAAGAATAGAAGGAACAGTGCTTAAGTTTGGAGCATTGTTCCTTTTTTATTGGCTTAATTACGCATGCTAAGTTTTTTAAAGTGAGAAACTTCATACTTTTATCATATGTTGCCTGTATAGTGAAATTCGTACTTGGAACCTGGAAGAAATTTGACGGGTTAAATGAAAATATAATTATTTATAAATCTGTCAGAGAAATGGGAGAGAAGGATATGAACCCAAAATACGTATTACCGTTTTATTTACTTTTCATTGCTGGAATGGTGTTTTTAGTATTTAAATTCTTATAAATCTTAAGTTAAACCTTATTATTCCTGTACTAAAGTATGTTAAGGAGGAAAAAGCAGTGCAAAAAGCCAAATATAGCATTTCTGTTCAAATTAATAAACTAATTGGCCTGGAAATAAAATGTATCGTTTCCCGGAATTTTACGATGACTTTGCCGAAAAAAATAAGACAGGAATGCGGTCTTTCTGTAGGTGACTTAGTTAATGTTGGTTTTTCTGAGGAGGGAAGAGGATTAATAATTAGTAAACCTGCAGCTCTTGAAGATTCGGTTGACAACAAAGTTATTATCGGTCAAAAAAACAGAATTATTATACCAGCTGAATTAAGAAAAAACTTACAGATTAAAAAAGGAGACAGTTTCACTGTATATCAGATGACCTGCAAGAATGCTTTTTTTCTGAGAAAAGAAGACGATTATGGTAATTAGCCGAGTAATGTATGTACGTTTCTGTAATTCCAGCAGATAAGAAGGGTCTACATTTTTTATGTTGTTGACCAACCAGGGGAAATCAAGTATCGGAAGGAAGCTTCTTAAATGGAGGTTAAAATGGCACATGAGAATAAAAATACAAGAAAAACTTTACTTCGCCATCTTATTGTAGGAGTATTTTCTGCTTTTTTGGTCTACTTGTTTTACCTTTCCTATTCAGCATGGGGGGTTCAACCTGCATTATGGCCTGACTGGAGAGCTGACCATCCCTTCTGGCGTGCCTGGGCTCATGCCGCTTTTGTTCTTTTATTTCTCGCACTTATACTATCTCCCATGGCTATTCTCTGGGAGTCCGTGAAGCGTTTTAGGTCATGGCGGAGAGAGCTAGGCATATGGTTTGCTGTTCTGTCTTTTGGACATGGCTATGCTATCTGGGACCGCTGGGCGAGGTGGGATATAGCGACACTGTTCGGGTTTGAATATTTTGAAGAGGCAGGTAGTTATGTCCTGCTTAGGCCGGAAGTCGGTATTATGAATATGATGGGGCTGGTGATGGCACCGATGATCACCCTGCTTGCTGTAACTTCCTTTGACAGAGCTGTAAAGATTCTCGGTCCCTCCTCGTGGAAATGGCTGCATGGGACACTTATTCATGTGATTTTCTATATTGTTATGCTTCGCGGTGTACTTTATCTGTTCTATTTCTTTCAGGTTACTCCTCCGGACTGGAGGGTGTACCCTCCAATATGGTTCTTATTTGTCTTTCTCTGGATGGGTATTATTGTTGTCCTACTACAGTCCGCGGCTTTCGCTAAAATTGTACTTCGACGAATTAATCGGAAACAAAAGGCAGGTATCCTTAAGAATTCAGCTGTAGTCATTACAGCTATCATGTATATCATGCCTATGGTTCTGTTGACGGGAATAGTTGCCTATTTCGACAGCAGAGCATTAAAAGAACCTCCTTTTGCAGCTGAACAGGAACATGTGGTGCCCGAAGATTCTGCAGAATCCTTTGAGATGATTCTTCATTCTGATGGGCGGGATATCTACTTTTGGGCCGATAATCTCGATAGTGAACCTTACTTTCGCCAAATGATGGAGATGGATGGTGAAACGATTTTAGATGAGATATACCGATACAGCGAGCGGACCTTGTATGTGGGGGAACTTGACGATAATTCTGAGATTGTCTGGTCCGCCATCGAAAATATAGCGCCTGAGGATATCGGAATTTTAGAAATTTCAAACGGACCAGGGGTTTGGGCAGCGCAATATGGGCCAGGAGAGCATCAAATTCAGCTGCCCGAAGGAGAGCTGCAGGTCACTATTATCAGTGAAGGTGAAGCTATTTCAGAAAAAGTGTTTGAAATTCCTCCAGAAGCTGAACTGGATTCCGGAGGACGCTGATGTGCTTCAGAATAAAATGGCATGTCTTGAAAAAATAACATATGCACTAATTAAAGGAAGTATAATGCAGCCTCTATTCATGCATTGTACTTCTTTATGTATTTCCCCTAAAGAGAGAGAGGAAGTAAAAAAGAGTAACTGTCGAACAATGTCAAGGGAGAAAAATATTTCGATATAATTGCAAAATTTACATAAACTTTATCGTTTATTAACTAATTGACTACTATAGAGTTTACACAGAAATAATCTTATAAAATAGTAGTAGGTTAGCACTAGGAAAAAGCATGCTTTTAATATGAGAAAGTAATAAAAAATTAATAGATAAAGAGGGAGAGTTTAAAAATGAAAAAAACTGTTTTGAGTGTTGTTTTAGCGGGTACATTATTGGCTTTGCCTGAAGTGACTGATGCTGCTTTAGGAGACCAGACATTACGGGAGGGGATGAGGCACAGCGATGTGGTGGAACTTCAGGAAGCACTGCGGGAAAAAGGACATTTCACCTTTCATACTTCCACTGGATTTTTCGGTTCCATCACAGCAGATGCAGTACGATCGTTCCAGCGGAGTGCCGGTATAACCGTTGATGGTATTGTGGGACCACAAACAGTAGGCGCGCTTGGGGCAGGCAGCAGTACGTCAAAGGTACAAACAAGCAGCCAGAATTCATCATCAGCAAGTGACTTTTCGCGAACGTTAAGAGTCGGGGACCGGGGAAATGATGTTGTTTCTCTTCAGGAAGCATTAAGAGAAAAAGGGCATTTTACCTTCCACACATCAACAGGGTATTATGGTTCCATTACAGCTGACGCAGTACGTTCATTTCAAAGAAGTGCCGGAATTTCTGTAGACGGTATAGCAGGCCCGCAGACATTCGGAGCCTTAAGAGGAAGTGGCGGCAATGCTCAGACATCAAGCCGAACTACTTCAATTTCTTCTGGACAAGCTTCCTCATCCAGATCATATGATGTTGAGAAGCTTATAAGAGATGCAAGAAATTTACTCGGTACTCCGTACGTATGGGGAGGTACCACCCCTTCAGGTATGGACAGCAGCGGGTTTATCACCTATGTATTCAGACAAAACGGGGTTTCTCTTCCAAGAACCCACAGTCAGTATTACCCGTTAGGAACTACTGTTCAGACTCCACAAAGAGGAGATGTCGTATTTTTTGAAACCTATAAAGCAGGTCCATCGCATGCTGGAATATATTTAGGAGACGGAACATTCATCCATAATAGCTCATCTCAGGGAGTAACCATTACGAGAATGGATAATTCTTATTGGAGCCCCCGTTATATTGGAGCTAAAAGATATTAATTTTAAATGTGGAGTTAATTTGCAGACGCGAGATGAAGATTAACAACAGACAACTTAAAAATAACTAAAAAAGGAGGGGAACACCTCCTTTTTATTGTGCGTTTGTTTGATTCAAAACCACGCTTTGCCGTATACAAACCTATACTTAATCCATTATTTGGAAGTTGACTCATTGATTTTATTAATTTGTTAACATTCTGTGTACTTTGCGCTGATCGGCCATCCTACATACTTTCTTCAGATATTGCTGCTATATTCAAATTAGGAACGTTAGCTGAAAAAGACGAGAGGTGAGATAAATATGAGTACGATTCACATCAGGGTTAAAGGTATGAGCTGTGGACATTGTGCTTCCTCAATAGAAGGTGGATTAATGAAGCTTGAAGGTGTGATGAGGGCAAACGTTGATTTAGCTGGTAAAGAGGTAACTGTTGACTATGAAGAGGGAGTAATTCACGTGGAAACACTGAGTAGAAAAATTAAAGACCTGGGGTATGAGATAGTTAGTCCCTAAACAGGCTGAGCACCAGTTTATTACAAAGAAAATGGGGGATTATCATGGGAGGCTCTAAACGTTTTTTAGTTTACTGCATAGGTATAATCCTGGTTGTAGGAATATTGTACTTTGTCATTGCCGGCAGTTTAAGCCCGATATTATTGATATTACTTATCTGCCCATTGTTACATTTGTTTATGCACCGAGGACATTCGCATTAAATACCGTGGATTCCTTGTTAAAATAATACCATTATCCTGTTTTAGAGTCCTGCTGTTAAAGCAGCTAATTTCCACAAAATAGCTGGTGAGAATAACCCGTTCAATAAAAGCTGCAATAGGTGAAAAAAGAACTTGCGAATTATCTTTAGTTCGCAAAGTTCTTTTTAAATTATTCAGTAATGTTGCAGCAGACGTGTGTTGAATACCTAGCGGGGGTATAGTAAGATGAGCGGAAGAACAAATAAATACTAAGAAATTGGAGGGAGAATATGAACAGTCCAAAAATGGTGCCATTAGCAGTAAACGGGGGTATAGGATTTGGCGCTAAATTGACTCCTCAACAGCTGATAACCCTCGGATCATATTTAAAAGAGGATACGGAAGTGGAATTAACAACTTTCCAGCAGCTGATTATAAAGGTTGAAGAAGAGAAAGTTGAAAATACAGTGGAAGAAATAAAAAAAGCCGGATTCTCAGTCTACAAGGTCGGAAATGTTGTGAAAAGCCTGCGAACGTGTAATTTCTGTAAAGGAGCAGAAGTTGAAGGAATGCCTGTTGCGAAGGAACTTAATGATAGAATCGCAGGACAGGAAGTCCCTTTTACTCTGCGTCCGGCGTATACCGGATGTCCTAACGCCTGCGGTGAGCCATTAATAAATGACATCGGAGTTATTAAAAGGGACGAACATTATGAATTATACATTGGAGGAAAAGCTGTGGGAGAAGACGCTCAAACAGGCGTCCTTTTAAAAGATGGCCTTGAACCGGAGGAGTTATATGAGCTGGTGGATAATGTACTGGAAGTGTACAGGAAGAATGGGAGAAAGCGTGAAAGAATGGCGAAATTTGTATCAAGGTATGGCTTTGATAAGATTAAGCAAGAGTTAGAAATATAATACAAGACAAGGAACAACCAGCCTGGTGGCTGGTTGTTCTCATTCAATCAAATTAATTTACTTTAATTTTACCAGACATGCCAGCTTCCCTGTGGCCAGGAAGAGTACAAAAGAATTCGTATACCCCTTCTTTTAAAGGAATGAAGCTGATTGAAGCCGTACTTTGGGGCTGAGCGTGGAGATGTAGTAGTGAATTATTATCTAAACCAGGGTTGTGATGTTCAGCGTTAACATGCTCTGGTTCCTTCAGCAATTTAAAAGGAAAATAACGTACTTCTAAATCATGTTCCACATTATCGTGGTTAATAAGCTGTAACTCTACAGACTGGGCTTTATCTATTTCGAGGATTTCAGGATTATAACTTAACCCTGGGATAACCACCTTGACAATATGATTTGTTTGTTTCCCAGCTCTGTGTCCATCCTCCTCATCATTCTGGCTTTGTTCGTTATGGCCAGAATCCCCTCCGAGGACCATGCCTTTATCGTCATTGGAAACATCAATTAAACCCACACCTATAAATACTAAGAGAAACAAGCAGAAGGTTAGTACAGGCTTTAACATCCAGCTGGTAGTAACCGGCCGTTCTTTAGAAGAATTACTATGTAAGAGGATTAAAATGATAAAAGTGGAGCAGGCAGTGATCAGGAGAAGAACTTTGACAAGTAAAATTCCTTCAGCGCCTGAAACCATAACTCCAAGCATGGCACCCATCATGCCACCCATTAACCCAGCTAATAGTCCATCAAGTATGGCTAAGGGCCCTTTCGGCAGGCCGGCAAAAATTCCTGTGGTCATCCCAATGAACATAGAAAGAATAGTAGCTAACATTAAATCATTCTGATAAAGAACTCCAAACAGAACCCCTGTTGTTAATCCAACACCCATACCAATTATCATAGCCCCCATCATACCAGTCATTGCTGGTATAACTTTTCTATTAGAATAAGATATAAAAAAGGAAGCGGCAACCAACACCCCCAGGATAATTGAAATAACGAAAATAAAAAGTGTCAAATTTATCCCCCCTTTCTATAACAAGAATATGTAAAAGAAGGACTGACCATGACTAAATGATTTTAACAAAATCAATAAGCTTGTACGATAAGGGTGAAATGTTTCTTTAGAAAATGAGTATTGGTGTCTTTATTAGAAAGCAGATAAAAGGTAATAAAAGATGCTGCTCTTTTTCAGAGACTTTGGAAATTATCCTTACATGTCTGCTAAATCACCTTTCATCCAAATATTACAACTTTTTGAACTCCATAGTTACTTCATTGTTTCTTCATAAGCAGGGTTCATAATGTACTTAGATTTCCACTATTAAGATAAGGAGAGGTATAGTTATGAATAAAAAGAAAGCATTTATTACTGCTGGATTGGCTTTAGGATTATTTACAGCCGGATGTTCAGCTGAAACAGCGGAGGAGACTGCCGGAGAAAATCAGCCGGATCAGGAGAATAATAATAACCAGGAAGAACAAATGGAAGGATCGGAACAAGTCTTCAATCTTGAAGTTCAGGAAACGGAGTGGTCCTATAATGAAGACCTTGTAAGAAATGCCTGGACTTATAACGGCACTTTGCCAGGGGAGGAAATAAGAGTCAGTGAAGGGGACACAGTAGTATTAAATGTTAAAAACTCCCTTGATATACCGACTGCTATACACTTGCATGGTTTCCCTGTTCCCAATGAAATGGATGGGGTGCCAGGGGTCACACAAAACGCTATTATGCCAGGTGAGGAATTTACTTATGAATATGAAGCAGATGTACCGGGTACATACTGGTATCATTCCCATCAGGATGGGGCGACCCAGGTTGGCGAAGGGCTTTACGGAGTCTTTATTGTAGAGCCTGCAGAGGAGGAAAACTACGATACAGACGAAACAATAGTGATTCATGAAATTTCCTCGATGGATATGGATGACATGGACCATGGGAATATGGATCACGGTAATATGAACGAAGAAGACATGAATGGGATGGACCATGGAGATATGGATCACGATAATATCAACGAAGAAGACATGAATGGTATAGACCATGGAGATATGGATCACGATAATATGAACGAAGAAGACATGAATGGCATGGACCACGGGGATATGGATATGGACGACTTAAGCCATACAGAAATGATGAACCTGATGTACGATACGATGATTATTAATGGAAAAACTTCACCTGAGATTGAAGCAATCAACGTTGAAGAAGGAAATAAAGTTAAATTAAGATTTTTGAACGCAGGGCTGTTTACACAAGTTGTAGAGATACCAGGCCATTCTTTTAAAGTTACCCATTACGATGGACAGCCGGTGAATGAACCGGAATGGATAAGTGAAATGGCATTCCGCATCGCGCCGGCAGAACGTTACGAAGTGGAAATTGAAATGGATAACCCTGGTGCGTGGGGGATTGAAGTATATGCTGAGGAAAATAAGGAAGGGCTTAATACAGTAATTCCGGTAATTTATGAAGGACATGAAGAGGAAGAAGTACAGCTTGGCGGTAGTTTCACAAACTTCTTTGACTTTACGGTATATGGAGAAAAACTTAACACGGACATTGGCGAGCCAACTAAGGAATTTGATATGCTTCTTGGGACAGATGACGGCGGAGAAACATTTACCATTAACGGAAAGCAGTTCCCGGACCATGAAATTTATGAAGTAGAAGAAGGGGATGTCGTAAAGTTTACCATCACCAATGATACGGATGATGACCACCCAATGCATTTACATGGCGAATTTTTCACTGTGACCGCAAAGGATGGCAATCCTGTCGAAGGCTCTCCAATTGTAAAAGATACGTTAAATGTGCGACCAGGAGAGGAGTATGAAATTGTCTTTAAAGCTGAAAATTCGGGGAACTGGCTGTTTCACTGCCACGAGTTTCACCATGCCAGCGGAGGTATGGTGGCTGAAATAAAGTATAAAGATTATGAACCTTTTTTCACTCCAGACCCTGATATTCCAAATAAACCAGAATAACCTAAAACGGAAAACTGGAATAATACGAACGGCTGCCTGTAATCAGGCAGTCTTCTTTCACTCTTTTTCAAGGAAGAAAAATGCTGATTTTATAAGTTCATGAAATATACACTATTTAATTTTACATACCCTGTGGGGGTATAGTATAATGAAGTCAGTAAATACAAAGATATTCAGTTGATAAATGACACGAAAAGGAGGGGTATAAGATGGAATCAAATAAACAGATTTTTTCGGTAAAGGGAATGACCTGCGCTTCCTGCGTAAGAAGGGTAGAGAAAGGGATTGAAAAAGTGGATGGCGTACGGTCTGTCAATGTGAACCTGGCGGCCAACCAGGCACAGGTGGAGTATGATCCTTCAGCCACTAATAAGGATGAGATTGTTGAGGCCATCAGCAACACCGGCTACGAGGCGAAAGTACAGAATGATGATTCAGCGAATAAATATCTTTTTTCTGTTAAAGGAATGACTTGTGCTTCCTGTGTGAATAGGGTCGAAAAAGCAATTCAGAAAGTGGAAGGGACAGAAAGCGTGAACGTAAACTTAGCCGCAAACCAGGCGCAGGTGAAAGGAAACAGCACCCTTGACCCTCAGGCGGTTATAGACAGGATAAAAAAGATTGGCTACGATGCATCGATAATGGAAGAAAGCGGGCCGGACGACCAGGAAGACGAACAGGAAGACGAACAGGAAAAGGAAACGGCAAAATTGAAAAAAGACTTTACTTTCAGTGCGGTTGTGACAAGTATCGTCCTGATTGGCAGTATCCCCCATATGATGCCTGGCTGGGGAGAATGGGTGCCGGATTTTCTTGCCAACCCGTACTTCCTGCTTCTGCTCACTTCGTACGTGCAGCTCGTACCAGGCTGGCGCTTTTATAAGAGCAGCTACAAAGTCCTGAAAAACAAATCAGCAGATATGAACGTCCTTGTGGCAATGGGTACTACTTCCGCATGGGTATACAGCGGGGCATTGACATTGTTTCCGGAAACGCTGACAACGATGGGATTCCCGTACCAGCTGTATTATGATGTAACGACGGTAATTACTACCCTTATTCTTTTAGGGCGCTACTTTGAAGCGAAAGCGAAAGGCCAGACATCCGGAGCAATTAAGAAGCTGATGAGCCTGCAGGCAAAAACAGCGCGGGTTGTCCGTGACAATACGGAAATGGATATTCCAATAGACCAGGTGAAAGAAGGCGACGAAATTATTGTAAGGCCTGGAGAAAGGATTCCGGTAGACGGTGTCGTTCTTAAAGGAAAGTCATCTGTAGATGAATCAATGCTTACCGGAGAGTCTATACCTGTAGAAAAAACCGCTGACGATGAGGTCATCGGATCTACGATTAATAAAACGGGAAGCTTTACTTTTAAGGCAACAAAGGTAGGAAAAGAAACAGCTTTAGCGCAGATTATCAGGATGGTTAACGAAGCACAGGGCTCAAAAGCTCCGATTCAGAGAATCGTGGACGTAATATCGGCTTACTTTGTTCCTGCAGTAGTAATAATTGCCTTAATCGCTGCAGTAGTATGGTACTTTATCGGACCAGACCCGGCTCTTATTTTTTCATTAACCACCTTTATCGCAGTTCTGATCATCGCCTGCCCGTGTGCTTTAGGACTGGCGACACCGACAGCGATTATGGTCGGTACGGAAAAAGGCGCGGAGAACGGAGTATTAATAAAAGATGCTGAAAGCCTTGAGAAAGCACACAAAACAAATATTGTGGTCCTTGATAAAACAGGGACAATAACAGAAGGAAAGCCGCAGCTGACAGATGTCAATGTGCTGTCCGGCTGGAAGGAAGAAGAACTGTTAAGAATAGCGGCTTCGGTTGAAACCGTATCCGAGCATCCACTTGGAGAAGCGATCGTCCAGGCTGCAAAAGACAGAAACCTTTCACTAAGCGAGCCAGGGGAATTTAATTCCGTAACAGGACAGGGCATTAAAGCGATAGTTGAGGATAAAGAAGTATTGATTGGCAACATGAAACTGATGAAGGAAAACGGCATTGAGACTTTGGAAGCTGTACGTCAGGCAGATCAGCTCGCTGATGATGGGAAAACACCGATGTATATCGCCATAGACGGCGAATGTGCAGGGGTAATCGCTGTTGCCGATACAGTTAAGAAGGACTCTGTTAGAGCTATTAAGGAAATGAAGAAGATGGGGCTGGAGGTTGTAATGCTCACTGGCGACCACTATAAAACAGCGGCGGCGATTGCGAGGGAAACCGGTGTCGACCGTTTTATAGCTGAAGTAATGCCGGAAGATAAAGCGAATGAAATTAAACAACTTCAGGAAGAAGGAAAGATTGTCGCGATGGTTGGCGACGGAATTAACGATGCCCCGGCTCTGGCGCAGGCTGACGTTGGTATTGCGATTGGAACAGGGACAGATGTGGCGATGGAAACCGCCAATATTACGTTAATGCGCGGCGATATTATGAGTGTGGTTACCGCACTTCGCTTGTCCAAATCAACGATGAGGATGCTCTGGCAGAACCTTGGCTGGGCGTTTGGCTACAATATTGTGTTGATTCCTGTGGCAGCAGGCATGCTCTACCCGTTCTTCGGGATTCTGCTAAATCCGATGCTTGCCGGAGCAGCGATGGCCTTTAGTTCTGTGTCGGTAGTATTAAATACGCTGCGCTTAAGAAGATTTAAAACAATTTAATTTTGCTCTGCGATTTTTTAAAGGAATGTTCAGATGCTGAACATTCCTTTTTACTGCTGAGCCTACAGTGTATAGGAAAGAAATGAGGGCTAGAATAACGGGGAATATATTGGGGAGAGAATGAAACTCAATGACTCTATTATTTTCATACAAAATTAAGGACCGGTCTCATTGTTGTTGGTTGAGTCCTCTTAATTTCATTTTTTTTGATTTTGTTACTGTGTATTTATAAATTACAGCATTTTCATTTGGAAAAATTATCTTACTAGAGCCGAGGTAATGAGAATAAAATAATTTCTCATGAACAAGGCATAAGCAGTAACATTTTTCGCAGGTTCATTTTAGAAGTATCTATGAAGCTTGACGACAAAGTGTACTGACAAGCTATACGGTTGACAAGGAAGTAATTGAAACAATTTCATGTCTAGCTAAGACAAAGAAGACAGCCATAAGGCTATCTTCTGGAAATCAGTTCTCTACACCTCTCCCATCAGCCTCTATCCTGGTCAGTCCTTGCTTCGTACATCAACCTGCTGAAATCATCGCTTCAGTTTTTTCCGTGGCAGTTGTTATACATTGTTTCCAATTCTTCTTCAGACATATCAGGATGCATATTCTGCATAAAAGGGAGCATTTCCTGAAAACTTGAAAAGTTGTCGCTGTGTGCTGCAACTGTTGTTCCGATTCCTGCTACAAGCGTCAAAGACAACAACCCTGCTAAAAGTTTTTTCATTTCTATCAGCTCCTTATATTTTATTCACTTTCATTTTATCTCTTGAGTTTGTGGAAACCGTGAAGATGGTTTGAAGATATTGTGACTAAAAGCAGGCAGAAGGAGGTTATTTCAAAACACAATGGCCAAAAGAACCAGGTGGGTCCTTTTGGCCATTTAGTGCTAAATCCTCAAAAGTTTAGCGTTAATCGCTACAATAATCGTACTTAATGACATCAACACAGCTCCAGCAGCAGGAGTCAGGAGTACACCCATTGTATAGAGTACTCCGGCTGCCAAAGGAATAGCCACTATATTGTATCCAGTAGCCCACCAGAGATTTTGTACCATTTTTCTGTATGTGGCCTTTGAGAGCTCTAAGAGAGAGACAACATCTTCAGGATCACTCTTAACTAATATTGCATCCGCTGTTTCAATAGCCACATCCGTTCCGGCTCCAACTGCAATTCCTAAATCGGCAGTTGCCAGAGCTGGGGCGTCATTTACTCCATCACCTGTCATAGCAACTCGAAACCCTTGTTTTTGTATTTCCTTAATTTTGTCTGCCTTTTCGTGGGGGAGGACTTCCGCATATACCTGGTCCAGTTCCAGCTGTTCTGCTACCCAATTTGCTACTTGCTGATTGTCCCCCGTAAGCATTATTGATTCAATTCCTTTGCTTTTTAGAGCAGCAATGGCCCTTTTTGAATTTTCCCTTACCTGGTCTGCCAATGCTATCATCGCGGAAAGCTGCCCATCTAACAAAACAAATACAACTGTCTTTCCTTGTTTTGAAAGGTCTTTATATTTATCTGTATTATAGTCAATATTCTTCTCCTGGATATACCCAGGGCTGACTATTTCAATATCAGTACCATCGACTTTGCCTTTAAGCCCCTTTCCAGCCATTGAGGAAAAAGATTCCGGAGAGGTTACAGGGATATTTTTGTTTTTAGCCGCTTCCACTATTCCTCTTGCGATAGGATGTTCTGATTCTGATTCTAAGGAAGCTGCCATGCGAAGAATTTCCTCTTCCTCTCCCCGCTCAACTACAAAGTTCGTTATCCCGAACTCTCCCTTTGTTAACGTTCCTGTCTTATCAAAAACTACTGCATTTATTCTTCTTCCCTCTTCAAAATTTGTACGGTTTCTTATAAGCAACCCCTTTTGAGCAGAAAGTGAAGTAGAAACAGAAACTACAAGGGGGGCAGCCAGTCCTAGGGCATGTGGACAGGCAATAACCATAACGGTGACCATTCGTTCAATGGCAAAGTCTGCGTTAAACCCGAGCAAAAGCCAGATGAGCAAAGTGGTGCCACCAGCCAGTAAAGCTACATAAAACAGGAATTTAGCAGCCCGGTTAGCGAGGTTCTGTGTGCGGGACTTTGACTCCTGTGCTTCTTTTACCATATTAATAACCTGAGAAAGATAGCTTTCTTCCCCGGTTTTTTCAACTTTAACGGTTAAAGAGCCTTCCCCATTAACAGAGCCTCCGATCACCTGATCATCAATATTTTTATTTACAGGAATAGACTCCCCGGTAAGGTTTGATTCATCGATTGCAGAACTCCCTTTTATGATTTGTCCATCCACAGGTACTTTTTCACCAGGTTTGACTAATACATGCTGCCCTGCCTGAATATCAGAAACCGGCACATCTTTCAAGCTCCCATCATTCTGAACAAGGTGGGCTTCAGAAGGCATGTACTTTACCAGTTCTTCCAATGCTTTTGATGCTCCCATAATGGATTTCATTTCAATCCAGTGGCCAAGTAGCATGATCACTATAAGAGTGGATAACTCCCAGTACATCTCGTGTCCGTCTACCCCGAAAACAACTGCCGTGCTGTATACATAAGCCACTGTTATAGCTAAGGCAATTAATGTCATCATTCCGGGAGTTTTTGCTTTAAGTTCGTCAACTACTCCAGTTAGAAATGGCCACCCGCCGTATATATATACTACTGTTGAAATACCGAAGAGCAGATACATATCTCCGTCAAATCTCCAGTCAACGCCCAGAAAACCCTGAATCATAGGAGAGAGTAATAAAATTGGAACCATAAGAATGAGTGACACAAAAAACCTTTTTTTAAAGTCGCTGATATGGCCGTGGTGGCCGCCGTGCTTATCATGGTGGTCATGATTATCATGTCGGTCGTGTTCTTCATGATTATTATAATTGTGATGGTGAGTATGTTCGTTATGCTCACCCGACCTTTGATGGTTAGGCTTATATTTTTTTTCTTGATGTATATCTTCATTTTTGTGTTTATGATTATCGCGTAATTTCTTACTCATAAATAGCACCTCCACATATTAACTCCATAAATACAAAAATACCCTGTATAGGTATTTACCTCGTATTAATTATTATAAACAGGAATTGAAAAAAATATAAAATAGTCCTGTTAAATTATTTAGACTGTTAGAATATCTCAAAAAATCGTACTGAAAATAAAATACTTTTATACTATGCCGATGTATGGTATCAATTATTTTTCAGAAATACAAAGGCAAGCTGTAAATGGTGGAACCGCATTCGGATTTAGATTAAAAAGTAAAGACCGAAATGCTGATTATTTGGAAAGAGTGATAAGATAAGAAGTTATTCTATATATCTTAAGGCATTAGGCTTTGCCCCTTATTCCAATAAAATACTGTATGTGATACGATATTAATAACTTCTTAAGGAACGATATACGAGGGGGCAAAAATGGAAAAAAACAGGAGCACGGTTCAGCCAAATAAGCAACAAATCTTAAACAGGTTAAAGAGAATTGAAGGCCAGGTAAGAGGTATACATAAAATGGTCGAAGATGACCGGTATTGCGTGGATATTCTAAACCAGATTGCTGCTGTACAGGCTGCAGTAAACAAGGTATCTATCGGTCTTATGGAAGACCATACCCATCATTGTGTAGCAAATGCTATTAAAAACAATGATGGGGAAGTAGCTATTAAAGAGCTCACGGATGTTATGAAAAAAATGGTTAAATAGTATAACTGGAAGGGTCACAGTTGTTTGTTATTCTTTTTTGGTACGTAGGAGGCTGACCATAAACGAACTTACAAACCGGCAGATAACCTTTACTTTTCAGAATTAGAAAACTTATCCCGAAAGTTGTCTGACTGCAATCACGAGTGTTAACCTTGAAATACGGTACAGGGTAATATAAATATACGCCAACTGGTATTATTTTGAGGGAGGTATAACTAATGAAACAGGAATCGATTACAGTAAAAGGAATGTCCTGTTGACATTGTGTTAACACAATTGAGGGGAGTTTAGGTAATCTACAAGGAGTAAAATCGGTTAGAGTACAATTGGATAATGAAAAAGTAATCGTGGAATATGATTCTGAACAGGTTGCATTAAACCAAATTAATGAAGTGATTGAAAAGCAAGGATATGAAGTGAAGTCTTGAGGGACCTTAAAAAAAGTTTTAACACTAAGATTAAAATCATCGTGCATATAACGCACGATGATTTTTTGAATTAAATAATACCCTAGCAAGGTATAGAGATAGGGAAAGGCAAAGCTTGTCTGCCCAAGTTATAAGGTTATCCGATCTTAAAGAGTTTGAAAAAAGCTTTACGGAATGTTCAGACATCGTAGAGTTTTTATGTTAAAAAAAGTTGATTATTGTTCTAATAAAAAAGAGTATACTATCAAGGTTATAATATACTCCGATATTTTACTGCAAAGCTATTCTTAAAGTTTTAATGTTATTTTTCATCAGGCTGAAATAGTCTTCACCTGACTCGATTTCCTCATTAGTAAGTGACTCCAGGTTATGGAGCCATAATGCATCTGCTCCCACCTGTTCGCGTACAGTTTCCGCTATATTTGCAGGAATATTTTGTTCGAATACTATAAAATTAATTTCATTTTCTTCTACAAAATTAATAACCTCCTCAATTTGTTTAATAGAGGGTTCGTTAGATGGAGAAAGACCAGAAATTGCAACCTGGTGAATCTCATAACGATCTTCCCAATAACCATAGGCTGCATGAGAAACAACAAAGACATCTTTAGTCACTTCTTCTCGCATATCTTTAAATTGTTGATCAAGGCTCTCCAAGTCATCTTTAAGAGATTTAAAATTAGCTGTGAATTCTTCTTCAGCTTCTGGCATTAAGTCGATCAATTCTTCTTTAATATTCTCAGCTATTTGTATTGAACGAATAGGATCAATCCATATATGGGGGTCGCCATCAATATGTTTGTCTTCGTTATGGAGATCCTCAGCAATTTCATTATTTGCATGATTATCCTCATTATGATGATCTTCGTTATGGTCATTCTCATTATGATTATTTTCTCCGTGGTCATCATGTATATCATTTTCATCGGCATCAATTAATTGGATACCTTCAGAAACCGTGACCATTCTGGCTTTTTCGTTCTCCAAAGTTTCTTGAATACGTTCTGCAAATCCTTCAAAACCAGCACCATTAATAATAAAAAGATCAGACTCAGCAATGTCAATCATTTGATTGGCAGTAGGTTCAAAAGAATGAGCATCTGAATTAGGAGGGATAATGTTTACTACATTAACTAAATCACCACCAATCCGACTCGTGAATTCTTCTAACGGATAAAGTGTTGTGTATACCTGCAAGGGGATGCTTTCTTCATCTGTTTGTTGTGAGTTTTCAGGCGCGTTGTTTTCCTCAGAGCCAATTGTGGAAGAGTTATTATCTGCGCTTGTTTCTGGTTCATTTCCTCCACATGCTACTAACAAAAAAGTTGTGAATAGCAAGGTAAAAAGTAAGATTGGGTGTTTCAATGTCCATGCCACCTTTCAAGTGAAAAATATATATAATTATAAAAGGTAGTGTATCGTAATGATTACGATTTGTAAATAGTAATCATTATAATTTGTTTTTCAGACGGGAAGATCTTCTGGAACCGAGTGGGTCTCGCTTATGAAGGAGATAACTGCACAGTTATAGTAAAGAAAGCATTGAGGATTAGAATGTCGGGGTGGACTAAGCTTTATCACGATGATATCTACCAGGTTAAATTATACATACTAATGTTTCATATCTGGATTATTTCCACCTTTCCTGGTAACAAAAGGGCTAGAAGATTCAAAGTCCCGGAAACCAACTTAATTCCATATTAATTTTCAATGGAAATTCTCAGTAATAAGGCTTTTGCATGATTGCCAGGTAGTTTAGATTATCTAAACTTCACAGTTTCCCCACAAATTTTGTTACTGTGTACTTAAAAAAGCAAAAAGGATGCAAATGTAGTCATATTTTGTCTTTATTTTACAGGACCTTCGTTACTTTAAAACGGTAATCTATTCCAATATGATTGGAAAATATTTCAGTATAGTAACAGAGTCTTTTAAGTTCATTGACAATCTCAAAAAAGAGTTTTTTTTATACATGTTTGCATGTAATATTAAATCTGCAAGCGGGACAAGCATAGATGCAGCAAAAAACAAAGCTTATTTTCAAAACTTCATAGAGTATATATAAATATTTTAAATGAGAAAGTGGGAGAGAAAAAATGAAAAAATTCATCATGAGTATAACTTTAGCAGGAGCACTTTTCGCTGTACCTTCTTTATCAGAAGCTTCTTTAAACATCGGTGACAGAGGAGACGACGTAAGGCAACTTCAATCATCATTAAACGAGAATGGTAAAAATATCGCAGTGGATGGAATCTTTGGCCCACAGACACTTGGTGCAGTTAAGGCATATCAGCTGGCAAACAGCATCTCCAGCCCTGCGGGAAATTTTTATGGAACAGCAGGACCAGCAACCCTTGGTTCATTAGGTCTCTCGAACAGCTCTGACGGAACATCAAGAGCCACAAGGAATACACAAACAGCGAGCAGCTCAGCATCAACAGCAAGCAGCAGTTCCAGCGCTGTTATTTCAACAGCTAGAGGCTTAATAGGAAGCTCTTATGTATGGGGAGGAACGACCCCAAGCGGTTTTGACTGCAGCGGCTTCATACAGTATTCATTCGCCCAAAATGGTAAAAGCATCCCCCGTACAGTAGCACAAATGTGGAGTGCTGGGACTTCAGTTTCAAACCCACAACCTGGTGATATAGTATTTTTTGAAACAAGAACTGGTCCTTCCCACGCAGGTATCTACCTTGGAAACAACCAGTTCATCCACTCCGGAGCTTCTACAGGAGTAACTATCTCTGATATGAACAGTTCTTACTGGAGCAATGCTTATATTGGTGCTAAAAGATTATAATAGTCACTGACATATACGAAGCACTACGGTTTTCTTACCGTAGTGCTTTTATACTTCTGTGAATTTTATTTTTTATACTAAATTATATAAAACAGGACACAAGTTTTTGAAAACTTCATAAATAATTCAATTTATTATAATAAAATATATGAGTACCAATTTAATACTAATTGACACTTAACAGTGGATCGATACATTTTCAAGAGTAAATAATGAAAGAAGGAAACGTATGCTGCAAAAAAAACTTGCAACAAAAATTACTGTGGTAGTAATGGTGATTCTCCTCTCCCTTGTTGTTATTCTGATTAGCGGGGCAAACTGGATTACAAAAACACACTACCAGGACCATGTGGAGAGGGAGATTTCTGTAAGGGCTGCAGCCCATGCTAATTTCATTGAGCAGCACTCGGATGATTTAGCAATCGATTACATAGAAGAAATTGAGGAAGGGAAAAATAGCGTTTTTATTATTTTGGACAGTGATCTATCAGCTATCAGCCAATCAGCAAATGTGTCAGGGGAACTCTGGAATTTAATAACGGATTGGCTAATTGAAAACAGAGAGTCGATTGAGCGCTTGGAAAACGAACCATTTATCGATCATGTAGATACTTATATTGTCCATCACATTCCCCATGTTTGGGCAATCATGCCAATATCCGATTCTGCAACAGATGAAGTAAGGGGATATATTTTTCTGGACCAAGATACGGGGGATATCAATCAAGCAAGGATCAAGCTTGTAATATTACTATTGTTGATGAGTATTGCTGCAGTTGGGGTCGGTTTGATTTTAACTAAATATTTGACAAGGAAAGTTTCACGTCCATTAAATGAAATTAGTAAAATGACAGAAAAGATTGCGGAAGGTAACTTTGAAATTAAACTAAATGTTAGCGGGAAAGATGAAGTCAGTCATTTGGCAGACAGTATTCAGTCAATGACACGTCAATTAAAAGTGTATCGTGATTCAAGAAGGCAATTTATTTCCCACATCTCTCATGACCTTCGTACGCCAATTACGTATATCAAAGGTTATTCTGCAGTAATGAAGGAAAGTGAACAAATAAACCATGAAGAATGGAAGAGAAATATAAATGTAATCTATCATGAGGCGAGAAGGATGGAAAAGTTAGTAAGCGATCTTTTCTTACTGACAAAACTGGATGAAGGGAAAATGGTATTGGAAAAAGAACTAATTCCAATTGATGCTTGGCTTAAACATATTTACCAAAGCAGAATTCTACTTTTTGAACAAAAACTGATTAAACATAGTCTGAATATTTCTGGGGAATGCAAAGGCTTAAAGGTTATATTTGATCCTAATAGAATGGAACAGGCTTTGGTGAATCTCATGGAAAACGCTATTCGTCATACGCCAATAAATGGAGAAATCAATATTTCTCTTTCAAAAAAGCATGGCCATATTGTTTTATCATTGAAGGACACTGGCGAAGGTATTGCTGAAGAAGACATTTTAAATATTTGGGACAGATTCTATAAGGCGGATAAATCCAGAAAACAAAATGAAAATAGTGCTACAGGACTTGGATTAGCGATAGTCAAAGAGATAGTTGAACTGCATGATGGCTCGGTTTCAGTTGACAGTGTTAAAGGAGAAGGGGCGGAATTTTTTCTATACCTCCCAGTTGAATAAATGACCAATTAGAGTTAGTTATGAAACCAGATGGTATTAACTTTTTCATGTTAATAAAATGACTTCATGACAGCAGAACGTTATTAACAAACTCGTCAAATATGCGAGCAATAACTTCAAGGTTTCTTCATATCTGTGACAGATAATAAAGGTATACAAGGTGCCAATGGTTAGAAGCTGAAAAGACTGGTACTGGAAAAATGAGGTGTAGTGATGATGAATACAATACAGCCACTGAACCCGGTTGCATTTGAGTTAGGACCTGTGACAGTATATTGGTATGGTATTTTAATTGGTCTCGGAGCGCTCCTTGGATACTTATTAGCTAATTCGGAAGCGAAAAGGCGGGGGCTGCCTAAAGACACTTTTGCTGATTTATTACTTTTTGCACTGCCAATTTCCATTATTGGTGCGCGAATCTATTACGTATTTTTCAGATGGGAGCACTTTGCCGATAATCCTGCAAAAATATTTGCAATCTGGGAAGGCGGGCTTGCGATTCATGGAGGATTAATTGCAGGCGCAATAACAGCTTTAGTTTTTGCGAGAAAGAGAAACCTGTCTTTCTGGAAGATTGCAGATATAGCGGCACCAAGCATTCTTTTGGGACAGGCTGTGGGACGTTGGGGCAACTTTATGAATCAGGAAGTATATGGAGGGGAAGTTTCCCGAAGCTTTTTAGAAAGTTTGATGCTACCTGATTTAGTTATAAATCAAATGTATATAAATGGGGCTTACCACCATCCTACTTTCCTTTATGAATCTTTATGGAACCTGCTTGGAGTTGCAATACTATTGCTGCTTCGGAGGGCAAACCTACGAAGAGGGGAAATGTTTATCTCGTATGCTATCTGGTATTCCATCGCAAGATTTATAATAGAAGGAATCCGGACGGATTACCTCCTTGTATTTGGAGTAGTTAAGACTGCTCAAGCAGTTTCTATTCTTACACTAATCGGAGGAGTAATCATACTTTTTTACAGGAGAAGAGCAGGATTGGCGGAAGAACGGTATTTAAATAACACTAAAATACAGAGTGACCGGAAAAAGAAACATAGGATCAGCTAACATTAATTTACTATACAAAACTGCTTGAGGGAAAAGAACCACATTAACTGATTAGTTTATACCACAACACCTCCTGAAAATATTTTCAGGAGGTGTTGTTTCAGTTTGTTCCATTTAATTTAGTGCTAAATTTATCTTCTTGTATACTTCTTGGATCGGGAAGCGGCTTACCGATAAGGTAATGGCTGAATTTAAAGAAAGATAATAATTTTGCTAGTAAAACTGAAAACATAAGCGATGACAGAAAAGAAATTACAAAATAAATAAAAGGACTTGTTCCTTCAATAGGCGGAAGATAAAACAGAAAGATTTTATGAAGTAAATAAATATTGAAGGAATATTTACTAATAACCAAAATAAACTCTGGTGTCTTTCTGTACTTTGAGGTTAAATATAAAATGACCATTATAACTCCCGCAGTATAAATGGGCATATCCAGTCTTTTGGAGGAAACTACAGTTACTATATCTGCTCTGACTAATAATATTAACAGGAGCAGAGCCAAGGGGGGAACAGTAAAAATAAGAGCTCTGTACTGCTTGATTTTTTCTTTTAAAAGGTCAAAATGTAGGCCGCTGTAATATCCTAAGATAAAGTAAAATATCCAGCCAATAAATGGCATCCAGTACCCCCTTGCCCATAAATATTCCCCTAACGCCCCAGGAAATGGCTCTGTAAAATTAAATAACGCTAAGTAAAGCAAATTAATAATAAATGAAATAAAGATAACAGGCTTTACAGGCAAGGTCTTCAAGAAACGGGAAAACAAAATATGCAGAATATAAAATTGAAAAATTATTAAAATGAAATACCCGGTATATCCCCCTAAAAGGAGATTGAAAAAAGTTTTCTGAAAGAATTCCCTTTGTGAATTACTTTCTATAACTGCAAATACTGCTCCCATAAACACATAAGGAAAAAGTAAGTATTTAACTCGCTTTATAAGAAAACCTTGTGGAATCTTTGTTGGATAAGCGCGGGAAATTAATAACTCTGATATAAAAACAAAAGCAGGTGTTCCAAAAAAAGCCATAAATCTAAGCATTATTAATAAATATTCTTGAAATTGGCTGTCAGAGCTATCATTATTAATGAGGGTTGTATTAACAGCATGAGTAATAACTACAGCCATACAAGCTATTGCTCTCAGCCAGTATGCTTCGTAAATTATTTTTTTGCTAATTGAAGGCAGCTCCTTTTTTCGGTTCTCATAATACATCGTTTTAATCTAAACAAAACTTTATGAAGAAAGTTTGAAGGCAACTTAAATAGCAATTTATTTGTGGAGGTCTTTTCTTTACAAAGTTATAGAATATTGTTAAACAATTTAATATGGGGAATAATATTTCAACCTAAGAAAGGCCCACGGCGTGGTGAACTTGAGATAATATTTTATTTTTCTTCAAATTTTCTTCATATTTTTAATGCATAATTTAAAGACAAAAGTGAAAGGGAGAGTTGCTAGTTGGATAATAAAGAGGCGAAGATGTTTGCATTTTTTAGTGCTATTCTAATAATACTCACAGGCTGTACAACAGGTGAGGAAGAGCCTCCTGCAGTTGTGGACGGACCGGAGCGGGATCTTAGTGAAGAAGCTGAACAGCCGAATGAGGATAATGAACAACAGGTCAGGGAGGCTGTAGAGGAGATTGAACATATCCATGATATGGCTTTTGATAGAGAGGAAGAAGGCATCTTATATGTAGGAACCCATTACGGCCTGATGCATGCAGACTTAAACAGCGGTGAGTTTTATTGGCAGGGGACGGAGGAAGACCGGCATGACTTTATGGGTTTCCTCATCACAGCTGAAAATATCTTCATGAGCAGTGGGCACCCGGGGCATGGTTCTGAATTGGAAAACCCACTCGGAGTTATGAAAAGTGAAGACCATGGCGGCACATGGGAAACAGGGGCCTTATATAGTGAGGTAGATTTTCACCTAATGGATGCAAATGAGGGAGACTCTGAATACCTTTACGGTTTTGATGCCTATGGTGGAAGAATGTTTAAGTCTCAAGATGGCGGAGAGGATTGGTCGGAAGTCAGTGCAGAAGGCATAAATGACCGGTTTCATGAACTTTATTCAATTATATCTGATCCTGAGGATTCTGAACGAGTACTAGCAGGTATGGCTAATGGAATTTACGAGTCTCTTGATGGCGGAGAAAATTTTAATTTATTTAACAATGAACTTACTATGACAAGTGTGAGCCAGGGGCCTGATGGAATCTTATTCGCTAACGGAATAGGCCGAATAGAGGGGTTAATGAAGAGCACTGATTTCGGTGAGACATGGGAAGTTGTTGGTGAGCTGCCTGAGGAGGCTGCACCTGTACTGGCTATTGCAGTTGACCATAACAATACGGATACTCTGGCGATAGGTACTGCTTCAGATTCTATATACTGGTCTGATGATCAGGGAAAGACATGGCAACTGATTGTGGAGAATGGAGAACCAGCTTAATACAACAAAGAGAGGATGATTATGATGAAGAAATCCAGTATTTTATCAGTACTTGCGGCTTCAAGTATTTTCCTTGCAGCTTGTAATAATGATGCAAACGACACAACAACAAATGACGGCGCTAACAATAACAACGAGATGAATAATGTGGAAATGAATAACGACGACGAGCATGCCGGGCACGGAGAAAATAACGATATGCATAATGATAATGAAATTGATAATAACGACCATGGCGGTCATGGTGACCATGGCGATAATAACAACGAGGTAAATGAGGAGCATGAAGGGCATGGAGCAGGTGGAAGAGAGGAAATAGAGGCTGAAGCATCAGAAGGCCCTCAATCGTTTAATGATAATGCTCTTGACGGACTTCAAATAGAAAATACGAAAAATGTTACTAGAATCAATAACGATGATCCAGTTACATTTTCAATTCTGGCTTCACAGACCATTTGGCCGGCAACTCACGAAGGAAACCAACCAGGAACTGTTATCCTTGGTCCCGCTGATTCATGGCAGCACTCCCTAGCAGCATTGACGCTTGTTCATCATCCGAACGATGGCCCGCTCCTCTATACAGATGGCTCCATCTCCGAAGATGTTCTTCAAGAGATAGAAAGGCTTCAGCCATTAGGAAATTCCGAGGGCACCCAAGTGATGGTTATGGATGACCTTCCGGAAAATGAACTGGACAAGCTGTCCGGTTTTGAAGTGGAACAAATTACAGCGGATAACCCTGCAGAATTTGCTGCAATGGTTGACCAGTATTACGCAGATATTACTGGGGACCTTCCGCAAAGTGTAATTATAGGATCTTCCGCAGACGATGCCCAGCTAATGACATCAGTGGCTGGAGATTGGATTTCCCACATGGATGAGCCATTGTTATATGTAACTGAAACTGATATTCCTGAGGCAACAATTGAAGCCTTGGGAAAGCGGAATGGAGGAGCTAACATCTATATAGTAGGCTCTGAAAACGAAGTTTCAGGAAACATTGAAGAGGAGCTGGCTGATTACGGACCAGTGACCCGTATAGGGGGCGATACACCAACAGAACTTTCTATTGCCTTTGCATATTATTTTGATGAAGAAACAGGCTTTGGATGGGGAATTGATGAGCCTGGACATGGCTTGACTTTCGCTTCAACGGCTAACCCTGAACTGGCACTTCCTGGTGCTCCGCTTGCACATTTAGGAAAACATTCTCCTATGATCTGGTTGGAAGAAGGAGAACTAAATCAGGCGGTATTTGATTATTTAGCACAATTAAAGCCAGCATATGAAGATAATCCAACTGAAGGACCATACAATCATGGTTATATCTTTGGAAGTACGGACTCAATCACCTTCCAGGTACAAGGGGTTATTGATGAAAAACTTGAAATTGTTTCTCTCTCAGGCGATGACCATGGTGGGCATTAAACGATAATTAAGTTAATTCAAACGTTAGCAACTGTATTGAGAACTCTAGAAAGAGATAGCCACTAGTAACCTTTAGTCATATAATTGTCCACTAAGCAGCAGCTACAGATGTTAATTCTTTTGTTTTGATTATAGGGGAAATAAATTCTGTTTTAAGTAAGCGCCACTATATTTGTTATAAATTATGTGCCTGCAATCATTTCGACACATGCGGAGTGCGTTAAAGAATTGTAAAAGAAGCAGCAGGTTTTGAAGTGACCCCTAAAAGTTAGACACGGTTATTTTGTCAGGCTGCTTGCTCAAAATGAGTCCGGTATTGCACCGGACTCATTTTGAATTTTGCCTTCATCCGTTTCGTATTATAGTAATTCATATATTTTTCCAGTTCTAGCTTAAAATGCTCTATACTTTCAAATTCCTTATAATAGAGAAATTCTGATTTCATGATTCCAAAGAAGTTTTCCATCACCGAATTATCGTAACAGTTCCCTTTACGAGACATACTTTGTATAATCCCTCTTTCTTGGAGGGCATGACAATACTGTTTCATCTGATAATGCCAACCCTGGTCTGAATGCATTAGTAGTTCATGCTCTTCTGGTAGCCCCTCCAGAGCTTTCTCTAACATCATCGAAACAAGTGAATATGTTGGTCTTGAGCCGATTGTATATGTAATAATTTCTCCGTTAAATAAATCTAAGACAGGAGATAAATAAAGCTTCTCACCAAATAATTTAAACTCTGTTATATCCGTTACCCACTTCTGATTTGGGGCATCTGCTGTAAATTGACGATCTAAATGATTCGGCGCTATTTTTCCTACAGTGCCTTTGTATGATTTATATTTTTTCAGGCGTACCAGGCATTTTAGCCCAAGTTCCTTCATGATACGCTGAACCTTTTTGTGATTCACTTTTTGCCCGCGATTCGCTAGCTCATCACGAATGCGGCGGTAACCATAACGACCTTCATGTTCTTCGTAAATGGCTTTAATTTCAGCCTTCAAATCGCCATCCGGATCTGGACGATTCATTCGCTTAACTAAATCATAGTATGTGCTGCGTGGAATACCAGCGAGCTTCACCAGTGCTTTCACCGGGTATTTATGCCTTAACTCATAGACTACTTGCGCTTTGTCTTGTTTGGTGACTTTTTTTGAACTAAGGCATTCAACTTTTTTAAATACTCATTTTCCATTTCCAGTTGTTTTATACGCGCTTCATATGCCTCAACTGATCCTTCAGCTGGTGCTTGCTTTGATTGTTTAGTAAATTTATTTTTCATAGATGGACGTCCCTTTTGAATCGGTTCAAGGGCTTCTATACCACCAACCTCCATCTTTTTCTGCCAATCATACACCATTGTAAAACTGGAGAGTTTAAAGAGAGCTGCGGTATCCATTAATGAGGCACCGGTTTGAACCATGTAGTTTAGTACGTCTAGTTTAAATCTAACAGAACAGTTTGTATAGGTATTTCTAAGTCCGTCTTCTCCATGTAATTCAAATAACTTCAACCAATATTGGAATTGTGCTCTGGTTACACCTATCTGTTTTGCATATTCTTTTTGGGAAATTATTTTCGAATTATACCCTTGAACGAGCAGTAATTTCGTATCATTTGTAAATTTAGTCATAAATAAATGCACCCCAATCGTTATTTTTGTCTAACAATTGGGGTGCAGTTCATTTCAAAGGGTTCCTGCTGCTTTTATTTTATTTCAAAAGAGAAGACTATAAATTTTAATCTACTCTCTTCATTAACTTTTATGCGCTCAATAAAGTTAAATACTCTGATACTCTGCTATACCATACAATCCGATACGGTTATTTTGTAACTATGGATTATGTAGTATTTTTGAATTAATTAGACCTATATCCATAATTTGTTCAATAGTATGCAACAGGCTAGATTAATCTGTTTTACAACGTAGTAGACTTATACTACGCAACAAATTACTTCAAAAGTAAAGAAGTAGCTTTTTGTTTAGAGGTGATTGGTTTCAATAAACGGGGCAGATTTTAGAGTAACTTACTCCCATAATAAATAACAATTTCAATAGGAACTGTTGTATTTTCTTTTTTAATCTAATTATATTTTGTCAAGTATACTAACTTCAGTATATAGTATGCCTATCTGGCCAAGTGTAACAAATAACACAAAATATCGTATTTTTCGAATTGACAAACAACTAATAACTGGTAAAATGAAGATACGAACATACTTTCTTTTGTCGTCTTAGGTTACCTAAATTATTTATATACTATTATAAGGAGTGGTAGTAATGTCAAAAGATAATAAGCCAGAACATCCACATGGACAACCACCTAAGGGTAAACCAGATGGACCACCTTCACCACCAGGTTTAGGGAAAGATAAACCAACAAAAGTGGATGAAAAGAAGTTTGCCTAATGGAACCTTGGTACATTGAGTTAAAAGATAGGTTTGATTGGGAGAGAGAAGCCCTGAATAATCAGGGTTTTTCTTTGCAAAGTGATATACTAGAGAACCAGAAAAGAGTAGTTTTTACAGGTGTAGTTAATGTTAACAATAAAGACTACAAACTTGATATAGAATATCCGGAGGGGTTCCCTTATTTCCCACCTGAATGCTTTTGTCAGGATAAGGACTTTTGGAATAAGAAGCATATTCTACCGAATGCCGGGAAGCTGTGCTTATATGTAGATTGGGAAGATAATAGAAACAAAACAGGGATTGATATTCTAGAGAGAGCAAAAGTATGGATTGAGAAAACTTTAACGGATTCATTTTCCCCTTCAGAGGAGATTGATGGACCTGAGCCAAAACAATATTCACTTTTTTCTGTAAAACACAAAGGTGTATTAATAGCACCAGAAAGTGTTTATCAACCAGATTGGAAAGGTAAAGAAGGTAACTTCACTATTAACATACAAAAACTTTCAGATGAATCAAATGAAAGGTTCCTTTTCAAAGGTCTTTTGACTAGAATCCATTGTAATAGAACAGATCTTCTAAATGAGAGAGAGTTAGATCTTTTAAAGCAAAACACTCGTGAATATAGCGGTAAATGTTTTGAAGTAGATACTGCTCCACCATATTTTGAAGACCAGAATGAATTGGTAGAGTGGTTGGAACAACAAGGACATAAAAATGTAAAAGTAAAATGTGAGCAGGCTTCTGTACACCTTAAGGATAAAGTAATACGAAATAACCCTAATGTTGAGATCGGCGCACTATTAGGGATTAAATATAACGATGAAGTTGAGCAAAAAGGAAATTATGAAAATCGATTCTTAGTAGTCGGTTTAAAGAGTAGTAAGGTTGCTAATAAAAGACCTTTACATTTTCCTTATGTTGTATTTAAGTCGGAGGAGATTTCGCAAAATAAACTGTTTAAAAGAAGCCCAAGCTAGCAGTCTTTAAGTAAGCAACATGTTTTGGTTCTAGGATTAGGAACTATTGGTTCTTCAGTTGCTGTTGATCTAGCCAAAGCTGGTATGGGAAAGCTTACTTTGATTGATAATGATTCAGTAAGTGTCGGGAATGTCATAAGACAGGAACCTAGTATACACTATGTGGGACTGCCTAAGAAGCAATCAATTGAGCTAATAGTAAAATCTCATAATCCTTATACTAATGTTCAAGCTTTTAACGAACATTGGGGAAATTGAGTAGATGAGGAAATTGTCCAAGAACACTTAAAAGATTTTGATTTAATTGTTTGTGCAGTCGGTAACCATCATACCGAATACTATTTAAACCACATGGCTTATCACTATAATATACCAATTGTCTATTCGTTCGTAGGTCCAGGTGCTTGGAGTGGAAGAGCTTTTAGAGTGGTACCAGGAGAAACAGGTTGCTACTATTGTCACCTAGAACATATTGGTGATGATGAAGAACTCCAGTCAGTTGAGCCTAATGAGAACCAAGAAATATATGATGACGGTTGTGCTACACCTGCATTTATTGGTAGTGGTATAGATACAGGTATAATTGCTAATTTTACAACCCGATTAAGTATTCAAACTTTGCTTTCAGAAGAGAAAGATTCCTATGAACAAACTGAAAATGACCATATCTTTTGGATAAGTCAAGGGAAGGGTGGTAATATGAAGCTTGTTCAGAAGAAGATAGATAAACATCCTGACTGTGATCATTGTAATAGGAGTTAAAAATGTCATATAAAATCTTTATTCATTATAAAGTTATGGACTCCTTTTTCAATGAGACAAAATTATTTGGTCTTAAAGAAACAGGAGGAGTTTTAATTGGGTATCGGGTAGGGAATGAATTTGTTATTACAGATAATACAGGTCCTGGTCCAAATGCCAAGCATCAATTGTTACACTTTGAGAGAGATGTTGACTATTGTAATAACAAGATAGAGGAAATATTTGAGCAGTCGAATGGGGGATTAAATTATCTTGGCGAGTGGCATACACACCCTTTAGGAAAGCCCGTTCCTAGTCCACAAGATAATAAGTCTATGTTTGAAATATCTGAAACTGACTCTTACCAAAATGATTGTCCACTCCTTATCATTGTACGGAAAAAACGTAATGATATATCGATCGGAACTTTTATTTATCTGAACAGTAAGAGGAAGAAGCTAGATTATATAATATATGAGGAGTAATATTCGAATGCAGGAACTGTGAATAGGCAGTTCCTTTTCTTGTTGTTATTTGTAATTTGTAATCACATCATAGAGCCACATACCCACAAGGGTTTGTTAATAAATTTGCATAATTAATAAAAAAACAAAGTCATTTGTTACGCAGTACAACAATACCATTCAATATAAAATGTTATTTCACTATTGCGTGATTTCGAAAGACCACAGCTTAATTTCACAGTAAGAAAATGAGATTAAGCTTTTTTACTTTAAACTCGTTGACAACAAGTGGCAAATTCTGTGGTAACTTTTGGTAAAAAACATCGCATAGATGGTAATGCAGTAATCGGTAGTTAATCCGGTAATAATTACCGAAGTAATGTTTTTAGTTATTTCTATACATTCTTCCCTATAAAGCTGCGGTGAAGCACAAACTTGTTACTGGAGGATAAGAATAAAACCAGAATGATATACCGCACATAGATAATATGAGGGTATCATTGTGGCAGTAAATGTTTTCTTTGAGAAGTAGCTTTAAAAAGCAGCAACATAGTGTAGAAACACAAGCAAATAGATACTCCATTTCTAATAATGAATTGAGCCAAAATCTGTAAAGCAAAAATCAAGAGGGTTTCCTGTATATAGCCTGCCAGCATATATATATTGAATACCTTTTTGAATACCCCTTGAATACCCTTTGTGTGAAATAGAAAAAAATCCCATCAAATATTAAAGGGAGAAATGCTGATTTTAAGCGGTTTATCGATTTCCATAAAACGGAAAAGAGCCCCACCTCTTAAAGAGCGTAAGAAATACGGTCTTAAAGCTGCTCGTCGTGCACCTCAGTTCCCAAAGCGATAATAAACTTACGTTTGGAAGGCTCTCAACCGATTTCGGTTGGGGGTCTTTTTTGTGCTCCGGTATAGTGGTGATCACGCATAGGAGTTTCAAATAGATTACTTGGACAGCATGAAGGATAATGATTATAGTTTGAACAAAAGATATAACAGCCTGCTAAATTAACCTGGTGATGCTTTTGAGGGGGAAGAAATTCAGAAGAAGAACGTCGGCCTCAGTTTTTTCAAAGCTTTCTATCCTTTATCCTTGTGTTTGAACAGCATGTAATGGAATAATGGAAATCAAAGGCAAGGTCTGGCGAATCATGTTTATATACAATTCCTTTTATATGAGTTACTGAAAGTATAGACAGATTAAAACAGGAGGTACGAAAATAAAATGAGCAGGTTTCCTAAAGATGCAATGCGTATGCTGAAAGAGACGAGCAGAACATTTTATATTCCCATTACTTTCTTGCAGAAGGAGTTAAAACAATCGGTCGCAGCTGCTTATTTGGTATTTCGGGCTATTGATGAAATTGAAGATCATGAAGAAGTGGACAATGAGGTAAAACATACTATCCTGATGCAAGTAAGTGATTTATTTAAGCATGGATTTAATAGGGAAGAATATAAGGAAATTATTGAACCGGTAAAAGACCGGATGCCGGAAGTCACGCTCCGATTAGAAGAATGGCTGGAAGCCTGCCCCAAGGATGCCCGGCCAATCATCAGTAATGCTGCATGTGAGATGGCTTTTGGTATGGCAACGTGGTCAAAAGCAAATTGGGAAATCCGCACTCGTGAGGATTTGGACAACTATACATATTACGTTGCGGGGCTTGTTGGAGTTATGCTTTCGGATCTCTGGGAGTACTATGGTGGGGAAAAAACAGACAGGGACCTTGCCATCAGTTATGGAAGAGGGCTTCAGGCTGTGAATATACTGCGGAATGAGCAGGAAGATTTGGAAGAACGGGGGGTAAGCTTTGTGCCTGATGGCTGGACACGTACAGAGCTGTTCGCATACGCAGATGAAAATCTGGCAAAAGCAGATGAATATATGAAGTCTCTTAGTAAAAAAAGCATTATATTATTTTGCCGTCTGCCCCTCTCCCTGGCTCATAAAACATTAAATGCGCTGAAAGAGGGCCGTGAAAAAATGTCCCGTGCGGAAGTGGAACAAACCGTGAAAGAAGTTCAAATCGATTAACTCTCGATGTTGAGAGGGAAGAAGGTTTATATTATATGATCTTCCTCTGTATACAGGGGAGAAATTGTAAGGAATCTTGATGGCAAAGGCAGGTGTTGGCATTGGCCAGCTCAATCGAGCAAAGAAAATCTGAACATATTAAAATTGCGCTGAACGAAAAGGTTACGGGGGAATCTATCTCAACAGGATTTGATTCGCTTATGTTCATACACAATGCTCTCCCGGAAATCAATTTTGATGAAATCTCTCTGGAAACCACTTTTCTTGGATTTGAATGCAAAACGCCGTTTCTGATAAGTTCCATGACGGGCGGTACAGCCCTGGCTGAGAAGATAAACCGTAATCTGGCAGAGGCGGCCGAGATAAGAGGCTGGGCCCTCGCGCTCGGATCCACCAGAGCACTGCTTGACAGCGACGGGCACTCCTCCTCCTTCTTAATGAGGAAATACGCACCGAGTGTTCCGATAATTGCCAACCTGGGTGCCGTTCAGTTTAATTATGGCTACGGGATCGAGGAATGCAGGAAGATTATTGAGATAACCGAGTCTGATATGCTCGTTCTCCATTTGAACAGTATTCAGGAAGTAATACAGGATAAAGGCGATACTAACTTCAAAGGGATATTAAAGAAAATCGAAGAACTCTGCAGCACACTGGAGGTTCCTGTTGGGGTGAAAGAAGTAGGCTGGGGAATCGATGGACAGACAGCTAAAAATCTAATGGAAGCCGGGGTTTCGTTTATCGATGTCGCCGGAGCAGGAGGCACTTCCTGGAGCCAGGTGGAAAAATTCCGTTCGAAAGATCCTGTACGGCAGGCTGCAGCAGAAGCATTCAGCGAATGGGGCATTCCGACAGTGGAATCGATCAGGCAGGTTCGGGAACAAGTCGGGGGCCATCCGCTGATTGCCAGCGGCGGTATGCGGACAGGCCTTGACGGGGCCAAGGCCATCGCTCTGGGAGCTGACATGGCTGGGTTTGGCAGATCGATCCTGAAAGAAGCGACCGAGAGCCCGGAAGATGTTCTTAACGTGATGGAAATCAGGGAAATGGAACTTCGAATGGCGATGTTCGGAATAGGAGCGGAGACGATACGGGAATTGAAGGACTCCCCTCGTTTGAGGGAACAGCGCTAGAGTCTCAGCGGGCTCAGGAGAGAGCCTTTTTCGGATACAGTTATTAGCAGCTTAAAGAGAAGCTGAAATTTATATCTCTTACCGGAGACGCGGTGAGCAGTCAGCTCCGAAAGTCTACACCCTCTGTCCCCTTAAAGGACAGAGGTTTTTTATACTATAAACTCACGACCGTATATGAGCTGTAATTTTATCTGCCGCAATGATAAAATAATGCAGGAGTCTTTATTAGGAAAAGGGAGACAGACAAAATGAAAAATTTATACATATTTGATTTAGACGGAACGCTTTATGAAGGAACAGACCATTTTGACTACTATGCAGAACTGCTGATGCAGGATGTGCCTGAAGAGAATCGGGAAGCATTCTGGAACGACTATGAAAAAATGAAGGCTGGAGAGCATCCCGTAGCTATTGGAAAAGCCTATGATGTGGAAAATGATTTAGCCGTTACCGTGGATCCACTCACATTGAAGGCAGTGGAAGCCCATAAGTGGAACGGAGAAAAAGTCGATGCCCCTGAACGAATATATGGGGAGGAGCAGCTTGTATTTGATTTTAAGAAACTGGTGGCAATTGGAGATGGATGGTGGCTGCCATTTGCCAGTGCAAAACATTACGGAGTAAAAGACTGTTATCCGAGGTATCTGCAAACGAAAGAATACATGGTCAGCGAGGAGTTTACACTTGAAGCGATCTCCGGTCTTCGGGAATTCTTACTGGAGCTAAGAGAAAGGCATGATATAGCACTTATGACTAACAGTGACCGGGAAGACGTACTAAGACTTCTTGGCGAACTGGAGTTAACAGGGGTTTTTGATCATGTCATCACCTCCGCTCAAAAGCCGGCCAGGACGAAAGCATTCTTTGAAGAGCTTCAGAGCATTTATAAGATTCCTTTCGGCCAAATGGTTTCAGTTGGTGATAATTTTATTAACGAAATAGCACCAGCCTTATTACTTGGTATGAAAGCCGTCTATATATCTGAACACCCCCACCCGACAGAGCATAAAGACTTGTATCAGGTAAACAAAATAAATGACTGGACAAGCTCATTAAGAAAGAGCTGGCAGACATCTTAAAGTAGTTTTCCGGACTGGAGAGAAAGTCCGGAAAAATATAAATACCATTATATAAAGAGAACAAGAACGGCTGGATTTTATTATCCAGGCGTTCTTGTTTGTTTTATAGCGAATGTGCGTATTTACGGAACCTCGTTTTTTCTTTTTTAAAGGCTTTGTTAAAGTCCAATGTTGATTTTTACATGTATGCTGATTGTAGCGAAAGGAAGCGAGGCGCCTTCAGCTAATGCCTGTGGTGCAAGCGAGCGTCCTGTAGTGGAAATCAACAATAAAGTTTAACAGAGCTTTTTTAAAACATAGACCAGGAGTCACTTTTCGTTAGGTCGTTGTGTGCTTAGGCCTTTGGGATAAACGAGGATCTTTTTACGTGTATCAAAAGGAATTTCAGCAAAATCTTTATATTAACAGTTTTGCAAAAATTATTATGAAATCGCTTAAAATTACATTGACATTACAATGGTATTCAATAATAATTATAACTAGTGATTTGGCGACTTATATCGTCATTTTTCAACAAATTCAGAAAATTGGGGTGGCATGCTTTGTTTAAACGTTTAGCTTTTTCTTTAGGTGCAGTTTTGCTCACAGGAACGTTAGCTGCATGCGGCGGGGGAAATAATAACGCTGCAGGTAACGAAGAAATCGACACACTGGTCATGGGTTTTATTCCTTCTCAGGATGCAGGGGAAATAGCTACTACTGCTGAGCCTCTGGAAGAGTTTCTTTCTGAAGAACTCGGAATCGAAGTTCAGGCAGAAGTTATGGTAGATTTCAGTGGTCTTATTGAAGCAATGAGAACACAGCAAGTTGATATCGGTTTCTTAAATCCATTTGGATTTGTTCAGGCAGAGAACCGTGCTGATGTGGAAGTAATTCTGAAATCGGTACGTCATGGGGAAGATTCCTATGTAGCGCAATACACGGTACCAGCAGATTCTCCAATTGAAAGTATTGAAGATTTACTGGAGGAAGAAGGACTTGTTTGGGCATACGCAGATGACCTTTCTACTTCAGGATTCCTGTTCCCGGCTAAGCAGTTAATTGATATGGGCGTTGATAATCTGGACAACCATTTTCAGAGATTCAGTGTCGGCGGTCACGATAACGCGATAATGCAGTTACTTGACGGGCAGGCAGATTTCGCTACAACATTTGACGATGCCCGGGATACACTCGCAGGCGAGTTTCCGGACATTTACGATGATCTCCGTGTTATCGGTTATACAGATCCAATTCCAAATGATACTATTTCAGTAAGAAGCGGAATGCCGGAAGATCTTAAACAAGAAATTGTAGATGCGTTCATGAGCTTAAATGATAACGAAGAAATGCTTGCAATCATGCACGAGATTTATACTTGGGATGGTATTGTTGAAGCAGAATCAGAAGATTACGATATTGTCAGAGAAGTTTTCGCTGAATTTGAAGACGACCTTGCCAACTAATTTCAGGTTATAAATAAATTATTAATGCACTGCTAATATGAAGAAGGTCTTTGTTGTCACTGAGAGTGCGTTTTTGCAGTGACAGCGAGCCCTTCTTTTTTCATAGAAAATTCTGATAAATACTGATGTTCATCCCGATTAGCTCAACTTACCATCAGTTGGGGATGGACAAAACCCTCACTGATTGAAGTTTCACTTTATGTGGAAGCCTTGTTGACTGGAGCGGCGAGATTATCAGCATGAAACGGGACCGTGCTGTCATGGCAGTACGGCGAAAAGATCAATATTTGTAATAGAACACTCAGGTCTTATAGAAAAGTTAACATTGGGAAGGTGAACAGCAGTGATTGAATTCAAGAATGTTTCCCTTACATACCCGAACGGGCATCAGGGATTAAAGAATATAAACTTAAAGCTTAATGAAGGTGAATTTGTGGTCATTGTTGGTATGTCCGGGGCCGGAAAATCGACCTTAATCCGAAGCATTAACCGCATGGTAACACCGACAGAGGGAGAGCTACTCCTTGGCGGGGAAAATATCCTTAAATTTAAAGAAAAACAGCTGAGAAAACTCCGTACTGAAGCGGGAATGATTTTTCAAAACTATAATCTCGTTAAGAGAATGTCCGTTTTGAGAAATGTTATGGCAGGCCGCCTTGGCCATACCGGGACTCTCCGTTCTATGCTCGGTTTATTCCCGCAGGAGGATCTGCAAATGGCAATGGATAACCTCGAGCGTGTGGGAATAAAAGAGAAAGCATATGTACGGGCAGACCAGCTGAGTGGAGGACAGCAGCAGCGGGTTAGTATTGCCCGTGTTTTGACACAGCAGCCGAAAGTTATCTTAGCCGATGAGCCGGTTGCCAGCCTTGACCCTCCCACATCACATAAAGTAATGAAAGACCTTAAACGGGTAAGCCGTGAAGACAATTTAACAACCCTCGTTAACCTGCACTTTATTGATATGGCTCAGGAATATGCCGACCGTATTGTAGGGTTGCGCGATGGTGAAATTGTATTTGACGGACCGATTGATAAAGTAACTGATAAAACATTCGAAGAAATCTATGGCCGTCCGATCAAAGAAGAGGATCTTCTCGGAGGAGATGAGAGCTAATGGAAAAGCAGGAAAACAATCAACCTACAGAGCAAAAGAAATATCCTCTTACTCCAAAAGGCGTGAAGTGGTATATCGGGTCTGTAATAGCTGTGGTGATTGGCCTGTATTTTCTCGCTGCCTATCAGACAGAAGCCTTTCCTGACAGGGTGATTGACGGGCTGCCGATCATTTTTCTATTTGCAGTAGATGACTTATGGCCGCCTAACTGGAGCTATTTGCCCCGCGTAGCGATGGCGTTGCTGGAAACATGGAACATGGCTCTTTTCAGTACAACGCTTGCTGCATTAGTTGCTTTACCTGTAAGTTTTATAGCTTCAAGCAATATTAACAGAAATCCGCTTTTTTACCAGGGTGTGCGTAATTTTCTGAACCTGCTTAGAACGATCCCTGAAATTATCCTCGCTGTATTGTTTGTTGCGCTGGTAGGGATTGGTGCTGTTTCAGGTATTCTCGCTTTATTCGTCTTCTCTATAGGGATACTTGCAAAGCTGATAAGTGAAACTATTGAAGCGATCGATCCTGGACCTGTGGAAGCGGTAAGAGCTTCAGGGGGAAATGTCTTTCAGGTAATTACTTTTGGGATTATGCCACAGATTTTACCTCAGTTTGCATCTTATACTCTTTATGTTCTGGAGATAAATGTGAAAGCCTCTGTTGTGCTTGGTTTCGTTGGCGCCGGCGGTATTGGTATAATACTGCGCCAGCAGCTGAACACGTTCAACTATGCTAATGTGGCAACAATCATCCTCGTGACATTCGTAGCGATCTCAATCATTGACTTGATTAGTAATCGCGTAAGGGAGCGGTTAGAATAATGAGTGAAAAACCAAAAGTATCATTACGTATGGCAATGACGAAGAAACAAAAGACTTATTTTTATATCATCATGTTTATTCTCAGTGCGTTATATATAAACGCATTCTTTACCACTTCGTTCTCTGTTTCAGGATCTGCGGCCTCACCTCTGGAAACATTAAGGCGCATATTTATTGTCCCGATTACTAACATGGATTATATCGTCCAGTTTCCAGTATACATAGGCTATATGCTGGAGACTATCGCTATCGCATATGCTGGTGTGGCAGTGGCGACAATCCTGGCTATCCCTGTTGCGTTCCTTGCAGCACGTAATATATCGCATCGATTTTCATACATTGGAAAATCCATCTTAAACGCCATCCGAGCCATCCCGGAATTAATCTTCGCGATTATTTTCGTAGCTGCAGTTGGTATTGGACCGTATGCCGGTGTGCTTGCTATCAGTATTAACTCCATCGGGATGCTGGGGAAACTGTATGCTGAGGTAATCGAATCCATTGATAAAAGTAATATTGACGCAATAAAGGCGAGCGGCGGGAACAGAATTCAGGCAATGTGGTATGGTGTCCTGCCGCAGGTACTTCCGGAGTTCTCTTCTTACTCTATATACCGGTTCGAGATTGATGTACGTGCATCTACTGTTTTAGGTATTGTAGGAGCCGGTGGTATCGGTGCTCCGCTTATTCTGGCAACGTATCAGCGGAACTGGGAAGATGTAGGTATGATCTTAATCGTTGTCGTTGTATTCGTAAGTATCATTGATTTAATCAGTGGTAAAATCCGTAAGAAGTTAGTTTAATCTGCAATGCTGATAACCAGATGGGGGATCTGATGATTCTCCATCTGTATTTTTAACGGGAGGATTATGGTTATGGATGAGTATAAAGTAATTTACGAGGCAGCAAAGGAATGGGCATATGAAGCAGGGAGAAATCTGAAGGATGCGGTAACCAGGGAGCTGGAAGTAGAATATAAAACTTCAGCCGCTGATCTGGTAACAGAAAAGGATAAAGAAATTGAAGCGTTTTTCGCGGAGAAAATTAAAGAGTCTTTTCCTGGCCACTTTCTTTTAGGAGAAGAAGGGGCGGCTGGAGAGCAAGGAGATTATGAGCCGGAAAATGAAATCGTCTGGCTGGTTGACCCAATTGATGGAACAACAAATTTTGTACATACAAAGCGGAACTTTTGTGTCTCGGTCGGTATATTTGTACAAGGAAAGCCGGTAGCAGGTGTCATTTATGATCCAATGGCTGATGAAATGTTCCATGCTCTTGCTGGAGAGGGCGTTTATTTAAATGAAGAGAGAATCGATAAACAAATTAACGGACCTTCATCTGAACAGGCTTTAATCAGTATGAATCATTTATGGCTGACACCGAATGATTATCTGGAAGAACAGCCATTGCAGAAGATGGCCACTGAGATCAGGGGCTTCCGCTGTATAGGTTCCGCTGCATTAGAGATGGCCTATGTCGCTGTCGGCCGGTTTGATGGCGCAATTTTTGCCGGGCTCGGACCGTGGGATTTTGGAGCGGCTTATGTCCTGCTGAAAGAACAGGGAATGGAGCTGTCGACCCTAAGCGGTGAAGATATATATGTGTTTAAACATTCTTCTGTGCTGACAGCCCATAAGAACCTCCACAAAAAAGTTTGCGCTGAATACATCCGCCCGTTAATATCTAATTGACGTCCGGCGGTGCCCGCACAGGGCTGTCATAAGAAAAGCTGAATTATTGCACAGCAAAAAGGATGGGCGAATGCCCATCCTTTTCCTGCAGGTTAAGTTAGCGGCGTGGTCCGCCTTTACCTGGTCCAAAGTTATCGTGGTCGTCACCAGGGTCTTTTGCATCCCCAGGCTTGTACATATCTGCATCATTATCTGCTGCAGTACCGGTAGTTTTGCCCCGCATATCTTTTCTTCCGGACCCGCCTGCTGGTGGAGTTAAGTCCTCCTGATTTGTATCTGGTTTAGACAGAGTATCCGGTTTAGCTGTTTCTTTTACTGCCTCTGTGTCAGGTTCTTTCGTCTGTGTTTTTTCCATTTTCTGCTCCAGTTTAGCTAAGCGTCTGGAAGCAAAATCTCTTCCTCCCAGCCCGAATGCAAGTCCGAATGCAAGGGCGAGGGCTCCAAGAATGAGCATAAATGCTGAGTTTACTACAGTGTTGGCAATCTGAAGCTGGTCAACTGCCATGAATACTGTAAAGATAATAATGATATATTTTGCCAGGTTTCCGAAGAGCTTTGCCTCAGAGCGCTGGACAATCATGCTGGAAACAAATTTCTGTGCAAGGTTTGCCACATACAGCCCGATACCGAGCACGAGCAGTGCGCCAATTACCATTGGCAAGTATGCAAGTATCGCATTCACGATTCCTACAATGTTATGCAGGTTCACAAGCTGCAGTGCTTCAATTGTGAACAGTAATACAACAATAACCTGTGCAACATATCCTACAATATCAGCAGGTGTCAGAGTGTTCTCAGTTCTGGCTTTTGCACCAAGTCCGAGACTGCTGAAGAAGCTGTTTAAGCCAACATTCTTAAGCAGGCCGGAAACGATTTTTTTCACCCATTTACCGAGCCACACACCAGCTGCGATCAGCAGAACTGCTACAATGATATTTGGAATCATTGTCATAATCGAGTTAAGCATAGCGATTGCCGGTGCGGCGATACCCTGAAGTTCCAGCCGTTCAAGAGCTGCGATTACAACAGGAATGAGAATTAATACGAAGACAATCGTACCAATAATATTAGATAAAGTAGTGCCCTCCAGTGCTTTGCTTAATCCCATTCGCTCTGAAAGACGTTCAGCTCCTGCCTTCTTTAACAGGCTTACTACAATTCCTTTAACTAACCGGGCAACAACATAGCCAATAGCAAGTATCAGTGCAGCCCCAAGTATGTTAGGAATGAACCCAAAAATAGTGCTCAGTAAGGCGTTGAATGGCCCGACTGCTCCTCCGAGGTTAAGCATATTAAAGAAGATCATTATCACAAACAGGAATAAAATCCAGAAAACAATCTTGCTGATAATATCCTCGGAAGAATATTTTTTCGTATCAATATTCATCTTGTCAAAAAGGCGATCGTCCATGCTTGTTTTATTCAATGCTTTTTTCACTGCTTTAGCGATTCCTTTAGCAATAAGCCAGCCAATCAGCAGGACAATCAGTGCAATCAGTATTTCAGGCAGGAAGCCAAGATAGGCCATCCACTGGTCGAACACATTCTGCATATTAATTTCCTCCTTATTTTTTTGTTAGTTAATGAACGTAGAAAAATGCTGCGGCCATATTGCATAGTTACCACAACTTGTGAAAAGTCAAACTTGGGATGCAAGTAAGGAGTGGTGAACAAGTATCTCCGGTTATTTGCTGGTAAACGACTCCATGGTGGATATTTACTAGCAGTGCCAGTTTTTCGCCATCATGATTTAGGCGAGAGGATAAACAATAAAGGATGAGAAAGGTGAACTTAATTCCGCTTTTTTCGGAAGCTTTAAGAGGACAAACGGAGCGAGCAGCCCCGGATTATGACAACAGAGGCGATGAGACATGAACGTCGTTTATAACCTTGGAGAACGAAGGAGAAAGAAACAGTGGAAATTTGAGCGGAGTATGCTCCGTTCACTTTCTATTCACGAAATGAGAAATGATGCAGAGAGGACGTTCTTTTCCGGACAAATTGGAGAAACGGTCGGAACACTGTATCTAATGGATTTTTGCCTTGATATTGGAATAGACGCTTACCTGCTGGGCTCGGAGTATGCCCGCTTTGGCTATTTCGGGGAAACAGCAGAGCAAGCTGAAAAGCGGTGTGAAGAGGAACTGAATGCTCTTACAGGCCAGACGGCGAGCCAGTTTACAGCCTGGTATACCGGGGGAGAAAGAAGTATAGACGAACACAGGAAAAAAAGCTCCGCTTTTATTAAAAAATGGTGGAAAAAAGGCTTTACAGAGGGAGAAAAAAAGTATCGGTTAAGACTCCATTAGCAGTCATAATACAAACCTCGTCCCATATAAATAGGAAAGGGAGAATAAGGAGGGACGAGGGTAATGGGGAGTATAAATTTATGGAAGCTCTTTGCCGTGGCTCTTGGTATCGGCTTACTAATTATATTTATTGAACATCAGTTTTCGAGCAGAGATTCCACTGGCTGGCATCTGCCTCTTTCCGGAAAAGTGATTGTGCTTGACCCAGGCCATGGAGGAATTGACGGCGGGGCTACTTCTAAAGCTGGAGACCTCGAGAAAGATATTTCCCTTCAGATCAGCCTGAAGCTCAGGGACTATCTTCAGGAATCCGGAGCCTTGGTGTTGATGACAAGGGAAGGAGACCATGATTTAGCTGCAGAAGGCACAAAGCGGGTAAGGTCGAGAAAGGTAGAGGATTTAAGAAGGAGAGTTGCTTTTATAAATGAATCTGGTTCAGATCTTTTTATAAGTATCCATCTGAACGCAATCCCTTCTCCTAAGTGGCGGGGAGCACAGACTTTTTATAACCGTACTGTAGAGGGAAATGAAATTCTGGCAAAGCATATACAGGGAGAAATAATCAGAAACCTGGAAAACACCACAAGGGAAGCCAAGCCGATAAACAGTGTTTACTTATTACAGCAGGCTTCCGTCCCGGGTGCTCTTGTAGAGGTGGGCTTCCTGTCTAATCCAACTGAGGCTGAGCTTTTGAAGTCTGAAGATTATCAGCAGCAAGTCGCTGCTTCTATTTACGAAGGAATCATGCGCTATATGGTTGAAGATCCCTTGCCCGATGCTGGGTGAGGTTTTTTATTTAAAGGCCCAGGGGAATTTGTTATAACAGAAGCTGAGGCAATGCCAGAGGTAAAGAAAACACTGCGAAATCGAACGGAGTGATGATTAAGCAGATGTTGCGCTTATGCCCGTGGTGCAAGCGAGCGTCCTTTATCGAAAATCCATAGCAATATACTATAACAAAGCACCATCCTTTACGTTGGAACCGGCAGCCACTAAAATTAAAAGTATAGAAACGGATACTTGGTTCTGTGTGATTTATATCATCATAAACACAGGGGATAGTATGTTATACTAGGTTTGACGTGAGAACGTATACATGGATATGCAAAGGACGGTGCTAAAATGATAACAGAAGAACAGGTGCTTAACGCCCTTAAAGATGTAAATGAACCTCATTTGAAGAAGAGCCTTGTTGAGATTAATGCAGTAAAAGAGCTGAAGATCAAAAATGATATGGTCAGCTTAAAATTAGCAATTGCCCAGCCTGGAACAGCAGAACAGATGCAGCTTCAGCAGAACGTGGTTAACGCAGTAAAAGGTGCAGGAGCTGAATCTGTAGGTCTTCGTTTTGAAAAAATGTCTGACGAAGAACTGGAGAAACATGGCGGACAAGCTGAGGAAGAAGAAGGCGGTTCTCTCCTTAACAACAAAAAAACAACCTTTATTGCAGTTACAAGTGGTAAAGGCGGCGTAGGTAAATCAACAGTATCAGTTAACCTGGCTGTATCTCTTGCCCGTAAAGGCAAAAAAGTTGGTATCATTGATGCCGACATCTATGGTTTCAGTGTTCCGGACATGATGGGCATCGAAGAAAGACCTAAAGTGGTAGGGCAGAAAATATACCCTGTCACACGCTTCGGCGTCCAGGTAATCTCTATGGGATTCTTCGTGGAAGACAACTCCCCAATTATCTGGAGAGGGCCAATGCTTGGAAAAATGCTTAACAACTTCTTCTCTGAAGTTGAATGGGATGACCTTGATTATCTAGTGCTTGATCTTCCTCCGGGAACAGGAGACGTGGCATTAGATATCCATTCCATGCTTCCTGAATCTAAAGAGATCATCGTAACAACACCGCATGCAACAGCTGCTTTTGTTGCAGCCCGGGCAGGTGCCATGGCAATCAAAACAGACCATGAAATCCTTGGTGTTGTGGAAAACATGGCTTATTTTGAAAGTAAAGTAACTGGCGAGAAAGAATATGTATTCGGAAAAGGCGGCGGAGAAAAGCTTGCAGATGAACTTCGTACGGAAGTATTGGCTCAGATTCCACTTGGCCAGCCGGAAATTGATGAAGATAATTTCGCTCCATCTATTTATGATCAGGAACATAAAATTGGAGAGATTTATTCCGATATTGCTGACAAAGTAATCGGCAAACTGGAAAATTAAATAAGGTTATTACTCAGCGCTTCCTTCTACGGGGAAGCGCTGTTTTTGCAGCAAAAAAAAGCCTGGCACCGATTTATGCTGCCAGGCTTTTCAAGAGTTTATTTAGCTGCCGCCCCCGCCCTCGCCGCCGGAACCACCGCCTGATTCGCCGCCTTCTGACTGTGTCTCTTTTTCCTCTTCTTTTTTCTTCATTTGCTCTTCAGCGACTTTTCCCATTATTTCATTTAAACGGGAAATGAAATAAGGGCTTTCAAACGCTTCTGTCATAACGGTCATCACCTGCTGGCGGTAAGCTTTACTCTGCATAAGCTCCAGATATTCTTCTTCCATTTCAGGATCCTGAAGAATGGTAATCATCATACTTTGATATTCAGGGTCTTTCATTAAATTCTTTATAATTTTTTCATTTTCCTGCTGAATACTCTCGGCGAAGGATTTTGCAAATTCAGGGTCCTTCATGACGGTAGTCCAGTACTCCTTGCCGGCGTCCGAGGTCAAAGTAGACGTGACAGTATCCCTGACAAAATCCTGTTCCATGACAAGAGCTCCTTTGATTTCTTCATCTTCTAGAGCTTCTTTAATGGCCTGTTTTCCTTCATCGGTTTTCAGCATATCTACCATCATTTTCTTCGTGTTTTCATAATCGGGCTGTGAATTGCTCTGCCCCTCTGCAGCAGCACAGCCGGTAGCCAAAATCATGAGTATAAGGCTGGTAAACAAAAGGAATATTTTTAAATTATGCCACTTACACACAGGATGCAGTCCCCTTTCAGTTTCAATTGCCCGTGTTTATAATATGAGTTATTAACCCTGAATTTATGCGGGATTAAATATGGCAGTGCAGTGACAAATTCAAGAAAAAACTAGCGGAAGGAAGCTTTATTTTGTTAGAATAAAGGATGGTATGTACTGATTTTACAGGAGGAAACATAGTGAATACACGAAAAGTAGTTTTTTTATTTTATACAACATTTCTGATTGGGACAATTGCCGGGTCGCTTATGGGTTTTGTTCTCGACTGGCGTACACATCTTAATGACCTTATGAACGTCCAGTTCGGGGGCATTGCGATGGTGGTTATTACTGCCTCTATATGGACAGTTATTGCCCAAATGGGTTTCTTTGCATATTTAACAATACATCGTTTCGGCCTCGGGATCTTTAAATCAGTAAAGCTCTGGAGCAGAGTACAGATAGTCCTTATCGGGTTTGCGTTATTTGATTTAATGTTCTTCAGGCATATGGCTTTTGCTGAAGAAGGACAAGGCATGCTAGGGTTTGCGGTGATGCCTCTGTTACTGCTCGGTTACGGGCTCATCGTGGCTTACTTCAAAAGTAAGGACACACACTGGCTTGCGTTTATACCTACTTTATTCTTTATTGTTGTGGTTACAATGGTTGAATGGATCCCGGCTCTAAGAGAAAATGATATGACATTTCTGCTTACATCCATTGTCCCTCTTTTAGTTGCCAACACATGGCAGGTTCTTGTGCTTCATCGACTACATGAACCGGAGAGTAAGCCTGCGGAAGAAAAAGGACAGAAAAAAGGAAAAACAACAAAAAACAAATCTGCTAACCACAAAAAAGCTCAGCCATCAACATGATGGCTGGCTTTTCTATTTTATCCCAATGCTAACATCCGATGGGTGCAACTAACAATCACCGGGGGGGGAACAAAAAACCCACTGATGAAGTTTCATTTTATTTCCTCAGCCTCAGCCTCGGCTCCAGAGATGAGCTGTGAAACAGTTGCGAACTGAAAACCATCACTTTCAAGAACTTTAATTATTTCCGGAAGAGCTTTGTTCGTCTGCTTTGCTGAATCAGAGGCGTGCAGTAAAATTATATCACCGCTGGCGGTATTCGAAGTTACATTTTCAATAATTTTTTCCACGCCAGGGTTTTGCCAGTCTTCAGAGTTAATACTCCAATGGATTACATCGTAGTTTAGCGTTTCTGCAATTTTGAGTACCCTTTCATCGAAACTTCCGTTCGGAGGCCTTAAATACTTTGGTGCCTCCTGGGTAACTTCCTCAATAATCCTGTGGGCTGTCTGAATATCACTTTTTATTTTATCTTCTTCCCAGCTTGTATAATGTTCATGTCTGAATCCATGATTCCCGATTTCATGGCCGTCCTCAAGGATCCGTTCTATAATTTCCGGGTGCCGTTCTGCCCAGGAAGCAGACACGAAAAAAGTTGTCTCACTAATGTTATGCTCCTTTAATGTGTCCAGGATGGGCACTGCTTTTTCTTCTCCCCAGCTAATATTAAAAGTTAACGCCACCTTTTTTTCTTCTGTTTCTGCTTTATAAATTGCCACAGGCTTGTCTCCAGTTGAAAATACAGCAAGCTCCGGTGATTCAACATACAGGATTCCGGCTGTGAAAAAGGCTGCAATCGCAACGATCATGAATCTTTTCAACGTCTTTGCGTGCCAAACCCAGATGAAATTCATCCCATTTCCCCCCTGTCTTATCTTTAGTTACATGTCTATTCCTTGGACAGGCAGTTATGAATAAAATACATAAAAAAAAGAAATAATTTTTATAACTACTAACGGAGGTGCTACCATGTTAGGGATGATGCTGACAAGTAAGGAATCACAGGAAATGGAATACTTACTAAAGCGGGAAATGGAAGAAATCTTACTGGACCTGTCAGATTCAAGGATTGAAGGAATTGTAAAAAGAGCGATGGAGGAAAGATACCAGATTATCTTTAATTTATATAAACGTTTTACACCGCGGGAAGAATACATGAAGTACGTTAGAAGCAGACAATACTCGGAAAAGTACAAAAGGTTTTCATCAACAGATTGACAGTAACTCTGTATTACTGATATATTAATTTTGCTCCTATGCCGTACGTCTGTCTGAGAAAAAAATCAGGGGTTTATTAAGAAAAAAGTATAGAAAAAGTCTTGCATTTGATCCGGTGATGATGTACAATACTTTATGTCTCATCATTAGATTATTCCACAGTAGCTCAGTGGTAGAGCAATCGGCTGTTAACCGATCGGTCGTAGGTTCGAGTCCTACCTGTGGAGCCATTGCTTCCTTAGCTCAGCAGGTAGAGCGCATCCATGGTAAGGATGAGGTCAGCGGTTCAAGCCCGCTAGGAAGCTCCATGAAGAGGCCCGTTGGTCAAGTGGTTAAGACACCGCCCTTTCACGGCGGTAACACGGGTTCGAATCCCGTACGGGTCACCATTTTTTTTTGCCTTTTTTCCTAAAATAGACAAGAATTAAATAAACGTTTGTTTAAAACAGCTGCTCATTAAATTTAGAAGCAGTCTGCAGATTGTTGGGCTATAGCCAAGCGGTAAGGCACCGGATTTTGATTCCGTGATTCGCAGGTTCGAATCCTGCTAGCCCAGCCATTTTTCTCTTATTCCTGTTTAAAATAAGAAATGCCGGGTATAAGCAGAAGAGTGAACAAACGAAGCGAAGTGAAGCATCGTCAGTAATCAGGAAGCTTCATGAATAATCATCGTGGAATTAACTGCGAGCCATTAGCTAGGAGCATTTGCTTCACCGAAATACTGCGACTTGTCTCGACGTATATACTGCATAGTGAAGCTGGCAGAGGAAGAGACACAGTTACGAGCATTTACTTCTCAGCCAATGCATCGAGTTGTTTCGACGGATCTACTTCGAAGCAAAGCTGGAAGAGGAAGAAACAGGTGAGACTGCGGAGCAAAACGTCGTCCGTAAGCTTCATGAATAATCATCGTGGAATTAACTGCGAGCCATTAGCTCAGTTGGTAGAGCATCTGACTTTTAATCAGAGGGTCGAAGGTTCGAGTCCTTCATGGCTCACCATTTTCTTTTTAAGAAACAAGCTCCGGCATAACATCATTGAAAAATCTACGGGGCCTTAGCTCAGCTGGGAGAGCGCCTGCCTTGCACGCAGGAGGTCAGCGGTTCGATCCCGCTAGGCTCCACCATACATAGGAAACTTCACCTTGGATGAAACAACGTCCAGGGTTTTTTATTTGTGTTAATAAAAAGTGTAATTAATTATACATAGTTGAACCCGAACGCTGACCAATTTTTCAGATGGAGGATGAGTGAGCAGCTCAACGTGGCACCGTTGAACCCGGTCCCGAAGTGCAAGGTTGAGGGAGTGAGGAAACGGGAGTCCCCTAACAAAACGTGGTCCAACACAGATACAGATCCAACCCACCCGTTCTGACACCTAAAAAAGGCAAAAAAAACAGCCGTGTTTAAAACGACTCGGTTTTTTAAATAGTTATGCATTTTTCTTATAAAGGATTGTTTGATAACGGTTTAGGAGTCCGTCCAGATAGGTACTCACCTTAACTACTTCCTCTGATGTTCTCGTTTTTTCATACGAGAGCCGATGCATTTTATCTCTGGCCGTTTCAATTTCCTTTAGTAAACGTTCTTGGGATGACTTTTCCATGAGTACCTCCTTAATGATAAAACAAATTTATTTAAAGACCTTTTACCCCGAAAAAATAATGATAAAACATGTTTTTTTAGAGATTTTTATTTTTTCCACTAATTAACATGATAAAATTAATTCTGAAACGAAACCTTTAGCAGGTTGTTGCCGTATAGGAGATAACCGCAATGTCGCGGAGGTATATAAATGGACGCAACAGTTAAAAAGATTATAATAGAAGTTAAAAAAGGTAACCAGCAGGCTTTTGCTGAGCTTGTTGAATTATACAAGGACAAGGTCTTTCAGGTTGCTTACCGAATGCTTGGGAATGTGCACGAAGCACAGGATATATCTCAGGAGGCGTTTCTAAGAGCGTATACTAACATTGAATCCTACGATATTAACCGGAAATTCTCCACCTGGATTTTCCGCATTGCAACGAATCTGGCGATAGACCGGATTCGTAAGAAGAAACCAGACTTTCATCTGGAGGACCAGGTAGCGGGAACAGAGGATCTTGATTATTATTCACAAATACCAGGAGATGACGAGCTCCCTGAAGATGTGGTTGTACAGCATGAAATGCAGGAATGGATTCAGGATGAAATTATGATGCTTCCGCCAAAGTACCGATCTGCTATTATTTTGAAATACATGGAAGATCTTTCACTCAAAGAAATAGGGGAAGTCTTAAATTTGCCAGTAGCCACCGTTAAAACAAGAATACACCGTGGCAGGGAAGCTCTGAGAAAACGACTGCGTGATTAAGCCTGGGAAAGGAGAGCGGCTTATGGCTTGTAATAAGGAAAAACATCAGCTGATCCATAAATATATGGATGAAGACATTACTTTGCTTGAAAAAAAGGAGCTGGAAGCCCACCTTGTTAAGTGTGATATATGTCATGGACATTTGAGGGAACTAAGAAAAACTGTAGCGATTATTCAAAGTGCCTCACATATAGAAGCCCCTGCTGATTTTACGGCCCAGGTGATGGCCGGGCTGCCGAAGGAAACGCAGAAAAACAAGTGGAAAACATGGGTGAGAAGGCATCCTCTGATCATAACAGCAGCAACTTTCTTTCTTGTATTTATTTTAAGTATTTCCTCCATATGGAATGATGGCGATGGAGAAATTACTGTAGCAGGAGAGGGACAGTTTTATGTGGACCAGGAGCGGGGAGTAGTGGTTGTACCGGAAGGAGAGACCATTTCGGGAGACCTTCTCGTACGCAATGGAAATATTGAAGTAGAGGGAGAAGTACTTGGCAGTATTACAGTAATCAATGGAGAACAGTACTTAGCTTCAGCTGGCCATGTAGCAGGTGAAATTGAAGAAATCAACAGGGTGTTCGACTGGTTATGGTACCGGACTAAGGCCTTCTTTGCTGATGTAATGAGTTTTATGAATAGCAGCGATGAATAATGAGCGGTCAGGAAATGTTAACCGGAATTAAGCCAGCTGCATGAAATAATCGCTGACATATATTTCGTCGAACAGAAAAACAAAGCACATTGCTACCAGCAATGTGCTTTTTTAACACTGGAAGAATGTATAATATACTAGCAATGAAGCAGTCTCGGCCCAGAAGAAATTATAATCCTCGATTTTTAAGGCTTGGTTTGCAAATTTTATTTATAACCTTCCACGACAATGTCCAGCTCCACGGTCCGCCGAATCAATCACTCAAGGTATGAATTGGAGCTCATTCAGGAATTGAATTGAAGGATCGCAGTCACTGAACGTGCGAAAGCGGGTGATTCAGGAATTGAATCGAAGGATCGCAGTCACTGAACGTACGAAAGCCGCTCATTAAGGAATTGAAGGAACGCAGTCACTCAACGTACGAAAGCGGCTCATTAAGGAATTAAATTGAATCGGTTAAGTAATATTACAGTCTATCGTGCATATGCAGCAAGTGGCCATCAACGTTACCAATACACCATCATAATACACTCGCAGAGGAAGAGGCAGTGCCCCCCCCTGGACCTGCGGTTACTCGTCACATATATAGAGTTCCTTTCGTGTCAAGACGCTTGTGCTTTTTTAAACTTTAAGAAAGTATAAAATATGGCTGGGTTTTCTTTAGTTTGATAGCTCCATGAATAAGGTCTGATTTCAAAAATTTATGATATAATGTTAAAGTTAAAGAACTAAAGGATTAAGGCAGTAATACGATGGAGGCAGAGCCATGTTTGAAGAGCTAACTTTTCTTGAAATGCTGGTTATCGTCATCGACATTTTGTTGGTGGCTTATGTGATATATAAACTAATCATGGTAATCCGCGGGACACGTGCCGTGCAGCTCGTCAAAGGGATTACAGTGATATTGGCCGTGTGGTTTTTCAGCCGTTACTTAGGGCTGAATACCTTGCAATGGATTATGCAGCAGGCTGTTACATACGGTTTATTAGCGATAATTATTATTTTTCAGCCGGAACTTCGCCGTGCGCTTGAACAGCTTGGAAGAGGGCGGTTTTTCTCAAAGAGTACCGTTGCTGAAGAAGAAGAAGTTAAGAATTCAATTGAACATATAGTCAAGTCGGCTAACTATATGGGTAAAAGGCGTATTGGAGCGCTCATAACACTGGAAAGGGGTACTGGGCTGAATGACTATGTTGAAACAGGCATTCAGCTGAACGCAAAGCTTACTTCCGAATTACTTATTAATGTTTTCATCCCAAACACGCCGCTTCACGACGGGGCGGTAATTGTAAAAAATAACGAAATTATGGCAGCAGGCTGTTATCTGCCTCTGTCAGAGAACCCTTTTATTTCCAAGGAGCTTGGAACCCGTCACAGAGCTGCGTTAGGGGTCAGTGAAGTTACAGACTCTGTTACTTTAGTCGTTTCTGAGGAGACAGGAGGGATTTCCATTACTAAAAATGGAGAACTTCACCGAAACCTTGATGAAGATTCGCTCAGGACGTTACTGGAAAATGAGCTTCTGAAAAACGACACAGCAAATACCTCTTCACGCTGGCAATGGGGAGGGAAAAAGAATGGATAAATGGTTTAATAATACCTGGGTCATTAAAGGGATTTCCCTTTTAATAGCCGTCATGCTTTTTCTTATGGTGAATCTGGAAAACAGAGGGCCTCAGCCAGGAGGGATACCTGGAATTACGAACGGTTCAAGAGTTCTGGAAGAAGTACAGCTTAATATTTATTACGATGAAGATCAGTATGTAGTGACAGAAGCTCCGGAAAGTGTACAAGTAACGGTGAGAGGGCCGCAAAATGTGCTGACAATGCTGCAGATTGGACCTGAAGATTATGAAGTATACCTTGATCTTCGGGAGAGAGAAGCGGGGACACATTATGAAAGAGTGCGGCACCGGAACTTCCCGCCGGATTTATCAGTCTCCATTGTCCCAATGACTGTAAGGGTAACCATACAGGAAAAGCAGACAGTATCTCTTCCTGTAGAGATAGAATTAATAAACTCCGGTGAAATTGAAGAAGGATACAGCGCCGGCACACCTTCTGTACAGCCGTCCAATGTGGATATTACGGCCGCTCAGAGTGTGGTAGATCAAATTGCTGGAGTAAGGGCAGTGGTGGACTTAGCGGGCAGAGACGGAACTTTTCAGGAAACAGCAGGGGTGGAAGTTCTGGATGAAGCAGGCAATGTGATGGACCTGAATACTGACCCGCCGGCTGTTGAAGTAATGGTGCCAATAACAAGCCCAAATAAAGAAGTTCCTGTTCGAATAGAAAGAGAGGGGCAGCTTCCGGGAGGAATGGCAATAGAGTCAATTGTAACTGAACCTGAGGAAGTTACAATATTCGGGCCGGTAGATGTGATAAACGATATTTCTTTTATTGATGGTATTACACTTGATTTAAGTGAGGTATCAGAAAGCGGAACATACGAAGTGGAGGTCCCGGTACCACGGGGCGTTGAGAGTGTTAGTCCGGAAACAATAAATGTAATTGTGGAAGTGACAGAAGAAGATACCAGAGAGTTTTCTGATTTTCCAATAGAAGTGACAGGTATTGAGGAAAACGAAGGTTATGATTATGAGTTCATTATTCCTGAAAATGGGGTTGTAGATTTCCAGTTGTTTGGAAGCCCAAACGTACTGGGAAGGGTTAACCGGGAGGATCTGCAAATTTATGCAGACGCCGAAGGACTGGGTCCTGGAGAGCATACATTGCCTCTGCAATTCAGCGGACCACAGAATGTCCGAGTAAGTATAAACAGGAGCAGCGTCCGGATTGTTATTACAGAAACTGATGAAGTTTTTTCTCAAGGACTGGCAGACCCGGACGAAAACGAGGAAACCGTCGAAGAGAACGATAACGATGCGAACACAGAGGAAAACGAAGCTGGGAACGAGACTGAAAACGAGCCGGAGCCTGATGAGGAACCTGACGAAGAGCTGGATGAAGAGCCGGATGATGAGACAAACGGTAACGAAAACAACGAAAATTAATTCAGGAATTATTTATATATCGACCTTTGATAAACCTTAAGGAGAGATTCAAATGGGAAAGATTTTTGGAACAGATGGTGTAAGAGGAATAGCTAATAAAGAATTAACACCTGAACTGGCTTTTAAATTAGGCCGGTTTGGCGGTTATGTACTTACAAAGGAAACAGAAAAACCAAAAGTGCTGATCGGCAGGGACACCCGGGTTTCCGGCCATATGTTTGAAGGTGCTCTTGTAGCAGGGCTTTTATCCATCGGGGCGGAAGTGATGCGCCTCGGCGTTATCTCCACTCCGGGAGTTGCTTATTTAACCAAAGCACTAAGTGCGGATGCCGGTGTAATGATTTCAGCTTCCCATAATCCGGTTGAAGATAACGGTATTAAATTCTTCGGATCAGATGGCTTTAAGCTCCTTGACGATCAGGAAGAAGAGATAGAAAAACTGCTTCAGTCAGAAGATGATATGGAAGACGGGCTTCCCCGGCCTGTTGGAGGAGATATCGGCCAGGTAAACGATTATTTTGAAGGGGGACAAAAATACCTTCATTTCCTCAAACAGACAATAATTGGAGATTTGTCCGGACTGCATATTGCACTGGATTGCGCAAATGGATCAGCTTCTCCTTTAGCTGCTCACTTGTTTGCAGATCTGGAAGCAGATCAAATATCAACGATAGGCTCTTCCCCTAACGGAATTAACATTAACGAGGGGGTAGGCTCTACACATCCAGAAACTCTCGTAGAACTTGTCAAAGAAAAGGGAGCAGATATTGGACTCGCTTTCGATGGGGATGCTGACAGACTGATTGCTGTTGATGAACTTGGAAACATAGTTGACGGGGACCAGATCATGTATATTTGTGCAAAGTATATGAAAGAAAAAGGTGCTCTGAATAATAACACGGTCGTGTCGACCGTTATGAGTAACCTTGGTTTTTATAAAGCGTTAGAGAACATTCAGGTGGAAACAAAGCAGACAGCAGTTGGAGATCGTTATGTAATGGAGGAAATGAGAAAAGGGGATTATAATCTTGGCGGAGAGCAGTCAGGCCATATTATTTTCCTTGATTACGCCACTACAGGGGACGGTCTGCTGTCGGCAATCCAGCTTTGCAGCATTCTGAAGGCTTCTGGCAAGCCATTATCCGAGCTTGCTGCTGAGATGCCAAAATATCCGCAGAAGCTTGTTAACGTACGTGTTGCGGACAAGCATGCATTAACCTATAACGAGGTAATTGCAGATGAAATTAATGCTGTGGAAGCTGAAATGCAAGGCGAAGGGCGAATCCTCGTAAGGCCTTCTGGTACAGAACCTCTGGTCCGTGTAATGGCAGAAGCGCCTTCTGAAGAAATGTGCGATAAATATGTTCAAAAAATTGTGGATGTAGTAAAAAGAGAATTAGGAGCACTGGAGTAAACGGGAGGCCGGGATTTATTAGCCTTACCCGGGAAAAATAAAAGCACTGTTCCCTGTACAGGCTGCAAAGCCGGAACGAAAGTACTCTTTACTGTAATAAAAGGATGAATATGCATGAGCAGCACAGGTAGTGCCGTTCGTGCATATTTTATTATTGAGAAGCAGGGAGAAGGAATTGATTACGCCTGGCTTCCGAAAAAACACAGTTTAAAGGAGGTTTCAGCGGGTAAACAGTAGGCAGGCACCAAACTGCTGAAAAAACGTTGACCTTATTTCTGTTCGTGTAGTATGATTAGAAAGATTCTATACAGAAAAGGAGGACAGAGGAGTACGAGTAATAAGCAGAGGCTGAAAAGTGCAGGATTGATCTGCCTGAACTACAGAAGCTCTCTTATTAAATAAAGCGCCTGAACTATCCGTGCGGACGAAACGATGGATAGTTGACGAGGAGGAGGTTTATCGAGTTTTTCGGCGGATACCTCCCGGCTGTACGCCTCAGCCGCAAGCAGCTGACTAAAACGGAAAGGCGACTTTCCGAACAAAGGCAGTTGCGTGGGCATATAACAGATCTGTAACTATTATACTAATTGATGATAAAGAGTGGGGCAGGTAATGCCCCGGTATTATCCTGCCCTGCTTAAGGGAGGAAATGTTATTTATGTGCGGAATTGTAGGATATGTGGGAAGAGAAGATGCAAAAGAAATCCTTTTAAAAGGTCTTGAAAAGCTGGAATACAGAGGATATGACTCGGCTGGTATTGCGATAGCAAACGAAGAAGGCGTCCATGTTTATAAAGAAAAGGGCAGGATCGCAACTTTACGTAATGTAGTGGATGAAGACGAGCAGGCTTACGTCGGGATTGGACATACACGCTGGGCAACGCATGGTGCGCCAAGCCAGTTGAATGCTCACCCGCACCAGAGTGAAACGAAGCGTTATACAATCGTTCATAATGGAGTTATTGAAAATTACAGCAAGCTTCAGCGTGAATATTTATCTGAAGTGTCTCTTGAGAGTGAAACGGACACAGAGATTATCGTACAGCTGGTAGAGCGTTTTGCTAAGGAAGGAATGGATACCGAGGAAGCCTTCCGGAAAACTCTGAGTTTGCTTAAAGGATCATATGCCACTGCACTTCTTGATAAAGAAGACAAGGAAACCATTTATGTAGGGAAAAATAAAAGTCCTCTTCTCGTTGGGCTAAGTGACGGAGTAAATGTTGTAGCAAGTGATGCTATGGCAATGCTGCAGGTGACTAACGAATTTGTTGAACTAATGGACGAGGAAATCGTTATTGTTACTCGGGAGAAAGCAACCATCAAGAAACTCGATGGTGAAATAGTTTCCCGGGAGCCTTATACAGCTGAACTTGATGCAAGTGATATTGAAAAGGGGACATACCCTCATTTCATGCTCAAGGAAATCGATGAGCAGCCGTTTGTGATCCGTAATATCATCACAAAATACCAGGATGAAAATGATAACATCAAGCTCGACGAAGATATCCGCCAGGCTGTTAACGGCGCAGACCGTATTTATATTATTGCTGCAGGAACGAGCTATCACGCAGGGCTTGTTGGTAAGCAGATGATTGAACAGATCGCGCAAAAACCTGTTGAAACGCATATTGCCAGTGAATTTTTGTATAATATGCCGTTAATCAGCAAAAACCCACTCTTTATTTTTATTTCGCAAAGCGGGGAAACAGCAGACCTCCGCGGAGTATTAGTAAATGTCAAGAAAATGGGGCATAAAGCCCTCACAATAACAAACGTTCCAGGATCCACCCTTTCCCGTGAGGCTGATTACACACTGCACACGTATGGCGGACCTGAAATTGCCGTAGCTTCCACGAAAGCATATACTGCTCAGATGGCTGTATTAGCTATACTTGCAGTTGACGCTGCAAGAGCGGCGGGGATTGAAATTGACTTCGATCCGCTTCAGGAGCTGGCGATCGTTGCTAACGCCATGGAAACTTTAACAGACAAAAAAGAAGAAATGGAAAAAATCGCCCGTGACTACATGAGTGTTACCCGTAACTGTTTCTTCATCGGTCGGGCAATTGACTACTTCGTCTGCCTTGAAGGTGCTCTCAAGCTTAAAGAGATCTCTTATATTCAGGCGGAAGGGTTTGCCGGAGGAGAGCTTAAGCACGGGACTATCGCTCTTATTGAAGAAGGCACGCCTGTAGTAGGGCTAGCTACACAGGAACATGTCAATTACAGCATTCGAGGAAACATGAAAGAAGTAGTTGCCCGCGGAGCATCCCAGTGCATGATCAGCATGGAGGGTCTCGAGGAACATGATGACCAGCTAGTCATCCCTCGTGTACACGAATACCTTACTCCGCTTGTAAGTGTAATACCTCTCCAGATAATCTCTTACTATGCAGCGCTTCACCGTGATTGTGACGTAGATAAGCCAAGAAACCTGGCAAAGTCAGTTACTGTAGAGTAAGATAATTGCCTGTAAAAAATAGTTAACATACATGGAATCGAGACCCATACAGTCCGTATGGCGTCTCGATTTTTTAAATTTAGGAAGAATTGAGTAAGGCCATAGCAGCAAACAGTTAATGAAAGAGTAAAAGAAATATTCAGGCCGCAGAACTGGCTGATGAAGCAGGACTTGACGTTTTTGGGTTAGGAGAGCATCATCGTCTCGATTATGCTTCTTTTTCTCCTCCTGTGCTTTTGGCTGCTATTGCACAAGTAACGATGCAAATTAGATTAACGAGTGCCATAAGTGTTCTAAGTACCCTTGATCCTGTTCGTCTGTTTGAAGACTCTGCTACATTGGATTTAGTCTCAGAGGGTAGTCCTGAGCAAATTGTAGAGAAGATTCTCTCCAGCAGCATGAGCTCTTTGGACACCAGCGTTTCTTAGCTCAGTTGGATATTGGAGGCCAGCCATTTAAACATGCAGCAGAAAGTATTGAATTGTTAGCAACGGAGATTGCACCAGTAATTCGAAGAGAAACCAGTAAATAGGCTTATTAATTAATTTATTGAATACTTCACAATGAAAGAATTCATTTTGAAAGAACTGTTTCAATGCGGGTTCTGGATTTAGGAAAACTTCTGAGCAAAATTTATTTTAATGCCTAATAAACTTTGCGCCAGCGGAATTTTTTTATTCCTGGCAAAATACATAATGAGAGCCTGTATGATAAAATGTTTACTAGTAATATTTATATGATTAGTTACGGTTTACTGCTTGAGCAAAATTTTTGCTGGATTGCTGCAAGGAGAAAAGATGCGAGGGAAAGCGTTTGAACCCCCAGCCATTAAGGAGATAATAAGCAGAAGGGGAATTATCAAACGTTTCTCATAAGAGAGGATTGCAGCCGCATCAATTCTTTAAGCAAATAAAATTAAGAAAATGGAGAGTAATTTATGAAAGTTAAAAACCACCAGACTGCTGTGTTTGCCCTCGGAGGAATGGGCGAGATTGGCAAAAACATGTACGCAGTGCAGTTTCAGGATGAGATTATAATCATTGATGCAGGAATAAAGTTTCCGGAAGACGAATTACTGGGAATCGATTATGTCATTCCTGACTATACATACTTAGTGAATAACGAAGATAAAATTAAAGGGCTTTTTATAACTCACGGGCATCTGGATCATATCGGCGGTGTTGCATATTTGCTCCGTGAAGTAAATATGCCTATTTTTGGAGGGAAACTGGCACTTGGTCTTCTTCGTAACCAGCTGGAGGAACATGGATTGCTGCGAAAAGCTGAGTTAAGGGAAATACATGAAGACGAAGTAATTAAATTTAATAAAACTTCCGTTTCTTTCTTCAGGACAACACACAGTATTCCTGATTCGTACGGAGTAACAGTAAAAACGCCACCTGGTAATATCGTCCACACAGGAGATTTTAAGTTTGATTTCACTCCGGTAGGAGAACCGGCAAACCTTTCAAAGATGGCGAGAATCGGAGAAGGAGGTGTTCTCTGTCTTCTGTCTGACAGTACTAACAGTGAACTGCCTGGGTTCACGATGTCTGAAAGGAAAGTAGGACAAAGTATTGACCAGATATTCCAGTCTGTAGAAGGAAGAATTATTTTTGCAACTTTTGCGTCTAACATATACCGCCTTCAGCAAGCCGTGGAAGCAGCTGTTAAATATGGCCGGAAAGTAGCGGTGTTTGGGCGCAGCATGGAAAAAGCGATAGACCTGGCTCTCGAACTGGGATATATAAATGTCCCTAAAGAGACGTTCATCGATCGCTCTCAATTAAATAAGCTTCCTGGTGATCAGGTAACAGTCCTTTGTACCGGAAGCCAGGGGGAACCGATGGCGGCTCTGTCCCGTATAGCCCATGGCACCCACCGGCAGATTCAAATTCATCCTGGGGATACAGTTGTTCTTTCTTCTTCACCTATTCCAGGGAACGCTTTAAGTGTAAGCAAAACGATTGATCAGTTATACCGGGTGGGAGCAGAGGTTATCCATGGACCTTTAAACGATATCCATACTTCAGGCCATGGAGGACAGGAAGAACAAAAGTTAATGCTTCGTTTAATGAAACCTAAATACTTCCTGCCTATTCACGGAGAGTTCCGGATGCTGAAACAGCATGTAAAGCTGGCTAATGACTGCGGTATCCCTGAGGAGAACTGCTTTATTATGGATAACGGGGATGTACTGGCGCTGGAAGAAAAAGAAGCGGCGATTTCAGGAAAAATTCCGTCCGGCACTGTTTATGTGGATGGGAAAGGCATCGGAGATATAGGAAATATCGTTTTAAGAGACAGAAGAATCCTTTCAGAGGAAGGGCTTGTTGTAGTAGTTGTCACATTGAACATGAAGGAATTTAAAGTGTCAGCCGGACCTGATATTATCTCACGAGGCTTTGTCTACATGCGTGAATCAGGAGATTTAATAAAAGAAGCTGAAAGAAAGCTTTCGGGCCATCTTGACGGATTAATGGACAGCAAAACGACGAAATGGTCGGAGATTAAAAACGAAATTACAGATCTCCTCGGACCGTTCTTATATGAAAAAACAAAACGAAAACCAATGATTCTCCCTATTATTATGGAGGTCTGACTAACCGAGTCGTTGCCGGAACAACAGTGAATGAGGGAGTGGAATATGATGAATAAAACAGAAATTAAGTATGAAATCGCAGAGTTAAAGGATGAATATTTGCAGCTTCAGCACAACCTGGAAAAACTGGAGTCTGTAAAAGGCAACCTTTCCCCACTGGAAAAGCGGCTCACTGAAATTGAGGCAGAACTGCATTCTTTAAATGAAAAGCTGCGTGATAACAAAGAGGATTAAAACTTCTTTACGCTCTTTTAGACCTGACTGCGCTTTAGCTACTAAAAAATATAAAAGACAGCGGTGATTTCTTGTGTTGAAAGATACAGGGGAAAGAGTTATTCCTGAAGTAATGAAGCCTGCGAACGGTCTGCTTCTTGAGCACCTTGCACGGTATTACTTTGCCCTTCCGTACGGACGCGGCCGTGTACTCGATATTGCCTGTGGCACAGGTTACGGGGCAAAAATGATGGCCAAGCTGAGGAGAAAAACCGTGACAGAAGTTATCGGTGTGGACATTAATGAAGATGCCGTGGAATATGGGCGGCATAATCATTTCCACCCTTTATTAAAATTCTTTACCGGCGATGCTCTGGACCCTGCACTTAAAGAAAGGGCAGGTACGTTCGATACGATTTTGTCGTTTGAAACAATAGAACATGTTCCTGATGACAGGGTATTTTTAGCTAATCTATACAGCATGCTGAAGCCAGGGGGCACTCTAGTTTTATCAACTCCATTTGGAGAAGGAAGAGGAAAACCATGCGGTTCCCCGTTCCATTATCATCAGCTGTCTGAAAGGGAATTTATTGCCCTTTTCAGCAGTGAACTGAAGTTTAAAGCAACAGACTTTTACTATCAGCAGGGGGTAGCCATTGAGAAATATAAACGCCCTGAAGGAGATTATCCAATCGGGATTGCCGTTGCTGTAAAAGCTTAATATACTTTCCAAATGGCCAGTGCAATTAAATTTGCGCTGGCTTTTTATAATAAAAGTTTTCAGCAAAGGAAAGTTCCATAGAAGCGAAATATTAAATGAGCTTTATGGAAATCTCCTGGCTTAAATCCTAAAATTTTCCGCTAATATAGCCGATATAATAAGAAGCTACTTTAACATTGAAAAGGGGGGGATGTTATGTTTTTGAAAAAAGTAAGACAGAAGCCGGATATTTATGAGGGCTTAAGGGGAGACATTCAGGTCAGAAGAGGAAGCGATGTGGAAAAGCAGCTTGCTATGACTGGTTTAACGCCGGAGGACCTGGGGGTTATTAAGTTTCTTAAACCGTTTGTAGCGGAAAAAATACACGAAATTGTTAACAGGTTTTACGATAATCTTGAAACGGAACCATCGCTTTTACAGATTATAAACAATCATAGTTCAGTGGAAGCCTTAAAAGGGACGCTAAGGCAGCATATCACAGAGTTGTTTCAAGGTACAGTGGATGAAGAGTACCTGGATAAACGGATAATGATTGCAAATATGCATGTGAGAATCGGGCTTCCGACTAAATGGTATGTATGTTCTTTTCAGGAACTGCTGCTTTCGATAATCGAAATAATTGAAGAAAAGATTGAGGACAGGGAGCAGTATTTTCCTGCTGTAAAAGCCGTTACAAAACTGCTAAATCTGGAACAGCAGCTGGTTCTGGAGGCATACGATCTGGAGACAGCAAGAATTAAACAGGCAGCGGAAGCACAAAAGGGACAAATACAGGAAAAGGTTTTTAAGGAATCACAGAACCTCGCAGCTGTATCTGAGCAGACAAATGCTTCCTTTCAGGAGCTTACTGCCCAGTCCGGGGAGATTGTATCTATTGCTAACAGCGGCACAGAGCTTGCGGCAGTGGCGGAAGAGCGGGCAGATAAAGGAATGCAGCTGATGAACTTCCAGACTCAGGGGATTGCAAGTATTGACGGCTCATTGGATGAGATTAATACAGACATGGAACTGCTGCTTGGAATTATGAAACAAATGCAGGATATAATCAGCCTTGTTACAAATATAGCTGACCAGACTAATCTTCTTTCATTAAATGCAGCCATTGAGGCAGCAAGGGCCGGAGAGCATGGAAAGGGATTCAGTGTAGTAGCTGGTGAGGTGAGAAAGCTTTCCGACGAAACGAAGGAGTCTGTTTCCAAGGTAAGGCAGCTTATCTCAAATTCCACAGCTCAGGTAGAAAAGCTTACAGGTGCAATGGAAATTATTAAAGCAGAAATGGGCAAAGGTACAAGAAATATGCAAAAGACAAAGGACCATTTCTTACAGATCCATCAGACGATGACAGAAACCAAGGATCAAAATAAGAAAATAGAACAGGAAATAACAGCTTTTGTAAATGTGATGAACGAGCTGGGAGCAGCCTTTGAAGAAGTAGCAAGTGCTGCGGATAATTTAACGGTCGTTTCTCAGGAGCTGACAAATTAAAAAAACCTGAATCATCCGGCAGAATAAAGCCGGGGATTCAAGGTTTTTTTTGTTAAGAATAGGAAGCATCTTTTTTTGCTTCAAGCACCTTTTTCAAGTCTTCCTTATATTTAGTAGAAACGAGGATATAGAGGAAGTCTCCTTCTTGAATTTCTGTCTCCCCATAAGGAGTGATTAATTTTTCGTCTCTGACAATCGCGCTGATATTTGCCTTATTCGGGAAAGCAATTTCATGGAGTTTTTTCCCTACTATGGCTGAGTCGGCATTAGTTTTATACTGTACCATTTCAGCGTTCGCCTTACCCATGGAGATCAATTCCAGGGAGTGGTGAGGGTTATCTTTTTTCGGTCCTGTTAAATGTAACTTCTTCGCAAGCCAGGATATTGTAGACCCTTGAACGAGCGCAGAGGAAAGGACAACGAAAAAGACGACATTGAAGAAAAACTGAGCGTTATCAAGACCAGCAACAATTGGAAAAGTTGCAAGTACGATAGGTACTGCTCCTCTTAAACCAGCCCACGAAAGAAACGTTTTTTCTTTTAGTGTGTATTTCATCCCTATTGTGGAAAGGAAAACAGCTACAGGACGGGCGATAAACATTAAAATAAAAGACAACAGCAAGCCTTCAAGGATGATTCCAAGAGTAAACAGCTGTCCAGGAAATACGAGTAGTCCCAGGAGGATAAACATCAATATTTGTGCCATCCACGCAAAACCCTCGTTAAACTGAAAAATAGAGTATCGGTAGGTTAATTCTGAATTTCCAATGACAAGAGCAGCGATATAAACTGCAAGGAACCCGCTGGCTCCTATGATAGAAGCCATACCAAAAGTTAATAATGCAAAGGCTACTGAAAAAATTGGATAAAGACCACTTGAATCCAGATTGATTCTGTTAATGGAGACGGAAGCGAGTTTACCGACAGCTAGTCCGACAGCAAGGCCAATCCCCATTTGCCAGAAGAAGGACGGAACCAATAACCAAATGCTTGTTTCAGGGATACTTATGAGTTCTATAAAAGAAATAGTAAGAAACACAGCCATTGGGTCGTTGGTTCCTGATTCGGCCTCCAGAGTAGCGCCCATTTTTGCTTTAATATTTCTTTCTTTCAATGTAGCAAAAACGGCAGCCGCGTCTGTTGAGCCTACAATCGCTCCGAATAACATACCTTCCAGAAGGGTTACATCAAAAATTAAATACGCGCACCAGCCTACAATCGCCGATGTAAGAAGAACACCAAGGGTAGCCAGTGACACCGACGGAACAATTACCGACTTTACAGTAGAGTATTTTGTCTGGAGACCACCTTCAAACAAAATAATGACAAGTGCAAAGATACCTATTATCTGAGCAATATAGGCATTGTCGAAGTAAACAAACCCGAGGCCGTCACTTCCAAGGAGCATCCCTACAAGTATGAAGAGAACAAGGGAAGGGAGCCCCAGCCTGTTGGAGAATTTCGCGACTAATACACCGCTTATGAGCAGCAATGCACCAAGTAAAACTAAAGCATCTGTTCCGAAAGATTCAAGAAACATACACGGCCCCCTTTCCTGAAATTTATTATTTATTTTATAGCCATTTTATATTTCGGCTAAGCTGGTTTTTGCAGTGTTATCAGAGAATGAGTGAAAACTTACATCTCAAATGTGTCATAATACCATTTTACTATAATATTATGTAATGTGTAAAAAGATTAGTCCTGAAAAAATAAAACTGAAACCGGCCGGAGAATGCTTTAATTATCCCACTTAACATTCAGCCAAAGCAGCAGCTGGGTGAAAAAGGCCAGTAATGGGAGTTCAAGCAAAGGACCGATAATTAAAGTTAAAGCTATTAATGGTTCCTCAGGGAAAGTCGTCAGTGCGATAGCAAGAGCAATGGGTGAATTTCTCGCCAGTGTTGTTAAGGAAAAGCTGGCCTGATCCCTGTATGAAAAACGGAGAAACCTTCCTGCAGCCAGTCCGGCAATGAAATTAATACTGAAAAAGAAAAGTATCGGCAAAGTGATCAGCCAAAGGAGCCCAAGGTTCTCCGTAAGCAGCCGGCCCTGAGAAGCAAACATAGCGATTACAGCGAGACACAATAAAACGATCGGAAGTGATTCTGTTCGTTCCTGTAACTGTCTTTTTAACTTTACCTGTTTATTCAGCAGCAGGTTCGTAACCCAGGCAAGGGACAGAGGAATAACCAGTACATAAATAATGCTTTCAATAAGCTGCTGTACAGGCAATATCCCTGTAGTGTCAGTAAACATAAGTAAATAAACAGGCAGCAGAGTAACCTGTAATATAAGATTTACCGGTAAAATGGAAGCTGACAAAGGAATGTTTCCTCTGGCAGTTCTGGTAAAAATGATGTACCAGTCTGTGCAGGGAGTCACCATCAGCATAATAAATCCAATCCATAACATCGGATGGTCTAATAAAAATAAGTATGCTAAACTCCAGGCCAGGACAGGGGTCCAAATAAAGTTCATCAGTATAGCAGTCGTAGTAAAGCGGATGTTTTTAAAGGATGCTGTGAATTGTTTAAAGGGGATTTGCAAAAAGGCAATATAAAGCATAACTACTAGCAGCGGGGTTATATAGTAGTCCCACTGAAGATTTGTCTCTGTCTGACCTATAAAGATCCCCAGAAGCGCCGACAGAATGATCAGGAAGGTATAAAGTTTTTCAATCATTTTCATATTAGCACCAGCTTAATCATTACAATTTCAGCTTCTGTTTCTGATTATAGCGGGACAGAAGTTTTTGTTCTGTAGCATATTGTACCATTCCATAACTTCTCTATAAATCAGAAAGGTTTCAGGTGCTGAAGCAGAATGCTCTCCCTTCTGACTCAGATAAAAAAGCGGGGGCAATTAATTTAACACATACAGGCTAATTAACCAGTCATTTGAAAACCTTGCCGCATAACATGAAAATGACCTGTTACAGGGAGGAGGGTGTGTTTATGAGTCACGATGTATGCAAAGATACAGGGGCAGCACCTCGTGCAGGCGCGGGCTTCGCGTTTATTTTAGTAGTGTTTATCCTGCTCGTTATTATTGGAGCTGTTGCCTGGAGCGGTTACGGATATTAATTTCCTGTTTTCGAGATGAAGTTTGATCTGAAGGGCGCCTTTTTGGGCGCTCTTTCCATTAGATCAAGTCAAGGCTGGTTTCTGGTTCAATTTTATTAAAATAGCTCGAAAGAGTGGCAGGCGGCGACTCCCGCGGGAAAAGCAACGGCTGAAGCGTTGCCCGGGGAACGCTTCAGCCGAGAGCGATTCGAGCGAACTTATTATATTTACTTCAATTAATTCGCTATAAAGTAAGAGGGTGTCACCAAAAGCTAGTTGCTTTTGGGACACCCTCTGCAGCTGTATATTAAAATTTATTAGAACCTTTTCGCACCAAGGTAACGTGGTCCCCAGTAGGAAGAGTTCATGTCTGAGATTGTTACGCCAGTTGAAGATCCAGCGTGGATGAACTGGTTGTTTCCAAGGTAGATACCAGCGTGTGAAGGACCTGTGCGAGTTTCAAAGAATACAAGGTCTCCAGCCTGTGGGTTAGATACAGAAGTACCTGCGCTCCACATTTGCGCTACAGTACGCGGAAGGCTCTTACCGTTCTGAGCGAATGAATACTGAATGAATCCGCTGCAGTCAAATCCTCGTGGCGTAGTTCCTCCCCATACATAGGAGCTTCCGATTAAGCTTCTTGCTGTGGAAATAACTCCGCTTGCGCTGCTGCTTGTTGCAGATGAAGAAGCAGTGCTGCTTGCTGTGCTTGTAGTTCTTGTTGCTGTCTGAGTTCCGCTGTTAGATCCTGACAATCCCAGTGAACTAGTTGTTGCCGGGCCAGCTGTTCCATAGAAGTTGCCTGCCGGGCTGGAGATGCCGTTTCTCAGCTGATATGCTTTTACTGCTCCAAGCGTTTCCGGCCCAAAAATTCCGTCTACTGCGATGCTCTTACCGTTGCTGTTTAATTCCGACTGAAGCTGTCTAACGTCATCTCCTCTGTCACCGATATTCATTGATGCTTCTGAAATTGCCGGTACCGCGAAAAATGCTCCTGCCAATGCTATACTCATGATGAACTTTTTCATTTACTTTCCTCTCCCACTTTCTCTAAAAAATTATATATATAAAGTCTGTTAAGTTTTTTATGAAGTTTTTTTACTGCTGTTTCGGCGGCTTGTCCCGCTCGCAGGTTTAATACTACATGCAGCAGGGTATAAAAATAAACCCTTTTCTGCGAATGTTATTTAACTAAAAACTCCCTGTTACTTGATCGTAATATAAGTTGGTTTTTATGGAAATTATTACCTGTGCAGGCGTTCGAAAGTCCTCTGGTTTCGACAATAACTAAAAAAATTCAAGATCTTTCATTGCTCATCATTCATGGGTTTTCTTTCGCATTAATTTCACCATTTTGCAAAAGATAACAGCGAAAGGAGCGATAAAATGAGCCAAATGATCAGAGATTTAATGAGCACCAATGTGGTTTCCGTTTCTCCGCAGCAATCCATTCAGGAAGCAGCAGCTCTAATGGACCAGAATGATATTGGCGCAATACCGGTTGTGGAAAATGGACAGGTTAGAGGGATCTTAACGGACAGGGATATTACTCTTCGAGCGACTGCCAGAGGTCTTGCTGCTCATTCACCTGTTTCCCAGTGTATGAGTGAGGGATTAAAAGTAGCTGACGCAAATATGGATATCCATGAAGCCGCCAGGATCATGGGAGAAAATCAGATCCGCAGGCTCCCTGTCGTGGAAAATGGACAGCTTGTGGGAATGCTGGCAATAGGTGACCTTGCCAGACAGAATATTTACCAGGATGAGGCGGAAGAGGCTTTATCAAATATCTCTGTCCCTAATGCCGATGGCCGGGACTTGTATTAAGCAGCTTGCCAGGGATTACACACATCCTGTATATCCCCAAAAAAGCTGCTGACTGACAGCGTATTCCTGTAATCAGGAATACGTTTTTTATTTTAGTTAGCGGAATTTCATACATAGTTCATAAAAGAATGCTATGCTAACGGTGACGAATGATATGAAGAAAGGCTGAAAAAGATGAATACTATACTTGTTGCCGATGATGACGCCCATATTAGAAAACTCATCCGCCTTTATCTGGAGAACAGCGGTTATTCTGTACTGGAAGCGGCTGATGGCCAGGCGGCTCTGGACCTGTTAACAAAGGAAAAAATTGATCTGGCGATTGTAGATGTGATGATGCCCAATCTGGATGGGCTAGAGCTCACAGAAGACATTCGCTCATTTATGGATATTCCAATACTGATGGTGACTGCTAAAGGAGAATCCCAGGATAAGGTAAAGGGCTTTCATGCTGGAACAGATGATTATTTAGTAAAACCTTTCGACCCGGTAGAGCTAACGCTAAGGGTAAAGGCCCTGCTGAAACGCTATCACCCAGGATCAGAAAATAAAGTAACTGCTGGTTCAGTTACTGTTGATTTAGACAGGCTGACAGCGGAATCTGAGGATGCTTCCGTTCATCTGAAACGGAAGGAATGCGAACTGTTATTTACTCTTGCAGGGTCGCCGGGTAAAGTTTTTACAAGGGCTCAGCTCATTGAGAAAATCTGGGGTTATGATTATGAAGGGGATGAACGGACAGTTGATGTTCATATTAAACGTTTAAGAGAGCAGATTTTCCCCTTTAAAAATATAATAATCACTACAGTCAGAGGTCTTGGTTACCGTCTGGAGGAAATGTAAAGTGCTCAAAAGAAGCATTTACCTGCGAATTGTTGGTATCTTTATCAGTATTGTGTTAATTAGCTTATTTGTCTCGTTTGTAATTACTTCATTGTTTTTTCCGGAAGATACGGGGTTCGAGGAAGAGATTATTGATATCACTACAGGAGTAGCGGGGCTTATTGAGTCGGCGGAAGCTGACCAAATACCCGGGCTTATTGAAAGGCTTCAAGAATTTCATTTCAATGTTTTTATTGAAGGGGAAGATGGTCTCGTTTATGCAACCGATAACCCTGGGGTGATTAATGAAGGGGCAGCAGCTGGTATACACAGATCAGGACCGGGTACTCCGTTTGTTTATCAGGATGCATACACAAGAGTGGGCGGCATGCCAATTGAAATAAACGGGGAAAACTATACACTGTATGTCCATGTTGATTACGAGGAAGAAGAACAGGCTGTCAGAAAAGTTATTCTTATTGCACTGCTTCTTGTTTTGATTACCGGGAGCCTGCTTATCGTTCTCGCTTCCAGGTATATAGTAGATCCTATACGGAAATTAACGGGAGCTGCAAAAGAAATAGCAAAAGGGAACTTTTCCACCCGGATCAAGAGCAAGAACGATAAAAGTGAAGTTGGGGAACTGATCAGAAGTTTTAACCATATGGCATCTGAAGTAGAGAAAACAGATCAAATGAGAGAAGATTTTGTCAGCAGCGTTTCCCATGAAATCCAATCGCCCCTGACTTCGATCAGAGGATTTACGAAAGCGATCCGGGACGAAGTTGTGCCGCTGGAGAGCCAGAAAGAATATTTAGATATTATATATCAGGAGACAGAAAGGCTCTCAAGAGTAAGCGAAAGTCTGCTGCAGCTGGCGTCACTTGAATCAGAGCATTATCCATTTAACCTGGTCAGCTTCAGGCTTGATGAACAAATCAGAAGAGTGGTGCTTGCTACAGAGCCGCAATGGAAAGATAAAAGCTTAAGAATTCATCTGGAACTGGAGCCGATACTGGCATCAGGGGATGAGGATCTCCTCAAACAAGTATGGCTGAATCTGATAAGCAATGCTGTTAAATATTCAGAGGATGGTGGAGAGATCCGGGTTGTTATGCAAAAGGAAGGCGAAATGGTCAAGGTTAGTGTGTCCGACACCGGTAAAGGAATACCAGAAAAAGCGATCCCTTATTTATTCGAAAGGTTTTACAAAGTGGATAAGGCCAGAAGCAGCTCCACAGAAGGGACCGGCCTTGGGTTGTCGATTGTCAAAAAAATACTGGAGCTCCATAATGCCTTCATTGACGTAGACAGCAAAGAAGGAGAAGGATCAGTCTTCACGGTTACCTTGTACAGAAGTTTTAATACAACAGGGGAAAAATAAGGTAGTAAAATTTTATTTAATTGCAGATTAATAATGATAAAGTTGGCTAAAAAGATTAATATAGATAGTAGTGAGTATTTATAGGAAAAAGCCTTCACTGAAGGCTTTTTCGTCTTCGATTACATAATGCGGGGTTTAAGGAGCTATCAAATGTTTCATAATAAGTTATTTCAGACAGGGATTGGAGTTATTATATTATTTCTGATCATATATCTCGGCACGCTTATTGACTGGCTGTTTCAGCCTGTTTTAATTCTGGTACAGACTCTATTTGTTCCTGTGCTCCTTGCAGGGGTGCTGTTTTATTTATTTCGGCCTGTTGTGCGGCTGCTGGACAGAAAAATTCCCCGCACACTTTCAATTATTATCATCTACCTGGGATTTACGGGTCTGCTCGTTAGTGTTTTCTCTCTGATTGTTCCGGAAGTCAGAGATCAGTTTCTCAGTTTGATGGATAACCTGCCAATGGTCATTACAGAAATCCAGATTTTACTGGCTCAGATTCAGCAAAGTGAACTTATCCATCAGCTTGACCTGACGGAAAATTTCATCCTGGAAGATCAGCTTGAACAGCTGGGAAGTATGGTAAACAGCTTTGTCAGGGGAGTCACTACCAACGTAGTAAGTTTTCTCGGAGCAGTTGTTAATTTTCTGCTATTGTTTTTTATCGTACCGTTTATCCTTTTCTATATGCTTAAAGAAGGAGAAAAGTTTCCTGAAAGAATCGTCCAGTTTTTTAATCGTAACCAGCAGGATGAAGTCAGGAAAATTATGCATGCCCTTGATGAGAAACTTAGCTCTTATATAAAAGGAGTTTTAATTGTCTGCTCTTTTATCGGGGTATTATGTTATATTTCTTTCACCATTATCGGACTTGACTACGCCTTGATCCTTGCGCTGATTGCCATGGTAACTAACGTCATACCATATCTCGGGCCATGGATCGGAGCTGTGCCGGCCGTCATAGTAGGACTGCTTCATTCTCCATTTATGGCACTGCTCGTTATCATCGTCATTGTCATCGTTCAGCAGCTTGAAAGCATACTGATTCAGCCCCAGGTAATGGGTAAGCAGATGAAAATGCATCCGGTAACTGTACTGTTCCTGGTACTTGTTGCAGGGCGGTTTGCCGGAATTGTAGGTATGATCCTTGCTGTACCTGCTTATGCAGTAGGGAAGGTAATCGTCTCCCATTTATACAGGATATGGAAGCTGCGGCAGCGGGAAGCGTAAAACCAAAATAAAGTGAACAGAGCCAAATTGTAAAAAAATCTGTAAATGTTTTTGAGTTCATAATTAGTTCATATAAATGATTTATAATAAAAGAAGATAAGGGCAAGCCTAAAAAAAGCCAGGGCTTAGCAGGTGAGCTGCTTCTTCTCCAACGCAGGAAGAAAGAAACAGCCGCCTGTTCCTGGCAAAAGTAAAGAGGTGTGTTGCTAATGGATGTCACCGACTTTCACAAATATGCTCCTTCCGCCGAGAAACCGGCAGTTTCCAACATGATAAGCTCTTCCGGACAGGAAAGAGGATACCAGAAAAAGTCTGTACAACAAATTATCAGTAAGCTGCAGGGACAGGGTGTTCATGCTGAGCTTTGTAAAAGAAACAAGTTCAGCTCTGAACAAACTGACTGGCCGTAAAAAAGAGCAGAAAGAAACTTCAGATTGTTAACAGCATAGAGTTATTTCCGGAAGCTCTCAGAGCAGGTGCCGGAGGAAGCTTGTCTCGCCTGGGACAGGCTTTTTGTATGCAGGTATACGAATTCTATCCGCATGTCCACACAAAAGAAGCGATAACTTGAGGTCAGGAGGAACCTGGACTTTATATTTACACGGACAGAATGAAAAAGAACTATTAAGAAACCATCTGTCTGAAAAGCCCGGTTAAATGGAAGGAAAGCTAATTAGCAGAAAGTTTTCCTAATATAAGTTGTTTTTATATTTGGACTGATACTCATTCAGGAGCTTGTCCAATTGCTGGCTGCAATCTACAACCCTAGGATCTGTAAAGCTGAGTTTCTTTGCGTTAACATACATTTTCCTTTGTTTGATCTTAATTTGAGTTAACAGCGTGTATTTTTTTAATATAGTTACCATATTAGTCTCCGCCTTTATTTATACTTTGATTTGTTAAATTAATAAGAGAGTACCATAATTATCAGCATATAATATTGCCAGGAAAGTTATTGTAGAAATTTGTCTAAGGTAAAAATTTAGTAAAAAGTCCTAGTGAATCAGGCAGACCGAAATTCCTGAGTCAGCCGGGAAGCGTAATATGACGTACTTTTGGTGTGGGCTTAACTGATAAAAAATAGAAGAGTTCGGTAACGCGAGGGTGTCTCGCATACCGGCACGAAGGAAAATTAGCCGGAAGTGGTAACGCGAGGGTGTCTTGCATACCGGCACGAAGGAAAATTAGCCGGAAGTGGTAACGCGAAGGTGTCTTGCCTCGAGGGAAAATTAGCCGGAAGCGGTAACGCAAGAGCGTCTCGCATGCCCGCTCGAGGGGAAATTAGCCGGAAGTGGTAACGTGAGAGCATCTCGCATGCCCGCTCGAGGGAAAGTTGGTCTCAAGCGGTAACGCGAGAGCGTCTCGCATGCCCGCTCGAGTAAAAATTGTCCTCAAGTGGTAACGCGAGAACGCCTCGCATACCCGCTCGAGTAAAAATTCGCCCGAAGCGGTAACGCGAGAGAACCAATTGAGCAATCTAAGGTCCTGCCACTTCAACCTGCAATTACCTTATCAACTTAAAAACTTATTAATAGCCTGAATACACTTTTTTTCCTCTTCAAAATGAATCATGTGGCCGGATTTTTCAAAAAGGAGGAACTCGCAGCTGGGAATATGAGAAGCTGTTTCCTGTCCCAGCTCAGGGGGATTGATTTTATCTTCTTTTCCGGAGAGTATGAGTGTCGGGGCTGGCAGCTCTTTTAAATCCACTGTGAAATCAAATCCCTTTAATGCATGACTTGCTGTCATTCTTTGAACAGAAGTGAGGCCAGGGGAAAACCTTTTTAAAAGCATAGGCTTTATTTTTTTCAGGAAGGAAGTCCCCGGAGAGAACAACTGTCTGGAAAGTAACCGCCCAAGCTTTAATTCCGACAACTCACTTAGACTTATCCCCTGTCCCTTAAGAAGTTCTTCTACAGACGATCCTGCTCCACGGGACTTAGGGGCAATTAAGATAATCTTTTTAAACAGGTCTGGAGACAGGATTGCTGTCTGCTGGACAATGTAGCTTCCCATCGAGAACCCTATTACATTAACTTTCTCCAGCCCATAATGGCCGATAATCGACTTCAAATCTTCTGAATGATCCTTCAGGCTGTAGTTTACGGGTTTTTCACTCCGGCCGTGACCCCGGCAATCATAAGCGATGACTTTATACTTTTTCTTTAGTCCGTTGATGACAGGAAGCATCGAGGCATGGGAGGAATGAAGGCCATGCAGGACAACAACAGGTTCTCCAGCACCGTCACCGTATGTTCTCACAAAAAGCTTTACCCCGTTGACTTTAACATAAGCCATACACTACTCGCCCCCTTACCTGCACCATTTAAGCCAAGGGTAACTGAGAGAGGCCATAAAGGCAATCGCTTTTTTATAAAATTTAAACAAACGTTTATTTAGAATGGGAAGTTCGATTAAAGACTGTAACTAATGAAGCGGCGCATGGTAAAATTATAGCAGCAGGAAGGGCAGTCAGGAGGGGAACACGATTACTGATTATAATAAAGATGAGAAAAATGAGGACAAGCAGGATAAGCCGGAGAGGCAGGAAGAAGAGCTGTTTTTTGACGGGGAAAGATATTATACAAAAGAGGAATTTTTTAACCCCCCTGAAGACGAAGCAGAAGAAGAACTCAAGCCGAAAAAACAAAGAAAGTGGATAAAGGCGACGATTGCCTCCATTGTAGCAGTTGCAATGCTGAGCAGTGTGTTAAGCATGTGGCCCCAGCTGTTTAATTTTGATACGGTTGAATTTTTAGCCGTATCGAGAGAGCTTTCGCAAAATGAAGACGTCCAGTTATATAAAGAGTCAGTTGTGGTCGTAAGAGCAGGAGACAGCAAAGGGACAGGCTTTTATTTCTCGGAGGACGGCTACATTATGACAAATCATCATGTAATAGAAGATGCGCCTGAAATTCTCGTTGTTTTTGACGGCGGAGAAAGCCATCTTGCGGAGGTTGTTTCAAGCGATCCTGACATTGATATTTCAGTACTCCGGATAAATCCAGAGGATACCGAACGGCCAGCCCTGGAATTTACTGATACATGGGAGCCGGATATGCCGGTTTATATTATTGGTAACCCGCTGTTCTTTAATTATATAGCTAATAAAGGGGAAGTAATCGGGCTCCGGCCAGACCATGGCCAGGGAGCTCCAATGCTGATGCTTGACGCTCCCATTTACAAGGGGAACAGCGGCAGTCCAGTCATAAATCATGAAGGTGAGGTAGTGGCGGTTGTTTATGCTACTACGAGGATAGAACACGGCGGATCGAGACAACGGGTCGGGCTTGCAGTTCCGACAGAGTATTTTGCAGAATACGTAGAAGGCCAGTAAATAACACTGCTGGCTCATCAGATTTTTACTTTTCATATAATCAATCCCCTGGAAAATAACGTAGGTAACCAGAATAAACTCTGGTTGCCTTCGTGGAGTTTTCGGAATTTTCTTTTTCCGGCGGGGATCTGTAATTATTAAGCAAATATAAAGATTAAAAAAATACATACATGGCGGAGCTATAATGAAGACAGAAAGAAGGTATTAAAGATGAATTTGCCACAGCAAAATATTCTCATTGTGGAAGATGACCTGGAAATTGCCCGCATCGTTGCTGATCATCTCCGTAAAGCAGGTTTCCATACTGTCTGGGCGTCAACCGGAAAGGAAGGCTGGGAAGAATTTAAGCGGACGCCGTTTGACCTGGTACTAGTTGATCTTATGATGCCGGAAATGGATGGATTCAGCCTTTCCAGGATGATCCGGCTGGAAAGCGATGTTCCTCTTCTCATTATCAGTGCCAAACATGAAGACGAAAATAAAGTGCTTGGTCTGGATTCCGGGGCTGACGATTATATAACAAAGCCATTCAGCCTGGAGGAGCTTACTGCAAGAGTTCACTCTCACTTAAGAAGGTACAGGCGCTATGAAAATGGAGGAGAAGGAGGCCGGAAAACGACCTACCTGCATGGCCTTACAATCGATTTTACTAACAGGCTTGTGCAGCTGGAAGGCGATCAGGTTCTTCTGACGGCTAAGGAACTTGAACTATTGTTTTTGCTGGCTAAAAACCCTTTCCGGACCTTTTCTAAGCCAGAGCTGTACGAGCATATCTGGCAGCTGGAGGATGTGGACGGTAATAATACAGTTACTGTGCATGTTAAAGGTCTCCGTTCCAAACTGAAGGACGTGAGCAAGTCGCCGAAGTTTATTCAGACAGTATGGGGAGCAGGGTACCGGTTTATTGGCGAGGAAACGACATGAAGATCCGTTCCTGGCTTATGATCAGCTACTTTCTCGTAATGGTTCTTCCTATTGCTGCCCTTTACGGCATCTACGTCAGCCTGACCAATTACGATCAGAAACAAAGCTTTATGGAATATGTGGAGGTATCACAGCTGTTTTCACAGCTTGCCCCGCAGTTAGCAGAAGCATCTCTTTATCAGACGAATCCTCGTGCAGACTATGAACCGGTAAATCAGCTTACAGACGAATCGCTCCGGGTTACTTTGTACAGGCACGATGGATTAAAACTCTATTCTTCATTGGAAACACCGGAACAGAGTTATTTTTACTCAGCGGAACCTGATCAGCTGTATCAGGGGCTGAACGAGATACAGATGAATCACCGGACATATTCCTTAAAGAAACCAGTTTTCCAGGATGGGTCAGTGGTTGGCATTTATGAAATCGTGAAAGGCCGTGAAGAGTGGCTGCAGGGAGTTAATGAGAGAACATCTACTTTATTTATCATCTTCAGCGGGATATTTTTAGTTATTTACGTGGTTGTTATCATCCTTCTTCACCGAAAGCTGAACCGGCCGCTGGAAAAACTTCGTTTGAAAATGGATGCTTTTGCTCAGGGGCATCCAGTGGAAACGGAGACGAAGAGATCCGGTGACGAAATCGGCGAGCTGATGGGCCACTTCGATGAGATGCGGCTTCAGATTGACAGTGCAAGGAAAGAATTACTGAAACAGCAGCAGGAGAAGGAGTTTATTGTAGCTTCTTTATCACATGACCTGAAAACACCCCTTACCGTCATTCAGGCATATACCGAGGCACTTAACGGAGGGAAACTCTCCCTGGAAGAGCGCCGGGAATACAAAGCTGTTTTATTCGAAAAATTGCACTATATGAAGCAGATGCTCGATGATCTGGTAATGTATAATGCCCTGAGCTCCGCGAGACTCAATATGGAGTTCGTGCAGGTGGACGGGGAAGAGTTTTTTGACATGCTGTTGTCCGGCTACGAGGAAGCGGCATCAGCAAAAGGAATTGGCTTAACAGTGGAGCAGGCAGTATCAGGAACATATTCGGTTGATGTGAAGCAGATGATCAGGGTGGCTGACAACCTTGCAGGGAACGCCCTGAGGCATACAGATGCCGGGCGTATGCTGTGGATCGGCGCAGCTTCTGAAAATCAGCCATTGCCAGAGTGGATTTTCCCTAGGATAAAAGAAGAACTGGAATTATGGCGGCGCAACGGGACAGTATTTATCTTTCAGAATGAAGGAGAAGCAGTCCCGGAGGCATGGCTGGAACGCATTTTTGAGCCATTTGTCCAGGGTGAAGATACGAGGGGAAAAGGTGGAAGCTCGGGACTCGGCCTTAATATTTCTAAGATGATCATGGAGCTACATGGCGGGAAAATACGCATATGGTCAAAAAAAGGCTATGGAACTCTTGCTGCCTGCCGTCTTGAGGAAAGGAAGGAATAGGATGAAAAAAATATATTTATTAGCAGTTTCATTGTTTTTATTATTAACAGGAACGGGGTGTGCTGGGGAAATGGCGGCATCTGCAGATGATATTGTAACCAATGTTTTAGAATCAGATAAAGAGATTAATGCTTATTACGGGGAAGGCGAGATGATTTTTTACAGCGGGGAGGATACCTCAGAAAGGTCGTACTTCCAGGAATATGCTGCTGAAGATGGCAAAAGGAAAACTATCTTAATGGATATGGACACAAAGGAAAAGACTATCTCCATAAACGATGGAAAACAAATACTAATCTATGAGGAAGCGGGGGGAACTGCCCATACGATCAATATTGAAAATATGGAGCTTCCCGGCATGATGGCCCCACGGGAGCAGGTTACAAATATGCTGGAGTCCATGAAGGATACCCATACGTACCAGGTCATAGGGGAAGAAGAGATTAACGGGATGCAGACGTATCACCTGAAAATGAAGGCGGACTCAGAGAGCTCTCTTCTTGGAGATATAGAGTTCTGGGTAGACCAGAAAACATGGTTCATGGTAAAAACAAAGTCTGCTGCTGGGGAATTCATGAGTGAAGTGGTTTATACGGATATTGATTTCACTCCTGATTTCGATGACGGAACATTTGTATTAACCCTTCCCGAAGAAATTGAGGTCACCTCTCTTGATGATGTCACTTCCTCCGGCACGTCAGGCACGGTAGATGAGGCCGAGAAAGCATTAGGCAAATCATTTTATTTATTCTCTGATGAAAAAGCGGAAATCGCAAATATAGAAATATACTCAATGTCAGGGATAGTGGATCGGGAGGAAATTTCGATTGATTATCTGATGGATGGCCTGCCAGCCTTTAATTTAACAGTTTTCCCCTCCCCTGAAGGAGCCGAAAAGGATTATAAGGACAGCGAACTCCAGGTGAGAGGCAATCAGGCAGGGTATGAAGAATTAATCAGAGGCCTTATCTGGGATGAAGAGGAGCTGAGATACTCGTTAATAATAGAGAACCCAGAACTGGAAAAAGAAGTAATACTCGAAATGGCTGAGAAAATGATTCTTAGTTCGGAAGAGCAGTAAGAAAATACAGGCCCGAGGTCACGGCAGCCTGCTGTTCCACTGTAGTTTATAGATTGGGAATGTCGGGAAAGAAGAAGATAACTCTTACAATTTGAAGGGGGTTATCTGAAATGGACAGAAAACATTCACCGCATAAACACATGAACGAAAAACACAATGGACTAAGTTCAGCACAGGAAGTTCACTACAGTGCTGATTTTAAGAAGGCAGACCGTGCTGCCCAGAGTGCAAAAAAAGGCAGCGGCCGTTAATATTTTTGTAAAGGTGCCAGCCTCCGGAGCGTGTCGTTCCGGGGGCTGGCTTTTGACTTAGTGCAGACTATGATAGTTTAGTTTGCTTGTCCTGCATTTAGAAATTTCAGGGCAGTTTTGGTTGTGGCGAGTGAGATTTGTCCAGCAAAAGCTCCATAAAATTCCTTTAGTTCCTTTTAAAGGTGAATACCTGGACAAATTCCAGAATAATAGGCTGGATTTGTCCGGCAAAATAGATTTACTGGACAAATCTGGTTCTAGGAAGGGAAATTTGTCCAGCAAAAGCTCCATAAAATTCCTTTAGTTCCTTTTAAAGGTGAATACCTGGACAAATTCCAGAATAATAGGCTGGATTTGTCCGGCAAAATAGATTTACTGGACAAATCTGGTTCTAGGAAGGGAAATTTGTCCAGCAAAAAAGGTTTGCAGGACAAATATTCGCTTAAAGGCAAAGATTTGTCCAAAAAAAGCTCCATAAAATTCCTTTAGTTCCTTTTAAAGGTGAATACCTGGACAAATTCCAGAAAAATAGGCTGGATTTGTCCAGCAAAATAGATTTACTGGACAAATCTGGCCCCGGGAAGAGAAATATGTCCAGCAAAAAGAATTTGCAGGACAAATTTTCCTTTAAAGGTGAAAGTTTGTCCAGAAAACGCTCAGAAAAATTTAAAATAATCCCTTCTGAAGGTAATCCCCTAAACAAATCCCTACAAGCAAGCAATATTCCTTCAGCAGAATAAATTTATAAAGGCTCATTGGTAGTAAAATATCCCCGGCACAGGCAGGCTATTTAATAAGCTCGACCGCAAGAGATTATTCTTCTCCTAACTCGCCGAAGAACCATATCTCACCTTCACTTGAAGCCCCTGTTTCGTCAGCGAGGATTTCTTTATATCCTGAAACCTGCATTTTTTCCGGCACGGCCAGTGCCCATTCCTCCTTCAGGTTTCTGTTCTCCGGGAGAGGGATCCACTTCTGATACTCATTGTCCCGTGTAAAGAATCCTTCAAAATTGGCGGCTCCTTCAAAGATGATGATTTGAGCATTCCAAAGAGCAGGTAAATCTGCGGAGACAAACACATAGTATTTTTCCGGCCCATCAGGCTTGCAGCTGATTAAATGTGCCGCTCTGTCTATTAATGTCTGGATGCATTGACGCTTTACTTTCCGGGGGACCTTCTTTGAAGTTATAAAATTGTAGTCTGCAGGAAGGTGCAAGTGCCAGAAGCCATTATAAAACTCGGCTGGAAAATGTTCCGTTTCCTGTTTAAGGCGGCGGGTGATCGCTTCGGTTTTGCGGCTCAGCCCTCTTATTTTCTTTTTTGTCATCGTGTTATCCCCCTGATTATTAACTTTATTCTCCTGTAAAGAACAGACGTCTCCTTCTGGCAGTGGTCCGCCGGTAACAGTATTCTTTAGTATAAATAAAAACGGGCTTCCGTACCCGGAAAGCCCGTTATTGATATTAACCTCTGCTCACGAACATCGGCAAGTCCGTATGGCCGAGCTCACGTACATAAACAAATAAATTCCCTTTATGGTTTATCTCATGGTCCATGGCAATGCGGAGAAGCTGTCCTGCAGGGAGTTCGGCTCCCAGCATTTTCGTCATGTCCACCATGGCATCAAAATCTTCATCGGACATGGACTGAATAACTTTAACCGTTTCATCAGTATAAAGTTTCGTCAACTGCTGTAAATCCACTTCTTCATTTTCGTCGTGGAGTTTCTTTGCCTCCTGCTTTGCAGCTGCGGAAGCGAACTGATAAAAGCTTGTAAGCATGTGGGTTACAAGGGTCTTCGCGCTCATCGACGTTTCTGTTGGTTTATAGTCATAATCCTCTTTGCTGATTTTTGCTGCCAGCTCATCCGTTACGTTCCGGTGAGATAAAAAGTAGTTTACAAAATTATCACTTTTGCTCATTTTCCATTCCTCCTAAATTCAGGATATGTATCTACCTACAATGTAGCGTAACGCGGCAGGGGAGTCAAAAAATTGACATTTAAGTTTTGCCACCCAGGGGGGTACTCATATAAGGTTGAGAACCTTCTTTTATTCATAAATAAACGGCACCCTCAAAGCTGGATGCCGTTTCATCACTATATTAAACGTCTAATCTTCTCATCAGATCTTCTAATACTTCTTCGTTGTAATCCAGGCAATAGCCTTCAACGTAGTTGTCGTCGATTTGTCCTTTTCCTTCTTCAGCGTATACTCCGATGCTTATTAGCTCTTTGCCCTTTTCCTCGGACGATTCTTTAATATATTGCTTTGGAATATCAGTCTCGTAACTTACATTTTTTTCGTCAAGTACGCCTTTAACTTCCTGAACGAACTTGCCAGGATACTCTTTACTGAGCACGTTTCTTCCGCTGTTATATACATTTACTTCTATCATCTCGCCTCACCCTTCCTTCTTCGTTGATAAAAATCAGTTAAAAGTGTTAAATTACTTCTCCTCGTCAACGAGGGGGATCTGCAGTCAATGAGGCCCCAAAAAGGGTACCTTCTGCTAAATTATTTACCTTGTTTTTGTTTTGTGTAAACTTTCACATAGGGCCAGACCCCCGAACTTTTTTGAGGATGGGTATAATTGCTCTTGCCTGAATAGAAAATTGTTTAGGGTCAATCTTCCTCGTGGAGGGTATAGAAAAAACATAGAGTGTAAAAAAATATAATCTGAGGAAGGTGAATTCAAAATGGTTGAAACTACACTTATTGTGAGCGAAGCTACTGAGCAGCAGCCGATACAGGAGCTGGAATCAGTTTTGATGAATATTGAGGGCATTGAAAGAGCACTCGTCGATACGGATGACGGGGAGGTTAAATTGACTTACAATGAAGAAACGGTTTCTCAGGAAGAAATTATTGATAAGATTAAGCAGGAAGGCTTCACTCTTAAAGGACCGAACCAGGGCGGAGATATAAACGCATAACAAGCATGAGCCTGCCCGGGCTCATGCTTGTTTACTTGCGATGGGATAGTTTAGTCAATTAAAAGTGGGAAATAAGCTGCCCGGATGGAAGTGGAGGAGCCAACCTGCGAAAAGAGAAGATCTATTTGCGAAATTAGCACGCTAACCAGCGAACCAGTATCCAACCTGCGAAATCAGCGTGTCAATCAGCGAAAATAGAGCTTCTGCTTGCGAAACCAGCAGGCCAACCTGCGAAAAAACTAACTGAGAAAGGAGGAATCAAAATGACCAATCACTATAAAACAGCGACCTTTGCAGGAGGGCGATTCTTGTATCTTGTCCGGCCATTCATTGAGTTGGAGGGAACGAAAGAAGTTATTTCGGGTTATGCTTATCCGGCATCAGATGCAGACGGGGGAGAACATAACGATCGCCATAACGGCAACTACCGGGAAGCAGTACAGATAAAATATGATCCAGGCATTACCTCCTATAATAATCTCCTGCATGTTTTCTGGCACCAGATCGATCCCACTGATGGTGGAGGACAGTTTAACGACAGGGGACAACGCTATGCACCTGCAGTGTTTTACCATAATGAAGAACAGAAGCTCCAGGCCGGGAAAACAAAGCGGGATCTGAAAAACAGCGGCCGGTTCCAAACCTCTATAGCTGTTGAAATACTTCAGCTGGAACACTTCTCCTATGCAAGTGAGTTCCATCAGTATTTTTACAAAAAGCATCCTTTCCGCTACAAGCTTCTTGTTGAACGATCCAAACGGGAGGCAGCCCTTAAAGAAATCTGGAAGGACACCGAAAAAGACAGGGAGTTAAGAAAGCGTCTGACCACCACACAGTATAATGTGACTCAGCTTAACAAAACAGAAATGCCATATGAAAATGAGTACTGGGATAACGAAAGAGAGGGACTGTATGTTGATATTGTTTCAGGAGAGCCGCTGTTTTCCACTAAAGATCAGTACGATGCTGGCTGCGGGTGGCCAAGCTTTACAAGTCCGGTAAATAAAAACAGTATTAAAGAAGAAATGGATGTAAGCCACGATATGGTCAGAACGGAGGTGCGGAGTCGGGAAGCTGACTCTCATCTTGGACATCTGTTCCAGGATGGCCCGGTAAAGGAAGGTGGACTCCGTTACTGTATAAACTCTGCAGCACTTCGGTTCATACCTGTAGAGAAGCTGGAAAAGGAAGGATACGGGGAATATAAAAAGTTTTTTTAGCAGCCTATGAGGGTAGTTCCTGATGTAAGCCAGCATGCCTACTGCTTTAGCCTTGTTAACCGTAAAGCAAAGACAGCCAAGCCTCATAGATAAAAATTAATTTTCTCAAAGGAAATCGCAGATCGATCTGGAATTAATTAGTAATAAAACCAGAACGGAGTGATGAGATTGATCAATGAAGTTTTTCAGGCAGCACAGTCGGGGGATGCTGAGAGGCTGAAAAAAATACTTTCGGTAAACGGGGAGCTTGTAAACGAAGAAAACAAGGATGGATTGACACCATTAGGGTTTGCAGCTCACTTTGGCAGAAAAGAGGCTGTACAGGTGTTACTGGATTTCGGGGCAGATATCAACGCGCTTTCCCATTCTAAAATAGAATACATACCTTCAAATACAGCATTACATGCCGCAATTGCCGGCGAGAGGGATATGGATGTTATTAAACTGCTCTTATCCAATGGGGCTAAAACTGTGATTTTTGACAGCAACGGGCATACCGCCCTTCATACTGCCGCTTATCATGCGGATAATCCGGAACTAATCAAGCTGTTAATTGATCACGGGGCAGAGGTTAACGGAAGAGCTGCAGGGGGAAAGACTGCCCTGGAACTGGCAGAGGAACAGATGAACGAAAAAGCTGCCGAGCTGCTGCGAGTATCAGACGCTTCGGCTTGAAGCAGGATGTTCATAAAAGCTTACAGCCAATTGCCGGGTCGGGAGCGGAGCGGGCTGCATAAGAAAAGGCTGCAGGCAATTCGCCTGCAGCCTTTTGGCCCCTCAAAACCATTAGTCCGCTCTTGCAGAATAATCTGCCGGATCGGAATTAATCGAGGTACAAGTCAGATGTACCTGGCTCCACCAGCCCTGATAGTTCAAGCTCAAGGACCAGCTCATACATTTCTTCAGGAGTGAAACCAAAATCTTCATGGCTGACTTCCTGGGCTTCAATCATTGCGATGAATTCCAAGTCTTCGTCAGTAAGATCATAGTCATAATCGTAAGCGGAGTCGTCATAATCTTCATCAAAGTAAAAGTCTTCCTCCATCTCAAGGAAAATCTCACCCATACGGCTCTCAAACTGCATTTCCAGTTCATATGCTACCTCATCAAAGTCGCTTTCCGTAAAGACGACTCTGTCATGTCCGTAGAAGGAGAATTCTGCTCTGTCATATATATATGAGCTGTCTGCAGTTACACTCATGTCTACAGTTACGCCATCCTCTGTAATGGAAATAACGGCTTCTGTATCAGATTCCACTATTCTTCCACTTTCAATTTTGAACCCGGAAACAAAGGAAACAGACAGCTTTTCGATCTCATCAATCATTTCTTCAAAATCGCTGATTACCGACTCAATAGATTCGTCGCTTCCTTTTTCAAAAGCTTCTCTGGCTTCTTCGTCAGCTTCAACTTCCTGAAGAGAATGAAGGATAGAGTGGAGCATCAAGTCCTCATCAAGCTCCAAATAAATTCTGTCGTCTCTTTCAGTAACTAAAGAATCACCGCCGTGCTCATTCAGGTAATCAAAAATATGCTCCAGCATGAATTGAGCTAAATATTCCTCTTCTCCATCTTCAGGAAAAATGCTTTCTTCCAGGTCAAGTGAGTCTGTGAATTTTGCACCCCTTAAAGTATTTTCCAGTACAGGGCCCAACAAAGTATTCACTTCTCTTGAAACCCACTCTCCTGTATCTTCACCATTCGTAAAAATAAGAAGCTCTTGTTCTATTTCAGGAATATAAGGAAGAATATTAAATGCAAAAATATCTACTAATTCAGGGAAAAAGTCTGCATATGGGTCTAAATCAATTGCCAGTTCGTCAGCTTCTTCATCTATGTATAAACCAAACGGCAACTGTAAGTTGATATTCTCTCCCTGAATATCTCCGCTAATTCCATAGGAACCAATCATCTCAATAACTTTAGCTTCTGAATCTACTATTACGGAATTACTGCCCTCGATATTTTGCAGTAAATCTCTCAAAATATCGAAATAGATTTCTTCATCCGGAGATAAATAGAGATCTTCAGGTGATCCGCTAAAATCTATTGTCATAGAAAAATCAGTGTTAACCTGCACGACATCCTCTTCCATAATGTCATTCACAGCTTTAGCCAGCTTGAGTTCCGGAGAAGCAAATGCTGAATAACTCAGGAACCCGCCAATTATCAGTACAGCGAGAACCGCTATACTTATAACAGCTTTTTTCAAACTCATATTTCCACATCCTTAATATTGATAATATTTCCAAAAGTATTGTCTCACAAAAGTCATAGTTCTTATTGCTCTTTTTAACTAGGTATAAAGTACCTTTTTGGATTTTTAAGGAGGACCTTTTTTAGCGAAAGTGGGTGAAAAGTTCATAAGACCTCCTGAAAAAATGTGATTATTAAAGGCTGTATTTGCTTTATTATTATGTGGCGCAAGCCTGGTTAATTCCGGAAATTACATGTGCTGCAGGAAGGGAAGACGAATAGCTTGGGTGAGTGGTAGTATGAAAGGAGAAAAGATATTCCAATACCGTACTGCACGTGAAGGGAGTTAATAACAATGGGAAATATTATAATTAGAGAACTGTCTGATCGACATGAAATTCTGGAAGCTTTTCAGGTGATGAGACAGCTGAGAAGCCATCTTGATGAAGCATCTTATCTTGAGCTTGTAACAGAGGCTAAAGAAAATGCCGGATATGTGATGTACGGTCTTTTTACTGATGGGGAGCTGGCGGCAGTGACCGGGTTTCAGCCGATGACTACATTATACTATGGCCGGTTTATCTGGATATGCGACCTTGTTACAGATTCTGCAAAGCGTTCGGAAGGTTATGGAGAAAAGCTGCTCTCCTTTGTGCATGATTGGGCAAGGAATAATAACTTTGAAAGTGTGGCACTTTCCTCCGGCCTCCAGCGTACAGCAGCCCATCGATTTTATGAAGAAAAAATGTCCTATGATAAAGTAAGCTATGTCTTTAAGCACACGTTAGACTAACAATTATCTCCGCTTCGAGGTCTCTTCGGAAAAGGTCCTGAAACATGTATCAAAGCATAAAATATTCATACGATATAATTTCAGGCCAAAAGGAGAGGTTATATGGGCAAATTAGACCCTGCTAAGCTTTTTAGGGAGTACAGGGACGGAGCCGGTTATTCATCACCTGTTTCCGGAAGGCGGCACACCCTTACTCATTCAGATATAACCGGAGAGCTTTTTCTTACCACAGGGCACCAGTTTGCCTATGATAAAGTGGACCTGAAGATGCGGGACGAAGTTCTTGGAGAATGGCTGCAGAACGACAGAGGATATATTTACTGTGTTTATTTGCATGTGGATGAAAGGCAGTTTACCCTTGAAGAAGCTTCCATCAGAAATCAGGTATTTATCCGGGAACTTCCCCTGGCTTTAGAAGCGGTCAGGTATGGTGACAGCAATTTTTTCAGCAGTTACCCCCAGCTTGATTACGCTCCTGTTATTGTTCACTTTAAGTCTTCTTACCGAAAGTTAAACAGGAGAGAAAACTGGGGAAGCTTTGCTGACTTTAAGAGCAGAGCCAGGTAAAAAAGCATGTGAATCCTCCCGGGGACCACATGCTTTTTCTATAATCTTATATTTCCGCTGTTTAAGGCTGTCTTGCCAGTTCCCATTTCAGCATATTATTTTCTTTTCCGATGGGGACCATCTTTAGTTTCTCCAAAACTTTAATGGAGGGGGAATTATCATCAAGGCATTCAGCTGTCACTTTGTCTACCTCGGGGGAAGTAAACGCCCACCTGATAAGTTCTCCAACAGCTTCCGTGGCATATCCCCGGTTCTGAGCGGAAGGCAGGATTCCGTAGCCTACTTCCACCATTTTCTCAAGTGTTGGCTTTCCTTTAAAGCCAATATCACCGATGATCCTGTCTGTTTCAATGTCGATGACATACCAGACACCCCATCCTTTAAGATGAGGGTTTTCCTTCATTTCCTCCAGATGCATTTTAATATGCGGACCGGCCTCATATTCTGCGGCAGCGACAGTTTCTTCCGTACAAGGGATTAATCTTAATCTTTGTGTTTGCAGTTCCATGTTCTTCTCCTTTTTCCCGCCAGGCTCAGCCTGAACGAATGGTCTGGCAGTTTAAATTTTTTTCGCCTCTTTTGCATCTGACAGGTTTAAAGCAATCATAGTCCTGGCCCCTTCCCGTTTGTATACTTGTATATTACAACGGTGCTTCAAAAAGAGCTATTTATTTTTACGGTAAAAATTAGACAGGGCAGGGTAAAAAGATAATGTCTTCTTCTTAGCGAACGTACGTGCTAAAATTAGATTAATTAATTTTGCGGGAGAAAGAGAACTAATCACGTATTCAGACAGACAGGTGTTGATTAAATGAGCAGGGAGATTCGAATATCGGTCCGGCCGCTGGTGGAATATGCTTTCCGGAGCGGCAGTATTGATGCGGCGTTACAAGTGAAAAATACAGCTCTGCTGGACGGCGTGAAGACTCACCAGCGGGTACAGGGGCAGTACGGCGTAAATGACCGGAAGGAAGTGCCTCTGGAATGTACTGTTGAATATAAGGATTTTACCTTCCAGATTGAAGGCAGGTGCGATGGTCTTCTGAAGGATGAAGAAGGGAAGGTGACCATCGATGAAATTAAATCCTCTCAGCGGGGCGTCGGCCAGATTAATGCGGAGGGAAATGAAGTCCACTGGGCTCAGGCAAAGCTGTACGGGTTTATGTATGCGAAGGATCATAGATTGGAAGATATAGCTGTGCAGGTAACATATGCAGATGTGGATAGTGATGAAATTAAATCCGCTAAAAAGGTATTCACACTGACAGAGCTTGAGATGTTTCTTTATAAGGTGCTTGATGAATACATCAAGTTTGCAAGTGTGAAGGCAGCTTATGAAGAGGTCCGTCAGGCTTCAGTAAAGCAGCTAAACTTTCCTTTTGCAGAGTACAGAGAAGGACAGAGGAAACTCGCAGCCTCTGTATACCAGACTATCCTCGATAAAAAGAAACTTTATGTAAAAGCTCCGACAGGTATTGGAAAAACAATATCGACTGTTTTTCCAGCCGTAAAAGCGATTGGTGAAGGGAAAATTAGTAAAGTCGTGTATGTTACCGCCAAAACAATCACCCGCACTGTCGCAGAGGAGACTTTTGATCTGCTCCGGGAAAAGGGCCTCCGGATGAAAACCTGTACGATTACTGCAAAGGACAAAGTCTGTTTTAAAGAAGAAACGATCTGCCAGCCGGACTACTGCGAATTCGCGGATGGCTATTACGACAGAATTAACGGTGCTATCCTTGATATATTTGAAAACGAAGATAAGTATGACAGGGAGACAATCGAGCGGTATGCCCGGAAGCATACTGTCTGCCCATTCGAGTTTTCTCTTGATCTCTCCATGGTTGCCGACGGGATTATATGTGATTACAACTATATATTTGATCCCCGGGTGGCCCTGAGGAGGCTTTCAGACAGTAACCGGAAAAACTATACCCTGCTCGTGGACGAGGCTCATAATCTCGTTGACAGAGCCAGGTCGATGTACTCCGCTTCATTAAATAAATCCGATTTCCTGTCTGTGAAACGGCTATTCACCGGGAAGGATAAAGGAATATCCACGGTTGCAGGGGAAATAAACTCTTATTTGCTGAAACTGAAAAAAGAAGAAATTCCTGATGAGCGGTATACAACGAGGCAGACGAAGCCGGCTGAACTGGAGGAACTGCTGGAAGGCTTTCTGGAGGCTTGTGAAGCGTGGCTCCTTGAAAACAGAGGCAGTGATTTGTACGAAGATTTGCTCGAGGTATATTTCAACGCAAACAATTACATGAAAATATGCAGGCTGTATGACGACCACTTCATTACTTATTTAGAACAATTTAAGAGTGAAGTGATCGTAAAAATTCTCTGTCTGAATCCATCCAGGCTGCTGAAGGAATACACGAAGAACTACCGCGGCTCCGTTTTTTTCTCGGCAACTCTTATACCAGGCCACTATTATAAGGACATGCTTGGAGGGACAGAGGATGATTATACCCTCGCGCTTACATCTCCGTTTGATAAAGATAATCTTGATGTTTCTATCGCCGGTATTTCGGTGAGGTATAAAGACCGTGAACGGACGAGCGGGAAAATCGCGGATCTCATTTATAAAACCGTGGCTGAGCAAGGGAGAAAAGGTAATTCCCTTGTGTTCTTTCCTTCGTATCAGTATATGAACCTTATTTTTGAAGAGTTTACGGAAAAGTATCCGGACGTGCCTGTCCTCGTTCAGGAAGGTTCCATGAATGAAGAAGAACGGGAACGCTTTTTACAGGAGTTTAAGAGCGGTAACGAAGGTGTTCTTGCAGGTTTCGCTGTGCTTGGGGGAATATTTTCAGAAGGAATTGATCTGAAAGGGGACCGTCTTGGGGGAGTAGTAATTATAGGAACCGGGCTGCCACAGTTTAATACAGAACAGGAGATTATGAAAGAGTATTTTCAGACCGCCGGAAAAAATGGGTATGATTACGCGTATGTTTATCCAGGGATAAGCAAAGTGCTTCAGGCAGGCGGACGTTTAATAAGAACAGAGACCGATACAGGGACGCTTCTTCTGATAGATGACAGATTCCTTACACCTAAATATCAGCAGCTGCTTCCTGCCGAGTGGAGGAATTTCCGGCTTAGATAGCAGGCAAACTTATTTGTTTAAATTGGGAAAAATGAGGAAGCCTACTAGTAGTACTCTTATGGAGGTGGCTGCTTTGGCTGGTAACAACTTCAGAACACCTGAAGGAGAAATCGTTATTCAGGAAAACCCTGTGTCGAGCTGGCTGTTCAGCAATACGAAGTCTGCGTGGATTTGGCTCATTTTAAGGGTTTATCTTGGATATTCCTGGCTCGTTGCTGGCTGGGGAAAAGGTAACCGATGATGCATGGACCGGTGAAAATGCAGGAGCTGCAATCGAAGGGTATATGCAGGGAGCACTTGCAAGGGCAGAAGCTGGTGAAGTTGCAGGATGGTATGCCTGGTTTCTGGAAAGTGTAGTCATACCGAACGCAGCACCATTTGGTTTTATGGTGGCATGGGGAGAAGTACTGGTAGGAATAGGATTGATTGCCGGCTTACTGACAGGCATAGCCGCATTCTTTGGAGCCCTGATGAATATGTCTTTTTTACTTGCCGGTACGGTAAGTACAAACCCTGTCATGTTTACAATCGCAATTTTTCTGATACTGGCCTGGAAGGTTGCCGGCTGGTATGGTCTTGACCGCTGGGCACTTCCTGCTTTAGGTACACCATAAGGAAAAGCGAAAGACTAGAAAATGGAGCATTAACGCCTGGGTTTTAGTATCCAGGCGTTTTGTTTGGGCTCTGGGAGATGCGCTTAGTTGCGGATTGGGTCCGGGGAAGAGCAGCGTTTTTTGCCGCTTAACGGAACGAGGAACCGATGCACCTGCCTGGAGCACGCTTTTTAGCCATTTAGTGGAATGAGGAACCGTCTTGCGTTGTTTTTTTCCATTCAGTTCAAGATGAAAAAGCAATGCAAAATATGAAACTTTCCCAGTTTAATTTCCGTATAAAAGAAAAACAGGCAATGAAGTGTGGTATCTTTAAAACAGGAAACTAATAGTGGAGGGGATTAGTATGTTCAGGTTCTTTAACAGGGTACGTACAATAGTGTCGTCTGAGCTGAACTCATTATTGAATAAGGCGGAGGATCCCGGAAAAATGCTTGACCAGTTCATTCTTGATATGGAAAAGGATATTTCCGAAGTGGAAGCATCTGTTGCAAAGCAGATCGCTAATGAAAAAATGCTGAATAAACAGTATGAAGAAGCTGCTGCTATGGTGGCAAAGCGGGAAGAGCAAGCGGTGAAAGCGCTGGAAGCAGGGGATGAAGGCCTGGCAAGACGAGTGCTGGAAGATAAAAATAAGCAGCAGTCTCAGGCTGATTCTCTCAAACAGCTGCTTGATGAAGCGGTAAAGCTGTCAGAGGAACTGAAGGAAAAGCTTCGGGAGATGAAGGACGAACTGAAGGAAATGAGAATGAAGAAGGATTCCCTGAAGGCACGTTCAGAAAGTGCGAAAGCCCGTGCGAAGGTGAACCGTACGCTGTCAGGTATTGGAACAGGTGCTAAAAGTGGTTTTGAGCGTATGGAGGAGAAAGTTCTCGGGGATGAAGCAGCTGCTGAGGCTTCAGAGGAACTGCGCAGCGAAAACAAAACACTGGATGATGAGCTTGCAGTACTTGATCAGAGCAGCTCTGTAGACAGTGAACTCGCCGCTCTTAAGGCTAAGCTGGGCCAGGATAAAAAGGCTGAGTAAGTGGCGGCCTGAGTATGGTACACAAATTACAGGCGCATTGGATTTTCAATTCAGAAATCCAGTGCGCTTTTCTTTTTTTTTATATATCAGGCAGCCTTTCTTTTAAATAAGAAAATCTGCTACAATTACTACAGATTAAGGGGGGATTTTGGTGGAAGATAAGAAGATGGGAATCATTTTTATTTTAAGCGGCTTTGCTCTGATCATGCTGACCTTCGTTATTCCTCTTCCAAATATAGTTTTGGTTATCATGCTTGCGGCAAGTATGGTTTTTAATATAGCAGGAGTCGTGAAGCTGATGAGGATGATCAGAAACTCGGAGAACAAACGGGAAAATTAGGACGGCTTTGTTCCAAAACCGTCTATCCAGATCGAGCTTCCGTGGAACTCCCCGCCGTAAAACATGAGTGGAAGTGAGGATGCCCAGGCGGGGATAACGGACGCTAATATCCAATTTAGATTAACTAACAATCAGTGGGGGATAAACAAAACCTCCACTGATTGATGTTGCACTTTATAAACAGCCAGGAGGAAATTGCTTTGTTGCAGAAATGTAAGATATGTGAAGAAAGGTTTAAATGGAGCCAGGTATATAAATCTGTATTATTTTCATACAAGCCCATTGTCTGTGAGAACTGCCGGGCCAGGCATGAGGTGAAGTCTGTTTCGAAGACAATTGTTGCTGTGATTACAATTATAGCCGGTATCTTTTTCTTTAGTATATTCCTTAGTGGAATGCCGTCCTTTCCGGCATTCGTATCTGTTCTTGTTTTCGGGTTTTGTATTTCTGTATTATTTCCATTTATTACAAGGTACGAGTTGGACCATTCAGGCAAAAAGGCTTAGAGAGCTGAACTCTCCAAGCCTTTTTATCATTTGAGGTGTTAAAACTTCCGTCCGCCTCCGCGTCCGCCGAAGCTTCCACCGCCGCCACGGCCGCCAAAGCCGCCACCGCCTCCTCTGGAACCAAAGCCTGAACCACCGCCCCGGCTTCCGCCGCCAAAGCCACCGCCGAAACCGCCACCGCCTCCAAAGGTGTTATTTCGCTGGGCAGTACGTGCCGCCCGTCTTGCTGCTTCCATTTGCCTTCGGTGTTGAATCCGGCGATATTCTTCGCGCATTTCATCCACGATTCTTCTTCCAATGCTGACTTCGTGCATTGCCTGCTCGTAATTTCCAGTATTAATATAATTCCTGATTTGTGCTTCGCACGCCTGAAAACGATTTTTGTAGGAAGTCATCATTGTACGGAGTCCAAGCCGTCTTTCTGCTTCACGGTATGAGCCCTGCAGGCTGTCCAGCTCACGGGTTACTTTCTGTTTTTCACGTATCATTTGCTGAATCTGATTGTCTGCTTCACGAAGGAGCTGCTGCTCATGCGAAAGGCGATCTGATATTTCAGCCAGGTTTACTGGTTGTTTATCTGCTTCCTCGTGGAGGAAGTTAATTTCCTTTTCTAAAGATGTAAGAGGATGCATATCAAGCGGCAGACCGTGTTTCTGCTTGTCATTGAACACTCTCTGCAGGTCATTATTTAAAGAAATAACAGATTTTTTCAGCCCTTTCAGCTGCCCGGTCAGGTCGTTACAGGTGCTGAAACATTCGCTGTGCAGCTTTTCCACCGAAGCAAGCATCTGGAGAGTTTCATTCATCTCTGCATATGCCTGTTTGTACTGCTGAACGTCCGGCTTAAGGTTTTCTGCAATGAACGGCAGCTTAGCTTCAATATTCTGCACGAGATTCTTCATATCAAAAAATCTTCGGTTAAGATGCTCCCAGTGATTTTCTGTAAAAGAAACCCGGAGTTTTTCCAGCTCAGCAGCAAAACTGCTATCCAGGTTTTTATACTGAGGCAGGGTACTGTTTACATTTTCATAAGCCTGTTTAGTCTCGTTCCTGTATTTCACAAGCGCTTCCGTCTTCTCTAAAGCTGCGGTAAGCGAGTTGAGAACAGCAGTTTTAGTGTTTTGTGCCCTGGCTGCATCGCCTTCTGCAAGAGTTGCTTCAAACTGGGAAAAATAATGCCGTGCTTCTTCGATAACAGAATAAGGATCTTCGTCTGCAAGCAGGAGTTTTTCTTCCGCTGCCAGTCTTCTAATCTCAGCATCTCTTTCTCTAATTTGTTCCTGAAGATCACTCTTCTCTTCAGCGAGAGTTTTAATCGCTTCAGAATCCTTAGAGACTTCTGCTATCCTGTTTTCCGCTCCGGCGATGCCTTCGTATGCTGCTGCGAAGTCAAACGACTCATCAAGCTTAACGACTTCTTCCAGAGCCGAAGCGGCTTCGCCAAGTTTTTCTTTTAAATGGCTGAAAGGCATAGAAGTCTCTTCCTGAAGCATGCTTACAGCCGCAGAAGAACGGGCCAGTGTCTCTTTCATGCTGCTGATTTTCTGGGTTGTTTCAAGCTCTTTACTGGATAATAATTTGAGCTCCCCACTCAAGGCTTCAAGTTCCCCGCCTTGTTCCTTCGTCCATTTTCCAAGTTTGCTTATTTCCTGTTTTACAGAGGACAGCGACATTGAAGTTGTTTCCTGGCCTTTTTTCTTACCTGCTGGTAAAAATGAAGCACTTAATGTCCGGAATTTCTGCTTTGATAAAGACAGCTGAAGTTTATCAAGGGCAGTTTCTCTGTCTTTTACATGGTTTAGTAAGCTGAAGAAGTTTTCTTTTAAAGCAATGAACTGCTGCTGGGTAAGTCCTCTGCTCAATTCACTGCGGTCTTTAGCCTCAGAATATGGAGTGAGGACATTTGCAAGGAGGGAATTATGCGCATCCTTCACTGCCTGCAGTTCCTTGTTAACTTTTTTAGCGCTGCTTAATAAATAAATGATACGCCCCCCAATAACAACCAGGAACAAAACGAGAATGGCATAAAGAAATCCCCCGCCAAAACCGCCTGATGCCGGGGCAGTACCAACTGCCCCTTCGTTTGAATTTTCTTCCGATGCTTCAGCTGCAGGGGCAGAAGGGGCAGCTTCTGAACCTGAGGCTTCCAGGCGCATTTCTTCCAGCTCTTCTACTTTGAGAACAAGATCTGCAATGCCGTCAGCGAACCTTTCATCATAGGCGGCCGGCAGGAACGTACTATCGATCAGTTCTCCAAACGGGTCAGTGGAGGAGAGCTGGCTGATTGCTTCATCAATTTCCGATCCAGGAGCCACATTCATATGGATTTCTCCTTCAGCGGCTGAAATCAGAATTGCTGTGTCAAAGCCTTCATCACTCACTGAACGAAACAAACTGAGGGAAGCATCCCTTATCGGCGTCCCGTTAAGGCTTTCAACCGTACTCACATAATAGTCAAAAACAGTATCTGAAAAACGTGTTTCAAGTTCCTGTATTTCTTCCAGGGACAAAAAATTCCCTTCGTCATCAACGGTTATATCTGCGTGGACGATTTCCGGGCCGAATATGAATAATACAATAAGCGCGCTGACAACCCATTTAAGCATGAGTTTCAAAACTATCCCCTCCCAAAACCTGCAGCTTGAGGCTGAGGTATGTAATCGATAATTAAATATACGTATAGTTAACGAAATGGTTGCAAAGTTGCCAATTGTTTACATATATAGTATATCAATTATCGGAAAGGGAGAGTGGATTAATTTTTCAGGAGAGGGCTGACATCTAAAAAAGGAATCACCTGCGGAAAGAATGGCATCCAGGAGCCAAATGAAAGCTAGTGCAGCCGGGGTCAGCAGGAAATACATCCACAATGACCAGTCATATAGCTGTATGAAGCCGAAATAGTACTGAAGATAATCTGTTAGACACAAGAAAATCAGGCTTAGCAGTAATACAGCCCATCTTTTGTAATAGGTAAAAGTATAGGCAAGGATCAGACTGCAGAATATTGCTGAAGGGGTGGCGTAAGCAATGGAGTCCCGGTATGGATTTTCAAACCAGCCCGCTGTATAGATAAATTTATTAAATACTCCTGAGGCAAAAAATTGCGCACTTGCTTTGAAGGTATAAGCAGGGATAAACAGACTGAAGAATCTGGCCAGCCTGCCAGGTTTGCCTCTTAGGGTGCTATGCCAAAAATCTGCAATCAGAAAGGCTCCGAGGACACCGAATCCTGTATAAATGGTCCGGTACCAGTTGTGTTCATAAATGCCTAGACTAAGAAACAGTACTTCAATAGCCATAATATAGAAGGCAGTTAAGAATCTGTTTTTCCAGCTTACATAAAATGCCGCCATGGAAACGGAAACCATTGGAATAACGAAGCCATTTGAAACAATTGCTCCCATAATACTGTCGTAAAAGGGGTTTTGCAGGATTTTGGGGTAATAAACATAACTGTCCAGGAGGGTGAATATCACATACTCAAACAAAAATGTATGGCCGGCCATTATAAAGTAAAGCAATATAATTCTAAAATCCTTCTGTTTGGCAAGTGTACAGAGAAATAATAATGAGGCCAGGAAAGCAAGTGAAATATATATGTAAGTATTATAAGTCATATAATAAGCCTCCCAGGTGGAGTGTCTGCGCGGAAATTTCCTATTTATGAACATATCATCCCTCAAAACAAAAAAAATATAAGTTTCTCAATAATTGAGCTTCGTTTTCAGGCATAGCTCCACGCTTTCCGTAAACTGATGTATAATAACAAATACAGATTAATCCATTAGAGGCAGGGAACAGCCCCTTCCGGTTTTTCAGCGGGTAAGTTTCTTTATTGCCAGCGGAATGAAAGTTTCACAGAAAGAGAGTTGAGTATTCATGGGACGTAAGTGGAGTAATATTAAGGAAAAGAAGGCGGCACGGGATAAAAACGTCAGCCGCATATATGCCAAATTCGGCAGAAAGATATATTCTGTTGCAAAGCAGGGGGAACCTGATCCTGAAGCAAACCAGCCTTTGAAATTCGTTCTTGAGCAGGCGAAAACTTACAATGTGCCAAAGCATATAATTGACCGGGCGATAGAGAAAGCAAAAGGCGGAGGAGAAGAAAGTTTTGATGAACTACGCTATGAAGGCTTCGGGCCTGGCGGCTCCATGCTTATCGTTGATGCTCTTACAAACAATGTGAACCGGACGGCTGCGGAAGTGCGTTCTGCCTTTACGAAAAACGGCGGGAACATGGGCGTGAGCGGCTCTGTTTCCTATATGTTTGATGCAACGGCGGTAATAGGGACAGAAGGTAAAACGGCTGAAGAGGTGCTGGAAATCTTGATGGAAGCAGATGTGGATGCAAGGGACATTATTGAGGAAGAGGATAATGTCATTGTGTACGCTGAACCTGATCAGTTTCATGCTGTGCAGGAAGCGTTGAGAAATGCAGGAATTGAAGAGTTCACAGCAGCGGAACTCACGATGCTTCCCCAGAACGAAGCAGCACTACCGGAAGATGCAAAGGAGCAGTTTGAAAAACTGGTGGACGCTCTTGAAGATTTAGAAGACGTACAGCAGGTCTATCATAATGTGGAAGATTAATGGGATATACTAAATTTAGTGCCTGGTCCTTTGAAAGTATGGGGGCCAGGCTTTTTTTTGTGTTGGCAAGGCATGGACAATCCTCTATTTTAACAATAAGCAGGCATACATACAGGAGAACCTGGCGCAGACATCATCTAATAATACTAGGAAAAGAAGTGAGGGAAGGGAGAGGGTAATGGTGGAAACGGTGATGAAAACTTTAATAGGCATCGGAGGCGCAGCCCTGTCCTTTTTATTTGGAGGATGGACAGGGCTGCTTACAATTCTCGTTGCTTTTGTAATGCTTGATTATATAACAGGGTTACTCGCTGCATATATAGAAGGGAAAAAGACTGGAACGACTAAGCTTAGCAGCAAAGCAGGTTTTACAGGGATTGCGAGGAAACTGCTCATTTTTGCTTTGGTTGCCGCAGGACACCTTATTGATAAAATTCTCGGAAACAGCCATTTCATAAGAGAAGCGGTCATCTTTTTTTACATCGCAAATGAAGCTTTGAGCATCATAGAAAATGCCGGCAGAGCAGGGGTTCCGGTTCCGGACCTTCTTAAAAGGGCGGTTCACGTATTCAAAAAAGAGAAAAAGAAAAAAGAATAAGTTAGTATCTCACTCCTCTTCCAGTTCCAGCCCCTCCTTCAATGAAAGGATGATTTCCTGCATTCTTTCTGTAGCAAAACCACCGGGATTTATAACGTTTTCTTCCACCCAGTATGTGAGCTGAAAAGAAGTACCGTCCGTCAGGTGAAAACCAATGAATACACCAGGACCAGACTCTGTTTCTATTACAGGATAAATTTCATCAAATCCTTCATAATCGAGAGTAAGAAAATCATCGATAAACAGGGCTGCCTCTCCTTCCGGGAAAAAGGTGAGCGTCCGTCCGTCGTAGCTGCTGTCTATACTAAGTTGCTCAAGGTTACCGTGTATATCGAATAAATCATCAAAGGTTTGGGCAGCATCATTGTGCTGAACCTGATAAACTTTATTGCCGGCTAGAACCCGGAAATCAGGGGAGAAACCGGTGTATTCATAAATTATCGTTCCCTCCGGCAGATAGGCTGCATCCCCATTTCTCAGGTTATGGTCAGAACAAGCGTTATCTGCCATTTTAAACGTCACTTCACCAAGTACGCTTCCTCTGCCGGCAGGGTCAACCTGCTCAGAACCATCCACATATCCGTGGTATTCCACGTCGTTAAACTTTAGTATGTCCACCCACTCGATAGCTCCGTCAGGACAGTTTCTTAACGTGCTGTTTATCTCAGAACAACCGGCTGCCAAAAGCAGCAAAATAATGACAGGCACACTGCTTTTACTGTACATCGGTTCACCTCTTTATTTACTTTGACGAGGTGGGGGTTAAATAGTTTCGTGAATAATAGATTAACGGCCTGCACCTGCACTGTTTTCCTGGTGAAGGCGGCTTTTTTTCCTGGTTTTTACTACGATAATTGTCACAAGCACCAGGGAGGCTGTAGTGAGAAGCCCGGTCATAGTGACAATTCCACCCCAGTTAAGATGCTTCCAGACGATTCCACCGCTTGTCCCAACAATACTTGAGCCAAGATAATAGGCGAGGAGATAGAGCGATGCTGCTTGCGCCCGGTAATCAGAAGCAAGTTCCCCTACCCAGTTGCTCGCAATGGAATGGCTTCCGAAGAAACCGAATGTAAGGACTGCGATGCCGGTAATAATCAGCAGAAGGCTGTCATTCAAGGTCAGGAGCACCCCGCTAAGCATAAGCAAAATGCTGAGGGGGAGTGTCTTAGGTTTGCCGAAAGAGTCGCTCATTTTTCCCATAAAAGTGGAGCTGAAGGTGCCCACCAGGTAAACGATGAACAAGGAACCGATAACTGCCTGGCTTAAAAAATACGGCGGGGCCATTAACCGGTATCCTAAGTAATTATATATAGTGACGAATCCGCCCATGAGTAAAAAAGAGATTCCGTACAGACAGAGCAGCCGGGGGTTTCTCAGATTGTGGGCGAATGATTTTATCAATGGTGTTCTGACACTGCTATTATCCTTTTTATTAGGTGCTGAGTTTTTAGGTGCAGGCAGGGATCTCCAGAACCAGAGACTGAGGAGCAGGCTGACTGCCCCGATGGCCAGCAATGCGGTCTGCCAGGAAAAATAACTTGTTATAATTCCTGTTGCCATTCTCCCTGCCAGCCCGCCAACCGTTGTCCCGCTTACATAGATTCCCATGGCGATCCCTAAATGCTTTGGATGGAATTCTTCGCTCACATACGTCATAGCAATAGCGGGAAATCCTGCAAGGACGATCCCCTGGAGAACACGAATGGCTAGCAAAGTGGAAAAATTCGGGCTGAATGCAGCCAGGATGCAAAGAAGAGCTGAAAACGTTAAGGAGATACTCATTATCCTTTTTCTTCCGAAGGAGTCTGACATCAGGGAAGCAAACAGCATAGTAATGGCTAGAAACCCTGTGGTGACAGATAAACTCAGGCTTGATGCAGCAGGCGTTACATCAAATTCTTCCGAAAAAAGGGGGAAGAGGGTCTGTACAGAATATAAAATCATAAATGTAATAAAGCTCCCTGAAAAAAGTGCCAGATTCGCTTTTTTAAAGGCAGGCTGGTCTTTTGTTATGTATGTCATATTGCTGATACACCTTCCCTTTTTCTGAAAGCTTTCGTAAATAAATAGATCAGTGTAAATTTCCCTAAATTTCCAATTTTATGGTATAATAATCAAATATAAAGTATGAAAATATTTTCACGTGAAGTGCCGCCAAAGGAGGATGTTATGGGTAAAAAACTGCCTTATTTGCTTTACTTGCTTATATTGATAATTTTCCTGCCAGCTTGTTCAGCCTCAATAACCACATCAGAAGGTGACGAAAAATTACGTCATTTTTCTGCGGAAACAGAGTGCTGGCACGCTTCCATGACAGTGGTTACACCGGCTCCGCCGGAGGAGTACTTTGATATTACAATCGAGTATGTATATACCGCCGGCACAGCTGATGAAAATCAGAGAGTTACATACAGGCATATGCAGGACTGGGCGGAAGAAGAGCCAGCCATGGTAATTATTGGCGACTTTTTGCCGACCCCCGGTAACCCGTACGAAAAAACTTTCGAGGAAAGGGAATTCGCACGAGGTTACTCTATCGGACAGAAATGGAAGACGGAAGTTCACTGGTCTGAAGACGGTGAGCATATGATAGAGAAGCTCGTTTTTGAAGAGGAGGAAATTTAATCTTCCTTCCACTCTTCAGCTAACATACCGTAGGCTGCATGGTCGGTATAGCGGTCATTAAGCCATTCAGCCTGCCGGATCACGCCTTCTTTAACAAAGCCGAGACGTTCAGGTATACTCCGGCTTTTTTTATTTTCTACTCCGGCCCAGATTTCCACTTTATTCATTTTTAAATCTTTGATGGCATAACTGGTGAGTGCCTTCACCGTTTTTGTCATAATCCCTTTTCCCTGATATCCCTCTCCAAGCCAGTAGCCTATTTTCGCTGTCTTGTTTTGCCAGTCCAGCTTATTAAACCCGGCAATCCCCACGGCTTTTCCCTCATATAAAATGACAGAAGTTAAACTTTTATTTTCGGCGAAGCTTTTGAGGCTTGATTTTATAAACTGCTCTGTATCTTCAGGCTTTGTGGTGAAGTCAACCCACGGCAGCCATTCACGGAGATATTCCCGGCTGCTGTCAGTAAGCTGGAAAATCGCATCTCTGTCTCTCAAATCCACCAGCTTCAATGAAACTTTCTCGTCAATTTTACAGGTAAACATATACATTCCCCTTTTTTTGTCTGAATTATTTGTTAAACAAATGTTTAATTAAAATTGTAACTAAATGCAGATGTAAATGGAACAATGTTTTTAAGAGCAACTACTCAGATATTAACATTAATTTCCTTTTTCGTGGTAAAAAGACCCTGGGGGAACTGGGGAAAGAACCAGGCAATTTGCAATCTAATAAAATACGAGAAAGTTTGGCAAAAAAATCTCAAGAATTTTACATTATTTTCGCAATTATATGGTATCTTTTACATAACAGAATTTTATTGCCAAAATTATAAAAAAGCAGGTATTAGTAATATGATGAAAACACTTCGGTCGAAATTACTTCTGTTCTTTATGACTATTACCTTTTTTTCCTTATTTGTTATTGCGTTTGTTTCCTATAATTCGCAAAAGGAAGCCATGGAGACCCAGCTTGAAAGATCATTTCAGCTGTATGCTCAGGGGCTGATCACCAGTGTGCATAATATTATCGATGAAGTCAGCAGAGATGTAGGTTATCTGTCTGCTAATCCTGTCCTGAAAAACCCAGATGCTTCAACGGAAGAAATCAAGGAGCAGTTAGAAGAATTCGTCACCTATTTTTCAATATTTGAACATGTGGTTTTGCTGGATCTGGATGGTACGGTAGTCGCTGATATAGCTGACGGGAGATTTATTGGCTATAATGTGAAAGACCGGGAATGGTTTGGCCGGGCTCTGAACGGTGAAGCAAACTTTGCGGAGATTTACTTTTCTTCTCTTTTAGAAAAGCCCGTTTCAGTTATTGCTGTTCCTGTAACTGACAATGAAGGAAATTTAGTGGGTATCCTCAGCCCCTATTATGATTTGGTCCACTTATGGGACTATGTTTACGCTTTTTCTGAACTGCAGAAGGAAATAGGCAATCACGCTTATGCTTTCCTTCTGAATGAACAGGGAGACGTTATCGGCCACCCTGAGGAGGAGCAGATTTTAACACGAAATTATTTAAGGGATTTTAATCTTTCAGAAAGTATTTTGCCGGAACTGGCTGCCTCGGACGGGCTGTTTTATAACGGTCAAAATGGGGAAGTTGGCATGGTCAGGCAGATTCCGCATACAGACATCTTCACCCATAACTGGTATCTTGGAGTGGCGGTGCCTGAAGCTGAACTAATGAGTCCGCTGAAAAATCTTCTCACTCAGTATTTAATGATTTTTTTATTTGTATTAGCAGCAATGTGGCTTGCAATTATTCATTTTTCTAATTATCTCGTATCACCTGTAGAAAGGCTGCTTAAAGCTCAGGCTGAGTTTTCGGAAGGTCATAAGCCCGATCCTGTGCCGGTTGATTCCTATCAGGAGATCAATCAGCTCTCCAGTGAATTTAACGTAACGATGGCTAAAGCGGTGGAGCGGGAAAACATCCATAAAAAATCCACATTAATTCTTGAAGCAACAGATAACGCAGTGTTTGCAGTCAATACTGATACACTTGAAGTTACTACGTTTAACAAAAAATGTGAAACTATGTTTAGGAAAAATAAATCGGATGTAATTGGTGCTACAGTGAAGGATTTAAACGAGTCATCAGAGTCTTTCAGATCCATTGAGGAACATTCTGGCTTAATAAAACGTTTAGAGACTGAAACGAGCCTGGAAGATTTCGAGTTTACCTGTCCAATCGACGGGGAAGAGCGGTATTTTTATATCCTGTTTAATCAGCTTCCGGCATCTGAAAATGAAGACAAAAAAGAAATACTTGTCATCATATCGGATGTTACTGAAAACAGGATGATGTTAAAGCAGCTTATCCAGTCTGAAAAGGTAAAAGCCGCGGGAGAGCTTGCAGCAAGCTTTGCCCATGAAATCAGGAACCCTCTTACCACAATCCGGGGCTTTATTCAGCTCATGGAAGCGAGAGGGATAGGGGAACAGGGAAATAGCAGAAACTACTACCAGATTATCCTTCAGGAGATTGACCGGATCAATGGTATAGTAGGAGATTTAATGAATCTTGTCCGGCCTAACGGGAATACTCAGCTGATGGAAGCCGATGTAAATGAGCTTCTTGAAGATATTACCCTTCTTTATGACGGACAGGTTTCCAGCTCAAAAGTTGCTATTGAAAAAGAGCTGGATGAGAATGTCCCGACATTCCTTACGTTTGGAAGCAAGCTTAAACAAGTTTTTATTAATATAATCAAAAACGCTTTTGAAGCTATGCCAGATGGAGGAAGCCTGATGATCAGGACTTCTTACAATGTAAACCTGGAAACAGTGGACATTATTTTTACAGACACCGGCATCGGCATGGATGCGGACACATTGGAAAATTTAAGAAAGCCATTCTTTACTACAAAAGAGACAGGCACAGGCCTGGGGATGCCTACATGTTATATGATTATTGAAGAATTAGGCGGCGAAATCAAAGTTGAAAGTGAACCAGGCAAAGGAACTGTGTTTACTGTAAGGCTTCCTGTGAAACTGAAGGATGCAGGACTTAAAGGAGCGTAAGCGGAAGGTCTGGTACTGATGGCAGTATCAGACCTTCGTATTTTATCGGTGTGTTGACAGGCGGTAAAAGGGTATAATATAGTAATTATAAATTATCTCGAATTCGAATTAATTGGCAGGAAAAAAGGATTTGATCACTATGGATAAGGAAATTAATGAAGAAGAACTCTCTTTGAAATTGTTCGTCGTCTTAACACGTGCAATGCAGTCAGTAAAGAAACGTGTGGAGGAAGATATCAGAAAACATGGGCTCAACCCTACTGAGTTCGCTGTTCTGGAGCTTCTTTATAATAAGGGAGACCAGCCGATCCAGAAAATTGGTGATAAGGTGCTTATTGCAAGCAGCAGTACTACCTATGTCGTTGATAAACTGGAAAAGAAGAATTATCTGAGAAGAAGGCCCTGCCCGAAGGATCGGCGTATCACACACGCTACAATAACAGAGGAAGGGACTGCTTTAATGGATGAAATATTTCCCAAGCATCAGGAAGCTATCGGGGAGATATTTAAAGGTGCGGATATAAAGGAAAAGGAACAGCTGATTTTACTCCTGAAAAAACTGGGGTACTATGCCCAGGAGCTGTAAGTTAACAGCCCCGGGCATAGTATGTTCTGCATTGTTGCACTGTTAATTTGGGGGATTCTTTACTAACTTACAAAAATAAAGTTATTTAACTTGAATTAGTAATAAACGATATGTTAATATTTTATTGAAGGAAATTCAAAGACTTTCATATATTCTGAAAACGTGGTTGAGTACGAAAGATTCTTTTTTGAGCGGTACTCTGCTATTATATCTCGAATTAAAGATAAATTAATTTGAGAGATTTGTGTAATGTATGAAAGCAGGAATTTTCCGGAATGATAGGAATGCTTAAAGGGAAGCAGTATACGGAGTCAATTGTATGAGGAATGTTTAAAAAAGGCTTTGTTAAAAGTAATTGTTACTTTTAAACAATTATGTTGATTTGAGATAAAAGCGCGAGCGCCTTCGGGAATAGCATCAGCTGAAGTTTCCCTCGAAAGCGATGTTTGCTTTCGGGGCAGCTGAAGCAATGTCCAGAGGCAAGCGATCTTCTTTTATCGCAATCAGCAGCAAAGAACATAGCCTAAAAAAAGGAGATGACGAGAATGGCAAAAGTTAATTTAGCAGTAATTTATTACAGTTCTACAGGTACGAACTATCAGCTGGCAAAGTGGGCGGAAGAAGGCGCGAAGAATGCTGGCGCAGAAGTAAAACTTGTTAAGGTTCCTGAGCTTGCACCAAAAGAAGCGATCGCTTCAAATCCTGCCTGGGAAAAACATCTTGAGGAAACAAAAGATGTACCAACTGCAGCTCATGAAGATCTTGAGTGGGCAGACGCAATTATCTTCAGCGTACCGACGCGTTTCGGTAACATGCCTGCACAAATGAGACAGTTCATTGATACAACAGGCGGACTGTGGGCAGAAGGCAAGCTGGTAAACAAAGTTGTGAGCGCAATGTCTTCAGCAAGCAACGCTCATGGCGGACAGGAAGCAACTATTCTTTCTCTTTATACATCCATGTTCCACTGGGGAGCAATCATCGCCGGACCAGGATATACCGACCCAGTACAGTTCGCTTCAGGAGGTAATCCTTACGGTGTGAGTGTTACAGTAGGCCAGGACGGCCAAATGCAGGAAGACGTAGAAGAAGCTGCAAAACACCAGGCTAAACGTACAGTGCAAGTTGCAGAGTGGGTTAAGCAGGGCAAGCAGTAATAAGATAGTTTATGGGTATCAGCCAGCGGGCATTTATTTGCCTGCTGGTTTTTTTGCACCTGTCGAGTTAGTTGGAACCGCAAGAGATGCATGCGGTCCTTGAGGGGATGCCATCCATCTACTGAGGTACCGGAAGAGTGTCATGGGGTTCTTGAAGTGTAGCTTCAGAAGTAGCGAAATACCACAAAAATGACTTACGGTGCTTGAATAGGAACAACATTGGTGTACAAGGGATGCAAGAGAGTCTTGCGCTATTTGAGAAGGAGAAAGCTTACTTCTCAAGGGATGCAAGAGGCTCTTGCGGGAATTGAGAATGGGAAAGGTTGCTGGTCAAGGGATGCAAGAGGCTCTTGCGGTACTTGAGAATGGGAAAGGATACTGCTCAAGGGATGCAAGAGGCTCTTGCGGTACTTGAGAAGGGGAAAGGATACTGCTCAAGGGATGCAAGAGGCTCTTGCGGTACTTGAGAAGGGGAAAGGATACTGCTCAAGGGATGCAAGACGCTCTTGCGGTACTTGAGAAGGGGAAAGGATACTGCTCAAGGGATGCAAGAGGCTCTTGCGGGAATTGAGAATGGGAAAGGTTGCTGTTCAAGGGATGCAAGAGGCTCTTGCGGTACTTGAGAATGGGAAAGGTTACTGCTCAAGGGATGCAAGAGGCTCTTGCGGTACTTGAGGAAGGGAAAGGTTACTGCTCAAGGGATGCAAGAGGCTCTTGCGGTACTTGAGGAAGGGAAAGGTTGCTGCTCAAGGGATGCAAGAGGCTCTTGCGGTACATGAGGAAGGGGAAAGGTTGCTGTTCAAGGGATGCAAGAGGTTCTTGCGGTACATGAGAAGGGAAGAGATTGCTGCTCAAGGGATGCAAGAGGCTCTTGCGGTACTTGAGAATGGGAAAGGTTACTGCTCAAGGGATGCAAGAGGCTCTTGCGGTATCTGAGGAAGGGAATCCCATCAACTGAGGGAACGAAAGGCGACGGATTTCCCCCTCCCTCTCTTATCCTCTAATGATAAGACTTAAGAAGACAAGATACCCCAACAGCCCCCGCAGAGATGCCAGCAGAGACAGAGACTTAGACAAGGTGTTCCTACTTTGCCCAGATTATTGCCGATATGCACACCCCTTTATTTCCTCGTTTTAGCTTTATGAACCTTCAGTTGTTTACCTTTTATCGTTTTGTCCTTCATTTCCTGAAGAACCAGGGAACCCTTTCCGTTGAGGATCTCAACATAAGTAGCAGATTCCTGAATGGTTATAATCCCGATGTCATCGCCTGTAACCCCTGGAATACTCGTTATGGTGCCAACGAAGTCGACTGCCCGGAGCTTCTTTTTCTTGCCGCCGTTGAAATAGAGTTTCATTATATTTTTATTAACTGCTGCACTTTTGTCTTTTTTCTCTGGAGCTTTTGTACTGATTTTCTGATTAAAGGAATCCTTATTTGCTGATACTTCTTCTTGAGCGGGTGCCTCCCTGACCGGAATCGAAAAGCCGATGTATTCCTGGATTTCCTCTACAAATCTAATGTCCCGAGGCGTTGCGAACGTAATTGCTTTTCCAGTGTTGCCAGCACGGCCCGTTCTGCCGGTACGATGTACATAACTCTCTTTTTCCATAGGAGTATCGTAATTAACAACCAGGGAAATGTTCTCCACGTCAATTCCCCGGGCAGCCACATCTGTAGCTGCTAAATAACGGAAATTTCCTTGTTTAAAGGCATTCATAACAGAGAATCTGTCTTTTTGAACGAGGCCGCCGTGCAGCTTTTCACACGGGTAACCTGCGCGTTTCAGCTGGCTGAACAGTTTGTCCACTTTTTCCTGAGTGTTGCAGAAAATGATACAGCTGTCGGGATTCTCAGCAACGGTTATATCTTTTAGCAGAGAAAACTTATTTTCCTCCATGACTTCAAGTAGTTCGTGGCTGATTTTTTCCGTTGTTACTCCTGTACCGGCAATTTCCACCTCCTGAGGATCGGTCATGTATCTACCGCAGAGCTTCTGCACATCTTCGGGTATAGTTGCGGAAAAAACAGCGGTCATTCTGCCATCCGGCAGCTCATTTATAATTGCTTCCACCTGGTCGATGAAGCCCATATTCAGCATCTCATCAGCTTCATCAATTACGAGGTATTCGATCTTATCCACTGGCAGCGTCCCTTTCTGAATATGGTCAAGGGTACGGCCAGGTGTGCCCACCACTACATGATTTTTCTGCTTTAATTCGAGTTTTTGCCTGTCGAACGGCTCTTTCCCGTAAATGGCTGCTGCTTTGATCCGCTTATACCTGCCGATATGAGTGATGTCCTCTTTGACCTGAGCGGCGAGCTCCCTTGTTGGTGTAAGTACGAGTGCCCGGGGCCTGTTCTCTTCCCATTCTGCCAGTTCACAGAGAGGAATACCGAAGGAAGCTGTTTTGCCAGTGCCTGTCTGAGATTTTACAATCAGATCTTTTTTCTGGAGAAAAACAGGTATCACTTTTTGCTGTACTTCGGTTGGTTTTTTATAATGCAGCTGTTCCAGTGCTTCGATGATTTCCCCGCTTAATTTAAAATCTTTAAAATTACTTGTATTCATCTATTAACAACCTCATTTTTCCTGATAGTTTATTGAGCTTATATTATATATTCCCACTATGCTAGTCAAGATATGATACTGATTATTTCATACCAGGGTGTAAAAAATTGACGTTTAGGGACAGCAAAATTCGTTTACTAGTGCAATGACACACTAATATCCAGAAAATGGAGGGATTTAGTATATGGGAGGCGAAAGAAACCTGCCGAAGGACGAAGGGCTGGACAATAGCCTGAAGCTGTTAAAAGAAGGGTATGAGTATATTTTAAACCGGCAGCACAGATATCAGACAGATGTATTTGAAACAAGGCTGCTCGGTGAGAAGGCAATTTGCTTAACTGGAAAGGATGCTGCTGAAATATTCTATGATAATAGTAAATTTGAGCGTAGTGAAGCAGCGCCTGGGAGGGTGAAAAAAACACTCTTTGGCGAAGGGGGCGTCCAGGGCCTTGATGGTGAGGCTCATAAGCATCGGAAAGAAATGTTTATGTCTGTGATGTCTAAAGAAAGTCTGCAGGAAATTATTGATCTTACGGAAAAACAATGGGATTTGTTTGCTGCCAGGTGGGAAACAAAGGACGAAATTGTTTTGTATGAAGAAGCCAAAAAAATACTTACGAAGGTTGCCTGCGAATGGACAGGGGTACCGCTGGAAGATGATGAGGTGGAAGATCTGGCAGATCAGTTAAGCAACATGTTTGAAGCCTCGGCAGCTATTGGGCCGGCACACTGGAAAGGAAGGATAGCCCGCTCAAGGGGAGAAGACTGGATTGAAGAACTTGTGGAAAAGGTCAGAGAAGGAAAAGTGAATCCGCCGGAAAATAAGCCTCTTTATACATTTTCCTGGCATCGGGATCTCGATGGAAATCTCCTCGATAAAAGTATTGTGGCGGTAGAGATTCTGAACTTACTGCGTCCTATGGTTGCGATTACTGTTTATATTTGTTTTACGGCGCATGCCGTCTATTTTAATAAAGAAGAGGCAGATAAGCTAAAGAATAATGACAGTGAGCGGCTGCATTGGTTTATGCAGGAAGTACGCCGTTTTTATCCTTTCTTTCCGTTTACTGCGGCACGAGTGAAAGATAATTTCAGCTGGAGAGGGTATGAATTTGAAGAAGACACACTTACTTTGCTGGATTTATACGGGACAAATCATCATCCGGAATACTGGGAGAATCCTGATCGTTTTGAACCGGAGCGGTTTGCGGAATGGAGTGGAAGCCCATTTGACTTTATTCCTCAAGGAGGAGGAGAATTTGAAATTGGGCATCGCTGTGCCGGGGAATGGATCACTATGGATATAATGAAGGTGAGCCTCGATCATCTTGTTAACAAACTTTCTACGAGATTCCGGAGCAGGATCTAAGCTTCAGCATGGTAGATATGCCAAGTGTCCCGGAAAGCCATATTGTGATGAAAAATATTAAACGAAAATAAAACTGGCGGATCGTGATTCTTTTTACAGGGTTCACACGATCACTTTGTATTTTCGGAAACACCTGGTTTTTAACTATGTAAAAAGCAACTGCCTGTATAAATGGGCAGTTGCTTAATTTTTTCTGTTAACGCTCTTCAAGGCGGGCAATCCGCTCGTCGAGATCAGGGTGGGAGGCGAACAGTTTGGCTACTCCGCCTTTTCCGCTGATTTTCATTGTAGCGATTGCTGCGTCGTCAGTGCGGTCATTGTTAACATTCGCACGGTCAACATGTCTTTTAAGAGAACGAAGGGCGTGTGCCATTTTATCACGGCCTGCCAGGTCGGCTCCGCCACGGTCCGCATGGAATTCACGGTAACGGGAGAAAGCCATAACCACGATACTTCCAAGAATTGAGAACAGGATCTGGAAAATGATAATTGCTGCGAACCGTACGACAGTCTGCATTTCAGAACGCACGAGTCTGGATACGAGGATTGCAGCTATTCTGGAGAAGAAAACAACAAAGGTGTTAACTACTCCCTGAAGCAGTGTCATTGTAACCATGTCACCGTTGGCAACGTGAGCAACCTCGTGTGCAATAACACCTTCGACGGCATCATCATCCATGGAATTAAGCAGGCCTGATGATACAGCCACGAGGGAACGCTTTTTCGAAGGTCCTGTTGCAAATGCGTTTACTTCAGGTGACTGGTAAATCCCGACTTCCGGCATGTGAGGAAGCCCTGCAGCACGGGAAAGGCGGTGCACCTTTTCAACTACTGCACGCTCCTGTGAAGTTAAGTTGTCGTTCGGGTCGAGCACTTTTACTTTCATCATCTTCTTTGCCATCCACCTGGACATGGCAAGAGAGATAAAGGAACCAGTAAAACCAACTAAAAGACTGAATACACCAAGAGCAACTAAATCTATTCCCAGACCAGCGCCGCCGGTATCAAATGTGCCTCCAATGTCTGTGAATGAAACGATAAGCCCCCAGACAATAACAATCGTGGTCATAACGAGAATGTTCGTCAAAATAAAAAATAAAACTCTTTTCCCCATCGTAGTCCTCCATATCTATAGTATAGTAATATATTTTATCACGTTTTCGCAGGCTGGTCAGGTTATTGTCCCTGTAAAAGAGACAACTAACCAGATTTTTTCTGCCAATTGTTTTATACGGAAAGCAATGGGTGAAGGTTTCAGATTTATAAAGAAATATTACGCTGTTACCTGAGCAGGTGCACGGTTTCTGGACCAGGAGTTGCGGGGCACTAAAATGCTTTGATGGAAGAGCAGGGAAATTATTTTTATCATACATACATTTTTTCCAGTTAATTTGAAAACCTAACTATGGAAAGTGAGGTGCCAGGAATGCCAAATCCTTTTGAGGCTGTATGGAATATGTTGAAGGTTGGAGTGGATTCTGCAGATGAACCAACCGCTCCGCTGAATATTATAGAGGCAGGTGACTGCTGGAAATACATGACGATGGTAGAGAACTTTCTCCGTTATGAGGAAACGGGGATGAATACATCTACAGATGACGAAATAAGAGAAATGCTGAACGATGTGATTAAAGTGTGTGAATCACAGGCAGAAAGGCTTTCGAAGTTTATGAAACAGGAAGGAATACCTTTACCAGATGTTACTTCCGCGAAGCCGGTCTCCAACCCTAATGAAATTCCTCTTGGAGTTAAACTTACTGATGATGAAATCGCAAACGGAATTGCATTTAAAATGGTATTATGCGCCCAGCATTGCGCAAAAGGCCAGGCAGATGCCATTCGATATGATATCGGTATGCTCTGGCTTCAGTTTTTCTCTGAATGGGTAACTTTTGGAGCTACTTTGAAAGCGTTGATGAGGAAGCGGGGCTGGCTTAAAGTGCCCCCGTACTATTACACTCCAGGCTCCCCGCAGGAAAGCACATAATTCATCATATAGTGCCGGTCTCATTGTGAGGCCGGCTTTTACTATGTTCACAAAATCGTGCGGGGTCTGGCCCCTGAACATTTTGGCCCCTGAACATTTTTTGGAGGGGAAGAAACTATTTTGGCGGGAGTTTCGTCTAAGGAAGAGTGAAGTAATTTATTTCTTGTAAATTTTCAAAAAAATATATGCATTTTTCAAGGAAAAAAATGTATATTAGATATATTAAATAGGAAGGAGCTGGACACGCAGTTTCATTTTCTAATAACTATCGGTAAAAACAGTAGTTCAGAAAAAAGAGAAAGCAGGGGGAGTCATGATCAGAAAATTATCAATAGCAGCTTTAACTCTTTTTCTATTAAGTTTCGCACTGCCGTTCTATGCAGTGTCAGCTGATGAAGAAGAGCGTATTACAGTCTCAACGGAGGTAGGCTTTAATAACTTGATAAAGGCCAACCAGGGTTTCCCAATTGCTGTCACCCTGAAGAACAATGGCGAGGATATTTCAGGGGAACTGGCAATCTCGGTCATGCCAGGGTACAACTGGAATAATGGCATGGTCATCACACAGGCAGACCTGCCGGCAAACAGTGAAAAAACATTCCTGCTGAGCCTTCCTGGGTACAGTAATATGCATTATGGCGGTCCCGGACCAGTACCTGACGATATCCACTTTTATGAAGGCGGCTGGCAAAATGGGAAAAAAGTAAAACTTGGGGGACAGACAAAATTAACCCCGGCCCATATAAACGAGGAGGATATTGTTGTCGGGCTGTTAACAGATAACCCCGATGCGTTTAATTACCTGAAAAACGCCCGGGCTGCCCATGGGAATTCCATGCGTATAGTTCCGGTCGATCCTAAGCAGCTTCCGAACGATTCCGCTGGGTTAACGATGTTTAATACAATCATCATCGATCAGTATTCTGTGGCGGAGGCACTGAGCCCGGAGCAGCAGGATGCGGTGGAAGCCTGGGTGGATTTTGGAGGCACACTCGTTATAGGGGCTGACCCGGGATTACAGCAGAAGCTTGACAGTCTTGCAGTACTCCTGCCTATGGGATTAGAGATGAATACGAAAAAAGAAGATGCTGATTTTTTTAATAAAGGTGACCGTAAATACCCTGCTAAAACAATAGATCTGACAGCCGGAGCTGTTTCAGACGGAGCTAATATCCTGCAGAGGGCTGAATCAGGCACCCCAGTTGCGGCAAGGGCCTTCCATGGAAGCGGGCAGGTAGTGCAGCTGGCGTTCTCCCCAGGGGCTAAATCATTTGCAGAGTGGGATGGGGCTGAATCTTACTGGACGGAAACATTCCAGTCAGTGATAACCCCAAACTATATGGACTATGAGTCTGTGTATGACAGATTAAACTGGGGTCTGGCAGAAACGACAAGTTTATTCCCGTCATCCTTTCTGCCGTTTTCAGTGCTCGTTACGATTTTCATAGTTTACGTACTTATAATTTTCCCGGTCATTTACTTCCTGTTGAAAAAAATAGATAAGCGGGAGCACTCGTGGTGGATCCTTCCTGCTATATCTCTCTTAATATCCGCCGGAATATTCGGGTTTGGCGGCAAGGACAGAATCGCCCAGCCGCAGATTAATGAATCTCTCGTGGTAACTGTCGATGAACAAGGCGAAGGCCGGGGTTACGGAAGTGTTTCTGTCTTAAGCAATAATAGCGGGGACTACGAACTTAATGTGGCAACAGCAGGATTTGCAGCATTTCCAATCCGAAGTAATTATTCAATGGGCAGTACACCTGATGAGCCGGACGGAGGGATCAGGCAGCAAGGGGATCAGCTGGATATCCTATTTAAGGACGTTGAATACTGGTCTATACGAAATGCTTCCGGACCGATTTCAAAGATTGATATAGGTGAGCTTGAAACGGATCTGGAAATTAGCGGCGAACAGGAAATTTCAGGCACGGTTACGAATCCAACAGAATTACGGATCGATGACCTTGTTTTCCTGTCAGGAAGGCAGAAAGAATCATTAGGCTCGTTAGGACCTGGTGAAACAATCGAAGTAAATATAGAGCTGACAGGATCGCTGCTGCAGGCCCCCGTGGCTGACTACTATTATAATTATTCGAATGATATGGAGCTGGCGGAGCGGAAAAAAGAAGATTTAATGCGCACGATGCATGAATTTGACATGTTTGAAAAAGGAAAGCCTGTTTTGGCCGCTTTTACAGGTGATCAGTTACTGAACAGCAGCATTTCAGGCAGGGAGGCTCTGACAGAACGAACGGGCCTCATTGTTCATCCGCTTGATTTTAAAGGCCACTTATCAGGTCCATTTGAGCTTAAGGGGGAAGATTTTTTACCATACTTTTATTCTGTAGACGGGCATATTGGATCTTACGATTTTGAATTGCATCCTGGAGAACGGACGGTTTACGCCCCGGCAGGGAAGTATGAGTTCAGTTATACAGTGCCTGTTGAACTTCTGGAAAATAAGGCCGCGTTCTCGGAACTTGGAATTAAAATCCGCCACAGCGGAGGTTTTACGTATGAGGTATTTAACGTTGAAACAGAAACCTTCGATTCCCTTGATGAGAACAATACGTTTAAGAGCCCTGAGAAATATATTGAGGAATATGGCCAGATTCGTATCCAAATTTCAAAAGGCGAGATGCCTGATGAAGTTTTCGTTCCTGAGTTGTCCCTGAAAGGAGAAATGAAACGTGATTGAGACAGTTAATTTAACAAAAAAATACGGTGCATTTACTGCCCTGGATGACTTGAACCTCACTGTCTCTGAAGGGACGGTCTTCGGTTTTGTAGGACAGAACGGTGCAGGGAAATCCACGACATTTCAGATATTAGCCACCTTGATGGCTCCAACTTACGGAACGGCTTATATTAATGGACTTGAAGTGACGAAGGATCCGGAAAAAGTAAGGCGGGTTATCGGCTATATGCCTGATTTCTTCGGAGTATACGATCAGTTTAAAGCGAGCGAGTACCTTGATTTTTACGGGAGCAGCTACGGCCTCTCACAGAGAGAACGTTCCGAGGTAATTCCACAGCTTCTGGAGCTGGTCAATCTGTCTCATAAGCATGATTCCTATGTTGATCTTCTTTCGAGAGGAATGAAGCAGCGGCTTTGTCTGGCCAGGTCACTTATCCACGATCCAAAGGTGCTTATACTTGATGAACCTGCCTCAGGGCTTGATCCGCGGGCGAGGATAGAGATGAGAGAAATCCTTAAAGAGTTAAAGACGATGGGAAAAACAATTATTATTTCTTCCCATATTCTCCCGGAGCTCGCAGAAATGTGCGATGAGATTGGCGTTATCGACCATGGGAAGCTCATTGCTACTGGATCTGTTTCCGACATTCAGGAACAACTGCAGCAACAGAAAGAAATTGTTGTCACGGTTTCAAGGGAGCTGGAGAAATCAGTGAGGTTTTTTGAAGACGATCCGGACGTAATTAACGTGCAGAAGGGACCGAATGGGACAATTCAGTTCGGCTATAAAGGGTCAGATGAAAAACAGCAGGTTCTTCTGAAAAAAGCTGTTCTGGATGATATCCCTCTGCTGAGTTTCCGCCCAATAGAGAAAAACCTGGAAGATGTTTTTATGGAAATTACGAAAGAGGTGGAAAAAGCATGAAGTCTGCACTCTTAAATCCTGTGCTTAATAAAGAGATTCGTCTGCGGTTCCGTTCGGCGAAAAGCTTTCTTGGAATCGCCGCTTACCTTGGGATTCTCGGGTTAATCTCACTCGGTTTCATCGGTATGACACTAAGCTTTGATTATGCTGGGGTATTCCGCCCGGAAGAGAGCCGGAGTATGTTTTTGATGATCAGTATGCTTCAGCTTGCTCTCGTTATATTTATCACACCCGGCCTGACTGCAGGAGTAATCAGCAGTGAGAGGGAGAGGCAGACACTGCCGATTCTCCTTACAACTGCCCAGTCTTCCAGTTCGATTATATTGAGCAAGCTTGCATCGTCTCTTTCTTATTTATTACTCATTGTTTTTGCATCGGCTCCTTTATATATGATCGTTTTCCTTTTTGGAGGAATATCGCCTGTGAGCATTTTGGCAAGTTTTGCCCTTTATGTATTTACAATGCTTGTTGTCGGCAGTATCGGTGTGCTTATGTCAACACTTATCCGCCGGACGATACTCGCGATGGTGACAACATACAGCGTGGCGTTTTTCCTTACTGGCGGAATTGCTGTCATTGCAATGATGCTCACTAATTTCAACTATGCTTATTATTCTCAGGGGACGGATTATATTTGGCCGTATGTTTTCGCTTCTGTGAATATACCGGTGATGTTCTTTTCTGTTTTCGAAGGGTCAGTGATGCAGGAACTGCAGACAATGGCGGGAACAAGCTTTTCCCCATGGATTACTTTCTTTATCTTCTACGGAGTAATTATCGCCGGATGCCTTTTGATCGCTGTCCGCAAGCTCCGGCCAAGGATGAAGACGAAAGGAAAGCCCGCGGAAAAGATGGGGTGAAGCTTTACGGCAAATATCTTGCGGGCTGCTGCGATAAAAATCTGTGAAAGCAAGGGAAGGAGGGGATCAGGTGAAAGGAAGAAATCAGTTTCTGATGCTGATCAGAGAAGTGAAACGAAAGCTGGTGAAGCAGCATTTTTTCAGTGCAGTTCAGTACGTGTTTTTCTTTACAGCTGCTGTAATCTTTCTTGTTAGTCTTGCGGCACGCTGGTTTATAATGATGAATTTTATCTGGTGGGTCCTGGTCCCCGCTGTACTCACAGCAGCAGCTGTATTGTATTACTGGGTAAAAAACAGGCCGGGGGACAAGAAGGCTGTTCATTTATACGATCAGGCAGTGAGAGAAAACCGTGTGGCGACAGCATATGATTTTCTTGAGGATACAAATGGCCTTGCCTTGCTGCAGCGTCAGGAAGCAGTAACAAAAATGAAGAAGAAAAAACAGGAAGTGCTCGACAGCAGGAAGCTGAGGTTTCACTGGAAAGAGTGCGGGGCTGCACTGCTCCTCGTTTGCGGAACTACAGCTTCTGTTTTATTTCCAGGAGGGCAAATGCTTGTTGCAGGAGATTTGCAGGCAAATAAGCAGATGCTCAAAAAGGTTGGAGAAAATTTGGAGAAGCTGGAAGAGCAGGAAGATGATCAGCTTGAAAAAATCGTTAACGACTTAAAGGAGCAGCTGGAAGAAATGGAAACGGCGGAGGCAGCCTTAGAGGAATTGCTTCTGGCGGAAGCGCTTCTGGAAGAAATGAAACTGGAACTGGAAATGTCAGAAGAACAACTGCAGCATCATACGGAGGAGCTGGAGAAGTCTGGGTTTAATGAACTGGCCGAGGCATTGAAGACCCTTCATGAGTCGGCATTAAATGAAGCTGCTGCAGATATAAGAAATGAAATTGGAGAACTCACACAGGAAGAAAGGCAGGCACTGGCAGACTTATTTGAACAGCTCAGCGGCGAATCAGCAGGTTCTCCGGCAGAACTTACCGATGAGGAGCTTTTCGAGATGCTGGAGAAGCTGGAAGAACAATTATTGGAGCAACTGTTTGCAGGCCGCACACTTTCAGATCTGGAGAGCCTTCAGGAACAGCTGCAGCAGGCAGCGACCTCGCTGAATGCAAGTATGGCAAATGCAGGTCTGTCTGAAAATCGGCCCCTCACTTTCGCCAGTGCCTCTTCAGGGAGCCCTTCGGCGGGAGTGAACCCGTCTGCTGGCCAGGGAAGCAGTAATGGTGAGTCAGGTACTGAAGGAAGCGGCTCCGGCGGGAACAACGGTTCAGCAGGAGAGGGCAGCGGTTCCGGAAACGGGCAGGGACAAGGCCAGAGCGGCGGCTCTGGCTCAGGGGGCATCGGCTCCGGAGCTGGAGGCCGGGGTGCAGGTTCTGGCCAGGGGCCAAGGGAATTGGTCACTGTACCAGAAAGAATATCCGGACAGGAAAATGTGGAAGGAGACCAGGGGGAGACAGGATCCGGGAGCGGAGAGCGATATGAGTCGGAAACTGCTCCGGTACTGAAAGGCACAGTGAGGCCTTATCGGGAAGTGATCGGAGAATATGAAGCCAATTACCGGGAAAGTGTGGACCGTATGCAGCTGCCGGGCTATTTAGAAGGGGTCGTCCGGGATTATTTTAGCGAATTGAATGTGGAAGAGGAGTGAAAAAAGTGGAGGAAACAGAATATGAACAGGCTCGTGAACGGCTTCAGGCAGTGAAATCAGCAGTACAGTCTTTCATCGTCAGCCAGGAGGAAGCATTAAACGAGACTTTATGGGCGATGTTTGCCGGCGGACACGCTCTTCTGGAAGGATTGCCGGGAGTGGGAAAAACAATGATGATAAGAACGATCTCCGAAGCACTGGAACTTCGTTTCTCAAGAATACAGTTTACTCCTGACCTCATGCCGGCGGATATTACCGGTACGATGATGATTGAACCGGATGAGCATGGAAAACAGCAGTTTATTTTTCACAAGGGCCCTGTTTTTGCAAATATCGTTCTCGCAGACGAGATTAACCGGGCAACGCCAAAAACACAGAGTGCTTTGCTGGAGGCAATGGGGGAAAAAACAGTGACAGTGATCGGGGAAACGAAGGAGCTTCCAGGACCGTTTTTCGTGCTGGCTACACAGAACCCCATCGATCTCGAAGGGACGTATCCCCTTCCTGAAGCACAGATGGACCGTTTTCTCTGTAAAATAAACATCTCCTATCCTGGCAGGGATGAGCTGAAGATGATTGTTGAGCGTACAGTGACAAAGGAGCAGGAAAAAGTCCGCCCTGTTATTACAGGAGAAGATATGCTGCATATACAGCGGCTTGCCAGCGGCATACTTGTGGCAGATGAGATGCTGGACTTTGCCGTAAATCTGATTATGGCGACACATAGCGATAATGAACTGGCTCCGGAATCAGTCCGCCAGTATGTCAGGTTCGGTTCCGGACCAAGGGGGCTGCAAAGTTTGGTAAAAGTTGCCAAGGTTAGAGCCTTAATGGAGGGGCGCTATCATGTATCTATCGGTGATATGAAACATGCGGCACTTCCGGTGCTCAGGCACAGAATCTTCCTGAACTTTGAAGGGGAAGCAGCGGGGATTTCCACCGATGAACTGATTAAGGATGCAGTAGAGGCTGTGTCTGTGGCGGAGGCAGTTTAACGATGCTGCTGTCTTCCGGTTTACGGACAAGGCTCAGTCAGTATCACTGGCAGACTGCGCAGCTCAAGCGGGGGATGCAAAAAGGAAAGAGACGTTCAGCAGCTTTTGGAAGCTCCCTGGACTTCTCCGACTTCAGGGCTTACCAGCCAGGTGATGATGTGCGGCAAATTGACTGGAATGTGTACGCGAGAACCAACCGCCATTATATTAAACGTTATTTAGATGAGCAGGAATTGTCTCTGGCAGTCTATCTGGACTGTTCCCTTTCTATGGGCCTGGAAAAAGAGAAGTGGCAGATGGCTAAATCATTAGCTGCAGCTATTGGCTATACAGGATTAGTAAACGACGACAGAGTTTCGGTGATTCCTGTTTCAGAGAAGGGGCTTGCTTTTTCACGGAAAAAAGGGGTTGTCTTCGCAAATCAGATGCTCCGGCAAATGGAAAGCTTTGAGGCGGGAGAGAGTGGCAGTTTCACAGAGAAACTCCCCCGGTACCGGCAGCAGAAGACTGCTTTGAGCTTCATTATCAGCGATTTTCTTGAACCAGTGGAGCAGGTGGCGGACCGGCTGAAGCTTCTTCAGACGAACCAGCAGCTCAGAGTCATTCACTTGCTCAGCGAAAAAGAAATGAATCCGGAACTGTCTGGAGATGTAAAGCTTATTAATGTGGAGCAGGAGACAGATACAGTGCAGGTAAGTGTTACAAGAGGAGTAATTTCCTCCTACAAGGAGCGGTTAAGGGAGCATTGCCGCCTGATAGAAAAGACATGCATGGACCGGGGAATCGGGTATGAGCAGGTAAGCACTGGCCAGTCCATAGATGAAATTCTTTTCAGCAGAATGAGGAAAAAAGGCTGGCTGGCATAAAGCTGCAGCGGCCGGAGGGGAGAAGGTGACAGCAATGGGTTTACTAGCGCCTGCATTTTTCGGGCTTTCTTTATTTATTGGCGGATTGGTAATCTTCTATATGTTCCGGAAACAGTACGACGAGGAGATCGTTTCCTCGAATATATTATGGGATCAAGTGATGAATGAAAGACAGGCGTCTAAATGGTGGAAAAAGCTTCAGCGCCAGCTGCTTTTATTGCTGCAGATTCTTATTCTTCTCCTGCTCATGTTCGCTCTTGCCCGGCCGTTTTTATATGCAGAAGGAGTAGAAGGAGATCATGTTATTTTTATCGTGGACAGTTCGGCAACGATGGCAGCCTTTACAGACGAAGAAACAACGAGGTTCGGCCAGGCGAAAGCAGATATGCTGGAGCTGGCAGACAAGCTAAGCCGGGAACAGGCAGTCAGTGTGATTTCTGCTGGTGCATCTCCTGAACTGGCTGTTGCACGGGAGTTTGATAAAGATCTGGTAAAAAATCAAATTGAAGCTCTGGATTTAACGTACGAGCACAGCAATTTCAGCCAGGCATTGTCATTAGCGAGAGCGCTCAGCCAGCAGCAGTCGGCCAGTATCCATATATTCAGCGACCAGGTTACGGAAGATATGATAGAGGAAGCTTCGCCAGGACAGCCTGTGCATGTAGTAAATTACGACACGATGACAGAAGGGAATATTGCAGTTACGACGTTTGGGGTCAGTACTGGCAGGCATACGGCAGAGGCGGTGATTACTTTAAAAAATGAAGGCGGTGAAGCGGAGGCAGCTGAGTTAACGGTTTTTGCCGACGGAGTGCCGAGCTACTCAGAGACTGTGGCACTGCCTGCAGGAGAGGAGACTGTCATTTCTGTGGAAGAGATCCCCAATGGAATATACTATAAAGCGGAAATAAAAACGGAGGACAGTTACGCTCTTGATAACACAGCCTTCGCTTTTGCGTCTTCTGAGCAGGCATCTGTACTGTATTTAATCGGGGATATTAACCCTTTTTTACATAAAGTACTGCTTCAGCTTGGGCATGAAATTGTCCAGGCGGAGGAGCTGTCTGATGTTCATGATCCGGCGTCCGGCAGTATTTTGGTAACTTCAGACCCAAAGGTGACAGAAGGTGAGCGTCCGTTCCTCCTTCTTGCTGATCCGGAAGAGGAATTCGCTTCTCTCGAAGGAGATATTGTAACAAGACGCGGGGAAGAGCTGTTTGAATATGCGGACTTGAGGGAGCTTTATATAAGCCAGGCATATAAAACCGATGGAACAACTCCAATGGCTTCTGCGTCAGGAGAGACGATCATGGAAAGTGGCGGGATCCCTTTAATGGAGAAGGGCCTGGTCAGAGGACAGCCCTATGTGCAGATGTTCTTCCAAATCCAGGATTCCGACTGGCCGCTGCAGCCCAGTTTTCCAGTGTTTGTCTATAATGCACTGGAGTTTCTTCAAGGGGAAACAGGTCATCTTGGATATTTTTCCCCTGGTGAATCCCGGCCGTTACAGCTGGAGACAGGAGGCACACACCGGATCATAGATGAGGAAGGCGTGGAAATTGGGATGTTTGACCGTGATGAAGAGACTTTTCAGGCTCCTCGTGAACCAGGTTTGTATTATTTAGCTGATAGCGAGGAGCAGTACACCTATTTTGCAGTGAACCTGGATGACAGGGAGAAGGAGGCAGTTGCGGCAGCTTCGTTTTCCATAGAAGGAAGCGGGAACGGACTGCCGGCAGAATCTGCAAGAACGGAATGGTGGACCTGGCTGCTCCTTGCAGGATTTTTCGTTTTGGTAATCGAGTGGGAGGTGTTCCGGCGTGGGATTCGAACTTGAACAGCCTCTCGCTTTATTGTTATTTATACCGGTATTGATTGCTGTAATAGTGTTTGTACGGTCAAAGCTTCATCTTTCTTCAAGGGAAAAACTTGTTATTGTTCCACTGAGAATACTTATTTTTACCTTGCTGGCTGTTGCATTGGCAATGCCAAACCTTGTATTTACGGCAAAAGAAGTTCACACCGTTTTTATTATGGATCGTTCTGACTCAAACACCAGGGCGAACAATGAAATGACTTCTTTTATAAGGGAGGCTGTTTCAGCGAAAGGGGAAGAGGATGCCTTTGCAATTGTTTCTGTTGGCAGGGATGCTGTCATTGAACGGATGATCAGTTCAGAGAACAGCTTCAGCAGTGACTGGAGCAGGATCAGCGGAGATTATACAAACCTGGAATCGGCACTGCAGCTCAGTACGAGCCTTTTAGCTGAAAAAGGCGGCGGCAGAATTGTCATTATGAGTGATGGGAATGAAACGGCAGGAGATGCATTGCATCAGGCGAGTATTGTAAGGGAACAAGGGATCACTGTGGACACAGTACCGTTCTTTTCTCAGGGAATGAAGGATGTATCCATGAAGGATCTGCAGGTGCCCCGGCAGATGTTTAAAGGGGAGAAGGCCAGAATTTCCGTTACGGTGGAAAGTACGGAAGAAGCAGCTGCTTTGCTCCAGGTGATGATTAATCAAGAAGCGGTCCTGGAGGAGGTAGTGGAGCTGAAGGAGGGGACGAATTCTTTCAGCTTTACCCATCCTGTTACAGAAAGCGGGACACATCACATTCGCGCAGAGGTTTTTACCGACGAAGACAGTATTCCGGAAAATAATCAGCTTTCTGCAATGACCATCGTGGGAGGTTCAGCAAAAGTGCTGCTTGTGGAAGGAGACAGATATCAGGCGGGAAATGCGCTTTATGATGCACTTGTTTCCAGTGAGCTTGATGTGGAAAGGGTGTCGGCTGATTTTCTCCCTGGTGAACTTAACAATTATTTGCAGTATGAATCTATCATTTTCAGCAATGTACCAGCAATGAGTATATCCCCTCAACAAATGGAGATTATTGAAAAAGCTGTCCGTGATTTTGGAGTAGGTTTTATTATGACAGGGGGAATGAACAGTTTTGCACTTGGCGGCTACAAGGACACCCCGATCGAAACAATTCTCCCTGTTGAAATGGAGATCAAGAGTGAAGAAGAGCTTCCGTCCCTTGGAATGGTATTTGTTATTGACAGGTCAGGAAGTATGATGGGCCAACGGCTGGAGCTTGCGAAGGAAGCTGCAGCAAGATCTGTTGAACTTCTTCGGGAAGGGGACACAGTCGGGGTTGTCGCCTTTGATGATCAGATCTGGCCGGTTGTGGAGACAGCTCCAATGGAGGATATCGGAGAGGTAACGGAAAAAATCCTCGGGATTACGGCAGGAGGAGGAACAGATATTTACCCGGGTCTTGCAGAAGGGTACCGGCAGCTTGAGACCCATGAACTTCAGCGGCGGCACATTATTCTCCTTACAGACGGGGAGTCGCCGGAAACCGGAGACTACAAAGCTTTAATCGAGGGGGGATTAGAGGATAATATTACTCTTTCTGCCGTTGCAGTTGGGGCGGATGCAGACCACTATCTTCTTGAAGAGCTTGCTGAGTATGGTGCAGGGCGGTTTTACGCTGTTTTCGATGAATCAACTATGCCGAGTATTCTCTCAAGAGAGACGATGCTTGCGACGAGGACATATATCGAGGACAATCCTTTTTACCCAAAGATTAGTTCAGGCACCTCAGACTGGACACCTGCTTTTATGAACGGGGTGCCCCGGATGAATGCTTATATCGCAACAACGCCAAAGGGTCGGGCGACAAATGTGTTAACGAGCGAAAAAGAAGATCCCGTTCTTTCCAGGTGGCAGTACGGGCTTGGAAAAACGGTCGCCTGGACATCCGATGTGGATGGGGCGTGGTCTGGTGACTGGGCAGCCTGGGAAAATTGGGCTCCCCTCTGGAATGATATCGTCACCTGGACATTCTCAGCTGGAACACAGGATCCATTCGAGCTGGCTCAGCGCCGTGACGGGATGACTAGTGTCCTCACATTTACCGCTGAAGAAACTACCTCGAAACCGCTGGATGCCGCAGTGGTTGATGAGCGGGGCAGCGAACTGGAAGCCAGTGTGCGTATGACTAAACCAGGGGAATACGAAGTGAGTTTTGAAGGTAATGAGGGAATGCATTTCGTGCAGCTTACAGAGCGGAATGAAGAACAGACTCCTCTGTTTCAGACTGGGGTAACTGTTTCCTATCCCGAGGAGTACGAACTAAAGCCATTGAACGATCGGTTTTTGGAGGAACTGGCAGACCGGGGAGATGGGGCGGTAATCGGTGAAGCTTCGGAAGCTTTCCGTCCGCTTGCTGAGCCGCCGTCTGCAAAACAAAGTATCGCTCACTGGCTTATTTTAGCCGCCTTCCTGTTGTTTTTCACAGAGGTGGGTCTCAGAAGATTTGGTGTTCCAAGGTTTTCTTTCGCCAGATTGCGAGGGAACTCAGGGGCCTGGGCAGAAGAAGGAACAACTGGGAGGGCAGGGACAATTGGAGAGCTTAAGAGCCGGAAAGCTGCTTCGTTTAGTAGGAAGGCAGGGAAGGGAACAGAGAGCCGGATGAGGAGTGAAGCTGAGAAAGTAATTTCAACGGAAAATCCTGGGACAGGCGGGAAAAAGGGGCTTGGGAAGAAGGCCGGAGCCGCAGGTTTACAGTATTCCTCTGAAAAGACAAAGGGTAAAGACACTGCCAGTACGGAAGAAAGTTCTCAGGATCGAATGAAACGGCTACTAGAAGCGAAAAAACGAAGGGGATTGTAATTTAAGGGAACTTACCAAAACAGCAGGTATCGGGTAATTTCTTACTAGCAGGGACAAAAAAGACGTATGAATTTGCATACGTCTTTTTTTATTAAGCTTTCAGGATTTAAAGAGTATGTGGGCTCAGGTTAAGCAACAGATTTCATTTCCTGAATGAGTGTGATTCATCCCTAGAGCGCACAGAATTCTTTCCTGGGTTCATATAGACGGAAGAATTCCGGTTAATTCGTAATTATTATAAAAAAACGCTTAAATAGGCGGAGAAATTCCGCCAATTGACTCAAAAAATCCGAAAATAGGAGATTTTGTTTTGCCTAACCGGATATCCTCCGCTTATATCACCCCGAAACGAGCTACAAACTCCATATAAACGGAAAACCTCCGTTTATCCTGGTAACCGTCCGTAAAATTCCTGAGTGGAAGCGAAGATGTTTAGGCGGGGGATAACGGACGCTAACATCCCGAATGGTTCAACTAACAATCAGAGGGGACGCCACTGATTGAAGGTTCACTGTATTTTGCTTCTGTTAATATATCGTTTGATGCCTGCCAGAATTCCAACCCACATGAATCTGCAACCAAAGGGCATTCTATAAACATTATATGAAGAAGCGAGTGATTTCGGATGGATACAGTTATTTATTTTTCCCTGTCGGTTATGTATGCTCTGTTATTAGCAGCTGGAATATACTTTGCAATTAAGGACCGCTGGCATATATTTTCTGCCTTTCTGTTAATTGTTATCGCAGCTTTACTTTATGATAACGGCATACTTACCACCGGGCGTTATATTGGAGAAGGAACGCTATTAGAATCGTTAAATTTCCTGAGATACTGGATGCACGTTTTTTTTACCCCGTTACTCATCCTTTTTGCCTGGCAAACTTTAAGGGCAGCAGGGGTGACATGGGCGTTGAATAGATTGGGAACATACGGGGTGGTCTTTTTAACAGGAGTCATTATTATTATCGAAGCCCTCCCTCTTTTCGGACTGTCCCTTGAACCAGTATGGCAGCAAGGTGTTTTAAGCTATAAACGGGTGAGTTCCTCCGGTGGCCCTCTCATGATGATGGCAGTCTCACTCTCCATACTAATTGCCTCCATTATCCTCTGGAGAAGGCAAAGGTGGATATGGCTCATTGCAGGATTAATTGGCATGGGAGTTGTTGGCGTTCTTTCTATTCCCTTTGAGAGTAAGGCCGCAGGAAATATAACCGAGTTAGTTCTGATTCTGTCTCTGTTTGCCACGCAATTGTTTCAGAGCAGGCGTGCGGGCAGTGCTGGAACTAATCCCAGAAATTAAATACAATATCCCCGACAATGGAAGTAACAGACCGGTAGTATTCCAGCATGTTTAATTCTGCATCATTTAATTCATTGTTATTTAACAGAATAATTTTTCCTTTGCCCTCTCTGGTGCGGATGGGTTCATGGAGCTCAGCAGATGATAACACCTGAAAATATGGCTTGAACTTTCTGCTAAGCCAGTCGTTATCAATGAACACCAGTTTTGTGAGATCAACAAACTCAGCAAAGGCGACAAATGGGTAAGTGCTGTTGAGCAGGTTATATACAGACTTACCGGAGAGTTCAACTTCAGCTTTATAATAATTTCTGGCAACCTCCGTCTCATGAAAAGACAAGACTCTCCCTTGGGCTTCAGCGGCGGCAAGATAACATATCTTCTGAAATAACAAACCGTCGGACCTCGAATCAGGGCCATTGGAGCCAGATACACCATTCAATAAAACCATAGCAAACTCCCCTGTCTGTTCAGATGATTATATATTCCTGCTAAAGTTCCGTAATCCTTTTTTTCGGGACAATTTGATCATGTATTTTAAGCACTCTGTTGTTTTTAAACAGTGCGGTGTTAAATATCCTTCTGAAAAACAGTAATACATCTTCTTTTTTCAAAATAGTATTAAGAAAGGGTGCTGCAAGTGCGGGGGTATGGGATGATGGAAATAAATATGGGATGGTGATCTGAAATGGGAAGGATAGCTGTCAGGTTACTGGTGTGGGCTTTAATCATTCTTGTTGCAGCTGTCCTGGTTTATTGCGGCTATCAGATTATAAATTATCTTGTTCCATACTTTACAAATTAGATGCAGCACAAAACAGCGGAGGCTCAGAGGAGTCCCCGCTGTTTTTTCTGTATCACTGATTTTCTATTCTTCACCTTCAGGCAAATCAGCAAGCTCTTCTTCAAAGTAAAAGGTATTTGGATACTGGTTCACCGTGTAGGAATACCTTTTCATATTTTTTACGTATTGGGCTTTCATGATAGTCACAGTTTCCCCGGTAGCTCTGATTTGTACTTGGTCCCCTGTTGTATACAGATTTTTTTTCATTTTTTCACCCCTTCTGCAAACTGTACATATTCACATACTTACTATGCTATTCATCCTTGTACCCTCCATATACAGATTTAAAAAGGGTGTGTTGTTAAAAATAGTCTGCACTTCTATTGTACCTTAAAACTCAGGAAGTTCATCCAGATTATTTTCGCGGATGCCGTCTGGCTCACTGCGGATAATATCTCTGCCATACTTATGGAAAACATCTATATGAGCTAGCTTCCCAGCCTTCGCTTCATTTAGAGCCGTCACATAATCAAGCTCCCTCCCTGTATTTGTTTTAAATGCGATTAAATCTCCATCTTCATTTTTCCTTACAGCTGCAATTGCTTCCTTACCTTTCTCCATATTTTCAAATGCAGAGTTCGTAACGTCGACGCTCTGGGCTTTGTACTCATTGTAGATGCCTTCAAAATCTTTTGCACTCATACACTGCGCCTCCTTTTTTCTTTAGTTTCTGCAGTTTCATCAGTAATATGAATCTCTCTTTGAACAAAAAAAGATATAAACGGCGTTTCGGCAGTGTTAAGATTATGTTAGAGAGACAGATAAAGGAGGTCCCGGCTTATGCCGCAAAAACGGGAGTTTATTGAGAAGTTCAACAAGGCCTTTACAGTTAATGATGCAGAATTTATAACAGATCATATGATAGAAGACGTAATCTGGACATTGATGGGGAAGGAAACATTTCGCGGAAAAAAAGAAGTAATGGAAGAATTCAGAAAGATGAAAGAAGAAAATATAATTGAATTAAAGATTTCACATATTATCACTCATGAACTTACGGCTTCCTGTAATGGGATTATGAAAATTATATGCCCGGCCGGAAACGTGGAAACAACAGCTTTTTGTGATGTTTACAAGTTTGATAAATTCGAGCCGGGGAAAATTACAGAGATAACGAGCTATTATATCCCTGTAACTCTGGACGCCAGTAAAAAAAACCAGATTTAATGATATTAAGCGGCAAACCGCATGGTTCTCTAACGGGAGTCTGCGGTTTTATTCTTTGCGGCAGCAGCTTAATGACGCAGGCTCTTAGTTGTTTCTCGCTGCTGATAATAAGATAATAAGCAGAAGATGAAGAAAATTAAGGCCTTTTACAGGAAATCTTATCAGATACACTGTAGAAAGCCGCTAAAATTCATAGGAGTTTCTAATGAAAAAAGCAATTATCGTTTTAATGATATTAACTTTTCTTTCAAAAATAGTAGGTTTCTTAAGAGATGTGACCCTCGCATACTTTTACGGTGCTTCAGGAATCAGTGATGCATACTTAATCGCTCTGACGATTCCTGTTGTAATCTTCGGGGTAGTTGCCAGAGGGATTGCCACCGGCTACATACCAATGTACAGCAGAATTGAAGAGAATAATGGCCCTGCGCACGCTCTGAGGTTCACAAATAATTTAATCAATGTTCTGCTCGTTTTCAGTACATTGATAGTCGGTTTAGGAATGATTTTTGCTGAACAGTTAGTGATGCTGTTCGCCAGCGGCTTTGAGGGAGAGATCTTTGACACCGCTGTTTATTTTACAAGGGTCACTCTCGCAGGTATTTATTTCACCATTTTTATCCGGGTGCTGAGTGCTTACTTAAATTATCAAAAGCTTTTTGCTGTGCCGAATCTCCTTGGTATTCCAATGAGCCTGATTGTAATTGCTTCCATCGTTGTGAGCTCAGAAATGGGAGAACCTGCGATACTGCCATACGGTTTTGTCGCAGCGCTGTTTGTCCAGTGGGTAATCCTTATGTTTTTCTCTTACCGGAAGGACTTTAAGTACAAAAAGGTATTTGATGTAAAGGATGAACATCTCCGGAGAATGTTAATCCTGGCGGTTCCGGTTATATTAGGGTCTGCAGTGCATCAGATCAACAAGCTTGTAGACCGGACACTGGCCTCCCAGGTGGCAATCGGGGGTATATCGGCATTAAATTACGCTCATACGCTTACTAACTTTGTTCATGGTGTGTTTGTCATGTCCATCTCAACAGTGATGTTCCCTTCTTTGTCGAGGATGGCTTCTAAGGGAAATACAGCCAGCATGAAATATGCGCTCCATCAGTCGGTAGTTGGAGTTGCACTTTTGACTATACCCGCAACAGCGGGGGCACTGGTTTTTGCCGAGCCGGTAGTACGGCTTCTTTTCGGCAGAGGAGCTTTTGACAGTACTGCTTTAGTGATGACAGCAGGAGCATTTTTCTTTTATTCGATCGGTATGCTGGGAGCTGGGCTCCGGGTCGTGCTGTCACAGGCGTTTTACTCCCTTCAGGACACAAGGACACCGATGATTAATGCTGCCATTGCCATGGGATTGAACATTGTACTGAACTTTCTCCTTGCTCCGGTGATGGGAATCAACGGCCTGGCACTGGCAACGAGTATATCAGGAATCTTCTGCGCGATTCTCCTCTTCTTTAATTTGCGAAAACGAATCGGATCACTGCAGTTCCGGAAAATGGGGCTGGCCTTTGGTAAAATTGTTGCTGCTTCTGCCGTTATGGCGCTGGCAGCTTACTATCTATACAATTATTTACTTGGTGTGCTGGCTTTCGCAGCAGCTCTTCTGCTGACAATTTTCCTGGCAGCTGTTATCTATTTTGTTCTGTTGTATTTTATGAAAGTGGAAGCCCTTGATAATGGAATGGCTGCAATTAAAAGAAGACTGGTAAAGCGAAGTTAATTTAGAATATAGGAGAGCATCCGGGGGCAGGTTCTGGCTTTTGGATGCTCTTTTTTGTGTGGTTGGGGAGGGAGGGTATGGTGTGTCTGAGTTGGAAGAGGATTGAGGTAAGATGAGAGGGTGTTGCGTGCCCGCTTGGAGGAAAATAATAGGGGAGCGGTAACGCAAGAAGGTCTCGCGTGCCCGCTTGGAGGAAAATAATAGGGGAGCGGTAACGCAAGAGTGTCTCGCGTGCCCGCTTGAGGAAAAATAATGGGGGAGCGGTAACGCGAGAGTGTCTCGCATGCCCGCTCGGGAAAAAAAAATAGGGGAGCGGTAACGCAAGAGGTCCTTGCATGCCCGCTCGGGGAAAAAAAATAGGAGAGCGGTAACGCAAGAGTGTCTCGCGTGCCCGCTTGGGGAAAAATCAGTAGAGAGCGGTAACGCAAGAGGGCTTTGCATGCCCGCTCGGGGCAAAAAAAGTAGAGAGCGGTAACGCAAGAGGTTCTTGCATGCCCACTCGGGGAAAAAAATAGGGGAGCGGTAACGCAAGAGTGTCTCGCGTGCCCGCTTGGGGAAAAATAATAGGGAAGCGGTAACACGAGAGTGTCTCGCATGCCCGCTCGGGGAAAAAAATAGGGGAGCGGTAACGCAAGAGTGTCTCGCGTGCCCAGACTGGAGAAATCAGGGATTTTAATCAACGAAACCTGCTGGTCAATCAACGAAAAGTGACACAAAAAAAGGACGGGTGCTGCAGCAGCACCCGTCCCCAATTAATCTCAAGTTTTTTCTTTAATAAAAAACTGATCCCTGAACCGGATCATTCTTGTACCCCACTCAGGTTCAACAGCCGGGTATTCATTTAGCAGCTGATACTGGATGAGCAGGTAAGGGAAGTTTACCCCTGCGCCAACACTCATAATCTGGCTGCCGCAAAATCGTGGGTTAACATCTGTCAGTTTGTAGGATTTTCCTTTTGTGATAAACTGCAGGTTTATAAATCCTGTGCGGATAAGCTCCCGGGCAACAGCAGAAGAGATGTGGATCAGCTCTTCGTTGTAAACTACTTTACCGTCAAGAACGATCCCGCTTGCCACACCGGATCTTTCACGGGGGACAGTTGCTATTACATCCCCTTCATAAACGTAGATATCGACACTGAATTCCTGGCCGTCCAGGTATTCCATGACCATTTCTCCGCCGGAATGCTGTAACTGAAGATAATCTTCCACTGGAACGAGGTGTTTGTTACCCTCTTCCAGGCCTTTCAGATAAGTCTCCCTGTCTGTTAAAAGAGCAAATCCTAAAGCGCCATGGGCGGAAGTTTGTTTTGCTGCAATGTACTTCTCATCGCTGAAATGTTCCTCGATGATTTCCTTCAGTTCTTCACTGCTCTTAAATCCAAAATATTTTGGAACATATTCCTTTAAAGGTGTTTCCTCAAGAAAACGGTACGTCTCGATTTTATTAGTAAGTGCAGGTAAAATCTCGCTTTCCGGAGAAGCCACAACTGCGGAAAGCTGTTTTCGGAACTTATGGTAAATACTAATTTCCTCGTGTAATGATGGAAAAATAACATCGACATTTTCTTTTTCAACAATATTCTTTACAGCATTTTTGTATGCGTCTTCCTCATCCCTGACACTTGGCACCTTATAGAAGGTGTCACAAAGAGGGGTGCCACTGTTTATTTCCCGCCGGTCTACGCCGATGATATGAATATTCTCAATGTCGGCTAAACCGCGCATAATACCCTGGGCAGTAGGTCCGCCAATTCCTGTTACTAAAACATTTATCATCACGCATCGTCCTTCTTTTTTGTTAAAATCCGGTTTGTATGTATCATTTATAGTGTAAAACTAATTGAAAGTAAATTCAAAATTATTAAACAGCATTAAATGAATTTAAGCATTTGGATACTTCTGTTTGTCTGCTCGTCTAGTTCTTATACCTTAGATTGCGCAGAGTTAAACTATTATTTTCCGCAAAAAACAGGTAAAACTCAGCATAAGTTTAGTAGTTTTCTAAATAGTTTTGCAATAGAATAGTAATAGAAGACATAAAAGGAGGAATTTACATTATGCGGGAAGTTGTTATTGCAAGCGCTGTCAGAACTCCGGTTGGCAGCTTTGGAGGAGCTTTAAGTTCTTTGTCGGCGGTGGAGCTTGGTACTGTGGCGGCAAAGGAAGCTATTAAACGTGCCGGGATTGAAGCGGACGCAGTCCAGGAAGTTTTAGTAGGAAATATTCTATCAGCAGGGCTTGGCCAGAACCTGGCAAGGCAGATTGCGATTCATGCGGGTATACCAAATACGACTCCATCTATGACGATCAATAAGCTGTGCGGTTCCGGGCTGAGAACTGTGAGCATGGGAGCTCAGTTTATTATGCTCGGCGATGCAGACGTTGTTTTAGCAGGCGGTTCGGAGAGTATGAGCAATGCTCCGTATGTTATGCCAAAAGCACGCTGGGGCCAGCGGATGGGCGACGGTAAAATTGTTGATACGATGATTAATGATGCGCTGACCGATGCATTTGACGGTACACATATGGGTATCACAGCGGAAAATATTGCTGAACAGTGGAACCTTTCAAGGGAAGAGCAGGATGAATTTGCCGCGAAAAGCCAGCAGAAGGCAGAAAAGGCTCAGCAGGAGGGGCGTTTTGCGGATGAGATTGTTTCTGTGGAAATCCCGCAGCGAAAAGGCGACCCGGTTGTAGTTGACAAAGATGAGTATCCGAAACACGGGACAACTGCGGAGAAGCTTGGAAAACTAAGGCCGGCATTTAAGAAGGACGGTACAGTAACTGCAGGTAACGCGTCCGGTATTAATGATGGTGCAGCTATGGTCGTACTCATGTCCAGGGAAAAAGCGGAAGAACTGGGGGTAAAACCGTTAGCGGTAATTAAATCGTACGGTTCCGCGGCACTTGATCCGAAAATCATGGGTTACGGTCCTGTGCCGGCAACGAAGAAAGCACTTGAGAATGCTGGTTTATCAGTGGAAGACATTGATTTAGTGGAAGCGAATGAAGCTTTCGCAGCCCAGTCATTAGCTGTTGTGAAGGACTTAGGATTCGACCCGGAGAAGGTGAACGTAAACGGAGGGGCAATTGCACTCGGCCACCCGGTAGGAGCTTCAGGTACGAGGATTCTCGTAACTCTCCTGCATGAAATGGTTAAGCGCGAGGCAAAAACTGGTCTTGCCACTCTATGTATTGGCGGGGGCCAGGGTACCTCGTTGATTGTAGAACGGGAGTAGATTAATCCTGGGCGGGGTTGCGGAATCCCAGGACAGCCCCGGCAGATAAATAAGGAGGAGTACAGTAGAGGCGGCCTTCCAGGGCCAGCCTGGGGTACTCCTCTTTTTATTTTGTATAAAACGCCCCTTCGCTTTCTTTTTCATCGTATGTCTGGAAATAGAAACCGTTCAGCTTGTTCCATTCTGCAAAATAAAGATTCTCCAGCTTATGGCCTTCTTTTTCGAGTTCCTTAAGCAGCCAGTCTTTTGTTTTTCCTATATGCTTAAGATTACGATAGTTAATATCTTTTTCTTCCACCAGTAAATAAGTAGGGTCATTTTCCGGATAGTCTTCCAGTATGTCTTCTTTAGTGACTGGTTCTTTACTTGCGTACGTCATTACACTCAGCATGCCGCTTGTTTCAAGGACGGCATGTTTTACGTCCTTTACGGAAAATACACCCTGCTCCCGCAGTAAGGTCCTGAGCTGGCCCATTTCCAGTTTGCTTTTTTCCAGAGCTTTTACATTCACTTTTCCGTTCTGCACCAGGATGGAATTAGGACCTTTTATAATAGTCCTGAATTTATCAAATCTCTGGGCGCATGTTTCCACAATCCAGATGAATCCTCCCCATACTAAGAAAGCAAACAGCATATGATGGGTCCGGATGTGAGGCTCATAGATTGCCTGCTGAACAATGCCGCCAAGTACGAGAATGTATACGAAATCAAGCGTCGTTACCTGGGACAGCTGTTTTTTCCCAAGGAAGCGGGTAATTACGACAACTCCCAGCAATCCAATAAACATACCTTTTAGGATAGATAAATATAACATGTTATATCTCCTTTCCTGGCTGCTTGCCTAATATATTCCCCGCTTTAATTTTTAAAAACAAATGTGATGGCGGGCCTTTTTGCAGGAAAGGAGTTGCTTAAAGGGGGACTGTCAGCTGTTACCATCTTCCTGGTCGCCGCTTTGGCCGACAAGTTCTCTCAGACCCGGAGTAACGGAGATCGCCTGAATAATCGTTCCGAATCCTTGCACCCATTTGCCGGAGCTTCTCATTAAATCTCCTTTTTCTTTATCTGAGAGTATTATATTCAGTACTCCGGCCGCTTCAATGATTGCGCCAACTGCCTGAATGAAGTTCCCCGCTGCTTTTGGCGGGTTGTCATCCAGCCGGGCAATTGCAGTTACATAAGAGCCGATCGCCTGCAGGGAGTCACTTATAATTTCCAACTGGTCATTAATGAGTTCATCCACATACATTTCCCTGTGGGCTAAGATCGCATTTCCTGTGGAAGCGATGGCCTGAAGCCGGTTTCCGAGTACAGCAAGTCCATCGGAAGGTGTTGTTTCCGCAATAAGAAAGTTTCCCGCTCCCTGTACAGCGTCCCCTAAAATACGGAGCCTTTTGCCCTGATCGCTGTCCCGTATTTCAATATCCACTCCCAGTGCAGCAAGGTTAGCACCGATTGCCTCGATCCAGTTACCCAGTATATAGAGCCCCTCGTGTGGCATGCCGTCTCGCCATCCTTTGGTAAAAAGTCTGCTGTTAATAAAGTATGAAGGTAAAATTATTTTGCCTGTATTATTAAAAGATGGCCGAGGTTTGTTAATTATGGCGATGGAAAACGGCGGTTCAATTCTCGAAATCAGTGCTTCCATTCTCGAAACCAGGGGGCTAATTCTCGAAATCAGGCATTCAATTCCCGAAGTAATCCCAGATTATCCAACAAAGTCCGGAACCACTCGCCATAGACTGATTTCCATGCAAATAAGACTTGTATCTATGGTATATTTAACATAGGGTATGAATTTCATATATAGACTTTGCATTAAAAAAGGACGAACATTATTTTTCGATTGCAGCGTAAGACGGCGGTGGTTGTCTCTTCCTCTGCTCCTGCGGTTACTCGTCGCAAAAAGAGTTTTGCCAGCTTAGCTCCGTAGATTATCCGTCGAGACAACTCGACGTATTTGCGGTGAAGAAGATGCTCGTTCTTGCGGGAAAAGCATGAAAAGCTGAAAATCCATTTTTGACGGCGTTCAGCCGGAAAAAATTAGTTGAAGCCGTGCCCGCAGAACGCATCAGTCAGCAGCGTAAATCGAACAACAAAGTAACATTTTAAGATAATGTTCGTATTAATGATGAAAATCTTGAATTATGAAATTGATTCAGGAAATAAATTTTTACGAGAACAGGAGAAAACGATGGATTACCGGAAATATGTGCTTGCAGAATCAGTAGGCTACCGGATTACTGCGACTGCGAGGCTGGTGATAAACCGGCTGAATAATAACTTTAAGGCGAGGAATTACCCTGTTACCAATGAACAATGGGCGATTATGATTCGTTTATGGGAAGAAGACGGACTTACCCAGAACAAGCTCTCGGAGCTGACTGGGAAAGATCAGCCAAGTGTTTCGCGGCTTATTAATAATATGGAAAAGAATGACCTTGTAACACGAATGCCACATCCGGTTGATAAACGGACAAAACTAATTTTTTTAACGGCAACGGGAAAGAAAATGCAGGTGGGGCTTATTGAACAGGCCCAGAAAACAATTGAGGACATCTCAGAAAATATTCCTGACGAGGATATGAAAACTTTTCTTTCTGTTTTAGACCAGATTGATAAAAACTTAAGGAAAGAAAAATAAAGAAACATGACAGTGCTCAGCTTACAGAGAAGCAGAGTGCTTTTTTTGCGTTCTTAAAGGTTGTCCAGACAATGATAATACTTTTCAATTAAAACAAAACACCGGAACCCCTTTAACAAATGGCTAAATTGTGAATTTTTTTAAACAAAATAGTTGTTTAAACAAATAAATTTAAAAAAACTCCATTGACAATGATTCTCAATGACGGCTATAATACGAGTTAGTTAGTAACGAGAATCGTTCTCAATTAGAATGATTCTAATCTGGTAAGTTACTAATCTGTCTTACACAACTTGGTTTTCAAAGGACGTTTTTGACATGAGATTATGGTATCTAGTCGCTGCACTAATAATAATGTCGTTCATTTCTCTGTTTCTCGGTGTACATAACATTTCACCCCTGGACATTTTCCAGTTAACAGAGGAACAGAGGGAGATTCTGCTTGTAAGCAGACTGCCCAGGCTGATCAGTATTATTATCGCCGGCATGGGGATGAGTATTTGCGGACTCATCATGCAGCAGCTTACGAGAAATAAATTTGTATCTCCTACGACAGCAGGGACAATGGATTCCGCCAGGCTCGGTGTGTTAGTTTCCTTAATGCTTTTCGCATCGGCCAGCCCATTTGTGAAAGCGCTGGTCGCTTTTGCCTTCGCTCTCGCAGGGACGCTTATTTTTATGAAAATACTTGATAAAGTAAGGTACAAGGATGCGATATTTATTCCTCTTGTAGGACTCATGTTCGGGAATATTATCGGGTCAATTACAACGTTTTTCGCCCTCCGCGAAGACCTTGTACAGAATATGTCATCCTGGCTGCAAGGCAACTTCTCCCTGATTATCAGCGGGAGATATGAGCTTTTATATATAAGTATTCCGGTTTTAGTCATCGTTTATATGTATGCCAATAAGTTTACGGTTGCCGGAATGGGCGAGGAATTCGCCACGAACCTCGGGCTGAACCATAAACGGATTGTCCATCTCGGACTTATCCTTGTAGCACTAGTAACATCGGTGGTCATTCTCACCGTCGGGATCATACCGTTTCTCGGTCTGATTATCCCGAACATCGTCTCCATTTACAGAGGAGATAATTTAAGAAACAGCATTCCTCACACAGCTTTGCTTGGAGCAGTATTCGTTCTGTTCTGCGACATCCTCGGCCGGGTGATAATTTACCCGTACGAGATACCGATTGGAATGACTGTCGGAGTGCTTGGAAGCGGTATCTTCCTCTACTTGCTGCTGAGGAGGAAATCGTATGAGTAACCGGATAAAAATTACTTTACTCGCAGTCTTTTCTGTCGTACTGATCGCTGTTTTCATGTTCACTAACCTCGGGACGAACTTAAGCTATATTTTACCGAGGCGGGGGATGATCGTCCTCGCAATCGTGCTGACTGGCGCAACGATCGCATTTTCAACGATAATCTTCCAGACAATTACGAACAACCGGATTTTAACACCGAGTATTCTCGGGCTGGATTCGCTTTACCTGCTGATCCAGACAGTAATTATTTTCAGTTTTGGATCCACGAGCTTAACGGCCGCGGATAAAAATATAAACTTTTTCCTTTCAGTAGGGATCATGGTGCTCTTTGCAGGTGTGTTCTTTAAGCTCCTGTTCCGGGGGCAGGGGGCAAGGAATATATATTTCCTTCTCCTTGTAGGGATTATTCTCGGAACGTTTTTCGGTAGCTTGTCCACCTTTATGCAGGTGCTCATCGACCCGAATGAATTTATGATCATTCAGGACAGGATGTTTGCAAGCTTTAATAATGTGAACACAGACATCCTGATGGTAGCCATCGTCATGATAGTCCTGGTAGTTATCTACTTTTTAAGATTTGTAAAGTATCTCGATGTATTATCACTCGGGAAGGAACAAGCAGTAAACCTTGGGGTGGATTACGATTATGTGGTCAAAAGGCTCCTTGTCATCATCGCAATACTTGTTTCCATCTCAACAGCATTGGTTGGCCCGATTACTTTCCTTGGGCTTCTCGTAGCGAACGTCACATACGAATTTTTAAAAACATATAAGCACAGCCAGTTAATCTGGGGTTCAATATTCATCAGCATTATCGCGCTTGTGGGCGGACAGCTCATCGTGGACAGAGTGTTTACTTTCTCCACGACGCTCAGTGTCATCATCAACTTTGTCGGCGGCGTGTACTTCATCTATCTGTTATTAAGGGGGAAAAGATAATGGTCGAAGTAACTGGATTATCAAAAGTGTATGGATCTAAAGCAGTGGTGGAAGACGTTTCTCTGAACATTGAAAAAGGAAAGATCACTTCTTTTATAGGGCCGAACGGTGCTGGTAAGAGTACGCTCCTTTCTATGATCAGCAGACTGATCGCACAGGACACTGGTGAAATCCTTATCGACGGACAGGATATTACCAAATCAAAGAACAATGAGCTTGCAAAGAAAATCTCTATCCTTAAGCAGGCAAATGATATCAGCGTACGTTTGACAGTGAAAGAACTTGTTTCTTTCGGGCGCTTCCCGTATTCACAAGGAAGGCTTAACAAGGAAGATAAGCGCCACATTGAGGAAGCAATCAACTATATGGAGCTAAAGGATATGGAGAACAAGTATCTTGACCAGCTCAGTGGCGGACAGAAGCAGAGAGCGTTTATCGCCATGGTTCTTGCCCAGGATACAGAATACATTCTCCTCGATGAGCCTTTGAACAATCTCGACATGAAGCATTCCGTGCAGATTATGAAAGTACTTCGCAGACTTGTTGATGAGCTTGGAAAAACAATCGTCATCGTGATTCACGATATTAACTTTGCATCCTGCTATTCCGATAATATCGTAGCTTTGAAGGATGGCAGGGTCGTGAAAAAAGGGCCGGCATGCGAGATCATCCACAGCCCTGTCCTGAAAGAGATTTACGATATGGACATTGATATTAAGTGCATCAATGATAAAAATATCTGTATTTATTTCTAAATGAGGCATCAACTTGCCTGAGGCGAGACTCCTCAGGCAAGTGTTATACAAACTGGCAAGGTGAAGAAGGGCAGGAGTTTTCATAGTTTGCGATATTTACCCGGGAGCGTAAATCTGAACCCCTGTGCCTGATGAGCTGGAGCCGGCACAATTCTAAAAAACAGGAGTGAATTTTAACATGAAGAAATTTATTCTGATCATAGCTGCTTTAGTTTTAATCGCTACATTAGCAGCATGCGGCGCAGCAGACAGCGCTTCAGACAATAACGGTGCAGACGGAGCTGCAAACGCAGCAGAAGAAAATAATAATGAAGCAAATGAAGCAAATGAAGCAAATGAAGCAAATGAAGAAAACGAAGCTAACAATAATGCGGAAGCTGCAGAAGAAGATGCTGGCGAGATTGTAATCGAGCATCAATTAGGCGAAACAACTGTCGCTAAAAACCCTGAATCAGTAGTTGTATTTGATTTCGGCATCCTTGATTCTTTAGACAAAATGGGCGTTGAAGTAGCAGGTCTCCCACAGGCGAACCTACCTTCTTACCTGGAAGCATACGGGGATTCTGCATATGAAAACACTGGAAGCCTGAAAGAGCCAGACTTTGAAAAAATCAGCGAAATTCACCCTGACTTAATCATCATTTCCGGCAGACAGATGGAATTATATGACGAGTTTTCAAAAATCGGCCCAACTGTTTTTGTACAAATCGATAACTCAAACTATATGGAATCTTTCTCAGATAATATGAGACTCCTTGGCGATATTTTCGGACAGGAAGAGTTCATTGAAAGTGAGCTTACACAGCTGGAAGAACAAGTTGCAGCACTTGAGGAAAAAACAGGAGACGTTGAAAACGCACTGATCATCCTTGCTAACGACGGTAACATCAGCGCATACGGGCCTGGTTCCCGTTTCGGTATTATCCATGATGAATTCGGCATCACACCAGTTGACGAAGGTATTGAAGTATCTACCCACGGACAGAACGTATCATTTGAATATATAGCTGATATGGATCCTGAGTACTTGTTTGTTATTGACCGCGGCGCAGCAGTAGGCGGCGAATCATCCGCACAACAGGTAATCGAAAACGATCTGACAGCAGGCACAAGAGCATTCCAGAACGACAATGTTGTCTACCTGCACTCTGATTACTGGTACCTTTCCGGCGGCGGACTAACCTCTGTAGCTGAAATGATTAAATCAATCGAAGATGCAATCCAGTAATTTTTAAAAAAACTTTTTGACTGAGAATAGTAATCATTATCACCATATTCGAGGCTTAGTTTTATAAAAAGCTAAGTATATACAGGAAGACAGCCGTACCCCCTTCGGCTGTCTTTATTCAAAAGTTGTTGCTGTTTGATTTTCGTTTTTGCCCGTCACGCAAGAAGCTCTTGCGGTACTTGAAAATTGAAAATTGGAAACTCAGGGCAAAAATGCGTTATGGAGCAAACCCCATAGTTATCACGCCGAAGGGAAGGGTTATCGCGCGAAACTAAGCTGTTATCACGCCAAGTTGGAGTGCAATCACGCCAAACTAAGCAGTTATCACGCGAAACCTAATTAACTTAACACGCGAATATTTAATTACATAACAAAAAGGGAGCTGATGAGATGTTTGTAACACTCAGAAAAATGGTCGTTACGGAAGGTAATGGAGATAAAGTCACAGAAAGATTCGCAAGTCCTGGAGTTATTGAGGAACAAGAGGGATTTGTTGATTTAACTGTCATGAAACAAAAAGCAAAGCGTGGGGAAGAAGAAGTGGTTGTAATGATGCGCTGGGAATCTGAACAGCACTGGAAGCAGTGGGAAAAAAGCGACGTGCATATAGCTATGCATAAAGCAAATTTAGGGAAACCAAAGCCCGAATACATAATCAGCGCAGAAGGCGGCAGGTATGAAGTGCAGGCAGTGAAAAACGCTGCTGAAAAGTGAGAGTGACTAAAATGAGCTCCTTCAGAGTGACTAATTAACAAGTATAATTTTGTTCTTAATTTACTGCTTGTGCAGTATGGGGCAACCTCAAATATGAAAAATAATTCTAACCTCATGCAAAGTCAGCATGGGGTTTTCTTTAAGTAAATAGCTTTAAAGAAAGGAAATTTGGAAGCAAAAGTTTAAATAAGTAAGGATAAATAATCGGGAGAGAAATGAGTGGGGAATGTTGAAAACAAAGAGTAAAGTCCGGCGGATGTGGAAAGTATTGTCGCTCGCTTTTATTATTTTTATTCAAATTTACTGGTTCAAAATCAGCAAAAAATCTGATGCTGAGTGGGAAAAACTGTGGGAGAGCATCGGTACCAGGTTCAGGAGAACACTGTTTGAACTGGAAGGCTTGCTCATTAAAATCGGCCAGTTTTTAAGTATTCGTTCTGATTTGCTCCCTCACGGTTTTATCCGCCAGATTCAGGATCTGACAGATAAAGTGCCTCCTTCTGAATGGGAAGAAGTGGAAAGAATCCTCGAAGCTGAATGGGGCGCCTCGATAGAAGCTCACTTTGAGTGTATCGATAAAAAAGCAGTCGCTTCAGCATCTATTGGAGAAGTCTATAAAGGGACTTTGAAAGACGGCAAAGAAACTGCTATTAAAGTACAGCGGCCGAAAATACAGGCAATTATCCAAACGGATTTCAGGACACTTAAAATTATTATCTGGTTTGTTGATCATCTTCTTCCGGTGCCTAAAGGATTCATTAACTTCAAAGTATTGTACGATGAACTGAAACAGGTGATCGTGAGAGAACTTGATTTTTCCAAAGAAATGAATTCACTGCTTTACTTTAAGAATCGTTTTAAACATAAAGAGGAAGTAAAAATCCCTGATGTTTATCCGGAACTGAGTACGAAGAAAGTTCTTGTGATGGAATGGGTGGAGGGGATCAGGCTGACAGATGACGAACGGCTTGGGGAGCTGGAGGTAAGCCGCCAGGAGCTGGCAAAGAGGTTAATCAGCATATTTCTGCCCCAGTGGCTTGAGCCTGGCGCATTTCATGCAGACCCTCATTCCGGGAATATTCATGTAACGAAGAAAGGGAAGATCATTCTCCTGGATTTCGGGATGACAGGGGAAATATCCAGGCGGGACGCAGTCCATTTCCAGACACTTATTGAAAGCATCCTGTCGAAAAACTACCCGAAGGCGGTGGAGAGTTTAACACATTTAGGGTTTCTGCTTCCTGAAGCCGATCCCCGGACGATGGAAAGGCTGCTTGCGGAGTTGATGTTATTTCAGCCGGCCCAGCTGAAGGAAATGGATCTCGTAGCTTTAAAGCTGGAAATGAACGATATGGTGAGAGCATTGCCAATCCAGGTGCCCACAAGATTTGTTTTTCTTGGGAGGTCTTTTATAACAATCGAAGGAATTGTCCGCAGTCTCGCTTCCGATAAAGAGCTGACTGACATAGTAAAACCGGTGTTTATGGACTGGCTTAATAAGCAGGGGAATAACAAATGGTCATTTATCTGGTACTGGCTTCAGTCACAGCCATTATTTAAATTGGTCCAATCCTTTACAGAGTTTTCGAAGCTTCCGCAAAAGCTTGAACATCTGAAGGAAAATGAGCAGCGGAGGGAGTTTCAGTTTACGCTTTATGAAAACAATAAGAAGCGTTTTTTCCAGATAATGCTGCTTGGCTTTATTGGAATAGCAGCAGGTTTTTATACTGCTGAACAGATAATCCTCTATATTTCAGCGGGAGCGGCTGCAGCTGGCGGTGCAGGCTTTTTAATCTACGGCCATAAGCTGAAAAAATGGATGAGATTTATGCATGAGGTAAGGAGATGATTTTGAGCTTTTACAGTGATTCATCAAACAATATGGTGGTTTTGAGAAAATTCCTTTTGATGTCTTGTCCTTCATTAAATAAGCGGAGATTTTCCGTTTATATACAGATTGGAGCACGTTTCGATAGGAGATAAGGGGAGGTTTTCCGGTTAAGCAAAGCAAAAGCTCTCATTTTCGAATGTTTCGAGTTAATAGGCGGAATCTCTCCGTCTATTCAAGCGTTTTATACTAATAATTACGAATTAAGGGGAATTTATCCGTCTATTTAACACCTCCGCTTCTTAACCCGGGCCTGACCACTCCTGGATGCGGAAAGCAACAGCTTTTTAACGACAAGTCAATAAAGCCGGCACGGCAAATGGCAGAAGTACTGCCCCCCTCCTATTTTAATTGGACAATACTTATTGCCCGCTTTAATAATAATGGCAATTACTATGCCCAGGTTAATGAAATTTCGTAAAAACTGGGTTAACAAAGAAAAGGACGTATGCCAATTCATACGTCACTTTTAGTCTCTTTTAATTAAGAAAGCACCCAATAACGGAACCCATTTAAAGGGTGCCGTAGCCTTATTTCTAACTAAAGATTTGCTGTCAGCTTATCGCCTGTCGTAAAATCAACCTCCAGCTCAAGCTTCCGTACATCCTCTTCAGCGATATCAAGTGCTGCAAGGATCTGGGCCACAGCTTCCTCAGATGACATGTCAGGATGGAGTGCAGCCTGGTCAAGAAGGTCCCTGATTTCTGTTAATGCCTGCTCACCGCTGATCTCCTCTTTGCCTTCAGCAGTTTCCCTTTCAATTTCAGCGGAGGTAGATCCGCCTCTGTCTTCATACTCCATGTCCAGCTCGTCATTGTTTTCAAAATCTATTTCAAGTTCAAAGTCTTCAATTTCAGGTGTTTCGCCAGTGTCTTCCCCCATATCACCGGTATCGCCTGTTTCCTCAGTATTATTTTGCATATTCTGATCATCTCCTGGTGTGTCCGCCGCACCGTTGTCCGTTCCGCACGCTGTTAAAAAGAAAGCTGCGGCCAAAGTAAGAACAAAGTTTTTCCTTAAGTTTTTCATGTTATGTTCACCTCTTATTTTATTGGCGCCTCTGTTTCACCTGACTCCGTTATTCCAGCCCGGTAATTTTCTGCACCATAGTATCATCAAGCTTTTTGATTACTTCACAAAGCAGTTTTACTGCGTTTTCCAGATCATCATAATGCACGACAGAAACGTGGCTGTGGATGTATCTCGCAGGAACACTCACTGCAAGTGTCGGCACACCTTCATGGGCTACATGAAACTTACCAGCATCGGTCCCGCCGCCGCTCATAATATCTACCTGGTACGGAATGTTATTCTGTTTCGCTGTTTCCATCACAAAGTCTCTAAGTTTCCGGTGGGGGATCATCGACCGGTCCATTAAATAAATAATTGGCCCGTCCCCAAGCTTCAGCCCTGATTCCTCCTGGTTCATGCCGGGTATATCTCCGGCGACACCCACATCTGTGGCAAAAGCAATTTGGGGAGCAATCTTATTGGCTAACGTCTCTGCACCTCTGAGGCCAACTTCCTCCTGAACAGTAGCTCCGGAATAGAGAGTGTTCGGCAGGGACTCACCTTTCAATTTTTCCAGAACCTTCAAAGCTATGTAACAGCCAGCCCGGTTGTCCCATGTCCGGCTCAGGAGCAGCTTTTCGTTTGCCAGCGGCTCGAACGGACAAACTGTCGCCACAGGGTCGCCAACAGAAACCCCGAATGATTCAGCTTCCTCCTGGGAACTGGCCCCGATATCAACAAACATTTTATCGATTGGGAGCACCTTTTTACGCTCCTCCGGCGGTAAAACATGAGGAGCCTTTGAACCGACAATACCGGTCAAGTCTCTGGACTTTGTCAGCACTTTTACTCTTTGGGAAAGAAGAACATGCCCCCACCAGCCTCCAAGAGGTTTAATACGTAAAAACCCTTGTTTCGTTATGGCACTTACAATGAAACCAACCTCGTCTAAATGGCCTGCCAGCAGTACTTTATTTTTACCGCTGCCGACCTTCCCAACGATACTTCCTAAATTATCTGTTTCCACCTCATTTGTATGGCTGGAAATTTCTCTTTTCATTACGTTATACACCCGGTCTTCAAAACCAGGCAGTCCTTCTGTTTCCGTCAGCTCTTTCATTAGCTGATGATCAGTAGTTGACATGGCGGAGCCCCCCTGTTTTTTTACTAATAGAATCAGTTAAGAAAGGATTTTTTATACAGAAGTGTTGTAAATTACCTTGACGATATTCTTTTCACATGTCTTAAGTGGAAGTAGAAGAGGCAGGGGAGGAAAACAAATGGGAAAAACATTGGAAGCGTTAGTAAGGAAGGAACTGGATAGTGCAAGGGAGGCAAGTCTTGCAATCGGTGTCGTATCAAAGGATGGAAAATCAGTCACAAGTTACTTTAATGAGATTTTTGAAAGTGTTCAGCCAGGTGATTATGTTTTTGAAATAGGTTCCACAACAAAGACGTTCACAAGCCTGCTCCTCGCCATACTCGTAAAGGAAGGGAAGGTGTCACTGGACGATCCGGTGAAAAACTATAAGCCGAGATATGAGAAGGCATTGTCACTTAACGGAAAGGACATTACCTTCAGGCATCTTGCTGTTCACCGTTCAGGGCTGCCCCGGGAAGATATGAAAAAACTAAGGCAGCGGATCAAGGAAAACAAAGAGGAAAAGGATAATCCCTTTAAATACTTTACAGAAGCGGACCTCCACGAGTTTTACACGAATCATCAGCCGAAGAGAGAAGTGGAGAAAAAATGGCAGTACTCCAATATAGGCATTGGCCTTCTCGGTAACACGCTGGCGGAGATCGAAGAAATGCCGTTTGAAGATGCTGTGAGAACCCGGATTCTGGAACCCCTCGGAATGGATGACACGTTTATCACCGGCACTCCTGAGCAGAACAGCCGGTATGTGAAGGCTTATAATAAGAAGGGTGAGCGGGTTCCGCCAATTGAGCTTGCTGCCATCAATGGCGCAGGAGCGCTGAAAAGCACGCTGAACGATATGCTCATTTATTTAGAGCATCAGACAGGGTTAACAGACAGCCCCTTAAAAGAAGCCATCGAGTTAACCCATCAAATCCATGGAAAAACAAGCGCGAAGAAAATTAAAATGGGATTAGGCTGGATGATTGAAGAGAAAAAATGGAGCCAGTATCCTGTTATTCATCACGGAGGAACGACCATTGGGTTTCATACTTACTGCGCTTTTATCAAAGAGATACAGGCAGGTGTAGTTATCTTCTCCACCATTCAGCTGCGTCCATGGAGAATTATTAAAATGCTTACAAATATAGAAGGGCTTGTAAATGAAAATATCGCAAAAGAGCTTTTCAAAGAGGAGTTAATGAAGGCGGGAACAAGACAGACAGATTGACAGAAACGGAGAGGGATTTTTGTGAGGAAGTTTATAAAGATAGCCGGAAGTTTACTAGTTTTTTTAATAGTTATTGCTGCCTTTGCCGCGGATTATTTTTATGGTGAGGCAGTCAGGCGGGGAACCGAGGTGGAGCTTCACCGGGAAGAAGAGGCCGTCCCTGTTTTTCTTGATGAAAAAAATGAAGAGATTGTGGAGGAAGCAGAGCAGTGGTACGAGGAACAGGAGTTTGAAACGTTGGTGATTACCTCCCATGACGGTCTGAAGCTGGAGGCCGATTATCTCAGGAATGAAGATTCGGACGGGAAAGCTGTCATTCTGGCCCACGGTTTTCGCAGTGAAAGAGTGGATATGGGAGATTTCGTCCAGTTTTATTATGAGAAAGGCTTCGATGTATTAATGCCTGATTCAAGAGGACATGGCGGAAGCGAAGGAAATTATGTCGGCTACGGCTGGCACGACCGGCTTGATTTGGTCCAGTGGGCGGAGCTTCTTGCTGGTGAAAAGGGAAGCGGGGATATTTTTCTTCACGGAAGTTCTATGGGAGCTGCAGCAGTGCTGATGGCGAGCGGAGAGGAACTTCCGGCGGAGGTGAAAGGTATCATCGCCGACAGCGGCTACACATCAGCGGAAGACATTTTGACCTACCAGCTCGAGCATTTATACGGACTGCCATCTTTTCCAGTGCTTGATATCACTAGCTTCGTGACTAATATCAGGGTTGGTTTTTACTTCGGTGAGGCTTCTGCGGTAGACCAGGTGGCGAACAACACGCTTCCCTTATTTATTGTGCATGGGGAAGGGGACGAGCTTGTCCCTGCCTGGATGTCCGAGGTGATCTATGAAAATGCCAGTGGGGAAAAAACATTATGGACAGTTCCATTCGCCGGGCACGTGGAATCTTACACAGTTGCAACAACAGAGTATCAGGAGAGGCTGGCGGAGTTTCTGGAAAATAGTATGGAAGATTAGGATAGGCAGGTTTATGGGGGGATTTTGAGGAGGACGGTAACGCTGGAGGGTCCATCGTGCCCGAACTTTGGAAAATGTGAGGAGAAAGGTAACGCTGGAGGGTTCAGCATACCTGAACTTCGGAAAATGCGAGAAGAGCGGTAACGCAAGAAGGTCTCGCATGCCCGCTCGGTCAAAAAATGAAGCGAGCGGTAACGCAAGAGGATCTCGCATGCCCGCTCGGTCAAAAAAATGAAGCGAGCGGTAACGCAAGAGGATCTCGCATGCCCGCTTGGACAAGAAAATGAAGCGAGCGGTAACGCAAGAAGGTCTCGCATGCCCGCTCGGCCAAAAAATGAAGCGAGCGGTAACGCAAGAAGGTCTCGCATGCCCGCTCGGTCAAAAAAAGAAGCGAGCGGTAACGCAAGAAGGTCTCACATGCCCGCTCGGTCAAAAAAAAGAAGCGAGCGGTAACGCAAGAAGGTCTCGCATGCCCGCTCGGTCAAAAAATGAAGCGAGCGGTAACCCAAGAGGATCTCGCATGCCCGCTCGGTCAAAAAAATGAAGCGAGCGGTAACGCAATAGGAGCTAGCATCGCCACCGAAGAAAACAGTTTAAAATGAAGAAAGAGCAGCCGGCTCTGGCTGCTCTTTCTTTCAAGTTATCCTGCCTGATCATCGTGATGCTGATGCTCTTTTCCGTATTTAGCTGTGGAATAGATGTACAGGATCGCTCCAACGAGGCTCCATAAACCGACCATAACCCATTCTGCTGCACCTAATGATGCAGGCATCCCAGGCATATAAAGAAGTACTACTCCTCCAGCGAGAATAGCGGCAAACCAGCCAATTATTGTGCCTCCGGGAAGCTTGAAAGGGCGTTCCATCTGATATGCTCCCCCAAAGGTAGACAGATGAAATAAACAAAATCTGTTTACCTTTGGGGGAGTTTTTGTGTCTAGAAAAGACTTTACGGCATCAGAAAAACTTAGGATTATCGCTGAATATAACGAAGGGGACCTCCCTGGTGAAGAGGTAGCCAGAAAATATAGTCTTAATGCAAGAACCATTAGGAATTGGAGGGCTCTGTATGAAGAGTCCGGCGCTGAGAGCCTGGAACCAATAAGGAGTCATACATCTTATTCAGCCGAACTAAAGCAGGCAGCCGTTCGTGACTATCTCTCCGGCAGATTTTCACAAAATGAAGTTATAAGGAAATATGGGATCTCAACTAGATCGGTTCTCATGGGATGGGTCGAGCTTTATAATGGTCATAAAGCACTTAAGGATGACAGGAAAGGATTGAGTCGCTCTATGACCAAGGGAAAGAAGGTTTGTTTCGAGGAAAAGGTTGAAATCGTTAAAGACTGTTTGGCTCATGGGAAAGATTATGCCCGATCAGTGGAGATTCACAAGGTTTCTTATGCACAGATTTACAGCTGGGTAAGAAAGTACCTTCAAGGTGGGGAAGAAGCTCTTCAGGATAATCGTGGAAAGCAAAGAACGGAAAAAGAAATGACAAAAGAAGAAAAAGAAATGAAGAAGCTGAAAATAGAGAACGAGCGTCTTCGTGCGGAAAATGCGTTCTTAAAAAAGTTGGAGGAGATCGAAAGGAGGCGGTATTGAGTGAGACCCGGTACCATAGCCGGTACACTGCTATATACGAACTCAGCACGGAAGAAAATATGTCTGTCCAGTTACTTTGTGACATTGCCCATGTTTCCAGGCAGGGATATTACAAATGGAAGAATCGCAGACCTTCGGCCAGAGAGAAATTAAATCGACGAGTTATGGAAGAGATGACTCTTCTTCAACATAAGTTGAAGGGTATTTATGGCTATCGGAGAATGGCGATTTCGATGAACCGGATCTTTAAGGAGCCTTTGAACCATAAACGTATTCTCCGTCTTATGAAAAGTGCTAACCTCTTGTCTGTCATTCGTCGTAAGAAATGCCGTTATAAATACTCTTCACCCCAGCATACAGCTGAAAATGTACTGAATCGCGAATTCCAGGCAGATCGCCCAAACCAGAAGTGGGTAACTGATGTGACAGAAATGAAGTATGGTAACCGTAAGGCTTACCTCAGTGCCATTATGGACCTCCATGATGGCAGCGTGATCTCTTATGTACTTGGTAAATCAAACAACAATGAGCTCGTGTTTAAAACGCTGAAAAAAGCTCTGAAGGCAGCACCTGATTCACAGGCACTGTTACACAGTGACCGAGGATTTCAATACACCTCCCATCCTTTTAAGAGAATGATCGAACAGGCGAATATGAAGCAAAGCATGTCCCGTGTTGGCCGCTGTATTGACAATGGCCCGATGGAGTCGTTCTGGGGCAAATTGAAGTGTGAAAAATACAGGCTTGGTTCATACAATACTTTCGAGGAACTACAAAAAGACATTGATGACTACATACAGTTCTATAACCATTACCGTTACCAGGAAAAACTAAACGGCCTCAGTCCCTGTGAGTACAGAGCTAAGGCCGCTTAATACATTTTTATTATTTCAGCTGTCTACTTGACGGGGTGCTGTTCAATCTCCGGGGCTTTCTTTCTTAATATAATGAAAGATATGGCAACCATCAGCCAGGCAACAACCATTCCGAGACCACCGCCCTCTACGAACCAGACAAGAGCCGGACGCCCGAGTAACGGAGCCAGAGTGGATGGTATAGCGATCATTAAAATTGCTTTATGTGGTGTTTTGTACTTTGGATGAAGCTCTCCAAGCACTTTTGGAAGCATGCCTGCTCGCGCAAGTGCATATATAGCACGGCTTCCTCCTACATAAAAACCAAGCCAGCTTGTTAAAATACCTCCAATTCCAGCGAGAACGAGAAAGTTGCCCATTAGCTGGCTTCCACCGAAAGCAGCTGCCATTGCATCTGCGGTAACTAACTCTGACTGGTTAATTGCTTCAGGATTCATAGCACGGGAAACCCCAAAGATAATTGCGATATACCATACAACAGCAAGAACTACCGAAAAGATCAGGAGTTTACCGATCGTCTTTTGCGGCAGGTCGATTTCCTCAGCCGCCTGAGGTATAACGTCAAATCCTACAAACATAAATGGTGTCATGATTACAATTGCGAAGATCCCTGCCAGGCCGAACTGGAAATACGGCTGCATATTTTCAGCATTCCCGGCCACTGATCCGCCGGTAATAAGTAAAATACCTGCAACCAAAATTAATAAAGTTAAGACAAAAGTTATAAAAGAAGTGAATTTTATACCCCGATAATTAATCCATGCAATCAATATTGAACCGAGCATACCTGCCCCGGCCCAGGTTATCGTAACATCCCAGCCGGTGATCGTATATAAGTGACCCTGACTGAAATTAGGAATTATGTATTCGAATACGGTAGGCAGTGCCACAGCCTCAAACGCAATAACGGAAAAATACCCAAAGGTGATAGCCCAAGTAGCTATAAACGAGGGCAGCCTGCCCATTGCTTTATAGGTATATACATGCTCTCCACCTGCATACGGCAGGGCAGAGGCAAGTTCTGCATAGGTAAGTCCAACCAACAATACTAGAATTCCGCCAATTATAAAAGCTAATACTGCGCCTAAAGAGCCAGCGCCTGTAATCCACATGCCTGCTGTTACTACCCAGCCCCAGCCGATCATTGCTCCAAAGGCGAGCGCAAGCACGTCCTTATTATTCAGTACCTTTAACAGTTTCTGGTTATCATTCAATTTTATTACCCCCATTTTACTTGTGTAGTTTGCTGAAATTTTGCTGAATTGTTTTACGGATGTAAACCGGGATAATAACTTTCTCCGGTGAACCATCTAACTCATGAGTTGCACTAGTGTCCTGACTGTTGAAGTTGAATCGAATTTTTAATCGTGAATATAGGGTGTCTCTGGAACACTTTACAGTTTTCCGGAGGGGCAGAAGCCGTATATTTCAGCTACTCAGGAAAACTGGTACTGAATATTTTCGACTTACGGAAAAGTTAGATGATTTATAATTTATAGAAAATTCAAGCTTGTGTCAATGGGAGAATATTACTCCAATTAATGGCCAGATTAACCAGTTCCTGTGTTTCTGCCTATTTTTTATATGGACATGTGTTTATTACAGACTGAATTCCCAATTCTGCATATATATGCTCTATAGGTGCTGTTTTAGTGATGGAGCCGATATATGATAGCACAGAAGGGAGGAGAAAATGGAGCTGTATGCAGCAGAGGAGCCGAACATCCGGCTACTTACTGGTAAGCAAGTAACACTTAAGCTTATTCGACGCGGAACGGTAAACGGAAAAGTTATTTCTGTATCAAAAGATTTTCTGACCATTGAAACTAATGAGAGAAAACTTTTGAAAATTCACCGCTTGAGAGTGGAATCTGTGTCTGAGATAAAAAGCGAAGAAGATAATGATGGAAAAATAGATGATGGTAAAAAAGAAGAAATATATGAGAGCAAAGAGGAGAAGAGCGACAAAAAGAAGAAAGATAAAAAGAAAAGGAAGGACAAAAAGAGTAAAAAGAAATAGAAAGAATGGGAGGGCAGGATAGCCGTCAGGTAACCATGCTGCCCCTTTTTTTATTTTAATGGTTAAATACATAAAAACGGCGCTTGTAAAGTGCCGCATGAAACAACCCTTTACAGGGAAACAGTAGTAAATGGTTGAGTCCCTGTACTCAAAAACTTAATTCAGACTGGAGATTTTGTTTTTATAAAAGGTGGGTTTATTATATGAATCTTGAATTGTTTCTTGTTTTCATCATTTTAATAATCACTACTATTATGTTTATCTGGGGAAAAATCAGGTCTGACCTCGTGGCAGTGATGTCTATGCTTGCTTTAGTTTTAACCGGGCTGATCACCGTGGAAGATGCACTGGCTGGTTTCTCAAATAATATTGTCATCATGATTGCCGGGCTGTTTGTAGTAGGAGCCGGCATTTTCAGAACGGGCCTTGCTGAAATGGCAGGAAGAATGGTCGTTAAGTGGGCGAAGGGAAGCGAAACAAAACTGCTCGTTATGCTGATGCTTCTCGTGGCGGTGTTAAGTGCGTTTATGAGTAATACAGGAACTGTGGCCGTTTTGATTCCCGTAATTATGAGTGTGGCAGCGAGCATGAAGCTGAGCCCTTCCAAGTTTCTTATGCCTGTAGCCTTTGCGAGCAGCTTTGGCGGTGTGCTTACCCTGATCGGGACACCCCCTAACCTGATTGCCAGCCAGACGTTGGCGGAATACGGGTATGACAGGCTGGCGTTCTTCGACTTCACTCCCCTTGGCATAATTACTATTGCAGTAGGTGTGCTGTTTCTTCTGTTTTTCGGAAAATATCTTGTTAAAGGAAATGCAGGAGCGGGAGCAGGAGAAGGCGCGGCAGCGAGTCCCGAGGAACTTATGTCCTTCTATAAATTATCCGGGAAGCTCCATCAGGTGAAAATAGGCTCTGAAAGTAATCTGATTGGGGAAGAGCTTCAGGATCTTCGGCTTCCTGATAAATATAACGTTTATGCGCTTCACATTGACAGAAAATACAGAGATAAATCTTTACGTACGCGTACAAGGCAGATATCGGCAAAAGCAGATACTGAGATAAAACAAGATGACACGATTTTTATAGCGGGAAGCAAGGAAGACGTAGACCGGTTTGCAAAAGATGCTGATGCTCTGATGGAAAAACAAGGAGAAGAAGAAACGCTGGTGGGACGCAGGATTGGCGTGGCGGAAATTCTTTTCACTCCCCATTCCAAATTTTTAAACAGACAGATCAAAGACGTCAATTTAAGGGAAACATTCGGGCTGAATATAATTGGGATGAATCGCCGGGGAAAATACTTCTTTGAAGACTGGGGCGGTAAAAAAATTGAATTTGGAGATGCTCTTCTCGTTCATGGGCAATGGAAAGATATTGAAGAGATCGCCAAGGAAGAGCAGGATGTGGTCGTGGTCGGTAAAACAGGCGAGCAGGCATCCCAGGCAAAAGCGAGCGGAAAAGCCCCTGTTGCGGCGGTCATTATGCTTGCAATGCTTACTCTGATGACATTTGAGATTTTTGCTCCAGTGACTTCTGTTTTAATTGCAGCTGTTGCCATGGTCCTCACCGGCTGCCTGAGAAATATGAATGACGCTTATTCAAGAATTAACTGGGAAAGCGTCATCCTGATCGGGGCGATGCTGCCAATGGCAACGGCACTGGAACAGACTGGCGGAGTCCTCTTCCTGTCGGATTTGTTTATTGATACTCTGGGAGCGCTCGGCCCGCTGGCGCTGATGGCTGGATTTTATATTAGCACCATGCTTTTCAGCCAGTTCATCAGTAATACGGCGACAGCAGTTTTATTTGCTCCTATTGCAATCACCACTGCGGTGCAGGTTGGCGTGAGCCCGTATCCGTTTGTTATCGCGGTAGCAGTCGCGGCGAGCATGGCATTTGCAACGCCTGTTGCATCTCCGCCGAACGCTCTCGTAATGACCGCTGGAGGGTACAGCTTCATTGATTTCTTCCGTGCAGGCCTGCCGCTGCAAATTGTACTGTTTATTGCGATGATGATTGGAATTCCAATTTTCTTTCCGATGTAAAAATAAAGCTAAGACAGCAGCAGAAAGATACCTGGCCAGGAATATTCTGGCCAGGTATTTTTTATGTAAAAGGGTGTTCTATTATGGGGGGGCTCTTATTCTCGAAAACTGGCGTCTAATTCTCGAAAAAGCAGGTTTCATTCTCGAAATCAGGAGTCTAATTCTCGAAATTCCCCCAATGATCGAAAAGGGAGTATCGATGATCGAAATCAGAATCCTTTATTTGAGAACAAAAAATTTAGAGTATTAAAATAACTTATTTCCAGTTATTATTAGAACTAAGATTATTTACAGATGGGGAATGTGAGATGAACAAACCTTCAAGGAAGACAGGATTTCTGCTTGTTATCATAGGGGCTACCTTCTGGGGCATCGGCGGGACAGTTGCCCAGAAGCTTTTTCAGGACTTCGCCATTAACGTTAACTGGCTTGTGACAACACGCCTGCTTATAGCAGGCGTCCTATTATTAGCTGTTCAGTATTTTTTAAAGGACCGCACGCAAATAACAGGTATCTGGAAAAATAGAAGTACCGCTCTGCCTCTGGTTATCTTTGGCCTGCTCGGGATGCTTGCTGTACAGTACACGTACATGGCATCGATTAACCATGGAAACGCTGCCGTGGCAACACTTCTGCAGTATACTGCCCCTGCTATGATCATTCTGTATTTGTTGCTCCGGAGGCAGACCATTTTAACAGGAAGGGATATCATCACCGTTACCCTTGCTCTAACAGGGTGTTTCTTTCTTTTAACAAACGGCACCCTGTCCACACTTTCCGTACCTGCGCCGGCAATTATCTGGGGACTTCTATCTGGTGTGTCATTAGCGTTTTACACGTTGTATGCGATTCCCCTGCTAAAGAAATTTGACTCTCTCGTTGTCGTAGGCTGGGCGATGCTGATTGGAGGAACGGCGTTAAGCTTCATACATCCACCATGGCAGTTTAATCTCGCCGGATTAAACATGGAAGCTTATTTCTATTTAATATTTGTGATAGTTTTCGGTACAATGATTGCCTTCTGGTTTTACATTGAAAGTCTGCAAAGCCTTCTTCCGAAAGAAACGAGCCTCCTTGGAAGCCTGGAACCACTGTCTGCCGTGTTAGCAACGGTGTTCTGGCTGCAGACCCCGTTCGGCTCGTTCCAGTGGCTCGGAACCGCCTGTATTATCGGGATGATATTTTTGCTGGCTCTGGTGAAAAAATCGGAGACGAAACCAAATAAAAATGTGAAAAAACAAAAGCCCCTCCGAATCAGCTGATGATTGAGGGGCTTTGCTCTGTTTTTGAGCAAGGAATCTACCATATTTCCAGTCCACTATTCATATAAATAGAGCAAGGGGAGGGATTCTATGAAAAAGTGGGAGTATCATGTACACATTTGGGAGGAGTTCATTGAGGAGCAGGACGAAATCAGTTTAGCAGAGCTTCTCGATGAATACGGGGAAGAAGGCTGGGAGCTTGTTAACATCGTGCCTCAGACAGGGAGCAGCGCCAATTATGATGGGCAGGTGGAGGAAATCAGCACTTCCACAAATCTTCTTATTTTTAAACGGCCCCTCTAAAACCTAAAGGGTGCTTTCTCTTACTAAAGATGTATGAATTAGTAAGGAGCCGATAGGCGGATAAATTCCGTTTAATTCATAACTATTATAAAAAAACACTAAAATAGACGGAGAGATTCCGCCTATTGACTCGAAACATTTGAAAATGAGAGCTTTTTCTTTGCATAACCGGAAAACCTCCGCTTATATCGCCTTCGAAAGAGCTCCAACGTATAAATAAACGTAAATAATCCGTTTATTTTACTTTCGTGCTTTATATTCCACATAAAGAAACTCGCCAACTTTGAGTGTTATACTACTGCCATTTCCACACCTTTTTAAGAGGAGTACCTCAATACAGAGGCCGTTAGTAAAGAAGAAACATTTTTTTATCCAAAACTGCTTCCTGGCTGTCCAAACATAGATTTCCCGGTTTCCATGTATGATTTTATATCATAAATAACGATTGGCCAGAATTCGGTATTTCTTCCTAAAATGTTTTCATGAGTGACAGTAAGATTTACCACATTTTCACTGTCGGTCTTTTCGATTTTATAAGTAATGACTGAGGGTTAAAGCTCATCGCCGAGGTGAATATCATTTCAGTTATAGACTAACAGTTCAGGAGGTTCCATTTTTAATATTTTTCCTCTGCCGTCGATGTTTCCGTTCTCCATGAAAAATTCATGGGGACAGCTGGATCATAAGTTGAGAATGGCCTCAATATTAAAAACAAAAATCAGGCCGACAGCCAAAGCCGCTAAGGTTGCGATGTACTCCTTTGAATCTTTGAGATATTTCCACTCCATAAAGGCCTGAAAGCCATATAGCAGTAAAAAATAAACTGCAAAAAACCATTTGATGGGTTCGATGCCTTCCAAAGAGAAAACAAAGATAAGCATTATAATAGTTGAGACTGAAATTATCACTCTGCCCCAGAAATCAATTTTCCTGCCAGGAGTCTCGGAGATTTTCACTTCCTCTTCTCCCTGCAGCCGTTTTCTCCAGAAATGTTCAATAAGTACAAGGACTGCAAAAAAGATGATAAATGCTATGAGTGTTGGCATACTGTCCCTCCCCTGAAAACAAAGAAAATATGGTCACTGCAAAGCATCTTTCTTTGGTATGATATTAACATATATATCCAGATATCAGCTGTATTTTTTCACAGCCAGAGAATTTTAAAGGAGGGGGAACGGTGAGCAAACCTGACAAACGCTATTATACTTACATCATACTTGGCTATGCCGGTCTTGTTTTAATAGCGGTAGTAATGTTCCGTTTAACTACATTTCATCAGGACACTGTAGGATTCTCGTTAACGTTGATAGGGCTTCTGCTGGTTATTAATTGTTTGCGCTTCCTGGAGGAAAAGGCGGGAATAACCGGGAAAGGGCCGATAATGATTAAAATAGCTTTTGGGGCGGCGGTAATTATCATAGCAACGGTTTTTAGCAGATATATTTAGGCTCTGGACCGTGAGCGGCCGACCTCCTGCTTCGACCCGGTCAGACAACAGGCTGTTTTGTATCCGTAAACTCCAGTACTGCAGGCTGCACCGCCATGTTTATAAGAAACAAAATGACTAACGCCGGGAGAAAAATGCTCAGTGGAGTATTGAAGATAAATATTATCGGAAATAAAGGGCCCCCCATGACTAGTGAACTGAGTACCCCCGTCCTCCACCTGCTTTGTGTAGTTATATATTGTTTTTCACGGCATTCCGGACACTTGATTTTTCCGTCGAAGAAAAATAACACTTCGGCCCATTTAAATTCATAGCTGCATGACCAGCATTTAGGCAGTTTCATCGGTTTCTCCCCCCTTCTTCTTTTATATCTATGAATAGATTTCCTTCACCGTCAAATCAATACTAATGCGTACCTGTTATGTTCTCTGCTATAATTTTAGCATATATATCCAGTGTTTAAGTGGTTGGTTTCACATTGAAAAAGGGGAGGGCGTTCGATGAAATACGTTGTTATTGGCGGAGGGATCGTCGGGGCATGTGCTGCCTATTATTTATCGAAGAAAGAGGATGACGTGCTTTTGATAGATAAAGAGTTTGAGGGGAAAGCGACACTCGCCGGAGCTGGGATTATCTGCCCGTGGATTTCCAGAGTGGACGACCCGGACTGGTTCGCGATTGCGAGCCGGGGAGCGCTCTATTATCCTGAGCTCATTGATTCACTAAAGGAAGACGGGGAAACAGAAACAGGGTATGCCCATACTGGAGCCCTGGCTGTTGGTACCGACATGAATCAGCTGAAGGAAGTAAAAGAAAAGGCGGAATGGAGAAAAAGAGAGCATCCGGAAGTCGGAGAGGTTAAGCTTCTGGAAGCCCCAGGCGCTCAGGAATACTTCCCCCCATTGAGTGAGGAACTTCATGGGGTATACATATCAGGATCGGCCCGCCTTGACGGGAGGCTGCTTGGAAAATCATTAATAAATGCTTTTCAGAAAAATGGCGGCAGGCTTCTTGAAGAGAAAGTGGAATTTAAAAAGCTGGAGAATGGAAAAGCAGCAGTCATAACTTCTGACGGAGTGATTGAAGCAGACGAAATAATCGTTGCAGGGGGTGCATGGACGAATTTTCTCCTGGAACCTCTTGGCCTGAAGGTAAGCCAGGAAGCACAACGGGGGCAGATTGCCCATTTATCACTGGACGAAGACACATCGTCCTGGCCGGTTGTTCTGCCTCAGGACAGTAGCCATTATCTGGTGGCCTTTGAAGATCAGCGGGTAGCCCTTGGTGCGACCCGGGAAACGGGCAGCGGCTTTGATTACCGGCTGACTGCGGGAGGTGTCGCCGAGGTACTGAACGAAGGAATTCGTGTCGCACCAGGTCTTGAAGAGGCGACATTGAAAGAAGTGAGAATCGGCTTTCGTCCCCTGGGATCGGACATCAGGCCGATTTTGGGCAGAGTGCCGCAGTATGATAACGTTACGATCGTCACAGGGCTCGGTGCGTCAGGTCTGACGATGGGGCCGTATGCAGGATCGATTGCGGCAAAGCTGGCAATGGGTGAGGAAGTGGAGCTTGATTTATCTCCTTACGACCCGCTGCGGATGAAACATCCAGAGTAAAGAGATGGCTGGAGGGGCACTGTTCTGTAAAAGGGCAGTGGTCCCCCTTTGAGAGGTGGTACATATGAAGGATGCATTAAAGCTGGCTGGCGGGCTGCTCGTAATCATTGTTTTTTATATGGTTGGCAGGCTCATAAATTCCTATCTCCTGCCATTGGTACCAGGCAGTATTATCGGAATGCTTCTCCTGTTTACTGTTCTGATGATTTTCGGTGAAAAATTAAGCCAGTGGCTGCAGGATGGAGCAAAGCTTTTAATAAAATATCTCCCCCTCTTCTTCGTCCCGGTCACTGTAGGAATTATTCAATATGATAATTTAGTCAGTCTGTTCGGCCTTTTCTTTTTCAGCCTCATGATGGCCAGCTCTTTCATTGTACTTGTCCTTTTGAGCAGTCTCCTTGAGCGGACGGCAGGGAAAAAGGAGAAATCGGTCTCATGGGATTAATCGTCACGTTAATTGTTTTTGGAGCTGCCCAATTTGTCTACCTGAAGCTGAAACATAGTTTTTTACTGCCGGTATTTACAGCGACCGTGGTTATTATCGGGCTGATTTTTCTCACAGGGACAACTTATGAGGCGTACTATGCTTCCGCCAGGTGGATCGACTGGTTCCTGGGCCCTGCGGTAGTGGCGTTGAGCCTCCCGTTATATAAGTACAGGAAGATGCTTTTTTTAAACAGGAAAACGATCGTGTCGTGGGTTTTCTTTGGGGCTGTTATTGGGATCGTCAGCGGTGCCATAGTGTTATGGGTGTTCAGCATTCATGAAAGCTTTGTCATTTCTGCTTTACTTAAAAATACGACTACGCCCGTGGCCATTGATATTGCGGCTATTTACGGAGGAATCCCCCCGCTGACCGCAGTGATCTGCACCATGTCCGGAATGCTTGGGGCGATAGTGGGACCGGCTGTTTATCGGAGATTCCAGGTGAACAGTGATATCGCCAAGGGTGTAGCGATGGGGGCTGCCGGGCACGCAATTGGCACAGCGAGGCTTATGGAGGACAATGATTATGCCGGAGCTGTCAGCACGATTTCCTTTCTGCTTATGACGGTGCTTATGACGGTGTTGACGCCGGTAGTGGTGTTTTTGTTGTATTAAAGTTAAGAGTTATATAAAACGTGGTGGTTGATGGATCAGGTCAGGTCTATCAGCCATTTTTTTGTTTATCTGTTTGTTGAGCGTAGGGCAGAAGTGGGGGGGTATCAAAAGGTTTTGGCTGGGTTGCTGTGAGAAGGTTGAAATAGAATTGTTTATTTTTAAATTGAAAAATGAAGATTACCCCAGCTTTCTGGAAGTAATATCCAAATCCGGATTAGAGAAGCCCGGCTGAAGGAGATTCTCCCATGCAGCATTGAGGTCAGGCTGTTAAAGGGCTGCATAAAATAAAAAGTACCTAGTAAAATAGCCTGTTTTCCAGCTTCTGCTTATCTATGAGCAATTGTTTGTAAATTCAGATTTTGGGTATTATAATGTCAACTCAGCTGAGGTAACGGGGGTGTTGAAATGCTTGGAAACAGGATAAAACAACTGAGAATGAAAAAAGGCTTTACTCAGGAACAGCTTGCCAGGGGAATTATCTCCACTTCTTATCTATCTGAAATAGAAAATAATCATAAGAGCCTTCCTGAATATATAGCACCTTCTCTGGCTGAAAAGCTTGATGTAACAGAAGAATATATACTGGGAAAAGATATGGAAGAAAGAATCGAATCCCTGAGAAAAGAAATTCGCAGTATTTTTGAACGGCTTAATGAAGATCTTGATTATGACTTTATGTCCGGTTGTCTTCTTGTAAAGAAAAAGTATGGGGACCTGAGAGGGAACGATGTCGTTGAGCAGTACTTTTTCGCAATGGAGATGTTCGGGGAATTTAAATACAGCAAACATAAGGCCGCTGAAACGGAAAATAAAATAATATCGTATTTAACGGGAACTTCCAGCATTGACTCTTATCCTCTCCTGGTTCTGAACAGAATCAGAGGTGTAATAGAGTACAGGAAGCTAAATATACAGAGGAGTATTACATATTTCGAGAGGGCGATTGATAACGCGTTAAACAACCAGTATAAAGAGCATTTAAGCATCCTTTTTCAAAATATAGGGACGTGCTATTTTACAGCGGACAGGTACCAGCGGGCTGTGCATTATTTCAGTAATGCGCTGGAGATGTACCAGAAGAATGCCAACCTGAAAGGACAGCTGAAAGTGTGTATTCACCTTGCAAACAGTATGTCCGCCCTTGGTGATGAGCAGGAGGCAATTTCCAAGTACAATCAGGCGATTAACCTGCTGAAGTATATTAATGATCCTTTACTGGAGTCTTCCGCGAAGTATAACCTTGCCCACTCCTATTTAAAAACAAAAAATTACAGAGACAGCATCAAAATGGCCATCAACGCACTTCGGCTCAAGGAGAAACTGAAGGATAAAGAAGGAGTGCTGAGGTGCTATTTACTAATTGCTGAAATTTACATGCTTGAGGGAAAGCACGATAAATTTTCTGAAATAGTTCCGATAGCTTCCCTTAACACAATAGGCACGAAGAATCCTGCTGTACTCGGAAAATACCACTATCTGCTCGGCAAGTACTTTTTATTAAATAAAAACCTGGAACAATTCAAAGCAAATCTGGAGAAGGGGATTTCCTACTTTTCGAAAGCTGGTGATTTTAAAATGGCTGGAAAAATATCGTTTGAGCTTGCCGAGAGAGAGAAGAATGAAACATATTACCGAAGGTCAGCAGAATTTTTCGACAAAGCATTCAAGGAAAAAGAGGAAGGAGGGATAAAATGAAGAAGGTAGTTATCATTACATTACTGATGGTCGTAATGCTTGCCGTTCCACAGGCGGTATTCAGTTCAGACAAGGAAGTCCCGGATATGGATTCCGTGGAAGAGAATGAAAGCTGATTAAAAGAAGCCGATTAAGGAAAACACCTCTTATGCCGCACGGACATAAGGGGTGTTTTTGGTGGAAAAGAGTTGGGGCCTCTTACTTAGTTGTCAGCTTTCTCTTTTCGAGCATGTACTGTAATCCATAGAGGAGGAATGCTTTATAGATGAAGTACCGGAAAAATTGTGCGTTAGTAATATTCAGTTTAAAATATTTTAATTTTTCGGCTGCAAAAGAGTATGGGTACGCATAAAAGAGGTTTCCTAATACATTCATAAAAATAAATTTGTTGAAATTTCCATATCCCCATTTTAGAAACCAGAGAGAAACAATAAAGAACGGGCCGATATTGTATGGAAATTCATTTGCAAAATAAGAGTTTGGTTTATTATAAAAAAGCCACCAGTTACGCTTTTTTCCGATGATAACGTTAATAATTTCAAAAATAATGATAATGATGGAAGCGGGGAGGAATCTTTTTATATTTTTCGTCCCTAAAAACGGCAGCATTACCCAGGAGAGTATCACAAATACGATGTTATATATTCTTTGCATGCTTGTTGTCATTGCCCACACCCTTCTCTGAGGATCACTCCCATGTCATTAAGTTCTCCGGGGTATTATGCCTTTATGCAGTGTGAAAACAGCATCTGGCTGGTAAATTCCGCCTGTGAGACGATGATATGCATTAAAAAGCACCTGCCCCATGATAGGGAAGCAGGTGCCTTTGGGTGAATTTAGTTACTGAACCGACCGGACGGCTGCATCAACATCAACAAGGCCGTTCCCATAGTACCATGAATCTCCCAGAGGGCTGGCTGTATTGTTCAGCACCTGGCGGATCTGTTCGTTCGATAAGGAAGGATTTGCAGCTTTTACAAGGGCAGCTGCTCCGGCAACATGAGGAGAAGCCATGGACGTCCCGTTTAAGGAAGCATAGTCATTTCCAATGTAGGTGCTCAGAACGCTTACACCTGGAGCGGAAATCTCAAGCTCTCCACCTACACTTGAGAACGAAGCCCGGTTGTTATTTGAGTCAATTGCAGCGACAGCCATGACGGAATCGTAGCGGGCAGGATAGCCAATCGTGTTAAACCATAACAATTCACCGCTGTTTCCCGCGGCTGCAATAAGGAGCACTCCCGCATTATTCGCATTGTTAGCTGCGATTTCCAGGGCGCTGGAACCAGAGCTGGATCCAAGGCTCATATTTGCAATATCGATATCGTTATCTATGGTCCATTCAATTCCCTGGGCGATTCCACTTATTGTCCCGCTGCCATCTGCACCTAGCACTTTTACAGCGTAAAGGTCTACATCAGGGGACACTCCAAGAACCCCGTAATTATTATCAAGAGCCGCAATTGTTCCGGCAACATGGGTGCCGTGGCCGTTGTAATCGATATAATCTGGTTCCCCGCTTACGAAGCTTACACCTCCTGCAACGTTCAGATCTTCATGGTGTTCGATTCCTGTATCGAGAACTGCCACAGAAACTCCGTCACCAAAGTTTCCATAGTTGTTCTGGACATCATCGGCGTTAATATGAGGGATACCCCAAGGAATGTCCTGATTGTACGCTTCCACTTCTGCATTTTCTTCAATAAATTCTATGTTTGGATTGTTTTGAAGTCCTTGGACTGCCTGCTCAGGAAGAGTAACTTCAAGGACATTCATATGTTGGAATTCATGTTTTACTTCTCCTCCGAATGCTTCAACCGACTTGTGGTCCGGTCCTCCGCTGAATCCGATTAAATAGCTTCCATGGTCAGGTGAAGCGCTGGCCGACATACCTCCTGCCAACAGCGCGCCCCCTATTACGACAGATGAAAATACAGACATAAATTTAGTAGATTTTTTCAATGTTTCCCCAGCTCCTTGTTAGAATTTTTTGATCTTTTACAAGTTACCACAAATACTAGTTTGTTAGAGCGCTTCACTGGTTTTATGAGATTTATAGAAGAAGTGGGAAGAAAATCAGCTTATAAACAGGAATAAAGGAGGGGTTTTTGTCGAAAAATGTCGTATTGTTCGTCAAGTAAACGAAAATAAATTTTGATTTAGATGATTAGAAACAGGAGCAAGCGGGTAAAGGGGTAGTTGTAATATATTTATAGTGTCATTTAATAAGCTGCCGTTTTGCTTAAGGTACATAGATGAATAACAGTGAGATCTTTGTATGGTAGACGAACGTTTTGTAAAATATATTTATGACTAAACAATTTTCTGGGGGATCTAATGAGGAAAGAAAATGTGAAAGTGCAGGTAGACAGCAATGAGTTCATCTGGGACAGGAAAGAGGGGCTGTTCACGTTTGACGGAGCTCCGGCGTTATTGTTCTGGGACACGGCAATCGAACTTTTTCTCGAGACGATTGAGGAAGTCTCAGGGGTAGAAGCATCTAAAACAGTATACGAGGCAACCGGGTATCGAATGGGGACCCTTGTGAGTGATTACTACCAAGGAAGAACGGATGTAGAGAATCTTCTTGAGGAATACAGCGATATTTACAGAAACGCCGGCTGGGGTAAATTCAAGGTGAAATCGTATTCTCTTGAGGAAAAAAGAGCGGTTATCCAGTTAACTAACAGCTGGGAACACCGTATTTTTAAAGATAAGAATAAGGATCATGCCGGTGTACTGCTCCCGAGCCACTGGGCTGGAGTTTTCACCGGAATTTTTAATGAAAAAATGTGGTACAAAATAAACCAGAGCCAGCTTAATGGCCATGAATATGATGAGATTGAGATTTTTCCTTCAGATATAACTCCGGCTAACAACATTCACGAACTGGCACGGGAAAAAGAACAGCAGAATATTATGGCACTCGAGCGAAAAGTGGAAGAAAGAACAGGTGAACTGACTTCACTTGTAATGGAGTTGTCAACCCCTGTCATTCCTGTGCTTGAAGATATTCTCGTCATTCCTATGGTTGGCAAATTTAACGAAAGCCGGCTGTCAGATTTGATGGAAAAAGCCATGGTGGAGTTATCGAGGCATAAAGCAAAGTTCCTGCTCATCGATTTCACAGGCATTAAGAATTTTGATAATTATACTGTCCATAAGATTCACCAGTTGACGCATGCGATCAGGCTGCTAGGCGGTACGTGCTACCTGGTGGGAATTTCTTCTGATTTAAGTATTCACATAACAAATTCTGATATGGATTTGAGGGGCATTCAGACATTCTCCACTTTGCAGCAGGGAGTGGAGCATGCTATTGTTCAATGCGGCTTTGAGCTTGTTAGGAAGAAGGACAATAAAACAAAGCATAAGTTTTATTAGAGTTTGGTTCAGGGGGACATCCGGGAGGCGAGGCGTGGTGAGGCGCTTACGTTAGCGGGTGTCTTCTTTTTGTAGCTGCTGTTGTTGTAATAGGGAGGGTTTGGGCGGAATGATTATGCGGAAGAGGTTTTCCAGGAAAGAGGGGTTTGCTGGACAAATCGGAGTTAGATCCGCGGAATTTGTCCAGAAAGAAGGATTTGCTGGACAAATCTCATGGAAACCGCAAAGATTTGTCCAGTTTAAATCACTTAAAGTTCTATAAAAGTATAATAATGTAATTAATCTGGACGAATCTTCGAACGAAGGCAAGAATTTGTCCAGAAAAAAGGATTTGCTGGACAAATAGGAGTTAGATCCGTGGAATTTGTCCAGGAAAAAGAGAATATTGGACAAATCTCATGGAAACCGCAAAGATTTGTCCAGTAACAGTTACTTAAACTTCTATAAAAGTATAATAATGTAATTAATCTGGACAAATCTTCGAACGAAGGCAAGAATTTGTCCAGAAAAAAGGATTTGCTGGACAAATAGGAGTTAGATCCGTGAAATTTGTCCAGAAAAAAGGATTTGCTGGACAAATAGGAGTTAGATCCGTGGAATTTGTCCAGAAAAAAGGATTTGCTGGACAAATAGGAGTTAGATCCGTGAAATTTGTCCAGAAAAATGAGAATGCTGGACAAATCTCATGGAAACCGCAAAAATTTGTCCAGGAAAATGAGAATGCTGGACAAATCCCATCAAAAGCCCAAAGATTTGTCCAGCAACGAAAATAGATAATCCACGAGTACCGTAATATAGACTAAGGAACAAACCTCTCCACATTAAACAGCAGTTCCTCCAGAATGACTTCTTTTCCTCCTATTGTTTCTATTGCTGAGCCTAATGACTGCAAGGCATTTCCGTTAACGGCAAGTTTCTGGGCTGCGATGAGCAGCTGAGGGTCGACAGCAGCATGCTGTTTTGTAGCCCCAAGCGCTTCGAGGCTCTGGCCGATCACCTGAACCCATTGTCCGAGGGAGATCTTCTGCTCCCCTTCGGATTCATCATCAAGCGCAAATAATTGGGCGGAATAATAGGCTTCAGCAAACTGACCAACTACTTGAAGCCACAAAGCTGCAATTATTTTCTGTTCAAGCTCTTCTCTAAGTTTTTCTTTTTCTTCCGGTGCTATATTTTTTCCTTTACCTGTCCTCTCAGCCATCACTATCACCCCCAGCTGTAAATGCTTCGCACTACCGATTTTCCGAACGTAACTTTTAAAACTAAGTTTTTTCAGCAGTTTAATAACAGTTTATGAAACTGGCTGGAATGCGTTTGGACAAATCGTCCGTTATGAAACACGGTTCGCTTTCCACAATACACCACCAATATGAAACTATTTCCAGATCGCTCCGTATATAAATAATACTGAAAAATCAGAAATTAATTAGGAGGGCGTAAAATGTTAAAGAAAGCGTTTCTGACTGGTCTGATCTTTCTGGTTATCATGGGAATCATAGCTCTCATCACCACATGGGACATATTCATTGCAGCTGCTGGTATCGTTGCCATTGGTTCAATAATAGGCACTGGAATTTTTTACGGAGTTCTTCTCAGCGGGGATGGGGTAAGGGGCAGCTACAACACGGAAACAAAAAGGGACAGGGACAAGAGGACAGGATATGGAAATATGATTATTGTTTTCGGGCTTCCCAGCCTGATAGTGACAGCAATATACGTTTTTATCCTGTAAAAAGGAATACATTTCCACATAGGAGGGCAGCCGGACAAATGGCTGTTCTTTTTTGTGTGAGGAGATGAAGGCGAAACGGATTCTATTTTTTGCAGCAAACACTGGTAATCTATTTCTGAAAACGTCATAGATTTAAGGATTTAAAAGTATACATGTTATCAGTAATACCTCCTGAATCGGAAATCCCGCCGAATCGAAAGCCAGTGGAGGTGTTTTAAAAAATATCAGAGGGGGGGAGGTAAATAGTTTTTCATGCGTGCTGCCAGTGAGGAGATCAGAGCAAAACTTTAAAGGAGAGTAGCTGACAAAATGAAGAGACTGAATTTATTAACTCAAATTTTAATTGCTTTTGTTGCTGCTATCATTCTCGGAGCGATTTTTGGCCCCCGTATCGAGGTTGTTCAGCCGTTAGGCGACTTCTTCATCCGCCTTATCCGTTTCATTATCGTACCATTAATTCTCGCGACGCTTGTTGTCGGTGTAGCAGGAACAGGGAATATTAAAAAACTCGGGCGTATGGGAGGAAAAACAGTTGCCTATTACCTTGTTACTTCTGCAATTGCTATTACAATCGGGCTCGGAATAGGTTTCGCATTTCAGCCTGGGGCCGGGGTAAATATACCTGCGGAAGCTGTGGGAGAGGAGCCGGCATTACAGGAAACAAGTGTTGTAGATACGCTGTTGAATATCATCCCGACAAATCCGTTCCAGGCGATGGTGGAAGGAAATATTCTGCAGATCATCTTTTTTGCGCTCTTCCTTGGCGTTGCCATATCTCTTGTTGGGGAAAAAGCTCAGCCTGTATACAAATTCTTTGAAGGCTTTTCAGAGGTTATGTACCGAATCACCGGGATCGTTATCCGGCTCGCTCCAATCGGGGTGTTTGGTTTGATTGCACCTGTGGTGGGGCAGTACGGCCCCTCGGTGCTGCTGCCGCTGCTGAAAGTTATTCTCGCAGTGCTGGTGGCCTGTCTTCTGCATGCGGCAATTACCTATTCTATTGCAGTGAAAACCTTAGGAAAAATGAGCCCCCTTCATTTTTTCAAAGGAATCGCTCCTGCAGGGCTGTTTGCATTCAGTTCAGCAAGCAGTGCCGGCACATTGCCGCTGACAATGAAAAATACGGAGGAAAACTTAGGGGTATCTAAAAAAACGAGCAGCTTTGTCCTTCCGCTCGGGGCAACGGTAAATATGGATGGAACCGCTATCTATCAGGGGGTTGCTGTTCTGTTCATCGCCCAGTTTTACGGGATTGAGCTGACGATGATGCAGCTTCTGCTGGTGGTGCTAACTGCTACATTAGCTTCTATTGGCACTGCCGGTGTTCCAGGGGCGGGGATGATTATGCTTACCCTCGTTCTTACAACGATTGGTCTTCCTCTCGAAGGGATTGCTTTAGTTGCTGGAATCGATCGTATACTGGATATGTTCCGTACTTCCGTAAACGTTATGGGAGATGCGGCAGGAGCAGTAGTTGTAGACCAGTCTGAGAAAAATAAAGAAGAAGCAGCTGTCTGAGGCTTGTTTTCCACCCGTGCCCTCCTGCCTGAATTCAGGTGGAGGGCACGGGGGAAAGCTGTTTCAGTAGAGTATTAACGGGCTCATTCCATCCCCTTCTACGGAAAAGTATATAAAAAAAATGAAGGCAAGGATCATAACGGAGGTAATGATCAGGAGAGCAGACCAATAAAACTTGTTCATGAAAGAATAAATACTGGAAATCAGGCTTAAAATACCAAGTGAAAAACAGACGGAAAAGCCAGTAATGCCGCTCATCCTCGGGAGCATAGCGCCGAAAAATAACGTAAGAAAAGCAGCCTGGAATGCTATGCCTGCGATAAAATAAATCCGTCCGCGGTTAATCAAAGTCATTCCTCCTTACTGGCATTGTTAATTTGTATTTTTCCACACAGAAGCGTACTTTTTCCGGTATTTATCGTTTGTTTCTTCTGCAATTAAGTCCAGTGCCGTTTCTTTAATCTCCTCACCGCCTATGGCATTAAACAAATGCCGTAACCCCTGAATAATATCAAACCGTATCAGCGTGTAATTTTTTTCTCCTTCACACTCTCCGTAGCGGTTAACAAGATGATCCACCACAAAATTCTTCTGAAGTTCGCCTGCCAGGCCGATTCTCCAGACTGCCTGCAAGCTATGCCGGGCGGTAACAAACTTTTTATCCTTTGTAACTTCCCAGATGACCGGAAAATCATGAAGGATTCTCTGTTCAGGATCGCTTACCGCCAGATAAGACAGAAACTGAGCCGCTCTTGATCTTCTGTGATTATCCATATGGGTTAAGTCCTCTACCAGCTGGTCCCATACTTCATAGGCCCAGTCCACTTCCTTCTCTGCGGCAGTAAGAATATTTTTATATGCTTCATACTGCTTCTCTTTGTCATCCGATTCCAGATCATTAAAGTAACCATTTATTTTTTCATTCATGTTATCAGCTCCCGGCTTTATTTTTTCCAAGAAGGTCTAGGCAAATTTCATTACTGCTTCGTTTACGATAAAAAATACAGCCGAGCAGATTAGAAAAACAGGTAACATTCCGAGGAAACTGAGCAAATCGGTGAAAGCTCCTGGCCCAAAAATCAGCCCTGCCGGCAGGATAAAGGCAGCTCCAAAGGCAAGGTGAAAGAAAAATGATAATGTCCTTTTATGCTTCCATTTTGCCCTGCGGCTCAGGAAGTCTGCGAGCATAGAGGTGAGGATCCCATAGGTGAATATTACGGGAGCTCCGTATAGAGCATAGAGAAAGATGTTCTGGAAGTAATTGAAATCTGTGTAAATCGGCATTACGGCAGGCAGAAGCAATGCGGTAATGATGGAGGTGAGCAGGGCTATAGTGACCTTTGGAAACATCATCTGGCACGCCTTCTTTCAGGAAAAGTTTTTGTTGGAATAATTATACTACCAAACAGGACCAGGCGGTTGATGAAAAATGAGAATTGCCTGGAAATAGTCTGATTGGTGTATACTCTCCTTTTCAGGCTCGTAGATGAAAACATTCTGGACGGGGGATTTTTCATGAAGGAAATACGGTATGGAAGGCGAATTATACTTTAATATATTTGAGAAGCGGAGGTGGGGGACAGTTTCAAGGAAATACTGTGGTTAATGCAGAGGAATGACATTGGAACAGTGTTTGCAAAACTGATTGAACCAGCAATTTTTAAAACGGCTGTTTCTTATCCGCCCCTCCGATAATTTCAAAATACACTGCCTCATTCAAAACACAGATCTGATTGATCATGAACCAGGCAAGTTTATCTCTTATTGCCAGCATATCTGCTGCCCTTTTTTTACAGCAATTTATCACTTCTTATTTTTCTTCTTTATTGCTTCAACAAGTGTTTATTCCTTAATTAAGAAATTGCAATACTCCACCCGCCGGCTATACCTGGCCTGACGGTTATTTGCTGAACCATCCTGCCAGACAGCTTTCGTTGGGACTTGAATACTTTCTTATTTGTATTTGTATAAACAGATTGAACTGTTCAGCTCTTTTTCGTCAGTAAAGTTAAAACATAAATGATCGGGACAGCTGGTGCAGCTAAAGCTACAATGGTCGTTACCGCCGGATGAAGATTTAAAAGCGGCCCAAAATAAAGCGTAAGAACTGAAACCGCGAGACCGGCGACCAGGGCAATAATACTCTTCAATGTTGAACTCATGTGAAAGACTCCTTATTAATCATCTTAATTATTAAAGTTTACCTAACCGGCCCGGGATTTTGCAAATCTAAGAGAGGCATAGCATGGGAAAAAGGGTGCTGCGGGACCGAAGCAGAGGCGGCCCTGAGGAGAGTAAAACATAATTAAACAACAAAACACGAAAACTAAATATATACAATTGAGGTGAAGGAAGTGGCCAAATTTAGCGAAACACTGGCAAATGCTTTTAAAGAGCACGCTGTTATTTTTGCAGAAACACAGGAAACAGGCGACTCTCAACGCGGACATGATTCTTCTGAAGTGCTTCTCAGAATCGGCAAGCTGCTGAAGCGGAACAGAAAAGAGGCAAGGGAAGTTATCGATCAATTAATGAAAAGTGATAATCCTGCTGTATTAGCCGCTTGCTGTGTGGAGGCCTTCCTAGTAAAATATCGGGAGAAGGAAGCAGAGCAGGTTCTGGAAAAAATCGCCGCCTCCGGTCTTGGTACGGTAAGCTTAAATGCTGAAATTATCCTGAAATTATACAGATCGGGGGAACTGTACGAGCTTGACCTGGAAAAAGCAAGCAAGCATCAAAGCTAACAGGCGGCTGGACGAAATGAGGGAATTGTCATTAAGTTTTTAAGCAAAAAAACGATCGTGCCGGTGCTGGCAGTTATAATTCTTGCTGCGGCAGGGATAAACCAGAGTACTGGAGGATCGACCTACACAACATTCGAAGAAATACTGGAAGACAGACTGGACGGGGATCAGGCTGAAAGAATAACCATAAACAGATATGATGACCAGAACAGAACGGATGATTTTGTGATCATTGAAGACACTGACACGATAAACAGGATTCTTGCTGATCTGTCAGAGACAGAGCTGGAGGAAGTACCATACAGTGAGCTGACAGATGAAGAGAGACATAGCAGGCATACTCACACGGTCAGAATAAATGATAACAGCCGCAGTATGGTGGCCGTGGAAATATTTGAAAGCGGCTTCTGGCATATAACCGGCCCGGGGTACGCCTACCGATTATTAAACAAAAACGAGGCAGGATATCTAAGAACAATTGAAAAAAAAGAATTAGAATGGCTGGAAATTGAATAAATAAGATGCCTGGTGCTGGTCTGCGGAGACTGGCAGCAGGTTTTTTTAAGTGAATTGAGTGATTTGCACGAAATTTGAGTTACTGGCACGGACGGGAAAGGTGATCGTCCATTTGAGAGGGGGGTTCGCACGAAATGTTGATGTGTTCGCACAACATGGAGGATGCTTCGCACGTATACACAAGGTGTTCGCACCTCTTGGAATAATTCTAAATAACCAACTGCTTCGAAGCAATGAATACTATCAACATGTGTTTTTAAATCTCTTTTTTACAGACCGATTTTTGAAAAATGTTATTATATAAACGCCCCGTCCTGCGTGGAAATTCGTTTGTTTTGCTCAAAAATAAGGAAATAGTTCTTATAATACATTTTTCTGCCAGAATGGATGCAGACAAACTAATTTTTCTGAGGAGAGATAAGCTATGAAAAGGCTTCTGATCACTTTGTCTTTTTCCACACTTATGGTCGTCACGGCCTGCGGGGACGATAATGCCGGAGGCAGTAGAGATAACAACGCCGGCACACCTGGTAATAATAACGGAACTCCAGAAGGTACAAATAACATACCTGCGGATAATAATAATGAGTTTAATGCTGTGGAGGAAAATAGCGATGAGACGATAGATGAATCTGGGGAAGAAGGAGATACAATAGAGAATGAGGCTGGGGTATTCACGCTCCACAGCCGCGCGGACGATATTGATTCCATTGAAACCGGTCCGATTGTGCTGGAAATCGAGCAAGTCCTTGCTGCGTCGGGGACACTAAGTGAGGAGATGGCCCAGGTAATGGAAGCAGATGAAGTCGAATATATACAAGTTGATATTACAGTAGAAAACACAGCGGAGGAAGATTTCACTTTCTTTGCAGGGTCAGGAACCATGCAAACTGATACCGGCGAGCAGCTTGATGGTGATATGTGGCTCAGCGAGCATATTGAAGAACTATTGATGGCTGGGACGACTCAGAGCGCCAGCTTTTATTACATCCTGGAAAACTCCAGTGCAGAAGACGTGGAAGCGGTGCGATTAATCTGGGAAGCTCCGGTAAATGTGGACTATGAAGAAGTAGGGGAAGAACCAGAAATCGAGGTTGAATTTTAATTGAAGAAGAATTTTTGAAGGAGATGTAGAAATGAAGACAGAAAAAGAGAAGATGCTGGCTGGAGAAATGTATGAACCAGCAGATCCAGTACTAGTTAAAGAACGTGAGGAAGCAAGGCGTAAAGTCAGGATTTATAACCAGACTCTGGAGACTGAGGGAGAAACACGGACAGAGTTGTTAAGGGAGTTACTCGGATCCACTGGAGAAAATTTATTTATTGAGCCAGCTATACGTTTTGACTATGGCTATAATACTCATGTAGGGGAGAACTTTTATGCGAACTTCGATTGTACTATACTGGACGTATGTGAAGTAAGGTTCGGGGATAATTGTATGCTTGCCCCTGGTGTGCATATCTATACTGCCACACATCCTCTTGACCCCGTGGAACGTAATTCAGGGAAAGAGTTTGCAAAGCCGGTCAGATTTGGAGATAATGTCTGGATCGGAGGAAGGGCGGTAATAAATCCAGGCGTGAATGTAGGGAACAATGTTGTTATCGCCTCTGGATCTGTAGTTACTAAAGATGTGCCGGATAATGTAGTCGTTGGCGGTAATCCGGCAAAAATAATTAAAAAACTTGAGATATAAAAAGACTTCTTATTTTTCAGTCGGGGAAAATCGGAACCTGGTCAGGGACGTGCTCTATCGGCAAAAGAGGCCGCTGGCTTCCCCATATTACATAACTAAATAAGTTTATACTAAAGAATAAGCAGACATTGCAATAACTATAAGGGGTGTGAAGAGGAGGGGGATTTTTGTTTTTTTAAAATTAAGTAATCAGCAGAAGTAAAATAAGCGGAAAATTTCCGATTAAATGCAGGATGTAACGTATTTTAGGGAAAATAAGGGGATTTTTTCCGACTATGCAAAGCAAAATCCCTCATTTTCACTTATTTTGAACCAATAGGCGGAATCTCTCCGTCTATTAAGGTGATTTAAATGCTATTCACTATATTTAAACGGAATTTTTCCGTCTATTTACCAGATTGTGCTTAACCTGAGCCATCGGGTTTTGGGATACCTGAACACTCTTTATCACTATTTAGTAAGATTAAAGTTCACTATAAAATTTCTTTATTTTAGGGAGGAAACGAGATGGAAGTATTTGAAGAATTTTTGTCACGTATTGATCATCCGGACCATCGGGAGCGGATGGAAGAAGTTTTGGGATGGATTATGAACAAATTCCCCACTTTGACCCCGGTTATTAAGTGGAATCAGCCTATGTTTACTGATCACGATACATATATTATTGGGTTCAGCGTTGCCAAACAGCATATAGCTGTTGCCCCTGAACAAGCAGGAATTAATCGCTTTTCTGAAGAGATTGAACAGGCTGGCTATGACCACACGAAGGAACTGGTGCGTATCAAGTGGAAGAATGAGGTTGATTATTCACTTCTGGAGAAAATGATCGAGTTTAATATGATGGATAAGGCAGATTGTGAAACCTTCTGGAGGAAATAGACAGCCTTTCTGACTTGCAGCAAGGCAAGTTATTCGAGTTCTGCTTCAGATTCCTTCTGGGCAGCTCTGTGTGCTTTCGGCCGCACCCGGGCTAAGGAAAAGAACTGATTGATTGGAGTGTCTTTTTTTTGAAAACCTATACTATACTATTTATCATCACTGCATTAATGCACTTAGTTACCCTCGTAAATATTACTTTTTTAGACGGTGAGTGGAACGGAATGGCATTATTCCTCTCCAGCATATTATTTTTAACCGCTGCTGTGTATTTTGGAATTGAGCGGCGCGCTCATAAAAGAGCAGGCAGTCATATATAATTTATTTTGGGCGTGGCCTGGAAAAAAATATAACATCTGCACTTTCGCAGGCTGAACGGCTCCTTGTAACGGGAGCCGTTTGTTATTATCCCGATTGGGTCAACTAACAATCAGTGGGGGATGAAAAAAACCCCACCGATTGAAGGTTCACTTTATATGATGGGTTGTTTTTTGTCTGTAAACTCAAAGAAAAATGGCAGGAGCAGAATGGTGATTAACAGCAGGCCCACGGTGATTGAAAGGTACTGGAGAAACGGCAGGTCAAGAAGAATACGGATAAGAAAGCCGGGCAGAAAGATGATGATTACTGCAGGAAGCCCGGTTCTCAGATTGCTTCTTGTAGTTAAAAACTGCTTTTTTCCACATCTTGGGCACGCTTTTTTCCATAAATATTTGATTGCTTCAGCATATGTATAGGAATGGCCGCAGCATGAGCATTGAGGAAGATTCATAGATATCACTCCAGTTAACAGCTTATTATTTTCCAACGATTACTATTTTCGTTATATCATAGATAACAGTGTTTTACCATTTTATCAGGATTATCTGAAGTAGTAGTTGAGCAGTATGTACACTGCCAACAGCAGATATGCTTCTTCTTCAGGCAGCTCCTTCACGTTAAGCTCGTACAAAGATCTTATTGATGTGTCCAGCCTTCTTCCATCGGCGATGACAGATCCGCCAAGAAGAATCTCCGTTTCTAATTTCAGCGATCGGGACTGAAGCTGATACCTCTAGCCGTCCAGCTCAGCCTCCAGTTTTTCCCTCAGGGTAAATTTGTTTTTCCCCATTGGCAACTCGTTCTCCCAGCCTGGTTTTAAAGGAATTATCAGTAGTGTCCGGCTGAAAACTTCTGTCCTTTTGTTTCTGCCATTTCGAAATAAAGAAGACTGAGATTAAAGCAGCGAGTATTACGAGGACAAAGCCAAGCTGTTCAATCCCGAACTCTCCGGTGAAAAAATACTGATAAAGTAAAATAACCAGAAAACCAATAAATAACACAAATAACTTACTCACAAGAAAAACATCCTTCCTAAAAAGTCACTGCCTCTGGTTACGGAATGAGAGGGAGTGAAGTTTCAGCCAGGGTCAATAAGACAGGGGCCATATTAGTGGCCCCCCAATTTAATTTAAGAAATATTAATCATGATGTTCTTCCGAAGCGAGGGCTTCCGCTTTCGTTTTATGGACAGTGCCGAATGGATGCTGAGGCGGTGCGTAAATGGAATAAAGCTTCAGTGGAACATTTCCTGTGTTGGTTAAATTATGCCATTTTCCTGCAGGAACCATGATGGCGAAGTCCTTAGAAGCCTCCTGCCGGAAGGTTAAGTTGTTTCTGCTGTCGCCCATCTGGACGAGGCCCTTCCCTTGCTCGATACGGAGGAACTGGTCAAGATGAGGGTGAATTTCTAATCCAATATCATCGCCAACATCAATACTCATTAATGTCACCTGCAAATGGTCTCCTGTCCATAAAGCAGTGCGGAACGTGTTGTTCTGCTTCGTTGCAGTTTCAATATTTACTACATAAGGTCTCGAACCGAAATCCTGCCCTTCAGTAGTTTCATCTATTGTTTCAAATCGTGCCTGATTTTCCTGTTCACAGGCGGAAGCGTGCATAAAAATATTCTGCACCATCGGATGCTGGGTGTGAAAAGCGTTATACCGGTAATTTTCATAGTTTTCAGCACCTGCTTCCTGTGCTTTTTGAAGCCCGTCCCGATAGCTGTCAAAAGCAATACGGTGAGTCTCGTATACAGGCTGCTGCCCTGTAAGGTTAATATAAAGGATCGTAAACTCATTTATATTGGCACGTTTAAGATTGAGAGCCTGCAGCATTTCATTTTTCTGCTCTTCGTCTGGAGCTGCCTCGGCAAGCCTGCTGTATAAATCAGCTGATTCAGACTCTCTTTTTAGCCCGTCAAGCAATGCCCCGGCAACCTGTGAGTAAGTATCCTGGCTCTGTAATTCCGTACTCCCGGAACGATTCATGGGCGTGTTGGAAAAATAAGGGTATTGGTATGGGTTAGGATTGTAGTACATTATGGCTGTTCCCTCCATGAGATTGATAAGAGCATTCTATGCGGCTGCCTTCAGAGGGGAAGTTGGCCTGTGGGAGGATGGGCGGATGTCCGGGATTGGGGATTTAATTAATTTGTAGTTTTAAAACACACTGCGTAAGGAAACAGACAAGTAGTGTCTGAACTACATATGTTTTTTGAAAGGGGAATTTGCAGGTGAAAAGATTTTTAACAGCTTTGTCTTTCACAACAGTGATGGTCCTTTCCGCGTGCGGCGGGGAGGAGCAAAATGAACATCCTCAGGACAACGAGGGAAACCCAAGTGATGCTGATGAAAATCAGATTAATGATAATGGAGAAGGCGATACTGCTCAGGACGGTGATGACGAGAATGGCGATGCGGCTGACGACTTAGCAGCTGACGGAGCGGAAGCAGATGCCGGAGAAACGATTGAAAACGAAGCTGGTGAATTTACCGTGCAGCAGCGTCAGGAAGATACAGATACGATTGAAAGCGGTCCTGTTGTGCTGGAAATTGAACAGGCAGTCGCTGCATCAGGAGATATTAGCGGCGAGCTTGCGGATCAGCTGCGGGAAGACGAGATAGATTATGTGCAGGTGGACATCACTGTGGAAAATACCGGTGATGAAGAAGTTAACTTTTACGTAAGCCAGCCTATGTTGATAACGGACACTGGCGAAGAACTCCGGAGCAACAGGTGGCTTAACGACCATCTCGCTGGTGAGCCGCTGGAAGAGGGGACACAGAGCGGAAGCCTGTTTTTCGTCCTGGAAGAAACCAGCGCAGAAGAAATCGAGTCAGCGACCTTAGTATGGGACGCCCCGTTTGACGAAGATTGGGAAGATGTGGGCGATGATGTGGAAGCGGAAGTGGTTTTTTAAATATTGTGGGGAAATCAGGTATGATTATCTTTGAAGAAAAAACCTTATTGCGAAAAGAAGGGTCTTACTTGCGAAATCAGTGGTTCTACTTGCGAAATCGCCCCCACTCTATTAGCAAAACGAAAAAAAGCTGCTTACAGTGTCTGGCACTGAAGCAGCCTTTTTTTACGCTAATTTAATTTTAGTATTTGTTAGACTGCCCGCCGTCAATATTGATGACTGAGCCGTTAATAAAGCTTGCTTCACCAGACAGCAGGAATGCTACAAGGCTTGCCACTTCTTCCGGCTTACCGAAACGTTTCATTGGGTTAACGCTGACAAATTCTTTTCCTGCTTCCTCCCAGTTGTCCCCGGCCATTTGCTTCAGAGAGCCTTCGACCATTGCTGTCATAATAGCACCTGGGGCAATCGCATTAATGCTGACTCCAAACTGGCCGTACTCAACAGCTGAGTTTTTCGTTAATCCCACAACCCCATGTTTACTCGCCGCGTAGCCTGACTGGTTGCCTACTCCGCGAATTCCTCCTACAGAAGCTGTGTTAACAATGGAGCCGGAGCCTTGCTCTTTCATTACTTCCAGGACGTATTTCATGCCGTAGAAGACACCATTTAAGTTAATGTCGACTACTTTTTTGAATTCGTCGCTCCCGAAATCTTCTGTTAGATTTTGTTTTCCTTCAATACCGGCATTGTTAAAAAAGCCGTCGATCCTGCCGAATTTCTCCTTCGTATACTGGACATAATTTTTTACATCTTCTTCTTTTGCCACGTTTGCCTCAACAAGTTCAACCTGTGCTTCGGGAACTGCTTCGAGGATTTCCTTTTGGCTTTCCTCCAGCGCTTCCTTATTCAGATCCACCAGTACTAGATTAGCACCCTCTTCAGCAACTCGCACTGCAGCTGCTCTTCCAAGACCGGACCCTCCTCCGGTAATGATAACTGTTTTACTTTCGTATCTTTTCATCAGTATCAGCTCCTGTTTTAAGATGTGATAAAATATTATTAGGTTTCTATTTTGATTGTAATCGCATACACAATATTGTCACAATCAGTAAAAATACTGCATTTGTTGACCAGATCGACAGTTTTGCTTTTTATGTTGATGCATTTTTTATTTAGGAGGAAAGAAGGATGAAGGCAAAGACGGATAAGCATTCAAAACAGAGCGAACGGACGAAATCCCATTTGAAAAAAGCCTTTACAGAACTAATAAATGAAAAAGGCTACAGCCATGTCTCCATCACCGATATTGTAACGAGAGCACAGTATAACCGGACTACATTTTATCTTCATTACACAGATAAAGAGCATATAACAGAAGAACTTCGGAAAGAGATGTTCACCCAGGTTAAATGCAAAAGTGTTGATCGTTATGTAAAGGGAAAAGAAGTCTATGTTGCTTCTATGGGTCCGCGATCCTTTGACCTCATCCATTTTATATTTGAAAATAAGGATTTCTTTAATCTTTACCTGAAAGAAGATACAATTCCGGGGCTTTACCAGGATCTTCCCCGGGCTATTTATGAAACTCTTGAGGAAGAGTTCGTATTATCCGCGACTGGGAAAAGTAATATAAACTCCGCCCAGCAAAAGCTGTATATGGCTCACGGGACGGCGGGGCTGATCCTGGAGTGGATAAGGACAGGATACGAGGGCTCAGCAGATGAGGTTTCGTTACAGTTAGTGGAAATACTCAAGTCTTTTGCTAAAGGATTTAAGATCAGTTTTAACGGACAGAAGGAAGTCTCTGAATAATCAGGGGGAGTTCTACAAAACTCCCCACTTCCATGCAGCCAGAATAACGATTAGGGCAGTAATTATATGAGGCCATAACGTTGCTGGCAGGCATGCACTGAATATTGTGGGAAATTTGGATGAAAACACGGGTAAATGGAAAACCTCACTATATAAATTATTTTTTGGAGGTTTTCCTGTGACTTACACCGAATATTGGGATCAGATATACAGTAATATAGATGAGCTGAATTCATTGATATTATCTTATTGGAATGAGTATTCAAGCCCGGCTACCTGGGAGTTTTCCATCGTTCTTTCTGCTACACTGCTGCCGCTGATACTGATTTATTTTTTTGTTGACCGCAGAAGGATTTTTGAAATATTTTTCTTTGGTTATACTGTGCATGTATTATGGACCTACGTAAGTCTGCTGCTGGAAAGTACACTGTATTTTATCCAGCAGCGCTTTTTAACCCCGTATCTTCCATTTTCCCTTAATATGACTGCTTCAGTTCTTCCTGTCGCCTTTTTATTTGTATATCAGTACTGTACTAATAAAGGAAAAAACTACTACTTTTACCTATATGCGATAGTAGTAAGTGCCCTGTTTGCGTTCGGGCTTGCGCCGGTTTCGGTGTATCTGGAGTATATAGATCTTAGAAAAGGTATGAACTATTTTCATTTGTTCCTCATTGATATAGGAATAGCCTTCACCGCATACTGGTTCACAAGGCTGGTGCTGAAAGCGCAACGGGGGTGACCCGGGCGGTGCCTGTCACCACCCGAATAATCTTGTTTCACGGCGATTGTTTCACGCTTCCAGCGACCGGCAGAGTAGGGGGAACAGCCCCTCCGCGAAAACCAACCTAACATAATTACCCCCGTCCAATTCAAGGACGGGGGTATTCTGGTGGAGTCAGCCGGCGGGTCTCTGAAAATCACTCATTGAATTAGTTAATAATCCCGTGATGGATTATTTCAACCTCCACATTCACGTTTACCGCCATTTCGGCATATGATTCTTTCCATGCCTCTTCCTCTTCGTCGAATTTATCATTATGAAATGCCATGATCTCCCTCCGTATTCCAAAAAGGTCTGATCCGGATTCCTGAAGTTTTTTAACTGTATTATCCGTTAGAATCTGAAGGTCATCTTCAACATCCTGATTTAATTTTGCCACGGTATCGTGTTCACTCAGCTTATCGGGAGGATACTCCAGGACATTTAAAAATAAATGAAGATCAAACTCTGCTTCATAACTGCCTTCCTTTGGGATGATATTCATTTTTGTTTTATATTCATCGATTTGATACGTAATATAGCCGTGACTCTCACTTTGGCCATTATCGGGCAAATTTGTTGTCATGATTATTTTATCGTTTTTTGAAACGATGTCACTTAAGAGGTTTGCTATTATGCTTTCATTATTTGTAAGCTGTCCAGACATCTTTTTGCCAGTAAAAAGGGCTGTTCCAGTGACTAGTGAATTACCGCCTGACGAAGAAACTGAGCTGATTAACGGCAGGTGAAAATCTCTGCCTCTGTCCAGCATTACCGGACAGATGTTCTGCAGGTTCACAACAGGCACTATTGCATCCCTTTCGGCACTTTGAACCAGGTCTACGAAATACTCGCTTATTAATTCTGGTTTTTCAGTAATTCCCTGAAACAGACTTTCTGCCTTTTCTTCCGTAATTAATATTTTAGAGGCCAGTGGTGCCCGTGGATCACGGTAAAAACTATCCAGTATCGTATAGAGATCCTCCTCCGCTAATGCTCTGTGAACGAGAATGACCCTGATTTTTGAGGAATCAAGCAGCCCGCCAATGGTATTGTCAAGGTTTACTCTCAGCTCTCTTATTGTTTTTCCAGTAGTGGAGAAGATATCAGAAGTCAGCTGCCCGCTGTCCTGTCCTCCGGTGCTTCGGGGAACGCTTACGGTTGCTTTAAAATCTCCTTCTTCCGTTTTATCAATACCCATGGCATAAATTAAATCCACATCGTTCAGTCTTAACTGGTCCCAGCAGCCGGCTGTAAATAATAATAATAAACACAATAGAAAAAGCTTGATCGAATACTTCATGTACTCACCTTTTGTTTTTTAAATAATAGAACAAACAGGAAAACAAGTGCCGGAACCGCTATTGTAAAAGCAAGGCTGAGATTTGTGACCTGGCCCAGAAACTTTTCAACTGTCAAATCATTTCTTGGGTACAGGGCGATCAGTGTACACAGAGCCAGAACAAACGGTGCCGCTGTCTTATGGTGCCGTAATCCAAATGTCTGTTTTATTCCAAGTGAGGTTAGGTAAGCGTAACTGACCAGAGAGGAGGAGATCAGAACAGTCCATGTGGACAAAAATAAAATATCCACTCGCTCGAATACTGGAAAAGTAAAAGCTTTTAATATATACAGCACTGGCTGAGGAACTAACATCAGCTCTTCAGGACTAAAAAAAATATAAGTCAAAAGGGAGAAATATGTAGTGTAGCCTGTGTAAAAAATATTAGAGTACGTTGCTGCTAAATATTTCTGCTTATTTGTGCCTTTTACGAAAGGATATAAAAATAACATCACTTCAAAGCCTATAAAGGACAGAAAACCATCCGGTATTTTACTTAAAATAGTGTAAACGCCGCTTCCACCGACTGGAAGCAGATAACGAAATTCCACATTTGCATATGCCGGAAGTGATAAAACAGGGAGAATGATTAATACATAACAAATGACAGTGTGGTAACGGCTGATAATCTGCAGTTTTTCCTTCACCAGGTATAACGCGACCAGGCTCATGGATGAAACAATTACCCAGTTGGGTGTTTGCGGGAAGACCCACACTTCAAGTACCGAACAGTATACTAACAGGATTTGGCCCGCAATGAGCAGGAAAAATAATATATAGGCGGCTGATATGGCTTTACCCATGAACTTTCCGAAAACAGCTGTCATTATTTCAAAGAAAGTTAACGAAGGGAAGCGCTTAACTAATAAAGAGTATAAAGTGATCAAAATCTGAATGATGATGCCGATCAGAAGCACGGTAATCCAGCCGTCGGAGCTTCTTTCAGAAGTATGGACAGAAAAGGGCAGAGAAATAAATCCTGCCCCTATTTGTGTCTGTAATATAAAAATCATAAACTGCCGTGGAGAAATGGATTGTTTATTCTCCTGAATCATTCTTATCCCACTCTCTGTTAGGTCCTTGAGATGTTGTTTGCTCAGGGTGCACTTCTTTCGGCCTTTTAGACATTTTCCAGTCAGGAAATCTGATGAGACTATCCTTCAGGCCGCTCAATTGCAGAGGGGCCAGAGGAGCAAAATAAGGGGAACCAAAAGGCTCCAGCTTACATAAATTCATAACCATTAATATAAAGCATAAAGAGATGCCGATATAACCAAAGGATGCGGCGGCAAACATAAATGGAAACCTCAGCATTCTTACTGCCGTATTCATTTCCGGAGAGGGCACGACGAAGGAGGCAACAGCAGTCCCCGCCACTACAATTATCGTAATATTAGAAACTAATCCAGCTTGTACAACAGCATCCCCAATAACGAGCCCGCCTACAATTCCGATCGTTTGTCCAATTGGACTAGGGAGGCGTATCCCTGCTTCACGGATCAGTTCAATGGTTAATTCCATTATTAAGGCTTCTATTATTGGAGGGTAGGGAATTCTCTCAATGGAACTTTTAATTGGTATGATTAGTTCACCAGGTATCACCTCTAAATGATAAGAGATGGTTGCAATATAGAGCGCTGGGAAAAAAATCGCGATAAAAAAGGCAAACATGCGAATCATTCTGTAGAAAGACCCTGCAATAAAGCGGCTGTTATAATCATCAGGTGACTGATAAAATGTAAAGAAACCGGAAGGTAAAATAAGAGCAGTAGGACTATCAGCGGTTAATAGTGCTACTCTGCCATCAAGAATGTTTGCCATCGCCCGGTCAGGCCTTTCAGTCATCAGCATCTCCGGAAACGGGGAAGAGGGCTGATCTTCAAGAAACTCTTCCATATATCCAGGATTGAAGATCATATCTGACTCAATAGCCCGGATTCTTTTCTCGATTTCCTGGACTAAAGATGGATTGGCGATCTCATTCATGTAGACAATTGCTATATTAGTATTTGTTTTCTTACCGACTTTAAAGTATTTCACTGCTAAATTTTTATTGGCGATTCTTTTTCTTATTAAGTGAATATTGGTATTAAGATCTTCAATGAATCCGTTGTGTGCCCCTCGGATGACCATCTCATTGCCCGGTTCTTGCATATCTCTTGAAAGGTTCTCTGCAACGGAAAAGCAAATAGCCTGGTCGCTTCCTTCTGAAAAAATAACTACATAGGCATTCAAAAGTTTATCGACAATTTTATCTGTGTTTTTTTCGGTAGTAACAGTACTTGAGGAAATCACTTCGCTAATCTCACCAGGGGTGTTCTCCACACCAGGCAGACGCTCAAATATAATTTTAGACAGCTTTTCTTCGTTAATTAACGTTTCAATAAAAATAGCTGCGGCTTTCTTGTTCTTGAAGGTAAAATAACTGGTTTTAATGTCCTGGGAATCTTTAAACTCATTCTCAATAAGCGACGTATTTTCATTTAATGATAAAGTGATCTCTCGTTTTTCGTTTTTATCCATTGAAGTTGCTCCCGGATTTAAGGATGATAAGAATAGGCTAACCAAGAAGCCGGGAAGTATGCGTTTGAGGGCAGTGCCTGTTTCGGGCGGTGCCTGTCACCACCCGAAAAATCTTGTTTCACAGCAATTGTTTCACGGCGAAAGTAGTTTGCAGAAATAACTGAGCAGTAATAGAGGAGGATTTTTAACATGAAGACATTATTATTAACAGGGTTTGAGCCGTTTTTGAATTTTCCGGTGAACCCAACGATGGAAATTGTGAAAGAGCTTGATAACGAAGTAATTAACGGATATAAGGTTGCTGGCAGAATTTTAACGGTGGATTTTAACCGAAGCGGCGATCAGCTCGTGAAAGAAATCGAAAGGGTTAATCCTGATGCGGTTATTTCTCTGGGGCTGGCAGGAGGCAGGTTCAAGATTACGCCGGAAAGAATCGCCATCAACTGCAATGACGGGGAACCGGACAATACTGGCTACAAACCTGACGGGGAGAAAATTGATGATGCAGGAGAGGACGGCATTTTCACCACTCTTCCAGTAAAGCAAATGGTTGCTGCCCTTGGAGAACAAGGCTATCCGGCGGAAATATCCAATACTGCCGGCACGTATTTATGCAACAATGTGATGTACCGGGGACTGCGGTATTTTCAGCAGGAAAAGAGCCAAGTCCCATCCGGATTTATACATATCCCGGCGTCCCATGACCTGGCTATCAGGCATGGTAAAATCCCTGGCTGGCCCCAGCGTGACCTGACGGAAAGCATCCGGGTATGCATCGGGTGCCTGTAGTTCGGGTGGTGCCTGTTCGGGTGGTGCCTGTCACCACCCGAAAAATCTTGTTTCACGCCCAATGTTTCACAGATTGTGTAAAAGAGGAAAAAAGGTCGTTGCTCGAGGTGAGAGGAGGGGCACCTTGCGTGCAGAAACCAAAAAGCCAGGTTACACACGAATCCCGTGAGTGACCTGGCTTTTTTAATTTATTTTGTATACTCTGCTAAAACCCTCCGCGTAATTCACCTAAGAAGTAATCTATTTATTTCTATAAGAAAATATGTAAATATAACGCAACGACCTAGACCTCTTTTCCTGAAAAAGCATAAGTTAATCATGTACTGAGAGTAATCTTCGGGAAAAGAGGGGGAAACACTTGAAAGAAAGACCAATTATAGCCGTTACTGGCAGTGCAGGAAAATCAACAACTAAAGAAATGATTGCTTCTATTCTTAAAAATAAATGGACGATTTATAAGAGCAAAGCTAACTTAAATCACTACAGGTCAACTCAAAAGCATATACAAAATATAAAACAGTGGCACCAGGGTGTTGTTTTAGAATTTGGTATGGGCAGTAAAGGAAGTATTGCTAAACATTGTAAAATTATTAAACCTACAATTGGTGTGGTGACAAATGTTGGATCTGCCCATGCTGGCTATTTTAGGGGTAAAGTTCGGGGCATTGCAAAAGAGAAATCCAACTTAATTAAAGGCATGAAACAAGATGGTCTATTGTTCTTAAATGCTGATGACCCAAATTCCAGACTATTAGATTTAACTGGTTTTAAAGGGAAGGTCGTGAAAATCGGCTGCAGAAAGAAAGCGGATTATTTTGCTTCTAATATTCAGTATGCTGATAAAGGTATGACCTTCGATGTAAATATTAACGGAAAAAAATACTCGTTTTTTATTCCTGTTTTTGGATCTCACCATGTTTTAAATGCACTGTTTGCTATTGCCGTTACTCATCAACTTGGATGCAATACAGAAGAAATAAAAAAAGGGTTAAAAAACACTCTGAAAATGAAAAGGAGACTTAAACTCTTACACTTGAAAAATAAGGTAAAAGTTATCGATGATACCTACAGTTCAAATCCACAAGCAGCTATAGCAGCTATAAGAGTTCTGCAAAATATTAGTAGTCAAAAACGAATTGCTATCCTGGGAAGTATGTTTAGTTTAGGGAGTTATTCTGTTCATGGACATAAAAAAGTTGGAAAGTACATCGCCAAAAAGAAGATTGACCTTTTATATACTCTGGGGTCCCAGGGCAAATTAATCGGAGAAGGAGCAATTAGTGCGGGATTTCCGAAAGAAAATGTAAAGCATTTTGATACGAAAGAGCGATTACATGAAGAACTAAAGAAGACACTTGAACCAAATTCGACGATCTTAATTAAAGGCTCCAACAAAATGAAAATGCACAGAACTGTAAGATTCCTTCGCAGGATGCTTTAATGGTGCCTGTCACCACCCGAATAATCTTGTTTCACGGAAATTGTTTCACAGATTGTCCGAGGGGCTGCCCATAGTGTGAGGGGGCACCTTACCTGGAGAAACGAAAAAGCCGGTTACTTACGAATCCCTTGAGTGACCTGGCTTTTTTTAATTTCATAAGAGATCTCCCCAGTTCAGAATAAGTTTCTCTCCAATCTTTATTTTAATTAAATGGTAAATGAAGTTTTATAAAAAAGTAGTAATTCAATAAAAAATGCAGATACTAATAACCTCATATTAAAAATTCAGGAGGGCGGTAGTGTGGCTTCCAATAACATTGACTTGACCAGTGCGGAAATGGGTTATTTATGGTATACATATCAAGCTCAAAGCATGAACTATTATGTTTTAAAATATTTTAATGCAATCGTTGAGGATCCGGAGATCAAACAAATCAACGATAAAAATATGGAGCTTTGTGGCTCGGTAATGAATGAAATTAAAACAATTTTCCTTGGTCAGAATATTCCTGTACCGGAGGCATTCAGTGATTCGGATATTTTATCAACAGAAGAAAAACTGTTTACTGATCCCTTTATACTTTTTTATCAATGGTTTATAGCAAAGGGAAATTTAAACTTCGGATCAATATCCATCAATACGATTGCCAGAGAAGATGTTTTTAACTTATTTAACAGGTACATCAGTGAATCGCTTAAGATATTAAATGATGCAAGGTTATGCTTATTAAACAAAGGATTATGGATAAGAGCCCCTTATATACCTGTACCTGAAAAAAACGAGTTTGTGCAAAAAGAGAGCTTTTTAAATGGCTGGTTTGGCAGGGAGCGGCCTCTTTTAGGAATTGAAATCGCCAGTATTTTTTATAATTTGGTAACCAATACACTCGGTATTAGTTTGACTGCAGGATTTATGCAGGTTACAAATGCGGGAAAGCTAAATGACTATTTCAAAAGAGGGAAGGAAATATCGTCAAAACATGTGGAAGTATTGTCAAAGCTCTTGAAAAAGGAAGAGCTGCCGGTGCCTTCAACGTGGAACCCGGGAGTTACATCATCGACTGCTGCCCCTTTCTCAGATAAACTAATGCTCAATTTAATAGCTGCTTTGAATGCTCAAGGAATGAGCAACTATGGCGCTGCTGTATCGAACGTGCTTAGAAGGGATTTAGCAATGGATTTCACGAGGCTGTCAGCAGAGGTTGCAATTTATGCTGAGGATGGGTTGAAGATACTGATTGAAAACGGATGGATGGAGCAGCCACCTCAGAAGAATTAGCTGGCTTAGCTGGTGCCTGTCACCACCCGAAAAATCTTGTTTCACGAAAATTGTTTCACGGAGGGTTGCGAGGGGGCACCGTGCCTGCAGAAATGAAAAAGCCAGTCACCGGCTAATCCCGAGAGTGACTGGCTTTTATTCGTCTAGAGCCTTCTTTGGCCTTGCTCTGAATTTATGATGAAACTTATCTCGTAATTGATAAATTCACCACCCAAATGATAGCCTGAAGCGAACGAATCAATGTCTGTTTCAATTTTAACTGTTTTCCGCTCTTTCCCCTTCAGTTCAACTTCGCATGGCGCCCCGTTATTCATGAGTGACAGGGACCGGAAAGCTTCCTCAAACCAGTATTCTTCAAAAAATTCAACCGTGAAATGAACTTCTTCACTAGAATGGTTTTCAAACACAAGCTCACACGCTCCGCGACCAGTCTGTGCAAACTCGCAATGACTCTCGGTGGAGTCGTAAGAAACTGCATATATATCTTTCGCTAGTGTGTTTTGATAAAAACTGATAAGAGGCAGGGGCAAAAAAGTAAATAACAGCAGGGCGGCAATAAGCAACCGCCAATGATATTTTTCTAAAGAGCTCAAAAAGAAATAGAGACTTCCTAAAAAAATGAACAGCGTAATAATACCGATGATATTAGGGTAATAGTGAAAAAAGAGCTTTGTCCCACAGCCTCGCCGTAACCATGGGGGAAAGGGAAGTTTATAGCCATGCAATGGTAAAAAGTATACCGGCTATGTATAAATACTTTCTGTTTTTGATCATTGGTCACCATCGTCCCTTCCTGAAATTTCCTCTGCTATTATTTTACCATGAAAATCCCAGCCCTCTCTTCGGTGCAGAAGAATTATTTTTTCAAAGCTCATTACTAGATTTGTTTAAATTTGGAAAACGTTTGTAGCGGAAAATGTAAATTCTGTTACCTTTTAGGTGGTGGGTTCGTATAGAGAAGAGAGAGAAGCAGAAGTATCCAAGGCAGAGATGCAAATAGTGAAAAAAAGAGGAGGAACTGCCATGGTTAAAAAGGGATTAATGCTATTTACGCTGGTTTTCCTCCTGAGTGCCTGCAATGATGATGAGGCGATTTCCTCTGATGCGGAGGAATTAAGGGAAGACCTTATAAGGATTCACCAGCTTGAGCCCGTTGGGGAACTGGATAAAACGATGATTGATGACGGGATAAGTGACGCTGAGGAGTTAAATCTTCAGGGAGAAGACAGGGACTGGTTTATGTTCTATCATCTGATTTATGCTACTACTGGCCAGGAAGCGGATAGAGAGCAGGTATATGAAGACAGCCAGCTCAGGATGCAGTATGAACAAGCATGGCATGACCTGGCTTCCGAACGTTACGGTGTTGACATGAATCAAGAAAGGCTGGAGGAAATTATCGAGAGGCGTTTACCTCCTTTGCAGGAAAGTGTGGAAAGGCAAAACCTGTATGCTTATCTCGCAGATGAACTGGGATACAGCCTGGACGAATTTTTCTACAACTTCACTCTTCATATATACGAAAGATGGGCAGTGGAAGAAGAGCTGCACCCGCTGTTAGAGGATGAATATGAAGAGGATGCGGAAGATGAGTTTATCAGGTTACAATACCGACTGGAAGTCATTGACGAGATGGTAAGGGTTCATTCGTAAAAAGTGCTGTTGAAAGATGAAACGAACTGAACATGGAAAAAGTTAATTGGGGGATTTCATAAGAAAAGACGTATGGACAACCATGCGTCTTTATCTATTATTCACTCTCAAAGCTCAAGGGGGCGCTTATCGGACTGGGAAGCAGGTTTAGCAGATGAATAAGGTTTCTTGATGAGGTTGGTTCATCCCCTGGGTGTAGGAGATGCATCCTCTGGTTTCAATAGACGGAAAAATTCCGCTTAATTATTAATTACTAATAAAAAATGCTTAAATAGACGGAGAGATTCCGACTATTGACTCGAAAAACGCGAAAATATAAGATTTTACCTTACATAACCGGAAAACCTCCCCTTAAATTACCCCGAAATGAGTTCCAGCCTATCTATAACCGGAGAATCTCCGTTTATTATTTGTGCTTTAAAGGGCTCTGCATGTATAGCGGCATAAAAGTACGATTCAAAATATGGTTATAAAAGTTAAACATTCAATTAATTAGTAACTAAAGGGAGGAGTTGTATGACATTAAAAATATATAAGATCGGTCAAATGACTGCTTCTTCATTGGTGTAGTCCTGTAGATTTTATCTTTTACACTAATAGTTAGTATGTATCCATATATGATGCTCTGTTTAGCTTTTATGCTGCTCTTCAGCGGACTGACAAATCTTCACGAAAGTCAGCGGTTTTTAGGAATACTGACATTAATTATTAGCATTTATTCCATTTCTATATTTCCTTAATTTTGGAATCTAAAGCAAAGCTAATCGACATCTGATGGCCAGGTGGCAGCTATGGTGAAACTTGAAAAAGAGGTAGATTAACAGACAGAATTTTTCTCCAAACAAATTCCTTGTTTAACCAAGTTAAATTACGTATATTTCTAATTAAGGAAATTATATTCCAATTATAATTCACTTACAAGGAGGATTCTGCGATGAAAAAGTTATGTACAACTCTTTCTTTATCAACACTATTAGTCGTAGCAGCCTGCGGCGGTGAAGAAGCTGATGTGGATGAAGACAACAGAAATGCGCAAAACATGAATAACAATACCGAGTACAATCTCGACGATGACGCCGATGACGGGAATGATAATGAAGAAGACGGGACGAACAACAACGGTCTGGAGGATACAGACCCTGACCTGAACGACAATGAGACGAACGAGGAAGCCGCCGGGGACGAGAACGATGAGGATCTTGGAGAAGACCTGGCTGATGACACCTGGGAAACGGAAGTGGGCGACACAATTGAAAATGAAGGAGGCGTCTTTACTCTCCATAACCGCCAGGACGACATTGATACGATTGAAACTGGACCGATCATCATGGATATTCAGCAGGTGGCAGCTGTGTCTGGAGAATTAACCGGTGAAATGGCCGATTTCCTTGAAACGGACGAGCTGGATTACATCCAGGTTGACATACAGGTAGAAAATACGGCCGACGAAGACATTACTTTTTACGCCGGGCAGGCAAGAATGTCAACGAGCACAGGAGAGCAGCTGGAAAGCGACATGTGGCTGAGCGACCATATTGACGGTGAAATGATGGCCGGCACCAGCCAAAGCGGGAGCTTCTTCTTTGTTCTGGAGAATTCCAATGCGGAAGAAGTAGAATCAGTAAGATTAGTCTGGAGCGCACCACATGACGAAGACTGGGAAGATGCAGGAGATGAAGTGGATATTGAGGTAGAGTTCTAAGGTAATTAAGCAGAATAGAAGCCTCTCAGAATCACAGGATTCTGGGAGGCTTTGTTGTGTGTTGAAAATAATGGTTCTCTGAATATCCAGCAGCGAGAACATAAGTGCAGATCAACTCTTCCTTTTTGAAAAATATAAATTAAATACCGAGCAATATAAAGATTGTAAAACTTGATATGAAGGACAGTATTGATGCAATTAAATAGGGATTCAGGGAGGAGGCCGTTTTCATGCTTTCGCCTTTTGGCAAATAACCTCCTGACTGGGAGATGGAGGCATTCGCTTCCCCCATAGCAGAAAATCCGGAGCCGGAGTAAGTAATAAGACAGGCTACTGCACCAACTACAAATGCAGTACTTGAAAAAGCGAAATCAAAATAAAGGGCAATGCCAGTTACAATTCCGAGCAGAACGAAAAGAGAAATGAACATTTTCAGTAAGTATATTCTCATAGTTAATAACCTCCTGGCTTAGGTTTTAATATGTTATACGGTTCTCTGGTGGAAAAGGTTCCCAGTTGCTTTCGGGGGGTGACAGGCACCACCCGAAAAATCTTGTTTCACAAAAATTGTTTCACGACAATATCCCGTCACCAATCAATAAGATGTTTAAATTTATGAAAATAAGTTATATGTACTAAAAGGGTCAATTAACGAGGAGGGTTCGAAATGAAGAAATTAGTTACTGCATTGTCATTATCCAGTTTGTTAGTCGTGGCAGCGTGCGGCGGCGAAAATGCGGATGTGGACGAAAACGACAGAGAACAACAAAACATGAATGATAATACAGAATATAATCTTGATGACAGTGAAGGCGAGGCGCCGGAAAATAACGAAACAGATGACATGAACGACGACAATGATATGAATGGATAAGAAGCAGCTGATTTTTCGAAATAAGAAGCACACTCTGCATTAAAAACCAGAGTGTGCTTTCTTGTGTATTATAGGTAAATAGCTTTTTACAGCAAGCTGTCTATGATCTTATAAAACTCCCTGCACTGCTTTATTAATCGTCCACGCACCTTCGCTTTTATTGGAAGAAACCACTAAAGTGACGTCTGCTTCAGGATAATAAGCGGAGTGGAAGCTCACACCCGGGTCATAGCCCATTACGTGGTACTTGAAAATGCTGTCATCATCCTTCTTCACAATCCATACGCCATATCCGTAATAGTCATCTTCCTCCACATGAGCATGCGGGGTGAGGAGCAGCTTCGTTGTGTCCTCTTTTAGCAGCCTGAAGGAAAGGAGTGCTTTCCACAGCTTCAGCATATCGCCTGAAGTCGTGAACGCCCCTCCATCTGCGCCTCCTTTAACAGGAATGGAGTACACATTTGTTTTCCAGCTCCCGTCCTCATGGTCGATATAGCCAAGTGCAGTATTATGCGGCAGCTGATCCAGGGAAAAATAACCGGAATCAGCCATACCGGCAGGCTTGAATATATTCTCGACGATGTACTCTGTGAACGGCATACCTGTTTTTTCCTCAACAACTAACCCGAGCAATATAAAAGCGGCATTATTGTAATAGAATCTCTCTCCGGGAGAAAACAGCATCTCTTTTTTCTGGAACATGGGCAAAAATGCAGCAAGGCTGTCCAGCAAATACATGGGCTGCTCCTTCCAGAGATCGGCGAAATCCTCCATCACAGCTTCATCAAAATAATCAGGCATACCAGAAGTGTGAGTTAACAGGTGGTGGATTGTCACGTCAGGATCAAAATTAGGAAACTCTATATCCAGACAGTCCGCAAGCTTTGTTTCAAAGCTTACCACTCCATTCTCCACCAGCTGGCAAATGCCAATAGCGGTAAAAAGCTTACAGCCGGAAGCAATGCCAAACCTAGTATCCAGCTTGTTCTCCAGTTTCTCCGCCCTGTTTGCAAAACCATGAGCTGCCTGAAAGACAATCTCATCTTTCTCTTTAATAAGGACAGTACCGGAGAAATCCACCTCACGGGCAGCCTCAGCAAGCAGTTCATTTAATTGTTTACTAGTTTTAAGCAAGAAAACGCACACCCTTTAAAATGTATTTTAAGCATCAATGACAAGGGTAACGGACAACTCTGACAGGTTCAGGGACTCAAGTTAAGGATACTACAGTTGTGGTGCCTGTCACCACCCGAAAAATCTTGTTTCACAGCGATTGTTTCACGCTGACAGAACAAAAAAGGAAGCCGGTAAAATGCCGGCTTCCCTCCCTGAACATGATTATCCAGTGTGATTATTTAAGATAAGCATTATAGAATCTTGTCATTGCTACCGCAAATTCGCCTCTGGATACTGTCTCTTCAGGGGAGAAAGCAGCATGAACTGTGGGTCTTAAGTCAAAACGCCCCTGGGACACTGTAAAACCAGCATTTAGTATATTCAAATCCAGAGCAACCTGTACATAGCCTTTATATTTATCCGAAACTTGACCGCTGTCATCGAGAGTGATTCTTTTGTCATTATATTGCACTGTTATATCCCCTGAATGCTCAAGCGCTTTTTCCTCCAGCCCCAGGCTCTGCACTAACGAATACGCGAGCTGCTCTCTTGTTACAGACCCTGAAGGTGCGAATTCTCCGTTTTCTAAAGGTGCAATTACAGGCTGCTGACGCTGAACAGTGTCTTTTAAAGCAGACCCTTGAGCTGTTGCAGCTTCAATATATGCTGTTTCAATATTACCTAAATCGGTAAATTGGTGTCCTTTTGCCTGGCGGATGCCTGCTCCCATAACTAAGTATTCAGCAAGATCTTTTCGTGACAGATCTGCATCAGGTGAAAACCCTCCATTATCCAAACCGTCAAAAAGTCTGTTTGAAACACCAAGCTTAATAGCTCCTTCCGCAGGATGACCTTCAATGTCATCGAGCCCTGTAAATTCACTTACTGAGGAAAAAGACAGGGTACCAGTAACCTCATCAGGGAGAGCCAGACCAAAAGGATTTAATTCATTTCCGCGCAGGCCGCGGATTTCAGCTTTCCAAGTTCCGGAGAGGGGAGAGCTTACTGAAACTGTTCTTGTAAAATCAAGCGGAAACAATAGACTGACACCGGAGCTGTATTCTTCTCCATCAGGAGATATAAGGACGAGGTTAACAGGATTCCCTGTTTCCTCCAGCAGTCCTTTCGCATCTATTCTCGCAGTCAAATGGGCAGTATCGTCCTCCACTTGAAACTCATACGCATTCTCAGAAATGAAAGTTAGTGGATTGAAATCAACTGAAAAGTCCTGAGTTTCTGTTGTTGCTGATGCATCAGCGTTAAAATCTTTATCCATCGTTAAAGTCTGGCCATATTCGGTGCCGTTAAAAGCAGCTTCAACTGCGGCATAGGCATTAACATATCCTGCTCCCACTTCCCATGGTTCATGCCCAGGCATATTAGTAGCCGTTTTTTCGAGAATAGATTTAACTTCATCTGGCGAAAGGAGCGGATTCGCTTCCAGCATAAGAGCGACGATTCCTGCTACATGAGGAGTTGCCATGGATGTTCCGCTCATTGTTGCATAATAGGGAAGATAAGCCGGCTCTATCATTTCAATATCTTTCTCAGCAGACAACGCAGAAAGGGGTGCTATTACCCTCGTTGAAATGATATCCACTCCAGGAGCTGTTACTGTTGGACGGTCTTCCCAAGTCCATTCTTTCCCTTCAAAATCAAAGGTTCCTCCTTTATCCTTTGTTCCTCTGGATGAGAAGTCAGCTAAAGAACCATCTTTCACACCAGCGCCGACTGATATAACCCAGGGAGCTTTTGCATATGGATTATGTGTATTTTCACCAGGACCTGAATTACCTGCCGCGAACAGAACAGTAATTCCTCTGTCATATGCTTTTTTGCTGGCTATATTTATAGGATGATGCGGGTCAAAGTCACCGGAAGAACCCCATGAATTTGTAATAACCCTAATATCATATTTAGACTGGTTAGTAATGGCATAATCAAAGCCGCCGATCCCGTCAAGGACAAGAAGAACTCCGCCGGAACCATAGCCAATTAAATCAGCTCCAGGCGCGACACCTTCGTATTTTCCGCCGGACTGGGCACCTGTGCCGCCTACCGTTCCCGCTACATGAGTACCATGTCCTGAATTAGTGTCTGTGTTGATTACATTTTCTTTATAGGTGATTGGCAGAAGAGAAGAAACCGCATTAAGGTTTGTTGAGCCAAGTACATTCTGGACCAGGTTTTCGCCAAATTTATGGTCGTTATGTGTACCATCCACGCCACTGTCGTTTACAACTACTCCAATGCCTTTACCAGATACAGGCATTCCGCCGTTTGCTCTTCTCATATCATCGTCTGTGCGGACTTTCTCCACTCCTGTGAGACTGTTGGAATCCCCGTTAAAATATTCAAGCTCTTCGTTTAAATAAATGGACAGTACTTCGTCACTTTCACTGAGCTTTTCGATTTGCGTTTTTGTAGCCAGCACTCCTGCTATTGGCAGGTTGTTCATGACAACCCCGCTGTCAATTCCGAGAGTATCAAGAATACCCAGCTGATCATCTGAAGGGGCAGCATCGCCCTTAAAGGTTACTATAACTTCGGCAGTTCCTGTTAAAGCCGGCAGTACCTCTTTCAAGTTTGGGTCAAGGACTTTGCTCAAAGTGCTTGCCTGGGCCTGGGAACCTGGGACGGAAAAAGAGAACACAGGCATTACCAGCACTAAAATTAAAAACAGCGATAACAATCGATTCATTCAGACATCTCCTTTATAAATTTATTAAAGCTTATATAGACATTGTGTCAATTTCAGTCAATTCCAACAATTCTGCAAAGGGAGTAATTTAGAGGGCATAAGTAGTAGCCGCGGATTATACGAAAGATGTATGATGCTTTTTAAAAATAGTTTTTTATCCCGAGGCAACCGTCCGTAAAACTCCAATCCAAAACATGAGCGGAAGCGAAGATGTTTATTAGGCGGGAGATAACGGACACTAACATCCCGATTAGTTTAACTAGCAATCAGCGGGGGATGAATAGAACTCCTACTGAGTGACGTTTTAATTTATCTGGCGGGTTCTGAAGCGAACTGAAAAAAAGGCCTGCCATGAGGCAGACCTTTCCATTGTTATTGTAAGTAAGAGGCGTAAAAACGAGTTATTCCCACAGCGAAATCTGCTCTTGTCATTGTCTCTTCCGGTTCGAAAACAGCTTCAACTGTCGGTTTTAAGTCAAAGCGGCCCTGAGAAACAGAAAACTGCGCATTTAGTATATTCAGGTCAAGAGCAAGCTGCACGTATCCTTTGTATTGGTCGGATATACTGTCTGAATCTTTTAATTTAACTCTGTCGTTTTCATATTGAACGGTTACATCTCCCGAGTGTTTTTCCGCTTCTTCCTGAAGCCCGAGAGACTGCACCAGACTGTATGCAAGCTCTTCCCTTGTAACGTTTTGGTTCGGAGCAAACTTACCATTTTCCCTTTCCAGCATAACTCCGTTAAATACCTGATTTCCGTCTTTCAGAGCGGCTCCCTGAGCAGTTACCGCCTGGATAAACGGCGTGTCGGCTCCTTTAACATCCTTCCAGCTGCCTTGAGCTGATTGGCGAATGCCGTTCCCTACCGCTAAATACCTGGCAAGGTCATTCCTTGTGAGTCTGTGGTCAGGCCTGAAATTATTATCATTGTAGCTGTCTGCCAGTTTATTCTGAACAGCAACTTTAATAGCCTCTTCCGCTTCGTGTCCTGCTATATCGTCCAGCCCGGTAAAGCTCCCGGAACGCTTAAATGTCAGCTGTCCCTCTATTTTTTCAGGGAGGGCTATTCCCTCCAGGCCTTCCAGCTTCATATGCCAGGTTCCAGGCGTTGGCGAAATCACCTGTACTGTTCTGTCAGTAAAGAGAGTAAACAATGCGGAAATTCCGCTTCGGTATTCGTTACCTTCAGGGTCTTCCAGAATTAAATTGATAGTGTTGCCAGTCAGCCCTAAAAGGCCATAAGCGTCAACTTTTGCAGTCAGTTCAGACAAGCCTTCCTCCACTGTAAAGCTTTTACTATTACCATTGAGGGACAGAGGATTATAATCAATTATTACCTCTTCCTGATTCACTTCCATTTCAGTGCTTGCATTAAATTCATAATTCATTTTTAAGGTACTGCCGTACTCAGTTCCATTTAAGATATGATCCACAGCTGCATGTGCGTTCACATATCCCGCTCCGGTTTCCCAGGTCTCGTATCCAGGCATATTTGTTGCCGTCATTTCAAGTATTTCTTTTACTTCAACTGGTGAAAGGGTTGGATCTGCTTCAAGCATTAAAGCGACTATACCAGCTACATGGGGAGCTGCCATAGAAGTACCGCTCATCGTTGTATAATAAGGCAGGTAAGCGGGTTCAATCATCTCGATATCTTTGTCAGCGGATAACACGGACAGAGGAGAAACCACCCGGGTAGATATAATATCGACTCCCGGCGCTGTAACCGTCGGGCGGTCTGTCCAGGTCCATTCTTCACCATCCACGACAACTGTACCGCCGTTACCATCCAGGCCGCGGGAAGAAAAGTTAGCAAGCTTGCCGTCTTTTGTTCCTGCCGCAACTGTTATGACCCATGGGGCCTTTTTATAATTTCCTGAAATCGTTGCTTCTCCAGGCCCAGAGTTTCCTGCTGAAAAAACTGTTACTATTCCACGGTCATACAGCTTTTTTGTTGCTACATTGATAGGATCATCCGGGTTAAAATCGGTTCCTGCATCGGCAGTGGAGCCCCATGAATTCGTGATTACCCGAATGTCATAACGGTGCTGGTGCGTAAGAGCGTAGTCAAAGGCCCCAATCGTATCCAGTATTGCTATACCTGCTCCTGAGCCATAACCTACAAGATTTGCACCTGGAGCGACACCTTCATATTTTCCGGATGACCGTGCGCCTGTCCCGCCAACGGTTCCAGCCACATGTGTTCCATGGCCCGAATCAGAGTCCGTGTTAGGGACATTCTCTACATAAGTAACTGGAAGAAGACCGCTGATTGCATTCAGGTTTGTTGCCCCCATAACATTCTGGATGAGGTTTTCCCTGAATTTGTGATCATTATGGGTGCCGTCAACCCCGCTGTCATTAATCACTACTCCAACGCCCTTACCAGAAACAGGCAGTCCGCCGTTCGCTTTTCTTAAACTGTCGTCTGTCCGGACTTTATCCACTCCTGTCAGTGCAGTGGAAGAAGCATTTTCATATTCGAGTCTTTCATTTAAAAATAAAGAACGTATCTGTCCCGATTCTTCCAGAGAAAGAATCTGTTCTTTCGTTGCGACCACACCAGCAATTGGGAGATTCTCAAAGGTTATCCCTTCTTCAATTCCCAAATTGCTCAATAAGCTTACATCTTCCTTGGATGGAGCACCGTCCCCCTCAAAAGTAACTATTACTTCCAGCGGACCGGTCACCGTTGATAGCGCGTCTCTTAATTTGCTGTCGACCGCGTCTGTGATTTCTGATGTATTGCTGCCCTGGACGCCTGTTCCGTATGGCAGAAAAACAGAAAATACAAGTAAAAAAGCCAGAGTTAACTTTACGTAATTCCGCATTATTATTCCTCCTGTACAGAATTTTTTGAAATATTACTCAAATTATCACAATTTCTTACGGAGTAATCTATTCTGCAGAAGGAGTAAACAAGTAAGCGGAAGTTTTATTTTCAACTAATACTAAAGTATTAGCGCCGGCTGGCGGGCTATATTTTGGGGATTTATCAGCCTTCGGTTTTACTTATGGAAGAGGGACTAAATTTTGCTGAACCGCATGAATAACCGCCTGGGAACGGCTCTTAACATTCAGCTTTCTGAAGATTTTGCTTACATGAATCTTGACAGTTTTTTCACTGATAAACAATTTCTCCCCGATTTCTCTGTTACTCAGCCCTTCCACGAGGCAAACGAGCACTTCTTTTTCCCTCTCTGTGAGTTCTGATTCTTTTTCCTGCTTTTCTTCCTGATGATGAAAACTCAGGAGTTTTTTTGTCATAACGGGATGAATAACAGACTCTCCCCGCATCACAGTGCGTACTGCCTCTACAACCTGTTCAGAAGGGGCATCTTTCAGTAAATAGCCGTCCGCCCCTTCACGTATAGCAGACATGAAATACTCTTTATGGCTGTGCATCGTAAGAATTAATATTTTCACATCTTTGTATTTCTGTTTCATTTCTTTCGTGATTTCCACTCCGTTTTTATCAGGGAGATTAATATCAAGCACTACGATATCAGGCTTTGCTTTATCCATTTTTCTCAATGCTTCTTCTCCGGAAACAGCTTCCTCGATAACTTTCAGATCCTCTTCCAGATGCAGGATATTTTTCAGCCCGTCCCTTAACACACCATGATCATCAACAAGCATGATCTTAATCATTCTCCTCGTCTCCTCTCATTTTTTCAATCGGTACCGTTAATGATATCTCAGTCCCTTCACCAGGTTTGCTGTCTATTTGCAATGAACCTTCAATTTCCTCCGCTTCTTCATTCATGCTTAAAAGACCGAAATGGGGTTCATTTTTTGATTTTAAAATAGCATCGTACAGAGAAAAGCCTTGTCCATTATCTTTAATCTTTAATAAAACATGTTCGCTTTGATAGCTGAGCAGAACTTCCGCTTTGGTTGCCTGTCCGTGCTTAATAGTATTCTGAATGCTCTCCTGAAAAGTATCAAACATTACTTTCTCAACATACAGAGGCATCGGGAAGGGATTGCCGCGAACTTCAAAATCGAGGCTGAAGGTCTGCTGGTTTCTTATAATTTCCACGCGTTTTTGGATCGCTTCCTGGAGTGTCACTCTTTCAGTTGGCTTTGGCCTCAATGCATAAATGGATTCCCTCACCTGCTTCAATCCCCCTCGAAGGCCGTGAAGGCTCCTGTCCATAAGCAGCAAGGCTTCATCCGGCTTCTCTGAAAACTTCTTCTTTGCCGTTTCCAGATTCATCACCGCCCCTGCCAGTGTCTGAGCTACTCCATCATGAATCTCCCGGGCAATTCTGTTCCTTTCTTCAAGCACTCTTTTCTCCTTTTGTTCAGTAATTAAAGATTTGGTTTTCAACGCTACTGCAAGCTGATTTGCCAGAGTAGCAATAGAGCGGATATCCTGGGGCTCAAAACTGTATGTTCTGGTCCGCCCAACCGCTAACACGCCGATGCAGTCGTCTTCAAGGGTTAGGGGAGAATATACTACGGACCTTATTCCTTTATGAAAATAATAATCAAGGGGGCCGGACATCTTCTTTCTGTTCTCTATTACAAGTACGTCTTTGATTTCCCCGACGTGAGCTGATTCCAGAGGTTTATCTGTATCTGCAGTCATTCCGTCTTTAAAATCGAATTTCCAGTTTCCTTCTTTTCTGATTAAGAAGACTGCCTGCGCGTGAAACAACTCCTGAATATGATTGGTCAGGCCGTCTTTCCATTCTGCCGTATGTACCGTCTGGTTTAAATCCTTTGTGAAAGAAAACATAGCGTTGAGGCGGTTTTTTTCTATTTTCAGACGTGCAATGGTTGAGGAAAGAAGGGACAGGCCGACAAGGGGAGAAAAAAAGAAAAATGCGGCAAAGACATCAAGGTTGCCCCGGTTTTCCTGGCTGCCTAAAAAGAACATAAGGGAAATATAGAAAAAGGAAATAAAAGCGCTGAAGACTTCTGAAGCCCACTTCTGCATCCAGACCGAAAAGCGGTACGGCTGGGGCCTGATCCATAACACGATATCCACGAGAAAATTGTTAATCAGATAAAATAAAACGATTAACACTGCCAGTTCACTCATTGGAACCAAATGATCCGCAAAAAAACCTCCGCTGAAAAATAATACCGCAGCTCCTTTTGCCGCAGCGTAACTGATTACAAGCTGTGCCGGATTAAACAATATAATTCTTAAAGGCCGCCTGTGAAGGAGATTCACAGTCATAACTACCAGAGCATAGCTGAAGATAATGGCCGGGAAACCAAAAACCAGATCCAGTGAAAAAATAATCGGGAAGCTTAAAGAGCTGCTTCCTTTCCATACGGGAAGGGGAAAATACTCCGTAAAGCCAAGAAAGATCACGAGCATAAAATACAGCAGGTAATGTTCAGGCGGAGTCAGAAAAAACATGCATATTAGCACGAGTATCCAGCCCGCAGCAGAAAGGAATCCCATATATATTCCCGCTTTTTGTTCTCTCCTGATAGTATTCATAATGGCACCTCTGTTATCTGAATTTTCTGCACTTAAATTATACTAAGCTCTCCTGAAAAAAACAAAATCCCGGACTGGTCAAATGGCTGCCCACTAACCAATACCGGGATTTCGAACTTTACCGAAAAGTAAAGTTAAGTATTATTCTCCTGCTTCCTCCTGCAAAATTCAATTACCCCTAAGTGATATTTCCTATAATACTTTAGGACTATTCGGGTGGTTCGGGTGGTGCCTGTCACCACCCGAAAAATCTTGTTTCACAGCGATTGTTTCACGCTGGATCCACTGCCCTTCATCAAAACCGATGTTTCAAATGTATGGAAAAAAGTTATAAGTACTAACAGAGGAACTAATTATCTAATATTTTTATTCATTCACTTAGGAGGTTTTGCGATGAAAAAGTTACTTACTGCATTGTCTATATCGGGTCTGTTAGTCGTGGCAGCCTGCGGCACGGAAACGGACGTGGAAGAAGACCACAGAGACGTGAATATCGAAATCAATGAGGAGGATAATAACAGTCTGGATGGCCTGAACGACAATGATACGAACGGTTAAAACATTAGAAATAACCAGAAGCACACTCTGAAAAAAAGGAGTGTGCTTTTTTCACGTAATGGTCTCCCAGATATATATTTAAAGGATTTTTCTGCGGAAAAAGAGAATTGGTGATTATAATGCATCGTCTATTTTTTTAAAAAAGGAGCTTGCCCCATGCTATCTGATTCGCTGTCGAAAAAAATAATTTTAGAAGTTAAGAAGCTCATAGATGAAGAGATCATTGTGGTTAACCTGGATGGAATCATTATTGCCAGTACGGATGAAAAGCGAACTGGCAGCTTCCATGAAGGAGCGCTCATCTGTATCGAGGAAAAACAGAAAATTTTTATCAACAAAGAAGATGAAAAACGATTAAGAGGAGTAAAGGTCGGCTTAAACTTACCGGTCTTCTTTTTAAATAAAGTGGTTGGCGTTATTGGGATAACAGGGGAGCCTGCACAGACCGAGCCGTATGGTGAATTGCTTAAAAAAATGACGGAGCTGTTAATCCAGGAGAGTTACTACACTGAACAGACACAGCTCCGTTCGCGAATGACAGAGGCTTTTGTTTTTGACTGGCTGCAGCCGAAAAACAAACGGCCGGAGCTTTCAGAACGTGCCAAAGTACTGGATATTTCTTTGGCAGACCCAAGGCAAGTGATCTTAACTCAAGTACTGAATAAAACAGGGCTCATGTACACGGGCCTATGGCAGCTAACCTCTGTATGGAATAATTCCTTCCCGAAAGACATTTTAATCCCCTGGGGAGAAGACCGAATCCTCCTGATACATAGTGTTGATGAACAGCATAATGCCAGTATTTTAAATCAGAAGATAAACCAGCTGAAAGTATTTGTAAAGAGCTCGTGGGAAACAAACATAGCGGCCGGAATTGGCCGGCGAGCTGACAGCGATGCTCTGGCAGACAGTTTTGAGCAGGCAGAGAAAGCTCTGCAAACGGCTATTCGTGAAAAAAAAGAAGTTGTCTATGAAGAAAATCTGCGGCTGGAGCTCTGTTTAAATGAAGTTAGCCCTCAAACTCAGGAAGAGTCTACTCGCCGTATTTTAGCTCATGTCCAAAATAACGATGAGCTGCTGGAGACATTCCGGGTATTTTTTCAGAAAAACATGTCGGTGAAATTAACGGCATCAAGTCTCCACATTCATGTGAACACCCTTCATTACCGGATAAAAAAGCTGGAGGAACTAACCGGCCTGAATTTAAAACATTTTCCTGATGCAGTAAATCTTTATATGGCTCTTTACTTTTTGGATAATCATACAAAAAATAACGGATAAAACAGCTGTATTTTTTATTTTTCTCTATAGAAGGATGGGCGTTTTTAGACTAATCTACTAATTAAGAAGAACGGATCCACATGATGCTGCGAAGCAACAGCTGTCGAGTAAGCACGGAAGTTAGTTAATAATTATTCTAAGTTGTGCGAATGGCTCAGGATCCTGTGCGCATCACCTGGTGAATCACGCGAACCAGGGGGAAGTTGTGCGATTACCCCTCCAATCACGCGGAATGAGGAGTTTATCACGCGGAACAGAAGGTTAATCGCGCCGGATGAGAGGGTTATCACGCGGAACAGAAGGTTATCACGCCGAATGAGGAGGTTATCACGCGGAACAGAAAGTTAATCGCGCTGAATGAGGAGTTTATCACGCGGAACAGAAGGTTAATCACGCCGAATGAGGAGGTTATCATGCGAAATAAAAGGTTAATCGCGCCGGATGAGAGGGTTATCACGCGGAACTGAAGTTTAATCACGCCGAATGAGGAGATTATCACGCGGAACTAAAGGGTTATCGCGCCAAACTCAGCCCTAATCACGCCAAATTTAAAAGTCACACAAAAATAAAGGAGGACGATGATGCTTAAGAAACGCCCCAGGAAGAAATTGATAGAAATTGTTGGCCCGGAAAACTTTGATGATTCCTCAGCAGGCTGCCTTGTATACTCCTATGACGCGACACCGAACTTCCAGTCGATGCCCGATGCGGTGGTCGCTCCCCGCAACACGAAAGAAGTTTCAGAGATTGTGAAAGTCTGCCGAAAAGAAAAAATCCCTATTGTCCCAAGAGGGTCAGGCACGAACCTGTGTGCAGGCACGGTGCCGACGCAAGGGGGCATTGTCCTGCTTTTTAAACATATGAACCGAATTCTCGAAATTGATGAAGAAAATTTAACCGTCACGGTACAGCCTGGTGCCATTACACTGGACCTCATTAACGCAGTAGAGGAGAGAGGCTTGTTTTATCCTCCGGACCCGAGCTCCATGAAAATCTCCACTATTGGTGGGAACATCAATGAAAATTCCGGAGGGTTAAGGGGCTTAAAGTACGGGGTGACCCGGGATTACGTCATGGCCCTGGAAGCAGTCCTTCCAAACGGCGAGATCATCCGGACAGGAGGGAAGCTTGCGAAGGATGTTGCCGGCTACGATTTGACGCGCCTTTTCGTAGGGTCTGAGGGAACACTCGGTGTGATCACAGAGGCAACGTTAAAACTGATTCCCATGCCGGAAACGAAGCAGACGATGATTGCGATGTTTCATGATATGGATACAGCGGCAAAAACAGTGTCGGAGATTATTGCGGCTAAAATTATCCCTGCCACACTGGAGTTTTTAGACAAACCAACATTAGTCGCTGTGGAAGAATTCGCGAGAGTCGGTCTGCCGACAGACGTGGAAGCAGTACTATTAATTGAGCAGGACGGTCCGCCAGAAATCGTAGAACGGGATATGAAAAAGATGGCTGACATATGTATGTATGAAAATGCGAAAGCTGTCCAGGTTGCCAATTCCGAAGCGGAAGCACAGGCATTGACGACCGCCAGAAGAGCTGCCCTTTCAGCCCTCGCTCGTTTGAAACCCACAACGATCCTGGAGGATGCCACAGTCCCACGCTCACAAATTGCCAACATGGTGAGAGCCATTATGGAGATTGCCCAAAAATATGACGTCACTATTTGTACATTTGGCCATGCAGGGGATGGAAACCTGCATCCAACCTGTCCGACAGATTCCAGAGATAAAGATGAAATGAAGCGGGTGGAAGAAGCGTTCGAAGAGATTTTTCACAAAGCGATTGAACTTGGAGGAACAATTACCGGCGAGCATGGGGTGGGAGAGATGAAGGCCCCTTATCTGGAGTGGAAAGTCGGCGAAGAAGGCCTGGCCATTATGAGAGGGATTAAACATGCTTTTGATCCGGCGAATATTATGAATCCAGGTAAGATGTTCACTGAAAACTCACGGAAAAGGCTGGTGTTGTCCTCATGACTGTGAAAATGACAAAGCGGGAACAAAAGATCCACGAGTCCTTTCGTGAGCAAATGGACGAGGCGGAACTGCTTAATTGCATGAGATGCGGCTTTTGCCTGCCGTCCTGTCCCACTTATATTGAGACGGGATATGACGAAGCCCATTCCCCTCGCGGAAGAATTGCATTGATGAAAGCTGTCCATGACGGCCTCGTTGCTCCTGATGATGATGTGGAAAGATCGCTGAACTTATGCCTGGGCTGCCGTGCGTGTGAACCTGTCTGTCCTGCCGGTGTAAATTACGGGCATCTTTTAGAAGACGCCAGAGATATTTTTAACAGCCATAAGCGCCATTCTCCCCACGTGAAAGCAGTGAGAAAAACGGTTTTCAACGGCCTCTTTCCCCATCAAAACCGGATGGAAAAAGCAGTTGGATTACTGGGGATGTACCAGAGAAGCGGGTTGCAGAACGTGACGCGAAAAATCGGGTTTATGAAGCTTTTCCCGAAAAGCATGCAGGATATGGAGAAGGTTCTCCCGGCTGTCTCCCGAAAACGGGGCAGGAAAATCGAATCTGCCTACGCACCGGTTACCAGCAAAACGGCGACAGTCGCTTTCTTCAGCGGCTGCCTCATGGATACGATGTTTAAAGAAACGAACGAGGCCACCATTAAGCTCCTGCAGCTGGCAGGGTGTGAAGTGGTCATACCGAAAGACCAGAACTGCTGCGGCGCCTTGCATGGCCACAGCGGGGAAAAGGATACAGCGAAAGAACTAGCCAAAAGAAATATCGATGCGTTTGAAGACCTGAACGCCGATTTTATCATCAGTAACGCTGGAGGGTGCGGCGCTTTTCTCGTGGACTATGCCCATTTGTTAAAAGATGATGCAGAGTACGGGGAACGGGCAAAAGCCTTCACTACAAAAATAACGGACATTTCTCAGCTATTATATGAACTGAATTTTTACGAAAAAATAAAGCTTGCCGTTCCTGCCCAGACAGTCACTTACCAGGACTCCTGCCATTTGCGCAATGTGATGCATACAGCGGAAGCGCCGCGGGAGTTACTGAAGGCCATCGAAGGAGCAGACTACCGTGAAATGGAAAGGGCGGACAGCTGCTGCGGATCCGCCGGCATCTATAATATCGTGGAATCAGAAATGTCCATGCAAATACTCGATCATAAAATGGAAGACGTCGTCGTAACGAATGCCCATACAATCGTGACAGCAAACCCGGGATGCCTGCTGCAAATGAAATTAGGTATCGAACGGGAGGGGCTGTCAGATAAGGTGCGGGCGGTTCATATCGTTGATTTGTTGCTCGAGGCCTGTGGCGATAACCCTGAGATGAAAGCAGGTGAAGAAGCGGACGAAAGAACAGAAGCATATCAGGCATAAATAGAGAATAAAATCAGTAAAGCTAAGCGTGTTCGGTCTGCCTGCATGGCGGGCAGCACAAACAGGAAAGTACCGGAGTGACAGTAAGAGGGGAGTGAAATGGTGATTTTAAAAGCAGGATATGGCCTTGACTCTAATGGATTTATTGTAAGCGATGTAAGTAAAGACAAGATTGATAATATGTATGTGCCTTGCATACGGCAATCTGTCGCCGGTCTTAGAAAATTGTTTCCTGAACAATTGCACAGTGTGTATGTATACGGCAGCGTAGCCAGAGGGGAAGCCATAGCTTTAAAATCAGATTTAGACCTTATCGCTCTGTTTGAGGGCAGACTGAGTGCAGGCAATAAGGCTGAGTTAAAGACCCTTGCTGGGGAACTGTCACAAAAGTATCGTTCTGTAGTTCGTGATGTTGGTATTGCTGTTGCGTATTACGATTATACAGTGGACCCCTCCAATTACTACGAGAATGCTTTCCTGAAGGAACTGTGTGTTTGTGTGTCCGGAGATGATTTAGGGGCTCGGTTTGGTCCTTACAAACTTACATCAGAGATTGCCATTCGCTTCAATGGAGATATTTGTGAGAGCCTTGCCCGGACGTTAAATAAGCTTAACTCAGCTTCAAACGAGGAGATTAAAACGATTTCCCAAGGCTTCTCGCGAAAACTCATTCGAACTTTCTACTCAATGGTGATGGTGCGTTCCAGGATTTGGTCGACACGGCTTCACGAACAAGCAGAAGTCTTTATTCACCACTTCCCGGATAAAAAATCAGTTATTCTTACCTTGCAGGAATGGACAGAGGAACCACCAGCAGACCGTGAGACTGTATATGAATTGTTTAAAAGAGAAGGTGAGTGGGCGTGTGCGAACTTTGAACACGAAGCTCAACTCTCTTATTGCTGAAACGTTTAAATAGTCACCTCATTATCCTGGGTGAATACCATGGTATTGGGAAAGGAGATGAGGTGCAAATTGAGTACAGAAGGACAGGAGTATCAGAACTATTCGCGAAATATGCACGACCAGTGCAGAAGCCTTATGTATTATCACGTCACCTTTACGATGGCCGACGGGACCAGCTTTGACGGCATCATAGAAGGTGTAGACGGAGATGAGGTCACTGTACTGGCAGGTGAAGACGTGATGGATCGGGAAAGTGAGGCAGACGAGGACAGCCGGCAATATTACGGTGGATATGGAGGATATGGGGGCTACGGAGGTTATGGACGCCCGCGAAGAAGGTTCCGCCGCTTCAGGCGCAGAAGATTCCCGGTTGGCAGCTTAGCAGCTTTAGCTCTGTTACCGTATCTTGCTCCTCCGCCATACCCTTATTATGGTGGTTATCCTTATTACTAAGAGGGAGCGGAATACTGTGAAATAGAGAGAACCGACAGCTGCTGCGGCTCAGCCGGCATCTATAATATCTTGGAGTTACTGCTCGAGGCCTGTGGGGATACTCCTGAGATGAAAGCAGGTAAAGAAGCGGATGAAAAAACAGAAGTGTATCAGGCCTAAAGCAGGCAATACCCCCGCCACATTCCTGTTAAGTATGAGAAAAAGATACCAAATGAGTATTCCAGGTACTCTGACTGCCTGAGTTAGTAAAGCGGAGCATCTTCATTGGATGCTCTTTTTTATTTGAAAAGTTTACACACAAATTGTTCTCCGGTCCAACATTCCCCCACTCAAACTTAGTTTTTGATCATAAAATATTACAAGTTTAAAAATGAAAGGGGGATGTATTATGCCTGATATTCCTATCACTGGTTTTATCATGGACTCAGATGACAGCGGACCGCTTCATTCTCATACGTTGTATATTACCTCCTGGGATGGTGTCCCGGTTCACGATCATGAATTTAAAGGGGTTACTTCTTTTGATGTGGGACATGATCACAGATATGCCGGCACGACGGAACCTGCACGAAGCGGCGTTCAGCACACGCACAGATATATGACTATTACTTCTTTTGATGCAAGGCACAGGCACAGAATCCGTGGTGTGACAGGCCCGGCAATCAGCTTACCTGGCGGCGGCCATTACCATGAGTTCAGAGGTGTAACATCAGTAGACGGGGAAACACCGCACAGCCACAGATACAGTGGAAGAACAAGCAGGTAAAAATTCATTATTTTAAAAACAGGGGATTAAAAAAGATGTTAATTTGATTTGCTGCTTGGGAATTCTGACCATACTTCCTTAACGAAGTCCATTCTTTCTTCTGTATCCTATCTTTTTTCCATTTGTTCAAAAATGTTATTATCCATATCTTACTATCCTGTTTCTGCATAATAGTAATTTATAGCAAACATCGAAAATGATTGAGTCACATCATTTTCCTGGGTCAATACCAGGGTACTGTGATAGGAGATGAGAGGCAAATTGAATACAGAAGGACAGGAGTATCAGAACTATTCTCGGAATATATCGTGGAATGGCTTGAGACTTGTGGCGAAAACCCTGAGGTGAAAGCAGACAAATAAGCAGACGAAAAAGCAGAAGTGTATCAGGCATAGATTTAATAAAATTCATATTTAAAAAAGGCACGAAGATTATTCTTCGTGTCTTTTTAAATGCTCGTAAATGGTTGTAGAAAGCAGTCATACGACCGAAACTAGCTTTGCAGACGTGAAAAACGGTCGTATGACCATGACTTATTCCATATTACAATGAAAGTAAGTCATTCTCAGTCCGGACTTTTCAATAACAGGAAGACCACCTTTATCAAAACAACGATTAGCCGCTTCTGTCACTTCCAAATAACCAAAATATGATTGAGTTGCTATCAGGGATGCTGCCACAATCACAACAATCGTACCCATTATTACTAATCCTTGCACTGGTGTCATCTTTTTTATCCAATTCATATTAAAACTCCTAGCTTCTGAAGGTATTTAAAACAATCTTAACCTAATTGAATTTTGTACTCTGCTCTTGTTTAAGTATAGAATTGGTTTGGCCAAAATGAAATGATAAAATAATACATACTAAAAAAAACAGAAGGAGCAATCGTATGATCAACAAAATTGGCAAGGTAACTGTTTATGTAAACGACCAGGAAGAAGCGAAGGATTTCTGGCTGAACAAAGTCGGTTTCGTATTAAAGTTCGAACAGGAAATGGCACCTGGCATGGCCTGGATCGAAGTGGGCCCGAGTGAGGAGGAATTCACCACCCTTGTCCTTTACTCCAAGCCTGCAATGGAGCAGTACAACTCTTCCGCGGTGGCACATCCTTCGATTCTGTTCAGCACCACGGATATAGAATCTGCTTATGAAAAAATGCAGCAAAGCGGCGTGGAAGTAGAAGAAATGCAAAGAATGCCTTATGGCACAATGTTCTCCTTTAAAGACCAGGACGGCAACAGTTACTTACTCCGGGAAGATAAATAACAAACAAGCTGCATGGCAAAAGCATGGGTTTTTTGAACCCCATGCTTTTTCTTGTCTTCAGGCTTGCTGCTGAAAACATAGAGACAACAAGCTATCCGGGAGTAGGCACCTAGTACCGATGCCTGGTGTCCCTTTAAACTTCAAATAATTGTGGAAGGAAATGTCATACCGATGTGGAAACATAATATAACTAAGATTACAGATGGTACAAAAATAATTAATTCTCTTTAGATAAAGAAAGCTGCCTTTGCGGCTTATTTTATTCTTCACTGGAAAATGGTGTTAAAATAAAGGGAGGCATTTAATATATAGAGGGAGGGTCCCATGACGCGATTTTATATTGCTGTGACGTATGAAGTTTGTGAACACAATAATCTTTACGAGGATATGAACGAATATCCACTGGATTCTTCTGCTGATATTGAGACGCAAATAAGGGAATTTGCAAAGAAAGATGTTGCCCCTTTAGTGAAGGTGTACGAATCAGATTCAAGGGACTTTAAAGAGGTAAGGTTCTGCAGAGAATATAAATTTAAAGAATATGAGTGTGATTGTTAATAACAGGTGAACTTCAGCTGGCAGTGAGAGTTGAAGGGAGCAGCTTTTTGCAGCTTCTTATTAACCATACATAAGCGAAAGCAATCACGAACCGGGGGAAACTAATGAACGGAAAATCTGTAACGAAAAAGTCTTTACTGTTTTTATTTATAAGTCTTTTGGTCACGCTGGCAATGTTTCTTTTAGACCCACTTGCAACGGCAACAAATGAAGCATTAACGGTCCCTATTGTAGTATTTATAGTAGCAGGAACCATTATTTCGTTACTGCTGGCTATCGTTACACTTAGGTCCGGAAAGGAAAAGAAACTTATTCCTTTAGTGGCCCTGGTTATTACTATTTTCAATGTTTCTGTTATTTCTTTCTTTTTATATTTTGGGGCTAACTTTGCATAGAACTGCACAAAATTAACCGTCTTGCCTGACTGCAGGGAGTTACGAGTGTAATAGTTGGTCTTTGATAGCAGCCCCCGACAATGGTGGCTATCATCAGAGTATTCTGCTAGTATAAAAAAGAAGTGTTTGAACTTTCCAATCTATTCTTCTGTGGGCAGCCGTAGTTTACATAGGAGAATAGAATATGGTTTAAGTTACAACAGCATACTGATATTAACCAATAACTATGGTGTCTGATAAAGACTTAATAGGGAATCCGGTGCAAATCCGGAACTGTACCCGCAACTGTAAGTGCTGACGAAATAATCAAATCCACTGTCATTAGACGGGAAGGGATTAAAGTAGGCAGAGGCACAAGTCAGGAGACCTGCCATCGTTATCCGTATTATCTTCTTCGGGAACTGGGAAGGTATAGCGAGGTGCACATAAACGACAGTATATTTTACTGTCTGGTTGAAGCTGCCCCGTTATTCATAAACCCATCCATTGTGATGGTTTTTTTATTGGGTTTATCTTTCCTTCCTCCCCGGAAAATTCAATATCAATCTACAGAAACGAGGAATGAAGTATGGAAGGGAAATTACCTGCTGGTATTTCGAGAACAACAATTACAAAACTGGTTCTGCCGCCGGATACAAATCATTTAGGCACTATTTTTGGAGGCGTCATACTCTCTTATATTGATGAAATAGCTGCCATAACGGCAATGAAGCACAGCCAGGAGGTGGTGGTAACCGCTTCTATTGATACGGTGAACTTTCTTTCATCTGCTAAAGTAGGGGACATACTGTATTTAGAAGGCGTTGTTATTTCCACTGGCAGAACTTCAATGGAAGTTTACGTGAAAGTAGAAACTCAAAGTTTAAAATCAAGAAAAAAGACGGTGACCACAACAGCTATCCTGACAATGGTTGCGGTAGATGAGAAAGGCAAACCGACACCGGTGAGCGGCGTGGAGCCTGAAACAGAAGAAGAGAAAAAGTTATTCCAAAACGCCCAGGCGAGAAAAGAAAGAAGATTGCGGATTAATGAACTTTCAAAGGAGTGCAGAGTCTGAACCTATTTAGCCCAGCATGGGAGACTGCTATGTTCGCTTCACACATGACAGATGTTCCGGAGTCTGTATAGGTAAGAAGGCAGGAAACAGCACCGATACCAAATGCTGTACTGGAGAACGTGAGATTAAGCTTTCAGTAAATCATATATTCTCTTACTTTTACTTGGAATGGAAGTGTAAGCATCTAAAAGTTCAGCTACTACATGTGGCTGAACTTTTTATTGTCTCATTTACTTCAGCAGCTCAACCCTCAGATTTATTTGTGTTATTCAGTAATCTATTTACAAAACATAAATATACTATATACTTAGTATATAATTAATAATGTGTTATACCCCTTTAATAATAAAATAAAGGGATTTTTAATACATACTTTGTATATAAAGTGAAAGTGGAGGGGTTTGATGATTAGTGTACAGAATGTAAGGAAAAGTTTTTCTCAAGGACAAGAACAATCCCGTGTGTTGAACGGGGTAGACCTTAACATAATGAAAGGGGAATTTGTGGCTGTTATGGGACCAAGTGGATCAGGTAAAAGCACTCTTCTTCAGCTGATTGGCGGTCTTGATGTGCCGGATGATGGAACTATAGAGATTGATAAAGAAAATATTGAAGCGATGAAAGAGAGGGAAAGAACAATTTTCCGCAGGGAAAATGTAGGGTTTGTGTTTCAAAATTATCAGTTGCTTCAAAATCTTAGTGTCGAGGAAAATATTGCTTTTCCTATTCATGCAGGAGGAAAGATGAGTGCAGATGCTAAGGAAAGAATTAATGATTTGGTTGCAGCAGTTGGGCTGTCAGGTCTTGAAAAGAAGAGGGTGAATCTTCTTAGTGGAGGGCAGCAGCAAAGGGTTGCCATTGCCCGTGCTCTTGTAAACAAACCAGAAGTTCTGCTGGCTGATGAACCAACTGGTAATTTGGATAGGGCGAAAGCCGAGGAGATTTTGGCACTGATAGTTTCCTTTCATCAAAAATACAATCAAACAATTGTCATGGTCACTCATGATATTTTTGCAGCCGGATTTGCCGATCGGATTGTTCTTTTTAAGGACGGCAGGATTGACCGGATGATTTCGAGAAAGGATGACGATTATGCTGAATATCTGGCTAATTTCCTGGCGTAATATTACACGTAGAAAAAAGAGGTTTTTCTTTACCCTGGCAGCAATGGTAATGGGGGTTGCGGTTATGGCGGCCATGCTTGTGGCTGATAAGACAACCGAGGATGTTTTCTCCTACTACGAGCAGATGTATGTTGCCGATGCAGATTATTGGATTCTTAGTGACAACCATACATTTCCAGAAGAAAATATCGAGGAGTTGGGAGTGCATCCAGAAGTAAGTGAAACCCTTCTTGTTCTCGATAAACAGGCATTTTTCGAACTGGAGGAAGACAGACCGCAAAATGAACGATCTGTACGTATCACAGGGGTCAGCGATTTTTCCAGTCCCCTTATAAAGCTGCCAGTTACAGAGGGAAGTCTGGAAGATGAGGGTTTAATTTTACCGAAACCAGTCGCCCGTCTGCTCGGGAAGGAAATTGGAGACTCTGTTCGTTTTGAGGGGATGGGGGAACTCGAAGTTTCAGCAATTGTGGAATATGTGCAGATATTAGCCAGTCCTGCTGACTGGGAAGGCGCACAGTCAGCGGGTTTTCGCGTAATGATACCCCTTAATATTCTGCAGGAATGGACAGGTATGAATGAAGAGATCTCTTATATGCGGATTCAGACGGAAGGGGATGGAGAGGGCCTTTTCCGGACTCTTCAGGAAGAATTTCAGGGCTCTTCTGAATTTATTCAGCCGGTGGTGGCTGATGATCGTCAGAGTAATGACATCGGCGGTTTGTATACGTTCTTCTATTTAATTGCGGGTCTTGCGATTTTAATTAGCGGATTTATTGTATTTAATATGATTTATACAAGTGTTATCGAGAGGAAAAAGGAATTTGCCATTATGAAAAGTCTTGGTTACCTTCAGTCCTCCATATCCAGGCTGGTCCTTACAGAAGTTCTCGTTTTAGCCTCCGTCTCGGTAGTTATAGGGGTGCCCTTTGGTGTTTGGCTTGGAGATCTTTTTATGGTTGCGCTTCTCAGCGTGTTTGCTTTCGATATGGTATACTCACTGAATTGGGTAACCCCGGCAATTGTTTCAGCTGTGGCAGGTTTCGTCTTTCCCGTCCTCTTTTCTCTTGTCCCGATTTATAGTGCTGGGAAAACATCAATCTTGCTTACGCTAAAAGGAGAAAAAGGCGCAAATTCCAATAAAAGGACGTTGCGTTTTGCTGCGGGTATAGTGCTTCTTGCATTTGTTTTTGTGGATCACCCCATCTCGTATGTGGGGATTTTGGCTGGCATAATTCTTCTGTTTCCATTCTTTCTTACCGTTACATCAAAAGTTATCAGGCCTGCTCTATCGTATGTATTTGGGTACGGGGGGAGTTTAGCAGTACAAAATCTTCATTATCAGCTGGGCCGTAATGCTAATACATCCGCAATTCTGGCAGTTGGGGTTGCAGTGATTCTTTTGCTGGGTGCAGTGGTAGAATCAGCGCCTGATGGGTATGAGAAGGAAATCCGAAGTACATATGGCGGTGATATAAGAATTTCCTCTGAATCGCCATGGACCGCAGAAGATATTTCACATCTTGAATCATATGAAGAGGTGAAGGAGGTTCATGAGCTGGCGGAAGCGACACCAATAACATGGCGAACGGTTAGTGGCGAGTACAGGCAGTTTTCCGTTCTTTCGATCAACTCCGGAGGCCCTTCTCTGTATGATCATCCTGATATTACTTTAAACGGCCAGCTAGCCGGCCAGCCGTCTATCCTTCTCGGAAATCGTGCATATGAAGAGTGGGGAGGAGAAATTGGGGAAAAGATGATAATAAATACACCAGAGGGAGAACAGGAGCTGGAAGTCTCAGGGAATGTTTCAACCTCTCACTATTCAGGTTACGTTGCATTCATGGAACAAGGTCAGATGCAGGAAGCTTTCGGATGGGGTGAAAGTTTTGATTTGCTGCTCAGTCTGGGAGAAGATAGTCATTCGTTCTTTACTAGGGTCTGGGAGGATTTTGGTCATAAGCTCTCCGGTGCAGAAACGGTGGAAGACGAGATACATTCTACAACCTCAGCCATATCTGAAATGTATAGTCTCATTTATGTGCTGATGATTTTGATGATCGGCCTGGCCAGTATTGGCACTGCGAATACAATGCTGATGAACACCGTGGAACGAACGTCTGAAATAAGTACAATGAGAGCAGTCGGATTTACGGTTACTCAGGTTAAGCAGATGACCCTTGCAGAAGGGCTGCTTATCGGGATAACGGGTGTTTTTGGAGGAGTTATTACTGGGGTCCTCCTTATTTTCACCGCAAGCCGTTCTGCATTAATGGAAGGTTTTCTTGCCTTCCAGATTCCGGTGAGCTATGTGCTTATTGCTGTTATTACTGGGTTGGTATTCAGCCTGCTTGCATCCTGGTCTGCCGGGAGTCATGCTTCAAACATTAAACTTCAATCTTCACTAAAAGAAGGGTAATATCATGTCGGTAAAATACGGAATTTTAACGATTCTATATAATGGAAAACATCATGGTTATGATTTAAAGGTGGGGGTCGATTCACTGATCGGCCTGAAAGGAAAAATCAATCCGGGACAGATTTATACCACTCTGGACAGACTGGCCCGTGACGGTATGGTAACCTCAGCTGGGACAGACGACCAGGAACGAAAACTTTATGCCATTGAGGCAAAAGGAATAAAAACGCTTGAGAAATGGCTGCTGGATTCTGTTCCTTATCACTCTGTGAAAGAAGATTTCTTCTTTAAATGGAATTGTGCCAGAAAGATCGGATTCAAAGAGGAAAAACAGATGCTTGATCAGCAAAAAGCGCTTATTATAAAGGAAACCATGGAACTGTCCAGATTGAAAACGGAGCTCCTTATAAACGGCGATGAAGACAGGTATCTTCTGGTTACAGGGACGCTGTTACATCTGGAAGCAGATTTGAATTGGATTACAAGGGTGGAAAATCGCCAGCAATAATACAGAATCCCGCCGTGCCTGAAAGGGGGCCGGCGGGATTGGGAAAAGGATGAGAGGGCAGGTTTGTGGTAATATAAGGTAAACTGCTGTGGGGGAGGCAAATAAAATGTTCTCAGTTGATAGCTATATTAGTTCAATTAAAGCAAATCTTCATAAACAATCGGATTTATTAACAGAGAATCTGAAAAAAGTCTTCACATATAATTTCTCTCCAAAGACAGATTTGCTGGAGTTCTCCGCATTCATGGAGCCTACAAGATTTGAGATAGCAATCAGACTGTTCTCTATGGATAAAGAAGCTAACGAAGTTTTTGACAATGGTACTGACACCAAAGTTTTTGCAGGCAGCATCGATGTCCTGCCGGAAGTTGTATATTATCAATTAAACGAAAATCAGCTGAATGATTTTTTTGATTTTTACGAGGAGAACGAAGAAACGTTAGTTCAGCAAGAGCAAAAAGCAGTTGCTGACTGGTTCAGGGGATGCTGGGAAAAAGCAGGTGGAGATACAATCAGCTTACCATCATATTTTGTTTTCTCAGATGACTATAAATCATATGACTTAAAAAACAAGCAATGGATTGATGATGAAGAAAAGTGGTCATAGAACAAACCTTCTTTTCTGGAGGACAATATGACAACAACTACAAAATTGTTGTTGCTGAAAAGGCTGGTTATGGATTTAGCGAGGTTAACTATTTTATCGGGAATAAAGCCGAAAATAGACCAAGAAAGCTGCTTTTGCGGCTTTTTTTTATTGCCTTTAAAAGGAGAATCAGATTAGCTGGATGATAGTTTAATAAAACCTTGGGTTAATTATCTACTACTAAAGTTGCAGAAAAATTACATCTTTTATATGAGCCAATGATATAAAGAAGTTTGTAAGATAATTAATAGAGACGTTGTTAATGCTTTACAGATTAATACATGAAGGAGAGAGAATCATGAAGTTTACGGAGGTTACATTATTAACTAATAAATTAGATGAAATGAGAGATTTTTATAAAAATACACTTGAGCTCCAGGTCGTTAGAGAAGCTAAGAAGGAATTTACAGTGCAAGCAGGTTTAACTGCTGTTACCTTTCAGGAATCAGTAGGAGAATCAGGGCCTTTTTATCACTTCGCAATCAATATACCACACAATAAAATAGAAGAAGCCAAGCATTGGATACAATCAAAAGTGCCGTTAAATACAGAAGGGGAATCAGATGAAGTGTTCTTTAAAAGCTGGAACGCACATGCTGTATACTTCGAAGATCCCTCAGGTAATATCCTGGAATTTATTGCCCGCCACAATTTGAAGAATGAAGTGGATCACAGTTTTTCATCTGATGATTTTCTTAATGTTAGTGAGATTGGGATCGTGGTTGATGAGGTTATTCCCTTTGCAAGAACATTGAATCAAATGGGTATCCCTAACTGGAGAGAAGATAGTGAAGGATTAACTCCAGTGGGCAATGAAAATGGTCTTTTTATAATAGTAAAAAGGGGGCGCCGGTGGTTTTTCTCCAATAAAGATGCACAATTTTTCCCATTAGAAGTCAGCATTGAAGGAATGGGGGAGTTTTCGATTAAACAGGAAGATGGAAAAGTGATGATTAAATGATTTATTTATAAAAAAAATGCAGCAATGGGAAAAATTAAGGGGACGAGTTCAGTCAAGTACTCGTCCTCTTTTTTCGGTCAAAATATTATTGTTTAAAATATTTCTTTGTCATAGACATAAAATCCTTCAATGGAGGGTTGATCCATTTGTCTTTGTGTATTGCCATTTGTGTTACCATAACGGGCATCTCAACCTCAAAGTTCACCTCTGATAAATCTCCTTCGCTTATTTCTTTCTCAACAACCATTTCCGGCAAAACGGCAATGCCTAAGTTGGCGGCTACACATTTTTTAATAGCTTCTAAGCTGACAAATTCAAGTGTAGTTCTAGGAATGACTTTATAATAGCTAAGTATCTCTTCAAAAATCTTTCGATAAGAGCAGCCGCTTTCTGTGTAAAGAATCGTTTCAGTTACTAAGTCTTCAGCGGTAACTGTTTTTCTCATAGCTAATGAATGATCAGGTGAGCTGATTATGATCAGTTTTTCCTTTATTAAAGGTGTGGATGCCAAATATGGATTTGTTTTTTGCGTATCCATAATAAAGGCTAAATCAATCTCCCCGTCCATGAGACTTTTGGCAGCCACTTCATCAGAATGGGCTGCTTTAAAAATGAGCTGAATGGAAGGGTATTTCAGTTTGAAGTCCCTCAGTAAATCTGGCAAACGATAGGTACATTGGCTTTCCTGTGCGCCAATAATAAGAGTGCCGCCATTTTGGTCAGAAACCATAGCGTTTCTGGCTTCTTCTTCTAAATGGACAATCTTTGAAGCGTATTGTCTTAGGCGTTCCCCCGAATGAGTGAGAACTAGTTTTTTACCAAGACGTTCAAAAAGCTGAAGGTTCAGTTCGTTTTCTAAATTCTTTATCTGTGCTGTAACACTGGATTGTGCATATTGAAGTCTCTCTGCAGTTTTTGTGAAATTTAATGTCTCACATGCAACCAGAAAGGTTTGAAGATGCTTAATATCCATTTCTGCCTCCTTCTATCGGAAATTTCGATTGTTTCTATCGGAATAATCATCTGTAACGATTGCAAGAGATAGTGTAACCTTAATTTACAGATTATTCAAGGAGGTTGCAGGATGAAAAAACTATTGCTGATTAACGGGCAAGATTACTTTGAGAGGGCGCAGGGGCGTTTAAATGAAGCAATGTCAAAGCATATTGGTGACTTTACAGCGCAAGAGTTTGAAATAAAGCATACGAGCATTTCAGAAGGTTATAAAATACATGAAGAGATTGAAAAGTTTAAATGGGCCGACGTCATCATTATTCAGACACCCATTTACTGGTTCAGCTTGCCTGGTGTTTTAAAAAAATATATAGATGACGTCTTTATTCCTGATATATTTTTTGGGAAGTCAAAAGGGTTTGGACAAGGTGGAAAGTTTAACGGAAAGAAATATATGCTTTCTGTTACATGGGGGGCTAGTGAGTCAGCTTTTAACGGGACGGAGGGAGATTTCTTAGAAGGATTAAGTGAGGATCAAGTTTTATTCCCTGTCCATAAGACATTTGAATACTGCGGACTTAACAGATTGCCGACATTCTCGATCTATTCATCCATGAAGCTGCATGAACTGGATCCTTATATTACTAAAATCCAGCACCACTTACAAAAACACCTTATCCAGTCAGGAGAGAGTATATGATTATTAATTTGCTTAAGCATCGGCATTTCAGATACTTCTTCTTATCGGATATTATTTCAGGATTTGGCGTTGGAATGGCTACTATTGGAGCTAACTGGTTTATTTTAGAACAAACAGGTGCAGCTAGTGTTGTTGGGTTTATGTTGTCGATTAATGTGATAGCAGGGTTTCTTGCTTCACTTCTGATGGGAGGGATTATTGACCGTTTTCGAAGGAGAACTGTTATTCAGTGGACATACTGGATTAGGGCTGTTGTGATATTGGCCATTACAGCGTTAATCTTTCTGGATGGGTTTAGTTTGCTTTATATGTATATGTTTTCTGCTATAAACGGGATCGGGTGGGCTGTCTATATGTCAGCATCAAGAAGCCTGATTCAGGAATTGCTGACGGAGAAAGAACTGATAAAAGGAAACTCATTAGTGGAAGTCAGCTTACAGGCAGGAATGTTTCTGGCTGGCGGGGCTTCCGGATTTTTATATCAGTACTGGGGATTTGAGTTGATTTTAGTGATAAATGCTTCCGTTTTTATAATTAGCAGCTTCTTTCTTTCCAAAGTTCGGTACAGCGCCATTCCCATTCCTGATAAAAAAGAGCCGTTTATTAATGCATTAAAGAATGGAATGGACTTTCTCCTTGGTAATCCTAAGCTTTTCTTTCTGGGAATTGTTCCGGTCATTCCGTTAGTCGCTACAATGATATTTAACGTTGTTTTACCGGGTTATGTAAGTGATACATTAAAAGCAGATGCAGTTGTATTTGGGATTTCTGATATGTTCTATGGAGTTGGGGGGTTATTATCAGGATTTCTGGCAGCACCATTGGTTGCCAGACTTCAAACGAACAAGGTAATTCTATTGTTTTTTGGCATCGCTGTTGCTGTACTGTTTTCGTTAATGTTTAACCATCTAATCATAGCATTGTATGCAGGCAGTTTGTTTATTGGATTATCCAATTCAACAATCAGGATTGTCATGAATACGAAATTAATGCAAACGATTCCGAAGCATTTTATGGGTAGGGCGATGTCCGTGTGGATGGCGATTTCCTTTTTGCTGCAGACGGTCTCAGCTACTTCTATAGGGATTTTAATGGATCTGTTTAACCCAGCCGCAGGATTTTTAGCTATGTCAGTATTAATGTTTTTTGGTGGGGTATTATTTATACTGGTCCAAACGCAATCTGGTAAGAACAGTTATCGTCACGAAAATGTTTCATAAGAGCTGGGCAACTCATTTAATAAAGCATCACTAAAGATGGAAGAAAACGAAAATAAGGCTTGCCAAAACGGTTGTCAGCTGGCAAGCCTTTTCTTTAGAAATCACCGAAGGCAAATAGTAAATTGCGTTTATAACAACTTGTTTTTCAATCGAGATTACTTGCTGTTTTCTATTCCCGGCCTTAATTCCTTAACAATCACTTGAGCCAGTTTGATTCTTTCTTCTGTATCATATCTTTTGGCCATCTCTTCAAAAACGTTATTTTCCATATGTCACGCTCCTGTATTTACATAGTGGCCATTATAGCAAATCAAAGCCTGGAGGAACTTTCCGACGCTCTATTATTTAAGTTAAACTGGCACCATAGGGGGTGTTTTGTATTATTGGTCTTATGTTCCTTTGCCTGCTGGGCTCATCATTACTTGCAAGTTTGTATTACTTTATTTTCTGGTTCCCCCACTTTCACTTCATAGGGTTAATAGTGGTAACCACTATTTATTTTATCCTATTTTTTGTTTTTGCTTTGCCGACGCAAATTGCGCTGCGGAGATAGCCAAAACAGTTCTCTGTCAAGTATCTGTGTATATATATTATTATTGCTTACCTTGGCTCCATCATTGTTTCCATTGTGCTTTTTTCCAGTTCTACGGTATTAGATGTATCATTCCTTTTAGAATTATTAAAAATGGCAATATACAACGCAGCTGTTTTTTTGGGTTTTAGATTCTCTTATTCTGAAAGAAGATTATATTTTATGATAGTAAAAATAGCCGCCGTTATACAGGCGGTTCACACACATGGAGAATCGGCTGTGATTAATGTGGATAGCAAAAACTGATTATATTGGATAAACCAAGTAATCTATTGGAGAAAAATCAAACCCTGCCAGTGAAACAGGATTTTTCGTAACCTTGGTGAATTATATATATATAGGCATAATTTGGAAACGGGAGAAGGGAGCGGAAACATAGTGTATGAAGTAGGGCTGGATTTTTGGTTTAAGTTAATTTTTTTAATGGCTATTATTGTAATACTAATATATTCCTTTAGCGCACTGATGAGAAACTGGCTGAAAGTGGAGAAGAGGCAGGGATTTTTTTCGCAATACCATGTGAATAAAAAACATGGAAAAATCGACTGGACAATCCGGATTATATTTGTTGTTTTGATTTTTTTCCTGCTCATACTCTCTGGAAGAGGCCAGGTAGAAGATGGTGAAACCGGATGGTACATGTGGTTTCACCCGTCCTATTTATTGTTTGGGTTAATTATTGTAACGGAATGTCTAAGGGCCTTCATGGAATGGAAATATGCTGAAAACAAAAGAGCTTATATAGTCACATTAAGTGAATTGGGATTCGGAATAATTTTAATAGTTTCTATGTTTATGACCGATTTCTGGGGATTGTTCTGATAACAGAGCCCTCATTAGGATAATAGTATCCCTGTGAGGACTCTGTCGTGAGGCTTAAGGGAATCTTCCCTATACTTTCGTTTGTACCAGTGAAGGAGGATTCTTCCATATCCGTGGTGAATTCTTAATACAGGAATAATATGGTAAAAGGAGAGGGTGGGAACATGGGAGGACCGGGGCTGGATTTTTGGTTTAGGTTTATTTTTCTAATGGCTATACTTGTAATTATTTTGAATTCCTTTGGCGCGCTGATGAGAAGATGGCTGAAGGTGGAGAAAAAGCGGGGATTTTTTTCATATGACCATGTGAATAAGAAGCATGAGAAAATCGACTGGACGATTCGGATTATATTTGTTCCATTGGTTCTTTTACTGTTCATTATTCTCTCGGGAAGAGCTATAGTGTCAGATAGTGAACCTGGTTGGTACACCTGGCTGCACCCGTTTTACCTATTTATAGTTTTTATGGTTGCAACAGAAGGATTAAAAGCTTTCATGGAATGGAAGTATGCTGAAAACAAAAGAGCCTATATAGTCACATTAAGCGAATTGGGGTTCGGGTTCGCCGTAATAATTTCTATGATTATGACTGACTTTTGGGGATTGCTGTAATTACCTGCCTGGCACACAAACAAAAACCATCAAAATAAATGATGGTTTTTGTTTCGGATGATTAGTTAGTATTTAGTAAATTTATTTCATTTAAAGCCTGGTGGAGATTTCCTTTAACTGTTAACTCCTTCAAATTGAATCCCAGGGCTACTATCGTTTGAGCTACTTCCGGACGGATACCAGTAATAATTGCTTCAACACCGATTAAAGATAATGTGCTTATAACCTTCAACAGTTCATTTGCTACCATTGTATCTACAGTTAATACTCCTGAAATAGATAATAAGGTGTGTCAGCCTTAGCTTCTCTGCCTGTCTTAGTGTTTCTTCCAGTAACAGGTTCGCTCTTTCTGCATCAATGTTCCCTATTAATGGCAATACACCAACGCCTGGCTGTAGTGGAACAACAGGCACCGATAACTCCAGAATAGCAGCACGTGTATTTTCGAGAGACTTCTGAAATGCTTCCACATACGTAAGGCTAAAATGATATACAGCTTTATCTAAGAGCGGATCAATAATGGCTATCACTTCAAACACCGTGTCGGCTGACATATTCTCTTTTGTTGCCTCTTCTTTAATTGATTTCCATATGTATTCTCTGTAAAAGCTTGTATCTTTTAAAGCTTCATTTAGGGAAGTACCCATATTGAAAAAGTATTCCCCATTTTCTGCAGCCCAGCTTCTTACACTTTCAACAGCCTTTTCTCTATCCTTGTAGTCGATTAATGCTTGCCCAAATAAAGCAATAAGTTCTGCACGAACTTTTCAATATTAGCGGCTCTATCTTCCTGAAGTCCTCATTCTCGGTTTGAGTCAATGGAACCCCGGACATTCTGTCTTCGTGTACTACCTTAGCAATATCGTGTTTCTTTTTTAAAATCATTTCTCCTAAATACTGCAACTCATTTTCCATAATGTCCTCCACAATTATCAAGTTTAATCTTGCTATACAAAAAATATTGAATAAACAAAGAGGAGCAGCAATCATTCTAAGGATTATCAGAATTGATTATACCACAATACTTGAGCCGCTAAGGAGCGTATTTGCTCAAGATTTCAGCCTTGGCCACGTATTTTTTATTAAAGTAATGAGCAGAGTTACTGAACGGGAAATGATAACTTAACAGTAATAAGGGGAGATAATAAATTTATCTGTAGTAATGGGGGAACTGGGTAAAGGCTGCCCGTAATTATCGGTATTCAGACTATACAACTGCTGAAAAGGAAGAAAATTATTCCTTGGCACATATGCTAAATGAAACGAAGAAATTAGTCTGGAAGAAGGTGAATTTTTAATACAATCTAGCACTCTCCAGCGGTGCTTGGAAGATGCTGCTAATATTGGGCAGGGAGCTTTAAATGAAATTGGAGACGCGATAGATCAAGGAATTGGGCAACAGTTTAAGCTGGATGACCTCTATTCTCCCTGTAGTTATCATTGTCTTATAATCGAGAAATTCCTATTAGATTGTTTGACTCTACGAATAGTGAACCCTATATTAAAAGAGTGGTTGGTGTGCCGATAAATTATCAATAAAAAATAATTCTTCTGTTTTTTAAATGAATGAGAGGTAGGGAGAAAATGATTATCACAGTTTTAAACTTTCTTCAAGCGCTCGCATTTTTAGGTCTATTTGGATCTTCAGTTTATCTATATAAAATTCTTAATAACAAGAAGAAAAGCGCTTCAAATAAGTTATCGCAAACAGAAAATCTAATTTTAATTATAGTTAAAATATCTTTAGTGGTCTGGCCATTTACTTTTATACTAATTCAACTAGATAGAATGTTTAGTTAAGTTCGCACCTTCTTTTTTCTGACTTTTGCTCTTTCTCAACTCGTACGTGATAAGACCTACAATCAGGCAGACACTACTTACAGATACTCCAGAAAGGGTGGCGTAGAGTAACACATGATGTTACCCACGCATTAGGCTGTTGAGAAGACTTACTCAACAGCCTGAGCGCTATATAAACTTATCGGGGGACCCTCACTTTAAACGAATCAAACTCCACCGGTTTTATTAAATGCCCTTTAGAATCCAGCTCTGTTTCCTTGCCGTTTTCGTCAATTTCCACTCCTCCACCGCCGGACGGAATGACTAAATAAGGAGTGATAGTGAGCTCTCTTACACTGGAATCAAGGGGATCAAACTGCTTGCTGCTCCTGAACTCTGGTGACTTGGGATATATTATTAATCTTCTGATGCGTAACTTTCGATGATGGAGTTAAATCTGTTATAAGCTGAGTAACCAAAAATATTTTCAGATAATATATTGTTGAAGTGATAATGATTAAGCTCGGAATTAAACCTATATGGATTTTCAGGTACGGTTAATTGGGCATGGGTTTCTTCCATTATCTCCAGAAGTTCACGCAGAAATTTTTCTTCCGGAGGAGTCAGTTGATGTTCTTCGTGAAACGGCCTTATACCATAGTCACTATGCCCATTGGTGAGTAAGTGGGAAATCCTTGAAAAATTAGATAAACCTCCCGAAAAGTCTTTAATATAAGTAGAAGCATCCACAAGTACCTCAAGGGTATCAAGATCTGATTTTAAGTTCATGAGACGATTAACGAACACTTCATCAACTGCATCATCATTAACGAGTGTCTGAGTATGAAGAATCGTTTGATGTAATTGCTGGACAAATATGTTACTAAAAATATCAAATTGTCTTTTTTCATCCTGGTGTGTCTTCAAATATTGGTAATTAAAAACTAAGCTGATAATCAATAAAAAACTTATAAGTATTATTACATTTTCCTTTTTCACGGCTTAACTCCTTTCTTCAGTAGTATTCTCCTAAAGAGAGATCCACTCATTAGTGTTTACACACAAAAAAACAGCTAAGTTTTATACTAGTAAAAAACTTAGCTGCCAAATAATTTTATTCCGTAACCTTAGACTATCGTAAAAGGAAAAAAATTGAAAACTTGATTTGCTGATAAATATGATTGTAAATGTCCATAAAATGGGATTTAAATTAATTAAGCAGGATTTTCTTATTCCCAGTAAGATATTCTTCTTTTTGGTGTGCAGGTTAATAACTGAACAGAACAGAATTAATATCCGCGATTTCTAACAATCAATCTATTTGAGGCACCCTCACTTTAAAAGAATCAAACTCCACCGGTTTTATTAAATGACCTTTAAATTCCAGTTCTGTTTCCTTGCCGTTTTCGTCAATTTCCACTCCTCCTCCGCCGGACGGAATGACTAAATAAGGAGTGATGGTGAGCTCTCTTACACTGGAATCAAGGGGATCAAACTGCTTGCTGCTCCTGAACTCTATTTTGTCCTTCACTCTTTCCCCGGATGCTCCCCCGGAGCGGCCGGTTATTTCATTTCCGTTCTGGTCCACTACGTGGAATTCAATGTTTCCTCCCCGGCTCAGGTCAAAATCTGTTTCTTCTTCAACACTCTCATAGGCGATACTTACACCTGTTTCGCTGATGGACATCTCTGGTACCGTAATGGTCAGCCCATCAACTGTCTGAGTGTGCTGGACAGAAATTTTATGAATATCGGTGATTTGTTCCACCGGAGTGGAGAAATACCATGTTTCTCCTTTTTGCCCCTGAAGCATCAATCCAAGCTCGAATTCTTCAGGCATCTCCTCGGTAACATTGATTTCCTGTATGGCAGTCCGGGTTGTTTCCGACAGATTCTCTTCGCCGTAACTGCCAGTGGAGCCAGAAGGGTTTTTCCCATTAATCGTAAAATCCATTCCTGCGCCAAAATAAAAGTCTTCGAGCTCCTTATCAGATTCAATGACAAGGCCAATTGTGATATTATTCTGGTCATATAAAATCTCATCAAGAGTAACGGATATTCCGTCAACTGTCTGTGTTTCGCCAATTTCACTCGTTAACCCGCTTTTTTGCGCCTGCTGCAAACTGATCAGATCAGAATTCCCGAACACAGAACCAATAATCGGAATTTGGGACAGACTGCTTGCCAAAGCTGGAGAAAAATAAGAGGAGCCAACCAATAATCCAAAAACAGCTGCCGCACTGCACAAACCATAGGTAATCTTTCTTTTCCAATTAGCTACTCTGTAACGGGGCGGTTCAGCCTGCTCTTTAGCCTGAACGATTCCCGAACGAATGGCTGAACGAACGTCGTCTTGCGGAAATTCCTCGAAAGAATCATGTGACTTTTTCATTTAACTGATAACTCCTTTCTAACTCACTTTTCAATTTTTTCCTCGCTCTGCGTAAATTCGTCTTCACTGTGCTTACCGGCTTATCCGTCACCTCGGCAATGTCTTTAACAGTCAGGTCGTGATAGTAAAATAAGATGAGGCAAATTTGATAAGTTGAATTCAGCCTTGATAAAGCCTCGCTCAAATGGAAGGAGTCTGTCTCTTCGTCCTGCTTCCGGTCTAATCGCTTCAGCAATTCACTTTCCTCGTAAGGCATCATCTGGTCCCGTTCTTTTAACAGCCTGTAGCACTCCCGGATTAAGATCCGGAACAGCCAGGTGGAAAAATACTCGGGATTTCGTAATTTCCCTATCGCAAGAAAGGCATTGCATGCCGTTTCCTGGATCGCATCCAGTGCATCTTCTTTTTTGCCAACATAAGAGAGAGCCTTGTAATACAGCATTTTCTCCTCTTTAAAAAGCAACTCTTCAAAAGCTTCCGCGTCTCCGTTAATCGCCCTTTTCACAGTTTGTATATCATGTTTCATCGCGCCCTCACTCCCTCCTCTCACTAATTAGAGTGATCCGGATATGTAAAAGGTTTCTCTTTTCCTAAATTATTTTTTTGTTCGGTTATTTATAGAATAGCAGACAGGTTTTGACTTGGGGAAAAACAAGATTTTCATTAAAATCATGAAGGTAAATGGAAGATTTTATAGAATACTCAATTGGGGATTTAAACAGAAGCTGGAATAAATGCAGGACTGAGAAAAATTGTGTTAGTTACTTTCTTAAACCTGAAATGAATACATCCATCATGGAACCATTACTCAAAGGAGTCTTTCACAGTATTTATTATTCCCGGCTGGCGAAAGCCTGGCAAAGGGATAATATAGTAATTTACTAAAATACTGAAAGGAAAGGTGAGGTAACATGAGCAAAAACGTTTTAATCGTAACAGGGGACGCTGTTGAAGCACTTGAAGTATTCTATCCGTACTATCGCTGCATCGAGGAAGGCATCGACTGTACAATTGCATCTCCAACAAAAAAGAAGCTGCAGACAGTGGTGCATGATTTCTTAGAAATGGAGACATTCACTGAAAAGCAGGCATACTTAATTGAGTCTCACACCTCCGTGGACGATATTGATCCTGCCGATTTCGACGCCTTGATTATCCCAGGCGGACGAGCGCCGGAATACATCCGCATGAACGAAAAAGTGCAGGAGATAGCAGCCCATTTCTTAAAAGAAGACAAGCCAATGGGAGTTATCTGTCACGGCCAGCTTGTACTCACTACAGTCCGCGAACACATACAAGGCCGGGAAATGACCGCCTACCACGCCTGCCGCCCAGAAGTAGAAGCAGCCGGCGCAACCTACATTGACGAATTGCTCCATGTAGACGGAAACATCGTATCCGGCCACGCATGGCCAGACCTCCCAGGATTCATGAGAGAATTCTTTAAGCTGTTAAAAGTGGAGAAGGCCGCGGGGGTTAAATAGAGTAGTAGTTTGATTTTATAAAGAGTGTTTGGGGTGCTTGTCGCTCGTTCAATTAGACGAGGGCAGGCACTTTTTGATTTCTATATTGAATATTAGGAAAGCAAAGGGAGTGATCTTATGAGTCTTATATTTGATAGAGAAGAACTCAGAAAGCTGTATTCCAAAGACAAGGATCGCAGAATGCTTTATATTGAGAAGCTGGTGGAAAAGGAAAAAGCTTTTTATGCTGCCAACACAGAACTGCCAAAGGACTTATCAAAGGTACGAGAAGCAGTGCAGATCCATAAAGATGAAAACATCCTCACTCTCCTTACATTTGCTGCGCTAAATAAGGGTGGAAACCAAGTATGGGACAACATGCTATATAAGGCGTTTGGAAGTGATTGGGGTACTTCAAAAAAGGAATATGAAGTGATGCTCGAGCAAGCTGTCTCACCTTCCAAAGAAATAAAAGAATCACTTATAAAACCTGCTAGTGAGCACCCGGTAAAATACGCGCGAGATATTAGTGAACTGGATAAAGCAATCGAAGGACCGACTACATTCGATGCTGTACTAGAGGCAGATAAGAGAGAAGTCTTCTTTGAATGCAAATTCACCTCAGATATATCGAGCGACACCACCCACTGCACGAGCCGTAACCAAATAGCCCGCTGTATAGATGTCGGCTTAGCCAAAAAGAAAGATAAAGTTGAAGACTTTTATTTTGTACTTGTAACCCCGGCCCGCTACAAAAAATACCCAGGAGAACGGTTCTATTATTTTAAAATGGAGCAGTATATGAAGGAGCCGGAAGCTTTGGCGCTGGATATTCCCCGGTTTAATAATTGGGTAAAAGAACCAGAAAAGCAGGAGTTTCTAGAAAAGTTAGCTGAAAGGATTGCCTGGGTTACGTGGGAAGAGTGTTTAGAAGAAGTATTGGCATGTATAGAAATAAGTAAAGGAGAAAAGGAAGAATTAAAGAAGTTTTATAAAGATAGGTTGTTATTTTAAGTATGATAAACGCTTTAAAGAGGGAGAAATGAATGAGCTAATGGTTATTTTTTTCTAATGTTTAGCAAAACGATTCTCAAAAAGCTATCGCATATGCACAAGGCTTAAATGTGAATTTAATTAATGGAGTTGAATTGGTTGATCTCTGGATTAAGAGTTTAGATGTTCAGAATGACGAAATTAAAAAATTGAGTCCAGAGACACTTTAAAATCAATAATAAAAAAACAGAGGATGAAGGAAGCTGTTAAGGGTTTCTTCTTTTTTTCTTTTTCCATGTATTTTTGTCGAAATATTCAGTTATAGTTGGTAAAATATTGGTATAAGACCTATATTTGAGGTGATCGGATGTTTAACAGGAAGAAAAAAGTAGGCTATTTATTGGCTCTTTTTCTCGGTGCTTTAGGAGCCCATGCATTTTATTATGGTAAATACTTGAGAGGGGCTATTTATGCTGGGGTGTCAATCTTTATTAATCCATTGATTCCATTAATGGTGATAATTGGTTGGATTGATATGATTTTCATTCGAAAATGGCATGAGCAATTGACAGGTGACAATGTTCCTGTACCAAGAGTGGAGACGTCTAAAACCACGAAAGAAGTAGATTTGCCAAAGCAACCTACTGTTAACGAAAACAGCCAATCTGAAAAACCTAATCAGGAGGAAAAGAAAAAGAAAAGTATCTTCTCTTTTTACAATGAAGAAGACCTTATCCTAGATAAGTATGCTCATTTAGAAACGCCCAAACACATTTTAGACGATGTTAAAAAGGCAATTAATAATAAAGAGGAGACATACAGTTCAGGGGGTATACGTTATAGTGTCTCGGTAAGTCATTCAGGGCAAGAATTTATAAAAGACTCCTATAAATACAAAGGGCGGACACAGAATAGCGCCAGGGAAATCCCATTTCAAACTTACTGGACGACCTTCAAAGACTTAAATGATAAACAGTTGAAATGGTATTTTTACTGGAGACAACAAGTTCTGAATAAAAATTATATTGATGTGGATATGAGTTATATAATCCTTTTTGTTTATGAATTAATAAATTATTCCTTTAACAAAAAGGCAGCTTTTAATGTAAGTATGATGGACACCTTGTATAAAAAATATGTAGACCGCCACACGAAGCTTAAAAATTATCTTCCAGCCTGGACAGCTGACATGTTATACGAATTAAATGAACCAGAGCTTGCAAAAGAATGGGGTTCTCCGAATGAGCGGGTGCCTAAACTTTATGATGTATTAGAGGAAGGAATAGCGTTAAATAAAGTTACCATGAATACTTGGAAAGAGTATTTCAGCAATCAGAGGGAAACAGCATATTTCTCAGAGAACAGAACAAAAGTTTATAACGTTTTTAAAGAGAGTATGGGTTTTCTGGAAGAAATTTATCAAGATAACAATCAAAACTTACTTGACCGCTGGTTTGAGATCAGGGAAGAAAGAAATGTCCGGTATGTTTTCAGAAGTGCAGTTATAGGCCGGGAAGTAGAAGCGGTACATGAATATATTACAAAGATTCAGCCAACAGAAGTACTTGTCCAGGAAGTTAATGCGATGATACGGCTTTCAGAAAATATCTCCAGGAAGATGAATAACGTAAACAGAGGAATAAAAGTAAATGAAGAGGTTCTGCCAATAGGCATTAAAGAGAAGATGGAAGCACGTTTTCTAAATAACATAGGTACAAGTCAATCAACGAAAACCTCCAGGAAGATCACAAACGAACGTTTTAAAGATGTAAGTCCTCGAGAAACTACTGAAGAGAAAGTTGAAGGCAGTAAAATCCCAATGCCGCCTCAGGAAGATAGAGATAAATCTCCATATCTTACTTTTGACGAGAGTAAAATCGAGAACCTTAAAAGAGAAACAAATGAGCTGGTTGAAGTATTTGAGGAAGGTACTGATAAAGAAGTGGCAACTGACACAAAGCCTGAAAAGCCATCTACAGATGAAAATATAGCGGACCTAAAAAGTAATTCAAAATTAGAAATTCACTATGAAGATTCTGAGAATGAGGAAGAGGTTAGAGACTTTGTTAATCAATTGACTAACCAGGAAGCTGCCTTCCTCTTATTATTTACCCAGAATTCTGGTAGATCAATTGAACAGGAAAAGGCCCAGAAATTCGCCAAAGAACAGAGTTTAATGCTCGGAGTATTCCTGACAGAATTGAACGAAAAGGCTATGGAATACCTGGAGGAAAATATTGTTGATACCGAAGGGGACAATGTTGTGTTTGATGAGGAATTTCAGTCACTGCTTAATTTGTTGGAGGAGCGTGTAATTTATGAAAATTAAAAAGCGAGATTCAGCAGCAATTATAGATGCGCTTTCCGGCGGGGTGGTTCCTCGCCGGGGAATCCAGCACATAATGGTAGGGCGCGCAAATGAATCCAGACAAATATTGAAAGATCTTGAAAATGTAACAGAAGGAGCATCCATTGTTAAATTCTTTATTGGAGCCTTCGGCAGTGGAAAAAGTTTTATTCAAGGTTTAATAAAACAGAAAGCAATTCAAAGTAATTTTGTAGTTACTAAGGCAGATTTTTCTCCAGAAAAAAGGCTGTATGGTGATGGGAAGGCAGTAACCCTTTATACAGAGTTGGTTAATAACTTATCAACTAATACAGCTCCAGAAGGAGGGGCATTGTCAGCAATTATCGAAAAATGGATTACACAAGTACAAACAAAAGTGATAGAAGTAAAGAAGTATGAAACCGTTGACTTTTCAAATGAAGAGTTTATTAAAGATGTGGAAAAAGAAATAACTGAAGAAGTCACTAAAATGGATGAGCTTTCTGGAGGGTATGACTTTGCCCGCATTCTGAGTGTATATTACCGGGGTTTTGCTGAAGAAGATACGGATATTCAGCGTAAAGCATTACGTTGGTTGAGAGGAGAATATGGAACAAGAACGGAGGCAAAAGCAGATCTGCAAGTACGAGATATTATTGATGATAGTAATTATTACAATTACCTTAAAGTTTTATCTCAGTTTGTCAAACAAGTTGGTTACGCGGGACTGGTTGTAAATTTTGATGAAGCAATTAACCTGTATAAAATTACTCATCCCCAGGCTAGGGAGAAAAACTACGAAACGATTCTTACAATGTTCAATGACTGTCTTCAGGGGAGTTTTGAAGGTTTATATATCACTTTTGGAGGGACTCCAGAGTTTCTTGAAGATGAGAGAAGAGGTTTATACAGCTATGGTGCTTTGCGTCGAAGACTTGAAGTTAACAGATATGAGACAGAAGAGTTTCGGGACTTATCACAGCCAGTTATAAAACTCTCTCCGTTAAGACAAGAAGAGCTTTTTGTTCTATTGCAAAGGTTAAGGGAAATACATGCTGTTCATTATAAATACGAAAGTAGTATAACGGATGAAGAGTTAAAAAACTTTATCATTAAAGAATTTTCGGTTCCAGGCGCAGAACAGCATACGACTGTCGGACATGTAGTAAAACGTTTTATAGACAGCTTGAATATTTTATATCAGAATCCAGCATTTAATAAAAATGAGATTTTTGGCAGAGAGGATACAAATGAACAGGAAGAAGCATATCCTAACGTAATGAGCAGATTTTCGAGTACTTGAGGGAGGAACCGCTGATGAGTACATTTTGCCTATTATCTCCTTATATTCAAAAAAAGATTTGGGAAATGAGATGGGACAGTTTCACCCCAGTGCAGGACGAAACTATTCCATTAGTTATTGAAACAGAAAAGGATATAATTATTTCTTCCGGCACTGCTTCTGGTAAAACAGAAGCTGCTTTTCTGCCCATTCTGTCTCTGATTGAGTCCGAAGGGAGAGAAAAACTGAAGGTTATCTATATTTCTCCTCTAAAAGCATTAATTAACAATCAGTTTGACCGAATAATACAGTTATGTGAGAGTAACGATATTCCTATACATAGATGGCATGGAGACGTCTCTCAATCTAAAAAAAGCAAGTTTGTAAAACAACCTGCAGGCATCTTACAGATTACACCTGAGTCTATTGAGAGTTTGTTTATAAACAGAACAGAACAACTGAAACATATTTTTAAAAACGTGGATTTTATCGTAATAGATGAAATTCATTCCTTTATTGATAGTGAAAGAGGTGTACATCTTCGTTCTCTCCTCTCACGTTTAGGGGGATACACATCAAAAAGACCAAGAATAATAGGTTTGTCAGCAACAATAGATAACTTCGGAAAAGTGAAAGAGTGGGTCAATTTTAATAACCCTGAAGAAGTCGTTATTGTTCAGTCAAGAGGGTATGACAAAAAGCTTCACTATTCCCTAATGTATTTCGAAACCGGAGAAGACAGGAAGAAGCCCATCGAATTATTTAGAGATATAAGAGAGCTTACCAGAGCGCATAAAGCGATTATATTTTGTAATAGCCGTGGGGAAGTAGAGGAATTAACGTATTATCTCAACCGTCTGTCAGAGCGCGAAAAGATGGGTGAATGTTATTTTGCACACCATTCATCTATCGATAAAGCAGAAAGAGAATATGTTGAAAAAAGCATGGCAGAGTCTAACACACCAAAAAGCGTAATAGCAACCAGTTCCTTGGAGCTTGGTATAGATATTGGTGATGTTGATATTGTTATACAGGTCGATAGTACTTTTACGGTTTCCTCCTTAAAGCAGCGGTTAGGTCGTTCAGGGAGAAAAAAAGGGGCCAATCAAATGCTGCAGCTTTATGCAACTAATGAGGACAGCCTGCTCCAGTCATTGGCAGTAATGGAACTGAACCTTGAAGGATGGATAGAGCCTGCGAAAGGATATGGCAAGCCTTATGATATAGCCTTTCAGCAAATAATTTCTCTATGTACAGAAGCAAACGGTTTAACTATTGACCAGCTTGTTGACACAGTAGCTGGTATGGGGATATTTTACTCCTTAAAAGAGGAGTGGATGCGAGGCCTTGTGCTTGATATGATCGACAATGATATCCTTGAGGAGATATACGGGACTGGAGAAATCATCGTGGGTCTTGAAGGAGAGAAAATCCTGCGTAGTAAAGACTTTTATGCCGTGTTCATGTCTCAGGAAGAATACACTGTATTGAATGGTCCAAAAAAAATAGGAACACTAGACAAAAGCGATATGATTAACGTTGGTGATAATATCATTCTCGCAGGAAAACTATGGACCATTCAGGAAGTAGATGCAAAACGGAACAAAATTTATGTATCAATAGCTGTTAATGGTAATCCCCCACGCTATACGAGTGGTAATATAAAAATCCACCATCGTATAGGCGAGAAGATGATGGAGATTCTGTGTTCTAATACCTCTCACCACTATATGGGTGAGACCGGAATAGAGGCAGTAGATGACATGAGAAGGAAATATCATTTTGAAGGCTTAAATGCTGGTGACAGGCCAATTTGGATATCAAATCAAAAGATAGTTTTCGAAACCTTTACCGGAACAGTAATAGCAAAAACAATTTACTGGATGTTGGAGGCTACGGGTTTAAATGTGACTGGGATAGACGGGATTGGAAGAATTGAAATAGCTCCAACTCCAAGATTTGAAGACTTGTTTCAGCATCTGTACTCAAGAAATTGGATGATAGAAGATATATTGAAAGTAACCAATGATTTTCAATGGTTTGAATCTAAATATACACCCTATCTTCCAGGCCCACTCGTAAAAGAGATGCACATGGCGCACGAAATTGATCTGGAAGGGGCATCAGGATTTTTGAAAGATAAAAATATAAGATTTATTTATCTTTAAGAAATTATGATAAAAGTACTAGGCCTAATATCAATCACCTGATCGAATCGGTAAGAAGAAATTTCGTAGAAACCTTGGAGTAGAAACCGCATAGATTTCATCCATCATGTTACATAGCTTAGTACGATCTATTAAGGTAACTTTATTTGCGTTTGCTAATGCTTTAGCTTGCTTTGTGAAATAATTATTAGTAATAACTAAAGCCTCATCTGCCTTATAGAAACTAACCGCAGCAACCACTTGTTGTACAGCTGAAAGTCCAATAGAAGAACTGTAACACTTTGCTTGTACTACAGTCTTTTTTCCTCTTTTTTTAAGGATAAGGTCAGCACCATAATCACCTGAATCTTTAGTTACAGTCGCTTTATAACCCTTTTCTTCAAATAAAGTTTTCAGGAAATGTTCGAATTGTCTTCCGCTCATCTTATCGACCTTATCAATTGAAAATTGAACCTCTAGGGGGCGCATGGCATAAGGGCTGCCTTCTTTAGTATTTTTTAGCTGGCGGTAGGTTGAATATATAGCAACGATGAGTAAGGATATAAATACAGATAAAAATATCCATGGGTTTTCCATTTTTTCAACACCTCAATTTTTAGTGTTCCCATATGGTGTCAGGTTAATAATCAAATAAATCCAGAATATCCTATCTTTATGGTTTTTATATGATAAAATAATACAAAAATATACCATTTTATCAAATTTATATAAAGTATTTAAGGGAAACGTGGTGAACAATATGATCGTCTACGAAGCAACGAAATCGGAATTTCTTAAAGACGTGTTTGCGGACAAGCTGGTCCAGCACATTCAGGATAATTATGAAACAAAGGTCGGCCGGATTAATGAGAGTGAAGTCCGTTCCTGGGACAACTCGATGCAGTATATGTACCGAGTTTTGATGGATCAGGAAATTCCTGAGGACGCTGGAGTAGCGATAGAGTTCAAAATCCCGTATACGTCCAAGCGGGTGGATATGCTTATTTCAGGCTATGAAAAAGACCAGCGGGGATCTGTAGTAATTGTTGAGTTGAAGCAATGGGACAAGGTGGAAAAGATTGTTGGGAAAGAAGCTATTGTTAAAACTCAATTCAGGCACGGTCTTGCTGAAACTACACATCCTTCTTATCAGGCCTGGTCTTATGCAGCTCTTATCGAGGACTATAATGAAAATGCTCAAAAAGAGGATCTTCAGCTTTATCCATGTGCGTATTTACATAATTACATCCATCAAAAAGAAAATGACCCTCTGACAGATCCAATATATGAGTTTTATGTGGAGAAGGCACCCGTGTTTTTAAAAGGGGATGCCCAGAAACTCCGTGATTTTATTAAGCGGTATATCCATACTGGAGACCAGAAGAAAAATCTTTATGAGATAGAAAAAGGAAGAATCGGTCCTTCCAAGTCGCTGCAGGATGCTCTCAGCAAAATGCTGAAAGGTAACCGGGAATTTGTCATGATTGATGATCAAAAAGTTGTCTATGAGACGGCGTTGCAGCTGGCAAACCAAGCGTTGAGAACAAAGACGAAGGAAGTTTTAGTGATCGAAGGTGGACCTGGAAGTCTGTCCTGGCAATTAATCTGCTGGTTGAGATGACTAAGCGCGGACTCGTAAGCCAGTATGTCACTAAGAACGCTGCACCAAGGAACATTTATGCCGCAAAATTAAAGCAGGATTTCCGTAAAGGCCATATCGATAATCTGTTTAAAGGATCCGGCTCGTATATTGATGCTCCACGTGATGAGTTCGATTGCCTCATTGTGGATGAAGCCCATCGTTTGAATGAAAAATCAGGTATGTTTTCACACCTGGGGGAGAACCAGACAAAGGAAATCATGGCCGCTTCCAAGCTGGCGATTTATTTTATAGACGAACGGCAAAGAGTGACACTTAAGGATGCCGGAAGCATAGATGAGATTAAACGTTTTGCCGAGTTAGAAGGGGCTAACGTGACAACAATGAAGCTGGAATCACAGTTCAGATGCAATGGGTCAGACGGTTACCTGGCTTGGGTCGATGATGTACTGCAGATTCGTGAAACAGCGAACACACACCATATGGGAGCAACCTATGACTTCAGAGTATATTCAGACCCTAATGAATTAAGAGAAGTAATCACCAAGCTTAATGAGAAAAACAATAAAGCCAGGCTTGTAGCAGGTTATTGCTGGAACTGGGCAAAGGAAGGGAAAGCAGATCCATATCATTATGATATCGTGCTTGAAGACACGGGCTTTGCAATGAGCTGGAACTTGGACAACACTGCTACGTGGGCGATTGACCCAGAGTCCGTGAACGAGATTGGCTGTATCCATACCTCCCAAGGACTGGAGTTCGATTATGTCGGGGTCATTATCGGAGATGACCTGGTTTACAGGGACGGACAAGTTATCACCGATCCATCCAAACGAGCTAAAACAGATAACTCACTTCGCGGGTTGAAGAAGATGCAAAAAGAAGACCTGGAAAAAGCAGCAAAGCTGGCTGACGAAATAATCCGGAACACTTACCGCACATTAATGACCCGAGGACAAAAGGGCTGTTTTATTTACTGTACTGATAAAGAGCTGGAAAAGTACTTTAGAGAACGCCTGGAGAAAGTGAAGTATGAGTATGAAGAGAATGAGTTTTTTAGGCCTTTATCCGAAGTGGCAGAGGACAAAGGAGAGTATTAAGATAAGCTACCTGACTATTTATCGAGTATGCCGGGGGGGGGGAGCAATTATTTAAACTGGTATTAAATGCATAATCTTAGTAATGAAATTCCATATACTGTATATTGGTGAAAGGTGAATTGCCTCCCTTTTTTCTGAATCGGAAAATATACCGTCATTATCTTGATTCTTGTTTTTTATTATCATTGTCCTCTGTTTTTCTCTATTAAATATTCAACGCAAATTTCGACGGAATTAAAGAGAGAACGATAGTATTTAATTTCCTAAAATCATTACAGCCAATAAAATGTATCACCATCGATACAGCTATTACCACTAAATGACAAAATATTCACCACTGTGTGATAGACTGTTTACAAATTCCATAAAAAACTCTAATATTTTTTAGCTACAATATAATACCAAATATATACAAATAGTATATAATTAGAAATATATGTAACAAAACATAATTATTTGGAGGGGGGTTCTTGAATGGGTAAATATTATGCAGTTCGTAAAGGTAAAAAAGTAGGTATTTTCAATTCCTGGTATGAATGTGAGTTACAAGTTCGGGGTTACAGTGGCGCTGAGTATAAGTCATTCACTAATATAGAGAGCGCTAAAGCATACATAGATAATAAAGATGAAATATACAAAAAAAATACGGAAAATAGTTTGATTGTATTTGTGGATGGAAGTTTTTCTAAGGATAAAAATATTGCTGGTTACGGGTGTGCTTTTATTTGGAATGAAAAATTAATACATACTATCTCACAGAGAATTGATATAAAAGATGAAAACCTTTGGAATGTTTCTGCAGAGATTTCCGGAGCACTAGCAGCTGTTGAGTGGGCTATAGAAAATGGTTATGAAAGATTGAACATTTATTATGATTATGAAGGTATCCAAAAGTGGGTAGATGGTAGTTGGGAAGCCAAGAAGGGAAGTACTAAATCATACAAAGAAAAGATGAACGAATATAGTAAAGTAATCGACATATTCTTTACAAAAGTTAAGGCGCATTCGGGAGATTATTATAATGAATTAGTTGATGAATTAGCTAAGAAAGCTATAAATCAACCTGAGAAAAGGGTAAATATTCAGTTTGATATGGAACATAATGTTGATTTGACTATGTTTCGTATGATAGTAGGAGAAACAGATCATATACCTATTCAATTAAAGGTTGGTAGTTTCGTCTTCAATGATAATGTACTTAATAAGATTGCTAAATACTTTTGGAAAGATGAAGGCAATAAAATTAAAGAACTAGATAGTATAGAAATTGATTTTGATATAAGGAAGTTAATCTGTTTAATAAGTTATATAACAATTGAAAAACAGAATTTTCATGCAAGGGTCACATTTATGGAGGAATAAAATGAGTAAAACAAAGAGTACTTATGGTAGATTGAATATTTTAAGAGATAAAATTAATGAAGCAGTTAGTTATTTTATTCTAGGAAGAGAAGAAGAGTGTGATTTCAAAGAAATCAGACATATAAGTGGGATTAGATATCGTATAGATTATGTAATTAATGGAGAAGATAATAAAATTGATTTTCATTATAATAATGATGGTACTACAACTATCGATCCCAATCCCGGAAAAAGGGATGAATTTAAAATTGAATTGGCCGACTTTTTAAAAGAGTCACCAATATGCACCCACTCGAATATATCTAAATTTGAGAAGCCTTACTTTGTGTTTAAAGATATTAGTTTTGATGATATAACAACTGTTATAGAGCTAGTATTAGAAGGAAAAGGAATAAAACTTAATCACAAGGATGAAAATGCAAGATGGACAAAATGGTTTTTGGATGGAGATTTCAACGAAACAGTCGTTGTATCATACTTTCATAAATCCCAAAAACTAATGGTTCAAGGAAAACCGCTGAAATTATTTGCTGAAGTATATACATTGGTAATGGCCTTACTTGAAGTAGAAGAAATGCCAAAAGTTATGGAACAAAATTTTAGTGTTGGAGAAAAAATTACTAAAGATGAAATTAAAGAGTCGCTTGAAAACTTTTTGCCAAATTCACATGGTAAACTTGATGAAAAGATGAAAAAAGTCCTTTATCAGTCCATTTATAACTTAAGACTCCAAGCAGATATGTTTGATTACACGTTTTTAACATTCCCTTCATTAAGGGTTCTAGAAGGACATTTGAGGTATAGAATGAAAGAAAAGAACATTCCTCTAGAAGAAGGGAAATTTAGTATGTTTTGTAAATCCCATAATGGGAAATATGTTCTCCAAAGCGCTTATCAGGCATACTTCACAGATCAACAACGCGAAAGCGTGCAAGATAGCTACAATTTTTTAAATAAAAATCGGAACTCACTCTTCCATTGGAATAACTTAGAAGGTCCGTTGAATATAGACCGCACTAAAGTTATTGACAACATATCTGATGCCAGAGGTATAATCCTGAATGTTTTTGATATAATAGATAACTACTATAAGGAATAATAAATTCTAGATTCTTTTTTTATAAAATGTTATATTGAAGTTTAGAATTCATAAATGAATGGAGGAGAGTGAATAATGGATAGTTATAAAATTTTTCGTCTAGATGATCAAAGCAAATATGAATGTTTATTTATAACTACTTCTTATCAGGATCCTTTTGAAGATATTCATTTAATTGAATCTACATTAAAAGAATCTAAAATAAAGGGCTATGCTCTTTTTGACTTATTATCTCAAATTGGAGATAATTCTGAACGCTTTATGGAAGCATATTTTAACGGTGAAGTCTTTGAAATAAATTCCTTTCAATTCTTGGAAGTACCTAAAAATAGTATTTACAGAACGTTAACAATTGATTTTTTTCAAAAGAATTCATTTATTCTTGATGAAACAATTTTAACAAGTATCCAAAAAAAAATGATTGCAAATGGGATTACTATTTAAATGAATTAAAAATTACCTATACAAAGAGTTTTGGGTTTTACACAAATTTCACACATTGTCTTGATACTCCCTTATTAAATAAGGGAGTGTCAAATTCTCGACCCCGACAGCCGGGGTCTTTTTTTATTTCCCCAATTACCACCCCCTCCTTTTTACCCTTAAACATGTACATGTCTTATGAAAGGCTAAAAAATGTTAAAGGGGTTGTTTATGTGATGGAAACGAGGAAAATGCTGCGGTCGGTGATTAAGGAAGAGTTCATTATGCTGACGGGGGATTACCGTCTGGCGCTGGTGTTGAACCAGATGCTGTACTGGTCCCAGTTTACGAAGGATTTTGATTATTTTATTGAAGAGGAGCGTAAGCGCCGGAACGATTCGGACCTGGAGCCGTGTAATGGCTGGATTTTTAAGACGGCAGAGGAGCTTTCCGAGGAAACGATGCTGAATGTAGCTGTGAAGACAATGCGCCACTACCTGAAAACACTTGTTGCCAGCGGCTGGCTTTCCGAACGGAGAAATCCTCACCACAGCTGGGACCATACGAGGCAGTACCGGGTGAACCTTGGAAAGCTGCAGAAGGATCTCCTGGAAATCGGCTGCTTCCTTGACGGGTATAGAGTCGATCTGAACTTCCTGAGAGAAGAACTTCAGATCGAACCGCCGGTACATTATGACGATCACTTGATTATTCTTGAAGAATTCGATTTCGATGAGGCTGAAAGCCTCGACATTCCGTTTGCACATGAAGACGAAATTGTAAAAACCACAACCCCTGAGGAAAACTCCACAAGTAAAAACGAAACTACGAATGTGCAGAATGCCACTACAATACCAGAGACTACAACAGAAATAACAAAAGAACATATAGCTGAGATCGTCGATTACCTGAACGAACAAACAGGGAAAAACTTTCAGGCGAAAACGCAAAAAACACAGAGCCTTATACAGGCAAGATGGAAAGAAGGACATCAAGTCGAAGACTTTAGAAAAGTCATCGATACGAAAACAGCCGACTGGCTGGAAGATCCGGAAATGAATAAGTTTCTCCGCCCGGAAACTTTATTTGGGACTAAATTCGAATCGTATTTAAACGAGCGTGGCAGTGAAAACAGAGACACTGAGTTTGAGCGTTATCTCACAGGGCTGGCCTGAACGATGGATAAGCAGGAAACAGCAAAGTTGCTCGAGCAGATCAACTCCTTTTTTCCCGGAAGGGTTGTTCTCAGCGGTTCAACGGTGGAGGCGTGGCAGCGGGTGCTGGCCTCTCAGAAATACTCTACTGTGATGAGGCGGCTGGACAAATATGTTGTCCACTCTAAATTTCCGCCTACGGTGCATGACCTGGCAGAGCGGGCCCGCCCGGAGTTCCGGCGGGATGCGCTTTCTGAAATTGAAGAGTGGGAGCTGATGGCCAGTGGTGTTCCAGGGGAATTTTGAAGCGGAGAAGCTGATGCTTGGGTGTATTCTTCTCGATAACTCTCTTGTGAAGCAGGTGGGGGTGCAGCCGGAGCAGATGTCGATTATGCATCAGGGATTGTTGCGGGCAATGCTTGAGATCGGCAGCCGCGGGGAGGTGATCAACCGGGCGACATTGCATGAAAAGCTTGGCACGTCCCATATGGCGCAGCTGGATTTGAGCGAGATGATGGAAGGGGTGCCGTCGGTAAAAGGGTACAAGCTGTATGAAAAGCTGGTCATGAAGGCGTGGAAGCGTGGGGAGGTAAGGCGGCTTGCGGAAGAGATGCTGATGGCGCCGGATGAGGTGGATATCAGCACGGGGGAGGACCGGGTGGATGTCTTCTTGAGGGAGGCCCAGCAGTTTGGTGGGCTGGAGGCTGCGGCTGAAGAGTTTGATTTACGGGGGACACTTGATGCCATGTATGAGCAGGCAGTGAAGGGGGAGAGGCCGTTGGGGCTCCTCACCGGGTACCGGGATTATGACCGGCTCACGAACGGGCATGGGAAAGGGCAGTTTATTATTGTCGCGGCAAGGCCGTCGGTTGGGAAGACGGCGTTTGCTTTGAATGTCGCGGCAGGTCATTTGCACATGGGAGCCGGGTCGGACGGGAGTGGTTTAGTGGAAGGAGGTTCTGCCGGGATGGCAGGGAGTAAGGGGGCATACGGCCACCTTTACTCTCTGGAAATGAGCAGTGAACAGTTTTTGCAGCGGATGATTTCAGCACGGGGGAGGATCAATTCCCAGAAGCTGAGGGATCCGGTGAAGCTGTTTGATAAGGGGGACTGGGAGAGATATACGGGGGCTGTGGAGGCGATCGGGAAGGAGAAGCTATATATTTGCGACCGGTCGTCGGTGAAGGTCTCGGAGATTTACGCGAACACGAAGCGGTTGATAGACAGGTATCCGGAGCTGGATCACTTTGTGGTGATTGATTATTTGCAGCTTCTGCGGCCGATTACGAAGCGGTCGAACAGGCAGGAGGAGGTGGCGGAGATTTCCCGGGCTTTGAAGGTGATGGCCCGGGATCTGAATGTGCCGGTCATTGCGCTGTCCCAGCTTTCCCGGGGTGTGGAGTCGCGCCTTGATAAGCGGCCGGGGCTGTCGGATCTCCGGGAGTCGGGAAGCCTGGAGCAGGATGCAGATATAGTGGCGTAAACCAACCCGCATTCTTCCGCAGGTTGGTTTCTTCTTCCTGTAATTTTACGATCGCGTCCTGTTACTATAAGCACACGACTTAAACAATCCATCCATGTTTACAATTGACAGGAAACGTATTATTATTTTTCTTTAAAAGATAAACCCGCTTCTTCTAATGAGGTTCTCAGTGTTGGTAAGGAGGCAGGTCCAATACCATGGATTTTTAGAATTTCTTTTTCGGTGTACTTTGAGAGTTTTGGCAAAGTATCAATCCCTTCGTGAACTAAGGCATTTCTTGCAGGTGAACTCAGTTTCGACAGGAAGCCGCTTTCAGGTTTCATTTCTTTATCACAAGTAGGGCAGCTCGGACATTCAGTGCTTTTGTAATACTTATGTCCTTTTTCACAAACTCTTAAAGTTTTTTCTGCTTTCATTTTCATAATAATCTCTCCTCATTAATTTTTACACTTAGTTATTCAGTGGAAGAAATTTTGTGTGATCCGAACTTGTAAAACATTCCTTAACATTGTCTGTATATATCTTTATTCTAATTTAACATAAATAATCCACTATCCTCTTGTTTGTCTGAGGATCGGTTGGGGTTAAGATTTTTCAAAGTATAGGAACTTGTATACTTTATCTCCAGCTTCTGGTAGGGTTTAGTTGTTTTTGTTCTTTAAGCTTTTTAGTCCTATTTTAAAACCTGGCTTTGGCTTATTTCCGGTTCTCTTTAGAACTTTTTATCTAAGTCATTTTTCAAACTTTATGATTCTATCAAATATAACCACTTTTTTCTAAGGGAGCTGTTGTTTTAGCAACATATTACTGCTATTATTGTCCGTGTTTTCACTTCGCTTAACTAGTTTAGTTAATAGTTAGGTAACAATATTGGATAAAAAGGCAGTGAGATGATGAAACGATTTAAAATGATTGGTATTGCAGGGTTTCTATCGGTCGCAGTCCTGACAGCATGCGCAGAAGAGGATACGGCAACTGAAACTGAAAATGATCCTGCAGAAGAAACAACAGAAGAGGAAAATGTGGAAGAAGGAGACGAAGCTGCTGAGATTACAGAGGAGGAAGTTCTGGAATTTCAGCAAAGCTGGGGAGAAGGCATTGTTCATATCGGTGAAGTATACAGCGAGGATGGCGACTATGAAGCCGCTGCTTCCGAACATATCGAACGTTTCTATGGTTATGACATAGGCGAGGTTCTTTTCAAACCAACTTTAGCCAGAGAGGATCGTTTCCGCGGTACCTTTGAAGGGGCTTTGTCTTATTTCGTAGGAGGAAATGAAGAGTATCCCGAGGATAATGGTTTTGCTATTGCGCCCTGGACAGATGTACAGTGGGAAAATGAAGGGGTTATCATTGAAGGAAATAAGGCTGTAAGTATGGGCGTCTATTATTTTACACCAGCTGATGGAGGAGAACCTGTGGAAGTGGAATACAGTTTCGCATTTACAAGAAGTGATGATGGCGACCTGAAAATTGTCCTTCACGGCTCACATTATCCGTACAGTAATTAAATAGCAGCCAAAAAAGAGATCCTTTGATTTTAAAGGGTCTCTTATTTTATTAAAGCAGGTGATGTAATAACATCTGAGTAGTTTTATAGGAGGAATATAAAAAGCAAACGTAAAATAAGTGAAGTTTTTCCGGCTATTTTACACTTCTATTCACATAAGGGGAAATAAATATTTCCTTCTTGTGATTTCAATATGGTTTGCCATGTGAATTCCAATGTGAAAAGGAAGGTTTTGGATATTTATGTTAAAGTAAATGAAAGAATATAAAGGTTATGTGAAGCAATGTACTTAAAGAAACGAGGAGTTGAATAAGATTTGCATTCAAATATGATAAGGAGAACTTTATTATGGTAAAGTTGAGGTTTTTTGAACGTTCAGACTTTAAACAACTAATAAATTGGATTGAAACTCCAAATTTTTTACTCCAATGGGGAGGTCCAAATTTTAGTTTTCCGTTAACTGAACAACAGCTGGAGGATTATCTTAAAGGTGCGAATACTGATAATTCTCGTGTTATGATTTACAGTGTAATAGATAATGAAACAGGGGATGTAATAGGACATATATCATTAGGAAATATTGATAGAAAAAACATGTCAGCAAGAGTAGGAAAGGTGTTAGTTGGAGATGAAAATGTAAGAGGTAAAGGAATAGGTGAGAGATTGATGAAAGAAATCCTCAAAATTGTATTTGATGAACTTAAATTACATAGAGTTAGTCTCGGTGTTTTTGATTTTAACGCTCCAGCAATTTCATGTTATGAAAACGCAGGATTTATAAAAGAAGGGTTACATAGAGACTCAAGAAAGATTGGTGATGAATACTGGAGTCTATGGGAAATGAGCATTAGAAAATGAGTGGAAGGAAATAAATGAGGGTTAGGTTTCTTTTGATAACTGAGAGCGATAACAAAGGGAGCTGTTGTTACCCTTTGTGTCACTAACGGGGAAAATTTTGCAATAAGGAATTTTCAACAGTTTTAAATTAATGAACAGGTTAGTTGAATAAAAAATAGGAATTTATTTGTTTTTCATATGGTACGATTAGTCTGATTAACTGTTAATAGAGGGGGTCTCATATGGATAAATATAAAGTGATTTTATTTGATTTAGACGGCACACTTTCAGACCCAAAAGCAGGAATAACTAAATCCGTTCAATATGCGTTACATAAAATGGGCATTTATGAGCCTGATATTGATAAACTAGAATGTTTTATTGGACCACCATTACAAGTGTCATTTGCTGAATATTACAATTTTGATGAGGCGAATTCACAAAAAGCAATAGATTTATATAGGGAGAGGTTTAAGGAAAAAGGAATGTTTGAAAATGAGTTATATTCAAATATTGCCTTGTTATTAAAATTGTTAAAAGAACAAGGATTTATTTTAGTTGTTGCAACTTCAAAGCCTACTGTTTTCGCTGAGCAAATACTGAAGTACTTCAATATTGACCAGTATTTTGAACTTATTGCAGGGAGCAATCTTGATGGAACAAGAGCTTCAAAAACTGAAATCATTCAATACATACTAGATAAATATACTGAATATAAACTTGGGGATTTTATTATGATTGGAGATAGAGAGCACGATATTATCGGCTCAATTAATACTGGAATTGACTCTATTGGGGTTACTTATGGGTATGGTTCATTTGAAGAATTAAGACGTTCTAATCCTACTTTTATTGTCGATAATGTTGACCAGTTAAAAGATATACTGATGGGTAGCAAAGTGAAATAAATAGTATTTCCTTACTTAACTAACGCGGTAGCGAAATTGTGAGTTGCAAAAGTGCATCTTTATTTGCAATGACTACGACTGCCATTTTTGTAATTATGTTGTTGTACAAAGTGTGTGGAGAGAATTAGTGCAAGTATAAAAACAAACGGATGCAATACTTCAAGTAGCTGCCAGGGCTGTTGTAGTGCTATCGGGGAGTTTTATCGAATAAAACTTACTTCTGAAATAAAGCCAAAAGTGGATATTAAACGGGGGTAGAGAAATGAATAAAGAACTTTTGAAGATAATGGAAATAGTTAAACTAGGCGAAAAGTTGAAGTTTGAAATGCGACACAGTTGGCTTTCTAATGGCAGACAAGAAAGTGTGGCTGAGCATACTTGGAGAGTGTCCTTAATGGCAATGTTAATAGAGCCATACTTAAAGCAGAAAGTAGATACCTCCAGATTATTGAAAATGATTATTATCCATGACTTAGTTGAAGCTGAAGCAGGAGATATCCCTGCATTTGATACTATGGATAATCATACAGCTAAAGAACAAAAAGCATTAAATGAAATTAAATCAATTGAAAGAATAAGAGATACATTAGGAAATTTTTTAGGAGAAGAGGTCTATAATCTTTGGTTTGAATTTGAAAATAAAGAATCGTATGAATCAAAGGTTGCTAATGCTCTTGATAAATTAGAAGCACAGATACAACATAATGAGGCTGATATATCCACTTGGATAGATATCGAACATAAAATGAGCTTTATGATGGACAGACATGTGGGATTTGACCAGACTCTCCAAATCTTAAAGGACATAATTGAGGAAGAAGCAGCAGTTAAATTGAGTGCAGCTGGAATAGATACAGAAAATATAAAAAATAAAGTTTTATCGAATTAGCAATAGAAACTATCAATGCTCTTCTTTCACTAAAGGAGAGCGTAAGCACAAGATGCTGTCGCTGATCTTGTTCAACAAACGGGGAGCATACTTCAAGAAGGTATAATAAAATAGAAGCGAGCAGTAGTTAGCAATATCTTAAATCTAAGAGGTTAATAGGTGGGGTGAATAGATGGACTTTAAGGAATAGTTTGTTAAGAATAAAAATGTTAACATTCATTATCTGGAAACAGAAAGGTATGATAAAAACCTAACCCCTTTATTATATGTTCCTGGGGCAATGAATTTTGCTGAGCAATTTATTAATGTAATAAAATACTATTCACCAAGAAGATGTACACTTTTAAGTTTAAGGGGGAGAGGGCAAAGCGAAGCACCTTTTTCTGGGTATTCCTTGGAACATCATGTATCGGATATTGAAAGTGTTGTTGGAGACAGTAAAGTTCAAAATTACTGTCTTATGGCATATTCGATGGGTGTACCATATGCTATTAGATATGCTTCTAAATATCCTGAACAGATAAAAGGTTTAATACTATGATTAGATAAGCAAATAGCAGCTACTTTAACATATAAAATAATTATTGAATAATGGGCATTAGTCTGTTTTTTTAGTATGATATTTCGGGTTCCAATTAAAGACCAAATTAGGCAAAAACCTTATTTTATCAATAAAAATTACTAGTCCAATTAGCTAGATATTTGGACTAGTAATTACGGTTCTATTTGTATTTTTCTCTTCACGAACGGAACTACTTAACCTGTGATGGGTAATTCATTCTTCCCTACCTTTAAATGTTAAAGAAAATTGAAATAGAGGTTGTCACTAATAATGATATTTTGGGGCAAACTCTAATTATTAGCCATTAATAATATGGTTTATGAGTAATTCTAGTCGATTTTAAGGACAACCTTTCCGCAACCGTGTCCAGTTTCTACCTCATGATGTGCACTCACAACCTCATCAAGTGGGAATATATTTCTAGTGTGTATGTTTAACTTTCCTTGAACGTAAAGGCTAACGAGTTCGGAAAGCCGATCAGTTGAACGTTCGCTCCGTATAGGACGTACACCAAATTCCTCTGCAAGATCGAACGCTACAATTGTTCCAATTCGCTCCATGTCATTGACAAGCTTCATTGAGGCTTCCAAAGCGTCTCCCCCCGCAGCGTCAAAGGCAACATCTACACCTCTCGGGGAGATTGATCGCACTCTGTCAACAAGTCCTTCTCCATAGGTAACAGGGACCGCGCCTAGTGAACGGAGGTAATCGTGATTGCGTTCGCTGGCGGTGCCGATGACTGTTGCTGCTCCCCACGCTTGTGCCAATTGTACTGCGAAGGTACCAACTCCACCAGCTGCAGCATGAATCAATACGGTGTCTCCCTTGCCAACACCAAGCTCACGTAATGCCGTGTGAGCAGTTTGCCCTGAGGCAGTTATAACACCTGCATGCTCCCAAGACATTTTCTGTGGTTTCTGCACAATCTGATCCACACTGACAACTACATATTCGGCATAACAAGCCATTAACGCCCAGCCTAAAACCTCATCGCCCATAGTGAAGCCTGTGACACCCTCTCCCACTTGATCGATAATTCCAGAGAACTCATTACCAAGAATCTGAGGAAAAGTAATCTCCAGTCCCGGCGGTGTCCATCCACTATTACGTACTGCACAATCGAACGGTTGGACGCCAGCGGCTTTAACCCGTACTCGAACTTGACCTGCTCCAGCTTGCGGGTCATCAAGTTCCATTATCTGTAACATTTCCGGTGGCCCATAACTTGAAAATGCTGCTGCTCGCATATAGCATCTCACCTTATCACATATCATCTGCACATCTATAAAAAGAGGTTTTTCCCATTTTCCTTTTCAGTAGCAGAGCGCTATTGAATGTATTTATACTCAGCTAAAAACTTCAACAGTAAATCCACCAGGAGCTTTAACATAAAATGTCCAACGATGAGCCCTTATTGGTAGTTTTACGTTATATCCATCATCCTTTAATCGTTGATTGATCTTATTTACCTGTTCTTCGCTCTCCTGTTCAAAACCTATATGAAACGACTGAGGATAGTTAACATGAACACCTTTCATTAGGGCGAGCAAAAATCCGTCTTTATCAACCAGTACAGCGAATGAATCGCTATGATTACCTTTGGTCTGTAAGTTAAAATATTGCTCAAAAAATATTCGAGTAGCATCAACGTCTGTAACAGTAAGATTCATGTGATTTAGTTTCATCAATTTCACCACCTTTTGCCTTTCATTTGTATTACTAATTCTCAAGAACAATTGCTGACAATTAGAGAAGCAACGACTGGGCACAGGGAACTAACAAGCGCAAACCAGCTGCTGATATCCCAAAAGCGCGGTCTCGACTTTTGGGAGCAAAATAGCGCACTGGAGTAATCATGGCTGCAGCGGGAACTACTTCAGCACCCATTCCTAGCAATGTCCTTCCAAGGAGAACCATCAAAAATGCTTGGGATGTCAGGCTGGTCATGGGATCACAAGCAAAAATGGAGCCGTCACTTACGGGATGCTTGAAGATCGTTTTTAACTTAAAAATTATGCGTAGATCAACATGCAGGCTGTAGAAATCCAACTTACTTGCGAGTATGAAAGATGAAAGTCCATACTGATTTCAGGAAGTACGGTATTAAACATCATTGCACTCATCATCGATATGATAAGTGTGAAGACCAGAGGACTTATTAATTTCACTCATGTGCGTTGCTGAACCGCACTTCCCATTCGTAATCCCTCTTCCTACAAACAAAATCTGTGTCATCTTGTAATAATCATATTATGATAAATAGTAAATAAATTAAAATATATATTTTTATATAATTATATAAACCAGAGTATATCAATAGGCGGTGGGAAAAATGGAATTGTTGCAACTACAATATTTTCGAACGGTTGCTAGGTTAGAACACATGACCAAAGCGGCGCAAGAAATTCGTATTGCTCAACCTGCTCTTAGTAAAACAATTGCGAGGTTGGAAGAGGATTTGGGTGTACAGTTATTTGAGCGGAAAGGAAGGAATATCCAACTCAATTCATTTGGGAAGGTATTTCTGAAGAAAGTGGAGATCGCGCTTTCGGCACTTGAAGAAGGCAGAAAAGAAGTCAAGGATCTTGCGCGGATAGAAGGGGGGCGTGTTTTTATATCAACAACAACTCATAAATGTTTTTCTGACCTCATAGGCACTTTCTTATCCGAGCATCCTGATATTAAACTCCAAATCAGCCAAGCTTCAAATAATGAAAAGGTGAAACAACTAAGAAATGGCGATATCGATTTTTGCATTACTTTTCCACCACTAGAAGTGGAGGGGATAGCTGGAAAATCCTTTCTCACTGAAGAAATATTACTAGCTGTTCCGACCACGCACCGATTCGCTGATCGTAAGAGGATCGACCTTAGTCAGTTGTTTGACGATGCTTTTATAAGTATAAAAGAAGGAAATCCTTTTCGAGAAATGACTGATGATTTTTGTAAAAAAGCAGGTTTCACCCCAAAAATTGTTTGTGAAGTTGACGAACTTTCCGCAATAAGTCATTTCATTCGCACCGGCATTGGTGTTGCTTTTTTGCCAGAAACTTTAATAGAAAATAAGAAGCTACCTATTCGCCTTTTGCAAATTGATAAGCCAGTTTGTCAGCGCACCTACCAAATAGCATGGTTAGAAAATCGCTACCTGTCCATTGCAGCTCAAAAATTTCGAGATTTTGTGTATCATTACTTTAATGATTTACAAAAACAAAGTAATCATCCTTCACTTTAAGCAGATTTTTATATCCAAAGGTCATAAAAGTATTTATGGAAAGTTGCAAATCTCTTTCATATTGTTAAATGCAAGCGCCAGTTCCTGCACCTGTTTCCCTATAAGTATGGCTTCTCCTTCTGCCGTTGCACATATCCTGATGCAGAAGTTTGTTCAGGGCCTTTCTCTCTAAACCTAAAGAAATTGAGGTAAAGGTTCACCCCTTATTGAAGTAAGTCAAATAAGCTGTCAATGCTCATTTTCAACAAAACCAGCTATTAGTTAATGCCCTGTGGACTATAGAACAACAGGCGGTTTAACTGTTTTAGCCTTAATCTCCTCAAGAAAATCAACAAGAGTAAACCCTCAAGAGTATACTTTACACTAATAATTTTACGGTATGGCCTTTTCTTTTCCCAGAATGCCTGGGACCTGACTTTCTCCTTTTTAAACATTCAGACCTACAACTGAATTCATTATAGACGTCTCCTTTAGAATAACTTGCTGGTTACTCCTAACCAATCTTGCAGTGTCATAGCTTCGCTTGATATACGAGATCAAGTCCCAACCAGCCTCATACATGTTTCTACAAGTAGGGGGAGAGCGGTTTAGTTGTCGGATTCAAGGCCCCACGGGGAGGGTCGTACTGCCCCAGCTACTGTTATAATAAGACCACATAAAATAAGGTCAACCAGAAAATATCTGGCTAACCTTATAATACGAACGGGAGCGTTAGTTGAATAAGGGGAAATATATAGAAAAAAAGCACCTGAATAATGAACAGCACCCCGTCAAGTAGACAGCTGAAATAACAAAAATGTATTAAGCGGCCTTAGCTCTGTACTCACAGGGACTGAGGCCGTTTAGTTTTTCCTGGTAACGGTAATGGTTATAGAACTGTATGTAGTCATCAATGTCTTTTTGTAGTTCCTCGAAAGTATTGTCTGAACCAAGCCTGTATTTTTCACACTTCAATTTGCCCCAGAACGACTCCATCGGGCCATTGTCAATACAGCGGCCAACACGGGACATGCTTTGCTTCATATTCGCCTGTTCGATCATTCTCTTAAAAGGATGGGAGGTGTATTGAAATCCTCGGTCACTGTGTAACAGTGCCTGTGAATCAGGTGCTGCCTTCAGAGCTTTTTTCAGCGTTTTAAACACGAGCTCATTGTTGTTTGATTTACCAAGTACATAAGAGATCACGCTGCCATCATGGAGGTCCATAATGGCACTGAGGTAAGCCTTACGGTTACCATACTTCATTTCTGTCACATCAGTTACCCACTTCTGGTTTGGGCGATCTGCCTGGAATTCGCGATTCAGTACATTTTCAGCTGTATGCTGGGGTGAAGAGTATTTATAACGGCATTTCTTACGACGAATGACAGACAAGAGGTTAGCACTTTTCATAAGACGGAGAATACGTTTATGGTTCAAAGGCTCCTTAAAGATCCGGTTCATCGAAATCGCCATTCTCCGATAGCCATAAATACCCTTCAACTTATGTTGAAGAAGAGTCATCTCTTCCATAACTCGTCGATTTAATTTCTCTCTGGCCGAAGGTCTGCGATTCTTCCATTTGTAATATCCCTGCCTGGAAACATGGGCAATGTCACAAAGTAACTGGACAGACATATTTTCTTCCGTGCTGAGTTCGTATATAGCAGTGTACCGGCTATGGTACCGGGTCTCACTCAATACCGCCTCCTTTCGATCTCCTCCAACTTTTTTAAGAACGCATTTTCCGCACGAAGACGCTCGTTCTCTATTTTCAGCTTCTTCATTTCTTTTTCTTCTTTTGTCATTTCTTTTTCCGTTCTTTGCTTTCCACGATTATCCTGAAGAGCTTCTTCCCCACCTTGAAGGTACTTTCTTACCCAGCTGTAAATCTGTGCATAAGAAACCTTGTGAATCTCCACTGATCGGGCATAATCTTTCCCATGAGCCAAACAGTCTTTAACGATTTCAACCTTTTCCTCGAAACAAACCTTCTTTCCCTTGGTCATAGAGCGACTCAATCCTTTCCTGTCATCCTTAAGTGCTTTATGACCATTATAAAGCTCGACCCATCCCATGAGAACCGATCTAGTTGAGATCCCATATTTCCTTATAACTTCATTTTGTGAAAATCTGCCGGAGAGATAGTCACGAACGGCTGCCTGCTTTAGTTCGGCTGAATAAGATGTATGACTCCTTATTGGTTCCAGGCTCTCAGCGCCGGACTCTTCATACAGAGCCCTCCAATTCCTAATGGTTCTTGCATTAAGACTATATTTTCTCTACCTCTTCACCAGGGAGGTCCCCTTCGTTATATTCAGCGATAATCCTAAGTTTTTCTGATGCCGTAAAGTCTTTTCTAGACACAAAAACTCCCCCAAAGGTAAACAGATTTTGTTTATTTCATCTGTCTACCTTTGGGGGAGCATATCAATAATTCGGGTGCTTTTTCCGTTGTTAAAATGGGTGTGATTTCTTTGTCAGTTAGTATGCGAATTAGTACGTTAATTGCCTTGTTTTTAACAAAATTGGCTCCTAAAACCGAACACATTATGATTATAAAGGGTCTCTTATTCTTTTGATGCAGTAGGCATTGAACTAGTCAGTTTCTATAAGAGGAATATAAAAAGCAAACGCAAAATAAACGGAGTTTTTCCGGTTAAATGAAGACGGGTGCTCGTTTTGGACTAGTATAAGGGGAAGTTTTCCGGTTATTGAAAAGAAATTCTCTCATTTTTGAGTATTTCAGGTTAATAGGCGGAATCGCTCCGTCTATTTAGGCACTTTTTAATAAATTTTATTAATTAACCGGAATTTTTCCGTCTAAATATTTCATCGGCTGATTTCTTACTAAAATTCGCCCTCCTCCCGGAAAGTGAGGAGCTTTGCAGTAGATATTTATTAATACAGTCCGCCAATTGGCGGGTATACCTCAACTCTACAGAGACGTAATACAACCTTACCGTACTCAACTCCATTCCCCCCCTCACACTGGCCTCTTCTTTTTCACCCTGGAATAAACAAAAACCGACAGCGCCATGAGCAGGCCTGCGCCTATAATCATTAATGCAATCATACCCACTCCCATTCCTTCCCATCCACCGATGACGAACAGACTGATCATCAGCAGGGTTAAGCCAAGCTGGTTGATGATATGGGGAAGAAAGTACTTCCGCAGCTTGTTGTAAACGACTCCGAGCAGCAGCCACCCGGCAGCTGTCAACGCTAATATTCCATAAATTATCCAATCCATAATTTTTCCTCCTGAAAAATAAATGTAAATATTTCCATAAATACATTGTAATACGATGTATGTCGTATTACAATATCAATATTACATGAATCATTTAAAGAGGTGAATGGACTTGGATAAAGAGATGATGAAAGGGAGCATTGATTTATTGCTTCTCACGTTAATTGCCCAGCAGGATATGTACGGTTATGAGATTACAAAAAAATTAAAGCAGCTAAGTGACGGAGCATATGAAATGAGCGAAGGGACACTTTATCCCGCATTGAAGCGTCTCGAGCGGAACCAGTGGGCAGCATCCTACTGGAGCGAGACGGAAGCGGGGCGGCGGAAATATTATCAAATCACTGATGAGGGGAGAAGTGAGCTGGAGAAGAAGCATAAGAATTTCGATATGATCCGTAACCTGGTGAAAAGGAGCACGGAGGGATTAGGTGAAATCTGATTTCAATCGGTATGTGGAGAGAATTGTAAATCAGACAGAGTGCTCAAAGGAAGAGAAGGCAGACATGGCTGAGGAAATGACCGTCCACCTTGAGATGAGAAAAGAGGAATTAATCAGTGAGGGGATGAGCAGTGGTGAGGCTGAACGAAAGGCAATGGAGATGTTTGGCTCCGGGGTAGAGATCGGTGCGGCACTGCAGCAGTCTGTCTACCCTTACCGGAAAGAGTTTATGCTTACCCTCAGCATTGTCTCCTTCGTCTTTATTTTTTCTGCCTATTTGCTCGCTTTAATAACTCAGGGTGATGCTTATATCGTCTGGCTGATCAGCGCCGTCATAATAAACTCGCTGCTTTTATTCACCGCTCTGAACCAATTTGGGAAAGGGAGCAGAAGACGCTGGATGAACGGCATGTTAATCGCCCATATTCTCAACTTGTTATTCGGTTTTGGGATCATATCCAGTATTGATCATACTTTTTATCTCCCGTTAGCCGCAGTGAACTGGCTGCTGATTATTCTGGCCTTAGCACTTGTATACCAGACAACTATTTATGAAACGAATTTCCAGAAGACGAATGTGAGAGAGGCAAAGTGGCTGCACACGATTAATTTTCCGGCGGGCATCGTTTTTTCAACAGTGACATTATTTTTTATCTGGGCCGGACTATGGCTGTTCGGGGGCTTCCAGCTGTGGATGGTGGTAACGGTGCTTCCCCTTGCAGGATGGTCCCTGCTGTATTGGGGCCAGATGAAGCTGCTGGGAAAAAACAAGTACTGCTCCTTTGCGCTTGCAGGCATAACCGTAGCAGCTGCTGTTTACGTACTCGTGAAAATCTCAGAGCTGATTTTACTACATTAGATAAGGGGTTATTTCCATGAATAAGAAAAAAATTTTTATCATAGCCGGGGGTATTGGCGGCATAACGGTCATACTCTCGGCCGCAGGAATCATTCTGGGGAAGGACAGCGATGAAAAAATGAACGGCCTGTCTTCCCAGTATGATATTTCTCCTGATGGGGCAATCGCATATGTAAACTATACGGACGGTGAGCCGGCGCTATACTTGCAGAGCCAGGACGGGGAACAGGCAGACAAACTCGCTGAACTGGAGAATGATAAAGTGATACTGGATCCGGCTTTTTCCAGAAACGGAGATAAGCTTGCTTTTATAGCGACCGGGAAAGATCCAGAGCAGGAGCTGCTTAGTACCGTTCACTTACTGGAATTGCCGAACGGTGAAACTAGTGAGCTGTTTTCAATCTCTGCAGCTGTAACAGAAATTGAATTTTCAGCGGAAGACGAATCTGTTTTTTACCTGAGCGCCGAAATCTTTGATAATTATTCGCCTATTGCCAGCAAGCAGCCCCATGACTTTGATCTTCATGAATTTAACCTGGCAACAGGAGAGCATAAGAAGCATACCGATCTTGAAAAGTATTCCATGCAGTCCATGAAAATAAGCGGGGAAGGGAGTTCTGTTTTTGTGCAGATGCCTGATGATGCCCATGTGCAGTCAGCCGAAGATATTTTCAATGACATGTATCAGCGGGTGTTTGAAATCCCTCTGGATGACCCGAACGGTCTTCAGGTAGTGAGCGACCCCGAATTGGAGAGGGATATCTATACATTCGAATTGACGCCTGAAGAAAATGAAATTATTTATCAGGCGATCAGCGATCCTGAATCTTCAGGTATTTTTCAGTATGAATTGTTCCGCTACAACCGGGAAACGAAGGAGCATGAGCAGCTCACAGATTTAAAGAAGCATGCAGGAGATCCTGTGATTGCTGCTGACCGAATTTACTTCACGACAGATGTAAACTTCGGCAAGGGAGACCCGGAATATGAATTATATGAAATGAACTTGGACGGTACAGAAGCCAGGAAGGTGCAGCTTATGGACGGACAGGGCGAGGGAAGTTAAGAGGGGCTTAGATAAATAAGGCTTCATACTTTACCTGGTAAACACCAGGAACCGGCCGTGCAACAGCTGCCGGCCGGTACTGCTTGAAGCATGATTAATCCGCTCTCTCATACACTTCAAGGCTTTGAAAAATCCCCTTCATTTTCCATTTATCCATAAATTTATTTCCTTTCCCCACCTGCAAAGTCACAAACGCTTAAGGGAACTGACAGTAGATTATTTTTCACGGGTTATGAAAATCACCGGGAATTATATTTTGTAAAAAAAGATTATTTTGCTAGGAGGGAGGAGTTCTGCATGATAAATTAAAGATGGCAAGAGATGAGTTATTGGAGGAGGGGCTGAATTGCCTGTATTAACAAGTAATAATGTCACCCTGTATTACGAAAATCAGGGAGAAGGAAAAGCGATTATTTTTACACACGGTGCGTCCTGGAACCATAAACAATGGCATCCGCAGGTTGACTATTTTTCTGAGAATTATCAAACGGTCGTCTGGGATGTCAGAGGGCATGGACAATCATCTTTACCTAAAGGGAAAGTTGACTCTGAAGATTTTTCCAGAGACTTGATTGCTCTGTTAGACCATCTGAATATTGAAAAGGCGGTGCTTTGCGGTTTATCTATGGGCGGCCATATTTCACTTCAGACCGCGATTCGTTACCCGGATAGAGTGGAAGCATTAATATTAATTGGAACTCCTTTTACTAATTCATTTAATTGGTATGAAAAAATATTCGTTCCGGTCAACCGTTTTTCCAACCGCTTAATACCCATGAGTGCTGCCGGAAAAATACAAGCAAAGATGCTTTCGAAATTTAATCCCGATAATAAAGATTACATACAGGAAGCCTTTGAAATGATTGATAGAAATAACTGGAATCGTGTGTGGGATGCTGTAACCAGAATGGAAAGCGGGAAGGATCTGGAAAAAGTAAAGTGCCCGACATTACTTTTACAAGGGGATCATGACACGATGATTATGAGGGAACAGAAAGCGATGATGGAAAAAATAAAAAATGCGCAATTGAAAATCATAAAGAATGCACACCACGCAACAAACTTAGATAACCCGGATGAGGTTAACAGAGTAATACAGGAATTTTTAACTGAAAACGATATTTAAACTATATAGATTATTTGATTACGCTGAGACAATGAAAACAACGAGATTTGGTTCATTTCCATCTCATTATATTCTACCTTCAGGCAGAAAGGCGGCTTTATATGAGAACCAGTGAAATTGCTGAACTGGCACAAGTTCATCCAAATACTGTCCGTCTATATGAAGAATGGCAGTTTATGTCGCCTGTGCCGAGAAAAGCTAATGGTTACAGAGATTATTCAGAACTGCATTTAAAGCAAATGAAAATAGCCAGGCTTGCTTTCAGACAGGAATTTATTCAAAGTAACTTAAGAAAAAAGGCAGCGAAAATTGTGCAGCTTAGCGGTGGTCAACAGTTCAAGGAGAGCTTACAAGCAGCCGAATCCTACTTAGCTTATTTACAGACAGAATATGATTATGCTCTAAAAGCTATTGAAACAGTTGACCAGTTATTAAAAAACAAACCAGTTACATGTAAAACTTATTCGCACCAGTCTGTTGCTGCGATGCTTCAATTGACGGAAGAAACAATACGAAACTGGGAACGAAACGGGTTATTTTCTGTTGAAAGAAATACACAGAATCGAAGAATTTATACAGAACGTGATGTGCAAAAATTACTCATTATCCGCACGTTACGCAGCGCACACTTTTCAATTGCAAGCATAGCCCATTTATTTCATGAGATGGAAGATCCAAAAGAAACCACAGATATCATGCAAATCTTAATGTCTCCGAAGTTTACAACCGAATTTTTTCATGTAACAGATGATTTAATAAATCAATTAAAAATAGCCATGAAAGATGTGGAATCAATCATAGCTATTTTAAAGGAGTTACAATAATTTGGAAGGGGCATTGCCATCCACTAATACAGTTAATTCGTGCATCGCCCTGGTTGCCCCAATATAAAGCAGTCCACGCTCGAAAGTCGTTTTGTAATTGGTTTCGTTCACAAAAGGCAAGATGACGGAATCAAACTCAAGCCCTTTGGCATACTGGATCGTTGTTAACAGGAGGCCGGTTTCAAACCTTTCTGTCTGGGCGTCGAGCACGGTGAAGGGTATGTTTAACTGGTGCTGCAAGACGAGTAAATCCTTTTCCGATTTACAGATGATAGCCGTAGTTTTAAAGTCATTCCGGGCATTCTCATGGATTAGCTCCATCATTTGCTCAAATGTTGTATATGTTAATTCTTTTGGTTCTTTTCCATGCCTTGCAATGGGGTGAATCTCTCCGCTATGCATAAATTTCTTCGCATAGATGGCAATTTCATACGATGACCGATACGTTGTTGTTAACTCTGCATAGTCTATATTAGTAAATATGTTTTCAAACCCCTCTTTTGAAATGGTTTTGTACGGCAAAAGTGCCTGGCTAAAGTCTCCAATGATAGTCCGCTTACAACTAAACACCTTTGACAATACTGCATATTGAACAGGGGTGTAATCCTGCATTCATCTAACACAAAGTGCTGGACAAGCTCATACTTCTTAATCCCTTTAAAATAAAACTGTACGTATAAGTAAGGGTAGACATCATTAAATTCGAAGTGCTTCTTTGAAAAGATAAATGAACCCTCTCCAAGCGTCTCGCTAAATGCGCGATAGATTGCAAGTGGTGATGTGTAAAGAAGACGTTTTTTCAAACGTTTCATAATTTCATTCTTGCTTGGAATTTTTCCTTCTCTATTACGTTTTGCTTTTAGTACTTGAAGAATATCGTCTGTCATAAGCTCTAAACGGGTGACAACCGGTTCTTTTCGATACTGAAGGAAACGGCCTTTTAAATAATCTGCCGAAAATTCTGTGCCAGCAATGGAGATGGTTTCGTCTTTAAGCAGCTTCGAATCTAATTCATACAAATAAGATTGTAATTTCTCAACAAATGAATAATTTCCCTTGATTTTAGCTCGAGTGGCTAAAGTTCCTTCAGGATCAGATAAAATGACATTCGTTTCTTCCTGAAATGGTGTAAACGTAACAGCTGCTGGTAATAAGTTAGTGGTAAGCTCGTCCAGGGTGAAGGAACGAATCGGCTCTTCGCCAAGCTCTGGCAGGACCGATGAAATATAATCTCCAAACACTTTATTTGGCGACAAAATAAAAATACGTTCTGGTTTTAACGTATCACGGAATTTATATAGAAAATAAGCGAGGCGGTGCAGTGCTACCGCAGTTTTCCCTGACCCTGCTACTCCTTGGATGATGACATTATATGCGGAGTCATTACGGACAATTCTATTTTGTTCCCGCTGAATAGAAGTGACAATCGTTTTCATCTTTTCATTTGAATGCTGATTCAATGTTTGCTGTAGAACTTCATCCTGTATCGTTAACGAACTATCCAGGACAAATTGAAGCTTGGAATTCTCGATTTTAATCTGTCGCTTCCCGGTAAGTTTCCCTTCAAATCGTTGTTCCATCGCAACATAATGCGCCTTGCCGATTTCAAATTCGTAGTATAGATTACAAACAGGTGCGCGCCAATCATAGATCAGTGGTGTCCCTTCTTCATCTGTAAAACCAAAACGCCCAATATAAAATGTTTCTGTTTCATCAGGGGAGTCTCCAATGTATAAAAAGTCAAACCGGCCAAAATAAGGGGATTCGATCAGCTTTTTTACTTGTTCACGTTCCCTTACTTGTGCAAAGCCCTGCTTATCAATCATGCTTAACGTTTGCTGGTAATCATACACTTCGAATTTATCGAGTTCACTTTTATAGTCAACCATATATTTTTGCAGGTCTTTAAAATTCTGATCCTGATCTTCTATATTTGATGAGAGCTTTTTATATGCTTTTCTTAATTGAATTAACGTTTCTTCGAGATAACTAACTTCTTTTATATCCGCCATGAAAGTTCCCTCCTTTTAAAGTGCAACAACAAGTTTAACAAAGTAAATCTCGCTGGTGTTTATATGGAGGGTTTTATTTTGGAACTGGCAGGAGTTTGTGCGGTATGAAAACCCTGTGGCAGCCGCACTTTTGAGTAAAATGGCACGGGCCGGATATAAATGAAGAAACCAACCCACATTCTTCAGCTGGCGGGTTTACTTCAGAGGTGCAAACAAGCCATTTACAAGCAAAATCACATGTGATTTTTTGTTGTTATATCAGTCTTCTATTGTTAAAAGACAGAAAACTACACAGTATTTTACACTCCTATTCACGCTGCTTTACTGGGCATGAGAAAGATTGTTAAAGAAAAACAGGGGCTTTTAATAGGAACGGGAGGGGAAGCCAAGATGAGAAAAACAGTTTTATTTATTCACAGTGCTGGTCCGCAAGGCGAAGGAGAAGGAAGTAGCAATCTTTCAGCGTATTTGGAAAGAAAACTCAGGAATCAATATAACTTTGTTTGTCCAAAGATGCCTAACCCGGAGAACCCCGAATATACCCTATGGAAGAAACAGCTTGAAAAAGATCTGGATAAGCTTAACGGAGAGGTGATTTTGGTTGGTCATTCATTGGGAGGATCTGTTTTATTAAAGTACCTTTCCGAGGAATCATCTAATCTGACTTTCTGTGGTTTGTTTATCATTGCTTCACCATACTGGGGGTTAGATGAAGATTGGCAGTTGAAAGATTTCATGCTCCAAAGTAATTTCCAGAAAAGTTTGCCCGCAATTCCCAACCTGTTTCTTTACCACAGCCGCGACGAAGTAATAGTACCTATTAAACATCATAAAACCTATTCAGAAAAACTTCCACAAGCATCCACACGGGAACTTGCAGGCAATCAACATTTGTTTCAGAATGGCTTACCTGTATTGGTGAATGATATAGAGAAATTATAAGGAATTATATTATAAAAAATCGTAGAAAGCAGGAGAAGAAGTGATTAAAAGGGACGGATCTCACGTAACATTTCAGGCTGAAAGGCCGTTTTTCACGTGAGAACCGTCCCCGCTTTTCGATACTAAAAGAGCTCGTTTTTTGTGAACGGGACGAACCATTCATCAAAAACTGTAAAACGCACTTTTTCCCTTCATAAAGAAAAGTGAACGTCCCACCCTTCCATAACGACAAAGGGAAGGAAAGTGTGCAGTAATGTACTTAAGTTAACGGGGAGAAGAATTGAATAATATGTTGATCTTTACGTTACGTTAAAGAGTAATATAAATGAGTAAAATTAACTTATACGGAGGAATCATCTACAATGGTTGACAATAACACAATAATGGGTCTGGGTAAATGTGTTGAATGCGGGGCGAAGGAAACAGATGGATTTTCCTGCTACGAGATGTTTCAATTTCCACTGGTTTGGGAGCATAACGACCCAGAACTATATGCTTTACATTTTTGGCTGGTTTCTTGCTATATGATTCAACACCCCTCTAACTATACTGAAGAAGGATATAAACTCATGGTGAATTTATTCACTGAAGCGTATGATAATGAGTGGCACACAGAATATATTCTTAGAAGAAATCGGGATCTCGTTTCAAAGATAGATAAAATAACCAATCCACTGCCAAATAACAAAAGAAAACGTAGATATAGAAATTGGTCGATGACAATTGAGGAAATATATATAAGTGGAGAAGCGAGCAGTTGAGAAGAATCGAAAAGAAGATAGATGTTTTAGAGAGTATAGTAAACTCCTCTTCAACAAACGGAGAGCGATAGCACAAGAAGCTGTCGCTGCTCTTGTTTCATAAACGGGGGAGTTTACTTCGATAAATAAAAAAAGCGATGAAATCATCGCCATATTTAAGCATCTTTATTTAAACGTTCCTTCTGATAAATATAATCAACCCGTTCTTTAGTTTGCATAAGTAGTGAAGCTAAAATTGCAGTGTAAATAGATGTTAAAAGAATTGCAATTATTCCTACACCAACCAGATTATTATTACCATACATAAATATCACCGCCTTTTTCTTTTAATGCTTCAACAATATTTTGCTCTTGAAACTTATTTTTATTCAAAAGAATCAAGGAATTGTTGCAGTTTGATGATAATCACTCATCTTCTTCAACTAACAGGAAGCATTAGTTGAACAAGGAAAAGATAAGAAAAAAATTGAGTTTTTCATAAAGGGGGGGAAGTATAGTGGCGACAGACTTTATTGATATTTTGTATCAGATAGTCGGATTCTTAATTCCTGTGTCTTTAATTATTTTAATTTTCTACTTAATACGTTCAACAAAGAAAAGAAGCGAGCAGTTGAGAAGAATCGAAAAGAAGATAGATGTTTTAGAAAGTAAAGTAAACTCCTCTTCAACAAACGGGTCGCTGCTCTTGTTCAACGGGGAGCATTCCTGTAATTAAAGAATTTGGAGTTTGATAGAAAAAGAGCCCTCTTGGTATGATACGAGGTGTCCAAAGCTTTGCGCGCAAAAGGACCCTTAATTGATAACCAAGGAGGACTCACTAATGAATTATAACCAAAATAACAAAATAGCTCAAATCACAGCTGAAACTCTAATCGTAGGTGTTGATATTGCGAAGTTTAACCACGTCGCAAGAGCACAGGACTTCAGAGGAATGGATCTAGGAAAATCTATTACTTTTGAAAATACGCAATCAGGGTTTGATGGCTTAATAGGTTGGATCAATCAACTTCAAGCTGCTAATCAAATGAACAAGGTTATCGTTGGTATGGAGCCGACAGGGCATTACTGGCTTAACCTTGCACATTACTTAAAAGAATTAAATATCAAGTGTGTTGTGGTCAATCCGTTACACACGAAGAAAAGTAAAGAATTAGACGATAATTCACCAACCAAGAATGACGTAAAAGATGCCAAAGTCATAGCACAACTGGTCAAAGATGGTCGCTACGCTGAACCAATTATCCCTGAAGGTGTTTATGCGGAACTCCGAGGGGCCATGAAAATACGCGAACTACTATCAACGGACCTCCGGTCTGTGCAAGGCAAGGTACACAATTGGCTAGACCGTTATTTTCCTGAGTTTTTTACCGCATTTAAAGACTGGGAAGGAAAGGCTGCACTTCGTACTTTAAAGCTTGATCTTCTGCCAGATGAGCTACTGAAATTATCTGATGATGAAATTTTACAACACCTTAAAAAGGGCGCCCAAAGAGGTGTTGGTTTAAGTAGAGTGAAGAGATTAAAAGAGGCAGCTAGTCGTTCAGTCGGCATTAAACAAGGGAATAACATGGCTAAATTAGAGCTTAAAACCTTATTGGCTCAATATGATTTACTCAAAGAAAAGTTCGAGGAACTAGATGCTCATTTAGATGAATTACTTAAACAAGTTCCTGGTGTGCAGAACATGGTGGCAATCACAGGAATAGGGAAAGATACTGTCGCTGCGTTTCTAGCTGAAGTAGGCGATCTAAGAAACTATTCTCACCCAAAACAAATTATTAAACTAGCTGGACTAAACTTACGGGAAAATACATCAGGACTTCATAAAGGACGCACCACCATTACAAAACGAGGAAGAAAGAAGCTAAGAGCTCTCCTCTTTAGAGTTGTAATGCCTTTAGTCGCGAAGAACCAAGCCTTTAAAGCCCTGCATGAGTATTATACTACCCGTCCAGACAATCCGTTAAAAAAGATGCCGTCTTTAATTGCCATATGCAATAAACTAATACGAATCTTATTTACAATAGGCACAAAACAATGTGAGTTCAGTGAAGAAAAGATGCTTAGTGATATTCCGCATTTTAATAACTTACAAGAAGCTGCATAACTCAATAATTTTGTTTTATTAAAACTCTATTTATCGAAGCTGATTATTAATTAATCTAATATTCTAAGACATTTGAAGCACGGAGAAGTCAGAACATAAACTAAAACTACGGGCAGAGACCCTGGCGGGGAGCATATCTGACCTCCACCCTCATGGCAAGGTTGAACGAAGGAATGTAGGAGCATCGACTCTGGGAGACATGGGAGGGTTAACCCCATGAGAAACGTGGAGATCCATCGTGGCGATCATACGTAAAATCCCCTCTACTTTAAAAAAATACTTAAGTGGAGCTGGTCAACAAGCCCCCTTACATCCATTTTCTTGAAGATAAGCTAAAACTAACCATGTAAATAATGTCTAATGAAAAAGAGTAGCTATGAAATCCTTAGATAAACGGAGTTTTCGTAAGAAAACAAAAAGATTATAGAGGGAG
>NZ_KV917376.1:518222-667501 GCF_002019695.1 Evansella clarkii | reverse complement strand
GTTAAATCGTTCAATATCTCCAATAACACCAATTAGTGTACAAGCAATATTTTCACTTATGAAAGGAAGCGACATAAGGATTTCGGTATATGGGTGGGGGTCAATCCCCTTTTCAACGTTCCCCCAAAGGAGAGTATGAATCTCTTCGTCTATAAGTTTAATGCTTTCCTCAAGTCGTAAGGCTTCTTCTATCAGCCATTTTTGTCTTCCTACAAGGTGTTCAACTGGCACGGCGACCGTATAAGGCGTAACCTTAGCCAATACATTGGCTGCTTTTTTAGCTACACTTTTAGCACCAGCCGTTAATAATGTATTGTAAATCTCTTCAGCCGAAGCTTCCTTCAAGTGAAGGGCAGTAGGGTATTCCAAAACTAACTTCATTACAGACGGACTGGATAAGCTTTTAAACGCCTTATTTAAGTCTGGGTGAGTCACCTTTAATAGTTGTTGGACTTGATTTTTCCTACGTGTTAATTGGACATTTAAATACCAGCGGTCACGCATTACCGTCCGAAACAAGGATTGAAGAACAGATTGTGGGCGAATAAGGGATACACCCTGCATATGTGGATGTAACTGCTTATGCCACCCCATGTAGGAAATTACTTTCGCATCCATGGAATCTGTCTTTTCAGTGATACCTAAATTATTCTTACGAAACTCTCCAACAGCTCTATTTTCTACTTGATACAAATCATATCCTTTGTTTAAAAGCACTTGTTGAATGAGATAAGAATAATGTCCACCTGTTGGCTCAAGTAAAACTAAAAAGTCTTTTTTAGTAAGGTTAAATTGTTTTTCAATCTTTTCTAATGCCATTAGAAAATCGGCTATTCCAGCACTATCAGAGTTAAATTTCATGGTTTTCGTCCGTTTCCAAGCAATCCCCTTTGGATCTAAAAAAGCATCAAACTGGATACACGAAGCCACATGAAAACTCGCTCCAATATCAATACCAACATAAAACTGATAAAACTTACGTTGTTCTTCTTGCCTGTTTTGTGCGTCATTTCCATAACTAAATGGAGTAATGGTATCTTTTGTCATTTCTCCTCCTAGTACAGCAGTATGACATATCTGACTATCCAAGTTTCTGTGAGAGCTTATGCCCAATGTAGTATGTCAGGATTATATCGCCAGATATTAAATCTCAAATTTAACACAGGAGTCTAGTAATAGCCCCAATCAACGGTAGAGTTTCAACTGCTTAATTGATATTGTTTTTTTGTTCTGACTCTATATAGTCTTTTTTTTGATTTTTTATATAAGACAAAATATTCAAAAATCCTCCTAGAAAATAAAAAAATCCTGCCTAAAATGACAGGAGTAGATTCCTTTTTTATATAAGTGCAGTGCCAATAAATTGTGGAGTGCCTCACACCAATATTAGAGGTCTAGTTGTTCTAGCCCCATTCCAGTTAAGGTCGGAATCACCATAAAGGTCACTGCACATCTCTATTTTACAATATTTGTACCAATAAAAGAACCAATGTCCTCAAACAAACGGCAAGGCTTCACTTATTAAGAGATCCCACGTTTAAGTCAAAGGTACATCGGTATTTAACATTATAACTAACTGTATAAAAAATTGTAAATATTTTCTGATACAATACATTTAATACACCTGGACTTCTTAGTATGTAGTCCTTTAATTTCTATAAGGAATTGTTTAAAGCATTACAGAAACAAACGGGGAAGCGATAGCTCAATAGGCTGTCGCTTCTCTTGTTCCCCAAACTGAAGCTTTTTGCAGCGTATACATAACATGCTAATAAACTTCTTCGGATGAGAAAGGTGGAGATCTTAAGTACCTGTAGTATTATTGTAATCTACATCAGGTAAGTGAGATGAATAAGAACTTTTAAGAAGAATGTGTACGAAAATTATTAATCATGTTAAAATAGAAAAAATATTCCAAATGCTATGAAGAGAAGAGTAAGTAAATAAGTTTCTTTACAGAGAGCTCCGTTAGGTGAAAAGGAGTAAGAAAGTATTTATTGAACCAAGCCTCTGAGTATTACATGGGAACCTTTTGGGGGATCGTGTAGCGGGAGCTCCCGTTATAGAGCTAGGGTATAAGCATATTAATGCCGTACCTGATGAGGTTGATATGGTGACATATTAACAAACTGGGGTGGCACCGCGATTATAATCTCGTCTCCAAGACATGTTTGTCTTGGGGGTGGGATTTTTTTAATTCTTCAGTTCCAGTATGGGATTAAAGAAAGGAAATTGAAAGATTAAATAGGTTCTTGTTTTATAGAAGAGGTCTTAAGTTAGATAGGGTTTGCGTAACTCTATTTAAAAGTATACACGCACTATTTCACGTTTCTATAACCAATAGAATGGAGAGATTATATTGTTTAGTTATAAAGTTGATAATGAAATTTCGCTTAAATTACTAGAATTAAGGGATGCAGAAAGGGTTTTTGAATTAACGAATAATTCTAGAGCGTATTTAAGAGAATGGTTACCTTGGTTAGATTTCACAACTAAACTCGAAGATACTCAAGCATACATAAAAATGAGCTTGAAAGATTATGCGGAAAACAAGAGTATAAACACAGCGATTTTATATAAGGGAGAAATCGTTGGGATAGCTGGTTTTAACGTGATTAATTGGTCAAATAAGTCCGCATATATTGGCTATTGGATTGGTGAAAAATATCAAGGTCACGGAATAGTTACAAAAGTTGCAAATGCACTGACTGTTTATGCATTTAATGACCTAAAACTTAACAAAGTGGAGATTCGAGCAGCAGTAGAAAACACAAAAAGCAGGAGTGTTCCAGAGAGATTAGGGTTTTTAAATGAAGGAATTCTCAGACAATCAGAATGGCTGTATGACCATTACGTTGATACGGTTGTTTATGGTAAGTTGGCTAATGAATGGGACAGGGAAGGCTGAGAAAATGAAGTATTACATCGCATCTGGATTTGGAAATAAGGAAAAAGTCAGGAGTGTTAGTGAAAGATTAAAAAATATGGGCTATCTGCATACTTACGATTGGACAAAAAATGAAAGAGCTTCATCTATAGTAGAACTAAAAGTAATTGGACAAATCGAAAAAGATGCTATAAATGAAGCTGATTTTATAGTCGTCTTATTACCAGCCGGGAAGGGAAGCCATATTGAATTTGGAATTGCACTAGGCCAAGGAAAAAAGATATTTCTTTATTCTCCTAATGAGGAAGTGTTTAATCTTCAAACAACTAGTACGTTCTACCATTTACCTGAGGTGGAGATAGTTACAGGGAACATTGATGTACTGGTAGAAAAAATAAAATCAGCAGTGAAGTTCTAAAAATCAATATAATAATTTCATCAGAAGAGGAGAAAGGTAGCGGGGTTTGTGAAAAATTGTACTTAAATTAACGGAGAGCGATAGTGAAGTAAGCAAACATAAAAATAATGGCACGAAGATTCGGTTCTTCGTGCCATTTTAATATGCGAATTATACGGTGATTTTAGTTGCGAAAGATGTGTGATTTAGCGTGTGAATTCGTCTTCGATTTAACGTTTTGGACCTCTCTAGTAAACCCGTTAATTCTTCAGCAGGTTGGTTGTTCTTCCGGTTTAGTTATCTTCAAACAATTTTTCCCCTTGATGGAGCCGCATTGCGATTTTGGCTGTATGAGGCAGTTCTCTGGAAGTTGGGGCATGGGCTGCGAGATAGCGGGTGACGGCAATGATGTGTGTTTCTTTTGCCCATTCTGCCAGCGGTGATTCTTCCTGTTCCCAGTGCTTATGTTCTACGATGCATGCTTCATACATTTGAAAAGAATGGAACTCTGCATCCTCTCTCAGTAAAGCGTGCCCCAGGGTGTTAAATAATGCCCCTTTGTCTCCGCCAGCATGTAAATATTCCACCACCCACTTTGCCGCTGCATCTGTCTGCTGCTGGCGGTTGAGAAGATCAAGGAGTTCTTCCGGGTTTGCAGCCTCAGCTTCTCTCTCGGCTGGAACCGGTCTTCTCGCGGAAGGAGTATTTAAAAAGCGGTAAAGGTAGATGCTCATTGCGCTGTGGAAGACACCTCTGATTAATTCCGGTGTAACTGAACGCCTCAGGGCTTCATGTACGGCATGGGCGTGAGTAAAAGTATGAAGCACAGTAATCCAGTCCCTGAATTCATTTTGGACATGGAAGCGGGCGACCCGTTCAGCTGCAGCCAAAGATACTAACTGTCCAAGGCGGACAGGGGACATCCCCCCATTCAATGCTTCCATCATCAGCTGAATGGTTTCCACCGGACTGTCACTGAGGAGATGATCCACCAGTTTTTTCTCATCTGCATCTGTTTCCTGTTCCTCTTCTGATGCTGGGTCGTAATCTTCCAGCTGCTCGAATGCTTCCTGCAATGGTTTTACCAGGTTCACAGGGGTTTGCCAGCTGTTGGATTCTTCGCTCCGTGAAGCACCGGCTAGTTCCGGGAGCACGGAGGTGAGTACATAAGCCTTTTTATCCTCTCCGATATGATTCAGAACTTCAAACGCTTTGTTGTGAAAATCGAGGGTGTGGCCTACGTTCATGTAAAAATGGTCTGTAACTGCCGTCATCATCATATCAGCCAGTTGTTCTTTCGAGGCACCAGCTTCTATAGCTGTGAGAAGGACTCTTTCCGCTCCCTGCACATCCCTGACTTCCACATTGTTTCTGTACCACTGAGCGAGCTGGCTGACAGAAGGCCGGTCTTTTTTGTCCGAGACAGGAAGAGGCTGGAGTAAAAAGCGGGTGCCCATTCCTGCACTTTCTCTCGCAACATGCACGAGCCCCTGGTAGAGTGCGAGGATCCTGCCTTTTTTATCGAGGTACGGAAGGATGTTTGTCATGGCAGTTAAGATTGTCAGTCCGGAGCGCCAGCCATTCCTTCGGTGCTTTGTCCCGAACTCCACACCGATCCGTGCTATTTTAGCAGGCGGCTCACCCGCTTCAATTAAACCGGTTACTGCTTTGGCGATAACGAGGCTGATATTTTGTTCAAGCCCCTCTCTCAGCCGGCCCCGAAGCTGCTCCATCGACTGCTGATGGTGAGGAGAGAGGTTCACATAGACTTTATTTTCCGAGATTTCAACAGGGTAGGTGGGAATATCGTCCGCCCATGGATCTAATGTGCCTCCGCTTTTAATATCAAACCTTGCATGGTGCCAGTGGCAGGTCAATATTCCGTCGCACGTACTCCCCATATGTAAGGGAAAGCCAAGATGGGGACACCTGTTATCCACCGCATAAACACCATCATCCTGGTATATTACAGCGATCGCGTGTCCTTCCCCTTTGACTACTTTCACACCAGCATCTTTTAACTCATCCATTTCAGCTGCAAACACTTTTTCACTCATTTAATGATCATCCCCAATCAGCTGATTTTTAAATAATCAGAATTATCTTATATTAATTATAAATGCTAATGGGATAAAAAGGTAGTTTACGGCTTATGAGCTTATGAAATTTGTTGTACTTGCTACCCGAAAGTGACATAACAGTATGTCATTGCTTAGAATGCTATATTACAGAAAAAAACTTACTTCCACTCCAAGTTAAAAGAAATCATGGCCGACACCAAATACAAGTGTCAGCCATGATCCATCTGATTAATACATTTCCTTCAGCATCCGTTTCCCTCTGAAGAGTCTTGTCTTTACTGTCGATAGCTTAATCTTGAGCTGACCTTCAATTTCCCTTAAGGATTTTTCTTTAAAATAGTAGAGATAAATAACCTCTCCATATTTTGAAGGCAGCTGTCTTAACTTATTTCTGAGTTCTTCATTTTCACAGCTAATTACTATCTCAGATTCAGGAGTACTCATATATATATCGTTAAACAGTTCAACATTTTCGTGAAGCTGATCTCTGTGACGGTAGCTCTTTCGTAAAAAGTCAATGCAGTGATTGCGGGCAATCCGATATATCCATGAGTTCAAGGAACATTCCCCTTTAAATTTCTCCCGGGTAAGGTAGCATTTCACAAGTATTTCATGAGCAAGATCTTCTGCCAGAAAAGTATCTTTTACATAAGAAAGTGCAATCCGGTACACTTTCCTTTTGTACAAAACATACAGCTCAGTGATTTCGTGCTCGTTGCTACTGTGGTCTGAACGTGTTTCTAATAAACTCTTATCTGCTTGATGAGTAATCATACCCTCCTCTTTTCTGCACTCTCGCGTACGTTCTTTCATTTCTCAGCGCAAATACTATCTCACTACGATTTCATAAATATATAACTCATAATCGCCTGCTGATTCTGAAGAATCGTCTTTCAGGACTATTTCTCCTTCATAAAGAGATTCACCAGTTTCCACATCTGCAACGACAATACCAGGGTTATTTTGAGTAGTATTACTCACGTTCACTGCATAAAGTTTCTCATCTTGTACAGTGATCATAGGAGGCTGATCCAGGTCGAAGGACAGCTGCAGATCGAACGCTTCGCCAGTCTGCTCTTCTGCCAGGTTATAAGGGATTACGTGCCCCTCTCTGTTAACAAAAAATATTACAGAGCCATCAAAAAAGCTGATTTCATTCTCTTCTAAGTTCAGCGTATCTGGTAAATTAATTTCCTCTTTTTCTTTCGTTACCAGATTGTAAGCGATAAGTTCTTTATTTAGTTGTTCCATCCGGTGTGATTCCATGTCTTCGATTATTTTATATTCTGATCTGACGAGAAGAAGATGTTCCGCTGCGCTTGACGAACTTCTTCTGATCAAATGCGAATCCACTTGGATATCGTCATGGCCAGAAGCAACTTGGAGTATAGTTTCATGTTCGCTTATTTTTTGCTCTTTCAGATCTACTGTATATATATGGTTTTCATTGGTATAATCATGTCCGTTCCTCATGCTGTTTTGCGTTATAATATGCAGTTCTTCCTCAATCATCTGCACTTCCTCAACATAGATATGGTCTAATTCCTCACTAACCGGAACCTGGATCGTGAACGAATTGGTTCTGTTATTTGACTTATTTAAAACTGAGACCTCAAAGGTGAAATCAGATGATCTCAGAGAATCTATTTTGTAGTCCGCTCTTGCATATGCCAGAAACTCACTATTCTCAGTGAAAAAAGTCTCCGACGGAATTTTCCCCCTCATAAAGGAACGGTACTCTTCCTGCAGCTCTTTTATTCTGGTATCAGGCTGGCCGATTATCTCGCTCAGAAATGAACGATTATTGTATTCAGAACCATCTGTTGTGAGTTTAAATCTTGAACTCAGATAATTATTTGAGGAAGTATCTGTATAAGAACCTTCAAGAACAATATCTCTTATCTCCTCTTTGTCTCCAGTTTTTGTTTGAATAACCAGCTCCGGGAAATGATCTGCTGACATAGCTATGTTTATATAAAAAATTCCAAAGCTCAGAACTGTAATGATAAGGGTTGCTGTAACTTTCCAATACTTTTTCATTTTTCGGGCTCCTTATACGTTGATTTTTTTCTTCAGTAAAAATCGACTCATTAATATGCAGGCTGCAAATACAATCAGACCCATAACAACTACGAGGGTGAATAGCTCTCCAGGATAGAAGAAACCATCCAGAACGAAGTCTTGCAATAAGAGTGGTGAAATTAGAGCAAGTGCAGCTGCTCCACCATAGAGAATGGCAGCAATAATTCCTTTCCATTTGAAACTTCTTTCGAGGAGGATCCCCGTAAACACAATGGCAACACATAATGTACCTAGTCCATAAAATAATACAAGCTGTATAAAACTAGCTGGGATAATCATATATAATTCCGGGACATTCTGAATAATCTCAAGCATACCCAGATCTCTTCGGAATTCCTCAGGAATCATCATGTTAAAAATCCCGATTTCAACCGGAAATATAATTAACTGAAACCCTGCAAGTCCTAATGTTATCAGTAGAATGGTGGTCATCTTTGCATAGAATAAGTTCAGTCTTGTTGTCGGAAGCATTAGTAACCGGTAAATGAATGTGTTTTTCCCCAACCAGTCACGGTACCAGATGAAAAATATATAAATACCTACGGCTGCTATGCATAGTGCAATCGGGCCCAGGAACCATTCGCTTCTTACTATTTCTAAAAAACTCATTCTCCCCCAGGTTTCCAGAAACTCAGCTTCCGGCATCATCTGGATGTAAATCATTTCATGCGCATTATTTAAATATCTTCTCGCCAGAAACATTACACCTGCCAGCTGAGCAGCAAATGTGATGCCTAATAATACAGCAAATAATTTAGCGACCCTATTAAATTCAAAATTAACGAGTTTTAAGTAATTTTTCATTCTGGTACACCTCTCTCATGACATCAATGACAGATTTTCCTTCATTTTCCCGGGCTTCTTCCGCGTTGAATGCTTTTGTGACTATTCCGTCGTCTAACAGAACAACCTTATCAATCAAATGTTCAATATCACCAATCTCATGAGTGGTAATGATTACTCCCCGGTTCTCAATTAAATGACTGGTGAAAACATTAGCAATTTCCTCCCGGCTGAAAATATCAATACCTGAAAATGGCTCATCCATTAATACATAATCCACATCAAGAGCCAGACCAAGCAACAGGTTGACCTTTGCCGTATTTCCTTTGGATAAAGATGAGATTTTATCTGATTTATTTAACCTGAAGAATTCCAGTAACTCTGTTGCCCGGCCCTGATTCCAGCTCGTATAGAAATCATTCATGAATGTCATTGCCTCTTCGATGGTCATATTAGGGACCATTGCAATCGCATCTGGTATAAAGGTGATTTTCTCAAAAGACTTTTCCTTAATTGGTTCCCCGTCAATAAGGATCTGTCCCTTGTCTATCGGTGTCAGTGCCATGATTGCATTTAAAATGGTCGTCTTTCCTACTCCGTTGATTCCAATTAAACAAGTGATTTCTCCCTTGTTAGCTGTAAACGATACTCCTTTTAGAATTTTCTTTCGGCCATATTTCTTTTCTACCGCTTTTACTTCAATCATGTGTATCCTCCTTCACACTGCTGGTCGTGTATTTATCCCGGACCAGCTCCAGTAACTCTTCAACTGGTACATTGATTGGACTGACAGATGTCACAAACGTATCCACTGCGTCTAAAATCAGTTCTTCCCGGACTTTCCCTAATATTTGTTTATCTGTTGTTATTCTGCTCGGATGATTTCGTTCTGTATAAATCAAACCTTGCTCCTCCATTTCCTTATACGCTCGTTGAGCCGTGTTAGGATTAACTTTCAGCATATTCGCCAACTCCCGTCTTGAGGGTATTTCTTCTCCTGGGTCCAATTCTCCAATGGAAATTTGTTCTTTAAAATAACGAACAATTTGCAGATAGACTGGATCGCGGTTATTTAATTTTAATTTCATCAAAACAACTCCTAAACAGTCTTATGTTATCTATTCCTTTTTTTAGTGTGTGTATTAAGTGGTTCATACACCGTAAGTGTATTATATGGTTAATACAGTGAAACTGTCAATTTGTTTTTTGAAAAATATTAAGGATTGTATAGTTATATAGGTTGAACTTGAATTTAATAAAGAATTTTCAGGCATCCCGCGTCGGGAATTTAGATATAGACGGCTTCCTACGAGTGAGGGAAAGAATGAGACCTTTTCGTTCCCTGGGGTACTGGCTTCCTTCAAGCGAGGGAACTTTTTGAAACTATCCACTAAAAATGACCGTATTTAGAGGAAAGAAAGGAGCCCGTCTTGAAGCTATTTAAAGCCTGAGCGGAGGCAAAACTTAATATTATAAAAACAGGTGATAAACTTGAAGGAAGCTAAAAGAATATTAATTATTGAAGATGATCAGGAAATTAGCAAGCTGTTAAACTTAATTCTCACGAAAGCAGGCTTTACTTTGGTTGCGGCATACTCTGGAACAGAAGGGCTGCTGCAGCTGCAAAACAATACATACGATTTAATTTTACTGGACCTGATGCTGCCGGGAATGAGTGGAGAAGAGCTGCTTCGAGAGGTAAGAAAAGAAAGCGACATTCCGATAATCGTTATTTCAGCCAGGGTGGATATAGACGATAAAGTTGAGATCCTTAAAATGGGCGCGGATGATTACATAACGAAACCCTTTAATCAAAAAGAAGTTGTGGCCAGAGTAGAGGTTCAATTACGAAAATCCAGTGCCCGCCCTTCACAATCGGAGGAGAGAGTATGGCGGGCACTGAAAATCAATCCGGAAAAACGATCTGTATCTTTAGAGGGCAGAGAGCTGCGGTTAACGATTGCAGAGTTTGATATTCTCTCGTTATTCGTCAGTCATCCGGAGCGTGCTTTTTCAAAAAGGGAAATTTATGAAAGAGTCTGGAAAGGGACCTACTATGGAGATGACAACACGATAAGTGTTCATGTCTCAAACCTCCGGAAAAAAATAGCTGATATTACCTCAGAAGAATATATAAAAACAATCTGGGGCGTAGGATTTATGCTCGTTTAAGTTTCTTCTTTATGAATTCTTTATGTTTTGTTTAAGGGATTTTAAGGAGTGCTAAGCTACACTGAATGTAACAAGAAATAAGTAAAGGAGCTCAGCGAGATGGATCCCATTATTCAAACGCATCAATTAACGAAGATCTTTAAGGAAGAAGAAGTCATTAAACCTCTGGATTTCTCATTACAGAAAGGAGAAATCTGTGCTTTAATCGGTAAAAACGGTGCTGGTAAATCGACGATCTTTAAAATGCTTGCGGGACAGATAATCCCAACAGCTGGAGACATTCATTTATTTGGGAAATCAGGAAATGAAAAGGCGCAGGCGCAAAAAAGAATGGCTTTTATGATAGAGTCCCCTGAATTTTTTCCTGATTTTACGGCTGTTCAAAATCTGGAATACTTCCGGATTCAGCGAGGTGTCGTTGAAAAGAAACGCATTTATGAAGTTTTAAAGCTCGTTGGTTTAGGAGAGCAAAAGAAGAAACGGTTTGGAGACTATTCTATGGGGATGAAGCAGCGATTAGGCATAGCCCTTTGTTTGCTCAGCAGTCCAGATTGTTTAGTGCTCGATGAGCCGGTAAATGGGTTAGATGCGGAAGGAATTATGGAAATTCGTAAGCTATTATTGAAGCTGAACCAGGAAAATCAAATAACGATACTAGTCTCCAGCCATATATTAACGGAGCTGCAATTAGTAGCGACACGTTTTGTCTTTATCAGGAATGGTGTCATTGTGGAGGATTTAAGTAAAAAAGATTTAGACGAAAAAAGCAGGAAACAAATAAAAATGAAAGTGGATGACACGGCAAAAGCGGCACAATTGTTAGAACAAGCATATGCAGACGTTCAGTATAAAGTCCTTCCTGATAAGATCATAACAATCCAGAACCATATAGAAGAGGGCGGCGAAATTAACCGTCTCTTAATTAACAACGGTGTTCTCGTGATGGAGTTTAAAATGGAAGCATTGAACTTAGAAGAGTACTTCTTAGGAATAGTAGAGGGGGCTGCACAATGATTAATTACTTAAAGAGCGAAAATTACCGCTTGCTGCATAAAAAAAGTATTTATATGACGAGCGGGATTTGTTTATTTTTAATTACATCAGCAGCCCTTGTCCTGTACTTTTTTCAGCAGAGTGATTCCAACTTCCCTTATGGAACCAGTATTTTCTTATACTCGAATGTCATTTCCAGTGGAATTATTATTATGATTGTTGGTTTTCTTTTTAATACAGCGCTCACCGGGAAGGACGCGTCTGTTATGAAACAAGCTGTATCCTTTGGCATATCCAGGAACACGATCTTCTGGTCAAAGCTGATTGTAACGCTAAGTTATTTTTTGCTGCTCTGTCTGATTGGTCTCATATTGGTAATTGGATTAGGGGAAAGCCTTTTTGTCAGCGAGGAGGCTTCTATCCGAAATTTCGTGGCAGCCAGTTTTAATATGCTGCCAATTGCACTCGGTGGCTTTGTTATGATTCATGCCCTGAAAATGCTGAAGGTCAGTGACATTTATATTATTATCTTCCTGTTTTTTCTCTTAATTTTCTCCGGCGATCTGTTACGCTGGCTTCTTGGCTCATTTTCACAGTTGAATGAGTTCTATCAATATGCGCCAAGCACACTATTAAACGATAATTTAATGAGTTTTATGGATCAATCGGCTCAATTTGATTTTCGTTTCTGGGTTACTGGAATCGTCATTTCACTAGTTTTTTTGGCAATAGGGATGATGAGGTTTACTAATAAAAATATTGATTGATGGAGAAGGGATGAATGGAAGTGAGCAGCTGGCTGATTATTATTATTTTAGCTTTTCTTCTGCTTGTAAGTGCCGGGATGCTTATGCTGATTCATTATGATATGAAGAGGATGACGCGCCAATTAGACGGAATCATTAACAACTTCGGCACAAATGAATTGGTTCGGACAAATACACATAGCAAAAGCATCGTCCGGTTTATTTCGAAAATTAACCAGCTTATTCATTTATTTAAGCAGGATCAGCAGCTCACACAAAGAAAAGAGAGAGAACTAAAGCAGGAAATTACAAACATCTCTCATGATTTACGAACGCCTTTAACATCCATTAAAGGCTTCTCGGAATTGTTAACAGATCCCTCTTTATCGAAGGAAGAAAAGCAGGAGTATGTAGCTATTATTCAAAAGAAAATTGATAATCTCACGATGATGGTCGATGCCTTCTATGAGATCTCGCAATTAGAGTCCTCAGACAAGCCATTTCACATGGAGAAGCTGTTTTTAAATCAGATTGTTGTAGACGCTATGCTTATATTCTACGATGATTTTGAAAAAAGGCAGCTGACGGTAGAGATAGATGAAGATTCCATTCCTCCAATTATGGCTGATGAAAAAGCAACAAATCGTATAGTGGCAAACCTGATTCAAAACGCATTACGGTATGCCAATAGCAAGGTGGCAATTACCTTTAGTGAAGAGGAAGAATACGTCCGGTTGCGGGTAGCCAATGATGTGGATGAGTTTGACCGTACAGAACTCCACCGGATTTTTGACCGGACATTCAGGCTGGACACAAGCCGGACTGGCGGAGAGCTTGGATTAGGCCTGCATATCGTTCAGCAGCTGATCAATAAGCAGGACGGGAATGTAGAGGCTGATGTTCATGAAAATGAGTTCAGGATTGACGTATTGTTCAGGAAATGGGGATAGTATGTATGACTCGTCTTTGCGTATTCACAAAGCTCCAGAATAAGCACATGTTATCTGCTGGGGGTTGGAGGATTGTTCCATTGTTATTCACCAACGTGTCCCCAGAATATTGTATTTCCATACCATAGTGTATAATAGAATAAGTTCGATGGGGGGGTGATAACTAATGGCAGGTAGAAATTCACATCCGCCGGATATTGCAGAGTCTCATGCAAAGCCTGTTATCGGAAAAGGCGATACTTTGCATGAGTGGTATTAATTTTATCGCCTGAATATAGCGCATTTCTGGTATTCCAGGCTTTGCACCTTATTTATTATTATCCAAAAAATAAGGAGCTGGCTATAATGGAAAACAAAAACGCTGAAGTAACAAATATAGAACCTTTTATGAGAAGCGACCAGTACAATTTTATCAAGCTTCAAGTGAAAAATATTATTCATGCACACGCAACAGTTAAAGATAAAGATGTTATTCACGCTGTAAAATATAATTCACTTCAAAAAGTGCTGGACCTGTTTCCTGAGGCGAATGAAGACGAGCAAGCTCTCCTGGAAAAGATAGTTGAGCTGGAAAAAGATATAGAGGCGGAAAGATTCTTAAATGAACTGATCCCTTATGTTATTCCATTTGAGAATGTGACGGAAAAGACGATAATGAAGCTGTTTCCTAAGGCAAAGAAATTGAAGCTGCCGCCGCTTGATGAAATTGATTTTAAAGATATCTCCTATTTAGGATGGTATGATATCCGCTCGGAGAAAAAATATCTTATAGCAAACTATCGTGGAAAGTTAACAGGGATACATGGTACTTTTAAGCCGAGCGTAAAGGGTATATGTACCTTGTGCAACAGTTACGAAGAGGTTGGCCTGTTTATGGCAAATATAAAAACCGGAAGAGAGACGAACATCAGCAGAGGTAATTATATTTGCAGAGACAGCCAAATGTGTAATGAGAATATCGTTTCACTGGATAAATTAAATAGTTTTGTTGAGTTGCTGAAGAATTAACAAAAAATGCCTGCCATTTCCCGATTGGGTAATGGCAGGTTTTTTTACCATTCTTTATAAAAACAAAGACGAGTAAAACGGTGTGGATCAGCAGTAATATCAAATATGGATATTTATTGCTCTTCTTTCGGTTAACATGTCAGAAAACTCCTGTTCCAGCATAATTATTAATTGCTAAAGTGGCGATTTATTTGCCTGTTTCCTCACCTCTTGCCTGGCATAGCTTTAAACTCAATATTTTAGAAAATAAATTTACGATCCTTTAATATTCCCTTTATATTTTTACAAAGCGCCTTTTCGTTTTATAGGGATTTCTTTGTTTTTCTTATAAAACTGTCTGGATATCTTTCTTGTTTTTCGGAAAAGAGGTAATTGTATTATCATAATATAGGGATTTTTTCAAAAAAGTACTAATACTGAAGACTTTTTGGCTCTGTCTTTTTACCCACTTCCCCCTGTTTACATTATCTTTAAACCAGCTTAACCAACAAAGGAAATTCCCCTGGTACACTTAAACCAGAAAAGAGCAGAGCGGCCGCCGCTTTTTTCCGGAAAACTACTTAGTAATGGATGAGTTTAACTAATTACAAAATAGCCAGGAGGAATTAAATATGTTTAAGAAGACGTTTCTCGGCGTGTTAGGTGCAGCAGTTATTATTAGTGGTTTTGGGCTTCAGAATGGCTGGGCAGAGACTGGGCCGCCTGGACATGCTGGACAGCCGGACCGGCAGGGGCCTCCTCCACACGCAGGAAAGCCTGATCAGCCTGGACCGCCTCCTCATGCCGGGGGAAAACAGGAGCAGGCAGAGAATGTAATTTACTTAATCCCTGATGGATTTTCCACAGGTTATAACGTAAACTACCGTCATTATAAAGAAGATGGTGATCCTGTATGGGACGAGTTCCTGACAGGGATGATGACAACTCATTCCCATAACAACAGAGTTACAGATTCAGCTGCTGCAGGAACGGCGATGGCCGCCGGGGTGAAAACGAATAACGGCGTCATAGGCCTCGATCCTGATGGGGAAGAGGTGGAAACAATCCTTGAAGCAGCTAAGAAAGCTGGTAAAGCTACCGGACTGGTGGCTAATGCCACCATTACACATGCTACGCCGGCAGCTTTCGCATCCCATACAAACTCCAGAAATAATCAGGCGGAAATTGCCCGCCAGTACATTGATGATGGAAATGTGGACGTGCTGCTTGGTGGCGGACTGTCCTACTTCCTTCCAGAAAGTGAAGGAGGCAGACAGCCGGAACGAAACCTTGTCCAGGAGGCAGTAGATAATGGGTACCAATTAGTTGAGACTCGTGATGAGCTTTTTGCTGTGGAAGAGGATAAAATTCTCGGTCTTTTTGCAGATGACGCCATGCTCCCTGAGCTTCACCGGGAAGAGTCAGAAGAACCAAGTCTTGCTGAAATGACAACAGCAGCTCTTGATATACTTAGCGAGGAAGACGAAGGATTTTTCCTCATGGTAGAAGGAAGCCAGATCGACTGGGCAGGCCATGCCAATGACGCTGCGTGGGCGATGAGTGATACTGCTGCATTTGAAGAAGCGGTGATTGCATCTCTGGAATTCGCCGGGCAAAATGAGGATACTCTGATCATTATTGCTGGAGACCATGATACAGGCGGCATGACGCTTGGCGGCTATAACAGCAAAGGTACAAATGTAGAAATTCTCCATAATGTTACCGCAACTGGTGCATATATGGTACAGCAGTTGGACAGCGATCGCTCCAATGTGAAAGATGTGGTTGAAGAGTACACCTCTATCGTATTAACAGATGGAGAGGTGCAAAGAATCCAGCAGGCTCGCAACCCGGAAATCACGCTTAACCAGATAATCAGTGATTATGCAGGTGTCGGCTGGTCCACTACAAGCCATACAGGAATTGAAGTGCCTGTATTTGCATATGGGCCAAGTTCCGAATTGCTCCATGGAATGATCGATAATACCGATGTCCCTTATGCCATTGCCGAAGCATACGGAATTTCGTTTGGAAATTAAGCTGCATGTATAAGCCCTCGTTGCATTAACCGAGGGCTTTTTTTCTTGAAATAGCTTAGCTTTACTGTCGCGATTCTAACCAGAGAGCATATTTAAACAGTTTCTGCTTGTCCATTTTCTGCATAAGATGTGTAAGCTGCCCCATCTGCAGGCACCAATATATTATCCAAAATTCCATTTTTGTTTATAAAACTCTTTAACGTTTCCCTGTACAATTCCCCATACCAATTTTAAAAAATAGGTAAATATTCCTGGGTATTTTATGCTTTTTAATGGTAAAATTGAACTATAACAAAATACTCAATGATAATGGCAAACTCACTGAAAAGTGGGGACGCAAAGCTACAGGCCTAAGGGAGAGACTATGGCGGCTGAGTTACCAAAGGGATAACAAAAGGGTTATTTCCACTGGAAACAACTCTTTTTTATATTCTTTCGATTAAATTCAGTGCCTCAGTATGCATGTTCCTGAAGGTCTTTTGCGAAAGGCAGCTTGACTTAGGGGGAACGGATTATGAAAAAAAATGCTGGGAAATGGCAGCAAACAATAACAAGGATCGCACTGATACTTTTCTTTATGCTCGTTTTTTCAGGGGAGCACCATGTAGCAGGGGAGAATGCATGGGATATTAAAAAAATAGAAAAAAGAATTTTTACTGATTCAGAGTATAAAGAAGTTCTTGAAGCCTTTGAAAACGAAAAGGAGACCATACAGTCAGACAATCCATCGCTGTATTTTTATCTTTCAGGGGTGAATTATCTTGTCCAGAATGATTTCCACGAGGCATACCTTAGTTTTGAAGAAGCATTGGCATCCAGTTACGAAGCAGGGCAAAGTGAGATGGAGTTTGCCGCTTTAAAGCAGCTCGTTATGCTTAGTGATTTTTACGCTGATAGTGGAAAACTTATAGAATATGGCGCCCGCCTTATCGACCTGGCTGAAGATCAGGACGATGCAGAAATGAAAATGTACGCCTACAATGTAATTGCGCTTTCGTTTTACTATGTGGCGAATGATGAAAAGGTTGTGGAATATCTTGAGCATATGTTCTCTCTGGCAAGGGAGGAAGACAATCTTGCATATGAAGCAATTTATCAAACAATGATGGGACAGATCCTGTATTCCTATCAGGATATAGAATCGGCAATCGAACTGTATGAAGAAGCCGAAAGAGTACTGCAGATGACTGAGGAGAATGATGCAGGAGACCTCAAGCTGTTCAACAGAGCTTCCCATCTCCTTGCTAAAAGTAATTTAACTGAACAAGAGCCTGAAGCTCTGCTGAAAGAAATGGAACAGCTCATCATAAAGACAGAAGGGCAGTACAATAACACAGTCAAACTCTGGGTTTTATATTTGATGAAGGGCCAGATGGAGGAGCATTTTCATTTTTACGATGCTGCAGTTACTAGTTTTGAGAAAAGTAAGGAACTGACTCAAAAAATAAAGCATATTGAAGATACAATCAATCCTCTGAGGCATGTCAGCGTTCTGCTGGCCAGAGCATATTATAATAATGGTGATTTCCAGGAAGCAGCGGATTTGTATATCAGTGTCGCGGAAATGGACGAAGACCCTGCGAATTTAATGAAAGTGGATGAGGACGCTTCTAAAATTCGCAGCTTTACAGAAAGAGGGCTTACTGACGAAATTTCATCATTAACAACATTGCAGGAGGCGCAGGAAAGAGTCGTGCTTCAGCAGAGGATCATGTTAGGGACGTTCGTCCTTGGAATTTTCCTCTTATCAAGAGCTTACATTTTAAAGAGAAAAGAGCATCTTAAAGTAAACGAGCTGAAGGATAAGCTGTATGTTCAATCTATTACAGACAGTTTAACGGGATTGTATAATCGAAAACAGATATTTAAGATTCTGAACACCAAGAAGCAGGATTGTACAGTCGCACTAATAGATATTGATAACTTTAAAACTATCAACGATACGTTAGGATATTTAGCTGGAGATGAAGTAATCAAAAGGGTTGTGCAGACAATAAGGCAGTCAGTGCCGGAGAGTGACGACATTGGCAGATACGGAGGAGAAGAATTTCTAATAATATTCAGTGATAAAACTTTCGAAGAGGCATTGGCCATAATTGAAGAAATCAGGAAAAACACAGAAGCTCTTGCATGGGAAGTCGAAGGGATGCAAACCACTCTCAGTGCCGGAGTATCCCCAAAAGGAGAAGCCACAGCAGAAGAGGTCTTCAGCAAAGTGGATAAGCTGGTCCATGAGGCGAAAAGGACCGGCAAAAATAAAATAGTATTCAAATAAGGAAAGCATTAAAGTCAGTCCCTTGAAGACGAGATCGTTGAGGGGCTGACTGTAATAGAAGAACATGTTCTGGTGTGAACGTCAGAGAACAGCCATTGCACGTGCATTATGAATAACTTAAGCATCCCGATAAACCTACTGTTCATGATTTTCTTCTAATTCATCGATCCACTTTTTGAATATGCTTGCTGCCACCATTGTAAAAGTATTAACTATATATAGAACATAAATTGGTTTTGCTTTTATAACTCTCAGTTTCACCAGTACCCTGTCCAATGCTGCTTTTAAGAAAAGAACTGATAACTTAATGTTCATTTTCTCCTTTAACGCCGCCCATGTAGTAATCAGGGCAAAAACACTCGCATATAAGGGTTCAACTTTTAATTGCTCTTTCCAGGAGTGGTGTCGGCCTATTCCAAAGCTTAAGATTCCTGGAACTTCTAATGGGAAAAATAAACTGTGGATTTTTAATAACTGAACTACATTATGCAAAGTCAATTTTTTGATTAGTGAATTGCCTGTTTTTAATAGTCTCAACCATACATCGCTTAAATGGAAGAAGAAAAAAATGAGCGCAACTGTGTAGCAGGTTCTCCATGTCCTTGTCTTAAAAATGCCTATAGAAATAAACAGTTTTTCTATCGCAGCGAAATACAAAGAGAAACACAACTTATATTTCCAGTTTAACTTGAATGCAGTGATAAACAATGCAGTAAACGGAACATATACTGCCTGAGAAAGTATAGCACCTGATACTTCATCAAAAAATTTATTTCTAAAAAATCCAGGTTTATATTTGTAAGCCCGTAAAACAGACAAAATCAAATAGTCAAAAATTGTTGCCATGCCCATGTTCGATAGCAACAGAATTGCTAATGATTTTCTATCCTTATTTTTCGTAAAAGTAAATATGAGAAGGAAAGTATGGATGGCAAGTAAGATTAAATACGGGTACTTATTTTGTTTTCTCCGGTTAACCATAAATAAAAACCCCTGTTCCATAGATGGATTGGGGATATTATTTGATGAAAATTCATATTTTATTTACAGGGTAAGCCAGGGGCCTAAGAGGAGAACGCTGTTTTTATACGGTGGAAATTGTTCTCAGGTTATTTCTTTCACCATTACTATATGAGGAATGCCGTCTTCCATAAATGGATCAGATACTGTTTCATAACCAAGCTTCTGATAAAAGCCCTCCGCATGTGTCTGCCCGTGAAGTTTTACTTTTGAAAGTTCTTTTTCAGCGGCGATTTCTTCTAATCCTTTAACGATTTCTTTTCCGAGGCCAAAACTACGGTAAGGTTTTAAGATACAAATTCTCTCCAGTTTTCCAGCATCATCAACGGTTCTGATTCTGCCTGTCCCGGCCGGTGCATTGTCATAAATGACTAATACATGGTCGCACTCGCTGCTGAGAGAATCAAACTCATCAAATTCATCTTCCAGTGGTACTTTTTGCTCTTCAACAAATATGGCTCTTCTGATGCGAAATGCTTCCTGCAGATCTGCTTCTTCAGTGATTTTTTTTGTTTTCATCGGTATGGGCCCCCTTATTATCTTCAAAAAGATCCTAATAATGAAAGTTCATTAGTTAGTATAACTTATCGGGGGATCTGTGGCTTGGTTAATCATTGATTTTATCCGGGAAAGGAAGTGCTGCGAGCGAAATTGTGTATTCAACCTGCAGAAATAAGAATCTTACCTGCGAAGAGGTATTCAACCAGCGAAAATGAGGTTTCCACCTGCGAAATCGAGAACCCAACCTGCGAACCGAAAATTCACTCCGGAAATATCCGATTTTATATGTAGAAAGGGGGATAACCCAGTCCCCCGTGTATTCAAACTTTAAAAACTAATCACTGCTCCAATTATTACGAGCAGGATAAAGAGTACGAGAATTAACGCAAATCCTCCGGCGAATCCGCCGCCGTGGCCTGCTCCGTATCCGGCGACCGGCATTCCATATGCTCCCGGTGCAACTCCATGTCCATAAGCACCTGGTCCACCTGCAACGCCTCCTGGGTAACTACCATATCCAGACAAAAAACCACTCCTCAATTTGTGTTTGTGTGAACCGCCTTTGTTCACTACATTAGTTATCCTATGGTAGGTGGTAAAAAATGTTTGGACGATTAGCCAGTAATTTTAAGATATTGTTGGAAAGGAGTTAACGAGGAGCAGCCCTCCAAAAACACTTCAGGAGAATATGACTGGTTTTACAGGCGATGTACAAGCATATATTTAAATGGAAAGTACATTATGAGAGGATGAGCAATATGGGCAATGTGAAAACCCCTTTATTCATGAGTGCAGTCGCTTTGCTGCTTGCCTATTTCCCTTATTTTCAAATTTCCCTCCAGAAAACAGCAAGCATATCAGGAGTCGTTATTGCAGCCGCAGGTCTGGCGCTTTTAACACGATGCAGAGGTGTTAAGCTGGAGTATGCGGTGTTGGTATTTGCTTCATGTATTATGGGCGGTTACACGTCTTTCCTGAAATTATTGTATTTTCTGCCAGCTTATCAGCTGCTCTGAACGAGGCACCTGCTAAGTCAAAGCAAACACGATAGAGATGGACATAATTTCAGAACCATAATATATCCTGTATAAAGCCGCATGCCTGCGGCTTTATTTGTGCTTATTCTCATGTTAAGTTTATGTCTGCTTCATTTAAGCAGCAGATATTATAAAATTTGTCGAATGTCTAATGCAATACTGGATAAGGCTCGGTTAGCTTTTAATCAAACGTTTGTTTAACTTTTTTTTGACATTACCCGGGAAATACCAACTTAATTCGCACCTCCTGTATTTAAATAGAAAGTGTGAGCAGGAATCAGGCGGAATTGATAAAATGTTGGTAAGGAAAACGTAAAACAGGAGGCGGAGAATGAAAATTAATTTAATAATTTTTGTCACATCTATCAAAGAAAAAGACAGCATCGGAGCAGTGATGATGAAGACATTGGAATCGAATTTTCGTCCAGTTCAGGGTGACATACTCGATGACCCGGGGTTTCATCCAGGTTTTCACAACGGATATGAAGTCGTTAAAGTGACAATTAACTATGCATCTGGCGAATGCTTTGTTTCCCTGCAGCCATTGGTAATAGACAGAGAGGAAATTAAGGCAGAGACATACATAGACAGGCTTAAGGCTAACGGATGGCATGCGGTGGAAAAAGATGAATTGATGGCGGATTAAATATTACGATTGGCTTCAAAACGGCATGTGCTGGAGGAACCTCCAGAAACCGTTGTTTCAGTCAGTTTGTTAAGAAAAAAGTATGAATTAACTTTGCCCAGGTTCTTTTATGCCTGGGTATTTTTATTTGGCAGCAAGTATTAGTTCTTCCTGTTATTAAGAAGCTGGAATAACAGGAATATTTTAGATGGCAGGGTAAATAATACTTTCAAGAGAATTACGATACATACATATCGGAGGGATTGGATGGTACACCATAATCCGGATCTGTCGGCTTCAGAAATAGCGCATATATGGGAGTCGTATATGGCTGATACGATGAACATTTGTATAATGAATCATTTTTTAACAAACGTTGAAGATGAAGAAATAAAAGTAATTATACAGCATACCAAAGCACTATCTGAAGGTAACTTAAATTCACTGGCTGCCATTTTCGAAAAAGAAGGGATTCCCCTCCCGCAAGGTTTTACGGAACATGATTTAAATGCGAATGCGCCGAGGCTGTTTTCTGATGTTATGTACTTAAGATACCTTAAATATATGGGGAAAACAGGAGCCGATATGAACAGTATGGCTTTCGGCACATCTTTTCGGGAGGATATAAGAGCTTTTTATATGTCTGCATTTAAGGAAAGTGCCAATTTGTATGACAAAGTCATAAGGTTAATGGAGTCTAAAGGATTGCTTACTCGCACCCCTTTCATTGCTTATCCGGAAAAAGCAGAGTTCATCCAGGACGACGAAGGTTTTTTAGGGGGGTATCTGACGTTACAAAAAAGACCATTGCTTGCCATGGAGGTAACACATCTGGCCAATAATATCGATGCCAATTCCATCGGCAAGAAATTAATGGACGGTTTCGCACAGGTTTGTGAGTCAAAAGAAGTGAGGGACCACCTTCAGAATGGCTCTGAGTTAGCATATGAAATTATAAAAACACTCGAGGAAAAACTGAAAGAAAATGAGACAGACCCGCCAGTTTCCTCAGATGTAGTGATTACTGACAGCACTGTTGCTCCCTTTTCTGACAAACTAATCGTGTGGCTCACTTCATCATTGACAGCGCTGTCCATAACTAAGGTTGGGCAGGCTATTTCTGCAAGTCCCAGAAGTGATTTAATCGCAGAGTATACGCAACTGACAGCACAGATTCTTAAATATAGCTCGGCTGGAGCGAAGATCTCCATAAAAAATAACTGGCTTGAAAAGCCTCCTCAAACCCTGGACAGGAAAAAACTGATGGAAGAGTAATGCATAAACGTCATCCTGCCACTTGATTTGCATATTCAATGGAACAGGCCGAACAGGATTTTGGACATCTGTATTTCATTCTGGTTACCATAGGGATAAGGCAAAACTTTGGACAACACGTCCTGTTCAGTTTTTTTCAGAAAGGGTGGCTAAAATGAAAGTACTCATAGTTGGGGCAAACGGCAAGATTGGAAAGCATTTAGTTTCCTTTATTAAAGATAACGAAAACCTGCAAGCGAAGGCGATGATACGGAAAGAGGAGCAGGCTTCTTACTTTGAAGACTTAGGAGCGGAAACTGCGATTGTGGATCTGGAAGGTGACATTGATACGATCGCTAAAGCTGCCGAGGGAGTGGATGCTGTTGTATTTACGGCCGGTTCCGGCCCGCACACCGGGAAAGACAAAACGATTATGGTTGACTTAGACGGCGCAGTGAAAACAGTGGAGGCTGCTAAAAAGGCGGGAGTAAAGCGATTCATAATGATTAGCTCGTTCGATACGAGACGCCAGGCGATCCTGGATGCTCCAGATTCCTTTGCTCCATATGTAGCAGCAAAACATTACGCTGATGAATGGCTGAGAGATACGGATCTGGAGTATACGATTATCCATCCTGGAGCTCTTACAAACGACAGTGGGACAGGCTCTGTAAAGGTTGGGAATGACCTTGAGGTGGCAGAAGTTCCACGTGAAGATGTGGCCAGAGTAATTGTTGCTGCGCTGGAAAATGATTCAACGATCGGAAAGGAATTTCAGGTGGTAGGCGGGGAAACGCCTGTTAAGGATGCGGTGAAATCTGTTTAATTTAATCATTTTAAAAAGGCAATTTACCGGTATGGTGAATTGTCTTTTTTAAGCTGATCTTTTAACTTATACTGCTGATAATGACGCTGAAAAAATACTAGTCCTCTCTCTCATAAAGCAGTGTAAAAAGGGCATTTTATTTAATGGAGGTGCTTATATGAAAGATAAAACTATTTTAAATTTACTAACTGTCATCGGTATAGGCGGAAGTATCTTTTTTTTATTAAGAAAAAAAGCAGACTTAAAAGACTGGTTTCTTATTTATTTTATAAAAACTTTGGTTTCTACCTTATTGGACGGACCGGTAATAAAGAGAAAATATTTACAGTACCCGGTGCGCTATTTCCCAAAATTATTTGACTCTAACATTGTTTTTTTGTACATATTATTTCCTTTATCCTGTGTTATGTATAATCAGTTTACCTATAAAATGAACCTGCTGAAGTCGTTCTTCAGTGTTTTTCTCTTCAGCGGACCGATGACACTAATCGAAAACTGGCTGGAAAAAAATACTGGTTTAGTCGAATATAATAAAGGCTGGAACGGAGTTTTTACTTTTTCCGTTCTCTCGTTTACTTTCTTGCTCGTTAAAGGCTGCATTGAATTCATTCGTTTCCTGGATAATAAGTCCGGCATTGCAGGAGAAGTGCAATAACATCGCGACTGCAGCCTTGACACCAGGAGACTTCCTGGGACAACGAGGGAAAGCTATTGACATTATAACCATTTTGAGGTAAATTTTAGGTAACTAATTTAATAACAGATCATATTTTTCTTATCCAGAGAGGTGGAGGGACTGGCCCTTGGAAACCTCGGCAGCGGACTTAATAAGTACTGTGCCAAATCCAGCAAGCAGATGCTTGGCAGATGAGAAGAGCGATAAACGGATATTCCTGTAACTGCCTCTTCTTATTTGTTAGAAGAGGCTTTTCTTTTTGCTCTTGTTTTCAGGAAAGAGAGACTTTCAAACAATGAACAGCAGACATTTGGATTCTGCAAAAGGCGGATGGGAAAGGATGATCAATGGAACCTTAGGGAGGGATTGTTATGTCAGGGAAATTTCAGACCTGCAGCGTGGATGATAAAAATGCTCTTATTGGGACACTTCTTGAGCGAGGCGTGTACAAAAAAGGTGATCGGCAGTTATATGAGCTTAGTGTAGAGGATCTGAAAGAAATTTTGTATACGATAGAAGAGCGGAATAACGCCTGAAACAGCTGCTGGAAGCTTCCTGGTGCCGCAGCGTAAAAAAACAGCCAGAGAAAATAATTGTGGCCTTCTTGCCTTAAATGAATACGGGAATATAAAAATGAATAAATATATATGCAGTTCAGTTCAGGAGTACATAATTTGTATTCTTAAGTACTGAGCTGCTTTTTTATTGATAATTAGTTCTGGTACATATGTGAGTGCTTTGTCAATGAAATAGAGACCAAGCGCCTTCAGTCACCCAACCTTTCTTAAGGGGAAATTTATTTTTCTTAAAAAGCAAAGAATTATTTTAATAAAATTTTTTGCCCTCCACTATACAGATGTAAGCGCTTTAATTGAAAAATCCCAAAAATTGAAATTGACTGAAAACTATATTTGGATTATTATTTTTAGTATTCTTTCACAGAAAAATACTATCAAGAAAGTAAGGTGTTCCATATGTCGCAGATGTTAGCTTTAGTTATTTTAACTCTCATTTTATTTATTGGAGATTTTATTTCAGCACGCACAAAGGCCTGGGTGCCGTCGATTTTCGTTTGTGCGGTGCTGTTCCTGATAGGCTACTGGACATTCTTTCCGGAAGATATTGTGGCGACAGCGGGTATCCCTGCAGTTGTGGCAACGATGATGATGTATTTGTTAATAACAAATATGGGAACATTACTCTCCCTTAATCAATTGAAAAAACAGTGGAAGACGATCGTGATTGCCCTCTCTGGAATTTTAGGGGTTATTGCGATGTTAATGACTGTGGGAACCTTTTTATTCGGCTTTCAGACAATGGTCGTTGCAGTACCACCTTTAGTGGGCGGCGTTGTGTCTTCCTTAATTATGTCAGAAGCAGCCAGTACTGCAGGTTTAACTACTTTAGCGGTATTTGCGATTGTCATCTACGTGGTACAGGGTTTTGCCGGATATCCAATTACATCGTTTCTCTTAAAAAAAGAAGGGAAAAGGCTATTGGAACTGTATCGCAATGGACAACTGGAAAAGCAGGAAACGGACCAGTCGGAAGAAGTGGCTGCGACAGTCGAAGAAGGTGCTGCCAGATGGAAGATGCCAGAAAAGTATAATACGAATTTCTATAAGTTTTTCAAGCTTACATTAGTAGCTTACCTTGCTTATCTTACTTCGACTCTGTTAGCACCAATTGTCAATATCAGTCCATTCATCCTTTGCTTATTGTTCGGGGTCATTGCTTCCAGCGCAGGGTTTCTTGAAAGGCAAGTATTGCAAAAAGCGAATGGTTTTGGATTTGCCCTTCTGGCGTTAATGCTGTTTATCTTTGACGGGTTAAATAAGGCGACTCCAGCTATGATGCTGGGAATCTTGTTTCCAATTATCGGTACAATTGCTGTTGGTCTTATCGGCATGTACATTTTCTCTGCCATCGTCGGAAAAATTCTGAAAGTGAGTAAGAATATGGCGTTTGCTGTATCATTAACCGCATTATATGGTTTCCCGGCTGATTACATAATACCGAAAGAAGTAGTCAATTCCCTAACAGAAGATGAAAGAGAAAGAGACGTAATACTGAGCCATATACTGCCGCCAATGCTGGTTGGAGGGTTCATTACGGTTACAATTGTATCAGTTGTATTAGCTGGAATCTTCGCTGGCTTCTTATAAAAAAGGGAGGAACTTAAAATGAATGAATTGAAAGAACGGATTACACATCATATCGAAGAATTAAGCAAATATACAGCGACACCTGGATATGGGACGACCCGCCTTTCCTACAGCCAGGAGGACTTAAAGGCACGAAATTATCTTAAAGAGCAAATGGAAGCTTCTGGTTTAACGGTCCGTGAAGACGGATTCGGAAACATCTTTGGCAAACTTGAAGGTACGGTTAAAGATACGCCAAGTATATTAATCGGCTCTCATTTTGATTCCGTACCAAACGGCGGTGCGTATGACGGTCCTGCCGGAGTGGTTGCCGCTCTTGAGGTCGCACAACTTTTTCATAAAAAGCAACTGAAACCGAAGTACCCTTTGGAGGTTGTAGCTCTTGTTGAGGAGGAAGGCTCCCGATTTGGCGGTGGTCTGATGGGTTCAAGAGGAATGACAGGGTTACTCAGTGAAGAAGAATTTAAAAGCTTAACAGACAAGGATGGTATTTCAACAATTGAAGCAATGAAAAAAATCGGACTGGATCCCTCGCTGCCTAAAAAACGGGACAGGGAAACAATAAAAGCTTTTCTGGAATTACATATCGAACAAGGACCCATCCTGGAAGAGAAAAACATTCCGATTGGTGTGGTAGAAGCGATCGTAGGTTTAACCCAATATAAAGTGACTGTTGAGGGGCAAGCTGGACACGCTGGCACAACGCCAATGGACAGACGGGCAGATGCCTTATTTGCAGCTTCTAAAATTATTTGCCAATTGCCAGAACTTGCGATAAAGGAAGGCAACGGAACAGTACTTACGGTTGGCCGCTTGAATGTGTATCCAAATGGAGCCAATGTCATCCCGGATAAAGTGGAGTTTACGGTTGATATCCGCTCAGGAAAAGAAGAACATGTACAGAACGTCATCAGCAACTTGAAGAAAACACTCGAGAATCATAACGAATATGGAATTGAAATCACGGCAGAGCAGTGTCTGTACATACAACCTAAAGCGTTAGATCAAGGGGTTCGCACGCTATTTAAAGAAATAAGCAATGAGCTTGGCGTTCCGTACTGTTCAATCAACAGCGGAGCGGGACACGATGCCATGGTTTTTTCGGATGTCACTGAGGTGGGCATGCTGTTTATCCCAAGTAAAGCGGGGCTTAGCCATTGTCCGGAAGAATGGTCCGATGCTGGCCATATTGCCCAGGCTGTTGAAATTTTCTTTGAAGCAGCGAAGAAATTAACGGAGGTGGAACGAGATGCTCCATCCAAAAATAAAAGACTCAATCAGTCAGTATAAGGGAGAACTTACGGAGCTGCGAAGAAAGCTTCATAGTGAACCAGAGTTATCGTGGCAGGAACACACCACTCAATCCGTGATAATAAACACTCAATCTGTGATACACACCACTCGATCTGTGATAGTTACTCACTCAATCCGTGATGGTAAACACTCAATGTGTGAGGATAATCACTCAATCTGTGATACTTTGAATCTCTCACTAATCCCTTCGGATCTTGCTACCTGCTAGGTAGTTAGAACAGCATTCTGAAAAATAGATGTATATTTACTATTGGTGAGATAGGACTTTTTCTCCAAAATGGAATATATGCTATTTTATGGAATTAATTCCATGTAACTTCCAATTATTGTGCTATACTCATTAGGGGGTGGAAGTATCTGAACATTGGAATTAATCTGTAATTGGAGGATAATCAGATGAAAAAATTAATAATTACATCTTTGTCTTTTTGTATTTTATTTATGATTTCCGCAATAACTACTTTTGCAGATAACGAATATGCGGAGAGTTCACTTATCAATTTTTTAGAAGCTGCTAAAGATGTCAATGTGTCAGAAATGGAAAGATACGTCAATGATGAACGGTATGAGAACGAAGAAGTTTTAAGGCAAAACTACTTAGAAAACCTCACTGCAAATAAATTAATTGATTTCAAGATTGTAGACGAAACTCCGTTGCAAAAAGAAGATAAGTACACGTTCACTACTCAATTAGTATTTGAGAACGGAGCCGTGGAACAAGTCCCATTTGATTTAGTTCTTAAAAATGAGAAATGGTTAGTTTCAATCGACTTTGATTCATTAACAGTGGACGAGTATGAAATTCTTAAGGAAGGTGAAGTAGAAGAAGACATCGGGTTGAGATCAGACACCTTGTGTTCTTGGAATTTTTGGGCCCGAGCAGGAGGCAGTACATTTTATTCTAATTGCACATTTAGTTTAAATAGATTCAACCCTGATTTAAACTTAACAGTTAGCAAACAAACACATAATTGGTCGGGGCGAGCAGCAGGTGTCAACTATGCAGTGGTGAGAAACAACTGGTATGGGGATACTGTTTATGGCAGCAGACATGTATCAGGACATATTACATCCAGACCATCTAACTTCACTCTGACCGTCTCAGACACTAATGTTTCGAACTTAAAAGTTCGTTTTAGGACAGACCAAGGCTTCACCAGCTCGATGGGTTATGAAGGTAGCGGTTCACTTCGTTAACTTGAATTAATATTTTGAAAGCTATCATCCCCCCCCATAGAATTTCAATGTTCAAAAGAGACCCTTTCCAGGGTCTCTTTTCATTAAGTCGGGAGTCATAAATCCTGCCCCACTAATATTCTCCATTCCCCGTCTTTCTTATAAATTGGGAATGTAAGTTCTATTACTTCTTCATTTTGGATCACCTCAATAATCACTTCATAATTGTCTTCATTTATTTTTGTTAGACTTAGTACACTTGCGTCAGTAATATTTTGCTCTATTTTCAAGTATTGCTCCATTTGCTCATCTTCACTGTTAAATCTTAAATCATCAGAGTATTTCACCATAGAAGGTATATCATGCGTTTCTAACGCTTTTGCATACTCATATGCTATTGTTTCAACTTCACCATCTGTCGAGATAGAGTCCCCTTGAGGGACTTGTCCTGGAGCGCCATCACTAGAGAAGTCAGTAAACAATGGTAAAACTAATGGGGCTGCAAGTATAAAGAAAATAACTCCGGCCACGGCTAATGCCAAATGATATTTAAACTTGCTAAAGTAAAGAGCGTTCCTTCTTGTGTTTAGATTTTGGTTTACTTTCGACTGGATTTCATTTTGATCTTCCTTAGAGATGCCTAATTTTTTATCCATCGACTTAAATAATTCGTCCAAATTATTATATCGACTCATATTGAAAACCTTCCCTCTTTAATTGTTTTTTCAACGAATCCATCCCTCTCCATAAATTCGTTTTAACTTTACCCTCACTCCAACCAAGAATATTGGCCGTCTCCATAATGGAAAACTCCCTAATCTTTCTTAAAATAATAACTTCTCTGTACGGGCGTTTTAATTTTGCCAATGCAATATATAATTCTTTTTCTTGCTCATTTAGAGAAACCGTTTGTTCCGGAGTCAATGTACGTGATGGTAAGTTAGTTGAACTGTCGATCACATACTGTACAGGCTTCTTTTTACGTAAGTAATCGATGGTGATATTTCTCGCAATTCGAAATAACCATCCTTTAGGATTCTCAGAATGAAAGGAATCAAGACTGTTGAAAGCTCGTATGAATGTATCCTGCATTAAATCCTTTGCCTGCTCATGGTCATTAACCATATATAAAATAAATTTATATATCTCATTGTTGTACAACTGATACCACTTGTTGAGTTTTTTTTGTTGTGAGCTATCACTCAATAAAAACACTCCTTTTCTTTTTATCCTTCTACTTAAATAACGTATCACAAATAAAAAAGTCACAGAAAACTTAATTACTGCTCCGACCAGAGATTAATCCCTCTGGATATTACTTTCTGTTCGACGACTTCAAGTGTGGCCGGGCTCATCACCATGGACGTTTCAACATTGATGAAAACGCACTTACAACAGGAGCGGAGTTATATGCCCAATATGCGTGGGCGTATTTGAATGAATGAAATTAATGAGCGGTAAAAAATAATCAATTAAATACCGTGAAAAGCACCTGTTGAGGGTGCTTTTTTTGCTGAAAGTAAAGGCATAGAGCGCCTTCATTAGGGAACGGCTTTGCCTTTTACACATTGACAATTCATCTTCGATCGTATAAAGTGACAGTAATTAAATGCACGGAAGGGTGAAACGGCTACAATGGATTACTAATTCTGTTTTAGAAAGCTGGCAATTGAAGGTATTTTTTACGGATGGATTTTCCGTTTATTTCTAATGCCTTCAGTTTGAGTTTTCAGAACGGGATTGGTTTTTCATTAGCTGAACATGGAAGAAAGGGAGAAGTCTCTCTCTTTTTTGCCGTTCACCTGTGTCAATGCCGCCTGTTCTGAATGGAGACAGGGGGCATTTTTTGTCCCTGCTTAACGGAAAAAGGAGGATGAATGTATGATTTTACTGGAAGCTCTTCAAATAAAACACTACGTAAAGGACCGGCTGCTGCTGGATATAGGCCAGCTGCAGATTCATAAAAATGACCGGATTGGACTTGTCGGCAAAAATGGAAGCGGAAAAACAACGTTGATGAATATACTTACTGGCAGGCTTGACCCCGAAGAAGGCACGGTGGTTCCCCATGTCCAGACAGAACTTCTTCCTCAGCTAAAGAGGGAAGACTCTGTAAAAAGCGGCGGAGAAGTGACACAGGAGTATATTAATCAAGCGTTCGTTAAGGCACCTGAGCTTCTGTTTGCCGATGAGCCGACGACACATCTTGATACGGAGCACATAGAATGGCTTGAAAAGAAGCTTAGCCAGTGGGACGGGGCGTTTGTCGTCGTATCTCACGACAGGGAATTTCTTGATACTCTTTGTAACTCCATATGGGAGATCAGCGAAGGAAAGATTAAGGAATATAAAGGAAACTACAGTGATTATCAGCAACAAAAAGAGCTGGAACTGGCTCAGAAGAAATCAGAGCTTGATAAATATGAGCAGAAGAAAAGGCAGCTGGAACAAGCTCTCCAATTAAAGGAGAAAAAGGCTGCCAGAGCAACAAAAACACCGAAAAAGGTAAGTAAGTCAGAAGCAAAGATAACTGGAGCGAAGCCGTATTTTGCTAATAAACAAAAGAAGTTGCAAAAGACAGCAAAAGCTTTAGAAACTAGGCTGGAGAAACTTGAAAAGCCGGAAAATGTGAAGGAGACAGCCCCTCTCAAAATGAACCTTCCCAATGAAGAGAGCTTTAAGGGGCGAATAGTCATGAGAGCAGAGGATATGAGCGGTTCCGCGGGCAAGCGGGTTCTTTGGACTAAAACCAGTTTTCAGGTACGGGGAGGAGATAAGCTGGCGATTATCGGACCAAACGGAGCAGGAAAAACGACTTTGGTGAAAAAGATTGTTTACGGGGGGAATGGGATAAAACTGTCCCCAGCGGTAAAAACCGGCTACTTCGCTCAGAATTTATCTATTATTGATGTGGAAAAATCGATACTGGAAAACGTTAGTGCGTCTTCTAAGTATGATGAAACTTTCATCCGTACTGTTTTGGCGAGACTTCATTTTTTCAGGGAAGATGTCCATAAACCGGCGGGGGTTTTAAGCGGAGGCGAGCGGGTAAAAACAGCACTGGCGAAGCTGTTTTTGAGCGATGTAAATACTCTTGTGTTAGACGAACCGACTAATTTCCTCGATATTGAGGCTGCGGCTGCCCTTGAGACTCTTTTAAGAGAGTATGAAGGCACTGTTATTTTTGTAACACATGACCGCCGGTTCATTGAAAATCTAGCTTCAAGGGTCTTAATTATGGGAGACGGAAAAATTGAGCTCTTTGAAGGAACATATGAACAGTTTAAAAATAAAGAGATTCAGCAGGAGAGGGACAGTGCAGCAGAGAAACTGCTCATCCTGGAAACGAAAATTTCCGATGTGCTCAGCAGGTTAAGCATTGACCCAAATGAAGAACTGGAAAAAGAGTTTCAGCAGCTGATGGAGGAGAAAAAGAAGCTGAAAAAATAAGAAAATGGATTTATAGCGGGGGAATGGAGGGTTGATTATTAATCAGCCGTTGCCCGATGTGTGAGAAAAAGAGGACATTCAATATTGCTGAATGTCCTCTTTTCTATTTCAGCTTTTTAAACAGGTCAAAAATACTGAACGATGTTTTTCTGTATACCTTATTATAAGCGGCTTTCTTAGGATTCTTAACCCAGCCCATGCCTTTTTTACCGTAGACTGGCACAACAGATTTTTTCACTGCCCGCTTCGCTCTTCCCGTTGTCCTTGCCTTCAGCGACTTTTTCAAACTAGGTTTCCGAATGCCAAACTTCATACCAGCAAGCACCCCCTTCGTTTCGTGAAGCGTGATATATTTGATCTTTCTGGAGAAAAAATCCAGTATATGTTAAGCATATAGCGTGAGAAGATGTTGTTCAATAGTTTAAGTAAAAGTGTTGATTATTATTTAGTGATGTAATCTCAATTGAGGCAGTGCGCTTCGCAGAGGAGGGCAGCTTCGCAAATAAGAGGGATGGATATCGCAAATAGTAGTGCCACTTTCGCAGGTTGGATTAAACCTCTCCTTCAGAAGTTAAGAAAAAACGACTTTTAATAAAAACCTTTGCTTAATTGCTGGTGTAGCCTTCGAAGCGGCTCTGACAATACAGCAAAGCAGTTAAGCAATCATTTTTTTCAAAAAATAAAAGCTTCAAACGCAGCATTGCGTTTGAAGCTTGTCAGCATAAATTAATCGCGTGAACTTGAACATGACTGTACGAAATCCTCCAGAATCTTCTGGTAAACTTCCACGGAGGAAAGGTCGATCATCTCCTGTTCACCGTGCCAGTCTTTACCTACCGGCCCAAATTCAACCGGTGCGCCTCCGTGCTTAGTGAAAAACTTCCCGTCACTGGAGCCTCGTTGTCCGTAAATCCTCGGTTCTTTCTGATCCGTGTGGGCGGTAACGCATTTTCCGAGCGCCTTTACATAAGGATTATCTTCCTTTGTCGTAATCGGATCCGAAACCTGGACGATGTGCACCTCACCATCCACGACCGCCTCCTCAATCTGCCTGATGATATCGTTAGGGGACTGCGTCGGGAGATAGCGGATATCAAGAGCCATCGTACATCTGTCAGGTACCATATTCCGTGCTGTCCCCGCGCTTATTTTTGCAAGGTTAACGGAAGCACTCCCGTAGAACGGGGGTGCTTCCTCTTCTGTGAACGGCAGCTTCAGAATTTTTTCATAAAGCTTGTACGCATTTTCAATCGCATTTTCCCCGAGAAACGGCCGGCTTCCGTGAGCGGCAACTCCTAAGGTTACAACGTCAAGATGGATAACCCCAAGGGACTGGACGGCGATACCGTAATCTGTCGGCTCCCCGCAGATAATAAAGTCGCCGAGATAGCCTTGCTCTGTTAAGTAGCCTGTACCGTAGTTCCCGCCGGTTTCTTCGTCGGGAACTATTTGAAGCTGCACCTTACAGCTAAGGTCCTTATCTTTCAGGCTGACCATTGCGGCCATCATGGAGGCAACTCCACCTTTCATATCTATAGAACCACGTCCGTACAGCTTGCCGTTCTCCATTTTAGGGTTGAATTGCTGGGGATGGGCGTCCACCACATCCACATGTCCGTTAAAAACTATTGTGTTATCTCCTTCGCCAATTTCACAAACCGCTATTTTGTATCCCTCGTTGTCCAGCATTTCCACCGGCATGCCGTGCTTCTCCAGCCAGTTTCCGCAGAACTCAACCGCTTCATTAGCGCCTTCTTTCGTTGAGCTGTCGATCTTAATCATTTCTTCCAGCAGAGAAATTGTATCAACCATAAACTCACTCCTTATTTTATCGAAAAAAGAATGCCATACTGCTCCGAATTATAAACCTCGTCATAGGAGCGAATACCCTGATAGATGGGAGGGGAAACATAGATGGAAATGATTTGGATAGGCAACAGGAGGTATTGGTATAGGTATGTGCGATTGACCTGGGAAGTTGTGCGAACCCCCATGAGGTCGTGCGAACCGCATACGAAAACGAATGTAATACTCTGGTTTATTAACGAATAAAAAAAGTGTATTGGTTTGAGATACACATATATATATGCCAAACGATAAAAATAGGACAGTAAAACTGAACTAAGGAGCTGAAGGAAGATGAAAATCAAAGCTGCTGTTACCCATGGCCAGGAAGAAGAATTTCAAATTGGAGAAGTGGAGCTTGCTGAACCGAAAGCGAATGAAGTTTTAGTAAAAATCGTTGCTTCGGGAGTCTGCCATACTGATGCGGTTGCCCGTGATGCCGGGCTGACCCCATATCCTGTTGTGTTAGGGCATGAAGGATCAGGAATCGTGGAGAAAACAGGGGATGGAGTCAAAACTGTAGAGCCGGGTGACCATGTTGTTCTGTCTTTCGCGTATTGCGGCCACTGTGAAAACTGCCTCACCGGGCATCCAACAGTTTGCACAGACTTTAACGATTTGAATTTCGGCGGGAAAATGGAAGACCAGACCCATCGTTTGCAGAAAGAAGGAAAGGACCTTTCCACTTTTTTCGGCCAATCATCCTTCGGTACGTATGCTGTGGCTAGTGAAAGAAATGTGGTGAAAGTGGACAAGGATGTGGACCTTGCCTTATTAGGGCCTTTAGGCTGCGGCATCCAGACAGGGAGCGGGACTGTGCTGAACCATCTGAAGCCGGAGTTTGGCACATCCATCGTTATTTATGGCGCTGGTGCAGTAGGATTGAGTGCAGTGATGGCTGCAAAAATAACGAGCTGCAAACATATCATAGCCATTGATCTTCATGACAGCCGGCTTGAAATGGCGAAGGAACTAGGAGCCACACATGTTATAAACGGCAAGGGTGAAAATATCGTTGAACAGATTAAGGAGATAACAAACGGTGGCGCACATTACGGTGTGGAAACAACGGGCGTACCGCCAGTTGTCCGTCAGGGTCTCCAGGCACTTCGCCCCCTTGGAAAGCTTGCAATTGTCGGGGTGACTCCGGAAATGAACATTCACGTACATGAAGAAATTATGGCTGAAGGAAAAACAATGGTTGGAGTTATTGAAGGTGACTCCGTTCCCCAGGTGTTTATCCCGGAACTGGTGGAGTTTTATAAGCAAGGGTTGTTCCCGTTTGATAAATTAGTGGAGTTTTATGAATTTGAACAGATCAACGAGGCATTCGAGGATTCAAAAAACGGTAAAGCCATTAAACCTATTCTGAAAATAAGTAGCTGATAAAATTGATTGAGAAGCAACCACTATAAAGGTGAAGTGTTCCGTCATCGGGTGCTTTCATAATTAAGAGAGGCAAGAAGGCGTATGAACTGGCATACGTCTTTTTCTAGAATCCAGCATCCAGGGTTAAGAGGGGTTTAACCTATCGATGGGAGGGGGCCGGTAATAATTCCCTGAATGAGTGTGATTCATCCCTAGAGCGGAGGGATAGCCCCCTCAATAGTCGTATAAATCCGGTTAATTCGTATTTATTATAAAAAAACGCTGAAATAGCCGGAGGAATTCCGACTATTAACTCAAAAAATACGAAAAGGGAGATTTTGCATTGCTTAACCGGAAAACCTTCCCTTATATCACCCTGAAATGAGCTCCAGCCTGCGTATAGACGGAATTTCTCCGTTTATTTTTGGTGAATACCCGCCCGCTAAAGGAAAAGACAAAGGAATTGATTTTTATCTCAAACCAAAGATGCCCCTATTTTAACGCAGTACGGTGACCCACACCACAACTTCTTTCACCCTATTTAGATGGAAAGACTGTATATGACCATGAGTAGATAAAGTCCACAATGAAAACGACGGACCAGACCATGCCAATAGAGTATAGTGTCTCAGTTGGATATGGAGAGTGTTCTGCGGTGCCAGCTTCTACCCATGAGAAATCAGTAGCATATGCGAGCATTTCCCGGAGATTCTCTGTGCCCATAGACCAGAAGACAGCCTGGGCGGCCACAAAAATAACCATGTGGAAAGTTGCACTCCAGCGGTATTTTTTTGCTATATGCTTAGGGTCTTTATTTTTACTCATAATCTGATAGTCCTTTTCGCTTAAGAGTTCAATTCCTCGCCATTCCCCGATTTTCTTCCGCATCCATCGGTCCAGGCGAAGGAAATCAAAGATTCCGAACGTGCAGGCGTATATGACAAAGATGGTGATGACAAGCTGGAATGTGGAAAATTCCCCTGTATGCTCATAAATGACGAGCCCTAAAATTGCTTCCAGTACGACCAGCGCGAGAAAAGCGAAGATAAAAAGGATACTCACCTTCTTTTTAACTAAAAAGTAGCGGAAAAATCCAAAAAGGAGGAGCGCGAGTACAGATAGTATTTCTGCTGCAATGAAGATCTCCCACTGATATTCAACTAATAAATCCATGTTTTAACTCTCTCCTCCCAGGTTTTCAGCCTCTTTGGTTAAATAATATTCAGTCGCTTTCTCCACGAATTCAAGTACCCCTTGTTCAATCGGGTACAGCCCGGCAGCCTGGGATTTCTCCTGAGACTTCCTTACTTCCCAGAATGCATTGGACAGCTCTTCATTTCCGGCAAATAACTCCTGATCTTTTTCCAGTATCCTCCGTATGATGCGCTGCACCTCAACGGCTTCAATTCCTTTCGCCATATGTTTCTTTATTTGCGCCAGCAAAGCAACCCACTCTAATGTATCAGGATCCCCGCTGTTTACATTTGGAAGGAGATCAAAAAGCTTTTCTTTATCCTCTTTGAACTGCTGCTGTAAAAATTCCTCCCGCTTAAATTTGTTTTGCTGGGAAAAATGGATTAGCTGCTGGATATGCTGCATATCCACTTTCCCTTCGAGGGTAAACTGATTCATTACCCCTTTCACCATTTGCTCCATTTCTGTTAGTTTTTCTTTCTCCTGAATTATGTAGTTCAACTGCCTTTGGAGACCGCTATACCAGTCATGATCCACGTTTCCGGTCATTTCCTCTATCTTTTTCAGGCTAAAGCCTAACGATTTCAAAAACTGGATTTCCTGAAGCTTCTTCAGTTCTTTTTCTCCGTATAAACGGTGGCCGCCTTCGGTTTTTCCGGCAGGAGTTAACAAACCAATTTGATCATAATGCCTCATCGTTCTTACCGTCACACCTGTTTGTTTGGTTACTTCTTTAATGGAAATCATTTGAAAAACCTCCTCGTATTTATATTATATAAAATGACGTTACGTCACTTTCAAGAGGGAATAAAAAAAATCCCGGCATTGGATTTGATTGCCGGGGTAACCATGAATTGAATACTTTTTAATAGTCGTGGTTTTCATCAATAATTTCCTCACATGTCCGGGAGGTAATAAAGTAACTGACCAGGGTTTTCTGCTCAAATGCTTTTCCTGCGGCATTCTCATATGTAATCGCCAATGATTGTGCGGATGCCGTGTCATCGGCATTTGACTGGAGGGCTACAATAAGGTTCAGTTCTGCGCCAGGCTCCAGTACAGTACCCGCTGCCTCCACCCTGTTTTCCCATTCAGCAGGCAAAGGAAATATTTCATCGGTTGGAGGCCATTCACCAAAACCTACCAGAGATTCCTTGTCACCAAGTTCAACGAGAACTGCCTCAGCAAGGGTGATTTCCTCAGGGTTTACTAAAGATATACCAGTTATAGTGACTTCCTCGTTACCAACATGCCTTACAAAAGTATCCCCAAACATCATCACAGCCCCTTTTTCCCCGGGCACGCAGTCAAGCCCAGGGGAATGGCCCAGATCAAGGCTCGTTCCGGCTTTTACTGCAAAACATCCGCTGCTGATTACTGACACAACAAGCAGCAGTAAAATCACAAACACCTTCTTTTTTATAAGAGCCGGCGCCATTATAAAACCAGTTCCTTTTTCCAGGCATATCTTTTTTGCCACTGGCCATCCTCCTTCGTGCAATATGATGAATCCCGCCCTGACTTCATCTTGTTAAGAGGATTCTATAGTTGTTTTCATATTCAGGCAATAGGGAGAAATACCTTAGATTAAAAGAATCTTGCTAAAGTAACTGCTGGCAAGTTTCAATATTTGGAGTATTAATATAAACGGAGTTTTTCCGGTTATATGCGGATTGGAAGCCGCAGCGGAAGGATATAAGAGGAATTTTTCCGGTTATGCAAAACAAAACCTGTCATTTTTAAAGTTTTCGAGTTAATAAGCGGAATCTCTCCGTCTATATAAGAGTTTTTTAATAATCAAAACGAATTAACCGGAATTTTTCCGCCTAATTATTGAATCTGCTGTTTGACCTGAACCTGAAAAGACGATAAGTAGTAACGCTCTTAACTCTGGACAAATATATCACAATATGATATATTACTTTTGGATATATATCATATTGTGATATAACCTATAGTGTGTTGAAGTGAGGTGCTACGTTGAAAACAACAGAACAATTAACAGATTCCATGTTTTATATAATGGCTGCTTTAACTGAGCCCCGGCACGGGTACGCCATTATGAATTTGATTGAAGAGTCAACAAAAGGAGCTGTCTCCATAGGTCCTGCCTCCATGTACACCATTATTAAAAAGTTATTAAAGCAGGAGTGGATTTATCTCCATGACGGGACAGATTCGAGGCGTAAAACATACTTACTCACTGAAAAAGGAAGAGAGGTACTGGAAGGGGAAGTGAGAATAAGGAAACTGATGATTACATTAGCTGAAGAAGGATTAAAGAAGGAGGGGAAAGTATGAAACAGACAAAGTATGTAATGTCGGAGGGACTGGCTTTTGCAGAGAAAAAGGACATGGAGAAACTGCGCCGCTTGTCTTTAAAAGGATGGCATGTCCGGAATTTTAAATTCATGGGGTACTCTCTGGAAAAAGGGCCCAGTTCGGATTTTAAATACAGTATAGATTATCGTTCCTTAAAAGAGGAGGAGCGGGAGGAATATCTGGACTTTTTTTCTTCTGCCGGGTGGACTCATGTTACTACAGAAGGTAATACTCATTTATTTCGCGCTGCACCTGGAACACCTCCAATTTACAGTGACCGGGAGACGGCAGCTGAAAAGCACGGGGAACTGGGGAGTTCGGTGAGATGGACTGTCATATCGTTTGTCATCATAACAGCGCTCGCATGGCTCGGCACATTAATAACTACAGGGGCATTTCAATCCACATTGACCGTAATTGCGGTTATTCTCACCATATTTGCTCTGCCGGCGTCCTGGACGGTAACTGCAATATATAAAAATAAATGGGCAGAGGAAGGGAAAAGAGTTTTAGTAAATGTAACGAGAACTTTGCCATTCCTGCTCCTGGCTGGTGCAATTTTCTTGATAACCGCCGATGGAGTTACCAGCGTATTTCGTTTATTAGCGTATATGATTGTTGGTGCTGTGGCATTTCCGGCAGCTATCTGGGTCGTTACTTCCCTTTACTGCAGGCTGGGCAAAGCAGTTTCTTAATTTGAAGGGGATGTAACGATTGTAACGGTCAGGCACAATGAACCTCAATAAGGAAAGTATAAATAAAGCAGGGAGCGCTGTGATTTACGCGTTAAGATCCCGAGAGCTGCCATTATTGCAGCTCTTTTTTCTATCTCACTATACTGGAAGATTATGCTAAGCTATATGATAAGGTTAACGAAATAAATGGATCAAAGGGGGAAGTGTGATGGGCTATACTGGGGCTGCTAGTATTCCATACAGAATTATCGAACAAGAACAGCCAACAACTAATTTAGCAATTGTCTTACCTGGGGCAGGCTACACAACTCAGGCACCTTTACTGTATTACACAACGGGTTTATTGTACGGCAAGGGATTTGATGTACTGCATATTAATTATAAATATAACAGCCAGGAATTATCTGCTTTAAAGAAAGAGGATTTTGCTAATGATGTTTTGGCCGTAATTGAAAAAGTGTTAAAGAACAAAGAATATAAAAACTTTTATTTTGCAGCCAAATCAATAGGAACGATAGCTTTGAGTTATTTGCTGGAAAACCCAAAATTCTATGATGCAAAGGCAGTATGGCTCACACCTTTGTTACAACGGGATGATGTATTTAACGCCATGAAGAACACGAACAATAAGGGGCTTTGTATTATTGGAGACCAGGACAGCTGCTGCATTACTGACCGGTTTGAAGCATTAAAAAAACATTCCAATCTAACCTTAAGACTGATTGAAGGTGGAGACCACGGGTTAGAACTTAGTAATCAGCCAGTGGAATCAATTAATATACTTAAAGAAGTAATAGCAGATATTAACGAATTTTGATAGTCAAACGAAAGAATAATGTGGCAAGCAGGAGATTTAATTATGGAAATATCATTGATAAGGCATGGAAGATCCTTACTCTCTGAAAATGACAGAATAACCATTAATGATTTCAGAAGCTGGATAGAAAAGTATGATAGCTCTGGTGTAAATGAAGAAGCGGCATATCCACCTGAAACTATAAAAAGGGCAGCTGATGCAAAAGTTGTGATTACGAGTGATTTAAAACGCTCTGTTGAATCAGCCAGGCTATTAAACCCAGAGGCAAAAATAATATCAGACCCCTTATTTCGGGAAACTGAGTTACCTGTCTGTTCAACGGAATTATTTCAATTAAGGCTGGGGCCAGGAATATGGGCTGTCATTTTAAGGTTAGTATGGTTCTCTGGTTATTCCCGTAAATGCGAGTCATTAAAGGAAGCAAAACTTCGAGCGGAAAAAGCAGCGAAAAAATTAATTGATTCTTCTATTGAATACGGCCCCATAGTCCTTGTCGGCCATGGTTTTATGAATATACTCATAGCAAAAGAATTGAAGAAAAAAGGCTGGAAGGGAAGAAGAAAGACAGCTTCTGAACACTGGGGCTGTACAACATATTTCTTTGCCTGAGAAGTGAATTCCTGTTCGAGCAGGCTGGCAGAAATGAGATTTTTATTTTTTCGGAGGCAGGCTATGAATATTATCTTTTTTGCCGTTATTCATATTTTAATAGGGCTGGGTTTTATCTATTTTTTTGGTGAACTTCCAAAAGCAGTTGTTACGTTTTTGGTTACTTTCCTGACAATGAGTTTCATTTATTTTGCATTCGTTTTTACAGGTATCCTATTCTGACTCTTTCAGTATAGGAAAAGGAGTGGAGAGGTGTGGTAAATTCCTGGGAAAAGCCGAAAATCCAAATTCCGAAAACAAAGTCGGAATGGGCCTGGGACATTACAGGATATACGTTTTATATGGGTTCTATCCTTCTGCTGGTCTTCGTGTGGAATACACTCCCGGAAGAAGTGCCTGCCCATTATAATGCTGCTGGGGAAGTAACCCGGTGGGGGTCGAAATACGAACTGTTCATTTTGCCGATCGTTGGAGCTTTTACGGCTATTGTTATGACAGTGTTTGAGAGATTCCCTGAAATACACAATTATCCTAAGAGGTTGAATGAATCCAATGCAAAGGAGTTTTATTTAAACAGCAGAAAACTCCTTAATCAGGTTAAAAATATCTGTCTGATCATTTTTGCTTTGATTTTGTTTGAATCGGTGTCCATTGCTATAGGCTGGGGAAGCCTTTTAGGAATATGGTTCCTTCCAATAGTGATAGCAGGTACGTGTTTTCCAATCGTAACAGGCCTCATAAGGCAAAGGAAGATCAGATAAGCAAACAGGAAAAGCTTTTTGCAAGGACAAACAGAAAGGGTGTGTGTATCGTGGTTATCAGAGAAATTGAACCTTCAGACGCGGAAGGCTTCCTCCGTTTAACGAAACAAGTAGAGGACACCTCGGAATTTATGAAGTGGGAGCCAGAAGAGAGAAAAACTAAACCAGAGCAGCAGGGAAAGATGATAGAAAACATTCGAAAAAGCGGAAACGCTGTCATACTTGCAGCGGAGAATAATAATGAGCTGATTGGTTTCTTAATTGCAATGGGCGGCAGTGCAGCGCGAAAGAGGCATTCTGTATACATTGTTACAGGGATGCTAGCGAAGTACAGGGGCAAAGGGACAGGGACGAAGTTATTTGAAGCGCTGGAAAAATGGGCTGCTGAACAAGAGATTCACCGACTTGAGTTAACCGTGGCAACTCCGAATGAAGCTGGTGTAGCTTTATATAAAAAAATGGGTTTTGAAGTGGAAGGCATAAAAAGGCATTCTCTGTTCATAAATGGGAATTATGTGGATGAGTACTATATGGCAAAATTAATATGAGTCCCTACTTTAAAGAGGCGAGTCCGGCAGACCGGCGTGTGTCACGGATCTTCCGGACTACCGTCATTCTTCTTCGGGGCCATACATCTTAAAATTAAAGTAGAATCCCAGGCAGAAAACGATAACGAAAAATACCGCACCTGTAAAGGATGTTGCTAAGAAATATTCGAAAAATCCCACCTTACTCAAACCCCTTCCTGTAATAATTTCTGTTAATAAACGAGAATGAAGATTAAATTATTGTATTATGCTGTGTAACAAGTTAATATATATTTACTTAATTAATTAAATATTCTGACTTGTTTAATTGTACTGTAAAAGGCTTTAAATTTCAAACTAATAGGGGTGTGGTCGAATGCGAGAGGAAGTTGGAGACTGTCAAATATGCGGGAAGAAGGTTTTCTGCCTGGATGGCTTCTTAAATGGTGTGATGGATTCGAAAGGCTTACTCACCTGCTTTCCTTGCGACGAGTTCAAAAACAGGGGGCGAAATAACGAATAAGAAGTGCCGGGTCTGCAGCATATTCCCATACAGTTAACGATTTCCCAGCACAGAAGTCATGGGAGACACGTTTAGTTCTGGCTTAAAAACCAAAGTGAAAAAATAAAGAATGCAGCAAGAAATACACACCCTGTAATAGCAATCCGGGTAGCCCATTCTGTGTTTTTTCTGCTGTCTTCCTTTTGTTCATGGGCATTTACTGTCGTGAACTTCCCGGGAGCAGAGGTTCCGTAAACCGTGGGTTTTGGGACACTTTTACTTGTAAACGCAAGAATAATAAGAGGGATAAAGGCTGCGACTGCAAGAATAGCCATTGACAATAAGAATATGTTCCAGCCAGCTGATATCACGGTTGCCAAACCAAGCACTATAGTAATAACACAGCCGATAACTATATATTTCAAAATTGTTTTTCCCATAGAAACCTCCCGGTAAGCTATTAGTAAGCAGTGTTTGGCTCAACTAACAATCAGTGGGGGACGAACCCCCGCTGCTGGAAGTTTTGCACTATATAAGCCAGTGCCCGGGAATGCGAGAAGCTAAACTTATAAAGCCCCCTAAGTTAACTGCTGTTCCGCAAATTCCCGGTAGAGGTCATGAGAGGCAACGAGCTCTTTATGGGAGCCTATTCCTGTGACCTTTCCTTTTTCGATAAATACAATTTTGTCCGCATTTACAATTGTAGATAAACGGTGAGCGATTACAAAAGTCGTCCGCCCTTCCATGAGCCTTGTTAATGCCTGCTGGACAATCCCTTCTGACTGGCTGTCCAGGCTGGCTGTCGCTTCATCCATCATAAGGATTTTTGGGTCTCTTAAGAATGCCCGCGCAATGGCGATTCGCTGTCGCTGCCCCCCGGAAAGCTTAACGCCCCGCTCGCCAACTTCCGTATCCATGCCCTTCGGAAACTCTTTAATAAACTGCTCCGCATAAGCCATTCTCGCTACTTCCCAAAGGCGTTCATCCGTTATACCCTCCTGGTTTTCCAGCCCGTAACAAAGGTTTTCCCGGATGGTCCCGGCCATCATCGGACTGTCCTGGGAGACATAGCCGATCTGCTTCCGCCAGCTGTACATGGACAGGTCTTGTATTGGAGTATCACCAATGAATATTTCACCTGCGGAAGGTTCGTAAAACCGTTCCAGTAATCCGAACAAAGTAGTTTTCCCGCCGCCGCTTGGCCCTGCAAAGGCAACCATCGTGCCAGGCGCCACATCAAACGAGACATTATTTATTACTGTGTCTTCCTCACTGTAGGAAAAGGATACATTCTTCACATGAATCATCTTTCCGGAAATATCCATGTCCTTCCCTTGCTGTCCAGCTTCTTCATCGACCTCAAGAATAGTAATGATCCTTTCTGTAGCCCCTTTCGCCTTCTGCAGCTGTGTAAAGAACATGGCGAATGTGGTTATTGGAAATATGATCTGAAAAAGATACAGCAGGAAAGCAACAAGGGACCCTGTAGTCATTGTTCCCTCTGCAACTCTGATACCTCCGTAGCCGATGATAACGACAATAACGACCATAACTACGAGGTATATAAGAGGAGAAATAAGGGCAAAGATCCGCCCTTCCCTTAAGCCATAAGAGAACAATTCCTCAATTCGTGCTGCCCCTTTCTTTTCTTCCGTTTCTTCGGCATTGGAAGCTTTCATGAGCCTTATTTCGCTTAACGTCTGCTGAACGCTTCCGGTAAATTTTGCGGTTTCGTCCTGCAGTCCCCTGGAGATTTTGGCCATTTTTCGTCCAAGAGGAACCATAAACAGCACCGTTACCGGCACAGAGATAAGCATTAATAATGTCATCTGCCAGTCCATAACGAGCAGGATTGTTACAGCCCCGATAATCGTTATAATGCCGGTGATAAACTGTGGGAAGTGCGTTGATATTAAGTCTCTTACAATCCCCGTATCGTTAACAACCCGGCTGACAGTTTCACCGCTTTTGTTTTTATCGAAATATTTAACCGGGAGGCGGAGGAGCTTATACCACATTTTCTCCCGCAGGCTCGCAACGATTTTCTGTCCGGTATACGCAAGGGCGTACATGGAAATTCCGTCTGTTACTGCCTGTAAAATGAATACGATGACGATTGCTGCAATGAGGAAAGGATTTAACGCTTCGATTGAAAAACCATCAACGAGTTCTCTCGTCAGCAAAGGTATTGATAGACCGACAATTGTAGTAATAAGGCTTCCCGCAAGACCGACAGTCAGGGCCAGCTTAGGAATTCTGGCTGAGAGAATCAGGTCATAAAACGCCTTAAGTGTATTTTTTTGTTCAGATTCCATAATTAATATTCACCTTCTGCTTCTGTACCTTTTTTATCCCGATGTAACCGTCCGTAAAACTCCCGCCTCAAAACAGGAGTGGAGCGAAGATGTTCATGCAGGAGATAACGGACGCTAACATCCCGATTGGTTCAACTAACAATCAGTGGGGGATGTATAAAACCCCCACTGATTGAAGGTTCACTTTATGAAGCTTTATTAACTTTTGAAAGTATGCGGTATGTATGCAGAAAAGCTGCCTGAATCTTAGCATTATACCTTTATGTGAGGCTCTGATACTTAGGGAACCTCAATTCAATAATTGTGCCTTCCCCTGTTTCTGAATGGACGCAGATGCTGCCGTTATGTGCTTCGGCAATTCCTTTTGCGATACTCATCCCAAGGCCGGTACCATCAGATTTGTCTGTAGTGCTTACTCCTCTGTAGTAGTTCTCAAACAGGAACTTCTTCGTTTCTTCGTCCATGCCTTTACCGTCATCGTGAACGGCGATTTTAACTTCATCTTCTCCAGACGTTACCTTCACAAATACCGTTGTTCCAGGAGGGTTGTGCTGAACAGCATTGTAAATCAGATTAAGTATCATCCGTTCAAACAAGCGGATATCTGCGCGAATAGGTACAGTTTCCTGTTCTCCTTTTCCTTCGGTTTTAAAATGAAGCTCATAGTCATTTACGGATATATCATTTTTAAGTTTCAGAATAATCCTCTGAAGGAACTGCTCCAGGTCCACTGTTTCTTTTTCCAGAGGCAGGGCGCTGTTTTTCAGCTGAAAAGCAAGAGAGAAATCCTCCACGAGATCCAGCATATAATCGCCTTTCTCCCGGATGGTCGCACCGATTTCCTGAAGCTCGTTTCTTGTCCAGTTATATTTATCGCTTTCCAGCATATGGGCATAGCCCTGCATACTGGAAAGAGGCGTACGGAGATCGTGGGAAATCCCGGTCATCCAGGCTTCACGGGTACGGTCCAGCTGGCTTCTTTCATCTCTGGCATCAATGAGTTTATCGGCCATCTCACGAAAGGCGTTTATGACAGCTTCATACAGCTTATATCTGCCGCGTATTTTCCCTTTTTTATTCAGTATCTTCCTGTCTTCCATTTCAGCTAACACTTCTTCGTAATCTCCACGGCCGAGCTTTTCAAGCCAGGTGACAAAAAGGAAGAGAGGCTGGCCGTAACGTGCTGCATGCCATACTGTAAACAGGATTCCCAGGAGGAGAATGACGAAAGCTGCAATGACCATTACAATGACGATTAAACGAATGAACGTACCGTATTGTTCTCCTTCTTCCCTTTCTGTTGTGAGCATCCATGTCAATTCATAATCAGGGTCATAAAACACAGAAATTTCTTTTTCCATGCCGCTTATGCCCATGCTTCTCGCAAGGATCTCCACAGGGCCAAAAGAGCTTTCTTCCGCTGCCCTGAAGCCGAAGCTTCTTACTATATTACCTTCGCTGTCTAATATTTTCAAAGTGCTGTTTATTCTTCCCACATTTTGTTCCAGCTGGGCTAAAGAGTCCGCCTCTGCCTGTGCAATATCCTCTCTGTATATAGCCGCCCATCTTTGAAGGAGGTCATCATAATGGTTCTGATAGCCAAGAAAATACAGGTAAGGATCTTCGTAGTATGTATCTATCACTGAATAAACTTTATATTCTCCGTACCTGTTCGTTTCATCAACGGACATAATTTCTTTCAGCGTGTACGTATTTGGCAGGTTATCAGGGGCGTTAACATTATGGATGACCTCCCCATCTTTGTTAACGATCTGCAGCCACATCTCTTGTTCTTCTAAAAGGCTTTCCCAGCCTGGATAGAGGGTCACCACATCCTCTGAGATAGTTGTTTCATTTATGATTGCTTCCAGCCCGCCCATTGGGAAATTACGCTCCATTTCCGCTTTAGAAATATAATTAAGAGCAACGAACATTAAGATTCCGAAAATGATAACTGCGAGGATGAGAAAGATAATGAACTGAATGGTAAACCGAAATGCGAGCCTCCTTTTAGTTGCTTTCACTGGTTATTTCTCCTTTACGAGCTTATAGCCCAGGCCTCTGACAGTTACTAAATGTTCAGGTGCTCCAGGGTCTTTTTCGATCCGTTCCCGTATTCTGCGGATATGCACCATCACAGTATTATCGTCCACATAGCTGTCCATCCCCCAGACCGCTTCCAGGAGCTGCGTTTTCGAAAAGACCCGGTTCGGGTGCTTGCAGAAGTATAGCAGCAGATGAAAAACCTGCGCGGGGCAGGGAATAATTTTTCCATCGACAATCAGTTCTCCAGCCTGCTCATCAACAGAAAACCGGCCGCAGGAATAGATTGTTTTACTTGAGGCAGGTGTTTCTGAAAACTCAGGAATGACAAGGTCGCGCCTCATTCTCGCCCTGATCCTTGCTACAACTTCAAGTGGATTAAAAGGCTTAGTTATGTAGTCATCCGCGCCAATGGCAAAGCCAGTCAGCTTATCCAGATCAGACACTTTAGCGGTTAAAAAAATGATGTATGCCTTTGTTAACATTCTCAGTTTAGGGCATAGATCGAAGCCGCTTTCATCTGGGAGCATGACATCTAGAAGGATATAATCAACAGAATGATTCTGAACAATTTCTAATGCTTCTTTTGCTGTTGCTGCTGTATGTATGAGAGTGAAACCTTCTTTATTAAGCACTGTTTTGATCATTTTCGAAAGGGAAATTTCATCATCGACAATTAAGATAGCAGGGTCTTGCATCTTCTCACACTCCTTCATTTTCATCCTAGCATAAGAACCTTACGAGAAGCTTACTTTGGAATAAAAAGGTTAATCTGTTCGTAAACTTTTCTTTCCGTTCCTGTAAAGGACTGAAGATACAATTTAAGTATTCAATGAGGAAAGTGGGAGTACGAATGGGTACAAAACGGCTGCACTTAATAGACGCAATCCGGGGCTTGAGCCTTTTTGGGATATTGGCTGCTAATATGCTTATTTTTCAGTACGGGTTTTATGGAAAAGATGAGATGGAACTTTTTGAGGTTTCCAGGGGGGAAACATATTTTCACACCTTCCTTCAAATCACAGTTGAGGGAAGTTTTATGCCTATATTTGCTTTTTTATTCGGATTTGGGATGGTAAAGATGGTGGAGAATCTCCAGGAACTTAACCTCGGTGTGAAGCGGACCGCCGCAAGAAGGTTTGTCTTCCTCATTGTGCTGGGACTTCTGCATTCTGTTTTTCTCTGGGAGGGCGATATACTGCTAGGCTACGGGATCACCGGCCTGTTCCTTCTTTTCTTTTTAAAAAGAAAAGCGAAAACACTGCTCATCTGGGCTGTTATACTCTTTGGAGCAACGGTGTTACTTGGATATGGAGGTTCTGTGGATGATTATGCACAGGTTGATAGTTCTCTCAGTCAGTACGTGACGAAAACAAATATGGTTTACGGCGAGGGAAGTTATCTGGATATTCTTCAGCACAGAATGAATGAAGATCCTATGCTGGATCTGGGCGTACCGGAGGGGTTGATTCCGGTTGTGGCACTATTTGCTCTGTTCATAGGGATATTTCCTTTTTTATTTGGCATGTACGGGGCAAAAAGAGGATGGTTCACCTCTCCGGAACAGGAAAAGAAATTGTATACGAAAGGGCTGGTCTTACTGCCCTTTGGACTAATGTGTAAATCAGCTTATTTTCTGATGGGGAGCCATTCCCTTAGCGGAGCGCTTTTTATAGCGGGCTCTATGTTTTTAGCAGCCGGCTATTTGTTCCTGTTTGCTTATTTCTATACAGCTGTCAGAAACCCGTCATTTTTTGGCTTTTTTGGCTATGTAGGTAGGTTATCCCTTACAAACTATATTTCGCAGACGATTATCTGCACTACGATTTTCTACGGTTATGGACTAGGGATGTTTGGAGAACTGGGCATTGTTTACGGCTTCCTCCTCACCATAGTGGTGTACTACGGCCAGGTCCACTTTAGTAAGTGGTATTTGAAGCATTTTCGTACTGGCCCGCTTGAACGGGCTGCAAGGATAGCAACGTATCTTACTCTCTCTGGCAGGCCGAAGAAGAAAAGGGCGCTGGAGGGAAAAAAAGCAGCCAGTTAGGGTGTCATAATTGTGCGTAAAATCGATAATGGGAAATGAAGAAACAGAAAGAGAGGGGGAATTGTGTTGGGGAGAAGGATTCCGGCGCTTGATATAGCAAGAGGAGCTGCTATATTGGGTACATTAGGGACAAATATTTGGATTTTTGCTTCACTCGGTAATTTCGATTTTCTGATTGGGAGTGAAATAGAATACTATATTTCATGGGAATCATTTGCAGAGGTGCTGTTTCTGTTTTTCATGAACGGCAAGTTTCTTGGACTGCTTACGATACTTTTTGGCATGGGGCTCGAAATCAAGCGGAGATCGTATATAAATAATGGCCAGCAGCGTATGTGGCCATGGCTGTATATATGGGGGATGCTGCTTTTGTTAGCTGATGGATTCCTACATTATCTGTTTGTCTTTGAATATGATGTGCTTATGAGTTATGCCGTTACTGGTATAATCGTTGCTTTTCTGATTGGCTGTAAGCCTAAAGTTATTAAAGGGGTGGCGATCACACTTGGCATCATTCATATACTTGGAGTGCTTCTTTTTTCTGCGCTTGTAGAAGTTCTGTTCCGAATAGATGAAGCAAGGGCAGAGTTTGGCTTAATGATGCAGGAGATGTCCGCTGTTTATTTACACGGTACATACTGGGACCAAGTGCTTTACCGCCTGGGCGACTTCTGGGGAATGAGGTCAGAAGCGATTGCAATAATACCTATGAATATTCTGCTATTTTTATTTGGAGTTTATATTATCAGAAGTGGCTTACTAAACCGCAGCAGCAAAGAGAGCAGGCTGAGAAGAAAAAAGTATCTGAAATGGGGTCTGGTTGCCGGAGTGCCCCTGAACGCTCTTATGTTTTTGCCTCTCTTCTCTATGGGAGTGTTAGTCCGTTACGCATTTGCCCCTGTGATGGCTTTAGGGTATCTGATGCTTTTCTATTATCTTCACGAAAAAAGGCCGGGCCTGTTTCTGTTTAACCGTCTTTCAGAAGTGGGGAGGACTGCGTTAAGCTGTTACATGCTGCAAAATATTGTTGCTTCCATTTTGTTTTACGGCTGGGGGTTTGGTCTTGGAGGAACACTGAACGCGATGGAGATTATCGGAGTATGGGCGCTTATTTGCATAGTTATCATGCTGTTTGCCCACGTCTGGCTGAGGAAATTTACTGCAGGCCCCTTTGAACTCATATGGAAAGGACTTACAAAGCTTCCTGTGGCTTTAAGGGAGAACAGAAAGACAGCGTAAAAGGTATGAATGGGATTCCCGACAAGAGGAACTGTCCGGGGATCTGGAAAATACAATGGAGTACAGCCTTCATTTTATCCCGATGTAACCTTCCGTAAAACTCCCGCCTCAAAACATGAGTGGAAGCGAAGATGTTTAGGCGGGAGATAACGGAAGCTAACATCCCGATTGGTTCAACTAACAATCAGTGGGGGATGATTAAACCCCCACTGATTGAAGGTTCACTTTATGGCGCAAGAATATCAAAATATCGCCTGGAAGGATTAAAGGAAGAGCCGGGATGAGCGGGCCCCTTTAATCCTTTTGTTCCATAAGGAAGCAAATGCAACTCTTTACCTGTATACTGCCTTATTCATTTATCTCAAGAGAGAAAATGATATAATAGAAAAATAAAAGTTTACGATGGAAGGGAAATGCAGGTTGAAACATATAGAACATAACGGGAATAAAAGGAGCAATCCTTTAAGGGAAAAAATAAGGCAGCTTGTAGAACATAAATACTTCCAGCCGTTTATCATAAGCATTATTCTTTTAAACGGTGTTATTATCGTTGCCGAGTCGTATATAACAGGTAATGATGTGCTGTTGGCACTTGATACAATCATCGTCTGGATCTTTGTGGTGGAACTTGCTTTGAAGATGATCGGGCTTGGGGTCAGAGGCTACTTCTCGGAAAAATGGAATATCTTTGACTTTCTCATAGTCGCTGCGAGTTTAATATTTTACAATACTCCGCTCGTAAGTGTTCTCCGTTTAATTCGGGTACTGCGTCTTATCAGGATGATTCCGGCGATTCCGGCTCTGCGGAAAATCATAGATTCATTAATGCGCTCGGTGCCTGCATTAACAGGTATCCTTGGGTTATCGGCACTAATATTTTCAATTTATGCGATTATCGGAACAACCTTTTTCAGGGACGTTCTTGATTATGAATTCTTCGGAAGCTTCCATACGTCGCTCTTCACACTAATGCAGGTCGTGACGTTTGAGTCCTGGGCGAGCCAGGTTGCGAGGCCGGTTATTGCGGAAATTCCGTGGGCGTGGGTATATTTCATTTCATTTATTGTCGTTGCAGCCCTTGTTATTTTGAACCTAGTTGTCGCGGTAATTCTCGATTATCTGGGCCATGATGAAGAAGAGCTGAAACAGAAACAGATGGACCGGCTGTTTGAAGAAAACAAGGAACTTAAGAAAGACCTGGAAGAGATTAAGCAAATACTTTTGGATAAAAATAAATAGTGCTATCCATCTTTATCCTGATCCGAGCGATCGGAACGGTTACATTGTTTGAAGATTTCCATATTAGAGGAATGAAAGGCCCTTGGAGTTTGAGCTCCAACGGGCCTTATTTATTAATGTTTCTTGTTAAAGCGGATAATCTGCCATTGCTATGCGGATAAAGCCTGGAGAAATATAGCCTGTTATCTTTCAATTCCAGTTCATGATGCTGGAGAAGTATTTGTTTCAGCTCAGGGCAGAGATTCTTCTCTCTGTACGCACATACACAGAGTATCTCCTGTTCCAGGATTATTTCATCTGAGGCCCGTTCGCATGTTTCGACCTCCTTAAGGAATGCTTCATGGTCGCCCCACTCTACATGGGACCACATGCGGAAATTTTCCTCCCGCTGAGAGAATTCGTTTACTGCTTTGGAAAAATATCGAAGTACTGTTTCGGCATGAAAGCTTTTGTTCAGCATATAGTAGGTGAAATTATTGGTATAATGGATTTTTTCCTGTTCCTTCTCATTTAATTTACTCATTAGTTTTTCCCGAAGTTTAGGGATATTCCGCGAGCTTTCCACGACAAGCACATTTTCCTCTTTTTTAACACCGGAAATTATGTAATTTACAGCATTATCTATGTAGATATCATCGTTGTTAAAAGTGTATAAAACATGCCCTTCCGTTACAGGGAAATCCTTTTTCCATTCTACTCCAGGCATACACTGTCAGCTCCTTGTCTGTTTATATAGTATCTTTGCAGTCTACAACACATTTTACCATTTGAAAGATTCAGGAACAACTTTGCAATAGAATGCCAGTTTCCCAGGCTCGCTGTTTTAACTTTAGTAACCAGGAGGGGCAGTTGGGACGGGGTGTTGTAAAGTGACAGGGATTTAGTAAATGCTGGAGACTTGGTAGTGATTTCAAATTATTCTGATACAACAGTCCGAAAAACCACCATTTATTGAACTTTCAGCTTATAATAGGAATCAACTGGGGTGGCAGTCCTTGCTGGGAGCCGCTTGAATCTTTAGGAAAAGGAGGATGGAGAATGAACAAGAAAGCTTTTTTTATGGCGCTAACGACTATTATTATCTGGGGAGCAACTTTTGCGGCGATTCGAGCCAGTTTACAAGGGGGATACGAAGCGGGACATTTAGTACTCGTCCGCTATTTAATTGCATCTGCTTTATTTTTATTATATTTCCTGCTGCCTGGGGTAAAATTCAGGCTTCCTCAAAGAAAGGACATACTGAAAATTATTGTGCTGGGCTGGCTTGGGATTAGTGTATATCATATTGGTGTGACCTTCGGAATGCAGACTGTCACAGCTGGAACTGCGGGAATGCTGATCGGGGCAGCACCAATCTTTACAGCGGTGATCGCTTTGATTATTTTAAAGGAGCGCCTTAACGGAGCAGGATGGATTGGCCTCGGAATAGGGTTCGCCGGTATTATACTAATTACGATCGGTACATATGGCGGGCCTGACCTGGCTGTTTCCAGCGGAGTTTTCTTTGTGCTAATAGCGGTGGTTGCTACATCGCTGTTCTTCGTTTTCCAGAAGCAGCTGCTGGTGCGTTACAGACCAATTGAACTAACGGCCTATTTCACATGGGCGGGAACACTGCCATTTCTCTTTTTTGCTCCAGGTTTAACGGAATCATTGGCGAATGCCAGCATGGAAGCTCATCTGGCAGCATTGTTTACAGGGATTTTTCCGGCGGCGGTTGCGTATGTAACCTGGGCAGTCGCTCTGTCTGTTGGCAATGCAGGGACTGTTACAAGCATGATGTATCTTGAGCCTGCTGTAGCCATCCTCGTTGCCTGGCTTTGGCTGGCAGAACTGCCGTCCGCTGTATCCATGACGGGAGGAGTCATTGCTCTCACTGGTGTAATTATCGTAAACGTTCTGGGGAGGAGAAAACGGAAGTTATCTGAAAGAGCAGCGTAATCCTCTGATTAAATCCATATTACACACTTTTACAAAGTCACGTATACTTTTTGGCCGGGGAAAAGTAAAGGGAGGATTCAATAAACAGAAACTGCTGATTCGGCGCGTTTTTGCAGCCTCCCTGACGGTTTTTAACCAGTAATTTATTTTGATACTTTTTTAAAATCCCATATAGTATATGGTTCTCCGGAGCCCACAGGGTTTTATCCTCGCAAATAGTATGCTAGAATAACCATCAAGCTATTTATGAGAGGGGAATTACATTGAGAAAAAAGTGGGCATTAAGTTTTGCTCTTGCTGCAACAGTAGCTGTTTCAGCTGCATGTGGTAATGCAAACGATGCAAATGATCAGAATAATGCAGGTGAAGATAATAATTTGAATACAAATACACAGGAGGAAGCTCCTGAAGAAAATAATGATGAAATTGCTTTGGAAGAAGGGGAACAGCCGGATATGCCAGAGCCGGATCTTGAAGGTGTCCCTGATGTAGTTGCTGAAGTTAACGGAGAAGAAATTACTCGTGAAGAATTTGAAGCTTCTTATATGGGCCAGTTTCAGCAAATGGCCATGATGGCACAGATGAGCGGAGAACCTATCGACCAGGACGAGTTAAAGGAGCAGGTTGCTGAGAATATGATCGGCACGGAACTTCTGATCCAGGCAGCTGAAAGCGGAGATTATGAAGCTTCTGAGGAAGAAATGGATGAAACTCTTGAGATGATCGCTCAGCAAAGCGGAATGCAAGCTGATGAGTTTATGGCTGCCCTTGAGGAACAAGGCATGAGCGAAGAGGAAGTAATGGAACAGCTTGAACTTCAGGTGAAAATCGACAAGATGATTGAAAATGAAGCTGGTGATGTGGAAGTTACAGAAGAAGAGCTGGAAGCTTATTACGAAGACCTTGTAGCCCAGCAGGAAGCGATGGCTGGTGAAACGGAAGAAGAAATCGAACTTCCGGAATATGAAGAAATCAGAGATGATCTTGAGCAGCAGCTCCGGGCGGAAAAAGAAAATGAAGCCTCCCAGCAGCTTGTTGAAAGACTTCGGGATGAAGCGGATGTAACAGTCCACTTATAAGATTTTAGGAAAAAACCAGGTTCCTGTTAAAGGAAACCTGGTTTTTTGCTTTATCTTTATCTCTGTAGGGCTGGCTTGGGCGCTGTCCCCTGCATATGGCCTGATTTTTCTACTTTAGTCTGTAAATATTTTCTGTTGTGTTCAGAGAAGTCTCCCCAGAGCGGGACAGACCGGTGTACACTCATACCTGCTTCATTTAGTGAATGGACTTTTTTAGGGTTGTTGGTAATGAGGCTGACTGGCTTTTTTCTGAAAGCCTGAAGGATGCGGATCGCCTCATTGTAGGAGCGCTGGTCATCTTCAAACCCAAGCTGCTCATTTGCCTCTACTGTATCAAGGCCTTCCTCCTGCAGAATATATGCAAGGGACTTGGAGAATAATCCAATCCCCCGTCCTTCATGGTCAGCAAGATAAAACAGAGCGCCGCTGCCGTTTTCCACAATCATATTCATCGACTTGCGCAGCTGGTAGCCGCAGTCACAGCGCATACTTCCAAATATATCGCCCGTATGGCAGATGCTGTGAAATCTGATCATTGCATCGTCAGCGCTGGAAAAATCCCCGTAAACTAAGACGGAAGACTGCTGGGAAAAAGCAAGGTCTGCCTCTGGCAATGCTTTCAGCAATTCCTCTTTATCTGAAGGCAAGTCCTTTAATGAAAGCCACGTGTACCATTGGAAGGTGATCTCCTGTTCACCGAGCCTAACCGGAAGCTGCACAGGCCCAGCGAGTGCAATGTCGTGGCCGCCCTCCTGTTGTAAAACCTCAATCTTATCCTTTAAGATTTTTTGTATATTTTTATTCATCTGGCTTTCCCCCATCAATATTTATATATAAAACAACGAATTTGTTTTTATATGTGAATAAAAGTTACATATAGGATAACAAATGGATGGTAGATGGTCAAAAGAATTTTTTCTTCCTAGAAAAAAGTAACTGTGGATTTGCGGTAATTTGGTGGACCAGGCGTTGATCAGGGAATAGCATCGGGTTCATGTATTGAAAGTGGGGATGGCATCCGTGGAATACATGAAAGAGAGTGATTCAAGTATCGAAAGCATGCCCTGCAGCAATCGGGTTTCAGAAAGAGTGTGATTCATACGTTGAGAGCGTGAACTGTACTACTTGAATTCCAGAAAGGGCTCGATTCATACGTTGAGATCGTGAACTGTACTACTTGAATTCCAGAAAGGGCCCGATTCATACGTTGAGATCGAGAACTGGAGTACCTGAATTCCAGAAAGAGCCTGATTCCTACGTTGAGATCGAGAACTGGAGTACCTGAATTCCAGAAAGGGCCCGATTCATACGTTGAGATCGAGAACTGGAGTACTTGAATTCCAGAAACAGCCCGATTCATACGTTGAGATCGTGAAATGTACTACTTGGATTCCAGAAAGAGCCTGATTCCTACGTTGAGATCAGGAACAGCCCGAACTGAATTCCAGAAAGAGCCCGATTCATCCCTTGAGCAGAGGAACTACCTCACTTGAATTCCTAATACACTATAATTAACCGGTGAAACCAGGAGCAACTCACCAAGTTAACTACCCAGGCACGCAAGAGAGCTCTGCGTTGCCTGAGCAGGAGTGAACCGTAACCTAAAGGCACACAAGAGCACAATGCGGCACCTGTGCAAAACTGAACCAGCTACTCAGGTCACGCAAGATTACCCCCCGCCGGCCCACTAATGCCCCGATACCAGAAGAACTTCAAAATTTAACTTTCTGTATCCTCTCTGTCGACCCAGTCCTGCGACCAGGTTTCTATTTCTTTTAATACAGAATTTAAGGACTGGCCTTTTTGTGTAAGTGAGTATTCAATTACCACGGGCGTTTCCGGGATGACATGCCGCTTAACGATACCTTCCTGTTCAAGAGCCTTTAATCGCTCAGACAGCACTTTTCCACTAAGCCCGACCGATGCCTGTATTGTACTGAACCGTTGCGGTCCGGATAATAACTGATAAATCACTAACGCTGTCCACCGCTGGCTTAAAATAGAGACAGCTTTTTCGAATCTGGGACAAATTTTAGAATAATTCATTTTGCAACACCCCTTTAATTACAATATACCACTGTATGTTTTTATATAAAATGATTTTTTGCCACAAAGTTACTTGACAAAATATAATAACTAAAATATACTCACTTACATAAAGTAATGAACAAACAAAAAATAAATGAACAGAATCATAAGATGCTGAAACTGCCAGCAGTCATACAACAGCATGCTGTGAAGCGCGGCAGTGAGCATCCATGAAAACTGCTGCCGGAACTCGTTCAGCTTTTCAGGAGGTGAGAAAAAACTGTAATCAGTGGCGGCAATTGAGGCAATAATTAAATTTATATACAGGTGGTGCACATAATGGGTATTTTGAGCAGTTTATTCGCTAAACAACCAAAGGAGGAAGAAACAATGGGAAATGAAAAGTTAAATATCGGAATTATTTTAGGAAGTACTCGCCAGGGGAGAGTGAGCCCGCAGGTGGGAGAATGGGTAAAAGAGATTGCAGATAAACGAGGAGACGCAAATTACGAGATCGTTGATATTGCAGATTATGAGCTGCCGTTTCTGGGTGAAGCAGATGCCCCGGGGATTGCAAAATGGAATGAAAAGCTTGCAAGCTTAGACGGCTTTGTCTTTATCGTTCAGGAGTACAACCACAGTATTACTGGAGCTCTGAAAAATGCTTTGGACTTAGCTAGAGAAGCATGGAATAACAAGGCCGCTGGAATTGTCAGCTATGGTTCTACTGGAGGAGCGCGTGCTGCAGAGCATCTGCGGGGAATTATGGGAGAACTAATGATTGCAGATGTAAGAACTCACCCAACATTATCCTTATTTACTGACTTTGAAAACGGAACTGATTTCAAACCGCAGGATTTACATCTTGATAATGTGAACTTAATGCTTGATCAGGTGAATACCTGGAGCGGCGCACTGAAAACAGTCCGATAAAATCAGATAGGATATCTCGAATCAGAGATAGATCAATCCGCGTTAAAAATAAAATGAAATACAGATCATCCAGGTGGAAGGGGACGTCAGCCGTCCGGCGTGCAAAGCTGAATTGACAGCTTCACTCATTTTGAATAAATGTCGTTCAGCTCTGCATCGGAATAAATGGAGATGAGAACAACTGCTGTACCATCGCCAATGTTTTTAACGAAGTGAGGCACGCTCGCATTCCAGCTGAATGTGTCCCCTTCCTCAATGATCAAAGAGTCTTCCCCTTGTTTGGCCAGGACTTTTCCTTCCAGAACTAAGTGGGATTCCACCCCTTCATGGGCATTTTCTTCTCCCATAGAGGAGCCAGGTGGAAACTCGGCGAGCATCATTCTCAGTCCTCCCTTTGAAGACAGGTGCTGTATTTTCAGATCGTTAAAGGATGAATGCGTTCTTTCCTCTTTTTTGATGACACGCATATGCTGTTTTTTTTCAAGCAGCAAATATGGCAGAGGGACATCAAGATAGCTCGCAATCGTATGTAAAGTATTGATAGAGGGTGAAGTATTATTATTTTCCACATTACTGATAAACCCTTTTGAAAGTCCGGTGCCTTCACATAATTGAGCAATAGTAATTTTCTTTCTCTTTCGTATCGACCGGATTTTTGTACCAATATCCAATGTTTTCACCTCTGCTGTTTTCTAATAAGAAACTTACTTTTATTTTAGCAAAAACAAGGCTGGGGCTCTACAGCAAGTGAATAGAGAACTAAAAATTAATATGTATAAATGGAGGAATTATAATGGCTGACAAAAATGAAATGGGAGCAGTAATTTTACGAGTAGTTTTAGGGGTTGTATTTCTTGCCCACGGTCTCGATAAAATCCAGGGAGGAGTAGGTAATACAGCTGCCTGGTTCGACAGTATCGGCCTGCCGGGATTTCTCGCTTATGCCGTAGTTCTTATTGAAACCGCAGGAGGCATCGCGTTGATTCTGGGGCTTGCTACACGCATCGTTGCCGGATTGCTGGCAGTTGTCCTTGCTGGAGCAATCATTACTGTACAGCTATCCGCAGGGTTTTTAGGCGGTTATGCATACGACCTGGCACTCCTTGCTATGGCTGTATACCTGTTTATTAACGGAAGTAAGCTGTATTCTGCAGATCAGCTGCTGTTCAGCGGGAAAAAAGAAAGTGAAACTGCTGTTGGAACAATGTAATATAGTTTTGCAAGGATCAGGTTCTGTTGCGGAGCCTGGTTTTTTGCTGTATCCAGAGGTATTAGATTGGGGATCTTCAATGATTCGGCAACAGTTTGTTAAAAAGAAGTAACTTCTTGGTCAATTGTCGTGTTATAATCAACCTGTATAGATGGTGCTGGAAAAATAAGGGTTTATAAATGTGGGAAATTCCGCGCAAAGAGGAGAGGGGGATATCAATGAGCGGGAAACTGATTTCGGTTGCCCTATTTCTGCTGGCAATAGTGGCTGCAGGCACAGGGATCATATTTTATCAAACCGGGGAAAGTGTAATCCTTTTTGCGGTTATCTTATTGTGCATTCTTCTTTCTGGTGTCCTCCTTGGAAGGCAGATTCCAGTACGATCCGAGGACGCGGAGACGGGAGAAGCTTCTGAACGGAACGAGAACCTTTTGAGAGAGACGGACTTGCTTTATGACTCTCTTTTTGACCAGAACATTGATGGGGTATTAATTTTTGACATTAGCGGGAAGTTAATAGATGGCAATCCGGCTATTTGTGAACTGACAGGTTATACAATAGAGGAAATGAAACACCTGGACTGGTCGACCATTATAAAAGAGGAGGATATGAGCAAAAAAATTCATCACACTCTTGCTGCTGCGGAAGGAACTCCTCAGCAATACACACTGGTTACAAGGAATAAATCCGGGAAAGAGATTGAAGTGCTCATAAAGATGCTCCCAATAAAAATTAATGATAAAGTAGCAGGCGTTTTTGAAATCATTAAAGATATTTCTGAAATCAGAAAACTGGAAGCTTTGATGTACCAATCCGATAAATTACATGCTGTAGGGGAACTGGCGGCTGGAGTTGCCCATGAGATCAGGAATCCACTGACTTCCATGAAGGGCTTTTTGCAGCTTTCAAAGCCAGACATAAAGAAAGATTACTACGAGATCATGGAGAAAGAGCTGGAGAGGATAAATGAAATAGTAGGGGAGTTCCTTTTACTATCCAAGCCCCATAAAGTCTCTTTCTCTTCAAAAGATTTAGGACCTGTTATTAGTAACATTATCAGTTTTATCCAGCCGGAAGCGCTGCTGAAAAATGTGGAGATAACTGCATCCCTTGAGGACGGTCTCTCTGTAATTAACTGTGAAGAAAACCAGCTGAAGCAGGTGATGATCAACCTGCTGAAAAATTCAATGGAAGCTATGCCGGCAGGGGGGAAGATTCAGGTGGCTGCAGAAAACACACCAGCGGGTATATCATTGAAGATTAAAGATGAAGGCCCCGGAATACCGGAGGATGTACTGAAAAAAATCGGCCAGCCTTTTTACACAACGAAGGAAGATGGGAACGGTCTCGGGATGCTTGTTTCCCAGCGGATTGTGGAAGCTCATGGAGGGCAGCTCTTTATTGAAAGTGAGATGGGGAAAGGTACTTTGGTGGAGATCCGCCTTCCTGCTCACGAAAAAACGAAAACTTTAAGTGTATAAATAATTGAACTTGTTCGGGACCGTACAGTCAGCGGTAGTGGACAAGTTTTTCTTTTTCTGGAAGGAAAGGGAGAAAAATAGAGAGTAAATACCTACCTGATGGTCACTGGACACTTTAGCTATTGAATTTTATAGTGAATAGGGAAAACTGGCGCATTTTGAAATTTTCTGTCGGTTACTGTGAAAACAAAATTGGAGGGGTTACATGTTTGCTGGTACTAAAAGACAGTTTTTCTCTGTATTTCTCGTTGTAAGTTTAATAGTTTCATCTTTTCTGCCACTGCCATTTGAGAAGGTGTCTGCAGAGGAAGAGAGTTACTTGTTGAAAGTTTTACATACGAATGATATTCACTCATCTATTGATGGTTTAGGCAAAGTGGCTGCTTATATGGAAGCAGAACGTGCTGAGGCAGACTTCTCCTTGTATCTGGACGCAGGAGATGTTTTCAGCGGAAATCCTGTAGTTGATTTACAGGAAGGGGAACCGATTATCCGGATCCTTAACGAAATGAATCTGGACGCAATGGTTATTGGCAATCATGAATTTGATTACGGCCAGGAAGCTTTTGCAAGAAATGTTGAACTGGCGAATTTCCCATGGCTGAGTGCAAACACGGAAGTAGTTGATTCAGAAATACCAATTGAGCAGCCAGAGCCTTACTTCATTCAGGAGATGGATGGGTTTACTGTAGGAATTCTTGCTCTTACACAGACACCGCCAGCAACAGCGCCTGCGGGAATCGTCGGTCTGGAGTTCCACCCGTATGCTGAGACAGTGGAAGAGTATGCTTATATAAGGGACGAAGTGGATGTTCTTATTGGTTTAACGCATATCGGTTATGGAGCTGATCGTGAGCTTGCAGAACAGTTTGATGAGTTTTTTGACGTAATTATCGGCGGGCATACACATACAGTCCTGCATGAACCTGTGGTTGTGAATGGAACGCCAATCGTACAGACTGGAGCTAACCTTTCTAATATTGGCAATCTCTCTATTGAGATAGACGCTGATACGATGGATGTTATTAATGTGGAAGGGTTCCTTCAGCCGGTGGATGAGCTGACGGAAACAAACGCTGAAATTCAGGCGATGATTGACGAATATAATGCAGAAATGGACGAGGTTCTCGCCCAGGTGATCGGCTATACAGAAACTGGTCTTAGCCGGGATGAGCGTTATGAGCAGGACGCGCCATTAGGGAACTTCTGGACAGACGCCATGCGTGAATATGTCCAGGCAGATATGGCCTTTACGAATAACGGGGGAATCCGTGCAAACATTGAGCCGGGTGAGATTACCGCAGGAGACATTTATACGGTGGAACCGTTTGCCAATGAAGTAATGGAAATGGAAATGACAGGCGCGGCAATCAGAGATGTCATTGAGTATTCTTATAACAGAAGGAATCAGATTGACCTCCAGACTTCCGGGCTTCATTACACAATTTTCACGGATGAAGAAGGAAATCTGGTTGATGTGGAGCTCGTATTGAATGGCGAACCACTGGACATGGGGGAAAAGTACCGTGTCGCTGTGTCTGACTATACGGCTACCGGCGGAGGAGGCTATGACTTTGTCGGAGAAGTAATTCAGCCAAGCGCAGGATTTATGACAAACGCAATGATCGACTTTGCCCAGAGCATTACAGCAGCAGGAGAATATATTAATTACGAGAGTGAAGGACGTATCAGCGTAGAGTTATATGAGGAAGAGGCAGAAGAGGCACCGCCTCAGCCAGGGCCGCCTGCACATGCAGGACCACCGGCACATTCAGGAGCACCTGCACACGCTGGCCCGCCAGCCCATGCCGGAAAAAATGGAAATTCCGGACGTGAATAAAAGTAGTACCCTGCAGCTTGTTTAGCTGCAGGGTTTTTTTCTAGAAGTGAAAAGTTGAATCTATTGAAGGTGAAGGTGTGGCTGCTGGATTCTAATTGTGGTTCGCACAACTTTGAGGTTGATTCACACAACAATGGTGTTGGTTTGCACAACATCAAGGGGCAATCGTCCGACTCAAAACATCACTCGCACAACCTAAGCTGTGTTTAATTAGAAACATTATAAAACCAGGCGCCGCCAGAGGCTCCTGGTTTTTTGCATTTCAAGGCAGCTATTCATTTTCATCCAGCATTTTTTGTAAGACTGGCATCATTAACAGATCAACGATGTGCTCTGCTTCCGCGCGCTCAAAGGGCTTACCGCCTAACATACTTCGGTAGGTTATTAAGGCCGGCCCAATGTCGGCAAGGAGGTCCAGTTCATGGGCCTGCAGCTCATAGTTCTCCTTGATAAAAGGCATCACTATCGACTCTACTGCTTTCCGGTGGCGATGGTAAAAATCGTTTTTCAGCTCTTTATCTAATTGTTCATTCGTTGAAGCAGCGGAGTAAACCGCTGTCAAAATGTCCTGGTATTTTTTATCGCCGCACTTAAAAATGAAGGAAAGCATTTCGACCAGCTGGTCTCGTAATCCCTCGTTTGTGTTCAGGTTCTCCTCAAGTGCTCCAAACGGACTCATCATGGAAACAGCATCAATGACGAGTTCTGTTTTGGAGGGCCAGCGTCTGTAAATCGTCGCCTTGCCTACTTTTGCCTCTGCTGCAACAGCCTCTATTGTCAGCGCATCATACCCGTTCTCTGCCAGCAATTCTAATACTGCGGAGAGAATGACCTCGTTGCGGGACAAATCAAGGGGTCTCCCTCGTTTACTTTCTTCCAGATGCTCATTTTGCACCGTCATAGGGAGAAGCACCGCCTTTCTGATTTTCACCTTTATTATGTGTTTAGTTTAACACTCTGGTTCCTTTGTTACAAATACGATACTGTTGCGTTTCGTTATTCATGGTGGTAATATTATTCAGCGGAACGATACCGTTTCGTATTGATAAAGAGATTTACTGGAGGAGAAGATTATGGCAATTACAGCTCAAGATCAAGCAGCAGCTGAGGAAACGGTTAAACCAAAGGTGAACCCGGTTACTATATTAGCAGTTCTGCTTTCCGGCGCATTTGTCGCCATTTTAAGTGAAACGATTTTAAACGTAGCCCTGAACGCCATTATGGCGGATTTCGGTGTGGCATCAAGCACCGCACAGTGGCTGGTTACTGGATATATGCTTGTGATTGGTACGTTAATACCTGTCTCTGCTTATTTTATGCAGCGGTTTACGACACGTCAGCTTTTCATAACAGCAATGTCACTGTTTACACTGGGAACTATCATATCGGGTGTCAGTCCGGTATTTGCTGTTCTTTTAACCGGCCGATTAACACAGGCAGTTGGTACAGCAATCATGATTCCGCTCCTGATTAATGTTATTCTCGCTGTTATCCCAATTGAAAGACGAGGAGCAGCTATGGGAATGGTAGGGCTTGTAATTATGTTTGCACCGGCAATCGGTCCCACTGTTTCAGGCCTGATTGTTGAGAATTTATCGTGGCGATGGCTGTTTTATTTTATTTTACCTATTGCGTTAGCATCTCTGTTCTTTGGGATGAAGGTGCTCACGAATATTCTGAGACGTCAAAACCAAAGCTCGATGTCCTTTCCTTTGTTTTATCCATGCTTGGCTTTGGCGGGATAGTATATGGCTTCAGTGCTGCTGGTAAGGGAGACGCCAGCTTTGCAGATCCGATGGTATTCTCCTTTTTGATTGTGGGTTTTATATCACTTGGTTTGTTCAGCTGGCGCCAGTTGAAGATCGCCACACCATTACTGGATATCCGGGTGTTCAGGTATCCAATGTTTTTACTGGGTCTCGTAATGGTAATGCTCGTGATGATGACGATGTTTGCCATGATGCTCGTCATGCCTATATATATGCAGGGAGCCCTGTTATTCAGCGCTGTAACCGCAGGTTTGGTTATGCTGCCGGGAGGGCTGTTAAACGGAGCAATGTCACCCGTTATGGGGCGCTTGTTTGACAGATTCGGGCCACGGCCTTTATTAATTCCAGGGACCATTATTTTAGCGGCTATTGTCTTCACATACCGTTATACAGTTCCGGGAATTCCGACCTGGATTGTTATCGTCCAGCAGGCCATTCTCATGATTGCGGTTGCGATGATCATGATGCCAGCACAAACAAATGGGCTGAACCAGATTCCTGCAAAACTATATCCCCATGGCACAGCTATAATGAATACATTAATGCAAGTATCAGGGGCTATTGGAGCAGCACTGTTTATTTCGGTAATGGAAACAGGGCAGCAAAATTACCTGGCCGGAACAGGAAGTGCAAATCCATCTGAACAAATGATGATCGAGGCACTTACTTACGGTTCCCAGCAGAGTTTTTCAACAGGGTTTTATTTGGCTCTAGCTACAGTAGTCCTGGCGCTTCTCGTCAGGAGAACGAAACCTTCGGAGGAAGCATAATTGCAAAAAATTGATGTGTATTTATTTTAATGCAGTGTAATCAGTCAGTTGAGATCCCCTCAACTGATTGTTTATTTGTTGTAATCCGATTAACCGCGGTTTTATGAACAAAAACCAGGTACCATTGAACGGAATCAGAAGTAAAGTACGAAATGAGGAGTTCAAAGAACGAAACCAGAGTTTCAAAGAACGGAATCAGCGTTTCAATGTGCGAAAATCCAACCTGCGAGCGAAACTGACGTCCCAACCTGCGAAAATGAAATATTCATTGATAAGTAAGCAAAAGAGGCTGCCCTTTAACAGGCAGCCTTCTTTGCCATACTTCTAACTACCTAATTAACTCCTCACCCCGGCACCTGGCCGGCGAGTTTTTCCCTGTCCCAGTGCCGGTGCTGGGCGAGTGCCTGAATAAAGGATTTATTGAAACCGCGCAGATTTCCCGCATTCCGTACTGTCACCACTCCATGGGAGGAGATAGGAAGCGACGGGTTTTCCGCCCCGGCGATAATAGCATTGCGAATCTGCGAGGCAGTCAGGAGGTTAACGCCTTCGTTTACTGCACCAATTGTTTTTGCGTGCTTAAAAGCTTCGTTAATAAAGTGAAGCGCTTCTCCATCGCCGGCAAGGCTGCTGGCACTTTTACGCCCTCCCGGTACGAATACAGCATCATACATGACGGACTCCACCGTAGTGAGGCTGTTATCTGCCTCGATCTGATGCTTTCCGTCCTCACTCACGAGTTTGCCTAATCTTCTGCTGATGATATCAGGATATACGCCTTCTTTTTTCAGCGCATCCGTAAACTGGCGCAGCTGGTTCACATTCCAGCCATGATCCAGCAAAATGGCAACTCTCCGGGATCTTGCTGTTTTATTCGTATTCTCCTGGCTCAAAGCAGGGGACTTTGCTGTAATCCCTTTATCTGCGGGCCTTGCCGGCGGTACGGCGCCCACTCCTGCTGCAATCTGCCTTGCAAGTGTGTGGTCAACATGATTAAACATATCTACAACTCGCTGGCGGAGCTCCATATGTTCTACTTTTCCAACTTCAAAATGAAACGCCTCTACAATATGCCGTTTCTCTGCTGGTGACATACTGTTCCAGAATAACTGGGCCTGGCTGAAGTGATCCTTAAAGCTTGGACTCCGTTCCTGAATTTTCTTACCCTCCACTTTTTCCTGGTAATGCGTATACCCGCCCTTTTCCGGAGGGACTGGACGAGGATAATTCCCCCTCATGGAATTTGGCTGATAGCTCGTGACACCACGGTCTATCGTCATCCTGTGATAGCCGTCCCGCTGGTTGTTGCGCACCCGTGTCATTGCCCGGTTCACCGGAATCTCGTGGAAATTCGGCCCGCCTAACCGTATGAGCTGGGTATCCAGGTAGGAGAACAGCCGCCCCTGGAGCAGAGGATCATTCGTGAAATCAATACCGGGCACTACATTTCCTGTGTGAAAAGCGGCCTGCTCTGTTTCAGCAAAAAAATTGTCGTTGTTCCTGTTCAGGGTCAGCTTGCCGATTGGCCTGACAGGGATGAGTTCCTCGGGCCAGAGCTTGGTTGCATCAAGAATGTCAAAATCAAATTTAAATTCATCTTCCTCTTCAAGTATCTGTATGCCGAATTCGTACTCAGGGAAATGGCCTGCTTCAATAGCTTCCCAAAGATCACGCCTATGGTAATCGGGATCTTTTCCTGCGAGCTTCTGAGCCTCATCCCATACGAGAGAATGGATTCCGAGAAGAGGAGTCAAATGAAATTTTACGAACCGGGCCTTCCCCTGGGCGTTTACAAGTCTGAATGTATGAACGCCGAACCCCTGCATCATCCGGTAGCTTCTCGGTATCGCTCTGTCTGACAGAAGCCACATGACCATATGGGCGATCTCCGTGTTATTCACTACAAAGTCCCAGAATGTATCGTGAGCCGAGGAAGCCTGGGGTATTTCATTATGGGGCTCTGGTTTTATCGCATGTACAACGTCCGGGAATTTGATTGCATCCTGGATGAAAAAAACCGGAATATTATTTGCCACAAGGTCATAATTACCTTCTTCAGTATAAAATTTCGTGGCAAAACCACGTACATCCCGTACAGTATCTGCGGAGCCCCGTGAACCAACAACAGTTGAAAAACGGACAAACACCGGAGTTTTTACAGACGGGTCCTGAAGAAATTTAGCCCTCGTCAGCTCCGTTAAAGGTTCATACACCTGAAAATACCCGTAAGCTCCAGTCCCCCGGGCGTGAACGACCCGTTCGGGGATACGCTCATGGTCAAAATGAGTCATTTTCTCACGGAAATGAAAATCCTCCATAATCGTGGGTCCACGGATACCTGCTTTAAGAGAATCATCATCATTTGAAACAGGCACTCCCTGGTTCGTCGTCAGCTTTTCCCCTTCATGATCTACCGTAAACTGCTCCAGCTGCTGCTTTTTCTGCTGCGGCCGCTGTTTCGGCGGTGTGCTCATTTTAGGCAGTTTATTATCTTTCATCAGTTTCCCTTCCCCCTCACTGCACATGTCTTCTACTCGTATATGTATGGCAGGCCGTTGCATTTTATGCTGTTGCTGCACGGGCTTGGAAAAAATCAGGAACTTATGTATGTTTTAAATTTCCAGTAGAAAAATAGATGTGAACAGGACTAGTTCACGTTTTACAACTAACTAACAGGAGGATGACAAGATGAAGAAAAACATACTGGGGGCACTTACCTTACTTATTTTTTTAAGTATAGTGGTGCCTGCAAACTTTGCGCAGGCTCAGGATCCGGAATATGCGAAGTGGGGGAAGCTTGCCATTGAAAGAATGATGGAAGAATATCCAGGTGAGGACGTGAAGGATTATGACTATCAGGGGAAAGTAATGATTTCTGATGTGCGGGAGCAGTTTAACTTTCTGTTCACACTGGAAGACGGAAGTAAAGTGAGAGCATACGTGCTTGTGGACATGAAAAAAGATGAGCTGATTGATATACATCTGGAAAAGGGGCAGTAAACAGGAAAGCCGGGTTATGCTGTAAAAGCATCCCGGCTTCTTCTTTATTTCAGGTCCACTAAAATGAAGCATTTATCATCATTTTCAGTGTAGCTGCTTTCGGTCTCCTCCAGTGACTGAAGAATGCTTCCTTTCAGCTCTTTAAGAGAAGCGGAAGGGTGTTTCATCAGAAGATCAGGAAGGTGCTGGACATCAAGGGGATCGGTAACTCCGTCTGTATACAGGAGCAGGCGGCCGCCGCTTGAGTATTCGACCGAGTTTTTTACAAATGTTATCCCTTCAAACGCCCCGAGAGGAGGAGTAGTGGATATGAGTTCGTACTGAATGCCATCTGGAGCCTGGAGAAGTGCGGGAGGATGGCCTGCATTAACATATTCAATGGTTTGTTTTTTCGTATCGATAAAAAGATAAATTGCTGTACAGTAATGCCAGGCGTCTGCATTATTGCGGAACAGTTCATGGAGGTGGGCATCAAGTTCCTTCATGATCCTTTCTCCAGTAACGCCCCGTGAAATCAGCCTCTGGAACAGGGACTGAAGTGACATAGTAATCATGGAGGAGGAAATTCCGTGCCCCATTACGTCGAGGAGAATAATGCCATACTGTGTCCTGCTGATCTGGTAAAAACCGTAGATATCTCCGGAAAGCTCGCTGGAAGCTTTATAGTAAGCATCGATTTGCAGTTCCTCATTACTGATTGGTTCTGTTAATGATGTTTCCTGAATATTCTTTGCCAGCTGAAGCTCTTTTTCCATATTTTCTTTATACAGCTGGTTTTCCCTGTTAAGGGTGATCAGCTCTTGTCTCTGTTCTTCGATCTTCTGCAGAAGATCCTCCATTTCGATGACTGCTTTGTCTTTTTCAAGGAGAGCGATCTCGGCCATTTTTTTCGCCTGGATCAGCTCGTTTTCATACTCGTCCCGTTTGCGCATGGGGATAAGAACACAATCGATCACAGAGGCGTTGTTTCGATTCCTTCGCAGCGCATTAATAAGCACAGGAAGTTCTTCCCCTTTGCTGGTTGTTAAGGAGAGATACATTTCTTCCACTTTTTCTTCTTTTTTAATAAGAGGACAGAAGTAAAGCTGGAAAAAAAGACGGGCAGGAACAGAGAGTATTTCGTTGATATGCTTCCCGCTCAGCTTCTCCCCACTATAGTCGAGGAGAATAAGTAATGTCTCATTAACAGAAATGAGGTTTCCATCCTCATCCATCGTAATAAAACCGCATGGAGCAAAGTTTAACTGATCATCCATCAAACCCGGTCACCTGTTTTCTTTTTTTCAAAGTTTGCCATATCTCCAGCCAAATATTCACTGATTAACCGGATCGTTTCCTCAGGGTGGCTCATGTGCGGGCAGTGCCCTGTTGCTTCCATAACTCTGAACGTGCTGTGAGGAGTGTTTTCATGAACAAAGTGGCCTACCTCCATAGAAGCGATTACATCGTCCGTACACTGGAGGATAAGTGACGGCACGGTAATATTCGGAAGGTCTTTCCTGTTATCAGCAAAAAAGGTCGCCTGAGCAAACTGCCTCGCTATGACCGGATCGGTGGAACAGAACCGTTCCTCAAGGTCAGCGGAGAGTTCGGGGCTCTGGGGATTGCCCATGACAGTGGCAGCAAACATATTTGCCCAGCCAATATAATTCTTTTCCATCAAATCTAACAGACCTGTAAGCTCCTCTTTTTCGTAACCACCGGCATATTCAGGAGGGTCGTTCAGATAGCATGGAGAGGGCCCCAGCATGATGAGGCTGGAGAACAATTCAGGTTTTTCCAGAGAGGCGAGGGCTCCGATCATGCCTCCTACAGAGTGTCCGACTAAAATAACATTCTCTAACTTTAATGCTTCGCACACATCGAGGACGTCCTGCGCGTACCCTTCGAGAGTGCTGTATTTATCAGGGCTGTATGCTGCCAGGTCGGAATTCCCGGCGCCCACATAATCAAATAAAATAACTTTATAGTTGTCTTCAAAAGACTCTGCTACTGTATTCCATACATTCTGATCACAGCCAAAGCCAGGAGCAAAAAGCATCGGCACAGTGCCGCGCCCTTTCACTTTTACGTTATTTCGGGCTAATATATCCATTTATTTAAAAGCTCCTTCTGCTTTTTTACTTTTTCAACATTTTTGTTTAAAAAATATGCTGATTCTATCATAGCATTTTAGTAGTAGTTATGTGGGAAAATGCGAAAATTGGTACTGGCGGATTGTGGGAATTCCATGATAGAACAAGTTTAAAGCCTCTTCTGGAAGGAGGATGAAAAAGTGTGTAAATTTTTCAGAAATTCAAAAGGAAATTTAGTACTAGCGATAATTCTGAATTCAAATCATTTATTCCCAGGAACTAACGAAGAGCACCTCCTGCTTCAGGGAAGAGCTCTTCATCAATAATATCGTCTGCCGCCGGCAAATCTCTCTGAGAAAAAGTCATCATGATCCAGATGGCGGGTTGTTACGCCTGAAGACTCAGAAGCAATGATAAACTGGTCATGGCCGATGTAAATACCAGGCAGGTAACTGCTTGAACCTTCGAAAAAGACAAGGTCGCCGATCTCCATCTCGCTCCGCTCTATTTTTTCTCCTGCTTCGAACTGGGCGTTCGCGGTGTCAGGGAGATCGATACCGAGGCTTTCCCGGTAGACATACTTAACGAGTCCGGATGTGTTGAAGCCTTCGTCTGGTGATGTGCCGCCGGATTCAAAAGGTGTGTAAAGAAGACTGGCTGCCTCCTGGACCACAGGGTGCTCGCCCTGGAGGCTCATGCTATCGTATCTTCGGGCGCCTGTGTAGTTGTCGTTCCAGTAATCGTTCAGATAAGAGATTTGGGTTTTCGCTTCTGTTCTGCTCGCATGGATCATCAGACCCTCCCCGAGATATATGCCTGCATGTGTGATCTCTCCATTACCCCGGTCATCATCCTCCAGGTCAATTCCGGAGAAAAACAGGATGTCTCCTGGTTCAAGATCTTCACGTTCAACGGCCTCGCCAATGAGGTATTGATCAGTAGTAACCCGTGGAATGTATACGTCCATGCTCTCACGGAATACGAGCTGGGTAAAAAACGAGCAATCGAAGGCTTCCAGAGTATTGCCCCCGAATTCGTATGGAATATCAAGATATTCCATTGCGTGCCGTACTGCCGGGTGGCTGTGGTCCATATATGTGTCAGGATGAAGGGCTGCTTTTTCCTCCTCTGTGAGTCGTTTTCCCTCTGTAAAGTTTTCCGTCCAGAAGCCCCCGTCCTGCAGGCGCAGTGTCTCCACCCCGTTGCTTTGAGAGGCGGTCACAAACTCTCCGTGCCCTAAGTAAATACCGCTCATTATTGTGTTCGCTTCAAAAAAGACGAGGTCCCCAGGGTAAAGCTCTTCGGCTGTGACTTGCTCACCGAGTTCATTTTGATGCTGGGCTATCCGTGGCATACGGAGACCGGTGGTTTCCTCATACACGTGCTGGGTGAATCCGGAAGAATTAAAGCCTTCTTCAGGGGATGAACCGCCGGACTGGAAAGGAGTGCCCTCGAGGCTGCTGGCTGCAGACAGGATGTCTTCTGTTTCCTGGTCCAGATCTCCGTAATCCCTGTCAGCAAAGATTTCCTTCATTTTATTTTCAGTTTCTGTTGGTTGGGTATCGCTGGTGTTATTGCCAGTTGTCGGAGTGTCACTCGTAAAATTAATAAAATCCCACGGTCTGAAGAGGAGAGCAAGTATGAGTAAAAGTGCGCCAACCATCAAAAATGTCGTCCCGTTGTTCCTGGCTGCTGTCCGCCTTCGCGCCATAAGGTATCACCTCTTTTTTGAAAAATATGTAAGTTACTATTAGTCTATCAACGGTGAAGGAGAGTTGTAAAGGGGAGGGGGTGTGAGTGGTGGCATTCAACAGGACCTGTGGGGAAATTTATGGGGGGAGAATTCATCAGGACTTGTGCGTAACCTCATTGGAGTCGTGCGAATCACCCGTGAAGTTGTGCGAATGGTATAGGGAAATGAGCGAATAGTGGTTCGAGTTGTGCAAATAACAGAGACCTGTGCGAATGACCATGGCAGATGAGGAATAAAAGGTTAAAACTTGCGATTAACTAAGGGTGGAGCAAATAATTCTCTAGATAGAGGATTTTTATTAATTAGAGTTGGTGATTTTCGCAGGTTTCCGCGTGATAATATCATTGTTTGGCGTGATAACTATACGATTTGGCGCGATAACTGCTGAGTTTAGCGTGATAACCCTTTGAATCGGCGCGATACAGCTACGTATCGTTGATCCAATGAACGAAACAAGCTGGTCAATGAACGAAAAAGATACCAATGAACGAAACAAGCTGGTCAATGAACGAAAACAGGTATTCAATGAACGAAACAAGCTGGTCAATGAACGAAAACAGGTATTCAATGAACGAAACAAGCTGGTCAATGAACGAAAAAGATACCAATGAACGAAACTGGATGGTCAATGAACGAAAACAGCTATTCAAAGAACGAAACAAGCTGGTCAATGAACGAAAAACAATATTCAATGAACGAAAACAGGTTTTCAATCAACGAACCAGCTGCATATCCACCTCCCCCCAAAAAACCGGCACTAAAGCTTTCCCTCCTTACGTGAAACCTGATAAACTTAATTAAAATCGATTAAAGGAAATTTGCAGAAAAAGGACGTCACGATATGTATAATTGCGGTCTTGTTTTAGAAGGGGGAGGGATGAAGGGACTCTATACAGCAGGGGTTCTGGAGTACTTCCTGGAAAATGAGTTATTTTTCAGCTATGTAAGCGGCGTTTCCGCCGGAGCGTGCATGGGTGCATCCTATGTGTCGAGGCAGAAAGGACGAAACAAAGAGGTGAACGTAGGTCTGGCAAGCGATCCTCGCTTTCTGTCCTGGCGTAACCTTATTTTTAAAAGAGAACTGTTCGGTATGGATTTTTTATTTGATGAAATACCAAATAAGCTCGTTCCGTTTGATTACGAAGCGTTTCGGGAGTCAAAAGAGCGTTTTCTCGTCGCAACGATGGACTGCCAGACGGGGGAGGCCCGCTATTATGATAAAGAAAAACACGGGAAGGACATACTGAAAATCATCCGGGCTTCAAGCTCACTGCCCTTTATTGCAGCTCCTGTTGAATATGAGGGAAGGATGCTTCTGGACGGGGGACTAGTTGATCCGGTCCCTGTTAAAAAATCGATTGAAGACGGGAATGAAAAAAATATAGTAGTGCTGACAAAAGGGGAAAATAAACGCCTTGAACCGGGAAGAACTTCTGGCCTTATGAGGCTGCTGTACCGAAAATATCCGGCTGTAGCGGAGTCGTTCAGAAAGCGGCTAGTTACATATAACGAAACTCTCGGTTTCCTTGAAAAAGAACAGAAAAACGGCAACATATTTATCATTCAGCCCTCCAGGGAACTTCCGGTTAGCAGTTTTGAACGTAACGAAGCAAGGCTGCTCAGTTTGTATGACCTTGGATATAACGATGCGAAAAATAATGTCATTCGGCTGAAACAATGGCTTTCATAATAAAAAGCAAGGGCGGCCGCCCTTGCTTTTACTAACGCTTTTTTAATTCACTGATAAAATTCCTGAGGGCCGAATCTTCATCTGCTAAAAATCTTTCCAGTTCCTCTTCATTCCCTTCAAAAGAGAGCCTCAAAGCTTCCATTAAAGATTGCTCTTCCACAGATTCCAGGTCTTCAACCAGTGGAGTCCAGTCCAGAGTTTCATAGAATCGTTCTTTATTTTCCCACGCCATCTCCTGTACTTTTTCCCATTCTGTCCCCAGGTACAGTTCCAGGGCAAGAAGATTTCCAATATACTCGTTGGATCGATCTTCTTCCATTACTTCATAGAATAAGCTGCGGGCTTCTTCCAGTTCACCGAGCCTTGTTAAAGTTATCCCGTACAAAGCTTTAACATAGGAGGATTGCTTTCCCTCAGGCACTTCTTCCTGATACCTGGAGAACCACTTAGCTGTTTCCACCCAGTCCCCGGCGGAAAAATAATACTCAATAATATGAAATAAATTCCCTTCATCTGGAGCAACTTCATAAAGCCTTTTCTGGTATTCGGCAGTTTCTTCCGCATTTTTTTCATCAAGGCCGTTAATCCTCGTGATCATCCTCAGGCTGTGAATATCATCTTCATTTTCTGCAACATTTTCCTTATAAAGAGCCAGTGCTTCTCTGGCTTTGCCGTCCATTAACAGGTTATCTGCTTCCGTCATCTCCCGCTCCTGCAACTGGAAAAACGGCAGAGCTCCCATAGTTTCTTCCTTGAGGCGATACCCATTACTCTGGCCAATGAATTCCCCGTCTTCATCAAAAGCGTGCACATACCAGAAATAGCTTCCATGCACGTTTGCAAAGGCAAGGAGGCTTTCCGGCTGAACGCTGTCCCACTCCTCATCACCGAATGAAAAGCCTACCGCTTTTGCGTACAGATCATCCGCTTCAAAAGTAATCTGTGACTCTGGTATTTCCTCCATAAATCCTACGGAGAGGGAGCCAGCACCACCATCCACCTCAATTCCTAAAAATATCGTGTAGCTGGCAGCATCAGGATAGTCCTCCCAGTCAAACGTAATCGTCTCATTCTCAAGTGTTTCATAGTCTTTTGGACCGCTTATATTAATAAGGGGGGTCAGCTCGATATCATACTGTTCAGCTTCATCAGCTTCAAGGTCGACCCATTCATACATATCTGCCGGCCACGACCAGCCGTCCACTTGCTCAAGGAGCAGGCCAACCTGCACCTGATAGCTTCCAGGCGCAACTCCGTGGAAAGAATAGCTTCCGTCCGGGCCTGTTACTGTTCCATATTTTTCATCAAAGGGGGAGGGGCTGGTCCTCATGACATTCGGTTCATCTTTTAAAAATACGCCGGCATTAGCCAGCGGCTGGCCGTCAGACCTCGTTATCCTTCCTTCAATGGAAGCGCCCCCTGCATTATCATCCATAGACTCTATACTTGTTTTTAAGTCTTCAGCAACTGTTAAATAATAGCTATCTTCCTGAAACTCATCTGTATAATCCGGGTCATACTCCCTCATTTCTTCCAGAAGCTGCCGTTCATGCTCCCGATAATCTTCCATTGCAGTGTCCAGTACAGCCAGAGCTTCCTCAGTTTTATCCTGGAGCATATAAGACCGGGCTTTTAACATAGCAGTCTGAAGCCTTGCATCAGGATAGCTTTCCGGGACCTCCTTTTCATACTGGTCTATAAGTGCTTCGGCAGCTTCGAATTCCTGGAAGTTAACAGCCTGTTCTATGTTCCTTAGCTTTAATTCATGGTAATGCTCACTATTATTATCGTAACGAGCGGCCGCCTTTTGCAGAGAGAGGCTTAGATTTTCATAATCGCCTTCGCCATAGTAATAAACCGAAAGAATATCTGCTGCTTTCCTGTGCGTGTCCCCTGCAGGGCCTTTTTCCAGGTATTCAAGTAAGTATGGAGCGCTTTCCTCCAGTGTAAAATATCGCTCAGCCGCTTCAGGACCGGGACCCATTATGCCGGAGGGGCTTACATATATATCATAATGCGCTCCAGGTGCTGGACTAATCATATATTTCTCGATCAGTTGCAGCCGGTTTCGGGACTTACTCTCTATATTTTCAATGATACGTTCTTTAGCCTGCTCTGTTTCCCCGCTCGCCAACTGGCGGCTGATGCCCCAGGTTTCGAGCTGTGGCTGGAGAAAACTGATGAATAAAACCAGAAGAACAATTACAGAAACGGTGCTAAGCACGAGATGTTTCACCTTCATTTTTACTCTCATCGGTCGGATTCCTCTCTCTCCAGAAGGTCGCTCCAGTAAATGCTGCCGCCTTTCTCGATGAGCTCCCTTTGTCCGTCCGGGGCTGTTTCAGAAATAACAAACATTGAACCGGCAGAAAGAAAGAGGAAAAGGGCCGCGCCCACGGGAACTAATGGAATGTTTATTTCTTTATTCCACAAACGGTCGAGTTTTTCCCGGAAAGATCTCGGATGTGTTCGGGCAGTGACTTTCCCCGCTGCAGTAAAATTGTACTGCTCCAGCTCTTCCACGAGTATCTGTTTAGCCTTTCTTTGTTCGTCTCTGCTGTTCATCCTGAACATCTCCTTTCTGTAAAAAATCCTTTAACAGCCTGCGCCCGCGGGCGATTCTTGTTTTTACCGTGTTCTCGTTTTCCTCAAGCATTTCAGAGATCTCCCTGATGGACAGCTCATGAAAATAAAATAGTGTGATTGCCTCTCTGTAATGGTAGGTGAGAGACTGGATGCCTTTATGTAAATGTTCATTTCTCTGGGCTGTCAGGAGGGCGGCTTCTGGCAGAGGGTCAGTTTCTGCGAGCTGATCGAATGCTGCTTCTTTTTCTGCCAGAAAAATATTTTTCCAGCTCCACTTTCTCATTCTCGCTCTGCAGCCGTTAACAGTGATGATAACGAGCCAGCCTTTTAACTTGCTGTCATCTTCCAGCTGCTCAATTTTCTGAAAAGCTGTGACAAATGTATCCTGGACAATTTCTTCCGCTAAATAATAGTCTTTTACAAGCAGCACTGCTGTCCTTACAAGCTCATTTCCGTATAGCTGCATCAGCTCATTCAATGCGCTTTCTTCTCCGCTGCGTAATCGTTCAACCAAATCCACCCCTGTGCCCCCTCTCACTAATAAAGATACCGGCTGGAAAAAGTAAGTTTCATATATTGGAAAATTAATTTCTATTTTTTTCTAGTTTAAGTTATTTTAGCACGTATCCAGGTGCTGTCTTTGTGTTTATTTAACATGAGGAGTATCCATCATGCCCGAACTTTGGAGAGGGGACTACGTCAGGTCTGGCGAAGGAAGGCCACCGGGTGATCGCATCTGTGTCTTCGAGTTGGGTTAATTGAGAAGTGCATATTGGTTTTAATTTGTTAATAATAGGAAAGGGAGAGGGAAAAAATGTAACCCTCTGTAGTGGCAGTCTGGAGGACTTAATTTGGTGGAAGTACAATATTAAAGAAAAGTGTCTATAAGGTTTTATGAAGAGTGTTGTTCAGGTCCTCCCCTTTCCTGATGCGACTGTAGATCAACCTATCTCCAAAGCAAGCATATGACAGTGAATTAATGGAAATAGCTTTTCGGTGAAAGTATACGAAGAGGTTAATTTTTTTCATTTGAGAGGGTGATTCCATTTTACATTAGTACAAACATGGTGGTCGGAAAAGCAATTTATGTCTTGCATTCGTCAGGCTGCACTTGTCTGTGCGCAACTTTTGTTTTAATAACTTTGCGGCGTATTCAATAGGTGTCTTATATACTTCATACCATTCCTCGTGAGCGAGCTCACCGTTTTTAATAGAGAAGAAGGGGTAATCATTTGTGTGATTGACTTCAAATAAATACAGCCTTCCATCTTTAGAGATTCCAATATCAAAGCCGAAATCGTACATGCCTTTCTTATATTTTGATAGATGCTCAGCTAATTTCAAACTAATCTGCTTGATTTGCGGGAATAGGTGATGATAGTGAAGGGTAGGGTGATTTCTTAAAACTTCCTCTAACAAATAGGATTCTCCGCCCTGACTCATATTAGTGAGTAATTGACCAGGTCCTGCAACTTTCGTGAATATAGCTGAAAGCTGCCACTTCTCTCTTGTATTTTTTTGTACAGCGACGCGCAGGTCAAACTTAGATCCATTGTAGGAGGCAAGTTCTATCCCTTCTTGAACCAAATATTTTCTCTTCTTTATGGTTTTTGTAAGAACGGAAGGAAGCTTGCTGGTAAAACGCTTTCCCTTCCATTGCCCTTTACTGTTTTTTGTATACAATACCCATCTTCTATTCCCATCTTTCTCAATTTTCATTATACCTTTACCGCCTTCTCCGCGGTTGGGTTTGATTACTACACTAGGATATTTTCGTATCATTGATTTAATACTTTTAGTTGAAGCTAACCTGGTATATGGCTGGTAAATGGAAAGAGATTCATTTTTATTCACAATTTTCCATACATTCCACTTATAATTATTTTTGTATAAGTTGAAGATTTTAACCCCTTTTTGGTTAAGTGATTCAAAGAGGGGCAGGTGCTTTTTAGTGTGGCCAACACGTTTATAAATAACTTTTGGAATAGATACTCTTTTTTTCTTGTATGTTCCGTTTTCCTTTATAAGGGAATTAACTGTAGTAGTATTTGGCTGTAAATCCTGGAGTCGGAAAAAGCAAACTGTACAATTTTGTTTTTTTGCTGCTTTCGTGTAGAGTTGAACTCTCTTTCGTACATTGGGATCGTCCTTTAACAACAGTCTATACTTTTCTGAAGGAAGAATAACACCAATGCGTCTCATTTTAGAACTCCTTTCCTTCGTTGAATTTGAATTGCATAAGAGAACATTTCAATATATGACTTTTCAAGTGGCGCAGAACCATTCACCTTATAAAGTGAACGCTTTCCACTGCTTAAATTAGCTTCAATTATCCATAGGCGACCGTTTTTATCTATTCCTAAATCAATTCCGATTTCTCCAAGAGGACCATAGCTTGTTTCAAGTGCTTTATACGTATCGATAGAGAGTTTCTTCACTTTCTGTATAAGTGCTTTACGCTCGTTATTTGTATAGTTGTAAGTCCGTTTTAAATAGGCTCTAAGATTGTAGCACTTCGAAATTCGTGATTTGAAGTTACCGTTGAGGTGTTCGCTTGCAATACATCCTGCGACCTTAATTTCATTATTTGTGCTGCGGTGTAATTCTGTTCGTATGTCAAAGGTAGTATGTTTAGTGGTGATTAAAGGAATTTCTTCTTGAATAAAGATCTCCTTTTCGTGAAAGAAGTGTCTTAGAAGCACCATCAGCTTAGCGAAAGATACTATTCCTTTTTTCCAAGTGCCATTTAGGTAATAGGCGTACTGATATGAACCAGGTCGCTTCTTTTGCACTCTCATGACACCTTTGCTTTGAAAACTGCTGGTTGCTTTAATATAAACTGCTTTATAATAATTAAGGTAGAGGGATAACTGCCACCTTCTTTTTAACGATACCTTGTGTGTCTTGGGTAAATATTGGGCAGTAGAAGGGTGCTTAACTAACCTTTCATATTGTTCATATTTATCAAGGCTTGTGGAGAGGTTAAGGAGAAGAGTATTGTGTGATCGAAGTGCCTTATGGAAATCAGGGTACAATGCAGGAGTATACGTCCCCCCCAGGCGATATATGATTTGTGGTAAGGGGAAGTATTTTCTTTTCCATTTTTTTGATTTTCTATTATAGTAGACTCCTCTTATTTTTTTTGCTTCTTTGTTAAAATCATTAGCCACAAAAAAATATACAGTTGCCTTGACCTTCCTGCATGCCTTGTACAATAATTTCGGTCGGTAAGTTACTTTTTGTCTTAAAAGCATCTTTTTCGTGCTCGGTCTGCATAACAGTCCAATGATTGGCCTATGAGCACTCAAAGTAATCCCTCCTTATTTAGTAAGTTACCATATATTATTAAAACTTTATTTAAGATGACAGGGTGTTTTGTCGAATTTTAATATAATTAATGAGAGTGTCTTCATTCTAAAACACGTAGTGATAATCTATTTGCATTGAATAAAAGATTTGTAATTCGAGAGACTCAACCAGATAAGAACATTCTAAATAAAAAAGAAAATCGATAGTGAACAGAGGGGTGGCCCCTGTTTTAATGCAAGAATTTTACCTTCCGCGAATTTTTATAATGGTAGTTGCTGAGAGTTTTACAGACCGTTACTTCATCAAATAAGTCTGAATGGTATGCGGAGATTAAAAAATGATGTATGGAACAATTCATTAGACAGACAAAAGGGCGGAATTTTCCAGTTGGTTTATTTGTTTTAACCAATCGCCTGTTACGAAAAATGAGGATTTATTCAGCACAGTAATTTAAATCTGACAATATTCACTCTTTCATTACCATTTCAATAATAGATGCTTGAGATAAACAGAAGAAGGATGGGATTCTAGACGATCAGAACACAGCCATTAATGAAGGAAGAAGAGGAGGAAAACTGGGAGAAGGATATTAACGTTTTTTTGTGAAAACCAGGGACCCTTGCTGATGCAAGGGTTCTTTTTTAGTGTGGGATGCCAAAAACTAGTGGGAATTTGGCAGTTATTAATCGGTGAAGCTGGAGGTTCAATCATTGAAATGGGTGGTTCAATCAACGAAATCGAGTGTTCAATCAACAGAACTATATTTCAATCAACGAAACTTGATGTTTAATCAACGAAAAAGAGGAGCCAATCAACGAAATCAGGCGTTCAATCGACGAACGAGAATCCAATCAACGAAATGTGATGTTCAATCAACGAACGTGAATCCAATCAACGAAATGTGATGTTCAATCAACGAACGTGAATCCAATCGACGATTCCAGTAACCCACCCCTTCATATGTATTTTTCAAAAGCTCTTTCCGTATACTCAACAGAATCAATTTCATAATTCAAGATTTTTATCAATTAATACGAACATTATCTTAAAAAGTTACTTTGTTGTTCGATTACGTTTCAGACGGACGCGTTCTGCGGGCACGGCTTCAACTAATTTTAGACGGTCAAATGCCGTCAAAAATGGATTTTCAGCTCGCGCTATTCCCGCAAGAACGAGCATCTTCTTCACGCAAATGCATCGAGTTGTCTCGACGGATATTCTACGGAGCTAAGCTGGCAAAACTCTTTTTGCGACGAGTAACCGCAGGAGCAAAACTCTTTTTGCGACGAGTAACCGCAGGAGCAAAACTCTTTTTGCGACGAGTAACCGCAGGAGCAAAACTCTTTTTGCGACGAGTAACCGCAGGAGCAGAGGAAGAGACAGTCACCGCCGTCTTACGCTGTAATCGAAAAGCAACGTTCGTCTTTCTTTTATGCAAAGTCTATATATCAAATTCATTCAATTTAAATTATTTTAGCACACGCGCTTCTTTGTGTTTATTTAGAATTTTGCTGAGGAGGCCCTCGCATGAGCGATTTTGGTAACGCAGGAGCACCCATCATACCTGTTCACCGTATACTCCACCGAGGTTTAGATGTAACACCTCGGGGAATACAAAACACTGATATTTAAATGACAGGGGGCGTGTTTTTTTATGGCAAAAACAATCTTTATTACCGGAGCCGGAACAGGTCTTGGTAAGGGGACCGCTTTAGGTCTTGCTAAGGAAGGGCACCGTGTAATCGCATCCGTGGAGATTTTTCCCCAAGTAACTGCTTTGCGGGAAGCTGCGGAAGCGGAAGGTGTTGACCTGGAAGTTTTTAAGATGGATATCACTGATCCGGAAGACCAGGCCCTTATGCATAAATACGATTTTGATATTTTTGTGGCAAATGCAGCGATTAATGAAGGCGGGCCGATCAGCGAAGTGCCGGTGGACAAGCTGCGGGAGATCATGGAAGTGAATGTCTTCAGTACGCTTGAAACAGCACAGATTGCCGCTGAAAAATTTGTGGAAAAGCGGTCTGGAAAAATCGTGTTCATGTCCTCCATGGCAGGGCTGATGGCATCTGCTTATACAGGGCTTTATGCAGCCTCCAAGCATGCACTTGAGGCGATTGCAAAAACGATGAAGGAAGAAATGGAGCATTTCGGGGTTCAGGTAGCAACGATTAACCCAGGGCCATTCAATACAGGCTTTAACGACCGTGCTGCCGAAGCGAAATGGAGATGGTACCACGAGGATATCCATTTCTCTCCGAAAGAAGAAATGCAAAAGGTGGACGAAGGCATGTCCGACCAGTTTGACCCGGAAGATATGATTGCGAAGATGGTGGAAGTCATCCCGAAAGACTCCCATAAATTCCGCACAGCTTACCCGCCGGAAACAGAGAAACAAATGAAGGAAGAAGAAGCGGAAAACTGGGAGAAAGATATTTAACTCTTTTTTTGTGATAACCATGGACCCTTGCTGATGCAAGGGTTCTTTTTTAGTGTGGGGGTACAAAAAATAGTGGGAATTTGAATATGGCAGTTATTAATCGGTGAAGCTGGAGGTTCAATCATTGAAATGGGTGGTTCAATCAACGAAACGTGATGTTTAATCAACGAAAAAGAGGAGCCAATCAACGAAATCGGGCGTTCAATCAACGAACTGCATTTCAATCAACCATCCCATTAACCCATCCCCCTCGTTTCAAACAACAAAAACCATACTTTTCCCAGACGGTCTGGAATAAGCTTACAATCTCGATTATTATTAATTAAGGAAGGGGGCAGAAGGATGCGTGTATTTGCAGTAGAGGATGATGAGCAAATCGTTAAGGAGATGCAGTCCCGCCTGAAGCAATGGGGATTTGAAGTGATAGTGCCGGATGATTTTAATGATATAATGTCTTCGTTCAGAGAAGCTGAACCGGGAATTGTGCTAATGGATATTCAGCTTCCTGCATATGACGGTTACTACTGGTGCCGCCAGATTCGCAGTGAGTCCACTGTGCCGATAGTTTTCTTATCATCGAGGGACCACCCGCTTGACGTCGTTATGGCGATGCAGCTTGGGGGAGATGATTATATACAAAAGCCATATAATATGGAAGTGCTCACAGCGAAGCTTCAGGCAGTAGCCCGGAGGACGTATGAGTATCAGGAGCCCCCGCGTAAAAATCCGTCCTGGAACGGGGCTACGCTCCATATGGAGAAAGGGCTTCTTATCAGAGGAGAGCATACTGTGGAGCTTACTAAAAATGAATTATACATATTAGCGATTCTTCTGGAGCATCGCGATGAAATAGTGACGAGAGATGCACTGATCAGAAAGCTTTGGGATGATGAACGTTTCGTCAATGACAATACGCTGACAGTAAATGTTGGCAGGCTCCGCCAGAAAGTAGCGGATATAGGACTTGAAGGGGCGATCGTAACGAAGAAAGGACTCGGCTATATGGCGGTGACATTAGAGAAATGAAAATGTGGAAAAGATATGTGAGAGAGCGGCGAAGCTGGATTGCCGCTTTTACTGTTGTGCTCCTTTTTTCCAACCTCCTCTTTTGGCTTGACGGAGGTCTCGATATGAGTGGAGTTTCCGTCTTTTACTTTAATCTTGTGCTGGCAGTTTTGTTCATTTTGTTTTTCGCCTGGCGTTTTAAGCGGGAGACAGCTTACTGGAATGAGCTTGAAAAAATGGGGGAAGAACAGTTTTCCGCATGGGCAGAGCTCCTGCCCGAAGCCCGCTCTCCACTGGAAAAGGCAGTGAATGACGTGCTGCTTCAAGGCCTTGAGATGGCCCGGGAATCTGCAGATGAGATGGAAAAACGATACGTGCTGAAAACGAGTGACATTGAGGCCTGGGTTCATGAGATGAAGACGCCCTTAACAGCGATGAAGCTGCAGCTGGAGCCGAATCTTGCCGACGAACGTTTCCGGAAAATCGAAAGGGAATGGACAAGGTTGTTTTTTCTCCTGGAACAGCAGCTTTATCTAGTGAGGCTCCCCTCCATAGAACATGATACAGTGATGGAGAAAACGACGGTGAAAAACCTTGTTTTTCCTGAAATTAAAGCTTTCTCGTCTATTTGCCGAGAGCGGGGGATAGGTTTTGACGTGGAGGGGGAAGAGATGGAAGTTACGACGGATGTAAAATGGGGCAGATTTATTATCCGCCAGCTCCTATCCAATGCGATTAAGTACAGCCCGGATGGTTCTGAAATACTAATAAGAGCTAAACATGATGGTGCTAACCATGTCCTTGAAGTTAGTGACACAGGCAGCGGCATCGAGGCAAGGGATCTGCCCCGGGTATTTGAAAAAGGCTATACAGGCCAGGCGGGACGGAAACGGAACGCTTCTACGGGGCTTGGCCTCTATCTGGCTAAGAATGCCGCTGACCAGTTGAAGATCTCTTTATCCGTCCGGTCTGTGCCAGGAAAAGGGACCACTGCCGCAGTCCGGTTTTACCAGCCTGATCATTTCCAGGCTCCGCTTCGCTCTATGTGACAAAACTGTCACGTTAAAAGACTCGATTGTCAGCTAAATCGAACGAATGCCGCAGCAGAAAAAAGTAAGATATTGATAGAAGGATAAATTGGAGGGAAACACTATGGCTGAAAAACAAGAATCAGGACAGCCGCTGCTGGTGGCTAAAGATATTCGTAAAGTATTCGGGTCGCGTAAACGGACAAATGAGGTTTTAAAAGGTCTGGATTTAACCGTGGAACCCGGGGAATTTGTTGGGGTGATGGGAGCTTCAGGGGCTGGGAAAACCACTTTCCTGAATGTGCTCGCAACCATTGACAGACCAACGTCGGGAACGATAACTATTGATGGAAAAGACATTGTGAAAATGAAAGATAAAGCACTTTCTAAGTTTCGCAGAAGCTCGCTCGGTTTTATTTTTCAGGACTATAACCTGCTCGATACTCTGACGGCAAAGGAGAATATTCTCCTGCCTCTGTCACTCGGGAACCCATCGAAAAAAGAGGCGGAAGAAACGTACAGCCAGCTCGTCAGAACCTTGTCTATTGAGGACGTGGGAGGACATTATCCACATGAGCTTTCAGGGGGGCAGAAGCAGCGGGTATCTGCAGCACGGGCATTGATCCATAAGCCAAAAATTTTATTTGCGGATGAGCCTACAGGTGCGCTTGATTCTAAATCAGCGGCCATGCTCCTTGGAAAAATGGAGGAGCTGAACCTCAGACAAAAGGTAACGATAATGATGGTAACACATGATCCTCTTGCTTCGAGTTACTGCAGCCGGGTTTTATTTCTCCGGGATGGCAGGCTCTACACAGAACTGTACCGCGGGGAGCGGACGCGCCAGGAGTTCTTCAGTGACATTTTAAATGTACAAGGGGTACTGGGGGGAGAAGTCCATGCGTCTCACTGATCTTGTCCGGAGAAATATGCTGCAAAATATGAAGCAGTATTATCTATATTTTTTCTCGCTCATCTTCAGCATTATGCTTTATTTTATATTCAGTACTCTCCAGTATGATGATGTGATCAGCACGGGGATTCAGGAATCCGATTCTATGAGCAGTGCATTCTACACAGGAGTTATCTTCCTGGCTGTTATCATTCTTGTGTTTGTCCTGTACGCAAAAGCACTGTTTTATAAAAGGCGGGGCAGGGAAATCGGGCTGTACCAGTTAATCGGTTTGTCTAAAGGGCAGGTCTCCAGAATGCTTATAATCGAGAATTTCCTGCTTCTCGCAGGAGCGGCTGCTGCAGGTACAGTATTAGGCCTTATTTTTGCCAGGTTGTTTCTGCTGCTGTTTGTAAAAGTCCTGCAGGTTGACGCAGAGGTTACACTGCAGTTTTCCACTGAAGCGCTTCTCCAGACAGGGGTGTTATTTCTTCTCATTCTTGTACTGACAACAATTCAGATCGTCTTTATTATTCGAAAACACACGCTTACTGAGTTGTTTCGGTCCAAAGAAGAAGGAGAAGGAATCAGGAAAGTACGCCCGGTGACACAGGCGGTTTTGGCCATACTGGGCCTTTTGCTGACAGGGTTTGGCTACTGGCTTTCCGGTAATATGCTCAACCAGTTTTTATTCATTAACATGCTTGTGGTGCTATTCACAGTAATATTCGGGACGTTTTTATTATTCAGTGTAACAATCAGCTGGCTCCTGGGTCGGATCAGGAACAGGGCGGACGGGCATTTATCGTTTAAAAATGCCTTGTCGATTGCTCCTGTAATTCACCGGATGAAAAGTAACGCAAAGCTGTTGACGCTGATTACAACTCTTTCTGCGGTAACGCTTACTTTAGTGACGGTCGCTTATTCCCTTTATTATTCATCGGCAGAAGAAGCGCGCCAGATGTATCCCCATGATTTTCTATTTACGGAAGACGGGTGGGAAGAGGCGGCAGAATTTGTGGGCAGGCTGGACAATGAAGGAGTTGAATACTCAGCCGTATCGATTGATACAGTAGCAGCAGATGTATCATTAAGCAATTTCAATCAAGGCTTTGGTTTTGAAATGGAAGAATGGGAGTGGTATCTCAGAATTGCGCCGGAAAGCCAGCTTCAGTCTGCAGGCGTAGACGTGGAAGTGGCTGAAGGGGAAGGGGTGTTCTTCGGAACGTTTGGCCCTGACATGGATGTGAGTATGGCAACGGCAGCAGTAGGGGACACAGAAATAGCTATCGCAGAAGGAAGAAATTTCTACGCACTGAATATTGATACGAATAACGGTCTTATTGCTGTAGATGAAGAAACATTTCAGTCCATTGATCTTAAGAGAGAAACGTATACGGCGGTCAACATAGCAGATAACGACGCGCGGGAACGAGCAAACGAAGTATACCACAGTCTTTATCCCCTTGAAGACGGATCTACGGGACTCCTTACTTTTGCAGACCAGATGCGGAGTGCCCTGGAAATGACCGGTATGTTTATTTTTATAGCCGGATTTCTCGGTGTCGTTTTTCTCGCAGCGACAGGAAGTATATTATACTTTAAACAGATGACAGAAGTGGAGGATGAAAAAGGGAGCTACAGGACACTGCGCCAGCTTGGATTTACTGTAGAAGAAATGCTCGGCGGAATCAGCCGCAAACAGCTGCTGTTTTTCACGCTTCCGCTGGCGATAGGACTACTGCATAGTTATTTCGCGGTCCAGTCGGTAAGCTTTCTGTTCCGTACCAGCATTGTTGTGCCAGTCGCCATCTGCCTGATTGTATACTCCTTGATTTATGCTTTTTTCTATCTGCTCAGTTTAGTCAATACGAGGCAGGAGATTAAGTCGGTGCTCGGCAAGTAAAAATATGAAAATGAAGTTGCCGCCCCTCAGTCCGTTTGTTTAACGGGTTAAGGGGCGGCCTTTTTGTTCCGCTACTTCTTATATGAAAGTGCCTGTCTTCCAAGCTGGACCCACGCTTTTTCAAATTCGGAGCGGGGAACAGGCCGGTTCGGTTTGTCGTGGAGAGGGTCATTGATATAAACATTTTCCTCATCAAAGCCTGTAACGAGCACACTGTGCATCCGGTATGTAACTGCCAGTTCCCCATGCTTCGTCTGCCAGTGCTGAAAATGTTTTTCCTCCAGCTCAGCATATGTATCATTCGTGATAACCCAGACCGGAAGCCCATTTTTGACCGTGGAAAAAATATCGTCAAGTTCGCACCCCGTTAAATTTATCATTCTCCCGGGAAGGTATTTCTCCCCCAGCTCTATAATGGGCTGATAATATACTCCGAGCCCGTCTGTTTCAAACGAATACATATCTCCGACAAAGCCATCATTCAGGTGCCCGTGCAGCCCGTCAGCTTTAAAAGGAACTTTCGTTACCTCTCTTGCAAGCTGCATTTTGTCAGGGTTCAGCCCGGCATGCTGAAGAAGCATCGCCAGGCTTGTCACCTCACAGCCTCTCGGAAGCTCGGGCATCTGTTCAATGAAAGGTGTGTCAATAATGGTTTCAGTCATCACAGTATCCCCGTTTCTAAAATGGATTTGTCGCCCACATTTGCGCAGTTTTAATAAAAGTCCGCTGTTCCAGTTTCAGCTGATGCACCATGTATTCCGCAAGGTCTTCCGCCTGGGTGAACTTGTCCGGATCACGTTCCGTATTCTCTTTGCCCCTGGTCATGTCAGTTTCCACGAGGCTTGGAGTAAGGACGCTCACCCGGATATTATGAGGACGGACCTCCTGCATGAGTGCTTCACTCATTCCGATAACCGCGAACTTTGAAGCACTGTATGCGCTTGAGCCTTTCGTGCCTTTTAACCCGGACATAGAAGAAATATTGATGATATCCCCTCTATCTTTTTCAATCATTCCCGGGAGTACGGCTTTCGTGACATGGACAATCCCCATCACATTAATATCCAGCATCTTTTTCCACTGATCTGCAGTTAAATTGAGAAACTTGCCGTATGTACCAATTCCAGCGTTATTGATGAGAATATCGATCTGGCCAAGTTCAGACTCGATTTTTCGCACCGCATGCTGCACTTCTGTTTCGCTTGAAACATCGGCTGCCGCAGTAACAAAGGTTGCATCAAGCTCAGGGAGTTCCTGGTTTATTTGGTCAAAACTCTGCTCAGTCCGGGCAATGAGGCCAAGCTCCACTCCTTCTTTAGCAAGAGCAAGTGCTGTTGCACGCCCGATTCCTCTGCTTCCGCCGGTAATAAGCGCCTTTTTCCCTTTTAAAGATTGCATTTATTCATCATCCTTTCGGTTTGAATGTTTATGTGGCTTGTTCTGGGAATCACGTTATCGAAATAGGAGGTTTCATTCTCGAAAAGGCAGGCTTCATTCTCGAAATCAGGTGTTCCATTCTCGAAGTGGGATTCTATTCTCGAAATCACGCAGTCCATTCTCGAAAAGGCAGGGTCCATTCTCGGAATCAAGTGTCCAATTCTCAAAGTTGATTGGAGCAGCAGTTCCAACGTGCAAAATAAATACTTCAATTAATGAACAGCCACTCACATGGCATTAATTAAACGATACCATACAAAATCGTCCTCTGCGAAAGTAAGCGTACTGGGGGCACTCCGCCACATTGCACACCTAACCTAACTTAATTTTATAGGAATGGTCCGGATGCTTATATACAAGCTCGAAGTTGCCGTCTTTTTTCAGTTCGTCGTCTAATTTTTGCGGCGGGAACCATAAGCCTCTTCGTTCGAACTCATAGCCCGCCCCGTAGTAATAGCAAAACCAGACGAGCTTTGAACAGTAAATCGTTGTCTGGGTATCTTTAAATTTACTGGCAGGAATATACGAAAAAACAGGGATACTTTTTCCTTTAGCTATATTTTTCTTATATTTTCTGTAATATTTCAGGCCCCAGTCTACCGCGGCGATGCCCAGGGTCTCATCCTTTGGCCGATAATGAGCATACCAGTCATGCTCTTCGAAAAACTTAGCAACCGGATTCACCGCAATGCTTTCCGGGCCGATATCTGATTCAAGAACCTGCTCCTTATTGATCAGCATTGCAGCATGGCCGATATAGCCAGGAGGAACCCCTTTAGAATTATCGCTTGCGACTAAAATGTCACCTGGCTTATAATTCACCCCCCGGGCATGAGGGAGGCCCCGTTTCTGTATTGTAAAATGATAGGTTTCTTCCACTGGATATAGGCATCCAAAGTAATTTATTACACCAGCAATCTGAAGCAGGTGTGTACCGCCGGGCAGTTTCCTCGTTGGCAAAATTAAAGTTTTGCCTCTTACTAAAGGGGTGACTGCCTGCCCATCTATAAATATTTTAATGCCTGAAAAACTCAAAGATGGCACTAGCTGTATAATCAGCTGCTGTTTCCCTTCAAAGACGTTAAAATAATTCATTCCGGGCACTCCCCTTTCCTTTTCTATACATAAGTATGATTCAGGGGGAGTGACCTGAACATGTTTAGTGGGGAGGCTTCATAAAATAACGAAAAAAATGCCCGGCATTTGCAGATTTACCTGCTTATGCCGGGCACAGACTTATACTTATTTTTTTGCAATACGTACGCGGTTTGTTTCTCCCGCTTCTGCAGAGCCTTCTTTTTCGATGACAACATATTCGTCGTCAGCTAAGTTTGTGAAGACGATTGGTGTTACAGAAGATGTTGCTTCGTTTTTCACCACGCCGAGGTCAACCTCTAAAAGCGGCTGGCCTGCATCGACTGTCTGGCCTTGTTCAATAAGTGCTTCGAAACCTTTTCCTTTCAGATTAACGGTGTCGATACCAACATGAATCAGGATTTCCTTGCCGTTATCTGTCTGAAGGCCGATCGCGTGCTTCGTAGGGAACAGGTTAACGATCGTTCCAGCTGCAGGAGCAGTAACAGTGATTTTTCCGTCTGCTTCTGAAGGATCGATAGCAAAGCCGTCACCCATCATTTTTTCAGCAAACATTTTGTCAGGTACTTCTGAAATAGGAACCACCTTACCTGCCATAGGAACTGCGAGCTGCATATCTTCTACAGACGCTTCTGCAGGAGGAGGTGAAACAGGTGTTTCTGGTTCTTCTTCCACTACCGGAGTTTTTCCGGAGATAATATCTTCAATCTGCCCTTTGATTGTTTCTGAACGAGGGCCGAAAATAGCCTGGATGTTCTTGTCTACTTGCATCACGCCGGAAGCGCCAAGCTCTTTCAGACGGTCTTTCTGGACTTTATCAATATCTGCTACAGAAACACGCAGACGAGTAATACAAGCATCCAGGTGAGTCAGGTTTTCTTTTCCGCCAAGAGCTTTAAGAACGTTATAAGGAAGTTCTGTGTTTCCGCCCTTGCCTTTTTTCGTGTTGCCTTGAACAGCGTCATCATTTTTCTCACGGCCTGGTGTCATCAGGTTGAACTTCTTGATCATGAATGTGAACAGGAAGTAGTAAATAACCGCGAATACAAGACCGACGAGAATAACGATCCACCAAGGCTCACGGCCAGGGACAACACCGAACAGGAAGAAGTCAATAGCGCCCCCGGAGAACGTGTACCCCATATTAATATTAAGGTAGTAGAGAATTACGAATGATATACCATCCAGCACCGCATGGATAAAGAACAGAAGCGGTGACAGGAACAGGAATGAGAATTCGATTGGCTCTGTGATACCTGTTAAGAAAGAGGTAAGTGCCGCAGAACCTAATAATCCTCCTACAAGCTTTTTATTTTCCGGACGGGCCTGGTGGTACATGGCAAGCGCCGCAGCCGGCAGACCGAACATCATGATCGGGAATTCCCCGGCCATAAAGTGTCCCGCAGTAAGCTCAACTCCGTCACGAAGCTGGGCGAAGAAAATGTTCATATCCCCACGGACAATTTCTCCTGCTGCGTTCGTATACATCCCGAATTCAAACCAGAACGGAGCGTGGAAAATATGGTGGAGACCGAATGGAATTAATAAACGTTTTACAAAACCGAAGAAGAATACAGCGACAGCCATCGCTTCTTCCATAAGGAATTGTGAGAAGTTATTCATTCCTGTCTGGATCGGAGGCCAGATAAAGAACAGAGCCACACCGACAAAGAAAGCAGAAAACGCAGTTACAATCGGCACAAATCGTTTACCTGCAAAGAATCCTAAGAATGCCGGCAGTTCGATCGTGTAATACCGGTTATATGCCCAGGCTGCCAGTGCACCGATAATGATACCCCCAAATACACCAGTCTGGAGTGTAGGGATACCAAGGACGAGAGCATAGGCAGGATTTTCCCCTGATACTACTTGCTCAAGGGTCAGGCCGCCCATTACTCCCATGGTAACGTTCATAACGAGGTAACCGACAAGAGCTGCCAGTGCGGCAACACCTGCTCCGTTAGTTAGACCAACGGCGACCCCGAGGGCAAAGATGAGTGCTAAGTTGTCAAAAATTATTCCGCCGGCAGATTCCATCATTGTTGCCAGGCCGGTAAAAAAGTCATTTTCGAGGAACGGCATAAGATTGACCATGTTCTGGTTTCTCATCGCGTTACCGAAAGCGAGCAGCAAACCGGCAGCCGGAAGGATAGCGACCGGCAGCATCAGTGATTTACCGATACGCTGCAGCTGTCCAAATGCTCTTTTAAACATATGTAACATCTCCTTTTTAGTTTTTTGCAAATGATAATCAGAAAATAAGAAAGTATAAAAGTTTCTGCGAAAGCTTCTTCCGCTGTAAATCTTTCATTGCAACAAAAAAGGCATGAGTGAAAAAGTAATACAGTGGTGGCATAAAAGGAAGGTCAACCAAATTAAGGTTAATTTCCCTCAGAATCCACACACTATACAACCTTTTCGCTCATGCCTGCTTAACCAGTAACACGGAAAACGTTATAGTTGGTGTTATACATTATTGCCGGCCGGCAGAGCCATTTCAAAAATGGTTACCTTTTCATTAATCTTTGCAAATGAAGTGTCAGATAAACTGCTTCAGCATCTGGCACCGGCTTTTTTATTTTTTGCTGCATGACTTTCATCAATTTCCAAGACAGATTGTAGCATAAAGGATATTGTTCCTGCAAGACATTTTTTAAAGTTTCCTGTTCTTCCATAAAATCCCCGCTCTGCACTCGTTCAATGGCATGGTGTATGTGACGGACGAGTCGGAGGTAATTCATGTCTGTTTTGTCTACTGTAATCTTCAGGCTGTCCTCAATGATATCTACAAGGTGAGCAACAAGCTGAGTATCCTTATTAATTTCTGCCAGATCACGGTTCGTCAGAGCGCTGTGAATATGGAGCGCGATAAAACCAATTTCCCCTTCCGGAATTGTGAGATCCAGCCGGTCGCCGAGGGATTCCACAATTTCTTCCGCCATCGCATATTCTTTCGGATATGCAAGCTCCGTTTCTTTGCGGAACGGATTTTTGACCCCAAGCCCTTCTCTGATTCGTTTTATGGCAAAAAAAAGATGGTCAGTGAGGCCCACATGTATATGTTCGTTCAACTGGACTTTAAACCGTTCCTCAATTTTTGTTATGATGTCATCCATTAGCGCTATAAACGATTCATCAACATATTCAAGGAGCTTCATATATTGCTTTTGTTCCTCGGTGTTTTTCAGCACAAAGAACTTCTCGGCCTGCTCGCCGGCTACAGTATCACCTGGACGCTTGCCGAAACCGAGCCCCTTGCCGATTAAGATAATCTCTTCATATTCCGGATGCTCAGCAATTATAACGTTGTTATTTAATGCTTTTCTTACGTGAATCACAGTTCTTCCTCCATATATATCAGGCCAGCCGGCCAAAATTTATAAAAATTATGATATAGCTCAGGATACCTTTTTTTCTTTGAAATAGAAAGATTAAAGCGCTTTCCATATTATTACATGGTTAAGCCCGTCGGGATAAAAAAACGAAGAAACGGGTAAACACAAACTGAGAGTTGTCCAGTTCAGAAATCATTTTTTATCATGAAACCAGTCAAAAAAGCCAGAGGTGAGCAACGATTAAAAAAGTATTATCAGTGATAGCTTTAGTCATTATATTGTATGCTGTTTACGCGTTTATAACAGCTGTAGTAATGTTTCAGATTGCAGGCTATGAAGAGGAAAGCTATCCTGCAGAAGAACGTGATATTGAACGTTTTTACGGAGAGGAAGAGTCGGTTGACCGTGTAGCTTTAATTGAAGGCAGGCTGGAATCGAAAGCTGCCCGGAATAATATACGGGAGTCTGCCCAGGAGACCTTGGATATAACTAATTTCAAACTGAATGAAGGGTCCGCAGCGGAAATGTTTTTTGCAAGCGTGGTGGAAGCTGCCGACAGAGGGGTGAAAGTAAGAATTCTGTTTGATGGAATATTCCATTCATTGCGGGGCGAACAGACAGATATTGTTTACGCAATGGCCGCCCACCCTAATATTGAACTGAAATTTTATGAGCCAGTAGATCTGCTGCGCCCGTGGACGCTGAATAACAGGCTGCATGATAAGCTGGTAATTGCAGATGATAATCTGGCGATGATCAGCGGCAGAAATATTGGCGACAGATACTTTGCTCCTGAAGGTTATGATAATGCGACAAATGACAGGGATGCTGTAGTTTACAACACTGAGGATGCAAGCTTTGGAGACAGTGTGATATATGAGGTGAAAGATTATTTCGAATATGTATGGAACCATGAATACTCTCATGATACTTCAGAAGGTCTCTCTGAAAGGCAGCTTGAGGCAGGAGAAGAAAGGCTTGCTGAATTTAGAGAGCAGCTCGAGTTTTTCCATGAGGAGTACGCTGAATTTTTCCACCAGGAGCTTGATTGGGAAGAAATGTCCCATCCGACGAGGAATGTAACTTTCATTCATAATCCTATTGAGCGGATGAACAAAGATCCATGGGTATGGAAGGACATTACCGCTTTAATGGAGAGTGCAGAGGACTATATTTTTATGCAAAGTCCGTTCATTATCCCATCTGACAAAATAATGGAACATCTTGATACGGATAATTTAACAGCCGGACAGGTGGATATTCTAACAAACTCCCTTGCTGCCAGCCCTAATGAAACAGCCTGGTCAGGATGGTATGGACACAGGGAGGAGGTAGCTGCTTCTATGGCAGATGTTTACGAGTATCAGGGGCCGGTCGACTCCATACACGGCAAGACTTTTCTGATCGACGACCGAATCAGCATTATCGGTTCTTTCAATCTTGACCCAAGAAGTGTCTATCTCAGCACAGAAAGTATGTTTGTTGTGGACAGTGAGGAGGTTAACGGGGAGCTTCGGGATTTTGTTGAGGACAAGATGCAGTACGAGAGCCTTAAGGTAGCCGATGACGGGTCGTATGTTCCAAATGAAAATGTGGAGGAAGAAGACGTTCCCACTTCCAAATATCTCAATATGTGGTTTCAATCCCTTATAACCAGGTTTTTCGAGCATATGCTGTAGGATGCTTAAGCTGACAGCACTTCCGGAACAAAAATAGAAATCTCAACCAAAAAAAGCAGCCCAGCCGCTGCTTTTTTTGCATAGGACCGACTCAGAAAATATCCTCAAGAGAAGAGTGGTAAAAACAGTCTGTGAGCCATTCGCAGTTTTTGGATAAGCGATGCTTTTTATTTATGGGTACTTTAAACTTTTTAATAAGGAAAGCAACGGAACATACTGACAGGAAGAGCGTTGTTAATGGCCTTTTAACAATTAGTTTGCTGTACATAAACATTTTCAAATAAAGCAGAGCAGACCAGAAGATTGTCCAGCCATGCTTGTACTGAAGGAGCTTTTGTTTATGAGCAATATATTCTGTAATACTCGAAGCTGTTACCCATTTGATCACATGCAGGAATTGTTTACTTAATGTGGATGGGTACCTGGATAAAAACGACAGGACTAATAATGGAGTAATAAAGAATATGTGCATTATCCTTAGCAGTTTCCAGTTGGCCCCGACAGGAGGGAATTCCCAGACAAGGTGTCTACTGCAAAGATAATAATAAAAAATATTTACCAGACCGACGTACCCTATGTTTTTATAATATTTCGGGAAATCGCGCCAGGTTTTGTTAAACAGATTCAGCAGTACAATCAACAAAATTATTGCAGCTTGTCCTTTGATTTGCTTATTTTTCATGGTATGCTCCTTAACTAAGTTTCTTAATAGTTAAGGTGTGTAAATTATTACAATATATGTAAGTTTCGGGCTGTGAAAATTTGTAAGTTTTTGATGGTGCGGGGGATTTCTTTGGAACCATCTTTCTTTTAAAACGTAAAAAGGAGTATATATTTAGAATCCTGAAGCAAAGGGAATACAGATAGAAGAATGGTGATTGCTGAATAGCCAGGCAAGTTATCATCCGATTTTTACAGAAATGAGGTGTTTAGTGTGGCAGATTCCCCAAAAAACAGAAGCAAAGATTACGAGCAGATGGAGGACCTCTTCAAATATATGTACGAAAGCTTAAATAAATCGAAGCTGTCAGGGTCCATGAAAGATAAAATTGTTGATGAAATAGGAAAATTAAAGTCATTTACTGTTGATGCGAGAGCACCAAGAATCGCTCTTGTAGGGAGGAGAGGCTCTGGGAAATCGAGTCTGATTAATGCTATCTTCGGTGAATATAAAGCAGAAGTGGGGGACATCAAATCTAAAACCGGCCGGGGCAAATGGTATACCTATGAAGGCGAACTGGGAGAAATGGAAATTCTTGATACGAGGGGGCTTGGGGAGTCGGAAGCACCGGACGAGGAAACTTCAGCGGCGGATCCAGTCTCCGAGGTGAAGGCTTCTATTAAAGAAAAGTGCCCGGACGTGATCTTATTTTTAGCAAAAGCAAAGGAAGTAGGGGCAAGGATCGATGAGGACGCAGTACAGCTCCTTGACCTGAAAAAAGAAGTAAATACGATTCATGATTACGATGTTCCTGTAATTGGCGTCGTAACACAAGTGGACGAGCTTGCTCCCCTGTCTGACAATGCCCCTCCGTTTTCCAGCCCGAGAAAGCAGGAAAACATCGAGTATGCTGTGGAGATGCTGGGGGACAAGCTGGAAGAGATTGTTTCCACACCGATTAAGGTTATTCCGGTTTGCTCTTATATGGAATTCGATAACGGGGAAATTGTCTACGATCTCAGATGGAATGTAGATGTGCTGGTGGACTATCTCGTAAAGGAGCTTCCCACCGAAGCCCAGGTAATCCTTGCTAAGCTGTCAAAAATAAAGTCTGTTCAGAAAAAACTGGCCCGTAAAATCGGCAAAGGGGTCGCCGGTGTGACAGGGATTGTGGGCGCTTCGCCAATACCAGGCTCTGATATGCCGATTATCACGAGCCTGCAGATTTCCATGGTCGGCTCTATAGCAATGATCGGCGGAACAAAGATTAATAAAAGAAAAATAATTGATTTTATCGGTGCACTTGGCGTAAATGCCGGTGTCGGCTTCGCGCTTCGGGAAGTTGCCCGGCAGGCGGTGAAGATCTTCCCGGGTGCAGGCAGTGTTATTTCCGGTTCACTGGCAACAGCCGGGACTTACGCACTGTGCGAAGCAGCAATTAAATACTTCATAGACTACCGCTCTGCAGACGAAGCGAAGAAAACGTTCGAAAAAGAACTGGATGCAAAGCGGGAAGAGCTGGGGTAACGAAACAAGCTGATCCAATTAGGTGGATCAGCTTGTTTTATTGATTTAATTTGGGGTTTTGCAGGTAGTTATACTGGTGCTCGGAGGCTGGGAGATGATTTATTGGCGAAGTTGGGTGGTTTATCGGCGAGTTTTTAAATTTATCGGCGAAATTTGAAATTTATCGGCGAAATGGGAGGATATATCGGCGAACCCCTATTTTATCAGCGAACACGCAAGCGGTAACGTAAAAGCGTCTCACGTACCCGCTCGGAAAAAATCCGAGTCAAAGCGGTAACGCGAGACGATGTTACTCTTTCATATTTCAAACGGCTTGCGCTTTTTCTTTTTTAAAACGGCCCCCAGTTAATCATAACCGCAAAGGATAACATCAGTACGGCGATCGCCACCCAAATCAGGAAAAGCGGGAATACCCATTTTACCCATTTTGTCCACGGTACTCCTGCGACAGCGAGGCTTGCCATCAGGATTCCTGATGTTGGGAAAATACTGTTTGTCAGCCCGTCACCGAACTGGAACGCCTGGACAGCTACTTGTCTTGTAACTCCAACCATGTCGGCTAGAGGAACGAGCATCGGCATGGAGATCATCGCCTGGCCGCTTCCTGAGTTAACAAGGAAATTCAGAAGGGCGCTTGATACAAACATACCAATGGCCGCGAGAACCGCCGGAAGCTGTTCTAAAGGTACGGACAAACCGTACACGACAGTGTCCAGTACCTGACCATCCTCTAAAACTACGATTACTGACCTTGCCAGTCCTACAACAAGAGCGCCGTAAGCGAGCTTTTTTGCCCCCTCAAGGAAAGTGAGCGCAAGCGTATTGTAATTCATTCCGGCAATAATCCCAGCGCTGATACCTAAGAAAATGAAGAATGCACCCATATGATTGATTGTCCAGCCAAGCTGGATAGAACCGTAGACGAAGAAGATTAATGACAAACCGACAAAGGAAAGCAGCAGTTTGTGCCTTAAAGTGAAGGGAGCTTCTTCTTCCCCCGGACCGTCCTCATCTTTATACACACCAATGATGCTCTTCGAAGGATCGTTCATTATTTTTTTCGTATATCTCCATGTGTACCAGATGGTAATGGATAAAATAATTACAAAGACTATAATTCTTAATATTGCTCCTGAAAAAATAGGCAGTTCGGCGATCCCCTGAGCGATCCCCACTGTATAAGGGTTGGCGAACCCAACATTGAATCCTGCAAAGTTAGCTCCGAATGTAATAGCAACTGCAACGATCGGGTCAAGCTTTAACGTTCTCGCAATGATCACCCCGATAACCACAAATGCGATGACAGCGTTAGCGACAGCTCCTACCGCTCCGCCGATTGCAAAGATGGTGGAAACAATGGCAATCATCCAGAATTCTTTCCCGCGGGTGAGTGCTACTGCCCGGTCGATTCCTCCTCTAAGTGCGCCGGAGCGTTCGATAACTTCAAACGCTGCTCCGGTAAATAAAATCATAAAAATAATGTCGGCTGACTGCACCATTCCCATTTGGATGGCCGTAAATATATCCATCAGCCCGAGCGTTGCACCTTCAGTCAAAGAAAAAGTGCCTGGAATGACACGTTCCACCCCGTCGATCGTTTCTCTTTCAAACTGTCCGGATGGAAGCAGAAATGTAGAGATTACTGAAACTAGCAATACTGTAAATAAAATAACGTATGTATCAGGCATTTCCCATCTTTTTTTGCCGTTTTCCGGCTGCTGAACCTCTGGCTGATCTGTTTTCTGTGTCAAAAATGCTCCTCCTTTTGAATAGTGAATTTGTCGAAAAAATGAACTTATGTACGAAAATGATAGTTTTTATTATACCTTTTGAATTTTCAGAATCAAGGGGTAAGTTTGCATGAATATGCAAGTTTGTGGTTATTTACGTATGTTTGGAGGAGTTGTTTCGCGCTGAAAGCTAAAAATCGGCTGACAGCTTCCTTGAAGGAAGGCCAGCCGGGTTTACAAGTCAGTAGAGGGAATCCGTACACCAAGTACGCTAAAAAAAGAAGCGTTTATAAACTCTGTCATTTATTCCTCCTGTAAATTATACTTTTTTATCTTAAGGTAGAGAGTGTTTCGGCTAATCTGTAATAGTTTAGCAGATCTGCTTATATTCCAGCCTGTAGATTTGAGGGCCGTTTTAATAGCTTCCTTTTCGGTATTAATAAGAGCAGTGTTTTCAGGAAGCCCGGCTTTATTTTGCTGTTCATATATATCTTCAAACTTAAGGTCTTCCGCTGTAATTTCATTATCCTCTGCCCAGAAAGAGGCTTCCATAAGAATGCTGTTAAGTTCTCTTACATTACCTGGGTAGTGGTAAGATAGTATTCTTTGCTGTGCTTCCCTTGATAAGTAAGCAGAAGGGTTGTCCAGTTTTTTCATTAAATGAGTGGCCATTTCAAGAATATCGGTCCGCTTCCGGAGCGGTGGTATAGTAATAATTATTCCTTTCAGCCGGTAATACAGATCTTCCCGGAATCGCCCGTTGAGAACTTCTTCTTTAAGATTTTTGTTGGTGGCTGCCACGATTCGCGCATTGATCAGTACAGGCTTTGTCCCTCCAATACGAGTCACCTTTTTTTCCTGCAGCACCCGCAGCAGGGCTGACTGGGCCTTTAATGACATATCCCCGATTTCATCGAGAAACAAGGTTCCCCCTTTTGCGACTTCAAATTTGCCAGGTACTCCTTCCTTCTTTGCACCTGTGAATGCGCCTTTTTCGTAACCGAAAAGTTCACTTTCGACGAGGCTCTCAGGAATAGCGCCACAGTTTACAGCAATGAAGGGATTATCAGAACGGGGGCCTCTTGTATGCAGAGACTGTGCAATCAGCTCTTTTCCTGTTCCGCTTTCACCGTAAATAATTACAGGATAATCTGTATAAGCCGCTTTTTCAGCCAATTTCTTTACTTTTATTATTTTCGGGCAGGAGCCGGCAATATCTCTGATGGTGTAGAGACCCTTGTTTTCCGGAGATTTATTAACAGGCCTGTTTAACGAAATAACAGTGGAATAAATTCTTTTAGTGTTGTCTGTGACAACCTCAGAAATACAGTCTAGTTTTTTATGAAATTCTTTGCCGATACAGTCTTCACCTAAAATAGACCGGGCAAGATTATTAGCTCTTTTAATAACGTTTTCGTTGTCGATTGAAACAAGGGGAACCGCGGAAAGGGCAGCCGTAGCTTCCATCTCTTTTAAAGCCAGCAGTTTTTCGTTGTTAGTACGGGACAACAGAAGCTGAGTCTGGATTGTATCGGATATGACGCTTGTTAAAGAGATGGTGAAGGGGTGATAAAATTCTTTTCTGGCGCTCACGTTTACAGCCCCGATAAACTCCCCGTCCGCTGAATAGATGGGGCTCGCAGCACAAGTGAGAAACTGGTTTTTAATATGAAAGTGCTGATCTGCATGGGTAATAACAGGCTTCTTTTCATAGATTGCCACTCCCATGGCATTAGTGCCCTGGTTTTTCTCAGACCAGTTAGAACCTATCGCAAGGTAACTGTCTTCATTTTCCATACCTAAACTTCCGGTTTTATAGAGAATGGTCCCATGTCTGTCAACAATGACAGAAACCAGTCCCTTCCTGGCGCTATTTGGATATAGTTTTTCGAATGCAGAAGCTGCGTTTGTAATCAGGTCTTTATTTTTTTCAAGCACTTCCTTCAATCTTTTCCCTGTTAAAACCTGTTCATTTACAGGGCCGGAGGGGGAAAGTCCAAAGTTCTGACAGCGCTTCCAGGAACGGTCAATTAAATTACTCTGATCTGTAAGGTTATTCAGTGGCACCTGTTTTTCCTCCCTTTATACAGTAAAGTAAATCTGTTCCTTTAATATTATACAATGATTTTATACTATTCGGAATATTATTGAAAATACTGTCCTAAAACAGGACAGTTGTGTTAAGAGATTTCACATTTTATCGAATCCAGCTATGTTAAAACACGTCAAAAAAACAGCTTTTTTCAGTTGGCATGAAAGTTGCATTAATAGAGTCAATGAAAGGCTGATTTTTTATATAAGGGAGGAAAAGGAAATGGCAGAAAACAGAGCAGTGGCTTATATGGAACCAGGTAAGGTGGAGGTGCAGGACATAGGTTTTCCGGATCTCGTCTTAAGGGACGGCCCGGGGGTAAACCCTCTTAACGTCGGCCGCAAATGCGACCATGGGGTTATTCTTAAAGTTGTTACCACAAACATATGCGGGAGCGACCAGCATATGGTACGGGGGAGAACAACAGCTCCATCAGGGCTCGTTTTAGGGCATGAGATTACAGGAGAAGTGATTGAAGTGGGCAGGGATGTGGAGTTTATTAATAAGGGAGACCTCGTATCGGTACCTTTCAATATTGCCTGCGGCAGATGCCGGAGCTGTAAAGAAAGGGATACTCATATTTGCGAAAACGTGAATCCTGACCGTCCTGGTTCCGCTTACGGGTATGTGGATATGGGAGGATGGGTCGGAGGCCAGTCTGAATATGTAATGGTCCCCTATGCTGACTTCCAGCTGTTAAAATTTCCGGATAAAGATCAGGCTATGGAGAAAATCCGTGATTTGACAATGCTTTCCGACATCTTTCCAACAGGCTACCATGGAGCAGTCAGTGCTGGTGTAAAACCAGGCTCGACAGTTTATATTGCAGGGGCAGGACCTGTTGGTCTGGCAGCGGCTCATTCAGCACAATTATTAGGTGCTTCTGTGGTTATCGTAGGGGATTTAATTAGCGAAAGACTGGAACAGGCTCGTAGTTTTGGCTGCGAAACAGTAAACCTCCGGGAGCATTCGGATCTTGGTGAACAAATTGAACAAATCCTTGGAGTGCCCGAAGTAGATTGTGCGGTAGACTGTGTAGGTTTTGAAGCATCAGGGCACGGGGCCGACGCGGGAGAATCGCCTGCTGCGGTACTTAATTCTGTTATGGACGTTACTCGGGCAGGGGGGCGCCTTGGCATTCCCGGGCTCTATGTTACGGGAGACCCAGGGGGGATCGATGAAGACGCCAAAATCGGCACATTAAAAGTCAGGTTAGGTTTAGGCTGGGCTAAAGCTCATACATTTGTTACCGGACAAACACCGGTTATGAGATACCATAGAGAATTAATGTCTGCTATTTTAAGCGGAAGAGCCCAAATTGCCAATGCGGTAAACGCCACTGTTATTTCTTTAGAAGAAGCACCGAGAGGATATCAGGAGTTTGACCAGGGAGCAGCCAGGAAGTATGTAATTGACCCTCACGGACTTGTTAAATAGGGGGTTAAAATGGATTCTCCGGTTTTGGTGAAGAGATGTATCGCTGAAGGTATTGGAACAGCGCTGCTTGTGCTGGTTGGCGCAGGGACCGCTGCGTTCAACGGAGTAATTACGGCAAATAATAATCAGCCGGCAACACTCGCTGATATAGGCGTAATAAGTTTTGCGTTTGCGATTATTGTGCTGGGTATGATCTATACAATTGGCAGAATCTCTGGCTGCCATATAAACCCTGCAGTGACTGTAGGTTTAGCGTCTTCGGGAAACTTCCCCTGGAAAGAAGTACCGGCATATCTGGCAGCCCAGTGCATCGGAGGATTAATCGGGGCTTTCGGAATTATTGCTGTTCTTGGAATGGATGGTGTCCAGGCTGGAAATCTTGGAGCTACCGTTCTTGCTCCGGAAACAAGCTATGTACAGGGGATTGCCATTGAAGCGATTGCAGCATTTATCCTGATGTTTGTGATAATGGGGATAGCTGTAGCTCCAGGAGCACCTAAAGAATGGGGTGGCCTGGTCATCGGCCTTACCGTAGGAGGAATCATTATGCTTATAGCAGGGGCTACCGGCGGTTCTTTTAATCCTGCCAGAACACTTGGTCCGTACGCAGTAAGCAGTATATTCAACGGAAATATTAACTGGGTTCAGTTTCCTGTCTACGTCATTGGACCTGTCATTGGGGCAGTGGCAGCTGCTTTTACGTATAAAGCCATATCCAGTCCGGAACGGAAAGAGGCGGAAGTGGCTGTGCCTGGGGACCCGCCTGGCAGGGAGGCAATAAAACAATAGGATAAACATATAAAAAGGCTGGCTGGCAGTAGTCAGTCTTTTTAATTTGCCGGCAACTATACCAAATGAGAGCTTTGTAAAAACTATAAAAACAACTTATCCCGGATGGCGATGGCAGTCAGCAGACATACCTTCCCTGCAGGAGAAAAATCTGTTTTATCAGAATTTACAGGATTATCATTTTTCAAAAAGGGTACAGGTATTTAGTAAATTACAGGCGTTAATTTTGACATGCTTTTGAATCGATGATCGGAAAAATAAATCCAGCGGGAAGAGGGTGCTGTCCGGATGAGTTCTTTTTCAAAAAACAATAAGCTTTCCGAAGAACAGGTGGAAGTTTTTAACGGCTCGGGGATCGAATCTCTGGAGGAAAAGAAATCAGTCAGGAAGATCACAGAGGAGCTGCAGAATATGGGTGTTGATGCTGATATTATCAGTGGACGGAAAAACCTGGAGAGTGAGACATAATTTAAACAGTAAAAACGCCAGAGGATTTCTGCTCTGGCGTTTTTTTCGGAGAACTTTAATCAGCTTTTTTTAAAACCCAGCTCGGCCAGGGCTTGCTGAAGATTTGCCCTTGTCGGGATATTCTTAAAGTCTATCCCCAGATTAGTCACTGTCTGTGCAATGCTTGGGCGGACACCGCTTATGATTGCTTCGATTCCTAACAATTTTAAAGCGGTAATGATAGAAAATAACTCGTTGGAAACCATGGTGTCCATGACAGGTACCCCGGAAATGTCAAAAACAACATACTCCAGCCCCATTCGGGAAGCTTCACTTAAAGCCACATCCTGAATTCTGGCTGCACGGTGAGTATCGATTGCTCCTACAAGGGGGATTACGGCCAGCCCTTTTGCTACAGGAACTACCGGAACAGAAAGCTCTTCAAGAGCGGTGTAAGCTTCATCTGCCAGTAAACGGCTGTGCTTATCATGCCGTTCTCCTACAATTCTCATTACTAAATCACAGACGCGGTTAATTTTTTTTGAAATCTCGATGACCGCCATAGGAGTAATTCGGTTTTGTTTTAATTCCTCGTCGAAAAAGTCCCATATCATCGGCTGATAAAGTGAGATGATCCTTAAAGCTTCTGATAAGGAAACATTATATTCCAGCGTGAGCTGGGCAGTCTGTTTCGCCCATTCCTCAACTTGCTTTGTGACCTGATCCTCATTTTTGTAGAGTACTTCTCCGCAAAATCGGATTAAGCTGCCTCTCAATTGCAGATACTCTTCCGCCGGCATGCCATTTTTTCCAAAGTGTTCATCGGCATGTTTTTCTATTTGCTTACTGAATCTCCGTGCAAGTTCTTCCTGGTTTTCGACTATCTTCTTTCCTATGTAGTGGAACTCTTTATCCATCCAATTCCCCTCTCTGTTAAATGTTTATGATCAAGGTCAGTATATACGTGGTGTATTCTTCAGCAGGCTTTTCCCTTATTTATGTATGAAAGCGAGGGCTTTACCTGCCGTTAAGTTTAATATTAAAAAATCGGTCCTCTTTAACGGCAGTATAACATGTTACAAAAGTATTACCAAAGGAACGCCCTTATAAAGGCAGACACCTGAAACCATCTGTTCTGCCTGCTTAAGTCCGGTGAAATAAACAAAAACAAGCATTTGAGCAGTATGTTTCCTGCCAAATGCTTGCGTAAAAAATTTTGGTTATTTTTCCTGCTCTCCTGAAGAACTTGAAGGGGCAGCCTTATTAATCATAATCTACGTATACTACTTCGCCTGTGAAAGCGTCGATATAAACTTCCGCGTCATCATCACCGAACTCAATTTCTACTTCATACAGGAGCGTACCTTTCTTTTTTTCCAGTTCAATATCATCAATATAGCCTTTACCTATATGGTTAAGAGCAATTTCTCCTGCCTGCTGGGCTGAAATTCGCTCTCCGGAATCGGAGTTATCGGAACTTTCCGCTGATCTTCCGGATTCATCGCTTACGGATTCAGAGCTGGCCGCTGAAACAGAAGAGTTAGTTTCTTCTGTTTTCGCAGAAATCTTATTTAATACTTTTTTAAGATCGGAATCTATTTTTACAATTTCTCCTGTTTCTGCATCGACATATACATCCCCGTCTTCATCGAAAACTTCCACTTCTATTTCGTACACGAAGCGGCTGTTCTTTACTTCCAGCTCAATATCATCAATTTCTCCATCAGGGAATTGCTCTTTAACAAGATTTACTGCTTCATCAACAGAAACACTGACACTGTCGGTGAGAGGTGTTTTCAGGAGGTCGTCGTCAATCTTGAGGACTTCCCCTGTCTGGGCATCAATATCAAAATCATAGTCGTTGCCCCGGTACTCTATTTCTACTTCATAAATCAGAATCCCATCTTCCCGGTCTAATTCCACTTCTTCCACTTTACCGTCAAGCATGCTTAGAGCGATGGATGCTGCTTCCTCTTTTGAAATCTGGCTGGCCCCATTGTCTTCATTTCCGTTTTTTATTTCTGTGGGTTCCGTTGCTGTGGTGAGGTTTGCTGCAGGAATGCTTGCTTCCCGTACATCGTCCCCAGCGAAAGCCATCATGGACGTGCCTCCAATAATAAATGCACCTGTTAAAATTAAAGTAAGTTTCTTCATCGTTTAGTTCCTCCTTGTGTGATTCGTTACTTTAACTATAAACAGGGAAGATGAAAGAACCCTTAGAGAAAAATGAGAAAATGATGAGAAATTTAACCCCCTTCTCTCAAGCTCACATTTATCTCAATAAAATAACAGGGACAGAGATATTTCTGGAGAAATATTAATAGTGTGAAAAACGCTGTTAATGGGAGATTAAAATTGCCAGACCATAAATAAGCAGCCGAAGGGATAGGGTGGGAAGGATGAAAATTGTTATTTATATGTACAATGGAGTAACTATGCTTGACGCGATAGGACCTTATGAAGTTTTAAGAAATATTACAGATGCGGAAATATTGTTTGCTGGTGAAAAAACAGGGGCAGTAACAGCTGACTCAGGTTTTGTAGATGTCAATGTAAAGTACAGCATTCAGGAGATACAACAGGCAGACATTCTCATTATTCCAGGCTCGACCATTGGTTTTGTTGAAGAAATGAAAAAAGAGCATGTACTGGAATGGATCAGGGAACTGGACAAATCTACAAGATGGACTGTCTCCGTGTGCTCCGGTTCTATGCTGCTGGCATCAGCGGGATTGTTGAACGGATTAAAAGCAACCTCCCATTGGAAACCAATCAATCTGCTAAAAGAATATGGGGCTGTCCCTGTAAGGGAAAGAATCGTTGAACAAGGAAAATACATTACTGCTGCGGGGGTTTCTGCAGGAATAGATATGGCACTCCATTTATCGAATTTGGCAGCTGGGGAAGAAGAAACTAAAGCTATTCAGCTCGCAATACAATATGATCCACAACCACCTTTTGACTCTGGCGATTTCTCTGGGGCCGACGTTAAAACTATCAAGATTGCAGAGAAGAAATTAGCAAAAGATGCAAAAAAAAGTCTCGGGTTACTGGGAATGATTAAACACTCAAAAAGTATCCTTAAAATGATGAAATAATCCAGACAGTTGTTATAAAGGACCAACGATATTTAAGAAAGCATACAGAGGTGGGGGGAAACAGGCACGGGAAATATACTCCGTGCCATGTAACCGGATTTGTATGAGTGAATACTTTAGAGGGTTACCCCTGTGCGCATCACCCGTTACACTTTAATCAAGTTCCACCGAAAGGATTTCCCCCGTGTAAGCATCAATGATAATTACAGCTTCCACATCTGTTTCGTCGTTTTCAATTTCAATTTCATAGACGAGCCGGCCGCCTTGCTGCTCCAGATCCACATCGTCCACCTCGCCCTGGAATTCTTCTAAAGCAATATCGATTGCCTGCTGTCTGCTGATCGGGCCAGCCGGAGTTTCCTCTTCCCGTGCTTCAAGAGTGTAGAGGAGCACTTCCCCGGTAAATCCGTCCAGCTGAAAAGAACCTGTACCTTCATCCTGTTCTACGGTTACACGGAAAATTGTCCGCCCCTCCCGTTCTGCCTGCTCCACCTCGGTAATTACTGCATTTTCTCCTGCAGACTCAAGCACTATGCTGTTAATTTCCTCAGCTGAAAGGAGCTGCTGTTCCCGGTCCCGGTTTTCGTTTAATGTAAGCAGCTCTATATCCTCGATCATTCCAGAGACTGCGTCCACCATAACATAATATAATCCTTCGGCAGTGGCTATTTCCGTATGGTAAACAAGGCGGTTTTCATGCTGTCCGGAACGAATATCCTCCACCTGGCCGTTGTACCGGTCTTCAAGCATTTCTGCTACTTCAGCTTCCGGGAGTGCCGCATCTGTCGCCGTACTGAAATATATAACCAGAGCGGCGAGGAGCACTCCTGCCACATAAACAGAGGCTATTATTTTCTTCCTCATCTCTCGTTCACCTCTTTACGGGGCAGCTCTACGGTAAAGGCCGAACCATGCCCTTCTATGCTGGCCACGGTAATGGAGCCTTTATGCGCCTCCACAATGGCTTTGGCTATGGACAGGCCGAGTCCTGTGCCGCCGGTTTTCCTGTTTCTCGCTTTATCCACGCGGAAAAAACGTTCGAAAATATGCGGCAGCTCTTCTTCCGGAATGCCAATACCATAATCCTTCACCTTAATAGTCAATGTTTTGTCAGAAGCTGTAACAGAAACGTCCAGTTCTTTATCGCTGTATTTCATGCCGTTCTCAAACAAGATAAACAGCAGCTGCTTTATTTTTCCCTCATCAGCAAGAGTCGCGGTATTGTCCTCACTGCACTGTACATTTACAGGCCTGTTATACACAGCTTCAATTTTTCGCGCTATATCTGCCGCGGCCTCACAAAGCTCGATCCTGGAAAAATGAAGTGTTTCTTCATTTTCACCGGAAGCGAGGGCTAGCATCTGGTTCGTCATTTCTTTCATTCTTTGTGATTCCGTATCTATAGCGTCAGCAGCTTCCGCTACAACTTCAGGCCGTTCCGAACCCCAGCGTTTCAGGAGCCTGGAATAGCTGCTGATTACAGTAAGGGGAGTTTTCAGTTCGTGGGAAGCATCAGAGACAAATTGCCGCTGTTTATCAAAGTTTTTCTTCAAAAGTTCAATCATATGGTTAAATGTCCGTCCCATTTCAGCAAGCTCATCTTTTGATTTTTCATCAATAGTGATTTTTTTAAAGGTTCCTTCCTCACGAATTTCATTCATTGTGGCGACAAGGGCTTTTATTGGCGCGAGAATAAACCGGCTGAGAGCCCTGGCTGCGAAAAAGGATGGAACGAGAATGACAATGGAGGCAATCCCCAGGATAAGCCGGAGAATTCCCAGTGTTTCCTCAAAAGCAGCAAGAGGAGCGATAAACTCCAGGCTGACAACAGAGCCATCTGCCCAGATCACCGGAGTCTTCGCACTGGCGAAAAGTACGCCGCCAAATTCAAAGTGAGCTGTAGTTTCCTGGCGGGTGAAGCGGGTTTCAATATTATTAAGGGCAAACTCCTTTGTGACAGAAACGGGAACCTCTTCGTTTTCTCTGATGATCCTGATGAGCCCGTTTTCTGGAATGGAGGCGCCCATATATGCAGCGGCTGTTTCCTGATCGTTGCCGTATGTCTGTAATGCTTCAGCAGCCGTCCTGGACTGGGAAAGAACCCGCTCAAGTTCAGCGTTCAGAGTGTAATGGTGGAACATATAATAAATGCTCGTATTAACTGCCAGAAGAAGCACAAGCAGGGAAACGGTGGAATAGAGGGTGATTCTGTGTCCGAGTTTCATTTACACCTGCTCCTTCAGGACGTAGCCCACTCCACGAACCGTATGGATAAGGGGAGTGGTGAACGGCTTGTCAACCTTCTGGCGCAAATACCGAATATAAACATCCACCACATTTGTGTCCCCGTAATAATCAAACCCCCATACATGGTTGAGCAGCTGCTCTCTTGTCAGAACCTGGTTTGGATGGCTGAGCAAGTACAGGAGAAGGTCGTACTCTCTCGGTGTTAATTCAATACTCGTTTCTGCTCTTGTGACTTCCCGGGTCTTAATGTCCACGGTTAAATCAAGGAAGGCAGCTTTATTGTCTTCCTCTGCGTCAACGGCCTTGCGAGTATGGCTGAACCGGAGGGAGGCACGGATTCTTGCGAGAAGCTCTTCAATTTCAAAAGGTTTAGTGACATAGTCGTTTGCCCCCTGGTCAAGGCCCGTTACTTTATCAACAACAGCGTCTCTTGCTGTAAGCATTATTACAGGAGTTTCATTTCCGGCCGCTCTCATCCTGCGGAGGACTTCGATGCCGCTAAGTTTTGGCATCATGACATCAAGAAGGATAAGATCCCAGGATTTTTCCTGAAGTGCCTGCCATGCAGCCAGGCCGTCTTCGAGAATATCTGTCTCATAGCCCTCATATTCCAATTCCAGTTTCACTACCCGGGCGATATTTTCTTCGTCTTCTACAATCAGAATTCGCGCACTTCCCATTTACTTACATCTCCTCTTTAAAAGTCTCAGTTTTAATATAGTTTACACGAAAATGATTGATTTGAGGACTGCAGGAACCATAAGGGCCTCCAAACCTGATAAGAATAGTTGCTGTAAAAAAATACAACTGGATTTCTGGATGACAGAGGACGATATAACTAGTGAAAAACATCCAGGATTAATGATGACAACTATGAAGGGGGAAAATGATGGGGATGAATGAAAGCAAGACAAAGAGGAAGGCAAAAATGGGGCTGCGGCTGAAAATGGCTCTGGCTGTCGCTGCCAGTTTAATCGTCAGTGTCCTTCTTGCAGCCTTTGTTAACTATTTAGTCGATTTTATATACGATGGCAGGTTTAACATAATCGTGGACAGTGCAGTAATGTTTATTATTGTTACATTGTGCATTTCGCTTGTAATCAGGAGGGTGGTCATACAGCCTATACAGGACATTCTGTATGAGGTAGAAAAGGTTGCAGAGGGTGATCTTATGAGAGAAATCAGCCATAAATCCGGCGATGAGATTGGACAGCTTGCCGTCTCATTCAACAGGATGACATCAAATTTGAGGGATTTGATCGATCAGGTATTAACCACGTCAGATCAACTGGCATCATCAGCACAGCAGCTGAGCGCAAATGCGGAAGAAACCTCAGCTTCCACAGAACAAATCGCGGCATCTATCCAGCATGTTTCCAGCGGGGCGGAAGCTCAGCTGGAAAAAATTAATCACTCTGCAGATGCGGTGCGCCAAAACTCTGCAGAGATGGAGCAAATAACAGAGAAAATAACAGCACTTAATGAGGTGACTGAAACGGCATCTGAAAAAGCTGGTGCCGGGGGACATGTTGTTGAAACGGCAGTAAGGCAAATGGATATCATTCACTCAAATTCCTCAGAAGTTGGGAAAGTTATTTATTCACTGGATGAGAAATCCGCTGAAATTGAAAAAATCGTCTCCCTGATCTCTGAAATCTCCGAACAGACAAATTTACTTGCACTGAATGCTGCCATTGAAGCAGCCCGTGCAGGAGAACATGGAAAAGGTTTTTCTGTTGTGGCAGATGAGGTGAGGAAGCTTGCCGAGGAATCAAAGACGTCCGCAAAAAATATCTATAGTCTGATTCGCGAGATACAGGAAAATACAAAGCTTGCTGTAGATTCGATGGCAAAAGGAGAAAATGCCGTTAACGAAGGAAGAAAAGTTGTTAACGATGCAGGTGCTTCTTTTAAGGATATATCTCATTCTATTGAAACAGTAGTGAGCACGATGGAGGGAGTATCCCTGTCCATACAGGAAATGAACAACCGTACAAAAGTTCTAGCTGAAGACATGGATGAGGTAAATAAAATCACGGAAGAAACTGCAGGCCATACGCAGGAAGTGGCAGCGTCTACAGAAGAACAAACTGCAGCCGTGGAAGAAGTCAGTTCAGCAACGACCACGCTGGCTGATATGGCTCAGGAGCTTCAGTCCGCTTCGGAAAAATTTAAAACTAACTAACAAGAGTCCCGATTTTTACCACTATTAAACAATTTACGAAGCAGGTGAGCCCGTGGCACTGGAAGGAGCTCACCTGTTTAACGAAACTAATATTATACATGTATAGCGAGCGGCCGGGGATGATCCCCGGTCTTTTTTATAAAATAAGAATGTATAAATTTCGAAGATAGTTGTCCAGTTCCAGCACCTCGAAGTACTGTGTGAAGAGGAAAAAGCAGCTATTTAATTATGCTGTCCCGAATTACTCACTCAAGGGATGAATTAAAGCGGCTCATTCAGGAATTGAGATGGTTGAACAACGGGACTGAACGTACGAATGAGGCTGATTCAGGAATTGGGATGGTTGAACAACGGGAGTGAACGTACGAAAGCGGCTGATTCAGGAATTCAATCGATTGAACAAAGCAACTGAACGTACGAAAGAGGCCGATTCAGGAATTGAATCGGTTGAACAACGCAACTGAACGTACGAAAGCGGCTGATTCAGGAATTCAATCGATTGAACAAAGCAACTGAACGTACGAATGAGGCTGATTCAGGAATTGAATCAGTTGATCAACGCAACTGAACGTACGAAAGCGGCTGATTCAGGAATTCAATCGATTGAACAAAGCAACTGAACGTACGAAAGCGGCCGATTCAGGAATTGAATCGGTTGAACAAAGCAACTGAACGTACGAATGAGGCCGATTCAGGAATTGAATCGCTTGAACAATGCAACTGAACGTATTAAAGCGGCTCATTCAGGAATTGAATCGATTGAACAACGGGAGTGAACGTACGAAAGCGGCTCATTCAGGTATTGAATTGGTTAAATGACACTACAGTCCAACGAGCATATGGCAGCAAGTAGCCTCAATAATACTACTACAACACGTATATATAATCGAGGGGGATGAGGCAGTGTCTGGATCAGCGGAGCGGTTACTCGTTCCAGATATAGAGCCCCGCTCGTATCCAAGGCGCTTGCGCTTTTCTTTAAACAAAACAGATTAGTCCTATTGTCCGCCTTTCGAGTCTTGTTGTATAGTACAAAAGTAATGTTTTAAGTGGGCGTGCAGTTAGGCTATGTGTGGCTTTTAGCACAGTAAAAAACATCAGGAGGAGAGCAAACGGTGAAAAGTTTAATGAATAAGCTGAAAATCAGTACGAAATTAAATCTCGCTTTTATAAGTATTATCATTGTTTTTGCAGTGGTTGTAGGAATAGTTGTCCAGTCTCAGGTAACGAGCGGAGTGAAGGGATCTGCTGCGGAAAAGGCAGCCAATGATCTGGAACTTGCAAATTATATGCTTAACTATTACTATCCGGGCGAGTGGGAAATCATTGGCGGAGAGCTCCATAAAGGAGATGAATCCATTTATGAAAACTTTGAAATTGCCGACCATATAGGGGAAACAATCGGCGGGCTCGTAACAGTATTCCAGCATAGACAGCCAATTACGACGAACCTGCTCATTGAAGGAGAAAGAGCGATCAGTTCAGAGGCTACCGGCCAGGTAGTGGATGTTGTGCTGACAGAAGGAAATAATCTGTATGGAGAGGCAGATGTGCTCGGCACTGATATGCAGACAGGCTATATGCCAATCATGGATATAAACGGGGAAGTTATTGGCATGATTTTTGTAGGGGCGTCTCAGGAGTTTATTAATGAAACTGTTTCCGGAGTAATGAAAGTAGTTTTTATCGTTCTTGCAGTAATAATTACGTTCGGTGTATTAATGTTTTACTTGATTTCGAAAAAAATGGCCCGGCGCCTGGAAAGTCTCAATAAAGTTATGTTAAAAGCTGGGGAAGGGGACTTCACTGCAGATGTTAAGGATGATTCCCGGGATGAAATCGGCCAGCTTGCGGCAGGATTTACAAAGATGAAAAAGGACCTGAAGGCGTTAATTCAGCAAGTGGCCGGAACTTCTGAGCATCTCGCTGCCTCGTCGGAACAACTGGCAGCCAGTGCTGAGGAAACCAATAAGGCAACCGGGGACATTTCTGATTCTGTTCAGCAAGTCGCTTCAGGCTCTGAACAGCAGGCAGACAGTACAAAGAACGTCCAGGGGATCGTAAGCGATATAACGTCAGGAATGGAGGAGATCGCTTCCTACATCCAGACAGTAAGCCAGTCCTCCGTACAGTCTGCTGAAAAGGCCGAACAGGGATCAGGTGTTATTGTTGAGACCGTTAGCCAGATGAATAAGATTCAGGAAAAAACATCATCTACAGCAGCAATTATCGAGCAGCTCGGAAGTAAATCTGATAAAATCGGAGAAATTGTATCCCTTATTACAGATGTAGCTGACCAGACTAATCTGTTAGCTCTGAATGCAGCAATTGAAGCGGCAAGAGCAGGAGAACACGGGAAAGGTTTCGCTGTTGTGGCTGATGAGGTAAGGAAGCTCGCAGAACAGTCACGCGATTCAGCCCAGCAAATCAGTTCAGTAATCCGTGGAATTCAGGAAGATATTGATGAATCTGTAGTTTCGATGGGAGAAGGACGTACGGCTGTTTCTGAGGGAATCGGTTATGTAAATAAAGCGGGAAGTACATTCCAGGACCTGATTCAAGATATTAACCTTGTTTCCACACAGGTGGAAGAGGTATCAGCATCTGTTCAGGAAATATCGGCTGGTGCAGGGGCAATGGTTACTGCGATTCAGGAGACTTCGGAAATTTCCGAAGCATCCGCTGGCTACACCCAGAATGTTGCAGCAGCGGTGGAAGAGCAGACGGCCTCCATCGATGAAATTTCTGCGGCAGCTGAAACGCTTGCAGGGCTGGCAGAAAAACTGCAGTGCACAGTGAAAAACTTTAAAATGTAGTTTTAACGGACGGTGCAGTTTCCCCAAAGGAGACTGTGCCTTTTTTATACGGTAATTTTTTCTTATATTGAGAAGTCCCGGTTTTCCTTAGGAATAAATAGCTGTTTTTCCACAATTTACTTTTTTTCTCTCCAAAAAACAGGAAGTTATGCTGAGGCTGTTTAAATAGGGAATATCCAGCTCAAGCTTACACTTTAAATTTTCATCCAGTTTCCCGTCAGAGAAGGTTTCTGGCAGCTGGCAAACGTTGTATAAGGGGGCGCGAATGAACAGGGATACGTATAATAAAATTAATGTCCTGTCCAAGGAACTGAATGATCTCCTTAACGAAATCCATGAGTCTTCAAAACGTTTTGAAAAGCTTACTTTGAAGCTGGTCGTTTATAATTCTTCCCTTTATCTCTGGCAGAAAATCCGTACAGTGAGAGGCGGTCTTGCAGCGGCCGGTATATCTGCCGGCGGAATAGCTGCATATACAGCGGATGCTTTCGAATACATTCTGGCCCTTCCTGCCAGTTCTATTGTTGTCCTCGCTGTAATAATTATCTTATTAGCAGGCGCTTTGCTTCGGAGCCTTGTCCTTGAGGAAATGAGTACGATCGGCAGCGATATGTTCCATCTTGGGGTATATGAGAAGCGGAAGAAAAAGGAGTATTCCTCCCTTGTCACCCTTGCGCGGGAAAAGGACTTTATCATGACGCTAAAGGAAAGGCTGGAACAGGAGCTTCAGGAAGATCCGGAGAAACTCTGGGTGGAACTGAAGCAGAAGCAGGAAGTTATTGAAGAGAAGAACATGCAGATCGAAGAGAAAAATACAGCGATTGAGCAGAAAAATGATGCGCTTAATACACTTCTGGAGGAACTTGACCGTTCAGAAGATTCAGCTGTATTTTTTAAGGAGAAATCAGACTTTCTGATCGCAATTCTGTATCAGCTGAAATCAAAACTGAACCTGCTCGTAAATGACCAGTTTAATCTTGATAACATCGACTTTGGCTCAAATTATACACTTTATCAGGCAGCTGAGGACGGTCTCCACTATATTGGAGGCTACGGTGTGAATAAGGCAGAGTTTGATGTTTTCATCCCTTTGGAAAGGGAAGATGATAAATACATCCGCTCTATGGAAAAAACACAGTCAGACCCTTTAATTATTGGTGATTTTATCTCCTGGAAGCGGACGCTGCAGGATGGGTCCGAATGGATACTGTCTCTGCACCTGGATAATTCAAACCGGGACAAGTTGAATGCAGCCGAGGAAACTGGTAAACTGAACTTGACGATAACGCAGGAAGTTCTCTGGATATGCTGCGAACTGCTTAATAAATTCGCAGGTGATATCAGGCCGGACAACGGGAAAGGTGAGGTTTGATTATGGGACAAGCTGCTAAAGAGAAGCCATATTCCACACAACTCTCCGACAATTATATGCTGAAGCGGAAACAGAAAAATAAACATGCCCGTGAAAAAGCACTGAAGGCATTAAATTATAATAACGGCAATAATGAAAATGAAAAACAAAACGATGAACAAGCTGGCAGAGTTAATTAACTGCCGGCTTTTATTTTTGAAGTTATATAAAGTGAGCCTTCTCCTGTATCAGCGGTGGGATTGTGAGCTTTTCGGGGAGGCTATTCAGGACAAATTCCGTTATAGAAGGATGAATATGTCCAGCAAAGAAGAATTGCAGGACAAATATAGTTGAAATGAGTGCAATTTGTCCAGAAAAAGAGATTTGCTGGACAAATTTCAACCAAACAGCAAAGATTTGTCCAAAATAAGCAGTGAGAATGTATTTATTTTCCATTTCGAGGTGGTAATCTGGACAAATTCCGTAATAAAAGGATGAATTTGTCCAGCAAAGAAGGTTTGCAGGACAAATATTGTTGAAGTGGGTGCAATTTGTCCAGAAAAAGAGATTTGCTGGACAAATTTCAAACAAACTGCGAAGATTTGTCCTGATTCCTTGTAATCAGCCCACCCTTTTAAGGAAGTGACCTCGAATATTAAAAAGAGCGCCTCCACGTATTTTTAAGTGGAGGCACTCTTTTTTTCTGGTGAATCTTCAGTTACTTTCCCAGCGCTTTTTTCGCCTGTTCCCTCGCCTTATCATTTCTTTCCTTTAATTCCTGCACAACTTTATCCGCGAGCTTAGATGAATCTGATTCTGCTTTAAACATATATAATTCCTCCTGACCATGCTTGTCCTCTTACTCTTACCATCTAACATGGTTTCCAACTCATAATATTATTATTCAGCGGCAGGAGGAATCGCGAGGGTAACAGAAGCCCTTTTTTGTTATAAGCCGTCAGAGAGTTAAGGATAATACATTTTTTTAAAACAAGGCCATTACTCCGCCTATTAAAGTGAGTGCTATTACATGATAGCCAGCCGCGATCAAAAAAACATGGAGCGCGTTCTTCGTACTGGTTCCAAGCCCGAAAATAAAATCCTTTGAATAAGCAAGGGATACAATTAATCCAGTCAATAAGCCGGCGAAAGCCCCGCCGATAAATGTTTCGGCCCCTGAAAACCGGATAAGCCCGAACAAAATGAGAGAAGTTAAAAGTGTGACAAAGGATAATAGCCCGTAATTGGGCTGCTCAGGATTTTTGATGTTTAACAGATCGACCCACCGGTTCCCCAGCACTGTGTAATAAATCATTCCCGAAACCATATAAATAACGGCTCCGGCTATAATTGCGAGAATCATCATCATGCTTGTTTGTTCCCCTTTCAAAATTACATGAATTTATATTATACCTTTTGCAATTATACCTTGATTAATGAAAGAAAAGGGGAAGAAAAAATATATTTACCCTACCCTTTTGGAGTATAAAGGCATACATATAAGCAGGCAGCATCTGATTCTGGTTGGAAGGAGCAGAGTAAAATGACAATAGGCGAGCTTTATGACGAGGCGGTTAAGGGCGGGCATTCAGGACTGGTCTATTTACTGGAATGGCTTGTTTACGAACAGGGGGTAGGGATGGAGCGGGACGCCAGGAATGTGGAATATATCCTGGAGAAATACGGTGAGTCCCTGAACCATCCAGTAGGTGAATATAAAAAGCGCCAGGATTTTTATCTGTAGACCGGAATGGTTGCGCAAGTTCAAATGCCGTTCGCACGATAAGGCAGGAGATTCGTACAAGTTCCGTTATGGTTTGCACAACTTCCCCGGCTTACGCATAACTTTAATCCACTTTTGCACAAGTCAGTACATTTATCCAAACGTGCAGTCATCCTCCACTACTCATCCCTCATAAAAGATTAGCCACCAAATAAAGAAGTATACTAAAATAAGACAAGTGTGCAGCAACTATTCAAATTAAACTGGAGAGAGGGTACACCATGTGGGAATTGCTACTGGCGATGCTTGAACGGCTGGGAATTATCGTCGCAGTCGCCTTTATCATGACGCGGTTTAAATTTATCCGCCATTTAATTGACCGGCGGGAACTCAGCCGAAAACATAAAATAAGTGTGATCATTGTGTTTGGACTCTTCGGAATTCTGGGAACATATTCCGGGCTCACCGTAAATATTGAACAGGCTTCCTATGACAGATGGGCTCTGGACATCGGGGAAGGGGAAGCAATTGCCAACTCCCGGGTTATTGGTGTCGTTGTCGCCGGACTGCTGGGGGGCTGGGCAGTGGGCCTTGGAGCCGGAGCCATAGCAGGTGTTCATCGTATGTTTTTAGGCGGATTTACTGGTATTGCCTGCGGGCTTGCCACTATTATTGCCGGGCTTATTGCTGGTTATTTTTATAAACGGAACAAGAACCACCGGATCATATCTTTGCAGACGGCTCTATTTGCCGGAGCAGTTGCGGAGGCAGTTCAGATGCTGATTATCCTTCTTGTTGCCCGTCCCTTTGAACAGTCGGTGCTGCTTGTTCAGGCAATCGGTGTACCGATGGTGGTGGCCAATGGAATTGGAGCAGCAATTTTCATCCTGATCATCCGCAACGTATTTTTCGAAGAGGAAAAAATGGGGTCTCTTCAGGCGCAGAAAGCCCTGAAGCTTGCAGATTATACACTGAAATATATGAGGAAAGGGCTGAATGAGCAGTCCGCTCAGGCTACGTGTGAAATCCTTTTAAAGGAGACACGGGCGGATGCAGTGTCACTTACGAACAAAGACAGAATACTTGCGTTTGTCGGAGCAGGCAGCCAGTATCATTTGCTGAATGAAGAAATAATGACCGGGGCAACAAAGCAGGTTCTCAGAGAAGGTGAGCTGATGATCGCGGACTCTGAGGAGATTTACTGCGGCTTTATAGAATGCCCGCTGGAAGCCGCCGTCATTGCCCCGTTAAAAATAAAAGACACGACGATAGGGACTTTGAAATTTTACTTTAAATCAGAAGACGATATGACTCAGACGGCAGTGGAACTGAGTAAAGGTCTGTCAACCATCCTAAGCCACCAGCTGGAGCTGTCGGAAGTGGACCGCCACCTTGAACTGGCAAAACAGGCGGAAATTAAAGCCCTGCAGGCGCAGGTGAGCCCCCATTTTCTTTTCAACGCCCTGAATACAATTGTGGCTCTCATCAGAACGGACCCGAAAAAAGCACGGAAACTGCTCATATCTTTATCACATTTTTTCCGGCAGAATCTCTCGGGTACGAATATGACCGAAACGTCATTAGAGGAGGAGCTGAAACATGTTAAATCGTATCTGGAGATCGAAGAGGCGAGATTTTCGGACAAGCTTACAGTGGACTTCGATGTTGATAAGGAAGCACTGCCTGTGAGGATTCCGCCGATGACACTCCAGCCACTAGTTGAAAATGCCATTAAACATGGCGTGAAACAGCTGCGGGAGGAAAGCTTTATTTTTATCCAGGCAAAGAAACGGGATAATAGTGTTTTACTCTCCATCAGTGACAACGGTGCTGGCATTTCCGAGGAGAGGCTCAAGGAACTGGGCTCTGAGCCTGTGGTATCAGAGACCGGGACGGGAATCGGCCTTTCCAACGTGAACAGAAGACTAGGGATGATGTATGGAGAAGAGATGAAAATGGAAATTGACAGTGAAGCAGGGAAGGGAACAACCATTGCATTTACCCTCCCTGTAAGAAACAGAGGTGAACGAGATTGAAAACTGGAATCCGTGTAGTTGTCGTAGATGATGAGCCATACAGCAGAGATGAGTTGAAGTTCTTACTGGGGCAGTACGACGATATAGAAATTGTCGCTGAAGCAGATTCAGGGGAAAAAGGGCTTGAGGTAATTATGAAAAACGAACCGGATGTAGCATTTCTCGATATTGAAATGCCCCGGATGTCGGGAATGGAGCTGGCCCAGGCATTAAAAAACATGAAGAAGACGCCGCTCATTATTTTTGCCACAGCCTATCCAGACTACGCAGCTAGAGCTTTTCGCGTTCAGGCGCTGGATTATATACTGAAGCCCTTCGACGAAGAGGAGCTGGCAGAGACAATTGCGATGATCAGGGAAAGACTTGGGGCATCTGTTGCAGGAGCGGGGGAAAAACAGGAGTTTCTTCTTTCACCTGCTGCACGACTTGCAGTGGAAGGGGACGGCAGGATCGTCTACTTGTCCCCGGAAGAGATTACTTATATGTTCCGTGAAGAAAGAGAAACAGTGATTTGCACAAAGGATGAGAAGTACAGTGTCAGGACAACGATCAAAGATCTTGAAGCAAAGCTCAAAGGCTATCCATTTTTCCGTACACATAAAAGCTATCTCGTCAATCTGAATAAAGTGAATGAACTAATCCCATGGTTTAACGGTGCTTACCAGGTAAAAGTGGAGGGCAGCAAAGAAGAAATACCTGTCAGCCGCAATTATGTTAAGGAACTGAGGGACCGTCTTGAGTTATAATAAGGGATAAGGGGGAGGAGGAAATGGGTAAAAAGGAAATTTTTGCTGGATTAGCTATTGCTCTCATTATTGGTGTGAATGTTTATAATTTAGTACGCCTGGCAGAACTGGATAACAAACTCCCCTATTTGGAAGGCCTGTCCCATGATATCAGCAACGTAGGCTGGTCTGTAACGGAATTATCAGAGGACATGAACGAGATGAGGGAGCAATTTGTTCAGGAGCAGGCGTGGGTGCAGGAAAACGGATATGAAATCCAAAATATTGATACTGTGGAAAACACGGTGGATTTGCTTTTTGAATGGCGTTTTCGTGAGCTTGCCGATAATGAGGAAGTGGCTTTCCTTTATCGTTTAGGGAGCGGGGAGGAATGGACGGAGCTTGATGCTGTCCATATGAACGGGCTTAATTACTCCTTGGAGCACAGATTCCCTCTGGACAGCAATATAAGCACACAAGTAATCGCCCGGTCAGAGTCTGAAAGCCGGAGTGATGCTCTGTTTGAGCTTGATTTCTATGACCAGCTTTCTTCCCGTGTATTCCTGAACCCCAATATTCTTCCTGTAAACCAGGAGGAGTTTGAAGTTCATATCGACATTACTAATAATACAGATGAGGAATTTGTTATGGCAGGGAACGTGGAGGATATGCGCATAACGGAGGCTTCTGCCTTTCTTTATTATCAGGGAGAACTCCTGCACGAATGGGACATTCTTGAGGGAGCTCACAATAGTTATACGAGCGAATATAGTGAGGAGTATTTTTTCTACACACTGGTTGAGCATGAGGAAGCCAGTACAGACCTGGAAAATGTTGAGCTGCGGGTGCTCGTGGAAGATGAGCTTGGCATGGAGTTTGAAACGGTGGAAAGAGGGGGTTATTAGTGCCTCCTCTATGATAATAAAACAATTATAATTTCTTGAAATATGAAAAACATTCTGATAGTCGGGGTGTTTTTTCTTGTCTTTATAAAATCCTGAAAAAAACTTCATTATATAAATCACCCATTAAATATGGCAAAAAACAAAACAAATCCACACAAAATATACAAAAACACAAAAGAAACATTGTACAAACAATGTATTCGTGCTATTATTTTCTTAAAAGTTTGATTTGTAAGCGCTTTTATATGGTTTTGAAAAAGAGAAGAATAAGAGGAGGCAGGGGTATGAAAAGATTTTCATTTAGTAAAACATTAATGGGTGCATTAATGGCGACTATTTTGCTGGCTGGTTGTGGTGACGATAACACTGGAGCATCTAATAATGGTTCAGCGGAAAACAATAATGATAATAATAGTCAAAATGAAAATAATGGTAGCAGTAGTATGGAAGGGGTCCCTGAGCGATTTACTGAGGAAGACACAAAGATACGTGTTATTCGTAAAATCGGCGGGGACGATCATACGGCGCAGTTTTTAGCTGGGGCATCGGAAGAGGGGAATTCCCTGGGGTTTGATGTAGATGTTTTTACAGCAAACGGGGATACTGCAAGGTTTCATGATGCAATCGCCCAGGCGATTGATGAGAATGTAGACGGTTTAATCATCTCCCATGGGGACGATTCAGCAACTTTTGACGCAGTGGAAGAAGCGAGAGAAAAAGGAATTGAAGTAGTTGCTTTCGACTCTATTCCTGAACTTACTGATATCGACAATGTAACAGTGACATCCCAGGATGATGAGGCTCTTGCTGAACTTGCTTTAGAACAACTGGTACAGGATTACGACGGTGAAGCAAATCTGGTATATCTCTGGGTTGACGGATTTCCCCCAATGGTTCGCCGTAATAATATTTACACAGATTATATGAATGAATATGAAGGTTTAAATGAAATTGACAGATTCGGAGTTGCAGCTGAGGATACAACGGGACAGACTCAAAATGCTGTCGCTTCAATGTTAAACGCTCATTCTGAAGGGGAAATTGACGCAATTTTCGCAACATGGGATGCGTTTGCTATTGGTGCCGCTCGTGCTGTTAATGAAGCAGGACGTGATGAAATTGCTATTTATGGAATCGATGTATCCAATGCCGACTTAGAAATTATGCAGCAGGAAGGAAGTCCATGGAAATATACAGCTGCGGTTGATCCAAAGCTTGTCGGTGCTGTAAACATGCGTATACTGGCAAAAAAATTAGCTGGAGAAGATACTCCGGATACGTATGACCTGGAAGCTACCTTAATCTCTCAGGAACAGCTCCAGGAAAGTGATGCTCCGGTAAACATGGAAAGCCTGCAGGAACTAATTCCTGGCTGGGGCCAGACAGATGAGTTCCTTGAAGACTGGATGGAAACATTAAAAGCTAATAATTAACAAGAGGAAGAGGGGGAGGCTTGTACTCTCCCCCTTTTTTGAAAGAGGTGCCATATCGCATGGAAAAAACAGTATTAGCTATGAATCAGATATCCATTGAATTTCCGGGTGTTAAAGCGCTTGATAATGTAGATTTTGAAACAGAAACAGGGGTTTCTCATGCGCTTATCGGTGCTAATGGAGCAGGGAAATCCACCTTAATGAAAGTACTTTGCGGTGCTTATGGACACTATACGGGAGAGATTTTTCTAAATGGCAAAAAGGTAAATATCCGCACTCCGAAGGATGCTCAGGATCTTGGTATACAAATTGTCTATCAAGAGGTAGACACGGCGCTTATCCCCTATTTAACTGTCGGGGAAAATATTATGCTGAACGAAACAGTCAGTGATATGGGAAAAAAGCAAGTAGTTAACTGGACCCGTATTCATAAAAAGGCCACAGAAATTTTAGAGAGTATTAATGTTAATGTGTCTTCCAGAAAACTGGTGAGCCAGCTGAGCCTTTCAGAAAAACAAATGGTTTTGATTGCCAGGGCTATTTCTAAAGACTGTAAGTTCCTCATACTTGATGAGCCTACTGCTCCTCTTAGTTTTACCGAAACAGAAGAGTTGTTTCGCATAGTTCGTGACCTGAAAAGCAAAAATGTCGGAGTTATTTTTATTTCACACCGAATGCCGGAACTTTTTGAGATTTGTGATGAAATCACAATTATGCGTAATGGAGAGTTTGTTATTAAAGAAGAAATTCCTAAGACGACAATTAATCGTGTTATTGAATATATGCTCGGACAGAAGCTTGATGATCAATTTCCTTCCAGAACGCCGATGATAGGAGAAACTGTCCTGGAAACTAAAGAACTAAGTGACCGGGAAAAAATATCTGATATCAACATGCATGTGAAAAAAGGTGAAATTGTTGGGATAGCCGGGCTTGTAGGGGCAGGAAAAACAGAATTTTGCAAGGCGCTTTTTGGTGTTACTAACAAAGTTGACGGTAAAGTACTACTTCATGGTCAGAAGCTGAGAATCCGTACACCATATGATGCTGTTAACCAAGGGTTGGCCCTCGTTCCTGAAGAACGGCGTAAAGAAGGGGTCCTTGTCCATGAAACAGTAGTGACAAATTTTTCAGCATCTAGCCTGAATAACTTCTTAAAAGTGTTCAGTTTTCTGGACTTCAGGGCAGAAGCAACTAAAGCAAAAGAAATGATCCAGAGCCTTGGAGTAAAGACCCCGTCCGAAAAAGCGATTGTTGAAAATCTATCTGGGGGAAACCAGCAGAAAATAGCTATAGGGAAATGGCTGGTTGCAGATGCGGAAGTATATATCTTCGATGAGCCTACTAAAGGAGTAGATGTAGGGGCAAAGAGAGATATTTTTAATTTAATAGCTGCTCTGGCTGACCAGGGAAAGTCTGTGATATATGCTTCAAGTGAGCTTGCGGAGATTATGGGAATCAGCGATAGAATTTACGTAATGTACGATGGAAGGATTGTTAATGAAGTGATGACAGAAGAGACAAACGAAGAGAAATTGCTACTTTATTCAACAGGAGGAAATTAATATGAACACCTCGAGCTCAGTTGATACAAAAAAAAGCAGACAGGGCTTTGACTTATTTGATTTTATGTATAAATATGGAACATTAATTCTTATCGGTCTATTAATTATCTTCTTTGCATCCATGAATCCAAACTTTTTACAAACGAGTAATCTAGTAAACATATTGCGTTCCATATCTATTGTAACAATCATTGGAGTTGGCATTACGCTGTCATTATCTGTAGATGGATTTGATCTATCGGTAGGGTCTGTAGCCTCTCTCGCAAATGCTGTAGTCATTTCCATGTTTGTCTGGTACCAGCAGCCGGTGTTTATTGCGATAGGAGCTGGTCTTTTGGCTGCGCTGATGGTAGGAGCACTCAATGCTTTTATGATAGTTAAAGTAAGAATCCCTGATTTATTAATGACATTAGCCACCATGTTTATTATACAGGGGGTCGCCCTCACATATACACGGGGAGCAACTATCTCACAAAATATGATTATGCCTGATGGAACATATGCGCAGGGTCAAATATCCCCGCTTTTCGCAAAACTTGGGCAAATACCTTGGATAATCATAATTATGCTGGTTTCAGTAGCGGTTGTTCACATTTTCTTAACCTACACTAAGCACGGGCGGTACATGTATGTGATAGGCGGGAACCAGGAAGCTGCCCGATTGTCCGGGATACCTGTTAACAAATATAAGGTGCTGGCTTATCTCCTATCAGCAACATTTGCAGCGATAGGCGGGATGGTGCTTGCTTCCAGGGTTATGACTGCGGAGATTAACGCAGGCGGTCCTTACTTAATGGACGCTGTAGCAGCAGCATTTATTGGTTTCGCTGTGCTTGGAGCAGGAAAGCCTAACGCGTTTGGAACATTTATCGGTGCTGTTTTAATAGGTATTCTCGCGAATGGTCTGGTTATGATGGCAGTACCATACTATGCCATGGATATTGTGAAAGGAACAGTACTTGCATTAGCGCTTGCTTTAACTTATTACAAGCTTAAATAAGGCGGAGGGATTAAATATGACAGTTAAAGATTTCAGGACAGCATACTTTACTATGAGTGAAGAAGATGTGACAGATTATGTTAAAACTGAGCTGAACTACTTTAAAGAAGATGCCGAGCTTAGCTGTAAAGAAATAGGCGATGGAAACCTTAATTATGTTTTTTTGGTAAAAGATGAGAGAAATAATGAATCTGTGATTATTAAGCAGGCAGGTCCTGTGGCGAGAATTTCAGATGAGTTTAAAGTGTCTCCAGACCGCAACAGGATTGAAAGTGAGATTTTAAAACTGCAGGGTAAACTGGCGGAAGGGTTTGTCCCTGAAGTTTATCATTATGATCCAGTAATGAATTGTATGGCTATGGAGGATTTATCTGACCACACTATTATGAGGGAAGCGCTGATAAATAAAGAAACATTCCCGCTGTTCTCAGATCATATTACTACTTTTTTGGTTAATACACTCCTGTTGACTTCGGATGTGGTAATGAACCATAAGGAGAAAAAAGAGCTCGTAAAGGATTTTATTAATCCTGACCTTTGTGAAATTAGTGAAGATCTTGTATTCACTGAGCCTTTTTATAATTGTACACGAAATGATGTTTTCCCTGAGATTAAAAGTTTTGTAGAACGGGAGATTTGGAATGATGAAGAATTAAAGCTGGAAGCATCCAAACTGAAGTTCGATTTCATGACTAATGCACAGTCTCTTATACACGGTGACCTTCATACAGGATCAGTGTTCATTAAGCCTGATTCCACAAAAGTGATCGATCCTGAGTTTGCTTTCTACGGACCAGCTGGTTACGATGTTGGGAACGTTATTGCTAATTTAATTTTCGCCTATATCAACGGTGTCGTCACGATGGAAGAAGGAGACAGCAAGGAACATTTCACCGGATTTCTTGAAAAAACTATTATAGAAGTGGTTGACTTATTTAAAGAAAAATTCAACACAGTATGGGACAAATGTGCCAAGGATCACATGGCGGAATCTCCAGGCTTTAAAGAATACTACTTGAATTCCATTCTTGAAAATACGGCAGGAATTACCGGCTGTGAGCTGATACGCAGAACGGTAGGCCTTGCCCATGTAAAAGATTTGACTGGTATTGAAAATAACGAACAAAGAGCCCGTGCAGAAAAAGTTTGTTTAGCTATTGGGAAATCACTGATTCTGGCCCGCGCAAATATGAAGTCCGGAATCCAGTATGCAGAAACAGCGCACACAATAATAGAAGAGTTTTAATTAAGAGGGGTGACAGTTATGGGAGCAAATGTGATCCAGTCAGTGAGGCTTGATGATGTAAACGATACTCTTGTTTTATTAGATCAGACATTACTGCCAGGAAAGACACAGTTTTTAAACTTAAAGACAGTGGAGGAGATCTGGGACGCTATTTATAAACTGAAAGTGCGGGGAGCTCCGGCAATAGGCATAGCAGCAGCATACGGGGTTTATTTAGCAGTGAAACCATCCGAAGCAGCGGATGTAAGGAGTTTGTATGAAGAATTCAAAAAAGCAAAAGAATATCTGGCTTCTTCACGACCGACAGCGGTTAACTTATTCTGGGCTCTCGACAGGATGGAGAGCTGTTTTATTGGGGAAATGAATGCTGGCAGAACTGTTCAGGAAGTGAAGGAAGCACTGCATGCAGAATCTGAAAATATCAGAGATGAAGATGCTGAAGTGTGCGAATCTATAGGCAAACATGCACTCACGTTATTAAAGCCTGAGATGGGTCTCTTAACACATTGTAATGCCGGCGCCATTGCAACAGCTAAGTATGGAACGGCTCTAGCTCCAATTTATTTAGGGGAAGAACAAGGTTATAACTTTAAAGTTTACGCAGATGAAACCCGTCCCCTGCTTCAGGGAGCAAGGCTGACGGCCTGGGAATTAGAACGGGCGGGAGTGGATGTAACTCTCATTTGTGATAATATGGCCTCCATTGTGATGAAAGAAGGACGTGTGCAGGCAGTTCTGGTTGGATGTGACCGTGTAGCGGCTAACGGTGATACCGCAAATAAGATAGGTACATCCGGTGTCGCTATTCTTGCTAAACATTATAATATTCCCTTCTATGTATGTGCTCCGTTGTCCACTGTTGATTTATCCTGCGCAACAGGGGATGATATTGAAATTGAGAACAGACGGGCGGAAGAAATAACAGAAGAATGGTATAAAATGAGAATGGCTCCTGAAGATATTAAAGTTTATAACCCGGCATTTGATGTGACGGACCACTCTTTAATTACGGCTATTATAACGGAGAAGGGTTTAGCTTATCCGGGATATGAAGGAAGTTTAAAGGCGCTTTTCGATAAATAAATCTAACGCCCCTCCATCATTTGGAGGGGCAGTTATATGAAGAGAGGTTATATGGAGCATTCTTTAAGCTTCATGAAGGGTGATTTGCTTATCTTTAAGAAATGCGTGCCAGCTATCTGACAGTTTTTCGTCAACGACCACATGCTGGATTTGATCAAAGCTGCATATTTTAGTGAAGGATGTTTTATCAAATTTAGTATAGTCTGCAATTAAAAATATTTGTTTCCCATGCTCGGCAGCGATGTTCCTAATACCGGCCTGAGCTTCGTTAGAATCAGTGATACCGTGCTCCATGCTTACAGAGCGGCAGGAAATAAAAGCGGCATCAAAAAAGTACTGCTTTAAATTATCTTCAGCCGCCCTTCCTAAATTTGACTGGGAAGAACGGGCGAAGCTGCCGCCAATTACCACCAGGTTTATATTTGGATTAGCGTTTAATGAATTAACTACTTTAATAGAATTAGTTACTACTGTAAGACTAAGATCATTTAGCATTGAGGCGATCATAAGAGACGTGGTAGAGGCATCAAGAAAAATGGAATCCCCGCTATGAATAAAAGAAAGACACTTCTTAGCGATCTTTTTCTTGCCGTCTACGTGTATAAACTCTCTGAGGTTAATATCTACATCGTTTTGTACGCCTTCAGAAATGTAAGCGCCTCCATATGTGCGGTTTAAGACACCTTCTTCTTCCAGTTGTTTTAAGTCGCGTCGGATCGTTTCCTCGGTTACTTTAAACAGCTTGGTCATTTCCGAGACAGTTAAGCTCTTTTTTTCAATAATCAATTCTTTAATTTTGTTTTTTCGTTCGATGGGAAGCATTGTCGTTTCTCCTTAACATTTATTAATTCATCAGTTATTATACCATACTTTTTAGGGTTGCATACGAAGGAAACAAGCATAAAACAAAACAAAACAACAAAAAACCAAACAAACAATTGACAAACCTTATAAAAAAGACGAAAATATAATTGAAGCAGGCAGGAAAAGAGGGGAGGTTTCCCATGAAAAACTCGAACTATTATTCTGATTTCGAAGCAAAGAAGTGGATTTGTGAAATCGGAGACAGAATCTATAAAAAGAATTTTGTCGCAGCGAATGATGGAAATATTTCCGTTAAATGCGGACCAAATACTATATGGACAACACCAACAGGAGTGAGTAAAGGTTTTATGCGCCCGGACATGATGGTGAAAATGGATCTCGGCGGGAAAGTGCTTGCCGGAAAGTACAAGCCTTCTTCCGAAGTGAAGATGCATATTCGCGCTTATAAAGAGAATCCGGAAATTAATGCAGTAGTACACGCTCATCCGCCAGTCGCAACATCTTATGCTATTGCAGGAGTAGAACTGGATAAACCTATATCTCCTGAAGCGGTAGTGCTTTTAGGGACCGTTCCTATAGCCCCTTATGCCACTCCGGGAACAGAAGAGGTGCCAAACTCCATTGCCCCATACTGTAAAGATTATAATGCTGTTCTGCTGGCAAACCACGGGGCCCTGACCTGGGGGCGGGATCTGATTGAAGCTTATTACAGAATGGAATCATTAGAGCATTATGCACTGATGACTATGTACTCCACTAATATTATTCAAAGAAGTAATGAATTAAATTGCAGCCAGGTTTCCGATCTAATAGCAATCCGGGACAAAATGGGCATAAAAACCGGAGGCACGCCTCCATGCACTGCTGATGAAAACAGGCAGAAAGACGTTAATATAGCTGATATAGTTGAGCGGGTAACCCGGGAAGTACTAAGAAAGTATCAGCAATAAAGGAGGGAACACTGATGGCCATTTCGGAAGAGGCACTGCGCCAGATCGTTCAGTCTGTTGTTGCTAATGTAGAAAAGGAACTGGGCGGAGGAGAGCTGCAAAAGGAGACAAGCACTCCCACCGCTAAGGCTCTTGCCCCGGTGAAAATGAAGACGGTTACACAGGTTCCGGAGAATACGGCGGTTGTGGGAGCGCAGGGGTCAGACGGTGTATTTGCAGACATGAGGTCGGCTGTAGAGCAGGCAGCAGAAGCACAAGCTTTATTCGTGAAGGAGATTAGTGTTTCCGAACGAACACGGATCCTTGAGGCAATTAAAAAGATTGTGACAGAAAAAAAGCGTTTTCTAGCAGAACAAGTTGTGGAAGAAACGAAGCTTGGTTCAGTGGAAGATAAAGTGAAAAAGCACGAACTGGTTGTTATGAAAACACCGGGGGTGGAAGATCTACGTACTGAAGCAGTATCCGGGGATGACGGACTGACGATTACGGAATATGCTCCGTTCGGGGTGATAGGAAGCGTCACGCCAGTGACTAATCCCACTACCACAATTATAAATAACAGTCTGTCAATGCTTGCTGCGGGAAACTCAGTGGTATTCAATGTGCACCCCTCGTCAAAACGTACTTGCCAGGTGCTAATAAGGTATTTAAATAAAGCAATTATAGAAGCCGGAGGCCCGGCAAACTTGATCACTATGGTAGCTGAACCTTCTCTGGAAACACTTGAGATTCTTGCAAGGCACCCGAAAGTAAGGCTACTGGTAGGTACAGGCGGTCCTGGCCTGGTTCGTTCATTGCTTCAATCAGGGAAAAAGGCTATTGGTGCAGGTGCGGGCAATCCTCCGGTAATTGTGGATGAAACAGCTGACTTGGCGAACGCTGCAAAATCCATCATCCTCGGAGCATCCTTTGATCACAACATTTTATGCATTGCGGAAAAAGAAGTTTTTGTGATGGAAGAGGCTGCAGATGAGCTGATCTACCATTTCCTTGAGGAAGGCGCATATATGCTTGGAAAAGATGATCTGGAGAGAGTGATGTCTCTTGTGCTTAAAGAAGACAAGCGGGATCCAGGAGCCGCGGCAGGATGTACTCTTAACCCTGCAAAAAAATACCATGTTTCTAAAGAATGGGTAGGACAGAGTGCAGAAAAAATCCTTCGCGCTATTGGCATTGAAAAGCAAGGGGTCAAACTCCTAATCTGTGAAACTGATTTTGACCATCCATTTGTACAGTTAGAACAGATGATGCCGGTTTTACCACTTGTAAGAACGGCAACTTTTGAAGAGGCTGTGGAAAAAGCTGTTTTTGCTGAACGAGGAAATCGCCATACAGCAGTAATACATTCAAAAAATGTCGACAGAATGACAGCCTTTGCCAGGGCAATAGAAACAACTATTTTTGTCAAAAATGCTTCTTCTTTAGCAGGTGTCGGTTTCGGCGGTGAAGGACATACAACAATGAGCATAGCCGGTCCTACCGGAGAAGGAGTTACCTCAGCACGGACATTTACCCGAAAGCGCCGCTGTGTATTGGCAGAAGGCGGATTTCGAATTATAGGATAAGCGGGGGTAATGATGATGAATAAGGCACTGGGGATGCTCGAAGTATTAGGTTTTAGTGTTGCTATGGCTGCAATGGACAAAGCGTGCAAACAAGGAAATATTAAAATAGAAGGAATCGACTGCAACAATCCAGTGTCTGGAGATAATGCAAAAATTCCGGTAGTTATCCAGGTGAAGTTTACGGGGGCTGTATCAGATGTGGAAGCTGCCATGGATGGTGCCAGATCAGAAGCCCTTAAGTATTTAGATGAGGAAGATATACTTGTCCGGATTGTGCCTGGAGTTGCAGATGAGCTGAAAAGCCTGCTGCCTTTGGGGAAGGTTAAGCGGAAGCAGCCGCTATAAAGGAGGAGAGCCGATGTATCAATCGTACGGATTTGTTGAAGTGATTGGATATACGGCAGCAGTGGCGTGTCTGGATGTAATGATAAAATCTGCTTACGTTACTTGTGAACAGGTGGAAAAAACAGGATCTGGATATATAACAATTGCAGTAAAAGGAGATCTCGCATCTGTACAGGCTGCATTAGAGTCAGCGGAAGAAACAGCCGCCGTCTACGGAGAGCTTATCAGGACAAAGGTGATTGCGCGGCCGTACGATGGAACTTTGTCGGTTATGGCGCAAAAAGGCAAGGAAGAAGGTGGGTTTAGTGGCTGATTATGAAGCAGTGGGACTGGTTGAAGTTAAGTACTTTACTATTGCATCTCAGTTATTAGATGCCATGTGTAAAGGTTCGAATGTGGATTTTCTCTCCAGTGAAAACTACCTTGGCGGCCGCCTGGTGACATTAGTGATCGGGGGGAGCATATCAGAAGTGCAGGGAGCGCTGGAGATTGCAAAACATGTAAACCCGAAGATTACTGCTGATTACCTGAAAGGTGCAGTGCTTATTTCAAATCCAGCTCCGGAAATAATGAATTATTTAGCTGCTGGAAAGGAAGATTCTCAACAAATATCAGAGGAGGAAAATGAAAATGAATGAATCTATTGGAATTATTGAGACACGAGGTTTAACCGCGGCAATTGAAGCGACGGACGCTATGCTTAAAGCAGCGAATGTAGAAGTTGTAGGCAGTGAGAAAATTGGTTCAGGCCTGGTATCTGTAATGATTAAAGGTGATGTGGGGGCAGTAAAGGCTGCAACAGAAGTAGGCCAGGAAGCTGCGCAGAGAATCGGTGAGCTTGTAGCAGTACATGTCATTCCGAGACCGCATGCTGAATTAACTAATCTTTTACCTGGAAATAAATAAGGAGGCTGAAAAATGAATAGTTCATTAGGAATTATTGAAACGAGAGGTTTGACTGCAGCAATTGAAGCAGCAGACGCAATGCTGAAAGCTGCAAATGTAGAGATAGTTGGAAGCGAGAAAATTGGCTCTGGACTGGTTACTGTGATTATTCAGGGAGAAGTAGGAGCAGTGAAAGCCGCCATTGAAGTGGGAACAGATGCAGTGCAGCGTACAGGTGAACTGATTGCCGCTCATGTAATTCCCAGGCCGCATGGTGACGTAGTAAAAATTCTTCCTATGCTTCAGTCTTAATAATGACAGGATGTGAAGAGGATGGTGAAGAGGGAAAGGCTCGTAGAAGAGGTAACGGTTAAAGTTTTAGAGATTCTGAGAGCAGAAGGCGTCCAATTGGCAGGGCCTGCTGAAACTGATATGATCCCTGTCAGTGTATCTGCACGTCATCTGCACCTTTCACCAGACCATGTTGCATACTTGTTTGGAGATGGGTATGAACTGACACCGTTTAAAAAAATATCCCAGCCTAATCAATATGCATGTAAAGAACAGGTAACTCTCGAAGGTCCAAAAGGACAGATTGAAAGAGTGCGAGTGTTAGGACCTGCCCGAGGCCGGACTCAAGTCGAAGTGTCTCGTACAGACGCCCGTATACTTGGGTTAAAGCCGCCGGTCCGCCATTCCGGGGATCTGGAGGGTTCTTCTCCGGTAATAATAATAGGTCCTTCAGGCCGCCGTCTTGAACTTGAGGAAGGATGTATAATTGCGGACAGGCATATCCATATGACTCCTTCAGATGCATCTAATTACCAAGTTGCCGATGGTGAGAAAGTTGCTGTAGAAGTATATGGCGAGAAGCCGGGCATTTTGAAGAATGTGACAATCCGGGTGAAGGACTCCTATGCTCTGGACATGCACATTGATACAGATGACGGAAATGCATTTTTAATAGAAGGAAGCAGCAGTGTGAAGCTGCTTAGAGAGGATGAGTGACGGTCATGTTAATGGGGAAGGTCATTTCAAACGTTGTCTCAACACGTAAATATGAAGGGCTCCAAGGGTATAAACTGCTTGTGGTCCGGCTCACTCACACTGCCGAACCGTCCTATGTCGTGGCGGCAGACACTATTGGCGCCGGACGGGGAGAGCATGTGCTATTAACTACAGGAGAACCTGTCCGTTACGGCCTTCATCGCGAAGCTCCAATTGATATGCTTGTAGTAGGAATTATTGACCAGGAGCCCGTTTTTGAGGAAGCCGATTAGAAATGGCTCCTGGACTACTGCAGGTATTGATCGAAATAGCTTTATTCGCCGTATTTAAATCATAAGTTGTTCATTTATAACTAAGGAGAAATCTTGCAATATAAAGGGAAAAGTCTTTCAGCCGTTTGAAAAGCGAGAGTACCGGGAGTGAAACTAACCGTATCTTTGCGTAAAAAAGAGAAGCCTTTAAAGATATTCTTCCCTCGGTACCCGGGGAGATGCTGATTGGCGGGGCAGTATTTAATCACCCTAAGGCAGCACATGTCCTCGTGTACCGAAAGAAAAAAAGAGAGTCTGCTGCATTAAGCAGACAGAGAATTCACGGAAGCAGGCTGCATAATCCGAAGTTCAGGTGAAAGGGAGTCAGGAGCTATGAAGTTAATCGTAATAGGTGGAGTTGCTGCAGGGATGTCGGCAGCATCTAAGCTTCGCCGGCTTAATCATGAAGCGGAAATCACAGTATACGAGAGAGGGCAGTTTCCTACATATGGCGCCTGTGGCCTTCCATATTATATTTCAGGAGAAAATGACGATTATCGCCGTATGATTGCCCGTTCTCAGGCTTACTTTGCTGAGAAAGGAATTGAAGTAAAATTAAGGCATGAAGTTGTAAAAGTAGATCCGGGAAAAAAGCAGATAATGGTAAGGAGTTTGGAAAGTAAAAGAGTTTTTCTGGAAAGCTATGATAAATTAATGATCTCTACTGGTACCACTCCCATTGTGCCTCCTTTTCCAGGCGGAGAATTAAAGGGGATCAGTGTGCTGAAGTCCATGGAGGACGGTATTCGTATTCGGGAGGATATTGAAAGGCCCGATATAAGGCGGGTAGCAATAATCGGCGGGGGCTATATCGGGGTGGAGATGGCAGAAGCCCTTTCTTTCCAAGGTAAAGAAGTCCGCATTATAGAAATGGCAGACCAAATACTTTCCCCCTTCGATAAGGAAGTAGCTGAAAAAGCGGAAGAAGAATTGATTAATAACGGAGTAAAACTTCATTTGGGTGAGAAGCTCGAAAGTTTTACAGGTACGCCATCTTCAGGAAACGTGTCTGAAATTGTTACTGATCGTGGTGTTTATGAAGCAGATTACGTAATTATGTCTCTTGGCGTAAGACCTGCGACGGCGTTTCTTAAAGGAACAGGGGTTCATCTTGCTTCAAACGGGGCTGTTATCGTAGACAGGGAAATGCGCACGAGCGTGGAAGATATATATGCAGCTGGGGATTGTGCGGTGGTATACCATAAGGTGAAACAGGAGAATGATTATATTCCTTTAGGAACTAATGCAAATAAGTGCGGCCGCCTGGCTGGTGCAAATATAGCTGGAAGCCATAAAAAATATACGGGAACTCTGGGCAGTGCGGCGATAAAGGTGTTCAGCCTCGAGATGGGGCGTACTGGATTGTCTGAGCCTGAAGCAAAGAGGCTTTCAATGGAAATTTCGACAGTGGTTATAGAATCTTCGGACCATCCTGGCTACTATCCGGGAGCGACGCCTCTTTGGATCAAACTTATTTGTGAGAAACGGAGCAGGCGTATCCTCGGAGCTCAGGTTGCCGGACCAAAAGGAGCGGTGTTACGCGTCGATACATTTGCTGTGGCTATCCATACCGGAATGACAGCAGATGAACTTGGAATGGTCGATTTATGCTACGCCCCGCCATTTGCCGGAGTTTGGGATGCGATCCATGTAGCCAGTAATGCGGTGAAATAAAATAGGAGGCTGATCTAATGTCTAAGAGAATGGGTACAGAGGAAGCGGTCCAGTCATTTGTGAAAGACGGAATGCTGCTCACATTCAGCGGCAACGCACTTCACCGGGCACCGATGTCGTTTATAAGAGAGATTGTAAGGCAGGAAAAAAAACAGCTGGAAGTTGCTAAGACAGCAGCCGCGTTAGATGTGGATTTATTATGTGCCTTTGGTCTTGTTTCAACCGTCCATGCTGGTTTTGTGAGTTATGAATCTGAATATGGGCTCGCCCAGCATTACCGCAAAGCCGTGGAGGCAGGAACTGTGACAGGGAATGAACATGCATGTTATACGGTGATCTGCGCACTCCGGGGAGCGGTAATGAATGTGCCGTTTATGCCGGTTCATGGTTTAAAGTACGGAGATCTGCTTGTGGAAAATGATTATTTCATGGTTGTGGAAAACCCTTTTGCAGAAGCGGAGGGAAAGCCCGCTGAATCAGTTACGTTAGTGAAAACTCTGCGCCCTGACCTTGCAGTTATCCATGCCCAGGTATGTGATGAAGATGGAAATACAATTATTGAGGGAGCTCAATACGAAGACATATTAATCAGCCGCGCGGCAAACAAGGTTATTGTAACAGCTGAAACGGTAGTGCCTGCAGGTCGGCTGATTCAGCGAAAGGACAGAATTGATATACCGGGATTTCTGGTCGATGCAGTGGTTCATATTCCTAATGGAGCTTCCCCGTGTTCGTGCGAGGGAAAGTATGAGGCTTCTGAGAAAGATATAAAACGCTTTATAGAAGCGGACAATAAGGAGGAGCTCCATGCGTGGGTAGATTCCTATGAGAGAAAAGACAGGGCACGCAATAGTTTATCGTATAAAGGGGGACTGGGGGCATGGCGATGATTAATGGAGGGCGCGTGCCTGGTAACCGGGAGTGGGAGACAGGCGACTTAATGACCTGTGTTATTGCGAGGTTGCTTAAAGACAAAGAAACGGTTTTCCATGGAGTCTCCTCACACATGCCCATGGTTGCTATGCAGCTTGCAAAAGCATTGCATGCTCCGGATTTAGTACACTTAAATATCCCAGGCGGAGTAAATCCTGATTCTTTACGGGATGTTTCCTATTCTTCGGCGGGACCAGAGCTGGTGAGGAGAGGAGAGTCTTATTTTTCCCTTGCTGACATTTTTGATTTATCTATGCGCGGAAAATTAGATGTAGCCTTCTTAGGAGGGGTTCAGTTTGATGCAAAAGGAAATGTGAACGCCTCTGCCATCGGCCCCTATAAAAAGCCAAAAGTACGACTTCCTGGTGGCGCGGGCAGTGCAGTACTTATTCCTACAGCCAAAAAAGCAATAATCTGGCGTACAAAGCATGATAAGCGGACATTTGTAGAGGATGTTGATTTTGTAACTACAAGGGGAAATCTGTGGAAAATAGTTACCCCCCTGTGTGTATTTGGTTACAAAAATGGCCGTGTTGTGCTTGATGCGATACATCCCAATATCACTTTTGAACAAGTGCAGGAAGCAACAGGTTTTGCTTTAAAGAATGAAAATATACTAGTGACAGAAGCTCCAACAAAAGAAGAGCTTGCGTTACTTCGCCGTATAGATCTCAAAAACCTCAGGTCGGTAGAGTTCAAATGAGGAAGGGTTAATTATCACTTTCGTTTTTCCGCATTTGTAAATACACTTTTAGTAAAACACCCTTAAGAAGGTGTTTTTTTTTGCAGTTGATTATGTTAATTCATATGGAAAACAAAATACAAGTTTGTTTGAACGCACTTGTCACACTGGTCGAGAAAACCGCACTCATTGTCCGAATGCATGTAAAACACAAATACAAGCATGTTAGTAAGCGCTTTCTACATTTCGTCACAATTTCGACACAATTAGACTTTCTGGTGGTATTATGAAAGCGTATTCAAAAAACGTATTTATAAATTAACATTCATATAAGGAAGAGGTGCTCCCAAATGATAACATTTTTAGTTTCTATCGCACTTTTAATCGTTGCTTATTTCACATACGGAAAATTCATTGAAAAGATTTTTGGCGTTAAAGAAACAAGGCAGACACCTGCTTACAGCATGAAAGACGGTGTTGACTATATACCAATGGGCACTAACCGGAACTCCCTGATCCAGCTGCTGAATATCGCAGGTGTGGGTCCTATCTTCGGACCGATCATGGGTGCTTTATACGGACCTGTAGCCTTTATCTGGATTGTACTCGGCTGTATTTTTGCCGGTGCTGTTCATGATTATCTTACTGGTATGATTTCCATCCGTAACAGAGGGGCTCATCTGCCGCAACTTGCAGGGAAGTTTCTTGGTAAAGCAATGAAGCACATCGTAAATGCGATTGCAGTTCTTCTTTTGCTGCTTGTTGGAACCGTTTTCGTAACTGCCCCGGCAGGACTGCTGTTTAACTTAATGAACGGATGGGTTACATTAGGAATTATTACTGGCGCAATTTTCGTTTACTATATTTTTGCAACATTACTTCCTGTTGATAAAATCATCGGACGGATTTATCCAATTCTCGGAGCGCTGCTGGTAATAAGTGCAATCGGTGTCGGTGTAATGCTGATTGGTACAGGAGCTCCGATTCCAGAACTGACTCTGACAAACATGCATCCAGGCGGAGACGCAATCTTCCCGCTGCTGATGATTACGATCGCATGTGGTGCCATTTCCGGTTTCCATGCGACACAGTCACCGATCATTTCAAGAACAACTCAGAATGAAAAAAGCGGACGCAGAATTTTTTACGGAATGATGATTGTTGAAGGTATTATCGCAATGATCTGGGCTGCTGCTGCAATGAGCCTTTTCTATGGACAAGATTTAAGCGAGCTTATCGCAACTGGCGGAGCTGGACTTGTAGTAAGCGAAGTAGCGTTCACGCTTCTGGGTGCTATCGGCGGAACACTTGCAGTACTTGGAGTAATCGTGCTTCCAATCACTTCCGGCGACACAGCTTTCCGTTCTGCGCGTATGATTATCGCGGACTATATCAAGCTTCCGCAGCTCAAAATCGCAAGCCGTCTCTGGATCGCACTTCCGTTATTCGTTATTTCTTTCATCCTTACTAACATGGACTTCACACTTCTGTGGAGATACTTCGGAGTAACGAACGCCGCGATCAGTGCAATTGCCCTGTTTGTCGGGGCAATGTACCTGGCAATTCAGATGAAGTTCCACTGGGTGGCGACAGTGCCGGCTGTCTTCATGACAATGGTATCCTTTACCTTCATCTTTAGTGCGCCAATCGGTTTTGGCCTGCCGATGACAACATCTTATATCCTTGCTGGAGTTGGCACAGTAATCGTTCTCGGACTGTTCGCTTACAAAGTGAAACTGAACCGGGCAATGGATAACTTTGAAATCGACGAGGACACATCTCAAGTAGCCTAACAAAGAGAATTCCAGGAGTACTAAGTCCGGTGAACATATGTTTATCGGCGAAAAATAAATATAGTTTTTAGAAAAAAGCTGTCTGCCAGAGTGCAGGCAGTTTTTTTCTGAATGGGCGGGGTCAGGACGGTGAAAAGCTCATGTATGAAAGGTGAGCACCGTCAGTGAATTCTACTTGGGCGGGGATTCATATTGAGAGGTAATGCAAGAAGGTCTCGAGTGCCCGTCCTTCCTCTGCTTCTTGCCCTATAGTTCATTTTCAGTTCATACTTCCCAGATATAATTGTGATAATCAAACGAGCTGGAACAGCCTTTTTAAGGAATCTTGCCTGGCCCCTACAGATTACCTGCTTTTCAGGGAGCTGGTTAACCATGCAGAGTAGCCACTGAAGCTGATTTAAGGAACTTTAATACAGCGGGATATTAGAAGAAAACAATATAACCTGGTTGAAGCGGGCCCATGGCTGTAAGAGGCTGTGTACCCGCTTTTATTTGTCACTAGGAGATTTATAAATACATATTAGTGAAAGAGAAGGCACAATGGGAGGGGATTTGCCTGTGATGAAGTATATGAAGAAAATTGCAGTAACAATTCTTGCGGGCGTGTTAATTTACATCTTTTATGCTTTCATTACAGGTGCGTTCATTTTTCAGTTCATTGCCCCTTCATCATCAGAAGGCCAGCAGAATACCAGTCTGGATAAAACGCAGTCGGACGATAGGGTATTCCATATAGAAGACAGGTACGAGGCGGGGCTTGCGAGAATTAATTTAATTGAAAATGCACAGGAAAAAATAGAACTTTCCTATTATACTGTACACCCTGGGTTATCAAGGGATATATTATTTTCAAGCATTATTGAAGCAGCTGACAGAGGGGTGAATGTTCGTATTCTGCTCGATGGGATGTTCCATGGCATAAAAGGCGAGGCAAAGTCAGCAGCCTATGCTTTTTCATATCATCCCAATATTGATATGAAGTTTTACGAGCCTTTTGATCCTGTTCGTCCATGGACATGGAACAATCGGCTGCACGATAAAATATTGATTGCTGATGATCAGATTGCTCTTATGGGCGGACGTAATATCGGAGATAAGTACTTTGGAAGGGAGGGGTATAACGGAGCTTCGAACGACAGGGATTTGGGTATTATTAATATGTGCGGCTGTAATGAAAGCACCATAACTGAAATAAGCAGTTACTATCAGTATGTCTGGGACCATGAATTTTCCCAGTATGCTTTTCCGGAATTATCGAAGAATAAAGAAGAGATGGCAATAGAAAAACTGGATGAATTACGTGAACTGCATGACTTTCACCTGAATGTATATAAGGAAGCTTTTAATAATGAGTCTGACTGGCTGGAACAGTCTGTCCCGGTTAATAACATTTCCTTCATCCATAACCCGGTGGTCAGAATGAATAAGGAACCATGGGTATGGAAGGAGATTACTTCATTAATAGAGAATGCCGAGGACTCTGTCCTCATGCAGAGTCCTTATATTATTCCAACAGAAGATATGCTACAGTATCTAAACCTTTCCCAGGTTAATGCTGCAGAAATAACCATCATAACCAATTCCCTGGCTGCAACACCCAATTTACTTGCATATTCCGGGTACAGAGAGTCACGGAATAAGATAGCTGCTTCAGAGGCAAAACTCTACGAGTACCAGGGTCCTGATGAATCCCTCCATGGAAAAACATTTATTATTGATGGCAGGATCAGTGTAGTAGGTTCTTTCAACCTGGATTCAAGAAGTACCTTTTTAAGCACAGAGGTAATGGTTGTAGTGGATAGTGAAGAATTTGCCGCAATGTTAATGAAGGAAATTGAGAAGGATATTAAATACAACAGTCTCCTTGTAGACGGAGACGGTTTATATAAGGAAAATGAGTTCACAGAGACAGAAGAGGTCCCCTGGATAAAAAGTACAGGAGTTTGGCTGCTCTCGTTGTTGACCCGTCATTTTACTTACCTTTTGTAATATCAGAACAAAGTACACTTGTAGTAACACTACTTTAAGCCTATATTTTAAGTGAAAAATATTGCGTTCGTAAGCTTAAGGTATTATACTTAAACTATATTCTTTATAAAGAACATTAAATCTTTAAAAAGAACGAAGGGGTTTTATACTTTATATTTGTGAGAGGGACGGTGCCTATGGAAGAGCAAATTACCGACTATATAAGCAGGCTGGAAATAAGAAGAGACCACCTTCTTAAGGAAATGAAAGAAGAGCAAACAGTGGAGCTAAGGTCTCTGACACTAGGGGAAATCAAGGCGATTGATCTCGTTATTAAGGAACTGACAACAGAATTCCTGACTGACAAAGAAGGGTCTAAGATTACTTAGGGTCTTCTTTATTTGTTTTCAGAAGACTAAACATTTATTAAACATGTTCTCAACCGAAAAAAGGGATTGACTAAAATAATAACAGGGTAAACGTTAAACAAATGTGAAAGGAGGACAACATGATATGTTATCCAGTCAGGAAAGCAACTCCGTTTTTGCAGAAAGCGACATAATTCATTTTCAGGAACGTATAAAGCCGGTGGCAAGCAAATGCTTAATTTATGGGGCATTATTTATTCCGCTTTTCTCCTTTACGATATTAATAATGTATTTTATCAGTCTTCTTCCTGCTGGTGACGGATTGATTGTTGTTTCTTCTACTGCTGCAGTTTCCGGACTTGCTATATATAAAGACAACAAGTATAAACATGAAAACTCCCAAGAGGATGAACAACTGGAATTTATAAAAGAAAGAATTGCAGGAAGTGGTTATATTCATGAAGATATAAAGGGAGATTACTTAGAAAAGGTGAGTACCTCACCATCTGAAGCTTCAAGATACTTCGCTGCATTTGTGCAACAGGAAGAAAGAATGAAAGAAATTATGCATGAGCAATTGTAACCTTCTGTTTTTAACAGGAGGTTTTTTATTTTCTTCTTATAATACATAGCATGGAATTCCGTTATGGGAGAGGTGTAAGTAATTGGCCACTGAATGACAGGACCGGAATAATTTTCGCTTCTGAAAAACAGCAAGGGGTTTGCCTTGTTGTTTCGTTGTAACTATGATAAATTAGTAAACCGGTTAGAAAAAAATACCTTAAAATTTATTGTTGCGCAGAATTAATCTGTGTGATATAGTTATATACGTCGCAGAGACACACTGGTTCACGGCACGAACAACTTATAAAGTTATTGAAAAAAGTTGTTGCACGGAATTAGTGAGTATGGTACAATGAATCTTGTCGCTGATAAAACAGCTGCTTACATTAATTACTGCAAACAACTCACAAGAAAAACTTCTTGAAAAAAGTTGTTGCACAGAACTTTCAGATGTGATACAATGATTCTTGTCGCCGAAACGACAACGAAACATTTGTTCTTTGAAAACTGAACAATAAGCCAAGCGAAGTGGGATATTTTAAATATCCCGTCAATCGAAAGAGTAATCTTTCAAATAAATGATGTCAGAGACATCAAACTCGTATCAATTTATTGGAGAGTTTGATCCTGGCTCAGGACGAACGCTGGCGGCGTGCCTAATACATGCAAGTCGAGCGCAGGAAACAGGCTGATCCCTTCGGGGTGATGCCTGTGGAATGAGCGGCGGACGGGTGAGTAACACGTGGGCAACCTGCCTTACAGACTGGGATAACTCCGGGAAACCGGGGCTAATACCGGATGATCAGAAGAACCGCATGGTTCTGCTGTAAAAGTTGGGACTTGTTCCTAACACTGTAAGATGGGCCCGCGGCGCATTAGCTAGTTGGTGAGGTAACGGCTCACCAAGGCGACGATGCGTAGCCGACCTGAGAGGGTGATCGGCCACACTGGAACTGAGACACGGTCCAGACTCCTACGGGAGGCAGCAGTAGGGAATCATCCGCAATGGGCGAAAGCCTGACGGTGCAACGCCGCGTGAACGATGAAGGTCTTCGGATTGTAAAGTTCTGTTGTCAGGGAAGAACACGTGCCGTTCGAACAGGGCGGCACCTTGACGGTACCTGACCAGAAAGCCCCGGCTAACTACGTGCCAGCAGCCGCGGTAATACGTAGGGGGCAAGCGTTGTCCGGAATTATTGGGCGTAAAGCGCGCGCAGGCGGTCTCTTAAGTCTGATGTGAAAGCCCACGGCTCAACCGTGGAGGGTCATTGGAAACTGGGGGACTTGAGTGTAGGAGAGGAAAGTGGAATTCCACGTGTAGCGGTGAAATGCGTAGATATGTGGAGGAACACCAGTGGCGAAGGCGACTTTCTGGCCTATAACTGACGCTGAGGCGCGAAAGCGTGGGGAGCAAACAGGATTAGATACCCTGGTAGTCCACGCCGTAAACGATGAGTGCTAGGTGTTAGGGGTTTCGATACCCTTAGTGCCGCAGTTAACACATTAAGCACTCCGCCTGGGGAGTACGGCCGCAAGGCTGAAACTCAAAGGAATTGACGGGGGCCCGCACAAGCAGTGGAGCATGTGGTTTAATTCGAAGCAACGCGAAGAACCTTACCAGGTCTTGACATCCTCTGACAACTCTGGAGACAGAGCGTTCCCCTTCGGGGGACAGAGTGACAGGTGGTGCATGGTTGTCGTCAGCTCGTGTCGTGAGATGTTGGGTTAAGTCCCGCAACGAGCGCAACCCTTGACCTTAGTTGCCAGCATTCAGTTGGGCACTCTAAGGTGACTGCCGGTGACAAACCGGAGGAAGGTGGGGATGACGTCAAATCATCATGCCCCTTATGACCTGGGCTACACACGTGCTACAATGGGTGGTACAAAGGGCAGCAAAGCCGCGAGGCCGAGCGAATCCCATAAAGCCACTCTCAGTTCGGATTGCAGGCTGCAACTCGCCTGCATGAAGCCGGAATTGCTAGTAATCGCGGATCAGCATGCCGCGGTGAATACGTTCCCGGGCCTTGTACACACCGCCCGTCACACCACGAGAGCTTGTAACACCCGAAGTCGGTGAGGTAACCTTTTGGAGCCAGCCGCCGAAGGTGGGACAGGTGATTGGGGTGAAGTCGTAACAAGGTATCCCTACCGGAAGGTGGGGATGGATCACCTCCTTTCTAAGGAGCTTAAAAGGCTCATACCTTTTTAAAGCTTCGCTTGAGCTTTTGTTCAGTTTTGAAGGAATAAATCCTTCAATTTAGAGACATACTTGTCTCATTATTGCCCTTTGAAAACTGGATAACGATTAACTGATTGATGATCACCGGTTGTTTTAATTAAAAGTGCAAACTTTTAACGAGTACAACCGAGTGTCTTAGATAAGGCTAAATGTAGACGCCATAATTGCGTAAAAAACCTTTTATTAAGGTTTTTGCAAGGAGAACCAAGGAGATCGAGGAAACAAGCTTTCGAGTGACTGAGCGTATACCAATACGCGACAGGAACGAGAAGGCGCAGTTGACGAAGATATCCGACGGTTATCTGCCGCAAAAACGGTTAAGTTAGAAAGGGCGCACGGTGAATGCCTTGGCACTAGGAGCCGACGAAGGACGGGACGAACACCGATATGCTTCGGGGAGCTGTAAGTAAGCTTTGATCCGGAGATTTCCGAATGGGGGAACCCACTGCCTGTAATGAGGCAGTATCCATACCTGAATACATAGGGTATGAGAAGGCAGACCTGGGGAACTGAAACATCTTAGTACCCAGAGGAAGAGAAAGCAAATGCGATTTCCTGAGTAGCGGCGAGCGAAACGGAATCAGCCCAAACCAGAAGGCTTGCCTTCTGGGGTTGTAGGACACTCCATACGGAGTTACAAAGAAACAGCGTAGGTGAAGCGACCTGGAAAGGTCCGCGGGACAAGGTAACAGCCCTGTAGCCGAAACGTTGTTTCCTCCGGAGTGTATCCTGAGTACGGCGGGACACGTGAAACCCCGTCGGAATCCGGGAGGACCATCTCCCAAGGCTAAATACTCCCTAGTGACCGATAGTGAACCAGTACCGTGAGGGAAAGGTGAAAAGCACCCCGGGAGGGGAGTGAAAGAGATCCTGAAACCGTGTGCCTACAAGTAGTTGGAGCCCGTTCATGGGTGACAGCGTGCCTTTTGTAGAATGAACCGGCGAGTTACGATAACGTGCGAGGTTAAGTTGAAGAGACGGAGCCGCAGCGAAAGCGAGTCTGAACAGGGCGCTATAGTACGTTGTTGTAGACCCGAAACCGTGTGATCTACCCATGTCCAGGGTGAAGTCCAGGTAACACTGGATGGAGGCCCGAACCCACGCACGTTGAAAAGTGCGGGGATGAGGTGTGGGTAGGGGTGAAATGCCAATCGAACACGGAGATAGCTGGTTCTCCCCGAAATAGCTTTAGGGCTAGCCTCGAGGGAAGAGTGTTGGAGGTAGAGCACTGATTGGACTAGGGGTCCCCACAGGATTACCGAATTCAGTCAAACTCCGAATGCCAATCACTTATCCTCGGGAGTCAGACTGCGAGTGCTAAGATCCGTAGTCAAGAGGGAAACAGCCCAGACCATCAGCTAAGGTCCCCAAGTATACGTTAAGTGGAGAAGGATGTGGAGTTGCTTAGACAACCAGGATGTTGGCTTAGAAGCAGCCACCATTGAAAGAGTGCGTAATAGCTCACTGGTCGAGTGACTCTGCGCCGAAAATGTACCGGGGCTAAACGTATCACCGAAGCTATGGATTGTCCTTACGGACAGTGGTAGGGGAGCGTTCCAAGGGCTGTGAAGCATGACCGGAAGGACATGTGGAGCGTTTGGAAGTGAGAATGCCGGTATGAGTAGCGAAAAGAGGGGTGAGAATCCCCTCCGTCGAAAGCCTAAGGTTTCCTGAGGAAGGCTCGTCCGCTCAGGGTTAGTCGGGACCTAAGCCGAGGCCGAAAGGCGTAGGCGATGGAAAACAGGTGGAAATTCCTGTACCACCACGTCACCATTTGAGCAATGGGGGGACGCAGGAAGGCAGGGAATCGCGCTGATGGATATGCGCGTCCAAGCAGTTAGGCTGGCAAACAGGCAAATCCGTTTGCCATAAGGCTGAGCTGTGATGGCGAGGGAAATTTAAGTACCGAAGTTCCTGTACCTACACTGCCTAGAAAAGCCTCTAGCGAGGTGACTGGTGCCCGTACCGCAAACCGACACAGGTAGGCGGGAAGAGAATTCTAAGACGCGCGGGAGAACTCTCGTTAAGGAACTCGGCAAAATGACCCCGTAACTTCGGGAGAAGGGGTGCTCTGATAGGGTGCAAGCCCGAGAGAGCCGCAGTGAATAGGCCCAAACGACTGTTTATCAAAAACACAGGTCTCTGCCAAGCCGCAAGGCGACGTATAGGGGCTGACACCTGCCCGGTGCTGGAAGGTTAAGAGGAGGGGTTATCCCGTAAGGGAGAAGCTCTGAATTGAAGCCCCAGTAAACGGCGGCCGTAACTATAACGGTCCTAAGGTAGCGAAATTCCTTGTCGGGTAAGTTCCGACCCGCACGAAAGGTGCAACGATTTGGGCACTGTCTCAACGAGAGACCCGGTGAAATTATATTACCTGTGAAGATGCAGGTTACCCGCGACAGGACGGAAAGACCCCATGGAGCTTTACTGCAGCTTGATATTGGATTTTGGTACAGCTTGTACAGGATAGGTAGGAGCCTTGGAAACCGGAGCGCCAGCTTCGGTGGAGGCATTGGTGGGATACTACCCTGGCTGTACTGAAATTCTAACCTCGGACCGTGATCCGGTTCAGGGACAGTGTCAGGCGGGCAGTTTGACTGGGGCGGTCGCCTCCTAAAAGGTAACGGAGGCGCCCAAAGGTTCCCTCAGAATGGTTGGAAATCATTCGCAGAGTGCAAAGGCATAAGGGAGCTTGACTGCGAGACATACAGGTCGAGCAGGGACGAAAGTCGGGCTTAGTGATCCGGCGGCACCGTATGGAAGGGCCGTCGCTCAACGGATAAAAGCTACCCTGGGGATAACAGGCTAATCTCCCCCAAGAGTCCACATCGACGGGGAGGTTTGGCACCTCGATGTCGGCTCATCGCATCCTGGGGCTGAAGTAGGTCCCAAGGGTTGGGCTGTTCGCCCATTAAAGCGGTACGCGAGCTGGGTTCAGAACGTCGTGAGACAGTTCGGTCCCTATCCGTCGCGGGCGCAGGAAATTTGAGAGGAGCTGTCCTTAGTACGAGAGGACCGGGATGGACACACCGCTGGTGTACCAGTTGTTCCGCCAGGAGCATCGCTGGGTAGCTACGTGTGGAAGGGATAAGTGCTGAAAGCATCTAAGCATGAAGCCCCCCTCAAGATGAGATTTCCCATCACTTTATGTGAGTAAGATCCCTCAGAGAAGATGAGGTAGATAGGTCTCGTGTGGACGCATGGCGACATGTGAAGCTGAGAGATACTAATCGATCGAGGACTTAACCAATAAGTCTTACTAAGCAAGATCACCAATCAGAAAAAAGTTATCCAGTTTTGAGAGGGCAACACGAAAAGCGTAAGCGGCCTCGTATACGAGCGACAAGCACTGGAGGACCGGAAAGAAGAAGCAAGCATTTAAGCTTCGATTGACGGACCGAAGTGACCTCGAACGAGTAGGCGCTGAAGCTAGACACCTTTCAATTACATAGTCCAGTGACGACAGCGAAGAGGCCACACCCGTTCCCATGCCGAACACGGAAGTTAAGCTCTTCAGCGCCGATGGTAGTTGGGGGCTCTCCCCCTGTGAGAGTAGGACGTCGCTGGGCAGACCGGGGCTAACTATGTTAGTCCCGTTTCTATCGGGGCCTTAGCTCAGCTGGGAGAGCGCCTGCCTTGCACGCAGGAGGTCAGCGGTTCGATCCCGCTAGGCTCCACCATATTTTAAAAATATTTTCTGTAATTATATGGCGGTGTAGCTCAGCTGGCTAGAGCGTACGGTTCATACCCGTGAGGTCGGGGGTTCGATCCCCTCCGCCGCTACCAAAATTATGGACCCTTAGCTCAGTTGGTTAGAGCAACCGGCTCATAACCGGTTGGTCGTAGGTTCGAGTCCTACAGGGTCCACCATTTTCTAAGTCATTCGAAACTTTCATATCGTCGCGGGGTGGAGCAGTCTGGTAGCTCGTCGGGCTCATAACCCGAAGGTCGATGGTTCAAATCCGTCCCCCGCAACCAAGGTCCCGTGGTGTAGCGGTTAACATGCCTGCCTGTCACGCAGGAGATCGCGGGTTCGATTCCCGTCGGGACCGCCATTTTTAATTTAACAAATTTAAGGCTCGGTAGCTCAGTCGGTAGAGCAACGGACTGAAAATCCGTGTGTCGGCGGTTCGATTCCGTCCCGAGCCACCATTTTTTAGTTTTATAAGTGTGGAGGGGTAGCGAAGTGGCTAAACGCGGCGGACTGTAAATCCGCTCCCTCCGGGTTCGGCGGTTCGAATCCGTCCCCCTCCACCATTTTATTAAGGCGGTTGTGGCGAAGTGGTTAACGCACCGGATTGTGGTTCCGGCATTCGTGGGTTCGATTCCCATCAGCCGCCCCATATTTATTAATGGGCTATAGCCAAGCGGTAAGGCACCGGATTTTGATTCCGTGATTCGCAGGTTCGAATCCTGCTAGCCCAGCCAATATTAAGCGGGAGTAGTTCAGTGGTAGAACACCACCTTGCCAAGGTGGGGGTCGCGAGTTCGAATCTCGTCTTCCGCTCCAATATTTCATGGCGGCATAGCCAAGTGGTAAGGCACGGGTCTGCAAAACCCTTATGCCCCGGTTCGAATCCGGGTGCCGCCTCCATTTTCACTAATCTTTTTAACCTCTAGCCGGGGTGGTGGAATTGGCAGACACACAGGACTTAAAATCCTGCGGTAGGTGACTACCGTGCCGGTTCAAGTCCGGCCCTCGGCACCAAATACAATTGCTGGTATTAGTACGTAGGGGTTCAATCTCCTTTAGCCAGGTCAATTAAGAGAAAACGGGAAGTGGCTCAGCTTGGTAGAGCACCTGGTTTGGGACCAGGGGGTCGCAGGTTCAAATCCTGTCTTCCCGACCATTGCACTTATTTTAGACAAGCTAAAGCTATATATTCTCAATAATATGCGGGTGTAGTTTAGTGGTAAAACCTCAGCCTTCCAAGCTGATGTCGTGAGTTCGATTCTCATCACCCGCTCCAAATTTAACCTCTTGCACAATTCATAGATACATGGTAGACTTACAATTGCTGCTTGAGGGCCTGTAGCTCAGCTGGTTAGAGCGCACGCCTGATAAGCGTGAGGTCGGTGGTTCGAGTCCACTCAGGCCCACCATAGTTATTCCACAGTAGCTCAGTTGGTAGAGCAATCGGCTGTTAACCGATCGGTCGCAGGTTCGAGTCCTGCCTGTGGAGCCACGGAGGAATACCCAAGTCTGGCTGAAGGGATCGGTCTTGAAAACCGACAGGGGTGTCAAAGCCCGCGGGGGTTCGAATCCCTCTTCCTCCGCCATAATAACTTAAATTATAGCTTTTATTAATTAGTTGGCCCGTTGGTCAAGTGGTTAAGACACCGCCCTTTCACGGCGGTAACACGGGTTCGAATCCCGTACGGGTCACCACTTACTGGAGGATTAGCTCAGTTGGGAGAGCACCTGCCTTACAAGCAGGGGGTCGGCGGTTCGAGCCCGTCATCCTCCACCAATTTTGCTGGCCTAGCTCAATTGGTAGAGCAACTGACTTGTAATCAGTAGGTTGGGGGTTCAAGTCCTCTGGCCAGCACCAGTAAGAGCCATTAGCTCAGTTGGTAGAGCATCTGACTTTTAATCAGAGGGTCGAAGGTTCGAGTCCTTCATGGCTCACCATTTTTTATATTGCGGGTGTGGCGGAATTGGCAGACGCGCTAGAATCAGGCTCTAGTGTCTTAACAGACGTGGGGGTTCGACTCCCTTCACCCGCACCAAACTTAGATTCCAGGTATAATTACTCTGCGAGCGCCCTTAGCTCAGCAGGATAGAGCGACAGCCTCCTAAGCTGTAGGCCAGAGGTTCGAATCCTCTAGGGCGCGCCAAGGAACCTAATAATATAATTAACAGCTTTTTAATACATACTTGTTATTCTCTTTTAAGAGTATAGAGGCTGTCCCAAAAGGTCGCTAAATTGCGATCTTTAAAGGACAGCCTCTTTTTGTAAGCTTTTTTTAGTTAATTTTTCGAGAGTCGAAGGCCTCTTACCCTGCCTTTGGCTCTCTTTTTATTTCTTTTTGTTCCTTCAACCTCAGATGTGTTTCCCATTTTAGAAAGTTATGGGCAATACAAAGAAGACCCCATTCCAGCGTCGTTTTGGAAAGGCCTCTCAGATGGAACCGATTAAAGCCTCGGTTATATTTAATTTGTCCAAAAACCGGCTCTACGTCACACTTTCTCCGCCGGTAAAGCTGACTTCCTGTTTCTGTCTGAAGCCGTTCCCGAACCTGCCTTCGCTGTTCCTGATTCTTCATAGACACACTAATCGTTTTCGTATCTTTTCCTTTAGCGCATACTTCCTGGAAAGGACAGCCGTGGCAATCCACGCACCGGTAAACACGTTTGATCGTCGTATAACCGTTTTCTGTTTTTCGATTAGAATTATACTGAAACGTAAGACGCTTATTATTAGCGCAATTCCACTCGTCTTCCTCTTCATCATATTGGAGGTTCTCCACCCGACCGATCTGATCTTTAAACTTTTTGGTCTGTTCCTTATCCAGTGTACTGTATTTCACATAGGCTTCTATCTTCTTCTCTTTACAAAAGGAGTAGTTTTCCTCACTTCCATAGCCTGAATCGGCGATCAGGTTGTTGGGAAGTCGGCGACCGTATTTTTCCAGTAAATCGAAGTGTGGTTTCAGGCAGCCTGGATCTCCAGCTCGCTGATGAAGGCTAAATCCGGTGATAAACTGGTTTTCTGTCCCTGTCTGTACATTGTAGCCTGGCTTAAGCTGGCCGTTACGCATGTGGTCATCCTTCATTCTCATGAAACTCGCATCAGTGTCGGTTTTAGAGTAACTGTTTCGGCCGTTCA
>NZ_KV917376.1:425623-515162 GCF_002019695.1 Evansella clarkii | reverse complement strand
GTGCGGAAGTCCGGCTGTTGGTGGCGAGCCAGCCACATAAAATAAATATTTTCCTTAAGCTGTTTTGCGATTTGTCTGGAGGAGTAGATTTTCTGTGTATAGGCATAGAGGATAATTTTTAACATCATTTTCGGATGATAAGGAGGACGTCCGCCCCCGTCATAACACCGATAGAGAATATTCTTATCGAGTTCTTCCACGGCTCGATTGACAATGCGACAAACGTGATGGGTTGGGATTTCTACTTCAAGATCCATTGGTAAATACAGCTGATCCATGTTATAATCTTGGAAAGAAATATGATCATGTTTCATAAAGAAATCGCCTCCTGGTATGGTTTTGGTGTGGTGCTTTAATTATACCAAATGGGGCGATTTCTTTATTTTTCAATTTTATTAAAATAGCTCGAAAGAGCGGCAGGCGGCGACTCCCGCGGGAAAAGCAACGGCTGAAGACCCCGCAGGGCGTTTTTCCCGAGGAGGCTGAAGCGTTGCCCGGGGAACGCGTCCGCCGAGAGCGATGCGAGCGAACTAATTACATTTACTTCAATTAATTGGTAAAGAAGAGGGTGTCACCAAAAGCTAGGCTTTTGGGACACCCTCTTTTTATGTATTATGAAAAAAACCTTATAAAGTTCATTTCTCTTTCCATCTATCGGTTAATTTAGGTTAATTAACATGATTCAGACGTTTAATATTTTCCCATAAATAAGCCAGCCTAGGTATAATTGAACTGATTAGCAGGTTTAATCGACATGTTCAGTTAGATAAGGTATTATGTTAGATAGATTTAAGTTAAAAAATAAATTGAGCTCCGGAGGCGGGAATTAATGCATAGAAATAAGGAACTCTACGACTTTCTATTAGATCATGCTGAGGAAATTACAGAAGAATGGTACCGGACCTTAGAAAAAAATGATCCTTCCGGTGTTTATATTTCTGAAGATCCTGATGTAATAAATAATGTAAAAAGACAAAATTATGAGTTTCATCTCGCTTTCTTTAAAATTTTTGTTACGGAAAAAGAAGAATTTTTAAGTAATCTGGAAAAGTGGATTGGTGAGGTAGCACAGGATGAGGAGCATCTTAACACACCATTACACAGGATTTTGAAAGAATTTTACAGAACACAGGAAATGTATATTTCAAGAATTGATCAGTTTGTTGAAGAGAGACAAGATAAATATACCATTAAAGAGATAACTTCCTGGTATCAAATTGTGGATCTTACAATGTTTAAAATCCTTGTCAGGTTTACTGAGGAGCACACTAATTATTCTCAGAAAAGGTTTCAGAAACAGCAGGAACTTATATTAGAGTTGAGCTCGCCGATAATTACACTTAATGAGCAGGTTGCGCTGCTTCCTCTTGTGGGCGAAGTTGATGAGAGCAGGGCGAAAATTATATTAGAAAAAACACTTGAAGAGTGTTCCCGTCTTGGGGTGAATCATTTACTGCTTGATCTGTCGGGAGTAGCAGTAATGGATAAAATTGTTGCCCGAGAACTGGGGCAGTTAATAGATGCCCTGAAGTTAGTAGGAGTAGAAACAACACTTTCAGGATTAAGACCTGAGATAGCACAGTCGGCAGTACAGTTAGGTCTTAATTTTGGAAAAGTATCCATTAAACCATCTCTGTCAAACACAATAAAGGTTATGGAATTGTCACTTTAATAATTATTAAACAGGAAGGCTAATTTATTTTGGCCTTCTTTTTTTGGCTCTAAACTATTTGTTGGGGTCTTTAGAAAATTTAGTGAGCATAAAAAAACACGCAAGCTCCTATATCTTTTACACTTGAATTGACTAGAAACAAGAAAAAAGATAGGAGTTGCGTGCAACATGTATTTTAACACTATTTTACCTGGATTAGAAGATGTGACAATCACAAAAACAGAGACAGTTGAAGATTCATTCCATCTCCATGTAGAGCTGAAGGTGACACATCATCGTTGTCCAGCCTGTGGCGAGAAAACGAAACGTGTGCATGATTACCGGATCCAGAAGATTAAACACCTGAAGATATTTGAAAGAATCTCTTATTTGTTCTACAGGAAGCGTCGCTATAAATGCACTTGCGGAAAGAGGTTTCCGGAAAAAACCCATATCGTTGAACGTTATCAGCGTCATTCGGCTGAATGGAATCAGGCGATGGGGCTGCGTGTAATACAGGGGAAGAATTTCAAGGATACCGCCCTGCAGTTTCACACTTCACCATCTACAGCTATCAGACGGTTCGACTCGCTTTCTGCCCCGATGTTAAAAGAAGTGAAACAACTGCCGGAAGTAATCGCGATTGATGAGTATAAGGGTGATACCAATAAAGGGAAGTATCAAGTGATCATTGCCAATGGTGAGACAGGGGAGCCACTGGACATTTTGCCTGACCGATCCGTAAGGACCGTCAAGAATTACCTTCGGAAAAAAGGGACAAATGTGAAAGTGGTCGTTATGGATATGAGCTACTCCTTCAAGTCGGCTGTAGAAAAATCGCTTGGTAATCCTGTTATTGTGGCAGATCGGTTCCACTTCTGCCGTTACATTTTCTGGGCACTGGACCGGGTACGGAGAAGGGTCCAAAAGGATTTTCATGAGTATGACCGTAAAAAATGCAAGCGAATGAAACATGTATTTAACAAACGATATGAGGAATTAACGGACAAGCAGCTCTGGTATCTGGAGAGGTACCTTCACCTGTCTGATGAATTGAAGGAAGCTTACAGGCTCAAAGAGGCATTTCGTTCCTGGTTTGATGAGGCCAAAAAGACAGGGCCTAAAGATGGGTTTAAAGTAAAACGTGGCCTTTACAGCTTTTATCACCAGGTGGAACAGTCCGGGATGAAAGAATTTATTAAAGCAATTGAAACGCTAAAGAACTGGCAGACGGAAATCATGAATAGCTTTACCTTTGGATATACCAACGGTCCTATTGAAGGGTTGAATAACCAAACAAAAGTAATTAAACGAAACGGGTTCGGTTTTAGGAGGTACGATCGCTTACGCCTTCGTGTGTTATTACATCACCAATTAAAAGGACAAACAATTCGAGTGGGATAAAGGGGCAGGAGATTATCTCCCACCCCCAACATTTGACTTAGAACCCTTTTTTTATAGTTTAGAGGGGATATACCGATATTAATAATGAAAAACCGAACTATATGTCAGGGGAGTTGCGCAGAATTTGACAAAATAGACTAGATGGGTTATAATGTCCGAAACAAAGGAGGGGGAGATAGAGGTGGATAAACATAATTCAGAATATACTGGTATGTTAGATTCTTTTGCTGGCTATCTCTCCGCAAAAGGAAGATCAGAAAATACCATTAAAACATATAACGGAGTACTGCAATTATTTATGCAGTGGATGAACAATAATGGAAGAGTGATTAATGAACTCTCCACAAAAGATATACAGGATTATCTTGAGTTTTTAGAAAACAAACAAAAGCGCAGTACTTCAACAATTAAGAAGACGTGCAACACTCTTAATACTTTTGCAAAATCTATCGGGCGGCCGGATATCGTTCAGGACATTCCTGTCTTTGAGAAAGAAGAGGGAGATTTTTTTCCGGAATCAATGACGGAGGAAGAGGTTCAGGAGCTGCTAAATAAGATTGAAAAGGATAGAAATAAAAGGAATATAGCTATTGCTTATACTCTATTAGAAACAGGCGTACGTGTATCTGAGCTATGCTCTTTAAACATTAGCGATATTGAATTGAACTCAAAACATCATACTGGCCAGCTGACTGTAAGAGGCCAGGGGAATGATCAACAGCGGACCATACCGCTGCCCAAATCCCTCGTTCATCACCTGAAGGAATATCTGGAGACAAGAACGGACGAAGAACTAGCATTGTTTTTATCCAATTATAATAAGAGGATCTCATCCCGGACAGTTCAGCATATGTTAAAGCAATACGATGTATATCCTCATAAACTGCGGCATACCTTTTGCTACAGGCTTATTGAAAAAGGTCTTGATGTATCAATTGTGGCACAGCTGGCCGGACACTCAGATATCCATGTAACGAAACAATATATAAAGGCTGTAAAAATAGCGGAGGAAGAATTAAAAGAAGCGTAGAGTCCGGATACTCTGCGCTTTTTTAAACTTCCTTGAAATTATACATATGGCATTAATTGAAACCCCGCAATTCACTAGGTCACCTTTATTCATTCCATCTTTTTAGTTTTTTTACTAAAGTAGAGTGGTTAATCCCCAGTTCTTTTGCAGCCTTTCGTATGGAAGGACTCTGTCTTAAAGTTTCCATCACGAGGCGTTTTTCAAACTTATCTACACGATCTTTCAAATTACGTTCCCCTGTATTATTTCCCTCTGTAATGTGAAAAGGAAGATTATATGGTTCGATTACGGAGGAAGGAACGGAGACTATTAAATTTTCAACCATATTTTTCAGCTCCCGTACGTTTCCGGGCCATTGATAGGAAAGAAGAAACGCTTTTGCATCTTGTGACAATTCTTTATGAATACTGTATAGCTGACAATAATGCTGAAAAAAGTATTCCACCAAAACCCCGATATCTTCCTTCCTTTCAAAAAGTGGGGGGATTTTTATTTCAATCACTTTAAGACGGTAGTATAAATCTTCTCGGAAAACACCTTTTTTTATTTGGTTTTCCAAGTTCTGATTTGTTGCTGAAATAATTCGTATATCAAGCTTTATTGGCTTATTACTGCCTATTCGGTAGATTTGTTTTTCCTGGAGGACACGGAGAAGCTTCACTTGCAGCGAAAGAGGCATCTCTCCAATTTCATCCAGCATAACTGTACCCTGGTCAGCGAGCTCAAGAAGTCCAATTTTTCCTTCTCTGCTGGCTCCGGTGAAAGCTCCTGGTACATAACCAAAGAGTTCAGATTCCAGGAGTTGCTCAGGAATGGCACCGCAGTTAACTTTAATGAAAGGCTGTTTATTTCGCTGGCTGCAATTGTGAATTAAATTGGCTATGACTTCTTTTCCGGAACCTGAAGGTCCGGTAAGCAGAACGCTAGTCGGATAAGGGGCAATCTGGTGCACTTGCTCGTATATTTCATTCATAATATTGCTTTCAAATACAATAACTTCTTCAGAATCTTCCAGCTTAAAAGAGTAGCGATGCTGATTGATTTTCGAAAAAGTTTTAGCTTTCATCAATTCTTTACGAAGTTCGTTTAGCTGGGTGATATCCCTGACGCTAGTGACCACAAGCTCTATAGTTCCATCATCATTAAAGACGGGGTTCCCGGTTACAATGACATCTTTCCTTCCGTTAATTTTCTGCATAATAGAAACCTGTTCTTTCTTTTCCAGTACAAGAAGGGATACAGACTGATCAATATAGCCGTTTTCCATTAAATCCTGCATATGTTCCCCAACAAGTTCTGCCCTGGAAAAACCGGTAATTTGCTCGTACGCCTGATTCACAAAGAGAGTAATGCCTTTATTATCAACAACATAAATACCATCAGTAGTAAACTCTATAATTGCTTCCAGCTGTTTGAGGAGCTTCTGGTATTGCTTTACTTCAGATATATCCTGAATCACACTGATAGCACCAATTCTCTTTCCGTCCTCATAAAATGGTGTTCTGTTCACGATACACTGTCTACCAAATAAACTGATTTCCTCACCAATGGTGGAAGCTCCTTTATCAATCACTTCAGGTATCCTTGTTGCAGGCACGAAATCACGGATGTCACGTCCTTCTGTTTCCATACCTTCTGCCTTTAAAAGCTGCACAGCAGAGTGGTTCATAAAAAGCACTTTGCGTTCTCCATTAACGATTACCACTCCGTTATGCATAGAAGAAATAATGTTCTCCCAGTCAATCGCCAACACTCCTCTTTCCATCTTTGCCCTCCCCTTCAAAATGGTGAATTAATTCCGTACCCAGGTGACTATTTTCACCACTAGTTTCTCTGCTTTTCAGAGAAAATCCTTCAAAATTGGTGAAATAATTCAGCAGCTCTTTGATAAAGGCCGTATTAAAGCGCGATTTGTCGCCTGGCATGAGTCTTGCATTATATTATCTCTGAAGACTCATATAGAGGGAGGGAATGGATTGAAAGTCTTTGAAAAACAGGAAACTGAAACAAAGGGCATTTTTATTAACGGAAAGTGGTTGACGACAGAACGAAGCTATCCTCTTTATTCCCCATACAGTGAGGAACTCCTCGCAAACATCAGCAAGGCTGGAGCAGAGGAAGTAGAGAGAGCGGTTGCCGGTGCGGAACAGGCCTTTGAAACAATGAAAGAAATGCCTGCACATAAGCGGGCGGGAATTTTGTTGAAGGTGGTTGAAATTTTAAAAGAGAGGAAGGAGGACCTGGCCCGGACTATTGCTTTAGAAGCAGGAAAGCCAATAACAGCTGCAAGAGGAGAAATTGGGCGGACGATAGTTACATACGAGTTTGCCGCAGAAGAAGCGAAAAGGATATATGGGGAGACGATTCCAATGGATGCGGCGCCAGGGGGAGAAAACCGCCTGGGAATGACATGGCGTGAGCCTCTTGGAACTGTGGCTGCCATCACCCCTTTTAACTTTCCGTTTAACCTTGTCGCCCATAAGCTCGGCCCGGCCTTTGCAGCGGGAAATACAGTTGTTTTGAAGCCGGCGAATCAAACACCTTTAAGCGCATTGAAGATCGCAGAGATTTTCCAGGAAGCAGGCTTGCCAGACGGAGCACTCCAGGTAGTTACAGGAAGCGGAAGTGAGATCGGAGAAGTGCTTTTGACTGATAAAAGAATTAAGAAAATTACTTTCACAGGAAGTCCGGAAGTAGGGAAGGAGATTAAGTCAAAAGCAGGTTTAAGGAAAGTAACACTTGAGCTTGGCTCTAACTCTGCTCTCATTGTAGAGCCTGCTGTACCAATGGAAAATGTAGTAAAACGGGCAGTGGAAGGGGCATTTGTTTATTCGGGGCAGGTTTGTATTTCGCTGCAGCGGATTTATGTGCATCAGTCCATTTTTGACGAGTTCTTAAGCAGATTTAAAGAGGAAGCTGAAAAAGTAAATGTCGGCGATCCAATGGAAGAAGAAACAATGGTCAGTGCCATGATTAACAGGGGTGAGGCCGAGAGAATTGACACTTGGGTGCAGGAAGCAGTGAATAAGGGAGCAAAAACGGCTTGCGGCGGAACACGTAAAGGTTCTGTTTATGCCCCAACTGTTTTGACAGACACAACTAATGAAATGAAAGTTTCATGCCAGGAGGTTTTCGCGCCGGTAGTGCTTGTCACTCCGTACGAAACAATGGAGGAAGCGATTAGAATGGTAAACGACTCTGACTTTGGCCTGAATATAGGTGTTTACACGCAAAATATTGATAAAGGATTATATGCAGCGAAAAAGATCCAGTCAGGTGCAGTGATTATTAATGACATCCCCACATTCAGAGTGGATCATATGCCTTACGGAGGAGTAAAGGAGAGCGGATACGGACGTGAAGGTATTAAGTATGCGGTGGAAGAGATGACGGAGCTGAAATTCGTTTCAATTAAAACTACCCTTTAGGAGGAGATTATATGGTAAACATTAATAAGCAGCAACCGAAGCTTTATGTGATGGATAACGGACGAATGAGCATGGATAAAAACTGGATGATTGCTATGCATAATCCGGCTACAGTGCATAATCCGAAAGCGGAAGCAGAGTTTGTGGAATTCCCAATATATACAGTCCTGATTGATCACCCTGCAGGAAAGATATTGTTCGATACGGCCTGTAATCCTGAGGGAATGGGGTCACAGGGGAGGTGGGGAGAAGTAACACAGACGATGTTTCCTTATAAAGCAAGTGAGGAGTGCTATCTGCCAAATCGTCTTGAACAGCTGAATGTGCGTCCGGAAGATGTCAAATATGTGGTTGCCTCCCATCTGCACCTCGACCACGCAGGCTGTCTCGAAATGTTTACTAACGCAACGATTGTGGTGCATGAAGATGAGCTTAACGGTACACTGCAGTCCTATGCCCGGAATGAAAAAGAAGGTGCGTATATTTGGGGAGATATCGACGCATGGATTAAAAATAACCTCCAATGGCGTACGATAAAAAGGGACGAAGATAATCTGGAGCTGGCCGAGGGAGTAAGAGTCCTTAACTTTGGCAGCGGGCATGCATGGGGAATGATAGGTCTCCATGTACAGATGCCTGAAAAGGGAGGAATAATACTTGCCTCTGATGCTATCTATACAGCTGAGAGTTTTGGTCCGCCAATAAAGCCGCCAGGAATCATCTATGATTCTATCGGCTACTCAAAAACTGTAGAGCGAATCAGAAGGCTTGCTAAAGAGACAAATTCGGAGGTATGGTTCGGCCATGATTCAGCACAGTTTAAGAACTTCCGTAAATCTACTGAAGGCTACTACGAATAATCAGGAGGTCTTACCATGGCATTTTCCAAACTGGTTTTCACCCCGTTAAGCTTTGTAGGGTGGGGGTCCCTTGATCAGCTCGTACAGGAGACGGAAAAATATGATCCGGAAAAAGTACTTATTGTAACTGATCCGGTGTTAATGGAGTTCGGACTAGTAAACCGAGTTACCGACCCGCTGCAGAAGGAGGGGTACGAGGTGTCTGTCTTTTCTGAAGTAGTGCCGGAACCTCCTCTAAAAGTGGGAGAAAAGCTTGTTCAGTATACCAGGGAAAACAACTTTGATCTTGTTGTAGGCTTGGGAGGCGGCAGTGCTCTGGACCTTGCTAAGCTTGCTGCAGTTCTTGCAGTTCATGAAGGGCCTGTAGCTGATTATTTGAATTTATCAGGTTCAAAGGCAATAGAAAAAAAAGGATTACCAAAGATTCTCATTCCAACTACGTCAGGGACAGGTTCTGAAGTAACTAACATCTCTGTTCTTTCTCTGGAAAGTACAAAGGATGTGGTCACTCATGATTACCTGCTTGCTGATGCAGCGATTGTGGATCCTGAGCTTACAGTTACTGTGCCTCCGAAAGTAACAGCTGCTACAGGGGTTGATGCACTCACGCATGCAGTGGAAGCTTATCTGTCTGTAAACGCCAGTCCTACAACTGATGGGCTCGCACTGCAGGCTATCCGGTTAATCAGCCAGTCGCTTCGCCGGGCAGTAGATAATGGAGAGGATAAACAGGCACGAATTGACATGAGTGAAGGAAGTTATATTGCCGGGCTGGCGTTTTTCAATGCGGGGGTGGCCGGCGTACACGCACTAGCCTATCCGTTAGGAGGACAGTTCCATATTCCTCATGGCGATTCAAATGCAGTTCTCCTTCCATATGTAATGGGCTACATCCGCAGGAGCTGTGAGAAGAGGATGGGAGATATACTGAATGCTTTAGGGGGTAATTCAACATATTTGTCTGATGAAGAGGCATCCCGAAAATGTGTGGAAGAGCTAGCCAGGTTAGTAGATGACGTAGGCATTCCTGGAAACTTACGCGGCTTTAATATACCAGAGTCCGCTTTGGACAGGCTGACAGAAGATGGTGCAAAGCAAAAACGGCTCCTTGCCCGTAGCCCGATGCCTCTGGAAAAAGAAGATATCCACGCCATTTATTCAGCAGCTTTTGAAGGAATAATAAAGGAACCGGAGGCGGAAGTGGAGGTTCGGTAGGGTTGTTATGAAAGCTGCTTATTAATGGAGGTGATGGGTTCGGTAGGTGTTAAGAAAGTTGCGTATTAATGATTACGCCAGGCTCTTAAGAGGAGGGCCTGGCGATTTTTTTCTTGTAATTTCTTGTCAGGCAGATTATCTTTAAATTAACCCCGTCAGAAAGGAAGTGAGTGATGAGCTCTGTCTCATGTATAAAACCCCGGTTAACACCTCTTGAAGTCGTGTATTTTCAGGCGCTGCTGCCCCGTTTTCCATTGTCCACAAATGACCTCCATTATTATCGTAACAAAGTGAAAGGCTATGAAGGAGAATGTTACTTCGATAATTTGCTTCTTCAGAATTTTTTAACTCAAGGTTATCTTGTCCCCGATTTAAACTTTGAGCAAAACAACACCAGCTGCCAGATAGACACTTTGTTAATTTCTCAGCAGAAAATATATCTGTTTGAAGTGAAGAATTTTGAAGGTGAACATTATATCAAGGGTGATAGCTGGTGCCTGCGAGCTTCAAATAAAACGATAACCAATCCTGTCCACCAGATGCAAAGAGCTGAAACCCTTCTTCGCCAGCTGCTTAAGCCCCTCCGCTTAGATATCTCAATTGAATCCTATGTCGTATTTGTAAACCCGGCTTTCACTTTATATCACGCACCGTTTGATCTCCCTGTTATTTTACCCACCCAGTTAAACCGCTTTCTGAAGACATTGAGCCATCAAACATCCGCTCTTTATAATAGCCACAGGAAGCTGGCTGAATTTCTTCTTGATAACCATGTGGATGATCCCGAAAGTAGGCGTAAAGTAAAATATGATTATGAAGATTTAAAGAAGGGAGCAGTTTGCAGTAAATGTAATTCATTTGACGTCAAAATTGGTATCTATAAGACCCTTTGCACCAGGTGCGGTTTAATCGAAGAGAATGATGAAAACTTGCTTAAAGCTATTAAAGCATTTACCCTTCTTGTTCCCGAAAAAAGAGTTACTATAAATAATATCAACGAATGGTGTAATTCTGCCCATTCAGCGAAGACTATCAGGAGGGTATTAAAGAACAATTATAAGTTGGTGAAGCAGGGAAAGTATAGTTATTATGTTTAGTAGTTAAAATTATTTCTACTTGGTAAAGAGTCCGTATAGAGCGGTAACGCGAGAGTGTCTCGCATGCCCGCTCGGGAGGAAAAAGTAGTCAAGCGGTAACGCGAGAGTGTCTCGCATGCCCGCTCGGGAGGAAAAAGTAGTCAAGCGGTATCGCGAGAGCATCTTGCATGCCCGCTCGGGAGGAAAAAGTAGTCAAGCGGTAACGCGAGAGTGTCTCGCATGCCCGCTCGGGAGGAAAAAGTAGTCAAGCGGTAACGCGAGAGTGTCTCGCATGCCCGCTCGGGAGGAAAAAGTAGTCAAGCGGTAACGCGAGAGCGTCTCGCATGCCCGCTCGGGAGGAAAAAGTAGTCAAGCGGTAACGCGAGAGTGTCTCGCATACCCGCTCGGGAGAAAAAAGAAGCCAAGCGGTAACGCGAGAGCGTCTCGCATACCCGCTCGGGAGAAAAAAGAAGCCAAGCGGTAACGCGAGAGCATCTTGCATGCCCGCTCGGGAGGAAAAAGAAGCCAAGCGGTAACGCGAGAGTGTCTCGCATGCCCGCTCGGGAGAAAAAAGAAGCCAAGCGGTAACGCGAGAGCATCTCGCATACCCGCTTGATAAAAAATCAGCATAGAGAGGTAACGCAAGAGTCTATCAGCCCCCAGAAAACCCAAAAAACCAGACGCTCTTATAATAAGAGCGCCTGGCAGGTTTCGCAGCTTTACATTAAATCATTTCCAGAATACCGCAGACTTCACAGTATCTCTTTTCTAATTTTCCAAAATGCCGCAATAGTATATATCCGCATTTCCGTAATTCCCAAGTTCCGCGCAGTCCTCAAATCCCCACTTTCAAATTACCTAAGTCCGCACAGTCCCTAAATTATCAATCCCCAATCTCAAAGTCCACATTTCCGCCCCAGCCCGCACTTACACCAGCTCTCTACCGTTTTATTATCGTATAGAACGCTGGCACTATCACGACAGTAAACAGAGCGGAAAAGATCAATCCGGAAATTATTGCAATGGACAGAGGAACAAACAGGACATCTCCGCTTAAGGCTACAGGCAGTAAAGCGGCAATAGCCGTCACTGCCGTAAGAAGAATTGGGCGCAGTCTTACGCGTCCGGCTTCTGTTACTGCATCTTCTAACGCATAGCCATCCGCCAGGCGCTGTTCCATGAACTCAATTAGCACGACTGAGTTTCTGACAACAATACCCGCAAGAGACACAATCCCCATCATGGCCATAAAACCAAGTCCTGTCTGGGTAATGAATAAACCTATTACCGCACCGGTTACAGCCAGGTAGACCGTACTCATGATTAAGATTGGAAGCAGGAGTGAATTAAACTGAACAGCCATGACGATATAAATCAGGAAAACAACTCCGGTGAATAAAGTGAGCAGTTCCAGGAAGAAATCAGTACGTTCTTCTTGTTCACCACCAACGTTTATTGTGTAACCAGAATAGTCATCTCTAAGTTCCTCTGCATATTCCTCAATCTGATTTTCCAGTGCGTCCTGGTCTCCAGCTGGCTGCACCCGGACTGTTAATGTTCGTTCCCCGTCTTCATGGGAAATTCGCGGAATAACTGAAGTTTCTTCCATCGTTACAAGCTCATCCAGGGAAAGAATTTCCGGAGCGCCCATTTCATTGGTGACATTTCTGCTCGGCAGCTCTATTTCGCTAAAGTCAGGAACCTCATCCAGGTTGCCAATCCCCTGGTCTCCGTCCGTAAGCACGAAACTAAGTTCCCGTCTTGTCTGTCCGTCGTCCAGTTCACCGAGAGGCATTCCGGCAGTAGTAAGGGAAATCTGCTGGCTGATTTCCTGTAATGTTATCCCATGCTCAGCCATCATTTCCCGATCAGGCTGGAAATGGTAAGCAGGCTGAAGGGAACCCTGGTCATCCACAACAGTACGGGTTTCCGGAAGTTCCCCTATAAACTCTTGCAGATCTTCGCCGATTTCATTGATTGTATCCAGCTCCGGCCCTTTTACAGTAATCGCTATTGGAGCTCCTACAGGAGGGCCAGCTTCAATAGTGGAAAATTCGATCACCGCATCTGGGAATTCCTCCTGCAGAGGTGATTCCCAGCGGTTAATGACCTCTTCTGAAGAAGTTATATCCCTGTCTACCCGGAACAGCATCTCACCTGTCTCTTCTCCTGTGTTGGACATCCCCTCTCCGAACAGAGGCGGCAGGCCAGACCCGGCATATATTGCATATTCAGTTATGTTTTCTTCTTCTTCAAGTACAAACCCTGCCATATCATACAGTGTTGCTTCTGTTTCTTCAATGGTTGTCCCCGCTGGCAGTCTTACTTTAACCATTACTTCAGGACGGTCCGCACTTGGAAAAAACACGACTGGTATAAATGGAATCAGTCCATAAGCCAGTGTACAGAGGATAAGCCCGGTAATCCCTGTTTTCCAAGGGTGTTTAACTACTTTTTTCAAAATAACATTACTGTACCAGCCGGCAAGGCGGTCCAGCTGCTTTCCGAGAATGCCAAGAGGAACATTCCTTTTGCCATTCTCGCCTTCTTTGTTTTTCCTCTGACGTCTTTTTTCACGCCAGACAAGAAAAACAGGTACGAGAGAGAGAGAAACAATTGTAGAAGCAATTATTGTTGTAATAAGTACGCTCGGCATTGCCCGGATAAAATCTCCGTTTGCTCCGGAAATAAATAATAATGGTAAAAAGGTGAATACAATCGCCAGGGTGGAGGTAATGATTGACGATCTGACTTCCTTGCTCCCGGTCAGGGCCCCCTTCAGCGGATTATTCCCTTCCTGATACTTCCTCTGAATATTGTCGCTCATAACAATCGCGTCATCTACCAGGATACCGAGGGCGATAATAAAGCCAATAATTGATATCTGATTTAAATCAACCTGCAGAAACGGAAGGGGAACCATACCAATAAATATAGATATTGGAATCGCAAATGAAACGATAAAGGCTGCAGCCAGATTCAATCCTAATAAAGTGACAACAATAACGGCGAGTATAGAAAAAAGGAAAGAAACTGATAAATCGCCGAATATCTCATCAATAATTGTCTGTTGTGTATAGAGAAGGTCCAGGGACACTTCTTCAGGAAGCTCCTGAGCAAGAAGCATCATTTCTTCATTTACTGCTTCATATACACTTGGTATATCAACACCTTCTTCGGGAAGTACTGTAAACGAAACTGCAGGTACCTGTTCATAGGAAACCAGATCTTCCGGCCTTTCATTAAGTACTTCTACTGTACCTATATCCTCTAGGTAAACAGCCTCTTCTTCCATTGACTGGCCGATATAAAGTTCGTTAAGTTCTTCAGGGTCTTCTATGAGAGGCAGGGTGAGCTGGACGAGTTCTCCTTCAGATTCCTGTAATCCCGGAGGTAAAGTATCCAATTCACCCTCAACAGCTGCAATGACATCAGGCACCTGCAGGCCATTTTCAGATAAATCCTCAATACTTACGATAATGGTAATTTCTTCGTCAGGCAGTCCCTTAATTGTAGTATCTTCCACACCTGGGATGCTTCTGATAGTATCAGACCATTCATCGATTAACCCATTTAATTCGTACAGGTTTTCACGCTCACTGCTGAGTAGATGATAGGAAGCGAGTGCACCCATTTGTGTATCGTCTGTTATAACAGGCTGCATTGCTTCTTCAGGAAATTCTGCTTCCGCGTTGCTGACAGCCTGCCTGATATTAGATAAAACGTTTGTGCGGTCTGCGCCATCCTCTATTTCCAGAACGACAGTAGAGGCTCCAGAGGCGGAAACCGATGAATAGTTATCAATGCCGTTAATCCCCTGCAGAGAGCTTTCAAGAGGATTGGTAACGTTTCGTTCTACTTCCTCGGCAGAGGCGCCCGGATAGGGCACGGTGACCGTAGTCATGTCCACTGTTATTTCGGGGATTTCCCGCTGGGGAAGCTGAAAAAAGGTTAACATACCGACTATTGTTAACAGAATAATAAAGAGAGTGGATATTTTAGGCTTTTTTATTATGTACTCAAACATAGCAGATCTCCTTGTCTTTATCGTTTATTGCAACAACTGTTACTCTTATTATGTGTTAACTTATGGTGTACAGGAAATTTCAGGATGATATTCATGAATTTTGTAATTTTTTCCGCCTCTTTTATATTCCCTTTAACAAAGGAAAGAAACACAATATGACGTTATTTGAAGGAAGCGCCATTAATGAAAGGATCGGCAGATTGATTTCTGAGATGCAGATCCAATTGTGAGTATTAGATAGCGCAGTGCCTCAAGATTTATTAAAACAAAAAAGGTGACGCAGCAGTCTGCCGCGTCACCTTAATACATAATTTAAAAAATAGCTGAAAGTACAGCACCACCGGCAGCTCCGGCAACCACAATAACCCATGGCGGGAGTTTCCAGAATACAAGCATGCTGAAGAGTATTGCCGCAAACGCAAAATCAACTGGAGCTAAAATCGAACTTGTCCAGATAGGGTGATAAAATGCGCTGACCAGAATGCCTACGACTGCTGCATTCACTCCCATAAATGCACCTTTTATTTTCGGGCTCTTCCTTAAAATATCCCAGAACGGCAGTGTGCCGAGAATCAGCAGGAATGCAGGAAGAAAAATAGCTGCTGTTGCCAGAAGGCCGCCCTGCCAGCCGCCCATTACTGCTCCGAGATAAGAAGCGAAGGTAAATAAAGGGCCAGGAACCGCCTGTGCTGCACCATATCCTGCTAAAAATGCTTCTTCAGTTACCAAGCCAGCAGGTACAAACTCCCTTTCCAGGAGGGGCAAGACTACATGACCCCCGCCAAATACAAGGGAGCCGGAACGGTAAAAGCTGTCAAACATAGCAACCCAGTTCCACGTCACTGCCTCACGAGCAAGGGGGAGGAGTATCAGCAATCCAAAAAATAATGCGAGACAGACAGCCCCAAACTTGCGAGAAACAGGAAATTTAACGCTGGAATCCTGCAGATCCTCATATTGTTTATAGAGCAGAAAACCTGCAAACCCTGCAATAAGGATAACTCCTACCTGAGTGAAAGTAGTCTGCCATAAAAGGGTGGCGACTAATGCAAATAACGCGATCGCCTTTCTTTTCAAGTCGGGAGCCAGCTTGGAGGCCATCCCCATAATCGCGTGGGCCACTACAGCTACAGCGACTATTTTCAGACCATGAATCCATCCGGCCATTCCCACATCGGTACCTTGAAGAAGCAGGGCAAAAATAATTAAAGCAATGACAGAAGGCAGGGTGAATCCAATAAAAGAAACGATGCCCCCAAATACTCCCGCCCGCATAACACCAATGCCTATCCCGACCTGGCTGCTTGCAGGACCTGGCAGGAACTGGCTTAGTGCAACTAAATCAGCGTAGCTTTTTTCATCCATCCACTTTCTCCGCTGCACATACTCGTTGTGAAAATATCCTAAATGGGCTATTGGACCGCCAAATGAAGTAAGGCCGAGGCGTGTTGATACGATAAGAATTTCCCAAAGTGCCTTCAATCTGCTGTCAGACTTATTATGCAATAACAAACACCTTCTTTTTTTCGCTGTTTATATGTAGAGAAGCAAATGCATCTGCAGAAGCTCCAAATAAATAGAGTTCTTCCGGCAGACCAGTTTGCTTTTGTTAAAACGATACTATTTTTCATTTTTTCCTTTTTAATACTTAAAGTCAATAATTTTACTTAAAAGCTTTCGTAAATATTTTGTAAACCGCTTAGGAGTCAAAGGGTTTAATTAATTTATTTCAGGTCCTCTGCAATTCCCCGCCCTGTCTGCCTTCCGCTGAACAGACAGCCTCCCAGAAAGGTGCCTTCCAGAGAACGGTAGCCGTGGACGCCTCCGCCCCCAAAACCAGCTGCTTCTCCAGCGGCATAAAGGCCTTGTACGGGACTGCCTGACATGCTGAGCACTCGTCCTGACAGATCAGTCTGAAGGCCGCCGAGTGTTTTTCGGCTCAGTATATTTAACCTGACAGCGATCAGCGGGCCGTTTTCAGGGTCAAGGAATTTATGGGGAGGGGCAACTCTTACCAGCTTGTCGCCACGGTAGTTTCTGGCACCGCGGAGAGCCGTTATTTGCAGATCCTTTGTAAAAGCATTATCCAATTCTCTGTCACGGGCGGAAACCTGGCGTTTAATGTCTTCGTATTGAATCAGATTTCCCCCGGTAAGCTTATTCATACCATCAACGAGATCGGTAAGGGAATGGGCAATTACAAAATCTTCGCCTTTATCCATAAATGCCTGTACAGGAGCAGGGGCGCCGGGCAGCACCCGGGACAGTACTTTTCGTACGCTTTTCCCTGTAAGGTCAGGATTTTGTTCAGAGCCGGATAAAGCAAATTCTTTCTCAATTACCTTCTGGGTGAGAATAAACCACGAGTAATCATAGCCTGTTTTTAATATGGTTTCCAGCGTGCCAAGTGTATCAAATCCTGGAAGGTTCGGGGCAGGGAACCGTCGACCTTCTGCATCGAGCCATAAGGATGAAGGGCCGGGAAGAATCCGGATTCCGTGTTTCTTCCAGACTGGATTCCAGTTTTTGATTCCCTCTGTGTAATGCCACATCCGGTCTTTATTCACTAAACGGCCGCCTGCCCTTTCTGTAATTTCGAGCATCCGGCCGTCCACATGCTCCGGAACACCGGAGAGCATATTTTCAGGAGCAGGCCCGAGCCGGTCAGGCCAGTTCTTGCGTATTAATTCAAAGTTTCCGCCAATTCCGCCGCTCGTAATCACGACCGCTTCTGCTTCATATGTAAAACCCCCAACAACTTCCCTGGAACTTGCTTCTCCCCGTCCTGTGCTGCCTGGTGCAAGCACATCACCAGCAACCCCTGTGACGACACCGTTTTTAGTAAGCAGCTCATTAACACGGTGACGGGGCTTATAATCCACTAAACCATTACCGATGGCAAGACGGACTCTCTGTTCAAATGGTTTAACCAGCCCCGGACCTGTACCCCATACTATATGAAAACGAGGAACAGAATTTCCATGTCCTTCTGCAAGGTAGCCTCCCCGTTCTGCCCACCCTACTACAGGAAAAAAGCGGATTCCCAGTTTGTGCAGCCAGTCTCGTTTTTCCCCGGCAGCAAAATTCACATATGCTTCCGCCCATTTTTTTGCCCAGTAATCTTCATCGTCTTCTCTGTCGAAGCCGGCTGTGCCAAGCCAGTCCTGCCATGCCAAATCCTTCGAATCTTTAATCCCCATTCTGCGCTGTTCCGGTGAGTCGACGAGAAAAAGGCCGCCAAAGGACCACCAGGCCTGTCCCCCAAGTGAAGCCTCCGGTTCCTGGTCTAAAAGAAGCACTTTTTTTCCGGCATCAGTCAATTCGGCGGCAGCTGTAAGCCCTGCCAGTCCTGCCCCAACTATGATCACATCATATTTCATTATAAATCCTCCCAGTAAAAAAGCTCTTATTTATTAATTATAGAAGAAATGAGACCATTTTGTGGTAAAATTACATAATATTCAATAAATTACTTTTGTGTGCAATGCATATAAAATAAGGTGACTCCACGTTCAGACTGCCGGGATTATAGTAATAAAGCGATTATTTAAATCCAAATTTAAATGGAGGAAAGCAAATGAGAAAAGCTTTGGTTCTTGGAGCTTCAGGTGGTATCGGGTCTGCTCTGGTAAATGAACTTGTATCACGGGGGACGGAGGTAACTGCAGTAGCGAGAGGGAAGGAGAAACTGGAGAAGCTCTTTGGCGACAAAAATAATGTATCTGTTGTACAAGGTGATGCGTTGATTGAAGGGGATGTTTTAAAGGCAGTGCAGGGAATGGACGTAATTTTTCACGCTGTTGGATTTCCGTATCAAGTCTGGAAAGAAACCCATCCCCCATGCATCGACATTATGATTAAGGCAGCCAGGAAATACGAGGCGAAAATTGTAATGGCAGATAATGTTTATGCCTATGGAAAGCAGTATGGCCAGCCAGTCTCTGAATCTGCGAAAAAGGAGCCGCACACGAAAAAAGGAAAAATGAGGCTGCAGATGGAAAATGCACTGAAAGAGAGCGGAGTGCCTGTTTTAATTGCCCATTTGCCTGATGTATACGGGCCAAATGCTGAAAGTACAATGCTCCATGAAACACTGAAAAACGCAGTGGTAAATAAGCCGGCAAATTTTGTAGGGGATATAACTAAGGCAAGGGAGTTTTTATATACTAAAGATGCTGCAAAAGCAATGGTGGAGCTGGCTTTACGGGATGATACATATAATCAGAACTGGAATATTCCCGCTGCTCACCCGATTACCGGAAAGGAAATTCTGGAGATTATCCGGGAGGAAACTGGCTATGAAAAACCAGTCAGGGCCGTCAGTAAATCTATGATCCGTCTCCTGGGCTTATTTAACCCTTTTATGAGAGAACTTGTTGAAATGATGTACTTAACAGAGGAACCAGTGGTGTTAAGCGGGGATAAATATGAGAACATTGTGGGCCCTCTGCCCCGGACTCCATACAGAGAAGGGCTGAAGGAAACGATAAGCTGGCTGAAAGAAAAGGAAGCTGAGACTGCTGCAGTTTAACAATTTTCTTATACCTGCTGCAAGGTTTATTCCGGACTGGGATACGGGATCAGAGCAAATTTCCTCATACAATTTACAGGAAAGATGTTTCCAGGTCTCAGATAAAGGATATTATTTTTCTAACAGCATCATAACCTGATTGTTCCGTGGTTAACACAGCAATTTTCTGTCGAGGAGGTCTGGCATTATGATCCGGAAGTTATGGCGCGAAGGTAATGTTCTTGCCTTCAAGGCTGCAGGTACGATGACAGTGGAAGATAATGAAAAAGCTTTTGATGAGATCAGAAAAGCGATTCGCCAGCATGGAAAGGTAAACTTGATTGTATGGCTCCCTGAAATGGCAAAACCGGAAATTTCGGCTGTGAATAACAGACTTCGCTTTGCCAGGGAACATGGTGGGGACATAGAGCGGTATGCGATTGTAGGAGACCAGAAAACGGTAAAATTCCTCTCATCAGCTGCTGACAAGGTTACGGACATGGAACTTCAATATTTCCCTGAAGAAGAAGAGGAAAAGGCCCGGGAGTGGGTATTAGAAACTCAACAAAACTCATAGCAAGCCATATTCACCTCCAGTATATAGCTGGAGGATTTTTTGTTTTTATAGCTCAGGAAATTGATTGAATTAATTATGTAGAAGGAAATTCCCAATAATAGATTTGCAATTTCCACTTTGCAGGAAATTGCAGGGTGATCGAGAATGTAACATATAATGGAGATTTTGTCGAAAATAATAATACATACAGGGGGAGAGTGCCCGGAGATGGAGGTTTAGATGGAAGGAAAAACCACTATGAAAAAAACAATATGGCAGGAATACTGGCGTATAGAAGAACAGGAGGCTCTGCTGGAAGATATGGCCCGGCAAGGCTGGCAGCTTACAGGGGTAAATTACCGGTCTTTCATATTTGAAAAAAGCAGTCCTTCCGATACACGTTACCGTATCGGCTATATTAAAAAGGATGAAAAATTCGATGAGAGGATGGCAGAATACGAGCAGGAAGGCTGGGAATACATCCCTTCCAAAGGGAATCTGCGAATTTTCCGGGCTATGGAAGACAATGAACAAGACAAAGAACGTAAGTATCAGGCAGTTGAGTGGAGGCTGCTCAGAAAAGACCTTTTAATACAGGAGGTGCCACTCATTTTTCTTACTTTTCTTTCTGTTGCCCTTTTAGTATACAGAGTTTATCAATGGTCGGCAGAGGCTATTCTTGTGGATATTTTTCTTGCAGCACTTATAATTTTTATTCTGTCTTCAGGAGCTTTGCTTTCCAGGCTCATGGGGGCCTGTTCCCATGTTTCAAAGCTGATAAGCAAGCTGGAATCAGGACACTCACTTCACCATGGTATAGATTATAGGAAGAGGTTTTCCAAAAACAGAGCTATCAGTGTGGGAGGGGCGTTAGTTGTGATTCCTATCCTGGTTCTTGTGTTCGGGAATCTGGCTTTTTCATATATAACGTCTTCTTCTGAAGTGCCAGAGGGAGCCGAACTTCCTGTCCTCCAGCTTGCGGACATTGTTGAGGAAGAGCTTTTGCCGTACATAAATCAAGGAGAGGAAGAAAACTTTTACAGGGAGAGATGGGGGATTTTAGTGCCGGAGCAATACTCCCTGAGGGAAAGTGTTACGGATCCGGATCATGAGTGGGAGCCCGGAAATTCAGGTACCTCTTATTTGTGGTCGTACCGATATACAGGGAGAACGGAAGGACTAAGCGGGAGGCTTGCCCAAAGCATGGTTGAGGAGTACAGCCGGCATAGTCCATTGGAAGACTATGAACCTATGGAAAGTACTGATTTTGATGACTTATGGGTTAGTGAAAATCATCTAATGTCGGCTGTGATTGCGAGAGCGGGAAGAGAAGTTTTTTATGTACAGTATTCCGGGGATGAACCGGTTGATATTCTTGTAGATAGTATTGCAAATAAATTTATGGAGCAGTAGTTGAAGCACATGTGCAGCTTTTCAATCAGCCTTTTTCCTGTTATCTTTCTTAATATCCTGGTAATGCAAGCGCATCCATATTGCTTGCTCAATTACTATAGTACCAATATAATGGGGAATTATCAGAATACATACAGGAGGGATAGAGATGATTTCTGCAACATGGAACTGGCTTTGGGAAAAGCATGACCAGACAAAAGACCTTCTTACTTTTTTCGTAAAGCCAAATAAGTCCAGAATAAGCAAGTCGGGAAGCTCCTGGCAGTCGTCCTCGGCAGGTAATGATAATGGCGACGGGAATAAACGGAGTTATAAAACACCTCAGCTTATCGGACTGTTCTTAGGTCCGCTTTTATTTATTTTAACACTAATGTTTTTCACCCCTGAAGGCTTGACTCCGGAAGGGCGGGCGATTCTCGCCAGCACCCTTTGGATTGCCGTCTGGTGGATAACGGAAGCTATACCGATACCGGCTACATCACTGCTTCCGGTTATCCTGTTTCCACTTACTGGGGGGCTTAATATTGGAGAAACAACGTCAGCATACGGGAGCGATACGATATTCCTGTTTATGGGCGGGTTTATGATCGCGCTGGCAATGGAAAAGTGGAATTTACATAAACGTATCGCTCTGACAATCATCTCTGTTATCGGGACAAACACAGAAAGAATTATACTTGGTTTTATGGTAGCGACTGGTTTCCTTTCCATGTGGATATCCAATACAGCAACGGCGATGATGATGGTGCCGATTGCTCTCGCTATTGTTTACCAAATCTCTGAAGCTTTGAAAGACGATCCGTCAGTCGATACCTCGAAAGAAAACTTTGGTTTCGGTAAGGCGATGATGCTGAGTATTGCATATGCTGCATCCATTGGGGGAGTTGCCACGCTAATTGGCACACCGCCGAACACCCTTTTTGCAGGGGCGGTACAGGAAATTTACGGACTTGAAGTTTCATTTGCCGGCTGGATGATGTTCGGTGTTCCGTTTGCCTGGATATTTATTCTCCTGGCATGGGTGTATCTTGTAAAAGTGGCTTATCCAATGAAATTAAAGGAACTGCCAGGCGGGCAGAAAGTTATCAGGGACGAAAAGCAGAAGCTCGGCGCAGTGACGTTTGAGCAAAAAGCTGTTTTTGCCGTCTTTGTCCTGGCGGCTTTCGCATGGATCAGCCGTACCTTCATACTTAATGATATTAACGAAAATATTAATGATGCCATCATAGCGATGACAGCGGCGCTAATATTATTCATCATACCAGCTAAAACGAAGAAGGGCGGACACCTCCTTGACTGGAATACGGCTGTAAAACTGCCTTGGGGAATCTTGCTTCTTTTCGGGGGCGGGCTCGCTATTGCTGCCGGCTTTACCGCTTCGGGGCTTTCTGAGTGGATTGGCGGCCAGCTTACAGCGCTTGAAGGTGTCAATATGCTGATCGTGCTTATAATGGTTGCTGCTCTGGTAATTTTCCTGACAGAAATCACATCCAATACAGCAACTGCTTCCATGATGTTCCCGATTATGGCGTCTCTCGCAGTCGCTTTAGGGGTACATCCATACGGCCTGATGGTTACAGCTGCTGTTGCTGCCTCCTGTGCGTTTATGCTTCCGGTAGCAACACCGCCGAACGCGGTAGTTTTCGGTTCTGGTTACCTACGTATACCAGACATGGCCAAAGCGGGTGTTGCGCTTAACTTCGCCGGTATAATTTTAATTGCAGCTGCAGTTTATTTCATTCTGCCACTTGTGTGGGGCATTAATTTAACAGATGTTCCTGCGTTCGCGGAGTAATAGTTTGCTAGATTTAAAAACTTAAGTGTAGAGATACAAGACATCTCCCATTTCTTCAGGAAACGGGGGATGTTTTTTTCATAGCAAAGGTGGCTGACTGGGAAATGAGAAAACTAACGCTGAGGGAAACAGGCAAGATAGCTGTTTTACCAGTTATCAATGAGGGTACTTCAATTAAAAAGAGGGGGCAGTTTCAGAAGAGAGATTATGAGTTTTTATAAACTGGAACTGCTTTAACAGCTAAACTTAATGAACTGATAGGAGAGTTATCATGAGAAAAATAACATTATCTCCATTTATCGTTTTGAATCTTGCTTCTGTTTTATTTATAGGAACAACCGGCACAGTTTCCGCGAATGAAGATACACCCCCAGCTGAGGAACTCCTGCAAATTTCTTATGAGGCGATGGAGGACCTCGGAAGTTTTTCCACGAGAATTGAAATGGAGCAGTCGTTTCTTACAGCTGGCCAGGAGGAACCAATACATACAAAATCGCGGATTGAACAGGATGTAATTACAGATCCATTTAATATGTATCAAAAAACGGAGAATGCCGCAGCCCCTGATGCGGGGATAGGTGAGGATACCGTGACAGAGGCTTACTGGACAGAGGATGCTATTTATCAGCAGGATCCTGATGGGTCATGGATAAAGATCAGTAATGAAATTACAGGCGGCCCTTCTGTTAATTTCGTGGAAAACCCGGCAGACGAGGCCAGGCATATGACAGGGCTTAGCGACAATATGTCTGTTTATGAAGAAGACGGCTATTATATTCTCGTTTTCGAGGGCAGCGGGGAGAATTTTTTAAATAATACACAGGAAGTATTAGCGGCAATGGAAGATGAAATATATGGGGATATTATAGCGGGTACCCTGGAAGGGATGACCATCGATTCTCTCGATTATCAGATGATAATCGATAAAGAGTCACATTTCCTTTCGTATGTAACACTGGAAATGGAAATTACGATGGAAACTGAGGCCGGATCTGAGCAATCGAAGCAAAGAACGAGTACAGAGTATATTAATTTTAACGAACTGGATTCCATTTCGCTTCCTGATCAGGTTGAGGAGGAAGCGGTGGATCTGGATGAATTGATTAATGAAGAAAATGATGGGGGCGTTGAAGCAGCTGCTGGAACAACTCCTGATAATGATGATGAAGGGGTGAGCAATAATATCGGGGAAGCGGCGGCAGCTGGAGAAAAGAAAGATGTTAATGAGAAGGTAAATGATGCAAAAGCAGCCGATGTTAATAGTGAAAATATGGATAACGAGGCGGAAGTGAGCGAAGCAGGTTCCGGAAGTGAGGAAACCGCTTCAGCTTCAGCGGAAAAGGGAGAAGCCGCTGAAACTGCCGCTGGCAGCAATGCCTCTGCCACTAATGCTCTCTACCCTGTCGGTCTCCTTGCAGGTATATTATTTGCAGGTATTGGCGGAGCGATTTTAGTTGCCCGAAAAAAGAGGACTGGCTAATACGTGAAGGGTAAAAGAAAAAGCACAGCAACCTTTTTAAAGGATGCTGTGCTATGTTTTACTATAAGAAAGTATAACATCCCACGATAGTTATCCAGCTCCAGCGACGAGCGATTGCATCACAAGTATGCTTCGAGTTGTCTCGACGGATCCACCTCGCAGCGTTTCTAGAAGAGGAAGAGACAGTTACCGAGGTCACTTCAGGCAGGCTACTACCTGAAGTGGCATCTATGCTGCCTTGCGACGAGTAATCGCAGGAGCACTTGAAGCCAAAGAGCGGCTTCTGCGCTGCATCTTCGAGTATGCTATCCAACGAGCAAAGCTTCAAGAAACACTGCGAGTTGCCTCGACGGATACACTCCGGAGCTGTACTCGCAAAGGAAGAGGCAGTGCTTGGGTCTGCGGTTACTCGTCGCAGGTAAAGAGTGTCGCTCGTGACCAAGGCGCTTGCGCTTTTCTTTTATTTTAACAGCTTGAATCTGTTGATTTCGGAACAGAAAGTCCAAACAGGGGCCGGATATAAAGTGCCGCAAAAGTACCAGCCAGAGCCATTACTCCCCAGATCCAGCCGTGAAGACTGAAAGAAGCGATTCCACTGAAGTAAGCTCCAATGTTACAGCCGAAAGCAAGGCGGGCACCGTAGCCCATCAGGACACCTCCGATAAGAGATGCTGCAGCAGTTTTCCATGGGATTCGCTTAAGAATAAAAGCTCCTCCTGCTGCAGATGCAATAAATGCACCAGCCATAATTCCAAAGTTCATAACACTTGTGGAATCAAGGAATACAGACTGTTCCAGCTGGGCTGCTCTTTCTCCTGACCAGTATCCCCATTGTGTTACGTCAATGCCGATCGCATTTGCAGCTTTAGAACCCCAGAGTGCGAACGCGGATGTAATACCCCAAGGCTGTCCTCTCAGGAGGAGAGTTACAGCATTCAGTACTGCAAGAACTACCGCTGCTGCCAATAAAGGCCATGCACCGCGGAAAATTCTTGTTACTCCTTTTGCAGTAGGAAGGGGCGCCATTTTTGGCGCTTTTCTTTTCTTTTCAATTCTTAGCGTTAACGCAATAATTCCGGCAAAAACAGCGAGCTGAAGGAGCCATGCGCCTCCGTATCCTAAGCCTGTGTCTGTAGCAAGTGAGATTGCAGGAAGTGTAGGTGTATCATTCATCCAAAAATCAAAGTGTGCAGCTCCGATAACAGAGCCAACGATAAATCCGAACAATGTTAAAATCATAGATGATCTGCCGCCACCGACGGCATATAATGTACCGGATGCTCAGCCACCGCCGAGCTGCATGCCGATACCAAAGATAAATGCTCCGAACAGCAGGCTCACACCTACTGGTGAGACAAAGCCTGCCGGGTCATGACCGGCGAAAGACAAGCCCAATGCCAAAATTGGTGCAAATAAAGTAGATGCAATTGCAAGCATTACCATATGGGCTCTTAACCCCTGTCCGTTACCGACAGACATAAGCCGGCGGAATGCGGAAGTAAACCCGAAGCGGGCATGGAATAATGCTAACCCGAATAAAAGTCCGATCCAAAGCTGAATTAAAAATAAGCCGTCAGCGATTGTGAAAGTTGCGATACTTAATATGATTGCTGCTGCAATACCTATCCAGACATGTAAACTCTGTGGAGGAGGCAGTGCAGGAACGAGCAGGTTTTTACCGTCAAATTGATTAGGGTTCAAAGAGCTCCCTTGTGTATTTGAAGTACTCATTACATTCACCTCTAATTCCGATTAGTTTTCTGGGTTTTATGACTATACAATAGGATATTACGTAGTGCGTATTTCGTCAACTGGTAAATGCAGTATTAAAAGATGTTTAAATATTCATGAGATAGAAATTTACCTGCCGACTGGACATCTATGATTTTGATAGGTAATTAAATATAAGATGAAGAGCTGTCATCCCCATAAAACCACAAACCGGAAAAAAAGATGCGGGCTCTGGAAGAATACAGAACCCGCATCTTAACTTATCCACCAAAAGCATCTGCCCTACAAAATCCTGAAAATGAAAGGAAAGCGATAGTGTTCTCCCTCGTATGCTTTGATTGCGGCAACTATAGTAAGAATGAGTGCAGCTATCCCGATTATCCATAACAGCAGCAGCCCGATCAGCACCACAACTAATATGGCGCTTATAATGGAATAAACAGTCATGGTGATCAGGAAATTCAAATACTCTCTCCCGTGATAATCAATAAATTCCGAGTCATTTTTCTTCACTAACCAGATGACTAGCGGGCCAATAAAAGTTGTTACAAAACTAACAAGATAAATTAACATTGCAATAATACGTTCTTCTTTTTCCGGCATTGTGACCACCTCCCGATACCTCCTTTCGACAATAATTGTTATAATTCCTCTTCGCCTGGGCTCTATATTAATTATATTTATCCCGGCAAAAATAAACACCTTATTTTAACCTGCAAAAGTTTTCACAGCAATTAAAAAAGGGAATTGATTAAAAAAATGAAAACCTTATAGGGAGGGACAGAAGAATGATAAAACTGATTCAGTCAGAGGACCCGGCTGCCGTTGCGGTGGAGTTTGAGGGGAAAACAATGAAGGATGATATGGAGGAATTAGAGGCACATATAGAAGAAAAGTTTCCTGGGGAGGAGAAATTTAAAATTTTCGCTTTTATACATGATATGAAGAATGCGACTTTCCAGGGGATGACAGAAGGAATGAAGTTTGATACGAAATATTGGAAGCGGATTAGGAAGGTTGCGGTAGTGAGTGAACAAAAAAAGTGGAAGCAAGTAATCAGTGATATAGGAAATTACTGGCCCGGAGTAAAGATTAAACACTTTGAATACGAAGAAAAAGAAGCAGCCTGGGAATGGCTGAAAAGGTAATCTTCACTTTCGAATGGCAGAGTCCATCCAGAAAAATGGATGAATTTAAGTACATAAAATTTAACATGGCTGGATGGACAGGCCGCCTTCAGCGGTTAACCGGGACCACCATTTGACAGAATCATGATACTGGATTCTTTTTCAGCATCATTTTTTTGGCTTAAGGAACGAAGTGTTATAAGCAGGTCCTATATAGGCTGTTCGACTCATAGAAAAATAATCCATTTTATGAGAGAATATATTCCAGTGAGCTGCTTGTCTGTACAAGTGAGCTTAAAAAAATATCCGTTCATTCGGACAAACCACAGGGCCGTTTATCAATAAGATCCAGCAAAATATCCGGCACCAGCACCACTAAAACATCCACTCTGCTTCACTCTTCCAACCAACACAAAACTTTTAATTTCCATTTGTTTAACTAATTATATCCGGCCTTAAAACCACACCACGAGAAAGGAATGGATCATGAGAAAGATTACATCGATCGCATTGCTGTTTGTTGTAGCGTTCACTGGTTTATTTACCCAGAATTCCGCAGTCTCAGCTGCCGGAGGGCAGGAGAGTAACCAGGTAGACGAGCTTATGGATATTTCAAGGGATTATCTTGGCATTGAATACGAATGGGGCGGCACAACCCCTGAAGGATTTGATTGTTCAGGATACCTTCAATATATATATCGTGAAGTGGGCGTGTACCTTCCCCGCGTAGCAAGAAACCAGGCAAAAGCAGGAATACCAGTCAGCAGGGAAGACCTTCAGCCGGGGGACATCCTTTATTTTGAAAGGACGGGCCACCGGGATAACGTAAAGATTACTCACTCAGGCATGTATATCGGTAACGATGAATTCATTCATGCGGCGCGCTCTGAAGGAGTAACGATTACTAATCTTCCGGAGAGCAATTACTGGAACTCCCGTTATCTTGGGGCAACCAGGGTGATTATTGACGATGGGACAACTGGACAGACTTTTATGGACAGGCTGAATGGCAGTGAACTTGTGAGGATGTCTGCAGAGATTTCCCGTGGTATGTACCCTGAAGGTTTCGCAGAAGAGCATCCTTCGAAAACTGTAATCATCCTTCCGGCGAAAGCAGCTCATTTTTCCACAAAAGCCTTATCCGATATGTATGATGAAGCCCCTGTTCTTTTTACTGAAAAAGGACAAGTTTCCGGGGATATAGTCAAGGAAATTGACAGACTCGGAGCAGAGAGAGTTATATTAGCTGGAAACGAGGGTGATTTTCCAGCGGGGGTGACAGAAGCGGACAATTTTGACGGGCTGACTGCTGAATTACTGGCAGATCCAGCCATCGCAGCCGCTGAAATTGAGGAGAAATCCGACGGACTATTTGCACGGGTGAAAAATGCATTATTCTCTTTCACTACTAGTGTCCAGTCTCTGTTAAAAGCATAATTTTCTCAAAAGTTAAGGCGTTCTCACTTAAGGCCGCGAATAGCGAGCTTAAGAGGGACGTCTTTTTGCTATATTTTTGCTTTTCCGGAGTTGGTTTTGACCGCTGTTTCAGCGAAAAGTGAGGTTCAATTATTGAAAAAGGCTATTCAATCAGCGAAATCAGGCAGTCAATCAACGAAAGCTGAATTCCATCCGCTAAAATAGTTTAAGTTTCCCATGGAAAAATGACTTTAGTCTCGTTTTCTAAGACAGCTTATCGGGGAATGTTATTAAAGATGCTTATTTTTAAAGGAGGTTATAAAAATGGAAAAAGTCCTCACTTCACGTGCAACCGCGCAGGGCGGCAGAGAAGGACATGTGAAATCTGATGATAGTATGATTGATCTTGGGCTGACAATGCCAGGGTCTGGTTCGTCAAAGGAAGGAACAAATCCGGAGCAGCTGTTCGCGGCAGGCTATGCGGCATGTTATGACGGTGCTTTAAATCTGATGGCGAAAAAGTCGAAAAAAGAGATCGAATCGGAAACTACCGCGGAAGTAAGCCTTCTGAAAGACCCGGAGGATGGTGGGTTTAAAATAGCTGTGGAGCTGATCGTGGAGATTAAAGGCGTATCACAGGATGAGGCGAAAGAGCTTACAGATAAGGCGCACGAATTTTGCCCATATTCAAAGGCGACAAGAGGAAATATTGAGGTGAACATTACTCCAAAAGCAGTATAATCTTCGCCTTCAGTTCACCAATCTACGAGTTTTCTTAACTGCTGCGATACAACTTTTTACGTTTTGCCTCTGCAGGTACTGGGAAAAGCCAATAACAACGGGAGGTTGATAAAAATGTCTAAGCCAGGTTTAACGAGCTTAAAACCAGGAGAACACTACACTGCGAGTGAACTGGACAGTTTTATCAGTACGACGGAGGCCGTGCTGCTTTCCACGAACGGGAGACAACTCTTTACGGAGTCGGACCGGGAGTATAAAGTAACCCAGGAGTTTGATGGTTTCTTTGAACATTCACAGGAAACTGCAGAGAAGCAATATTACGAAAAGAAAGTATATCTCGTAGAGAAAGTTTAAGAACAGACTAATTTACGAGACAGTGAAAGCTTTCCCCGCCATAATTGGGGGAAGCTTTTCTTTTGCACTATCTTTAAGGAGGGGTATAAAACCCAATAGTAAAATAAACGGAGTTTGTCCGTCTATATGAAGACTTGAGCTTGTTTCGGCGTAGTATAAGGGGAAGTTTTCCGGTTATGCGAAGCAAATTCTCTCATTTTTGCATTTTTCAGGTGAATAGGCGGAATCGCTCCGTCTATTTAAGCCCTTTTTAACAAAAAATAATAATTAACCGGAATTTTTACGTCTAATTATTAAATAGGCTGTTTAACTTAAACCTCCAAAGCCGATAAGTGCAAACTCTCTTAATTCGGCCCAGTTTATTATAAAGATTAATAAATCGGTACTTACAGCAGCACTGTAAATGCAGAAGTATTACCCCCTTATTATTAGCAAACACCATTGTTTCCCGCATGGTATGAAATTTTGGTTACATACTACAGTTGTGAGCTGAAGAGGATTTTTGTAAGCAGACACCTCAGGGTAATTTCTTAAGATAAGGATGAGAAAAGTGCCGGAACTGCCAGAGATGGAAAATTACAGACGGATATTTAATGAAAGGCTTGCTGGACAAAGAATAACTAAAACAGAAGTGACAAGGGAAAAGACAGTAAATCTTCTTTTACCCCAGTTTGCCTCCGAGCTGCAGAACTCCGCACTGACTACTGTGGACCGGAGAGCAAAACACCTGATTTTCAGGCTGGACTCAGGGAAGAGCCTTTTGCTTCATCTTATGCTCGGAGGATGGATGTATATAGGGGGCGGGGAAGACAGTCCGGACCGGACGAAGCAGGTAACTTTGTCCTTCGGAAACCAGGAGCTCTATTTTATCGGTCTGAGGCTTGGTTACTTACACTTATTGACTCAGGATCAGCTGGATGAAAAGCTGGCTGATCTGGGGACTGAACCTTTAAGTGCTGGTTTTACAAAAGAGAAATTTCGATCCCTTCTCTCTAACAGGCGAAGTATGCTGAAAACATTGCTTGTTAACCAGAAGTTTATATCTGGCATTGGAAACTTATATTCCGATGAAATCTGCTTTAATGCAAGGCTGCACCCGGCAAGGCCGGTAAATGAATTATCAGGAGAAGAAGTGAGCGCACTTTATGAAAGCATCATATCAGTGCTGGAGCGGGGAATATCACTTGGCGGATATATGGATGAACCAGTATTCAAAGGGGACGAGCTTACAGGGAGCTATAATAACAATTGTTATGTTTATGACAGAGCAGGGGAACCGTGTATAAGATGCAGCGGTTCACTTACAAAAGATGAAATTTCGTCCCGGAAAACTTTTTACTGCCGTAACTGCCAGAATTAAAAGCATGCCCCCCTTAAAAAAAGGAAAGAGTGCAATGCTGAAGTATTTTGAGGATTAGCCAGTGGGGTCATGAGAAAAAAAAGATTGGTTCGAGCATAAAAAAACGGTCGTATGGACCTCTCATACGACCGTAAAGATTTCTCCTCTCTTACAAATTCGGGTCTTTATAATAGTAATCTACTGGCTGTGGCGCTACCTGAGATCGCTCGAGAGCAGGTGTATCAGGCCTTGCAGCATGGTAAACGGCTGCTCCCACAATACGCGCTACATCCTCCAGTTTTTCAATGCTGATTTTGTCAATCGTATCCTCAGGAGTATGATACCAAGGCTCAAGAGGAGTATGGATGAATAAAGCGGCAGGTATACCCCTCTCATAGAAAGGAACATGGTCGCTTCGCCCCAGCATGCTGAATGGCGGGATTTCATTCTGGGAAACCCTTGCACCTGCTGAAGCTGCCAGGTCTGTCACTGTATTTTGCTGCCCATCCACAGTGAACATGATTAAGTCACCGGCGTCTCTGCTTCCAACCATATCAAGCTGGAACATACCGACTGTCCGATCCACTTCATCTTGTGTCATATTGTTTGCATAATAACGGGAGCCTACCAGCCCGATCTCTTCCGCACCAAAGGCCACAAAACGAATCTCAGTGTCTGTTGGAGCGTTTGCCATTACACGGGCCAGCTCAAGCATAACCCCTGTTCCAGATGCATCATCATTCGCCCCGGGAGATCCAGGGACAGTATCATGATGGGCGCCGACAATTAGAATTTGTCCGCTGTCCATATTTCTGTTATTAGGATACTTTGTAGCTACAACATTATATGCCGTCGTATTCCGCGCAGGGAATGGCTGAATTTCTACATCTGTGTAACCGTAACTTTCAAACTGATCTGCTAAATATTCAACTGTTTCCAGTTCAGCCTCCGTACCGTATACACGAGGCCCGATGTTTTCAGACAGGTGGTACACATGATCATAAATATTGTCAACGTCAATTTGCTTAATAATCCTGTTATCAAAAGCCTGTGCAGATGGGTTTCTGGCCTCTGCCTCAAGTGCGGCAAAAGGAAGCAGAGTGAACAGCATTATTATGACAGACAAAACAGATATCTGTCTTTTCACAGCTAATCATCTCCTTATTAAATTCGCTTAATATCTGAAAAACTACTAATAAATTATCGGCCTCCAGGCCCACGACCTGGAACAGTTCTGCTGCTGAAATCATATATTGCCGAACCAATTAACTCCCCAGCTTCCTGAATACGTTCCTGGCTTATCTTGTCAAATGTATCTTCCGGAGTATGGTACCAAGGTTCAAGACTGGCTGTACCTGGTTCTCTTCGAATAAAGTTAGCGGCGTCAATACCTGCGTCATGGAAAGCAACATGGTCGGACGACCCCCTCTGGAAGAGTACGAGAGTATCGTTTCCAAGGCGTTCCGCTGCTGCGCTTGCAGCCTGCCATACAGCATTTGGCTGTCCGTCCACTACATTCACATAAAGTGCTGTAGCCTGTTCCCAGGCAGTTCCTACCATGTCCATATTAAAGTTGGCTGCGCTCCGGCTGATTTCATCATCCGAAAGCTCACTCACATAATGTCTTGCTCCTAATAAGCCGATTTCTTCCGCACCTACAAAAACAAAGCGAATCTCTTTTTCCGTTGGATACGCTTTCAAAATTCTCGCAAGCTCTAAAGCTGTTCCTGTTCCTGAAGCATTATCGCTGGCGCCGGGTGAACCTGGAACACTGTCAAAATGCGCGGTAACATAGACTATTTCAGGGTCCTGGCCAGTTGGAGGTCCCCCTTTAGGTTCTTTAACAGCTATTACATTAGGGGAAGACTGGTTCTCAAAGGCTGTAACCTGAATAGTAGCGGTATGCCCATCTTCTGCAGCAGCTGCCATCGCTTCACCGTCAGCCATTGTTATTCCCATTACCGGGACAGGTGCAACATTTCCTCCAAGGCTAGGTGTAAAAGGATTGGAGCTTGCTGAATTGTCATAGATTATAACTCCCGCAGCGCCTGCTTCTGCTGCATTCACCGTTTTCTCCCAGAAGGTAAATCCGCCGCGCTGAATGAGAGCGATTTTTCCTTCAGCTTCTTCTGTGAAGTCTTCAGGATACCCAAGTCCCGTATGATAGATTTCCGCAGTGAGCCCTTCTGCATCAGTACCTGCAGACCCTGTAGCGAGGCGCATCGGGATCTCATCGTTAGTATAAGAGGCGGTAAGTGAACCTTCTACCCTGTCAGGAATGCCGAATTCCTGAATATGTGTGTTGTACCCATAGCTTTCAAGCTCATTTTGTATATACTCGGCTGTTTCCCATTCTTCCTCAGTACCTGCAACACGGGGGCCGATCTCTACAGAAAGGTGGTAAATATGTTCCATCGCATTATCGGAGCTGAACCTTGCTGTAATTTTACGGTCAAACGCAGAAGCGGATTTACCAGGTGCTTCTGCAAAAGCAGTCGAAACTCCGGATGAGGAAAGATTCAAACCTGGATTAATGACAAACATAGTTGAGAAAAATAGCATAGCTGTTAAAGTTATAAGACTGAATTTCTTTGTCATTCACTCAAAACCTCCTTGTGATAATTTAGCAGATGGATAATACTTAGAACCTCCTTTTCTTGCTTATTGGCAAAAAACAGGGAAAACCCCGTATGACTTTATTCTCTTAAACTATCGATAAACTGCCAATAGTTCTAATCTATTTTGATATTCATTAAATAAATTGTCTGAGCGTCGGATTTTGCAGAAGGTGCACGAAATATCCGGAAATAGTGGGGAGACAGGAATGACCAGGAGGAATGGAGGAGGAGTTTACTATCAAAAAGTCTGAAAGTAGAGGTGATTCTAGTAATTATTATAAAAAAGTAAGTTATAAAAAGAGAAAAAGCCGGAAATATCCCCGGCTTTCTTCCTAAAAATCATTTCTTTTTTTTCTGGCGGCTGGTCTATCATTATATTGCCCATTTCCTGTCTTTAGTAAAGGAAACAGACAGCCATTTATCATATTTGATTTTCTTAATTCCGTCAGCTATTTCTTCTCTCACCTGGTCCTGCTGTTCCACAGTTTTCACGTTTGATTCAGTCTGCAGAACAAAGTCCACTTCCACATAAAGCTTGCTTCCAACTTTGGAGACCCTTAGAAATGATTCTTCAATATTATGGCGTACAGTAACTTTCTTTATTGTTCCGCTGATTTGCTGCTGAATTTCTTTATCGGGAGCCATCTCCAGTACTTCCTTAAAAGCTTTTACTATTTCAGCAAGCGGCACTTTAATAAAGTACCCTGAAACAAGAAGTACCATCAGAGGGTCCATATAAGGAGTTATGAAGCTGAAGCCGGCAGCAGAGGCCATTGCGGTAACGATAAAACCACCGAGTACGGCAAAACTTAAATACATATCCATTTTCCACTGGTTTGCCTCTGCTTTAATAAAACCTGAACGAATTGTCTGCTGTTTCCTGCTTAGGAATAAATATACGAGATAGCAGCCGCCTGCAGACAGGACAGCATATAACAGAGCATATCCTAAGGCTGTTTCCCGTCCCCCTGTGAACAAGGCAGCGGCGGCCGAGATAAAAGCACCGGAACAGAGAACAAGTATAACTGTGTATTTTACAATTAAGACGATCGGTTCAATAATTTCTTTCCCAAAAGGAAAACGCTGAAAATCATTTTTACGGATATATTGCGCTGCCCCGAGAGAAAGGAGGGACAGTACTACACTTATAAAAGAATACAGACCATCAAATAAAATCATCTGTGACATACTTAAAATCCCGAGCAGTACCCCGGCAACAGAAAAAACAACTGCACTGTATACAGATATAGTGAGTATTCCTTTTTCTGTTTTAATAAAGCTATTCATACTAGCACCTCTTTTTGAAATTGTGACTGACTATCAGTCATTAATGAGTTCTGAAAAAGCTCTTACGGATGAAGAGCTTTTAAAATAAATTTATTTACTTCTTCCTTGTATTGTTCCGGACTGTCTTCCTGCTGATGTGAAAGATAGCAGTTTTCCGCGGAGTTTTCTATTAAACCAACAATCATTTTGGCAAGATAGCCCATGTTTATATCCGCTTGAATTGTTCCTGATTCAGCTGCATTCTGTAGCCGGGCTTCCAGCCAGCTGTAGTATGGAAGGTATATTTGTTCCCACCGGTCGAAGGAGTGGTGAAAAGCCATACCGGAATAGCAGAAGAGGATGACATCTTTATACCTTTCCGTTATCTCAAAGGATACGTCTATTATACTTCGTATCGTTTCATAAATATCGGTTGCATCCGGCAGCCTTCCTTTTAATTCCGCCAGCTGCTCATGAAGAATTTTTTCAGCCATCGCAGGCACTACTGCACTCTTTGAAGAAAAATAAAGGTAGAAGGTACCTTGAGCAACGCCTGCTTCCTTTACAATATGAGAAACGGAAGCTTTCTCAAACCCCTTTTCCTGCATCACTTTAAAGGCCGCATCAAGCAGTTTTTCGTATTTTTCGTTTTTAATAGTTACCATAGTATTCTCCCCTAAAATGACTGACTGTCATTCAATCCTTTCTCTACTATATCATATCTTGCTGACAGCTGCAAATACGTATGATTAATATTCAATCAGGGGGAGGCTGAAGTCTGCAACGGATTAAACACAGCTGAGTTTTTCCAGAGGAAAAAGGGTATATAGAACAAAAACAGCTGCTATCCAACACTGGAAGGGGAGGGTAAGATGAAAATAAACTCGGTGGAACTCCGTTCAGGCGGTATTACGTTTACCTGGGAAGGGAAAGAGAGCATTTATCAGATTTTCCGTGATGATGAGCTTATATTTAAAGACAGGGGAAGGAAGCTGGAAGATAACGAACTGATTCCAGGAGAAGTGTGTATTTATACACTTGAAGGGCTGAAACATGAAGACGATGAAGAGCCAGCTGAGAAATTAATGCTGCAGGTTACAACCGGTCCAAAAGCGAGAAATCCTGATAATATTCTTCAGGAGATGAGCATGGCAGCAGTCGTTTCTGCAGCCCATACAGAGCTCTTCTGGGAGGAAATTGAGGGGACAGGAACCTATGATGTATATAAAAATGGTGAAAAAGTTACAGTAACAGATACTCCTCATTTTACGGACGAGGAAACTGATCCTGGTGAATACGCCATTTACTGGATTATGGCTGAACGGCCGCTGGAAGACTCCGAGGAAAGCCTGAAAAGACAAAAGTCGCTGATTGCCCGGGCCTTTGGAGCAGTTAACCCTGATTTATCCCAGGAAGAACCTGCAATGGAAAAATTCCGGATCATGAAAAAAATCGGGCCTCCCGGAAAATTGCTTAAACAGGATACCGAGGATATCACAGACGATACAGGAAAGCGCTGGGAACTGCGCTATACGACATTTTTAGGAGAAAAGCTGCTTGAAAATCCAAATGTCCTGTCACTTGACCGGTATTTTGAAGGTGACGGAAGAGGCTTTGATGCTGAAAGCGAGCATTACCGTACAAGAGCTGATATTTCCATAAACTTCAGCGAAGCGGTACCTGATGTAAAACTGGAAGGAAAGACGGGGACTTCCAGATCATTTGACCAGAATAAGGAACTCAGGGAAGAAGAGGCAGCTTCTAATGAAGGAATTGTCCTGAAAAACATTCGGAAAGACGGGGAAAATCTGCTTTTTACACTGAATCATTCTGTAGGTAATCCTCTCGTTGCTTCCCCTGATGTGAAATATGAAGTGCATGTTGTCTTTAACAGGAACGGGTATTTTGATATCGCTGGAAAACATGATCAGTCGCCCAACCATGAGGTTTACTTAAAGGGCGGAAACAGCCAGGACTGGGAGGCGGTCCATCAGGCGGAAAACAAAGGCCTGGCATGGATGGCTCCTCCGATTGCAAATCAACATTGGCGAAGTTCTAACTTTGAGTAAGAGTAAAAGGGGACTAAAAAAAGAAAGCCTGCCGGAATGGCAGGCTTTCTCTTGTGCTCAACTGCTATTTAACCGGCTGGGTTAGAGGAACCTTTTTCTTACTTCAGGAGATGGGAGGGCACAGCTCTCTTCTTTTTTTCCGAACCACTTATATCTGTTGTTTGCAATAATATTATATACCGCATTCCGGATCGGGGGCGGGACGATAATAAAGATATAGGAGAGCTTCCACAGGCCTTTAAGATGCCTTGCGATTCTCAGGGCAGCTCCGGATTTATAATAAACTTTATCTCCATCGATTAAAACCATACTGTCAATATCAGAGGAGACATTATGTTTTTCCTGCAGCTCCTCGCCTGCCTTGCTTTGTAAGGCGGTAAAATAGAATTTTTCCTCTTTATCACGCTTTAAAATAAATTGCACACTTGAGTCGCAAAAGTTGCAGTCACCATCAAATAAAACAATTGGGTTAGCCATTGTAATCCCTCCTGTTTTTCGGCTAAAACTTGTATTATTACTAATTTACCTTTTTTGAGCCATCTCAAACAACAAGGGGCTAGTTAACTGTTGCCGCTGCAGGTTGTGGAGACTCAGCAGTAACCCTGTTTTTACCGTTTCGTTTAGCCTCTATAAGAAGATGATCAGCTCTTATGAACGCTTTTTCCATGGGCATTTTTTCAGAAATAGTAAAGCAGTACAAACCAAAGGAGGAGGTATAGCTAATCTGGGTTGTTTCCCCTTTAAATTCTGCTTCTGCGGAGCCTGAGGCCACTTCCCGGCGCATTTTCTCTGCCAGCTCAGCCATTTCTTCAAAGCTCCTGTTTCTGAGAAAGACCGCGAATTCCTCGCCTCCGCTGCGGAATAAATAATCATCTTTACTTAACGTGCTTGCCAGAGTCTGGGCGAAATGCCTGATAACAGAGTCCCCGGCAGCATGATTATAATCGTCATTAATTCTTTTGAAATTATCAATATCAGCAACTATTACCCCAACTTGTTCTTTTGTTTGGTTTAACTGTTCCATTTTTTTGTCCATAAAAGCCCGGTTATATAAACCAGTCAGAAAATCAGTATAAGCCATCTTTCTGAATTTATCCCGTTCCTCTTTTGCCTGGAGGCTCTGAGTCTTTGTATGGAACGACTGGTTAACAATATAATTGAGTATAAACAGACTTACGAGGAGTTCCCAGCGCCCCTCAATAAGGAAAAGCAGCAGAAAGCCATTAGTAAAGGAAGTTTTTGCCATATCCAACCGGCTTCTGTCTTTAAAGAAATGGAAGGCTTCTTCACGGGTAGTGATTTCGCCCAGTAAGTAAAACAGGATGGATATGATGAAATCCGTTAAAAAGGATGTAATAATTACAAGTAAAATTAATAGCAGCCAGAATCCGAACGGGAGGGGCTGAAAATAAGGAAGCAGAAACTGGTATAAGTAATAGCCTGCAGAATGGACGAGCACAAAGGAGCCAGCATTATAAAAAATATGCAGGAACTCATCAGGATCAGCCCTTTTGGCCGATTTTTGCATAATATAACTGCTCAGACGGTATAAAAACTCATATATGAGAAGGCCTAAAGGGCCAGTAAACAAAGCGAAAGACATACTGTAGCTTATCCCGTAGTCTGTGGTAGTTCCGCCTTTTTTCTGAAAGATTCTCATATTGTAATATATTATGGAAAAAAACAAATAAATGATTAAGGCAGTAAGAAAAGTTGTACTCTCGATCTGGACAGGACCTGAAGAGAAAGCAACCAGTAAGCTTGCTGCAAACAAGGAAAATATGTAGAGCTTTACTTTCATAACTGGCATCCTCCCAGGAAAAGTATGTAATAATAATAAGATCTGCAGTTTTACCGAAGGACAGAACATCGGTCATTTTCATTATATAATATTTTCCGGGTAATAATTGGAATTTTTGATAAATTATGAGTGTTTTTCTTTTTAGAAGCATATAAATACGCCCTGGCAATGGCAAGGGCGCAGAAAAGAAAATCTAAACTTTTTCGGATGTTAATACTACTGGACCATCAAGCTGAGGATGGCTCATCAGACGAACAACAGCTGGCTCACACCGGATGACTACATAATTCGGATCATCGGGTCCCTCAAGGTATTTACGGAAATTTTCATGCCAGAATTTCTTCCTTAAACTCTCATCCTCATGAATGGTTGCTTCTGCTGTCATATCAACGAAGGGTTTTCCAAAACCGGAAAAGCCGATCAGAATATGAACCTTTTTATTGTTCAGAATATCCCGTACTTTATCTGTGTTTTTACTCGACACAGCGTAAAGCGTGTACCCTTCATTTCGAAAAATCATATACCGGGAAAATGGCTGTCTGTCCTTTTTCATAGTAGTCAGGCTTCCTAATTTGCTTTCATCTAAAATACGCATTATTTCCTGATTGATTTCATTCTGTTCCATCTGCTGCACCTCTTTTTTCATTCTTACTGCTACTATCATTTTATAGGTTTTTTCAGCCAGATGGAGTTCTTCGGGCGATATGATGAAAAATTGTCACAAACGGAAGATTCCGGAGTGCCGGAAAAAAGCTAGCTATTTAGTGGAGTTAAGGCTTTTGTTTCATCTACATGGATAAACGCATCATACCGTTCTGAAATCCGGGAAGGGACGTAGTTTCCAAGGTGCTCCATTTCAGGATGATAAACGACACCAATTGCCCGGTGCCCGATAATATCTCTGAAAAGCTTCCGGTTCTCCTCATTAAACATAATAAATTTATTAAAAGAGCCTGACTTGTGAAGGAGGTCTTCCCAGCTTCCTGCTACTCCTTTAGGAACTACCAGCTTTTCAGGAATAGCACCCCATTTTGCTCCTGCGATGACTGTGCCTCTATGGGTGCCGAAACCTACCGCATAAACATCTTCCTCTCCATACATTTCCCTGGCAAGCTGCCCCACATTAACCATCCCTTCACTGGCCATATCAGTAGCCCGGGCGTCTCCTATGTGAGTGTTGTGCTCCCAGACGATTCCTTTAGTACCTGTACCGTAGTGCTCGCTAATAATGCGAAGGGCTTCCATCATATGTTTGTCACGGATATTCCATGATTCTGCATCATGGCTTACCATGGCGTGGTAATATGCTTCAGCATTACTTGCAGCAACTGCGTTTGCCTGCATGTTTAATGAGGCTTCCGGGTCATCGTCATACGTACTTTTATTCTGCCTTAGTGTCCGCAGCATCTCCAGCATTTCTTCCATACAGTCTTCACCATAATAAGCTGCAGATACGCCGTATTTTTCCGGCTTCTTATTAAATGGCTCAAAGCATTCAAAGGCATTTTTTGCCTTTTCAACATCAGGGGACTTAATTTTCTCCAGGTATTCTATTATCGCCTCCATGGATTCCCAGAGGCTGTACACATCGAGCCCGTAAAATCCAGCCTGGTTCCTGGCGGGCTGCTTTTTATTAAACTCCTTCATCCACTCAATGAGGGGAATGATCTCTTCGTTGGCCCACATCCACTGGGGCCAGCGGTTAAATGACCGGAGCACATCACGGGCAGTGGAGTACTCAGGAGCCATGCCCTTAACGTAGCGATTTACTTCAAAACAGGGGGGCCAGTCTCCTTCGACAGCTACAAAGGAATAACCATGCTCTTCAATAAGATGCTTAGTAATTTCAGCCCTTATTGTATAAAATTCTGATGTTCCGTGGGACGCTTCTCCAAGCATTACGTACCGTGCTTTGGACGCTTCCTTGATTAATGGTTCAAGGTCTGCCGTTTGTGTATAAGGAGTGGCATGCTTGTTAATATATGCAGTTATATTATCAGTTTTCTGCATAGCTTATCACCTCACAATTAGTTGTTATTATGCTCAATAACCGAAAATTTGTGTGATTATCCGTTATTTTGCTAAATAAAAAAACTCCGCCTGGAATACAAGGCAGAGTTTTGGACGGTACTTATTATTTCACTGTAATCGGGTTATGCATCATTTCCTGCATTTTTTCTCCTGAGTCGGATGCTTTTTTCACGTCGGTGATTACGAAGCCGCTCTTTGGGAATGTAGGCATCCTCTCAAGGCTGTATGCGAGGTTTTGTTCAGGGACATGGTAATTCATATTGTTAACAAAGTATTTAAAGAACGAGCGCATTACCATAACTGTCAGCCATTCACCGGCACAGCGGTGGCCGATATGATGGTCTCCGCCTCCTTGGGGAATAAAGGAAAACGGGCTTCCTTTCCAGTCTTTAAACCTTTCAGGAATAAATTCATCGGCTTGTTCCCAGTTGTCAGGATGGCGGTTAGTGCCGAAGATATCCAGTACTACAAGGGTGTCTTTCTTGAATTTATAATCGTGCCATACAAAATCTTTCTTTACTTTAGCAGCCATAGCAGGAACGAACGGGTAGTAACGCCTTACTTCCTGAGAGAACATGTGGCTGTAATTTCCCTCGTCTTTTTTAAGCTTCTCCATAGTTCCCGGGTGCTCATGCATTGCTACCGCTCCAAGAGTGAGGAAGTATGCAGTAGCGATAAGCGGACGGAAGGAGTTGCTCAGTTCAATCGCCGCCTGCCTGCTGTCCAGCCGTTTACCGTTTAATTCTCTGTGGTGGGCGACAATGTATGCGGCAGTGTTCGCCGGAACTTCCATTTTCCCTTTGCGGATTTTTTTAATAATTCCTTCGAGCCATTCCTCATGGCTGTCACGAGCCTTTTTACCGTTCCGCCATCTGGAGAGAGAGCCTCCGAATGAGTCAATCATCTGACCAACTTCCGCCGTCCGCTGTTCCACTTCTTCTTCTTTCAGCGGTACGCCGGCCCACTCACATCCTGCACGGGTGAGAATTTCGTGCATTTCATCAATTAAAATAACTTTATCTCGCTTTACCCATTGGTTCACTTTATTATCAAGGTGCTTTAAGGCGATTCTGTTCAGATCCTCGACCCTTTCAGGAGTAAACATGGATAAAAACATTCTTTTTCTGTTTTTATGTGCTTCTCCATCGAGGGCATGAACACTGCCAGTTCCGAACAGCGACAGTTGGAGCGGCTTTGGAAGAGCCCCTTTTCGCTTAAATTTATCATTATCATAGAAGACTTCAGCTGCTTCTTCACCGCTCATACAAACAGCTTTTCTCCCCATAAGACGTGTTTCAAAAATATCAGATCCAAGCTCCTCGCGTCTGTTCGGGAGAAAGTGGAATCCTTCCTTAATAAGAGACATGGAGTTGTCAATCCCCTTAGCTTTAGGAATGGGGGTTTTTACCTTCATTAACTTCAGCTCCTTTTATACATAGAGTAGTTTAGTCAGCTCGTGACTATGTAAAGTTCAGGCGGAGGATATATTTTATCTTATATGTAGTAGTACCCTTGCAGAACGAACCTAAACGCTCGCCTGGTACTGTTTGGTGTGAAATTTTGTGTAATTAATTACTAAGTAACAGAAAAGCCTCTATCATGCGGAATGGCGGTATAACAGATAAAAAGGTGCTATAGGAATGTGGAGCGGATCCTCATTGCACATTCACTATAAAACAAACAAAACGCCTGGATAAAAACTCCAGGCGTTTTTGCTTGATATTATATCTTATTGCTCAATAACAAATATTACTAGTCTTCCTGCTGGATCTCACCAGCGCCTTCTTCTTCAGTTGCGATCTGCCAGGCTCCGTCACGGCGTGGGTCTCCTCCGCCGAACATACGCTGGACATAGCCATGTTCGTCAAGCTCTATACCAAGCCCCTGAATACCACCGTAATAAAGAGGAGAAGTCTGCAGCCGGACTGCATACCCCATATTATTCAGTGCCTGTTCCGCAGATGGAGGCAGCTCTTGTTCAACATACATAACATCCCCATCTGCGTAAAAACGAGGGCGTGTGATTGCCTCCTGCAGTGTTAATGGTTCCCCGGTACTTTGGTGGAGACCATATTCATACTGCATGATAGTCTGGAAAAGCATTGCAGGTATTCTCGTACCCCCAGGTGTACCAATACCAAGCACTGCGCGGCCTTCTTCCTCAAATATTGTCGGAGAAACGAAGGAACGAGGGCGCTTTCCTGGTTCCAGGAAGTTTGGCGATTCCGGATTTTCAGAGAAGTTATTTTGCTGGTTATTCATGAAAAAGCCTTTGATATTTAACCCGGCGCCGAAGAACTCACCAAGTGAATTTGTCGCTGAAACCATCATCCCGTCTTTATCAACAACCACAAAGTGAGTTGTATGCCGGGAGTCATTAATTTCAGCCGGGCTGTCCCATAAATTTTCCACATCTATAGAATCAAAATCAATTTCATCAATCAGTCCTGCTGTATACTCAGGAGCAGTAAGTGCGTCATAATCCACGTCCTCGAACAGCGGGTCGCCCAGTGTATCGAGCCTGTCAGCGTACACTGTTTTGGTAATTTCACTGATTAAATGCAGATATACATGCTGCCAGTCTTCATTATCAATAATATCCCCGAGCTTTAGGCCGTCATCCATCGGCAGATCCGAATCAAGAATTTCAGACAAATCCATTGTTTCGGCAATCTGCAAAGCCTGTGCAAGAACTACACCGGAAGTAGGGGGAGCACCACCGTGAATGGTAAAGCCATTATACTGAGCAGTTGCAGGAGCTCTTTTTTCAGTCGAATAAGCTGCTAAATCGCTAACCTGAAAGCCCGTATGCTGGGCAATTGCTTCGCCGATCTCACCTTCATAGAACCCGGCAGCCCCGTTATCACGTATTAATTCCAGTGTGCGGCCAAGTTCTTCCTGAACTAAGTTATCACGCAGGCCAATTGCCCGCCCTTCCGGATAGTATCGCTCTGAACCCCCGTCGGTAAATTCAAGCCAGCGAGCGGAATTGGCTATACGCTGATGAAGGTTTTCATCTACGAGAAAACCATCGTAAGCATGATCAATTGCCGGCTGAAGCAGGTCCTCCCAGTTAACGGAGCCGTAGTCCTGATAGAGTGTTTCCATACCATCAACCATTCCAGGCACAGCAGCAGCCCGAGTGCCCCACGCTCCGCTTTCCGGGACTAATTCACGGTAGTCATAGTGGACAGCACCGTTCTCAGGTTCGTGGACGATCATAGATCCGCCTCCGCCAATACCTGATCCATATGGTTCTACTACGTTAAGAACAAATGAAACAGCGATCGCAGCGTCAACGGCGTTGCCGCCATATTCCTCCATGACTCTCATCCCTGCTTCCACTGCAAGAGGGTGGGCCGCACTGACACCGTATACACCAACATGTTCCCGTTCTTCTTCAGTTGCTGCCGGATCCTGTGCAACCTCCACCGAATCTTCCTGCCGCTCTGTAAATTCTCCGCCGGAGTATGGCTGCCGGTTAGGGTCAAAGTGCTCATCCTCAAAATAGCTGTAAGCTACGAGGCCGAGAAAAATAACAACTGCGAGTATGTTTGTGATTCTTAAGTAATTCATAGTTATAACTCAACCCCTTCCAGTACCCCAGCCGCGTCCAAGTCGATAATTAATCGGTCATTTTCCACTCGCCATAAACTTTCATCCAGTTCTTTTCTGAGCGTGCGGAATATCCTGAAATTCCGGTAAGGTTTTGTAATACCGCTCGTTTCCCGAGGCTGTGAATCTAAGAGCCTGATAGGAACAAAAGATAATTCTTTGCTGCCGTCCTCAAGAAAGTCGAGCTGGGCAATTACAGTTTCTTTCGTTCTGGACCAGCCCTGGTCAAAAATAAAGTTTCCTAAACTATTCATAACAACTGCTCTGTTTCCTGCAGTGCCTTCAATAATTGTAACGGGCTCCAGTACGTGTGAGTGGTGGCCAATAATAACGTCTGCTCCGTAATTAACCATCAGCTGGGCAAGCCTTCTTTGGTCGTCATTATAGCCTACCTGGTACTCATCGCCCCAGTGGACATGAACAAAGACTACATCGGCGTTTTCATTTGCTTCTGCGAGCCTCTCCCTAAGGACAGCATCACCGCCGTCAAAGAAAGAAAATACGCCGCCTACATGGTCGTTGGCATCAAAGCCGACAACCCTGACCTCAGTAAAACCAATTAAAGCTCCTGTCAAACCGTCTCCCATTTCGAAGTAAGAAATTCTCGCTGCTTCAATTGGATCTTCTAAGTCCCGGTCTGTTAAGTCAGTCTCTTCATCGGCTGGATTTGAGCCCTCGATTGAAGAGTCTTCTTCCGCTGAATCTTCACCGGCAGGTACGCCTTCCTCTGTAACATTTTCTTCTGACTCAGTTCCTTCTTCACCCTGGAAGCCTGAGTCCTCATCAGTATCTCCTAAAGCAGTGCCAGCACCTCCGCGGACTTCTCCCAGGCCTACAAAATCGACATTGGAATTTTTTACATGTTCTAATGTCTGCTCCAGGGAGAGATCGCCGTAATCCATTGTATGGTTATTAGCCAGACTGATAGAGTCAATCCCGGCAGCTTCCATCGCATCTAATGTATCTGGTTTTGCATACAGGTGAATATCTTTATTTTCCAAAGCCCATTCATCGACTTCGTTTTCCACTACCGGATCATCTGGGTCCATAATTGCTGCTTCGAAGTTAGCGGTAGTGTAATCAGAATCATGAAAGTAAGGATACACATAGTTAAAAACACGTGAAATTGGCTCGCCCTGATATCTTGCCGCATCCTGTACATGGCGCCCCATCATAATGTCGCCAATCATTGACATACGATACTCCACATTGTCAGGGCGGGTAGTTTCCGGAGCCTCCGGATTTATGAGTAAACTGTCGACTGCAATGATTAAAATAACTACAGCTAATGCGATCAGAGAATCTCTGGTTGCATTTTTTCGGTGTTTTTTAATCCAGTCCAGAACCTTTTCCTTAAAAGTATAATCTTCCATCTAGGATCGCTCCCTCTAAAACAGGTGATAAACTGTTATGATTACGAATGTGAAAAATGAAATAACAAGTGTTGAACTAAATGTTGGAATGATTCCTTGTTTATGAATTGTATTAGCGATCAGCCCCGGTACAATAACACCGATACCCCGGAGCTCATATACCTCGAAGGGGACTTCAAAGCCTGTGAGAAAATCAAAGCTCATTTTCAGAAGCACACCGACAGTGAGCATCGCGGCAAATTTCCGCCTTCCATATAAAACTGTTATTCTTCCAATCACTTGTGTAACAAATAAATAGGTTACAAGACTAATCAGCGCCACAACTACCAGAAACATGAGCTGATCAAAAACAAGCCCCAAATAGCCGGGCACAATCAGCCCGGCTGGAACGATTCCTGTCTTTTCTACGTAAATCAGACTTAAAATAACACCAATAACTATTGCAATATATAAATCCGTACCAAACACGAGGGTTCCTCCCTTTTTAACACTTTAAGAAAGTATAAATTTTTTGCGATGAAGTTAATTCGACGCAGTAGAAAATTTTATGGCTAAAGTATAAGTGCAACTATGCCTCTGTCTTCGCCAATCGGCGAGTTTTCTTTATAGAAATTACTGTGAATAATCCAAGGAAACTATCAAGCTTTTAAAGTAGCTGCTATCAGTTTCCCTGATAGGATGTGCGGTAGCCTTTATTAGAATCTGCTTCTCTAATGGAGGTAAGCTCTTCTTCGTCCGTCATATGAGTTTCGGCCAGCAGGGCCATTTCATCAGCCAGTTTATCGCCGCCGCCATGAATGTTGCCAATTCCGTAAATGACCGTTTCTCTCGGCAGGTCTTTCAGCTGCTGTACTACTTCTTCCGTATCATAGCCTTCCAGGTTGATGAAATTATCGGCTTTATACTTGCCTTCTTCGTAAGCATTCTTGACTGGCCAGACATCTTTTCCCATGACGATGAGATTCTTCATCTCAATGTGCGGGATGACATCCTCAGCAAACTGAATTGTTCTTTCCACACGGTCGTCACGGCAATTCATCACAATGGTTGCGTTGTGGACCGGGTAACCAAGCTGTTTAATCCGCTCCCAGATATTCAGCGTGGAAGTGGCATCGTTTGCGGCAAAGCCGTTGAAGAAAAACTTCTGGTCAGCAGGTTCGCCAATCTGGTGGACTCTCATCGCTCCCGGGTCTACAGGTGCGTTCAGCATTCCCTGAAGGGCGACTTCCCTGTCAATTTCAAGTATGTCAGCCACAGCAAGTGCCAGAGCAGCATTCTGTGGAAATACCATAAATGGAAACTTCTTTAAGTATTCTTCATCAACAGCGTCTTCGTCACAAATGACAAGCTTCGTATTTTTCTGCTCCGCAAGCTTATGGAAGTATCTCCGGTATGGTGTGTCAGGCATAACGAGATGCCCGTTTTCCGGGATAGTGGAACTGAATGCTTCAGCAATATGATCGAGGGAAGGCCCCATCACTTCCATATGGTCCTCAAGAATATTCGCTATAACCGTAATATTGGCTTTTACAAACCTCTCCTGAAACACTGCCTGGTATTCAGGGTTTACGGCCATACATTCAGAAACGATTGCATCGGCGTTCCTTTTAACGGCTTTACGGTTAAAATGCTTCTGTTCACTAATGTTGGGTCCTTGAAGCGCGCGGACAATCGGCTCTTCTTCATCCCTGTCCCAATAAATAATCCGGGCAGATGTCCCGGTGGTTTTACCGACAACGCGGCGTTCGTCTTCTTTTAAGATCCCTGTGATCAGTCTCGTAACTGTTGACTTTCCCCGGATCCCGTTAACAAGAATTCTCAGGGGAATCTTCTCCACACGACCGTCAATACGCCTTTTTTCCATAATGCCAATTATAAGTACAACTGCCGCAAAAATACTCATGTACGCTAATTCATGCACAAAAACAACTCCCTTCAAGTAAATGCCACTCAAAAACACATTACTTTTAATATAAAATTATTTGGTATTAAAATTAATTAGGGCGCATGCGGAGAAAATGGGAGTCTTATATAATACTTTACTCACCATTCGTCTGAAAAGGTGAAATTCTGCAAGCTTATATAAAAATAAATAGAATTTCACACAAAAATGTACCATATTGGCATAGCTTAAACAACTAAATCAGTGGGAAGTTTTGAAGATTCCTCAGGAAGAAGACCCACAATATGGTTATTTCCTCTGCCTCCTCACCTGCTCTATCTATTTCTATACCCTGTAAATCAATACGGGAATCCTAAAATATGAAACTTTTGCACTGTTTTTGGCATCTGAACACCTTTTTTCAGAAGTTCCTGAGTCGAGCATGCTGAACCATGATGGAAGAAGTTAGATGTCTGCTTTCCTATGATTTATAATAGAGGAAATATATTAGTTCATTCGGTCGTCTGTCTCCGGCATACCAATGTCTGAAGAAGAGTATAACAACAGGCCTGCAATAAAAAAACTTAGGAGGCTGGGGGAAATGGAAAGACTTACTGATAAGGAAATTCGAGCCTTTCTGGTGGAACAAAACGAATGGAAGCTTACAGAAGAAAAATGGATCGAAAGAAAATATCGTTTTACCGACTATTTAACAGGGGTGGAGTTTGTCCAGAGGATAGCCCGGCTTTCAGAGGAAGCGAATCATCATCCGTTTATCTCTATTGACTATAAGCTCATTAAAGTGAAGATCACCTCCTGGCATGCCAGAGGATTAACAAAGCTGGACTTTCAATTAGCAGAGAAATATGACGGAATATATAATGAACTTAAACAGTAACTATACGAAATCAGGTGATCTGGATGTTTCTGCTGAAAAATGTGACATACGGGAATATTCTCGAGATACAGGAGCTTTATATACCGCCTGGAAAAGTTACCTGTATTACAGGTGAAAGCGGCAGTGGTAAGAGTACGCTCGTAAAACTGCTTAATAATATCATATCTGCTGACAGGGGGACAATTACTTATCAGGGTACACCTGTTGAACAAACTGATCCGGTGGAGCTCAGAAGGAAAGTTGTTATGGTACCGCAAACTCCCCCTGTGTTTGGGGGAACAGTGAAAGATAATCTGGTAGCAGGTCTGGAGTTTTCCGGACACCCTCCAGCAGAAGATAGCCTTCTTACTGAGGTTTTAAAGACAGTATGCCTGGAGAAAAAACTGGATGAGAGTGCCGACCAGCTGTCAGGCGGGGAAAAACAGAGGCTTGCTCTCGGCGTGGCTTTACTTCTCGAGCCTGAAGTATACATTCTTGACGAGCCCACCTCAGGCCTGGATGAAACAACAGAAAGAAAAGTCATAGAAAATATATACCGGAATATTTCGGGAAGAGGTAAAATGCTGCTCATGATCACACATTCGAAAGCTGTTGCTGAAGAGTATGGAGAAATAGTTGTGGAGATGGCTGATGGGAAAGTCGCCGGGGTAAAGGAGCGGCACCGATGAATGAGATAATCGAACTTGGATTCTGGCAGATGGCCGCTGCTTATGTATTTATCATACTGCTTTTTCTTATTATAAAAGCACGGGGGATAAACAGAGAAAAGGAATTGTTTATTGGAACAGTGCGAATGACTCTGCAGCTCGTACTTGCCGGATATATACTTGCTTATTTATTTGAAGCGAACAATGTGTGGCTCGTTATTCTCGTTGTGATTTTGATGCAGATTTTTGCAGTACGTAACATATTCAGGAGAGTGAAATACAGGCTCAGTAAAAGGATAAAGCAAATGATCATGTTTTCCATGGCTGCAGGAACCCTGACAAGTATCTTCTATTTTATACTTGTCGTTGTTCAGGTTTCTCCGTGGTTTGAGGCAAGGTATTTTATCCCGATTGCCGGTATGCTGATTGGAAACTCTATGACTGGAATATCTTTAGGTGTACAGCGTCTGGTGGAAGGGATGTATGACCAGCGTGCACATATAGAGTCAGCCCTGATGCTTGGTGCTCATCCTAAAAAAGCGTCGGAGAGAATAGTAAATCAGGCTTTTGATGCAGCGATCCTTCCGACTATTAACTCTATGGTAGGTATGGGAATTGTATTTTTGCCAGGGATGATGACAGGGCAGATCTTAGCAGGATTGTCTCCTGTTACGGCTATCCAGTATCAGATCGCTATTATGCTTGGAATTGTCGGCTGTGTGTCGCTGACAGTCATCTTATTTGTCCAGCTTGGATATAAAGCCTTTTTTACTGACAGAGCTCAGCTTGATAAAAAAGAACTGCTGCTGATCTCTTCAAAGGAGAAGTAACTATATGAAGGTTTTGATTGGTATAGAGCATGAATTGCTTCGTTACGGTCTGATTCAGCTGTTGAAAGACATTCAGCCGGTAGAGTATATGGTGGAAGCTTCAGATACAGAGCAATTTATAGATTCCCTGAGAAAATATGAATTTGACCTTACTGTCGCCAATACCACACTTCCAGGAGCAGGCGGCCTTCCTGTATTGATTTCTGAACTAAAGAATCTGTCCCCTGGTACGAAGAGGGTGCTCATGCTTGGAAATCCGGGAGGCGCACCAGAAAGCTACTCAGAGGACAGCGGTCTGGAAGGTGCGTTTTACCACGGAGCAACTTTAGATGAGTTAATGGAGTTCTTCCAGAGAATTTTAAAGGGAGAAACCGCCTTTCTGCATGCAGGGAAAAGCAGGCATCAGCCAGGTAATGATAACCAGGAAAGCCATCTGTTATCTGACAGGGAAAAAGAGATTTTTCATATGAAGGTGAGAGGATTCTCGGTAAAGGATACAGCGTCCATACTGAAGATTTCCCCAAAAACGGTAGAGAACCACCGCCGGAATATTCGCCGGAAACTTAGCATCGGCAGAAACAGTGAATGGTTTGAATGGGGAAAAAAACTGGGGTTATTATGAGTTGTTTCTCAGTTAAATGAGTATGTGGTTAGCTCAGAATGATTAAATAATTCATGTTATACAAGAGTTGTTGAGGAGAGCGGAACGAATGAGACTCCTTCGGGAAAAGCAACATGTTTTCATGCGACGAGTAACCGCAGGAGCAGCCGAAGACCCCGCAGGGACGAGCGACACGTCATGAATCCGCTGCGAGTTGTCTCGACGTATACACTTCGAAGAATTTGCTCGCAGAGGAAGAGACTCCCGAGGAGGCTGAGGCGTTGCCCGAGGAAAGCGAATTCGTGTAGTTCTCCTCAACACACTTTTTAAGTAAACCATAATTCATATTTTATTACTATTTTTTCAGACAGGAGATAGATACCTATGAAGCAGCTGAAGGAAATCGCACGAAATAAAAAAAAGCAAATGTATCTGCTCCTTCTGCTTTCTGTATTAACGGGGGCTGCTGTCATCGCCCAGGCGTATTATATAGTTGCTATTGTGGATTTGATTTTTCTCCAGGGAGCCCCTTTTCAGAGCATCGTTTCTTTAATGGGTGTTCTTGCAGCTGTTCTTGCGGCCAGAGCGGCCTTCAGTTATCTGAACGGGCGGACAGGTATAAAGCTGGCTTCTGAAGTTAAGGCGGATTTCCGCCAGTCTCTACTTTCGAAATATCGAAGAAACCCGGTGCAGGCATCCCTGAAAGGACAATCAGGGAAGAAGGTTAGTGTCCTCCTGGATTCCGTAGATGAAATCGACAGCTATTTCAGCCAGTATTATCCGCAGATGATTCAGACAAGCGTCGTTCCACTGATGATTTTAGGTGCGGTTTTTTACTATAACTGGGTGTCCGGATTGATCATGCTGATCACTGCACCATTTATTCCGCTCTTTTTTATTATCTTCGGAAGTGCCGCCCAGAAAAAATCTGAAGAACAGCTTGAGAAGCTGGCGGCGTTCTCAGGAAAGTTTCTTGATATACTGCAGGGGCTTTCAACACTGAAGCTTTTCGGACGAGCCCGGGCACAGAGGGAAGCGATCCGAAACAGCAGTCTAGAATACCGGGATGCCACGATGACGGTACTTAAAACAGCATTTTTATCCTCGCTGATGCTTGAGTTTATTTCCATGCTCAGCATTGCGCTTATTGCTCTTGAAGTCGGCCTCCGTCTCGTTTTGTATGACCAGCTAACTTTTTTTACAGCCTTCTTCGTCCTGATTCTCGCTCCTGAGTTTTACAACTCACTGAAAGAGCTGGGTACAGCATTCCACACAGGCAGAGGAAGTACAGGAGCGGCTGCGAAAGTGATCGAGGAGCTGGAAGAAAAAGAGCAGCCGGTAAAATGGGGAAACAAGCAGATTGAAAAGAGGGGAGCACCTCCGGAAATACAGCTTCGTAATGTTGGTTTCAGCTATGGAGAAGGGGCATTCGCCTTAAAACAGGTGACCGGGACTATCAAGCCATTGACTGAAACAGCGGTTGTTGGAAGAAGCGGTTCAGGTAAATCAACTCTGCTCCATTTACTATCGGGCATCGCAGCTCCTGGCGAAGGTGATATTGTTGTAAATGGAGAGACGCTCAGTGAGTATGAAGAAAAAAGCTGGTTTAATGAACTGAGCTATATTTCACAAAATCCTTATCTTTTTTCAGGCACTATAGCGGAAAATATAGCGGTTGGCGTTAATGAGACGGTAACGAGGGAAGAAATTGAAAGAGCTGCTGATAAGGCGGGAATTTCGGAAATGGTTGCCGGCCTTGAAAAAGGTTATGATACAACGGTTGGTGAAGGGGGCAGAGGCCTCTCCGGCGGGGAAAAACAGCGGGTTGCGCTGGCCCGTGCCTTCTTGAAAAAGCCATCGGTTATATTATTCGACGAGCCTACGGCAGGACTGGATTTGCGGACGGAACAAATTCTTCAGCGGTCCATGAAAGAGCTCGCGGAAACCTCTACGGTAATTACAGTTGCTCACAGGCTTCATACTATTCGAAGGGCCGACCAGATTCTTTTTCTGGATAACGGTCTGCTTGCAGGCAGGGGAACTCATGATGAGCTGATGGAGTCTGTGCCTGAATACCGGAACATGGTTGCTGTTCAGCAGGGAGGCGATACAGGATGAAGGATTTAAAAATTGTCATGAAATTATTAATGAAAGAAAGAAAGGATGTCTTCCTTTCCATTCTGTTTGGTTTTCTCGCAGGGGCAGGGGCGGTTGCCCTGTTTGCCAACAGCGGCTATTTAATTTCCCAGGCTGCCATCGCTTCGACACTTGTAGTGCTTACGCTGAGCATTGCTCTGATGAAAATTTTCAGTGTGACAAGAGCGGTGAGCCGCTACGGGGAACGTTATTTTTCCCACAGGGCTACTTTTACAAAGCTGAGCAGCCTCAGGGTGTATTTCTTTGAAAGGCTGGAGCCGCTCGCGCCAAGAGTATTTAACCGGTACAGGAGCGGGGACATTCTGGCGAGGATTGTCGGAGATGTGGAAAGCCTTCAGAACTTTTTCCTCAGGGTATATTATCCGCCGATTGTTATGGTAATTGTTTTTCTTGCAACGATTACCTTCACGCTGTTCTTCTCTGTGTATATTGCCCTGATTCTTGCAGCGGGGCTGTTCATTACAGGCTTTCTTGTCCCTCTTCTGTTTGCATTAAAGCAGCGGAAGATTCAGAGTGAGCTAAGGGAAATGCGGGGAAGCTTATCGGCGGAAGCTGCTGAGTTTTTCTATGGCTTCCGGGATCTGAAGCTGTATCAGAAGCTGGATGAGCAGGAGCAGCAGCTTGGATCGGTTTCAAATGCTTATATCAGCGAGCAGGAAAAAAACAGTCTTCAGGCGTTATTCAGCCAGTCAGTAAACCAGATGATCGCACTGATTATTTCCTGGTTTGTTTTAGGTGCCGGGGCGTATTTAATAGCAGGGGGAGAACTGGACGGTATTTTTCTGGCGATGCTCGTGATGATTTCGCTCACAGTTTTTGATACATCTACTCCGATGGCTGCCTTTCCAGTACACTTAGAAGACAGCCGAAGAGCAGCATCCAGGCTGTTTTCGGTGGTTGAAGAAGGAGAGTCGTCTGGTGCAGAACCTGGTGGAGGGACAACGAAGCATAATCTGCAGGAGGCACCGGCGGTTGAAATGAATAATGTATCATTCTCCTTCCCGGGAGAAGAAAGAAAGGCACTTAAAGACATTAATCTTCATTTACCTGCCGGGTCAAAAACTGCTATAGTAGGGCCAAGCGGGAGCGGCAAGTCGACGCTGCTGCAGCTGCTGTTTAAAATGTACCCCGAGTACGAAGGGGAAGTACGCCTGAATGGCCGGCTCGTGGAAAATCTCGAAGATGAAAGCATCTGGGCGGGTATTAACCCAGTGTTGCAGAGCAATCACTTCTTTTACGGTACAGTGAAAGAAAACCTGCTACTGGCTAAAGATGATCTAAGTGATGAAGCGATGAACGATGTACTGGGAAAAGTGAAGCTGAGTTTTTCCCTCGATAAACAGATCCTTGAAAAGGGAGAAAATTTGTCAGGAGGAGAAAAGCAGAGGCTTGCAATTGCAAGAGCGATGCTTAAAGGGGCAAAGCTCTGGCTTCTTGATGAACCAACCTCCTCTGTCGATGTGCTGACGGAAAGGCTGATTTTTGACCACCTTTTTGAGCAGGGAAAAGATGATACACTGGTACTTATAAGCCACCGTCTTACCGGGCTTGAAAATATGGATAAAATCATTGTCATGGAGCAAGGGAGAATTATTGAATCAGGAAGCTATGAAGACCTCATGTCCCGAAAAGGCTACTTCTATGAAATGAAACAAATTGAAAAAAGTGTTTTCGCATAGCAGGGCAGTTTAAAAATATGTGGGGAGCAGAATACCGGTATCGTGAAGAATTATATGAAAAGAATATCAATAAAAAGGCCGAATCCCGGGATTTGGTCTTTTGTTTTTGCTTATACATCAACAATTACTCGATATTGACACTTGATTGGCACACCAAAATTGCTGCGTAAATAATAGCTAAAGGCGGATTTTGAATGTGTAACAAAAAAAATAAAAGCGGATCCTTAAATAAGTATATCACCTGGTTTTAGTATGTTTCTCAGTCTGCCTTTTAAGGAAACTGTAAAAATACAGTAATTAAAAGGAGTGGTACCAGTGATTCCTGCAATTTTAATGGCGATTACAATGCTGTTTATCCTTGTTAACCTTTATTATTTTTTTACGAATAAAACATTTAAGAAAAGCTACTTCAGTTCTGCTTTGTTTTATAAGCTTTTTTATACGATGCTCGGACTGACCATTGGTTTTGCCGTCTTGTATTATGCTTTATCCTCTTATGGCACAGTACTGGTCATTAACGATCCGACAGGTGAGCCTGCCGATCATAATTTTCTTGAATATCTTTATTTCAGTGGAGTAACGATGCTGTCGGTAGGATATGGTGATCTCGTGCCAGTAGGGAGTGCGAGGTTATTTTCCTTACTTCAGGCATCTCTCGGAGTTTTGCTGCCAACAGCCTGCTTCATGAAAGCTTTAACAAGCTCAGGTGAAAAGGGGAGCGGAAGTAACAGCTGATTATAGTCTATAATACAGGCAGAGGGGTTTATCCGGATACAGGAGCCCTGTCTGTCTTTTGTTTTGGTGGCTCAGGTGCCTGGGTTAACAACCGCTCTTTTGTTCATCTTATATTCATATTAGTATGCTATAAATTCAATAGGACTTTAGGAAAGGGGGACTTCAGAATGAATAAACAGCTGAAAGTTCTCATTATTGAGGATGATCCGAGTATCATTGACCTCATTCAGATGTACATTGAGAAACAAGGTTTTACGGCAACCACAGCGTTCCGGGGAGACGAAGGAATACAAAAGTTTTATGATGAGAATCCCGACTTTGTTATTCTTGATATTATGCTCCCGGAGATGGATGGCTGGGAAGTATGTAAAATGATCCGCCTTGAAGATCAGAAGGTACCTGTAATCATGCTTACTGGCAAAGGTGAAAGCTACGATAAAATTAAAGGCCTTGAAATAGGGGCTGATGATTATGTTGTTAAGCCGTTTGATCCGAACGAATTAGTTGCGAGAGTTAAGGCCGTAATGCGAAGAAGCGAAGTTTTTTACGACACGCAGAAGAATATTGATATTCCTTTCCTGTCGATTGATATGAACGAGCATAAAGTATTCGTCGATAACACCGAGGTTTTCATGCCCCCGAAAGAGCTGGAGCTCCTTTATTTTTTTGCGTCTCATCCAAACAGAGTCTTTACACGGCAGCAGCTCCTTGACCAGATTTGGGGGTACGATTATGAGGGAGACCCCCGGACAATAGATGTCCATGTAAAAAGGCTTCGGGAAAAGCTGAAAGACCATTCTCCGGACTGGTCCCTTAAAACCATAAGAGGAGTTGGATATAAATTTGAAGTTATTTCCTTCCGGTAAAAAGAAAGGGATATTCCTTAAACTGTTTCTCACATACTTAGTGACGTTCTTCGTATCCCTGTTTTTATTCGGTTCTGTTTACCTCTATATGTTCCATCTGAATCTTTATGAGGATTACCAGGATTCTTTTGGGAATTCCCGGCAGCAGATAGAGAGCCATTTGCAGGATGCTGAAGAAAATAACTGGGACAGTGATATGGTCGCGTCTTCCCTGCAGATTATCCTGAGGCAGGATAACAGAAGCATTTATCTGTATGACTCTGCTGGTGAGCTTCTCTATCAGCCTTCTCCTGGTGACGGAGCTTTTATCGGCATAAACAGCAGTGTTGTGGAGGAAGTGCTGGCAGGGGAAGAAATTGCACAGGGAATGAGGATTAATGGAGATTTAATGTACTTAATTGCGGCTCCTTTCCAGGCTGGTCCCGAGCAGGCTTCCGAAGATGTGATGATAATGGTCTTCCATGAGCTGGACCATGAAATCCGGCAGGCTGTACTTATGATTCTTTTTGCAATTTTCATTACGATACTTTGCGCAGGAGTCATTCTGTGGTTTATTTCAAGAAGGCTCACTTTACCGCTTCGGGAAATGAACAAAATTGCTATGAAACTGGCAAAGGGGGATTTTTCCCAGCGAGTAAAAATCCGCTCTAAGGATGAAATTGGCCAGTTAGGCGAAACGTTTAATACAATGGCGGAGGATCTGGACAGTCTCGAACAAATGCGTAAGGACTTTCTCGCCAATGTATCCCATGACTTGAGGTCTCCCCTTACCTCAATTAATGGTTTTCTTACCGCTTTGCTGGACGGCACCATCCCTGACAGCCGCAAAGGCCATTACTATAAGCTGATGAAAGACGAGACAGACAGGCTGATCAAGCTGGTGAACGATTTACTTCATGTGAACCAGCTGGAGGCGGGAAAGATTGTTATACAGCCCGCTGACTATAATTTGTCGGAGCAGCTGAGGATTACTGCGGCAAAAATGGAGCCTCAGTTAAGTAAAAAGCAGATCGAACTCGAATTGATTGGCACAGAGGAAGATATAATGGTGAATGCGGACCAGAACAGGATGGAACAGGTATTCATAAATCTGCTCCAGAATGCGGTGAATTTCTCAACAACAGGCAGTAAAGTATTGATAAAACTGAAGAAAGAAAATGACAGGGTGAAGATATCCATAAAAGATCAGGGCATTGGAATGGATGAAGAAGAGCTGAACCATATTTGGGACAGGTTTTATAAAGCGGATTCGGCCCGCTCCAGGAAATCAGGCACAGGGCTTGGGTTATCCATTGTAAAATCGATCCTCGAGCTGCACGGTGTTTCCATTAAAGCCGAAAGTAAACGAGGCGCGGGAACAGTATTCTCGTTTAAACTTCCACTGGCTTAACTGTTATTATATATTGAAGTAATGGACGATGGCTGAAGCTGTCGTCCTTTTTTGTTCATCAGACGTTCATATTAACTTGGTATGCTGTTATTGCACTTTAAAGCAATGTGTAAATCGGAAGGGAAGAGGAGTAGCATGAATATTTTTGCGAAATTTGTTTCAAATCGAAAATGGGTCTGGCTGATCCTGGGTATCTGGGTGATTGCGGCGGGGACACTGAGTGCGGCGCCGTCTGCAAATGATTATACGATTAATACAGGGGAGAATGATCTCCCGGAGGATGCCAGGTCATTTATCGCTTCTGAAAAATTACAGGAGCATTTTCCCGATGAAGACGGCCTGCTGGCGCTGTTAGTATTCCGGGAAGAATCCGGCTGGGATGCAGCTGGGTATGAGCCGGTGGATAATGTCAGTGAATGGATGACAGAAGAGGCTGATCTTCCGGCACTGGAGGGAGTCGTCCCTTTTCACCAGTTTCCTGACCATGCAAAGGAAGCGTTCCTTTCAGAGGATGGAACCACACTGGTTTTGCCAGCCATGTTGCAGGATGGTCTGGAGATGTCAGAGGTAAATGATACGGTTACGAGTATCCAGGAGTACGGAGACGGGGCAATGGAAAGGGGAACCTTGCTGATAACAGGCCCTGCGGGAATTGCCTCAGATACAATTGCTATTTTTACAAACGCTGATCTGGTTCTGTTATTCAGTACTATTTTACTCGTCCTTGTTTTGTTAATAGTTATTTATCGTTCTCCTTTACTGGCGATTATCCCTCTTGTAGCGGCAGTCTTTGTATACCAGGTGACAGACCGGGTATTAGGGCTTCTGGCTGCGAATGGAGCTTTCACCATTGAATCACAATCTCTGTCTATCGTTATGATACTTCTCTTCGGGGCGACGACAGATTACAGTCTTTTCATATTCTCCAGGTACAGGGAAGAGCTGCGAAAAATAGAATTGAAGTATGAAGCTATGGAAGGGGCAGTGAAGGAAGTAGCTTCTCCTATATTTTACAGCGGGGGGACAGTCCTTGCTGCTATGCTGGTGCTTTTCGTAGCGGACTACGGACCATACCAGAACTTCGCGCCGATTTTTTCCATTACTATTTTAATTGTTCTCCTGGCGGGACTTACGTTAATTCCTGCTTTGTTTACCATCGTGGGTAGACGTTCCTTCTGGCCATCCGTACCAAAGGTCGGAGAAAATACTCTGGAAAAAAACAGGTTCTGGGGGTCTGCAGGTTCCTTTGTTACGAAAAAACCTTTAGTTGCAGGAGGAGCAGTCCTTATATTTCTTATTATTAACGGGTTAAATGTTCCAACTATCCAGTACTCTTTCAATTTGATAAATTCTTTTCCGGAAGATATGGCTTCCAGAGAAGGGTTCGAGCAGCTGGAAGAGAGTTTTCCGGCTGGGGAATTGGCTCCTGTTACTGTCATCCTGGAGAGGGAAGGCGGATTTGTCTATGAGAGTGAAGAATTTGCAGGAGTAGAAGCTTTAAACGCAATTTTCCAGGAAACAGATGGTATTAGCACAACAACTATGCCTGAAGAGGTTGAGGCAGCAGCAGAGGGGCAGGCGCAGGGGACGAGCTTTTTTGCTGAAAACGATCAGGCTCTTAAATTTGATGTAGTACTCTCCGGCCATCCTTATGACCATGACTCTCTTGATACGCTGGATGTTCTTAATGAAAACCGGGAGGAGATCCTTTCAGAGAGCGGGCTAAGCCCGGATGTATATTCCCTTTATTTTGCAGGTGAGACTGCAAAACAAGCTGATATCAGGGGACTGAACGAAAGGGATACAGCCCTGGTAGTAATATTAGTAACAATTGTGATATTTGCAATGCTGATCTTCCATACTCGTTCTCTTGTCGCACCTGTATATATGATGTCGACGATATTACTCTCCTACTTGTCGGCAATGGGGCTTAGCTGGTTCATTTTCGAGAACTTTTTCGGTTTTGAAGGTATGAGTTACCGGATACCTCTCTATGCATTTGTCTTCCTTGTAGCCCTGGGAGTTGACTACAATATTATGCTCATCTCCAGGATTAAAGAGGAGGCAGGAGCCTTTTCTCTGTCACAGGCAGTGAGAAGAGGCGTCGCATTAACTGGTGGCGTGATATCCTCAGCGGGCCTGATTTTAGCCGCCACGTTTGGGGTACTAATGACACAGCCAATATTAGAACTGTTTATGTTTGGGTTTATTGTCAGCATTGGAATTTTAATGGATGCCTTTCTTGTGAGAGGGATACTTGTTCCTTCCATTGTTACTCTGTGTGGAAAATGGAACTGGTGGCCTTGGGGGAAAACTGCGTTAAAAAATATAGAACGTGCTTAGGAAGACAGGGAGAGGGGAAGCCTTAACTTCCCCCTGTCCTGTCGGTTTTAATTAATATAATTTTTAAGTGAAAGGAAAGGGCGGAACAGTATGTATTCAATTTCATATATTTTGCATATAGTCGGCATTGCTTTATGGATTGGATCTTTTGCAGCATTTGGTTTTCTGCTGAGGTCTATAGTTAAGAAGGGAGAAAGACTTGATGATCATTCTTTTATTCTTGAAAAAATAAGACGCTGGGTTAATTTAGGGATATTACCTGGATTGTTTATCGTTCTCATTACAGGCGTATTCATGATTTTACAGTTTGACCGGGATAGCATGCCTTTTTATCTCAGTTTTATGGAGCAGGCAGGAACAATGATAATCTTATTAACCATTGTCTTTGTTTCGATATACAGCAGGAAGATGGGGAAAAAGCTGAACGGGGCTGCCTTGAAGAAAGATAAGCCGCTTGAATCTCTCGCTCTGATGTATACTAACTTTATGTTTTTATCCGCGGCTCTTTCAGTAATGGTAATCGTAGTTGTTGGGCTGCGGATAATATAGGTTCGGAAGCATTTCTTGTAAGGGATGCTTTCCCTCTAAAAGAGACAAAAAGACGTATGAATTGGCATACGTCTTTTTTCTTTATCGTTCACCCAGGATAAAGAGGGTTGGCAATTACTTACCGGTTGGTCGGCTGGGGGGAGGGCCAGCAACCCGATGTAATAAATAGACGGAAAAATTCCGCTTAATACGTAAATGACTATTAAATACGCTTAAATAGGCGGAGGTATTCCGCCTATTACTTAAAAAAAGTCGAAAATGGGAGGTTTTGCACTGCATAACCGGAAAACTTCCCCTTATATCGCCCCGAAACGAGCCCCAATCTGCAGATAACCGGAAAATCTCCGGTTATTTTACACCTTTTTACGGTGGAAGTGGATTTAACTCAATGAATGAATGCTCCCGCATATAAAAAAGCTCCTCTTCAATTGAAGAAGGAGCCATCTATATCAAAGCAAAGCTCGATGGGCTTCGCTGTTAAACTTGCATCTATTTTTTTGATCTGCTTGATTTTCGGCCCGTCACCTCGTGTTCCTTCTCTTCTGTAAAAACTGGTTTTGCTTTCGCTCCCCAGAAGAAGACGATAAATACGCACAGGAACAGCGTAAGGGGCGGGGCAAATGTTAAAAGGAAATGTGTTAAATCCATTGCTTAAGCCTCCTTTAATCTGGTCAGAGTATTGCTTTCGTTCAACAGATTAATGTTTATTTTTTACCCTGTACATAATCTGCGTCAAACAGGAACAGTTTCATCAGGAAATAGAGTGAAGGAATCAGCATCAGCAGGCCGCCAATGAAGGCACTGATTAACGCGATAGCCATCGTTTCATTTGTAAATCCATCGTAAATCGTTAAATAAGGATACAGCAAATATGGGAAATGTGAGACTCCGTAGCCGAAGAAGGCTGCGAAATACTGAAGCATAACCATCATAAATGCAGTTCCATAATTTCTTCGCTTCCAGATTAAATACGTTGCTGCTGCGAAGGCCAGGAATGAGATGGCAAACATCCACCACAGGTCAACCATGTTAGAGAAGTGTTCCGGATTTCTTCCTCCGAGAAGGAAGAATACGATGACTCCCATTATGATTGAAGGGAATGACCAGATTAACGCATACTTCCTGAGCAGCTCGAGAGCTCCCTTATCCTGCGCCCGTGAGGCGTAGTAGGTGAGGAAGCTGGCTGAGATAAACAGCACACTCACAATGGCGAGGATAACCACTCCCCAGGAATAAAGGCTTCCGAACAGCTCACCGTAAAGAAGCTGCACGTGGCCGTCTTCGTAACTGATATATCCTCCCTCCGAAATCGTCAGCACCGTGGTGAGGGAGGCGGGGATCAGCAGCCCCGTAGCCCCGTATAAAAAGGTGAAGAATCTGCTTTCCTTTGCGCCATAAGTTGCAAATGCATAATAAGAACCCCTGATTGCAATAAGAATAATCGCCACACTCCCGGGAATAAGGAGGGCACTGCCGTAATAAAAGGCAGTTTGCGGGAAGAAACCGACGATTCCAATGAAGAAAAATACAAGGAATACGTTCGTCACTTCCCACACGGGGGACAGGTAGCGCTGAATGATGTCGTGAATAATATGGTTTTTGTTTGTCCGCTTCGTGTAGTAACTAAAGAATCCTGCACCGAAGTCAACCGATGCCACAATAAGATATCCATAGAGAAATACCCACAGCACCGTAATCCCAATAACTTCATAGCTCATGCCTATCCCTCCTTTTAATTAACATTTTGTTCTTTCGTGTGGGCAATGCCCCGTTCTTCCAGTTCATGCTCGGCAGGGTTTGATTTAAACATTCTTCTCAGTACCGCAATACATGTCGCTCCAAGCACTGCGTACAGCAAGATAAACACATACAGCATAATATCGACGTGCGGAGATGCGGTAGCACCCTCTGCAACTGTCATTACCCCATTAATAATCCATGGCTGGCGCCCGACTTCCGCAAAAATCCAGCCTGCTTCAATGGCCACAATCGCCAGGGGACCGCCGGCAAAAATAGCCCATAATACGGGGCGTCTGAAGGCATTCCATTTTTTCATCCAGTTCATAAACACGAACAGGGCAGAAATTGCTGCAAGATACATGCCGATAAATACCATTAAGTCAAACATATAGTGCACCCAAAGCGGCGGATGGAGCTCCTCAGGAAAATCATTCAGGCCGGTAACGACTGTATCCGGAGTATTACCTGCAAGGATACTCAGAGCGTAAGGGATTTCCAGAGCATACCTTACTTCATTATCCTCTGTGAGTATACCCCCAAGAATCAGAGGTGCTTCACTTTCCGTCTCAAAATGCCATTCAGCAGCAGCTAATTTTTCAGGCTGGTACTCGTGCAGATACTTTCCGGAGAAATCCCCGATAACAGCAGTACCAATGGCAAAAATAGCGGCGGAAACCATCGTTAAGTGAAGTGCTTTTTTATGGTAAACATGGTTTCTTCCTTTTAACAGGTTGAAGGCTGCTATAGCCCCTAAGACAAATGCTGCTGTTAAGTAGCAGGTAATGATCACGTGCGAGATTTTTGTCGGTGTGGCAGGGTTAAACATCGCTGCAAGCGGGCTTACATCCCTGATTGCTCCGTCAATTATCTCGAAGCCCTGAGGCACGTTCATAAATGAATTTACTGTTGTAATGAAAAATGCACTGGCTGTAGCCCCAATGACGATCGGGATAATCAGCAGGAAGTGCTTCATTTTACTCTTAAACCGATCCCACGTATACAAATAAATTCCTAAGAAGATAGCTTCAAAGAAGAAGGCGAAAACTTCCATGAACATAGGCAAGCCGATCGTATGCCCGGCAGCCTGCATAAAGTTAGGCCACAAAAGGCTCAGCTGAAGGCCGATTGCTGTCCCGGTTACAACTCCGACAGCAACTATTACTACGAAGCCCCGGGCCCAGCGTCTGGCCATTAATGTATAGTGAGGATCATTTCGTTTTATCCCCATCCATTCGGCAATTGCTATCATCAGCGGAATCCCCACGCCCAGGGTAGCGAAGATCGCATGAAATCCCAGAGTCAATGACGTCAGCAGCCGGCTGTACAGGACCGGATCATATTCAAACATACTGGCTCTCTCCCATCTTTGTATGATAATTATCTGAATTTTATATGGCTACTTTGTGAATAAATTAACACTATCTATATATTAATAATTTATACTTCATTCGTTTATAGGGGAAAACACCTATTTTTGTGAAATTGTGAGCAAAAAATGAACAGAGTGTGATAATTTTGTGAAGGGAATTATTAACGTCAAAATAAGGAACCAATTAGCTATTCCCTTATTTAAAAAATGAAAAACTATTCGAATATGAGAACGGGAAGTATACTTTACAGGTAAGTTTTGTTTTTACGGGGAGTCGGGAAGGTACTGCTGCCTGCAGGCTGTGTTTCCATTTTAGGAGTCTTAGCCCGTACCTATCAAGTTAAGAAAACTGGATTCGTACCCACGCTCGGAGCAAGTGCCTTACTCAGGGAACGAATACGCCTCATTCGTGCATCGCTCGGAGTAACGCCAATACTCTGGGAATGAATGCGCCTCATTCGTTCCCGATTTAGCTGAAGCATTGCCCGAGTGAAGCGGCTGCCCAGAGTGAAAGCCAGCATTACGATACAAGATTCGTTAACTTGATGGCAATGGGGTCTTAGCACGAGTTACAGATTTGTAAAATTTTTTTGTCATAAATTCGAGAGTTGTTAATAAGATATGGTGGTACATCAAAAAATTAACGGAGGAAAAAGATGAAGAGACTACTGCTGCCCTTATTTTTACTAGTTTCATGGATACTTATATTTATGGGATGGGAAAATTTTGTTGACGCCAAACATACCATAAAGGACAGAGAGGAAATGAGCCATTCGGAATGGGAATATGAAGGCTACTAAAATTAAGAGGCGCATCATTGGATGCGCCTCTTTTAACGTAATAGGTGTTTTATTGGCGATAATCCCAATTTATCGGCGACCCGCCAATAAAAAGGGCGCTCCGCCAGAAAACAGGCCCGTATCCTGCCTTTGCAGCGTCTTTCACCATATATATCAGAGCCTGCTCTTCAATAAATCCAGGGCATTATCGATATCCTCTTTCGTTGTATATCTTCCAAGGCTGAAGCGCACTGCTCCTTTACCTGTTGCTTCACTAACTTTCATTGCTTTTAGCACAGGGGATAATTCCACATTCCCTGAATGGCAGGCGGAACCTGTTGAAGCGGCAATTTCAGGAACAGAGGATAAAACGTCGTCCCCGGTTCGTCCTGTGAAATTAACACTCAGTGTATTAGGCAACGTTCCAGAGAGCTGTCCATTGAGAACGAGTTCATCTCCAAATTGAGCTTGTAAGGATTCCCAGAAATAATCACGGAGCTGCTGGACTTTCAGATTGTCAGTTTCTGAGACAAGTTCGGCCGCTTTCCCGAGAGCGCCAATAAGCGGAAGACTCTCTGTTCCTGCTCTCAGACCGTGTTCATGGCCGGCTCCGTGAATTAAAGGCTCGAGAGGTGTCCCTTTCTTCACATACAAAGCTCCAGCGCCCTTAGGCGCGTAAAATTTGTGGCCGGCCAAGGTTAACAGGTCAACCCCAAGGCTGTCTGTTTGCACAGGGACTTTACCTATAGACTGTGCTGTATCTGAATGAAACAGTACTTCGTGCTTTCTTGCAATTCGTGAGATCTCTTCAATTGGCTGAATGGTGCCAACCTCGTTATTAGAATGCATGACAGTGATGAGAATCGTTTTGTCTGTAATTGCCTTCTCAATATCATGAGGATCAACCCGGCAGTTTTCATCCACTTCTACATAAGTAACTTCGGCCCCAAGCTGTTTAAGAAATTCGAGAGGGTTCATAATTGCCGGATGCTCTATTTTACTTGTAATAATGTGATTTCCTTTTTCTTTTAAGGCAAAATAGATTCCTTTTAAAGCCAAATTATTCGCTTCACTCCCGCCGCTTGTGAAGATGATTTCGTCAGGACGGCAATTCAGCATTCGGGCAACCTGGTTCCGGGCAAGTTCGATTGCTTCTTTCGCTTCCCGTCCAGCCCAGTGGGTTGTAGAAGGATTGCCGAAATGCCTTGTTAAATAATAAGTCATCACTTCTGTCACCTGCGGGTCTACAGGGGTACTTGCATTGTAATCCAGATATATTTTTTCCATGCATAAACACTCCAGTTAATGGGCTATTGTTCGTATCCGGTTATTTACTGTGGGTTTTGGATAAAGAATCCGGCAATTTCGTTCTCTTCATTAAAAGAAATCTGGAAAACCATTTCAGAAGCCTCAAACAAGCCGTCCATGAGAACAACCTGATAATTGCCTGCCTCAGTATTTCTGTCTATTACTCTGTTGTAATTATGATCGATAAAGCCGCCCAGTTGGCCGGCAGCTGTTTCCCAGACTTCCTCCAGTACATCGGGCTGCAGTTCTGCTGCCATTGTTTCATCGAAGTACTCATACGCCTCTTCATAATTGCCAGCGTCAAGGTGATCTATAAAACTTTCCGCAGTTTCAACCAGCTCTTCAGTCTCTTCATTTAATTCACTGGTGTCCTCATTATTACATCCGGCAGCAATTAAACTGATCATTAAGATGATGAAGATATACAAAGACTTTTTCACAGGATTCTGTCTCCCTCCGTAATATACACATATATCCGCGGTCACTAAACTTAATTTCCTGATGTTTCTTCCATCCATTCTGCAATATCAGCAATCACTTGTGCTTCAACAGTTGCCGGCAGTTCATATTCCCCGGCAGTACCTGCTTCGGGCCCTTCTGAAGGAACAAAAAAGTGGTTTAGCTGCGAATAAGTAATGAAAGTCACATTATCGCCGGTTTCTTCCAGATAATCATGCCATGCGGAAAAGTCCTCTTCCACTGATACCTGGAAATCCGCCTCACCCTGGGCTATAAACAAAGGTTTATCCAGCTCAGCTGCAATTTCCCCAGGGTTATACTGGTCCATTTCTTTAAAATAATATGCTGGCAGGCCGAAAAGAGTGGACTGGGCAGCTTCCTCATCGGTCATTTCTTCCAGGTTTCGGGCTTTCTGCATCTCTGCTTCAACCAGGTGGAGAAATTCTGTTTTCTCCTGCTCGGACATCTCAGCAGATTCATTTTCAAGCATATTTATATTCTGGTCATAGATTATTTCCCAGAGAGGGCGTGGTGAGCCGGCAAGAATAGCAACGCCTGCAAAATCTCCCCCGTCCTTATCGATTCTTGGAGCGAGCATCCCTCCAAGGCTGTGCCCGATTAAATAAATGTTTTCTTCGTTAAAACGGTCATCTGATTTTAGCAGGTCTGCTGCACGGACAGCGTCTTCAATTGTTTCTTCGTTAACGGTAAATCTGTTCATACTGTCAGGGTCCATGGAAGCAGAGTGGGTATAAGTTCTTTTATCGTACCTGAGTACTGCCACTCCATTTTCCGCAAGGCCCCAGGCCAGATCGCGGAAGGGCTTATAGGCGAAAGCACTTCCGTCTCTGTCTATCGGACCGGAACCGTGAACAAGAACAACTGCGGGAGCACCATCAAGTGGTTCAACCGGGATGGTCAGTGTGCCCCCAAGCTCATAGTCTGTACCTTCCCCGATAGTGACCTCTTCTTCAACTGCCCCCTCAGGCAGTTCATTACTTGCATAAATTCCGGTGATGTTAAACCCGTCGAGCTGATCATCGCTGTTAATCGTCATCCTGACTTCCACAGTACTTTCTGTGTATTCAAGGATTGCCTCAGCTACTGAATGGGTGTCATTCCAGTCTGCAGCAGTAATCGATGAAATTTCCAAAAAACTGCCTGCGTCTTCTGTACGACTTTCCCAGTTGTCCCCGAAGTCATCTGAAGACAATGAAGCCTGCAAATTAGCCGTAAAGTACTCGGAGTATATATCCTCGTATTCTTCATTAATAAGTTTAGAGATTATCTCTTCTCCAGTTTGTTCAGCTGATTCAGAGTCAGTATCGCCTTCGCCTGAACATGCGCTGAGCACGAGTCCGGCTCCCAGAGCCACGGTCAATATTTTCCCAGTAAATTTATTCATTTTTTCTTCTCCTTATTACTTTCATAGTATCAGTTGTATTTACGTCTTACTGGCAGAAGGGTTTCAGGGTTTGAACTCCAGCTGGATGGAAGGGACAATATTTTTGATAAATCATCGCCCTCTGCAGTAAGCTATGAATATGATTCACATTGTTATTATCTGTCAGGCATAAATTTTTTCCGGACAGAACTATTATACAGGTTAATGCAGGTGATGGTGGATGGGGAAAAGAAAAAGGTACAAAAACTATGATAACGTAAAAAATGAACAGTCTTTTTCAGATATGCTCAGGTGGGCGAAGGAACGGAGGCAGAAGAAAAAAGATCTCTCTGTTCAGCTGCCCCACTCAGAACAAAAACAAGCAGAAGAATTGCGGGAAAATAAAGAGGCTTTCTCTCTTACATGGATTGGCCATGCGACCTTTTTGATTCAAATGGACGGGCTCAACATCTTAACTGATCCGGTCTGGGCGAAGCGCATGGGCGTACAGAAGAGACTGACAGAGCCCGGGCTGGCGCAGGAAGAGCTGCCGGAAATAGATATAGTAGTTATTTCACACGGTCATTACGACCATCTGGATTTCAGGTCAATAAGGAAATTGAAGGGAGAGCCTACTTTTTATGTCCCTGAAGGTTTGAAGTCTGCCTTTACGAGAAGAGGCTACAAAAAGGTAACCGAAGCGAATTGGTGGGACACTTTTGAAGCAGGGGGCATAAAGCTTTCCTTTGTTCCCGCCCAGCACTGGACAAAACGGACGATAACAGACACGAATACTTCCCACTGGGGAGGGTGGATTTTCGAGGACAGCAGCGGCCGGTCCGTATATTTTGTTGGCGACACAGGCTACTTCCGCGGGTTTAAAGAAATCGGGGACGAATTTAAGGTGGATATTGTCTTAATGCCGATTGGTGCCTATGAACCGGAGTGGTTCATGAAGGTGTCACATATCAACCCGGAAGATGCTGTAAAAGCTTTTTTGGAGCTGAAGGGGAAGAAATTTGTGCCCATGCATTATGGGGCATACAGGCTTGCCGACGATACAGGCCCGGAAGCACTGGACAGGTTGTTAAAAGAGTGGAGCCGCCTGGACTTAGATGAAGGGATGCTTAAGGTCTTTAAGCTTGGAGAAACGTATTGGGGCGATGGTGTGTGATAGGGAGGCTTCTTGAAGCCTCCTGAGGAGGGGGGGCACTGTTACTCAGGGACGGATAGGTCCTTGCATGCCAGAACTCTGGGAAAATTGAGTAGAAGGGTAACGCTGGAGTGTCCATCATGCCCGAACTTAGGAAGAATCGAGTAGAAAGGTAACGCTGGAGCGTCCATCATACCCGAACTTAGGGAGAATCGAGTAGAAAGGTAACGCTGGAGTGCCTCGCATACCCGCTTGGGGAAAAAAACAAAGCAAGCGGTAACGCGAGAGTGTCTCACATACCCGCTCGGAGAAAAAAATGAAGCAAGCGGTAACGCGAGAGTGTCTCGCATATCCGCTCGAGGAAAAAAACAAAGCAAGCGGTAACGCGAGAGCGTCTCACATACCCGCTCGAGGAAAAAAACAAAGCAAGCGGTAACGCGAGAGTGTCTCACATACCCGCTCGGGGAAAAAATCGAAGCAAGCGGTAACGCAAGAGTGTCTCGCATACCCGCTCGAGGAAAAAAACAAAGCAAGCGGTAACGCAAGAGTGTCTCGCATACCCGCTCGAGGAAAAAAACGAAGCAAGCGGTAACGCAAGAAGACCTCGCGCTCTTCGATAGAGAGCAACCCTGCTTCTCAAGTAATGAATGAACCAAACCATTCAGTACTACTAAAACACCAATAAGAGACAGCCTGGAATCATCAGGCTGTCTCTTTATTAAATAAAAATTTCATCACTTTTTTCCTCGATATCCGCTTACCCGGAAAATAACCCCCGCAAAAATTAATTAATACGAACGTTCTATTTCAAGCTCATCTCCATTTTGATATTCAATCTCCAGTTCAAATTCTGTTAGTTCATCTTCGGTGATATCAAGGTAAGAGAGAACCTGGTCAATTGCATCATCTTCTGCAGTGTCAGGGAAGATTTGAAGCTCCTGGAGCATCGCTTCCATTTCCTCAATTGCCTCAGAGCCTTCACGCTCAGATTCGTCTCCGTTTTCCCTTTCTATTTCGGCCTCTGTTTCCCCATTGTCATCTTCATATTCGAATTCCCATTGACTTCCGTCCTGAAAATCAATCTCCAGTTCAAATTCTCTAACACCGAATGCGAGTGTGCTTGAAGTGTCCTCGCCTCCGTTGTTTTCTGCTGTACTGTCATTATCGGCAGCATTATTATCAGCCGCACCGTTATTAACAGCATCATTATCGGCATCAGTATCAGCATTCGTATCTGTATCATCTAAATTATTATTTCCGGTATCGTCTGCAGGAGAGTTTTCATCTGTATTATTAACTTCTGTTCCCTGGTTTGTATTACCATTCTGGTTAGCTGTATTGTCTGTTGTATCGTTACCTTCCCCGCAGGCAGTCACTAACATTGCGGCTGAAAGTGCTGCGGTGCTCAATAAGTATTTTTGTTTGCGCATAATAACAACTTCCTTTCTGCGTTAAAAATGATAAGTTTCAGAGTGTACATTACCCGATTTTGTTCCATGTAATCATAGTTCCTGTATGGGGAAATTCAGATTGTTAATTGCTTTAGAAAAGGAGGGCCGCAAAGTCTCCTCCAGGACGCAATGAAGCAAACAACCACAATACCAGAAAAAACAAGGCTGGTTTAAATATTTGGAAATCAAGGAAAAGTGGTTTTAAGAATAAGGCAATGAAAGAAATTTACAGAGATTAACAGAAAATATGAATGACCAATGAAAGGAGGTTGTTTTCATTGGAAGGTGTTTCAATGGTACTCATACTGTTCCTTCTGCTCGGGGCAATATTCGGACTAGTTGCATGGGCAGCTATGAGAAAGAGAAAATAAAAAGCAATGATAATGAGAGGAGAGATGGATGGTGCGGGAAAATTCTGCAGAAACCACCTGCTGCTCCTCTGTTTACACTTGAAGAATACGATGCTCCTGGAAGGGGCATCGTATTTTTTCATATTTTCACACAAAATTGTGCGGGGTCTGGCCCCCGAACTTTTGGCTTCGAATTTTTAGTCTTCTTTCAGGGCTGCGTTGATTTCTCCGCCGAGAAGGACGATGATCGAGGAGAAGTGGAACCAGACCATCAGGGCGATGACTGTTCCTATGGCCCCGTATGTTGCTGTGTAGTCAGCAAAATTATTTAAATAATAGGTAAATCCTAAGGATGTCAGCTGCCAGCCGATAGTTGCAAATACAGCTCCAATATAAACATCTTTCAGGGAGAGGCGCAGACTTGGCCCGGTGACATATAACAAAGTAAAAACAATAAAAAGTATAAGAGAACTTATACCCCAGCGCAGGAGATCGAACTCAAAAAAAGTAAATCCAACTGCCAGAAATTCTTTCATTGCCCCTCCGATAACCTGAAGTACAAGAGCTACCAGCACAACTGCAAACATACTGATTGTGAGAAGAATAGAGATAAACCTAGATTTAATCATGCCTCTTTCTTCTGTAACATTATATGCAAGGTTAAGGGAGCGGAGGATGGAGTTGAGAGCAAGGGAGGCTGTCCATAGTGTAAATAGAATACCAAAAGACATGAGCCCTGTATGCTGAGCTTCTGTTATTACATCCCACTGGTTCTCCACAACTTGGAGTACACCAGACGGGATAATATCATCGCTGATAAGTCCCAGATCATCTTCAAAGGTGAAAGGCAGGAAAGACATCAAAGTAATGATAAATATGAGAAAAGGAAACAGAGACAAGATCAAATAATAAGAACACTGTGCTCCCAGGTCAATTAAGCCATGATCTTTAAAACGTATATATAAAGACCGCAGAAATTTCATGTATGATTTCCTCCCTATGGCGCTGCCGGTTAATATCGGCCATTTATTAAATTCTTCACTCTGTTTATCGGAAAAGCCTGGCAGCCTTTTTAAATATATAGAAAATACCTAAGTGATTAATAACCCTGTACGTAAATATTCCTCCTGAATGGAGAAGTTTATGTAATTAATCTGTTAATTGGTTAAAAAGGCGGCAGGACAGGACTTCATGTATTTAAATTTCAATTTTTTATAAAGAAAATACCTGAATAATTAGTCATGTTCTTTTCTTTTACAGCAGGTCTGCTGTCTAAATATTCCTATAAAACCCGGCAGTGTATTCCTTATATTACCAGAAAGAACATCCTTTTTAAACGTGCACAAAACGCCTAACGTCCGATATATCTAACAAAAGTATGCCGTTAAAATAGAGTTACAACAGGATTCTCCATACATATACTCACATTCTGTAAAACAGGAGGTGTCTTTTTTTAGCTAATTGTTTCGCCTTACTAAAAAAACATAGAAGGGAATGGTTTTCTTGAAGAAGACTATTACACTGATCTTAGCTGCTTTGCTTGTTATGTCATTACTGCCGATTCAAGCGGGTGCTGTAGGAGAAGGGCCAAATTATAATGGAAATGAGACAATTAAAAATGAAAGACTGACCAGTTATGAAGACCTTGTGAAGCAACTGGAGCGTGCAGACAGCCGTTCAGAAAATATAGAGCTGGAAGTGATTGGACAATCTGTACAAGGGCGTGACCTTCACTTAGTTAAGTTTGGGAACAATCCGGAAAACCCTACTATTCTTTTCCTTACACAACAGCACGGAAACGAAGCTCTTGTTACAGAAGGGGCGTTAAATGTTATTAGAACTCTGTCTGGTAACAGCAGACAAGTGCGTGAGCTTGCCGAAGAGGTAAATGTATTTTTCGTTCCCCGTCTGAATCCTGATGGAGCTGCGGGCGATGTTAATTTTGATATTTCTGATCACGTTGGAGGGGGCCAGGCTACAAGGACTAACGCAAATGGCGTTGACTTAAACCGTGACCATGTAGACCGAAATGAACCTGAAACTTATGCGCTTCATACAAATGTTCTCCAAAAGTACGATATTGATTATCTCGTCGACTTCCACCATCAGGGAGCTCGTTCTGCTGTGGACGACCGCTATGTATCAGGGTCCATCCTTTACCCGACAAATGCACAAGTAGATGCAGGCGTTGTTGAAATGTCCAAACAGTTAGGGGCTGTTATGTATGACGCCGTAGAAGCAAGAGGTTTTGGTCATTTAGGAAAATATAACGGAGGAGATGCGCTTACAATTTCCCGTAACGGACTTGCTTATGAATACGGTATTGCTACGTTACTGTTTGAAATGAGAGGTATGACGGACCACACGAATCCAAACCAGGTTCTTGGCCAGAAGAGTAACGGTTACTTGATACAGCAAGCTGTTATATCAATGGAAGCTGCGATAGATGCTATTGCAGACAGATCCATTAATACAACAGACGCTTCTTTCTGGGACACACTCCCGGTACAGTATTTCAAGGGTGAATAAAATAGGATCGATGGCAGGAGCGACCAGGTTGCTCCTGCCATATTTCTGTTTTACGGCTAGACCATAGTGGAATAATGATATGAATACATCTTGTGAGAAAAGGAGGATGGAAAATGAAGCCAAAAATGAAATTCCAATTCACAGAAACAAACGGCATAACGCTTCATACGGCTGTGGCAGGTCCTGAAGATGGCCCCCTTGTTATCTTGCTGCATGGTTTTCCGGAGTTCTGGTATGGCTGGAGAAACCAGATTGAACCACTTGCCCATGCAGGATTCAGAGTAATTGCTCCGGATCAGCGTGGTTATAATTTGAGTGACAAGCCAAGTGGAATTGAAAATTATACGATTGATAAATTAAGAGATGACATTATTGGTTTAATCCACGCCTCCGGAAGAGAGAAAGCATCGATCATCGGCCATGATTGGGGAGGTGCTGTTGCCTGGTATTTGACCGCAACGAAGCCTGAACTAGTCGAAAGGCTTATCGCCATAAATATTCCTCATCCTGAAGCGATGAAAAAAATCATGTTAAGATACCCGCCGCAATGGCTTAAAAGCTCCTATATGGCTTTTTTCCAGCTGCCGCAATTACCTGAAGCGGTTTTGGCAGGGAATAATTACAGCCCTATGAAACAAGCACTTCTTAAAACTTCAAAAAGAGAAGTTTTTTCTGACTCTGATCTGAAAAAATATGAAGAAGCATGGTCACAGGAAGGTAGTATAACTGCGATGCTTAATTGGTACAGGGCAATAAGGTATGGTGGTCTGAGCGCTTTTGACGGGGAAAAAATTGATGTCCCGGTAAAAATTATCTGGGGGATGGGAGACCAGTTTCTGAGCATGAAGTCTGCGAAAGCCAGTCTTGAATACTGCGAAAATGGGGAGCTTATTTTTGCAGGCGAAGCAACCCACTGGGTGAACCATGAACAGCCACTTCTTATTAACAAACAGATTATTGAATTTTTAAGCAAAGATTAACTAAAGGCCAACAACCTTACCCCTTTCCTTTCGATTTTTTTTGGGGCCATACACCGGAGAGTACCAGCCTTCCTAATGCAAGAATGGCAGCTGCATGTGTCCGGAAAAGGGTAGTATAAATTTGCGTCTAATTGCTCACCACTATGTAACAGAGCGAGGCAGGTTTCCTGGCATATCAACATTGGAGAGGGCGCTGAAATTGGAACTGACACCGAGGCTGTATCATAATTTAATTCGACCTAAATGGATTACGAAAAAATACATACATGATTTGCTCAATGACCATATTCAGTTTCAAAACAGAATAATACTTGACTTCGGCTGTGGAACAGGGGCAAACTGCTGTCTCTGTGATGCAGAACATTATCTTGGGGTGGATCCGGACAAACACCGTGTGGATTTTGCCAAAAATATGTACCCAGAATATAAATTTGAAACGAGTGATGGCAGCAGACTTCCGGCAGAATCTGGCACTGTAGATCTCGTGCTTATCATCGCTGTGCTCCATCATATTCCTTCAGCAGACATTCCGGCCTTTGTAAAAGAATTCAGGAGAGTTTTAAAAGCTGAAGGGGGCCAGGTAGCCGTAATTGAACCATGTCTGTTTGATAATACCCGGCTGAGCAACTGGTTTATGAAGAAATACGACAAGGGCAAATATATACAGGGTGAAAAAAATTATCTCGATTTTTTCCAGGATGGAGGCTTTGCCTGTAAGGTGATTAAAAAGTATTCTAAATGCTTTATGTATAATGAGCTTTTTTTCGTCGCAAGCACTGCTGATTAAGCTGTAAAACCGGGAGGGGAATTAATTGGATAAGAAAAAAATTACTGAACTCGTCACCCCTGAGACGGAAGAGAAAATAGAAGAATTAGTACAAGGTCTGTCTTTTACAAAGAATTTCCGGTCAGCTACTGCGGAGGAATGGTATGTTTTTCTGCCTGGGTATGAAGATCCAAAAACAGGAGGAGCGGCTGGGAAGGCCATCATTCATTATAATTTAATGGGCAACAGGGATGTTTTTATTAACACCACTGTTATCATTGATGATCCTGCTCTCCACGACATCCCGGCTTATCCCTTGCTGTATGCCGCATGTGATGAGCTTGTGAACCGTCTTGTAGGGTATGCGGATACCCTTCTTTCAGTACATGCGGGAGAAAACAGTTATGATGCGGAATATAAACGGTAAAAATATTACTTCACAATAATGACAGGAGGAGATTTAATTGGCAAAAAAACAAAAGAAGGAAAGCTTTGCCGCAAACGAAGTTACATTAACAAATACACCTGTTGATGAAGAAATCACGGTAAGTACCGAGACAAGCCCCAGGGCTCCATTTAACACAAATAAATATTATCCAGGGGATTCCGTTAACGAGCATAAAGAAATAGAAGAAATGAATCTGGACCTGGCAAAAGAAGAGCTTAAGCAGCAAAACGAAAATAACGCGCTTGATTAACCGGACAAAAGCAGCTGAGCTGTCAACTTTATTGTAATTAAATGGATAATCGTCACAAATACAACCCTTAGGAGAATAAGGTAGATGTGTAGTTCTAATATTTACCTATAAGGAGTTGTATTGAATGAACGAGAAACATTTAGCCTGGCACGAGACACTTGAAATCCACGAACTGACAGCCATGCAGTCCATTGGTTTAATGAAACTGAAAAAAGCTCTGCCGGAAGTCAAAGAGAGAGAACTGCAGCAAATTTACCGGACAGGTATTCAGGGGTTAACTGCCAATCTGAATGAACTTCTGGAATTTTATCCGAATATGCCAAGGGACGCTGAAGAGGAAGAAGAGCGGGCTGATGGGAATGTTTCACCTGCTTTTTATGCCGGTGACCTGCTCGCCCTCGCTAAGACATCTGTAAGGAACTATGCGATTGCAATTACGGAAACTGCGACGCCTTCTGTACGGCAGGTTTTAAGAAAGCAGCTGAACAGGCATATAGACCTTCATGCAGCTGTGTTCAATTATATGTACAAAAATAGCTATTACCCTGCCTATAATTTAGAGAAGCTCCTGGACGGCGATGTACGTCTTGCCAGGCAGGCGTTGTCTATGCGAGATGAATAACAAGAAAAACCTTCTTGCTTTAATTGTAAATACTGCTGCTGCAATCACCGTCTCTTTCTGAGATGGTGATTTCCCTTTTTGCAGAGGTTTAGTAATTTTGATTTTTGTGTATTAGCAAACTAACCATATTTTTTACACATGATGATAAGATTGCAGAAATGGAGGAATACCATTGCTTACACAAGATCAAATAAATACATTGAAGGACAGGCTCCTTGAACTGAAAAAGGAGCACGAAGAACGTCTTGCGCCGGCAGAAAATGAAACTGCCAATGAAAGAAGAGCCGAAGATACAGGAGAAATTTCCCGCTACGATAACCACCCTGCAGACGAGGCAACCGAGTTGTTTGAACGGGAAAAGGACACAGCATTAAATAATCATTCACGACAGCGGCTAGAGGAAGTGGAAAAAGCATTGCAGGCCATCGAGGATGGAGAATACGGAAAATGTGAAGTGTGCGGAGAAGAAATACCATATGAACGCCTTGAAATTGTGCCGGAAGCTGTAAAATGTGTGCAGCATGCACAGGAGGAAGACCGGGGCAGATACCGGCCAGTAGAAGAAGAAGTACAAAATGCTTCCCTTGAAGACGATTCTAAAGCAAAGGAAAGAGTCGCCTTTGATCGAAAAGACGCTTGGGAGACGGTCAGTGACTTTGGCACTTCCCAGTCGCCGTCAGACTACACAGACTCAGCCAGGCAGTATAACAATCAGCAGGAGGACTCTGAAAATAATACAGGAATTACGGAAGACGTGGAGGATGTTCCGGTTTCAGACATTGAAGGGAATGATACTGGGATAACCTCAGACAGGAAAGAGCATGAAGGAGGGTCTGGCAGCCGTTCTGACCTCGATGACGATCCTAAAAATCATGAAAGGTAATAAATTACCGTGAAAAACCGCTGCATAGCGGTTTTTCTTTTTGCCTGAAGGCGCCTGCGGTTTTCTTCAAAAGATAAGAAAGTATATAATTTTTCTCGTCTACACATCTGTGAGGTGTGGTATTTTTTAACCGTGAGCAGGGGTAATTCTACATCTCAAGGGACGCAGGAAGGCCTTGCAACCCTTGAACAGGAGCAATTCTACAACTCAAGGGACGCAAGAAGGCCTTGCATCCCTTGAACAGGAGTAAATCTACAACTCAAGGGACGCAAGAAGGTCTTGCATCCCTTGAGCAAGTGCAATCCTGCAACTCAAGGGACGCAAGAGGTCCTTGCATCCCTTGAGCAAGTGCAATCCGCAACTCAAGGGACGCAAGAAGGTCTTGCATCCCTTGAACAGGAGTAAATCTGCAACTGAAGGGACGCAAGAGGTCCTTGCATCCCTTGAGCAAGTGCAATCCTGCAACTGAAGGGACTCAAGAAGGTCTTGCATCCCTTGAGCAGGGGCGGTCCTATAATTCAAGGGACACAAGAGGTTTTTGCATCCCTTGTTACTTCCATAAAATCCTAGCAAATTCCCGCCGTATCTGCCGCATACTAGAACAGAGCAGAATTTTGTGATGCTTGAGGAGGTGCGGAGTTTTGCTAAGCGAAGAGCAAATACAGACATTGCGGCAAGTGCTTACTGAAGAAAAAGAAAGCCTGGAAAAAAGGCTTAAAGATCATCATTACGGACTTGATCTGGAACATGCCACAGAATCCATGGATGAGCTTTCAAGGTACGATAACCACCCTGGGGACCTTGGCACAGAGCTATATGAGCGGGAAAAGGACCTGGCTCTCGATGAGCATTCCGAGTATACGTTAAAGGAAATAGATCTTGCACTGAACGCCATTGCGGAAGAAACGTACGGGAAATGCGAAAAGTGCGGTGACCTTATTCCATACGAGCGGCTGGAAGCTGTGCCAACCACCCGGAGATGCGTAAAGCATGCGGAAGATAACACTGTATCAAATACAAGACCAGTGGAAGAGGATGTATTAAAGCCTGCTTTCGGAAAATTTGAATACGATGAAAGCAACGAGCAGCAAACGTTCTTTGACGCTGAGGACTCATGGCAGACAGTTGCCAAATTTGGAACTTCGGAGACACCCTCCGATTTTTCCGATACAGACAAAGACTATAACGCCATGTATGTGGAAGGGGAAGAGGACACAGAAGTGCCTGAGGAAATTGAAGATATTCTCACTGCAGACATTGAAGGGAAATTCAGCGGTGTCAGCGTGGACCACCATAAGTATGAAAAATACCTGGATGAAAATGACGTTGATACAATTATGGACAGAGATGAAAGTTAAGGATGGAAAACAGCACTTATAAAATAAGTGCTGTTTTCCTGAGAATCTTCCTGAGTTCTCCCGGCACACCTTTGTAATAGATGGCCGCTATTAACTGCGGGCCGGCATTCAGGGCATAAAAACCATGGGCACGGGACTGGCTGAAATTACCTTGCGAAGTTTCTATAAAAAATGTTGATTAAACAAAAGATATTAATGCTGAAGTTTTACTGCCGGTTTTTTTGGAAAACACCCATAAGCTCTGGCAAAGCAATAATTTAAAGGAGTGATCAATTGAAGCATTTAAGGGCGTTAGTAATTAAATCATTAATGATTACGTTAGTGCTGGTCACCCTCCTTACAATGTTTAATGGCTACCCGCTGCTGAACACCATTTTCCTGTCTTTGCTAATCACAGGGCTTGCTTATGTTATCGGTGATCTCCTGATACTTCAGCGGGCTAATAATACGGTATCAACAGTAGCTGATATAGCGCTTTGTACTTTAAAAATTTGGGTGTTAGCTCCATTCATTCTTGGAGCGGCCGTACCATTCAGCCTTGCCTTTATTTCAGCATTGTTAATTGGCGGCGGCGAATGGTTCTTCCATAAATATATGGCAGGAACCGTTCTGGATGAGGAAGATGATCTTGTAGGCGGGCATTAAATATAAACGCCTGAAGGTTTTCGTGTGCGAAATCAATGGTTTAATGAACGAAAACGGTGATGCAATGTGCGGAATCTTTTAAGCCCCCTTAATCATTTAGACACCATATACAGGTTATGAAAACACCTAGATGATGGCAAAAATGATTTAAAAAAGGGAGAAAGTACAGAATGGCTAAGAGAATTGATGTTATTGAAGATGTAAAAAAGAAATACGTTCGCATGGCCTTGGAGACTGGGAATTATACCTCTATCGCCAGAAAGGCTGGAATATCCAGAGAAACTCTTAGGAATTGGTTCAAACTTTACGAAGATGAAGTTCGTGACGTGATGGAAACCGAAGGATCAACGGGTTTATCCGATAACCCCACAAAGGAGGAACTTCAAAAGAAATATGAGCAGGCGATGCTTCTATTAGGCGAAAAAGAGTTGGAAGTTGCCATGCTCAAGAATGTTATAAAAAAAAACGAGTTCCTCTAATCCTCCTGCTAAAAGAAATCGAGGAGTGGGTGAAAGACGGTTTTCCAGTAACTAGAACTACAAGAGCATTAAACGTGGAACGTTCGTTGTATTATTACCATCAAAAAAATAAACAGGTCACAGAAGAGTCCTTCCAGGGCCGGCCAGTACCAGGATTTTCCTTGGCTCAGACTGGTATAAAAATATCTGATGAGCAGATTGAAGAATTCCTAATGGAAGCTGTAGAGGGTGAGGAAGGTATCTACGGATACCGAAAACTCACCAACTACCTTAAAGACCAACATAAGTTGGTAATAAACCCTAAAAAGGTCTATCGCCTCTGTGAAAAGTTAAATATTCTGTTACCTCAGCGAAGAAAATCTAAGTATCCTCGAAGGTTGGCGAAGCAGCACACGATAACAGCTTCTAACCAGCTTTGGCAAGTGGATATAAAGTATGGCTCGATTGAAGGTAGTGGACGATTCGTTTTTCTAGCTAGTGCTATTGATGTATATGACCGGTGTATCGTTGGATACTATCGCGGTCCAGAATGTAAAGCAACAAACATTACGAAAATGCTTCAAGGGGCGTTATTGAGACGCGGTATTCACTATGAAAGTGAGACTTCTTCGAAGTTGATTATTCGTACAGATAACGGCCCACAATTTGTCAGTGAACATTTTGGCAGATTTTGTGAGCATCAACACCTATATCATGAACGCATACCAAGCAAATCACCGGATTTAAACGCCTATATTGAATCGTTCCATAGCGTCATCGAAAGGGAGTGTTACCAACGTTACCGTTTTGAATGCTTCGAAGAAGCCTATTACAGGATTGATGAGTATATGGATTTTTATAATAACCGGCGCTACCATGGAAGCCTAAAATATTTATCGCCGGCAAAGTTCTATAAATTATATAGCAAAGGAAACTGTCCACAAATAATTAACTTATAGAACCAAGGGGAGTGATTTTCCTCTTCTTCACCTAACTACCCAGCAGTTGATTAAGCGTAAGGGTCAAGCGGTGTTGGCTTGATGCTTGCGCGCAATCAACTATCCTTCGAAAGGTGAAGAAGTGACTACCTAAAAGTGAGCAGTAGGTGTCTAAATTGAAGGGGCCAAACCGGAATCAGCTGTTCAATGAACGTAAACCACGCTTGAATGCACGAAACATTGATCTTGGAGGTGAAATGATTTGGCTCAGGATTATTTGGCAGTACATGAAAAAGCAGAGCTGCATGAAATGTTAATGTTTAAAACTAACTGCCTGCAGAAGTCCCAGGCGATGCAGAGCCTGGTTCAGGACCAGGAGCTGAAAACCCTTTTGCAGCAGGATGTTAAAGCGTCTCAGACTAATATTAAGGCTTTACAGCAATTACTTAGCTAATAGGGGTGAAAACTTATGTATCAAATGCAGAACCCGATGAATGACCAGGCTGTTGCCGCGGATTTGCTTCTTTCAGCAAAGGCAGGAGTGAAAAATTGTGCTGCGGCTCTTACGGAAGCCCATTCTGTTAATGTACGTAAAGCGTTGAACCAGCAGCTGCAGCAGGCAGTGATGTTTCAGCAGCAGGTTGCTGACTACATGGTAAGCAAAGGCTATTATGAGCCGTATAACCTTGAAGAGCAAATCGCAATGGATCAGCAGGCTACCGACATGGCACTGCAAAACAGCCAGGATACTCCTGGCAGCCAGCTTCAGTAAAGATGTCATAAGTTTATGAGCACACTACCCTTTTGTGAGGGTGGTGTGTTTTTTTATATGAGAATTTCATATATAGACTTTGCATAAAAAAAAGACGAATTACTTTTCGATTGCAGCGTAAGACGGCGACTCTGGCGGGAAAAGCATGAAAAGCTGAAAATCCATTTTTGACGGCATTCAGCCGTCAAAAATTAGTTGAAGCCGTGCCCGAAGAACGCGTCCGACTGTAGCGTAAATCGAACAGCAAAGTAACATTGTTCGTATTAATGATGGAAATCTTGAATTATGAAATTGATTCATATATGACCTGAAAGGTATCTTTACAAAACCTTAACATATAAACAGTTGATTATATAAACGTCCACTTATATAATGGACGATGAATGGAGGGTGGAAAAAGTGAAAACCATAAAACCTGTACAGATAGAAGAGGCGTCCAGCTTGTTAAAGCTCCTTGGGGATAAAACAAGGTTAACAATTATCTCATTGCTTTTAAAGGATGAATTGTGTGTGTGTGAACTTGTGGAAATCCTAAAAATGAGCCAGCCTGGCATCAGCCAGCATATAAAGAAGCTGAAAGCGATGGACCTGGTGAAAGAAAGGCGGCAAGGCCAGTGGATTTTCTACAGGCTTAATACAGAGGCGGAACTTTATCCCCTGCTTGAATCTGTCGCAGCCCATCTTCCTGATCAGGGGGATAAGCTGAAAGATCTTGAAAATAACGGGCTGAGAGTCTGTTGCAAATAATTAGTCTGGGGGAGTGACATGTGGATAAAGAACAGGAATTACTCGAAGAAAAGGAAGGTAAAGGAATAAGCTTTTTTGAAAGATACTTAACGGTTTGGGTGGCCCTTTGTATTATTATCGGTATTGCTGTAGGCCAGTGGCTCCCGGTGGTGCCTGAAACGCTGAGCCAGTTTGAATACGCCCAGGTTTCCATTCCGGTGGCAATCCTCATCTGGCTGATGATCTATCCGATGATGGCCCAAATCGATTTTACGAGTATTGTAAATGCCGGGAAAAAACCGAAAGGCCTGGCTGTCACTTTAGTTGTAAACTGGCTGATCAAACCGTTTACGATGCTGTTTTTCGCCTGGCTGTTTTTCCGGGTCATCTTCGGTCCGTTTATACCTGATGAGCTGGCAGTCCAGTATATCGCCGGGGCTGTGCTGCTCGGAGCGGCGCCTTGTACCGCGATGGTTTTCGTATGGAGTTATCTTACAAAGGGTGATGCAGGCTATACACTCGTACAGGTTTCTGTAAATGATATCATTCTGATTTTTGCCTACGGGCCGATTGTAATGCTCCTTCTGCACCTGAATAATGTGGTTGTCCCGCTGGACACAGTATTGTTCTCCGTGCTCGCCTTTGTAGTCATCCCGTTGGCGGCAGGCTGGCTGTCCCGTATGTATTTCATCAGGAAAAAGGGCAGGGACTGGTTCGAGAACGTTTATCTGAAAAAAGCAGGTAAATTTACGATTGTGGGATTACTGCTTACGCTCATAATCATTTTCTCCTTCCAGGGAGAAGTCATTTTAAATAATCCTTTCCATATAGGGCTCATCGCAGTGCCATTGATCATCCAGACGCTGTTTATTTTCGCCATCGCATACTGGTGGGCGAAAAAATGGCGGCTCGAGCACAGTGTTGCCGCACCTGCCGCAATGATCGGCACAAGCAACTTCTTTGAACTCTCAGTAGCGGTTGCTATCGCTTTGTTCGGACTTAATTCCGGAGCAACATTGGTGACAGTTGTTGGTGTGCTTGTGGAAGTCCCGCTTATGCTTTTTCTTGTACGAATTGCCAATAACACAAGACACTGGTTTCCAGTGGAAATACAGCTTCCGGAGAAAAACTAACGATAACTAATCCAATATGTAAAGGGGAAAACCGAAATGTCAAAACCAATCATTTACTTTTTATGCACAGGAAACTCCTGCCGAAGCCAGATGGCGGAAGCGTGGGGGAAAAAATATTTAGGCGATAAAAATGATGTCTATTCCGCCGGTATCGAAGCACACGGAGTGAACCCGAAAGCCGTGGAAGCGATGAAGGAAGCTGGCATCGACATTACAGACCAGACCTCAGATACGATCGATCAGGATCTTTTGCAAAAAGCAGATCTTGTAGTCACTTTGTGCGGGCATGCGAATGACGTCTGTCCGGCAACACCTCCTGACAGAGACCGTGTCCACTGGGGTTTTGACGACCCGGCAAAAGCGGAAGGAACCGACGAAGAAAAGTGGGAAGTGTTCCGCCGTGTCCGTGACGAAATAGGCGAGAGAATTAAAAGATACGCCGAGACTGGAAAATAATTTTCAAAGAGGAGATGTTAATATGGCAAAAATAGAAGTGTTTGATCCTGCGCTGTGCTGCCCTACAGGAGTATGCGGGCCGAGTGTGGACCCGGAATTGACGAGAGTGGCAACAGCTTTGTTTCTCCTTGAAAAAAAGGGTGTTGATGTAAACCGCTATAATCTGGCTACGGAACCAGACGCATTCATTATAAATGAAAAAGTAGAAGTGCTGCTCACGGAACGTGAAACAGAGGCGCTTCCTTTAACTCTTGTTGACGGGGAAGTTAAAAAGATTGGCGGATACCCGACTAACGAAGAGCTTGCTGAGTGGAGCGGTGTCCCGGCTGGAGAACTGAATAAAAAAGACGAAAAAACTAAACTGAACTTGTTATAGAGAGAAGGAGTAAATATGTTTCAAGAATTCTCACCTGAACAAATTCCGAAAACCCCTTACTTATTTTTCACCGGTAAGGGAGGCACCGGGAAAACTTCTGCAGCTTGTGCTTCAGCGGTTGCTCTGGCAGACCAGGGAAAAAAAGTCTTAATCGTAAGCACGGACCCTGCGTCAAATCTTCAGGACGTTTTTGATATGGAGATCGGTGAAAATATTACGGCTATTCCAGCTGTGCCAGGATTATCAGCCGTTAACCTTGATCCTGAAGCCGCAGCTGCAGCATACAGGGACAAGGTCGTGGGCCCTTACCGTGACAGGTTTCCCGCAGCGATAGTTTCCCAGATGGAGGAACAGCTTTCCGGGGCATGTACGGTAGAAATCGCCGCTTTTGATGAGTTTACAACCATTCTCACAAAGGAAGAATTGACCTCCCAGTATGACACCATTATTTTTGACACAGCACCAACAGGTCATACACTGAGGCTTCTGCAGCTGCCGAATGCCTGGACAGACTTTCTTGAAGAGAGCACCCACGGGGCATCCTGTTTAGGCCCCCTCTCCGGTCTCGATGAGAAAAAGTCTTTATACGAGTCTGCGGTGAATGCTCTAGCCGATGAAAAGAAAACGACTCTTCTCCTTGTTGTGCGCCCGGATGAGTCTTCTATAAGAGAAGGGGGGCGTGCAGCGGCGGAACTGGCTGAAACAGGGTTGGAAAATCAGATGGCTTTAATGAATGGGGTGTTCCAGCCTGGTGATGATACCGACGAAAGCGCAGCGGCATTGTTTTCCAAACAGCAGGCGGCAATCAGTAAAATGGAGCATCTGTTAGAGGGGATGCCTGTTCACCAGCTTCCATATGTTCCATATCCTCTGACGGGAATTGGTGCTCTGCGAAGTTTTCTCCAGGGGGATGTTTCGGAAGTCGCCGGAGACGCGGCTGAACAGGAAAAGCCTGATCTGCCCGGGCTCGGAGCGCTCGTAGAAAAGCTCGCTGAAAAAACAAAAGGTGTAATCATGACAATGGGAAAAGGCGGCGTTGGCAAAACAACGATCGCAACTGCAGTCGCAGCCGGCCTTGCCGAAAAAGGAAAAAAGGTCCATCTTACAACGACCGACCCGGCAGCCCATATAGAACATGTCATTAAAGGCGGGAATATACCGGGAGAGATTTCTGTAAGCCGGATCCACCCGGAAAAAGAAGTAGAGCATTACAAACAGGAAGTGCTCTCTAAAGCGCAGGAAGAGCTTGATGAGGAAGGCCTTGCTTATTTAGAGGAGGATTTGAGTTCTCCATGTACGGAAGAAATAGCAGTTTTCCGTTCTTTTGCAAATGCTGTGGAGAAAGCGGACTCTGAGTTTGTGGTGATTGACACAGCGCCAACAGGCCATACGCTGCTGCTTCTCGATGCGTCCCAGTCTTATCACAAGGAAATTGAACGTTCCTCCGGTGAAGTGCCTGATTCTGTTGTGAAACTCCTCCCTCGTCTTCGTAACAAAGAGGAAACAGATGTAATTGTTGTAACACTCCCGGAAGCAACCCCTGTGCTGGAAGCATCCCGACTTGAAGAAGATCTGGAACGGGCAGAGATAACTCCAAGCTGGTGGGTGATTAACCAAAGCCTTGCAGCAGCTGACACAACCGATCCAATTCTTAAAGCGAGAGGCAATCATGAAGTCCGTTGGATCAGAGAGGTATGGAGCCGGGCGGAAAATACAGTGCTGATCCCATGGATTAAGGATGAAATCCAGGGGGCAGACGCATTGCGGAAGCTGACTTCCTCGAGTAATTAATTGGGCGCGTCTCGCATACCCGCTCGGGGGGAAATGATTGCCGAGCGATAACGCTGGAGCGTCTCGCATACCCGCTCGAGGGAAAAAGATGGTCAAGCGGTAACGAGAGAGCGTCTTGCATGCCCGCTCGGGGGAAAATGCTAGTTAAGCGGTAACGCTGGAACGTCCATCATGCCCGAAGTTCGGAAAATCCGCAAAGAAAGGTAACGCTGGAGCGTCCATCATGCCCGAACTTCGGAAGATCCGCATAGAAAGGTAACGCTGGAGCATCTATCATGCCCGAACTTCGGCAAAACCGAGCAGAAAGGTAACACTGGAGCGTCCATCATGCCCGAAGTTCGGAAAATCCGCAAAGAAAGGTAACGCTGGAGCGTCCATCATGCCCGAACTTCGGAAAATCCGCATAGAAAGGTAACGCTGGAACGTCCATCATGCCCGAACTTCGGAAGAACCGAGCAAAAAGGTAACGCTGGAGCGCCCATCATGCCCGAACTTCGGAAAATCTGAGCAGAAAGGTAACGCTGGAGCGTCCATCATCCCAGCCCGCGACTAATGATGGAGAAAATCCTGCCTCTGCCAATGCTTCTGACCCAAAACCTCTGCATAGAAAAAGGGTATCTCAGCAACTTGAGATACCCTTACTTATTTATTATGATTTTAAAGTAAATGCCGCGGTACATGTCCTGTACTGCTCCTGTAATTACTTAAAATACCTATCCTGGAAGGATAACGACCCCTTCCTGGATAATGAAAGCCCTACCTCTCTTTCATCCAACGGCTCCGAGACCGCGCCAGTGTAAATAAGCTCGCTCAGAGTATTAACAGGATGCCAGATAATAATCGTAAAACATCGTTTACGTGAGATTTTTAATATATAATAATTCTTTACGAATTGAAAAGTCTAAAACCATAATACAGCATGAAAATTGGCGGAGTATAAACACACCATTGATTATCATACCATCCTTATGGAAAATATGCAACATTTATTTTTAACAGTATGCCAGCAGGACAATTGAAATGATACATAAACAGTAATATAAGGGAGCAGATAAAATGGAAATTAGAACTCTAACGGTAAAAGACGCAGAGATATACCGGGATTACCGGCTGGAGGCATTGGAACAAAGTCCGGAAGCCTTTGCCTCTACCTATGAGGAAACTGTATCAGATACAGCACTGGAGAATATACGTGCCAACCTGAATTCAGATGATTCTGTCACACTGGGGATTTTTCAGGAAGGCGAGCTGGCAGCTTCAGCAGCACTCAGGTTTTACACGCTCGAAAAGCTGAAGCATAAGGCTCATCTGCTGGCGATGTATGTTTCACCTCAAGCCAGAAATAAAGGGTACGGCAGAAAGCTTGTGGAAGCTGCTCTTGAAATAGCTAAAGAGAGACAGGTTGAGCAGGTGCAGCTTGCCGTTGTCACCAGGAACAAACCGGCAATCAGCTTTTATGAATCTTTAGGCTTCATCACATATGGAGTTGAGAAACGGGCTCTTAAATATAAAGACAAGTATTGGGATGAAAACCATATGGTGCTGTTTCTTTAAATCTTAAGCAGCCCACACCAATAAACTAAATTCCCGCCTAAAAAATTGTCACGAGAACATGCCATAGTGAATTAGCTGATATAGAAAAAATTGCTAAGGAGTTGTGGCGTATGTTTTATCATATAAAAGAGCTTCAATACCATGCGAAACCGGAACGGCCGGATCCAATATTTGCGAGACAGCTTCAGGAAATACTGGGAGGGCAGTTCGGTGAAATTTCGGTGGCAATTCAGTATTTATTTCAGGGATGGAATTTCCGTGGGACAGATAAATATCGTGACTTACTAATGGATGTAGGTACAGAGGAACTGGCCCATATAGAGATGCTTGCTACGATGATTGCGCGCCTGCTTGATGGAGCTCCTGTTGGGGATCAGGAAACAGCAGCGAAAAATCCAGTCATTGGGGCTGTTTTAGGGGGGATGAACCCACAGCATGCGATTGTCTCCGGATTAGGAGCTATGCCTGCCGATGCAGTTGGAAATCGCTGGACGGCAAGTTATGTTATTGCAAGCGGCAACCTCCTCGCAGACTTCCGGGCAAACCTGAATGCGGAGTCTCAAGGGCGTCTTCAGGCTGTCCGGCTTTACGAAGCGACAAATGACCGTGGAGTGAAGGATATGCTTTCCTGGTTAATTGCACGTGACAGAATGCATCAGAATATGTGGCAAGCAGCGATTTCCGAGCTCGAAGCCCAGGAGAATATAGTAGTTCCAAGTACATTCCCTACGGAACTGGAGAAATTCCAGGCGGCGTATGATTTCTATAATCTGTCTGAAGGAGAGCAAAGTAAAGCAGGACGCTGGGCTAAAGGGAGAAGTATGGATGGACTCGATAACTTCAAGTATTACCCTCAGGCACCTGCTTATGGTGACAGGCCTGTTCTTAAACCGGCGCCGGCATATATCCATGATACTCACCCGATGATCAGGGAAGAGGGACAAAATCACGAAGCTCCTAATAAAGCATGAATAAAAAGAAAATGTGATCTTTTTATGGACTCTTTCAGCAGGCTCTGACGATAGTAATTGCTTTAAGCAGCTTCTCTTCTTAAAAGGGAGCTGTTTTTTCAATGCATAGAAATTCCAATTGAGAAAGAAGATATGTTTAAAGAGTAAAAAAGTGAGGTATATAAATTATAATTCCTACTACTTGATAATTATTATAATTAAATATATAATACAATTAATAAAAATATTAGGAGTTGATACACATGAATAACGAACTTACACAAGCAATGAACAAGCAATTAGCGAACTGGCAAGTACTTTATACAAAGCTGCATAACTATCACTGGTTTGTGAAAGGACCTGATTTTTTCTCCCTTCATCAAAAGTTTGAGGAAATGTATACAGGTGCTGCAGCGAATATTGATGAGATTGCAGAAAGGCTCCTCACAATCGGAGGAAAGCCAGCTGCTTCCATGAAGGAGTATCTGGAACTGGCCAGCCTGGAAGAAGCCGGCGGTGGAGAATCGGCGAAAGAAATGGTTTCCGTCCTTTCTGAAGATCTTGGTAAATTGAGCAAAGGATTTGAGGAGTTAATCGAATTAGCGGAAAAACAGGAAGATGAGCCAACCGCTGACATGTTTATCGGAATGAAAACGGCAATCGAGAAAGATAAATGGATGCTGGATGCATACCTGGGGTAATTGTTAATACAAATATTCTTAAGAGGAAAGCCTGTTTAATGGCTTTTCTTTTTTTTGTGTGCCCGGCATGTGCATACGCTTTAGGGTTCAAGTCCCGAACAGTGAAGGTCGTTGTAACTGCTAGCTAAAGGCAAGGGTGTCCGGGGCGACTCGGAATCTGAAGGAAGCCGGAGGCAAATCTCCGACCCGAGGAACACGAATCTCATACAAGGCTGTCTGGTCTGGATGAGGCTGCAAAACAAGTCAAAGTCCTAACGACCGAAGGATCCGGCAGTAAATGAGGCGGGTATATGGAGAGGAAGTTTATGCACTTACCCGGGGAGGTCTGACAGGAACGCCGTACAAATGCGGTAACTGATTCCAGGAGGAATCACTGAACTGTCAGAAGTCAGCCGAAGCCATAGTACCACAGATTTCTAGATTTTGTGGGAAGGGCTGAATCATGAAAAGAGTGCTCATCCACCTGCGTACGTATCATTCGATGACACAGAACATACCAGCTTGCCTAGGAAGCAGAGGTGAATCCCTCCAGGGCTTAGGAAGCGTGGAGAATGATACCACACAATGGAAAGGAAGAGCCACGTGGAGGTTAATGTGATGTTGGAAGAGATATTACACCGAGACAATTTGAATAAAGCATATCTCAAGGTAGTCCAAAATAAAGGGAGCCAGGGCGTTGACGGCATTACCACTGCGGAACTGAAATC
>NZ_KV917376.1:216117-425518 GCF_002019695.1 Evansella clarkii | reverse complement strand
ATCATCCGGAAATACCTTCAGGCAGGAATCATGGAAAACGGATTAGTTAGGCAAAACGACATGGGGACTCCCCAAGGGAGTCCATTAAGCCCGCTTCTCTCAAATATTGTCCTGGATGAATTGGACAAAGAACTGGAGAAACGGAGTATTCGCTTTGTCCGCTATGCGGACGACTGCCAGATTTACACGGGGTCAAAGAAAGCCGCAGAGCGTATCCGAAAGAACATGATCACCTTCATTGAAGATAAACTGAAGCTAAAGGTAAATCGGGAAAAGAGCGCGGTAGACCGTCCGTGGAAACGAAAGTTCCTGGGTTTCAGTTTCACAGCTTCTTCTAAAGGAAAAGCGAAAATAAGAATACACAGGGAATCAATCCAACGGGCAAAAGGTCGAATCCGTGAGATTACTTCCCGAAAGAAAAGTATTCCTATGGAATACAGAATTGGCAAGCTGAACCGGTTTATCGTCGGCTGGAGAAATTATTTCCGACTGGCGGAAACACCCTCGGTATTAAAGGAATTAATGAAGTGGATAAGAAGAAGACTTCGAATGGTACGATGGAAAGAATGGAAGAAACCGAAAACAAAAGTCAGAAACCTAATCGCCTTGGGAGTATCGAAGCAGAAGGCTTATGAATGGGGAAACACAAGAAAAGGCTACTGGCGAGTCGCCTGTAGCCCAATTCTCCACCATACGCTTAATGACGCCTATTGGCGCAGGATGGGTTTGAAATCGTTGATATAACGTTTGATTTTCATGAAACCGCCGTATACGGATCCGTACGTACGGTGGTGTGAGAGGTCGGGGGTTAGTCACCCCCTCCTACTCGATTGCACTCGAAGAGATATTTTTAAGGCTAATGTATAAGTACAACTACGCTACTGTCTTGGCCTTAAGCTCCCCAATCGGCGATTTTTAATAAAAAAGATTAGCTTTACTCTCCGCCGTTTTCAGACTGATAAAAAATTAGGACACTAAACAATTACCTCGATTACCGAAATATTTCTATTGAGTTAAAACAGGATTTCATGTTATATTAGTCAAGACATTTTATTTAGGGAGCTAAGAAAATATGGCGAAAAAGAAAATGGATGAATTAGTTGGCTACCACCTTGGGATGGCTGCTCATCTGATTCAGAACCATTATAATAAAAAGCTTGCAGAACATGGCTTAACTGCTGCTCAGTCAAGAGTGTTATACATCTTAAACCAGCATGAAAAACTTATGCAGGCAGAACTTCAGAAACGTTTGTATATCCAGGCCTCCACAATGAACGGAATTATTGACACACTTCTGAAAAAAGAACTGATAACGAAAGATGACAGTAAGGAAGACAGAAGATCGAAAGTGATTAGTATTACTGCTGCCGGACAATACCTTGAGGAAAAACTTTCAAATGAAGTTTATGAGATTGAAGAAAGCTTGCTAAAAGGATTTTCTCCGGAAGAACAGCAGCTCTTTCTATCCTGGATAAAACGAATGAGAGAAAATCTGCAGGACATGAAAATATCAGCACGATGATTTGATTGAAAGAAGGAATTACTATGCAAAAAGAACAAAGTAAAAGGCTTGGGACGGAACCTATTCCTAAGCTGTTAAGAAACCTATCCATACCGGCTATGGTCGGTATGTTTGTAATGGCTTTATATAATGTAGTTGATACAATCTTCATTTCCCATTTCGTGGGAATTCAGGGGGTCGCAGGTGTGACCATCGCTTTTCCGCTGATGATGATTATGATGGCGGTAGCCGCGGCTGTAGGTATCGGAGGAGCTTCTGTCATATCCCGAAGGCTGGGGGAAAAGCGGGAAGAGGATGCGAACAAAGTTTTTGGTAACATACTTACTATGATTTTCGTGGTGAGCATCGCTGGATTTTTAAGCGCATTTTTATTTTTGGAAGAGATGCTGTACTTATTCGGTGCAACAGCGGAGATTCTCCCTTACGCAAGGGATTACTTGTTTCCTATTTTAATTGGTACTTTCTTTTTCTCCTTTGCTTTTACTACAAACGCTATTATTCGTTCAGAGGGAAATGCACGTTTTGCCATGATGACGATGATTATTCCTTCTGTCCTGAATATACTGCTTGACCCTGTATTTATTATTTATCTTGATATGGGTGTACAGGGAGCGGCAATAGCCACAGTAATTGCTCAGGCTTCTGTCAGTATTGTAATTGTACGTTACTTTATGACCGGGAAAAGCACGTTGTTTTTCTCCCTGGCAGATATGAAACCACGGTTTGATCTGATCAAGGAAGTCGTTGTAATTGGAATGCCTGCATTTTTCAGGCAAGTGGCGGGTAGTGTGATGATGATTGCCATTAATACCATGCTTATAAGGTTTGGAAGCGAATTCTATGTCGGGGTGTTCGGAATTGTACAGCGGGTGCTTATGTTTACGTTAATGCCAATGATGGGGATACTGCAGGGAATGCAGCCTATGATTGGATATAATTACGGAGCGAAAGAATATGACAGGCTGCGGGATACAGTCTGGCTCGGGCTTAAAGTGGTCACTGTCTATTCAGCTGCTATCTTCCTGATCGTAATGTTATTCCCGGAAGTGTTTATGAGAATCTTCACTTCTGATCCGGAAGTAATCAGTACAGGGGCAGAAGGCATGAGAATTATATTTGCTGCTGCTATACTGATCGGAGTGCAGGTGGTAAGCGGCGGCTTGTACCAGGCATTAGGAAAAGCGAGGCCGGCGCTAATTTTATCAATGGCGCGCCAGGTGCTGTTCCTGATTCCACTCGTACTGATACTGCCCCATTATTTTGGAGTCATGGGTGTGTGGCTCGCATTTCCAATCGCTGATGTGCTTGCGTTTATTCTGTCTGCCGCATTACTTTACAGAGACCGAAAACTATTTTTAGTAAAGCCGGATAAAGTAAAAATGGAGGACGAGACACCGCCTGTATCCTCCTCTTAAAAGACAGCCTCCATTTAAAGGAAGCCGTCTGTGTTACCGTTTTTCCCAAGCTGTGAAAAGAAATCCAACGAGAGTCCAATGACAAACAAAATTGCACCGATTAAAAGTATACCGCTGACAAGCAGACCCACATCCTGTTCCATTTATTAAGCCCCCTTCTGCTGTTAGTTAATGATAATCGTTATTTTTTAAAAAGTAGAAGATACTTCATTTTATGAGTCAAAGCAGCACTAAGTGATTGGGGAGGTTACACAATAAAAGCGGCAGTGTAAAAAAGAATTATTTAGAGTACTGTTTCAGCTTCTTTAAAAAATAATATTGTACATGCAGCCTCCAGGCTCTCATTCTTCATAGAAAGAATGGGGGCTTTTTTCAATGCAGAGAAGCAATCCTCATAAAAGCCTGTGAATTCCACCTGAAGTATCCTGGAAACTGGGAGAGATACATTTCCCCCTCCAATTTCCCTCGGAAGCATATAAGCTGATTTTACTATCCTGGGGGGGACTATATTCCTTCCACTCAGCAGATGAAATAGTGTGCGGCAAGGACTTTATTATCCCCTTTTGGCAAAAAAACATTATTTTATCTAACATTCTGAATTTTTAATATATGATTACTTTGTAATCTTAAAATGAAGGAGGGGAGTGTTTTTTTCAGTAAGGATGAGAATCAGTTAAAAAGGAGGCAGTTATGCTGAGAAAAAAAATGTCGGTTTCACTGTTGAGTTTTTTATTAGTTTTTTCTTTGTTTTCTGTACCTGCAAGCCCAGGTGCTGCAGCTGAGGATCTGCCGCTGAACGGAACGATTCCGGAAACAGCAACTGATGTAACTAACATTGAATTGGATAACGGTGTCACTAAACCTATTTACACTACGGAAGATGCGATTGTGGAAGAATTAATGGTGGAAACCACCGTAGACAGTGATGGAGACGGTGAACTGGACCAGGTCGCTATACGTATAATGCGTCCTGATACTCCAGAAGGAATCCAGGTGCCGGTTATTTACGAAATGAGTCCTTACCGGGCAGGCTTGGACTGGTCTTATCCGTTTTTTGATGTAGATGTGGAACTTAATCCTGTTTCCCACCCAGGGAAAGGAGTCGGGCGAGGCCGGGGACCGAATGCAGGGCCTCAAAACCTTGGAGCTCTCGGGAACTATTTTGTACCAAGAGGTTATGCAGTAATACTCGGAGAGAGTATTGGTACTGGTAAATCAACTGGCTGTGCCACTATCGGGGATTACCAGGAGATTGCAGGTACGAAAGCGGTTATCGACTGGCTTAACGGCAATGCCCGTGCGTTTAATTCGGATGGCGAAGAGGTGTTTGCTGACTGGACGACGGGAAATGTGGGAATGATTGGTGCTTCATATAACGGCACATTGCCAAATGGTGTAGCTACTACAGGTGTGGAAGGCCTTAAAACTATTGTTCCTATCGTGGCGATTAGCAGCTGGTATGATTATTTCCGCGCCAACGGAGCTGTCGTAGCGCCAGGGGGATACCAGGGTGAGGATGCAAGTGTTCTTCTTGGTTTCGTAAACACCCGGGCTAACTCTGCTATATGCCAGCCTGTTATAGACCAGATGATTGAAGATGAAGACAGAATTACAGGGGACTATAATGATTTTTGGGATGCGAGAAATTACTTAAATGATGTTGATAATATCGAAGCAAGTGTACTTGTAGCCCATGGGCTCAACGACTGGAACGTGAAAACAAAGCAGTTTGCCCAATGGTGGGAAGCTCTCGAAGAAAATGATGTGGACCGTAAGCTCTGGCTCCATCAGGGAGGCCACGGAGCACCGCCGGCAGCTCTCTGGAATGAGGAGCGTCACCGCTGGTTCGATTACTGGCTGTACGGGATTGAAAATGGCATTATGGATGAGGAAATGGTAAATATACAGCGTGAGGACCGGAGCTGGGTGCAGCAGGAAAACTGGCCTCATGTGGAGGCAGAAACAACCAGCTTATATTTAAAAGGTGAAGGAGAAGGTACAGGATCCATTCACAGCAGGCCTGTTCCGAACCGTCCTCACGATAAACAAACGCTTATTGATGCTCCGCAGACAAGAGCAAACACTCTCGTTGCTGATCCGGATAACACGAATGATAACCGCCTCGTTTATCTAACAGATATTTTATCGGAAGATTTGCATATGAGCGGAACACCTGAAGTGAGTATTCGCGCGAGCATCGATCGGCCGGTTGCTAACTTGACTGCTCTGCTCGTGGAATACGATGAAAATAATAATGCGAGTATTATTACAAGAGGCTGGATGGACCCGCAAAATATTCATTCGGCAGACCGCTCCATCAGCATTGTTCCTGGAAGGGATTATACATTCGAATGGGACATGCAGCCTCATGATTACGTATTTGAAGCAGGGAATCGAATTGGTGTCGTCCTCCTTGCAAGTGATTACGATTATACTCTCCGTCCATCCGGAGGCACTGAAATCACTGTGACACCGACAAGAAGTAAAGTCATTCTGCCGATTACAGGTGGCAGAAGTGTTTTAGAAGGTAAGTAGATTAATTGAATTGTCCCCTGAAGAAAAGGGGATAAATGGGTAAAACAAAAACTGCTGGGAGCGATTGCTCTCCCAGCAGTTTTTCAGATTATTTGACCATCACAACCGGTGATTTTACATGCTTCATTACTTTATGGCTTACGCTTCCCAGAATCATTGTCTGGACAGTGCTGCGGCCCCGGCTGCCTATAACGAGGCAGTCGTATTTCCCTTGATTTGCATGTTTAATAATTGTCTCTGCCGGAGTACCATGCAAAATCGTGGTTTTGCAGCTGAGCCCGGACTCGCTGATCAGATTTTCATATCTGCTCAGCATTTCCTTTCTTTTTAAAGAAGCGGTGTCAGAATCGCCGTATTTTAAAACATCTGATTTTGACTTGCTTCCGTCAAGCACATAAAGAATTTCTATAACAGCTCCATCCGTTAACTTTCCAAGCCCGATTGCTTTTTCGGCAGCTCTGAATGAGTGAGGAGATCCATCAGCGGCGAGCAAAATATTTTTAAACATCATTACGGCCCCCATTTTCTGTTCTAACCATAAGATTAAGGCAACAGATTCCTTTGAATTAGTGTCCCGAGGCTTTGCTTAAACCGCCGATTTTTTCCATGAGCTGCGAGCTTTCCTTGTTAAGGCCCCTTATCTCCACTTCCACGCCTTTTTGTTCGTATTTATATTCAATCTTATCGATGGCACCAACGGCGGAATCGTCCCATAAATGAGCTTGAGTTACATCAATTATAACTTTATCCACCGTGTCATTATAGTTAATTTGTGCGACAAAATCTGTAACTGAAGCAAAGAAAAGCTGCCCATTAACAAAGTAAGTTTTTTCTACTTTATCTTCTGAGAGCATCGTCTCCACCTTAACTCTTGAGATCTTCCACGCGAAGAAAATTGCACTTAGAATTACCCCTGCAAATACTCCCTTAGCAAGATCATGTGTGTATACTACAGTTCCGACTGTAACTACCATGACGATTGCGTCGGTACGAGGGATTTTATGAATGTTTATTAAGGAATTCCAGTCAAAAGTTCCGATAGATACCATAATCATAACTCCGGCAAGTGCGGCCATAGGAATCTGTACAACCACATTACCGAGAAGAAGGATCAGTACTATAAGGAACACACCGGCAACTAAGCAGGAAAGACGTCCTCTGCCGCCTGATTTGACGTTAATAACAGACTGTCCAATCATGGCGCAGCCGGCCATGCCACCGAAGCAGCCGGTTACCATATTAGCAATACCCTGTCCACGGCTTTCCTTATTTTTATCGCTGTCAGTGTCAGTCATGTCATCAACGATGGACGCAGTCAATAACGATTCAAGCAAACCTACTATCGCCAGTGCGAGAGAGTAAGGAAAAATGATCATTAACGTTTCAAAAGTCAATGGTATGTTCGGCAGGGCGAAAAGCGGCAATGTTGCAGGTAATGCCCCCATGTCGCCGACTGTACGAACGCCGAAGTTCATTGTAATCGCAATAGCAGTGACTACAACAATTGCAACTAGTGTAGAAGGGACCGCCTTCGTAATTTTGGGCAGACCATAAATAATTAATAATGTTAATGCCACAAGTGCGTACATAACCCATGTTTCGTTCACAAAATGCTGGAGCTGCGCTGTGAAAATCAGAATTGCTAATGCGTTAACAAAGCCGATCATCACAGAGCGGGGAACAAACTTCATAAAGCTTGCCAGTTTAAACACTCCAAACAGCACCTGCAGGACGCCGGTTAAAATCGTAGCTGCAAGTAGATACTCGAGACCATGGTCGGCGACAAGATTTATCATCAGTAACGCCATCGCGCCTGTAGCGGCGGAAATCATTCCCGGTCTCCCTCCAACAAAAGCAATGACAATTGCAATACAGAATGACGCATACAGACCCACCATTGGATCCACACCCGCAATAATGGAGAAGGCAATTGCCTCCGGTATAAGAGCAAGAGCGACAACGATTCCCGCAAGGACGTCACCTCTGACATTTCCCAACCATTCTTTTTTCAGTTTTTCAGTAAAATTCACTGCTGCACCTCTTTCTGATTTTAAATTATTTTTTAATATTTGAGCCTCTCCGTAAGAAGCTCGATCCGGCAAGAACATGGAGAGTTTAACAGAGAATCAGAAAAACACAAAATAACATGTAAGCGTAAACATCTTATATTTTTATCCTGAATACTTTCGTTTTCTCCTTTATTCTATCTGTGTTCAATAATTTGTAAAAATCCTGCTTGGGTGCTTTATAAATACTGGAAAAACCCCTGCCTGAGAAAAGCATAGATAAAAATTAAGTTAAGGCTGGGAGAGACACAGAGTTAAACGGAATAATAAAAAAACCAATGTTGAATATCAAAAATATTTGATTTAATACTTGCGTTTGGTCTTCTGGTGGGATATTATTAAATCAAATAAAATTGATTTAGCGGAGGCGATTATATGAAATTCACCATCCCTTTACATCCAGCTGGGGAAATAGTTGATTTCTCATTTTACGAAAAGCGTTTTAAGGCGCTTGCCGATGAGAAACGGCTTCACTTACTTTCGATTCTTTGTAAGGAAGGATCCGTTTGTGTATGTGATTTAACGGAAATGCTTAACCTGCAGCAGTCAAAATTATCTTATCACCTGAAAGTTCTGATGGATGCAGACATAATTTTAAAAGAAAAAAAGGGGACCTGGAACTATTACAGAATAAACAGTGAAGTGATTGACCATCTTCTTTCTGAGGAACTATGCTGCCTTTTCCGCCCGGCAAGTAACTGATTAGCCGGGCCATTATTCAGGAGATAATATCAAAAAAAATTGATTAATCCCGATGTAACCGTCCGTAAAACTCCCGCCTCAGAACATTAGTGGAAGCGAAGATGTTCAGGCGGGAGATAACGGACGCTAACATCCCGATTGGTTCAACTAACAATCAGTGGGGGATGAATAAAACCCCCACTGATTGAAGGTTCACTTTATCTTCTTTGAGTTTTATATCAAATTAATTTGATGTTACTTCCAGGAGGATGAGTTAAATGATAACTGAAACGATTGTTAGTTTTGTCTCGCTGGCTGTTAAGCTGACAGTATTGTTTATAGGGATTTCTTTTTTACTTAATCTGTTACAGGCATTTATCCCCTACAGGAAGGCTGAAGTAAAATTAAAAAATACTAATCTTTTTTTTGCCAGTCTGATTGCACTTTTCTTTGCATTCATTACACCATTTTGCTCCTGCTCCACTATTCCTGTGGTAGTTAACCTCCTGCAGAATAAAGTCCGTTTCGGCATTGTAATGGTGTTTCTGTTCGCTTCGCCTGTTCTTGATCCGACAATACTTACAAATATGGCTGTAATTATGGGGTGGGAAGTCACATTACTTCAGGGTTTCTTAATTTAAGACAACGTTTTAATTCTCCACCCGAAAGGATTTTGTCTATCTCCGAAGTATTTTGACGGAAGTTTTCCATTGAGTGTTGGAATACCAGTATTTATACTTATAAGGAGGAAATTGTTAGTGTATATTGAAAAGGTGTACATATTAGTATCAAAAAATGTAAATAAGGAGCGAACTACATGAAATGGGAAGAACAATATCAGCGCTGGCTGCTGCATAAAGAACTTGATGAGGATTTAAAGGTTGAACTTGAGGAGTTGCGCGGACACCAGGGTTTCCTGGAGGACGCTTTTTATAAGTCTCTTGAATTTGGTACTGGTGGAATGCGAGGGGAACTGGGGCCAGGTACAAACCGGATGAATAAGTACACAGTAAGAAAGGCTGCGAAGGGTCTTGCTCAATTGATAAGTGAAAAGGGCGATGCAGCAAAGCAAAAAGGAGTTGCTATTTCTTACGACAACCGACGTTATTCAAAAGAGTTCGCCCTGGAATCTGCCCGTGTACTTGGGACAGATGGAATCCGTGTTTATGTTTTTGAGGAACTCCGTCCGACTCCGCAGCTTTCTTTTGCAGTAAGGAAGCTGGACACTGCAGCAGGTATTATGATTACTGCAAGTCATAACCCTCCTGAATATAATGGCTTTAAAGTTTATGGAGAAGATGGGGCTCAGCTTGCAGGAGCTGATTCTGATGAGCTTCTGAGAAGAGTGAACGAAATTAAAGACGAACTTTCCATTGATATAAAAGAAGTGAATGAACTGGAAGAAGAGGGGCGTCTCTCCTATCTGGGGGCTGAAATGGACGAAGCCTACGAGGAAGAGCTTCTGGATGTCATTCGGGATCGCGAGCTTGTAAACAGCAATGGTGGCGATTTATCCATTGTGTTTACTCCTCTCCATGGGGCTTCAAAAGTTCCTGTCGTTAACAGTTTTAATAAAGCGGGGTATTCAAAACTGCATGTCGTGGCGTCCCAGGCAGAACCGGATTCTTCTTTTTCAAACGTATCCTCTGCTAACCCGGAAGAGCATGTAGCTTTTGACCTGGCAATAAAAGAAGGTTTAAAAACGGATGCTGATATACTGATCGCAACCGATCCTGATGGTGACAGGGTGGGGGTGGCTGCGAAAAATAAATCAGGAGTTTATGAAGTCCTTAACGGAAACCAGACAGGCGCATTAATGCTTCATTATCTTCTGTCTGCTGGTAAGGAAAAGGCTATACTGCCTGAAAACGGTGTGATGGTACAGACTATCGTTACTTCGCCGTTAGGAAAAGCTATTGCGGAATCATTCAATATCGAGTCTGTTGATGTACTGACTGGATTTAAATACATTGCTGAAAAAATCCGCGGCTATGAAAAAGATAACAGTAAATCATTCCTGTTTGGGTACGAAGAAAGTTACGGGTATTTAATTAAGCCGTTTGTCAGGGATAAAGATGCCATTCAGGCGGCACTGCTTGCCTCAGAAACTGCTATGCATTATAAACAGCAGGGAAAAACATTATTTGAAGCTCTGGACGGGCTTTATGAAGAATACGGTTACTATAGGGAAACCCTTCATTCCTTTATTTTTAAAGGGAAAGAGGGCACGGAAACAATGAAAAATTTCCTTGATACGTTCAGAAAGTCCCCGCTGGAGCTGAATGACGGCTTCCAGCTTGAAAGAGTGGAGGATTATCTGGAAGAAACCGTTTACGATAAGCGAACTGGTACAGAGAAGCCAACCGGGCTTCCGAAATCCAATGTGCTGAAATACGTGATGACCGATGGGTCATGGTTCTGCCTCCGTCCTTCAGGTACTGAGCCAAAACTTAAACTATATTTCGGCGTTAAAGGGGAGACAGAAGAAGACGCTGAAAACAAACTAAAGGTTATTGTGGAGCCGCTGCTGAAAAAAATACAGGAACACCAGAGTTAACAGATGAAAAAGTACAGGCTTATGCCTGTGCTTTTTTTATTGATTCGTGCCCTGAGTAAAAGGAAGGGATGACCTCAAGTGGTGAAAGAGCGTCTTGCATCCCATGAGCGAGAGGAGAGCGTTAACTCAAGTAGTGCGAGAGCGTCTTGCATCCCCTGAGTGAAAGGAGAGCGTTAACTCAAGTAGTGCAAGAGCGTCTTGCATCCCCTGAGTGAGAGGAGAGCGTTAACTCAAGTAGTGCAAGAGCGTCTTGCATCCCATGAGCGAGAGGAAAGCGTTAGCTCAAGTAGTGCGAGAGCGTCTTGCATCCCCTGAGTGAAAGGAGAGCGTTAACTCAAGTAGTGAAAGAGCGTCTTGCATCCCATGAGCGAGAGGAAAGCGTTAGCTCAAGTAGTGCAAGAGCATCTTGCATCCCATGAGCGGGTGGAAAGTGTTACCTCAAGTAGTGCAAGAGCGTCTTGCATCCCATGAGCGAAAGGAAAGCGTTAACTCAAGTAGTGCAAGAGCGTCTTGCATCCCATGAGCGAGAGGAAAGCGATAACCCAAGTAGTGCAAGAGCGTCTTGCATCCCATGAGCGAGAGGAAAGCGATAACCCAAGTAGTGCAAGAGCGTCTTGCATCCCATGAGCGAGAGGATAGCATAAACTCAAGGGATACAAGAGTATAAATAGCCTCATTTATAAATAATACGAGTACTTCCCCTTGTTAATTAATTTATAGTTTGTTCCTAAAACGCGTTGAATTGCTTTCTTTGAATACAAGTAATTACACCAGTGTTCTACTGCATTTAAGGTTAGCAACCTATCTGGAAACAGTAGTTTCAGGTCTTTTGCCACCTGCAGGATGCAGGACACGTTTTTCTCCGCATGACTGCAAGCGTTACATATCGTAGTATATTTGGTCACCGCCACATTCAACGACATGCACTTCCTGCAAGTAACTCCTTTTTGGAGATCCTCATATCTGTATTCAGGAAGTCGTCCGTATGGTGAATCAATGACATGCCTGCTTAAAAGGAACTGGGCCAGCTGCTGATGGCTTCCATTCATTTCAGAGGATGATCGATTCAGTTTTTTTAACAAAGAATTTAACTGTCCCGGGAAAAAGGCAGGCATATCAAGCGGGGATTGATATAAGGTGAAAAGAGGGTTTGTGAAAACAAGGTAAGGTTCAATTTCCATCCTGATATTCCGTGAATGAAGGAGCGAGCGAAGAAGAGTTTCGCAGCGTTTTAACTGGTGAACAGGGTTAGTTATTGCCTTGCCTGTCGATTTTCTGAACCAGTCACCATTCTTAATGTAATAATCGCCTTCAAGGTTTTTTACTTCAAAAAGATAGAGGGTCTTTTGGGAGAGCAGCAAGGTGTCGATCTGGAAAGTGGTGTTATTTTGCTCAAAGAGGAGGTCGCAGAGGATAAGAGAGTTACTTGTTAAAGTTGCGAGCAATGAGTCCAGGTAACACTCGCCTTCATAACCTTTTAATTTGCTTAAATAATAGTTGTTGGTTTCTTCAGGGAGTACGAAGCGGGAACGGAGGAGTTTAAGAAGGGTTACTTCAAGCGGTTCGGTACGGAGTTTTATGAAATTGTGCTTCATTCATGGTTCAGCCCCTTTTAGTTATTTACATTCAAGATAATCGAGTCTGGCTAAAAAGGCAAGTTTCAGTGGGGGATGAATAAGACCCCCACTGATTGAAGGTTCACTTTATGAGGCTAATGGACCTTGTATTTTCACATGTTCATTTAAACTTTCTTTCCAGGAAACAAGGGTATATCCCTAAGCTTTTCCGGTCTTCTGTGCATAGGATACAGTATCTTTGCATGCACAGGGAGGGAAAAAGTTTGAAGGAATACAATCAACTACTGGACGTTTACGTTGACAGGCTGATGAAAAAGCATGGCATAACATCAGAAAAAGTAAAGGTTGATAAAGAGGAAAAAGAGCGGATCCGGGAAATAGTCACTAATATTCAGAAGGAGGTAGAAAATTTTTTAGAGAATCAGACAGCTAAAAAAGTAACAGAAGCCGATATGGAAAAAACAAAAACGGCTGAGGAAACTGGAAGCACAGCTGAACAGCAGAGTGCTTCTCCTGCAAAGTTTATTTCTGCAGGGAAACCATTACAGCCGAAGCTGTTCCTGGGAAATGAGAAAACAAGGCGAAAGAAATAAATTGGATAGATTACTTGGTTCGAGTGTCCAACCTTTTGCAGGTCGACAACATAGATTATAGAGACTAAACAAAAAGGAGGCATACCAAGTGAACCAGGAAGTTTACCGTTCAAGTGATTCAAACAGCAGCTGGAGTGCGCTTGATACTTCCAGGAAGCATCCACTCTGCCTGGACGACAAAAAAGATGACACTCAGGAGGCTGCGAATAAAAGTAAAACTCTCCAGCTAAACGAAGAATATATTTTCATTAAAGATTCCTGCGATGTTACTGTCACAACAACAGATACAAAAGCAGCCGTAAACCTGCAGGCAGCCCTTCAGGCAGCGCTGGTTATACTAATAAGCATTTCAGTTGGGAGTTCCCAGACTGCTGAAGAGTTCACCCAGGAACTAATGCAGACAGCTAAAGTTAAGCAGGTTACTTTCCAGAAAACAGTTATAGAGAATTCACGAAATGTAGAAGTTTCCACTACAGATACTCAAGTGGCGGCAAACATCCAGATCCTCTTACAGCTTTTAATTGCACTAGCTGTAAAGCTGGATATTCTGTAACATTCAAAACTTCCTCCGTACCGGCCCAGCCTGTACGGTTTTTTTTTTATCCAATACTCAGGTGCAGGGCTGGGATAGTTACAAAATACTGTGTTTTTTTATCAAGCTCTTCTTTAAATAAAACCCAGAAATTAGTAAACTGGAATTACGGTTTACTATTTACTGACTTTTCTGGAAAAGGAGATGTCTGTTATGAAAGCGGCCGCTGTAGTTCTTATGTTTCTGGTAATAAGTTTCAGGTCATGCGGTGAAGCTGAAGGACATACGGAAGTTGAATTATGGCTTGATCCTTTATATGCTGAAGGGACGTTGTATATGACCCCTGTGATTACTTATGAAGGATCTGTTGAGGCAGAATTTGAATTCAACCAGACTATCGCAACGATTACAAAGGTAGAAGATGAAGACGGAATTATCTTTCTGAAAGAGGACAGTGATGGAGAATTTCATGTTAAAGAGGTTCTGGACAGCGGTGAGGAACTTGAGGGGGATACGCTGGCACTCGAGCTCCTTCCAGGTATTTATGAGGTGCATATAGAAGCTGAATACGGACTGAAAACCGCCGGGGAACCTGCTTTCGAAGAATACGGGCATCAGATGCAGCAGAAAATAGACATCAGAGATTAGAGGATCTTTAACGAAAATTACGGCTGCCAGAGCAGGTGAAAACAGGAAATTTTATATTTGCATCAGGTTTGAGGGTATGATATGATCTATTAGTAAATGTTTTGAAATCGAAAAACGTTTTCGGCCGACTATGCAAGGCATGAAATGGTTTTACGGTATTCAAAGATTTAACTTTTCATTTATTTTAAGGAGGCCGTTAACATGACAGGCAAAGTAAAATGGTTTAACTCAGAAAAAGGTTTCGGATTTATCGAGCGCGAAGGTGGAGACGACGTATTCGTACACTTCTCTGCTATCCAATCAGAAGGTTTCAAAACTCTTGAAGAAGGTCAAGAAGTAGAATTTGAAATCGTTGATGGCGATCGTGGCCCTCAAGCTGCTAACGTAGTAAAGCTTTAATTCCGACTGATAAAATAGCCAAGGCCTGTTCCTGAACTGGAACAGGCCTTTTTAAAATATTTTTACAAAGAGGCGCCGTGTACTTACTATCTCAGTTTAATATAAAAGTTAATATACATACTTAAAGAAACAAAACTCATATGCAGCCTTCAGGAAAGGACGGTATATTCTTGAAATCGCCTGACAGACATTGGATTGTTATTATTTTTATTTTTACCGGCGGGGCTCTTGGCACGCTCCTTCGATATACAATTAACGTGCAGACAAGCCTTTTGCTGTTCCCCTGGGGGACACTGCTGGAAAACCTTGCCGGCAGCCTGCTGCTCGGTTTTTTAACAGGATACATATTAAAAAGAACCATTCAGCCACATTTTAAGGAAGGGATTGGAGTTGGTTTTTGCGGCGGGTTTACTACTATGTCAACGTTAGCGGCTGACACTGTTTTCCTTGCTGAAACAGGTTCCGCTGCCTCAACCATGGTATATATCTTTTCTTCTATGTTTGGAGGGATGTTTCTGGCGCTTGCCGGAATGACACTGGGAAGTCTGGCAGCTGGACGCGGAATCAAGGAAAAAGGGGAGGGGCAGAGATGAATATTATTCTCGTCGCTTTAGGCGGAGGCGCAGGCTCTGCTGCGCGTTATCTGCTGGGACTGTGGATTAAGAACCACACGAAGGAAAGAGCAATTCCAACCGCGATGCTCCTGGTTAACCTTCTTGGATCATTAGGACTCGGGCTTTTCTTCGGTCTCGTATATGGTGCAATACCATTAATCACTGAAGCGGACTGGCCATTTATGCTGGTGGGACTTGGTTTTTTCGGTGCATTCACTACTTTTTCTACTTTTAGTGTAGAAGCCGCTGTTCTTCTGCAAAAAAGAAAAAGGGGCCCATTGGCTGCTTATTTAATGTTATCTATTGCAGGAAGCATCCTGATGTTCCTGGCAGGTTTTACTTTGTCAGGTTAAAATGTTTTAGTACACCTAAATGACGATTAAATGTAAAAAAAGCCCGGCTGATTGCCGGGCTCGGAAAGTACACGTTATTTTTTTCTGTCTTTATCGTCATCCCTAAGGTCCGGGACATCCTTTTTTTCTGCTTTATCAGGAGTGCCTGGTGTATCGAGCTCTCCGTTAAGCTGCTCTTCCAGATCGTCCCGCAAGTCCTCGTACACCTTTTCTTTAAATTCCTCATAGACTTCTTCTTTCAAGTCGTCGTAAACTTCTTCTTTGACCTGTTCATAGACCTCTTCTTTTATATCTTCATAAACTTCTTCCTTCACGTCATCATAGACTCTTTCTTTCATGTTGTCGTACATTCCGCCATAAACTTCTTCTTTAACCCGCTTTGTCTGTTTCCGTGTGGTACGCTTCTGTTCGACCTTGAGGTCTCTTCCCATCATAATCAGCAGTGAAAATACCATTACAACCATTATGATCGCAAATGGCAATGCCGCAACAATGGACGCTGTCTGAAGACCGTTAAGTCCTCCACTAACGAGAAGTACACTTGCTGTACCGGCAATCAGAAAGCCCCAGATTACTTTAACGCTTAATTTAGGATCCAGGCTGCCATCACTTGTGAGTGCGGCCAGAACGTAAGAAGCAGAGTCAGCTGAAGTGATGAAAAAGATGATAATCAGCGTGACAGCAAGTATGCTCATAATAATACCAAGAGGAAGTTCGCTTAACGTTGCGAACAGGGCTACTTCAACATTCTCTAAAACGAGTGTTCCGATCTGCTCATTCCCTCCAAGAATTAAATCCAGAGCTGTGCCTCCAAAAGCTGTAAACCAGAGTACAGCAAGCAGGGAAGGAACAATAAGAACGCCAGCCACGAACTCACGGATTGTCCGGCCTCGGGAAATTCGGGCAATAAATATTCCCATGAACGGAGCCCATGAAATATGCCATGCCCAGAAGAAAATTGTATACGTCCCAAGCCATGCTCCGTCACCGAACGGATTAAGGTCAAGGCTCATCTGTACGACATTTCCTAAGTACCCGCCTATTACTGATACGATATTTTGGGCGATAAATAAACTTGGCCCAAAAATAATAACAAATATTAGCAGAAGGGCCGCAATTGTGAGGTTAATTGTACTTAAAATTTTAATTCCCTTATTAACCCCTGTTGCAGCAGAAAATATGAACAGGACAGTAACAATAGCTATTACTACCATGTTAGTTACCGCATTATTCGGAATCGCCCCTGTGGTCAGATGGGACAGACCCCCTGTTATTTGCAGAGCACTTAGCCCGAAGGTAGTGGCAACCCCAGTGGAAGTGGCTAAAACTGCAAGGACATCAATTCCTTTTCCGAGAGGACCTTTGGTTCTGTCCCCGAGAATCGGCTGGAAAGCAGAACTGATTAATGCAGGCTGATCTTTTCTGAACTGGACGTAGGCCAAAGTTAAGGCAACAAGGGAGAATATTGCCCATGGGTGAAGAGCCCAATGGAAAACTCCATACCTCAGCCCCGCTGCAGCTCTTACTTCGTCGGACGCATTGGCGTAATCAGGATGCGGATCCAGATAATAAAGCGCCGGCTCCGCAACTCCCCAGAATACAAATCCTACACCAATTCCAGCTGAAAAGAGCATTCCCAGCCATGTATAAAATTTGTACTCCGGACGCTCGTCGGGTTTTCCGAGGCGAAGTCTTCCAAAAGGACTGACTGCCAGAAAAAGGACAAATACAATGAATAAGGCCGTCGCCAGCATATAGAACCATCCGAAATTGTCGAGTGTCGCTGCTAAGGCAGAATTGGAAACGCGTTCAAGGGACTGCGGTCCAATTGCTCCCCATAAGACAAATAACGCTACTAATGGAGCAGAAATGTAAAAAACGATGCTTGGTTTTTTTGTCTGATATTCGTAATTATTTTTCATGCTTATTAATCATTCGTTCTGGATAAGGCCCTGTGCACACTTGTATTCTGCCAGGTGCTGAATACTGCATCAGCAAATGATTCCAGAAGCCTGTAAAATAAGGAAACGAATGAATCCTCCTCTCTGTGTATCAAATTGGATATTATTGCATGAGTCTGTTATGTTACCTATATTTCCCCTAAATGTCTACCATATGAAACAAACTAATGATATTTTTACATATTCTAAATAATCATCCTTTGAAAAAAGACTGGATACAGGCAGTATTTTACGAAAAAACAAACAACCTGGATTCCACCCAGGCTGTTTTGCGGCTTACATCAGCCGCTTTTATTGGTCCTGTCGTCTGAACTTTGATTTTCGGCATGGTAAACGGGAAACCTGATCCGGTTAAATCTGCAGATAACTCTGCCATCAGGCTCGCGCAAAATCTAAAACAAAAAGATAATAACAAATTTCCTGTTTTTTACTAATTCTAAACCTTTTAAAAAATACAGAAGGATAAAAGGCAAGTATTGTTTAACTATTAACAGGAGATACCTTCATTAAAAGAACATAAAATACGAGCAGAGGTGAGTGATACATATGGCAACGATTGAAGATTTTTCTAAAATCGACATGAGAATCGGGACGGTTCTGACAGCTGAACCTTTTCCTGAAGCAAGAACACCAGCGATTAAAGTAACGATTGATTTCGGGGAAGAACTTGGAGTTAAGCAGTCCAGCGCGCAGATTACAAATCGTTATGAACCGGAAGAGCTTATTGGCAGGCAGGTTGCAGCTGTTGTTAATTTTCCGCCAATGCGGATTGCTGGTTTCAAGTCGGAAGTCCTTGTACTCGGAGGTGTACCGGGAAAAGGGGATGTGGTGCTCCTAAATATTGACGAAGAAGTACCTAATGGAACGAAAATATCGTGAGGATTTTCAGACAGGGGATCTTTCCCTGTCTTTTTTTGCGGATTAACTTATGTACCTCAGATAAAAAAGTATAAAAACAGGATAAAATCCTCATTTGTAGATTTCTGAAAACATGGTATATTTCTTTTACTTTACCAACAGAGGGAGGAGAGGGTAGTGCTGCGCCAGTTTCTGTGTCTGATGCTTATCATCACGCTTGTTCAGATTCCCTTTTCGGCGGACTCTCCAGTCTCTTCTTCCGGTGATATGAAGGTGGTTCAGGAAGCGGTCTCCTGTAATGGAGAGGGCGGTAACACTGGTCCGGAGGATTTTAGCAAATCCGTGCTTTCGAAGGACGCCTTAAATAGTTATTCTAATTTACATTTCTTTCCTAACATCCAGCAGAGCAGAACTAATCGGCAAGAGCAGTCGTTTTTGTTTGCCGTTTTTTATCAGGCGAATTATTTTCGCAATAACTGATTCCTGAGATAAAAAATTAATATACAGGAGGAATCGGTATGATATTGCTGCGGGTATTATTAATGGGGATGCTGTCAATGAGCGCACTTGGAATTCTGTTTTTCCAGGGAAGTGAATTTATCCAGGCTGTATTGCAGCTTATGGTTAAAAAATAAGAAAGAAGCTGCTGTATTTTACAGCAGCTTTTCCTGTGCTAATTAATTATTTCAAACATCGCGGTTCCCTTCAATTCTTCGTCTATGAATATCTCAGCCTTATACTCGCCTGTATTTGTCAGCGGGTTATCAGCATCCAGGAGATGAAGGGAGACCCGGTTGGAGGTGAAGAAACCATAGGATCGTTCCGACACCTTTTCCCAGCTGGCGTCTTCATTTTCTCTGTGCGATAACACTACCTCGAATGTACGGTCTCCGATTGGCTCCTCACCAACATACAGGACTTCCAGGGCACCGCTGTATTTTTCAAAGACCAGAACTTCTTCCGTTGATGTAAAAGGAGACGGTGGAGGACTTCCCTCCATATAGATGTACACGCCTTCCGGAAGCGGCGTGTTTTCAGCCCAGGAAGACATCCATACAGCGGCAGGATATATCAGGAAAGCCGCAGCTGCAAAAACTAATACGGCACTTACAGCCGAGGTTCCGGATTTATTGAATAATGGGGCACCCTGCTCATTGCTATTTTCCCGGAAACCGGCGATCCGATTCACCTGCTTTGCATATAAGGCATTCCCTTTGAAGCCGAAGAAAAGGCCTGCGAGAAATGGAGAGATAACCCTCCATACAAAAAGACTTTCCTCCGGAAGAGCTGTATAATAGATGATAACAGGGAAGGTGTAAGCCACAGCAACTGTCAGGAGAAGCAGAAGAAAGTATAAAACCGCCCATAAATACATATGTCTGTATGCAAGCCAGACTGGGCTTACAAGAAATGCTGCCCAGTTCCAGCCAGAATATTTAAATGGATTTTTGCTTGTCTTCCATTTTTCTAAATAATACTCTGAGTTGTTATTAATAATTTGTCCAACAGCATTACGGAAACTTGAATCGCTGTTTAATTTATTTTTGAAGCTGGTCCCATTCACAGTTATTCACAAACTCCTTCATCGTATAATCTCTCATAGTTTATCATGGATAGGAGCAGGCAGAAAAAATACATGCCTGAGAATATGGAGGGGGTAAAATCACTGACACGTTGCAGCCTGAACAAATAAGGAGTGTATAAGAAAATGAAACAATGGCTGTTTTTATTAATAGTGCTTGCTGTGCTGGCCGCCGGATGCCAGGAAGACTTGTCTTCTGATGCGGCTGATGAATTACCTTATAATCTGATCCATTCTGAATTCAGCTATACACCATTTGAAATACCTGAGCAATGGGAGGTAGTTTCAGTAAGCTCAGAAGTTGAGCATCAGTACCAGGACTGGGAGGAGCCTGAAAACCACCAGTATGCTGAAGTACCGTTCAGATATACGATAAACTTTGGCAGAAAAGCAGATGAAAATTCTGTTGCCGATAGTGACCTGGCAGAGTTTAATGAACAGCAGGAGTTGCGGGGGGAAACAACCAGGCAATTATATTACCATACATATTATGAGCATTTCGGTGTCCTCCATATAAGCCGGAACGGTTTTGTGAGAATGATCTCTAACCAGGGTGACGCGGAGGAATGGGAGCTTTCCGGAGAAAAAGCTATGGTACTGAGAGACGGAAACGAGTGGGTTATGAATATATATATAAATGGCGTATATTATGACCTGCTTGTACTTGGAGAAGCAGGATTAGCAACTGAAGATGAGGGCAGAGAGCTTCTGGAAGAGATGTTTACTGCAAAATAACGCAAGGGTGTTCCATTGATTAGTAATGGAACACTTTTTTTGTTTAGATTTCTGTCTTGTGGATAAGTGAAACGTATCATGTATCTCGTCTAGCTCCATCTTCTTGATACGCTGCGAGTTGCCACGACGTATTAACTCCGCAGCTGCACTCGCAGAGGAAGAGGCACCTGGGTCTGCGGTTACGCGGTCCAGGTAATGAGTGTCGCTCGTGACCAAGGCGCTTGCGCTTTTGTTCTTGAAAAGAAGCATTATATAAACATAATTTTTTATGAATATGGCAATTTTGTGACATAGGTTTTGTAAATTGACACTGGATAATGAGAATATTATAATCAAGTTTGTTAATTGTTAAGTAACTTTATGATTTAGAATATTAACTGTTAAGTAAATTAACCATCAGGCGGGATGACTATGAATAAAGAAGAAATCATTCGTGATTTAGAAGAAGTAGTTATTGATATTAATCTTATATTAAATCATGAATTCAGCACCGAATTAAATATGAAACTCTCACATAATCAGCAAATGGTGCTTTTTCTCGTTGGCACACGAGGAGTGAAACATGTTAAGGATCTGGCCTATCTTTTAAACATATCCACCAGTGCAGTGAGCCAGATTGTGGCTAAACTGGAAAAAAAGGAAATGATTGAACGGCAAGTTGACCCGAATAACAGAAGGAGCACTATTTTAAAACTGGGGCAGGAAGGAATAGATCTTCTAAACAGATTAGATAAGATGAGAAATACAATTTTCCAGAAATACCTTGCTGAAATGGATATTAAGGATCTGCAAAGTTTGAGAGAAAGCTTTACAAAGTTCAGAGAAATAATTATAGAAAAGAAAAACGAGGGGGATAAGTCGTGAAAGGTATAACAGGATTTTCGATTAAAAGACCGGTTTTTACTATTGTAGGAATGCTGCTGTTCCTAATCCTTGGAGCAGTATCTTTAATAAACATACCATTAAAGCTGATTCCTGATATAGACCCGCCAATCGGGGCAGTGGTAACCAGTTACCCTGAAGCAAGCCCGGAAGAAGTGCTGGACAGAGTATCCAGGCCAATGGAGGGGGGGCTGGCCACGCTTGACGGACTGAATAATATCTATACTATCTCCCAGGAAGGCTCCTCTATGACAATTCTGGAGTTTTCATGGGCCACAAGTATTGATGATGTGGAAAATGATATTATTCGCCAAATGAACGGAGTGCCGCTTCCTTCAGATGCCGGCAATCCAAACTTTTTAAAGTTCGACCCTTCACAAATGCCGGTTATTCAGATGACTTTGTCCTCAGACGACGAAGAAGAACTGAATGATCTTGTAAATGACCTGGAGATAGAACTACTGCAGATAGATGGAGTGGCTTCCCTGGATATTATGGGAGATACTACCGAGCAGATTGTGGTGGAGCTGGACCAGGAAGCACTGGAAGAGTATGATCTCGAACAGTCTGATGTGGTACAGGTGATTCAGGCCCATAATGTCACTTCACCAGGTGGAATGGTACAGAGCGGCGACCTTGAATACACCACCCGGATTATCCATGAGATGAACAGTACTGACGACATTGAAAACGTGGTTGTTACGGTTAACCCGGAGACTGGGGATGAAGTTACAGTAGCTGATGTAGCTGAAGTAACACTTGAACCGCAAGAGCAGAATTCTATTACGAGAACCAACCAGGAACCTTCCATCATGATAAGTGTTCAGCAGCAGTCAGATGCAAACCTCGCTCAGCTCTCAACTGTTTTTAACGAACGTCTTGATGAGCTTCTGGGCGAAGATGAATATGAAGATCTCGAAGTAGCAATACTTTTTGACCAGGGTGAATATGTGCAGGAAGCAATCTCCAGTGTTTCAATGGCGCTGATTGCCGGCGGAGTTTTTGCCATGCTTGTCCTGTTTGCGTTTCTAAGAAGCTTTAAAACTCCGTTTATTGTAGGTATAGCGATACCTTTCTCAGTAATCGTAACATTTGTGCTAATCTACTTTGCAGACTTGTCATTAAATATTATGACACTCGGGGGGCTTGCTCTCGGTATCGGTATGCTTGTGGATAACTCAATTGTTGTAATTGAAAATATATACCGTCACCTCTCCATGAAGAAAGATCCTAAGACAGCGGCACTGGAGGGAACGAAAGAAGTAGCAGGAGCAATTACAGCTTCAACATTAACGACGATTTCAGTTTTCCTGCCAGTTATATTTATTTCAGGCATTGTAGGAAATTTATTTATGGAGTTTGCTTTAACGGTTTCCTTCAGTTTGCTTGCTTCCCTTGCTGTGGCACTTACAGTAGTGCCGATGCTTGCCAGCAGGCTTTTGAAGACGCCAAAAGAAAATGTGGAGGCGAAACGTCAGAAGTCCGGATTTATTAAGACCTTTGACAAATCTATCCGCTGGTCTCTGAAAAACAGAGTCGGTGTTCTGCTGATAACCGCCTTGCTTTTAGCGGGAGGGGCCGTTGGTGTCGCGAATGTAGGAACGGAATTTATCCCGTCTACTGATGAAGGTTTCTTCCAGGTAGAAGTAGAAATGGAGCGGGGGACGCCGCTGGAAACTACTTTCGAGGCTGTTGGAGAAATTGAAGAAGTACTCGATGATGAAGGAGATATACAGCATTATACGAGTGTGGCAGGTTCCATGGGACCTGAAGCAGCCGTCTTCGGAAGCAGCGGCTCACATGAAGCAACTATCTATATTTCAATGGTACCTCTTGCAGACCGGAACATATCAACTGAGGAATTTGCAGACTCGATACGCAGAGACGTCGAAAGAGCTGCTCCTGATGCGGAAATTTCTATTGACATGCAGGCAGCGGCCATGGGCGGACAGCCAAATACCATTACTTTTGATTTAACAGATGCAAATACTCAGCGTCTTCATGAGGCAGCAGAAGAACTCACTGAAGAATTTGAGGATATGAGTGAATTTAACGAAGTAACTACAGACCTGACTGACACAGTAGAAGAAATACAGTTTATCGTGGATGAAGAAGCAGCCAGGGAAAATGGTTTTGCGCCAGCTCAAATTGCCCAGCTTGTTAATGATAAAATGCGAGGCGCCCAGGCTACCCAGATTGTCACTGAAGATGAAGATATTTATGAAGTTCACGTAAGATATGCGGAAGAAGATATTGAAACGATTGAAAGTGTCGAGGATCTGCTTCTCAGGACACCTGGGGGAGAGTATATTACTCTTAGTGAAGTAGTCGACATAGAAACTGGTGAAGGCCCTGCAACAATCAACAGAATTAATCAGGAAGCATCAGTGCAGTTCACACTCCAGTACGGTAGCCAGTACAACCTGGGTGAAATGTCTGAACTCGTGCAGACAACAATCGATGACTATGATTTACCTGATGGAACATCTGTGAGCTATACAGGAGATCAGCAAATGATGGCTGATGCCATGGAAGATTTAACAATGGCTTTAATCCTTGCGCTTGTCTTTGTGTACCTCGTACTTGCAGCGCAGTTTGAATCATTCAGATATCCGTTTGTTATTATGTTCAGCGTACCGCTTGTCATTATCGGGGTAGCAATCGGGCTGACGGTTACTCTGACACCGGTGAGCGTTATGGCCTTTATCGGGTTAATTGTCCTCGCGGGTATTGTGGTAAACAATGCTATCGTCCTGGTAGATTACATTAACAAACGTAAAGAAGCAGGACTGCGCAGCTACGATGCGATCGTAGAAGGTGTTAAAGACCGTGCACGTCCAATCCTGATGACGGCTTTAACGACGATTCTTGGACTCGTGCCTTTATCACTTGGAATTGGCGAAGGATCTGAAATCCAGCAGCCGATGGCAATAACTGTTATTGGCGGTTTGATCAGTTCCACCTTCCTGACTCTGTTCTTTATCCCGGTTATCTACAGTTTTGTGGATAAAGAAACAAGAAGGCTGAACAGAAAGTATGTAACCCCGGATGGCCAGTTAATTCCTGCATACCTTGTGGAAGAACGCTACACAAATGAGCAGGATAAAGGCCGGGATAATTACCATATTTCAGATGAAAGCAGCCGCAGGGAAACACAGGCGCTTGAAAAAGGAAAAAATGAAGGCGAGGATGACTTCGCTGAATTCTACAGGGATGTGAATGAATATGAGGATGACGAACCTTTATCATATCCTGAAGTGGAAAAGTACACTCCTTCTGATGATCAGGACAAAGTAATATATGAGGAAGAAAATCCTCAGGTTTATCCTGACAAAAAAGCAGATGGAAATACTGACAACATTACAAGAGAAGAACTCATCGACATTCTTGAGGAAGTAGTAGAAAGAAGCAGAAGAAAAAGAAACGATGAGTAAATAAATGAAGAACGGGCGAACGGGCAGCGGAATGCTGCCCGTTTTTTCGTTTCCGGAACGAGGATCCAGCCTGCGAAAACAGTGATTCAACCAGCGAAACGAAATCCAATCTGCGAAAACAGCGGTCCAACTTGCGAAAAAGGAGGTGCCACCAGCGAAATTAACAGTCTAACCTGCGAAAACGAAAACCACATACAACTTCATACACCAAGTAACGGAGATTAGTTCCAATGACGGCAGAAAAGCCTCCTCCAGGCAAGGCGTCGGAAAGGTAACGCTTCACAAATAACTCCAGATGAAAATTGTATGATGGTCAGCTTCATGAAGAGGTTCTTCTTCTGTGAATGGAGGGTGAATGATAAATATATAAGCCACAAACAACAAATAACAGAAAGTAAAGATATTAAATATAATCGCCTTACTTTTATTAGAAAATTCAGACCGAATTTTCCAGTACTTTAATACCCAAAACCCTCCGAGAGAAGCCAGAAGAAGAAATAAAAGAAGCAGCACTCTTTTTTCAGGCAAAGAAAGCATGTCCGCAGTCATAGCCCCCATCAGCCCGGCCATCGCTCCGGTGAACATTCCTTCGGCAACAGCAGCACCCCCATGCGGTAACCCAAGCAGAATACCTGCAATAGCTGTCAGGAAAATACTGAAAACAACCGCTGTGAAGAAGGAGGAAGCTATTCCAGCAATATATATTCCTGAGGTAAAACCAAGCAGCATAGCACCGCCCATCGTAAGCATCATTTTTTCCATCTTTGAACGACCAGACTGTCCATTCCGGACGCCTGCAAAATAAAAAATCAGAGGAATAATCAACAGGCTAATATAAACAAACATAGGGCACCTCCGAAGTTAGAGACAAGCCATTTGTTAAAAATCTATTCCTGAGGAATTATAAATAGAAGTATTTTTCCGGGGGAGTGACACATAACCTTAAAAACATTCAAATATATATTTGAATATAACTGTAACTAAGTATACAATCAAAGTATCATTTGAATGACTGGAGAGGTGGATAAAATGGCGAAAGATACTTGTGAAGTGTATTGTTATGATGAAGAAAAGGTTACATCACTTCAAAAGACGATAAATGAAGAGGAAATAAAAAACACAAGCGGTATATTTAAGGTACTTGCTGATCCTACGCGCCTGAAAGTTGCATACGCTCTGTCAGTGGAGGAAGAACTTTGTGTATGTGATGTGGCTAACATTATCCAGGCATCCACAGCCACAGCTTCCCATCACCTGCGGCTGCTGAAAAAACAGGGATTAGCGAAGCAAAGAAGAGAGGGGAAGCTGGTTTTTTACAGTCTGGACGATGAGCATGTAAGGCAGTTAATAGATATTGCTTTCACACACCAGCGGGAGGAAAAAAATAATGGATAAGAACCATGTTTACATTGTCCAGGGCTTCACCTGAGCCAGTTGTGCTGCTCGGTTCGAGCGGAATGTAAAAGAGATATCCGGAGTGAGGGATGCAAATGTGAATTTTACTGCAGGTAAGCTGACTGTTGAAGGGGATGCCACAATAAAGGAACTGGAGAAAGCCGGTGCTTTTGAACATTTAAAAATCCGGAGAGAAAAAGATGACCCTTTCCCGGTAGTGCCTTTTTGGAAAAAGAAGAAGAATATCCTTGTACTTATTGCTGCTATTCTCGCAGCGGCTGGCTGGTCAGTCTCATTAAGCTGGGGCGAAGGTCATCCAGCTGCAATTATATTATTCCTTACCTCCATGGCGGTGGGCGGTTACAATTTATTCTGGCAGGGACTTAAAAATCTCTCCAGGTTAGAATTTGATATGAAGACGCTGATGACTGTAGCAGTTATTGGCGCGGCAATTATTGGAGAATGGGGAGAAGGAGCAGTAGTCGTTATACTATTTGCTATAAGTGAAGCTCTGGAAACATTTTCAATGGAGAATGCAAGAAGGTCAATTCGCTCTCTTATAGACACCGCCCCTAAGGAAGCACTCGTAAAAAGAAATGGAAAAGAAACTACTCTTTCTATCGATCAAATTGAAATTGGCGACCATATAATCGTAAAACCAGGAGAGAAACTTGCTTTGGACGGTGTAGTGGTATCCGGATTTTCCGCGGTAAATCAGGCTACTATCACTGGAGAAAGCGTTCCTGTTACTAAACAGGAAAAGGATGAAGTGTATGCTGGAACACTTAACGAAGAAGGTGTACTGGAAATAAGGGTTACAAGGCATGCCGAAGACACGACTCTTGCTAAGATTATTCATCTCGTAGAAGAGGCACAGGAAGAGCGTGCGCCGGCACAGCAGTTTGTCGACAAGTTTGCTAAATTTTACACACCGGCAATTATGGTATTCGCCTTATTTGTAGCAATTGTGCCGCCGGTTTTCCTGGCAGCTGAATGGAGCCAGTGGATTTATCTGGGACTTGCCACATTAGTGGTGGGCTGCCCATGTGCCCTTGTTATTTCTACTCCTGTTGCCATTGTGACAGCAATAAGCAACAGTGCGAGGAACGGAGTACTTATAAAAGGCGGGCTTTATCTTGAGCAGGCGGGTGCTGTTAACGCAATTGCCTTCGATAAAACAGGTACTCTCACAAGAGGTGTACCGGCAGTCACTGATGTCGTTTCGCTTAATAGTACTGAAGGAGAGATAATGAGCATAGCCTGCGCTGTGGAAAAACATTCACAGCATCCCCTGGCGAGAGCTATTGTGCGCAAGGCAGAGGAATCAGGAAATCTGCAGGAGTATGAAGTTTCAGAAGCAGCCTCGCTGACAGGGAAAGGGATGAAAGCTGAAGTAAACGGAAAGACAATGTTTGCAGCAAGTCCGTCTTATGTATCGGACACTTATCCCCAGCTTATTAACAAAGAGCTGAAAGATAATATTATTCAGCTGCAGGAGCAGGGAAAAACTGTTGTCTTAGTTGGAAGTGAGGAGAGGCTCCTCGGAATCATTGCCCTTCAGGATGAGGTGCGGAAGCAAGCTGCACATGTACTCAGACAGCTGAACAATGCCGGAATAAAAAGAACGATTATGCTGACAGGAGACAACTCTGCAACAGCCGCAGCAATCGGCAAAACTGCAGGAGTAACAGACATTAGAGCAGGTCTTCTGCCAGAGGAGAAGCTTGCTGAAATTAATCGCTTGAAAAGGGAAGGTGTCCGTGTGGCAATGGTAGGAGACGGTATGAATGATGCTCCTGCATTAGCGGCAGCTGATCTGGGAATTGCAATGGGAACTATTGGCACCGATGCTGCTCTGGAAACAGCTGATGCAGCTTTAATGGGAGATGATCTGAAAAAACTGCCTTATTTAATAAAACTCAGCAGGCTCACCTTAAAAATTATTAAGCAGAATATAATATTTTCACTGGCTCTTAAAGCTCTTGCTCTCATGCTTGTCCCGTTTGGATTACTCACACTGTGGATAGCCATTTTTGCAGATATGGGCGCAACTTTGCTCGTTACTTTGAACAGCCTCCGTTTAATGAAAATTAAAGACGAAGAATAACGAAAGTCCTTCATTGGCTGGTCCGATGAAGGACTTTCTTAAGAAAAAAAGTAATTATAACTGTCCACGACAATGGTCCAGGGGCCGATTCAGGAATTGAGTAGGTGGAATGCCGGTACTGAACGTAAGAAAGGGGCTGATTCAGGAATTGAGTAGGTAGAATGCCGTGACTGAACGTAAGAAAGGGGCTGATTCAGGAATTGAGTAGGTGGAATGCCGTGACTGAACGTAAGAAAGGGGCTGATTCAGGAATTGAGTAGGTAGAATGCCGTGACTGAACGTAGGAAAGGGGCTGATTCAGGAATTGAGCTGGTGGAATGCCGTGACTGAACGTAAGAAAGGGGCCGATTCAGGAATTGAGTTGGTTGAACAACACGACTCAACGTACGAATGAGGCTCTTTCAGAAATTCAATCGATTAAATACCCACTTATGAAAAAACCACCGCATACTTTTACGCAAGCGGTGGTCAGTTAAAAGTTATTAATCCATAGTTTGATAGCTTTCAGGGTTACCTGCTTCGATAGGCTCATCTACTTCCATATGGCCTAAGAAGACATCCGGAACGCTTCCTTCAATCAGAATTTGTACTCTGTCATAACCGAACTGCTTAGCAATCAAAGCAATTTGCTCGGTAAGCATGAGTTCGCCGGATGAACCAAGATTAGCTTCAAGAATAGCATCAGAGAAAGAGATATGGGCTGTTCCGTCTGTAAATGAAACACTTTGTACTTGAGTTCCTGCAGGAAGGAGGCTGACAAGACTGTCTTTATCCGGTCCCGATGCCCAAAGCTGGTAAGCTTCCAGAGCACCATTTTCGTCGGATGTTACAGAAACATCGGTTTGTACACGATAAATTTCCATTAACTGATCATCTGAAAAATATAATTCTACTCCATCAATAACAGCAACATCTTCTGCAGCTTCTTCGGTGTTTTCTTCCTCTTCTGCTGCGTTATTTTCATCATCGTTGTTTCCAGCGTTTTCTGTGTTGTCCTCATTTACTGGTTCATTTTCCTCGTTACTTTCCTCGTTAGAAGCGTCATTTTCAGGGTTCTCTTCATCATTTGCTTCATTTTCAGCGTTCTCTTCATCATTTGTTTCTTCATTTGCTTCTTCGTTATTTTCTTCACTATTTTCTTGATTTTCTTCAGAACCATTGTTTTCCTCGTTCAATTCATTTCCGCCTGTATTGTCAATAGGAGTACTGTCTCCGTCACCCTGGCCGCAGGCAGACAGAATAAGCATGGCACTAAGCCCGCTAACTAGTAATGTGCTTTTCTTCATAAGAATGACCCCATCCTTTCTTCTCTCTTTATGTAGTGTAGTTCTTAATAAGTTAGTCGGTAACCATTCAAGAACGTTACAAGAATAGCATAAATTATAAATTATTGTAGTAAATTAGCGGAAAAACCCGCCAATTGTCACAGGAGACTTAATGATATCTTTTGGCTGTTTCAGACACAAGGGAAATAAGTAGGGAAAAGGAGCGATTATCTGTAGGTGTTTTAAATACTTTTCAGAATGCAGGCTCTGGCTGGGAAAAATAGCAGGTCGTGAACAGAAAAAAGGAAGCTGCCCTTTACGGAAAGCTTCCTGCAGGAAAGTATTATTCTACACCTTCCAGCCATTCGTTCACTTTGTCTTCGTTTGCTTCAACCCAGTTAGCTGCTGCATCTTCAGTTGATGCGCCTTGCTGAATTTCAAGCATTACTTCTTCCATGTCTTCTGTTGACCAGTTAAACTGGTCAAGAATACGGTAGGCATTTGGCATATCTTCTTCCAGGCCTTCGCGCACCATTGTGGCGATGATTTCTGCTTCCCCGAAAGTGCCCTCTGGATCTTCAAGATATTTCAGGTCGTATTCAGCGAACTTCCAGTGAGGTGTCCAGCCAGTAACAACGATAGGCTGTTCATTGGAAACAGCTTCCCCTAATGCAGTAGCCATCGCACCGCTTGAAGAAGTCTGTACGTCCCACCCGTCAAGACCGTATTCTTCAACTGCATTTTCAGCAGCTTGTACTACACCTGCGCCTGGCTCAATTGCTGTTATTGTATTATTCAGCTCATCACCATAAGTTTCAAGGTCCGCAATAGAGTCAATGTCCATATACTCTGGTACTACGAGACCGATTTTTGCGCCTGTAAGATTCTCACCAAGGTCTACAAGCTGATCCTCGTATTCTTCATGTAAGTCTCCGTGTGTAGCAGGAAGCCATGCAGCTACCATACCGTCAGCTTCGCCATTTGCAACTGACTGCCACATAATAGCGTTATCGATTGGTGTTAGTGTTACATCATAACCAAGGTCTTCAAAAACCTTTCCAATTACATGCGTAGAAGCGATCTCTGAATCCCATTCAACATAAACAAGTTCAATTTCCCCTTCGTCGCCTGCAGGTGCTGCTGCATTATTATTAGTATTTCCTTCATTTCCTGTATTACCGTTTTCGTTAACAGCGCCATCATTATCCGCGCCACAGCCGGCAGCCAGTAATGATAATGAAAGCCCGGATGCCAGACCTAAACGTTTCCAGTTAAGTTTTAACATAATAACTCTCCCCTTTTTTGTTAATATATATGGAACTTTTCGTATGAAGAAAAGATGCCACCGTTCACTTTACGCTTTGCCTCGCTGGGCGTTAGCACTTTGAGTAAAGCGGTCAATAATTATTGCGAGAATTACGATACCGACACCTGCCACAAACCCTGGGCCTACCTGTGCACGCTGTAATGCTGAAAGAACTTCTCTTCCAAGTCCTGGTGCACCGATCATGGAAGCGATAACTACCATGGACAGAGCAAGCATGACTGTCTGGTTGATGCCGGCCATAATAGTTGATTTAGCCATTGGTAATTCTACTTTAAAAAGCTTCTGAGCTCCTGTACTGCCGAACGCTTCAGCTGCTTCAACAAGTTCTTTCGGAACCTGGCGGATACCTAAATTAGTAAGCCTTACAGTTGGAGGGGTTGCAAAGATCAATGATGCAAAGACCCCAGGCACCATGCCGATACCAAAGAAGGCAACAGCAGGGATTAAATATACAAAGGCAGGCATAGTCTGCATGAAGTCAAGTATTGGTGCGATAATTGCTTCGGCAGTTTTGCTCTTCGACATTAAAATTCCAAACGGTACCCCTATAATTACTGAGAGAATACTTGATAGTAGTACAAGGGTAAAAGTGTACATCAGATGATCCCATAATCCCTGGTTTTGTATGAGCCAGAGGCCGACAAACGCAAAGGCTGCGAGACCGAATCTTCTTCCGGTGATAAAAAAGGCGGCTACTGCCACAGCAATCATAATAACTATCGGAGGAATGACGCCAAGCGTGTCAGCTGTAAAGCTCATAAAATTACCGAAATGCTCTTTGATAGGGTTAAATAAGAATGAAAAAGTACTTGTTAACCAAGCTGTGAATGAAGCAGTCCATTCTGCCAGCGGGATGGTAGGTATGAAAGCTAATAGTACAGAATTAAACATTTAAATTCACCTCGCTGTCATTTGCCAGTGCTGCTATAACAGCCCCTCGGACAATAATACCTACAAGCTTTCCGTTTTCTGTTACGGCAACCGGTACTGGAGTATCGTGAATGATATTAAAAATATCATTCATTGGAGTTTCCCGATCCACGGTCGGCACTTCATTACGCAGGATCTCTTTCAGATCACTGACTTGATTCTTTCTTGCTTCGGAAGCATCGTCCGCAGTGATATAACCTTTAAGGTTCCGGCTGCTGTCCACTGCGAAAATGCTTGATATGCCTTCTTCGCGCATTCTTTCAAGAGCGACACGTGGTCCGTGTTTATCAATATTTACTGTCTCCGGACGCTTCATAATATGCTGTGCAGTAAGTACTTTTGATCGGTCAACATCTTCAACGAATTTTTCAACATAATCATTGGCAGGATTCATTAATATTTCTTCCGGCGTCCCGATCTGTACGATAGAGCCATCCTTCATAAGAGCGATCCGGTCGCCGATGCGTAATGCTTCATCTAAGTCATGGGTAATAAAAATAATCGTTTTTTTCATCGTAGTCTGAAGGTCCAGAAGTTCGTCCTGCATGTCTTTTCGAATTAATGGATCCAGTGCCGAAAATGCTTCATCCATCAGAAGTACTTCCGGATCGTTAGCGAGTGCACGGGCAAGGCCTACACGCTGCTGCATACCTCCGGACAACTGATCAGGGTACTGATCTTCATAACCTTTAAGGCCAACGAGCTCTAATGATTCCATAGCTTTCTTCCGGCGTTGTTCCTTCTCGATGTTTTGTACTTCGAGTCCGTACTCCACATTATCGAGAATTGTACGGAAAGGAAATAAACCAAATTTCTGGAAAACCATGCTCATTTTCTTTCTTCTTACATCCCGTAACTGCTTTGCATCCATCTGAGCCAGATCTTCATTATCAACCCATACGTTCCCTGCGGTTGGATCAATGAGCCTGTTCAAAAGGCGCACTAAAGTGGATTTTCCACTTCCTGAAAGCCCCATAATTACGAAGATCTCTCCGTCTTCCACTTCAAAGGAAGCCTGATTAACACCGACAGTCATTCCAGTTTCGGCAAGAATTTCTTTTTTTGTCATATTTCCGTCCAGCATCTTCATTGCCTGTTTTGGACGTTTACCGAAAACTTTGGTGAGTTTTTCAACTTTTATTTTAGCCAAGTAATTCCACCTCATTTTTTTCCTGTGTACATATACCCACATAGTATATGTAAATAATGTTATGTAGATTCAAATCCGAATCGATTGACCTATTTAACTATACGTCTTTGTTATAAAAACCACAAAGTTCATATTCAGTCTGTATGTTTCAAAAAGTTTGTTCAGAAAAAACTGTACGTAAAATACGTTTTAAATCCTTTTAATTACTCTTCATTACTTGTTATTCGTAAGGAGTTCCAAACTTTTCAATCTTATATGATCTTTGCTACTATATGTAGTAGTTGTTGCTGAGGAGGCTCTGAAAATGCTTAATGATCCGATCTATGAAGATGAGCTGGAAAAACTTGAAGAAGCAAGGAATTGTTTCATTACTGAAATTGCTAAAAACATGCATTTGTATAACATAACTGCTTCAACAGGGCGATTGTACGGGACCGTTTTTTTTGCTGAGAAGCCAATGACACTTGATGAGATGAGCGAAGCGCTTGGAATGAGTAAAACGAGTATGAGCACAGGGATAAGATCTCTGCTTGATGCTGATATGGTAGAACGTGTCTGGGAAAAAGGAATACGGAAAGATTTATATAAAACAGAAGATGACTGGTATAAGTCTTTTTCCAATGTATTCATAAAGCGGTGGAGGAATGCTACGAAATTAAATGTGGAAGCCATTGAGGAAACGAAGGTACAGCTACGGAGGCTGAAAGAGGAGTCTCCATATGAAGGAATCCGGGAAAAGGCAGAAGCTGATCTGGACAAACTGGCTAAAGCAGAGGAATACTATGCATGGCTCACGGATGTTGTGAATTTATTTGAAACAGGCGAAATTTTTAATATTGTTCCTAAACGGAAAGGCGATAAATAATTAATCTTTCAGGAAGGGCTCCCTCAGGGGGGCTCTTTTTAAACAGCTCAGAGATTGAAAAAACATGTAAAATTTATTACTTCATAGTAGATCAACTTATAATTTTGTTATAATAAGATACATAAAAAAACAAACACCTAGCTTCGCTGTATGGAAGTATGGCAGTACAGGCAGGCAAATGAAATAAAGGATGAGAAATTTTGCATAAGAAAAATTACATGCTGGCTCTATATTTATTAATCTTAGGTTTTACTGGTGCTGCCCTTTTCTGGTTCTGGGTATTCACTAAATAAAAACGCGATTATAGCAGGTGCCAAACAACAATTACATGTTTGGTGCCTTTTTATATAATAAAAATCAGCAGGCAGTTAAGGCGCGGAAGTTGTAATTAAAGGAACTCAGATTACGCCTGCATAGTTTCAGATTGTCCTGTTTATTGATTATCAGTTTATATTTAATTGTAACTTTAATAACGTAAGAACGACAAAATAAATATACAGGGAGGGAAGAGCGTGAGGGAGGAATTCGATCGTTTGTACGATACTTACCATCACACACTTTTCCAGTATTTGTTTTACATGGTTCGCAATCGCGAAGTAGCGGAAGAATTAGTGCAGGAAGTTTATATAAAAGTACTTAATTCCTATAAATCATTCGAAGGAAAAAGCAGTGAGAAAACATGGCTCTATTCTGTGGCAAAACATGTAGGAATTGATTATATAAGAAGCCAGGGGAGAAAGAAGCGGAAATGGGAAGGGAAGCAGTACGAGTGGAGCGAAAGGGAATTCGAACTCAGGGACCAGGCTCCCCTTCCGGATGAACTTGCAGTGCGAAAAGATGAGGTGCAGGAGGTTTATAAAGCGCTTGCAGACTGTACGGAGGACCAGCAGCAGGTTATCCTGCTGAGGTATATACAATCTCTCAGCGTTTCGGAAGCAGCAGAAGTACTTGGCTGGACAGAGAGTAAAGTGAAAACAACCCAGCACCGGGCACTGAAGGCACTGCGCAAGAGACTGGAAGAGAAGTCCACATCAAAGCTAAAGGAGGCCAGCGAATGAGTAAGCGTTCCAACTGGGATGACGGGAAAATTGAAGAGAGTCTTAAGCAGTTTCCGGCTGTAAAAGACAATCGTTCAAAAGATGAGTTATTCCAGTCTATTCAGAATCAATTAGATACTACCACGACAAATAAAAGGAACGATCTGCGGAAAAAGAAAAAAAGAGCTTGGTATTATCCGGCTGCCGCAGCGGCTGCTGCTGTCTTTCTGATTATCCTTGTCCTTCCTTCTCTTGTCAGTAACGAACAACAGCAGATGACTACAGAGAATTATAATGCCGGGGATATGGCTGGAAACGGGGAACCAGCTGGAAATAACACCGCAGCGGTAATGGATGAGGCGAATTCCATGGAAGAAAGCCTTAATGAATCCGCCAGCAACAATAATGAAGAAGTTTATACAGCTGAAAACGAAAACGGCGGTATGCCTGCTAATAACGGAGAAGTAAATAATTATGCAGTTGAAAACGAAGCTGCTGAAACTAATGAGGGTTATAACAACAATAATCGGGAAGAGAACGAGGAAGAGGAATTACCTGTTGAGGAAGAAGCTGAACAGAGCAGTTACGTGACTGTGCCTGTCCCTCGTACCATGGAAGTAGCTACCGGGAATTACAGGAGCGGAAAAGTTGCTTTCACGGGTGTAGTGAGAGAATTTCCGGAAAGTGCGGGACTGGACGACATCCTTTTTTATTCCCTCACATCTGAAGAATTTAACTGGGGATACAGTCTCCAGGGGCAGCTTCAGGATATTGATTTAATGCCTGATGAAAATACAGCAGTGCTTGATTTTTCCGAAGACCATAGATTAATGAGTCTTGCATCTGAACAGGAAAATATACTGAGGGAAACGCTCCGGGAGATTTTTGGCCTTTATGGTTTCAGTACTGTAATCCTTACGGTCAACGGGGATCCAGGTGTTGATTTCGGGCAGGCCGGACCAATAGAGGAACTGGAAGATGTAACCCCCGTGAACAGAGGATACTATTTGTACAAGCATGAAAATGGGGAGTCGTTATTCATAAGGGGAGCCGCTGCAGGCGAAGAGATGACCGACGATTCCGGAAATCTGCTTTCCTTTGAAGACACTCTTGAAAAAATGAAAAGTGTGAATGATGGCGCCTGGTATTCTCCTGCAATACCTGAAGAGCTGGAACTGGAAACATCCCCGGGTGACAACGAAATCACTGTGACGATAGAAAATGAAAACAGCCAGTTTGAAACAGCAGCTGAATATGATCTCCTCTTTGAATCAGTAATTCTGGCCGCGTCAGACTTTAACTTCGAGTATATTACCTTTGAAGGGGTGCTTCTGGACAGTACTGAGAGTTTTGAAGATGGTGAAAAAATCAAAGTGAGGAATCTTCCGCTGGCCAGCCAATAATCAACATGACTCTTCTCATATCTATGGGAGGAGTTTTTTTCATAGTAGTATAAACTTAATTTAAATACAGGAAAATACAGGGAGGGTAACATGATCAGCTTACATGATATTAAACAGGCGAGAGAGAATATATCCGGAATTATTCATAAGACTCCAATTATCCAGTCTGGACAGTTATCGGGGATAAGCGGCAACAATATTTTTCTTAAAGGGGAACATTTGCAAAAAACAGGTTCTTTTAAGATTCGCGGTGCTTCCAATAAAGTTATCTCTGCTGTCCGGAAAGGGGCCGGGAAAGTTACCGCTGCTTCTTCAGGCAATCATGGGCAGGCTGTTGCCTATATTTCCAAAGAGCTGAATGTTCCAGCCACTGTAGTGGTTCCGGAAGATGCGGCACTATGTAAAGTTGATGCGATTTCTTCCTACGGGGCAGGAATTGAAAAATGCGGAACCACTTCTGCCGAGAGGATACCAAAAGCCATGGAACTGGCTGAATCAGAGGGAGGAGTTTTTATTCCTCCATACGATGACCCTTTAATAATGGCCGGCCAGGGAACAGCAGGGCTGGAAATTATTGAAGAGCTGGAAGACATCGACGCAGTCATCGTGCCTGTAGGCGGGGGTGGCCTCCTTTCCGGGATTCTGACTGCGGTCAAGGAAACCAATCCAGCTGTAAAAGTTTACGGAGCTGAGCCATTGCTGGCGAATGATACGTTTTTATCTCTCCAGAAACAAAAGATCACTTCCATTCCGTCCGCTCCGACGATTGCCGACGGATTAAGGTCTTCTCAGCCTGGGGACATGACTTTTCCTGTATTAATGAAATATCTTGATGATCTGATTTTAGTGAATGAGGATGAAATAAAGCAGTCTTTTTGTTTTGTTCTCGAAAGGCTTAAGCAGCTCATAGAACCTTCAAGTGCAGTTGCGGTTGCAGCAGCTATGTTCGGTAAAATTCCATTGGAAGGAAAGAAGGTAGCTGTAGTTGTGTCAGGAGGAAATGTGGATCTTGGCAGGCTGTCGGATTTAATCCCGGAAAAGTCCCGTTAACAAAACAACTAAGTAAAAAAGTATTTTGGGACGACAAACATAATGAATAAGTTCAGTCATACCGGAGGCAAGAATGGATACGATTCCGCATACTTTTTTAGGTTTGGCAATCTATGGAGCGGTAGATAAACGTAATTTTTCTAAAAGGGAAAAAAGGGCTCTTTTATTTACGGCAGTGGCAGGCAGCCAGATTCCTGATATAGATGTGGTTTCCCAGCTGTGGGATTCAGAAGGACAATATCAGATGTGGCACAGAGGAATCACTCATTCTGTTTTTATGGTACCTGTATTTGCAGCTTTTCTTTATGGAATGGCTCGCTGGTTCTGGAAAGTAAAAAGTTGGTTATTCTTCTGGATTGGCCTTCTCGCTGTTTTCATCCATAATACAATTGATCTGTTTAACGCCTGGGGAACAGGCTACTTTGAGCCTTTTTCCTCTGTTCGGCTAACCTTTGGGACTCTTCCAATTGTGGATTTTGTTATATGGGCTGTTCTTCTGGGCAGCTGGCTGATCAGCCGTTATTCCAGAAGATATTTAAGTCATCATGTTTTCAGAATAGCTTGGTTACTCTTAGTGGTTCATGTGGCAGCTCAAACTTCGCAAGGTTACATTATCTATAACCAATACGAAGAGGCCTATGAGGAAAGAGCTTTGTCCGCTTCATTCGTCCCTTGGCATTTTTCACTGATTGGAAAGCAGGATGGTTTAGTTTCGATATATAACGCTTCTTTATTTAGAGAAGACAGCCTGGAATACCAGTTAGAGAGTGCTGAAGAAGCAGACCTTGAAGTTCTTTTTGATGTCCGACCCGAGGCAAGAACGCTGTATGAATGGGCTCCTTTTGTAGTTATTGTGGAGGAAGAAGAGCGAATCGGCATATATGACCCCAGATTTTACCGTGATGGGCAGTCGTTTCTGTTCGAATATATTGAGGCTGGGGAGTCGTAGCGCAGGGTGTATCGGGGGGCTGTTTGGCTTTTGTTAATTTTGCTGGACAAATCTGTTTGCAAAACGCGGAATTTGTCCAGAAAAGAGAGTTTGCTGGACAAATTTGTTTATGGGAAGAGGAATTTGTCCAAAAAAACTGATTTGCAGGACAAATTTAAGAGGAGCAGGAAAGATTTGTCCAGAATAAAAACCTATATCTTACTTTAGCTCCTGATTATGTTAATTAGCTGGACAAATTCTTCAGGAATCAATGAAATTTGTCCAGAAAAGAGAGTTTGCTGGACAAATCTGTTTGTTGGAAGAGGAATTTGTCCAGAAAAACTGATTTGCAGGACAAATTTAAGAGGAGCAGGAAAGATTTGTCCAGAATAAAAACCTATATCTTACTTTAGCTCCTGATTATGTTAATTACCTGGACAAATTCTTAAGGAATCAATGAAATTTGTCCAGAAAAGAGAGTTTGCTGGACAAATCTGTCTGTTGAAAGAGGAATTTGTCCAGAAAAACTGATTTGCTGGACAAATGTCAGCATAGAAAGAAAGATTTGTCCTGGATCCCCACCAGCCTGTATTGCAGAGTGGCCCCCTCCCACCGATTACAGCAGCCCTCCGTATAAACTAAGACTTTCCCGCCGGAGAATCTGCCACTGTTATAACCCGTATTTACGTAAACGGTATTGCAGACTCTGCCGGCTGATGCCTAAAACATCAGCCGTCTTAGTTACATTTCCTTTATTCTGTCTTAAAACTTTATTTATATAGAACTTTTCTGTCTCTTCCATAAAGCTGCCCAACGAGGTGGCCTCCGTCCCAAAGAGAGCAGGATTAACAATTTCAGGAGCTGGCAAAACCGGCAGCTCAGCTAACTGTTCATACTTGGGAAATTTGTTTCTTACATGAACAGGGAGGTGGTTAAAATTGATTTCCTCCTCATAATCGATTAGATTCATTGCTCCTTCAATCATATGCTCCAGTTCTCTCACATTTCCAGGCCACTCATAATCCAGGAAAAGCCTTACTACAGCATCTTCAATCCCAGGTACATTTAGCTGAAAACGCTGGTTATATTTTTCGACGAAATGCTCTGCCAGCAGCGGAATGTCTGCCTTTCGCTCCCTGAGTGGAGGGAGGACTATGGAGACTACACTTAATCTGTAATATAAGTCTTCTCTCAGATTATTTTTTTCAATAGCCTTTAATGGCTCCTCGTTCAGTGAGGCAAGTATTCTCACATCAACGAACCTGTCTCTTGTGTCTCCAATACGCCGAATCTTCTTTTCCTGAATGACCCTGAGCAGCTTAGCCTGGAGAGCGGCATTCAGAGAATTGATTTCATCGAGCAGGAGGGTGCCCCCATCAGCCTGTTCGAAGAGCCCCGGGTGGTCGGCAGCCCCTGTAAACGCTCCTTTTACTGTGCCGAATAAAATACTCTCAATCAGCGTATCAGGAAGAGCTGCGCAGTTCTGGCTGATAAACGGTTTTGATGCACGAGCGCTCCCGTTGTGTATACTCTGGGCGAACAGCTCTTTTCCTGTACCTGTTTCCCCGTAGATCAGCACAGATGACGAAGTTCTCGTAGCCTTTTTTGCGTTGGTTATTACATCATTTATCGTGTCGCTCTTACCAATTATTTTATCGAAAGTGAACCTTGCTTCACCTTTTTCCCATGCGTTCTCCCGGGTGAGGCGTTCCAGTTTAGTAATATCCTTTGCAATTTCTGCTGCTCCGACAATTCTCCCGTCGCTTATAAGAGGAAATGTATCATTTATAGTAGTTATTTCCTGGCCGTTAAAATTAAAGTATGTCTGTTTAGCATTCTTTTTTACTGTGCCTTTCCGGAGGGCCTGAAGAAGTCTGCTTTCCTCTTCACCGCTGAATCTGAATATATCCAGTATATTTTTCTTCAATACATCCTCTTTCTTCATATCTTCCATTCGTGACATTTTTTTATTGTAAATTACGGACTTCCCTTCATGATCAACTACATGTATTCCCGCATCTACCGCGTCCAGAAGCTGTAAGTAAATAGAGTCGATGTTTGGTAAAGCTTTTCCTCTTGTCATCTAACGCCTCCTCCAGAACTCTTTGTCTTTAAAAGTATTTTACAGTTCCGAATAATTACCTGCAATCTGTTTTTGCACACTAGCGCAAAAAAAGTTGGCGCTGCAAAATTTCTTTGCTCTGGCAAACCAGTAAAATTCAGCTGCCTTGCATTCTAATATCTGGCACAAAAATTGCAATATGAATTATAGGTGAAAACAAATTGGAAAAGGGAGTGTTTTTGATGGTCGTACCTTACAAACATGAACCATTTACAGACTTTACGGTCGAAGAGAACCGGAAAGAATTTGAAGCTGCTTTAAATCTCGTAAAAGGTGAACTGGGTAAAGAATATCCCCTCATCATAGGCGGAGAGAAGATAATGACAGAGAATAAAATTGTTTCAGAAAACCCTGCAAATAAGGCTGAAATCGTAGGGTACGTATCTAAAGCGGACCAGGAGCTGGCAGAGAAAGCAATGCAGTCTGCTCTGAAAGCATTCGAATCATGGAAAAAGTGGACTTCTGAAGCCCGGGCGAACATACTTTTCCGTGCTGCTGCAATCATCCGCCGCAGGAAACACGAGTTTTCTGCATACCTTGTTTATGAAGCAGGGAAGCCGTGGAAAGAAGCAGATGCAGATACTGCGGAAGCGATTGATTTTCTGGAGTACTATGCCCGGCAGATGATCCGCATGAAAGATGGAGTAGAAATCAACTCCCGTGAAATCGAGCATAACTCCTTTAAATATATCCCTCTTGGCGTTGGGGTAACTATCTCGCCTTGGAATTTTGCTTTTGCTATTATGGCAGGCACAACTGTGGCACCTGTAGTAACCGGAAATACGGTGCTGTTGAAGCCGGCATCCACCACCCCTGTAGTTGCTTATAAGTTTATGGAAGTTTTAATGGAATCAGGTCTTCCTGAAGGAGTTGTAAACTATATTCCAGGCAGCGGCTCTGTAATTGGAGACTATCTCATCGACCATCCTAAAACTCGTTTTATTAACTTCACAGGATCTAAAGAAGTTGGCCTGAGAATATATGAGCGTGCTGCGAAAGTACAAAAAGGCCAGATCTGGCTGAAGCGTGTTATTGCGGAAATGGGCGGGAAAGATACTATAATAGTAGATAATGATGCAGATCTGGATCTTGCTGCAGAATCTATAACATATTCCGCGTTTGGTTTTTCCGGCCAGAAATGCTCTGCATGCTCCCGGGCGGTAATCCATGAAGATGTCTATAATGAAGTTTTGGAAAAAGTAGCAGCTCGTACGAAAGAGCTGTCAGTTGGCCCTACTTATATGGATAATTCCAATTTCATGGGACCTGTAAATGACCAGGCTGCCTTTGACAAAGTCATGAATTATATCGAAATTGGACAAAAGGAAGGAAAATTGGTTGCCGGTGGCGAAGGAGATTCTTCTGAAGGATATTTTATTCAGCCAACAGTTATCGCTGATGTGGATCCGGAAGCAAGGATTATGCAGGAAGAGATTTTTGGTCCGGTAGTAGCATTTGCAAAGGCTAAGGATTTTAATGTGCTTCTTGCAATTGCCAATAATACGGAATACGGACTGACAGGTGCTGTTATATCAAATAACCGCGACCATCTGGAAAGAGCACGTGAGGAATTTCATGTGGGGAATCTTTACTTTAACCGTGGATGCACAGCGGCAATCGTAGGCTACCAGCCATTTGGCGGCTTTAATATGTCAGGAACAGATTCTAAAGCCGGAGGGCCTGACTACCTGCTCCACTTCCTGCAGCCTAAGACTGTTACAGACCAGTTCTGATCAGCAAAATTTTTTAGGGGGTATACACACGTGACAAAAACTAATGAAGTTATTGACTTGACTGAAAAATTCGGCGCAAAAAACTACCATCCCCTCCCTATAGTTATTTCCAAAGCGGAAGGTGTATGGGTAGAGGATCCTGAAGGAAACCGTTATATTGATATGCTTAGCGCCTATTCAGCGATGAACCAGGGGCATCGTCACCCTAAAATCATTCAGGCGCTTAAAGACCAGGCAGACCGTATTACGTTAACTTCCCGTGCTTTTCATAATGACCAGCTAGGTCTGTTTTACGAAAAAGTATCCAAACTTACAGGGAAAAACATGGTACTTCCTATGAACACCGGTGCTGAGGCTGTGGAAACAGCTGTTAAGGCTGTTCGCCGATGGGCTTACCGTTCAAAGGGTGTAGAGGAAAACAAAGCTGAAATTATTGTCTGTGAAGAAAACTTCCATGGCAGAACGATGACTGCTGTATCTCTTTCTTCCAATGAAGAGTACAAAAAGGATTTCGGCCCGATGCTTCCAGGAATTAAGGTAATTCCTTTCGGGGATACGGATGCGCTGAAAGAAGCGATTACGCCAAATACAGCAGCATTCCTGTTTGAACCGATTCAGGGTGAGGCTGGAATCAACATTCCGCCTGAAGGGTTCCTTAAAGAAGCTTATGATATTTGTAAGGAAAATAATGTATTGTACGTTGCTGATGAAATTCAGGCAGGCCTTGGCAGAAGCGGAAAAATGTTCGCCTGCGACTGGGAAAATGTTGAGCCTGATATGTATATTCTCGGTAAAGCTCTCGGGGGAGGCGTGATGCCAATCTCTGTTGTAGCGGCTAACGATGATATACTCGGAGTTTTTGAGCCAGGCTCCCATGGTTCTACATTTGGCGGTAACCCTCTTGCTAGTGCAGTATCTGTTGCTGCTCTTGAAGTATTAGAGGAAGAAAATCTTGTGGATCGTTCTCTTAAACTTGGAGAATATTTTATGGATGAGCTTAAGAAGATAGATAATCCCAATATTAAAGAAGTAAGAGGTAAAGGCCTGTTTATCGGAGTGGAGATGACAGGAGCTGCGCGTCCTTATTGTGAAGCATTAAAAGAGGAAGGCCTTCTGTGTAAAGAAACACACGAAAACGTAATTCGCTTTGCCCCTCCGCTTGTAATCTCTGAAGAGGATCTGGACTGGGCTATCGAGCGTGTGAAAAAGGTTCTTTCGAATTAAAGTCTGAGAGATAAAGAACAGAAGAATATCCTGGCGGTTATCAGGCTGAAAAGAGGATGCTTCGTCTTAAACGGAGCTCCTCTTTTTAGGGAGCAGTCAGAAATAAAGGGTAAACGCTGTTTCTCGTGAAAGCTGCTGGTCTTTGTTCTTTATTCAAAAATATGAAATGCTGGAATTTGAAACTATGAAAGTCAGATGGAAGGACTGGTGAGAAATATGAAGAAAAAAATTTCTCTGATTGGAGTACCTATGGATTTAGGGCAGGCCCGCCGGGGAGTAGACATGGGGCCGAGTGCTATCCGCTATGCAGGTGTCATTGAACGCCTGAAACAGCTGAATCATGAAGTGGAAGACCGGGGGGATATTGAAATAGGACGCCCGCCAAATTTCGATATTAAAAATGAACAGAACCTGAAAGATCTGGAGGAAGTTGTGAAATCGAACCAGCGGCTTGCTGAGGCTGTTTCGGATGCTTCCGACAGAGGCGACTTTCCGTTAGTGCTTGGAGGAGACCATAGTATAGCTATCGGTACACTGGCAGGCATAGCTAATAAATACGAAAATCTCGGTGTCATCTGGTATGACGCCCATGGCGATTTAAATACCGGAGAAACTTCACCATCCGGGAACATCCATGGTATGCCGCTGGCAGTAAGCCTTGGCATCGGGCATACTTCCCTGACTGAGATTGGCGGTTACGCCCCGAAAATTAAGCCGGAAAATATCGCAATAGTTGGGGCACGGTCACTGGATGAAGGGGAAAAAGAGCTCATTCGTGAAAAAGGGATAAAAGTGTTCACGATGCATGAAATTGACCGCCTCGGCATGACGACTGTAATGGAAGAGGCTATTTCTCACGTATCAAGAAATACAGATGGCCTTCATCTTAGTTTTGACCTTGATGCACTGGATCCTCAGGACGCGCCAGGTGTGGGAACTCCGGTAGTTGGTGGGACAACTTACCGTGAGGCACATTTAGCAATGGAAATACTGGCGGAACGCAACATTGTTACATCTGCAGAGTTTGTTGAAGTCAACCCGATCCTGGATAATAAAAACCAGACAGCGGAGGCAGCAGTGGCGCTGATCGGCTCCCTTTTCGGCGAGAAGCTGCTGTAGCGGGATCCAGGATAATTTAATTTTAATAAAAACAGCCGCCATGTTCTCCAAGGAGCTCATGGCGGCTTTCACATTAGATCAGGTAATGAAGAAGGCTTGTTGCTATGCCGAAATATATCAGTAAGGAAAAAATATCGTTCAGAGTTGTGATAAGCGGACCTGAAGCCACGGCAGGATCCACACCAAAATGATATAGTATGAGAGGTATTATCGTACCTGCCAGTGTTCCAATAATAAGTGTAGCCAACAGGGAGACGCCCACGATCGTTCCAAATATGACATCTGACTGCCAGAGGGAAGCGACAATAAAAACGAGGGCGCCGCAAGTGATGCCGATAATAACTCCTACTTTAAGCTCACGCCATATGAGTTTCAGAACCGTGTTCTTTTCCATAGTTGTCGTTACAAGACCTCTTACGACAACTGCGAGAGACTGAGTACCAGTGTTACCTGTCATTCCGGCGATCATTGGCATAAAGAATATTAATGCAACCACCTGCTCCAGTGTCTGTTCGAATCCGTCAAGAATACTTCCTGTTATTAGTCCGATAAATAAAAGGAGGATCAGCCATGGAAGGCGCCGGTAAGAAGCGATCACAGCTTTTGTGTTAAAATCAATAGCTTTACCTGAGGCGGATAATTTTTCAATATCCTCGTTAGCTTCTTCAATAAAAACATCAATAACATCATCGACTGTTACGATCCCTTTCAGATGATTTTTCTCATCCACAACAGGAACCGCTAAAAAGTCATAGCGTTGTATTAACTGAGCTACTTCTTCCTGGTCCATTGTCAGCGGGACTGATATAACCCTGCTGAACATAATATCGCCAATTCTTTCATTTGTGTCAGCCAGAAGCAGATCCCGGTAAGATACAACTCCTACAAGCTTTTTATTTTCGTCAATGACATACAGATAATAGATATTTCTTGTATATTCCGCGAAGCTTTTAAATTTTTCCACAGCGTCCCTGACTGTGTAGTAATCCCTGATCCAGACAAATTCGTCTGTCATAATTCCCCCTGCTGTCTCAGGAGGATAACTCATTAGCTGCTGGACTGTTTTAGATTCCTCTTTCTGCATGGCAGAGAGGTACTCTTCAAGTTTTTCTTCAGAAATTTCGCTCAGCAGGTCGGCAAGGTCGTCATTATCCATAATGTCCATAACTTTGGAGGATTTTTCAATACCCAGCTTTTGGAGGACCTCCATTTGTATCTCCTGATCCAGCTCCATCATAAGGTCTGCAATTTGCTTAGAGGTAAGAAAAGAAAGAAACTTATAATGGTGTTTTTCAGGAAGTGCCCGGTACAGCTCTGCGAAATCGTACGGGTGCAGTTCCTCGAGAGTTTCCCTGAGGGCAATACGTTTCCCGTCTTTAAGATGTTTTATTGTTAAAACCGTCAATTGGTCTGTATTCATTTTTCGCACCTCTTTCATCGCATAGTCTTGCTGTTAACTGACAAATATTTCTCTTTTGCTTCAATAATCCTATTCTATGTTATCACCCGGAATGTAAAAAGGTTAAGAAAAAATGTAATTTTTTTAGTTTTGTTCTATTCTGACCAGATGTACCTGTATTTTCCGGAATTAATTTTTGAAAAGGCAGGGTCATTCTCGAAATCAACTGCTTAATTCTCGAAAAGGCAGGTCCCATTCTCGAAATCGGATGCACAATTATAGAAGCGACCGCCAATTCTCGAAAACGCTAGGTTAATTCTCGAAAAGACAGGTTCAATTCGCGAAATCAGGTGTTCAATTCTCGAAGCTGCATGCCCTTACTGTTTATCCCGATGTAACCCTCCATAAAACTTCCGCCTCAAAACCTGAGTGGAAGCGATGATGTTTATGGCGGGAGATAACGGACGTTTACATCCCGATTGGTTCAACTAACAATCTGTGGGGGATGAGTAAAACCCCCACTGATTGAAGGTTCACTTTATATTACCCTTCAGGCAAAACAAAAAAGCGGGCATTTTCTGCCCGCTTTCAACTTGAGATAATTTATTTAATTAAGTTGTTAAAAAGGGGTGAGCCAGGAGGTGAGTTCACAATCATATCGTAAATCGGAATTGTGTAAGCAAACACAATTAACAGAGCTGTGATAAGCAGCCACAATTTCCAGTTTTCCAGGAACTTAGGGCTGTCCTTCATATCATGCGGATCAGGAGTCATTGGAAACTCTGTTTCTCCCTTAGGCGCTAACAAAGTCAGATAAATGAAATTATAGAACATCAGTACTCCTGCCGCAGTCAGTATTACTCCTCCGACTGCCACTGTAATATGGCTGGCGAATATCCCTTCAAACCAGGCGACTGCCTGTGGAGCATCCTGATATGTTGCATAGGCAGTACGACGGGGAGCCCCGAATAAACCGAGAATATGCATCGCTCCGGACATAAGGAACATTCCAATTGACCAAAGCCAGGTCTGCACTATTCCGCACCGGTTTGCATGCTTTGTAAAGCGGCGTCCGGTAAGCATAGGCAGAAGCCAGTAAGCCATCCCGAAGAAAGTGAGAATTACTGTAGTTCCAACTGTTAAATGGAAATGCCCTACCACCCAAAGTGTATTATGCACCACTGCGTTTAAGCTGAAACTGGCGTTAATTAAACCGCCGATCCCGGCAGGAATAAAGAACATCATCCCCATAAACGGTGCGAAAAACCTTACGTCTCCCCAAGGAAGCTTCTTAAGCCAGCTGAATAAACCTTTGCCTCCTTGTTCTCTGCCAGTCTGCTCGAAGGTTGCGAAAATCGAGAACGCGGTTAATAAAGATGGAATTACAACCGCAAAAGTTAAGACTGTCTGCAGAAACTTCCAGAATTCCGTAACCCCGGACTCCATGAGCATGTGGTGGAAACCGACAGGGGTGGAGAACAGCAGGAACAGGACAAAAGCAAGCTTTGCAAGAGAACTGCTGAACAATCTTCCGCCTATCAGCTTTGGTACAACTAAGTACCATACCATATACGTAGGCATGATCCAGAAGTATACGAGCGGATGGCCAAAGTACCAGAATAACGTACGTGTAAGCAAGACGTTTACACTGTCAGTCAGGCCAAGGGCCCAAGGCAGTATCAGGAACAGAATAGAAACAGCTGCCCCGAGGCTGGACACGATCCAGAGCAGGAGAGTGGCAGTTGCCATAAAGCTGAATAAAGGAGATCTTTCTCCAGGGTTCTCTTTTTTCCAGCGGTAAAAGTGAGTCAGGATAGCGCCGCTTGAAATCCACGTACCTACTACAAATAATGTTAAACCAATATAAAACAGCCAGTGAGCAGCCAGCGGTGCGTAAAAAGTATATAAAACCGAGGCTTCGTTCATTAAAATCATAATAGTGGCCAGGACTGCGCCAATGGACATTACAGTAAAGCCGGTCCAGCCAAGCTTTCTTAGACCTTTGGATAACGGGCCGTGTGTATAACTGATCCCTGCAAAGAAGAAACCGAATATAAAATAAGTAGTAAATACGAGTGCAAGCAGTACTCCGTGAGCAGTTAAAATTTGATAATAGCCGAGCCAGCTTGGCAGAGGAATCAGTCCACCCCTTGCAAGTCCCTGAAGCAATCCCCCGAATACTCCGATAATGAAGGCAACGAAGGCTACTGACATATGGTAAATAGTTAATTTTTTATCTTTCGGATCTACACCTGGTTTTACTTGCTGAGTAATATCAACCGCTAAATTTGTAATATTCATCGTGGAACCACCTCAATCGTCATTGACATATAGTGATGGCCGGTACCGCAATATTCATTACAAAGAACGAGGTACTCGCCAGGCTCATTGAAAGTGTGCTCAGCCATATTGACGTGGCCGGGCGTCACCATGAAATTCACATTGGTGCCAGGTATAGTGAAACTGTGAACTACATCTGCGCTTGTTACTTCAAAAAGGACAGTTGACCCTTCAGGCACCTCAATACGATTTGGATTGTAGCCAAACGCCTGGGCTACGAGTGTAGCTCTGTATGTTGATTCATCAATTTTAGTGAGTCCAGGCTCGGAGAACACAGGATCCTGGTCGAGGTTCTCAGCGTCTACAGTAGCCATGTGGCTTGGCGGCTGGTGGCCGAAAGCAAAGGCAGCAACCCCAATGACTCCCAAAAACAGTACAAGAGAGCCTACCCCAAAAATAAGCCAGATTTTTTCATACTTATGAATGTGCATAATAATCCCCCCAAAAAGTTTAAGAACGTTCTAAAAATAAAAAGAACACAGCAAACCACGACAGTAAAATCAATACACCCAGCGTCATGGTGAATATCAGAGTTGTTTTCAGCGATGTATGATTTTCCCCCGAAGTGTGGGATTTTGATTTTTGCTTGTTCATTTCGCTCATACCTTGCCTCCCCTTTCTTCATAAACATGTATTTGAATTCCCCCATGACCTAATAATAAGTTAAGCAAGGGAAATGAATCGTTTCATTTTGTGAAAAATTCGTGAATACTGTTAAAAAATTACATTTACACTATGGCTATGTTGTTAACCTATCCAGGAAAAGAAAAGAGCGGCGGAATATATATATAGGAAACTGAGGGCTGTATGAACGGAAGAGTTTAAAAGAAAAAATAATACATATGGCAAGATAGTGAACTCCATTGACGGTAAAAAATAGCATATGATATACTTTTCTTAGTAATGAAAATCATTCTCAACTAATTTTTAATTATTCTAAAGTAAGAATTATAATAAATGGAAAACGGATTTCCTCTGAACAGTGAATTATCATCGGGAAGGACTGGGAGGTAAGTGACATGAGTTTCATCCAATTAAGTAACTTAACTAAATACTTTGCAGGAAGCAATGTGCCATCGGTCAGCTCGCTTAATTTAGATATTGAGCAAGGAGAAATTATTACGTTACTGGGACCGAGCGGCTGTGGTAAAACTACTACCTTAAGAATGGTTGCAGGCTTCGAGCATCCAAGTGAAGGTCGCATCACTATTGATGGCAAAGAAATATTCAGCAGAACTCAGTCTCTGCCACCAGAAAAAAGGGGTATTGGCATGGTTTTTCAGGACTACGCCCTTTTCCCGCATATGACAATTCTTAAAAACGTTATGTTTGGACTGAACAGGTGGAGTACCCGGGAGAAAAAACGAAGAGCGCTTGAGGTTCTGGAACTTGTGGGTCTGGAAGATTACGGCAACCGTTATCCAACTCAGTTATCCGGCGGACAGCAGCAGCGTGTGGCGTTAGCGAGGGCGCTTGCTCCTAAACCCCACGTAGTGCTGATGGATGAGCCGTTCAGTAACCTGGATGCAGGTTTAAGAGAAAAAATGCGTTTTGATGTTACGAATATCTTAAGGAAAGCTAATACGACGGCAATTATGGTTACCCATGACCAGAAGGACGCGTTTGCTGTTTCTGACAGGGTTGTAGTTATGAAAGACGGGGTAATCCAGCAGATAGATGCTCCTAAAGAAATGTACCGCTGCCCGAAAAACTGCTTCGTTGCAGAGTTCGTTGGAAAAACCAATCTGCTCGCAGGAACGATGGATGATGATCTGCAGCACATTCATACACATATAGGAAAAGTGACATTACCTAACAAATGGCAGGAGCGCCTTGAAAACGTGCAAATTTCCATCAGGCCTGAAGGATGCCGGTTAACCGACGGCGGCGCATATTGCGGCCAGGTAGAACGGGTCACATACGGCGGGGAATATCAGGAGCTGTACGTCCGCCTTCATAACGAACCAAATCTCTCGAAGGAGCCGATGCTCATTTACGCACCTGTTGAACAGGACGTGGAAGTAGGGTCTATTGTTTCCTTTGATATTAAACCTGAATTAGTGGCTTTAGTGGAAAATTAATATATAAGCTAAGAAACGGCACAGTGCGAAAACGCACCGTGCCGTTATTAATATCCTGTTTATGTGCTGAACAATCGTCTGTACGGCACCCCTCAACGTATGAAAGCGGCTGATTCAGGAATTGAATCGCCTGTACGGCACCCCTCAACGTACGAAAGCGGCTGATTCAGGAATTGAATCGTCTGTACGGCACCCCTCAACGTATGAAAGCGGCTGATTCAGGAATTGAATCGCCTGTACGGCACCCCTCAACGTACGAAAGCGGCTGATTCAGGAATTGAATCGCCTGGACGACGCCCCTCAACGTACGAAAGCGGCTGATTCAGGAATTGAATCGTCTGTACGGCACCCCTCAACGTATGAAAGCGGCTGATTCAGGAATTGAATCGCCTGTACGGCACCCCTCAACGTACGAAAGCGGCTGATTCAGGAATTGAATCGCCTGGACGACGCCCCTCAACGTACGAAAGCGGCTGATTCAGGAATTGAATCGTCTGTACGGCACCCCTCAACGTATGAAAGCGGCTGATTCAGGAATTGAATCGCCTGTACGGCACCCCTCAACGTACGAAAGCGGCTGATTCAGGAATTGAATCGCCTGGACGACGCCCCTCAACGTATGAAAGCGGCTGATTCAGGAATTGAATCGTCTGTCCGGTGCCCCTCAACGTACGAAAGTGGGTGATTCAGGAATTGAATCGTCTGTAGGGCGCCCCTCAACGTATGAAAGCGGCTGATTCAGGAATTGAATCGTCTGTCCGGTGCCCCTCAACGTACAAAAGTGGGTGATTCAGGAATTGAATCGGCTGAACGCCACGACTCAACGTATGGAAGCAGTTGAGTCAGGAATTGCAGAGGGAGAGTTATGCATCCCACAATGCCCGTGGAAAGCGAGTGTCTTTTAACGAAAATCAACAGCAAAATTTAGCACATCCTACATAAAATACTGGGCGAAAAACAGGATTACGAGTATTGCACCTACTAATAAAGAGACTGTTTTCAGACGCTGCTTATTACGAGCTTTTTTCTGCCAGCGGTTCGGGTCAAATGCCAGCCCATCCGGACTGCTGGGCCTGCGATATCGTCCGTAACGGGATACTCCGTACAGAATCAGCGGACCAAGACCAGCCCCTGCAATCAGACCGAACAGATGGGCCAGAATGTTAACCCGGGGATTAACGAATGTCATAATTACAGCGATGATCAAAATCGTTGTTATTACCTGGGAGCTTCCCTGGTCAATCAGGTCTTTCCGCATAAGGACCATGTACAAATAAATGCCGAACAAACCGAAGATTGCCCCTGATGCCCCTACATGGATCATCATTGGGGAACCGAAGAAGAAAGTAGCGACATTAGCAAGGATGCCAGTTGCAAGATAAGCGATAATAAATCTCACCGGGCCAAGCATCTGCTCCAGTGCCGGACCAAACAGGACGAGTGAAAAAGAGTTAAACAGCATATGCATCAGCCCTGCGTGGAGGAAGATCGGGGTAATAAGCCGCCAGTATTCTCCCATTGCTATATGAAGATTGCTCCCCATCCCGAGCAGCCTGATTTCCTGCCCCCCAAGCGCAGGGAATAAAGATACCCATAAATGTAATATTATATGAATTGTTACAAGGCCTGTAATCACCTTATAAGTTCGTACAAATTCACCGAAACTTTCCGTACGTATAAACATTTTCTGGTCTCCTTTTTAAACAGAGCAGGCATATAACTCTGCCGGGTAAAAGTCTATTATATTTTAACATATGATTAATTTACCATTCTAATCTCAAATACTGCGAGGAAAGAAGCAGCGGAACTCTCTGAATGATACAATATCAGAAGCTAAGAGTGGGGAGGTAACTGATATGATAATTGGCACAGGTTTGGATATTGTGGAAATTTCCAGGATAAAAGCGCTTTACAGCAGGAAGCCTGCTTTTGCAAAAAGAATTCTCACAGAAGAGGAATTCAGGATTTTTGACAGTCTTCCTGAAAAAAGAAAGCTGGAGTATCTTGCAGGAAGGTTTTCCGGAAAAGAAGCTTACGCTAAAGCGACCGGCACGGGTATTGGTCGTGAGCTTTCCTTTCAGGATATAAGAATATTAAATGATAAAAACGGTAAACCAGTAATACATACAAAGTCAGCCGGAAGTGAAAAAGCGCATATATCCATCACACATACGGCCACATTCGCGGCAGCGCAAGTAATAATAGAAACTCTGTAAAATAGTTTTATTTCTGCTTGTCATGCTGGTCTGCATAATGTGCCTGCATGTCTCATATAGTGTAATGCGGATAGGAGGGAAACTTATATGTACGTGGTGACAGGCGAAGAAATGCGCCAAATCGACCGCTATACCATGGATGAAATCGGGCTGAAAGAAGAAACGCTAATGGAAAGTGCCGGGCAGGCTTTCTGCCGGCAGCTTGTTCCGACAATGAACAGGAAAAGCCGGATACTGGTATTGATCGGAATCGGGAATAACGGGGGAGATGGTTTTGTTATCTCCAGAATTTTAAAGGATGCTCAGTTTCACGCTGATGCAGTTGTAATTCCTCCGGAAGAGAAAATAAAGGGTGCATCAAAAATTCATAAACAAGTATATGAAAATGCGGGGTACAGATGGGAGCCGTATTCCGGCTGCAGCAGCCTAATCCTGAATAATTATGATGTTATTATTGACGCCATGCTGGGAACAGGGCTGGCAGGAACTCCGCGGGATCCTTACAGGGAGATAATCAGAGCGGTAAATGCTGCCGGCAAAAGGGTAATCGCGGTTGACCTGCCAAGCGGAACACCTGCACAGGAAGGAATGGAGTCGAGCCTTACTATTATGGCAGATGAAACTTATTCCGTTCAGGCGGCAAAAATGGCAGCATACATTTACCCTGAAGCGGCAAGTTTCGGCAGGATGCATGTGGTTGATATCGGACTCCCGGAAAAAGCGTTTTCCTATGTGAATGTTAAACGGGAAATAATAGATGCCGAAAAAGTGGCCAGTACACTTCCTGTGAGGCGAAGGAACGCCCACAAAGGAAATTCAGGCAAGGCGCTTATAATCGGAGGTGCGCGTGAAATGACAGGAGCTGCTGCACTTTCCGGGGAAGCATGCCTTCGCTCAGGAGCAGGCCTAGTTACTCTTGCGGTTCCGGAGGAGATACTGCCAGTTGTATCGCAAAAAGTAACAGAAGCAACTTTTCATCCTTTAAAATGTGAGACAGGAGAAATAAAACCTTTTAATTTCCCAGACGAATTTTCCCGCTATGATTATGCCGGGGCGGCAATCGGGCCAGGCCTCGGCAGAAGGCATAAACATTCGATTCTTTCTTTATTGAAAGGCTTTGAAGGGCCTGTGGTAATTGATGCGGACGGGTTATTTCATTTTTTCCGGGAATTAGAAGAATGGAAAAAGGTTGAGAGAAAAGGCCCGGTGGTAATAACGCCCCATCCCGGAGAAATGGCCAGGCTCACCGGGATACCTGCCAGTGAAGGGGAAAAACGCCGTTTCGAACTATCAAGGAGTTTTGCCCAGGAGTTCGGGGTGTATGTGGTTCTTAAAGGAGCGCATACAATTGTGTCTGCCCCTGATGGGAAGCAGTGGGTCAACACAACGGGGAATCCTTCTCTGGCTAAAGGCGGTTCGGGAGATGTATTGACTGGTATTATTCTTGCGTTTCTTCTTCAGCACGAAAACACAGCAGACGCGATCTGCAATGCGGTGTACGTTCATGGGAAAGCTGCTGATGAACTGGTAAAGACACATGATATTTTAAGTGTCACAGCCACAGACATTACAGCACAGCTGCCGAAGGTGCTTTATTCTTTGCGTCGCCAGTAACGATTATATCCCTCCTTTGTCGTCGAAATGAGACAGAGGGGTTGAGTAAATGAACAGGATAATTTCCTTACTCGTAATTTTAACGGCGTTAGCGTTGTTCCTTACAGCTTGTGGAGAAAAGAGCCAGGAAGATGTAATTGAAGCACTGGATAAAACTCTTGACGAACTCACTGGCTATAAGGCTGAAGCAGAAATGACACTGCAGACAGGCGAAGAACCGCAGAAATATAATGTGGAAGTCTGGTATAAGCATCCGTCGTCCTACCGGGTTGCTTTAAGCAATGAGGACAATGAGCCCAGCCAGATCATTCTCAGAAATGAAGAAGGAGTGTTTGTTCTAACGCCGGCCTTGAACAAAAGCTTCCGTTTCCAAAGCGACTGGCCGGAAAATAACAGTCAGGTTTACCTGTATGATTCCCTCGTAAACGATATTCTCATGGATCCTGAACGTTCTTTCTCCGCTACGGAGGATCATTATGTATTCCAGACAAATACAAGCTACACGAATAAGAATTTAAACCAGCAGGAGATTCTCCTGAATAAAAAGGATCTTACTCCTGCCTCTGTTAAGATTATGGACGTTGACCTGAAAGTGCTGGTGGAATTAAAGTTCCAAGAGTTTGAATTAAACGCGGAATTTAATGATGGTGACTTTGATATGGACAGGAACATGACACATGCCCAGCTTAACACGGATGTACCTGCGCTGGCAGAAGACAGTGAAGAAGATGCCTTAACGGTTTACTATCCACTCTATGTACCTGATGGCACGGGGTATCCGGAAACATCAGAGCTTGAGACAGAGAATGGCAGAAGAGTAATGATCAGCTATGAAGGGGAGCAGCCTTTTACTCTCGTTCAGCAGAAAAGTAAAGTGGTGGAAGCAAGTACTCCAATGAATATTTCAAGAGGCGAACCGGTGGACCTTGGCTTCACTTACGGAGCAATTACAAAAGAAGGGGACACTGCCACCCTGTCATGGACATATGAGGGGAATGACTTTTTCCTTGCATCCAGGCATTTAAGTGACGAAGATATGGCAGCCGTAGCAAAAAGCGTTTATGGAACTGAAGAAAAGTAGCAGAGTGACAGGCTCATGAAAACATTGATTTGTTATGAGCCTGTTTTTTTATACGTAGAAAAGTATAAATGTCAGCGAGGAAACAAGAGCGTCTTGCATCCCTTGAGAGAGAGGAAAGCAGGTGCTCAAGTAATGCAAGAAGGTCTTGCATCCCTTGAGAGAGAGGAAAGCAGGTGCTCAAGTAGTGCAAGAGCGTCTTACATCCCTTGAGAGAGAGGAAAGCAGGTGCTCAAGTAGTGCAAGAAGGTCTTGCATCCCTTGAGAGAGAGGAAAGCAGGTGCTCAAGTAGTGCAAGAAGGTCTTGCATCCCTTGAGAGAGAGGAAAGCAGGTGCTCAAGTAATGCAAGAAGGTCTTGCATCCCTTGAGAGAGAGGAAAGCAGGTGCTCAAGTAGTGCAAGAGCGTCTTACATCCCTAGAGAGAGAGGAAATTCGAACTCAGGTAGTGCAAGAGCGTCTCGCTCGCCAATTGACATAACAATAAATCCAACTGATAATAATAACAGCGCAAAAATGGAACAGACAGAGACGGAGGGGCACAACATGAAAGAATCCCTTGGGTTTTACAGGGATACCTGGGCAGAAGTTAATTTAAATGCGATTGAAAATAATGTAGTTAACCTAAAAAAACACTTGCCAGATGAAGTAAATATAATGGCGATAGTGAAAGCAAATGGATATGGGCATGGGGCTGAAGACGTGGCGAAAACAGCCCTGGAAGCAGGAGCTGGTTCCCTTGGTGTTGCAATTCTTGATGAGGCGTTGGAACTGAGGGATAAAGGTATTAATGCTCCACTGCTTGTAATGGGATATGTAAAGCCTGAATACGCAGCTCTTGCGGCAGAAAGGGATATTACTCTGACCGTCTTCCAGAAAGAATGGGTGGAAAAAGCGGCCAGCTGCCTGAAAGACCGGACCGGTCAGCTCAAATGCCATATTAAAGTTGATACAGGAATGGGAAGGCTTGGTATAAGGACCCAGGAAGAAGGAAAAGCTTTAATAAACAGTCTGGAAAAGTATGATAATTTTTATATAGAAGGAATCTATACTCATTTTGCAACCGCAGACGAGACAGATTCAGAGTATTTTCAGCAGCAACACAGAAGATTTGAGGAGATGCTCAGTTTCTTAGAAAAGGAGTCGGGCAGTGAAATTCCTGTAAAACATTGCGGAAACAGTGCAACTGCTCTTCGTTTTGCAGACCGTTGCTTCAATATGGTGCGTTTTGGTATTTCCATGTACGGGCTCTCACCATCAGAGGAAATAACCCCTATTCTTCCTTTTAAACTGGAGGAAGCGTTTTCCCTCCATAGCAGCATAACTCACGTTAAACAGCTTCCGGAAGGGGAGGGGATCAGCTACGGCGCAACCTATAAAACAAAGAAAGACGAAATTGTAGGGACGATTCCGATAGGATATGCTGATGGATGGATTCGCAAAAACAGCCCGGGGGAGGTTCTTGTAAACGGAGAAAGGTTGCCTCTTATAGGAAGAATATGCATGGATCAGATGATGGTTTCACTAAAAGCTCCTGTGGAAACCGGGACTAAGGTTACTCTTATTGGACACCAGGGGCATGAATATATCCCGGTAAGCGAGGTCGCTGCCAGACTTGAGACGATTAACTATGAAATCCCATGCATGATAACTTCCCGTGTACCGAGAGTCATTATGAAAGATGCTGAAGTAAAACGGGTTATAAAAGTCTAGATACAGATAACCGGCAGTTCTGTCATTATGCTTTCCCCATGCAGTCCTTTGGATGGGGAGCCTTGCTGCAGTGAGAGGACTGGGGCTGATAAATTTATTAATTTTTTTAAAAAATAAAGAGGATTTCTGAGGTTTTTGGCGAAAAAATTAAAAGGGATTAACAAATGACGCTTTGCAATCAGTGTAAACTGGTGTTATGATTAAGAAGGATTATTAAAAAAACGGTTGATGATGCTGCGCTGGAGGTGTTTTTTGTGTCTGAAGAGAACACAAAAAAAATAATGGTGAGCTTACCACAACATTTGGTAAACGAATTAGATGGTTTGTTAGAACAACAAAACATTAATCGGAACGAAGTAATTCACCAGGCAACTAAGATGTACTTGAAAGAGCAGAAGAAACAACAAATTCGTGAAACGATGCAACAGGGCTACATGGAGATGGCAAAAATCAATTTGAACATTGCGACGGAAGCCTTTCTAGCTGAGGAGGAAGCCGAGAACACGTTGGATCGCTTAGTTAGTGGGGTGTAAGTTATTGATTGTAAAACGCGGTGACGTTTATTTCGCGGACCTTTCACCCGTTGTCGGATCTGAGCAGGGCGGGATCCGGCCAGTATTAATCATACAGAACGATATCGGTAATCGTTTCAGCCCAACGGTCATTGTGGCTGCAATAACAGCCCAGATCCAGAAAGCGAAGCTCCCGACGCATGTTGAGATTAATGCTAAGCGGTATGGGTTTGATCGCGATTCTGTGATTTTGCTCGAACAGGTGCGGACGATCGATAAACAGCGTCTCACAGATAAGATTACACATTTAGATGACGATATGATGACAAGAGTAAATGATGCTTTAATGATCAGTTTAGGTTTAATTGATTTTTAGAGGAGTCTGACTAAAAGTTGCTATATACTAGCAGCTTTTTTTATTTTACTATTTACCTTTCCCTTGTGGAGGAAGCTGTTAAACCCTTCTGTATAAACACATTTCAGGTTTGAAAGCCGGCAAATTGGTTAATGAGGCATATAACTAATGGAAAGGAGTGTTTAGATGAAGGCTTTGACATACCAGGGGAAAGAAAAGCTGGAAGTTAAGAATATGGATGATCCGAAGATAGAGACCGGAGATGATATGATTGTCCGGATTACTGCTACCGGCATTTGCGGGTCAGACCTGCATCTTTATAAAAAGACGATTCCGCTTGACGAAGATTACATCATAGGCCACGAACCAATGGGAATAGTTGAGGAAGTAGGCTCAAATGTAAAAAATGTCAAAAAAGGCGACAGAGTAGTTATTCCTTTTAATGTAAGCTGCGGCCAGTGTTTCTTTTGTAATAACCAGATGGAAAGCCAGTGCGATAACTCCAATCCTCATGCTGATACTGGCGGGCTTTTCGGCTATTCGAAGCAGTTTGGGAACTACCCGGGAGGACAGGCAGAGTTCTTAAGAGTTCCATACGCTGATTTCATGGCTTTCGTAGTTCCGGAGAGCAGTGAGCTCGATGACGAAAGTGTACTGTTCCTCTCGGATGTAATCCCTACAGCATACTGGAGTGTTGAACACAGCGGTGTGAAAAAAGGAGATACAGTACTCGTTCTTGGCTCAGGCCCAATCGGATTAATGGTCCAGAAGTTCGCATGGCTGAAAGGCGCCAAAAGGGTAATTACAGTAGATCACGTACCGCACAGACTGGATCACGCTAAGAAAACTAATAATGTCGAGATTTATAATTTTGAAGAAGAAGATGAACTCGGTAAAATGCTCCATGAATCCACAGAAGGCGGAGCGGATGTAGTAATAGACTGTGTAGGTATGGACGGAAAAGTTCCTCCGAAGGAAAAGGTGAAAGATATCTTTGGCCAGAAAGGGACGATCGATCCGATAATTATGGCTGCTGAGGCAGTAAGGAAATTCGGAACGGTACAGCTTACAGGTGTTTACGGTGCTCCCGCGAATCTGTTCCCTCTCGGGGATTTCTTTTCCAGAAACGTACAGCTGAAAATGGGGCAGGCTCCAGTAATACACCTCATGCCAAAGCTGTATGACATGGTTGAAAACAGGGAGTTTGATCCAACTGACATTATTACTCACAGAATGAGCCTTGACGAAGCACCGGAAGCATATAAGATTTTTGATGAAAAATCTGACGGTAATATAAAAGCGATACTAAAACCATAAAGTGAACCTTCAATCAGTGGGGGTTTTATTCATCCCCCACTGATTGTTAGTGAACCAATCGGGATGTTAGCGTCCGTTATCTCACGCATAAAGAACATCTTCGCTTCCACTCCTGTTTTGAGGAGGGAGTTTTACGGAAGGTTACATCGGGATAAACAAAAGCCTGAGGAAAAGGAAGAGGACATCCTCTTCCTTTTTTTCTTATAAGCCTTACCCTGGGACATAATAAAACATTATATTTAACATAAATCGGGGTATTTTAAAAGAATCATTTACGTAATTTAACACATTGATTGCATTAAACAGAAATCAGTGAAATAATAAGATTAATATTGTTTTAAATTGGGGGAACGGATTGATGAACTCAGCGATACGCAATACTATCCTTGAAAATAAGGAAACGATTATTGACAAATGGCTGTCTGAGATTGCGAAATTTAAAAATGATAATCAGCTGCAAAGTATTACAGACACCACTTATGAGAACACAAACCGTGAATTTGTGGATAAACTTTTCACAACAGTACAGAATGGCCATCAGGAAAATGTGGATGAAGGCCTGGTGCTGTTCACAGAAAGGCTGATTCAGCTTGGATGGCCGTTGAATTACATAACACGGGGTCTCCAGGAGTTCAGGAAAATTACTGTAGATACTCTGTCTAAGCAGGAAGAGGCCGGGGATAACAGCTACAGTATCGAGGTATACAAAGAAATTGAAGACTGGATTGACAGGATAGTAAATGTTCTTGTAAATGAGTATTCAGGCTCCTGGGAAAACACGGTTTTTCTTCAGAAAATGGCATTGAAAGAACTGTCTGCCCCGCTCATTCCTGTGTTTGATAAGATAAGTGTAATGCCATTAGTAGGGACTATTGATACCGAGAGGGCAAAGCTTATCATGGAGAATCTTCTTGAAGGAGTAATTGAACACCGGGCTCAGGTTGTGCTCATCGATATTACAGGAGTACCTGTGGTTGATACAATGGTAGCCCATCATATTATACAGGCATCTGAAGCAGTAAGGCTTGTCGGCGCACAGTGCATACTGGTGGGAATCAGGCCTGAAATTGCACAGACGATCGTTAACTTGGGAATAGATCTGAGTAATTTCCCTACGAAAAGCTCGCTTAAGAAAGGGATGGAATCAGCACTTGAACTGACTAAACGGGAGATCGTGGACTTAGAGGATTAAAGGAGGTAGTGGGTTTTGCGAATACCTATACTAAAGCTGCATGACTATTTATTGATTTCAGTCCAGGTGGAACTGGACGACCAGACTGCCCTCCAGTTCCAGGAAGATGTACTTGGAAAAATACATGAAGAAGGTTCGCGGGGAGTTGTCATCGACCTCACATCCGTAGAGATGATAGACTCTTTTATCGCCAAAGTATTAGGTGATGTGGTAGATATGTCGAATTTAATGGGTGCTAAAGTAGTCTTGACAGGCATACAGCCAGCAGTAGCAATTACTCTGATCGATATGGGAATTGTACTGGACAGCGTACCTACTGCGTTGGATTTAGAGCAAGGGTTGGAGAGACTCCAGCTAGAATTGGAGGGTTGATGATGCAAGTCCAAACCCATGTAGATATACACAGCGAGTGGGGAATCGTTGCTGCAAGGCAGGCAGGGCGGAAGCTCGCGCGTGAGATCGGGTTTGGTTCCGTGGACCAAGCGAGAATCACAACTGCGATTTCAGAACTTGCAAGGAATATTTATTTATATGCAAATAAAGGGCAAATATATATTGAGGAAGTAGTCAATTCAGGAAAACGCGGAATTAAAATCGTAGCAAAAGACCAGGGACCTGGCATTAAAGATATCCGGAAAGTGATGGAAGACGGGTATACAACATCCGGCGGGCTGGGAGCAGGGCTTCCGGGCGTTAAGCGGTTAATGGATGAATTTACAATTGATTCTGAATTAAACAATGGCACCACGATTACATCCGTTAAGTGGCTCCGATAGGGAGGTGTGATTATTTGGAGGAGACGAAACTTTCCATGTACCAGTTATACAAAGAAATGTTAAACGATTACCTGCAGCATAAAAGTGAGCACGTTTTATATTCCGCTCAGCAGCTTAGCAAGGAAATGCTGGAAAAGGATATGTCGCCGGAAGAAATGGTGAGTCTGCATATTTCAGTTTTCAAAGAAATGGTAGAGGACTTACCTGAAGAAGTGGTTGACTCCTTTGAACTGCTGCTGGAAGTTATGATCGGTTATGGTCTCGCCCACCGGGAATTTATGAGTCTTCGTGACCGCCAGCGGCAGCTTGACTCTGAGTTAAACGTTGCTGCGCAAATGCAGGAGTCTCTTCTCCCTCATGAAGAAATTAATTTAAAAACACTGGATTTCGGAGTGATAAGTGTTCCCTCGGGAAAAATGAGCGGGGACTATTATCATTATATACAGGATGAGAACGGAAATATGGGAGTTGCTGTAGCAGATGTAATCGGGAAAGGTGTTCCGGCGGCCATGTGTATGTCCATGATCAAGTATGCGATGGACAGCCTGCCGGAACAGCGCCTGCAGCCTGCCGCTCTGCTTGAGAGCCTCAACAGAGTTGTGGAAAGAAATATCGCTGACGATATGTTTATCACAATGGTATATGGCTCCTATGATCCGAAGAAACATAATTTTTATTATGCCAGTGCCGGCCACGAACCTGGTTTCTTTTATAATGCGGATACGGACACATTTGAGGAACTGGAAACAAAAGGTCTGGTTCTTGGTATTACTCCTAAAGTTCATTATGAAGAATTTTCCCTCAGTTTAGAGCCGGGGGATTTCGTTGTGCTTCTTTCTGACGGGGTAACAGAAGGAAGGACAGAAGGCGAATTCATTGAACGGGATGATATCACCAAATTAATCAGAAAATATAAACACCTGCCTGCGCAGGATATTGTTAATCAGGTTTTCCGTGAACTGGAAAAGATGCAGGACTTCCATTTAAGGGATGATTTTACACTTTTAATTTTACGGAGAAATGTTTAAACTCACTCCAGAAGGGGTAATTAAACAGAACGTACTGATTTGTTTGCAGGAGGCGAATATTTAATGAATTTAAAAGTAGATGTACAGGAAGAAGGACATTCCAGGGTAGTTTATCTTAATGGAGAAGTGGATGTATACACTGCCTCCACTCTTAAAGAAAAGTTAATACCCTTGGCAGAAGAGACTAATAAAACTCTCGCTGTGGATCTTTCTAATGTAAATTATATTGACAGCACTGGTTTAGGGATTTTTATCGGAGCATTAAAGTGCACGGACAAGTCCGGGAGCACACTGAAAATCAGAGGGGCGAATGCCCGGGTAAAAAGGTTGTTCGAAATCACAGGCCTCAGCGAGGTTATTGAGATAGACACGGAGCAGAGGGAGGAAGCGTAATATGTCCCGGACAGCAGATTTTATTGAAATGAAAGTGCCGGCGAAACCTGAATATGTTGGTGTAGTCCGTTTGACTGTTTCCGGTATTGCCAATCGTTTAGGGTATAGCTACGATGACATAGAGGATATAAAAATCGCCGTTGCTGAGGCGTGTACAAATGTAGTAAACCATGCTTATGAGGAAAATGAAAATGACCCGCTGATGATGATTTCATGCGGAGTGTATGAAGATCGTCTTGAGCTAATGGTAGCTGATAAAGGCGGCGGTGTGGATGTAGAAACAATGAAAGATGGAAAAGGACCTGTCACTTCTGATCAGCCGATTGAGGAGCTGAGGGAAGGGGGTCTTGGTCTTTTTTTAATTGAGACATTGATGGATAAGGTAGAAATCAGTGGGGATTCAGGGGTCGTCATCGTGATGACAAAGTTCCTTCAAAGAGATGAGGTGGAACAAAATGGCAACGGGATCTCAACGGAAGCACCAAAACAATAAAGAGCAGGTACTGGAATGGATCAAAGAATTCCAGGAAACAGAAGACGAAGAAATTCAGACAAAACTTGTTCTCGAATTTGAGAGTCTTGTTCATGCTCTTGCAAGAAAGTTCTCAAAAGGGCAGCGGCATGACGAAGACTTAATACAAGTTGGAATGATCGGTCTTCTGGCAGCTTTTCGCCGTTTTGACCCCTCTTTCGGCCGGAGCTTTGAATCCTTTGCCGTTCCAACTATCGTCGGGGAAATCAAAAGATTTATCAGAGATAAAACATGGAGTGTTCATGTACCCCGAAGGATTAAGGAACTTGGCCCTAAGATAAAAAGCGCAGTAGAAGAGCTTACTACAGAACTTCAGCGTTCTCCAAGGGTAGAAGAAATTGCCGATTATCTTGAGGTTTCGGAGGAAGAAGTACTGGAAACAATGGAAATGGGCAAAAGCTATCAGGCACTTTCTGTAGACCGGTCTATAGAGGCGGATGATGAGGGAAGTGCTGTAACGCTGCTTGATCTGGTCGGGACTACAGAAGACGGCTATGAAAAGACAGACCAGCAGCTCCTGTTAGAGAAAGCTTTCACCGTACTGACTGACAGGGAGAAGCAGATTCTGCAACTCACATATTTTGAAAACCTGAGCCAGAAGGAAACAGGCGAAGAGCTGGGGATTTCCCAGATGCATGTGTCCAGGCTTCAGAGGCGGGCACTTCAGAAGCTGAGAGAATCAATCAGAATCGAACCCACGGAGTGCTTATAAATGATTGAACATCAGCAACTGGAAGGAATTGAAGTTAGTACTTACAACGTTGCTAAGAAGGGTAACTGGTGTTCAGGAGATGCGTTTTTTCTTATAAGGACAGAAGGCTATTTTCTCTGTGCGATGGCCGATGGGCTTGGGAGCGGTGAGGAAGCTAACGAGGCTTCTGACGCTGCTATAAGTTTCATCCGTTCTAATCATCATTTAGATGTTGAAACACTTATGTCTGAATGCAATGATTTAATGTGGCAGAAGCGTGGAGCTGTGCTGACAATTATTAAACTCGATATGGATACCCAGGAAATTATATATTGTAATGTAGGCAACATCGGCTGTATTTTTTACAAACCGAGTGGTAAATTGTACAGGCCGGTGCCTTCAAGAGGATATCTCTCGGGAAGGAAACAAAACTTTCGTCTGCAGAAGCTTCCATTTGAAAAAGGTATGTCCTTTATTCTTCATTCTGACGGGCTGGATTTTGATCCGTATTACCACTCTCTTTTTACAAGAATGGGTTCACCGAAGTTTATCCTCCAGCAGCTCCTGGATATGATGGAGATATCAGATGATGATACAACTATTATGGTTGGAAAAATAGCATCCTGAAACTATTTAAATTTACCACCGGCTAAACACCGGTGGTTTTTTATTTTTCCTCATGCTGGAGTGCGGCAGGTTATCTAAAGGGAAAGAAATCCAAGTGCGGAGATTCTCGCTCGTTGTAACTGGTGTTATCCCGGGTTTAACATGTAAACGATATGGAGTATAATCAGATAAGATTAATGTATCCTTTTCTTTCTTTAAGAGGAGAAAAGGATGGATGGAGGTTGTTTTACAAATGGAATGGTCGGCAGAACAACAGGTAATTCTTACACAGGTAACTAAGCAAATACAATTAAAAGAAAATAAGATAAAGCAAGTTATTGAACTGGCTGAAGAAGGAAATACCGTACCGTTTATCGCACGCTACAGAAAAGAGCTGACAGGCGGTATGGATGAGGAGCAAATCCGCAATATATTAGAAAGCTGGACTTATGCAACTAACCTTTCAAAGCGAAAGGAAGAAGTGATACGCTCCATTGACGAACAGGGAAAACTCACTGATGAGCTGAAAGGAAGCATTGAAAAAGCTGCTAAACTACAGGAAGTGGAAGACCTTTACCGCCCTTATAAACAAAAGAGAAGAACCAAGGCTACCGTTGCAAAAGAAAAAGGTCTGGAGCCTCTTGCTCAGTGGATATTCGCCTTGCCTCAGCAAGGGTCTGTACAGAAGGAAGCGGAGAAGTATATTAATGAAGAAAAAGAAGTACATACAATAGAGGATGCAGTTCAGGGAGCGCAGGACATTATAAGCGAGTATCTGTCAGATGACGCTGATATTCGTAAACAAATCCGCCAAATGACATTTACTGAGGGGAAAATCTCCTCTGAGAAAAAAGCCAAGGCTGAGGATGAAAAAGAAATATTTGAAATGTATTATGAGTACTCTGAAGAGGTGAAGCGCATCGTGCCGCACAGGGTGCTTGCTTTAAACAGGGGAGAAAAAGAAGGCGTCCTGAAAGTTACTGTTATCCCCCCAAGGGACAGAGTTTTATCCTGGCTGGAGAAAAGGGTACTAAAAGGAAGACAAACCGTCGCGAAAGAGGAGCTGCTTGCTGCTGTTGAAGATGGATATAAACGTTTGATTGAACCCTCCATCGAAAGGGAAATTCGTAACGAAGTAACAGAAAAAGCTGAAGAACAGGCCATTCATATTTTTTCAGAAAACCTTAGGAACCTGCTGCTCCAGCCCCCGTTAAAAGACAGAATAGTTCTTGGGGTTGACCCTGCCTACAGGACAGGCTGCAAGCTTGCTGTGGTTGACGAAACAGGTAAAGTTCTCGCTATTGATGTTATTTATCCTACGCCTCCTAAAAGTCAAGTGAAGGAAGCGGCTGCCAAAGTAAAAGAATATATAGAGCAGTTCAATATTGAGATGGTAGCTATCGGAAATGGTACAGCTTCCCGGGAAACGGAACAGTTTATCGCCGATATTATTAAAGATTTGAACGATAAACTATATTACTTAATTGTCAATGAGGCAGGTGCCAGCGTCTATTCCGCCTCCAAGCTTGCTAAAGAAGAGTTTCCGGAATTACAAGTGGAAGAACGAAGTGCCGTTTCTATTGCAAGGCGAATTCAGGACCCGCTTGCTGAGCTTGTAAAAATCGATCCGAAAGCTGTAGGTGTTGGTCAGTACCAGCATGATGTGACTCAGTCCAGACTTAATGATTCTCTGACTTTTGTAGTAGAAACAGTGGTAAACAAAGTGGGCGTAAACGTGAACACTGCTTCTTCATCACTTCTGCAGTATGTATCCGGGTTATCGAAATCTGTAGCAAACAACATCGTGAAATTCAGGGAAGAGCAAGGGAAATATGCAAACCGCAGCCAGCTGAAAAAAGTTCCGAGGCTTGGTGCGAAAACATATGAGCAGTGTATCGGTTTCCTGCGTGTGATTGATGGCAATCAGCCTCTGGACAGGACAGGCATTCACCCGGAAAGTTATAAAGTTACAAAGGAAATAATGGATCACCTTAATATAAACATGGGAGAGCTGGGCACAGATGCCGTTGAAGAAAAGCTGAAAGGGATAGCCATTCAGGATCTTGCCCGGAAGTTTGAGGTTGGTGAACCTACCTTAAAGGATATTCTTGACGCTCTTGCACGTCCTGGAAGAGATCCGCGGGATGATGTTCCGAAGCCTTTGTTAAAAACAGATGTGTTAACGATGGAAGACTTGTCTTCCGGCATGGAACTTCAAGGAACAGTTCGTAACGTCGTTGATTTTGGAGCATTTGTTGATATTGGAGTAAAGCAGGACGGACTTGTTCATATTTCCAAACTTGCCAGCCGGTTTGTAAAACACCCAATGGAAGTGGTTTCTGTGGGAGATGTAGTAACTGTATGGGTCGATTCGGTGGATACGAAAAAAGGCAGAATAGCACTAACAATGCTTAAACCCGCAGATCAGGTATAGGAGTTATACAAGTTAAAATCCCTCTGCTGCAGAGGGATTTTTAACTTATTCACCTTGTTGGACTTTCCCTAAGTAACTGACGCGATGCCCGTGCACGGGAATGGCCTGATATAAAAATCAGCAACAGGATTAAACAGAGTCAACTTATTAACCTAAGTATACAGATGGAAAATGAAAACCCCGCCCTCAAATGTATGTATTTAAGGACGATAGGGGGATATTCAGGTTTTCTTATCTTTTTTGGTAAGCAGAATCATTGTCCCCGGATGAGTGAGGGATAGTTTCTCTATAATAAAACCAGCATTGGTTTAACAGCCGGACCCTTTTTAAATCTTTTCGCTGATAGGCTTCCTCTAATTGTCTCTGAAGCCACGAAGGCATAAAACCTCCTCCTTTCCTGGTGTGGTGAGAAAATATCCTCATATAATTATTAATAAATATATGACGATATGGCTGTCTTTGTTATTCCTTTATACAAAAAGATTGGAACGCCAGGTTTGCCTATGTACCATGTGATAAAATTATTATATTTTGTATACCCCATTTTTTTCTGCTATCACACTATTTTTCAAAAAAATGGAGAATGTTTTTATTTTGTTTAATTGAATTGTTATTGATCGGGGGAGTAACGAATGAATGACGAGGAATTGCAGATACTTACAGAAACTGTCTCACTGGAGTCTTTTGGGCTGCCATTCAGACATAAAGCGTTTTTTAACAGCCGCCTGAGAACTACTGGAGGGAGGTATTCTCTTTCCACACATAATATTGATATCAACCCAAAACATTTAGAGTACTTTGGCGAAGAAGAGCTAATCAAAATAGTGAAACACGAACTCTGCCATTACCACCTTCATCTGGCGGGACGTGGTTACCAGCACAAGGATCGGGATTTTAAACTTCTATTAAAGAAGGTTGGTGGATCCAGGTTCTGTCAGACGATACCTGAGATGAAGAAAAAATCCACAAAGGTTCATATATATAAATGCACAAAATGCAGTGCCCAGTTTCAGCGTAAGCGGCAGTTTGATACGAAAAAGTATGTGTGCGGCCGGTGTAAAGGGATAATTACTAAGGTTAAAACATTTTCCTGAGAAAACATTGACGAGCTGTCGGTGTTGTGTTATATTATAAAAGTCGCTGACAAAAACAGCACAGACAAGATTGAAGTTAAAAACTAAAAAAACTTATTGACTTTGCGACTGTGTTTATGTAAAATGTAAAAAGTCGCTAACGAAACATTATTCCACAGTAGCTCAGTTGGTAGAGCAATCGGCTGTTAACCGATCGGTCGCAGGTTCGAGTCCTGCCTGTGGAGCCAGACGGAGAAGTACTCAAGTGGCTGAAGAGGCGCCCCTGCTAAGGGTGTAGGTCGCGTAAGCGGCGCGAGGGTTCAAATCCCTCCTTCTCCGCCAGTTTATTTTCAGGCTGGCCCGTTGGTCAAGTGGTTAAGACACCGCCCTTTCACGGCGGTAACACGGGTTCGAATCCCGTACGGGTCACCAATTATTTTTTACATGTAAGTAACAGGCGGTTAAAGTACTATAGACAGATTGCCAGTTTATATGAAACTGGAGGATTAGCTCAGTTGGGAGAGCACCTGCCTTACAAGCAGGGGGTCGGCGGTTCGAGCCCGTCATCCTCCACCAGTAAATTTCAAGTGGTCCCGTGGTGTAGCGGTTAACATGCCTGCCTGTCACGCAGGAGATCGCGGGTTCGATTCCCGTCGGGACCGCCATTTGTAAATTTAAATATGTGCGGGTGTGGCGGAATTGGCAGACGCGCTAGACTTAGGATCTAGTGCCTTCGGGCGTGGGGGTTCGACTCCCTTCACCCGCACCATATATAAAACAAGAGGATAAGCTGAGTGATCGCAATCTGAATCACCAGATATTTTTTTGTGAAAAACCATTGACATTTAGTCTGTAACGAGATATGATATAAACCTCGTTAAAAAACAATAAGCGGTCGTGGCGGAATGGCAGACGCGCTAGGTTGAGGGCCTAGTGGGGGCGACCCCGTGGAAGTTCGACTCTTCTCGACCGCACCATGTATATTTATCAATTATGTTATTGCAACATAATTAATAACTTAATAGCTGCGCCCGTAGCTCAATTGGATAGAGCGTTTGACTACGGATCAAAAGGTTAGGGGTTCGACTCCTCTCGGGCGCGCCATTAATTATCGGGAAGTGGCTCAGCTTGGTAGAGCACCTGGTTTGGGACCAGGGGGTCGCAGGTTCAAATCCTGTCTTCCCGACCATTTTTATCTTTAAAGAGTTTAATAATCATGCGGGTGTAGTTTAGTGGTAAAACCTCAGCCTTCCAAGCTGATGTCGTGAGTTCGATTCTCATCACCCGCTCCAGAATTTACCTCTTGCTCAAAGTTAGCTTTTTAGGATACACTAACTAAGCAGCCAGGGGGCCTGTAGCTCAGCTGGTTAGAGCGCACGCCTGATAAGCGTGAGGTCGGTGGTTCGAGTCCACTCAGGCCCACCATAAAAAACTGACCTTTGAAAACTAAACAAAAAGCCAAGCGAAGTGGGATATTTTAAATATCCCGTCAATCGAAAGAGTAATCTTTCAAATTAAATGATGTCAGAGACATCAAACTCGTTTCAATTTATTGGAGAGTTTGATCCTGGCTCAGGACGAACGCTGGCGGCGTGCCTAATACATGCAAGTCGAGCGCAGGAAACAGGCTGATCCCTTCGGGGTGATGCCTGTGGAATGAGCGGCGGACGGGTGAGTAACACGTGGGCAACCTGCCTTACAGACTGGGATAACTCCGGGAAACCGGGGCTAATACCGGATGACCAGAAGAACCGCATGGTTCTGCTGTAAAAGTTGGGACTTGTTCCTAACACTGTAAGATGGGCCCGCGGCGCATTAGCTAGTTGGTGAGGTAACGGCTCACCAAGGCGACGATGCGTAGCCGACCTGAGAGGGTGATCGGCCACACTGGAACTGAGACACGGTCCAGACTCCTACGGGAGGCAGCAGTAGGGAATCATCCGCAATGGGCGAAAGCCTGACGGTGCAACGCCGCGTGAACGATGAAGGTCTTCGGATTGTAAAGTTCTGTTGTCAGGGAAGAACACGTGCCGTTCGAACAGGGCGGCACCTTGACGGTACCTGACCAGAAAGCCCCGGCTAACTACGTGCCAGCAGCCGCGGTAATACGTAGGGGGCAAGCGTTGTCCGGAATTATTGGGCGTAAAGCGCGCGCAGGCGGTCTCTTAAGTCTGATGTGAAAGCCCACGGCTCAACCGTGGAGGGTCATTGGAAACTGGGGGACTTGAGTGTAGGAGAGGAAAGTGGAATTCCACGTGTAGCGGTGAAATGCGTAGATATGTGGAGGAACACCAGTGGCGAAGGCGACTTTCTGGCCTATAACTGACGCTGAGGCGCGAAAGCGTGGGGAGCAAACAGGATTAGATACCCTGGTAGTCCACGCCGTAAACGATGAGTGCTAGGTGTTAGGGGTTTCGATACCCTTAGTGCCGCAGTTAACACATTAAGCACTCCGCCTGGGGAGTACGGCCGCAAGGCTGAAACTCAAAGGAATTGACGGGGGCCCGCACAAGCAGTGGAGCATGTGGTTTAATTCGAAGCAACGCGAAGAACCTTACCAGGTCTTGACATCCTCTGACAACTCTGGAGACAGAGCGTTCCCCTTCGGGGGACAGAGTGACAGGTGGTGCATGGTTGTCGTCAGCTCGTGTCGTGAGATGTTGGGTTAAGTCCCGCAACGAGCGCAACCCTTGACCTTAGTTGCCAGCATTCAGTTGGGCACTCTAAGGTGACTGCCGGTGACAAACCGGAGGAAGGTGGGGATGACGTCAAATCATCATGCCCCTTATGACCTGGGCTACACACGTGCTACAATGGGTGGTACAAAGGGCAGCAAAGCCGCGAGGCCGAGCGAATCCCATAAAGCCACTCTCAGTTCGGATTGCAGGCTGCAACTCGCCTGCATGAAGCCGGAATTGCTAGTAATCGCGGATCAGCATGCCGCGGTGAATACGTTCCCGGGCCTTGTACACACCGCCCGTCACACCACGAGAGCTTGTAACACCCGAAGTCGGTGAGGTAACCTTTTGGAGCCAGCCGCCGAAGGTGGGACAGGTGATTGGGGTGAAGTCGTAACAAGGTATCCCTACCGGAAGGTGGGGATGGATCACCTCCTTTCTAAGGAGCTTAAAAGGCTCATACCTTTTTAAAGCTTCGCTTGGTACTTTTTGTTTAGTTTTGAGAGGTCATACTCTCAAAAATGATTTTCCTCTTTCCAGAGGAAGGTTATTCTTTTGCCCTTTGAAAACTGGATAACGATTAACTGATTGATGATCACCGGTTGTTTTAATTAAAAGTGCAAACTTTTAACGAGTACAACCGAGTGTCTTAGATAAGGCTAAATGTAGACGCCATAATTGCGTAAAAAACCTTTTATTAAGGTTTTTGCAAGGAGAACCAAGGAGATCGAGGAAACAAGCTTTCGAGTGACTGAGCGTATACCAATACGCGACAGGAACGAGAAGGCGCAGTTGACGAAGATATCCGACGGTTATCTGCCGCAAAAACGGTTAAGTTAGAAAGGGCGCACGGTGAATGCCTTGGCACTAGGAGCCGACGAAGGACGGGACGAACACCGATATGCTTCGGGGAGCTGTAAGTAAGCTTTGATCCGGAGATTTCCGAATGGGGGAACCCACTGCCTGTAATGAGGCAGTATCCATACCTGAATACATAGGGTATGAGAAGGCAGACCTGGGGAACTGAAACATCTTAGTACCCAGAGGAAGAGAAAGCAAATGCGATTTCCTGAGTAGCGGCGAGCGAAACGGAATCAGCCCAAACCAGAAGGCTTGCCTTCTGGGGTTGTAGGACACTCCATACGGAGTTACAAAGAAACAGCGTAGGTGAAGCGACCTGGAAAGGTCCGCGGGACAAGGTAACAGCCCTGTAGCCGAAACGTTGTTTCCTCCGGAGTGTATCCTGAGTACGGCGGGACACGTGAAACCCCGTCGGAATCCGGGAGGACCATCTCCCAAGGCTAAATACTCCCTAGTGACCGATAGTGAACCAGTACCGTGAGGGAAAGGTGAAAAGCACCCCGGGAGGGGAGTGAAAGAGATCCTGAAACCGTGTGCCTACAAGTAGTTGGAGCCCGTTCATGGGTGACAGCGTGCCTTTTGTAGAATGAACCGGCGAGTTACGATAACGTGCGAGGTTAAGTTGAAGAGACGGAGCCGCAGCGAAAGCGAGTCTGAACAGGGCGCTATAGTACGTTGTTGTAGACCCGAAACCGTGTGATCTACCCATGTCCAGGGTGAAGTCCAGGTAACACTGGATGGAGGCCCGAACCCACGCACGTTGAAAAGTGCGGGGATGAGGTGTGGGTAGGGGTGAAATGCCAATCGAACACGGAGATAGCTGGTTCTCCCCGAAATAGCTTTAGGGCTAGCCTCGAGGGAAGAGTGTTGGAGGTAGAGCACTGATTGGACTAGGGGTCCCCACAGGATTACCGAATTCAGTCAAACTCCGAATGCCAATCACTTATCCTCGGGAGTCAGACTGCGAGTGCTAAGATCCGTAGTCAAGAGGGAAACAGCCCAGACCATCAGCTAAGGTCCCCAAGTATACGTTAAGTGGAGAAGGATGTGGAGTTGCTTAGACAACCAGGATGTTGGCTTAGAAGCAGCCACCATTGAAAGAGTGCGTAATAGCTCACTGGTCGAGTGACTCTGCGCCGAAAATGTACCGGGGCTAAACGTATCACCGAAGCTATGGATTGTCCTTACGGACAGTGGTAGGGGAGCGTTCCAAGGGCTGTGAAGCATGACCGGAAGGACATGTGGAGCGTTTGGAAGTGAGAATGCCGGTATGAGTAGCGAAAAGAGGGGTGAGAATCCCCTCCGTCGAAAGCCTAAGGTTTCCTGAGGAAGGCTCGTCCGCTCAGGGTTAGTCGGGACCTAAGCCGAGGCCGAAAGGCGTAGGCGATGGAAAACAGGTGGAAATTCCTGTACCACCACGTCACCATTTGAGCAATGGGGGGACGCAGGAAGGCAGGGAATCGCGCTGATGGATATGCGCGTCCAAGCAGTTAGGCTGGCAAACAGGCAAATCCGTTTGCCATAAGGCTGAGCTGTGATGGCGAGGGAAATTTAAGTACCGAAGTTCCTGTACCTACACTGCCTAGAAAAGCCTCTAGCGAGGTGACTGGTGCCCGTACCGCAAACCGACACAGGTAGGCGGGAAGAGAATTCTAAGACGCGCGGGAGAACTCTCGTTAAGGAACTCGGCAAAATGACCCCGTAACTTCGGGAGAAGGGGTGCTCTGATAGGGTGCAAGCCCGAGAGAGCCGCAGTGAATAGGCCCAAACGACTGTTTATCAAAAACACAGGTCTCTGCCAAGCCGCAAGGCGACGTATAGGGGCTGACACCTGCCCGGTGCTGGAAGGTTAAGAGGAGGGGTTATCCCGTAAGGGAGAAGCTCTGAATTGAAGCCCCAGTAAACGGCGGCCGTAACTATAACGGTCCTAAGGTAGCGAAATTCCTTGTCGGGTAAGTTCCGACCCGCACGAAAGGTGCAACGATTTGGGCACTGTCTCAACGAGAGACCCGGTGAAATTATATTACCTGTGAAGATGCAGGTTACCCGCGACAGGACGGAAAGACCCCATGGAGCTTTACTGCAGCTTGATATTGGATTTTGGTACAGCTTGTACAGGATAGGTAGGAGCCTTGGAAACCGGAGCGCCAGCTTCGGTGGAGGCATTGGTGGGATACTACCCTGGCTGTACTGAAATTCTAACCTCGGACCGTGATCCGGTTCAGGGACAGTGTCAGGCGGGCAGTTTGACTGGGGCGGTCGCCTCCTAAAAGGTAACGGAGGCGCCCAAAGGTTCCCTCAGAATGGTTGGAAATCATTCGCAGAGTGCAAAGGCATAAGGGAGCTTGACTGCGAGACATACAGGTCGAGCAGGGACGAAAGTCGGGCTTAGTGATCCGGCGGCACCGTATGGAAGGGCCGTCGCTCAACGGATAAAAGCTACCCTGGGGATAACAGGCTAATCTCCCCCAAGAGTCCACATCGACGGGGAGGTTTGGCACCTCGATGTCGGCTCATCGCATCCTGGGGCTGAAGTAGGTCCCAAGGGTTGGGCTGTTCGCCCATTAAAGCGGTACGCGAGCTGGGTTCAGAACGTCGTGAGACAGTTCGGTCCCTATCCGTCGCGGGCGCAGGAAATTTGAGAGGAGCTGTCCTTAGTACGAGAGGACCGGGATGGACACACCGCTGGTGTACCAGTTGTTCCGCCAGGAGCATCGCTGGGTAGCTACGTGTGGAAGGGATAAGTGCTGAAAGCATCTAAGCATGAAGCCCCCCTCAAGATGAGATTTCCCATCACTTTATGTGAGTAAGATCCCTCAGAGAAGATGAGGTAGATAGGTCTCGTGTGGAAGCATGGCGACATGTGAAGCTGAGAGATACTAATCGATCGAGGACTTAACCAATAAGTCTTACTAAGCAAGATTATCAATCAGAAAAAGTTATCCAGTTTTGAGAGGGCAACCTTTCAACTTCATAGTCCAGTGACGATAGCGAAGAGGCCACACCCGTTCCCATGCCGAACACGGTAGTTAAGCTCTTCAGCGCCGATGGTAGTTGGGGGCTCTCCCCCTGTGAGAGTAGGACGCCGCTGGGCAAATGAAAGACATTCTCTTTTGAGGGTGTCTTTTTTTTGTTCCTATATGGAAAATGTAACAGATTTCTGAAGTTGGCGTGATAAGGACTGAGTCTGGCGCGTTTACCTGGTATTTTGGCGTGATAAAGTATGAATTTCGCGCGATAAGTCCTCTGTTTCGCACGATAAGTCCAGAGGATGCCAGATGGTTAGAGGCAGATAATAATGTATTTATAAATAGAAGAAAGCAACTTTTACATATGGAAAATGCAAAAAGTAAAAATTGACCGGCGTGCTGGATTGTTTGGCTAAGCGAGGAAGATAAGGATTTGAAAACCGGCAGGTAATTCAACGTGGCACTTATGAACCCGGTCTGCCGGTGCCATGTTGCGGGAAGGAGTATGAGTTAGGAAACGGGAGAAAAAGCTATGTCATCAAGGTGGCACTTATGAACCCGGTCCATCCGAACCCGGTCCGCCGGTGCCACGTTGCGGGAAGGAGTATGGGTGAGGAAACGGGAGAAAAAGCTATTTCATCAAGGTGGCACTTATGAACCCGGTCCATCCGAACCCGGTCCGCCGGTGCCACGTTGCGGGAGGGAGTATGAGTGAGGAAACGGGAGAAAAGGCTATTTCATCAAGGTGGCACCGCTAAACACCCGGTCCCAGTGAACCCGGTCCGGTCCTTTTCCCTCCCACACCTTCCTTGCAAAAAAACTGGAGGGCAGAAAGCCCTCCAGTGTGTGCACCCACCTGTTTATTCTGTTAACTCGCTAAAAGCTTCATATAAAATGTCCCGTATCTTTGTCAGATGACGAAGATCAGTTTCTTCAGGAAGGACAGAGGCAGGGTTTGCTGCATTTTTTAAATACAGTGATCGGTTTATTTCCAGCTGAATCCAGGGGATGGTTCCTCGGGTTCCGTGATACCGGGTTATATAGCCGCCTCTAAAGGGTGTGTTAATAGATACTAGAGAAGTGTGCCCTTGTGTCCCTTCAAAGCCGCGGAATTTTTTCTCGAGTATATCTTTTAATTTCTGGATCAGCTCTGGAGGAGCTGTAACAGGTTCTCCGTTTGATTCGCCGGTAACTGATCCTCTGTTGCTGATACAAAAAAGAGGGCGCTTCTCCCAGCTTTTTTTATCCGGGGCTGGACCGGTTTCAAGCATGGTATGGCAGTCTATCCCGAGCTTAACGGCCGGGTTGGCAGTTGCCTGTTCCAGCCGTTCGTGAAAAGGGATATAATGCTCTCTGATTAAATTATCAATTTCTCCGCCAGTGAGGCCAGCAGGTGTGCGCCAGACTTGTTTGTTTTCCACCGACAGAGTTTTTACTATGCCATCCGGGTTGGCTGGTGGACGATCATTTACTGACCTGTTCATATCTAATACGATTCTGGCTATTTCTGTATAAGCATATTCTTCTGCCAGGTCCTTAAAATCATAAAGATGCCGGGACCAGGTGTCGCAGTCAAGGAGAATTTCTTCCTTTGTTAAAAGGCATTTCTTTAAAAGGCCTTCCGGGATTAAAACACCACCATGGGGGACTGAAATTACGAGCGGAAGTTTCCGCCTCTGCCCGTCCATTAATTATTGCTCCAGCAGATACAGAGATAATAATAATGATCGCTGAATCAGTTCGCTCCGGTGTATAGCTTCATTTGGCGTATATAATCCTTTGCTTGCAGGAGCAAAACCGCAGATAACGGGAATATCAGCCTGGACTTCCCCGGCAGCGCTGGCAAGGAGGCTTGATTCCGTACCGAATGGGAGATGCCATTCCTCGCTGATCTGACGGAGCAGGCTGATAATTTCATTATTTTTCCTTCTTAAAAGTGGAGGTCTTTCTTCAATAGTTTCCACATAAGACTTCATCCCGCCTGAGCTTGATTTAAATGTTTCTCTTATCTCCTTCTCCGCTTCCTCCGCAAGTTTTTCATTAATATATGTGACAACGATAGTAGCAGTTACCCGGTGAGGCAGTAATACGCTGTATCTTTCTGAATGTACATCCTGAACGGCTATAGTGAGTTTTTTATCACGGCTGCTGATTTCCTTTAACTTTTCCGTTTTCAGAAGAAAGCTGCTGAGAACATCCGCCTGTTTTGAATTTTTTCCTCCTACACGGAGCGGATCTCCTTCAACAGTGATGCTGTATTTTTTTGAACCTCTTCGCTGGTCGGCGACCTTCCCTTCGGTAAAACCAGGCTGGAGTACAATAACCTGTTTTGCTTCCGATGCGGCTTTTCTTAAAGTGGAGCTGCTGTACCGCATTCCTCTTCCTTCATCAGAATAAAAGAGAACCCCGACTTTCTTTTTAGCCAGAAGCTTTTGTTCTTTAAGAGCATTCAGGGCAGTGAGCATTACTGTGAGCCCGCCTCTGCTTGAAGCGATACCTTCCCCGTAGATCCATTCCTGTTCAGTACGGAACGGTATCGGGAACCCTTTTCGTTCTCCTGGAATATCGATAGGAAGAACAAGGAGGGTGCCGTCTTTTAAACCGGCTTTCGATTCCCATGTCCAGGCAGAACGTCCGTTAGTGTATTCTTCCACAGCTTTTAAGCCAAGCTTCTTGCACCGGTCATCGAGCCGTCTTCTAACAGTACTCAGCCCTACAGGATCCTGAGTCCAGCTGGAAAGGTTTGTCCATGATTTAAGGTCGGTTTCAATCTTATGCCGGTTCTGAGTAATAGAATTAAAGATTTCCAGCGGTTCTTTCGGTGTCTCGCCATCGGTATTATCCAGAAAGAACGGGCCGAAATAACGTTCGTTTGTTATGTCGATTAACCTGTTCATTAAATCAGTGTAATTAAGGCCCATTTTATCTGCGGCATAAACAAATGAGCCGTCAGCGCCAAGGCTTGCCATGGAGTTAACTTCAAGAATATAAGGGTTCCCCTGTTTATCGATCCGGAAATCTACCCTGGCACTGTCATAGCAGCCAAGCGCCTTAAATGTATCAATAGCAAGCTGCTGGATTTTTTTAGTTTCTTCTTCGGAAAGAGGAGCAGGGCAGACTTTTTCTACCGTCCTGCCACTTTTGTTTTTCTTATCTTCATAGGTAAAAATCTGTTCCCCTTCTCCAAAGACGAGCTCGACTGGAGGGAGAGCTTCTACAGGGTTATTGCCAAGCAGCCCGACGTTTACTTCCCGGCCTTCAATATATTCTTCAACAAGAGTCGGCCCGTTAAAAGTCTCGTAAATGGTTTTAACCCCGTCTCTCAGTTCATCTTCGTTGTGAACAATTCTAAGCCCGAAGGAAACGGCCTCATCTTTCGGTTTTACGATAAGTGGATAGGTTAGATCTTCCGTTACCGGAGAATCAGGCTTGTCCATTACCATAAATTTTGGTGTAGGAAGACCTCTCTGGATTAAAATCATTTTTGTAACAACTTTGTCCAGAGCTAGCGCATGAGTTTCCGGTCCGGATCCTACATAGGGGATACCGAGCATTTCAAGAATGCCCGGTACATGCATATAACGCCCTTTCCCCTGGATGCCGTAGCTAAGGTTAAACACAAGGCCTGGTCTTTCGCCGGAAACAACAGAAGGCATGAACTCCTCCAGCTTGGAAATGATATTTTTATCCCCTTCAAATGTCTTGACCTGGTGACCTCCTGAAACGAGGGCATCCTTGATGTTTTTAATCGTTTCAAGACCGTATTTTTCACGATTTAATGTTCCGAATAAATTAATGACTGCCTGGCTTTCACGGTTGTAGACGATCGCTATCTTCATTTTTGATAAAACCCTCCATTATCTTTAATGATGCAGGTCCTCTGGCTGTACCATCTCTTCGTGGGTCGGCTACGCCAAAAAATTCTCCGCCTTCGATATCCGGGAATTCAACACCCTGAACACAGCCTAAGTAAAAGCTGTAGGCTCCCCGTTTCTTTAATTCAAAGCCGGTAATATTTAATGCGTTCAATACTTCTTCGTTAAATCTGCTTTTCTCAATTAACAGCTTTCCTGTATCAGAGGAATGAAATCTTGGTGCGGAGATCGCATGGTCCAGTGTTTCATTTCTGTCAGCAATCCTGGTAATCACCTGGGCGAGAGAGGTGGAAATACGGCTGCTTCCCGGGCTTCCCAGGAGGAATTTCGGTCTGCCGCCTTTAAATAAAAGGACTGGAGCTACACTGCTCCAGGGCTTGCCTCCCGGGAGAAGATGATATGGATGTGCCATGTTTTTGTAATCAAAAGCACTCATATAATTGTTATAGAAAAAGCCAAGTCCCTCGGCCATCGTTTTACTGCCGAAAACAAGTTCAATAGACTGGGTAATTCCCACAGCGTTGCCGTCTATATCAGCCACTGATAAATGTGTTGTTTCCCCGGATGTAATAGGCGGAGCAAACTTTTCCTGCAATGAAGTCCTGCCTATTTTAGTAATCAGGTCTGTGAGCTCTTTCGCATAGTCCTTATCGAGCATAAATTTATTTACTGTCTGCAGGAAATAGTCAGGGTGGATTGGCACCCTTTGCCTGTCGGTTAAAGCAAATTGAAACGCAAGCGCAGAAATTACTGCACCTGGGGCTTCCTCCGTGTGCAGCATTTCAGGAGGGAATCCTTCAAGAGTGTTCAGAATCTGCACTAATACTCTTCCGGCACCGGGGGGAGGAAAAGTATAAATATCATAGTCTCTGTAACTTCCTGTTAGAACATCACGCTCCACCGGGATCGGGATTTGACAGAGGTCTGCATCGGTGATGAGCCCATCTCTTTTTTTCATATCTTTTACGATCTTTTTTCCTATCGTACCGATATAAAAATCCTGCCATCCGTTTTTAACCATTGTCTCCAGGGTGTTTGCCAGCTCCGGCTGAAAAATTGTCGCCCGTGTCGGCATAGGCTTGTTATTTTTGAAAAAGTTTTTAACTATGGAAGCATCTTTTCTTAAATGTTCTTCTTCTTTCTTTAATAACCTGTGTATGAGCGGTGAAACAATAATTCCTTCTCTTGCAGCTTGTATTGCAGGTTCAGCTGCTTCAGCGAAAGAAAGTTTACCATACTTCTCCTGAAGATACCCCAATGTGGCCGGAGTGGAAGGGACGGTTGAAGATTTCAGGCCGAATTTTATAGGTTTTTCTGGCGTCTTCATGGGCTGGACATTAAAAGGAGCACGTGAAGATCCATCCAGTGCGAAAACACGTCCCTCTTCTTTTAAGTAAACAAGGGCCATCGTCTGTCCGCCGAGACCTGAGGCCTGAGGCTCTGTTACTCCTAAACAAAGAGCAGCAGCTACAGCGGCATCGACAGCATTTCCTCCTTTTTCAAGCATGCGAACCCCTGCTTCTGTGGCTGGGCCGGAAGCGGTAGAAACCATACCGAAAATATTTTTATCCGAGGATATCTTCTTCTTTGAAGTTTTCATCGTTGATCTCCATTCATATATGAAGTAAAAATGCAACTGTTTCGAATATTTTATCACATAGAAGGTCTGGTTGGAGCAGAATATTGTAAGATTTTTCAGAAAAAAGTTAATATTAAAAAATTTTCATGGAATCGCGGTTTAAGTAATTATGTTGGAGGAATGATACAATAATGAAAAAGTATTTTGAGAGGGAAAAAAATTGTGGCAAGGGGTGTTGGACGATGCGTTTTGAGACAAAAAATGTACATTTTCAGGAAAAGCTGGATTCAAAGGAAATCAGTAAAGCCAAACCGATTTATCAGACATCGGCGTTTGCATTTAATGATTTAGACGATATGGAAAGCTTCTTCAGCGGGGAAAAATCCTATATGTATACCCGGGTAGGAAATCCGAATACTGATGATCTCAGTAAAGGTGTTGCAGATCTGGAAGGAGCGGAAATGGGAGCGGCGTCTTCGTCCGGTATATCGGCGATACTGGCCGGCGTTCTTGCTGTTGCTAAAGCAGGTGATCATATTATTGCGACAGAGGATTTGTATGGCGGTACATATCAGCTTTTCGCAAAAGAACTCCCGGATTTCGGAATCGAAGTAAGTTTTGCCGATTTTTCTGATTTGCAGGATGTAGAAAATAATATAAAAGATAATACTGTTTTAATTTACACAGAATCAATCACAAATCCGCTGCTTCGGATTGAAGATCTTGAGGAAGTTGTAAATCTTGCGAAGAAACACAGTCTGAAAACAATGGTGGACAATACATTCGCAACGCCTTATCTGATCAGGCCCCACGAAGCTGGCGTGGATCTTGTAGTACATAGTGCCACGAAATATATCGGAGGGCACAGTGATCTTTCAGCCGGAGTTGTTACTGGAAATACAACCTTAATGAAAAAAGTGCGGGGACGCATCACAAACCTCGGGAGCAATCTTGGACCGTTCGACGGATGGCTTGGAAGCCGGGGGCTCAAAACACTGAGTCTCAGAATGGAGCGTCAGAGCGCTAACGCTGCTGCTTTAGCCGCTTCACTGGCAGAGGATAAAAATATTGAAAAAGTGTATTATCCGAAAAACGTATCTGCACGCGGCAACGGGGCAATAGTGACGATAGTTCTTGCAGAAAATGTGGATGTTCACGAGTTTTTCAGGAAGTTAAGCTGGGTGAAAGTCGTTCCTACATTAGCGGGAGTGGAAACCTCAGTAACTCATCCGGTGGGGACCTCCCACCGGCCTGTTCCTGAAAAAACACGGGAAAAGCTCGGTGTTACTTATTCCATGGTCCGCATCTCTGTGGGAATTGAGGATAAAGAAGACATCATCGAAGTGTTTAAACAGGCGCTTGAAGGGTAAAACATTTTTTGCTTAATAGTGATGGAAAAACTGGCCGTCTGCATGTAATGTGCAGGCGGCTTGTGTATTTACAAGATAGTTCTTGCGTGATTTGAGAGGGAGTAATGCATTCGCTCAAGGGATGCAAGAAGCTCTTGTATGACATGAGAAGGAGTAATAAGTTCACTCAAGGGATGCAAGAATCTCTTGCATGACATGAGAAGGACCAATCCTTTCACTCAAGGGATGCAAGAAGCTCTTGCATGACATGAGAAGGAACAATCCTTTCGCTCAAGGGGTGCAAGAAGCTCTTGCGGGACATGAGAAGGAGTAATAGGTTCACTCAAGGGATGCAAGAAGCTCTTGCCGGACATGAGAAGGAGTAATAGGTTCACTCAAGGGATGCAAGAAGCTCTTGCATGACATGAGAAGGAGCAAACCTCTGACTCAAGGGATGCAAGAAGCTCTTGCGTGACATGAGAAGGAGCAAACCTTTCACTCAAGGGATGCAAGAAGCTCTTGCCGGACATGAGAAGGAGCAAACCTCTGACTCAAGGGATGCAAGAGGCTCTTGCATGACATGAGAAGGAACAATCCTTTCGCTCAAGGGATGCAAGAAGCTCTTGCGTGACATGAGAAGGAGTAATAGGTTCACTCAAGGGATGCAAGAAGCTCTTGCGGGACATGAGAAGGAGCAAACCTTTCGCTCAAGGGATGCAAGAATCTCTTGCATGACATGAGAAGGACCAACCCTTTCACTCAAGGGATACAAGAAGCTCTTGCATGACATGAGAAGGAACAATCCTTTCGCTCAAGGGGTGCAAGAAGCTCTTCACTTTTCTTTATTATACAGCCCTTTTCCTTATCCAGGTTATTTTTGGTATAATGAAGAGCGGAAATCGTAGATAAATCAAGTAAATGACGTTTCACTTATTACTTGCAGGGAGACGCTGTTAACAATATAGAAAGAAACAAGCAGGTGACGTAATGAATAATGAAATAAACTGGATACGTCAGATAGCTCCAGAGTGCCATCATCAGGAAGGACTGAAGGCAGGAATCGGCGACGACGCGGCGATATACCACCTGCAGGAATCCTATGAAACGGTTGTATGTGTGGATACGATGGTTGAGGGAATACATTTTAAGAAAACGACGATGCCGATGAAGGCGATTGGCCATAAAGCACTTGCGGCCAATATTAGTGATCTTGCTGCAATGGGGGCAGTCCCGCTCTATTATTTAGTCTCCGTGGCAGTGCCAAAAAAAGGCTGGAGTGTACAGGAGCTTAACTCCATATACGAAGGAATGAAGCAGCTTGGGGATCAGCATAAAATGGACCTGATCGGCGGAGATACTGTTTCAATTAATGAAAATCTTGTTCTGACAGTTACAGTGATCGGAAAACTGGAAAAAGGGAGAAGGCTTCTCCGCTCTGCAGCGGAGCCTGGGGATATTTTTTTTACAACAGGCCCTCTCGGTAATTCAGCATTTGGGCTGGAAAAGCTTCTGGAACAAGGTCTTTCTGCAGCAGAACAAGAAGAACACCTCCCATTTATTCAGGCGCATCAGTATCCAGCGCCGCAAGTGAAAGGCGGAAGGGTCTTATCTGGCACAGAAGCAAGAATTGCACTCAATGATATCAGTGATGGCCTTGCCAGTGAAGCGAAGGAAATTGCCGAAGCAAGCAAGGTAAATGTGACTATTGACTGGGATGAGATCCCTCGGGCACAGCTGCTGAAGGCGGCCCCTCAGGATCGACAGGAAGAGTGGGTGCTTTATGGCGGAGAGGATTACCAACTTGCAGGGACAGTGGGCCCGGAAAACTGGGATTTCCTTAAAGCAGAGTTTGAGAAACAGTCACTGCAAATTTATAAGATAGGCTTTGTAACCGAAGGTCAAGGCGATGTCTATTTAAAAAAAGGTGGGAAGTCTTCCCCTCTGACAAAGACAGGCTACGGCCATTTATAGTTTTTATATAAAAACAGGTAATTGGTAAACGACGGAAGGCGGAGGTTATTTAGATGGAAAGCACTTACGAATATAGTTCCGGTTCTCCTGAGGAAACACAGCGGCTCGCGGAGAGGCTGGCAGCTGAACTGCAGCCTGGTGATCTGATCACTTTATCAGGTGATTTAGGGGCTGGAAAAACAAGTTTTACTAAAGGTCTTGCAAAAGGGCTTGGAGTAACGGCAAACGTAAACAGTCCTACATTTACGATTATAAAAGAATACGAAGGCAGGCTTCCCTTTTATCATATGGATGCATACCGTGTGGAAGACGAAGGAGAGGAACTGGGTCTTGATGAATACTTTGAAGGAGAGGGTGTAACCGTTGTGGAATGGCCCACTATGGTGGAAGAACAGCTGCCTGAAGAGAGGCTCGATATAGAAATCAGGCATACTGGAGAATCTGACAGAGTGCTTTACTTCAAACCTTCCGGAGACAGGTATATAACAATTTGTAAGGAGATCTTTTGATGAACGTTTTGGCGATAGATACAACAACATATGTCCTGGGTGTAGGATTAATTAAAGAAAATAAGCTTGCTGGAGAGATGATGACCCATCTTAAGAAAAATCACTCTCTGAGACTTATGCCAGCGATCCGTACACTCATGGAAGAAGCGGAAATGAAGGCAGAGGAGCTGGACAGAATAGTAGTTGCCCAGGGGCCAGGATCCTATACTGGAGTAAGGATTGGAGTGACCACTGCTAAAACGATGGCCTGGGCACTTGGAATTCCGGTTGCCGGGGTATCAAGCCTCGAACTGATGGCCCAGAATGGCCGCTATTTTAACGGAGTAGTCTCTCCGTTTATTGATGCCAGAAGAGGGCAGGTGTACACGGGGCTGTACCGTTATGAAGACGGACAGATGAAACAGCTGGAAAAGGACAGAATCATCATGCATGAAGACTGGCTGAAAAAGCTAAAGGACAGCGGTGAAAACGTGCTTTTCACAAGCCCGGATGCGGAAAAACATAAAGAGCAGATCACGGAACTGTTAGGAAAACAGGCTGTTTTTGCCCGGCTCACAGAAAATATCCTGCGGCCAGGAGAGCTGGCGATGCTTGGAATGGAAAAGGAAGCGGATGGGGCTGTTCATGATTTCACGCCAAATTATATAAGAATGGCAGAGGCTGAGTCTAACTGGCTGGCAGCAAACAAGGGACAACAAACAAAGAGTAAAGGTGAGTAATATGGGAGAAGAGGTAGAAATCCGGTTTATGGACCTGGAGGATTTAGACCAGGTGATGGAGGTAGAGCATAATTGTTTTCCTTCTCCGTGGAGCCGTGGTGCGTTTGTTAATGAACTGGCCTCAAACCAGTTCGCATATTATTTAGTTGCTTTATCAGGTAAAAGGATTATCGGCTATATCGGTGTCTGGATAATCATTGATGAAGCCCATATTACGAATGTAGCTGTACACTCTGATTTCAGAAAGCAGGGCGTTGGGGAGCAGCTGCTGCAGTCGTCGATGGCTCTGGCGAAAACGCTTGGAGCGAAAAAGATTACCCTCGAGGTACGGGTTTCCAATGAACCTGCAAAAAGAATGTACAGTAAATTTGGATTTGAAAATGGGGGCATCCGGAAGAATTATTATACGGATAATCAGGAAGATGCCCAAATCATGTGGGTGGTGCTCGAATGAAAGATGAACAGGATATGCTTATATTAGGAATCGAAACGAGCTGTGATGAAACCTCTGCTGCTGTTGTAAAAAACGGCCGGGATATTCTCAGCAATGTCGTTTCTTCACAAATAGAAAGCCATAAACGTTTTGGCGGTGTGGTACCTGAAATTGCTTCCCGCCATCATGTGGAGCAGATAACGTATATTTTTGAAGAAGCTCTGAAAGAAGCGGGAACAGAGCTAAAAGACATCGATGCTATTGCTGTAACAGAAGGGCCTGGGCTTGTAGGTGCTCTTCTCGTCGGTGTCAATTCAGCAAAGGCACTGGCATACGCAATGGATAAACCACTTGTCGGGGTTCATCATATAGCGGGACATATATATGCGAACCATATTGTTGAAGAGCTGACCTTCCCGTTGATTACCCTCGTCGTATCAGGGGGCCATACGGAGCTGATTTATATGAAGGAGCACGGTTCCTTTGAAGTGATCGGTGAGACAAGGGACGATGCTGTTGGAGAAGCTTATGATAAGGTGGCGCGGACTCTTGGCCTTCCATATCCGGGAGGCCCGCATATCGACAGGCTCGCCCATGAGGGAGAAGCTTCTGTTAAACTCCCAAGGGCCTGGCTGGAGCCTGATTCTTTCGACTTCAGCTTCAGCGGCCTTAAATCCTCCGTAATAAATACCCTTCATAACGCAAAACAGCGCGGGGAGGAAATACCTCCTGAAAATATAGCAGCAAGCTTTCAGGAAAGTGTTATCGAGGTTCTGGTCGGTAAAACAATGCGGGCTGTTGAAGAAAAAAATGTGGACAGGCTTCTTCTTGCAGGCGGGGTAGCAGCTAATAAAGGGCTGAGGGAAGCACTTACTTCTGCGTGCAGTGAAAAAGGGATCAGCTTAACGATTCCCCCAATGCCCCTTTGTACCGATAATGCAGCGATGATAGCAGCAGCCGGCACGATATTTTACCAGCAGGGACGCAGGGCGGATGACAGGCTTAACGGCCAGCCAGGATTGGTGTTGAAATAGGTGGTCAGACGAAGACATATGCACAGCAGTGCATATGTTTTCTTATTTATGGAAAAAATAGTAGATGTTTATAATTATATGTATATTTAATACGAATGCATGCTCTTGTTAATAACAGTTTATTCACATACTGTGGATAATGGGGAAAAACTAATGAAAAGCTGATTTTAAGGGAAATACACTTGTTAACAATTATTATGTGGATAAGTGTCGTATTTTGTGCAAAACTGTAGAAACACCTTGGAATTACTGAAAAAAGCTGTGGATAGGGTTGTGGATTATGTGGATATGTCAGAAAATAAGCGCGGTTAAATATATTCCAATTTCCAAAAAAACTTTCGCTTTTCTTTGCTGCCTGGGGATAATTATTATATTGCTTTCCGCAGTTTCTGTGGATGCTGCTGCCGGAGAAAAAGAAGAAAAACATGTAATAGTTGTCCTTGTCCCAGGTCTGTCTTTTAAGGAAATGGACAAGCTGTACAGTATTGAAAGTTATTCACGGTTATGGAACTCAGGATACCCTGCCGCGGCGAATTTGAAACCTGACGGCAGGTATTCCTATCTCAACAATACAGTCACAATAAGTACCGGGAGACGCTCTGCTGGGATAAGCAACTGGAATGCCTATGAAAAAGGCGAAATCCTTGATGGGGTTCCGGCAGAACTTCTTTTGAAACAACTCACTGGAAAACCAGCGGGGAATTCAATTATCCACCCTTATTTTCACTTATTAACAGCACAGAATCATACAGGGGGCTTCCGGCCTGTTCCAGGATGGTTCGGGAGCAGTCTCGAAGAAGCGGGAATTAATACATACGTAATCGGCAATTCGGATACAAACGAGGAAAAAAGCAGATTCGGTTCGTTGTTAGTTATTAACAAAAGCGGGGAATCACTGGGGAGTATTCAGGCAGGGACGGAAGCTGCTGAGGAATTTCCAGGGCAGCTAAAAATGAGCAGCAGGCTGATTCTTCAGCATCTTGAGGAAACAGGCAGAAGGTTCAGCAGATCATTTACTGTTGTGGAATGGGGAGATCTCCACCGGCTATTTTCCATGAAAGGTCAAATGGAACAAGGCTACTTTGCTGAGGTATACGAGGAGACATTGGACTCACTTGCTTCCATGCTCGATGATATACATCAGGGAGTGAGTGGAGAAATCTGGCTTGTCTCGCCAGCGGTTAACGAAGATGCATATAAGGAAAAAAATGAACTGGGCCCTGTTTGGGTATGGAAAGAAGACAGGCAGGCTGAAGGAATTCTGTATTCTCCAACTACCCGGAGGAACGGGATAATAAGTAATACCGACTTTACAGCATCCTGGCTGAATGCATTTAGTTTAGAAGACGAGGAGAAAAACGGGTTAGGGCAGCCGGTCGTTTTTTCGGAGAGCGCTGTAGAAAATGCCGGAAGCCTAAGGATTGTGCTGGACAGAGTAGAAGAAATAAATAAAGTTTTTGGGGAACGCGGTGCTGTTTTATCCAGCTATGTCTCCGCTCTAATCGTACTGCTGATTGCCGTCTCGCTGATGATTTGGTTTAACAAAGAATCACCAAGGTTTAAAAAAGCGGCGGCGATATTATTACTTAGCGGAGTCCTGTCTCCCCTTTGGTTTCTATTAACCAGCCCGGCAGTGAAATATTTTTCCGCTTACTTGTATGTGGCGGGCATTTTTGCAGTAAGTGTATTGTCCGCAGTGCTGGTTTCTTTTCTTTTTAAGGCGCCATACAGTGCGGCGTGCGCGCTTTTCTTTACTGCCTTAACTGTGGATATTTTAACGGGGGCCTTTTTTACCGAGCGTTCCTTTCTGAGCTACGATCCTGTAATTGGAGCCAGATATTACGGGATAGGCAATGAATTTGCCGGGATTTATCTTGTGAGCGGAATATTAATGGTGGTCCCGTTGATTAAGAGGTATGGGATAACCTCGAAAAAAGAAAGAATCACTGAGTTTGGCATATTAACTGCTGTGTCAGTTATATTGGTTGTTATGCTAGGAAGTGCATCTTTAGGGGCTAACGCAGGCGCAAGTTTATCGGCTGCAATCATGTATGCTTTTGCAGTTTCCCAGCTTTTCCTGAAAGACTTGAATAGGAGTGTTAAACTTCTGGCAGCCGGGGGATTTTTGCTGGGGATGCTTGGTATTCTGTATGTGCTGCAAATATCCCAGCCTTCCAGCCATATCTTCCTGGCATACGAACGTCTTTTGGGAGGAGATCTGGCGTCCATTTGGCAGACGATTATCCGTAAGCTTGAGATGAACTGGAAGATATTCAAAATATCATATTGGACCCAGCTTTTTATAACTAGTTACTTTTTAACCGGTATCGTCTTGTGGAAACGAAGGAAGGGACATATGAATGGGCCTCAGGTTTTTCTTTCAAACGTCTGCATAGCCGGTTCCCTCGCTTTACTTATACTTAATGATTCAGGGATCGTTGCAGCTGCAACAAGTATGTTTATTATCTTAAGTGTAAGTTATGGGTGGTCCCTGGAAAGGGAAATCCAGTCTGAAAATAGCGCGAGTGCTGATAATAAAGGAAGCGGGAGGTTTTTTTGATGATGGAAAGATAGTTTTCTTAACCCAACTGTCACTATGACAGGTGTCACTATGACGCGGGGGGGGGAAACCTCCTCCTAAAAAAGAAAAACCCTTTAATACCAGTACTTTGAAGAGTTTTGCCCTCACGCAACTGTCACTATGACATAGGGGGAAGGGAAGGCACCACGTGAAAAAGCACATATAAGAAGAACCCCCGGGCTTTCGCCGGGGGTTCTTTCAATAATCTATTCTTCTTCCAGCTGGAGTTCTTCCCAGGTTTCCATCCACTCTTCGATAGCAGATTTTTTTGCTTCAAGGGAGTTGTTGATTTCCATAGACTTTTCGTGATCCTGATAAATATCAGGATCGCAAAGCTGTTCTTCCAGTTCAGCAATCTCTGCTTCAGCTTTTTCAATGTTCTTTTCAAGCTCTTCGATTTGCCGTTTGCGCTGCCTCTGTTTTTTCTGCAGTTCTTTTTCCCGTTCATAATCCTGCTTGCCTTGTTTTTCCCCGGCAAATGTTTGTGAAACGCCAGAAGAAGTTTTCAGCTTTTCGGCAGCTTCCTCTTCCTTAAGCTTTTTCCATTCTTCCTGCTCCAGCTTTTTTGTAACATAATAATCGTAATCCCCAAGGTAATCCGTCAGTCCGTCCCGGGACAGCTCGGCTACCCGCGTTGCCATCCGGTTGACAAAATATCTGTCATGGGAGACGAACAACAGTGTTCCCGGGTAATCAATAAGGGCGTTCTCAAGCACTTCTTTACTGTCTAAATCCAGATGGTTTGTAGGCTCGTCAAGAATAAGCAGATTTGCTTTCAGCATCATCAGCTTGGCCAAAGCGAGCCTTGCTTTTTCGCCGCCGCTCAAATCATAAACGGTTTTCAGCACATCTTCCCCGCTGAACAGAAAATTGCCCAGTACTGTGCGAATGTCTTTTTCAGGTGTCTGTGGATATTCGTCCCACAGCTCCTGAAGCACTGTCTTATTGGAACGGAGGTCGGTTTGCTCCTGGTCATAGTAACCGATTGTAACATTGCTGCCGTAGTTAATCTGTCCGTTAATCGGGTCCAGCTTTCTTGAGATCGTTTTAATGAAGGTTGATTTCCCGACTCCGTTTGGACCGATCAAAGCGACACTTTCTCCCCGCTTCATCTGGAAGCTGACTTTCTCGATAAGCTTCTTACCGTTATAACCGGCAGCGAGGTCTTCCACCGTTAATACATCATTACCGCTTTGTTTCTTTATTTCAAACCGGAACCTCGCTGATAAATCGTCATCCTGGGGCCGATGCATGACCTGGATTCTGTCCAGCTGTTTACGGCGGCTTTTCGCCCGGTTGCTTGTGGATGCTCTTGCTATATTCCTCTGGACGAAATCTTCCAGCTTTTTAATTTCGCCCTGCTGTTTTTCGAACTGCTTCATTTCCAGCTCCAGGCGTTTCGCTTTTTCCTCCAGGTATTTGCTGTAGTTGCCTGGGTACTTGATTGTACGATTAAACGACAGCTCGTATACCTGGTTCACAACACGGTCGAGGAAATAACGGTCGTGGGAAACAACAAGTATCGCCCCGTCATATCCGGTAAGATAGCCTTCGAGCCATGTGAGTGTTTCAATATCAAGGTGGTTAGTAGGCTCGTCCAGAATCAGCATGTCGGGTTTCGTAAGAAGGAGTTTCCCGAGGGCAAGGCGGGTTTTCTGTCCGCCGCTTAAACTGCTGACCTTTGTATCGTAATCGAAAGAAGCAAAATTAAGCCCGGACAAAATACTGCGAATATCCGCTTCATACTGGTAGCCGCCCAGATCTTTAAAGTCCTGCTGCAGCCGGTCATATTCCTGAAGTATTTTTTCGTAATCAGGGTTTTCATAGTCACTCATCTTTGCTTCCAGATCTCTCAGTTCCTGCTCCATTTTCTTCAGCGGTAAAAAAACAGTCATCATTTCGTCCCAGATGGAACGGTCTGAATGTAATCCGCTGTCCTGTGCAAGATATCCTATAGAAACATCCTTTGGTATGATCAGATCTCCGGAATCATAAGAAAGTTCTCCTGCTATAATTTTCAGCAGAGTGGACTTTCCTGCTCCGTTACGTCCAACGAGGGCGACTCTGTCCCTGCTCTGCACTTCGAGTTTTACATTGGACAATATTTTTTCCACGCCAAAGGATTTTGACAACTGTACGCACTGCATTAATATCATGATTGTTCATCCTCACTGTCATAAATCCGTTATGCCTACAAAAAGTGTACATGATGAAGGGGGATGGAGCAACTTAATTGGATTTAAGGCAATTGCAAACTATATTAAATAAGAAAGAAATATGCAGCATGTTGAGCAATAGTGTACAATAGAAAGGAAAGGGAGGGGTCATTCTATGAGTGATTTTACACATTTTAATGACCAGGGCAGAGCGAAGATGGTAGATATTTCGGACAAGCAGGAAACTGTCAGAACTGCTGTCGCTAAAAGCAGTATTCAGGTCAATAAGGAAATTTATGAAGGTATAGAGCAAGGGACGATGAAAAAGGGCGATGTATTGGCAGTAGCACAGGTTGCAGGTGTTATGGCCGCAAAAAACACGTCTCAGTGGATTCCAATGTGCCATCCGCTTTCTTTATCAGGAGTCGATATACTTTTTCACTGGGAAGTAAGTGAAGATTTTTACAAGCTCCATATCGAATGCAGTGTGAAAACAAAAGGGAGCACAGGGGTGGAGATGGAGGCTTTGACAGCTGCCTCGGCCACGGCTCTGACAATATATGATATGTGCAAAGCAGTCGACAAAGGTATGGTCATCGGAGAAACCTATCTGACGGAAAAGACCGGCGGAAAAAGCGGGGACTATAAAAGAGACTAACAGCAGCGAGTTCAGAAACGGGTAATGGCGGGAGGAAAAAAGTATGAATATTGATCAGACTAAGATACCACAGGCAACCGCTAAAAGGCTGCCATTGTACTATCGTTTTCTGGAAAGTCTTCAGTCATCCGGAAAACACAGGGTTTCTTCATCTGAGTTAAGTGAAGCAGTAAAAGTGGATTCAGCCACGATAAGAAGGGATTTTTCTTACTTTGGAGCACTGGGGAAAAAAGGTTACGGCTACAACGTAAATTACTTATTGTCCTTCTTCAGGAAAACACTGGACCAGGATGCGGTAACCAAGGTTGCCCTTGTTGGTGTAGGTAACCTGGGAACTGCTTTATTGAACTATAATTTTTCAAAAAGCAATAATACAAGAATCGTAATGGCGTTCGATGTGGATGAAAGTAAGGTAGGCCAGGAAATTGCAAGCGTTCCCATTCACCATATGGACGAGCTGGCGGAACGGATGAACAATGAAGTGGAAGTGGCAATTCTTACTGTTCCGGCCAATGCAGCCCAGAGCATAACCGACAAGCTTGTGGCTGCTGATGTAAAAGGTATACTTAATTTCACACCGGCAAGGATTTCTGTGCCGGAAGATGTGCGGATTCATCATATTGATCTTGCAGTGGAGCTGCAGTCGCTCATATACTTCTTAAAGCATTATCCATTGTGATTTTAAAGGGTTACACAGTTGGGGCAGAAAAAAACGCTGGGAAATAACTTAGCGTTTTTTTCTGTTAAAGGAAGGTGATGATCTGTTGGCAAAAACAGGACCTTGTGAATTGTGCGGCCGTGAAGAAGTGGAACTTACAATACATCATTTGACTCCAAAGCAGCATGGAGGAGCTCTGCTTCCTGTCGCCGAGCTTTGCCGGCCATGCCACAGACAAATCCATGCTCTTTATTCTAATCAGGAGCTAGCTGTCCGGCTGCAGACAATGGAAAGACTGAAAGATGATGAGAAGATAAAAAAATATGTAAAATGGGTCCAGAAACAGGATGCTGCCAAAAGAGTAAAAGTGAAGAAAGCAAAGGAAAGGAAGAACAGGCGTTAAGGTCCCTAATATTAAAAATGGGAGGCCTTATTTTGTCCTGGAATATCCTTAATAAAACGAAAGTTCGGAATTTTTTGTTCAGGCAAGCCGTTATTCATGATATAGTTAATATAAATGTTTCGGGTTTCGAATAAAATTTGTTGTAAACAAGTATAAGCAGGTGATTCGTTTTGAGTAAAGTGCCACAGAAATGGCTAGTGGTTATCACCGTTCTTTTAGGGACTTTCACAATTATTCTGAATAACAGTACGCTGAACCCTGCTGTCCCTCACTTAATGGAAGTGTTTAACGCTGATGCAGTAGCGGCAGGATGGGTAATCACTATTTTCATGGTTACTATGGGAGTGACCATGCCAGTAACAGGATATTTAGGAGACAGGTTCGGCAAGAAACAACTCTACATGGCCGGGCTGGCTCTCTTTGTAATTGGTTCTCTCCTTGGTTCTGTTTCATGGGATCTGCCTTCATTGATATTGTTCCGCGGCCTTCAGGGGATTGGCGGAGGAATGATGATGCCAACTGCAATGGCGCTCATTTTCGAAGTTTTTCCTAAAAAGGAAAGAGGACTTGCCACTGGGATATACGGGATAGCGGCCATGATGGCTCCCACCATCGGCCCGACGCTCGGAGGAGTCATCATAGAGCTTGGCTCCTGGCAGTGGCTGTTTCTCTGCAATATTCCAACCGGCGTGCTGGGGCTTGTCTTCTCCCAGATTTATTTAAAGCAAACTGCAAGGGCTTCGAACCTTACATTCGATTTATCAGGATTTGTTGCTGTAACTTTAGGTGTAGGCGCTATGCTCCTGGCTCTCGGCAGAGTTTCCGAGCTGGCACATTTGCAGGATCCTATGAATATAAGTTTACTTATCCTCGGGCTCATTGCTTTAATGCTTTTTGTTAAAATCGAAAATGGAAAAGAACAGCCGCTGCTCGATTTATCCATATTTAAAGTACCGGCGTATACTTACAGCGTGCTTGTTGCCAGTGTCAGTTCCATAAGCCTGTTCGGCGGAATATTTCTGATCCCGCTGCTGATACAGGGAGTTTACGGTTATGGAGCAATTATTACGGGACTTACTTTTCTCCCCTCAGCGCTTCTGACAGGAATCTTTATGACAGTTGGCGGAAGGATTCTTGACAGGCAGGGACCCTCACTAATTGTTACTTCAGGCCTTACAATTATAGCAGTAGCAACAATGTTCCTTGGCTTCCTCTCTATGGAGACTGCCCTCTGGGTAATTTTCGCCCTGAATGCCATAAGAGGGATTGGAATGGGACTTAGTACTATGCCTGCTACCACAACCGGAATGAATGCTATACCGGAAAAATTTATTTCGAGAGGTTCGGCAATGAATAATGTACTCCGGCAGATGAGTTCCGCCCTCGGGATCGTATTTTTCTCGATTTACTTTGAAGTAAGGCGGTCGCAAATAGTAAGCGCCAATGGGCTTAGCCTTCCTGAAGCCAGCCTCCAGGCAATCAATGAAGGGTTTATTGTCATGGGCGTTCTCGCATTTCTAGCCGTACCACTCGGCATCCTCCTTGGCAGAGAATACAAGAAACAGGCGAAGCAGGAGCAGGAGGCTGTGAGTGGAAAGCTGGGTGACTAATTCAGGTGGCCGGCTCGGTTGATTCTAGTTTGGCTGCCTGAGTACGTGGTTGTTAGTGAGTTAGAGAGGCGAATGAGAATCGGGACAAATATCAGGATGAAACGGGGAATTTGTCCAGCAAAGCGTGGAATCTGGACAAATGTTGTTATGAAGGGCAGAATTTGTCCAGCAAATTTCAGTTGCTGGATAAATCTAAGCTGCTTTTCATAAATTTGTCCAGGAAAGCCACCCATATATGGGATAATATGTAAAATAGGCTTATTTACTGGACAAATATTGCAGAGTAAGGAGAAATTTGTCCAGCAAAGCGTGGAATCTGGACAAATGTTGTTATGAAGGGCAGAATTTGTCCAGCAAATTTCAGTTGCTGGATAAATCTAAGCTGCTTTTCATAAATTTGTCCAGGAAACGCGCCTATATATGGGATAATATGTAAAAAGGACTTATTTACTGGACAAATATTGCAGAGTAAGGAGAAATTTGTCCAGCAAAGCCTGGAATCTGGACAAATCTCGCTGCGAACGTCAGGATTTGTCCAGCAAATTTCAGTTGCGGGACAAATCCACTATAATAAACATTAATTTGTCCTGAAACAAACCTTCACACATAAAAACAGGCCGCACATCGATGTGCGGCCTGTTTATTATGAACTTTTCCTGTTATTATTCTTCTGCCTTTTCGCAGCCCCAAAATGCTTAAATGCAATTAAATAATCTATTGCTGCAACTGCCATTAAAATAATCGTTAAAACGTCCCAGCCTTCTGTACGGTTATTCTGCTGGATGGCGAAAATAAGAAAAAAAGTAGCCAGTAAGAAATAGAGATATCCGTAAAATTTAGGTGATCTTTTCATTAAAACAATCCTCCAATTATAGCTTGAATCATAGCTTCCATTTCTTCCATCTGCTCAATAAGATCCTGGATCTGCTCTCCGAATATGACCTGAACAAGCATGACGAAAGAGTTGATGCCAACGTGGGCCATAATAGGAACGATAATTCTTTTTGTTTTCACATAGAGCCATGCAAACACTATACCCATAGCCAGATATACGAGCAGGTGCTCAAAGTCCATATGAACAACGGCGAAGATAAAACCACTCAGCAAGGCTGCTATCCAGAAACCAAACCGCTTATATAAGCTTCCGAAAATAACCATCCGGAAAACAATCTCTTCCATGATCGGTACGAGAACAGCTACTACAATAATAAGGAGAGGAACAGCATTTGCCCAGTCCACTATCACCTGTGTATTCTCAGAGCCAGGTTCAATACCGAATAAATACATCTCGATCATGCCGGCGACAATTTGGGCCGCGTAAGCAAGAAATATACCTGCGATAATCCAGACGATGGTTTCTCCTCCACTCGTCCTGTTGCGGATAAACTCTTCGTCAGGTTTTGCTTTTAATGCCAGTAACCCAATCACAACAAAACCAATAGAAAATGTTATCAATATAGCTGTACCAAGAAGCTCTGCTTCTGTGCCCTGAAAACCAAACTGAATAAGCAGCAGTGCAACAAGCGAAGTTGAAAGCTGCATAACAATGAAACTTATTAAAATTAGCCAGTATTTTTTCGACAACGTGAATGACCCCTTTTTAAAAATTCCCTTAAATTTGTAGTGCTCCGCTATATCCTTTATACTTGAACTGTCCCGCCGTTTTAAGCAGAAACGGCCTGAGAGACAGCTACATTATACAGAGCGGCGATAATTTCTATTTTAACATAAGATAAATGATAATATTGCCCAGAGGTCCTGAGGCTATTAAAAAATCACCATGATTTTTTCCCCAGCCCATTCGCGTATAAAATAAAAATTTAAAGTAAATAACAGTAAAGGCAATCCGGTGAAAAAAATTACATATAAAATGGGCAAAAGGGTTGCAAAAAAAAAATCATTTGATTATTATATAAATGTGTTAGCACTCAACGTTGGCGAGTGCTAATAAACATAAATATATAATGCTCATTTCGGCTGAACTTCAGCTGGAATTGCAGCAATAAAAAATTTAAAGGAGGTTGTTTTCCTTGTTAAAACCATTAGGCGATCGTATTGTCATTGAGTTAGTGGAGCAAGAAGAAAAAACAGCTAGCGGAATCGTACTTCCTGATTCTGCAAAGGAAAAGCCGCAGGAAGGTAAGGTTGTAGCTGTGGGTACTGGACGCGTAACTGAAAACGGTGAGCGTGTGGCACTTGAGGTGAAAGACGGAGATGCTGTTATCTTCTCCAAGTATGCTGGTACAGAAGTGAAATATGAAGGCAAGGAATATCTGATCCTTCGTGAAAGCGACGTACTTGCTGTTATTGGCTAAGAAGTCTTCAACCATTACTGATAATAAACTACTACATATAATAGGAGGTAGATGAACGCATGGCTAAAGAAATCAAATTCAGCGAAGACGCGCGCCGTTCCATGAAGCGTGGTGTTGACGCATTAGCAGATGCTGTAAAAGTAACTTTAGGACCAAAAGGACGTAACGTGGTTCTTGAGAAAAAATTTGGATCTCCATTAATCACAAACGATGGTGTAACTATCGCGAAAGAAATCGAGCTTGAAGACAACTTCGAAAATATGGGTGCTAAGCTTGTATCAGAAGTTGCAAGCAAGACGAACGATATCGCTGGTGACGGTACTACTACTGCTACTGTTCTGGCACAGGCTATGATTTCTGAAGGTCTTAAAAACGTAACTTCCGGTGCTAACCCAATGGGTATCCGCCGTGGTATCGAAAAAGCTACTCAGACAGCTGTAGAAGAGCTTCAAAAAATCTCCAAGCCAATCGAAGGAAAAGATTCTATCGCTCAGGTTGCTGCTATTTCCGCTGACAACGAAGAAGTTGGAAAGCTGATTGCAGAAGCTATGGAACGCGTTGGAAACGACGGAGTTATCACTGTTGAGGAGTCCAAAGGTTTCACTACTGAGCTTGAAGTAGTGGAAGGTATGCAGTTTGACCGTGGATATGCTTCTCCATACATGGTTACTGACTCTGAGAAGATGGAAGCGGTTCTTGAAGATCCGTATATCCTGATCACAGATAAGAAAATCGGCAACATCCAGGAAGTACTTCCTGTACTTGAGCAGGTAGTTCAGCAAGGTAAGCCAATCCTTATCATCGCTGAAGATGTTGAAGGTGAAGCTCTTGCAACACTAGTAGTTAACAAGCTTCGCGGAACATTCAACGCTGTAGCTGTTAAAGCTCCAGGCTTCGGTGACCGCCGTAAAGCTATGCTTGAAGATATCGGTACACTAACTGGCGGTGAAGTAATCACTGAAGATTTAGGCTTAGACCTTAAATCTGCCAACATCACTCAGCTAGGCCGTGCTTCTAAAGTTGTTGTTACAAAAGACAACACTACAATCGTAGACGGAGCTGGAGATGCAGCTGAAATCTCTAACCGTGTAAACCAAATCAAAGCACAATTAGAAGAAACTACTTCTGATTTCGATAAAGAAAAACTTCAGGAGCGCCTTGCTAAACTTGCCGGCGGTGTAGCGGTAGTTAAAGTTGGTGCAGCTACTGAAACAGAAATGAAAGAGCGCAAACTCCGCATTGAGGACGCACTTAACTCTACTCGCGCAGCTGTAGAGGAAGGTATCGTATCCGGTGGTGGAACAGCTCTTGTTAACGTAGTTAACGCTGTTAAAGCTATCGACGCTGAAGGCGACGTTGCTACTGGTATTAACATCGTTCTTCGTTCCCTTGAAGAGCCTGTACGCCAGATTGCACACAACGCTGGCCTTGAAGGATCAATCATCGTTGAGCGCCTGAAGAACGAACAAGTTGGAATTGGATTCAACGCAGCTACTGGCGAATATGTAAATATGGTCGAAGCTGGAATCGTTGACCCAACTAAAGTAACTCGTTCTGCACTTCAAAACGCAGCATCCGTGGCAGCTATGTTCCTGACTACTGAAGCTGTAGTTGCTGACCTGCCGGAAGAAGCTGGCGCTGGCGGCGGAATGCCTGACATGGGCGGAATGGGCGGAATGGGCGGCATGATGTAATCATTCCCCCAGCTCCTTGGTATACAAGGAATTGTTAGGGTTTTGCTAACAAAATGAAAAGAGGCTTCTCATAAGTTGATTAAACTTATGGGAAGCTTCTTTTTTTTATTTATAGTGTCACATGGAGACAACTATTAACTTATTAATATTATCAGATTGCCTAAGCCGGTCAACAGGTATGAATTGATTACCCATTGAAGACTGATATATCACTTAATAAAAAAATTTGTAATCACGTATTGATCGAAAGCAAACCCGTAAAAATAGAATTGATATAAGTGTATCAAATATATTATTGACTGGACACTATATGGTGTCGTATAATAAAGGACACTATCGGGTGTCCTATTTTACTTGAAGGAGAGAAGATATTGAACAAGACTGACCAAAGGCATGATGTTTTTGTAGCTATTGCAGATCCAACAAGACGAAAATTAATACGTTTGTTGGCAGATACTGAAGAGTTACCTTTACATGAACTAACTCCTCATTTTCAAATGGGGCGTACTGCTGTTTCAAAACATTTATCAATCCTAAAAGAAGCAGATTTAGTAATCAACCGTAAAATAGGCAGAGAAACAAGGTATCGACTAAATGCAGCTCCCTTACAGGAAGTGAAAGATTGGTTAACCTTTTATGAAAAGTTTTGGAATGAAAGAGCGTTATTACTAAAGAATATTTTGGAGGAATAGAAAATAACCGAATTAACCGAATTAGGATATTTTTTTCAAAGATAACGAAATGCCGATGAGAAATTAAGGTTATTATTCTTGAATGTTACTTCGAAAAATTGAAGGAAGGTGTCGCCGAATGACTAGTAGTGCAGATAGTCGTAAGGTTGATGGTTTTTTAAGAAAAGAGAAAAAGTGGAAGAGTGAATTTGAAAAGTTAAGACAAATAGTTTTAGATTGTGGGCTAACAGAAGAATTTAAATGGATGCACCCATGTTACACGTTAGATGGAAAGAATATTGTTTTAATTCACGGCTTTAAAGAGTATTGTGCTCTTTTGTTTCACAAAGGTGCCTTGTTAAAGGATCCTAATCATATACTTATCCAACAAACCGAGAATACGCAGTCTGCACGCCAAATTCGATTCACCAATGTTCAAGAAATAATGGACATGGAAACTATCCTGAAAACCTATATTCATAATGCTATTGAGGCAGAAAAAGCTGGTTTAGAAGTAGAATTCAAAAAAACTTCTGAATATACTGTTCCTGAAGAATTACAATCTAAATTCGAGGAAATCCCTGAATTGAAATCAGCATTTGAATCGTTAACACCGGGACGACAAAGAGCATATCTTTTTTATTTTTCTGGAGCCAAACAATCCAAAACCCGATATTCAAGAGTTGAAAAATATATGCAGAAAATTTTAGATGGAAAAGGGTTAAATGATTAGAATTTTATATATAACATATGGAGGAATAGATAATGGCAGATATATCGTTAGATTTTCAATTTAAGAGTCCAATCAATAAAGTATGGGGAGCCTTAACAAATTCAGATACGCTTGCACAATGGGTAATGGAAAATAATTTTAAACCCATTGTCGGACACAAATGTCAGTTTCGTAATGAGGAAATAGATTTAATTGTAGATAGTGAAGTATTAGTAGTGGACGAGCCTCATAAGTTATCTTACACATGGATAGGTGGTCCGATAAATACTATTGTCACATGGACATTGAAGGAAGAGGATGGAATAACATATTTACATCTCGACCATACAGGCTTTGACAAAGAAGATCAAGCATTCAACGGTGCAAAATATGGTTGGGCGTATAAGATTGAAGAACTTAAGAAAGTGTTAATAGGAATCGAAGAAAAGGGAGCAGCCGAATGAGTTTTTTTCAAGATGCTTTAGCAGTGTTTAAGAAGAGAGATTTATTGTTTTTAGAAAGCTACAAAGAATCAGAAGATGTTTATACCTTTCTATTTGAAAAAGAGAACGATTTAAGTTGGATAGCAGGGCAACATGGTTTGTTTACGATAAGTCATAAAAAATAAAAAATAAAACACGCCCATTTACTATCGCATCGTCTCCAACTGAGAAGGTAGTTAGAATAACGATGCGTATTAGTGAAAATCCAAGTGAATTCAAAAAAGCAATGCTGGAACTGAAACAGGGAATGACAATAAACATGGCTGGGCCTTTAGGGTCATTTAATCTAAAAGATAACGGTATTTCTCTTTTCATCGCAGGTGGAATTGGCATTACACCATTTCGATCAATTTTAAAACAAATAGAGTCAGAAGGAAATGGCATCGACAAGCCAATACATCTACTATATTTGGATAGCACTAAGTCATATATATTTAAAGATGAACTTGATGAGATTGCTAACAATACTTCAATCAATGTTACTTACTTGGATTCGAGGGATGATTTATTTCAAGAGATAGATACGTTCTCCACCTTAAATAAGGGTAATGGCAAGTACTTTATCGCAGGCCCAAGGTCTATGGTGAAGTCGGTATTTGACTTTTTAAAGAGTAAACATATTCCAAAGAAGAATATCAAAAAGGATGCATTTTATGGGTATTAGTTAATATACGTTAGCAAAATGCTAACATATTGCTAACGCAACCCGGTGAAAAAGTGTTAATTCTTGTTAAAGATGTTACAGTAAGATTTTAACAAAACCTTAGTATTCCGCACATTTAGCACATCAGGTTAAAGATATTACACACTCTCACCTTAGGGGCGGAATGATGTAATCATTCCCTGAGGCCCAGGAGTAGCTGCTAAGCAGTTACTCTACGGGTCACAAAAAGGTCACAGAGGCTTTCCATTAGTTCTTTGAACTTCTGGGAAGCCTCTTTTTTTATCCCGATGAAATCGTCCGTAAAACTCCCACCTCAAAACATGAGTTGAACCGGTGATGCTTAGGTGGGAGATAACGGACGCTAACATCCCGATTGGTTCAACTAACAATCAGTGGGGGATGAACAAAACCCCCACTGATTGAAGGTTCACTTTATGTTCAGTTAAAAGTTGGGAAATTAGTTCAGTCCAGCGCCGAGTGGTGGAGCTAAAATAACTCCTCAAGTGCGTTTCCTTTTTATGCAGACACTCTTTATTTTTCAAGCTTTTTACACTACTGTTGCCGTGAAGCATTATTTTTGAATAGTAAAAGGACTTTAGTGTAGGATAGGAAAGAAAAAAAGGAGGTTATGGAATGAGTTCAAAATACAATCCTTTATTTGAGGGTTTTACTTTTAAAAGTGGTGTGCGTTTAGAGAATCGAATTCTGATGGCTCCAATGACTAATTTTGCATCTGAAGAAAATGGTGTCGTGAGTGATGAGGAGCTTGTTTATTATAAAGAACGTTCAGGTGGTGTGGGTGCAGTTGTAACTGCAGTTGCTTACGTTATCAGAGGTGGCAAAGGTTTTGTCAACCAAATTGGAGCTGACTCTGATGATAAGATACCAGGGCTAAAGCGTCTTGCCGATACGATAAAAGGAGAAGGTGCAAAAGCGATCCTGCAAATTTTTCACGCTGGACGAATGGCCCCTCCTGAGTTGTTAGAGGATGGTCAATCAGTAAGTGCAAGTGCAGTTGCGGCACCGCGGCCTGGATTAGTCACTCCGAGAGAGTTAACTGAGACTGAAATTGAAGAAATTATTCAAGCTTTTGGGGATGCAGCCAGACGTGCAATACAAGCTGGTTTTGACGGTGTAGAAATTCATGGGGCAAATACGTATTTAATTCAACAGTTTTTCTCTCCTCACTCCAACCGAAGAACAGATAAGTGGGGCGGAACAATTGAAAAGCGAATGGCGTTTCCTTTAGCTGTTATTGATTCAGTAAAAGCTGCAGTAAAAGAACATGCAAAGGATCCTTTCGTGTTTGGCTATAGAATTTCACCAGAAGAGATGGAAAACCCAGGAATTACTATGGATGATACATTACCGTTTGTTGATACGCTGGCTGAGCAGGAGCTGGACTATTTAAGTGTCTCCGTGCAGGATTTTTGGCAAGGCTCTATAAGAGATGAGCAAGATAAAAAATCCAGAGTATTATTAATTCAGGAACGAGTAGGAAATAAAGTCCCTGTCATTGGTGTAGGCTCCTTGTATACACCAGAAGATGTGAAAAAAGCACTTGATACTGGAGTACCTTTACTTGCTTTAGGGCGTGAACTCATCATCGAACCAAAATGGGTTCAAAAAGTGGAAGCTGGAGAAACAGGTACAATAGCAACATCTTTAACAAAAGATGATCAGGAAAGGTTAAAAGTCCCAGATGTACTTTGGTCCACTATTATGAAAACACCTGGCTGGTTTCCAGTTGAGGACTAAACAAAAGTCATCACCCCTCTGTTTGGGCAGAGGGGTGTCTTGTTATTCTTTAGGTGAAAGGAATTAAAAGAGGCTGGGACAGAAATAAGTATTCAATAAAAAAAACGAATGATGAACTCGTTTAGCGTAGGAAATATACGACTGTCTCTTCCTCTGCGAGCATTGCTTTTAAGCGTATCCGTCGAGACAAATCGACGTATTCGCGGAGAAGTGAATGCTCTTTCCTGCGGGAATAGCATGAGCCGAAGACCCCGCAGGTTGGTTTTTGCCGAGGAGACTGAGGCTATGCCCGCGGACGCGAAGTATATTTCCGGAGCGGTATTTAAGCTCCTCCTTTGGTTCTCATTCGTTTTTTCTTTTATTGTATATGCTTTTGTCCCAGTCTCTTTATGTTGACGTTTTGTTTGTAAGAAAACCTTTCTTTTGTGCCATTGCTTTTTTGGCTTCATTATAAGAAAGACCTGATTGAGCGTTGAGGCGCTTTACTTCATTAATATCAGTTCCTGCAATCGTTTTGTTTTTATCCTTCATTTTTTATCCTTTCTTTTTTTGTATCTTCATTAGTTTTTATGATGTGTAAAAAAGGATAGAGTTATCCATTGACTGTATTTCATATATAGACTATGTATAAAAAGACGAATGCTTCTTTTCGATTGCAGCGGAAGACGGCGACTCTGGCGGGAAAAGCGCGAGCTGAAAATCCATTTTTGACGGCATTCAGCCATCAAAAATTAGTTGAAGCCGTGCCCGCAGAACGCGTCCGTCTGTAGCGTAAATCTAATTTGTTCGTATTAAAGTTGTAAATCTTGAATTATGAAATGGATTCAATTAAATATGAACATAGAAATGAATACCGAAATTCATTCCAGCGTCGGCTATACGCCTGCTCACATTTAATCATATTCCTCATAATCTTTTTTGCGCAGCATTTCTTTGGGGACTTCTATACCCCTGGAGCCTCTGATATCAACTTCCTCTTCTTCTGCTGGATAATAAACAATGAAACTTTCAGGTTTTAATTTTGCCAGCCTTTTTGGCAATTCCTCAAGCTCAGGATGCCAGGCAATCGTACCTTTTCTTGCACTCATAATGACTACAATATCATCTTGTTGTAACAAAGATTCATAATTCTCTCTTATGGAAGACCAACTATCTATTTTCCTAATCTCAGTAGGAGGATTGGGCTTAATTTTCTTTAAATATTTTTCATATGTTTCTACAGAATCATTAATTACTAAAACTAATAAGGAGGCACTTAACCGGGCCGTCAGCATTTTTATCCGTTCTAACGCTTCGAAAAATCCAGGCTTGTGATCCTCGCCATATGGAATGATCATAATAATCCGTCTTGTTGTATGAATTGGATGACCTAATTTTGTTACTAATACGGTTTGAGTTGTCTGGTCAACAAATCGGTCAATAATACCCCCAAATAACTCGTTGGCTTTCCTTTCAGCATTCCATTCAATAACAACAGTGTTAATTCTTTCTTCGGCGACAGCCCTTATTATGCCGTTCGATACATTTCGATCTACCCTTGTTATTGGACGCACGGGAATCTCCGAACCCGACGCATACATAACCGCATGCCCTAACATCTTTTCCGCGTTTGCCACCTCGTCTTGTGCAGTTCTTATATCTTTTTGTACTACTGTCAAGGGATATACAGGTTGTTCATCCGAATTGGGATCTTTAATCAAGTTGGCAAGGTCTATTAAAGATTCCATTGTCTGTGGATTGGCTAACGGAATAAGGATACGCTCAGGCCCTTCCTTTTTCTCAGTAGGTTGTTGCTCCTCCTGCAGCGCCAGTTTTCTGCCGTATTTCTCAACAAAATAGGGCCCGGCGATACATGTTAATAAAATCATTATGATTACTGCATTGACAGTTGCCTGATCCAGCAAACCAACCTCAAAACCAACTAATGTAGAAGCGAGTGTTGCTGCTGCTTGCGGTATGGTTAAACCAACGACTACATTACGTTCTGTCCTGGAATATTTATAAACCTTACTAATAATTACAGGAGCGGCGGCTTTTCCTATGAATACTGAAAGAACAATGGCTGAAGTAATAATCCACGCTTTTGGGTTGGTAAATAACACACTTAAATCCATTAACATTCCTACAGATAACAAAAAGAATGGTATGAATAACGCATTTCCAAGAAAACGGATACGATTCATTAATGTACCGTTATCAAAAACAAAACGATTCAGGGCCAGGCCCGCTAGGAATGCCCCTATTATTGGGTGCATACCGGCAACCATTGCTAAGAAGCCGGAAGCGAAAAGAATAACCATGACATAAGTAAAATTAGTCACACCCTCATTTTCTGCATTTCTAAAAAACCACCTTGAAAGTCTCGGTGTTCCCCAAAGTATTAAAAAAACAAAAACAATGAGTGATATGGTCATTTTTAGCCAGAACACAAGTGACAATTCCCCTGCTGCAGCCCCTGTGACAACAGCTAAAACTAACAAGGCCAAAGTATCTGTGAGAAGTGTCCCTCCAACTGCAGTTGTTACCGCCTTATTTTTAGAAATGCCCAGTCTGCTTGCAATAGGGTAAGCCAGTAAAGTATGAGAACCAAGTATTGATCCCAGGAGGATGGAGGCTGTTATGCTATAGCCAAACATAACACCAACGATTGTCCCTAAAATAAACGGAAGGCTAAACGACAGGGAACCAAACAGAATACTTCTCCTTCGATATTTTTTGAAGCCATCAATATCCAACTCTAATCCTGCTATAAATATGATAAACAACAATCCTATGGTCCCTAATAATACAATGGTTTGATCTCTTTCTAAAAGATGTAAGCCATGGGGACCAATAATAACCCCTGCTAATATGGGACCTATAATGCCTGGTACTCTTAATTTTTTCATTAATAATGGAGTTATAAAGAAAATTGCCATTGCCAACGCAAATATAATAACTGGTTCATCTATTGGAATATTAATCAAAAAAACCCCCAATGATTTTAGATCAAGTAATTAAAATAACATAATAATCCGGCCGGAAAAATATTTTGATTAAAATAGAAAAAATTCTGTGTTCTATAAACATAAATATTTTATGTATCGGCTATTTTATTATGCTTTGAATTAGCTGATGGAACTAAAGTTAAAAAAGTAGGTAATGCTTGCAGTTTTCACAAGCCATAATAGATATTGCACACTCCCACCTTTAGGGGCGCGCGATGTAATAGCTGCTCACTTCTGGGTATATATAATCAAAAAAAGCCTTCTCATTAGTTGATTAAACTTTTGAGAAGCCTCTTTGAATTTTTGTTCTTTATCTCTCCGATTAAGCCGCTTTTCTTTCAACACTCTCAATATTATTCTTAGAGAAGCTTACTCCAGTAAATCCATAAACCATTGTAATCAATGGACAAAGTAAGCAGAAAAATACAAAGGGTAAATAAGAAAGAACTGGTACTCCCAGAACACTCGACATAAATACGCCGCTTACCCCATAAGGGATTAGCGGGTTAATAACCGTTCCACCTGACTCTAACACTTTAGAGAGTTGTTTACCCGTAAACCCCATTTCTTTATAGCGCTTCTGAAATGCTTCCCCTGTCAAAATAATAGACATATATTGTTCTCCAAGACTTGCATTAATACCAATTCCTGATAAAACGGTAGAAAGCACAAGTCTTCCTGTTGTTTTGACTGCGCCTTGTATCAATTGAATTAATCTCTCAATCACGCCAAGAACAGACAATAAGCCTCCCATACTTAATGCTAATAATAGAAGAGATATAGCCCACATCATGCTTTGGATTCCACCACGGTCAAGAATATTTGCCAGATCTTCATTTGCCGCTCCTGAAATATAGCCGTTTTGAATGAGTTGCATCCAGTCTGCTATAAATATGTCTCCTCGCAGAAGGATAGATGTTACCAGACCTGCTGTAATACCAATAATCATTGTTGGTATAGCTGACTTTTTCATGATTGCCATAACGATAATACATACAGCTGGCAGCAGTGCAAACGGATGAACAATAGCCGTTTCTTGTAAGGAGGTAAGCATTTCCTCCATTCTTTCAGGTTGAACAGTCGTGTTTGTCCGTCCAATGATAATAAATAAGATAAGGGAGATTGTAAAAGCAGGTATTCCAACCCATAACATATGACGAATATGTTCAAATAAATCGGATTTGGCGACAGAAGATGCAAGATTTGTGGTATCGGATAATGGAGACAACTTATCACCCACTAAAGAACCGGAAATAACGGCTCCAGCTACCATCGGTAAAGGAATGCCCAGAATACTGCCTACCGCCATAAACGCAACTCCGATGGTAGAGATTGTTGTGAATGCGCTGCCTAGTGATATCCCAACAACAGCCGTTGCGATGAAGGCACTGGGTAAGAAATAGTCAGTTGAAACAATATGCAAACTATACGCTATCAACGTAGGAATCGTTCCCGATTCCATCCAGACGGCGATAAGCACCCCGATTAACATGAAAATCATAATTGGTACGATACCTGCTTTTACCCCTTTAATCATTCCCTCTTCTAAAGCAGCCCATGGGACACGTTTTATAAATCCATACCCAATAATAAAAATAATTACTATGAAAATCGGAACATGGGGATGTGCACCGTAATGAATTAAGGAAACACCAATTACACTTAAAATAATAGCGATAATAAGGAGGGCTTCCCAACCTCTTAAATTGATCATTTCACTTTCTCCTTTTCTAAATACCTTTTGAAATATTTAACCCGAGATGATTTTCACTAAAACACTTAAACGCTTAAACGCTTTTAAGTGGTAAAGTAAAACGTATGTAAAACTATAAAGAGATTTTTGATAGAAGTCAATACAAAATAATGAGCAATATTATGGAAGGTGGCCCCCGGTGTCCCAGCTGCTCAAGCCCTTATGATTACTGCTGGTGAAACGGGCGGCTTACATGGTTTTGTAAGTATAACAGCGGCATATTGAGAAACAATAGGTTTGTCATTATAAGCACGACAAAGTTAGTTTTCAATAACATTGAATCGGCGGATCTAATTAGACTATGATTATATATGTAAGTTAAAAGTCAATAATTATTTTTACTGAAAGGAAGAATATAATGGCTCAGTCAAAAATTAAAGTCAGAGTGCAGAAGTTCGGTAACTTCCTCAGTTCGATGGTAATGCCGAACATTGGGGCTTTTATAGCCTGGGGATTAATAACAGCATTATTCATTCCTACTGGCTTCTTTCCAAATGAAAACCTTGCCAGTTTAGTTGGCCCGATGGTTACTTACTTATTGCCTCTGTTAATTGGTTATACAGGAGGTAAATTAATCCACGATCAGCGCGGTGGTGTGGTAGGTGCAATTGCCTCAATGGGGGTTATTGTTGGTGCACCTGATACTCCAATGTTCTTAGGGGCCATGATTATGGGACCGCTTGCAGCATTCGTTATTAAAAAATTCGACCAGGCAATCGAAGGAAAAGTCAGATCCGGCTTCGAAATGCTCGTCAACAACTTTTCTGCAGGTATTATTGGTGCAACTATTGCTATTATCGCATTTTTAGGGATAGGCCCGGCTGTCCAGGCATTCACACGAGTTCTCGTAACAGGTGTTGACTGGCTGGTAGACGCAGGCTTGCTTCCCCTTACAAGCATATTAATTGAACCGGCAAAAATCCTGTTTTTAAATAACGCAATCAACCACGGAGTTCTGACTCCGATTGGGTTGGAACAAGCATCGAATATCGGCCGTTCGATTCTCTTCCTGCTTGAAGCAAACCCGGGACCAGGTCTTGGTGTGCTATTAGCATTTATGATTTTTGGAAGAGGACTGGCGAAACAATCTGCACCGGGAGCGGCAATCATACATTTCCTGGGTGGTATTCACGAAATTTACTTCCCTTACGTGCTTATGAAGCCAATGCTTATTGTTTCTGTCATCCTGGGAGGAATGAGTGGTGTGTTCACGCTTGTGCTTCTTGGCGGTGGACTTGTAGCGCCAGCTTCTCCAGGAAGTATTATAGCAATTACAGCTGTAACACCTCCGGAAGGAACAGCTTACCTGGCAAACTTTGCAGCAGTATTCGTAGCGACTGCAGTTTCCTTCGTCACTTCTGCTTTTGTACTTAAAACAGGCAAACAGATTGATGAAGATATCAACGAAGCTACAAAGAAGATGGAACAAATGAAAGGGAAGAAAAGTACTGCAGCTGGAGAAGCAGCAGTAAATAAAGGTGCTTTACCAAAAGAAGTAAACAAAATTGTCTTTGCATGTGATGCGGGTATGGGATCCAGCGCGATGGGAGCTTCCCTGCTGAGGAAGAAAGTAAAAGAAGCTGGCCTTGATATAACAGTTACGAATACAGCGATCAGCAATCTGCCTGCTGATACCCAGGTTGTAATCACGCAGGAGGAATTGACTCCCCGTGCACAGAACAAGCTGCCTGGTGCTTATCACATTTCCGTTGATAATTTCTTATCAAGTCCTGAGTATGATAAGCTCATTGCAAGCCTCCAAAATGATATTACGGAAGAACAGGCTGAGCTGGTTGAAGAATCTGAAACAGATGCGGCAGATACAGAGCCGAATATGGATAAAGACGATGATCTCCTGCTTGAAGAAAACATCTTTATGGGTAAAGAGTTCGCTACAAAAGAGGAAGCGATCCGTTTTGCCGGTGAAGTATTGGTAAAAGGAGGCTACGTGAAAGACAGCTATGTAGAGGCAATGATCGAACGTGAAGAAATCACATCGACTTACATGGGCAATAATGTAGCTATACCGCATGGTACAGAAGAAGCGAAGAAAGCAGTCATTAAGTCAGGATTCACGGTTATCCAGGTACCAAACGGGGTAGATTTCAATGGAGAGCAAGCTAAATTGATCTTCGGAATCGCCGGAAAAGACGGTACGCACTTAGAGATACTATCAGGCATTGCTATCATTTGTTCCGAACAGGAAAATGTGGATCAAATGGTAAAGGCCAAAACGGCGAAAGAGCTCATGGATATTATCAACAGCAAATAATAAACAAACTGGAAAGGCGGGGTATACCTGCCTTTCTGTTTGAATATAAAAGGTGTTCAGGCATTTTCTCCTGAAAATGGACTTCTAATAAGTGAAATGAGTGAGAAGAATGTTTATAACCTCGAGGGAAAAATCAATCATTGAATTAATTGTAAAAACTTCGGGCAGGCATACAGTCCACTCACTTTCCGAGTTCTTAAATGTGAGCGGGAGGACAATCCAGAGGGACCTGAAATCGGTAGAAAAAACATTAAAGCAATTTCACTTGAAACTGCAACGTACATCTAATGATGGTCTCTTTATTGACGGCAAAAATGAGCATATTTATAAGCTAATACAGAAATTGACCGGTGTTAACCCTACTGATATCACTCCGGAAGAGCGAAAACTGCGTTTGCTGATCACGCTTCTCCATGAAGGACCTTCATTTAAAAAGCAGGTGCTCGCAAATCAATTGGGAGTCAGCGCTGTAACGCTGACATCTTACCTGGATGACCTTGAGGACTGGCTTAATAAATTCTCCATCACCCTTACCAGAAAAAGGGGTGTTGGGATGGAACTTTCGGGAAAAGAAGCGGATAAACGGCATGCACTCGCAAGCTACTTTCTGGTACATTTTTACGAAGATTTGATTGAAAGCCTGTATTTTCTCCAACAGGGAAACGAGCCGGAGGAGATAATACTCGGTTATTTTTCACCTCGGTATTTATTTTTAATTGACCACCTTGTAAATTATAAAATCAACAATTGGCAGACAAGACTGGCAGATAGTGATTATATAGGCCTCATTGTACATATTTGCCTTACAATTCAGCGAAATGAAAGTAAATTCCTGCTGGAACAGGAATATCAAGCTGGAAATGAATATACAGATGAATTTCAGCTAATAGAATTGATATGCACAGAGCTGAAGGAAAAACTTGCAATTCCTTTAACAAAAAGTGACGTGCATTTTTTATCAGTCATCTTAAAAGGTTCAAAGGTTCAAGCCGCTGAGGTAATCTATTATGACAGTGTCCTGCTGGGCAAACTGATTAAAAAGGTAATAAAGGCTGTTTCATCAAAGCTGAATATCGATTTTACCGATGATTTTTCTTTATTCCAGGGATTACTGGCACATATGGAACCTTCCATTTACCGTTTGCAGCAGAATCTCGATCTGTACAACCCTTTGACAAATGAAATTAAGAAAAAATATCCTGTTTTATTTATTGCTGTAAAGGACAGCCTGGAGAAAGAATTTGAAGATATCGATTTTCCGGACGATGAAATAGCGTTTGTTGTTCTTCATTTTGGATCGGCTATGCTAATGAATGAAGAGAAGATAAGAATTAATGCCGTTGTGGTTTGTCCTACAGGTATAGGAGCTTCCAGGATGCTTGCGAGCCGGATAAAAAAAGAGCTTATGGAGATTACTCACGTGGAGATTTTATCGATTAAGGATTTCCGGACAGCTAATCTTAGTGAATTCGATATTGTAATATCCACTGTCAGGCTTCCTTTTTCTGATCTGGATTATATACTGGTAAGTCCATTATTAAGCAATAAGGATATTGGTTTTATTCAGAACTACTTGCAAAAAAATTTAGGGAAGCTGACTAGAAAAAAGCAGTATTTGTCTGCTGGCAGCCGCTTTAAAGCTACAGCAAAAAACAAGCGGCAGGATATAAATATTCTCTTGCAGGAAATAAAAGATGTCCAGTCAAGTATGGAGTCGATTCTTACTAATCTGCGTGTCTATCGAATGGAGCAAGTTGGTGACCACTGGAAGACGATACAGGAAATGGTCGACAGGGCCGGACAGGATGGCCTGGTCAACAACACTTCTGACATAATGCGGCAGCTGGAGGAGCGGGAGAAAAAGGGCGGCCTTGGGATACCAAATACAAATATGGGTCTGTATCATTGCCGTGAAGAAGGAGTACTGGAACTGATTTTCCAGGTGGCCCATTTGGACAAGCCCTGTACTATTAAAGGGATGGACGGCGAGGATATGCAAATGAAGAATCTGCTGTTGATGCTGGCGCCTGAAAACATGAGCAAGCGGGAGCAGGAAATACTTAACTTGATCAGTACAGCTTTGATTGAAAGCGATGTATCAATGATGGTTTTTTCTTCCTCTAATGAACCACTGATACGAAAAAAACTCGAAGATTTATTTCTGAATTTCTTACAAAATAATCTCATAAAGGAATGATGATGTTGAAACAGACAGTTCATTTTGGAGCAGGAAACATAGGCAGAGGTTTTATAGGAGCACTATTTTCGCAGTCTGGTTACCATGTAACTTTTGTGGATATTGCTGAGCAGATCATAAATAAATTAAATGATGAAAAAAGATACCAGGTAAAGCTCGCAACGGAACAAAATGAGACAATGACGATCGAAAATGTTTCAGGACTGAATAACATGACCCAGGAAGATGAAGTAATAGCTGCAATTAAGAATGCCACCTATTTAACTACTGCGATTGGACCCAATATTCTGCCACGGATCGCACCGTTGATTGCCCGGGGGATAGCAAAGCATATTACTGAAACGGAAGAAAAGCTTTATGTCATCGCATGCGAGAATCAAATTGGCGCCACGGATATCTTAAGAAACCATATTATTGACCATCTGGATGAAGAAACGAAGGGGAAAATGGAAGGAAGAATTTATTTCTTTAACTCGGCAGTAGACCGTATTGTCCCGATTCAGGACCAGGATTCTCTCGATGTGCTTGTTGAACCTTACTATGAATGGGTTGTGGAAACAAAGGAAAGTATTCCAGAAATAAACGGAATGAAGATTGTAGAGGAACTGGCTCCGTTTATTGAGCGAAAACTATTTACGGTTAATACAGGACATGCGGTAATTGCCTACTTAGGTTATCTTGAAGGAAAAGAAACTATTGACCAGACTTTAGCGGATGAAGCAGTCGCTAAGCAGGTAAGGGAAACACTTAAGGAGACAGGTGCATATCTGGTTCAGGAGTACGGCCTCAATGAAGAAGAGCATTTAACATACATCAACAAGAATATTGAACGCTTCAAAAACCCATATTTAAATGATGGGGTTACAAGGGTAGGACGCTCACCGATAAGGAAACTTGGACCGGAAGACAGGCTGATACGACCTGCAACACAGGCGCAAAAAGCGGGACTGCCTTTCACAAACCTTGCAAAGGCAATCGCTGCTGCCTTGTTGTTTGATCATCAGGAGGACGAGGAAGCGATGGAAATTCAGAGAATGATCGAAGAACACGGTCCTTCTTATGTTCTGCAGACTATCAGTAAACTGGATGAAGGCAGTGACATATTAAAAGAAGTAGTACGCCAATATGAAACATTAAAAAAATAAAAGTTTGCAGCAGAGTAACAAGTAACATGGATACTCCAGGGAGCGCAAACAAGCCAATAAGCAAAAACACATGCATTTTTAAATCGCATGTGTTTTTTTATTGATATATTAAACTTGATTTTTGATGAATTCCCCCAGTTTGGGCTGATTGGCAAGTTTCGAAAGTTATCTTCAGGCAATAAGTTAGTTGTATAGGTTGAAGGGGGTGAGTAGATGGGTAGACGAATTAAGCATACTACCCGTGACGTAGAATCGTTAGCGAGGCTCATGCTGGCAGAAGCGATTGGAGAAGGAGCTCTGGGAATGAACATGGTAGGGACGGTTGTCGCCAATCGGGTGGAGGCAGATTGTGCTCCGGACTTCGAAAACTTACGCAATATCAGGCATGCGATTTATCAGGAAATCCCTGGTACTGGTATCCCTCATTTCGAACCCGTCTTAAACGGAACTTTGTATACGCAGCGTCCCGATGAAGCTGACCTCCAGAGGGCCAGGGATTTGCTGCAAGGTTACAGGGAACCTCGCTCCAGAATGAGCTTGTGGTTTTTTAATCCCAGCCCTGGGCAAGCATACCGGGATCCCTGTACCCCTACGATGCCAAGATCCCCTATGACGCAGTTCGAGTTTGCACATAAAAATCATTGCTACTATGTCGGTGTACCGGGCTATTGCCCAGAGTTTTACCGCTAAATAAAGAAAGGAGCTGTACTTCACATGACATATGGAGACTCCAGTTATTATCCAATGAATTATCCTGGTTACTATCCCGCTTCCAGAGTAATGGGGGGAGCCGCACAACAACAAGGTGGATTCCCTATTGATATGCCTTCTGGACCGGCATATTCCACCCCGGTGGTTCCATTGGGAACTGGTCAGCAATTTCCGGGAGGCGTGATGCAGGAATCATTTATCGAAAATATCATTCGCTTCAACAAAGGTAAGATTGGTACCTTCTATTTTACTTACCAAGGGAACAGCAGATGGAATGCGATGGTTTACCAGGGGCGTGTGGAAACGGCAGGCCGTGACCACATCATCATCAGCGACCCGGCCAGCGGGAAACGTTACCTGCTTTTGATGGCGAATCTCGATTGGGTAGAATTCGGGGAACGAATCAACTATCCTCGTACTGAAATTAGTCAGGCTGTCCAGGAGTCGCTGGAACAATCGGATTAAGTTAAAAGATTGAGCAAAACCCGCCTATTGGCGGGTTTTTTTATCTACCACTCATCATCACAGCTCTTTCCTGAGAATCCATCAACCAACCGGTGATTATAATGGTTATAGTTTATGATGCAGTAAGGATTTATATTTGTCTTTTTCTGTGTTAAAGTACAAATACTTAAACAACATGACAGCTAATCATAAACATCACTTTCAGGAAGGGGCTGGATGAGTTGCTGATGGAGAGATTTCCGGATATGGAACTGGAAGATTTAAATGGGAACAAGATATCAACTACTGAGTTTCAAGGGAAAAAAACATTAATCTTTATGTGGGCATCCTGGTGACGCTGCAGAAAACAATTGTCTGGATGGCAATCCTTTTATGAAAAGTATAAAAACGAAGATTTTGAGATTCTGTCTGTATCGGTAGATATTCAGGGACCTGAGGTAGTTAAACCTTATGTAAAGGACACCAAGTTTACTACAGTCGTTGACTCCGGAAATGAAATGGCCAATTATTTCGGGTTTAAAATCGTCCCAAATGGAGTATTTGTTGATGAAAGAGGATATATTCGACTTATTAAACAAGGGTTCAGGATCAAGGAAAAAACTCATTATGAGGCTGTTGAAAAACTTATACTGAATGAGGCAGAAATAGTGGTGTTAGATGATTCCTATTATAACCCAAAAAGTGGGCCTTCCGAGATTGAAAGGCAACTCTCGGAAACAAAGTTCAAGTTGGGGATGGAATATTACAGGAACGGGAAAAAAGAAGAAGCTCTAAACGAACTGGATGAAGCATTAATGCTCGACACAGACAACTTCCTGATAAGGAAGCAACGCTGGTATATCAGACACCCCGAAAAGTTTTCTCCGATGATTGATACAGAATGGCAGCAAGAACAACTTGAAAAAGAAAAGCAGGAAGAAGCAGATCTAAAGAACAGGATGGATTGCGACCCTGAGGGATGCGTTATTCCGGGAAGCGATAATAAGGCGCAGGGCTCAAAAGAAGACTCGATTAAAGAATAAAGTAAAAGTTCTATCATATTGTTCTGTGGGGGAGCTTTCGAAAACTTGAAGTTGAAGGCTTTAGTTTATTTAACTATCAGCCTTAACTTGTTTACCATAATACACTCTGCTCACCCGAACAACCTTGTTTCAAGGCAATGTTTCAAAGAACCAGGTCGCAGGTCTGTTACCTGCGACCTGGGGATAACTTACCGACAACCAACTGAATTCTACTTGAGGATAATAGATATCTTTTCTCGGAGCCGCCAGCTATAAGTTTTTTACTGCCTCTACTTTTCTTCTAGAAGCACAAATGGTCTCCCGATAACAGCCTCGATCCTAAAATAACGGTCAAGTTCCCTGGCCCTGAAAGCATGTGTCATAGCAGTGATAGTTGATAAATCAGGAACATCATATAAAAAGCATGCATGCCATCCCAATTGTCCTGTCCGTCCCGCTGCAAGTACGTCCGCATCTATTGTTCCTATTAATTTTGCCCCGTTCTTCTCCCATTCCTTAATAATTTCTTTAAGCTCCGGAATAATAACTTCTTCTTTATATTCTTTTGTTGTATCGAACCACCCTGTTGATTCAAACATAAACATTACTCTTATTGGTGAAGTCACTTTTGGCACCAGTATCTCTGCTTCTTTCTCCATTTCTATCTCCTTTCACCGTTTGGTATCCATTTAGTAAATTCTTCAGTATTTCTAATGTAATAATAACCATTAATCTTCTGGACAATCCCCGACATAGTAAGAACTCGCATAATGTTAGACACAGTAACTCTGGAGGTGCCTGATAAATCAGCCATTTCCTGGTGCGTAAAGCTTATTGAAATTTTTCTGCCTTCATGTGTGTCTTTTCCGTACTGAACTGATAACTTGTACAGGTAAATAATAACTCTTTCATGTGCACTCATAAATGTAATCTCTCTAATATGATGTTGCAGTGAACTTAGTTTCCTGGTTAGATTGAATATTAGTTTCTCGCATAATAATGGACTGTTTAATATTACCGGTAAAAACTGATCTCTGTGAATATAAGCAAGATTACATATTGTATTAGCGGTTGTTGTAACTTCTGTTGGCGTTTGCTCAATCGCACAGCTCTCCCCGAATATACTCCCCTGGTTAAGAATGATAATGGATTTCTCCTGGCCTGTATCGTCTAGTAGTGAAACCCTGACTCTGCCTTCAATGACATAGTAAATATAAGTGTTTATTTCCCCTTGCTGATAAATCATCTCGTTTTTTTTGTAAATTATTTGCGGCGCTTCTTTAAAGACCGTCCTCCAATCATTAGAAGCGTTATTAAACCACGGAGATGGAATCCAGGCTTCGTTAACCTTTTTATATTCTTTGCCCTCCACTATTTTACACCTCACTTTATGTGATTATTGTAAACTACTTTACAGAATATTAGAAGTTATCAAATTATTATAAATACTACAATATCTATGAAGGAGGTTTCAGATGATTAAGGAAAAGATAATCACAGAGGAAATTGCGAAAGAGTGGCAAAAAGAATTCCCTATACTAAAAGAAGTAATTCATGTAGGTAATTGCTCACAGGCACCGCAGTCAAGAAGAGTAAGGGCAGCAATTGAAGAATACCTGGATAATTGGTTGACGGTAGGTATGGACTGGGACTATTGGGTGACAGAAGTTAATAAAGCGAAGAAAGAATTTGCTAAACTCATTAATGCCAGCGAGGAAGAAATTGCTGTAACTTCATCCGTTTCCATGGCAACTGCTTCTGTTTTAGGTTCCCTTAAACCGGAGGGGAGCAGATCGAAAGTTGTATTAACAGAAATGGAGTTTCCCACCATTGGGCAAGTCACGCTTGCCCAGGCTGAGAAGGGGAACTTCGAAGTGGATTTTATTCCGGTTCAGGATGGAAAGATAGAAGAGGAAGAATACGACAAATATGTTGATGCCGACACTCTGTTGACAGGAGTCACATTTGGATATTATCAAAATGGGTTTAAACAAAACTTGAAAAGGATAGGTGAAATTGTTCATAAGGAAGGATCTATCTTTTTTGTCGATGCGTATCAGGCGATTGGTACAGCCCATGTAGATGTAAAAGAGATGGATATTGATATTTTAACTACAGGCAATTTAAAGTATCTTCTTGGAATACCTGGAATTGCTTTTTTATACGTGAAAAGTGAATTAGCTGAAAAATTACAACCGTCTATTACTGGATGGTTTGGAATGGAAAACCCTTTTGCCTTTGAAATTAAAAACTTAGACTTCGCTGCCGGAACAAGAAGGTTTGACACTGGTACACCTCCAATTTTAACTGCGTTTGCTGCACGGGCAGGAATGGAGATAATTAACGAAGTCGGGACAAAAAATATCGAACAAAGAATAGAAGAATTATCACAGTTCTCTTTAAATCTCGCCCAGGATTATAAAATGAGAATAGCAAGCCCATCTAATACTGAGGAAAAAGGCGCAGTAACCGCCATCGAATGTGACAATGCCCATGATGTTGAAGCAAAGCTCAAAGATCAGAAGATAATTGCTTCTGCCAGAGGAAATGTTATTCGTATTGCCCCTCACTTTTTTACTACTAAAGAAAACTTAGAAACTGTTTTTAAACATGTAGACAAGATTTTAAAAAGTTAATATAAAAAATCTAAAAGGAGGACAACAAATGAGTAAAAGACCTGTTCAAGCTGAAAAGGTACAGGAAGAGGAAGATGTCTATGAACTGATAAAGCGGCATACTTATATCTTTCCAAGGACACGGCTGGGCTGGATTCTCACATTAATAATAATAGTCTCTTTTTTAATGGTTTACCCGGGCTTAATCTGGGCTAACACTGCATATCCTTTTATATTTGGTATGCCATTTACTTATGTGTGGTTAACTTTCTGGGTGCATGTAATCATGGTCACCGGGTTTTATGCAGCGAAGAAACTTTGGATTTAGGGAGAGGGTGAAATTTTAATGGATCAAGTGGTAATTTCGATACTTATAGTTGTGTTATTTACCTTTGTGGTTTTATCAATAGGCATATTCGGATGGGCGCGAAAACTGGATACATCCACGCAGGATTATTTTGTTGCAAGCAGAACATTGGGTTTTGCGGCTTTGTTTTTCACTTATACTGCCACGTATCATAGTGCCTCGGCTTTTTTAGGAACAGGAGGCTTTCTTTATGCCCACGGAATAGCGTACTGGGCTATAGGACCCTACACACAAACCATAGGAGGATTGCTGCTGTATATTTTCGGAAGCAGAATATGGCTTCTTGGAAAAAAATATAATTTTTATACTCCGGGTGACCTTTTAGGCGATTTTTATAATAGCAAGTTTTTAAAAGTCTTAACTGGTATTGTATTAGCTGCTTTTGTAATTCCTTATGTACAACTTCAACTGGCAGGGGCGGGCTGGATTACTGAATTTGTAACCTTTGGGGCTGTACCTTATGTATGGGGAGCAGTAGCGCTTGGACTGGTAGTATTAATTTATGTATATCTTGGCGGTATGCGGTCTGTTGCATGGACAGACATTTTTATGGGTGTTTTTATGTTCTTTGCGATCGTTGCAGGGGGCTGGTATTTAACGAATGTTTTATTGGGCGGACCGACTCAGGCATGGCTAACAATTGAAGAAACAACCCCTATGCAGCTTGTTCTTCCAGGGGAACCAGGGTATTTCACTCTGCCTATGGCCTTTTCCTGGACTGTAGTTATCACGATTGGCCTTAGTGTAGCAGCGCCTCATGTTATTATGCGAATGTTTTCCGCTACTTCAATTAAAATACTTAAATGGGTTGCTGTACTTTCTCCGATATTTCTGGTATGGATTTACATCTCTTATATTTGGTTCGGAATGGGCACTCGAGCATTATTTCCTGGAATAGAATACCCGGACGAAATTCTTCCCCGGTTCCTTTTCGAATACACGCCACTTGCTTTTGCCGCGTTAATTTGTGCTGGAGGGCTGGCTGCTATGTTATCTACTGCTAATTCCCAGCTTCATGCTTCAGGAGCCCTGCTGACCAGAGATGTTTATAATACTTTGAAGAAGGATGCGAGTGAAAAACAGCTTCTTAATGTAGGCCGAATCGCCATTTTAATAATATTTATCTTCTCAGCATATGCCGCAATTCAAAAACCTCCTTTACTGGCTATGTTAATAGCTCTTGCCACTGGAGGTATGGCCCAAATTTTCCCTATGTTATTTGGTGCTTTATTCTGGCCGAGAGCTACTAAAGCCGGTGCTATTTCTGGATTTATTGTAGGTACAATTATTATGGTATGGTTCGAGTTAGGTAATATCAATCTTTTTGGTATGATGCCAGGGATATGGGCTTTAGGAGTAAACTTCTTAGTATTTATCATTGTAAGTTTATTAACACCGCCTCAGCCTGCTGAAAAAATAAGAAAGTTTCATGGTTTTCTGGATTCAGATGAAGCAAAAAACATGTTGAGACAATAAGTTAACATTAAAAGGGGTTATTAGATGAATGAAATAATAACAATCCTCTGGCCTGATTTAGAAATGGAAGTGAAAGCCAGACTGCTTGTAGATTTAAACCCGGAATTATGCCAGGAATTAAAAGATACTATGCCAATTAAAAGTATTCAAAGCCATGCAGTTGTCGCTGGAAAGCAGATGTACTTTCCTTTTCGTTTCCTGCCTATGGGGAAGGGATATAACTTCGAAAGTATGGATAAACAACCATTGGGGCGAATAAATATAGAATTGGATTTTCAGTATCTTTCTATAAATTATGGCCCGATGACAGAACCAGTCCCTGCTTTAGCTGTTGCCCAAGTAATAGAAGATGATATACCGATATTACTCCAAGTGGGAGAAAAGGTATGGAATAATTTACTGTTTTCAGAAGAGTACCTTTTAGTTAAAGTTCTTCCAGGAGGTGTTTCCAATGAGTAAGGCGATTTATCTCTTTAAGGAAGAGATTGAAACAGAAATTGATAAAATATGGCTCAAGGAGCCTGAGGATATCTATGCGTTAAAAAAAGGTTATTTACCATCCGGGGCTGGAATCTATGATCAGTACTTTTCTGTGCTGGTTATGCTTGGCGGAGAGATGAGGGCTTTAGGCATTCATATTTTCGCTGATTTACTGGATTTAGCGGAGCATGAGGAATTTCATTTGAGCCACTTAAAAATTATGGTAAAAAGGATGTTGAAGATTGACTGCGGGGTTATAGGGTATTTTGGCCTTCCAGTCTATGGATCACTTCTAAACAAATATTATATAAGCATTGATGATGTTGAGACAAAAGAGGAGTTTTTAGAAGTGACTCAATTAATGTTCACACTAACTAACCGATATCAATTATGGATGCACCAAATCTTTCCTTGGGGAGTAAGTGTTTATTTTAAGCAAAGGAACCCTGAAGATTATAAGGAAGTATATAATAAACTAATAAACAAATAGTTTTATGGCTCCCAATATAGTTTAAAAAGAGTCCGCTGATTTCAGCGGGCCCTTTTTTGTACGCATATCAAGGCAGGCAGGTTGTGGGCAAGTTCACTCCATACTCAGATGAAGCAAAAATTAGTTAAAAATATCGAAATATTTTTAAAACTTTTAAAAAAGTTTGCCATTATGAAATCCTCGCGTTGTTATATATCCCGGGACTACAGATAATATAAACAACATTAAAATACTTTAAAGTATATAAACTAAAAAACGGAGGTAATGTTGAATGAAAATTCTTGGTATCTCAGGGACAATTGTAGGAGCGAAAACCTCTATACTGGTTAATTCGGTTATTGATGAAATAAAACAAGCCGATTCAAATGTGGAAACGAGTATACTGGATTTAAGAGACTATAAGATGGAATTCAGCGACGGACGAAACTTCGATTCGTATAATGAGGATACGAGAAAGATTATTACAGAAATAAAGAATGCTGATGCATATCTCATCGGCAGCCCTGTATTCAATGGCTCTATACCGGCACCGCTGAAAAACGCATTTGATCTGGTAGACCCATCAATATTTCGCCATAAGCTTATGGGATTTGTAGTGAATGGAGGCACCTATCAGCATTATCTTATGATTGAAAACCAGTTAAAGCCGATTGCAGGCTTTTTCCGTTCGTATGTGGCACCAAATTATGTTTACGCGAATAGTGACCATTTTGACTTAAATAATCAAATCATTGACGAAGATGTATTAAGACGCATTCGAATTCTTGCAGAAGAAATGGTGGCTTTTCAGAGAGTGCTGGATGCAGGCCCCCTCGTGCAATATAACCCTCAGACTGTCAGATAAAGCCTTAATAATGGAGATAATATCTTTTGTTATCTCAAAGCTGTTTTTATTGAAGCATAAATCGCTTGGCAGGGCGGGTGAAAGAACACATGAACCATGAAAAATATATGGCCCGTTTTGATGCGACAGGACTGGAAGAAATCAGCTTGGCCAGCTTAACGGAATTACAGCAGCTGCACATGTATAATATTCCTTTTGAAAATCTGGATGTTATGTACCGCAGTCCGATTTATCTCGATTTGAGTAAATTTTATAAAAAATTAGTTGAGAACCATCGTGGCGGTTTTTGTTATGAGCTCAATGGATTATTTACCTGGCTATTGAAAAAGCTGGGCTATAATGCGCGGATGGTGGCAGGAACGGTCAACACCCCGGATAGAGGCTGGGTAAAAAAAGATTCCCATGTTGCGATTATCGTGGAACTGGATCAGCCATACCTTGTAGATGTGGGGTTCGGAGACTCTTTCCGGCAGCCTTTAACATTAGATGGGAAGGAATACAGAGACATTAGCGGCACTTATAAAATTAAACTGCAGTCCGATCATTATTTTGATTTAATTCGTAAAGAGGAATCAGCGAACCTGACTTTATACAGGTTTAGTGATCTGGAGAGAGAATTGTCTTTCTTTTATCGAGGCTGTGTTTTTCACCAGGTATCCCCAGACTCCAACTTAACGAAAAGGGACATGGCTACAATTGCTACAAAAGACGGAAGGATCACATTGACCGGAAGCGTATTAACCATTACTGGTAACGGGGAAAAGAATAAAAAGGAAGTTTCAGACGGGGAGAAGAGCGCTGTTTTGAAAGAGTATTTTGGTATTATAATGTAAAATGTTTTCACTGGAAAAAATACTAAACTATTCATGAAATAGATGAACTGAAAAAAAAGCCCGGCGAGACATGCGCCGAATGGAGAAGGCAGTTGCAGATTGTTTGCGGCTGCTTTTACTTTACTTTTCACTACTGAATTTTAGTAAGAAATTATTAGTATCCCTTTTGATTAATATTGGTCCTAGAGATGAAAAAGGTGGATTAATAATATATGGAAAATTATTACTATAACAAGCCTAATCCATGGCAAATGCTCGCTTATTTATTCCTCATTCAGCTTTTCATAGCTTTTACAGCGAGAAGCATTGCTCCACTCGGCCTGAAGATTGGAGAAGATTTACAATTGACGATGTCCCAGGTAGGTATACTTCCAGCTGCGTTATTTTTGGGACAATCTATCATATCTATGCCTGCGGGAATACTCACGGATAAAGCAGGTTCTAAAAAGATCCTGTTAATGATTATTCTCGGTTTAAGCGGTAGTTTTTTTCTGCTGTCATTTTCCTCTTCTTTTATGCTTATTTTGTTTTTTATTTTTCTTGCCGGTTTTGGTTACGGAGCGTCCCATCCGGCGACAAACCAGGGGGTAAATGATTGGTTTAATTCGAAAAGAAGAGGAACCGCGATGGGAATAAAGCAGATGGGTGTGACAGCAGGCTCAGCTCTTTCTGCTCTTCTTCTCCTGCCGGCTGCTAGTCAGTTCGGCTGGCGAACGGCCGTGTTCATCCCTGCTATCAGCCTGCTCGTTATCGGAATAATTCTTTACCTGGCATATAAAGAACCAAAAAGCCCGGCTTCATCTCTAACCAGAAGGAAGCCGGTAAGTTTGCCCAAACTGCTGACACACCCAGGGCTTCTGCTCGTAACGTTAAGCGCTATGCTGCTTACCGCATCCCAGACAATATTAAATACATTTATCGTCATATTTGCTTATGATTATTTGCAGATCAGTATTATGCTGGCCGGTGTATTATTAGGAATCGCCGAATTTGGTGGAGCACTGGGGAGATTGACCTGGGGTATTTTAAGTGACAGATTGTTTGCCGGAAAACGAATAATCGTATTACTGCTAATATCTTTACTTGTTGCTGTCGTATCCTTCATTACATCTCTGCTGCCTCAAAATACGCCATTTCACCTCATGGCTGTTATTGTTTTTATATTTGGTTTCGGCGCTTCTGGGTTTAATGGTGTATGGATGAACGCCACTTCGGAAATTGCACCCCAGTCCTATGCCGGAACGGCAACAGGAGCAAGTATAACTCTCAGTTCCTGGGGGGCGATTTTATTCCCGCCTGTTTTTGGAATTTTAATTGACTGGACCGGGCTTTACTCCATTGGCTGGAATTTTGTGACATTATTAATGGTGATTTCAATCCTGTCTCTTTTGTTCGTTAAAGAAAGTTAAAAATAAGAAATGGTTCAAATTTCACTATTTTAAATTTTATATTTGTCTTTTGATATTGTTTTGTATATCATTATATATAAACTATTTAGAATATTTAGAATTGAAAGCGCTTTATTTAATTGGAGGGCCGAAAAATTCCTTTGCGTCGAATGGGAAAAACAAAATAACTGTGAAACAGTCAGGAGGAGCAATGGTGATTGGTTCAGTAAAAAGAGCAATTGATATTTTAAGTTGTTTTACAGTTGAGGAACCTGTGCTTGGAAACGCTGAAATTGCCGAGAAGCTGAATTTAAGCAGGAGCACCACGCATCATTTAATTAAAACGTTGTGTGATCAAGGTGTTTTAATGCGAGATGGTTCCCGCAAATACCGGCTTGGCTGGAAGATTATTGAATGGAATAATGGAGTGATGTTCCAGCATGATATTTACAATATCGCTTTACCTCTTGTCAAAGGATTGACGGAAAGATTTCGCGGAACTGCACACATCGGAATGTATGATAAGGGAGATGTCATTTTTGTATTAAAAATCTCCTCAGCTGAAGCGGATTTTGTGCCAACCTTTTTAGGCTCGAGAAAACCTGCGTATAGTACTAGTATTGGAAAAGTGCTTTTAGCCTTTAATCGTGAATACTTGAAAGAGACAATTTCAAGAGGTCTCTCCAAGCAAGGACCAAATACAATTACGGAAGTAAATGCCTTAAAAAGAGAATTAGAAGACATCCGGAGAAAAGGTTATTCTATCAGCAATAACGAAAATGATACTTCTACTTATGCTGTTGCAGCTCCAATTCAATCTTATTCAGGTGAAACCATTGCTGCAGTTAATTTAGTTGGTCCAATCAGTTATATGCAAAGTATAAACACAAAAGAAATTATTGCGAGTATCGTAAACACAGGGAATGCTGTTTCACGTGAATTAGGCTATATAGAGCTTGAGCAATAACCTCTGTTTTCCGTTTACTTGCTAAAGTGAAATGGGGAGTATCTTGGAAAACGCCTTTCTTGATTGTTCGATTTACAGCATGCTGGGAAAACACTCGTGTCAGGATTCAGGGATGTTTTCTGACCAGCTTTTTTCATACATATTCAGCCGGTTGGAACTGTTAGTGAGAATCAATATATACGGAGGTTGGCCATGTCAAATTTAGTTGCGGAACATGTCAGCTGGGAACCGTTTCTTAAATATGGTGAAAGGAAATATTATGAAAAAGGATCAGTAGTCTATAAAGAGAAGGATAGCAGCTGCAATGGTTTTTTTTATTTGGAGGAAGGACTGGTGAAAATTTCCGGAACGAATCACCTGGAAGAGGAACGTATTCTCGATATTGTTTGCAATGGCAAACCTTTTGGGGAACAGGCCGTGGATGAAGAAAAGTATTTCTCAACCGCAATCGCGATTAAAAATAGTATTATATATTATTTTCCTGATAAAGTGAACAGCATGCTTCTGGAGAAAGATGACCGGTATAGAATGCTCATTTACAACAGTCTGACAGAAAAATTAAAGATATTATCTGATAATGTTTTAACAGCTTCCTTGCCTTCAGAAAAACTGCTGGCCAGAAAATTATTAACACTTCAGGAGATATTTCTGAGTGATCAGATTCCGTTTACCCAGCAGGAACTGAGCCAGTATACAAACTTAAACAGGGTTACCGTTTACAACATATTTAAAAAATGGGGCAACGACGTTATTTCTTTGAGAAACCGAAGTATAACGATTAAAAATATTGGAGTGCTGGAAAAAATTGCGGCATATTAAACGTAACCATGTAAAGTGAGGTGAACAGCCTGATGTTTGATTGGTCGCCGTACTTGGATCATGCAGAGAAAAGAAGCCTTAAAAAGGGTAAGGTATTGTTCAGACAGGGAGATGTATTAAACGGCTTTTATTTTTTAAACGAAGGTAAAGTAATGATCAGTGTATTACGGGAAGACGGATATGATCGTATCATTGACCTTGTCTTTCCAGACACTCTTCTTGGGGAGCAGCTGATTGACGGGAATACTTCTTTCACCACGGCAACGCTGCTAATGGATTCCACCCTTTACTATTTTTCAAAAGAGCGTTTTGAAAGCCTGACAGAACAGTATCCCGAGGTCTCCCGGGAATTCAGCTGCTCATTAATTAAGAAGCTCCGTATGCTTGCGAAAATTAATTCGATGAAAAATGCGCCGATAGATATTCAATTAGCGCATTTTTTATTGAATTTACGTGAGAAGAAAAGGCAAAACGCACTTGAAGTTGAACAAAAGTTGATTTCAAATTATATCGGAAAATCCAGGGTTGCTGTCTGGAAAGTTCTAAAAGACTGGCGTTTAAGAAATATTGTGGTTACATCAGGTAAAACGTTTATTATAAAAGATATTGAAGCGCTGAGAGAAATCGAAAGTGCAGTAAAATAGTCATTTTTTTTTATTACATATAAATATCTAAATATTTAGAATAATGTTAATTAGTTAACATTAAGTTGTTCTCTCCTGGATTATAATTTTTATAAATCGTAAGGAGACAGGAGAGGGTTCATTATGTACACAACTAGCACGGCATTTTTGGAAGCGCTTCAAGAGGCCGGTGTTTCTTATATTTTTGCAAACTTCGGGAGTGACCATCCAGCAATAATTGAAAGCTTAACAGATGCGGCAAATAAAAATAAAGAGTTGCCGAAAGTGATTATTAGTCCCCATGAGTTTGTAGCAATGAGCGCAGCACATGGCTATGCGCAGCTAACCGGAGAACCGCAGGGAGTCATCGTTCATGTGGAGTGCGGCACACAAAACTTAGGAGGAGCGATTCACAACGCTTTTAAAGCTAAAGTTCCTGTTCTTGTATATGCTGGCGCATCGCCCTACACCCAGGAAGGTGAATTGACTGGAAGTCGGAATGAATTTATTCACTGGTACCAGGATGTCAATGACCAGCGCGGCATTATGCGAGGATACACGAAGTATGATAATGAAATCCGCACCGGAAAAAATGTGAAACAACTGGTCCACCGGTCTTTGCAAATTTCAAAAAGCGAACCGCAGGGCCCTGTTTACTTAATGGGGCCGAGAGAGACGATGGAGGAAGAAACAGAACGGGTCGAAATAGATTCATCTTTGTGGACACCAGTCTCACCGAGTGCATTACCGGTTGAGAACGTACAGGAACTGGTTTCCCATTTACTAAAAGCCAATAATCCGTTGGTTGTCACATCATACCTTGGGAAAAAAGAAGCGGCGGTGGAGGAGCTGGTTAAACTCGCTGAAAAGCTGGCAATACCTGTTTTTGAATCCGTTCCTCAAACAATGAATTTCCCGGCCGACCATCCGATGCATGTGGGTTATCAGTGGAATGAAGATAAACAGCACCCGGTTTTGGCAAAAGCCGATGTCATCCTGGCCATTGACAGTGATGTCCCGTGGATCCCTGTGAAAAATAAGCCGTCAGAAGATGCAGTGATCTATTATATTGATGCAGATCCACTGAAAGAAGATATGCCTCTTTGGTATATACCGTCCAGACGATTTCATCAGGCAGATTCTTTAACTGCTTTGAAACAGATCAATCTGGCTCTGGAGAAAGAATCACCAGATGAGTCTTTAGTGTCTGCAAGACGGGAACAGATCACCGCCTTTCATTCGGAAATGAAGGAAGCAGTAAAAAACGCTGAACAGTTGAACAGGGATATTATTACCCCTGAATATCTTACTGCTTGTGTCCGTGAAGTAATGGATGACAATACAATTATTTTAAACGAAGCAATCACTAATTATGGCGTAGTCACTTCACATATTGGTGCAACAAGGCCAGGCTCCTATTTCAGCAGCGGGGCAGGTTCACTTGGGTGGAATGGAGGAGCAGCGCTCGGAATGAAATTGGCTCATCCGGATAAAACAGTGATTAGCTTAACGGGAGACGGAAGTTATTTGTTTAGTGTCCCTTCTGTTGTCCATACGATGGCCGAGCAATATGAGACGCCATTTCTCACTATCATTTATAACAATTTTGGCTGGAACGCGCCGAAACATTCGACTTTAGGCGTGCATCCGGAAGGGATCGCAAAACAATCCAATCAATTTTGGATTAACTTTAATCCGAACAGCCAATTGGCGAAAGTTGCCGAGGCTGCAGGCAACGCTTATGCAGAAGTAGTAGAAGAGCCAGGAAGAGTGAAGGGAGCATTGGAAACTGCGCTAACACATGTGAAAAATGGTCGTTCTGCTGTATTGGATGTAAGAATTCCTAAAGTCTGATAATCTGAAACTTTTAAGGGGGGATGCCTTCCTGCTGAAGCAAGAAGTATCAGAAGCACAGGTTCACTCTGCAAAAAAACATTAAGAAAGTGGAGGAGATATGATATGGAAGCAATAGGTAAAGCGAATGTGGCTGATTTAAAATTGGCTGATCAATACGGTCCGCTCATTAACGGAGAAATTGTTGAAGCGGCGAATGGTTATTTTGATTCGGTGAATGCGGCAACAGGTGAAGTGCTCGCGCAGCTGGGACGCGGCGGTAAAGAAGATGTGGATAAAGCAGTTGAAGCAGCAAGGGCTGCTTTTCCATCCTGGGCGTCCACCTCCATCGAAGAACGGTCGATTCTGTTAAATAAGATTGCGGAAGTCCTCGAAGAAAACCAGGACCGTTTAAAATTAATCGAATGTATGGATACAGGAAGAGCGATACATGAATTTGATTTGGATTATCAGCTGGCAATAAATCAATTCCGCTATTTTGCGGGAGCGATTCTGACACATTATCAAGGAGATTCACGGCCTGTTGATAATGGTTATTTGATTACAAAAAAAGAACCTCTCGGCGTTTGTGCACAGATTATTCCGTGGAATGTCCCGATGATTATGACTTCTTTTAAACTTGCTCCAGCACTCGCTGCGGGAAACACAATTGTGCTAAAGCCGGCAGAAGATGCATGTATCTCTGTCATTGAATTCGGAAAACTGCTGTCTGATATTTTGCCTCCAGGTGTCGTCAATATGGTTCCAGGTTACGGAAATGAGGCGGGACAGGCACTAATCGATCACCCTGACATAGATAAACTTGCTTTTACCGGAAGTGTTGAAGTTGGCCGTCTCGTAGGGAGAACGGCAGGGGACAGAATTCTTCCAGTTACGTTAGAGCTGGGTGGAAAAGCACCTCATATTATTTTTCCCGATGTTGATATCGAGACAGCAGTGGAAAATGCGACTCTCGGCTATACTTTCTTTAATGGTGAAAGCTGTATTCTTGGTACGCGTTTGTTCATTCATGATGATATTTATGATGAGTTTGTTGATAAGCTAATCGAGCGGGCAAAGGAAATAAAAATTGGGCCGCCGACAGATCGTTCGACCAGGTTAGCTTCCCTCATTAACGAAAAACAGGGCAAGCGAGTTTTAAATTATTTTGAAATTGCAAGAAATGAGGGAGCGAAAATTTTATATGGAGGAAACAGGGTAACTGTGCCGGGACATGAGCATGGGTATTTCATAGAACCTACCATCATTGAAGCAGAGTCGCATATGCGGATTGCACAGGAAGAAATTTTCGGACCGGCAGCTACTGTAACGCGCTGGTCAGATATCGATGAGGTCGTGAAAGCTGCTAATGAGGTGGACTATGGCCTTGCAGCCGGTATTATGACTGATAACATGGAAAATGGTCTGGCTGTGGCCAACAGAATGGAAGCAGGCAGTGTGTGGATTAACTCCTACTTTAACTTCCAGACAGGGGCGCCATTTGGCGGGTATAAAAACAGCGGTGTAGGAAGAGAGTACAGCAAAGAAGCTCTTGACTCCTACAGCCAGTCAAAAACAATAGTAGCTGCCTATAAGCGGCCGCCTTATGGGACGTTTTTGTAGAAATATAATGTAATAGGTTACAAATAGCCGGGACATAGTTTTTAAGAGAGCAATCTTAAAAAACAAACTACGATGTCCCGGCTATATTAAACGAAAAGTCAAAAGGAGAATAGATAAATATATGAAAAACAAAGTAGTAATCCCCCTTATAATTATCATATTTTCCCTTATACTTGCAGGATGCGGGGAAGATACGACAGCGAGTGGAGACAGTGCAGATTCTACGTCACTTAAGATTGTAAGTTTCCTTCCGGAAAATCACCAGTTTGTCAGGGACATTATTCCGATGTGGATCGAAAAGATTGAGGAAGGAACAAACGGGAAGCTGGAACTTGAATGGACGGCCGGTCCTGAATCGATTCCGACCCCTGATCAATTTAATGCCGTAAGTAATGGAATTGTTGACATTGGATTCAATACGAGTTCCTTTTATGGCCACTTAATGCCTGAAACCCTTTCTTTGCATATGTCACCTTATACACCTCTAGAAGAAAGAGAAAACGGGTACTTTGATTTTCTGAACGAAAGATATAATGAGAAAAACCAGGTTTATTTAGGAAGGTTTTTGGGACCAAACCCATTTTACTTTTGGACAAATGAAAAAATCAGTACAATTAATGATTTTCAGGGATTACAAATAAGGTCAAATCCCACATATCACGAAATATTGCAGGCTTTAAATGCAACGCCGGTAGATGTGCTTCCTGGTGAAGTATATACATCACTTGAGAGAAATATGGTGGATGGCTTCGGGTTCCCGCTGCTTGGTCCATACGAGGATGGGTGGACAGAAGTTACGCAATATCTTGTTGACGAACCATTTTTAAATCAGAATGGGACAATATTGATCAATAAAGATACATTCGAATCATTGCCAGAAGATGTACAGGAAGAACTAATTACATTAACAGCAGAATTTGAAGAAGAAATGTACGAACACTTTAACAATGAGAACGAAAAGACATGGGAGCTGCTTGAAGAAGAAGGAATTGAAAGAATTACTTTGAAGGAAGAAGATTCCAGGGAATTTCAGCAGATTGTCGATGATGTGTACTGGTCGATGTTGGAACGCGATGCTCCTGACCAAATAGAGACATTAAAATCGCTCTTATTATCTGAAGATTAGGAATAAATGAGGGTTTGAAGGTGACTTTAATATGATGAACTGGCTTGGTAAGTGTCTGACAAAAATAGAAGATATGTTAGCTATAATCGCCGGAACCTTAATCTTTGTTTCCATGATCACCATCGTAGTAGAAATCATAAGGCGCAATATGACAGGCCGCTCCTTTGTCTGGGTGCAAGAGTATAATGAATATTTATTATTATATATTCCATTTTTGGCTGGAGCCTGGCTTTTACGCAATCATGGCCATGTTGTTATTAACCTGATTGATAACATTATAAGTAAAGGCTCTTCTAAAATATTGAAAATCATTGTAGCAATACTTGGAGTGCTCTCAATGGCCATATTGGTTTATTACAGTTCACTTGTCACATATGACATGCTGGCAAATAGTGTGACCAGTACAACAGTGCTGAGAACTCCTCAATTTTATGTGTATATCGTTATTCCAGTCGGTTCTTTCTTGATGCTGCTGGAGTTTATCAGATCATTAACTCATTCTTTTAATGAATCAGCACTGTAAAGGTTGAGGCTTCCTGAAAGTGGCTTGCTCGGAATAGTCTTGTAATTTCGTTCATCTGTTAAAGTGCTTGTATACTCTTTTTTCCAAAACTGAACATTCCATGCAGACCGTTGCGGATTTGGAGTCAGCGGTCTAAACTGCAAGCGAGGGGAGTTATTATGGATTGGTGGCTTATATTGATCATCATACTGCTAAGTTTATTCACCTTAATGTTTATTAGAGTTCCGGTAGCATTTGCTTTTTTAATCGTTAATATTGTTGCAACCTTTATTTTCTGGAATGGTGAAGAAGGTTTAAAGTTGTTAGTTAATAGTATAGAAAGTTCATTAACAACCTTTACTCTTGTTCCGATCCCATTATTTATTTTAATGGGAGAAATTATGTTCCATTCCGGTGTGGCACCAAAAATGCTGAATACGCTGGACAAATGGTTAGGTAATATACCTGGAAGATTAAGTCTGCTGGCGGTAAGCGGGGGAACTTTATTATCAACTTTAACAGCCTCAACAATGGCAACCACGGCTATGCTTGGTTCAACACTGGTTCCGGAAATGGAAAAGAAAAAATACGACCGAAGAATGTCGATTGGCCCTATATTAGCAAGCGGGGGACTGGCTGTCATGATACCACCTAGCGCATTAGGTGTGTTACTTGCTTCACTGGGAAAAATTTCAGTTGGACAATTCTTAATAGCGATTATTGTGCCGGGATTGGTCATGGCATTGTTGTTTATAGTTTATATCATTACAATAGTTAAACTCCGTCCTGATTTCACACCAAGATATACTGTTGCTCCTGTATCTATGCCTGAAAGACTGAAAGATACGATGATGTATATTCTTCCACTTAGTATTATTATACTTTTAGTTATCGGTTCCATCTTTTTAGGGATTGCTTCACCGACAGAAGCGGCTGCAATGGGTGCGCTGGGCAGTTTTATATTAGCGGCCGTATACAGGCAAATGAATCTGAAAATTCTAATTAAATCATTGGCAGGTACGTTAAAGCTGACAGCAATGATTTTAATGATAGTAGCTGGGTCTATTGCATTCAGCCAAATTTTGTCTTTTACAGGTATAGCAAGTAATCTGGTGGCTCTTGTCAGCTCGTTTGAACTGCCATCTATTGCGATTGTCATTATGATGTTGCTTATTATTGTGTTTCTGGGCATGTTTATGGAATCACTTTCAATAATGATGGTATCTGTCCCAATTTATTTCCCGTTGGCAGAAGTGCTGGATGTTAATTTGTTATGGTTTGCTGTATTACTGTTAATCGCTATTGAAATTGGTCAAATAACCCCACCTTTTGGTCTGGGATTGTTTGTTATGAAAGGGGTTGCTCCAGAAGGTACGACAATGATGGAAATTTACAGAGCTTCTACGCCTTTCATCATTCTTCTATTTGTACTTTTGGCAATCGTTATGATGGTACCGTCCATAGCGACTTGGCTTCCACAAATTATGCATACGTAAAAAATCAGTGAAATTCTATTAGACGGAGAGGAGAAGTATAATGAAATCTTTAAACCAAAACGTATTAACAGATGTGGTGAATAAGTTAAGGGACAACTCAATTGAAGTGGTGGATTTGACGCACGTATTGAATGAAGAAACTCCCATAATCTCTCTGCCCGATCCATTTGTTGATACGAAAGGCTTCAAAAAGGAACAAATATCAAAGTATGACGATAACGGCCCTTTCTTTTTCTGGAATAATATATCCATGGGAGAACATTGCGGAACTCATTTCGACGCGCCGGTGCACTGGATATCCGGGAAGGACTACCAACACGTTGATGAGATTCCGGCAAAAAAGCTGATTGGCGAAGGTTGTGTTATTGATATAGCAGATAAGTGCGAGGCAGATCCGGATTACTGTCTCAAGATTGAGGATATTGAAGCATTCGAAGCGAAATACGGAGAAATTCCAGATCATTCCTGGGTGCTGATTTATACAGGCTGGGCCAGGTATAACGATGATCATGAGAAGTTTTTTAATGTGGGAGAGGACGGCCATCCTCACACACCTGGGACGACCGTGGAAGCGGCGAAATTTTTGGCCAATGAGAAAAATATTCTCGGCGTGGGTGTTGAAACAGTAGGTACGGATGCTGGATTAGCAGCTGCATTTGATCCGCCTTTTCCGAATCATTACTTCCTGCATGGAGCAAATAAATACGGTTTAGCTTCCCTGACAAATTTAGATAAGCTTCCTCCAAGAGGGTCAATAGTAATAGCGAGTCCTTTAAAAATAGAAGGTGGAAGTGGAAGCCCTGCGCGGGTAATGGCTCTGGTGGAAAAATAAGCCTTAAAATTCTCGAAAATCTTAGAAGAACTCGGTTTCATTACAGCGTGGGCTGCTGGGGACAGAGACTATAAAATAGCCTGTAAAACCAAAAAATTATACTAAATAAAACAGATTAAGTCGCACAAGGACTTAATCTGTTTTATTTTTTTGAATAGCTTATAGAAAGTGCGGCCCCCCCTCCTGTTAGTCACTTATTAATACTATATTTCCTTTCATATAAAAAAGTAAATTCAAAAATTTGAGAAAATTTAATTAAATCTCATATTATGAGATAGTCACGTTGAGGAATGATAACGCTTTCACTATAGTGTAAATAGTAGAAAATGAAGGAGGTTAATAAATGTATGTAAAGGTGCTAAGAGAATGCTTGGATCATTTGCCCCCTTATCACAGTGGTGACTTGGAATGATGGGGATGGTAGCTGAAGAGGAATAACCTTAACAAATTTACATCTGCTTCATTGGATCCGCAGTGTAAAAGATTAACTTTCTTTTTAAACCGGAAGTGGTATCGGGCGGAAAAATGACAGTCTGTTGCTTTATAAAGAAAAATTTTCAAGAGCTAATAATAACACTCAGTAAGAGGACAAAGGAGGAATTTATTAAATGAGTATCAGAACAGGAGAACAATATATTCAAGCAATCAGAAAACAAAAACCAGATGTGTGGCTTGGTGGCGAGAAAATAGAAAATGTGGTGGATCACCCGTATTTCGCACAGCCAGTTAAAGAAATAGCAAAATTATATGATATGCAGCATGATCCGGAATACCAGGATGAAATTACACATATTGACGAAGAAACAGGTCAAAGGATAAATAATTCATTTCTCAACCCGACAAAACCGGAACATTTACAAATGCGCAGGCGTCTGTTCGAAGTCTGGGCAGAATCTACTTTTGGTTTAATGGGAAGAACACCTGATTTCTTAAACACTGTTGTCACCGGTATGGCTGCAAATGACGGGTTCTTTAGACAATATGGAGAGCAGTACGGAGACAACATAATAAATTATTATAAACATGTCAGAGATAATGATCTTTTCTTAACACATGCAATTGTCAATCCCCAGAATGACCGGAGCCAATCGTCTCATGGCCAGCAGGATGAATTCACTCACCTGGGCGTCGTGAAAGAAACAGAAGACGGGCTCATTGTTCGGGGAGCAAAGATGCTTGCCACATTAGCGCCAATCACAGACGAAGTTATCGTTTATTCTTATCCTGGTTTTGCTCCGGGAGATGATAAATATGCGATTTCGTTTGCTCTGCCGATTGATACGCCGGGACTCAGCCTTTACTGCCGGGAACAAGCACAATCGGGAGAACGTTCTACTTGGGATCATCCGTTAGCCTCCAGATTTGAAGAGGCAGATGCACTGCTGGTATTTAAAGATGTGTTAGTCCCTTGGGAACGTGTATTTATTAATCAAAATGCGGAAGCCGGGAATAAACTTTATGCAGGAACCGGTGTTAATCAGCAGCCTTCCCATCAATCAGCAGTGAGAGCTTTGGCAAAAATTTCATTTGTTGCTGATGTAGCTTGTTCCGTAGCAGATTCTATTGGTGTAGATGGTTATCTGAATGTGCAGAACCAGCTGTCTGAGCTGATTCAATCGGCAGAGACAATCCGCGCTTTAGTCAGGACTGCAGAGAGAGAATATGAAGTAACAGAAACAGGCGAAGTCAGACCGAATTTAGTTCCGTTAGAAACTATTCGTGGATTAATGCCCCACGCTTATCCAAGGGCGATTCAGATTCTTCAGACTATTGGAGCGGGAGGCCTCTTAATGTCGCCGACAGAAGCCGATTTCAATAACCCTGCTATTGCAGACGAAATGACAAAGTATTATGTAGGAAGAACGGATGTTACTTCAGAAAGAAGAGTGCGCCTGTTCAAGCTGGCATGGGATTTATGCGGAGAAGCGTTCGGGCAGAGACTTGTTCAGTATGAACGTTACTATTCAGGAGACCCGGTAAGAAAAATGGCCGTTTTTTACAAAGTGCATAAAGGTAAGAACCCAACTTATCCGCGTGTGGAAAGAGCGCTTGAAGAAGGCATTGAATTAGCTGATGAAAGCAAGTTAAAAGCCTGAAACAGTAAACGAGAATTGTTCATTCTTGTTAAAGGGGAGGGAAAATCGTGCAAGTCCATCATTCTCACAATTTTAAGCTTGAAGGGTCTGCAATGGCGATCGGCGCCTTTGACGGAATTCATAAAGGACATCAGGAAGTAATAAGGTGTACGGTCGAAAGAGCAGCAAAGCTTAGTGTTCCGAGTGTGATCTATACCTTCTCTCCCTCGCCGCGTGTTTATTTTCAACAGGCCCGGATTCTTCTTCCTTATGAAGAAAAGATTGAGAAAATAAGGGAGCTTGGAGTCGATTACGTAGTTGTTGCTAAGTTCAATAGGGAGTATTTAAACAGATCCGCCTTTTCCTTTATCTGTGAATTAAAAAACATGAACCCCCGCCATATTATCGTTGGTGAAGACTTTAAGTTTGGTTATAAAAGGGCGGGAGATGTAAATATGCTGAGAGATTATTTTAAGGTGGAGACGATCCGCCCGGTATGCTGTGCAGACGGTGAACGGATTTCGTCTACGCGGATTAGACAGTTGATTTCAGAAGGGAAGATGGAACAGGCAATCCCTCTTCTGTAAAAAATAAAATTGGAGGTAATAGAAATGGCTAGAGAATTTAATGCAGTTAGTTTACAAGGCTGGATTAAGGAGAATGAGGACAGGCTTCAGCCGCCGGTAAATAATAAGGAAATGTTCCCAGGATCAAACATGATTGTCATGATGGTAGGCGGTCCTAACAAACGCCGCGATTTTCATATCAGCCCGGCAGAAGAGTTTTTCTACCAGATTAAAGGCGACTGCTTTGTTGAAATCATTAACGATGAGGGAGAACGGGAAGTCGTAACTGTTAAAGAAGGAGAAGTTTTCATGCTCCCGGCTAATGTGCCGCATTCCCCTCACAGGATTGCCGATACGATTGGAATGGTTATAGAAGAGCCTAGAGGTGAGGGAATTAAGGAGCACATGGTGTGGTATTGCGATAACTGTAACCATGAAATGCACCGTGTCACATTGGAGCTCACAGATATTGCGACACAATTAAAGGAAGCGATTAATCAATTTAATGCCAGCAAAGATTTGAGAACTTGCGATCACTGCGGCCATGTTATGCCTGAAGAAGTCAAAGAATGGACCCCGGAGGAAGTTAAATGAAGGATGTAAGAGTAGATTTCCATACTCATATTATTCCTGAAAGCCTTCCTGATTTTGCAGAAAAGTATGGGGGAGGACGCTGGCCTACACTGGAAAAAACATGTTCATGCGGAGCAAACATTATGGTTGATGGAAAAGTGTTCCGTGAGGTAACGGATCAGGTATGGAGTCCGGAAAAAAGGATTGAGGATATGGACAGGGAAGGCGTCGACATTCAAGTGTTGTCGCCCATTCCTGTGACTTTCTCTTATTGGGCGAAACCAGAAGCGGCCGAAGAAATGGCTAAAATTCAGAATGATTTTATTGCCGAAACCGTTAAACATAATCCGGATAGATTTATCGGGCTTGGGACTGTTCCGCTTCAGGACGTGGATGTTTCGATTCGTGAAATGGAAAGATGCGTAAAAGAGCTTGGTTTAAAGGGAATTGAAATCGGAACGAATATAAATGGGAAAAACCTGGATGATCCTGCATTTACCGAGTTTTTCAGAAAAGCGGAAGAATGGCAGGTACCTCTGTTTGTTCATCCATGGGAAACTTTGGGCAGGGAAAGAATGCCCCGTCATAATTTCATGTATACGGTCGGTATGCCAAGTGAAACGGCACTTGCCGCCGCCAGTCTGATATGCGGGGCGGTTATAGAGCAGTTCCCGAATCTCAAGGTATGTTTTGCCCACGGGGGAGGTTCATTCCCTTACATTTTGCCGAGATTGGATCAAGGCTGGAAAGTTTGGCCGCATCTTCGGAAAACGAGCGAACTTCCAAGCTACTATGCGAAGAACTTTTACTTTGATTCATTAAATTATGATCCGCAAAATTTAAACTACTTAATCGAACGCTTTGGCTATGAAAAAATTGTGATGGGATCAGATTATCCATTCCTGTTAAGAGAAATTCCGCCTGGAAAAGTTGTTGATGAAACAGTGGAACTCTCGGACAGTGTCAAAAAAAGAATATTAGGGATGAATGCATTGGAATTCTTAAATGTTGATGTGAGGGAAGTGATTGGCAAGTGAATAGTCAAGTGAAAAGCCCGGAAGATAAGCTGGAGGAACTTGGGCTGAAACTCCCTGAGCTGCGTCCTGCCGTCGGTAATTATATAAGTTGTGTGCGGACGGGAAACCTGCTGTTTACAGCAGGGCAAGGTGTTGATCAGTATCACGGCAAACTGGGACGTGAACTGACAACCGAAGATGGTTATTTAGCAGCCCGGCAATCGATGCTGAACCTGTTGGCTGTAGTCAAAAATGAATTAGGAGACTTAAGCAAGGTAAATAAATTTGTGAAACTCCTTGTTATGGTAAATTCCACTGAAGATTTTACGGAGCAGCCGGCTGTGGCAAATGGCGCCTCGGATCTGTTAGGCGAGGTATTCGGCGAAAAGGGGAAGCATGGACGCTCAGCAGTAGGTATGGCTCAACTGCCGAATAACACAGCGATTGAAATAGAAATAATCGTTGAAGTTGAAGACTAAGGGGGAATGACGGTGGCGAAGGAATTAATTTCTAATCAAAAGCGTTTACAAGATGCAAAACTATTTATAGACGGGGAATATGTGGATGCTCATTCCGAAAGAACATTTGAAACTATTAATCCGGCAAACAATCAAGTACTGGCGCAGGTAGCCAGTGCAGATGAAGTTGATACGAAGCGGGCAATTGACGCGGCTCAAAGGACATTTAAAAGCGGTGTATGGAGTAAAATGCCGGTTGAAGAAAGATCCGAAATTTTATGCAGAATGTCCGACCTGATTCTTGAGAAGGTGGATGAGCTTGCTTATATTGAAACAATGGATGTTGGAAAGCCGATTAGGGAAAGCAGAGATTTTGATATCCCAAGGGCGGCTTCCAATTTCAGATTTTTCGCAGAATTGGCCAAATATATGACTCAGGAACATTATGACATGAGTAAATTTATGTCATTTTCTCAGTATGCGCCGGCCGGGGTTACGAGTCTCATTATTCCCTGGAATTTACCGTTCATGCAGATGACATGGAAAGCTTCCGCCGCGCTTGCTGCCGGGAATACAGTTGTTGTGAAGCCAGCATCCTACACGCCATTAAGTGCCGTTAAATTAGGGGAAATAGCTAATGAAGCGGGTCTCCCTCCCGGGGCATTAAATATAATTACCGGTCCTGGGGGTGTGGTGGGAACAGAAATGGCGACAAATCCAAACGTTCGCCGTTTATCATTTGTCGGCGAAACGGAAACTGGTAAAACAGTGATGGAAAACGCCGCAAAAAGCCTTATCCCAGTCTCCTTAGAGCTTGGTGGAAAATCTGCAAATATTGTATTTGAAGACGCTGAGTTAGATGAAGCGGTAGAAGGATCCATAGAAGCAATTTTCCGCAACCAGGGGGAAATATGTCTGGCTGGCTCACGGATTCTCGTACAAGAGAGTATTTACGACAAGTTTCTTGATAAATTTACAGCAGCCGTCAAGCAAATAAAAGTGGGCAATCCAATGGATGAGAAGACGGATATGGGGGCTCTTGTATCAAAAAGCCATCTGGAAACTGTAGATAATTATGTTCAAATCGGACTTGATGAAGGAGCAAAGCTTGCTTACGGGGGAGAAAGAGCGCAAGGAATTGAAGAAGGAAATTTCTATAAGCCTACTGTTTTATACGATGTAGACAATAAAATGCGGGTAGCACAGGAAGAAATCTTCGGTCCTGTTCCAGTCATCATTCCTTTTAAAACTGAAGAAGAAGCAATAAATATAGCGAATGATTCGATTTACGGACTTGCGGGAGTGGTCTGGACAAATGACTTAAGAAGAGCCCACAGGGTAACTTCTTCCATCGATTCCGGACTGTTATGGGTCAATTGCTGGTACGTCCGAGATTTACGCACACCTTTTGGAGGTTCGAAAGCGAGTGGAATCGGACGTGAAGGGGGAAGGCACAGCTTTGAATTTTATTCAGAAGCTAAAACAATTACGATAAAAAAGTAAATCCCGGTTAATCGTTTGCTCAATGTTTGATTAGGACGCCATTTACTCCTAAACTGAATGGCGTCTTGTTATTTTAAATTTCTCGCAAGGGAGAGTGAGGGTAGCTCGATGTCTTTAAAACTATTGAATTATGCAATAGAACTTCAGGAAGCAGAGGAGAAAACAGAAGGAATTCAGCCTTTTACAGAACGTGACCCATTATTGTCGGTTGAGGACGCCTACCATATACAACTTGAAACTGTGAAACTGAAAGAAGAGCGGGGCGTAGGAGTCATTGGGAAAAAAGTTGGGTTAACTAGTAAAGCAATGCAGGATATGTTAGGCGTGAAGGAGCCGGACTATGGCCACCTCTTTGAAGGGATGAAAGTCAAGAATGGTGGAACGGTGCACATTGATTCATTGGTTGCGCCAAGAGTGGAAGCAGAGATAGGTTTTGTTTTGAATGAAGATCTGGCCGGTCCAAATATTACATATTTGGATGTACTTATGGCAACGGATTATGTTGTGCCAACAATCGAAATCATTGACAGCCGTATTGCGGACTGGAAAATTAAACTCGAGGATACAGTGGCGGACAATGGCTCATGTGCCAAGGTGGTCGTTGGAGATGACAGAATACATTTAAATGAAATCAATATGCGTTCCAATGGGATGATTTTGAGAAAGAATAATGAAATTGTCGGAACAGGTTCAGGTTCCGCGGTCCTCGGTCACCCGGCGGAAGCAATTGCCTGGCTCGCCAATAAGCTCGCTGATTTTAATATTGAATTGAAAAAAGGAGAATTAATTTTACCAGGAGCCCTGTCTGCTGCCGTTCCTGTTACAAAAGATGATAAGGTTGAAGCAGATTTTGGACAGCTTGGCACAGTGAGAGTGGTTTTTAAGTAAGTTTAAGGCTGTAAAAGGCTAACGAAAGAGAGGGGTAAATGATGGAAAAGGTAAAAGCCGCAATCATAGGCAGTGGTAATATTGGTACCGACCTAATGTATAAGCTTGAAAACAGCGATGTTGTTGAATTGGCAGCTATGATAGGAATTGATTCGGATTCTGATGGAATTAAACGAGCTCAGCAAAAAGGCTACGAAACTTTTGTAAATGGAATCCAGGCAGTTATTGACAATCCGGACCTCGCTGATTTATTTTTTGACGCCACATCGGCAAAAGCTCATATCGAACATGCGAAAGTTTTAAAAGAGCTTGGTAAGATGGTGATCGATTTAACTCCCGCTGCAGTAGGTCCATTCTTTTGTCCGGCAGTCGGGCAGCCGGAAGAGAACAAAGAGTATGATAATGTAAATATGATTACATGCGGCGGTCAGGCAACTATTCCCCTTGTTCATGCGGTTAATGAAGTGGCGGATGTCACGTATGCGGAAATAGTCGCGACGATTTCAAGTGCCAGTGCCGGACCTGGAACGAGAGCAAATATTGATGAATTTACCATTACCACAAAACGGGGCATTGAGGAAGTCGGCGGGGCAGATCAGGGGAAAGCGATTATCATTCTAAACCCAGCCGATCCTCCAATTATGATGAGAGATACAATTTATTGTGAAGTGAAAAACTTAGACGAAGAAAAGATTAGTAAAGCCATTCACGATATGGTGAAAACCGTTCAATCATATGTACCGGGCTACCATTTAAAACAAGAGCCCCTGTTTGACGGTAATAAAGTGACGATTTTAGTTGAAGTGGAAGGCGCAGGGGATTATTTTGCAATTTATGCAGGAAATCTAGATATTATGACTGCGGCTGCAAAGAAAGTTGGCGAGGACTTCGCACGTAAATTAAATACCGTATCGTAATTTCGAATGAGAGGAGTAATCCAATGACGGAACAAAAAGGTAAAGATATTAAATTTACTGAAGTATCATTACGTGATGGAAGCCACGCGGTTTCACATCAATTTACAGAAAAACAGGTCAGGGATGTAACAAGGGCACTGGACGATGCGGGAATGCATTACATCGAAGTGAGCCATGGAGATGGACTGGGAGGCTCGACACTACAGTACGGAAGGTCACTCGTTGATGAATTGGCGCTGATTGAGGCTGCAGTTGAAGAAGCGAAAACCTCTAAAATTGCCGTTCTCCTTTTGCCTGGCATTGGCACGATACATGATTTAAAAGAAGCGAAAAATCGTGGAGCGAGTCTCGTCAGGGTTGCGACCCATGTGACGGAAGCAGATGTATCCGCCCAGCATATAAATTATGCAAGGGAAGCAGGAATGGAGGCACTTGGTTTTTTAATGATGGCCCATTCTGTCCCTGTGGAAAAATTAGTCGAGCAGGCTAAATTAATGGAAAGTTACGGAGCACAGGCGGTATACGTTACGGACTCTGCGGGAGCATTACTTCCAGATGAAGTCAGGGACCGTGTCCGTGCTCTAGCTGAGAATCTATCGATAGAAGTAGGATTCCATGCTCATAATAATCTCTCCGTCGCTGTAGCAAATACACTTGCTGCTATTGAAGAAGGCGCAACAAGAATTGATGGAAGTGTCCGCTGTCTCGGTGCAGGAGCAGGCAATACACAGACAGAAGTATTGCTCGCTGTATTAGACAGGATGGGCTATGATTTGGGGATTGATATTTATAAAATGATGGATCTTGCTGAAGATGTAGTAGGTCCTCTTCTTCAAGGGTCGCAGGAAATCAAAAAAGGAAGCCTGGCCCTCGGATATGCAGGGGTTTATTCAAGCTTCCTGCTCCATGCAGAAAAAGCAGGCAAACGATTTAGAGTTGATCCCCGGGATATTTTAATGGAACTTGGAAGATTGAAAGTTATAGGCGGTCAGGAAGATATGATTTTAGATGTGGCAGCTAATCTGGCAAAGGAGAAGAGGGTGGAGGTGTAGCATGACATTGAAAACAAGTACGGATAAAGACATAATCGAATACTTGCTGTATGCTGAAAGAGATGCTCATGAAGTTATTAAAATTACGGATGAACATTCTGAATTGACAATCAGTCAAGCCTATGAACTGCAGGATGGGTTGCTTGAAAGACGGCTTAAAGAAAAAAATACAAAAACAGCCGGGATAAAATTAGGATTAACAAGTAAAGCGAAACAAAAAATGATGGGTGTAAATGAATCTATATATGGATATTTACATGCTGATATGCTTGCATATGAATGGGAGCCGATTCGCTTTTCTGAATTAATACACCCGAAAGTCGAGCCGGAAATAGCATTCTTGATTGGTGAAGATATCCAGGGGGAAAATATAACGGAAGAAGATATTTTGCGAGGAACGAAGTATGTTGCCCCAGCTCTGGAAATTATCGATAGCAGATATAAGGACTTTCGATTTAAACTTGTTGATGTTATTGCTGACAATTGTTCCTCAGCTAAATTTATAATTGGAAGTAAGTTAGTGTTGCCTGAGTCTCTGGATTTGGGGAATATAGGGATGGTTATGAGTAAAAATGGATATGTTGAACAGACAAGTTCAAGTGCAGCTGTTCTAGAGCATCCCTTAAAAGCAATGGTATGGGCAGCACGAAGTCTTGCCAAAAGAGGAAGAGGATTTAAAAAAGGTGATATAGTGTTAAGTGGAGCAATGTCTGAAGCAATTACAATAAATGCTGGTGATTCCGTGATTGCTGCCTTTGATGGTCTAGGTGTAGTGTCGATATCAGTTTCAGAGTGATAAGTTAACATCACCCTATTATTAGCGCTGAATGGATTATACTGGTAATTTTAGTATTGTCTGTATGAAAAATAAATTGACCTCATAACTAGACGGCTTTCTTGTTCAATTGCAAGAAAGCCGTCTCTGTTTTTTGTAAAATAATATTCACTACTCCGGCTGCCTCGCAAGGCAGAGAAAGTCTCGCTCATTCTCAAATTCCTCATGACATATCACATACGTCAACATATAAGAATCTCCTATTTGAATCTCCGTAGGAAGAAATCATTCCCCACTCACTAGTGTAACCCGTCCAGATGGATCTGGTACTGGCACATAATTAGTTTGTTAAAAGAAGGAAAAATCATAAAAAATAACTAAAAGTTTCATAATTTGAAATTTAAAGATATTTTATAATTTTCAGCTAATTTATAATATTGCTGAAAACTAGGTAATGATAGTGGAAAGCTTGTTAATTTAACAATTTATATCAAAAGTTTATACGAGATGAAGATTTCTATTTCCAGAGTAGTTGGTTATTCCTTTAGTTTGTCTTGAAGGAAGATACATAATTCAGAGTGTGGTAAAACAGCAAAGCTCATTTCAAAGAGCTAGGTTATATGAAGTTACTTGAAAGCGCTTACTGATTACTCATAGACATAGGGCAGGAGGTCGGTATGCATAGCTTGATTTAACAGTACTTTATCAAATTTAACTATTAAACTAAGAGCGTAATAGAAAGGAGAGAAAAAAATGAGTGTAAAAATAAAAGACTACTCCGAATACCTGCTGCAGGCAGAGAAGAAGCGTGAAGGAGTTAAAGCGATTACAGAAACAGTTTCTGAAATTACCGTGGAACAAGCTTATAAGATCCAGCTTGAGACTGTAGGTTATAAACTAAACCAGGGACATAAGATTACTGGAAAGAAAATCGGATTGACTTCAGCAGCAATGCAGCAGTTGCTGGGTGTATCGGAACCGGACTACGGTCATTTATTTGATTACATGGATATAAAGAATCATAGTTCAGTACCATTTAACCGTGTAATGCAACCGAAAGTTGAAGGGGAAGTGGCTTTTGTTTTAAAAGAAGACCTAATCGGCCCGGATATTACATCTGAGGACGTTTTAAAGGCAACGGCCTTTGTGCTTCCGGCACTTGAGATTGTTGACAGCAGAATAGCTGACTGGAAAATAAAACTTGCAGATACAATAGCTGATAATGCTTCCTCTGGATTGTATGTTCTCGGTGAAAAGCGGATTAACCCTGATAAAGTAAATCTGGCTGATATAGAAATGCACTTGTATAAAAATGAGGAACTTATTAATACAGGGGCAGGAGCCGATGTTCTGGGACATCCTGCTAATTGTGTTGCATGGCTCGCAAATAAGCTTGCTGATTACGGGATCAGCCTAAAAGCCGGTGAGGTGATTTTATCCGGGGCTCTGTCAGCAGCAGTGGATGCTAAGCCGGGCGATAGTTTCCGGGCAAGTATTAGTGAACTTGGGGAAGCGGCGGTCACGTTTATTTAAAGGGATACTATGAATATTGATGTAAAAATGTCTTTTGTGTAAAAAATAGAAGTTTATGAGGAGGTAACAACTTGAATTTACAGGAACTGGCTTTAAAAATTGACCAACACCAGCAAACTGGTGTGGAAATGGACAAAATTACCATTGAAAATTCCAGATTGACAGTAGAAGATGCATACAAGATACAGGAGTTAGCCGTCGATGAAGCTATAGAACGAGGTGACAGCCTTGTTGGCTGGAAAATGGGGCTGACAAGCCTTGCTAAACAAAAGTCTGTAGGGGTAGATGAAGCGATTTATGGAAGGCTGACTAAATCGATGGAGCTTTCAGAACCAGTTCTTCATATGAAGGGGTTGATTCATCCACGGGTAGAGCCAGAGCTTGCTTTTGTGCTCAATAAAGACCTGTCTGGTCCAGATGTCACAGTTCGTGATGTATGGGCTGCAACAGAGTGCATATTTCCAGCGCTTGAAGTAATTGACAGCAGATATAAAAATTTTTCCTTTACATTAGTTGATGTTGTCGCAGATAATGCTTCTTCGACTAAGTTTTACCTGGGTAACCAAGCTTTCTCACCATACCATACCTCGTGGGAAAAAATGAAAGTTAGTATGTATCGTAACGGAGAGAAATTACAGAGCGGGCTGGGATCAGATGTACTGGAGCATCCTGTAAAATCCGTTGTGGAGCTTGTGAAAATGCTCAGTAATTCAGGGCATTCTCTGAAGGCGGGCATGGTTGTTTTAGCCGGTGGAATTACAGAAGCAGTCAATATTTATGCTGGAGACAGAATAGAAATTTATTTCGATGATTTAGCTGAAGTAAAACTGGAAGTCAAGGAGTAGAGCAATGCCAATAGCGCATATCCACATTCTCGAAGGCCGTTCACAGAAAGAGAAGAAGAAACTTATTACAGAAACCACTAATGCTATAGCAAGTTCTTTAGGTGCCCCGCCGGAAAAAATAAAGGTTCTTCTGATAGAGGTGAAAAAAGAAAATTGGGCAACAGCTGGGATAACTAAATTGGAGGAGGGTTAAAGTGAACCGAAGTGCAGCTTGGAGTCATCCTGCTGTCCAGACTGTCTGTATGATAGTGGCTTAATTACATTATATTCCAGGGTCAGAGAATTAGCTGATTTAGGTGAAAAGCAAAACTTTTAAAATTACTGGGCTGGTAAAGGACCAGTGCAGCAAATATATAATGTTCTGAATATTAAAATGATCTCAGGAGGAGACGAAATGAAATTTATAAAGAATGCTTTTTACATTCTAGTATTTATGGGATTGTTTATGTTTATGGCTGGTTGCGGGGATGACAATTCTGGTGCTCAGGATACAAGTACTTCAGATACAAATAATTCAGATACAAATAATTCAGAGACTGAAGATGAGGTAGATGAAGAGGCGGGTAACAATGCAGCAGGCCCTGGAGAAACGTATTCTTTCAAACTGGCTCATATAACACCGACAAACCATATGTGGCATCTGGCAGCCGAAAGATTTGGAGAAGAGCTGGATGAACGATCAGGAGGAAGGATGAGTCTTGAGATTTATCCTGCAAGTCAGCTTGGAACAGAAGCAGATATGGTCGAGCAGATCATTCAAGGTTCTGTAGATTTCGGTTTAATTACTTCAGCATATTTAAGCTCGAGATCAACTGCATTCTCTGCCTGGTTCATGCCGTATGCTTTTGATTCCCTGGAGGAGGTACACGAAGCGCGTACGTCAGATGTTTCTAAAGAAATTCTTGGTACTCTTGAAGAACAAGGCCTTCTCGGATTAGATTATTTATTTGCGGGAATGCGAGTTATGCTTTTCAAAGATGTAGAAGTGCAGTCACCTGAGGATATGGAAGGACTTCAGCTTCGCGTAACACCTAGTCCGCCAATGCAGGATTTCTACCATTCTACCGGTGCTTCAACAGAAGGGCTGCCTTTACCGGAAGTATATGCCGCTGTACAGACAGGGGTCATTGACGGAATGGATATGGACCTGGATGCAACAATTACGAATAATTATTCCGAGGTTGTGGACCATGCAGCGGTGACAAATCATATGGTTTGGCCGTCAGTAGCTGTTGTAAATAAAGAAGTGTTTGAAGATATGCCAGAGGAAGATCAGCAAATAATCAGAGATGCTTTAGCTGCAGCTGCTGATTATGCTGTAACAGAAAGATCTGCACAGGAGGAAGAATTCAAACAGCAATTAGCTGATGAAGGAATGAATGTATACGAACTTGACAGGAGCGTATTTACAGAGCAGATCGAAATGTTTGATGAGAAATATCGTGAGCTGGATCCTTTAATTGCGGAATTTATTGATCAATACAGGAATTAAGTCAGATTGAAGGGGGAAGCTTCTTGCAAACAATAAGTGATAGCATAGCAAAAATAGAAAAAGTAACAGCTGCTTTCCTGATGCTTATAATGGCCGTTGTTGTAGCTGCCTCGGTTATTTTCAGATACTTCCTTAATTCCCCCTTATCCTGGGCAGGGGAAGTATCAATCTTTTTGTTAGCGTGGATCAGCTTCATAGGCGGAAGTCTGGGACTTAAATATAAGTCCCAGGCTTCTGTAACAATTTTAATCGATTATGTACCCGCCAATGTAAGGCGGATAATTCAGATTACAGGCTATCTTCTCATGCTTTTGTTTTTAGTTTTTATTTTGTATTACTGTTATAAATGGGTAATGTCTCCTAGTGTTGGTTTTCAGAGGTCCACCGCTCTGCAGATTCCTATGTGGATCCCATATAGTGCTGTTCCTGTAGGTCTTACTTTTGCCTCGGTCCATATTTTGAATAATCTCATTGGAACAATCCAGGAGGGAAAGCTTAAATGACACTAATAGTTATCATAGCATTTTTTGTTTTGCTGCTGATCGGAATACCCATTTCCCTTGTCCTTGGCATGACAACAGTATTATATTTACTGCTTGCGGGCAATCCTATGCTACTGGAAACTACTCCAATGAGGCTTTTTACAGGTCTGGAAAACTTCGGCCTGCTGGCAATCCCTTTATTTATGCTCGCTGGAGAGTTAATGAACAGCGGAGGGATAACAACTAAGCTGGTGAAATTTTCACGAGTATTAATCGGCCATGTTCGCGGGGGATTGGCATACGTAACAGTAATCTCTAATATGTTTTTAGCATCCATTCTTGGTTCTGCTAATGCCCAGGCAGCAATGATGAGCAGAGTGATGGTTCCCGAGATGGAAAAGGAGGGATATAAGAGGGAGTTTTCTTCTGCACTCACACTTTCTTCATCAATTGTGGCTCCTATCATCCCGCCGAGTATGATTTTCATCATATATGGAACTTTATCCGGTACTTCTATCGGGGGACTTTTTATGGCTGGGATTATTCCGGGAATTATGTATGGTGCTGGTTTCATTGCTTTAATTTCATACTTAGGTTACAAATATAATTTTCCAAAAAGCGAGAAGGCAACAGGAAAGGAAATCTTCTTAAGTTTTGTAAATGTGCTGCCATCACTCCTCGTCCCATTGATTATTATTTTTGGTATATTAAGCGGAGCTTTTACAGCAACTGAATCTGCAGCAATTGCATGCCTGGTAGCATATTTAGTTGGCGCATTTTTGTACAGAAAACTGAAATTTAAAGATGCACCAAAGATTTTATTAAATACGGTAATCAGCACCGCCACTGTAACCTTTTTAATAGCAATGGCTAATATTTTCGGGTGGATGATTGCTTTTGAGCAGATACCGCAAATGGTGGCTGATACGATGCTGTCCTTATCAGACAATCCGCTGGTGTTTCTCTTACTATTAAATTTAATGCTGCTTCTTCTAGGTGCTGTGCTTGATGGTATTGCTGCATTAATTATTTTAATCCCAGTTCTAATGCCATTGGTTATGGCATTTGGTATTGATCCGATTCACTTTGGGGTCATTATCTGTATAAACTTAACAATCGGGTTATTAACACCTCCGGTTGGTACTGGACTGTTTATTGTTTCTTCCATTGCTGAGGTGAAATTTGAAAAATTAGTAAAAGCAGTCTTTCCATTTTTAATTATGGGTATAGTTGTTCTGCTAATCATCACTTACTGGGAAGATGCTGTCTTATTAATCCCAAGAATAGCAGGTTTGTAATATGAAAGTATGAAAGATAAGATGCAGTCTAAATTGCATCTTTTAAATAAAGTTATCCAGTATTTTCGTTAAATACAGTGAAATATTAAAATCCTGATAGCCGAATGTGGGTATACGGCGATTGGTTGTAGAATACGTTTGAGGAGAAGTATCAATAAGTTAAAGGCCACGAGTTATTCTCGTGACCTTTTTTCTTTAGATTTTAGAGTACCTTTTTGAGACAGCATTGGTTGTGTATAAATACCCGTTCTGATTGGTACGAGCAGTAATCTATATACGCATTAAAGCTCCATTTGGCTCTGGTAACTCATCTTCTCTAATCCGGTTCATTCTGCAAAAATGTTCAAAAAAGTCCTGTGCCAGTTCTCGTTCCTGTGTGTCACTTTTTAAAGAAACGATATCAAGTAAAATTTGAGCCATCCATACATTTTCAAAATAACGGTATTTACCTGTATTCCAGTTCATTCTGTGAGGGGAGGTTTCATTTACGTAATATTTCCAAAAACGCATTCTGTCAGATTCCTGTTCTGTAAGTTGCAGCCTGTATTCTGAATGAGCAGGAATATATCCATCTTCACAGAACTTACCGATGAACTCTTCATTTACCATATAAACACCTAAGATACGTCTGTCTTTTTCGGCCATGCCGGAATCTCTGGCTGTTATAAGGGAGACACTGTTTGGAAATGTGCGGGTAGGTTTTTTTGGCTTTCCTTTGTCATTACCGCTTTTAACTACACCAGTAAAAACTCTCCACTCTTTAAAAACACTGCTCAGTTCGTCCGTATCACACCAAAATACCATTTGTGATTTGGAATGAAGTTTATGAGCCTTCATCAGTTTTTCGTGTTCCAGGCGAAACTGCTGTTCTTCACGCTGCAGTTGTATTTCTTCTTCCTTTGCCTGTTCTGCCTTCTCCCGTTCGCTCTCTTTTTTTAATAAAACCTTTTCAAGTGATTTGGCAGTAATTTTGTCATGCAGCTTCAGGTGCTTTGCAAATGCGTCTGGGAAAACAAACTTTTTATTATCCGTTGCGAAGTGTATTTCTACTAAAGAATCAGTATGTTCAACAACACTCCCTTGGCCAAAACGCTCGTGGGTTACCTCTTTATTGATTAAATTCATTATTTTTGCCTCCTTGTAATAAGCTGGTTCTCTCTATCAGAGTCCTGGTTAGTTCGATTTAGTCCTCGTCTTTTGAAGGATAGATATAAAAAAACGTATCCAAATTCTATCTGCAAAGGGTTACAAAAGAATTTGAATACGATTAAAAAATAACTCTAATATTATTATAACATTTTTTAGAAATTTAGCAAATTTATTATTGACAGTACATTTGAGTGTGGTTTAAAATAAAAGGTTATTTTCTTTGATTTATACTTTTGTGTTCAGGAACAGGAAACAATAGCTCCCGCCTGACGACTATATAGGGCAAGAGGTGTATTCAACAAAAGAATTACCATTGATCCAAAAATGCCGGGATAAAAGAAAGGAAGATTTCTTTTGATTTTCCGATTCTGAAATTTAAAATGAAGCTTCTCATAAGTTGATCAAATTATGGGGAGCTACTTCATTTGTATACAACCTTAAAAAAATTTGTAGAGACAGAGGTGAAACTATACAATTAAAGACAGGACTTTGAAACGCTTTAAAGGATCTCGTTGAATAAGTACAGAAGAAAGGGCGGAGTGGATTGGCAACTGATTTTTCCAAAGCAAAAATGATAATTGATAAAGATTTCATAATCTCTAACATTGATAAACGTATTTACGGATCTTTCATCGAGCATCTTGGACGGGCTGTTTATGGAGGGATTTATGAACCTGACCACCCAAGCGCAGACGAACAAGGGTTCAGACAGGATGTTCTCGATCTGGTGAAGGAGCTGCAAGTGCCGATTATCAGATACCCTGGCGGAAACATGGTATCTGCTTATAACTGGGAAGATGGTGTTGGGCCAAAAGAGGACCGTCCCCGGAGGCTGGAGCTGGCATGGGGTGTGATTGAAACAAATCAGGTTGGCACCAATGAATTTTTGGATTGGGCAAAGAAAGCAAACTCGGAAGTCATGATGGCAGTTAACCTCGGAACAAGGGGAATCGATGCGGCCAGGAATCTGGTGGAATATGCGAACCATTCAGGGGGAACTGCATGGAGCGACTTAAGGAAACAACACGGTTATAAGGAACCCCATAATATAAAAACCTGGTGCCTGGGAAATGAAATGGACGGCTCGTGGCAGATAGGACAGAAGACTCCTGTGGAATATGGCCGGCTGGCAGCAGAAACAGCAAAAGCAATGCGTTTAGTTGATCCTTCAATAGAATTGGTAAGCTGCGGCAGTTCCGGTGCAGGCATGCCTACCTTCCCGGAGTGGGAGGCTATTACGTTAGACCATACATATGATTTTGCCGATTATGTATCACTGCACCAATATTATGAAAACCACGATAATGATACAGCAAATTTTCTTGCTAATTCCCTGGATATGGAGAATTTTATTCATACGGTTATATCCACATGTGATTATATAAAGGCAAAAAAGCGCAGTAAGAAAACGATTAATTTAAGTTTTGACGAGTGGAATGTCTGGTTCCATTCCAAGGACCAGGATAAAAAGCTGGAACCATGGTCAGTTGCACCTCCTCAATTAGAAGATGTGTATACATTTGAGGATGCTCTTCTTGTAGGTTGTATGTTGAATACGCTGATCCGCCATTCTGACCGTGTGAAAATTGCCGCCATGGCACAATTAGTCAATGTCATTGCACCGATCATGACAAAAAATGGCGGAGGGGCTTGGAAGCAAACCATTTTCTATCCTTTTTACTACACCTCTGTTTATGGAAGAGGGGTGGCACTCAACCCAATAATCAGCTCACCAAAATATGATAGTACCGACTATACAGACGTGCCTTATTTAGATACATCAGTAGTGTATAACGAGGAAAAAGACGAGGTTGTTATTTTTGCTGTAAACCGTCATCTGGAAAATACATTGCAAGTGGATATAGACGCCCGATCATTTGAAGGATATGAAGTAGCTGAACACGTCGTATTACAAAATGATGATCCGAAGGGTGCCAATACATCAGGCAATGAACAAGTAAGACCACATAATAAGGGTGAATCCTATATGGAAAGCGGTAAAGTAGTTGGTATTTTGCCTAAACTCTCGTGGAATATGATTCGGTTAAAAAAACAGGTATAATTCTTACTGAAATTTATCAGGTTTCTGTTAAATAGTGAGTGAGATGCGCTTCTGCAACGAGCAGAGGCGCTTTTTTTTTATTGGTTTTGAGGTATATCAGCGAAATTTTTATTTTATCGGCGAAAGTGCATGGTTTATCGGCGAAAATCTGATTTTATCGGCGAAATCCCTTACTTTATCGGCGACTCGCCAATATACCTAAACAAAAAGCAAAAGTTTATAGCCGCCGGTTTACAAAAAAAATATACTGTGTTAAATTAAATGTATTAAGAATGTTAAATAAAAATTTAACAAACTTAATGAAGTTCTTGGAAGGTAATTTAACGGGGGAATTTGAGACCCGTTTCCGGACAGAAGACAGGGCCCTTAAGCTTGTGGGGGAGTTACCCCCAATTTAAGAGTACATACAACAATATAGTTTTATCGTACATGGCCCTTAGCAACTAAATGGGTCTAAGTAACTTTAATAAAAAACTATCAAACTACTAACTGGTTTCCATACGTACATCACTGAATCCAGTTTTCAACATCCCAGGAGGTACAGAATATGAGTGAATCATACGATATTGTTATTATAGGTGGCGGGAGTGCAGGATCTGTGCTCGGAAACCGTCTTAGTGAAGATGGAACACGCAATGTACTTGTTCTGGAAGCAGGGCGTAAAGACTTCGCATGGGACCTGTTGATCCAGATGCCGGCAGCTTTACCGTTTCCAGCAGGGAAATCACTCTACGACTGGAAGTATAAAACCGACCCTGAACCACATATGAAAGGCCGGCGTGTCAAACATGCCCGGGGAAAGGTTCTCGGAGGGTCAAGCTCAATTAACGGTATGATCTATCAACGGGGCAACCCGATGGACTATGAACGGTGGGGAGCAGATCCAGGTATGGAAACATGGGATTTTGCGCACTGTCTCCCATACTTCAAACGTCTGGAAAATGCATTAGGTTCAGAAAAAGATGATGAGTACCGTGGCCACAATGGTCCTCTTAAATTAGAACGGGGTCCGGCGACGAATCCTTTATTCCAGGCTTTCTTTAATTCAGCTGTAGAAGCTGGCTATTCACGAACGCCTGATGTGAATGGTTTCCGGCAGGAGGGCTTTGGCCCGTTTGATAAGCATGTAGTGAAAGGCAGACGACTGTCAGCTTCACGTGCATACCTGCATCCGGCTATGAAACGAAAAAATCTTACTGTAAAAACACGTGCTTTTGTTGCAAGCATTGATTTCGATGGTAAGCGGGCTAAAGGTGTGACATACAAGCGGAATGGGAAGACTCATCATGTTAGTGCAGGAGAAGTTATCCTCTCCGGTGGCGCAATCAATACGCCGCAACTGCTTCAATTGTCAGGTGTAGGCGATGCGGAACACCTGCGTTCACTTGGTATTAAACCAGTTGTTCACCTTCCGGGTGTAGGGGAAAATCTCCAGGATCACCTTGAAGCGTATATTCAATTCTCTTGTTCAAAACCGGTTTCTCAGCAACCGAACTTAAATAAATTGAAGATGCCATGGATTGGTTTGCAGTGGCTGGTCAGCCGCACAGGCGCAGCAGCAACGAACCATTTCGAAGGGGGAGGCTTTGTTCGTTCAAACGAGGACGTAAAGTATCCGAACTTAATGTTCCATTTCCTTCCACTCTCAGTACGGTATGATGGGCAAAAATCAGACACAAAGCACGGTTTCCAGGTACATGTGGGACCTATGTACTCTGATGCCAGAGGGTCATTAAAGATCCGCTCGAAAAACCCTAAAGAACATCCAAGTATGGTTTACAATTATCTTTCTACGGAACAGGACCGCCGTGAGTGGATAGAAGCAGTGAGAATCACAAGGGAGATTATGTCTCAGCCATCGATGGCGCCTTATAATTCAGGAGAAATTTCACCTGGTCCTTCTGTTCAGACGGATGAGGAGATCTTAGACTGGGTGGCGAAAGATTCGGAAACAGCGCTTCATCCTTCATGTACAGCGAAGATGGGGCCTGCTTCTGATCCAATGGCTGTCGTTGATCCGGAAACCATGAAGGTTCACGGACTCGACAACGTACGGGTAGTCGATGCGTCTGCTATGCCTTATGTCACTAACGGCAATATCCATGCACCAGTATTAATGCTTGCGGAAAAGGCGGCGGACTTAATCCTTGGCCGTAAACCTCTGGAACCTGAACACGCTGACTTCTATCGTCATGGAGTACATCCAGCTGACGCAGGAACAGTTAAAGTTTAATATAAAGAATACGTTTAAAAAGAAGGCCTCTCTCGTTATGTATTTGCCCTCCAGGCATGCATTTTCGGAAGGGACCTTCTTTTTTGGGAAGGGAATACCTGGCCAAAAGAAAAAATATCTGAAGTTCTGTACATTAGCGGAATGAGGATCCTCACGCTCTATGTGACCGGATCCTCGTTCCGTTATTTCCAGTAAGTTATCTGTGTGGGAGTGTGTTATGTAATCCTAAACCCTCTTTCCGGCGGAAGAAGCAGTCTTCTTTTTTATTATGCTTACAAAAATACTGCAGCTTTGTGTATAATTAGATTTGTCCTGGAACAATACTTCTTTAAACTAGTAAGAGATTAATTATTATTCTCCTGTTGAAAGAAAATCGTAGGAGGTACCATTGAAAACAACAAAGCCGTCCAAACTGGATATCATATTAAAAACAATTAAAACAGGGATTATTAAATCCAACTTAATTACGATGTTCGCTGGTATGACATTAGCTATTTTTACTTATCAATTTAGTATTTTAGAAAAACTGCCTGATATGGTGCTCGCTACCTTTGGCTCTATACTTGTCATTGGGGCAGCTGGGGCATTTAATAACTTATATGACCGGGAAATTGACTCTATTATGGAACGTACGAAAGACAGACCTACTGTAACGGGTGAGATATCTTTTAATGCTGCACTATGGCTTGCCATACTTATGAGTGTTTTTGGAATCGCTCTTCTGGCCTTTACTACACCCCTTGCAGCCCTGCTGGGATTTTTAGGGATCTTCTTTTATGTAGTCCCTTATACCATGTGGAGTAAAAGAAGAACGATTTACAATACTGAAATCGGCAGCATCTCTGGTGCTATGCCGCCATTAATTGGCTGGGCAGCTATTTATCCCGATATTACACATCCAGCTATAATTGGACTTTTCATTGTTGCAGTTATTTGGCAAATGCCGCATTTTTACGCTATAGCAATTCGCAGGCACGATGAATATAAAGCAGCTGGAGTGCCGATGTTACCCGTAGTTAAAGGGGTGCGAAGAACGTATATTCAGACTAATGTATATCTTGTGATCATGATTGCTATAAGTGTCTTATTGGGAACCTTAAGTATCGGTCTTATGCTTGTTGCTTTACTCTTAAGTATCATCTGGCTCGTTTTAAGTATTTATGGATATCATAAAATGGTCTCAGAAAAATGGGCGAAAGCTATGTTTATCTATTCGCTTATCCACATGACCGTCCTGTTCTCAACGGTAATCGTATATTCCATTATCGGGATATTATTTTAGAAAAACAACTCAGCTCTGTCCTGGGTACTGTAAGAATTCCAGCCGAGCCGAAAAAAGAAGTTAGTCTCTCCAGACAGGAGGGACTAACTTCTTCGTTTTTTCAGCTATGAAAGTTTAATTTACCCATTCGCCAATTAAATCCTGATTTTCATCAATCCATTCTGTGGCACCATCAAGCGGGTCTTCGGCGCCTTCAACATAGTTAATAAGCTCAGCAATTTCCTGGTCGTCCATTTTCCAGTTATTAAACCACTCGCTTACTTCAGGGTAATCATCTTCAAATCCAAGTCTTGTAGCATGGTGAATTTTTTCTGTTTCCCCAAATGTATTTTTTGGGTCATCAAGGAACTTCAGGTCAAAGTCGGAAAATACCCAGTGCGGGCTCCAAAGTGGTGACACGATAGGTTCTTCATTCTCAATTTTACTTCCAATTTCAGCAATCATTGCAGGTTCAGTGCTTGGCAGCAGTTCAAAATCGAGATTATAATCTTCAATCAGCTGTTCTGTAACTTCCATGGTGCCTGCACCTGGGTCGAAACCAATAATCTGTCCATCAAACAGTTCTTTATTCGCGTTTAAATCTTCTACGCTATTAATATCTTCTAAATACTCTGGAACCACAAGACCTACTTGTGCATTATCAAACCAGGTAGCTTCTGAGAAATTAATAGTATCCTCATATTCTTCCAGATAATTAGCGTCCTGTACGGGAAGCCATATTTCTAAGCTGGCATCCAGCTCATCGCTTGATAAAGCCATCATCGTAGCACCCATGTCCAATAAGGTTAAGTCTACCTCATAACCTTTGTCTTCTAAAATTACTTTCCACATATTTGTTACTGCAATATTTTCAGCCCAGTTAATCTGGCCAATTGTTATTTCTCCATTGTTTGCATCTGCATCTGGCTCTGTGCCATTCTGGGCACTGTTTGCATCCTCATCAGCGTCTCCGCATGCTGCCAGAATACCAACCATAAGCAGCCCTGAGATAAAACTAAGTCCTTTTTTACGTTTCCTCATACAGTAAAACTCTCCTTTGTTTTGTTTATGTATTAGAAATGTTAAATACGTTAAAAAAATATTTAACATAACTACTAAAATAAATCGGCTCTTATTTTAAAAGAGGCTGGGAAGTTATATATTTACTTGCCAGGCAGTCTGCAGGGAGTTAACACTATTGCAGACTACCTGATAACCTTCCACATTATTTCTGCTGGTCTTTAGGCAGAAACTCAAAAATCTTACCGCTTCTTATACTTGCAACTAAGTCTTCCAGCCAGTGATAGTAGACTTTCGATTCTTCCAATTGGTCGTAGTACTTTTTTGCTTCTGTAACAATATCAGGGGTACTGGAGGAATCTTTTATAACCTCAATTAAATCTTCCTGTGCTTCTTCAATTGCTTCCATATTCGTTTTTGCTTCCCGCTCCCACATTTGGCAATAAAAAACCATAAAAGAACGGAAAAAATTCTTTTCAGCTATATAAGTATGTTTCCTGGAACCGCGTGTAAATGTTTTTTTGACCATTTCTATTTCCTGAAGCTTACGGACACTGGTGCTCATACTCGGTTTGCTCATTTCAAGTTCCGTCCGCATTTCATCAAGCGTCATTTGTTCTTTAAAGTACATTGTTGCATATAAATTGGCAGCCGCTGGTGTTACGCCATATAAATCCATCGTCTCTGCGATAGCGCCAATGACTTTATCTTTCGCTTCTTCAATTTTCATTCTGGATTGTTCGTTCTGTTCACTCATCAGAGTCGCTCCTTTGGTATAAAGTAAAGCGCGTTAAATATTTATTTAATTTTCTTTACAGACTTATGTTACCGTATTCAGATGAAATGTCAAATGGAAATCGGCGACATAAACCTGCTGTCATATCTGTTAGCTTTTTAACCATAGGATTTATGGAGGTATTTAAATCCTTTCAAAAATTTTTCAATTCCTCAGTATCTTTGACAGCTATAAAAAGACATGATAACATCTTCTTTGAACGTTAAATATATTTTTAACAAACTTAATTTATTAAACTGGAGTGAACAGATTTGAATCTGAAACAACAACAATACATAAATGGGAAATGGGTAGACGCTCTTTCAGGCAACACCCGTGAAATTATTAATCCGTTTAACCAGGAAGTCATTGCTGCAGTACCAGAAGGTGATGAAGCTGATACAAAAGCGGCAATCGCTGCTGCAAGAAAAGCTTTTGATAACGGAGAATGGTCTGAAACTCCCGCAACAGAGCGAGGGGCTATCGTAAGGAAAATAGCTGAATTAATAGAAAGAGATAAAGAGGAACTTGCCAGATTAGAATCATTGGATACCGGCAAAACAGTAGAAGAAAGCCGCGGAGACATGGATGATATCGCTGGTGTATTTCGTTATTATGCGGAGCTTGCAGATAAAAATGGGGGGGAACTGATCGATTCTCCCGTACCCAACTCCATCAGCAGAGTGGTGCACGAACCAGTGGGTGTATGCGGCCAGATTACACCGTGGAATTATCCATTGCTTCAGGCTTCCTGGAAGCTGGCTCCAGCCCTTGCAACCGGGAACACTTTAATTATGAAACCTAGTGAAATTACCCCCCTTACTACTATTAAAGTGTTCGAGCTTATGGAAGAGGCTGGGGTTCCAGCTGGTGTTGCTAACCTTGTACTTGGTGCAGGGAGCACAGTTGGTGCAGAATTATCAAGCAACGTTGATGTAGATCTTATCTCCTTTACAGGAGGAATTGTTACCGGGAAGAAGATTATGCAGGCGGCAAGTGCTAATGTGAAAAAGCTGGCTCTTGAGCTTGGCGGGAAAAACCCTAATATTATTTTTGCCGATGCAGATTTTGAGACAGCTGTAGACCAGGCATTAAATGGCGTGTTCTTCCACGCTGGGCAAATCTGTTCAGCGGGTACAAGGCTGATTGTAGAAGAAAGCATTCATGACGAATTCGTTAGCGCACTTGTTGAGCGGGTGAAAAAGTTTAAGCTTGGAAGCGGATTTGACGAAGATACACAAATGGGGCCGCTTATTTCAGCTGAACATCGCGCAAAAGTGGAAGAGTATGTTGAAACAGGTATTAAAGAAGGTGCTACTTTGGCAGTTGGCGGAAGCCGCCCGGAAGACCCGGAACTGCAAAACGGCTTTTTCTATCTTCCAACCATTTTCACAGACTGTACGACAGACATGAGCATTGTTCAGGATGAAGCGTTTGGACCTGTTATAACAGTTGAGAAGTTCCGTGAAGAAGAGGAAGCAGTAAAGCTTGCCAATGACTCAGTCTATGGACTTGCCGGCGGTGTCTGGACTAACGATATTCCAAAAGCGGAACGCTGTGTTAAAAAGATGCGTATGGGTACTGTCTGGATCAATGACTTCAACCTTTACTTCCCGCATGCGCCATGGGGCGGGTTTAAGCAGTCCGGAATTGGCCGGGAATTAGGAAAACTGGGTATTGAAGAGTATACAGAAACAAAGCATATATTCCAGAACCTCAAACCTGAGCCTGTCAACTGGTTCTGATTCCTAATATAAGCAGAAGCTTTTCATGAGTAATGACACTTGTGGAAAGCTTCTTTTTTGTATAAAAAATAGATTTGAAAAGATCGTCACAAATCCTTTTCCTGTTGTGATTACGGTCACTAAGTTAAACGCTGAGAAGTGATAGACTTTGTATAGTGAGAGGGATTCTCATTTGATCCCTCCGTCTGACAGAGAAAAGGAGCGATTTAAATGAGCGAACTAATAAACAACCGCGAGCAACTCACCGTGGATAAAAGTACTGATCGTAAGGTATTACTGAAAACAGTGTTCTGGGATCTCTTTAATGGCAAAGACCCGGAAGAAGTTAAAGCCTTTGCAGATGAAAAAATAGGAAAAGTGACAGTGGAGGAGATAATGGAACTTTCCCAGTATCAACATGACGTTCTGGAAGAAAAAGCATTATCAAAGAGTGAGCTCGAAAGAATATCCGCTGCCCATTTAAGTATTATGGAAGGAAATATTATAGAAATAGAGAATCCTAAGGATATTCCAGGCCATCCCGTTCACACTTTTCACAGAGAAAACAGAGAAATCGAAAGTTTACTGGAATCGAAACTGCTGCCCCTTAAAGAGGAATTTGAAAAAGAGGATTCCCCTGCTAATATATATAAGCTGATCGACGTGTGCAATCTTCTGTATGATATTGACAAGCATTTTACACGTAAAGAACAATTATTATTTCCGTATCTTGAGAAGTATGGAATCAATGGTCCTTCTGTTAACATGTGGAGGCTGGATGATTATATCCGTGACGCCATAAAGGATACTAAAAAGCAGTTAACAAATTACAACGGGGATAAAGAAGCAGTTCTCAGTACTCTTCATTATATTGCTGAACAAGTAACTACAATGATATACAGAGAGGAGCATATTCTTTTCCCTATGGCGATGAGCAACTTAACCGAGGATGAATGGATAAAGATTGCTCAGGAAAGTGATGAAATAGGATACTGCCTCACTGGGCCGGCTACAGTATGGAAGCCGGAAAGAGCCGACTTAGATTCAAAGGCATTAACAGAAGGCTTTATCAAGCTGGAGACTGGTCTACTGTCGCTGAATCAGCTGGAGTTAATATTTAACAACCTTCCAGTTGATATTACGTTTATTGACCACGAAGATATTGTCCGCTATTTCTCACATGGAACGGAAAGGATTTTTGCAAGGACTAAGGCAGTAATCGGCCGCACTGTGCAAAATTGCCACCCTCCGAAAAGCGCTCATATCGTAGAAGCCCTGCTGGACGATTTTAAAGCCGGGAAAAAGGATAGTGAGGATTTCTGGATTAAGTTCAAGGATAAGTTCGTTTATATTCGCTATTTTGCAATTCGAAATGAGCAAAAGGAATATATGGGCACACTGGAATTCACGCAGAATATCGAGCCGATCCAGGCGATTGAAGGAGAAAAGCGGATATTATCCCTGTAAAAAACAATATAGACAGCCGGTAATTATCTCTGCGTATGTTAACCCGGGCATTATTTATAAAGTTATGCATTTATAAATAAAAAGTTGACAAACGGTAAGATTGCCAATAGTCTAAAAATAGGAAATGAATATGTAGCGGATGATTGTTGTAGGAGAGTGTAGTTGTATTTTACCACCGAAGGAGCAAGTTCCAAAAAGGCCCTTGGAACCAATCTCTCAGGTAGAGGAACTATAACAGGACGCATCTCTGGAGAGCGCGTTGGCAAAACGCCACCAAAGGGGTAGGCTTCGTAAGATGAAGTTAAACTCTCAGGTAAAAGGACAGAGAAGGGTAGCAAATTACTGCCTCTTTTCTGTCCTTTTTTATTTTCACCCAAGGACAGGAGAATGGCAGAAAAACCAGCTGCCTTTCCTGTTCTTTTTTATGAAAAAAGGGAAACAGGGAAGCTGCCTGGTTCTGTGCTTTATTTTTCATATAAACTATCAACTCAAAACCAGGAGGGATATTTCATGAGAATCAGAGAGACGGATGAACTTATTTTTGAAGCGATCGAAAATGAAGAGAAGAGGCAGCTCAACACATTGGAATTAATTGCATCTGAGAATTTTGTCAGCCCGGAAGTTTTAGAAGTAATGGGAAATGTGATGGCAAACAAATACGCAGAAGGCTACCCAGGAAAGCGATATTATGGCGGATGTGAATTTGTAGATGTTGCGGAACAGGCAGCCATCGACCGCTTAAAAAGTCTGTATGACGCTAAATATGCAAATGTCCAGCCACACTCAGGCGCTCAGGCAAATACAGCTGTATTTTTCGCTTTACTGGAGCCAGGCGACAAAATTATGGGGATGAATCTCTCGCACGGAGGCCATCTGACACACGGGAGCCCGGTGAGTATGTCCGGTAAGTGGTTTGATGTTGTCTCATACGGAGTGAGGGAAGATACTCACATGATTGATTATGAGGAGCTGGAAGCACTGGCGAAAAAAGAAAAGCCAAAATTAATTATTGCAGGTGCAAGCGCTTATCCAAGAACGATCGATTTTGCCAGGTTCAGAGATATAGCAGATCAGGTCGGTGCAAAGCTGATGGTGGATATGGCGCATATTGCAGGGCTTGTTGCAGCAGGGCTGCACCCATCACCTGTACCTTACGCGGATGTTGTAACAAGTACAACACACAAAACTTTGCGCGGACCTCGGGGAGGCATCGTCTTATCGAATAATGAAGAAGTTTTTAAAAAGGTTAATAAAGCTGTCTTCCCTGGAACACAAGGCGGGCCGCAAATGCACATTATTGCAGCTAAAGCAGTTGCCTTCAGGGAAGCATTGCAGCCTGGATTTAAAGAATACGCCAAACAAGTTGTAGACAATGCCCAGGCTTTTGCTGAAGCATTGAAGAAAGAAGGAGCTTCCCTTGTTTCAGGAGGCACAGATAATCACCTCGTGCTCCTTGACGTTCGCCCATGGAGCCTGACTGGAAAAGAAGCGGAGCAGCTTCTTGAAGAGGCGGGTATTACTGTTAACAAAAATACGATTCCGTTTGATCCCGAAAGTCCGTTTGTTACAAGTGGAGTCCGAATGGGGACTGCTGCTTTAACAACGCGGGGAATGAAGAAGAAAGAAATGGAACAAATCGCAAAAGTGATCGCTGATGTGCTGAAGAGCAAAGGTGACGAAAATGTTTTAGCAAAGGCAAAGGAAACAACAAAAGCCATTTGTAGTGCCTATCCGTTATTCCAGCAGCTGGTCAACGTATAAGAAGGGAAGTGGATCCGATGGTTATTACATTAACGGATGCAGCCTTAACCAAGTTAAAAAGTATTGAGACAGAAGAAGAACGGGGACCTCGGATTGATGCTGATGTAGCCGGTGGATGCGGGATTTCTGTTAAGTTTTCCCTTGTTTTTGATGAGCCCCGCCGGAATGATACAGTCCTAGAGCATGAAGGAGTGCAACTACGAATTGATCGATTTACTAAACGGTATTTAGATGAAGAAACACAGATTGATTACACAGAAGATGGAGAGTTTCTGATAGGGGAAAGTTTTCAATCAAGCGCATGCGCTATTGAACTTGACTAACTGCAGAGCTAATTGCTGAAAAATTGCCGGTGCTGTTAATTTAATATACTTCCTCGATCGAGGCGGTGCGAATAAGCTTCCATAAGTTGACCAAACTTGTGAGAAGCTTTTTTTGTTTTTGGGTTTTCGCTGATATAGGGGGGGCAGTTTCGGTTTCGCTGATAAACGATCGTTCTTTAAGTTTTTGATTGCCTCGTTTGAAATTAGTCTCCTTTATCGTTTTAAAACCAGACTTTTCGAAACTATTCCGTATTCATAAACTATATCTTAAAGGTAAAACGCCATGAGTTTCCGTAGTCATAAAATTCTAATTTTTCAAAATAATTATTGACATAAGGAAAAACATGCCATATTATTTAGGTAGTTTAACTACAATTTATAATAAAATAATGTAATAAAACTTCATAAAGGTGGGCAGTAAATTGTATTCATTTTTTAACGGCCTAGTGAAAATAAAAGAAAGTGCATCACATTTAAAGCCTTCGGAACAGAAGGTAGCAAATTATATTATCAATCACCCACAAGAAATATTAGATTTGTCAATTTCTAAGCTGGCAAAAGTATGCAAAGTCAGTGAAGCAACAATTATCCGGATGTGTCGTTCACTAGGGTTTAAGGGATTTAAAGAACTGAAGCTTAACATTTCAGCTTCGTTAAGTATGAATGAAACACTTAACACGAAATATGAGGATATTTCCGAATTGAAGTATTTTACAGAAGTGAAGCATATCGTTGACTTTGTTACTATTAATAACTTGAAATCTATTGAGAATACATTATCCATTATCGATTATGGTGCGGTAGAACAAGCAATAAATATATTAGACTCCGCGAGAAAAATTGATGTATATGGAGTAGGTGCTTCAGGAGTTATAGCGATTGATGTGGAGCAAAAATTTGCAAGAATTAACCGCTGGTGTCAGGCATACCCCGATAATCATGGTCAGCTCACCTCTGCTGCTCATTTAACAGATAAAGATACTGTTCTCGCTATATCTTATTCCGGGGAGACTCAGGAAGTAATTGATTCTATAAAAATAGCAAAACAAAACGGAGCAAAAATCATCTCACTCACCAAGTATGGAAAGTCCCGGATTACCCAAATGGCTGACGTCTGCTTATTTGCTTCCTCTTTGGAGAAAAGTATCCGAAGCGGAGCTATGGCTTCCAGGATCGCCCAATTAAACATAATTGATATTATCTACACAGGTGTAGCTTCGAAAAATTATGAAGAAGCTGTTAAATACCTTGAAAGTACAAGAAAATCTATTAAAAACAGGAAATGAGGTGAATGATGGGACACCTGGATATAAAAGAAATTGACCGGTTTCTATCCGAAACAGCTTACCGGGGAATCCTGCCTGGCTTAAACTGTAGAGTGATTAAAGAAAATAAGGTGATATATCAAAATGCATATGGATATTCTGTCAAAAGCCCAATAAGCAAAAAGGTAACGAAGAATACGATGTACGACTTAGCTTCTGTTACGAAGATTATAACCTCACTAATGATTTTCCGCCTCATTACAGAAGATAAGCTAACCCTTGCCACTAAACTTACAGAGTGCCTCTCAGACATCCGCATAAGACCAGAGCTAAACAAACACATAGGTCATATTACTGTTTTCCAGCTTTTGACCCATTCATCAAGTTTAATGGCCTGGTTTCCATTTTACACAGCTAAAGAAAAAAACTTTTATGACATTCTTGTGGGCTTACTCCCGGGATTAATACAGCCTGAAAATAATGAAGAGAAAATTACATACAGCGATCTAAACTTTATGCTGCTTGGTGAAATCATAAAGGAAACAACTAGCCTGAGCCTTCAAGAAGCTTTGCATGAATTAATTACTGAACCGTTAAATCTTTCATCCATGACATTTGGGCCTGTATCAGCTGAAGATATTGCAGCTACAGAATACGGCAACCAGATTGAACAGCAAATGTGCAGGGACCGAGGCTTATCCTTCAGGGAGTGGCGCTCAACCAGAAAGCCGATTATTGGAGAAGTGAACGACGGTAATGCCCACTACTTTTGGGAAGGGCAGGCAGGTCATGCTGGTATTTTTTCAACGGTAGAGGATGTAGCAAAAGTAGCACAGTTTTTTCTTAAGGGAGGTGATTGGGGGGGAGTGCAATTGGTTAACAGAAAGCTCGTGACGAAAAGTATGGAAAAGCAGGCTGGTAACAGAGGATTAGGCTGGTCCATTTCCCCAGTGTTTCCTGAAGGAGCAGGACACACTGGTTTTACCGGGCCATCGATTTGGGTGTCTCCGGAGAAAAATTTGCTCGCAGTAATCTTTACCAGTCGGCTTCATGTTGCTTCAGAGCCCAAAAACATCAATGATTTCAGGCAGACGTTCCACAATTTAATTTTAAATTCACTCAAGTAATAAGGGGGAAGAGGAATGAAGTTTAAAGTTTTATTCATATTAGCGTTATTTATATGTATGCTTTTCCTTGCAGGTTGTGGTGGTAATAACGCTGTTTCAACTAATGGCGAGGACGACATAAGTAATTCCGATAATAATGCAGTCGGAAATGATAGTGAAGAAAGCAATAATGAAAATAATAATGGAACCACAGGTGAAAACATGGCTGCAGAACAAACACTACTGATTGCTGCAGACCAGGATCCGTCCGGCTTAGACCCACATAAAGTCACAGCGCACTCCTCTATTCGTATTACAGGAAAAGTATACGAAGGGCTACTGCAGTTTGATGATGATATGGAACTAGCCCCACAGCTTGCTGAAAGCTGGGAGCAGGTGGACGATACCACATATATATTTAAGCTTAGAGAAGGAGTGAAATTCCATAACGGGCGGGAAATGACAGCTGAAGACGTAAAGTACAGCTTTGATCGTATAAAAGATCCTGAAACCGCTTCTATTGGTGCCTCTTACTTTACATCAGTAGAAGACATAGAAATTCTTGGAGATTATGAGATTCAATTTCATTTAAGTGATGCTTATGCTCCGTTCTTGTCCTATATTGCACATAGCAGTGCTGCAATAGTCCCGCAGGAAGTAGTGGAAGAGCATGGTGATTTAAACCAGGAAGCAGTTGGTACAGGGCCATTTGTATTTGAAGAAATGGTGCCGGATACACATGTTATTTTATCTAAAAATGAAGATTATTACATTGAAGGCCAGCCTAAACTGGATGGGCTGAAATACCTGACTATGATTGACGAATCTTCAAGAATCGCAGCAGTCCGGACAGGGCAGATCCATTTAACTACTGTTTCTCCTGAGTCTGTTTCCCTTCTTGAAGCCAACGTAGAGCTGGAGATTATCAACTATTATACGCTCGATTACAACTACCTTGGAATAAATACGGAGAGAGAACCATTTAACGACGAAAGAGTCCGCCAGGCAATCAGCTTAGCAGTGGACAGAAATGAACTAATAAATACTGTGATGGGCGGAGATGCTCAATTAACTGGCCCGGTACCTCCTTCTCTAGGAAACTGGTCCATCGATGTTTCACAGCATGAAATGTATGAGCATAACATTGAAAAAGCAAAAGAATTATTGGAAGAAGCCGGGTTTGGGGATGGTTTTGAAGCTGAAATAGGTGTTCCTGGAACCTACAGAGACCGGGTAGCAGACGGCCAGATGATCCAGCAGATGCTAGCGCAGATTGGTATTGATGTAACAATTGTACAACTGGAATGGGGCGACTATATTGATGCCTGGAATGAAGGGCGTTATGACATGCTGACTGGAAGAAACGGTGCCGGAACGGATCCTGATAGATCATTAAACTTCTTCTTTCATACAGAAGGGTCAGCTAACGTATGGGGCTTTTCCGATGAAGAATTCGATGAGCTTGCTGAAAAAGGGCGTTTTGAAGTGGACCAAGGCACCAGAGAGCAGACTTACTTCGATGCACAGGACCGATTACTGACACAAGCACCAAACCTATTCTTATATAATCCTCAAAATTACATTGTTATATCAAAGAATGTTTCAGATTATATGCCATTACCACACAGCTCAGAGAGATTCCACGACACGTACTTATCAGAATAACAGATAGTGAGGCTGCGCTGCAGCCTCCTGTTCTTTAATTAACCTAGAGGGTGAGCTATATGTACACGTATATATTGCGAAGATTATTCTTGTTTATCCCAGTCTTATTTGGAGTCACTGTTTTTGTTTTTCTAGTAATGAATATTATCCCTGGTGATATTGCAAGTATCATTCTCGGGACGGAGGCAACACCAGAATTAAAAGAACAACTGCGGCAGGAGTTTGGCTTGAATCTGCCATTGTATCAGCAATACTGGAATTGGATATCCGGAGTATTTGTTGGAGATTTCGGTAACTCTTTACGGACTGGAGCACCAATTCTTCCAGAGATGCTGAATCGCTTTTCTTTAACATTTGAGTTGACGATATTTGCAGCAATTATATCATGGATGATCGCAATTCCAATGGGGATTTTAGCCGCGGTCAAGCGTAATACAAAAGGGGATATCGGTATCCGCTTTGTATCACTACTTGGAGTTTCTATACCCAACTTCGCACTAGCAACGCTATTAATCTTAATTTTATCTTTGTTCTTTAACTATTATCCGCCTGTAGGTTATGTTGGTTTTCTTGAAGATCCGAGAAGAAATCTGGAAATATTATTGATACCTGCTATTGTTTTAGGAACGTCGATGGCAGGCTCCTTAATGAGAATGACAAGATCCTCGATTTTAGAAATACTTGGACAAGATTTTATCAGAACAGCACAAGCCAAAGGAATATCACAGAAAATGGTTCTTTTTAAACATGCTTTAAGAAATGCAATTATCCCTGTTTTAACAATAATTGGTATGCAGATAGGCTACCTGCTGGGCGGAACAATTATTGTTGAGCAGATCTTCTCTCTGCCAGGTTTAGGGCAGATGGTATTAACAGGGATAAACCAGCGGGACTTTCCGGTTGTTCAAGGAACGATTCTGTTTATAGCAACTATTTTTGTAACAGTAAATCTTATTGTAGACATTCTCTATTCTTATTTAGATCCGCGTATTTCTTACGACTAAAAAGTTAGCACAGGGTGATGAATAATGAAAGAAATTACAGATCGGCTACGAAAAGACAAGATTGGCATGGCAGGGTTAATTGGAGTATTGTTTATTATACTTCTTGCCTTTTTAGCTCCTGTTATAGCTCCTTATAATCCTACTGAAATGTTTAATCAACACAGGTTGGAAAGGCCGAGTACCCAGTTTTGGCTGGGGACAGATGAATTCGGCCGAGATATACTAAGTCGAATCATTTACGGAGCACAGGTATCTATTATGGTCGGACTGATTGCAGTAGGTATAGGCGCTACATTCGGCTTCATTTTTGGATTGCTGGCAGGATTTTTTAAAGGTTGGGTGGACAATACAATTATGAGAATAATGGATGTGCTCTTTGCATTCCCGGACCTTCTGTTAGCGTTAGCAATTGTAGCGGTTCTCGGACCTAATCTTAGAAACACGATGATAGCCATTGGGATAGTGACGATACCAGTATTTACGAGATTAGTAAGGGCTTCGGTCATTGCGGTGAAAGAGATGGATTTTGTACTTAGCGCAGAGTCTATTGGAATAAAGACTCCGAGAATTATTTTAAGGCACATCACTCCTTATATTCTAGCTCCATTCCTGGTGCAAATTACTCTCGCCTTATCTATAGCTATCCTCGCAGAAGCTGCCTTAAGTTTCCTGGGGCTTGGAATACAGCCGCCTCACCCTTCCTGGGGCTCCATGCTTAGTGATGCAAGGGGATATATGGAACTGGCGCCATGGATAGCAATTTTTCCTGCACTGTTTATTATTCTGACAATTTTCTGTTTTAACCTGCTGGGGGACAGTTTGAGAGATTTACTAGATCCTAAGCTTAAGTCATAGCATTAAGGAGTGTGGCCGGATGGCACAAAGTGAAAAGGAAGCCTTGGTTACAGAGTCGGTAAATTTAAACACTATAAATATTGACCGAATGGAAATTATAGATGTGGTAAACGTGATGAACGAGGAAGATCAAAAGGTTGCTCGTGCAGTAAAAAAGGAAATTCCGAGAATTTCAAAGGCGATTGAAATGGTAGTGGATCATCTGAACAAAGGGGGCAGGCTCTTTTATATCGGAGCTGGCACAAGCGGAAGAATAGGGGTGCTTGACGCCTCAGAATGCCCTCCGACTTTTAATACTCCTCCTGGGTTGGTAAATGGAATTATAGCCGGAGGTGATATAGCGCTTCGAAATGCTTTGGAAGGCGTTGAAGACTCCCGGCAGAAGGCTAAAGAGGATCTTTTGGAACACGGGTTTGATACTAAGGATGTTCTGATAGGCTTAGCTGCCAGCGGGACCACCCCCTATGTACTTGGAGCACTGGAATACGCGAACAGCAAGAATGCAAGCACTATTAGCGTTTCCTGCAACGGAAATACGCTCATATCAGAGGTGGCGCAATTACCGATTGAAATTATTGTCGGTCCCGAAGTAATTATGGGATCAACCAGGCTTAAGGCAGCCACGGCTCAAAAAATGGTACTGAATATGATTAGCACAGCCACGATGGTTCAGCTTGGGAAAGTGTATCAGAACCTTATGGTGGATTTACAGGCCAAGAATGAAAAACTGAAAAAGAGAGCGATTAATATTGTTAGGAAAGTTACTTCCTGTGATGAAGCAAAAGCTAAGAAATTGTTAGGCCAGACAGAGTGGAGAGTGAAGGAAGCGATCATTATATGCGAAACAGGAGCTTCATTCCAAGAGGCTCAGCAATTCCTTTCGGCATGTAAAGGAAGAGTTGGTGAAGCAGCGGAACTTGCGAGAAATGCATAGGAACAAAGCATGGGGAGGACCCTAATGATTATTAGAACAATTCGAGAGGAAGATGCTCAGAATTTTCTCGAAATGAGCAAAATTCTCGATAGTGAAACGCAATTTTTATTATTTGAACCTGGAGAAAGAGAAACGACATTAAAAGATCAAAGAGAGAGTATCAAAAAGACGCTGGAGCAGGAAAACTCCACTATTCTTGTAGCAGAAACAAAGGGATCTCTAGCGGGATATATTGCAGGACGTGGCGGAAATGCGAGGAGAAACAGGCATATGGTTCATATAGTTATAGCTATTCTCCAGAAGCATACCGGCAAAGGGTTAGGAAAAAAGCTTTTTGAGGCATTGGAAGAGTGGGCGCAAGAAAAGGGAATCCACCGTCTGGAACTGACATTAATGGCAACGAACACGAATGCTTTTCGTTTATACGAAAAAATGGGATTTTCAGTGGAAGGAAAGAAAAGCCATGTTTATATGATTGAGGGAGAGTACGTGGATGAATATATGATGTCAAAACTAATCAAATAGATTTAAATGTTATCTTGAGAGGTGAGAAGGTGATTTGATGTCGGACGCACTATTAGAAGTCAAAGACTTAAAAACATACTTTTTTGTAGAGGACAAAATTATTAAATCCGTGGACGGGGTCAATTTTACAATAAAAAATGGTGAAACTGTGGCCATTGTAGGTGAATCAGGCTCAGGAAAGAGTATTACTTCCTTATCAATTATGGGGCTTGTTCCGAAGCCGAATGGCAAGATTGTTGAAGGATCTATTAAATTTTCTGGAGATGAATTAGTCGGACTGCCAGAAAAGAAGATGAATAAGATCCGAGGCAATGATATCGCGATGATATTTCAGGAGCCGATGACTTCGTTAAATCCTGTGTTTACTATAGGGAACCAAATTACAGAAGCGCTGCTTCATCACCAAAATCTTAAAAAATCTGAAGCGAAAAAAAGGGCGGTTGAACTGTTGAAGCTCGTAGGATTTGCACGTGCAGAGCAAATTATTCATGAGTACCCTCATCAATTATCCGGTGGAATGAGACAGCGGGTAATGATTGCCATGGCAATGTCCTGCGACCCAAAACTGCTGATTGCCGATGAGCCCACAACAGCACTTGATGTAACGATTCAAGCGCAGATCCTCGAGTTAATGAGAGACGTCAAAAAGAAATTTAATTCCTCTATTCTATTAATTACGCATGATCTTGGTGTAGTAGCGGAAATGGCTGATCGGGTCCTTGTAATGTACGGTGGTCAGGTGGTGGAGGAAACATCTGTAGATGAAATATTTGAAAAACCGAAACATCCCTATACTTCAGGACTATTAGCAAGTATTCCTAAAATCGAAGAAGAGCGGAAGAGGCTGGAGCAAATCCCCGGTACAGTCCCTTCTGCGGATAATTTCCCCAGGGGCTGCCGGTTTGCTCCGCGGTGCAGCAAGGTAATGCCACGTTGTACTGATGCACCTCCTGATCTTTTAAAGGTGGAACCAGATCATAAAGTACGCTGTTATCTTTATGAACTTAGTTAATGAGTGGAAAGGAGGAGAATACAGTGACTGTTCATACTCTTGAGGATGAAAGACTTACTGCAAAAGCAGATGACTCGACTGGAAATATTATAGAAGCAAAAGGAATTAAAACATATTTTCCGATAAGGGGCGGAGTCTTTAGAAGAACCATTGGGCATGTAAAGGCTGTTGATAATGTTGACATATTTATTAAAAAAGGTGAAACGCTTGGGATTGTAGGGGAGTCTGGCTCTGGAAAAACTACGTTTGGAAGAACGCTACTTCGTCTGTTAACCCCTACTGATGGACAAATAGTGTTTAATGGGCATGATATTACGTATCTGAGTAAGAGCGAGATGAGAAAGCATCGGCGGCATATGCAGATGGTTTTTCAGGATCCTTATGCATCCTTAAATCAAAGGATGAGGATCGGGGAACTGATTGAGGAGCCAATGTATACTCATAATATGTATAAAAAAAGCGAGCGGAAAGAAAGAGTAAAATACTTACTTGAAACAGTAGGCCTGCCAATGGAAGCGACGAGGAAATTCCCCCATGAGTTTTCCGGAGGCCAGAGGCAACGGATTGGAATTGCAAGGTCCTTAGCGATTAACCCCCAACTCGTTATAGCCGATGAACCTGTGTCAGCACTGGATGTTTCCGTTCAGTCCCAGGTATTAAACCTGATGAGCGACTTGCAAGAGGAATTTAATTTAACCTACCTTTTTATCGCTCACGACCTGAGTGTGGTGAAGCATATCAGTGATAGAATCGGTGTGATGTATCTTGGGAAAATGATGGAACTTTCACCTAAGAAGGATTTGTACGTCAATCCACTGCATCCTTATACGAAAGCGTTATTATCTTCTATTCCTAAGCCAAATCCTAAGGCGAAAAAAGAGCGTATTGTATTAAAGGGAGATATTCCTAACCCGTCTAATCCGCCTTCAGGCTGCGTCTTCAGAACACGCTGCCCCGAAGCATATAAACGTTGTAAGGAAGTTGTGCCGGCTTTTGTTGAGGTGGAAAGAGACCATTTTGTCGCATGCCATTTATATCATAAAAGTGAGGAGAAGGTTAAATGAGTATATACGGTATCGGTCTAATGTCAGGCACCTCCTTAGATGGAATCGATGTTGCAATGGTTGAAATTGAAGGAAGCGATTATGACATAATTATTAATTTAATAGATTCTGATTTCCTCAGTTATCCTTCATTTGTAAGAGAGTTACTGCTAGAGCTTTGTGAGCCTCAAACTTCTTCAGTAGATAAGATATGCAAAACTAATGCCTATTTAGGGAAGCTTATTGGGGAAAGGGTGAACCACCTGATAGAAAAAAGCAGTATACCAAAAGAGAAGATCTGCTTTGTGAGCTCGCATGGGCAGACGATTTTTCATATCCCCCCAGAAGCTACGACGAGCGAGTGGGAGATTCCTTCCACTTTTCAAATAGGTGATATTTCTGTTATTTCTGAAGTGACAGGGCTTCCCGTGGTGGGAGATTTCAGACCTGCTGAAATGGCAGCGGGGGGGCAGGGAGCACCACTTGTTTCCTACTTCGATTATGTCTGCTATCGCGACACACGTAAAAACAGAGCAGTACAGAATATCGGTGGAATTGGAAATGTTACACACCTCCCCGCTAACGGGAAGCCCGAGGAGGTACTCTCTTTTGATACCGGGCCAGGAAATATTGTACTGGATGCAGTAGTGGAAAGGATTACGAACGGTGTAAAGATGTATGATGAAGGGGGAGCATTAGCAGCAAAAGGAAGTATTTCTGAAAACTTGTTACAGGAGCTCATGAAGCATCCATATTTTGAACAAGCGCCTCCTAAAACAACTGGAAGAGAGCTTTTTAATCAAGCATTTATTGAACATTTATGGTTGAGAGCAGCAGACCTGAAGGTGGAGAGAAATGATTTAATAGCCACTTTGACAGCCTGGACTGCCATGAGTATTGCTAAGGGTTACGAAAAATTCTTACTTAATGCAGGGCGAGAGATTGATGAAGTTGTGATTTGCGGCGGAGGAAGCAGCAACAAAACCCTATTAAGTTATTTAAGCGAGTACCTTCCAGAGCAGAGAATATTGACAAGTGAGGATATAGGGATACCGAGCGACTTGAAAGAAGCTATTGCATTTGCTTTGCTAGGTTACCATTGTATTAAGGGTAACAGCAATACTCTTCCCTCAGCAACTGGTGCACAGCATTCAGTCATTATGGGGAAAATTTCATGTACACAGCCTGAAGCATATGCAAAGCTTGTTTCTTTAATAACTATTGATAACGAGTTATCTATTAATTGATGGTTTAAGGCAGCCGGAAGCACCGGCTGTCTTTTTTTACGCGCGTTCGATTTTTGGAAAAACTCTTGATCTAAATGAAGGGGCATGTTTTCAGAGTGCAGAATGATCTTTACTATATATTAAACAGGGTGGTCGGGAGTTAGTCACACTCCTGCACAATTTTCTGCGTAATCATGTATAAGTAAAACGAAGACGAAGTGGCAACTCATCTGTTTCTGAAGAGGTATTGTCCTATTATACTGTAAGTAAGCCTTAAATAACCGCTTCGTTCAGTCTTTTAAATTGTTAACATAAGGTATATATGTTTTAGTTTGCTTATCACTAAAGTTTAAAATAGTATATTTACAGGTATTAGATAAAAGGTCAGGAAATGATTAAGTTCGGAAAAAACACCGAGGTATACATGCCCGTAAATCAGAAATTTACATACATTAGTTAGCAGTGGGCTTTTGAGCGATTATAGTTTTACGATGATAATTTAGTATTTAACTTAGAGGTGAAAATGGTACAATAATAAAGGTAAACAGATATGGAGGGTGAATATGAAGATTAAACTTGGATTGTTGTATGGCGGTAAATCCGCGGAACATAAAGTATCATTACAAACTGCAAAAGCTGTAATTAAAGCATTGGATCTGACAAAATATGAAGTACACCCAATATATATTACGGAAACTGGTGAGTGGGTCAGAGGCGCAGAGCTTCAGGCTCCGGTTGAAGATGTGAAGAAGCTTCAGTTAAAAGAAGAAGGAGAAGCCGTTTCACCACTGGCGTTAAATTCAGAAATTTTCCCTGTACCTGTAAAAAACGAGAACGAAACTGCGAATGACAAAATTGATGTAGTTTTTCCTCTGCTTCACGGACCGAACGGGGAAGACGGAACAGTTCAGGGTTTGCTTGAACTTATGAACATTCCTTATGTTGGGAATGGTGTATTAGCGTCTGCTGCTGGCATGGATAAAGTGATGATGAAAAATATCTATGAGCAGGCAGGCATCAAGCAGGCTAAATATGTATGGTACCTTCGCCGCGACTGGGAAAATGACGCAGAATCGGCATACAAAAAAGTAGAAGAAAAGCTTGGCTATCCTTGTTTTGTGAAGCCGGCAAACTTAGGTTCAAGTGTCGGTATCAGTAAATGTAACGACAGGGAAAGCCTGGAGAAAGCATTTAAAGAAGCCTTTGAATATGACCGTAAGATTATTATTGAAGAAGGAATCGATGGCAGAGAAATTGAAGTGGCTGTTTTAGGGAACGAACATCCGCAATGTTCTGTTGCAGGGGAAATTGTTCCGGAAACAGATTTTTATGATTATAAAGCGAAATATGAGGACGGAAGCACCGGCCTTATTATCCCTGCAGACATCACAGAGGAAGAGTACGAAGAAATTAAGCGTGTAGCGATTCAGTCCTTTAAAGCACTTGATTGCTCCGGGTTAGTCCGCGCTGACTTCTTCTTAACGAAAGACGGGGAAATCCTCATGAACGAAGTAAACACCATGCCTGGTTTTACCCCATTCAGCATGTTCCCGATGCTCTGGCAGGAATCCGGATTGCCTTATCCTCAGCTGATTGAAAAACTCGTGGAGCTGGGAGTAGAGCGCCACGATGAAAAACAGAAGATTAAGCATACATTTTAAGGCATAATAATAGTATTGAGGTTGACTCCAGTGTGAGTCAGCCTCCTTTTACATAGAATAGAAACAGGATGGACGCAAGCATGTACGTATTTGTAAATGACACGAATAAATGATGGTTTTTCAAGAAGGAGCGAGACAGATGATAAAAAGAAACTTTAAAGATATTGCAATATGGGTGAACGGAGAACTTGCAGACAAGGAAAATAACTCCGTTAAGATTACAGGAGTATCCACTGATACAAGGACGATTAATGAAGGAAATCTTTATGTACCTATTGTGGGTGAGAATTTCAACGGCCACGATTTTGTGGAAACGGCTGCGGCGAATGGAGCAGCAGGAGCCCTTTGGCAAAGAAATCAGCCGAATCCGCCATCTGGCTTACCGCTCCTGTTTGTAGAAGATACTTTACTTGCATTACAGGACTTAGCTGAACATTATCTGGGAGACCTTCCGGCAAAAGCCATTGGCATTACTGGAAGTAACGGAAAAACGACTACAAAAGATATGGTGACTTCCGTTCTCTCAACAACTTATAAGGTTCAGAAAACGGAAGGGAACTACAATAATCATATTGGGCTGCCGCTGACAATTCTGGCATTAGAAGAAGATACAGAAATAGCAGTACTGGAAATGGGCATGAGCGGGAGAGGAGAAATTGAACTTCTTTCCAAAATTGCAAAACCTGAAGCTGCAATTATTACGAATATCGGGGAATCTCATTTACAGGATTTAGGTTCCAGAGAAGGGATTTCCGAAGCAAAGTTTGAAATTACAGCAGGATTACCGGAAAACGGTACGCTGGTTATTCACGGGGATGAGCCTCTGCTGACAGAAAAAGTAGTGAACACTCCGTATAAGGTTGTTACTTTTGGCAGCTCCAGTCCAAACGACTACTATCCTGTACAGGTTGAGCAAAAAAGCGATGGGACCTTTTTTACGATAAATGGCGAGTCTGAAACAAAGTTCTTCATTCCAGTTCTTGGCAAACATAATATAAATAACGCTCTCGCTGCCATCGCTATAGGGCAACGTTTTGACGTGCCGGCTGCCGCAATTAAAAAAGGTCTTAAAAGCCTGAAAATTACCGGGATGCGAACAGAACTGATACAAGGGAAAGATGGAATCACAGTTATTAATGATGCCTATAATGCGAGCCCGACCTCTATGAAGGCAGCGATTGAACTCCTACAGGATCTGAATGGCTATAAGAAAAAAATAGTTGTTTTAGGGGATATGCTGGAGCTTGGAGACAATGAAAATACCTTCCACTTTGAAACCGGAGAAGGGATTGACACAGATAAAATCAGTCACGTTTTCACGTTTGGCAAGCTGGGCAGGAAAATCGCTGAAGGAGCAAAAGTGAACTTCCCGGATGAGCGGGTGCATGCATATGATGACAAACAGGAGCTGATTTCCAAGCTTAAAGAAATAGCAGGGGACGGGGATATTGTCTTAGTAAAAGGCTCCAGGGGCATGAAACTGGAAGAGGTCGTCAACGAATTAACCTAAGCGGCGGTACTCTCAGGACACCTGCCGGAAGGGTAACTCACGCCATCTCTGAATCAGATAACTTTTCATAAGAAACCAGGTTTGCAGAGCATTAATGCAACCTGGTTTCTTTGTTTCGAAATAAAAAAAGTATAAATTTCCAAGATAATTGTCCAGCTCCAGCACCTACGAGCTCGAGGTCACTTCAGGCCTTTTAGTAAGCCAAAGAGCGGCTTCCGTCAAAGTCCTTCCAGTGCTTGTCGCTCGTGACCAAGGCGCTTGCGCTTTTCTTTATTCAGCCCGCCTGTTACATTTTATTGACGAAAGGGTAAACAACAGATACATAAAGTAATCCGCCAGACGATTTCTGGCTGGTTCAACATAAAGGAGTTGGCGCTGATGAGTATTCAGGAGATATTTAAAAACCAAAAGACGGCTGGACATGCGTCTTATTATGAAACGGTAAAGGGACATTATGGAATGGTTGCCTGCCCGATAAAAGAGGCAGCTGAAGCCGGCGAGAAAGTACTGGAAGACGGAGGTAATGCGATAGATGCGATAATCGCTATGCAGTTTGCTTTATGTTCTGTGGAAGGTATGAACACAGGCATTGGTGCGGGCGGTTTTATTTTATATTATGACAGTGAAAACAATGAAACGAAGGCAATCCATGGACATACAAGAGCTCCTGCCGCTACAACACCAGAAGTGTTTTACGATAGTGAAGGGAATTTAATGCCTTTTGACGAGCGGACAATGAGCCCGAAGTCAGTAGGGGTACCGGGAGTAATGAAAATGATGGAACTTGCGCTTGAGAAATACGGTTCCATGTCTCTTGACAGGCTCATTGACCCGGCAATCAAGCTTGCTGAAGAAGAATATCGTGTGAACAGTCTTTGGGACCGTACGATTGATATTTTTAAGGAAAGGCTTGGAGAAGAAGCAAAAAAAGTATTCCTTCCAAACGGGGAGCCACTTAAAGAAGGAGATATGGTAAGGCAGCCTGATTTAGCAAAAGCACTGAAAGCTATAAAGAAAGAAGGGTTCAGTTCTTTATACGAAGGGGAACTTGCGGATGCCATTATCGATACCCTCCAAAAGTACGGCGGAATAATGACAAAAGAGGATTTGCAGAATTACGAAGCTTCTATTGAGGAGCCTTTCTGGAGCAGTTATAAAGGGTACGATCTTGCTTTTCCCGGGCCTCCGAACGGGGGAGGGGTTGCAGTGTCACAGATACTGAAAATCCTTGAACCATTTAACATCAGCCAGTATGGTGTTCGGTCATGGGAAAAGTATCACCTGGTCGCTGAAGCTACCCGGCTGGCACTGGCAGATCAGCAGACATACCTTGGTGATCCAGGGTTTACAGACATCCCTCTTAAAGGGCTTTTCAATGAGGATTATCTGAAAGAAAGGCGCAATATGATTAATTTTGATAAGCGCTGGGAAGAAATAAATGCAGGCGACCCTTGGAACTATCAGGAAGGGACACCGAGTCAGCCAGTAAAGAAGGATAATAGTAAAAAGGGAATGGATACTACTCATTTTACAGTTATAGACCAGTGGGGGAATATTGCATCCTGTACTACATCCCTTGAACGAATTTTCGGTTGCGGGATTATGGTAGAAGGCTACGGGTTTCTGCTCAATAATGATATTACAGACTTTAATCCGGAGCCAGGCACGGCAAATGAACCGAACAGCAATAAATGTGCTGTCAGTTCGAAGTCGCCAACTATTGTTTACCATGAAGGAAAACCTTTTTTCACTCTCGGATCTCCTGGAGGGCCGACGATCGTCGGCTCAGTTGCACAGGTTCTCCTCCATGTTCTCGATTATCAGATGGATCTGAAAGAAGCAGTCGCAGAACGGAGAATCTTCAATAACCCTGATGTATCCTGGGAATGGGAAGACGGTATTGAGGACGAAATAATGGCTAAGCTCAGGGACCTAGGGTATAAACTCGACCAGGGCTTTAAAGAAGTAGCTGCCGACGACAGGCTTGGGGATGTGCAGGCGATTTTGATCGATCCATCGACCGGTAAATTATATGGCACGAACGATGCCCCACGCCCGGGAGCAGCTATCGGGCTGAAGAAGCCGCCAGAAGAATCATAATAAAGACTCCTCTTTGGCAGGAAGCCGAAGAGGGTTTTTTTATAATCATTTACAGATAGCTTCTTGTACATGCCCTCATTCAGATGATTCAGTTAATTTTACTATTTTGTTTCTGGCTGTTATACCCTTTTCCCACTGGGTGAATGTGTCAGCTAGTCAGGAAAAAGTTTCGCTTAAAAGTATAAATTTCCTTGCCTGGATTGAAAATAAAAAGCAGCAGAGTTCAGTGAGGGGCAGTGTGGATGGGACTATTCAGGAAGAGAAAAAGACAGGGTGGGAAAATACAGGAAAAGCAAGCTGTGGAACAGGAGGGGGATTCTCTTTCCAGCCAGCTGGACGGGAACATAAAAAAGATAAAAGAACTTACGGGAAATACAGATGATGTAATGTACCGTTCGGTGACGATAAGAGGGAATTATCGTTTACTGTTAGTTTATATAGAAGGAATCAGTGAAGTTGACAGGATCAACACAGTAATAAACACTCTTCTGCAAAGTAATGAAAATGAAGACCTCCCGGTGCTAAACGAAAATGAGAATCTTATAAATAGCCTTGAGGAGCGGTTACTGGCAATATCCAGATGTTCTTATGTGGAGAACACGGATGACTTGCTTACCGAGCTTCTGTCAGGTAATACAGTTATTATCGCTGATGGTTTTACGAGGGCGATTTCCTGCAATACACCTGGGGGAAAGCGCCGCGCGGTGGAGGAGCCATCCACAGAAACAGTTATCAGGGGGCCGAAAGACGGTTTTACGGAGGATATTCGTACGAATATATCATTAATAAGGGACAGAATAAAAACCCCTGATCTCTGGTACAAAATTAAAAAAGTTGGAAAGCAGACACAAACAGATGTGGCTGTTATGTATATTAATAACATCGCGGACAGAAGGCTTGTAAAAGAAGTGGTAGAACGCCTGGAAAGTATTGAAACTGATAGTATTCTCGAAAGCAACTATATTGAAGAATTCATTCAGGATGAGACGTATACTCTGTTTCCGCAAATACAAAATAAAGAAAGACCTGATGCTGTTGCTGCTGCTCTGTTAGAAGGAAGAGTGGCGATTATTGTAAACGGCACCCCGTTTGCCCTGATTGCTCCTGTCACGTTAGCGATGCTTATGCAGACTGCGGAAGACTATTACCAGCGGCCTTTATTTGTAACGTTTCTGAGATTGTTAAGGACGTTCTCCTTTTTTGTGGCAATGCTGCTGCCAGGAGTGTATATAGCGATAACAACCCATCATCAGGAAATGCTTCCCACTGTTTTACTATTCAGCCTGGCAGCACAGCGGGAAGGCGTCCCATTTCCAGCGATCGTAGAAGCCCTGCTGATGGAAGTGACTTTCGAAATTCTTCGGGAAGCGGGGGTAAGGATGCCAAAGGCGATTGGCGCTTCTATTTCCATCGTCGGGGCACTTGTTTTAGGGCAGGCAGCAGTTGAGGCCGGGGTCGTTTCCGCAGTTATGGTTATTATTGTTTCTTTTACCGCAATTACAAATTTTATCATTCCAACATATAACCTTAGTGTGGCAGTCCGGTTGCTCCGCTTCGCTTTTATGATCCTGTCGGCTGCTTTCGGTTTTTTGGGAATCCTTGCCGGGCTGCTGATCCTGTTAATTCATTTAGCTGGATTACGTTCTTTCGGTGTTCCGTATTTAACTCCGATGGCCCCTTTTATCCTGTCAGAACAAAAAGATACGTTTTTTCGCTTCCCATTATGGGCCCTGAATGCGAGGCCGGAGTCGCTTAATCCGGAAAATAAGCGGAGGATGAGTGCGAATATGAAACCTTCCCCTCCGAAAAAAGAGAGCAGCTGAATACTTTTATATAAAGGAGATCGTCGATGAATCGTAAATTTCTTATCTGTGTGCCTGTATTTTTGCTTTTATTTCTTTCCGGCTGCGGGGACATAAGGGAATTAAATGAAATCGGCATCGTCGTTTATACAGCCATCGATAAGAAAGAAGATCAGTGGCTGGTCTCATACCAAGTAGTTAATCCAAGCACAGCAGCCAGGAATTCCACGGGGGGAGGCGGTGAAGGAGCTCCTGTTTTTACATTCACTACATCAGGGGAAACGCTGCAGCAGGCAATACAAAATACTAATTTAGAAGAACCTAGAAGATTGTTTTTCGCCCATAATTCCGCTGTCATCATTTCTGAAGAAATTGCAAGAGAAGGAGTAAGCCCTGTAATTGATTATTATCTCCGCTCAATAGAGGATCGGGCTACAGAGCCTTTGTTTATCGCAGAGAAAGCAATGGACATACTTGATATGCTTGATCCTTCTGAACCGATCCCGGGACGGCTGCTTCCTAATATGATGGAACGTGGAGAAAAGAATATGTCCAAGTACGAGGAGGTCGACTTCACAGATTTTGTGATTGCCGCAACATCTGAATCAAAATCTGCGGTTATACCACAGCTCGTTATTACGGGGGATAAGGAAGGGCAAACCTCCATGGATGCCCTTTCCAAAACGAGAAGGGCGGGAACCATTAAATTAGGAAATCTGGGTGCTTTCAATAAAGATAAGCTGGCAGGCTGGTTAACTCCTGAGGAAGCGAGAGGTGTGGCATGGATTACGGGAGAGATTGAAGAAATCTATATTACTTTCGACTGTCACGGGAAGAAAGAAGGGCCCCCGCAGTCAACCTATTTGCTGACTGATTCATCTGTTCAGCTAACTCCCAGGCTGACAGGGAGCAGAATTGAGATGGAGCTGGACATCCACACCGAGGGAAGGGTGAGTGAAGTGAATTGCGCTTACGATCTGTCTCAGCCGGATAATATTGATAAAATGGCGGGATATATTGAAGAGCGAATTTCACTTGACGTAGAAGCTGCCTGGGCTAAAGCTAAAGAACTGAATGCAGACGTAATGGGTTTCGCCAATGAGATTAATAACAGGCATCGGGATAAATGGAAGGAATTAAAAGGCATCCCTGATAAAGGGTATTTGGAACAAATTGACTTGATTACAAACGTAAATGTGGATATTGAGAATACGGGTATTAATCAAACTCCATTTTCCTCGCTAATAAAGGAATAGGTGATTCATATTGGAAAGATTAGGTAAGTACCAGATCTGCGCAGGAATTATATTATTCCTGATCGGCAGTATACCGTTGTTCGTTACTGGAATTGAAGCTGGCCGGGATGCATGGCTTGTTATGCTCACCGGAATGCTCGCGGGTTTGTTTTTTGTGTGGGTGTACCTTTACATTCAGCATAACGAGCCGGAGAGCAGCCTTATTCAAATAATCAGGAAGCATTTCGGGAAGTACATAGGCACCGTAATAGCAATTCTTTATGTATTGCACTTCGCTTACCAGGCTATGCGTAACACGAGGGATTTCGGCGATCTTATCGTACTCACGCTTATGCCAGAATCACCCTTGTTTCTTATAATGCTGATTATGATGATCATCTCCACGTATGCGGTTTATCAGGGAACGGAAGTCTTCTTTCGGACGCTGGAAATACTGTTTCCGATAGTAATAATAAGCTTTTTTACGTTAATTCTTTTTTTCTTCCTATCGGGTGTTTTAAATTTTCAATTGCTGCTGCCTGTTCTGGAAAACGGGCTTATGCCTGTCCTGAAGGCTGCTGTTCCAAATGTGGCAATGACTCCTTTTGCCCAGATCGCTGTATTTCTAATGTTCTGGAAATATCTTAATAACAAGAAATATTTAACGAAATATACGTTAATCGCATATATTTTTACCGGGTTGTTTCTCGTTTTATATAATATTTTAATCGTCGCCATCATAGGTGCTCCATTGGCGAGTATTTCAACGGTCCCTTTACTTCGGGCTGTTCCTCTCATACAAATTGGCGGTTTTCTGGAACGACTTGATCCGATTTTCGTCATTGTGCTCGTACTCTGCTTATATACTAAAATGACAGTGTTTTATTTAGGGGCTGTTCTTGCGCTTGCGGAACTGCTTAATAAGAGTCACAGAAAGGTTTTTCTGCTTGTGGGGGCGGTTATATACGGCGCATCTTTCATCCCGGCAAACTATATTGAGCATATATGGGTTGGATTTCAGATAAGCCATAATTATGATTTTGTTTTATTTCAGGCTGTTATTCCAGTTATTTTACTGTTGATAATAATGGTTAAGAAAAAGTCGAGTAAACAGAAAAATGGTCTTTCTCAAACGTGAGGTCTGAGAAATTTTAAACTATCTCTTCAACTGTTAGTTACTGCGTACAAACTTTGGTGCAACCTGAGGCTGCATCTTTTTTTGTTCAGTAAACTTTTTTTTGAGTGAAAATATTGATTAGTGTCAATACCCTGAAAATTTCTGATTATGTTTTAAATTTACATAAGATTGGAATAGTACACTGATATCCTTAATTTCTTATTCGGTTACTTTACGGAAAATAAAGTATTGTACAGACAGGAGGACTTTTCTTTGGGCAGGAAGAATCAGGGAATAAATAGTGAAAGATTAATAGATTATCGAATTTTTGTGCCTTCCCTGCTGGTAATTATAGCTATTAGTATTCCGTTTTCGGTTTATGAAGCACAGGCGCTGGACGTGCTGAACCAGATTTTTGATACGATTGTCGATGTGTTCAGCTGGGGCTATATCTGGTATGGAATTATTCTTGTTGCGGCCGGGCTGTACTTATCTTTTTCCAAGTATGGACAGGTCGTTTTAGGCGATCCGATGGAGAAGCCGAGATTTACATTATTTGAGTATGCTTCTATTCTCATAGCAATGGGGGTAGGATCTACTATAATGCGGACAGGGATGGTTCAATGGTCGGCTGTTGCTAATGATCCTCCGTTCGGGATGGAGCCTGGGTCAACTGAAGCACTGCTTATGGGCAACGCCTACAGTATGTTTCTCTGGAGTTTTCAGGTGTTTGCTATATTTGTTATGGCCGCACCGGCAATGGGGTATATTCTGCATGTTCGCAAACGCCCGCTTATGCGGATATCCGAAGCATGCCGGATAATTTTTGGGGACAAATTTACTGACGGCATGGGCGGAAAAATACTGGACATGATTTTTCTTGTAAGTATTTTAGCCGGTGCAGCGGTTACTCTTGGCCTCGGAGCACCAATAGTTACCCATAACCTGGCGAGGCTGATGAATATGGATGTGACCTTCGGGTTGACATTAATAGTAACACTCATCTGGGTTATTCTGTTTTCTTTAAGCGCCTACTTAGGTATTGAAAAAGGTATTAAGAGACTGAGTACATTTAATATGTACCTTGCAGGGGCTTTTGCCGTATTCGTTATGGTAGCGGGACCTGGTATTTTCATCTTAGACTATTTTACAGACAGTGTCAGTACGCTGTTAACAAATTATGTTGGCATCTCCCTTTATACAGAATCGTTGAATCTTGAAGGTGCAACACATGTGCAGAGCAATACAGTTTTCTGGTTTGCATACAGTGCAACCTGGGCAATGCTTCACAGTGTTTTCGCCGCGAAAATTTCAAGAGGAAGAACGATCAAAGAAATGATATTGACCTACTTACTGGCTCCGACTTTGTTGTCGTGGGCAGCAACAGGTGTACTTGGTGGTTTAGGAGTACACAGACATTTAACCGGGGAGGTCCCTGTGTTAGATATTGTGCAGAATAATGAAGCAGTAGCGGCAATACCTGAAATACTGGCATCCCTTCCTTTTGCGGCTATAGCTCTAACTGTTTTTATCATCGTTGCAATGATTTTCCTGACAACAACACTGGATTCTACTACTTACACTATCGCGGCATATACGAGTACGAAGGATATGAGTAAAACAGAACCTTCCAGATATTTACGTGTTATTGTAGCAGTAGTTATTGCGACACTGTCGTTAATTCTGATGCGGGTTGGCGGACTTGCACCTCTGGAAGTAATCTCCGGTCTTATGGGACTGCCTATCATCGTCATCCAGTTCCTGACCATCTACGCAGCAATAAAAATGATGAACCAGGATCAGGCATGGGTGAATAATGTAAGGCCAAAACAAAATCCAGGAGATAAATAAATTGAAAGGTGTACCTGAAGCAATTCGCTTCTGGTACACCTTTTTTATTGTTTAGGAAATTATAAAAGTTTAATTCTGTGGATAAGTCGTCCAGCTCCAGCGCTTACTCGTCGCAGATAAAGAGTGTCGCTCGTGACCAAAGCGCTTGCGCTTTTGTTCCTATTAGCAGTTAAACCCGGAGTTTTTGCGGCTGTAGAAGAACCAGCAAACTCCTAAACTAATAATATAGTATACGATGAAAATAATCAGAGCTAAGTCAGCGGAACCTGTTGTATCAATTGACCATCCGAAAATCTTAGGAATCAGGAACGCTCCGTATGCCGCGAAGGCCGCGATCAGCCCTAATACAGGACCTGCTTCTTTCTCTGTAAAGATAAATGGTACCATTCGGAACGTTGATCCATTGGCGATTCCTGTAGCTGCGAATAAAAGCAGGAACATGATCAGGAAGCCAGGGAAGTTGTTTACGTATAAGAAGTAAATTACTCCGGCAGTAGCAATAATCATACTTACAATAACCCAGAATGTTACCTTTGAACCGCTGTCTACTTTATCTGACAGCCAGCCGCCTATTGGCCGTACAGAAGCTCCGATTAATGGCCCGAGGAATGCCAACCCGATAGCGTTCAGCTCGGGAAACTCTGAGTTAATCAGAAGCGGGAATGCTGCTGCGAATCCAATAAATGAACCGAAACACATTACATATAACCATGTCATAACCCATATATGCTTAAGTTTTAATACGGAAAGCTGTGCTTTAACACTTTGTTTAGTGTTAGGAAGTTCATCCATGAAGAAAATTGTCAGTAATACTGCAATGATAATTGGTACTACCCAGATAAACGCTGCGTTCTGGAGATAAATTTGAGAGCCGTCAGGAAGCTGCTGAGCTCCGCCAGTCATAACTCCGATAAAACCAAGTCCGATTACGATAGGTGTAACAAACTGAACGACACTTACTCCAAGGTTTCCGATTCCTACGTTAATTCCGTTAGCTGTACCTTTTTTGCTTTTTGGAAAAAACGGGTTTAACGTAGCCGTAGATGAAGATAAACATCCGCCGCCAAGTCCGCAAAGTGCTGCAAGGATAGCCATCGTCATGTAGCTTGTTTCAGGATTCTGGACAGCGAAACCGATACCTACTGCAGGAATCAGCAGAAGAGATGTACTGATAATCGTCCACTTTTTGCCGCCCATTATTCCAGGCATAAAAGTATAAATTAAGCGGAATGTCGCCCCTGTTAGACCAGGGAGGGCTGCCAGCGTAAATAACTGGCTTTGGGTAAAGGAAAAACCTACGTCGTTAAGGCGTACTGCCGCCACTGACCATATCTGCCACACACAGAAAGCTAATATAAGTGCGAATACTGAAATATACAAATTCTTTCTAGCTATTTTATTACCTTGTTCTTCCCAGAACTTTTCTTCTTCAGGTTGCCAGACTGCGAGTTTAGCCATCATTCATTTCCCCTTGCTTGTTGATGTTTTATGAAATCAGTATAGCAGGAGAACGGCAGCGTACTGCGGGGTTAATATGTCTAATTAGTAAACATTAATTGAAGAAAAGTTTCATAAGTATATTAAGTGAAAACTATTGACAATGTTGCCAAAGTGTTTATATATGAATGAATTACATAATTCAAGATTTTCATCTTTAACACGAAAACTATCTTAAAATGTTACTTATTGTTCGATTTACGCTTCAGACGGAGGCGTTCTGCGGGTACGGCTTCAACTAATTTTTTCCGGCTGAACGCCGTCAAAAATGGATTTTCAGCTTCTCATGCTTTTCCCGCAAGAACGAGCATCTTCTTCACCGCAAATGCCTCGAGTTGTCTCGACGGATATTCTACGGAGCTAAGCTGGCAGAGGAAGAGACAGTTACCGCCGCCATACGCTGCCATCGAAAAGTAATGTTCGTCTTTTTTATTCAGCCAATATATGAAATTCATTCATGTACAAAAAAAATTGCCATTCGCGAGAATGGCAGTTTTCCTGATTACCTCAGACGTTCATTATTCTGCTGATCATTAATCATCATTCTAATTTCTTCTTTATCCGGCAGCCCGGCTTTTGCATGGAAAGCGTACTCGGTTTTTACAACAGGAGCGTCTTTGCCTTTGCCGAGTTTTCTTTCTTCCACTCTGGCTACCGTTGAATGATCAGTATTTTCAAGATCCCGGATAAGCTGGCTAATATCCCTGAAGAAATCTTTTCTGTTCATTCAGTTAATCTCCTTTACTTTCCGAAGCTTCTACTTTTTCTTCCAGCAGTTTAATTCTATCCTGCAGCTGCTTGTTCTCCTCTTGCATCTGGATTGCCTTTGAGGAATAGTGGGGGTCATTCTCCCACCAGTCTATCCCCATTTCTTTTGCTTTATCAACGGAAGCAACAATGAGACGGATTTTTATCGTTAAAAGTTCCACTTCCGCCAGGTTTACTTTAATATCTCCTGCGATAACTACTCCTTTTTCCAGCACTGTCTCCAGAACGTCTACAAGACTTCCTGCCATGTTCGCAGGATGATTCACTGTTTCCCGTACATTACTCATGGAATCTTCCTTTCTTTTATGTGTTATGTGTCATGGTAGGAAGCTTACATTAAGTTCCCTAATGGGCCCAGGTCAATATTCAGGTCATCGTCATTCAGATTAAAGACTTCCTTTAATTCTTCCATTTTTTCTTCCAGATTCATTAACGCTTCTCCGACCTTTTCTATTTCTTCCTCGGTTAAGCTGCCGTTCTCTACACGCCTCATTGCCTGGCGTTCTACTAACTGGCGGAGCAGTTCAATAACAGTCATGACCAGCTGAGCAAGTCCTTCTTCTGCTTTTTCAGGGTCTAAAGCGATTTTTCCAGTTGGATTATGCTGCTCCACAAGATTTTTTTTGCCTTCCATATTTATCACTCCTTATACTTTTTTCAAACAAAAGCTCCGTATGTCATCCTGCAGAAGGGCTCTACGTATGACTTTCCACTTCTTCTCTTACTTCCTTAGTAATTTCTCTCCTGCTTTCCAGTCTGCCATCTCCAACTGTGTTACTTGCTGATTTTTCCTGTGCCTGAATGAGTGTTTCTACAGATGCGAGCAAAATACGCAAGTCCAGGTAAACCAAGTCAATACCAGCAATGGAAATGGTGAGGTCGCCTTTCAGTACAACGCCTTTTTCAAGAACAGCATCAAGCACATCAAGCAGGGAGACATCTTTCGTCTGCAGTGATTCACCTGCCATTCTTATTCACCTCCCTGGTTTTGAAAACTGGAAAAGTGGTAGGCTGGCCATGGGCCTGTAATCTCGAATTTAAAGCTCGATCCATCTTTTTCTGCCTTGTCTTTTTCTTCACTTATAAATTGCAGAATCTGTTCCACTTTGTCTTTTGGGAACAGATACGCTCCGTTCCAGCACATATCATCGTCCCGTCCGGTCAGTTTTCTCTCCCAGTTTTTCTTTACTTCTGTATCTGCACTGAACGTTTCCAGCTGTTCATGAATGCTCTCGCAGTATTTGTCAATTTCTTTATCAGCCTGCTTCTCTATGAAATCCTTTAGTTTTTTCTTTTCAAAGAATTGTTTACCTTTGGAGAGGCCTTCGATTTCCTGTACCTTTTTTGCAACCTCAGAGCTGTTTTCCTTAACCTCTTTTATAAATGCTTTTTTATCCGTAAAAATTTTAATGTTCCATTCTTCCTTGCTGGATAAGTTCTGAAAGACAGTGCGGATATTTTCTTTATGCTCTGCCAGTGTATCTTCCAGCCTGTTTTTGTCCTCATAAATTGTCCCGAATTTTAAAGGCATAACAGTATAAGTATTGTGGAGAGTGTTCATTCTTTCGTGGTGGTGATAAGCTTTCTCCTGGAGCCATTTCATATCCTCCACCTTTTTCTGAAGCACCTCTTCAGCAAAGTCTTCATGCTTCACAAGGCACGCTACTGCAGTTATTTCACCGAAAACGTAAAACTCTATGCTATAGTCCGGGTCAATTCCTTTAATATCTGTTAACTTATTTTCTTCATACTCCTGTGTCGGTATAAAGGCATATAAGTATATAAGCTCCTTTGTATTCACTTCTGCCTGCATAGTTTTTCATTCCTCCCAGAAAAATTGATTGTCTTGTAGTTTTAAAGCTGTCCGGCCAGTTCACTTTTGGTTATAGTAGGAAGTTTCGCTCCCCATGCTGCAAGAAAAGCACGGACGACATTTTCAGCATCAGGAACAAGCTTAAAATCAGTATCCTCTCGCACCCACTCGGTAATCAGACCGCTCACCAGCCCTACAAAAGCCAGTGCACCTGTTTCCGGCTTCCAGTTCTCAGGTAATGAACCTTCTCTATTTGCACGGGTAAGAACTTCAGTGACAATCAGCCTCGCCTTTTGTTCCATGGACAATCCTGAAACCTGCTCATCTGTTCTGCTGAGTTCGTATTTAAGAAGCAGCTTCGTAAGCTTTTTAAGCCGGGTATCAGACTGAAACTCATGCAGAATGTAACTTATCGTATCAGCAAGAGCTCCAAGAGGATCGCTGAGTTCGTTTTTGGCCAGCAATTCAGCAAGTTTTTCCAGGGGCAGCTCAATCCTTTCGCGAATCGCCGTTAAAATCCCCTGTTTATTCTGGAAATGCCAGTGAACAGCCCCCCTAGTAAGACCTGCAGAGCTTGCTATGTCCTGCAGGGACGTAGCCTCATAACCTTTTTCAATAAAAAGTTTTTCAGCTGAATCAATAATCGCTTTACGGGTCCGGGCTGCTTCCTCCTTTGTTCGCCTCATTTAAGCACCCCCTTGTCTATGTATACATACCGTATGTTTGTAAAGAGTTATAGCGGCTATTCCCGGTTCCTTTTCTTATAAAACACTTTGTTTGTTGGTAAATAAAGTCATCCTTAGAGGAGAGGGACAGGCGGAGGTATTGTGTTTCCGAACTTAGAGAAATTGAGATGGAGAGGTTACTTTGAGAGGTCTCGCATGCCCGCTCGGTGGAAAATAAGAGGAGAGCGGTAACGCAAGGAGGTCTCGCATACCCGCTCGGGAGAAAATAAGAGGAAAGCGGTAACGCAAAGAGGTCTCGCATGCCCGCTTGGTGGAATATAAGAAGAGAGTGGTAACGCAAGAGTGTCTCGCATACCCGCTTGGTGGAAAATAAAAAGAGAGCGGTAACGCAAGAGTGTCTCGCATGCCCGCTCGGGTAAAAATAAGTGGATAGCGGTAACGCAAGAGTGTCTCGCATGCCCGCTCGGGAGAAAATAAGAGGAGAGTGGTAACGCAAGGAGGTCTCGCATGCCCGCTCGGGAGAAAATAAGAGGAAAGCGGTAACGCAAAGAGGTCTTGCATGCCCGCTCGGGTAAAAATAAGTGGGGAGCGGTAACGCAAGAGTGTCTCGCATACCCGCTTGGTGGAAAATAAGAAGAGAGCGGTAACGCAAGAGTGTCTCGCATGCCCGCTCGGTGGAAAATAAGAGGATAGCGGTAACGCAAGAGTGTCTCGCATGCCCGCTCGGGTAAAAATAAGTGGGGAGCGGTAACGCGAGAGTGTCTCGCATGCCCGGTTGGTGGAAAATAAGATAGAGAGCGGTAACGCAAGAGTGTCTCGCATACCCGCTTGGTGGAAAATAAGAAGAGAGCGGTAACGCAAGGGGCTGTCGCATGCCCGCTTGAAAAAAATAAGTAAAGAGCGGCGGCTTCCTTATCTATGAAATACAGAACTTCCATTCACTGGTCTTGTAATATCGGCGAGATCGCCAAGCGTTGTTTTCCCACGGTCTTCGAGAAAGTGGAGCAGCTCAACGAAAAGGTGTGCTGTTGTGAGAGCGTCTCCAACAGCACTGTGACGCCTGAAAATCTTCGTTCCGAAATTTAATGCATAATGCTGGAGGTCCCGCATATCCCACGATGGAGCAAGAAAGCCTATTAAATCGAGTGTATCGATAGAAAGCGGTTCGTCAAACGTATATTTGCAGCGGAGTAGCTCTTTCTTAAGAACGGTTACGTCGAAGGCAAGATAGTGGCCGACCCAGCTGTCGCTCCCGTTGCTTTCAATGAAACTATAAAACTTATTAATAGCTTCAAAAGCATCTGTTGCATTTGCCACTTGCTCTTCAGTTATTCCGGTCAGATTTGTAATTCGCTCTGGAATATCCCGTTCTGGGTTGACGTAAGTCTGAAAAGTGCGGTCAGTTACATGGAGACCCTCCACCTGAACTGCGCCTATCTCAATCAGTCTGTCTGTGCTGCCAACAGCGAAACCAGTAGTTTCAGTGTCAAAAACTGTAAATGACAGGTCTCGAATTGGGGTGTTCAGTGGCTTATCCTGGGTCAGCTGATAATGCATTTTCTTTTTCTTCCAAAACATCATAACCGGAACACTCCTTTATTTTCGGCTCTCCGTATGGAGGAAAGAAACATATCAAGCGACATCCCACATTGAAAAAAGCAGTCATTTATCGAAACAGATGGTTCTGTTAATGGAATCTGGTTTCCAATTCTCGAAATGTCAGGTTCTATTCTCGAAATCAGGAGCCCTATTCTCGAAATGCAATCTAATTCTCGAAAACGGTGATCCAATTCTCGAAATGTCAGGCCCAATTTTCGAAATCAGGAGTCTAATTCTCGAAATCGAATACCCAATTCTCTAAGTGCCATCCTGACCAACAAAATCGCACCCTCCCTGCCATAATACATTTACATGATTCCAAAGGCAGCGAGCGTCTTGTTCTGAAGGGAACGGATCGTCTTCAGGGCATGCATCAGCTCTTCTTTTTCCCTGCTTTTCATGTGCACAAAGTGGACAACGCTCGAGTTTTCTTCCCCTCGTTTATACCGTGACCATGACTGGGAGACGCGGATAGACAGTACTACTTCGTAGGCAAAAAGAAGGTCGTCTGCAAACTCTCTGGTGAAGACATTCTCGGCTTCAAGAAGGCTGATCCGTTCTTTAGGTGTCCCTTCCACAATGCCATGGCGGGCTCCGAGAAGCTGCAGCCCGTGATAAAGAGGGAAGAGTGCTTGTTTTTTTATATCAATCTTATCCCGCTTCATTCTGAAAAGAGCTCTGATTGGATGGTCCAGTGTTGGAACGGGGGACTGCTTCTCCTGTTCAGCAGCCCGGTAAAGAAAGATTCTTGACTTATTTAACTGCTCTTTTACCATCTGCGTAAATTTGCCCTCAAGTTCTTCGTCCCCATATAAGTAACGGAAAGAAAGGAAATTATGGCCCAGCAGAATGTTCTCGTTCGTCGCCCTGAGTCCCCATGTACGCAGGCGTTCCTCCCAGCGGGTGATCGTTCCCCGCCACTTTCCGGAACTTGCCATCATATCCCCTTGGCAGCGCTTATAGCCTGCAGCTTCCATCATTTTTGTAATAAAGATGCCAAAAGTGCTGAAATAAGCCTCAACGTCTTTAGCCTGTTCATGGTGAATGTCTTCATAAACTAAAAAGTGATCCTGGTCAGACAGCATAAACTGCTCGCCCCTGCCTCCGCTCCCCATGACGAAAAATACAAAGGAAACGGGCGGTTTTCCGTAGCCCTGTTCTGCCATTTTTTCCACGGTGAGGTCTGCACAGTGACGCACCAGACGGTCATACAGATTTGTAATAACCTCCATTACATGCAGTGTAGGAATATCGTCCTCGATCAGCTTATCGAGCACTCCGTAAATGGCATGTTTTACCTCATGTAGATTTTCGGCAGTGGAGTGTTCAATTTTCTGAAGAACATCGAACGTTCCCCGGGATTTCTTGCGGAGAAGGTCTGAGAGAGTAACCATTCCAAGGGGCTTTCCTTTGTCTGTGACCGGCAAATGCTTCACACCGTTTGTCAGAAATTTCGACAATGCTTCATAGTAATAAGCAGAGCGGGAAACATCCACTGGTTCCGGTGTCATAATATCTTCTGCCGTCAGATGTCCGCTGTCTCCTGCTGAGACTACACGGGATACGATATCTTTTTCAGTTATAATACCGCATAGCTGATCATTTCTATCTGTGATTAATAGTGAACTGACTCCGGCCTCGACCATGTACCGGGCGGCGTCCTGTACTGGAGTGGAGGCTGTTACAGTGACAGGAGGCTGGTTCATCAAATCCTGCACACGACGGATAAAAGGATCGCTTTCCCCCCACTGGCGAGCCAGCCTGACTTGTTCCGCGAGGGAAGCATATACCTCCCGAAGCCGGACTGCCACCTGGCGCATCATGTAGTCACGGACACCTTCATCGCTCCAGCGTGCCTCCAGTACTGTGTACGGGATGTGGAGACAGACGGAATTCTCTGCGGCGTTGACTTCGACAGTATAATTAACCTCATGGGGATTCGCTTCACCGAGAAAGTCTGCCAGGCTGGAAAAACCGATTATTTCACCGGCTTCAAGTACTTCCAGCACCTCCTGGTCCGTGGGTTCCTGGCCAGTATCCACACATACTTCCGCAATACCCTCCATCATAAGGAGAAGACCCTCCCGCACAGACTTCGCGTAGAGGATCTTATCGCCTCTGCTGTAGCTGTTTAACTCACATTGCTCCAGCAGTCCCTCCAGTTCAGCGGCTGAAGTGCCGCTGAAAAGAGGATGATTCTTTGCTTTCTCCAGATAATTATTTTGCTTGCTCATCATTGATCCAAACCTCACCATCTTTGTAAGTCATTTGTTCCGGATAGCGAAGATCAACTGCTTCATCCTGAAGACGCTGTTCCGGAGGCGGGGTCATCAGGGAAACGATTATACAGAGCACAAGGTTTGCAGTTACCCCGAACAGTCCGGCCCCAGTGTCCTGGATACCGAATAAGGTAATGCCTGCCATAGACATAAAAATATAAGTCAGGGTAACTGTCAGTCCCCCAAGCATTCCTGCAATGGCACCCTGACGGTTCATGCGTTTCCACCAGACGCCGAGGAAAAGAACAGGGAAGAACGTTCCACCTGCAAGTGCAAAGGCCCAGGCAATAATCTGTGTTATAACCCCAGGCGGGTCAAGGGCTACAACCCCGGCTGCAACTGTTGCGAGTACGATGGCGATCCGTCCTGCCAGAAGGCGTTTGCTGTCAGTAGCGTCCGGCTTCAGAAGCCGGTAATAAATATCGTGTGCAAACGAAGACGAAATAGTTATCAGCAGCCCGCCTGCTGTAGAAAGGGCTGCGGCCATTGCGCCGGCTGCGATGAGACCTACAACGAACATACCGAGATTGGCGATTTCCGGGGTTGCCATTACAACGATATCCTGATGTATAACCAGGTCTTCCCAGGACAGTACTCCGTCGCCGTCCGTGTCGGCAATTTGCAGAAGACCTGTGTTCAGCCACGGTTCTGTCCATGCCGGGAGGTCATCAATTGGCGAGCCCACAACTTCTGTCATAATAACGAAGCGTGAAAATGCCGCGTAGGCTGGTGCGGAAAGATAAAGAAGAGCGATGAAAAGAAGTGCCCATGCACCGCTCCAGCGGGCAGCTTTCATTGTTGTCACAGTGTAAAAACGGACAATTACGTGCGGGAGAGCTGCTGTACCTACCATTAATGTAAATAAAAGGGCGAGAAACTGTGCTCTGTTACTTTCATCAAACGGTGCGAAGTACTCTGACAAACCAAGCTCCTGGTCGATTGCTCCAAGTTCATTAACAATATTGCCGTATGTAAGCCATGGCAGCGGGTTACCTGTAATCTGCAGCGACAGGAACACGATTGGAATAATGTAAGCAGTAATAAGAATCATATACTGGGCAACCTGAGTCCAGGTAACTCCCTTCATCCCGCCGAGAGTTGCATAAATAGCAATAACAACAACCCCGATCATTACCCCTGTGGAAGCAGGGAGATTCAGGATACGTCCAATTACCACACCTGAACCGGAAAGCTGTCCGATAATATATGTGAAACTAATAATAATTGTTGCAATAGCAGCGATCAGCCTGGCAGGGTTGCTGTCAAAACGGTCACCGATGAATTCCGGCACCGTAAAGCGACCGTATTTCCGCAGCTGAGGTGCAAGGAGGAATGTAAGTAATAAATAACCTCCCGTCCAGCCCATAATATAAGCAAGGCCGTCATAGCCAAGTATCATGACGGTACCGGCCATACCGATAAAGGAAGCCGCACTCATCCAGTCTCCGCCAATGGCCATCCCGTTCCAGAACGGCGGGATCCCCCGGCTGGCTACGTAAAAATCTGATGTAGCTTTTGCGCGATTGTAAATGGAAATTCCGATATAAAGAGCAAAGGTTAATAAGATTAATATTAGTGATACTATCGCCTGCTGGTCCACAAATTATCCCTCCTAGAGGATGTTAGTACTCCGTAAAAAAAACGGAGGGAGGCGGTTTAATGATCGGCACCGCCACCGCTGAGTTTAACGTTCTGTTTTTCATCAATACCAAATTTTTTATCGATCCGATCACTGATCACAGCATTTAAAAAGAGCAGAATTACGAAGGTGGCAACAGCTCCCTGGGCCCCCATGTAATAATGGGCGGGCATCCCCATAATCGTAGCTCCTGTTTCAAGGATGACGTCTGCGAAGGCAGCGACTCCGAAAGATACAAGGAAACCAATTGCTAAAAAAACGACAATGAGAGTTGTTCGAATTTTGAAATACTGGTCTGCTTTTTTCTTATCTATCTTCCGCATACAAAACTTCCTCCTTTAAAGGTGCTCATAGTTTCAGAGAGTTGCTGGCCTCACCTCCTTAATAAGCTTATTGGAAACCGCTTTCATAATTGAATAAAAACTTTAACTTACTGAGCGGGGGAACCTCTTTCAATATAGCGGCAGCCCCGGCATATCAGCATTGGAGTTTTCCTTACGGCAATAATATAGTTGGTGATAATCACTGCTGGTATAAATAAAAGAAACAGTGGTTCGAAAAAGATTCCTGCAGCCAGGATAACCAGCACAGGAAGCATCGATGTCATAAACAAATAACGCCATTTGTGCAGCATTGTAACACTGCTGCTCCGGCAATATGGGCATTGAAATGAAGTAACGTCTGCTTTTCTGTTCATTAAATCCACCTCCAGCCTATCTCAGATTAAATATAAACCTGACTGTCTCCCAGAAAGGCATGGGCACCATAGCAATCTGAATCACCATAAATCCGGCCATCGCAAACAGCGGAACGGTGAGGAGGAGCGGTTTTCGGTATTTAATCGCAGCAATCACTGACAGGGCGGCCACCACCCAGAAACCAATAAGTATCCACATATTTTTCCCTTCTTTCTTTCCGGATTCTGAAATCTGTGCTCTCGCTGGCAGGAAACTGTTTAGGGATATAAATCTTACTTGAACTGACCTATAACAGCATTAGTAAAAAAAAGGCCTGCTTCCAAAACAGGAGAGTTGGCAGTTTATTATTATGTAAATTAATGTCATACGCAGATTATTTCAAATTTTCAGATATAATGTCAACTAATTTACCCTTATTTACAGAAAAGTCCTTAGGATAAACAGGAAAGATTACATAGAAATTAACACTTATAAAACTCATAAAACCTCATGTTGTGACACTCCTTGCCGTTGACAGGGAATGGCTGATAAATATAAAAATAAGGTGAGGATTTCTCCTCACCTAGACCTTCTGTTTTGCTTTAAATTTACGGTATTTTTCAAGAGTCTTAGATTCATAAGACGGGTCTGTCCTGTTAATAAAAGATTCATAATACTCGCCGTAATGAAGTATAGGTGTTTTTGTCCCGAATGGTTTTCCAAACAGTTTTTCCATATTAAACTCCCATTCATCCAGATCCCGGTGAGTAATTTCATCCTGGGTCAGCCGGTGGACAAGCTCTTCCAGCTGGACTTTTGCCAGGCCGATATTTATATAATAGACGCCAAAGAGTGCCGCGGCCACAATAGTAAAAAGTAAAAGATACAGCAATTAACTTTCCTCCTTTGTTTCCTGCTGAAAATTGGTTCAGGAGAACTTACTTATTCATTTTACAATAAATCTTTGCCATGCGGGGTGTAAATCTGGAGGTTTTCGAAACCTTATTTTGTTTAGACGCAATTCAGGGAGGGTATCCTTTCCTATAAATAACATCCTCCCGGAGGTGCTTATTCAAATGGAACGAAAAGTGATTGCTGTACTGGATTCTCTCGATGAGAAAGACGAATATATTAAGAAGCTGCAGGAAATGGAAGGTGTCAGTGAAGATGATCTGGAAGTAATCTCAAAAAAAGATCCTGAATCTGATATGTACCATGCTTACTTTAAGCGGGGCGATTATGTCCTCACCATTCAGGCCGACCACGACCTCGCAGAGTCCCCGTCGCAAAAACGCGGCGATTCTGAAGACAGTAAAGATGCTATGCTGGAGGAACCGATTAACCAGTCAAGAGGAGAATTTTAAACAAATAAAGATTTTGACATTAAAAAATTGTTCGCAGCCGCTTCGACTAACAAGTTCGAAGCGGTTTTTTCCTGCACTTTAAGAAAGCATAAATTTTAGCACAGAAGTTGATTCGGCGCAGAAAAAATATTCAGGGCTAAAGTATAAGTACAATTACGCCTCTGTCTTCGCCTTAAGCCTTTCCAATCGGCGAGTTTTTTTATAAAAATTTACATTTTCATCCATCTCGCCGAAAACAAATGAAAACAGAAGAATTATGGCGATTTGTAACAGAAAAACAAGTTTTCCACACTATAAACTGTTTACTTGTTCGTGATATGATAGATATATACTGAAATGTCATTCCGATATTTTAGTATGCTCGCATATAAGGAGGTAGTTTTAGTGAGAGCTCAACGTGAAGAAATGGCGGTTACACAGCCGCATATTTATAGAATTATAGAAAATGTAGAAAAAGTCGTTGTAGGCAAGAGAAAGGAAATAGAGTTAAGCTTTATCGCCCTTCTCAGCGGTGGACATGTCCTTCTTGAAGATGTCCCTGGTGTTGGAAAAACGATGATGGTTCGTGCTATAGCGAAATCACTCGGCGCAGAATTTAAACGAATTCAGTTTACACCGGATCTTCTCCCATCTGACGTTACGGGTGTGTCTGTTTTCAACCAGAAAACGCTGGACTTCCAGTTCCGCCGGGGACCAATCATGGCGAATATTGTCCTTGCGGATGAAATTAACAGAACATCTCCGAAAACTCAGGCCGCTCTCCTTGAAGCATTGGAAGAGGGAAGCGTTACAACAGATGGGGAAACAAGGGAGCTGCAGGATCCGTTCTTTGTGATGGCGACACAGAACCCAATAGAATACGGAGGGACATATCCTCTCCCGGAAGCACAGCTTGACAGGTTTTTGTTCAAATTTAAAATTGGCTATCCATCGAGGGAAGAAGAGCTTGAAGTTCTTAACCGGGTGGAGAAACAGCATCCTATAGAAAAACTGGAGGCAGTACTTTCATTAGAGGATCTTACAGATATGCAAAAGCAAGTGCTGAATGTGTATGTTGATGAAACCGTTAAAAGATATATCATTGATTTGACTACTGCCACAAGAAGGCATCATGCTGTCTATCTCGGTGCGAGCCCGCGTGCTTCTATCGCCCTTATGAAGGCTGGCCAGGCCTATGCTTTTATGCAGGGCAGGGATTTTGTGCTTCCTGATGATATTAAATATCTGGCGCCGTATGTCCTGCAGCACAGGATAATATTGAATTCTGACGCAAAACTCTCGGATATATCTAATGAACGTGTGATAAGAGAAGTTGTCGATCAGGTGAAAATACCGGTTGGGAGAGAGTCAGGCCGATGAAGCGGAGCTCCCTCCTTCACTTTCTGAAACTAGTTTTAAAAATTATTTTTGTGGCCGCGGTATTTGGAAGCTTATTCAGCTACGCCATGTTCCAGGGAGGGTTTGTGAGCTGGTTCTTGTTTTACACAACGACTGTCCTGGTAATATTGATGCTCCTCTATGCCGCTGTACCACTTGGAAGTTTCAAAGTTTCAAGGGAAGTGGAAGACAATGTCATTGCCGGATCTGAACTGACAGTTACTGTAACAATACGCCGGAGACTGCCATTCCCGTTTCTTTATTTGTCTGTCAAAGACGAAATTGGAGAAGAACTGGCACGGATCCTTCCTGGAAATGATACGAGAATAATCTTTTATCCTGGGTTTAAAAGGGAGCTTGTCTTTTCCTATACGGTGCCGGAAATGCAAAGGGGCGAATACTTCTTTTATGGCGTAACCATGGAAACGAGTGATATGTTTGGTATCTTCCATAAAAGAAAATTTAAAGCACTGGAAGAGCAGCTTCTTGTTTATCCAAACTACCATAATATTGAAAAATGGACAGCTTACGAGAAACACGAAACAGAAACGCATATTTCCTCGATGGACTTTATTGAAGATATCACTTCCGTTGCAGGAGCGCGTGAATATGTTCCGGGAGATAAACTTACGAGTATCGACTGGAAGGTTACTGCCCGCTCTTCCAAGTTAATGACAAAGGAATTTGAAGAATTTCTTGGCCAGAATTTTCTGGTCATCTTCAATAACAACCTGCCTGATATAAACTCAGGCAGCTATACTGCTTATGAAAAAGGAATTGAGCTGGTAACTTCCCTTACTCTTCATGCTAATCGTAAGCAGCTTAAGCTTGGATTATGGACTCTGGGCAGCAGTAATAAAGCATTTCCTGTTGATACAGGAACAGCCCACCAGAAACAGATTATTTATCATCTGTCAAAGGTCCAGGGAGATTTCGGAGTGGATTTCGCCACTATACTGAAAGAGTATGAAAAAAGTATTCCATACGGAACGACCTTGTTTATCGTTTCAGCAGAGCTTACGGATACCATGCTGGAAACGATGAGGATGCTTCTCTCCAGAAGGAATCAGGTATATTTCTGTCTCATTAGCCGCGGTGAAAACGATGAACGGGAACAAAAGAGGTTTACACAGCTGCGGCGCTACGGTGCTGAAGCATATATTCTTTCTGGCGGTGACCTCGACGAGGCTTTGGACAGAGCAGCCGCCAACTAGAGGTGATTAAATGAAACAAATGAGTGGGGGCAGACAGAACTATTCCGTCACACATTTATTTATATATATATTAGCAATGCTGCTTTTGTGGGAGTGGCTGCGGCCAATCCCTACTGTAACAAACACTTCCTTTATATCGGTTTTTGTTATGTTCGCGTTTTTCAGCGGAGCATTAATTTATTTGCGAATGCCCCTTAAAATAATTATTCCTGTTATCTTTGCAGGTTCGGTATTTGCGTTACACTATATCTTTGGCGAAGGGCAATTTTTTTCCAGTGATGGAGGATGGGAGACGTTTAAGCTGTTTCTTTCGGAAGCAGCCTATAATCTCAGGCTTATTTTTTCCTGGGATTTAGCAGCTTTAACTGACTTTTTCCGGACGTTTCTCCTTCTGCTCCTCATGTCATTGATTTGTTATTTACTTTACTTCTGGCTTTTCCATACAAAAAAAGTATTTTTCTTTTTGCTGGCTACCGTTATATATATTACTGTACTTGATACCTTTACTCCGGTGGACGCTTCTATGGCGATTATCAGAATAGTGGTTATTGGCTTTTTCATGCTTTCACTTCTTCATATGCTGAAAATCCAGGAAGAAGAAAAAGCGATCGGGCGTTCAAAAAAGCCACATTTGTCAACCGCGTGGATGTATACACTGATCCTAATGATACTTGTTGCAGCTGCCGCAGGATATGCAGCTCCTAAATACGAGCCGCAATGGGCAGATCCAGTTCCGTCCTTTAATAAATATGTTCTTGGACAGGAGGGGACTGCCGGAGGAACTATGAGGCGTGTAGGTTATGGGGAGAATGATGAAAGGCTCGGCGGCGGCTTTGTACAGGATCATGCTACTGTATTTTACGCAGAAGCTGCGGAAGGCTCCTACTGGCGAGGGGAATCTAAAAATGAATACACCGGCCATGGCTGGAGGTCTGACCCGGAGCTGGAAGAACTTCCTCTGGAAGTCGCGGCTGGCGGGATATCTAACCTTCTTTTTGAAATCAGTGAAGAGGAAGAGCAGCAGACGGTTACTATTGAAATGGAAAACGAAGCTGGGTTCAGCCATTTTTTCTACCCGGGACAGATGAACGGCGTTCACATGAACTCGATAAAGCATTCTGTTAATGGAGAATCAGGTAATATAGAAGATCTGTCTTTCTTCAGTGATGGAGACACTGGGAAAATTGCTGTGAGATCAGGCAGCGACTCGGTTAATCTTACCGAATACATGATCCTGTATGAAGAAGCGAGATTCAATATTAATGATTTAATGGAACTGACCGAAGAGGACCCGAGTCATATAAGAGACATGTATCTGCAGTTACCTGACACCCTGCCGGACAGAGTAACAGAGCTGGCGGAGGAAATTGTGGCAGAGCATGATAACCGATACGACCAGGTAAAGGCAGTAGAAAGCTATTTCGGAGCAAATGGTTTCCGGTATGAAACATCCGATGTTCCGGTTCCAGGCGAAGACGAAGATTATGTGGATCAGTTCCTCTTTGAGACTCAGTACGGTTATTGTGACAATTTTTCAACTGCTATGACCGTGATGCTTCGGGCAGTGGATATTCCTGCTCGGTGGGTAAAAGGGTATACTGAAGGCGAAGAGGTTGAAACCCTGGAAAATGGGAGAAAGCGTTATGAAATAAAAAATTCAAACGCCCATTCCTGGGTAGAAGTGTACTTCCCCGGCACTGGCTGGGTTCCATTTGAACCAACTCAGGGCTTTTCTAATAACACGGAATTTTATGAGGAAGAAGAGGAAAGTGCTGCGGAAGAATCAGCCGGGACAGAAGATAGGGATTATCCTGAAATGGAGAACCAGGATGACTTTATCCCTCCAATGGAAGATTATGAAGGCTCCGACTTTGGGGGAGGAGACAGTTCTTCTTCAGGCATTTCAAATACGGAGTTCTTCACTATGAAGTCCATTATTATATCTGTTGCTGTTTTATTACTTGCAATGCTCATGTACAGAAAACAAAATCTTCTTGTGAACTTTTACTTTACAGCTAAATACCGATTGTTCGGAAAAGGAGAAACATTTGCTTCCGCATACGAACGATTGTTGTGGATCCTGGAAAACGAGGGTCTGCCCCGGGCTGAAGGAGAAACACTCAGAGAATATGCAGTCAGGGTGGACAGAGTTTTAAATTCAGCAGCAATGGCTCAGATGACAGCTGCGTACGAAAGAGTATACTATGGCGGCAAAGCTAATGAAGCTGATTGGGAAGAGCAAAGAAGGCACTGGGAGGAACTGGTTAAGTCTTTGAAGTCTTGACCAGGTTCTGGCTGACTGTTAAAATTAATCAGTATTAAAACAGCTGTAATGACTAAACTTAATATTGTCTTGCCTCATATATCCTTAGGAATTGGCCTAAGAGTCTCTACCGGGCTGCCGTAAACGGCCTGACTATGAAGGCGGATTTTTAGTATATATTAAACTGGAAATTCTGCCTTCGTGTACTCTTGCACGGGCTGATTTCCAGTTTTCTTAATATAGAGAGAACGAATTTCATATATTTTTTGGATAAAAAAGACGAACATTAATTTTCGATTGCAGCGTAAGACGGCGACTCTTGCGGGAATAGCGCGAGCTGAAAATCCATTTTTGACGGAGTTCAGCCGTCAAAAATTAGTTGAAGCCGTGCCCGCAGAATGCGTCCGTCTGAAGCGTAAATCGAACGACAAAATAACATTTTAAGCTAATGTTCGTATTAAAGATTTAAATTTCGGATTATGAAATTGATTCAGCGAATAAGGATATTTAAGAGAAATTTATTTGTAAAGGTGGAAGAACAATGCAGGATGTGAAGGAGAAAATTATTGTACTGGACTTTGGGGGACAGTACAACCAGCTGATTGCGCGCCGGATACGGGATCTTGGAGTATTCAGCGAACTGCGTTCACACAAAATTACCGCAGAAGAAATTAAGGAAATAAACCCTAAAGGCATCATTTTTTCAGGAGGTCCTGGAAGTGTCTACGCTGATGGCGCACCTCGCTGTGATGAGAGAATCTTTGATTTAGGCATACCTGTATTTGGAATATGCTACGGTATGCAGCTCATGACGCATCATTTTAAAGGTTCTGTGGAAGCTGCCAACCACAGGGAGTATGGTAAAGCAGTTATTAATATAAGCAATAAGAGCAAGCTGTATGATGGACTCCCTGAAGAGCAGTCTGTCTGGATGAGCCATGGTGATCTCGTGACAGCTCCTCCTGAAGGATTCCAGGTGGATGCTGTTAACATTTCCTGCCCTGTAGCGGCAATGAGCGATGAAAGCAGAAAGCTGTATGGTGTGCAATTCCACCCGGAAGTAAGAAATTCCGAATTTGGCAATGAAATGCTAAAAAACTTCATTTATAATATTTGCGAGTGTGAAGGAAACTGGTCAATGGAGAATTTCATTGATATGGAAGTGGAAAAAGTAAGGGAGCTTGTAGGGGACCGTAAAGTGCTTTGCGCTCTCAGCGGAGGGGTTGATTCCTCTGTTGTCGCGGCATTGATCCACCAGGCTATCGGCGACCAGCTCACATGTATGTTCATCGATCACGGTCTGCTTCGTAAAGGAGAAGCAGAAAGTGTTATGAAAACCTTCTCTGAAGGTTTTGATATGAATGTTATAAAAATTGATGCACAGGATCGCTTCCTTTCAAAACTAAGCGGGGTAAAAGACCCGGAACAGAAACGTAAAATCATCGGTAATGAGTTTATTTATGTTTTCGATGAGGAAGCGCAAGAGCTTAAAGACATTGATTTCCTTGCACAGGGTACATTATATACAGATATTATTGAGAGTGGCACTGATACAGCCCAGACGATCAAATCCCACCATAATGTGGGCGGGCTTCCGGAAGATATGAGATTTACTTTAATTGAACCTTTAAATACTTTGTTTAAAGACGAAGTGCGCGCCGTGGGAACAGAGCTTGGGCTTCCTGATGAAATTGTCTGGCGCCAGCCGTTCCCTGGACCCGGGCTTGGTATCCGTGTCCTTGGTGAAATCACAGAAGAAAAACTCGAAATTGTTCGGGAATCTGATGCGATTTTACGGGAGGAAATCAAGAAGGCCGGGCTTGACCGTGAAATTTGGCAGTACTTCACAGCTCTCCCTGATATGCGCAGTGTAGGAGTTATGGGAGATGCAAGAACATATGACTACACTGTGGGCGTGCGGGCTGTAACCTCGATCGATGGAATGACTTCTGACTGGGCCCGTATCCCGTATGATGTATTAGAAATTATCTCTACGCGAATTGTTAACGAGGTTAAAAATGTAAACCGGGTTGTCTATGATATTACATCAAAGCCACCTTCCACAATTGAGTGGGAATAACGGGAAAAACTTTACCTTTTAGACGCAATTGAGAATAAGATAAGCAAAAGACGAATGTTGAGTCGATAAATTAACTCAACATTCGTCTTTTTGTATTGACAAGCTTATTGGGCGCTGATAAACTGAACAATGTAAAGAAAATAAGTGCTGATTGTTCGTATAATATCGGGAATAGGGCCCGTAAGTTTCTACCAAGCTACCGTAAATGGCTTGACTACGAACGGTGAGAATAATTACAGATTAGGGAGCCAGCCCTTCTTATCTCATCGTTTGAGCATGCATTTACCGGAAGCTTCAGATCCATTATGGATCTGGAGCTTAAACTATTTTTAAAGCTCTCTTTATGCCTGGAAACTTATGAAGCGTGGCCCTTACCTGTAAAGGAAGAAAACAGAACAAGGCACACAGCGTATATAGACGGATTGTGCGTTGTGCTCCTCGCAGAGAGGCGCCAGGCTTATAATTTTTAAACGAATTCAGTATGGTTACTCGTTAAAGATATCTTTTAAAATAAGGAGAGTTGAAAAATGGAACGATACTTTCGTTTTCAGGAGTTAGGTACGAATTATAAAAAAGAAACATTGGGAGGACTAACAACTTTCCTCGCCATGGCGTATATTTTATTTGTTAACCCGCTTATATTAAGCGGGGCAGGGATGGACGAAGGAGCTGTGTATGTTGCTACCGCCCTTGCCGCAGCATTGGGAACGATAATCATGGGTGTAGTTGCCCGTTATCCAATCGCTCTTGCTCCAGGGATGGGGCTGAACGCGTTCTTTACCTATTCGGTCGTTTTAGGAATGGGAATACCTTGGGAAACAGCTTTATTAGGTGTATTTTTATCTGGTATTGTTTTTATCATTATTACTCTTGTTGGAATTCGTGAAATAATTATTAATGCAATCCCTGCAGAACTTAAGTATGCGGCCGCAGCTGGTATTGGTTTATTTATTGCCTTTATCGGGCTTCAGGGAGCTGGGATCGTAGTAGTATCTGAAGCTACGCTTGTCCAGATCGGTGATTTAGGACATGGGCCAACACTGCTGGCTATATTTGGGGTTGTAATCACCGTCATCTTCATGACCCTCGGTTTACGGGGCGGGATTTTTTACGGAATGATGGTTACTGCATTAGTGGGAGTTATTTTCCAGGTTGTTCCGACACCAAACCAGATTGTCGGTTCGATTCCAAGCCTGGCGCCTACATTCGGTGCGGCATTTGCACCATTTGGGGAAATGGCTCTTTCAGAAATCTTTACATTCAATTTATTAATTGTCATTTTAACTTTCCTTTTCGTAGATTTCTTTGATACTGCAGGAACTCTATACGCGGTAGCTAACCAGGCAGGTTTTGTTAAAGACAACAAGCTTCCAAGAGCGCAGCGGGCATTACTGGCAGATTCATCCGCTACTTCCATCGGAGCAATCCTGGGAACTTCCACGACGACTGCCTATATTGAGTCTTCCTCAGGAATTGCAGCAGGTGCCAGAACTGGATTCGCTTCCATTGTTACAGGCGCATTGTTCCTGGTTGCCTTGCTCTTCTCGCCATTACTGGTCGTCATTACAGAGGAGGTAACAGCCCCTGCCCTTATCATTGTGGGGATACTCATGGCGTCCTCTTTATCACAGATTGACTGGAAACGATTTGAGATTGCTGTTCCAGCCTTCCTGACGGTGATATTAATGCCGCTCACATACAGTATCGCGACAGGTATTGCTTTAGGCTTTATCATGTACCCGATAACAATGATCTGTAAAGGAAAAGGGAAGGAAGTACATCCGATTATGTATGGTATGTTCTTCGTCTTTATCCTCTACTTCGTCTTTTTGGGAGAATAACTTTATAAAAGGAAGCTGGTCCCTGAAAATGAATTCAGGGGCCTTCTTTAATTTTTTATTCTGTTTAAGGAGAAAGTTTCCAGGGAAATATATATCATACTGAACTTTTGGATATTTGCGCTCTTTTTAATATTTTTGTATAGCTATACCTGTGCAGAGAGTGGGCCTGTATACACTGCCTGATAACAGGAAGAATGAATGTGGAGGAAAAAAATATGCCTGCAATTTTATCTGTAAGTACTGAAGTACCTGAGTTTAAAATCTCCCAGCGGGAAACTGAGGCGGTAGTCAGGGAGTTATTTAAAGACAGCTTTCAGGATATAGACAGGCTGTTGCGGATTTTTAATAACGGGCAGATTGAATCCCGTAATTTTGTCGTGCCGAAAGAGTGGTTTGAAAACGACCACAGTTTTGAGGAAAAAAATAATCTCTACATAGAAAAGTCAGTTGAGCTCGGCAAAGAGGCAATTATTAAATGTCTCCAGAATGAAAACCATCTTAATAAAAGGTTTGAAGAAGAGGAAATCGACGCTGTGTTTTTTGTTTCCAGCTCCGGCCTTGCCACCCCGACAATTGATGCAAGAATCATGAATAAAATGTCGTTTTCTCCTCATGTGAAAAGGGTGCCTTTATGGGGGCTGGGGTGTGCTGGCGGAGGGGCAGGACTAAGCAGAGCTTATGAGTATTGTCTTGCTTATCCGTCAGCAAAAGTGCTTGTGTTATGTATAGAGCTTTGCAGTATCACTTTTCAGAGAAATGACACAAGGAAAAGCAATCTTGTAGGAACCTCTTTGTTCGCAGACGGAGTAGCTTGTGCTCTTCTTGCCGGGGATGAAGTTGTTAAAGAGGAGCAGTTACATAAAGGGCCTGTTCCGTTTATTACTGGAACACAGTCCACATTAATGCCTGACAGTGAAGATGTCATGGGCTGGGATATTAATAATGAAGGAATGCAGGTTATTTTTTCACGGGATATTCCTTCCATCATTCAGGACTGGCTGAAACCGAATGTTGAAAAGTTTCTTGAAAAACAAGGAGTAAATTTCAGTGATATTACTCATTTTGTCGCCCATCCAGGAGGAAAGAAAGTACTTGAAGCATATGAAAAGGCATTAGGATATACATCTGAAAAAACAGATATTTCTAGGAAGGTATTGAAAAATCATGGTAATATGTCCTCGCCGACAGTATTATATGTACTAAAGGAATTTATGGATGGCGAAATTCAGACAGGAGATAATGGATTAATGGCAGCACTGGGCCCGGGCTTTAGTTCTGAACTTCTTCATCTTGAATGGAAGGAGGAAGTTTGATGCTCACAGCATTCTGGCTCCTGTTAGTGTTAGTGGTTATACAGCGGCTTGTGGAGGTAATGGTAGCGAAACGGAATGAAAAACAATTGAAGGCTGCGGGAGCGAAGGAATTCGGAGCTGATCATTATAAGTGGATTGTTCTCATGCATGTGGCATTTTTCACTTCTCTTATTATAGAAGTTACAATCGGGGGAATCGGTCTGATTCCGTTCTGGCCGATAGTTCTGGCTGTTTTTATTCTGGCGCAGGCAGGCAGGTTTTGGGCGCTTCTTTCTCTTGGCCGGTTCTGGAATACTAAAATAATCGTCCTCCCAGGGGCGGACCTTGTAAAAAAAGGGCCGTATAAGTGGGTCAGCCATCCGAATTACTGGATTGTCGCAATTGAAATACTTACTTTGCCGTTGTTATTTGAAGCGTATATAACAGCGGTGCTCTTTACGGTTCTTAATGCTGTGCTTCTACTTACAGTACGGATTCCAAAAGAGGAAGAGGCGTTAAAGTGGGCAGTGAAGCAGGAACGTGAGGGAAATTATAATCATTAAAGGAGAAGCGCTTTATGGAGAAAAAAAGAAATAAGCAAAAGTTTTATGTGGAGGACGGGGAAACAATTGACGATTGCCTGAATCGGATGAAAGAGGAAGGCTATATGCCGGTCAGGCGAATGGAAGAACCCGTCCTGAAAGAAATTAAGAAAAACGGCAAAACGGAAATCGAAGTGGCTGAACAAAAAATTGTTTTTGAAGGAAAACTGGTAAAATAAAGGAACATCTCATATAGAGGTGTTTATTTTTCGATTAATGGGTTTCTATAATTGGAAAATGAATGGTAAAATATATAGAGACAGTTTCTTATTTAATTTTTCCAGGAGGATTATGCGATGAAAAAAAGTAGTTTCGTTATTTTGCCGTTAATTATTGGTGCATTCCTCTTGTATTTGTTCTATGGCGACGATTACCAGGTAGTGGAGGAAACGGATGCAGCTGAACACCTGACTGTTGACAGATATACAGCTGAGCTGCAAAATTCTCCGGAAATTCAGGGTTATAAACGTTTTACAGATGAAGAAGAGAAAACGATAGTAGTCCTTTCGCTCGGCAGTGATAACCAGGGAAAAGGAATCGATGTAGCCGGGGTTGTCAATGACGAAGAAGGTACTGTCATCACTGTAGAGTTCACCGAAGAGGAAACGGGAAAGGACAATCCATATATAATAATCAGTCTCGATAGTGTCACGGATCCCCTCTTCGTTCAGACAGAAGGCGGACTATTTTTCGAGGAAATTGAGTAAATAAAGTGAAGCACCAGACTCTTCTTTTTGGGAGGGGCGGTGCTTGTTTTATAGTTTAGTGTTATATCTAGGCTAGGCTGGATGTTGTTTGCTGGACAAATTTTTGTTGAAAAGGTTGGATTTGTCCAGATTAGAAGATTTGCTGGACAAATCAGGACGTAGAAAGCGGAATTTGTCCAGAAAAAACAGTTTGCGGGACAAATATCAATAAAACAGCTAAAATTTGTCCAGAGTAAGTAGTAATATTTTGAATAAATTACTTTCATTAACTATTTTATGGACAAATTTTCGTTGAAAAGGTTGGATTTGTCCAGATTAGAAGATTTGCTGGACAAATCAGGACGTAGAAAGCGGAATTTGTCCAGAGAAAACAGTTTGCTGGACAAATTTGCTTAAACTTGTGACAATTTGTCCAGCAACAAAGTTGTAATTGTGTTTAAATAGTATAAGTGTGAAATTCCTGAATATTTGTGCCCTCAGGGTTTTACCAAAGTAGAATATTAAAGTGTAAGGGGTCTTTCCGATGAAGAAATTTTTATTGTTTATTTCACTATTTTTAATATTACTGATGGGTCTGCAGATAGTCTCCGGCATTTTGTTAACTCTGCAGTATACTCCGGACATAGCAGGGAGTTACGAGGGTGGAGCAGCAGGTGAGATGATGCTGGGCAACAGAAACCTCATTACAATACTTATACCAATAGCTGCCGCTTCGATTGCTTATATCCTTGCAGGGAAAATAGGCGCGGAAAAAGCAGCCTGACTAAATAGTATATAAAACATACTAACATTAGTAGCACAGACCAAGGCCATGGTCTGTGCTACTATTTTTTTATAGTAGAAGTGAAGAAAGGCCGAACAGCCTCTGGGACCAAGATAAGAGTCCGTATCAAAAAACCGGCCAACTTCACACCCTTGTTTGAATCAGTTTAGTATGTTGGGTCCAAGAGATCGTGTATAAGAAAATGGAATCAATAAGGCGCTGTGAAGACTTCTATGATTGGCTAAAAAGGAGAAGGTTCGTTTGAAGCATGTCATCGCACTTGATGTCAGTAAAGGAAAAAGTACTTTTGCTATTTATGACCGGTATAAACAATGTGAATTGGAAGGGGAATTAACTCATACTCGGATTGATTTTGAACGGCTTCATCACAGAATTGAAGAAATGACGGTTTTGGATAAACAAGCCCCCGAAATTGTGTTTGAAGCAACAGGTATTTACTCAAAACCACTGGAAAAGTTCCTGGCGACTAAAGGCCATACATACTGCCGTATGAATCCATTGGAAGCGAATTTACAAATGGCTAAGATGCGTCGTCATAAAACAGATATTAGCGATGCCCACGAGCTTGCGAAAACACACTTTAGTATGGCTCGCGAAGCGACATACCA
>NZ_KV917376.1:0-216107 GCF_002019695.1 Evansella clarkii | reverse complement strand
GCACTTTCAAAAACGATTATTAAAAACCGTTTGAAAGAGAACACCCGAAAGAATTTATCTTTAAAACGCGCAGAGGAGAAAGCCATTGTATTATTGAAAGCTGCCGAAAATTCGTATCCAGCTATTGATCCGTCGGACATTCGTTGTGATCAAGCAAGGGATTATGCTCGACGTATTGCGGATTTGATGGAGAAAAAGGTTCAGCTCGTCAAACAAATGGTAACTATCTCAGAAGGGAGAAAAGAATATAAGGTCTTGCGTTCATTTCCAGGAATCGGAGATTCAACAGCGTGTCGACTGATTGGCGAACTAGGGGATATCCGCCGTTTTAAAAACGCCAAACAGTTAAACGCTTACGCGGGCATTGATATCATGCGCTATCAATCCGGTAATATGCAATATCGTGATCGAATAAATAAAAGAGGTAATAAGAAGCTGCGGAAAATTTTATTTTTTATGATTTGTTCAATGCTTATGGCAAAAGGAAAACCTAATCACTTCGTGGACTATTATTACAAATTAAAAAAGCAACCTCAGAGTAAGCCTCATAAGGTCGCTGTTGTGGCGTGTATGAATAAGTTCCTGAAAGTGACGTTTCAACTTATCACACACGGCATATTGTACGATTATGAGTCCGCACTACCAGCTCAAAGATCGTAACGAAGTTTGATTCAACTATAGCACATTGACCTTTCGAAAAACAGGAAAGCGTAAGGTCTTTTTGTGATACAAAAACTTGGGTGTAGGAGGACGGGGTCCCCCTTCCTCCTACACCCAAAAATGAAATGTAAAAGAAATTAACAAAAATGCGTTGACTAAAGGTAAGAAAGAGGGTGTCACCAAAAGCTAGGCTTTTGGGACACCCTCTTCTTCTTAGAAGTTTAATTTAATAGAAATTCCTGACTACAGTACCGGAGCTCTCCGGTGCTTCGTAGCTTGTTCAAAGGCATACGCGCACTTCAGCAGCTGCGCTTCAGAATATGCCTTTCCTGTAAATGTTAATCCTACTGGTTCCCCTTCCTCTGTGTAGCCTGCCGGAACAGTTACTGACGGGTAACCTGCTTTTGCTGGAATAGAAGCCCCGTAATTATTCGGGAAAACAAGGACATCCGCTCCGTTGTTTGCCAATGCTGCGTCAATTCCGTTTTCCTTTGATAAATACTGGTCTCGTTCGAGAGCGTAAATATAATCCGGCTCTGTTAATGTGCCGCTCGTATTTTCCGCAGCAAGGAGCAGTGACTGGCCATACTTGAGCATTGCTTTCTGATTTGCAAAATTAAAGTTGATTACATCTGCCAGAGAACGGATTTCGGGGTTTCCGGCAAATCGCTCGAGATATGCATTTAATCCGGCTTTAAATTCATAAGTAAGTACATCGTAAGTCCACTTCGCTTTAGTGGTTGGGATCTCCACATTATCAATAATAACTGCCCCCTGCGTCTCCAAAACACTTAACGCCCTGTTGAGGATTTCCTTTTTTTCTTCAGTCAGGTATTCAAAATACGTCTTCCGTGCCACTGCGACTTTAACGCCGTTTAGGCCGTTCTCATCAAGGAATTCAGTGAAATCAACTCCGGCTAGTTCTGTGTTTGATTCCGTAACTGGGTACTCCAAATCAATTTCAGACAGACTGCTGAGCAGAATGGCAGCATCTTTCACGTTTTTTGTCATTGGACCGGCGGTGTCCTGCGTGTGGGAGATAGGAATGATACCTGTCCGGCTGATCAGACCGACTGTGGGCTTTACACCTACGAGAGAATGCTGGCTTGCAGGGCTAAGTATCGAACCTGATGTTTCTGTTCCGACAGCTAGTGCTGCAAGTCCGGCGGCAATGGAAGCGCCAGACCCTGAACTGGATCCTCCTGTATCGAAGTCACTGCCGTAAGGGTTGATAACCTGGCCTCCCCGGGAGCTGTAGCCGTTTTTCATGCCCACCGTCATATAATTGGCCCATTCTGTCATATTAGTCTTTCCCAGTATAACTGCACCAGCGTATCTGAGCTGTTTTGCAACAAAGGAGTCTTCCTTGGCATAGGAGTCAGCAAGAGCGAGTGAGCCGGCGCTTGTGTGCATTTTATCATGTGTGGCAATATTATCTTTAATAAGAACTGGAATTCCATGGAGGGCACCCCGGCTTCCTTTTTGCCGTCTTTCAGCGTCCAAAGCCTCAGCGATCTGCAGTGCGTCCGGGTTAATCTCGAGGACGGAGTTGAGGGCAGGGCCGTGTCTGTCAATGGAAGCTATTCGGTGTAAATACATTAATACAAGCTCTCTCGATGTTATTTCCCCGTTTTCCATTTTCTCCTGCAGCTGCTCAATATCTGCTTCAGGAAGCCATTCTTCGCTTAGTTTTTTCAGTTTCGGATTCTCCATCTGTCAGCCTCTTTCTGTATATAGAGTAATGAAGGTTTTTGATATTTTATCAATTTAATAGATTAAAGTAAACCGACTGTTTTCCATTATTGAAATTGCCACTGTGGAGTTCATTGATTGCCCTTCCTGCCACAATATTTCCGGAAAATAAAATTATCGTTAAGTTTAATAAGATATAAGGTTTCATAAATATCTGACCTTTGTTATGCTTTTTAAAAGTCGTTCCATGTTATCTTTAAAGCGTAGCAGGATGAAAAGGCTGAGTCCATCTTTCTGCATAACCGCCTGAGGAAATAACCGTTTGTTCTTATACAGAGGACAAGTGTGAACAAATACAGGACAAACCACAATGTAATTAAGTCAAAACACGAACAATAGACCGGAGACATGAAAAATCGTTCGAATTTTGGTTGACTTTTTTCATCTGGTATTGTTATGATAGAACCAGTTAAAAATGAATATACGACCTCATATAATCATGGGAATATGGCCCAGAAGTTTCTACCCGGAGACCTTAAATCACCGGACTATGAGGGTGACTGCGCGTAGAGTGCCTGCTCCTGCTCGAATAATTCGGGACAATTGGAGGGAGTTTGTACTGCAACGAAGTTTGTACACACGTGTTCGTTTGTCCCCTCACTGGCCAAATGGACACGTTTTTTTATTGCCCGGACAGGGCGGGATTGTCTATGCTTTGAGGCAGGGATACTGGCAAAAGTCGTGCAGTTAAGGTACTCTCTGGAAAAATATAAGACAATTGCGGCAAGGTAATTCATAAAAGGGGTAAAATAAGGAGGTTCATTGTTATGTCGGCTAAGGTTGGTGTCATTATGGGCTCAACTTCAGACTGGGAAACTATGAAACACACAGCGGAAACGCTTGAAGAGCTTGAAGTTCCATATGAAAAAAAAGTAGTCTCGGCGCACAGAACACCTGATTACATGTTTCAATATGCCGAAGAAGCTGCAGACAGAGGGATCGAAGTCATTATTGCAGGTGCAGGAGGTGCTGCTCATCTTCCAGGAATGGTGGCGGCGAAAACAACAGTGCCTGTTATTGGCGTACCAGTCCAGTCGAAGGCACTGAACGGAATGGACTCCCTTCTTTCCATTGTACAGATGCCTGCAGGAGTGCCGGTTGCCACAGTAGCTATTGGAAAAGCAGGAGCGATAAATGCTGCTCTCCTGGCAGCGCAGCAGCTCGCAGTTTATGATAAGGAACTGAGGCAGCGTCTGGAAGAACGCCGGGAGGCAAAGAGAAAAGATGTGCTGGAAAATGGTGAACTGTTATGAAGCAGGACTGGATTAAACCAGGAAAGACAATTGGAATTCTCGGAGGCGGACAGCTCGGGCGAATGATGGCTCTGTCTGCGAGGGAGATGGGCTACAGAGTAGCTGTACTGGAGCCAGGACCTGATTCTCCATGCGGGCAGGTAGCGGATGTACAGGTTGAAGCGGCTTACAATGACCTCGCGGGAGCAGAAAAGCTTGCGGAGCTTTGTGACATCCTAACTTATGAGTTTGAAAATATTGATGCAAAAACCGCCACGTGGCTGGAACAGCAAATGTACCTGCCGCAGGGAAGCGATCTTCTTGCAATCACGCAGGACAGAATCCAGGAAAAAAGAGCGATAGCTTCATTCGGTGTTCCGGTTGTTCCTTATCAGCCTGTGGAAACTTACGTTCAGCTGCAGGAAGCGGCGGAGGATCTTGGTCTCCCGGCAGTACTAAAGACAACAAGAGGCGGATACGATGGAAAAGGGCAGCGGGTCATCAGGGAAGCAGCTGAACTGGAAGCGGCATGGGGAGAAATGCAGGATAAAGGGCCTTTCGTTTTAGAATCATGGATTAGTTTTGAGAAGGAAATCTCAGTGATCGTAACGAGAAGTGTCCATGGGGAGCTTTCTGTTTTTCCGGTAGCTGAAAACATCCATAAAAATAATATTCTCCATAAAACAATTGTCCCGGCAAGGATAACAGAAGAGACAGAGAAAGAAGCTGAACAACTTGCCAAGCACCTTGCTATGTCTTTTAACTTAATCGGAACACTTGCTGTGGAAATGTTTCTGGGGCAGGATGGGGAACTGTATGTGAATGAGCTGGCACCGAGGCCGCATAACTCAGGGCATTACACAATAAATGCCTGTGCAACATCCCAGTTTGAACAGCATATACGGGCGGTGTGCGGCTGGCCCCTTGGCAGCACGGAGCTGTTAAAACCTGTCGTCATGGTTAACATATTAGGAGAACACATGGAAAAAGTCATGGAGCATGTGCGTGAAATTAAGGGCGCCCACCTCCATCTGTATGGCAAAGCCGAAGCGAGGACAGGCCGGAAAATGGGGCATGTGAATGTTCTTGCCGAAACAACTGAAGAAGCGCTGAAAGAAGTAAATGACTCTCCAATCTGGAGCAGCGAAGAAAGCATGAGACGAATTACAACAGGAGGAAATTAAGATGATTGAACGTTATACAAGACCGGAAATGGGAGCAATCTGGACGGATGAAAACCGTTTTAATGCATGGCTGGAGGTAGAAATACAAGCTTGTGAAGCCTGGGCCGAGCTTGGGGACATTCCAAAAGAAGATGTGAAAAAAATCAGAGAAAACGCAGGTTTCAACGTGGAACGAATCCTTGAAATCGAAACGGAGACACGCCACGATGTGGTAGCCTTCACCAGAGCAGTATCTGAAACTCTTGGTGAAGAAAGAAAATGGGTACATTATGGTCTTACATCCACGGACGTAGTTGATACAGCACTTTCATACTTACTGAAACAAGCCAATGAAATTCTTGAGAAAGATATCCTGAACTTCATTGAAATACTGAAAAATAAAGCGATTGAACATAAAACTACTGTCATGATGGGCCGTACTCACGGAGTCCATGCCGAGCCGACTACTTTCGGGCTGAAGGTTGCACTCTGGTATGAGGAAATGAAACGGAACCTGGAGCGTTTCCGTCATGCTGCTGAATCTGTACGTGTTGGAAAAATCTCCGGTGCTGTAGGAACTTACGCGAATATCGATCCTTTCGTTGAAAAATATGTGTGTGAAGGACTGGGTCTTGAAGCATCGCCAATTTCCACTCAGACGCTGCAGCGGGACCGTCATGCACACTATGTTGCTACCCTGTCTCTGATTGCCTCATCCATTGAAAAAATGGCAGTGGAAATCCGCGGTCTGCAGAAAAGTGAAACAAGGGAAGTGGAGGAGTTTTTCGCAAAAGGCCAGAAAGGCTCGTCCGCGATGCCTCACAAGCGTAACCCAATTGGTTCGGAAAATATGACAGGCCTTGCGAGAGTCCTTCGCGGGCATGTGATGACAGCTTACGAAAACGTGGCTCTCTGGCATGAAAGAGATATTTCCCACTCTTCCGCTGAAAGAGTCATCCTGCCAGATGCGACAATCGCTCTTAACTACATGTTGAACCGTTTCGGAAATATCGTCAAAAACCTGACTGTGTTCCCGGAAAATATGAAACGTAATATGGGACGCACGTACGGCCTGATTTATTCTCAGCGTGTGCTTTTAACACTGATTGATAAAGGGATGGTAAGAGAAGAAGCTTATGACCTCGTACAGCCGAAAGCGATGGAGGCATGGGAAAAGGGAGTGCAGTTCCGTTCTCTCGTGGAAGAAGACGAACTGATTATGAAGCATCTTTCAGAAGAAGAGCTTGATGACTGCTTTGATTACAACCACCACCTGAAGCACGTAGATACCATCTTTGACCGGCTTGGTTTAAATTAAGCTGCGAGCGACATGATTTTTATAAAAAGATCTGGAGGGGAACTCCCCCTCCCCCATAAAAAAGATTGCTAATATTTTGACTTACGGAGGGATTACTTTGAATAAAGGGGCTTGTCTTTACGAAGGAAAAGCAAAGCGGATTTACGCAACCGAGTACCCGGACCAGTACTGGGTGGAATATAAGGATGATGCAACTGCCTTTAACGGTGAAAAAAAGGATGTTCTGCAAGGAAAAGGGCGACTTAATAATGAGATCAGTTCTCTTATTTTTTCCCTCCTCAAGCAGGACGGTATTGACAGCCACTTTATTAAACGAATCTCTGAAAACGAGCAGCTTGTCAAAAAAGTGGAGATCGTACCTCTGGAAGTAGTGGTGAGAAACATCGCCGCAGGAAGCCTGGTAAAACGCCTTGGTATGGAACGGGGAACCGTTTTTCCTGAGCCAGTACTGGAGTTTTATTACAAGGATGACAGTCTCGGAGATCCGCTGATTAACAATGAACATATCAAAGTGATGGAGCTTGCGGCTGAAGAAGAGCTGGAAACAATTAAGCAAATTGCTTTAAAAGTTAATGAGAAACTGAAGGTTATCTTCTCTGCTATAGGGACTTCATTAGTAGATTTTAAGCTGGAATTTGGCAGGGATGCTGAAGGCAGGATTCTCCTCGCAGATGAGATTTCCCCGGATACTTGCCGTCTGTGGGACGAAGAAACAGGCGAATCACTTGATAAAGATTTATTCCGTTTCGGTACAGGAAACTTGCAGGATGGCTATGAAACTATATTAAAACGACTAGGGAGTGTAGACACATGTTCGAAGTAAAAGTATATGTTTCTTTAAAAGAAGGCGTACTGGATCCTCAGGGAGCGGCAGTTCAAAATTCACTTCATCACCTTGGCTATGAAGGAGTTGAAGAAGTGCGCATCGGTAAAGTGATGACGCTTCAGATACAAGGGTCGAGAGAAAAAGTGGAGACTGAAGTGAAGGACATGTGTGAAAAGCTTCTTGCTAATACAGTAATTGAAGATTACCGCTATGAAATTGAGGAGGTCGTCTCCCAATGAAGTTCGCAGTAATCGTTTTTCCAGGCTCAAACTGTGACATTGACATGTACCATGCGGTAAAAGATGAGCTAGGTGCGGAAGTTTCTTACGTATGGCATCATGAAACAAGTTTAGAAGGCTTTGACGGTATACTCCTTCCGGGGGGCTTTTCATACGGGGACTATTTAAGATCCGGAGCGATTGCAAGGTTCTCACCGATCATGGATGCAGTAATCAAAGCAGCGGAAGAAGGGAAGCCTGTCCTCGGTGTCTGCAACGGCTTCCAGGTACTCCTTGAAGCAGGGCTGCTTCCTGGTGCAATGCGAAGAAATGAAAACCTGAAATTTATATGCCGTTCTGTTGAGCTTGTTGTGGAAAACAATGAAACTATTTTTTCAGAAGGCTATAAAAAAGACGAGGAAATTAAGATTCCGGTAGCGCACGGTGAAGGAAACTATTACTGTGATCCGGTGACTCTTGAAGCGTTAACTGAAAATAACCAGATTGTTTTCAAATATAAAGAGAATATTAACGGATCTGTTGAGCGAATTGCCGGAATTGTTAATAAAGAAGGGAATGTTCTCGGCATGATGCCGCACCCTGAGCGGGCGGTTGATGAACTGCTGGGTTCAAAAGACGGACTTACTTTGTTTAAATCGATTTTAAGCCATTGGAGGGAACGAAATGCAATTACTTCATGAGCCATCTCCCCAGCAAATTAAGGATCAGAAAATCTACGCTGAAATGGGACTTACAGACGAAGAGTTTTCTTTAGTGGAGTCTATTCTTGGAAGGCTTCCCAACTACACAGAAACGGGCCTCTTTTCAGTGATGTGGTCTGAGCACTGCAGCTACAAAAACTCAAAGGTGCTTCTGAAAAAGTTCCCGACAAGCGGTGAAAAAGTGCTTCAGGGACCAGGAGAAGGCGCGGGCATTATTGATATTGGCGACGAGCAGGCAGTAGTTTTCAAGATTGAGAGCCACAACCACCCGTCAGCTATTGAGCCATATCAAGGGGCAGCTACTGGTGTTGGAGGAATTATCCGTGATGTGTTTTCCATGGGAGCACGCCCTGTTGCGATGCTTAACTCCCTCCGTTTCGGCGAACTTCAAAACCCCCGTGTTAAGTACTTGTTTGAAGAAGTTGTTGCAGGTATTGCAGGCTACGGAAACTGTATCGGCATCCCGACTGTAGGCGGAGAAGTGCAATTCGATCCTTGCTATGAAGGAAACCCTCTTGTAAATGCTATGTGTGTCGGACTTATTGACCATAAGGATATCCAGAAGGGGCAGGCAAAGGGTGTCGGCAACTCTGTGATCTACGTAGGGGCGAGCACTGGACGCGACGGAATTCACGGGGCAACATTTGCTTCCGAGGAGCTTAGCGAAGCTTCTGAAGCAAAGCGTCCTGCAGTACAGGTAGGAGACCCATTCATGGAGAAGCTTCTTATGGAAGCCTGTCTGGAAGCAGTCAAAAATGATGCACTAGTGGGTATTCAGGATATGGGAGCAGCAGGCCTCACATCTTCCTCTGCAGAAATGGCGAGTAAAGCAGGATCTGGAATTGAAATGGATTTAGATAAAGTACCACAGCGTGAAAAAGGCATGACTCCTTATGAAATGATGCTTTCCGAATCACAGGAAAGAATGCTCCTTGTAGTGGAAGCAGGGCGTGAACAGGAAATGATCGAGCTTTTTGAAAAATGGGGCCTGATGGCTGTGATCGTTGGCCGGGTTACTGATGATAAAAAACTGCGCCTTGTTCATAAAGGAGATGTAGTGGCGGATGTTCCGGTTGACGCCCTGGCTGAAGAGGCACCGGTTTACCATAAGCCATCTTCTGAGCCGGCTTATTTCCGGGAATTCCAGGAGAAGAAAGATTATCGTCCGGCAGTGGAAGATTTCAGCAGAACTCTGAAAGGACTTTTAGGTCAGCCGACTATTGCAAGCAAGGAATGGGTCTATGACCAGTATGATTATATGGTACGAACAAACACAGTTGTTGCACCTGGTTCTGATGCGGCTGTCCTGAGAATCCGTGAAACGGATAAAGCACTGGCGATGACAACGGACTGTAATTCACGGTATCTGTATCTTGATCCGTACAATGGCGGTAAGATTGCGATTGCAGAAGCTGCTAGAAACCTTGTCTGTTCAGGTGCGAAGCCTCTTGGAGTGACAGACTGCCTTAACTACGGAAGCCCGGAAAACCCGGAAATCTTCTGGCAGCTTGAAAGGTCTACAGATGGTTTAAGTGAAGCTTGTGAACAGCTTGAAACACCAGTAATCGGCGGAAATGTTTCTTTATACAACGAAAGAAGCGGTGCGGCTGTTTATCCAACACCGGTTATCGGCATGGTTGGCCTTATTGAACAAACAGAGCATATTACAACTCAGCGTTTTAAAAAGCCTGGAGATTTAATATATATTGTCGGGGAAGCAGGCAATGATTTTGGAGGAAGCGAGCTTCAGAAAATGAAGGAAGGATCCATTTTCGGCCATTCTCCAAAAATTGATATGGCAGTTGAAAAGGACAGACAGGAAAAGGTACTCGAAGCAATCCAGGGGGGGACAGTTGCTTCAGCCCATGATATGGCTGAGGGTGGGTTCCTTGTGGCTCTTGCAGAATCTCTGTTTGGAACAGAACTTGGAGCAGAAGTGAAATTGACCGGAGACGACGTGCTTGCAGAATGTTTTGCTGAAACTCAGTCCCGTTACATCCTTACAGTTTCAAAAGAGCAGCAGAGCAGATTTGAAAATTACATTCCGGAAGCTGTTTGTATCGGTGAAGTAACTGATGAAGCACAACTGAAAGTGCTTGATAGTAATGGAAAACCGATTTTACAGGAACAGACAGTGGAACTGGAAGATATTTGGAGAGGTGCCATCCCATGTTTGGTGAAATCAAAGGATTAAATGAAGAATGCGGAGTGTTTGGAGTATGGGGGCATAAAGATGCGGCCGCTATCACTTATTACGGCCTGCACAGCCTGCAGCACCGGGGACAGGAAGGCGCGGGAATTGTTGTTACTGATGGCGAAAAGCTGAAAGTCCATAAAGGCCTTGGACTCGTTAACGATGTATTTAATGACGGAGCTCTCGAGAAGCTCAGCGGCAAAGGGGCTATCGGCCATGTAAGGTATACTACTGCCGGCGACAGTGACCTTATCAATGTTCAGCCGCTTCTCTTCAACTCGCAGACAGGCGGTCTTTCCTTAGCCCATAATGGGAACCTCGTAAATGCCAGCGCATTAAAGCATCAGCTGGAGAGGCAGGGAAGTATTTTTCAGACAACATCAGACACGGAAGTACTTGCCCACCTTATTAAAAGAAGCGGTTTTGAGGATATAAAAGACCGGGTGAAAAATGCGCTGACAATGGTTAAAGGTGCCTATGCTTTCATGGTTATGGTCGAGGGGAAACTGATGGCAGCTCTTGACCCGAATGGACTCCGTCCTCTTTCCATCGGCAAGCTTGGAGATGCGTATGTTATTTCTTCTGAAACATGTGCTTTTGATATTATCGGCGCAGAATACGAGCGTGAGGTTGAGCCGGGAGAATTAATTATTATTGATGACGATGGACTTCAAAGCGAACGTTTCGCTTTATCGCCGAAACGTTCCATCTGCTCCATGGAATACGTCTATTTTGCCCGTCCTGACAGCAACGTTGACAAGATTAACGTACACCATGCGAGGAAGAATCTTGGCAGACAGCTTGCAGTTGAAGCTCCTGTTGAAGCGGATGTGGTAACCGGAGTTCCTGATTCCAGTATTTCAGCAGCAATTGGCTATGCGGAACATACAGGAATTCCATACGAGCTCGGTTTAATTAAAAACCGTTATGTAGGAAGAACTTTCATACAGCCGTCACAGGAACTGAGAGAACAAGGGGTAAAAATGAAGCTTTCCGCAGTAAGAGGAGTGGTGGAAGGAAAGAGAGTCGTCATGATTGATGACTCCATCGTCCGCGGCACAACGAGCCGGCGGATTGTCCGCCTCCTGCGTGAAGCGGGAGCGAAAGAAGTTCATGTGCGCATTAGCGCGCCGCCGATTACGAACCCTTGTTTTTACGGAATCGATACATCTACAAAAGGCGAATTAATCGCAGCGGACAGAACAGTAGAGGAAATCCGCCAGGAAATTGGAGCGGATACCCTTGAATTTTTAAGCACGGAAGGCCTCATGAAAGGGATTGGAAGACCTGGGGACCAGGAAAACCACGGCCAGTGTCTTGCCTGCTTTACAGGCCAGTATCCAACGGAAATCTACCCGGAATCAGACCATCCGTATGAAAAGGTAAAAGTATAGGAAGAAGGGGAATATCCATGTCAAAAGCTTATGAATCAGCAGGCGTAAACATCGAAGCAGGGTACGAAGGAGTCCGTCGTATTAAGAAACACGTAGAATCTACAAGACGCCCTGAGGTTCTGGGAGGGTTAGGAAGCTTTGGCGGGCTGTTCGACCTGTCATCCTTTTCCTATAAAGAACCCGTCCTTGTCTCAGGAACAGACGGGGTTGGGACGAAACTCCTCATTGCCCAGGAAACAGGCATTCAAGACACTATCGGTATTGATGCAGTGGCGATGTGTGTAAATGATATCGTCGTACAGGGAGCATCCCCTTTGTTTTTCCTCGATTATCTGGCCCTTGGGAAAAACGAACCGGAAATGGTTGAAAATATTGTTGCCGGGATAGCAGAGGGCTGCAGGCAGGCGGGCTGTGCATTAATCGGAGGGGAAACAGCAGAAATGCCGGGGCTGTATAAGCCGGAGGAATACGATGTTGCCGGATTTGTTGTGGGAATCGCGGAAAAAAGCCAGTTGTTTAACCCGCAAAATGTTCAGGAAGATGACGTGCTGATCGGCGTAGCGTCCAGCGGCATTCACAGCAACGGCTATTCCCTTGTGAGAAAGATTGTGTCCGATAATCATTATTCCTGGAACGATACTTTTGAGGATTCCGGGAAGACATTAGGAGAAGTGCTGCTTGCGCCGACAAAAATATATGTGAAAGCTCTTCAGCCGTTTTTTTCCGGTGACCGGGTAAAAGCTGCCGCGCATATTACAGGGGGCGGTCTGATCGAGAACGTTCCACGCATGCTCCCGGAAGGGCTTGGAGCTGAGATTAACACGGCTGCATGGGAAGTGCCGCAGGTGTTTAAGTGGCTTCAGGAAAAAGGTAATCTTTCTCATGAGGACTTATATGAAACATTCAATATGGGGATTGGACTCGTTCTTTCTGTCCGGGAAGAAGATGTACAGTATGTGATGGACACGCTCCATGATAAGGGAGAAACAGCTTTTGTGATTGGGAAAGTAAAACAAGGGTCAGGAATAGAGTTTGCTGCGGAGGGTGACCGATGAACATAGCAGTGTTCGCCTCCGGAAACGGAAGCAACTTTGAAGCAATAGTACAGGCTGGTGCAGAAGTGAAGCTTCTTGTTTGTGATAAACCTGGGGCATATGCTTTGGAAAGGGCAGAAAGCCACGGGATACAGTCCTTTGTTTTCCAGCCGAAGAATTTCGCTTCTAAAGCTGATTATGAGCAGGAAATAATTGCGAAGCTTAACGAGTGCGAGATTGACTTAATTGTGCTGGCAGGGTATATGAGGCTCATTGGCCCGGTTCTCCTTAAAGCATACGAGGGACGGATAATTAACATCCATCCGTCTCTTCTGCCGGCATTTCCAGGGCTGGATGCAATCGGCCAGGCGATGAATGCAGGAGTGAAGGTGAGCGGGGTAACTGTACATTTTGTTGACGAAGGAATGGATACAGGTCCAATAATTGCCCAGGAACCTGTTAAAATAGAAGATGGAGATACGCTGGATGAGGTTACAAAAAAGATACAGCAGGTTGAACACCAGTTGTATCCAGCAATAGTACAGCGTGTCATTGAAGACTTGAAAAGGGGCGTGCGGAGATGAAAAAAAGAGCGCTGGTCAGTGTTTCTGACAAAACAGGAATCGTGGACTTCGTAACAAAACTTGAAGATTCAGGAGTAGAGATTATTTCTACAGGGGGAACGAAAAAGATATTACAGGAAGCCGGAGTAGCGGTAATCGGCATTGAGGAAGTAACTGGTTTTCCTGAAATGATGGACGGCCGGGTAAAAACTTTGCATCCGAAAATCCACGGAGGATTGCTTGCTGTCCGGGATAATGAAGAACATATGAAATCAGCAGACGAACATGATGTGGAAATGATCGATTTTGTGGTAGTTAATCTTTATCCATTCCAGAAAACGATTGAAGATCCTGATTCTACGTATGATGATGCGATCGAGAATATCGATATTGGCGGTCCTTCGATGCTCCGTTCCGCAGCCAAAAATCACGCTTCTGTTGGCGTCATTGTCGATTCTGCAGATTACGATATTGTTATTGAAGAACTCGAGCGGGATGGGGAACTGACTGAGGTGCGGAAAAGGAAGCTGGCAGCGAAGGCGTTCCGCCACACAGCGGCTTATGACGCGCTTATCGCTGAATTTCTAACAAAGCAGGTTGGGGACGAAGCTCCGGAAAAACTTACTGTTACATATAACCGCAAAGAAATGCTCAGGTATGGAGAGAACCCTCATCAAAACGCCTGCTTCTATGAACGCCCATTAGGAAACCCTACTTCCATTGCCCGTTCTGAGCAGCTGAACGGAAAAGAGCTTTCTTATAATAATATTAACGATGCTGATGCTGCCCTCGCGGTAGTTAGGGACTTCCAGGAGCCGGCTGTTGCTGTAATAAAACATATGAATCCGTGCGGAGTAGGCACAGGTGAATCTGTATTCGAAGCGTATACGAAAGCTTACGAGGCAGATCCGGTTTCCATTTTTGGCGGAATCGTTGCTTCCAATCGTGAGGTTGATAAGCAGACTGCAGAGAAAATGAAAGAAATTTTTCTTGAAATCATCATAGCTCCTGGTTTTACAGACGAAGCACTTGCAGTTTTGCGCCAGAAGAAGAATCTTCGTCTGCTTACTGTCGATTTCAAACACACACACCGTATTGAGCGCAGGATTACAAGTGTTTCCGGCGGAGCGCTCATGCAGGAAACAGATACTTTGACCTTCGAGGATGTTTCGGCTACGAACCCAACAAAGCGTGAGCCTACGGAAGACGAGTGGAAACAGATGAAGATGGCCTGGAAAGTAGTTAAACATGTGAAATCGAACGCTATTGTTTTAGCGAAAGAAGATCAGACAATCGGTATCGGCGCAGGCCAGATGAACCGCGTCGGCTCGGCGAAAATCGCTATTGAACAGGCTGGTGAAAAAGCAAAAGGCTCTGTTCTCGCATCGGATGCCTTCTTCCCGATGAGCGATACTGTGGAAGCTGCGGCAAAAGCAGGCATCACAGCAATTATTCAGCCTGGCGGTTCAAAGCGGGATCAGGAATCCATCGATAAAGCTGATGAGTACGGAATCGCGATGGTATTTACAGGGGTAAGGCATTTTAAACATTAATTCGTTGAGAAAGGGTACGCAGGGGGGCTAGCGTGCCCGCTTGGGGAAAAATCGAGTGGTAGCGGTAACGCAAGAAGGTCTCGCGTGCCCGCTTGGAGAAAAATCGAGTGAGAGCGGTAACGCAAGAGGCTCTCGCGTACCCGCTTGGAAGAAAATTGAGTGAGAGCGGTAACGCAAGAGTGCCTCGCGTACCCGCATGGAAGAAAATCGAGTGGGAGCGGTAACGCAAGAAGTTCTCGCGTGCCCGCATGGAAGAAAATTGAGTGGGAGCGGTAACGCAGGAGTGTCCAGCATACCCGAACTCCCGAGAACTGCCGAGTCCGGGCATGCTAGAGTGGCTACCATACCCGAACTGAATTTAACAAATGCCACCCGAAAATCCCAACATACTCCTCAAAAGAATTCTAATAGATTCACTCGCAATTACGAGTGTAAAAAGGAGCGATAACAGTGAAAATTTTAGTAATTGGCAGCGGCGGGCGGGAACATGCCCTTTGCTGGAAGCTGAAGGAATCAGAGCTTGCCACTGAAGTATTCGCGGCTCCTGGCAGCGATGGAATAGCGGATGAAGGGGTTACTTCAGTAAACATTGCTGTATCAGATCATACAGGGTTACTTCATTTTGCTAAAGAAAATGATATCAGTCTTACGATAGTTGGCCCGGAAGATCCTCTTGTTAATGGAATTGTTGATTTGTTCCAAAATGAAGGGCTAATGATTTTCGGTCCTTCCAAGGCTGCAGCCAGGCTGGAAGGCAGTAAACAGTATGCTAAGGAAATCATGCATAAGTATAATATCCCTACAGCAGCATATGAATCTTTTTCAGAGGCAGAGCCTGCGAAAAACTACGTCCTCCAGCAAGGTGCCCCAATTGTTATTAAAGCGGACGGACTTGCTGCCGGTAAGGGTGTAGTTGTGGCCCAGACCGAAGAGGAAGCGCTTAAAGCCCTGGATGAAATGATGAAAAACCGAGCTTTTGGAGAAGCTGGATCCCAGGTTGTTGTCGAAGAGTTTCTCGAAGGAGAAGAAGTTTCTTTAATGGCGTTTGTGCACGGGGAAACAGTTATTCCAATGGTTCCGGCTCAGGATCATAAGCGTGCTTTTGACGGAGATAAAGGCCCGAATACAGGGGGGATGGGCGCCTACTCCCCAGTTCCGTACATAAGCTCATCCATCATCAAAGAAGCAGAAGAACAAATCCTCAAGCCGATGGCGAATGCCATGGTAAAGGAAGGCGCTTCGTTTACCGGCATATTATATGCTGGTCTGATGATTACTGAAAATGGCCCTAAGGTTATTGAATTTAATGTCCGTTTTGGGGATCCGGAAACACAGGTTGTACTCCCAAGGCTACAGTCCGATTTAGCGGAAGTAGTTATAAACTTAATGAACGGGGAAGAAACAGAGCTTGCATGGTCAGAAGACGTATGCGTCGGTGTAGTGCTTGCTTCTGAGGGATACCCGGGAAATTATGAAAAAGGGGCAGCGTTCGGACTTCCTGAAGTTTCACCTCACCTGGACCAAAAATGGTTCCACGCCGGTTCAAAAAGACATGCAACAGGCTGGGAAACAAATGGTGGAAGAGTCATTCTTCTGTCCACTATGGGAGCAGATTTAGAAAAGGCTGTTTCCTCTACTTATAAAACACTCGATTCCCAGTTCTGGAACGGATTGTTTTACCGAAATGATATTGGCAGAAGAGCAGTTAATCTTGCCGATGCTTCCGGTAGCGAAAAAACAGGTAAATGAGCAAAACGAGGCTGCCAGCAATAAGAAAATAAATAAATAAAAGGTCAATGCTAAACCTCAGCATAATCAAATTACCTCCTGTTAATGATTTTTAAAAGCTGACCCGGCACAAAGGACAGGGTCAGCTTTTCTTTTTGCTTTAAGAAGGATTCAAAGGAGAGTAATCTTCATAATAGTCTTCGTCACCTTCATACATGACATTTTCTTCAAACAGATAAGTCAATGGGCAGAAACGTGTAAAGCCCTCTGCTATTTTCATTGCAGCTGCAATCGCAATAACCATCAGAGATGTCTGATTAGGCTTTTTAACCATTCTTGCTGTACTCCAGGCCAGCAAGGCAAAACCACAAGTGATACGCACAAGAGCATTTACTGTTCCAATATTCTGTCTCACTTCGCATACCTCCAATTTTATTTTTAAAATTGTTGAAATTCTTTAGTGAATTAAAGGGTAAATATGTTACCATAGTAGAAACATTAATTTATAACAGAGTGAATTGGGTGATTTAGATGGTTAAAGGATTTTCACATTACTGGACAAAAAAAGAAATACGGACACAGCTTGAAGTAATCCGCGGAAACATTGCGCCCACAAAGGTTATTAAAAATGTCCGCTGGTTAAACAGCACCAGGAAATGCTGGATGAGGGGCAACATCTGGATTTATTTTGACCGTATTGTTTATGTGGGAGAAGAAGTTCCTCCAAAGATTTCAGAAAAGACTCAGATTATTGATGGCACCGAAAAATTCGCGGTCCCTGGTTATATTGAACACCATGCTCACCCGTTTCAGTTATATAATCCCCTTACACTCGCTCAATATGCGTCAGAACGGGGAACAACTACCCTGATAAATGACAACATGCCGCTTTTTTTACATTTAGATAAAAAGAAAGCGCTTACTTTCCTTGATGACATGCAAAAGATGCCGGCGGCGATGTTATGGTGGGCGAGATATGACGGGCAGACTGAGCTGGTAAATGATAATGATCTGTTTTCCTTTTCCAATATGAGGTCCTGGCTTGACCACCCCTATGTCGTACAGGGAGGAGAGCTTACAGACTGGCCGGCAGTGCTAAATGGAGACGACTGTATTTTACACTGGATGCTTGAGACGAAGGATGTACGCAAGCCTATTGAAGGCCACTTTCCGGGAGCAGGGGAGAAAACGCTCACTCAGATGGCTCTGCTGGGAGTAGATGGAGACCATGAATCCATGACAGGTGAAGATGTAATCCGCCGTCTTGATCTTGGAATGGCTGCTTCCTTAAGGTACTCATCCATCAGGCCGGATCTTCCGAAACTGCTTGAAGAGTTACAGTCGATGGACTTCGATAGTTATGACAGGCTGATGATGACTACAGATGGTTCGCCTCCTGATTTTCTTCGTGAAGGGTTTGTGGATCACCTTATTAAGATTGCACTGGATCAGGGCGTTCCATTTATTGATGCAGTTGGAATGGTTACTTATAATGCAGCAAAGCATTATCACATGGAGGACGTACTGGGAATGATTGCCCCAGGGAGAATCGCGAGTATAAACCTCCTTTCGTCACTGGATAACCCATTGCCGGTGGATGTGATTGCGAAAGGTAAAACTGTCAGGAGAGACAACGTCCCTTGTTATCCAAAAATAGATGTGGACTGGGAAAAATACGGTTTCGCTCCATTTGCTCCTGATTGGAATCTTACGGATAAGGATATGGATTTTTCTACTCCAGTCGGCCTGGAAATGGTGAACGAGGTAATCGTTAAACCATACCGGATCGAACAGGACTTAACAAGTGAAACTCTGAGCAGTGAGAAAGACGAATGCTTTATCATGCTTGCAGACCGGAATGGAAAGTGGACTGTAAGTACTGCAGTCAAGGGATTTGCAGATAATGTTTATGGATTTGCAAGCTCATTCTCCAATACGGGAGATATTATCCTGATAGGAAAGAGCAAGAAAGGTCTTCAGGATGCATTTAAAGAGCTTAAGACACAGCAGGGAGGCATTGTGCTTCTTGATGAAACAGGCCCAGTGTGCAAAATTCCTCTTGATATCTCGGGGATGATTTCATCGGCAGACATGGCTGAACTAATGGAGAAGGAACGGGAGCTTAAACTGGCCTTAAAAGAAAGAGGTTACCGTTATAGTGATCCTGTATATTCCCTTCTGTTTTTTTCAGCCACTCATTTGCCATACGTAAGAATTACCCAGAGGGGGATCTTTGACGTGAAGAAGAAAAGAGTACTCTTTCCTTCGATTATGCGTTAAACTATAAAAGTGAATAGAGAGTGAGGCTGGTTCAAGTGGCACGGCGGAATAACCTGACAATAATTATAATTTGTTTTCTAATAATAGTCCTATTTACCGCATGTAAAGCAAAAGAGGAAGCAGCTGGCGCTAAGGAAGCAGCAAATTCAGCAGACCAATCAAATGAGGAAAACCTGGAGGATACTGAGGATAAAGAAAATATCCCGGATGAAAATCTTCCATATATTTTTCCGCTGACTGGAGAAAAAACAGCTGAACAGCCTGATATGCGCCCGTTTGGTGTAATGATAGAAAACTCTGCAGCAGCAAGGCCGCAAAGCGGCCTTTATCAGGCAGATATAGTTTATGAAGTACTGACAGAAGCGACAATCACAAGATTTTTAGCTTTTTATCACAGTAAACAGCCCGAAGTGATCGGCCCTGTGCGAAGTGCAAGAGATTATTATCTTCCGCTGAATAACGGGTATGATGCTGTATACGTTTCAGCAGGAGGCAGCCCTGATGCCCTTGCTCAGATTGAACAGGGATTCGTGGACCACATAAGCGGACTTCATTATGATGGGACATATTTTACTCGTTCCAGCGAGAGAAAAGCACCTCATAATATGTACACTTCTTATAGTGCTTTAGAAGAAGCCTTTGGAAAAACAGGGTACGAATCTGTTTATAATTTTCCTGAGCTTACCTTCACAGACAATCTTGGGGAAGGAACTTCCGACTCCCTGGCAAGAGCTGCAGAAGTGGAAGTAGTTTACGGAGGTGCTTCAAACAATGTCCAGTTCAGGTATGACACTGAAGCTGAGAGATATTTAAGGTATAATGGAGGACAGGCTTCAGAAGATCTGGAGACTGGGAATCCAGTGGCCCCTAAAAATGTCTTTATCGTAGCCGCACCCCATAAAGTCATAGATGATCAGGGAAGGCGGGCAATTGATCTCTCCGGAAACGGAAAAGGATACCTTATCCAGGGAGGGTTTCTCCAGGAAGTTGACTGGGAAAACAGAGATAATCAAATTATCCCTGTGAAGGATGGAAACGCAGTACCTTTTCTGTCGGGACAAACATGGATAAATATCATTCCTGCTGAAGAGGGCGGACTTGGAAATTACGTCAACATAATAGATTAAATTAATAAGTCGGAAAGGATGACTTACCCTAATGCAAATCGATAAGTTAAGAGGTAAAGAGTTAGATCAGCTTTTTGAAGCTATTTTAAGCCTTAAAAACGTGGAAGAATGCTATCAATTCTTCGATGACCTCTGCACGATGAATGAAATCCAGTCACTTGCACAGCGTCTGGAAGTTGCACGTATGCTGATGGATGGCTTTACTTATCAGCGTATTGAAAAGGATACCGGGGCAAGCACTGCGACGATCTCCCGCGTAAAACGCTGTATAAATTACGGAAATGACGGCTATCAGATGACTCTTGAGAGAGTGCATGACAATAAAGAATAACGGTTTTCTGAAAACACCTTCACTTATGTGGAGGTGTTTTTCTTATATTTAAGGGCGTCTTGCATCCCCTGAAAGAGAGAAGAGGTTGAACTCAAGTAGTGCAAGGGCATCTTGCATCCCTTGAAAGAGAGGAAATCGAAACTCAAGTAGTGCAAGGGTGTCTTGCATCCCTTGAAAGAGAGGAAATCGAAACTCAAGTAGTGCAAGAGCGTCTTGCATCCCTTGAAAGAGAGAAAATCGAAATTCAAGTAGTGCAAGAGCGTCTTGCATCCCTTGAAAGAGATGAAATTGGAACTCAAGTAGTGCAAGAGCATCTTGCATCCCTTGAAAGAGATGAAATTGGAACTCAAGTAGTGCAAGAGCATCTTGCATCCCTTGAAAGAGAGGAAATCGAAACTCAAGTAGTGCAAGAGCGTCTTGCACTACTTGAAAGAGAGGAAATTGGAACTCAAGTAGTGCAAGAGCGTCTTGCACTACTTGAAAGAGAGGAAATTGGAACTCAAGTAGTGCAAGAGCGTCTCACCACAAAATGAGAAATGGCCTTTCCTTTTTTCCCTCATCCCTCGCCCTCCAGCAGCCATCATCAACCAATGAGAAAACACTCCCGCACCTTCTCCCAAGCCCCCCCACAAAAATTACTTTACTTTCCTGCAAAATACTGTCTTTCCTTTAATGAGGTGAGACAGTATTTTTGGTATACTAAGGAGATGAGTAAATGAAGAGTTGGAGGCAGCCAATGCTTGAATATACAGAATGGAAACATGCTTTTAAATTAGATCCGAATAAAGAAATTAGTGACGAAGAACTGGAGCAGCTCTGTGAGTCAGGTACAGATGCAGTTATAGTAGGCGGAAGCGATGGGGTGACAGAAGATAAAACCCTCAGCCTGCTCATGCGTATCAGGCGCTATTCTGTTGCTTGCGTCCTTGAAGTATCGAATTTATACTCTATCGTACCTGGCTTTGATTATTATTTAATTCCATCGGTCCTCAACACGAGTAATGCGACCTGGATTAATGGTCTGCATCAACGTGCTTTAAAACAGTTCGGGGATATCATGAACTGGGAAGAAGTACTGACTGAAGGCTACTGCGTACTTAACGGCGATTCTAAAGTAGCCCAGCTGACAGATGCTTCGGTAAACCTCGATAAAGAAGACATTATCGCCTATGCGCGTATGGCAGATAAATTGTTCCGTCTGCCGATTTTTTATCTGGAATACAGTGGTAAATATGGCGACCCTGAAATCGTGCAGGAAGTGGGCGAAGTTATCGAAGACAGCCGTCTGTTTTACGGTGGTGGCATTACGTCGAAAAAACAGGCGGAGGAAATGGCGCAGTTTGCCGACACGATCGTTGTTGGAAACGTCATTTATGATGATTTTAAAGAAGCCCTGAAGACAGTAAAAGCAATTCAGTCTTAAAGTATACAAAGCCGTCAGGATAAGATAAAATTAGGGATAAACAAGAACATACGTTTGGAAGGTGATTTATATGGAACGAATGAAAGACAGTCTCCTGAAAGGACTGAACCCTGAACAGCAAAAAGCTGTTAAACACGGAGAAGGCCCGCTTCTGCTTATGGCTGGTGCAGGAAGTGGAAAGACAAGGGTTCTTACACATCGTATCGCGTATTTAATTGAAGAGACTGGTGTCCCCCACTGGTCTGTATTAGCAATAACTTTTACTAATAAAGCAGCAAAGGAAATGAAAGAACGTGTGGCCCGTATTGTAGGCGGGACAAAGGCCGAAGAAATCTGGGTTTCCACCTTCCACTCCTTATGTGTCAGAATCCTGAGAAGAGATATCGACCGGATTGGATTCAACAGGAATTTCACCATTCTGGATGCCGGGGACCAGCTGACTGTCATTAAGCGTCTTATGAAGGAATTGAATATTGACGTGAAACGCTTTGAACCAAGGTCAATTCTCGGGACGATAAGCTCTGCGAAAAACGAGCTGAAAACACCAGCTGACTATGAAAAAACCGCGGAAGGCCCTTATGAGGACACCGTTCTGAAAGTTTATAAGGCTTACCAAAGAGAGCTGAAGAAAAATCAGGCTCTTGATTTTGACGACCTGATTATGACAACGATAAAGCTATTTAAACAGGTTCCGGAAGTACTGGAATACTATCAGCGCCGCTTTCGTTTCGTAATGGTGGATGAGTATCAGGATACGAACCGTGCCCAGTATATGCTTGTGAAAATGATTGCGGATAAGCACCGGAACCTTTGTGTAGTAGGGGACTCAGACCAGTCTATTTATCGCTGGCGCGGGGCAGATATTCAAAATATCCTCTCCTTTGAAAAAGATTATCCGGAATGTGCGACAATTCTTCTTGAGCAAAATTACCGCTCAACGAAAACGATACTTAAAGCTGCAAACGAGGTTATAGAAAACAATCTTAACAGAAAGCCTAAGAAACTCTGGACTGAAAATCAGGACGGAGAGGAGCTGTGTCTTTATGAGGCGGACAATGAGCATGATGAAGCCCGTTTCGTCATTGGGAAAGTCAAAGAAATGACCGACTCCGGAAGATACCGTCCTTCAGACATCGCTGTTTTATACCGTACAAATGCCCAGTCCCGTGTAATTGAGGAAATGTTTGTTAAATCTAACCTTCCATACACGATTGTCGGCGGCACGAAGTTCTATGACAGAAAAGAAATTAAGGACTTGCTGGCATATTTGCGTCTTGTGGCAAATCCTGATGACGATATCAGCTTCAGAAGGATAATTAACGTACCGCGCCGGGGAATCGGAGCTACTACTCTTGAAAAAGTTGAAGCTTATGCAGCCCAGCACGATCTCTCGATTTTTCAGGCATTACAGGAAGTCAGCCAGATCGGTTTGAGTGCAAGGTTTGAAAAAACTCTCGCAGGATTTATCGATCAGATAAACGGCTGGGTGCAAATGCAGGATTATTTATCTGTAGGAGAGCTGGTAGAAGAAATACTTGAGAAAACCGGTTACCGGGAAATGCTTAAAAATGATAAAAGCCTTGAATCGGAAGCAAGGCTGGAAAATATAAACGAGTTTCTTTCCGTAACAAAAGAATTTGAGGAAACGAATGAAGATAAATCTCTTGTGGCTTTTCTGACCGACTTAGCCCTCATAGCTGATATTGATAAAGTAGATAATGAAGATGAAAATGCACAGGAGCACGTTTTGCTCATGACTCTCCACTCTGCGAAAGGGCTGGAATTCCCTGTCGTCTTCCTGATTGGACTGGAAGAAGGAGTATTCCCTCACAGCCGTTCTCTCATGGAAGAAGCGGAAATGGAAGAAGAGAGGCGCCTGGCATATGTGGGGATAACACGTGCAGAGCAGGAACTCTTCCTGTCCCGGGCGAAAATGAGAACATTATACGGCCGCACAAACATGAATCCAGCTTCAAGGTTTCTAAACGAAATCCCTTCAGACCTGGTAAACTGCCTCAACGAACCGAAGGAACAACCGGTTCCCCCTTGGATGGAAACATCACGAGGCGGCGGGAGAGCTGCCCAGCCAGCAAACAGAGGCATGAGTGGACGAACATCAGCCGCGGCTCCGGTCCGTCAAACACAGCAGCGGGCAGCAACTACAATGACTGGAGGAGACTCTTTCAGCTGGTCTGTAGGGGACAAGGCATCCCATAAAAAATGGGGAACAGGAACTGTTGTAAGCATGAAGGGCGAAGGGGAAAATATTGAACTTGATATTGCTTTTCCTAAAGTTGGCATAAAGCGATTATTTGCTAAATTTGCACCGATAACGAAACAGTAAGGTGGTAGAGCTTAATGGCTGCATTTGAAGAAGTAAAACAGGAAATAGACCGTTTAACAGAAATACTGAACGATTATGCTTATCATTACTATGTACTGGATGAACCAAAGGTTTCAGACGCAGAATACGATCACCTGCTGCGGGAGCTTACTAAGCTGGAGGAACAGCATCCCGAATTAATGCGTGATGATTCTCCAAGCATCCGTGTTGGCGGAGAGATATTAGAGCAATTTAATAAAGTTCAGCACAACTTGCCGATGCTCAGCCTTTCAAACGTTTTTGACGAGCAGGAAATCCGTGATTTTGACCGCCGTGTCCGCCAGGGACTAGGAGAAGGGGAATCACCTGTTTACATCTGCGAGCTGAAAATTGACGGTCTGGCAGTTAACTTAAAATATGAACAGGGACGTTTCGTACAGGGAGCAACAAGAGGTGACGGAACAACAGGGGAAGATATCACAAGCAACCTGAAAACGATCCCTTCCATTCCTCTTCGCCTTAAAGAAGAGGTAGATATAGAAGTCCGGGGAGAGGCGTTCATGCCTAAGCGATCCTTTGAAAAGCTTAATGAAGAAAAGGAGAAAAACGAGGAGCCTCCATTCGCTAATCCTCGTAACGCTGCGGCAGGTTCATTAAGGCAGCTTAACCCGAAAATAGCTGCAAAACGAAATCTGGATATATTTATTTATTCCATAGGCCAGCTTAACGGCAGAGAGGTCACTTCTCATCATGAAGCCCTCTCGTATGTTGAGAAACTGGGCTTTAAGACGAACAAAGAATATAAATACTGCGAAACCGTCGAAGAGGTAGTAGAATATTGTGAGGGCTGGGCAGATAAACGAGCAGACCTGCCATATGAAATTGATGGGATTGTAATAAAAGTAGATGCACTAAAGCAACAGGAGAAGCTGGGTTTCACAGCAAAAAGCCCCCGCTGGGCGACTGCCTATAAATTCCCGGCAGAAGAGGTAGTTACGACACTTATTGATATCGAGCTTAACGTGGGTCGTACCGGGGTTGTCACTCCTACTGCCATCCTCGAACCAGTCCCGGTTGCTGGCACAATTGTAAAACGGGCGTCCCTTCATAATGAGGATCTTATTCGGGAGATAGATCTGAAGATAGGTGATAAAGTCACAATTAAAAAAGCGGGAGACATTATCCCTAAAGTCGTTAACGTTCTTCCCGAGTACAGAAAAGGCGGGGAAACAACCTTTCAAATGCCTGAAGAGTGTCCGGCATGCGAAAGCGACCTGGTGCGAATTGAAGGGGAAGTGGCTCTTCGCTGTGTAAATCCAAAATGTCCTGCCCAAATCGTTGAAGGACTGATCCACTTCGTTTCCAGAAATGCTATGAATATAGACGGACTTGGCGAAAGAGTGATCATACAGCTGTTTGAGCATGAACTTATTGAGGATGTGGCTGATCTCTATAAGCTAAAACGCGAAGAACTGCTCAAACTGGAACGAATGGGTGAAAAATCAGTTGATAATCTGCTGAAAGCTATTGAAGCAACGAAGGATAATTCTCTGGAAAAGCTTTTATTCGGGCTGGGTATCCGCTATGTCGGATCGAAAGCTGCAAGGACTCTGGCAGAGCATTTCGAAACGATGGATAAACTTCAGTCTGCCACAAAAGAAGACCTTGAAAACATCAATGAAATTGGGACAAAAATGGCAGATGCGGTTGTAACGTATTTTGAACAGCCGGAAGTAACTGAACTTCTGAATGAGCTGATAGACCTTGGCATAAACATGTCCTATAAAGGACCAAAGATAGACGAAACGGAACAAAATGATACAATTTTCTCTGGTAAAACAATCGTGCTCACTGGTACGATGGAACAGATGGCCAGAGGTGAAGCGAAGGCAGAAATAGAAGCAAGAGGCGGGAGTGTAACAGGAAGTGTCAGCAGTAAAACAGACCTGTTAATCGCCGGTGAAAAAGCAGGATCAAAGCTTAAGAAAGCACAGGACTTAAACATAGAAATCTGGGATGAAGCCCGGTTTCTTGAAGAACTGGAAAAATAACAGGGGAAACCCGCCGCCATACGGTGCTGGGTGAGGAGTGAAATAGATGAATAAAAAAATCAGCTTATTAATGATGTCTTTCGTGCTGATTTTGACAGGGTGCATCCCTACTCTTGACAGAGGGGAAGATGAGGTAATAGTAGTAGAGGAGTCAGAAGCGGCCGAAGAAGAAGAATATGTGCTGACACCGACTATAAATACACCGGAAAACCACTACAGGAATGTACTTAGAGGCGGTACGTATAACCGGAGCGAAGCAAGGGGCTCCACCGCCCATACTATGGAAAGAATCGATATTAACCAGTTTGAACTGGGATTAATGGAAATTGCTTCAACAGCCTTTGACCGGGATCAGTATTATTTCCAGGAAGGGGAGTTCATAAGCGGGAGCCAGATGAACCGCTGGCTCAGAAGGTATAACCCTGATGAGGAAGGCTTTGAAGAAGGCCTTAACCCTCCATTGGCAGAAGGAGACAGTGCTGAGGAGAGAATGAGAAAAAATCCAATCATCCTCTCCCATATCATGGAGCATAATTATATGTATGTTACAGATGACGAAGAAGTCAGGCTCGGAGGAGTGGTTTTAGGGCTGTCCCTGAATTCCGTGTATTATTTCCAGACCAAAAACGATGAGGGTGGAATTTACAATCATGAGCAGTCTATTGATGCTGAAGAAGCGGAAGCACGGGGCAAAGAAATAGCCCAGGAACTCCTCAGCAGAATAAGACAGGATGAGAGGCTTGCTGAGGTCCCAGTTACAATAGCTCTTTATCAGGAAAATCCTCGTGGAGCAATTGTTCCGGGATCCTTTATCTCCCTTACGCATGTTGGGGAAAACCAGTCGGATATTCAAAGTTGGGAAGCGATAAACGAACAGTTCTACTTTTTCCCGTCAAGGGAGGCCAGGGAAGTCTTCCCAAACCAGGCAGCGGCATTTTCTCAATTCAAAGATGAAGTAGATGAATTTTTTGACCGTTCTGTTGGCATCGTTGGGAAAGGGCGCTATAAAAATGAATCATTGGAAGAGATGACAATCGAGTTCAATCTCCAGTCCCATGGTAAAGCTGAAATTATAGCGCTGACTCAGTTTATCAGCAGCAGAGTAACAAATCTGTTCCCTGATGAAGCGCCCATTTATGTTTATGTTAATTCGGTTAACGGGCCAGAAAGCTTAATCGTCCAGTATCCGGGTCATGATCCATATGTTCATGTATATAAATAAGACAAAATCCTGAAGACAAATGTCTTCAGGATTTTTTGCATTTAATCCCGGACAAATATATATATTAATAATAAAAGTTAATCCTGTAGTTGAATGAATTTCTTTTATAGACTTTATATAAAAAAAATGTTTCTTTTCGATTGCAGCGTAAGACGGCGACTCTCTGGCGGGAAAAGCGCGAGCTGAAAATCCACTTTTGACGGCATTCAGCCGTCAAAAATTAGTTGAAGCCGTGCCCGCAGAACGCGTCCGTCTGAAGTGTAAATCGAACAACAAAGCAACATTTTAAGATAATGGCCGCATTAAAGTTGTAAATCTTGAATTATGATTCAATTCTGTTCAATAAGGCCTGCCTGTACATTAATGAACTTCTCCAGACATGAGTAATTTATCCAGGAAAAACAGGGGGAAGCCTGTCCGATTTAAGAAATAATTTAATTCATTTTCATTTTCTAAGGCGAATATTTATTACCAGTAGGTATATATAGCCAGTAAATATAGAAAAATAACGTATAAATATTCACTCACACCTAAGAAAATTTAAAATTAAGAATACTCTTTAAGTATTTTTATGCTATATTATACGTTATCTCGTTAGTGTGAAAGGAAATCGGACAGAAGAAAATTCCATTTAATGCATAAAGGTACAATTGAACAGATTGTCGAATATATTATTATTGTGCCTTTTATCCTAGGTAAGAGGGGGTGAACATATGGAACATACATTGACTGCAGCAACATGGTTCTGGCTGTTAGTGCCTATGCCGTTATTAATTATTTTATCTGTTATTACTTATTTCACTGAGAGGAGAGAGTAAACGTGGAAACAGCTACACTCGTCACATTTATCGTATATTTAGTAGGTATGCTGGCAATTGGACTGGTTGCATACCGCATGACAAACAACTTATCAGATTATGTTCTTGGAGGCAGGAGACTTGGCGGGGGCGTGGCAGCATTAAGCGCCGGGGCTTCAGATATGAGCAGCTGGCTTCTGCTCGGGCTGCCGGGATATGCTTATGTTGCAGGAATGGAAGCGATATGGATCTCAGCTGGTCTTGCGATCGGGGCGTACCTGAACTGGCAGTTTATTGCCAAACGGTTAAGAAAGTACACAGAATATGCCGGGGACTCCATTACTGTTCCGGATTTTCTTGAAAACAGATTCAGAGATAAAACAAAGATGCTTCGGGTTGTGTCTGCATTTGTAATCTTAGTATTTTTTGCTTTTTATACTTCAGCAGGCCTTGTGGGCGGAGCATTGTTATTTGAAACCTCTTTCGGCCTTACTTATACACAGGCTTTATGGATAGGTGCAATCGTTATTATTTCTTATACATTTTTAGGAGGCTTTCTCGCTGTAAGCTGGACGGACTTTTTCCAGGGTATTCTTATGTTTCTGGCTTTGATCATTGTACCTCTTGTAGCGATCTCTGAAATGGGCGGCTGGAGTGAAACAGTAAACGCAGTCGGAAATATTGATCCTGCCCATCTGGATGTTTTCGCAGGAGTGGGTGCAATAGCGATCCTTTCCAATGTAGCCTGGGGACTTGGCTACTTCGGCCAGCCGCATATTATAACAAGGTTTATGGCAATCAGGTCTACAAAGGAAGTTCCAAAAGCAAGGCTGATCGGAATGACATGGATGGTCCTGGCATTGTTTGGAGCTATTTTCACAGGATTTGTTGGTATTGCATACTTTGCAGGCGGGGGGCCAGGTGCTCCTTTAGCAGCAGGGTCTGAGGAAACAGTTTTCATTGCATTTACACAACTACTGTTCAACCCATGGATTGCAGGATTCCTTCTGGCAGCTATTCTGGCAGCTATTATGAGTACGATCGACTCCCAGCTGCTTGTATCTTCAAGTGCGATCACTGAAGACTTTTACAAAGCAATCTTCCGTAAAAACGCAAGCCAGACTGAGCTTGTCTGGGTCGGCCGTCTCGGTGTGCTTGTTATAGCGCTGATCGCTGTATTCTTAGCATACAATCCTGAAAGCACGGTGTTAGACCTCGTTGCTTATGCCTGGGGAGGGTTTGGTGCCGCATTTGGGCCGGTTATCATCTTAGCCCTTTTCTGGAAACGCATGACTGGTAACGGAGCTCTTGCAGGGATGATAGTAGGGTTTGCAACAGTAATCATCTGGAGTAATTTACAGGGCGGGTTATTCGACCTGTATGAAATAGTTCCAGGGTTCGTTCTCGGATGGATTACTATTATGGCAGTAAGTCTTGCTGGAAAAGAACCTTCAGCTGAAATTCAGGAGGAATTTGATTCAGTCAATTCCAGTGAATATTAATATCTTCCAGGAGAAGTCCGCCTTCCTTTTTGGAGGGCGGTTTTCTTTTTATACTATAAGAAAGCATAAAATTTTAGCAACGTAGCCGTCTCGACGCTGATAAAATTTTAAGGATTATAGTATAAGTGCAACTAAGTCAATCCTTCGCGTCTTTTAAGGCTTGGCTTGCCAAGTTTTCTTTTATCATTTAAAAGCCGAATTTTTTTCCGACTGTCTGTTTCAAACACATTGCAATGGTGAATTATGAAAATGACAGGCTGGCAATGCTTAGTTCATTGCCTGGAGGTAGGGAATTTGGTATTATCATACTTATTGATTATAACCTTGTGGAATATTCAGATTACAGATAGAGAGGTGAAACTGATGGAAAGAATTACAAAAGAACGGGTGAAGCATATCGCGCATTTATCGAGGCTGGAGCTGTCGGAAAAAGAGGTAGAAAAGTTCGCAAAGCAGCTGGATGAGATAATTGACTATGCAGAGCAGCTGAATGAGCTTGATACAGAAAGGATAGTGCCGACTGCCCATGTACTGGAAGTGAAGAATGTTATACGGGAAGATAAAGCAAGACCATCGATTAAACGGGAGGACACATTTAAAAATGCGCCGGATCATGAAGACGGCCAGTTTAAAGTTCCTCGTATTATAGAGTAAAAGGGAGGGGTTAGTTTGAGTTTATTCGACCACAGTATTGATGAGCTTCATCAGCTGTTACATAAAAAAGAAATTTCTGTAAGCGACTTAACAGAAGAGTCCATACAGAGGGTGAATGAAGTGGGTGAAAAGGTAGGATCTTTCCTTCACCTTTCAGAAGAAGGGGCGAGAAAAAAAGCTTCTGAGCTGGACGAAATTCTGTCGTCCGATGGAATAAAGGGATCATTATTCGGGATTCCAGGCGGCATTAAAGATAACATTATGACAAAAGGTATGCCGACAACTTGCGCAAGTAAGCTCCTGGATGGACATGACCCTGTTTACGACGCAACGGTAATGAACCTTCTCAACAAAGAAAACTTCGTTAATATCGGTAAGCTGAACATGGACGAGTTTGCTATGGGTTCTTCCACAGAAAACTCAGGGTATAAACTGACGAGAAACCCTTGGAACACGGATAGAGTACCAGGAGGTTCAAGCGGCGGATCTGCTGCTGCAGTGGCATCTGGGGAAGTGTTGTTTTCCCTTGGATCCGATACTGGCGGATCTATCCGGGAACCGGCGGCATTCTGCGGCATAGTCGGCATGAAGCCCACGTACGGAAGGGTGTCCAGGTATGGACTGGTTGCTTTCGCGTCATCCCTGGATCAAATCGGGCCAATGACAAGAACTGTGAAAGATAACGCCCTGGTTTTAAATGCGATTTCCGGGCATGACCATTTTGATTCCACTAGTGTGAATGAGTCTGTTCCTGATTACTCAGAAGTGATGACAGGAGATATAAAAGGCCTTAAAGTGGCGCTCCCGAAAGAATATATTACAGGCGGAGTCCATGAGGAAGTACGGGAGCAAATATTAAAGGCTGTGAAACGCTTTGAAGAATTAGGGGCCGTTGTGGAAGAGGTTTCCCTTCCGCATTCCCAGTATGCTACGGCTGCTTACTATGTGATCGCCTCTTCAGAAGCGTCTGCAAACCTTGCACGCTTTGACGGTGTGCGTTACGGCCAGCGTGTTGAGGGAGAAAACCTGATCGAAATGTATAAGAAAACGAGAAGCGAAGGGTTTGGAGATGAAGTGAAGCGCCGGATTATGCTTGGTACTTTCGCTTTAAGCTCCGGGTTCTATGATGAATATTATAAGAAAGCGCAAAAAGTGCGGACTTTAATTAAACAGGATTTCGAAGAGATCTTTTTAAATTATGATGTTGTAATAGGGCCTACCTCTCCGACAACTGCATTTAAACTTGGAGACCAGGTGGACGAGCCTTTAACTATGTACGCCAATGATGTCCTGACGATACCAGTTAACCTTGCTGGTGTACCAGGCATTAGTGTTCCGTGCGGGCTGGGCAAGGATACAGGTATGCCGGTAGGATTGCAGATTATTGGCAATCACTTTGACGAAAAGACTGTCTATAAGGCAGCTTACGCTTTTGAACAAGCGACAGAATTTAATAAACAGAAACCTGAGCTGTAAGGGGGGAAAATAATGGCCTATGAAACAATAATCGGACTTGAAGTTCACGTAGAATTAAAGACGAATTCAAAAATCTTCTGCGGCTGCTCCACAGAATTTGGAGCTCCGCCTAACACACATACATGTCCTGTCTGTCTGGGGCATCCGGGAGTTCTTCCAGTGTTAAATGAGCGGGCAGTAGAATATGCAATGAAGGCGGCTATGGCACTTAACTGTGAAATTGCAACAGTAACTGAGTTTGACCGGAAAAATTATTTTTATCCCGACAACCCGAAAGCATATCAGATATCTCAGCTTGACAAGCCTATTGGGGAACATGGCTGGATAGACATTGAAGTCGAGGGAAAAAAGAAGAGGATAGGCATCACGCGTCTTCATTTAGAGGAGGATGCGGGAAAACTGACTCATGTTGACGGGGCTGATTATTCCCTCGTAGATTTCAACCGGGCAGGAACACCACTGATCGAAATTGTTTCCGAGCCTGATTTACGCTCGCCTGAAGAGGCATACGCCTATCTGGAAAAACTAAAAGCAATTATGCAGTATATCGAAGTCTCGGATGTCAAGATGGAGGAAGGCTCCCTAAGATGTGATGCCAACGTTTCTATCAGGCCTCTGGGGCAGAAAGAATTTGGTACAAAAACGGAGCTGAAGAACCTGAATTCCTTTGCTTTCGTTCAGAAGGGCCTTGCCTATGAAGAAGAGAGGCAGGAAAGAGAACTGGAAGCAGGAGGAAGAATTCTTCAGGAAACCCGCCGCTGGGATGACCAGGGGAAAAAGACGATTTTGATGCGTATAAAAGAAGGCTCTGACGACTACAGATATTTCCCTGATCCTGATCTCGTTGACTTAACGATTGAAGAAGAATGGAAGGAAAAGGTGAGAGCGGAAATCCCTGAACTCCCTGATGCGAGAAAAGAGCGCTATGTAAAAGACCTTGGTCTGCCTGAATATGATGCTGTTGTCTTAACACAGCAAAAGAGCCTCAGCGATTTCTTTGAGGAGTGCCTGCAGCATGAGGCGCCGCCGAAACAGGCTTCTAACTGGATCATGGGTGAAGTAAGCAGGTATCTTAACGCAAATAACAAGGAGATACAGGATGTTCCTTTAACCTCCGAGGGTCTTGTTAAACTCATCGAGCTCATTGAGAAAGGCACGATTTCTTCCAAAATCGCCAAAGATGTATTCGCAGAGCTGATTGAAAATGGGGGAGACCCTGAGCAGATCGTTAAAGATAAAGGTCTCGTTCAGATTTCCGATGAAGGGGAACTTCGTCAAATGGTGAACGAGGTTATCGACAACAATGAACAGTCCGTCGAAGATTATAAAAACGGAAAAGGCAAAGCAATCGGTTTCCTTGTTGGGCAAGTAATGAAAGCTTCAAAAGGTAAAGCAAACCCGCAGCTTGTAAATAAAATAATTGTTGAAGAAATTAATAAACGATAACTATCACGAGACTAACCCAACCCTTTGCTGCCTTTCAGGCGGACAAAGGGTTGTCTTTTATAATTCGAGTCATGTATTGAGGATGGGATGGGCATCAAAGGATTACCTGGTAAAATGCATGTATGAAAATCTGGTCAACTAATAATATGGGAGGCGAACAAATGAATTTCATTCTGGATCATATAGTCCACTCAGTTAACCGCTCCCCTGACGAATGTGTTACCACTCTGAGGGAAGCGGGGCTCCATGCAGTCAACGGAGGGGAACACATAAAGTGGGGGACACATAACAGCCTGTTTTATCTCCAGTCAAGCTATGTTGAATTTCTCGCAGTGAAAGACAGGCAGACTGCAGAGAAAGCGGAAAATCCATTGATTCACCAGCTGCTGTACGATCTAACTGAAGGTGAAGGCATCAGCCAGATCTGCCTCCGTTGTGATGATATTAAAGCTGTTGAAAGGAAACTTCAGGAGCGATGGAAAACAAAGGTTTTTGATGGGGAAAGAAAAACCAGTTCAGGTGAATGGATTCGCTGGAAGATGCTTTTTGCAGAAGAGCAGCCTGGCCGGCAGCTCCCTGTTCCATTTTTTATTCAATGGGAGGAAGAGGATAATATAAGGTTCAGCAAGCTGAAAGAGCAAGGAATACTTTCTGAAAAACATGACTCCACCACTATTAACAGGATTTTCATTAACGTCCATGCTGCCGAAGCTGCAGCAGAAAAATGGTCGTGGCTTATTGGCAATCCGGTAAATAAGTATGAAGAGATGAGTTTATGGGAAAGCAGCGGTACTGCATATTCGGTAAATGGAGGAGAATCACAATTTATTTTTATGGAACCAGGCAGTAATGGAGAGCTGCAGGAGCTTCTTGAAAAAAGAGGAGAACGCCCTCTGGCGGTTCAGTTTCATCCATCTGAGTTTGCTGCACCCGCTGAATACTGGGGAGGGAAATATTACTAAAAGCCTTCCTTTGTAGCGAAGTATTAAAAATTACTCATGATAAAAACGTAGGCCAATGGATAAAAAACTTTAATCATCTTGCAAGCCCTGAGAGAGGGGCTTGCGTCAACTCAGGTAGTGCAAGAGCGTCTAGCATCCCATGAGAGAGAGACTAGCGTGGACTCAGGTAGTGCAAGAGCATCTTGCATCCCATGAGAGAAGGGCTAGCGTCGACTCAGGTAGTGCAAGAGCGTCTAGCATCCCATGAAAGAGAGGATTGCCTTAACTCAGGTAGTGCAAGAGCGTCTAGCATCCCATGAGAGGGAGGATTGCCTCGACTCAGGTAGTGCAAGAGTGTCTAGCGTCCCATGAGAGGGAGGCTAGCGTGGACTCAGGTAGTGCAAGAGCGTCTAGCATCCCATGAGAGGGAGGCTTGCGTCGACTCAGGTAGTGCAAGAGCGTCTTGCATCCCATGAGAGAGAGGCTTGCATTGACTCAGGTAGTGCAAGAGCGTCTTGCATCCCATGAAAGAGAGGCTTGCATTGACTCAGGTAGTGCAAGAGCGTCTTGCGTCCCATGAGAGAGAGGACTGCATAAACTCAAATACCGCAAGAGCGTCATCACACAAACTAAAAAACGCTTTGGCTCACCTGCCAAAGCGTTTTTCTTTCGCTGTAGTTAAAGCGTCGCATCATTTCCTCTCACTTCAGGAGCATTAATATTAAGATAAACAGTTTTTCCGTTAACGATCGTTTCTACGACGGAGGTATATGAATGGAATGGATGGCCGGTCCAGAGTACAATGTCGGCGTCTTTTCCTTTTTCGAGGCTTCCAACCTTGTGGTCCATTCCAATATGACGGGCCGCCTGGCTTGTTATCGCCTTTAGAGCGCTCTCTTCAGACAGGCCGCATTTAACTGCTGCTCCGGCAGTGGTTGTTAAATAATCGATGCCGATGATCGGATGGTCGGTAGTAAGAGAAAATGGTACACCATGCTCTTCAAGGATTGGCAGTGTATGATGCCCCTTATTAGACAGTTCCACTTTAGACCGTGTTGTCAGTGTAGGGCCGACAGCCACATTTATGCCTGCTTCTGCCAGGTGCTCAGCGATGAAGTGGCCTTCTGTACAATGCTCGATGGTAAGGTCTACATCAAACTCTTTAGCAACCCGGATGGCAGTCATAATGTCATCGGCACGGTGTGCATGAGCGCGTAGAGGAATCTCTTTTTTAATTACAGGGAGAAGATGTTCCATATGAAGGTTTCTCTCAAGCACCTGACCGGCCTCTTTCAATTTAAGATAATCCTGTGCACCCATGAGAGCCTGGCGGACCAGGGCAACGATCCCCATCCTGGAGTTAGGTGGCTGATTCCTGTCCCGGTATTCTTGTTTTGGGTTTTCTCCGTAGGCAATTTTCATACCGGAAGGAAAGCGTTCAATCATTTCATCCACTATATTCCCTACTGTCTTCAGCACAACCATCTGTCCGCCCATTACGTTAATGCTGCCGGGCATCACCTGGGCAGTCGTTACTCCGCTTGCCCGTGCGTATTCAAAGCCTTTTTCTGTAGGATTAATTCCATCAATAGCTCTTGTGTAAGGAGTTACTGGTTCAGAGGTCTCATTTGCATCGTGTCCTTCAATTCCAAGACCTGATTCATACACTCCTAAATGCGTGTGCACATCAATAAGTCCTGGTGTTACAAAATAGCCGCTGCAATCGATGACCTCAGCATCTGAGGGAACATCAATATGCTGCCCAGCAGCAACAACTTTGCCATCATCTACAAGGACTGTACCGTTTTCGTAAGTTTCTCCAAGCCCGTCAAGTACAGTTCCATGTACGTACGCTTTCATTGTAACGCCTCCTTGATTGCTGTTGAAGATAATTGGATGTTTCAGTCGACTAACTTTTTCCCCATTCCAGACCGAAATACACGTTTTATTATGTAAAACCAGTGTATCGGGCTATACGGTGCGACCAGGGGAATAAAGCAGAAAAAACCTCCCGCCGGTTCGTCATTCAGCGGGAGGTTTAAACTAAACCTTGAACTATTTTATTTTGCTTCTCTTAAAACTGGCATTGTACAGCAGCGGAAGGAACCGCCAGATTTAATAATCTCGGTGATATCCACTTCTATTACCTCATAGCCCCTGTCCCTTAACTGTTTATTAACGTTCTGATTTACAGGCAGGCTTAAGATTTTCTTATTTCCTAGTGATAAAACATTGGTGCCTAATGTAAACTGTTCCTCTTCAGAAACTTCGATTAAATTATATCTTGAGGCGAGCAGCTCCTCTTTCTCTTTTTCGATTACTCCAGGGTAGATCAGAGCTTCTGTTGGTGAGATAACGTTAAAAACACAATCCAGGTGTAAGTATTTTTCAGTAAATGGCACGCTGATAACTTCAAATTCAGGAAGCAATGTATGAAGATGTTCAGTAGCAGCTTTATTAGTCCGGTTACTGAGGCCGACGTAAATTGTTTGGCCATCAATAATTACATCTCCGCCTTCAATCTGGTCGCCGATAAGATTGTAATATGATATTTCTTCATCTTCCAGCCATTTCTTTAAGAAATCCTCTTCACCTTTCCTCACATCAGCAGCCATTTCAGCGACGAAAATCGTCTGGCCCAGCGTAAAGCCGATATCTCTTGTAAAAACCTGTTCGGGGTAATTTTTGTCAGCAGGAAGAAGAACGACATCCACCCCATGTTTTTTAAGGACTTTAACAAATTCTTCATGCTGCTCCATCGCTTTTTTAATATGGATGCCTTCATCTTTGAAGTGCTTCTGAGTGTCATTGATTACTTGGCGTATTGTCATATGCTCAGGCTGGCATAATATAACTCGTTGTAAAGTATCGTACTCGCTTTTGCAATATGATTTTTGGTTTTTTTTCGAGATTAAAGACATAGTTCTCCTCCATATTCAATTAAAATAAATACTTCTGCATGTTATTGTTAATAGTATATTCAAATGCCCCGCCGCCATGGGTCTGGATTAATCCTTGGGGCTTTATTGCATACTATATATATCTTCCCTGTTTTTATTTATTTTTAACCAGTTTTATTCCTAAAAAGAATAACGAAAAAAAGTACCAGCAAATTGCTGATACTTTAATAAGTATATAATTTTATTGCTTTATGAACTGTATGACTGGTCTTCCTGCTCTTTTTTGTGTTGCTGTTCTTTTAACTTTTCCCAGTTGATTTTCAGTAACAGGCTGATGTGGTAGTAAACTAGAGCTCCGGCTACACCAATCAGGATGCTGGTCAATGATTCACCTGGAGTAAAATAAAATTGTCCTCGGGAAAGAGCTGAAAGTGAGAAATACACGATAGAAACAGTTACACCTGCTGCTGCGTATAAACTGAAGGCACGTACATACTCATGAACTGCAGAAGTTATTGTATCCTTATGTTTTTTAATAAAATGGTCTGCTGCATATGAAGCTGGAATACCCCCAAGAATAAACACCGGTGCTGTATAGAAGGTGTATATCCCGGTCAATAAGCCAAATCCTAACTGGTCTCCCCCTGAAAACACGAGCTGATACGCTGCAGCTAACGCACTGAAAATCACCACTGATAAGACAGATATGAACAACCTGTGAAAGAATTTTGGCATTTTTGTGAACCCCCCTCTTATTTTTATAATAGCTCATTTTGAGAGTTAGTAGAAAACTTTTACTTATTTTTTTGAAATAATTTTTTCGACCATATTTGACAGAATGATAATCAAGGCTTTTAAATAGAAATAAGGTAAACTTGATTATAGCCAGGCCGGTAGATTAAAATATTAAACTCAGTAAAATAGTGATATACTGGTCTTGTTAAATCGTGGAAGTCAGCAGAACACGGAGGAAATAAAAATGAAACGGGCCAGATTAATTTATAATCCAACTTCAGGGAGAGAACAGGTCAGGAAACAGCTGCCATTTATACTGGAACGCCTTGAGAATGCAGGCTATGAAACCTCCGCACATGCGACTACAGGTAAAGACTGCGCAAAACGGGCTGCAGAAAAAGCATGTCAAAATAAATTTGATTTGATCATTGCTGCAGGCGGGGACGGTACAATTAATGAAGTGGTGAATGGAATGGCTGAGATGGAAGTCAGACCCCGCCTCGGAATTATACCTGCAGGTACAACCAATGATTTCGCCAGAGCTCTTCACATACCAAGAGAGGTCAATGAGGCGTGTGAGGTGCTGTGTAACGGCAGGATTCAGTCCGTGGATATCGGAAAGGTAGAGACTCAGTATTTTATTAACATTGCCGGCGGTGGTACACTTACGGAATTGACATATGAAGTTCCTAGCAGGCTGAAGACGATGATGGGGCAGGTAGCTTACTATGTAAAAGGCTTTGAAAAACTGCCACGGATCAAACCGAGCAATGTAACGATTGAATATGATGGAAAGTGGTTTGAAGGGGAAATCATGCTGTTCCTTGTTTCCAATACTAACTCGGTTGGAGGTTTTGAAAAGCTTGCGCCAAAAGCATACTTGAATGATGGGCTTTTTGATTTGCTGATTCTTAAGAAGTCAAATCTTGCAGATGTTGTTAGGCTTGTAAGTGCCGCGATGCGCGGAGAGCATATCAGGGATGAAAGCGTTATTTACGTGCAGGCCAGCAGAATTAAAGTCCATTCCGAACAGGAAATGCAGTTGAACCTCGACGGGGAGTACGGAGGAGTACTGCCAGGAGAGTTTGTAAACCTTCATAATCATATAGAAATGATTGTGCCGGATAAGGACCTTGCTTGTTTCCAGCGGCTTTATTAAATGAAAAGAGGACCGGGAAAACGAATGTTTTCGGTCCTCTTTTTTGTTTGAAAAACTACGTAGTGCTGAGGGTGTGAACATGAAGATAAATTGTTAATGGAATTTGATGATTTTTCAAGCAAAAAATATACAGGACAAATTTTGAAGAGGGCAGCCGAAATTGTCCTGAAAAAGTAATTTGCTGGACAAATTTCAATGAAGATTCAAAAATTTGTCCAGCAACAGCTTAACGATTTCTATTATATTCCTTTTTATACCGATTATCTGGACAAATTTCCTGTAAATCGCTTGAATTTGTCCAGAAAAGAGAATTTGCTGGACAAATGTGTCAGTTAGAAGGCAGATTTGTCCCGAAAAAATGATTTGCTGGACAAATCTCAAGGAGAAGCCAAAAATTTGTCCAGCAACAGCTTAACGATTTCTATTATATTCCTTTTTATACCGATTATCTGGACAAATTTCCTGTAAATCGTTTGAATTTGTCCAGAAAAGAGAATTTGCTGGACAAATGTGTCAGTTGAAAGGCAGATTTGTCCCGAAAAAATGATTTGCTGGACAAATCTCAAGGAGAAGCTAAAAATTTGTCCAGCAACAGCTTAACGATTTCTATTATATTCCTTTTTATACCGATTATCAGGACAAATTGCCTGTGAATCGCTCGCATTTGTCCAGAAAAGAGAATTTGCGGGACAAATATGTCAGTAGGAAAGTAAATTTGTCCAGCAAAAGTAATTTGCAGGACAAATTTCAATGAAAACTCAAAAATTTGTCCAGTAAGCGCCAGCTATTCTATTTTCTAATTGGCTGTTTCCTCAAATATGTTCCTGATCTCCAAATCCATTCCACAGGACCAAACCTGAACCTTCCCAGCCACCATTTGCTCAACAGCATCTGCACAGCGAAGAAGGCAACCGCGAGCAGAATACCCGCCAATGTTCCAAGCGATGCAAATAATCCAAATCCGTATCCGTAAAAAATAGTGGTCATCACTACTGACTGAAAAAGATAGTTTGTAAGCGCCATTTGTCCAGTGTACGCAAGGCCACGGAAGATGGACGCTGCACCGGTTTTAACAAATACAAGTGTGAAAAGAGCAATATACCCTACTCCCAATATCGGACCGCCGATAATATATCCAAGATAATCAAGAGAAGCATTATCAGTAAAAACCATGGCACCTTTAAGGATAAGGCCCGCTGTAACACCTGCCACCGAAGCTCTCAGCAGAATTCCACTGTTCTGTTGCGGGCGATGGAGCCACCTTTTTTTCGCGATAAACCCTCCGAGCAAAAACAGGAATAAAGTCTGTACTGTTATCGTAATAAAATTAATAACCGACATGGCCGAAGCCAGGAGCTCCTGTTCCTCCGGGGCAACCCCTGGCCCGTAATCGATTGCTTCATAAGGATTCGATGTAAAACGATGGGTTACCACATCGGCATAACTGCCCTCCGCAAGTATTTCTTGTTCGGAAGCCCCAAACTCTTTAAGGCCTGGAGGGACAGCCCCGTCGTCACCTGGGAACAGCCCTGGCAACGCCATAAAGCCTGCTAAGAGAAGAGCCCATACAAGCAATGTTTTTGCAGCCCTTTTTATAAAAAAGAAAAAAATTAATCCTGTTATACTGTAAGCTAAGAGGATATCTCCGTCCCAGATAAAATACAAATGAACAAAACCAATAGCCATAAGCAACAGCAGGCGGCGTATAAACATGAGGTTAAATGGACGCTGTTTTTCCGTGGACCGGTCCCAGATCATTACGGCACCAAAACCAAAAAATATGGAAAAAACGGGATAAAAGCTGCCCTGGAAAAACCACTCAATGAATACATGGGCGGACTGGTCAGGTGATGTTAGACCCGGATAGATAAATTTAAAACCGATTGTCCCGTATTGGAACGCAAGCATATTGACCATTAATATTCCAAACAGGGCAAAGCCCCGCAGACTGTCTATGTGGTTCAGTCTGTCTGATGAATCAAGCGGCGACATCTCTTTTATGCTGCCACTCATTTGCTGCTCATCCTTCATATGTAATTATCCCTTCTTTCTATAGCTTTCATCATTGCGCTGGTTGCGTCTCGTTTTTCTTCTTTTAATATCGTACAGCAATTCAGGAGTTGTGTAAAAGCTTCGCTGGCAATGAAAAACAACCTTAAAATATCTTTCAGCAAAAAAGACTGCATCAAATGCTGATGCAGCCTTTTAAATATTAATGCATATTCACGTCTGTTAATGTTGCGCCTTCGGTTTTCTGCTTCTTTTTGTCTGCTTCCTTTTTCGCCTGTTTCAAATAATAGATGAAAGCAGCGCCCCGGAGAATTCCCCGTAAGTTGTTTGCATCGAGTACTTCGGTTCCCAGCTTCGCCCGTTCTGACTTATCCATAGTTACTTTCGCCATGGTGCTTGTCAGATGGTGCGCAGACTCCCCGGTATCATGGACAATCTGGAATAAAGGATCCAGTTTTGTCATCTTGTTGTTGATATCAAGCAATGTTTCGTTAGTGTTGTAGAGGATAAGTGTTGTTTCGTTGGTGATATCCTCCAGGCTCTTTTGTGTTTTATCAATTGTTTCTGCGGTAGATCCTAATGTTGATTCCAGTTTTTTAAGTACGGGAATGAGAAAGAAAACGAGTACTGCAAAACCTAATGCGAGTATGAAAACGCCAATACCGAGCCAATCCATATGTACCACCTCTTTTAGTTTATATTGTAGTTCAAATTAAATCACCGTACCATAACAAGCGTTCTGTTATCCATTACTTCATCTTAAAACCGTCCAGTGGTTTCATACCTGTAAGTGCTATTCCAATACCCCGCTCACCGGGAATGTAAACTTTCCCATTCAGCCGTTCAGAGCTGAACAGGAGGCAAAAATACTGTAATGCCAGCTTACTGTCAAAAGCGCTTTTCATTTGCTGCAATGGACTTTTTTCTAATATGTCCAGCTTAGACATAGAACTTCCAACAGTTTTTCCTTTTTTAAAAAGTTCATCTCATTTGAAGCACAAAGGGGCCTATCCATCCAAGTTTCTTTTCCTGGTATATACCTCCTCCAGATTTGCTGAAAAATAAGTGCTCTTTAAAATAAATATTCGAGAAAATTCGCTAATATCCTTTTTCAAAGCAGTAAAAACCAGGACTTCTCTTATTAATCTGGCTGTTACACAGAAAAAACGCTTTATGTAAAATAAAGCGTTTCTTACGTTATTATCCTCTTGGCACTCTTACAGGTTGTTCTTCGGTTAAACTGCTTGTAAAATCCTTGTATTTTGCAGATATAGTGGCCGGGGAAACCCCGTATTTTTCCGCCAGTTCCTTCTGTTTAGGGTTTGTCCACTGGCCTGGCTGTTTGGACATCCAGTATTCAAGAGAGGCTGCAAAAACAGCAGGTTTCTGGATTCGCGGATTTTTCTCCCCGTAGTAACTGTTCCACATTTTTTCAGCCCTCAGCAGCAAACTGTATGGATATGCCATGAGATCAATCTGGTTAAACAGAACATTAATTACTTCTGCTTGTTTTTCTTCCGCTTCAGCATCAGCTTTATTATCATTCTCTGGGGAGAGGAACCATGATATTAGAGAAATAAAGGCAGGGAAGCAGTCAACAAAGAATTCTTTTTCCGGCTTTCCGTTCCGGTTAAAGGAATCAGTCAGCCGGTCATATTCCTGGTAAAAAGCACTTTTCATGCTGGCAGGAACGAGCAGGGCATCTGTGCCTAATACAGAGCCATCCGGGGTAGGATAAATATATCCGATAAGAAGATCCCCATCTGATAAATCAGCTAAAGCTGCTGTTTTTTCAGGAATGATTGCTGCCGGATCGAGACTGTCCTTCAGCTGAATTGTGTTATTATCTTCCTTTGTGACAATGAGCAATGATGGTTTGATCCCTTTCCAGCGATCCAGTAATTTCTGAAGAGCCGGAGAACTGGTTTCGCGGTTCTCTTCGATAAAAGAAGAGAGAATCGTTTCTGAGTTGTTAAGCACTGGCGCGTTAAAAATCAGCCAGTGAAAAATAATCTGGGAGAACGCTTTAGCATCCTGTTCTCTGATATCTTCAAACGAAGCAGTATAGCGCTGGTAGAGCGGCTGCAGCTTGTCATCAAATTTCTTGCTGTAATCAAATAAGGATGGAAGAAGCTTCTGGAAAGTTTTCCTGTCCTCCTCCGTGAAGCTCAGCGGGCTGGCTTCATTATTATGTAAGCAGCATTTCTTATATTTTTTGCCGCTGCCGCATGGGCACGGTTCATTTCTGTTTATTTTAGCCATATGTTAAACACCTCATCTTTAAAATCACCTTCTATATCATATCAGTCTAATGATTTTTTTCAACTATAAGCAATATGGTACAATCAAAAGCAGAAAAACATGCACGGGAAAGGACTTTTAATTATGTCAGCAAAGAGTTTGCCAGTAGAAAAAAATCAAATGTTAGAATTAACGTTTGAAGACCTCACTCATGACGGTGCCGGGGTTGCAAAAATAAATGGATTTCCAGTTTTTGTTCCTCGGGCGCTTCCAGGGGAAACAGGCGATGTAAAAATAATAAATGTGAAGAAAAAATTTGCCATTGGCAGATTAATGGAGATAAAGCAGGAAAGCGAGGATCGCATAGAGCCCCCATGCCCAATCTTTAAGCAGTGTGGCGGGTGCCAGCTGCAGCATCTCACTTATGAAGGGCAGCTCCGCCATAAAGAAAAGCATGTCCGTGAGGTTCTCGCAAGAATTGGCGGCCTTACCTCCGTCGATGTCCATCCTGTACTTGGAATGGATAAGCCATGGCGATACCGCAATAAGGCACAAGTGCCTGTTGGGGAGGAAGAAGGAGGCCTAATTGCAGGATTTTTTGCGGAACGGAGCCACCGGATCGTCGATATGAAAGGCTGCGATATCCAGCATATTGAAAACGATAATGTGGTCCAGGTAGTGAAAAACCTCGCTATGAAATACGGGATTCGCGGGTATGATGATAAAACCCATAAGGGGACACTCCGGCATGTAGTAACAAGGCATGGTAAAGTTACTGGTGAACTGATGGTTGTTCTCGTAACGAAAGGAAAAGAGCTTCCTAATAAGAAGAATCTCGTCCGGGAAATTCAGGAGAGTCTGCCGAATGTAAAATCGATTATCCAGAATATTAATCCGAGCAGGACAAACGTTATTTTTGGAGATAAAACAGAAGTGCTCTGGGGCGAGGAAGTTATCCACGATTATATTGGCGATATTAAATTCGCTATCTCAGCCCGGTCTTTTTACCAGGTAAACCCTGACCAGACAAAGGTGCTTTATGACAAAGCACTGGAATACGCCCAGCTTACAGGGAAGGAAACTGTCATTGACGCATACTGCGGCATCGGCACAATCAGTTTGTTCCTCGCCCAGGAAGCAAAGCATGTTTACGGTGTGGAAATTGTTCCTGAAGCAATATCCGATGCAAAGAAAAATGCGAGGCTTAATGGGTTTGAAAATGTTGATTTTGCAGTGGGGGAAGCAGAGAAGGTCTTCCCATGGTGGTACGCCCAAGGGGTAAGGCCGGAGGTTATCGTCGTTGACCCGCCAAGGAAAGGCTGTGACGAGTCACTCCTTGAAACAATCGTTAATATGAATCCGGACCGTGTTGTTTATGTATCATGTAACCCGGCAACACTGGCCCGTGACCTGAAATATCTCGATGAACACGGTTATGAAACGAAGGAAGTCCAGCCGGTGGATATGTTTCCGCATACGACACACGTTGAGTGCGTTGCGGTCATTGAAAGAAAGTTGTAACCCAAAAATAAACTTTCCTAAACAAAATAAACATTTCCGATATAGACCTGGTTTTCGGTAAAATAAACATTTCCGATTTCCGGGTCTTATTCATGCCCAACCCTTGCCTCATCTATCTTTTCTCAACTTACTCTTCTTTCCATTACCTAACTTTGATTATCAACAATGGTGGAATATGGATTTGATGGGGGGGATTTAGGGAGATTTTTTGAGAGGGGACTTAGATTGAGGAGCAGTGAACTTCATTATAAACACCTGAAATTGGAGGATTTTACTTTCCATATACAGAATATATGTAATTATTTCGTTAAAGAGAGGAGAAGCGCGATGAACAACCCTGAAAAGTTCGCAGATGTAGCAAAACTAGCTATCGATAGGTACGATTTCAAGCTTAAAGATTTGTATTTTTTAGCTGAAGAAACAAATATTCTATACAAATTGACTGATACAAAAGGGAATACGTTTTTAATGAAAATTTTTCAAGAAAACTCTAGCACGCTAGAAGATAATCATTTGGAAGTATATGTGATGAATCTAGTAAGCAAAAGAGGTGGAATTTCTATCCCATCCATCCTGCCAGCTGCTGACGGGAGTGAAATACAGGAAATAAAGATAGATGAAGGCAGGTCCCCTGTACGGGTTGCTATTTACAGCTGGTTAGAAGGAGAAGATTTAGATGGTAATGAAAATGAAGATAGGTTTATTCAATTAGGAGAACTAACTGCACGGTTACATGTTGCTACATATGGTGAAAAGGTTCCTGAGACTTTTTCGCCAAAAGGATGGGATAATGTTTTTTATTATAAAGAAGACAAAATGGTTTATAAACAAAGTGAGTACCAGCGTTATTTATCCAAAGAATACCATGAAGTAATGGATACAATTATTCCTTACTTAAATAGTAGATTATCTGAGTATTATCAAATGAATGAAAGAGATCTTCAACTCATTCATAGTGATTTAAATCCTTGGAACGTCTTAGTTAATGGAAATGAGATGCATATTATTGATTTTGAAGATACACTGCTTGGATTACCCCTGCATGACATTGCTATTTTATTATACTATTACAGATTTGAGGAAAAATTCAAATATGATAACGTAAAGCAGCTTTTCTTCAAAGGTTATGAAAAAATTAGACCATTACCGGAGTTTACAGAATTTGATTTAGATTTGTTAATGACCGCAAGAAGGGTGAATTTTTTAAACTATATTTTACTGGTAAGCGAAGATCCAAGTAATTTTATTGAAAAAAATCTACTTAGGGTGAAGGAGTTTATTTATAAGTATAAACTGAGTATATAAGCTTTTGTTAAAGTAAGAATCCTCTAGTTTATAGAAGAACAAAGAATACCTAAAGTTAATTACTGTGCAACAGTACAAAATGCTATCCAATGTAAAAAAGAAAGCACACTTCTCAAACCATGTGGAAAGCGGTGCGGTCATTGTGAGAATTGATTAAAAGAGCCCCAATGGGACTCTTTTTGATTGCTATACATAATTGAATTATTCCAATTTAATTATATTCCTGGAAATAAACCTCCTCAGTCGGACCGCTTCACACTAAGTATGGTGACCGTTAGCAGGATGATTACCATTCCAATAATTTGAATGGTGGTCAAATGATCTCCTAGAAGCAGAACGCCAAATAATGAAGCTGTGACCGGCTCGACCATAGCGACCATCGAAGCAGTTGTCGGAGCAGTCCGCCGTATTCCAATCACATAAAGTATAAATGAAAGTCCAGCGCCCACGATCCCTAAGAGAAGAAACCAGCCTATGTCGCTTGACGTCAGCACACTGGCTGTTTCCTCATTGTCCGCAAAAAGAAAAAGGATGAGACAAAATGAAAAAAATGCAATCGTTAAGGTGGTCGGAGGATTTCCGATAGAAGAAGCATTTTTGAACCCGAATATAAACAAGGCATAGGAAAGACCAGCAGCAAGCCCCGCTACCGCTCCCAGAAAACTCACTGAAATCGAATCGGTACTGTAGGCGCCTGTAAGCAGGATAATCCCCAGAAGCACACCAAAAATGCAGCCCCATTTAAACCAGGTCGAACGTTCCAGCCGTAATAAAAAGGAAATTAAAAGGACAAACACAGGTGCGGTGTACATTAAAGTAGCAGCAACAGCGATGCTTGATGCCTGGATACTGAGAAAATAAAAAGTGAAATTTCCAGCAACTCCAACACCTGCTAGGAGGGACCATATGTATAAACGAGTAGAAAAGAGCCAATTTTTTCTGAAGCGAATGAGAAACCACGCAAGAAAACATATAAAAGCAACAGCACCCCGGTAAAAGGAAATCACAATTGGGTCCCAGCCCTTGTTCATTAAAATATCGCCAATTCCCCCACTAATGCCCCAGCATACAGCGGCAAGCATAACTAAACCAACACCCGCAAATCTCATCATGTGCCTCCTGGAGATATGTGATAGTACGTACTTCGGTTGCATAATAAAAAAACCACGTGAACTAATTAATGTAAATTTAAGAGCCTGAGGCAATTCTTTTTATGTTCTGAAAAACAAATGCATTTTAAAGTATTAATGATAATTCCTTTAAGTTCTCATGCTTAAACCTGACTCAGCCTGGACAGCCAAGGTATCCAGTCTTTTTCAGCGAATCTTTATTTTCCCCCGAATGGTGGAATACTGGATAATAGCGTATGTAGCAGTCTTATTCAGGTTGTAAGGATAACCGATTAAGATCAGGTTGATAAAAAGTGCTTATGCATGGTATAAGTGTAAAAGAAACAGAGGAATTCTGTTTTTAATTTTGCACTATAAGAAAGTAAAAAAATTTTGCAACGTAGCCGTCTCGACGCTGACAAAATTTTTAGGATTATAGTATAAGTGCAACTAAGGCAATCCTTCGCCTCTTTTAAGGCTTGGCTTGCCAAGTTTTCTTTATTTAAAAGATTGCCTGGTAACACATTCATGAGAGGATTTGAACTTATTATGAAAGATAATTTCTGGCGTGAACTCCCACGACCATTTTTTATATTAGCACCAATGGAAGATGTGACCGACGTTGTTTTTCGCCATGTAGTCAGTGAAGCAGCGAGGCCTGATGTATTCTTTACAGAGTTCACAAATTCGGAGAGTTATTGTCATCCTGAGGGGATAAATAGTCTGCGCGGGCGTCTTGCTTTCACAGAGGACGAGCAGCCAATTGTAGCCCATATATGGGGGGATAAGCCTGAAAACTTCCGGCAAATGAGTATCGGTATGGCGGAACTGGGCTTTCGTGGTATCGACATTAATATGGGCTGCCCTGTACCTAATGTGGCGCGGCATGGGAAGGGAAGCGGTCTTATCCGCCGGCCGGAAATTGCAGCGGAACTAATACAAGCTGCAAAAGCAGGAGGACTTCCCGTTAGTGTAAAAACAAGGCTCGGTTTTTCGGAGGTAGATGAATGGCGGGACTGGCTGAAACACATACTGAAGCAGGATATTGTTAATCTCTCTATTCATCTGCGGACAAGGGATGAGATGAGCAAAGTAGATGCTCATTGGGAACTGATCCCGGAGATCAAGAAACTTCGTGACGAGGTAGCGCCAGATACACTCCTGACCATCAATGGGGATATTCCTGACAGGGAAACTGGCCTGAGGCTGGCTGAACAATATGGTGTTGACGGAGTTATGATTGGGCGAGGTATTTTCAGTAATCCATTTGCTTTTGAAAAAGAGAAGAGAGACCACAGCAGCAAGGAATTGCTTGATCTCTTACGATTGCATCTGGACCTTCATGATAAATATTCAGACCTGGGCCTGCGTTCGTACAATGCTCTTCGCCGCTTTTTTAAGATATATGTCAAAGGATTCCGGGGGGCCAGTGCATTAAGGAATGAACTGATGACCACAGAGTCAACAGCTGAAGCACATGCTATGCTCGATGATTTTGAGGCAAAGTTTCTTGATGAACAGTAGAAGTACCCTGATGCAAAGCAGAAGGAAAGCAGGACATTAAACTGGTGTCCCAAAAAATAGTTAGAGATTATACTAAAAAGCTAAATGGCTGGCGTGAAGGGCGGTATTGAACCGTAATCATGCCAGCCATTTTTTTATATGCTGGTTAAAAGCTTAAGTATTGAAGTAATAATTTTACCCTGTTAATCAGACAGAGAGATATTCCTATCTAAACAGACTAGTATTTCACCTGTTGCTTCCCGCATATTAATTTAACGGAGCTAAGCTTCCACGGCTATAGTCATAGACCGTGCCATCTACAGGGTGCACTAAGTAATGAACTTTTGAAGAATAGCTTTCATTTGCAGCATCCTCCACATAAATATAATGATACTTAACTCCATCCATTTCAAAAGCATCCAAGCTAAAACTCGTAGTGGAACTCCACGTGCCGAGATTTTTAATTATTGCTAGTGCATCGTCCGCAGAAATATTAGCTGTAACAGTTTCTTCTCTTTTATTCACTTGTTCCTTTGTTTCTTCTGCAGCAGTCCGTTCGGCTTCTTCTTTTGCAGCCTTTTCTCTTTCAGCCTCCTCTATCGCAGCTCTCTCTTTTTCAGCTGCTTCTCTTTCAGCTTTTTCTTGGGCAATTAAAGCTGTTTCAATGTCTTTCTTTAAATTCTCAACATCTTCGCTTAAAGATTGAAAAAACATGTGGCTCAAATCTGCAGTTAATATTTCTTCAATAGATATAGCAGCTTTTTCATATTCTTCTGATTCTAATAATTGCAACACTGACTCATTTTGCTCGGTTATTTCAGAATATGTTGTTTGGAAGTCTTCTATTAATAAATATATTTCTTCCGTCTTTTTTATTAATGCCTCTGAACCTTCTGTTTCTTTAGTGACTTTTTCTGCGTTATTAGCAGCAAGATCCAAATCTCCCTCCTCTAAAGCTTGTAAAGCATCCTGGTAATTTCTCGTTTGTTCTAATAATGCCGTTGCTCTTTCATCCTGTTTTTTTTCACTGAGAGCTATTTCGAATGCACCTTCCGCCTTTTTAAATTCTTCACTCGCGATGAAATCCAATCCCTTTTGGATCGAATTGTTGTATACTTCCTGATTACACCCCGATAAAAATAAGATAAAAAGTAAACCAATAAAAAGCACTTTTCTCATTTTGTCTTCTCCTTTTATATGTAATTGAGCAATATGTATTGGGTATATTATACCATAAAAATATACTGACATATCTATCGCTTATTTTACTTTGAGGAAGCATGTACTTGGCTTATTCAGGTCAAGGGGCTGTATTGCTCTGTTTGTCCCAATTGGTAAGTCCCCATTAAAGTTCATTTACAATAGAGAAGATATTATTGTAAATATCGAAATCACGCACTAACTTTTAGTTTGAGGGAAGAAAAAAAGTAAATACATCTAACCAATTGAGTTATGAGATCATTAGAATCTGGTTTATTAGGAAAAAAGCCTTTGGAGATGTCTAACTGACAACATTTCCAAAGGCTTTTATTCTGACCAGGTAGTTGATTAATTTTCGGAGGCATATATTCCAGATGCTAACATAAACAAGTGAAAATGCTAAGAAGATTACGATGGTATGAGGAATGGACAGGGAACTGGTTAAATCTCCGAACGCCGCAATACCTGCTATATATGTTAATGACACCATTCCCAGGGATAATATTACGCCAGAAAGAATTATGGAAACGACTAATCCCCTCCTGTAAAGGAAGGTACCGATGACGATGCCAAGAAGGCCGGTGGTAAAAAACAGAATGATTGCCTCCTGTATATAAATAAACGCCAGAATTAATGCGGCAGCAAAGTATACAGTAATTCCAAGTGGTATGTGCAGGAAAGCAGCAATTGCGACAGGCAGTGTACTTAAAGGGCTAAAGCCGAGGCCAATCACTGGTAAGAATACAGGCGCAGACTGAAATATTACAGCCATCGTTGTCAACAGACCGCCAATGCTGATAAATCTGGCTGGACTCATGTTTTTCAAATGAAATACCTCATTCCAGATAATGATTGGTTATATTCATGAAGGATTATCCGCATTAGTCCAAACTTAATGCCTTAAAATTATGGCAGAATTTCAAAGACTGACCCTTTGTTAAAATCAGTCACCTTTCTGGAGCCATTGACACCTAAAAACAGCCTCGTTTGATTTAAATCAGTCCCCAAACTAACAAAGTTGGAAGGTTGGGAGCCGAAATTATAATCAATGTCAATAACACTGTAATCATTCGGACGGCCATCCATCCTTACCCTCGTATAAGCTAAAACACCTCTTTCCGGCTCCTGAGATTCATCATTTCTGGCAAAGTCGGTAAACAAAACACTTCCTGTTAAATCAGGGATGCTGTTTCCCATATATGGCTGAACACCTGTAAGCGCGGTTGCCTCAAATTTATCCGGGCGGGGATCCTGATGAAAGTAACTTATAAGGGGATAGATACGCTTAGGAGAAATAATAACAGCCTCATCATAAAAAGAAATTATTTTCTCGTCCAAATCAGCATTTTCACCGCACTCTCTTAAAACCGGAGAAGGAAAGCTACCTTCCCAGCCTCGCCATCCTAAGTTAATAATCCCTTCCAGGTCAGGTTCAGTGTTTGCTGAATATGCCTGAACAATCTTTCTAGCTGGAACCGGTTTATTATAAACAAAAGAAAAAACCGACTCCACCAGTTCCTGACCAGTATTGCCCACATATTTAATGTATTGATTATTAAATCGCTGATAGGAAATGCCAGGTCCATTACGGAAGCCAATTACGAAGACTGAAAGCGATTCCTGAACAGATACGGGCAGCTCATCAAAACGTGTAACAGCTTTCGGATTATGGTTAAATCCATTCTTAGCTACGTCAATTTCAATGATTTTTCCGGCGATTTCCATGGCATTCTGGCTTAAATTGAAAGGATCAAAACCAGACCCGCCATCCCCGTTTGATAAAACAAGATTTCCAGTTTCGGGTGAAAAGTTTAAGCTGTTGACCCCATTATGATTATAGAAGGGTCTTCTTAAATTTAGTAATGTCCGTCGCCTTGCAGGCCGGCCATTTGATTGTAAAACCCATTCTTCAACTGTATCAACATGATCATATTTGGTTTCCCTGTCGTTCCATTCAAGCTTTAAAGTTTCCGGGTCACAGGGGTCCGGCTCATAGGAACCAGCACCAGGGCCTTGCGTACCAGCTTTTGAATAATGGATATAAAACAGGCCGTTATAATAAAACCCCGGGTGAAATGCCAGTCCCAGCAGTCCACGTTCATCGTAACCCCCATTGGAAGCACCGAGTTCGATGATATGTGAACGTATGTCCAAAAAAGTCCTCATCTCTCCGTTTCCGGCATATAAAATTTCTCCTGTCTGGGTGGCAATAAATAATCTTTCATGTGTGTCGCCTGGAAGTACAGCTGTTTTTATAACAGTAGGCAAATTTATATTGCTGACAATTGGCTGTAAAGACACCCTCACCTTCTTCACCCACACTTCCCCCTTTTGCTTGTTTCCCATACAGAATAGTATGATAAGAGTTTTTCCGTTAGCACCGGATTGTGGAAAGGGTGGAGGTGATAAGGCAGATTGATATCGGCTGAATAATAAGAGGCTATGCTGGCATTTTGAAACTATATCAAGTTAGTAGGTTGGATGCAGCCACTCAACGCACGAATGGGGCCCATTCAGGAACTGAAACGGTTGAACGCCGCGGCTCAACGTATGAATGAGGCTCATTCAGGAATTGAGGACGCTTATAAATTTGCAGCTATTAAAGTTAAGTAGGTGGATTGTGGAAAATATTTGGTAAGGTAACGACTTGATGGAGGACGTATTTACTAGAAGTGTATATGAAAATCAGGATAAAAAGCCTAAAGAAGCACAAATAAAAACAGTACTAGTTTATTGTTTTTCAAAAGATATAAGATTACTATCAGACAAATACTGCGAAAATATAACCAAGTTTATCAGAAATGTCTGAATTACTGACTTGTTTAAAGATTGATAGATACAGTTATTTATATATTGATATAGTAAATTACTTGGTAAATAAAAGGATTTCTACCATTTTTTAATAGAGTTTTCCATGAGATATATAGCATGTTGAAAATAAAGTCAAAGCTTTTTCACGATAATTCTGTAAAAATACCTTTCAAGAGTATTTACATAAATTTTAACTAGATTGACAATTTATAATATTTTGAAATAAAGTTATCTAAGTAGCAGGCTGCCGATAGAGCAGACCGGTTTAAAGGGGGAGTGTGCAGACTCAGCTAATAGATATTAATATTCTTTGTTACCTTTCACTAGCCACCATAAGAATAATTGCTAAAAAAGAATGAAGGGAAGGATTTAATTGGTAAAAGGCAAAAATAATTTCGTATTTATTTATTCTTTAATATTCATGCTGTTCTTCTCCAGCTTTGCGAGTGTTGGAGCTGCAGGAAACGCTGAGCAGCCTGCAGAACCTGATTTTTACCTGGAAGCAGAGGGTGTTTCCTCCGAATCTATTACAGTAATTGTTGAGCTGGAAGAAGAATCTATCCTTGAAGCTAAACATAATGGCAAGAGGCAGTCTAAAGAAGCTTTAGAAGCAGAACGAAATGCTGTTATTTCAGCAATTGAGGAAGTTGCTGAAGTTACTGTTAACAGAGAATACGACTATGTTTTTTCAGGAATCTCTTTAGATCTTCCTGAAAATGAGGTTCATAATCTATTAACCGTTGACGGTATTAAAGCGGTTTACCCTAACGTCATTCATGAAGTTACTTCCGTGGACGAAGCAGAATTTTTAGACCCTGAAGTATATACCCCGGCAATGGCTGACAGCGCTCCATTTATCGGAGCACAGGATGCCTGGGATGCAGGATATACAGGTGAGGGCATTACAGTTGCGGTTCTCGATACTGGTGTTGACTACACGCACCCTGACCTGGCGCATGCTTTTGGAGACTATTTAGGCTGGGACTTTGTTGATAACAATGGAGACCCACAGGAAACTATTACAGGAGCAATCAACCGCAGAACGAACCATGGTACTCACGTTGCCGGTACAATTGCTGCAAACGGTGAAATTAAAGGGGTAGCGCCGGATGCAACATTATTGGCCTACCGTGTACTTGGTCCTGGGGGAAGCGGTACAACAACAAACATCGTAGCTGGTATTGAGCGTGCTGTCCAGGACGGCGCAGATATTATGAACCTTTCCTTAGGTAACTCAAATAACAACCCAGACTTTGTTACAAGCCTTGCGTTAGACCGTGCAATGGCAGATGGAGTTGTCGCAGTTGCAGCAAACGGAAACAGTGGTCCGAACGACTGGACAGTTGGTTCACCAGCATCGTCCCGTGAAGCTATTTCTGTAGGGGCGACGATGCTTCCGTACAACCTGTTCAGTGCAGAGATTTTCACATCTGAAGGAGTAGAATATCCAAGCGCAGGAATCATGGGTTTCCCTTCTGAAGAGGAGTTGCTTGCTTTAAATGAAGGAGAGTTTGAGTTTGTTGATGTTGGTTTAGCAGGTACTGATGCAGATTTTGCAGGGAAAGATTTAGAAGGTAAAATCGCGTTAATGAGCCGTGGAGACTATGCATTCCAGGAAAAAGCAGAGAATGCAAAAAAACATGGCGCTATCGGAGCGGTTATTTATAATAACCAGCCGGGAGTGCAGCCGGAAATCCCTGGCACACCAATCCCTATGGTAATGACTTCCCAGGCAGACGGCCAGAAGCTGCTTGCTGAATTAGAAGCAGGGAACAATACGATTTCCTTTGATATTGAATTTGTAAAAGAAGTTGGAGAAACAATGGCAAACTTCTCATCCCGCGGCCCGGTAATGGGAACATGGATGATTAAGCCTGATGTATCGGCACCAGGTGTTGCGATTGTAAGTACTGTGCCATTACACCATGCTGCTGGCCCGCACACTCATGGTTATGCGGCATTGCAGGGAACAAGCATGGCAGCGCCTCACGTTGCAGGGGCAGCAGCTCTTATTCTTGAAGCACATCCAGACTGGAGTGTGGAATTTGTAAAAGCAGCGCTGATGAACACGGCAGAAAACATTTATGATGCAAATGGAAACCTATATCCACATAACAGCCAGGGTGCAGGAAGCATCCGGGTACTGGATGCAATCAATACAGATGTACTTGTTACACCAGGAAGCCATGCTTTTGGAATCTTTGATAAAAAAGGAGAAAGAGAAGTAAGAACACAAAGTTTCACCGTTCATAACGTGTCTTCTGAGCGCAAAAGATTCTCTCTTAATCACACTGGCAATGAAGGAATTAAGGTAATGACAAGTAATAACCTGATGGTACAGCCTGGGCAGACTCAGGAATTAACTTTCAACGTTCAAGTGGATACAAGACAGCTGGATCCAGGGAATTATGAAGGTACATTTACTTTAAGTTACGGTGGCCAGACAGTGGAAGTTCCAACAATTCTGTTTGTTGAATTACCGGAAAACGTTCGTCTGGCAACATGGCAGGCAATCGGAATCTCCGGCGGGAATGTAGTAGGTAACGTAAATGTTCCTTTTGGAGCAGACGAGCTTAGTTTACGTGTCCGAAGTGAAGCTACAGGGGAACTTTTAAGAGAAATCCCACAAGGTACAAGCCTTTCTGCAGGAACTTATTTCGTAAGCTGGGATCAGACGCTTAACGGTGAATTAGCACCAGCAGGACGTTATCAAATCATCGCTTATGTAAAAAGAGGCTCTTCCGAAATGGAAGTGCTTGGCGGTACACTGACCCGAAACTAAATTTTTCAGTAACGCAGCTAAAAAGACTAACAAATTGAGTTCGATTTGTTAGTCTTTTTTTGAATATATATCTGAAATCTACTAAATGAGGTGGAAGAAAGAATAACCATGCTAAAATTTATTCATTGACCTTACAAAGGAGTTTTGTCGAATTATTGGTTATTGACAAGACTGGCCGGTCATGGGATTATTATAGAAATAACCTCACTTTACCACGGACACCTATCCGCAAAATATTTAACCTCTTAAATACCTGAACACCAAACAATTCATAGTATTATCACTCTTTCTTAATTAACCGCTTTTTAACTAGCTTCGGATTTTGCTGTCATTTTTGCAGCACCTCTTATTAAACTTTCGTTTTATTCAGCCATAATACCCTATTTTTCTTCCAAATGGTTTTATCCAAATTTTAATATAAAATAATCGCTCAGGAGTGGTGCTACCCAAAAATATAATTATTATCAGATTTTTCGGTCGGTAAGCTGTCCATGCCAGGTGAAACAAAATTTAATTTCAAGGAGGGTATTTTTATGGGGCACGATATTATTGGACGAAACAAAGCTGGTGAGGAAGTTGCGTATGCTCGTTTTAGTATGGGGAACTACAATGCCACCATATTGTACAGTTTACTGGAGGCAAATGAATACTATGCTGGAGTTAGCGGGACAGGAGACAGTTCTGTCTTCTCCATACAACAAATTCACAATGCTCTAAAAATGTTTAAAGAATTGTATATGAGTAAAGCTTCACCCGCCGGCAGTGATTTCATGGAGTGGGATGGAAAACAAATTCTGGATTTCCTGCAAAACTGTTTATCCACTGCGCAAGAAGAAGGTAGTGTGCAAGTGCTGTTTGGGTAATGTAACCATGATATAATAAAAGAAATTAAAACGGAGTGGTTATGGTGGAAGAAACTCTAAAGGAGATACTTAGTGAAATCCACAAAGTTAATAAACGGCTTGACGGCTTAGACCAAGGTCAGGAGAGTCTTTCTTCAGGTCAGAAAATGCTTTTTTCGGGTCAGGAAGACCTTCGTTCAGGCCAGCAAAGGCTTTGGTCAAGCCAGGAAGAACTCCGCGCAGGCCAGGAAAAGCTTTGGACAAGCCAGGAAGACCTTCGCGGAGGCCAGGAAAGTCTCTCCTCAAGCCAGGAAGACCTTCGTTCAGGCCAGGAAAGGCTTTGGTCAGTTCAGGAAGACCTCCGCTTAGGTCAGGAAAAACTTTGGTCAGTTCAGGAAGACCTCCGCTTAGGTCAGGAAAAACTTTGGTTAGGTCAGGAAGACCTTCGCTTAGGTCAGGAAAAACTTTCATCAAGCCAGGAAGAACTTAGTTCAGGTCAGGAAAAGCTTTCATCAAGCCAGGAAGACCTTCGCGGAGGCCAGGAAAAGCTTTGGACAAGCCAGGAAGAGCTCCGCGCAGGCCAGGAAAGGCTTTGGACAAGCCAGGAAGACCTCCGCTCAGGCCAGGAAAAACTCCATGCAGGCCAGGAAAGGCTCTTCTCAGGACAAGACCAGTTGAAAGATAATATTATTAACGGACTAGGCCCTTACTTTAAACAAATTGAGAAGCATGTCGATGAGAAAACCCGTGAAATTAAATATACATTAGAAGACCAGCAAAGGGTCATTGATACTCTTGCAGCCCGTTCTATTAAGCATGAGAGCGAAATAACAGACTTCAAACGTATTTTGAAGGATCATGAGGCTGGGACAAAACCGAGTAAATAAAAAATAGAGAGGCACTCATTCAGATATTTTTGGTTGGGTGGGCCTCTCTACTTTTTATGCTCTGTTAAACTTTGGTGTTGATTTAGCTTCAGTTAGTTAGTTTCCATAAGCGGTTCGTTTAGCTCTGGCTCCCCGTTCTAAATGACCCTGACATTATTAAAATGCTGACATATATTCGACTCATCACACTCGGTAACCATTATTAATAAATAACCAGTATCCTACAAATTAAATGAATGAATAACCATTCACCATATGATAATATTAGTAAAAGGAAAAGACGCACGGGGGAGGGGAGAGATTGTGATATTTAAAAAGAGCTTTACTCAGGATGCAGTGAACGGTGTCAGGATGGGAGAAGGCAAGGTGGGCTTCCGTGGCTTTCAAATGAATATCCATTGCTTTTTCACCGATGGGATTTTAATTGATACAGGCGCGAAATCGTTGGAAAAATACTTCGTTCCTTATATAAATCAGCTTAATATTGATAAGGTGGTTCTCACTCATTTTCATGAAGACCATACAGGAAATGCGGCGCACATAGAAGAGAAGCTCCAGGTCCCGCTTTATATGGATAATACAATGATTGAAGATTGCAGGGAGAAGGCCGATTATCTCTTGTACAGGCAAATTTTCTGGGGAAAGCGTAAACCTTTTCATGCCAGCCCCCTTGAAGATACATTTCAGTCTGCCAATGCCACATGGAGTGTAATTAAAACCCCGGGCCATGCAATTGACCATCTTGCTTTTTTTAACCGGGAAACTGGCCAGCTCTTTACTGGAGACCTTTACTGCCAGGTACGCACTAAGGTAGCTCTTCGTGAAGAAAGCATTCCTGTCATTATTGAATCTCTGAAAAGGGTTTTAGCGTTTGATTTTGATGAGGTTTTTTGCAGCCACGCTGGTCCCTTGAGAGATGGACGAACGGCCTTAAACAGAAAGCTGGATTATTTGACGGACCTCCAGGGCAATATTTTAAAGCTTTACGAGGAAGGTAAGAGACCAGAAGAGATTAAGAAGGAGCTTTTTCCTGAAAAATATCCTATTACAATCTTTTCAGCTGGAGAATGGGATTCCATACATATCGTAAAATCAATTATTGACCAGCGGATTCCTGTATCGTGACAGGGTAACGTCCGGCTCCGTCCTGAGAAAAAAGAAGCTGCCGAATAGAATGCGGCAGTTTCTGTCTTTTTATTCATTACTTTCTTTATCCTCAAATAACTTCATCATTTCTTCCAATTGCTCTTCAAACTCTTAACAAACTATATGCAGTGAAAGTTATTTCCAGGTTGAAAAATATAAACTCTTTAAAATAATCTTATTTACTTACGGGTACTTAAACGATGTTTTGAAGGTTTTCCTTATATGTATTGAAATCAGTTCCTGAGACGGAGATTCACCCATATACATAGGGTAAAACCTAACAGGAGAGAGAGTATTGGGAAGACAAAGCAGCAAGTTCAGATGGGTTATATTTGCATCTGTATTATTTACGTATGTGATCATGTCTAGCCAAAGGACAGCGCCTGGGTTAATTACAGACCAGCTGATGAATGACTTTGGTGTAACGGCAGCAACTGTCGGATTAGTTGCCAGCATTCAGTTTTTTGTATATACGAGTTTGCAAATACCGATGGGAATTCTCGCTGACCGGTACGGACCAAACTTTTTTCTTATTACTGGGGCAGCCTTGACAGGTGCAGGTATTATTATGTACAGCCTTGCCACACATGTATTTATCCTGTTTTTCGCCAGAATACTGACAGGGATCGGCGATGCGACGATATGGGTGAATATGGTGTTAATCTTAAGCCAGTGGTTTAATAAAAAGGAATTTACCCGGTTAATTGGGGTGGCAGGGATGACAGGCAGCCTCGGATTTCTAGTGGCAACTGTGCCAGTCTCCACATTGATTATTCTTTTCGGATGGAGAGGGACGTTTCTTTCAGCTGGAGTTCTTTTATGTTTATGCAGTCTGCTTCTCTATTTTATTCTTGTGAAAAAGGCAGAACGGCGGCCTGTCATAAGAAATAAAATTCAGAGGGAGAAACCAACGCTTGTTTTACAGAGAATGCTTTCAAACCGGCAGGCATGGGCGTTATTCCTTTGCCATTTTGGAATTGTAGGAGGGTATATAGGGTTTATCGGATCGTGGGCGGTGCCTTATATGATGGATGTGCACAGCATTACTTTATTAGGGGCGAGCCAGCTTGTTATGCTCAGCCTTGCTGGCGCACTCATTGGCGCCCCTCTTATTGGCTGGATTTCCAGCTGTTTAAATATGATTAAACGGCCTTATATTATTTTTCATCTCACAGTGTTATTATGCTGGTCTGCTTTTCTCCTGTTCAGAGGGGAACCTCCGTTTAGCTTATTTGTAATTCTTTTTTTCATTATCGGTTTTGGATTCGGATCGAATTCTTTAACCTTTGCAGCTGTCCGCCATTCATTTCCTGTTAGTGAATCGGGACTTGTCACAGGTTTTGCGAATACAGGGGGATTTTTGAGCGCTGTACTGCTGCCGGGCATTTTTGGATATATACTGGACCACTTCCAGGCAGGGGGCGGCAATTTGGCTGATGGATACTTTTACGGCTTCCTTACTCCGGTGATTTTCTCTGCATTTGGTTTAATTGGCGTGGTTCTTCTCAAAGAACAGGTGCAAAAGGGGGAAATGAGGGACTAAAATCCGGTCCGGTTTGTAATTAAGCAGACCAAAGGAAAAACACAGGTGATTTCAAATATAATTGAAAAAATAAAGAGACATCGATCGTGAAAAATAATGTAATTAAAGTGGAGAGGATTAAAACTACTTTACGAATATTATCCATTCATAAATGGTTTAATTTTCATAATTTTCAGTATAAAATAAAAGGTATGTACTAGGAGAGTTAGTTTGTAATATCACTCTTCATCAATATAGATTCAGGAAATTCAGCTATGAAGCTCATTAGTATTGAAATGGCGCTGAGTTCAGGGATTATTTTAGGTTTTATATTAATGACCAGTGTATACAGAGTTTCGAGTGTTAGTACTCAAGAGAAGGATGAATAAATTGCCAGATAACAAAAGGGGAGCGTTAGTACAAGAAGTTGAAATTGCTTTGTAAGGGTGTGTGAAAAGGGAGCCGCACCTCTAAAAGGAGGCTGAGATGAACGAGACAGTACCGGAACATGCACCAGAAATTCAGTTATTTGACAGGTTGAAGCCAGAGTTAAAGTCGTATTGTTACAAAATGCTAGGATCGATGGAGGATGCGGAAGATGCTGTTCAGGAAACCTTAATTCGTGTTTGGCAAAACTGGAACTCATTCAGAAAGGAATCCTCTTCCAAAACATGGATCTATCGAATTACTACTAATATATGTGTTGACAAGCTGAGACAAGTTAAACGACGTACTCGTCCCGTTGACTTTTCCAGCCTTGAGGCATCCAATTTGACACCCAGCGAAACGCTAACTGACTCAACCTGGATCTGGCCGGCCCCCACAATTTCAGAAAATCCGGAAGATATACTCATTCGTAAGGAAACCCTTCAACTCTGTTTTGTTACACTCTTGCAAATTTTGCCTTTGCGTCAACGTACTGTTCTTATTCTAAAAGATGTATTTGAGTGGCCATCTAAACAAATTGCTGAAACTTTAGAAATATCATCAGCGGCAGTTAACAGCGCCTTGCAAAGAGCAAGGAAAACGATGGACCAGGCGAAGCCAGGTTCTGAAGAATACAGCTTGGTGAATGTAGAGCGTGAGCAAGAGCAAGAGCTGGTCTCACGGTATGTGGAAGCTTTTGAAAGATATGACAGCCATGCACTGGCAGCCTTGTTTCGTAATGAAGGCAATGTCGATGCCACCTTTCACAATGTGGGGGAGGGCAAAGTCAATATGTTCAACTTTTTTTCACATACACGCTGTCGTTGTGAGAGGTGCCAAGAAGAAATTCCAAATTGAAAATATTATCACCACAAATTTAAATTTTGCTGCTTTGGGCTGCCTGAATGAATAGACCGATGAATTTTGCAAACAGATTTCGTCTAAATAGATGAGAATCAAAAAACTATAACTAAGTGAGGTGCTTCAACATGGAAACAAGTAATCAAAAAACAAGAGTTACTGTTCAGGCAGTCATCCAGGCGCCAAGAGAAAAAGTATGGAGGTATTGGTCTGAACCAGAACACATTACGAAGTGGAATCAGGCTTCAGAGACATGGCACTCGCCAAGAGCGGAAAATGATTTGCGGGTTGGCGGCAAATTTCTTACAAGGATGGAAGCGAAAGACGGCAGTATGGGCTTTGATTTCTCCGGGATATACGATGTAGTGAAGCAGGATGAGCAAATTTCATACACAGTAGGAGATGGGAGAAAAGTCGATATCACCTTCGTCGATAATGGTAATGAAACGAAAGTCGTTGAAATTTTTGATGCTGAAAGCACTCAGCCCATTGAAATGCAGCAGGCGGGGTGGCAGGCGATTTTAGACAATTTTAAGAGATATACAGAAAAAATTTAACTGGCGATTCAAATTCCGAGGCAATATCCGTTTAACACCTCACAAGTAAGCCGTTGCATTTTTATGAGAAATGGGTATTTAACATCTCTTTAAAATAACCTTTGTTTTCTTCATATTGTTTTTTCCGGTGTCCGTTAGCCCCCGATGGATGAGGGAAATTATAAAGAATGGTTTGGTTACGGATCTGTCCCTCTTCCGTTAAACGGCGAACCACTTCCGACACAGCTTTTCCGGCAGGAATGATTACCGCCTCTTTCACTTCGCTTAACTCTGGAACTAACAGCTCATGGATCATTTGTAAAAGCACATGGTGCTTAAGCATCGATGGACTGGATCCTGTGTAATTTTTTCTGTTAATAAAAACAGGATACCGGAGTGCCGAAGCGGAGTGAAGGAGATGGTTTTTCTCTCCGTATAACTCGGCGCAACTGTTTATATTCAGATGCTTATTCAGTTCTATTCCATCAAGCATGTCAATAAGGTTCTTTCTGATTAATCCCCCAAAGCTTGCCTCCCTTTTAGCATTACAGAGTAAAACATCGGTTTTCTCCCCGCCAATGTTTTTTCGGACATAATTATAAGCAAGCTGCATCTGCGTCCACCCTGGGGTGATACCAAGCATAATCACTTTTGCGTCTCTGTTGATCGATTCAAAGGGTGCCCAGTAAACCTCCAGCTTATTGTCTTTTTCGTACATAAACTCATCAGTCATTAAATCCTCTTTATCGTAAGTTTCTTTGATTGGTAACTTCAGAATGCTTTGTTCATAGTTTTCGAAGAAGAACATTCGGATAACCTCCCTGCGCTATTTCCGCCATAAACAATATTATAAAGCACTGTTAATAAATACAAAAATGAACCCGTTTCAAATTGTTTAAACCTCCTTTATAATAGAAAGAATGTGAGAAAAATTTATAGACTATAAATCAAGGTATTTTTAATAATAGACCAGGGTTTTAATGAAGGAGGAAAATAAAGTGACACCAGAATCAATGGTTGCTAAAATCCGCACACTTGACGAAAGAGGATCGGGCAGGGCGGAAGTCTGGCGTGAAAATGAGCAGGGGAATCAAAAGAAAATAAAGCTTACGATTCCGCAGACTCTTCCAGGAGAAGAAGTGCGTGTAGGGGTTGGACAGCGGGCGAAAAGACGGTGGAGGACCTTCCCGGAAGAAATTATCACAGCACATGAGGAGCGGGTGGAAGCCCCTTGCCCTCATTTTGACAGATGCGGAGGCTGTGTATGGCAGCACTGGCAGTACAGCGGGCAATTAAAGGCGAAAACGAATCATGTGAAAAAGGCAATTGAAGCGCAAGGCTTTAACTCGGATCTTGTTTCAGACACAATTGGCATGGACGAGCCGTGGCACTACCGGAACAAGATGGAGTTTACTTTTTCACCGGAAGGCGAGCTGGGTCTCCATGAACAAGGAAACTTCAGAAAAGTAATTTCCCTGGAAACATGTTTAATCGCTGGTAAAGAAATGGTGGAAGCTGCAATGGATGTAGCTGAATGGGCCAAGGAATATGAGTTAAAAGGTTATAATAAAGACCTTCATGAAGGGCTGCTTCGCCATCTTATGGTCAGACAGTCATTTGTAACCGGAGAGATGATGCTTGGTATTTTTGCCACTGAATCACCAGACGGGCCTTTAAAGGAAGCTGCTGACAATCTTGTTAAACGAGTGGAGGAGAAGATCCCGCAAGTGAAAAGCTTGTTATGGCTTGAAAACAGGGACTGGGCTGACCGTACACAGTCGGAAAACACACATCTTTTGTCAGGACGGGATTTCATTTATGATGAGATGGACGGTTACCGCTTCCGCCTCTGGTTTGATACATTCTTCCAGACGAATCCAACCCAGGCGCAGAAATTGGTGGACATAGCAGTTGAACTGGCAAAACCAAAGGAAACAGAAAAGATGATTGATCTGTTCTGTGGAGTAGGAACGTTTTCCCTGCCATTTGCAAGTAAAGTTGGTAAGCTTGCAGGAATTGAAATTGTTGAAAGCTCTATTGAATCAGCAAAAAGGAATGCTTCGGATAACGGTATCTCTAACACTACCTTCTTAGCTGAGAATGCGAGAACCGGGATTGATAAGATGCTTGAAAGCTTCGGTCATCCGGAACTGTTGCTGCTTGATCCTCCAAGGTCAGGAGCAGGAGGCAAAGTAATGAGAAGAATCGGCCGGGCTAAGCCTGAAAGAATCGTTTATGTATCCTGTAATCCTGATACTTTCGCAACAGACATTAAAGAACTGGAACCTTTCGGGTATGAGTTAAAAACAGTACAGCCTGTGGATTTATTCCCGCAGACAGTGCATGTGGAAGTGGTTGCGGAGCTGGTTTTACGTGAGGGAAATAATTAATATGGAAATTGGCACATGGTAATCCCATTATATCGGGTTACCGTGTGTTTTTTAGTTCAAAGGAAGATGTTAAAAGGTTTTGAGTACACGGATTTGCTGGACAAATCTGATTGATCCGAGTGAAATTTGTCCAGAAAACGCAATTTCCTGGACAAATATCAGCGAGACTCCAAAGATTTGTCCAGATTAAGCTCCTTTTTTTAGAATTTTTACATTTTACTGGAATTTCACTAGACAAATTTCAGAAAAATGGAGTGATTTGTCCAGCATAGGGGATTTGCTGGACAAATCTAATTGGTCCGAGTGAAATTTGTCCAGAAAACGCAATTTCCTGGACAAATATCAACCAAAATCCAAAGATTTGTCCAGATTAAGATCCTTTTTTTAGGATTTATACAATTTACTGGGATTTCACTAGATAAATTTCAGAAAAAATAGAGTAAATTTGTCCGGCATAGGGGATTTGCTGGACAAATCTGATTGATCCGAGTGAAATTTGTCCAGAAAACGCAATTTCCTGGACAAATATCAACCAAACTCCAAATATTTGTCCAGATTCCCCAAATTCCCCAGATTCCCCAGATTCCCCAGATTCCCCATTTGCCTGTTAGACTAGCCTGTTTTAGAAAATACATAATGATTTTCATTTTTCATGAGCAGTAGACTGTTCTAAGCCCCCAAAAGTTTTACATATACATATAATTGGCTGACTAACATGGAACAGGGCAGGTGGGGGCTATGAAAAATTCAGCAAAAGGCAGCGGTTCTGGCGATAATAGAAAACAAAAGCAGCTGGATCCGCATCGCATACAAAACACAGGAAAAAAGATTACCACAAATGAGGGTCTTAAGGTTGCCAACAATGAAAACACGTTAAAGGCAGGAGACCGTGGTCCGATACTGATGCAGGATTTTCATTTTTTCCAGAAACAAATGCATTTTGATACGGAAAGAATTCCGGAAAGGGTTGTGCATGCAAGAGGGTTTGGGGTGCATGGTGAATTTGAATTATATAAGTCTATGAGCAAGTATACGAAGGCAGGCTTTCTGCAGAAACCTGGTTCAACGACTCCCGTTTTTGTCCGCTTCTCCACTGTACAGGGAGGAAAGGGCTCGAAGGATACTGCAAGGGATGTTCGTGGGTTTGCTGTCAAATTTTACACTGAAGAAGGTAACTATGATATGTTAGGGCTTCCGTTTCCAGTGTTTATTGTACATGACCCGTTCAAGTTCGTTGATTCCCAGCATGCCTTGAAGCCTGACCCACGTACCGATATCCCCACCGCTTCCGGGGCGCACGATAACTTTTGGGATTATGTTGCTAATAACCAGGAGTCAGCGCACTTTATCATGTGGGTGATGTCAGACCGGGCGATCCCAAGAAGCTGGCGGATGATGCAGGGTTTCGCGGTTAACACATTCCGGTTTGAAAATGTAAAAGGAAAAGCAACCTTTGTGAAGTTCCAATGGAGACCGATTCTCGGCGTTCATTCTTTTTTAATGGAAGAGGCGCAGATTATTGGAGGTGTGGATCCGGATTTTCACAGGAAGGACTTGAGAGACGCCATTGAAGCGGGGGCATATCCCGTATTCGAGTTAGGGGTACAGATGATTGCTGAAGAGGATGAGCATAAATTCGATTTTGATGTGCTGGACCCAACAAAGCTGTGGCCGGAAGAGACAGTTCCAGTGGAGATTATCGGTAAGATGACATTGAATAGGAATGTGGATAATTTCTTTGCGGAAACGGAACAATCAGCTTTTGATGTAACAAATCTCGTGCCGGGAATTAATTTTACAGACGACCCTATTTTGCAGGGAAGGACGTTCACCTATAAAATTACCCAGCAGCATCGCCTAGGCAGCTCTAATTATCCTGACCTGCCGATAAACCGTTCACTGTGCCCGTTTCATAATAACCAGCGGGACGGATTCAGCAGGCACAGGATTGATGTTGATCAGGTAAACTATTTTAAAAATTCCATAGCCGGTAATACTCCTGGGCCAACGCGACCGGAAAAAGGAGGGTTTGCACACTACCCGGAGAAAGTGGAAGGGTACAAAGTTAAAGCAAGCAGTGAATCTTTCAAAGACTTCTTTTCACAGGCAAGATTGTTTTGGAACAGCATGTCTTCTGTTGAAAAGAAGCATATTATTGACTCCTTCAGTTTTCAGCTTGCAAAGGTTGAACGTCTGTCTGTCCGTCAGCAAGTCATCGATATGTTCGTGAATGTGGATAAAGAAATGGCGACAACCATTGCTGAAAATGTAGGAGCGAACCCTCCTGCAGGCCGCCATGTTCCTGTTACTGCCTCTTCACCTTCCCTCAGCCAGGAAAGCACCCCTAAATATGCTTTTTCACAAAAGGTTGGTGTCCTGATAGGCGACGGTTTTAACGGCCAGGAGGTAAAGAGTGTTGTTACTCACCTCAGGCAGCAAGGTGTTTTTGTAGATATTGTTAGCGATAAGCTCGGAACAGTCACTGGGCAGGACGGTGTAGAACTTAAAGTTAACAAGACATTTCTCACCACGCACCATACTCTTTTTGATTCCCTTTACGTTGTGGGCGGAAAGTCAGACAACCAGGCAGCATTTAATACGAATATTGCTGAATATATTAACGGGGCATACAAACATTACAGACCCATTGGCATTGCAACTACAGGAGAGGCGCATTTTCAGCCATCAGAACACAATAACCTGGCTGGAGTGGTGCGGGCTCGGAATACCCCCGATTTTGAAAAAGAATTTGTCTATGCGGTTGCACAACAGCGTTTCTGGAACAGGACTTAAAAGGAGGCAGTGGCAAAGAACATGATATACGTCCTGCAGGCGGTTTGCCCTGGAGTGAAACTAATTTGTTTCGCTCTTTTTTTTATTATTATTGGTTTTCCAAAAAAGATAAGCTGGAGTATAAAGGATTTTCAGCTGTAAGTAAGGAAGAAATACTTAGGTGAACTGTAAATAATAATGTGGAGGAGATACTGTGAAAACTAATGAATACTTGCTTGAGCAAATGAGCTGGCCGGTTATTAAGGAAAAAATAGAAAAGGGAATGGATACGGTGATTATTTGTACTGCATCCGTGGAACAGCATGGATATCATTTATCAGAACTGACAGATACGGTGATTGGCCAGGCGACAGCGCTGCGTACAGCCGAAAAGCTTGGGGACGCACTCGTTGCTCCGGTTATCCGTCCAGGGCTGTCTGAACACCATATTCCGATGGCTGGAAGCATTACGCTTCGTCCGGAGGTTTACCGGGGGATTATAGAGGATTATGTCACAAGCTATAAGAAGCACGGCTTCAAAAAAGTAATCATCTTCTCTTCTCACGGAGGGAATTTTGCTGAGAATGAAAAAATTGTTAAAAATCTTCGCCAGGATCATCCGGAAATGCAATTCAGCACAGGACTCTCTTTGATGCAATTAATGGCTCTACTCGGACAGTTCGAAAAGAAATACGGTTTGGCTGAAGGAAGCACTGGCCACGGTGGAGCAATGGAGACCTCAGTGATGCTGCACGTCGCTCCTGAACAGGTTGATATGGAAAAAGCAACACCAGGATACATTGGCAAAATGACGGAAGAGAAGCTGGAAAGTCTGTTTGAAAACGGAATAGTTGGAATTACTGAAGTGGGTATTATTGGTGATCCAAGAGAAGCAAAAGCAGAATGGGGAGAATATTTCCTGGAGCTGTTTTCAGATGAAATTATAAAGGCAGCTGAAAAAGATTTTAACAATAAATGATTTGAGGACAAACCACACAGTTATGACGATGCTGATTGCACGTTACATCAAGAGATACTCGTTTAGGACGTGTTGCGATTAAACTTAGTTAAGATAGTATGTGAAGGTTTGAAACTCTGTTAAAATCAAGTTGTGTAAGGGTATACTAAAGTGAACCTTCAATTAGTGGGGGGCTTCATCCCCCGCTGATTGTTAGCTTAACCAATCGGGATGTTAGCGTCCGTTATCTCCCGCCTAAACTTCGCTTTAACTCATGTTTTGAGGTGGGAGCTTTACGGACGATTACATCGGGATAAATAAACATCTTCAGATCCTGAAGACTATCTTAGGCAAAAATGAAAGGTGATACAATGACAAGAAATACAGGAGCAACAGAAAAAGGCTGGAACTTTGACAACAGTTATACCCGGCTGCCCGAAAAGTTTTACTCCAGTGTAACCCCGGCCCCTGTGAGTGCACCGGCATTAATTGTTTTTAATAATCCGCTGGCAGAGGAGCTTGGAGTTAACGCTCAGGAACTTCAAGAAGGTGATGGAGCGGAAGTTCTTGCAGGAAATAAAATTCCGGAAGGCGCTTCTCCACTGGCGCAGGCGTATGCGGGCCACCAGTTCGGCCACTTTACAATGCTTGGTGATGGCAGGGCCCATCTTCTTGGCGAGCAGATTACGCCTGAAGGGGAGCGGATTGATATACAGTTTAAAGGCTCTGGGAGAACGCCATACTCCAGGGGCGGAGACGGCCGGGCAGGATTAGGACCGATGCTTCGGGAGTATATTATGAGTGAAGCGATGCATGCTTTGGGAATTCCAACTACCCGGAGCCTTGCTGTAGTAACAACTGGAGATCCTGTTTATCGCGAAACAGAACAACAAGGGGCGATTTTAACCCGCACAGCCAGCAGCCATCTTCGGGTAGGGACTTTTGAGTACGCAGTAAGATATTGTTCCGAAGGAGAACTCAGGGAACTGGCGGATTACACGATCGAACGTCATTACCCGGAAGCTGGAGGTGAGAAAAATCCTTACCTGACACTTCTAAAAAGTGTAATTAACCGTCAGGCGGAATTGATTGCTAAATGGCAGCTTGCTGGTTTTATCCATGGCGTAATGAACACGGACAACACGACGATCAGCGGGGAAACAATTGATTACGGACCATGCGCATTTATGAATACGTACGACCCGAAAACCGTTTTCAGCTCCATTGATGTACAAGGGCGTTACGCATATGGAAACCAGCCATATATTGGCGGATGGAATCTCGCCAGATTTGCAGAAGCTCTCGTACCGCTCCTTGATAAGGATGATGAAAAAGCAGTGGAGATGGCTCAGGATGCTATTTCAGCATTTGGCGACTTATACCGGGATTATTATTTCAGCGGGATGAGGAAGAAACTTGGGCTGTTTAATGAAGAAGAGGAAGATAAACAGTTGATCGACAGCCTGCTTGGCATGATGCAGAAGCATGATGCTGACTACACAAACAGCTTCCTTGCCTTAACTTATGATAACACTGAGGATCTTGTATTTTCAGAAACAGATAAATATAACGACTGGCATAAAAAATGGCAGGAGAGGCTTGAACGACAGGAACAATCAATCGAGGAAGCCCGGAAGCTAATGCACAAATCCAACCCGGCAGTCATTCCCCGCAACCACCGGGTGGAAGAAGCGCTGGATGCAGCGGTGAGCAAGAATGATTTCAATGTAATGGAGCGTCTTCTGGAAGTTCTTTCAACCCCTTATGAGCATACGGAAGACAAGAAAGCCTACACCGAACCGCCGCCACCGTCAGACCGGCCGTACCAGACTTTTTGCGGGACGTGATCCGGAAATGAAAAAACGGGTAACAGAGCATAAGCTCCGTTACCCGTTTTATTCTCATTATAGAAGCTTCTTAATATCGGCTTCGATTTTCCCTGGAGCAGTTGTGGGAGAATAACGCTTAACAACTTTGCCGTCTTTATCAATTAGAAACTTTGTGAAATTCCACTTTATATCAGAGGTGAGCACGCCTTTTTTCGCTTCGGTTAAATACTGATAAAGAGGGTGAGCGTTTTCCCCTTTTACTTCTATCTTTTTAAAAAGGGGAAATGTAACTCCAAAATTTATTTCGCATCTTTGAGCTACCTCTTCATCGTCCCCTGGCTCCTGATTCATAAACTGATTACTCGGAAAACCGAGAACCTCAAAATTCTGCTCCTTATACTTCTCATGTAACTCCTGGAGCTCTTTAAACTGTGGAGCCAGTCCGCATTTCGTCGCTGTGTTAACAATAAGCAATACTTTACCTTCATAATCGGTTAAATGTTTTTCTTCACCGTTTATTAATTGTGCGGAAAACTGATGGATGCTCATTTTATACCTCCCTGGGTTTAACATGATACTTGATCAAAATTAATAACTGCGGGCAATCTGTCTCATTTTGCAACTTTGCTCAGGCTGCCCTCATCTGCAAAGTACCTTTCGATATTTTTTTCCACCGCGGGATCCGGAATAAGCGGCGGTGCGTGATGAGGCTTAATACGGACATCGATTATGACGTTATCGCATCCCCAGTGCTTATTTTCATAAAAACTGTTCACACCGTAAATGTCGTGGGAAGGATTACTTCTCGTAAAGGACACCCATAAAAAGTTATTTAACTCAGCGCTTAAGAACTCACTGTCATCAGAAAGAATAATCATCGGGCAGGAGTCGAGCCCGCCTTTTTTCTCAATGGAAGCTGTTAAGTTATTCAGTTCTTCCTGCGCTATTTCGTATGAAGAAAACTCACTTCCTTCAATGGCAACTATTCCCGGCATAATCAGGCGTGGGTTCTTAAAGCCAGGGATATCCTTCAGTTCTTCAGGCACTTCCGTACATAAATCCCTTTTTTTATCCCCGGCAGCTGCAAATACAACTTTACTTCCTGTATTCAGGCCGGTACCTGAGTAATCAAGTGTGTCGATCGTAGTGTTCGTCTGGAAATGAATGTCCCTCCGGAAATCCATCCGTTCGAGAATGTATGTTAAAAATTCTTCCTCTTTATGAGTATCAAGAGGCTTATCCTCTTCTGCCGCAATAAACAAATATTTGGCAAGGCTAAGCTGTCCTGTTCCTAAAATCCGGTTGGAAATAGTAAGGAGTTCGGCAGGCTGTTTTACTTTCTGGAATGGAGTATACCGTTCGCTTCCGATTGCAAACAGAAGAGGGTGAACTCCTGCTGCATCAACAGCATGGACCTCTTTTACGCCTGGAATCTCCTGCTTTATCGCACCGCCAGTAAGTTCATGGATAAGCGCTCCAAAGGAGGTATCTTCCTGAGGAGGACGTCCGACAACTGTAAAAGGTAAAATTGCATTTTCTTTGGCATACACTTTGTGCACCCTCATCAGCGGGAACTCGTGTGTAAGGCTGTAATAGCCTAAATGGTCTCCGAATGGGCCTTCAGGTTTTGTTTCGTCCGGATATATTTCCCCGGTAATGACAAAATCCGCATCAAGGCTCAGGCAGTATCCATCTACATAACTGTAACGGAAACGGTTGCCGGAAAGCATACCTGCCACTGTCATTTCGCTAAGCCCTTCAGGTAGAGGCATTACTGCTGCAAGTGTGTGGGCGGGAGGCCCTCCGATAAAAATACTTACCTTTAATGGCTCGCCTTTTTTGTTTGCCTTATGCTGATGGACACCGATTCCCCGGTGTATCTGGTAGTGAAGTCCAACCTCTTTGTCCAGTTCATACTCATTTCCGCTTAGCTGAACCCGATACATCCCCAGGTTTGAATTCATTATGCCAGGCTTGTCCGGATCTTCTGAATACACCTGGGGAAGAGTGACAAAGGCTCCTCCATCATCCGGCCAGTGCTGAATAAGCGGCATATCAGAAATCTTAATCTCCTTAAAATCCCCTGTACCTGATTTTTTCACAGGAAGGGCTTTGGTCGCAGTAACTCCGGATCCAACATGCTTAAACGGGCTTTTAAGTGCACTCACCGGATCGTTGCGGAGTCCGATCACATTCTGCGTCCGTTCCCATGTTTTGCGGAAAATAAATTTGCTTCTCTCCATCGTGCCGAAAAGGTTAGAAACTGCCGGGTAATCAGACCCTTTCACATTTTCAAATAAAAGTGCCGGGCCCCCTTCCTCATAAACCTTCATATGTATAGCAGCCATTTCCAGGTAAGGATCAACCTCTTCCTTTATCCGGATTAAATGGCCGTTTTTTTCCAAATCGTTGATGCATTCTTCCATATTTCTGTACATGATAACCAGCTCTCCTATTACGTAATTATGTTCTATTATACAAGTTTACAGGAGGCGTGTCTCGTTTCCGGAGTTTGTAGATTGTGTGACGCTGTGATACAGATTACTGACTTAAATGCATCTGCGCAGTATAATTACGGTGATATTCTGAGATTCTGGGGGGATTCAGATGGGGAAACAAGGGGCATTCACACAGGTGGCCGAAACAGTTGTATTACAAAACGAACGGACATTATCGAGCTTTATTTCTGATTTGAAGCTTCTGTTAAAATTAGGAGTGTTAATTTCTAACTCAGTACCAGTATTTACCGGTTTCTGGCTGGCATTGTTTCTCACAGGGGCATCTTTCGCTGACTACTGGGTTTTGTTTTTGCTTACTTTATCTGGGAGCACCCTGGTGATTGCAGGCGCGCTTGTGATAAACAACTGGTATGATGCAGATATTGACAGGGTAATGGATCGGACTAGCAAAAGGCCGACGGTTACGGGATCGATGTCGTTAAAATCTGTTTTAACGTTTGGTCTTGTCCTGAGCGGTGCGGGGTTTGGTCTGCTATTCTTTACTACCCTGGAAGCAATAATCTATGCATTTATCGGCTGGTTCACGTACGTAGTGCTTTATACTATGTGGTCAAAAAGAAGATATACATTCAATACAATTATCGGAAGTGTTTCCGGTGCGGTCACTCCTTTAATTGGATGGGCAGCCGTCGCATCAAGTTTTGATATTGTGCCTCTCATTTTATTCCTGATTCTTTTCATCTGGCAAATGCCCCACACATATGCAATTGCGATGAGAAAATGTGAAGAGTACCGGAAAGCAGGTGTAGCAATGCTCCCGGTCGTCCGTGGCTTCAAGGTTTCAAAAAGGCATATTTTATTTTATGTAGCGTGCCTGTTCCCACTGCCATTCTTTTTAACCTCTCTCGGATCGGTATTTGTGGTAACGGCGGTACTTATGAATACAGTCTGGCTGATCGTTGCTGTATACAGCCTGTTTTCAAAAGATGACTTAAAATGGGCGAAGGTAAATTTCTTTAGCTCCATCAATTATATAATGATCATGTATGTACTCATGGCAGTCGTAACTCTGCCGTTGTTTAATTAAATGTTATTCGCATTTACAGGTAAATGGGATAGCCCCATCGTTCCTGAATTAATCAGTAGCGGCATTGATATATTTATAACCGATACAGCCTCGGCGTTCTGAGATTGTCAGAGCGCCGGGGTTTTTGTTTGGGTGGGCGGGAGTTTCCTGGTATACGGGTACGACACACCTGGCATTTAGTATTGTTGCATCTCGGGAAAGTTGCTTCTCGCTGACATAAGGGACACTTACACCTGACACCTCGGTTCCTGGCTCCATCGTACCTGGAACCAAAGTGCCAGGAAGAACGAGAGAGAGCAATTGGGAGAGTGAGAATTCGAAAACAGTTCAACCTGGCACCAATGAACCCGGTCCGCGAGAACCCGGTCCGTGAGTGCCAGGTTGCGAGAAGCAGTATCCTCGAGGAAAAGCGAGAATACGAGAGCAGTTCAACCTGGCACCAATGAACCCGGTCCGAATGAACCCGGTCCGTGAGTGCCAGGTTGCGAGAAGTAGTATCCTCGAGGAAAAGCGAGAATACGAGAGCAGTTCAACCTGGCACCGATGAACCCGGTCCGAGTGAACCCGGTCCGGAAGTGCCAGGTTGCGAGAGCCAGAAAACTGGAGAATAAGTAAGCAAAACTAAGTACCAAAACTAAGTAAGCAAAACTAAGTAAGCAAAACTAAGTACCAAAACTAAGTACCAAAACTAAGTACCAAAACCCTCCCAACCCCATAATTGTGTCTGAAAATTGAAATCCTCATAAAAATAGATTTTTTTTAAGTCTCGGTGATTCAGCTCACCTCATTGATAATCGTTACCAATTAAACTTTAGGTAAGAACTTAAAGGGAGGTTGATTATTAATGGGAGCACCTAAAGCGAACCAAAACGAAAAGCAGCTTGAAAAAAAGGAAGCGCCTTTAATTGGAACCTGGTTTTCTGTAGGGATTGTGGGATTGTTCATACTTCTCACGTATATATTATTCTTTTGGATTTTCATGGGCAGAGTATAGGGGGGAGAAAAAATGATGCATAAAGATGAAAAAATTTGGCTTACGTTAAGTTTCGGTCTCATTATGGGTTTTATGTTAATCACAGGTTATCAGACATTAGTTCTTGGCATGGGGCCACCGAGTGGTATGGATACGATCGATCCGCAAGCAGTGGAAACAACCGCACCATTTGATGAGCCGGGAGTTTACCAGATTGGTGAAAACGAGTATGAAGTTGTAATGACATTGCAAGTATTCAGTTTTGATCCAGGAGATTTTGAAATACCTGCAGGCTCAACAGTACATTTCACAATGACTTCAAAAGATGTTATTCACGGAGTACAGATCGCCGGAACTAACATGAATGCGATGGTTACACCAGGGCATGTGCAGAGGATTACCCAGACATTCAGTGAGCCAGGTGAGTATTTAATGCTCTGTAATGAATACTGCGGAACCGGGCATCAGTTCATGGCAACTACGATAACTGTTAAGTAGGGAGGGGGAGAAAAAATGGAGGCATTAAAATTAAATTTTCAGGACAAAACCAATAAGGCCTTAGGCATAAATGAAGAGGACGCCCTTATTACAAAAACATATATGCTCGTAGCGTTTACGGCTCTTCTTATCGGGGGAACACTGGGCCTCTTACAAGGGCTCAACCGGGCTGGCCTGCTTGAGCTCCCGGTATGGTTTAACTACTATCAGGTTTTAACAGCACACGGTTTGCTGCTTGTACTGGTACTCACTGCATTCTTTACGATAGGTTACTTTTATGCAGCGATGTCCCATTCATTGGGGGGGCTGCTCCCTAAAGTAAGAAAGATGGCATGGATAGGCTTTGGAATGAAGATAGTCGGGTTCGTTATGGCAGTTATACCAATTCTTTTAAATCAGGCAACAGTAATGTTCACTTTTTACCCGCCAATGGCAGCATCACCATGGTTCTATATAGGTCTCGTATTTATAGTTCTGGGTGTCTGGATGTGTGCTTTCGGAGCATTTATACAGGTGGCGAACTGGAGAAAAAACAACAAGGGCCAGCATCTGCCGATTATCAGTTATTTTGCAACAGGTGTATTCGTCCTCTTGTTCTTCGGAAGTGTTCCAGTAGCGATCGAGGTTCTTTACATCATCCCCTGGTCCATCGGCTGGATTGAAACTATTAATGTAATGCTTGCCAGAACACTATTCTGGGCATTCGGCCACACACTTGTTAACATCTGGTATTTGACAGCGCTTTCCGCATGGTATGTGGTAGTACCTAAAATTATCGGCGGAAGACGTTTTAGTGACACACTTACACGTCTAGTAATCATTTTGTTAGTAATCATGAATATACCTGGAGGGTTCCACCACCAGATTGTGGACCCGGGAATTGCTGAATCAGTTAAATATATGCACGTATTTATGAGTCTCGCAATTGGCTTCCCTTCATTAATGACTGCTTACGCTATGTTCTCTGTATTCGAGAAAACAGCGAGGAAAAAAGGCGGGACTGGAATTTTCGCCTGGTTCAAAAAGCTTCCATGGGGAGACGTCCGGTTCCTTGCTCCAATGATCGCTATGATTGCCTTCATTCCTGGAGGAGCGGGCGGTATCGTTCAAAGCACAAACCAGTTAAACCAGGTAGTCCATAATACTTTATGGGTAGTAGGACACTTCCACCTGACAGTAGGAACGACCGTTGTCCTTACCTTCTTTGGAATTAGTTACTGGCTTATACCTTATGTCTCTAAGAGAGTGCTGACGCCAAAGATTAATAAGCTTGGAGTAATTACAACTCTTATCTGGACAGCAGGAATGTCGTTTATGGCCATCGCAATGCACTGGGTAGGGCTGCTCGGTTCGCCAAGAAGAACCTCATACACTACCTACGCTGACAATGCGACAGCATTAAGCTGGGATCCGTACCTGATGTTCCTGGCAGTCGGAGGAACTTTACTGATGATCGGTGTACTCCTGCAAGTATATGCAGTAGTACATCTCATGTTCTTCGCGCCAAAAGGAGAAACAGAATTCCCAATCGCTGATGTAGAAGATAATGCATCAAAGACACCTATGTGGACAGAAAGCTGGGGCAGAGTAGTAGTCCTTCTCCTTCTTCTCGTAGCTATGGGATATGTAATACCACTGGTGGAGTTTATCGGAAATGCACCGCCAGGATCGCCGCCATTCCAGACCTGGTAAGGAAAATAGGAATCTAGTTATAAGCCGGGCTCCCGATATGTAGAAGGTGAGCCCGGTTGTAAAAAACTAGTTTATTTGCGAAAAAGGGATCCCAACCTGCTAAATTGGATGGAGGCTAACCTGCGAAAAATGAGGTCAACCTGCGAAATTAAATAGTCAACCTGCGAAAAAGGGGTCCCAACTTGCGAAAATGGATGCCCAGCCTGCGTAATCAGAGCTATATCAACTTACGAAACAGAATGCAAGGCCTACTGGAATTAAATCTACTTCATTACAGGAGTGGTCAATATGAAAAAAAACTGGCATACTCCGTTTGCATTGGCATTAGTTTTACTGTTTGGTTTGAGCTTGTTTTATATCGGTACAGACGGTTTTAAAGCTTATACAGCGGAGACAGCGAGAGTCAACAGCCTTATAGAAAATCAGCCGCAGTTCCCAGAGGTCACTTTCGAAGACAGTAAAGGTCGGGTTTACCCGGTCTCTGAGTTTGACGGGAAGTATGTTTTTATCACTTTTATGTACACTTATTGTTCCACTGTCTGCCCGATTCTGGAGATGAATATGGGGCAGGTTTACAGTCAGGTGCCTGAAGAATATATTGGTGAGGATATTGTGTTCTTAAGTATCAGTTTCGACCCGGAAAGAGATGACCCGGTAACACTGGCTGAATATACTGGACACTTTAACGCAGACGGCGATACCTGGAGAATGGCGCGGATTAACGACCAGGAGGAGCTGGACTCACTGCTTGAAGAATTCGGCGTTGTGGTTATCCCTTATGAAAATGGGGATTTTGCCCATAACTCAGCCTTTTATCTTGTGGACAGAGAAGGAACTCTCATTGATGTAATGGACTATACGGAAATCGGTGAAGCCGCGGAAAGGGTTAATACTATCTTAGAAAATGACAAGGGGGAATAGAAAATGAATCAATTTACAGCCGGTCTGTTTCTGCTTATCTTTCTGGCTCTCCCCCCTGTCGCCAATTTGCTCGAATCAATTATGGTCGTCCATATGCATATGCAAATGCCGCTCCTTGTAATTGCAGGTTTTCTGATGGCTAAACTGGTGCAGGAACGCTTTCCTGTTTTTTTTGAAAATTGGAACAGTAACGGTGTGCCGGGGATTTTGCTTTTTATAATCATAATGGTCTACTGGATGATTCCCCGGACAATGGACGAAGCCCTGACAGTACAGAGCGTTGCTATTTTTAAGTATATCAGTCTTCCTTTTTTAGCCGGGATACCACTAAGGGACAGCTGGAAAAAGCTTGGAGATAAAAGCAAGAATGCACTCATAATCAGTTTTACAGTGATGTTTTTCGCTATGGGACTTCTCTATATCATGTCGCCTGAGCAGCTGTGCAATAACTACCTGATAATTGAGCAGATAACACTTGGCTGGGGATTTATCACAATGGCTGCTTGTGCAGTAGTATATCTAATTTACAGCGCGGTAGTGGACCCCTCAGATTATGTATGAAAAACCTCCGGAGGCTTTTGCTTCCGGAGGTTTTCATCGTTCCTATTCAATAGTTAACGTAGGTCCAGCTAATTCAGTTTCAAATTCACCAGATTTCGCATAAGCATTAATCTGGTAGTTTCTTTCAGTAAGCGGCTGGCCATCAATGGTCATATCCCAGCTGAAGCTGTGGATGCCCGGCGCTATATCAGACGCAGCAGCTGGTTCTGCGAGAAGCTCCCCAGTATCCGCGTCTCTGATGCGAAGATTAAAATGCTCGGCACCGCCTGGAGCGTTTACAGTACCAACCAGGTTTCCACCTTCAAGAGCAAGTGATAAAGTGTTCAATAATGGATAATCCGGCTCCTGAACAAAAACAATCGTTGGTACTTGTAAAGTCTCATCACCATTGCTGATTGTAATAACTCCTTCATGATACCCTGGCTCTGTTTTTGAAGCATCTACCTGTACACGGAAATTAATATCCTGCGTTCTTCCAGGCTGAACCTGTGTGTTATTGCTGTTCATAACTTTTATTCCTTCTGTTCCTTCAAAATTAAAGGAATATCTTTTACGCTCATCAGACAGATTGTTAATTGTAATACTCTGGCTTCTTACTTCTTTTCCTTTTTCCTTAGTAAACACCCCAAAAGAATGGCTGCCAGGTGTGATTAGTGTTTCAGCGTTAATAGCATCAAGGATACGGATACTTCCTGCACCCTGGCTGTTATGAGGATAAATAACGCCATCTGCATCGTAAAGCTTTTCCGCAGTGTTCATAAGAGCTGCTTTAACAAAATCAACACTCCAGTCCGGGTTAGCCTGTAAAACAAGAGCTGCAGCACCGGCAACATGAGGAGCTGACATGCTCGTTCCCTGTAAGGATGCATAACCGTATGGATTCTCAGGGTTGTGTGTAGGGATAGTACTTACAATTGCTACACCAGGAGCTGAGACGTCCGGCTTAATCATCCAGTTGTTCATAACCGGACCTCTGGAAGAGAAGTTAGCCATTGTTTCTCCGACTTCTCTGTCAAATTCAACATTAATATTTACCGTATTGCTGCCTGCTTCCAGTTCTGCGAGAAGCTTCTGCCCGTCTGTCAGTGATGTTTTTAGGGTTGGAACAGCCAGGCCTGGAACGTCAGGCTGAACGCCTTCCACATTGTTGTAAATGATAGCACCGGCTGCTCCGGCATTTTTCGCGTTTGTTGCTTTATCCACAAACGGGATTTCTCCGCGGCTGATTAAAGCAATTTTTCCTTCAGCATCCACACCTTCAAAGTCAGAGGCTTCCCCATAGCCCACATGGACAAATTCGAAATCACCGTTAAATTCTTTAAGCTTATCCTCACCTGGGTGCCCCATAACGGCAGCACTTTCAAGCTTTGCTCCTCCTTCAGTAGCTATCTGTGCACTGAAAAGGTTATAAGGAAGCTGTGTAGCACCTACGGAAATGGCTTCGCGGGATGTTCCTGGAGAACCGACTGTCCAGTTATTCGGCCCGCTGTTACCATTTGAAGTTACAGCAACAACTCCTTCAGCCATGGCCCAGTCGAGGGCGATACTCGTTGCAAAATCAGGATCGTTCGTTGTGTTTCCAAGTGAAAGATTCATAACATCAGCACCGTCTTCCACTGCACGTTCAATACCTGCGATAACATTTTCTGTTGTTCCGCTGCCCCCTGGGCCGAGAACTCGGTAAGCAAGCAGTGTAGCGTCTGGAGCTACCCCTTTAATATCACCGTTTGCCGCAACTGTTCCGGCAACGTGTGTACCGTGGTTAGTTGAATCGCCCCGTGGATCGCCTGCAGGAGTTTCCTGAGGGCTGTCATTATTATCAACAAAGTCCCAGCCTTTATAGTCGCCAAAGTTATCAGCGAGGTCAGGATGTGTATAATCTACACCAGTATCAATAACTGCTACAGTTACTCCTTCTCCTGTAAAGCCTGCATCCCATGCAAGATCAGAGCCGATAAATGGAGCACTGTCCATCATAGCCGGGCTGAACGATTCTGCATCAATAAGTTCAGCTTCGTCAACAGAAGAAACTTCATAAGTTTCGTTTGGATAAACAGCTTTTACACCTGCAACAGCAGCCAGCTCATGAAGTTCATTCTGAGCTACTTCAACTGAAAATCCCGAAAAAACATAATCGTATTCCTGGTTAATTGTTGCAGAAGATACCGCAGCTTCAATAGAAGAAATTACATTTTCACGTTCTGCGGCAAGGCCTTCTTTAGATTGTGATTTACCTCTGTAATTAGCTTCTGCAATTGATTCTGCTTCCAGTTCCACAATAACAGTCACTGGTTCAGATGAAGTTTCATTTAAGTCCAGGTGAACAGATGAAAGACTCGCATTCTGTCCTGAGCCGTTTGCAAACCCAGCCCCGCTGAATGTGGATAACACAAGAAGCAATATGAGCGAATAAATAAAGTATTGCCGTAATTTACTTTGCAATATGTTCCTCTCCTTTATGTGTAGTGGTAAAATATTCCTCTGTTACCAGAGGACATTTAGTTAGCATTTTATAACTTTTTTGTCGAAAAATATATAATTATTAGAAAAATAAGTAAAAACTACCGTATTTTGATTATTGCTGGAATTTATTAAGTTTTAAAAAGTATAGTCCTGTTATACATGGAGTCAGACGTTATTTTCGGGTGAGGAACGCCCTGTTGGCATGTCAGGAAAACAGGACTTTTATCCTGGTTCGGTTTCTTGTTTTTTCCTGAAGAGGAGGAAATGGCAGGAAGTAAGCGGTACATAGATTCAATAATCAGAGAAGGAAATGAAGTATTTTTATAGAAGCTAAATAAACGAAAGTAATAAAAATAGAATGAAGTGAGGTCGTTTCATTGCATGCAGATATATTAATTACAAATGGTTTTGTTGTAACGATGGAAGGCAAGGGTGTCGGAATGATTGAAGACGGTGCCTTGGCAATAAAGGGAAATAAGATTGTGGCCGTGGGAAAAACCAATGAATTAAAAAGCCAGTACAATGCTGACAGGCTGATGGATGCAAAAAATAAAGTCGTAATGCCAGGGCTGGTTGATGCTCATATTCATACAGGTCTGTCGATTATTCGCGGAGTGGCTCAGGATATGAACGACTGGATGCAAAAAGGCATCTGGCCGTTTATGAAGCATGTGAGAAGAGAAGATGCAGTAAAGGGTTCCATGGTTAATATCATTGAGGGCATTCAGTCAGGGACAACTACTTTTGGCGATTATGACAGTTACATGACGGAAATTGTCCATAATTATGTGAAGGCAGGGGCAAGAGCCCGTCTTGCTGAAATGGTAAACGAAATGCCGCCTGACATCAGCAGTACTCCGGTCGGTGACTTATATCCTCTGGAACAGTCTGTGGGTGAGGAAAAGCTTGCCCGAAACCTGGAATTAATGGAGAAGTATAACGAGACGGAAAATGGCAGAATCACTTGTATTCTAGGACCTCAGGGCCCTGATATGATGAGCCTTGAGCTGCTTAACGAGATAAAGGGACTCGGGGAAAAATATGATACAAAACTACATATGCACGTTGCCCAGGGCGACAGAGAAATTAATCAGATGGAAAAAAGGTACGGAAAAAGAAGTATCGCATTTTTAGAGGAAAATGGATTTTTAAATGAACGGTTAATTGCCGTCCATTTGACAGAGGCCACCGACGAAGAAACAGAGATCGTTGCCAAAAGCGGTGCAAGCATGACATACTGTGCCGGCAGTATCGGTATTATCGATGGCCTTGTGCCTCCGATGCTGAAATTTGTGGAAAGCGGCGGGACCGCTGGACTCGGCTCCGACCAGGCACCAGGAAATAACTCTAACAATATGTTCAACGAAATGAAGTTCGCCGCAATACTAAATAAGGTGAAAAGAGGCAATCCAGCGGTATTCTCAGCAACCCTCGCCATCCGTTCAGCAACGATTGAAGCAGCTAAGGTTCTCGGCATCGATCATGAAGTAGGCTCCTTAAAGGCGGGGAAAAAAGCAGACATCATTCTGATTGACCTGGAAGAGCCGTCCCTTTCACCAGTTTTTACCAGTCCTGTCCGGAACATCATTCCTAACCTCGTATATTCAGCGAGAGGGCATGAAGTAGAAACATCAATTATTGATGGAAAAGTCGTTATGGAAAATCGGCAGCTGTTAACTGTGGACGTGAAGCAGGCAGTAAGAGAAGCACAAAAAGCAGCAGAAGGCATCGCCGAACGAGGCCGGGAAGATATTCTGCAGGCAGACAGCGATATTCTGGCGATGATGCGGGAAGAAATGCTTTGATTATTTTGGGGAGGCATGGCCTGCAGCGGGAAAGTGTAAATTAAGTGGCGGGTTGTTTGGTATCTGGCAGGCTCTTAAATTAGATGCGTGTAAACAGGAGGTAGTGAGACACCTCTTGTTTACTCGCTTTTTCTTTTGAATCCTCGTCCTGGCAACGTGGCACTTCGGGACCGGGTTCCAGTGTACCGGGTACAAAAGTGCCAGGTTGCGGGCCTCATTAAATCTCCCTTATCCTCGAGAATTCTCCTTGATTTAATATGGCACTTGGGTTCCAGGAACGTTGGTTCCAGGAACCCGAGTGCCAGGATAACAACCTCCCTAAATCTCCCTTATCCTCCCTGTTTCAACTTAAAAATTGTTTCCGGGAAATAAAGTTGCGTTACCCCAACTGTCACTATGACACACGTCATAGTGACATCAGGTTAAATTCCGGAATATAAAGTAAAACCCCTTGCTAGACAAGGGGTTTTAAAAGTTGCTCTTAGGCAACTGTCACTATGACGCCCCAAGTGCCAGGTTGCAAAAAAACAGCAAACGCTGCTTAGGAAGCAGCGCTTACTGTCTTTTTGGCTTGCCGGCTTTTTCGCATGGAATAAAGCATGGTTACGACACATGTTAAATAAAGAAAGACGGCGTATGGGGCGTAGGCAAGAACAGGAACACTTAAAATCGTGCTGCAAAGAATTGCCAGAAGGCTCCATGGGACGATGCCGGCGAAAACAACCGTTGAATCAGCAAGAATCCTGGCAAGATGTTCTTTGCTGAAATGAGTTTTCCAGAATGGAAGTAAGGAACGGCCGGCCAGCAAAATTGGAAATGACTGATTTGGGGAAATAAGAGAAACTCCTGCAGCTACTCCGATCGTTTTTGCTGTGTTTTTCGGCAGGGAGGTGGTGTCCCTGAATATTCTATTAATATATGGCTGAATCATTTTTGTGTCTTCGATTATCTGGCAGTATGCCCCGACGATCAGAATAAAAATGATGAATGGGAACATTCCCTGGAAGCCTCCGAGAGCTCCGGTACCAAATATACTGCCATACAGCCATTCAGAAACAGGCACTCCTCTGAAAAGAAGGATGACGGCTGCTGAACCGATTCCAGCTGAAAATGAAAGTTTCATATTTTTTCCGAGTAAAATCATAATACTTAAAACAAGAGGAGGGATTAATGAAACAAATAAGGATCCAGTTAAAAGTTCGTTCACGTTCATCCCTTCCACTGATGCGCCTGCAGACCCTTTATCAACAATCTGGTCAACGACAAAAAAGATGCAGGCTGTTAATGCAGCACTGATGAGCATCGTCGGAACGATCGTTTTGAGCTGCTTTCTTTGTTCCAGTTCCACAGAAAAGGACAGAAGCTGAAAAGAACTGGACAGAGGAGAGGTCCTGTCTCCAACGAAAGCACCGGACACCAGGGCTCCGGCGGTGAGTGCGGCAGGTATTCCGAGAGCTTCAGCGGCGCCCATCACAGGCAGGCCGATGATACTGAGGCTCCCTACAGCTGATCCAATAATCAGGCTCATTACAGCTGCAGCGATAAAGGCAGCTGTAAAGAAATATTCCGGAGATATTAGTGAGAGAAACAAGTCATTTAAGTGGCCGATCGTTCCGGAATAATACCAGGTAGGCAGAATAACGCCAATGAAAGCGAGCAGCCAGGCAATGTTTTTGTTCCTCTTAATCCCGGTTATGGAAAACTGCCAGAGTTCACTTGATTTATAGCCTTTCTTCAAAGCAATAACCGTGAGCATCAAAAATCCGGGAACTATAGCAGCTGCAAGTGGAAAATTAAACAGGACCGCGAGCATTAATACAGCAGCTGTACCACCGATGACAAGGGAAATTTCTATATGTGAGAATCTATTATCCATCATAGTACCTCCAGTTTGGTCACTTACATTCTATCACAAACAATTGTCTTAGTCTGAAGGGGTCAAAATATGATATTCTTTTTCTAACAGGATATTTCATGGGAGTGTGAGAGAATTGGAGATTGAAATTCAGGACCTTGCTTTGGAAGACGCCGAAGCGTTATTCCAGTTTGAACTGGCTAACAGAACGTATTTTTCTTCTATGGTTCCAGACAGGGGCGATGACTACTTTGTGTATGAGAATTTTCTCAAAAGGCTCGTCCTCCTGCTGAAGGAACAGGAAGAGGGAACATCTCAGTTTTTCCTGATAAAAGACACTTCCGGCGAGATTCTTGGCAGGATTAATATTGCCGACGTGGATAAAAACGGGGTAGGCGAACTAGGCTATCGTGTAGGAAAAATGTCCGCGGGAAAAGGGGTGGCAGGCAGGGCGGTCCGGATACTTGTTGAGGCAGGCTCTGATGATGGGAAAATAACAGGGCTTACGGCAAAAACAACAAGAAATAACATCCCCTCAAGAAAGGTGCTTGAGAGAAACGGTTTTAAGCTGGAACGGGTGGAAGAAGCAGGGGCCGTATACAAAGGAGAAAAACTCGATTTCTTTCATTACAGATTGATCTTTTAAAAACGGTAAATGGCCTGGTAGTTTCCAGGCCATTGTTACAGGTATTTACCAGTGGGCAAAATGGTCTTCTATAGAACCCGGAAGGCCGTTAAGGGTAATTTTACTGCCGTCTTCATCAGTCAGTTCCCCATAATAATGCCCGAACATCTGGTGCATTTCCGACTTGACCAGTGGGGCGGAGGTGGCAGACTTACGGTGAAAGAAAGGTTCGAAGTTTAACAGGACCTGGCTGGATTCTTTAGTGTTGAGCTGCCACGGCTCCATCATATTATTTCTGTTAAACTTGAATTCCACGTCTTCGCCGATTTTAACAAGGCGTCCATTAACGAGAAATCCGTTTTCAGTCACACCAGTTCCGTCTGTCCATTGCCCGCCAAAGTTCAGGCCGATCATATCCCCGTTATTCCTGCCAGAGGCTGTACCCCAGTTCCATGTGCTTGTCCTGGGCCAGACACCCCGCCCATAATCCAGAATAGCTGAGTCTGTTGTTTTATCAAAGGTGTACGTTTTGTCACCAACAGAAAATGCTCCCTCGGCCGGAAGGCATTGCTGCTTGGCAGTGTACTGGAACTTCGTGCTGCTCCACGGTATTACCACATTCAGGGTGTCATGGTCTTCCGGGTAATGGACTTTAATGTCCGCCGTTAAAGGTTTTCCTCCAAAATCAGGGATGCTGACTTTCAGGTGCGTATTTCTTCCGTCCCAGATAAAAAATATACCCATGTTTTTATGAAGAGTTTCTGCACTTGCCAGAACTTCTTCCGGCATTTTCGTCTTTAATCCTAAAGGCATCAGAACAGTTTTTTCATAAAAATCTTTTGTCTTATAATCTAAATAATAAACAAAGCAGACGGCTGCATAATCAAAGTGGCTTATGGTTGCTGAAAATAAGGCGTCCTGCCCGTTTACACACCAGTAATGCCATTTTTTCTTTCTCAGAAACTGGCCTTTCAGGTTGCTTGTTATTAGTGGGCGGCGTGACCAGCCCACACTCGACGCGTTCAGACTGCCGTTTTCATCACATAGTTTAACTGGTTCGGTAATCTCCCGTTCTTTTTTCATCAGGCTCATGTTCCTTTCTGCATTTTTTTTACATTACTTCGGCGGCAGAAAAGAATAGTCCTTTATTTTCACATAATTTCTGGAAATCGCCAGAAGTTTCTCTGATAAAAATACAGCAGGCTGAAATAAATAAAAATGTGTTTTTAGGCGCCTGTACAGCAGATTTATGATATTCTTTATTATAGAATTATTTCGATGAGCGAAATTGTACATATAATTTTTTGAATATTAACAAAAGACTTTTTGCGATACGAAGAACAACACGGGAGGTACAGCCATGAAGAAGGTATTAATGTTTCTGGGGCCCTACCGGCTGGCGGTATTCGTGGCTCTTTTTTTCACTTTAACAGAGCTGGCTGTGGAACTCCTGCAGCCGTTTTTAATGGCGAGAATAATAGACGACGGGATTATGCAGGGGGATTTATCAGTCGTCATGCTCTGGGGAGGCATTATGATCGGTATGTCGCTGATCGCTTTTGCCTCGGGGATCCTGAACTCTTTCTATGCGGCTCATGCCAGCCAGGGTATGGGATACGATATACGAAGCAAGGTGTTTGAAAAGGTGCAGTCTTTTTCATTCGCTAATTTCAGCCAGTTTCCGGCATCATCACTGATTACAAGGATGACGAGCGATGTGACCCAGCTTCAAAACACTGTGTTTATGAGTTTACGGATTATGCTGCGCGCACCTTTGCTTGTCATTGGTTCTGTCATTATGGCTCTGCTTGTAAATGTAAAGCTTGCCCTTATTCTTGTTGTAGCCGTACCGCTTTTGATTATGTTTTTAATGTGGATAATGAGTAAAGCTGGAAGGCTGTTCCGGGCAGTACAGGAAAAGCTGGATAACGTTAACAGTGTGGTACAGGAAAATCTCTCGGGAATCAGACTGATCAAAGCTTTCCTCCGGAGAAAACATGAAGCGGAGAGATTTACTGAAGCAAGCAGAAATCTGCGGGATAAAACCGTAGCTGCGTTAAGGCTGATAGAGATTGCCATGCCTGTCCTTCTCCTTATTATGAACGTGAGTATCATGGCGATTCTCTGGTTTGGAAGCTTCGAAACCGCTGCTGGCGGGGCCACGGTGGGGGAAGTGGTCGCAATTATCAACTACACTACCAGGATGACCGGAGCGCTGTCCGTATTTTCGATGATCATTATGATTTTTTCCAGAGCAAAAGCTTCCTCTCAGAGGATTGCAGATGTGCTGGAAACAGATGTAGACCTTCTTGATACAAAAGAAAGTGACACCGGGAATAAGATTACAGCCGGGAAAATCACCTTTGATTCTGTTTCCTTCCGTTACCCTGAGACAGACATGTTCGTATTGAAAAACATAAGTTTTGAAGCGAAGCCAGGGGAAAGAATAGCAATCCTGGGAGCTACAGGTTCAGGAAAGACAAGCTTATTTCAGCTTATTCCCCGGCTTTATGACTTAGATGAAGGAACGATAAAAATAGACGAAAAAGATATTCGGAAACTAAAGCTTAAAACATTACGAAGGCAGATTGGCTTTGTACCTCAGGAAGCGATGCTTTTTACAGGGACGTTGAAGGATAATATCAGGTGGGGGAAAGAAGATGCCTCCATGGATGAGATTGTAAGAGCGGCCATGGATGCCCAAATCCATGACACAATTATGGAGCTTCCGGAAAAATATGAGACGCTTCTTGGGCAGAAAGGAGTAAATCTTTCAGGCGGCCAGAAACAAAGGCTTTCTATTGCAAGAGCTCTGATCCGGGCGCCAAAGATTCTCCTTCTGGACGACAGTACGAGTGCCTTGGATGTTAAGACGGAAAAAAGGCTTCTCGATGCACTGGACAGCTATTCCTGCACTACTCTGATGATTACCCAGAAAATCAGTACGACCATGAATGCGGATAAGATTTTGCTTCTGGAAGACGGGGAGCTTATTGCAGAAGGAAACCATGAGGAACTGATGGAGATATCCCGTTTGTACAGAAAGATCTATGAGTCTCAATTTGGGGAGGATAACCGCTATGCTTAAAGAATTTAAGGAACCTTTCCAGCATGAAAAAATCGATTTAGATAAATTAAATACCAGGAAAACAGCGGCTCCAGGGAAAAAGAAGGAAAAGCCGAAAAACTGGCGGGCAACAATTGCAAGGATTTCCGGCTATCTTGCGAAAAGCAAAGGGAGACTGTCTCTCGTACTTCTGATGGTTGTAGTAAGTTCTTTTCTTGCTTTGTACGGACCTTTTCTCGTGGGGATGGCCATTGATGATTTTATTGTAGAACAAAATACAGACGGGCTGGTGGTGCTTCTTTTTGGGCTCACTGCTGTTTATATATTCCATTCTCTTTCTGTATGGCTGCAAAATTACTGGATGATCCGGATAGCTCAAAAAACGGTTTTTTCTATGAGAACCCAGCTGTTCCGCCATCTCCATAAGCTCCCAATCCCATTTTTTGATAAAAGGCAGCATGGGGAGCTGATGAGCAGAGTTACGAATGATATTGAGAACGTGAGCACAACACTGAACAGTTCGGTGATACAGATTTTCTCCAGTATCCTCACCCTCGTAGGAACAGTTGCTGTAATGCTCTGGCTCAGCCCATTGCTTACGCTAATAACGATGCTGATTATTCCTGCGATGTTCTTTGGAATGAAATGGATCACGAAACGGACAGGAAAACTGTTTAAGGAGCAGCAGAAGCATCTGGGTGACTTGAACGGCCACATCCAGGAAACACTTTCGGGACAGAGAATCGTCAAAACTTTTTCTCAGGAAGAAAAGGTAATCAGTGAATTTAAAGAAAGAAACGACCGGCTGAAGATTGCCGGATTCTGGGCACAGACTTTTTCAGGGTTTATTCCGAAACTGATGAACATGCTGAATAACCTCAGTTTTGCGGTTGTAGCCGGAGTCGGTGGTATTCTCGCCCTTAACGGTCTCATATCTATCGGTGTCATTGTTATCTTCGCGGAATATGCGCGGCAGTTTACGCGTCCGCTCAATGATCTGGCAAACCAGTTTAATACGCTGCTGTCAGCTATAGCTGGTGCCGAGCGGGTGTTTGACGTGATGGATGAGGAAGAAGAGCTGGCTGAAGATAAGGAAGCAGCTGAGATTGAAGAGGTTACCGGCGAGGTGATTTTTGAAGACGTGTCGTTTTCCTATGAAGAGGGCGGAGACACAGTAAACAATGTCAGCTTTCAGGTCGCACCTGGAGAGACGGCAGCCTTTGTGGGACCTACAGGTGCTGGTAAAACAACAATGATTAATTTAATCTCCCGTTTTTATGACCCTGACAGCGGAAGAATACTTCTGGATGGTAAAAATACGAAGGGGATAAAAAGGGAGAGCCTCCGCAAGCACATGGCATTTGTTCTCCAGGATTCCTTTTTGTTTCACGGGACGATTAGGGAAAATATCCGCTATGGGCGGCTTGATGCCACGGACGAAGAAGTAGAAGAAGCAGCAAAGCTTGCAAACGCCCACTCATTTATCAAAAGGTTCCCTCAAGGATATGATACGAAAATCGACCAGGATGGGGGAGGCATAAGCCAGGGGCAGAAGCAGCTTTTATCTATCGCCCGTGCGTTGCTGGCCAATCCGAAAATTCTGGTTCTCGATGAAGCAACGAGCAGCATTGATACAGTCACAGAGATTAAAATTCAGGAGGCTCTTGAAAGGCTGATGGAAGGACGCACAAGTTTTGTTATTGCCCATCGATTAAACACAATTCAGAAAGCAGATAAGATTTTTATTCTGAAAGAAGGACAGCTTATAGAACAGGGAAGCCATAAAGAGCTGCTGGAAGCTGGAGGATTTTATGCAGAGCTTTATAACAGCCAGCTGAAAAAGGCAGCGGTGTGATTCCTTTTCAAGGCAGGAGAGTGGTACAAGGGCCGATAGAGAAGTGATCTATCAGCCCTTTTCACAACGGGAAATTAATTCGTTACCTGAGTTGGTGCAACCTCTTCACTGAGGTCACGCAAGCAGCTGATTCGTTACCTGACCTGGAGCAAACTTCCTTCTTATGGAGCGAAAGACCTTGAAGGAAAGTGCATATTATAAAGAATCACCGCAGGTACAAAAAAGCCGTATGAATGATTCATACGGCCCCACTACTGTAAAAGCATCTTCCATGTAACTATCTGGTTTCCATTACTATTCCTGTTGTATTCGCCTTCTTAGTTGCCAAAATTATCTTCTATGTTTTCAAACGTGGTTACCTCATACAATTGATCTGTTATTTCGTCGTAGTAATACCAGATGCCTTCATACTCATCAAAGTAATACCAGAGGTCCTCATCATAATTGTAATGCCAGTTCTCATCATCGTAATTATAGTCTTCCTCATAGTAATAATTTTCTTCCTCGTATGGCTCGTCGTTAGAATTATAGTCGTAATCGTATTCGTATTCCCATTCCTCGTTCCATTCTTCATCATAATCATAATTCCAGTCTTCTTCATAGCCATAATTACTATCATGCCACTCGGAATCCCATCCCTCGTAATCTTCAAACCAGCTGTCATACCAGTCATCGTAATAGTAGTTTTCGTCCCAGTAGTAATCCCAGTAATCATAGCCGTAATCTTCCCAGAAGTCATAGTAGCCGTATTCCCAGTAATCGTAATAATAGTCTTCTTCGGAGTAGTAGCCTCCTTCAAAGTACCAGTCTCCATATGACCAGAGGTCCTCGAAGAAATATCTGCCGCTTGCTCCGTAAAACTGTTCGTATATTTCCTCTTCACTCATAGGGGAGTCGATCCAGGAATCAATAAGATTAGCTACATTATAAATAGGGATACTAAAGCCTATTGATGTATCTTGTGTATCCTTAGCCGAATTTACTGCGATAATTTTTTCGGAGCTTTTAGACAGCAGAGGACCGCCGCTGCTTCCTGGAGAAATGGGGGCAGAGATTTGATACAGCCCGTTAAAAATCCAGGTGTTTATCACAAAATTTCTGTCTGTTCCGGTTATGTATCCCATGGTTGCTGTATTTTCGTAGCCAAGGGGGCTGCCTAATGCAATAACTTCTTCACCGGCAAGATATGGTTCACTTTTTTCAATTGGGAACGGCTTTTTACCAGCCAGCTCAGGAACATGGATTACTGCAATGTCAGTTTCATTGGAGTAGCCAACCACTTTTCCTGGGAGCTCTGTGCCGTTTACTGTTTTGACGTAAACATTGATTTCTCCCTCTACTACATGGGCATTGGTTACTACAGCTCCCTGGTCATTGTACAGAAAACCTGATCCCTGGCTGTACGAGGTAAACACTGTGTAAACTGTTTCCTGTGCATCTGCAATAATATCAGTGAGCTCTCTTTTCTGTTCCTCTTTAAGCTCCTGTTTTTCAGGCTTTCGTGGTGGTTCAGCAGCTTCTTTCTCAGGAGGCGCTTCCTGCTTTACCGGCTCCGGATCTGAGGCGGTTTGCTGTGATGCAGTTTCCTCTCCAAAAGGTAAAAAATAAAATGCGCTGAATGCACCGCCGGATAAAAATAAGCAGAAAAACAATACAATGAGCCAGACAGTACCTTTCTTTTTCTTACTTCCACAGCCAGGACAATAACGGGTCTTTTCCTGCAGAGCATTTCTGCAATTAGGACAGTACAAAGACTCCACCTCCCTTTACAGATCTTTTATAATTACTACTATTATACCATTAATCTAGTAAAATTTTCTAAAATAAAAAACAGTTTTTATATGGAATTTTGCAGATAAATAAAAGTTTAACAGTGTTATAGCTCAATTATTATTCGACAGATCCCCCATAACAAACTATTGATCCTAAAGAACTATATATACTTTAATAAAGAAGTTGTCCGATAAAAGTGACAAGTTTTCCCCCTGCCCGTGCATATACATTAATCAGAAGGAGGGAGGGAGATTAAATGAAATTTTTCGTAGTCAAAAAAAAGCAGGTCATACTTTTACTGACATCTGTAATTATTATTGCCGGAATGCTATTGTCATTTGAAGTGATGAATAAGGGAATGCCGGTTTTCGGACCTGGCGGAGGAGAAAGTAAGGAAGAAGTACGGACAATCCATATGGTAACGGGAGAGTTTAAGGCTGAGGTGAATGGGCAGGAAATCGAATCCTACAGATGGGATCCGGGAACAATTTATATGGAAGAAGGCGAGCGGGTAAATCTGGTGATTTACGGTGTTAACGGGAAAGAACACCCTTTTTATATAGAGGGAACAAACATAAAAGGGATCGTGAAACAAGGAGAAGAAACCGTTGTCCCTCTGAAGTTCAAGAAAGAGGGGACATACCGGCTTATTTGTGCAACCCATAAAGACAAAGAGAATAACGGACCGATGATCGCATATATCGTGGTGGATTAGTAAGTCTGGAATCCACAGCAAAAAAAAACGGAGCCCCCGGCTCCGTTTTGGGTTCTGGCCACTCAGGCCCTGTCTTTGTATAAATACTCAAGTGCCTGATTTTCCATCTCCAGATATTGATATGCTTTTTTGTATTTACGAAGATCGAAAAAGTACTTACTTAATTTTTTCGCTTCGTTTTCAATATCAAGCCAGTGTTCGTTTTCATAGAAGTAATTTAAACTTTTTTCCTTTAACTGCACGTATTTATCTTCATTTCCGTTAAATAGCTCCATATCTGCTTCGATAGTCTTTAAACGATTTTTTTCATGGGCAGTTTTTGCTTCATTTTTTGCCAGATTTAAGTATTTTTTTAAGTTTTCAGTATCTTTCTTCAGGGAGTATATATTAAGTATCGAATAATATGTAATAAACTTATCTGGCGAGCTTATACGTGTCTTAATATTAAGGGACTTAAAAAAATACTCCAATGCTTCCATATAATCTTCTGTCTTGTAAAAAACAAGACCGAGGTTATGGAGAATTTTTGCTTTTTCTTCTTCAAAATTGTACTCTTCAGCAAGTTTAAGGCCACTCATTAATTCTTCGGTAGCAGGATCGAATTCTGATAGCTCAAAATAAATAACCCCGAGAAGAATGTAGATATGAATTAGTTCCTCTATTGAGCCAACTTGTGAAAAGATGTTTTTTGTCTTTTTTGTATTAGATAAAGCCTTTCTCATTTCATTTAATCTTATATAAGCCAAAGCACTATTATAAAGCATTTTCGCCTCATCTCTTGCATTATCTGCTCTTCGGAGTGCTTGAGAGTACATATTAATGCTCTCCTTATACTTTCGCTCATAAAAGTAAAGAAGCCCGCTGATATAGTAATAATTAAATTTAGTTCTGTTTGAAAAGTGTATTAAATTCTTTTTAGTAACATAAAGGGAGACTTCATTATATAACTGCCGGCCTTCTTCTATGTTGTATTTTTTTATCTCATGTAGGCTCCGTAATAAAAGATAGTCGGTCTCCTGTTTAAGAGAGGAGATATAAATCAGTGTTTCAGCATTTTTGTTTATAAAGTAAGATGCCTTCTCGAGTTGGTTTGAGTCTATTAATTCTGTGTATTCATTCAGTAATTTAGAAACTTCATTTGAGTGTTCATTTATACCGATCAGGTAATTTTTAGGAACTTCCAGTCTTTTAGCAATACTTTTGAGAACTTCAGGAGAAGCCTCATACCTTCCGCTTTCTATGTTGCTGTAGTGGGAAGGGGAAACCAGACCTTCACAGATTTTAGATTGTCCTATTCCTTTAATTTTTCTGAGACGTTTCAATCTGCCTCCAATTTGCAATGGAAATCTCTCCTCCCGGGAAAAGTACTATTCTCCTGATGTGGTGTTTGTAAGTAAAGTTAATTTATGTATGGCGCTTTGTAGGAACTTCTACTTGAGGTGTCTTTGTACTCTTTTTTCATTATTTTAACATTACCAATACTACTTAAAAAAATAAATAGGAATATATTGTAATATTTCATGGTCTTACCTATACATTTTATAAAAAGAAAAAGTGATGCAGGATGCATCACTTTTTTACTTACATAAGCTGAAAAGTACTATGAGGTCTTGGCATATCTCCCATTTTTCCTGCAGATTCGCTAAGCGGGCCTCCAACTAAAAATGCTCCTAGGGCGGCTATGACCAATACTTTTGCTAATAATTTTTTCATTATAATCTCTCCTTATAAATTTTTTTAGTAGCTTTAAGCTCTAAATCCAGATAATGAAAAGCTTTTTTGTATTTCCTATTTTCATAAAGATGATTGCTATATTGCTTAGCATTTTCAATTATGTCATCCCAGAGTTCGTTTGTACTAAAGAATTCTAAACATTCCTCTATTAAAGATTCATATTTATCAACATTAAATAATAAGTACTCCATGTTGGCTTCAATAGTCTTTAGCTGGTAATTATCAATATTGTTTCTACATATTTTGTTAGCTTGAGAAAGTTGTAGTATTAGTTTCCGAAAGTCTTGAGTTTCCAAATAAATGTTGGAGATAACATAGTGTGTTACAAAAATCTCACTGTTATCATATTTTTCCTTCTTTTCTAAACTTTCTTTTAAGTATTTAAGACTAGTCTCATACTCTTTTGTTTTGTAATAAATGAGACCGAGGTTATGCAAAATTTTAGCTGAATGAACCTGGAGTTCCTTCTCTGTCGCTAAGTTTAATGCTTTTTTAAGAACCTCTTTTGCAGAACTGAAGTCTTCAATCTCAATATGTAGGACTCCAAGTACTATATAGGCCTCGATAGTTTCCTTCCAGAGATGATGATCCATATAGATCTTTTTAGCGTCCTGGGCATATAATAATGCTTTATGAATATCATTAATTTCATAATAATTTAAAGCCAGGTTAAAATGAATTCTCGCTTCATCCTGTTCGGTTTTCGCGTGCTTAGATGCCTTGTAAAAAAAATTATAACTTTTGATATAATTACGAAGATAAAAATTTAACAGGCCGGTTACATAATAAAACTTGTAATTAGTCTTATTCGATAAAGCCCCCAGATTTTCCTCTTGTACATAAAAGGTTAATTCTTCGTGGCGCTCTTTGGCTTCAGGGATTTCTACTTTTTTCAGATGATGCATACACCTGATCAGCAGGTATTCCATTTCCTGGTGGATTGATGGTATGTATTCAAGCTGTTTTTTTCTCTTTTCGAAAAACGCATCAGCTTGCTCCGTATCTTGTTCAACCAGGTTCTCATACTCAAGGAGTAACTCAGAAGTTGTAGGAGAATCGTCATGAATACCTACCAAGTATTTGGTGGGGACGTGTAACCTTTCTGCTATTGACTCTAGTATATCCTCAGATGCCTCATATCGTCCACTTTCTATATTACTGTAATGGGAGGGTGAAACGATACCTTTGCAAACTTTTGACTGTGGAACCCCTTTTAAACTGCGTATTTTCTTCAATCTATTGCCGATATGCAAAACTTTCCCCTCCTTAGCTAAATGAATTGGTGTTTTTAAAAATAGTTTTGAAGTATATCGAAAGTGATTTGAAAAAAGGTACTAAATTAGCAGTTGACGACTTTATGTTTTATGAAAATAGAGAACAACAGCTTCCCGCCAGTGATAGCCCCTTCATCCTCCTGTTTGTTTTGCACCTGTACAAAAGATTCGCAAAAAGAGAAAAGATGCTAGAATTTAATTAACAAGTAAATACACTATTTCAAAAAATTATTTATCCTTATTTTATCACTATTGTACAGAACTGTTAATTGATTAAGCCACGACTTATTATACTTATCATAAATTACTGTTCAGGAAGGAAACAAGGTACTATTCTTTACAACATTTACAGTTAAGAAGGAGGAGATATTCAATGGTCATTGATGAAAAAGAACTAATTCAAGACCTTTATCCTATTATGACGGAACAGGTTAAGAAAGATTTTTGTGACGGGCTTTTTGACGACCATTTACTGACATTGTCCAATATGTCCTCAGGCTTGGCCAGGAAAACGAGCTTAACTGAATCAGAACTTCTTGAAGTATGGGTTAAATACAGAATTTACCGCCAGGTGCAGAAGTTTTATGCAAAACAGCCGGAAATGTTCTCCGGGTTCAGGAAGGTAAATGGGAAAGAAAATATTAAAAAGGTCTTGGATCTCGGTGGGCTGTTCGTTTCATTCCAGTACGGAAGCCACCGGTTTATCCCTCTGGAAATAAGAGCAAATGCAGAAGAAGGAGACCAAAGCCTGTACAGAGTGATTGATAGAGCGACTCATAATGAAGAAAGACAGGATAAGGACTGGAATGAAATCTACATGGATAATAATGTAGATGAGTGTATTCCAGGTACCATCAGTACTGACAAAAGATTGTCCAGCCTGATGGCAGGGAATGACAGCCTTTATTTCTATCTTGATGGTGATGCAGGTTATGAAGAAGGCTCTGATCCTGTCCTGGTAAATTTTCTTGGAAACCGAATTAAAACACCAGGCTCAATTTTACGCCTTGCAGTAAAACTGAATAAGCCAGTCTGTTTTTTACTGGCGGAGCAGGATGAGCAGGGAAGAGCCGTTCTGACAGCATACGAGCCTTTATGGCTTCATGATAAAAATCTTGAGGATACTATGCAGATGTTTTATACCATTTTTGAAGAAGAATTAATGAATCAGCCTGAGCTTTGGAAGAAATGGGATCAGCCCAGAAAAAACTGGGCTAAGATTAAGCATAAGCAAAAGAAGTCAGATCCTGAGATTGATGTGTTAAACCGCTGGGGCACCTACGGTTTGAACATCCAGTCAGGTGAAATTTATCAAATCGCCAGCAGTTAAGCTGTGAAGCTATTAATTATGTGTATTACCCCCCCTTATATATGGCCTTCTGCCTAATTGGCAGGAGGCCAATTTTTAGTTGTGATTACGATTTCAGCAACTATATTGGCAAGGCTTTTTGAGGAACACATCTTAAGTGGTAAAATGAAAATTAACCAAAATGCTGCTGGCCTCAATCTTTAGAAGAAAGCCTACAGTAGTTACAGGGGGAAGTAATGGAATATATTTATAGAGAAGCAGAAGTCTTTTTAAAAACAGCTTATCGTGAGCTGGGAATAGAAGACAAACTGTATGGTCGTTTAAGAGAAGTTAAGGAGCAAGTAAAGGATACAGGGTTTTATATTCATACGTACGAAGAGCTTGCCTATGGTGCGAAAATGGCCTGGAGGAACAGCAACAAATGTATTGGCAGGTTATTCTGGAACAGTCTGGAAGTAAGGGATTACAGACATCTGTCCGAGGAAGAGGAAGTTTTTTCTGCGCTGGAATCTCATATATACTTTGCTGAAAATCAGGGGAAAATCAGACCCACTATCTCTGTCTTTGCACCCCATACGACAGAAGTGGCTGCACCGTTGAGAATCTGGAATCACCAGCTTATAAGATATGCAGGATATAGTTCCGGCAGCGGGATTACCGGGGATCCCATGTCTCTTGATTTCACACGCATTTGTGAAGGATTGGGGTGGGAGGGAGAGAAAACCCCTTTTGATATTTTGCCGCTGGTAATTCAGTTAAGGGGAGAGCAGCCGGTCTGGAAGCAATTAAACCGGGGGAAAATTCTGGAAGTCCCGATCGGGCATCCGGAATATGAAGGAATAGAGTCACTTGGCCTTCGCTGGTATGCTCTTCCTGCAATTTCCGATATGCTTTTGGAAATCGGAGGAATAAAGTACCCTGCCGCACCTTTTAATGGCTGGTATATGGGTACAGAAATAGGAGCGAGAAATTTGGCAGATGAAGACCGGTATAATATGCTTCCTGCTGTAGCAGAAGCGATAGGGATTGAACCAAAAAGAAATTCCTCTCTCTGGAAGGACAGGGCTCTCGTTGAATTAAACAGAGCAGTCCTGCATTCATACCAGGAAGCAGGGGTGAGTATTGTTGATCATCATACAGCCGCTGAGCAGTTCAGGAAGTTCGAGAAACTGGAAAGAAAGCATGGCAGACAGCTAACAGGTGACTGGACCTGGCTTATCCCGCCAGTTTCCCCTGCTGCAACCCATATTTTTCATTCTGAATATAATAATGAGGTGATCTCGCCTAATTATTTCAGCCAGGCCAAGCCATATTATGTAATCTGATGAAAACGTATCTATCATAGTCCCCGCTAATAAGCGTTTTTTTCTTGATACAGCCATTCGAACGGTGCAGACAATTCACTGGTTTGACAGGCTGGCCTATCATTTATGGAGGGCAGTCTTCCATCTTCAGCCCCGCGACAGGTAACAAAAAGGGTTCGGTTATGTCTATCAGACAATAACCGAACCCTTTTACTATTTTATTATCCAGATTTGTTTTCCTCTTTGTTGCTGCTTTGCGGTTTCGGTGAAATATTTTCCGGATCCAGCCCGTGGCCCAGTGAGCCATAAATTGTTCCGCCCTGTGGGTCCACCAGTTCATTTTGCTGGAAGTATACCCGCGGAGTTTTCCAGAGTGCTGCCAGTGCCTTATGCATAGGCATCTCGTGATAACGCTCAGGCCACATCTTAATTATCTGCTCTTTAACAAGCGGATAATACTTAGAACTCATTGCTGGAAACAGATGATGTTCAGTGTGGTAAGAAAAATTAAAGTGGAGAACATTTACCCACTTAGGCACTGTTACAGTCAGGCTGTTTGCCAGCGGATCGTTCACCGGTGTGATCGGGTTCAGCCTGTGATTTGTTGAGATATAGGCCATCACCACAAAGTTTGCGATTAATAATGGAATGAGAAAGGCGAACAGCCATTTTTCAAATCCCATAACAAACATTAAACCAATCCATGTGGCCCACGGCAGTATTGCCTGCAGCCATACCTTCGGGCGCTTTTTTGGCTGGAATTCTTTAATATACATTATAAAACACTTAAGGGAATGCATTGTAAACTGGACCGTGAGTGATGCAAAGGCTGAAAAAGCACGAACAGGTAAAGGAAGCTTGTAAATCCAGACTAAGAACTTCATTTTTGAGATTTTTTCCAGTGTAGGCCAGGAATCCGGGTCTTTTTCATCGTTTTGTGTATGAACATGGTGAGTAAGGTTATGCCATTTTCTCCAGAGCTGCGGCCCGGTGCTCAGCGGCCAGAATGCCACTGCACCAAGAAAATCGCGAAGCCATGGTTTTCTTACTACTGTCCCGTGCAGAATTTCGTGGCCTAAAAAACCAAGCCCGGCAAAACTAAGGCCGATTACGCCTGAAATTAAAAGGTTGAGGAGTGGATGCAGGTTAAGTAACCCTATCATAAGGAACCCGGAAACCACTGTTATTAAATAGGCGAGTCCTCCGAACAAGCGGGTTGGTACTGGTTTAAAAGCTTCTTTCGGTAAATGTTTTGATACGCGAGCGGCGTACCAGCCAAACGTGTGAAGATCCTTCATTTTTGGCCCCTTTCTTTCAGCTTTTTTTAAGGTTTTATTGCAGATATTAATTGCTTCTGCATGTAATATATTAAAGGTAATTTAAATCTGTAAGTGGCGGTTTTCCCTTTCTGTGCATTTTCAATGGAAGCACAATAAACAGCAAAACCTGCACTACAGACTTCCTAACATTTATCCTAACAACAGTTCGTGGAAGAGTCAATGAAAAATTATAACCAGGTGATAAGTCCAGGGTATAAAAAAAGACCTGAACCACGGCAAAACTGTTTTTTGACTGAGGTGAACCCAGGTTATCTGAATGGTATGCTGAACATTATATACGTAAAATACATTTCTGTGCGGGGAGCTTAGCCCCCGCACTTCATTGCAAGTTTAATTTCAAAATAGCTTATTTCTTCAGGAAGGGCTTCTTTTAACGGTTTTAAACCGTTTTCCAGACCGATTTCGGCTATTTTTTCCTGAATCATTTTTAGTTTTGTTTCATCCGCCAGCTCCATGGGATTAATTTCAACACCCTCATCCATGGCTTTTAACAAGTGCCCCTGGACAGTGGAGAGAGTGATCTCTCTGTGGGCGGCGATTTCTTCCATATTGTTCCCTTGTAAAAACAGCTCACTCGTTTCCAGATGACTTGCTTTTTCCCCTGGGCTTCTTTTTTTCGCTGGCCGCTGTACAGGTGGCGTATACTGCGCCGAATTCCTGGCCAGTTCTGGGTGCTCATTTTTAAAGCGGGAAATTTCGGAAAGTATTTCTTCCCCGTAATTTTCAAACTTCTGTTCTCCGACTCCTTTTACAGAAAGCATTTCTGCTTTAGTATCAGGCAGTTTTAAGCATAGCTCATTTAATGTCTTATCTGAGAAAACCATGTATGGAGCAATGCCAGCTTCTTTAGCCAGGCGGGAACGGAGAGATCTGAGCTGTTCAAACAGCGGATGGCTCGGTGCGATTTCGACAGGCTGCTTTTCTTTTTTCCGCTCAACAGTAAGGTCGCCCTTTAATACATATAGTGCCCTTTCTGTTAATTGAAGCACAGGATAACTGCTGTCGCTCATGGAGATAAACTGGGAAGCTGTGAGATAATCGATGAACTGGCTTACCTCCTTCTGGCTTCGTTCCTTCATTAACCCAAATGTAGGGAGTTTGTCCAGAGAGAGCTCTTTTACCTTTTTATTCCCTGATCCGGTTAACACTTGTGCCACCATTGTTTTTCCGAAACGCTCTCTCATTCGTTTAATACAGGAAAAAACCATCTGTGCCTCTCGCGTAACATCTTCAGTTTCCCGTTCATCTGTACAATGGCCGCACTTTCCGCATGGGTTGGAAGCTTCATCCCCGAAATAGTCAAGAATGTATGTCTGGAGACAGCTTTCTGTGTGGCAATAATTGGTCATGGCCTGTAGTTTCTTATATTCATTTTCTTTCCGTTGTTCACTTAAGTTTGACTGATCAATCAGGAACTGCTGAATCCGGATATCCTGCGGTGAAAAAAGAAGCAGGCACTCGCTTTCTTCTCCATCTCTGCCGGCACGGCCAGCCTCCTGGTAGTAACTTTCGATGTTTCGCGGAATCTGATAATGAATAACAAATCTGACATTAGACTTGTTAATCCCCATACCAAAGGCATTCGTGGCGACCATAACCTGCAGTTGGTCATAGACGAATTTCTCCTGCATTTCGTCTCTTTCACTGCTTGTCATACCTCCATGATACTTGCCGGTCTGGACACCGTTCTGCTCGAGAAAACTGTGAAGACGTTCCACTTCTTTTCTTGTAGCAGCATAAATAATACCTGAATGGGAAGCATTCCTGTTCAGATAATCTTTTAAATACGCGTCCCGGTCCTGTCCTTTTAAAACATGGAAAGAAAGGTTTTCCCTCGCAAATCCTGTCTGGACCACATTGTCTTCTTCAATATTCAGAGCATCGCAAATATCCAAAGTAACTTCCGGTGTTGCTGTAGCTGTAAGTGCCAGTACAGCAGGCTCAGGGAATAACTCACTTATAAGCCCTGGTGTTTTCAGATAGCTTGGACGAAAATCGTGCCCCCACTGAGATAAACAATGGGCTTCATCTACTGCGACGAGGGAGACTTCCAGCCGCTTTATCTGCTGTAAAAATGAAGGTGCGTCCAGGCGCTCAGGAGCTATATAAACAAGTTTATATTTTCTCTCTTTCATTAAATGCAATCGTTCGTTAACTTCTTCAGCGGATAAAGTACTGTTTATAAAGGTAGAAGGGATGCCAACTTCATTCAGTTCATCCACCTGGTCCTTCATGAGGGAAATCAAAGGAGAAATTACAAGGGTAAGGCCAGGGAGCATCAACGAGGGAATCTGGTAACAGATGGACTTTCCGCCCCCTGTAGGCATAATTCCCATGCTCCGTCTGCCTTGCAGTATATTAGTGATTATCTCTTCCTGTCCCGGCCGGAATGTATCATATCCGTAATGCTGATGAAGAAGATGATTTGCCTTTGTCATAGCTCTGATACTCATTAGCATTCGTCCCCCAGTAAAAAATTATTCGATAGATTTGGACTAGGTTTATTGTACATGATAGAGCCGGAGGAACATAGGCTAATTTTTGTGCAGGATAATAAATTTTATTTAAAGAAATCTTTTTCTTTATCTGGCAGCAATGTAAGCGGTGACAAAAATGGCGGCTAGAGAAAATTATTAAGAAATAGTTTGACAGAATTATTTATTAAGAGTAATATTGCGAATATCTAAAAAACACAAAATTAAATTATATTTCAATAATAAAAAATAAAAACATCTTCTTATTAAGAGAGACGGAGGGACAAGGCCCTGTGAAGTCTCGGCAGCGGGTTCCGGGAGAATGTGAATTCCCGGAACACTGTGCCACTTCCTGCAAACTCCTGTATTTACAGAGGTTTGAGAGATAAGAAGAGTGTGGATACATAATAAATCCTGTTTATGTCGCCCCTCTTCTTACTTAAAAGAAGAGGGGTTTTTATTTGTTCACAAAATCGTCGGGGGTCTGGCCCCGTACTAAGCGAGATTCGTTAAATTGATGGAAATGGAGCGGTCCCGTACGATTTGCGGGGAAAGAAGGGAGCAGGAAAGCATGATTGTTTTTGATAAGGTGTCGAAAGTGTTTGGTGAAGGAGAAGAAAAGGTTGCCGCTGTTAAGGAAGTCTCCCTTGAAGTAGAAAAAGGAGATATATACGGAGTGATCGGGTTCAGCGGCGCAGGTAAAAGTACGCTCATCCGCTGTGTAAACCTCCTTGAACGCCCTACTACAGGAAAAGTGTTAATTAATGGAGAGGACATTACGGAGTTCCCGCCTGCTAAATTGAGAGATAAACGAAAAAATATCGGGATGATTTTCCAGCATTTTAATCTTGCTGAAACGAAAACAGTGTTCGCCAATGTAGCTATCCCGCTGCAGCTGGCGAAGGTGCCAAAAGAAGAAGTAAAAACAAAGGTAACTGAATTGCTGGAATTCGTCGGACTTGGAGATAAAGCAGACCAGTATCCGGATCAGCTTTCCGGGGGACAAAAACAGCGTGTTGGGATAGCAAGGGCACTTGCGACATCACCTGAGATCCTGCTTTGTGATGAAGCTACTTCAGCCCTTGATCCGCAGACTACAGATTCAATTTTGAAGCTTTTGAAAAAAGTTAACAGAGAGCTCAACATCACGATCTTAATGATCACTCACGAAATGCACGTGATCAGGCAGATCTGCAACAAAGTTGCTGTAATGGAAAACGGAGAGCTCATTGAATCAGGTTCTGTTTTTGATGTCTTTTCAAAACCGCAGGCCAGGACGACGAGAAACTTTGTTAACTCGGTAATGCAGGATGATATTCCCCAGTCTATTCTCAATATGCTTGCACCGGAAGATAAGAATTCGACTCTATACCGGATTCTGTTTGAAGGGGGACTTGCTGGTAAACCTGTGTTGTCCAGTATCGCAAGGAAATATGAACTTGATGTGAATGTGCTGCATGGACATATTACAGAGCTCCAGGACAAGCCGTTCGGAAACCTGATAGTTCAGTTTTATGGCCCGGAGGAAAACATCCGCAAAGCCACAGCGGAAATTGGAGAGAACTTAATCATAAAGGAGGTAGAACGGAATGGAGATTGATTGGAGTACATTTTGGGTCCGCGTATGGGACGCTACCCTTGAAACATTGCTTATGACAGGTTTTTCCCTGTTCTTTGCTGCATTGCTCGGAATTCCTATCGGGATCGCTCTCGTTGTTACAAGAAAGGGCGGACTTTTTCAAAACAATATAACTTTTACAATTACTAATACCATTGTTAATATCTTCCGATCTATCCCGTTTATTATTTTGATGGTAGCTATTATACCTTTTACGAGATTTGTAGTCGGAACTTCTATTGGGACAGCAGCTGCTGTTGTACCTCTCGTAGTATTCGCGGCTCCATTTATTGCCCGTCTTGTGGAAAGCAGCCTTCTTGAAGTATCCCCTGGAATTATTGAGGCGGCAGAGTCGATGGGGGCGACACCGTGGCAGATTATTTTCCGTTTTATGGTGCCTGAGGCTCTCAGCTCACTCATTTTAAACTTAACAATCGCAACGATTGGTATTATCGGTGCTTCTGCCATGGCTGGAGCGATTGGCGGAGGCGGCCTTGGAGATCTGGCGATAGCTTACGGTTACCAGAGGTTCCATACGGATGTCATGATTGTTACAGTAATCATTCTTGTCTTGCTTGTACAAGGGCTGCAGATGGCAGGGAACCGTTTTTCCCAGGCAATCCGGCGGCGGTAAAATCAGCAGGAGTTAAACAATTTACATATACACTAAAGGAGAGACAAATCAGATGAAAAAACTATTTTTAACACTAACAAGCTTAATAACAGCAGGAACAATCTTAGCTGCATGCGGCAGTGACGATGACACAGTAACGGTAGGAGTTAACGGTTCCGGAGTTCCGGTTTGGGAATACATGAAAGAAAAAGCGGCAGAAGAAGATATAACAATCGACATCGTGGAGTTTGCCGACTATGTACGGCCAAACCAGGCGCTGGCTGATGGTGAAATTGATATCAATGCTTTCCAGACTGTTTCTTATTTTGACCATTTTAAAGAGCAGCATAATCTTGATCTTGTGCCTCTCGGAGCGACATATCTTGCGCCAATGGGACTGTATTCCGACAAACATGAATCACCGGAAGATATCCCGGAAGGTGCTACAATCACAATTGACCAGGAAGAAACAAACCAGGGACGAGCACTTCTTTTACTGGAAGAAGCAGGCCTTATTGGATTGGCAGATGACTTTGAAGGAGTAGGCGGACCTGAATTTATTACAGAAAATCCCCTCGGTCTTGAATTCGAGCAAATCCAGGCTGCCCACGCACCACGTGCGCTGCCAGATGTTGATGCTGCAGTAATCAATAATGGTGTTGCGAGAGAAGCAGGTTTTAGTCCTTTAGAGGATGCGATTTACATTGAAGGTGCAACGGCAGATCCTTATATCAACATTATCGCTGCACAGGCGGAGCGCCAGGACGATGAAACACTGCTTAGAGTTGTAGAGCTATACCAGCAGGAAGATGTAGAAAACTATCTTCTTGAAGCGTATAATCAGGCACTGGTTCCAATGTTTGTAAGTTTGGAAGAACTGCAGGACTATTAAGAGTATTATGAATGCACACGGGTACTTCATTTCTGCCTGTGTGTATTTTTTGCTGTATGAAAAGAAATTCTGGTCTTTTCAGCTGGGTGAAGTCATCATGGGGTCTGTGGAAAAGAATTTTTGCGTTCCACTGTAATAGAAGGTATGATGTTTGTACTGTAAATGAGAGGTTATAATTCCTGCAGTTTTGTGATAAAAAACTAAGGTGGGGCTCTGCTATATGTACAATGATATAATTAAGGGAAAGTCAGAGCATATATGAAGCGAGGTGTTCAAAATTAGTGAAGAACAGGATAAGAAGACGAATATTACATTATCCCGGGGGAATATAATTGCCGGTGCGGCTGTTCTGCTGGCAACAGTATTAATAGCTTTTTTGATTGAAGTATATGAAATTTATCCGTTTAACTATACATATGAGGAAACAGAAGCCGGGCTGATTGTCCATGAAGGACTGTTTTTGACAACCAGCTATGAAGTAAATTCAGAGGATGCCAGTGAGCTGGGGATATCCCTGATCACCTACAATATTGACCAGTTAAGGGGCTCGGCATTTGTCTTTTACTCTATCGTCCCGATAACGGTGATGCTGATTATTAAAATCTTTCAGGGGAAAATTGCGGTTCTCCCTAAAACAAGGGCGGATATTAACGATCTGATGCTGGCTGTAGTGCCTGTTTTTCTGATCGGCAGTGTATTTTTATATATGTTTATTAGGAACTATCAGTATGTTCAATCTATACTAAGCACATTTATATAGCTGAATGCAGCCTGCAGTCTGGAAAACATGACTGCAGGCTGTTTTTTGGTTCGGAACTATGAGTTTATTGGCGGGTCGCCGATAAAGAGTCCGATTTCGCCGATAAGAATAAAATTTCGCCGATAAAACCTCGATTTCGCCGATAAAATAATTTTTTCGCCGATATCTCAACCTTCCCCCATTGATAAGCCAAAAAATTACCTGCTTTCCACAACAGAAAATCAAAAACTTTGAATTAAAGGCCGGTTTATGGTTACAATCAAGGTACTTACTTTTTGAAAGCTTAGGCAATTTACTCCAGTGTGGAAAAATGTCTGCTAATTAGTAAAACTGCCCGTATTACTCGTATTTCAGAGTGCTGCATTTAATTAAAACACTCCGGGTATAGGGAAATTAAATTAAAACAGCCAGGTAAAGACAGTATTGTCTTTTCCCCGGCAGCAAAAAATTAAAAGAGTATACTATTTAATTCAAGTTAGGAGAGTGTTAATTATGGATATGGAACACATTTTTAAAGAGGGTCAGCCAGGAAATAAAAATACCCTGTTACTTCTTCATGGTACAGGTGGAGATGAAAATGATCTGCTGCCTCTTGCAAATTTAATTGACCCTGGAGCAGCTATTCTCAGTGTGCGCGGCAATTCGCGGGAAGGGAATATGAACCGATTTTTCAGGCGCCTTGAAGAGGGTGTATTTGACCAGGAAGATCTGGTGTTAAAGACGAAAGAACTTAAGGATTTTGTTGATCAGGCGGCTGTTAACTACGGTTTTGACAGAAAGCATGTAGTTGCTGTGGGTTATTCAAATGGAGCAAACATTGCCGGGAGTCTTTTATATCATTATGATAATCCATTAAAAGGTGCGGCGCTGTTCCATCCAATGGTACCCCGCCGTGACATTGCAGTTGCCGGAAAAGATAATACGCCAGTATTTATAGGTGCAGGGAAAAATGACCCGATTTGTCCGGCAGACGAAGCGAAGGAGCTGAATGAAGCGCTGACGAAGGCTGGTGCGGAAGTTGAGCTTTACTGGACTGAACACGGACACCAGCTGACACAGGATGAGGTTAACCAGGCAGCGGCCTGGTATATGACTAAGCTGAAAGGCACGGAATAAAAATGTGGCAGTCGATAGATTCAGAAAAACTGAGTAAAAAGGAAAATTACCAGCTGTTAACATCAGCCATACTTCCCAGACCTATTGCTTTCGTAACTTCACTGGCTAAAGATGGCACGTTAAATGCTGCTCCGTTCAGCTTTTTTAACGTTCTTTCCGCCCAGCCGCCACTGCTGTCTGTATCTATAGGCCGCAGAGGTAACTTGCAGAAGGACACAGCACGAAACATTCTGGAGCAGGGAGAATTTGTGGTTCATATAACGGATGAGAAAAATGCAGAAGCAATGAATGAAACTGCGGCCAGCCTTGCACCTGATGAAAGTGAAGCAGAAAGAGCCGGGCTCATTCCTGTAGAAAGCACTGCGGTTAAAGTGCCAGGTTTAAAGGAATCACGGATAAGGCTTGAGTGCAAATTAGAAAAGCATCTCGTTTTTGAAGAGGGAGACACAAAGACAGACCTGATTATTGGCAGGGTGCTCCATTATCATCTTGCGGATGAAGTGTTAAAAGACGGAAAAATCGATGTACACCAGCTAAGCCCTGTAGCAAGACTTGGCGGTCGTGATTATACAAAGCTCGGCGAAGTGTTTTCACTGGACCGGCCTGAATAAATTAAATAAAGCTTCAATAGCAATAACAGTAAGAGGTCCTGAAGAAAATTCAGGTCCTCTTTTTAGCGTGAAAAAGTGACAATTGTCACTGAATTGTTGTAATTCTGCTCACATTTATGAACGAAAATCGAACACTGGAAATGTTGTGATATAAGTCACTTTGTTTCTCTCTGGGCTCCTTTAGTATAAATCCTGAAAGAGGACTTATAAATTCAATCTAATAAAGGAGGCAATCAGCAGTGAAATCAAATTTAGTTATATTTATAGCTGGTTTCGTGATAGCGCTTACAGCGGGCTTTTTTATCTTCCAAGGTGAAACTGTTTCCAAAGAAGAACCTGCAGAAGCTGCACCTGAATCGCATGCTGAAGAGGCGGCGGAAGAGAACGGCCATGCAGATGAGAACGCAGAATCAGAAGAAAACAGTGAAAATGTAGTTCAGCTAGAATCAAGAGTACTTGAACAAAAGGGCTGTGTAGCATGTCACGCAGTATCTGAAATCGGCCTTGAGGGCCCTCCAACTGGTCCTGATTTATCACATGTGTACAGCATTATGGAAGGGAAACATGGAAAGACAATGGAAGAGTTTCTTGCGGAGCCAACATCAGCTGTAATGGCAACGGTCCTTGGAGAGAATCCCCTGACTGAAGAAGAAATCGAGGCTATCGCGGAGGTATTGCAAATAGCAGAAAACCAGTAATCATTATACGGAGGTGGAAGTAAATGAAGAAGCTTTTTTCAGGAGCTGGGGGGATACTTGCCGGACTGCTAGTGGCATTCGTATTCTTTGGCAGCTCATCTCTCGGGGCCGAGGAACAGGCCCTTTCATCGGAAAACAAGAGCAATGCGGAAGCAGTGTATGTCCCTCACGGCGAACATGATGAATATTACTTAATTAACTCAGGAGGACACTCGGGACAATTGTTTGTATACGGAGTCCCATCCATGAGACATATACGTACGATCCCGGTTTTTACGCCTGACCCAGCCACAGGCTACGGATTTGATAAAGAATCGAAAGAAATGCTTGGCGGTTATACATGGGGAGATCTTCACCACCCTGCATTATCAGAAACAAACGGAGACTATGACGGCAACTTCCTTTTTGCTACAGATGTAGCTAATAACCGGGTTGCAGCTATTGATCTGGAAGACTTTCATACAGTGGACATTCTTGAAGTACCGAATATCGGCGGTCCGCACTGTGCGGCTTTTGTAACTGAAAATACGGAATATATATTCCTCCCTACTCGTTTTTCACTCCCGTTCGACACAGATTATGCTTCACTGGACGACTATAGTGAAGAGTTCCGGGGAGTAATGTCAGCAGTAACCTTTGACCAGGAAAGCAAGGAATTTGATGTAGCCTACCAGGTTGCACTTCCGCCGTGGAGCTATGACAAAGCCCGGGCCGGTAAAAGAGATTCAAGCGACTGGGCGGTAATTTCCACTTACAACACGGAAGAAGCTACAACAAATCTGGAAATTAATGCATCACAGGCAGACCGGGACTATATTGTTCTGTTTAATTGGAAAAACCTTGAGGAAAGAGTTGCGAACGGCGAATACGAAGAGTTCAACGGTGAGAAAATGATTTATCCTGAAAAGCATAAAGGGGATATTTACCTGGTGCCTGTAGCCAAGTCACCGCACGGTATTGATGTATCACCAGACGGAAAATATTTTATCGCTTCCGGAAAGCTTGCTCCGGCAATGACAGTTTTCAGCTTTGAAAAAGCTTTTGAAGCAATTGAAAATGAAGATTTCTCCGGTGAGCGAAACGGATTGCCAGTACTGAACTACGACTCAGTAATGGAGCGTGAAGTTGATCCTCCAGGAGCACTTGGGCCGCTTCATACTCAGTTTGATGAAAGAGGAAATGCGTATACTACAATGTTCATTTCTTCAGAAGTTGTAAAGTGGGAGTATGAAACTGGTGAAGTGATTGACCGCCATGATGTTTATTACTCACCTGGGCACTTAGTAACTCCACATGGAGATACAGCTGATCCGCAAGGAAAATATCTTGTATCTTTAAATAAAATTGCTAAGGATAACTTCCTTTCCGTAGGTCCGTCACATCCGGAATCCATGGACTTATTTGATATTAGCGGCGATGAAATGAGGCACTTAATGTCAGTGCCAGTGAATCCTGAGCCTCACTACGGCCAGATGGTGCACAGGGACGTTATTAATCCGTTCCACGTGTATGAAATGGATGAATCAAATCCGAACGCGGTTTACGACCAAAACGATACACGGATTGAGCGGGATGGGGACAATGTAACTGTTTATGGTATATCAATGCGTTCGAAATTTATCTTCGATGCAGCTTCTGAGCGTCCGGACGTGATTGAGGTAAACGAAGGCGATACGGTAACCATGCATATCACGAACACGGATTTCGACCAGGATATCGTACACGGGCTGGGAATCATGGACTATGATCTTAACTTTGAACAAATGCCAGGGCAGACAAAAACTCTGGAATTCGTTGCAGATAAAGCCGGAGTATTCCCTATCTATTGTACAAACTTCTGTTCAGCACTTCATCAGGAAATGACAGGGTACCTGATGGTTAAACCTAAAGAGTAAAAAAGTCAGCTAAGGAAAGGGAGGAATGCTCCCTTTCCCGCTGATGATTCCAGGAGATGAGAATCATGTCCAAAAAAATGTCTTTTCAGTCGGCAACCAGTCTATTCATTGCGGCCGGGCTGCTAATTATTACTATATTTCTGCCCTGGTGGGGAATGAAATTTTATGCGCCACAGTATCAGGAAGGTCTGAATATCATCGTCTACCCTTATAAGCTTGCAGGTGAAATTGACATTGTTAACAGCCTGAATCATTATATCGGAATGGCCCAGTTCAGTGAGGAAAGTTTTCCGGAGCTTCAGTTTCTTCCATGGATCATAGCTGGTCTCGCCCTACTGATTGTTTTCACAGGACTGCTCAGAAAAATGAGTTTGCTGTATGGGCTTATCGGGCTTTTTATTCTAGGAGGCATTCTCGGAATCTATGATATTCGCCGGTGGCTTGTGAGCTTCGGAACCGACCTTGACCCTATGGCTCCAATAACGGTAGATCCTTTTGTACCGCCGATTATCGGAGAAAACACGATTGCTAACTTTGTTACCAACAGCTATTTTTCTTACGGTTCCTTTTTGCTCCTTTTAGTATTTCTGCTGCTGCTGTTTCCTCTCTGGAAGGAGAGGCACCAATGAAAAGGCTAGTGTTTATATGCTTTCTGCTGATCTTCTTTTTTATTCCGGCAAGGGCTATGGCTGGTGGGGAGCTGCAGAAAATGATTGATGCAGCAGATGACTATGAAACTATCCTGCTGGAAAACAAAGTGTATGAAGGCAATATAGTCATTGGAAAACCCCTCATTGTAACAGGGGCGGAAGAAACGGTTATCCGGGGCGATGGAACCGGCAACGTAGTTACTATCGAGTCACCCGATGTCCACCTTGAACAGCTGCAAATCGAAAACAGCAGCTTTGCAAGGGGCGATGGAGAAGAATATTCAGGCATAAAAGTAAATACGGACGGAAACTCCTTCAGAAAACTGATAATAACGGATTCCTATCACGGTATTTACCTCAGCCAGGCACACGAAAATATAATCGACCAGGTGGAGATACACGGCCAGATGGATCAGGAAACCATCGCGGGGCAAGGTAATGGCATACAAGTTTACTATTCTGAGAGAAATACACTTACAGATAACTATATAGAGGGAACAAGGGACGGTATGTATTTCGAGTACGCCCACCAAAATACTATCTCAGGAAATGAAATCAGCCATACGAGGTACGGGCTTCATTACATGTATTCAGACGACAACAGATTTCAGGACAATTCCTTTACTTTTAATATCGGGGGTGCGGCAGTTATGCACTCCAGCAGGAATGAATTTACTGGAAACAAATTTTCCATGAATCAGAGTTCCCGGTCTTTTGGCTTTATGCTTCAGGCAAGCAGCGAGAATCATTTAGAAGGTAATCAGTTCATCAGGAATAAAAGAGGCCTTCTCGTTGAACAGGCGCGAGGGAACTATATTTATAATAATGAGTTCAGCCAAAATGACATTGGTGTGGAAATGTGGGCTAGCTCCAGCCAGCAAATTTTTACAGAGAACAAGTTCTATAAAAACAGGAGCCCGGTCGTTCAGGTAGGCGGAGAATCAGAAAGCAGCTGGAATGAGGCTGGCCGAGGTAATGACTGGGGGAGCGATTTTCCTCTGGCGGACCTTGACCAGAACGGGACAGGAGACTTTTCTGTCGCGTATCAGTCATCACTCCATCAGCTTCTGGAAGAAAACGAACTTTCCTACTTATTGCTTAACAGTCCAAGTATTGCAGTATATGAAAAAATGAATCAGTGGATGAATAATCAGCGGACAATGTTCCAGGACGACTTCCCTCTGCAAAACAGAGAGGTTCTCCCGGTTATGAAATATTCAGCATTAATTTTAGTTATCAGCGGTGCACTGTTTGGTGTACAACGAAGGAGGCGGTCAGCATGAATTATGTATGGAAGGAGTGGATGGAACAGACGAGAGGCAAAGGTCTGTGGTTCGGGCTTGGGATAGTGGTCATCATGTCCTTATTCATCTTTATGGAAGCGATGAACACTCCCTTTGAACACGGATTTCAGTCTGTCTTAATTTCCCTCCATGAAATGCACGTATTCCTGCTGCCTCTTCTTTGCTTGTTTGTGGCATCCTTTGCAGTTTTGCAGGAAAAGGAACTTAAAACGTTAATGATGATCGTTACAAAAAAAGAATCTTACAGGTCTTTTCTGTTTAAAAAAAGTATTGCTGTAAATCTCGTCATGCTGGCACTTTTCACCGGCTGGTATATCCTGCTGGCTGTGCCTATGAGACTATTTTTAGCTTTTGATGCAGCAGCGTTTTTATCATTTTTGATAACTGTAATTGTATTTATCCTTATTTTTAACCAAATCGGCTTTTTCATTGGCACCATCTGCACCAACAGAATGCAGGCTGTCGGGGCGGCGGTTTTCGTATGGTTCGCATTTATATTCTTATTTGATCTTGCCCTGCTTTATCAGCTTCCGGCAGTTACACATGATAATATCCTGATCTTTTCTGTCCTGTTTTTTCTGCAGCCGTTAAATACACTGCGCCTTTATCTGGAAACTTCAGCAGGCGTGTTTTCTATGGAATACATGTCCTACTTAATGGATAAATTGATTTGGCTTTCGCCACAGGCTTTCCTGTTGATTAATCTTGCAGTCTTTCTTATTGTGTTCTTCGAAATTGCCGTGTGGCTCAGACGAAAGGGGCTTCGTTATGATTAATATTGAACAATTGTCTCAGAAATATGGGCGAAAGACAGTTTTAAACGATGTTAGTTTATATGTGGCTGAAAATGAACGCTGTGCCCTTGTAGGGAGGAACGGCTCAGGTAAATCTACCCTGATACACACGATGCTTGGTGTATTGCCTGTAGGAAAAGGAATGGTTACACTTGCCGGCCACGATGTGCGCCGTACGGAGAAATGGAAAAAAGAAGTTGCTTATTTACCTGAGAAGTTTCATCTTTATCCTCATTTGACTGCCAGGGAAAACTTGAGTTTTTTCGCTTCCCTTCAGAAAGAAAAGCCGGATAATGACCGGATTGATGACGTTCTTAAGCAAGTGAGCCTTTATGAACAAAGAGATGAAAGAATCCAGGGTTTTTCAAAGGGGATGCTTCAGAGGCTTGGCCTTTCGCTTATGCTTTATTATGAAGCGAAGCTTTTGATTCTTGATGAACCTACAAGCGGTCTTGATCCGATCGGCCGGAAAGAAATACTGGACATTCTTCAGTCTTTGCAGAATAAAACGATCTTTCTCTCGTCCCATCACTTGGACGAAATCCAGCAGATTTGCACTCATGTAGCTTACTTGGAAGAAGGAAAGATTAAAAAATATACGGTGAAGGAATTTATGGAAGTTATGAAAGAGGGGGAAAAAGACAGTGGAAAAGATCAGAAAGTCCGCGGGAAAGTTACTTCTGTTTACTCTGCTGCTTGTGCTGGCAGCATGTAATTCATCAGCGTTGGAGGTTTCAGTAATCAAACAGCCTGTTTACGAAAAGGGAGAATATGGAGTGATCACTTTTGAAGTGCTGGAAGGCGGCCAGCCAGTTTCCGGCCTGGAGATCTCTGCTTTGTTTGAAATGAACCGGATGGACCATGGCCATATTGAAGCAGTTTTCACTGACATCGATGACGGTGTTTATACGGGTGAAGCGGCTTTTGCCATGTCAGGAGAATGGATTGCCAGTGTGACTGCCTCGGAAGGCGGTAATGATATTTGGACGGAAACAGTAATTTTTGAGGTGGGTGAAGGAAATGAGCATTAAGATTAATGGGAAGAGTCTTCTGCTCGCTGTTTTGCTGCTGGGAAGTATAGTTTTCATTTCCGGGTGCAGCAGAGGCAGCGGTGATACGGTACTTGCAGAAGTAAATGATACGGAAATCACAGCGGATAAAGCGGCATTCCAGCAGCTTATCGGACTGCTTCACTTAGAACTGGTCCGTACCGAGGGGCGAGCGGAAATGGACGAGGAAACCCTTGAGTATATGAGCGAATTCTGGGATGAACAGGAAGTCCAGGTTCGGAATATGAACCATACATTAACGAATGTGATCAGGACCATTGCCATGGCGAAACTTGCTGAGGAAAAAGGGTATGTGATGGGGGAGGAAGCAGTGGAGGAGCAGGCAGCTTTGTTTTATGGACAGTATGAATCTGAGCCGGCTGCATTAGCGTTAATTGAGGATTACGGCACGGAGCTGTTCCAGGAGCAGCTTTATGACTATACGGAAGAATGGCTCCTGGCAAGGATTGTATATGCTGATGTGCTTGAGGAAGTACAAAGCGAACGCCCTGGAATGGAAGGGGAAGAGCTGGAGCATATAGCCAGCCAGCAGTATGAGGAACTGCTAGTGTCGCAAATGGAGACGCTTGATGTGAAAATATTTCCTGGGCAGTGACACTTGAATGGGGCTGTTTGCGGGGGATGGCAGTGAACAGAATTACGAAGATGATGCGATTAAGACTGTGATTTAAGTTATACAAAAGCCCGCCCGGCTTTCTAGCAGAAAACATTGAAAATTAATCAATCATTAAGAAGTAAAAAAGACCAGGGATCCGATCTCCCTGGTCTTTTTTACTTTTCCTAGAATTATCCCATTTCCGTTAGTTACGTATTGCTAGATACTCGACCTGATTTATTCTAGTTAGACCATGATAGAGATAGTCATTCTTCTAAAATGTGTCTTTCTCTCATGTTAACTATCCAAACCATTTTAATATAAGCAACATAATATTAAATATACCCTATGAAAGGAGGGAGATAAATGGGAGTTGTAGGTTTTTGTCTAGTCACGGTAGAAATTACAGCGATTGATGGCGTAGACCTTGTAGATCCAATTGTTGTATTTACAGAACAATCTTTTCCCTCAGATAATGGCACAGTAACGTTTGAAGTATTTGGAGAAGAGGTTACTGCACCTTGTCCAACTATTGAGCCTGTTGAAGAAACCGTTGAAGCAGCAGGGATTGGAGTGCTCACGCTATCAATCACGGTAGAAGAGGGCGCTTAAAAATATCTGTCTTTGTAGTAAGAAGGGTTGCTTCTTAGCAACCCTTGTATATAAAAGCAAACTGTTTATATGGTTCCAAGTTTAAATTTGCTATTGCCTAAACATCATGATAGAGACCATTTAAAAATACATAAAAGGAGGTGTAAAATATATGGGAAAAAAACCTTTGATCGGTATCTTAGTAAGGAAACCTACCAAGTTACGATATTATGAAATAGCAAAATCACTAAACATCGACTTACTAGTATTTAATTCCAAAGGGATACACTGGAAGAAAAAGAGAATTCGAGGTTTATTTTTTAACGGACGTTCTTGGCAGCGAAAAAGTTGCCCTTTTCCTTCAGCTGTATATAACCGGCGTTACTCAGCAAAGAAAAATCTCGTAAAGAGAATAGAAAAAGTTATTGGCAAGGGAAAAGTATTTAACACCATTACGTGGCTCAATAAGTGGGATACACATCAGATATTACAAAAAACCTCTATAAAAAAGTATTTACCATACACCTCTATATATCGGAGTGAAAAACTTCCATACCTGTTAACAACTTACAGTAAACTCATATTAAAACCTTGCAAAGGTAGCTTAGGGAAGCAGGTTTACTTGGTTGAGTTGACCGATGACAAAAGGTATAAATTATATATTAATTCACAAAAGCAGAACACTTTTCAACTAGTATCCCAACACGAGACTGAAACAGTTAAAAGAAGTGCACTATTTAAGGTTGGCAATAAAATAAATAAACAGAAATTACATGCCTTACTAAATGATGAAAGGTTATATGACCCAGCAAAGATAAATACCCATAATCAAGAGGAGTTTATAAAAAGCATTCAAAAGTTAATCAAAAATAAGAAGTTTCTTGTTCAACAGTTTATTCCCTTTGATCAAACTGAGCAGAAAATTTATGATCTTCGAGTATATGTTCATAGAAATGGGCAAGGGAAATGGTTTATCACCGGCACTGTTAGTAGAATAGGCACCAAAACGTCCTACATTACAAATATGGCTTCCGAAATAAAAAGTCTTTCTAGTATTCTTAAGAGTAATAATATGTTGACTGCTAATCAAATGGATACGATCAAAAAAATAAGTGTAAAAGTTGCAAAAGAACTAGAAAAGACCCTAGGCCACATGGGTGAGTTAGGAATAGACTTTGGGATAGATCAAAAAGGGAAACCATGGCTTATTGAAGTGAATGGAAAACCACAAAAAATCAGTATCCTTAAACGTGTACGAGACCCTAAATTAACTTGGGAATTATATGCCATGCCACTTAAGTATGCCTATTTTTTAGCAACTAATAAAGCCATACCTAATCCATCTGTTCATTCTGCCAACCCCGGCGTTACTGCCCGAAACATTGGGTTTAATCAAAGCCTCCTAGTGAGAACAATTTCAGACCGGAAAAGGGAAATAGAAAAAGACAGAAAAACTACTGAATTAGAACAAAACTTAAAGGAGACGACTGTACAAGAAATAGAAGAAGCGAAACAGCTGTTAGTTGCTCCCAAAAATAGTAGAGAAAAGCCCCGAAGGAAATGGTGGGAATTCTGGAAATAAATACAAGACTAGCTTCTTATGGATAGTTATTTAATTGAAAGACGGCGCCTCCTGCGGGAAAAGCGATAGCTTAAGCATAACCCGCGGAAAGCGTCTGTCTGTATACGGATGAAGATGGTACTACTTTGAGAAGTTCTATTTTTATTATTTCCAGTTCCTCTTTGTATGCCAGCAGTGTTCATTTTTTCTTTCAAAGCAGTTAATGGTCCGAAATCCTTCTCCCCTGTAAAAAGAGATAATCAGAATGATCAGACCTAATAAATTTACTGAGCAAATATACCGAAGAAACTGAAAAATGGAAATAATCCCTGTATAATGAAGGGTGGTTGAAATTATTGTAAAGGAGCGGATTCATTTGAGTAAAGAAAACTTGTATGAGAAATCATATTTTTCAAGACTTCCTGAGCTAAACGATTTGGCACCGGATGCTTTCAAAGCTTTTGTTCAATTTGACAAAGCTGCGATGGCTCCGGGAAAACTTACTGGAAAGCTTAAAGAACTGATTGCTGTGGCTGTTGCCCATACAACAGGCTGCCCTTACTGTATTGACGTCCATGTGAATGGGGCGAAAAAACAGGAAGTAACAAAAGAAGAGATGGCTGAAAGTATTTTTGTTGCAGCGGCTTTAAAAGCAGGTTCAGCAGCAGCCCATGGTGTTAACGCCTTAAATGCGTATGATGAATCCGGCGGAGAAGAATTATATAAAGCATCCCATTTCAACAGATTCAAAGAATTAGGTGAGCTGTCCTCTGATGGATTCAGCAGCTTTATGAATTTCAGTGATGAAACAATGAAAGACGGAGCCCTTACGGCGAAAGAGAAAGAGCTTATTGCAGTGGCAGTTGCCCATACAACTGGCTGTTCTTATTGCATCGATGTACATACAAAAGGGGCGAAGAAGCAGGGGGTCTCCAAAGAGGAACTGGCAGAAAGCATCTTTGTAGCGTCGGCTTTAAAAGCAGGCTCAGCAGCAGCCCATGCAGTGAATGCGTTAAACGCTTATGATGAGGAATAAGTAAAAACAGAAAGGAGCCGGCCCGCATTTTTTCGCGGGACCAGCTCCTTTTACAGTTCGTATTAAAATACTTTCGTAGTCCAGGATTCTCCGTTCCAGATATCTGTCACGACATCCTGATAAAATTCAGGTTCGTGGCTGATTAGAAGGATGCTTCCTTTATATTCTTTAAGTGCTCGTTTTAATTCGTCCTTTGCATCAACGTCCAGGTGGTTTGTCGGCTCGTCGAGAACAAGGATGTTCGTTTCTCTGTTAATTAATTTACAGAGGCGGACTTTCGCTTTTTCCCCTCCGCTTAACACTGCGACTTTGCTTTCAATATGCTTTGTCATCAGTCCGCATTTTGCAAGGGCGGCACGTACCTCGGCCTGGTTCATCGCCGGGAACTCGCTCCACACTTCTTCAATGCAAGTGTTATTGTTTTCTGTTTTAATTTCCTGTTCGAAATAGCCGATTTCAAGGAATTCACCACGCTCAACAGAGCCGCTCACTGGGCGGATTTCCCCAAGAAGGCTGCGGAGAAGCGTTGTTTTTCCAATACCGTTCGCCCCAGTCAGAGCTATTTTCTGCCCACGCTCCATGCGAAGGTTCAGCGGTGCGGATAACGGCTCATCATAACCAATCACGAGATCTTTTGCTTCAAAAATCGTTTTACTCGGCGTACGCGCAGTCTTGAAATGGAATTCCGGCTTTGGTTTTTCCTTCGCAAGCTCAATGACATCCATTTTGTCGAGCTTTTTCTGCCTGGACATTGCCATGTTTCTTGTAGCCACACGAGCTTTGTTACGGGCAACGAAATCCTTAAGATCAGAAATTTCCTGCTGCTGTTTTTTGTATGCTGCTTCAAGCTGCTGCTTCTTCACTTCATAAACGTGCATGAAGTGCTCATAGTCACCTGAATAGCGGTTCAATTCCTGGTTTTCCATATGATAGATCAGGTTAACGACACTGTTCAAAAATGGAATATCGTGAGAGATCAGGATAAATGCATTTTCATAATCCTGAAGATACCGCTTCAGCCACTCAATATGCTGCTCGTCGAGATAGTTTGTCGGCTCATCAAGAAGAAGAATATCCGGTTTTTCCAGTAAGAGCTTAGCAAGAAGAATCTTTGTACGCTGGCCGCCGCTTAAATCATTAACATCCCGGTCAAGACCGATTTCATCAAGACCTAGTCCCCGGGCAACTTCCTCCACTTTAGCATCAATTGTGTAAAAATCATTGTTTGTGAGCATGTCCTGAATAATCCCAACTTCTTCAAGGAGCTTTTCCATTTCTTCAGGAGTCACATCGCCCATTTTTTCATACATGCCGTTCATATCTGCTTCCATATCAAACAAATATTGAAACGCGCTTTTCAATACGTCCCGGACAGTCTGCCCCTTTTGGAGGACAGTGTGCTGGTCAAGGAAGCCGGTTCTTACATTTTTCGCCCATTCGACCGTTCCTTCATCAGGCTCCAGCTGGCGGGTAATGATATTCATGAAGGAAGATTTCCCTTCCCCGTTTGCCCCGATAAGGCCGATATGCTCCCCTTTCAGGAGGCGGAATGACACATCATTAAAAATAGCCCGGTCACCGAAGCCGTGGCTTAAGTTTTTTACAGTTAATATACTCAAAGTGCAACATCCTTTATATAAAATTTGGTTCCGTGCCCAAAGTAAGTTAAAATCAAAAATGAAACATACGGCAAAAAACAAACAATTACTATTATACAGGCTAAAAAGGAGAATATAAATGAGCAATTCCTGGACTATTATTAACAATTTACAGCCTTTTTTACAAGAAGCGTGGAATAAAGCAGGTTTTGAAGGTCCGACAGCTGTACAGGAAAAAACAGTTCCGGAAATCCTGGGGGGGAAGGATGTTATCGCTGAGTCCCCGACAGGCACGGGGAAGACTCTCGCATATCTTCTGCCAGTGCTGGACAAAATCGACCCGGAGAAAAAAGATGCTCAGGCAGTTATCATGGCTTCTTCCCGGGAGCTGGTAATGCAGGTACTTGAGGAAGTCCGCATATGGACAGAGGGCAGGGGAATTGAAAGAGCTGCGTTAATTGGCGGGGCAAATGTAAAAAGACAGCTTGAAAAATTAAAAAAGAAGCCTCAGGTCATTGTAGGCACACCTGGAAGAATTTCAGAACTTCTTAAGACGAAAAAACTGAAGGTCCATGAAGTCAAAACCCTTGTATTTGATGAGGGAGACCAGCTTTTTTCCCGGGAGCATCAGCAGTCGGTGGACCAGATAATTAAAGCAACATTAAAAGACAGACAGATTCTTGTTTTCTCAGCAACTCTCAATAAAGAAACAGAGGAGAAGGCAAAGGAACGAATGAGCCAGCCGGAAGTGGTGCGTATCGGGCAGGAAGCTGCCATGTCTGATAAAGTGGAACATATTTATATCCCGGTAGAGCAGCGGGAGAAAATTACGACTCTGAGGAAGATAATGAATCTCGAAGGAATGAAGGCGCTGGCTTTTTCCAATGACGTCAATCTTCTCTCCACCTATGCTGCTAAGCTAGAATATAACGGACTGCCCCTCGGAGTCCTCCATAGTGAAACAACAAAACAGGAGCGGGAAACTTCGATTAAACGATTCCGGGACGGTAAATATCCTCTTCTTCTGGCAACAGATGTTGCGTCCAGGGGACTTGATATTAAGGGGCTTACCCATGTTGTTCAGCTTGACGTACCAAAGGATACGAAGCAATATACCCACCGGGCCGGCCGGACAGGGAGAGCCGGAGGAGAAGGGACGGTTGTCTCTATCGTAACAGGCCTCGAAGTTAATAAACTTGAGAAGCTGGGGAAAAAATTAGGTATTACTTTGAAAGAAGGCAGGCTGTATAAAGGACACCTGACTGTCGATAATTGATTCATAAGAAAAGAGAGACCGCACCTCAAAGGCTGCGGTCTCTCTTTATATTATAAACGGATAAAGTTATTATCCGTTATTGTTCTCATCGTCATTGCCGATGTCCATTCCATCATTGTTATCTTCTGCATCCTGGTCATCTTCACCATTGTCTTCCTGATCCTGGCTCCAGCTCCATTCAGTTTCGTTTTCCTGCTCTGGGAAGTCAATTGTCAGGGTATATTCCTGGATATCTTCTTCGTTAAACTCAAATGTTTCCGCAATTTGAGATGTGATTTCTTCCTGTTCTGTAGCAGCATCTACATGGAAGTGAGAAAGATATGTTTCCATTTCTTCCGCTGCCTGCTCCCCTTCAAGCTCTATATCGGAACCGGTAATGTTTGCTTCCGGCTCTTCACCTTCCTCCTGTGCAGGAGTATAGTTGAAGTCCCACTGTGTATCATCGACGAGAGTCACATTAAGGCTGAAGTTTTCAATGTCCTGATCCAGCACAGCTTCCGCCTCTTCATCGGATTCTGTATCAAGGCCGTCTGCTGCATTATTGTCGTTGGTGTCCAGACCATCGTTTTCATCGTTAGTATCCAGGTCAGTATTCAACTCATCGTTTTCGTTATCCTCATTATCTGCCAGATCAACTTCCGGCTCCTCATTGACTTCCTGGTTCTGGTTGTTCTGGTCATTTTGGTTGTTACCGCCTGTTTCCTCGTTACCATCACCGCAGCCGCTTACGATTACTGCTGCTGTTGCTATACTTAACGCAAATTTTTTCATGTTGATTACTCCTTCCGCAGTAGCTTTTTGTATAGTATAAGTTCAGCTTTAACAGCTACACATGCATATCCCCGGAAAATTGATGAGTATAACTCGGACTTTAGTCTTATTTTTGTTTTAAAAGTAATGAATCAAGTGTTCATTTTCAGAAAAGAGGGGGGGATTTGGTGAACGTGCCGGTCTTGTTGCGAAAAAGGGGCTGGTAGTTGCGAAAATGAAGGAGGTTGTTGCGAAATCTGGGGTATTAGTTGCGAAATGAGATTGTTGTTGCGAAAAAGGATGGTCTAGTTGCGAAACTGAAGGAGGTTGTGGCGAAATCTGGGGTGTTAGTTGCGAAATGAGATTATTGTTGCGAAAAAGGATGGTCTAGTTGCGAAACTGAAGGAGGTTGTTGCGAATCCAGGGGTGTTAGTTGCGAAATGAGATTATTGTTGCGAAAAAGGATGGTCTAGTTGCGAAACTGAAGGAGGTTGTTGCGAATCCAGGGGTGTTAGTTGCGAAATGAGATTGTTGTTGCGAAAAAGGATGGTCTAGTTGCGAAACTGAAGGAGGTTGTTGCGAAATCTGGGGTGTTAGTTGCGAAATGAGATTGTTGTTGCGAAAAAGCATGGTCTAGTTGCGAAACTGAAGGAGGTTGTTGCGAATCCAGGGGTGTTAGTTGCGAAACTGAACAAATCACCAAAAAAATCAACCACTATTATATTATTTACTTGTCACATAGACCAAACTACCAGCACAATGCAAAAGCACCTGGACCTCTCCCCAGATGCTTTCCACTTCCCTTTTAACCCGTCTTTTTTTCGGCCATCTGCTGTCTGGCATTCTTTACAGCTTCTTTGAAACTTTCCCGTTCTTCATTGCTGACATTTCCATTACTGTACCTGACTTTATAATATACAGCGGCGATCTGAGTTTTTATTTCCCGATCTACCGGGAGGCTGTTCAGCCACTCCTGAACAGTCTGATCCGGTCGCCTGCCATATCCCCTTTTCGCAAGGGCATTTTCCAGTGCCAGAAACTGCCGCCGAACTTCGTGGGCAGGTTTTACCTGTGAAATAAACCGGGAAAGGAAAGAATCCTTTTTTACGGCAGAAAGTTTTTCGTCCAGGGAATTATCATGCATTAAAACATTATTTTTCTTCGTTTTTGCCCGCTTTAAAATATAAATTAAGAACAAAAGCAAAAGGATACTGCCTGTAACCAGGCCGATGGTCTCCCAGTCCACCAGGCTGGTAGTGTACTGTGCTTCTCTTTCCTCTCTGAAAGCTTCCCATTCATCAGTACTTTCATTGATTTCTGCCATTTGCTCAGGAATCTCCAGCGGTGGTATATACTGAAACAAATACACAAGGGGAGAGAGGAGCAATGCAATAGAAAGTATTGCGATTCTCACCACAAAAAGGACTGCAGTCTGAAGCCAGATATATAACGGCCCGGCAGCAGCTGAAAAAACTGCAAGTGCTCCAAGGAGGCCGGCAGCATAGCTGATGTATTTTATGGTCTCCTTTCCGCCAGTTCCTGACCGTAGCGTCACAGATAATGCTTTTACAATTGCTGTTAAGAGAAAACTGAACAGAATGAGCACCAGTAAATGTTCCCTCGCAGGCACAGCATTCATGGTGAGATAGTAAAAAATACCTGCTGTCAGGGTGATAAAAAACAGGCGGTATTCAATTTCCTGGTCATGTTCATCCTGAATTGCTGTCACCCTCCAGAAAAATACGACAGCAAGTAATATAGCAATAAACAGATAATAGCCGTTAAAAAATGAAATCCATGCGATGAGCGGGATTGCTGCTGCCGCCAGCTTTAAAGATCTGAGTTTGCCGTAAAAAAAACCGTATATGGCAGCAGCGGAAAGTGCTGTAATAATAAATGGCGGATAAGAAGAAAAACCTTCCCCGCCGTTAACATGAAATGGGAAGAGAAGCACATAAATAGTAACCAGTTCAAGGAGATACTGAGTCCAGCGAAGGAATTCAGTTTGCAATTTTTTCACTGTCCGCCCTCCTTGCATTCCCGGTCGTTTCCTGTTCAGAGTTTTGTTCTGCCACCAGTACCACCTTTGAACCAAGCCTTGTTAACTTTTCATATTCCTTTTTTTCTTCCTCGCCATATTTTCCAAAGTGAAGAATAAGCTGCGGTTTTTCCGGCTGATTTACGAGCCGGTAAAGCGTATGGCCGGAAGGGATGGTGAATTCAAGACGGCGGATTCTTGCCAGTATTTCCAGAGCCCTTGTCAGATGTTCCATCCCCTGACCTGGAGAAAGATATAAACCGGAAGTTTCACCAGGTACTCTAATATTAATATACATTTCAAAGGCTATATTCTGCTTACTGGCAACCTGGCAGGCATACGCAGCCTGGCTCAGAACCTCTTCAAGATTTTCGATTGTGACTCTGTGGGGATCCGGGTGCCTGACGTTAATGACGAATGTCCACTTCGATAAAGTTACTTTTTCATAAACTTTAGTCTGAAGATTGTCTTTCCGTGCCGACGCCTTCCAGTTAATCCGGTTAAAGGGGTCTGAGGAAATATAATCCCTGTTTCCACGGGTGAGCATAACATCTTCATACATGGAAAAGGCAGCGTGCTGGTTTCCTTTTTGCTGGTTTGATACTTTCTCCAGTCCGGGTATTGGCAGGGGAGCAGGGTACACGATTGCTTCTCCGCGGTAGCGTCCTTTATATTCTAAGGTCATTTTGTTTAAGTTAAGTAAATCCCGCACAATGATTTTCAGCGAACGAATCTGCACGACACCTCTTTTTTTTGCCGTTAGTTCCACTGTAAAAGGACGCCTGATCCTGGAAGGTATGGAAAAAGGTGCTGTATAGTTCGCCTGCTCGCTGTTAAGCCTTTCAATATTCTTTACAGTAACAGCTTCCTCAAGGTCATAGATGACAAGGTTCAGCTCGCTATTAAATACTGGAAGCCTGCCACGGTTTTCGAATGGGATTTTAACAGCACCATCATCACCAGGAAAAAGCTTTAACACCTGGACGTTCTCTTCATCACTGATAGCAATCTTTTTAGCGGTATAACTTAAATAGTATTTATTTACAGCAATAAACAAGGCGAATAATATGGCAAGGCTGAACAAAAGAGGTTCCTGACTAATCATAGCCAGCAGAACGAGAACAGGTACGGAATAAAAAATCAGGGAATATCTTCGTGAGTAGGTTACTTTTGTTTTCCACTGATTCATTCTTTTACTGCCCCTGCTTCCACCGGAACCGCTGTATCTTCTAAAATGCCGAGCAGGACGTCTTCTTTTGTCGTTCTCATGGATGCATCCATGGTGAGTACAAGCCTGTGGCCTAGAACGTATGGTGCCAAAACCTTTACATCTTCCGGAATCACATAGTCCCGCCCTTTTAGATAGGCTCTGGCCTGTACGCTGTGCATAAGCGCGATTGTTCCCCTTGGACTCACACCGACTTCCACTTTCTCTGAATTTCTGGTGGCTCTGATCAGAGAGAGAAGATAGTTTTCTACAGGCTCGCTTATTTCAACTTTCCTGAGCTCCTGCTGCATGGATGCCAGCTCTTCCAGTGAAATGACCGAAGAAAGGTTTTCAATCGGTTCCTGTGTTCTGTACATTCTCAGCATTTTCTGTTCTTCTTCATATGTAGGATAACCAGCTTTAATTTGCATAAGAAAGCGGTCCATCTGAGCTTCCGGCAGGGCGAAAGTACCTTGCTGTGATTCAATTGGGTTTTGTGTAGCTATTACAATATAAGGTTTTGGGAGCGGCAATGTCTCCCCATCGATCGTGACCTGCCCTTCTTCCATTACTTCCAGGAGACTTGACTGAGTTCTTGGTGTTGCCCGGTTGATCTCATCTGTGAGCAGGATATTTGTCATTACAGGCCCGGGGCGCATTTCAAAGTTTTTCTCTTTAGGATTGAAAAACTGGATACCGGTTACATCGCTTGGTAGAACGTCCGGAGTAAACTGAATGCGTTTAAATTTTCCATTGATCGATCTGGCGATGGTTTTAGCAAGCATAGTCTTTCCGGTACCTGGCACATCTTCCAGAAGAACATGGCCTCTGCTTAAAAGAGCAATCATTATGAGTTCAGTCATTTCTTCTTTTCCTGTCAGTACTGTACCTACGGACTGTTTCATCTTTTGCAAAAATTCTTCCTGTCTGCGCATCGTTTCGCCCCTCTTCATTTCTTGATTAATGGCCATAAGATTTAATAATAAATATTATTATAACAAAATAATTAAACATTTTTCTGAAAAATCTGCATATAACCGTTATTAGTTTTACGGCTGAAGACCAGGGGAGGTTCCCATATTTTTGGAATGAAATCCTGTTGCAGGCTGAGGGGTTTATGCGAGGATAAGCAGCTGTATTTGAAGGGCAGACTATTACATGTAGAACGAGTGCAGAAATACTTGCTCAAAAGTTCACAAATAGTTCACGCACTATTCTGACTATCCGGGGTATACTATAAGTGAAAGGAAAACAGAATAAAAAAACAAAAGTTAACACCGGAGGAGACTCAGCCATAAGGTTGGTTCCTTAACAAGAACCTTACTTCTTAGTTTTATACAAAGGAGAAGAGTTCGTGAAACTCCTGGTTCCTAATGTTGGAAAACGAAAGAAGCTGGACGACATTGATCTCACTTCTGAGTTTGAAGACGAAAAGTGAAGGGAGAATTAAGAGAATCTGACTTCTTAGTTTGAGAACCGAAGGAGAAAGAGTTAACAAAACTTATTTCCACTAGTCGAACAGCAAAAGGAGAAAGAGGCAGAAAACTTCGCTTCTGAGTTGGAAAACAAATAATGAAGAGAAGTTGAATGAATCCTGACTTCTGAGACTAAAGACTAAATGGAAAAAGTTTAAGAACTTTATCTTCTAAGTTGAAACCTAAAAGTCGAAGAGTCCCAATGAGTGAGCTGCTTAAGAAAGTAATTCTTAAGTGGACTCGAAAAAGCATTCCAGGCTTGAGAGAAAACAGCCATGTTTAAAAAATAAAGTAAGCATCGTGGAATGCGAAACGAGGAAGCAACAAACACATATCCGTTAAGTTGGAGGGAATTATCTGGAAAGTGGGATTAATTCCGAAGGAGCAGAAAAGTGGATGATGTGAAAATGGTTGAGTCCCCTCAGGTGTTAACCAGAAGCCAGGAATAAATATAATTCCTGGTTTTTTCTTATGCGCAGCCCCGTTGCATCCCATGAGCAAGAGGAAAGGTTGCACTCAAGTAGCGCAAGAGGGTCTTGCACCCCATGAGCAAGAGGAAAGGGTGAACTCAAGTAGAGCAAGAGCGCCTTGCATCCCATGAGCGTGAGGAAAAGGTTAACTCAAGTAGCGCAAGAGCGCCTTGCACCCCATGAGCAAAAGGAAAAGGTGCACTCAAGTAGTGCAAGATCGTCTTGCATCCCATGAGCAAAAGGAAAGGGTGCACTCAAGTAGCGCAAGAGGGCCTTGCACCCCATGAGCAAAAGGAAAATGTCCACTCAAGTAGTGCAAGATCGTCTTGCATCCCATGAGCAGAAGGAAAGGATAATCTCAAGTAGCGCAAGAGCGTCTTGCATCCCATGAGCAAAAGGAAAGGATGCTCTCAAGTAGCGCAAGAGCGCCTTGCACCCCATGAGCAAAAGGAAAAGGTGCACTCAAGTAGTGCAAGATCGTCTTGCATCCCATGAGCAAAAGGAAAGGTTGCACTCAAGTAGCGCAAGAGCGCCTTGCACCCCATGAGCAAAAGGAAAAGGTGCACTCAAGTAGTGCAAGATCGTCTTGCATCCCATGAGCAAAAGGAAAGGATAATCTCAAGTAGCGCAAGAGCGTCTTGCATCCCATGAGCAAGAGGAAAGGGTTCACTCAAGTAGCGCAAGAGGGTCTTGCATCCCATGAAAAAGAGGGAAGTGTTAATTCAAGTAGTCCAAGAGGGTCTTGCATCCCATGAGCAAGAGGAAAGTGTGCACTCAAGTAGTGCAAGAGCGTCTTGCATCCCTTGAGAGAGGGGATAGGATGATCTCAAGTAGTGCAAGAGCGCCTTGCATCCCATGAGCAAGAGGGAAGGGTGAACTCAAGTAGCGCAAGAGCGCCTTGCATCCCATGAGCAAAAGGAAAGGGTTAATTCAAGTAGCGCAAGAGCGCCTTGCATCCCATGAGCAAGAGGAAAGGGTGCACTCAAGTAGCGCAAGAGCGCCTTGCATCCCATGAGCAAAAGGAAAGGGTTAATTCAAGTAGCGCAAGAGCGCCTTGCATCCCATGAGCAAAAGGAAAGGGTTAATTCAAGTAGCGCAAGAGCGCCTTGCATCCCATGAGCAAGAGGAAAGGGTGCACTCAAGTAGCGCAAGAGCGCCTTGCATCCCATGAGCAAAAGGAAAGGGTTAATTCAAGTAGCGCAAGAGCGCCTTGCATCCCATGAGCAAAAGGAAAGGGTTAATTCAAGTAGCGCAAGAGCGCCTTGCATCCCATGAGCAAGAGGAAAGGGTTCACTCAAGTAGCGCAAGAGGGTCTTGCATCCCATGAGCAAGAGGAAAGGGTGCACTCAAGTAGTGCAAGAACGCCTTGCATCCCTTGAGAGAGGGGATAGGATGAACTCAAGTAGTGCAAGAGGGTCTTGCATCCCATGAGCAAGAGGAAAGGTTGCACTCAAGTGGCGCAAGAGCGCCTTGCATCCCTTGAGAAAAGGGATAGCATCTACCCAATGAGGACAACTTTGGCTTCGGGAGTATAAATTTACCTCGTTAAACAAAAATGCTGGACAAATCCGGCCAACTTCCCGAAATTTTGTCCAGCAACAGCAGTTTACTGAATTCCTTCCTGTATATCATACCCCTGTTCTTCAAGGAGGCCGGTGATGCTTGTTTCCCCTACTAAATGGAGTGCACCAACAACTACGAAGTAAGTTTCCCCGTTGTCTCCAAGCAGGAATTCTTCAATCTTTTCTGCCATATCTTCATCACGATCGTCCTGCATTGCCCGCATAAATTCCTGGTAATCGTCACTCCATGATTCATCGATTTCCCGGTTTTCGCTCAGAGTTTCAGTATCACCGGCGCGCCAAACAGCCATTAATTCATCCATCTCTTCAGAAACAGCATCATATTCTTCAAGCGTTTCCGCCAGATATTCCCGCTGTGATTCCATGGATAACACATTGAAAACACCAAGCTGGTCTTCTACAGTTTCAAGCCCGATAATGTCAATCTGCCCGTCAGCCCGGTCCATAAAATAATTATCAATGCCATATTCATCTGTATAACCTGCCTCCATAATCGCAAGGTTGGAAACCAACGTGGCAACAAACCAAGGTTTATACATTTCCAGAATTTCAGCGTTAAAGCCAAAGGAGCGTGTTTTTTCCAGTGTCTGTTCAAAAAGATCGTCACCGATAACTTCACTCAATGTCCTGCCATCAACAAAGACTGCCTGCTGGCTCATTTGCTGGGCCATTTCAAATTCATTTATCTCCGTCATGTCTATTTCCACTGCTAGGTAATCCGCCTCTGCGAACGCGGACTCTATCTCTTCGTGCAGGGGATAAATATCAGCCATTCCTACATGAATCGAACCGAACAAATAGACTGTATTGCTGCCTTCCTCAATTTTATAAAAGACCCCTTCGGATGGAGGACCTGTTTCGTTAAAAACAACTTCTTCCACCTCTTCTTCTTCGTATTCTATTGTTACACCATTCCTGGCTAGTGCTGAAAGGTCCGGATTTTCTTCCAGGTCAACCGGATTATTCATTACAAAGACCATCTCCAGCTGTTCCAGTTCTGTCAGAGGTGAGAAATCAGAGATGTTGTTATCGCTAATATCGAGAATTTCCAGGGAAGTTAATGCTTCAATCCCATCCAAGCTTTCAATCTCCCGGCCTGCAGCATCCAGCTCTGTGAGTGAGGCTGCTTCTTCCGGTGTAATGGATTCTTCCTCAGAAGAAATTTCCGCCATTACCGCGGCTCCGAGCTGTGAATCTTCAAAAACAACACGCTCATTTTCCCCGTTACACCCCGTTAATATAAAAAATACAATTACGGTAAAAACAGTATAAGTAAGCTGTTTCATATTTGCCTCCTTGAGTATGTATGTTATTTAATGATACGTTATTAACTGGAAAAAGTTTCAATGTGAATGGCAGGAAGTAACCTGCAAATCTATCCATTGAAACAGGAATGAAATTGAGTAAATAATAATTTAAAACTTATAAAGTGTGAAAAATAATAAAATCTTATAATCTTGTATAGAATTCTTGTTAAAATGAAAGAATGTTAGAAATAAGTAACAATGCTCATTTTGTAAAAGACCATCCCAGGCAGGGTGATATAGATGAAAATAAATGAAATAACTGATAAGAAAATAGAAGAATTGTGCAGCCCGGTAATATTCGGCAAAGGGAAAAAATATTATTACAGGGATGCGGTGAAGGGAATTCAGTTTTTCCCTGAGCAAAAGCTCTTTGCCGCGGAAGTACATGGTTCAGAAATATATGAGGTAGAGACCTTAGTGGACCAGAAGGGGGACTTATGGGGGCACAGCTGTACATGCCCTGCATTTGAAACGTACCCGGGGATATGTAAACACATCGTTGCATTTCTGCTGGAACTTAGCAGCAGGGATACCGATTTTGCTCTCTTTGAAACAACCATAAACAATAATTTTACGGAAAAAGCAGCAGGAAAGGAAGATCACACTATCAGTAATGAAATAGATTATATGGAAAAAATGAAAGCGACCAATATGATTCAGTCGTTTCAGCAAATTTATATGAAGAAGCAGGAAACATACCATGAGCGTGAGACGCTCCAGGTGGAGTATCATTTAAAACTTGAGCCTAAGCTTTATTCCTTCCGGCAGGCTTCTTTTGAACTGGAACTGAAAGTGGGACCGAAGCGGCTCTATGTGGTCAAAGACCTGAAAGAGTTTCTGCGTGCGGTGCATACAGACCAGACACTTAAGTTTGCGAAACTGTTCACATATGACCCTGCTGATTACGTATTTTCTGAGGAAGACACGGAAATTCTTCAATGGCTCTGGCGGCTCTTCCATCTAAGGGATGATCAGCATAAGCGGACCTATTACACATACGGCAGTTACGGCAAGGATGAGCGCCGTTATCTGGATATCCCTGCTCCCGTTGTAACAGAGCTACTGGAAAAACTGCAGACAAGAGATACTGTGGTTCACCTCCCTGACAGGGAATATAATGGGTTCGAAGTAATGGAGCAGAACAATGGAACTCTTCCCCTTGAATTCAGTATCGGCAATTCTTCGGAGCATCCTGGCCAGTTTCATTTTCGCTGGGATAATGAGGAGGATATCTCCTTCTTCGGCACAGACTATAATATTCTTTTTCATAAAGGGCGTTTTTTTCCAATGGAGCCGGCGCAGGCGGAATCTGTTAATCTGCTGTTAAACCATCTTGCAACCCATCATCCTGCAGAAGTAACAATTACACAGGATCAGCTGGAGAACTTCGCTTCTCTCGTGTTACCGCAGCTTCAGAAGCTTGGTGACGTGGATGTGAGCGAGAATATCCGGGAAAAAATTCAGATGGCCCCGCTGAAGGGAAAGCTGTATGTTGATTATCAGGACGACAGACTTACGGCAGAGCTGATTTTTCAGTACGGAGAAGAACAATATTCTCCTTTTGACCCGCCGCAGCCATACAGTGGGAGGGTGACAGTAAGAGATGTGGAAAAAGAATTGTTCCTGCTGTCTCATATAGAACGTATTCCCTTTAAGTATAACGGTAAGGAACTGTATCTCGAAGATTTTGATGCTATTCTCGACTTTGTCATGGAGGAACTTCCGCAACTTTCCCAATGGCTCGATGTATTTGCAACCTCACGGGTCAAAGGACTGATTTATGATCCGATGGAGCGTCCGTCTGTAAAGGTAGATGCGGATGAACGGCTCAACCTTCTTGAAGTGGAATTTCAGATGGAAGGCATTGAAGAATCGGAAATCGACCAGGTGCTTAAAGCACTGATGGATAATAAGAAATATTACCGCCTTTCCAGTGGTTCATTTCTTCATCTGGAGGATAACGAATTCAAGGATATGAAGGGGATACTTGAAGAGCTGAATCTTGGAAAAAATGATGTGCAGCACCAGACAACGCTTCCAATGATGCGGGCATTCCAGCTGACTGATGACAGAGGCTTTGATATTAAGCGGGGAAAAGCATTCCGCAGCCTTGTTGAGAAAATCATGCATCCTCAGGAAGTGGAGGTAAATATTCCTGATGAGCTGGAATCAGTACTCCGGGATTATCAGAAAACAGGCTTCAAATGGCTTAGTACGCTTTCCTACTATGGCTTTGGCGGTATTCTCGCGGACGACATGGGGCTTGGAAAAACCTTACAGGTCATTACTTACCTTCTTGCCCAAAAAAGGGACGGTAAGCTTGGCCAGACAATGATTATCTGCCCATCAAGCCTTGTATATAACTGGCAGAAGGAAATCGAGCGGTTTGCTCCTGAACTCTCGAGTGTTGTCATCAGCGGTTCCGTAGAGGAAAGGCGGGAAGCACTCGATATAGGTGAAGAAACGGATATCTGGATAACATCCTATCCGCTTATCCGCCGTGACCTGGAAGCATATGTAGAAAGACAGTTTACAACGCTCATTCTTGATGAAGCTCAATATGTGAAGAACGACTGGACGAAAACATCTAAAGCTGTTAAATCTGTCAGGGCGAACCAGGCTTTCGCTCTCAGTGGTACACCTGTTGAAAATAATTTGAATGAATTATTTTCGATTTTTGACCTTGTCCTCCCAGGCCTGTTTAAAAACAAAGCTGCATTCAAGGCAATGGATCAGGAAAAGGTTGCAAAGCGGATCCGGCCGTTTGTTTTACGCAGACTCAAAAAGGATGTATTAACAGAACTTCCGGACAAAATGGAGTCCGTACAATATACAGAGCTTACGGGCGAGCAGAAGAAAATGTATCTGGCTCAGCTCCGGCTTATCCAGAGTGACGCTAAGGCAGCGATAAAATCACAAACATTCCAGGAAAACCGGATGAAGATACTTGCCGGGCTCACACGTCTCCGGCAGATTTGCTGCCACCCGTCCCTGTTTGTTAATGAGTACAGCGGCGGCTCAGGAAAAATGGAGAGGCTATTTGAATATCTGGAAGAAGCGATTTCAAACGGGCGCCGGGTGGTCTTGTTCAGCCAGTTCACTTCCATGCTCGGCCTTATTAAAGAACGACTCAAGCAGTATGGCTGGGATTATCATTATCTCGATGGCACCACTCCTTCAAAGGATCGGGTCGAGCTTGCGGACCGGTTCAACAGCGGAGAAAAAGAATTGTTCCTGATTTCTCTCAAAGCCGGCGGGACCGGGCTGAACTTAACAGGGGGAGATACAGTAATTCTCTATGACTCCTGGTGGAATCCTGCTGTGGAAGAGCAGGCAGCGGACCGGGTTTACCGGTTCGGCCAGAAGAATGTCGTTCAGGTGACGAAGCTTATTACAACAGGGACTATAGAGGAAAAAATTCATAAGCTGCAAGGCCAGAAGCGGGAACTTCTCGACCGTGTCATCCAGCCAGGTGAGCAGATGATCTCCTCCCTAAGCAAGGAAGATATTGAAGAGCTTCTGGAAATTTAACAGCAGTAAGAAAACCACCGGTAGTAATTATCGGTGGTTTTTATATTAATCAAAGTTTATTTCAGAGGCAGGAAGGGGATAATGAAATTAGGTGATAAGGAATAGGCTCCTGCTCCACTGCTGTGCATGAAAAATAAAAAAAGTTCGCTTATTGCAGCAAGATGTGGTAGAGTTAACAGGTTGATTAATTGCATGAACTTTCATTTCGGGGAAAAACTAACCAGTAAGACTCCGTAAATGAATATTTTTATACGAATAGGACATCGAATGTATTTTGAGCTTATTCCGTGCTGAAGAATAAGCTTTTTTATATGGACAGATAATATGTAAAGCACAGGTTATTTTTCGCATGTTCAGATCGTATAGAAAAATGCGAAAGGAGAATAAAAAAAGTGGCATTATTTAGAGATTTAAACATTGATGAAACAATACTGAAGTCAATTGAACGCATGGGGTTTGAGGAAACGACCCCGATCCAGGAACAAGTTATTCCTCTTGGTAAAGAAGGCAAGGACATTATCGGCCAGGCACAGACAGGAACAGGAAAAACAGTAGCATTCGGTATTCCGTGTGTGGAAAGAATTCGTCCTGATGAAAAGCATCCGCAGGCACTGGTTCTTACACCAACCCGTGAACTGGCTATCCAGGTTGCGGAAGAATTGAACAAACTGGGGCGTGACAAAGGTGTGCAGGCGCTTCCTATTTACGGTGGACAGGCGATCACGCGCCAGATTAGTGCGTTAAAGCGCCGACCGCAAATTATTGTAGCTACACCAGGACGTTACATGGACCATATGAACCGGAAAACGATCCGCCCGGAGCATCTTGATATCCTTGTTTTAGACGAAGCGGACGAAATGCTTAGCATGGGCTTCATTGAAGACATTGAAACAATTCTTGAAGAAGTACCAGATGAGCGCCAGACACTGTTGTTTTCCGCAACAATGCCTCCTAAGCTCAGAACGATTGCTGACAGGTTTATGAAAGACCCTGTTTCTATCGCAGTAAAAGCGAAACAGCTGACTGTGGAAAACATTGACCAGCGTTATATGGTACTCCCGGAAAAAGATAAGTTTGACGTACTTTGTAACCTCCTTGATAAGGAAACGCCTGAACTGGCGATCATCTTCGGACGCACAAAACGCCGCGTTGATGAATTAATGGAATCCCTGAGCATCAGAGGGTTTGCGGTAGACGGACTTCATGGAGACATGAAGCAGGAGCGTCGTGACCTGGTTATCCGCAAATTTAAACGCGGAGCAATCGATGTAATGGTTGCAACAGATGTAGCTGCCCGCGGACTTGATGTTAATAACGTTACTCATGTTATTAACTTTGACCTGCCTCAGGATTCTGAAAGCTACGTGCACAGAATCGGACGTACTGGGCGTGCAGGGAAAAAGGGTATTTCATACAGTTTCGTAACACCGAGGGAAACTGACCATCTTCATTATATTGAGAACAGCACGAAAAAGCGGATGACGGAAATTAAACCGCCAACGTACAACGATGCACTTGAAGGTCGTTATGAACAAGCAGTAGAACAGCTAAGAAGCTCTGTTGGAAAAGAAGGAAGAGCTCAGCTTGAAGATGAAGCAGCAAAGCTTCTTGAAGAGTTTGATGCACTGACTTTAGTATCTGCCGCATTGCAAATGGTGACTAAAGAGCCAAGCAAAAAGCAGGTTAAAATAACAGGTGAAGCACCTGTCCGCTCTAAACGGGGCGGCGGAAAAGGCGGCGGCGGAAAAGGTGGCGGCAAACGCGGCGGCGGTGGAAACCGCGGCGGTGGCTATCGTGGAGGCCGTGGGAACGATCGTGGCGGAAGCGGTGGCGGTTTGAAGATTAATGCAAACAAACGCTCCGGCAAGAAAGACCGTGACCGCAACCGAGGCGGCCGGAATAAATAATTTAATTAGTTGAACTGCTGTGGAGTAATGCTCCGCAGCAGTTTTTTTAACAGACTTAATTTACATCTGCATAGGGAATGTCTATAGGAATGCAAGGGGTGTTGCAGCTATGTGGAGGAGCAGCTCCGCTTCTCAGATAACGAAAGCGGCAGATTCGTTCCCTCGCTCAGGGTAAACTGATCATCCAGGTAACGAAAGCGGCACATTCGTCCCCTCGCCCAGGGCAAACTAGTCACTCAGGTAACGAAAGCCACTCTTTGTGGCCGTTTAGAGAGCATCCAACTTTGAAGCAAGCCGATATTAATTTTCGAGATATAAACTAATTGGTATTTTGTTTCTTCTTTTTTAAAAAAGGATAAAGTACAGAGAAACGGCATATTATTTTGCAGGCGAGACGATAAAAGGAGCGTGAAGATAAATGGCATACAGTCAGCCACCGAAAAGCCCTGGAGTGGCCGCAGTGCTTAGCGCGCTGTTCACAGGGATTGGCCAGATTTATAACGGCCAGATTTTCAAGGGAATCTTTTTTATAATTATCCAGGCGATTAATGGACTATTAATGTATGTGTTAATCGGTTTTATTACGTACCCGATCTTTTGGATCTACGGTATGATTGACGCGTACAGAAGTGCGGAAAAAATAAACAGAAGGGCAAGGGTTTAGCGTTCTTAAATGCATTTCATTCGATAAGGTGAGCCAGGAATTGTTATACTACTCACAAACCAACGAGAAGCAGGAGAGATGACAATGAATGAAGTAATCAACTTATTGACAAACCACCGCTCGTACCGTGAATACAAAGATGAGCCGGTTACAGATGAACAAATCAGCCAGATTGTGAAGGCTGCAATGTCGTCGGCAAACTGGATTAACGGGCAGCAGGTTACGATTATTGAAGTACAGGACAAGGAACGTAAAGCAAAGCTTGCTGAGCTTGTAGGAAACCAGAAATATGTGGACGAAGCACCTGTATTTTTTGTGTTCTGCCTTGATTTTTACCGGGCGAAGCTTGCGGCTGAAAAACAAGGCAAAGAGTTCAATCTTCCTGACAGCGGGGCGGAAGCTTTGATGATTGGAGCAACTGATGTGGGGATTGCTCTCGGTACGGCTACCTCAGCTGCAGAATCAATGGGTCTGGGAACTGTGCCAATCGGAGGCATCAGAAGAAATCCGCAGGAAGTGATTGAACTGCTGGAGCTTCCGGAATATGTGTTTCCAGTGTCAGGCCTTGTATTGGGGCACCCGGCATCCGACCCTGGACAAAAGCCAAGACTGCCAGTAGCAGTGGTGCATCATAAAGAGAGCTATAATAAAAATCTTAAAGAGTATATTGACCAGTTTGACGACACTTTTTCCAACTACATGCTTGAGCGGACCAACGGTGAAAAATCAGCAGAGTGGTCCGGCAATGTAGCAGTCTTTTACTCTGAGAGATATAAAATTTTTGCCGATAATGTGATTCCGGCGTTAAAAAACCAGGGATTTAATTTTAATGATTAATGCAAAGCACCTTCAGCGGAAGGTGCTTTTTCCATATAAACAAATAGATTTAAATTTATTACTTGATTAAATTACGTTACTAAAATATAATTACTTACATAAAGTAACTTGAAAATTTTATGAAAGCTTTCTAATCAGGAAACGTTAGAAGATAAATACTATTAAAAAAAGGGGTAATTACACATGGAAAAAAAGTTTTTTCAGGAACCGGCAGTATATGTAGGGGAAGTTAATATAAATGTCACTGATATCGAAAGGTCCATTGAGTATTATGAAAAAATTATCGGCTTCAAAACATTGGACCGTTCAGAAAGAAGTGCTGTGCTGACTGCGGACGGGAAGAAGCCGCTGCTTGTGCTGGAACAGCCGGAAGACGTGATTCCGAAACAAGGACGGACTACAGGTTTGTTCCACTTTGCAATACTGCTTCCAGGCAGGGAGTATCTCTCCTCCTTTCTGAGGCATATCGCGGAAAACAACGTGCAAATCGGCGCTTCAGACCATATTGTCAGCGAGGCGATATATTTAACTGACCCGGACGGCAATGGTATTGAAGTATACAGAGACCGCCAATCCTCTGAATGGAGCTGGACTAATGGGAACGTGACCATGGCTACTGAGCCTCTGGACGCTCAGGGAGTCCTTGCGGAGAGCAATAAAAAATGGAACGGCCTTCCGGAAGAAACAGTTATGGGGCATATTCATCTGCACGTTTCAGAGCTGAAAAAAACAGAGGAATTTTATAATCAGCTAGGTTTCAAGGTTGTTACTAATTATCCAGGAGCGCTGTTTATGTCAACGCACGGATACCACCACCACATTGGACTGAATGTCTGGAATGGAGAAGGCGCTCCCGCTCCGGCCAAAAACAGTGCAGGGCTGAACTGGTTTGTTCTTGAGTATAGCGAACAGGCTGCTGAAGATGCGGTGCAGAAGCTGGAAATTATAGATGCAACTGTGGAACAGGTTTCAGAAGGGTACAAAACAGTGGACCCTTCTGGAAACACTATTTTACTCAGAACAAAAAGGAATAATTAATTTTTCTCAAAAGCATTGGCGTCCGTTCAGCTTTTGTCCATTTTCTGTACAGTAATATGTGCAGAAGATGGACGGAGGATAAACAGCTCCCCCTGAAAATCTTGCCCCGCCTCCTTTTTCCGGCCCTCCGCATAGTTGGTATGAATATTGCATTATAAATAAGATGCATTCATATAACTGGGAGGTTGCAGAAATGAAAATAAAAGATACAGTAGCGGTAGTAACCGGGGGGGCTTCAGGCCTTGGGGAAGCAGTAGTGAGATATGTGGCGGAAAACGGAGGCAAGGCAGTAATCCTTGATTTAGCTGAAGAGAGAGGGACTGAACTGGCAGAGGAATTGGGAAGCACCGCTCTCTTTGTAAAAACGAATGTAGCAGAGGAATCCAGTGTCCAGGATGCTCTGAACAAAGCAGTTGAACAGTTCGGGAATATTAACACTGTTGTTAATTGCGCTGGTATTGGAGTAGCAAAAAAAGTATTGAGCAAAAAAGGAGTTCATGAGCTTCAGTCATTCTCCAAAGTGATTGAGGTGAATCTCATCGGCACGTTTAATGTTGTAAGGCTGGCAGCAGAGAAAATGACAGGAAACGAACCAAATGAATCTGGTGAAAGAGGCGTGATCATTAATACAGCATCAGTCGCTGCCTTTGAGGGGCAGATTGGGCAGGCAGCCTACAGTGCTTCAAAAGGCGGAGTAGCCGCCATGACCATGCCTTTATCAAGGGAGCTTGCGGCTTTCGGCATCCGGGTGATGACAATCGCTCCAGGATTATTCGATACACCTATGTTTTCTTCTCTGCCGGAGGAGGCGAGGACAGCGCTCGGAAAAATGACACCATTTCCTTCACGTCTTGGAAAGCCGGCGGAATACGCCCAGCTCGCAGGCAGTATTATTGAAAACCCGATGTTAAATGGGGAAGTAATCCGCCTGGACGGCGCGATCAGAATGCAGCCAAAATAAGTTTTTAGCCGAATATCACTCAAGCAACAACCCCCCGTGATTTTTTGTTACCTGGACCGCCAGCTAATCTGCTGACAGGGACACAAAATTTTGCGGGGGTGTTTTTTATTTAATTATTCGGAAAAATCCCTTAATTTGTTATAAAATAGCAGTAAGACAAATTTAAAGGGGATTGATAGGGTGGTGAACCTGAAAGAAATTATGACTCCGGCTGACTGCAGTATAAAAAGGGAGGAGACTGTATTAAAAGCTGTTGCTGTAATGAAACAGAAAAAGTGGGATATTGTGCCTGTCCTGAATGGGGAAGGTAAACTGGACGGAATTTTTACAAGAAGCACCCTCTTTGACATGATTCTGGAAAACAAACCATTAACCGAACCTGTCCATAATTTTTTAAAAAGAGATGCAGTTGCAGTAGATTACCGTACCCCTTTTGAGACGGTGAAAGAAATGGTGGAAAAAAGCGGGGTAGGTACAGGAGTGATCACCGAAGAAGACGGAAGGGTGATCGGACTCCTTCGAAAAACTGATATGGTAATGGGTTTGCTTCGTTCCTCTAATGCCTTGAAAGAGCAGCTGGAGACGGTACTGAAAATATCCCATCTCGGAGTATTGATGACAGATGGCGACAAACGAATTGTATATGCTAATGATCAGTTTATCAGGATGTCCGGCCAGGAGCTGAACGGCCTTGCTGGAAAACAGTTAGTCACTCTTTTTCCGGACCTGGACTGCGACTCAATAGACTCCCTGTTCTTCTCTAAAGTTAATATAGGAAATGAGCAGGCGATGCTCAGGCTTTCCTCGTTTAAGACAGGTGAGAACAGCCGGGGCCTGATTGCATTGCTTCAGGATATTTCCGAGCTGGAACAGATGGCTCAGGAACTTAAGACGGTGAAAAATCTGAAGCAGACACTTGATACGGCAATTGAACATGCTTACGACGGCATTTTAATGGTTAACGAAAAGAAAAAAGTAACAATGGTAAGCCCCCCTCTTCTGGATTTATTTTCACTGGAAAAAGAAGAGGTGTTACATAGACCGATAGAACAGGTACTGCCGCAGATGAACTTATGCTCTGTTTTTCAAAGCGGGGAAGCGGAACTGAGCGACTTTCTGGAAGTGAACGGGATCAAATATATTGTTAACAAAATACCAGTTGAACAAGATGGGGAAATCATCGGCGCTCTGGGGAAAGTGATGTTCCGTCAGCTGAACCAGGTGAGTGAATTATTTAATAAACTGGAAAAAGCGGAAAAGAAAGCGGCTTATTATAAGACCCAGCTCCAGCAAACGGAGACTGCGCGTTTTACATGGGATGAAATCATCAGCAGCGACCCCTATGTAGAAAAATTGAAGAGAAGTGCCAGAAAAGCGGCAAAAGGCCGGTCTACCATCCTGATCAGAGGAGAGAGCGGTACTGGGAAGGAACTCTTTGCTCATGCGATTCACGGCAGCAGTGTAAGGAAGGATGGGAAATTCGTCACTGTAAACTGTGCGGCAATCCCGGAGCACCTGCTGGAATCGGAGTTTTTTGGCTATGAAGACGGAGCCTTTACTGGAGCAAGGCAAAAAGGGAAAATAGGCAAATTTGACCTGGCAAACGGAGGCACTCTTTTTTTAGATGAGATAGGAGACATGTCGCTGGCTTTGCAAGCGAAACTGCTTCGGGTGCTTCAGGAAAGAGAGTTTTACCGGGTGGGAGGCACGCAGAGAATCCATGTGGATGTGCGGATTATCGCCGCGACTAACCGCTCACTTGAGGAAATGGTGGAAAAAGGGGAATTCCGGGAAGACCTGTACTACCGGCTGAATGTCATATCCCTTCAAATCACGCCGCTTCGGGAAAGAAAGGCAGATATTTACCTGCTTACGGACACATTTATTAAGCAGCTGAACCGCATGCTTGGCACGAGTATTACTGGGATTGAGAAAAACGCGGAAGCAGTGATGATGAACTATGACTGGCCCGGAAATGTAAGGGAATTAAAAAATGTCCTGGAAAGAGCAATGACTTTTGCTGAGACAGGGAAAATTATCCTGGAAGACCTTCCCGAGTACATGATTAATATAAAGCTGCCCGCTGCTGAGGAGCCTGAGCTCAAAATGGCCGAAAGTGCTGAGAAGTCAGTGATTCAGAGGGCACTGGACAATGCGGGCGGCAATAAAACAAAAGCTTCGCAGTTACTGGGGATCAGCAGGTCCGGACTTTATGAAAAGCTAAAGAAATATCAACTTTGATAATAAATAAAGGGTTTGTTTCTGTGGGGAAATTCATGAAACAGCAGATTAAAAAGCAGACCAAATCGGGGGATTTGGTCTGCTAAGTTCTTGATTTATCAGGATTACATTGCTTTGCGAATGGTGTGGATCCGGAACGTTGTTGCGTAATGACTACATAGTTGAGATAGCGGAATGAGAATCCGCAAAGAAATTGCAACGGTTCCTCATTCGGTTAAACCAAGGAAAAGAGTGATTCAGACATCCGCAATAAGCACAGTCGCTACGGATCACCCGAACAATACCGCATCTACTTGCTTTTAAAAAGAGTGTCTATTTATTGGACACTCTTTTTTCCGTTGTGTACAGATTTTCTCCACAGCCTGCAAATAAAAGAAGCCACGGTACTTTATTTCTTGTCGTAATAATTTATTTTTCTGATAATTCAAGGGGTTCCCATACGAATCCCCTTAACTGGCACAGTCCTTGCATTAAATAAAGGTGAGAGAAGAATGCACCTGATATTAAAAAGGAGGAATGGGGTTTGGATATAGGGTCATATTTGTCTGTAAATGCCAGGAATATCGGTGAAAAAAAGGCCATCAGCTGTGAAGGAAGAGAGTACACTTATCGGGAGTTTAACGAAGAAGTAAATAAGCTTGCCCATGGTCTCATAGGGCTTCCTGTTAAAAAGGGAGATAAAGTCGCTCTCATGATGAAGAACTCCGAGTATTTCGTTTTTGCCTATTTCGCTCTCGCCAAGCTTGGTGCTGTCGCGGTGCCGATTAATTTCCGCCTGACAGCTATTGAAGTGAAGTACATTCTTAAGCAGTCAGAAGCAGCCGTGGTTTTCTGTGATGAGGAATTTGATGAAACGATGGAGGAAGCTTCAACAGAGACGGAAGTAAAAACAATATTTACCGTCGGGCAGCCGAAAGTACTTTCCCATGTTTCCTATGGAGAACTACTCACGGACAATACAGAAGAACCTACTGTTAACGTAAAGGATTCAGACGACCTTGAAATCCTGTACACTTCCGGAACAACAGGCCGGCCTAAAGGGGCTTTGTTCGACCATAAGAGAGTATTCCATGTTGGACTTACGATGATTGTTGGGATGGGCATTAATCAGCATGATAGATTCCTCCATATCGCTCCACTTTTCCATTCAGCCCAGCTTAATCTTTTTCTCGTTTCTGGTGTTGTATTGGGAGCCTATCATGTAATCCACCGGGATTTTCACCCAGTCGAAACGTTAAAGGCAATTGAGAACCATAAAATCACCCATTTCTTTGGCGTGCCGGCTATGTACAATTTTATGCTGCAGGTGCCGAACGCAAAAGAATACGATCTGTCATCCATACAGCGGTGCGGTTATGGAGCAGCGCCAATGGCACCTGAAATCGTCCGGAAAAGTATGGAATTGTTCAAAACAGATCGTTTCTTTAATCTTTGTGGACTGACGGAGGCGGGGCCAGGAGGTATTTTACTTGATCCTGAAGGACATAAAAACCATCTTGGCAAAGGCGGCAAGTCTATATTTGGCACAGAAGCGAGAGTTGTAGATGGGGCAGGGGAAGATTCACAGCCAGGCTCGGTAGGAGAGTTTATACTCCGGGGAGAATCCATCATGAAAGAGTATTTCAAAAAACCGGAAGAAACGAAAAAGACTTTAAAAGATGGATGGCTTTATACAGGCGATCTGGCAGTCAGAGACGAAGAAGGGTATATTACGCTCGTGGACAGGAAAAAAGACATGATCATATCAGGCGGCGAGAATGTGTATTCCATTGAAGTGGAACAGGTGATGTTTGAACATCCCCAGGTTCTTGACGCGGCTACGATCGGCCTCCCTGATGAAGTATGGGGCGAAGCAGTGACAGCCATCGTTGTGCCAAAAGAAGGCGAGACGATTGATGAAGAAGAGTTCAGGAGCTTCTGCCGGGAAAAATTAGCCGGCTACAAAGTCCCGCGGCGGATTATATTTGAAAAGCAGCTTCCGAGAAACGCTTCAGGAAAAATACTGAAATACCATCTTCGGGAAAAATTCCAGCAAAAAATAGAATCCTAGAAAATACACTACTGGATTTAAAACAAAACGGAGGTAACAAAATGAAACATCCTTATTTAACAGAAGACCATGAAATGTTCCGTAAAGCGCTGCGGAAATTTCTTGATAAAGAGGCGTCTCCTCATTTTGAAAAGTGGGAGGAAGACAGGCTGATACCAAGATCCTTCTGGAAGAAGATGGGGGAGCAGGGTTTTCTCTGCCCTGATGTTGATGAGAAATATGGAGGATCTGGTACAGACTGGGGCTTCTCCGTAGTCATTAATGAAGAGCTTGAACGAGTGGGGACTAGTTTAATAGGTATAGGGCTCCATAACGATATTGTTATCCCTTATATCACTGCCTATGGTACAGAGGAGCAAAAAGACCGCTGGCTGCCTGATTGTGTAACAGGAGACACGATTACTGCCATTGCGATGACAGAGCCTGGAGCAGGGTCAGACCTGGCAAATATAAAAACGACAGCAGTTTCAGAGGGAGACCATTATGTACTTAACGGGCAGAAAACGTTTATAACGAACGGTATTCATGCAGATCTTGTTATTGTTGCCTGTAAGACGGACCCGGATGCTGTGCCTAAACATAAAGGGATCAGCCTTCTCGTAGTGGAAAGAGGGATGGAGGGATTCTCCCGGGGAAGGAAGCTGGATAAGATCGGGCTTCACAGCCAGGATACAGCCGAGCTGATTTTCGAAGATTGCAAGGTCCCGAAAGAAAATCTTCTCGGCGAAGAAGGAAAAGGGTTCCTCTATTTAATGGATAAACTGCAGCAGGAGCGTCTCCTGGTTGCTATTGGCGCCCAGACAGCCTCGGAAGATATGCTGGAAATGACACTGGAATATGTGAAAACGAGAAAAGCATTCGGCAAGACGATCAGCCAGTTTCAGAATACGCAGTTCAAGTTAGTGGAAATGGCCACGGAAATAGAGATCGGGAGAACTTTCCTTGATCAGCTGATCGCGAGACATATGGCAGGGGAAGACGTAGTTACCCAGGTGTCCATGGCAAAATGGAAGCTGACAGAAATGGCCCGGAATATTGCAACAGAGTGCATGCAGCTGTACGGTGGTTACGGCTATATGGAGGAATATAAAATAGCGAGAAGATACAGGGACACTCCAGTTTCCGCCATTTACGCAGGAACGAATGAAATTATGAAGACGATCATTGCGAAAAAAATGGGGTTGTAAGCAGCCGGAACAATAACCGGAGGCAATTAATTTTTGAGGAGGATATTACTATGTACACGACAATTGGCAAATTATTTGATCAGACTGTCAGAAAATATCCGGACAAAGAAGCATTATATTATGTGCAGAAGAATGTGCGTTACACGTACAGGGAGTGGGACAGACAGGTTAATAAAGCTGCTAATGCTCTAAAAGACGCTGGAGTGGCTAAAGGGGACAGGGTTTCCACTTATTTATTCAACACAGAGGAACTGGCAACCGTATTTTTCGCCTGTGCAAAGATTGGAGCTGTATTCAACCCGATTAATTTCCGGCTGGCAGCAAATGAGCTGAAGTTCATTCTGGAAGACGCGGATCCGAAGGTTATTCTTTTTGAAAAAGCGCTCGCTCCCCATGTTTCAGAAATTCAGCAGTATTTTTCCGGAATGAGCTTCTGGTATGTGGATGATGAGGCTCCGGACTACGCAGAGAGCTATCATGAAGCAGTTGCAGGGGCTTCCGGGGATCGGCCTGAAGCTGATGAGGTTACCGAGGACGATCTGTATGCGATTATGTACACGAGTGGCACAACAGGCAGGCCAAAAGGAGTTATGCACCGGCACCGGGATATGGTGGAGCAAAGCCTGATCATCATTGCCGGCATGAACCTGACAGAAGAGGACAGAGGCCTGGTGACAGCACCGATGTTCCACTGTGCCGAGCTTCATTGTGCCTTCCTTCCTCGGGTCCATAGCGGAGCGGCAAATATTATCACCCACCACTTCGAGCCAGTGAAGACACTCGAGCTCATTGAACAGGAAAAAATATCCCTGTTCTTCTCGGCGCCAACGATGTGGAATATGATGCTCCAGGAAGACCTTGAGCAGTATGATCTTACCTCTCTGAGGCTTGGCCTGTACGGAGCAGCTCCGATGGCTCCTGCTTTGGTGAATGCCATCCATGACAACTTCAAAGTAAAGCTGATTCAGGCGTACGGAATGACGGAAATGGGGCCGGCTGTCACTTTCCTTAAAGAGAATGAACAGATCAGAAAAGCGGGTTCTGCTGGGAAAGCCATTTTAAATCATGAAATCCGGGTTGTACGTGCAGGTGAAGATGGCCGTTCAGAACCGGATGAGGAAGTTGCCCCAGGGGAAACCGGAGAAATTATCGTTCAGGGACCATGCATGATGCAAGGATATTTTAACAGGGAAGAGGCAACAAACAAGGCGATTTATAAAGGCTGGTACTACTCGGGCGATATTGGCTACTTCGATGAAGAAGGCTATTTATGGATTGCGGACAGAGTGGACGACATGATCATCAGCGGTGGTGAAAATATTTATCCTCGTGAAGTGGAAGATGTGCTCTATGACCATGAGGGTGTGCTGGATGTAGCTGTTATCGGTGTGCCCGATGAAAAATGGGGCGAAAAAGTCATTGCGCTCATAGTAAAAAAAGACCCAGCTCTCACAGAAGAAAAGCTTGAAGAGTTCTGTAAAAACAGTGACCGTCTTGCAGGCTATAAACGGCCGCGCCAGTACATTTTCACAGAACAGCTGCCGAGAAACGCAAGCGGAAAAATTCAGAAGTTCATGCTGCGGAAGCAGCTTCAGGAGGCAAACACTGCGCATTAACTGCGGAAAGGATATATGCCATGCTTGAGGGAATCCGGGTCATCGATTTTTCTTTTTACCTTCCAGGGCCCTATGCCACACTCCGGCTCGCTGACATGGGTGCGGAAGTGATAAAAGTGGAACCGCCGGATGGAGAACCGGCGCGTCATATGGGGGAGAAAAAAGATGGCACAGGCTTAGTTTTTTTAGCGAATAACAGAAATAAGAAGAGTGTAACTCTGAACCTGAAGGACGGGGACGGCCAGGAGGCGGCAAGAAAGTTAATCAAGGGAGCGGATGTGGTCATCGAAAGTTTCCGTCCCGGTGTTACAAAAAGGCTCGGAATCGATTATGAAACTGTGAAAAAGGACAAGCCGGATATCATTTATTGTTCCATCTCCGGCTACGGGCAGTCCGGAGAAATGAGTACTCTCGGAAGCCATGATTTAAATTATATGGCTGTTAGCGGAGCCCTTGCACAGATGAAGAATGACGCCGGCGAGCCTGTTCATCCCACAAACACGTTTGCTGATCTCGTCGGCGGGATAGGTGCCAACGAAGCGATATTAAGCGCGTTGCTTCAGAGAGAACGTAAGGGTGAGGGGTGCTATCTCGATCTGGCGATAGTCGATGTAATGACATCGCTTATGACAAATCATCTTGCTTATCTGGATGGAGCTGGTGAGGAAAATGGAGTCCCGCTTCTTGGCGGCAGTGTTGTTTCCTATCAAATCTACCAGACGAAAGACAACCGTTATATGGCTCTTGCTGCACTGGAAAAAAAGTTTTGGGAAAATTTTTGTAAAGGGATTGGAAGAGAAGATCTCCTGAGAGGGCAGTATGCCGCTGCAAAAGACGGCGATTCAGTTTACGAAGAAATGAAAGCGCTTTTTCGAAGCAGGTCGATGGAGGAGTGGACGGACTTCGGGCTGAAAACAGATTGCTGTCTTACTCCTGTACTGGAAACGAGTGAGCTTTCCAAGTCGCCTGTTACAGGAAGCAGACAGGTGATTTCTGATCCAGGATGGGGCATCAGGCAGGTGCATTCTGGAAATGTCCAGGTAAGCAGCCTGACACCTCCCCCTGAGACAGGAGAACATACGGAAGAAGCTATTCAGAAAGATAAGAACAGGACCCAGGAAGAACAGAAATAAGGATTATCAAACTAAACCTTTGGAAGGGGAAATGCGAATATGATGAACATGCCTTTAACTGTAGGATCGATGCTTGAAAGAGCAGAAAAGTTTTTTCCGAAGAAAGAAGTAGTCTCCAGGACACTATCAGGGGTCCACAGGTTTACTTATGAGGAAATTGGAAAAAGAACCCGGCGTCTTTCCAGTGCTCTGGAACGTATAGGGGTCTCTCAAGGGGACAGGGTAGGGACGCTGGCCTGGAACCATCACCGCCATCTTGAAATCTATTTCGCTGCGCCAGGGATGGGGGCAGTTCTTCATACAATAAATCTGAGGCTTTCCCAGGAGCATCTTGTATACGTCATTAATCATGCAGAGGACAAGGTTATACTGATTGATGAAGATCTCCTTCCGCTGATTGAGGGTATTAAAGATAGATTAACGTCAGTTGAGGCTTTCATCATAATGAGCGACAACGACGAACTTCCTGAAACGTCCTTATCCCCTGTCTATTCTTATGAAGAGCTTTTGTCAGAGGCTGATGAGAGCTATGAATTTGTGAAAGATATTGACGAGAACGCTCCGGCAGGAATGTGTTATACTTCCGCAACTACAGGAAATCCAAAAGGGGTAGTTTATTCACACAGGGGAATTGTGCTCCATGGTTTTGCGATGGCATTAGCGGATACAGCTGCTCTCTCTGAATCGGACCGCTGCATGCCTGTTGTTCCAATGTTCCATGCAAACGCCTGGGGGCTTCCGTTTGCGGCAACATGGCTTGGTACTACACAGGTGCTGCCTGGTCCGCAGTTCACACCTAAACTGTTAGCAGAATTCATAGAATCAGAAAAAGTAACTGTAACAGCTGGTGTCCCAACGATCTGGCTTGGCCTCCTTAAGGAGCTCGACGAAGGGAATTATGATACGAGCAGCGTCCGTGCTGTTTTATGCGGCGGTTCCGCGGCGCCTTCAGGAATGATTAAAGCTTATGAAACGAAATATAAAATGCCATTCCTGCACGCTTACGGGATGACAGAAACAAGTCCTCTTGTAACATTATCAAGGCTGAAGAGTTACCAGGAAGACCTGCCCGAACAGGATAAACTGGATATCCGGGCAAAACAAGGGCTCCTTGTGCCAGGGCTCGAGATGAAAGTGCTTGGCGCAAACGGCGAAGTAGCCTGGGATGGGGAAGAAATGGGAGAACTTCTTATCCGTGGCCCGTGGATCGCAGATGAGTATTATAAAGATGAGCGTACAGAGGAAGCCTTCCGTGACGGCTGGCTTCATACAGGAGACGTGGTCACAGTAGATAACGAAGGTGTTATCAAAATTGTCGACAGGACAAAGGATTTAATAAAAAGCGGCGGAGAATGGATTTCCTCGGTAGATCTGGAAAATGCTCTTATGGCTCATGAAGCAGTATTCGAAGCAAGCGTCGTGGCGGTAGCACATCCGGAGTGGCAGGAGCGCCCTGTTGCCTGCGTCGTCCTTAAAGATGCTTATAAAGATACTGTGTCTGCAGAGGACTTGCAGGAGTTTTTAAAACCTCAGTTTGCTAAATGGTGGCTCCCGGACGACATCGTTTTCTTAGATGAAATACCGAAGACATCTGTCGGAAAGTTTTTAAAGAGATCACTCAGAGATAAGTTAAAAGATCACTTATTGAGCGGGACGAAATAAGTTTATGAAAAGAGACGTATCTTCGATTTGGAGGTGCGTCTTTTAATATGAAATCAGGTATTTAAACGGGAAGGTGAATTTAATCTGCGAAATAGGTGGTTTAATCGGCGAAAATGGCAGTTCAATCGGGGAAATCAGGAATCCAATCAGCGAAGTTGAATTTATTATAGGGAATCGGAGGGCCAATCAACGAAAAAAGACGTTTAATCATCGAAATCGATGGTTCAATCAACGAAAAGGAAATCAACCGAAAAAAAGAGGGTGCATCAACTTTGATGCATCCTCTTACCTTAATCCTTTTTAGTTAATAATCGAGCTCATCGATTGCCTGTACTTCTTCGCCAGTATCGAGGAAAGTGATGGTTACTTCGTCGCCTTCTTCAATAAATACCGCTCTTGGATAAGAGGAGGCGTTAACAGTATAGATGCGGTCTTCCCCTTCCAATAAGAGGCGAACAGTAACATTATCTTCTCTGTCCCATTTATAGACCCTTTCAACTGTGGCTGTTAGTTCAATAACATCTCCTACAGCTCCTGGCTGGGCATCATCATCGCCTGCACCGGAAAGAGATAATTGATAGGCTCTGAACGCCTCAGCTTTTGTTTCACCATAGCCATAAACATTTTCACTGCGGGCGTTTACGAGCATAATCTGACGCAGTACAGCATTTCGGTCCATTAGTGGAACCACCCATGTATAATTATCATAAATATTATACAGCGTCGGTGTTCCCGCAACATAATCGTCCCGCCGAAACGTCCTTTCAGCAAGGTCCATTGCGGTACGTCCGTTTAATGAGCCGCTCGCATCACGGTAGTAATTAAGTTCTCCCGTTCGTGCATCAAACATCGTGAAACCAACCATAGAACGGGAGGCTTCCCCTTCGCCGCGCAAGCGCATATGGTCTGTGAACCAGTTTTGCTGCAATTCACGGTCAACTACACCGGTTACGGCATCGTCCGCACCCCATTGAGTTGGTTCAGTCAGCCCTTCCCTTGCGAAGAAACGGTTAATGATCCCGCTTTTATAAACACCAAACCAGTGATTTCTTTCTTCAGCAATATGGGGCGGATAAATCCTGTTCACCCAATCAGGGGCTTCCTCTTTAGCATAGTTCTCCATTTCCCCTGTTGCCGGATCTACGATAACTATCCCATCAACTTCCGCTACTCTTCGGAACTCCGTATAATGTCCGTAACTTATAATATAGTATGGATCTCCGTCTCCATCCACCTCGAATGTAGTATCAAGCATCAATATATCAGGATACTGGGCTCGTACATGCCTTTCAAGATTTTCGTGGAAAAAAGCAGATGGCACGTATTTCATTTCGGTTAAAACGAGCTGTGGCTCAGCGCGGGAGTTTTCCGCATTTACTGCAATGTATCCAGGAGCAGCATCACTCCGGTACCAGCGGAATAAACCATCGTATTCAATTGGGGTAATCCAAAATAAAGTTTCGTCAACCCGCTGAATTCTCGTCTTTCCTAAATTATAAAACGCCGGGTTATCAAGCTGGCCCATCATCACGTCAGAACGGTATTCTGCATAGCTTCTCGGGACAACAGGTATGTTGGCTTCATTTACAGGCTGCATTTCTTCAATAGTTACTTCCTCGCCGCCTGCAATATCATACTTAGCATCCGCGAGAAATAAAGGCTGAATAACCCAGAACACGATGAAGCCTGCAAGGATGACAAGGCCGACACTGGCCCCCATAACTGCCGGCTGTCTGCGGAATGTTTTTTTTACTGAAAAAGCCAGTATGTTATCAGCCATTAAGCTGATTCCGATAATTGGTAAGTAATAAGCTGTAATTGCTGAAATACTTTGGTCAAGGAGACCTAAATAAAAGATAGCCAGACCGTAAAACAATCCTAATAAATACCGGGGGACAAGCCATTTTTTGAATTCGGGTGTTCTCCACCATTCCAGCTGGAATGGGAGGAACAATACTGCAAGTAAAGCGCTCAGGATGAGCATCTGAAGCATTTTTTTCACCTCTGTAAGTTAATTGATTGTATGATAGCTATTTCTTTTTACGGATAAGAAGCTCTGATAGTTTCGTTATATAAAACTTCTTATTTATACTTTATCATGAAAACAGGCAAAGGTATGTGAATTTCATGCAAATAGAAGAGAGAAGTTTTTTCACCGTTCCGGACAATATGAGGCGGTATCGCGCCCGAACTCAGTGATTCAACGGAAGTTCGGGCATGCGAGAAGCTCCAACGTGCCCGAACTCACAATTTTTCGGAAGTTCGGGAATGCTGCCCGCCCGCACGTTGCTCCCCATTTACACATACTTTGATTTTCCTGAAAAAGTCTGCTGCTGTCCTGAAGGGGAAGTTTCAGTTACAATAAAGTAGAGAGACTGACTGTAACAGTCTGTACAGGTTAATTTGAAAAAAGGATTTGATGATTGATGAGCATATTCAGAGTTGAAAATCTTCATAAAACATACGGAGAAAAAGTTTTATTTAATCATATTACATTTTCAGTAGGGGACAAGGAACGGATTGGCCTGATAGGTGTCAACGGAACAGGCAAGTCTTCTCTACTGAAGGTGCTGGCTGGTATTGAAGGTAAAGAAGCAGGGGAAATGTACCATGCAAATAATTTTAAAATTGAATATTTGCCTCAGGAGCCTGAATTAAAAGAAGGTCTCACTGTGCTGGACCAGGTTTATTTTGGAGATGCTCCGATTATGAAAGCAATGCGCGGTTACGAAACGGCTCTTCTGGAACTTGAGAAAGATCCTGCTGATGAAGGGAAACAGAAAAAGCTTGCCAAAATGCAGCAGAAAATGGATGAAGAAGAGGCCTGGGAAGCTAACACAATAGCGAAGACCATTTTAACGAAACTTGGTATCACAGAATTTTCAAAACAAGTAAAGTATTTGTCCGGCGGCCAGAAGAAGCGGGTCGCAATAGCAAAGGCACTCATTCAGCCTGTTGATCTGCTCCTTCTGGACGAACCAACGAACCATCTCGATAATGAAACAATTGAATGGCTTGAACAGCATCTTGCTCAGTACCGGGGAGCTTTAATGCTGATCACCCATGACCGTTACTTTTTAAACCGTGTGACAAACCGGATATTTGAACTGGACCAGGGGGAGCTTTACCAGTATGAAGGGAACTACGAATTGTTCCTTGAGAAAAAGGCCGAGCGGGAAGAGGTTGCAGAACAAAGAGAGGCAAAACGCCAGAATCTGCTCAGGAGAGAGCTTGCCTGGCTGAAGCGGGGAGCTAAGGCGAGGACTACAAAGCAGAAGGCGCGAATTCAGCGGGCAGAGAAGCTGCAGGATGAAAAAGGGCCAGCTGAAAAAGGGGAAGTGGACTTTGCGATTGGCTCTGTTCGGCTCGGAAAAAAAGTTATCGAACTGGAAGAAGTGAGTAAAGCTTACGAAGGAAAGCAGCTGATCAGAAATCTGAATTACCTTATTGTCCCTGGCGAAAGGCTTGGAATAATAGGCCCCAATGGTACCGGGAAGTCAACATTACTGAATATTTTGGCGGGTAGAGCGGAGCCTGACAGCGGGTATGTTGAAACAGGAGAAACTGTAAAAATAGGCTATTATACACAGGATCATGAAGATCTGGACGGTTCCCTGAAGGTCATTGAGTATATTAAGGCGGTTGCCGAAGTTGTTCAGACAGCAGATGGAAGGGTAATCACTGCAGAACAGATGCTTGAAAGATTTATGTTTCCCCGTCCGGTGCAATGGACGCATATTCACCGGTTATCAGGAGGAGAAAGAAGAAGGCTCTATTTGTTAAAAGTTTTAATGGGAGAGCCGAATGTACTGTTCCTGGATGAGCCAACAAATGACCTGGATACCCAGACACTTTCCGTCCTTGAGGATTATCTTGACCAGTTTCCGGGAGTAGTAATTACTGTTTCCCACGACAGGTATTTTCTCGACAGAGTAGTGGACCATCTCCTTGTTTTTGAAGGGAGAGGCAATGTATCCCGCTATCAAGGTTCTTACAGCGAATTTATGGAGGAGACAAAACAGCAGATTCCTGTAAAAGCACCAAAGAGTGAATCTTCGGCTTCCCATGGAAAACAAGAAAAAAGCAAGCCGAAGAAGCTTTCTTATAAAGACCAGAAAGAATGGGAAGGTATTGAAGACCGGATCGCAGCACTTGAAGAAAGAAAAGAGCGGCTTGAAAAAGAAATAATGGAGTCAGGAAGTGATCTTGACAAGGCACGTGATCTTTATGAGGAGCAGAATAAAGTGGAAGGGGAGCTGGAGCAGGCAATGGAACGCTGGGAAGAACTCTCTCTTCTCGTCGAAGAAATGGAAGCAGGAAATAATTAAATGGGGATCAGAAAAACCTCGTGATTAAAATTCACGAGGGTTTTTTTGTATGCAGCGTAGCGTAGTAGTATGTATTATTTAGCGGCAGGGAAGTGCCGTCCCAATATAAAAAGTTCCATTTCCGGCACTAGGTGCACAAACACAAAACAGATGATACAAAATCCCTATAGGTTACTGCCTTCTATAAGCACATTCTTTTAAACTGTTAAAATTTATTCACAATGTTAAAATATTGTTATAATTATAAAAGCGATTAATAAATGGGGAGTGGGAAGAGTGCGCAGAAATTCTTTATTAATTTTACTGTCTTTATCTCTTGTTCTTGCTGCTGGGTGTACTGACAGTGAGAGTAATGCAGTAGAAAATAGTGAAACGAATGCTGATGCAGTAGAGAATAATGAAGCTGTGGAAGAATCTTTAACTGAAGACGCCGTATCTGAAGAAAATGATGAACAAAATGAAGAAGAAGTGTATGAGATTGACCTGGATTATGAGAGATTTGCTAACGATCCCAATGAGGTCCTCCCATGGCTCAAACTCGGGCCTGGAAAATATAGTGGAGAAGACTATGATGAAACTACTGCACGGAAAGAGATTGATCAGTGGCCAGACGGATTAGAGCCTGAACAGTATTTTCACTATTTATTGGCGTTAACGGCAGAGGATTACACGGAGCACCAGGAATTCCTTGAAGAAACAGAAGTGTTGTTTAATGAGATTTCTGCAAGACCAGGCGATATGGAAGCAGGCCAGGCGGACGAGGAAGGAAAACTTCATGTACAAATATTGCTTGATGCCAGCGGCAGTATGGCAGGACAGCTGGAAGGGCGTACAAAAATGGAGCTTGCTAAAGAAGCTGTAGCTGACTTTGCGGCAGAACTTCCTGAGGAAGCTAATGTGTCGTTGAGAGTATATGGCCACAAAGGAAATAACCGTGCAGACGGGAAAGAGGAATCGTGTGGATCGACAGAGGAAGTATATATTTTAGGTCCGTATGAAGAAGAAGGCTTTAGTGAAGCACTGGACAAGTTTGAACCTGTTGGGTTTACTCCGCTGGCTGCTGCAATTAAAGCCGCAGGCGAAGATTTAATGATGGCCCATGAACAAGGAGTACAAAGTGTAATCTATGTCGTAAGCGATGGTGAGGAAACTTGTGGAGGAGATCCGGTCGCAGAAGCGGAAAAGCTTCAGGACTCCGATATTGAAGCAGTAGTAAATATTATCGGTTTTGATATTGAAGCCTCTGAGCGTGCAGCACTGGAAGCTATTGCTGAGGCTGGAGCAGGGGAATATTTAAGCGCGAATACAGCACAGGAGCTGCGCAACACCTTCGAACAGGAAAGAGGTGCTTTGATTAACGAGTGGTATAGCTGGCAGTCGCAAAATGTTAATAATGCTTACTCACAGCAATCAGAATATGTAAATAACTCATACAGTGAGCAGTCAACAGCAGTAAATAAATCCTATGGTGAACAAAGCCGCCAGAAAAACCTTACGTATTACATGAATAGTATTATGGAAGATGCAGACACTGGTGAAATCCGTAAGCTCATTGATGCCAGATCTAACGGTATCCGTGAATATTTCCAAAATGAGCATGGAAAAATGCGCGAAGAGGCACAGGAAATTGGAAACAGGCTCAGGGAGGAAGTAAGAGAAAAAGGGGATGAAGAAAGAGAAAAGTTGCGCCGGCGAGATGCCAATGATTGACCAGGCAGCCCCGCAAAAAATATAGTAATTCAGGCAGTGTCATAAAATTCGTTATGACACTGTTTTTTATGTTCACAAATTTGTCCGGGTTCTGGGCCTGTAAACAGGATTAACATAATTTAATGGGGGGTAAAGCCATAATAAGAATATACAAAGGGGCGATATTATCTAGAGGGAGGCGGCATCTATGAATATCTCGAAGGAGGAATTTCTCCAGCTGGCGAATTCTTTAACCGAAGACGAAAGAAGAATAGTTTTTACCTTTATTGAAGAGCTTAGAATAGCTGAAGCATACAGGTTTTCAAAAGAAGCTATGCGTGGATCATACGACCAGGATGCTCATTAAAAAGCGGGATAGTAATTTCTTTGGAATTTTTTCCGAAGAATTATTCCTGGTCCCTTAAGGCAGAGACAGAAAATTACGTCTTATGGGAAAGCGGGTTATTACTATCCCTTTATATAGATCTGATGCCATGCTTCGTCTCGTAAGCATGCTTTTTTTATTCCGCTCTGGACAAGCTGAAGGACTTTTGTTTTTTAGGATGCAGGGGACACTTTTAATTTAGATGCCGTATTGACTGAAGTAAAATGAACGTTTAGGGGAGACGCCAACAGCAAACGTTAAAACCGCTTTTATTAGGAAAAACACGAACTGTAAAGGGTGAGAGAGGATGAAATTCTTTGTAGCTGCATCAGAAAATATTTTCATAATCGAGCAGACTATAGAAGGCTGGAATTTAAATAAAGCAGTTTTGCCTGATAAGGAAATTCAGGCAGTAGCTGCAGACCCGGAGAAAAATGTGATTTATGCAGGAACCTTTGATCATGGGTTACTGAAAAGTACCGACAAAGGCGGCAGCTGGGAGCAGGCAGGAAAGGAAATCCTTCCAAACAGAGTAATGTCTTTGCATATAAGCCCCCACAAAGACAGAGACACTGGATTTCATCTGGTGTACGCAGGTACAGAACCAAGCGGTCTGTATTGTTCTTCAGATGGGGGTAAAGTATGGAAGGATTTCCCTGCGCTGCTTGAACTGCCTTCAAAAGAAGACTGGAGTTTTCCGCCAAGGCCGGAGACTCATCATGTGAAGGATATAGCTGTGGGTTATGAAGACGACCATTTTATTCTTGCAGGAATCGAGCTTGGCGGGGTAATGCGCAGCATTAATGGAGGTACGGCATTTGAAGACAGAAAGCCAGGCTCTCAATTTGACTGCCATAAAATTATCCTTCACCCGGAAGCTCATGAAAGAATTTATGAAACGGGTGGAGGCGGTTTTGCAGAAAGCAGGGACCACGGAAAAACATGGGAAACTCAGAATAAAGGTCTTGGAAACTTTTCCTACCTCGTCCATGGAGCTGTTGATCCTGATGACCCGGAAACAATTGTAGTGTCAGGAGCCGAAGGGCCTTCGAAGGCATACGCTCCTGAGAACGCAGAAACAGTGGTGTTCCGAAGAGATAGTAAGTTTAATGCTTGGGAGAGGGTCACTGATGGTCTTCCGGCTCCTCATGGCTCAACCGTGTTCCATCTTCTTTCCAATCCAGAAGAACCAGGAGCGTTTTATGCAGTAAATAACACAGGAATTTATCGTTCTGTGACCAAAGGGAAATCATGGAACAGGCTGCCGGTGGAGTGGCCGGTCGAGCTTAAGGGTGAGCGTATAGAAGATGTATTTCTGCTCCCGGTAAAGAACACCGATAATCCGTATTAAAAACAGAATAGTAATAGGGTCTTGTTCAACTTTGTGGATCCTCATTCCGCTAATTCGTTAAATTCCTGGTTTAAGCATGTTTTAGAATCCTAATTCCTATTAGCCTGGTTCACCCCGGGAATCATCGCCATTTATGCGATTAATGGAACCAGGAACCGCACCCCCTCTGCCAAGCACCCTATGTATAAGGAATAATAACAGACCAAATCCTCAGATTTGGTCTGTTAATCAGTATGCTGTTTCATCAATATTTTTCCCGCTTCCTTTTTTACCTTCTGCTGTTTGAATCCTCCTCTTTCCAGCCGTTCCGGACAAATTGGCCTAAAGAATGGAAGACGCCAACGTCTTTTAAAATAACCAGCAGGACGAGGATGAAAGGACCGAGAAATACACCGACAACTCCAAAGAGCTGATAACCGATAAATAAAGAAATTAATACTGATAATGCGTTCAAATTCATGCTTGAAGAGAGAATCTTAGGTTCAATCGACTGCCTGATGGCTACAGTCACCCCGTATACTACTGCGATTCCAATCCCCAGGCTAATATTTCCGGTAAGAAATAAATAAATAAACCAGGGAATTAAAATAGTTCCGGAGCCAAGGTAAGGCAGTATCTCAGCAACCCCAACTATGAGGGCAAGAGTAAAAGCCTGATCAATACGCAGGATGGACAGCCCTGTAAAGACTACAATGGATGCAATGGCCATTAAGATAATCTGGGCCCGTAAAAAGCCGAAAACCCGGTATTTGAACATATGTTTAAATTGCTGAAACATTTTCAGGATCTCCGGGGGAACACTGTCCCTAACTTTTCTGTTGATGGTATCCCAGTCTTTTCCTATGAAATAAAAGGCAAGGAAGATAAACAAAAAAGCAATTAAAAAGGCGGGTACTGCAATAATTAATTGCGTTAGCCAGTCTGCCACACGTTGTCCAAGTTCTCCGAATAAGACAGCAGCCTGGGTGCCGAGCTCTGCGATACCCTCCTGCAGAGTTGTTTGCTGTTCAGGGGTTAGTGAATCCATTACCCCTGTTATCCGCTGCCAGATAGGAAAAATACTTTCATTGAAAAACTGCTGTATCTGGAAAGCACCTGTTTCTATCCATCCAGGAACCTGGCTTGAAATCCTTCTTACGCCGATAATGATAAGAAAAACAATACCAGTAAAAATAGCTATAATTGTTCCAAGGCCTGAAAGCAGGGCCACAAAAACAGCCAGCCCGTTTGGAAGATGGAGCTTTTCCCTGAGCAGGCGGATGAAAGGAATAAACATCCAAACTAAAGCAGTAGAAATCCAGAATGGATAAGAGATAGTGAAGAACCAGCCGAGAAGCCAGAAAAGCCCCGCACCCAGCAAAGTAATAAGTATAAATCTTGCTATGATTAAACCTTGCCTCTTTGTCATGCTGCCCTCCTGTTTGAATTTATCACGATGTAACCGTCCGTAAAACCCCGGCCTCAAAAATATGAATGAAGCGATGATGTGCAGACGCTAACATCCGATTAGTCCAACTAACAATCGGTGGTGGATGAACACCCCCCACTGATTGAAGGTTCACTTAATAAAAAACTATTTTTGCTGTACCCGGTTGATAGTATATTTAATCATAGCAGAAAAAGGGCTGGGAGAAAAAGGATAGGTAAGATTAATTATCCTCTGGCAGAGAAAACTTTTTAAAACCGGCAGCTTTCCGCATGTGTAAGACCAGCTCATTCCTTTGTAACCTGCCTGGCTCCATGTTTAAAATAAATACAAGATCAGAATGAATGAAAGAGGTGTTTTATATGAAATATGTAATTATAACAGGTGCCTCAAGAGGACTGGGAAAAGCGACAGCGGAGCTTCTTTTGGACCATGGATATCATGTGATTTCTGTCGCCCGCTCTGAAAATGAAGAGCTGGCAGCAAAGGCCTCTGAAAAAGGTGCTTCCTTATCTCATATTCAATATGATTTATCTGACACGGATGGAGTAGCAGGTCTGATGAACGATGTGTTCAAAAATATAAAAACAGATCAGGCGGAAGGAATTCACCTTATTAATAACGCAGGGATACTTGACCCAATTAAACCAATCGAAAGAAGCAGCGCAAGAGAAATAAAATTAAACATAAATATTAACCTGATTGCACCAATGGTCATGGTGTCTGAATTTATGAAGCATGCTGCTGACCTTCAGGCTGAGAAGAGAATCATTAACATTTCTTCCGGAGCAGGCAGACATCCTGTATACGGATGGGGAGGCTACGGTTCTTCAAAAGCAGGGCTCGACCTGTTCAGCCAGATAATAAGCGTCGAACAGAGAGAAAAGAAGTTTCCCGTAAAATCAGTGTCCTTTGCCCCTGGAATTATTGATACGAATATGCAAAAACAAATTCGTTCAGCGGATAAGGAAGATTTTGCAGATGTGGAACGTTTTAAAGAATATAAGGAAGAAAAACAGCTTCTTCCTCCTGAAAAAGTGGCAGAGGTTTTAGTGTATTTAATTGAAAAGGAGAGCTTCCCGGATGGGCAGGTCACTTCCGTAAATGAATTCTTAAGTTAGAGGGACAGTAAAAAGAAATATATTCATACAGAAAAATCGTTCTTTGTTAGTTGCAGATATTGTCGTGTAGAACAGTAATGCATGAATGACTAATACAGGAACGATTTTTTTCTATGTCCGTCACATTTTAGCCAAACTTTATTCATAATTCCTCTACATTTATTTTTTAGATCCTGTGAGATAATGTACATACAAACAAATCAATAACAAACATGCAAAATTAAATATAAGTCCTTTTTTACTAAAGACGGAGGGGATTAAATATGAAAACTATGGAAACTATGAAAGCATTTAAAGAAGGTAAATGGACAACGGAAATCGATGTTAGAGATTTTATCCAGTTGAATTATCGTCCGTATGATGGGGATGAAAGCTTTCTTACAGAAGCAAGCGAGGCTACGAAAGATCTTTGGCAGAAGGTTCTTCACCTGAGCAAGAAAGAAAGAGAACGAGGGGGAGTTTACAATCTTGATACAGAAATCGTCTCTACGATAACTTCTCACGGTCCTGCTTACCTTGATTCATCTAAGGAAAAAATCGTCGGTTTTCAGACGGATGAACCATTTAAGCGTTCCATGCAGCCATTTGGCGGTATCAGAATGGCGGCAACAGCACTTGAAACATACGGTTATGAAATTGATAAAGAAGTCGAGAAGATTTTTACGGAATTCCGCAAAACTCATAACCAGGGAGTATTTGATGCTTATACCCCGGAAATGCTTCTTGCAAGAAAAGCAGGCATTATTACCGGGCTTCCTGATGCATATGGAAGAGGACGTATTATCGGTGACTACCGAAGAGTAGCACTGTATGGTGTGGACCGCCTGATCGAAGCTAAAAAGGCAGAGAAGCTCAGCTTAAACGGCACGATGACAGAAGATGTCATCAGGCTGAGAGAAGAGATTTCTGAGCAAATTAAAGCACTTCAGGAACTGAGGGAGCTGGGTAAGATCTATGGTTTTGACATTTCCCGCCCTGCAGAAAACGCAGTGGAAGCATTCCAGTGGCTGTACCTTGGCTATCTGGCTGCTATTAAAGAGCAAAACGGCGCTGCAATGAGTTTAGGAAGAGTTTCTACTTTCCTTGACATTTATATTGAAAAAGATCTGGAAAACGGTGTAATGACAGAAGTGGAAGCACAGGAGCTCGTAGATCATTTTGTTATGAAACTGCGTCTTGTGAAGTTTGCCCGTACACCTGATTATAATGAATTATTCAGTGGAGACCCAACGTGGGTTACAGAGGCAATCGGAGGTATAGGGCTTGATGGCAGACACATGGTAACAAAGAACTCTTACCGTTTTCTGCATACACTGAAAAACCTCGGCCCTGCACCGGAACCAAACCTGACAGTACTCTGGTCTGTTAACCTGCCGGAAACGTTTAAAAAATACTGCGCGCAAATGTCCATTGAAACAAGTTCCATTCAGTATGAGAATGACGATATTATGAGACCGGAATTCGGAGATGACTATGGAATTGCATGCTGTGTATCAGCGATGACAATCGGGAAACAAATGCAGTTTTTCGGAGCCAGGGCGAACATGGCAAAAGCATTGCTCTATGCAATTAACGGCGGAGTGGATGAGAAGCAGAAAATGAATGTAGTACCAGGTATCGAGCCAATTACCAGCGAATATCTTGATTACGAAGAAGTAGCAGAAAAGTTCGACGTTGTCCTGGAATGGCTTGCAGAACTTTATATTAATACACTTAACGTTATTCACTATATGCATGATAAATACAGCTACGAAAGAATTGAAATGGCGCTTCACGACAAAGATATCCGCCGTACCATGGCTACAGGAATCGCAGGTCTTTCAGTAACTGCTGACTCCCTGAGCGCAATAAAGCATTCCAGGGTGAGAGTAATCCGCGATGAGGACGGCCTTGCAGTAGATTATGCAATTGAAGGGGAATACCCCCAATACGGGAATGACGACGACCGTGTAGACGAAATTGCGAAAGAGCTTGTGGTCAAGTTCTCTAAAATGCTGAAACAGCACCCGACTTATCGTAACTCTGAAACTACCATGTCTATTTTAACAATCACTTCGAATGTAGTGTACGGAAAGAAAACTGGTAATACACCAGACGGAAGAAAAGACGGAGAACCATTCTCCCCGGGAGCAAACCCGCTTCACGGAAGAGATAAAAAGGGTGCTCTTGCATCCCTGAACTCTGTAGCTAAAATGCCTTACGAACATTCCCTGGACGGAATATCCAATACTTTCTCCATTGTTCCTAAGGCTCTGGGACGGGAAGAAGAAGTTCGAAAAGCTAATTTAGCTGCTATCCTTGATGGTTATATGGAAAAAGAAGGCCATCACTTAAATATCAACGTATTTGACCGGGAGACACTTCTTGACGCGATGGAGCGTCCGGAAGAGTACCCACAGCTTACTATCAGAGTTTCCGGATACGCAGTTAACTTCATTAAGCTTACCCGGGAGCAGCAAATCGATGTTATTAACCGTACTTTCCACGAAAGTATGTAACTAATTAAAGTCAGGGGGGAGCCTGGATAACTGGTTCCCCTTCTGTTTTGGAGGTAATAACTATGGAAGGCAGAATACATTCAGTTGAGACTTCAGGGATGGTTGATGGACCGGGAATCCGTTATGTGATCTTTACCCAGGGGTGCCTGCTTCGTTGCCAGTACTGCCATAACCCTGATACATGGGACCGAAAAAAGGGAAATGCCGTAACAGTGGAATCTCTTATAGAGGATATTAAAAAGTATCTCCCTTATATGAAACATTCAGGGGGAGGAGTGACAGTAAGCGGCGGTGAACCTCTGCTGCAGCTGGACTTCCTGTATGCGCTTTTTAAGGAGTGCAAGAAGCTCGGTATCCACACAACTATCGACAGTTCCGGCGGATGTTATTCTGTGAATCCCACTTTCCAGAAAAAATTGAAGCAGGTTCTTGAAGTAACCGACCTCTTCCTCCTGGATCTGAAGCATGCAGACGAAGAAAAGCACAAGACGCTGACTGGAGTCACAAACAAGCATATTAAAGAGTTTGCCAGCCTTCTTAGCAAAGAAGATGTTCCTGTATGGATCCGGCACGTGCTTGTACCAGGCTATACAGATGAGGAGCAGGATTTAAGGAAGCTTGGTGAGTTCATCGGGACTCTTGATAATGTGGAAAAAATTGAGGTGCTGCCATATCACAAAATGGGAGTTTACAAATGGAGAGAAATGGGGCTTCAGTACGAGCTGGAAAACGTTAATTCCCCATCTGAAGAAGAAGTTATCGAAGCAAAACAGCTGCTAACTGCTGAGCGGTAAGAAACAACGATAATTTAAATCAGGGAGCTTCTTCGCGGACGCAGAAGTTCCGTGAGGAGATGACCATGATGAAAAAAGAAAAAAACAGGTGGCTTATCGCACTGTCCGCTGTAGCAATCCATTTATCAATTGGTTCCGCTTATGCCTATAGTGTGTATACGAATCCAATTAACGAATTAGCCGGCTGGAGTGCTACCCAGATCACAATGGCTTTCACAATAGCCATTGTATTTCTGGGGCTTTCCGCTGCCGTTTTTGGCAGGTTCGTTGAAAATAATGGCCCAGGGAAATCAGCAATTCTTGCAGCGGTGCTGTTCAGCTCCGGCCAGATAGGCGCAGGGGTCGCTGTATTAATCGAATCACTCCCATTATTCTGGATTATGTACGGCGCTGTTGGGGGCATGGGATTAGGAATCGGGTATATTGCACCTGTATCAACGTTAGTTAAATGGTTTCCTGACAGGCGGGGCCTGGCAACTGGAATGGCGGTTTTCGGTTTTGGGGCAGGGGCGCTGATAACAAGTCCTGTGGCGGCTGAATTAATAAGCATTACAGGAGTTTCAAATACTTTCTTTATTCTTGGAACGTTTTATTTTCTGCTGATGATACTAGGAGCTTCCTACATTGCCAGACCTCCTCAAGGATGGATGCCTGCTGGAATGAAGAAGGCTTCCAGTCCTGTGAAAGACCGGGTCAAGGAAGACCTTGCTCAGCTTACAGCGAATGAGGCTGTGAAAACAAAGCGTTTCTGGCTGCTTTGGGTCATGATGTTTATAAATATAAGTGCCGGAATCATGATTATATCTGTTGCTTCCCCAATGGCCCAGGATATGGCTGGCCTCAGTGTCGCTGCAGCCGCCTCAATGGTCGGTATTATGGGTATCTTTAACGGTGCAGGGCGAATCGGCTGGGCAGGAATATCAGATTATATCGGGAGGCCTGCTGTTTTCTCCGTCTTCTTTATTATTCAGATTATCGCTTTTCTCATTCTGCCTTTTATCACACACCCAGTATTATTTCCTTTAGTAATTATCGTGGTAATGACTTGTTACGGCGGCGGTTTTGCCTCTTTGCCGGCATTTATCGGCGATATGTTCGGGACAAAGCAACTGGGGGCGATCCACGGCTACATTTTAACAGCGTGGTCCATGGCGGGAGTAATGGGGCCGATAGCTGTTTCAAGTTTAAAAGAAATATCAGGGAGCTACACCCCAACTTTTTATTTATTTACTGCCCTTCTTATAATCGCTTTCATCGTTTCCTTGATAACAGCACGGGATGTTAAGAAAATACGGGAAAACAATAAGCAAAATTCAGCAGCCTGAATCTGTGGGTGAGTTGTAGCTAAAAGGAGCCTGGTCAAATGATCAAGCTCTTTTTTATTTGACCGTTCTGTTCAGCCAAAAAGATATTCCTCACGAAATGTTCTGCACCATATAAGGCACTGTTTAGCTTCAATTCAGAAAAAAGCAATAATATTTTCATTCTCTAAATAAAGCCGGTAAAATTAAGGGGGTAACAATACAAGGTCAGGGGAGATGTTTTATGGACTGGAAGCTAAAAAAATTTGAAGATTTTACAGCAGATGAGCTATATCGTATTTTAAAACAGCGAGTGGATGTATTTGTGGTGGAGCAGGATTGCCCATACCCCGAGCTGGATGATCATGACAGAAATGCGTATCACCTTTTTAAAACAGTAAATGACGAAATAGCCGCCTATTCACGACTGCTGCCACAAGGGACAGTATATGAGGAGGCATCCATAGGAAGGGTTCTTGTAAACAAAGAATTCAGGAAACAGGGGTTAGGCAGGGAACTATTGGAGAGATCGATGGATTTTCTCCAGGAAGAGCTGGGAGAAAATAAAATTAAACTCCAGGCTCAGGAATATTTACGGGACTTATATGCATCCTTTGGGTTCAAGCCTGTTTCCGAAGTCTATCTTGAAGATGGTATTCCTCATGTTGATATGATTTACAAAAAACAATAAAGGGGTGGCAAGATGGTGGAAATTAAAAATATTTTTTGTGTAGGTAGAAATTATGCAAAACATGCAAAAGAGCTTGGCAACGAGGTTCCCGATGAACCGATCTTATTTTCAAAGCCGACTCATTCCCTGGCCAACGCAGATGGCTCAACTATTGTCTTTCCCGCAGGCAGAGGGGAAATACATCATGAACTGGAAATCGTTCTTTACATAGAAAAAGAAATACCTCATGACTTTGAAGTGTCTGACGTTGTTAAGAAAATGGCACTCGGAATAGATTTTACACTGAGGGATGAACAGTCTGAACTGAAGAAAAAAGGCCAGCCATGGCTGAAAGCAAAGGGATTCAGGAATTCCGCCCTTATTACGGATTTTTGGGTCTTTCCTGGTGAACAACAAATGAAAGAGACTGAATTTTCCTTAATTAAAAATGGAGATCTTGTTCAAAAAGGCAGCATTAATGATATGATGTTTGGCTTTAAAGATATTATAAACTACTGTAACGACTACTTCTGCCTTGGAAAAGGAGATATTATTTACACAGGAACGCCTGAGGGAGTTGGGCCGATCGGAAATAAGGATGAATTGAAACTTGTCTGGGGCAGTGAAGAAAAAGGCGCTTTTCTTGTGAAATTGTAAATTGAGGTTAAAAAGAAGACTAATTGCTGCATGCAGTTGTTTAAAACCTCTTATTCCATAATTCAATATATCTGAATGAATTTCATATCTTTCCTATAGCAGCGTAAGATGGCGACTGCCGTCAAAAATTAGTTGAAGCCGTGCCCGCAGAACGCGTCCGTTATCTCCCGCCTGAAACATCTTCGCTTCCACTACTGTTTTGAGGCGGGAGTTTTACGGACGGTTACATCGGGATAAATAGTGAATTATGAAATCATTCAGCTGTATAAAAGAAAGGATGATAGAAATGGATATGGGACTCAAAGGCAAGAATGTGCTCGTGCTTGCTTCAAGTAAAGGGCTTGGTAAAGCTTCCGCTGAATTGTATGCAAAAGCTGGAGCAAACGTGATGATTACAAGCAGGACAGAAGAAAACCTGAAAAAGGCTGCTGAGGACATAAAAAAGCATGCTGAAGGGAAAGTCACCTGGAAATGCTGTGATGTTTCAAATCCGGCAGAGCTGGAAAGTCTTATTGAAAGCACAGTTCAGGAGTTTGGCGGGATTGACGTACTGGTTAACAATGCAGGCGGCCCTCCTCCTGGAATGTTTGAGGAACTGGGCGACGAAGAATGGGAATTTGCTTTCCAGCAGAATTTGATGAGCGTTGTTCGTACAGTGCGTCTTGCGCTTCCTTATCTCAAGGAATCCAGGGGAAAAATAATTAATATTACTTCGATTTCTATGAAGGAACCGGTGGACGGACTGCTTCTTTCCAATGTTTTCAGGATGGGAACAGCAGGACTGGCAAAAACTTTATCAAGGGAGCTGGCTCAGTACGGTATTTTAGTAAATTCGATTGGTCCAGGGAGAATAGCGACGGAGAGACTTGTGGAACTGGATGGGAAACGCGCTGAGAGGCTAAACACGAGCCCGGAGGAAGTCAGAAAGGAAACAGAAGCCGGTATACCGCTGGGCAGGTACGGTAAGCCTGATGAATTTGCCAGTACTGTGTTATTTCTTGGTTCATCGTTAAACACTTATATCACCGGGCAAATGTTTCTCGTAGATGGAGGAATGTCGAAAGCTTACTAGGTCGTCTTCTCAGAGTTTGCAGCTATCCATATACGCCCGAAGAAAAGGAGTGCAGGCGTGGAAAAAACTGAATCCGTTGAGGAAATAAGAAGCATCATAAAAGAGGAAGAAAAAGTTCTGCTGCTTATTAAGACAAGCAATTGTTCTGTTTGTACTGCTGTTGAACAGCAGCTAGATGAATTTCTTCATGAAAGAGAAGGCTTAAAAGCCGTTAAGATCAATATTAAAGATGACCAGAAAGTTTCCGGCGAATACATGGTACTGACAGCTCCTGCTGTAATTCTTTTTTTCCACGGAAAGGAAATTTGGAGAGGGGCGAGATTTATCAGTTTTTCAGAGATGGAGCAGGTGCTTTTAAAGCTGGGTTGAGCGTATGTAAATGCAATCCCTGGAACCTGAATCTTTGCGCTAAGGTTTGTTTTTTTTAGAGCAAGGGTAATGAATTTACAAGGACAAAAACGAAACAGCTATATGAGTATATCCACTGAAAAGAAAATGGCACTGAGTCATAAAAGTTCCTGGGAATTCTTGAAATAGGAGGGGTTGCTTTGATTTTTGGTCCTTTAGTATTTGCTATGTTTATTCTTGCGATGGTTTTTATCATCTTTGATCTATTTGGATGGGTGGCATGGGTTTTACTGGCTCTTGCAGTTATCGGACTGATTATAAAGTTTGCAAGAAAAGGAAAGGAAGCCAGTGAAAGTTAGCCTTAGGGAGTTAAGCTGCCCTGCGAAAGCAGCCAGAACTTATAAAAGGAGATTAAACAAGCTGAAGTTCATGTGGAAACTTCAGCTTGTTTTTAGTTTGGCTCTGTTAAAGGCGGATGTTGTTCTTTGAAATACTGTAGATTTACGCGAAAGATGCGAGCGAGACTGTCTCTTCCTCTGCCAGCTTAGCTTCGCAGATTATCCGTCGAGACAAATCGATGATTTTTCGGCGAAGCATATGCTCTTGCCTGCGGGAATAGCATTAGCCGAAGATCCCGCAGGGACGAGCGATTACCTCATGAAACTGCTGCGAGTTGTCTCGACGTATACACTTCGAAGAGAGGCTCGCAGAGGAAGAGACACATCTTTTTTCCCGAGGAAGCTGAGGCAATGCCAGCAGGACAAGAGCTTCTTGAAGCGAAAATCAATAACAAAGTTTAACAGAGCCTTCGTTTAAAGAGTATTAATGACTGTATTTTTATTTAGTAGCTTTTTGCAGTTTGTGAATGATGTTTAAAGATCGGCCTGTACCTATAGCAACTGATTCAAGAGGGCTTGGGGCTATATGGACAGGCACATCAATTTCTTCGGCAATCCACTCCTGAATGCCGTTAAGCAGGGCACCGCCGCCTGTAAGAATAACACCACGGTCCACAATATCTCCGCTTAACTCTGGAGGGCAGTCTTCCAGAGTTGTTCTGATAGTTTCCAGTATGGACAGCAATGGCTCCCTGATCGCTCCCTGGATTTCTATAGAGCTTAAAGTAATTGTTTTAGGGAGGCCGGTTACTAAATCTCTTCCCCGGATTTCCATTGTCTGCTCTTCATGGTCTATGAGCGCATAGCCTATTTCCATCTTAATATTCTCTGCTGTACGGTAACCTATTAACAAGTTGTATTTCTTCCTTACATACTGGATGATATCATCGTCTAACTGGTCTCCTCCAAGCCTCAGAGAATGGGAAGTAACGACACCTCCGAACGAAATGATCGCCACTTCAGTTGTGCCGCCGCCTATATCCACTACTACGTTTGCGATTGGTTCCTCTACTGGAAGGTCAGCACCTATAGCTGCGGCAATTGGCTCTTCAATAAGGTCAACCTGCCGCGCCCCAAAGTTTTTTACGGCATCATGAATAGCCCGGCGTTCTACCGATGTTGCACCTGATGGAGCACAGACGACCACATTAGGTTTTCTTAAAGTTAAATTAACCGTTTTACTCACTTTTCTCATAATGTGCTTCAGCATATCAATCGTCACCTGGTAATCAGCAATTACTCCATCTTTTAGGGGACGGATGGCAACAATATGCTCCGGGGTCTTTCCCACCATATTTTTCGCATCATTTCCAATGGCGAGCACCTGTTTTGTATTTACATCGATAGCAACAACAGAGGGCTCATTTAAAACAATCCCTTTATTTTTCGTATATACAAGGATATTAGCAGTACCTAAATCAATCCCAATTTGAGTGTTTGAAAACATTTAAATTCCTCCAACTTTCATTCGTTTTCCTGACTATATAATAAACTTCTATATTATAAGCCAGTTTATAGGGGGAAAACCAAAGATAATTTCTGGTAATTTATTCAATTGTAGCTTTCGTGAAACTTTGTTACGTCTTTCGTCGAAATTATGTTCATGGTTGTAAAAACAAGGTTAATTAAGTATAGAATATAAAAAACTCCCTTATTGCCCATTCCCACTATTCCCGCCGTTAAAACACGGTGATTTCAATTAAATGAAAACACTCCAAAGGTCTGTTAAAATGGAAAATACCGGGATATAAGATAGCACAAAACAGACAGATTAATGCCCGAATCCCGTGTTAAAAAGGAGAGAAATAATGTTTTCAACCAACGATCTACTCATAAAAACAGATAAGCATAAACAACTATACTCCCGTGCTGCATCATTTTTGGACAGCTTCAGCCGGCGTGCTGCTGAATATGATGAGACTGCTCAGTTTCCCCGTGAAAACTTTGAGGAGTTAAAAGAGGAGGGAATGACTGCTCTAACAGTCCCCAGGCATTTGGGAGGAGAAGGTATCTCTTTATATGAATTTCTCCTCGTACAGGAGACTCTCGCTCAGGGAGATGGTGCTACAGCTTTGTCACTTGGCTGGCATAACGGGATTATTATGCAGTTAAGAGACACTGGCAAATGGCCGCAGGATAAATTTGAAAACCTTGCAAGAGAAACTATCGAGAAAAAACTTCTCGTAAACGCTGCTGCAACAGAACCGGGCACAGGCAGTCCGGCAAGGGGTGGAAAGCCGGCTACAACAGCAGTGAAAAATAAGAACGGATGGTTAATAAACGGAAAGAAAACCTTTACATCCCTGGCACCTGTGCTCGACCGTGTAATTATCACCGCCACGGTACAGGAAGGCAGTATAGAATATATCGGGGAATTTCTTCTGGATACAGACACAGAAGGGATCCGCTTCGATGAAACCTGGAATACGCTCGGCATGAGGGCTACAAGGAGTGACGACTTAATCCTTGAAAACGTGCAAATACATGAAGATTCGCTGGTTGCGACCAGGGATCAGGGCCACGGACAGACACCACAAGGCTGGCTGCTTCATATTCCAGCCTGCTATTTAGGTATAGCTATAGCCGCCCGGAACGAAGCGGTTGAATTTGCAAAAAACTATCAGCCTTCCAGCCTGCCGCATCCTGTTTCGGAAACCTCCGAAGTGAGGAGGAAAACCGCCGAAATCGACCTGGAACTTATTCAAGCTCGTTACTTTATGTATTATACTGCATCTCTGTGGGACGAGTTCCCTGAAAAAAGAACGGCAATGGGAGCAGAACTGGCAGCGGTTAAAACAGTGTGCACCAATTCAGCTGTAAAGGCAGTTGACCTGGCTCTCAGAATAGCGGGAGGACAAAGTTTACACAAAAAGAATGCGTTTGAAAGATATTATCGTGATGTGAGAGCCGGGTTACATAATCCGCCTCCAGATGACGTAACAATGCAGATTCTCGGAAAAAAAGCATACGAATAGTTTAACTGCCGCAAAGTGTACTTCACTTTGCGTTTTTTTGTAAGATACTAAATCGAATTAACAGGACTAATGGTTTACTTTCAGTCACCGATATTAAAAAGAGGAAAAACATGTAGTAGGAAAGTCATGTTACAGTAAGTTACCTTCCTATAATATTTAGATAAATCAAAAAATTTGACGAAAAGACATTGCCACTATGAAAACATAGCAGTATTATAAAACCAATAGTAATATTTTGTAAAATGAAGGATTATGCCCCATAAAGGCTTCATACAGAGCGAAAGATATAGCAGTCTTAAATAGAGCACAGAAATCCAGTGCCAGGTTATTTTATTTAACAGATACACTAGCTGGCCGATGTCAGCATACATAGAAAAATATAAATATATAAGTAATGTACATGCTGTGAAACCGGGTGTTTTTGATTGAAAGGGGAGTGCACGTATGAAACGGTTAAAGGCTAATATAATTTCAGTCAATGTTGGAAAGCCGCAAACACTGTCGAGGGGTGAGAAGTCAGTTACTTCCGCTTTGGAAAAGACTCCGGCAGAGGGAACGATATTTTTGTCGAGGCTGAATCTGGCAGGTGATGGACAGGCTGATTTAACTAACCATGGCGGAGAGGATAAAGCAGTTTGCGTATACGCTTATGACCACTATCCTTTCTGGGAAGAAGAGCTTGGGCAAAGCCTGCCGCTTGGGGCATTCGGCGAAAATCTGACAGTTAAAGGCCTGGTGGAAGAAGCGGTGCATATAGGCGATGTTTTCCAATGGGGAGAGGCGCAGGTTCAGGTAAGCCAGCCAAGGGTGCCGTGCTATAAAGTAGGCATGCGTTTTGGTGTAAAGGAACTACCCAAGTTAATAGCAGAAACAGGTTACACTGGTTTTTATATGAGGGTATTAAAGGAAGGCTATGTTTCGGCAGATAACCCGCTTCAGTTTGTAAAGAGGTATTCTGAAATATCTATAGCTTATGTTAACCATATTTATTATGAGGACCGCCATAACGAGGAAGCGCTGAAAGAGATCAGCAGCATACCTGAACTGGCAGCTAAATGGCGGGAAAGTATCCAGAAACAGTTAGCGTGAATATAATAAAAAACAGAGTGAATAATCTTCACTCTGTTTTTGTATTGTTAAAACATCCTGTCAGAGGATTACTGCAATCCAGTAATATAGCGGGATGCCTAAAATCAAATTGAACGGAAGAGTGATCCCCAGCGCGGATCCTAAATACAGGCCTGAATTAGCTTTAGGTATAGCATGCTCAATTGCTGCCGGTGCGGCAATATATGAGGCGCTTCCTGTCAGTACCCCAAACATCATTGCTCCTCCCGTTGACAAGCCGATAAAGCTGGCAGTTAATACTCCAATCGTGCCTCCGATTAACGGGAGTATAACAGCGAATGTAAAGGAAAGTGGATTAAAGTTCTCCAGCCTTTTCATGCTCTGAGTTGCAATCATTCCCATATGGAGAAGGAAAATACATAAAATACCGTAAAAAAGATCTCCAAACAGAGGCTGAATACTTGCCAGGCCGTCTGTATGAGCAGTCATGCCGATAAAGATACCGCCAAGGAGGAGGAAAATACTTTTTCCAAAGAATGCTTCTTTCACTACAAATCCAAGGCTGGTGTGTGGATTATTAATTTTATCCTGGTGCTTTCTCGCAGAAATCTTATACAGGATGATGGCAATGATAATTGCCGGTCCTTCCATTATTACAAGAATGGCTGACATATATGATTCATAGGAAACACCTATTTTATCCAGAAAAGCAAGACCGGCAACAAAAGTAACAGCGCTGACCGAACCGTAATGAGCTGAAATTGCCAGAGCATTTTCCATATCATACTTATATAGTTTTCTTAAGATTACAAGCGAGATAAACAGCATCAGGACACTCAGCATTATGGCTGCCCCTATAGAAGGCAGCATGTCGGTAAAGGAAACAGACCGTAGTTCCATTCCGCCTTTAATACCGATAGTAAAAAGGATAATCATTGTATATCCTGTATAAAAAGCCGTTGGCACTTTGAGATCAGAGTTTACAAGCACTGCGATTATACCTAATAGAAAAAACAGAATCATTGGGGAAAATAAATTAGCGTACGCAATTTCTATTATTTGTTCCATTTAGTTACCTCTCATGTTAAATTTTTAAATTTAAATTAAAAGTAATTTTTTAAATTATATCAGGAAAGTACCAAAGATAGCGATCATTTTTTTTCGCAGATTTTCTCTCATATATAGCATGCCCTGCAATGGAATGATTTCTCAGAAGGCGAAAATGCCATCGGAGTATTCAGGACAGCAGCCCATTCTGTTGGCAGTGGGTAAAAACTTAAAAACCAGCATGATTTTCGAAAATATGGGAATAGTACCTCTAGAAATGAAACACAGGAGGAATATTATGGGACACTCTATTACTGAACTAACGGACTGGCTACAGGAGATAAAAGGCAGCACTGTTTTTATAAAGAAGGAAGAGCTTTCCACGGGCTTAAATGAAGTGATGGATACAGATGAAGTAAAGCTTAGCCTGGAAGGAGTAACTTTGAGGGAATCCATGGACGAGCACATTGACGACTATCTGGAGAACCAGGAACTTATCCTGCAGGGAACGGGCAGCATAAAAAGCGATAATGGTGAGGCGCAGATCCCTAACGATATGTATGAAATCCCCCTGGCAGGAGCGGTTTCAGTTACAAAAGAAGGCGATAGTATAAAAGTGGAGACCGAAAAAGCAGCATATACTTTTAAAGTCTAGCAAGATACAGAACAAGGCACGGCGTGCGGAGGAAATAGATCCGTTTCCGTGGAGAATTAGATGAAAACTAATAAACAGACCGAATCTTTGGATTTGGTCTGTTTATTTTTCTTATAAATCGAAACAAGATGGCTTTTGTTCTTTTCCATTATGGATGTGTCCCGCACCCCTGACGAATAAGAAATTTAACTGGAGAAAGGTGAGGCGGGGTCGTCCCGCATCACCGGTCTGCAGCGGAAAACTGAAAGATACAGGGAATAAACCTCAGGTTTTATAAAACATTTCAACTCTTTTTGAAGGATTTTCCGTAAAAGTAAGGAATTCTTTAACAAAGCAGCGTTCCGAAGTTCCTGCCCAAATATGATGAGGAGGTTGCTTAGCAAATGGATGATAAAAAAGAACCAAAAATGGAGGACCCCCGGTTTAAGATTGCGAATCGCGAAGCTATTATCGGGGTAGCACTCGTTGTCTTTAATTTTCTCTGGTGGTATGGATTTGCCTATGGATTAGGCTCCGGCCCTGTGGAAGAATACAGCTACATATTAGGACTGCCTGCCTGGTTTTTTTACAGTTGTGTTCTCGGGCTTGCTGTAATGATTATTCTTGTAATCATCATTGTTAAAGGTTTCCTGAAAGAAGTCTCTTTTGAAGACGACTGGGGACAGAAAAAATGAATACACCTGTACTTATGTCATTACTCATTTTTATTGTATTAATATTTATTATCGGTTTCTGGTCTTCGAGACAGATGAGCCGGAGACAGGGTTCTTTTCTCCACGAATATTTCCTGGGAAGCAGAGAACTTGGGGGCTTTATACTGGCCATGACAATGGTTGCTACATACGGAAGCGCGAGCAGCTTTCTGGGAGGCCCAGGTGCCGCGTATACACAGGGGCTGGGTTGGGTGCTTCTCGCTATGTCCCAGGTGGCAACGGGGTATTTTGTACTTCTTATCCTTGGGAAAAAATTTGCGATTATGGCGAGAAAATATGACGCTGTCACACTTATTGATTTCCTGAAGAAAAGATACGAATCCAAAGCAGTAGTGCTTATCTCAGCAGCCAGTATTATTATATTTTTATTTTCAGCCATGGCAGCCCAGTGGGTAGGCGGAGCTTACCTCATTGAGTCATTAACAGGCCTTACGTATACGAGCGCACTTTTTATTTTTGCAGTAGCTGTTCTTATTTATGTGATTATCGGCGGTTTCAGAGCCGTAGTTGTTACAGATACGGTCCAGGGTGTGGTCATGTTTTTCGGGACGATAATTATCCTGATCGGAACAATCATTGCCGGAGGGGGCATTACCAATATAATGAATGACCTGGTAGCGGAAAACCCTAATCTTGTTACTCCTTTCGGGCATGACGGGGGCCTTACTCCAGCCTATGTATCTTCTTTCTGGATCCTCGTCGGCGTAGGTGTAGTCGCTCTTCCTCAGGTTGCTGTCAGGGCCATGTCCTACAAAAATGCTAAGGCGATGCACCGGGCGCTGATTGTAGGGACCATCGTAGTCGGAGTGATTATGCTCGGAATGCATTTAATCGGCGTGTTTGCACGCCCGATTCTTCCCGGACTTGAGGTTGCAGATCAGGTGATGCCGCTGATTACAATGGAGGTTCTCCCGCCATGGCTTGCGGGGATAGTGCTTGCGGCACCTCTCGCAGCAATTATGAGTACCGTTGATTCTCTGCTGCTTCTGGTCAGTTCCGCTGTCGTAAAAGATGTTTATATAAACTATATAAAGCCCGAGGCAACAGAGAAGCAGGTAAAAAGAGCAAGTTTTTCTGTGACAGCTGTTTTAGGTGTACTAGTGTTCGCATTAGCTCTCAGCCCGCCTGATTTGCTCATATGGCTGAACCTTTTCGCTTTTGGCGGTCTTGAGGCTGCTTTTATATGGCCGCTGATTTTCGGACTGTACTGGCAAAGAGGAAACAAATGGGGAGCACTAGCCTCCATGATTACAGGGGTAACGAGCTATATCATTATCCATCAGTTTTTTCCAAATCCACTCGGAATGCATTCCGTGGTCCTGCCGATATTGATCTCTTTTGCGTCTTATATAATCGCTGTTTTACTGACTGATAAACATGAGAGGCAGATTGCCGTTTGACCGGAGCGAAAAAAAGGAGGGGAAAAGATGCCAGTATATAACAAGCTTGTGAGAGACAGGATACCGGAGATTATAGAAAAAAATGGAGCGGAGTGTGACGTCAGGCGTCTGGAAACAGGGGAGTTTGAAACGGAGGCTAAAAAGAAGCTGCAGGAAGAGCTGGAAGAATATTTAGAAGCGGGGAATGCAGAACAGGCACTGGAAGAGCTGGCGGATTTGCTTGAGCTCATATACTGCCTCAGCGAACATCACGGCTATTCAAGGGAAGAACTGGAAAGCTTAAGGGAAGACAAAGCTGAACGAAGAGGCTCGTTTTATGAAAAATGGTTTCTCGTTAAAGTCAGGGATGATTAGCCTGGTGCTGGAAAAACAGCAAGTGGATAAAGAAGGCTGTTGAGATATTGTTCTCAGCAGTTTTTTCTTTTTTCAGGTTTTCAGGGTCAAATATGCTTGTAAGCAGGGTCTTGGAGTTAAAAAGTCAGTTTCAATTCTCGAAACCGGGGAGTCAATGGTCTATTCTCGAAATCGAGCGTCCAATTCTTGAAGTCCGATCCTATTTACTTACGAATGCAGGTCAATTTGCTAATCGCCAGCAGTTAAACTAACAAAAAAATTTCGACAACTTTCACCAAAAATAATTTACTAACTTGTTAGTTACTGGTGCAAAGTCCTTGTCATAACAATAAAAGAGCGGTTAAGAAAATAGAAAATAACCCTTCAGGAAAATAAATACGAAATATGTGAAAAATTTCTTTAGTTAACATTATTTATTAATTGTTTAATATTGTATATTATTATATAAAGGTACTTTTGTCCTAGGATGATTATCGAGGAAGGGACAGGCACTTTTCATGTCGTTTATTCTTCTGAAAAAGGCCTGTACTAACTAATTGCTGCGGAGGTGTATTGAGTGCTTGGCAAAGTATTAAAATATAACCGGCTGAGACAGCAAAAAAGACAGGAAGAAGTCTGTGAAGGTATTTGTTCTGTTTCCTATTACAGCAAGATAGAGAATGACACGGCGAATCCCAGTCCCGAAGTTCTTGACATGCTCATGGAAAGACTCAACATTAACCAGCAGCAAATTCATCTGTATGATGAGAAAAAACTAAAGGAAGAATTACACGAATGGCACAGGCTGATCATTAATGGGGAAGTACATAACGCTGAGGAAAAATTTGTGGATTTGCAGCAAAAAGTCGCCTCCTTAAAACGCCGGAAGCTTTCTGTATTATTCGAGCTGTTTTTTGCGCGAATGTGCCTTCTAATAAACGAGGGTGCTCGTGCTAAAGAAATCATCTTTCAAAATGAAAATGTAATAAGAGACATAAATGATTCAGAGCTTTTCTTTTATTTCTTGAAAGTTAAAGCGGCCAGGGAATACTATATTAATAATTATGCTATTGCCGGAGAGCTGCTTGAACTTGCTGAAGGAAAAATAGATATTTTTATTCACCCAAGGTTTGAAACAACAGACTTGTACTATATGGCAGGGCTGTGTGCATCTAAACTGAATAATTCCACTCTTGCAATCTATTATCTTTCTCAGGTTGTTGATGCCTTTGATTCTTCCTATGATTACATAAAAAGCGGTGACTGCAGGCTTCATCTTGGAAAAGCGTATAAAGCGCTGAAGAAATTTAAAGAAGCCGAAGAAAACTACAGCCTCGCCTCGAGGATTGCCAGCCAGTTGAAAGACCAGAAGCTCGAAGCTGAAATCAAGCAGTTAGTGGGAGAAATGTATTCTGCGATGGGACGGCACAAAGGTGCTGTCCACCAGTACCAGTTAAGTTACAGACTAAGAGAAAAAGAAGAGCGGTTAGTTACGATCTGTGCTATCCTGGAAGAATTAAATTATTTAGGGCACAAACCGGAAATGGTCAGCTGGGTGGAACATGGAATGGAGATTATCCGGAACATCAGGTCTGAGCGGGAGCTGTCTGTAAAAGAAAAAGTTTCGCTGCATAAATTGATTTATTATCAGGTGCTTTCTGATCCAAGTGGCGAAAAAGACGCTGGGAAGGTTATTTCCCATGAAGTTATACCTTTCTTTGAAAACATGGATCTGGACGGCTTTTTGCCCAAAGCAGCCGGGGAACTTGCCAGGTATTATGAAAAAAGCGGTGACTACCAATCTTCCTCGCTATACTATAAAAAAGCCATGGAGGCATTACAATACAGTACCCCGTGAGAAAACTGGAACTATCGTTTTTTCACGGGGCTTTCCTTTTCTTCAGACTTGCTTATTTCTTAACGCATACCCTGTTAAAAAGCTCAGGAAAACATGGGTACCGGCTTTCACCGTCATCTGTCCAAAATCCTTATGGGGATCCAGGCATACAATATCCATGGCCGATACTTTTTGGTGCTGTCCCGCTGTAAAAACAGCTTCGAAAAGCTCATCGGTTCGCATTCCTCCTGGTGTTGCTGCTGGGACTCCCGGGGCGTACGTCATATCCAGCACATCCATATCGCAAGTTAAATAGATAACATCCACTTTTTTCGAGAGGTCATCCAAAGCCTGGGTGACGACCTTTTCAATCCCCTTTTTCCGGACAGTTCTCATCGTTGTATAGTTCACATTGTGAGTATCAGCAAATTCTTTTAGATCCATAGTGTTAAAAAAACCATGGAGGCCAATATTGTGAACATGCTTTCCCTGAATAAGACCTTTTTCAATCATCAGCCTTACAGGAGTCCCGTTTGCCGGCCCAAGTTCTGCAGGATCTCTGAGGTCAAAATGGGTGTCAAACTGCAGCAAACCGATCTTGGTCTCAGGCTCAGCTTCTTTTAATCCTTGAATCAGCTTAGCGGTAACGGAATGATCTCCCCCAATAGCTATGGGCAATGGACGACTGTGCCTGGATTTTATATCTCTCATCGCTTTTATAATGTTGCTGTGGCATATTTCTATATTCGTTACATGCTGAACCGTATCTCCAAGGTCAATCACTGAAAGCTGTGATAAATCCAGGTCGGCATCTATATTATACGTTGCAAAGCCTTTCCAGGATCTCCGGAAAAAATCAGGGAACTCTGAAGCTGCAGATGCGCTGATTGAAGAGCGGGAGAGAGGGATGCCGAAAAGAAGGGCATCCGCCTCGTTTAAATCAGATTCTGATTTTATTTCCGTTACAGGTTTAATCCACTCGTGGACTTTTGCGGTATTTTCCCTGTCACTTGTCCAGGTGAAGGAGGGAGGGGTTAATCCCTCGTGACTTATTTTCATAGTTTATCACCTTTCGAATAAACTATTCTTCCATTTTTAATAACAGTTTCTGTATGGTTGACGCCATAATGATAAGTAAACTGCAGGTGGTGGGGAATATCCCAGATCACTACGTCTGCTTTTTTTCCAGGTTCAAGACTTCCGATAGTTGACCCTCGTTTAATTGCATGTGCTGCATTTATCGTTGCTGCCGTGATGGCTTCTGCAGGTGCCATCCCCATTTTTAAGCTCGCCAGATTCAACATAAATGGCATGGAAACGCTTGGTGATGAACCGGGATTACAGTCTGTGGATAGAGCAACAGGCACACCTGCATCAATGGCTTTTCTTCCATTTGCGGATTCCGCCATAAGGAAAAAGGCTGTACCAGGAAGAAGCACGGCGACTACCCCTTGCTCTGCCATCATCTCCAGACCACGGTCGGAAACTTTTAATAAATGGTCTGCAGACACTGCTCCTACTTCTGCTGCAAGTTCCGCCCCTTCGTACGGCTCAATTTCATCTGCATGAATTTTAGGAAGGAGTCCGTATTTTTTTCCCGCTTCTAAAATCCTCCTTGACTGCTCAGGAGTATACACTCCCCGCTCGCAGAAAACATCGTTAAACTCAGCTAGATTTGATTCCGCTACTTTTGGCAGCATTTCATCTGTGACAATCCGTACGAATTCATCAGGGCTGTCTTTATATTCCCGGGGAATGACATGGGCTCCCATAAAGGTATGGACAATATCAACAGCGTGCTTTTTATCCAGTTCATGGGCCACCTCTAACTGCCGCTTTTCAACTTCCCATTCCATCCCATAACCGCTTTTTGCTTCCAGGGTGGTCACCCCGTGCTCAAGGAATTTATCGAGTCTGCGAAAACTCTGGTCGTACAAATCTTCAAAGGATGCCTCGCGGGTCATTCTTGTTGTGGCATGAATGCCTCCGCCCTGCTCCATGATTTCCATATAGGAAGCTCCCTGCAGCCTCATGTTATATTCGTTTTCTCGTGTACCTGCGAAAACAAGGTGGGTATGAGGGTCAACAAATCCCGGAGCTACTACTTTTCCTTTTGCATCAATGATTTCCGCCTGTCTTATTTCATCGGAATACTTTTCTTTTAAAAATTCGGTTTCCCCGGCAGCTTCTATTTTCTCGTCTTTAATAAGGAGGGCACCGTTTTCAATGATTCCAAGGTCGTTCATTGCTTCTTTCCGTGCAGGCTTTTCCGAATGTCCTTTTACTGTCAAAAGTTCATTTGCGTTTTTTATAAATACATAACCCATTTTATTTTGCTCCTTTCCTGGTGATCAGCGGGAGATGAATCCCTTTTTTTTCAGCAGTTTCAATCGCTTTTTCATAACCAGCGTCAGCATGCCGTGCTATCCCCATTCCAGGGTCTGTGGTAAGGACCCTCTCAAGCCTTTCCTCTGCCTCTTTTGTCCCATCAGCAACGATTACCATGCCAGCGTGGAGTGAATAACCCATTCCGACACCACCGCCATGATGGACGGAAACCCAGCTTGCTCCGCCAACACTGTTGATGAGCGCATTTAATATTGGCCAGTCAGCTACCGCGTCACTTCCATCCTTCATCGCTTCCGTTTCCCGGTTTGGCGAAGCTACTGAGCCAGAATCAAGATGGTCACGGCCGATGACGATGGGAGCCTTAATCTCACCTGCTGCAACAAGGTCATTAATGATTTTTCCAAAACGAGCCCGTTCCCCGTATCCGAGCCAGCATATTCTGGAAGGCAGTCCCTGAAACTGGATTTTTTCCCTGGCCATACGGATCCACTTACATAATGCTTCGTTCTCGGCGAATTCTTTTAAAATAACTTCGTCTGTTTTATAAATATCCTCAGGGTCACCGGAAAGAGCAACCCAGCGGAACGGCCCTTTTCCTTCACAAAACTGAGGCCGGATATAGGCGGGGACGAACCCAGGGAAATCAAAGGCATTTTCTACACCCTCATCAAAGGCAACCTGCCGGATATTGTTTCCATAATCGAAGGTGATGGCACCCTTTTGCTGCATATCAAGCATGCACTCTACATGCTTTGCCATACTTGCTTTTGCTTTTTTTACATATTCACCGGGGAACTGGCTTCTCAGCTTTTCTGCTTCTGATAAGGAGTACCCTTCCGGAATATAGCCGTTCAGCGGATCGTGAGCAGAGGTCTGGTCTGTCAGAACGTCCGGGATAAACTTTCTTTTAAGCATTTCAGGCAGAATTTCAGCGGCATTTCCCACGAGCCCGATGGAGAGGGGGCGTCCTTCCTCTTTGGCGGATTTCGCGAGGCGAAGAGCCTCATCAAGGCTCTCAGCCATCACATCGAGATACTTTGTATCTATCCGCCTCTGAACTCGTACAGGGTCAGCTTCCACAGCCAGACAGACTCCCTCAGCCATCGTCACTGCAAGAGGCTGTGCACCGCCCATTCCGCCTAGACCTGCAGTGAGTGTAATTGTTCCTTTGAGAGTGCCGCTGAAATGCTGTCGGGCAAGCTCTGCGAATGTTTCATACGTTCCCTGGACAATCCCCTGGCTGCCAATATAAATCCAGCTTCCTGCAGTCATCTGCCCGTACATAATGAGCCCTTTTTTCTCCAGTTCATGAAAGTGGTCCCAGTTTGCCCATGCCGGTACTAAATTTGAATTAGCGAGGAGTACTCTTGGCGCGTTTTCATGGCTTTTAAACACAGCGACAGGCTTGCCTGACTGAATGAGAAGGGTTTCGTCATTTTCAAGGTTTATCAGAGTTTCAATGATAGCTTCATAACTTTCCCAGTTTCTCGCTGCCTTCCCGATGCCTCCGTAAACAACAAGATCATCAGGGTTTTCCGCAACATCAGGGTCGAGGTTATTGCGGAGCATTCTGAGTGCTGCTTCCTGTACCCAGCCTTTCGTTTCCAGATCCGTTCCATGACTTGCCCGGATAACTCTTTTACTCATCTTTGGCCACCCCTTTATTGATTTGCCTTCATCGTAATGGAGTTTCATAGCTGTTTACAGATGAATAACCAGAGAAATAGCAGAATTATTTTAGGGGACGAGAAACGAATCATTAGAGGACTTGGTAAAAGTGATAAAAATTTTAGGTTAGTGTAAAAATTTCAGGTATTGATATGATTTTTGTTCTGGGAAGGTGATTGGGAGATGGCCCCCTTACTTAAACGATAAGCGCTTGGTGATACACCGAACTGCTGGTGAAAACAACGGCTGAAATAACTGGCTTCCCTGAAGCCGCAAAGGACAGTGATTTCCTTAATAGTTAAAGGAGTTTCTGCAAGAAGACGTCTTGCTTCCTGCAGCCTGATATTTAATAATTTCTTCCGGAATGACAAGCCTGTTTTTTCTTTAAACAAATGGCTTAAGTAGGAAGGATTGCGCTTTACCGAGTTTGCAGCGTCCTCTAATTTAAGTTCGCTGTTCCAGTAGTTTCGTTCCAGATAAAAGACAGCATGTTCTACTGCATCAAAAATTAACTGTTTTTCTTTCAAATGTGCTTCCTCAAAAACGTTTTGAATGAATATGTATAATTCCTGCACAATACTGTACAGGACAGGCCGGTTGAGTATTGTTTCATAGGTGGCTTCATACTGCGTTTCAATGGTTCCTTTTGTCAAATTAAAAAGGTGCATAAAACGGCGAATCTGAGCAAGTATGCTTGTGAGCTTCGTTCTTATAATATTAGGCGAAGGATACGGTTCTCTGATCTTCAGGAAACCGCTGTATAAAACTTCTTTAATGGCTGTAAGGTCCTGCTGATTGAGCATATCAATCCATTTTCTCTGCTCAGCAGGAGACAGAAAAGGGTCGTATGTTTTCCATTTCACCGGTTCGTGAAAAGAGAGAACTTTCCTCTGTCCCTGATAAAAGACCATCTCAGCCATATCTTCCGATTCTTTATAGAGTGCCTTCAACGTTTTTAACGGAGGAGCGGTATTTTCACAAATAATACAGGATAAAGGAGTGTCATTTTTTTCTTCCCAGAAATGGAGAAACTGGTTGGCCTCTTTTTCCCATTCCTGCTTGGTTTTCTTCGGTAAATAAACAAGTACTTTTCCTGAAAGAGGCAGCATATTTATTTTTTCAGGGGAGTAAAAGGACTGCAGTTGTTCTGCTGTGGAAAAAACAGCTTTTTTATCGCCGGGAATATAAGAGATAAGGCAGCCGGTGGGCAGTGGTTCCATATTTCTGCCAAATAGCTTAGCGTATGAAAACAGATCATTACCGAGGGAATTTTTATTATGGGAATGGCTGTTTTGCCGCGGCGGGCTGCTTAGTTTATTTAAAGACTTTTTAATTGAAGCGTAGAGTCGTGCAGGAGTGTGAGGTTTTAAAAGGAGATCTGCAGCTCCAATTTTGACGGCTTTCATTGCCAGTTCGAAGGTGGCTTCGGCAGTTGTGCAAATAAACTGTATGTCCGGCCTTTCCCCGAGAGCATAAATTCTTTTAATAGACTCATCAGAAAACATTTCAATTTCCATTACTATAATGTCAGGCTGCAAATTGTCCATTAGTTCAATACTTTCCTGTTCACAGGAAGAAGTATAAACAGCATCTATTGCTGCAGAGGAGCGGGAAAGAAACCATTTTGTCCCCTGGCATTCCATTTTATCTCTGTCAGCTATTAAAACCGTTGCTCCCATTTCTACCACATCCCTGTCAGCTTGATTGTTAAGTTCATTTTACTTGAATAGATGCGTATTTAACAGAGGAGTCTGAAAGTTCTTGACATTGGGATCTTCCTGTAAGTACGATGAAGAGAAGGTGAGTGGGAGTGACCTGGCAGCTGGTGCTGTTTAGCAGAGTGTTTAGTTGAGAAGCGGTAATGGAAGAAGAGAATGGTAACAGAAAAAATATAAATGAGTGATGAGTTATGAATGTATTATGCATGGGATTTATGTTAAAACGAAAATCGAAGGCAGTGGAGAGAGATCTGTAAACAGATTTCACTCCACTGCTTTTTTATTGCTTTATCACAATGAACGGGGAAAGGTGGCAGAAAAAATGATTATTTTAACAGGGGACACACTGACGTTAAATGATCTTAAGCAGGTAGTCCGGGACAGAGAGGAAGTAGCACCAGGCAGTGAAGCAATAAAAAGAGTGGAGGAAACGAGAGAAGCGGTTGAAGCGATTGTCAGCAATGGAAAGATCATTTATGGCATTAATACAGGCTTTGGAAAGCTAAGTGATGTAAAGATTGCCAGTGAAGATGTGGAAATTCTGCAAAAAAATCTGATTCTCTCCCATGCATGCGGTGTCGGGGATCCTTTTAGCGAGGAAGTCTCAAGAGCTATGCTTCTCCTCCGTGCAAATGCTCTCCTGAAAGGTTATTCCGGTGTGCGGAAAGAGCTTGTTGATAAACTGATTGAGTTTATAAATAAAGGAATTCATCCTGTAATTCCTTCTCAAGGTTCACTGGGAGCAAGCGGAGACCTGGCACCTCTTGCGCATCTGGCACTGGCGTTAATGGGCGAAGGGGAAGTGTTTTACAGCGGGCGAAGGGAACCAACATGCAAGGTACTGACAGCAACAAATACAGATCCGGTTATACTGAAGGCGAAGGAAGGACTTGCGCTTATTAACGGAACGCAGGCAATGACCGCTGCCGGAGCCCTTGCCTACCTGGATGCTGAAGAAGCAGCCGAACAGGCAGACTATATCAGCGCTATGACAATGGAGGGGCTGCAGGGAATTATTGATGCTTTTGATGAAGACATCCATCTTGCGAGAGGCCATGAGGAACAGATTGAAGTTGCAAGGAGGATGAGGAACTATTTACGTGGCAGCAAGCTCGTGACGAGGCAGGGAGATCTGCGGGTTCAGGATGCCTATTCTCTTCGGTGTATTCCTCAGGTGCATGGAGCATCCCGGCAGACCCTCGCATATGTAAAACAGGTACTGGAAACAGAGATGAACGCAGCGACAGACAACCCGCTTATTTTTGAAAAAGGAGGAAAGATTTTATCAGGAGGAAATTTCCATGGACAGCCCGTTGCACTTGCAATGGACTATCTCGGAATCGCTGTTGCAGAAATCGGCAATATTTCTGAACGGCGGATTGAACGTCTCGTAAATCCTCAGCTAAATGACCTGCCTCCTTTTCTGAGCCCGCAGCCTGGCCTGGAATCAGGGGCGATGATCATGCAGTATGTTGCCGCCTCCCTCGTTTCCGAAAACAAAACACTGGCACACCCGGCAAGTGTGGATTCTATTCCCTCCTCCGGAAACCAGGAAGACCATGTAAGTATGGGAACCATAGCAGCACGGCATGGGGCGCAGATTGTGAAAAATACAAGGCGGGTGCTTGCTATTGAGATGATTTGTGCCATGCAGGCTGCAGAGATCCGTGGGAAAGTAAAAATGGGCGGGACGACAAGGATGCTTTGGGAAGAAGGAAGAAAAATTGTCCCTTCCATAACAAAAGACAGGGTATTTTCGGAGGATATTGAACGTCTCACAATCTGGCTGGAAAAGGAACAATGGAAGATGATGGAGTAGGGTAAACAAGTGGCTTGAGGGAAGTAGCTTTATGTATTTGAAACGGGGGAGATAGATGGTTTATGCGGGTGAATTCGAATTCCGTAGGTAAACTTCTCGCTTACCGGTAATTAGAATGCCTATTATTTTTCCACAACTCCTGTATGAAAAGCTTTATAATGGAACGGGAAAGGAGGCTTTTTAAATGGTTCGAAATATTAATGAAATCGAAACACCTGCACTACTCCTGGACAAGATGAAATTAAACAGGAATATCGAAAGAATGATGAAAGTCAGAGATACATACGGTGTTCAGGTCAGGCCTCATTTTAAAACACATAAATCTGTAATGATTGCCAAACGGCAGCTGGAAGCAGGAGCCTGCGGAATAACTGTTGCAACAGTGTCTGAAGCGGAGGTGCTCCTTGAAAACGGGGTAGACGATATACTGCTTGCTTTTCCAGTGACAGACCCTAAAAGGATCGGCAGAATGCTCGACTGGACAAAAAAGGCAAGAATTATATTAACTATCGACAGCATAGAGCAGGGGAGCATCGTGGAAGAGGAAGCGGCAAAAAGATCGGTTAGTGCGGAAGTCTGGATAAAAATAAATTCCGGATTGAACCGCTGTGGGACAGAACCTGGTCAGGAAGCGGCGGAACTGGCGGAATTTCTAGTGAAAAAGTGTGCCCATTTGCAGCTGACAGGAATGTTCACCCATGCGGGGCATTCATATAAAGCTTCTGGTCCTGAGGAGCTTGACGCAATTGCAGAAGAAGAAGCGGAAAGTGTGCTGAAATCCGCAGAGCTTTGCAGCGAAGCAGGCATTAAACTGAAGCATCTAAGTGTCGGCTCCACACCTACGTTTGAAAAAGCGGCAAAGTATAAAGGAATTACCGAAGTAAGGCCTGGAAATGCGGTGTTTTTCGATGCGATGCAGGCTGGTTTAGGGGTGGCATCATGGGAGGAAACAGCTCTTACTATTGTGGCTTCAGTAGTTTCAAAAAAAGGTGACCGGCTCATACTTGATGCAGGCAGCAAGGCTCTCACCACAGAAAAAGGCGCCCACGGGAATGAGGCGGTTAAAGGTTTTGGAAGAGTTATTACAGAAAACGGGGAACTTTATGTAAGCAGAGTTTCAGAGGAACACGGCATAATAGATTACGAGGATAATTCAGAGAGCTTTGAAGGCATTTCAGGGTCTTTGGCGCTTAATGACAAGGTGGAAATTGTCCCAAATCATGCGTGTGTATCTGTAAATTTATTTAATCATTACAATTTATTGCTGCAGGACGGCCGGATTGAGGTTCTTGCAGTAGATGCGAGGGGTAAATCACAGTAGGTTTATTATTTTTTTAGGGGAGGTTGGGCGGTTATCGGCTAAATTTTAATTTTATCGGCGATACTCTCTAATTTATCGGCGAAAAATTGATTTTATCGGCGAAATCCAGACTTTATCGGCGACTCGCCGATAAACTACCACAAAAACAAAGGCGCAGCTTCGGTACTAAGAAGCTGCGCCTGTTTTTTAAAACCATCTTGTAATCCAGTCAATTCCATAATAAGAAGCTGCTGTGATCACTATAGTCCAGATCAGGAGGCTGACCCCCATCCATACGGCAGTTTTCAGCTTATCCGATTTAAGGGACAGGGCGATAACCGCTGCCAAATGAATGCCGGTGATGATCGGCCCTACAAATGCAAGACCTGGCAGGCCATATTTGTGGAAAATAGCTGCGGCTTTTTCTTTTTTAGAAGCCTTTCTCTTTGCCGGTAAATTACTTGCAGCTGGATTCTGACCCGGGCCTTGGTCATCCATATCTGTTTCCTGTTCATTCTTCTCCCGATTGAGATCCTGGCCGCTAACAGGGCTCTCAATATGGATTGTTTCATAGGTGTCACTTTGCATATCCCCGTTCGTACCGGCCGCTTCTTTTTTTCTTTGCTTCTGCAGTTTTTTGGAACGGCGCTTTTCCTGCCAGCCCTTATACCATTTTGTCTGCTGGAACCATTTTAACAAGTATACGATTAAGATAATCGGAAGAAAGTTTCCTATAAATGATACAATTCCAACCATGTATGGGTTTAAGCCCATGGCTATTCCGATAGGTATTACTATTAATATCTCAAGCCACGGCGTTGCAGCCATAACAAAGATCAAAATGTACTGCCACAATGTTTCCCACAACATAAAATATCCTCCTGTTACAGCCTGTTACATCTACTGATATCATTCTAATCTTTTATATCCCCCCGGTAAAACAATTAAACTTATAAAGAACAGCCTTGCAGGTAAAGTCAAGAGTTTCTGAAAATATTCACAAAAAGTTCGGGGGTCTGGCCCTTGTCGAAGACTTCTCGTATCGACAACCGCGATCCGTGGTAACCAGCTAATAAAAATGTTTTATGTTGGGGCCCTGGAGGAAAAGCATCTAGAGGCAGTGACTCTCCATGGGAAACGAGGTGGCTTTATGTTCGGTTTATCGGATATACCAACTTTTATATGGGCGATTTTCATTTCCCTCCCTGTGGTATCACTTATTCATGAGGCCGGACATTACCTGACCGCCAGAATATTCGGAGGGAAACTGAAGTTTACTATAGGGCAAGGGAAAGTCATTTTCCAGTCAGGTGATTTTGAGGTGCGCCGGGTATTCTTTCTCGATTCCTGGTGCCAGGTTGAAGAGTTGAATGTAAGTAATAAGTTTTCCCATGCTCTTGTTTATGCAGGTGGGGTTTTATTCAATTTACTGTCTATCTTGATTGTGAACAGCCTGCTCCATCTTGGGATATTCCAGGAGCATATTTTTTTCTATCAGTTTGTTTATTTTTCCCTGTATTATATGGTCTACGCTCTGATTCCAGTTGAAGTAGGGAAAGGAAATCCAACCGATGGAAAAGCTATATATGATGTGTTAAAACATGGAATTAACAAAGATCCCTTAGACTGATAACCAAGGCATTTTTCCAGCAAAATCCCACGCCGATTGGAAAACTTATTTTGTATAAATCACGGTAAACGCCTATAATTGAATTATATATAAAGAAGCAGCACATTAACGCTGTGTTAGTTTTGAATGCTGCCTTTACTAAAGGGGGAGTGGACAGATGAACGAAGCAATTCATTCACTGGTACAAAAACAGAGGGACTATTTTTACAGCGGGGAAACAAAAAATATATCCTTTCGCCAGAAGCAGCTCCACCGCCTTAAAGAAGCAATACAGAGGCGTGAACAGGATATACTGGACGCATTAAAAAAAGATTTAAATAAATCCGAGCATGAAGCCTTCCTCACTGAAATCGGCTTCCTCTACGCAGAAATAAAAGATATGCTCAAAAATGTTGATTTATGGGCGGCTCCAAGAAAGGAGAAAACCCCATTAACTCATACAGGGACGAAAAGTATTATTCATAAAGATCCGTACGGTGTTACCCTTCTTATCGCTCCGTGGAACTACCCGTTCCAGCTTGCGATCGCACCTTTGATTGGTGCTCTTGGAGCAGGAAACACAGCGATCATAAAGCCTTCGGAGATGACGCCGAACACAAGTTCAGTTATCACGGAACTGATTGCTGATACCTTTGATGAAAAGTATGTTGCTGTCGTTGAAGGAGATGCTGAGACGGCAAAGGACCTTTTGGACGAAAATTTTGATTACATCTTCTTTACCGGAAGTGTTCAGGTAGGAAAGAAAGTAATGGAAGCCGCCTCAAAACATTTAACGCCGGTGACCCTTGAGCTGGGAGGCAAGAGTCCTGCGATTGTGGCAAAGGATGCAAATATAAAGCTTGCAGCTAAAAGGATTGTCTGGGGAAAATTCATTAATGCTGGACAGACATGTGTGGCGCCAGACTATATTCTAATCCATGAAAAAAAGCGCAGGAAATTCCTTAAGTATGTCGTTCATTATATTCAGAAGTTTTATGGAGAGGATCCAGGCAGAAATGCAGACTATCCAAAAATAGTCCATGAAAAGCATGTGGAGCGTCTGGCAAAGCTCCTTGATAATGATAAAGTGTATTATGGTGGTGAATATAACGCGGAAAACCGCTTTATGGAGCCTACGGTAATGATCGATGTCACACAGGACGATCAGGTTATGCAGGAGGAGATTTTCGGCCCTATCATGCCTATCCTTACTTATTCAGATGAATATGAAGTTATTGAACAGGTGAGGAACAGACCTAATCCACTGGCTCTTTATTTGTTTACGGAGAACAAGGGAACGGAACAGTATATCCTTGAAAGCCTCTCCTTTGGGGGCGGGTGTGTAAATGACACGATTATGCATCTTGCCACGCCGTATTTGCCGTTTGGCGGCGTTGGGGAAAGTGGGATGGGTGCTTACCATGGAAAGTTCAGTTTTGATACTTTTACCCATCAAAAGAGTGTGCTGAAATCCACCACCACTTTTGATATTCCATTGCGGTACAGTAAATCAAAAACATCGTTAAAAGCATTGAAAAAAATGTGGGAATAATACAGAAAAAGCGGGCTGGCTGAATTTGGCGATAATTTATGCCAGAGGCCAGATATAAGCCATTAATAGTTAAAAAACACATGCGATTATACAGCAGTCGCATGTGTTTTTTTGTGTTTTTAAAACAGCAACAATGCAAGCGGATTATCATGCCGTTAAATGGCAAAAAAGAGTTCTAAAAGAAATCGTAAAAGAACGGCTGTTTCGCCGGTACGGCCCTTTCCAGGTGCTGTACCTCCTCCTCAGTCCCCAGGAGCAGCCCTTCCTCATATAGGGTGCTGGCTGATTGCGCGTTCATCAAAACAGCCGTGAGCGTCTGCACACTCAGACTTAGGCCTTTCTTAGGCGGGTGCTGGCAGGCACCTGACTCTTTTGCCGGGAAAAATTTAAGCTCTTTATCATCTTTCCCGCCTGAAAGAAAGTACGTGCCGTTATTCCAGGAGCAAAATTCATCGGAAACATGAAGCACAAGCGGTTCGCTCCCCTTCTCTAAATTAAACGGATATATTTTAAGAAACTCTTTCACATCCACGATTCGGGCCATAAAGTATGAAACTAGTTTTCGCTCCACTTTAGGGTCTCTTAATATAAACGGCAGGCCGCTGTGGGGCATGGTGTTCCATTCCACTTTATCCAGCATGGAATCGTGGTCTGAAATGAAAGCAAACAAGCCGTCACGTGCTTCTGTATCCAGCCATATTAACTCTTTTATTGTCATCTTATTTTCTTTCACCTGGTAAATCATATAGCCCTTTGCTTCATTACCTTCATTGTAATAAACAGCAAGTGTCCCTTTTTTACGCTTAAATATATTGATATTCCACCAGCGCTCATCCCGGGCGAGTGTTCCCAGGTAGCGTTTTGCCCAAGTCTGGTACACATCATCTACTAGTGAAAGGTCATTCTCCACCCGGCGCACCTTACCGCTGCCTTTCTTACCAGCAGGGAGCTGCTCCTTTGTTAATGTTATGATCTGCTGTTCGGCGAAGAGCTCCCAGCCCATCTTTCTGTAAAACGGAATGGAAAAAGGGTAGAGGAAGGATAAGATCTGGCCTTCTTTCCTCATTTCTTCAAGGCTGTGAAGGAGAAGATGTTTAACAAGGCCGCCACGGCGGTGCTCAGGCCAGGTAACTACGCCTGATACTCCTCCCATGGGCACCTTTTCTCCGAAAATATAAACAGAAAGGGGCAAGGTAGTGCTTTTTGCGAGAATTTCCCCATTTTCTTCAGCTACCCAGGTGTTTTCCGGGGCAACCCACGCTTTACGTTCTTCCCTTTCCTTCTCAGTAAGTTCATACTGAAATGCAAACTCCGACATACGGATACTGTATTCCATTTCCTCTTCCCGCAGTCTTCTTATGTACATAAACCCCACCCCTGTTTTTAAAAAATATTAGTCTGTCACTATAATATTTGATTTTATCAGAAAAAAACAGATGAGGTATGTTTCGGAAACAAAGAAAACGAGAAAAAGAAGTATTATTGATTGTAATAGCTTAATAAAAAATTACTAACAAAGGTGATATGATGGCTGAAGAAGAGAAAATATATGACTTGGCAGGAATAGGGATTGGGCCGTTTAACCTTAGCATGGCGGCTTTGCTGGAGGATAATCATGAACTGGAAGCTGTATTTTTTGATGAGTCTCCTTCCTTTCAATGGCATCCGGGGATGCTTATTGAAGAAACTGATTTACAGGTCCCTTTTCTGGCAGACCTTGTAACATTTGCAGACCCTTCAAGCAGGTTCAGCTTTCTGAATTATCTTCATAAACATAACAGACTCTATAAATTTTATTTTTTTAACAGGTTCGATATCCCGCGGCGTGAATATAACGATTATGCCCAGTGGGTGGCTGAACAGCTGAGCAATTGCATGTTCGGGGAGCGGGTAATTGATATCATTGATAATAAGGATAGTGAAACTCCTCATTATGAAGTGGTTACTGAAAACCGGGAGACAAAGGAAAAGAAGAAATTTGCATCGAGAAATATTGCGCTGGGGACAGGTAGCACGCCGATGGTGCCAGGGAATTTCAGTGACTTTCCTGAAGAGGATGTATTCCATACGGCTAGCTATCAGTACTTAGAAGAGGAAATTTCAGAAGCGGAATCTATTCTTGTTACCGGTTCTGGCCAGAGTGCGGCGGAAGTATTTCTGGATCTTCTGGAAAAAAAGAAACGTGATCAGAAACTTACATGGCTGACCAGATCACCTGGATTTTTTCAGCTTGAATCAGGAAAGTTGGGACAGGAAATTTTCTCCCATGATTATATAGATTATTTCCACCCGTTGCCGTTTGAAAAAAGACAGGAGGAGCTTCCACACCTGAATCATTTGAGGAAAGGGGTAGAACAGAAGACGTTTCATAAAATATATGATCTTCTGTATCATTACTCGGTGCAAAACATTGACCCTGGAATTACGATCGGGGCCAATATGGAACTAAAAGAAATAGAAAGAGAGCAGAAAGCATACAGACTAACGTTTGAACATAAGAAAGAAGAACAGAAATACCTTTTCAAAGCGGATAAAGTCATTTTAGCAACTGGATATAAACCGAATATACCGGAATGGCTTAATAAACTGAGGGATGAGATAGAGTGGGAGGATGAAAAACGATTTAAAGTGACCAGAGATAATCAGCTTTCCTTTAAACGAGAGAGGCCACATAAAATATATTCTCTCACTAATCTGGAACACTCCCATGGGGCTGGGGCAACTAACCTGGCACTTTCTGTAGGAAGAAATGTAACGATTATCAATAGTATTGCCGGGAAACAAGTTTATCAGGAACAGGATAACACGGTGTTTCAGTCATTTACCTTCAGAGATTAAGAATATTAAAAGAAGCCTGTAAGCTCATGCTTACAGGCTTTATTCTGCTCTATTGCAGCTAGAAAACGTGTCCGTATAACTGCCGCGCCAAAACATGAGTTGAAGCAAAGATGCTTTGGCAGGAGGTAACGGACGCTAACATCCCGATTGGTTCAGCTTATATTCAGTGGCGGTGAATCCCCCTCTGCGGATTGAAGGCTCACTTTATTATCTGAAAGGAATCGCTGGATTCGTCTACTTCAAGTTCAGTAAGGTGAAGATCTGTCACTTTTGCAGGGTATTTTGCCTGTTTTACCCGCTCTATAAATCTGTCTACTTGTGTGTCCTTACCCTGTATTTCAAACTCCACCAGTCCATCACTCCGGTTTCTGACCCAGCCGCTGAGGTTATGGTCAGCTGCCAGATTATGTGTGAAGTATCGGAAACCAACTCCCTGAACACGTCCTTTAACTACTCCAAGAATTCTTTGCAATCTCTACCCTCCTTGCCAGTCAGTCCTAATGCCTTTTGTTTCTCTCTTCCGCGTTTTTCCCTTTTTAATGCCAAAAATAACTAGTTAAATCGGACTAAATTATTGAAAAAAAGAGACTCCCTGAAATAAACAATATGTGGTAAATTATATTGGTTGAGAAATTTATTATTATCCGACTATTTTTTACAATCATAAAACAAAGAAACAGAATGGAATGGTAATATGCTGAGAACTATTTTCTGGTTTATTTACTTTTTCAGCTATCTTGTCTGGGCAATGCCATCTCTCTGGAAAGCAGACAGGCTGAAAAAGCAGGGAAAAACAGAAGAACACGAAAGACATGTGGAGAAAATCACTTCAGACTGGGCAGCTGCTTTGTTAAAGGTTGCAGGCGTAAAAGTACATGTACATGGGAAAGAAAACCTTCCTGATCAGGAAAACTGCCTAATTGTAAGCAATCATCAGGGGAATTTTGATATTCCTGTCTTACTGGCGAACCTGGAAAGAAAAATAGGCTTTATTTCAAAAGTTGAAGTAAAAAAAATTCCTATTATTCCAGGATGGATGGAACATATGCATTGTATTTTTATGGACCGGAAAAACAGACGCCAGTCTATTAAAGCAATTCTCGATGGTGCCAGAAACCTTGAAGAGGGACATAATATTGTTATTTTTCCAGAAGGGACGAGAAGTAAAGGGGGCCCTGTGGGGATGTTTAAAAAAGGAAGCTTTAAGCTCGCATCCAAGTCCGGAGCGGCTATTCTTCCAATAGCAATTAACGGGTCATACAAGGCCATGGAATCGAATAAAAATATTATCCGTCCTGCTGAAGTCCATCTGACGATTCTGCCGCCAGTGAGAATACATCAGCAGTATCCCGGGATGGAATTGGAACAGCTTGCTGACATCGTAAAAGGGCAGATTGAAGAGGCACTGGCCGGCACTCAGAAAAAGGCTGGCAAAATTTAAGGGTAGCAGAATATGTAGATAAATGCAGAATATTGACTGAATCTTGCAGATCAGAACTTCTCCTGGTTCGGGAAATTTTTAAGTAATTTTACAAAAAAAAGCAGGAATTTTAAAATTAACAGCTAATTTATTAAAAATGAATGACTAATCATTTTTTTGGAAGGTGGAGAACGATGGCTGTTAAAGAAAAATTCGAGGTACTGACAACAAGAATGAATGAAGACCCGAGTCACCTGGAAGGCTTAAACACAGTGTACAAGTTTAATTTAACCGGAGACGAAGAAGGTACGTATCAGCTGAGAATTGCAGACAAGAAAGCGGAATATACTCTGGAAGATAAGTATGAGCCAACGATTACGCTGGATATGAGCGATAAAAATTTTCTGAAACTGGCTGAGAACGATCTCAACCCGACGATGGCTTATATGAGCGGGAAGCTTAAAGTAAAGGGAGACCTTTCTCTCGCCTTAAAGCTGCATTCTTTATTAAAAAAGTATCAGTAATAAGAAAACGTGACCAGCAGCCTGGTCACGTTTTTTAAAAGGAAGCTTATGATTTCTGGAGGTGTTTTTCCAGATATCTCTCATCTACTTTTTCCTCTATTTTTTCCAGCTCCTTGTTGTCCCTAAGTAGCTGCTCTTTATTCTCATTTACAAGCTCTTCAAAACTTTTCTTAAATTTTTTCCTCATTTATATCATCCTTTTCGATAATTAATCATAATTTTCTTTCAATTCAATTATATAACTTTTTACTATGGATAACTGCCTTACTTTGTTACAATTTTGCGAACTTTGTCGGACATGTACCGAATCAGGACGCATATACTTAAATGTGAAAGAAATTCAGCGAAAAAATTTAAGGATCAGGAGGTTTAACTGTGTTCCAGTCTGGTAAAAGGATTGAGTATATTAATTACGGGGCTTCCGGGGAATATGCTTTGTCTGTAATAAGGCAGCTCGCGAGAAGAGAGAGTACTGAAGAGCTTCTGTACGATTATCTGAAGGTAATTTCGGGTGATCCGGAAACGGAACGGATTCTTCATTCTGTGTTATCGGATGAACGGGCACAGTTCAGTATGCTAAAGAATCTGTATAAGCATCTGACAGGAGTACCTTTACAGGTGCAGGCCCTGACCTTTATACGTCCTGAAACATTAAAAGAGGGTCTTTCAGGTATTATGATGAGAAAGGCAAAGAAAATAAAGCTTTATACACAGCTGATTAATTATCTCCCTGGAAACTACACTCTATTTCTATTTTCATTTATCAATGATGAACATGTGCACATGAATTTGATCAATTTTTTGCTGATAAAGGCCTCCAGTGAATAATCTTTCTGCTTTTCCACAATATCCACAGAATTATACACAGAGTTATGCTCTGTGTTATTTGCTTTTGTTTCGTTTTTCCACATTATCCACAAATATTTAGATCAGAACTTACTAACAGGAAGATGAAAAAAATGCTTGCCAAATAAAGGGTGGAATTAAGTTATTAACATTGTCCACAATGTTGTGGATATGTATAATCAGGCTATCGTTTCATGACAACCTGGGAAAAATAAGTTAAAATAATAGAAAAACCGAGTGAATGATCATTCATTTTCTGTTGGAAGGAGAGCAAAATGAGCGCCAGTATGAAGCAGCTGACAAAAGATATTATACCAATTACATTACCTACTCCCTTTCAGGTTGGCCCTGTAAATACTTATCTTATTAAAGGGGACGCATTAACTCTTGTAGATACAGGGGCAAAATACGAGCAGGGGCTTAACGTTTTGCAGCAGCAGTTAAAGGAGCAGAACGTAACGATACGTGATATTGAGGTAGTGGTCCTTACACATCATCATCCGGATCACATCGGGTTACTCGGGGAGTTTCTTCCTCATGCTGAAGTATACGCCCATAAAAAGGTACGGCCATGGCTTAAAATGGACAGCAGCTTCATTGCTGAAAAAAATGCTTTTTTTGAGAAGCTCTACAAAGAACACGGAGTACCGGAAAGACTTATAGAAGATATTGATAAAACAAATACTGGTTATCTCTCACTTTCTGCACAGGGAGATATCGATGTGGAATTGTCTGAAGGAAGAGAAGTCCCGGGACTCTATGGGTGGAATGTGATAGAAACACCAGGTCATGCTCAGAGCCATATTTCATTATACAGGGAAAGCGACGGGGTGCTCATTGCTGGAGATCACATTATCGAGCATATATCTTCTAACGCTATTATTGAAGCACCGTACGAAGGAGAAACGGAGCGTCCAAAAACGCTTCTGCAATACAGGGAGTCTCTGAAAAAATGCCGCCATGTAAATTTTGCTTATTCCGGGCATGGAGGACCAGTGATGAACCCTGGAGAACTTATCGAAAACAGGCTCCTGGAACAGGACCATAAAGCAAAGCAGTTTAAAAATTTGATGGGGGACGAGCCTGTTACTTGTTTCGAGCTTTGTAAAAAAAGATATAGCCACATTTATGAAAAACAGCCTGCTTTAACCCTGTCCGAGACATTAGGGCACCTTGACCTTTTGGAATCCAGGGGGGAAATAAAGCATTTTTATCAAGACGGATTAGTTTATTACACCGCAATCTCCTGATTCTGATTTACTTTAAAATGTCCGGACCAGATACGTATGAACTGGGGAGTCAGACTTTTTAGTTTGTTGTATGGAATAATACGGGTAAAATAAGGGAAGAGACAACCATATCGTGAATCAGGATGGAGGAATCAATTATGGAAAGAGAATCCAGCAGCAAGAAGTGGCTTAAAAGAGGACTGGTCATCGGCACCGTTGCCGGAACGGTTTATGCCTTTGCCAACAGGAAAAGCCGCACAAAGATTACGGAGACATTTGATGGAGGAGCGACAAAAGTAAAACAGCTCATCGAGGTTATGCAGGAAAACCGCGAGCCCTTTATAGAGCAGCTAAAAACTTCAGGGCAGAAAATCCAGTCTATTGTTGAAAATGCTTCTGATGATATAGAGAAATTAATTACTGTCTCTAAGCATATGAAAGAGCATTCCCAGGCTATTATCGCAGCACTGCAGGAAACGAAGGAAGAGTTTGAGGAACTTGCCGAAGGTCTTGAAAAGGAGACTGAAACAACTGCGCAAATTGAAGCGCCCGAGAGCGCACCACCTCTGTCGGATCCAGCAGAAGGCACCATTCCATTACAGAAAGAACTGCCTACCGCAGAACGCCAGAAGCTTACTTAATTATATTTGTCAGCTGCAGGTTCCAGTTGGCACGCAGAAAAATGGCCGCAAAAATGCAGGCCATTTTTTTATTAGCCGGCCAATAAGCAGGACGGAGGGATCTGTGCTGTTTTTTTACAACTCCGCCAAAGACAAGGTCAGCATCGGGAAGCTGTAAAAGAAGGTTTGAAACAGCCTCTTAAAGGTTACATATCCTGTACATGCTAATCAAAGGAGGAATGTCGCAGATGGCTTTGGCAGATGAATTGAAGGCTTTAAGGGAGTTCCGTTGTGAAGAAGGCAAGTGTGTATTGTCTGTTTATTTGAACACGGACAGGGCAGATTCAGAACAGCAAAAAGGCGAATGGAAAATCAGACTCAAAAACGGCCTCAAACGGCATGAGGAATACTTAGAGGCCTCAGAAAATAAAGATCAGCTGAAATCTTTCCGTAAATTGAGGAAGAAAGTTGAGAACGAGGTTAATGGAAACCAGTCCCAGCTTCAGAAAAGCGTTGTTATTTTTGCCTCCGATGTGGATGACCTCTGGTCTGTACATTACATGCAGCTCCCTGTTGAAACAAGCTTTCACTGGGAAGAAGCTCCTGTTCTGGACCAATTGACAAAGCTTCAGCAGGACTTCCCGAAAAGTGGTATCGTGCTTCCTAATATGGATGAAGTTAAAATCCTTGAGACGGACCTTGGAGAAATACAGGATACACGGATTTATTCTTTTGATCCAGATACCGGGAACTGGAACTATAAACAAGGTATGGGCGCAGAGGACAAAATTATGTCCGGAGCCACTCACACAGATAAATATGATCAGCGTTTCCAGGAAAATCTGAACAGATTTTACAAGGACATGGCTGGCAATATTGAAAGATTGAAGCAGGACAGGAACTGGGAAGCTCTCTACCTTGTTGGAGAGGCTGATCCAGTAAATACGCTGGAATCGCAGTTGCGGGTCCCTGTAGACAAATCAGTGAAAAAGAATCTGAATAATGTTGATACTTCGAAAGTACTTGAACAGGTGTTCAATTAATATTTAGTAAAAGGCGCCCTCGGCCAGGCCAGGCTGAAAGGGCGCCTTTTTGCTGTTTGATTGTTTTTTTACGCAATGCCCTGCTTTTTCTGAAGCTGCCCTTTGTTAACCTTCTCAAAGACAGTTCCGGCGATAAAAATCAGCAGCAGCATGCCGCTAATAGAATAATATACCGCCCCCTGGCCAATTACTCCGATAAGCCAGCCGCTGATGGGAGGGCCGATCATGCTTCCCAAAGCGAAGAGGACGGCTGTCATCACATTGCCTGTGGGAAGCAGGTTTGCAGGAACGAGGTCCGCCAGGTAGGCAATGCCAAGGGAAAATAAAGATCCGAGTAGCATGCCGGAAATAGCGAATAATGACCAGAGAGCCCAGTTAATATGCTCCACAAACGTCATGGAAAAGAACAGCAGCAGTCCGGCGAATAAAAGAGCCCGCAGCACTTTACTCCTGCCGACCTTATCGCTCAATATGCCTAATGGCAGCTGAGTAATCAGACTTCCGAACACAAATGTTGGGAGAAGGAGCATGGTAACAAACTCGATATCAAGCCCCATTCTTATAGCATATACAGGGTAATTCCCATGCAATGAAGCTTCAAGGTAGCCGTAGCAAAAACCAGGAAGCAGGGCAAACCATGCTAACTTAATTACCTGTTTATAACGCTCGAAAGTATTTAACGAACCTGCAGTTTCAAAATCGCTTTCCGGCCATTCATTACGGAGAAACAAAATAAACACCCATGCGATTACACCGGAACAGGAAGCGATGATAAAAGGAAGAAACTCGTTTATTTCAAGGAGCCTCGTCATCATCGGGCCAATTCCGAATCCAAGGCCGAACGCGAGACCGTATATAGATAACTGCCGGCCTCTTTTTTCTTTAGTACTAGTCGAGCTGATCCAGACCTGGGTTGAAAAATGAATTAAGTTATCTCCCACTCCGACAATAATTCTCAAAATGAACCAGAACCAGAAAGCCTGCCAAAATGGAAAAAGAATTAATGAAACAGTAACAAGTATAAGACCGATAATAATAACTGGTTTATAACCATATTTTCTTACTGGTTTCTCAATAAAGGGAGATATAAGAAGAATCCCGATATAAAGAGCAGCAGCATTTAAACCGTTTGCTGAGGCCGATACACCGGAGGTTTCCAGCATAACTGCAAGAACCGGCAGCAGCATTCCCTGCGAAAAACCGGCTATAAGGACCATCCCGACCAGCACCCAGTACCTGAAAACCGGATTGTTTTTTTCTCTGTTAATTAAAGCAGCAGACATACAAAGTTCCTCCTACGGGGCATCAGACTAATTAGTATTCACTGTATATTGTAAATCGTTTACTTATTTATGGGAAGAAAACATTTCCGGGGGAGATAGAAACGCCATTCTGAGTAAAATGGATGACTGGGCAAAACCAAAGGGGTAGAATAAATATCATAAGCATAAAAAGGAAGTGACTTGATTATGAAATTTACATTTAATGAAAACAAATTTGAAACAGAATTTGAATATGGAAAGCTTCATGTTTCAGGAGACGAGCAGTATGGCTTCCGCCCATATCAGCTGATGGTCAGCTCTGTGGCAGTTTGCAGCGGTGGTGTGTTAAGAAAAGTACTTGAAAAACAAAGAATGACAATCAGTGAGCTGACAGTGGAAGCTGATGTAGAAAGAAATCCTGAGGAAGCTAACCGACTGACGAAAATACATCTTCATTATACAATTTCCGGAGAGAACCTGAACGAGAAGAAAATAGATAAAGCGATGGAGCTGGCTCAGAAAAACTGCCCAATGGCTCAGACAATAATCGCATCTGTGGAACTGACAGAAAGCTTTGAAATTGTTTAAGAAGTAAGCTGAATAAACAGCAGGAGAGAATGAGGAAGTGCACAGCTTCCTTTTTCTTATTCAGGCATTTTCTGACCAGCAGCAGGCTGCCTTTTAAATAATATGGAGTTTAAATGAGGGGTCTATATGAGTAATAATCAGCATGATTTTACAGAGGGAAGTATAACTAAAAAGATGATTTTCTTTTCGGCGCCAATCTTCCTTACGAATCTGCTGCAGACATCTTATCAGCTGATTGATTCGTTATGGGTCGGGAACCTTCTGGGAGCCAATGCCCTTGGAGCAATCGCTGTTTCAGGAACAGTGGTTTTTACCATTCTCTCATTTATTATCGGGATTAATACCGCTGCCCTCACAATACTTTCCCAGCATAAGGGGGCTAAAGACGAAGAGGGACTGAAGAAATCACTGAATGCTTTTGTGGTTATTCTAGGAATAATGACTGTGGCTCTCGGTCTTTTTGGTTTTCTTATGTCAGAATCTATTTTGCAGTGGATGGGAACACCTGATGAGATTCTTCCCCTTGCAACCACTTATCTGCAAATAAATTTTATCGGAATCATTTTTTTATTTGGCTATAATTTCATTGCTACTGTTTTGAGAGCACTGGGCGACAGTAAAACTCCTGTTCGTTTTGTGCTCCTGGCGGTTATTTTGAACGCGATATTTGACCCGGTCTTTATTGTGGTGTTCGATATGGGGATTGCTGGTGCTGCGTACGCGACAATCGTCTCTCAGGGAACAGCGTTTGTATATGGCCTTCTCTATTCCATTTATAAAGCGAATGTCCCTTTCTCCATGCCAAAATGGCCTGACGCCATTTTTATGAAAGTGATCTTTCGCCTTGGACTTCCGTCTGGTTTGAGTATGATGGTGATTTCCGGTGGAGTGCTCGCCATTATGACAGTGGTTACTTCCTTTGGTGAAGAGGTAACTGCAGGGTTTGGAGCTGCCCAGCGGCTGGATAGTCTGATTATGATACCAGCGATGACCCTTGGCTCGGCAGTAAACAGTATTGCAGGCCAGAATATCGGGGCAAATTTATGGGGCAGAGTAAATGAAGTGGCGAAAAACGGAGTGGTCCTGATTTTACTTGTTTCCTTTTCTATTGGTGCAATTATTTTTTTCAGTGCGGAATTCTTAATCTCTTTATTCGTTCAGGACGAGGAGACGATTGCCTTTGGAAAAACTTATGTACAGACTATTGCATTCTTTTACCCGTTCCTCGGAATCAATTTTGTCTTAAATGGAGTAGTACGTGCCGCAGGGGCTATGATGCAGATTTTTGTACTGAATACAATTTCCTTCTGGATCCTCCGCTACCCTCTTACATATCTGTTCTCCAGCTGGATGGGGGAAGAGGGTATTGCGGTTGGGATGGCTGCCAGCTTTGTTATTAGCAGTCTCTTTGCGATCGGCTATTTCAAATATGGCAAATGGCGGGAAATCAAACTCCTTGACGGGAAGGACGATGAAAAAGAGAAACTGCTTGAGGAGCTCGAGGAAAAAACGAGGAAATAAGGGAGGCCAGAAGGTCTTGCGGTATATGAGAAGGAGAGACCATGCCACTCAGGGAGTGCAAGGAGATCTTGCGGCACAAGAGAAGGAGGTACTGTTACCCTCAAGTGGTGCAAGAAGGTCTTGCGGTACATGAGAAGGAGGTACTGTTACTCTCAAGTGGTGCAAGAATGCCTTTCGTTACCTGAGAAGGAGGTACTGTCACTCTCAAGTGGTGCAAGAAGGTCTTGCGTTACTTGAGAAGGTGAGAACTCCACACTCAGGGAGTGCAAGAAGGTCTTGCGTTACTTGAGAGAGAGAAATCATGCCACTCAGGGGGTGCAAGGAGGTCTTGCGTTACTTGAGAAGGTGAGAACCCCACACTCAGGGAGTGCAAGAAGGCCTTGCGTTACTTGAAAGAGAAATCATGCCACTCAGGGGGTGCAAGGAGGTCTTGCGGTACATGAGAAGGCGGTACTATCACTCTCAAGTGGTGCAAGAATGCCTTTCGTTACTTGAGAAGGAGAACCCCACACTCAGGGAGTGCAAGAACATTCCCCCAAATTAAATAAATAAAATAAAAAAGTGTCCCAGGTGTAAGATACCCGGGACACTTTTTTAATCCCAACTTCAGACTCCTCACACACCTAATTCCGCATAAGCTCAGGAAGGAATGTGACAATCTGAGGGAACGCTATCAAGATTGCAGTACAGACAATCATCGCGATAACCATTGGGGTTACGCCTCTGAATATCGTCTGTATTGGTACGTCCTTCGCCACCCCTTTAATAACAAAGATACTGACACCAAGTGGAGGCGTTAACAAGCCGATGTTCACTACCATAACCATGATAACACCGAACCACACCCCATCAAACCCCAGAGATGTAACGATAGGATGGAGGATGGATAAAGTTAAAACAAATATGGACAGACCCTCGATAAAGAGCCCTAAAATAAACAGGACAACAAGAATCAGAAACAAAATGATATAAGGGCTGACATCCAGGCCGCTCACATAATTTGTAACTTCTACAGGGATTCGGCTGATTGTCAGAAACTGGCTGAAAAGGTTAGCGCCAATTAAAATGAGAAAGATCATTGCTGTCAGGCGGACAGTATCGTCGAGAGAGTCCCTCAGATTTTTAAACGTAAGCCGCCTTGTGACGAAAGCGAAAAGAAAGGCACCGAATGCGCCTACACCGGCCGCCTCGGTAGGAGTAAAGATACCAGCGTAAATTCCGCCAACACTGATAATAAACAAAGCCAGAATCGGCCAGACAGGCTTTAAGCTTGTAAACCTTTTAGACATTGTCGCTTTTTCAGCCCGTGCAGGAGCTAAGTCCGGATTTCGGCGGATAAGAATAGCGATAGTAATAACGAATAAAATAATCTGCAGAATACCAGGAATTATCCCTGCGATGAGCAGGGCACCGATATTCTCACCTGTTAAAATTCCGTAAAGTATTAAAATTACACTTGGGGGGATCAGGATTCCCAATGTACCGCCTGCCGCCACACAAGCTGTGGATAAGGTAGGCTTGTAATTGAATTTCTCCATTTCCGGCAATGTTATTTTCGCAACTGTCGCAGTTGTGGCGTTAACGGAACCGGAAATCGCTGAAAAAATAGCGGCTGTACCAATAGTGGCCATAGCAAGGCCGCCGCGGACATGGCCAATCCAGTTATCCACCGCCTTGTACAGGTCTCTGCCAAGTCCGCAATATGACAGAACCATACCCATTAAAATAAATAATGGAATAACACTCAAAGAATAAGAGAACGCTGTATCAAAGGGTGTTCTCCCAAGCTGCAAAAGGGCGATATCCCAGCCTCTTATTAACCCTGTCCCGACTAAACCGACGAGAAGCAGAGCGATGCCAACAGGGATTTTCAGCAGAAATAAAATGAGCAAAAGGATCAGGCCCAGGACTCCGATTAATTCAGGACTCATTGTTCTTACCCACCTTTTGTGCGTCTATAATTCCGTTCATTACTGCGGTTAGGGAGAAAACAAAAGTTCCCACAGCTGCCAGGATTGCAAACAAAAATATTGGCAGATTAAGATCGCCTGTCACAGTATTGGACTGGTAAAGACGCAGGGCGTTTTGCCATAGCTGCCAGGTTAACAGCAGCATTAAACCAGCAATGAAGAAATTAACAGCACTGTTAAAAATAGTTTGCGTTTTGTCAGAAAACTTCTCCACGAGGAAATCAATTGTTATATGCTCCTTTACCTGGTGTGTGTATGCAAGGCCGAGAAATATAACCATTGAAAGTCCTGACTGAGTAAAGTCATAAGTCCCTGTCACCGGGATGTTAAACAGCCAGCGCCCTACTACATCAAAGGTGATCATCAGCATCATGGCTATTAAAATAAGCTGGGCTACTAAATGTAGCCCGCTGCTTAAAATATGAACTAGTTTCTTCATACTTATCACTTCTTTTATCAGTTTAGTTGTTTCTGATTTCTACAGCTCTGTCATACATTTCCTGCGCAGGCACTCCCTGGGCAGCCATATCTTCAATCCATTTATCAACAATTGGCTGGAACGCTTCTTCCCATGCTGCGAGGTTATCGCCGGAAAGCTCGATAAATTCCACACCGTTTTCTGCTCCGGCGTTATAACCATTCTCTCCCGCCTGATCGAATACCGCTCCTGCATGCATGGACATATCTAACTGAGTGAGGTCATCAAGCACTGCTTTGTCAGAATCGGACAGACTGTTATATACATCAGTGTTCATGACACCAAAGAATGGGGTAGCAGAGAAGTTGCCTACAGTTACATAATCCACTACTTCATAGAAACTATAGTCAGCGAGAGTGGAAAACGGTGCCATAGCAGCGTCGATAGCTCCTCTTTCCAGCGCTTCATAAACTTCTCCCATTGGCATTGTTACCGGAGTTGCTCCAAGTGCTTCAAGCATTTCTGCTCCTGCAGGTGATGGTGTTCTCACCCGGAGTCCCTGTAAGTCTTCAGGAGATTCGATTTTCTTGTCCGGGCTTAAAATTTGGGCAGGTTCTGCAGAGAATAAGAAGAGAGGAGTTGTATCATTATGTTCCTCCTGCAGTTCTTCAAACTCTTCATAAAGTGTCCAGAAGATCTCGCCGCCTTTTTCTGCTGATTCTACAAGGAACGGAAGATCAATTACCGTAGCGATAGGGAATCTTCCGGAAGAATAAGCATGAACACTTAAACTAAGGTCTGCTTCCCCAGTAACAGCCATATCGTAATGGGCACCAGGTGCACCTAACTGGTTATTGTCATATATGTCTGAAGTAATCCTTCCATTTGTCCGCTCTTCCATATCCTCTGCAAGTGTTGTAAGTACATTCTGATGAATCGGGTGATTAGCCGGCAGGAAGTGTGAAACAGTCAGGTTGTGATCGCCTCCATCATCAGAGGTAACAACACCATCATTGTTATTAGCAGCTGCCTCATTGTTATTATCGTTGTCATTGCCAGCTTCTTCTGCCGTGTTGTTATTTTCCGATGCCTCAGCGCCATTTTCATTTCCGCCAGTATCCTCTGCACATGCAGCCAGCATAATGAAGAATGCGCTTACAAATGCTGCTAACATAAACTTCTTACTTCCAATCATTCTCCAGAACATCCAAAATCCCCCTTTTATATGATGCGAATTTATGTTCACGTTTCAAAAACGTGTTAACGAGTTCATTATATCAAAAGATAATAGACTTAAAAAGTAATTTTTCTGAATTTACTAAAAAATATATAATTGAAGATATTATACATTTTTGTATAGAAAGTATAGTTTATTATACGGGGGATCAGTGTTGTGGAGATGGTTCAGTCTGTCTGCTTCAGGATGGGCGGCCTATTAATAATGAAGAAAAATATTAAGAAAGAAGTGTGTTATGTATTTAAAGGGAACAGAATACGAGACAAAATAAGTATTCCTTTCTTTGAACGAACACTTGTTATAGCGTTGCAGAGGGGGCTTGTCTAATTCAAAAATAATATTTGTGACCAGCAAAATTTGAATGAGAAGCTTCCAAAGGTAATTTTTCCTCTCCACAGGATAATTTTTGGTTTTTCAAGTAAAACTACAATTAAAAGCGAAACTTAACACTCAAATAGCGCATTTAGGAGGCTGTGATAAAATGAAAAAGGCCCTTGTATATCTTCTTCTTCCATTATTGTTTTTTTGCGGACTGGTTTCGTACAGCGTGGAAGCAGCTGAAGATGGAAAGCAGACTGAGGAGAATTCTGTCCCTGACTCTGCCATGGATATTTCTAAAGATAACACCTATCCAAACCCTGCCCAGGACCTTCCTAAGTTACATCCTGGTGAATTAGCGAGTGAACTGCTCGAGTCCACAGAGATTAAAATTGAGAATCCGGAGCTGATTAAAATGTTTAATGAATCAGACATCCGGAGCTCCAAAATGGCCATAGGCATGAATGTATCCATCTATCTGGGACAGTGGCCTCTGGCATACGAGTCAGACGAAACAAAAATTAACTGGGATTTTGAAAAGGTAAACACGAATAGAGTGGATAACCGGGGCGGACAGGAAGCGAAGCGGATTAACTACAACCAGGAGCAGCAGAAGAGAATTAAAGGCGGCCTGACAGCGGAAGTGCAAAGCGGAGATATGGTTCAGAAAATGATGATGATTAAGGCAAGGGAAAAGCTGAATATGCCGCTGAGTTTTTCTACTGTCATTGGTTATGGAACAAAGACAGACCGTGTTTATAATGTAGCTCCCGGCTCTGTAGGGTACTTATCGGCATATGCGCCAGCTGTTAATGAAAAAGGGAAAGTAACATACGGTGAAGTTTACCTTCGCGTTAAAGGCGGAGAAAAATGGCTTGAAGTAAAAAATGTAACACAGCAGGGAATCGGAGCATGGATACCACTGCAGGATCATATAAACCTGAAGTTTAATACTGCAAATGAATGAACCCGCACAGTATGGTATTTTAGAGGTACCACGAACAAAATCTTCTCAGTGGTTTGAAAACAGCTAAAAGCTGTGAGCAGGGCTTGTGTTCGGAAAAGCAGGCTCTGTTTGCCTTTATTTGACACAGAGAAGAGATTTGTTAAAATGGGATAGCATTAAAAACCGTAAATAATGGAAAATTTCATTGGATATTTGAAAGGGGAAGGCAATGAGAGAAGCAGGACATGCAGGGAAAGAAGATAAAATGGCGCTCCTGAATGAGAGGATTGACCATCTGGTTTCTACACTTGATTCCCTCGACCCGGAAAAAACTGGTGTAGAAGAGATTGATCGTATTATATCAATGCTTGATGAACTTGAGGAAAAATGCAGGCAGTATCGCCGGGAATATGAGTAAACGATTGATTAACAATCGAAATAAACACAGTTAATATAAACAAGAACGCCAGGAATGGATTATCCAGGCGTTCTGTTTGTTTATTGTCTTGTCTTTCTTCTTAGCTGATGTGTTTATATGCAATATAACGGAATGAGGAACCGTTCCTCCCGTCAAAGAGGACCTCAATACGTTATTTCACTAAAACCCCCCTATTTAAGCAGGTTACCGAATCCAGCTTCCAAAGTTATTAACTAATTATAAAGATTCAGTCAGTACAGAACCGTTTAATTTATAATAAAGTTATGATTATGAAAAGAGCGAATAGGCTTTATGTGGTAGCCAGCAGATTATTAACAAGATGAAGATAACACAAAAGCTGTAACACAAATCTTTACTGCAGGAGGACAGAAAAGTGGATGCTGTAAACTGGTATGACTGGATTTCACCGTCGAATCCATATGCTGCAATAGTTCTCGGGTTAATTATTGTTTTAATAGTGATAGTGTTTGTATGGATTGAGGAGAGAGACCTGAAAACAGTAATGTATGTGTTTTTAGCAGGGGCGGCCGTTGTGCTTGCTGGTGTGTTTTTATTCAGCAGTCTTGGTTTTTATGGATAGGGAACGAGGTGAACAAGAGAAATGGTTCTGAAAGAAGCTGTGGCCAGCCTTGACGTATTTTTTTGGTTTGGCCTTCTGATGTTTATAAGCGGGATTGCCTTGTCTGCAGTCAACCCGTATTTAGGGATTATAGGGATAGTTGGTGGAGGGATTATGGGTCTCCAGGCAATTAATCTGTGCAGTCTGAACAGAGGGCAAGGGAAAATTGTCTTTATATTTTTAATCAGCCTTGTAACAGTAATGGTAAGTCTTTATGTCGCTGCATTGAAATTTTTCGTACTCTGAAGGTAAATGAGGTGGGTCCAGTGGGATTGTTTGCTTTCTGTGTTGCAGCAGGTGCCTTAACAACAGCATAATTTGCAGAAACGAGATCTTCAAAGCTTGAAAAAAGAGTGAGAGAGTTAGAGGAGAAGCTTGATAATCTTAAATTAAAAGGGGAGATCGATTTACGGGTTATTATCTTCGCATTGCTGTAAATTTTTGTTTTCATCCTTTTTTTCCAGCTTGGATTCGCTCTCCAAAATCAGCTGTATCTGTTTTCAGTTTTTACCCACCCTGGTAATAAACATCCCCCCCACTTAAACCCTGCTTCATCAATGGGAAGTAAGCTGTTAAAATAGTTATATATCCAGCAAAAGGGCTCCGGTAGAGGTGGTCCTTTTTTCATAAGGGGTCTATTAGCTATGTTGCTGACAGAGCCTCAAAAAATCAATTATTCTTGAATAAATAGAAGAGGGTGGCGAAATGGAACTTTATCTTATAAGGCATGGCCAGTCGGAAGCAAATCTTCACGGAATTATTCAAGGGCATGCAGATTATCCTCTTTCCGGTCTTGGGAAAAAGCAGGCAGCTATTTTAGGAGAATATTCAGCTTCTTTGAAAGCAGACAATATTTACAGTTCAGACCTTGTTCGTGCTAAAGAGACAGCTGAGGCGATAGCTGATCAGCGGAGCCTCGAGGTAAAAACCTGGCCGGAAATCAGAGAAGTTGGTCTGGGGCCATTTGAAGGCCGGACGAGAATCGATATTTTGGAAAAATACCCTAACCTGAAGCATGAGTCACTCCTTACCTCCGGTGTGGAGGGCACAGAAACTGCAGAAAATATCACACAGAGATGCAGGGAAGTTATCAGGCTGCTGAAGGAAAAACACCAGAATGAAACGACAGTCCTCGTTTCCCATGGTGGTTTTATAAGCATTCTTCTTACCTTTTTAATGGCGGGAGACGAGTGGCCAAAAATGGACCGGCCTTTTATCATTGGCAATACAAGCATTACTAAAGTTGAAATAGACGATACAGGAAAGGCAAAATTTCATTATATAAACAAGACAGCGCACCTCGAGGAAAAAGAAGAGTCACTGACTTCAACGGTGCTTTACTGAAGATAGCGGCAAAATGATTTAATGTGCTTTTGCCATGTTTCCTCCTGTTTCGAAATTATCTGCCAACTGAAAGTGGTTTCATAGTATAATAGTAATCGTTGACAGAAGAAATATAAGGAGTGTTTCACTTGGAAAACTTTCGCCAGAGTATGTATGAACTCGTAACAGAAACATCAACTAACCTTCCGTACGATGTAAGACGGGCGATCCGTGCGGCTAAAGAGCGGGAAAATGCCGGCACAAGAGCGGCGCTTTCTCTAGCGACTATCACACAGAATATCGATATGGCAGATGACAATGTACTGCCGATCTGCCAGGACACTGGAATGCTTACTTTCGAAATCAAGGTGCCGGTTGGTGCTAACCAGATTGAGATGAAAAAGGAGATTTATGAGGCGATCCGCCAGGCGACTAAGGACGGAAAACTTCGCCCGAACTCTGTGGATTCACTTACTGGAGAAAACAGCGGCGATAATATCGGTCCCGGGACACCGATCATTCATTTTGAACAGTGGGAAAATGATTACATAGACGCAAGACTAATTATTAAAGGCGGCGGCTGTGAAAACAAAAATATTCAGTACAGTCTGCCGATGGAAATCGAAGGCCTTGGCCGTGCAGGCAGGGACCTTGACGGCATCCGCAAATGTATCCTTCACTCTGTCTACCAGGCTCAGGGCCAGGGATGCAGCGCAGGCTTTATCGGAGTTGGAATTGGAGGAGACCGAATCTCCAGCTATGAGCTTGCAAAGAAGCAGCTGCTAAGAGATGTAAGCGATATAAACGACAATCCAAAACTCTTTGAGCTGGAAAATTATATTATGGAAAAAGGTAACACGCTAGGAATCGGCACGATGGGCTTTGGCGGGGAAGCAACACTTCTCGGCTGTAAAATCGGCGCAGCTAACCGTCTGCCAGCAAGCTTCTTCGTCTCTGTTGCATACAACTGCTGGGCATTCCGCCGTCTCGGAGTGACACTGGATGCTGAATCCGGTACAATCCAAAACTGGCTTTACAAAGAAGGAGAAAAAATCAGTTTTAAAGAAGATACAGAAACAGCAGCCGCATCTGAAGAGCCGGTAAGAGAAGTTGTCCTCCAGGCTCCTGTTACAGAAGAACAGATTCGTGAGCTTAAGGTTGGGGATGTGGTAGTAATTAACGGCGACCTTCATACTGGAAGAGATGCTATTCATCACCATCTTATGGACAATGACGCACCAATCGACCTTAATGGACAGATTATCTACCACTGCGGTCCGGTAATGCTTAAGGACAAAGAAGGGGAATGGCATGTGAAAGCTGCCGGTCCGACAACGAGTATTCGGGAAGAGCCTTATCAGGGCGATATTATGAAAAAATTCGGTATTCGTGCTGTCATGGGTAAAGGCGGTATGGGTCCAAAAACGTTGAAAGCACTTAAGGAACATGGAGGAGTTTATCTTAATGCAATCGGCGGTGCTGCTCAGTATTACGCGGAGTGCATTAAAAAAGTTGACGGCGTTGATCTTATGGAATTCGGTATTCCGGAAGCAATGTGGCATCTGAAAGTAGAAGGATTCAGAGCAATTGTAACGATGGATTCCCACGGCAACAGCCTTCATAAAGACGTGGATAAAACGTCGTTCGAACGTCTGCAGCAATACAGCGAAAAAGTATTTTCTTAAGTCTGAGTATATGCAGAAGAAGCAGGAGCTCCTATACGGGCACTGCTTCTTTTTTGTCTCTGCAGGAGGCCGGTAAAATTTCTCCGTCAGCCTTTCTGACAAAGTTACTGTTCAACTGCGAAGCATTTGTTATTTTAAATATGACCTAAGCTTCGACCTGTAAAATACCATTGTTGAGTAAAGGGAGGGAAGGCGAAATGTCTAAATACATTCAAATCGCCATAAGAGCAAGGAAGAATTATCTGATCAGCCAGCTTATCCAGCAAGGAATATTTAAAAAGGGAGATCAGCATTTATATGAACTTACCCTTACAGAACTTGAAGACGAACTGAGTGAGGCAGTAAAAAAATATGCTGGTAACATATAAGGTATGTATGAAAACACCAGAATAACTGAAAAATAACACTATCACATATTAAAGAGAAATAAGGTGAGGGTGTTAAATGAAAAAAGCAATCGTATATTCAGTGCTTTTATGTTTATTCAGTTTGTCGCTTATTTCCCAGGTAATGGCCTACAGTAATGAAGCTTATAACTGGAGTTTTAATCCGTCAAAAAATAATCAGCCGGCAACGACAGAAGCCCATTTTGAAGAGTTACTGAAAACGTATGGCGGATTTTATATCGGCGATACGACAAAAAAGGAAATTTATCTTACGTTTGACAACGGCTATGAAAATGGATATACAGAGAAAGTACTGGATGTGCTTAAAGATAAACAAGTGCCTGCAGCCTTTTTTATCACAGGGCATTATTTAAAGACAGAAGAGGACTTAGTTAAAAGAATGGTGGAAGAAGGGCATATTGTCGGGAACCATTCTTACCACCACCCGAGCTTACCGGAAGTGTCCGATGAGCGGCTCGTACGTGAGCTGGAAAGCTTAAGAACAGAGTATGAAAATGTAACAGGTGACGATGACATGAGGTATCTTCGGCCGCCAAGAGGAATTTTCAGTGAAAGAACACTCGTTAAATCGGAAGAGCTCGGTTATACAAATGTTTTTTGGTCGTTCGCTTATAAAGACTGGGAAACAAATCAGCAGAAGGGCTGGAAGCATGCATATGATTCAGTAATGAACCGGATTCATCCTGGAGCGGTAATGCTTCTTCATTCTGTCTCCAGCGATAATGCGGAAGCTCTGCCTAAAATTATTGATGATCTGGAGAGCCAGGGATATACATTTAAAAGCCTGGATGATTTGATGATTAAAAAAGGATTTATTGATTAAAAATACCCCTGCGCCATGAACAATGGCTCAGGGGTTTATCAATGCACTGCAGCAGTGAAACATAAATGTTTAGTTAGCGAGACTAAGCTCACCGATAGCTGATGCGATTGTTTCCAAAGTGCTCACATCAGTTACATCAAACGCAATCACTTCCCGTGTCCGTACGATCATTATCCCGATATTTTCATTTTTAGAATTTTTAATTGGAAATTTCAGTTCCCCGTTTGATTCCCATGCCAGATCATCTTCACTGTCTGAAGCAGCGAGGAGGCTTACTTCCTTTCCGTTCTCGTAAAAATAAATTCCGGACCAGTCAATATAAGGCACTTGTTCCACAAGACTGTTTACAGTCTTCTCGAGAATGTCCTGTAAGTTTTTTTTCTTATACACCTCTGCCATAATCTGCAGCGAGGCAATATCCGTCGCGATTGACACTACACATCTCTCCCTAAATAACGTTGTCGCACTCTATTTTAACAAACACACAAGGAGTTTTGGGCTGCCAAGTTAAGGAAGAGGCCTATGTATGGTAATATGTATAATGGAAAGGTGGGTGCAGCCATGCGCGAACAAATAAAAGTACAAGGTCCGTACAACTTTAAACAAGCTTTAAAGCGGTTAACAGTTGATCCTCTTGCCCTGACGAATGTGGAAGAGCAAACATTGAGGATCCCCCTTCTTATAGATGAAAAACAAGCGGTAGTGGATGTCACACAGACTGGGAGCTTTGAGGAACCTGTTTTTGAAATAGTGACAGATAGCAAGGTTGACCAGGACAAACTTTTCAAAAGGTTAAATGAAATATTCCACTGGGATATTCCCCTTGAAACAATTTACCAGTACTTTCAGGATACAGAATTAGACCAGCTGTTCAGCCAGTTCCGGGGCACGCCGTTCGTGTGTGATTTTCAATTATATGGCTGTTTAATGAAAACAATCATACATCAGCAGCTGAACATGTCTTTTGCATTCGTTCTTTCTAACAGATTCAAACAAAATTTTGGTACAGAAATCGAAGGTGTCTGGTTTTATCCGTCTCCAGATAAAGTAAGCAGGCTTGAGCCGGAAGACTTGATAGCCTTGCAATTCAGCCGCAGAAAAGCGGAATATGTGATAGATACTTCCCGGCTCATTACTGACGGTCTTCTTGACCTTGAAAGCTTAAAGAGTCTGGATGATGAGGAAGTAATAAGCCGCCTTATAGCCATTAGAGGAATCGGGCGCTGGACTGCGGAAAATTTCCTGATGTTCGGGTTGGGGAGGCTGGATTTATTCCCGGTTGCTGATATAGGTATACAGAACGGGATGAAGAAGTATTATAAACTTGATAAAAAGCCATCTAAAGAGGTAATGATAGATAAATCCGAAGCATGGAAGCCATACAGGACGTATGCTTCATTATATTTATGGGAAAGTTTAGAGTCTGATTAATCAATGAGGTGAAATGAGTGAAGCAGCAGCGAAAAGACACCGGGAAAGACAATAGCCAGCTGAAAATCAAAAAAGGTCAGCGCTTCCCGCTCACAATCAAACGAATGGGCATTGACGGAGAAGGAGTAGGCTTTTTTAAACGGCAGGTTGTCTTCGTTCCCGGTGCGCTTCCCGGCGAAGAAATCGTTTGTGAAGTGACGAAAGCGGAAGGCAAGTTTGCAACAGGAAAGATAGTTAAAATCAGGAAAGAATCAAAAGACAGAGTAGCTCCCCCCTGTCCTGTATATGCAGAGTGCGGCGGGTGCCAGCTGCAGCATATGGCGTACGGAGGACAGCTCAGATCAAAGAAGGATATCGTCCGCCAGGCATTTGAAAGATATACGAAGATTAATCTTGATAAAATCAATTTCAAGGATACAATCGGCATGGACGACCCGTGGAATTACCGGAACAAGAGCCAGCTCCAGGTTGGAACGGAAAAAGGTAAAGTTATCGCCGGTCTGTACAGCACAAACAGCCACCGGCTCATTGACCTGGAGGACTGTGCCGTTCAGCACCCCCAGACAAATAAAGTGACAAATACAGTAAAACAGATCATCGAGGATCTGAAGATACCCGTTTATAATGAAAGAAAAAGAAGCGGTGTCATCAGAACGATCGTAACGAGAGTTGGTTTTGAAACTGGGGAATACCAGGTGGTGCTCGTAACGAAAGAAAAAGACATCCCGAAAGGTAAATTACTCATCGACGAGATAAAACGGCGCTTTCCGGATGTGACTTCTATTATGCAAAACATTAATCCGAAAAAAACATCCCTTGTTTTTGGCGATGAAACAGTGACCCTATTCGGGAAGGATAAAATTGAAGAAAAAATGAGCGAATTCAGTTTTAACCTGTCTCCCAGGGCATTTTTTCAGCTCAATCCTGTTCAGACGAAGAAGCTCTATAACGCGGCAAAAGAAGCAGCAAAACTTTCAGGAAAAGAGAAAGTCGTTGATGCATACTGTGGTGTTGGGACGATTGGACTCTGGCTCGCAGATGGAGCGACTGAACTGAGAGGCATGGATGTCATCGATGAAGCGATCCAGGATGCCAGGAAGAATGCCGAGGCGCACGGTGTACACCATGCTCACTATGTGACAGGCAAAGCAGAAACATGGCTGCCAAAATGGGAGAAGGAAGGCTGGCACCCGGATGTGGTTGTAGTAGACCCGCCGAGGACAGGACTGGACAGGTCGTTCATCGAAACATTGCTCCGTGTGAAGCCAAAGCGTATTGTATATGTTTCCTGCAACCCGTCTACCTTAGCAAAAAACGTCAACGACCTGGCAAAGGGCGGATACAAACTAAAATCCCTCCAGCCAGTGGACATGTTCCCACAAACTGCACAAGTGGAAGTAGTCTCGGAGCTTGCTTTGTAAATGTCTAATTAAAAAGTAAACTACTTAACCAAAATAAACATTTCCGATTTAGACCTGGTTTTCGGTAAAATAAACATTTCCGATTTCCAGGTCTTTTTCATGCCCAGCCCTTGCCCCATCTATCTTTTCTCGATTTTCTCTTCCTTCCATTATCGGTAAACTTTATTTTAACTGCCCAAAAAAACTTGAAAAAAGCGGGGGGAAACGGGCATTTTTGAATCAGAAAAACTCCAAAACGGGGATTCGGCAGCAAAACTTTACTTTATAAGCGACGGTGGAATGGGGGTTTAAGGGGCGAGATTTCGAATGAGTTTATTTTGGGCTGGAAAAGAGTAAGTGATCCAGTCTTTTTGTTTTGTTGAATAATTCCCCAAACCATTCTAGTTGCAGAATTTTTTAACTTATTAGTTGGCATTTTATGTTAAAGTATATTTAATTAAAATAATCAATTTGTGAGGAAATTACTTAAAGTATTGCGGTAAACGGTGAAACACAATGTCTGTAATTTATAAATGACAAATATAGAAAATATATAATGTTAAGGAGTATGGATGGCAGTTTAGTTAACGTTGTTGAAAACAAATGGAGGAGCGATAGCATAAGAATGTGTCGTTTCTCTTATTCAACTATCGGGTAGCAAGAGCTCAGTAAGCTCTCGCTGCTCTTGTTCCAAAAGGGAGCATTCCTATAATTAAAGGATTTGGAGTTTAAATAATAAGTAACAATCCTATTTTTTTATTAAATCCAACGAAGCAGGAGATACAAAAAATTGGAATAGAATATTCAGTAAAAAGCATTTATTACAATACAAGGGTGAAAACTATGAAAATAATCGAGACTGAGAGACTATATTTAAGGGAATTGGTAATAGGAGATACACGAGAGTTATGTAAGGTTCTTTCTGACCCTGAATCAATGCAATATTACCCTGAACCCTTTAATCAGAAGAAGGTAGAAAATTGGATTCAATGGAATATAGATAATTATAAAAAATATAACCATGGGTTATGGGCAGTTATTCTAAAAGATGGAGAAAAATTAATTGGAGATTGTGGCATTACAATGCAAGAAATAGAAAATGAATTAGTACCAGAGATTGGTTTTCATATTATAAAAAACTATTGGAATAAAGGGTATGCATCAGAAGCGGCGAACGCTTGTAAGAATTATGCATTTGAAGTGTTGAATTATTCCAAGATATTTTCATACACCACACTTAAAAATATCCCATCACAGAAGGTTGCAGAGAAAATAGGTATGCATACATATAAGATATTTGAGAAGAATGGAGAAAAACAAATTGCCCAAGTGGTACTTAATAATAAGGCATAGGAGTAACATGTGAAAGAAGGCACTTAAATGTAGTGTAGTCCTTTAGGAAATTAAAAATAAAAAATTAATAATGAAAAACCCCTAATTCCATGCAAAAATTTAGGGGTTTCTACAATTTAAAAGACTTAGAGAACTGTATAATAAATACATAAATATACATAAATATCCATAAACAATAATGTTAGATATAACTCTTTTCACCTATTTCAATAACTGTGGCTCTTTATCTAAATTATCGCCATATAACTGCTCAGCCTTAATACCACATGCTTTCGCATGTATTATAGGATCATACTTCACTCCATTTTTTAGAAGAGTATAAATAAGGGCAGCTATTTTACCACAAAGGTGTCCGATAGCTTTCTTCTTATTCATTCCTTCCTCTACTTTGCGGTCATAATATGCTTTAAAAACGGTTGGTTTTTTTTGACCATTTGCCAATATAATTAAAGAGATTTGATAAAGAACTCTACGTGCGTCCCGTACACCACTGTACGTTTGCCTAGTTCCAGTTACTGAAGTGCCAGACTGCTTATTTTCTGAAGAAACGCCCAGGTATTTCTTGAACTCTTTATATGTGTTAAATCGTTCAATATCTCCAATAACACCAATTAGTGTACAAGCAATATTTTCACTTATGAAAGGAAGCGACATAAGGATTTCGGTATATGGGTGGGGGTCAATCCCCTTTTCAACGTTCCCCCAAAGGAGAGTATGAATCTCTTCGTCTATAAGTTTAATGCTTTCCTCAAGTCGTAAGGCTTCTTCTATCAGCCATTTTTGTCTTCCTACAAGGTGTTCAACTGGCACGGCGACCGTATAAGGCGTAACCTTAGCCAATACATTGGCTGCTTTTTTAGCTACACTTTTAGCACCAGCCGTTAATAATGTATTGTAAATCTCTTCAGCCGAAGCTTCCTTCAAGTGAAGGGCAGTAGGGTATTCCAAAACTAACTTCATTACAGACGGACTGGATAAGCTTTTAAACGCCTTATTTAAGTCTGGGTGAGTCACCTTTAATAGTTGTTGGACTTGATTTTTCCTACGTGTTAATTGGACATTTAAATACCAGCGGTCACGCATTACCGTCCGAAACAAGGATTGAAGAACAGATTGTGGGCGAATAAGGGATACACCCTGCATATGTGGATGTAACTGCTTATGCCACCCCATGTAGGAAATTACTTTCGCATCCATGGAATCTGTCTTTTCAGTGATACCTAAATTATTCTTACGAAACTCTCCAACAGCTCTATTTTCTACTTGATACAAATCATATCCTTTGTTTAAAAGCACTTGTTGAATGAGATAAGAATAATGTCCACCTGTTGGCTCAAGTAAAACTAAAAAGTCTTTTTTAGTAAGGTTAAATTGTTTTTCAATCTTTTCTAATGCCATTAGAAAATCGGCTATTCCAGCACTATCAGAGTTAAATTTCATGGTTTTCGTCCGTTTCCAAGCAATCCCCTTTGGATCTAAAAAAGCATCAAACTGGATACACGAAGCCACATGAAAACTCGCTCCAATATCAATACCAACATAAAACTGATAAAACTTACGTTGTTCTTCTTGCCTGTTTTGTGCGTCATTTCCATAACTAAATGGAGTAATGGTATCTTTTGTCATTTCTCCTCCTAGTACAGCAGTATGACATATCTGACTATCCAAGTTTCTGTGAGAGCTTATGCCCAATGTAGTATGTCAGGATTATATCGCCAGATATTAAATCTCAAATTTAACACAGGAGTCTAGTAATAGCCCCAATCAACGGTAGAGTTTCAACTGCTTAATTGATATTGTTTTTTTGTTCTGACTCTATATAGTCTTTTTTTTGATTTTTTATATAAGACAAAATATTCAAAAATCCTCCTAGAAAATAAAAAAATCCTGCCTAAAATGACAGGAGTAGATTCCTTTTTTATATAAGTGCAGTGCCAATAAATTGTGGAGTGCCTCACACCAATATTAGAGGTCTAGTTGTTCTAGCCCCATTCCAGTTAAGGTCGGAATCACCATAAAGGTCACTGCACATCTCTATTTTACAATATTTGTACCAATAAAAGAACCAATGTCCTCAAACAAACGGCAAGGCTTCACTTATTAAGAGATCCCACGTTTAAGTCAAAGGTACATCGGTATTTAACATTATAACTAACTGTATAAAAAATTGTAAATATTTTCTGATACAATACATTTAATACACCTGGACTTCTTAGTATGTAGTCCTTTAATTTCTATAAGGAATTGTTTAAAGCATTACAGAAACAAACGG